>CP170561.1:0-4838616 GCA_042701975.1 Burkholderiaceae bacterium UC74_6
CCCCCGACTCTTGCGAGGCGGGGGTTTTGAGGGGGTAAATAGCCTGACGATGTCCTACTTTCACACGGGAATCCGCACTATCATCGGCGCTGAGTCGTTTCACGGTCCTGTTCGGGATGGGAAGGGGTGGTGCCAACTCGCTATGGTCATCAGGCTTGACTTGTTGGTCTGTTGAGTTTCAGTGCTCAACAAACCCAATTCGTAGAGTCTGCAGAATTGAATCTGCTTGAATCAGCTTATTTTGATTGCGTTGACAACGACTTCGTTGAAGAACGACATAACTTGAATACTCGCTTTGATGGACAAGCACGGAGCTTTGCACAATCAAAGTTATAGGGTCAAGCCTCACGAGCAATTAGTACTGGTTAGCTTAACGCATTACTGCGCTTCCACACCCAGCCTATCAACGTCCTGGTCTCGAACGACTCTTCAGGGGGCTCAAGGCCCCGGCAAGACTCATCTTGAGACGAGTTTCCCGCTTAGATGCTTTCAGCGGTTATCTCTTCCGCACTTAGCTACTCGGCAATGCCACTGGCGTGACAACCGATACACCAGAGGTGCGTCCACTCCGGTCCTCTCGTACTAGGAGCAGGCTCTCTCAATCTTGCAGCGCCCACGGAAGATAGGGACCAAACTGTCTCACGACGTTTTAAACCCAGCTCACGTACCTCTTTAAATGGCGAACAGCCATACCCTTGGGACCGGCTACAGCCCCAGGATGAGATGAGCCGACATCGAGGTGCCAAACACCGCCGTCGATATGAACTCTTGGGCGGTATCAGCCTGTTATCCCCAGAGTACCTTTTATCCGTTGAGCGATGGCCCTTCCATACAGAACCACCGGATCACTTTGTCCTACTTTCGTACCTGCTCGACTTGTCAGTCTCGCAGTCAAGCACGCTTATGCCAATGCACTATCGACACGATTTCCGACCGTATCTAGCGTACCTTCGAACTCCTCCGTTACACTTTGGGAGGAGACCGCCCCAGTCAAACTGCCCACCATACACTGTCCCCGACCCGGATAACGGGCCAAGGTTAGAACCTCAAACACACCAGGGTGGTATTTCAACGTTGGCTCCATACGATCTAGCGACCATACTTCAAAGCCTCCCACCTATCCTACACAGATCTGTTCAAAGTCCAATGTAAAGCTACAGTAAAGGTTCATGGGGTCTTTCCGTCTTTCCGCGGGGAGATTGCATCATCACAAACATTTCAACTTCGCTGAGTCTCAGGAGGAGACAGTGTGGCCATCATTACTCCATTCGTGCAGGTCGGAACTTACCCGACAAGGAATTTCGCTACCTTAGGACCGTTATAGTTACGGCCGCCGTTTACTGGGACTTCAGTCAAGAGCTTGCACCCCATCATTTAATCTTCCAGCACCGGGCAGGAGTCACACCCTATACGTCGACTTTCGTCTTTGCAGAGTGCTGTGTTTTTAATAAACAGTTGCAGCCACCGATTCTCTGCGGCCTCATTGGGCTTCGGGAGTAAATCCCTACACCTACTAAAGGCACACCTTCTTCCGAAGTTACGGTGTCAATTTGCCGAGTTCCTTCTCCTGAGTTCTCTCAAGCGCCTTAGAATACTCATCTCGCGCACCAGTGTCGGTTTGCGGTACGGTCGTTGTAAGCTGAAGCTTAGTGGCTTTTCCTGGAAGCAGGGTATCACTCACTTCGTCTGCAAGCAGACTCGTTATCACACCTCAGCTAAGCCCTCCGGATTTGCCTAGAGGGCACGCCTACATGCTTGAACCAACATATCCAACAGTTGGCTGAGCTAACCTTCTCCGTCCCCACATCGCACTTACAATCGGTACAGGAATATTGACCTGTTTCCCATCAGCTACGCATCTCTGCCTCGCCTTAGGGGCCGACTCACCCTACGCCGATGAACGTTGCGTAGGAAACCTTGCGCTTTCGGCGAGGGGGCTTTTCACCCCCTTTAACGCTACTCATGTCAGCATTCGCACTTCTGATACCTCCAGCAGGCTTCACAACCCACCTTCACAGGCTTACAGAACGCTCTCCTACCACGTGCAATAAATTGCACATCCGCAGCTTCGGTAACTGGCTTAGCCCCGTTACATCTTCCGCGCAGGACGACTCGATCAGTGAGCTATTACGCTTTCTTTAAATGATGGCTGCTTCTAAGCCAACATCCTGACTGTTTTAGCCTTCCCACTTCGTTTCCCACTTAGCCAATTTTAGGGACCTTAGCTGGCGGTCTGGGTTGTTTCCCTCTTGAGTCCGGACGTTAGCACCCGGTGCTCTGTCTCCCAAGCTGTACTCTGCGGTATTCGGAGTTTGCAATGGTTTGGTAAGTCGCCATGACCCCCTAGCCATAACAGTGCTCTACCCCCGCAGGTAATACTTGAGGCACTACCTAAATAGTTTTCGGAGAGAACCAGCTATTTCCAAGTTTGTTTAGCCTTTCACCCCTATCCACAGCTCATCCGCTAGTTTTGCAACACTAGTCGGTTCGGACCTCCAGCACCTGTTACGGTACCTTCATCCTGGCCATGGATAGATCACTTGGTTTCGGGTCTACACCCAGCGACTGATTCGCCCTATTCGGACTCGATTTCTCTACGGCTACCCTATTCGGTTAACCTCGCCACTGAATGTAAGTCGCTGACCCATTATACAAAAGGTACGCCGTCACCCTTGCGGGCTCCGACTTTTTGTATGCATGCGGTTTCAGGATCTATTTCACTCCCCTCCCGGGGTTCTTTTCGCCTTTCCCTCACGGTACTTGTTCACTATCGGTCGATTACGAGTATTTAGCCTTGGAAGATGGTCCTCCCATGTTCAGACAGGGTTTCTCGTGCCCCGCCCTACTCTATTTGCGCCTAGTTCCACAATCAGCATTTTTCATACGGGGCTATCACCCGCTATGGCCGGACTTTCCATTCCGTTCTGATATACCAACTGCTAAAACGCAAGGGCTACTCCGATTTCGCTCGCCACTACTTTCGGAATCTCGGTTGATGTCTTTTCCTCGAGCTACTGAGATGTTTCAGTTCACCCGGTTCGCCTCGCATGCCTATGTATTCAGCATGCGATACCTATCGCTAGGTGGGTTTCCCCATTCGGAAATCTCCGGATCAAAGCTAATTTGCCAGCTCCCCGAAGCTTATCGCAGGCTATCACGTCCTTCGTCGCCTGTAATCGCCAAGGCATCCACCACATGCACTTAGTCACTTGACCCTATAACTTTGACAGCGCTGACTGCACTGTCGATCAAGGACACGAGCCAATCAGTTCCATTCGAAAATGAAAACCAATCAGACCGTTTATTGAGTATTCACGCGTTACGCCGTTCTTCATACCTAGTCAATTTCTTGCTAGTTGAAGTCTATGTTTGACGCAATCAAAAGCTACTAGCGGCACGGTGCCGTATTTCTTCAAGGGCGAACCCTCTACGAAATACCAGCTTTCCGCTAGCAGCGCTGATTCGACTCTACAAATTGTTAAAGAACAACAGCCGATCTTTCGATCATGCTGGCAGTTCAAAATACTCTTGTCTTTTCAACAAGACAGCACTTTGAACTGCCAACGTTTGGAAGTGATTGGTGGAGGATGACGGGATCGAACCGACGACCCCCTGCTTGCAAAGCAGGTGCTCTCCCAGCTGAGCTAATCCCCCGATCGTTTGACCGATCTCGTGGTGGGTCTGGCTGGATTCGAACCAGCGACCCCCGCCTTATCAAGACGGTGCTCTAACCGACTGAGCTACAGACCCACGCGTTTCTTGCGCGGCCTGTCCTTCAGCCTTCGAGGTTCAGCCATCGAGGCCATCTGCGCCAGGCTCACGTTAATCACTTACTGTTGTGTGTCAACAGCCGATAAGTGTGGGTGCTTGAAATTGAGCTCTATGTTCGATCTCGCTGGCTGTCTACCCGAAGGCAGAAGCTGCTCGATCTACTCTAGAAAGGAGGTGATCCAGCCGCACCTTCCGATACGGCTACCTTGTTACGACTTCACCCCAGTCACGAACCCTGCCGTGGTAATCGCCCTCCTTGCGGTTAGGCTAACTACTTCTGGCAGAACCCGCTCCCATGGTGTGACGGGCGGTGTGTACAAGACCCGGGAACGTATTCACCGCGGCAAGCTGATCCGCGATTACTAGCGATTCCGACTTCACGCAGTCGAGTTGCAGACTGCGATCCGGACTACGACCGGGTTTCTGGGATTAGCTCCCCCTCGCGGGTTGGCAGCCCTCTGTCCCGGCCATTGTATGACGTGTGTAGCCCTACCCATAAGGGCCATGATGACCTGACGTCATCCCCACCTTCCTCCGGTTTGTCACCGGCAGTCTCATTAGAGTGCCCTTTCGTAGCAACTAATGACAAGGGTTGCGCTCGTTGCGGGACTTAACCCAACATCTCACGACACGAGCTGACGACGGCCATGCAGCACCTGTGTTCTGGTTCTCTTTCGAGCACTCCCAAATCTCTTCAGGATTCCAGACATGTCAAGGGTAGGTAAGGTTTTTCGCGTTGCATCGAATTAAACCACATCATCCACCGCTTGTGCGGGTCCCCGTCAATTCCTTTGAGTTTCAACCTTGCGGCCGTACTCCCCAGGCGGTCAACTTCACGCGTTAGCTACGTTACTGAGAAGAAACCCTCCCAACAACCAGTTGACATCGTTTAGGGCGTGGACTACCAGGGTATCTAATCCTGTTTGCTCCCCACGCTTTCGTGCATGAGCGTCAGTACAGGTCCAGGGGATTGCCTTCGCCATCGGTGTTCCTCCGCATATCTACGCATTTCACTGCTACACGCGGAATTCCATCCCCCTCTACCGTACTCTAGTCATGCAGTCACAAAGGCAGTTCCCAGGTTGAGCCCGGGGATTTCACCTCTGTCTTGCATAACCGCCTGCGCACGCTTTACGCCCAGTAATTCCGATTAACGCTTGCACCCTACGTATTACCGCGGCTGCTGGCACGTAGTTAGCCGGTGCTTATTCTTCAGGTACCGTCATGAGGCAACTGTATTAGAGTCGCCCTTTTCTTCCCTGACAAAAGCGGTTTACAACCCGAAGGCCTTCTTCCCGCACGCGGCATGGCTGGATCAGACTTGCGTCCATTGTCCAAAATTCCCCACTGCTGCCTCCCGTAGGAGTCTGGGCCGTGTCTCAGTCCCAGTGTGGCTGGTCGTCCTCTCAGACCAGCTACAGATCGTTGGCTTGGTGGGCCTTTACCCCACCAACTACCTAATCTGATATCGGCCGCTCCAACTGCGCGAGGTCTTGCGATCCCCCGCTTTCACCCTCAGGTCGTATGCGGTATTAGCTGCTCTTTCGAGCAGTTATCCCCCACAACTGGGCACGTTCCGATATATTACTCACCCGTTCGCCACTCGTCAGCTTAACCTGTTACCGTTCGACTTGCATGTGTAAGGCATGCCGCCAGCGTTCAATCTGAGCCAGGATCAAACTCTATAGTTCGATCTTGATTTACTCAACGGAATCGACTTGAACTATTTGCATAGTAAAAGTCTAATTTCCGTGAGTGTTTAAAGTCCGAGAGACTTGATATCAGTCACCTGATATCAGTGCTCGCCTTCAAACACCCACGCTTATCGGCTGTTAATTTTTAAAGAGCATCAGCAACTCACGCTGCTGTTTCTGCTTGATCCGCACCGCTTATTCAGCGTTTTGCAACCAGCGCAGAAGCGAGATTATGACTTGTTCTATTCGAACTTGTCAAGATCTTTTTGAATTTATTTGATTCGCTGCGCTTGATTCATATTCGATTCAAACTCAACAAACAAATTCAAAAAGCCTCTCGCTTTTCAAACCATTCAAACTGCTCTTGCGAAACACTTTGAATTACTTGCTGCATTCAAACCAATCAATAATCAATCGATTCGTCAGCAGCAAAGAAGTGAGATTATGACTTGTTTGATTCAAACTTGTCAAGCAGCTTCTGAATTTAATTTGAATCGCCGCATTCAGCACTTCAAATCAATTCGAAAGCTTCGCGCTTCCTTTTTCTTCACCGCCTTTTGAATCCAGCACCTCAGCGCAAAGGACTCGTCAGCAGCAAAGAGATGGGATTGTGACGCAGTTCAGAAGAACTTGTCAAGCGCTTTTTGAATTCTTTCGAACCCCGCTGAACTCTCGTTCAGCATCGCAGCGCCTGCCGCACCGGCTTCCTAAGAAGCCAACCCATCAGGGTCCCCTTTCGGGTGTCTCCGCATCCCTTCGGCGCTTCACCGTAGTAAGTCGGCGAACAGCGCTGTGATCAGCGAAGCCCACAACTGTAGCACAAGATTTTTGGCCGCCGGAGAAGTTCGCCGGAAAGGACGGAGGGCGCCTCGGCGCCCTCCTTTCTACAGATGTTCCTTCCCTATATAGAGGAGCAACCATCCGTCACATCATTCCTCCTGGAACGCCTCTTCCCGCTTGCTGCGGATGCTTGGGAGCATGACGACCACGATCAGCAGCGCCGCCGCGATGAGCAGGCCTGCCGACAGAGGCCGGTTCACGAAGGTGGCCCAGTCTCCCCGGGAGAGCAGCAGCGCCCGACGCAGGTTCTCTTCCATCATCGGCCCCAGGATGAAGCCCAGCAGCAGCGGCGCGGGCTCGCAAGACAGCTTGTAGAACACGTAGCCGATCAGGGCGAAGAGCGCCGTCATGTACACGTCGAAGTTGTTGTTGTTCAGCGTGTAGGTGCCGATGCAGCAGAACACCACGATGGCCGGGAACAGGAAGCGATAAGGCACGGTCAGCAGCTTGATCCAGATACCGATCAGCGGCAGGTTGAGCACCACCAGCATCAGATTGCCCACCCACATCGAGGCGATCAGGCCCCAGAACAGCTCCGGGTTGCCCGTCATCACCTGCGGACCGGGCTGGATGCCCTTGATGGTCATGGCCCCCACCATCAGCGCCATCACGGCGTTGGGTGGGATGCCCAGGGTCAGCATGGGGATGAAGCTGGTCTGCGCGCCGGCGTTGTTGGCGCTCTCCGGGCCCGCCACCCCCTGGATGGCGCCCTTGCCGAAGGGCACGCGCGGGTTGCGCACCACCTTCTTCTCCAGCGTGTAGGAGGCAAACGAGGCCAGCAGCGCACCGCCGCCTGGCAGCACGCCCAGCACGCTGCCCAGAGCCGTGCCGCGCAACACACTGGGCCAAGCGTCCTTGAAGTCATCCTTGGTCGGCCACAGGCCCTTCACGTCCTTGGTGAAGACCTCGCGATGCTCCGCCGGCTGACCCAGATTGGCGATGATCTCGCCGAAGCCGAAGATGCCCATGGCGATCACGACAAAGCCGATACCGTCGGACAGCTCGGGCACGTCGAACGAGAAGCGCGGCGTTCCGGAGATCACGTCCGTGTTGATCTGCCCAAGCAGCAGGCCCAGCACGATCATCGCGATCGCCTTGAGCAGCGAACCCGATGCCAGCACCACGGCGCCGATCAGGCCCAGCACCATCAGCGAGAAGTATTCAGCCGCGCCGAACTTGAAGGCCAGCTCGGTCAGCGGTGGCGCAAAGGCCGCAATGATGATCGTGCCCACGCAGCCGGCGAAGAAGGAGCCCAGGCCTGCCGCTGCCAGCGCGGCGCCCGCGCGACCCTTGCGGGCCATCTGGTAGCCGTCGATGGCCGTCACGACCGAGCTCGACTCGCCCGGCACATTGATCAGGATGGCCGTGGTGGAACCGCCGTACTGGGCGCCGTAATAGATGCCAGCCAGCATGATCAGCGCCGGCGTGGCGTCCAGCGAATAGATGGACGGCAACAGCATGGCGATGGTGGCCACCGGCCCTAAGCCCGGCAGCACGCCGATCAGGGTGCCCAGCACGCAGCCACCGAAGGCGTACAGCAGGTTGGTCAGCGTCAGCGCGGCGCCGAAGCCGATAGAAAGGTTGTGAAGCAGGTCCATGGCTCAGCCTCCAATCTGCAAGAAGGTGGGCCACAGGGGAATCACGAGCTTGAGCCCCCAGATGAAGATCAGCCAGCTGCCTGCGGTCAGGATGACGGCGTTGAGCAGCGCATCACGCAACCGGAACTCATCTCCCGCCAGCGAAGACAGCAGCACCAGCAGCGGCAGCGTCACCACCATGCCCAAGCGCGGCAGCGCCACGCCGAACAGCGCGATCGAGGCCACGATGACGACCAGCGGCCGCCAGGCGATGCTGCCGATGCGGTCACCACCCTCGCGCTCGATGCTCAGCGCACCGAAGAGCACGGCACCGCCCAGGATGGCCAGCAGCAGACCGAGCCCGAAGGGGAAGTAGCCCGGCCCCGGCTTCACCGAGGAGCCGAAGCTGTAGTTGGTGGACGCCCAGGCGAAGCTCAGCCCCACCACGACGAACATGAGGCCGGACCAGAAGTCTCTCTGGCTCTTGATTTTCATGACGCACTCCGTTGTTTGTCTCCGCTGCCATTTTCAGAGCGCGGTTTACAAAACTTCATGTGGGTTCCACTAGCCCCGCCCCGGGGCAAACCCGAAGTGCCCGAGTGGGGCCTCACCCCTCCCACTGCGGCGTGCTTCGCAGCACTTCCTCCAGCGTGGTCTGGCCTTCTGCCACCTTCATGGCGCCGGCCATGCGCAGCGGACGCATGCCCTCCTGCACGGCGTGGCGCCGCAGCGAGGTGATGTCGGGCGTCGGGTGCATGTGGCCCTTGAGCGCCTCGCTGACCGACAGCAGCTCATACAAGCCCGCGCGACCGCGGTAGCCGGTATTGCGGCATTCCAGGCAGCCCACCGGCTTGTACGTCTTGACGCCGCCGTTCATCCGCCAGGGCTTGAACATCTCGTTCAGCGTCTCGCGTGTGACGTTCGGGTCAGGCTGCTTGCACTGCGGGCACAGCGTGCGCACCAGGCGCTGCGCCAGCACGCCGATCACGGTGGCCGTGATCAGGTAGCTGGGCACGCCCAGGTCCGTCAGCCGGGTGATGGCCGAAGCAGCGTCGTTCGTGTGCAGGGTCGAGAAGACCAGATGGCCAGTGAGCGCCGCCTGGATGGCCATCTCGGCCGTGGCCAGGTCACGGATCTCACCGACCATGATGATGTCCGGGTCCTGCCGCATCAGTGCGCGCAGGCCTTCTGCAAAGCCGAAGTCCAGGTTGGCCTGCACCTGCGTCTGGTTGAAGGCCGGCTCGATCATCTCGATCGGGTCTTCCACCGTGCAGACGTTCACTTCATCGGTGGCCAGCCGCTTGAGCGTGGAATACAGCGTCGTCGTCTTCCCGCTGCCCGTCGGGCCGGTCACGAGAATGATGCCGTGGGCCTGCGCCGTCAGCTTCTCCCAGCGCTCGGCGTCATGAAGACCAAAGCCCAGCGCCGCCAGATCCTTCACCGCCGATTCGGGGTCGAAGATCCGCATCACCATCTTCTCGCCGAAGGCGGTGGGCAACGTGGAGAGGCGCATTTCCACCTCTTCGCCGGCCGGATTGCGGGTCTTGATGCGGCCGTCCAGCGGGCGGCGCTTCTCCACCACGTCCATGCGGCCGAGCAGCTTGATGCGCGAGGTCATCGCGCTCATCACCGTCGGCGGCAGCTGGTAGACCGTGTGCAGCACGCCGTCGATCCGGAAGCGGATCAGGCCCATCTCGCGGCGCGGCTCCAGGTGGATGTCGCTGGCGCGCTGGTCAAAGGCGTACTGCCACAGCCAGTCCACCACCTGCACCACGCCCTGGTCGTTGGCGTCGAGCTGGCGGTTGCTCTTGCCCAGTTCCACCAACTGCTCAAAGCTTGCAATCTGGCTGCTCTCGCCCTGCTTGGCGGCCTGGCGCACCGAACGGGCCAAGGTGAAGAATTCAGTCGTGAAGCGCGTGATGTCCAGCGGGTTGGACACCACCAGCTTGATCGGCTTGCGCACGTGAGCCGAAATCTGCGCCACCCAGGCCGTGTCGAACGGCTCCGAGGTGGCAATCACCACATCCGTGATGCCCACCAGCACCGGCAGGCAGCGCTTGGCTTCCGCGTAGCCGACCGACATCACGTCGCTGACGCGGCCCACGTCCACCTTGAGCGGATCGATGCGCAAGAACTCCAGCCCCGCGCGCTTGGCCAGCCACTCGCTGAGCGCATCCACGTCCAACGGCTTGCCGCCACCCACGCGCGTCATGCCCGCATGGCCCAGGCGCACGATCGGATGCATGGAGCTGTCGCCCGCGGCAAAGCGCTGTTCCACGCGCTGGCTCTGGGCTTCGTCGATCAGTCCGTCCTCGCGCAGCCAACGCAGCAGCATGCGCCATTCGAGGCGGCCTTCGTGCTTGGCCAGAGAGCTGGCATTCGGGCTGGCGATCTGGGGCTTGGCGCTCATTCCGGGCTTTGACTCTTCTCGATGATGGACAAGGGCAGGGGCCGCACCAGGCGCATCCACTTGCGCGCCGGCAACCCATAGGCACCGTACAGCTGCTCGATATTAGCCGCGCGGCGCTCCAGTTCCTCGCGTTCGGGCGCCAAGATGTCACGACCGGCCACCACAACCGTGTTGCCCTCCTTGGTCGGCGCCACAGTCCAGACCTGATCTCCGCCGAAAACCCGGGCGATGCGCGTGGCACTCCGTGCGAACGAAGAGTTACGTCCGAAGAGGTTCACCGTCATCAGGCCGCCGGGCGCCAGCAGGTTCCGGCAGGCGGCGTAGAAGGCCTCGTCGTCCAGCACCGGCGAGGCGGCGTCGTGGTCGTAGAGGTCGACGTTCAACACGCTGGCCCGCTGCGGCTCGGCGTCTTGCAGCCAGCGCTCGGCGTCCATGTTCACGACCGTCAGCCGCGCATCGTCCTCAGGCAAGTGGAACCAGCTGCGGCAGGCGGCAATCACCGTCGGGTTGATCTCCACCGCCGTGGTCTTCATGCGCAGCACCTTGTGGCAAAAGCGCGTGATCGCCGCTGCGCCCAGGCCCAGCTGCACGGCATGGCCTTCGGTCAGCTCAGCGGCATCGCGCCACAGCATCCAGACCATCATGCGCTGGATGTAGTCCAGCTCCAGCACCTGGGGCTTTCGGATGCGCATCGCACCTTGCACCCAGATCGAGTCCAGGTGCAGGAAGCGCACGCCGTCGAATTCCGACAGCGTGGCCGGCGCCCATTCAGTTCGAGTTTTCTTGTTCGTCACGAAGTTGCATCCATTGCGCCAGCTTGGCGTCGAAATTGAGGGTGTAGGCCGGGCTCGACGAAGGCAAGTCCAGCAGCCGGTAGCTCGACGCCCGCTCGCCCAGCTGCTTGCGCCCGATGCGCGCCGCCGTACCGCCATTGAAGCCGATCACCCGCAGGCCTGGCAGGCTGTCGAGCAGGCGGTGCAGATCGCTGGCCTCGTGGTTGCGGATGGCACTGTCCAGGCTGCCCTCGCGCTCGGTGCTGGTGATCACGTCCCACAGCCCCACGCCATTGACCCGCATCAAGGACAAGCGCCGCTCATAGGGTTGCCCCACCAATGAAATCTCCAAGACTGCGCCCAGCAGTCGCCAGAATTGGTTCTGGGGGTGGCCATAGTACTGGCTTGCAGCTAGCGAAGCCCGTCCGGGAAAGCTGCCCAGCACCAGCGCCCAGGCGTTCGCGTCCACCTGGGGAGCGAGCCCCTGCCAGCGCTGGGCAGGAGTTGGCGGCTTTGAGATGATGCGGCGAACCTTTTTCAAACGAGCTTGGAGGGAAAGAAGATGACGTTCAATACCGAAGCGGTCATGCAGTTCATCACCACACAGGGGGTGGACTTCGGCCTCAAGATCCTCGGCGCCCTGGTCGCCTGGGTCGTGGGCCGCTGGATTATCGGCATCGCCGCCAACATCTTCGGCAAGGCCATGGCAGCAGGCCGCAAGTTCGACGCCACGCTGATCCACTACCTGCGCTCCATCCTCGTCGTCATCCTGAACGTGGTGCTGGTGCTGGCCATCCTCAGCATCTTCGGCATCCAGACCACCTCCTTCGCCGCCCTGCTGGCCGGCGCGGGCCTGGCCATCGGCACGGCCTGGGGCGGCCTGCTGACCCACTTCGCGGCGGGCGTCTTCATGCAGGTGCTGCGGCCCTTCAAGGTCGGCGACTTCGTGCAGGCCGGCGGTGTGACCGGCACGGTGGTGGAGATCGGCCTCTTCGGCACCACCATCGTCTCCGGCGACAACGTGCAGAACATAGTCGGCAACAACAAGATCTTCTCGGACACCATCCAGAACTACTCCGCCCTGCCCCACCGCCGCGTGGACTGCGTGGCCAAGATCGCCAACAGCGTGGACCCGCAGGACGCCATTGCCCGCCTGAAAACGGCGCTGGCCAACATCCCCAACGTGGTCAAGACGCCCGCGCCGGAGGTGGAGATCGTCTCCTTCACACCCGAAGGCCCGCTGCTGGCTGTGCGCCCGTACTGCCACACCGACCACTACTGGCAGGTCTACTTCGACACCCACAAGACCATCGTCGCCACCTTCGGCGCCGCCGGCTATCCGGTGCCGGAGACCCCCATCGCACCTCGGACTCGCTGAAGCCGCTGAAGCGCGGCTTCCGTGTTGGTGCGCGTGACGCGCGCCGTCTCCTCGATGGACCAGCCGCGCAGCGCAGCCAACTCGGCAGCGATGCGCGGCAGCTCGGCCGGCTCGTTGCGCATCGTCGCGCCGGCCGCGCGCTCGGCCGCGGTCTTGTAGAGCCAGTGCGGCGGAATGTCCGGCGCGTCCGTCTCCAGCACCAGCGCTTCGGCCGGCAGCTCGGCCGCCAGGCGCCGGATCTGCAGCGAGCGATCAAAGGTCAGCGTGCCGCCGAAGCCCAGCTTGAAGCCTAGCTTGATGAATTCGTCCGCCTGCTGCCGGCTGCCGTTGAAGGCGTGGGCGATGCCGCCGGCGGTGAAGCCCACGCGGCGCAGGCCCGCCAGCAGTTGGTCGGCGCTCTTCCTCACATGCAGGATCACCGGCAGGTCGAAGCGGCGCGCGAGCTTGAGCTGCTCAACGTAGAAGCGCTGCTGGCGTTCAGCATCGATGCCGACCACGAAGAAGTCCAGCCCGATCTCGCCCACCGCCACCAGTCGCGGATCGTGTGCATTCTCAGTGAGTTGTTGCGCGAGCAAGGCCAAATCCCCATCGACCGCCTTCATCACATACATCGGATGGATGCCCAGCGCATAGCTGAAGCGGTGCTGGCGCGCCAGCTCCCGCACGCTGTCGAAATCGAAGGCGCCGACCGCGGGAATGACGATCTGCTCGACGCCCGCCGCCCGCGCACGCGCCACGACCTCGTCCCGATCGCCGTCGAATTCGGGCGCGTCGAGATGGCAGTGGCTATCTGAAAACGACGGTGCGGCTGCCATTGAGAAGCACCCGGTGCTCGGCATGCCACTGGATCGCGCGGGCCAGAGTCACGCATTCCACGTCGCGGCCGATCGCCACGAGCTGGTCCGGCGTCAGGCTGTGGTCGATGCGCGCGACCTCCTGCTCGATGATCGGGCCCTCGTCCAGATCGCTGGTCACGTAGTGCGCCGTGGCGCCGATCACCTTCACGCCGCGCTCGTGCGCCTGGTGATAGGGCCGCGCGCCCTTGAAGCTGGGCAGGAAGCTGTGGTGGATGTTGATCGCCTTGCCGCTCAGGTAACGGCACAGCTCGGGCGACAGGATCTGCATGTAGCGGGCCAGCACGACCAGCTCGATGCGCTCCTGCTCGATCACCTCGATGATGCGCGCCTCCTGCGCCGCCTTCTGCTCTTGCGTGGCGCCCAGCAGCGGGAAGTGGTGGAAGGGGATGTTGTGCGAGGCCGCGAGCTGATAGAAGTCGCGATGGTTGGAGACGATGGCCGGGATCTCGATCGGCAGATGTCCGGTCTGCACGCGGAACAGCAAGTCGTTCAGGCAGTGCCCGAGCTTGGAGACCAGCAACAGCACGCGCATCTTGCGGTCCCGCGCCACCAGCTCCCAATCCATCTGCCACTGGGCGGCCAGCGCGCCGAATCCGGCACGCAGCGCGTCCAGCTCTGCCGCCGATTCGAACTCGATGCGCATGAAGAAGCGCTGGTGATCCGCATCGCCGTGCTGGGCCGAACTCAGGATGTTGCCACCCTGGGCCAGCAGGAAGCCGGTGACGGCGTGGACGATGCCCGCACGGTCGGGGCAGCTCAGTCGGAGGATGAAAGCAGCGCTCATACAGGATTCAGGGCATTCAGGCCGGACTCAGTCGAAGGGTCGAGCCGCACTGCGCGGCCAGGTGTTCATCGTGGGTGACCATCACGAAGGCCGTGCCCAGCTCGTGCGCCGCGGCGAGCATCAGCTCGAACACCGTCTGCGACGTGCCGCGATCCAGGTTGCCCGTGGGTTCGTCGGCCAGCACGCAGGCCGGCTCGCTCACCAGCGCACGTGCAATCGCCACGCGCTGGCGCTCGCCGCCGGACAGCTCGCCCGGCCGGTGCTCGGCCCGCTTGGCCAGGCCCACGCGCGCGAGCATGGCTGCTGCCTTCTCGCGCGCCTGCACCTGTGGCATGCGGCGCACACGCAGCGGCATGGCGACGTTGTCCAGCGCACTGAACTCGGGCAGCAGGTGGTGGAACTGGTAGACGAAGCCCAGGTGCTGGTTGCGCCAGCGGCCGAGAGCGGCTTCATCCATGCCCATCAGGCCCTGCCCCATCAGCTTCACGGCACCGCTGCTCGGCTTGTCCAGCCCACCCAGCAGATGCAGCAGCGTGGACTTGCCTGAACCCGAGGCGCCGACGATGGCCAGCGTCTGGCCACGCAGCACCTTCACGTCCACGCCGTTCAGCACCTGCACGTCCAGCCCGCCTTCCTTGAAGCGGCGCGTCAGGCCAACGGCCTCAAGAACAACTTCACTCATAACGCAGCGCCTCGGCAGGTTGGACGCGGCTGGCACGCCAGCTCGGGTACAGGGTGGCGGCAAAGGCCAGCACCAGGGAAACGATCACGATGGGCACGATGTCCGCGGCCTGCGGATCGCTGGGCATGCGACTGATCACGTAGATGCTGGCCGGCAGGAAGGTGGTGTGCAGCGCCCATTCGATGAAGCCCACGATGGCGTCGATCTTGAACGCGGCCAGCAGGCCGAGCAGCGTGCCGGCCAAGGTGCCGATCACGCCGGCCGCCGCCCCCTGCACCATGAAGATGCCCATGATCGAGCGCGGACTGGCACCCAGCGTGCGCAGGATGGCGATGTCGCTCTGCTTGTCGGTCACCGTCATCACCAGCGTGGAGACGAGGTTGAAGGCCGCCACGGCAACGATCAGCGTGAGGATGATGCCCATCATCTTCTTCTCCACCTGCACGGCATCGAACCAGACGGCGTTGGTGCGGGTCCAGTCGCGCACCAGCATCTCGGGGCCGAGGCTTTGCTGCAGCTCGGAGCCGACCTCACGGGCCTGCTGCACGTCCTTGAGCCGCAGCTGCACGCCGGTCGGGCCGCCGCTGCGGAAGAGCTTGGCGGCATCCTCGATGTTGACCAGCGCCATCGCCGAGTCGTATTCGTAGTGGCCGGCGTTGAAGATACCTTGCACGGTGAAGGTCTTGAGCCGCGGCACGACGCCGGCCGGCGTCACCTCGCCGTTGGGCGCCACGACGGTGATCTTGTCGCCCACGGCCACGCCGAGCTGGCGCGCCATCTCGATGCCGATCACGATGCTCCAGGTGCCGGGCTGGAGCTTGTCCAGCGTGCCGTTGGCCTTGAGCTCGACCGCCAGCGGCGTGACGTCAGGTTCGTTCGAAGGCGAGATGCCGCGCACCATGGCGCCCCGCATGTCTTCACCCCGCGCGATCAGGGCCTGCGCCGCCACGAAGGGCGCCGCGCCCACCACGGCCGGGTTCTGGTGCGCCTTGTCGGCCAGCGCGTGCCAGTCCGGCAGCGGGCCACCCGCGTAGTTCTGCACCTCCACGTGGGCGATCACCGAGAGCATGCGATCGCGGACCTCCTTCTGGAAGCCGTTCATCACCGAAAGCACGATGATCAGCGCCGCCACGCCCAGCGCAATGCCCAGCATGGACACGCCCGAGATGAAGGAGATGAATCGGTTGCGCCGCCCGCCGCGTCCGGCCCGGGTGTAGCGCCAGCCGATCTGCAATTCATAAGGCCAGTTCATGGGCGGGGATGCTAACCGACCCCCTTCGCCGGCAAATATTCCCAAAAGCACGGCGGCGCTCCGTCCCTCGCCCACAAGCTGGCCTTGGCCCGTGCTGCTCCCCTAACATCACATGCGCACTGACTCCAAGCCTGTCCCATGCCCCTGGCCTCGCGCCGACAGACCCTGTCCGTACTGCTCGCAGCCCTGAGCGCAACGTGCTCGCCGCACATCGCCCAGGCTGCCGAGCCGGGGCTGCCGCAGTTCGTGGAGGTGGGCACGTCTTCGAGCGACCAGCTGACCGTGGTGACGGCACTGCTGCGCGAGGCCTACAAGCGGGTGGGCGTGGAGCTGCGCGTGCGGGAGCTGCCGATGCGCCGCCGCCTGCTGCTGGCCGACAACGGCACGCTCGACGGCGATCTGGCCCGCGTGGCCGGCGTGCAGCAGGAAGCGCCGCAGCTCATCCGCGTCAACGTGCCGGTCTACCAGTTCGCGCTCAAGGCCTACCGCCTGGGCCGACCCGATGTCGACTGCCCGGCCTCGATCCGCACCCTCGAGCTCGGCTATGCCGGCGTGGCCGTGCTGCGAGGCCACCATGCGGCCGAGCAGGCCCTGCCCACCGCGGCGCAAGTGCCGGTCAACAGCTACGACGAAGCGGCGCGCCAGCTTCAGCGCGGCAAGGTCGCTTTCGTGCTGGCCCCGCCGCTGGCCTTCGAAGGCGCGTTGCGCCGCACCCGCGTGACCGGCTTCTGCGCCATGAGCACCGACACCGAAACGCACGCCCTCTTCCACATGCTGCACCGCCGCCATGCCGTGCTGGCCGCGCGGCTGGAACAGGTGCTGGGTCAGATGCAGCAGAGCGGTGAGATGTCGACGATCCTCGCCAACGCGGAAAGGCAGTTGCTGCTGCAGCGCTGACGCCTCGCATCGCCCCTTGGCCGCCCGTCGCGCTGACCGCAGAATCGGCCGCAGCATTCGCCAAGAGGAGGCGCCCCCGATGAGCGATCCCCAGCCCCTCAACCGCTGTGCAACATCGATATCACCGAGCCCGGCGAATACCGCTTCACGCTGAACTACGCCGCGAATCAGGCGCCGGCCGGTCGCGAAGGCGTGCTGGAGATGGGCGAGCGCATCGTCCATTTCGCTGTGCTGGAGACCGGACCGACGGGCTCACGCACGCGGGCGCTGCCGCTGTTCGCGCACTCGATCGGCAACCCGCTGCTGCCTGCCGGGCAAGCACCGGCTGCGCGTCCGCCCGCTGAGTTCGACCGGTGAGCTGTTCCTGCTGAAGTCGCTGGTGATCGAGCCGGTCGACTCAAGCTCAGTGCGCTTCATCCCAGTTCGCGCCCACGCCCACCTCGGCCAGCAACGGCACCTTGAAGCTGGCGGCCGTGGCCATCAGGCGCGGGATCTCGGTCTTCACCCAGTCGAGCTCGGCCTCGGGCACCTCGAAGACCAGTTCATCATGCACCTGCATGACGATGCGCGTGGCCTTGCCGGCGCGGTCCAGCTCGGCCTGCACCGCCGCCATGGCCAGCTTGATCAGGTCGGCCGCCGTGCCCTGCATCGGCGCGTTGATGGCCTGGCGCTCGGCACCGGCCTTGCGCGGGCCGTTGCCGCCGTTGATTTCGGGCAGGTAGATGCGACGGCCGAACAGCGTCTGCACATAGCCGTTGGCGCGGGCAAATTCCTTGGTGCGCTCCATGTAGTCGCGCACGCCGGCAAAACGGGTGAAGTAGCGGTCGATGTAGTCCTTGGCCGCCTTCTGCTCGATGCCCAGGCTCGAAGCCAGGCCGAAGGCGCCCATGCCGTAGATCAGGCCGAAGTTGATGGTCTTGGCATAACGGCGCTGTTCGGCTGACACCTCGGCCAGCGGCGTACCGAAAACTTCGGACGCCGTCGCGCGGTGCACGTCCTGACCTTCGCCGAAGGCGTTCAGCATGCCCGGGTCCTCGCTGATGTGGGCCATCAGGCGCAGCTCGATCTGCGAGTAGTCGGCGCTGGCGATCACATGGCCCGGCGCGGCCACGAAGGCCTCGCGCACGCGCCGGCCTTCCGGCGTGCGGATCGGGATGTTCTGCAGGTTCGGGTCGGTCGATGCCAGCCGGCCGGTGACGGCCACGGCCTGCGAGTAGGTCGTGTGCACACGGCCCGTCGTCGCGTTGATCTGCTGCGGCAGCTTGTCCGTGTAGGTGCTCTTGAGCTTGGCCAGGCCGCGGTATTCGAGGATCTTGGCCGGCAGCGGGTAGTCCTCGGCCAGCTTGGCCAGCACTTCCTCGTCGGTCGAGCGCGCGCCGGTGGCGGTCTTCTTGATGGTCGGCAGGCCGAGCTTGTCGAACAGAATCTCGCCCAGCTGCTTGGGGCTGCCCATGTTGAAGGGCTGGCCGGCGATGGCGTAGGCTTCCTGCTCCAGTGCGACAAGGCGCAGGCCCAGCTCGTTGCTCTGCGCGTTGAGCCGCCCGGCATCGATCAGCACGCCGTTGCGCTCGATACGCGCCAGCAGCTCGCTGGTCTTCACTTCCAGCTCGTAGATGAACTTCAGGCCCGCTTCCGCCTCGATGCGCGGCCACAAGATCTCGTGCACCTGCAAGCACATGTCGGAGTCTTCGGCCGAGTAGTGAGCAGCCTTGGCCACTTCCACCTGCGCGAACGGGATCTGGTTGACACCCTTGCCGCAGAGGTCTTCATACGAAACGCCGGCACGACCCAGGTAGCGCTCGCCCAGGGCGCCCAGGCCGTGGGTCTTGTGCGCCTCCAGCACATAGCTTTGCAGCATGGTGTCGTGCACCACGCCGTTCAGCGCAATGCCGTGATTGGCGAACACATGCCAGTCGTACTTGAGGTTCTGGCCGAGCTTCTTCTTGCCCGCGTCCTCCAGCCAAGGCTTGAGCTTGGCCAGCACTTCGTCGATGGGCAGCTGCGCCGGCGCATCCGGGCCGCTGTGCATCAGCGGGATGTAGGCGGCCTCGCCGGCCTTCACGGAGAAGCTGATGCCGACGATGCGGGCCAGCATCGGCTCCAGCGAATCGGTCTCGGTGTCCACGGCCGACAGCTCGGCGGCCTGCAGCCGGGCCAGCCAGGCGTCGAAGGTCGGCCAGTCGAGGATGGTCGTGTAGTCGCTGACCACGTCGGCGCGGAGCGGCACCGGCTCGTCGTCAACATCGTCGAACAGGCCGGCCGTCTGCGGCGCGGCAGCGGCCTTGGGCGCTGCTGCAGCAGCAGCTGCTGGACCAGCAGCGGCGCCGCCCGTCAATTCCTTCAGCAGCGTCTTGAAGCCCTCGCGGGTGAAGAACTCGGTCAGCGCCGGCTTGTCCACGTCCTTGAAGGCCAGCGCGTCGAGCGCCGGCAGGCCCGTCAAGTGCTCATCCAGCGCGCAATCGCACTTGATGGTGACCAGCTTGCGGCCCATCGGCAGCCAGTCGAGCGCCTTGCGCAGGTTCTCGCCGGCCACGCCCTTGACTTGGTCGGCGCTGGCGATCACGCCGTCCAGTGAGCCGTATTCGCCGATCCACTTGGCAGCGGTCTTCGGGCCGACCTTTTCGACGCCGGGCACGTTGTCCACGGTGTCGCCCATCAGGGTCAGGTAGTCGATGATGCGCTCGGGCGGCACGCCGAACTTGGCCGTCACGGCGGCGCTGTCCAGCCGCTCGATCGGCTTGGCCATGGTGTTGACCAGGCTGACATCCTCGTTCACAAGCTGGGCCATGTCCTTGTCGCCGGTGGCGATCACGACGCGGTAGCCCGCCGCGCGGCCGATGCAGGCCAGCGTGCCGATGGCGTCGTCGGCCTCGATGCCGGGCACTTCAAGCACCGGCCAGCCAAGAATCTTTACCACCTCGTGGATGGGCTCGATCTGGGCGCGCAGGTCGTCCGGCATGGACGGACGCTGGGCCTTGTATTCCGGGTACCAGTCGTCGCGGAAGGTCTTGCCCTTGGCGTCGAAGACACAGGCGGCGAAGGCAGCACCTTCGTCATCCCGCAACTTCTTCATCATCGCGACGAAGCCGTGCACGGCGCCGGTGGGCTGGCCGGCCGGGCCGCGCAGGTCGGGCAACGCGTGATAAGCGCGGTAAAGAAAGCTGGAACCGTCGACCAGCAACAAAATGGGCTTGCTCATGGAGCGGGATTGTGCCCGCATAGAATCGGCGACATGCGCTGCCTTGCCCTGCCCCTTTTGCTGCTCGCCTCCCTGGCTCACGCCGAGGACAAGCCGGCCGACATGCCTGCGCCCAAGCCGGGCTGGACCGTCATCGAGGCGCCGGATCTGCCCGGCATCGAGCCCAAGATCGAGCGCTTGGTCACTGAAGACCGCAACGCCCGCGTCGAGGAGCTGCGCGTGCGCGGCGAGGTCAAGAAGGTCAAGGTCCACCCCAAGATCATCCCGGCGCCCGACTACGAAATCATCGTCGGCGACGCCAGCCGCGAGCCCGTGGCCTTTCCCGACGGCCGACACGGCGTCATCGGCCAGCGCGTCTGGGAACTGATGCAGTTCTGATGGCGGTCTTTACAGAGGTTTCGCTAGAACAAGCCCAGGCCCTCAGCACCCGACTCGGCCTCGGCACCGTCAGCGGCCTGCGCGGCATCAAGGCCGGCATCGAGAACAGCAACTTCTTCCTCAGCACTGCCAACGGCGAATTCGTGCTGACCGTGTTCGAGCGCCTATCGTTCGAGCAGTTGCCCTTCTACCTGCGCCTGATGCAGCACCTGGCCGCCCACGGCGTGCGCGTGCCGGCACCGCAGGCGGACGCCCAGGGCGAGATCCTCTTCGAGCTTTCGGGCAAGCCCGCCGCCGTGGTGGAAAAGCTGGCCGGCGGCCACGAGCTGGCGCCCGATTCGGCGCACTGTGCGCAAGTGGGCGCGGGCCTGGCGCGCATGCACCTGGCCGGCCGCGAGTTCACGATGCACCAGCCCAATCTGCGTGGCCTGCCGTGGTGGACCGAGACCGTGCCCGTGGTCCTGCCGCATCTCACACCCGACCAGGCCGAGCTGATCACGGCCGAGCTGGACTTCCAGCAGCACCTGGCCGCATCGAAGCAATACGCCGACCTGCCGCACGGCCCCATCCACGCCGATCTGTTCCGCGACAACGTGATGTTCCTGGAAGGCCGGCTCACCGGCTTCTTCGACTTCTACTTCGCCGGCTGCGACAGCTTCCTGTTCGATATCGCCGTGTGCCTGAACGACTGGTGCATCGACCTGGATTCCGGCCGCCTGATCGAGGAACGCGCCGAGACCTTCGTGCGCGCTTATGAAACCGTGCGCCCGCTGAGCGGCACCGAGCACCGCCTGCTGCCCGCCCTGCTGCGCGCCGCCGCGCTGCGCTTCTGGATCTCGCGGCTGTGGGACTATCACCTGCCGCGCGAGGCCAGCCTGCTCAAGCCGCACGACCCCGCGCATTTCGAGCGCGTGCTGCGCGAACGCATCGAGCGCCCCTGGCACGCGCTGAAGTCGCAATAAGTCGTCATTTCATGAATCTGCATCTGCAAACCATCCCGGCGCGCCAGGGCTTGGCCTGGATCCGGCACGGCTTCACCATCCTGCGCAAGAAGCCGCTGGCCATGACCTCGCTGTGGTGCAGCGCCATGGTCGTGATGCTGGTATTGCCCGCGCTCATCCCGCCCCTGCAGTTCATCACCCCGATGCTGCTGCCCATGCTGGGTCTGGGCTTCATGCTGGCCACGCACATGGTGCTGCAGGGGCAGACGCCCAATATCACCGTCTTTGCCGCGCCATTCAGAGTTACGCGGGAGCGCCGTCGTCAGCAGTTGCTGCTGGGCTTGGCCTATGGGCTGAGCGCCGTCTTGATCGGCACGCTGGCGATGGGTCTGGTTGGCGATTCGATCGATCACGTCGCCGCCTCGTTGAAGCAAGCCGGCAATGACGACGCCGCGATGCGTGTGGCCATGACGGCGGCGGCGCCGGACGTCTTGCGCATCGCCGGCATCGTGACCTTGATGCAGACCTTGCTCAGCGTGCCTTTCTGGCACGCACCGGCGCTGGTGCATTGGGGCGGCCAAGGTTTGGCGCAAGCGGTGTTCTCCAGCACGCTGGCCGTGTGGCGCAACCGCGGCGCCTACCTGCTCAACGCGCTGGGCTGGCTTCTGGTGACGCTGAGCGGGATGATCCTGATGACGCCGCTGGTCGCCCTGCTCGGCTCGTCAGCCATGATCGTCGCGGTCGTGATCATCTTCACCGCTTACTACAGCTCGCTGTACTTCGGCTTCGTGGACTGCTTCCTCTCCGGCACGCCGGACAAGCTGGACCTCCAGCCGCCGGCGCCCGAGGTCAAGGCCGATTGATCAAGGCCGATTGAGGAAGCGCGCCAGGCCGGCGGCCTGCGCGTCGCGGTAGGTACCGCAGAGCTCGACCAGTTGCACGGCGTCCGTCAGCACGGACACGCCGCCTTCAAGCTGCTTGGCCGTTGCGCCGAACCCGTTCTGCAGATCCTGCGCAGCCGCTCGGCCGCAGGCGTGCTCGGCCATCTTCGTCGGCCAACCGCTGCGGTCGAACTCGCCGAAGTTCTTGGCCAGCCAGGCGGCCTTCGATTGCAGGAGCGTCAGCAGCGCCTGGCGGGATTCGGCCTGCTTCGCGTGATGGCGCAGCAGCTCGGGCAGGATCTCGTGCGGGTCCAGCGCCTTGTCTTGCAGAAGGGCCCGCGCACGGGCTTGCAGCGTCGGTGCGCGGAAGTTGGTGAGCGCGCCCAGCAACTCGGCGCGGCGGCCGGCATCGCGGCTCTTGCGGGCGGCGGCGAGCATGCCGTCGAACAGCGCGGCATCGCCGTCTTCGGCCACGGCCGACAGCAGACCACCGCGCAGCAGCGGCGCGATCAGTTCCGCGTGCGCCTCGCCGTCAGCCTGCGCAGCCTTCAGCCACGTGCGGGCCAGGCCCAGCGCCTGCTCGCGCAGCTGCAGATCACCACCGGCTGCCGCCATCACCGGCAGCAGCTCGGCACGCCAGCGCGCCACATCCTCAGGCTCACCGGACTTCGGCAGCCAGCCAAGCGCACGCGCATCGGCGCCGAACAGGCGCTGGAGCTGGCGCGCGTAGGCCGGCTTATCGGCGTCGGCCAGCAGCAGTTGCAGATCGACCACCGCCAGCAACGCGGCCTCGCGTACGGGCTGCTGCGGCTGCCCGGCCAGGCGATCGAGCAAGGCCAGCGCTTCGTCCAGCGGCACGCTGCCCGCGCGGGCCAGCGAGAGGCGGTCTTCGAGCAGACGCATCTGCGCGCGCGGGTCCCCCACCCCTCCGTTCGGGCCGCTGGCCTGCAAGGCCTTC
Organism: Burkholderiaceae bacterium UC74_6; assembly: GCA_042701975.1. Taxonomy (GTDB): domain Bacteria; phylum Pseudomonadota; class Gammaproteobacteria; order Burkholderiales; family Burkholderiaceae_C; genus JAFALK01. The sequence goes on from CP170561.1 coordinate 23,273, forward strand.
GAGGCCTCGCTCGACTGCTCGGCCACGTAATAGCCCAGGCCCGACGCATCAGGCTGCAGCCAGGCCGGGCAGGCGGCGTCAGGCAGCTCCACGCGGGCTTGCGAGGAGGCCAGCAGCGTGCGCGTCTCGCCGGCCGGCGTGCGCATCACGACGGGCACGATCCAGGTCTGCGCCGGCATCTGCGCACCCACGGGCACGAAGCGCTGCTGCTTCAGCTCCACCGCGGGCTTGGCACCCGAGCAATCGAGCTTGAACTCGACTCGAGGGACGCCCGGCTGCTCGATGAAGCTGGCAACGGATTGCGCAAGCTCCGGACGATCCGCCGCAGCCAGCGCCGCGTAGAGATCTTCGGCCTTCACGTTGCCGCCCGCATGGGCGGCGATGTAGCTGCGCACGGCGTCGCGCATGCGCGTCTCGCCCAGCCAGGCCTCGAACATGGCCAGCACCGTCTGGCCCTTCTGGTAGGTGATGGCGTTGAAGGCCGTGCCGAGGTCTTCGTTCGTCTCCACTGGTTGGCGCACGCGGCGCGCCGTGGGCAGGCGGTCGGCGGCCAGGGCCTGGCGGCGCGCATCCAGACCCGCGCGCAGCTCCCATTGCCAGCCGGGCTGGACCTGGGCGGTGATCTTGTCGCCGAGCCAAGAGGCGAAGGACTCGTTCAGCCACAGGTCGTTCCACCAGGCCAGCGTGACGAGGTTGCCGACCCACTGGTGTGCGATCTCATGTGCGGCGGTGGAGACGTAATCGGTCTCGAAAGCCGCCCGCGCGCCGCTCACCGGCGCCAGCATGAGGCTGCTCTCGTAGGTGATCAGGCCCGGGTGCTCCATGGCACCAAAGGCGCCTGGCGGCAGCGGCATGGCCACGCTGTCGAGCTTGGGGAAGGGATGCGGTGTGCCGAAGTAGTTCTCCAGCGCGGCCAGCACGGCCGGCGTGCTCTGGCGCGCGTAGGCCGCTTCCGAACCGCGGCCCTTCGGCACCAGATAGCGCAGCTTTGTGCCGCCGACCTTGCCGCCGTCCACCACGTCCATCGGGCCGACAGCCCAGGCCACGAGGTAGCTGGGCAGCGGTTTCGTCTGCTCAAACGTGATGCGCTGCCAGCCGTCCTTGTCGGTGCTGCTTTGCTGCACCGGCGTGTTGGAAAACGCCTGCTGGCCCTTGGGCACCACCAGCGTCAGATGCCAGGGCACCTTGCGGCCGGGCTCGTCGAAGGACGGGAAGGCGCGGCGCGCGGCGATGTCCTCGAACTGCGTGTAGACGTACCAGCGCTTGCCGTCTTTCAGTCGGAAGAAGCCGAAGGGTTCGGCCTCTTCCAAGCGGCCGCTGAAGGCCAGCGTGAGCACGCTCTTGCCCGAAGGCAGCGCGTGCGGAAAACGCAGCCAGATGCTGTTGATGTCGGCGATGGTCGCCTTGCCCTTTTCGCCATTCAGCACCTGCACCTTGCTAACGCTCAATTTGCGCGCATGCAGGCGCAGCTCGCTCATCGGCTTGTCGAGCTGCACTTCGATCCGCACCTGACCGCTGTACTTGGGCTGGTCGGGGTCGACGCGCAGCTCCAGTTCGTAGCCGAGCGGCCGGACGCCGTCGGGTAATCGCATGGGCAGCTCGGCGCCATGCGCGAGGCCGGTGATGGAAACAACAGCGAGAGCCAGCAGTGTGTTCTTCATGCGTCGAGTTTCAATCAATCAATCGATGGGTGTGAGCTTGGCGACCGAAAGAGCCAGCCACTTGGTGCCGTGGCGACCGAAGTTGACCTGGGCGCGGGCGTCCGCACCGCTGCCCTCCAGCGTGAGCAGCACGCCCTCGCCGAACTTCGTGTGGAACACGCCCTTGCCCACGCGCAGGCCGCCGTGTTCCTCGCTGACCTTGGGCTTCATGCTGGGCGGCACGGGCGGTTCGCTCCAGGCCGGTTGCTGACGATAGCCGGTGCTCCCGGCACCCACCATGCTCTTCAGGCCGGAGCCGCGCTGCCAGGCCTGCTGGTACTCACGCGCATAGCCGGAGCCGAAGCCCTGGTTGCGCGGCGTCAGCCACTTCAGCGCTTCTTCAGGCAGTTCGTCGAGGAATCGGCTCTTGACGTTGTAGCGCGTCTGGCCATGCAGCATGCGCGTCTGGCAGAACGAGATGTAGAGCCGCTGCCGCGCGCGCGTGATTGCCACGTACATGAGTCGGCGCTCTTCTTCGAGGCCGTCGCCGTCGGAGAGCGAGTTCTCGTGCGGGAACAGGCCTTCTTCCAGGCCCGTGATGAAGACGGCGTCAAACTCCAGGCCCTTGGCAGAGTGGACCGTCATCAGCTGCAGCGCGTCCTGGCCGGCTTGCGCCTGGTTGTCGCCGGCCTCCAGCGCCGCGTGCGTCAAGAAGGCGGCGAGCGGCGAGATGATCTCGCCCGTCTCGGCGTCGGGCAGTGTGTCGACGGCGGCAACAGCATTGGGCAGGCCCTCGGCGATGGCGCCCGGCGCAAGCTCATCCACCGGCAGCGCCACGGCATCCTTGCCAAAGCCCTCCTGCGTGACGAAGGCCTCGGCTGCGTTCACGAGTTCGCCCAAGTTCTCGAGACGTTCCGCGCCTTCCTTTTCGTTGCGGTAGAACTCCGCCAGGCCCGAGGTCTCCAGCATCTGCTCGATGATCTCGCGCAGCGTGAGGCCCGAGGTCAGGTTGTGCATGGAGTCCACGAGGGCCGTGAACGCCGCCAGATTGGCGCCACCCTTGCCGGCAACGGCGGCCACGCTCTGGTAGAGGCTGCGGCCCGAGGCGCGCGCCGCATCCTGCAGCTGCTCCAGCGTGCGTGCGCCGATGCCTCGCGTCGGGAAGTTCACCACGCGCAAGAAGCTCGTGTCGTCATTCGGGTTCTCCAAGAGGCGCAGATAGGCCAGCGCGTGCTTGACCTCGGCGCGCTCGAAGAAGCGCAGGCCGCCGTAGACGCGGTACGGAATGCCGGCGTTGAACAGCGCCGACTCGATCACCCGCGACTGCGCGTTGGATCGGTACAGCACGGCGATCTCGGAGCGGTCCATGCCGCCGCGGTGCAGGGCCTGGGCTTCTTCCACCAACCACTGCGCCTCGTTGAAATCGCTGGCCTGCTCGGAGATGCGCACCGGCTCGCCCGGTCCGGCATCGGTGCGCAGATTCTTGCCCAGGCGTCGCGTGTTGCGCTCGATCAGGGCGTTAGCCGAATCGAGGATGTTGCCGAAGCTGCGGTAGTTCTGCTCCAGCTTGATGACGCTCTTGACGCGGTACTCGCGCTCAAAGTCCGACATGTTGCCCACGCGCGCGCCGCGGAACGCGTAGATGCTCTGGTCGTCATCGCCGACGGCGAAGACGCACTGGTCCGTGCCGGAGCCTGAGGGAGGCGCAAACATCTTCAGCCAGGCGTACTGCAGCTTGTTCGTGTCCTGGAACTCGTCGACCAGCAGGTGACGGAAGCGGTGCTGGTAGTGCTGGCGCACGGCAGCGTTGTCGCGCATCAGCTCGAACGAGCGCAGCATCAGCTCGGCAAAGTCGACCACGCCTTCACGGGCGCACTGGTCTTCGTAGGCCTGGTAGACAGCCGTCATCACGCGGGTCTGCTCGTCGCGCTGCTCGATGTCCTGGGGGCGCAGGCCGTCTTCCTTGGCGCCGGCGATGAACCAGCCGACCTGCTTGGGCACGTAACGCTCTTCATCGAGATTCATCGCCTTGATGACGCGCTTGATGGCCGAGACGGAATCGGAAGCGTCAAGGATTTGAAAGCCCTGCGGCAGCCCGGCCAGCTTCCAGTGCGCACGCAGGAAGCGGTTGCACAAGCCGTGGAAGGTGCCGATCCACATGCCGCGCACGTTCACGGGCAGCAGGGTCGACAGACGCGTCTGCATCTCCTTGGCGGCCTTGTTGGTGAAGGTCACGGCCATCACGCCACCGGGCGAGACCTGGCCGGTCTGCATCAGGTAGGCGATGCGGGTCGTCAGCACGCGGGTCTTGCCGGAGCCGGCGCCCGCCAGGATCAGCACGCTCTCGTTCGGCGCCGTCACGGCGGCCAGTTGTTCGGGGTTCAGGTTCTTCAGCAGGCCATCAATCATCCGTGGATTTTAAGATTGAGCCGATGAACGCCCCCTGCCCCTGCGGTCTGCCCGCGAACTACAACGAATGCTGCGGCCGTTTGCACCGCGGAGAAGCCCTGGCACCTGATGCCGAGCGGCTCATGCGTTCGCGCTACAGCGCCTTCGTCAAAGATCAGCTCGACTACCTGCTCGCCACCTGGCACGAAAGCACGCGCCCCGCGAGTCTTGAGCCCAACGAAGCGGGCCTGCGCTGGCTCGGCCTCGACGTGAAGCGCCACGTGCAGCAAGACGCTGACCACGCCACCGTGGAGTTCGTCGCCCGCAGCAAGCTCGGTGGCCGCGCGCATCGCCTGCACGAGGTCAGCCGCTTCGTGCGCGAGGACGGTCGCTGGTTCTACCTCGACGGCGAAGTCTCATGAAACCTTCACGGTACTGACATCTGTGTTTCCTACCCTGCCGGGCTTTACAACCCGTTAACAGGAAGTTCATGAGTCAGTCCGCCCAACCCAGCCGTCGCCAGGCCCTCAAGCTCTTCGGCGCCACGCCCTTCATGCTGCCCATCGGCGCGGGCTCGCTGCTGAGCGCCTGCGGCGGCGGCAACGGCCCCGAGAACAGTGCGCTGCCAGCGGCCGCGACCTACGTGTCCGCCAGCTTCGGCACGATGAGCGCGCTCTCGCTGACCAATGCGGCCGGCATGGCCACCACCTCGGTCGCCTCGACGATGGACGTGCTCTATAGCAATGGCACGCAGAGCTACAGCCTCGGCTACCAGCCCTTCTTCATGACCGGCGACATGGTGCCGGACGGCAAGGGCGGCACCGTCCTGGCGGGCGGTTATGTGGACATCAACAACAAGCCCATCATCGACGCCTCGGTGGCCGGCAAGGAACGCCAGTTCTATTCCGACTCGCCGGACGGCACCTCGCTGCTGAGCGTGGCGAACGCCAACGTTGCCGGCGTCAAGGGCAAGGCCGTGTTCGCCGTCGTGCAGTTCGAATACACGACCCGCGACCAAGCCGGCAACAGCACCTACGGCGTGCTGCCCTCGCCGATCGCCGTGCTCACGCTCGACCAGGACCAGACCACCGGCAAGCTCTCGCTGGTCAAGTACCACAACGTCGACACTTCGGCCGCCCACGGCCTGTGGATCACCTGCGGCGCCAGCCTCTCGCCCTGGGGCACGCACCTCTCCAGCGAAGAGTACGAGCCGGACGCCTTCAGCATCGCCAGCAACGCGCAGTTCAAGGCCTACAGCAAGAACGTCTTCGGCAGCGACACCGCCGCCAACCCCTACCACTACGGCCATCTGCCGGAAGTGACCGTCAACCCCGACGGCACCGGCACGATCAAGAAGCACTACTGCCTGGGCCGCATCTCGCACGAGCTGATCCAGGTGATGCCCGACAAGCGCACCGCGCTGATGGGCGACGACTACACCAATGGCGGCCTGTTCATGTTCGTGGCCGACAAGGAGGCCGACCTCTCCGCCGGCACGCTCTACGTGGCCAAGTACACGAGCAGCTTCTCGGTCGACCCGACCGTGACCACGGGCGGCAACATCAGCTGGATCAACCTCGGCCACGCCACCAGCGCCGAGATCGAGGCCCTGGCCAACACGCTGAAGGCCACCGACATCATGACCGTGGCCACCACGGATCCGCTGGATGCCACCTTCACCAAGATGATGCTGGACGGCAAGGCCTCGTGGGCCAAGCTCAAGCCCGGCATGGAGAAGGCCTGTGCCTTCCTGGAGACGCACCGCTACGCCAATCTGGTGGGCGCCAGCATGGGCTTCACCAAGCTCGAGGGCACGACCGTCAACGCCAAGGACAAGATCGCCTACTCGGCGCTGCAGAACGTGCAGACCTCGATGGTCAAGGGCAATGCCGCCAACGTCGCGAGCAGCAACATCGGCGTGGACAAGCAGCTGCTGGCCGGCGCCGTCATGGCTCACACGCTGGCCGGCGGCCAGAAGGACACGGCCGGCAACGCCATCAACAGCGAATGGGTGCCCACCGTGACCAAGGCGCTGCTGGCCGGCGAGGACATCTCGGCCGACACCCTGGGCAACACCGCCAATCCGGACAAGATCGCCAACCCCGACAACCTCAAGTTCTCGGAAGCGATGCGCACGCTCTTCATCGGCGAGGACAGCGGCCAGCACGTCAACAACTTCGTCTGGGCCTACAACGTCGACACCAAGAAGCTCTCGCGCCTGATGTCGATGCCGGCCGGCGCTGAAGCCACCGGTCTGTCGGTGGTGGACAACCTCAACGGCTGGACCTACATCACCACCAACTTCCAGCACGCCGGCGACTGGAGCGGCCTGCACGCCAAGGTGCAGACCGCGCTGGATCCGCTGGTGCGCGCCAACTACAAGGACCGCTTCGGCGCGGCGGTGGGTTATCTGACGGGCTCCGGCGTGGCGCCGACGATCAACAAGGCCTGATCAGGCGCTGAGACAAAGAGAAGGCCCCGGGAGCGCAATGGCTCCCGGGGCCTTTTTTTTACCGTTTCTATCGGCGAAGGATCAGGCGAACTCTCGCTTGACCATCGGCTTGAGCAGGCCGCGCAGCGCCCAGGCCACGAGCACGCTTAGGCCCACGCCGGGGATGATGAAGAGCCAGTCGAGCCGGGCCAGGGCCGGTACCGCGGGCAGCGCGGCCACGACCAGCACACCCAGGCCCATCGAGAGGCGGCGACCCCATTCCAGCCGACGCAGCAGCGCTTGCCCCGCGGTGACAAGCAGCAAGCCCGCGCAGGCCAGCAGGCTGCACTCGAGCATGTCCAGGGCCGAGAATCCCGCCAGGCGCGCCGCGATGCCGCTGCGCCAGATGACGACCATGAAACCCGCAATACCCAGGACCATCAACAGCCACGCCAGTCCGGAGACGAGGCGGGAACGATGACCCACATTCAGTTCGTGTGGCATGGTGAACTCCCTTCATTCACTGACTGCACCGCCGAGATATTGCGCCGACGGCATGACGAATTTATGGCACCGTGGCTGCCCGAACACATCCCCTGAGGCAAGGGGTTAGCACCCATTCGAGTCATGGCGCCGCACCCCTCCATTTCAGCCGCTGATCGCGCCTTCATCCTGGCAATCTTCACGAATCCATGCTTCCCATCCTCTACCGCGATGAAGCGCTGATCGCCGTCCACAAGCCTGCGGGCCTGCTGGTGCATCGCAGCCACATCGATGCTCAGGAACAACGCTTTGCCCTGCAGATGCTGCGCGACCAGATCGGCCAGCCCGTGTGGCCGCTGCACCGGCTGGACAAGGGCACGTCTGGCGTGTTGCTGTTCGGGCTGTCGGCCGAGGTGGCCTCGCTGATGGGGCCGGTGTTCGAGCAGGGCGGCGCGCGAAAGCGCTATCAAGCCCTGGTGCGCGGCTGGCCTGCACAGGACGGGGGGCTGATCGATCACCCGCTGGCGCGCGACCCGGAGCAGCCCTCGGCCGGCCAGACGATGTTGCAGGCACGCACCGCCTGGCAGGTGCTGCGCCGTCTGGAATGGCCGTTAGCAGTCGATGCGCGCTTTGCCACCAGCCGCTACTCGCTGCTGGAGCTGCGGCCGCAGGAAGGCCGGCGGCACCAGATCCGCCGGCACCTGAAGCACATCGCCCACCCGATCGTCGGCGACGCCACGCACGGCAAGGGGCCGCTCAACCGGGCCGTGGCCGCACACCTGGGCCTGCAGCGGCTGTGGCTGCATGCGCTTGAACTGGAGATTGCTCACCCGCTCGGCGGACAGCTCCTGAAGCTGCGCGCCGAGCCAGGCGAGGAGTGGCAGCTGCTGCTTACTCGACCGTGCTGAAGGACAGGCTCGAAGCCTGGCCGCTCCAGCGGTAGACACGCTGCGTGGCGGCCTTGAAGTCCGCGGGCTTGGCATCACGGATGGTGACGAAGCTCTGCGGGTTCAGGTCGATCAGTGGGAACCAGCTGCTCTGCACCTGGATCATGATGCGGTGGCCGCGGCGGAAGCTGTGGTTCACGTCGGGCAGCTCGACCTTGATTTCCTCGACCTGGCCGGGAACGCTGGCCACGGCTTTCTCGAAGCTCTGGCGATAGCGCGCACGCAGCGGCTGGCCGCGCACCAGCATCTGGTAGCCGCCCAGCGTGTTCTGCGGCGCAGGGATGTCTTTGCCGCGTTCGCGTCCGTTGCCGGCCGGCGCTTCCGGCGGATACACGTCCACAAGCTTGACGACCCAGTCGGCGTCCGTGCCGCTGGTGGAAGCCAGCAGCTTGGCGATCACGGGGCCGGAGATGGTGACGTCGCTCTCCAGCACCTCGCTCTGGTAGGTCAGCACGTCAGGACGGCGCGCGGCAAAGCGCTGGTCGCTGACCATGAATTCGCTGGGCACGCCTGAGGCCGAATAGCCGATGAAGGGCACAGGCTTGGCCGGGTCGCTCACATAGCTGTCGAACGAAGCCTGGGATTCCTTCGGCGCGGTCCAGCTCAAGTTCCCGCCGGCGGCCAAGTAGAGCTGCTTCGGCTTGGCCTCCTTGGGCGGCCAGGCATCGAAACGGCGCCAGCGGTTGGAGCCCGTCTCGAACACCCAGGCGGCGGGCAGCTTGGCGTCGGCGCCGTTCTCCTTCAGGTGCTGCTCGAAGAAGGGCAGCAGCATGTTCTTCTGGAAGAACTGCGCCGTCTCGGAAGCAAACTCGACCTGGCCCATGGCCTTGCCGCTCTTGCCCAACCAGCCGCCATGGCTCCACGGCCCCATCACCAGGGTGCGCGGCGCGCCAGGGCTTTGCTCGCGCACGGCGCGGTCCACCAGCAGCGGGCCGGCGAGGTCTTCGGCGTCGAACCAGCCACCGACCGTCATCACCGCGGCCTTCACGCCGTGCAGGTGCTTCTGGATGGCGCGGCTCTTCCAGTAGTCGTCATAGCGCTCATGTTCGATGGCGTCGGTGAACAGCGGGTTGCTGATCGACTTGGCCAGCGAGCTGAGGTTGCCGCCGCGGTAGGCGTTCAGGTAGTAGTCGTAGGCGTCGTCGTTCTTGAATTCGAAGGCGCCCCAGCCGCCGTTCTTGCCGCCGGTGGTCGGATTGACCTGCGGCTTGAAGCCCGAATAGAAGCCGAAGTTGGCGGCCAGCATGAAGGCGCCGCCGTGGTAGCTGTCATCTCCCATGTAGAGGTCGGTCACCGGCGCCTGCGGCGAGATGGCCTTGATGGCGGGATGCGAGTCCACGGCCGATGCGGCAGCGTAGAAGCCGGGATACGACACGCCCCACATGCCGACGCGGCCGTTGTTGCCCTTCACGTGATCGACCAGCCACTGCACGGTGTCGTAGGTGTCGGAGCTCTCGTCCACATCGCCGTTGCCGTTCTTCTTGTCCTTGTGCGGCGTCATTTCCAGCCACTGGCCTTCGGACATGTAGCGCCCGCGCACGTCCTGGCAAACGAAGATGTAGCCGGCCTTGAGGAAGTCCTCACTGGGCCAGGCGTGGCCGGCCTGGTCTTCGCCGTAGGGGCCGCAGCCGTAGGGCGTGCGCACCATCAGGAAGGGGTACTTCTTGCTCTCGTCCTTGGGCACGTAGGCCACGGTGAAGAGCTTCTTGCCGTCACGGGCGGGGATGCGGTATTCGAACTTCGTGTAGTTGGCCTTGACGTCGTAGGGCGGCGGGCCTTCGGAGGTTTGGGCTTGTGCGGCAGAAGCGGCGAAGGCCGTGAAAGTGGCCAGGGCGAGAACAGAAAGACGCATGATTTCCTTGTCGTTCAGAACTTGAGGGCGTAGATCGGGGGAAGGTTGGCGTTGACGAGCTGCCAGTGGTCGCCGGCATCGCTGCTGGCCCAGAGGCTGCCCGTGGTGCTGCCCATCAGCAGGTGCTGGCCGCTGTCGTCCACCACGAGGCCGTGGCGGTAGACGAGGTCGTAGGCATGGTGTTGCGGCAGGCCCGAGCGCAGTTGCTCGAAGGTCTTGCCGCCGTCGCGGGTGCGGGTCACGCAGAGCGCGCCGTTCACGGGCACGCGCTTCTCGTCCTTGACGGCCGGGGCGAACCAGGCGGTGTTGCCGTCCTTCGGGTGGACGGCCACGGCAAAGCCGAAGGTGGTGAAGTCCGTGCCCTTGCACTCGTGCCAGCTGGCGCCGTTGTCGGTCGAGCGCCAGATGCCGCAGTGGTGCTGCGTCCAGAGCTGGTCCGGCTGCGCCGGGCAGCGCACGACCAGGTGCGGATCCTGCGTGTTCTGCTCGCCGGCCTGCTCGGGCGGCATGAAGTCCGCGCGCATGCCGGCGGCGCGCAGCTGCCAGTCGGCGCCGCCATCGGTCGTGCGCCAGGCGCCGCCGCAGGAGATGCCGAGCAGCAGCTCGTCAGGGTTCTTCGGATGCGGGCAGATCGAGTGGATGCCGGGCGTCTCGTAGCCGCCACCGAACCAGCCGGTGCGCTCCTTGCGGAACCAGAGGTTCTCGTTGAGCTGCCAGCTCACGCCACCATCGGTGCTCTTGAACAGGCCACCGGGATTGGTGCCGCACCAGATCGCGCCGCGCGCATCGCGCTCCAGCGACCAGACGTTGACGAGCTTCCAGGCCGGGCCTTCCGCGCCTTCGGGTTGCTCGGGGAAGGTCGGCGTCGCCACCTCGGTCCAGCTCTTGCCGAAATCCTTGGACGCATGGATCTTCACGCCGAAGTGGCCAAGGTTGAGCGCCGCCAGCATGTGGCCCGAGGCATCGGGCGGCAGCACCATGCTGACCGGCTCGGCCAGGAAGCTGATGTTGGCGATCTCCCATCCGCTGCCGCCGGCTTTGCGTTGCAGCTCGAACAGACCCTTGCGGGTGGCGACCCAGGCGCTGGTGGTGCTCATGGCTTCATCCTCCGGAGAGAGCTTGCAGGACATGGACGACGGACCCAGGCCCGAGAGCCTCGTCCAGCCGCTGGTACTCGCGCAGCCGGCGTCCGTCCACAAAGATCACGACGTTGGGCCGCAGATGGCCCTGGTCGTCCAGCACATAGCCGCGCAGCCGCGGATTGCCGGCGAAGGCGTCCTCCAGTCCGGCGCGCAGTTGCACGGCCGAAGTCTCGACTTCCGGGACCTCGACAAAGCGGCGCAGCTGGGGCGTGAAGACGATGCGGGCCATGGCCTTTCGGGAAAGTCAGGCAGGATAACCGGCTGCCCGAGCGGTGCCCGGGTGACTATCGTCATGTTGCGGATGAAGCGAGGGTTTACGGCAGTCTCAAAACCATGCTGAGGTTAAAGGCACGTAAACCTTCGCGGCGGGTCGTCGATCCAGCGGTGAACCCGTCCAGATCCGTCACGGCGGCGCTGCTCACCACATCGCGCGCCAGCACATTGCCCAGGGCGATGCGCACCTGCGTGAAGCGATCGGGCTTCCAGGCCGCGAAGAGGTCCAGCGCGCGCTGGCTGCTGCGGCCGGCCAGTTGCAGGTCGGTCTGCCGCGTCCAGTAGCCGGGCTGCAGCACCAAGCTCACGCCCCAGCTCCAGCGGCTGTCCGGAATGCGGGCGTCGAAACCCATGCTGGCGTTCCACGGCGGTTGCGCTTCGAGCCGGTTGTCGGGCCCGTCGACCTGCTCCACCGCCGAGCGGTAGATGTGCAGGCCGGCGCGCAGGTTCACCTCGCCGCTCGCGTCAAAGACCTGCGGCAGCAGCTGCGCGCCCTGGCCCTTGTATTCGAGCTCCAGCCCGCGGGTGAAGGCGGCGCCGAAGTTGTCCGGCCGCGAGACCCAGCGCGGCACGCTGACCACGCCCGGCGCCGGGTCGTCCTCCAGCGCGATGCGGTTGCGGATCAGGTCCTGGATGCGGCGGTAGAACACGCCGACGCTGACGATGCCGCCGCCCGCCGGGTAGTGCTCGTAGGCCAGGTCAAAGCCCTGCGACTGCTCGGGCTGCAAGCGCGGATTGCCGGCGCGGTCGGCGGCGATCGGCGTGTTGGGCACGTTGGACTCGTAGTTGCCGTTGACCTGGTAGCGCGCCATCAGGAGACCGAGGTCCGGCAGCTTGAAGCTGTGGCTCAGCGCTGCGCGGATCTGGTCGCGGCCCTTGGGGTCGAAGCGGTAGTTCAGATTGAAGGTCGGGGCGACAACGCGCGCGCGGTTGGCCAGCTGATCCTGCGGATTGCGGCTCAGGCTGTGCACCTCTTCCACGCGCAAGCCCGGCAACAATCCCCAGTGCTCGCCAAGGTTGAACTGGTCCTGCACAAAGACGGCCAGCCGGTGGATGCGCGCATCGAAGGGCGTGCCGGCTGTGCTGTTGAACTGCTCGACACCCCACTCCCAGACGCGCCGCAGCTCGTGCCGGCTGCGCGTCTCGGCATCCCAGCCGAGGGTGAGGGTGTGGTCTTCGCCGACGGGTTGGTTCCAACGCCCGGCGGCGGCGCCGCGGTGGTCGGCGAAATCGGTGTGCGAATCGCGCTGGACGGTGGGCGTGTCGTTCACGTCCAGGCCCAGGTAGTGGCCTTCGCTCTCTCGCAGCGTGTCCTGCCAGGAGGCGCGCAGTTCCATGCGTGTGCCGTCCTTGCCGAAGTTGCGCAGCCACTGCAGGTTGGCGCGGCGCACCTGCGCATGGGTCTCCGTCTCAGACCCGTCGTCGGTGGTCAGCCAGGGCGTACCGGCCAGGCTGTCGATGTGCCGATCACCGCGGCTGACGGCGCGGTTGGCCTGCAGGAACAGGCCGCCGTTGAGCTTGTCGTCCTCCGAGAGCTTCCACTGAAAGCGCGGGCCAAACTGCGCGTTGGTGCTGCGGCCTTCGTCGTGGCCGAGGATGCCCTGGGCCTGCGGCACGTCCAAGCTGTCGCGCGAATGGCGCTCGCCCCAGTAATGTGTCTCCTGCGCTCCGCGCGAGAGCGTGAAGGGCAGGACAAAGCCGAGATCGCCCACCCTGTCGCCGTACTGCAGCGTCGTGCCGGCCGTGGGCTGCAGCGAACGGTAGCCCAGGTTGGCGCGCCACTCGCGCGAGCGGGTCTTGGGCGGCTCGCGCAGCACGAGGTTGAGCGTGCCGGCCACGCCGGGGAACTCGGCCGTCGCGCCCTTGATGATTTCGATGCGCTCGAGATCGGCGGGCGACAGGCTGTCGATGGAGAAGCCCGGCGGCAGCGGCTCGCCGTTGATGAGGATCTGCGTGTAGCCGCCGCCCAGGCCGCGCAGCCGTGGCGCGCCACCTTCCATGCTGACGCCGGGCAGACGCTTGAGCACGTCGGTCACGTCGATGTCGCCCTGGCGATCCAGCTCCTCACGGCCGTAGACCGACATGGCGATGTTCTGCTTGCGGCGGATCGTCTCGTCGGTGTCGGCCTCGCCCGTGACGACCACGCGGTCGAGCACGGCGCTGGCTGCCGCGGCAGGCGCCGACGCGGCGAGCGGCGCACGGGCGGGTGCCGGTGCTGCGGCCGGCGCCTGCGCATGCCCCCACAAGGGCAAAAGAGCGAGCAGGAACAGCAGGAACAGCAGGAACAGGCGCGGCATGCGTCGAGACAGGGGGTTGGCCAAGAATCGCGGATTGCAGCATGTAAAGCCCCAGCGCGACATTGCTCAACATTGCCGAAGACAATCCGCAGCCATTCCAAAAACGTAGCGCCCAATGCCTTCCCAACGCACCGGCATGCTGTATGCCTTTCTTGCCTATGCCATCTGGGGCCTGTTCCCGCTGTACTTCAAGCAGCTGCATGGCGTTGACGCCTTCGAGGTGATCGCCCACCGCACGCTGTGGTCGCTGGCGGTGCTGCTGGCCGTGCTGGCCGTGCTGCGGCGTTGGGCGTGGATGCCGGAGGTCTTTGCCAAGCCGGCGGTGCTGCGGGCAAGTGCGATCTCCGCCCTGCTGCTCTCGGGCAACTGGCTGGTCTACGTCTGGGCCGTGCAGAACGGGCATGTGGTGGAGTCCAGCCTGGGCTACTTCATCAACCCGCTGGTCAGCGTGGCGCTGGGTTTTGTCGTGCTGCACGAGCGCCCGCGGCCGCTGCAGTGGGCCGCCGTGGGCCTGGCCGGCGTGGGCGTGCTGTGGCTGGCCTTCGGTGCTGGCCACGTGCCGTGGATCGCGCTGGTGCTGGCGGTCTCCTTCGGCTTCTACGGCCTGATGCGCAAGACCGCCACGCTCGGCGCGCTGGAAGGTCTGACGCTGGAGACGCTGATCCTCGCGCCCATTGCCGCCGTGGCGCTGATCTGGTGGTGCATGAACGGCACGAGCCCGCTGGTGCGCGGCGCGCAAGGCGACAGCCACCTGATCGCCTGGCTGCTCGCCGCCGGCCCGCTGACGGCGGTGCCGCTGCTGCTGTTCGCCTCCGGCGCGCGCCGCATCCCGCTGATGCTGCTGGGCCTGATGCAGTACATCGCGCCGACCCTGCAATTCGCCATCGGCGTCTACGTCTACGGCGAGCCGATGAGCCCTTCGCGGCTCATCGGCTTCGCCATCATCTGGACGGCCCTGGCGCTGTACAGCGCCGAGGGCCTGCTCCGCTCCGGCTTGATCCTCAAGCCAGGTCGAAGCGGTCCAGCTGCATGACCTTGGTCCAGGCGGCAGCGAAGTCCTTGGCGAAGCGCGCCGAGGCATCGGCCGACGCATAGACCTCGGCCACCGCGCGCAGCTCGGAGTTCGAGCCGAAGACCAGGTCGGCGCGGCTGGCCGTCCAGCGCGCGGCGCCGGTCTTGCGGTCGCGGCCTTCGAAACCGAGCTCGTCCGCCGAGGTGGCCTTCCATACCGTGGCCATGTCGAGCAGGTTGACGAAGAAGTCGTTCGTCAGCTGGCCCGGTCGCTTCGTGAGCACGCCGACAGCGCCTTGGCTCACGCCGAGTGCACGCAAACCGCCGACGAGCACGGTCAGCTCCGGCGCGCTGAGCGTCAACAGCTGGGCGCGATCGACGAGCAGCACTTCGGCCGGGATGGAGAACTGGCCACTCTCATAATTGCGGAAGCCATCGGCAATCGGCTCCAGCACAGCGAAGGATTCGACATCGGTCTGGTCCTGCGTGGCGTCGGTGCGGCCCGGCAGGAAGGGCACGGCCACCGCGTGACCCGCAGCCTTGGCCGCTTGCTCCACCGCAGCGCTGCCGGCCAGCACGATCAGGTCGGCCAGCGAGACCTTCTTGCCGCCGCTTGCTTTGGCGTTGAACTCGCCCTGGATCTTCTCCAATCCGGCCAGCACCTTGCCCAGTTCAGCTGGCTGATTGACGGCCCATTCCTTCTGCGGCGCGAGACGGATTCGCGCACCGTTGGCACCGCCGCGCTTGTCCGAACCGCGGAAGGTCGAGGCCGAGGCCCAGGCCGTGCTCACCAGCTGCGTGACCGACAGGCCCGAGGCCAGCACCTGCGCCTTCAGCGCCGCGATGTCGGCCGCATCGACCATTGCATGGTCGAGCTTGGGCAGCGGGTCCTGCCACAGCAGTTCTTCCTTCGGCACTTCCGGGCCGAGGTAGCGCACCTGCGGGCCCATGTCGCGGTGGGTCAGTTTGAACCAGGCGCGGGCAAAGGCATCGGCGAACTGCTCGGGATGGGCGAGGAAGCGGCGCGAGATCTTCTCGTAGGCCGGATCGATGCGCAGCGAGAGGTCGGTCGTCAGCATCGTCGGCAGGCGCTTGCCATTGCCGTGCGGATCGGGGATCGTCGCCTGCGCGTTCTTGGCCACCCACTGGTGGGCGCCGGCGGGGCTCTTGCTCAACTCCCACTCGAAGCCGAACAGGTTCTCGAAGAAGTTGTTGCTCCACGTCGTCGGCGTGGTGGTCCAGGTCACTTCCAGGCCGCTGGTGATGGCGTCCGCGCCCTTGCCCGAGGCGTAGCTGCTGGTCCAGCCGAAGCCCTGTTCGGCCATCGTCGCGCCTTCGGGCTCGCGGCCCACGTGTGAGGCCGGGCCGGCGCCATGCGTCTTGCCGAAGGTGTGGCCGCCAGCGATCAGGGCGACGGTCTCTTCGTCGTCCATCGCCATGCGGGCGAAGGTCTCGCGGATGTCGCGCGCCGCGGCCAGCGGATCGGGATTGGCGTTCGGGCCTTCCGGGTTCACGTAGATCAGGCCCATCTGCACGGCGGCCAGCGGCTTGTCGAGCTGGCGGTCGCCGCTGTAGCGCTCATCGCCGAGCCAGGTCTTCTCCTGGCCCCAGTGGACGTCTTCCTCGGGCTCCCACACATCGGGCCGGCCGCCGCCGAAGCCGAAGGTCTTGAAGCCCATCGATTCGAGCGCGACGTTGCCGGTCAGGATCATCAGGTCGGCCCACGAAATCTTGGCGCCGTACTTCTGCTTGATCGGCCAGAGCAGGCGGCGGGCCTTGTCCAAATTGCCGTTGTCAGGCCAGCTGTTGAGCGGAGCAAAGCGCTGCTGCCCCGCACCCGCGCCGCCGCGGCCGTCACCGGTGCGGTAGGTGCCAGCACTGTGCCAGGCCATGCGGATGAAGAAGGGGCCGTAGTGGCCGAAGTCGGCCGGCCACCAGTCCTGCGAGTCCGTCATCAGCGCGAGCAGATCCTTCTTGAGGGCCGCGTAGTCGAGGCTCTTGAACGCGGCGGCGTAGTCGAAGCCGGGCGCCATCGGATTGCTCTGCGGGCCTTGCTGGCGGAGCAGGCGCAGGTTGAGCTGGTTGGGCCACCAGTCGCGGTTGCCGCGGCTGCCCTCATGCACAGCGGCGCCATGGCCGAACGGACATTTCTGGGTCGATTCCATCTTTGATGCCTCCTGGAAGGAATTGGACGTTGGGGGACAAAAAAGGCAGCCGAAGCTGCCTTGATTTCAGTTGCGCATCAGGTGATCGAAGGCACCGAGCGCGGCCTTCGCACCGTCGCCTGCGGCGATGATGATCTGCTTGAAGGGTACGGTCGTCGCATCGCCAGCAGCGAACACACCGGGGATCGAGGTCTGGCCCTTGGCATCGACGATGATCTCGCCGTGCTTGGACAGCTCCAGCGTGCCCTTGAGCCACTCGGTGTTGGGCACGAGGCCGATCTGCACGAACACGCCTTCGAGCTCGACGTGATGGTCAGCGCCGGTGATGCGGTCCTTGTACGAGATGCCGTTGAGCTTGGAGCCGTCGCCCGTCAGCTCGGTCGTCTGCGCGTTCTTGACGATCACGACGTTGGGCAGGCTTTGCAGCTTCTTGACCAGCACGGCATCTGCGCGCAGCTCGGCCGCAAACTCGATCAGCGTGACGTGGGAGACGATGCCGGCCAGGTCGATGGCGGCTTCAACACCCGAGTTGCCCCCGCCGATCACGGCGACACGCTTGCCCTTGAACAGCGGGCCATCGCAGTGCGGGCAGTAGGCCACGCCCTTGTTCTTGTACTCCTGCTCGCCGGGCACGTTGACGTTGCGCCAGCGGGCGCCGGTCGTGATGATCAGCGTCTTGCTCTTGAGCGAGCCCCCGTTCTCCAGCTGCAGCTCCACGAGACCACCCGGCGTTGCCGCGGGGACGAGCTTTTGCGCACGCTGCAGGTTCATCGTGTCCACGCCGTAGTGCTTGACGTGCTGCTCCAGCGCGGTGGCGAACTTCGGGCCGTCGGTCTCGAGCACCGAGATGTAGTTCTCGATGGCCAGGGTGTCGTTGACCTGGCCACCAAAACGCTCGGCCGCGATGCCGGTGCGGATGCCCTTGCGGGCGGCGTACACGGCAGCCGCAGCGCCAGCGGGGCCACCGCCCACGATCAGCACGTCAAAGGCCTGCTTGGCGGAGAGCTTCTCGGCATCCTTGGCCGCAGCGCCGCTGTCGAGCTTGGTCACGACCTCTTCAACGGTCATGCGGCCCGAGGCGAACATCTGGCCGTTCAGGAACACGGCCGGCACGGCCATGATCTCGCGGCGGTTGACTTCGTCCTGGAACAGACCGCCATCGACGATGGTCGTCTTGACGCGCGGATTGAGCACCGACATCAGCGAGAGTGCCTGCACCACGTCCGGGCAGTTGTGGCAGGACAGGGACATGTAGACCTCGAACTCGTAGTCGCCATTCAAGGCGATCACGCGGTCGATGGTGTCCTGCTCCACCTTGGGCGGGTGTCCGCCGGTCCACAGCAGGGCCAGCACGAGTGAGGTGAACTCGTGGCCGAACGGGATGGCGGCAAAGCGCAGGCTTTGCTCGGTGCCTTCGCGACGCAGGCTGAAGGAGGGGCGGCGTGCGTCCTGGCCGTCGGTGCTGAGCTTGATGAGATCGCTCATGCCGGCGATGTCATTGAGCAGATGGCTCAGCTCACGCGAGGACTCGCTGTCGTCGAGCGAAGCGATGATTTCGAACGGCAGCTTGACGCGTTCGAGGTAGGCGGCGAGTTGGGCTTTGAGGTTGTCGTCGAGCATGGCGTTCTTCTCCTGTTCAGATGTGGCTGCTCCAGCCACCCTGAGAACGCCAGATTGCTCCTGACGCTCTCAGCGTAGCTTGATCGCTTCGCTGAGGTCCGCAAGCCCCGGGGGACTTGCGGAGTTGATGTCGATCACTGGATCGAAATCAGCTTGAATGGACCGTTAGATCTTGCCGACCAGGTCCAGCGACGGGGTGATCGTCTTGGCGCCTTCGTTCCACTTGGCAGGGCAGACCTGGCCCGGGTGCTCGGCCACGTACTTGGCGGCGCGGACCTTGCGGACGGTTTCCTTGACGTCGCGGGCGATGGCGTTGTCGTGGACTTCAGCGGTCTTGATCACGCCTTCCGGGTTGATCACGAAGGTGCCGCGCAGGGCCAGGCCTTCTTCCGGGATGTGCACGCCGAAGGCGTTGGTCAGGGCGTGGGTGGGGTCGCCGACCAGGGGGAACTTGGCCTTGCCAACGGCCGGCGAGGTTTCGTGCCAGACCTTGTGCGAGAAGTGCGTGTCGGTCGTGACGATGTAGACCTCGGCGCCGAGCTTCTGGAATTCAGCGTAGTTGTCGGCCGCGTCTTCGATTTCCGTCGGGCAGTTGAAGGTGAAGGCAGCCGGCATGAAGATCAGCACGGACCACTTGCCCTTGAGGTTCGCTTCCGTGACCTCGATGAACTTGCCGTTGAGGTAAGCCTGGGCCTTGAACGGTTGGACTTGGGTGTTGATCAGAGACATTGCAATTCCCTTGGTAGCTGGGTGGGTTGATGATGGAACGAATCTTATCGACTCGTCCCACCCAGCAGGGTTGAATGTCCCAATCGGCGTGATTGGCTTGGCCTATCGGCCCGGCGTCACAGTCGCGTCACGCTTCCAGCGCCAGCAGCTCCTCGACCGTCTGACGGCGGCGGATGACACGGTCTGAAGCGCCCTGCACCAGCACCTCGGCCGCCAGGGGGCGCGAGTTGTAGTTGCTGGACATGGAAGCGCCGTAGGCGCCGGTGTCGTGGATGACGAGCAGGTCTCCTACATCGGCAGCCGGCAGCAGGCGTGGTGCGACCACGCCGCCGTCTTCTTGCGTGAACACATCGCCCGATTCGCACAGCGGGCCGGCAACGACGGTCGGGCGCTCTGCGCGCAGTTCGCCCGCCTTGCCGCCACGCGGGATGAGGCTCATCGCATGGAAGCTGCCGTACATGGCCGGCCGCATCAGCTCGGAGAAGCCAGCATCCACGAGCACGAAATGGTTTTGGCCGGCATTCTTGGTGGCACGCACTTCCGTCAGCAGGACACCGCTCTCGGCCACCAGGTAGCGGCCGGGCTCGATCTCCAGGGTGAGGCCGTGGCCCACCAGTTGCTCGGCTTCCTTGCGCGCTGCGTCCCAGAGGCTGAAGTAATGTGCCGTGTCGATCGTTGCACCGCCTTCACGGTAGGGAATCGACAGGCCGCCGCCAGCAGAGATCGCGTGCAAGTCGTGGCCGGCCGCTTTCGTGCGGCGCACCAAGTCGACCATGGCATCGCACACGTTAGCCAGGTGGCTGTAATCGACGCCCGAGCCGATGTGCATGTGCAGGCCCACGAGCTCCAGGCCCTGCTCGCGGATCACGTCCAGCGCCGCGCCCAGCTCCGTGTGCCAGATGCCGTGCTTGCTGTGCTCGCCGCCGGTGTTGGTCTTGTTGCTGTGGCCGTGGCCGAAGCCGGGGTTGATGCGCAGCCACACCAGATGGCCGGGCGAAGCAGCACCGAGCTGGCGCAGCATGTCGATGGAGCCGACGTTGACCGGCACCTTGTGCTGCACGACCGTGGCCAGCGTCTCGTGATCCATCAAGTCGGCGGTGAAGACGATGTCGGAGTGCAGGCCGCCAGGCTGGAAGCCGGCCGCCAGCGCACGCAGCACCTCGCCACGCGAGACCGAATCGACCTTGACGCCCTGCTCGCGCATCAGCCGCAGGATGTGCGTGTTGGAGCAGGCCTTCTGCGCGAAACGGATGGTGTCGAAGCTCTTGAGCGCCGCGATGCGCGCAGTGATGGTGGCGACGTCGTACACCCACAGCGGCGTACCGTGCGTGGCGGCGAGGGCTTGCAGTCGTTCGGGGCGGAAGGGGTTGGCCATGGTCGTCAGTTCCTTTGGGATGGCCAGGAGCATGCCTGCCGCAGTTCATTCAATCAAATGCTTTGATATCCAGATGTGATTCAATCCTGATATGCATGTGACTCACCGCCATGTCGAGGTCTTCCGCGCCGTGATGACGGCCGGCGGGGTGACCGGCGCCGCCGCCCTGCTCCACACCTCCCAGCCCACCATCAGCCGCGAGCTGGCGCGCCTGGAGCAGTTGCTGGGCTACGCCCTCTTCGAGCGCCACAAGGGCCGGCTCAAGGCCACGGCCCGGGCGCTGGCCCTGTTCGACGAGGTGCAACGCAGCTACCAGGGGCTGGAGCGCGTGGTCAGTCGAGCGGCGGAGCTGGGCCGGGCGTCCGGCGAGCGGCTTTCGCTGCTGAGCCTGCCCGCCCTGGCCCACGCCCTGCTGCCGCTGGCCTGCCGCGAACTGCTCGATCGCCACCCGGGCGCCGCGCTCTCGATCACGCCGCAGGAATCCCCGCTGCTGGAGGAATGGATGAGCGCCCAGCGCTTCGACCTCGGCTTTTCCGAAGCCACGCAGGCGCCGCCCGGCACCGAGCTGGAACCGCTGCTGGCGCTGGACGAGGTCTGCGTGCTGCCCACCGGCCACGCCCTGCTGGCCAAGAAGCGCCTGACCCCACGCGACTTCGCCGGCCAGCCCTTCGTCAGCCTGGCCGAAGGCGACCCGTACCGTGCGCAGTTCGACGCCATCTTCCAGGCGGCCGGCGTCGAGCGGCGCCTGGTGGCCGAGACGCACAGCGCGGTCGCCGTGTGCGCGATGGTGGCGTGCGGCGTCGGCATCGCTTTGGTCAATCCGCTGACGGCGCTGGCCTGCGCGAGCGCCGGCCTGAACCTGCGGCGCTTCTCGGTCTCGGTGCCTTACCGCGTGAGCATCCTGCGGCCGCAGCACCGGCCGGCGCAGCCCTTGGCGGAACTGCTGACGGCGCTGGCAAGAAAGCAGGCGCAGGCGCTGGGCAAGCGCCTGCAGAGCGTCTGAGCCGCGATCAGGGCTTGCGCGTGTAGGCCAGCTCCATCCACTTCATCGGCTTGCCGTCCGGGCCCTTGCCCCACATCTCGATGGTGTGGTGGTCCTTGTCGACGAGGGTGATGGTCATGCGATAGCTCTCGTTCTTGCCCGCCATCGGATCGGGCGCCATGCCGGTGAGCTTGAGCGCCTTGCCGTCGAGCTTGCCTTCGGAAGTCATCAGGCCCGTGCCCATGGTGTCCATCCAGGTTCCGACATAGCGCTTGGTGACGTTGTCGTAGCCCTGGAAGCCCAGGCCGTTGAAGGGCTGGCCCATGAACGTGCCGGTGTAGTCTTCCTGCAGGAAGCGGTTGCCGAGGATCCACTTGCGGGTGGCCGTGGCCGTGCTCTCCTCGGGCGGCTTCTTCGGATCCATCCAGGCCTTGACCTTGACGTCGAAATTGCCGGCCAGCGGTTCAAGCTTCTGGTGTCCCTCGCCGGGTGTTGCGGCCTTGGCCATGAGCTCCATGGCGGCCTTCTCGTCAGGTGGCGCGGCGGGCTTGGCTGTCTTGGCCTTGTCGGCGGCCAGCGCCATCGCCACGCAAAGGCATCCTGCCAGCAAGACGCCGCTCTTCACGATCTTCGGAAACTTCATGGTGCCTCCTCGCGATCACGTTGTGAGGAGGCAGATTGTCAGCGCCGCGACGCCGCGGCGCAATCGTGCATGAAGAGGATCAGGCGCGTTCGATGCGCGCGTAAGCGCTGTGGTTGTGAATCGACTCGAAGTTCTCGACATCCACCGCATAGGCACCGATACGCGCATCGGCGTTCAGGCGCAGCGCCACGTCACGGATCAGGTCCTCGACGAACTTGGGGTTCTCGTAGGCGTGCTCGGTGATCCACTTTTCATCGGCGCGCTTGAGCAGCGGCCAGACCTCGCTGGAGGCGCTTTCCTCGGCGAAGCGCACGAGTTCGGTCCAGCCGATCTCGCTGCTCTTGAGCTCGGCGCGGATCGTCACCAGCGAGCGCTGGTTGTGGGCGCCGTAGTCGGAGATTTCCTTGGAGCAGGGGCACAGGCTCTTGACCGGCACGGCCACTTCGGACCACACCGTCGTCTTGCCGCCGCGGGTTTCGCTGATCAGCGCGCCTTGGTAGTCCAGCATGCTTTCGATGCCCGAGACCGGCGCGCGCTTCTTGATGAAGAAGGGGAAGCGGACCTCGATGCGGCCTTCCGTGGCGGTCAGCTTTTCCAGCATCTGCGCGTGCAGGTCACGCAGCGAGCCGGGGTCGAGCGGCGCTTCCAGCGCTTCGAGCCAGGCCACGAAGCGCGACATGTGCGTGCCCTTCTTCTCGGCCGGCAGGGCCACGTCGAGCGTCCATTGGCCGACGGTGGCCTGGACCTTTTTGCCGACGATGACTTGCAGCGGGTAGCGCACGTCCTTGACCCCGACGCGCTGGATGGCGATGTGCCGCTCGTCGCGTTCGCTTTGGGTGTCGGGGATGTGCAGGCTGCTGGTGACTTGGTTCATAACGGTGCGAAGGATGACAGCTTTGCTTCATCCCCGCCCAGGCAAGGTCTTAAAGATTCGCCGCAGGCTTCACGAGCTGCGGCCGCGCGCCGAAGCGCTTGAGGATGGATTGCTCGATGCCGGTGGCGTCCAGGCCGCAGCGGCTCATCAGCTTGGCGGGGTCGCCATGCTCGATGAAATCGTCGGGCAGGCCGAGTTGCAGCACGGGCAGGTTCAGCCCGGCGGCGTGCAGGGTTTCGAGCACGGCCGAGCCGGCGCCGCCCATGATGCAGCCGTCTTCGACGGTGACGATGCTGTCGTGCGTGCGGGCCAGTTCAAGGACGAGATCGACGTCCAGCGGCTTGGCGAAACGCATGTTGGCCACCGTGGCGTCCAGTGCCTCGGCCGCCTTGAGCGCCGGATACAGCAGCGTGCCGAAGGCCAGGATGGCCACCCGCGTGCCGGTGCGGCGGACTTCGCCCTTGCCCCAGGCCAGCGCCACCATCTGCTTCTGCTGCACGACGCCTGCGCCTGCACCCCGCGGGTAGCGCACCGTGGACGGGCCGTCGTGCTGGAAGGCGGTGTACAGCGCCTGGCGGCATTCGTTTTCATCGGCCGGCGTGAGCACGGCCATGTTGGGAATGCAGCGCGTGTAGGCGATGTCGTAGTTGCCAGCGTGCGTGGCGCCATCGGCACCGACGAGGCCGGCGCGGTCCAGCGCGAAGACGACCGGCAGGTTCTGCAGGGCGACGTCGTGGATCAGTTGGTCGTAGGCGCGCTGCAGGAAGGTGGAATAGATCGCGACGACGGGCTTCAGGCCCTCGCAGGCCAGGCCGGCGGCGAAGGTGACCGAATGCTGCTCGGCGATGCCCACGTCGTAGTAGCGCTTGGGGAAGCGCTGGTGGAACTCCACCATGCCCGAGCCTTCGCGCATGGCCGGCGTGATGCCGACCAGGCGCTCGTCCTGCTCGGCCATGTCGCACAGCCAATCGCCGAAGACTTGCGTGAAGGTGGTCTTGGGCGGCGTGGCAGGCTTGACGAAACCGACGGCCGGGTCGAACTTGCCGGAGGCCGCGTGGTACTTGACCGGATCGGCTTCGGCCAGCTTGTAGCCGGCGCCCTTCTTGGTGACGACGTGCAGGAACTGCGGGCCGGGCTTGCTGCGCAGGTTCTCCAGCGTGGGGATGAGCGACTCCAGGTCGTGGCCGTCGATCGGGCCCACGTAGTTGAAGCCGAACTCCTCGAAGATCGTGCTGGGCACGACCATGCCCTTGGTGTGCTCTTCGAAGCGGCGCGCCATCTCGTACAGCGGCGTGTCGCGCAGCAGGCTCTTGGCGCCTTCGCGGGCCTTGGCGTAGAACTTGCCGCTCATCAGCCGGGCCAGGTAGCGGTTCAGCGCGCCCACGGGCGGGCTGATGGACATGTCGTTGTCGTTCAGGATGACGAGCATGTCGCCCAGCAGGCCGCCATGGGGCACGCCGGCGTTGTTGAGCGCCTCGAAGGCCATGCCGGCCGTCATGGCGCCGTCGCCGATGATGGCCACCGCCTTGCGATCCTCGCCCTTGAGCTTGGCCGCCATGGCCATGCCGTGGGCAGCGGAGATGGAGGTGCTGGAATGGCCGGTGCCGAAAGTGTCGTACTCGCTCTCGGTGCGCAGCGGGAAGCCGCTGATGCCGCCGAGCTGGCGCAGGCCGCCCATGCGCTCGCGCCGGCCAGTCAACACCTTGTGCGGGTAGGTCTGGTGGCCCACGTCCCACACCAGCCGGTCGTTCGGCGTGTCGTAGACGTAGTGCAGGGCCACGGTCAGCTCGACCGTGCCCAGGTTGGAGCCCAGGTGGCCGCCGGTCTGGGAGACCGAATCCAGCACATAGGCACGCAGCTCATCGGCCACCTTGGGCAGGTCGCAACGCGGCAGGCGTCGCAGATCGGCCGGGGAATTGATGGTCTGCAGAAGCGGGAAATCCATGCCGCGCCTTCCGTTCAGTTGTAGCGAAGCTTCATCGCTTCAGCTTTCGCGCTCGACGACCATGTCAGCCAGCAGGGCCAGACTTGCCGTATGGGTGAGTCCGCTCGCGGCCAGGGCCCGGTGGGCCTCGTCCCGCAATTGTTGCGCCAGCACACGGGCCGAATCCAGGCCCATGATGCTGACGTAGGTAGGTTTGTTGGCGTCCAGGTCCTTGCCAGCCGTCTTGCCCAGCACGGCGGAGTCCTGCGTCACGTCCAGGATGTCGTCCACGACCTGGAAGGCCAGGCCGAGGGCGGCGCCGTATTGCGACAGCGCTTCCGAGGCCGCCGGGCTGATGGGACCGCAGGCGGCGCCCATCATCACGCTGGCCTGCAGCAGGCAGCCGGTCTTGCGGCGGTGCATGTCGCGCAAGGTGGCTTCGTCCAGGCTCTTGCCCACATGGGCCAGGTCGATGGCCTGGCCGCCGGCCATGCCCGCGTGGCCGGCCGAACGGGCCAGCAGCGAGCACAGGCGGGCCTGCAGGGCCGGCTCGACGCCGGCATCCGGCGTGAGCACCTCGAACGCCAGGGCCTGCATGGCGTCGCCGGCCAGCATGGCCTGGGCTTCACCGAACTGCACGTGGGCCGTGGGCTTGCCGCGGCGCATCACGTCGTCGTCCATGCAGGGCATGTCGTCATGGACCAGCGAATAGGCGTGGATCAGCTCGACCGCGCAGGCCGCGCGCATGGCGGCCTCCGTCTGACCCTGCACCGCCTCGCAGGCCGCCAGGACCAGGAGCGCACGCAGACGCTTGCCGCCGCCCAGCACCGAGTAGCGCATCGCCTCGCCCAGGCCGGCCGGCGAATCTGCCGGCACGTGGGCGTCCAGCGACTGCTCCACTTGGTCCAGCGCGCGCCGGACCCATTGTTCGAAATGACCTGCTTCCACCCTCAGAAATCCTCTTCCGTCTTCAAGCTCTCGCTGTCCAGGACCTTGACTTGCTGTTCTATGGCCTGCAGCCTGCCCCGACAGAACGACAACAGCTCCGCGCCGCGCTTGTAGCTTTCCAGCAGCTGCTCGAGCGGCAGTTGCTGGCCTTCCATGGCGGCGACCAGGCGTTCCAACTCGTCCAGCGCAGCTTCGTAGCTGGCGGGAGCGGCCGGTCCACTCTGGGCGGAAACTGTCTTGCGATTGACTGTCATAGGCAGCCCGGGATTGTATTGGCCCCGCAACGGTCGCCCGGCTTCAACTTGTGACTGTCTGACCACGCGAAATGGGGGTGCGAATGGAAATCGGCACCTCAGGCTTGACATTCGACAGCCGGCTACAATCCCACCCTTCGGTCTGCTACAGGGCCGAACCGCGCCACGCGCGCCCGATGGTGGTTCGCGTGGCTTGTTCTTGCCTCACACAAACCCAGCAGGGAGTCCGGTCCCCCGACCAGGCTCCGCGCCCCATCAGCACTGCCGGGGGGTTGACATTGGTTTCTGGAAAGAACCTCTTGGATCATGTCCGACCTGAGCTTTACGCCGTCGCAGTTTCAGCGCAGCAACACCCAGCTGCCGGTTTCCGCCTATTTCGATGAAGCCCTGTTCCGCCGCGAACAGGAAACGCTCTTCGCCACAGGCCCGCGCTACATCGGCCATGCCCTGGCCGTCCCCGAGGTGGGCGACTACCTTGCCCTTCCGCAGGAGGGCGAGGGTCGCACGCTCGTGCGTACGCCGCAGGGTCTGGAGCTGATTTCCAACGTCTGCCGCCACCGCCAGGCCCTGATGCTGCGCGGGCGCGGCAACACGCGCTCCAACATCGTCTGCCCGCTGCACCGCTGGACGTATGACCTGAAGGGCGAGCTGATCGGTGCCCCGCAC
Organism: Burkholderiaceae bacterium UC74_6; assembly: GCA_042701975.1. Taxonomy (GTDB): domain Bacteria; phylum Pseudomonadota; class Gammaproteobacteria; order Burkholderiales; family Burkholderiaceae_C; genus JAFALK01. The sequence continues at coordinate 49,917 of CP170561.1, forward strand.
TTCGAGAGCGACCCTTGCCTGAACCTCAACAACTACAAGCTGACCGAATGGAACGGCCTGCTGTTCGAGGACAACGGCCATGATGTGGCGGCCCACCTGACCGGCATGACGGGTGACACCCGCTCGCTGCTGAACTTTGACGGCTACGTGCTCGACAAGGTCCACATGCACGAGTGCGACTACAACTGGAAGACCTTCATCGAGGTCTACCTCGAGGACTACCACGTCGGCCCCTTCCACCCGGGCCTGGGCCAGTTCGTCACCTGCGAAGACCTCAGCTGGGAGTTCGGCCGCCACCATTCGGTGCAGACGGTGGGCGTGAACAAGGAGCTGGCCAAGCCCGGCTCGCCCGTCTACGAGCGTTGGCACGAGCAGCTGCTGCGCTTCCGCGAAGGCCAGGCGCCTGAGAAAGGCGCGGTCTGGCTGACCTACTACCCGCACATCATGGTCGAGTGGTATCCGCACGTGCTGGTCGTCTCCACGCTCTTCCCCAAGGGCCCGCAGAAGACGCTCAACATGGTGGAGTTCTATTACCCCGAGGAAATCGCCGCCTTCGAGCGCGAGTTCGTCGAAGCCCACCAGGCCGCCTACATGGAGACCTGCGTGGAGGACGACGAGATCGCCCTGCGCATGGATGCCGGCCGCAAGGCCCTGATGGAGCGCGGCGACAACGAGGTCGGCCCGTACCAGAGCCCGATGGAAGACGGCATGCAGCACTTCCACGAGTGGTATCGCAAAGAACTGGCGATCGAAGCCTGATGTCGGCCCCGCTGCTCATGGTGGCGGCAACGCTGCTGTTCTCGATCATGGGCGTGTGCGTCAAGCTCGCCTCCAGCTACTACGGCCCCGGCGAGATCGTCATGTACCGCGGCCTCGTGGGCATGATTGCGCTGGGCGTGATGAGCCGCGTGAGCGGTGTCTCGCTCAAGACCCAGGTGCCGGCCATGCACTTCTGGCGCAGCCTCTCGGGCGTGATCGCGCTGTCGCTGTGGTTCTACGCGATCAGCCGGCTGCCGCTGGCCACGGCCATGACGCTGAACTACATGTCCAGCATCTGGATGGCCTTCTTCTTGCTCGGCGGCGCGGTGCTGATGGGCGCTCGGCGCGTCGACGGACGGCTGGTCGCCGCCATCCTGCTCGGTTTTCTCGGCGTGGCGCTGATCCTGCGGCCCACCTTCGATTCCAGCCAGGCGGTCTATGGCCTGGCCGGCCTGGCCTCGGGCATGCTCTCGGCGGTGGCCTACCTGCAGGTCACGGCTCTGGGCCGCGTGGGCGAGCCGGAATCGCGCACGGTCTTCTACTTCTCGGCCGGCGGGGCGCTGGCTGGCGCGCTCACGGCCCTGGTTGCCGAGGGCGGCTTTCACCCGCACACACTCCAGGGCGTGGCCCTGCTGCTCGGCGTGGGCGTGCCTGCCACGGGAGCCCAGCTGTGCATGACGCGCGCCTACGCCGTGGGCAAGCCGCTGGTCAACGCCTGCCTGGCCTACCTGGGCATCGTGTTCTCCTGCGTCTGGGGCCTGGTGCTGTTTGCCGATCCGGTCACGCCGTCCGCGTGGCTCGGCATCGTGCTGATCCTCGGTGCAGGCCTGGCCGCCACGCTGCTGCGTGCACGAACCACGCCGCCGGACAGCCAACATTCCGTGAGCGAACCATGACGAGCTTCTTCAACACCCTGATCCCCTTTGAACAGCTGCGCCCCGACATGCTGCTGATCGACGTGAGCTTCGACCTCAGCGACACCGACGCCGGTGAACGCGCGTACGCCGCCGGCCACATGTCCGGCGCGCACTACCTGCACCTGGACCGCGACCTGAGCGGCCCCAAGAGCGGCACGAACGGCCGCCACCCGCTGCCCGATCGTGCCGCCTTTGCTGCTCGCTTGCGCGCGTTGGGCCTGAGCAAGAACACGCAGGTCGTGGCCTACGACGCCCAAGGCGGTATGTACGCCGCGCGGCTGTGGTGGATGCTGCGCTGGATCGGCCATGCCAACGCGGCCGTGCTCGACGGCGGCAAGCAAGGGCCGCTGACGACCGAACTGCCGCCAGTGAAGGATGGCGATTTCGAGCTCGGCGAAGCGCTCGTGGCGTCCATCGATGCCGACACGCTGCAGGCCAGGCTCGGCAACGTGCGCCTGATCGACGCTCGCGCGCCGGAACGCTTCCGAGGCGAGGTCGAGCCACTGGACAAGCAGGCCGGCCACATCCCCGGCGCCGCCAACCGCCTCTTCAAGCTGAACCTGGCCGAGGACGGCCGCTTCAAGTCGCCCGAACAGCTGCGCGCCGAATTTGCGCCTCTGCTGGCCCCTCATGCTGCAGCGCAAACCGTGCACCAGTGCGGCTCAGGCGTCACCGCCTGTCATAACTTGTTGGCGATGTCCTACGCCGGTCTCGAAGGCGCGGCTCTTTACCCCGGTTCCTGGAGTGAATGGTCGAGCGATCCGCTCCGTCCGATTGCCAAGAGCAGTTGATCGGGCCAAGATGGTCCTGCGAAAGGAGGCCCATCATGTTCAAGCGAATCCTGGTTCCGACTGACGGCTCTGATCTCACGGCCAAGTCCGTCAACACCGCCATCGGCTTGGCGCGCATCCACAGCGCCCAGCTCTTCACGATCTGCGTGAAGGAGCCCTTCCCCTACAGCGCCGTCTCCGAGATGCAGCCCACGCCGCCACAGGAGTTCTTCGACGCGCAGGAGCGCATCGCTCAGGAGCGAGTCAAGGCGGTGCTGGATGCGGCGCGCAGCGCCGACATCCCCTGCGAGGCCGTGACGGTCGAAGGCCTGCATCCCTGGGAATCGATCATCGAGCACGCCACCGACAAGCAGTGCGACTTGATCGTGATGTCATCGCACGGCCGCCGCGGCGTCACCGCCCTGCTGCTGGGCAGCGAAACCCAGAAGGTGCTGACGCACTGCAAGATCCCGGTGCTCGTCGTGCGCTGAGCTTGCGCTGAATTCGCGCGTTGGCGGGCTCAGTGCCCGCCCAGCTGCGCGATCACGGTCACCAGGGCCAGGCCGGCCGCCAGCCAGAACAGCTGCCAGCCGGTCTCGCGCAGCGGCAAACGGCGCTGCAGCTGCGGGATCAGGTCGGCCACCGAGACATAGATGAAGCTCGATGAGGCCGCCACCAGCAGGTACGGGAACAGGCTTTCCCACGGGCCGACCACGAAGTAGCCAACCAGACCACCCAGGCAGGCCGCGAAGCCCGAGAGGGCGTTGAACATCAGCGCCTTGGCCCGCGAGAAGCCGGCGTTAAGCAGCACGATGTAGTCGCCCACCTCCTGCGGAATCTCGTGGGCGATGATGGCCAGCGCCGTGACCAGGCCCAGGTGGTGGTCCGCCAGGAAGGCCGCGGCGATGATGATGCCGTCGCAGAAGTTGTGGATCGAATCGCCCACCAGCACCGAGAAGCCGCCGCGCCCGGCCTGCTCCTCGTCGAAGTGGTGGTGATGGTGGTGCCCGTCGCCCTCGTGGTGGTGGGTGTGGCGGTACAGCTCCGCCTTCTCCAGCAGGAAGAAGAACATCAGCCCGCCCAGCAGGGTCAGGAACAGGCCCTGCGGCTTGGCGCCGCTCTCGAAGGCCTCGGGCAGGATGTTCATCAACGCCGTGCCCAGCAGCACGCCGGTCGAGAGGCTCACCAGGTGCTTGACCACGCGCCCGAGCAGGCCCACGGTCAGGCTGGCCGCGATGGTCACCGAGAGCAGGCCGCCGACGAAGGTGGCCAAGAGGATGTAGGCAAGGGTCATGTTCAAACAAAAACCGCGCCGGGTTCCCTCAGCGCGGTTCTTCGATTCATTCAGTGTGCGTCAGTCAAGCGACGCCGTTGGCCTTGAACCAGGCCTGAAGGCGTTTCCAGCCGTCCTCGGCCGCTTCCTTGCGGTAGCTGGGCCGGTAGTCGGCATTGAAGGCATGGGGCGTGTCGGGATAGACCACGAACTCGCTCTTGCGCGCGGCCAGGGAGCCTTGAGCCAGAGCTGCTTTCATCTTATCAACCGTGTCAACAGGGATGCCCGTGTCGGCACCGCCGTACAGGCCCAGCACCGGCGCATGCAGATGGCTGACGCCGTCGATCGGATGGCTCGGGTGCAGCGGATCGGTCGGGCCCAGCAGGCGGCCGTACCAGGCCACACCGGCCTTCACGCCCGGGTTGTGCTCGGCGTAGAGCCAGGTGATGCGCCCGCCCCAGCAAAAGCCCGTGATGGCCAGCTTGCTGGTGTCGGCGCCCTGCGTCTTCGCCCAGGCCACGGTGGCGTCCAGGTCGCCCATCACCTGGGCATCGGGCACCTTGGCGATGACCTCGCTCATCAGCTTGGCGATCTCGCCGAAGGAGCCTGCATCGCCCTGGCGCACGAAAAGCTCGGGCGCAATCGCCATGTAGCCCAGCTTGGCAAAGCGCCGCGCCACGTCGGCAATGTGCTCGTGCACGCCGAAGATCTCGCTGATGACGAGCACCACCGGCAGGTTCTTCTTGCCCGAGCTTGCAACAGGCACAGCGCGGTAGGCGGGCATCTTGAAGTCGCCCACGGGGATGAAGACCTCGCCGGTCTCCAGCCCGTCGCTGTCGGTCTTGATGGTCTCGGCGCCCACCGGCAGCACGGCGGCGGCAAAACCCGTGCCCACGGCCGTCTGCACGAAGTCGCGGCGGTTGAAGTCCTTGCCGGGCACCAGGCTCTTCACGTCTTGTTCCAGCATGATGTCGTTCGCTCCGCGGGCGTTGTTTCGAGCGGCGGGATTCTTGCAGATTTGCCCCGACAATGCCGGCCATGACATTGATTGCCCCCGCCGTACCCGCGCTTGCAGCCATCGACATGGGCTCCAACAGCTTCCGCCTGGAAGTGGCCCATCTGAGCGCAGGACAGTACCGGCGCCGGCTCTACCTGAAGGAATCCGTGCGGCTCGGCGCAGGCCTGGATGCCGCCAGCCGCCTGACCGAAGAAGCGATGCAGCGCGGCCTGACCTGCCTGCACAAGTTCGCCGACGCCCTGCGCGGCTTCGCACCCGAGCGCGTGCGCGCCGTGGCCACGCAGACGCTGCGCGAGGCGCGCAACCGCGATGAGTTCCTGGCCCGCGCTGAAGCCGCGCTGGGCTTTCCCATCGAAGTGATCTCGGGCCGTGAAGAAGCGCGCCTGATCTACGCCGGCGTGGCCCGGCTGCAGGTCTCGCGCCAGCCGCGCCTGGTGATCGACATCGGCGGCCGCAGCACGGAGATGATCCTGGGTCGCGGCCTGCAGCCCGAGCAGGCCGAGTCCTTCCAGGTCGGCAGCGTGGGCCTGTCCGTGCGCTTCTTCCCCGATGGCAAGCTGACGGCCGAGGCCTTCCGCCAGGCGCAGATCGCGGCCGGTGCGGAGCTGGAAGAAGCGCTCTCCATCTACACGCCCTCGCGCTGGAAGCAGGCGCTGGGTTCTTCGGGCACCGTGGGCGCCGTTTCGCAAGTGCTGGCCGCATCGGGCATGACCGATGGCCGCATCACGCCGGCCGCGCTGCGCTGGTGCATGGACCGCGCGCTCGAAGCCGGCCATGTGGACGCGCTGCGCCTGCCCGGCCTGAAGGAGGATCGCCGCCCCGTCGTGGCCGGTGGCCTGTGCATCCTCTACACCCTGCTCACGCAGTTCGGCATCAACGAGCTGCTGCCGGCCAAGGGCGCGTTGCGCCAGGGCGTGATCTTCGACCTGGCCGAACGGTTGGGCGACCACGACGGCGAAACGCCGCGGCTGGACATGCGCGAGGCCTCGGTACTGGCGCTGCAGCAGCGTTTCGGCGTGGACGTGGCGCAGGCCACGCGCGTGCAGAACCTGGCCATGAGCCTGCACCGCAAGCTGCAGCCGCAGGCCCCGCGCGAAGCTCGCCGCGAAATCGGCTGGGCCGCGGCCTTGCACGAGATGGGCATGATGGTCTCCCACCACGACCACCACCGCCACACGGCCTACTTGCTGGCCCATGTGGACGCGCCGGGCTTCTCGCAGAACCAGCTGCGCCGCCTGGGCGAACTGGCACTCGGCCAGCGCGGCGGCCTGCGCAAGATGGATGCCGCGATGCGCGACGAGGCTTTCCTGTGGCAGCTGCTGGCACTGCGCCTGGCGGTGCTCATCCACCACGGCCGCGATTCGGTCTCCACCCGCGCGCTGCAGCTCACGCACGTCGACCACAAGGTCGCGCTGCGCCTGCCGCGCGCCTGGATGCACGAGAACCCGCGCACGCTGTACCTGCTGCGCGAAGAGCTCGAAGCCTGGGCGCGCAGCAGTGTGCTGGAGCTGAGCCTCAGCTGAGGCCCGGCTCCCGACAGATCTTTGATCAGTCGGTCTTCTTCATCGCCTCGTCTTCGGCGGCCTCGCTCCAGTCGCCCTCGCCGCCGCCCAGCACCGTCTTCATGCGCTGCTCGTCCAGGTCGCCGGTCCATTTGCCGACGACGACCGTGGCCACGCCGTTGCCGATCAGGTTGGTCAGCGCGCGCGCCTCGGACATGAAACGGTCAATGCCCAGGATCAGCGCGATGCCCGCCACCGGCACGTGACCCACCGCGCCCAGCGTGGCCGCCAGCACGATGAAGCCGCTGCCGGTCACGCCAGCGGCGCCCTTGGAGGTGAGGATGGCCACGCCGATCAGCGTCAGCTCCTGCGTGAGCGTCATCGGCGTGTTGGTGGCCTGCGCGATGAAGACCGCAGCCATCGTCAGGTAGATGGACGTGCCGTCGAGGTTGAAGGAGTAGCCCGTCGGGATCACCAGTCCCACGGTCGTCTTCTTGACGCCCAGGCGCTCCATCTTCTCCATCATGCGCGGCAGCACCGACTCGGACGAAGACGTGCCCAGCACGATCAGCAGTTCCTCGCGGATGTACTTGATGAAGCGCCAGACCGAGAAGCCGTGGAACTTCGCGATCGTGCCCAGCACCAGGAAGATGAAGATCAGGCAGGTCAGGTAGAACGAGCCCATCAGCTTGCCCATCGAGACCAGCGAACCGAGGCCGTACTTGCCCACCGTGAAGGCCATCGCGCCAAAGGCGCCGATCGGGGCCAGCTTCATGATGTAGCCGACCATCACGAACAGCACGTGCGAGAGCTTCTCGATGCCGTCGAACACCAGCGTGCCCTTGCCGCCGAAGCGGTGCAGCGCAAAGCCGAACAGCACGGCGATCACCAGCACCTGCAGCACCTCGCCCTTGGCGAAGGGGTCGACCAGGGTGTTGGGAATGACGTGGAGGATGAAGTCCACCACGCCTTCCATCTTGGTCTCGGTGTACTGCGTGACGGCCTTGGTGTCGATGGTGGCGGGGTCGACGTTCATGCCCTCGCCCGGCTTCATCACGTTCACGAGGATCAGGCCGATGATCAGCGCGACGGTGCTGACGACCTCAAAGTAAAGAATCGCAAGGCCGCCGGTCTTGCCGACCTTCTTCATGTCTTCCATGCCCGCGATGCCCAGCACCACGGTGCAGAAGATGATCGGCGCGATCATCATCTTGATCAGCTTGATGAAGCCGTCGCCCAGCGGCTTCATGGCCGCGCCGCTCTGCGGATAGAGCCAGCCGAGCAGGATGCCAATCAGCACCGCGCAAATGACCTGGAAGTAGAGCGAGCGGTAGAGCGGCGGCTTGGGGGCGGTGACGCTGCTGGGGCTGCTGGACATGGGGTCGTCTCCTCTTGTGGCGCGGGCTATGAACGCAAACGCAAACTCGGATTCTGGTCCGCCGAGGGCCTTCGCATCATGTGTGATCTGCGTAAGTAATGAACGCAGCGAGCCCGCGGCAAGAAGGGATTAGGCAGCAATCCTCAGAGACAGTCCACCGATTGCACGGCCTGCAGCACCACTTCGAAGTGCCCTTCGCGCTCGCGCGAACGCAGCCACCAGACGGCACCCTTCTTGAGAGCCCAAGGCTGATCGTGCCCGCACAGCAGCCGCGCCGCCAACAGGCCCAGCGTGGGCTGATGGCCGATGATCAGCACCGGTTCGGAAGAACGCGGCCAGCGCGATGCGTGCAGCAGCGCTTCAACGTCGGCATCCGGCGCGAGACTCGGCACGGTACGGAAATCCCGCCCCAGCGCCTTGGCGGTCGATTGCGTGCGCACCGCCGGGCTGACAAGAATGCGCGTGGTCTCCGCCATGCGCTGGTTGAGCCACTGCGCCATGCGCTGCGCCTGGCGCTCGCCCTTGGCGGTCAGCGCGCGATCGATGTCTTGTCCGCCCTCGCGGAGCAATTCAGCCTCGGCATGGCGCCAGAGGATCAGGTCCATGTCAGGGTGTCCAGGCCGAGCGCGCCATCAGCGCCTGCTGGGCGCTCACGCCGCCCTCGATCGCCAGGCGGTGCGAGCGCCCGTCCGGGCCGAGCTGCCAGGCATCCAGGTTGTCGTGCAGATAGGGCTGCAGGCCTTCGTCGATGACGCGCTGGCGCAGCTTGGCGTCCAGCACGGGCCAGGCCACCTCGATGCGGCGGAACATGTTGCGGCTCATCCAGTCCGCGCTGGAGAGATAGAGCGCTTCGTCGGCGTCCGTGTCGCCCCAGCGGAAATAGCAGATGCGCGAGTGCTCGAGGAAGCGGCCGACGACCGAGCGCACGACGATGTTCTCGCTCACGCCCGGCAGGCCCGGCGGCAGCATGCAGGCGCCGCGCACGATGAGGTCGATGCGCGCACCGGCCTTGCCGGCGCTGAGCAGCGCGGCAATCAGCTCGTGATCGGTCAGCGCGTTGACCTTCAGCACCAGCCGCGCCGTGCGGCCTTCGCGCGCCGACTGCTCCACGCGATTCACCATCGCCACCATGCGCGAATGCATGCTGAACGGTGCGAGCAGGAGGCGGCGCGTCGGCTTGGCATTGCCCAGCGAGGCCAGTTGGCGGAAGACGTGGTCGACGTCGTGCGTGAGGTCGGCGTCGGCGGTGAGCTGACCGAAGTCCGTGTAGAAGCGCGCCGTCTTGGGGTTGTAGTTGCCGGTCGAGAAGTGCGCGTAGCGGCGCAGCTTGCCGCCTTCGCGCCGCGTGATCATCAAGAGCTTGGCGTGGGTCTTGTAGCCGACGATGCCGTACACCACCTGCGCCCCCACCGCTTCCAGCCGCTCGGCCCAGTTGATGTTGGCCTCTTCGTCGAAGCGGGCCTTGAGCTCCACCACCGCCATCACTTCCTTGCCGCGGCGCGCGGCCTCGATCAGCAGGTCCATCAGCACGGACTGGCTGCCGGTGCGATAGATGGTCAGCCGGATGGACAGCACGTCCGGATCCTCGACCGCCTCGCGCAGGAACTCCACCACCGGCTCGAAGCTCTCGAAGGGATGGTGCAGCAGCACGTCGCCCTTGCGGATCTGCTCGAAGAAGCTCTTGCCGCGACGCAGGGCCCGCGGCCAGCCGGGTTCGAAGGGGGGAAGCGCAGGGTCGGCGCATCGGTCTGGTCGATCAGCTCGTTCAGGCGCACGAGGTTGACCGGCCCGTTGACGCGGTACAGCGCCGCGGGCGGCAGGTCGAACTGCTCCAGCAGGAATTCCGACAGCTCCTGCGGGCAGGTGTTGACCACCTCCAGCCGCACGGCGCGGCCGAAGTGGCGCGTGGTCAGGCCCGAGCGCAGCGCGTGGCGAAGGTTCGCGATTTCTTCCTCGTCGACCTCCAGGTCGGAGTCGCGCGTGACGCGGAACTGCGAGAAGGCCTCGACCTTGCGGCCGGGGAACAGCTCCTCCAGGTGCGCGCGGATCACGCTGGTCAGCAGCACAAAGGCCTGCTGGCCACCGCTGATCTCGGCCGGCAGCTTGATGACCCGCGGCAGCACGCGCGGAATCTTGACGATGGCGATGCGGGTGTCGCGGCCGAAGGCATCCTTGCCCGACAGCCGCGCGATGAAGTGCAGGCTCTTGTTGGCCACCTGCGGGAAGGGGTGGGCCGGGTCCAGGCCCACGGGCACCAGCAGCGGCTTGACCTCGCGGTCAAAGAAACGCTTGACCCAGGCCGCCTGGGCGGTGTCGCGCTGGGAGTGCGTGAGGATGCAGATGTTCTCGGCCAGCAGGTGCGGCATCACGTGTTCGTTGAACACGGCGTACTGCTCATCGATCAGCTCATGGGCGGCGCGGCCCACGCGGGCGACGTCGGCGTTGCTCACGCCACCTTCAGGATCGCGCGCGGCGTCGAGCATGTCGGCAAAGCGCACCTCGAAGAACTCGTCGAGGTTGCTGGAGACGATGCAGATGTAGCGCAGCCGCTCCAGCAGCGGCACGTCAACGCGGCTCGCCTGGGCCAGCACGCGCCGGTTGAATTCGAGGATGGCCTGCTCGCGGTTGAGCAGCTGAAGTTCAGGCAAAGCCAGAGGCGGCATGGGCAAGGCGGACATTCACGGCATCTTATGAAGATTCGATGAAAAGTCCATGACATCCCCGGCTCGATAATCCGCGCCATGCACCTCTTGATTCCCCACGCCAGTGCCCAGGGCGAAGACGCCGCCGCCGCGCTGGCCCAGTTGGGCCCCACCCTGCCGAACCTGGCCGCCCTGCTCGGCCGCCTGCAGGCCGAAGGCCAGCAAGGCAGCGACGAATTCAGCCCGGACATGCCGCACGAGTTGGCCCTGGCTGCCCTGAGGGGTGAAGATTCCCCGGCCACCGCCGCCTGGCGCGCTTCTTCGTTGGGCCTGCCCGGCGACCGCCCCTGGGTCCAACTGACACCGCTGCATCTTGCCGTCAGTGTCGATCAGGTGAAGGCCTACGCCCCTGAGACCCTGAACCTGACCGAGGCCGAGTCCCGCAGCCTGTTCGACAGCCTGGCCGAACTCTGGCCCGCGCCCGAAGGCTGGCTCGCCCATTGGGCCGGCCCGACCGAGTGGCTGATCAGCCATGCCAGCCTGGCCGGCATCTCGGCCGCAAGCCTGGATCGCGTCGTCCAGCGCAACATCGAACCCTGGCTGCCACGGGCGCGCGCGCTGCGCAGCCTGCAGAACGAGGTGCAGATGCTGCTGCACCGCCATCCGCTCAACGACAGCCGCCGCCTGCCCGTCAATTCAGTGTGGATCAGCGGCTGCGGTTCGACGACACGCAGCCTGCCCTATGACCTCCGCGCGGATGAGCGCCTGCGCGCGCCGCTGCTTGCCGGTGAATGGCAGGACTGGCAGGCCTGGATGGAGGCGTTTCGCGCGCTCGACGCTGAACTGCCGCAGCTCGCGCCGACGCACGTCACGCTCTGCGGCGAACGCACCGCGCGCACCTTCGGCCCTGCTCCTGAAGCCGGCTTCCTCCAGAAGCTCTGGCAACGCGTCGCACCGCCGCGTGCCGACGTGACCGCGCTTCTGCAATCGCTATGAACATCGTCACCCGCGACGTCCCGCCGCGCGCGGCCTGGGCGCTGGAGCAGGCCGGCGTGCAACCCTTCCTGGCGCGCCTCTTCGCCGCTCGCGGCATCCTGAGCGCCGACGAACTCGATCCCGGCCTGGCCAAGCTGCTGCTGCCCGATGGCCTGCGCGATATCGGCAAGGCCGCCACGCTGCTGGCCGACGCAATCCAGCACGGCGAGCGCATCTGCATCGTGGCCGACTACGACTGCGACGGCGCCACCGCCTGCGCCGTCTCGCTGCGCGGCCTGGCGATGCTCGGCGCGCGGCCCGACAAGCTCGGCTACGTCGTGCCCGATCGCGCCATCCACGGCTACGGCCTCACGCCCGCCATCGTCGACCTCGCCCTGGCGCAGCAGCCTGCATTGCTGATGACCGTGGACAACGGCATCGCCTCACTGGCCGGCGTGGCGCACGCCAAGGCACTGGGCCTGAAGGTGCTCGTGACCGACCACCACCTGCCCGCCGCCGAAGGACTGCCCGACGCCGACGCGCTGGTGAATCCGAACCAGCCGGCCTGCACCTTCGAGAGCAAGAACCTGGCTGGCGTGGGCGTGGCCTTCTACGTGCTGCTGGCGCTGCGCAGCGAGCTGCGTCGCCGCGGCGTCTTCGATGCGCAGAACCAGCCGCGGCTCGACGCGCTGCTCGACCTGGTTGCGCTCGGCACGGTGGCCGACGTGGTCAAACTCGATGCCAACAACCGCCGCCTCGTGGCGCAGGGCCTCAAGCGCATGCGCGCGGGCCGCATGCAGCCAGGACTGGCGGCACTGTTCGCAGCAGCGGGCCGCGATCCGGCGGTCGTCTCGGCCACCGACCTCGGCTTCACGCTTGGCCCGCGCATCAACGCGGCGGGCCGTCTCTCGGACATGACGCTGGGCATCGAATGCCTGCTGACCGAGGACTTCGCGCGCGCCACCGAGCTGGCCAAGCTGCTCGACGAGATCAACCGCGAACGCCGCGACATCGAGGCGGGCATGCGCGAGCAGGCCGAAGGCCAGCTGGAGCGCTTAATGCCCGGCGGCGAAGTGCCGGCGGCGCTCTCCATCTTCGAGGAAGAGTTCCACGAGGGCGTGGTGGGCATTGTGGCCTCGCGCCTGAAGGATCGCCTGCACCGCCCCTGCTTCGTGTTCGCGCGCGGGCAGGACGGATCGCTCAAGGGCTCGGGCCGATCGATCGCGGGCTTTCATCTGCGCGACGCGCTGGACCTCGTGGCCAAGCGCCATCCCGAGGTGCTCAAGAAGTTCGGCGGCCATGCCATGGCAGCCGGCTGCACGCTGACGGACGAGCCCGCTTTCGCAATTTTTGACGCCGCCTTGCAGCAGGTGGCGCGTGAATGGCTGGAGCCCGAGCAGCTGACGCAGACCCTGCGCACCGATGGCCCGCTGCCTGCCGAGGCCTTCAACGTGAACACCGTGCAGCTGCTGGGCGCCGAGGTCTGGGGCCAGGCCTTCGAGGCGCCGGTGTTCTGCGATGCCTTCGAGATCGTCTCGCAGCGCATCGTCGGCGAGAAGCACCTGAAGCTGCGCCTGCGCCAAGGCTCTGCGCTTCGCGAGGCGATCTGGTTCCAGCGCACCGAAAGCCTGCCCGAACAGGCGCGGCTGGCCTATCGGCTCGATCTCAACACCTGGAACGGGCAGACCAGCGTGCAACTGATCGTCGTTGCCCAGGCCTGAGCCCGGGCATGAACGTGATCGCGCGCGTGGCCGATTTCACGGCTGGGGCCCTAACGTCACCGAACTGCAACGCACGACTCCAACGTCGACGAGCTCGACGAGGTTGTTCAGCAGAACTCGCAAGCCGCCGCTGACGCCAGCGCTTGGCGCGGCTGTACGCACGATCGGCAGCATGACGCAGCAGAACGCGGCGCCGGTCGAGCACGTAGCTGCCGCGGCCAGCTCGCTCAGCCATCAGGCCGAGGCAATGAACGCGACGGTGCAGAACTTCAGGCTTTGAGCAGCGCGAGCAGCTCGGCCGTGGAGCCCAGCTCGCCCAGCCGCGGGAAGATCCGCGCCAAGCTGTTCGCTTGCGCCTCGGCGTTCAGATCGGTCATCGCGTCGGTGGCAAAGGCGATGTTGAAGCCGAGATCGAAGGCCTGACGCGCCGTCGATTCCACGCCGATGCTGGTGGCGATGCCGCACAGCACGATCTGCGTGATGCCCTTGCGGCGCAGGAATTGCTCGAGCGAGGTGCCGACGAAGGCGCCCAGCTGCAGCTTGGTGACGAGGTGATCGCCCGGCTGCACGTCGAGCTCGGGGATCAGCACGGCCCAGTCGGGCGGCGGCGTGAAGTTGTTGACCTGCTGCGTGCGGCCGGGCGCGCGGCCGGCCACGTTGACGATCACGACAGGCCGCCCGGCACTGCGGAACGCGCGCACCAGCGTGGCCACCTGATCGATCACTGGGGCTACCGGCTCGGCGGTGGACAGGGCGACGATGCCCTTTTGCATGTCGATGACGACGAGGGCGGTGTTGGGGTCGAGCGTGGTGATCGGCATGGCGATGAAGGGTGGAGTTGGGGCTTGCGGCGATTGTTCCGCGTACGGCCCGCCGAGTCCTGAGGCGGGGCTTTGGCCACGCTCCTAGAATCGGGCGGTGATGAGCAAAGACATCCCAGACATCCTGAATGCCGACCTGCACTGCCACTCCAAGGTTTCAGACGGCACGCTGGAGCCCGAGGCGTTGGCCGCGCGCGCCCATGCCAACGGCGTGGAACTGTGGGCGCTGACCGATCACGACGAGATCGGTGGCCAGCAGCGCGCGATGGATGCAGCGCTCGCGCTCGGCATGCCTTACCTGACGGGCACGGAGATCTCGGTCACCTTCGCGCACAAGGTCGTGCACATCGTGGGGCTGGGCTTTGATCACAAGGACGAGCAACTGCTCGAAGGCCTGCGCGAGACGCGCGGCGGCCGCGAGCGCCGTGCGCATGAGATGGCCGAAGGGCTGGCCCAGGTCGGCATCAAGAATGCTTTTGAAGGCGCACTGAAGTACGTGGGCAACCCGGAGCTGATCTCGCGCACGCATTTCGCGCGCTTTCTGGTCGATGCCGGCCACTGCACCGATGTCTCCGAGGTGTTCCGCCGCTTCCTCACCGAAGGCAAGCCCGGCTACGTGGAGCACAAGTGGGCGAGCCTGGGCAATGCCGTGCGCTGGGTGCGCGAAGCCGGCGGCCTGGCCGTGATCGCCCATCCGGCCCGCTATGGCTTCACGCCCACCGAGGAGTACGCGCTGATCACGGAGTTCATCGCTCACGGTGGGCGTGGCATCGAGGTGGTGACCGGCAGCCACACGGCCGCTGAAGCGGTGCGTTATGCGGATACCGCGATGGAGTTCGACCTGCTGGCCTCACGCGGCTCGGACTTCCATTCACCGGACGAGAGCCGCACGGACCTCGGCACGCTGGACCTGCTGCCCGGTCGTCTGACACCCGTTTGGTCGGCCATGTCCGACCGCGTGCATCACCCGGCGTCCGCATAGCGTGCCCATAATGGGCGCATGGCCCAGGTCTTCCACGTCCACCCCGACAACCCGCAGGCGCGCTTCCTCAGGCAGGCGGTGCAGATCCTGCACGGCGGCGGCATCGCGGCGATCCCGACCGATTCGAGCTACGCCCTCGTCTGCCATCTGGACGACAAGGCAGCGGCCGAGAGTCTGCGGCGCATCCGGGGCGTGGATGACAAGCACCACCTCACGCTGCTGTGCCGCGATCTCTCCGAGCTGGCCAGCTATGCGCGCGTAGACAACCGCCAGTACCGCCTGCTCAAGAGCGCCACGCCGGGGCGCTTCACCTTCATCCTCGAAGCCACCAAGGAAGTGCCGCGCCGCGTCTCGCATCCGGCGCGCCGCACCATCGGCCTGCGCGTGCCGGAGCACAAGGTCACGCAGGAGCTGCTGGCCCTGCTCGGGCAGCCGCTGCTGGCCACCACGCTGATCCCACCAGGCGAGACGGAGCCGATCAACGATCCCGAGGAGATCGAGGCACGCTACGACAAGCTGCTGCAGGTGATCGTCGAGGCCGGCGCCTGCTCGATGGCGCCCACGACGGTGATCGACATGACGGGCGAAGAGCCCGAGGTGCTGCGCCAGGGCGGCGGAGACGTGAGCCAGCTGGGCCTCTAAGCCAGGCCTTCCGGGCTCTCTCGAATGCCCAGCGCTTCGAGCTCGTCGGCCACCAGTTCCAAGCGCACGAGCGGGTTGTCCAGGGCCATCAGGCGCTGACGCTCGGGTGCCACCAGCGGCAAAAGCTCGGCCCAACGGTTGGCCAGCCAGCCGCAATCGTCCCAGTGGTAGGGCGGCTGGATGGGCATCTGCTGCGCCGAGCCGCCCTGCTGCATCGTGTGCAGCAGCCCCTGCAAGAGCGTGGTGAGACGCTGCAGATCAGGTGGCACGGGCACGGCGGCGTCGTCGGCAATCCAGTCCACCGCGCCGGTCCACAGGCCGTGGCTCATGCACTCGCGGCTCCGCAGCGCAAAGCGCCGACCGCCACGGGCCTCGACGAGCATCAGCCCCGGCTGCGCGGTCTCGGCATGGACCAGATGGGCCAGCGTGCCGACGTCCTGGAAGCGCTCGGTCTTGAAGCCTCCGCCGTCCTCCTCACGCTGGCGCACTTCGCCACCTTCGATCAGGGCGACGACACCAAACGGTGCCTGCTGCTCCACGCAGCGTTTGATCAGGTCCAGGTAACGCGGCTCGAAGATGCGCAACCGCAGCACGCCGCCCGGAAACAGCACCTGCTGCAGCGGGAAGAGAGGGAGCAGGGTGTCTGCCATGCGGCGATTGTGCGCGCCGACCCCTCGCGACCGTGCTGTTTTGAGTGGGCACTCTCTTTCATTACGCCGTCGGCGCAACGCTCATTGCGGCTGCGCAACTCAGCGCGACTCAGCGCGTCTTGGCCGCGATCTTCTGCCGGATCTGCGGCAGCGCCGCCAGCGCGGCCTCGCGACCCGCCGCGATGGAGCGCAAGCGCGCACCGAAGTCCGCGCTGCCGATGCCGGCCAGGCTCGGGCGGATCACGACGTCGGCCTCGCGCAGTTCGTAGCTGTTGATCGAGCGGCCCATGATGGCCACGGTCTGCAGCAGCATGTGCAGGGCGTCGCTGGCGGGCTTGTCGGCCGGCGGTGAGGAGATGTCCACCGCGATCAGCATCTCGGCGCCCATCTGGCGGGCCGAACGCACGGGCACCGGCGCAACGAGGCCGCCATCCACGTATTCGCGTCCCGAGATCGTCACCGACTGGAACACCGTCGGCACGCTGCTGGAGGCGCGCACGGCAATGCCGGTGTCGCCGCGGCGGAACAGCACCGACTCACCGCTCGAAAGATCGGTGGCCACGATGCCCAGCGGGATCTGCATCTGCTCGATCAGCTTGCCGCCGACCTTCTCGCGCACGAAGCGGGCCAGGGCCTCGCCGCGGATCAGGCCGCGTGTGGGGAAGGCCCAGTCGGTGATGGCGCCTTCGTCCATGGTCTCGGCCAGTTGGGCCAGGTCCTTGCCGTTCTTGCCCGAGGCATAGAGCGCTGCGACCAGGCTGCCGGCGGAAGTGCCGGCCACCATGTCCACCTTGATGCCAGCCTCTTCCAGCACCTGGATCACGCCGATGTGGGCAAAGCCCCGCGCCGCGCCGCCACCCAGGGCCAGGCCGATGCGCGGCGGGACCGGAGGCTTGGGCGGCTGCGGCGGTTCGGGCTCCGGCTGCGGGAGCGTGGGCGTCAGCGGCACCGAGGTGCAGGCAGCGAGCGCGAACGAGGCAGACAGTTGCGCGATCAGGGCGCGACGGGAGATCACAGACATGGGTTCATTGTCCTGCAACCGCTCCCCGGCCTGCCCCTGCGAGACAGGGCCAGTCCTTCGTCGGTCGTCGCACGGTCCGCAGCGGACGGTCCTCGGTACCGGCTCAGCCCACTTTGTAGGTCTGTAAGTGGATGCTGGTTTCCGTCGTCCCGATGCCCTTGATCAGCCGCACCCGCTCCAGCACGGCCGCCAGCTCGTTGAGGCTGACCGCCCGCAGCTCGGCCAGCAGGTCCCAGCGGCCATTGGTGTCGAACAAGCCCGTGACACCGGGTTCGCCCAGCAGCATGGCGACGACCTCGCGCGTGCGGTTGCCTTCGACCGTGATGCTCATCCAGGCCACGATCTCGTCGGGCATGTGGTCGGGCCGCAGCTTGACGGTGTAGCCGGTGATCACGCCCTGGTCTTCCAAACGGGCGATCCGGTTGGCCACGGTGCCGCGCGAAACCTTCAGCCGCGCGGCCAGGGTGGCCACACTGGCGCGGGCGTCCAGCCGCAGCTGGCCGATCAATTGCTGGTCCAAAGCATCCATTTCGGCAATTTATATTGACACTTTGCTCAATGCAATGACTTTTCAAGCCATAACTTGCGCTTCTGATTGACGCGGGCGCCCCGAACAATGGCGACAACGCCTTTGTAGGTAGCTCCGGAAGTCCCCCATGACCCGATTCCTGTCCACCCCCGACGTCGCCCGCATCGTCCAGACACTCACCCTCCCCGAGTTCCTCCGCCGCCTGGTGAACCAGCTGGAATCCGATTTCCTGCGCTGGGGCGAGTTCGACAAATCCCCCCGCTCCGCCGCCCACTCCAAGGACGGCGTCATCGAGCTGATGCCCATCGCCGACGCCGCGCGCTACAGCTTCAAGTACGTCAACGGCCATCCCAGCAACCACCGCTTCGGCCTGCCCACCGTGATGGCCTTCGGCGTGCTGGCCGATGTGGCCACCGGCGCGCCGCTGCTGCTCTCCGAGCTGACCCTGACCACCGCCCTGCGCACCGCCGCCACCTCGGTGATGGCCGCCCGCCACCTCGCTCGCAAGGATTCCCGCGTGATGGCCCTGATCGGCAATGGCGCCCAGAGCGAATTCCAGGCCCTGGCCTTCCACCACCTGATGGGCATCCGCGAATTGCGGCTGTTCGATGTGGACCCGGCCGCCACCGATCGCCTGGCGCGTCACCTGCAGGAGGTTGCTCCCGGCCTGAAGGTGACACGCTGCGCAAGCACGGCGCAGGCCGTGCGCGGCAGCCACATCGTCACCACCGTGACGGCCGATAAGAGAAACGCCACCATCCTGACGCCCGAGATGATCGAGCCCGGCATGCACATCAACGGCGTGGGCGGCGACTGCCCGGGCAAGACCGAGCTGCACCGCGGCGTGCTGGAGGCAGGCCGCGTCTTCGTGGAGTTCGAGCCGCAGAGCCGCGTCGAGGGCGATGTGCAGCAGATGCCGGCCGACTTCCCCGTCACCGAACTCTGGCAGGTGCTGGCCGGCCAGGCCGCAGGCCGCCGCTCGGCGGACGAGGTCACCGTGTTCGACTCTGTTGGCTTCGCATTGGAAGATTTCTCGGCTCTCAGCCTCTTGTTCGATAGCGCCCGCTCACTTCGCATGGGCAGCGAGCTGCCGCTGATGCCCGAAATGGCCGATCCGAAGAACCTCTTCGGTCAGCTGAGCATCACGCAGCTCGCCGATATGCCAGTTTGAATATAAGCACCTTAGAAGAAAATCGTTCTCAAATATAAGAAGACTTTCTAAAGTCCGCCGCCTGGGCTCAAAAACTGAGCCGTTGTTCAGGAGGCAGGGGTGGACTTCACAGCAGTTGCAAGCGGATTCTTGGTCGGCGCCATCGTCGGCGTGACCGGCGTCGGCGGCGGCTCGCTGATGACGCCCCTGCTGCTGTCGGTGTTCCGCCTGAACCCGGCCGTGGCCATCGGCACCGACCTCTGGTTCGCCGCCCTCACCAAGTTTTCGGGCTCAGTCGCCCACGCCCGGCACGGCCATGTGCTGTGGCGCATCACCGGCTTGCTGCTGGCCGGCTCCATCCCCGCCTCCATCGCCACCGTGGCCGCCATGCACGCCATCGGGCTGACCAAGTCCACGATGAATGTGCTGACCCTGGCGCTGGGCATCGCCCTGCTGCTGACGGCCGCCTCGGTGGCCTTCAAGCAGAGCTGGCAGCCGCTGGCCCTGCGCCTGGAGCGCTTCATTCCCGAAAGCCGCAAGCCCGCGCTGACCATCGCCGCCGGCGCGCTGCTGGGCGTGCTGGTCTCGCTGTCGTCGATCGGTGCCGGTGCCATCGGCGCGACGCTGATCCTCCTGATCTACCCGCGACTGGAAGCCCGCCAGATCGTCGGCACCGACATCGCCCATGCCGTGCCCCTGACCCTCGTCGCCGGCATCGGCCACGCCACGCTTGGCAACGTCGCCTGGGCCCTGCTCGTGCCGCTGCTGATCGGCTCCATCCCCGGCATCTGGCTCGGCGCACAGCTGACCCGCAAGCTGCCCGACCGCGCCGTGCGCGCCCTGCTCTGCGGCTCGCTGCTGCTCGCAGGCTGGAAAGTCATTCATTGAGATAACCCGTTATGTACGCGTATACCGACTTCGACCGCCAGTTCGTCCACGCCCGTGCCGCGCAGTTCCGCAGCCAGCTCGAGCGCAACATCGCCGGCACCCTGACCGACGACGAGTTCCGCCCGCTGCGCCTGCAGAACGGCTGGTACGTCCAGCGCCACGCCCCGATGCTGCGCGTGGCCGTGCCCTACGGCGCCGTGTCTTCCAGGCAGATGCGCCAGCTCGCCAAGATCGCCCGCGAGTTCGATCGCGGCTACGGCCACTTCACCACCCGCCAGAACCTGCAGTACAACTGGATCCCGCTGGTGAAGTCCGCCGACGTGATGGACCTGCTGGCCGACGTGGACATGCACGGCATCCAGACCAGCGGCAACTGCATCCGCAACATCACCAGCGACGCACTGGCCGGCGTGGCCGTGGACGAGATCGTCGACCCGCGCCCCTACGCCGAGATCCTGCGCCAGTGGAGCACGCTGCACCCGGAGTTCGCCTTCTTGCCGCGCAAGTTCAAGATCGCCATCTCGGGCGCCGAGGAAGATCGCGCCGCCATCGCCTGGCACGACATCGGCCTGCAGCTGCGCAAGAACGATGCGGGCGAGGTCGGCTTCGAGGTCTTCGTCGGCGGCGGCATGGGCCGCACGCCGGTGATTGCGCAGCGCATCAACGCCTTCGTGCCCTGGCAGCAGATCCTCGTCTACCTCGAGGCCATCGTGCGCGTCTACAACCTGAACGGCCGCCGCGACAACCTCTACAAGGCCCGCATCAAGATCCTCGTGAAGGCCGAGGGCCAACGCTTCTTCGACGAAGTGAACGAGGAGTTCAAGCGCATCCTGGCCGATGACGCAGGTGGCCACGAGCAGCTGGTCACGCAGGCCGAACTCGACCGTGTGGCCGCGAGCTTCACCGTGCCGGTGGGGGTTGAACCGAAGCCGGCGACCGACATCCACGCACACGCGGGCGGAGCGTACAAGCGCTGGCTGGAGCGCAACGTGCACGCTCACCGCATCAGCGGCTACCGCGGTGTGACGCTTTCGCTCAAGCGCCCAGGCCAGGCCCCTGGCGACGCTACTGACACGCAAATGGAAGCCGCCGCGGACCTGGCCGACCGCTTCAGCCACGGCGAGCTGCGCGTGAGCCACGACCAGAACCTCGTGCTGCCCTGGGTGCGCGAAAGCGACCTGCCCGAGCTCTTCGCCGCCGCGCGCGAAGCCAGCTTTGCCACGCCCAACATCGGCCTGCTGACTGACATGATCGCCTGCCCCGGCGGCGATTTCTGCGCGCTGGCCAACGCCCGCTCGATCCCCGTGGCCGCGGCCATCACCGAGCGCTTCGAAGACCTCGACGAGCTCTACGACATCGGCGACATCGACCTGCACATCAGCGGCTGCATCAACTCCTGCGGCCACCACCACAGCGGCCACATCGGCATCCTCGGCGTCGACAAGGACGGCAGCGAGTGGTACCAGATCACGCTCGGCGGCTCGGACGGCTCGGACCTGTCCGGCGCACCGCAGCCAGGCAAGGTCATCGGCCCCTCGTTCGCCGCCGACGAAGTACCGGACGTGATCGAGTCGCTGATCGCCACCTACCGCGCCAGCCGCGAAGACGGCGAGCGCTTCACCGACACCGTCCGCCGCATCGGCCTCGATCCGTTCAAGGGCCCGGCCAACGCGCAGCGCACGCTGACCGGCGCAGCATCCAAGGAGCTCGCAGCATGAAGTTCGTGAAAGACACCCCGGCCGAGGTCTTCACCCTGGCCAACGACGTCGAAGTCGACACCATCGCCGCCGAGCTGCCGCAGCTGCCCGTCATCGCGCTGAACTTCCCGAAGTGGGTGGACGGCCGCGCCTACAGCCAGGCCCGCCTGCTGCGCACGCGCTACCGCTTCAAGGGCGAGATCCGCGCCACCGGCGAAGTGCTGGTCGACATGCTGCCGCTGCTGGCCCGCACCGGCTTCAGCGAAGTCCAGCTGCGCGCCGACCAGGACGAGCTGGCCGCACGCCAGGCGCTGGGCTTCTTCCCCTCGGGCCACTACCAGGGCGACGTGAACGAGCCGCAGCCGGTGTTTGCAAGATGAGCGCGATCGACCTCTATGCCCGCAAGACGGCCGGCTTTGAGGAGCGGCTGGCGGAAACGCAGGCGCAGTTGCGCGCTGCCGTCGACGCGCACGGTGAAGGTCTGCTGCAGTCCACGAGCCTGGGCGCGGAAGACATGGTCATCACCGACCTGATCGCCCGCCTGAAGCTGCCAGTCGCCATCGCCACGCTGGACACCGGCGCGCTGCACGAGCAGACACTGGCGCTGGTGCCCGCGATCAAAGATCGCTATGGCGTCAAGGTAACGGTGTACTCACCCGCAGCCGAGGCCGTCATCCACTTCGTCAAGAACCATGGCGAGCGCGCCATGTACGAGAGCGTGGAGCTGCGCAAGGCCTGCTGCGGCGTGCGCAAGCTCGAGCCGCTGTCGCGCATGCTGGCCGGCCGCTCCGCCTGGATCACGGGCCTGCGCCGCGAGCAGTCGAGCAACCGCGCGGATGTGCCCGCGCAAGAGCTCGACGCCGAAGGCCGCACCAAGCTCAACCCGCTGGCCGCCTGGACCTGGGCCGACGTGTGGCACTACATCCAGGCCTTCGACGTGCCCTACAACCCGCTGCACGACGAGTTCATGCCGAGCATTGGCTGCGCGCCGTGCACACGAGCGATTGCAGTCGGCGAAGACTTCCGCGCCGGCCGCTGGTGGTGGGAAGAAAGCGCGAAGGAATGCGGTCTGCACGAGACCAAGAACATTGGAGTTGCGGCATGAATGCCCCCGTGAACATCGAACAACTGCTGCCCACCGTGGACCAGCGCCATCTCGACCACCTGGAAGAAGAGGCAATCTTCATCCTGCGTGAAGTCGCCGCCAGCTTCGAGCGCCCCGGCCTGCTGTTCTCCAGCGGCAAGGACTCCTGCGTGGTGCTGCGCCTGGCCGAGAAGGCTTTTAAGCGCCGCATCGCCGGCAACGAATTCGCCGGCAGGCTGCCCTTCCCGCTCGTGCACGTGGACACCGGCCACAACTTCCCCGAGGTGATCGAGTTCCGCGACCGCCGCGTGGCCGAAATGAACGAGCGCCTCGTCGTCGCCCACATGGACGATTCCATCGCCCGCGGCACCGTGCGCCTGGCCCATCCGCTTGAATCGCGCAACGGCCACCAGACCGTGACGCTGCTCGAAGCCATTGAGGAAAACCGCTTCGACGTGCTGATCGGCGGCGCCCGCCGCGACGAGGAAAAGGCGCGCGCCAAGGAACGCATCTTCAGCCACCGCGACAGCTTCGGCCAATGGCAGCCCAAGGAGCAGCGCCCCGAGTTGTGGAACCTGTTCAACACGCGCATCCGCCCGGGCGAGCACTTCCGCGCCTTCCCGATCAGCAACTGGACCGAGCTGGACGTGTGGCTCTACATCGCCCGCGAGAACATCCCGCTGCCAAGCCTGTACTACGCCCACGAACGCCAGATCGTGCGCAGCAAGGGCCTGCTGGTGCCGGTGACCGAGGTGACGCCGCCGGCGGCCGATGACCAGGTGGAAACCGCCACCGTGCGTTTCCGCACCGTGGGCGACATGACCTGCACCTGCCCGGTGGAGAGCGACGCGGCGAACCCGACCGAGATCGTGGCCGAAACGCTAACGGTCACGTTGAGCGAACGTGGCGCCACCCGCATGGACGATCGCACGAGCGAGTCGTCGATGGAGCGCCGCAAGAAGGAAGGTTATTTCTGATGAGTGCAGTTCTGAATTCCGTGGATGCCGACATCCAGCACCGCGCGCTGCGATTCCTGACCGCGGGCAGCGTCGACGACGGCAAGAGCACGCTGATCGGCCGCCTGCTGTTCGACAGTCGCGCCATCCTGGCCGACCAGCTCGACACGCTGGAGCGCCGCGCCGCCGGTGCGCCGATCGATCTGTCGCTGCTGACCGACGGCCTGGAGGCCGAGCGCGAGCAGGGCATCACCATCGACGTGGCTTACCGCTACTTCGCGACCCGCGCTCGCAAGTTCATCATTGCTGACGCCCCCGGCCACGAGCAGTACACGCGCAACATGGTCACCGCCGCCGCTGGCTCGGATGCCGCGGTGGTGCTGGTGGACATCACCAAGCTCGATCTCACGCAGAACGAGGTCACGCTGCTGCCGCAGACCCGCCGCCACAGCCTGCTGGCGCACCTGCTGCGCGTGCCGGGCATCGTGTTTGCGGTGAACAAGATCGACGCGCTGGAGGATCCGGCGCCGGGCTTTGCGAAGGTCGCCGCTGCACTGAAGAAGTTCGCTGCCGACGCGGGCATCGAAGTGCAAGCCATCGTGCCCGTCTCCGCCCTGCGCGGCGACAACGTGACGAGCCCGCTCGACGCCGATTGGTACCAGGGCCCGAGCCTGCTGCAGGTGCTGGAAAGCCTGCCTGCCGCTGAAGAGGCCCACGAAGGAGCGTTCCTGCAGCCGATCCAATACGTCGCCAAGGAAGGCGAAGGCACGGGCCATCAGCCGCGCACGCTTTGGGGCCGCGTCGCCCAAGGTTCGGTCCGCGTCGGCGATGAGCTGCAGATCCTGCCCAGCGGCGAGAAGGCCCTCGTGGCCGAGCTGCGCAAGGCCGGCGAGACGGTGGCGAGCGGCGAAGCCGGCCAGTCCATCGGCCTCGTGCTGGACCGCCAGCTCGACGTGAGCCGTGGTGATTGGGTCGTCACGCCCGGCAGCGCCGCACCGCGCCAGGGCTTCCAGGCCACGTTGGCCTGGCTGGACACCGAAGCCGCACAACCGGGCCGCAAGTACTGGGTGCGCCACGGCAACCGCTGGGTGCAGGCGCGCATCACGGCCATCGAGCACAGGCTGGACATTCACACGCTCGAAGAGCGCGAGGCCGAGGCGCTGCAGGTCAACGAGATCGGCCATGTGCAGGTCGAGCTGCAGCAGCCGCTGCCCTTGTGCGCCTACGCCGACAACCGCGTCGGTGGCGCGCTGATCGTGGTCGATCCGACGAGCAACCGCACCTCGGGTGCGCTGCTGGTGCGCTGAGGTTGGGCGTTATGGGACAAGTCATCTTCGTCAGCGCCGGACCTGGAGCGGCTGATCTGATCACGCTGCGCGGCGCACGCGCGCTGGAGCGGGCCGATGTCGTGCTGTTCGACGCGCTGACCGACCCTGCCCTGCGCGAGCTGGCGCCAAACGCGCGCTGGCTCGACGTGGGCAAGCGCGGCTTCTGCGACTCGGCCAAGCAGGAGACCATCAACGCACTGCTCGTCGCCCAGGCACAAAAGCACGCGCTCGTCGTGCGCCTCAAGGGCGGTGACGCCAGCATCTTCGGCCGACTGGAAGAAGAACTGCTGGCGCTGGCCGAAGCCGGCGTCGAGAGCGAAGTGGTGCCCGGCGTCACTTCGGCGATTGCCGCTGCCGCTCACAGCCAGCGCCCGTTGACCCGCCGTGGCGAGGGCCGCAGCGTGAGCCTGACCACGGCCATGACGCGTGACGGCAACCTGCAGGCTGCGCGGACGGCCGACACCGAGGTCTTCTACATGGCCGGCCAGCAGCTCGGCGCGCTCTCGCGCAAGCTGCAGGAAGCCGGCTGGCCGGCGGACACAGCAGTGCTGGTCACGTCCCGCGCCGGCTGCGCCGACGCCCTGGCCAGCGACCATACGGTTGGCAATCTGGCCGCTGCCAGCCTGCTGCACAAGGGCCGCCCGACGGTGGTGACAGTGGGCGTCGGAGCGCAGAAACTGCAGAAATCCCCTGTGAAAAGCACGGGAAATATGGATTTCCAGCCCTCCAGGGCATCCGTGAATTCCCTGAGCGACTAAAATGCGCGGCTTTGCCGCAGCCGGCTCCACAACAAATTCAAAGTCATGACCCACGTCGTCCTCGAGAACTGCATCCGCTGCAAGTACACCGATTGCGTTGATGTCTGCCCCGTCGATTGCTTCCGCGAAGGCCAGAACTTCCTCGCCATCGACCCCGACGAATGCATCGACTGCGCCGTCTGCATCCCCGAATGCCCGGTGAACGCCATCGTGCCCGAAGAGGACGTGCCCGGGAACATGCAGCACATGATCAAGCTGAACGCCCAGCTCTCGCAGCAGTGGCCCAGCATCACCAAGCGCAAGCCCGCCCTGCCCGACGCCGACGAATGGCAGGACAAAACGGGCAAGCTCGAACATCTCATCCGCTGAATTTGGCTGTTTGCTCCGCTCCGTCGGGGCGCAGCGTTAGACCGAACATCATGGAACCCCAATTGAACGCAGAGATCGTGAAAACCGCCACCGAACACGCCCCCATCGAGACCGATGCCGTCATCGTCGGCGCGGGCCCGGTCGGCTTGTTCCAGGTGTTCGAGCTGGGCCTTCTCGAGATCAAGGCGCACATCATCGACTCGCTGGCCTACCCCGGTGGCCAGTGCATCGAGCTCTACCCCGACAAGCCCATCTACGACATCCCGGCCGTGCCCGTGTGCACCGGCAAGGAGCTGACGGACAACCTGCTCAAGCAGATTGAGCCCTTCGGCGCCACCTTCCACCTGGGCCAGGAAGTCACGACCGTCGAGAAGCAGGAAGACGGCCGCTTCTTCGTGGCCACGAGCAAGGGCACGACCTTCCTCACCAAGACCATCTTCATCGCCGGCGGCGTGGGCTCGTTCCAGCCGCGCACGCTCAAGGTCGAGGGCGTGGACAAGTACGAAGGCGCGCAGGTGCACTACCGCGTCAAGAACCCCTCGCAGTTCGCCGGCAAGAACCTGCTGATCGTCGGCGGCGGCGACTCGGCGCTGGACTGGGCGCTGAACTTCTGCGCCGCCAATGAAGACGGCAACCCGCACAAGGCCGAGAGCGTCATCTTGCTGCACCGCCGCGACGGTTTCCGCGCCGCGCCCGCGAGCGTGGCCAAGATGCACGAGCTGTGCGAGCAGCACGAGATGCAGTTCCTGGTCGGCTCGGTCACCGACATTGTCGAGGCCGATGGCGCCCTGACGGGCGTGAAGGTCACCGGCGGCGACGGCGTGACCCGCATCGTGCCCTGCGACGAAGTGCTGGTGTTCTTCGGCCTTTCGCCGAAGCTCGGCCCGATCGCCGAATGGGGCCTGGCCCTGGAGCGCAAGCAGATCGTCGTCGACACCGAGAAATTCGAGACCAACACCCCCGGCATCTTCGCCGTGGGCGACGTGAACACCTACCCGGGCAAGAAGAAGCTGATCCTCTCGGGCTTCCACGAAGCCGCGCTGGCTGCCTTTGCTGCCGCGCCCTACATCTTCCCGGACAAGCGCATCCACCTGCAGTACACGACCACCAGCCCGAAGCTGCACAAGGTGCTGGGTGTGGACTCACCAGTTTTCGACTGAATTCGGCAACCTGTTCGACTGAAGCCACAACGCGTTCATCCGCACACAAGAGCCGCTCCCCGAGCGGCTTTTTTCATCTCCGGCCCGACTACCATCGCCACCCATGACCACCTTGGCGCTTGTTGGCCTGACCCGGAGCGAGAGAACCCAGCGCAGACGCACCTCGCTGTCGTTGCTCGTTTCCGTTGCAGTCCACCTGCTGCTGCTGAGCCTGGTGATCGGCGGCACCGGCAACGGCCTGCCCGGCCTGGGCCTGCCCTGGGCTGAGCGCCGGATGCCCGAGGCGGACCTGAGTGTGGTGCTGCCGCCGGAGCCCGTGGCCCTGCCGCCCGAACCTCAGCCGGCCGAAGGCCTGATGCCCGCGCCAGCCGAGACCGCGCCCGCCATCGCCGCCACCGCACCGCCGGCGCGCCAACCCGCGGAGGACCTGGCCTCGTTCGCGCCGCCGGCCCCGCCTTCGCCCTCTCTGATCGCGATGGCGCCTTCGGACAAGCCGAACTGGGCCGTGCCCGTCACGGTGCCGGCGTCAGCACCGCCGGTGGCCGTGGCACCGGCGGCCTCGATGCCGTCGCCCGCCGCTTCCACACCGCCGCCGCGCGACCCCGGCGAGATCGAACGCGAGAAGGCGCTGGAGCAAGAAGCCCTGAAGCGCGAGGCCGCCAAGCAAGAAGCGGCGCGGCAGGAGATGGCCAAGGTCGAAGCCGCCAAGTTCGAGGCCGCGCGCAAGGAAGCGGCCCGCGTCGAGGCCGTCAATCAGGAAGCCGCACGGCAGGAGGCCGCGAAGGTCGAGGCCGCGAAGCAGCAGGAGGCCACGCGCCTGGAAGCCGCGCGCGTCGAGGCCGAGCGGCAGGAGGCTGCCAAGCAGGCGGCTTCGCGCGCCGAGGCTGCACGGGCCGATGCCGAGAAGCAGGCCGCCGCGGCACGTCAGGAGGCCGCGCGACAGGAAGCAGCGCGTCAGGAGGCTGCCAAGCAAGAAGCTGCCAAGCAAGAGGCGGCGAAGCAGGAGGCTGCCAGGCAGGAGACCGCTCGACAGGAGGCCGCTCGTCAGGCCGAGGCCACGCGGCAGGCCGAAGCGGCACGGCAGGCAGAGGCCGCCCGCCAGGCCGAAGCTGCGCGCCAAGCTGCTGCACAAGCCGAGGCTGCACGCCAGGCCGCCGCACAAGCAGCCGCCGCAAAAGCCGCGGCGGCGCAGGCCGAAGCCAGCAAGCAGGCCGCCATCAATGCAGCGAACGCCGCCAAGGCCGCCGAGGCCGAACAGCGCGAAGCCCGGCTGCGCGCCATCGGCCAGCAACTCAACGAGGAAGCCGCCAAGCGCGATGCCGCCGCAGCCGCCGCTCGCCAGACCAACGGCCTGCCGACCACCCTCTCCAGCAGCCGCCGCGGCCGCCTGCTGGGCCGCACCGACCTGAACGCCGAGATGGTGGCCTACGGCGAACTCTGGGCGCGCAAGATCCAGCTCAACATGACCTTCGAGATGGTGCGGGAGGCCCTCAAGCAGCCCTACACCAACCCCGTCGTCACCGTGGCCGTGCGCAGCGACGGCTCGATCGAGTCCATCACCTTCGTGCGCTCCAGCGGCTCGCAGGTGCTGGACGACGCCGTCAAGCGCGTCATCCAGAGTCAGGAGCGCTACCCGTCCTTCCCGCCGGCCCTGGCCGCCGAGTACGACGTGATCGAGATCCGCCGGACCTGGTACTTCGACGTGGCGATCCGGCTGTATTGAGCGCTCAGGCTGCGCTCATTCCGGCTCGATACCCGCCGCCTTGATGACCTTGCCCCACTTCTTCGCCTCGTCCAGCTGGAACTTGGCGAGTGCCTCTGGCGTCGTGGGAAAGGGCTCGCCGCCGTTGGCCTCGAAGAAGGCCTTGGCGCCCGGCGACTTCAGCGCCGCCGTGAGCGTCTCGTGCAGCTTTTGCACAATGGCCGGCGGCGTGTTCGCCGGCACATAGGCCGCGAACCAGTAGCTCATGTCGTAGCCCTTCACGCCGGCCTCGTCGATGGTCGGCACGTCGGGCAGCAGCGCCAGGCGCTTCGCGGTCGAGACCCCGAGCGCGCGCAGCCGGCCCGACTTGACCTGTGGCACGCCGGTCGTGGTGTCCGTGATCATCATGTCGATCTGCCCGCCCAGCAGATCGGTGATGGCATTCGGATTGCTCTTGTAGGGCACGTGCAGGATGTCCACGCCGGCCATCTGGTGGAACAGCTCACCCGCCACGCGGCTCGAGGAGCTGCCGCTGCCAAAGCTCAGTCGGCCCGGCTTGGCTTTGGCAGCGGCCAGCAGCTCTCCCACGCTCTTGTAGGGCGAGGATGCATTGACCACCAGCACCTGGCCGCCCTTGCCCAGGCCGGTGACGGGCGCGAAGTCCTTCACCGGGTCGTAGGTCAGCTTCTTGAACAGGTGCTCGTTGGCGGCCTGTGTCGTGTTGGTCGTGATGAGTACCGTGTAACCGTCGGCCGGAGCACGCGCCACGAACTGGGCAGCGAGGATGCCGCTGGCGCCCGCCTTGTTGTCGATGACGGCAGCCTGCTTCGTCTGCTCGGTGAACGACTGACCGAGCGCGCGGGCCAGCTGATCGGTCGCGCTGCCGGCCGCAAAGGGCACGACGAAGATCACCGGCTTGGCCGGGTAGGTCTGCGCGAGCGCGCACAGCGGCGCGAGCAGCGCCAGGCCGAGCAAGGCGCGACGGCGGAAGGAGTGCTGCAGCTTCATGGAATGTCTCCGTTCTTCGAGTGGGATGCGTGCAAGGGTTTCAAAGGCCCACGAGGTGCGGCACGAGCACTTCGGGCACCTCGATCGCAAGATCGAGCAAGAGGTAGGACAGCGCCTTACCGTGGCTGTCGAGGTTGAGCGAATCGTTGACGCCGCCATCGAGCACCTCGTCGAGCACGAAGTTCATGGCGTGCAGGTTCGGCAGCAGATGACGCGTCACGCTGCGCGGCCTGCGATGGGCAAAGCATCGCCGCACGGCCTCTTGCGTCACCTGCGCGACGAGCAGCTCCCAAAGCGCCGGGTGCCAGGCAATAACGCTGATGTTCGAGCGGTCACCCTTGTCTCCGGTTCGGCCGTGGGCGGCGTGGTGCAGAGCTACCTTCATCGGGCATTGCCTCCCTCGGCCACGAAGCGATGACTGCAGCTCACCGCTTCGCGCGGCAGCAAGCAGGACAGCGTGCCCAGACGCGGCCGCAGGGAGGTACGAACGCCTCCGCCACCCGCCGGCCCACAGCAGTACAGGGCCGTGACCTCGCGCACCAGGCGTTCGGCGCTCTCTCGCTGGGCATGCTTGAGCGCCACGCGCAGCCTCACGTCGCGCGCATCGCCGCTCGCCTGATCCGCCAGCCAGCGGCCTTCGTCGTCGCCGAACACGCTGGCCACGCCGATCAGGTCGGCGCGCAGCACGCCCAGGTCTGCGAGCCGCTCCCGCAGGATCTGCGCAGCCAGGCGCGCACGTCCTTCTGCTCGGGCGCCCGCATACGAGATCTCGCCCTCCGCCAGCCAGCCGGTCTCATGGCAGACGTTGACCTTCAGCGCGCCCGGCCGCGCATGGCCGCGCACGCCTTCCAGCCGCACCCGATCCGGCCCCAGCTCGGTGACGTGGGCGGCGCTGATGTCCGCCACCACGTCCGGCGTGACGTAGGCCGATGGATCGTGCAGTTCGTACAGCAGCTGCTCCTTGACCGTGTGCGCGTCGACACGCCCGCCGGTACCCGCCGGTTTGGTGATCGTGCAATGCCCGTCCGCGTCGATCTCCGCAATCGGGTAGCCCAGGTGGGCAAGATCCGGCACCTCCTTGAATCCGGGATCGGCGTAGTAGCCGCCGCAGACCTGCGCGCCGCATTCCAGCAGATGACCGGCCATGGTGGCGCGGGCCAGGCGGTCCCAGTCGTCGCGGGCCCAACCAAAGTGAGCCAGCGCCGGACCCACCGTCAGCGAAGGATCCGCCACGCGCCCGCAGACCACGATCTGCGCGCCATCACGCAGCGCATCAGCGATGGCCTCGGCACCGATGTAGGCGTTGGCGGAGACGACCGGCCCTTCGGGCTCACGGCCGAGCGCAGCCAGCAAGGCCTCGCGATGCGCGTCGCCGCTGACGTCGTCGCCTTCCACCACGGCAATCTTCGGAGCCGGCTGACCCAGCTCGCGGGCCAGCGCATGAATGCGATGGGCCGCGCCTTGCACGTTGGCCGCGCCGAAGTTGCTCACGATGCGGATGCCGTGCGCGAGGCACAGGCCCAGCACCGGACGCAGCATCGCGTCCAGCAGCGGCTCCCAGCCACTGTCGGGTTTACTGCGCCGGGCCAGCTGGGCCAGGGCGAGCGTGCGCTCCGCCAGCGTCTCGAAGATCAGGAAGGCCGGGCCACCGGCCGCGATCAGGGCCTCGACCACGGGCAGCGCCGCATCGGTGCGGTCGCCCGAGAAGCCGGCGGCACAGCCGATGCGAAGCAGAGGTTGATCCATGGCCGGCAATGTAGGCCGGCCCGGTTATTCTTGGAAATCGAAATTCTGGCAGCATTGATCTGAACTTCAGATGAATATCTCCCTTCGACACCTGCGCGCCTTCCTGGCGCTGGCCGACTCGCGCAGCTTCACCCGGGCGGCCGAGGCCTGCCATCTGTCGCAGCCGGCCTTCAGCGCGCTGGTGCGGCAGCTGGAAGAGGAAGTCGGCACGCGGCTCTTCGACCGCAGCACGCGGCATGTGGAGCCCAGCGCCGAGGGGCGTGATTTCGAGCTCGCGGCGCGGCGCGTGCTGGCCGAGTTCGACGCTGCCATGGGTGATGTGCGCGCCCGTGCGCAGCGTGCGCGCGGACGGGTGGCCATCGCGCTGCTGCCCTCGTTGGCCGCAGGCTGGCTGCCCGAGGTGCTGATGGGATTTCGCGAGCAGCATCCGGGCATCGAGTTCCAGGTCGCCGACCTGCTGTCGGAGCCCTGCATCGAGCGGGTGCGCGCCGCCCATGCCGACTTCGCGCTGGCCGCCACGCCGGCCGACACGCCCGAGCTGCAGGCCGAGTGGTTCTGCAGCGACCATTTTCATCTGGTCTGCCGCAGCGATCATGCGCTCGCGCGCAAACGCCAGCTGCGGCCCGCCGACCTGGCGGCGTTCCCCTTCATCCACCTCTCGCGCAACTCGAGCGTGCGGCAGTACGTGGAAGCGGCCACGCACCCGCAGCCCTTGCCGCCGCTGCTGGAGGTCGATCAGCTGGCCACGGTCGCCGGCATGGTGAGCGCCGGCCTCGGCATCAGCGTCGTTCCTGCGTTGACGCTCTACCAGTTCCGCGCGCCGGAGCTCGTCACGCGCGCGCTCGACTGGCCGGCGCTCGAGCGCAGCATCTATCTCGTGAGCCGCCGCGACCGCGCGCCATCCTTCGCGGCCTCAGCGTTCCGCGAATGGATGCTGGCGCGCAAGCCCAAGCTCAAGATCAATACCGATCGTCGAAAGCAAGGATCGGCTTGCGCGTCTTCCACGCGCCGGCCGTGAAGTCCGGGAACTCCAGCGTCTTGAAGCCGCCCGCGATGGACGCTTCAGACAGCGGCGTGATCGCGCTCCAGGCCACGGCGTCATAGATGTCGATGGGCATCGGCGCCGAGGCCTTCAAGGCTTCGACAAACGCGTTGATCACGAAGAAGTCCATGCCGCCGTGGCCGGCGCCCTCAGCCGTCTTGGTGAACTTCTTCCACAGCGGGTGGTCGAACTTGTCCTGGTAGGGCTGGAAGGGCTCCCACTGGTGCGGCGGGCTGATGCCCTCCACATGTACGGACTTGTTCACGTCCATCCACAGGCCCTTGGTGCCCTGCACCCGGAAGCCCAGCGAGTAGGGGCGCGGCAGCGAGGTGTCGTGCTGCAACAGGATGGTCTCACCGTTGGCGCAGGCGATCTGGGTGGTGACCACGTCGCCGAGCGCGAACTTCACCGCGGCGTTCGGGTGGTTCTTGCCGCCCTGCTCGACGACGTACTCGTGCAGGCCACGCGCCTTGGTGGCGAAGCTGTTGATGTGCGTGAAGCGGTTGCCGCGATGGATGTTCACGTACATCGCGCAAGGGCCGATGCCGTGGCTCGGGTAGAGGTCGCCGTTGCGAGTCACTGAATGCGCCGTGCGCCAGTGCGCCTCGCTCCAGCCCTTGGGCCCGAACTCCGCGCCGGCGCCATAGGGCTTGGCCGGATCGCCGGAGTTGAATTTCACGGCGCGCAGGTCGTGCTGGTAGCCACCCTGCAGGTGCTCGATCTCGCCGAAGAGGCCGGCGCGCACCATCTGCAACACGGCCATCACGTCGCGGCGGTAGCAGACGTTCTCCAGCAGCATGTAGGGCGTGCCGGTGGAGAGCTGCGTGTTGAGCACATCCCAGTGGTCCTGCAGCGTGATGCCGGCCACCACTTCGCAGCCGACCGCCACCTTGGCCTTCATGGCGGCGATGGCCATCGGCGCGTGCCACTCCCAGGGAGTGGCGATGATGACGCCGTCGAGCTTCGAGGCATCGAGCATCTCGCGCCAGGCTTGCGGGTCGCCCGCGGCCTTGCCATCGCTGCCGAACGTGCGCGGCCGCGGTTTGCCGGCCTTCTCCACCTGCGCCAGCGCGTGACCGAGCATGACGGGATCAATGTCGCACAGGGCCGCGATCTCAACGTCATCACGGCGCAGCAGGTTGGCCAGGTGGTTCTGGCCGCGCAGGCCGGTGCCGATCATGGCGAGCCGGATACGCTCGCGACCGGCGGCGAGCGCAGGCGCCAGTGCGCCTCCCAGGCCCAACGCTGCACCCATGGACAGTAGCTCTCTGCGTTTCATCTCAACCTCTCAAAAACAAATCACAAGACTTCCGCGCGCCGGACCGTCAGGGGACGACCGTCCAGCGCTGGTACTGAGTGTCGGTGCAGGCATAGCCCTGCACCTTGGCGCCCGAAACGGCGCCGCCTGCGGCATCCATGCAGGTTTCCGTGCCCACGTTGTAGAGCGTGCCAGAACTGCCATAGGGTGCCCAGAGCTGATTGGAGGCGGTCGAGCAGGCCGCCGCACTCACCTGCACGCCGCTGGCACTGCCCTGCAGGCACAGGCTGCGCTGGGGCAGCTGCAGCTGGCGGGTGCTGCTCGTCGCGAAAGTCTGGTTGGCGTTGCCTGCCGCGCAAGCCCACAGGCCCAGCACGGAACCGCCGCTGAGCGTGTCGGCGCACAGGCTGTTGATGCTGTTCTGCAGCCGATAGTTGCCTGACGGCGCAGCCGAGTTGACGAAGGCGACGCAGCGGTTGTCCGACGTGCAGCGCGTCTGCGCGACGGCGGCGCAGTTGCCGTAGGTCTGCGTGCCGCTGACCTGCACGGCGCTGCCGCCCATCTTTGCATCAGAGAAGACGGCAACAGCGGCCGGCACCTGGCTGCACGACGAGTACTGCTGCGACCCTTGAGTGAAGTTCTCGACGAACTGCGACAGGCTCGACAAGCCGGCGGTCTTGACCGCCTGCTGGATCTCGCCGATGGTCTGCGTCGTGCCGGTCGTCAGGTCGGTGACGTCGCCGGCCCAGATCTCGCTGAAGGCATCGGCCGAGACCTTTCGCACGGTGAAGCGGTACTTGCGGCCCTGCACCCATGGGTAGGACATCTTGCAGGACACGCCCACGCCTTCGCCGCCAAAGTTGCTGCAGTTGGCATTGAAGGCACTGGACCAGCCCGTGGCATTCCAGATCGAGAAGATCGCCTTCTTGTTGCTGCCGTCGTTCTGCTGCATGCCGATGTAGCCGCCCGCGCCGTCCGCGTAGAAGAACTGCGTGGACCAGAAGGTGTTGCCGTCGGCGCCGGGTTCGCGCGTGACGCGGATGTCGGCGCTCATGTTGGTGTAGCCACCCGTCACGGTGGGCACTGTGTAACTGTTCGACACCATGCCGCCCGCGATCAGCGCTTGGGCATTGTTCACTGCACCTGCCAGCAGCAGGACGAGGATGGACAGCCAGTTCCGATAGTTCATCGCATCTCTCCAGTTGATGTTGAAAGTCAGGGCGCCGTATCAGAGCGCGTCAGAGCGCTTCAGGGCGTTGCGGGCGTGAAGTTCCACTCCTGCGTCGGGCTGCTCGCGGCGGTGGCCAGCACCACCGGCGTCAAGGCGCCGATGCCGCCGTTCTGCGTGTCCAGCACCAGGCCGGTAGCGGCGTGGACGATGTTGAACACGCCGCTGCGCACTTCCACCAGACGCCACTGCTGCGTGCTGCTGCCCGCGATCGGCGTCTCGATGGACACCACCGTGCCCGCCACTGCCGTGGCACCGGCCGTCAAGGCCAGCGTGCCGCGCGGATTGATCAGCGTGTAGAGGCCCGAGCCGGCGCTCGTCTCGGTCACGCGCCACTGCTGCGAGGCGCCGCCGTGCGTCGGGTAGATCTCCATCAGCGTGCCGGGTGTCGTGGAGCCGCCGGGCACGTCAAGCGCCGAACCCACGGCGCCAAGGCTGCCGATCACGTTCACGCCGCTGAGCACGGTCGGCGTGGTGCTGACGGGATCGGCGGGCAGGCTGACCTTGGAGCCCACGCCCACCAGGTTCAGCGGGTGGCCCACGTCGGTGCCGCCGGTGCTGATCAGGAAGCTGCCGCCCTCTACGTACTTGAAGCTGTAGTTGGCGCAGACCTCGTTGTGGTCCGGCGTGTACACGGCGCCGCCCTTGCCCTTGGTCACGTCCACCCATTGGCCGTCCAGGCCCTGGTAGCGCACGCGGCCGAAGGTGGCGTAGCGCACCGGGTTGTCCAGGCAGGACGAGGCCTCCGTGCCCCAGTCCTCCACGAAGCCGTCGCCGCCCGATTGGGCCAGCGCCTTGGGCAGGCGCATGGTGGCGATCTTCTTGCGCTGGCCGTCCTTGGGGTCGGTCACGTACATCGTGTAGTCCTGCTTGCCGCCTGCGGCTGCAGCCACTTCGAGGTCAAAGCGGTAGGTCTTCTCGACGTCGGGCTTGTAGGGCACCTGGCACTTGATGCCCGTGCCCTCGCCGCCGAAGGTCGTGCATTGCGCCATGCCGCTGTCGATCACCTCGGGGCTGACGCCGTCCACGTCCCACAGCGAGAACAGCAGCTGGTTGCTCTGCACACCGCCGTAGCCGCCGTTAAAACCGATCGCTTCGTAATAGGTCGTGGCCGGGAAGCTGTGCGGCGTGACCTCGGTCGTGAAGGCCTGCCAGGCCGGCGTGTCGTAGGTGATGTGAATGGAGTTGGCGCGCGTCGAGTGGGCCTTGGCGTTGCCGGTGATGGTGGTGCTGGCCGTCGTGCCGTCAGCCCGCGTGAGGCTCACGGTCAGCTTCTGGTTTTCGGCCGCGCCTGCCGTCCACCAGGCGCTGGAGAAGCCGTTCGGATCGGTGCCGGCCGCGTCGGCAAAGACCCAGCCGTTGGCCGTGCCCTGGGTCGTCCAGGCCACATTGCAGCCCTTGACGGGAGCGCCGCCGGCCGTCGTCACCTTGACCTGCAGCTTTTTCGGCTTGTGCGTGGTGTTGCCCGATTCGATCGACGGGTCGTAGAGCGTCGTGGAGAACACCGAGCCCTTGCGCGCCTGGCCCGCATCGGGCGTGATGGCGGTGAGCACGACGCCGGCCGGGCACGTCGCGTCGGGTGTGACCTTGGCCGAGGTGGGCTCGGTGAGCTTCACCGAGGCCGTCGCTACCTCGGGCGACACTGCGCCCGGGTCGCCACCGCCACCGCCGCCACCGCAAGCGGCCAGGGACAGGATCGCGGCACCGAGCGTGCCAGCACGGAAACTGACGGAAACTGCTTTCATGAAGGCTCCTTGGGTCTGTTGCGGCGGGCAAGGCTCCGCCGATGACGGCCCTCGCAAGGGCCGCCGGTGGAAGAAGAGGGAAACGAGGGGCCTGAGAGAGACAGGCGATGCCCAGGCCCCGGTGGGCGTCACAGGCCCAGGGTGTACTCCAGCGTCAGGCGGATGGAGCTCGGCGACTGGCGGCTCGTGATCTGGCCATAGGTCGCGTTCACGATGCCGACGTCGTCGGTGTCATGCACGTCGCCCTTGCGGGTGGCGGTCTGCGTGTTGAACACGTTGAACCAGTCGGCCTTGACGCTCAGGCCCTTGATGAAGCTGGGCTTGAAGGTGAGGTTCAGGTCCAGCTGCGTGGTCCAGGGCAGACGGCCGCCGGTGCCGCGCGGGGCAGCCACGCCATTGCAGTAGAAGTAGGCGGCGCCATAGCTCATGTCCGGATCCCAATCCGTGTTCCCGCCGGGGTAGTTACCCATGCAGCTGCGCGGCGCGCCTGACACCACCTGCAGGTTGGCACCGACCAAGAAGTCCGGATGCACTTGCGCGAAGCCGTAGGCCTTGAACGCATGGCGATGGTCGTTGGCGAGGTAACCATAGGAGTGATACATCAGCTCCTTGTGGTCGTCGCTCACCGTCAGGCCCACGTCGCCGCCGCCGACCGAGTCGGTCTGGCCTTCCTGGTTGCCCTTGCTGTAGGAGAGCGTGTAGGTCAGCTTGCCGTACCAGCCGTTGCTGTAGGGATGCTCAGCGAACAGATTGAGCGCCTTGTAGGTGCGGTTCGGGCGCGGCGTGCCCCATTCGTCCGCCTTGATGTCCACGCGGCGGAAGCCCGCGCCGTCGCCGAAGTCGACGAGCATGCTGTTGTCGCGACCCGGATTGGTGATGGCGCAGCCGAAGCCGGCGTAGTTGTCCGTGTTCACGCCGTTCTTGGCCGCCCAGGCTTCGATCGGACGCTGATCGCAGTTGTCGTCCAGCGTGTCGTTCAGCCGGCGGTACTGCAGGCCGGCGCCGACGTTGAGCTGCTTGGAATACGCATGCTCCACGCCCAGGGCGAACTCATCCTGCGAGAAGGGCTTGAGCTTGATGGCCACGAGCGAACGCGGATCGGGCGTCTGGCCGTAGAAGTTGCCCTGAGAGAAGGGCTTGCTGATGGCGTGCAGGCCCGTCGGTGCGCCGGTGGTGGGATCGACGCCGGTGTAGGTGTAGTACGTGTTCGTCGACAGCAGGCCGGTGGCGATGTTGCTCGAGAGGCTGGACGGCACCGGCAGGTGATAACGGCCTGCATTGGCGTACAGCTTGGTGCCGCTGTGGCCGTCCAGGTCCCAGCTGGCGGCGATGCGCGGGGCGATCATGTTGCGCTGGGAAATCAGCTCGCGGCCGAAGCTGTCCTCGTTGGTGAACTGCTCGCGGCGCAGGCCCAGGTCCAGCAGCAGGCGCGGCGTGACCTGCCAGCGATCCTGGATGTACTGGGCCGACTGCACGCTCTTCGGATGCGCGAGCTTGCGGTTGAAGCTCTGCGCCACGTAGTAGCCCTGGGCGCCATAGCCGCCGCCCTGGGCCGGCGATTCGTCAAAACCGGGGTTCTTCTGGTTCGGATTGTTCACGTGGCCATAGACCCAGCTCGAACCACCGGCCAGGTCGGTACCGACCACCGAAGCCACGTGCATCAGGTCAACACCGCCGCGCAGGCTGTGCGTGCCGAGCTGGTATTCCAGGTCAACACGGCCGCCCTTCTGGCTGTCGCCCGAGCCCGGAGCCGGCAGCTGGCCCGTCACGGTCTGCGGGTTGACGTAGTTGACGCCGGGAACTTGCGTCGTCGGGCCCGAGCTCGTCTGGGCCAGCGAGGCGTCATAGCCGTAGGGCGTGCGCGAATGCGTGGTGCGCGAATCGCCGTACAGCGCGGTCAGCGTCAGCTTGTCGGTGAGGTAGCCCGTGTACTTGACGATGTTGAGCTTGTTGCCCGGCGTGCAGAAACTGTTGTTGGGGCAGTAGTTGACCCGCGTCTCGCCCTTGTTGCCCGGCGTGTAGGTCGTGCGCAGCGTGCTGTAGTCGTAGTCAAAGCCCTGCGACTGCGCCGTCGTGCGGTCGAACATGCCGGTGTACTCAAGGTGGTGGTCCGCGCTGAGGTTGTAGTCCAGCTTGAGCAGATAGCGCTCCACCTTGGTATTGGAGACGCTCCATCCCGTCGGTGTCTTGCCCGGATTTGCAGACGGCCCGGAGGTGGGCGTGGCACCGATGGATTCGGAGTTGGAGCGCGTCTGCTCCAGGGCCACGAACGCGAACAGCTTGTCCTTGATGATCGGACCGCTGGCGTAGGCGCCGTAGACCTTGCTCGTGCTGGTGTTGTCGTTGTTCCAGTACTGCAGCTTGCCGTCGGTAAGCGGGTTGGTGCCGGTGTTCGGGTAGTAGGTGTTGGCCGGCTTGCCGCGCAGCGTGGCGGGGCTGTAGGAGACCTTGCCGCCCACTTCCCACTTGTTGCCACCGCTGCGGGTGGTCACGTTGATCACGCCGCCGGTCGAGCGGCCGAACTCGGCGCCGTAGCCGCCGGTGAGCACCTGCATATTGCCGATGGAGCCGAAGGGCAGCTCGGACGAGCCGACCTGCGTGAGGATGTTCGTGACCGGGAAGCCGTTCACGTAGAACGCGTTCTCGGAGGCGCCGGAGCCGCCGATCTGCGGGGCGTTGCCGTACTGGCCGTTGGTGTTGCGGGTCACGCCGGGCGTGAGCTGCACGACCGACATCACGTCGTTGGCCACCGGCAGCGCCTTCAGCTCGGAAGCCGTGAAGGTCGTGCCGTTGTTGGTGCTGGAGACGTCGATGCGCTTGGCCGTGCCGACGATGGTGACCTTCTCCAGCTGGTTGCCGCCACTGGTGTTCTCGAAGGTGGCTTCCGTGCCGCTGCCGATACGGGCTTCGATCTCCAGGCTGGCTTCGGTGCCGCCGTTGCGCACCAGGCGCACGCGGTAGCGACCCGGCGGCATCGAGTTGGCCAGGTAGTGGCCCTTGGCGTCGGGCGTGACGCTGCGCTGCACGCCGGTGTCGATGTTCTCCAGCACGATGGTGGCGCCGCTGGCCGCAGCAGGCACGTCACCGTAGATCGTCGTCGTGGCGTTGGACTGCGCCCAGGCGCCGGGCGCCGCAGCCATCAGGCTCAGGGCCGACAGCACGGCCAGCGTGCAGCTCTTCAGCGGGCTGGGGGGACGGGAAATGTGCTCCATCGCTTGGGTCCTTTTTGGGTATGTGTGTGAGTCGAGGGCGGGCGGCGTCCGGAGATCACCAGAACTTGTAGCTGGCCGAGAGGCTGTAGCTGCGGCCGAACAGGTTCAGGCTGTGGTCGTAGCCCTCCCAGCCGTTCGGGTCGTAATACGGCATGCGGTTGAAGACGTTCTTGACGGTCAGGCCCAGGTCCAGGCCCTTCATCGCCTTCCAGTTGAACGACAGGTTGGCCGTGTAGTGGGCCGGCGCGCCGTTGCACAGATTGGTCGGCATCGGCACGCCGCCGGCCATGCAGTTCTCGGGCGTGTTGTCGGTGTCGTAGGCGTCATAGGCCCACTTGGTCTTGCCCGTGTAGTTCACGAACAGGCTGGTGACGAAGTCGCGGTACGACCAGTCGGCATTGAAGGTGGCGCGCAGCTTGGGCGAGTTCCAGTAGCCGACGTAGTTGGGCGAGAAGCCCTCGCCGTCGTCGTAGTTGTAGATCTCGCGCTGGCGGATGGAGGTGGTGAGCCCCAGGCCCAGCTTGCCCCACGATCCCAGCGAGTGCTTGGAGCGCATGTCGATGTCGAAGCCGTCCACCAGGGTGCGGCCGCGGTTGAGGTAGCTGGTCGTCAGGCCCGCCAGATTGCCGACCGAGTAGCTCGGCAGCGTGGCCGGGCAGACCGCGGCGTTCGCGGCGTTGGCGCACATCGACTGCACGGCGGCGAGGTTGGCGCGGTCGGCGTCGGAGATCGCGAAGCGCACCGCGTCGGTCGTGCCGTTCAGCTCAGGGCCGTACTTGGCCACGAGCTGGCGGAAGCGCTCGCTCGGGTCCTGGCGGATGATCTCGTTGCGGCGGTAGATGAACCAGTAGTCGAGAGACAAGCTCACGTCCTTCCACGGCTGGAACACCACGCCGAGCGTGGAAATCTTGGCCGTCTCGGGCTTGAGGTTGGGGTTCGGCGGCGTCAGGCCGCCGACCGTGCGGCCGCAGTCCGCGTTGGTGAGGTTCTTGCCGAGGTCCACATCGGTGGTCGTGACCGACTTCTTCAGCAGCGTGGCGATGGCGTTGGTCTCGTTGCAGCGCAGGGTGTCCTGGATGCCGCCGAACTGCGCGTACACGCCGCCCACGCCGGCTTCGGCCAGGCTGGGGGCGCGGAAGCCTTCGGAGTAGGTGCCGCGCACCAGCAGCTCAGGCAGCGCGCGCCACTTCACGCCAATCTTGGGCGCCAGGTTGGCCGCGAAGTGCGGGTACTTGTCCAGGCGCGCCGCCAGGTTGGCTTCCAGCGTCTTGGTGATCGGCAGGATGGTTTCGCCGAACACCGCGCCCACCGTGCGCTGGCCGTCGAACCAGGAACCGCCCTGCTGCGTGATCAGGCCGTTGGCGGCGTCCGCGTTGCCAGGCGTGAAGAAGCTCTCGCGCATCAGGTTCACACCGACCGCCGCGCGCACTTCGCCGCCGGGCAGCGTGCCTAAAGCGCCTTCGACCTTGGCATCCCAGGTGATGAGCTTGGTCCAGGACTGGATGTCGAAGGTCGGGAAGGCCTCGCGGATCAGGGCCGCGTTGGATGCGTTGATCACGCCGAACTGATAGGCCGGGTTGTCGGCGATGTAGGTGCGGCCGGTGACCGGATCGGTGGTGAACGGGCCGAAGGCCTTCTCGAAGCCCTTGATGTTGATGTTGGTCGTCTGGTAGAGCACCGAGTGGCTGCCGGCCACACTGAGCGCGCTCTCGAAATCCCAGTTGCCGAAGACCGTGCCGCGCACGCCGGCCAGGGCGCGGTAGTTGTTGTCGGTGTTGGTCTGGCCGAAGTGGCCGGTCGCGTCCTGCAAGAGGTAGCTCAGGCCGGCGGCGCCGCCCATCTTGGCGACCATGTCCGGATCGAGGTTGGCCTTCACGTAGACGTTGTTCGGGCCGAGCCAGGGCGTCTTGAAGGTGTTCAGCGTGGTGCCGGTGTTGCGCGAGTACCAGGCCGTCGGCGCGCCGGTGGTGGTGCTGAAGCTGCGCGGGCCGTTGTCGCCGTGCATGTCGATGTGGGTGTAGGCCACTTCGGCCCAGCCTTCCCAGTCGCCGTTGATCTTCAGCCGGCCGTTGACGTAGCCAGTCGTGCGCTTGGAGCTCGGGCCCGTGTCGAGCTGGTAGGGCAGCGTGTCCCAGACGCAGCTGGTGCCGCCGGAGGCCGGAATCGCGGTCGGGCAGCCCTTGACCGCGCGGCGCACGATGGCGTTGTTGTTGGCCGCATCCACCACGAACAGCGTGCCCGGGT
Organism: Burkholderiaceae bacterium UC74_6; assembly: GCA_042701975.1. Taxonomy (GTDB): domain Bacteria; phylum Pseudomonadota; class Gammaproteobacteria; order Burkholderiales; family Burkholderiaceae_C; genus JAFALK01. Next base: position 92,092 of record CP170561.1, read on the forward strand.
TCACCGTGCCGGGCTCGCTGCCGACGCCGATGCGCATGTTGGGGATGAAGTTCGGGTTGTTGACGTAGAAGTAGTCGGGCCGCTTGTCGTAGGTGTCGGCCAGCGCGATGCGATCGCGCTTGTAGAGGTTCAGCGAGGCGTAGATGCTCCAGCCGTCGCGGTCCATGTCGCCCTTGCCCCAGAGCACACTGCCCTGGTGCTCGCCATAGGCCTTCACGTTGGAAGACCAGTCGGTGCTGGCCTGCACTTCGAGACCGTTGTAGCCCTTCTTCGTGATCACGTTGATCACGCCGGCCACCGCGTCGGAGCCGTAGATCGCCGAGGCACCGTCGGTCAGCACTTCCATGCGCTCGATGGCGGCGGCCGGGATGGCGTCGATGTTCACGAACATCGTCTGAAAGCCCATCGGCGCGCCGTAGTACGAGAGGCGGCGGCCGTTCAGCAGCACCAGCGTGCCCTGTGCACCCAGGCCACGCAGATTGGCCGAGGAAGCGCCATCAGAACCCGTGAACATCGAGCGGAAGTCCTGCTGCTGCGCCGGGCGGGCGGCAGGCAGGTTGTCCAGCACCTGCATCAACGTGCGCGCGCCCATGTTCTCGATCTGCTTGGCATCGATGATCTGCACCGGAGACGCGGTCTCGTTGTTGATGCGCTTGATGCTCGAACCCGTCACTTCCACCTTCTCGAGCTTGGCCGTGTCTTCGGCTGCCACGGTCTGCGCCTGTGCGGACAGGGCTGCCAGCAAGCTCAGCGCCGAGGTGATGGCCAGGGTGCTGGCTTTGAGGCGGCCGGGCATGCGGCCGGGTGAATGGACGGGTTTCTGCATGATCTTGTTCTCCTCGGGTTCTTTCGTTTTTTTCAGGGTTGGACGGAGGCGCGATCGCCCTCCATCCCGATCAGGGAAGCGTTGGCCCAGTTGCCGCAGACGCCGGCCGGCTTGGTGCCTTGCGCGCCGAGCGTGCGCAGGCTGATCTGCGAGAGACCGCGCACGTCGATCTCGGGCTTGACCACGCCGGGCGCCTTCACGAAGCCGCTGTCGTAGAGCAGGCGATCACCGCTCCAGACCTGGAACTGCAGGCCGCCGGCGTTTCGGCAGGAGTCGTCCACGCCGAGGTCGGCGCGCAGCAGCTGCCAGTCGCCTTCGAGCCTGAAATCCACGCGGCCTTGCGCGCCCATGCCGAGGCCCTTGCGGAACAGCAGGCCGTTCATGCGCATCTCGCGGGCGGCGCCCTGCGGCTTGTCATGTCCGATGGTCTTGGGCAGTGCGCCCAGGTCCGACAGATAGCGCTGCTCCTCGGACTTGGCCTCCGGGCGGGACTCGAGCACGCGGAATTCCGACAGCGTGATCGGGCCCACGTCGACAGGCTGCTGCGCATTGAAGGCCTTGGCCGGTGCCGCTCCTTGAGCGGCGGTGACCATCGGGTCCACGGTGCTGGCGCTGTCGCCATCCGGGTTCTGTGTGCTCAGCACGCGGAAGCGCAGCAGGCGGCCGGCTTGCGGCTTGGTGAAGTTGATGCGCTGTGCGCCCTGCTGCAGCTTGAGCTGGCCACGTTGCACCGGCTGGCCCCAGTCGCCCATGTTGTCGGCGATGTAGACCTCGTAGTCGCGGATCTGGCCGTGCTGCCAGTGCTGATCGGTGCGCGGCGCGACCTGCAGGCCGGCGATCAGGCGGCGCTCGGAGAAGCCCAGCACCCATTCATGCGGACCGGCCTTGACGCGCTGGTCGCGCAGCGTGCGGAACCAGGCGCCGGACTTTTCACCGGACTTCGAAGCCAGCGCGTTCTCCAGCGGGAAGCCGGGCTCCTCGGCCGGACGGTTCATCACGACGATGGCATCGGCCGGCAGTTCGGGGCCGAGTTGGGGCGCGCTCGGGAAGGTGTCGTCCGCGGTCGGCGCCGCCTGCACGCCGCGCAGCTCGAAGCTGCGCGCCTTGCGGATGTCAGCCTTGGCGGCCTTCACATGGATCGTGCCCTGGCGGTCGTTCGCGTCGAAGAACCAGCCTTGCGCGGCGGCTTCAAACGCTGCCGCATCGGCGAGCTGGGGCAAGGCCTGACCGTCCACTTCGACGGCATCGGGCGCACGGCGGCTCAGCACGCGCAGCGCATAGCCGCGCTGGGCCAGCTGGCCGGCGTACTCGCCGCCCACGGGCTCGATCTGCACGCGAAGTTGAACGCCTTGCAGTTGCATCGCGATGCGCTGCTGGCTGAAGGCTCCGCCCTGGTACTTGCGCGTCAGGCCGTCGTCTTCATAGAGCGTGAACTCGGAAGCACCTTGCGGGTAGAGATCGAGCGTGAGCAGGTCCACCGGCTTCTGGCCGTCGAACAGCATCTCGGGCTGCATCGGCAGGATGGCGCCGGCACGCACGAAGACGGGCAGCTTGTCGAGCGTGACCTGTTGGTCGATGTCACGGCCGGCGGCACCGGCGCTCAGCTGGCGGCCGTCCCAATAGTCGATCCAGCGGCCCTCGGGCAGATGGATGCTCTTGCGCCAGCCCTGGCTCGCGGCCTGGCTGCGGTAGACCGGGGCCACGAGCAGCTCGCGGCCGAGCAGGAACTGGTATTTGGCAGCTTCAGTGGCAGCCATCGGATCGTTCGGGTGATCCCACATCAGCCCGCGCACCAGCGGCGCGCCGGTGGCTTCAGCCTCCCGCGCCAGCGTGTACATGTAGGGCGTGAGGCGCAGCTTGAGCTTCAGGTACTTGCGGTTGATGCTGCGGTAGGGTTCCTCGTACCACCACGGATGCTTGCGCGCGGCCGAGGCCCAACCCGACATGCCCATCAGCACCGGCGTGAAGGTCTTCCATTGCAGGTCGCGGGTGAAGGTCTCGGGGCTGCCGCCGAAGATGGCGTCCACGTCGCCGCTGGCATAGGCCTGGCCCGAGAGGCCCGAGCCGATCAGCGTGGGCACGTGCCAGCGGATGTAGTCCCAGCTGCTGCTCTGGTCGCCGGTCCAAGTCACGGCATAGCGCTGCGTGCCGGCCCAGCCCATCACGGTCCAAAGGAAGGGCCGCGCGTCGGAGTTGTTCAGGATGCCGTCGTAGGCGGCCTTGTTGGCGTCCAGCGAGAACTGGTAGCCCTTGCCCGTCCAGGCGACGTCGAGCTTTTGCGCGCGGGTGCCGGCCGTGCCGACTTCCCACTTGATCTTGTCCACGCCGTTCTCGGTCCACAGGCCGGTGCGAAAGCCGTAGCTCTTCAGGCCTTCGACCACCTTGGGCAGGTCGGTGTAGCCGCAGCCGTAGCCGTCGTTGGGCAGGATCCAGCCGCCGGGCATGTCGTGCTCGCGGTACTTCTTGGCCACGCTGTCGATCACGTCGGGCGTCTTGCCGGTCGGGCCGTCGGTCCAGCCCTTGGGCACGGTGCCGGGCTTCTTGACGTTGTCACCGTCGTTGTAGCAATCGGCATCGCCGTACTCGAGCGCCCAGCGCGGCAGCAGCTGCGCGCGCCCCGTCCACTCGGTGTAGCGGGCCAGCACATCATGGATGCTGCGGCCGACGAAGTAGTAGGCGTCAAAGCGACCCTCCTGGTGCGAGAGCGTGACCGAAGCCGGCTGGCGCAGGTCGTACGAGCCGTCACTCCAGGTGTTGCGCAGCATGCCCCAGCCGCGCGAGCTCATCAGGAAGGGCGCGGGGCTGGGCCGGTCGCCCTCTTCCCAGCCGCCGGAGTACGAGACCTCCAGCTGGCGGCCCTTGAACTCGAAGCGGCCGTTCTGCTGGCCGCCGCCGTAGAAGCGCTCGGCCTTGTCGCTCGACAGCGTCTGGACCGCCAGCTTGTCCGCCAGATCCAGCGGCTCCAGCTCGCGCCACAGCGGTTCCGTCTCACCCGCGCGGTAGAGCGTGAAGCGCAGCGGCTTCTTGTCGATGCGCAGGCGCAGCGCGCGGGTGGTGATGAGCCAGTGATCGGCCTGCTCTTCCAGCTTGGCTTCCACCTTGGCATCGGCCTTGCCGACCACGATGGCGGCAGCCTTGTCATCGGCGCCCGTCAACGGCCCCTTGGCACTGGCCCACAGGCGCAGCACATCGGCGCGCGGCAGGCTGATGCGGATCAGGGCGCCGCTTTCGGTCTTGAGATTCCATGCGGTACCGGCGGTGGCCGCCTCGGCACCTTCGATCGCCTTCAGCTCGCGGGCATTGCCCACCGGCGCAGCCTGGACCACCTGAGCCAGATGGGCAGAGACCAGGGCAGCGCAGGCGATGGCCAGCGGCAGACGGAAGTTTGAATATGAAACTTTCATGCTTGCGTTTTGCGTTTTCTTGGCAAAACTTTATGCATCGATTCACAACCGGTCAACGAAAACAAAACGAATTGAAGTCAAAAATACGAAAATCAGGTGAAAACCACTAGTCAATGCGCTCTTTTATCTTTCGTTTCATATCTCATTCGGTGATAAAACTTTCCTTCCAGTTGCGGATATGCACAGATTCAGCGGCAAATTCCGAACAACTAGCGCATGCTCTGACCGTCATTTGTCCTCAAGTTCTTTCGTTGTCTTTCTTTTGTTGACACCTCGAAAGTTAGAAGTTATGGTTCAACCCAGAACGAGACAAGCAAGATGAATCCACTTCTCCAACACGACACCTCGACCTGGCAGCACATCGGTGGCCTGCACACCGCAGAAGAAATCGCCCAGCAGCCGCGCCTGTGGCGCCAGCTCGCACAAGACCTGCCGGGCCACCTGGCCCAGGTCGAAGGCTTCCTCGGCGACTGGTTGCAGCGCGCCGACCATCGCGTGATCCTCACGGGCGCCGGCAGCTCGGCCTTCGGTGGCGAAGGCGTGGCGGACGAGATCAACGCGGCCTGGCCGGCCGAGGTCCGCGCGGTCTCGACGACCAGCCTGCTCACGCATCCCGAGCTGTACCTGGATGCCCGGCGCCCCACCCTGTTGGTGTCCTTCGCCCGCAGCGGCAACAGCCCCGAGAGCACGGCCGCCGTGGCCCTGGTGCGCAAGACCGTGCCCACCGCGCGCTTCCTGAACATCACCTGCAATGCCGAAGGCGCGCTGGCTGCCGATGCCAACGCCAATAGCGACAGCCTGAACCTGCTGATGCCGGCCGGCAGCTGCGACCGCGGCTTTGCCATGACGAGCAGCTTCTCCTGCATGCTGCTGGCGGCACTGGCCGTGCTGGGTGCGGAAGGCATCGCCGCGAAGACCAACCGGCTGAACCAGTTGGCCGATCTCGGCGAGCTGGCCTTGCGCGACTGGGCCGCGCCCATCGGCGCGCTGGCAGCCGAGTCCTTCGACCGCATCATCTACCTGGGCAGCGGCCCGCTTGAAGCCCTGGCGCGCGAAGGCGCGCTCAAGGTGCTGGAACTCTCCAGCGGTCGCGCGCTCGCCCTGCCGGAGACGCCGCTCGGCTTCCGCCACGGCCCGAAGTCGGCGCTGGCGCAGAACGCGCTGGTGATCTGCCTGCGCAGCGTGAAGCCGATCGCCCAGCGCTACGAGCAGGACCTGCTCGATGAGCTGCGCCGCGACGCCGTGGCCGGCCGCGTGCTGTCCATCGGCCCGGCCAGCTCGAACGCCGATCTGGCCCTGGCCATCGAAGGCATCACCGATGCCTGGGCCGCGCCGCTGTGGCTGATCGCCGCTCAGCTGTTCTCGCTGAACAAGAGCGCCGCGCTGGGCCTGACGCCGGACAATCCTTTCCCGGACGGTACGGTGAACCGCGTCGTCCAGGGCGTCACCATCCATCACGACTGAGCGAGCAGGCATGTCGCAAGCACGCGCCTTTCACGGCATCGACATCGGCGGCAGCAAGATCGAGCTGGTCGGCTTTGTCGAGCACAACGGCCAGCTCGTGGAGCAGCACCGCCGCCGCACGCTGACGCCGCGCGACGATTACGCCGCCTTCGAGCAGGCCGTGGTCGATCTCGTGGCCGAGGCCGACGCAGCACTGGGACTGCAAGTGGGTCATGGCGGTACGGTCGGCATCGGCCTGCCCGGCATCGTCGATACGCAGACCGGCCGCCAGCTCAGCTCCAACGTGCCGGCGCTGAACGGCCGCACGGTGGCGCAAAGCCTGCGCGAGCGCCTGGGCCGACCGGTCTTCATCGGCAACGACTGCCAGTGCTTTGCGCTGTCTGAAGCGCAAGGCGGCGCGGCCGAAGGGCTGCCGAGCATGTTCGGCGCCATCATCGGCACCGGTGCGGGCGGCGGCTATTGCGTCAACGGCCGGCTGCTGACGGGCTACAACGGCATCGCCGGCGAATGGGGCCACTGGGGCCTGCCCGCAGCGCTGTTGCAAAAGCACGGCCTGCCTGTCCTCGATTGCCCTTGCGGTCTGCGCGGCTGCCTGGAGCGCTATGTGTCGGGGCGCGGCCTGGCCGAGCTGCATCAGCACCTGAGCGGTGAAGCAACAGAGCCCGCCGTGCTCGAGGCCCGCGCCGCCCATGGCGACGCCGCAGCCCAGCGCACGCTCGACACGCACATCGACCTGCTCGCGCAGGCGCTGGCCATGCTCGTGCTGATCCACGATCCGCACGCCATCGTGCTGGGCGGCGGCCTGTCCAAGCTCGCCCACCTGTACGCGCAGCTGCCCGCGGCGATGAGCCACCATCTCTTCCACGGCCTGCGCGTGCCGCCCGTGCTGCCACCCAAGTTCGGCGATGCCGGCGGCGCGCGCGGCGCCGCGCTGCTCGCACGTCAGCTGAGTTCCTGAGTTAGCAATGTCCCATCTGCAGTCCATCCTCAAAGCCCACCGCCGCGGCGAACCACTCGGCATCTACAGCGTCTGCTCCAGCCACGAGCTGGTGCTGCGCGCCGCGCTGCAGACTGCGCGGCGCGAAGGCACGCCGCTGCTGATCGAGTCCACCTCCAACCAAGTGGACCAGGACGGTGGCTACACCGGCATGAACCCGAAAGCCTTCCGCGCGTATGTGGAAGGCCTGGCGCGCGACGAAGATTTCCCGCTCGATCGCCTCGTGCTTGGCGGCGACCACCTCGGCCCCAACGCCTGGCAAAGCCTGACGGCTGAAGCAGCGATGGCCAAGGCCCGCGTGCTGATCCATGACTACGTGGCCGCGGGCTTCCACAAGATCCACCTGGACTGCAGCATGTCCTGCGCCGACGATCCGGCGCGCCTGCCCGATGCCACCGTGGCCGAACGCTCAGCCGAGCTGGCCGCAATTGCCGAGGCTGCTGCACAGGAAGCCGGCTTGGCCGCGCCCGTCTACGTGATCGGCACGGAAGTGCCGGTGCCCGGCGGCGAGGCCTCGCTCGAACAGGCGCTGGCCGTGACCACGCCGACCGCTGCGTCGCAGACGCTGGAAGTGCATCGCCAAGCCTTCATAGCCGCCGAGCTGCGCGGCGCGTGGCAGCGCGTGATCGCGATGGTGGTGCAGCCCGGCGTGGACTTCGACCACAGCCAGGTGCAGCACTACGCGCCGGCTGCGGCGGCCGAACTTTCCGCCTGGGTGGCGGGCCAGCCGGGGCTGGTCTTCGAGGCACATTCGACCGACTACCAGACCGAGGCCTCGCTGACGGCTCTCGTGCGCGACCACTACGCCATCCTCAAGGTCGGCCCCGGCCTGACTTTTGCGCTGCGCGAGGCGCTGTTCGCGCTGAGCTTCATCGAAGCGGAGCTGCTGCCGGCCGATCAATGCGCGCAACTGCCCGAAGTGCTGGACGAGGCCATGCGCGACGAGTCCAAGCACTGGCGCAAGCACTACAGCGGCAGCCCGGCCGAGCAGCGCCTGCTGCGCCGCTTCGCGCTCAGCGACCGCTGCCGCTACTACTGGGGCGAGTCCAAGGTGCGAGCCGCGCAGGCGCAGCTGTTTGCCAACCTCGCGCGCACCGGCATTCCGCTGCCGCTGCTGAGCCAGTACCTGCCGACGCAGCACGCCGCGGTGATGGCTGGCACTCTGCAGGCAACGCCCCAGGCCCTGGTCGAACACAAGATCAGCGAAGTGGTGGCGGCCTACAGCCGTGCCTGCCAAGGCGCTTTGGCACAGATCGAAAGTCCGGATGCCGTCGCGCTTTCGATTCAGTAAGCTCTGGGCTTTCGTTGCACGCCATTCTTCGTCATGAGAAACACCAGCCAGCGCCGCGAGCAGATCCCTTCAACTCCTGGTCAAGCAGGGCGCCGTCCAGGTCTCGGACCTGGTGCCGCAGCTGGGCGTCTCGGCCGTCACGATCCGCAGTGACCTGGGCGCCCTGGAAAGCCAGGGCCTGGCCACGCGCGCTTACGGTGGCGCCCGCCTCACCCGCACGCCGCCCACCGAGCAGAACATCCACCAGAAGGACGGCATCAACACCGCGCTGAAGGAAGACATCGGCACGGCGGCTGCGCGGCTGGTGGAGCCCGGCGACAACATCATCATCGACAGCGGCACGACCACCCTGCACATGGCCCGCCACCTGCGCGGCCTGGACCGCGTGACGGTGATGACCAACGGCCTGAACATCGCCTGGGAGCTGGCCGATGTGCCGGGCCTGGCGTTGATGCTGACCGGCGGCCTGTTGCGCAAGGAATCGCTCTCGATCCAGGGCGCGCAGGCCGAGGCCTGCCTGGACGCCTACAGCTTCGACAAGCTCTTCCTCGGCGTGGACGGCCTGGACCTGCAGTTCGGCGCCACCACCCACCACGAGGCCGAGGCCAGCCTGAACGCGCGCATGGTGGCGCGGGCCAAGAAAGTCATCGTGCTGACCGATGCCTCCAAGTTCGGCCGCGTGAGCCTGCACCGCATCGTGATGCTGGACCGCGTGCACACCGTCATCACCGACGGCAGCGTCAGCGCCGAGTACCGCGAAGGGCTGCAGCGCATGGGCATCGAGCTGATCGTGGCGGAATGACTTCGCAACTGCACGGCCACATCCTCACGCCCGAGGGCTGGGTCGAAGGCCGCATCAATTTCGGCGAGCGCATCGCCACCATCGAGGCCAATCCGCTGCCTCCCGGCCCGGCGCCCTACATCCTGCCCGGCTTCGTCGACCTGCATGTGCACGGCGCTTCCGGCGTGGACATCATGGAAGGCGGCGTGAGCGGCGCCACCGTCGCCCGCACCCACGCCCGCCACGGCACGACCTCGATGCTGGGCACGACGATGACGGCGCGCATCGCTTCCATCGAGCGCGCGCTGCAAGGCCTGGCCGAGGTGATCACCGAGCGCCCGAGCGGCGGCGCGCGCATGCTGGGCGTGCATCTAGAAGGCCCCTTCATCAGCTCGCAGCGCCTGGGCGCGCAGCCGCCCGAGGTGATGCTGGCCACGCTGGAGAAGGTCAGGCATCTGCATGCCATCGCGCCGCTGAAGGTGCTCACGCTCGCGCCCGAGCTCAGCGGCCATCTCGAACTGATCCCCGAGCTGAACAAGCTCGGCATCCGCGTGCAGCTGGGCCATTCCTCGGGTACTTATGAAGACGGCGTGGCCGCGCTGCAGGCCGGCGCCGCAGGCTTCACCCACCTCTTCAACGGCATGACGGGCCTGAAGCATCGCGAGCCCGGCATGGTCGGCGCCGCGCTGGCCCATGCCGAGTACGCCGAGCTGATCCCCGACCTGGAGCATGTGCATCCGGGCGCGATGAAGGCCGCGCTGCGCGCGATCCCGAAGCTGTACTGCGTGAGCGACGCCACTTCAGCCACCGGCATGCCCGACGGCGAGTACGCGCTCGGCACCCAGCGCGTCTTCAAGTGCCTGGGCTGCGTGCGCCTGGCCAGCGGCTCGTTGGCCGGCAGCGCGCTGACGATGGACCAGGCGCTGCGCAATCTGCTGACGCTCGGCCTGGACCTGGCCGATGCCTCGCACCGCCTGTCGCGCAACCCGGCGGACTACCTCGGCGAGACCGAGCGCGGCCGCCTGGCGCCGGGCGCCTGGGCCGACATCGTCGTGCTGGACGAAGCGCACGAGGTGCAGCAGGTGTTTGTGGAAGGCGAGGCGATCGGCCTCGCCGCCGAAAAGAACTAGATCGAGACAACAACAGAGAAAGCCCAACGAGATGAAACCCGCCTGGACCATGCGCTACCTGCTCCTCATCGCCGGCCTGGGCGGCCTGCTCTACGGCATCGACGTGGGCATCATTGCCGGCGCCCTGCCCTATCTCGAATCCACGGCCTCGATGGCCTGGAAGCTCAGCGCCCAGCAGCTGAGCTTCATCGTCGCTGCCGTGCTGCTCGGCAGCGTGCTGTCCTCGCTGTTTGCCGGTGCGCTGGCCGACGTGATCGGCCGCCGCGCCTGCATGATCCTCAGCGGCGCTCTGTTCGCCATCAGCATTCCGGTGATCGCGCTGGCCGAGGGCTACACGCCGCTGCTGCTCGGCCGCCTGCTGCAAGGCATCAGCGGCGGCCTGATCGGCGTGGTCGTGCCGCTGTACCTGGCCGAGTGTCTGGGCGCCCACAACCGCGGCCGCGGCACGGCGATGTTCCAGCTGTTGCTGACCATCGGTCTGGTGGTGGCCGCGCTGATCGGGCTGTATCAAGCACAGCAAGTTGAAGCGGCGAGCGCCGCCGCGCAATCGCTGAGCGATGCCGGCGCTCGGCTCACGGCCGTCTTCACCGCCCAGGACCATGCCTGGCGCAGCATCTTCTGGGCCTGCCTGACACCGGGCCTGCTGTTCACGCTGGGCAGCTTGGCCCTGCCCGAATCGCCGCGCTGGCTGCTCGCTCGCGGCAAGGTGGACGCCGCCCGCCGCGCCCTGCTGCGCACGCGCAGTGCAGCGGACGCGGCCGCTGAGCTGCAGGCCATGCAAGCCGCATCGACCGCGGCGACGATTCAAGGCCAGAAGGGCGATAGCGGCTCGATCTTCAGCCGCCGCTACGTCCTGCCCTTCCTGCTCGCCTGCGTCGTGCTGGCCTGCACGCAGGCCACCGGCATCAACTCCGTGCTGGCCTATGTCGTCAACATCCTGCACCAGGCCGGCCTGCCCGGCTCGGCGGCCAATCAAGCGGACGTGGCGATCAAGTTGCTGAACGCCGCGATGACGGTCGTGGCCGTGCTGCTCGTCGACCGCAAGGGCCGCAAATTCCTGCTGATGCTGGGCAGCGGCGGCATCGTCGTCTCCTTGCTCGTCGCCGGCCTGCTGTTCCGCCAGGCCGAAGCCGGCCGCGTGGACGTGGCCGCGCAGGTCCAGGCCCGCGTGCAGAACCAGCAGCTCGATCTGCCGGTCGATGCCGCGCTGCTGCAATCGCTCGGCCAGCAAGGCAGCACAGTCGCGCAGCAACTCACGCTGAGCTATGCCTACGGCCCCTTCACCAATGTGCAGACGCGCCGCAGCGACGATACCAGTCCGCTGCCGCTGCACATCGCCCGCGAAGACGTGGTGCAGCCCGATTCCGTCATCGGCGCCTTCTTCCGCAAGCTGCACCTGAACCCCTTCGCCGATCCGGCCGAAGGCGCGAACGCGCCGCTGCACATCGAGCACGCCATGCTCGGGCCCGTGCCCGATGAAAGCCACGGCTGGTGGGTGGCGGCCGCCATTTTCGGCATGGTGGCTTTCTTCGCCGTCGGCCCGGGCGTGTGCGTGTGGCTGGCGCTGTCGGAGCTGATGCCCACGCGCATCCGCTCCAACGGCATGAGCATCGCGCTGCTGATCAACCAGTTCGTCTCGACCTCGATAGCCGCCATCTTCCTGCCCACCGTCGGACAACACGGTTATGCCTCGATGTTCTTCTTCTGGGCCGGCTGCACGCTGGTGTACTTCCTCGTCGCGGCCTTCCTGATGCCGGAGACGAAAGGCAAGACACTGGAGGAGATCGAAGGCCACTTTGCAGGGCGCAAGTCATGAACGGACACATCACACGTCGCGCCATGCTGCTGAGCGGCACTGCGCTGGCTCTTGCGCCGCAGCTGGCAGGCGCCGCCGCGCCGCGCTTCATCGTGCAGGGCTCGCGTTTCTTGCTGGACGGCAAGCCCTTCCAGATCCGCTCCGGCGAGATGCACTACCCGCGCGTGCCGCGCGCGGTCTGGGCCGATCGCTTGCGCAAGGCGCGCGCGCTGGGCTTGAACACGATCACGACCTACGCCTTCTGGTCCCAGCACGAACCCGAACCGGGCCGCTGGGATTTCACGGGCAACAAGGACCTGCGCACCTTCATCCGCATGGCCGGCGACGAAGGCCTGCAGGTGATCCTGCGGCCCGGCCCCTATGTGTGCGCGGAGACCGACTTCGGCGGCTTCCCCGCCTGGCTGCTGCGCACGCCGGGCCTGCGCGTGCGCAGCATGGACCCGCGCTACATGGCCGCCAGCAAGAACTACCTGAAGCGCCTCGGCGAGCAGGTGGCCGATCTGCAGAACACCCGTGGCGGCCCGATCCTGATGCTGCAGGTGGAGAACGAATACGGCTCCTTCGGCCAGGACCACGACTACATGAAGGCCATGCTGGAGCAGATGCGCAGCGCGGGCTTCGACTCGCTGCTGTTCACCTCGGACGGCGGCGCCGAGCGCCTGTTCGACGGTGGCACGCTGCCGTGGCTGCCTGCAGTCGTGAACTTCGGCGGCGGCCGTGACGATGCCCAGGGCTCCTTCGACGCGCTGGCCGCCTACCGACCGCTTGGGCCCCGCATGGCCGGCGAATACTGGGCCGGCTGGTTCGACCACTGGGGCGAGCAGCACCACACGCAAGCCCCCGAGCAAGCTGCCGACACGGTCGACTGGATGATGGCCCAGGGCCACTCCTTCAACCTCTACATGTTCCATGGCGGCACGAGCTTTGGCTGGCTGCCCGGCGCCAACGGCTCGGCCAAGGAACCCTTCCAACCGGACACGACCAGCTACGACTACGACGCCGTGCTGGACGAGGCCGGCCGCATCACGCCCAAGTACCTGCAGGTGCGTGAGCGCATCGCGCGCCACCTGGCCGCGCGCGGTGAGAAGCCGCTGCCACAGGTGGTCGACAACAGCCCGGGCCTGCAGGCCGTTGCGCCCTTCGCGATGGAGCGCGTCAGTGCCCTGATGGACGCCTTGCCGGCCTTGAACGCGGCGCCCGTCACCTCGCGCCTGGTCCGCCCGATGGAGGCCTTCAACCAGAACCACGGCCTGATCCTCTATCGCAAGCGTTTCGAGCAGGCGCAGAAGGGCCAGCTCACGATCGACGAGGTGCGCGATCACGCCACGGTGATGATCGACGGCCGCGTGGTCGGCACGCTGGAGCGCCGGCTCGGCGAACGCCAGCTGGCCATCGACATCCCGGCCGGCAGCACGCTGGATCTGCTCGTCGAGAACCTCGGCCGCATCAACTTCGGCCCCAAGCTCGTGGACGAGGTCAAGGGCATCAGCCGTTCGGTGCGCATCGGCGACGAGGAGCTGCTGGACTGGCAGGTGCACACGCTGCCGCTCGAGGACCTGCGCGGCTTGAAGACCACGGCGGTGCAGTCGGGCGGCCCGGTCTTCCATCGCGGTCGCTTCGAGATGAAGACCCTCACCGATACCTTCCTCGACACGCGCGGCTGGGGCCGCGGCCTGGCCTGGATCAACGGGCAGCTGCTCGGCCGCTTCTGGTCCATCGGACCGCAGCAGACACTCTACGTGCCGGCTTCGTGGATGAGGGCCGGCGTGAATGAGGTGCTGATGCTGAGTGATCGCACGCCGGCCGGCGGTGCGCGCATACAGGGGCTGGCGGATCCGGTGTTCGACACGCCCAAGGCCTGACGGCGCCTAACGGCGAGTTTCAGCGCCAGCCCTTGGCCTTGGCCTCGGCTTCCTGGCGGGCGTCGAGCACGTCGCCTTCGCGCATGGCGTCCACCGCTTGCAGGAGTGCGGGCGGCAGGTTCGTGGCGGCCGTTCGGTATTCCGGGCTCGCCCCGGGCTTGCTGCCCAAGGGCACCAGCTCACGGATGCGCCAGCCCGCGCTCTCGTGGCAGGCAATGCCAGCCGCATCTGCGCTCGCAAAGCTGCGGCAGTAGCCACCGCCCTTGGCCGCAAAGCTCAGGCCCGCCGTGACCTCGCCGATCTTCTCGCCGGCAAGCTTGGTGTCGAGCAGCTGAGCCAGTTCGCCCTGGGCCATCACGTTGCCCTCCACGTCCGACGCCGACGGCACCAGCAGGCGATACCCAATCACCAGGCCCAGCATCACGCTGGCAGCCATGCCGCCAAGAGCTGCCCACGATGGCACGAAGCGGCGACGCGCACGCTCGGCATCGAGCGAGACCACGGCCGGAGCCTCCGCCCTCTTGCTCGCCAACGCTTCCATCAGCCGATCGGGCACGGGCTCATCCACCACCGGCGCGTACGTGCCCTGCAGCAATTGCCGCAGCGCCTGCTCGCGCTCGACGCTCTGGCGCAGCGCTTCATCACCGGCCATGAGGCCCTCAAAAGCAGCACGTTCGACGGCATCCATCTCGCCGTCCACGTATCGCATCAGATCGATTTCGTCGTGTTCCATCTTCATCACGGCACCAACAATGCTTGCAAGGCCTCGCGGCCCCGGGCCAGACGGCTGGTGAGCGTGCCCACCGGCACGCCCAGCGTTTCGGCCGCCTCCTTGTAGGACAGGCCTTCGACGAGCACGAGACTCACCGCCAGGCGCTGCTCCTCGGGCAGCCTCTCCATCGCGGCCTGCACCGAGAGCCGCGTGACGATCGCACCGGCCTCCTCGTTCGTGCCGACGCGCTCGCTCAGTTCTTCCGCATCCACGTTCACCATCACCTCGCTCTGCCTGCCCCGCGAGCGCAGCTCATCGATCCAGGCGTTCTTCATGATCCGGTAGAGCCAGGCGTCCAGCCGCGTGCCTTCCTGCCATTGCTCGGCAGACTTCAGCGCGCGTTCGAGCGCCACCTGGACGAGATCGTCGGCGTCCTCGCGTTGCCAGGCCAGCGTGCGCGCGAAGCGGCGCAGCTGCGGCAGCAGCTCGGCGATGCGACTTCTTAACTCGTCCACACTCATGTCATATTGGCGATAACGATGGCGCGATGGATTTTCTTCCATGCCTGCGTCGTTATTCAGCACATGAAGCTTCGACTCTTCCTTCTCGTTGCGCTCGCGGCACTGCCGGCACTCCCGGTCCAGGCCCAGTTGCGCCTGCCCGGCGGCGGCCTGCCCCGGCTGCCGGAGATCCTGCGCCCCGTGACGCAGCCGGTGGTCCAGCCGCTGCGCGAGACGCTGCAGCAGGTGCTCAGCCTGCCGCAGCAGACCGCCGAACTGCTGAAGCGCCACCCGCGCGAACTGACGACCGACCCGCAGGGCCACCCCATCGTGCGCAGCGAGCTGCTGGCCTTGCCCTCCTCGCCCGCGGCGCGCGAGCGACTGCTGGCTGAGCCCGGCGTGGCCCTGATCGAGGAAACGAATCTCGATGGCCTGGACCTGCGCTGGCTGCTGCTGCGCGCCGACACGGGCCTGCTGCCACGCCTGCGCGAGCTGGACCCGCAGGGCCAGTACGACTACCAGCACATCTACCTGGGCAGCGGCACCGGCGCTGGTCGTGCCACGCCAGCGGCGACAAAGGCTGCGATCACGCTGGGGCTGCTCGACAGCGGCGTGGCCGGCGACCTCAAGCCCGTCACGCACGCCGGCTGCGATGGTCAGTTGCATGCGGCGGATCACGGCACCGCCGTCGCTTCACTGCTGCTGGCGCAAGGCGCCGATCTGCTCGCGGCCGACGCCTATTGCGACGCGCCCGACGGCGGCTCGGTCCAGCGTGTGGCCCAAGGGCTGGCCTGGCTCGCGCGCGAGGGCGCGCGCGTGGTCAACGTGAGCCTGGTCGGGCCGCCTAACGTCTTTCTTCAGCGCACCGTGACGGCGGCCCAGGCGCGCGGCATGACCCTCGTGGCCGCCGTGGGCAACGATGGCCCGGCCGCGCCGCCGCTCTACCCGGCCGCCTGGCCCGGCGTGGTCGCCGTGACGGGCGTGGATGCCCGCCGCCGCGTGCTGGCCGAGGCCGGCCGAGGGCCGCATGTGATGTTTGCTGCGCAGGGCGCCGACCTTTGTGGACGCAATGCCCAAGGTGATTCGCTGAAACTGCGCGGCACCTCCTTCGCCGCGCCGCTGGTCGCCTTCCTGATCGCCCGCGATGGGCTGGAACGCACGCGCGCCAGTGCCATCGATCTGGGCGCGCCCGGCCGTGACGACATCTACGGCTGGGGCCTGGTCGGCCAGGACCTTACCGTTTGTTTCAACTGACAGGGAAGGATCTTCGCGCTGCCATCGTTCTTCTGAATGCAGGCGCCGGACAGGCCGACGCCACGACAGTTCAGACAGGAGATCCATCATGAGCAAGCAGCGCAACAACATTGCCACGACCACCGCCCTCATCGCCGCGCTCACCGGCGCGCTGATGCTGTCGACTTCGCCGGCACAGGCCGGCGGCCTGCTCGGCGGCAGCCACGGCGGCGGCGCCCTCGGCGGTGGTCTGATGGGCGGCCCCGGCGGCCTCACGGGCAATATGAACGGCTCGCTGAACGGCACGCTGAACCGCCCCAACCTGCCCATGCCCGACGGCAGCCGCGCACGCGGCGCGCTGGACCAGACCAAGGACAAGGTCGGTACGCTGAAGGATGGCGTGACGGACAAGGCCGGCACGGTGAAGGATGGTGCCACCGACAAGGTCGGCGCCCTCAAGGACGGCGCAAGCGACAAGGTGGGCGCGGTGAAGGATGGCGTGACGGACAAGGCAGGCACGCTCAAGGACGCCACCACGGACAAGGTCGGCTCGCTGAAGGACACCGCCGGCGACAAGCTTGGCGCCGTGCAGGACAAGGCGGCTGCCGCGAAGTCCGGCCTTGGCGACAAGCTGGGCTCGATCAAGGACTCGACACAAGGCGTTGCTGCCCAAGGTGCCGCACAAGGCGATGCGAGCAGCAGCGGTGCCAATGGCAGCGGCAGCGGTTCGCTGACCGCGCCGCTGAAGACGAAGTCGTCTTCCACGCCGACGAACACCGCCGCCACCACGCCGGCAAGCTCCTCGACCAAGGCTCCGGCAACTTCGACCGCTCCGGCAACCTCGACGGCTCCCGCCACGTCGACCGGCTCGACCGCCCCGAGCAGCACGGCCGCCAAGCACTCGCACGGCGGTTCGCTCAACGCCAACGGCAACGCCTCGGCCAGCCGTGACGCCGTCAACGGCAGCGGCAATGTGAGCGCGAGCCGCGGTCAGTAAGACGCGGCCGGCGCGCCCTGCGCGCAACTTGGCATAATCCGTCTCGCACCGCCTCCGGAAAAAGGGGCGGTGCATTCGCTAGGGGTGTTGATTCAGCTGCGGCCGGATCGACTGAGAGAGTCCCTTTGAACCTGATTGAGGTAATCCTCGCGCAGGGAAGCAAGCCGAGACCCACGTCGAACATCTGTCCTCTCCTCTCGACACCGGGCCCGGCCACTTGCCGACCTGCCATCGCTACGAGACACACGATGGCATCCCCGTTCTCCTTCAAGACTTCGCTCCTGGCCGCCGCGGCCGGGCTTCTGTGCGCCAACGCTTGGGCACAGACCGAGCTGCCTTCCGTGCAGGTATCCGGCCGCCAGGCCACGCAGCCGGTTTCCTTGGGCGGCTTCGGCGACACGCCGGTGGCCAAGCTGCCGTTGCAGGCCGATGTGTTCGGCGCCGACCTGCTGACCGACCTGGGCGTGAAGCAGCTCTCCGGCCTGACCTCGCTGGACGCCAGCGTGAACGATTCGTACAACGCCGAGGGCTACGTCAGCAACCTCAAGGTGCGCGGCTTCGAGATCGACAACCAGTACAACTACCGCCGCGACGGACTGCCGATCAACGCCAGCACGACGCTGCTGTTCGACAACAAGAGCGCCATCGAGGTGCTCAAGGGCACGAGCGGCATCCAGGCCGGCACGAGCGCGCCGGGCGGCATGGTGAACCTGATCGTCAAGCGCCCGACGGCGCAGGACTTCACGACGCTGAGTCTGGGCGTCAGCGAACGCGGCACGGTGGAGGCCTCGGTCGATACCAGCAAGCGCCTGAATGCCGAAGTCAGCGTGCGCCTCAACGCCGCCGTTGCCCAACTGGACCCGCAGCTGCGCGATGCCAAGGGCAACCGCCATCTGTTGGCCGCCGCACTCGACTGGCGCGCGAGCCCCGACACCCTCGTGCAGCTCGAAGGCGAATGGACCCGCCAGGCCCAGCCGAGCCAGCCCGGCATGAGCCTGCTGGGCACCAAGCTGCCCGATGCGCGCAGCTTCGATCCGCGCACCAACCTCAACAACCAGCCCTGGAGCCAGGACAACATCTTCACCGGCCAGACCGGCAGCCTGCTGGTCACGCAAAGACTCGGCGCCGACTGGAAGGCCGTGGCCCACGTCGGCCTGCAGAAGCTGAAGAACGACGACCGGCTGGCCTACGCCTTTGGCTGCAGCGCCGAGAACAACTACTCGGCCTATTGCAGCGACGGCACCTACGATCTCTACGACTTCCGCAGCGACGGCGAGCACCGCAACACCGCGGCCAGCGATTTCTCGGTGCAGGGCCGCGTGCAGACGGGCGCGATCCAGCATGAGCTGAGCGTCGGCCTGCAGACCAGCCACTTCTGGAGCCGCCTCGGCGGCCAGGCCTACAACTACGCCGGCACCGGCAACATCGACGGCACGGCCTTCTGGCCCGCGCAACCCGCAGCCACGCTGACCAACACCAACCGCGACGAGACCAGCACCGAGCTCTACCTGCGCGATGCCATCACCATCGACGCGCAATGGCGCGCCTGGATCGGCGCCCGCCACACGCGCCTGACGCGCGCCAGCGTGCAGACGGATGGCACCGACGTGACGCGTTATTCGCAGAGCTTCACGACGCCCTGGGTGGGCTTGTCCTATGCCCTGTCGAACCAGCACCTGCTGTACGCGAGCTGGGGCCAGGGCGTCGAGAGCGACATGGTGCCCAACCGCCCCGGCTACGCCCGCCCCGGCCAGGCCCTGCCCGCGCTGCGCAGCCGCCAGTGGGAGGCGGGCCTGAAGGCCGGCTCCAACACGGTGGACTGGTCGGTCAACTACTTCGACATCCGCCAACCCGTGTGGACCGACACCGGCAGTAGCGTGAACCCCGACGGCTTCGAGCGCCACCGCGGCATCGAGGCCCAGGCCGACCTGAAGTGGCAAGGCGGCGGCCTGCTCGCTTCGGCCATGAAGCTGCGCGCGCGCCGCGAAGGCAGCAGCGACGCCAGCATCAACGGCCTGCGCCCCACCAACGTGCCTGAGACCACGCTCAAGCTGCACGCCCGCCAGGACCTGCTACCGGGCCTGCAGGTTCAGGCCGGCCTGGTCTACGAAGCCCAGCGCGAAGTGCTGCCCGACAACAGCCTGCAGATCCCGGCCTGGACGCGCCTGGACGCCGGCCTGCGCTACACCCAGGGCACCGGCCGCCAGCTCTATGTGTGGCGCCTGGGCGTGGACAACCTGACCAACCGCCGCGCTTGGCGCGAGTCGCCGTTTGAGTACGACCACGTGTACCTGTACCCCATGCAGCCGCGCACGTGGCGGGTGAGCCTGGAGGTGCAGATCTGACGGCTTGACGGCCGGCCGAGATTTGCCAGACCGGAAATTTCTGGTCTATAATCATCGGCTCTGTTCCTCGATAGCTCAGTCGGTAGAGCGCCGGACTGTTAATCCGTAGGTCCCTGGTTCGAGCCCAGGTCGAGGAGCCACAGAATTCAGTCGAAAGACTCATCAAGACGCACGCTGCAACCGCTTGGCGTGCCGACACAAAACCCAATTCCTCGATAGCTCAGTCGGTAGAGCGCCGGACTGTTAATCCGTAGGTCCCTGGTTCGAGCCCAGGTCGAGGAGCCAAATCTGAAGCCCCGTCATCGCAAGGTGACGGGGTTTTTCTTTTGCGACGGCTATGGCGCGGCGCGCGCTTTTGGAGCGATTTGCAAATTCTTCTGGAGTAATTTGCGCCCGCTTCTGGAGTGAACAACCGAAAGTTGTCCACAGGATCTAGCCGTTTTAAAGAACGTCGCCGGCCTGGCCAGCGTCAGAAGAGCCCAGCAGGCTCCGCTTCCTGGTCCCAAGACCAGATCACCAGCTCCTTCCGCTCGGCCTGTCTGGCCCCGCCGCCGACCGTGTAGTTGATGTCGAACGACTCCATGTGGAAGCCTTTAAAGCACTCCCTGATCGCCGGGTGGTCGTTGATGCTGACCATCGCTTTGCCCTTGATCCTGCGCATCAGCTCGGCCATCGCCTCGTACTCTTTGAACGGGAAATCGACGCCGTAGCCCTCGGTTTCCCAATACGGCGGATCCATGTAGAAGAACGTATGCGGCCGGTCGTATTGCTCCATGCACGCCTTCCAGTGCCGGTTCTCGATGTACGTCGTCGATAGCCGAAGGTGGGCCGAGCTGAGCTGCTCCTCGATCCGCAGCAGATTGATGGGCGGCGCCGTCGTCGCCGTGCCCCAGGTCTGCCCTTCCACCTTGCCCCCGAAGCAGTGCTGCTGGAGGTAGAAGAAGCGCGCCGCGCGCTGCACGTCGGTCAGCGTCTCTGGCGGGGTGTCCTGGATCCACTTGAACAGCTCGCGGCTGGACAGCGCCCATTTGAATTGGCGGATGAACTCTTCGAGGTGAACCTTGACAACGCGGTAGAGGTTCACCAACTCGCCGTTCACGTCGTTGATCACCTCGACCTTGGCGGGCGGCCTGAGGAAGTACAGCGCCGCGCCGCCAGCGAAAAGCTCCACGTAGCACTCGTGCTGCGGGAAGCGGGGAATGAGCTTTTCGGCCAGGCGTCTCTTGCCGCCGATCCAGGGAATGATGGGTTGAGCCATTTGTGGGTCCAGGTGGTCTTACACTCGCCCCGCCTCCCGGGAGGTAGGTAGGGCCTTGGCTGGGCTCACAGGTTTCGTCTGTGGGTTTGGTGGCCAGCCAAGGTGGTGGAACACCGAGGCTGGTCGCCCTGCTTCTATATGGGTCGGGCCGCTACTCCGTCTTGGCCACGAACTTGATGATCCGCGTGAGCTTGCGGGTCGGCGATTGGTTCGTCTGGATGGTGCAAGCCACCTCGAAGACCTTGCCTTCGTCGGTGCCGGCGTCCATGGACAGCAGCGCGCGCACGACGCCGCTGTCTTGAGCGTCTTCAAGCTTGGTCATGCCCGCCGGCACGACGAACGAATAGCCGGCGACGTTGGCCCCGACGCCGAGCTTGGCCAGCTTGGCGGTCCAGTCCCAGAAGAAGTCGTCTTTGTCGCCTGGCGCAAGCGGGTACGGCTGCCTGATTTGCTTTTGCGTGCTCATGGGTGAGTCCTTTAAACGAAGAGCGTGTGGCCTTCGTAGCCAACGATCAGCGTGGTCGACGCGGCGTCGATGAACAGCGTGCGGCCCACGCCTGAAGGCACCACTGCCGGAGCAGGCACATGGCCCGTCAGCACCAGGTGGCCAGTCGATGGCGCCACGAACTGATTCCGCGTCGAGCTGACCAGCGGCGCATAGCCATGCAGCACCAGGTGGCCGCTCGAAGGCGCCACGCTCTGATTGGCCGTCCGCGTCACCGTCGGCACATGACCGGCCAGCACGAGGTGGCCAACAGCCGGCGCCACGACCTGCGAGTTGCCCTGCTGGATCGAAGGCACATAGCCCGTCAGCACAGCGTGGCCCACGCTCGGCTTCACCGACTGGTTGGCCGTCTGAGAGACAGTCGGCACACGGCCGGTGAAGAGCAGGTGGCCGGCGCTCGGCAGCACCTGCTGATTGCCTGTCTGTGAAACGGTCGGAACACGCCCGGTCAGGATCAGGTGGCCGACGCCAGGCTGCACCTGCTGGTTGCCCGACTGGCTGATCGTCGGCACACGGCCAGTCAGCGTCAGATGCCCGGTTGAAGGCGCCACCTTCTGGTTGGCGGTCTGGGCAATGCTCGGTACGCGGCCGGTGAGCACCAGGTGGCCAGCGCCAGGCGCAACGGATTGATTCGCCGTCGCACTGACAACGGGCACGTGGCCGGCCAGGCTGAGATGGCCAGCGCTTGGCGCCACCTGGTTGTTGCCCGACTGCGTGATCGCCGGGCTGTAGCCAGCGAGGACCAGCGCCCCCTTGCTCGGCTGGACTGTCTGCGCGCCCGAGCCACCCGATCCGCCGGAGTCGAGCGAGTAGCCCGTGCCCCATGGCCCGGTGCCGAATGGCCTGGTGCCGAAGGCCATTGCTTAGACCGGCCAGCCCACGTTGATGTCGAAGGCCGTGATCGCTTCGAACGAATCCAGCGCGGTCAGCGCAGCCTCGATGGCATTCGAGGCGTCGCGCACTGCCTTGGCCTCGTCCCAGATCGCCTGGAGCATGGACACCTCGGCCGCCTCGTCATCTGTCAGCGCCCGAGAGAACCGAATCAGGTTCAGCTCGTTCATGCGGGCATTGCAGTTGGACTGCTTCCACTCCGGCAGGAAGCCGAGGATCTTGACGCGAGCCAGTTCCTTCACGGCCGCGATGATCGGCGCACGAGCATCAGCAAGGGAGTAGCTGTCGATGATCTCCTGCACGGCAACGTCATCGCTGCTCACCCACGTATGCACAGTGACCGGATCGCCATCCTCGCGCGCCTCTTCGCACGAATCGCAACGCAGCCAGTGGCCAGCCGCCGCGATGGCAGCGTGCAAGGCCGCCCCCTTCTCGATGTAGATGATGCTCATGGTGTGCTCAGGAAACGATGGGCAAGACCATCGGGGGGAAGTTGGACGACAGCTTCGTGTAGCCGGTGATCGCAGGCCCAGCGCTCGGCAACGCTGCCCAACCGGCAGTCACTGCGGCGCCAGACAAGAAGCCGATGCGATCGACCATCGACCCGGTCTCCATCCCCATTGCGCCAGGTTCGCAGGTCGGCGAGTTGTTGTAGCCGTCGACATAGATCGACACGCTGGAACACAGCAAGAAGCCCAGGTAGCCGCGCGGGCGGATTGCTCCGGCCGAGAGGGTCCCGTTCTTCTCTCCCGTGGTGTTCGGCGCGATGTCGGTGGTGCGGCCAAGTAGGTTCCCGAGTTGGCCGTTTGCCTTCAGGGCGTATACGCCGAGCTGGAGGCGATCCGAGCCCGTGCCGCCAGCGGTTCTGATCCAGCAAGACAGCCCAGTGATCGGGCGTCCACCCTTCCATTCAAGGATTGCCCACGTCGGCGTGTTGGCTGCGATGAAGACCGAGTTGCCGGAAATGGGCGTGAGGCCTGCCGGCGCAATCCTCTTGATGCCGAATGCGCTCTGGACTGCCGGGATCGTCGCGGCGAAGTCATAGGGCATCGGGTGCAGGAAGACGCGCTTGGTGCCTGCAGCCAGGGCTAGGGTGGTGCCAATCTCGGTCCAGGTATCGGTGCTTGGGTCGTACACCGATTCATTGGCGTCGCGCTCCAATGTGAGCGTGGCGCTGAGATAGCCCTTTCCGCAGGCCAGCGGGCCGCCCGTGGCCGGGTTCTCGATGACGTACCCACAGTAGCTGTTCAGCCCTCCCACCATCGCATTGATCGTCGGAAAGCCCGTCATAGCCGCCAGCGTGAGCGCGATTGCGCCCTCGGTGGCGGTGGTCATCATTGCGAACTGGAAGTTCTGCACCGTCAGCTCCTTAGGTGATGTCGAACCAGCCCTGCGCCGGGCAGGAGTGCGTCAGCGTGTTGCCGTTTGTCGTTGGGGGCTTGTCGGCCGGCGTGGTGTCGACCACGAAGTAGCCGATCACCGGATTGGTCATGCCCCAGAGCGTGCCGATGACCAGGATGACGCCGTAGCGGTGGGCCGGGATGTCTGCACCCGTGGCCGCCCACGCCACATCCGAGCTGGAGAACTTGTAGCCGCCAGCGATGGCCGTGGCCACCATCGACGCAAGCGCTTTGCCCTGGGCGATGTAGCCGCCAACAGCCGCAATCTCGTTGGCCGAGACATCAGCCCAGACCGAGTGACCCGTGACGGATGCATCGGGCGAATAGCCGCTGCCCACCAGCGCGAGCTTCACGGTCGCGCCGATCAGGTCGTTCAATCGGAAGTTGGCCTTGTTCTTTGCGTACAGCGTTACGGTACCGGCAGCCATGGCTTAGCCCTCCTGAGTCTGGTTGGAGGCCGCCGCGCGTTCCAGGGCGGCCTCGTGGAAGGTGAGCGCGTTCTGCAGCGCTTCCTTCGTGTGCGGTTCGTCGGATGCGAGAGCCATGGCCTCGCGGATCTTGGTGCTCAGTTCGTCCACGTCGTTCTCCTTTAAATCGAGCCCCGAGCGAATCTCGCGGTCTCTTCGATTTCCATCTCGCCGTCTCGGAGCATCAGCACGTGCGTGACACCCCAGTCGTTCATCAGCTTGCGGGCCACATCGGCAAAGTCGCGCCTGGTCAGCGCCCGCCCTTCCTTGCGCAGTGCCGAGTGGATGTATGCAAACCCACCGCCCAGCACTTCAACCTGCAGCGTCGCTGCGTAGGGCACCTGCGCCTCGAACCCACCAGGCGGCAGCAGCCGGCCGGTCAGGCTCGTGACTTGGAGGTGCCACTCCAGTTCCATGTCAGCCCAGCGCCGCCCTGTACTTCGGAGCGCGGACCTCGATCACATCGCTCACGTGGTGCCGGTTGATGTCGCATGCACTGCGGCCGGCGTATAGCGCCTGGCGCGACTTCAGGCACTTCAGCTCCACGTGGCCTGTCCAGCGCTGCGGATCGCAACCCTTGGCCAGGCCGCAGGCCATGCGCTCCTTCTGCAAGCCATCCAGGCCGCCGTTGTAGGCAGCGTCGGCCATGCGCTGACGCTCCAGAGGATCGCGCACCATGGCCAGGCTGCGGTACAGGTCGCGGGTCATCAGGACCACGGCGCGCAGCTGCAGGTCGGGCCGCTGGTAGACGTTGGCCCAGCTCAGCTCGCTCAGATCTGCGCTCTTTTCACGCAGACCTGCGTATCTCGCACGCAGTTCACTGAGCTTGTCGAAGCGCTGGCGGCCGTCGGCCGACCAGGCGCGAGTGAGCTGCGGCATGCCGGCGCCCTCCTCCCTGTCGGACTTCAGCCTGGCGGCCGGCGACCAGCACATGGCGCTCTTGAGCGTCGAGCAGCTCTCATGCTCGACCAGGCCGCCGAGGTACGACGGCATCGGCGCGTCGGGCCACAGCGCGCGCTGCTCGGCCGCCAGCACAGGCAGCATGCGTTGAGCAGCTGCAGGCGGTGCAAGCGTGTCGGCCTGGGCCGCGCGCCCAAAGAGGCCGATGAGCCCATAGAGCACGATGGCCATGGCCAGGACCAGCACGGCCGCGCCCACTGGATGCTGCTGGCCCTTCATGAAGAGCTGACGGGCATCCGCCTCGGGATAGTCGAATAGTGCCTTCCTGGCCAGGTGGGCCAGCAGCACGGCGACGATGACCTTGACGGTCCAGAGCAGCCACAGGGCCGTGCTCTGGCCACCGTCCGGGTCCATGAAACACAGGGCGCCCAGCACGAGTGCGGAGCCGCCAGCGGTGAAGAGGTATCGGAAGCGCAGTCTCACGTTCACTCCTTCGTGGTCGGGTCGCGGCGCAGGCAACCAGGTGCGCCGGCAGGTTTAAAGTTCCCGCCGCGCACGTCGGCGGTCAGGGGCCGACGGTTGCCACACACCGCCCGGCCGCATTCCGCCACGCCAGGGCGCTTGCAGATGCTGCAGATGGGTGTGGTGCTCGGCGTCATGGCGTTGGCGGCTCTCAGGGCGTGCAGAGCAGCGGCGGCGCGATGTCGTCGAACGACGTCGCGTCGGGGTTGGGGACGCAGCGATGGCAGCGGGCTTCGCCTCGGCAGGCGACCTCGTCCACGCCACGGCCGTGCAGGCTGCGCTTGGGGGTCGATGCGGGGCCAGCAGTACAGCCGGCCAGGCTGGCCAGCACTACGGCGAGGATCAGGGCGTTGAGCGGTTTCACGGCTGGGGCACTCCTTCTTCAGGGTTGGGAGGGACGGGGTCTTCCATCGCGGCCAAGGTCAGCGCCAGCACCGCTGGTGCGGCGTTGGACTGCTCGTCTGCAATGGCGTTCTTGAGGTAGCTGGCGCCGGCACAGGTCAGCAGCGGGTAGACCTGGTCGCGCGCGTCGGCCACGAGCGCGCTGAAGGGCAGCACGACGTACTCGTGCCAAAGCGGCGGGCAACCATCGTCGCGCGCCTGCTTGTCTCGATAGACGCCAACAGCGACCGTCAGGATCTTTGCGTCGCAGTCCACTTCGTACTTGCGGATGCGGTGGTATTCGCCTTCGGCGCGGCCAGGGGTCTGATAGGGCTTGATGAGTGCCATGTCGTGTCTCAGTAGTTGGAGAGGTCGACCACGCCGAACGTCTGCGCCGGTCGGGCGTAGGCGAGGTAGCCGGTCGCGCCCGTGTAGCTCGGGCGTTCGGTGCCGAGCCAGAGCACGCGGCGCTCCAAGTTCCCACCGGACGTCCTGCACCACGCGTACTGGTAGTAGGAGGTGGGCTCGGCGTCGCCGTCACTCAATGCGTCCGCACTACCGACCGGAGTGCCGATCACGCCCGGGATCGAAATGCCGCTGGGCGGCGCTGCGTTGTCGGCGTTGAAGCCGGCGTCGCTACCCGAACTCCAGCCAATGCCGAGCTGGAACTCGCCGCTGGCCGCTGGGAAGGAGGTCTTGCCCCTCAACCACATGGGCTTCTGGCCCATGTCGAAGGTCACCACGCCATTGGAGTCCCAGAGCCTTTGGCTCCACGTCTGGCCAGAGGACGCCATCGTGCAGAAGACATAGATGTCAGGCGTCATCACGGCAAGCGAAGACACCGCACATCCGAAGACCTCGATGCGCCAGTTGCCGCCGCCCAAGGCCACGACATCCCGCACGCGCATGAGGCGATCCGTCGCGGGCCTGCAGATGGCCAACGGCGGAATGGAGTCGCTGCCGGTGTTGACCACGTACTGGTAGGGCAGCAGCTGAGAGGGAGTGCCTCCGCTTGTCGCAATCGATCCATTCACCGATGGCGACGGGCGGCTCAGATAGCGGAAGCCAGGCACGTCCGCATCCAGCACCAGCTCGCCGGAGGGGTTCTTGAGTCGCAGGCCGATGGTCATGCGACAAACACCAGGTAACGCCCCGTTGGCTCGCCAGGGCTGGAGCGCGGCATCGTCACGCGCGGATAGCCCAGCGCGTAATCCACAGACGCAACAAGATCTCCGGTAAGCGACGTCGCCCAGGCGGTGAGGCCGGCGTACTGCGGGTACGTCTTGACCAGGTTCGCCGAGCCGTCGTAGCCCGCTGCGGGCAGATCGACCAGGCAGCCGCCGACCACCTGGTCGCTGTCGAACATCACAGCGCCCGTGCTCCACCAAAGCTTCATGGCGACGGTCATTGCAGCCCCAATCGATAGCGCAGGAGATTGGTGACGTCGTAGAGGTCTTGGCGGTTGCTGCTCAGCTCCATGCGCTCGCCAGTTGTGGCGGTGCGCAGCATGCCGATGACCGCGCTGATCGCGCTGAGGGAAGTGACCGCGATCTTGTTGGCGCCGACCGTGCCCGGGACGAGCAGGTTGCCGTTGACCAGCGCCGACCAGGTCGACCAGCCCGAGCCGTTGTAGAAGCGGCTCTCGGTGTAGTTCGCGCCCGAGTTGTAGAGCGTCACCAAGTCCATCACGACGACGCCCGAGTAACCGGCGCTGGTGATTGCTGCGACAGCCTCTGAGTCGCTCCAGGAACCACCGCTGATCGACCGCGAGGCTGAGATGGAGCCGCGTTGGCCTGGCGACCCAGGAGATCCGGGTGAGCCCGGCGAACCTGGCGAACCTGGGGATCCGGCCGAACCTGTACGGCTCTTACTGAGCGTGAATCGCTTCGTGATGCTGCTGTAGCCGGACCGAGCAACAGTGATGTCGACGTATCCGCTATCGACACTCATCCCAGTCACGGTCACCGTTGCACCACTTCGGCTGACATCCACGCCGCTGCTCGCCACATGTGACGGCGTCCAGTTGGCCGTGTCATCAGCGGCGCCGAGGAGCACCTTGATCGTGCTCACGCCATTGCTGTAGCTGGAAATGTTCCCCGATGCATCGGCGGGAAACACGGCAGCGTCGTTGCTCAATGTCGCACTTGCAGCGGCCGCGCCAGGTGAGCCTGGCGAGCCGGGAGAGCCGGGGCTTCCTGGAGACCCGGCATCACCATCCTTGGCCAGTACGCGAACTGCGCTCCACTCGCCGGATGCAATGCTGTCGGTAGCCGCCGCGCTGAGGGCCGTTGCCGTCGTGATGTAGGTGTACTTGCCAGTGGCCGGCACCGACTGCGTCCAGGCACCCAACGATGCGCCAGCGATCACCCCGGTGGCGAACGTATAGGTGAGCGCTCCAGCTGGAGCAGTCGGCGCAATGCCCGTGTCGTTGCGCTGGTAGAGCATCACCGTAGCAGCGTTCAGGCCGTTCGCAGCCAAGGTCTGCGGGGTCGCCCAGCTGCCCGCAGCGATGGTTGCCGTGGCCGCCGATGTGGCGACCGCCGCCAGGCTGGCCCAGAGCGGATCGGTGCCTGCGGGGATTCCGGCCGACCAGCCGTTATTGAGCCCGGTCAGCGCGCCAGTCGCTACGGTGTAGGTCGCAGCGGCGCTCGGCAGCGTGGGGGCGGCCGTGGCGCGCTGGTAGATCCAAACCTGCGCGACCGTCTGTCCGGTGGCTGCGCTGGCCACCGTCGCGTCCATCGCGGTGGCCTGGGCCCAAATGGTTGCAGCGACGATGCCAGGAGCGGCATCGGTGTCCGGGCTGCCCGCCTCAATCGTGCCGATCAGCACGTGTTGGTTGGTGAGCGTGAACGCGGCCCAGGCCGTTGTGTTGTTGTCGTACTGCCACTGGCCATTCAGCCAGCGCACGGCCGCATAGGGGCGGCGGACGGCAACCGTCGGGAAGTCGAAGCCGCCGTGCGTGTCGTCAACCCAGGAGCGGTCCCAGCAGATATGGCTGGCGTGCGGCCCCATGTTTCCGAAGAGAGCTGCTTTGGGCGCGACGACGCGCGAGCCATTGATCAGGATCGCGCCATTCACATCCGCCGGGTTGCCATCACCATCAAAGCCGTGGATGTAGCACTCGTTGTAATTGGTGGCGCCGCCGAAGCTTGTCTTGTTGATGTCGATGGTCAGCTCGGCCACGGCCACCGACGACAGCGGCGGCGACAGCTCCACATCCACCGAGGTGGCCGAGACGCCGCCCATGCGACCCAGCGCTGTGAAGGGACGAACCTCGACGGTGTAGAGGCCGACGGCGCTGACAAACCAGTCCTTGAACGTCCGCGACCTCGTATCGCCAATCAGCTTCAGCGGCTCACCGCTGAGCGCTCCCCAGATCTGAGCGTGGTCGTAGGGCCCGGCCACATCGAAGGTGACGATGAGGTTCGTCTGCGCGTCGTAGTTCAGGTCGAGCCGGGCCTGCGTGACCTTGGGGTTGCTGGCCACCAGCTGTTGCGAGCCGATCGGCGGCGGGGCCACCGTGTAGTCGCCGGTGGCGATGTAGTTCCAGAACTCCGGTCCCTCGGGCGTGGCGGTGATGCGCGCGCCGCTCATGTTGGCGCCTGGCTCGACCGAGATCACGCGCAGCGCCTGGCCAGGCGTCGCTTTAAAGTCCGCGATCCAGAGGGTGTCGTGGGCAGGATCGTCAGCCGTGGCTCCGGGCAGCGGGATGCCGTCTGGCCAGTCATCGACCAGCGTCACTTCCCGCATGCCGTCCCCGAACGGCTCCACTTCGAAGACGCGGTATTGCGCTTCCTTGGGCAGGCGCAGGCCGACGTACCAGGCCGTGGCGCCTGCCGCCGCGCTCAGCGGCTCATCCAGCTCGAGCACCACTTGGCCAGCGAGCACGTAGGCGCCAGCCAGGCGGCCGCTCTTGCCCCAGGACACCATGTCGTGCGACAGGGCGATCTTGTGGTACCGCCGCACGTTCACGTGCTCGATGTCCGTCTCCCAGCTCACGCTCTTGCGCTGGTAGAGGTTCTGCGCCATCGTCAGGCGACCATTGAGCGCAATGGCCTCTTCGGTGATCAAGCCGATGGGCGCGAGGTTGGCGGTGCTCTGCGGCAGCGTGACGCCTGGTGCCGGGATCCGGATGCTGTGCTGCTGCCAGTCGCTGCTGTCACGCCAGCTGACCTGCAGCTCATCGGCCAGGGCGCGCGTCTGGTAGTCGATGCGGAAGCTGCCCCGCTTGATGTTGGCCATCGCAAAGACGTCTTCGATGGGCTGGTCATCGCGCAGCCAGATCACGCTGAATCGTCCCGGGTGCCAGCTGATCGAAGCGAAGCCCGCCGCCGCGATCGACTCCATGAAGTCCTGGATCGACGCGGTCTGATCCAGCACGTAGTCGAAGGTGTAGCCCTTCTCGGCGCAATGGAGCATGAAAGCCTTGAGGCCCTCGATGTCGATCTGCGAATCGGGCAGCCCTAGGCCGGCGATCTTGCGGCCGTCGTCGTCGTAGAGGCCTCGTGCGAGCAGCAGGATCTGCGCGCCGGGGTTGCTGGTGATCTGATCTGCCCAGGCCGAGCCGGTCCACACCGGGCAGGCTTTGGAGATCGCGTACCAGTTCACCGTATCGAGCGCGCCGTTGATCTGGCCGCTCGCGCGGATCTTGATGCCGGCCTGCGGGAAGGTGGCGAAGTCGCCGTTGTCGGGTTGGTAGCTCTTGAGCGTGCCCCACTCAAGCGTGTTGACCTGGCGCGTGGTGTTCAGATCGGTGGTGCGCTTGCGCAGACGCACCTCGTACTGGCCAGCGGCCAGCTCGCCGCTGGTGAAGGTGGCGCGCACCGGCGTGGTGGACGACGAAGAGAGGACCCGCGCGCTACCGAACAGGGGAGCGAACACGCCCGCCGGCAGCACCCGGTACTCCACATCGAAGGCGACGGTGATCGTGTTGAAGCTGCCGTCGTCCTGCATGTCGTACAGCTGGGCGCCGACGTCGATGCCGATCCGCACGGTGTTGGTGGAGGTGGTGCGGGTGACCCAGGCGCCGATGCCGGAGGGAGCTTCGAGCGTGCCGCCAGCGATCACGTCAACGTTGGACCAATCCACCAGGCCGGTGTTGCCGCTGGCAAACCCGCTCTTGGAGATCTCCACATCGCTGTAGCTCTCGATGGGCGTGTCGCCGATCTTGATCTGCTCGATGGAGCCGACGTTCAAGCCGGCGTGCAGCCGCACGTACTGGTATTGGTCCTCGCCCACGAACCACTGGTAGGGGTCGGTGGCCAGGTCCGGCGTCATTCGCACCTTGCCGAGCGTCAGCGTGGGCGCTTCGTAGGGACGCTTTCGGTTCTGCGCACCGCTCACGCTGTAGGTCTGGCTCTGCGTCTGGGTCTGGGTGCTGGGCAGCTGCAGCTTCGGCCCGAGCAGCTTGTTCACCAGCATCGAGCCGGCCATGAACGCCACCGTGTTGATGGCGAAGGCAGCGGCGCCAGAGAAGCCCAGGAAGCCACCCAGGCCACCCGTGGCGGCCAGGCCGGTACCGAAGGTGAAGTAGGCGATGACGGCGATGGCCACGATGGCCAGCACCTGCTTGCCGACCACGCGCCGGCAATGGATCACCTGGCCGGGCGCCGGGCGCGTGCGTGACCACATCAGGCGGGTGACCTGGCGGCCACCGATGCTCACCGCCCAGTCGCCGGCCGACAGGTCCACGCCGCTGCGCGTCAGCAGCTCGGCCAGTGTCTCGCCAGGCACGAGCATGGCAATGCGCTCGACGCGGCGGTCCTGCAGCGTGAGCGGGTGCGGGGTGATGACCAGGTCAGTCACGACGGCGCGCCTCCCGACGACGGCTGCGCTCGCGCTTGGGCTTGCGGCCAATGTGGAACTGCCCGCACTCCCTGCAGCGGAAGATGTTGACCGGCTGGTAGCCATGACGCGTGCACAGGGCCGTCACAGCGCGCTCGGCTTCGCCCACGGTGCCGTAGGGCCGCTTGCCGTTGCAGCTGTGCTGGCAGCGATCAGAGGCAGCTCGCATCGCCATGGGCGGCCTCCATGTCCTTGAGGCGGTAGTAGCCCTCCAGGCGCAGGCCGCGCTGCTGGGCCTCTCTCTCGCGCTGCAGCCGGCTGCGTTCGTCCACGCGCACGTGCAGCAGCCAGCGCTCGCCGGCCAGCATCAAGATCAGGCCCAGGTGGTAGTAGTCGAGGCCGGTCTCGGGGTTGGTGGTGATGTAGAGCGCCACGTCGAAGTTCGCGGGCACCTCGACCTTCTCGGCCAGCTGCTCGGCCAGGCCGTCGATGACACGCTGCTGATGCATGCGGCCGCGCGGGTGCTTGGTGGGCACGAACACCTTGCGGTTCGCCAGGCGATCCAGAGCCAGCACCACCAGGTGGCCGCAGCTCATCGTCTCCTCGTCGTAGGCGATGTTGAGCAAGCCCTGCAGCTTGAAGCGATCGACTTCCATGTGCGGCGTCATCCTGCAAAGATCCCGGGAGAGTTCTCCGGGGTGAATCGAATGAGCACCACCGGCGCGCGCATGGCGTCGTCGTTGCCGATCACGGCGGTCAGCACAGTGGGCGTGCAGCTCACGCCAGACAGCGGTGCGGTGAACTCAAACTCGGTCACGTCGGGCGTGAGGCGGCTGACCAGGCGGCACGTGGCCTGCAGGGCGCCGTTGGGCGGCAGGGCCTCCAGCTCGGGGCCGAACTGGCCGCCCACGTTGTCCACCTCGATCTTGGAGCGCGGCGCCTGGCCAGCAATGGACTGAGGCAACGTGATCCGAAACGGCAGGCCCACGTAGGTGATGCCGCCGACCGTCCAGTCGCGGGTGTCGTTGACCACGTAGATGGTCTCGATGGCTGGATGCTCCAGCTTCATCAGCAGGACCATGCCTGCCGGGTCATCGACGCGGCGGACTTGCGCGCGGCCAGCTGGCGTCACCATGTGGACCTCAGGAACTCGATGGAGAACTGGCGGTGGCTGGCCTCCAGGGTCCGCTGCTCGTACTGCAGGGGGCCGAGCTTGCCGCCAACGATGCGGACCTGGATCACGGTGCCGCGACGAGGGTGCGTGAAGTCGAACCAGTCCTGGCCAGCGTTGATGTCGTCGTAGAACCAGTCCTCGAAGGCATCGGCCTCGGCCTTGGTGTTGTGATAGACCGTGATCGACGTCGTCATCAGCACGTCGCTGGCGATGCGGCGCTGCTTGGGCAGACCGCGTTCCATCTCGGAGCGCTCGACCACGGACGCGGGATCGTCCTGGAGGTCTTTCCAGCCGTACTTCACGTTGGGGGGAAAGCTGGCGGCCATGTTTAAAAACTCATTGCCGGCTTGAGACCAAAGCGACCACGCATGGCCGGCTCCAGGAATCCCGCGCCGCTGGCCACGTTGCCGGCGATGCTCTGCTCCACGGCCTCGACGAGCACGTCGAAGCCCCCATCAGGACGACGCTGCGTGGTACCCGTCAGCGGCGTGCCGGAGTTGTTGATGAAGTTGATCGCCGGCAGGTTGACGCTGACGCTCTGGACGCTGTTGGCGGGTGCGAGCTGGCGCATCTGGCCGGGCGTCAGCACGCTCTCGTTTCGCAGCAGCACGGCCGCGCGCTCGTCGCTGGCCAGGCCGGTGTGGTGGCGCGGTGCGCTGGCCCAGGTGCTGGCCGGCAGGGAGCGCTGAGCGAACGAGTCCGTACCAAAGGTGCCGCCACCGTGGGCGACGCTGGCCGAAACGTAGGCATTGCCCGCGTCAAAGCCGCCTGCCGAGCCGGACGGGGCACCGAAGAAGGAGCCGACCATGCCGGCGATCTGCTTCTGGATGTAGATCTTGAGCAGGTCGGCCAGGATCTGCTGCGCGACCTGGGCGGACACGCGGCCCAGCTCGTTCCAGGTGTACTTGCCGGCGGCCAGGAAGTTCGCCATGGCATCGGTGCCGCCATCGAGCGCGTTCTTCAGCAGGTCGTGGGTCTGCTGAGAAACGTTGCGCGCGTTCTCCAGATACTCGTTCCAGGCCTGCTGGGCGCCGGTGGTCCAGTCGCCCTCCAGCGAGCGGCGGCGATCGACGTAGTCCTGGTAGGACTCCAGGGCCTTCTTCTCGAACTCGTTCTGTAGCTGCAGCTGCTGCTCGTACTGACGCTGCTGCGTCTCGGTCAGCGCGCCGCCCTGCTGAGTCATCAGCGCAGCGCGCTCGTTCTGGATGCGCGTGCGCTCGGCCGAGTAGCGGTCGCCGATCTGGGAGCGGCCCTGCTCGATCTGGCGCTGGCCAGGGCCGGCCGTGAACAGATCCAGCTCGCGGTTCTGGTTGAGCCGCAAGGTGTCGAGGTAGTCCTGCGCGGCCTGGCGCGCTTGGACGTAGGCCTTGGCCACCGCGTCGATGGCAGACTGCTGCTGGATGCCGAGCACCGTGGTCTGCGCAGCGGCGCTGCTGTTCAGCTCGCCGATCTTGGCCTGGTTGTCCTTGATCTTGACCTGGTTGGCGATCCGCTCGGCGGTGCTGGTCTTCTCCAGCTGGTTGATGCGCGTGAGGTAGACGTTCTCGGCGGTGAGACCGGACGTCAGCGCTTCCGTGTTGGCGCGGATCAGCGCGCCCTTCGCGTCGTAGTACTCCTTGTCGCCGAGCAGGCCGGCCTGGCGCTGGGCGGCAATGATCGAGTCGGCGTCCTTGTAGGCCTCCGTCATCTGCGTCAGCTGACGCTGCACGCCGGCCAGCTGCGCGGCGGCCTGGGCCTGCGGGATGCCCGGATCAAAGCGCTCGGTTGCAGCAGCGATCCGCTTGTTGATCTCGGCCTGGTCGATGCCGGCCTTCACGCCCTGCTCCCGGATCTTGGCGATCTCAAGCGCGAGTTGCTTCTGGGCGGTGAGGTACTGGACGCCTTCCTTGTCCCAGGTGGCGAGATCCTTGGCCAGCTGCACTTCCTTGGCGCGGGCAGCGGCAGAAGCCTCGGCCGCTGCTGTACTGCCTGAGCTGGAGGAAACGCCCATGGCGTACGGCAGGGGTGCGGGCACATTGCCCCGGAACAGCGACAAGAAGTCCGAAAGCTTGGATGCGTTGTCCTTGATCTGGTCGATGTCCGCCTGGCGGATCGTCATCGCATCCCAAGCCTCGCTGGCGGAGTCCTTCACTCCGCGCCAGGCCCTGGTCATGATTCCGAGGTTGGCTTCGACGTCGGCAGTCTTCTGCTTCAGATCATCGAAGTAGGCTTCCTGCAGCACCTGGGCCGCCTTCGCCGAATTTCCAGAGTCCGTGTACGCCTTCGCCTGCTTGTACGTTGCCGTCGTCAGGAAGTTGGTCGTTTCGTTGAGCTTGAGCGCCGAATCGAGCGGCGACTTCGACAAGCTTTGGAACGCCTGCAGCACTTCCTCTGCGGCGGTTCCACCAACACGCTGGAACTCCATCGCAGCAGCGGTGAAGCGCGCCATGTTTGTGGCGGCAATGCCCGATGCACTGCTGATTCCCACCAGCAGCTCAGCGGCACGTGCTTGCGTACCACCCTGCGCGATTTGTGCGGTCTGCTTCGCAATCGCAGCGAGTT
The DNA here is from genome assembly GCA_042701975.1 of Burkholderiaceae bacterium UC74_6. GTDB lineage: Bacteria > Pseudomonadota > Gammaproteobacteria > Burkholderiales > Burkholderiaceae_C > JAFALK01. Next base: position 127,273 of record CP170561.1, read on the forward strand.
GAGTCGCAGTGACGCCCGCGACTTGGCCGCTGAAGATCACTGTCTTGTTGAAGGCGTCGGTCTCCTGCTGGCCTTTGTAGTACTGATAGGCGACGAGGCCTGCGGCGGCAGCTACCGCCGTGTAGGGATTGATGAGACGGCTCAAGGAAGACGCCACGCCGCTGGCCGCCGCGCTGGCGCTGCCGAATTGGTCCCGGATCTGGCCGAACTGCTGCAGGAAGACGGTCATCGGGGCCTGACCGCCCTGGATGCTCGTGATGATGTCGGTGAACTGCGCGGGCAGGCCGCGCATCGCAGCAGCGACTTGCTTGCTGCTCGTTTCCACCTTGGCCATGTTCGCGGCCGTAGCCTGTAGCGGGGCGTTGGCCTTTGAGGCCGTCGAGGTGAACGTGCCGATCTGCTTCTCAGCCGTGTTGAGCGTGGCGCCCAACTGGCCGCCGTCGCCTGTCAACACTGTCCTGAGAGTCAAATCACTCACTGCTTCACTCCGTTCAAGTGGTCGCGCGCCGCGCACTCCATGATTCGCAGCGCCTGGAAGATCCCTTTGGGCGCCGGCTCTTTAAATCCCAGCTGCGTCAGCACGATGGGCAGGACGCCGTAGTCGAGGCCGAGGTACATCACTGACAGGCCAGCGGCTGCGCGCCACTGCGTCTTCATCCCGTCAAAGACCCGCACCGCGTCTTCGTTGTCTGGCCAGGCTGTGAAGCCCGGATCGCTGTCTGCATCGGAGGCGGCATTCGTGGCCGCCGGCCGGATGCCCAGCCCTTTCTCCGCTTCGTCCCGGGCCGCCTGGTCGACGCGCGGCTGGGGCGCGCTGCAGAGCCAGATGGCGGCCTCCTTCAGTTTTTTCGCTGCTCTTCCCACATGCCGCTAAAGAACTTCCGGTGCATGGCCAACTCGATGCCCGGCCAATCTGTGAGGGCATCGATGGCTTCCTCAGTGGACTTGAACTCGGGGAAGCGGATTGCGGGGATGCTGATGTCGGAGACGTCGGTGACCACCTTCTTCAGCAAGCCCTTCATGCCGGTCCCGTCGTCATCGCACTGCTTCTCCAGTGCTCGCATCTCGCTGTTGCGACGGGCCACACACCCCATCTTGAAGGTGCCTTGCAGGGCCGCCGTGTTGATCTCGACGGTGACGGTGAACTTCGGGAGGTTCTCGGTGGAAGACATGGGTTCTCTCACTTCACGGTGATGGTCAGCTCGTCATTGCCCGCGCTGGGCTTGAGCACAAGGTTGGATCGCATCATCTGGATGCCCTTGTCCTCGGTGAAGCTGGGGGTGGTCATTTGCACGGCCGGTGCGTCGAACTGGACGATGTTTCCGGCGACGGTTCCATGCACCAGGCTCATTGCGCCAACGGTGCCGGCCTGGATGCTGCTCCACCAGTTCTTGTCCGCGACCTTGGTGGACTGGATCTCTACGTTGCCCTCGGGCTCGCGGTCGGTCAGGCGCACGCTCTCTTCGCCCACCAGGTTGCGGTAGTTCACCTCGTTCTTCATGTCGATGGACAGCTGCCGCATAAGCGCCGAGTAGCCGAGCAGAGTGAACGTCGGCGTGTTGGCAGCGCTGATCGCTACCGGCTTGATGTCGGTGTATGTCGTCGCAGGCAGCGCAGCGTCTGTGACTGGCGAATACAGGCCCGTGAACTCAAAGTGGAACTGCGGAATTCCACGGCTGTTCAGCGTCAGAGACACGTTGCCCGACGCCATTCGCATCTTGTAAAGCGTGCCGCCGATGTAGGTGTAGATCGTGAGCGTTTTGAAGCCGGTGGTGATCGGCGCATAGACCGCTGAGGTGGTAGCGGTCAGCGTCTCCGAGAAGCCGCAACCCTGGAGGAGTACGCCGTACTGAGGCGCCGAGCCTGCAGCACCGGCACCCGCCACTTCCACGTCGAACGAGAGCTTGGCCCAGTAGGCGACTTGCACCTGGTCGCTGTTGCCGAGGTACGGCTGAACGGTTGCGCGACTCACGAACTCGCCCTCCAGTGGCGAGGGGCTCAGGTTCGAGACCTTGATGGCATTGACGGCGCCCGTGGGATTGGCGTCAGTGCCGGCAGTCGCTTCGATCTTGGCCAGGACGGCCGAAGAGCGGATCAGGATTGGCTGTGCAGTGGCCATGTCATTCTCCGGAATTGAGAAGGTTGTAGGTCGTCAGTTGGAGCAGAGCGCTGTGGCACAGCACGCCCGCGAAATAGACCGGCGTGCTGTCAATCAGCTGCCAGCCAGAGACTTCATCGAGCGAGCCTGGCTGGACCAGGCCGCCCAGGTTCTCGTCGGCGCGATTGGCGGCGCGCACGCGCTCGACCATCTCGTCGAACTCGATCTCGCTCTCGCCGCCGTCGGCCAGGCCGGAGAAGCAGCGGGCGATCCAGGTGTGGGCGTTGTAGATGCGCCCGACGGCAATCGTTCGTTCCAGCGTGCGCTTGCGGCGGATGAACCAGCCACGGATCTGCTTCGCACCGTTCTCGCCATCCCAGGCGTAGTTGTCGCGGAAGAAGCGCTCAGTCGTGCCATAGCGCTCGTGGTCGTGGACCATGCCAGCGCCGTCCACGGCTTCGATCTGCGCCTTCAGCGCCTGGCGGATCTCGGTGACCGTGCTCATTGCGCGGCTCCCTGGCCACCGGCAGCTGCTACGCGAACGTCGAAACGCTGCAGGGCTTCACGGAACTCCATCTCAATGGTGGACCGGCCATCGCGCAGCGCGTTGGTCATCATGTGGGCCGCAGGCGTGCCCTTGGCGCCGATCTTGCGTTGGATGCCACGTGCAGCGGCCTCGGCCTGTTCGCCCGCCAGGCCGAGCTTGGCTTCGACCCAGTCGATCAGGGGCTGGATGGGCGGGAAGTGCGGCCGGGTGCCCAGCTCGACGGGCACGGCATACGGCAGGCCGTTGCTCAGCTCGCCGAAGACAGCCGACAAGGCGGGGCTGCTGTACTGCTCGGTGACGTAGGCGCCGCGCAGCGTGCCGAAGGCCATCGGCGTGCGCTCTACGGTCTCGCGCTGCAGGTACATGAGCGAGTTGCCCATGGCCGTCTCCAGCTCGTCCAGCAGGATCTCCGGCGCGACGTGAAACGCTCGCGTCACGGCTGCTGCTGTGGTGATCTCAAGCCCGAGGCGCATGGCTCAGTACCTTTGGCTGGAGAAGCGGCCACGGCGGTGGCCATCGCGGGCGGGCTGGACCACCACGCCGGCCGAGGCCACGCCGGTGCCGGCGTCGCCCGAGCTGCCGGCGCTGACCTGGTCAGGATTGCGCAGGCCGAGCTGCGCGTAGTACTGCGCAGCCCAGTCCTTGGCGCGGCGGGCCAGCTCGGCGCCCTGGCTGGGCTGGCTGACACCTGCTGCGTTCAGAGTGGCGTCACGGTCGAAGCCATAGCGCGTGGCGGACTGGCGGCACAGCTCGGCCGTGGCCAGGCACGCGATCGCATCCATGTGCGCCTCGGGCACAGTGCTGCCATCAGCAGCATGTGAGCCGGTGAAGTGGATCCGCGCCTGGCTGTCGAGCGGCAGCGCATCCAAGGTGAGCCTGATGCGGTCGCCGCCGGTGATGGGATGCACAACCAAGGCCGGGATGGTGACCATCGGCGCTTCGCCGACCGGGTATTCGACGGAGACCAGATTGGACACACCAGGCTGCCAGCCGTCGGGCATCGGCAGCATGTCGGTCAGATCCGTCTGAGCCTCGACCAGGCCGTCCATGTCCAGCGGCTTGTCCTGCCCATAGCGCAGCAGCGCCTGGCCGACGGCACGCTCCACGACGTCTGCGGCGGCCAGATCGGCCAGCGCTTCGCTGCGGAGCTTGTCGTTGACGAGCAGGATGATCTTGGAGAGAGACATGGCTTGGAGAAGAAGTGGGAGAGCTGTTGGGGCTCGGGGCCTTTCGCCCTTTAAAGAAGCCGCGCGTGATGGGCGACCTCTTTAAAAGGGACCGACGCTGCTGCAACGCAGCGCCGGCCCAGGCGCACCTGATCAACCGATCAGGGCACCACCGCCTTGGTCGCGCCCTTGAAGCCGTCGGGCAGCACGTTGCCGCCGTAGGTGTGGCGCAGCTTGTAGGTGATCATGTCGTTCGTGAACACGCTGCCTGCGGTCGGGCTGTCCTGGACCAGCATCGTGGGGTCCTCGCCGTCAAGGAAGCCGATCTCCAGCACCGGGATGTCGTTGGGGTCAGCCAGCGTCACCCAGTCGTTGGTGTCGGTCCACGTGGCCACGGGGATGATGGTCGGGGCCAGGCTCTGGACGAACGTCTTGTCCAGGTTGGTGTTCCGGCTGAACAGGTCGACCGAGGTCTGCTCCAGGTCATCGGGCACGAGCAGGAGGCTCGGGCCGATGCCCATGCGGTTGCCCGTGTCGCGGCCAGGCTGCTTCTTCATGGCCAGGCGGTGCACAGCCAGCTCGCTTGCGCTCAAGGCGCCAGTGAACAGGTTGTTGTGCGTAGCGTGGAACAGCGCAACGCCGTCGTAGATCGCCGCGTTGGCCGCGAAGAAGTTGAAGACGAAGTTGTAGAGCGTCCGAGCGGCAGCGCGGCCTTGCTCCAGCGGGATGCGCCGGATCGCGGACACGTCATCGTTGCGGATGGCTTCCAGCGACACCGAGGCCAGGCCGCCGCGCTTGGCCACCGCGTAGGTAGCCTTCGCATCGCTCGGGTCGGTCAGCGCCGTGTAGGCGCCACGTTCGGCCACGATGGGCAGGTTGCCATAGCCACCCATGGCCGTCCGCTCTTGCACGCGGAAGTCGTTGACGCCGACAGCCGTGGCCACCTTGCGCCAGGTCTGCCACTGCACAGCTTCGTTGTAGGCCTGGATCAGGCGACGGGTGATGGAATTGCCCAGGACGTTGGCAAACGTGTCCGTGCCGATGGATTCCGTCAGGCGCGACAGGTTCGGCCGGCCCGTGAACTCGCGGTCACCCGTGATCTCCAGATAGCACTCGCGGAACGACTGGACTCGCTTGTGATCCTTGTGCGCCGGATCGAAGAACGCATTGAGCATGTCTTCGACTTGCGTGGTGCGATCACCCAGCTCGATGCGCGGCATGCCGCCAGTGGGCCGGCCGCTCTCGGTGAGGCGACCCAGGTACTCGCGCTCGGCCTTGATGGTCTCGTCGACCTGGGCTTCGGTGAAGCGTTCCAGAGTCTTGAAGTGCGCGTTCAGCCGGTCCTTGGTGATCTGCGGAAGGTTGCACGAGGCGATGGCCGTCACGGCATGCTGGCGGGCCTGCCACAGGTCCATATCGGCTTGGGTCAGCGGCGTCTTGTTCGCCGTGGCTTCCGTGACGCGCTGCGAGCCGGGCTGCGAGCTGGCCTTGGCCGCTTCGGCCAGGCGCGACATCGCGGCGCCAATTTCCTGCGTCAGGGCTTCTTCGGTTTCGCCCTTGGCACCATCGGCCGCCGAGAGCACAGCGCCGAAGTCGAGCTTGTTGGTGGAGCACGCCTCTTGGAGACGAATCAGCACCTGGCTTTCGGGAGCAGCTGCGGCCAGAGCCGAAGCCATCAAGGGAGCAATGGCCGTGAGGGCCAGGAGATAGCGGCTTTTCATGAAGTCCTCGCTGTTAGAAGGAGACGGGCTGGTTGCCTCGGTCAGACGATCCAGGCCGCCACCGGCGCCCGGTTCCACGATCAGGTCCACGCTGTGGACCTTCACGAACTTTTTGGCCTCACGCACGGTGGCCTTGCCGCGCTTGACCGTCGCGGTCGTCGCGTCGGCGTCGAGCGACAGGCCCATGAGGCCCTGCATGCCGCGCTTGACGGCCTCGGTCATCTTGGTGACGACGGGGTCGGTCGGGTCGATGGGACGGAAGATGCCCACCAGGGAGCCTTCGTCGGAACCCGCGCCCTCGACGAAGCGGACGTTGTAGATGCCGCCGATCAGGCCGCGCACGTCCTTGCCTGCGCCCTTGGTGTGGTCCGCATCGCTCTTGGCGAATACCCGCACGCCTTCGAAGAGCGCCACAGCCTCGCGCAGCACGCTGTCGCTGTAGTAGTTGCGGTTGGCGCTCAATCCGGCCTTGGCGATGGTGACCTCGATGGAGCCATCCGCTGCCTCGCGGAGCACGGCACCCTCGGGCGCAGCGGCAGCAGCCTCGCGCACCGGCGTGTAGCCCAGCACCACTTCGCTCGGAGCGCCGAGGCTGACCACGTTCTCGGCGCTCAACGTGTACGGGTAGCTCTGATAGCGACCGTTGATCTGGACGACGATGCGGTCAGGCCAGATCGCGCTGGTGCTGATGTAGTAGCTGTCACCGCCCGAGGTGCCGCGCAGCACATCCCGGATGGCCCGCTGAACCAGGTCGATCAGCGAGCCGTAGTCGCTAGCCACTGCCTCGGTGACCCGCTCGAAGCCCTGGCCAGCAGGGATGCGCTTGATCAGCATGGCGATCAGGCGGCGGCCGAGCTGAACTTCTGACCGTCGGCCGTCACGAAGACGGCGTGGTCCTCGTACTCGGCGTAGGCGATGACCTCGTCGCGTTCGACCGCGACCTTCTGCGTCTTGACCTTGTCGCCTTCACGGACCTGGATGGTGCGGAAGACCTTCTTCAGCTCGTCGGCCGGGAACGGGGCCTTCTCGCTGGACTTGTTGGGGTTGCTGCCGGTCTGGGACTTGGCGGTGGCCATGGTGTGCTCCTGTCGTTTGGGGGTACGAACAGGACGCACTGTGCCGAGCCGCTTCTATCTAGATAACTCTGCGTGGGCGCAGAGCGGGGCTCGGTTGGACCGTGGGGGAAGTTTCGCCGGAACTGGCGCAGATCGGCAAGATGGATCCTGCCTCGACCCTGAACTTGGCCCTGGATCGCTTTAAACAGGCTTTAAAAAATCCGCGAAGGGGTTCGGCAATAGGACGGGGGCCAAAAGGGGGTCGGCGCGCTCCTACGCCGCGTCAGCGTTTTGCCGGTTTTGCCCCCTTGGACCTGGCCGGCAGTCGCTTGCCGTCGCGGCGCGCTTGCGCCTCCTGACGCGCCTTCATCTCGGCCACGCTGAAGGCCTTGGCGCCCGGGGTCACCATCTTCCAGCCCTCCTTCCAGGGCAGGGCCACGCACCCGCAGTGGATGACTTCGCCCACCGGCGCGGCCGGGTCGGCCGGATGCATCAGCTTGACGGTGGCCCCTTCGCCCTTGTGCGCGGCGACCAGAACGAAGGGATCGTCAACGGCCTGGACCTGGCCATCCGCCAGGTCGTGGTTCCAGCGGCTGTGCAGCTTGCCGCTGCGCCGCCACTGCTTCTTCAGTTTGGGATCTCGCGCGGCCTGCGCCTTTAAAGCTTGGAAGCTGGCGCTGTTGTAGGCCGTGGCCAGGTTGGTGGTGACGATGCCGCGCACCTGGTTCTTGGTGCGGTCGGGCAGCACCTTGGCTACCTCCTGCATGGCCTGGTGGGGCGTGCGCGCGCCGAGCACGACCTGGCCGAGCTGCCGGTTGACCTGGTTGACCATGTCGGCCGTGGCCCCGGCGATCTGGTGAGTGTTGACGGTCTGCAGCGCGCGCAGCTGCGCGCCCGAGGGTGTACCCAAGCCGCCCAACGGTGCGGCCGTCACGCCCAGCTCGGGCACCAGGCCGGCAGCCCACTCGGCCTGGCTGGCGGCCTCCAGCGAATGGTCGACCAGGTCCAGGCCGAGTTGCCAAGCCTGGCCAACGCCGAGGTTCGAGCGGCTGGCCAGGCGCAGCTGCAGCGCGTCGGCGACCTGCTGCACGCCTGCCGCCAGGCGAGGCAGCACCCACTGCTGGTAATCGGTCGGCGCGCTGGCCAGTTGCTTGACGATGTTGGCCAGCGCGTCACCGATCAGCTGGCTCAGCGCCTTGTCCGTGTCGGCCCAGAGCAGCACGCGCTGGCGCAGAGCGCGGGCCAGCGCCGCCCTGGCGGCCTTCTCGCCAGCCTTGTTAGGCGTCGTTGCCATCGTCGATCAGATCGGGAGGCACGCCGAGCTGGGCTTCGTTCGGGCCGGCACCGCCAGCACCTCCGGCACCAGGCTCGGGCTTCTCCTTCTCGATGCGCTCCAGCTCCTCCTCGGGGTCGATGTCGATCTCCAGGCGACGAGCAACGGTGGCGATGATGCGCAGGCCCGTCTCGCGGGAGATGAGCTTGTCAACGATGGCGGTCGAGACGGCGACGACGCAGGCCTGGAACGCAGCGGCGATCTTCGTGATGTCCTTGGTGACCATCTCAGGGAAGACCGCAGTGACCTTCCAGGCAGGGTCGGACCAGTCGATCTTCAACCCATGCGCGAGCGCGTGTCGGTAGAGCACGTAGCTCCCCAGCTCCTGGAGAAAGGACTTGAGCTGGGTCTGGCGCATCGTGGTGAGCTTGAAGAAGGGATCACCCATCTCCGAAGCGGCTGCTCGGTTCACGTCGCCGCCGCCACCGAACCAGTGCTCCGGCATGCTGGCACCGCCGAGCGCGTGATTGCGGAACATGCGCGCGCTCTCGGAGCGGTCCACCGCGTTCAGCGCAGGCGCTACGGCGTCCCATTCTTCGTTCTCGTTGTGAACCCGCACTGCACCTCGGCCTGGCCGCTGGATTTCGGCCGCGCGCTTCTTCACGGTCTCCGGATCCGCACCGGTCAGCTTGACGTCCCAGAAGTAGGCGTCCAGCTCGTCGGCTCGCTCCATCTGACCGAAGAGATACTCGTCGTAGGCGTCGGCCCAGTCCATGTGCGCGATCAAGTCGCTGCGGCCGCGACGGCCGGCGGCAAACTTGTTGACCGCGAAGTAGAAGGCTTCACCGCTTGTATAGCCGGCCCGCATTTCGCGCGCTGCCGGCGCAAACAGCTCTTCGTCCAATCCGCGCAGGATGGTCCGGAACTGCAAGAACTTGCCGCTCGTGTCCTTGACCGTCTGCACACCGATTTCCTGGGCGGCGTTCCCCGGGTCCATGATCACGTCGGCAATCAGGCTGGGGTCAAGGTAGCCGATCCGCACGTGGCCAGTGATCTCGTTCACGTAAGCTGGCCAGCATTGCTCTCCGAACATGGCCAGCTCGCGCACGAAGGTCGGCAGGCGGATGTCCATCCGGTTGATCGGATCCTGCCAGAAGGCATCCAACACCTTCTGGTTGTCGTCGTCGGCCACCTTGAGCTGCACACCCTCGGCGACCAGGAAGGCCAACGGCAGCTCGATGAGCCGGTTGGCCAGCATGTTGGTCTCCCAGAGGAAGGCCGCAAACTTCTGCATCTGTGCCTGGCTCACGCTGGACAGGTCGCGCCTGCTGACGCCGGTGAGCGTGCGCCAGCCCTTGTCCTCGTCGGCAAAGGTGCCAGTCGCCTCACGCACCGGCTCGGGCTGCGCAGCCTGGCCGTCGCTGCTGGAGGTGGCGGGCTCGTAGGTGACAGCTTCACGCAGCCACCGCATGCCGCGGTTGATCAGGTTCTCGCCCTTGTCCATCTGATTTGCTCCTGGTCAGCGCGCTTGGCGCCGCTCTTCGCGCCTGGCCGCGCGAGCGGCCTTGCGCGGGCTGACTTGCTCACCGCTGCTGCCCACGCTCACCCCAAAGGCAAGCCCGCCGCGCACGGCCAGCTTCCACAGCATCTCCAGCGCATCGGGGCCGTCATCGTGGTCCGCCTTCGGGAAGTGCCGAAGCTGGTCAATGAGCGTTGTCTGGCTCGCATGCAGCAGGATCTGGCCCGACTGCACGAAAGGCTGAAGCGCCTCGATGCGCAGCGTCTTGTCGTGGTGAGGCTGTGTGCCCATCGCCGGCACCGGCATGCCGGCCGCTACGCTGCGCTTGAGCAGCTCAGTACGCAGGAACTCCTGGAACTGAACCGACTCGCAGGCCCACATGATGCAATCCCACTCGGTTTGCAGCAGGATCACATCGCTGATGATCTTGTCGGGCGTGCGCTTGCGGATCTTGGCCTCAATCACGCTCAGGTTCATCCGCACAGCACTCCAGCCGCCCACGAGCAGCGCGCTCGGATCGCGACCTTTCCCATGCAGGCCAAGGCTGGGGTCGATGGCCCCGTAGAAGACCCAGTCGTTCTCGCGGTGCACCCAGAACTGAATGATGCCGGCGAAGGGCGCGTCCTCTCCACTGATCGGATCGTTCTGCTGCTCGCTGTCGAAAGCCTCATGGCCATCACGAGCGCGCTTGACCATCAGCTTCACGAGGGGGCGGACGGCTGGCCAGCTGACGATGGCGCCTTCGTCCATCAGTGACTGGTTCGATGCGTAGTACAGCATCGCCGTCGCCTCGCCGGCCTGCGGCGTGTCGCCGGTTTTCAGCAGGTGCTCGAACTGATCCCACATATCCATGCGGGACGGCCATTGGATGATGGCCTTGAACACCTTGCCGTTCCACATCGGGTGCTTCAGGAACCGCGACAGCACGCTGTCGTAGTGCAGTACGGTGCCAACCATGATGGCGTCCATGCTGTCGTCTACAGGCCCCAAGCTCAAGATGGCCTTGGTGATGTAGCGCTCCAGCTTGTCGCGCTGGGCCGGCGTGGCCGAGTTCTCGTCGTTCTCGCCATCGTCGACGACAGCGAGGTCAGGACGATGGGGGCCGTGGCGACGGCCGCGCACGCGCTTGCCAATGCCGAACGCCTCGACCTTGATGTCGTTGGCCGTGACGATGCAACCCACTCGCCAAACACGCCCCTGGCCGCAGACCTCAGGGAAGTCGCTCGCCAGGCGGGGGTTACTCTCCAGCTCGACTTTCAACGCCTCCAGCATCTCGGCGGACTGCTCGAAGGCGTCCATGAAGATCAGCGGGTAGTGCTTGAGCTGCCGGACGATGCAGTACAGGATGAAGATCAGGCTGATCTTCGTGCTCTTGGCTTCGCCGCGAGGCGCGGCAATTGCGTCGCGCTGACCCTTCGGCGAATTGACGATCTGCGGAAGGCGCGAGTACAGGTACTTGTGCAGCTCCGAAGGAGGCGCCGTACCGTAGTGAGGGAAGTACGTCTGATCGAAGTACTCCAAGCCGCTGATGTCATTGCAGACCAGGCGGCGGCGCTCTGCTACCGCATCAGGCGCAATGTCCCAGCCGTCGGCCGTCGCATCGATCTGGCGGCGCAGGCCTTCCGTGAGCGCCGACAGCTGCTCCAGGAAGTCCTTGGTCAGTCCCTTCTTCGCCATGGCCGATCAACCGAAGGCCTTGGCCAGCTCTTCGCCGAAGGGCTCCAGCATCTCCAGCAGCGCGGGCACGTGCTTGGGATAGCGCTGCTGAGAGAACGCGGCTAGGCGCTGCAGCACGTCGAGCGCGATGGCCTGCTTGTTCAGCTCGGGCGACAGCCGTTTAAAGCTGGCCATCGTCTTGTTGAAGGAGTCGCTCGCGCTGGCCAGGATGTCAGCGCGCTGCATGGCAGTGAGCTTGTCATCCTTCTTGAGCGCATCCAGCATGGCCTGGTGCTGCGTGAGGTAGTCCTCGAGGAGCTGACGCGACAGCTGGCCGAAGCTCTCTTCGCCCATCGCCGTTGCGGCACGGGCCGTGTCCCAGTCGTCACCCTCGGCGCGGGCCTCGTTCTTCCAGCGCACGCCGGTGCTCTTGGCGATGCCCATGGATTTGCATGCCGCGTCCATGGCCAGGCGCTTGAAGACGTAGAGGCCGCGCAGCTGGCGGCGGCGTTCGGTGGGATGCGTCATAGCTCAGTGCGGGCCGCCCCGATGCATCAGAGCCTTCATGCCTTCGACGAGCAGCGCCATGCCCACGGCCACGGCGCCACCGGCAATGGCGCCCTGCTTGGCAGCATTGACCTCGACCTTGCGCAGACGCGTGTCCAGGCCAGCCACCGAGGTCTTGAGGCCCTCGATGGCCTTGCCCTGCATCTCCTGCCCGGTGAGCACGCCTTCGAGCTTGCCGCCCATTCGGGCCAGCTCGTCCTTCATGTCGTCTTGGCGCTTGCCTTGAATCCGCTGCTCGTCCCGCATGGATTCGACCAGGCCCTTGATCTGGCCCAGCAGGAGGTTCGTGTTGTTGGGGTCGCTCATCGTGTGGTGTGTGAGTTGGACGAGTCAGGGCGCCACGGGTTGGCGTGTTTTGAGGAAATCGACCAGGCGGCGGTACCGCGCTCGGTCGATGGAGCAGCTCAGCGCGTTGACGGCTTGGTTGTCCCAGGCGTCGTCGAGGGTGAGACCGGAATCAGCGGCACAGGCTCCTGTGGCTCCTGCAGCAGCTCCACAGGCACCGGCGTTCGTCGGCAGTCCAAGGAGGGCGCTGTTCCACAGCCGCACAGCGTCCAAGCTGAGATGAGCAACAGGATCAGCATCAGCAGGCGTTGCATCCGGACCTCGCGCCATGTCAGCGCCTGGTGGGGACGACGCGGCGTCAGCAGCCGGATGAAGAGCGTGATCGTCAGCATCACCACGAGGAGCAGCGACACGGCGAGGTTCAGGAGCTGCAATGAGGTTTGCATGGCGGCGTTCCCTGTCGAGTTGGGTGGCGTTGGCGCGCAGCTGGCGTTCATCACCAAGCGCTGCGCTGGCGGCCGAGTTGCCGGCCACCACGTCTTGGTTGTGTTCCACGCGCGTCGCCTGGGTCGCGCGTTCGTTGTCGGCCTTGCACGCCTGTTCGGCGAGGGCCTTTCCCTGAGCGATGTAGTGAGCCTTGAAGCCGAGCGCCAGCCAGACCAGGCCGCCCACGGCGAGCGCTACGGCAATGGCAATAGCGACGAAACCCCGTTCGCGCCGAGTGGCGCGCGGGGCTTCGATGGGGTTGGCGTTGGGGCTCGTCATGCCCGGCACGATGCCGGGATGGAGCGTAAGCAGTAACTCTGCGGTGCCGCAGAGCGATGACGATGCGCGGAGGCTAGAAGGCTATCGCATGAGGCCGCGAGCGGTCAATTCACGGCTGTTGGCCGTACTTCTGCACGTACTCTTCACGCAGACGAAGGCATGCCGATTTGACGAACTCAGTGGTGCCTCCCGGACGCAGCTCGTCGTGGAGATCGCGCATGCAAGTCTCATAGGCCTTGCGCTTAGCCTCTCTCTCAGGATCGTGCGCCGAAAGCCCAACGACCATGAACAAAACAAATCCAACGACGGGCACGCCGATAAGCCACTTCCACACGGAAGACTTACCTTTGACCTCTGACTCGGACCAAGCCGGTTCCATTCCCTTAAAGATCGGGGTTGTCATCGCTACTCTCCCTCTGTTTTTCAGCTAACGAATCTTTGGCCAAACGACCTTGCCGAGAACCACTGCGCCCGTCCAGCTAGCCAGGTCCATCACGTCATCTTCATAGGCCGAGTTGTCGCTCTTCACGATGGCCGTACCGTCCATTCGACGCTGAATGCGCCGCACGATTACGTCTTCGTCAACCAACAGAGCGTAGACGCCACTCCCGTCGATTCGTGACGCATCTCGGTCTATGACGATTTGGTCTCCATCCCTCAGTGTTGGCTCCATCGCATCGTCCTTGACGAAAGCGGTGACGAAGTTCTCTCCAGCGCGCCCAAAGTTCTTGATCATCCACTCCGATGACGGCAAGAAATCAACTACAGGTGGCTCGTCCGACTCGGTTGGCCGGTAGCGGAGAACTGGGAAGTACTTCCCTTGCGTGATGGGCACGTTGCTCATGCCGACTGGCGCCTTCACTTGAACGACGAACAGTTTGTCCCCATCGTGAACTACCAAATCGGGCTCCATCGACTGAAAGTCCTGGCTGTCTGAGCGGACCTCTCGTTGTGAGCACCCGCCGCTACCCTCTTCAAAGAGTCCTTCCAGTAGCTCTGTGATCCTCCGCCCTAAGGCTGTTGATAGATTCACAAGTTGAATCGTCGTTGGACTCGTCTCTCCCCGCTCCCACTTGGCGAGCGTGTTGATGTGGACTCCAGCATTCTTGGCAACCTCGACTCGCGGTCTATCGCCGCGTGCTTCTTCCAGCCGCCGCCCGAGCGCAATCGATCCTGGATCGCGCTCAACTGCCGGGGTGACAGCATTTAGTGTGTTCATGGACACAATTTTTGCATGCGAGGTATTCGATTTGCACTCGGACCTCACAACTTGAGATGCCTTTCTCCCCAAAACACATGATTCGGTGTCTGAAAAGTGACTAGTGCCAAATGGCAACACTCCACCGTGTGTTTGCTTGCGCGATTTCTGTTGACACAACCATCTTTGTGTGTCGAAAATCTCGCCCATGGACACACAAAACAGTGTTACGACGGATTGGCACCCAGCCGACGTCAAAGCCGCACTCGAAAAGCGAGGCATCTCGCTTGCCAAGCTCGCACGTCAAAATGGCTATTCACACATTCAACGGGTTCTCATCAGCCCATGGTTAGGTGCTGAACAGGTTGTTGCTCGGGCACTAGGCCTGCCGCCTGAGCAAATCTGGCCATCGCGGTATCAAACCTCACGCGACCGCGCCCACCTCCAGACCCGCAACGCTGCCGCCGCCAAGCTGGCCCGTCGCACTCTTGCGAGGACCGAGGGATGAACTCGGCCTGGCACACCGCCACCGAACTCGCGGGCCTCCCTGGCCTGCCGAGTAGCGAGTACCGCACCCGCGAGTGGCTCATCCGCATCGGCGTGCCGAGCCGCCCTCGCGCAGGGCGGGGCGGTGGCCAGGAATTCGACTCGGCACACCTGCCCGCCGAGGCCCGCAAGGCGCTGCTCGCTCGCTCCATCATCCTGGCGCCCGCGCTGCCTGTACCTGGCGCGCTGGAGAAGGCACCCGCCCCCGAGACCTTCCTGCCCGCCGCGCCGGTCAACGCTCAACGCCCACCCGACCAGGCCGACGCCGCCGTCGCGGATGCGCGCCTCATCCTGCTGCGCCAGATCGACGCCACCGGACACCTGGTGGGAACAACGCGCGCAGTCAACGCCCTGGTGCAGCAGCTGCGTGATGGCACGGCAGATCAATCGCTGATGCAAGCCGCCGCGCTGGCCAACCAACGCAGCCGCAAGGCTGGTGCGATCGCGGTGGCCACCTTGTGGGCCTGGCGCAAGGACCACGCTGAGCGTGGCTGGGTCGGACTGCTGCCGCAACCCGCAGTGAAGCAGCCGCTGGCCAGCGTCGCACCGGACGTCGCTGCGGTGCTGAAGAACTTCGCCAGCGCCAAGGGCCACGCGCACAACCTCACCGAGGTGACCCAGGCCGTCATACGCGCCCAGGGCCGTCCCTTCGAAGAGTGGAGCAAGCTCTACCACCAGGCACGCCGCGCGCTGGCCAAGGTAGACAAGAAGGCGCTCATCAAGGCTCGTCACACCAGCGCCGACCGAGCAGCTCGCCTGCCGTTCAAACGGCGCGGCACCGAGAACCTCCTGCCGCTCGACATCGGCCTGGTCGACGGCCACAGCTTTAAATCCCAGGTCCGCCATCCGGACCATGGCCAGCCCTTCACGCCTGAGGTGACCCTGGTCAAGGATGCGGCCACGCGGCGCGTCACCGGATGGAGCGCTTCGTTGAGCGAGTCAACGTGGGCCGTCGGCGCCGCCATCACTCACTCGGCCACGGGCAGCGGCGTCCACGCCATCATGTACTCGGACAACGGCCAGGGCGAGCGCGCGAAGCAGCTCGACTGCCCCGTCGATGGCCTGTACGCCCGCCTTGGCACCGACCACCGCACCGGCCGGCCCAATCACCCGCAGGCACGCGGCCTGCTGGAGCGTAGCTGGCGCACGCACATGATCCGTGCGGCTCGCCAGTTCGAGACCTTCCAAGGCAAGGATGTGGACCGGGGCACGCTGCGCAAGGTCCGCCTGGAGCTGGGCCGCGAGCAACGCGCCGTGGAGCGCGCACGCAAGACCGGCGAGCTGGTGACGCTGACCAAGCGCATCCCGACCTGGCAGCAGTTCATCGACGCGGTTCAACGCGCCATCGATGAGTACAACGCCCAGCACCGCCACCGCGCGCTGCCCAAGCACACCAGCGGCCCGTTCAACGGCTTGCACATGACGCCCGACGAGGCCTGGGCCGCCATGCTCAACCCTGCGCACCAGCATCGCCCCGATGCGATGGAAGCCCGCATGCTGTTCCAGCCCAGCGTGATCCGTGTGGCGCAACGCGGCGAGGTGCGCTTCCTCAACCAGCTCTACTTCAACGACGCGCTGATGCAGGTTGATGGCGAGCGCGTGAGCCTGCGCTACGACATCCACGATCCGTCGCAGGTCTGGATCTGGACCACCAGCGGCGAGTTCGTCTGCGAGGCCAAGCTCGACGCGAACCGCTCCGACTTCTTCCCGAAGGCCGTGGTCGAGCTGGCCCGCGAGAAGCGCGTGCAGGGCATGGTCAAGCGCCGCCAGCAGCAGATCGACGTGGCCATGCGCGAGCTGAACCCGACGCTCAGCGCAGACATGCAGCCCACCACGACGCTGCCGATGGTCGAGCGCCTCGATGTCGCACCTCCCGCCGAGCTGCCCGAGGTCGCGCAGGCCGCCCAGGCACCGGCCGCGCCTGCAGCTCCACGCCGCCCTCTCTTCAACTCGCCGGCCGAGCGCTTCGAGTGGCTGCAGATGCACCGCTCGGAATGGCTCGAAGCCGACACCGCCTGGCTGCGCACCTACGTGGCCAGCCCGGCCTACGCATCGCTCGCGGAGTACTTCACCGGCCGAGGACTGGCCTGGGAGGAATCCGACGCGTCTTTTAAATCGGCCGGCTAACCGCACCCGGCCCTGCACCACCGTTTCCACCGCCCCCTGCAACAACCACCGCAAAGCACCATGAAACAAGGCTTCGTCCACACCGAGAACTACCGCCGCCTTCTGGAGGCACAAGCAGCCGTCGAGCGCCGGGGCGCCGCCGAGGCCGGCCTGGTCATCATCCGAGGCCCCTACGGCGTCGGTAAGAGCGAGATCGTCGAGCGCTGGTCCGCCGACACCGGTGCGCTGTTCCTGCGCGCCAAGGAGACCTGGACCAAGCGCAGCATGCTCGACGAGCTGGCGGACCTGCTCGGGCTGGACATCAAGGGCCGCAACTCCGAAGTGCAGGCGCGCATCATCGGCCGCCAGGCGATCGACATGACGAACATCGTGATCGACGAGGCCGACTTCCTGCTGCGCGGTCGCGGCAGTACCTCGACGGCCGCGCTCCTCGAATGTCTGCGTGACATCACCGATGTGACCGGCATCGCCTGCTTCCTGGTCGGCATGGAGCAGTTCGGTGATCGCGTCGCGCGCCACGGCCACATCGCCTCGCGGGTCAACCGCGTGGTCAACTTCGAGCCGCTCAGCAGCGCCGACATCAAGGCCGCGTGCAAGCAGAAGTGCGAGGTCAAGCTCGGCGACGGCGTCGCCGAACTGATCGCCAGCCAGGTGGACGGCAAGATGCGCCTGGTGCTCAACGCCCTGAGCAACATCGAACAGATCGCCGAGGCCAACAGCCTCGACCAGGTCGAGGTCGAGCACCTCAAGGGCCGCGCCCTCTGCGTCGAGTTCAAGTCGGGCGCCGTTCGTCGCGGGGGCGCGCAATGACCCAGGCTCGCACCCAAGTCTGGGTGATGGCCACGGCGCTCTCTGCCCTGGCCACGGCCGGGCTCATCAAGACGGGCGCGCGCTTCGACAGCAACCAGCTCGCCAGCTGGACGGCTGGCCAGCTCAAGCCCAAGCAGCGCAACAACGCCACCTCGCAGATGATCAAGGCGGGGCTGCTGCAGTTCGACCAACGCAAGGGCGAGCAGCTCGGCGAGACCGTCGTGCATTACCAGCTGACGGCGGAAGGCGCGCAGGCCGTCAAGGCGGCCTCCGAAGGCTATGTGCGCAAGAGCGGCCCGAAGGGCGAACGGGCTCCCAATCCCATCGATCCGCAATCCCTCACCGCGCGCCTGTGGCGCCTGGTCAAGATGCGCCGCATCGTGGACACCGACTCGGCCACCGAGACGCTGGCCAATGCCGGCGAGGGCGACTTCAAGTCCATGCGCCACACGGTGGCCAAGTACCTGCGCCGCTGGTGCGATGCCGGTGCGCTGACGGAGTCGGCCAAGCGCGTCCCTGGCAAGGGCAGCTCCAACGGCTTCAAGCGCTACGTGCTGCGCGAGGACTGGCGCAACAGCGCCGAGCCGCCGCGCTGGCGCCAGATCGCCAAGGCCCAGGCCGCCGCCTCCAACTCGGAGGCCACGTCTTGAGCGCAGCCTACATGCAGACCGTTTGGTTCGGCCTCTTCTCCGACGCGGTCACCGCTCGCGGACAGAAGACCGTCTCGGACGAGCTGGCCCTGAGCCCTTCGACTGTCAACCAGGTGCTGCGCGCCGGTGGCAACTACGGCACCGGCGTCGCCGACACCGCGCGCATCGAGCAGCGGGTGATGGACACGTATGGCGGCTGGCAGTGCCCCTTCCTGTCGGACGGCGAGCCGCGCCAGATCAGCGCGGGCCAGTGCCGCGCCAAGGCCCACCGCGAGCCGCCCACGGGCAGCCCCCGCGACCTGGCGCACTGGCGCGCCTGCCAGGCCTGCCCGATGCGCGTTCGCAGTGCCCCGCCCCAAGCCCGCCCCGTCATCCCTCGAAAGAAGAAGGAGGTCTCCGATGTCTAACCGCCGCTCCAGCACCGCGTGGAACTGGCTCATGGCGCTCGCCGCCATCGTGTCGTTCTTCGTGCTCATCGCCTACTCCAACAAGGGCAATCCGGACGATCCGGACGCCCTTGAAGCCACAGCGCTGGAGCTGCGTGACAGCGCGCAGTACCAGGTGCGAGCCGAGCAGCTCGCCCGCCTCCTTCACGACGCCCACGAGCAGGGCGTGCGCGAAGGCATCGCAAGCACCAAGACCGCAGACCGCGAGGCGCTGGATCGCTCCTGCGCGGCGCTGTGGGCAGGCAATCCCATCCCATCCGTTCAGGAGCAATGATGAACACCGCAACGCAGGCCGCCAGCGAGCAGGCCGCCATCCCCAAGGGCTACTGGCAGGACGCCAAAGGCGCCCTGATCCCCGAAGCCAAGGTCAAGGACATCGACAAGCGCCGCGACAGCGTCGTGCGCGAGGCGATCAGCCAGGCCAAGCAGATGAGCGCTCAGCTGGCGCAGTTCAAGCTCGCCGCCATGGCGGCTGTCAGCGCCTTCGCCGATCTGAGCGCGGCCGAGTACGGCGCCAAGGTCGGCGGCGCCAAGGGCAACATGACGTTGACCAGCTTCGACGGCAAGTACAAGGTCCAGCGCGCCATTCAGGAGAGCATCGTCTTCGACGAGCGCCTGCAAGTGGCTAAGTCACTGATCGACGAGTGCGTCCACATCTGGGCCAAAGGCGCGAACAAGAACATCCAGGCTCTGGTGAACCACGCCTTCCAGGTCGACCAGGAAGGCAAGGTCAGCACCGGCCGCGTGCTGGGCCTGCGCCAGTTGGAGATCGACGACGAGAAGTGGAGCCGAGCGATGGACGCCATCGCGGACTCCATGCGCGTGTCCGGCTCCAAGCCCTACATCCGCTTCTACGAGCGCAACGACGCGACGGGCGAGTACCTGCCCATCCCCTTGGACATCAGCGCGGCCTGATCGCGCGTTCCCCGGCCCCGCCGGGGGCTCGTTAAAGCCGCAGGCAAGGGCGGCTTTACCAAGCCCACCACCACCAGGAGAGAGTTCATGCAATCAGTAGCTGCGCGCGGCCAGACCGCTGCGCTTCTCGGCGGCACCATCCCGCAGGCCCGCGACATCAGCGCCTATTGCGGCCCGAACGGCGTAATCCACTTCGGTCCCGCGACTCCGAAGCATTCCGTCGAGATCGTCCGTGGCCCCGAAGGCCGCGTCCGCCGGTACATCGACATCGTCGCGCGCCACGGCTACGACAAGGGCCTGCTGCTCGTGCCCGGTATGCCGGAAGCCGATGACGAGAACGCTGCCCGCGCGGCGCTCAAGAGCTTCGTCGAGTGGGCCAGTGCCAACGCTGGCGCCGACCGCAGCTTTGTGTGGAACCGCAACGCGGAGGCAATGCTGTGAGCCACATCAATCTTCACGGCGGCGGCCGTTTCAACTTCAGTGACCCGCGCGCTAGCGAGTTCACACTGGAGCAGATCGCATCCTCGCTCGCCAAGCAATGCCGCTTCACGGGCCACACCCGCCACCCCGGCAAGATCTACTCAGTGGCTCAGCACGCAGTCATGTGCTCGAAGATCGTCCCTCCTGAGTTCGCCCTGCAGGCCCTGCACCACGACGATGCTGAGTTCGTGATGGGTGACTGCAACTCTCCGCTCAAGAGTCTGCTGCGCGACTACAAGGTGATGGAGACCATCGTCCACTGCGAGGTCTTCCATCGCCTGGGCCTCGACCCGTCGCTGCACTCGTCCGTGAAGTACGCCGACAAGGTAATGCTGCTGACCGAGCAGCGCGACGTTGGGCCAGAGCCCGTCGAGCTGGAGGCGCACCTCGTGGCCGATGGCTTCCAGCCTCTCGACTGCCCTGCCCTAGAGCCGTGGTCCATCGAGTTCGCCCGACATGAATTCCTGATGCGCCATCACGAGCTGGGCGGTACGAGATCGCTGTACACGCCCTCCAGCATCGAGGCCGTGTTCGCTGCCGACGAGATGGGGAGGGCTGCTTGATGTTCCTCTCGCCCAAGCCCATTGCCGAGATCCTGAAGGACGTCAACTTCCCCGGCTATGAGTTCGAAGTCGGCGGTCGCGTTCGCTTCTGGATTCGCGCGATGTTCCTGGCGCCCAGCGGCGACGGCAAGAAGCTCGAAGCGCACCACACCCGCAAGTGGTACGTCAGCCACCACGCCTGCAAGAACGAGGTGGTGCAGACGGCACTCAAGTGCGTGCTGACAAGCGTCGAGCACGAGGTCCGCGAGAACTTCAGGTATCGCGGCCGGCCCATCTTCGGGCCTCACTTCTCGGTGGATGCGCTTCACCGCATCTGCACTCCTCAACAGCTCGACTACCGCACCGGACGGAGCGACGACGAGCACGCCCTTTCGGAGGCTGTATGACCTACCAAGCCAGGCCCGGCTCCGTGGCCTATAAAGCGCTGCAGTACTTCGCCAACAACCCCATGGCTGAGCTGACCAGCGCGGAGCTGGCCAAGTTGATCGGCATGGACGGCGGCAACATCCGCAGCTACCTGGATCCGGCTGTTCGCGCCGGCATGCTCGCCTTCGATGGCAAGCACTGGCTCAGGGGCAACGCATCCATCCAGCTCGGCGGCGCCGACTTCCCGGCCTGGCTGTCCGGCAAGGGCCAGGAGTCTGCAGAGGGCGCTCCAACGCCTCGCCCGCTCACCTTGCCTGCACCTGAGTCGCTGAAGATCGAGGACGGCATCGAGATGCCTGCCGAAGGTCCGCGCGGAGTCATGGCCCGCTACGCGCCCGTCTTCCAGCGCATGGAGCCGAAGCAGTGCATCCGCGTGGAAACGGATATCGCCAAGCGCCTGGTCAAGGTCGCGCGCAGCTGGGGCAAGCCGCTGAAGCGCAACTTCATCACCCGCCCGCTGCCCGACAAGGCCGGCTTCAGCGGCATCTGGCGCACTGAGTGAGCATCTGATGCGCAAGCCTGACTACACCCCGATGCCCGGCTCCGTCGCGGAGAAGGCCTTGGAGTACTTCAAGGCCAACCCGACGGCCAGCCTGCGGCACTGCGAGCTGGAGCGCGCGCTGGGCATTCAAGTCGCCAAGGGCTGCTTCAACAGCTCGCTGGCGCCAGCGCGACGTCGCGGGATCCTGCGCTACGTCGACGGCCACTGGACGTTCCATGGAGGCCAGCATGCAAGCGCGTGAATACAGCAGCCCCGGCCAGCGCGAAGGCGCCGCCACTGCTCGTGCGGCTGCGCGCCCTGACGCCGGCTACCGCCGCCGCACCATCACTGCCATCCACGTCAGCGCTGCGAAGCTCGGCATGGACACGAAGGACAAGGCCGCCAGCAGCCTGTACCGCAGCATGCTCGTCAAGGTCGGTGGCCAGGCCTCCACAACCGACATGACGGACGAGCAGCTCGGCGCCGTCCTGAAGCACCTGCTGCGCACGCTGAACCCGGGCGGCCAGGCCAAGCCGAAGGATGGCTGGCACGCGGACAAGATGCGCAAGCTTTGGGCCGACCTGGCGCAGTTGGGCGCCGTGCGCGACAGCTCTGACGAGGGCCTGCGCCTCTTCGTGCAATCCCAAGTTGGCGTGAGCGCACTGCGCTTCCTGACCAGCCATCAGGGCAACCGCATCGTGGAGGCCCTGAAGTCGTGGCTGGCCCGTGAGCGCGTTAAAGCGGGCAAGGACGCGGCATGAATGCCCGGGCCGATCACAACGCCGTCCAGGTCGATCCAGACCTGCTGGAGCCCGTTCTGCGGCGCTTCTCGGAGTTGATCGGCCTGGCCAAGACGATGCTGATCGTGGAAATGTGGGGCGGCCTGCAGCTCTACATCGCCAAGACGCCGCCGGCTGACGGCGACCTGGCCGGCGTCATCGGCCTCGACGCTGCTCAGAAGTTGGGCGACGAGTTCGGCGGCGAGCACGTGATCGTGCCCAAGGCCGGCCGCGCCCTGCGCGCCGTGCGAGACCGCCGCATCCGAGCCGAGCATGACACCAAGAGCATCCGGCAGCTGTGCATTGAATACAACCTGGCCGAGCGGCGCCTGTGCGAGATCCTCGCGGAGGGCGACGAGGCCGACGATCAACCTGACCTGTTTGAGTAGCAGGAGTCCGCATGGCTCGCACCACCGCCTATTCGCCCTTCATCGACAGCCCGGCCGACCGCGTCTGCCAGTACTTCGTGATCAACGGCGACGAAGAACTGACCGTGATCGACATCGCCACCAAGTTCAGCATCGAGGCCGACAACTCGGTCATCACGAATGCGCTGATTCCCTGCGTCAAAGCCGGGTACCTCGTATCCGAGGTCAAGGGAGGCAAGCACTGGCGCCCCATCACACACTACTCGCGCGGCCCGCACATACAGAGCTACATCGAACAGCGCGGGCTGCGGTTGAAGAGCAGCGACCGCGTCCAGGCCCGCCACGCTGCGTTGAATCGCCGCGAAGCGGGCACCAAGCCCACGATGAGCGTCACTGACGCGATCATGGAGCAGGCGCAAGTCTTCGCGTCGAGCTGGTCGCTCGTGGGTGGTCCATTCGCGGCTGAAAACCAGCTGTATCTGTCTGACCTGGAGAAGACCAAGCTGCGCAAGATGGTTGACCAGGCGGTCGCCAATGGCGGTGCGGCATGAGCGCCGCCGTCCGCGTCACGGTCACCTATCGAAACGGCGACCACATCACCAACACGATCCGTGGCATGCGTGCCAGCAGCACTTCAGGCTATGTCGATGCCGCCGAGAAGCTCGGGCGCAAGCTGTTCCCTGACCAAGAGCTGGTGATCTCCTGGGTGCCTGAGCCGACGGCGCCGGCCGTGTGCCTGTTCGACATCAAGCCGGACGATGGCCTGGCCGGCACAAAGAGGATCGCATGAGGCTTGAAACCATCGACTGGCAGCTGCTGCCCAAGGACGGCATGCCCGACGCAGCCACGACCGTGCTGATCAGCACCGACGATGCCGGCGTGAACTCAGGATGGTTCGACGGCGAACACTGGCGTTGGTGTGAAAGCGGTGGCATCGTCGGCGAGCCCGTGCTGGCCTGGGCGGATCTGCCGTTTGGCATCACCTCCGCCAACGTGAACAGCAATCAGTCCAGCAGCGGGATGTCGTCTCGATAGACCTCGGAGAGATGGACGCGTGGGGCGCCGGCACTGGCCGCTTCTTCCAGGACGCTCTGCACGAAGGTGAGCATCTCGTGGCACTCCAACAGCTCCTTGCACCACCAATCAAGCATCCAATCTGACACATCGCGATAGGCGCCCTCTCCAGGCGGCAGTTCGACCCACTTGCCTTGGGCAAGTCCGATGCCAACGTCGCGCCGAAGCAGGCGCAGACGCTCGCAGGCCCCTCGGAGTCGATGCCCAACTTGGCCCCGCAGGGGCACGAGCGACATCAGGTCCTCATCATCAAAGCCAAGCAGGTCTGGATTCAGGTTCTGGATGAAGACGTTGTTGAACGTCTTGACTTTGTCCTCACGAGCCGCCATGAAGACTATGGCTGCACACGTGCCGCCGATCTGACGACCGACCTCCTTCACCTGAGCAACGAGCTTGGCAGCCGTCAATGTCGCCCGCAGCTGGGCAACCTCGCGTTCCCGTCTCTGGCTCGCGGTACCGAAGTACAGCGCGACCACGACGGCCGCAACGGTTGCTGCGGTTCCGAGGAACGACAGCCACAGGTCAACCGTGCTCCTAGGATTGGCAGGGCCAATCAGTGGAGCGGCCAGCACGGCCAGGGCAAAGAAGAAGAACGTCGCCAAAAGCGCGACATCGAGCCAGTCTTTGGCCTTCACTGGGCGCGGCTCCAACTGGCCCTGCCGCCGCCCGTGCGAGGCAGTTCAAAGCAGGCCATCGTTGACTCGAAGCTGCACTTGCGCGAGGGCATGCTTGATCGCTTCCACTTCGCTATCGAACGCCTTGTGGAAATGCATCAGCTTCTCGCAGGTCGCGTCGTCGTCATCCCACACAAGCGACGCCGTGCCCACGAACTTGCCACCATCGCGCTGACTGGCGCTGCCCTCGACGCTGTACTTCCCCATGCGAACTGAAGCCATCTGGATCTCCCCTGTAAGAGCGGCCGATTCTAGGGAGCCAGCGTGAAATCTTCAGCCTTGCAGACGACCCTGTGGCCTAGCGTTTACTGTATAACTGTACAGTATGCTGTTCTACGTCCACCGGCTCCGCGAAAAGGGCTTCTTGATCCCGAGGCACAACGTCGTCCGCGTCCAAGGGGAGCTTGGCATCTTCGGCATGAAGGAAGAGCGCGACGGCGAGACCATGCGAACCCTGAAGGTGGCCCGCCTAAGGAAATGGCCCCTGGCCAATGAGGATGTACTCCCGCCGCTGTTCGATGCGGTGCTGATCTACGCCGGTGATTCTTGGACCGTCACTGGCTGGGAACGCGGCAAGGCCAGCAACCTGATGGCCCAGCCGGCCCTTCAGCAGAGCTGGCTGATGCGCCCACTGTCGCTACGCGACCAGCTTGAGCTTCAGCGCGAGCGCGTGGCCTGCATGACGCCATCGGAGCCACCGGCCAGGCCGTCGTAAAGTCACCAGACCATGTGCTATTCCGCTCAAATCATCGCCGAGTACAAGAAGTACGTCCGGACCTTCGGGGCCGCGATGGGCATCCATGAGTACGTCGAGATCTTCTGGCGCTTCAAGGAAGACGCGAAGCTGCGCCTGCCCAAGGCGATGGAAGACGAGGTACTGACGCTTGACGACCCGCAACTGGCGCCGGCCCAGGCCGCGATCCGGGAGCGGCGCATCGCCGAGACCATCCGCCTTGAGCAGGAGGTGTTCAAGCAGCGGACCCGCATGGCCAAGGCCGAGCGGATCCTGCACGAGAAGCCGACCAAGCTTGCCGCCAATGAGAAGCGCATCGCCACCGACAAGGTGGCCGCAGCGCTGGCCAGGCTGGAAGACCTCAAGCGCACCGAGCCCAAGGACAGGGATTCGCGCATATTCCCAGGGTGGTTCGCGCCGGTCCTGGTGATGGTCGACGGCTTACTGGTCGTCAAGCCGATGCGGTACCAATGCCGGCCGGCCAGCGCGCCGGTGTTCTATGACGAGAAGTACCCCGGCACCTACAACGCGCGCAGGGACAACCTCAAGAAGTTCTGGAAGGGCGAGTTCGGCAACACTCATGGCGTGATGCTGACCACCGCCTTCTTTGAGAACGTGAACCGCCACCGCGCAGAAGGGCGCGAGTTGCAGCCAGGCGAGAAGCCCGAGAACATCGTCCTGAAGTTCGAGCCGGACACGCACGAGCCGATGCTGGTCGCGTGCCTGTGGTCGCACTGGAAAGGCACCCAAGGCGAGCCAGACCTGCTGTCCTTCGCCGCCATCACCGACGATCCGCCGCCAGAGGTTGCAGCTGCAGGCCATGACCGCTGCATCGTGCCCATCAAGCCCGAGCGGCTCATGGACTGGCTCACGCCAGGCAAACCCTGGCACGACTACGAGCGCATCCTGGACGACCGCGAGCGGCCGTACTACGAGCACCGGAAGGCAGCATGAGCAGCTACACCCCGATTCGAACCTACGAGAACCCGGACCCGCCCTGGAGCCACGAGGAAATCGAAGACGAGCTTTCGCTTCTGGCGGTGGCCACCTCGGCACAAGACTACCGGCCCCTGTACTGGGAGGTACTGCACGAGCAACTTCGGGACCATTCAGACCTTCGGGCCGCGACGCCATCCCAGTGGGAAAGGTTCCACCGCTTCAGCTCGATCATTAGCGTCCGGCTTGACGAACTGAGGACCGACTGATGCAGTTCTTCTC
The DNA here is from genome assembly GCA_042701975.1 of Burkholderiaceae bacterium UC74_6. Taxonomy (GTDB): domain Bacteria; phylum Pseudomonadota; class Gammaproteobacteria; order Burkholderiales; family Burkholderiaceae_C; genus JAFALK01. The sequence continues at coordinate 153,413 of CP170561.1, forward strand.
GCTCAAGACACCGAGGGACATGCTTGATAAGGCGCGCCGCGAGCACGCGCGCTTGCAAGCGAGCCATGACATCGACAACGTCTTCAACTTCTTCGTGACCGCGCATCACATCAGGGACTATGTTCTGAAGACGCAGGCCGTGGCCCAGGTGGTCTTGGAGGAGTTTCTGAAGTCGGAGGCCCAACAAGACTGCCGTAACCTCTGCAATAAGGGCAAGCACTTGACCCTCACGCAGGTTCCAGTGGACCCGTCAACCATCACGATCTCTTTCGGTGGCTCTCTGGGCCTTTCACCCTTGGGGCTAAGCCCACTTGGACTCGGGCCGACTGACGTTTGGATGCTCAGCGACGGAACCAGATCAGTGTATGTCCGTCACTTGGCAGACACGGTGATGGCCGAGTGGGAGCAGTTCTTCCTTGAACACGGCCTCTAGGCGCACATCCGATCACGGCGCCCGAGATGCCGCTTGCAGTGGGGCTTCCGGTCCAGATGGTCGCGCTGATGGCGGCGTCGCTCTCCCCGGGACTGCGCTGGCTCCCAGCGTCATCGCCGCCGGGGTCGAACTTGTCTTGGCGGTGATCCCACCCTCGCCGCTTGGCTGGCCCCCGAACGCCTTGAGGGTTCCAGTCAACAACACGATGACTCCAGCTGCAAAGAGCACGACGCTCAGCAACGAGCACAGCACTGCTGCCCGCCACCAATTCTGTGAGCCGCGCATTTCAAGATCCATGCGGCGCAAGAAGAACGTGGCCACAGCTGCAATGGCGCCAACGAGGAAAGCTGCAGCCCCTGCGACTGCCCAGTTCAAGAAGGTCGGTGCCCCTTCCTTGCCCACGGTGGCCTGCATTAACCCCAGGCTCGCCACGATTGCACCGCTGTTCAAGACGATCACGGCCTTGATGCCCTCGGTCATCAAGTCCTCGCCGTGCGACTGGGTCTGGCGTCTCTCTTCGTAGGTTCTAGTTCGATCTTCCTCGTTCCACTTAGAAATCCGCTCCATGATGTTTGTCATCGTCCCCCCCTCATTTGGCGGCAACTGCCGCAACCAGATGGCAGATCTTATTCACGCGTAGGCGATTGTTCGCGGCCAACGCCCGTAGCCCCGACTGTGTTTTTAAGCCGACTTGTCCACAAGATTCAGGGAAATTTAAAGTCCGTTTAAAGCGTGCGAGTTACAAGAAGTCGCACGCCCAGGCAGGCAGTTGGAGCGCCGCGTAAGTGCCGGATTTCATTGGGTCCACACATCTCGCACGGTGTTGGGCGTGCGAGTTCGAAGGGTGCGACTTGGCGCTGCAGGGCATGAGTCGACGCCCATGACCGATTCCTGGGCGATCTAGCGGCACCTGCCCTATGAGATCAGGCTCTTGGCGCCTCTCCGGCGCCAGTAGCATTCCAGGCCCGACCTGACCGAAGATCGGCGCGCCACGGCCCGTTTTGAGGCCCCGCCGACCGATTTCACTCCAAAAGGCGTTTTGGCGCGGATGTGCGCCAAGTGTTTGTCGGGCCGCGCTTTTCAGGGCCGCCGTTTTGCATGTCCCCCTCCAGAATCGGTCACCCCCTCACACGGCGATTGATGGTCGGTCCAAGCGAACTGCCCGAGCGACGCTGCGCTCAGCTGGTTCAGGCTCGCCCCGTTGTGTGCCCGAACAATCTGAGAGTCGGCGGCAAGTAGTCCAATGTCAGTAGGCATCCTTCGGCGGCTGCGTGAACCGCAAATCAAGGCCCCTGGAGGTTTCCAGGTGATAGCAACCGCGCACGACGACCACTTCCTTGGCTGGAACACCGTCCACTGTGGCCGTACGCTTTGGGAAAAGCACTACCTCAATTTCTTTCTCTCCGTGACCCTTCGGGGGAGTGATGCGGTAGATCTCGTTGGCCGTCTTGGCATCCGCTGCGGACAGGCCGAAAGCAATCTTGCGCAGACCTTCGAACTTAAAGCGATGCTCAAGATGAAGATTGCACTTCGCCGTGTATTCGGACATCGTGGATGCGTGGGTGCCAGCTGCGGACAGCGCGAAGGCAACCGCAATGACAGTGCGATTCATTTTTTTATCTCCTAGTCGAAAACGATCATGTCCCAGGTTTGACCGAATCCTTTATGGATTTAAGCAACGAAAGGACTTCCTCCGACGGATTAACTGCAAGTTCATGTTTGTCGTAAATGCGCCCTGGCGGACTTCCGATAGCTGCAAGCGTGTCCTCACAAAGCTTCATTAGCGGTGAACCCACTGCGGCCTTCTCGCCCAGTTCAGCCATCTGCTGCTGGAATCCCTGAAATGAGGCGGCAACAGCTGCCTTGTAGCCATAGTCTTCTTCGAGACGTTTTGCCAGGGCCGATTCACGACTAGCGTGCATTGCCAGCCAAATAAGCGCTCCCGCAATTGGCAGGCGCATCAGCCAGAGGCGAATTAACCCGTCATAAGTCAGTGCATCGTGAGAAAAGACGGCCTGGAGGAGTCCCCAAAGAGCCAAGACGGCTAACGAGACGACGGAGCCTACAAACACGCGCTGCCAACCTAGCGAAGGCTGCGTGAAGGTCTTACGGCGCTCGTTGAACGAATGGGCAAGTCCAGCAGCGGTCGCACCCGGCAATAGCTTCACTATCTCCTCTAACTGCGTCGCTGACTGTCTATGCAAGTCCACAAGCGTTTCCTCGAATTCCCCAATTCGCGTTTCTAGCGATTTCGCCTTGCGCGCCAGACCTGCAGTCACCTCACTTGCGTTCTTTGCAGCGGCGCTCGATTCAGCGGTCGCCTCAGCCTCCGTCACAGCCGTTGCTTTGCGATCGCGAATCTCTCCCAATTCCGTATCCGCTGTCTGAGCTGCCGATGCAGCACTGTCGCGCGCGGATTCGACCTCCGCAACCTGCTTATTGACAGCAATCACCAGTCGATCCAGGTCACTACGGACACCATCAGCATGAAGACGCGCATCTTCGATGTGCTGCGACTTTTGGGCAATCACCGTTTGCTCGTCGGAGATCCGCGTCTTAACCGCCAGAGCATGCGCAGTTGCTTCAGTCATCTCGCCGGTCATCTTGATCAGTTGCGCCGCCGCCTCCCCTTGAGTGCTCCTAATCAAATCTAGCTCTTGCCGCGCCGCGTCCCGAAGCCCGTTTAACTCTTTCAGCACTCTCGCTGCTTCATTCATCATTTCTATCAAATTGGCTGGAGGCAAAGCTCCTGCGCTATTGCCACTCGCCAAATCAGATGAGCTGTCCATACCTTGCCTCCCGTTGTTATGTGACCCAATCTTTGCAGGTCATATGCGGTGGAGCAAGAACTGCATCCTTCCTGTAATGGACGGGATTCCCCTAGTGGGCGCGTCGAATTACCAAATCGATAGTGCCCCGCAAAGAGCGCCAGGGGGAGCAATGAATATTCGATTTCAGGTCATGCGCTTTGCGCGCTTCATCTTCATGATCGCTCGGGCTTGCGCATGCATTTCCTCCAGGAGCGATCCGTCCGATGACTGCGGTAAAGCCGGGGATCGCCGACGCTTCGACCCCTATCTCGGCAACTGCATCGTCTACAGCAAGATGGACAACGGGGGCTGGGCCCAAGCGATGACTGGTCCCTGCGCGGGCAGGTGTCCTTGAAATACAGCCTCGCGGGCTGCCCCCAGAAATTCACGCGCCATAGCCCCCCCGAGTTGGAGCTTCTCAAGCGCCCCTCGGAGGATATGGACGGCAGCGAAATTAGCCGGTCTGAACGCTGGGGCAGATCAAAGCAAATTCAGAAGTCTTCATGGCCTACACCAATCAGCTCGACTTCTACTGGGGCACGCGGCCGTCTAGCCCTGTCATCAACCGGATTCGCAACCCACTGTTCTGGCGCGTCCCAGGCGCGGCGATCAACCCGCGCACGGGACGCGGCACGAAATTCGTGCTCAGCTTCGAGCACAAATCGAACGGTCAGGTGTTCGACGTAGCCGCTCAAGCCGGCGCGGCAACGGCCCAGTCTGCGTATGCAGCGCGAGACTGGCGATCCCTTGATGCGATCAGCCGAAGCATGAACTACGTGGCGCTGCAGGGCTGGTGGACATACGGCAACTGGGACTGGAAGGCCAAGGTCCATGGTCCGCCATGGCAAAAGGAGATGGGCGTGACCTGGGGGCCGTTGGCCGACCGACGCCTGTCCATCAGCAACTATGAAGTCGCCGCACTCCGCGGCGGTTACTGGATGAACTCCCTGGGCCGACCGGAGCTAACTGGGAAAGTGGGCTCCAGTGGGCTCAAACACGACTCCCTCGACGTGTCATTCGAGTTCGACGACGGACTGCCCTGGTACATCCAGCTTCACCTCGGCCCCTTGTCCACGCTCTCGAGTTACACCTAGGTGTAGTTTCTCAGGACGTTGTTCCCGTCGAAGCCGAGTCTGGAGGCTGGGGGTTTGTGGGAGACAGCGGAGTGTGGCCGATGGAAGTTGTAGTGCCGCATCCAAGGCTGCAGCTCAGCTGCTCGCACATCTGAACTGGGGTAGCGGTAGGCATACGCCCATTCGCGCAGAAGCGTCTGGATGAAGCGCTCGGCCTTGCCGTTGGTGCGAGGCGTATAGGGCCGCGTGCGCTTGTGCGTGATGCCAAGTCGGCGCAGGAGCTTGGCAAATCGCTTGGACTTGTAAGCCGAGCCGTTGTCGGTCATGACGCTCTGGATCGGCACCCCAAGCAGGCGGTAGTAGCGCAGCGCCGCGATGAGGAAGTCGCAGGCACTGCGACTGGTCTCATCACTCAGAACCTGACTGAACCCCACGCGAGAGTGATCATCAATGGCCACGTGCAACGCCTGCCAGCCGGCGCGATGCGTTTTGCATGTGCGGTTGCCCGTCACGCGATGTCCGGGTTGCTCGAAGCAGCCTAGTTTCTTCATGTCCAAGTGCAGCAGCTCGCCGGGCCGGTCCTTCTCGTAGCGGCGCACGGGCATGCTGTTCTGCATTGACGGCAGCTTGGCCAGCCCGGCTCTTACGCAGATTCGCCCAACCGTGCTCTTGGAGACACCCACTCGTTCGGCGATCTGCGCGTAGCCCAGGCGCTGATTGCGGCGCAAGCCTTCAACCCGCTCCGTCTTGTCCGCGTCAATGCGGGTGGGGCAACGGTGCGGGCGAGAGCTGCGATCTCGCAGGCCCTCAACACCTTCGAGCTGATGGCGCCGCTTCCAGCGTGATGCCGTGCGGGTGCTGACGCCAGCGGCATCGGCCGCTTTGCTCGTGCCTTGAGAGGCGATGTTTTTTACCAGGTGCTCGCGGCCACGCGGGGTTAATGAGGCATTCTTATGACTGTTCATCCGAGGCTGTTTGGGTTGATGGTTTGGCGTGAGAACCTCCATCTTCCCCGACTACCTCGGGTGAACAACCTCTTGGGAAACCACACCTAGGTTCAAAACTCCATCGGCGTCGGTCTACGGCTCGCGAAATGACGCCCGCAGGCACCATGGCCAGAGGCCGGCCTTGATACTCCCGCCCACTCGAGCGGAACACCATGCAGATTCGCCTGGCGGGTGTAACGGTAGGTTCCGCCTCGACGGTGAACAGCAGCACTCCTAGGATTTGCGCTGCATAGCGAAACATCCTGCCCGGACTCTCCGCTCGACCAAAACCCTGTATCCGTAGGTCCCTGGTTCGAGCCCAGGTCGAGGAGCCAAATCTAGAACCACGTCATCGCAAGGTGTCGGTTTTTTTCTTTGGTGCCCGGCACTGATGATCGGTGCGACGAACTGCGATGCTCGGCTTCAAGCAGATTGGCGATCTAGCGGGCATCCTTCTCACGCTGCTCCTTTCGGCCGTCGCTGGCATTCCTAGAGTTGACGATCTGGGAACGTTGGCCCGCAAGCCATAGCCATCTCCATTTATTGAGAAATAGCATCCAAAGATGCCTGACTCAACGGAATAGACAGTCGCGACGGCCATTTGAAACCGAATGCCTTCAGCAGCCCATTATCAATCTCTGACGTGAGAGTATCAAAGGCGAGCGCCACCAAATCACATCTTGGCAAAAAAAGAAAAAGCGCGCGCTTGAATTCTCTAGCCACGCGCTCTTCAATGCCTGAACCAACCGCATCCTTAAGTGCGCTCACGAAATCTGCGAGCTCGGCAACATATCGCATCTCACGAATTTCTCTCTGTTCCTTACGGTTCAGACCATAAGCGCGAATACTAGCCGCCCCATATGGAGATAGCGCCACTGCCCACCAATGACTGGTTCCAGATAGAGATCGGCGTTCATATCTAATATGCTCTAAAGGATTACACGCCGCCGGATTAATTAACAAGGGGGACTCCATCCCAGGCGCCGGCTCCTCTGCCTTTAACGAAACGCTCCCGACCAGCAGTGGGAAATCACACCCCTTCTCTGATCTATTGCACGTAGCACAAGAGAGCAACAAATTCTCCCAATCAAAGGCGAGCCACCAGTATCCATGAGTGAGTACACACCCGGGCATACGATTTGCACGAGCTTTCGGCCGATAATGCTCGACATCGTTGTAGCTTAGGCTAATCCGTCTCTCACAATAGCAACATTTGCAATACTGGGCTTTCCAGAGAGTCTCCGCAACACAATCATAACCTTTAATATCTTTTGAGGTCAGGGAATCCCCAAGCTTCCGCAGAACAGCCAATTGCTTCGATCGGGCACTGGCCAATTTGGCGGGCTCCGCCCCGCGGTCAATCCTGATCACTGCGGCGCCTTGGATTGAGTCGCCTCATAGCGCGGCACAATCTTCCATCCGGCATCAATACCAGAGTTTTTCAACTCCAACTGAAGCGCGTGGACCTCATGCTCTTCTTCTGCGGTTCTAAGTGCGTAACCCGAAAGAAATTCGAATCTATTCAGCTTTCTCCCCAATTCGTCCGGAAGAAAGTCCTCAATACCAAAGTATTCACGATAAAGCTGGCCACCTGTTAGGAGCCGAGGTGCGTCCTCGCGTTGATATGCAGCGACGCCATCTGAATTTCTTTCCAATACTATTACCTCCTTAGCCATCGCACCCACAAGCGTAAGCGGATTGTGAGTAGTAACAATAAAAGACATGCGCGGCATCAGTTGACGTGTCTTCGTGATGATATCCAGTTGCCAGCGTGGATGCAAATGGAGGTCGATTTCATCGAGCAGTACCAGTCCTGACATTTTTTCCAGAAAGCTCTCTGGAATCACCGCATCCTTAGGTTGTCTGTCAATCCAGCGGGCCACAAGATCTAGGAACCAACCTGCATGAGTCAGATAGCCGTCGCTAAGATATTTAAACGGGATTTTATTTCCGTCGCCATCCTCGGCCATCAAGACCTGATCCTCTACGTAGATGCTCTTTATTCCCAATAGACCGGCTAGCGCTTTTGAGACTGCTCCGTAGATAAGAGCGCTTCTAGAGTTTTTCTTAATATCGCCATCGAGCGCAACAAGCCAAGTTTCGGCATGAATGAGGTCGGCCGTCTCATCAAAGAGTGTTGCAATTTCAGGCCCATTGGTCGTCGAAAGGTTCACCTCCCTGCTCGCCCCACCTAGCGCAGATCCCCTGCGGCACCCATATGCGAACAATGGAATTGATGGCCGACCGACGGCTGACGATGCCTGCGACGCGTTGATGGCTCCGGAAGCATATCGACCGGGCCTTAACGTGACTGAGCATTCGTAAGATGGCAAAGCCACCGAGATATTAGCCTCTTGGATTTGCTCCTCGCCCTCTCGACATATTCTGATTAAGCCGGGCGAGAAACTATCACGCGGCCAAATTCCAAGAGCATTCACGTCTCGCAACGCAAGCACGATGCTCTTCAATATTGTTGTCTTGCCAGTCCCGTTGGGCCCAAGGATTACTACCCATTGCCCCAATTCACTATCAACAATTGGGAGCGAGAGGTCTAAGCTGGAAATTGTTCCAACGTTGCGCAGCGATATGCCTCTAATAGTGACGATCCCGCCATCCTTTCCACGAGAGTCGCCTTGGTTGGTGTCAAGTGGTCTGGGCAGTGGAAGGCCAAGCCGGTCCCATACACTGGCATTAGCGAGCTCAGATGTTTTCGCCTGGAAGCGCTCGTGCATACTTGAGACTACTGCACCTGATATCTGATGCTCAGGCCCAAGCTTCTCAAGCATATCGCTCAGCAGCCGCTCAACCTGAATGCCAGGCAGCTTCCCGCTAATGATTGCATTCAAGAGATGATTATATGAATCGTTACCACCAAGCCATTGATCGTACAGAGGAATGACATCAGCCTCGTACTGGCGATCCAATTTACCTCCGTATATTTGAAGAATTAAATCCGCCCCTGTCTTGGGCCTACCTTCAGGCACAAAACCATCAACAAGCTTTAGCGATTCGGCATCGACAGCCAAATCCACTCGGTGATAGATCACCAAGGAAGCTACCAGAAATGGAATTAGTAGAGGACGCCTTTTTTCACCGATTTTCGCCATTTCTCGCAGGATTGAACCAGCATCAAGGGCCCAAAACTTCCGTGCAGGAATCGCCTCAAGCAACCTGTACCAATCGGCCCGGGGTATATATTTTGGCTTAGGAAAGAGGCGTCGAGCGTCACCATAAAGCTCAAACCATTGCAAATAGAAGCTACTATATGCACCCGCTTGTGAAGGCGGGAGCTTCTCGAGAATTGCGATGCAAGCCGCAGCCAGCCGGACCTTGAGATGTTGGCTTTCGGTTGTTTGCCATAGATTAACACCCCGATCCAAGAGCACAACTGGATCACCCTCGCCTATCTCAAGATTTATAAACGACCATGGCTGCAAGATTGCAAGTGGGATCTGCATATCCCGAATTGATTTCAGGGAGAGGAGCTTCATGCTCCTCTCCGACAAGAGCCCGTCCAGGGTGTGCGAACTATGCAGCCAAACGTCTTGGGCCTTGGTCCAGTCTTCAATATCTCCAAAAACACCATTACGAGCGCTGATAGATAGCTCGCGCAGATCTTCTTCATTTTGTGCCATTGCCGCCACCGCAGTTAACGGCCAGAGCGTTTCCGACGCTGCAGCGAATCGGTGCGAGTCACCCAAACTGGCTAGAGCAAATAGGGCATCGGCCAAAGTATGTTTGTTAGGCGATTGCGCAAATTCCTCAATAGAGATCCAATCCTGCCACTCTTTTGGAGGTTCATAGTCAGGCTTTTTAAGATCTCGTTGTGGATTCGTGGGCAGCCATTCAATCTCAAGTGGAGATCTATAGTATTCCCGCCTATATCGAGCATTAGCGCTTCGGGCGATCCAGCTCAGCCACGTACCGTTATCCTGACCAGGCGCACCGCCCGCCAACGTTACGGGCCGAAAGAAGCCAGCATCCGATTCCACATGATGGCAGAACCATCTGTTTAGCATGCCCCAACGGCGAACGGCAGAAATCACTTGTGGTGCGCTTACCTCTTGAGCATTCCACAAGTTGTTTCCAAGTTGCAGTGCCCAATCCTTCCCTTGACCGGCTGCGTATATCAAGCAAACCCAGGCTGAGTTTTTATATTTCGTGCTAGACGAAAGGATCTTACTGATGGCCGACTCGAGTATTGGGCCCGTCTCAGAGTCGGCAACGTATACGAGTCTCTGTAGAACCTCTGATGGAGGAATATCAAGAAGCTTGATAGCCTGCTCCATTAACAGCTTTGATCTTTTCGGCTGAGTTGTCATGGACCCTTCTTCCAGAGTCTCTAGAGCCAAACGAGCCGCCTGCTGAGATATCGATCCGATATCTGAAACCCCATGGTCGAGACTTCTACACACGCGTTCAACGTAAACATCACGCAGGAACGAGTGCTCGCTAAAAAGTCTGCTCGCAGCAAAAAGCGTCACATTGCGAAACATAGACGCGCTCGCGACTTGCATCAAGCGGGCTTCAATTTCACCATCGCGGCCTGATGTCAACGCCCAGGCGGCCATGAATTCCTGTAATGAGCGAATTTCGAAGCCATAGTTCCCGGGTTCAGGCTCGACGATAAAGACTAGCCGCAACTCTGCGGCGTCCGCAATCTCCTTTACCAAGCCATTAACTCGATCGGCCGCAATTCCGTCCTCTTCCAAAACAGAACGAATTACGTGTTCGAGACGCACTCGGGGCATCTTGGCAGACCCACCTCCATCACTTTCCGCGCCGACCTGCAACAATAATGCAACTCGAGCATGAATGCGCTCTATGTGATTTCGATGCTGAGACAGCAGGCCCGAGGCCCAAGTGCCTCTCTCAACCTCACGGTTATATGTATAGAGGAAATAGCGCTGAAATAGCGTCCAGCGTTCGCTTGGGGCTCGGCCTAGCTGCTGAACTAGCGCCACCAAAATGGTCACTTGCAACGGCGTTGTCATAAGCCGCTCGGTCGCGGATTCTTTGGCAGCCTCCCTAAGTCTCGAGGTAGATACCTTTTGCTGATCCCTACCCGCCACCTTAGCTTGAATTAACTTTTCGCCATATTCTAGCGCTTCAGTCTTTTTCAATGGCACGAGCTGTATTTGCGTCAACGGGACGCCAATCTGTGAGAGCTCACCCGCGTAGCCTTGAGGGCGAGTGGTTGCCAGAATTTGGCATCTCGCACCCATTTCTTCAAGTGAAAGGAGTAGCTCCCTAACAGATGCGACAATTAGTGCTCTGTCCTTCTGCGCTCCGACTTCATCGAATCCATCGAACACAAGAAGCAGCGGCAAATGCCGTGACACTTGCATCAGAATTTCACCCGTGAGCCCGTTGCCGCGCGCGCTGGGTTGATCTTCTAAATATTGCAAAATGCGCGGAGTACTTCGATCAGAATCGTTTGCTGCTTCTCTGTCAGTTAACCAGGTTGTGTATTCGGGAAGTGCAATCTGAACAGGAAGTAGCACCGAATCGGGATTGAATTGGTCCCCCCTCCTCGTCGCAGTTGGAAAGAAACTCGTTACCAATTCGCGTTGCCTAGTCGTCAGGATTTGCCTGAACGGAAATAGCAAATGCGCTCGATGTATTTGTGATGCGAGTTGGCCGAGCGTTGACTTGCCTTGACCGGGGCCGCCAATCAACAAGGTCCAGCTGAATGGCGTCTGTCGAAGTGACCGGTGAAGCAGCCGCACGTTTCGAAAGTTGTCCGAGTCATCGACCCGACGCTCTTGAGACCTCTTCATGACCAAGACAGGCTGCGCCGGCGAGGACAACAGGCTGTTTAGAAACAGCGTTCGCCGTTCCTCCTGAGCAAACTCGTGCCCGCTCCCCCCAACCGTGACCGGAAGATCCACAAAGACGCGACGCAACGGAGTCTGCGACTTAGTGTGTCCGCCCTGTTCCAGCTTGGCATATTCGTAGGCCTCAAACTGTTCCGTGAGCCACCCCCGCAGGGCATCGCGCTGGACGGCCGTCAGAAGGCTGAAGCTGTCGTGAACAGATTTAAGAAGTTCTTCAGGAGTCATTGCCGAATTTCACTAGTTGTCCCAGGCACGACCTCGCAGCATACAAGCCTCTCAGTCCCGAAGGTGCTTCCGGGCGGGGCCGCAATCTGGCCCCCGATGGCCACCCCAAAGTGCTGCACTCGTGGCAGCCCAAACTGCTTCGGGCAGGACGAGGGAACTATGCGGGTCTGAGGCAGTGACCAACCAGGTCGATGCCTCCTTGAGCCGGTAGCTCTTGCCCTCGAACTCCAGCATGGCGCAACGATGCACGAGGCGGTCCAGGTTGGTCATGGCCATGGTCGCGTCGGTGAGGTAGCGGCCCTCGTCCTGGACGATCCGGTTGGAGGTGATGACGATCGAGCGGCCTAGCTGGTATCGCTGGTGGACCGGCGTCTGCAGTATCTCAGTGGCGTGCTCGCCGACCCACTAGGACTACCGATCGATTCAACGTCGGCGACGAGTTCGGAAGCTCAGTTGCGCCTGCTGGGGCCTTCTTCCTTTGCGGTCGCAATCGATCATGCTGGTCTCTGCCAATTGCATTGCCGCCGGCCGCAGCAAGAATCCCGGGGTCGCCATACGGGAGCGCGCGCATGTCCAAGCCTGCCTTCAGCGTCCACGCCTTCGGCCTCTATCTGCTCATCCTGGGCATCGTGCTCACGATCGCCCCCAACCTCCTGCTGTCCACGTTCGGGATCGCCGAAACCTCGGAAGTCTGGATCCGCGTCGTGGGCATCCTGGCCTTCAACATCGGCATCTACTACATCTATGCCGCCAGGTGCGAGGCGAAGGCCTTCTTTCAAGCATCCGTCTACACGCGAGCTCTGGTTCTGGTGTCTTTCACTGCGTTTGCCGCTCTGGGATTTGCAAGCCCGCTCCTGATCCTGTTCGGCGCCGTGGACTTCACGGGCGCAATCTGGACCCAACTGGCCCTGCGAGCAGAGAAGGCCGGGAGCTGAGCATGCCGCTCAACTACGCCCGCCGCCTCACCGGCCGCGATCGGACGGTCCTCGCCAACCAGCATCTGGGTTGCGTACTGGCCTTCGTTGCAGGAGCCGCCAACGCGGGCGGGTTTCTCGCCGTCCGGCAGTACACATCCCACATGACGGGCATCGTGTCGGCGGTCGCCGATGATCTGGTGCTCGGAGACCTCAACCTCGCACTGGACGGCTTGGGAGCCCTGCTCTGTTTCGTCTTCGGCGCCGCGTGCTCCGCCGTGATGATCAATTTCGCGCGGCGTCGCAGGCTGCACAGCGAATATGCGATGCCGCTGCTCTTGGAAGCGGCGCTGCTCATCGGCTTCGGCCTGCTCGGCGCCAGGCTGTCGCAGGTCGAGGGCTTGTTCGTGCCCGTCACAGTCATGCTGCTGTGTTTCATCATGGGCCTGCAGAACGCCGTCATCACCAAGCTGTCCCAGGCCGAGATCCGCACGACGCACCTGACCGGCATGGTCACAGACGTGGGCATCGAGCTCGGGAAGCTGCTTTACTGGAACCGCTCTGACCGGCCGGATCTGCCCGCGGTACAGGCCAATTTCCCCAGGTTGCGCGTGCTGATCATGCTTGTCGCCTGCTTCTTCGCCGGCGGCATGATCGGCGCGCTGGGGTTCAAGCATGCGGGCTACCTGGCCACGATTCCCCTGGCCCTGATTCTTGTGGCCATTGCCAGCATTCCTGCGATCGACGATCTGTCAGCGAGGGCTCGCGAGCCCTAGCGTTCGCTTTGCATCGCCCGGCGAATCAGGCCGCCTCGATCTTCCCGTTCAACCACGCCTCCGCCGGCTCGACGGTCTCAAAGATCCGGAACCGATCCGATTCGCCGTAAAGGCCGCGCAGAACGCCCGGCACCAGGGTGGCGCCTTCCACCTCCGGCCCCAACACCCAGGCCGTGGCCACGCGTTCCATCGTGGCGGACTCGTTCTGCACGGTGTTGCGGATGGCCTCGACCACATCGGGCCCGAACATGGCCGAGCCGGTGATGACGACCAGCATGGCCCAGCGCCCGCCCTGCAGTTCGGGCAAGGCCACATGCATAGCCTCGTGGCTCTGCAGGACCAGTTCTGCATTCCACGGCCCGCGGACCTGCATGACGACGACGCGGCCGCGGATCTCGAAGGAAGCTGCGCCATGGGCGCGAAAGGAGCGATTCATCGCGCAAGTATTGCCGGCCGCAAGCGCAGCCGGCAAGCGGGGCGACGTGCCCCCGATGCGCTCAGCGCCCCAGCACGCCCTTGATGTGCGCGGCGATCGCGTCGTCCTGGCAGTTCGTGAAGAACAGCTCCTGGAACTTCTCGCCGGAGACGGCGGCCTTGAGCAGGTCCTGGTCGACGGTCTTGAGCACCGTCAGCATGTCCTTGCACGACGCGGCCTTGAGGTCCTTCAAGATGCCGCGGTTCTTGGCCATGATGGCGGCGCGTTCCTTCGGGTAGCCGGCGCCGCGCTCGTGCTCGAAGAGCTTGCGGTAGCAGTCCTGCAGGTTCAGCTCGGCAGCCCAGCCGAAGCCCTTGGCGTAGGGCATGGAGAGGCAGTTGCCGTCGTTGATCTGGCCGAAGAGGAAGGCGTCGGTCGGGTCGATCACCAGGCCGCAGAACACGCCGGGCATGCTGTTGCAAGCGAGCATGGAACCCATGCCGGTGCCGCAGCCGGTGACGACGAAATCCGCAGCCTTGGAATTGAGCAAGATACCGGCCAGCAGGCCGTTCATCACGTAGGTCAGCGGGGCCTTGTCCTCGGGCGTGTACATGCCGTAGTGGTGCACGCTGTGGCCCAGGGGTTCGACCACGGTCTTGAGCGCGTTGTGGACGATCTCGGACTTGGCGGCCTGGCTGTTTTCGATGATGAGGGCGATCTTCATGGTGGGAATGCTTTCCGTGGACTGTGCGGGTGAGATGAGCACTAGCGAATAGCGCTGAGCTGACATGTGAGACCGCAGCAACCTCGGCCTAAGGGCCTTGGTGCGGGTCTTCATGGCAGGTGCAATCCCGGAAGCGGGCACAGTCGACTGCGTGGTCGATCGATAAGTCCACCTGGCCAAGCGGGCAGTTCAACAAGTGTTGGAGCTGCCGGCGTAGCTCCGCATTGTGCCGCTTTCTCCGAAGCCAGGAGCACAGCCATGACGAATGGCATGGCATCTGTGCGTCCAGCGGCCCTGCGCAACGATTCTTTGCTGCCAAACCCTGGCAAATCCCGAGCGGCAGCCCCCCTTGTCCAGCCCTAGACTGCGCCGCTTCCGCAACCTGCATTCATCCGCCCGACATGAAGATCAACAAGCTGGCACGCGCCCTCACCCTCGTCGGCCTCTGCGGCCTCGCCGCCCCGGCGGCCGTGTTGGCCGCCCGGCCCGATCCTGAAGTCCTCAACGCCATCCGCGACCAGGGCTTCAACCATTCGCAGGTGATGCAGACGCTTCAGCACCTGAGCGACAACATCGGCCCACGCCTGACCAACTCGCCGCAGATGCGCGAGGCCAGCCGTTGGACGCGCGAACAGCTGCAAGCCTGGGGCCTGGCCAACGCGCACCTGGAAAACTTCGACTTCGGCCGCGGCTGGTCCTACGACCATGTCAGCGTCAACCTGCTCTCGCCGCGCAAGACCACGCTGAACGCCCTCCCCGTGGGCTGGACGCCCGGCACGGCCGGCACGATCGACGGCGACGTGATCTACCTGGACGCCGTCAATGTCGACGAGCTGCAGAAGTTCAAGGGCAAGCTCAAGGGCAAGATCGTGATGCTCTCCGAGCCGGGCGAGGCCACCGAGGCGCGCGGCGAAATCTCCAAGCGCTTCAGCAGCGCCGAGTTGGGCGAGATGCGCAGCTTCAACCTCAAGGGCCGCTCCAGCGACGCGCAGCCACAGGCCGACGGCGTGGCCCAGCGCCGCAAGGGCAATGCCTTCCGTGAAGCCCGCGCCGCCTTCCTCAAGGCCGAAGGCGCCAAGGCTGCGCTGGTGCGCAGCTACATCGACGGCGCGCTGCTGACCGCCACGGGCGAGAGCTACCGCGTGGGCAAGACCTTCCCCATCCCCGAAGTGACACTCTCGGCCGAGCACTACAACCTGCTTGCCCGCATGCTGGAAGACGGCGTAACGCCCAAACTCAGCGTCAACGTGGAAGCCCGCTTCCATGACGAGGACACCAAGGGCCAGAACACCATCGCCGAAATCCCCGGCACGGGCGACAAGCCCGAGATCGTCATGCTCGGCGCCCACCTGGACTCCTGGCACGCTGCCGCAGGCGCGCTGGACAACGGCGCCGGCGTGGCCGTGACGATGGAAGCGATCCGCATCCTCAAAGCCATCGGCTTCACGCCCAAGCGCACCATCCGCATCGGTCTGTGGGGCGGTGAGGAAGAAGGCCTGATCGGCTCGGCCGCCTACGTCGAGCAGCACTTCGCCAGCCGCCCGAAGCCGGCCGACCCGAAGGAGCGCGAGATGAGCTCCTGGATGTGGAGCAGCCCGGGCTGGCCCATCACCAAGGGTGCCGAATACGAGCAGCTCTCGGCCTACTACAACATTGACTACGGCGGCGGCAAGCTGCGCGGCATCTCCACGCAGGGCAACGCCGGCGCGCGCAGCGTGTTCAGCGAGTATTTCGGCCCCTTGAGCGACTTGAGCGACGCCGTCATCTCCACCAACCCGCTCTTCTCGACGGACCATGAATCCTTCGATCACGTGGGCCTGCCCGGCTTCCAGTTCATCCAGGATCCGCTGGATTACTTCACCCGCGTCCACCACACCAACGCCGACACGCTGGAGCACGTCGTGCCTGAGGACCTGAAGCAGGCCGCCGTGGTGCTGGCCACCTTCGTCTACCAGACAGCCCAGGCCGACGCACGCATGCCGCGCAAGCCCATGCCGACCGAGCAGAGCGCAGCCGAGAAGAAGGAAGCAAAGGAGCAGGCCGACAAGCGCGCGCGCAGCCGCGAGCGCAAGGCACTGTCGGACACGCCGTCGCGCTGATCGGCTGTTGCCGATCCACGCAAGCCCTGTCGGGTGATTCCCGCAGGGCCTAATGCCGGATTCGTGCGCACAATGGGCCCTCATGGGGTTTCTTGCTGCGCGCCGATCCGGCCGCTTTTCTTCGGCCTTCCTCCAAGGCTTCGCCTGCTGCCTCGCGCTAGCGCTAGCGCTGGCGCTGTGCGCTGAGGCCGCTCCCCGCGGCCCCGCCGGTCCGCCAGCCCAGGAACCCATCCTCGTCGCCTGCGCCGATCCGCCCGCCTGGACGACGACCGCGCGCAACGCCTCTGGCGCCGTCACCGAGACCGGCACCAGCTTCTCCTTTGACATGCTCTCGGCCGCGCTCAAGAGCATGGGCCGCACCGTGCGCTTCGTCGCCCTGCCCTGGGCGCGGTGCATGAAGGAGGTCGAGGCGGGCCACCTCGATTACGCGCTGGGCGCCTACTACAGCGACGAACGCGCCCGCCGCTTCAGCTACAGCGTGCCCTACAGCCGTGGTACACCGCAGGTCTTCTTCCTGCGCAGCCGGCAGCTTGCCATCAGCCGCAAGGAAGACCTGCTCAAGTTTCACGGCTGCGGACTGGCCGGAGGCAGCTACGCGCACTACGGGCTGAAGCCGGCCGAGCTGGACCTGGGCGTGAACACCTACGAGCGCCTGGTCAAGAAGCTCAAGGCCGGGCGCTGCGACTACTTCGTGGAAGAGCTGGAAGTGATCGCCGGCTACAAGCACATCGGCAATGACTACCTGGCCGATCCGGAACTGGCCCACGGCCCCGTACCCGGCGTCACCGCGCCGGCCGCGCACCTGATCGCCGGGCTGAACGGTCGCGCCTCGGCCCTGATGCCGCAGCTCAACGTGGCGCTGCTGGAGCTGGTGCGCTCCGGCCAGGCCGCACAGTTGTGGCGGCGACACGCCGGCGACATCCCGTACCAGACCCCCTGAGACGCTGGGGGCCCATTGCGGCAGCGAATGGCCTACCATGTCCTACAAGCCACTGCCGCTCGGCTAACGGGTTAGGTGAGCGCATCCGGTGCCGGGCGAGGGGCATCGCAACCTGGGGGGCCGTCCATGTTGTCGTTGCGCAATTTCACGATCAAGACCCGTCTGTTCGCCCTGGCCTTCGTGGCCGTGCTGACCATGCTGCTCATCGGCGGTGAC
This sequence comes from Burkholderiaceae bacterium UC74_6, assembly GCA_042701975.1. Classification (GTDB taxonomy): domain Bacteria; phylum Pseudomonadota; class Gammaproteobacteria; order Burkholderiales; family Burkholderiaceae_C; genus JAFALK01. Next base: position 170,861 of record CP170561.1, read on the forward strand.
GGGCTGTGGAGCCTGATGCGCTCCCGAGCCACCTTCAGCCACTTCGTCGACAACGACGTTGACGCCCTGACCCAGCTGGCCGGCGTGCGCGCCGGTGTGGGCAATCTGCGGCGCTACGAGAAGGACCAGCTGATCAACATGGCCGACCCCAAGGCCGTGGAGCGCTACAGCAAGGAATGGAACGAGACCTACGAGAAGGTCGCCGCGGGCCTGGGCAAGATCGCCGCGCTGGACGTTCCGGCCGAGATCCGCAAGAACGCCGCGCAGATGACGCCAGCGCTGCAGGAATACAAGCAAGGCCTCAACTCCGTGAGCGAACGTGCCGCCAAGGGCGAGTTCGCCGACACCGCCGCTGCCAACAAGGCCATGGAGCCGCTCAAGGCGCCGATCCGCGCCATCGACAAGCAGCTGGCCGAGCTGACCGAGCAGATCGACAAGCATTCCGCCACCCAGGTGGCGCGCCTGGCCGAGGACGAGCGCACGATCCGCATGGCGCTGATTGCGGTGCTGGTCTGCGGCGTGCTGTCGGTCAGCGCCTTCACCTTCTTCAACATCCGCTCCATCCTGACGCCGCTGGACCGCGCCGTGGCCAGCACCGAGCGCATGGCCGAGCATGACCTCAGCGAGAGCATCGAAGCGCACGGCGTGGACGAGACGGCGGCCATGATGCGCGGCGTGCAGGCCATGCAGCAATCGCTGGTGCAGGTGGTGGGCGGCGTGCGCAGCGCCACGGACAGCATCGCCACCGCCTCGGCGGAAGTGGCACTGGGCAGCCAGGATCTTTCGCAGCGCACGGAGCAGGCGGCCTCCAACCTGCAGGAAACCGCCTCGGCCATGGATGAGCTGACAGCCAGCGTCTCGCACAACGCCGACTCCGCCCGCCAGGCTGACGAGCTGGCCCGCACGGCCGCCGAGGTCGCGCAACGCGGCGGCGCCGTGGTGGGCGAGGTGGTGCAGACCATGGGCCGCATCAGCGCGTCCTCGAGCAAGATCGCCGACATCATCGGCACCATCGACGGCATCGCCTTCCAGACCAACATCCTCGCGCTGAACGCTGCGGTCGAGGCAGCGCGTGCGGGCGAGCAAGGCCGAGGTTTTGCCGTGGTGGCCGGCGAGGTGCGAACCCTCGCGCAGCGTTCAGCCGCGGCGGCCCGGGAGATCAAGGAGCTGATCAACGCCAGCGGCGAGAACGTGGCCACCGGTGCGCAGCTGGTCGAACGCGCCGGCCACACGATGCAGGAGATCGTCAGCTCGATCGAGCGGGTCTCTGGCATCGTGGGCGAGATCTCCAACGCCAGCCGCGAGCAAAGCACCGGCATCGGCCAGATCGGGCAGGCCATCGCCAATCTTGATCAGATGACGCAGAGCAACGCGGCGCTGGTGGAGCAATCGGCCGCGGCAGCGCACAGCCTGCAGCAGCAGGCGGATGACCTGGCCAAATCGGTGGCGGTGTTCAAGCTGGCCTGAGGGCCGAAGCCCTCATCGCTTCCAGCGCTCTTCCAGCTCCTGGGGCAAACGCGCCAGGATTTCGTCGGACAGCGCCGGCGCGGCCTCGTGCGTGGCACGGGCCAGCACCATGCCGCCGACCAGGGCCGAAAGCACGAGAATGGCGCGCGACTTGTCGGCCTCGTCCGGCTCGTCCGTCACCGTGCCGTCCGGCCGGTGGCAGGCCAGCTCGCGCAGGTAGGCCGCAATGCCGCGCGACGAGGCCTCGGGCACCGGGCCCATCTCGCGCCCCGCGTCGGCCGCCAGCGCGGGCATCGGGCAGCCGTCTCCGGCGCGATCCCGGTGGCGAGGGTGCAGGTACTGGCGGAAATGCTCGGCCGCGCCGACGCCGCCGTTCTTGACGTCCAGGCGTTGCACGAGCTTCTCGGTCGAGTGGGCGTAGACGCGCTCGACCACCTCGGCCGCCAGCGCTTCCTTGGAGGCAAAGTGACCGTAAAAGCCGCCGTGCGTGAAGCCGGCGGCGGCCATGACCTCGGCCACGCCGACGCCCTGGATGCCGCGCTCGCGGAACAGGCGCGCGGCGGCGTCCAGAATGGCTTCGCGGTTCTCGGCCGCCTGCTGCTTGCTCACTTTCATGGGGTTATTATAGTTTTGATGACGGCAATCATCAATATCATTATGATGATGACAATCATCAATAAAGGATCGCCATGAGCACCTTGTCGCTTTCCGCTCCCCTGGCCCGGCGTCTGCAAGGCAGTGGCCGGCACTATGCCTGGGTCGTGGCCGGGGTCACCTTCTTGACCATGCTCTTCATGTCCGCGGCGCTAGGCCTGCCCGGCGCGATGCTGCAGCCGCTGGCCTCAGAATTCCACTGGGGCGTGGGGCAGATTTCCTCGGCGCTGGCGATCCGGCTGGTGCTGTTCGGGCTGATGGGCCCGTTCGCCGCCGTGCTGATGGAGCGCTTCGGCATGCGCGTCGTGATGTGCACAGCCATGGCGCTGGTCGGCGGCGGCATGCTGCTGGCGGGCACGATGACCCAGCTCTGGCAGCTGGTGCTGTTCTGGGGCCTGATGCTCGGCCTGGGCAGCGGCATGACGGCCTTGGTGCTGGGCGCCGTGGTCTCCAACCGCTGGTTCGCCACGCGCCGCGGGCTGATCATGGGCATCCTCACGGCCAGTGCTGCCACCGGCCAGCTCGCCGCCTTGCCCGTGGCCGCCTGGATGATCGAGCGCTGGGGCTGGCGCGCGCCGCTGCTGCCGCTGGGCCTGATCTGCCTGGCGATCATGTTGCTGGTGTGGCTGTTCATGCGCGACAAGCCGTCCGATCTGGGCCTGAAGGCCTATGGCGAAGCCGCCGATGCGCCGCCCGCGCCAGCCACGCCGCGCATGAGCGCAATGACACCTTTCCGCGTGCTGGCCGAGAGCTCTCGCGTGCCGGCCTTCTGGCTGCTGGCTGGCACCTTCTTCATCTGTGGCCTCTCAACGAACGGGCTGGTGCAGACGCACTTCATCTCCCTGTGCGGCGACCAGGGCCTGGGCCCGGTGCCGGCGGCTTCGGTGCTGGCCATGATGGGGGCCTTCGACTTCGTGGGCACCATCGCCTCGGGCTGGCTCTCGGACCGCGTGGACGCGCGCAAGCTGCTCTTCTGGTATTACGGCCTGCGCGGCCTGTCACTCTTGTGGCTGCCGAGTGCCGACTACACGATCTCGGGCCTGTCGCTCTTCGCCATGTTCTACGGGCTGGACTGGATCGCCACGGTGCCGCCGACCGTCAAGCTCTCGGCCGACGTGTTCGGGCGCGAGAAGGTGGGCCTGGTGTTCGGCTGGATCTTCGCGGCGCATCAGCTCGGCGCAGCGGTGGCGGCCTCGGGCGCGGGGCTGTCGCGCTCGCTGCTGCTGTCGTATTCGCCGGCGCTGTACACCGCAGGTGCAGCCTGCATGCTGGCGGCGTTGATGGCCTTTGCGGTGCGCCGCCGGGCGGCCCCTGCCGCAAGTCATGCCTGACAACACCAGACGGTAAAGAACTTAAAACAGGCTGAAGCCGAAGAGGTCGGAAACAAAGTTGTGCGATCCTGCGGGCCTCAAAAATCCGGCCCGTCATGAAGTTCCGTCCGCTCGCCATCGCCCTGCTGCTCACGCCCCTTCTTGTCCACGCCCAGACCGACGACAAGAAGACGGAGCCGCCCAAGAATCCGTCGAAGGAAGCGCCTAAGGAGACCGCCAAGGAAGCCGCCAAAGAGAAGCGGCAGCTCGAGCGTGTGGAGGTGGATGGCCGTGCCAACGACGACGCCCAGCGCCGCGCCGCCACGGCCTCGAAGATCATCATCGGCCGCGAGGAGATCGAGCGCTTCGGCGACTCGACCATCGGCGAGATGCTCAAGCGCCTGCCCGGCGTGACCACCGGTGGCCGCCCGGGGCGCGGCGGCGACATCCGCATGCGCGGCATGGGCAACGGCTACACGCAGATCCTCGTCAACGGCGAGCGCATGCCGCCGGGCTTCTCGCTGGACCAGCTGCCGCCGGACCAGATCGAGCGCATCGAGGTGCTGCGCGCGCCCACCGCCGAGTACGGCGCGCGCGCCATCGCCGGCACCATCAACATCGTGCTGCGCGAGGCGCTGCAGAAAAAATCCAACGACCTGCGCCTGGCCGTGGCGGAAGAGCGCGGCAAGATGCGCCCCAACATCGGCTGGACGCGCAACGACAAGTTCGGCGAAGGCACCGGCGGCGGCGCCTACAACATCACCTTCAACGCGATGCGCAACGAGCGCTTCGACGACGTCAACAGCTCCGCCACGACGAGGCTGACGGACGGCAGCGGCCAGCACAGCACCATCCTCAACCACGGCGTGAACACCGGCGCCAACGAATCGCTGAACATGAACGGCCGCGTGCAGTGGAAACTGCCGGGCGGCGACAGCTTCTCGCTGCAGCCCTTCATCGTCGTCACGCGCGGCAGCAGCGACAACGACTTCTCGCAGACACAGGACAGCTGCGATCCCAACCAGCAAAGCCAGTTGCGCTGCCTGAACTTCGACCACGCCCACACTGAGAGCACCAGCCGCTCCACCATGGGCCGCCTGCACGGCCAGTGGCAGCACAAGATCGACGAGACGACCAAGCTGGAAGTGCGCGGCGCCGTCGGCCACATGAGCAGCAGCGGCTTCTCGGACCGTGAGGAGACCAAGGCCGGCGTTCATTACCGCACGCAGGACGACACGACCGACAGCACGCACCGCTCCTGGAGCTTTGCCAGCAAGCTCTCGCACCAGATGGCCAACGAGCACAGCCTCGTCGGCGGCATCGAGGCCGAGGGCCAGGATCTGAATCAGAACCGCGTCACCCTGCAGAACGGCCTGCCCCTGCCGGCCCTGCAGGACTTCGGCGACAACCTGTCAGCTTCGACACGGCGCTATGCCTATTACGCGCAGGACGAATGGAACGTCGGCAAGCAGTGGGGCTTCTATGCCGGATTGCGCGGCGAGACCATCGAGACCCAGAGCACGGTGGCCGGCGCGCCGGTGGACAACAAGTCCTCCGTCTGGACGCCCCTCCTGCACGCCGTGTGGAAGTTCGGGGAGAACAGCCGCGACCAGATTCGCGCAAGTCTTACGCGAAGCTACCGCAGCCCCAATCTGAACGACATGATTGCGCGGCCGAACATTAACTCGCAGTACCCCTGCCCAACCGACGGCACGAACGGCAACCTGTGCGGCGCCAATGTCGTGAACTACCCGGATCGCATGGGCAATCCGCAGCTCAAGCCCGAGGTGGCGCGCGGCCTGGAAGTGGCGTACGAGAACTACCTGAGCAAGGGCGGCCTGATCAGTGCCAACTTCTTCTACCGCCGCATCCAGGACCTGATCCGCAATGAGGCGCAGCTGGAGACGGTGCCCTGGGCCAATGTCGAGCGCTGGGTCTCGCGCCCGCGCAACATCGGCGATGCCACCACGATGGGCGTGGAGCTGGAAGCCAAGTTCCGCCTCGACCAGTTTTTCGAGGACGCCTGGCCCGTCAACATCCGCTCCAACCTGAGCCTGTTCCGCTCCCGCGTCGAACAGATCCCCGGCCCGCACAACACGCTGGACCAGCAGCCCAAGGGCACGATGAACCTCGGTGCTGACTACCGCCTGCGCAGCCTGCCGCTGACCGTCGGCGCCAACATGAACTACACGCCGGCCTACCTGATCCAGCAGACCGAGCTGCAGCTGACCAGCCTGGACAAGAAGCGCGTCTTCGACGCCTTCGCGCTGTGGAATTTCACGCCCGATGTTGCGTTGCGCGTTTCGGCCAGCAACCTGGCGCCGCTGAACTACTTCACCGGCAGCGTGATCACGACGGACGATGCGATCGTGACGACGCGTGGGGGTGGGCGGAGCTTTACGGTGTGGGCGATGCGCCTCGAGATGAAGCTCTGATCAACGCCCGCCGCCCAGCACCTTCGCCGGCAGGAACAGGATCGCCGTCAGCAGCGCAAACACCGCCGCCACGCTGATGCCGATCAGCCGGAACGGCAGAGTCAGCAGCCAGACGATGGGGTAGAGCACCAGGGCCAGGAGGGCCAGGGGCCAGCAGAAGATCAGGAGCAGGAGCCAGAGGACGAAGGTGAACATGATGGGGGTTCTCCCAGTGCGTTCTTGATGCTTCGGACTCTAGCCAGCCACTCCGTCTGACGTCGCCGTTATGCGATGAACTGCACGTCCGGCGACATAGACTGCACGCAGGTTCTTCTGGTCCGACAGGCACATCCACGCAAACAGCCGTTCATGCAGCCCGCGCGCCACGGCGTGGCGGGCGCTGGAGACGCCGCAGCCGGTCCAGTCCCAGACGCAGAGATCGGCCATGCAGCCGGCGTCAAAGCTGCCTATTTCTCTGACCAGGCCCAGCGATTCGGCGGCGCCACGGGTGGCGGCGTGCAGGCCAACCCAGGCCGTGAGCCGCTCGCCTTGCAGCGCCTGGATCTTGTAAGCGTCGAGCAGGTTGCGCTGGATGGAGAGGCTGGTGCCGCCGCCCACATCGCTGGCGAGCGAGAGCTTGACGCCCGCTTCTCGCATGCCGCGCCAGTCGAACAGGCCGCTGCCCAGGAAGAGGTTGCTGGATGGGCAGTGCGCGACCTGGGAGCCGGTGTCCACCAGCACCTGGCGGTCGGTCTCGTCCAGCCAGATGCCGTGGGCGAGCACGGCGCGCTCGTGTAGCAGGCCCACGCGCGCATAGACGTCGAGGTAGCTGCGCGCATCAGGGAAGAGCTCGGCCACCCAGGCCACCTCGTCGCGGTTCTCGGCCACGTGGGTCTGCATGTAAAGCGAGCTGTCGGCGCGGCACAGGGCGCCGGCCATGGCGAGCTGCTCGGGGGTGCTGGTCGGGGCGAAGCGCACGGTCACGGCATAACCGAGACGCTCGACGCCATGGAAGCGCCCGATCAGGTCCTCACAGTCGGCGCGGGCCTGTACCACGTCGTCGCGCAGGGCCTCGGGCGCGTGGCGGTCCATCAGCACCTTGCCGGTCACGAGGCGCATGCCGCGCGCGCGGCCGGCTTCGAACAGGGCTTCGGCACTGATCTTGTGCACGGTAGGGAAGACGACGGCCGACGTGGTGCCGTGAGCGATCAGGGCGTCCAGGAAGCGTGCGGCGCCGACCCGCGCCACCTCGGCATCGGCCCAGCGGGCTTCGGCGGGGAAGGTGTAGGTCTTGAGCCAGTCGAGCAGCTCGGTGCCATAGGAGGCGATGACCTCCAGCTGCGGGCAGTGCACATGGGTGTCAATGAAGCCGGGCAGGATCAGCCGGCCGGCGTGGTCGATGCGGGGCCAGCCCTCGACCGGTGCTTCGGGCTGCACCGCGAGGATGCGGCCGTTCTCGACCAGCATCCAGTGGTCGGGCCGCCAGCGGACGGCGGGGTCTTCGGTCGTGCCCCAGGTGGGCGCGGCGGTGAAATCCAGGAAATCACCATGGAGAGCGAATCGGTTCATTGCCGGAGATTCTGCCTGTGTCGTGCTATACCTGAAGCATCATGGACGTACGACCCCTCCACTTCTTCCATCGCGGCCAGATCCGCGAGGTTTCCGGCCTGCCCACCACCACCACCGTGCTGCAGTATTTGCGCGAGCATGCGCACTGCAGCGGCACCAAGGAGGGCTGCGCTGAAGGCGACTGCGGCGCCTGCACGGTGCTCGTCGGCGAGCTCGACGCTAACGGTCAGCTTCAGCTCACCAACGTCAACAGCTGCACGCAGTTCCTGCCCACGCTGGACGGCCGCGCGCTGCTGACCGTGGAAGACCTGGGCAGCAGCTCGGCGATGAATCCGGTGCAGCAGGCGATGGTGGAGTGCCACGGCTCGCAATGCGGCTTCTGCACACCGGGCTTCGTGATGAGCCTGCAGGCTTGCTATGAGAGCTGTACGACCGCACAACCGCCAAGCCGGCAGGAGCTGGCCGACGCGCTGTCCGGCAATCTGTGCCGCTGCACCGGTTACCGCCCGATCCTGGATGCGGGCCAGCGCATGTTCGAGCTGCCCGCGCAGCGCATCGACCGCGCGCCGATCGCGCAGGCACTGCGCAGCATCCCGGCGCAGGCCCTGCACTACACGGCCGGGAACCCGGCTTTCGGCGATCGCATCGATCACTTCCATGCTCCGCAAACGTTGTCGCAACTCGCCGAGCTGCGCGCCGCCCACCCCAAGGCGCGGCTGCTGGCGGGCTCGACCGACATCGGCCTGTGGGTCAACAAGCAGTTCCGCGACCTGGGCGACCTGATTTACACCGGCCGCGTGGCGGAGCTGCGACAGATCCGCCAGGAGGCCGACGGCAGCCTGTGGCTCGGTGCGGCAGCCTCGCTCGAAGACGCCTGGGATCTGCTTTGCAAGCACGAACCGCACTTGCGCGAACTCTGGCTGCGCTTCGCCTCGCCCCCGGTGCGCCATGCCGGCACGCTGGGCGGCAACGTGGCCAACGGCTCGCCCATCGGCGACGGCCCGCCGGCCTTGATCGCGCTGGGCGCTGAGATCGTGCTGCGCAGCGTGCGTGGCCAGCGTCGCATGGCGCTTGAGGACTTCTACCTCGACTACATGAAGAGCGCGCTTGCCGCCGACGAGTTTGTGGAAGCGCTGCTCGTGCCGCCCAAGCCTGCCAAACCTGCCAATCGGCAGACGCGGGCCTACAAGATCTCCAAGCGCTACGACAGCGACATCTCTGCCGTCTGCGCCGCGCTAACGGTCGATTTCGACGGCACACGCATTGCAGCCGCCCGCTTCGCCTTCGGCGGCATGGCCGCCACCGTGCGCCGCGCCGCACAGGCCGAGGCCGCCGTCATCGGCCAGGAATGGAACGAGGCGACGCTCAATTCAGCCCTTGGCGCCCTGGCCCAGGACTTCAGCCCGCTGACCGACATGCGTGCCAGCGCCGCCTATCGCGCCCGTGTGGCCGGCAGTCTGCTCAAACGCCTTTGGTTGGAGACGAGGCCCAATGCGCCGATGGCTGCCAGCGCGCTGACCGTGTGGGGAGCGCAGCCATGAGCGTCGGCCAATCCCTCAAGCATGAGTCCGCCGCCCTGCATGTGACGGGCGAGGCAACCTACATCGACGACATCCCCGAATCGCACGGCACGCTGCATGCAGCGCTGGGCCTCTCGCCGATCGCGCACGGCAAGCTGCTGGGTGTGGACCTGGATCTGCTGCGCGCCCAACCGGGCGTGGTCGCCGTGCTGACCGCCGCCGACATCCCCGGCGAGAACAACTGCGGCCCGCTGCTGCACGACGATCCGATTCTTGCCGCGGATGAGCTGCGTTATGTCGGCCAGCCGGTGTTCGCCATCATCGCCACCGATCGCGAGCTGGCCCGGCGCGCCGCCGCTCTTGCCAAGAACGCCATCCGCTGCGAAGAACTGCCGCCGGTGCTGACGGCACTCGAAGGCCATGCCAAGGGCCAGTACGTGGTGCCGCCCATGCACCTGAACCGCGGCGACGCGCGAACGGCGCTGGACAGCGCGCCGCACAAGCTCGTCGGCGACTGGTCGCTCGGCGGACAGGAACAGTTCTACCTGGAAGGCCAGATCTCCTACGCCCTGCCGCAGGAGCAGCAGGGCATGGTCGTGCATTGCTCGACGCAGCATCCGAGCGAGATGCAGGCGATGGTGAGCCACATGCTGCACTGGCAGTCGCACCAGGTGCAGGTGCTGTGCCGGCGCATGGGCGGTGGCTTCGGCGGCAAGGAATCGCAGTCGGCGCTGTTCGCCTGCGTGGCGGCGCTTGCCGCTCACCTGCTCGGCAAGCCGGTCAAGCTGCGCGTGGACCGCGACGATGACTTCCTCGTCACCGGTCGCCGGCATGGCTTCGACTACCGCTGGGAGGTGGGCTTTGACGACCAAGGCCGCATCCTCGGCGTGGAGGCGGATCTGATCGCCAACTGCGGTCACTCGGCAGACCTCTCGCCGCCGGTGATGACGCGCGCGCTGTGCCACTTCGACAACGCCTACTGGCTGCCGCACGTGGCGCTGCACGGCTATTGCGCCAAAACCAACACGCAGAGCAACACGGCCTTCCGCGGCTTCGGCGGACCGCAGGGCGCGCTGGCCATCGAGGTGATCCTCGATTCGGTGGCGCGCAGGCTCGGCCTCGATCCGCTCCTCGTTCGCCAGCGCAACTACTACGCGCCCGGCCAGGAAACCACGCCGTACGGCCAGCAGATCGAGGACAACGTGTTGGCGCCGCTGACGGCTCAGTTGCTGGACAGCAGCCGCTACCTGGAGCGCCGCGCCGAGATCAACGCCTTCAATGCCACGAGCCCCGTGCTCAAGAAGGGCCTGGCCTTCACGCCGGTCAAGTTCGGCATCTCCTTCAACCTCGCCCACCTGAACCAGGCCGGCGCGCTGGTGCATGTGTACACGGATGGTTCGGTGCTGGTGAACCATGGTGGCACGGAGATGGGCCAGGGTCTGAACACCAAGGTGGCGCAGGTGGTGGCGCATGAATTGGGCGTTGGCCAGCAGCACGTGCGCGTGACCGCCACCGACACGCAGCGCGTGGCCAACACCTCGGCCACAGCGGCCTCCACCGGCAGCGACCTCAACGGCAAGGCCGCGCAGGACGCGGCACGCAAGATCAAGGACCGGCTGGTGCCGCTGGCGCGCCGGCTGCTGGGCGGCGAGCCCGTCTTTGCCGGCGACGAGGTCCGTGCAGGTGCGCAGGCCCTGCCCTTCAAGGAGCTGGTGGCCAAGGCCTACACCGAGCGCATCCAGCTCTGGAGCGACGGCTTCTACGCCACGCCGGGCCTGCACTGGGACCGCAACACGCTGCAGGGCAAACCCTTCTTCTACTTCGCCTACGGCGCGGCGGTGAGCGAGGCCATCGTCGACACGCTGACCGGCGAGAGCCGCGTGCTGCGCGCCGATATCCTGCACGACGTGGGCGCCTCGCTGAACCCGGCCATCGACATTGGCCAGGTGGAAGGTGCCTACATCCAGGGGCTGGGCTGGCTGACGATGGAAGAGCTGGTCTGGCATCCCAAGACCGGCCTGCTGACCACGCATGCGCCCAGCACCTACAAGATCCCTTGCGCCAACGACTGTCCGCCGGCGCTGAACGTGGCGCTGTTCGACCAGCCCAATCGCGCCGACAGCATCCACCGCAGCAAGGCCGTGGGCGAGCCGCCGCTGCTGCTGCCCTTCTCCGCGCTGCTGGCGATCAAGGATGCGGTTGCCGCATCGCAAGGCCCAGGCGCTGATCCACAATTGCGTGCCCCCGCCACTGCCGAAGCCGTACTCGATGCGCTCCTTGCTCCTGCCGCTGACCTTCGCCGTTAGCACCCTCCTCGCCCACCCCATGGCTCATGCGCTGGACATCACCGCCGTCAGCGTCTGGGGCGGCCAGCCCATGAGCACGGTGGACGCACCGCAGATGATCACGCACCTGACCGTCCACCACCAGGGCGAGAGCTGGACGCCGGGCAAGGATGTGCCGACCTATCTGCGCAATCTGCAGAAGTGGTCGCGAGAGACCAAGCACTGGGCCGACATTCCGTATCACTACGTGATCGCCCCGGACGGCAAGGTCTACGCCGCGCGACCGGAGACGCAGGCCGGCGACACCAACACCGAGTACGACCCGCGCGGCCACCTGCTGGTGATGCTGCTGGGCAATTTCGAGGACGTGGAACCAACGCCCGAGGCGCTGAACTCGCTGGCTGAGCTGCTCACCATCAAGGCACGGCAGTACGGGCTGGACGCAAGCGCCATCGCCTCGCACAAGGACTGGAGCAAACAAACAGTCTGCCCCGGCAAGAACCTGTATCGCTACCTGGAGAACGGCTGGCTGCGCGGTGAAGTCACCCGCAGGCTGGCGGCGATGCCGAGCAGACCGGTGCGCGCCCAGATCCATCCGGAGCCGGACATCACGCGGCCCGTTGAGCCGAAAGGGCCGACGCGCTGAAGCTCGTTTGGGGACTCGGTCAGGTTGACGGCATGTGCAACACGATATCGACAGCGGCATTGCAGCATGCTGGAGTGGATGAGTGCCGCGGACCGGGCGGAGTTCGAAAGGCGTGCCCATTCACTGATCCAGCAATACGGTGACTACGAGGCCGCTCCGGGCCAGCATCTGGACGGAGAGTTGACGATCGGCGAGAACATCGCCGACAACTCGGGCCTGGCCATTGCCTTCGAGGCTTACCAGCGCGCACTGCGACGCAGTCACGCACCTCAGGGCGAAAGGCCCGATGGCCAGAGCGCGGATCAACGATTCTTTCTCGGATTCGCCCGGACCTGGGTGTCAGAGCCCATCAGGACGGCGGCCGACGCTCGGCAAGCGCTGGCAGATACTCATGCGCCGGACCGGTTCCGGGTGATCGGTGCCGTGGCGAACCAGGATGCCTTCTACCGAGCCTTCGATGTGCAGCCTGGTGATCGCATGTTCATTCCCCAGGACCGGCGGACGCGTATTTGGTGACGAAAGGCGAGGACGGCATCTCCCAATGACAAAAATGGCAAGAACTTCTGTTTTCCTTCTCTGCTTGGTTCTGGCGAGTTGCGCCATCGACACTCGGTGGCAGCAGGTGGTCAACGATCCAACCCCCTTGGGGCGCGACATCTTCAAGACGGTTGCGCTCGATGAATTCGAGAGCGGAAATTTTGAGTCTGCCCGAGGGACGTACTTGCCTTACCGGCTGCTTCGTCCGTCGAAGTTGATCCCGGGGAGAACCTACCCACTGGTCGTTCAACTGCATGGCTCGGGAGGCATCGGAACCGACAACCAGGGCCAGATGGAGCGCATGGCAAAGAGCTGGGCAATGCCCGATGTTCGAGACCGGTATCAGGCCTTTGTCCTGATACCGCAATTTCCGATCAGAAGCGCGAACTATGGTCCTGCCTCACCAGATCAGCATGCCGTCCCTTCGGAGGCGTTGAGTGACGCCCTGGAGCTGACGGCCAAGATGGCCTCGACACTGCCGGTGGACAAATCGCGAATCTATGCTTCCGGCTTCTCCATGGGCGGATCGGCGACGTGGCTGCTGCCGTGTCTCGGCGCTGGAACTTTTGCCGCCATCGTCCCAATGTCTGGAATCGCGCCGCCAGACTCTCAGGCGATCAATTTCATCAACCTGCCCGTGCTCGCCCTCCATGGCGACGCGGATCCGGAGAATCCCATCGCCTCCGACAGGCGATTCGTTCAAGCGATTGCACGGCACGGCGGGCGCCAGGCATCGTTGAGAGAGTACAAAGGGCTGGAGCATCAGCCGCCGTCCGACGCGTATCCAGGATACTGGTGGCGCGATTGGCTGTTCAGCCAGCAGCGCATGTGACATCTGATCCTTTGGGGTTGCTTGTGCGACCGCAGTCATCCTGTGCGGTCAGCAGCCAGGCCAGCCGTAGCGCCTGGAAGCAGACGTCATGAGTGCCGACCGATCGGCGCCTTGCGACGTCTTCCTCAATCTCCGAAGGGAATGACGCGGCGGTGCTCGACCAGCTCGCCATAGGGTGCCGAAGCTCCCGGGGCGAGCGTCGCGAGCCACGCGAGTGATACCGCAGCCTCATCGGGCGTCTGCGCATCCTCTGGCCGGAATACCGAGCCCATGAAGCCCCGCGTCGCGTCGGTCAAGGTCACCGACGGATTGGCGATGTTGATCAGCGCACCTGGCGGCAGTTGCCCGTTGCGCAGGACCTGCCGCGCAAACGCGCGGGTCGCGGCCACCTGACCGACTTTGGAGGGCACGTTGACCCAGGCTGGCCAGCCCTGCGCCTGTGCAGTACCGGCCTCGACGCTGGCAACGTAGTCATCCATTGCGGCATTGATTGCGTCGGGGTCGCCGCGCGTCGTATCGAAGCGTCCGCGCAGGGACTCCGGCAGTTGGGCGAGCACGCCTAGCGAGCTCGCTACAACGACGATCCGACCGTTGGCGCGGAGGATCGGTAGGAAGGCGCGCAGGACCCGGAGCGTGCCGTGGCTGTTGGCCTCGACCATGGCCCGTGCGTCCGTCGCCGCAGGGGCGCCGGGCGTCGGCATGGCGGCTCCGTTCTGCACCACGATGTCCACGCCGCCATGCCGCTGCTTGAGCTCGGCCGCCAGGCGCGCCGGTGCCGCAGGATCAGCCAGATCGAAGATCCGGTAGTCCACCGCAACACCTTCCGCCCCCAGTTCAGCGACGACCCGTTGCCCATCCTCGTCTGAGCGTGCGGTCAGGTAGACCTGAGAGTCCCGGCCGAGTTCGGCGGCCAGACGCTTCACAAGCGCCCGGCCGATGCCGCGCGTGGAGCCCAGGACGATGGCGGTTTTGAAAGTCATGGTCGTTGCCCTCAACGAGTGGATGAGCGAACTCTATAAAGATTCATGGTATTCCTGAAATCGATTCAATGAATGGAAGGTGCCCGCCCCGACGGGTCGAAGCGGACGCCCCATAGCTGACCTCCCGCCGGTCACCGTGGGCTAGCCGCCTGCTCGCCAATCTCGATCATCGGCAGTTTCTGGTTGAGGCTAGAAATGGTTTGGCTGAGCACTCTCGGACCGTCGATTCGCACGCTGCGCATGCTGAACCAGGTCGATGGCAGTCGGCTCTCGCAGCCGAGGTGCAAGTGAATACCTAACGCTTCAACTTCATGCAGTAGAAACGTCTCGTTCCTACAGTCCCCGGCTCGCGAGCGATTCCCGCCTGCTCTACGTCTGGGAATGTTGGTTGTCCCATGCGCTTGCTGACGCATCGCCTCAGCGCGAGGCCAAAAAGCATCTCCTAGTGCTCTGGAGGAGGTTGCACGGCGGCTGCCATCGCGCCCGACATCTCGCAGTTCTCGAAGTTCTCTACCAACACGATCGATGAATCAAAGAGTTCTACCCATGACTACACGCCAATGTGGCAGCCGCACGTCGCTGGGCGCGACTCTGGCACTGTCCTCCCTGCTGTTGCTGCAAGCCTGTGGCGGTGGAGGCGGTGGAGGCGGCGGAGGCAGCTCCAGCACTGGCGGTGGCAGCAATGGCTCCTCATCTGTTGTGCCTCCCCCCATCGCCTCATCGACTTTCGTTCCGACCACGAACGCCCAGCAGTGCGATTCGAGCAATCCGGATGCACCGCTCGGCTCTCGCACGGGCTCGCTCACGATCGAGAAGCAGTGGCTGCTGTCCTTTCTGTACAGCAGCTATCTCTGGTACCAGGACATGCCATCGGTCGACCCCACCAATGTCAGCTATACCGGCTCCATGAGCCAGCTCACGGCGTTCAACGTGCCGCTGCCGCTCGACAACTATTTCGAGGCGCTGAAAACGCCCAAGCTCGACGCAACGGGTGCCCAGGTGGACAAGTTCAGCTTCACCTACAGCACGCAGCTGTGGAATTCCCTGTCTCAGAGCGGCCAGTCGTACGGCTACGGGGCCAACTTCAACATCGTGCAGGCTTCGCCGCCGCGGCAAATCATCGTCAGCTTCGTACAACCGGGAACGCCGGCTGCGGGCGCCGGACTGGTTCGAGGGGCCACCATCGTGAATGTGGACGGTGTGGACGTGGCGAACGGCAGCAATGTCAATGTGCTGAACGCTGCCCTGCTGCCCACTCAGGCAGGTGTGCACACCTTCCAGTACACCTTGCCCGGCAGCAGCGCCGTCCAGACGGCCAGCGTCGGTGCGCAACTCATCAACGAGGTCCCGGTCCAGTTCGTCAAGCGCATTCCGACCAGCACCGGAGACGTGGGCTACCTGTTCTTCAGCGATCACACCGTGCCCGCAGAGAGCGAGCTGATCGCGGCGGTGCAGAGCCTGCAAGGCGTCACTGATCTGGTGCTGGACATCCGCTACAACGGCGGAGGCTATCTCTATATCGCCAATGAACTGGCCTACATGATCGCTGGCGCGAAGAACACCACCACGGCCAGCGGTACGCCGGCCGTGTTCAGCCAGCTGACCTACAACAGCAAGTGGCAGAGCATGAACGCCGCCGACAAGTTCAGCAGCACGTCATGCCTGCCCGATGCTTCGTTCCACTGCACCAACACCGGTGCGTTGCCCAGCCTGAACCTCAGCACTGTCTACGTGCTGACGCAGGGTGATACCTGCTCGGCCAGTGAAGCCATCATTAATGGCTTGCGCGGCGTCGGCGTGAACGTGAAGATCATTGGCGGCACCACCTGCGGCAAGCCCTACGGCTTCCAGCCGCAGGACAACTGCGGCGTGACCTATTTTCCGATTCAGTTCAAGAACGCCAATGCCAAAGGTTTTGGCGACTACGCCGATGGCTTCACGCCGGACTGCCCAGTCGCCGACGACTACAACCACGCACTCGGCGACCCCGCCGAAGCCCAGCTGGCCACGGCACTTGGTATGCGCTCGACCGGCAGCTGCACGGCTGCGTCCGGTAGCACGGTGCATGCCTTGCAGGCCTCCAAAGCCGGCAGAGGGCGGGGGCTGCAGTTGCGCCTGGGACACGGAATCCGCAGCGGGACCTGGCGCAGTATTGAGAGGTAGAGCGTGAAGGCCTTACGGCCCGTTTCACGCCCGCCGGGCAGGCTTCGTGGATGCTCGGCATTAGCTGAAAACGGAGGAAATTTCACCAGCACCGAGCTGCTTAGCGCGTGCTGAAATGGGCTGGATCGTTTGCCGTTGGCATACGCCACTAGGCCGCGATCGTCCACTATGTCCGCACACCCGCGAATGAGATCGCTTGTTATTCCTCCTGCCGAACAACGTGACGAGAATTCGTTCAGATGCTGAGCGCCTAGATTGCAGAGCAGGGCCTTCATTGCACTCTCAACATTCGGCACTTTGGCGACAACGCCCCCCCGGGCAAGCGTTTGTTCTATCCCCTTACGGGCAACAACCAGGGATTTGAAGACCACCCCAGTCCCCATGTCGAGAGCCATCATGAACATCCATCTGAATGCCTTGATCATCGTGCTGGGAATAACCGTTTGCGGCGCCTCGGCCGCTCAAGAGGCTAACTCCAAGGCCGAGCGGGACCGGATTGTTGCCCTCGTTAGAAAGTGCAACCCGAACGACGAGTACTACAACCAACAGAACGTAGATGCGTGCACCGCAGCGCTAGCCGAGCCTAGCCTCGCGAGGCCAGTTCGCGCCCTGACGCTCAATGTCCGCGGCAACACCTACGACGCCTTGGGAAAGCATGACCTAGCCATCGCCGATTACACAGAAGTCGCGCGACTTCTGCCGGATTCCGCTATTGGCTATGGCAACCTTGGACTTGAGTATTGCCGCAAGGGCGATTTCAAGAAGGCGCTCAGGTTCTTCGATGAAGCACTGCAGCGAGACCCGAAGTACACCTTCGCGATGTACGGCAAAGGTGTCGCCCTAAGTCATCTCGGACAGACTGTTGCAGCGCGAGAGCAACTGGAACGCGCCAACAAGGCCGACCCGGGAATGGCCGACGTCTATCGTCAGATCAAGATGCCGCCGTGACGCAAGCATCCGGACGGACAGTGAACTGGAGATGCTTCATATGGTGTGGCGAAGAGTGGCTTCCTTGCTGATCTGGCTGGTTTGCTTCGTGGCGCTCATGAAACCGATGTATTGCAAAAGTGATCTTTGGTATTGCAGTTGGTCTCCCTACCCATGGGCCTTTCCGCTGAGCCTGCTAGCCGTCGTTCTATTGATCGTTGACCTCCCCAAAGACTACCGGCGCGCTCGTAGATATTTCTCGCCGGAAGAAACAGCGGGGGCAGGATCAAGCCACGCGGTAACGGACAAGCGCGCTGACACATGAATGCAGCTGACAGCGTGGCGTGCCAATTGACGGATTTTCGTTATACGGATCAGCTGCACCGCTAGCGGCAACGGGTTGGCGGTGGTCGCTGACGGTCGGAGAATGCAGAGAATTCCACACGCCTGAACCAAGGGGAACATGGTGAAATGTTCGCGGACAACCTGAGCAATCGGCAAGAGCGCGATATTAAGGAGACCATGACCTCACAAATTGCTGACTTCCAGCCAATGCTCAAAGCGGCGATCTCCGAAGCAAGGGCTGCGGGGTTCGAGGCCGCCGCAGCCCAGTTGGAAGAGGCTGCATTTGCTGCCTATGGCACGTCATCCGAGCTGCTCGGAGAAACGGGCATTGCCATCAGGGCTTTCGTCGCGTCAGTTGGAACCGCAGCTCCGTCGGCCGTCGTCGACAAATTGGACAGGTGCCTTGTTGAAGTGCGCAAAGTGTGGCCGAGCATGTGAGCCAGTTGCTTCCTAAGCCCTTATTCCTAGACAGGACTGGTTCATGGCACTCTTCGTTTGGACGCCGTTCGACTTGCTAACTGCACTGGCCTCATCTGAGACAGCACGAACTGCAGAACGAAGCGCCTTCAGGGAGACTCTGGAATCGCTGTGCGATGCCTTGGCTGAATTGTCGGCGGGAAGGGATGTCGAGACCGCTAAGGCGCAGCTCGGCTCGGCTCGGCTCGGCTCGGCTCGGCTCGGCTCGGCTCGGCTCGGCTCGGCTCGGCTCGGCTCGGCTCGGCTCGGCTCGGCTCGGAGGAGCATCCGGTCGCTGCTTCGCCGATGAAGTTCACGCCCAGCGGCGCTCGTCACGGTCCGCTCCCAGATTGACGCCGCCGGCAGAGCCGCTGCAGAAGCAATCCTTAGGCGGCTCGGCGCCGGCGTCGCCCCATGCTTATCGACTACTTATGCTGAGCCAGCAAACTATTGGCCATAGACGGCTAGATTGGGATCCACTCCAATGGTGGAGTCCGTGAAATTTCCGAAAAAGTACAGATTGCCCTGAGCAGCCAGGATTCCATATACCGAGCCAGCCATGAGGTAGTTTGTTTGAACTATCGCGTTTTTCGAGATGCTCAGCGTCACGACGGCCTCGCTATCGCCATTGGACATGTAGACGCGGTCCCCGTTCACCGCCAGGGCTCGTGGATCAGAGAGTCCTACGGTCGGACCTAGAGACCGCACGGCGCCAGTGCTCGCATCCAGTGCACCAAAGCCACTTCGCGACTGCCCTCCGAGCGAGATAAAGTCTCCAACCACGTACAGAGTTCCGGCCGCCAGGGTCATGTCTCTGACGTTGTACCCGGAATTTGGAATCAGTGTCTGTGCGTCTGCCTTCCACGGCAGCAATGCGCCGGATACCGCGTCGAAGGCTGCGAGCCCATTGCGCGCCTGCCCATTCATCGACGAGAAGGCACCTCCGACATAGACCGCGCTGTCGCTTGCAACCAGTCGCGTGATCGCGAGTGCGCCAGTCGCGTCCGGCGCCCAACCGGTGAGTTGGCCGCTTCCGAGGTCGAACGCAGCGAGTCCCGCACGACTTTGTCCATCGACAGAACGCAGGGTCTGTCCACCAACATAAAGGGTCGTAGAAGAAGCGGTCAATGTAGTCACCGCCCCATTCACTTGCGGATTCCAAGGCAGCGCGACACCCGTCGCCGCATCTAGCGCCGCCAGTCCTTGTCGGTCAGCGCTTCCAATATGGGTGATATTTCCACTGACATAGACCGTCGAGCCGACGACCAGTAGTTGACTCACGACACCCGTATTGGCATTGCCGTCCGTGTTTACCGAGTTGGGGTTCCAGTTATTGACCTGCCCAGTCGTCAGGTCGAAAGCCGCGATGTGATTCCGGGATGCGCCACTCAACAACGCAAAGCTGCCGCCCACCTGTACTTGCGCGCCGACAACATCCAACTGAGTGATGCTCGCGTTCTGGGCCTGCACGTTGAGCCAAGCCACCGGCGCAGCACTGGCTTTGTCGATTGCAG
The DNA here is from genome assembly GCA_042701975.1 of Burkholderiaceae bacterium UC74_6. Classification (GTDB taxonomy): domain Bacteria; phylum Pseudomonadota; class Gammaproteobacteria; order Burkholderiales; family Burkholderiaceae_C; genus JAFALK01. The sequence goes on from CP170561.1 coordinate 190,480, forward strand.
CGGTGCGCACGATGGCCGATGACCCCGGCAATACGAACTGGCCGCCGATATAGATGCGGCTGGCGCTCACAGCCAATGCCGTGACCGTGGCAGGCGTGTATGGAAGCGTTAGGCCCGCATTCCAGGGCAGCGCGACGGCCGTGCCGGCGTCAAGCGCCGCAACGCCCGCGTGCGGCTGCCCGCCCGCAGTCGTGAACGAGCCGCCGATGTAGACCGTTGAGCCGTCCAGCGCAATAGCTGCGACATCTGCCCCAGCGTTGAGCCCCGCGTCCCAGCCTTGAGCCTGGCCCGATGTGGCATCCAGCGCCGCAACCGCAGAGCGTGTGGCTCCACCGATAGTGGTGAATTGACCACCCACGTAGACGGTTCCGCCTGAAGCGACGATCTTCTCAATCATCGGTACACCGGCGCCATAGCCGGGATTAGGATTCCAGGGTAGCAAAGCTCCCGTCTGCGTATCCAGCGCAGCGAGTTTGAACCGATTGGTTCCTGCGACGGACAAAAAACCGCCTCCCAAGTAAAGCGAATTCCCGCTGACCGCCAGTTTCAGCGCAGCGTCCCCGACGTTTGTCGTCCACTTCGCGCTGGAGCCTGTGGCCGGGTCCACACTCTCCACGACGCACTGACCACCATTCGTTTCGCCGGAATAGCATCCGCTCAGGTAGAGATTGCTTCCACTCAGCGCCAGCGATGAAACCTTCAAATTAACAGCGGCTCTGAAATTCGTGTCCAGCGTTCCGTCCACTCGGATATGCGCGAGGTTTGCCCAAGCGACGCCTCCAACGGTGGTGAACGAACCCGCGACATACCAGCCACCGGTACCGTCGGAAATCTGGGCGTTCACGGCACCGTTGATAGTGGGATGCGGTAACACGGCGCCAGTATTCGCATCCAACGGCGCAAAGCTGCCTGTCGTTGCGCCGACGGTGGTGAACTGGCCGCCGATATAGAGAGTCTTGCCGTCGCCCGATAGGGCCGCTGCCAACACGGGGCCGTCCGTAGCCGGCACAGCCACTGGTGCTGGTGCTGGTGCTGGTGCTGGTGCTGGTGCTGGTGCTGGTGCTGGTGCTGGTGCTGGTGCTGGTGCTGGCGCCGACGCGCCTCCCCCGCCACCGCAAGCTGAGAGGTTGGCAACCAGGCACACCAATGCCGCCAACCTGAGGCGGGCTCCAAGTCTTTCCATCAGGAATCTCCCTCAATGCCGCCTGCGTTGAACGGCTACTTTGCTCAGCAAATTATTGCCACTCAGTGACTAAGTCATTGTTTCAGCGCGGTAAACGTAATCGTTCTTCGCGGCGTCCGCGCAGACGCTCCGCTATGTTCGATTCGCGCTGCGCAGAGCAACCAAAAGAAAGCGTCCGTACGAGTGTGCTGAGGCCGCGGCCAGCCTTTCATTTGACTGGACCACCCACGTGCTTGCGATCAAGGACCCAGCATCGATGATTGCTGGTGTCGACGTGAGCAACTGTCACTGGGCTTCAGTCGCAGTTTGTCACCAGGCTGGTCTAGACCTTCGTCTTGCGCGTGAACAGCGGTGCAGCGCGAAGCATCGCTCGATGCTTGCACTGCAGTTGAAATGTCCCAGAGCAACCTTTGCCGAGCGTCCATGTACGGAAGCTCGGTTCATCGCGCTAGGCGCACGGGCGATGTTCCTCGGTCAGCATCATTGGCAACGGACACGCGAGACCTCGGGAACAACAATGAAGACAGCATTCGTATTGGCATTGGCAATGTCGTGCGCGCCTACCTAGGCGCAGACCCAAGCAGAGCTAACTCAAAGCTCCTGCTACGCCTTCAAGGCTGTCGACAAGGAGCTAAACATCACTTACCGGAAAGTGCTGAAGGAATACGCCAAAAACAAGGTCTTCATCAGCAAACTTCAGGAAGCGCAGCGAACTTGGCTGAAGTACCGGGACGCCCATTTGGCATCGGTCTGGCCTGAACAAAATAAGCCCGCCGTGTATGGGTCGAGCTACCCCATGTGCAGATGCGACGAAGTATTGACCCCCACCACTGAACGTGTCGCTCGCCTGAAGGTATGGCTGGCCCCCGACAATCAAGGCGACGTGTGCGCGGGCCCGAAGCATTGAGTGCTTGGCGACCTTTGCAGGAGCCCGTCATTGCTGCGGCACGGCCCTCGGCTTCAGGCTGAGAGCGGACGGTCGCTGGTGAGGAAATTTCACCGGCCTGGGGTGGATGGCCCATGCTGAAATGCTGTGCGAAACGTCAACGATTGGCCTGCACTAACTTCGACCACAGATGACAGCCGAGTACATCCTGCCCAGCGAGTTGATTGCCATCATCGCGTTCTGGTTCGGCCCGCCTTCGGTCATCGCGTTCCTCCTACAACTCAGGACGTTTTCATCGCGGGGTCAAGGCGTGAGTCGCATTGCCCGCGCATGGGTTCTTTTCGGTACACCCGTAGTCAGCGTACTTCTTGGCCTGGCGTTGCTCGTCGCGTCACCCAAGTACCTCAGCGCGTTGGGCGTGAAGGACTTGCGCATTGCCGGACACACGTTCCCGTTTCTTCCGCTGGCCTACGTCTGTGTGGCTGCTGTTGCGTTCGCGTTCACCTGGGCGGCCTTGCGGAAGCAACAAAAAGCGGCCTAGTCTTCGGTCTTGCCAAACGCCGCCTGCGGCTTCAGGCTGGAAGCAGTCGGTGCCCGGCCAGGGGAATTCGACCAGTCCGAGTCGTACGGTACGTGCTCAAATGTCCCGCAGGCGTTGACGAAGATTGACTTACAACGGGTTGGGCACCATGAAAACTCCGCTTCGCTCCCTTGCTCTGCTTATCGTTCTCGTAGCTGACTTAGCCATTGCGCAGCAAGGCTATCAACCGCCAGCGGGCATGGTCCCAACGGAAGAGACTGCGGTGGAGATTGCGGTGGCGGTATTCAAGCCAATCTACGGTGCCGACAAAATCACCAGCCAGCAACCGTTTCAAGCGTCGTTGAAGTCCGGTGTCTGGCACGTCAGTGGGTCACTCCCGCCAGGATTCCGCGGCGGTACGGCAGAGGCTGAGATTGCGCAGAGAGACGGCCGCATCCTGCGGGTTTGGCACGGCAGGTAGGTCAAGGTTCCGCTGCGGTGCAGCCGGCGGCCTCAGGCTGGGAACGGTCGTTGCCGATCCAAGTGAATTTCGCTAGCACTAGCTACACGGCGCGTGCTCAAATGTTGGGCAGTGATCGACATACGTCGCCTTAGACGCCCTTTATGCCGGACAGCGTGAACTCCCCTCGACCGCTGCCAACATGGCAACGTATGGGCCTTGTCCTGGCAAGCGCCGCTTCGCTTTCGGGGCTCGGCTACATGGTCTATGTAGCCATCAAAAAAGTAGGCTCCGGCCATGGAATCGATGCGTTCCGCACAGTTAGGCTGGAGCAATCTACTTGGCTGGATTTCCTAGTCTTCTGTGTAGCTCTCGCAGGGGCGCTTGTCGTCGGAATCGCGCTCCGCTTCCGAGAACATCTGCGGTGGCGCGATCTTGAGCGCAGGTATGACCAGAACCGCGACGCCTAATCTGCTGTTCGAACCGACGCCCAGGGACGCGGCATAAGCACAGTCACTGAGCAACAGCCGTAGGGAACTCGATGTCCGCTCCCGCTGCGGCCCTGCCGACAGGGTCAGGCTGGAAGCTGCCTGCCGAAGCTAGGGCGATTCTGTCCAGCGTCCAGAGCTACTCGGGGGAATGCTGATGAGTCGCGCCAGGGACTGCAATGAGAATCGGGCACCTGCCATCACTTCCAAGAGGTCCACAACATGACCATTCGCGCCTCGTTGGGTTTGGCCGTTGCAGCTCTTCTCGTTGGCTGCGCGTCGCCCAAGTACAACTACGTGCCTAGCATTGAACAGATTAGCGAGCCGCCGGTAGGTACGGTGGTGACTGCCCGAGTGGGCGACATCCTCGTCAGGCAAGGTACGCTTACGGAGCAGGACGTGATGCACGTTACTGGTGAGCACTCGTTGGGTCTACTTGGGCCCTACACCATCACCAGCGGCGTCTACGCGAAGACGGGCGAAGACACGGAATCCAACTATTACGCCACTACGAGCACCTTGACCGGCGCCGGGCGACTGGAGCGGTCGGCGTTTGCGGACCCGACCAAGGCGGTGCAAGCCTACAAGACTAGCCGCAAGCTCTGCGGCATCTCGGTGTTCAACGCATCCGTCTGCACGACCACCGCTGAGTACCGCTTCGACAAGGTGCCTGTCGCCAGCGCCAATTCTTTCCAGCAATCGCTGATCTACAGCGGCAAAGTCGGTAACCGCGTGAGAATCGGCTACCGGGAGTTCAGTGGCAACTTGGCCCGACCAGCCTTCAACAATGAGGCCGAGTATGACCTGAGCGAGTCTAAGGTGATCGGGTACAAGGGTGCACGACTGGAGATCCTTGAGGCGACTAACGAGCTGATCAGATTCAAGCTGCTGGCGAACTTCAACTCGAAATGACTGAACGCCCTTCCCGTCGGGTGCCGTGCAAGCAGGAGAAGGTCGCGCCGGGGTGGCATCCTCACTCACCTCTGCAGCGCTGACGGCGTCGGTCTACGGTAACAAGTACATAAGAGCGGACGCACCAAGGCGGTGAAGCATGAGCGATCGTTTGGGTTGGGCAGTCTTCGCAGTAGTGGCCGTGCTCCTACTGCGCACGTTTATGCGCGGTTTCCGTTCCGGCATTCGTGGCGATGGCGAAGAAGGGCCATCCAACTATTCGTTGGAAGTCGTGGGCGAGGCGAGCTACCAGAAGAACATCGTCGCAATCGCTGGTCCCAGGGGCGAGCAAAGCGCACAAATCTTTGTTGATGCTGCGGTTGTCCGCGAAGACGCCAACCCACATGACTCTCTGGCAGTTCGTGTGGACATAGGTGGCAGCGTTGTCGGCTATCTGTCTCGAGCTTCAGCGCGCCGCTGGCGCAAGACTGTCGATCACCAGCGGGTGTCATGTCCAGCTGTCATTCGTGGAGGATGGGATCGCGGAAATGATGATCGAGGAAACTACGGCGTCTGGTTGCAACCGCCGTCCGAGTACAAATGAGATCTCCCGCGGCGCATCGAGCTCCACCGACCGCTTCCGGAGCGCCAGTTCGAACACCTCGCCGGCTGCACCGGGTCGGCAGCTGCCGAACGGTCAGGGAAATTCACCAGAACGGATCGAGGTCGGCATGCTCAAATCTGCCGCAGGAATTGTTCACGGTCCGCCTGCGAAGCATAAGAATGCGCCTATCTAGCTATTTGAATGGCACTACGCTCAAAGATCTCTTCGAGCTGAATTTGAAGTCGGATGAAGTCACCGACCTGCTTGATCGCTTCGATATGGACGTGGTCTATCACTTCGATCGCTTGCGAGAGGGCACTGCAGACTATTACTCTTCTTCAGCGCGGGCGGAAGGCTTTGAACTTCGGTTCGATGATCGCCAAGTTCTTGAAACCATTTGGTGCTACGTCCGTGAACGTAGTGGCTTCTCGAGAATGGAATCGGAATGCATCGGGTGCTTCGTCCCTGGCACCCGCGAGGAGATGAGAGCTCGTGTGATCGCATCCGGCCAGCGTTTTTCTGAATCGGCAGATGGCGATTGGCTTCGAGTTGAAGATGACGAGGTCTGGACGCACTACGAGTTCAGTAGTGGTGGCTTGGCTCTCATCACGCTGATGCGCCCATGGCGCTAAGTTCGTATACGTCTGCTGCTTGGCTTCAACACTAAACGTCCGCTTTCCGTCGACGGAGTTGGCGTGGCCAGCGGCGGGGGTAGGCTGGAAGCTGTCGTTCAACGTGTGATGTCTGATGGCGGCTCTCCGTTGAGGGAATATCTCCAGGCGAGCGGCACGGAGCGCGTGCTCAAATGTCCTCCGGACTCATTAGCGGTTGGCGCCTAGCCATTGAAGATGCCCTTCTATACGTTCATCCTCGAATTTGAAGGTGGCACCTATGTCTCGCAGGTGAGCGCGCCCTCGTTCAAGTCTGCTCCGCTCGCTTGGGCCGAGAGTCGCCTACCGGGAGAGATTTCCGGGATGCACGTGGAATCTCTCCGAGAGTTGCAGGCTGCGATGGAAGACGAGCCAGTACCTTTGACCGGGCTTGTGCAAGCTTGGTGTGCGAGTGGGTTGGTTAACGGAAGTCTCGCCCTGGTCCATTTTGTCGAGACGGCTGCCCTTGACCTGTTGACCTCTCGTGAGGTCGTGAGCGGACCGCCTACATCAATGTCTCATCATTGAGGCGGGACCATGCGAGGCAGGCCGCACCAGGCTGGAAGCGGGCCTTGCATGGCGCTACAAGGCAAGCGAATTTCACCAGACCCGGCTTGCGCGGTGCGTGCTGAAATTCCCGGCAATAACCATTAGCGGAACGATCTTGAGGGAAGCATGAGAAGACAGGACGAAAAGCGAATCCTTGTGGCGCTGCTCAGGAGGCTAGAGAAGCCATCAGAGGTCCCTGGTTGGGTGCACCTAATCCGCCCCACGCTGTGGCTTGCGTTGGTCGCGGCATCCTTCTTCTTGTTCCAACTGGCACCAAAGGCCGAAAGCTACGTTCTGTACGTAGCGATTGCATCGGCCTTGCTAGGCTCCGCAACCGCGGTTTCGCTCATCTACGTCTCCTCCCGGAATCAATGGCCGGCAATCTCCAAGCACCTCGATGGCGAGAGCATTCGGGGTCGCTTGCGTGAAATCGACGCATGAGCCTACGGCTCTAGGCTGCGAGCGGACATCCAGCATGCAAGCGGATAGCGTCTGCAGGCCGGCGGCAGATGATGATCAGGAGCAGCTTTGAGGCTGCCGTTCGCCGGGCCAGTTGTGCGGGCGGTTCGTGATACGGGATGTGAATTCGCACCTGAGGATCAGGCGCCATGTTGGCTATCGTGACGCGATGATCTCAAGCTTGGAGGAGTTGCGAAATGCCGCCCAGAAAGTTGACCGCGATACTCTCGCTCGTGCTGCTAAGCGCATGCACGCGCGAGCCCGCATTGCGATGGACCGAAGAAGTTCACCTCACAAGTCAACTTTCGGTCACTGTGGCGCGTGAGTCCGAATTCCGAGGGAAATCTGAACTTGGGCAACCTCCGAGTGAGTCGCGCACAACATTCCAATTTGTCCACCCCGTCACCAAGGAACTCGTGAAGTACGAGACGAGCTATGTGGCGACGACCGAAGAGATGTATGCGTCAGGCATTGCAGTTCCTGGTGACCCGAGATTGCTTCAAATGCCTGTAGCCCTGCAGTTCAAGGATCAGCAGGTATACGTTGTTGTTGCGCCAACCCCCAGCCTTTCCAGCTTTATCGGATGCCCAGATCCGTCGCTGATTCTCTATCGATGGGAATCCGGTCACTGGGCACGGCGCCCTCTTCAGGAAATTCCTGAGAGGACCTTCAGAAGCAACTTGACGACGTCGCCGCATTCGGAGCGGGCGTTCATTGAGCGCCAAGGCTCGCATCTTTCTGCGAGTCATGTGAACACTAATGGCCCCGATCCGGGGGTTCATCTTTATGACCTTTCAGGAATGAAGGAACAAACCTTCGAGCGCCCTCCGAACTGCCCAAGCTGCACACTGACCGTGAAAATTGGCGATCGCTATGACTCGCCAAGAGTTGGTCCGCTTTGTACAAGTCATGGTCGGATGTGGCTGGCCAGCGAGCATCTGACCAATTGATGCGCTTCTCACTCGACTCAAGTTGAGCATCGACGAGAGAGGCCAATGGGGAGCATGTGCCGGCCAACCGTGTGTCCGCTTTCGCTGCGGCTCTGCCGGCAACGTCAGGCTGAGAGCGGACGGTCGCTGGTGAGGGACTTTGACCACTTCAAGCCGAACAGCGCGTGCTCAAATGGCCGACTTCAATCACTAACAAGTGCCATACCCCCGGGCCTAGCATGACTTTGCTGAGAGATATCGCCAAGTTCAGTTCCGCGCACGTCGCGCCGATGCTCCCCGACGAGTGCCAAGTGAACCCGAAGGTGTACGGGGCTGAACTCGCCTACTGGCTTTGCGCCGAACTCGCCAAGCGGGGCGTAGTCACCAGCTACCCGCACCAAGAAGATTGGGGCTGGTTCATCGAGTTCCTGCCGGAGACAGGTTCCGAGTTCGCGATTCACTGCGGCAACGTCGACGGCGCGCGGGATATATGGCTGCTATCACTCCACCGCCGCGCCCGCAAGATGTTCGGCCGAGACAAGCCGTCATATGCCGAGGCGTTTCCGGTTGTCCAGGGAATTCGCACCGTTCTGGAAGAATCAGCGCATGTTCGCGGGCTGGCTTGGCTCTATGAGGCGGCCAACGAAGCCTAGGCTCGCGAGGGAGGCGAAGACCGCTATCGCTGCATCGTGAGCCATCCGAGGCGACTGCTTTGCGGCGGCGAACCTTCGGTCCAAGACCGCGGCTCCAGGCTGGAAGCAGACCTCGGGAATTTCACCAATCCGACTTGAACGATGCATGCTCAAATGATGAGCATGAGTAGAGCATCTTCTCTGCGGCCTTTACAGTGGTCACGTTTCCTCATTGCCGTTGCTGTTTTGTCGGCCTTCGCGTACGGCGTCTTCGTCAAGGCACCCATCCGATATTCGTTTTCAGCGGAGCACAAGGCTGAAATGCAGGCACTTGCAGAGAGAGTCTGCGCAGCAGGTAAGACTCAGCCTTGTCAGGTCGAATTTACTGGCAAGAACAAGTGGCTAGCCGTCATTCCCGGGTCGGGCCTGCTGGCCGCTGCCTCGCCCGAACAACTGCGCAACGAATTTCGGCAGCCCGAATGGGCGGAGTCGACTGACTTTGGCGAAATCCATTTTTCAAACGGAACGTACACCATCTCCTCCAGCCCAAAGGTTGGCTCTATCACCATTGTCTCGGTCGATTAACAGCGTGCACGGAGACAGAACCCTGTATTCCCGCATAGCGCGCTAGGTGACCGCTGAATGAGCGTACGGCGAACGACTGCAACCGCTGCATCTTGGGCCGGCCGGGGCGACCGCTTTGCCGCGGAAAGTCTGCGGCCTCAGGCAGCGGCCCTAGGCTGGAAGCAGTCATCGGGCCCTAGGGGATATCGCCTGCGCGAACCGGTTGGCGAGTGTTCGATTGAGTCGCAGAATCCGCTAGTCGTTCATACGAAACACGATAGGCCACTCGATGCAATTTGCCGAGCCGTTCTGCCATCCCGCCATTGTCGAGATGCACTTGCCTGGCGGGTACACGCGCGTCCGTCTGTTCGCCTTGGCGCACGGGTACGCATGGTGGGAAATACCAACCCGCGCCATCCCCGCCTTTTTGCGCCCGCTAGGAAGTCGCCTGTTTGTTACTACGCCACGATTCACTGTTGAGCCAGAGGACAGCATTGAGGCGATTCGTGAACGAGTCCAAGAGGCCGTCGTTCGCCCGCTCACCGATGACGAGTTGCACGCCCTACAGCACTCACCGTTTGAGGGGTGACGACAATGGCGAACTTTCCATTCCACGACCTCCACGGCTTCAAGGACTATGTAGTCTTTGTTCGAATGTGCGCGCCCGACCGATTTCCAGAGCGGGAGGGGATGCCAGACGACGAGCAATGGACGCTCGACTTGCCATTCCAAGGGCTCAGGACGGGCCTTCAACAGGCGAAGGAAACCAAGGGCCCTAGAGCAGAGCTCGACGAGTTTGGGGTGCTCGTTGAGCGCGCGCATGCCCACTACTTAGGCGGCCAAGCGAAAGACGGATTTGTTGCCTTGGAGCAGGCAAATCGGGTTCTAAAGCGCATTCGCACTGAATAGTGACCGGTGCGAGCATCGAGGTCCGCTTCCGCTGCGGCTCTGCCGGCGCCGTCAGGCTGAAAGCGGTCGCCCGGCGCCCTCCTCGGGAGATACTCCATTTGTCGCCGTGGTTCATCTATATGAATTGCAACTGGGAGGTGGATGCGCATGAAGGTCATTGAACGCCTCTTGCTGACAGCCCTGGCATTGGCGCCAGTCGTGGGTCGAGCCGGCGACGTAAGCGCTGAAACGAAGGCTGTAGAAAGCGTGCGAAAGCTATACGCCGAGACGGTCAGGCGGCACCCGATTGGACTTCCCCAGGGAGGCGACATGCAGGCGTTTGCTCCACTGCTGACTCATGCGCTTCGCACGAAGATTGCGCACGCGGCGGCTTGTGGAGCGGACTGGCATCGACAGAATCCCGGAAATGACCTGAAGCCAACCTACGGATGGCTAGAGCTAGGAATCTTTTCTGGCGGTATCGAGCATGTTTCGCCGAGCGCCTTTGTGGTCGAGCAACCAGTTCTTCAGCAGAACTCCGTGATTCGAGTTCCTGTGACCCTCGTGCGCGTCGAACGAAGCGAAGGGCCTTGGATTTGGCATGTGTCTGTTTCAGTTGCCTCGGAGAATGGCAGGTATCTGATTGACGATGTGACCTTCGAAGGCACGCGCCCTGATGGCCAGGAGCCACGGTTGTCGTGGTTCTTGTCTGAGGGCTGCGACGGAGCACGGTGGGTCGGCTTGGGGCACGCATCCGAGTGATAGGGCCGACTGCATCGCAGGCGCCTTCAGGCTGGGAGCGGTCGTTGCCGAGCCTAATCGTCGTTGCCGACGGAAGGCGATGAAACACCTTCTTTCGACTTCTTGTCTAAGAGGAGCTTCAGTCCTAGAAACGAAACGCCGCAAACTGCCAATGCGATCCACTCGTACCAGAGTGTCATGGCCCATAGAACCTTGGCTGCTACCAGTGCGGCAATCAGCGTCACAGCTAGGGCAACGGTCAACGCTTGTCGTGCAGTCGTCGTCATACGGTCCTAAGTGCGAATCGAGATGGAAGCTGACTGGCTCGTGCAGATGACCTGCTCGGTTTAATCGAGACAGTTATTCCTAGAAGACGGCGGGTTGCAGGTCTTGGCGGAGTTGCTGTTTGAACTCCACCGGGGTCAAGTATTGCAGGCTGCTGTGCGGACGGACCTCGTTGTAGTGGTTGCGCCAAGCTTCGATCAGGATGGCAGCTTCGCGGCGCGAGCGGAACCACTCGATGGACAGGCACTCATCGCGGAACTTGCCGTTGAAGCTCTCGTCGGTGCCGTTCTGCCAAGGCTTGCCAGGATCGTTCAGCACGGTGGCGATGCCGGCGCTCGAGATCCATTCCAAGATGGCCTGGCTGACGAACTCAGGGCCGTTGTCGGAACGCATGAACAGCGGTGCCCCGTGCAAGCTGATCAAACGCGAGAGCACTTCGATCACGCGCTTGGATCGGATCGCACCCGCCACGTCGATAGCCAGGCACTCGCGGGTGTACTCGTCCACCACTGTCAGGCACTTGATCTGCTGGCCGCTGGCGGTGGTGTCGAAGACGAAGTCATAGGCCCAGACCATGTTGGCTTTGAAGGGGGTGTGGATTCGCGGGCGCACGGAGGCAATGCGCTTGCGAGGCCGCTTCCTGGGCACGAGCAATCCGGCCTGACGCCAGAGACGATGCGTGCGCGACCAGCTCAGCTCGAACCCTTTGCGGCGCAAGAAGATGCGAATGCGTCGGTAGCCGTAGCGCGGGTACAGCGCAGACAGCTCCTTCATCGCAGCGAGCACCGGCGCATCCTTAGCCGGCAGGCGCGGCTCGTAACTGGGCGTGGAGCGTGACATGCCAAGCAGCCCGCAAGCCCGGCGCAGACTCAGACCCCGTGCGCGCACGAAGGCCAGTTGCTCGCGCCGAGCCAGCGGGCTCACCATTAATGAGATGGTCCGCCCCGCTCCTAGGGCGTATGTTGAGGCTTTCGCTTTCACAGGAGACCATCATGAGCAAGGACGACAAGATCGCCGTCATCTACGGAATTGATCTCGGGAAGACTTGGTTCCATGTCATCGGCCTGGATGCCGGCGGAGCACCCGTCAAGAAGGCGAAGCTCAACCGCGCAGGTGTGGTGGCGTTCTTTGTGAACATTCCTGCTGCGCGCGTCGGCATGGAAGCCTGCCCAGGCTCCCAATGGCTCGCCAGGAAGCTCGCGCAGCTGGGGCATGACGTCAGGATCATCCCGGCCCAATTCGTCAAACCGTTCGTCAAGTCCAACAAGAACGACACCGTCGATGCGATGGCGATCGCGGAGGCCGTGAGCCGGCCCACTATGCGCTTCGTGCAGGTCAAGCACCATGAGCAGGTTGAGCTTCAGTTTCTCCATCGCAGCCGTGAATTGCTCGTCTCCACGCGCACCCGCCTGATCAACCAGATGCGGGCCTACTGCCTGGAATTCGGGATCGGAATGCGCCAGGGGGTCGGATGCTTCAAAGCGTCCCTTCCCGGCGTGCTGGCCGACACCGCCAACGATCTCACACCGGCGCTTCGGGAATTGCTGGGCGATCTGTCCAGGCATCTGGGCGAGGTGGAGAAGGAGATCGAGTGCCTGAACCAGAAGATTCACGCTGCTGCGGCGGCATCCGATATGGCTCGAAGACTGGCGTCAGTCCCTGGCATCGGCGCTCTGACCGCCTCCGCCATCGTTGCTGCGGTTGGTGCTGGCAAGCAGTTCAAGCGCGCTCGTGATCTCGCCGCTTGGATCGGCTTGACGCCAGCTGAGTATTCAACCGGCGGCAAGACGCATCTCATGGGCATCAGCAAGCGCGGCAACAACTACCTCCGCCGACTCCTGATTCATGGCGCCAGATCCTGCGTCATGCATCTGGATCGGACCAACGACCGGCTCGGCACCTGGATCACTGGGCTGGCTGGCCGAATGCATCACAACAAGGTCGTCGTGGCCTTGGCCAACAAGCTGGCGCGGATTGCGTGGGTCATCCTGACCAAGCCGGGGACCCTCTATGAGCGCCGGCTTCCGCAGGCGATCAGTGCCGCCAACTGAAACGGCGATCGACACCATTTGAGAACACCCAGCGTAGCTTGCTCGACTCTAGGTTGATGGCAAAACAGTAGATCGACGCGACGTAAACCCGGCCAAAAAAGCGGGCCTTGAGCCCGTTCCATTTATTGGGGACGTTGCGTGCGAATCTCATCACGGCCTGGCTGCAACAGCAGTCCACTCGCGAGAGGCCGAATACATTTGTGCGAGCTGACTTGCCGATGCCTGAAGTCTTGCAAACGCGGGGCGGACCATACATTTTTTGCGTTGATTTCCTTCAGGATGGCGTTGTCCAGCGTGGCCTCGGCCAGAAGCTTCTTGAGCCGGTTGTTCTCCAGCTCCAGCGCCTTGAGCCGCTTGACGTCAGCCACCTCAAGCTGGCCGAAGTGCTTCCGCCATGCGTAGATGGTGGGCTCGCTGACCTTATGCTTCTTGGCCGTCTCGGCCACCGTGGTGCGGTCCGCCTCGCGCAGGATCGCGACCATTTGCTCTTCCGTGAATCGACTCTTCTTCATGGGCTCCTCGGGGGATGGAGCCATCTTCTCTTGGAATCAGTGTCTCGAAGAATCCGGGCAGGTCACAGACACGAAGGCCGATCAGCATTAGCGCAGGATGATGCCTTACGTCGGCCACTCGAATCCAGCCAACGGCCGCTTCCGCTGCGACGCAGCCTACGACTTCAGGCTGGAAGCGGACACCGCCCGGTGCCATCACGCGACGGTGGTTTGGCAAGGACACTCACCGGCGTGAGTTGGTCGTTACATGCTCAAATGGCTGCATGAAAGAGCGCGTAATTGTCTACCTGAGGATGAAGACGGAAGCCGATGGCGGTCGACACGCGCCATTCACAGAGGGTTACCGCCCCCATTTAGTTGTCCCGCCAGACGGTGAGTACCTCGGCGTCACTGCAACGTGTTGCGCTGGCCCAGTGGCACCAGGCGACGAGGCCGAGGTTCAGTTCGACTTGGATTACCACCCGGCCCTTGACTACAGTGCCTTGCGTATCGGCACCGAGTTCCAGATGCGCGAGGGCGCAAGGACTGTCGCTATTGGGCGTGTAGTGAGGCGATTCAATGATGCGGCGTAGCTGACTAACGCAACGCTGCTACCGAGCGGCAGCTTCCGCTGCGGCCCTGCCGACAGAGTCAGGCTGAAGCGGACATTGAAGGCCGCATGTCGCGCGACGGTAGCCGGTCAAGGGAATTTCACCAGCCACGTGCTGCGTGGCGCGTGCTGAAATGTCGGGCATGAACCGCTAACGACCGACATACATCACCTTAGAAGTCACATGGCTACACCCGAACTTCTGCGTTCATGGCAGCGAACCGAGGGCTTCTTGCGAGACGCCAGAGCACATCTATCGCAAATCGCAGAGGCGGAATTCGGCGACTCGATTGACCAGTTCGAGGAGTTCGTTGAGCACAACGAGCTCGGCCTGGCGTTCGACACACTGGAGTCCATTGCAGGCGAGAGTGACTGGGAGTCGCAACGAGTTTTGGAGTTCCTTGCGCTTGCAGCTGCCAGCATGGGTCTACGCGAAAGGCAGAGCGCCCTCGATAGGCAACTGTCTCTCCTGAAAGGCACAGCGTATGAAACGGTGCTTCCTCTCGAAAACCAGTAGCCTCTTGCTCAGGCGGATGGTTGCGTTCGCCCTTTGGACATACTGAGGTCTAGTCCGTCGTTGCGTCCGTAGCTCTTCCGCTTGAATCAGGTTGCCGGACTGACCGGATTTCTTCGCTTGTCGATGTCCGCTTCCGCTGGCGGATTCACCCGGTCGATGCAACACACTAACCACCGCGTAGGCGGAAGGAGTGTTGCAAATGAAGCAGCGACGACGGATCTACTACTCGGACACCCAGAAGGCTCTGATGTGGGAGCGCTGGAGGCAAGGCTGGACTCTGCATGAGATCGGCAAGCTGTTTGACCGTCCACACACGTCGATTCACAACATACTTTCGCAGACCGGCGGCATCCGGCCGCCGCAGCGAACGCGCGCGTCGAGTGCGCTGACACTGAACGAGCGCGAGGAGATCTCAAGGGCGATGGTGGCCGGCGAGTCGATTCGGTCGACAGCAGCGCGATTGGGACGCGCACCATCGACCATCAGCCGAGAGATCAATCGCAACGGAGGCGGAGATAACTACCGCGCGAGCCAGGCCGATCAGGCGGCATGGGACCGAGCGCGCCGCCCTAAGCGCTGCAAGCTGCGCGAGAACCGTGCACTGGCGCGCATCGTGGCGGCTAAGCTGCGGATGTTCTGGTCGCCCGAGCAGATCTCAGGCTGGCTCAAGCATACTTATCCGCACGATCAGGCCCTGCACGTGTCGCACGAGACCATCTATCAAAGCTTGTTCATTCAAGCGCGCGGCGCCTTGAAGAAGGAGCTGCTGGAGCATCTGAGGCGCACGCGTGGCATGCGCCGCTCGCGGCACTACACACAGAAGACAGCCATCCACGGGCAAATCGTCGACGCAATCTCGATCAGCGAGCGGCCTGCAACAGTGGAAGACCGCGCGGTACCTGGACATTGGGAAGGAGACTTGGTCTTCGGCAGCCACAACAGCCAGATCGCCACATTGGTCGAGCGCCAGACGCGATACGTGATGTTGGTAAAGCTGGGAGGCAAGGACTCGCAGACCGTCGTCGACGCACTGATCAAGAACGCCCGCAAGCTACCGCAGGAGCTCTACAGATCATTGACCTGGGATCGTGGCAAAGAGATGGCGACTCACAAGCAATTCACCTTGGCCACCGACATCCAGGTCTACTTCTGCGATCCCAGGAGCCCATGGCAGCGTGGGAGCAACGAGAACACGAATGGGCTGCTACGACAGTACATGCCAAAGGGCATGGACCTATCGAGTTTCTCGCAGCTCCAGCTCAATGCGATCGCGAGACAATTGAACGAGAGGCCGCGCAAGACGCTCGACTTCCATACACCCGCTGAGATGTTCAGCGAATGTGTTGCGTCGACGGGTTGAATCCGCCCTGCAGAACAGCCTCTCGAATCAGGTCGTGGCCAATAACGGGATCAAGCCCCGCCGGTACGATGGTCCGTCACGACCGGCGCCCGCAGCCCCCTCTCAAACCACCAGCAACGCTCGGAAATCGTTGACGTTGGTGAAGCTCGGCCCCGTCACCACCAGATCACCCAGCGCCTCAAAGAGGGCATAGGCATTGTTGGCGTCGAGATGCTCGCGCGCTGACACGCCAAGCCGCGCTCCGCGCGCCAGCGTGTCGGGCGTGACGATGGCGCCGGCGTTGTCTTCCACGCCGTCGATGCCATCGGTATCGGCCGCCAACACATGGACACCGAGCTCACCTTGCAGCGCAAGCGCGCAACCGACGAGGAACTCGGTGGCGCGACCGCCGCGACCGCCTTTCGATTTGACGGTCACCGTCGTCTCGCCGCCCGAGAGAATCACGCAGGGCTTGCGGAAAGGTTCACCACGACGCGCCACAGAACGCGCCAGCGCGGCATGCATGGCGCCGATGTCGCGCGATTCGCCTTCGA
The DNA here is from genome assembly GCA_042701975.1 of Burkholderiaceae bacterium UC74_6. GTDB lineage: Bacteria > Pseudomonadota > Gammaproteobacteria > Burkholderiales > Burkholderiaceae_C > JAFALK01. Next base: position 206,771 of record CP170561.1, read on the forward strand.
TCTCGTCGGACAGCACATGGGCTTCAATGCCCAGCGCACGCGCTGCTTCAGCCGCGGCCTCCAGGCTTTGCAGCGGCGTGGCGATCATGCGCAGTTCGCCGGCCACCTGCTTCGGTGTTTCAAACGCGCCCGACTCCAGGCCAGCCTGCGCGGCCGGTGGCAGCTCAATGCCGTACCGCTTGCAGATGGCCAATGCATCGGCGCAGGTCGTGGCGTCGGCCACCGTGGGGCCGGAGGCGATCACGGCGGGCTCGTCGCCGGGCACGTCGCTGATCATCAACGTCAGCACGCGGGCCGGTGCGCAGGCCGCGGCCAATTGGCCGCCTTTGATGCGCGAGAGATGCTTGCGCACGCAGTTCATTTCGGCGATGTTGGCGCCGGAGCGCAGCAGGGCCTTGTTGATCGCCTGCTTGTCGGCCAGCGTGACGCCTTCCGCCGGCAGCGCCATCAGGGCCGAGCCGCCGCCGGAGATCAGGCAGACGACAAGGTCGTCGGCGGTCAGGTCTCTTGTCAGCTCAAGCAGCCGGGCAGCAGCACACTCCCCGGCTGCATCGGGCACGGGATGGGCGGCCTCCACCAGCTCGATGCGGCGCGGCGTGTAGCTCGGCGGCTTGTGGTCGTAGCGGGTGATGACGAGGCCACTGAGCGAGGCATCTTCAGGCCAGGCGGCCTCGAAAGCTTCGGCCATCGAGCCGCCAGCCTTGCCGGCGCCAAGCACGAGCGTGCGGCCCTTTGGAGGAGGCGGTAGATGATCGGCCAGCACGCGGCCGGGCAGCGCGCGCGCCACCGCCACGTCGTACAGATGACGCAGCAGCTCGCGCGGTTCCATCGCGGGGCTCAGTTCTTGATGTCGAGGGGGAACTGCGTGCAGCCCAGGCGCGCGGAGATGTCGCGGCTGGCCTCCTTGAGCATGGCCACCACTTCCGGCGCCTTCGCCGCGTCGTAGCGGAACGTCGGGAAGGACACGCTCATGCCGGCGATGGGCTGGGCCAAGCGGTCGAAGATGGGCACGCCCAGGCAGCGGATGTGATCGTCGAATTCCTCGCGGTCTTCGCCGAAGCCCTGGGTGCGCACGCGGTCGAGTTCGGCCAGGAAGGCGCCGCGCTCGGTGATGGTCTTGTCACGGAAGCGCTCGAAGCTGGCGCCGGCCAGGATGCGATCGCGGCGCTCGGGGAATTCCCAGGCCATCAGCACCTTGCCGATGGCCGTGCAGTGCAGCGGCGCGCGGCGGCCGACGCGCGAGTACATGCCCAGCATGTGGCGCGAGTCGACCTTGTGGACGTAGATGATCTCGCTGTCGATCAGCGTGCCCAGGTGCACCGTCTCGCCCGTGGCATCGGCCACGAGCTGCATGTGGTGCTTGGCCAGGTCGACAAGCTCCGGGTACTGCAGCGACTTGCTGCCCAGCTCGAACACCTTCATCGAGAGGCCGTAGCGCTCGCTGTCGGCTTCCTGGCGTACGAAGCCCAGCGTCTTCATGGTCTGCAGAAAGCGATAGACCGTGGCCTTGGGCATGGCCAGCCGCACCGAGAGTTCGGAGATGCCGGTATCGCGCTGTTCGGACAGGGCCTGCAGGATGGCAAAGACCTTGAGTACGGCTGCAACCGATTCGGGTTGCTTGGCGTCGAGTGAATCGTCGTCCATGGTCATGGTGGTGTTGACTTCCTCATTGTCCACCGATTCCAGACACCCCGGCGCCCGCTCTGACGCGAGAAGCCAGGGCCTCAGGGGAATCCATAGGCTCGAAGAGCACGGGCGACCAGCCGACGTCGGCCGAGAAGCCCTGCCCCGGATTGGCTGACCGCAGGCCGGCCAGCAGATCGACCGGCTGGCCGTTCAGCAGGTTGTTGCCGCGGTCGAACAGGCGAGTGCCCTTGAGCGCGCGGGTCAGCTTCTCGGGGCCGATGCCGGGCGACGCTTCCCAGGCGTTGGCCTCGCTGAAGATGCGCGACTCGATGCCAAGACCGAGCGAGTAGTGATACCCGTAGGCCGCATCGGCGCGGGCCACGAACAGGTTGTTGTAGACATGGACCTGGCCGAACCGCACACGCGGCGTGCGTTCCATCAGCTGCTCCCACAGGTTGTGGTGCAGGGTCACGCGCAGGTGGCCGTCGTCGTATGGCTTGCCCGAATCGCTGCCGCCGATCAGCATGGTCTTGTCGTGCTGGCTGAAGACGTTCCACGAGACAGTGACGAGATCGCTGCCGCGCGTGATGTCCACCAGGCCATCGTGGTGCTGGATGCGTTGGCCAAAGGCGAGCGGCTCGGCCTGGTCCGGGCGGTCACCATCGTTGAAGGTGCAGTGGTCGATCCACACATGCGTGGCGCCGCGCAGCGTGATGGCGTCGTACTCCGAATTCCACTCGCCATGGCCGTTGTCACGCGGCTGCCATTCGGGAAAGAAGTCGTAGGCATCGGTGATGCGGAGGCGCCGGATGATGATGTTGTCCACGCCATCGAGGAACAGCGAGCCGGCGTTGAGGCCTGCACCTTCTCCAACGCCGATCAGCGTCGTGTTGGAAGGCACGCGCAGTTGCATCCACTCGGCCTGGCGCTTCGACGAGCGCTTGCGCGCACCTTCCAGCGGTCCGATCGGATCCTTGCGGCCCCAGGTCTCGGGATCGTAGGCCTGGAGGAATTCCTTGAAGTTGTACTCGCGATCGGCAAAGCTCGCAGGCACGACGTGGCGGCCTTGCTCGTCGCGGCTGAAGTCGATCAGGCCGTGGATGCGGATGATCTTGGGCGTGCTGCCAAGCGAGAAGGCGGCCACGAGTTCGGAGCGCTTGTACACGTCGAACACATGATCGGGCTTGGCGTCCGCGCCGCCGCGTGTGCCGCCTTCAAACGCCGCCCAGCCGTTCTTGGGGCCAAGGACTTCGCGGTCGATGTTGGCGGCGTTGCGGTATTCGGAGAAGCGGTTGGCTTGCGGGCCGCTCGCGGCGTAGGGCCGGCGCGAGGTGGAGTTGCCCCAGCCCGCACCAACCGTACCCAGGTGCGGCCCGAGCTCGCTGTCACGCACCAGCGCCTGGCCGTTCGGGCTGCCGGTCTTCCACTCGCCCTTGGGCACGCCTTCGTCCCAGGCGCGGCCGAGGCGGATGGAGCCGGGCTCCAGGCCGGGTTCGCCCATCAAGCGGCTGCGGGTGACGAGAAAGCCGCGCTCGGCAGCGGCCGGCGTGCTCGGCGCCAGCAGGTAGCCGCCCGAGCCTGGGGCGCGGCGGCCGTAGCGGCTCAGGATGGTGCTGCGATCAATCACGAGCGTGGCGTTGCCGAAGATGAAGTCCACGTCTCCGCTGATGAAGCTGCGGTCGACAAATACGCGACCCGGACCGCGCACGAAGAAGGTGTCCTGGTGGCCGACGAGGCGCACGTTCTGCAGCTGGATCTTGTCGCCCTTGGTCATGAAGGCCACGGCCTGCGCGCCGCCGGCCTCGCCCACGCCGGCCGGATAGCCCTGGCCATCGCGCACCTTGTCCATCGCGTCGTTGGCGATGGTGAGGTTGGCAAACTGCGCGTCGCTGCTGAAGACGGCGAAGCTGGCGCTGCCGTAGGTGCCCCAGGTCGTCGCGTTCAGCACCGGCTCGCAAGGGTTGGCGGGTGCACCCTGGGCCTTGGCCTCAGCGTTGTAGTGGCCGTCGACGATCACGGTCTTGGCCGCGTCTTCCTCGCCGTAGAGCAAGAAGGCCGCGCGGTCCTTGACGCACACCGTCTCGCGATAGGTGCCGGGCTTGACGAGGATGCGCAGCCGGCGGTCGCTCTTGGCCGGCAGCGCGTCGAGCGCGGCCTGCACCGTGCGGTGGGTGCCGCCGGGGCCGACGATGAAGTCGGGCTTGTTCGCGTCAAGCGTGATCGCCTGCGGTTGCCAGTCGCCAAGGTAGTCGGCGGTGCCATAACGCTTGGCTTCGGCGTCATCGAGCTGGGGCCGCTGCGCCTGCGCAGACGCCGCGGCACACAAGGCCAGGAGCAGGGCGATCGCGCGCATCACAGGTCCGCGAGGTAGAGCGCCGGCTCGCCCTCTTCCTTGTCGCAAGAGAACAGCACCTGCTTCTCGTCCGGCGTGAAGCTCGGGTGCGGGTGCGTGACCTGGCGGCTGTCCTTGTAGACATCCCAGCCGCTGTCGTGCCGGGCGATGGGGCGTGTCGTGCCCGCCTTGAGGTCGAAGAGATGCAGGTACGGATCGCCCGTCAGCATCTCGTTGCTGGCGGAAGAATCGTTGCTGGCCTTGCCGCAACCGTCACCGACGATCAGCGTGCCGTTGTGGTTGCTCATGAGGTGCGAGCACGGCGGCATCGTCGTCAGCACGCGGTTGTCCAGCGTCACCGGGTCCAGGCTGCAGATCCAGCGCTCGGGCGAGCTGTGGTTGTAGCTCACGTAGATCATGGCGCTGCCATCCGGTACCCAGAACTCGTGCGTGCAGCTTTCGCCTTCGGCGTGTTCCTTGCCGCAGCGGCGGTTCGTGCCGTCCTCGTTGATGAACCACATGCGCGCGTCGATCAGGTCGTGCGGGCCCTCGTGGCAGTAGGCGACCGTGTTGTCGTCGAACGGCCGGTACTGCGGATGGCCCAGCCAGCCGCGCTGCTCCAGGATCACCGTCTGCTGGCCGGTCTTCAGGTCCACGCTGAACAGGCGGCAGCGCGGCTGTCTGTGGAACATTTCGTTGAACTTCTGCCAGGTGTTCAATGGGAACCAGTCGTCGGCGTGGATCTCGATGCCGACCATCTTGGTGCAGGCGCTGTTGGACACCCAGGTGCCGTAGCCGACCCAGCCTTGAGGCACGGTGTAGACGACTTCTTCGCTGAGATCGGCGAGCGAGAGGCGGATCAGCTGACGCTCCGCACGCACGAAGTAGAGGAACTGGTCGTCCGGCGAGAGGAAGCCGCCGAAGGTGTTCTCACCCGGCTGGTCGGTCAGCTGCGTGGCCACCTGCGATTGCAGGTCCAGCAGGTGGTAGTTCCAGCTCTTGCCCGGGCCGAACTCGCCCGCGAACAGCAGCTTGCCGCCGTCGTTGGTGAAGCACTTCTGATAGAAGTAGTTGCGATGGCAGGTCACGTCCAGCGGCGTGAGGCGCGTGACGCGCGCGCCGGTGTCGGGATCGGTCGTCGTGACGAAGTTCAGTTGGCGCTGCGTGGCTTTGCTCATTACTTGATTCTCCGGAGCAGGCCGTTGCCTTCTTTGAGCAGTCGGGCCGCCGCTTCTTCGGGGCGGGCCTTGCCGTAGGCAACGGTCTCGAACACTTCGCGCATGAAGCGGGCCAGCCGCGCATGCTCGAACAGGGGTGAAGGGGTGATGACGCGGCCGATGCGGCGCTGCGCCGCAATCTGCTCACGCGCGGCGAGTTCGATGGCGGGCACCTGACCGTTGGTTTGCAGCAGCTCGATCTGGCCGCGCGCCGCCGGCAGGCCGCGCGAACGGCCAAGGATGGGCACAGCGCGCGGATCGGTGGTGAGGAAGGCCATGAGCTTGGCCGCCAGTTCCGCCTTGCCGCTGTTCACCGCATTGCGACCGATGCAAAACATCAGCGTCGGCCGGCCGAACATGCCGCTCTCCTTGGCGCCCGGCATCTCCAGCCAGTTGCCGAGCGCCAGCCTTTGCTGCGGATCCAGCGTGGAAGCGCGCAAGGCAAGCACGGAGTCCCAGGTGTAGTTGCCGGCCCAGTTGCCGACGACCCAGTCCTGCTGCTGCTCGGTGGGCTTCTCCGCGCCACCAAGCGACGCGCGCAGCGGCAGCGGTGTGCACACATGCTCGTCAACCAGGCGCTTGTAGATGCGCACCCATTCCACCAGCGCCTGCGGGCTCATCGCCACGCGCGGTTCGCGCGGATCGACGAAGGGCGTGCCGTACTGCTGCTGGATGTAGCTCTGCGCCAGCAGCAGCATGTCGTAGAGCTCGCCGTCGAGCGGGTAGAACTGCTCGCCCTGGCGCTTGAACTTCGGGCCAGCGGCGAAGAGCTCGTCCCAGGTGTTCGGCAGCGGCACGCCCAGCCGTTTGAACGCGGCTTCGTTCCAGAGGAAGACGCGGGCGCTGAAGGAAACCGACAGCGCGTTCAGCTTGCCCTGGACCATGCCGGTGCCGATGTCGGCCGGATCGAACTGGTTCAGCCGCAAGGTGTCGGCATAACGGTTCAGATCAGCGAAGCCATTGCCGCGCTTGCTGAACATGGCGAGCCAGGCCCAGTTGATCTGCATGAGATCGGCTTCCGAATCGCCGGCGATCTGGGTGGTCAGCCGCTCCAGATAACCGTTGAAGCCCATGTACTCGGCCTTGACGCGCACGCCGGGGTTCAGCTGCTCGAAGAGCTGCAGGGCCTTGAGCGTGGCCTGGTGCCGCCCTGCCCCGCCCCACCAGGCGAAGCGCAAGGTCTCGCGGTCGGCTGCGGCACGGGCGGCCAGCGGCAGCGAGGCCAGGCCAAGGAGCGCGTGGCGGCGGTCCATCATCAACGGATCGCCACGCCGCTCTCGGCGTCGAAGAAGTGGGCCTTGCCGAGCTGGAACTGCAGCGGGATCGCCGCGCCGCGCTCAGCGGTGGCGATGCCGCCGATCTGATCGGCCGGCACGCGAGCGCTCATCGCCTCGTCACCCAGGTCGAAGTGCACATAGACCTCCGAGCCCATGTGCTCGCAAAAGCGCAGGCGGGCATTGACCATCGTGGCGTCGGGCCGCTGCACGGTGCCGATGTGCTCAGGCCGCAGGCCGAACTGGACTTCGTGGCGACCCGAGAGACGCGTCGCATCGACCGGCAGTAACGCCGAGCCCAGACGGACACCGCCGGCCTCCACAGCCGCCTTCTTGATGTTCATCTCCGGCGAGCCGATGAAGCTGGCCACGAAGGCGTTGGCCGGACGGTCGTACAGGTTGGTGGGCGTATCCACCTGCTGGATGCGACCTTCCTTGAGCACGCAGATGCGCTCGCCCATGGTCATGGCTTCCACCTGATCGTGCGTGACGTAGATGGTGGTGGCCGGCTGGCCGGATTCGCGCAAGGTGCGGTGCAGCTCGGTCAGGCGCACGCGCATGTTGGCGCGCAGCTTGGCGTCGAGGTTGGACAGCGGCTCATCGAAGAGGAACACCTCGGGCTTCTTGACGATGGCACGGCCCACGGCCACGCGCTGCGCCTGGCCACCGCTGAGTTGCTTGGGGTAGCGATCAAGCAGGTGTTCCATCTCCAGCAGCTGGGCGGCTTCGCGCACGCGGCGGTCGACTTCTTCCTTGCTCGCCTTGGCCAGCTTGAGGCCGAAGGCGAGGTTGTCGTAGACCTTCATGTGCGGATACAGCGCGTAGTTCTGGAACACCATCGCGATGCCGCGCTGCTTGGGGGCCAGGGCGTTGACGGTTCTGTCGCCGATGCGCAGCTCGCCGCCGCTGATGGATTCCAGGCCGGCAATCATGCGCAGCAGCGTGCTCTTGGCGCAGCCCGAGGGGCCGACGAAGACCATGAACTCGCCATCGCGGATTTCCAGGTCCACGCCGTGCACGGCCTTGAAGCCGTTGGGGTAGACCTTCTCGATCTTATTGAGACTGACTCGTGCCACTTTGTTGACCTATCTAACCTTTGATTCCGCTGGAGGCTGCACCCTCGACGAAGTGCTTTTGTGCGGCGAAGAACACCAGCACCGAAGGAATGAGGGCCACGACCGAGATGGCGATGACGTTGGCCCATTCGACGTTCTCGGTGGCCGAGAGGCTCATCTTCAGCGCCAATGAGACGGGATACTTTTCGACCGAGGCCAGGTAGATCAGCGGGCCCATGAAGTCGTTCATGGTCCAGATGAACTGGAAGACGACGACAGAGATGATGGCGGGCTTGAGCAAGGGCACGAGCACATGCACAAGCACCTGCAGCGCGTTGCAGCCGTCGATCTGCGCGGCTTCTTCCATGTCGCGCGGGATGCCGCGCAGGAACTGGACGATCATGAAGACGAAGAAGGTGTCCGTTGCGAATGCACTGGGCACGATCAGCGGCAGGTAGCTGTCCAGCCAGTGCAGCTCGCGGAACATCAGGAACTGCGGCAGGCGCAGCACCACGAGCGGCAGCATCATGGTGCCGATCATGATGGAGAACATCAGCTTCTTGCCCCAGAACTCGAAACGGGCGAAGGCATAGCCAACCAGTACACAGGACACCACCGTGACGATGATGCGGGGGATGCAGATCAGGAAGCTGTTGAGGAAGTAGGTGGCGAAGGTGTACTCGGTGCTGGTCTTCCAGCCGCGAGCAAAGGCCTTGAAGTCGAAGCTCGACGGCCAGAAGCCGACCTCGGTATAGATCTCGCGGTTGCTCTTGAACGAGGCGCCAACCAGCCACAACAGCGGATACAGCATCACCATCGCCACGAGCACCAACATCACGTAGCGCACCCAAGGCGTCTTCTGCGGGCCCAGGCTGTCGATCGCCCCCATCGGTGCGCCGCTCATTTCTTCACCTCTTTCTCACCGGAGTAGAAGACCCAGTAGCGGGAGCTCCAGAAGGAGATCAGCGCGAGGCCACCGACGAGGGCGAAGAGGACCCATGAGAGGGCCGCGCCGTAGCCGAGGTTGAAGTAGCGGAAGCTCTGGTCGTAGATGTAGAGCGAGAGCACGTAGGTGCTGTTCAGCGGGCCGCCCTCGGTGATCATGTACGGGCCGTTGAACTCCTGGAAGGCCTGCACCATCTGCATGATCATGTTGAAGAAGATCACCGGCGTGATCAGCGGCACCGTGATTTTCCAGAACTGCTGGCGCTTCGATGCACCGTCGCACTCGGCCGCTTCGTAGAGTGAGACCGGCACGTTCTGCAGCGCGGCCAGGAAGATCACCATGGCCGAGCCGAACTGCCACATGAAGAGCAGCACCACCGTCCAGATCGAGAAGTGCTCGTCCGCCAGCCAGGCGATGGGCGACAGGCCGATCTTCATCAGCATCAGGTTGACCAGGCCGTCCTTGGCGAAGATGAAGCGCCACAGCACCGCGGTGGCCACCGAGCCGCCCAGGATCGACGGGATGTAGAACGCCGCGCGGAAGAAGTTGATGCCCCGCATCTTGTGGTTCAGCACATGCGCCACAAACAGCGCAAAGCCCACGCGCATCGGCACGGCCAGCGCGGCGAACAGCAGCGTGACGCCGAGCGACTTCACGAACAGTGGGTCGTCGGTCGCCAGCTCCTGGTAGTTCTGCAGGCCCACGAACTGCGGCGGGTCGATCAGGTCGTACTGCGTGAAGCTCAGGGCAAAGCTCATCAGGAAGGGGAATGCCTTGAACAGCAGCACCCCCAGCACGAAAGGCAGGACGAAGAGGAAGCCTAGTTTTTTGTTCTCGTACATCTCACCGTGTCTCTTTCGGCGGCGGCCGGTCTTCTATCGGGACCAGCTCGGAGGGTACAGCTTCAGCGGGCGAGCCAGCCGCCATCGACGGCGACGGTGTAGCCATTCACGTAGTCGGAGGCTTTCGAGGCCAGGAACACGACCGGCCCGGCCAGATCCTCCGGCGTGCCCCAGCGGCCCGCCGGGATGCGCTCAAGGATCGCGCTGTTGCGGCCCTCGTCGGCCCGCAGCGCGGCCGTGTTGTTCGTGGCCATATAGCCCGGCGCGATGGAGTTCACGTTGATGCCGTGCTGCGCCCATTCATTGGCCATCAGGCGGGTGATGCCCATCACGCCGCTCTTGCTGGCCGTGTAGGAAGGTACGCGCACGCCGCCCTGGAAGGACAGCATCGACGCCACGTTGATGATCTTGCCGCCACCGCCCTGCGCCAGGAAGCAGCGCGCCGCAGCCTGGCTGAAGAAGAACACCGTCTTCAGGTTGATGTCCATGACGTCGTCCCAGTCCTTCTCGCTGAACTTGATGGCGTCCTCGCGGCGGATGATGCCGGCGTTGTTCACCAGGATGTCCACGCGGCCGGTCAGGCGCTTGGCCTGCTCGATCAGGCCTTCGATGCAGGCGATCTCGCCGAGGTTGGCGCGCAAGTCCAGGAAGCGGCGGCCGGTGGCCTCCACCTCGGTCTTGGTCTCGGTCGGCTCGGTCATGTTCACGCCGACGATATCGGCGCCCGCCTGGGCCAAGGCGCGCGCCATGCCCTGGCCGAGGCCGGTGTTGCAGCCGGTGACGATGGCGACCTTGCCATCGAGGCGGAAGTTTTCGAGGACCATTCTTCTTGCTCCACTCGCCGTTTCAGAAATTTGGAACGGCATTTCAATTTATTCAGGTGACAAGCATAGCCGGTTGCGAAGAAACGTCGGAATCATGGTTTCTATTTAGTGGACCACTGTTTCATTTTTTTATCAGCTCGCTATAGTTCAGTGCCAAGAGACTCGCAAAGCCCCTCCATGCAGCCATATTTCGACCCCACCACGCCCTGGGAAGACCTGGGGGACGGCATCCGCCGCAAGATCGTCGGCCACACGCCGGAGCTGATGAGCGTGCTGGTGCAGTTCGATGCCGGCGCTGTCGGCACGCCGCACGCCCATGACGCGCACGACCAGATTGCCTTCTGCCTCTCCGGCTCCTTCGAGTGCGAGGTGGGCGGCGTGAAGAAGGTCATCGGCGCCGGCGAGGCCTTTGTGGCACCACGGCTGACGATGCACGGGGTCAAGGCGCTCGAACAAGACAGCACCCTGCTCGACCAGTTCTCACCCAGACGCGAGGACTACCTCGCGGTCTGACCCTGAAGAAGAAAAAGTAGTCCTAGAAGAAAGCACGTGCCGTTCCGCACTGCCGCGGCCGGCACCGACAAATCAAAAAGCGCCCTTCGAGCGCTGATCGGACAAACCTTAGGAGACAAGAACCGTGACCGCTCACGCCCGAAAACTCGCGCAGGCCCACCTTCGCCCCGCCTCGCGCCCCACCCTCATTGCCCTGGCCGCACTGGCCGTCATCGGCAGCGCCGAGGCCCAGACCGTCTCGCAAGACGCCGAGAAGAAGGCCCAGCAGCTCGACACCGTGACCGTCACGGGCTTCCGCGCGGCGCTGGAAAGCGCGCTGATCAAGAAGCGCGATGACAACGGCATCGTCGACGTCATCAAGGCCGAAGACATCGCCAAGTTCCCCGACACCAACCTGGCCGAGTCGCTGCAGCGCGTGCCCGGCGTGGTGATCGACCGCGATGCCGGCGAAGGCAAGAACATCACCGTGCGCGGCCTGGGTTCGGACTTCACCCGCGTGCGCATCAACGGCATCGAGGCCCTGGCCACCACCGGCGCCACCGACTCCTCGGGCGCCAACAACCGCGGCCGCGGCTTCGACTTCAACGTCTTCGCCTCCGAGCTGTTCAACCAGATCACGGTGCGCAAGAGCTCCTCGGCAGACGTGGACGAAGGCTCGCTGGGCGCCACGGTGGACCTGAACACCTCGCACCCCTTCGACTTCAAGGGCCTGGTGACCACGGTCTCGGTCAAGGAGCGCTACAACGACCTGAGCAAGAAGACCGACCCGCGCGCGGCCTTCCTGGTCTCCAACACCTTCTTCAACAACAAGCTGGGCGTGCTGCTCTCCGGTGCCTACACCAAGCGTCGCCTGTATGAAGAAGGCTTTGGCAGCGTGCGCTACGACAACGGCCCGTCTTCGGGCGGCTGGTGCGCGCCCGGCACGGGCAACTGCGGCACGGGCGGCTCCGCCCTGGTGCCGGGCTCGCTGCCGCCGGCCAAGCTGCCGGTGAACGCGGCCAACACCGCGGCCTACAACGCCGCCAACGACGTCAACAACTTCCACCCGCGCCTGCCGCGCTACGGCCGCCTCACGCACGACCAGGACCGCATCGGCCTGACGGGCTCCATCCAGCTCAAGCCGGATGACAAGACCCTCATCACGCTGGACGTGCTCTACGCCAAGCTCAAGGCCACGCGTGAGGAGGATTGGCTCGAAGCCATCTCCTTCAGCCGCACGGCAGCGCAAGGCGGCAAGCCGCAGACCAGCGTGGTCAGCGCCACCTACGACGCCAACGGCAGCCTGATCAGCGGCACCTACAACGGCGTGGACATCCGTGCCGAGTCGCGCTTTGACAAGCTCAGCACCACCTTCGTGCAGCCGACGCTGAAGATCAGCCGCGAGATCACCGATCGCGTCTCCGCCAACCTGCTGATGGGCCGCGCCACCTCGGCCTTCCGCAACCCGATGCAGACGACGACAACGCTGGACGCGCTCAACGTCAACGGCTACTCCATCGACTTCAGCGGCAACGCCAAGCTGCCGGTCATCAAGTACCCCTTCGACACCACCGGCAGCACCCTGGCCCTGCAAGGCGTTCCTGTGGCCACCAGCGGCACGCAGGCCGCCACGGTCACCAACACGACGACGAGCGAGATCCGCATCCGTCCGCAAGGCACGACCAACCAGAACTCCATCGCCGACCTCGACGTGGCCTGGGAGGTGAGCGACAACGTCACGCTGCGCGGCGGCGTCGACTACAAGAAGTACAAGTTCGACACCTACGAGTTCCGTCGCGTCAACCAGAACGACACCGTCTTCGCGCCGGCCGGCGGCATGGCCGGCCTGACCAAGGTGCTGACCGGCTTCGGCAGCCAGTTGGGCCTCTCCGGCGGCACGCCGACGTCTTGGGTCATCCCCGACTTCGACGCCATCGCCAAGGCCTACGACATCTACTGCAACTGCATCAAGAGCGGACCGTCCGGCGGACCCGGCGATTTCACGCTGACCAGCACCACCAACGGCAACGCACGCGGCAACAACTCCGCCGTGACCGAAACCGACACCGGCTGGTTCGCCATGGCCGACCTCAACGGCCGCATCGCCGGCATGAAGGTCCGCGGCAACGTCGGCGTGCGCTACGTGACGACCAAGGAAGAGACCACCGGCTACCTCGCCACCGGCGGCGGCACGCAGGTCAACGTGGGCAACACCTACAAGGACTGGCTGCCTTCGCTGAACATGGCGATGAATCTGCGCAACGACCTGATCCTGCGCTTTGCCGCAGCCAAGGTGATGTCGCGCCCGATGCTGGCCAACCTGAACCCGGGCGGCTCCATCGCGACGACCGGCACGCTGTCCATCACCAGCGGCAACCCGCTGCTCAAGCCCTACCGCGCCAAGACCTTCGACGAGAGCCTGGAGTGGTACGTCGACAAGGACACCTTCGTCGGCATCGGCCTGTTCCAGAAGAAGATCGACAGCTACATCCAGACGCTGCGCGTCAACGTGCCCTACAACACGACGGGCTTCCCGATGTCGCTGCTGCCGAGCAACTTCACCGGCACCGAAGTCTTCCAGGTGCAGACCGCCGTCAACACCGAGGGCGGCAACCTGACCGGCCTTGAGCTGAACTGGCAGCAGCCGTTCAACTTCCTGCCGGGCTGGGGCAAAAACTTCGGCATGCTGCTGAACTACACGAAGGTGCAGTCCAAGATCAAGTACCAGGTCTCGCCGACCGGCGCGGCCACGATCACGGACGATCTGCTGAACCTCTCGCCCAAGAGCTCGAACGCCACGCTGTACTACGACGACGGCACGCTCAGCGCCCGCGTCAGCATGTCCAAGCGCGGCTCGTTCCTGACCCGCGTGCCGGGCCAGAACAACAACGACGTGGAGGGCAAGAACCCGACCAAGAACGTGGATGCCAGCATCTCGTACAAGGTCAACAGCAAGCTCGACATCTCGCTGGAAGGCGTGAACCTGACCAACCAGGCGCAGGACCAGTTCATCAGCCGCCAGCGCAACAGCCCGGTGGTGTACACGGTGACGGGCCGCGAGTACCTGATCGGCGCACGCTACAAGTTCTGAGCATGAAAGGCAAAGCGAGCCTGCTGTTTGGGCTCGCCCTCCTGAGTGCCTTGTGCGGCGCGGCTCATGCCGCGCCGCGCGTCATTCTGGTGGGCGATTCCACGATGGCCACGAAGAGCGGCTATGGCGATGCGCTGTGCGCCAAGCTCGGCCCCGGCGTCGAGTGCGTGAACCTCGCCCGCGGTGGACGCTCCACCCTGAGCTTCCGCGCCGAGGGCCTGTGGGAGCAGATGCTGGCTTCGCTCAAGGAGGGCCGCAGCGGCGAAACCTGGGTGCTGATCCAGTTTGGCCACAATGATCAGCCGGGCAAGCCGGGCCGGTCCACGGATCTGGTGAAGGACTACCCCGTCAATCTGACGCGTTACGTGAGCGAAGTGCGCGCCGCCGGTGCCCACCCGATCCTCGTCACGCCGCTCACGCGCCGCTCGTTCCGCGGCCCGTGGCTGCACGACGATCTCGCGCCCTGGGCCGCTGCCATGCGGGCCGTGGCGAAGGCGACGAAGACGCCCCTGCTCGACCTCCACGCGCTGAGCGCTGCAGCCGTCCAGGCCATGGGCGAGGAGGAAGCCGACACGCTGGCGATGGCGCCCAGGCCCAGACCCGGCGAGCCGGTTTCGGATGCCACGAAATCGGAGCGTGCAGGCGCGGCCAATCCGGTCTTCGACCGCACCCACCTCGGCCCCAAGGGCGCGGACTACTTCGCCGCGATGGTGGAGCGCGAACTGCTGCCGCTTGCCGGACCCGCGCTCAATGCCGCCGTGCGTGCCAGGCGTTGACCGGCACGGGCACGCTCGGCGCCAGCTGGCCATGCTCGCTGCGCCAGTCACGCACCCAAGGTTCGAACTGCGCCGCTTCCATCGGTCGGCTGATCAGCCAGCCCTGGGCGAGGTCGCAGCCGAGCTGCTCCAGCAGCGCCCAGTCGCCCGCTGATTCCACACCTTCGGCCACGGCATGGATGCCGAGCCGGCGCGCCATGTCCAGGCTGGAGGAGAGGATCACGCGGGTGGCCTCGTCGGCGCGCGAATCGGTCACGAAGGCGCGGTCGATCTTCAACTCGGTGAAGGCGATGCGCGAGAGCTGCTGCATGGACGAGTAGCCAGTGCCGTAGTCGTCGATGGACAGGCCGAAGCCCAGCATGCGCAGCCGCGCCAGGTTTTCCAGCGCGCGCGCCGTGTCGGTGGCGGCAGCGGACTCGGTGACCTCCAGCATCACGCAGCCCGGATCCACGCCGCGGCTGCGCACGATCTCGGTCACGCGCTCGGCCACACGTTCCCCGGCCAGCGACCGGATGGAGAGGTTGACCGAGACGCAGAGGTCCAGCCCCTCGCGCTGCCAGCGCTGCAGCCACTGACTCGATTGTTCGAGCATGGCCCAGGTCAGCCCGTCGATCAGGCCGCCCTGCTCCATCTGCGGCACGAAGTCCGATGGATTGACGACGCCCGCCCACGGATGGCGCCAGCGCGCCAGCGCCTCGACGCCCCAGACCTTGCCGCTGCGGATCTCCACCTTGGGCTGCATGAAGGCCTCGAACTCGGACTTCTCCAGGCCCCGGCCCATCTCCTCCAGCGAGAACTGCTGCGCCTCACGCTGCAGCTGGGCTTCCGGCTTGCCGTGCTCGTGGCGCTCCAGCAGCTCCAGCAGCTTGGCCGCCGTCAGCGGCTTGGAGGCGCAGCCGAGCAGCCGCACGCCGTAGGCGCGCGCCATGGTGGCGATGGACGACAACAGCTTCTTGTCCAGCGCGCTGAGCAGGATGAGCGAGAGCTGCAGCCGCTCTTCCATGGCCAGGTGGCGGATGAACTCCATGCCGTCCATGCCGGGCATGTGCAGGTCGCAGATCACCACGTCCACATGCGCGTCCGGCCGGGCCAGCACTTCCAGCGCGGTCTGGCCGTCGGGTGCGGAGAGCACCTCGCCCGCACCCATCATCTCCAGCAGCTGGGTCAGCACCTTGCGCTGGAAAGCATGGTCCTCGACGACGAGGAAATGAAGTTTGGAAAGAGGCATGGTGACGAACTCCTTGCTGCGACGCCTGCGTGCTCGGGGACGGGGTCAGGGCACAGCGTTCCAGATGCTGTCCAGATACTCGTTGAGCCTTTGCAGCTCGGATTCGAAGCGGCCCATCTGGGATTCAACCGACTTCCAGTTGAAGGCGTGGCTGGCGCGCTCGATGCGGTCGCACACCAGGGCCAGGCTCTCTGCACCAACGGCCTGGGACGCGCCGCGCAGGCGGTGGGCCAGTTGCGCGATGGCGGCGCTGTCGCCGTGGTCGACGAGCTGGCGCAGCTCGTCGGCGTCGCGCCCGGTGGATTCGCGGAATTCGCGCAGCAGCTTCTCGACCAGGGCCGAGCCTTCGCCCAGCGGCGCCAGCACGGTGGGATTGAAGACCTGCGGCTCGGTCCAGTCCTCGGCCGCGGCGATGGTGCTGGAGGCAAACACGCTGGCGCTTTCGCGGCTGCGCTTGGCGGCCTTTGCGCCGCCGTCGCCCGGCAGCGGCAACCAGCGGTCCAGCGCGGCCATCAGCTCGACCACACTGACGGGCTTGGTCAGGTACCCGTCCATGCCGGCCAGGAAGCAGGCCTCGGACTCACCTTCGAGCGCGTTGGCCGAGCAGGCCAGGATGGGAATGCGCTTGCGGTGGTAGCGCTGTTCTTCGCCGCGCACGGCGCGCGCCAGCTCCTGGCCGCCCATGCGCGGCATGTGGCTGTCGGTGATGATCAGCCCGAAGCCCCGCTCGCGCCACAGCTCCAGCGCGGCCTGGCCATCGACGGCGGCCTCGGCCGCATAGCCGAGCGCGCGCACCTGGTGCAGCATCACCGCGCGGTTGGTCGGGTGGTCGTCGACGACGAGCAGCAGCGTGCCGTCCTGCTCGGCTTCCTCGATGCTGGGCGCAACGCGGCGCTCGGACAAGGTTTGGGAGAGGTTGCTGCTGCTCTCCACGAGATCAGGCGCGCGCAGCTCGGCGGCATCGGTGATCGGCAGCGTGATGGTGAGCGTGAGACGCGTGCCGCGGCCCACCACGCTGTCCATCACGATGGTGCCGCCCATCATCTCGGCCAAGCGGCGGCAGATGGTCAGGCCCAGGCCCGTGCCGCCGCGCTGGTTGACCTCCAGGCCGACTTGCGTGAAGGGCTGGAAGAGCCGCGCGCGATCCTCGGGCGAGATGCCCATTCCGGTGTCGGAGACGACCAGGCGGATGGTCTCGAAGGAGCCGGAGCGTTCCAGCATGCGCGCCGTCACGGTCACGCCGCCGATCTGCGTGAACTTGAGCGCGTTGGAGATCAAGTTGTTCAGGATCTGCGTGAGCCGGCCCGGATCGAAGAGCAGGGCTGGGCTGATGCGCGGATCGACCGACATGTCCAGGCTCAGGCCCTTGCTGCTGGCGATGCCCATGTAGATCTGCCGCGCGCGCTCCACCACCCGCGCCACCGACGAGGCCTCGGGCCGCAGCTCGAGCCTTCCGGCTTCGATCTTGGAGAGGTCGAGGATGTCGTCAATGATGCGCAGCAGCGAGCGGCCCGATTCGCGCACCACGCCCAGCGCGCTGCGCTGTTCGCCGTCCAGCCGCGTCATGGCCAGCAGTTCCAGCATGCCCAGCACGCCATTCATCGGCGTGCGGATCTCGTGGCTCATGGTGGCCAGGAAGACGCTCTTGGCGCGGTTGGCCGCGTCGGCCGCGTCGGTGGCGGCACGGAGTTCCGCCGTGCGCTCGGCCACGCGCAGTTCCAGTGCGGCATTGGCGGCGCGCACTTCGTCTTCGGCGATCCGGCGCTCGGTGATGTCCACGCTGAAGAGCGAGATGCCCTCGGAGACTGGCAGCAGGCTGACCTGGAACCAGCCGCTGGAGCCATCGGGGAAGACGAAACACGTCTCGAACTGCTGCGGCAGGCGCTGCTCCATGCACTGGCGCATGCGCTCGAACACCTCGGTCTCCTCGATGCCCGGATGCGCCTCCATGAGGGTCCGGCCCAGCATCTCCAGCGGGTGCAGGCGCGACTGCTTCGCAGCGGCGGCGTTCACGTAGAGGCGGCGCCAGTCAGCGTCGATCACCTGGCAGCCCTCGAGCATGCTGTCCAGCGTGTGGCGGTACAGCGCTTCACTGTGGGTGAGCGCGGCGGTGCGCTCGTGCACGCGCTGCTCGAGGCCGGCGTTGAGCCGGCGCAGCTTGTCATCGCTCTGGGCGCGCGCCAGCATCTCTTGCCGGATGTTGCGCAGCAGGTAGAGGAAGACGGCGCAGGCGCCGAACAGCGTGAGCATCAGGAAGACGAGCGAGTTGCGCCGTGCCCGGTCCGCACGGGCGGTGCGCTCGGCCAGCAGGCGCTGCTCGGCCACATCGATCTCACGCGTCAGCGCGCGGATCCCGGGCATCAGCTCGGTGCCGCGATCGCCGCCGCTCAGGCGCCGAAGGCGCTCTTCGATGTCACGCCCCAGCTGCGCGGCGCGGCGCGATTGGTCGGGGTTGTCGGACATCAGGTCCTGCAACTGACGGATCTGCGAGCGCGCCTCCGTGATGGCGGCTTGCAGGCGGTCCGGATCGTCGTCGTCCGGACTGCGCCCCAGCGCCTGGTGCGCGATCACGGCATCGGTGACGGTGGCATAGACCCGGTTGAGCAGCGCACGCACCTCCTGCGTGTGCGCCACCCATTCGGTGGAGCGGGCCATGTCGGCACCGGCACGATAGGTCACGCCGCCACCGACGACGAGCAGCAGCAGCGCTCCGGCCAACGCCGTGGCCACGCGCGACTCGATGGTGACGCGCGTCAGCAGGCCTTGGGCCGCGTCACGTGCCCGGCGGTTGGCCAGCAGCAGGCCCACCGAGAGCGCGACGAAGGCCAGCGCGGTGTTGATGGCCACCGGCGGCAGGAAGACATCGGTCACCAGTTCGGTCGCGTTCCACGCATAGCCCAGCACGCTGGTCACGCCGATGCCCAGCACCAGCAGCGCGAACGCCATCACGGCCAGGCGCAGCCGGCCCATCACCAGGGCCGCGAGGCCCATGCCCAGCGCGCAGAACGCCGTGGCACTGTAGGGCGACATGCGGCCCGGATTGGCGTTGAAGGCCTTGGACCGGTCGCGGAAGAGCAGCTCGTCGATGCCCGCGTTCCAGCCGAGCAGGTACTCCAGCAGCGTGACCGCGCCCAGCAGCACGAGGACGAGCGACACGGCGTACGCGGCGGCGCGCATGCGCTGCGCGTGCGCGATACGCTCGGCGTTCATCGTCGTCAAGAGCACCAAGCCGAGGCCGCACAGCACCAGGCCCATGGCCGTGTTGGCCTTCATCTCCACCGCACCGGGGAGGCCGCTCTTGAGCAGGGAAATGTCCGACACCCAGCCCGCGAGCACGAGCAGGCCCATCAGGGCGGCAACAGCACCCAGCGTTCGAACAAACGACGCGTGAGGAATGTCTGCTTGCATGACTGCTCGAAAAGACTGCGCTGGGCCAATCTACTCATTCAGCTTGCCTGGGCTTTCATCAGTTTTGTTGATGCGCGACCGACACGTGGGCGCAACGCGCACGAATGGGGCCTTGTGGAAGCATTTCGTAAATACTTCACAAAGATGAGGCCTCGTCTGACGCGGCGAGGACACGGGCGTCCAGCCGTCCTGCGCCGTCCTACAGCAGGTCCTGCATGAGCTCGCGCGCGATCAAGGCACCGCGGTGCTGGATCACGCGGCCGGCCACGCGATTGCCATAACGCGCAGCTTCGACGGCATCTGCGCCGGCCAGGCGGCGCGAGAGATAGCCGGCTGCGAAGGAGTCGCCGGCGGCCGTAGTGTCGACGACGCGCGGCACGGCTTCCGTCTCGGCTTCCTGCCACGCGGTGGATCCGGCCGCGCGCACCAGTGTTGGCGCTGCACCGCGCTTGATCAGCAGCTCGGGGCTGGGCAAAGACTGGGCTGCGGCAACGCCCTCTTGCAGCGTGGCCAGGCCCATCAGCGCCTGATGATCGTCGGCGGTGATGAGCGCACAGCTGGCCAGCTCGAAGGCGCGGGCGAAGACTTCTCGCGCTACGGCGACGTCAGGCCACAGGCGCGGACGGTAGTTGTTGTCGAAGATGACGGCGGCGCCGCGCTCGCGCAGCCGCGCCATCACAGCGAAGGCGCGTTCGCGTCCGGCCGGCGGCAAGATGGCGAGGCTGATGCCGCTGAGGTAGAACGCGTCCCAGCTGGCCACCTGCTCTTCAAGCGGCGTGATCGCTGCTTCAAAGTAGGCCCGTGCCGCCGCGGAATCGCGCCAGTAGTTGAAGCGACGTTCGCCTTGATCGTCCAGCTCGATCATGTACAGGCCCGGCAACCGGCCTGGCAGGCGTTGCACGAGGTCGGTCTGTACAGCTTCCAGCTGCCACCGGTCCAGCATGCCCTGGCTCAGGCCGTCATCACCTAACGCCGTGGCGTAGTGGACATCGAAGGCCGCGCCGCCGCAGCGCGCCAGATAGACCGCCGTGTTGAGCGTGTCACCGCCAAAGCCTTGCGCGAGGGTGCCGAAGGCTTGGCCTTGCAGCTCGATCATGCATTCGCCCAGCAGGGCGACGCGGAGAGGACGGGTCATGGTGGCGAGCAAGATTGAATATGAAACGCTGTTTCAATATTAACCTCTCTGCTCACACGACCCCTCGGGGCCAGTACCTAGGGCTGCCCAAAAAGGGGCAAGCCCGAGATCCACCGGACCTCGGGCCTGCAAGTGCGCGAGACATCGCCTATCGGACATCCGCGCCGGCTGCGGATGTGGTGCTGCGATGTGGAACTTCGTGAGCGCGGATCGCATCATCGCGGCAAGTGCGTGAAGCGATTGCTCGAAGAAGCACGCCGCAAGCCCGCAACTAAATGCTTGGGAATTGCTGCCAATTCCTGTCTTGAGCGCCTCCTAGAATCGCGCTCCTCCATGCAAGCTTCTCCACCCCAAACGCTCACCCGCATGATCGCGGGCTTTGTCCGCCAGCACTGGCCCGCCTATGCCTCCGCCGCCGTGATGCTGGCCGGCATCGCGATGCTGCTGGTGTGGATCCCGCGCCAGGTCGGCCAGGTCGTCGACGGCCTGGTGGCCGCCAGGTTCCGCGATGGCGGCCTGCTGCTGCAATTGGGGCTGCTGCTCGGTGCGGGCGCCGCTGTCTATCTCTTGCGCGTGATGTGGCGGCTGCGCCTGTTCGGCGCCAGCTACCAGCTCGGCCAGCAGCTGCGCACACGGCTGTATGCGCGGCTCACCTTGCAAGGCCCGGCTTTCTTCCAGAGCAAGCGCACCGGCGACCTGATGGCCCTGGCCACCAATGACACCGACGCCATCGAGATGGCCGCGGGCGATGCGCTGCTGGCCGGCTTCGACGGCTCGCTGACGCTGATCCTCGTGCTCACCATGATGACGCTGGGCGTGGACTGGCGGCTCGGCCTGGCCGCACTGATCCCCTTCCCGCTGATGGCGCTGTCGTTCTGGTGGATCTCCAACCACGTGCACGAGGCCTGGCAGAGCTCGCTCACCCGCTTCTCCAGCCTGAACCAGCATGTGCAGGAAGGCCTGGCCGGCGTGCGCACGCTGCGCGCCCTGGGCCAGATCGACCGCAACGCCCACCAGTTCGATGCACTTGCCGGCAGTGCCGCCGAGGCCAGCTACGGCGCGCAGCGCTGGGAAGCCGCCTACGAGCCCGCCGTCGGCATGACGCTGGGCGCCGCCACGGCCATCGCGCTGGGCCTGGGCGGCTATCTGGTTGCGATCGATGAGCTCTCGATCGGCCAACTCACCAGCTTCACCATGTACCTCGGCCAGTTGATCTGGCCGATGTTCGCGGCTGGCTGGGTTCTCTCGCTGATCGAACGCGGCCGCGCGGCCTGGGGCCGCCTGCAGCCGGCGCTGGACGAACCGCTGTGTCTGCACGACGAAGGCGTCAGCGACATGCCCGAGCAGGCGCCGCTGCGCTTCGAACGCCTGGCCTTCACCTATCCCGGCACCACGCAGGCAGCGCTGGACGGCGTCGACTTGGCGCTGGCGCCGGGCCGCGTGCTGGGCCTGGTCGGCCCGACGGGCGCGGGCAAGTCCACGGTGCTGCGCCTGCTGCTGCGCCAGTTCGAGCCGGCCGGCGGCGCTATCCGCGTCGGCGAACGGCCCTTGACCGACATCCGCCTGGCCTCGCTGCGCCACGGCATCGCCTGGGTGCCGCAAGAGCCCTTCCTGTTCTCGGCCTCCATCGCCGAGAACATCGGCCTGGCCCGCCCCGGCGCCACGCGCGAGCAGATCGAGGAAGCGGCGCGCCTGGCCGCCGTGGACACCGACATCCGCCGCCTGCCGCAGGGCTACGACACAGAAGTGGGCGAGCGCGGCGTCACGCTCTCGGGCGGCCAGCGCCAGCGCGTGGCGATTGCGCGCGCGCTGCTGTCCGAGGCGCCGATCCTGCTGCTGGACGATGCGCTCTCGGCGGTCGATACCGGCACCGAGACGCAGATCCTCTCGCACCTGCGCGAGCTGCGTGCCCAGCAGCCCTGGCGCAGCTGCATCATCGTCAGCCACCGCCTCTCCGCCGTGATGGAGGCCGACGAGATCGCCGTGCTCAGGGCCGGCCGCATCGTCGAACGTGGTGCCCATGCCGAGCTGGTCGAAGCCGGCCACTGGTACGCGCAGCAGTGGCGTTATCAACAGATTGAAGCCAGCCTCGATGCAGCCTGAAGCACAACAAAAACAAGAGAAGCCCTGGGCCGCCGTCGGCCTGCTGCTGGAAGCCGCCGCCGGTGAGCGCCGTTCGCTCTGGCGTGGCCTGGGCTGGCTGATCCTGGCCTGCGCGCTTGAAGCCCTGGTGCCGCTGGCCGGCAAGCGCTACATCGACGCCTACCTGCTGCCCCGCAACTTCGATCTGCAGGCCATGGCCGGACTGATCGCGCTGGGGCTCTTCGCCACCTGGGCCTCCTGCTGGATCCGCTACGCGCAGCTGGCGCGCATGGCCGGCATCGCGCGACGCTCGGTGCTGCGGCTGCGCAGCCGTGTGTACTCGCACGTGCTGGGCCTGCCCATGGCCTTCTTCGACAAGGCCATCACCGGCCAGCTCGTGAGCCGCGTCACCAATGACACCGAGGCCGTGAACACGCTGTACCGGCAGGTGCTGTACGTGATGCTCGATTCCACCATCGTCGTCATCGGCTCCATCGTCGCCATGGCCTGGCTGGACCTGCGCCTGATGCTGATCGTGGCCCTGCTGGTGCCGGCCATGGTCGTGATCATCCTGCTCTACCAGCGCTTCTCCAGCGGCGCCGTGCAGCGCCAGCGCCAGCTGCGCAGCGACATCAATGCGCAGATGGCCGAGAGCATCGCCGGCATGGCCGTGCTGCAGGGCGCGGGCGCGGCGCCGCGCTTTCTGGCGAAGTTCGAAGACACCAACGCACGCCACTTGCAATCGCGCAAGGCCGAGCTATCCGCCAACGCCTGGTTGCTGCGCCCGGCGCTGGACCTGCTCAATGTCTTCCTGATCTCGACGGTGATCTGGGCCTTCGGTGCTCGCGAGATGTCGGCGATGCAGGTGGGCCTGCTCTACGCCTTCCTGGCCTACATCTCGCGCGTGGTGGAGCCGCTCATCCAGATCACGCTGCAGTTCGGCCAGCTCCAGCAATCGATGGTGGCGGCTTCGCGCGTGCGCTCGCTGCTGCAGGAGACTGCGCCCGTGGCGCAGGAAGCCGACAGCCGCGGTGTGGAACGCGGAGAGATCGAGATCGAGTCCATCAGCTTCGGCTACGACCCCGAGCGGCCGGTGCTGCACGACCTGAGCCTCACCATTCCCGCCGGCAGCTTCACCGGCATCGTCGGCCACACGGGCAGCGGCAAGAGCACGCTGCTCTCGCTGCTGCTGCGCTTCTACGCCGCGCAGAGCGGGCGCATCAGCGTGGACGAGCAGCCGCTCGCCCGCCTGCCCGACGAAGCCTTCCGCGCCGCCGTCGGCCTGGTGCCGCAGGAACCCTGGCTGATGGCCGCCACCGCGCGCGAGAACATTGCCATGGGCCGCAGGATCGACGAGGCCACGCTGGTCAAGGCCGCCAAGGCCGCGCGTGTCCACGAATTCCTGTCAGCGCTGCCGCAGGGTTATGACACCTTGCTCGGCGAAGGCGGCGCGCGGCTGTCCACGGGCCAGAAGCAGCTCGTGGCAATGGCGCGCGCCCTGGCCGGCCAGCCGCGCATCCTCTTTCTGGACGAAGCCACGAGCAATATCGACAGTGCCACCGAGCGCACCATCAGCGAAGCGCTCGATGCACTGCGCGGCCAGGTCACCGTGGTGGCGATCGCGCACCGGCTCTCAACGATCCGCGCGGCAGACCAGATCGTCGTGCTCAACCACGGCCATCTGGCCGAGCGCGGCACGCACGAGCAACTGATGGAGATCGAGGGCGGGCTGTACCAGCGGCTGGTACAGCTGCAGGCCTTGGAAGAGGCCTGAGGAACACCACGCTGCCTAGAGCAGCATCGGCACGCGCTCGATGATGAGCACGCCGAAGATGGCCAGGATGGCAATCACCGTCCACTTCAGGATGATGACCGCACGCTGGCGCCACACGGGCTGGCGCGTGGCGATGTAGAGCGCGAGGCACACAAGGCCCGCGACGATCAGCAGGCCAAAGACGAGGCGAAAGATCAGCATTCGGTGTCGGTCGCCGCTTACCAAGCCGGCGCCAACTGCGCGAAGCCCTCAGGCGCCTGCTTCTCGTCCTCGAAGGTGACGATCTCGTAGGCCGTTTCATCGGCCAGCAGCGCGCGCAGCAGCTTGTTGTTGAGCGCGTGGCCACCCTTGAAGCTGGTGTACGCGGCCATCAGCGGATGGCCGGCTACCTGCATGTCGCCGATGGCATCGAGGATCTTGTGCTTCACGAACTCATCGTCGTAGCGCAATCCATCGGCGTTGAGCACGCGGTAGTCGTCCACGACGATGGCGTTGTCCATCGAGCCGCCGAGCGTGAGGCCACGCGAGCGCATCAGCTCGATGTCGGCCGTCATGCCGAAGGTGCGCGCGCGGGCGATCTCCTTCTTGTACTGGCCCGTGCCCATGTCGAACACATAGCTCTGGCCAGTGGCGGCAACAGCCTGGTTGTCGAACTCGATCTGGAAGGACAGCGTGTAGCCGTGGTGCGGCTCCAGCTTGGCCCACATCAGGCGCTTGCCTTCGCCCTGGCGCACTTCCACGGTCTTCTTCACGCGCAGGAATTTCTTCGGCGCGTTCTGCAGCTCGATGCCGGCGCTTTGCAGCAGGTAGACGAAGCTGGCGGCGGAGCCGTCGAGGATGGGCACCTCGTCTGCATTGATGTCGATGTAGAGGTTGTCCAGACCCAGGCCTGCGCAGGCCGAGAGCAGGTGCTCGATCGTCTGCACCTTGGGGCCGCCGGGATCGCCGCCGGGGCTGATGGTGGTGGCCATGCGCGTGTCGCAAACAGTCTCTGCGCGCACCGGAATATCCACGGGCTGCGGCAGGTCCACACGGCGGAAGACGATGCCGGTGTCGGGCGCCGCAGGGCGCAGGGTCAGCTCGACCTTCTGACCGCTGTGGATACCCACGCCGACGGCGCGCGTGAGGGACTTGAGGGTGCGTTGTTTCAGCATCCGGTGATTGTCCCCGAAAGGCCGCCGAGCCGGCTTGCACAATGCCTATCGACCCTTTAGAGCGTGTCTATTGGCGTATCTGTTGGCGTGTCTATCGAACCCATCGAACACGCCGCCCTGGACGGCTCACCGGCCAGTTGCTGCTGGTAGCGGCGGCGCATGCACCGAATCAGGCCGAACAGCAGGAGCGCCAGCAGGCTCAGGCAGAAGCAGATGCCGGTCAGCGGGTTGTGCTCAGCCGTGCGGCCGGCGGCACGGGCCACGGCCGGCGCGGCCAAGGCCAGCAGAGCGGCGCACGTGCGCGAGATCGACAGTGGCGCGGGTACTGCGGCGGGCATCGGAAGTGACTGCAAAAGCCGATGCCGCATGCCGGCTCCGCAACGACCGGTCTTTGTGCAGCATTCATCTCCGGCGAGATGACCGATCCTCTGGTGACGGACTGCAACACCTGCACCCATGAATGAAAAAGGCCGGCGCGAGGCCGGCCTGGTCAGCAGCAGGTTCGGAGGATCAGTCAGCCTGACGGCGCAGGAAGGCCGGGATCTCGATCTCGTCCATGCCGTTGGACGACAGGGCTTCGACCTTGGCAGCGGCCGTGCGGCCGTGGCGCCAGACGCTGGGCACGCGGTTGGCTTCGGTGGCGAAACCAGCCGTCATGCCAGCGCCAACAGCAGCCGTGGTGCCTGCAGCACCGGCGGCAGCCTGGCCGCCCGGCAGGTTCAGCGATTGCGTGAGCACGGGCATGTTGTCGGTGCCGGTGCGCAGCGCGGGTTGCTGAACAACCGACAGGGGCGCCTGTGCACGGGCACGTTGCGAGTTCAGGCCGGTGGCGATGACGGTGACGCGCAGCTGGTCGCCCAGCGATTCGTCATAGGCCGTGCCGTAGATGATGTGGGCATCTTCCGAGGCGTACTTCTTGATGGCGTTCATCGCGTTGCGCGATTCGGCCAGCTTGAAGGTGGCCTTCGAAGCCGCGATCAGCACCAGCACGCCGCGCGCGCCGGAGAGGTCGATGCCTTCGAGCAGCGGGCAGGCCACCGCGAGTTCAGCCGCCTTGGAGGCGCGGTCCGGGCCGCCGGCTTGCGCCGTACCCATCATGGCCTTGCCGGGCTCGCTCATCACGGTCTTGACGTCTTCAAAGTCGACGTTCACGAGGCCCGGGATGTGGATGATGTCGGAGATGCCGCCCACGGCGTTCTTCAGCACGTCGTTGGCGTGCGCGAAGGCCTGGTCCTGCGTGATGTCGTCGCCGAGCACGTCGAGCAGCTTGTCGTTGAGCACGACGATCAGCGAATCGACATTGGCTTCGAGCTCGGCCAAGCCGGCGTCGGCCGCCTTGGAGCGGCGCGTGCCTTCAAACTCGAACGGCTTGGTAACCACGCCGACCGTCAGGATGCCCATTTCCTTGGCCACCTTGGCAATCACCGGTGCGGCGCCCGTGCCCGTGCCACCGCCCATGCCAGCGGTGATAAAGAGCATGTGCGAGCCTTCGATGGCATTGCGGATGTTGGCTTCGGCTTCTTCAGCCGAGGCCTTGCCCACTTCAGGCTTGGCGCCCGCACCCAGGCCGGAGTGGCCGAGTTGCAGCAGCTGGTCCGCCTTGGACCGATTAAGGGCCTGCGCATCGGTATTGGCAACGATGAATTCGACGCCTTGGACGCCCTGGGCAATCATGTGCTCGACGGCATTTCCGCCGCCGCCGCCGACGCCGATCACCTTGATCTGGGTACCTTGGTCAAACTGTTCGATCATCTCGATGGGCATATCAAACCTCCTGCTCCGAATTATGCTGATGCTGACTATGAAAAACTACCGGGAAAACCACCTTTTTTAGCGATTTCGCCCTGCTCACAACGATTTACGTGTTCTTAGAAGTTACCAAGGAACCAATCCTTGGCGCGGCCAAAGGCGGTCTTCATGGAACCCGCCTGCTGCGCCGCCTTCAAACCCCGACTGCGCGACAGCCGGGCCTCCTCCAAAAGTCCCATCACGGTCGCCGACCGGGGGTTGGAAACCATGTCGTAGAGGGCGCCCGAATAGGTCGGGACACCGCGTCGGACCGGCTTGAGGAAAATGTCTTCCGCCAGTTCCACCATACCGGGCATGAGGGCAGAACCGCCCGCCAGGACGATTCCCGAGGACAGCAGTTCCTCATACCCGCTCTCACGAATGACCTGGTGAACCAGGCTGAATATCTCCTCGACCCGCGGTTCGATCACGCCGGCCAGCGCCTGCTTGGACAGCAATCTCGGGGCGCGATCGCCCAAACCCGGGACTTCAACCTGATCCGCCGGGTCGGCCAGCAGTTGTTTGGCCACGCCGTGCTCGACCTTGATTTCTTCGGCGTCCTTGGTCGGCGTGCGCAAGGCCATCGCAATATCGCTGGTGATGAGGTCACCAGCGACCGGGATGACGGCCGTATGGCGGATGGAGCCGCCGGTGAAGATGGCCACATCGGTCGTGCCGGCGCCGATATCGACCAGGGCCACGCCCAGGTCGCGCTCATCCGAAGTGAGTGCCGCCAAACTTGAGGCGCTGGGATTCAAAACGAGTTGGTCGACTTCCAGACCGCAGCGGCGGACGCATTTGACGATGTTTTCGGCGGCACTTTGGGCACCGGTCACAATATGGACCTTGACCTCAAGCCGGCCGCCCGACATGCCGATCGGCTCTTTCACTTCCTGGCCGTCAATGACGAATTCCTGCGGTTCAACCAAAAGCAGGCGCTGGTCGTTCGGGATATTGATGGCCTTGGCGGTTTCCACCACCCGGGCGACATCGATCGGCGTGACCTCCTTGTCGCGCACGATGACCATGCCGGTGGAGTTTTGGCCGCGAATATGGCTGCCGGTGATCCCGGTATAAACCCTGGATATCTTGCAGTCGGCCATCATTTCGGCCTCTTTCAGGGCCTGCTGGATGGACTGGACCGTGGCGTCGATATTCACGACGACACCGCGCTTGAGGCCCTGGGTCGGCGCCACGCCCATGCCGGCAATCCGCAATTCGCCATTGCCCTGCACCTCGGCCACCACCGCCATGATCTTGGCGGTGCCGATATCCAAGCCGACGACCAGATCCTTGTATTCCTTGGCCATATATCGTTCCTCTAGTCCTGTTTCCGGGCCTACTTGCGTGATTTCCCGGGAGCGGCCTGGGTTTTCACACCCTGCAGCCGCACTGCATATCCATCGCCATGGCGCAGGTCGGCCGACACCAGCGGCGCACCGCCGCTGCCCGCCACCACCTGGCTGACCGTGGCGACGAAGCGGCGCACCCGCTCCAGCACCTCGGCCTCTTCGCCGCGTCCGATCTCGATCACCTCGCCTTTGTCCAAAGTTGCGCGCCAGGAGCCGCGGCCCGACAGGTCGAGCCGGTCGACCGTTTCGTCCAACGGACGCAGCGCTTCTTCGAGCAACTGGTACATGCGCAGCATCGACTTGGCACTGCCCTCGGGGCCGGCCAGCGTCGGCAGGTCTTCGTCCTCGACGTCGCCCAGGTTGGCCTGGAAGACTTCGCCGAAGCTGTTCACCAACTGCCGATCCACACTGGCGTCGCTGTTGCTGTCAGCGCCGTCTGCCTTGGTTTCCCAATAGGCGGCGGGCTTGTGTTCCTCGAGCGTGACTTCCACGCGCATCGGCCACACGCGGCGCACCTTGGCATGGCGCACCCAGGGCACGCCTTCGAAAGCGGTGCGCGTGCGCTGCAGATCCAGCGTGATGAAGTTGCCGGCCAGGCGCGGCAGCGCGTTGGCGCGCAGGGTCGCGGCGTTGTTGCGCGCCACGTCGCCGGCCACGCGGATGCCGCGCAGCTCGAAGAAGGACTTGGCCGCCAGCCAGCGCGCGCCGGTCACAAGCACCAAGCCTATCATCGCGAGCACGAGCAGGCCCGTCGCCGCATGCATGATGCGGACGTCGATGGGCGTGGGCTCGGCCTTGCGGGGCATGGTGTTCGTTCCGTTCCTCTTCTTCAGCCTTGCGAATCCAGCCGCGCCCGGGCAATCAGCCACAGGCACAGCTGTTCGTACGAAAGCCCGGCGGCGGCGGCCGACATGGGCACCAGGGAATGCGAGGTCATGCCCGGCGAGGTGTTCATCTCCAGCAGGAAGACCTTGCCGTCGCTCTTCCTCAACATGAGATCGGCGCGTCCCCAGCCTCGGCAGCCGAGCGCCTTGTAGGCATCGAGCGCCAGCGCGCGCACGGCGGTCTCTTGCTCAACAGGCAGCTTGCCGACGTGATAGACCGTCGTGTCGGTGAAGTACTTGTTCTGGTAGTCGTACTTGCCGGCCACGGCTTCGATGCGGATCACCGGCAGCGCTTCAGCGGCATCGCCATCGCCGAGGATCGGGCAAGTCAGCTCCAGGCCTTCGATGAATTCCTCGCACAGCACTTCGCTGTCATAACGGGCGGCCAGCTCCACGGCCTCCTGCATCTGCGAGTAACCCTCGACCTTGCTCGCGCCGTGGCTCGATCCTTCATGCGGCGGCTTGACGAACAACGGCAGACCCAGCTCGTCCGGCACGGTGCGCACGCGTTCGCGGTCGAGCGCGTTGGAGCGCAGCGAGACCCAGCGCGGCGTGGGCAGGCCTTCGGCCACCCAGACGCGCTTGGTCATGATCTTGTCCATCGCGATGCTGGAGGCCATCACGCCCGAGCCCGTGTACGGAATGCCCAGCAATTCGAGCGCGCCCTGCACCGTGCCGTCTTCACCGCCGCGGCCGTGCAGCGCGATGAAGCAGCGCGACACACCGAGGTCCTTCAGCTCGTGCAGGCCGCGCTCGGAAGGGTCGAACGCGATCGCGTCCACGCCCTGCGACTGCAGCGCCTTCAGCACGCCCGGGCCGGACATGGTCAGCGAAACCTCGCGCTCGGCCGATGCACCGCCCATCAGGACGGCGACCTTGCCCAGCGCCTTGACGTCGATGTTGAGGTCCCAGTTCATTTCAGCAATTCCACAGTTTGGGCAGGCACGGCCGAGATCGAGCCCGCTCCCATCACGATCACCACGTCGCCGGCGCGCGTTGCTTCAGCAATCGCTTGCGGCATCTCAGCAATGGCCGGCACGAAGCGCGCACCGCAGGCGTGCGCCAGCGACTGGCCTGTGGCGCCTTCGATGGGCGCCTCGCCGGCCGAATACACCTCGCTCAGCAGCGCGGCATCGGCCTCGCCGATCACACGGACGAAGTCGTCGAAGCAATCGCGCGTGCGGGTGTAGCGGTGCGGCTGGAAGGCCAGCACGATGCGACGGCCCGGAAAGGCCCCACGCGCAGCGGACAGCACGGCGGCCATCTCGACCGGGTGGTGGCCGTAGTCATCGATCAGCGAGAAGCGGCCGCCATCGCTGCTCTTCAGCTCGCCATAGCGCTGGAAGCGGCGGCCCACGCCGTCGAAGCAGGCCAGGGCTGCAGCCACGGGCGCGTCGGCCAGTTCCAGTTCAGCCGCCACGGCGATGGCAGCCAGTGCATTCAGGACGTTATGTCTGCCCGCCAGGTTCAGCGTCACCGGCAGGTCGGGCTGACCCGGTCGGCGGGCCTTGAAGCTCATCTGGCCGCCGGCCAGTGCTTCGACATCCAGGGCGCGGATCATGTTGCCTTCGCCGAAGCCATAGGTGACCACCGGCCGCGTGACCTTTGGGATGATGGCCTGTACACCCGCATCGTCACCGCACAGGATCGCCGCGCCGTAGAAGGGCATGCGGTCGAGGAAATCGACGAAGGCCTGGTGCAGACGGTCCAGCGAATGGCCGTAGGTGTCCATGTGGTCGGCGTCGATGTTCGTCACCACGGCCAGCATGGGCGAGAGGTGCAGGAAGGAAGCATCGCTCTCATCGGCCTCAACGACGATGCACTCGCCCTGTCCCACGCGCGAGTTGGCGCCGGCACTCATCAGCTTGCCGCCGATGACAAAGCTCGGGTCGGCGCCGGCTTCCATCAGCACCGAGGCGACGAGCGAAGTCGTCGTCGTCTTGCCATGCGTGCCGGCGATGGCGATGCCCTTCTTCAGGCGCATCAGCTCGGCCAGCATCACGGCGCGCGCGACAACGGCGACGCCGGCGTTGCGTGCGGCCAGCACTTCAGGGTTGTCTGCTTTCACGGCAGTCGAGGTGACCACCGCCTGCGCGCCGGCCACATGCTCGGCCGCATGGCCGATGAACACGCGGATGCCAAGCGAGGCAAGACGCTCCGTCACGGCACTGGCATTCTGGTCGGAACCCGAAACGGTGAAGCCTTGGCCATGCAGCACCTCGGCGATGGCGCTCATGCCAGCACCGCCGATGCCGACGAAATGAACGTGTTTGACGGCGTGCTTCATGCCGCAAGCCTTTCGATCTCATCGGCCACACGAGCCGCTGCGCGCGGACGCGCCAGCGCGCGAGCCTTCTCGGCCATCGGCAGCAGCTGCTCGCGCGTCAGCGCCTTCAGCTGCTCGGCCAACGTCTCGGGTGTGAGCTCGCTCTGCGGCAGGTGCACTGCGGCGCCGTGCTGGGCCATGAAGATGGCGTTGTCGCGCTGGTGCGAAGTCGTGGAAACGACCAGCGGCACCAGCAGCGCCGGCACGCCGGCCGCGCAGAGCTCGGACACCGTGATCGCGCCGGCACGGCAGATGATCAGATCGGCAGCCGCCAGGCGCGCCGCCATGTCGTCGATGAAGGGCAGCACTTCCGCCACCACGCCCGCATCGGCGTACGCCTGCTGCGCCATCGGCAGGCTGGCCTGGCCGCACTGGTGCGTGACGATCGGACGATCGGTGTCCGGCAGCAGTGCGAGCGCCTTGGGCACCAGCTCATTCAGAGCGCGCGCGCCGAGCGAGCCACCGACCACGAGCAATCGCAGCGGACCGGTGCGGCCGGCGAAACGTTCGGCCGGCGCCGCGATGTCTTCGATCTCGCCGCGCACCGGATTGCCGGTCACCACGGCCTTGTTCGAACTCGCCGCCACCGCGCCATCGAAGCCAAAGGCGATGCGGCGCGCGAACGGCGCCAGGCTCTTGTTCGACAGCAGCCAGCTCGCATCCGCGTTCACCAGCACCAGCGGACGGCGCATCAGCCAGGCCATCAGCCCGCCCGGCGCGCACACATAACCGCCCATGCCCAGTACGGCATCGGTGCTGCGCGTGACGAAGACCTGCCTCGATTGCACGAAGGCCTTGGCGAAACCAAGCAGGCCCTTCAGCGCCTTGGCCAGCCCCTTGCCACGCAGGCCGCCGAAGGCCAGCCGGTCCATCGGGATGCCGCTCGGTGGCACGAGTTTGTTCTCCATGCCGGTCTCAGTGCCGATCCAGGAGACGCTCCAGCCGCGCCGCTTCATTTCCTCGGCCACGGCCAAGCCCGGGAACACATGCCCGCCCGTGCCGGCCGCCATGATGACCAAGTGCTTGCTCACGCGCGGCCTCCGCGCATGAGCTGTCTGTTTTCAATATCCACGCGCAATACAACCGCCAACGCAATGCAATTCATCAGGATGGCCGATCCGCCGAAGCTCATCAGCGGCAGCGTCAGGCCTTTGGTCGGCAACGCGCCGAGGTTCACGCCCATGTTGATGAAGGCCTGGCCGCCCATCCAGATGCCGACGCCTTGCGCATAGAGGCCGGCGAAGACGCGGTCCAGCGCGATGGCCTGGCGGCCGATGTGGAAGCAGCGGCGGGTGAGCCAGAAGAAGGCGAAGATCACCACGGCCACGCCGGCAAAGCCCAGCTCCTCGCCGATCACGGCGAGCAAGAAGTCGGTGTGGGCCTCGGGCAGGTAGTGCAGCTTCTCGACGGAGGAACCGAGCCCCTGGCCGAACCACTCGCCGCGGCCGAAGGCGATCAGCGAGTGCGTCAACTGGTACGCCTTGCCCTGCGCGTACTTGTCGTCCCACGGGTTCAGGTAGGCAAAGATGCGCTCGCGGCGGAATTCGCTGAAGGCGATCATCAGCGTGAACGCGCCCAGCAGCACCGCGATGATCAGGAAGAACATGCGGCCGTTGACGCCGCCGAGGAACAAGATGCCCACCGCCACTGCGGCAATCACCATGAAGGCGCCCATGTCGGGCTCGGCCAGCAGCAACACGCCGACGATGCCGACGGCCACCGCCATCGGCCACACGGCCTGGAAGAAGTTCTCCTTCACTTCCATCTTGCGCATCATGTAGCTAGCGGCGTACATGGCGATGGTCATCTTGGCCAGCTCGCTCGGCTGGAAGTTCATCACACCCAGCGGAATCCAGCGCCGCGCGCCCAGCACCACCTTGCCCACGTGCGGCACCAGCACCACCACGAGCAGCAGCAGCGTGACGACGAAAGCCCACGGCGCCCAGCGCTCCCAGATCGACAGCGGGATCTGCACGGTCACGATGGCGGCTACCAGGCCGACGCCAACGCCGACCAAATGGCGCGTCAGGAAATAGTCCGACGAGTAGCGCGCATAGCGCGGGCTGTCGGTCAACGCGATGGACGCCGAATAGACCATCAGCAGGCCGAAGGCCAGCAGCGCAACGACGACCCAGACGAAGGTGGCGTCGAAGCCCTGGATGCGCGTGGGCTGGCCGGCGGAGGACGAGACCCAGTCGCGCACGGGCACGTCTGCACCTGCGGCAGCGGGTTCTTCGCGCTTCCAGAATGTCGAGAGGCGTTCCAGCACGGCGTTCATGCCAGCCCCTCGTCGTTGGCGATGGCCTGGACTTCAGCGATGAAGACCTCGGCGCGGTGCGCGTAGTTGCGGAACATGTCCAGGCTTGCGCAAGCGGGCGAGAGCAGCACGCTGTCGGTGCCTTCGGCTTGCGCGTAGGCCCAGCGCGTGGCGGCTTCCAGCGTGTCGAAGCTCTGCATCGGCACGCCCGAGCCTTCCAACGCTGCAGCAACAGCAGGACCATCGCGGCCGATCAGCGCGACGGCACGCACGTGGCGCATAACGGGCTCTCTCAACGGCGAGAAATCCTGGCCCTTGCCGTCGCCGCCGAGGATCATCACCAGCCGGGCCGGCGCGCGGTCAGCACCCAGACCCAGGATGGCGGCCACGGTGGCGCCGACGTTCGTACCCTTGGAGTCGTCGTAGAAGTCGATGCCGTCGATGGTCTGCACATGCTCGACGCGGTGCGGCTCGCCGCGGTATTCGCGCAGCGCATGCAGCATCGGCGCGAGCGGGCAGCCTGCAGCCGTGGCCAGCGCCAATGCGGCCAGCGCGTTGGCGGCGTTGTGGCGACCGCGCACGCGCAGCGCATCGGCCGGCATCAGGCGCTGGATGATCAGCTCTTCTTCCTCGTCGCCGGGCTTGCGCTTGAAGGTCTCGTCGGTTTCGAGCGCGCGCACCAGCCAGGCCATGCCGCCCTCTTCCACCAGGCCGAAATCACCCGGATGGCGCGGCGCGTTCAAGCCGAAGCGCACGACGCGACGGCCTTGCAGCTTCGCGGCCTTGCCGCGGCCCTGCTTGACAAGCACGGGCGCGGGCACGAGCGCCTCGACCGCCGGATCGTCCCGGTTCACGACCATCAGGGCTTCGTGGCCGAAGACGCGTGCCTTGGCCGCCCCATAGGCCGCCATGTCACCGTGCCAGTCGAGGTGGTCTTGCGTGATGTTGAGCACGGCGCCGGCCGTGGGCTCGAAGGCTTGAACGCCGTCGAGCTGGAAGCTGGACAGCTCCAGCACCCAGACCTCGGGCAAGTGCTCGAACACCGGGCCGCGCGGAGGCGGCGGCTTGATGGGCAGCGGGCGGTCTTCGTCAAGGATCGACGCTTCCGCTGGGGCTTCCACTGGAGCCTCGGTCGCAACCTCCGCCTCTGCTGCAAGCTCCACGGCCTCTTCCAACTCGGTTTCTTCCGCCGGCACTTCCTCGAGCGGCATTGCGCCCGAATCGCTGGTCAGCGGCAGCTGCACCTCGTGCGGCTCCAGCGCCAGCGCGTTCGCCAGCGTGGTCAGCATGCTCGGGCCGATGTTGCCTGCCAGGCCCACGCGCAGGCCAGCGGCCTCGCAGAGCTGGGCCGTCATCGAGGTCGTGGTCGTCTTGCCGTTGGTGCCGGTGATGGCGAGCACGAAGGGCGCGTAGCGGCGCTCGGTCTTCAGATCAGCCAGGGCCTGCGCGAACAGGTCGAGCTCGCCTTGCACCGGCACGCCGACGGCGTAGGCCGCCCCGAGGCGCGCATCGCGTGGCGACAGGCCCGGGCTCTTGAACACGCGGTCCACGCCCAGCAGGTGCGCGGCCATCAGCTCGCCGCGGAAGAACTCGACGCTCGGATGCTGCTCGCGCAGCGTGGCCAGCTGCGGCGGATTGGCGCGCGAATCCCACACCTTGACCTGCGCCGCGCCATGGCCCAGCGCCCAGGCGCACATGGCCAGGCCGGAATCGCCCAGGCCGAGCACGAGGAGGGATTGGTCGCGCAGGCTGTTCATCGGCTTACCGCAGCTTGAGCGAAGCCAGGCCGATCAGGCACAGCAGCATGGTGATGATCCAGAAGCGCACGACGACCTGCGACTCCTTCCAGCCCGATTTCTCGAAGTGGTGGTGCAGCGGCGCCATCTTGAAGATGCGGCGGCCTTCGCCGAAGCGCTTCTTGGTGAACTTGAACCAGCTCACCTGGATCATCACGGACAGCACTTCGGCCACGAAGACGCCACCCATGATGCCCAGCAGGATTTCCTGGCGCGTGATGACGGCGATGGTGCCCAGGCCCCCGCCGAGCGACAGCGCGCCCACATCGCCCATGAAGACCTGCGCCGGGTGCGCGTTGAACCACAGGAAGGCCAGCCCTGCGCCGCCCATGGCCGAGCAGAAGATCAGCAGCTCGCCGGCACCCGGGATGTAGGGCAGCAGCAGATAACGCGAAAACACGGCGGAGCCCGTGGCATACGCAAAGATGCCGAGCGCGCCGGCGACCATCACCACCGGCATGATGGCCAGGCCGTCCAGGCCGTCGGTGAAGTTCACCGCGTTGCTGGTGCCCACGATCACGAAGTAGGACAGGCCGATGAAGCCGAACACGCCCAGCGGATAGGCCACCGTCTTGAAGAAGGGCACGATCAGGTCGGCGCGCGGCGGCAGACCGTTGGAGAAGCCGCTGGCCACCCAGCGGTAGAACAGCTGCACGACGCCGAGGAAGCTCGTTTCTGACACGCCGAAAGCCAGGTAGAGCGCGGCAAAAAGGCCGATGAGCGTCTGCCAGAAGAACTTCTCGCGGCTGCGCATGCCTTCGGGGTTCTTGTCCACGACCTTGCGCCAGTCGTCCACCCAGCCGATGGCGCCGAAGCCCATCGTCACCAGCATCACGATCCAGACGAAGCGGTTGCTCCAGTCGAACCACAGCAGCGTGGACACGCCGATGCCGATCAGGATCAGCACGCCACCCATGGTGGGCGTGCCGCTCTTGGCCAGGTGCTGCTGCACACCGTATTCGCGGATCGGCTGGCCGATCTTCATCTCCGTCAGGCGACGGATCACCCAGGGACCGAAGGCCAGGCCGATCAGCAGCGCCGTCAGCGCCGCCATCACGGCGCGGAAGGTGATGTAGTTGAAGACGCGCAGAAAACCCAGCGAGGGATCAAGGCCTTGCAGCCATTGGGCGAGGCTAAGCAGCATGAGTGCCTCCTTGCGTGATGAGCGCACCCACCACCTGTTCCATCTTCATGAATCGCGATCCCTTGACGAGGATGTTCTGTGCGTCGGGCTGACGCGCTATTTCAGTGAGCAGCTCGGCCACGGTGTTGAAGTGACGCGCGGCCGGACCGTAGGCCTGCGCAGCGTCGGCGCAGGCATCGCCCGCGCACCAGAAATGTTCGATGCCCTGCTGGGCCGCGTAGGCGCCGACCTCGGCATGGAAGGCCGGACCTTGATCGCCGACCTCACCCATGTCGCCCAGCACCAGCCACGAATCGCCCGGCAGACCGGCCAGCACGTCGATGGCAGCGCGCACGCTGTCAGGGTTGGCGTTGTAGCTGTCGTCAATCAGCGTGATCGTGCGGCTGCCGCGCTCAAAGCTCTTGAGCTGCGAGCGGCCCTTGACGGGCTCGAAAGACTCCAGCCCCTGGCGGATGGCGGCCAGCGGCGCGCCGGCCGCGAGCGCGCAAGCCGTGGCGGCCAGTGCGTTCTTGATGTTGTGCTGACCGGGCATGCGCAGCGCGACGGGGATCACCGCCGACGGCGTGCGGATCGTCAGCGCCCAATGAGAGCCCTTCCACTCCGCATCGGCGGTCACATCGGCCTCGCCCTGCAGCGCAAAGGACAGCACGGGGCGCGCGCCGGCCAGACGCTGCCAGATCGGCGCGCAGTCGTCGTCGGCCGGGAAGACGGCCGTGCCGGAAGCGCTCAGTGCCTCGATCACGGCGCCGTTCTCGAGGGCCGCGGCTTCCACGGTCTGCATGAACTCCTGGTGCTCACGCTGGGCGTTGTTGACCAGGGCCACGCAGGGCTGGGCCATGGCGGCCAGCGGCGCGATCTCGCCCGGGTGGTTCATACCCAGCTCGACCACGGCGGCGCGGTGCCACAGGCCGTCGTCCTGGCGCAGGCGCAGCAGCGTCAGCGGCACGCCGATGTCGTTGTTGTAGTTGCCCTCGGTGGCCAGCGCATGTTCAGCCACCCAGGCGCGCAGGATGCTGGCGATCATCTGCGTGACCGTCGTCTTGCCGTTGGAGCCGGTGACGGCGATCAGCGGCAGATGGCAGTGCGCGCGCCAGGCTGCAGCCAGATGACCCAGCGCGGCCTTGGCATCGGGCACGATGATCGAAGGCAGACCCTCGCATTCGCGCTCGCACAGGGCGGCGACGGCACCAGCGGCCTGTGCCTGCGCAAGGAAATCGTTGGCATCGAAGCGCTCGCCTCGCAGGGCCACGAACAGGTCTCCAGCCTTGAGCGTTCGGGTGTCGCTGTGCACGCGCGTGAAGACCGTCGCTGCATCGCCATGGATGCGCGCCTCGGGCACACGCAGCTGCAGCAAGTGGAGCGCTTGGGCGAGCGTGATCACAGGCCGGCCCTCTCGATCAGCGCGGCTCGCGCTTCTTCCACATCGTCGAAGTGATGGCGCACGCCGGCCACCTCCTGATAGTCCTCATGGCCCTTGCCGGCCAGCAGCAGCACGTCTCGGGTTTCGAGACCGGCAACAGCGGCTCGGATCGCCTCGCGGCGGTCGACGACGCGCTGAACGTTGGCGTTAGCAGCGGCAATGCCGGCCGCGATGTCTGCCAGGATGCTCCCCGGCTCTTCATGGCGCGGGTTGTCGCTGGTGATGACCACGCTGTCGGCCTGGGCAGCGGCGATGGCGCCCATCTGCGGACGCTTGGTCTTGTCGCGGTTGCCTCCACAGCCGAACAGCGCCACGAGTTTGCCGCCACGCGCGGTCGCGAGCGGGCGCAGGGCGGTCAGTGCCTTCTCCAGCGCATCGGGCGTGTGGGCGTAATCGACGACGAGCTGCGGCAGCTCGCGGCCGTGTCCTACACGCTGCATGCGGCCCGGCACCGGCGTCACGCGGCCGATCACGGCAGCGATGGCGGCCAAGGTGTGACCTTGCGCGCGCAGCGCGCCGATCACGCCGAGCAGGTTGGCGATGTTGTATTCGCCGATCAGGCCGGTCTCGATGACGAGGCGCTGGTCACCCTCGTGAAGCGTGAAGGCCAGGCCGCCGGCGCGGTAGTGCAGCTCGTGCGCAGAAAGCCGTGCGGCGCCGTTGACGGCATAGGTCCACACATCGAGCTTGCTCGCCAGCTCGGCGGCCAGCGCAACGCCCTTGGCGTCGTCGATGTTGATCACCGCGGCCTGGAGGCCGGGGAAGTCGAACAGCGCGCGCTTGGCCGCCCAGTAGGCGTCCATGCTGCCGTGGTAATCGAGATGGTCTTGCGTGAAATTGGTGAACAGGGCCACGCGCACTTCGGTGCCGGCGAGGCGGTGTTCCTTCACGCCGATGCTCGACGCTTCGATAGCGCAGGCGGCGAAGCCTTGCTTGTGCATCTCGGCAAAGGCTTGCTGCAAACGAACCGGATCGGGCGTCGTGAGGCCGGTGTAGTCGAGCGCGCCGGGCTCGCCCACGCCGAGCGTGCCGACGACGCCGCAGCGCTGGCCCAGCAAGCTCGATGCTTGCGCGATCCACCAGGCGGTGGAGGTCTTGCCGTTGGTGCCCGTCACCGCCAGCACGGCCAGCTGCTTCGTCGGCTCGCCGTAGTAGGCGGAAGCGATGCGGCCGGTGGCCGCCTTCAGTCCCGGCAGCGCGGCCACACGCGCATCGGCGAAGGCATAGGCCTCCACACCTTCGCGCTCGACGAGGCAGGTGGCAGCACCCGCCGCCAAGGCCGCAGCGACGAACTCACGACCGTCGCGCGCATGGCCCGGCCAGGCGATGAAGGCATCACCGGCGCGGACCTGGCGGCTGTCGCTGCACAGCGTGCCGCGCGTCCATTCGAGCAGCCAGCGGGCTGCGGCTGCAGGCGACTTGAGCTCTGTGAGCATCAGGTGCCCTCCTTCGCTGCGACGACCGCGCCCGAGGTGCGCTTGTCGGCACCGGCCACGATCTGCGATTTCACTTCCAGGTCCGGCGCCACGCTCATCAGGCGCAGGCTCTGCGCCACGACCTGGCTGAACACCGGGCCCGACACCGCGCCGCCGTAGTGGGCGCCGGCCGAGGGCTCGTCGATCATCACGGCGACGACGAGGCGCGGCTTGTTGATCGGCGCGATGCCGACGAACCACGAGCGGTACTTGTTGGTGGCGTAGCCGCGGCCTTCTTGCTTGTAGGCCGTGCCGGACTTGCCGCCCACGGTGTAGCCCGGGGTCTGGGCTTCGGGCGCCGTGCCCTCCTTGGTGACAACGGTCTGCAGCATCTGCCGCACCTCGTCCACCACCTTGGCGGAGAACACGCGCTGGCCCTGCGGCACTTCACCGGGGCCGAGCTTGGCCATGGTGAGCGGCAGCACTTCGCCGTCGTGCGTGAATACGGTGTAGGCGCGCGCCAGTTGCAGCAGCGAAGCCGAGAGGCCGTAGCCGTAGCTCATCGTGGCCTGCTCGATCGGGCGCCAGTTCTTGTAGGGACGCAGGCGGCCGGAGACGGCACCGGGGAACTTGATCTGCGGGCGCTGGCCGAGGCCCACCGCCGTGTACATGTCGTACATCTCGCGCGGCTGCATCATCAGGCCGAGGCGCGCGGCGCCGATATTGCTGGACTTCTGGATCACCTGCCAGATCGCCAGGCCTTCGTGCGGGTGGGTATCGCTGGGCGACCAGCCGGCAATGGTGACCGAGCGCGGCGCGGTGTTGATGACCGTCTCCGGCGTGACGCGGCCCTGCTGCAGCGACTCGGCCACGACCAGCGGCTTCATCGTGGAGCCGGGCTCGAAGGTGTCGGTCACCGCGCGGTTGCGCAGCTGTTCGCCGGAAAGATTCTGGCGGTGCGCCGGGTCGTAGCTCGGGTAGTTGGCCAGGGCCAGCACTTCACCCGTTTGCCCATCGACCACCACGACCGAGCCGGCCTTGGCCTTGTTCTCCAGCACCGCCTCGCGCACGCGCTGGTAGGCGAAGAACTGGATCTTGGAATCGATCGAGAGCTGCACCTGCTGACCGTTGACGGGCGCTTCAGCCTCGCCGGCATCGTCGACCACGCGGCCCAGTCGATCACGCAGCACCATGCGCGAACCGGGGCGGCCGATCAACTGCTCCTGGAAGGCGAGCTCGGTGCCTTCCTGGCCGCGGTCTTCGATGTTGGTGAAGCCCACCACGTGCGCCGCCGCCTCGCCCTCGGGGTACTTGCGACGGTACTCGCGGTCCATGAACACGCCCTTGAGCTTCAGCTCCTTGAGCTTGGCGGCGGTGTCTTCATCCGCCAGGCGGGCCAGCCAGACGAAGTTGGTGTCCGGGTCAAGCTTCTTGGCCAGCTCGGCTTTGGAGAGGCCCAGGATCTTGGCGAGCGCAGCGCGCTTGTCGACGTCGGCGTCCACCTCTTTCGGGATGGCCCAGAACGAGGGCACGGCCACGCTGGCCGCCAGCACCTGGCCCGCACGATCGAGGATCTGGCCACGGCTGGCCGGCAGCTGCTGCTTGTGCAGGTAGCGCTCCTCGCCCTTCTTTTGGTAGAAGTCCGTGCCGATGACCTGGATGTAGAGGGCCCGGCCGAGCAGACCGGCGAACGAGAGGCCGACCAGTGCCACGAGAAAGCGCGAACGCCACGGCGGCGTCTTGGACGCGAGCAGCGGGCTGGTGGCGTAGTTGACGCTGCGGGACGAGTTCTGGCGCTTGCTCATTGCGAAGCTCCGGAGGCCGCCGAAATGGCCACAGGCGCTGCACCGGCAACGCCCACGGTCTTCGTCACGGCCGGCGTGATCGTCGTCATCAGCAAGCGCTCGCGCGCCACCTTGTCCACGCGCAGGTTGGTGGCCTGCGCATGGCGCTCGGCTTCCAGGCGCTGGCGGTCGGATTCAAGACGGCGGCCTTCGGCGGCGGCTTCGTCCACGGCAGTGAAGAGGCGGCGCACGTCGTAGGCGCTGTGAACGAGCCAGAGCCCGCTCGCCAGCACAGCCAGCAGCAGGATGAAGTTCAGCCGCCCGATCACTCGCCCCTCCGGCGCTTCTGGTGCACGGGCGGCAGCGGCGCATCGGTGCGCTCGGCCACGCGCAGCACGGCGGAACGCGATCGCGGGTTGGCGGAGATCTCGGCGGCGGAGGGCTTGATGCGGCCGATGTTGGTCAACGCCAGCGGCTTGGGCTCGGCCATGGGCGCGCGGCGGTCGATCACCTCTCGGCTGTGCTCGGCGATGAAGTTCTTGACGATGCGGTCTTCCAGCGAATGGAAGCTGATGATGGCCATGCGACCGCCCGGCGCCAGCAGCGCCAGCGCGGCGTTCAGCCCCTGCTGCAGCTCTTCAAGCTCCCCGTTGACATGTATCCGAAGCGCTTGAAATGTGCGCGTTGCAGGGTCCTGGCCCGGCTCGCGGGTTTTGACTGCACCAGCCACGACTTTGGAAAGCTCGGCCGTGGTTCGAACAGGACTCCCGCTTTCCCGGCGAGCAACAAGCGCCTTTGCAATCTGTGAAGCAAACCGTTCTTCCCCATAATTCCTGATCACCTCCGTGATGTGGCACTCGTCCGCACGGGCGAGATAGTCCGCAGCGCTCTCGCCGCTGGTGGTGTCCATGCGCATGTCCAGCGGGCCGTCGAAACGGAAGCTGAAGCCGCGCTCGGGCTTGTCGATCTGCGGGCTGGAAATGCCCAAGTCCAGCAGCACGCCCTGCACCTGGCTCACGCCCATGGCGGCCAGCTGCGCATGCATGTCGGCAAAGGCGGCGTGACGAATGAAAAAACGCGGGTCCGAAACCCGCGTGTCGCCCTCGGTGGCCGCCGCGATCGCTTCTAGATCGCGGTCGATGGCCACCAGCCGCCCCTGCGGCCCCAGCTTGGAGAGCAAGAGCCGCGAATGCCCACCGCGCCCGAAGGTGCCGTCGACGTAGAGCCCGTCGGGATTCGTGAGTACCGAGTCCACCGTCTCGTGCAGCAGCACGGTGGTGTGGGTGTAGACCGGAGCGTTCATCAGAAGGAGAAGTCCTGAAGCGCGGCAGGCATCTCGGAGGCCATCACCTCGTCTTCATGCGCCTTGTGGGCGGCGCGGTCCCAGAGTTCGAAGTGATTGCCCAGGCCGAGCAGCATCACGTCCTTGCCGATGCTGGCGGCTTCGCGCAGCTCGGGTGAGACCAGCACCCGGCCGGCGGCATCGATCTCCACATCCATGGCATTGCCGAGGAAGACGCGCTTCCAGCCGGCGGCCGACATGGGCAGGGTCATGACCTTGGCGCGGAATTCCTCCCAGGTGGGACGGGGGAAGACCATCAGGCAGCCGGAAGGATTCTTGGTGAGCGTCAGCTGCCCGGCGCACAGCGCGGCCAGCGAATCGCGGTGACGTGTAGGCATGGCGAAACGACCCTTGGCATCCATTGCCAAGGCCGAAGCCCCCTGAAACACGATAGCCGCCACTGTGACCCACCAAATTGCACTTTTCACCACTTTAATTGGCGAACGCCAAGGGGTCAAGGAAATTCGTGAAATTTCTCAATGGAATCAAGCACTTACAGACGATTTTATAGCCAAATGCATGAAAAAAAGTCCTTCAAAATGAAGGACTTGCGAAGGGGTGTGGAAGTGCTGGATGAGGTTGGGGCGGCCTGGAATTGGGGAATGTCCGGGGCCGCAACTTTCCTCTTCACGCATTCACGCGTGGCTTCAGCAGATCCGACAGCCCCACACGATGCAGCATTTCCGCACGCAAGCGGTCCATCACCGTGAAGCCGACATCCGCACCGTCTTCCGTCGGATCGATGTGCACACGGAAGGGCCGCTTGCCGAACGGCAGATCGACGACCTCGACGATGGCATCGGCCACCGCGGCCACATCCGCCTCCTCCGGCACGATCTCGGCGAAGGCCTTCTGCACCTGCTCACCAAAGCCTGCATACGGACCGGCTTCGTATTCTGCAACTCGAGCCGCATCAGCCGGCGCACCCGAATGCGAGAAGTGATTCGTCCCCTTGGTGAAGGCGCCGGGCACGATGATCGACGTCTCGATGCCCCAGCGCGAGAGCTCGCGGGCGTACTGCACGGCCATGGAATCCATCCCGGCCTTGGCCGCGAAGTACGGCGCCAGATAAGGCGGCGTGCCGCCGGCCGAGCTGCTGCTCGACACCCAGACCAGCAGGCCCTGCCCTTGCTTGCGCAGCTGCGGCAGCGCGGCACGGTTCACGCGCTGGGCGCCCAGCACGTTGATGTCGTAGAGCTGCGCGAACTGCTCGGCGGTGAAGGCTTCGGCGGGACCGAAGGCCATGTGGCCGGCGTTGTGCATCACGACGTCGAGGCGACCGCTGTCGGCCAGGATCTCGGCGATGGCGGCGTCGGCGGAGTCCTGCGACTGCACGTCGAGCTCGACCACGCGCAGGTCCACGCCGTGCTCGCGGGAGAAGTCGGCGATCTGCCGGACGTTTTCGGCATTGCGATTCGCCGTGCCGCGCATCGAGGCATAGACGGTGTGGCCGGCCTTGGCGAGTGATTCGGCGGTGAGGCGGCCGAAGCCGCTGGATGCGCCGGTGACG
This sequence comes from Burkholderiaceae bacterium UC74_6, assembly GCA_042701975.1. Taxonomy (GTDB): domain Bacteria; phylum Pseudomonadota; class Gammaproteobacteria; order Burkholderiales; family Burkholderiaceae_C; genus JAFALK01. Next base: position 251,045 of record CP170561.1, read on the forward strand.
AGGATGATCTTGCTGTTGCTCATGATGTTTCTCCAGATGAATGAATGAATGAATGAAGGGTTTGAACTCAGACCACGCCGCCGTTGGCGCGCAGGACCTGGCCGTTGACCCAGCCGCCATCGGGGCCGACGAGGAAGGCCACGGTGCCGGCGATGTCGGCCGGCGTGCCCAGGCGCTCCAGCGGGTTGGCCTTGGACATGCGCTCGATCAGCTCGTCGGACTTGCCGTGCAGGAACAGGTCCGTGCCCGTCGGGCCCGGGGCCACGGCGTTGACGGTGATCGAGCGGCCGCGCAGTTCCTTGGCCAGAATGCCGGTCATCGCTTCGACAGCAGCCTTGGTGGCGGTGTAGACGCCGTAGGTCTCGAGCTTCAGGCCGACCACGGTGGTCGAGAGGTTCACGATGCGGCCGCCGTCGCGCAGGCGGCGGGAAGCCTGGCGCAGGGTGTTGAACGTGCCCTTGAGGTTGACGGCGATCTGGCTGTCGAAGAGCGCGTCGTCGCTGTCGGCCAGCGGCGCCAGCTTCATGATGCCGGCGTTGTTGACGACCACGTCGATGCCGCCGAAGGCTGCCTCGGCCGCATCGAACATGCGAGCGACAGCGGCCGGATCGCTGACGTCAGCCTGCGCCGTGATGGCGCGGCCACCAGCGGCCTCGATCTTGTGGACCAGCTGTTCGGCCTCGGTGGCCTTGCCGGCAAAGTTCAGCACGACGGTGAACCCGTCGCGGGCCAGGCGTTCGGCGATGGCCGCGCCGATGCCGCGGGATGCGCCGGTGACGAGGGCGACTTTGGGGGATTGGTTGGTGGTGCTCATTGCAGTTGCTCCTTCAGGTTGGCCGCGGATATCGCGGGGTGAAGCAACTATGGCAATTGGCGCCCAATAGATAATCGGTCTTAAATTGCCAGCACTGTTTCTTTATAACGAACAAACAAGAGGGAGCTCGCCATGGACCGACTCGACGCCATGCAGCTGTTCGCCCGGATCGTGGATCGCCGCAGCTTCACGCTCGCCGCCCACGACATGCAGATCCCGCGCTCGACCGCGACCAAGGTGATTGCCGATCTGGAAGCGCGCCTGGGCGTGCGGCTGCTCCAGCGCACGACGCGGGTGGTGCGGCCCACGCTGGATGGCGAGGCCTTCCACCAGCGCTGCCTGCGCATCCTGGACGACGTGCAGGACGCCGAAGGCGCCTTCCGCGGCGTGCAGGTCAAGGGCCAGCTGCGCGTGGAGGTGCAGGGTACGCTGGCGCGGCATTTCCTGATGCCGGGGCTGCCGGCCTTCTTCGACCAGCACCCCGAGATCCAGCTCTCCATGAGCGAGAGCGACCGCTGGGTGGACCTCGTGCAGGAGGGTGTGGACTGCGTGCTGCGCTACGGCGCCCTGCGCGACAGCGAGCTGGTGGCACGTCAGGTGGCGATGCTGCCGCGGCTGACCTGTGCAACGCCGCAGTACCTGGCGCGCTTCGGCACGCCGGCCGGCATCGAAGACCTGGCCGGCCATCGCGTGGTCGGCCTGCGTTCAATCACCACAGGTCAGGTCACACCGCTGGAGTTTCAGATCGGCAAGGAGCCTGTGCGCACGCTCTCGCTGCCGGGGCCGCTGATGGTCACGGGCACGGAGAGCTACCTCGCCGGCATCCGCTTGGGTTTGGGATTAGCGCAGGTGCCGCGCTTCCATGTGGAGGACGATCTGCAAAGCGGCCGGCTGGTGGAGATCCTCGCCGAGACGCCGCCGCCTGCAGCGCCCGTCTCCCTGCTCTACCCGAGCGGTCGGCAGCTCTCGCCGCGCGTGCGCGTCTTCCTCGATTGGGCAACGCAGGAGTTCAAGATGCGGAGCACCGCGCCGCCGCTCACCTGAAGCGCAGGTTCTCCCGCGAGAGCTGCTGGATCGATGTGCAGCCCATCAGCTTCATGTCCCGCACCAGCTCGGTCCTGAGCTGCTTGAGCGCGCGCTCCACGCCCGGCTGACCGGCCGCGGCGAGTGGGTAGAGGTAGTAGCGGCCCAGACCGACCGCCTTGGCGCCCAGCGACAGCGCCTTGAGCACGTGCGTGCCGCGCTGGATGCCGCCGTCCATCATCACGTCGATGCGGTCGCCGACGGCATCCACGATCTCGGCCAGCTGGTCGAAGGCGCTGCGCGAGCCGTCGAGCTGGCGGCCGCCGTGGTTGGACAAGATGATGCCGGTGCAGCCGATGTCCACGGCGCGCCTCGCGTCTTCAACGGACATGACGCCCTTCAGGCAGAACTGCCCATTCCACTGCTGGACCATCTGCGCCACATCGTTCCAGGTCATCGCCGGATCGAGCATCTCGGTGAAGTAGCGGCCGATGGACATGGCGCCGCCGCTCATGTCCACGTGTTCCTCCAACTGCGGCAGGCGGAAGCGCTCGTGCGTCAGGTAGTCGATTGCCCATTTGGGCTTGATCGCGAACTGCGTGATGCCCTTGAGGTTGAGCCTGAAGGGAATCGAGAAGCCTGTGCGCAGGTCGCGCTCGCGGTTGCCGCCGGTGATGCTGTCCACCGTCAGCATCATCACGTTGACGCCAGAGGTCTTGGCGCGGTCCATCATGGCGCGGTTCAGGCCTCGGTCCTTGTGGAAGTAGAACTGGTAGACCTGCGGGTTGCTGTAGGTCTTGCGCAGCTCCTCCAGGCTCACCGTGCCCAGCGAAGACACGCCGAACATCGTGCCCTCGGCCGCAGCGGCCGCCGCCACGGCGCGCTCGCCCTGGTGGTGGAAGAGGCGCTGCAATGCCGTGGGCGAGCAATAGAACGGCAGGGCCAGCTTCTGGCCCATCACCGTGGTCGAGAGATCCACATCGGCCACGCCGCGCAGCACATTGGGTACGAGGTCGCAGCTGTCGAAGCTGGCAGAGTTCTGGCGATGCGTCACCTCGTCGTCAGCGGCGCCGTCGATGTAGTTGAAGATCGGGCCCGGCAGGCGGCGGCGCGCCAACTCGCGAAAATCGTGGAAGTTGTGGCAGTCGCTCAGGTTCATGGCGAAGACTTCTGTACGGGTTGGAGTTCGAGGAATCCGGTGGCCGGATCTGGAGTGCGGCGCAGCTCCCAGTCGTCGAGCACGGCCAGCAGCACTTCAGCAGTCGTTCGCACGATACAGCCGGGGCCCACATGACCGCCGAGAACCCGTCCCGACGCATCGGCAATGCTCATGTGCAGGTGCGCGCCGTCGGGCCCGAGCGTGCCCGCCAGGCTGAGGATCTCCAGCTCGCCGTCGAGCTGCAGCGTTTCGTTGGCGCCGGCCAAACGCAGCGCCACACGCGAGAGGCTGCCGATGCCGCTGAGCACGAATGCACTGCAGCTGCCCCCGCCAGCTTCTGCCAGCGCCGCCGCCAGGCCGCCGCGCAGGTCCACGCCGGGGTGCAGGCGCAGCGGCAGCGGCTTCATCATGAGGCGGCCAGTTCCTGCGCGATCTTCACGCGCAAACGCTCGGCCAGCGCGCGCCGCTGGTCCTCGTGGCTCACCGCCTCCTGCGGCAGCCATTGCAGCCGGATCGCCAGGCCCTTGGCGCAGACCACGGACCACAGGCTTTGCACCAGCGTCATCTGCCCAATGAACTGCGCGGACTCGGCAAAGCGAAGCCCCGGCTCGTGCCAGCGCAGCACCAGCGGCTGCACGGACACACCGGTGGCAATCGCCGCCTGCAGCAGGTTGCCGTGAAAAGGCAGCAGCTCCGGGCCGGGCCCGGTCGTGCCCTCGGGGAAGAAGGCCACGGTGTCGCCGGCCTTCAACGCGTCGGCGGCCTGGTGAACGACGCGCAGCGCATCGCGCTTGCTGCTGCGTTCGATGTAGAGCGTGCCAGCGCCGTCCACGAGCTTGCCGACCAGCGGCCAGTGCTGCACGTCGGCCTTGGAGACGAAGCGCGCCTCGGGCATCACGGCGTGCACAGCGGCGATGTCCAGCCAGGACACATGGTTGGCGGCCAGCAGGCGCGGGCCCGGGCCGGGCTGGCCGATCAGCTGCAGCTCAATACCCAGCACCTTCAGCAACTGCGCCGACCAGGCTTGCACGCCGGCATGGCGGCCCGCCGCGTCGAGGCGCTCGAAGCCGCGCACGACCAGCAGGCCGCGCACGACGTGCACGACCAAACGCAGGATGCGCCAGGCACCGACCAGAGCGCGCATGGGATCAGTCCAGCTTGGCAGACGAATACGCGACCGTGCCCGCCACCAGCGTGTGACGCACACGCGCCGGCAGCTCAAAGCCCGTCAGCTCGAAGGCGAACGGCGTGTGCTTGCCCTGGCTCACCAGGCGATCGGACGTGACGGCCCAGCTCGCGTCGGGGTCGAACACGCAGATGTCGGCCACGCCACCTTCCACGAGCCGCCCGGCGCTGTTGCCGAGCGAGCCGAGCGCCGCGCCGAGCACGCGCACGGGCTCGCTGCTGACCACCGCCAGCGCGCGCGCCAACGGCAGCTTCTCGTCCTGCGCCCAGCGCAGGGCCAGCGAAAGCAGCAGCTCCAGGCCAGTGGCGCCAGGCGTGGCTTCGGCGAAGGGCACGTTCTTCTCGTCGGGCGCCACGGGCATGTGGTCGCTGACGAGTGCGTCGATCGTGCCGTCGGCCAGCGCAGCGCGGAGCGCATCACGGTCGCGCTGCTGGCGCAGCGGCGGCGTCAGCCGCATGGCCGAGTTGAAGAAGCCGATGTCCACGTCGGACAGGTGCAGCGAGTTGATGGACACGTCCGCCGTCACGCGCAGGCCTTCCTTCTTGGCCGCGCGCACCAGATCCACGCCGGCCGCGCTGCTGATGCGGCACAGGTGCACGCGGGCGCCGGTCGAGCGCATCAGCTCGAAGATGGTGTGCAGGGCCACGGTCTCGGCCATCACCGGCACGCCCGAGAGGCCCAGGCGGGTGGCGATGGCGCCGCTGGCGGCCACGCCCTTGCCCAGCCAGGCGTCCTGCGGGCGCAGCCAGACGGCGTAGTCATAGGTGGCGGCGTACTGCAGCGCGCGGGCCAGCACCTGCGTGTCGCGGATCGGCTCCTCGGCCTGCGAGAAGCCGATGCAGCCGGACTCGGTCAGCTCGGCCATCTCGGTCAGCGATTCGCCGGCCAGCGACTTGGTCAGCGCACCGAGCGGATAGAGCCGGCAGCGCGAGAGCTTGCGGGCGCGGAACTTGAGCATCTCCACCAGGCCAGGCTCGTCCAGCGTGGGGTCGGTGTCGGGCGGGCACACCAAGCCCGTCACGCCGCCGGCGGCGGCGGCGGCAAGCTCGCTCTCCAGCATGCCTTCGTGCTCGTGGCCGGGCTCGCGCAGGCGCGCGGCCAGATCAACGAGCCCCGGAGCGACGACGAGGCCGGTGGCGTCGATGGTCTGTTCGGCTTCGAAATCGCGTACGGCACCGAGTTGCACGATGCGTCCGCTGGCGATGGCGAGATCGCCCACTTCATCGCGGCCGCTCGCGGGGTCGACCAATCGACCGTTCTTGATCAGGATCTTCATGCTTCGTTCCCCGCCAGGATGCTCATCACGGCCATGCGCACGGCGATGCCGAAGGTGACCTGCGGCAGGATCACGCTCTGCTTGCCGTCCACCACGTCGGAGGCGATTTCTACGCCGCGGTTGATCGGGCCCGGGTGCATCACGATGGCATCGGGCTTGGCGAGCTGCAGCTTCTCGGGCGTCAGGCCGAAGTGTTTGAAGTACTCGCCGGCCGAAGGCAGCATCGCCCCGCTCATGCGCTCGTTCTGCAAGCGCAGCATGATGATCACGTCCGCGCCCTTGATGCCTTCTTCCAGGCTGTGGCAGACGCGCACGCCCATGTCGCGCAGGTCACCGGGGACGAGCGTCTTGGGGCCCACCGCGCGGATCTCAGGCACGCCGAGGATGTTGAGTGCGTGGATGTCGCTGCGGGCCACGCGCGAATGCACGATGTCGCCCACGATGGCCACGGTGAGGTTGGTGAAGTCCTTCTTGTAGTGCCTGATCGTGTACATGTCGAGCAGGCCCTGCGTCGGGTGCGCGTGGCGGCCGTCGCCGGCGTTGACCACGTGGACGTGCGGCGCGCAGTGCTGGGCGATCAGGTAGGGTGCGCCGCTCTCGCTGTGGCGCACGACGAACATGTCGGCGTGCATCGCGCTCAGGTTCGCCACCGTGTCCAGCAGGGTCTCGCCCTTGGCGGTGGAGCTGCGGGCGATGTCGAGGTTGATCACGTCGGCCGACAGGCGCTTGGCCGCGATCTCGAAAGTCGTGCGGGTGCGGGTGCTGTTCTCGAAGAACAGGTTGAACACGCTCTTGCCGCGCAGCAGTGGCACCTTTTTCACGTCGCGGTCGTTGACCGAGAGGAAGGTGCCGGCGGTGTCGAGGATCTGGTGGATCACGGCCTTAGGCAAACCTTCGACAGAGAGCAGGTGGACCAGCTCGCCGTTCTTGTTCAGTTGCGGATGTCGTTTGGATAGCACGTCAGTCCCTCCGCTGGACGTCGAAGTTGAAACGGCCGTCGGCTTCCAGCGCCAGGCGCAGCGACTGCTCGGGCGCGAGCGTCACGCGGGCGGCGGAGAAGCCGGGCTCGATGGGCAGCTGGCGGCCGCCGCGGTCCACCAGCACGGCCAGGCGCACGCGCGCCGGGCGGCCGAAGTCGAACAGCTCGTTGATCACGGCACGCGTGGTGCGGCCGGTGAAGAGCACGTCGTCGATCAGCAGGATGTCGGCATCGTCGACGGCAAACGGCAGGCGCGTGTGGTCGGCACTGGCGCTCATGCCCTTGGAGCCGAAGTCGTCGCGGTGCAGGCTGCTGGAAATGACGCCGCAATCGCCCTCACGCTGGAGGTCGCGCTGCAGCCGCTCGGCCAGCCAGGCGCCGCCCGACCAGATGCCGACCAGCACCGTGTTGGGTTCCAGCAGGCCGGCCACGCCGCACTGCAAGTCCTTGTAGAGCGCCTCGGCGTCGAGATGCAATGTGCTCATGGATGTTCTCTGAAGAATTGTTCGAGGATCAGGGCGGCGGCGGTCGAATCGACATCGCTGGCGCCGAAGCTCTCGGCTTCCACGCTCGTGTAGCGCTCGTCGACCTCGTGGACCGGCAGGTGGAAGCGGCCCGAAAGCTGGCGGCCGAACTTGCGCGCGCGCTCGGTGATCTGGTGCGCCGCGCCATCGGGATGGAAAGGCACGCCGATGACCAGCGCCTCGGGCTGCCATTCCTGCACCAGCTTGCCGATGACGGCAAAGTCCGGCGGCACGCTCTTGAGCGGCTGGGCCGTGCCGGTGATGCGATTTCCAGTGGCAACGCCGACACGCTTGGCCCCGTAATCGAAGGCCATATAGCTCATGCGTGCCCGGCGTCCATCGAAAGCATCCTTGGGTCGATCCCCAGCAGACCTAACGCCCTCTCATAGCGCAGCTCGATCGGCGTGTCGAAGATGATTTCCGGCGTGGCGTCCACGGTGAGCCAGCCGTTGCGGCCGATCTCTTCTTCCAGCTGGCCGGCGGCCCAGCCGCTGTAGCCGAGCGTGACGAGGAGCTTGCGCGGGCCGGCGCCGTTGGAGAGCGCCTCCAGCACGTCGCGGCTGGTGGTCATCTCCAGCCCGCCGGGGACGGCGAGCGTGGCGTTGTAGTGGCCGCCTTCGGCATCCAGCGGCTCGTGCAGCACGAAGCCGCGCTCGGTCTGCACGGGGCCGCCGTAGAACACGGGGCGGGCGGCCAGATCGTCGTGCGGGAGGCTCAGGTCGACCTTCTCGAAAAGGTTGCCCAGCGTCAGCGAGATGGGCTTGTTGATGACCAGGCCCAGGGCGCCGTTTTCGTTGTGCTCGCAGAGGTACACCACGGAGCCGGCGAACGCATCGTCCGTCATGCCTGGCATGGCGATCAGGAACTGGTTCGTGAGGTCGATTCGCTCTGCAGACATGAACCCCATTCTAGCCGCCGCGTCAGGGTCAGCCTGTCGGCCGACCCCGGGCGGGGCGAGGGTTCAGGCGGACCTCAAGCTGCTTGATGGGCGCCGGTGTAACGCGCGATCAGCCCCAGCAGCTGCTCTTCGTCGTAGGGCTTGCCGAGGTAGTGGTCCACGCCGAGCTGGCCGGCGTAGTCGCGGTGCTTCTGGGCGATGCGCGAGGTGATCATGATGACCGGCAGCGGGGCCAGGCGCGAGTCGGCCCGCATGTTGCGCACCAGGTCGAAGCCGTCCATGCGCGGCATCTCGATGTCCGACAGCACCAAGGCCGGCAGCTCGTCGGCGGCCAGCTTCTCCATGGCGTCCAGGCCGTCCTTGGCCAGCAGCACGCGGTAGCCCTCGCGCTCCAGCAGGCGCTGGGTGGCGCGGCGCACCGTGAGCGAGTCGTCCACCACCAGCACCAGCGGCGCCTCCGGCGGCTCGACCGCTTCGGGCGCTGCCAACGCATCGCCGGGAACGTCGCCTTGCGCGCGGGCCAGGGCCGCCACGCCGTACCAGTCGGCCAGGGCCACCGGGTTGTAGATCAGGGCCACATCGCCCGAGGCCAGCAGGCTGATGCCCGCCAGGCCCGGCACCTTGTTCAGCTGCGGGCCGAGGTTCTTGACCACCACTTCCTGGTTGCCGATCACTTCGTCCACCACCAGCGCCAGACGGTGCTGGCTGCTGCGCACCAGCACCAGCGGCTGGGTCTTGCCGTGGTGGGCGTGCACGTGCTCGGACTGGCCCAGCAGGTGCGCCAGGCTGTAGAGCGGCTGCCTGTGGCCGCCCAGCTCGATCTCACCGGCGGCACGCGCCGCTTCGTACTGCTCCATCGGCAGGCGCAGCACCGAGTCCATCAGCGCGGCCGGCACGGCCACCACCTGCTCGCCCACGCGCAGCAGCACGATGCGGGTCAGCGCGGTGGTCAGCGGCAGGCGCAGCAGGAACGAAGCGCCCTGGCCCATCGTCGAGCGGGTCTCGATGGAGCCGCCCAGGGTGTTGACCTCGGCACGCACCACGTCCATGCCCACGCCGCGACCCGAGAGCTCCGTCACCTGCGTGGCCGTGGAGAAACCCGGCGCGAAGATCAGGTTCATCAGCGCGGCAGCATCCGGCGATTCGCCGTCCTTGATCAGGCCCTTTTCCTTGCCGCGTGCGCGGATGCGGTCGAGGTTCAGGCCCGCGCCGTCGTCGGCGAAGTCCAGCAGGATCTCGTTGCCGGCCTGGCTGACGGTCAGCTTGAGCGTGCCGACAGGATCCTTGCCCGCCTTCTCGCGCAGGTCAGGCGGTTCAATGCCGTGGCTGACGCTGTTGCGCAGCAGGTGCTCGAAGGCGCCGGCCATGCGCTCCAGCACCGAGCGGTCCAGCTCGGTGTTGGCGCCCACGACCTCCAGCCGTGCCTGGCGGCCGGCCTCGCGGGCGGCCTGGCGCACCACGCGGTGCATGCGCTCGGACAGCGAGTCGAACTCCACCATCCGCGTGCGCAGCAGGTCATCCTGCAGCTCGCGCGTCAGGCGCGATTGCGCGGCCAGTTCGTCTTCACCCAGCTGCACATTGCGCTGCAGGCTGCGCTGCACCGTGGCCACGTCGCCGACCGATTCGGCCAGCATGCGGGTCAGCTCGGTGAAGCGGGTGTAGCGGTCGAATTCCAGCGGGTCAAAGTCCTGGGCATGGGCCACAGCTTCCTGCTGCTTGCCCATCTGCGCCTCGGCCTGCAGCTCCAGCTCGCGCAGCTGGCCGCGGATGCGGTCCAGGTTGTCGTCGAGGTCGAGCAGCGCCGACTTCATCTGCGCCAGCTCGGACTCCATGCGCGAGCGGCGGATCGCCACTTCGCCGGCCTGGGCTGCCATGCGCTCCAGCAGGCTGGCGCGCACGCGCAGCAGGGCCTGCAGGCCCACGGCGCCAGCGTCGGGGGCGTTGTCCTCGGGCTGGGTCTCGATGAAGCGCGCCCAGTCGATCTTGGCGGCGGACTGCGCGGGGGCGTCAGCCACCGGCTCGGCCGCCACGATTGCTTCGGCCGCTTCCACCACTTCGGGCGCCGGCATCGCTTCGAGTTCGGCCTCGGCCAGCGGCTCCAGCAGCGGCTCGACGGATTCGGGCAGCGGTTCGGGAACGACCGCGGCGACCGGTTCGGCGACCGCTTCAGCAAGGAGTTCGACAACCGGCGCAGGCACGACGGGCTCGGCCGCCACCGGCGCGTGCACGCGCTCGCACAGCGCCTCGAAGCCGGCCTGCAGGCCGTCCGCGAGATCCTGCAGGTGCATCAGCTGCACGGCGTGCGGAGGCGTGTCGCCGCGCAGCAGGTGCTCGACGTCGGTTTCCATGTCGTGCGCCTGCTCGCCCAGGCGCATGGCACCGGCCAGGCGGGCACCGCCCTTGAAGGTGTGCAGCACACGCATGCAGCCGCCGCCGCCGTCGCCGGTCGGCCGGGCCAGCCATTCGCGCAGGCTCGCGTGCAGTTCATTGAGCAGGTCGTGCGCCTCTTCCTCGAAGAAGCCAAACAGCTCGGGCTCGATGTGGTCGGGCAGGCCGGGCTCGGGTTCGTCGGCGTCGGCGCTCGGCACGTCTTCAGCCATCACCGGCAAGGCGTCCAGTTCGGCAGAGACGGAAACGGGCTCTTCGATCTCAGGCTCGTAGGCGTTCAGGCGTTCGACCAGGTCGGCATCGGCTTCCTTGAGGAAACCGGCGGCGAACTGGTGCAGCAGCGCGCGGATGCCTTCGCCGGCCTGCACGAAGTCCTCCACATGGTTGTGCGCGATACGCGTGGCGCGGCCGGCACGCTCCAGCGCGTGCTCCAGCGCGCGCGCCAGCGTGGAGAGATCCTCGTAGCCCACGGTGGCGGCATTGCCTGCCAGTGCGTGGGCCTGGCTCTCGGCCTGGTGCGGCACGGCGGCGCCGGGCTGCAACGCCCACTCGGACAGGCTGGTGGCCAGACGGCGCGAGAGCTCGTCCGCTTCGTTCAGGAAGATGTTGAAGAGCTGGATGCCAATGCGCAGGTCGCCGATGACCTTGACTTCGTCCTCGGCCGGCTCTTCCGACGCTTCCGCGTGCGCCTCGGGTTCGGCGGCCGCTTCGGATTCGAAAGGCTCGGACTTGGTGACGATCAGGCGCAGGCCGTTGAACTCGTCCATCGACATCGCTTCGACGGCGGGCTCCGTCGGCGCGGGCTCATCGCCCAGGTCGAGGTTCAGGCGGAACTCGGGCACGTCAGCGACAGGCTCGACAGGCATCGCGTCCAGCGCGCCTTCCATGAGCGTCGGCGCGAACTCGGCAGCCATCTCGGTGGCGCCGAAGGTCGTGGCCGGCGCGTCCGGCACTTGCGGAGCCGCGGGCGGCATCTCCAGCACCAGCGTCGGTTCCTCGAAAGGCACCGGCTCGGGTACGACTTCGGGCGGCATCTCGATGAGCGTGGGCTCGTCGATGTACTCGGCCACCACCGGCATCTCGATGACTTCGGGCGCGGCCGGGATTTCCAGCACTTCGACCACTTCGGGCACCGCGACTTCGGCAGCGGCGGCAGCGGCGGGAGCCACGGGCTTGAGCACGCCATGCAGGCGCAGCGAATCGGCAGCCTCGCGCAGCGGCTCGGGGCCGAATTCGCCTTCGGCGCGGCCGGCGATCTGGTCGGCCCAGTGGGCGAGGTACTCGATGGCTTCGCCGCTGAAGCTCAGCAGGTCCGGATCGGCAACCGGATCGGAGGCGCCCAATCGGGCGTTGAACAGTTGTTCGCAGGCCCAGGCGCCCTCGCCGTAGGCGTCGAGGCCCACCATGCGCGAGCTGCCCTTGAGCGTGTGGAAGGCGCGGCGCAGCGTGGTCAGCTGCTCGTGGTCGGCGGGCGCGGTCTGCAGCGCCGCGATGGCGCCGCGTGCGGTCTCCACGACCTCGCCGGCTTCCTCGAGGAAGATCTCGAGCATCTCGGGATCGCCGGCAGCGCTGGACACCGGCGCCGGGGCTGCAAAGGGAGCAGCGATAGGTGCAGGGATAGGTGCAGCAACCGGCGCAAAGTCCGGCAGCTCGGGCAGATCCAGGGCGAGGGGCTGTGCGACGGGCGCGGGCGCCAGATCGGCCACCGGCTCCAGGCTCGGCAGCGTGAGGGTCGGCGCCGCATCGGCGTGGCGACCCATCACAGGCTCCAGGCGGCCGCTCGCGTCGTCGAAGGCGAACATGCGCTTGGCCAGGGCCGGTTGCACGCTCAGCATGTTGATCATGAAGCCGAGCGCGCCCAGGTTGTTGGCCAGGCGGTCGAAGATCTCGCGCGGGCCGGGCAGGCTGGGGTCGACCTCGGTGTTGGCGAGGTCGTCGAACTCGTCGCGCATGCGCAGGCAGGCCTGCGCCGCGTGCGTGAGGCCCAGCACCGACAGCACGCCGCGCATGGCCTGCAACAAGTTGGGCACGGGGATCAGCAGTTCGCGCTGCGTGGTGTCGCGGAAGTAGGCATCGGCCTGCTTCTCGACTTCGGACAGGCTGGCGCGCAACTCGTGCACGACGCTGCCCAGGGTCTGGCGGTCGGAGACGCGGCGGTAGAGGTCCTCCATCCACGTTTCGAGCGGCTCGGGCGGCTCGCCGTGCGAGACGGCATCCACGCGCGCGGCCATGCGCTTGACGCGCTCGGCCTGCTCGGGCTGGTCGAAGGCGGCATCGTCGAGCGCCGCTTCCACGTAAAGGATGCTGGTGGCCACTTCCATGGCGAGCGGCGCTTGCGGCGGCTTGCCTGAGCGCAGCGTGGCAACGATGGCGCGCTGCAGCGTCTCGCCCAGCACTTCGCCGCTGGGGAAGAGGCGCGTGAGCGATTCGCCCAGGCCGGCAAACTGTTCGTCCAGGCCCGCCAGGCGATGCTGGTCGCCTTCGGCCACGCTGGACCAGCTGTCCTTGACGATGCCCACGCGGCGGCGCGCCTGCGCCACCCAGTTCGGGTCGATGCTGCCGAGCGTGCGGTCTTCGTAGTCGCCGCGGTCTTCTTCAGCTAACGCGTAAGCCGAGCGGACAACGGCCAGGCGCGGCGCGTTGCCAAGTTGCGCCTGCGCGCAGAAGAACAGCAGGTCTTGCGCCAGCCGATCGCCGGCCGCGCCAAGGCCGGCGTCGCCCTTGGCCACCGAGCGCAGCGCGGAGAGCAGGCGCGAGCCGAGACGCTTCACATAGGCGTCGGCGTTCAGCAGGCCGCGGGCTTCCGCTTCGAAGACGGCGGCGGCCAGCTGCCACAGCGTGCGCGAATGGGGTTGGCCGTCGAGGCCTGCGGCCAGGCCGGCACACAGATTGGACAGCTCCTGCGCGTGCTCCCTGGAGCCGGCGCGCATGTGCTTGAGCAAGGTGGCTTCGAAGACCGGACGCAGTGTCGCGGCGTCTTGCGCCTGGGCGCTGGCATCGGCCGGCAGCACCTGCCATTGCCAGTCACGGCGCCAGAGGTCGGCCGGGTGGATGCGCTCGGCACCGTTGAAGGTCTGCAGCTCGCGGTAGGCGTTGAACAGCGCCAGCGGCGAGCTCTGGTTGCCGGCCAGCAGGCGGGTGATGTAGGAAAGCAGCGCGAAGTCCGCGCGCTCGACCAGCTCGACCGCCTGCGGGTCCACGCTCATCGGATGGGCGGCGAGTTCGGCCACCGTGGCCTCGGCCGCTCGCAGCACCGTGGTGCCGGCCGGCAGGCCGACCAACGCGAGCACGCCAGACACCTGGTGCAGTTGCGCCGCGGCGGCCCCGAGCGGGTTGCCCGCGGTGAGGTCAGCGGTCAGGCCGGAGACGCGGGTGTCGCTGTCCCGCAGGTGGCGACGCAAAGTCTTGTGCACCGCCTCAATGGAGCGGCGCACCTCTTCCTGAACCCAGGCCAGCGGACTCAGGTCCGCGGGGAATTCAGATTCGCGCGGCAGGTCCTGGTTGTCCATATGTCAGTTCACCTTGAATCGAGCGACGGAGGCTCGCAGGGCTTCTGCGGATCGTGAGAGTTCATGCACCATCGCCGCGGTCGAACGCGTACCGTCCGAGGTCTGCTCGGTCACGGCGAAGATGTGCTGGATGTTGGCGGCCACGTCGTTGGCCGACGAGGCTTCGCGCAGCGCCTGTTCCGAGATGTGCTTGATCAGCTCGTCCAGCTTGCGCGACACATCGTCGATCTCCTCCAGGGCGCGACCCGCGGCGTCCGACAGGCGCGTACCTTCGACCACACCGACGGTGGAGCGTTCCATGGCGGCCACGGCGTCGTGGGTGTCGGTCTGAATGGTCTTGACCAGGGCGGCGATTCGGCGCGTGGCGTCGCCGGAGCGTTCGGCCAGTCGCTGCACTTCTTCAGCCACGACCGAGAAGCCGCGGCCCGCTTCACCGGCGCTGGCGGCCTGGATGGCGGCGTTCAGGGCCAGCACGTTGGTCTGCTCGGTAATGTCGGAGATCAGCTCGGTGATCTCGCCGATTTCCTGCGAGGATTCGCCCAGGCGCTTGATGCGCTTCGACGTTTCCTGGATGTGCTCGCGGATGGCGTTCATGCCGGCGATGTTGTTCTGCATCGCGGTCAGACCTTGCTCGGCAGCTTCACGCGACTGGCGGGCCACGTCGGCCGTGCTCTGCGCGGCGCCGGACACCTCGTTGATTCGACCGGCCATCTGCAGCACGGCCTCGCCGGTGGCGCGGATCTCATGCAGCTGTTCTTTCGACGCGGCCAGCAGGTCGGTGGAGGTCTGGTCGACCTGCTCCGTCGTGTTGGTCACGCGGGCGGCCGTGGTCTGCACCTGGCCGACCAGGTTGCGCAGTTCTTCCACCGTGTAGTTCACCGAGTCAGCGATGGCGCCGGTGATGTCTTCCGTCACCGTGGCTTGTTGCGTCAGGTCGCCTTCAGCGACCGACTGCAGCTCGTTCATCAGGCGAAGAATGGCGGCCTGGTTGGCGTCGTTGACGCGCTTGGCTTCGTGCTCCTGGGCCTCGGCCTCGCGCTTTTGCTCTTCAGCCATCTGCGCACGTTCGGCCTGGTCGGCCACGTACAGGCGCAGCAGGCCCAGACCGCCGACGGCCAGCATGGCCACCGAAGCGATCATCAGCGCGATCATCAGGAGGCCTGCACCGCCGCCGCTTTCGAGGTCGGCACCGACTTGTTCCAGGCCCTTGCGCAGCGCTTCGCTGTCGGCCAGGATCGCCACCTGGGCGTCACGGGCGCTGACCAGGCCTTGCAGGTTGGACAGCACGGTGGGCGCGAGCTTCAGCGTGACGGTGTACTGCTTGAGCAGGCCTTGCAGGCGCTCCTTCAGCTGGGCGTCCTTCACGCCGGCCAGGCGCAGCTCCGGGTTGCCGGTGAGCAGCGATTCGGCCACGGCCTTGAACTGGTTGATGTCCTTGCCGAGCAGGAACACGGCCTCGGGGCTCACGCCCTCGGCAGTCAGGAATTCGTTGGCGCTCTTGCCGATGCGCTGGGTCAGCATCACGAGCTGGCCGGCGGCGGCCACTTCGGCGGCCGGGGCGTTTTGCTGCAGGGCCTGGGCCGAGACGGCCTCGGCGGATTCGAGCAGGTCGGCCGATTGCTTGTTGATCTCGCGAAGCGCCTTGCCGACCTCGATCAGCACCTTCTGCTGATCGCCGATCAGCGTGCCGTTCTTCTTGGCCTTCTCGACCAGTGGGAGCACCGCCTCGACGCTGCTCTGCGCGCCGAGCGGCGCCTTGCCGGGCTCGCCTTCACCGGTGGAGAGGCTCTCCACCACGCTGGACAACTTGTCCACCGATTCCTTCAGCTCGACGAAGGCCGGCGCATTGCCGGTCAGCGCGGCGGACACGGACTTGGCCATGCGCTGCGACTGCATCAGGGCCTGGCCAGTGGCGCGCACCTGGGCGGCGCTCTTGGTGCCGCTGGTGATCGTCAGCGCCACAGTGGCGATGGTGCCCAGCAGGCCCACGCCCACCAAGATAGTGAACAGGCGCTGCCGGCCGCTGCGGTCCGTGCGGCGACCGGTACGGCCGCCCTCGGGCATCACGGTCGTGCTGAAGGTGCTGCCGGTGCGCGTTTCATTGAACGTGCTGGGCGGAGCCATCTCCGTGGGCGTAGCCTCGGAAATGATGGACGTGCCCTGGCTGGCGCGGCCCATGGCTCCGTCGCCGTCGCTCGGTGCGGCGGCCAATGTGGTCGCCTCGGTCTCCGAGTTGTCGGCGCCTTCTGCCTTGCCCAGGTTCTTGATCTTGTCCAGAAAGCTCATCTCACCCTCTTGCTCTCTTGCTCACTCTTGGAGCTCGCTTGCTCGTCATTGATTCGACCCTCTCCCGCCACAACAGGACGGGAGCCGGCCTCAAACCACCACCCTCAGGAACTGCTCGTGCCGGGCCAGCGCCTCGAGATCGATCTGCTGCCAGACCCGTCCCTGTTCGTCGCGCATGCGCGCTCCGGCAAAACGCGGCCGCGGCCCTTCCTGCGCATCGGCAGGTTCCGGCGTCAGCTGGTCGTCACCGCGCAGGCCTGCCAGGCGGTCGACCAGCAGCGCGCAGTTGATGCTCATGTCGGCGTTCAGCGAAACCAGCCGCGCCTGCGCCGCATCGGTCCGCACCGAGCCCGCTTCACGCAGGCCCAGGAAGACCGGCAGATCCACCACCGTGACCAGGCCACCGCGCAGATTGGCCACGCCCATCAGCCAGGGTTGCGCATAGGGCACCGGCTTGACCGGCACCAGCGCGAAGATTTCAGCCGCCTGCTTCAGCGAGAACAACAGGCCCATGCCCGCGCACTCGACCGCCAGCCAGCTTGCCAGCCGCGTCTGCTCGCGAGCCGCCTGCATCCGCTCAGCAAGCCGTGTCTGGAGTTCGCGCAGGGCCTCTTTGTTGCTCATGCGGCTTATTCCAGAGCCTTGATCTTGGCGATCAGCTCTTCAGCCTTCACCGGCTTCACGACGTAGTCCTTGGCGCCCTGGCGCAAGCCCCAGACCTTGTCAGTCTCCTGGTTCTTGCTCGTGCACATGATCACGGGCACGTCGGCGAAGCGCGGATCGCGGGTGATGGCGCGGGTCAGCTGGAAACCGTTCTGGCCGGGCATGACCACGTCCATCAGGATCAGGTCGGGCTTTTCCTCGGCCAGGCGCTGCATCGCTTCTTCGCCGTTTTCGGCGGTGCGCACGACATAGCCGCGCTTGAGCAGGATTTCGCTGAGGTGGTGGAGTTCGGTCTTGGAATCGTCGACCAGCAGGATCTTTTGAATGGTCATGGCAATGGTCCGTTCAGGACTCGGCTCAGGCACGGCAGTGCTGCTGCACGGCCTGGAGCAGTTGGTCCTTGGTAAATGGCTTGGTCAGGTAGTCTTGCGAGCCGACCATGCGGCCGCGGGCCTTGTCGAAAAGGCCGTCCTTGCTCGACAGCATGATCACCGGCACGCCGGCAAATTGAGGGTTGCGCTTGATGATGGCGCAGGTCTGGTAGCCGTCCAGGCGCGGCATCAGGATGTCGCAGAACACCAAGTCGGGTTGGTAGTCCGAGAGTTTCGCAAGCGCATCGAAGCCGTCCTCGGCCAGCACGACTTCATGGCCGGCCTGCTTGAGGAAGATCTCCGCGCTGCGGCGGATGGTGTTGGAGTCGTCGATCACCAAGACCTTGGTGGCGGCGCTGCCGTTCTCTACTTGCTGATCCAAGCCAGTTCTCCTCGACCCGAGGGGCGGATGCCTCGCTTCATGAACTGCCGGCGAGCGCTGCTGTTGTTGAGAGGGTGATCGGTCAGATCCGGACCATCTCGAAGTCTTCCTTGCGGGCCCCGCACTCCGGGCAGACCCAGTTCATGTCGACGTCGGCCCAGGCCGTGCCCGGCGCAATGCCGTGCTCCGGATCGCCGGTGGCTTCGTCATAAATCCAGCCACAAATGAGGCACATCCAGGTACTCGAATCAGTCACGATGGGCAAGGTCTTCCACTACATACAATGCGCAAGATTGTAGCCACGCCACCTGGGCGGAAAGCGGCTGGGCGTAAGCAAGAACACAACAGCCAGTAACGGCGCAAGCCTCTGAACGAGGGGTTTCGGCCTTAGTTCACGATTTGCCCGATGATCGGCTTGAACCTCAGGCCTTCCCGGACCTTCCCGGACCTTTCCTGGACCCCAAGCGCGCAGCGCCCCTTTCCCGTCGGACACCATGAATTCCAAAGCCACCACCGCCGCCCCGCCCGTTGAAGAAGCGGGCCAGGAGCCCCAGCCGCCCGCCTGCGTGATGTGCTTCAACGCCAACGATGCCAGCGGCGCCGGCGGCGTGGCGGGCGACATGGCCACCGTGGCCGCCATGGGCGCGCACTGCCTGCCTGTGGTCACTGCCGTGATGCTGCGCGACACGGCCGAGATCTTCGATGCCCAGGCACTCGACGGCGAGCTGATCGCCGACCAGGCCCGCCACATTCTTGAAGACACGCCCATCGGCGCGTGGAAGGTCGGCTACCTCGGCACGCCCGAAGGCGTGGCCGCCGTGGCAGAGGTGCTGTCCGACTACCCGGACGTGCCGCTGGTCACCTACTTGCCCGCCATCAGCTGGCTCGATGACGAGGAACATGCCAGTTATCACGACGCGCTGCGCGAGTTGGTGCTGCCGCTGACGCACGTGCTGGTGGGCAACCACAAGACACTGACCGATTTCCTGCTGCCCGACTGGGACAACGAGCGCCCGGCCTCGCCGCGCGAGCTCGCCGTGGCCGCCGCTCAAAGTGGGGCGGCGCACGTGCTGGTCACTGGCATCACCCTGCCCAACCAGTTCGTGGACAACGTGCTGGCCAACGCCCAGGGCCCGATCACGGGCGAGAAGTTCGAGCGCTTCGAAACCAGCTTCGTCGGCGCGGGCGACACGCTCTCCGCCGCGGTCGCCTCGCTGCTCTCGGTCCAGGCCGAGCTGCACGACGCCGTCGGCGAGGCACTGGCCTTCCTCGACCAGTCGCTGGACGCGGGCTTTCGCCCCGGCATGGGCAACGTCATCCCCGACCGCTTCTTCTGGGCCCTGCCGCCCGAGGAAGGCGAAGAAGGCGAGATCGGCGAACTGCTCGAGGGCGAGGAAGAGGCTGCCGCCGAAGCCGCGCCCAAGGCCCCGTCCCGCCGCATCCACTGAACCCTCGTTTCTTCTCCCCTTTCCTGAAGATGTCTAGCAATCAAGAGCTGTTCGAGCGCGCGCAACGCGTCATCCCTGGCGGCGTGAACTCGCCCGTGCGCGCCTTCCGCGCCGTCGGCGGCACGCCGCGCTTCATCCAGCGCGGTGAAGGCGCCTACATCTATGACGCCGAGAACAAGCGTTATGTCGACTACATCGGCTCCTGGGGCCCGATGATCCTCGGCCACGGCCACCCGGCCGTGCTGGAGGCCGTGACCGCCGCCGCGCGCGAAGGCTTCTCCTTTGGCGCACCGACCGAACGCGAGATCGAGCTGGCCGAGGAAATCCTCAAGCTCGTGCCGCACATGGAGCAGGTCCGCCTGGTGTCGTCGGGCACCGAGGCCACGATGAGCGCCATCCGCTTGGCGCGTGGTGCCACCGGTCGGGCCAAGTTCATCAAGTTCGAGGGCTGCTACCACGGGCACACCGATGCGCTGCTGGTCAAGGCCGGTTCAGGCCTGGCCACCTTCGGCCATCCCACCAGCGCGGGCGTCACGCCCGGCGCGGCGGCCGACACCCTCGTCCTGGAATACAACAACCTCGCCCAGCTCGAGGAAGCCTTCGTGCTTCACGGCCACGAGCTGGCCTGCGTGATCATCGAGCCGATCGCCGGCAACATGAACTTCGTGCGCGCCGCCCTGCCCTTCATGAAGCGGCTGCGCGAGCTGTGCACGCAGCACGGTTCGCTGCTCGTGTTCGACGAGGTGATGACGGGCTTCCGCGTCGGTCTGTCCAGCGCGCAGGGCCACTACGCCCAGCTCATCCCCGGCTTCGTGCCCGACATCTCGGTCTTCGGCAAGGTTATCGGCGGCGGCATGCCGCTGGCAGCCTTCGGCGCCAGCCGCGAGATCATGAAGCACCTGGCCCCGCTGGGCGGCGTCTACCAGGCCGGCACGCTCTCGGGCAACCCGGTGGCCACCGCCTGCGGCCTGGCCACGCTGCGCGAGATCCAAAAGCCCGGCTTCTTCGAGTCGCTGTCCGCACAGACGGTGAAGCTCGTCGAAGGCCTGAAGGCCGTGGCGCAGGAGAACGGCGTACCCTTCAGTGCCGACTGCGAAGGCGGCATGTTCGGCTTCTTCCTGCTGCCCGAGCTGCCCCAGAACTACACGACCGTGATGACGACGGACAAGGAGCGCTTCAACCGCTTCTTCCACGCCATGCTGGACGAGGGTATTTACCTGGCGCCGGCCCTGTACGAAGCCGGTTTCGTCAGCGCCGCTCACAGCGACGCCGACATCGAACTGACACTGGCAGCCGCCCGCAAGGCGCTGCGCTGAGAA
This sequence comes from Burkholderiaceae bacterium UC74_6, assembly GCA_042701975.1. GTDB lineage: Bacteria > Pseudomonadota > Gammaproteobacteria > Burkholderiales > Burkholderiaceae_C > JAFALK01. The sequence goes on from CP170561.1 coordinate 271,270, forward strand.
CAAGCGGCAGGCAAGCCATGCACATCCACATCCTCGGCATCTGCGGCACCTTCATGGGCGGCTTGGCCGCCCTCGCCCGCGAAGCCGGCCACAAGGTCACCGGCTGCGACGCCAACGTCTACCCGCCCATGAGCACGCAGCTCGAAGCCCTGGGCATCGAGCTGATCACCGGCTTCGGCGCTGAGCAGATGGAGCTCAGGCCCGACATGTTCGTGATCGGCAACGTGGTCACGCGCGGCGAGCGCTTCCCGCTGATGGAAGCCATCCTCAATGCCGGCGCGCCCTACACCAGCGGCCCGCAGTGGCTGGCCGAGCACGTGCTGCAAGGCCGCCATGTGCTGGCTGTGGCGGGCACGCACGGCAAGACGACGACAACCTCGATGCTGGCGTGGATCCTCGAACACGCAGGCTTGAAGCCCGGCTTCCTCGTGGGCGGCGTGCCGATGAATTTCGGCGTTAGCGCACGGCTGGGAGAGGGCAAGCCCTTCGTCATCGAGGCCGACGAGTACGACACCGCCTTCTTCGACAAGCGCAGCAAGTTCGTTCACTACCGCCCACGCACGGCCATCCTCAACAACCTCGAGTTCGACCACGCCGACATCTTTGCCGACCTGGCCGCCATCGAGACCCAGTTCCACCACCTCGTGCGCACCGTGCCGGCCAGCGGTCGGATCGTCGTCAACGCGCGCGACGAAGCGCTGGGCCGCGTGCTGGCGCGCGGCTGCTGGAGCGAGACGCAGCGCTTCGGCTCCCGCAAGGAAGAACCGGGGGCCCTGCGCGCGCGCGGCGAGCCGCAGGCCTTCGACGTGCTGCGCGGCAGCCTGAAGGTGGCGCGCGTGGAGTGGCCCCTGATCGGCGAGCACAACCAGCTGAACGCGCTGGCTGCCATCGCTGCGGCTGAACATCTCGGTGTGACGCCCGAGCAGTCGGCTGCCGCGCTGGCGGAATTCCAGAATGTCCGCCGCCGCATGGAACTGCGCGGCGAGGTGAACGGGATCAAGGTCTACGACGACTTCGCCCACCACCCGACGGCCATCCGCACGACGGTGGAGGGCCTGCGCCGGCGCATCGCACCGGCCGAACGCATCCTGGCCATCTTCGAGCCGCGCTCCAACACCATGAAGCTCGGCACGATGAAGGCGCAATTGCCCTGGTCACTCGAGGAGGCCGACCTGGCCTTCTGCAACCAGGGCGGCCTGAGCTGGGACGCCGCCGAGGCGCTCGCCCCGATGGGCGAGCAGGCCGTGGTGGCCGCCGATGTAGACGCGCTGGTGAATGCCGTACTCAAGCTGGCACGGCCTGGCGACCACTTGCTCTGCATGAGCAACGGCGGCTTCGGTGGCATCCACGACAAGCTGCTGAAGGGCCTGGCCGCCAAGGCCTAGGCCCTTCATTCGCTCACTCACCGATCAAGGCTTGGCTGGCACCACGTAGTTGATCGGTTCGATCACCACGCGGCGATCCGGCTCCAGGCACTGGATCAGGTCCTTGCGCTTGAGCTTGGCCGAGCAGCTCGACACCGGATCGGCTTCGCCCCTGCCTTCGGTCTCCAACCGACCCGCGGCCACGCCGTGTGCAACCAGGTAGTGCTTGACCGATTCGGCGCGCTGCCGCGACAGCTTCATGTTGTAGGCCTGGCTGCCCAGCCGGTCCGTATAGCCGGTGATGCGAACGTGATCGATGCCGGGGTTGGCATTGAGCACGCGCGCCACGTCGTCAAGCTGCGGTTGATTGGGCTTGAGCACGGCCTTGTCGAAGTCGAACAGCTCGCTGGCCTGCAGCGTGAAGCGCTTCGGCGGCAGCGGCGGGGGCGGCGGCACGGGAGCCGGCGGCGGCGGGGGCGGTGCCACCACGGGTGGGGGGGGCGGGGGTGGCGGCGGGGGCGTGGCGGCATCCACGTGCCTGACGACCGGCGGCGCATCGAAGTACCAGGTCAGGCCGATGTTGAAGTAGGTGTTGCCGCTGCGCTTGTGGCCGAAGGCCGAACCGTTGCCGAGGAAGCCCTCGACGTAGCGCACATCGGCCTGCATGCCGAGGGTCGGCGAGAAGCGGTACTGCAGACCGGCGCCGAGGTTGACGAAGGGCGAATTGCGCGTGGCCACCACGCCATTGGCGCCAGCCCGGTCACGCTCCGCACCTGCGCCGATCAGCACGAAGGGCCGCGTCGTGCCGCGGTCGAAGAAGTACAGGCCGTCCACGCCCAGCATCCACTGGTGGTAGGCCGCAGTGCCGTCGTTGCGCGAGCGCGCGTAGTTGGCGCCGAACTGCAAGTCCCAATCGGGCGAGACCGGCATGCCGAACTTGAGCCCACCGCCGTAGCCGGTCTTGTTGGTGGGCCAGTTGCTGTCAGGCTTCATCAGGCTGATCGATGGCAGGATCAGATAGCTGGAGCCGGTGCTGCCACTGTCGGACTGTGCATGGGCTACGCCGAATTGCGCGCACAAGGCCAAGGCCAAGGCGCCTGACAGCCTGTGAAGGGGTTTGCTTCTTTTCATGAGGTTCTCCTGTGATGCGGCGTTCTGGCCGGGCGTTGCGCCAGGGGTGATCCTCCTCATGCTTGAACCGCGGCGGGGTAGGCGAGCACCTACGCGGGCATAGGCCAAGCGCTGTTTCTGGATGTTCTTTCAGCATGCCTTCAGCGCCGTAGATACCCGCGTCGACGCGCAAGACACGCATCTTCACAATCGATCCAGGCTCCTCTCCGGTTGCAGTCAGACCGCCCGATCCAAAGAAGCACATGACTGACCCGATCCCTCAGCGCATCGTCATCGTGGGCGGCGGCACGGCCGGATGGATGGCCGCGGCGGCGTTCTCCAAGCTGCTGGGCCCGGCCTACAAGATCCAGCTTGTCGAGTCCGATGCGATCGGCACGGTCGGCGTCGGCGAGGCGACGATCCCCTACCTTGGCGACTTCAATGCCGCGCTTGCAATCGACGAGAACGATTTCCTGAGCGCAACCCAGGGCACGTTCAAGCTCGGCATCGAGTTCCTCAACTGGGCGCGCCTGGGCGACCGCTACACGCATGCCTTCGGCCAGGTCGCGGCGGACATCGGTGCCCTGTCTTTCCACCATTACTGGCTGCGCCTGCGCCAGCACGGCGATCGCCGACCGCTGGGCCTGTTCTCGCTCAACGCGTTGGCTGCCAGCCAGGGTCGGTGCATGCGCTCGCGCCGCGACATGCCGAACTCGCCGCTGGGCAATATCGCGCATGCCTTCCACTTCGACGCGGGTCTCTACGCGCGCTATCTGCGCCGCTACGCGGAGCAGCGCGGCGTGCAGCGCGTGGAGGGCGAGGTCGTCAAAGTGCGCCAGCGCGAGGACGGTGGCATCGCTGCTGTGCAATTGGCGAGCAGCGAGACCATCGAAGGCGACTTCTTCCTCGACTGCTCGGGCCTGCGCGGCCTGCTGATCGAGCAGACGCTGAAGGCCGGCTATCACGACTGGCGCGAGTGGCTGCCCTGCGACCGCGCGGTGGCCGTGCCTTGCGCTTCGGTGAGGCCGCTGCTGCCGCTGACGCGATCCACGGCGCACAGCGCGGGCTGGCAATGGCGCATCCCACTGCAGCACCGCATCGGCAACGGCCATGTGTTCTCCAGCCGCTTCATGAGCGAGGACGAGGCCACGGCCATCCTGATGCGCAAGCTCGACGGCGAGGCGCTGGCCGAACCGCGCTGCATCCCTTTCGTGCCCGGCCAGCGCAAGCGCTTTTGGATCAAGAACTGCGTGGCCCTAGGCCTGGCGGCGGGCTTCTTCGAGCCCATCGAGTCCACCAACATCCACCTCATCCAGACGGCCATCATGCGCATCGTGGCGCTGTTCCCGCGCGCCGGGATGGACCAGGCGGACATCGACGAATACAACACGCAGACCGGAACGGAATACGAGCGCATCCGCGACTTCGTCATCCTCCACTACCACGCCACCGAGCGCGACGACTCGCCCTTCTGGATCCAGTGCCGCGACATGGCCGTCCCCGAGACCTTGCAGCGAAAGATGGACCTGTTCCGCAGCAACGGCCGGCTGTTCCCGGACGACAAGGACCTGTTCGGGCCCTCGAGCTGGCTGCAGGTGCTGATCGGCCAGCGCGTCGAGCCGCGCGCCTATCACCCGCTGGTCGACAACATGACGCTGCCGCAGATCCAGGAGATGGCGAACGGGATTGAGCAGCTGATGCGTCGCTGCGTCGCTGCGTCGAATCGATGCCGACGCACGAGGACTTCATCAAGGCCGAGTTCGCGGCCGCGCGGCCTTAGAGCCGCAAGCTCAATCGCGCTTCCTGAACGCCCACCACGCCGCCAGCGCGGTGAAGGCGATCACCAGCGCCACGATCACCGCGAAGCCGTGCGGCTCCTGCGCGAGCGGAATGCCGCCCACGTTCATGCCCAGCAGGCCCGCAACGATGTTGATCGGCAGGGCCAGCACGGTGACGATGGTCAGGGTGAAGAGGCTGCGGTTGGTCTGCTCGCTGACCTGCGCCGCCACTTCTTCCTGCAGCAGCTTGATGCGCTCTTCCAGCGAAGCCATGTCGCGCAGCACCAGCGAGAACTCCTCGCTGGCCTGGCGCAACTCATCCCGGTCCAGCGCCGTCATCCAGGGCGGCGGCTGGCGCAGCAGGCGAAACAGCGATCCCGGCTCGGGCGCCAGCAGGCGCTGCAGGCGCACGAGCACGCGGCGCATGCGCGCGAGTTCGGCGCGCTTCTCTTGCAGCTTGCCGCCGAGCAAGCGGTCTTCCACGCTGTCGATGGGCAGGGTCGCCTCGCGCACGATGCGGGCGAGCACGTCGGCCTGGTCCTGCAGCAGCCGCGTGAGCAGCTCGGCCGTGGAGGCCATGGGCAGGCCTTCGCGCACATTGCTGCGAAGCCGGTCGATCGAGCGCAAGGGGTGCAGCCGCGCGCTCACGACCACGCGGGCGCTGACGTTCATCCACAGCGTGGCGATGTCGGACGGGTCGAAGCTGAACTCGTAGGCCACGTCGTTGACAACGGCGATCAGCTTGTCGGCCGCGTCCTCGATGCGCGTGGAGCGCGAGCCCTGCTGCAGCGTGTCGAAGAACTCCGGCGCGAGCTCGAGCCCCGTCTGATGGTCCTGCAGCCAGCGTTGCGCCTTGGCGTCGCTGAGGTTGATGTGCAGCCACAGGAACTCGCCCGGCGCACGCACGCCAGCGATCCAGGACTCCGCGCCGGCCAGATCGACAGCACGCCCGGCCTCGCCCGGGCGCAGCACGAAGCCGCAGATCAGCAGGTGATCGCTGCCATCCGCCAAACCGCTCATCAGTCTTCTTCCTCAGACGCGCCAGCCGCCGTGTCGTTGTCCTTCTTGGCCATCTTGTCGAGCGGGCCGCGCATGTCCTTCATCTCCTGCAGCAGCTTTTCGGGCGACACGGGCTTGACCATGCGAACGGCCGGCGGCGGCAGCGCGCTGAGGTAGCGCGGGCCGAAGAGGTGCTGCTCATCGGTGCGCTGCGCCATGCGCAGGCCCAGGCCCAGTGCCAGCAGCACGCCCATGGCGACGGCCATGCTGCGCCGCGCGCGTGGCCACACCAGCGAGGCATGCCACCAGATCAGGAAGGTGGCAGCCACGGGCATGATCAGCTCGGACAACGCCGCCAGGCGCGGCACCGAGAAGGCGTAGGCCAGGCCAGGCAGCAGGTAGTCGATGCCCTCCATCACGCACAGCCACACGACCACGCGGCGCAGGTGCTTGCCGAAGGGGAAGCGGCGCTGGAAGAGCTGGGTGACCAGCGCCCACACGGCGGCCCAGGCCAGCACGGCAGCCAGCGGCCCGAGCAGCGGCCAGGCGTAGTCGATCAGCTTGCCGCCAGGGTCGCTGGCCAGCCAGCGGTCCAGGCTCGTCAGCGCCAGCCACAGCAGGATCAGGCCCGGACCCCACCAGAGGCTGCGCGGCACGGTGCGGTGCTGGTGATGGGCCAGCGGCACTTCGGGCGCCAACGGCGCGTCGACCGAGCGCCAGCGCAGGTGCGTGGCACCGAGCTGGAAAAGCGCTTCAGCGCCGAGCGCCGCGGACTCGCCGGCCGCGAGGCGCTTTTCGCCGATCCAGCCGCCGTTGAGGCTGGGCAGCAGCACGAGGGCAAGGCCCTGCTCGGTCAGGCGCAGTTCGGCGTGCTCGCCGGCCACGTGGGTGTCGTCCAGCACGATGTCGCAGGCCGGCGAGCGGCCGATGCGCAGCGCAGCGCCCTCGCCTTCCGGCAACCGCGGCTTGAAGGCGGCGCGCACCTGACCTTCACGGTCCAGGATTTCAATCACGCCCCGGGTCATTGCTTCACCGCCCATGCAAATCCGTTCAGGTAGTGAGACGTGAGCTTGAGCGCGTTGTCGAAGGACACGCCCGGCGCGTTGAAGCGGCCCAGCGCGCCTTCGGTGGACGCATCCACCGTGGTCACCAGGACCGACAGGTTGTACAGGCCTTCGAGCTTGCGATAGGCCGACATGCAGACCACAGCGCGCAGCGGCAGGCCGTCGCGATCGACGAACTCCTCGCGGCAGAAGGGCGCGGTGCTGACCTTGTTGGAAGCGCCCATGCGCTCGTTGCGGAAGCTGCCCGTGTAGATCTTGGCAAAGCGCAGCGCGCCGAGCTTGCTGCCGTCGTAGTTCTCGTGCTGGACGTCGAGATAGCCCGTCTGCAGGCCCCCGCTGATGTAGAGCGCGTGCTCCATGCGGCATTGTGAGCGCTGGTACTCCAGGCCCTTGCTGTCGGCCGCGGATCCACCACCCCAGCAGCGCATGAAATCTTCCTGCGGCACCGGCAGGCGGTAGCGGCCCGGACCGGCCGAGCGCCAGGGCTGCTTGATGAAGGCCTGGGTCAGCTCCTCCTGATAGGCCATGACCTGGTCGCGCAGGCGCGGCCACACGGCCGTGGTGATGGGCTTGGCGTCGCGGCTCTTCTTGTAGAGGTCCTCCGCGAAGGGCCCCGGCACCAGAAAGCTCATCTGTTGGGCGAAGAACATGGCCGAGACGTTGACGCCGACGACGCGGCCGTCTTCGTCGACCACCGGGCCGCCGCTCATGCCGGCGTTGATGGAGCCGGAGTAGTAGATCAGCGGATCGAAGCTGCGCTCGACCAGGCCGTTGTAGTTGCCCTCGACGATGGAGAAGGCCACGTCCAGCGGCTTGCCCATCGAGTAGATGCGGTCGCCCTTGGACAGCGAATCGGCGCGCGGCCGGAAGGCCAGCGCGCCGTGGCCGGCCAGCAGCTTGGCGTCGGCGGCAACGGGGCGCAGGATGGCCAGGTCGTGGCGGGCGTCGATGTCCAGCAGCTCCAGCGCGCCTTCTTGCCCGTCGGTGGTGGCAAAGCGCAGGCGATAGCGCTCGGGCTCCAGCGCCATCTGGCTGACGACGTGGTAATTCGTGATGATGCGATCGCCATCGCCGACCAGGAAGCCCGAGCCGACCGAGGCCTGGCTGTCCTGCGTCTTGAGCAGCGTGCGGATCTGCAGCAGCTGGCTGCGGCTCTTGTCGTAGATGCGCCGAGCGCTGGCCGAGACAGCCTGGTTCTGCGGCGCGGAGGCCGCAGGCGCCGGAGGCATGGGCACCACCGGCCCCGGCGGGGACTTGGGCGCCGCCTGGCCGGTGGCACTCAGGCCCAGCGCCAGGATCAGGATCAGGATGGACAGCGAACGCAGCAAGAGCATTTCTCCTTCGATCAGGAGCCGATGCTAGCCGGTTTGCGCAAGGCCCCTGGGTCGGAAAACGCCGCGGTCGGCGTAAAAATCCACCACCTCGTTGGCCGGCCACCACCCGGGCACGCCCAGCACAGGCAGCGGGTGAAAGGGCTTGGCGGCCAGCCCGTCAGCCTCCGTGGGCTCGGAGAAGACCACGTGGGCGCAGATCGGCTTGCGCGGCGCGCAGAGTTTTTCGAGCAGGGCGTGGCCCACCAGGGTCAGGCGTGCCTCGCGCCACAGCGGGCGCAGCTCGATGAAGAGGCGCAGCCAGTCGCGCTCGCGCAGGGCTTGGCAGAGCTCGGGTGGGGCATCGAGCACGGCGCCGTTTTCGTCGAAGACGGTGGCCGCATCGCGCAACGCGCCGCGCTGACCTTGCACGCCGTCGGTTTCGAGCGTTAGCGCATGCCAGCCGTTGAGCCGCGTCTTCAGCGCCGGATGGCGCAGCCAGACGAGGCCGTTGAAGAAATCATGCGCGTTGTCGCGTGTCGGGATCAGGCCGGTGCGAGCGACGAAGGCTTCGTAGGCCTCGCCGGGAGGCAGTGCCTCGGCGGAGACGAAGCGCTCGCCAAGCGCCGCGTGGACGCGCTCACCCGCCAGGACGCGCTCGTGGAGCGCCCTGCCCTGCTCGCAATACGGCGCGAGCCAGGGGGCGGACCAGTCGATCTCAAACAAGACGCCAGCCGAGGTCCTCGCCGCCGCGCAGCGGCTTGATCTCGGTGGCGCCGAAGGGCAGCCGCTCGGGCACGCTCCAGCTCTGCTTCTGCAAGGTGACCGTGCCGGTGTTGCGCGGCAGGCCGTAGAAGTCCGGGCCGTGGAAGCTGGCAAAGGCCTCGAGCTTGTCGAGTGCGTTCACTGACTCGAAGGCCTCGGCGTAGAGCTCCAGCGCCGACAGCGCGGTGAAGCAGCCGGCCGCGCAGACCGAGTTCTCCTTCATCTGGCCGGCATGCGGGGCGCTGTCGGTGCCGAGGAAGAACTTAGGCGAGCCGGAGGTCGCGGCCTTGAGCAGCGCGCGGCGGTGCTCCTCGCTCTTGAGCACCGGCAGGCAGTAGTAGTGCGGACGCAGGCCGCCCATGAAGATGGCGTTGCGGTTGTAGAGCAGGTGCTGCGGCGTGAGCGTGGCGGCGGTGAAGGCATCGGCGCCCATCACGTACTCGGCGGCTTCCTTGGTCGTGATGTGCTCGAACACGACCTTCAGCTCGGGCATGTCGGCGCGCAGCGGGCGCATCACGCGATCGATGAAGACGGCTTCGCGGTCGAAGATGTCGATGTCGGCATCAGTCACTTCGCCGTGGACCAGCAGCAGCAGGCCGGCCTTCTGCATGGCCTCCAGCGTCTTGTAGGTCTTGCGGATGTCGGTCACGCCCGCATCGCTGTTGGTGGTGGCACCGGCCGGATAGAGCTTGAGCGCGACGACGCCGGCTTCCTTGGCCCGGGCGATTTCCTCGACCGGCGTGTTGTCGGTCAGGTACATCGTCATCAGCGGCGTGAAGTCCACGCCGACGGGCACCGCAGCCTGGATGCGTTCACGGTAGGCCACGGCCTGGGCCGCCGTGGTCACGGGCGGGCGCAGGTTGGGCATGATGATGGCGCGGGCAAACTGGCGCGCCGTGTAGGGCACGACGCTTTGCATGGCCACTTCGTCGCGGACGTGCAGGTGCCAGTCGTCGGGTCGGGTGAGGGTCAGGGCATTCATGGCCCTGATTGTCCCACTCAGTGCTGGAGGATCTTGGCCAGGAAGTCCTTGGCACGCGGCGAGCGCTCTTCGGGCTTGCCGAAGAAGTCCGCGCTCGTGCAGTCCTCGATGATCTTGCCGGCGTCCATGAAGATCACGCGGTTGGAGACCTTGCGGGCAAAGCCCATCTCGTGGGTCACGCACATCATCGTCATGCCTTCGTGCGCGAGCTTGACCATCACGTCCAGCACTTCGCCAACCATCTCGGGATCGAGCGCCGAGGTGGGCTCGTCGAACAGCATCACGATCGGATCCATGGACAGCGCGCGGGCAATCGCCACGCGTTGCTGCTGGCCGCCGGAGAGCTGCCCGGGGAACTTGTCCTTGTGCGCCGACAGGCCCACGCGGTCGAGCATCTTGAGGCCGCGCTCCTTGGCGTCAGACATTGAGCGGCCCAGCACCTTGATCTGCGCGATCGTGAGGTTCTCGGTCACCGAGAGGTGCGGGAACAGCTCGAAGTGCTGGAACACCATGCCCACGCGCGAGCGCAGCTTGGGCAGGTTGGTCTTCGGGTCGGAGAGCGAGATGCCGTCCACGCTGACGTCACCCTTCTGGAAGGGCTCGAGCGCATTGACGGTCTTGATCAGCGTGGACTTGCCGGAGCCCGAAGGGCCGCAGACCACGACGACGTCGCCCTTGGCGATGTGGGTCGTGCAATCGGTCAGCACCTGGAAGCTGCCGTACCACTTGGAGATGTTGTTGATGTCAATCATGGCGCGGGGCTCTCAGCGAATGATGGCGATCTTCTTGTGCAGTCGTTTCACGAGATACGACAGCAGCGAGCAGATGATGAAGTAGATGACGGCAGCAAAGATGTAGGCGTGTTTGACTTGGCCATAGTTCTTGCCGGCTGTCTCCAGGCCCTTGAGCAGGTCGTAGGCGCCGATGGCGTAGACCAGCGAGGTGTCCTGGAACAGGATGATGGTCTGCGTGAGCAGCACCGGCAGCATGTTGCGGAAGGCCTGCGGCAGCACCACCAGCTTCATGTTCTGCGAATAGGTCATGCCCAGCGCCTGGCCGGCGTACATCTGGCCGCGCGAAATGGACTGGATGCCCGCACGCATGATTTCACTGAAGTACGCGGCCTCGAAGGCGATGAAGGTGATGATGGCCGAATACTCTGCGCCGATCGGGCGGCCGATCGCATAGGGCACGAGCAGGTAGAACCCCAGAATCACCATCACCAGCGGCATTGAACGCATGCCATTGACGTAGGCCGCAGCGGGCAGGTCAAGCCACGATTGGCCGGAGAGCCGCATCAAGGCCAGGATGGTGCCGAAAAAGACACCGCCCACCGTCGCAATGAAGGTCAGGAACAAGCTGTAGTAAAGGCCCTTGAGCGCGAAGGCCGAAAAGACTTCCCAGCTGAAGATGGAAGCAACTTCGGTATTCATCAGTGGCCTCCCGCGCCGCCGGCGGCCACCATGCCGGGCACGCGCAAGCGCCGCTCGACGAAGACCATGATTCGGTTGACGAGCATGGCGGTCACAAAATACGCGGCCAGCACGCCCAGATAAATTTCAAACAGGCGCCCGGTTTCCTCGCTACCTTGCAGATAGAACTGCGCGAGCTCGGGGATGGACACGGCAAAGGCCACGGCCGAGTTCTTGAAGATGTTCATCGATTCGCTGGTCAGCGGCGGCATGATGATGCGATAGGCCATCGGCAGCAGGACGTAGCGGTAGTACTGCGGCGTGGTGAAACCCAGCGCCATGCCAGCGTAGCGTTGGCCGCGCGGCAAGGCCTGGATGCCCGAGCGAAGTTGCTCGGCAATGCGGGCCGAGGTGAAGAACCCCAGGCCCAGGATCACCAGGACCAGCGGCGACGGATTGTGAGTGCCAGGGATCAGATCCGGGACAACGTAGTTCCAGAGGAAGATCTGTACCAGCAGCGGAATGTTGCGAAACAGTTCGACCCATGCATTGCCGAAAGCGACGAGTCGGGGGCTGTTCGGCAGCGTGCGCATCACGCCAATCACGGAGCCAACGATCAAGGCGACCAGCAGAGCCGAAAGCGAAACCGTCACGGTCGTGCCCCAGGCCTGCAGCATCCATTGCAGATAGGTCTGATCGCGGCCCGTCGCCATGCAACCCGCCACGGCTTCACCCGTGACCGTATCCCGGCAGTAGACCTGCCAATCCCAACTCGCCATCAAAAACCTCGCAGCGGTCTTGTTGCTCTACAAAACACGACGCCCGCTCCGCGCGGGCGTCGTGCTCATCTTTCTACCGCCTTACTTCTTGGCGTAGTCTTCCATCGGCTTGTTGTTCGGATTCGCCCAAGCCGCCTTCGTGGCTTCGCTCATCGGCAGATTGAGCGAGCGGTTCGTCGGGGGGATCGGCTGCGTGAACCACTTGTCGTACAGCTTGGACAGCGAGCCGTCCTTGATCTGGCGGAGGATGGATTCGTCCACGGCCTTCAGGAAGGCAGCGTCGTCCTTGCGCACCATGCAGGCGATCGGCTCGACCGAGAGTTCCTCGCCGACGATCTTGAATTCACCCGGGTTCTTGGACGATGCAATGTTCTTGGCCAGGATGGAGCCGTCCATCACGAAGGCGTCAGCACGGCCCGATTCCAGCAGCAGGAAGCTGTCGGCGTGGTCCTTGCCGTAGACCTCCTTGAAGTCGATGCCCTGGGCGCGTTCGTTCTTGCGCAGGGTCTGGACCGAGGTGGTGCCGGTGGTCGTGGCGACCGAGCGGCCGTTCAGGTCCTTGATGCTCTTGATGCCGGAGTTGGCGTGCACGGCGATGCGCACGACTTCAACGTAGGTCGTGTAGGCGAAGTCCACGTCCTTCTGGCGCGCCGCATTGTTGGTGGTGGAGCCGCACTCCAGATCCACGGTGCCGTTCTGCACCAGCGGGATGCGGTTCTGCGAGGTCACCAGCGTGTACTTGATGTCCAGCTTCTTGCCGGCGGCCTTGCTCAGGTCGGCGATGATGCGCTCGGCCATCTCGGTGTGGAAACCGACGTACTTGTCATTGCCCAGCGTGTACGACAGCGCCGAGGAATCACGCACGCCGAGGCTGATCGAGCCGCTGGCCTTGATCTTCGCCAGGGTGTCTTCGGCATGCGCCGTGCCCAGGGTCATGGCAGTGAGGGCAAGAGCAAGCAGGGTTTTCTTCATTGGGGGCTCCTGAGAGACAGAGAGACAGGGGACGGGAAGATGGCAATCGGACCACACGGCTTCCGAGGTGCCGATTCGGGTTTGCACGGATCATGCAAGGCCTGCATGATTCCATGAACGGGCTCAGGCCACCAGCGAATCCCACAGTGCAAGCGCCGCCGCTTTGTTGCGGCGCGACAGTGCCGGCTTCTCGCGGTAAATACGTAGCTCCATCGCCAGTTCGAACTCGCCCGGCCGCGCCGCTTGCACGAGGCTGCCGGCGCGCAGTTCCTTGGCCACCGAACTGGCCGGCAGGAAGGCCAGGCCGTGGCCTTCGAGCGCCATCGCCTTGAGGCTTTCGGCCATGTCGGTCTGGTAGAGGGCGTCCAGGTTCAGCGGGACATCGGCCAGCTTGACGATCAGCTCGACCATCTGGCCCAGGTAGGCGCCGGAGGCATAGGCCAGGAAGGGGATCTTCTGCCCCGGCCGGCCGGGCAGGCTGAACAGTGGCTGGCCCTTGGCGTCGGCCTTGGCGTAGGCGGACAGCAGCTCGCTGCCCAGCGAGGCCATCTCGTAGCGCTCCGGGTCGAGCTGCAGCGGCTGGCTGGCATGGTGGTAGACGACCAACAGATCGCAGTTGCCTTCGCTGAGCTGCAGCATGGCGTCGTGCACGTTCGAGGCGATCAGCCGGCTCTTGAGCCCGCCAAAGCGCTGGCGCAGCTCCATCAGCCAGTGCGGGAAGAAGCTGAAGGCCAGCGAGTGCGGCACGGCGAACTCGATCATGTCGTCGCTGGCCGACTGGTGGCTGCGCAGCATGTTGCGCGTGGCTTGCAAGTCGCCCAGGATGTCCACGGCCTGCGCCAGCAGCGTTTCGCCGGCGCCGGTCAGCCGCGTCGGGTAGGACGAGCGATCGACCAGATCGACCCCCGCCCAGGCTTCCAGCGCCTGGATGCGGCGCGAGAACGCCGGCTGGGTCACGTGCCGAGCCTTGGCCGAACGCGAGAAGCTGCGCGTCTCCGCCAGGCTGACGAAATCTTCAAGCCACTTGGTTTCCACGCCGGCAGTTTAGCTGCGCGTCCTGCCGGCGCCCTGTCAGTTCGTACATCGCCGGCTTGAGGTACAGCCCCTAGCCCGAAAGTGCGAGGCTGCGAAATCCTTCCTTGCCCCTGGCTACATATTTCCGAACGACAGCGATATATGCCGTCAGGAGCCTCACCCATGAAGCAGATCCCGAGCCTCGCCATCGTCAGCGTCAGTCAGCGTCACCAGTCCCGGACCGGAGCACGGCACGGCACGGCACGGCACGGCACGGATGAGCCTGCGCGCGCTCGCCGGCCTGGCGGCGCTCAACCAGCGGCGCCGGCAGCAGCTTCCACGTTGATCGCGGGGCGCTCGCCAGCGCTCTGCTGCAGCCGCCACATGCGGGCGTAGACGCCGTTCAACGCCATCAGCTCCTGGTGATGGCCACGCTCGACGATGCGGCCAGCCTCCAGCACCAAGATCTCGTGGGCATCGACGACGGTCGAGAGCCGGTGCGCGATCACCAGCACCGTCTTGCCCTGGCCGGCGCTGTCCAGTTCGGCCTGGATGGCGCGCTCGTTGCGTGAATCGAGCGCCGAAGTCGCCTCGTCGAAAATCATCAGCGGCGGGTTCTTCAGCAGCGTGCGCGCGATGGCCACGCGCTGCTTCTCGCCGCCCGAGAGCTTGAGCCCGCGCTCGCCCACCATGGTCTCGTAGCCCTTGGGCGTTCCGGCGATGAAGGCGTGGATGTGCGCGGCTTGCGCGGCTGCTTCGACCTCCGCCTGCGTTGCACCGGGCCGGCCGTAGGCGATGTTGTAGGCCACGGTGTCGTTGAACAGCACCGTGTCCTGCGGCACGATGCCGATGGCGCGGCGCAGCGAGGCCTGCGTGACGGCGCGGATGTCCTGCCCGTCGATGCGGATCGCGCCCGAATCCACATCGTAGAAGCGGTAGAGCAGTCGCGCCAAGGTGCTCTTGCCCGAACCGCTCGGGCCCACCACGGCCACCTTGCGTCCGGCTGGGATCTCGAAGCTCACGCCGTGCAGGATGGGCCGCTCGGGGTCGTAGGCAAAGCTCACATCCTCGAATCGCACGGCCGCGCCGGCCACCTGCAGTTCAGTGGCATGAGACGCATCGGCCACCTCGCGTTCGCGCTCCAGCAGCACGAACATCTTGTCGAGGTCGGTCAAGCCCTGCTTGATCTCCCGGTAGATCACGCCGAGGAAGTTCAGCGGGATGTACAGCTGGATCATGAAGGCGTTGATCATCACCAGGTCGCCCAGGCTGATGTGCCCGGCCACCACGCCTTCGGTGGCGCGCCAGAGCATGCCCACCAGCGCCGCCGCGATGATCAGCTGCTGCCCGGTGTTGAGGATCGAGAGCGTCTGCTGCGATTTGAGCTGCGCGCGGCGCAGCTTTTCCAGGCTCTCGTCGTAGCGCCGCGCCTCGAAATCCTCGTTGTTGAAGTACTTGACCGTCTCGTAGTTCAGCAGCGAGTCGATCGCCTTGGTGTGAGCCACCGAATCCAGCTCATTGAGCGTGCGACGGAACTTGGTGCGCCATTCCGTCACCGTGACGGTGAACGCGATGTAGAACACCAGCGCGCCGCCCGTGATCAGCGCAAAGACGGCATCGAACTTCCACGCCAGCAGGCCCAGCACCAGGGCCACCTCGATCAGCGTTGGAATGATGTTGTAGAGCGAGTAGCTGATCAGCGAATTGACGGCCCGCGTGCCGCGCTCGATGTCGCGCGTCATGCCGCCGGTCTGGCGCTCCAGGTGAAAGCGCAAGGAGAGATCGTGCAGATGCCGAAACACCTGCAGCGAGATCGCCCGCGCCGTGCCCTCGGTGGCCTTGGCGAAGATCAGCTCGCGCGCCTCGGAGAACAGCGAGGTCGACAGGCGCAGCAGACCATACGCCAGCAGCAGGCCCACAGGCACCACCAACAGGCTCTGCGGCGAGCCCGGCTTGAGGTCCAGGCTGTCGATCAGGTGTTTGAGCAGCACCGGCACGCCGACATTGGCCAGGCGTGCACCCAGCATGAAGGCCAGCGCTAACGCCACGCGCCAGCGGTAGTTCCAGAGGTAGCCGAGCAGGCGCTGGACGGTGGGCCAGTCCTTGCGCGGACCGGCAGGGGCTTGGGAAGGCTGGGGTTTTGCAGCGGAACGCGAGCGCATGTGAACAGGGCGTTAGACAATCGAGGCAACGACAGAACTTCCCCACATCATGACCGACAAGACCAAAATCGACACGACAGAACGCCATTTGGTGCTGCGCGTCATTCCCATGCCCTCCGATGCCAACGCCAACGGCGACATCTTCGGCGGCTGGATCATGGCCCAGGTGGACTTGGCCGCATCGGTCCTGCCCATCCGCATTTCGCGTGGCCGCGTGACCACGGTGGCGGTCAACGAATTCGTCTTCAAGCAGCCCGTCTCGGTCGGCGATCTGCTGAGCTTCTACGCCACGGTCGTGCGCGTCGGCCGCACCTCGGTGACCGTGCATGTGGAAGTGGAGGCCGAGCGCAACCCGGCCAATCCGCACCATGTGAAGGTCACGGAGGCGAACCTGACCTTCGTCGCAATCGACGACCAAGGCAAGCCGCGCGAAATCCCGAAAGACTGATCGCGCAGCCGCCCCGGCCGGCTTCAGCTGAACTTGCTGAAGTCCGGCTGGCGCTTCTGGAAGAAGGCCTGGAAGGCTTCCTGCGCTTCGGGCGAACGCAGCTTGGCACCGAAGATCTCTGCCTCGGTCTTGATGACTTCCATCAGCTGCGCGGCATCCGGCGCGCGCATCAGGCGCTTGGTCTCGCGCACGGCGCTGGGTGCCAGGCCGTTGAAACGCTCTGCAATGCGGCGCGCGTGGTTCACCACTTCGCCCGCCGGCAGCACCGAGTTGGCGATGCCGAACTCCACCGCTTGCTCGCCCGTGAAGGGCTGGCCCAGCATCAGCAGCTCGGCGGCCTTGCGCTGGCCGATCAGGCGAGGCACGGCCAGGCTGGAGCCGAACTCGGGCACCAGGCCCAGGCTCACGAAAGGCATGGCCAGGCGGGCGTCGTCGGCCACATAGACCAGGTCGCAGTGCAGCAGCATCGTCGTGCCGATGCCGATGGCCGGGCCGGTGACGGCAGCGACCACGGGCTTCTCGCAGGCCAGCAGCGCGCGCATGAACTGGAACACCGGAGCATCGTCGCCGCGCGGCGGGCGGGCCATGAAGTCTTCCAGGTCGTTGCCCGAGGTGAACATGGTGGGCTGGCCGTGGATCAGCACGGCGCGCACGCTGCCTTCGGCATTGGCGGCGGTCAGCGCATCGGCCATGGCCGAGTACATGTCCGCCGTGATGGCGTTCTTCTTCTCGGGGCGGGCGATTTCGATCGTCGCCACGCCGTTGAGCGTGTGGGTCTTGATGGTCATGCGGATTCTCCTTGCAGCCATTTTGCCGCTTGCGGCCAGAGGCTCGATTGGAAAGGGGTACGGAAGAAGCCCATGTGCCCGATGCGCCGCGCGCCGACATCGCCGGGTGCGATGCGGCGCAACTCGACCTCGGCACCGCTGTAGAAGCCGTGCAGGGATTCGATGTTGCGGCGAGACATGAACTCGTCGTCCGTGAACGAGAGGGACAGGATGCGGGTCTTGAGCGCGGCGTACTGCTCCCGCAGTGCCGAACCGCCCTCACCCATCAGGTAATCGGGATGCAGGCACCAGCGGCGCCATTGGCGGATCACGCCGCGCGGCAAGTCACCCACCATGCGCAGGCGCTTGCCGGGGAAGTAGCCGAACAGCGGCACCAGCACGGGCACGAGGACCCACCACAGCAGCCAGACATACCGCTTGAGCTGAGCGGCGTTCTCGCGCCAGTAGCCGGAACCGCCGGCGATGGTGACCACGCTGGCGATGCGCTCCCGCCCCGGCAGCATGCCCACGATCTGCGAGCCCAGCGAATGGCCGAGCCAGTGCAGCGGACGGTCATCGCCGAGCAAGCGCTGCATCTCAGCCAGCGCCGCGGCGGCGTCAAGCTTCGCCCAGGTCGGGATGTCGGTCTCGAAGCCGCGCAGCGAAGCCTTGAACGCAGGCGGACGCGAGGCACCCATGCCGCGGTAGTCGAAGCTCAGCACGACGAAGCCTTGTGCGGCCATCCAGCGCGCGAAGTCGGCGTAGAAGCGCTGCGCCACGCCCATGGCCGGCGCGATCACCAGGCCCGCGTGGGCCGTGGCCGGATCGCCATACAGCTCGGCGGCGAGCTGCGCTCCGTCTTCGCAGCGCAGCTCCATCGGCTTACAGACGCTCGATGATGCCCGCGGCGCCCTGGCCGGCGCCGACGCACATCGTCACCATGCCGTACTTCTCGCCGGTACGGCGCAGGCCGTGGATGACCGAGGCTGCGCGGATCGCGCCGGTGGCGCCCAGCGGATGGCCCAGGGCGATGGCGCCACCGTTCGGGTTGACCTTGGAGCGGTCCAGCACGATGCCCTTGCTGTCGAGGTCGTTCAGCACGGCCAGCGATTGAGCGGCGAAGGCTTCGTTCAGCTCGACCCAGCCCAGGTCCTGAGCCTTGATGCCGGCGGCCTTGAGCGCAGCGGGGATGGCTTCGATCGGGCCGATGCCCATGATGTGCGGCGGCACGCCGCGCACGGCGAAGGACACGAAGCGGGCCAGCGGCGTCAGGCCGAAGCGCTTGACGGCGGCTTCAGAAGCCACGACCAGGGCGCCAGCGCCGTCAGACGTCTGCGAGCTGTTGCCGGCCGTGACGCTGCCCTTGGCGGCGAACACGGGGCGCAGCTTGGCCAGGCCTTCCAGCGAGGTGTCGGCGCGCGGGCCTTCGTCAATGTCGACGATGCGCTTCTTGGTGCTGATGGAACCATCGGCCAGGTTGGGCGAACGCGTGATCACTTCGAAGGGCGTGATCTCGTCCTTGAAGTGGCCAGCGGCGATGGCCTTGAGGGCGCGCTGATGCGACTCGAGCGCGAAGGCGTCCTGCGCTTCGCGCGAGACCTTCCACTGATCGGCCACCTTCTCGGCCGTCAGGCCCATGCCGTAGGCCAGGCCGATATTCTCGTCGCGCTCGAAGATGGCGGGCGGCATCGACGGCTTGTTGCCGCCCATGGGCACCATGCTCATCGATTCGACGCCACCGGCGATCATCACTTCGGACTCGCCGACGCGGACGCGATCGGCCGCCATGGCCAGGGCCGTGATGCCCGAGGCGCAGTAGCGATTGACCGTCACGCCGCCGACCGTGTTGGGCAGGCCCGAGAGCACTGCCGCCACGCGGGCGATGTTCATGCCCTGCTCACCTTCGGGGAAGGAGCAGCCGATGATGGCGTCTTCGATCACGGCTGGGTCCAGGCCCGGCACTTGTGCCATGGCGGCCTGGATGGCCCTGACCAGCATCTCTTCAGGACGCGTGTTCTTGTAGTAACCGCGGCCCGACTTGCCGATGGGCAGGCGGGTGGCAGCGCAGATGTAGGCTTCTTGAACTTGCTTGCTCATGTTGGTTCCTTGCGTGGCCGCTGTTTAGTTGCGCACCGGCTTGCCGGTCTGCAGCATGCCCATGATTCGCTCTTGCGTCTTCGGGCTGTCCAGCAGGGCGCAGAAGTGCTTGCGCTCCAGCGACATCAGGTATTCCTCGTTCACCACCGAGCCGGCCTCGACTTCGCCGCCGCAGACCACTTCGGCGATCAGGGCACCGATGTGGAAGTCGTGCGCGCTGATGAAGCCGCCGTCACGCATGTTGACGAGCTGGTTCTTGATGGTGGCGATGCCCGAGCGGCCGGCGACCGTGATCTGACTGCGCATCGGTGCGCGGTAGCCGGAGTCGGCCATGGCCTTGGCCTGGGCCGTGGCGACGAAGAGCAGCTCGTCCTTGTTCGGGACGATCACATCGCCGTCGATCAGGTAGCCGTTCTTCTTGTTCTCCAGCGCCGAGGTGCCGACCTTGGCCGTGGCGGCCGAGGTGAAGCCGTCCTTGAGGAAGGCGAACACATCGGCGCCCGAGTTGCCGGCCGAGGCCATTTCGGCGGCGCGCCGGGCGACGTAGGTCAGGCCGCCACCGGCAGGCACCAGGCCCACGCCAACTTCGACGAGGCCGGTGTAGCACTCCATGTGCGAGACGCGGCGGTCGCAGTAGACCGACAGCTCGCAGCCACCGCCCAGTGCCAGGCCGCGCATCGCGGCGACGACCGGCACGTTCGAGTAGCGCAGGCGCAGCATCAGCGTCTGCAGCTTCAGCACTTCAGGGGCGATGCCCTTGGAGCCCGACTTCATGAACACGGGCATCAGCGATTCGAGGTTGGCGCCAGCCGAGAACACGTCGTCCGGCGACCAGAGCACCAGGCCCTTGTACTTGGCCTCGGCGATCTCAACGGCCTTGGTAAGGCCTTCGGTCACGGCCGGGCTGATCAGGTGCAGCTTGGCGGTGATCGAGGCGATCAGCACTTCGCCGTCCAGGCTCCAGACGCGGATCTCTTCGTTCTTGAACTCCTCGGTGCCCGACTTCAGAGGCTCTGCAGCGCCCTCACCGAACAGCGATTCGCCGAAAGCCTGGCGCTCGTACACGGGCAGCTTGTGGCGCGGCTTGAACTTGCCTTCTGCGGCGCTCCACGAACCCTGCGGCGTGTGCACGCCACCGGCTTCGGCCACGGCGCCTTCAGTGACCCACTTGGGCAGCGGGGCACTTGCAAGCGTCTTGCCTTCGGCGATGTCGGCAGCGATCCACTCAGCGACTTGTTTCCAGCCTGCGGCCTGCCACAGCTCGAACGGGCCTTGGCTGCTGCCGAAACCCCAGCGCATGGCGAAGTCGATCTCGCGGGCCGTGTCGGCCACGGTGTCGAGGTGAACCGCGACGTAGTGGAAGCTGTCGCGCAGGATGGACCACAGGAACTGGGCCTGCGGGTTGCTCGATTCGCGCAGCAGCTTGATGCGGTCGGCCGGACCCTTCTTCAGCATGCGGGCGACGATCTCGTCGGCCTTGCCGCCGCTCGGCACGTACTCGCCGGTGGCGAAGTCCAGGCGCTGGATTTCTTTGCCAACCTTCTTGTAGAAGCCGGCGCCGGTCTTCTGGCCCAGCGCGCCCTTTTCGATCAGCCCGGCCAGCACCTTGGGCGTGGCGTAGGTCGAGTAGAACGGGTCGTCCTTGAGGTTGTCCTGCATCGTCTTGACGACGTGGGCCATGGTGTCCAGGCCCACGACGTCGGCCGTGCGGAAGGTGCCGCTGGAAGCGCGGCCGAGCTTCTTGCCGGTCAGGTCGTCGACGACGTCAACGCTCAAGCCGAACTTCTCGGCTTCGATCATCGTGGCCATCATGCCGGCGATGCCGACGCGGTTGGCGACGAAGTTGGGCGTGTCGTGCGCGCGCACGACGCCCTTGCCAACCGTGCTGGTGACGAAGCCTTCGAGCTGGTCCAGCACTTCCGGCTGGGTGGTCGGCGTGTTGATCAACTCCACCAGGTACATGTAGCGCGGCGGGTTGAAGAAGTGGATGCCGCAGAAGCGCGGCTTGATGTTCTCGGGGAGCACTTCCGACAGCTTCGTGATCGACAGGCCCGAGGTGTTGGACGCCACGATCGCGTGCGGGGCAACGAACGGAGCGATCTTCGTGTAGAGGTCCAGCTTCCAGTCCATGCGCTCAGCGATGGCCTCGATGATCAGGTCGCAGTCCTTGAGCAGCTCGAGGTGCTCTTCGTAGTTGGCCTGCTGGATCAGCGAAGCGTTCTCGGCCACGCCCAGCGGCGCGGGTTTGAGCTTCTTCAGGCCTTCGACGGCCTTGGTCACGATGCCGTTCTTCGGGCCTTCCTTGGCGGGAAGATCGAACAGCACGACCGGAACCTTGACGTTGACGAGGTGGGCGGCGATCTGCGCGCCCATCACGCCGGCGCCGAGCACGGCAACCTTGCGAACTTGGAATCGACTCATTTCAGTAGTCCTTTGAATAACTCGTTATTCGATGCAAATCATTCGGCGCGAACCCACACCTGGGTCCGGTAGAAGAAGCCCAGGTAGCCGCGCATCTCGAGCTTCTTGCCGCCTTCGATGGGCTTCAGGCGGGTCTTGTAGGTCTTGCCCTTCTCGGGATCGAGGATCTCGCCACCAGTCCACAGGCTCTTGTCGTCGGCGTCTTGCTTGACGCCGCGGATGATCTGCAGGCCGACGATGGGCTTGTTCTTGCGGTCGTCCTGGCACTGGTCGCAGACGGCGCCGGGCTTGCTCGTGTCGAACACCTTCTCGATCGAGCCGGTCAGCACGCCGTTGGCCTCGGTGATGCGCACCAGCGACTTCTCGGTCTTGCCATCGTCATCGATGGTCTTCCAAAGGCCCACGGGCGAAGCCTGCTGGGCCTGGGCGAGCGAGCTGAGTGCCACGAGAGCGGCCAGCGCAACGATCTTCTTCATGCATGTCTCCGTTTTATGTACTGCAAGGGGAACGAACAATTCGTCAGATCGATCAGAACAGCGCTTCGTCCATGTCCATCAGCGAAGGCAGACCGGCACGTGCCGTGCGGATCAGCGACGCGGTCTCGGGCAGCAGCTTGGCGAAATAAAAGCGCGCGGTGTGCAGCTTGGCCACATAGAAGGTGTCGCCGCTGTTCTGCTTCTCCAGCGCGACCTTGGCCATGCGGGCGAAGAAATAAGCGTAGACCATATGGCCGACGACGCGCAGATAGTCCACGGCGGCGGCACCGACTTCATCAGGATTCTGGAAGGCCTTCATGCCGATCTCGGTCGTCAGCTTGGTGACCTTGTCGCCGATGTCGGCCAGCGGGTTGATGAATTCCTGCATGGCTTCGCTCGTGCCCTCTTCCTCAACGAAGGCAGCGATCTTCTTGCCGAAGGCCTTGAGCGTGGCGCCGTTGTTGGAGAGGATCTTGCGACCCAGCAGGTCCAGCGACTGCACGGTGTTCGTGCCTTCGTAGATCATGTTGATGCGGGCGTCGCGCACGAACTGCTCCATGCCCCACTCGTGGATGTAGCCGTGGCCGCCGAAAACCTGCATGCAGTGCGAGGTGGCGATCCAGGCGTTGTCCGTGATGAAGGCCTTGATGATGGGCGTCAGCAGGGCGACTTCGGCTTCGGCGGCCTTCTTCTCGTCTTCGTCGTCGCTGGACAGGGCCTTGTCCAGCTGCAGCGAGACGTAGGTGGTCAGCGCGCGGCCACCTTCGGCGTAGGCACGGGCGGTCAGCAGCATCTTGCGCACGTCGGGGTGCACGATGATGGGGTCGGCCGGCTTGTCCAGGGCCTTGGGGCCGGACAGGGCGCGCATCTGGATGCGATCCTTGGCGTAGGCCACGGCGTTTTGATAAGCCACTTCGGTCAGGCCGAGCGACTGGTTGCCAACGCCCAAACGGGCGGCGTTCATCATCACAAACATGGCCATCAGGCCTTTGTTCGGCTGGCCCACGAGCGTGCCGACGGCGCCGTCCAGGTTGATCTGGCAGGTGGCGTTGCCGTGGATGCCCATCTTGTGCTCCAGGCCCGTGCAGAAGACCGGGTTGCGCTCGCCCAGCGAGCCGTCGGCCTTGACGTGGAACTTGGGCACCAGGAACAGCGAGATGCCCTTGGACCCTTCGGGCGCTCCGGGCAGGCGGGCCAGCACCAGGTGCAGGATGTTCTCGACCATGTCGTGCTCGCCGGCCGAGATGAAGATCTTCTGGCCGGTGATCTTGTAGGTGCCGTCGGCCTGCGGTTCGGCCTTGGAGCGCAGCAGGCCCAGGTCGGTGCCGCAGTGCGGCTCGGTCAGGCACATGGTGCCGGTCCATTCACCGCTGGTCAGCTTGGGCAGGTAGGTCTTCTTCTGCTCGTCGGTGCCGTGAGCGTGCAGGGCTTCATAGGCGCCGTGCGACAGACCCGGGTACATCGTCCAGGCCTGGTTGGCCGAGTTGAGCATCTCGTAGACGGCCTGATTGATCACCACCGGCAGGCCCTGGCCGCCGTAGGCGGGATCGCAGCCCAGCGCAGGCCACCCGCCTTCGACGAACTGGGCGTAGGCTTCCTTGAAGCCCTTGGGCGGGGTGACTTCGTGCGTGGTCTTGTCGAGCTTGCAGCCTTCGGCGTCGCCCGACAGGTTCAGCGGGAAGAGCACTTCGGCGCAGAACTTGCCGGCCTCTTCGATCACGGCGTTGATCGTGTCGGCATCCGTGTCGGCGTGGGCCGGCAGCATCTTGAGTTCATCGGTGACGTTCAGCACCTCGTGCATCACGAATTGCATGTCGCGCAGGGGCGGGTTGTATTGCGGCATGGATGGACTCCTCGGTGTAGTGATTTGGCTTTGGCTGAGAACTCAATGGCGCCCGAGGACCTTCAGCCCGGTCTCGGTGGCATAGAAACGGATGATGCGCTGGAAGCCCACGCCGGCGCGCTCGAGGGCGCCCGGGCGGCGCATGAAGCGCGCATCGTGATGAAGCGAGAGGATCAGGCCATGCAGCTCGAACAGGATTTGCTCGATGTCCGCTTCGGCGCGCAAATGGCCGACTTCCTGGGCCAGCTGGATCGCCTTCTTCAGCGCGGCATGCCAGGCGTGGACCATGCCGACCAGCGCGTCGCGCACCGGGCCGGGCCGGTCGTCGAACTCGACAGCGCCGCTGATGTAGATGCAGCCCGAGTCGACTTCCACCGACACGCGGCGCACCCAGTTGGCGAACATCGCCTTCAGGCGCGGCAGGCCGCGCGGCTCGCGGATGGCGGTGAAGAAGACTTCTTCCTCGAACTTGGCGTGGTATTCGGTCACCACGGCGATCTGCAGCTCCTCGCGCGAGCCGAAATGGGCGAACACACCGGACTTGCTCATCTGCGTCACATCGGCCAGCGCGCCGATGGACAAGCCCTCCAGGCCCATGTGCGAGGCCAGGCCCAGGGCCGCCTCCAGGATGATCGCCCGGGTCTGCTGACCCTTTTGCAGCGAACGCACGCTGCGCGCCGTCTTGGCGCGAGGCTTGGGGGCAGCTGCAGGAGTGCGGGACACAGTGGACAAGAGGGCCTCGGGGTCGGATCGCGCCAGGTGGCAGGGAATGACAGCGCGCATAATAAAACGAACGGTCGTGCTATTTTGCAGTTTTTTTTGCATTTGCCAAGTCCCCATTGGCCTCAACTCGCCCCAACCAAGCCGAGCCCGCCCGGCTCAAGTTCAGCCCGGCATGCGCGTTGTAGCGTCCCGACAAGGCCCGCGAATGACGCGGTGATGACGCGGTGATTGCCCGTGGACAACGGTCGGGCGCTTGAGTCAGTGCGCACTCTTGAGGTAGTCTCACCGCTGGAGGTTTGTGCTGTGGACGTGCTTCAACTTGATGTCTCCGGCCGGCCGCAAGCCTGGATCACGACGAAGGAAGCTGCCGTGATCTACGCCAGCGACGGCGTCGCCTGGACTCTGGGTGATCCCTGCCATGTGATGCGCGGCGGCCTGCAGCGCATCACCGGGCAGCAATCCCGCATTGAGGTCCACCCCATCATTGCCGTGCGCGGCGCGGTACCCACTCGGGCCTGGCGCCAGGCGCCGGCACTGTCCAACCCCAAGCTCTTCGCGCGCGACCGTCAGGTCTGCGCCTATTGCGGCCACAAGGTCCACGCGGACGACCTCACCCGCGAACACATCATTCCCACCTCGCGCGGCGGTTACGACACCTGGATGAACTGCATCACGGCCTGCCGCAGTTGCAACGGCCGCAAGGGCAACCGCATGCCGGAGGAGGCGAACATGAGCCTGCTCTACCTGCCCTACGTGCCCAGCCTGCACGAGGACATGATCTTGCGCGGCCGCCGCATCCTGGCCGACCAGATGGAGTTCTTGCTGGCCAGCGTGCCGCGCTCCAGCCGGCTGCACGCCTGAGACAGGGGCCGTCCAGCGGGCGCTGGACACGTAACAAACTCCGCTGGCCGATCGGCGCGGTAAAGTCGTGTGTCGGGGGTAAACCCCAGCGGCAGGCTGAACGTTGGGCAGCTGTCTGCCCAATCTCCTTGCACGAGGAACCATCATGACGATGAAAAAACTTCCCGCAATCGCGCTCCTGACGACGGCCTTGGTGGCTGGCCTGTCCGGCTGCGTCACGGCCAATCCGGACGTGGTCCACCCCTACCAAGCCCAGCGCATGGCCACCGTGATCGACGCCACCGTGCTGTCCGTGCGGCCCGTCAACATCGACGGCCAGCAGAGCGGCGGCGGCGCAATGGCCGGCGGCGTGATCGGCGCCGTGGCCGGCAGCAATGTCGGCGGCTATCGCGACGGCGCAGTCGCCAGTGTGATCGGTGCCGTGGCCGGCGCCATGATCGGCAATGCCGTCGAGCGCAACGCCACCAAGGAAAACGGCGTCGAGATCATCGTCCAGCTGCGCAACGGCGAGCGTCGCCAGATCATTCAGGGCATCGGCTCCGAACCGCCGCTGGCCGTGGGCGATCCGGTCATCCTCGTGACCAACTCCGGCCGCACCGTCGTGCGCCACGCGCCTTTGGCCCCGCCGCCCCCTCCGCCGGCTGACCGCCGCGGCTGAAGCCATGCCCCTCCTCGACGTCGAGCTCTACGAAGCCCCGGCGCCGGGGTTGGCGCAGCGCTTGGCTGACGCCGTAGGCCAGGCGCTGGCGTCTCCACCAGGCCAGACCCTGGTGCGACTGCACCCGCAAGACCCGCGGCATTACGCCGTGAACGGCCCCCCGCCGGACGAGCTGCCGGTCTTCGTCAATATCCTGCACCGCGAGCCGCCACAGGGCGTGGCCCTCACCTCCGAGGTACGCGCCCTCACTGCCTTGGTCGCGGCCGTGCTCGGCAAGCCCGAGAACCACGTGCACGTGCGCTACGCCATCGCTGCGGCGGGGCGGCAGGCGGTGGGCGGCACGCTGCTCTAAGTTGTCAGCGCTCCACGCTGAACTTGTGCACCGTCGTCGAGCGATAGACCTCGCCCGGACGCAGCACAGTTGAGGGCCAATCCGAGCCTTCGCGATTCGGTGAATCCGGCGCGTGCTGCGTCTCCAGGCACAGGCCGCCGCCTTGCTTGTAGAACTCACCCCCGTGACCGCGCAGCGAGCCGTCCAGCCATTTGCCAGCGTAGAACTGGATGCATGGCTCGGTCGTGAACATCTCCATCGCCCGGCCGCTGCCGGCATCGAAAAGCCGGGCGGCGGGATGCAGCGCGCCATCAAAGGGGTGGTCGAGCAACCAGCTGTGATCCAGCGTGGCATCGCCGACTCGGTTCGGCGCGCGGAAATCAAAGCGTGTGCCGGCCACCGAGCGGTTCTCGATCGGGATGCCGGTATCGTCCACCTCGGTGTAGCGGCTCGCGTGCAGTCTCAGCTCGTGGTCGAGCGCGCTGCCGCCGCCGGCAAGGTTGAAGTAGGCGTGCGAGGTCAGGTTGCACAGCGTGGGCCGCGTCGTCCGCGCTTCGTAGTCGACGCGCCAGACCTGGCCCGGCTCCAGCGTATAGCGCACGACCACATCCAGTGCACCCGGAAAGCCCATCTCGCCGTCGGGACTCGTGCGGCGCAGCTCCAGGCTCACGCGGCCCTGCGCGTCCGCCGCGTGCATCACGCCTTCCCACATCTGCGCGCCGAAGCCTGCGCTGCCACCGTGCAGGCAGTTGCCGCTGGTCTCGTTGGCATCGACGGTGCAGACCTCGCCATCGATGGCGAAGCGCGCACCGGCAATGCGATTGGCATAGCGGCCGGCGATCACGCCGAAGCTCTGGTTGCGGTGCAGGTAGTCGGGCAGGTTGTCGAAGCCCAGCGCGATGTTGGCGCTGCGGCCTTCGCGATCCGGCGTCCAGATGCTGGTGACGATGCCGCCGTAGTCAAGGCAAGCCAGCCGCAGGCCCTGGCCGTTGTCGAGCGTGTATTCATGCACCGCGCGGCCATCCGCCAACCGGCCGAACTCGCGCCGGGTCACTTGGGGCGCCGAGCTCATCGATCGCCCCTGACGTTCACATACAGCGCATACAGCGAATGCGTGCTGGCCATGAAGAGCCGGTTGTTGCGCGCGCCGCCAAAGCAGAGGTTGGCGCAGCGCTCGGGCAGATGCACATGCGCCAGCGGCGTGCCGTCGGCCGCGAACACACGCACGCCGTCCAGGCCCGGCGTCCACTCGGGGCTGCCCGAGCCGAAGCCGCACCAGAGGTTGCCGCGCTCGTCCACGGCCATGCCGTCCAGCGCGCCGGGGCCGTTGGCATCGACGACGAGGCGGCGGTTGCTGAGCTTGCCGCCCGCGCGCGCGTCGTGATCCCA
The DNA here is from genome assembly GCA_042701975.1 of Burkholderiaceae bacterium UC74_6. Lineage (GTDB taxonomy): Bacteria > Pseudomonadota > Gammaproteobacteria > Burkholderiales > Burkholderiaceae_C > JAFALK01. Next base: position 298,995 of record CP170561.1, read on the forward strand.
GGCCCAGATCAGGCGATGTGGCCTGGCGCGGCTCTCGATCACGTAGAGCACCGTGCCGTCGGGGCTGAAGGCCAGGCCGTTCGAGCCCTGCAGGTCCTCGATCATCATTTCCAGCTTGCCGCTGGCCGCATCCACGCGGTAGACGCCGTGCGGCAGCTCGGCCTGTGCGGGCTCGCCCTCCCACCAGCCGCCGATGCCGAAGGCCGGATCGGTGAACCAGACGTTGCCGGCACGATCGGTCGTGATGTCGTTCGGCGAGTTCAGGCGCTTGCCGTCGAAGCGGTCGGCCAGCACGGTGATGCGGCCGTCGTACTCGGTGCGCGTCACGCGACGGGTGAGGTGCTCGCAGCTCAGCAGACGGCCTTGCCCGTCGCGCGCCAGGCCGTTGCTGTTGTTGGAAGGTGCGCGGAACACGCCAACCGTGCCGGTGGCTTCGTCCCAGCGCAGCATCCGGTTCATCGGGATGTCCGACCAGATCAGACTGCGCTGGTCGGCGAACCAGACCGGCCCTTCGGCCCATTGGCAGCCGGTGAACAACTGCTCGATCTTGGCCGAATATAGGCGCAGTTCCGTGCCGCGCGGATCGAGAATCTCGAAGGCCGGGTCGGGCGAACGCGAGCCGGACGTGAAGGGGATCTGGGGTCCAAGTTCCATGGCGGCGATTGTGCTTCAGACAGGCGCGGTGTCACGAGGCGCGACAATACCGGCAACCGTTGCCAACAACAGCGGTCAGACGGGACAACATGAAGATCTTCGATTCCAACCCCTGGTTCTCCAGTCTGTCTCCGGCGGACGCCACCTCCCTGCTCGCCGAAGGCTCGCTCTTGCGCCTGGCACCGGGCGACATGGCCTTCGGCCAGGGTGAGACCGTCGACTCCCGGCCGCAGCACGCCTTCTTCGGCGTGGTCAGCGGCATGCTCAAGGCCTCCGTGCTGGACGCGAACGGCAAGGAAACCATTCTTTCCATCATCGAGCCCGGCAACTGGTTCGGCGAGGTGGCGCTGCTCGATCCCATGCCGCGCTTTCATTCACTGATCGCTGTGCAGGACACCGAGTTGCTGGCCGTGAGCCAGCAGCATTTCCATGCGCTGATGCAGCGCGCCAGCTTTGCCGCCGCCGTGGCGCGCCAGATGGCCATGCGCCAGCGCCTGCTCTACGAGCTGACGACCGACTGGGCGCTCTACCCCGTGCGTGCACGCCTGGCGCGCCGCTTGGCCATGCTGGCCCGCGGCGACCTGAGCCAGGCCGAGGACGGCCACCGCAGCCTGCGCACCTCGCAGGAAGTCCTGGCCATGCTGCTCGGCGTGAGCCGGCCCACGCTCAACAAGGAGCTCAACGCCCTGGTGGACGAAGGCGCGATCAAGCTGCTCTACGGCCGCATCGAGATCATCGACTTCGAAGCCCTGCTGCGCTGCGGCCAGCGCGGCCCGAGCCCTGACGCCAGCTGAGAGGGCTGGCTGGGGCTAATGCCCCTTGCCGACCGCGGCCGAAGCCGCCCGGCATTCGAGCTGCGCCGGCGTGTCCGAAGGCGGCACGGTCGGGTTCTCCAGCTCGAAGACCCGTCGCTCGCCGAGCTTGGCGGCTGCAACCGTCATGCCGTTGAACTGCTGGAACAGGCTCTCCATCGAACCGTCCTTCTGCGCGCGGCGCAGGCCCAGCTCGATCAGGTTCGCCAGGGCGGGATTGCTGCGCGCCACGAAGAAGTAAGTGCAAAAGGGGTAGTGCAGCGCCAAATGCGGCTCGACCACCAGGCCCAGGTGCTCGTAGTTGGCGGCCTCCCCAGAGATCTCGGCGATGCCGCGCGGGAAGTAGTCGAAACGTTTGCCGGAGAGCATGCGGAACAGGTTTTCGTAGAGCGTCGACTCCACCACCCTCAGCCCGTTGTAGCGCAGGATCTGCGTATCCACCCATTCACCCGCCTGGCCGGCCGAGAGCTTGCGCAGATCATCAAGACTCTTCACCGACGCGAACTTGTCTCGGTCGGCGCGATTGACGAGAAAGATCCGCCAGCCGAGCACACCCTTGTCCAGCGGCACGCGGATGGGCAGGTAGTCGCGCTCGAGCTGGTTCGTCGTCGGCGCCCAGACCACGTCGATGCCATTGCCCGTGGCCATGCGCTCGAAGGTGCGCAGGTTGACGCTCGCGATGGGTGACTCGCGCGTGAGCAGACCGCTGTCGGCCTTGTCCAGCGCCAACTGCAGCAGGCTGATGTAGTACTGGCTGCGCCGGTCGTCGGGCACGCCGGAGGAAGGGAAAGTGACGAAGCCGTGCTCGACGGTGATCTTCGGCGGAGCGGGCTGCACGGCCAGTGCTGAACGGCTGGACGCCAGGGTCAACAGCAGGACAGCAGTGAGACAGCTGAGGGTTCTGAGTGGATGCGCCACGGAATTCGAATGCTGAAGCTGCGCACGATGATAGCCGCCGGCTCCAGAGGAGAGCCGGTACACGCGGGCACGCGCAAGCGCGTCTCAGACAAGCAAGCGGCGGACACACACGAGCACCCGAGCAGACGCGGGCGCGCTGGCAGCTCGCAAGGCGTTGTTGCGAGCGCTCAACAACCGCCGGCAGTGGGAGGCGCATTTCTCGCCGCGGCACTTGCCAGCACCGGAAGGCTTCTCCTTGGGACTCTCAGGAGTAACCCGGACTGTCGATGCAAGAACCAGCATCAAGAAGTCCAAAAATGTGATTAGCCGCGAATCGGTCGGCCCCCTAGCATGAATTCAGACCCCAGCCCCAAGTGCCCGCCGTAGAGGCACTGGCCGGTTGCAGAGGTTGGCCGCTACTTCCAAAACGATTCCGGAGACAAGATGAAGAAACCAGCCCTGGTGCTGCTGCGTGCAGGCACCGAAACCCAGCGCTTTGCCCTGAGCGTGACGGCCGCCGCCGCGCTCGTTGCCCTGTCGAGCACGGCCGTGGCCCAGGAAGCCGCCAAGACCGAAACGCTGGAGGCGGTCACCGTCACCGGTGTCAAGGCATCGCTGACCAAGAGCCTGGCGATCAAGCGCACCAGCGACCAGGTGGTGGAGTCGGTCGTTGCCGAAGACATCGGCAAGCTGCCCGACAACAACGTCGTCGAAGCGCTGCAGCGCGTGACGGGCATCCAGGTGACCAACCGTGCCGGCGGCGAAGTCGGCACCTTGTCGATCCGCGGCATGCCCGACGTCGAGACGACCTGGAACGGCCGCAACATCTTCACCGCCTCCGGCACTCAGGTCGCGCTTCAGGACATCCCCTCGACCCTGGTTCGCCAGATCGACGTCTACAAGACGCGTGACGCCAGCCAGCTGGAAACCGGCATCGCCGGCCAGATCGACGTCAAGTCGCTGCGCCCCTTCGATTTCAAGGGCGCGAAGTTCTCGCTCTCGGCGCGCGAGACCTATCTCGATCCCGCGAAGAAGTCGAATCCGCAGATCAGCGCCATGGCCAGCAACCGCTGGAACACCAGCGCCGGCGAGTTCGGTGCGCTGCTCAACCTGTCGGGCTCGCGGACCCAGTACCGCAACGAAAGCGTGACGCCGGGTGCGCTGGTGGTGTTTGCCAGCCCCAATGCCAGCGAGGTTCCGACCGGTTGGGTGCCGCTGGAGCGCATCCAGCCAACCGACGGCCGTGCTCCCAACCAAACCATCTGGACGCCTGGCACCCATACCGGCTTGCCGGAAGCGGCGGGCTCAACGCTGACGATCAACGGCCAGGCCGTTCCCTACTACCTGTCGCGTGACGCCATCTTCCAGAGCGACGTGCAGGGCAAGCGCGAGCGTCCGGCCGCCAATCTCGCCTTGCAGTGGAAGCCGAACGAAGACTCGGTCTACACCTTCGAGACGATGTACAACGGCTATCGCGACAAGGTCTTCAACCAGCTGCTGTTCAGCTTCGTGGACGGCTGGTGGAACAACGGCGCCAACCCCGCTGCGTCGATCACTACCTACCCGGGAACGAACGTCATCAAGACGCGTACCGTCGGCTCGGTCTATGGCTTCAACAGCGGCGACTACACCACCTCGAAAACCGACTCCTACGTCTACGCCCTGAACGGCAAGTGGACGCTGAGTGACCGCCTGCGCCTGGACGGCGACGTGTCCTACCAGAACAGCATCTACCACTCGGAGTTCACTGCCACCCGGATCGAACGTACTGCACCGTCGATCACCGTCGATTTCAACTCCGGCGGCGGCAACATGGCCTTCCACTTCGACGACGATGCCGCTCTGGTGAATCCGGCCAGCTGGAACGTGGCGCAGTTCTACGACAACGCCAACCGCAACACGGGCAGCGCAGCGACGGCCAATCTGTCGGGTACCTATGACGCCGACTGGGGTGCGCTGAAGACGATCAGCTTCGGCGCGCGCTACGACGACCGCAAGGCTTCGGAGGCCAATCGCACGCAATCGAGCTATCTGGGCCGCAGCCTGGCCTCGCTGGGTTCGAACTACTACTACACCAACTCGAACTTCGGCACGGACATCTCAAGCGTGCCGCGCTCCTGGCTGGAACCCAACGCCTACTACATCCGCGACCATATCGATGAGTGGCGCCAGCTCTATGCCTCGGTGGATCCCAACTTCCTGACCACGGACAAGCTGCATCTGCAAAAGACTTTCCAGGTCGATGAGAAGACGACCAATCTGTTCGTGATGGCAGATGCCGAGAACCAGGTCTTCGGCAATCGGCTGCGCACCAATTTCGGCCTGCGCTACGTGAATGTCGATACCGGCATGACCTTCTACAGCGTGGACGCCACCAGCAAGATCGTCACGCCTTCGAGCGCCAAGAAGTCGACCGGCAAATTCCTGCCCAGCCTGACCCTGCGCTACGAGCCGGCCAAGGATGTGCTGCTGCGCTTCAACTACGGTGAAACGCTGCGCCGCCCGAACTTCGGCGACCTGAATCCCGTCCTGCAACTCGGCGACGACGTCTCCAAGGTTGGCTACGGCTCGGGCAGCGGCGGCAATCCGGATCTGAAGCCGACGCGCTCCAAGAACTTCGACCTGACCGGCGAGTGGTATTTCCAGAAGGACAGCGCGCTCTACGCCACGCTGTTCACGCGCCGCATCGACGGTCTGGTCGTGAGCATCCGTCACAAGGTCCACGTCGATCCCGCCAACGACCCGTTCCGCAACTCAACCTCGGGCGGCGATCACACCAACGGCTATGACTACGTCATCAACTCGCCGGTCAATGCCTCCAACGGCAAGATCAGCGGTGCCGAATTGGGCATGATCTACTTCCCCAAGGGCCTGCCGAGCCTGCTGGACGGGCTGGGCTTCCAGGGCAGCCTGACGCAGCTGACCTCTTCGCAGAACGTGCCTGACACCAACGATGCCGGCGACGTCATCGCTCAGCTGAAGACCCCGTTCTTCGGCGTGTCGCGCCTCTCGTACAACGGCACGCTGGCTTACGAGAAGGGCCCGATCAGCGCGCGCCTGTCCTATGTCTGGCGCTCGAAGTTCCTGTCCAGCAACGAAGCCGCGCTGTTCGCCAATCCGATCGGCATCTGGCGCCGTCCGGAAAAGAGCGTGGACTTCCAGCTCACCTACAACATCAACAACACGATGTCCGTGGACTTCGCCGGCGTCAACCTGACGAACGAGATGCAGCAGCAGTACTACAACTTCGGCAACGCCGGCAACCCGACGCTGACCGACTTCGGTACGGTCCAGATCGGCCGCTCGTACTCGCTCGGCTTCCGCTGGAAGATCTGATCACCGCTGAACCCAGCGCTGTTTGGGCGTTGCACCGGCATTCCCGGGCAACGCCCTTTTCCCGTTTCTCAGTCCCCCCATGCACGACCTGCTTGAGCCGCTGATCCTTCAGCGCGCCGACCCCCACATCTCCCGTCACGCCGACGGCAACTACTACTTCATCGCCTCGGTGCCGCAATACGACCGCATCGAGCTGCGTCGCGCGCCGACGGTTCCCGGCCTGGCCGAAGCGCCGGCCTTCGTCGCCTGGCGCAAGCCGGACACCGGCGCCTGGTCAGAACTGATCTGGGCGCCCGAGCTGCATTTCAACCAGGGCGCCTGGTACGTCTATTTCGCAGCCGCCCACACCCGCGCGCTGGATCACCTGGGCATGTTCCAGCACCGCATGTACGCGCTGCGCAACACGGCGGCCGACCCATTCACCGGTGAGTGGGAATTCCTCGGCCAAGTGCACAGCGGCATCGACAGCTTCTGCCTCGATGCAACGACCTTCACGCACCGCGGGCAGCTCTATTACTTGTGGGCGCAGAAGGATCCGGCGATCGCCGGCAACTCCAATCTCTACATCGCGCCGATGCAAACGCCCTGGCAGCTGGCCGGCGCGCCGGTCCTGCTCAGCAAGCCCGAGTTCGACTGGGAATGCCGCGGCTTCCTTGTCAACGAAGGACCCTCGGTGCTGCAGCGCCATGGCAAGGTGTTCATCAGCTACTCGGCCAGCGCCACGGACGAGAACTACGCGATGGGCCTGCTCTGGGCTGACGACGAGGCTGATCTCCTCGATCCGGCCAGCTGGCAAAAGTCCGCCGAGCCGGTCATGCGCAGCTGCGCGGAGGACAGCGTCTTCGGCCCCGGCCACAACAGCTTCACCGAGACCGACGACCCGGACGAGGTGCTGCTGGTCTACCACGCCCGCACCTACACCGAGATCGAAGGCGACCCGCTGTGGAACCCCGATCGCCACACCTTCGTGAAGCCGCTGCGCTGGAGCGCCGAAGGCAAGCCGGTGTTCGGCAAGCCTTCCCGGCTGGACTGATATCGAAAACAGCATCGGTACACCGTGGAAATTGATTGGATTGCAATTCCGCGGCCCCCTAGCATGGTTTTCATGGCCTGCTGCGCGTGAACAGAACCGTGCAAAGAGCGAAACCCCAGAGATAAAGACATGACGACTGAGGACAAGAAAAGCAAGGTCAAGCTGCGATCCGCCGAGTGGTTCGGTACCCAGGACAAGAACGGTTTCATGTACCGCTCCTGGATGAAGAACCAGGGGATTCCGGACCACGAGTTCCAGGGCAAGCCGATCATCGGCATCTGCAACACCTGGAGCGAACTGACCCCCTGCAACGCCCACTTCCGCAAGCTCGCCGAGCACGTGAAGAAGGGCATCCTGGAAGCCGGCGGCTGGCCGGTCGAGTTCCCGGTGTTCTCCAGCGGCGAGAGCAACCTGCGTCCCACCGCCATGCTGACGCGCAACCTCGCCAGCATGGACGTCGAGGAAAGCATCCGCGGCAATCCGGTCGATGCCGTCGTGCTGCTGGTCGGCTGCGACAAGACCACGCCCGCGCTGCTGATGGGCGCGGCCAGCGTGGACGTGCCGACCATCGTCGTCACCGGCGGCCCGATGCTCAACGGCAAGCTCAACGGCAAGAACATCGGCTCGGGCACGGCCGTGTGGCAGCTGCACGAACAGGTCAAGGCCGGCGAGATCAAGATGCACGACTTCCTGGCCGCCGAAGCCGGCCACTCGCGCTCCGCCGGCACCTGCAACACCATGGGCACGGCCTCGACGATGGCCTGCATGGCCGAGTCGCTGGGCACCTCGCTGCCGCACAACGCCGCCATTCCCGCCGTCGATGCGCGCCGTTATGTGCTGGCCCACCTGTCCGGCATGCGCATCGTCGACATGGTGTGGGAAGACCTGCGCCTGTCCAAGGTGCTGACCAAGGAAGCCTTCGAGAACGCCATCCGCGTCAACGCGGCCATCGGCGGCTCGACCAACGCCGTGATCCACCTGAAGGCCATCGCCGGCCGCGTCGGCGTGGACCTGGAACTGGAAGACTGGACCCGCATCGGCCGCGGCACGCCCACCGTCGTGGACCTGCTGCCCTCGGGCCGCTTCCTGATGGAGGAGTTCTATTACGCCGGCGGCCTGCCGGGCGTCATCCGCCGCCTGGGCGAGGCCGGCCGGCTGCCCCACCCCGGCGCGCTGACCGTCAACGGCCAGAGCCTGTGGGACAACTGCGTGGACGCGCCGATCTACGACGACGAAGTCATCCGTCCGCTGGACAGGCCGCTCATCGAGGACGGCGGCATCTGCATCCTGCGCGGCAACCTCGCGCCGCGCGGCGCCGTGCTCAAGCCTTCGGCGGCCACGCCCGAGCTGATGAAGCACCGCGGCCGTGCCGTCGTGTTCGAGAACTTCGACGACTACAAGGCCCGCATCGCCGACCCCGAGCTGGACGTTGACGCCAGCTGCATCCTCGTCATGAAGAACTGCGGCCCCAAGGGCTACCCTGGCATGGCCGAGGTTGGCAACATGGGCCTGCCGCCCAAGCTCTTGGCGCAGGGCATCAAGGATATGGTGCGCATCTCCGATGCGCGCATGAGCGGCACCGCCTACGGCACCGTCGTGCTGCATGTGGCGCCCGAAGCACGCGCCGGCGGCCCGCTGGCCGTCGTCAGGGAAGGTGACTTCATCGAGCTGGACTGTGCTGCGGGCCGCCTGCAACTGGACGTGCCCGAGGAAGAACTCAAGCAGCGTCTGCAAGCCTGGGCCGCCGTGCAGACCGTGGACCCGGCCGACGCCACCGGCTACCGCAGCCTCTATGTGCAGCATGTGCTGCAAGCCGACGAGGGCTGCGACTTCGACTTCCTGCGCGGTTGCCGCGGCTCCGCCGTCCCGCGCCACTCTCACTGATTCTTCGAGGTCCCTTTCCATGAGCAACACGATCCAGGGCCTGGCGCTGATCGGCGGCCAGCCCGTGCGCGGGAATGGCAAGCCTTTCCAGGCTTTCGACCCGAGCAAGGACGAAGGCCTCGGCCCCGACTTCAACGCTGTCGATCAGCGGCAGGTCGAAGAGGCCTGCGTTCTCGCCGGTGCCGCCTTCGACGCCTTCCGTGCCACCAGCGACCACGAGCGCGCCGACTTCCTGGATCTCATCGCCGCACAGATCCTCGCGCTGGGGGGATGCGCTCATCGTTCGCGCCATGGCCGAGACCGGCCTGCCGCGTGCCCGCCTGGAAGGTGAGCGCGGCCGCACGATGAACCAGCTCAAGCTGTTCGCCGAACTGCTGCGCGAAGGCAGCTGGCAGGACGCCCGCATCGACACGGCGCTGCCGCAGCGCACGCCGCCACGGCCGGACCTGCGCCTGCGCTTCGTCGGCGTCGGGCCCGTGGCCGTGTTCGGCGCCAGCAACTTCCCGCTGGCCTTCTCGGTCGCCGGTGGCGACACCGCCGCCGCGCTGGCGGCCGGCTGCCCCGTCGTCGTCAAGGCGCACTCGGCCCACCCCGGCACTTCAGAGCTCGTCGGCCGCGCCGTCGTCGAGGCTGTGAACCAGTCCGGCCTGCCGGGCGGCGTGTTCGCGCTGCTGACCGGCAGCGGTCACGGCATCGGCGACGCGTTGGTGCGCCATCCCGCCATCCAGGCCGTGGGCTTCACCGGCTCGCGCAGCGGCGGCATGGCGCTGATGGCTGCAGCCGCGGCGCGCCCGCAGCCGATCCCCGTGTACGCGGAGATGAGCAGCATCAACCCGGTCGTTCTGCTGCCCGGCGCGCTGGCCAAGCGCGGTGCCGACATCGCCACCGGCTTCGCCGCCTCGCTGACGATGGGGGTGGGCCAGTTCTGCACCAACCCCGGCCTCGTGCTCGGCATCGAGGGCCCCGACTTCGACCGCTTCGCCGCCGCCGCGGCCGAGGCGCTGAAACCCGTGCCCGCTGCGACGATGCTGACGCCAGGCATCGCCGGCGCCTACCAGCGTGGCGAAGAGCAACTCGCCGGCCAGGCGCAGGTGGACACGCTGCTGCGCGGCGCGTCGAGCGGCTGCCAGGGCGCGCCCAGCCTGTTCAAGACCACGGGCGCAGCCTTCCGGGCCAACCACGCAATGTCCGCCGAGATCTTCGGCCCGGCCTCGCTGCTGGTCGCCTGCAAGGACCTGGCTGAACTGCTCGCCGTCATCGAGGGCATCGAAGGCCAGCTGACCGCCACGCTGCAACTGCAGGACGAGGACGAGAGCGATCTCTCGGCCGCGCGCTTGCTGCTGCCCGCGCTCGAGCGCAAGGTCGGCCGCATCCTGGCCAACGGCTACCCGACCGGTGTTGAAGTGTCGACGGCCATGGTCCACGGCGGCCCCTTCCCGGCCACGTCGGACGGCCGCAGCAGTTCCGTCGGTACGGCGGCCATCCAACGCTTCCTGCGCCCAGTCTGCTACCAGAACTTGCCGCGTGCGCTGCTGCCCGCGGTGCTTCGCGAACCGAACGAACGCGGCGTGTGGCGCCGCCGCGATGGAGCACTGACGCGCAACTGAAGACGCGTCGGCTCCCACAGAACAACCAAGGAGACAAGTCGATGAAGAAGCAACTGCTGGCAATCGTTGCCACGCTGTCCCTGGCGGCCCAGGCTGCCGACGTGAAGGTCGTCGTCAATGCCGACCAGCCCGGTCCGGTCATCAACCGCAACATCTACGGCCAGTTCGCCGAGCACCTGGGCACCGGCATCTACGAAGGCATGTGGGTGGGCCCCGAGTCCAAGATTCCCAACGTGCGCGGCTGGCGCAAGGACGTCGTCGCGGCGCTGAAGGAGCTGCATGTGCCGCTGGTGCGCTGGCCCGGCGGCTGCTTTGCCGACGAATACCACTGGCGCGAAGGGATCGGCCCGCGCAACAAGCGCCCGGTCAAGGTCAACACCACCTGGGGTGGCGTGCCCGAGAACAACGCGGTCGGCACGCACGAGTTCTTCGACCTGGTCGATCAGCTCGGTGCCGAGGCCTACGTCAACGGCAACATGGGCACCGGCAGTCCGCAGGAAATGGCCGAGTGGCTGGAGTACATGACGGCCGAGGGCCACTCCACGCTCGCCGAGCTGCGCCGCAAGAACGGCCACGACAAGCCCTTCCGCGTCAGCTACTTCGCCGTCGGCAACGAGACCTGGGGGTGCGGCGGCAATATGCGCCCCGAGTACTACGCGGACATGTACCGCCACTGGGCCACCTTCCTGAAGACGCCCGAAAACAACCGCCCCAAGTTCATCGCCAGCGGCGGCAACGACCAGGACACGACCTGGACCGATGTGCTGAGCAAGAGCATCAAGTACAACTTCGACGCCATCGCCCACCACGCCTACACCTTCCCCAGCGGCAAGTGGGAAGGCAAGGGCCCGGCGGCCGGCTTCCCGGAGAGCGAGTGGATCTCGATGCTCTCGCAGGTCGGCAAGATCGACAACACGCTGACCCGCAGCACGGCGATCCTCGACAAGAACGACCCGGCCAAGCGGCTGGCGCTGTACTTCGACGAGTGGGGCAGCTGGTACGACCCCGAACCCGGCAGCAACCCCGGCTTCCTCGTCCAGCGCAACACCCTGCGTGACGCGCTGTTGGCGGCCCTGCACTTCAACGTGTTCCACGCCCACGCCGACCGCGTGAAGATGAGCAACGTGGCCCAGATGGTCAACGTGCTCCAGGCCATGATCCTGACCAGCAAGGACAAGCTGGTGCTGACGCCGACCTATCACGCGTTCGCGCTGTACACGCCCTTCCAGGACGCGACCTCGCTGCCCGCGACGATCGAGAACAACCCGGTCTACAAGGTCGGCGATGTGTCGATGCCCGAGCTGAGCGTCACCGCCGCACGCGGCAAGGACGGCAAGCTCTACGTGGGCCTCGTGAACGCCAACGCGACGCAGGCCGCCGAGCTGACCCTGCAGGTCGGCGCCAACGCGCCCAAGGCCGTCCGGGGCCGGCTGCTGACGGCCGGCGCGATGGATGCGCAGAACGAGCTCGGCAAGCCGGCACAGGTCACGCCCGTGCCCTTCGAGGCCCAGGCCGCGAACGGCAAGCTGACGCTCAAGCTGCCGGCCAAGTCCATCATCGTCGTCGCCATCGAAGGCTGATCGCCGCTCGGCATACCGAAATCAGGATCGACCGCGTCTGCAATGTCATTGGTGCGCGGCCGCCGAGCCACCTAGGCTGCGTCGGCCTCAACCCACAGACACGGAGACAGACAAATCATGGCCCTTCAGAACCGACGCAGCTTCCTCGCAGGCTCTGCCGCCTTTGCCCTGACCGCCTGCGGCGGTGGTGGTGGTGGCAGCAGCAGCGGCAGTACCGGCACAGGGACCGGCACGGGCACGGGTGGCAGCACGACCGTCACCAATCCCAACGCGGTGCAGACGGCGCTCACCTTCGCCAACGCATCGGTGCACGACCCGTCGGTGATCAAGACCGGCGGCTCCTACTACGTGTTCGGCTCGCACCTGGCGGCGGCCAAGACCCCGGACCTGATGAACTGGACCAAGCTGGCCGACGGCGTCGACAACAACAACGCGCTGTTCGGCAACAAGGTGACGACCGAACTGGCCGCCACCTTCGCCTGGACCACGGTGACCGACCTGTGGGCGCCCGACGTCGCCAAGCTCGACGACGGCAAGTTCTACATGTACTACTGCTCCTGCCAGGGCAGCAGCCCGCTGTCGGCGCTGGGTGTGGCCGTCGCGACCAATGTCGAAGGGCCCTACGCCAACAAGCAGCTGCTGCTGAAGTCGGGCATGACCGGTGCCTCCGAGGACGGCACGACCTACGACGCGACCAAGCACCCCAACGTCGTGGACCCGCAGGTCTTCAAGGACGCGACGGGCAAGATGTGGATGGTCTACGGCTCGTACTCGGGCGGCATCTTCATCATGGCCATGGATTCGACGACGGGCCTGCCTGTGGCCGGCCAGGGTTACGGCAAGCACCTGATGGGCGGCAACCATGCCGAGATCGAAGGCGCCTACATCCTCTACAGCCCAACGACGCAGTACTACTACTTGTTCACCTCCTGGGGCGGCCTGGCCGCGAACGGCGGCTACAACGTGCGCGTGGCACGCTCGCTGGCTCCGGATGGTCCGTACCTGGACGGCGGCGGCACCGACATGGCGACCGTCAGGGCCAGCGTGCCGTTTGACCGGCCCAGCATCCAGAGCTACGGCATGAAGATGATGGGCGGACACAACTACGTGAACGCCAATTTCGAGACCGGCACCGCGCTGGGCTACGTGTCGCCGGGCCACAACTCGGCTTACTACGATTCGACGACGGGCCAGTACTTCATCATCTTCCACACGCGTTTCCCCGGCACCGGCGAGTACCACGAGCTGCGCGTCCACGAGATGCATCTGAACGAGGACGGCTGGCTCGTCATCGCGCCGCTGCGTTATGCGCCGCTGAGTCTGGCCAGCCCGGCGCAGACGGCCGATGTCAGCGCTGCGCAGGCGGCCGGCACCTACAAGCTGGTCAACCACGGCAAGGACATCACGGCGACGAGCAAGGCCTCCATCGTCGTGACGCTGAACACCGATGGCACGGTCGGCGGCAGCGGCGGCATGACCGGCAGCTGGACGCACAACGGCAGCAACAGGATCACCGTGGTGAGCAGCGGCACAACCTACAAGGGCGTGCTGTCCCGGCAATGGAACACCAACTCCAGCGCCTTCGTCGCGAGCTTCAGCGCGCTGTCGGCCGGTGGCGTGTCGCTGTGGGCCGTGCGCCTGAGCAGCTGAGGATGAAGCGCCTGCTCGCCGCCTTCGCCCTCGCGCTGTGTGCTCACGGTGCGGGCGCGATCACCGGTGGCGTGCGGGCCTTCCCGCTGGACCGGGTCCGCCTGCTGGACGGTCCTTTCCTCGAAGCGCAGAGCACCGACCTGAACTACCTGCTGGCGCTCGACCCCGAGCGCCTGCTTGCGCCCTTCCGTCGCGAAGCCGGCCTGCCTGTGCCGCAGCCCAGCTATGGCAACTGGGAGTCCTCGGGTCTGGACGGCCACATGGGCGGCCACTACCTGTCGGCGCTGGCGCTGATGTGGGCGGCCACGGGCGACCCCGTCGTCAAGCAGCGGCTCGACCATTTCATCGCCGAGCTCAAGCGCTGCCAGGACCAGATCGGCACCGGCTACATCGGCGGCATCCCCGATGGCGCCAAGGCCTGGGCCGAGGTCGGCGCGGGCCAGCTCAAGGTGGACAGCTTCTCCGTCAACGGCCGCTGGGTGCCTTGGTACAACCTGCACAAGCTGTTCGCGGGCCTGCGCGACGCCTGGGTGCACGCGGGCAACGCCGATGCAAAGGCCATGCTCATCCGCTACAGCGACTGGGCGCTGCGGCTGACGGCGCCGCTGTCGGATGCGCAGATGCAGGACATGCTGCGCGCCGAGCATGGCGGCATGAACGAGGTGCTGGCCGATGTGGCCCAGATGACCGGCGACATGCGCTACCTGGCGCTGGCGCGGCGCTTCTCGCACCAGGCCATCCTGCAGCCGCTGGCCGCGGGCCGGGACGAACTCACCGGGCTGCATGCCAACACGCAGATCCCCAAGGTGATCGGCTTCGAGCGCATCGCGCAGATCGCTGATGAGGACGAGGGCCGTCGCGCCGCCGAGTTCTTCTGGCGCACCGTCACCGAGAAGCGCACGGTGGCCATCGGCGGCAACAGCGTGAAGGAGCACTTCCACCCGGCCGACGATTTCCGGCCCATGCTCAACGAGGTGGAAGGGCCGGAGACCTGCAACAGCTACAACATGCTCAAGCTGACGGCGTTGCTGTCGCAGGCCCATCCCGACCGAGGCGCGTACACCGACTTCTACGAGCGCACGCTCTACAACCACATCCTCGCGTCCCAGCACCCGGGCGAAGGCGGCTTCGTCTACTTCACGCCGATGCGGCCGCAGCATTACCGCGTCTATTCGAAGGTGGACGAGGGCATGTGGTGCTGCGTGGGCTCGGGTCTGGAGAGCCACGCGCGCCATGGAGAGTTCATCTACGCGCACGATGACGACTCGCTCTACGTGAACCTCTTCATCGCGTCCACGCTGGACTGGCGCGAGCGCGGGATCCACATCACGCAAAGCACGCGTTTCCCCGACGAGCCGCGCATACGGCTGACCGTGCACGATGCCGGCGAGTTCACGCTGATGATCCGCTACCCGGGCTGGGTCGCGCGCGGCGCGCTGAAGCTCAGCCTCAACGGCAAGCGCGTACCGGTGACGGCCAGACCCGGCGGCCATGTCGAGCTGCGCCGCGTGTGGGCGGCGGGCGACCACGTCGATGTCGAGCTGCCAATGCGCACGACGCTGGAGCCCATGCCGGGCCTGAAGAACTACGTGGCCGTGCTGCACGGCCCCATCGTGCTGGCAGCCAAGACACCGCTGCAAGGCGAGAAGCTGGCCTTCACCGCCGACGACTCGCGCATGGGTCACATCCCGCAGGGCCCCGTCTGCCCGCAGGAGACCGCGCCGGTCTTCGTCAGCGACAAGGCCGACTTCCTGCGCCGCTTCAAGCCCCTGCCCGGCCATCCGCTGACCTTCACGGCGCCCGGGCTCATCCAGGGCCGCAAGGACGCGGACAAGCTCCAGCTCATTCCCTTCTTCCGCCTGCACGACTCGCGCTACATGGTCTATTGGCCGCGCAGCACGCCGGCTGAGCAGAGCATATTTCGCGCTGCGCTGGCCAGGTCAGAGGAAGCGCGCCGGGCATTGGACGCGCAGACGATTGACCAGGTCGCTCCCGGTGAGCAGCAACCCGAATCCGACCATGGCGTCAAGGGCGAAGGCACCGAGAACGGCATCGCCCCGGCCGGGCGCTGGCGTCACGCGACGCAGTGGTTCAGCTACGAGCTGAACGATTCGAAGGGTGAAGCCCGCATGCTGCGGCTGAGCTTTGCCAAGAGCGACGCCGGCCGCCGCTTCGACCTCGTCGTCAATGGCCAGCTCATCGCGGAGATCGAACTGGTCCGGCCCGACACGACGGACGAGCTTTACACGCGCGATTTCCCGCTGCCGCCCGAGCTGGTGAGCGCAGCCCATGGCAAGCTCAAGGTGAAATTCGTGGCCAGGCCCGGCAGCATCGCCGGCGGGCTGTATGGCCTGCGACTGTTGCGTTAGAGGGCGCACCGCCCAGAACAAGGAGACAAGCAAATGAAGATCCAACTCATCGCCCGCCGCACGCTGATCGCTGCAGCCCTGGCCCTGCCCAGTTTCGCCGCGCTGGCCGCGCCGTTGACGCTGGGCTTCTCCCAGGTCGGCGCCGAGAGCGAATGGCGCACGGCCAATTCCGCCTCCATCAAGGCAGCGGCCAAGGAAGCCGGCATCACGCTGAAGTTTGCCGACGCGCAGCAGAAGCAGGAGAACCAGGTCAAGGCCATCCGCAGCTACATCGCGCAGAAGGTCGACGTGATCGCCTTCTCGCCGGTCGTCGAATCCGGCTGGGACACCGTGCTGAAGGAGGCCAAGGCCGCCGGCATCCCCGTCATCCTGACCGACCGCGCCGTCAAGGTCGCTGATGCCTCGCTGTACGTGACCTTCATCGGATCGGACTTCGTCGAGGAAGGCCGCAAGGCAGGCCGGTGGCTGCTGGAGCGCGCCGCCAAGAATCCGAACGCCGCGCTGAACATCGTCGAGCTGCAGGGCACCGTGGGCTCGGCGCCGGCCATCGACCGCAAGAAGGGCTTCGAGGAAGTCATCAAGGCCAATCCGAAGCTGCAGATCATCCGTTCGCAGTCCGGCGAGTTCACGCGCGCCAAGGGCAAGGAGGTGATGGAGTCCTTCCTGAAGCAGCGCGACAAGAAGATCGACGTGCTCTACGCGCACAACGACGACATGGCCATCGGCGCCATCCAGGCCATTGAGGAAGCCGGCCTCAAGCCGGGCGTGGACATCGTCATCATCTCCATCGATGGCGTGCGCGGCGCCTTCGAGGCAATGAAGGCCGGCAAGCTCAACGTCACCATCGAATGCAACCCGCTGCTGGGCCCGCAGCTGATGCAGCTGGCCAAGGACATCGTCGCCAAGAAGCCGGTCGAGAAGCGCATCACGGTGAACGAGGGCGTGTTCCCGGCCGAAGTCGCGGCCAAGGAACTGCCCAACCGGAAGTACTGAGATGACGGCAAGTGCGGCGCCGGTGCTGGCGCTGTCCGGCATCCACAAGGGCTTCCCGGGCGTGAAGGCGCTCAGCGACGTCAGCCTGCGCCTGTTCCCCGGCGAGGTCCACGCGCTGATGGGCCAGAACGGCGCGGGCAAGTCCACGCTGATCAAGGTGCTGACGGGGCTGTACACGCCTGACGCCGGCGAGATCCGGCTGGACGGCAAGACCATCGCGCCGCGCCGCACCGAGGATGCCCAGGCCCTGGGCATCCGCACCGTCTATCAGGAGGTCAACCTCTGCACGAACCTGAGCGTGGCAGAGAACATCTGCGCCGGGCGCTTCCCCCGCAAATCCTTGCTGGGTGGGGGCCGCATCGACTGGCCCGCCGTCAACGCCGAGGCCCGGCGCGTGCTCGCGCAGATGGACCTGGACATCGACGTGACGGCGCCGCTGTCGCGCTACTCGCTGTCCATCCAGCAGATGGTGGCCATCGCGCGCGCGCTGCGCATCTCGGCGCGTGTACTCATCCTCGATGAGCCGACCTCCAGCCTCGACGATGTCGCCGTGCAGCGGCTCTTCACGGTGCTGCGCCGGCTGCGCGACCAGGGCCTGGCGATCCTCTTCGTTACCCACTTCCTCGACCAGACCTACGCGCTGGCCGACCGCATCACGGTCATGCGCAACGGCGAGACCGAGGGCGAGTACCTGGCGCCCGAGCTGAGCCGCCTGACCCTCGTCAACAAGATGGTGGGCGCGCCACCCGACCAGCAGCCGACGCGTCTGGACAGCCATGCACCGGCGGCCGGCAAGCCTGTGCTGAAAGCGCAGGGGCTGACGCGGCGCGGCGCGCTGCATCCGCTGGATCTGGAACTGCGCCGCGGCGAAGTCCTGGGCCTGGCCGGCCTGCTCGGGTCCGGCCGCACGGAAGCCGCGCGTCTGCTGTTCGGCGCCGATGCGGCCGACGCCGGGCAGCTGACCACCGAAGGCCGCACGGGCCGCTGGCATTCCCCGCGCGAGGCCATCGCCGCCGGCGTGGCCTTCTGCTCCGAGGACCGCAAGCACGAGGGCGCCATCCTGGACCTCTCCGTGCGCGACAACATCCTGCTCGCACTGCAGGCGCGCCACGGGCTGCGCCTGGTCATGAGCCGCGAGCAGCAGCAGGCGCTGGCCGACGAGTACATCCGGCGCCTGGGCATCAAGACGGCCAGCGCCGACACGCCCATCGGCCAGCTCTCCGGCGGCAATCAGCAGAAGGCTTTGCTGGCGCGCTGGCTGGCGACCGAGCCTGCGGTGCTCATCCTCGACGAACCCACGCGCGGCATCGACGTGCGCGCCAAGGAAGACTTGATGGACGCTGTGCGCGCGCTCGCGCACAAGGAGGACGGCACAGGCATGTCCATCCTGTTCATCTCGTCCGAGCTGCCCGAGGTCCTGCACTGCAGCGACCGTGTCCTGGTGCTGCGCGACCGCCGCGCCGCAGGCGTCTACCGCCGCGGCGAGTTGGACGAACGCAGCGTGCTTGAAGTGATTGCGGCGGAGCCCGCTGCTGCCTGATGAAGTTCCAGATGAATTCCCTTGCCCGCCCGCTCGCGGCGCTCGCCCTGCTGCTCGCCGTCGCCGCCGTCTTCGTGCCCGGCTTCCTGCACCTCGAGATCAAGGACGGCCATCTCTACGGCAGCCTGGTCGACATCCTGCACCGCTCCGCCCCGCTGATGCTGGCGGCGCTGGGCATGACGCTGGTCATCGCAACGCGCGGCATCGACGTGTCGGTGGGTGCCGTCGTGGCCATCGCCGGCACGGCGGCCTGCGTGCTCGTGGGCTCGCAGGGCCTGGCCGTGGCCTTCGCCGCTGCGCTGGGCGCCGCGCTGCTGTGCGGCCTGTGGAACGGCCTGCTCGTGTCCGCCTTGGGCCTGCAGCCCATCATTGCGACACTGATCCTGATGGTCGCCGGCCGCGGGCTCGCGCAGTTGCTCACCGACGGCCAGATCATCACCGTCTACGAGCCCGCCAGCTTCTTCTGGCTGGGCGGCGGCTACCTGATCGGCCTGCCGGTGTCGCTGTTCGTCGTGGCCACCGTGGCCGGCCTGACGGCGCTGCTGATGAAGCGCACGGCCCTGGGCCTGTTCATCCAGACGGTCGGCATCAACCCCGTCGCCGCGCGCCTGGCGGGCGTGCGGACCGCTGCCATCGTCTTCTTCGTCTACGTCTACTGCAGCCTCGGCGCAGGTCTGGCGGGACTGATGATCGCGTCCAACATCAAGAGCGCGGACGCCAACAATGCCGGCCTGCTGCTGGAGCTGGACGCCATCCTCGCCGTGACGCTCGGCGGCGGGCAACTGAGCGGCGGCAAGTTCAGCCTCGCCGGCAGCCTCATCGGCGCCCTCATCATCCAGACGCTGACGTCGACGATCTATGCGCTGGGCGTGCCACCGCAGGTCACCATGGTCGTCAAAGCTGCCGTCGTGTTCGCGGTCTGCATCTCGCAGTCCTCGGCCTGGTCCGCGTGGAGGACGGCATGAAGGCGGTGCGCGCGGCCATGGCCGCTCCCTCCTTCACGAGCTGGGTCAGCGTCGTGCTGATGGCGATCCTCTTCATCACCGGTGCTGCCAGCTATACAGGCTTCGGCTCCACGCAGGTCGTGCTGAACCTGCTGATCGACAACGCCTTCTTGCTCGTCATCGCGGTGGGCATGAGCTTCGTCATCCTGTCCGGCGGCATCGACCTTTCGGTGGGCTCGGTGCTGGCGTTGAGCACCATGATCGCGGCCTGGCTGCTGCAGGTGGCGCACTGGCCGGCCGGGCTGGTCATCGCCGTCGTGCTGCTCGGTGGCGCGGCGTTTGGCGCGCTGCAGGGCGTGGTCATCCACGTGTTCAAGCTGCAGGCTTTCATCGTCACGCTGGCTGGCATGTTCCTCGCGCGCGGCCTGTGCTTCCTCATCAGCGTGGACAGCATCACCATCGACGCGCCGCTGTTCGTCACGCTGTCGCAGACACAGATTCCACTCTTCGGTGGCGCCTTCCTGTCGCCCGGCGCCGTCATCGCGCTGGCCGTGCTGGGCGCGGGCCTGTGGACTGCGCATTGCACCTCCTTCGGCCGCACCGTCTACGCGCTGGGCGGTAGCGAGACCTCGGCGCTGATGATGGGCCTGGCCGTTGGCCGCACCAAGATCGCCGTCTATGGCTTGAGCGGCTTCTGCGCCTCGCTGGCCGGCCTGCTGTTCGCCTTCTACATGCTCAGCGGCTACGGCCAGCACGGACAGGGCGTGGAGCTGGATGCCATCGCGGCAGTCGTCATCGGCGGAACCGTCCTGACGGGCGGCTATGGCTACGTGGCCGGCGCGCTGTCGGGGGTGCTGGTGCTGGGCCTGATCCAGACGCTGATCGCCTTCGACGGCACGCTCAGCTCCTGGTGGACCAAGATCCTCATCGGGGCGCTGCTGTTCGTCTTCTGCGCCGTGCAGCGCCTGCTTTCCTTGAAGAAGGCCGCCGCATGACGAAGCCTTGAGGCTTCAGTACAGGTCCCGTGCCGCTTGCCGCACCTCGTGCAGCAGCTGGCGCGCGGCTGGCGACATCAGGTGCCCTTCGCGGGTGATGATGCCGAAGGCGTCCATGTGGCAAGGCAGCTCGATGGGCAGGATGGCCAGCACGTTCAGCGAAGCGTAGTAGCGCGCCACCTCCACCGGCATCACGTGCAGCGAATCGGTCTGCTGCAGCAGCGCGGTGATCAGCAGCAGGGCCGTCGTGTCGACCGCGTTGCCCGGCGGCTCCAGCGCCGCGCGGCGGAACATCAGCTCCCACCGGTGCCGCAGCACGCTGCCGGGCGGCGGCAGGATCCAGGGCTGGTCGGCGAGGTCGGCAAGCTTGAGGTTGTCGGCCTTGAGCAGCGGATGGCCCACGCGGGCGACGGCGCAGGCCGGCTCGACCGTCAGTTCCTCGTAGTGCAGGCCGGCGGCGCCTTCCTCCTCGACGATGCGGCCGATCATGAAATCGAGCTTGCCCCGCTGCAGCATGTCCACCAGCACCTTGCTGGCCTCCATGTGCACGCCGATGCGCAGCCGGGGCGCCTGCAGCTTGATGCGCGAGATCGCTCGCGGCAGCAGGCCCATGGCCGGCGTCATGATGACGCCCACCTCGACTTGGCCGGACAGACCGTTCTTCAGCAGCACGATGTCGTCGTGCGCGGCCGACAGCGACGTCAGCGCCATGCGCGCGTGGCGGATCATCGTGTCGCCGTACAGCGTGGGCTCCATGCCCCGGGGGTGGCGCTCGAAGAGCTTCACGTCCAGCATGTCCTCCAGGTCCTTGAGCTGCTTTGAGGCAGCCGGCTGCGTCATGCACAGCACTTCGGCGGCGCGGTGGATGTTGCGCTCGTCGTCCAGCGCGATCAGCAGCAGCAGCTGGCGCGTCTTCAGCCGCGCGCGCAGGAACCAGTTGGGATTGGGGCTGGAGTCGGTCAGCGTCGTGCGGTCGTCATCGTCATCGGTGTCGTGAGCCATCGTGGGTCTTCCTCAGGCGAGATTGACGCGGCCGTCGTTGGCCAGGACGCTGTTGATGTCGTCGCCGGTCTCGTCCAACTGCACCAGCGTGGCCTGGCGAGCACCCAGCGGATCGCGGGCCTGCAGCGCCGTCAGGATGGCCTTGTGGCGCGGCAGCGAAAGCTCGTGCGTGTTGGGCAGTTGGCTGGACAGGACGATGGATTCGCGCAGCGCCAGCGACAGCATGTTGCCGATGTAGGCCAGCAGGTCGTTGCCCGTGGCCTCGGCGATGCGGCGGTGGAACAGCAGGTCCGGCTCCAGCAACTCGGCCGTGGTCTTGGCGGCGGCCATGCCTTCGTAGGCGGCGGCGATGCCCACCAGCTGCTCGTCCGTTGCGACGCGCGCGGCCAAGGCGGCAGCGGCGGGCTCGAAGATCTGTCGCACTTCCAGCAGCGTCTGCACGAAGTCGCGCTGCGGCCGGGCCTGGATGAGCCAGTACAGCACGTCGGGGTCCAGCAGATGCCACTCGTTGCGCGGCCGCACGATGGCACCGGCGCGCTGGCGAGACACCACCAGGCCCTTGGCCACGAGCACGCGCACCGCCTCGCGCAGCACGGGGCGGCTGATCTCATAGCGCTCCAGCAGCTGGGCCTCGGGCGGCAGCTTGTCGCCGGGCTGCAGCTCGCCACCGACGATGGACTGTCCCAGCTCGCTGACGATGCGCGCGTGCTGGCTCTTGCCCTCGGTCTGGGCGCTGTAGGTGGAGTGATCGGCTCGCGTTCTCATGGCCGGCAGGCTGGCGAATAAATCACGCATTATCGGAAGCGCGCAACGAAGCCGCCGTGGGGCGCCAACGTCACTTTCGCGGCCGGGGCGGCGAGCTGGCGCTGCGAGAACTCGCGCGGGCCCTCGCCGTCGGTGATGAGCTGGCCTTCGCGACGGCTCAGCCACGCCAAGTCCAGCTGCAGCTCGCGCGGCTGGTCGTCGGCGTTGATGCCGGCGACGAACCACTGCGCGCCGGCGCGGCGTGCCAGCACGACGAACTTGCCCGGCTCGCCATCCAGGAAGCGCACTTCGTCCCAGTGTCGCGGCAGCTCGCGCATGAAGGCCTTCACGTAGGCCGGCACGGTGGCCATGCCCTCGGGCGTCTCGGCGTAGTGCTGGATGCCCGACAGGAACAGCACGCTCTCGGCCAGCTCGAAGCCGTTGCGCGTGGCGCGCTTGATGTTGGGAATGTCGGCGAACACCACGGGCGTGAAGTCCATCGGATCGAACAGATTGCGGGCGAAGGGCAGCATGGCCGCGTGACGCACGACCTTGTCCTGGTCTTCCTGCGTGAAGGTGGCGAACTCGAAGCCCTTCACGGCCTCGGTCGTCAGCAGGTTGGGGTAGGTGCGGCTCCAGCCGCGCGGCAGCGTGGCGCCATGGAAGTTCAGGAGCAGGCCGGCCGCGGCGGTCTCCTTCAGCAGGTCGACGTAGTAGGCCTGCATGGAGGCGCCGTCGCCGCCGAAGAAGTCCACTTTCAGGCCCTTGATGCCGATGGCCTTCAGGCGGGCGAATTCCTTGGCCCGGGCCTCGCGGGTCAGCAGCGCGCTCTTGGGGCTGTACTCGGTGTCGTTCCAGGCGCCCGAGGAGTTGTACCAGGCCAGCAGGCTTACGCCCTTGCTCTTCGCGTAGTCGGCCAGCTCCTTCATCTTGGCGTCGCCGATCTTGCGGTCCCAGTCGGCGTCCACCAGCGTGTAGGGCCAGTGCATGTCGGCGGCGTAGTCGATGAAGCGCTTCTGCACGTCAAAGACGGTGCCCTCGTCCTTCAGGATCGCCCAGCTCCACGAGGCGGGGCCGGGCTGCAGCTTCTTCTTGTCGAAGGCGACGGCGGGAGCGGCCAGGTCGGTGCCCAGCGTGGACTCCATGACCGTCTTCAGCGGGCCGATGGCCAGCACGCGCCAGGGCGTCGTCAGCGGCCCGTCCATTTGCGCCAGCAGGTGGCCGCCGGTGTAGACCTCGCTGGCCTCGGGCAGGCCGATGCGGTAGATGCCGCCGCTCGAATCGCTCGACAGGCGTGATGCGTGGAAGCGGCCGTCCATGCCGGCCTCGGTCAGCGCCACCCAGTTGGCGCCGCTGCGGAACAGCGCGGGGAAAACCCAGCCCGCGTGCGACGGCGCGGCGGTGCCGACGGGGATGTCCATCTGGTAGTGCTCTTCGTAGGACGGGTTGGTGCGCTTCCAACCGGTCTTGGCGACGGACATTGGTTGCAGCCAGGCGCGTGCTTCGGCCGGGAAGGCAAAGCTGGTCAGCTCTTCCTTGAACTGCATGCGGCCGGCGCCCGGCACCGAATAGCGCAAGGCCAGGCCGTCGTTCGACGCACGCAGCGTGACGGTCATGCGCTGGCCCGCCGCGTTCGTGACGGCAAAGCTCTGCTCATTGGCAAGGTAGTCGATCTGCGCGCGCTTGCCGGCGGCCAGCGGGTAGTGCTCGCGGTGGAGCTTCACCGGCGAGCTCGCGTCCAGCCTCAGGCCGTTCGCGAAGTCGCCCTGCTCCAGCACCAGGCCCAGCCGCGAGGCCAGCAGCACGGGCAGGCCGGCGCGCTGCACCGCATAGACCAGCTGCTGCTGGTCGTTGACCGACACATCGACCTGCAACTTGCCATCGGGACTGCTGAGGGCTTGGGCGAGCGCGGGTACGGCGAACAACAGCGAAGCGAGTGTGAGGCGCATGGTGCTGGGTCTCTCTCAGATCGAGCAAGGGCCGTCGGCGACAGGCGTGCCGAAGGCGGGGAAGCCATCTGCGCGCCAGCCAAAGGCTTGCACGCGCGTGTGGCGGTTGGGGTCGTTCAGCGGGTCGCCGACGATGTCGCGGTAGTTGCGGGCGTGATAGACCAGCAGGTCGGTCCGGCCATCGGGCGTCGTGGTGAAGCTGTTGTGGCCGGGGCCGAATTGGCTGACCGGCTGATCCGTCGTGAATACCGGCGTGGGCGACTTGTTCCAGCTCCGCGGGTCCAGCAGCTCAGCGCTCTCATCGGCCCACAGCAAGCCCATGCAGTAGTTCGCGTCGGTGGCGGCGGCCGAGTAGGCAATGAAGACGCGGCCGTGGCGCTTGAGCAGCGCCGGGCCTTCGTTGACGCAGAAGCCGACGCGCTCCCAGGCCAGCTCGGGCCGGCTGATGACGACCGGCTGGGTCTTCAGCGTCCAGGCGTTGGCCATCTCGGCGATGTAGAGATTGCTCTCCGTCGGCGGGCTCTTCTGCGCCCAGCACAGGTAGCGCTTACCGCGGTGCTCGAAGGGCGTGGCGTCCAGCGAGAAGCCTTGCTCGGGCGTGACGATCTGGCCGCGCTCCACCCAGGCGTCCCGCAGCGGGTCGTCGCCTTCGCATTCGAGCACGTACATGCGCAGCTTCCAGATGTCGTCGCGTTCGCTGGCGGCAAAGTAGACGTACCAACAGCCGTCGATGCGGTGCAGCTCCGGTGCCCACACATGAAAGCTCATCGGGCCGCTGTCGTGCTTGTGCCAGATTGTCTTGGGCATGGCAGTTCTGAGGCCGGCGATGCTGTCGGCGCTGCGGATCTCGATGGCGTCATAGCGGGGCACCGAGGCGGTGAACCAGTAACGGCCGTCGACGCGCGTGATCTGCGGATCGGCGCGCTGCTCGATGAGTGGGTTGTTCCAGCTCGTGCTCATGTCCGCAGCGCTTTCGTGACGATGACGTTCCAGGACGCGGGCTTGAGCCGCACGCTCAGCTGGCCGTCGAGGATGGAGATGCCGTCCAGGGCTTGCGGCGCGACGCGGTCGGGCGCCTGGGCGGTGTTGGTGGCGTTCAGGTCGGCGCTGTGCAGTTGCTCGGCACTGAGCAGTTGGCGCTCGTGTCCCAGGCCGCGCAGGGTGATGGAGAGGTCCATCTCCTCGGTAAGGTGGCGGTTCAGCAGGAACACCGCCGTCTGGCCGGTGGCCGGGTCGTCGACGACGCTGGCGCACAGATAGGGCAGTTCGCCATGCCTGGCGTTGGCATAGCCGGGCGACTTCACGACGGAGCGCAGCACGTCGCCCCGCGCCCAGCGCGCCGCCTGCGCGAAGGGATGGAAGATCGTCTGCCGCCAGGCCGCGCCACCGGGCTCGGTCATGATGGGCGCGATGACATTGCACAGCTGCGCCATGCAGGCGACCTTGAGCCGGTCCGCATGGTTCATGAACATCGTCAGCATGCCGCCGATCAGCAGGGCGTCCTCGGCCGTGTACACCTCTTCCAGCAGGCGCGGCGCCTCGGGCCAGCCGGTCTGCTTCATGTGCTCGCCGTGGCGGGCGCGGTACCAGACGTTCCACTCGTCGAAGGACAGCTTCAAGCGCTTGCTGGACCGCTTGCGCGTCGCCACCGAGTCGGCGATGGCGAGGGTGTCCTCGATGTAGCGGGCGTTCGTCTCGATCTGCGCGAAGAAGCTCTCGGTACTCGCATCCGCGGGCGGCTTCACGAAGTAGCTGTGCAGCGACAGGTAGTCCACGAACTCGAAGCAGTGCTCCAGCACACGGTCTTCCCAGGCGCCGTAGGTCGGCATGTCGTAGGCCGAGGAGCCGCAGGCGGCCAGCTCGATCGTCGGATCCACCCAACGCATCAGCTTTGCGGTCTCCTTGGCGATGCGGCCGTACTCGTCCGCAGTCTTCTGGCAGATCTGCCAGGGGCCGTCCATCTCGTTGCCCAGGCACCAGAACTTGATGCCCAGCGGCTCCTCCGCGCCGTGGCTGCGACGCAGGTCCGACAGCGCCGTGCCTGCGGGGTGGTTGCAGTATTCGAGGTAGTGCCGGGCTTCGTCGGGCCCGCGCGTGCCGAGGTTGACGCCGAACATCGGCTCGATGCCGACCTTGCGGCACCAGGCCATGAACTCGTGCGTGCCGACCTGGTTGGTCTCGGTGGAGAACCAGGCCAGGTCCAGCCGGCGCGGCCGCTGGTCCTTCGGGCCGACGCCGTCTTCCCAGTTGTAGCCCGACATGAAGTTGCCGCCGGGGTAGCGCACGATGGTGGCGCCCAGCTCCTGCGTCAGCTCGGCAACGTCGCCGCGAAAGCCGTGCTCGTCGGCGCTCGGGTGAGCGGGTTCGTGGATGCCGTTGTAGACGCAGCGGCCCAGATGTTCGACGAACACCCCGAACAGGCGACGGTCCAGCGGCGCGATGTCGAAATCGCGGTCGACGATGAGTTGTGCTTCGAACATCAGCGGCGGGCTTTCTTGAGGGATTTGTTGACGCGTTTCTCGACGCTGGCCTGCACCTCGTCGACGGGCTTGCCGGAGATCATCACGTTGGCCACGTCCTCGCCGATGAGCAACTCGATGGCACGTTGCGTGGGCACGTTGCCCGGCATGCCCATGCCGGTCTGCGTGATCTCGGTCAGCGCCTCGCGCATCGCTAGCGCCTTGAAGGCTGCGCTCTCGGCCACGGTCTTGCTGACGGGCAGATGGCCCGTGCGCGACCATTCCGCGCTGTGGTCCCAGACGAACTTCAGGAACTTGAGGCTGGCCTCGTGCGCCTTGGCATCCTTGGCACCACCCTTGAACAGCGCCCAGGAATGGCCGTCCGCGAACACGGCCGGCCTCTCGTACAGCTGCGGGAAAGGCCTGACGGTGTAGGCGCCTTTGAGCCTGGACTCGTCCTTCTGCGACTCGCGAAGGAACTGGTCGATGGTCCAGGTGCCGACGACGACGACACCCGCATCACCGTTCAGGAAAGCCTGGTTGGCGGCGGCGTAGTCGAGGTTGGGCCGCACATGGCCTTCGCGGTAGAGCGTCTGCATCAGCATCAGCGCGTTGACAACGGCCGGCTGGTGCATGTTGATGGTCTTGCCGTCTGCCGAGAACAGCTGCGCGTTTTGTTGTGCCACCAGCGTCAGGAAGGTGCGGTCGTTGGCCGCCGTCTCGTTGGCCACGGCCCAGGCGAAGTAGGGCTTGCCGGTCCTGGCCTTGAACTGGCGCGCCTGGGCCAGCAGCTCTTCGGGCGAGTGCGGCAGCGCAGGCTGGCCATCGGCCCCGAGCAGTCCGGCCTTCTTGAAGAGGCCCGTGTTGATGTGCCAGAGCCAGGCCCAGGTGTCGAAGGGCAGCGCATAGGTCTGGCCATTGAACGAGGTGCCGCGGCGGGCGTGCTCGGTGAAGTCGTCCATGGGCACGCCGATGCGCTTGAAGTCCTCGTCCAGCGGCAGCACCAGCTTGCGGCGAACGTAGTCGCCCAGCGCGGACTCGTGCATGACGGCGATGGTTGGGATGTCCTTGGCGACGAGCCGGGCGGTGAGCTGGTCGTAGTACGGCCCCCACTCGCCGATCTGCGTCTTCACGACGATGTCGGGATGGGTTGCGTTGAACTCGTTGACCAGCGCGGTGACGATGCCGCATTCGCCCACGCCTTCGGACGCCTTCACCACCTGGCCGAACTGCGCCTCGCAGCTGCCGAAGAAGCGCATCAGCGTGATCTCGGTCTTGCCCGAGGTGTTCTTGCCCGCACCGCAGGCGGCCAGCAGCACGGTGGCTGCGCCGATCAAGAGCAGCCGCCTCATGACTTGCCCGTCCCTGCCACCGCGGTGACCAGGTGGCGCTGGAAGAAGAGATACAGCATCAGCGCGGGCATGCCGGCAAACACCGCCTGCGCCATCAGGAAGCCCAGGCCCTCGGACTGCGCGAAGTTGGTCTGCGTGGAAGCCAGGCCTCGCGTCAGCGTGTACATGTCCGGCTGGGTCGCGATGACCAGCGGCCACAGGTAGTCGTTCCAGGAGGCCAGGAAGGTGAAGATGCCCAGCGTTGCCTGCGCCGGCAGGCTCAGCGGCAGGATGATGCGGAGGAAGGTCTTGAGGCGCGAAGCGTTGTCCAGCAGCGCCGCCTCTTCCAGCTCGGCCGGGATGGCCTTGAAATACTGCGTCATCAGGTAGACGCCGAACGGTGCGGCCAGGCCAGGGAGCGTGAGGCCGGCGATCGTGTTCTGAAGACTCCAGTCCGAGAACAGCCGGTGCAGTGGGATGAAGACCGACTGCGCGGGCACGGCCAGGCCGAACATGACCAGCGCGAACAGCCACCGCCGGCCCGGGAACTCGCAGCGCGCGAAGCCATACCCGGCCAGCGAGGACAGCACCAGCACGCCGACCGTCTGCAACAGGGCGACGAGCGCGCTGTTGCCCAGCCAGCGAAACACCTGCGAGGTCTGGAGGATGTCCAGGTAGTTGGCCAGCGTGTAGGGCGGCGCGAGGAACACGTCGGTGCGCGTCAGCAGGAATTCGTTGGGCTTGAAGGACAGCGCCAGCACCCACAGCAGCGGCGCCATCCAGGCCAGGGCCAGCAGCGTGAGTGCGGCCATCACGAAGCGGTCGAACCAACCGCGCCTGAGCAGCGGGTTCATCGCTGACCTTTCTTGTCACGTTCGAGCCAGAGCTGGGTGGACACGCCCACCAGCATGATGGCCAGCAGCACCTGCGAGGCAGCCGTGGCGTAGCCCAGCGAGAGCTGCATGAAGGCCTGCTCGTAGATGAACTGCACGACCGAGCGCGTCGTGTTGTTGGGCCCGCCGTTGGTCATCAGCATGATCTGCGGGAAGACCTGGAACTGGCGGATCACCTCGATCAGCGCGACGAGGATGATGGCGCGCTTGAGGCTGGGCAGCGTGATGTGCGTGAGTACGCGCCAGCGCGGCGTGTTGTCCAGCGCAGCGGCCTCGTAGATGTCCGACGGAATCTGCTGCAGCGCCGACAGGAACATGATCATCGGCAGGCCGATGATCCACCACACGGTCACCAGCGCCACGGTCAGCAAGGCCAGCGAGTCGCTGGTCAGCAGCGGCAACTCAGCCAGGCCCATCGCGCTGAAGGCCTGCGCGATGAGCCCGCGCTCGGGCATCAGCGCCAGCTTCCAGACCAGGGTGATCAGCGTCACCGAGAACACAGAGGCACAGAAGAAGGTGGCGCGCAGGAAGGTTGCCAGCTTGCCGGGGCGGTTCAGCGCGAGCGCCAGCATCAGCGACAGCACGACGAAGATGGGCGTGCTGATGGCGACGAAGCGCAGGGTGTTCCAGACGACCTGGCGAAAGACCTCGTCGCCCCACAGCTCCTGGTAGTTGGCCAGGCCCACCCACAGGCTGTCGTCGGACAGCAGGTCGTGATCATGGAAGCTGATCCATACGCCCTTGGCCAGCGGCCACAGCAAAAGCAGCACGTAGAAAACCACGAACGGCAGCACGAAGAGGGCGTACGCCGGGCGCGAGGCGCGCAGCCCCACGGTAGGCGCGGTCATTCGAGCGACTCCTGCGCGTGGTGCGCGCGGCCAGTCTCGTCGAACAGATGCGCCTCGGCCACGTCGACGCTGACGGCCACATCCGAACCGGGCTTGGGCGAGGCCACGCCGGTCGGCACGGTGACGATCAGCGGGCTGCCGCCTTCGAGCTTGAGGTGTGCCAGCGTGCGTTCGCCGAGGAACTCGACCATTTCCACGCGTCCGCGCAACTGGCCTTGGTCGGCGACGCGCAGGTTCTCGGGCCGCACGCCCAGCACCAGGCCTTGCGCGGGCAGGCCTGCAGCCGCTACGCGTGTCGTGATCGTCTGCCCGCCCGGTGCCGTGACGACGACGCGGCCGCCTTCGTCCGCCGCGCGCTGCACCGGCACGAAGCCCATGCCTGGCGTGCCGATGAAGCTGGCCACGAATCGCGTGGCCGGGCGGCGGTACAACTCAGCCGGCGTGGCGACCTGCTCGATGGCGCCGTCCTTCATGACGACGATGCGGGTGGCCAGCGTCATCGCCTCGATCTGGTCGTGGGTGACGAAGACCATCGTCGCGCCCAGGCGCTGGTGCAGCTGCGCCAGCTCCAGCCGCGTGCGGCCGCGCAGCGCGGCGTCGAGGTTGGACAGCGGCTCGTCGAACAGGAAGATGCCGGGCTCCTTGACGACCGCGCGGCCGATGGCGACACGCTGGCGCTGCCCGCCCGAGAGCTGGCCGGGCTTGCGCTCCAGCAGCGCGTCCAGCTCCAGCATGCGGGCGGACTCGGTGATGCGCCTGGCGATCTCGTCAGCCGAAATGCCGATGTTCTTCAGGCCGAAGGCGAGGTTGTCGCGCACGCTCATGTGTGGGTACAGCGCGTAGTGCTGGAACACCATGGCCAGGTTGCGCTGGCCCGGAGGCGCGACGGTGACGTCGCGGCCGCCGATGAGGATGCGTCCGCCGCTGACCTCTTCGAGCCCGGCCACCATGCGCAGCAGGCTGGTCTTGCCGCAGCCCGAGGGGCCGAGGAAGACGACGAACTCGCCTTCGGCCACGTCCAGCGACAGCTTCTCGATGACCTGCACCGCGCCGTAGCGCTTGCAGACGTTCTCCAACTTCAAGCCAGCCACGGTGCTTGTCTCCGGTTCAGTCTTCTTGGGGAATCACAGGCCAGCCGTCTTCGGACCAGCTCAGGTGCTTGATGCGCAGCTGCGGACGGCCGGCGTGCTCGGCGTCGTAGGCGTGATGGACCAGCCAGTCGCCGACGACGTCCTGGTGGCCGGGACCCTTCCAGCGCGTGCCGCCCGAGAGCAACGGTGTTCCGCCCGCGTCCATCATGTCGCGGCCTTCGCGGTCGAGGAACGGGCCTTCGACGCTGCGGGCGCGGCCGACGCGGACGTTGTAAGTACTGTCGACGCCGCGGCAGCACAGGTCGAACGACGCGAACAAATAGACCCAGCCGCCGTGCCGCGCGAGGGTCGGCGCCTCGATGCCGCCCTTGCGGCGCGCGATGAAGCGTGTCTCGCCTACAGGGCGCAGCGTGTCGCGATTCAGCTCGGTCAGGCGGATGCCGCCCCAGAACGAGCCGTAGCTCAGCCACAGCCGGCCGTCGGTGTCGGCGAACAGGTCGGGGTCGATGGCGTTGAAGTTGTCGGCCGCCGTGCTGCGCACGACCAGGCCTTCGTCACGCCACTCGCTGCTGTCGGGCTTGTCGCTGCTGACGAGGCCGATGGCCGAGCGGTTCTTGCCGAACGTGGAGATCGAATACAGCGCCCAGGTGCGGCCCCGGTGCGTGAAGAGCTTGGGCGCCCAGACGTCCAGCCCCTTGTGCTCGGGCACGGCTTCGGCCCACCAGGCCGGCGCTTGGCTGAACACTGGCGCGAGGCGATGCCAAGTCTTGCCGGCATCGTCGGACTGCAGCCGCTGCAGGCCGCGGCCCGTCGTGAAGACGAACCAGTGCTCGGCGGTGATCAACAGCGTGGGGTCGTGTGCGCCGACGTCGCCCTGGGGCTCGACGGCGTCCGCGCGCGCGGCCAGGCACAGCGCCAGCGCCGTCACCACAGCCGCCACCGCAAGCCACGGCGCGCGCATCACTTGCCCCAGCGCAGGACCAGGGGATCGAGCCGCTTCGCTGCGTCCAGCAAACCGGCGCGCACCTCGGGGCTCATCTCGGGGAAGGGGTGGCGCGGTGCGTCGCTCTTGATGACGCCGCCTTCCTTCATCAATGCCTTGGCGGTGAGGATGCCGCCCTGGCGGTTCTCGTAGTTGATCAGCGGCAGCCAGCGGCCGTACTGGACGACGGCCTCCTCGCGGTCACCGGCATGGAAGGCGTCGAAGATTTTGCGAATGCCGTCGGGGAAGCCACCACCGGTCATTGCGCCGGTGGCGCCAGCGTCCAGATCGGCCAGCAGCGTGATCGCCTCCTCACCGTCCCACGGGCCTTCGATGGCGGCGCCGCCGACGCGGATCAGCTCGCGCATCTTGCTGGCGGCCTGCGGCATCTCCAGCTTGAAGTACTTCACGTTGGCGATGGTGTTCGCCATCCGGGCCAGCAGCGGCACCGACAGCGGCGTGCCGGCCACCGGGGCGTCCTGGATCATGATCGGAATGGCGACGGCGTCGGACAGGCGCTGGTAGAAGCTTTCGATCTGGCCTTCCGACACGCGGAAGGTGGCGCCGTGGTAGGGCGGCATGACCATGACCATCGCCGCGCCCAAGGCTTGAGCCAGCTGGCTGCGCTCGATGCAGATCTGAGTGGCGTAGTGCGTCGTCGTGACGATGACGGGCACGCGGCCGGCCACATGGCCAAGGATGGCGCGGGTCAGCGTCTCGCGCTCGGCGTCCGACAACACGAACTGCTCGGAGAAGTTGGCCAGGATGCACAGGCCGGTGGAACCGGCGTCGATCATGAAGTCGATGCATCGCAGTTGCCCCGGGATGTCCAGCGTGCCATCAGCGTTGAAGATGGTCGGAACGACGGGAAAGACGCCGCGATAGGGGCGGGTGGCGGAGGCGCTCATGATGCGGTCCCTTGTCTCTGGGGAAGTTGATTGCTAGCACCGACAGGCGGCGCACGGCCAGCTGTCTTGCCGGCATGGCTGCCATTAAAGTATGACTATTTATCCAAGATTATTGGGGTTAACCCGTTGTTTGGCGACTTTGCAAACAAAAAAGTATGACTAATAATTCGATCATCGTTCGGCCAGAGAAGCCGGACCGCATTCCCTCAGGAGACCCTCGATGAGTTCCTACGCCCTCTATCCCAGCCTGCAGGACCGGGCCGTCCTGATCACCGGCGGCGCCACCGGCATCGGCGAGACGCTGGTGGAGGCCTTTGCCGCCCAGGGCGCCAAGGTGGCCTTCATCGACCTGGCCGCGGACGAGGGGCATGCGCTGGCAACGCGCCTGGCCGCGACCTCGCGCCACGCGCCTCATTTCACGGCTGCCGACCTGACCCAGGTGGATTCGCTGCGCGCCGCCATCGCGTCCTTGCGCGAGCGCACCGGGCCGTTCTCGGTGCTGTTGAACAACGCCGCCAACGACAAGCGCCATACCGTCGAGGAGACGACGTCCGAGTTCTGGGATGCCAGCGTTGCCGTCAACATCAAGCATCAGTTCTTCACGGCGCAGGCCGTACTGGCCGACATGAAGTCGCTCGGCGGCGGGTCCATCCTCAACTTCGGCTCGATGAGCTGGTATGTGAAGCAGGGCGGCATGCCGGCCTATACGGCCAGCAAGGCCGCCGTGCAGGGGCTGACGCGCTGCCTGGCACGAGACTTCGGCCCGTACAGGATCCGCGTCAACACGCTGGTGCCGGGCTGGGTCATGACCGAGAAGCAGCTGAAGCTCTGGGTCACCGAAGAGACCAAGCGCGAAATCGCCAAGGGCCAGTGCATCGACGCGCCGCTGATGCCGCAGCACATTGCCGCGATGGCCTTGTTCCTCGCGGCCGACGACTCAGCCATGTGCACGGCCCAGGACTTCATCGTCGACGGCGGTTGGGTCTGAACATGCAGCGCCGCGACTACGGCCTGCTGCCCGACGGCCGGCCGGTGCAGGAGTACACGCTCGCCAACGGCCTCGGTCTGGAGCTGACGGCCCTCACGCTGGGCGGCATCGTCACGGGCCTGCGGGTGCCGGATGCGAAGGGTCGCAGCGGCAACGTCGTGCTGGGCTTCGACAACCTGGACGACTACGTTCATCGCAACCCGTCCTTCGGCATCATCGTCGGCCGCTACGGCAACCGCATCGCCGGCGGAAGCTTCGAGCTCGACGGCGAGACGCACATGCTGAGCCGCAACGATGGCCCCAACTGCCTGCACGGCGGCATCGAGGGCTTCGGCCATCGTCTCTGGCATGCCGAGCCCGCCGAGCCGCGCGCTGGCGAGGCGAAGGCCTTGCTGTTCAGCTACACCAGCCCGCACGGCGAGCAAGGCTTCCCGGGCGAGCTGAAGGTCCAGGTGCGCTACGCGGTGAGCGCCACCGACAACAGCTGGCGCATCGACTATGAAGCCACGGCCGACCGCGCCACCGTCGTCAACCTGACGCACCACGACTACTTCAACCTTGCGGGCCAGGGTTCGGTGCTGGACCACCGGCTGACCATTCCCGCAGCGCGCTACAGCGAGGTGGACCGGCACCTCATCCCGCTGCGACATGCCAGCGTCGCCGACACGCCGTTCGATTTCCGGGAGGCCACCGTCATCGGGGCCCGCATCCGCCAGTCCCACCCGCAGTTGCTCTTCGCCAAGGGCTACGACCACAACTGGCTGCTCGACGGCGCGCCAGACGCCGCCGGGCTGCGCCTGGCCGCAACGCTGGAGGACCCTCACTCCGGCCGCCGCATGGACGTCCTGACCAGCGAGCCGGCGCTGCAGTTCTACTCCGGCAACTTCCTCGACGGCAGCCTGGCCGGCCCTGAGGGGCGCGTCTACCGCCAGGGCGACGGCCTGTGCCTGGAGACCCAGCACAACCCCGACTCGCCGCACCACGCAAGCAGCCCCGACTGGCCCAGCACCGTGCTGCGCCCCGGAGCGGTGTACCGCAGCACCACGATCCATCGCTTCCACGCCGATGAGCAACCCTGAACACTCCTCTTTCACCCTCGCGCTGGCTCAGGCCAACACCCTCGGCGAGGGTCTGCAATGGCACGCCGCATCCGGGCGCTGGTGGTGGACCGACATCGAAGGCGCCTGCATCTACGCCTGGACGCCCGGCGCCCGCGCCACCTTGCAAGTGCGGCTTCCCGAGCGTGTCGGCAGCTTTGTGCACACCCGCTCCGGCGCCCTCATCTTGGCCATGGCCAAGCGCGTCGCCCACCTGACGCTGCCCGATCTGCAGGCCACCGGCAGCATCAGCGCCGAGCCCGTGACGCTGACGCCGCTGGAAACCCATCTGAGCGCCAACCGCGCCAATGACGGCCGCTGCGACCGCAGCGGTGCCTTCGTCTTCGGCACCTTGTACGAGACCGATCCGCGCCAGCCGGTCGGCAGCTTCTACCAGTACACGCTCGCCCATGGCCTGCGCCGCCTGCCGCTGGACGGCGTGGCCATCGCCAACAGCATCTGCTTCAGCCTCGACGGCCGGCGCATGTACTACTGCGACACCACGCAGCGCCGCATCATGGTCTGCAATTACGACTCGGCCAGCGCCCGCGTCAGCGAGCCGCGCGTGTTCGTCAGGAAGGAGGCCAACGAGGGCGCCCCCGACGGTTCCGTCATCGATGCCCAGAACTGCCTGTGGAACGCCGAATGGGGAGCAGGCACGGTGGTCCGTTACGGCGCCGACGGTCGCCAGATCGCGCGCTACGCTGTGCCCGTCAAGAACACCACCTGCCCGGCCTTCGGAGGGCCCGCCGGCGATCAGATCTTCGTCACCACCGCGCGTTCAGAACTCGGCACCGCCGAGCTGATGGCATGGCCCCTGTCCGGCAGCCTGTTCGCCATGAAGGTCGAGCCAGGCCTGTTCCTGGGCGAGGCGCTGTTCAACGACGATTGAACTGCTTTCAACGGGATCTTTGGTAGGCCGTGCTGGACTTGAACCAGCGACCAAAGGATTATGAGTCCTCTGCTCTAACCAACTGAGCTAACGGCCCCCGAGGGAAAGGCGGCGATTGTAGGCACTACTTCTGCGACAGCGCCTGGCTGACCATCCGCGAGGTGATCTCCACGATCTGGATCATGCGGTCGTAGGCCATGCGCGTGGGGCCGATCACGCCGAGCGTGCCGACGATTTGGCCGTCGACCTCGTACGGGGCGCTGACCACGGAGAGCTCCTCATACGGCACGATCTGGCTTTCGCCGCCGATGAAGATGCGCACGCCCTCGGCGCGGCTGGAGACGTCGAGCAGGCGCATCAGCTGGGTCTTCTGCTCAAAGAGGTCGAAGAGCCGGCGCAGACTGCCCATGTCGTGGCTGAAGTCCTGCACGGTCAGCAGGTTGCGCTCGCCGCTGACGATGACGCGCTCCTGCTCGTCGGCCATGGCTTCGGTACCGGCCTGAACGGCGGCGCTCATCAGCACGGCGATCTCGGAGCGGAGCTGGTCGACCTCCGTCTTGAGCCGCTCGCGCACGGACTCGAGCGTGAGGCCGGAGTAGTGGGCGTTCAGTCGGTTGGCGGCTTCGGCCAGTTCGGCCTGGCCCATGTCCTGGGCGGTGAAGATCACACGGTTCTGCACGTCGCCGTCGGGCGAGACCATGATGACCAGCACGCGCCGCTCACCCAGCCGCATGAATTCGATGTGGTGGAAGACGCTGGGCTTCTTGGGCGCGGTCACCACGCCGACGAAGCTGGAGAGGTTGGACAGCAACTGCGCCGCGCTGGCGATCACACGCTGGGGCTGGTCGGGGTGCAGCTCGATCGGGCGGGTTTCGGCCATGATGATCTGGGGCTGCACCGTCAGCATGGTATCGACGAACAGCCGGTAGCCGCGCGCCGTCGGGATGCGGCCGGCGCTGGTGTGCGGGCTGACGATCAGGCCCAGCTCTTCCAGGTCGGCCATCACGTTGCGGATGGTGGCCGGGGAGAGCTCCAGGCCCGAGGCCTTGGAAAGCGTGCGCGAGCCGACGGGCTGGCCATCCGCGATATAGCGTTCGACCAGGGTTTTCAGCAGGGATTTGGATCGCTCGTCGAGCATGGCGAGGGCATTTCAGGAAGCCGCCGGAAACCGGGATGGAGAGGGGCGCTGTGGTGTAATTCTTTCATGCAAAAACGCTTCCGGCACGTCGCGATTGTGGGCAAGCATCAAGCCCAGGGCATCCGTGCAATCCTTGAAGACATTGCGGACTTCATCCTGGACCAGGGACTCGACGTCTCGCTCGAGCGCGAAACGGCCCTGAACACCGGCCTGACCCGCTTCGACGCGCTGAGCATCGAGGAGATGGGCGAGCGCTGCGATCTGGCCGTGGTGGTGGGCGGCGACGGCACCATGCTGGGCTTCGCCCGCGAGATCGCCCAGTACGGCATGCCGCTGGTCGGCATCAACCAGGGGCGCCTGGGTTTCATCACCGACATCTCGATCGAGCAGTTCCGCGAGGCGCTGGCACCCATCCTGGCCGGCGATTTCGAAAGCGATTCGCGCGCCATGCTGGAAGGCGCGGTCTGGCGCGATGGCGAGAGCATTTTCAGCGGCGTGGCGCTGAACGACGTGGTCGTGAGCCGCGGCGCCACCTCGGGCATGGTCGAGCTGCGCGTGTCGGCCGGCCACGAGTTCGTGGCCAATATGCGGGCCGACGGCGTCATCATCTCCTCACCCACCGGCTCGACGGCCTATGCCCTTTCGGCCGGCGGGCCGATCCTTCACCCCTCCATTGCCGGCTGGCTGCTGGTGCCCATCGCCTCGCACGCGCTGTCCAACCGGCCCATCGTGCTGCCGGACGTGGAAGTGAGCCTGGAGATCGTGGCCGGCCGCGACGCCAGCGTGAACTTCGACATGCAAAGTCTGGCCAGCTTGCTGCACGGCGACCGCATCACCGTGCGCCGCTCGGCCCACAGCGTGCGTTTCCTGCATCCGCGCGGCTGGAGCTACTACGGCACGCTGCGCCGCAAACTCCATTGGTACGAAGGGGGCCACTGAGATGTTGCGCCGCCTGAACCTGCGCGATTTCGTCATCGTCGCGGAACTTGAACTCGACTTCGCCGCCGGCTTTGCCGCCCTGACCGGCGAAACCGGCGCCGGCAAGTCCATCCTGATCGACGCCTTGCAGCTCGTGCTGGGCAGCCGTGGCGACGCTGGTGTGGTGCGCGAAGGCGCCGCCCGGGCCGAAGTGACGGCCGAGTTCGACACGCCCGCCGCGCTAACGCTCTGGCTCGACGACGCCGGTTTCGAACCCGGCGAGACCCTGCTGATGCGCCGCGTGATCGACGCGCAGGGCAAGAGCCGCGCGTGGATCAACGGCAGCAGCGCCACCATCGCCCAGCTGCGCGAGGCGGCCGAGCACCTGCTGGACATCCACGGCCAGCACGCCTGGCAGGGCCTGACGCGGCCCGCTTCGGTGCGCGCGCTGCTCGATGCGTACGCCGGCATCGACGGCAAGCCTCTGGCCGCCGCCTATGCAAGCTGGCACCAGGCACAAGACGCGATGGACAAGGCCCGCGGCCACGCCGACCAGATCCAGACCGAGCGCGAGCGCCTGGCCTGGCAGATCGGCGAGCTGGCCAAGCTGGCGCCGCAGGACGGTGAATGGGAAGAACTCAACGCCGAGCACCAGCGCCTCTCGCACGGCCAGGCCTTGCTGGATGGCGTGCGCGCCGCGCTCGACGCGCTGGCGGAGGCCGAAGGCAGCGCCGAATCTCAGCTCGCCAGTGCACTCGATCGGCTTGAGCAGGTGCTGGACTTCGACGCCGAGCTGCAATCGCCCGTCGAGATCCTGCGCGCGGCGCAAGCTCAAATGCAGGACGCTGCCCATGAGCTGACCCGCTACCTGAACGGCACCGAGCTCGACCCCGACCGCATGCAGGAGCTGGACGAGCGCGTTTCGGCCTGGCTCTCGCTGGCGCGCCGCTACCGCCGCCAGCCCGCCGATCTGCCGGCGTTGCTGCAGCAGTGGCAGGAAGAGCTCAAGACCCTGGACGCCGCCAGCGATCTGGCCGCGCTGGAAGCCGCCACCGCCGCCGCGCACAGGGCCTACACGCAGGAAGCCGCCAAGGTCAGCAAGCTGCGCAAGGCCGGTGCACCCAAACTCGCCGCCGCAGTCACGCAGGCGATGCAGCAATTGGGCATGGCGGGAGGCGCCTTCGAAGTGGCGCTGAGCGCCCAGGCCGAGCCGCAGAGCTTCGGCATGGAATCGGCCGAGTTCCTGGTGGCCGGCCATGCCGGCAGCACGCCGCGCCTGCTGGCCAAGGTGGCTTCGGGCGGCGAGCTCTCGCGCATCGCGCTCGCGATTGCCGTGACCACCTCGCAAAAGGACACCTCGGGCGTGGCGACGCTGATCTTCGACGAGATCGATGCCGGCGTCGGCGGCGCCGTGGCCGAGACGGTGGGCCGGCTGATGAAGCAGCTGGGCCGCGAGCGCCAAGTGCTGGCCGTGACCCACCTGCCGCAGGTGGCCGCCTGCGCCGACCAGCATCTGCTGGTGGCCAAAGAAGCCAAGGGCGGCGTCACCCTGTCGTCCGTCAGCCCGATTTCGGGCGAACAGCGCGTGGCCGAGATCGCGCGCATGCTCGGGGGCGAAAGGCTGTCGTCCACGAGCCTCGCCCATGCACAGGAGATGCTGGAATTGAGCCGAGTGAGCAAGAGCAAATGATGAACAGAACCGACGTCGTCCTCGTCACCGGCATGTCCGGCGCCGGCAAATCGGTCGCCATGCACGCGCTGGAAGACGCCGGCTTTGCCTGCGTGGACAACCTGCCCTCGGAGCTGCTGCTCGACCTGCTGCGCCTGGAGCATCAACGCCAGGTGCGCCGCCGTCTGGCCGTGGCCGTTGACGTTCGCTCGGCCGGCTCGCTGCCGCTGTTGCTGCCGCTGCTCACGCAACTGCGTGGCGAAGGCGTTTCGGTCCGCTCGGTCTTTCTGGATGCGAACAACGAGGCGCTGATGCGCCGCTTCTCTGAAACCCGCCGGCCGCACCCGCTGCGCCAGGATGCCGGTGTGATCTCCAGCGATGCCGAGAAGCACCGCGCCCTGCTCGACGCCATCGCCATCGAACGCGCGTTGCTGGCCGAGCTGCGCGAACAGAGCACCGTGCTCGACACCAGCCTGCTGCGCCCGGCGCAGTTGCGCGCCTGGGTGCGCGAGCTGGTGATGGTCGATCCGAACCAGCTGACGCTGGTCTTCGAATCCTTCGCCTTCAAGCACGGCGTGCCCAGCGATGCCGACTTCGTCTTTGACGTGCGCGTGCTGCCCAATCCGTATTACGACCGCGAGTTGCGCCAGCTGACGGGCCGCGACGCGCCGGTAGCCCACTTCCTGGAAGCCCAGCCCGAAGTGCTGGAGATGAAGGCACAGATCGCCGGCTTCCTGGATCGATGGCTGCCCAGCTTTGCGGCGGACCAGCGCAGCTACGTGACGGTGGCCATCGGCTGCACCGGCGGCCAGCATCGCTCGGTCTACATGGTGGAGACGCTATCCAAGCAGTTCGCCGTGCAAGGCCAGGTGCTCAAGCGGCACCGCGAGCTCAGCCTGCAGCCGACTGCTCCGGGGCACTAGAGCGGGTGTAGAGCTGCACCAGCAGCACGATCGAGGCGATCGGGAAAGTCACGCACATCAGCACGGCCCACAGCACGCGCGAACGGCCGTCCAGGTGTGCGGCCTGGACCATGAAGACCAGGTGCGCGATGACGGAAGCCGCCATGCCGAGCGCCAGCAGGATGACCTTGGGGGTCTCGTCGCCTTCCGCAGCCGTCGCGCCGATCAGGAACCAGAGGAAGGTGGCCGCCGCGACGACAGCAACCAGGGCGGATTCAACGGCGTTCTTGACGGCAGGCTTCATGGATTGATGAGCTTCTTGAGGGGGGCTGGCAGTGCATAGCGCGGCAACTCCTCGCGCGCCACCCATTCTCCTTCGGGCAGCCCTGCACTCGCAACGGGATTTTGCACACGGCTCGTGTGAAGTACCCAATCGAAGTGCGTCAGCGCGTGTTCGATGCGAGGCATGACTTCCAGCACGGCGGCATTGCCTCCAGCACTCGCGCGCAGACTGGCTTCGTCGTCGAACATCGGCAGGCTCCACAGGCCCGCCCACACGCCCTTGTCGGGCCGCTGCTGCAGCAGCACGCGGCCTTCGCGCTCCAGCCACAGCCACCAGTTCTCGCGGCGGCCGCGCTTGAGCTTCTTCGTCTTGACGGGATAGCGCGATGGTTCAGCGCGCCCGCGGCACAGGTCGCTCATCGGGCAGCCCGCGCAATCGGGATTCTTCGGCGTGCAGACGGTGGCGCCCAGGTCCATCAGGCCTTGCGTGTAGGACTCGACACCCTTTGCGGGCACGAGCTCTTCGGCGATCGCCCAGAGCTTCTTTTCCTGTGCGCTGGAAGACAGATCACCCTCGAAGGCCAGCACACGGCCCAGCACTCGCTTGACGTTGCCGTCCAGGATGGCCACGCGCTGACCGAAGCAGAAGGCCGCGATCGCCGCCGCCGTGGAGCGGCCGATGCCCGGCAGCTCCTGCAGCGCGGCGGCCGTCTGCGGGAATGCTCCGCCATGCCAGTCGCGCACGCTTTCAGCGCAGCGATGCAGGTTGCGGGCGCGGCTGTAGTAGCCCAGGCCCTGCCACATGGCCAGCACTTCATCGAGATGCGCATTGGCCAGGTCGACCACGCTCGGGAAGCGTTCCAGAAAACGCGCGTAGTAGCCCAGCACCGTCGTCACCTGCGTCTGCTGCAACATGATTTCCGAGAGCCAGACTCGGTACGGATCGCGCGTGTTCTGCCAGGGCAGGCTGCTGCGGCCATGCTGGCGCTGCCAGGCTACGAGGCGGGACGCGAAATCTTGCGGGTACGGTGGGTTCAACGCTTTTGACATTGGGGACAAAAGAAGGTGGAGCGCTGGCCCTGCACGATGCGCCGGATCTTGGTGCCGCAGACACGGCAAAGTTCGCCCTCGCGGCCGTAGACATCGGCTTGCATCTGGAAGCTACCGGCCACGCCGTGCGCGTCCTTGAAGTCGCGCAGCGTCGTGCCACCGGCTTCGAGCGCCTGCGCCAGCACCTCGCGCACGGCGCGTGCGAGCTTTTCGACGCGCGGTCGGCTCAGTTTTCCGGCGGGCAGGCGCGGATCGATGCCGGCGCGGAACAGGGCCTCGCAGGCGTAGATGTTGCCCGCCCCCACGACGATGTCGCCGGCCAGCAGGGCCTGCTTGATCGACACGCGGCGGCCGGACAAGCCGATGTGCAGGTGCTCGCCGTTGAAGCGCGGATCGAAGGGCTCCAAGCCCAGGCCGGCGAGCAGGGTCGAAGCCGGTTGCGCATCCAGCCCCGGCGCCCAGACCACGGCGCCGAAGCGGCGTGGATCGGTCAGCCGCAGCAGGCCGCGATCGGTGTGCAGATCGAAATGATCGTGCGGCCCCGGCAGCGGCGCGTGGCCGGAGAAATTCAGCGAGCCCGACATGCCCAGGTGCAGCAGCAGGCCACCCGGCGCAGAGCCGCCCAGCAGCGGCATCCACAAATATTTACCGCGACGGGTCACGTCACCCACGCGCGCGCCGTGCAGGCTCTCGGGCGCCACGCCCAGAGGCCAGCGCAGGGGCTTGCCCAAGCGCACAGCGGCCACGGTGGCGCCGGCGATGGCCTGGGCAAAGCTCAGGCGGGTGACTTCCACTTCGGGCAACTCGGGCATGACGGAAATCATATCCATCGATACGGTGCAGAATCGGCGCAAGACACGCATTCCGATCTGGAGTCCTCCTCATGCCCGAGTTCCTTCGCCGCAGCGCCCTTTGCATTGCGCTGCTGGCCGCCCTGCCGGCCCTTGCACAGGACGACACGCCGCCTGCCGACGAGCCCACGGCCGATACGCCGACCTCCCCCATCGTCAACTCGACCATGGACGGCCCGATGTTCTTTCAGCTGCTCGTGGGCGAAATGCAGCTGGCCAAGGGCGACAAGGGCTCGGCCTACCAGGTGCTGCTGGACGCGGCCCGCCGCACGCAGGACGAAGGCCTGTTCAAGCAGGTGCTGGGCATTGCCATGCAGGCCCGCGCCGGTGAAGAGGCCCTTCAGGCGGCCAAAGCCTGGCGCGAAGCCAAGCCCGGCTCGCGCGAAGCGCAGCTGACGACGCTGCAGTTGCAGGCCGCGCTGGGCCGCCCCGCGGGCTCGGCGGCGGCATTGCGCGATCTGCTCTCGCTGACACCGGAAGCCGAACGCGCCGGCGTGATCGCCTCGCTGCCCGTACTGTTCCAGCGCGCCGCCGATCCGAAGGCCGTCTACGCCGAATACGCGCCGCTGCTGCGCGAGCAGGCCAAGGTGCCGGAGCTGCGCGACACCACGCAACTGGTGCAGGCCCGCCTGGCCATCGCCGCCGGCCAATCGGATGAAGCGCTCGATCTGACGCGCCAGTTGGCCGCCGCCCGGCCGCAAGCCGACGAGCCGATCCAGCTGGCGCTGGACCTGATGCCCTCGCGCCCCGCGGCCGAAAACATCATCACGGCCCGCCTCGCAGCGCAACCCGACAACCAGCTCCTGCACATGGCCTACGGCCGCTCGCTGCTGCGCGCCCAGCGCGGCAAGGAAGCAGCCGAGCAGTTCCGCGGCGTCACCGTTGCGCAGCCGGACAACGCGACGGCCTGGTTCGCACTCGGCACCGTCGAGTTGGAGCAGCAGAACGCGCCGCAGGCCGAGGCCGCGCTGCGCAAGTACCTGAGCCTGCTGCCCGCCGTCGATGTACCCAACGTCTCCGACGACGCCAACAGCATCGGCATCAGCACGCGCGATGCGCGCCAGCAGGCCTGGCTGATGCTCTCGCTGGCTGCCGAGCGCCAGGGCAATCTGCGCGCCGCCTCCGACTGGCTTGGCAAGATCGAGTCGCCCAAGGATCCGGCCGCGCTGGCCTCGCGCCGTGCCGACCTGCTCGGCCGCCTGGGCAAGACCGCCGAAGCGCGCAAGCTGATCGACGCGCTGCCCGAGAAGACGGAAGCAGAGCAGCGCGGCAAACAGATCGCGCTCGCCCAGTTCCTGCGCAGCCAGCGCGACTGGAGCGGCGCCGACGCCGCCCTGGCCAAGGCCCTGGAGCTGCAGCCCGGCGACGCTGACCTGCTCTACGAGCGCGCGATGCTGGCCGAAAAGCTCGGCCGCCTGGACCAGATGGAAGCCGGCCTGCGCCGCGTGATGACGCTCAAGCCCGACTACTACAGCGCCTACAACGCGCTCGGCTATTCGCTGGCCGATCGAAACGAACGCCTGCCTGAGGCGCGCGAGCTGATCACGAAGGCGCTTTCCTATGCGCCGAACGAGCCCGCGCTGATCGACAGCCTGGGCTGGCTGGCTTTCCGCGAAGGCAAGCATGACGAAGCGCTGACGCTGCTGCGCAAGGCCTACGCCGCCTTCCCCGATCCCGAAGTGGCCACGCATCTGGGCGAGGTGCTGTGGACGCGCGGCGATCAACAGGAAGCGCTGCGCGTCTGG
This sequence comes from Burkholderiaceae bacterium UC74_6, assembly GCA_042701975.1. GTDB lineage: Bacteria > Pseudomonadota > Gammaproteobacteria > Burkholderiales > Burkholderiaceae_C > JAFALK01. The sequence continues at coordinate 343,028 of CP170561.1, forward strand.
CGCGAAGCGCACGAGCGCGACCCGAAAAACGAAGTGCTGCAAGAGACGCTGGCGCGCCTGCGGGCCAAGCTGTGAGGACTGCCAAGCTCGCACTCGCGACCCTGGTGCTCGCGCTGGCCGGCTGCGCCAGCGTGCCACCTTCGACGCGTCCCGCCCAGGCAGCGGGCGCGCAAGTCGAGCAACGCGTCGTCGGCAAGCTCAGCGTGCAAGTGCAAGAGGCCAGCGATCCCGAGCAGCGCAAGGGCGGCAATGTCAGCTTCGAGTTGCTGGGCGGGCCGGCTGCAGGCCAGCTCGAACTCTCGACGCCGCTTGGCGGCCTGGTGGCGCGCGCCACCTGGGCTGACCGCGAAGTTCAGCTGACCACGCCGCAAGGCACACGCAACTTCGCCGACCTGGATTCGCTGTCGCGCGAGATGCTCGGCGAGACGATCCCCGTGGCCGCGCTGTTCGACTGGCTACAGGGCCGGCCCTGGACCGGCGCGCCGAGCAAGGCGTTTGCCGATGGCTTCGATCAGCTCGGCTGGCGCATCGACGTCTCGCGCTTCGCGGAGAGCGGCATCATCGTTGCCACGCGCAGCTACGCGCCCGTCGTGACCCTGCGCGCGCGCATCGAAAAATAAGCAGAAGACAGATGAAGGCTCTCTACGACGTCCCGGCTCCGGCCAAGCTCAACCTCTTCCTGCACGTGGTCGGCAAGCGGCCCGATGGCTATCACCTGCTGCAATCGGTCTTCGTGCTCATCGATTGGATGGACACGCTGCATTTCGAGCTGCGCTGCGATGGCCAGCTGGCGCGCCACGATCGGGGTGCCGAGCTGCCTGCGGACGATCTTTGCCTGCGCGCAGCGCGGCTGCTGCAGCAGCACACGGGCTGCCAGCTCGGCGCGGACATCGCCATCGAGAAGCGCCTGCCTGCTGGCGCCGGCATGGGCGGCGGCTCTTCGGATGCAGCGAGCGTGCTGCTCGCGCTCAACCGCCTGTGGCAGCTGAACCTGTCGCGCAAGGCCTTGCTGGAGTTGGGCCTGAAGCTTGGCGCCGATGTGCCCTTCTTCATCGGCGGGCACAACGCCTTTGTTCAAGGCATCGGCGAGGACCTACAGCCCGTGGAGCTGCCCTCGCTGCAATTCGCGGTGTTGAAGCCCACCGCTCACCTGCCAACGGCTCAAATATTTTCGAGCGATCTGTTGCAACGCAGCGAAATCATGGCTATAGTAGCGGGCTTTCCTGCTTCAACAGATCTAGGCAAAAAGTTCGCACGAGACTTCGGTCGGAACGATTTGCAGAGAGCCGCAGAGGCCGCAAGTCCGGAGGTGGCGAGAGCCGCTGAGATGCTGAACAAAATGTTCGGCAACAGTCGAATGACTGGATCCGGAAGTGCGGTGTTTGCAAGAGTGAACGGAGAAAGAGGCATATTGAACCAAGCCATGGCGACAATGCTGCGGGACGCCCCCGCAGGATGGCTCGGAGAAATCTGCCGCAGTCTGGACCAGCATCCTCTCAAGGACTGGGCCGCCGACTGATAAAGTTTTGGGGTACTGCTCGCAAGAGCAGTGTCCTGTGTAGGGGAGTCGCCAAGTTGGTCAAGGCATCGGATTTTGATTCCGACATGCGAGGGTTCGAGTCCTTCCTCCCCTGCCAAATAAATCACGAGACCCGCAGGGCGCAGCCTTAGCGGGTCTTTGTTCTACAAGGATGGCCGCCGTGCTTCTCAATACCGTCCTCTTCACCGGTAACGCGAACCCGGTGCTCGCGCAGGAAATCGCCACGCAACTGGGCCTCGAACTCGGCAAGGCCGTGGTCGGGCGCTTTTCCGATGGCGAAGTGGCGGTCGAGATCCAGCAGAACGTGCGTGCCCGCGACGTGTTCATCGTCCAGTCGACCTGCGCGCCGACCAACGAGAACCTGATGGAGCTGTTGATCATGGTCGATGCCATGAAGCGCGCCAGCGCTCGCCGCATCACCGCCGTGATCCCCTACTTCGGCTATGCCCGCCAGGACCGCCGTCCGCGTTCCACGCGCGTGCCGATCTCGGCCAAGGTTGTGGCCAACCTGCTGGAAACCGTGGGCGTCGAGCGCGTGCTCACCATGGACCTCCACGCCGACCAGATCCAGGGCTTCTTCGACATCCCGGTCGACAACATCTACGCCTCGCCGGTCCTGCTGTCGGACCTGAAGAGCCGCAACTACGCCGACCTCACGGTCGTCAGCCCCGACGTCGGCGGCGTGGTCCGCGCCCGCGCGCTGGCCAAGCAGCTGGGTTGCGACCTGGCCATCATCGACAAGCGCCGTCCGGCTGCCAACGTCTCCGAAGTCATGCACGTGATCGGCGATATCGAAGGCCGCAACTGCGTGATCATGGACGACATGATCGACACCGCCGGCACGCTGGTGAAGGCCGCTGAAGTGCTCAAGAGCCGCGGTGCCAAGAGCGTGTTCGCGTATTGCACGCACCCGATCCTGTCGGGCCCGGCCATCGAACGCATCACCAATTCGCAGCTCGACGAAGTCGTCATCACGAACACGATTCCGTTGAACGACGCCGCCAAGGCCTGCAAGAAGATCCGCCAGCTGTCGGCGGCCTTCTTGTTCGCCGAGACGATCCGCCGCATTTCTGACGGCGAGTCCGTCACTTCCCTTTTCAGCGAGCAGAACAACAACTTCTGATCGCTGCAAACCGCAAGAGCCTGGTCGCGGGCCTTGCAAACCCGGCCCACCATGGGGGTGTGCCGGCAACTTTGGAGTTAGATATGAAATTCACCGCTTTTGAGCGCACTCTGCAGGGGACCGGAGCGAGCCGCCGCCTGCGTATCGCTGGCAAGGTTCCTGGCATCGTTTTCGGCGCTGGCGAACCGGCCATGATCGAGCTCGATCACAACGCCCTGTTCCACGCCCTGAAGAAGGAAGCCTTCCACAGCACCATCCTCGAGATGGAAGTGGGCGGCACGGTCTCGCAAGTTCTGCTGCGTGACTTCCAGATGCACCCGTACAAGCAGCAAGTCCTGCACATCGACTTCCAGCGCGTGGACAACACCACGAAGATCACGAAGAAGATCCCGCTGCACTTCATCGGCGAAGCCGAATCGCCGGCCGTCAAGACCGACAAGTGCACCGTGAACCACGTGATCACCGAGCTGCTGATCACTTGCCTGGCCAAGGAACTGCCGGAGTTCATCGAAGTCGACCTGTCGGGCCTGACCCTGGGTCACTCGCTGCACATCAACGACCTGAAGCTGCCCGCTGGCGTCAAGGCCATCGTGCACGGCAAGCCGAACCCCGCCGTCGCTACGGCCGTGGCTCCGGTTGCTGAAGAAATCGTCGTTGCCGCTGCCGCTCCGGTCGCCGACGACAAGAAGAAGGGCAAGGGCAAGAAGTAATTCTTCGCCCCTCCCAGGAGAAGGCCCCGCACCGCGGGGCCTTTTTTTTCATTCCGGACGGCACGGATAATCTCTCCATCATGATTCGACTCTTCGTCGGCCTCGGCAACCCGGGCCCTGAATACGAGCAGACCCGCCACAACGCCGGCTTCTGGTGGGTGGATGCGCTGGCTCGCGGGCTGAACGCCAACCTGCGCGCCGAGAGCAGCTACTTCGGCCTCGTCGCGCGCGTCAACAATGCGCCGGGCACGAGCGGCCCGATCTGGCTGCTGCAGCCCATGACCTTCATGAACTTGAGCGGCAAGTCGGTCGCAGCGCTGGCGCGCTTCTTCAAGATCGCCCCCGAAGAAATCATGGTGGCCCACGACGAGCTCGACATCGCCCCCGGCGAGATGAAGTTCAAGCAAGGCGGCGGCAACGGCGGCCACAACGGCTTGAAGGACATGCAGGCCCAGCTCGGCAGCGCCAACTTCTGGCGCCTGCGCCTGGGCATCGGCCATCCGGGTGATCGCAACGAGGTCTCCGGCTACGTGCTGCGCCGTCCGCCCATCGCCGAGCGCCAGCTTGTCGAGGACTGCATCCAAAAGTCCATGGACGCCGTGCCGCTGATGCTCACCGGCCAGCTCGACCGCGCCCTGGCCAAGATCCACGCCAAGCCGCCCCGGCCCAAGCCCCCCAAGCCGGTCCCACTCCCAGAGAACTCACAGCCATGAAGTACCCCGCTGCTGCTGATCTTGCTAACTCTCAATTTCAGCGGCAGCGCAGGCTGTTGTTCCAGCGCTCTGGCAGCTGAAGCGCGGATCTACCGCTGCGGCAAGGATGGGCGCGATCTGTGCGATGCGCCCTGCCCTGAGAGCCCCGACGAGCCGGCCTCCAGCGTTCGCTACGACCAGCCCGGTGCCGCCGATGTGCATGCAGCCCGCGAACGCGCCGCGCAGCGTCGCTCACGAAGCCCCCGCGGCCGACAGCCTCAGCGCACCACGCGCTGGCGCAGCACAGCCTGTGCAGCCGCGCGTGGTCCAAGCACCCAGGCCGCCAAAGCCTCACAAGGCCCGTCCATCGCCAGCGGCCTCCGCGCAGCGCTGACGGCGAATCCCGTCCAAGCTGGGATACGCTCTGCCGGATGAGAACCACCGCTGTCCTGCCCCTGCTGCTGGCCGTCTTCTTCGCCTGCCTCGCCCTGCCCGCCCGAGCCGTCAGCGTGACGGACGACGCCGGCCGCAAGTTCGATGGCCGCGTGCCCCAGCGGGTCGTGAGCCTGCTGCCTTCGCTGACGGAATCGGTCTGCGCGCTTGGGGCCTGCAAGCGCCTGGTCGGCGTGGATCGCTTCTCCAACTATCCGGCCAGCGTGAAGACGCTGCCGCAGCTGGGCGGGCTGGATGAGCTGAACGTGGAGTCCATCGTCGCGCTCAAGCCCGACGTGGTGCTGGCGGCGCCCTCCTCTCGCGTCGCCGACCGGCTGGCCAGCCTCGGCATTCCGGTCTTCACGCTCGATGCCAAGCGCTACACGGACGTCCGCCGCGTGTTCTTGAAGCTCGGTGAGCTGCTGGAGCTGCCGCAGGCCAAGAAGGTCTGGGACGAGCTGGAGAAAAAGGTGGCCGCCGCCGCGCAAAGCATGCCGGCGCGCGCCACCGGCATCACCGTGTACTACGAGGTGGCCAGCGGCCCTTATGCCGCGGGGCCGGAGTCCTACATGGGCGAGCTGCTCGATCGGCTCGGGGCCCGCAACATCATCCCGGTCAAGCTCGGCCCCTTCCCCAAGATCAGCCCGGAGTTCGTCGTGCGGGCCAATCCGCGCGTCATCATGATCAGCACGCGCGAGGCCGAAGGCTTGGCCGACCGGCCGGGCTGGAACAAGATCAGCGCGATCGAGCACGGCAACGTCTGCCTGTTCACCCCCGAGCAGGGCGACGTGCTGGCCCGCCCAGGCCCGCGCATGGCCGACGCGGCCCAGCTGATGGCCGACTGCCTCACCGTAAAAAGCAGGTAATCGGCCGCAGTGGCCCCGTTTGTGACAGTCGCACGGCAGGTTCACCTCGACGATGTCACGCAACACTCGCCCCACGCTCATCTGCGGGCCTTGATTGCCGCCTGAATTCGGCGTTAGGCTTTGGCCCACCATCGGGCCCTTATCCTGGTGCCCGGGGCTGGATCAATTGCGAGCCTCATGATGACCGATCTGCTGTTCGAAGACGACCTGCCCGCCGGCACCGGCTTGCCGCCTGTCGAGGTTCCCAGATCGCTGGATCCCTGGGTGGTCATGATCGTCGACGACGACGTGGCCGTGCATCAGGTGACGCAGCTGGTGATGTCGGACTTCGAGTTCGCCGGCCGCCGCCTGCTCTTTCTGGACGCCTACAGCGGCGCCGAAGCCCGCGAGATGCTCAAGGACCGCAAGGACGTGGCCCTGATCCTGCTCGACGTGGTGATGGAGCACGAGCACGCCGGCCTCGAGACCGCCAAGTACATCCGCGAAGAGCTCGGCAACACGCACTCTCGCATCGTGCTGCGCACGGGCCAGCCGGGCCAGGCTCCCGAAGAAGACGTCATCAAGACGTACGACATCAACGACTACAAGGAAAAGACCGAGCTCACCAAGCGCAAGCTGATCACGGTCTTCTACTCGGCGCTGCGGTCCTACCGGGACATCACCATCATTGAGCAGTCGCGCCAGGCGCTGCGCCGCTCCATCGACGCGATCACGCGCGTCTACGACTCGCAGAACCTGCGCCGCTTTGCCTCCACGGTGCTGGAACAGGTGGCCATGCTGCTCGACATGGACGCACAGGGCCTGTGCGCCAGCCGCATCGCTGCCTATGCCGCTTCGCACGTGGAGGGCCGGCTCAAGGTGCTGGCGGCCACCAGCGAATACTCGGCCCTGCTCAGCGAAGACAAGCTCGATGAGCTGCCGCAAGAGGTGCGCGATGCGCTCGACCACGCGCTGGAGATGCAGAGCAATGTCTTCGACGAGCACCGCTTCGTCGGCTACTACCGCTCCAGCACGGGCAACGAGAGCCTGCTCTACATGACCTTCTCCGAGCCCGTGGACGCCAGCGCGCGCGAGCTGCTCGAGATCTTCTGCGCCAACGTGGCCATCACCTACGAGAGCCTGCTGCTGCGCGAGGAGATCCAGGAGACGCAGCGCTCGACCGTCTACATCATCGGCGAGGCCGTCGAGCGCCGCTCCAAGGAAACCGGTGCCCATGTGCGCCGGGTCGGCGAGGTCTCGGCCCTGCTGGCCGAGAAAAGCGGCCTGCAGGTCGGCGAGGTCGAGTTCATGCGCCAGGCCGCACCGCTGCACGACGTGGGCAAGATCGGCATCCCGGACCGCGTGCTGAACAAGCCCGGCAAGCTCGATGCCGAAGAGTGGTCCATCATGCAGACGCACGCGCGCATGGGCTTCGAGCTGCTGAACAAGAGCGAGAAGCGCATCCTCAAGCTCGGCGCCATCATTGCCCACGAGCACCACGAGCGCTGGGACGGTCAGGGCTATCCGCGCGGCCTGGCGGGCGAGCAGATCCACATCGCCGGCCGCATCGTCGCGCTGGCCGATGTGCTGGACGCACTGGTGAGCCACCGTTGCTACAAGGAGGCGTGGAACTTCGACAATGCGCTGGACTATGTGCGCGAGCAGGCCGGCAAGCAGTTCGACCCGGACCTGGTGCGCCTGCTGCTTCAACACATCGACGCGGTGCACGCCATCTATGAGCGTCATCCCGATGCCTGACCGTGGCACTGACCTCGAACGCGAGCTGATCGACTGCCGCGAAGCCCTGACTCACGCCAAGCAAAGACTCGTCGAGCAGGAAAAGCTCGTGGCGCTGGGCACGCTGGTGCCAGGCCTCTCGCACGACATCAGCACGCCGATCGGCATCGCCGTGACGGCGGCTTCTGGCGCTTCGGAGAACGCCATCCAGCTGACCAAGAAGCTCAGCGGCGAGAAAGTGAGCCGCGCCGAGCTGCTCTCGCTGGCGGCGCAGATGGCGGCGGCCTGCAACCTCGTCAACGACAACCTGCAGCGCGCCGCCGAGCTGATCGCCAGCTTCAAGATCCTCGCCGTGGACCAGGCCAGCGAGCTGGAATCAACGCTGGACCTGGCCGACTACCTGCGCCGCATCGTGCGTGTGCACCATCCGGCCCTGCGTGCCGCGCGCGTGCATGTGGAGCTGGACCTGCCCAAGCGGCTGGACACCATCATCGCCGGCGGCCTTTTCTCGCAGATCGTCTCCAACCTGCTGATGAACGCCGTCGTGCATGCCTTCGAGGGCGTGGACGACCGGCGCATCGACATCCGGATGTGGCCCGAAGGCCAGCGCATCCGGCTGCGCCATGCTGACAACGGCCGCGGTGCCAGCGCCGAGGTGCGTGAACGGCTGTTTGAACCGCTGTTCACCACGCGGCGCGGCAGCGGCGGCTCGGGCCTGGGGCTGCACATCGCCGAGTCGCTGAGCCGCCAGTTGGGTGGCCACATCGAGCTGGAGCCGCCGCGCGAAGGCGCGGGGCTGAGCTTCCTGATGGATCTGCCGCTGCGGGCCTAGACGGCCGTGAGCCGCAGGTACTTGCCCATCAGCGTGTCGCGGCTTTCCACATGCGCCGGATTGACCGGGATGCAGGCCACGGGGCAGAGCATCACGCACTGCGGCTCATCGAAATGGCCGACGCATTCGGTGCACTTGTGCGGGTCGATCTGGTAATACTCCGGGCCCATGGAGATGGCCTGGTTCGGGCACTCGGGCTCGCACACATCGCAGTTGATGCATTCGTCGGTGATCATCAAAGCCATGACGTCACCCCTTGCTCGTCAGCTTGCCGCGCAGGCGATCCAGCACGAGCGGCGAGACGAACTGCGACACGTCACCGCCCAGCGTGGCGATCTCGCGCACGAAGGTGCTGGAGATGAACTGGTACTGGTCCGAAGGCGTGAGGAAGACGGTCTCGACCTCGGGCATGAGCTTGCGGTTCATGCCGGCCATCTGGAATTCGTACTCAAAGTCGCTGACAGCACGCAGTCCGCGCACCACGACCTTGCCGCCGCGCGCGATCACAAAGTCGCGCAGCAGGCCTTCGAAGGCGACGACCTCCACATTGCCATAGCTCTGCGTGAGCTCACGCGCCATGTCCAGCCGCTCGTCGAGCGTGAACATGGTCTTCTTGTGGTGGCCGGCCGCCACGGCCAGCACCAGGCGGCCGAACAGGCCCGCGGCGCGGCGCACGAGGTCCTCGTGGCCCAGCGTGATGGGGTCGAAGGTGCCCGGGTAGATCGCGGTGTGCATGGGCGGGATTATCCCAGCCGGCGGAAAAGCCCGTAGTGAACGGTGCCGGCCTTGGCGGTCTTCCAGGCTTGCAGGCCTTCGGGCGGCGTGATTTCGCGGTCCGCTTCCAGGTAGACGAGACCGTCTGGCACCACGAGGCGCGCCGCGGCCTTCAAGGCCGGATCGAACAGATCCGCACTGAAAGGCGGATCAAGCAGCACGAGCTCGAATCGCGCCGGCTCGCAGCGCGCCATCCAGGTCAGCGCGTCTGCGCTGTCGATGCGCAGCGCACCGGCCTTGAGCCGCAGCTTGCTCTGCTGCAGGCTCTTGGCCAGCTGTGCGTCGCGCTCGATCATCTGCACCTCAGCCGCGCCACGCGAGCCGGCCTCAAAGCCCAGGGCGCCGCTGCCGGCGAAGGCATCGAGCACGCGCCAGCCACTCAGGTCCTGGCCGAGCCAGTTGAAGAGCGTCTCGCGCACGCGATCGGGTGTGGGGCGCAGGCCGGGCTTGTCGGCCACAGGAAGCTTCGACCGCTTCCATTGCCCGCCGATGATGCGCACCTCGTTCACTGGCGGATCGGGATACCGCGCGCGGCCATCAGCGCCTTGGCCTCGCCCACCGTGTGCTGGCCGAAGTGGAAGATGCTGGCCGCCAGCACGGCGTCGGCGCCGCCAAGCTGCACGCCGTCGGCCAGATCGTCGAGCGAGCCGACGCCGCCCGAGGCGATCACGGGAACGCCCACGGCATCGCTGACGGCGCGGGTGAGTTCGAGATCGAAGCCGCTCTTGGTGCCATCGCGATCCATGCTGGTCAGCAGGATTTCGCCAGCACCGAAGGCCGCCATCTGCTCGGCCCAGCGCACGGCATCCAGGCCCACGTTCTTGCGGCCGCCGTGCGTGTAGACATCCCAGCCCGTGCCGCGCGGATCGTCGGCAGGACGGCGCTTGGCGTCGATGGCGACGACGATGCACTGGGCGCCGTATTTGTCGCTCGATGCGCGGATGACTTCCGGGTTGGCCACTGCCGCGGAGTTGAAGCTGACCTTGTCGGCGCCGGCGTTGAGCAGGCGGCGCACGTCGGCCACTTCGCGCACACCGCCGCCGACCGTCAGCGGAATGAAGACCTGCGCAGCCACTGCTTCGATGATCGGGAGGATCAGGTCGCGGCCGTCGCTGGTGGCGGTGATGTCGAGGAAGGTGAGTTCGTCGGCGCCCTGCTCGTTGTAGCGCGCGGCGATGTCAACCGGATCGCCGGCATCACGCAGACCGAGGAAGTTGACGCCCTTGACGACGCGACCTGCCGTGACGTCCAGGCAGGGAATGATGCGTTTGGCGAGCATGCGGTCAGGTGCCCAACTCTTCGCCGAGCTCGTCCGCGCGGACTTGCGCGGCGGTGAGGTCGAGATCGCCCGTGTAGATGGCGCGGCCGCAGATCACGCCTTCGACGCCCTCGCGCTCGACGGCGCACAGGGCTTCGATGTCGGCGATGTTGGACAGGCCGCCGGACGCGATCACGGGGATCGTGAGCGCCTGCGCGAGCTTGACCGTGGCCTCGATGTTGATGCCCGAGAGCATGCCGTCGCGGCCGATGTCGGTGTAGATCACGCCTTCGATGCCGTAGTCCTCGAACTTCTGGGCCAGGTCGATGACCTCGTGGCCGGTGAGCTTGCTCCAGCCGTCGGTGGCGACCTTGCCGTCCTTGGCGTCCAGGCCCACGAGGATGTGGCCGCCGAAGGCGCTGCAGGCGTCCTTCAGGAAGCCGGGGTTCTTGACCGCAGCGGTGCCGATGATGATGTAGGACAGGCCGTCATCGAGATAGCGCTCGATGGTGTCGAGATCGCGGATGCCGCCGCCGAGCTGGATGGGGATCTCGTCGCCCACCTCGCGGATGATGGCGCGGATCGCCGGCTCGTTGACGGGCTTGCCCGCAAAGGCGCCGTTCAAGTCCACGAGATGCAGCCGGCGCGCGCCGGCATCGAGCCAGCGGCGCGCCATGGCGGCGGGGTCTTCGCTGAAGACCGTGGAATCGTTCATCTCGCCTTGTTTGAGGCGGACGCAGTGACCGTCCTTGAGGTCGATGGCAGGGATCAGCAGCATGGCCGAGACTTCAGTGGGGGAGTCAAGAAGACGAGGGTGGAGAGAAGTGGTTCAGGGCTTCCAGGACAGGAAGTTGCGGTAGAGGGCGAGACCCAGCGCTGCACTTTTCTCGGGATGGAATTGCGTGGCAAAAATGTTATCCCGCGCAATCGCGCAGGTAAAGCGGCCACCGTAGTCACTCTCGCCCGCGTTGTGGCGCGGGTCCGACGGACTGGCATAGAAGCTGTGGACGAAGTAGTACCAACTTTCATCGGGCACGCCGGCCCAGATCGGGTGAACCTGCGTCTGTTTCACGCGGTTCCAGCCCATCTGCGGCACCTTGAAACGGCTGCCGTCATCCTGCAGGCGGCCTTCGAGCTGGAAACGCTTGACGACGCCGGGAAAGAGTCCGAGCCCTGGCGTGTCCTGCTCCTCGCTGTGGTCGAGCAACATCTGCATGCCCACGCAAACGCCCATGAGCGGCTTGGTGGCGGCGGCTTCGAGCACAGCTTCCTGCAAGCCTGAATCGTGGAGCTCGCGCATGCAATCCCGCATGGCGCCTTGGCCGGGTAGGACAACGCGCTCGGCGGCACGCACTTCCTCGGGGCGGGACGTAACGACCACCTTCAGCGGCGAATCCACCGCCACGGCCATCACGGCCTGCGAGACGGAGCGCAGGTTGCCCATGCCGTAATCGACGACGGCAACGGTGCGGCTGTTCATGGGGTCTCCCGGGACAGATCGACCAAAGCATCGCCGAAAGCCTGGACGGCGGGATCATCGATCTGGCGATCCGACTCGGGGAAGGTCACGCGCAGTTTCCAGATCACGCCCTGGGCCACCCACATCAACATGTGCGTGCGCAGCGGCGGCTTCTCGGGACGCTCGATGCCGGCCCAGACGGACATCACCTCGAACTTGCGTTCGCGGCCGCGCATCTCGTACTGCGCGTTCACGTCCATCAACTTGGCCTGGTAGGCCTGCTTCCAGGAGGCGGCGATGCCGTTGATGTCACTCTGGAAGCGCTCCAGCAGTTGCGGGTCGCGCTCGACCGCCTTCAGCGGGCCGAGGCCTCCGGAGAAGACATAGACATCGGCCCACATGCCGCCCGCATGCGAGTAGCGGACGCCGCAGCCTTCGCCGGGGCTGTCCGATTCGTAGTCCGTGGTCTTGTCACGCGTGAAGGCGGGGGCAAGGAGCTGCGGGAACTCTTGGTGGTCGCCGGGTTGCACGCAAGGACCGGGCTTGGCCGCCCAGGCGGGTGCGGCCAGCAGGGCAGCAAACACCAGCAGCGCCGCGTTCCTCACAAGCTGCCTTTCGTCGAAGGAATCACCCCGGCGCTGCGCGGATCCAGCGTCATCGCCATGCGCAGCGCGCGGCCGAAGGCCTTGAACATGGTCTCGGCCTGGTGGTGGGCGTTGTGGCCCTTGAGGTTGTCCACGTGCAGGCTGACCAGCGCATGGTTCACGAAGCCCTGGAAGAACTCGTAGGTCAGCTGGGTGTCGAAGGCGCCGACGCTGCCGGAGGTGAACTTGCAGTCCATCTCCAGGCCCGGGCGGCCGGAGAAATCGACCACCACACGCGAAAGCGCTTCGTCGAGCGGCACGTAGGCGTGGCCGTAGCGGGTCAGGCCCTTCTTGTCGCCGATGGCCTTGGCCACCGCCAGCCCAAGCGTGATGCCCACGTCTTCCACCGTGTGGTGGCCGTCGATATGCAGGTCGCCCTTGGCACTGATGTCCAGGTCGATCAAGCCGTGGCGCGCGATCTGGTCGAGCATGTGATCGAAGAAACCGATGCCGGTGTCGAGCTTGGCTTCGCCGGTGCCGTCGAGGTTGACGCGCACGGTGATCTGGGTTTCCTTGGTGTTGCGGGTGACTTCCGCGATCCGATCCGTCATAGCGATTCCTTGAAGGCCGCGAGCAGGGCCTGATTTTCTTCCGGTGTGCCGATGGTGAGGCGCAGGCAGTTGGCAAGCAAGGGGTGCAGGCCGGAAACGTTCTTGATGAGCACGCCGCGTTGCTTCATGCCCGCGAAGCAGCGCGCCGCATCGGGCACGCGCACCAGGATCATGTTCGCCTGGCTCGGGTAGGGCTGCACGTTCGGCAGCTTCTGCAGTTCGGCAAACACGCCTTCGCGCTCAGCGCGGATCGCCGCTGCCTGACGCCCGTATTCATCGGCATGCTCCAGCGCGAACAGGCCGGCCTCGGCGTTGAGCACGCTGATGTTGTAGGGCGGGCGCAGCTTGTCGATCTCGGCGATCACGCTTGCGCGGCCGCACAGGTAGCCGATGCGAACGCCAGCCAGGCCGAACTTGGACAGCGTGCGCATCACGAGCACGTGCTCGTGCTGGGTGAGCATCGCCATCGAATCGCGCGAGGCGAAAGGCTGATACGCCTCGTCCATCACGACGAGACCCGGCGCGGCTTGGACGATGGCGGCGATGTCGTCGTCGTTCCAGAGATTCGCCGTCGGGTTGTTCGGGTAGGCGAGCCAGATCAGCGCGGGCTGGTGCTGTGCGATGGCGGCCAGCGTGGCGGCGCGGTCGAGCTCGAAATCCGCAGTGAGCGGCACGCCGACGAAGCTGAGGCCTTGCAGCTTGGCGCTCATCTCGTACATGACGAAACCGGGCACCGGTGCGAGCACGCAATTGCCGGGCAGGTCGGCCGCCAGGGTCAGCAGGCTGATGAGTTCATCGGAGCCGTTGCCCAGCATCAGCTCACAGCCTTCGGGCAGGCCCACGTGAGCCTTGAGCGCTTGGCGCAGGTCCTCGGCGCGCTGGGCCGGGTAGCGGTTGATGGCGGCCTCAGCCAGGCGCGCGCCCAGTTCGGCCTTCAACGCCGGCGGCAGGGGGAAAGGGTTCTCCATCGCGTCCAGCTTGACCATGCCGCGGCTGTCCTGCACGGCGTAGGCGTGCATGCCCTGCACGTCGGCGCGCAGGAAGCGTTGCATGCGGCTGCGCAGATCAGACTTCGGGCTCATCGAGGGCTTCCGGTCCTGTCTTGAATGGGTTAAGGATGCGCAGATTGCCGATCCGCTGCTCATGCTGGAGGTCTTCCGAAAGCAGAAAGCGACAGCCCTGATGCTGTGCCGAGGCGACGATCAGCGAGTCCCAGAAGCTGAAGCCGAAGCGATGTTCGATGGCCCAGGCCGTCTCGATGGTTTGATGATCAATCTGCCAAGGTTTCCAATGTTGGTAGCGACGGACCTCGGCGCGTGCGTCACCGGCCGAGACGGGCGGGCGCAGCTTGCGCGTGGCATTGACGTAGAACTCATTGAGCACCTGCGTGCTGGTGCGGCCGATATGGCGCACCCACAGTGCGTGCAGCCATTCCCGCGCACGCTGGTACTTGAACGGGTCTCTCTCGTCCTCTGCGTAAAGCAAAACGTTCGTATCAACGAAAACGGTCGAGTCGCTCGGCATAGATCTCATCTCGCTTCGGATACGGCGAGCCATCGCTCTTGAACAGAGCCGGACGCTGCAGCCATTCGTTCATTGCACGCTCGTAAGCGTCGTCGTGGCGCATCTTCTCGGCCAGCAACTCGCCCACCAGCCGCGACACGCTGGTATTGCGCCGCGCAGCTTCCATCCGCGCCCAGTCGGCAACGGCGTCTTCCATGGTGACGGTGACGTTTTTCATCGGCATCTGCCTTCACACGAACTTCGTGAAGCACGATTCTCGTGTTACACGAACTTCGTGTCAAGCCGCGTCCAAGCCGGCGCCGCTGGCTTTAGAGTGCCGGCCATGACCGCTACCGATCCGTCCCCGCAACTCCTCGACAACATCATGTGGAACGCCCTCACCGGCCCGCATGCGCGCTTTGCCCTGGGAGAAGGCGCCGTGCGGCGCTTCGCGCACGGCTTCTCGCCCATCGTCGGTTTCGAAGACCCGGACCGGCCGGACTTCGCGGCGCTGGCGCGTCACTGCGCACCGGGCGAATCGTTTTACTGCGAACACTGGAGCGGTGTGCCGCCCGAAGGCTGGTGCATCGAGCTGGAAGGCCACATGGTCAAGATGATCTGGCGCGGCGCGATGCCTGCCGAAGATGCGGCGCCCGAGGCCCGACCACTCGAACCTCGGCACGTCCCACAGGCCATCGACCTGGCCCAGCGCACGCGCCCCGGCCCTTTCGGCCCGCGCACCATCGAGCTCGGCGACTACTTCGGCCTCTTCGAAGGCGAGCAGTTGCTCGCAATGGCTGGTGAGCGCATGTGCGCCGGCGCCTGGCGCGAGATCAGCGGCGTGTGCACCGAGCCGCACGCCCAGGGCCGAGGCCTGGCACGGCGCTTGATGGAGAAGCTGATCCGCCGCCAGCTGCTGCGCGGCGAGACGCCCTTCTTGCACGTGATGAGCGGCAACGCCGCGGCTCGGGGGCTCTACGAGCGCATGGGCTTTGTCGACTACCGCGAGGTCGTCGTGCGCGTCATTGCCCGCGAAGATTGAGTAGCATCCGCGCAGGCCCTCGTCGGCCGTCGCTGGCGCAGCAAGCTCAGCGCTTGATCAGCCGCATCTCCGCCGCGCGCGCGTGCCCCTGCAGGCCTTCGCCATAGGCCAGCTCCGCCGCAATCGGCCCGAGCTTCTGCGCGCCAGCTTCGCTGACCTCGATGAGGCTCGAACGCTTCTGGAAGTCGTACACGCCCAGCGGCGAGGAGAAGCGCGCCGTGCCTGAAGTGGGCAGCACGTGGTTGGGGCCGGCGCAGTAGTCGCCCAGCGATTCGCTGGTGTAGGCACCGAGGAAGATCGCGCCCGCGTGGCGCAGCAGCGGCTCCCAGCGGTGCGGGTCGCTGCTGCTCACCTCCAGGTGCTCGGGCGCGATGCGGTTGGAGATCTCGCAGGCCTCCTCCATCGAACGCGTCAGGATCAGCGCGCCGCGGCCTTCCAGAGAAGCGCGGATCACGTCCTTGCGCGGCATGGTGGGCAGCAGCCGCTCGATGCTCTGGCGCACCTGCTCGATGTAGGCGGCCTCGGGGCACAGCAGGATGCTCTGCGCCAGTTCGTCATGCTCGGCCTGGCTGAAGAGGTCCATCGCCACCCAGTCCGGCGGCGTCGTGCCATCGGCCAGCACGAGGATCTCGCTCGGGCCGGCGATCATGTCGATGCCGACCTGGCCGAACACATGCTTCTTGGCGCTGGCCACATAGGCGTTGCCGGGACCGGTGATCTTGTCCACGCGCGGCACGCTGGCCGTGCCGTAAGCCAGTGCCGCCACAGCCTGCGCGCCGCCGATGGTGAAGGCGCGGTGCACGCCGGCCACATAGGCCGCGGCCAGCACCAGCGGGTTCTTCTCGCCGCGCGGCGTGGGCACGACCATGACGATCTCTGGCACGCCCGCCACATGCGCGGGAATCGCATTCATCAGCACGCTGCTCGGGTAGGCCGCCTTGCCGCCGGGCACGTAGATGCCCACACGGTCCAGCGGCGTGACCTTCTGGCCCAGCAGCGTGCCGTCCTCGTCACGGTAACTCCAGCTCTGGCCGCAGGCCTCTTTCTGGCGCTCGTGATAGCTGCGAACCCGAGCGGCAGCGGCTTCGAGCGCGTTGCGCTGGGCGGGCGTGATCGATTCAAACGCGGCTTTGAGCTCTTCGCGCTTCAGTTCGAGCACGCCCATATCGGCGGCATCGAGATGGTCGAAGCGTTGGGTGAATTCAAGCACCGCGGCATCGCCACGCTCGCGCACGGCGTTGAGGATCTCGGCCACGCGGTCTTCGATGGCGGCGTCCTGCTCGGCGCTCCAGTGCAGCACGCGCTGGAATTCGGCTTCGAAATCCGCAGCGGCGGTGCTCAGCTGGCGCAGCGCAACGCTCATGGCTTCACCGCGCCGGCAAAGGCGTCGATCAGCTGGCGCAGCGGCTCGCGTTTGAGCTTCAGCGCCGCCTGGTTGACGACGAGGCGCGAGGAGATGTCCATGATGCGCTCGACTTCCACCAGCTTGTTGGCGCGCAGCGTGCCGCCGGTGGAAACGAGGTCGACGATGGCGTCGGCCAGGCCGGTCAGGGGCGCCAGCTCCATGGAGCCGTAGAGCTTGATCAGGTCCACGTGCACGCCCTTGTCGGCAAAGTGCTGGCGGGCGATCTGCGTGTACTTGGTCGCCACGCGGATGCGCGCGCCCTGGCGCACGGCGGCGGCGTAGTCGAAGTCCTCGCGCGTGGCCACGCTCATGCGGCAGCGGGCGATGTTGAGGTCCAGCGGCAGGTACAGGCCATCGGTGCCGTGCTCGATCAGCACGTCGCGGCCAGCCACGCCGATGTCGGCGCCGCCGTACTGCACGTAGGTGGGCACGTCGCTGGCGCGCACCAGCACGACCTTCACATCGGGCTTGTTGGTGGAGAGGATCAGCTTGCGCGAGGTCTCGGGATCTTCGAGCACCTCGATGCCGGCGGCCGCCAGCAGCGGCAGCGTCTCTTCGAAGATGCGACCCTTGGAGAGCGCGAGGGTGATCGCCGTCATGCCGCGGCCTCCGTCGGCGTCAGTGTCTTCATCGATAGCGCGTGGATCTGCTCGCGCATGCGGTCACCCAGCGCCGCGTAGACACGCTGATGACGCTTGATGCGCGAGAGCCCCTCGAATTCGGAAGAGACGATGGTGGCGAAAAAATGTCGCCCGTCGCCCTCTACCGAGAGGCTCTGGCATTGCATGCCGGCGGCGATAAAGGACTGGACTTCTGCGGGAGTGGGATCGGCCATGATCCTTGAATTATCTCAGTGCCGGATCTTGTAGCCCCGACGGAGCAGTTCCAAGGCCACCGCGGACACGGCAACGAAAGCCGCACCGACCACGCCGAGGCTGATCCACGGCGAGACGTCGGACACGCCGAAGAAGCCGTGGCGGAAGCCGTCGATCATGTAGAAGAACGGGTTGGCATGACTCACCGCCAGCCACAGCGGCGGCAGCGACTGCACCGAATAGAACACGCCCGACAGGAAGGTCATCGGCATGATGATGAAGTTCTGAAAGGCCGCCATCTGGTCGAACTTCTCGGCCCACAGGCCGGCGATCAAACCGAGGGCGCCCATCAGGCCCGAGCCCAGCACGGCGAAGACGAGCACCCACACCACGTTGTCCAGGCCCGGCGGTGCGAACCACATCGTCACCACCGCCACGCCCAGGCCCACGGCCAAGCCACGCACGATGGCCGCGCCCACATAAGCGACGAACCAGGCCCAGTGCGACAGCGGCGCCACCAGCAAGAAGACGAGGTTGCCCGTGATCTTGCTCTGGATGAGGCTCGACGACGCGTTGGCAAACGCGTTCTGCAGCACGCTCATCATCACCAGCCCCGGGATCAGGAAGGCGGTGTAGCCGACCGTGCCGTAGACCTTGACGTGGTTCTCCAGCGTGTGACCGAAGACGAGCAGGTAGAGCACGGCGGTGAGCACGGGCGCGCCCACGGTCTGGAAGCTGACCTTCCAGAAGCGCAGCACTTCCTTGTAGAACAGCGTGCGGGCGCCTTGAAGCGAAATGCCAGTCATCAGGCGGCTCCGTTCATGATTTCGAGGAACACGTCCTCGAGGTCGGCGCGGCCGATCTCGAGGTCTTCAACCGGCACGGCGGCGGCGCGCAGCGTGGCGAGGATGGTCTCCACCTCAGCCGCGTCGTGCGCCGTGATCTGCGCGATGCGGCCGGTCACGCGCGATTGCGCGGCCAGCGACGCCGGCAGTGCGGCGTCCGTCTTGAAGCGCAGCATCGTGGACGCCTTGCCGGCCAGCAGTTGCGAGGTGCGATCCAGCGCCACGATCTTGCCAAGCTTGAGCATGGCGATGCGCGAGCACAGCGCCTCGGCTTCTTCCAGGTAGTGCGTGGTCAGCAGCACCGCATGGCCTTCGCGGTTCAGGCGGGCGACGAACTGCCAGAGCGTCTGCCGCAGCTCCACGTCCACGCCGGCCGTGGGCTCGTCCAGCACGATCACCGGCGGGCGATGCACCAGCGCCTGCGCCACCAGCACGCGGCGCTTCATGCCGCCGGAGAGTTGGCGCATGTTGGCGTTGGCCTTGTCGGCGAGGCCCAGGCTTTGCAGCAGCTCGTCGATCCAGGCGTCGTTGTTGCGCACACCGAAGTAGCCGCTCTGGATCTTGAGCGCTTCGCGCACGGTGAAAAACGGGTCGAACACCAGCTCCTGCGGCACGATGCCCAAGGCGCGACGGGCTTCGGCGTAGTCGGCCACCACGTCGTGGCCCTGCACCAGCACGCGTCCGCCGCTGGCTTGCGCCAGGCCGGCCAGGATGCTGATGAGTGTGGTCTTGCCCGCGCCGTTGGGGCCCAGCAGGCCGAAGAATTCGCCCGGCTGGATGTCGAAGGAAACGCCGTCCAGGGCCCTCACCGCGCCGCCGCGATAGGTCTTGGAGACGTTCTGGAATGAGATGGCTGGAATTTGCATGGCGCGCGATTGTAGGAAGGTGCAGGCGGCGCGAGAAATGGCCCTTCAGCAGCGTGGCAGGCATGAAACTGCTAGTGTTTCGCCCTGGCTGGAGCTGTCAGCCCAGTATGATCGTTAGCGATCGCTATATCGATTCATCGAACCACGGGAGACAGCGCATGAGCCTCAAGGAAAACTTCGACACCGCCGTTGCGGAATCCAAGCAACTGCCGGAGAAGCCGGACAACATGACCCTGCTGCGCATTTACGCGCTGTACAAGCAAGGCTCGGTCGGCGACGCCGAGGGCGAGCGCCCCGGCATGACGGACTTCGTGGCCCGCGCCAAGTGGGATGCCTGGAACATGCTCAAAGGCACTTCGCAGGAAGAGGCCCAGCAGCTCTACATCGACCTCATCGAATCGCTGAAGTAAGCCGCTCAGGCTTGGGAAGCGCCGCCCGGCGCTTCACCTCGGCGTAGAAGCGCGACCAATCGTGCCCTTCGGCCGCGAACAGTCGTTCGAAGAAGGGCACGAGTTCGTTGTAGCTGGCCAGCAGCGCGAAGCTCGCGTTGTTGGCCTCGGCAAACCAGCGGTCGTAGCCCGCGTAACCGCCCCACTCATCGGACTTGATCCGCGCGTAGTCCGCCCGCATGCTGGCGAAGAGTGCTGCCTTGGCTGTGGCCTTGTCAGGCTCGTCACCGGCATACAGTGCCTTCAGTCGCGCCTGGTAATCCAGCGTCAACGCACGGAATCGCGCCGACCGCGCCTGGCTGCGCTCGTACTGCTCCAGCTGCGTTGGCGTGCCGCTTCCGGCCAGCCAAACGCGCACGCCGATACGCTCCACCGCGGTGGCGAACGCCTCGTTGAAGGCCGTGTCGTCCTGCGCATAGGCCACCTGGTGCGCCAGCTCGTGAAAGATCATGCCGGCCAGCGCGGAGTCGTTGTAGTCGATGAAGGTGTTGAGCAGCGGATCGGCCGTCCAGCCCAGGCTCGAATAGGCGGGCACCGGATAGACCAGCACATCGAAGCCTTGCCCGCGCAGCTCGGTGCCGAGCGCCTGGGCGCGCTTCTCGTCGAAATAGCCGCGGTAGGCCACGCAGCCCATCACCGGAAAGCACCAGCTGCGCGGCGTGAGGCTCAGTGTCGGCGCGGCCACCACATTCCACACCGCCGCCTCGCGGTGCAGGTCGGCATAGGAGCGGTAGCTGGCGTTGTCGGGCAGGTGCAGCTCGCGCACCGCGAAGTCGCGCATGCGTTGGGTGAGCAGCAGGCGTTCGCGCAAGGTGGGCGGCGTGTTCGCATCCGCCAGCCATTCGGGCACCGGCCGCGCCGCGTGCATCAGGCGCAGGTGGCCACCCAGCTGGCCGCTCAGATAACCAAGATCGGCGCAGCCGCCAAGCGCACCCGCCATCGCAACCGCGATCAGGCCGAGGGCGAGCGCGGCGCGCTTGCCGCTTCTCAAGCCAGCCCCACCTCGCGGATTTCGACCAGGCAGTCGTAGAAGGTCGGCGCCTTGCCAAGATCGGTCAGGCGCTGGTGGGTCACCTCGTTCACGTTGCTGCCGGCCATGCCGAGCTTGCGCCACCACACGCCCAGGCCGTTGACCACGCCGGGCCGTGCGCGCGGGCTGATCCTGGCCTTGCACACATAGCTGCCGCGGTCGTTGAAGACGCGAACCACGGCACCATCGGCCAGGCCGCGCGCAGCGGCGTCTTCGGCATGGATCTCGACAATGGGCTCGGCCTCGATGTCGCGCAGGCTCTTGACGTTGACGAAGCTGGAATTCAGGAAGTTGCGCGCTGGCGGCGAGATCATCGCCAGCGGGTAGCGCGCCGCCAGCTCGGGCGTGCTGGTGCGGCTCTCGTAGTTGGGCAGGTAGTCGGCATCGCGCGCATCGGCACGGCCGCTCGGCGTGGCGAAGCCGCCTTCGGCAAACGGCGCCTCCAGCAGCGGCAGCGATTGCCAGCCCTGCTCGGCCAGCGCGTCGAAGTCGATCCGGTCGGAGAAGGCCTGGCGGGCCAGCTGCTCGTCGGTCTCGGCAAAGGCGCCTTCGGTGAAGCCCAGGGCCACGGCCAGCTCGCGGAAGATCTGCGTGTTCGGCTTGGCCTGGCCCACCGGCGCGACGGCCGGGTGGTTGATCAGCACGTCCGTGTGGCCGTAGGCCGTGTGCACGTCCAGGTGTTCGAGCTGCGTTGTGGCCGGCAACACGTAGTCGGCCTGGTCGGCCGTGTCCGTCATGAAGTGTTCGAGCACCACCGTGAACAGATCGGCACGCTGGAAGCCGCGCACCACCTTGGGCGACTCCGGCGCCACCGCCACCGGATTGCTGTTGTAGACGATCACCGCCTCGATCTTCGGGCCGAAGTCCGCGCTGCTCTCGCGCAGCAGGTCGTCACCGATCGTGCTCATGTTGATGACGCGCGAAGCCCGGCCAGCCCGCAGGTCGGGCCGCTCCAGCTGCGGATTCTTGAAGGGCGCGAACCAGCCCGAGCTGGACAGCAGCAGGCCGCCGGCGCGGTGGCGCCAAGCGCCGGTCAGGCAGGGCAGCAGCGCGATCAGGCGCACGGCGTTGCCGCCGCCGCGCACGCGCTGCATGCCGTAGTTCAGGCGGATGGCGGCCGGCGCGGTGGCCATACTGCGCTCGCCGTAGTCGCGCGCCAGGCCGCGCACTTCGTCGGCGCTGATGCCACAGGTCTCGGCCACGCGCTCGGGTGGCCATTGCAGGGCCTTCTCGCGCAGCTCCTCGAAGCCGTCGACGTAGCGCGATATGTAGTCGTCATCGAGCCAGCCGTTGCGGATCAGCTCGTGCATCAGGCCCAGGGCCAGGGCACCGTCGGTGCCGGGCAGCACGGCGATGTGCTGGTGGCACTTGTCGGCCGTTTCGGTCTTGCGCGGGTCGATGCAGATGAGCTTGGCGCCGTCGCGCTTGGCCTGGTTGGCGTAGGTCCAAAAATGCAGATTCGACGCAATCGAGTTGCTGCCCCAGATGAGGATCAGCCGGCTCTCGGCGAAGAAGCGCAGGTGCATGCCGAGCTTGTGACCGTAGGTGGCCGTCAGCGCGGCGCCGCCGGCGCTGGCGCAAATGGTGCGGTCCAGCTGCGAAGCGCCCAGGCGGTTGAAGAAGCGGCCGGCCATGGCCTCGCCCTGCAGCTGGCCCATGGTGCCGGCATAGGAATAGGGCAGGACGGCCTGCGGATCCTTCACGGCCTTCAGCCGCGCGGCGATGTCGGCCAGGGCCGTGTCCCAGCTCACGGCTTCGAAACGCGGCGGCTCGGTCTTGGCGCTGACGCGCTTGAGTGGCTGCAGCACCCGCTCGGGGTGGTAGGTGCGCTCGGCATAGCGCGACACCTTGGTGCACAGGGCGCCGTGGGTGCTGGGGTGCTCAGCCCGGCCCTGGACCTTGACGACCCGCTCGTTCTCCACGGTGATGCGCAGGGCGCAGGTGTCCGGGCAATCGTGCGGACAGGCGCCGTGGACGATGCGGGTCAGCATGGGAGCAACAGTGGCCTGGCCGGTGGGGGTAACAGCGGGATTCATGCGTGAACTATTCCATAAGCCTGCGGGCATCCCCACCACGGTGGGCATTACGATGGACTTGCACCCGGCTGCAGGAGCAGCACAATGCAGCCCCAATTGTCACTATTCGCTCAAGCACCGCGTTAGCCCGCGGAGCGATCCAGCACCTTTCGGAGCCATTTTGCGCCGCCGCCACATCCTCAATGCCTCGCTGGCCGCCATGGCCGCCACTGCCGGTTCTGCCCTCCCCGCATGGGCCCAGGACCGTCGCCGCCTCGTGCTCGGCCAGTCCTGCGCCCTGACCGGGCCCGCAGCCCAGCTCGGCCAGCAGATGCGCAACGGCGCCAAGCTGTGCTTTGATGCCGTCAATGCGGCTGGCGGCGTGAACGGCATGCAGATCGAGCTCAAGACGCTGGACGACGGCTACGAGCCCGACCGCTGCAAGGCCAACACCCAGGCGCTGATCGACGAAGACGTCTTCGCCCTGTTCGGCTACGTGGGCACGCCCACGACGCTGGCCGCCCTGCCCCTGGTCAACCAGGCCAAGATTCCGCTCTTCGCGCCGCTGACCGGCGCCGAGGCGCTGCGCGACCCGATGAGCCACTGGGTCTTCCACGTCCGCGCCTCCTATTACGAAGAAACCGCCCTGATCGTGCGCCAGCTGACCCAGCTGGGCCTGAAGAAGATCTCGGTCTTCCACCAGAACGACAGCTACGGCAAAGCCGGCCTGGAAGGCGTGCTGCGCGCACTGCGCCCCATCGGCCTGGAGCCGGTGGGCACTTCGACGGTGGAACGCAACTCGGTGGACGTGGCCAAAGCCGTCAAGGACCTGGTGCCCAGCCTGCCCGAAGCCATCGTGATGATCAGCGCCTACAAGAGCTGCGCCGCCTTCATCCGCGCGGCCCGCAAGGCCGGCTACGGCGGCGTGTTCTACAACGTCTCCTTCGTGGGTACCCAGGCCCTGAGCGACGAGCTGGGCAAGGACGCGCTGGGCGTGGTGGTCAGCCAGGTCATGCCCTACCCCTTCGGCACGGTGAGCGGCGTGGCCGCCGAATACCAGGCCGCGCTGGCCAAGGTCAATGCCGGCGTGCCCGCCGGCGGCGCCGCGATCAAGCTCGACTACAACGGCATGGAAGGCTTCCTGACCGCCAAGGTCTTCACGGAAGCCCTGCGCCGCATGGGCCGCCCCAGCCGCGAAGGCCTGGTGGCCGCGCTGGAAGGCCTGCAGAACTTCAACCCGGGCGGCTTCCCGCTGCACTTCACGCCGGCCAAGCATGTGGGCTCGAACTTCGTCGAGCTGACCATGCTGACGGGTGACGGGCGCGTCCGACGCTGAAGTAAAGCGGCGGCGCTAGACTCTGGCGGGTTGGAGAACCCGCCATGAAGCTCATCGATTCCATCCTGGCCGAAGCCCCGGCCATCCGCGCGCTGCGGCGCGACATTCACGCCCACCCGGAGCTGTGCTTCCAGGAGGAGCGCACCGCGGACCTGATCGCGCAGGCGCTGACCGAATGGGGCATCCCCATCCATCGCGGCCTGGGCAAGACGGGCGTGGTGGGCATTGTCAAGAACGGCACGTCGACTCGCGCCGTGGGCCTGCGCGCGGACATCGACGCGCTGCCGATGACCGAGCACAACACCTTCGCCCATGCCAGCAGGTACACCGGCAAGATGCACGCTTGTGGTCACGACGGCCACACAGCCATGCTGCTCTCGGCCGCCAAGCACCTGGCCCAGCACCGCAACTTCGACGGCACGGTCTACCTGGTCTTCCAACCGGCCGAGGAGGGCGGTGGCGGCGCGCGCGAGATGATCAAGGATGGCCTCTTTGAGAAGTTCCCGATGGAGGCCATGTTCGGCGCCCACAACTGGCCCGGCATGGCCGCTGGCCAATTCGCGCTGGCCAGCGGGCCGGTGTTCGCGTCCAGCAACGAGTTCAAGATCGTGCTGCGCGGCAAGGGCTCGCACGGCGCCATGCCGCACCTGGGCCTCGACCCGGTGCCGGCCGCCTGCCAGATGGTGCAGGCCTTCCAGACCATCATCACGCGCAACAAGCGGCCGATCGATGCGGGCGTGATCTCGGTGACGATGATCCATGCCGGCGAGGCGACGAACGTGGTGCCGGATTCCGTCGTGATGGAAGGCACCGTGCGCACCTTCACCCTGCCCGTGCTGGACCTGATCGAGCGCCGCATGCAGGAGGTGGCCGAAGGCATCGCCGCCACTTTCGGCATGACGGTGGAATTCAAGTTCCGCCGCAACTACCCGCCGACGATCAACCACGAGGCCGAGACGAACTTTGCGCGCGATCTGCTGGGCGAAGTCGTCGGCCCGGAAAACGTGCTGAACTTCGAGCCCACCATGGGCGCCGAGGACTTCAGCTATTACCTGCTGGAAAAGCCCGGCTGCTATTTCCTGATCGGCAACGGCGACGGCACGCATCGCGAGGGCGGGCATGGCCTGGGACCCTGCATGCTGCACAACCCCAGCTACGACTTCAACGACGAACTGATCCCGCTCGGCGGCTCCATGTGGGTGCGCCTGGCGGAAAAGTGGCTCAACACGCCGCGCTGACCTTCCTTCAGATGACCGAACAAGAGACCGAATCCATCCGCCAGGCCACCGAACACTGGCTCACCCAGGCCGTCATCGGCCTGAACCTCTGCCCCTTCGCCAAGAGCGTGCATGTCAACCGGCGTGTGCGTTATGTGGTGAGCGAGGCCGAGACGCCTGAGGCGCTCCTGCGCCTGCTGGCCAAGGAACTGCTGTTCCTCAAGCGGGCCGATCCGGAGGAGATCGAGACCACGCTGATCGTCCATCCGCAGGTGCTGCAGGATTTTCTGGACTTCAACGATTTCCTCGGCGCGGCGGACGCGCTGGTGGAGGATCTGGAGCTGGACGGCGAGTTCCAGCTCGCGAGCTTTCACCCGCAGTATCAGTTCGAGGGCACGGAACCCGAGGACATCACCAACTACAGCAACCGCTCGCCCTACCCGACGCTGCACCTGCTGCGGGAGAGCAGCGTGGAGAAGGCGGTGGAGGCAATGCCGGATACGGACTCGATCTTCGAGAACAACCTCGCCACGCTGGAGAAGCTGGGGATCGAGGGTTGGAAGGCGCTGGGGCTCAAGCCCTGAAGATCACGCGCTGAGTTTCACTTGCCGGCCGACGCCAGCAGCTGGACTTGTTGCTGCTGCGGCGCCTGTTCGCTGGCGCCCAGCAGGCCGGAGGACAGACCCACGAGCGTGAACGCGGCAATGGCGCAGACCCACACCTGAGGATCCTTCAGGCGGGAGAACACGCCTGCTGCGGGTTGGGTAGCGGATTGGACCTTGCTGGCTTTGACGAACATGGCGGCTCTCCTTGCTTGTTTGAGCTGTTGAGTCGCAATGTACTGTATTCATATACAGCTGTACAGGGTCACAGTGTTTTGATCCTGACGGCTGTGGTTCAGCGGCTACGGCAACAGGCGCAGCTCGATGCGGTCCAGCCATTTGACGTGCCGCGGCCCGGCCCGCAGGTCGCGGGCGGAGATCAAGGCGATGCGCCCTTCCCCATCGTCGAGCGGACGGCCATCGCGCTCGAAGATCACCAGCACGCCGGCGCCGACTTCGGTGTTGGTCAGCTCCGGCCAGGAAAACGCCACGCGGTAGCCGTCCGTGGCGCTGGCCAGCACGACCATGCGCTTCCAGTCGTTGCGGTCCGCGCCGCCGATGCCGGCCCGCTCCAGCAAGGCAGCCAGACGGACGCCGCGCACGTTGGAGCTCTGCTCCTTGCCGTCGATCTTGCGGGTCAGCGTCACGGTGCCGATCTGCTCGGCGGGGAACGCCCGCAGGTCTTCCACGGTCAGCGTCAGGCCTGCCTTGACCTCACCGGTCACGACGAGCCGCTCCGACATCGGGCTGGCCTGCGCCGTGAGAACGCAGCAGACCAGCAGCAGGGAAGACAGGATTTGCTTCATCATCGCCCTCACACCAGCTTGAGCTTGGGGTTGTCCGGAGCCTTCGCGGCTGGAGCGGGGTCATCGGTCGGACCAACGATCACGCCGCCGCGCAGCAGCAGGCGCGATTCGCCGAAGCGCGCCAGATCCTCGGGGTCGTGCGTGATCATCAGCATCGGGATGTCGATGCGTTCCAGCAGGGACTGCAGTTCGTCGCGCATGCGCTCGCGCAGCTCGGGGTCAAGCGCGGCAAAGGGTTCGTCGAGCAGCAGCGCACGCGGCTCATTCACGAGCGCACGCGCCAGGGCCGTCCGCTGGCGTTGGCCACCGGAGAGTTCATGCGGCCGCTGGCCGGCCACTTCGGTCAACTCGAAGGCGCGCAGCCAGCGGTCTACAGCTTCGCTTGCACCTCGGCGCGCGGGATTGAACCAGCCGCGCTGCAGACCGAAGGCGATGTTCTGCCGCACATTGAGGCGCGGGAACAGCGCGTAGTCTTGGAACAGGTAGCCGAAGCGGCGTGAGCGCGCCGGCAGATCGAAGCCGGCGCCGCTGTCGAACAGCGGCTCGTCATCGAAGGCAATGCGCCCGCTGTCGGGTTTGAGCAGGCCGGCGATGGCCTGCAGCGTGAGGCTCTTGCCGGCGCCGGACGGACCGTAGATGACGGTGCGGCGCGCCGAGGTGTGGAAGCGCACGTCGAGCTCGAAGCTCCGGTCTGCGCTGCTCACCCGCTTGCGGATCTGGACGTCGAAGCTCATGCCGTCGCTCCTCTTGCCTGCGACAGTCGCCCAGCGGAAAGCAGCACGGCGATGCAGGTGACGGAGGTGATCAGCACCAGTGTGTTGGCCACGTCGTCCTGCCCGGCTTGCACGGCTTCGTAGACGGCGATGGAGAGCGTCTGCGTCTTGCCCGGGATGCTGCCGGCCACCATCAGCGTGGCACCGAACTCGCCAAGCGCGCGCGCAAAGGCCAGCAGCACGCCGGCCAGGATGCCGTGCCAAGCCATCGGCAGCGTGACGCGCAGGAACACGGCCCACTCGCCCAGCCCCAGCACGCGGGCGGCGCGCTCCAGCTGCGGATCCACACCTTCGAACGCGGCACGCGCGGCCTTGAGCACAAGCGGGAGGGCGACGATGGCCGCGGCGATCACCGCGCCCTGCCAGGTGAAGATCAACTGGATGCCGAAGGTGTCAAACAACCACCCGCCGAGCCAGCCGCGACGGCCGATCAGCACCAACAGGTAGTAGCCCAGCACGGTGGGTGGCAGCACCATCGGCAGCGTCAGCACCGCGTCGAGCAGGTCACGGCCCGGGAAGCGCTTGCGGGCCAGCAGCCAGCCGCAGGCCACGCCCAGCACGAGGTCGATCGCCGTGGCCCAGCCGGCCACCTTGAGCGACAGCGCCAGCGCGATCCAGGCTGAAGATTCCATCAAGGTCCGATCAGGGTTTCTGGAAGCCGTATTTGGCCAGCACCGACTGGCCGGCCGGCGAGAGCAGGTAGTCGACGAACTTGCGTGCAGCTTCGGCGTTAGGTCCGCCACTGACGACGGCCACGGGATAGCTGATCGGCGTTTCGGTCGGTACGGTCAGGGCCACCTTGATCTTGTCCTTCTGCACGGCGGCATCGGTGGCGTAGACGAAGCCGGCCTCGACCTCGCCGCGCGCCACGTAGTCGAGCGCTTGGCGGACGTTGGTGGCGTAGACGGCCTTGGGCTCGACGGCCGGCCAGAGCTTGGCGGCTTCGAGTGCGCCCTTGGCGTAGCGGCCGGCCGGCACGCCTTCGGGCTTGCCCAGTGCGATGCGCTTGACCTCGGGCTTCTGCAAATCCGCCAGCGATGCGGGATGGGCAGTGCCATCCACAGGCGTGATCAGCACCAACGCGTTGTTGACGAAGTTGCGGCGGCTGCCGGCCACGAGCACGTTCTGCGCCTGTGCCTTGTCCATGGTCTCCTGGTCGGCCGAGGCGAACACATCGACGGGCGCGCCCTTGGCGATCTGCGCCAGCAGCGCGTCCGAGGCGGCGAAGTTCAGCAGCACCTTGGTACCGGGGTTCTGCGCCTCGAAGGCCGGGGCGATCTCCTTGAAGGCGTTGGTCAGGCTGGCCGCGGCCGAGATGGTGACGTCGGCGGCGTGGGCGGCCAGGCCGGCAGCGGCCAGGACCGCGGCAAGGACGATCTTCTTCATGCGCTTCTCCTCATCTTGGATGAGCGCAATATACCGTTGAACATAACGAAGTGTCGTGCGTCAGACCTTCAAGCGGAACGGATTGAAGTTGGTGTCGCGGTCGTAGTAGTCCACGCCTTCGGCCTTCTTGAGGAAGGCACAGACCTTGTAGGTCACCGGCGTCATCAGCGCTTCCCAGCCCGTCTTGAACAGGTACTGGGTGATGGTCACGGCGATCAGCTGGTCATGCGGCCAGATGCCCCAGAAGGCAATCAGGAAGAACAGGCTGGTGTCCACGAACTGACCCACGACGGTGGAGCCGATGAAGCGCACCCACAGGTGGCGGCCTTCCATGTAGACCTTGAGCTTGGCCATCACGAAGCTGTTGGCGAAGCTGCCGCAGCAGAAGGCGATCATCGAGCCGGCCACGATGCGCCAGGTGTTGCCGAACACCGCCTCGATGTGGCCTTGGTAGGCATCCATGAACTCGTTCCTGGCCGGCGGCAGGTGCACGACCACGAAGGCCATGAACGCCGCAAATGCCAGCGCGCCGAAGCCCGCCCACACGACACGGCGGTCGCGGCCGTAGCCGTAGACCTCGGTCAGGATGTCTCCGAAAATGTAGGAAAGCGGAAAGAACAGCAGGTCCGCACCGAAGGTGACCTGGCCCAACACCGGCAGCGTGACCTGGGCTGCCTTGGCCGCGCCGATCAGGTTGGAGCACAGCAGCACGCACACGAAGGCGGCCATGATGAGGTCGTAGTAGCGGTAGCTGCGTGGGGCTTGGCTCATGGCGAACTCTGTTCTTTTCAGTAGTCGAGGGAGAAGCGCTGGCCTTTGTACGACAGGGTGGCGCGGCGGGTGCCGATGGATTCGAGCTGCAGCCCCGGCGAGAGCACATCGCCCTCGTGATAGACGATGCCGTTGAGGATCAGCATGCGGGCCGAGGCGGTGTCGGAATACATGGAGCCGCCGATCTTCAGCGGCGGCAGCTCGCGGCGGAAGGAGTCGGGGAGGTCGGCCAGTGCCGGCGCAGGCGTGGATGCTGCCGGAGCGGCTGCAGGCACGGGCGCCGGCTTGGGCGCGGCGACCACCGGTGCAGGCGCGGCGACAACGGGCGCGGGTGCAGCACGAGTTTCGATGCGCTGCGTGGTTTGCGGAGGAGGCGGCGGCGGCAGGAACTGCGACTCGACTGGCTTCACTTGCGCGGGCTGCATCGGCGCAGGCGCAGGCACAGGTGCCGGCGCGGGCGCAGGAGCTGGAGTCGCCGCAGACACCGGAGCCGCCGGCTGCAACCACCAGCGCGCCGCCAGCGCACCCAGCACCAGCAGGACCAGCCCTGCCGCGGCCACCAGCACATAGCGCGTGGCCGGACGCTTCTGCGCCGCTTCGGCAGGCGCCGCTGCCGACTGGCTCTGCAGCGTCGGCACGGCGCCGCGTCCGCGTTCGGCTTCCGCGCGCTTGAGGGCTTCGAGGATGTAAGACATGGCGAGGACTACTTCAGGAGACGCGGCTCGTCCGCAGCGCCGGTGGCGCGCGCGAGCTGCATCAGGGTGACGGGGCCGGCGATGCCATCGGCCGGCAGGCCTTGGCCGCGCTGGAAGGCGGCGACGCGGGCCTTGAAATCATTGGCACTGGTCGGCGCGCTGGCGGGGGCAGGCACGCCGTCGATCTTGGCCAGCCGCTCAGCCAGCCAATCGAGAGACGGACCGGCCTGCAACTTGCCCTGATATTCCGGCGGCGCGCGCCACAGCGTGACGAACTCGCCCTGCCAGCCCTGCGCCAGCTGCGTGAGGCTGACGCTGCGCTTGTGGGCGCCGGCGCGCAGCTGTGCGGTCTGGCCCGAGATGCCTTCGAGCAGCACCCAGCCCTGGCCCAGCTTGAGCGCAGCCGGTCGGTCGAGGTAGCGCAGGCTGGCGAGACCCGCCTCGCTGCGCAGGCATTGCAGGCCGGCGGCGGCCAGCGCATTGCAGTCCTGGCCCTGAACCTTCCACAGCGCGGCCAGCTCGGACAGGGCCTGCGGTTCGTCGATCAGGCGCGCCTTGCCGTCGTCTTCGGGCGCGGCCTGCGCAACGGCTGACGCAGCACCTGAAGCCGGAGCTGACGCCGCTGTCGCCGCGGCCACCGCAGCCGCCTTGGGCTTCACGCCCATCGCACCGACCATCAAGGCACCCGCCACGGCCAGCACCACGGCCGCCATGCCGGCCAGCAGGACGCGACGCTGCGTCTTGCTGCCGCCACCGCCGAAGACTTCGTCCGCCGCCTTGGCCACCGTGGACAGTGCCACTTCCTTGCGGCCTTCGGCATAGGCACCGAGCAGCGCCCGGTCGCACAGCAGGTTGATGCGGCGCGGCACGCCGCGTGTGCGGCGGTGGATGTCCTTGAGCACGGCGGCGCTGAAAGGCATCGGCCCCGTCAGGCCGGCCACATTGAGTCGGTGCTGCACATAACTGACCGTCTCGGCGGCAGACAGCGCCTCCAGATGGAAGCGTGCGATCACGCGCTGGGCCAGCTGTTCCAGCTCGGCCCGGGCCAGCATCTGGCGCAGTTCCGGCTGGCCGATCAGCACGATCTGCAGCAGTTTGCGCTCGTGGGTTTCGAGGTTGGTCAGCAGGCGCAGCTGCTCCAGCACATCGGCCGCGAGGTTCTGCGCCTCGTCGATGATCAGCACATTGGTCTGACCCTTGGCGTGGCTGGCCAGCAGGTGGGCGTTGATCAGGTCCACGTACTGCTTGACCGACAGCTCGGCCGCCGCGTCGATGTGGAACTCCTGGCACACCGTCTGCAGCAGCTCGGTCACGCTGAGCTTGGGATTGAAGATGTAGGCGACGTTGCAGCCCTCGGGTATTTGCTCGAGGAAGCAGCGGCACACGGTGGTCTTGCCCGCACCGATCTCGCCGGTGAGCAGCACGAATCCACCGCCGCCGCGCACGCCGTACAGCAGATGCGCCAGCGCCTCGCGATGGCGCTCGCTCATGAAGAGGTAATGCGGGTCGGGCGCGATGGAAAAGGGCTCGCGCGCCAGGCCGAAGTAGTGGGCGTACATGGTGGGGCGCATCGTACCGTTGAGTGATGGAACTGCGGCCCCGCCCAGGGAAGACCCGGCCCGCCCCGGCCCAGGCGCGGGCAAGAATGCGCGGCATGACTCGTCTCCAGCTGCTTCTGGCCGCCATCGGTCTGACCTCCACCGTGCTGGCTTCGGCCGGTGAAATCCGCCTGCGGGCGGACCGGCAGGACGACCTCGTGCTGGACGTGCCTGCGGATTGGCAAAGCCAGCTCGCATCGAACGATCCACGCGTCCAGCTGCTGCGCCTGCAAGGCAAGGATCCGAAAGCCTTCCTCGGGCTCGTCACCATCATGCGGGGCCCGCCCGACAAGCCGCCGATCGACGATGCCAGGGTGCACAGCCTCGTCGAGCAATCGGCCAAGGAGGCTTCCGCACAGGCGGTCGAGCCGGTACTGGACCTGGTGCCTTTGCGCTCAGCGGCTGGGGCCGGCTACTACTTTTCAGCGACCGATCGCGCACCCAAGCCTGGCGAGTACAAGTTCATGACGCAAGGCAGCCTGGGCATCGGGCGGACGTTGCTGATGTTCACGGCCATGTCCAACCAGGAGCCGGAGCACTACACGTCCGCACTGCTCGCGATGCTGGCCACGGCGAAGCTGTCGAGCACGCCGGCCGTGCTGATGCTGGCCCCGAAGAACGGCAGCCATACGCTGGTCCTGCCCCGTGGCGACTGGGAGGTGACGCAGCAGAACCATCGCGACGACGGCACCAGCGCCTACTTCCTGCTCTCCAGCAGCGCACTGGCCGTGAATTTCTCGGCCTGGATCGAGAGCAGCCGAGCGTGCTCGGACGGAGACAGCTGCCTGCGCGCCGCGCTCAAGAACCCGTCCTACCTGAACCGCTCGGATCAGAAGTTCTTCGAGGACGTCGGCTTCAAGGCCACGAGCTTCTACGTTGCCCCAACCGAGAAGCTTCCGATCGAACAGTTCCACGTGCTGGCCTCCGCCTACGTGAACGGCTATTGGATCGACATCCACATCTCCAAGGCAGACAAGAGCAGGCCGGATCCGACAGCGGCGCTGGCCGTTCTGCACAGCCTCCAGCTGCAATAAAAGCTCAGTCGATCTTCTCGAACCAGACCGCCTGCCCACCGCCAGGCGCCAGCTTCATCTCCAGCGCCTGTGTGCTGCGCACCTCGCGCACCTCCACCTGCATCGCCTCCCGGTGCTTCGTGTAGTCCGCACTGGGCCCATCCTTGTAGATGTGGGCGCGGTAACGAACACCGGGCGTCAGGAAAGCTAACTTGACGCTCAAGCGGTGCGCCTTTGCATCGCCCACCGAGCCCAGCCACCAGTCCTCGCCCTTGCGGTCCTTGCGCACGAGGGTGGCGAACTCGCCGACTTCGCCGTTCAGCACACGCGTCTCCGACCAGTCCACCGGCACGCGGCGGATGAACTCGAAGGGCACGGGATGCTTCTCGTACACCTCGGGCAGATCCGCGGCCATCTGCACGGGGCTGTAGATCACGACGTAGAGCGCCAGCTGCTTGGCCCAGGTCGTCGGCACGCCTTGCGGGATCTGCGTCTTCATAGACAGGATGCCCGGCGTGAAGTCCATGGGCGCGGACAGCAGCCGCGTGAAGACCAGGGTGGCCTCGTGTTCGGGCGGGTTGCCGGGCTCGCCCCAGGCGTTGTATTCCTGGCCGCGCGCGCCTTCGCGCGAGATCCAGTTGGGCCAGGTGCGGCGCAGGCCGGTGTCCTTCACCGGCTCGTGCGCGTCGATGGCGATGTGGCGCTTGGCGGCCTCCAGCACCACCCGCTCGTGATGGCGAACCATGTCCTGGCCCTGGTGCCAGCCACGCCGCTCGACTTTGTCGGGGCCGTAGACCTGGGCCTGGCCGGCGTCGCTCACATAACCCGTCTTCACGGCGGGCACGCCGAGCTTGGCGTAGAGATCGAGCGCCGGACCGAGCTGGCGTTCGTAGTTGGCGGCGTTGGCGGCGGTCTCGTGGTGGCCGACGAGGGCCACGCCTTTCTCGCGTGCATAGGCCGTCACCTTCTTGAGGTCGAAATCGGGATAGGCCTCGGTGAAGCTGAAATCGGCGCCGCCATCGCTCCACCAGTTGCCGTCCCAGCCCTTGTTCCAGCCTTCGACGAGCACGCCGCCGATGCCGTTCTTCGCGGCGAAGTCGATGTAGGCCAGCGTGTTCTGCGTCGTTGCGCCGTGCTTCGGGCCGCTGCCCCAGGTCCACTGGCCCAGGTGCATGGCCCACCAGATGCCGATGTACTTCATGGGCTTGACCCAGGAGACATCGCCGAGCGCATTCGGCTCGTTCAGGTTGAGCATCAGGCGCGATTCGGCGAGCTGGGCGGCGCTGTCGGCGAGCTGCACCATGCGCCACGGCGTGGCCATGGGCGTGCGGCGCACGACGGCCGGCTGGCCGTCGCTGCCAGGCATCAGAAGAGCCTTGAAGCGGCGGCCTTCGACGCGCGCCAGGTCCATGCCGGAGTAGTCGGCCAGCGCCGCCTCGTGGATCGCCAGGTGCAGGCCGTGGTCGAGGCGCAGCGTCATCGGCGTCTGCGCCAAGCCCACCTGCTCGATCGGCGTGCGCTGATAGAGATACTCCTCGCGGTTCCACTCGCGGGCGATGTTCCACCAGGCGGTGCCGGAACGGGCGATGTTGAATTCGGTCAGCTCCTCGGCAATGCGAACGTCCTTGAGGTTGGGCTGCTCGGGCAACACATAGCGCAGGCCGACGCCGTCGTCATAGGCGCGCAGCCGCAGCTCCATGCGCCGCTGCGGCGCTTCGCGCTCGCGCAGCACAACGGCCAGTTCGCGGTAGTGGTTGCGGATGAAGCGCTGCTCGCCCCACGGCTGCTCCCAGGTCTCGTCGAAATCGCGCGTGCTGCTGGACTCCAGCATGAAGTTGCGCTCGAGCTTGCGCACGTCGCTCAGCACGAAACCCAGGCGTGATGGCGCAATCACGGCACGCCGATCACGGTCCACGGCCCATGCCGCGCGCCCGTCCTTGTCGATCTCGATACGGGCTTCAGTGCGGCCGTCCGGCGAGGCCACGCGGGCCACGGTTTCGGCGCCGGCAACACGCCAGCTCACACTCAGCAACAACATCAGGGCGACCCAGGTCTTCATCGGTGTTTCCTCTATGGAGATCCGCGTCCCCAAGGCACAGCGAGGATAGCGCCTCGCACCATCAATTGAGGCTATGCTCACCAGACGGAGACCGTTGACGCCAACACTGCAAGAACATCATGCCGCTCGCAGACCAGAAGAAGCTGATCGAGCTTGAGCGACGAAGCCGGCGCCGCATCCTCGCCGTGCTCGTCCTGGGCAACATCAGCCTCGCTGCGCTGTTGGCCTTTCTGGTGTGGATGGTGTCCGACGCCAGCCGCGAAACCTACGAGCACCAAGCAGTCGAGACCGCCAGCAACCTGGCCAACGTGGTGCAGGCCAACATCGCCTCCGACCTCTCGCGCGTGGACGCATTGATGAGCGCCACGGTGACCGAGATCGAGCGCCTGCGCGAAACCGGCCACGCGAGCGATGCCGAAATCAACCGCGTGCTTGAAGCCCACCGCCAGCCCTTGCGCGGCGTTCAGGGCCTGCGCCTGACCGACATCGCCGGCCGCGTGCACTGGGGCAACAACCTGCCCACCGGCAACCCGATCGACCTGTTCGACCGCCCCTACTTCAGCGCGGCGCGTGACCGCAAGGATGGGCAGGTGACCGTCTCGCTGCCCGTGCAATCGCGCGTGAGCGGCGACTGGGTCATTGTGCTGGCGCGCGCCACGCACAGCCAGGGCAAGTTCGACGGCGTGCTCTACGCCACGGTGGCCGTCGAACACTTCCGCAAGCTCTTCGCCAGCTACGACATCGGCGTGGGTGACTCCGTGGCCATGCGGACGCTGGGGCTGGAGCTGGTGGCGCGACAGGCGCCCGGCAGCAAGGCCGAGGTGCAGGTGGGCGATCGCAAGATCTCGCCCCTGCTCGAAACCAGCACGGCCCGAGCGCCCAACCAGGGCAGCTACGTCGCCGAAACCGCCCTGGACGGCA
The DNA here is from genome assembly GCA_042701975.1 of Burkholderiaceae bacterium UC74_6. Classification (GTDB taxonomy): domain Bacteria; phylum Pseudomonadota; class Gammaproteobacteria; order Burkholderiales; family Burkholderiaceae_C; genus JAFALK01. The sequence continues at coordinate 378,772 of CP170561.1, forward strand.
TCAAGCGCGTGGTCGCCTACCGTCAGGTACAGGAGTGGCCGTTCTACATCCTGGCCGGCATTGGCTATGAAAACTACTTCACCGCCTGGCGCCAGCAGACCTGGCACCTGACGCAAATCGCGGCCTTTGCCTGGCTGCTGCTGGCCGGCACCAGCGTGGCGCTCTATCGCGCCCTGCGCCGCGCTTCGTTCAGCCTGCGCGAGCTGGCCGCGCAGACGCGCCGCACCCAGACCCTGCTGCGCGTGGCGGGCGATGGCATGCACGTCATCGACGAGCACGGCCTGCTCGTGGACCTGAGCGACTCCTTCGCGCAGATGCTGGGCTCGACCCGGGCCCAGATGCTCGGCCGGCACGTGAGCAGCTGGGACGTCAACCAGAGCCCGGAGCGCATCAGCGCGTGGCTGGCCCAGGTGCAGGACGGCGACCGCCAGCGCGTGGAAGTGCAGCACCGCCGCGAGGACGGCCATGTGCTCGAAGTGGAACTGCAGGTCGGCGTGGCCGTGATCGATGGCCAGAAATTCGTCTACGGCTCGGCCCGCGACATCACCGAGCGCAAGCGCCTGCTCGCCTCCGTCGAGGCCCAGGCCGCGCAGATCCGCGATCTGTATGACCAGGCGCCCTGCGGTTATTTCTCCATGGATGGTGACGGCGTGATCGTGCACGCCAACGCCACCCTGCTCGACTGGATCGGCTGCTCGGCTGAAGAAGTGCTGCAGCAGGAGCGCTTCACCGAGTTCCTCTCCTCCGCCAGCGCCGACAAGTTCAAGATCGAATTCCAGCGCCTCAAGTCCGATGGCCGCATCGACGGCCTGGAAGTGCAGCTCCAGCCGCCCGCCGGCTACGCACGGATGCTGCGCGCCGACATCACCGCCGTGTGGGACGACAACGGCAACTTCGCCACCTGCCGCTGTGCGGTGCAGGACGTGACCATCGAGCAAGAGGCGCAAGCGCAGGTCACGCGCCTGCTGCGCGAGCAAGCCACCATGCTGGACAACGACATCCTCGGCATGGCCAAGCTGCGCGAGCGCGAGGTCATCTGGCGCAACCGCGCGGTGGACCGCATCTTCGGCTATGCGCCCGGCGAGCTGGACCATCAGCCGGTGCGCAAGCTCTACGCCGACGAGGCCAGCTTCTCCCGCGTGGGCAGCGAAGGCTACACGCAGATGTCGGCCGGCCGGCACTACCGCACCCAGGTGCAGATGCGGCACAAGCAGGGCCACATACTCTGGATCGATCTCAGCGGCGTGCTGCTCTCGCCCGAGATCACGCTCTGGACCATGGCCGACATCACCCTGCTCAAGCAGGCCCAGGCGCACGCCGAATACGTGGCCTTCCACGACGGCCTGACCGGCCTGCCCAACCGGCTGCTGCTGGCGGACCGCATGCAGCAGGCCGTGGTCAGCGCCGCACGCACCAAGCAGTGCGTGGCCGTCTGCTACCTGGACCTGGATGGCTTCAAGCCCATCAACGACCGCCATGGGCACGATTCGGGCGACGCCGTGCTCGTCGAGGTCGGCCAGCGCCTGCGCCAGGTGCTGCGCGGCGCGGACACGGCCGCGCGCGTGGGCGGCGACGAGTTCGTCGTCATCCTGCACGTGCAGGAAGATGAAGCCGCCTGGCGCCCGATCCTGGAGCGCCTCATCCAGGCGATCCAGCAACCCATCACGCTGGACAACGGCAGCATCGTGCGCGTGGGCACCAGCATCGGCGTGGCCCTGGCGCCGCGCGACGGCACCGAGATGGGCGCGCTGCTGGCCCTGGCCGACCAGGCCATGCTCTGCGCCAAGCGCGCAGGCAAGGGCCAGGTGGCAAGGGCGCAGTCGCAGAGCAGCGCCAAGGCCTAGCCGTCGCGCCTCAGGACCTTCAAGGCTGATTCAGGCGCTGACGAAAGGCGCGGTCCGCGTCCATTTCGTCGCCACCCATTTGTCGCCTTCCATTACGGGCAAGCTGTGGTGGACCGAGGCCGGATACAGCTGGCCCTGCCCGTCGCAGGACTGGAAATACACCGCGCTGCCGCGCTGCGCAGACACATTCCAGCCGAGCTCCGGAAAGGCCGTCTCGCCGCCCGCGGGCACGTCGTTCAGGTAGGCCACGAGCGTGCAGATGCGCTGGCCGCTGCGCGCGATCGAGGCCCGGTTGGCCTCGCTGCTCGGCTGCAGCCAGTCGTAGTGCGGCGCGCTGCCCGCACCTGCGGCGTAGTGCAGGATCTGCAGGCCTTCGCCGTGCGAGGTCGGCAGGCCGGTGACGGCGGCGAAGCGCTCGTCGATGCGCGCGATGAGTTCGTTCTCGGCGGGGCGAAAGAACATGCCCGAGCTCTGTCGCCCCTCATTGACGACGGCGCGGCCGCTCATCGGATCGACCAACGTGGAAGGCGTCAGGCGCGGGCGCGCCATGTCGATCAGCGCTGCGCACTCCTCGGCGCTCAGCACCTCGTTCAGCACGGCCAGCATCGGCATCACGCCGGGCAGGTTCAGGCGCGCAGCCACGCGGATCGTGCTCATCGCGTGCCCTCCACCGTGCTGTCCGCCACCCAGGCCGCACCTTCGACGTGGAAGCCCTGCTGCATCTCCATGCTGCCCTGCCCTCTCAACAACGCATCGACCATCGGGAAGACGCGGCGGACTTCATCGTTCTGCACCCAGGATTCGGCCTTGAAGCGATAGAGGAAGTGCACGCTCGCACGGCCTTCGCCCGTTTCGCTGACGCTCACGATGCGTTCCGCTTCCAACCGGCCAGCGCAGAGGTCTGGCTTGCCGCCCTTGGCCGGCTTCATCGCCTGCTGGCCGGCGGCGGTCAGTTCGTAGCGGCGCGTGGGCACGCGCTCGACAGCCTGGCGTTCATCGTCACGCCAATCCACATAACCGTCTTTCGCGCTGACCAGGCCCTGGCGCTCCAGCACCGGCAGCTGGAGCGCATTGCGTGTGCGGGCCGCCACGTCGCGGGCGTTGACGTCGATCGGCCAGTCCGCCTTGGCCATGCAGACATCGCCGCGCTCGGCAAGAAAGCGGTCGAGCGCAGGTGCCATCGCCTCGGCCGTGCGCGGCGGCTGGTAGCCGTCCGTCAGCGTGTTCAGGAAGGCCAGCAGGTCTTGGATGCCCTCCTCGCTCATTGGCGGTTTGGAGCCCGCAGCGCGACCGTCCAGCGGCATCTGGCGGTCGATGTTGGCGTGGTATTTCTTCGGCAGGTCGTTGAACTTCTGCACCTTGCCCTTGATGGTCGGATACCAGCGCTCGGGCTGCGTGTCTCGCGTGGCGTAGAAGCGCACGGCCTCTTCCAGCGTGGCGATCTGGCCGTTATGGAAGAAGGCCTTGCGCGTGGCGACGTTGCGCAGCGTGGGCGTCTTGAACATGCCGCAGAGCTCGGGAGTCGCAGCTTTGCCGGCGTGGTCCTTGCGATCGCAGATGCCGAGGTCGCCGCCCTTGCCACCATCGGCGCCCTTGAGCCGCGGCACGCCGATGGCCGAGAACGAATAGTCCGTGAACTGCGCCACGCTGCCGCCCACGCCCGCACCGCTGTAATGGCAGGCCGCGCAGTTGCCGCGGTTCGGATCCTGGAAAACCGCGAAGCCGCGCGCCTCGGCCGGCGTGAGTTCGCCGCCGATCTTGTTGCTGGCGTAGTAGTCGTACTTGCTGGTGTAGGGATGGAAGCTCGGGTCTTCCATCTGGAAGGCCTGCAGCGCTTCCATCGCGCGCTCGAAGGCGAGCTTCGGCTGATCGAAGACCTTCTCGCCAAAGGCCTCGCGGAACAGCGACGCGTAGCCGGCCTTCTTGAGCTTGGCGACGACGTCGGCGGCGCTCTTGTTGGCCATCTCGTTCGGCGCAAGCAGCGGCATCCTCGCCTGCTCGGCCAGCGTGGCGGCACGGCCATCCCACGCAAAGCCGCCGCCGGGTCCTGGCGGGCTGACGCCGTCGGGGTTGTCGGCCAGGTCGGCGTAGGCCGGCGTGTAGTTCTTGTAGGTCAGCGTCGGCACGGCGCGCGTGCCGGGCCGGTTGAGCTTGGGACCGCCAAGCTGCAGGCGCAGGTTGTTGGACGGCGCGTAGTGGTTGTTGGGGTCGTGGCAGCTGGCGCAAGACATGCGGCCCGAGCCCGACAGCGACGGGTCCACGAACATCGCGCGGCCGACTTGCGCGGGCAGGCTGAGCGTCTGGCTCGATGGGGTCTGCGTCTGCGCGGGGGCCAGTCCTGCGAAGGCGGCGAGCAGCAACATCAGGCTGCGGATCATGGCTTCACTCCTCAAGGCAAGAAGCCGGCCGGCATTGCTGCCGACCGGCTTGCGCCGAACTAACGGGTTACTTCCTCAAGTCCTTACTTCAGCGACCACAGGTTGGTCTGGTTCGCATCCGGGCCGGTCTGCGCGGACGTGTTCACGTCGGCCGACTGCTTCTGCGTGTAGCTCGTCGGGAACACATAGCTGTGGTTCATCGGGCGGACCGAGTCGAAGTGCGCGTCGGCGCTGCCTGCGTATTCCGGCAGCAAGCTCAGGTTCTGCGTGATGAAGGCCTGCGTGTACTTCGAGCGGTTCATGTACGAGAACGGATCGGCCGGATCGGACAGGCCGAACATGTCCTGCAGCGTGCGCACGAAGGAAAAGTGGCTGTAGTAGTCACTGTCCACGAGGCGCTTCGGAGCGCTGACCTGGTTGGTCAGCAGGCCGAAGATCGACTCGCCGTGGCCCTTGTTGCCCGAGCCGTAGCCCGTCACCGTGGCATCGCGCGAGACGGCGGCGCTGCTGCCGACCAGCGGCGCGTCGACGTTTGTGCTGACCGGGTTCCAGCCGCAGCAGGAGTTGAAGCCCGAGGTGGCATTGCCTTCGTCGAACATGATGACGATGGCCACGCGCTTGTTCGGGTTCAGCCACAGCGCGGAGGCGCGGATCTTCTCGACCAGGTACTTCACGTAGTTGTCGCCGCGCGTGATGATCGGCGAGCTGGCCGTCGGCGAAACGGCGTTGGACACACTGGAGCAATCGCTGGCCGTCTTGGTGGCGCCGTTGTCGGTGCCGGTGACGCTGATGCCGTGCATGTCATCGCACTGGTCCGGCACGACGAAGTTGAGCTGGCCAACATCGCCGCTGTTCAGGTCGGTGCTGAACTGGTCGATGTCGTAGCCGGCGGGGATGGCGTACTTGCTGCTGGCCATCATCGCGGCATCCCACTGGCCGCCGCCCAGCGTGCGGTTGTTGGCCTTGAAGCCGGGCTCGCTGCGGGCGTTCTGGTAGGCCATGCCCGGGTGGTGCTTGGTCTTGTACAGGCCGGCGGGCATGGGCAGGTTCAGCGTGGCCGAACCGATCTGCGCGGTATTGCCGCCGACGGTGCCGGGTGCGTAGACGTGGTCCTTGGCGACGACGGCTGCATCGGCGATCGAGTCGGTGCGGAAGTCCTGGCCCGGGTTCATCGATTCGCTGTAGGTACGCCACTGCAGGCCGGCCTTGGACAGCGCGTTGAAGATGTTGCCGCGACCGACGATGTTGTGGTTGGTGCTCTGCGCGCAGGTGGCCGTGAACGGCGAGTTGGCCAGGCCCGGCTGGGTCTTGTCCGGCGTGGGCAGGTCCTGCACGGCGTTGGCGCCGGTGGCGCCGCAGTTCCACTGGTTGTCGTCGGTGATGCCCCAGTCGTCGGCACCGCCGAGTGCTGTGTAGTTCGGCTCGCTCGGGTTGCCGGTGGCGAAGTAGCTGGTGAATTGGTTGCCTTCGCTCAGGTACTTGTTGATGTTGGGCGCGTAGGCCGAGCCCTTGATCGACAGCGTGGCCTTGTTCTCCAGCATGATCACGAAGATGTGGTCGTAGCGCGGGATGCCTTCGACGTTCATCGCAGCCTGGTGCGCGGCCGGCACCGTGGCGGCGTCGCCGCGGGCGGCGAGCTTGGAGGCGAAGGCCCAGCGGCTGGTCAGCGCCACGGATTCCTGCGTCACGGCAGCCTTGGCGTTGCCGGACAGCGTGTTCGGATCGGCCAGCGTTTCGGCCACGGACAGGTTCAGGCGGCCGGCGAGCGCGCGGCTTTCGGTGGCGTAGTTCGTGCCGTTGGCCTCGACCATGCGCACGACTTCGGTGGACAGCGGCGTGACGGCGACATTGGCCGGCAGCAGCGGGCTGGTCGTGGCGGCGGCGATCTGGTCGGCCGAGACGCGCAGCACCAGGCGTTGCGTGACCGGCTTGCCGCCGTTGGTGGCGCTGGTGCCGATGTCGGCGATCAGCGGGGCAGCGACGCGGCTGGAGATGAGGAAGCTGCCGTCAGCCTTGGTCACGGCGGCGACTTCACCGGCATCGCACACGCCGTTGTTGTTGGCGTCGAAGCAGACGGTTGCACCGGCATAGACCGAGGCGACGGTCACGCCGCGGGTGGAAGCTGCGGGGGAATCGGAGATCACCGGCGGCGTGAACAGCGTGCCGGCGACGACGCCCTTGACGGTGACGGCGGCCTGCGCCGGCGCCCAGGCGGCCAGCAGCGCGACGGCGGCGGACACGGTGGCGAGGCGGGCGGGCCGGCTGGCGAGGGAATGAGCTTGCTTGCGGATGTTCATGATCGTTGCGCTCCGGGATCAGGCTTGATGACGACGGCGGCGCAGCGAGGCGGCACCCAGGGCGATGAAGCCGGCGGCCATCAGCGCGAAGCTGTCGGGCTCGGGCACGGTGGCGGCAGCGGTCAGCGTCCAGTGCTCGTTGCTGGCGGTCTCTGCGCCGCTGACCGGGTTGCTGAGGTCGTCCACCAGGTTGAAGTCAACGCCCGTGGCCTGGCCGGAGAAGATGGCGAAATAGTTGTTGAAGCCGCTGTCGAAGAAGGCGAAGTCCGACTTGGCGACATCGGCGGAGATCACGGCGGAGCCGGTCAGATCGCCGCTGGTGATGCTCAGCGGGCCGGTGTAGGCCGTGCCGTTGATCCACAGGCTGGCATTGCTGATGCCGGAGATCAGGTCTCCGACTTCGGTACCGTCGAAGCTGCCGGTGATGGTCACCGGTGCACCGTTGCCGGTGTTGAGCGGGTCGAAGCTGTAGCTGAAGTTGTAGGTGTCGGCCTGGGCTGCTGCGGCGGCAAAAAGGCCGGCGAGCAAGGCGGCGGTGGCGGCGAGGCGTTTCATGGAATGCGACCTTTCGGCGTCTGCGGTTTTGATTCGGTGCCGGGCGGGCTTGCCCTTGGCGCGTCGCAGTGTCGAAATCGCCCATGACGGTCGCGTGACCGTGAACTACGTCACAAATGGTGCGGACCAGGGGCCGGCCGGCTTCAATGCTCGATGTAAATCCGCGGCAAGCCAGCAGCCATCAGGCGTAGAGCGCTGCGCCGACCTCACGTCGGCGAGTTCCCGGATGCTTTGTTAATTAAGGCAAAGACCCGTCGGAGCGCGGCCAGGCCCTTGATGAAGGCGGCGAGGTTGCGCTCTCGCCGCCAGGCCCCCACCTCATCGCTCGCTGACCTTGGCCTCGCGCATCAGCAGGTCGAGCTTGGCCTTCATCGCCTCCTGCGGCGTGCCGGTCTCGCCGAAGTAGCGGAAGGTGTAGAGCACATCCGGCGCCGGCTGCGCATCGGCGGCACCATAGACCGCGCTGATCGACTGCTTGCCGTTCACGGGCATGACGAGGGCGTCGTACGGATGCTCACGGCGCAGGCGCTTGTCCCAGTCCTTGCGGGCCGCCTCGCTGGCGTTGGCGCCGGGCGCGTTGTGACGGTAGATGGCGGTCTCGGACTTGTCATCGCCGTTGACCGTGACCACGCCACCGATGTCGAGCACGGCACCGTCGGGCTTGGCGCCGATGAAGGCGAAGTCCAGGCGCAGGCGGCTGTCCTTGTCGATCTTCTGCAGCTCCGGGCCGTAGGCGAACGCCAGATGACGGTCGTCATAGCTGAAGCTGCGGCCATAGTCGACGCGGTAGACCGGCCGCGCGAGCTGCTTGGGCAGCAAAGACTTCTGCGCGAGGAACTGGTCCCACTGCGAGAGCTTTCCCTCGTAGGAAGTGGCGATGAAGCCTGTCAGCAGCTTCATCCGCTCCAGCTGGCCGTTGCGCACCATCGGCGAGAGTTGCGCCTCCATGCCGACCGTGCCATCGGGAACGGCCAGATCGAACTCGGCCAGCCAGTTGCTGCTCAGCATGCTCGTCACATGCCAGACGCGGATCTGCCAGACGCGGCCCCAAGCGTCGGTGAAGAGCGTGTCCTCCTCCGGCTTGCCGATCGAGACCACCTTGGCGTTCTCGCCGCCGACATGGATAGCGGCCGGCGACGCCTTGAACACCAGCTCCTTGGCCACCTGCGGGTCGCCATACCACTTGGCCGGATCGACGTTGTCTGGCCGGCGGCGATGGAAGATGGAGATGCCCTTGTAGGCGGCAATGTCCTGCCAGCCTTCGTGGCCGAGATCGAGCCGCGTGAAGGTCAGCTGCGAGAAGCCCCAGTGGCCGTTGCTGCCCTGGGCGACGACGCTGGGCGCGCTGCGCTCGTAGAGGCTGTGCAGCAGCCGGTCGCTGCCGCTGCCGCGCGGGAAGGTCTCGGCGGCGTTCTCGGACAGCAGGGCGCGCAGCTGCTCGGCATTGAAGTCTTCCAGCGCCTTGAGGTAGGCGACCGAGAAGTCCGCAAAGCTCTTCGGCAAGGAGATGCTCGCCTTGAAGCGCGCCGCCTTCGTTTTCTCGAACACGATGAAGCCGGTGACCCCGCGTGAATCGGAGGTCATGACCTGATCCGGCGCCTGGTTCACGAGCGCGATCGGCACCGAGAAGTTCAGCGTGTTCTCCGTTGTGCGCTTGGCACGGACGACGCCGATCACGCGGCCCTTGCCGTCCACCAGCGGCCCGCCGCTGTTGCCGCCCGAGATCGGCGCAGAGAAGCGCTGCCAGTTCCAGCGACCGCTTTCCTCTTCCGGTGTGTCCGAGGTGTAGTTGCCCTCGCGCATGACGATGCCTTCGCCCAGCGCGTTGCCCACGGCGTACACGGTTTCGTTGAGCTCGGGCTTCTCCTCCACCTCCAGCACAGCCGCCCGTTCCGGTGCCTGGGCCAGCGTGAAGACGACGAAGTCCTGGTCAGCCGAGCCCTTGACGATCTTGTCGATCGGGTAGAGCTTGCCGCCCGCATCGCGCAGCACCGGCTCGCGGCCGCTGTCGCCCATGGCCGCAACCAGCACGTGCATGGCCGTGACGTAACGGCCCGAACCGACGGAGAAGGCGGTGCCAATGGAGATGAACTTGTCGGAACGCAGCTGGAAGGGCAGCAGGTCCTGCCAGGGCTTGTCGTAGACCACCGTCTCCTTCGCCGGCTTGGGTACGACGACCTCGAAGGTGGCCTCTCGCACCCGGCGCTGGATCTCGGCGTCCAGCGGCGCAGCCGAGGCGGCTGAAACAACCTGCAGGCCCGCCAAGGCCATCACTAACAAACGACCGACGCGACCAGCCGTTGCCAAAGTCTTTTGCATACGTCCCTTTCGTGATTGCCGCCGGGAGGCGGTCTCTGAGTGGGGAATTCTCAGGGGGCGTGTGCGTGCTGTGCTTGATGGATGGGTTAAGAAAGATGAAGGGGGCGTCCGGAACCTGCCGAGCATCGCAGTCGCAAACGGCGCCCTTCAGCAGTGCAAAGATTTCTGCCCCTTGCGACTGCTCTCATTCGCCCAAGATATAGATGGGGTTCCCGACCAACGCCAGACGACCCGCCGCGTCGCGAACCTCAACGCGCAGCGTGTGCCGGTGGCCGTCGGCTCCCCAGCTCAGCGTTTGCGATTCGTCCTTGCCTGCGATGCTCAGTGCGTCTTGCAGCGGCTTGCCATCCACCAGGATTCGGGCCGTGCCGCCGGCCAGGCTCACGACACGAATCCGAAGCGTCAACGCGCCATCCTTCGGCGCGCGCAGCGCATCGCCCATCATCGCCTGCGCATCGCCCGCACGCACGGTGAATTCAAGCAAACGCTGCTGACCACTGGCCGCACCCTGCACGTCGATGAAAACGTGTCCCGCCCGCAGGCCGGCAAGGATGGCGCGCTGCGAGAGATTCTGAGCATGCACGACGGTCGTCGGCATGCCGATATGGCCGTACTCCTTGGTCGTCAAGGCGTTCGTCGCGTTGTGATCGTCACTGCCGCCGACTGCGGTGATGCGATGGCCGCGGTCCAGTTCCGATTGCCAGGCCGGCAGTCCGGAATACGGCGTGTCCGCATCGACGCCATTGACGACCTCCATGCCGTTGACGCGGTCCATGTCGATGGCGGGCGTCGCCGTCCAGCCGCAGCCCATGCAGATCTCACCAGACGGCCGCACCGGATGGTTGATCGAGAAGAAGCCCGCTGCCGGCAATTGCTTCAGCAGCGCGTTCCAGTCCGGCACCTCGGCGCTGCCCACGCGGAAGTCCAGCGGCAGGCTCGATCCGACGAAATTGGCATGGCCCGTGAAGCTCGTCAGCTCGATGCCCGGGATCATCAGCAGCTGATCGAAGTACGGCTGCAGTTCGCGGATGGCCTGCTGCTGCGAGGTCGTGTTGTGCTCGGAGAGCACGATGAAATCCAGCTTGCGCGACGCCGCCGCGGCCGCAGTGAAGTACAGCGGGCAAGGCACCTGGCGCTTGCCGCTTTGCGAAGCGCAACTGCCGTCGCTGTGGCTCGTGTGCATGTGCAGATCGCCCCGATACCAGGCGGGGCCCTCCTGCATCGGCTTGTCGAGGACGGCGGGCGCAGAGCCGTCTTTGGAGAAATAGATCCGGGCCGTGAAGGCCGTGTGTGCGGTCGGCCGGGCGTTCGGAATGCCGAGCACGAGCTTCCACTGCCCCGGCGTGATCGGCCCAGGCAGGTAGGACGTCGTGGCATCGAGATCCGAGACGGTGAACTCGCTCTTGTTGCCGCCGCTCCAGCCGCGAAAGCCGCTTGGATCGCGCAGTCCCAGGTCGATGGTTGTCTTGTCCGCAGCCTTGTCGTAGTCGAACTGCACGGTGATGCGATGCACGCCGGCCGGCACGTCGAAGGGCAGGTAGCGATACGTCTGATGGTCCTTGCCTTCGACAAGGCCGGTGAGCGTGAGATCGGGGGCCTGCTGTGCGTGCGCGGTGGGGCACAGCATCAGAGCGGCGAAGAGGGATGCGATGAGATTCTTCATGGAGCTTTCATGGGAAAAGGGAGGCTGCAGCCTCCCCTTGTCTTCTCAGTTCATGAAATCGATCAGAACTTGTACATGTAGGAAACGCGGTAGGTGCGGCCCAGCAGCGGTCGTGCCAGGAACACCGGCGCATTCGCGTCGCCGCTGACAACCTCGCCCGCCCGCGGGTTGCCTTCGGTCAGGCCCAGCGAGTTGTTGAGGTTGTCCACGTAGAACTGCAGGCTCTGGCGCCGGTCGATGTTGTAGTTCGCGCTGGCGTTGATCGTGTAGTAGTGGGGCAGCGCCACGGAGTTGGCGATGTCTGCGTAGCGCTTGCCTTCGAACTCGTAGCTCAGCTGCAGATGCAGCGCGTTGTCCAGCAGGCTGACGCCCGGCACGATGCGGAAGCCCGTGGCCGGCACGCGGATCAGGCGGTTGCCGCTGTAGTTCAGCGGGGTCAGCGCGCCGCCCACCAGGGCCTGGTACGACAGGTTCTTGTACTTGGCGTTCTGCAGGGTCGCCGAGTAGTGGATGTCGAACAGGTCCGAGGGATAGAACGCGCCTTCCAGCTCCAGGCCAAAGGTGCTCGTGTTGCCGAAGCCGGCCTGGCTCGTGTACGACTGCGTGGCCGAGTTGTAGACCGTGTTCGTGAAGCCGACGTTGTTGTAGCGCGTGCCGAAGAAGGTCACGTACTGTTCGGTCCAGTCGTTGACGAACTTGTAGCCCACCTCGCCGAGCTTCATGGTCTGCGTGATGCCGACCGTGGCCGCCGAAGCCGCCGAGTTGCCGATCCAGGTGCTGATGTTGGGCAGGCGGAAAGTGTCGGTGTAGCGCGCGAACAGGCCTTGCGTCTTGCTCAGCTGGTAGTTGGCGCCCAGCGTCCAGGTCGTGCGGCTGGCAGTCTTGTCGAAGTCAGAGTATTGGCCGCTGCCGGTCTGGATGCCGCTGACCGAGTCGAGGAAGACGCCGTCGCTGAGCTTGGCGGCGGTGGTGATCTCGTTGCGGCCCTTGGCGGAGAGTCGCTCCCAGCGCGCGCCGGCATCCACGCGCAGTTCCTTGCTGATCTGCCATTCGTCGGAGACGTACAGCGCGGTGCTGTTTTGCTTGCCGGTGGAGTTCGCCCACTCATAGCCGTTGCGCAGGATGCCGCCCTTGGTGACCTGGCCCACGACCTGACCGGCCGCGTTGACCGCGTCCACGTTCAGCAGCCGCGCCTGGTCGCGCACATCGGTGAGCACCAGCGAGGAGAAGCGGCTGAAGTCTTCGTCCACCTTGGCCAGGTAGAGGCCGAAGGTCAGGTCGTGCTTGCCGGCCATGTCCACCTGGCCAGCGATGTGCGCGTCGTTCATCAGCTCGCGCACGGGAATCGTCAGGCTGCGCAGGCCGGCCTGGATGGTCTGCGCGTTGCCGTTCTGGCCGTTCAGGTCGAACACCGTGGAAGGCGAGTCCACATAAGACAGGCGCAGGCTCGTCGCACCAGCGCCGGCAAAGGCAGCGAGCGCACCCTGCTGCGTGAGCGAGGTCAACATCGCCGTGCCAGACTGGATGGCGTTGGCAAAGAAGCCGTTGCGCACAGTCTTCGTGTCGTTGTAGCGCAGCGCGTCAGTGAACTTCCAGTTGCCGCCGAGGTTCTGTTCGAACTTCGTCGTGAACTGCGTGCGGTCCACGTAGGTGCCGATGTTGTTGTCGAAGTCGAAGGTGCCAGTCGCGGTCTTCAGCGTCAGGTTGCGCGTCTGCGGGCCGGCCAGCGTGCCGTAGTGGCCGTCGAAGCCCTTGACCGCATCGATCTTGCCGTTGCTGGCGCTCGTCAGCATCGGCAGGCTGGTGTTGAAAAACACGTGGTCATCGACCTTCTTCAGGTCGAAGGAGATCTTGCCGTCGCCCCACTCCTTGACGAGCGTGCCGCGGATCTGGCCGCCATGGTTACCGTCGTAGCCCGGATCTCGGGGGCCGGCGCCCTTGCGGTAGAAGCCGCCGAACGAACCCTTCCAGCCGTCGGCGATCGGCGCGCCGTACCAGAAGTCCGTGCGGATCAGGCCGTCGTTGCCGATGCCGACCTTGACCAGGCCTTCGGCCTTGCTGCCCACGGGGCGGGGCAGGTAGTTCACGGCGCCGGCCGGGGCGTTCGAATAGAAGATGGCGGACGGGCCGCCACGCACGACCTGGATGCTGGAGATGGTCTCGTCCAGGCGGAAGTTTTGGTCGGCGTTCAGATAACCCAGCGCCGGATCGTGCGCGATGGGCACGCCGTCTTCGAGCAAGTTGATCGAACCGAAACCATCGACGGGCACGCCGCGTGCGCGGACATTGCCGCTGGCTTCGCCGCCCGACGATTCAACCCAGAAGCCAGGAACGGACTTCAGCGATTCCGTGACGCTGGTCGGACCTTGGAAGCGCAGGTCTTCTTCGTCGATCGTCGTGACCGAGTAGCTGGTCTCGGCCTTGCTGCGGCGCTGCAGGCCGGCGCGGCCGGTGACGACGACGGTGTCCAGGGTGCTTTTTGAAGCGCTGGCAACGGATGCGGATGCTGATGCGTCAGCTTCCGAGGCAGCTTGAGCGGTGCTGCAAGCGTAGGCGGCGAGCAGGAGCGCGGAGACTCGTGTGAGGTGGTGCATACGGCTTGTGTTCATTTCCTAGTTCGCGCAGGAGCACGCGTTTTCCAAACCGAAATCGCTCTTCGGTCAGGACGGGTCGGATGCTAGGAATGCCGTATGAATGAGCCATGACGCACGCAAGCGCATGCAACACGAACAGATTGTTATGGGCGGAGTCACCGGGAGGTCACGTACTCAGTTTGTGCTGCTTGAGCTCCGGCGAAGCTTGCTTCTATGCCCCTGTCGATGCTTTCGTTCAAAGTCGAGCGGTACAAGAGGCGCGAGGACCAAAGTCAAGGCCAGCTTGCGACCCACTACGGTCTCCAGCCTGGTCAAGTCGATCGCCTCCGAGCGGACACTCGACGACTGCGTTCGGCCGCGCCGTCGGGGGCCTTGCCTGATGACTTGTCGCGCCAACCCGTGCGACCGGTCTGAGCTAATGCTGCCGTGCTAGGCCAAATCGGTCTGAAAGGTTGGAAATCTCTCCGGTAACCTTGAGATGCTCAAGGCCATCGTTCAGCAGCTGCACAAGCGCCTGGGCTTGTGCATGCCGGACACTGACCGCAAAGTGCAGAGACTGGGTGGCGTTGGCCCGGTCCGGCATCGCTGCGACGCTCAAGCCGATTTGCTCATAGTCAGCCAGCCCGATGAGACGGTAGCCGATCGCACCCTCCAATCTTGCTGGCACGATCTCGCATCGCTTGGACTTCAACATCAGGAAAGCCTGCCCCAAGCTCTTGGCCGCTCCCGCAACATTGGGACTATTCGGTGGGAGACCAAATTGCGAGTAGTTCATGCCGCTCACAAGACAAATCTTGTACTTGAGCAGGTCGTCGCGAGTCAGCACTTGCGGGGGTGGTCGCTCTCCGTCAAAAAAATAAACCAGGCGTGTCACGTAGAGAGCCGTCGAGAACAGCAATTGCTTTTCGCGCTCCGGGTTCTTCGTGACGCTAAGCACCATGTCGACCCGCCCTTCCTGGACGCTGTTCAGGCAACGTCGCCATGGCAGGAGCTCCACCGTGAAAGTCATATTGCGGCTTGCAAGTATTTGCCTCAGTACCTCGACAGCGAAACCGGTGACCTTCTCGGTCTTGACGCCAAATTGGCGTTGGTAGTACACGAAGGGCGGCCGCTCAGCGTCGTCATCGCAGACGGTGATGGATGCAGGCAAAGCTACTGGTGCCGCAGGCTGGTCAGCACCATGACAGCAGTTTCCATGCAACGCAATGCTGAGCGCAATCAACAACGAGGATCCATGTCTCATGATGACTCCGACCACTGCTTTGTTGCGTCGATCCCTTGCGCGCTCGCAGATGGGTAGCGCGCCTGCCCTTACCGCTTTGTCACATTCGGGAGCCGCGTCAGTCCCGGATCAGGTAGCAGGGACTCGCCGCACTGACCACGTGAACGTGGCTGTCGCGTAGAGGGCGCTTTGCGCGGCCCCAGTGAAATCGTAGTGAACCGTACGCCGAGAGCAAGCCTTTGCACTCCACAATCTTGAGGGCAGAAAGGGGAGCTTTCTGAGTGGAGCCTCTGCTGCGCCATTCGCGCACGACCGCAGCACGTTCAGCTTGATACTGCCGGAGGCCGGATCGGTATCCAGACCTGAAATCGAGTACCCAGCCCCGGCGTGGATTCCACCTCGATGCGCCCACCGTGCTTTTGAACAATCGAGAACGACAGCGACAGGCCCAGCCCCGTGCCTCGCCCCACCGGCTTGGTCGTGAAGAAGGGCTCGAAAATGCGACGCCGCACTTCCTCGCTCATCCCGCAGCCCGTGTCACGCACTTCCACACAGACCCAACCCTCGTGTTCCGACGTGCTCAATGTGATCGTCCCGCGCTCAGGGATGGCATGGGCCGCGTTGACAATCAGGTTCATGAACACCTGATTGAGTTGCGCGGCAATGCAACGCACCGGAGGAAGGCTACCGTAGTGCTTGTGCACCTCAGCCTTGTACTTGACCTCGTTCATCACCACATTGAGTGTCGAGTCGAGCCCTGCATTGAGGTCGGCATCCTGCCATTCCGCATGATCCACCCGAGAGAAGTCCTTCAAGTCTTGCACGATCTTCTTCACGCGGACCAAGCCCTCGTCGCTCTCATCCAGTAGCTGCGGGAGGTCCTGGAGCACGAACGCCAGGTCGACCGCATCATCAACGTGCTTCAGTTCGCTGCGAATCTCGTCGGGGAGCGCATCGGGCGCCACTGCACGCAGCCGCTCCAACAGTTTGAAGACCGGCTCCACATAGCTTCGGAGTGAGCTCAGATTGGAGCTGACGAAGCCAATGGGGTTGTTGATTTCGTGCGCGACACCGGCCGCCAATTGACCGATCGAGGCCATTTTTTCGGACTGCAGCAGTTGGTTCTGCGCCTCTTCGAGCCGGATGTTGGTCTGCTTGATGCGCTCGTAGTTGATTTCGAGCTCGCGCTGCACACGGCGTACCTCAGTACGATCCTGCAACATCCACCAAACACCAGAGGTGGCATCCGTTGGATTCGTCAAGTAGGCGATGAGCTGGATCCAGAGCGAATTTCCCGCCAGAGTGCGCATTTCCATCTCGTGCACAAGGGAGTCACCTCTGGAGAGGGCTTGAACAGCAATGGACCGCAGTGCCAGATAGTGCTCTTCACTGTGAAAGAAGCTGCGCGTTGGCATGCCGTGAGCGGATTGCTCGCCCAGTTCGAACATCTCGCGGAACTTGCGGTTTCCGCGAGTGACGCGCTGGCTGGCCGTGGAGATGATGCCAACCGAGGCGTTCTCCAGAAAGGCCTCCAGCTCATGGTGCGTACTCAGCAACTCGGCCGTGCGATCGAAGACCATGGCCTCCAGCTCGTTGCGGTGGCGAAGCAGCTCTTCTTCGGCTTGGTGCCGCTGCGTGACGTCGAGCAGTGTTTCGATGGCCCCCACTACATGACCTTGGGTGTCAACGAGTGGTGCTGCGGTGAAGTGCAACCAGCGCCCCCCATCACCAAAGTTCGGAAAAAATCCTTCGGCCTCGTAAGCGTTGTCAATGGTGTCAGAAGTCTTGCCGAGGCGGCCGTAGAGACGCTGAGACTCTTGCCGAATGGTGTCGTCGACGATCAGGTCCGCCAGCAACGGTCGGGCCTCAGCGTAGAACACCGTCCAACCATCGTCACGGCCGATGACGTCATCGGCATCTGCACCTGTGAGCTGCTCGCATGCGGCGTTCCAGTGCGTGATGCGGTGCTGGGCATCTATGACGAAGGTGGCCACCGGTGTCCCTTCGATGATCTGGTGGAGCACGCGGCCGATATTGAGCAAGCTGGTCTGTACGTGCCGAACGTCACTGAGATCCTGGCAGGTCAACACGGCCAGGCGCGTCGAGCCGCTCTCCAGCAGCTTGGCTTGCAGCTCGAGAACACGAAGCGAACCACTTCCCGTGATCGCCTCGACTTCCATCGATGGCAGCTCCCCGTCTTCGGTCAGGCAGCGAATCCCATAGTGCCGCAAGCTGTCCCGGCAGCCCTCGGCCGCCCAGGCATCGAACTCCATGCTCTGCAACTCGCTCAATTCGTAGCCCAGCAGGCGCCGCATCGGCGTGTTTGCGAACAGGATCCGACGCCCTGCATGGGCCAGCAAGGGCGCGGCCACGGACTCCAGCACACAACGCAGGGCCGGTTCGAGCTCAGTCGCACTCCGGCTCGATTCCGAGATCACGCTGACGCTCCGCTCGGGTCCTCAAGGATGAAGGAGCCGTCCTCGCTCCAACGCACCTGCGTGATCCCCGGCTCCAGCAGCTCCAGTCGGCGCAGCTCGGCCTCCTGCGCACTGAGCTTGCCGCGCTGGACCCGTACCTCATCGGCCAGACGCCTGTTTTCCATCAGCAGCTCGCGCAGCTGCAGCGCCTGGCGCACGGCATTGAGCAGCTCAAGGTCATTCCAGGGTTTGCCGATGAAGCGAAAGATTCCGGCCTCATTGATAGCCGCGACCACGGCGGTGAGGTCGGCGTAGCCCGAGAGGATGATGCGCCCGCAGTCCGGCTGCATCTCGCGCAGCGCACACAGGAACTCGACGCCATTGCGTCGAGGCATGCGATAGTCAGAAATGGCCAGCGCTACCGGCACATTTCGCGCGTGGGCCAGCGCTTCGTCGGCGTCGGTGAAAGGCTCGATCCGGTATGACTTGCCAGTGTCGTCGCCAACGCCCTGACGCAAGAGCCGTTGCAATGCACTGAGCACGTGCGGCTCGTCATCGAGGAGGAGGATGCGCTCGCTCATGTCGTCGCCGTCGGTCGAGGGTCAGGCATGTGACGGCTCTCGAAGCCACTTGCGGCACTGTTGGCCGCCGCCTGCGGCAGCTTCACGTAGATCGCGAGGTTGACGCCTTCACGACTGGCGAACTCACGCACGTGCCGTACGAAATGGGCATCGAAGACGAATCCCGCGGCGAGCAGCAGAGTGCCCTGCGGGCTGCGCAGGTCGCGCGAGAGCACCATGCCTACCGCGAGCTCAGCGGGCGGAATACGGCGATCGCTTGCCTCCCGAGTAGGCTCGTCTCGCAGCGCAAGCTGGAAGGCTTCGACCACTGCCTTTGCGTAGCGCGTGCCGGTGCCTCCAAGGATCAACGACTGCGCCTCGCTGGCGCTGTATCGCTTCTCGGCCATGCGGCCCGACTGCGCGGCGAAGAAATCGCTGGCCAGGCCCAGCACCTGCGCCCCCAACGGGATGTCGGCACCAGCCAGGCCGTCTGGAAATCCCTTGCCGTCGAACCGCTCGTGCTGCGCGCGAATGAGACGCGCCGCACGCTGCATGCGCCCCAGAGGCAGCAGCGCGGCCTCGGCGTTCAGCGTATGCCGACGAAAACGCAGTACTTCCTCGCCCATCATGGCCGAGACCGGCTTGCGCAGCAGCGCATCGGGAAAGCCGAGTTTGCCAATCTCGTGCAGCAGGCCGGCCACATACACATCCTGGGCCAATCCTGAGCTCTCGACTGCCTGCCCCGGATCCAGTACCGCAAGATGCCGGGCGATTCGCCGGGCCAGATCCGCCACCTGACGCGAATAGCCCGCCATGCCGTCTTGGCGCAGCTCCATCAAGCCCGAGAAGACGTCGATGGAGAGCAGGAAGTTCTCCTCCAAGCTGGCGAATGAGGTTTCCAGCATCGCGTTCACCTGCTCCAGCTCCTGCGTGCGCGCCTTGACGCGACTCTCCAGCTGGACGTTGAGCGCCTTGAGCTCGTCGTTTTGAGCCTGGGTGAGCTGCTGCAATGCGCGGTTCTCTCGCTCCAGCAAACGCCGCTGCAGCCCGTCGCGCACGCACAGCAGCAGATCGCGCTCCTCCCAGGGCTTGGCGATGTAGCGGTGGATCTCACCGCGGTTGATGGCAGCCACGGTGGAACCGATGTCGGAGTAGCCCGTCAGCAGGATCCGCCCAACCTCTGGCCATCTCAGCCGCACCTGTTCTAAAAAGGCCGCCCCGTCCATCTCTGGCATACGCATGTCAGAGACGACCAGATCCACCGGCTCGGCGGCCAGCAGCTCTAGGCCGGCATGACCACCTTCCGCCACCAGCACGCGGTAGCCTTCGGGTCGGAACAAGCGGCGCAATGCGCTGAGGATGGAGGGCTCGTCATCGACGAACAGCACCACCGGGGGGGCGACATCGCTAGCGCTCATGTTGCGCTCCCGCGCTGGCAGATTTCCGAGCCCGGCTCAGTGAATCAAAGCGCCGCGAGGACACCATGGTCTGGATGCAGTCGTTCACATCGTCTCCCTGAAGCCCCTGTTCGGAGCGTCGTCGATGCTTGTATGTCAATGGTCCTGCATATCGAACGAATGCGCAATCGGCCAGGTCCTACATACTGCATCGAGCCCCAATGGAGAACGTCGAGTTCCTTCTCGCCCTGCGATAGCGCTTCTGTCCTCAAAGCATTGAGGTCAAATCCCGAATTCGGGGCTACGTAAGGCGTGCAAGCGCGACACGCAGATCTCGCATCTTGACCGGCTTGCTCAACGGGCGGCGAAGCGTCATAACAACTCACCGGCAATACCCACAATCGATGCGTCGCGTGGTTCGCATATCGCCCACCGTCGATCGAATATCACCTGCCTTGGTTCGCCTTTGCCCGCCGCTGACGCATGGATCGGCTGCGCCCGCTGTCGACCCAGGGTGGCAACCAGGCAGGCAAAAATCTGAGGACACCTAGTCGTCGCTCAGCACTCTAAAAGAGCGACCGTTGAGACATCCGCTCGACGTAGCTGCTCCTATGCCGCCTAAGCCACGCAGCAAGAATCGACGTAGGCCTCGACATTGGCTTTGCCGTCGGCCATCGCCAGCTCCGGTGTCTTGAACGCGCGTCCCTTGTGCTCGATCGCCTGCGTCTGGTCGATCAGCGCCGCCCAGCCCCAACCTGACCCTTCGAGCATCGGTGCGACGATGATGCTCCCTGATCGGCCCTTGTATTGCAAGTCGAGCTGGTACCGTTGTGCCGTACTCATCGCGGCTCCATTGGTGCGAAGAGCACTTTTTATAGCGCAAGCCTGCAAATCAACCACGTAGGACCACGCCGCACTAGCGATGGCTATCAACACGCGGAGTCGATGACTGGTCCCCGGAGCTCGAACCGACGCGTTGCTAGGCTGTGGATCTGAGGAGTTCGGCCTGCAAGCGGATCTCAGGCACGCTGGCCAACGCCTTGGAGAGCGGGCAGCCCAGCTTAGCGGCGTGTGCGATCTCTTGGAACCGCTGTTCGTTCATGCCCGGCACTTCAGCTCGCAGGCTCAATTCGATCTGGTCAATGAGAAAGCCCTCGCCCTGCGCCGCCAGACGGACCTTGGCCTCGGTCTCCAGCTTCGCCGTGGAGAAGCCAGCCTTCTCGCATGCGAAAGAGAAAGCCATGGTGAAGCAGGCCGCGTGAGCTGCGGCAAGCAGTTCCTCTGGATTGGTGCCAGGCTGAGGCGGATCGCCAAAGCGAGATGCAAATCCATAGGGATGCTCGCTCAGCGCGGGTGTCTCTGTGCTGATATGGCCCAGTCCGGTCTTGCCCGAGCCGGTCCAAGTCACACTGGCCGATTTGACATTCATGACGCACCTCCGAAGTCGCAATCGATTGAATGAGGACAGGCCTGATGGCGGGTGACTGCAATTCCTTGCCTTTCACGCGGCGTTCCCATCAGTGCCTTTTGAAGTACTGGACCTCGCGTTCATGCTGCGCGGCCGCCTCGCGCGTATCGAAGGTGCCGAGGTTTCGCCGCTTGCCGGTCTTCGGATCCGGCTTGCGCGAGTAGAGGCGGTATTGGCCGCCAGGAAGCTTGCGGATCATGTCGCGGCCGCCGGTGAGGCCCTTGGTGAGAGCAGATTGGCATCGCGCGCGAGCAGCCACTTGCCGCCAACGCGCCGCAGGATCGACAGCGCAGGTCCAGAGCGCTCTATGGGTCCTGCTGTACCTGGCGGTGTAACGCTGACAGAGAGGTAGGTCCAGGCGTAAGCCAGATCGCCCGACACCTGAACCTCTTGAATCTCCGCCTTGCCTTGAATCAACGGGCGGGAGCTACCAGACGAGGCGCGAGACGCCGCCGCAAACTCTGCCTTCCTCATCGGCGGGCGGCCGGCCACGAGAAACACGACATCGTCGGTCATGAGGCCGAGCACTGCATCCGTGTCACCTTCCGCCGTCGCGACCTGCCAGGCTTGAATAAGCGCCCGAATCTGTTCTTCATCGCTTGCCATTTCCATGTCCTTCGATCACGGTGCAACTTCCGGCGACAACCCGCGGTCCCTCGCTGTCAGCAGTCTTGTGCAGACCTCGAATGTTGATCATCCCAAGACAGATCTGAAGCACAACGAAGGTGTCCGCATCCACGGACACTCCCCAGGCCATCCACAACGCGTTGCTGAACAGAAAGAGCCAAAAACCTGCGTGCCGACGACGCGAGCGGCGAGAGGTCACAAACCACGCCGCAGTGAGCGTGCAAATCATGGCCGGCCATTGCAGCAGACTCAATTCGTTCATGGCCGCACTCCTTTCGAACAAGGCATCTTCCGGCGACTCGCATTCGAGCTGTGCAGGCGCCGGCGCCCACTCCCTGTCGGACCGCTCTGACCACCCCCACGACGGCGCCTTCCTCACCGATCGGTCCATCAAGAGCCATGGCTGGCGCTGGTGCGGCGCTGTCCTACTGCATCGCGAAATGGCAGAACGTAACGTATGGTTTCAAAGAAGGAGGCGCCATGAACATTGGGCACGCCAATCAACTCGATCTGCACTACAAGGGCCGCAATATCAGCGTCATCGCTGCTCGCAAGGCCAACGGCTGGGGGTGGGGCGCGTTATTCGACGATCTGCGGGGCATTGAATGCGAGGACAGCAACTTCCCCAGTCGTGAGCTCGCGCTCGCCGATGCCAGGCTCTCAGTCGAAGACTTCATCGATTCCAGTGACGACTGAGCGCGCGGACAAGGGCTGACACGGCGAACACGGCGCAGACGTCTGCGCTGATTTGCCATTCGGACGCCAGCCCTCTGAATAGCGACGATGCGCCCCAGCGTGCATCACCGTCGAAGCTGCCCAATGAACACGAGACAAGCGCAAGCGAGGGCGTTGAAGGGCGCAAGCACTAGGCGCCATGCCCCCTTGAAACGTCCTTTTCCACCCCTATAATCCCCTGCTAGCACTCTCAACCCGCGAGTGCTAACAACCCGATCCCACGCGGGGCCAGCCTGTCTGGCCCCTCGGTTCACAGAGAACTCCCAAGGAGAAGTGATGAAGCTGCGTCCCCTGCACGATCGCGTGATCGTTAAGCGCCTGGAACAAGAAACCAAGACCGCCTCCGGCATCGTCATCCCCGACGCCGCCGCCGAGAAGCCGGACCAGGGCGAAGTCCTGGCCGTCGGCCCGGGCAAGCGCAATGACAAGGGTGAGTTCGTGGCCCTGAACGTGGCCGTGGGCGACCGCGTGCTGTTCGGCAAGTACAGCGGCCAGGCCGTCAAGGTCGACGGCGAAGAACTGCTGGTGATGCGCGAGGAAGACCTCTTCGCCGTGGTCGCCAAGTAAGCCCTCATTCAAGATTTCGGAGAAATAGACATGGCAGCAAAAGACGTGATCTTCGGCGGCGAAGCCCGCGCTCGCATGGTCGAAGGCGTGAACATCCTCGCCAACGCCGTCAAGGTGACCCTGGGCCCGAAGGGCCGCAACGTGGTGCTCGAGCGCTCCTTCGGCGCCCCCACCGTGACCAAGGACGGCGTGTCCGTGGCCAAGGAAATCGAGCTCAAGGACAAGCTCCAGAACATGGGCGCGCAGATGGTCAAGGAAGTCGCTTCCAAGACGTCTGACAACGCTGGTGACGGCACGACGACCGCGACGGTCCTGGCCCAAGCCATCGTCCGCGAGGGCATGAAGTACGTGGCCGCCGGCATGAACCCGATGGACCTGAAGCGCGGCATCGACAAGGCTGTGCAAGCCCTTGTCGCCGAGCTGAAGAAGGCTTCGAAGGCCACCACCACCTCCAAGGAAATCGCTCAAGTCGGCACGATCTCGGCCAACAGCGATGCTGACGTCGGCCAGATCATCGCCAACGCGATGGACAAGGTCGGCAAGGAAGGCGTGATCACGGTTGAAGACGGCAAGAGCCTGAACAACGAACTGGACGTCGTCGAAGGCATGCAGTTCGACCGCGGCTACCTGTCGCCCTACTTCATCAACAACCCGGAAAAGCAATCGGCGATCCTGGACAACCCGTTCGTGCTGCTGTACGACAAGAAGGTGTCCAACATCCGCGACCTGCTGCCCACGCTGGAAGCCGTGGCCAAGGCCGGCCGTCCGCTGCTGATCATTGCTGAAGACGTGGACGGCGAAGCGCTGGCCACCCTGGTGGTGAACACCATCCGCGGCATCCTGAAGGTCGTGGCCGTCAAGGCTCCGGGCTTCGGCGACCGTCGCAAGGCCATGCTGGAAGACATCGCCATTCTGACCGGCGGCAAGGTCATCGCCGAGGAAATCGGCCTGACGCTCGAGAAGGTCACGCTGGCCGATCTGGGCCAAGCCAAGCGCGTCGAAGTGGGCAAGGAAAACACCACCATCATCGACGGCGCCGGCGCTGCTGCCGACATCGAAGCCCGCGTCAAGCAAGTGCGCATCCAGATCGAGGAAGCCACCAGCGACTACGACCGCGAGAAGCTGCAAGAGCGCGTGGCCAAGCTGGCCGGCGGTGTTGCCGTGATCAAGGTCGGCGCCGCCACCGAAGTCGAGATGAAGGAAAAGAAGGCCCGCGTGGAAGACGCGCTTCACGCCACCCGTGCAGCCGTTGAAGAAGGCATCGTCGCCGGTGGCGGCGTGGCCCTGCTGCGCGCCCGTCAGACCGCTGGCGAGATCAAGGGCGACAACGCCGACCAAGACGCCGGCATCAAGCTGATCCTGAAGGCCATCGAAGCCCCGCTGCGCGAGATCGTCTACAACGCCGGCGGCGAAGCCTCCGTCGTCGTGAACTCCGTGCTGGCCGGCAAGGGCAACTACGGTTTCAATGCCGCCAACGACACCTACGGCGACATGATCGAGATGGGCATCCTGGACCCGACGAAGGTCACCCGTACGGCTCTGCAAAACGCCGCTTCGGTCGCTTCGCTGATGCTGACGACCGAGTGCATGGTCGCCGAAGCCCCGAAGGACGACGCTCCGGCCGGCATGCCTGGCGGCATGGGCGGCATGGGCGGCATGGACATGGGCATGTAATCTGAGCAAATCTGCTCAAACTTGGAAGGGGCCGCTGATGCGGCCCCTTTTCTTGGGCGAGAGGATCGGTAACCTTTGCACGTCGAAGCAGTAGACGACGTCCCAGTAATATGCCTCCGATGTCCAGCCTTCCCCCAGGAGCGCCCACCTTGCAGTCGCTGGTGGATGACGCCGCCCTCCAAATCCCCGAACTCGCGCGCTTCGTTGCCGAAGCGCTGCACGACGAACTCCGCGTCAGCCCGCAATTCCTGGCCTTGCAGGCCTCGTGGCGGCGCCTGCGCGGCAGCTTTGCCGAAGATTTCGAGCGCGCCACATCGCCTTTGATGCGCCTGGCGCGCGAAGGCACCGATCCGCTGCAGCCGCTGGCCCGGCCCTCAGGGCTGGTCATCGAGCCGCTGCGCCTGATCGACGAGCAGCAGGCCCTGCGAGACGTGGCGCTGGCGCGCATCGTCCAGGCCACTGAGCTGCTAGCCAACAACGAGCTGCTGCAGCTCGGCAACTGCTTCGCCGCCCTGCGTGGCACGGCCCGCGCGCGCAGCGCCGACAACCCGTTGCGCCCGGCCGTCTTCGCCCAGGCCCTGGTGAACATGCTGCTGCCCCTGAAGCTGGACGACGGCCTGCGCCAGCACCTGCTGCACGCCGCCGCGCAGCCCATGGCCAAGGGCCTTTCGCGCCTGTACGCGGGCCTGTGCCATCAGCTGCAAGACGCCGGCCTCTCCAGCCTGCTGGTCCGGCACGCCGCCGAACGCACGCGGCCTGATCTGGATCACCAGCGGCTTTTCGAGGCGCGACGCGGCGACCGGCGCAACTCGCAGCTGGGCCTGCTGCAGACCACGGAGGCCTCGGCGCAACCCGACCTGCTGCGCAAGCTCTACCGCCGCATCCTCAGCGATCCGCGCCTGCAGCCCTCGGTCAAGGCCCTGGTGGCCCAGCTCGAACCGACCGTGACGCGGCTCGCCGAGAAGGACCCGATGATGCTGGGCGAGCCCGATCACCCGGCTTGGCAACTGCTCAACCGCTTGGCCGCCAACGGCATGGCCTTCGATCACAGCAACGCACCGGCCCTGCGCGACTTCGTGCAGCACATGGAGCACGAACTCGAGCCGCTGATCAACACGCCGCACCCGATGCGCAACCAGTTCACGCAGGTGTTGCAGCATCTGGAGCAGTACGTGGCCCAGTCCGCCCGGCAACGCGACCAGCGCAGCGCCGCAGTCCTGGCCGCGCTGGAGCGAGAAGAGCAGCGCGCAGCCTGGATGGAGGTGATCCGCGAGCAGTTGCGGGAACAGGTCAGCCAGGCCTCACTGGGCCTGAAGACCCGCGTCTTCCTGGAATACACCTGGGCCGAGGTCATCGTGCAGGCGATGGTGCTGCACGGGCAGGATGCGCCCGAGGTGCAGACGCACGTCGAACTCGTCGATGCGCTGCTGGACAGCCTTCAGCCGCTGGACTCCGTGCCTGAGCGCGACGCGTTGCGCGCTCGCTTGCCCGGCCTGATCGGCGGCCTGCGCAAGGGCGCGTCCAGCATCGCCCTGCCGGCCGAGAAGCTCGATCCGGTCTTGCAGGAACTGATGGAACAGCATGGCCGCCTGCTGCGCGGGCAGCCACCCCTGCCCCAGCTTCTGCCGCAGGCACCCGTTGCGGCGCGGCCGCCTTCTTCCGTCATGGACGAAACACCTTCGCGGATGCCGTCTCGCTGGGCCGATACCAAGGTCGATCGCAGCGTGCTGCCCACGGTGCCGGTACAGCTCTACAGCGCGATCGATACACCCGACGCACGGGCGGCGGTGCAGCGTTGGATCGAGGCGCAGCAGGTCGGCATCTGGTACCACCTCTTCGTGCAGGGCGACTGGATGACGGCGCAGCTCACCTGGATCAGCGAGAGCCACCAGTACTTCCACTTCGTCGGCCAGGACGAGGAAACCCACCACTCGCTGACGCGCGGCGCGCTGGAACAGCTGCTGCCGGCCGGCCTGATCGCGGTGTTGGGCGAGGACGGCATCGTCGAATGCGCCGTTGATGCCCTGATGCAGAATCCCGGCGATGCACAGGGCTAGCCGACCGCTCCGTTCCACCCTCCTCTTCCTCGCCATCTGTCTTGGGGCCGGGCCTATGGCGCAAGCCCAGCCCATTCAGCCCGCCCAGCCCGCTGGCCAACGCGACCGCCTGGGCCTCGTTCTGTCCGGCGGCGGCGCACGCGGCATTGCCCACGTGGGCGTGCTCAAGGTGCTGGAGCGAGAGCGCATCCCGGTCGATCTGATTGCGGGTACCTCGATGGGCGCCATCATCGGCGGCCTGTACTCGAGCGGCTTGTCGGCCGAGGAGCTGGAGCGCGAGCTGCTGCGCATCGACTGGGGCCGCATGTTCGTGAGCCGCGTGGAGCGCCAGCAGCTCTCGCAGCGGCGCAAGGAAGAGGACTTCGAGTTCTCCGCCGCCATCGAGTTCGGCCTGCGCGACGGCGAGCTGCGCGCACCGCAAGGCACGCTGTCCTCGCGCGGCCTGGAGATCTTGCTGCGCCGACTGACGCTGCCGGTGCGCACCGTCAACGACTTCGACCGCCTGCCCACGCCCTTTCGCGCCGTGGCCACCGACATGGAAACCGGCGGCCAGCGCGTGCTGGGCGAAGGCAGCCTGGCGCTGGCGATGCGCTCCTCGATGAGCGTGCCCGGCGTGTTCGCCACCACCGAAGTGGAAGACCATGTGCTGGGCGACGGCGGCCTGGTCAACAACCTGCCGATCGACGTGGCACGCCAGATGGGCGCGCGACGGCTCATCGCAGTGAACGTGGGCACGCCGCTGGCCGGTCGCGAATCGCTGAGCTCGCTGGTGGGCGTGACGGCGCAGATGATCACCATCCTGACCGAGCAGAACGTGCAGCGCGCGATCGCCACGCTGGGTCCGGACGATCTGCTGATCACGCCCGACCTTGCCAAGCTCAGCTCCGGCGATTTCTCGCAGGTCGCGGAGCTGATCGCCGCTGGCGAGGCCGCGGCCGAGAAAGCCCTGCCCCAGCTGCGCCGGTATGCCGTCTCGCCTGAGAGTTATGCCGCCTGGCGCCTGGCCCGCATCCAGCCGGCGCAAAACCCGGGCGTGCTGGCCGACGTGCAGTTCACCGGCAGCCACCTGACGCACCCCGAGCTGCTCAGGCGCCAGCTGGAATCGCAGCCGGGCCAGCCTTTCGATGCCGCGCGCGCCGAGCGTGACGCGCGGCTGCTGACTTCCTCGGGCGACTATGAACGGGTGGACTATCACGTCGAGCCGCGCAGCGTCGATGCCGCCGGCCAGATGACCGGCGACGGGCTGACCTTCGAGCTGGAGGACAAGCCGTGGGGGCCGAACTACTTCAAGGTGGGCATCGACCTGTCCACCGATCTCTCGGGCAACAGCACCTTCGACCTGCGCGTGAGCCACAACCGACACTGGCTGACCGACTCCGGCCTGGAGTGGCGCAACCAGGCTTCCATCGGCCAGCATCCGCGCCTGTTCTCGGAGCTGTACCAGCCGCTGACGATCAAGGCCCTGGGCTCCAGCGACTGGTTCATCTCCGGCTGGGGCCAGATCGAGCGGCGCAACATCAAGCTCTTCGATGCAGACAGCGGCAACGAGCTTGGGGAGCTGAGCCGCAAATCCGGCAAGCTGGGGCTGGACATCGGCCAGCCCTGGGGCCGGCTCGGTGAGCTGCGCCTGGGCTTGACGCACGAGAGCTGGCGCATCAACCCGATCGTGCTGGGCCCCGACCTGTCGGCGGCGCCGGGGCAGCTGGGCCAGATCTGGAACGAAACCGGCCTGCGCCTGCGCGCCGTGGTCGACCAGCTGGACTACGCCAATTTCCCGCAGCGCGGCTACCGCATCGTGGCCGAGTACACCGGCGGCCGTGTCTCCGGCGGCGAGAACGTGCACAACGCCAGCTTCAGCCGCACGGAGCTGCAGGCCACCTTTGTCCACAGCTGGGGCCCGCACACGATCAACCTGAACGCCCGCGGCCTGGTGGCGCGCCAGCCGGAAGACTCCACGCAGGGGCCGTACAGCCTGGGCGGCTTCCAGCAGCTCTCGGGCTACAGGCCCGAGCAGCTGATGGGCAACACCCTGCTCTTCGGCCGCGCCACGTATTACCTGCGCATGGGCAGCGCGCCCGTGATCAGCCGCGGCTATTTCATCGGCGGCTCGCTGGAGGCGGGCAATGCGTGGAACGCGCGCAGCGACGCGAGTCTGCGCGACCTGCGCTATGCAGGCAGCCTCTTCATCGGGACGGACACGGGCCTCGGGCCGCTGTATCTGGCCGTGGGCCGCGCGCCCAGGGGTGGCAGCGCGGTCTACCTGTTCATCGGCCGGCCCTGAGGCTGAAGCCGAGGATCAGGCCTCGGGTTCGGCCTCGGCTTCCGGCAGCGGATCCGGGAAGTCGACCTTCTGGACCTTCGGCGCCACGTCCACCCACTCGCGCAGGATGCCGGCCACATCGGCCACGCCCTGCTTCTTCAGTGCGGAGAACAGCGTAACCCCGATGTCGGACTCATCGGTGGCGATGCCGCCCAGGAACTCCTGGCAGGCCGCCAGCGAAGCCTGCGCCTCCTTGCGGTTGAGCTTGTCGGACTTGGTCAGCACGACCAGCAGCTTGATCTCGCCGGAACGCACGCGCGGCGTGACGAACTCGAGCAGTTGCTGGTCCAGATCGGTCAGGCCCAGGCGCGAATCGACCATCAGCACCACGCCCGACAGGCTGCGGCGCACCTCCAGGTAGTCGGCCATCACCTTCTGCCAGCGCTGCTTGGCACTCTTGTTCACCGCCGCGTAGCCGTAGCCGGGCAAGTCGGCGAAGAGCGCGTCCGGCGCGTCCTTGGGGCCGAGGTGGAACAGGTTGATGTGCTGGGTGCGGCCGGGCGTCTTGGAGGCGAATGCCAGGCGCTTCTGCTGGGCCAGGGTGTTGATGGCCGTGGACTTGCCAGCGTTCGAGCGGCCGACGAAGGCAATCTCGGGCAGCTCGTTGATGGGCAGCTGGTTCAGCTGGGCGGCGGTCGTGAAGAACCGGGCCGTGTGGGTCCAGGCCAGTAACTCCTTGTCCGAGCGAGCCGTATCAGGGGAATCGTGGGGCATAGACCTGAGGTGAAAGGCGAATTTGCCATTGTAAGATCGCGCGCCAGAAGCCATCCCTCGGCGTAGAACTCACAAAGAGACAGGACCTGCGATCCATGAAGACTGCCGTTTTTCTGTTGTCGGGTTTTCTTTTTGCCTCGGCCACCCTGGCCAATGAGGCACCCGCCGCCGCGCCCAAGCCGGACCTGGCCAAGGGCGGTGCGATCTCCGCCCAGACCTGCGGCGCCTGCCACACGGCCGACGGCTCCCGCGGCGCGGCCACCAATCCCATCCTGCAAGGCCAGCACGCCGAGTACCTGGCCAAGCAGCTGCAGGACTTCAAGGAAGGCAAGCGCAAGAACGCGGTGATGCAGGGCATGGCCGCGCCGCTGTCGGCCGAAGATGTCCGCAACGTCGCAGCCTTCTACGCCTCCAAGCCGCCGGCCAAGCCGGGCTTCGGCAAGAACAAGGACCTCTCGGCCCTGGGCGAGAAGATCTACCGCGGCGGCATCGCCGATCGCGCCATCGCCGCCTGCGCCGGCTGCCACAGCCCCTCGGGCGCCGGCATGCCCGCCCAGTACCCGCGCATCGGCAGCCAGCAGGGCGACTACATCGTGGCGCAGCTCAAGGCCTTCCGCTCGGGCGAACGTGCCAACAACCCGGTGATGACCGCCGTGGCTGCCAAGATGAGCGACAAGGAAATCGCTGCAGTCTCCGATTACATTGCCGGCCTGCGATGAGCCGTCACTGCTGACACAATGACAAGGCCGGTGTCCCCACCGGCCTTTTTGCATATTGACTGCCCCGATGTTGTCGTCCCGCGCCCTCAAGAATTTCTACGAGCTGCTGGCGTCGATGCGCTTTGCCATCGCCCTGCTCACCACCATTGCCATCGCCTCCGTGATCGGCACGCTGGTGGAGCAGCACCAGCCCTTTGGCAACTACGTCAACCAGTTCGGGCCCTTCTGGGCCGAGCTGTTCGGCAAGGTGGGCCTGTTCACGGTCTACGGCACCTGGTGGTTCGTGCTGATCCTGGCCTTCTTGGTCACCTCCACCAGCCTGTGCATCGCCCGCAACGCGCCCAAGATCGTCCGTGACCTGAAGAGCTTCAAGGAGACGGCGCGAGAGCAATCCCTGGCCGCGCATCCGCACCGCGCGCTGGGCAGCATCCCGGCCGTGCCGCAAGCCGCGCTGGCGCAGGTGGCTGCGGTGCTCGAGAGCCTGGGCTGGCGCGCCAAGGTGCAGGTACGCGATCACGGCATCATGGTCGCCGGCCGCCGCGGCGCCGCCAACAAGATCGGTTACCTGGCCGCGCACAGCGCCATCGTGCTGGTCTGCGTGGGTGGCCTGCTGGATGGCGACCTGCTGCTCAAGGGCCTGATGTGGGCGCAGGGCAAGAGGGTCTACGCCGGCTCCGGCCCGGTGCTCGATGCCAACGTGCTGCCGCCCGGGAACCCGGGTTTTCGCGGCACGGTCGAGGTGGCCGAAGGCGGCCGCGCCGGCACGGCCCAGCTGAGCCTGGCCGAAGGCGTCGTGCTGCAGCAGCTGCCCTTCGACATCGAGCTGACGAAGTTCACCGTCGACTTCTATCCCACCGGCCAACCCAAGCTCTTCGCCAGCGAGATCGTGCTCCACGACCGTGCCACCGGCGCCCAGCGCACGGCGCAGGTGAAGGTCAACGAGCCCGTGATCGAGCAGGGCATCGCCATCTACCAGAGCAGCTTCTCCGACGGCGGCTCCACGCTCAAGCTCGCGGCCGAGCCGATGACGGTCCAGGGCCGGCGCTTCAACCTGGACGGCAAGATCGGCGGCGCAACGGAGCTGGCCACCGAAGACAGCCGCGACAAGCTCGGCCTGGAGTTCACCGACCTGCGCGTGATGAACGTCGAGAACCTCGGCGGTACGCCCAGCGGTGGTGCCAACGGCACGGATGTTCGCAAGGTCGACCTCGTCGACTCCCTCTCGCAGCACCTGGGCAGCGGCGCCAAAAAGCGCGACAGCAAGACGCTGCGCAACATCGGCCCTTCGTTCAACTACAAGCTGCGCGACGCCTCGGGCCAGGCGCGCGAGTTCCACAACTATGTGGCCCCGGTCGAGCTCGAAGGCCAGCTCGTCTTCCTGGCCGGCGTGCGCGACACCCCAGCCGAGGAGTTCCGCTACCTGCGCATTCCGGCGGACGAGCGCGCCTCCATGGACGGCTGGCTGCAACTGCGCAACGCCCTGCTCGACCCGATGATGCGCGAGCGCGCCGCGCGCCGCTACGCCAAGAACGCGACGCCACCGGACAAGCCGCAGATGCTGGCCGAGATCGAGGCCACTGCGCGCCAGACGCTCACGCTCTTTGCCGGCGCCGATGGTCCTCCGGTGGACGCCGCCAGCGCCCCGATGCGCGGCGGGCTACCAGCACTCTCGCAGTTCATCGAAGCCAAGGTGCCCGCGGCTGAGCGCCAGCGTGTCTCGGAAGTGCTGCTGCGCATCCTCAACGGCACGCTGTTCGAGCTCTACCAGATCAGCCGCGAGCTGGCCGAGCAGCCCGATCGCGAGGCCGACGCCGCCGCCCAGAAGTTCATGGTGCAGGCCGTACTCTCCCTGTCGGACAGCATGTACTACCCCGCCCCGGTGCTGCTGCGCCTGGAGGACTTCCACCAGGTGCAGGCCAGCGTCTTCCAGGTGGCGCGCGCCCCGGGCCAGAAGGTTGTCTACCTGGGCGCCGTGCTGCTGATCATCGGCGTCTTCTCCATGCTGTACGTGAAGGAGCGCCGCGTCTGGATCTGGCTTGAACCCACACCGGGCCAGCAGGAATCCACCCGCGTTCGCATGGCCTTGTCCAGCACGCGAGAATCGCCCGATACCGTGGCCGAGTTTGAACAGCTGCGCAAGGCGCTGCTGAAGGACGGATAGACCCCATGAACACTGCAACGCTCACCATCGGTCGCCGACAGCCCTGGCAGGGCCGCAGTCCTGCGGACTGGATCTTCGCCCTGGCCGTGCTGGCCGGCGCCGGCTTCGCGTTCGCGCAGTATGCCGCTCACATGGACAGTTATGAGCGCGGCATCCTCGGCTTTGCCGCGGCGGCCCTGATCGCGCTCGGCTGGACCTGGCGCCCGCTGCGCCTGCTCACTGCCTGCGTGGCCGCCGCCAGCCTGCTGGCCATCTCGCTCTACAACGCCCATCCCGGCGGCTACGGCGCCGATCTGGGCGCGGCCGACAAGGTCTTCTGGCTGAAGTACATGCTGTCCAGCCAGAGCGCCATCATGTGGATGGCCGTGCTGATGTACATGAGCCTGGGCTTCTACTGGGGCGGCTTCTTCACCGGCCAGGGCAAGAGCAGCACGGCCGAGGTGATCGGCTCCAAGCTGGCCTGGGGCGCCGTCTTCATGGCGCTGACCGGCACGATGGTGCGCTGGTTCGAAAGCCACCAGATCGGCGAGAGCATCGGCCACATCCCGGTCAGCAATCTCTACGAGGTCTTCGTCCTCTTCGCCTGGCTGACCACCCTGCTCTACCTCTATTACGAGCAGCGCTTCAAGACCCGCGCGCTCGGCGCCTACGTGATGCTGGTGGTGTGCAGCGCCGTGAGCTTCCTGCTCTGGTACACGCTGGCCCGCGAAGCGCAGGAGATCCAGCCGCTCGTGCCCGCCCTGCAGAGCTGGTGGATGAAGATCCACGTGCCGGCCAATTTCATCGGCTACGGCAGCTTCTCGCTGGCCGCCATGGTGGCGCTGGCCTACCTGCTCAAGACCTCCAGCTCGCGCTCGCTGTGGATCGGCCTGGTGGCCGTGCCGGTGGGCATCGTCGTGCTGATCCTGCTGGTGCGCGCCTTTGCCAACCTCGAAGCAGGCACGGTGCAGGGCCTCGGCGCCTGGGCCTCGCGCCTGGCCGGGCTGCCGGTGTTCTTCGGCCTGTGCATCGTCGCCCGCAAGCCGCTGACGGCCCGCCTGCCCGAGCTGAACGCGGTGGACGACCTCATGTACAAGGCAATAGCGATGGGCTTTGCCTTCTTCACCATCGCCACCATCCTGGGCGCCTTCTGGGCCGCCGAGGCCTGGGGCGGCTACTGGAGCTGGGACCCGAAGGAGACCTGGGCGCTGATCGTCTGGCTGAACTACGCCGCTTGGCTGCACATGCGGCTGATGAAGGGCCTGCGCGGCGCGGCCGCGGCTTGGTGGGCCCTCGGTGGCCTGCTGGTCACGACCTTTGCGTTTCTCGGTGTAAACATGTTCCTCTCAGGCTTGCATTCCTACGGAACGCTGTAAGGTCAGGGGGAGCCTCAGCGACTCACAGCTCATGAAGAACCTCCCCCACATCCCTTCCAGCGAGATCACCCCGCGCGATCTCTTCGAATCCCGCCGCCAGCTCCTCGCCGGCGCGGTCGCGCTGGGCCTGGTGCCCACGGCCTTTGCGCAGAGCGGCAAGCTGCCCAAATTGGCCGGTGCCAAGAGCGCTGTGGCCGGCGCGCAGACGATAGAAAAGCTAACCGCTTATTCCGACGTCACCAGCTACAACAACTTCTACGAGTTCGGCACCGACAAGGCCGACCCAGCGGAGCACGCCCACACGCTGCGCACACGCCCGTGGACCGTGACGGTAGAAGGCGAATGCGCCAAGCCCGGCACCTACGACATCGAGGCCCTGCTCAAGCTCGCGCCGATGGAAGAGCGCATCTACCGCCTGCGCTGCGTGGAAGGCTGGTCGATGGTGATCCCGTGGGTGGGCTACTCGCTGGCCGAGCTGATCAAGAAGACGGAGCCCAACTCGCGCGCCAAGTACGTGGAGTTCACGAGCCTGGCCGATCCCAAGCAGATGCCCGGCGTGCGCTCCAGCGTGCTCGACTGGCCCTACATCGAAGGCCTGCGCATGGATGAAGCCATGCACCCGCTCACGCTGCTGACGTTTGGCCTGTACGGCGAAGTGCTGCCCAACCAGAACGGCGCGCCGATCCGCCTGACCGTGCCCTGGAAGTACGGCTTCAAGTCAGCCAAGTCCATCGTCAAGATCCGCTTCGTCGAGCGCCAGCCGATGAGCAGCTGGACCAAGGCGGCCCAGCAGGAGTACGGGTTTTTTTCCAACGTCAACCCGAACGTCGACCACCCACGCTGGAGCCAGGCGAGCGAGCGCCGCATCGGCGAGGGCGGCGGCGGCCTCACGGCGCTGTTCGCCAAGCGCAGGCCCACGCTGATGTTCAACGGCTACGAAGCGCAAGTCGGCCAGCTCTACGCGGGCATGGACTTGAAGAAGAACTACTGAGCACCGCGCGCCGATGACCAAGGCTCTCTTGCACTGGAGCGCCAAGCCGCTCCTGTTCCTGCTGTGCGCGCTGCCGCTGGCCTTCATCGTCTGGAAGCTGGCCACGCAGCCGGTGACCAACCCGGCGGAGTTCCTGATCCGCGGCCTGGGCGACTGGACGCTGCGCGGCCTGTGCATCACGCTGGCCATCACGCCGCTGCGCACGATGCTCAAGCTGCCAGCCCTGCTGCGCTTTCGGCGCATGCTGGGCGTGTGGACCTTCGCCTATGGCAGCCTGCACCTGCTGTCCTACGCCTGGCTGGACAAGAGCCTCGACTGGAACGAAGTCCTGCGTGACATCGGCAAGCGCCCCTTCATCCTGATGGGCTTCGCCGCCTGGCTGCTGATGGCGCCGCTTGCCGCAACCAGCTTCAACCGTGCGATCAAGGCGTTAGGGGCCAAGCGCTGGCAGGCGCTGCACAAGCTGGTCTATGCCGTGATCGTGATCGGCCTGCTGCACTTCATCTGGCTGCGGGCGGGCAAGCACAACTTTGCCGAGCCGGTCGTCTACGGCGCCATCATTGCTGCCCTGCTGGGGTGGCGCGTCTGGCGCGCAGTCCGCACTTGAATCGGGTCTGAGTCACTGGCTCAGGCTGGCGCACCGCTGCGCAAGATCCTGTCTAAAGGCCAGCTCTTGGCCGGTTCAGGCGCGCGGCCTCTTGTGCCAGCGCCACAACAACGCCGCGGTCCAGCGGCGTGCCCTCCCGCAGCTCCAGCGTGGCCATCTCGTACTTGCCACCGGGCTTGAGTCGCGGCTCGATGTGGCGCAACTGCTGCCCCTGCCAGAAGCCGAACAACACCCGCGTGGGCTCTACGCGCACGAGCAAGACCGGGTCGTCCAGGAAATAGACGATGTGGCCCCACTTGAGCCGGGCCTCAAAGCCGGGCACGGCCTCGGTCACGGCGGCATGGAGGGCAGCGGCATACGCCTGGCGCCAGCCCTCGAAGCTGGCCAGGTATTCGGCCGGCGTAACGGCGTCGGTCAGGATCATCTTCATGGCGGCTGCGGCTCCAGAAATGGCTGAGGCAGGCCCATTCTGGCCCGACCTGGGATAATCGCGGGTTTGCACCATGCCTCTTCCATGCCCGCCCCGTCCCGCATCACCGTCGACTGCGCCATCATCGGCGCCGGCCCAGCCGGCTGCTCGGCCGCGAGCTGGCTGGCGCTGCTGGGCCATCGCGTCGCGCTGATCGAGCGCGGCCCGCGACCCTGCCACGGCCTGCAAGGCCTGGACTTTCCGCAGGCCTGGGTGCTGGGCTCGCCGGACGCAAGCCTGTCAGCCCTGGGATCGCGCTATGCCGCCCAGGTCGCAGCCCAGCCGGGCGTCGAGCTGATCACCGGCCGCGCGCCGCAAAGCATCCGCCGGCAGGACGGCTTTTGGCTGCTGGACGAGGACCTCCAGGCCAAGACCCTGCTGATCGCCACCGGCCTGCGCCCGCGCCAGCCTGCGCAGCTCTTCCCGACATCGCCGCGCGTGCTGGATGCGCTGACGCTCACGGAGCAACGCGAACAGCTGCCGCCGGGCAGCCGCGTGCTGCTGCTGGGCGGTGGCGACAACGCGGTGGAAAACGCCCTCTTCCTGGCCGAACGCGGCCATCCCGTGACGATCTGGTCGCGTTCGCGTTGGCGTGCGCAAGCGCAGTTCGTGCAGAAGCTCGATGCCATTGATCACATCACGCGCCGGCCCGCGCAGCCGATGCCGAGCAGCGTCGATGCCGACGGCACGGTGCATTCCGCAACGCATGGCGCGGAAGTCTTCGACTTCGTCGCCATCTTGCTGGGCTACGAACCCAATCCCGAGGCCTGGGCGCTGGCCACGACCGGCCTGCCGCCGCTGCAGGCCTTCGGCGACGAGCCGCGCCACGCGCTCTTCGTGGCCGGCGACGCCAGCCAGCGCATGCATCCCTGCGTGCAGACGGCCCTGGCCGACGGCGTGGTGGCGGCCAAGCGCATCGAGGCCCACCTGGCCGATCGCCCGACTGCGGCGGCGCTGCAGCACCACCATCGGCAGCAGGTCATCCACATCGCCGGCCTGCGCTTCGATGCCAACCTCGGCATCCTCGATTTCGAACGCGAGGACCCGCAGCCGATCCAGGTGGACGCCGAGATCAACCTCGGCCCGCAAGCGCTCGTGTCCAGCGACGCCGACATCGGCCACGTGCTGGACTACCGCCGCATTCGCCAGATCATCATCGACGAATGCACGGCCGAGCACACCGACATCCTCGAGGCCCTGGTCGCCAAGCTCTGCACCCGGCTGATGAAGCTGCCCGGCGTGATGGGCGTGCGCGTCAAGGTCAACAAGCTTGAAATCTTCCCCGACTGCCAAGTCGCAATCTCTGCCGAAACTGGCACCTGGTGACACCATGACGACGATCGAAATCCCCAGCCCCGTGACTCCCGAAATCGACGCTGAAGCCGCAGCCGCTCTTGCTGAGAAGGCCGCGCAGAAGAAGCACGAGCACGAGATCAACAAGCTTTCTAAGCGCCTGCACCGTCAGGTCGGCCAGGCGATTGCTGACTTCAACATGATCGAGGATGGCGACAAGGTCATGGTGTGCCTGTCGGGCGGCAAGGACAGCTACTCGATGCTGGACATCCTGATCAACCTGCAGCAGCGCGCGCCGATCAAGTTCAGCATCGTGGCCGTCAACCTCGACCAGAAGCAGCCCGGCTTCCCCGAGGAAATCCTGCCCGCCTACCTGAAGTCGCGCGGCGTGGACTTCCACATCGAGAACCAGGACACCTACAGCATCGTCAAGAAGCTGATCCCCGAGGGCAAGACCACCTGCAGCCTGTGCTCGCGCCTGCGCCGCGGCATCCTCTACCGCGTGGCCGGCGAACTGGGTGCCACCAAGATCGCCCTGGGGCACCACCGCGACGACATCGTCACCACGCTGTTCCTGAACATGTTCTTCGGCAGCCGCATGAAGGGCATGCCGCCCAAGCTGGTGAGTGACGACGGCAAGAACGTCATCATCCGCCCGCTGGCCTATGTGCGCGAGCCGGACCTGGTGCGCTGGTCCGAGCACCGCGAGTTCCCCATCATTCCGTGCAACCTCTGCGGCAGCCAGGAGAACCTGCAGCGCGTGCAAGTCAAGGCCATGCTCAACGACTGGGACAAGCGCTTCCCCGGCCGCATCGAGAACATGTTCACCGCCATGGGCAACATCGTGACCAGCCACATGATGGACCGCGAGCTGTTCCCGTTCACGACGATCAAGGCCACCGGTTCGCCCGTCGAGGGCGGCGACATCGCCTTCGACGAAGAAGAGGCCTGCCACACGCCGTCTTCGGCGCCTGTCATCCTTCTGCAACGCGACGACGACTGAGCGCAAGGCCGGCTTTGCACGCCGGCAATAGAGTCGGTCCACAATGAAGCCATCACGACTTCAGGAGACTGCTGTGGAACGTCGTCAGATTTTGCTGGGCCTCGGTGCCCTTCCTCTCGCTGCATCCATCACCGGCCTCACCGGATGCACGGGCCCTTACAACGTCGGCGCCGACGTCTCGAGCTTCGGCGAATGGCCCGCGGATCGCGCGGGCGGCACCTACGCCTTCGAACGCCTGCCTTCGCAGAAGCGCCACACCAAGAGCCAGGCGGCCATCGAGGCCGCGGCGGCCGAAGCGCTGCAACGCGCGGGCCTCAAGCCTGCGGCTGAAGGTGCCGAGCCCGACATCAAGGTCTCGGTTGGCATGCGCTACGGCCTGGTCGAGCCCGCCATCTGGGACGACCCACTGTGGTGGCGCTGGAACGCCGGCTTTGGCCGCTGGCGCCGCGGTGGTCTGTGGTGGTCTGGCCCCGGCCCCTACCCCTGGGGCTACCAGGACACGCGCTACTACCGCGAAGCCGCCGTCCTGCTGCGCGACGGCAAGAGCGGCCAGCCGCTCTACGAATCGCACGCCAGCAACGATGGCTTCTCGCTGGGCGATGACGAGCTGCGCACCGCGCTCTTCCTGGCCGCCATGGCCGAATTCCCCAAGGCCGAAGAGAAGCCGCACCGCGTCACCGTGACCATGCCGGGTCGCGAGCCTGCCAAGCCATAATCCGCGGCATCGAGAAAACCGCAGGACACCCGCTCGAAAGGCGGGTGTTTTTTCATGGCACTGAACATCGTCATCATGGCCGCGGGCAAGGGCACCCGCATGAAGTCCGCCACCCCCAAGGTGCTGCACAGGATCGCGGGCCGCGCCATGGTCCAGCACGTGCTCGACAACACGGCCAGTCTGCAGGCCGCGCGCCGCATCGTCATCACCGGCCACGGCGCCGAGGCTGTCGAGGCCGCGCTGAACGGCCAGGCGCAGTTCGCGCGCCAGATGCCGCAGCTGGGCACCGGTCACGCGATCCAGCAAACCGTGCAGCTGCTCGGCGATGAAGCCGGCAGCACGCTCATCTTGTCGGGCGACACGCCGCTGATCACGGAAGCGACGACGCGCGCTTTGGTCGAAGCGTCTGCGGGCGAAAAGCTCGTGCTGCTGACCATCGAGTACAGCGACCCGACCGGCTACGGGCGCGTCGTGCGCGAAGGCGATTCGGTGAAGGCCATCGTCGAGCACAAGGACGCCAGCCCCGAGCAGCGCCAGATCCGCGAGTGCTACACCGGCATCATGGCCGCGCCCACGCAACACCTGAAGCGCTGGGTGCAGAGCCTCACGAACAACAACGCCCAGGGCGAGTACTACCTGACCGACATCGTCGCCATGGCGGTGCGCGACGGCGTGCCCGTCGTCGGCGTGAAGACCACGAGCGAGACCGAAGTGCTCGGCGTGAACAGCCCCGCGCAGCTGGCCGACCTGGAACGCCGCTACCAGCGTGCTCAAGCTGACAAATTGATGGAAGCCGGCGTGCGCCTGATGGACCCGTCGCGCTTCGACCTGCGCGGCAAGATCGAATGCGGCATGGACGTCGAGATCGACGTCAACTGCGTGTTCGAAGGCTCGGTCAGGCTCGGCGACGGCGTTCGCATCGGCGCCAACTGCGTGATCCGCAACGTCGATATCGCGGCCGGTGCGCGCATCCACGAGTTCACCCACATCGACGGCGAGAAGCCGGCCGGCGCCAGCGTCGGTGCGGGCGCGCTGATCGGGCCATTTGCACGTCTGCGCCCGGGCGCGCAGCTCGGTGCCGAGGTCCACATCGGCAACTTCGTCGAAGTGAAGAACTCCACCCTGGCCGCCGGCGCCAAGGCCAACCACCTGGCCTACCTGGGCGACGCCACGGTCGGGGAGCGCGTCAACTACGGCGCGGGCTCCATCACCGCCAACTACGACGGCGCCAACAAGCACCGCACCGTGATCGGCGCGGATGTGCACGTCGGCTCGAACTGCGTGCTCGTCGCCCCCGTCGAGATCGGCGCCGGCGCCACCATCGGCGGCGGCTCGACGATCACCAAGCCCGTGGAACCCGGCCAGCTGGCGGTGGCGCGTGGCAAGCAGGTGGCGATCAATGGATGGACGAGGCCGGTGAAGGCCAAGAAGTAGGCCCGGCGAGGTGCGCGTGCTGGCCTGGATCGCGGTGATCGCCATCGGCCTGTATCTGGTCTTGTGCGCGCTGCTGTTCGCCTTCCAGCGTTCGCTGATCTACATGCCGCAACCCGGCGGCGGTGCGCCGTCGTTCGAGCTTGCGTCCGGCGACGCGCGGTTGCGGATCACGGCAAGACCCCTCGACGGCCCCGATGCAGTGATCTACTTCGGCGGCAATGCAGAGAGCGTGGACTGGAGCCTGCCCGAGTTGCAAGCAGCCTTCCCGAAGAGTGCGCTCTATCTGATGAACTATCGCGGCTACGGCGGCAGCAGCGGCCAGCCTTCCGAGGCCGCGCTGTTCGCCGACGCGCTGGCGCTGTATGACCATGTACAAGCCAAGCACGCCCGCATCGTCGTCGTCGGTCGCAGCCTGGGCAGCGGCGTGGCCACGTGGCTGGCCAGCCAGCGGCCAGCGGTGCAACGGCTGGTGCTCGTGACACCGTACGACAGCATTGGCCGAATTGCCGCGCGGCAGTTTGCCTGGGTGCCCGTGTCACTGCTGCTGCGCGACCACTTCGATTCGGCGAGCCGAGCGCCTGGCATCCACGTGCCCACGCTGGTCCTTGCCGCGGAGCATGACGAAGTGATCCCACGCGCCAGCACGGAGGCGCTGCTCGCGCGCTTCCCTGCTGGCGTCGCGAACTTCAAGGTGCTGCCCGGCACCGGCCACAACAGCATCGGCTCCCATCCTGGTTACGGCGCTGCACTTGCGGCCGGCCGCTGAAATTCCGCATATCGATCCTCGGGTCTGCTGCATATCCATCCTCGGATATGTCGCTTGGTCTGCAGCATTTCGCTGGCTATCGTGCATCCCATGCCGACGCCATCGACCTCCACCACCAACGCCATCAGGCCGCCGCACATCGTGGCCATCTCGGGCAGCCCTTCGGCCCGCTCGCGTTCGACCGCGCTGCTGCAGCTGGCGTTGATGAGCCTGGAGGGTGACTCGGCCTCGCAGCAGCTGATCTCCGTTCGTGAGCTGCCGGCCGTCGCGCTGCTCACCGCCGATGTGCAGAACCCCGAGATCTGCGCCGCGGCTGAAGCCGTGGCGCGGGCCGATCTGGTGATCGTCGCCACGCCGATCTACAAGGCGGCTTACAGCGGCCTGCTCAAGACCTTTCTCGATCTGCTGCCGCAGGAGGCGCTGCGCGGCAAGACCGTGCTGCCGCTGGCCACGGGCGGCAGCCCCGCCCACTTGCTGGCGCTGGACTACACGCTCAAGCCCGTGCTGGCCGCGCTCGGTGCGCGCCACGTGCTCGACGGCGTCTTCGCCACCGATCTGCAACTGCAGGCCCACGAGAGCGGCTTCGTGCCCGATCCGGCCCTGCTTGAACGCCTGGACCGCGCGCTGCAAGGCCTGGCGGAGGACCGGCCGCGCTGTCGGCCCAGCCTGGCAAGAGGTGCCGCCAGCCTGGCGCGCTGAGCTCACTCACCGAATTCCCGTTTGTCTCCTCGCCCGTAGTTGGGTGATTGGTCCCCGGCGACTGCGCTGCGACTCCGCGATGGAGCCGCCGGGGACGCTTTTTCTCCAGATTCCAGAAAGGCTTCGAACGATGCAACACCACCTGAACCGCCGCCGCTTGAGCCAGTGGCTCGCCGCCGCGCTTTTCGCCTTCTCACTGCCCGCGCTCGCCGACGACAAGCTGCTGCGCATCGGCTTCCAGAAGTCCGCCAGCCTGCTCACGCTGCAGAAGTCCCAGGGCTCGCTCGAGAAGCGCCTGGCGCCGCTCGGCGTCAGCGTGAAGTGGGTGGAGTTCCCCGCCGGCCCTCAGCTGCTTGAAGGCCTCAACGTTGGCGCCGTGGACGTGGGTTATGTGGGCGAAGCGCCACCGATCTTTGCGCAAGCAGCCGGTGCGCGCTTCGTCTACATCGGCAACGACCCGGCCGCGCCCGAGGCCGAAGCCATCGTGGTTCCCAAGGATTCGCCGATCAAGAGCGTGGCCGATCTCAAGGGCAAGAAGGTGGCGCTGAACAAGGGCAGCAATGTGCACTACCTGCTGCTGCGCGCGCTGGAGAAGAACGGCCTGAAGTACAGCGACATCCAGCCCGTCTTCCTGCCGCCGGCCGATGCGCGCGCCGCCTTCGAGCGCGGCGCCGTCGATGCCTGGGCCATCTGGGATCCCTTCCTCGCCGCCGTGGAAAAACAGAGCCACGCACGCCAGCTCGCCGATGGTCGCGAGATCGTCAACAACTACTCCTACTACCTGGCCGAGCGTGGCTTTGCCACGCGCAACCCGCAGGTCATCCAGGCGCTGTTCGAAGACACGTTGGTCCAGGCGCAATGGATCAAGAAGAACATCACACAAGCGGCAGCCGCCATCGCGCCGTTGCAGGGGCTGGAGCCCGAGGTCGTCGAGCGCGCGCTGCAGCGCTACCAGTTCGGCGTCAAGCCGCTGAGCACGAGCGTCGCCGCCGAGCAGCAGAAGATCGCCGACGCCTTCCTCGGCCTCGGCCTGATCCCGAGGCCCCTGCGCATCGCCGATGCGTTGCCC
The DNA here is from genome assembly GCA_042701975.1 of Burkholderiaceae bacterium UC74_6. Taxonomy (GTDB): domain Bacteria; phylum Pseudomonadota; class Gammaproteobacteria; order Burkholderiales; family Burkholderiaceae_C; genus JAFALK01. The sequence goes on from CP170561.1 coordinate 421,461, forward strand.
GGCACGCAGGCGCAGTGAGCGGCGTGAGGAGATCCGCATGAGCAACCGCAACCAGGTCACCCTCCTCCCCCCGCTGGCCGTGCCGCACGCAGCCGAACGCCGCGCCGCCCTGCGCCTGCTGGCCATCACGGCGGCGAGCTGGTTCAGCATCAGCGGCAGCGCTCGCGCAGCGACCCCGTCCAGCGCCGCGCCGGCATTGCCGCAGCTTCGCGTCGGCTACCAGAAGAGCTCCTTCACCCTCGTCCTCGCCCGCGCGCTGAACCTGCTGGAGAAGCATCTGCCGGGCACGACGATCAGCTGGATCGAGTTCCCCGCCGGCCCGCAGCTGCTCGAAGCGCTGGCCGTGGGCAGCCTGGACTTCGGTGTCACCGGCGATTCGCCGCCGGTCTTCGCGCAGGCCGCCGGCAAGGACCTGCTCTACGTCGGCGCCGAGCCGCCCAAGCCGACGACCTCGGCCCTCCTCGTCAAGCCCGATGCACCGATCCGCACGCTCGCTGATCTGAAGGGTCGGCGCATCGCGCTGCAGAAGGGATCGAGCGCGCATTTCCTCACGGTGCAGGCGGTGAAGAAGGCCGGCCTGCAGTGGAGCGACATCCAGCCCGTCTACCTCGCACCGGCCGACGCACGCGCGGCGTTCGAGCGCGGCGCCGTCGATGCCTGGGCGATCTGGGACCCGTACTTCGCTGCGGCCGAGGTCGATGGCCAGGTGCGCGTGCTGGCCAACGGCGAGAAGCTGAGCAGCAACAACAGCTTCTACCTGGCCTCGCGCGCGCTGGCCCGCAACGAGCCGGCGCTGCGCGCGATCTTCGCCGCGCTGACCGAATCCGACGCCTACCTGCAATCGCACAAGCGCGAAGCCGCCGAACGCTTTTCCCAGGTCACGGGCCTGGGCCTGGCCACGGTGCTGCGCGTGCTGGATCGTCGCCCGCCCGCGCCCGTCGGGCCGCTCACGCAAGCGCTGCAGGAAGACCAGCAGCAGGTGGCCGATGCCTTCGCCCAGCTGGGCCTGATCCCGCGCCCGCTGCGCGTGGCTGACATCGTCTGGCGGCCCGGCCAGACCGTGACCGCCCTGCGCTGAATTCACTCGTTAGCTGATTGATTCGAGAACGCATCCCCATGAAGATCCTCTGGTTCATCCCCACCCACGGCGACTCGCGCTACCTCGGCACGACCAAGGGCGCGCGCACCGCCAACTTCGACTATTTCAAGCAGATCGCCATCGCCGCCGACAGCCTCGGCTACCACGGCGTGCTGCTGCCCACGGGCCGCTCCTGCGAGGACAGCTGGATCGTGGCCGCGAGCCTGATCGACGCCACGCGCCAGCTGCGCTTTCTCGTCGCGCTGCGGCCGGGGCTCGTGCAGCCTTCGCAATCCGCGCGCATGGCGGCCACGCTGGACCGGCTCTCGGGCGGTCGGTTGCTCGTCAACCTCGTGACCGGCGGCGATGCCGACGAACTGGCGGGCGATGGCCAGTTCCTGCCACACGCCGAGCGCTACGTGCAGAGCGCCGAGTTCATCCGCATCTGGCGCGACGTGATCGCGCGGTCGCACGAGGACCAGGGCTTCGATTTCGACGGCGAGCACCTGCAGGTCAAGGGCGCCAAGCTGCTGTATCCGCCGGTGAGCCGGCCCTATCCGCAGGTCTTCTTCGGCGGCTCTTCCGAGGCCGCGCACGACTTGGCCGCCGAGCAGGTGGACACCTACCTGACTTGGGGCGAGCCGCCCGAGTCCGTGGCCGCCAAGGTGGCCGACATCCGCGAACGCGCCGCCAAGCACAACCGCAAGCTCAGCTTCGGCATCCGCCTGCACGTGATCGTGCGCGAGACGGAAGACGAAGCGTGGCGCGCCGCCGCCGAACTCGTGTCGGAGTTGGACGAGGCCACGGTCGAAGCCGCGCAGGCCAAGTTCTCCAAGATGGATTCGGTGGGCCAGCGCCGCATGGCTGAGCTGCACCGCGGCAAGTTCAACCGCGCCAATGTGCGCGAAGGGCTGGAGATTTCGCCCAACCTCTGGGCCGGCGTGGGCCTGGTGCGCGGCGGCGCGGGCACAGCGCTGGTCGGCAATCCGCAGCAGGTGGCGGACCGCATCACGGAGTACGCCGACCTCGGCCTCGACTACTTCGTGCTGTCGGGCTATCCGCACCTGGAAGAAGCGCATCGCTTCGCCGAGCTGGTCTTCCCGCTGCTGCCGCTGGAGGTGCAGGAGAAGCTGCCCGGCCGGCAACTGAGCGGCCCCTTCGGTGAAGTGGTGGCCAACACCTACATCCCGCGCGCCGCGGCCAGCTGAAGGAGTGATGCCATGAAGCTCCGTCCAGACGCATGGTTAGGCTGGCTGCTGCCGGTGGCCGTGCTGGCCGGCTGGGAGCTGGCCTCGAAGCGGGGCTGGCTGTCCAGCCGCGTGCTGCCGGAGCCGTGGGCGGTGGTGCAGGCTTTCGAGCGATTGCTCCGCTCCGGCGAGCTGACGCAGCACGTGATCGTGAGCACCGGCCGCGCGCTGGCGGGGCTGGCCGTCGGTGGCGGCCTGGGCCTGTTGCTGGGCCTATTGACCGGCAGCCTGCGCAGCGCCGAAACGCTGCTCGACACCAGCCTGCAGATGCTGCGCAACATCCCCGCGCTGGCGCTGATCCCGCTGGTGATCCTGTGGTTCGGCATCGACGAGAGCGCCAAGCTGTTCCTCGTCGCCGTGGGCGTCTTCTTCCCGATCTACCTGAACACCTTCCACGGCATCCGTTCGGTGGACGCCAGCCTGATCGAGATGGCGCGCAGCTACGGCCTTTCGGGCTGGCCGCTGTACCGCCAGGTCATCCTGCCCGGCGCGCTGCCCTCCGTCCTCGTGGGCCTGCGCTTTGCGCTGGGCCTGATGTGGGTGCTGCTGATCGTGGCCGAGACCATCTCAGCGCAGGCCGGCATCGGCTACCTGACCATGAACGCCCGCGAGTTCCTGCAGACCGATGTGGTGCTCGTCGGCATCCTGCTCTACGCGCTGCTCGGCAAGCTGGCCGACGTGCTGGCGCGCGGGCTGGAACGTTGGTGGCTGCAGTGGCACCCGGGCTATCGCGACGCCGCTGCCGCCTGATTTCGCATGAACAAGGAGTTAGCAAGCATGCTGATGTTCACCCAGATCGACGCGCTGGCCCAGGGCTGGCTGCGTGAGCCGACCCGCGTGGATGAAGGACCGAAGGCTGTTCCCGCGCGGCTGCGCACCGCTTCGGCACCGGCGCCCACGCCTTCGGGCCTGAGCGTCAACATCGACGGTCTGAGCAAGAACTTCGGTCAGCGCGAGGTGCTGCGCGATGTCTCGCTCGACATCCGCCCCGGCGAGTTCGTCGCCGTGGTCGGCCGCAGCGGCTGCGGCAAGAGCACGCTGCTGCGGCTGCTGGCGGGGCTCGATTCAGCCAGCGCGGGCGCGCTGCGCTCGGAAGGCGAAGCACTCGACGCGCGGCGCAAGGATGTGCGCATCATGTTCCAGGACGCGCGGCTGCTGCCGTGGAAGCGCGTGATCGACAATGTGGCCTTGGGGCTCAAGGGCGCTGATGCGCAGGAGCGCGCGCGCGCAGCGCTGACCCAGGTCGGCCTCGCGGACCGCGCCGCCGACTGGCCGGCGCAGCTCTCCGGTGGTCAGCGCCAGCGCGTGGCCTTGGCCCGCGCATTGGTGCACACGCCGCGCCTGCTGCTGCTGGACGAACCGCTCGGCGCGCTGGACGCGCTCACGCGACTGGAGATGCACGAGCTGATCGAATCGCTGTGGCGCCGGCAAGGGTTCACCGCCCTGCTCGTCACGCACGATGTGAGCGAAGCCGTGGCCCTGGCCGATCGCGTGCTGCTGATCGAGGAAGGACGCATCGCGCTCGATCTGCAGGTGAAGCTGCCTCATCCGCGCCGACGCGGTGATGTGCGCGTCAGCGAGATTGAGGCGCGCATTCTGGAGCGCGTGCTGCACCCCGAGATCGAGCCGCTGCGCAAGGCCAGCTGAGGTCGAGCCGGGATCGGATCAGGTCACCGGCGCGGGGTTGAACAGCACCAGCGCGTTGTACAGCTTCCAGTGCTCGGCCCAGGTCTTCTTGCGGCCGCTGGCCACGTCGAGCAGCAGGCGAAAGAGTTCCCAGCCGGTCTCCTCGATGGTGGCCTCGCCATCGGCGATGCGGCCGGCGTTCACGTCCATCAGATCGTGCCAACGGCGCGCCAGGTCGCTGCGCGTGGCCACCTTCACCACCGGGCATTCGGCCAGGCCGTAGGGCGTGCCGCGGCCGGTGGTGAAGATGTGCAGGTTCATGCCGGCAGCCAGCTGCAGCGTGCCACAGATGAAGTCGCTGGCGGGCGTGGCGGCGTAGACCAGGCCGCGCTGCTCGCGCGCGAGCTTCTCGCCCGGGGCGATCACGTGCGAGATCGGCGCGCTGCCGCTTTTGATGATGGAACCCATGGCCTTCTCGGCGATGTTGGAGAGGCCTCCGGCCTTGTTGCCGGGCGTGGTGTTGGCGGCGCGGTCCACGCGGCCGCGGTCTAGGTAGCGGTCGTACCAGCCGAGTTCGCGCACGATGGCATCGGCGACTTCCGGCGTGGCGGCGCGGCTGGTGAGCTGCTCGACGGCGTCGCGCACTTCGGTGTTCTCACTGAACATGATGGTGGCGCCCGCGCGCACGAGCAGGTCGGCGCAGAAGCCCACGGCGGGGTTGGCCGTCACGCCGGAGAAGGCATCGCTGCCGCCGCATTGCACGCCGACCACCAACTCGGAGGCCGACACAGTCTCGCGCCGGCGAGCGTTCAAGCGCTCCAGGTGCGGCTTCGCGCTCTGCAGGATGTCGTCGAGCATGGACATGAAGCCCACGTGCGCGTCGTCCTGCAAGCAGACGGTCTCCGGGCCGGCCTCGGTGCCGCGCTCGTCGACGATGGGAAAGGATCCTGGAGGCAGCAGCCGGTTGGGCTGCAGCTTCTCGCAGCCCAGGCTCACCACCATCACCTCGCCGCCGAAGTTGGGGTTGAGCGAGATGTTGCGCAGCGTGCGGATGGGGATGATGGCGTCGGGCGCGTCGATGGCGACGCCGCAGCCGTAGGAGTGCTCAAGGCCGATGACGTCGTCCACGTTCGGATAGAGCGGCAGCAGCTCGGCCTTGATGCGCGCCACGGCCTGGGCCACGACGCCGGCCACGCATTGCACGGTGGTGGTGATGGCGAGGATGTTGCGCGTGCCGACGGAGCCATCGGCGTTGCGGTAGCCCTCGAACGTGAAACCTTCGAGCGGATCCTGCACCGGCGGCTTCACCGTCGCCATCGGCAAGCCTTCCAGCGCGCGGGCCGAGGGCATCTGCAGCAGGCGCTCGTGCACCCAGCTGCCGGCCGGGATGTCTTTGAGCGCATAGCCGATGGGCACGTTGTAGCGCAGCACCACGCCGCCTTCGGCGATGTCGACCAGCGCCACCTTGTGGCCCTGCGGCACCTTGTCGCGCAGCACCAAGCCGGCGCCGGGGATGCCTTCGGGCAGGTGCGTGCCCTCGGGCAGTCCGCCGTCGTTGGCGACGATGGCGACGTTGTCTTCCGCCTGCATGCGGATCGTCAAGGGTGGGCGGGTTTGCTGCTGGTTCATCTGGGGCCTGCGCGCTGGTGAAAGCGGTAAAGTCGGGTGGTACGTCGTCCGGTTGTCGTACAACTTACTTTAAACGTCCGGATTCCTTCCCGCAAGTTCGCAATTTCCACCATGCAAGCCCCGATCAGCCGCCGCCCCCGCACCCTGGCCCTGGAGCTGGTCCAGGCCCTGGGTGACCGCGTCCGCGCCGGGCAGCTGCAGGCCGGCGACAAGCTGCCGACCGAGGCGGCGATCATGGGCGAGTTCGGCGTCAGCCGCACGGTGGTGCGAGAGGCGATCTCCAAGCTGCAGGCCGCCGGTCTGGTGGAGACGCGGCACGGCATCGGCACTTTCGCCCTGGCGGTGAGCGATGGCCCGGCTTTCAAGATCGCGCCCGAGCAGTTCAGCACCTTGCAGGACGTGATCGCCGTGCTGGAGCTGCGCATCGGCCTGGAGACCGAGGCCGCCGCCCTGGCCGCGCAGCGCCGCGACGATGCCAACCTCGCCGTGATGCGCACGGCGCTGGATGCCTTCTCCCGCGCCATCGAGAGCGGCGAGGATTCCGTGCCGGCCGACTTCCAGTTCCACCAAGAAATCGCCCGCGCCACGCGCAACAGCCACTTCGCCGAGCTGATGGCCACGCTGGGCCACCAGATCATTCCGCGCGCCCGGCTGGAGGGCACCAAGCCGCCCGAGAAAGAGCACCTGGACTACCTGCGCCGGGTGATGGGCGAGCACGAGAACATCTATGAAGCGATTGCCGCTCGCGACGCAGATGCCGCCCGTGCGGCGATGCGGACGCACCTGAGCAACAGCCGGGAACGGCGCCGCCGCGCGCAGGCTTCTCAGGCCTAAAACCCCAACTACGTATTCCTCCGAATCTTGCGGCTGCACAAATGCAGTTGTACGATGACATACAACATCAACGATCCAGCCAACCCGGAGACGCGCCCCATGTCACCCCAAGAGCTCAAGCAAGTCCTGCAAGCCGGCCTGCTGTCCTTCCCGCTGACCGACTTCGACAGCGAGCAGCGCTTCGCCCCCGAGCCCTACGCCGAGCGCCTGGAATGGCTGCAGCCCTACGGCGCCTCGGCCCTGTTTGCGGCCGGCGGTACGGGCGAGTTCTTCTCGCTGGAGCCGGGTGAATTCAGCGAAGTGATCCAGGTCGCTCTCGACACCTGCCGCGGCCGCACGCCCATCATTGCCGGCGCCGGCGGTGGCACCCGCGTGGCCATCCAGTACGCGCAGGAGGCCGAGCGCCTCGGTGCTCAGGGCATCCTGCTGCTGCCGCCCTACCTGACCGAGTGCAGCCAGGCCGGCCTGATCGCGCACGTGGAAGCTGTTTGCAAGAGCGTGAAGTGCGGCGTGATCGTCTACAACCGCGCCAACTGCAAGCTCACGCCGCAAAGCCTGCTCGTGCTGGCCGAGCGCTGCCCCAACCTGATCGGCTTCAAGGACGGCCTGGGCGACATCGAGAAGTTCGTCTCCATCCGCCAGACACTGGGCGAGCGCTTTGCATACCTGGGCGGCCTGCCCACGGCCGAAGTCTTTGCCGGTGCCTACAAGGCCATGGGCTGCCCCGTGTATTCGTCGGCCGTCTTCAACTTCGTGCCGCGCACGGCGATGGAGTTCTACCGCGCCCACGCCAGCAATGACACCGCCACCTGCGACCGCTTGATCCGCGACTTCTTCCTGCCGCTGATCGCCCTGCGCAACAAGGGCGAAGGCTACGCGGTCTCGATCGTCAAGGCCGGCGCCACGATCATCGGCCACGGTGCCGGCCCGGTGCGCCCGCCACTGTCGGAACTGCTGCCCGAAGAGTTCGAGCAGCTGCGCGCGCTCATCCAGAAGCTGGGCCCACAGTAACTCTTAAAGATCCACGGATCCTCTTCCCTTCCTTCCGTTCCCGAACAACAGTCCGCTCAAGGACACACAGGAGACAAACGATGAAGCGAACCCTTGCGATCCTGGCCCTGGGCCTGGGTCTCGTTCATGCCGCGATGGCCGACAACTGGCCTTCCAAGCCCGTCACGCTGCTGGTGCCCTTCCCGCCCGGCGGCTCCACCGATGCGATTGCACGCGTGCTCGGCGTCAAGCTGGGCGAGGCCTTCGGCGGCGCCAACTTCGTGGTGGACAACCGCGGCGGCGCGGGCGGCACCATCGGCACGGCCATGGTCAAGCGCGCCGCGCCGGACGGCTACACGGTGCTGGTCTCATCGCTGGGCCCGCTGGTCATCGGCCCGCACCTGATGAAGAACGTGGGCTACGACCCGACCAAGGACCTGGACTTCATCACCGTCGCCGTGCAGGCGCCCAATGTGCTGGCCGTGCCGGCGGCATCCCCGTACAAGACGCTGGCGGACCTGATCGCCAAGCTCAAGGCCACGCCGGGCCGCATGAGCTTCTCGTCTTCGGGCAACGGCTCCAGCGACCACATCACCGCCGAGCTGTTCTGGCAGCAGACGGGCACGGAAGGCCTGCACATCCCGTACAAGGGCGGCGCCCCGGCGATGAGCGATCTGATCGCCGGCCAGGTGGATGCGAGCTTCATCAACATCAACACCGCGCTGCCGCAGATCAAGGCCGGCAAGCTGCGCGCGCTGGCCGTCACGGCCACGCAGCGCTCGGCCGTGCTGCCGGAGGTGCCGACGATGGAGGAGTCCGGCGTGAAGGGCGTGGTCGTCTATTCGTGGCAGGCCGTGGCCGCGCCCAAGGGCCTGCCTGCAGACATCAAGACCAAGCTGAACGCGGCGATCGTGAAGGCGCTGAACGCACCGGACGTGAAGCCGAAGCTGATCGAGCAGGGCTTCGAGATCGTGGCCAACACGCCCGCGCAGTTCACCGCCTTCCAGGCCGCTGAATTCGCGCGCTGGAAGCAGGTCATCGAGACCCGCCACATCACCGCCGACTGATCAGGAAAGAACGATGAGCAGCAGCAGCACCCCTGTCGTCACCGATCTGCGCGTGATCCCGGTTGCCGGGCACGACAGCATGCTGCTGAACCTCAGCGGCGCGCATGGTCCCTTCTTCACGCGCAATCTGCTGATCCTGACCGACAGCAGCGGCCACACCGGCGTGGGCGAGGTACCGGGCGGCGAGAAGATCCGCCAGACGCTGGAAGACGCACGCGCACTCGTCGTGGGCCAGCCGCTGGGCACGCATGCGGCCGTGCTGCGCGCGGTGCAAAAGGCCTTTGCCGATCGCGACTCCGGCGGGCGCGGCCTGCAGACCTTTGACCTGCGCACCACCATCCATGCGGTCACGGCGATCGAATCGGCCCTGCTCGACCTGCTGGGCCAGCACCTCGGCGTGCCGGTGGCAGCGCTGCTGGGCGAAGGCCAGCAGCGCGATGCCGTCGAGATGCTCGGCTATCTCTTCTTCGTCGCCGATCCGGGCAAGACCGATCTGCCCTACCTGCGCGAGCCGGGCGCCGACAACGACTGGTTCCGTCTGCGCCGCGAGGCCGCGATGACGCCGGAGTCTGTCGTGCGTCTGGCCGAGGCTGCGTATGAACGCTACGGTTTCAAGGACTTCAAGCTCAAGGGCGGCGTGCTGCGCGGCGAGGAAGAAGTGCTGGCCATCCGCGCGCTGCACGAGCGCTTCCCCGAGTCACGCGTGACGCTCGATCCGAACGGCGGCTGGCTGCTCAAGGACGCCATCCGCCTGATGCGCGACATGCACGGCGTGCTGGCCTATGCCGAGGACCCTTGCGGCGCGGAAGACGGCTTCTCCGGCCGCGAGGTGATGGCCGAGTTCCGCCGCGCCACCGGCCTGCCCACGGCCACCAACATGGTCGCCACGGACTGGCGCCAACTCACGCACGCGCTCTCGCTGCAGAGCGTGGACATCCCGCTGGCCGATCCGCATTTCTGGACCATGGCCGGCTCGGTCCGCGTGGCCCAGACCTGCCGCGACTGGGGGCTGACCTGGGGCTCGCATTCCAACAACCATTTCGACGTCTCGCTGGCGATGTTCACGCACGTGGCTGCTGCGGCGCCCGGCCAGGTCACGGCCATCGACACGCACTGGATCTGGCAGGATGGCCAGCACCTCACGAAGGAACCGCTGCAGATCCGCGACGGCCTCGTCGAGGTGCCGAAGAAGCCGGGTCTCGGCATCGAGCTGGACATGGCCGCGGTCGAGAAAGCGCATCATCTCTACAAGCAGCATGGGCTCGGCGCGCGCGATGATGCCGTGGCCATGCAGTACCTGATCCCCGGCTGGCAGTTCAATCCGAAGCGCCCAGCCCTGGATCGTTGAACGCAACGAAGACGAAGGCAGTGCCCATGTTCAAGAACCTCATCGGCGGCGAATGGCTCGAAGGCCCCAAGGTCAGCCGCAACATCAACCCGTCGGACACGCGCGACGTGATCGGCGAGTACGCGCAGGCCGATGCGGCGCAGACGAAGCTGGCAATTGCCGCGGCTTCTGCAGCGTTCCCGGCATGGAGCTTGTCGACGCCCCAGCAACGCTTCGACATCCTCGACGCCGCCGGCTCCGAGATCCTGGCCCGCAAGGCCGAGCTCGGCGAGCTGCTGGCGCGCGAGGAAGGCAAGACGCTGCCCGAAGCCATCGGTGAGGTCACGCGAGCGGGGAACATCTTCAAGTTCTTCGCGGGCGAGGCGCTGCGTCCTGGCGGCGAAGTGATGCCGTCGGTTCGCCCAGGCGTCGGCGTCGAGATCACCCGCGAGCCTTTGGGTGTGATCGGCCTGATCACGCCGTGGAATTTTCCGATCGCGATCCCGGCGTGGAAGATCGCGCCGGCGCTGGCCCACGGCTGCTGCGTCGTCTTCAAGCCGGCTGAACTGGTGCCCGGCTCGGCCTGGGCGCTGGCCGAGATCCTCTCGCGCTCCGGCTTGCCGGGCGGTGTGTTCAACCTCGTGATGGGTCGCGGCTCGGAAGTCGGGGCGACCATGCTCGCTGACGATCGCGTGGCCGGCATCAGCTTCACCGGGTCCGTGCCCACCGGCCGCAAGGTCGCAGAGGCCTGCATCCATCCTTCGCGAGGGAGCATGGCCAAGTTCCAGCTGGAGATGGGCGGCAAAAACCCGATGATCGTGCTGGACGACGCGGACCTGAACGTGGCCGTGAACTGCGCCATCCAGAGCGGCTTCTTCTCCACCGGCCAGCGCTGCACCGCTTCAAGCCGCTTGATCGTCACCGAAGGCATTCACGACCGCTTCGTGGCCGCCATGGTCGAGCGCATGAAGGCGCTCAAGATCGACGATGCGCGCAAGGCCGGCACGGACATCGGCCCCGTGGTCGATCAGAGCCAGCTTGGCCAAGATCTGGAGTACGTGGCGATCGCCCAAGCCGAAGGCGCCAGGCTTGCCCACGGCGGCCATGCACAGAGCACCGGCAGCGACGGCCAGCCGGGCTTCTACATGCAGCCGGCGCTGATCACCGAGACGCTGGCCACTATGCGGATCAACCGCGAAGAAGTGTTCGGCCCCGTGGTCAGCGTGATGCGGGCCAAGGACTACGAAGAAGCGCTGCACCTGGCCAACGACACGCCTTTTGGTCTCGCCTCCGGCATCGCCACCACGAGCCTGAAGCACGCCACGCACTTCAAGCGCCATGCGCAGGCCGGCATGGTGATGGTGAACCTGCCGACGGCGGGCGTGGACTATCACGTGCCCTTCGGCGGTCGCAAGGGTTCGAGCTACGGGCCCAGGGAACAGGGCCGTTACGCGGCCGAGTTCTTCACCACGGTGAAGACCGCTTACACGCAAGCCTAAGCACCAATTCAAGCTGACAACCAACGCATGCACCAGGCCGCGCAAGACGGCCGGTGCAGGGAGTTCCCTTTCCGGCTCTTTCCCCGCAGGAGACAAGTTCCATGAGTTCCACCTCTTCACTGGCTGACGACGGCACAGCAGCCGCATCGGCCCAGGCCACGCAGACCCGCAAGCGCTACCTCGTGCTGGCGATGATCTTCCTGGTCACGACCATCAACTATGCGGACCGCGCCACGCTGTCCATCGCTGGGCCTGCCTTGTCGAAGGAGCTGGGCATCGATACGGTGACCATGGGCTTTGTGTTCTCGGCCTTCGGCTGGTCCTACGTGCTGGCACAGCTGCCGGGCGGCTGGCTGCTGGACCGCTTCGGCTCCAAGAAGGTGTACTTCTTCAGCATCCTGCTGTGGTCGCTGTTCACGATGAGCCAAGGCGCCATCGGCTGGATCGCCAGCACGGCCTCGAGCGCCGTCGTCGCGCTGTTCGCCATGCGGCTGCTGGTCGGCGCGGCAGAAGCGCCTTCGTTCCCCGCCAACGGTCGCATCGTGGCGGCCTGGTTCCCGGCGAATGAACGCGGCACGGCTTCTGCCATCTTCAATGCGGCGCAGTATTTCGCCACGGTGCTGTTCGCGCCGCTGATGGGCTGGATCACGCATCGCCTGGGCTGGGAGGCCGTGTTCATCGTGATGGGCGCGATCGGCATCGTCGTCTGCCTGTTCTGGGGCCGCTTCATCCACGGCCCCAAGGACTACCCCGGCATCAACCGCGCGGAGCTGGACTACGTCTCGGCCGGCGGCGCGCTGGTGAACATGGACCAGGCCGCAGCGCGCCTGAGCAGCAAGGCTCACGAGGGTCCGCGCTGGGACTACATCCGCCAGCTACTTTCCAACCGCATGATGATGGGCGTGTATGTGGGCCAGTACTGCATCAACACGCTGACCTACTTCTTCCTGACCTGGTTCCCGGTGTACCTGGTGAAGGAACGCGGCATGTCCATCCTGAGCGCCGGCCTGGTGGCCGCGCTGCCGGCGATCTGCGGCTTTGCCGGCGGCGTGCTGGGCGGGCTGATCTCGGACGGCCTGCTGCGCCGGGGCAAGTCGCTCACCGTGGCGCGCAAGCTGCCCATCGTGATCGGCATGCTGCTGTCCACCTCGATGATCGCCTGCAACTACGTGGACAGCTCGGCCGTGGTCGTCGCCATCATGGCGCTGGCCTTCTTCGGCAAGGGCCTGGGTGCTTTGGGCTGGGCGGTGGTCTCGGACACCTCGCCCAAGGAGATCTCGGGCCTGTCCGGCGCGCTGTTCAACACCTTCGGCAACACGGCGGCCATCACCACGCCCATCGTCATCGGCTACTTGATCAAGGGCACGGGCTCCTTCAGCGCAGCGCTGGTTTTTGTGGCGGCCAACGCGGTGGTGACCGTGGTCTGCTATCTGTTGGTGGTGGGGGAGATCAAGCGTTTCGAGCTGAAGAAGGCTTGAGACGCTAACGCGATCCTCGGCGGCGCGAACTGCGCCACGGGCGCGCGGTCTGCCTCCTGCAGCCATTTCAAGACGACGACGGCGCAGTTGGTCCACCAGCTCCACTAGGGTCAGCCTGCATTGCCCGGGCACGGGCAGACGGCCAAGCTCGGGTCTTCTCAACAGGAGAGGCCTGCTCATGAAGATCCTCAAAGCCCTGCTCTACATCGTTGTCGTCCTGGCGCTGATCATCGGCGTGGGCGGCATGTTCCTGCCCTCGCAGATTGCCCTCAAGCGCAGCGCGCAGATCAATGCCGCGCCGGACAAGGTCTACCCGTTGGTCGCCGCGCCCAAGGCCTGGAAGAACTGGAGCGCCTGGAACAAGCGCGACCCGGCCATGGAGATCACCTACAGCGGCCCCGAGATGGGCGCCGGCGCCACCTGGGATTGGAAGAGCAAGACCGAGGGCAACGGCCACATGGCCTTCAAGGAAGCCATGCCGCCAGGCAAGATCGGCTACGACATCGCATTCCCCGATTTCGGCGCGGCCTACAGCGGCGAATTCCTCATCGAGACCAAGGACGGCGGCTCCTTCGTGACCTGGACCATGCACGGCGACGTGGGCAAGAACCCCATCAACCGCTGGATGGGCCTGTTCATGGACAAGCTGGTCGGGCCGGACTTCGAGGCAGGTTTGGCGGGGCTTAAGACGGTGGCCGAGAAGGGTTAACCCTCCACGCACCTATATGATGCGAGGCAATGCAAGAGCCTCGCATCCAACAGCAATTCTTCGAGAGCGCCGACCTCTTCTACCAGACGGCCGAATCGCTCTCCCGTCCGCTCAACGACGCGGCGCAGATGCTGGTCGACGCCATCACCGGCGGCAACCGGCTGCTGTGCTGTGGCCTGGGCCTCTCGCGCGGCGACGCGGCCTACATGGCCGCCCTGCTGCTCGGCCGCTTCGAGCAGGACCGACCCGGCTTGGCCGCCTTCGCGCTGGCTGACACGCCCGACCCTGCCCGCCAGATCCAGACCCTGGGCCATCCCGGCGACCTGCTACTGCTGTTTGACGCCCAGGGCGCCGGCAGCGCCACGCTGACGCCCCTGCTGGAGGCCGCCCAGGCCCAGGACATGAGCGCCATCGTGCTCGTCGGCGGTGCCGCCACCGACGAAGAACTGCGCGGCCTGCTGCTCGACACCGATGTGCTGCTGCGTGTCAGCGCAACCCGGGTCGCGCGCGTTGCCGAAGCGCACCGCCTGATGATCCATTGCCTCTGCGACGCCGTGGACCACCACCTGCTCGGCTCCGACGAATGAACAAGGAATCCTCTCGATGAAATACCGCACCCTCGCCCTCATTCTCGCCACCGCCGTGGCCTCCACCGCCTGCGCCCCGATCATCGTGGGCGGCGCCATGGTGGGCAGCGCCCTGGTCGCCGTGGACCGTCGAAGCTCGGGCGCGCAGCTCGACGACCAGTCCATCCAGGTCAAGGCCGCGCTGCGCATCAAGAACGAGCTGGGCGACAAGGTCCACGTGGACGTGAACAGCTACAACCGCATCGTGTTGCTCTCCGGCGAAGCCACGACCGACGCCGCCCGCGAGCAGGCCGGAGCGATCGCCAAGGGCGTGGACAACGTCAGCGAAGTCATCAACGAGCTGGCCGTGATGCCGACCAGCAGCCTCGGCACCCGCGCCAACGACACGCTGATCAACACCAAGGTCAAGGCCACCCTGGTGGACGCCAAGGACCTCGTCTCCGGCGCCTTCGACATCGTCGTGCAGCGCGGCAACGTCTACCTGATGGGCCGCGTGACCGCACACGAAGCCGAGCGCGCCAGCAACCTCGTCCGCACCATCGAGGGCGTGAAGAAGGTCGTGCAGTGCTTCGAGATCATCACTGAGGAGCAGCTCGACCAGCTGCAACCCAAGAAGAAGTGATCAGCGCAGGCGCTTGATGAGGCTGGACGTGTCCCAGCGCCGTCCGCCCATCTCCTGCACGTCCGCGTAGAACTGATCCACCAGGGCCGTCACCGGCACACGCGCGCTGTTGCGGCGCGCTTCCTCGAGCACCAGGCCCAGGTCCTTGCGCATCCAGTCGACGGCAAAGCCGAAGTCGAACTTGTCATCGACCATCGTCTTGCCGCGGTTGTCCATCTGCCAGCTCTGCGCCGCGCCCTTGCCGATGACGTCGAGCACGAGCTTCATGTCCAGGTCGGCCTTCAGCCCGAAGGCCACGGCCTCGGACAGGCCCTGCACGATGCCAGCGATGCAGATCTGATTGACCATCTTGGCCAGCTGCCCGGCGCCGGCATCGCCGACGAGCGTCACAGCCTTGGCAAAGGCCAGGGCCACGGCTCGGATCGATTCAAACGGCTCGGCATCGCCGCCGCACATCACCGTCAACGCGCCATTCACGGCACCGGCCTGGCCACCCGACACCGGCGCATCGATGAAGTGCAGGCCGCGGGCCTTGGCGGCGGCGTACAGCTCACGCGCCACGGCGGCCGAGGCCGTCGTGTGGTCCACGAAGATGGCGCCGGGCTTCATGCGCTCGAATGCGCCGTCAGCACCCAGCACCACCGAGCGCAGATCGTCGTCATTGCCCACGCAGGCGAAGACGATGTCGGCGCCTTCAGCGGCGGCCGCCGGCGTGGCGGCATGCTGGCCGCCGTACTCGGCAGCCCAGGCGGCGGCCTTGGAGGCGGTGCGGTTGTAGACCGTCACCGAATGGCCGGCGCGTGCCAGATGGCCGGCCATGGGATGGCCCATGACGCCGAGGCCAAGAAAGGCCACTTTGCGGGAGGGGACGGGGTCGTAGGTGCGGGCGGGTGCGTTCATGCCCTGACTCTAAACGAGGAGCGCGGCAAACGTATTTGCGCCGCCCGCCGGGCCGCTCCCCAGGGCGTCGCGTTGCATCCGTGGGGCGGCAAACGCCGTCTCAGCGATGCACCCCCTCGGGGGACCGACCGCGTATTGCGCGGGCGAGGGGCTCACACAATAGTCAGGTGCTCCGTACCGCTACCGATGTCGCCACCCGCTCTTGCGCGCTCGCTGTTGAGCTTGATCTGCAGGCGCAGGTCGTTCATCGAGTCGGCATTGCGCAGCGCGTCTTCCAGCGTGACCTTGCCCACTTCGTAAAGATCGAACAGCGCCTGATCGAAGGTCTGCATGCCCAACTCGCGGGAACGCTTCATCAGCTCCTTGATCTCGGCGACCTCGCCCTTGAAGATCAGGTCGGAGATGAGCGGCGAGTTCAGCAGAATCTCCACCGCCGCCACGCGGCCCTTGCCCTCGCGACGCGGCAGCAGTCGCTGGCTGACGAGCGAGCGCAGGTTCAGCGACAGGTCCATCAGCAGCTGGGCGCGGCGCTCTTCGGGGAAGAAGTTGATGATGCGGTCCAGCGCCTGGTTGGCGCTGTTGGCGTGCAGCGTGGCCATGCACAGGTGTCCGGTTTCGGCGAAGGCCACGGCGTGTTCCATGGTCTCGCGGTCGCGGATCTCGCCCATCAGGATCACGTCGGGGGCCTGACGCAGCGTGTTCTTCAGCGCGGCTTCCCAGCTGTCGGTGTCCAGGCCCACCTCGCGCTGGCTCACGATGCAGTTCTTGTGCGGGTGCACGAATTCGATCGGATCCTCGATGGTGATGATGTGACCAAAGGTCTTCTCGTTGCGCTCGTCGATCATGGCGGCGAGCGTGGTGCTCTTGCCCGAGCCGGTGGCGCCCACCACGATCACCAGGCCGCGCTTGGCCAGCACGATCTCGCTGAGCACGGGCGGCAGCTCCATGCTGGCCAGCGTGGGCAGCGTGGTGGGGATGGTCCGCAGCACCAGGGCCACGGCGCCTTGCTGCACCAGCGCATTGACGCGGAAACGCCCGATGCCCTGCGGCGAGATGGCGAAGTTGCACTCCTTGCTGCGCTCGAACTCGGCCGCCTGCTTGTCGTTCATGATCGCGCGGGCCAGCTGCATGGTGTGCTGGCCGGTCAGCGGCTGCGGCGACACCTTGGTGACCTTGCCGTCGACCTTGATGGCAGGCGGGAAGTCGGCGGTGAGAAAGAGGTCGGACCCCTTGCGCGAGACCATCAGGCGCAGGAGATCGTTGATGAACTTTGAGGCCTGGTCGCGTTCCATGATCTTTTTTCGCGCTCCCTGTATCTAGCGTCTGGCCGCCTCAGCCCGGGAAGTTCTCTGGGAACTTCGCCTTGGCGCGAGCCTCGGCCGGCGAGATCAAATTGCGGCGCACCAGGTCGGTGAGGTTCTGGTCCAGCGTCTGCATGCCCAGCTGGTTGCCGGTCTGGATGGCCGAGTACATCTGCGCCACCTTGTTCTCGCGGATCAGGTTGCGGATGGCCGCGGTGCCCAGCATGATCTCGTGCGCCGCCACGCGGCCCGAGCCGTCCTTGAGCTTGCACAGCGTCTGGGAAATACAGGCCACCAGCGATTCCGACACCATCGCGCGGACCATTTCCTTTTCGGCCGCGGGGAAGACGTCGACGATGCGGTCCACCGTCTTGGCGGCGGAAGACGTGTGCAGCGTGCCGAACACGATGTGGCCGGTTTCTGCAGCCGTCAGCGCCAGGCGGATGGTTTCCAGGTCGCGCATTTCACCCACGAGCACAGCGTCCGGGTCTTCGCGCAGTGCCGAGCGCAGCGCGTTGGAGAACGACAGCGTGTGCGGGCCGACTTCGCGTTGGTTGATCAGGCACTTCTTGGATTCGTGCACGAACTCGATCGGGTCCTCGATCGTGAGGATGTGGCCGTACTCGTTTTCGTTCAGGTGATTCATCATGCCGGCCAGCGTGGTCGACTTGCCCGAGCCCGTGGGACCCGTCACCAGCACCAGGCCGCGCGGCTTGAGCGCCAGCTCGGCGAACACCTTGGGCGCGTTGAGCTGCTCCAGCGTCAGGATCTTGCTCGGAATCGTCCGGAACACGGCGCCCGCGCCACGGTTCTGGTTGAAGGCGTTGACGCGGAAACGCGCCAAGCCCTGGATCTCGAAGGAGAAGTCAACTTCCAGCGTCTCTTCGTAGACCTTGCGCTGGGCGTCGTTCATGATGTCGTACACCATGTCGTGAACCGCGCGATGGTCCAGCGCCTCGACGTTGATGCGGCGCACGTCACCGTGCACGCGGATCATGGGCGGCAGCCCAGCCGAGAGGTGGAGGTCAGAAGCCTTGTTCTTGACCGAGAATGCGAGCAGCTGGGTGATGTCCATCAGTCTTGTGTTGGCAGTGTGGATGGCAGGAGTCGCGGGCCATTATGGCGACGATCAAAGACAAACTACAAGAAACCATTGAGCGCATTGAAAGCGCTTGTGCCAAGGCCAGCCGGCCTGTGCAGAGCGTCACGTTGCTGGCGGTTTCCAAGACCTTTTCCGCAACAGCGGTCCGGGAAGCGCACGCCGCCGGTGCACGCCGTTTCGGTGAAAACTACGTCCAAGAAGGCTTGGCCAAGGTCGCCGAGCTGGCCGATCTGCGCCCGGACGTCGAGTGGCACCTGATCGGCCCGCTGCAGAGCAACAAGACCCGACCGGTGGCCGAGGCTTTCGACTGGGTGCACAGCGTGGACCGGCTCAAGATCGCCGAGCGGCTCTCCGAGCAGCGCCCGGCGGAGCTGCCGCCGCTGAACGTCTGCATCCAGGTCAACATCAGCGGCGAGGCCAGCAAGAGTGGCTGCGCGCCGGCCGAGGTGCCCGCCCTGGCCCGTGCCGTGACGGGCCTGCCACGCTTGGCGCTGCGCGGCCTGATGGCTGTGCCCGAACCGGCGGCTGACCGGGAAGCGCAGCGCGTGCCGCATCGCGCGCTGGCGGCGCTGCTGGCGCAGCTGCAGGCCGAGGGTCTGGCGCTGGACACGCTCTCCATGGGCATGAGTGCCGACCTCGAAGCCGCCATCCTGGAAGGCGCCACGATGGTCCGCGTCGGCACGGCCATCTTCGGCAGCCGCTAAGCCCTGCCGAACCGCTTTACATAACGCCGCATTCAAGCGGCGTTGCGCAGTGCATCACGACCTCAAGAAAAACCCTAACTCGCAGGTTCGGCGCAATCGCAACGGGATGCAACGCAAGCTCAACTTCGGCGCGCAGTTCTTCACGCGGTCGCCGAGGGAAATGGGCCCGGAATGTCGTGTCTTAGACAAAACTTCAGCCCGTTGGATGAACGCCCGCGACCAGCAGGCATTTCACCTTGGTACTTGAAAGGCAAACAAGCCATGAATTTTCTGACCCGGCTGCGCATCAGCCACCGTCTGGCCGTCAGCTACGGCCTCATCATCTTGCTGCTGATCGCGATCGGCGGCTACAACGCCACGGTGTCGAACCGCCTGGCCGGTGACCTGGACCACACGGCCAACACCAGCCTCATCAAGATCGCCACGGCCAACGCCCTGGACGACAACGTGGCCGTCATCTCCCGCGCCGTGCGCGACCTGCTGCTGCTGGACACCGCCGGTGCCATCAAGAAGCAGAAGGCCGCCATCGAGACCGCCCTGAGCGACAACGAGAAGCAGCTGGCCTTGCTGTCCGGCTCGGTCGAGAACGACAAGGAAAAGGCGCTGGTCAAGCAGGTCAGCGAACACTCCGAAGCCTTCGTCGCCGCGCTGGCCAAGTTCCAGCAGGTGCAGAAGGACGGCAGCCCGGACGAAGCCCGCGAAAGCCTGATCACGGTGCTGCGCCCCGCCCAGACCGCCTACCAGCAATCGCTGAAGGACCTGGTGGACCTGCAGTTCGCCGCCGCCAAGGAAGGCGCCGCCGCCGGTGGTGCCGCCGCCCGCAATGCCGTCGTGCTGACCTTCGTGCTGGTTGCCGTGGCTGCCGCCATCGGTATCAGCGGTGGCATCGTGATCGCCCGCTCCATCGTGCTGCCGGCCCGCAAGGCCCAAGCCGCCGCCGAAGCCATCAGCTCCGGCGACCTGACCGTGGACCTCACGGTGCAGGGCAATGACGAACTGGCCCACATGCTGCAAGCCATGAAGGAGATGCAGAAGGCGCTGACCACCGTGGTGGTCAGCGTGAGCACCGCCGCCGGCGAAGTGGCCCAGAACTCCAACGAAATCGCCCAGAGCAACCTGAACCTGTCCGACCGCACCGCCCGTTCCGCCGCCTCGCTGCAGAACACAGCCGCCTCGGTCGAGCAGATCGCCACCAACCTGACGGACGCCAGCGAGCTGACCAAGAAGGCCGCCGGCATCGCCAACAAAGCCCGTCAATCGGCATCGGCCGGCGGCGACGTGGTGTCCCGCGTGGTCGACACCATGCAGGAAATCAGCGCCAGCTCCAAGAAGATCGGCGACATCATTGGCGTGATCGACGGCATCGCCTTCCAGACCAACATCCTGGCCCTGAACGCCGCCGTGGAAGCGGCCCGCGCCGGCGAGCATGGCCGCGGCTTCGCGGTCGTGGCTTCCGAAGTGCGTGCCCTGGCCCAGCGCTCGGCTTCCGCCGCCAAGGAGATCAAGACCCTGATCGCCGCCTCGGCCGAGAAGGTCTCGAACGGCACGACGCTGGTGAACAACGCCGGCATCACCATCCGCTCAGTGGTGGACGAGGTCAACAACATGGGCAAGCTGATCGAGGAGATCTCGAACTCGGCCCACGAACAGGCCGAAGGCGTGGGCGTGGTCAACAGCGCCATGACCGAACTCGACCGCACGACCCAGCAGAACACCACGCTCGTCGACGAGCTCGGCCGCTCGACGGACGCGCTCAAGACCAGCTCTTCGCGCCTCCTCGACGCAGTCGGCTTCTTCCGCGCCGCTGCCTGATCAATCGAAACCACCGACAACACCTATCCCAGCATTACAGGAACTCGCTGATCATGAAGAAACTGACCCTCCTCGTCGCCGCCGCCGCCATCTCCTTCAGCGCCTTGGCTGCCGCCACGCCCAAGCTCGTGAAGAAGGTGCCGCCTGACTTCCCGGCCGAAGCCACCCGCAAGGCCATCAGCAGCGGCACCGTGACCGCCAAGGTCACCATCGAAGCCGACGGCAAGGTCAGCCATGTGGAAATCGTCGAAGCCAACCCCAAGCGCGTGTTCGACCGCGCCGTGACGGATGCGCTGATGGACTGGCGCTATGAAGCCAGCGGCCAGAAGGACTCGGCTGAAGTGAAGCTCGTGTTCAAGAACGAAGACTGATCCTTCGGCGATTCCATCGCACCAATGCAAAGCGGGCCCTCGGGCCCGCTTTTTCTTGCCCTTGCGGGCTTGATCACTTCACGGTGAATTCGCCGTAGTCTTTCAGTTGGTCCAGGACCTTGCGGTCGCCGACCACCACGATGGACTGGCTCTCGGGCGAGAAGAACTTCTTGCCGGCTTCACGCACCTGCTCGGGCGTGACCTTCTGAATCAGCGGCACGTAGTTGCCCAGGAACTCGCTCGGCAGGCCCACCAGCCAGTTGCCGGCCAGCGTGCGTGCCACGGCGCCCTGCAGCTGGTTGCTGATCAGGTAGCCACCGGCCACGTAGCGCTTGTTCATGGCCAGCTCTTCCTCGCCGACCAGTTCCTCACCCAGCTTCTTGTACTCGCCGAAGAACTCCTTGAGCGAGGCGCCGGTCACGTCGTTGCGCACATCGGCGCCGCCGGTGATCGCACCGCCGGCACGGAAGGACTGGGCACCGGCCGAGGCACCGTAGGTGTAGCCCTTCTCCTCGCGCAGGTTGATGTTCACGCGGCTGGAGAAGCCGCCGCCGATGATCGTGCTGGCCAGGCGCAGCGGCACCTGGTCGGCGGCCGAGGCCGCTTCGCCGGGGCGGCCCAGGCGCACGGTGGACTGCACGCTGTTCGGACGCTCCAGCAGCACATGCACGGCCGGCGCGCTGGCGCGCGTGGCCGGCACGTCAGCCGGTGCCGGGCCCGTGGCCTTCCAGTCGCCGAAGGCGGCCTCGGCCAGCTTGATGGCCTCGGCGGGCGCGATGCGGCCGGAGATGACGAGCAGGCTGCGTTCGGGGCGGAAGCGGCCGGCGTGCGCCTGGCGCAGGGCCTCGGGCGTGACGGCGTTGATCGCCTCGGCCGTCGGCTGCGTGCGGCCATACGGATGGTCGCCGTAGACGGCAGCGTTGAGCGCACGCGTGGCGCGGAAGGCCGGGCGCGCTTCGCTGGCCTTCAGGCTTTGCAGCGCGTTGGCCTTGGCCAGCGCCACCTCGCCGTCGGCGAAGGCCGGCGTGCGGGCGATCTCGGCCATGAGGTTCATCATCGGAGCGGCGTTCGAGGCCAGGGCATTGGCGACGACAGTGATGCCGTCATTGCCGCTCGAGGCAGCGACGCTGCCACCCAGGCCTTGAGCAGCTTCAGCGATGGCGCGCGAATCGCGCTTGCCCGTGCCCTCGTTCAGCAAGCCGGCCAGCAGGCTGGCAAAGCCCGACTGCTCAGCACCGTCGGCCGTGAAGCCGGCACCACGCACCGCCAACACATAGTCCACCCGCGGCATGCCCTGGCGCGGCACGACCCAGATCTCCAGGCCGTTGGACAGCGTCTTCTTGGTGATCTGCGGCACGGGCAGCGCCTTGTCCTTGGCGAAGGGCGGCAGCTCGGCCGGCAGCTTGGCGCTGGCCGCGGCAAAAGCGGAACCACTGACGAGCACGGCAGCGGCGAGGAGGCTCAGTTGGAATTGCTTCTTCATGGGTGTTCTCCTCACTTGCTGGCGCCGGAGGCAGCGGGCGCTGCGGCGGGGGGTGCAAGAGCAGGCTTGGGCGCCGGCTTGCGGTCGATGGTCGTGCGGTTCTCGCGGGTCAGGTAGGTCTGCGCCACGCGCTGCACGTCGGCCGAGGTCACGGCCTCGATCCAGCCGGGGATCTTGTTGACCACGTGGGCGTCGCCCCACAGCGTCTGAAACTTGGCCAGGCGGTCGGCGCGGCTGAGGAACATCTCCATGTCGTTGTAGTAGCTCGCGATCAGCGAGGTCTTGACGCGCTTGAGCGTGGCGGCGTCCACGCCGTTCTTGGCGATCTTGGCGATCTCCTCGTCCACGGCGGTCAGCAGCGCATCGACGTTGCTGGTCGGCTTGTAGAGCGCGTAGAAGACGTAGAGCGTCGGGCCGTCGAAAGTCCAGGGATCGGTCAGGCCGTAGAGCTCGTCCACGTTGATGGCGATTTCGCGGCCCTTGACCAGGCCTTGATACAGCACCGAGGCGTCACCGCCGGCCAGCAGGTTGCCGAGCACGGCCATCGGAGCCTGGTCCTTGCTGCCGCGGGCGGGCATCTTCCAGGCGATGGCGGCAGCCGGCACCTGGGCGAGTTGATCCTGCTGCTCGAAGCGGCGCTCAGCCTTGTTCAGGCCCTCGGTGTAGTCCGTGCCCTTGGGCACGGCGCGGGCGGGGATCTTGCCGAAGTACTTCTCGGCCAGGGCAAAGCCTTGTGCGGGCGTCAGGTCGCCGGTGATGGACAGCACGGCGTTGTTGGGGCCGTAGTAGTCGCGGTGAAAGGCGCGCACGTCATCGAGGCTGGCGTTCTCCAGGTCCTGGAAGCTGCCGTAGCCGTCGTGGTTGTTCTCCCACTTGTCGAAGGCTTTCTGGCCGATATCGATCCACATGAAGCCGCCGTAGGGGCTGTTCTTCACGTTGACGCGGATCTCTTCCTTGACCACGTCCTGCTGGTTCTTCAGCGTCTCGGGGTTGAAGTCCAGCGTCTTCATGCGGTCGGCCTCGAGCCAGAGGATGGACTCCAGCGACGACACCGGTGCGGTCTCGATGTAGTTGGTGAAATCGGCGCGGGTGGAGCCGTTGTTGCGGCCGCCGCCGCTGGTGATGACCTTGTCGAACACGCCCTTGGGCGCCACCGGCGTGCCCTGGAACATCAGGTGCTCGAACAGGTGGGCGAAGCCCGTGCGGTTTTTGGGCTCCAGGCGCATGCCCACGTGATAGACGACCGAGACGCCGACGATGGGCGCGCTGTGGTCCTCGGACACCACGACCGTGAGGCCGTTGGAGAGCTTCTTGGTGGCAACGGGCACGGTCCACTGGTCCGGGCTGGCGGCAAATGCCGCCGCCGACAGGGACAGGGCCGCCGTCGCGATGCTGAACTTGGCTGCAAATCGCATGGAGGGCTTCCTGACGGAAATCGGGGAGCCCGCATCCTGCCATCGCCAATGCCCTGCGTCCAAGTGACTTTCGTCAGTGGATGCCCGAAGCCCCCGGTGCGGAGGAGCAGCCAAGAAAAACGGCCCTGAGAGGGCCGCCAAGGGGAGGGTTCAGGAGTTTCGGGAGGATTCGCTCGACGGCCGGCTGTCAGCGCGCGGGGGTCGCGGCGCCGGCATAGCGCTGCTGGTTGGGCTCGGTGCCGACCTTGGCGAACTGCATCCAGCCCAGCGCCGCCACGGCCAGCGCAAAACCAACGGCGGCAAGGGCGATGCGACGGCGGCGTTCCTCGCGGCGGCGGCGCATGGCCAGGGCACCGCCACTGGGCGACAGCACGCGCTTGACCTCTTCGTCGCTGCCGGCACGCTTCTTGAGCCGGTTGATGCGGGCGGCGCGCTTGCGGCCCTCACCATCAGAAACAATTTCGAAGCTCACCAGCTCGTTCACGGCCGGCGGAGCGCCATCGCGCGGGAAGGCGGAGACATGGACGAACAGCTCCTGGCCACCCTGGCGGGGCACGATGGCACCAAAGCCCCGCTCCCCGTTCCACATGACCAGTTGCCCCTCGAATCGCTGTGCATCGCTCATCGCACTTCCCCTCAAAAATCGCACTGGGGTCAGTTTGACGCGCTGCCGCAAATGGGGTGAAACAGCTTGTAATGCGATGTAGCGGGGATTCCGGTCAGCGCTGGAGCGTGTAGCTGGTCTTGGAGTTGCCCTTCTGCCCGCCGCCCGAGCCGGCTTGCTGCTGCTCCAGGGCCGTGGCCACCAGGCGATCTCCCCAGCGGGCATAGACGGTCTTGGTCGAGTTCTGCATCTCGAAGCTGAAGACCACCATGGCGCGCCCCTTGATCTTGAGCTGGGTCTGGGATTCGAGCGGTGTGCCATCGGCTGCAATCCAGACCTGCAAGCTGCCGTTCGACTCCTTGATGTAGCCCTTGGGATCGGGAGGCGCCACGAGATCGAAGCTCAGCAGCCGCGCGGGCTGCCCGTTCCAGCTCGTCGCACTCTCTTGCTTGAAGGTCGCGTTCGCCAGCCGGCCCGTCAACGCGTCAGCCGCCGAAGTCATCGTCCGGACGTCGCGCGCGCCGAGGTTGCGCAGCACGCTCCCCGTGGGCGCAGGCGCCTTGGGATCGCGCTCGCGGGCACGGTCTTCCGCCCGCAGTTTCTCCAGCAACTCGACCCCGTACAGCAGGCGCAATCCTTGTGCATCGTCCTCGACCGTGAGGCTGGCGCCCCCCTGTTCCGACGTGGCCTCCTTGCCCTCGCCTTCCTGCGACTGCACCTGCACGCTGACGCGGGCCTTCACAGGCTGGTTCGAGACAAGCTTCGACAGCGCAGCCTTCAGGTCCGCAAGGCCATCGGCCTGGGAGCTTGCGGCGGCGAACATCAGCACGAGCGCCAGCGGGATCGATCGAATCGGCATGGAATCAGCAGGAGGAGTCTGTGAGGCTCGCATCATCGCCGCAGAGCGCCTTGAGATTCGCAATGTCCGCCTATCGCCCAATCCGTACCGCATTTCATGACACAGCTCGACGCCCCCCTTGGGCAAGCCCCCTTGCTCGCGGTAGTCTGCGCTGACAGCCCACAGACCCGCTGTTGAAGCCGCGTTCCACGAATTCAAGGTCGACGGGAGTAACGACATGAACACGCTGTACGCCCCGCCAAGCGCGCCCTCTTGCACCAGCTCGTTGCGGGAGCTCGCCGAAGGCAGCATGAACGCCGCGCGCACCTGGACCACCGAGCCAGCCACGGCGTCCCGGTACGAAGCCGCACCCCTGTGGTCGGAGCTGCTGCGCTTCGGCCTGCACGGCGCGGCGCTGGGCATGGTCACCGGCCTGAGCATCGTGCTCTTCAACCGGCTGGCCGCGCTGCTGTAACGCCGCGTCATCCCTGTAGCATCGGCGGCAGATCATCCAAGCCGCACGCCGCATGCCAGCCCCCCAGAACACCCCCAGCAGCAAACGCTGCACTGCCCTCCTCGTCATCGACGTCCAGACCGCTCTGTGCGCCGGCACCTGGGCCGCTCACCGCGTGGACGAGGTGCTCGACCGGATCAACATCGCTTCCAGCCATGCGCGCGCCGCCGGTGCGCCCGTCGTGCTCATCCAGCATGAGGACGACAGCCTGCTGCTGCACGGCTCGCCCGGCTGGTCGCTCGATGAGCGGCTGAAGGTGGCCGACGGCGACCTCCGCCTGCGCAAGACTGCCACCGACTCCTTCCACAAGACCGATCTGCACGAACGCCTGCAAGCCCTCGGCGTGACCGATCTCGTCATCTGCGGCCTGCAGAGCGACTTCTGCGTGGACACCACCACCCGCCGCGGCCTGGCCCTGGGCTATCCGATCCAGCTGCTGGAAGACGGCCATTCGACCGTGGGCAACAGCGTGCTGGAAGCCGAGCAGATCAGCGCCCACCATCAGCTGACGCTGTGCAACATCGAGAGCTTCGGCGTGCGCGCGCGATCGGTGCGCGCCGCCGATGCCGTGTTCGAAAGGAGCGCCACCCCATGAGCAAACGCTACATCGCCTTCCTGCGTGGCGTCAGCGCCATGAACTGCAAGATGCCCGAGCTCAAGGCCGCCTTCGAATCCGCAGGCTTCACCAATGTGCGCACGGTGCTGGGCAGCGGTAACGTGGTCTTCGATGCGCCGTCCGGCGATGACGCGGCGCTTGAGGCCCGGGCCGAAGCCGCCATGACGCGCGAGCTCGGCCGAAGCTTCTACACCATCGTTCGCAGCCGCGACGAGCTGGAAGCCCTGCTCGCCGCCGACCCCTACACCGAGCTGTCCATTCCCGAGGAAGCCAAGCGCGTCGTCAGCTTCTTCCGCCAACCGCCCGTGCCGCGCGTTGGCCTGCCGCTGGCGCGGGACCACGCCTCGGTCTTCCTCGTGCGCGGCCGCGAGGCCTACACCGCCTATGTGCCGCTGGCCAACGATCCGGTCTTCATGGGCCTGATCGAAAAGGTCTTCGGCAAGGACGTGACGACGCGGACATTGGCCACCGTGGCCAAGTGCGCGAAGGCCTAGACGACGGCCTCCAGCTCAGGCTGAGGCACCCGCGCCAGCACCGGCGCCAGCGCCCGGCCCGTGTGGCTGCCTGAAACCACCACCTGCTCCGGCGTGCCCGCCAGCACCACGCGGCCGCCGCCGGTGCCGCCTTCGGGGCCCAGGTCGATGATCCAGTCGGCTTCGGCGATCACGTCGAGGTCGTGCTCGATCACCACCACCGAATGCCCGCCCGCCACCAAGCGGTGCAGCACGCGCGTGAGCCGCTCCACGTCGGCCATGTGCAGGCCCACGGTCGGCTCGTCCAGCACATAAAGCGTGTGCGGGCTCTTCTGCCCGCGGCGCGTCACGTCGTCACGCACCTTCACGAGTTCGCTGACCAGCTTGATCCGCTGCGCCTCGCCGCCCGAGAGCGTCGGGCTCGGCTGCCCGAGCGTCAGGTAGCCCAGGCCCACGTCCTTGAGCAACTGCAGCGGATGCGCGATGTTGGGCATGGCGGCGAAGAACTCCACGGCCTCGTCCACTTCCATCGCCAGCACGTCGCCGATGCTCTTGCCCCGCCAGGTCACGCCCAGCGTCTCCGGGTTGAAGCGCCGGCCGTGGCATTGGTCGCACGGGATCTTCACGTCCGGCAGGAAGCTCATCTCGATGGTCTTCATGCCCTGGCCTTCGCAGCCGGGGCAGCGACCCTCACCGGTGTTGAAGCTGAAGCGGTTCGGTGCGTAGCCGCGCGCCTTGGCTTCGAGCGTCTCAGCGAAGAGCTTGCGGATCGCATCCCAAAAGCCGATGTAGGTGGCCGGGCAAGAGCGCGGCGTCTTGCCGATCGGCGTCTGGTCGACTTCGAGCACGCGGTCCACCTGCTCGTGGCCCTCCACGCCCTTGCAACCGATCCAGTTCGAGGGCGACTTGCGCAACGGCACCGCCACGGCCATGTTGGCCAGCAGCACGTCGCGCGCCAGCGTGCTCTTGCCCGAACCCGAGACGCCGGTGACTGCCACCAGGCGCTTCAGCGGCACGTCCACCGTCACGTTCTGCAGGTTGTGCAATGACGCCGAAATAACGCGCAACTTCGGCGCATCTTGTTCGACTTCGCGGCGCGGTTGCAGCGGGTGCACCATCGGGCGGGCGAGGAAGCGGCCCGTCAGCGAATCGGGTTGGGCCGCCAGATCCGCCGCCGTGCCTTCGGCCACCACCGTGCCACCGCGCTTGCCCGCGCCGGGGCCGATGTCAATGATGTGTTCGGCGCGGCGGATCGTGTCCTCGTCGTGCTCCACCACCACCAGCGTGTTGCCCTTGTCGCCCAGGCGCGCCAGCGCGCCGAGCAGGATCTGGTTGTCGCGCGGGTGCAGGCCGATGGTCGGCTCGTCCAGCACGTAGCACACACCCTGCAGATTGCTGCCCAGCTGCGCAGCCAGGCGGATGCGCTGCGCCTCGCCGCCCGAGAGCGTCGGCGCGGCGCGGTCCAGCGTGAGGTAGCCCAGGCCCACCTCCTCCAGGAATTCCAGCCGGCCGCGGATCTCGGAGACCACGTCGCGGGCGATGTCGGCGTCGCGGCCGATCAGGTTCAGCCCGGCGATCCATTCGCGCGCTTCGGAAACACTCCAGCCCGCCACCGTGCTGATCGCTTCGCCCTCGAAGCTCACCGCGCGCGCCGCGGGATTCAGCCGCGAGCCGTGGCAATCGGGGCAGACGGCATCCGTCAGGCCTTCGACCTCGGCCTCCTCGGCCGGGAAGCTGTGCTCACGGCCCTTGTCGTCGCGGCCCATCTGCGAATCGTCCAGCTCCTTGCGCTGCTCGCGCGTGAGCGCCAGGCCCGTACCCACGCAGCCCGTGCACCAGCCGTGCTTGCTGTTGTACGAGAACATGCGCGGATCGAGCTCGCCGTAGCTCGTGCCGCAGACCGGGCAGGCGCGCTTGGTGGAGAACACCTTCACCGCGCCGACGCCAACCGTGGACTGTCCATCTGCCATCGTGTCCGCCAGCCCGTCGAGCGGCGCCAACAGGTGCAGCACGCCCTTGCCCAGGTCCAGCGCCAGCGACAGCGTCTCGCGCAGTTCGGTCTCGCGCTCCGGTGCGATCACGAGATCGCCCACGGGCAGCTCCAGCGTGTGTTCCTTGAAGCGGTCCAGGCGCGGCCATTTGTCGGTGGGCAGGAACTCACCGTCCACGCGGATGTGCGTGTGCCCGCGCGCCTTGGCCCATTTGGCCAGGTCGGTGTAGAGGCCCTTGCGGTTGACGACCAGCGGCGCCAGCAGGCCCACGTGCTCCCCCTTGTGGTCGCGCATCAGCTGGGCCGCGATGGACTCCACGCTTTGCGGCCGCACGGGTGCGCCGTCCTTGGCGCAATGCTGCACGCCGAGCTTTACGTAGAGCAGGCGCAGGAAATGCCAGACCTCGGTCGTCGTCGCCACCGTGCTCTTGCGGCCGCCGCGCGAGAGGCGCTGCTCGATGGCCACCGTGGGCGGAATGCCCCACACGGCGTCCACCTCGGGCCGTCCGGCCGGCTGCACGATGGAGCGCGCGTAGGCGTTCAGCGATTCGAGATAACGGCGCTGGCCTTCGTTGAAGAGGATGTCAAAGGCCAGCGTGCTCTTGCCCGAGCCCGAGACGCCGGTGATGACGTTGAACTTGCCGCGCGGGATGGCCACGTTCAGCGACTTCAGGTTGTGCTCGCGCGCATTGACGATGCGGATCGCTTCGTCGGCCTTGCGCCGCGCACGCACCACGGCCTGCAAGGGCCGGCCTTCCTCCACCGCGTAGGGCGGGCGATCCATCGCCTCGGCGTATTCGCGCAGCGCCTGGCCGGTGTGCGAGGTCGGATGGTCCTTGACCTCTTCCGGCGTGCCCACGCACACCAGCGCACCGCCGCCCTCGCCGCCTTCCGGGCCGAGGTCGATCAGCCAGTCGGCAGCGCGGATCACGTCCAGGTTGTGCTCGATGAGGATCAGCGAGTGGCCCGCCGCCATCAGCTTGCGCAGCGCGCGCATCAGCTTGGCGATGTCGTCGAAGTGCAGGCCCGTGGTCGGCTCGTCGAACAGGAACAGCGTGCCCTTCTTGGCCACGGCCTGGCGCGGGCGAGATGCCGCTTCTGCGAGGAAGCCGGCCAGCTTCAGGCGCTGCGCCTCGCCGCCCGACAGCGTGGGCACCGGCTGGCCCAGGCGCAGGTATTCCAGCCCCACGTCGATCAGCGGCTGCAGGCGCTGGCCGACCTCACGGTCTTCGGCGAACAGCTGCACGGCTTCACTGACCGTCAACTCGAGCGCATCCGAAACCGACAGCTCGCGGTCCTTGCGCAGCAGCTTCACCTCCAGGATCTCGGCGCGAAAGCGCTTGCCGTCGCAATCGGGGCAACGCAGGTACACGTCCGAGAGGAACTGCATCTCCACATGCTCGAAACCCGAGCCGCCGCAGGTCGGGCAACGGCCGTCGCCAGCATTGAACGAGAAGTGGCCGGGGCCGTAGGAGCGCTCGCGCGCCAGCGGCGCATCGGCAAACAGCTTGCGCAGCTCGTCGAAGGCGCCGACATAGCTGGCCGGGTTGGAGCGCGCCGTCTTGCCGATCGGCGATTGATCGACGAACACGGCGTCAGCCAGGAAGTCCATGCCCAGCACGGCCTCGTGCGCGCCGGGCGTTTCGCTGGCACGGCCGAAGTTGCGGTTGAGCGCGGGCACCAGCACGTCCTGGATCAGCGTGCTCTTGCCCGAGCCCGACACGCCGGTGATCACGACCATGCGCTGCAGCGGAAACTCGACGTCGATGCCCTGCAGGTTGTGCTCGCGCGCGCCCTGCACGATCAGCTTGGGCGTGCTCTCTTCCACCAGGCGCTTGAGACCCATGCCGACGCTCTTGCGCGCGCCGAGGTAGGCGCCGGTCAGCGTGTCAGCGCTGCGGATCTCTTCCGGCGTACCGTCGAAGACGATCTCGCCGCCCTTTTCCCCCGGGCCGGGGCCCATGTCGATGATCCGATCGGCCGCCAGCATGACGGCCGGGTCGTGCTCGACGACGACCAGCGTGTTGCCCGCATCGCGCAGGCGCAGCATGGCCTCGTTGATGCGGTTCATGTCGCGCGGGTGCAGGCCGATGGACGGCTCATCCAGCACGAACAGCGTGTTGACCAGCGAAGTGCCGAGCGCCGTCGTCAGGTTGATGCGCTGCACCTCGCCGCCGGATAGCGTGCGGCTCTGGCGGTCCAGCGTCAGATAGCCAATGCCCACGTCGGCCAGGTATTGGAGCCGCTTGGTGGTCTCCTCCATCAGGAGCTTCAGCGCCTCATCGAGCATGCTGCTCGGCAGCTCCAGCTCCTGCATGAATCGGGCAAGCCTCGTGATCGGCAGCTGCATCATGTCGTGCAGGGAGAGGCCGGGCAGCGCTTCGAGCTGCGCGCGGCTCCAGGCCACGCCGGCGGGCAGGATGCGCTCGGCCGGCGGCAGCGCCACATCGGCCAGCGCCTTCGATCCGACGCGCCACAGCAGCGCCTCGGTCTTGAGCCGCGCGCCCTGGCAGCTCGGGCACGTGGTGTAAGAGCGGTACTTGGACAAGAGCACGCGGATGTGCATCTTGTAGGCCTTGCTCTCCAGGTATTCGAAGAAGCGCTTCACGCCGTACCACTGGCGGTTCCAGTTGCCGTTCCAGTTCGGCGAGCCGTTGACGACCCAGTCCTTCTGCCCCTCGGTCAGCTGGCTCCAGGCGGTGTCGCGCGGGATGCCGGCCTCACCGGCGTACTTCATCAGGTCAGCCTGGCAGCTTTCCCATGCCGGCGTCTGCATCGGCTTGATGGCCCCGCCGCGCAGGGTCTTGCGCGCGTCGGGGATCACAAGGCCGAGGTCCACGCCGATCACGCGGCCGAAGCCGCGGCAGGTCTCGCAGGCGCCGAAGGCCGAGTTGAAGCTGAACAGCGCCGGCTGCGGATCGGGATAGCGCAGATCGCTTTCCGGGCAGTGCAGGCCGGTGGAGTAACTCCAGATTTCAGCGTCAGCTTCGTCGCGCACGGCATAGGCCTTCAGGCGACCACCGCCGCGCTTCAAGGCCAGCTCGATGGCCTCCATCGCGCGCTGCTTCTCCACGCCCTGCATGCGGAAGCGGTCAGCGACGACGTCGAGGATCTTCACGCCGTCCACCTCACGCTCGGCCTGCACGCGCGTGAAGCCGCTGGCGGCCAGCCATTGCTCGACCTGTTCAGCCGTGGTGTTGGCGGGCAAGGTGACGGGGAACGTGAGCACCAGGCGCGGATCGGCGGCCTTGGTGCGCTCCATCAGCTCGTCGTAGATGGTCTGCGGCGTGTCGTGCCGCACTTCCAGCGCCGTCTGTTTGTCGAAGAGCCGCGCTGCGCGCGCGTAGAGCAGCTTCAGGTGATCGTTCAGCTCCGTCATCGTGCCCACCGTCGAGCGGCTGGTGCGCACCGGGTTGGTCTGGTCGATGGCGATGGCGGGCGGCACACCGTCCACACGGTCGACGGCGGGGCGGTCCATGCGGTCCAGGAACTGCCGCGCGTAGGCCGAGAAGGTCTCGACATAACGCCGTTGGCCCTCGGCATAGAGCGTGTCGAAGACCAGGCTGGACTTGCCCGAGCCGCTGGGGCCCGTGACCACCGTCAGCTCGCCGGTCCGGATGTCCAGGTCGAGGTTCTTGAGGTTGTGCTGGCGGGCGCCGCGGATGCGGATCTGGCCTTCGTCGGACATTGGTGCTCTTTGGAGACAGGGGATCGACGATTCTAGGGATCCCCCTGACAGCTGCTGGCAGTAGGTTACGATCAGCCCCAAGCCCCGAACGGGGCATACAAACAATGAGAATGGGCCGATAGCATCGCGCGCCGTCGTCCCCGGGAGAGATCATGGGAATCAAGATTTTTCGGATCGAGGGGGAGCCCATCCGGCCGTTTCTGGCCAGCGCCAGCCCCGAAGACGACGATTCTCAGAACTCCACCTTCGGCGCCACCCCGCAGCGCCGCGAAGGCCAGCCGGTCGTGCTGCTGGTCGAAGACAACCACATCAACCAGGTCGTCGCCATGGAATTCCTGGCGCTCATGGGCGTGCGGGCGCGACTGGCGAACGACGGCCTGGAGGCGCTCCAGGCTTGCGGACAGGAAGTGCCCGACCTCGTGCTGATGGACATCCAGATGCCCGGCATGGACGGCCTGGAATGCGCGCGCCGCCTGCGTGCGATGCAGGCGGCCGGCGAACTGCCGCGCTTCCCGATCCTGGCGCTGACCGCCCATGCGCTTGAAAGTGACGTGAGCGCGAGCATGGCGGCTGGCATGGACGAGCATCTGACGAAGCCGCTGGACTTCGCCTCGCTGCGCCGCCACCTCGGGCGCTGGCTCAATCTGCCCGAACAGAACTGATCTGATCTGATCGGGCGGCTCGTTCCGCTCAGGTCTTGAACACCGCCACCATCTGATTCAGCGTCGCGGCCTGCTCGCGCAGCGAGGCCGCGGCCGCCGCCGTCTGCTCCACCAGCGCCGCGTTCTGTTGCGTCATGGTGTCCAGCTGCGTGACGGCCTGGTTGACCTGGCCGATGCCGTCGGACTGCGCCACGCTGGCCGCGCTGATCTCGCCCACCGTGGTGGAGACGCGCTGCACGGCGGCAAGGATGTCACTCATCGACTGCCCGCCGCGCCCGACCTGGGCCGTGCCCTCGCCCACGCGCTCGACGGAATCCATGATCAGCGCCTTGATCTCGCGCGCCGCTTCCGCCGAACGCTGCGCCAACGTGCGCACCTCGCCGGCCACGACGGCAAAGCCGCGGCCCTGCTCACCCGCACGCGCCGCTTCCACGGCAGCGTTGAGCGCCAGGATGTTGGTCTGGAAGGCCACGCCGTCGATGACGGCGATGATGTCCGCGATCTTGCGGCTGGCGCTGGAGATGCCGTCCATCGTCGTGATCACCTGCTCCATCACGCCCGCGCCCTGCCGTGCCTGGCCAGCCGCGGTGTCGGCCAGCTCGTGGGTCTGACGGGCGGCCTGAGCGGAGTGCTGCACGCGTTCGGTCAGCGCCTGCATGGAGGCTGCCGTTTGCTGCAGATTGGCCGCCGTCTGCTCGGTACGGGCCGACAGGTCCTGGCTGCCCGTGGCCACTTCGGAAGAAGCAACGCCGATGGATTCGGTGGCGTCGCGGATGCCCTTGACCAGCTCCATCAGCCGCTGCTGCATGGCAGCCACTTCGCTCATCACCTCGCCGATCTCGTCGCGCGGGCCGGCGTCCACCTGGCTGCGCAGATCGCCATCGGCCACGGCGTGCATCACTTCGCGCACGATGCCCAGGCGCGAGCGCAGGCGCCGCACAAAGACCTCCACCGCCGCCACGACCCCCAAGCCGACGAGGATCACCAGCACCAGAGTCACGGTCGCATCCTTGCGCACCACGGCGGCCACGTCGTCCACGTACACGCCCGAGCCGATCACCCAGCCCCAGGGCTCGAAGCCCTGCACATAGGAGCGCTTGGGCACGGGGTCGGTGGCGCCGGGCTTGGGCCAGAGGTAGTCCACATAGCCGGCCTTGGCCGCCTTGACGGTCTGCACCATCTCCATGAACAGCGCCTTGCCGGTCGGGTCCTTGTTGCCGCTGAGGTCCTTGCCGTTGAGCTCGGGCTTGATCGGGTGCATGACCATGCGCGGGCCCATGTCGTTGATCCACAGGTACTCGCCGCCGGAGTAGCGGATCTTGCCGATCTCGGTGGCCGCTGCTGCCTTGGCATCGGCCTCCGACATGCCGCCGCCGCGGGACTTGTCGTAGTAGCCCTTGGCGATGGTCTCGGCGGCCTTCACCTGGTCAACGGTGTTGAGCATCTTCACCGCCATCAGGCTGCTCGAGGAGCGCGAGCTCAGCAGCGCGATCAGCAGCACGAAGCCCAGCAGGATCGCCGCGACGGCGATGCGCAGCCGGGCGGCCAGGGTCCAGGTCTTGTTCATGCCGCGTCTCCTCCGGGGTTTCAGCCCATGTTTCTTTGTGTTGCTGATTCTTGATCCGATCGGCTGAATCCCCAAGCCGGAGTGTTGTTGGGCGAGGCCACAATGCGGCCATGATGAGCAACGCCAACCTGTTCGCCGCCCTGCGTTCCGCCTTCCCGAGCCGGCTTGAAGCCATCGCCATCGAATGCGCGGACGCCGGTGGCGGGGCCTACAGCTGGCGTGATCTGGAACGCAGCACGGCCATGCTGGCCAACCTGCTCGTCTCGCTGGAACTGCCCGCGGGCAGCCGCATCGCCGTGCAGACGGAAAAGAGCGTGGAAGCGCTGATGCTCTACCTCGCCGTCTTGCGAGCCGGTTATGTCTACCTGCCGCTCAATACGGCCTACCAGGCCTCGGAGCTGGAATATTTCATCGAGAACGCCGAGCCGGCTGTCTTCGTCTGCGCGGGCAGGCACTTCGGCTGGATCAGCAAGATCGCCTTCCGTGCCGGCACGCGCCATGTCTTCACGCTCAACGAAGATCGCAGCGGCAGCCTGCTGGACCGCGCCGCGCATTGCAGCGATCAGCACGAGATCGTGCACAAGAACGCAGACGATCTGGCCGCCATCCTCTACACGAGCGGCACCACCGGTCGCAGCAAGGGCGCCATGCTCAGCCATGGCAACTTGCTCTCCAACGCCCGCGTGCTGCACGAGGCCTGGGGCTGGAACAGCCACGATGTCCTGATCCACGCGCTGCCGATCTTCCACGTGCACGGCCTGTTCGTGGCCTCGCACAGCGCGCTGCTGGCCGGCGCCCGGATGATCTGGTTTGCCAAGTTCGAGCCGCGCGCCGTCATCGACCGGCTGGCCGAATCCACCGTCTTCATGGGCGTGCCCACGCTCTACGTGCGCATGCTGGGCGAGAGCGCGCTGATGCGCCAGGCCTGCCGCCACATGCGGCTCTTCATCAGCGGTTCCGCGCCGCTCTTGATGGAAACCTTCCGCGACTGGCAGGAGCGCACTGGCCACACCATCCTGGAACGCTACGGCATGAGCGAGACGGTGATGCTGACCTCCAACCCCTACCAGCCCGAGAGCGGCCGCAAGGGCGGCACGGTGGGCCCCGCGCTGCCAGGCGTGGGCCTGCGCATCGTGAACGACGAGGGCCGCGACTGCGCAGCGGAAGAGATCGGCAACATCCAGGTGCGTGGCCCCAATGTGTTCGGCGGCTACTGGCGCATGCCGGAGAAGACGGCCGAGGAATTCACGCCGGACGGCTGGTTCAAGACCGGCGACGTCGGCCGCCATGACGGCGAGGACTACGTGACCATCGTCGGCCGCAGCAAGGACTTGATCATCAGCGGCGGCTACAACGTCTACCCCGCTGAAGTAGAGGGTTACATCAACGACATGGAAGGCGTGGCCGAATCCGCTGTGATCGGCGTCCCGCACCCGGACTTCGGCGAAGCCGTGGTCGCCGTCGTCGTGCCCAAGGCCGGCGCCGCGCTCGATGCAGAAGCCATCATCGGCACGCTCAAGCGCTCCATCGCCAACTTCAAGGTGCCAAAGCAGCTCTTCCTCGTGGCCGAGCTGCCGCGCAACACCATGGGCAAGGTGCAGAAGAAGCTGCTGCGCGATGAGCACGCTGGGCTGTTCAAGTCCTGAGGCGTTCGTGATGCAAACCGCGCCCCTGAACGACACCTGCCCGCGCTGCGGCGGCAGTTTCCATTGCGGCGCGCAGGACGGGCATTGCGATTGCTTCGAGTTGAAACTGACGCCCGAGTTGCGCGAAAGCATCGCTGGCCAGTTCGACGATTGCCTGTGCCTGCGCTGCCTGCGCGAGTTGGCACAAACACCGACGGACGGCCTGTCCGGCTAGGCGGCCGAGGGCGCCTGATGGCAATTTCCCCTTCAAGCAAGGGGAAGGATCACCTCGGTCGGACAACACAGAAGGTCCCCAGTCTGCTATTTTTGTCAGTCCTGTGAAGGCGTCAGCAATCGGGCCCGAGGCCCCTTCTTGGCACGCAAATGGACCTCAAGCTCGACAAAGGCAGCACCCTCCTGCACGCGCCCTTCGAGGCACACGCAGCATCCAGCCCCGAGCGCATCGCGCTGCGCTGCGGCATGCAGAGCCTCAGCTACGGCGAACTCAACGCCCGGGCGGATGCCCTGGCCGAGCGCCTGCGGCGCCAGGGCGTGGGACCCGACGTGCTGGTGGGCCTGTTCGTCGAACGGACGCTGGAAGCCATCGTCGGCCTGATCGCCATCCTCAAGGCCGGCGGCGCCTACGTGCCGCTGGACCCCGCCAACCCGCCGCTGCGCAACCGCTTCATCCTGCAGGACGCCAGGCCCCGGCTGGTCGTCGCCTACTCGGCCCTGCGCGAACGCATCGCCGAGAGCCTGATTGACGCCAAGGCCCAGGTGCTGTGGCTGGACGAACCGGCAACGCCGAGCGAGGCCGCAACTCCGCCCGGCCTGCCGATCGAGGCGCGGCCCGAACACCTCGCTTACGTGATCTACACCTCCGGCTCCACCGGCAAGCCCAAGGGCACGCTGATCACGCACCGCAACGTCGACCGGCTCTTCCGCAGCACGCAACACTGGTTCCAGTTCGGTGCCGAAGACGTGTGGACGGTCTTCCATTCGCTGGCCTTCGACTTCTCCGTGTGGGAGCTGTGGGGCGCGCTGCGTTACGGCGGCATGGCCGTGCTCGTGCCTGCCGAACTGGCGCGCAATCCGGCGGGCGTCCATGCGCTGCTGCAGGATGCAGGCGTCAGCGTGTTGTGCCAGACGCCTTCGGCCTTCTACGCGCTGATCGAAGCCAACCGCACGGCGCCCGAGCGCGCGCTGCCCGCGCTGCGCTGGGTGATCTTCGGCGGCGAGGCGCTGGAGTTCAGCCGCCTGACGCCGTGGTTCGACGCACACGGCGAGCAAGCGCAGCTCATCAACATGTACGGCATCACGGAGACCACGGTCCACGTGACCTTCTCCCCCGTGAAGCCCGGCGACCTCGGCGAAGAGAGCGTCATCGGCGTGCCGATACCGGACCTTCAGGTCCATCTGCTCGACGAAGCACAGCGCCCCGTACCGGCAGGCGAGATCGGCGAGATCCATGTCGGCGGGCCCGGTGTGGCACGCGGTTACCTGAACCGGCCGGAGTTGAACGCCGCGCGCTTCATCCAGAGCGAGCACGGCCGGCTCTACCGCTCGGGCGACCTGGCGCGGCTGCGGGCGGACGGTCAGCTGGTCTTCTGCGGCCGCGCGGACGAGCAGGTGAAGATCCGCGGCTACCGCATCGAGCTCGGCGAAATCGCCGCCGCGCTGGAACGCTGCCCCAACGTGCGCCAGGCGAGGGTGCTGCTGCGCGAAAGCTCCGAGGCCGACGCCAAGGAGCTGGTGGCCTATCTCGTCACCGAAGACGGCAGCCACGCCTCGCCAGGCGGCCTGCGCGGCCTGCTCTCCGCCACGCTGCCAAACTACATGCTGCCGGCGGCCTTCATCGCCGTGCCCGATTGGCCGCTGACCGTCAACGGCAAGCTCGACCGCGCCGCGTTGCCCCTGCCACGTCGCGAAGACCGCATGAACGGCGCCGCCGATCAGCCGCGCAATGCCACGGAGGCTCGCGTCGCCGCGCTCTGGGCCGAGCTGCTGGACGGCGCAGAGATCGGCGTGCAGGACAACCTCTTCGAGCTCGGCGCGCATTCGCTGCTGGTGGCGCGCGCCTGCGTGGGGCTGTCGCAAGCCTTCGGCGTGCCGTTGGCCGTCAGCGATGTGCTGGCCGCGCCGACGGTGGCCGCACTGGCTGCGCGCATCGATGCCGCGCAGCAGGCCGGCCATGCCGCGGATCTCGGCCCGCGCCGGCATGTCGCGCGCTCGGCGGACGACCTCGCGCCCACGGCGCTGGCGCAGGATGCGGCCCTGTTCTTCAGCGAGCTCGTGCCCGACACCCTGGCCTACAACAACCAGGTGCTGATCCACCTGCACGGTGCGCTGCGCGTCGATTTGATCGAGCGCGCGCTGACCGAGATCGTGCGCCGGCACGAGTGCCTGCGCACGAGCTTCGTCCGCGTCGGCGACGACTGGCGGCAGCGCGTGCACGCGCCGTACGCGGTCAAGGTCGACGTGCTCGACGACGGCCCCGGCGTACTGCGCCGGCTCTTTGAGCGTCGCTTCGATCCCGGCCAGCTGCCGCTGCTGTACTGGAGCTTGGTGCGCAAGGGCCCCGAGGACCATGTGCTGGCCCATGTGGAGCACCACCTGATCCATGACGGCTGGTCCTTCGCCGTCTTCGCGCGCGAGCTGATGGCGCTGTACACGGCTTATCACGACGGCCAACCCTCGCCGCTGCCCGAGCTGCCGCTGCAGTTCGGCGACTACTCGCGCTGGCAACGCCGCCGCCAAGCCGCAGGCGGCTACGACGCCGGCATCGCCTACTTCAAGGAATCGCTGCAGGGCGCGCCCCTGGTGCTGGAGCTGCCGACCGACAAGCCGCGCCCGCCGGCCCAGACCTTCCGCGGCGATGAGATCCGCTTTGAAGTGCCCTTGGGCCTCGCGCGCGACCTGCGAGCCTTTGCGCGCTCGCGCCAGACCTCGCTGTTCACCGTCATGCTGGCTGCGTTTGCCGCCACACTGGGTCGCTTCGCCGCGCAGCAGGAGGTCGTCATCGGCGCCGGCTATGCCAATCGCCAGCATGCCGACACCGAAGAGCTGATGGGCATGATCGTCAACATGCTGCCGCTGCGCCTGATGCTGGGCGAGGACAGCAGCTTCGAGGCCCTCCTTGCCCGCGCGCAGCAGGCTTGCCTGAAGGCCTTTGCCCACCAGGACATTCCCTTCGAGGCCATTGCCCGAGCCATGGGCGTGCCGCCCGATCGCTCGCGCAACCCGCTCTGCCAGGTGGCCTTCAGCTTCCACGACAGCAAGCTGCCGCCCGTTGCCATGCCGGGACTGACGGGCGAGGTCGAGTACCCGCACAACGGATCGGCCAAGTTCGACATGAACGTGATCGTGATCCCGCATGCGGAGCAGCTGATCGGTGTGACCAGCGGCACTGCTGCGCGCGACGAGCGCATCACGGTCAAGTGGGACTGCAACACCGACGTCTTCGAGATGGCCACGCTGCGCCGGCTCGTCGACGCCTGGCTGCACACGATGCAGGCCGCCATCGCCGCGCCGACCGACTCCCTGTCGACGCTGCTTTCAGCCAGCGAGGACGATGAACGCCAAATAGCCGCCTGGAACAGCACGGCCCGCACCTACCCGGCCGAGCCGGGCATCGCCGCCCTCTTCGCCGAGCAGGCCGCGCGCACGCCGAACGCGGTGGCCCTGAGCATGGAGGAGCAGGAGCTGAGCTACGACGCGCTCGATGCGCAGGCCGATGCCGTTGCGCGCGCCTTGCGCGCAGCGGGCGTGGCGCGCGGCATGCTCGTGGGCCTGTGCATGCCCCGCTCGATGGACATGGTCATCGCGGTGCTGGGCATCTTGAAGGCCGGCGGCGCCTATCTGCCGCTGGATCCCGACTACCCACCGGCGCGTCTCGCGCTGATGCTGCAAGACGCGCAGCCGGCCCTGGTGCTGGCCAGTGCGGATCAGCAGGCTCACATCGGCAACACCGACTGCCGCGTGCTGAGCCTGCCCGACCTTGCAGCGCTGGACGCGGACGCAAGCACCCCGCTGCCGGAAGCCAGCGGCGCCGACCTGGCCTACGTGATCTACACCTCGGGCTCGACCGGCAAGCCCAAGGGCGTGTGCGTGGAGCAGCACAGCGTCACGCGCCTGGTCCGCAACACCGACTACGTGCACCTCAACGCCTCCGAGCGGCTGCTGCAGCTCGCGCCAATCTCCTTCGACGCCTCCACCTTCGAGCTCTGGGGCAGCCTGCTCAACGGCGCCACGCTGGTGCTGTATCCATCCGGCGTACCGCAGCTGGCCGAGCTCGGCGAGACGCTGCGACGCGAGCGCATCAGCACGCTGTGGCTGACGGCGGCGCTGTTCCACCAGATGGTGGAGCACGAGCTGGAGGCGCTCTTTGGCGTGCGGCAGATCCTGGCCGGCGGCGAGGCGCTCTCCACCGAACATGTACGGCGCCTGCTCGCCGTGCTGCCCGAAGGCCATCGCCTGATCAACGGCTACGGCCCGACCGAAGGCACGACCTTCACCTGCTGCTACGCGATGACGCGGGCCACCACGATCGGCGCCTCGGTGCCGATCGGCAAACCGATCGCCAACACCCGCGTCGAAGTGCTGGACTCGCGGCAGCGGCGCGTGCCCGTCGGCGCGCCGGGCGAGCTCTGCATCGAAGGCGAAGGCCTGGCGCGCGGTTATCTGAACCGGCCCGAGCTGACGGCCGAGCGCTTCGTGAGCGGCGGCGGCCAGCGGCGCTATCGCACCGGTGATCGGGTGCGCTGGCGCGGCGACGGCACGGTCGAGTTCCTCGGCCGCTTCGACGCGCAGCTCAAGCTGCGCGGCTTCCGCATCGAGCCAGGCGAGATCGAATTCGCATTGAACA
Source organism: Burkholderiaceae bacterium UC74_6 (assembly GCA_042701975.1). GTDB lineage: Bacteria > Pseudomonadota > Gammaproteobacteria > Burkholderiales > Burkholderiaceae_C > JAFALK01. Next base: position 462,683 of record CP170561.1, read on the forward strand.
GCCACGCGCAGGTGGCCGAATCGGCTGTGGTGCTGCGCGGGTCCGGAGCGTCGAAGCAGCTGGTGGGCTTTGTGGTGCCGCGCGCGGGCGGGTCGCTTGCGATGCCGGCGTTGCGCGATCATCTGGCGCGGCTGCTGCCGGCCTACATGGTGCCCTCAAGCCTGGTGCCGCTGCCCGCCCTGCCGCTCACGCCGGCGGGCAAGGTCGATCGCACGGCGCTGGCCGCGCATGCGGCCCAGGACAGCGCCGAGACTTCGCGCGGCCGCGAGCCGAGCAGCCCGACCGAGCTGCTGATCGCCGACGTGTGGAAGCGCCAGCTGGGCCGCGAGCACATCGGCGTGGACGAGGACTTCTTCGACATCGGCGGCCATTCGCTGGCGGCGGCGGCGATCTTCGCGGAGCTGGGCACACGCCTGGGCGCACGGCCACCGCTCTCGCTGCTGTTCGAGACGCGCAGCATCGGCCGCCTGGCCGCGGCGCTGGATCAGCAGCAGCTGGGCCAGGGCTCGCACCTGCTGGTGCCGGTGCGCAGCCAGGGCGAGAAGCCGCCGATCTACGCCATGCTCGGCGTCGGCGGCAACTACGTGGGCGCCGAGGCGCTCGCCGCGCGGCTGGGCAGCGGCCATCCCTTCTACAGCCTGGAGATGCCGGGCCTGGCCGGCGAGAGCGCGCCGCAGGCGCAGGTGAACGAGGTGGTGGCGAAGCTGCTCGGCGAGATCCGCAACCGCGCGGGCGAGCGACGCTGCGTGCTGATGGGCGCCTGCGCAGGCGCGCTGGTCGTGCACGAGCTGGCGCGCCAGCTCGAGTCCGATGGCTTCGCCGTCGAGCACCTGCTGATGGTCGACCCGCCGCCCAGCGGTGCCCAGCGCACGCGGCGCATGAGCTCTTACTCGCTGTGGCGCGCGCTGGCCGTGCCGCGCTTCGTGCTGGCGCGCGGCTGGCTGGCGCTGCGCCTGCTGACCACCATGGACCGCGAGCGGCGGCGCGAGTTCCTGCGCCAGAAGATCGACGTGCTGCGCGAGATCTACCGCCGCCGCGACCTGCTGCGCGAATCGCGCGAGGAGCTGCAGGTCAACCGCGTGCGCGAAGCGACCTCGGCGGCGCTGGGTCGCTTCGTGCCCGAGACCTACGCCGGGCGCACCGCGCTGCTGATGGGCGAACGCTACAGCTCCAGCGAGCTGCAGGCGATTGCCGACTACTGGCGCAGCCGCTGCACAGGCCGCTTCGAAGTGGCACACGTGCCGGGCAAGGACACCGGTGCCATGCTGCGCGCGCCGCACGTGGACAAGGTGGCCGAGCGCGTGCGCGACCTGCTCGCCCATGCCTGAGCTGGCGCTTGGAGGGCTGGCGGACGGTACGGTCGAGATCGGCTGGCTGGTGCTCGACGAAGGCGCAGGCGATCTGGCAGGTCTGCTGAGCCCGGACGAACGTGAGCGCGCCGGGCGCTTCCGTGCGCCGGCCGCTCGCGCCACGTTCATGCAATCGCGCGCCGCGCTGCGTCGTCGGCTCGGCCATTGCCTGGGTCTGGCACCCGGCGAGGTGCCCATCAGCTTGAGCGCTAACGGCCAACCTGAGCTGACCGCGGGCGCCGGCCTGCCGGACTTGAGATTCAACCTCGCGCACACGCACGGTCTGATGCTCTGCGCCTTTGCGCTGGGCCGCCGGGTGGGCATCGATGTGGAACTGCGGGCGCCGGATCTGCCCTGGCTGGACATGGCGGGCACCGCTTTCTCAGCGGCCGAGCAAGCCGCGCTGGCGGCCTTGCCCGCAGACGCTCGACGCATGGGCTTCTACGCTGGCTGGACGCGCAAGGAGGCTTGGCTCAAGGGGCTGGGCACTGGCTTTTCGGCGCGGGCATTGCAGGTGACCGACGTGCCGGTGGACCCACGCACCCTGGCAGCGCTGCCGCTGCGCGATCCCTCAGGGGCTGTCTGGAATCTCTGCGATCTGACGATTGCTGACTGGGCGAGCGACTGTGCCGCAGCACTGGCCTGCGAAGGCGAACCGCCGCCGCTGCGCTGGCTGGACCTCAGCGCTTGGCCGAATCGATCAGGCGCTTGATCTGGCCTGCCGCCATCTCGCCCATGGTGGCGGCCACGGCGGCGACTTCGAGCTGCGGATCGTCGAACAACACCTCGTGCGCCGTGTAGAGCGAGTCGAACACCAAGCGGACGGTGAGGCGGGCGCGGGCGCGGTCGATGTTCGGATGGGCCAGCATCAAAGGCTCCAGCATCAGGTCCGTCACGGCCTCGTTGGATTGCAGCCGCACGGGCTGCAGGGCCGGCACGGCACGCAGTGCACGGGTCACCCACATGCCGGCGGAGGCGTGCTCGGTCAGCTCGTGCATCTGCGTGAGCAGGCTGGCCACACCCGCGGCGAACTCAGCCTCCGGTAGCTTGAAGGTCTCGGGCACGGCCCAGGGGCGCAGCAGGTGGTTCTGCTGCGACATCAGGCGCAGGCTCAGCTCGTGCAGGATGGCGTACTTGTTGGGGAAGTACTGATAAAGCGCCGGCGGTGAGATGCCGGCCCGCTGGCAGACCAGGTTGGTGGAGAGCCGCTCGATGCCGACCTCGGCCAGCAGCTCGGCGCAGGCGGACAGGATGCGCTCGAAAGTCTCCACCGCCCGCGGTTGCAGCGGCGCTCGCTTGCGTTGCAGGTCGGGCAGGCTGGGAGAGTTGGTGCTGGCTTCGGCGCTCATGCCCCAAGTCTACCCATGCTCGCGCAGCCTCCTGAGGGTGAGTTGCAGCACCTTCGCGTCACTGCTTGCGCGATGGCGACCCATCAGTTGCTCGGCCCGCACCTGATCGCAGACCTCGTGCCAGCGTGCGGCTTCCTCGTCGCTGAGCAGCTGGCGCAGGTCGCGCAGCTCGAAACTGGGCACCAGGTCGGCGCTGTCATAGAGGCGCGCCAGCCACGGGTAATCGTGGGCCCAGCCGTCGCAGTAGACCGTCTTGCCGCGCAGCCGGGCGTTCATCTCGGCGGCCACCCACTCGGGCGGCCGGCCGTGGCGCATCAGCAGGTCGCGGCTGATGCCGTGCAGGGCCTCGGCCCCGTCATCCCAGTGGCGCCAGTCGGGCACGGGATGGATCAGGCAGCAAAACGCCCGGCCGTCACCGTCCACGAAGCCGATCTCGATCGGGTAACTCCCCCGGCCGAAGCCAGACGCCTCGACGTCGACAAAGACGGGCAGCTCGGACATGGCAGGCGACGCTCCTGGACAAACACGGGACAGATGTAACTTGTATCAGCGACATCTACCGCCGTCCAGCGCTTGAAATCAAGCCTGGGCTTGTGCTGCCAGTTGGCGCAAGGCCTGTTCGAAGACTTCGGGCGGCTGTCCGCCGGAGATCAGATGCTGGTCATTGATGATGATGGCCGGCACCGAGTTGATGCCCTGCGACTGGTAGAAGGCCTCGGCCTCACGCACGTCTTCGGCATAGCGGCCGCTTTCCAGCACTTCGCGCGCCGCGGCGGCGTCCAGGCCCGCGGCAACGGCCTTTTCCACCAGCACGGCGTGGTCGCTCGGGTCGCGGCCTTCGGTGAAGTAGGCACCGAAGAGCGCGAGCTTCAGGCGGTGCTGTGCGTCACTGTCGGCCAGCGTGCCGGCCCAGTGCAGCAGGCGATGGGCGTCGAAGGTGTTGTAGATGCGGCTGCGCGCGCCCTGCGCGAAGTCGAAGCCCACCGCCGCGCCGCGTTCGCGGATGCGCTGACGGTTGACCTCGAGCTGTGCGAGCGGCAGGCCGTACTTGCGGCCCAGGTGCTCGTTGATGTCCTCACCCTCGGGGACCATGCTGGGGTTCAGCTCGAAGGGCTGGAAATGCAGCTCGATCGGCAGCTCGGGCAGGCGGGACAGCGCCTGCTCCAGGGACTTGAGGCCGATGGCGCACCAGGGGCAGGAGACGTCGGAGACGAAATCGATCTTCATGTGGCGCACTGTAGCCAGCGCGGGCGCGCCGCGCCGGCGTGGGGGCTTGTCAGCGCTTCAGCCGCACTGGCCCACGTAGCCGCAGGCGGTGCAGAAATCGCAGCCGTCCTTGTGGATCATGGTGTGATTGCCGCATTCGGGGCAGGCACGGCCGGCCATGGCCTCGATCTGCAAGCCTGCTTGCGCGGCCTTCGACTTCGGCGCCTGCAGCAGGCCCATGTCGACGAGCGGCAGGCCGGCTTCATCCAGCACGCCGAGCATGGCGTACCGGTGGATGATGAGTCGCGCCACGTAGGCCACGGTGGAGGGCCAGATCTGCTGGCGCCGCTCGGCCGAAAGACTCGGCACCGGCGCCATGAAATGGCCCAGTGGTTCGCCGACGTTGAGCAGCTTGCGCAGCTTCATGCCGATCCAGCCGGGGTCCATCACGCGCATGTCCAACGAGAGCAGCCGCGCCAGGCCGTCGAAGGCCTTGGGGTAGTTGCCGGAGAAGCCCATGGCGCAGGGGCGCGTGACGCGTCCGCCTTCGGGAGTGGGCAGGCTCACCTCCTTCAGCGTCAGCGTGAATTGCTCATTGGTCGCCGGGTTCTCCACGTCCACCGCCCAGGCCAGCGTGCCGCTGACGCTGGTGCGCGGTTCCTCGCGGCTGAACATCGCGTCGATCACCGGCGTGGGGCCGCCGTCCTGCAGTGCGCCGAGCTGCTCGCAGCGCCAGCGGATCACGGCTGCCGTGGCGGCGACCACGCCAGGGAAGAGCCTTTGCTCGCCGCCCGGCGGCATGGGCATCGCGAAGGCGCGCTCTTCGGCAACCGTGGCCAGGGCTTCGAGCTTCAAGCGAAGCCACGCCGAATCGTTGGTGCGCAAATCCATGGAGAGCGTCTTCGCCAGCGCCGAAAGCCCGCGCGGCTGCTCGGCGCCATTGACCCAGACCTCGAAGGGCAGGTTGCGGCCGAAGAGGCCGGCGTCCAGACCCTCGGCCGGCATCTCGCCAACGAAGAGCGCGAAGTCGCCATGCGGGTGGCGGATCATGTAGCTCCAGGCCGGATTGCCGCCGGGCATCTCCGGGCGGCTGGGCCAGCGCAGCGAATCGAGCACGGCCTTGGGCAGGCGGTCGAGCAGCAGGCGCTGGTTGGCACCATCCACGGCCAGCGGCTCGGGCTTCTTGGCTGTCGTGCCCGCATCGACGCTGAGAACGCTGCCGAGCACCGAGTTCGGACGGTAGGTCGCCAGACCCTTGAGCTTGCCCTGCCAGGCCTGGATGTAGAGGTCCTGGAAATCCTCGTAGGGATAGTCGGCCGGCACGTTGACGGTCTTCGAGATCGAGGTGTCGATGTAGGGCGCCACGGCCGAGACCATCGAAGCGTGGTCGGCCGCCTCAAGTTCCAGCGCCGTCACGAAGGACTCGGACAGCGGCGTGTCCTTGCCAAACAAATGGCGGTAGAGCCGCCAGGCGTGATCCTCGACCGCGTACTCCTTGAAGCCGCCACCTTCCAGTTGCGAGACGCGCTTCTTGCGCGTGTAGCTCCAGCTGAACGGCGGCTCGATGCCATTGCTGGCGTTGTCGGCGAAGGCCAGGCTGATCGTGCCGGTCGGCGCGATCGACAGCAGGTGCGAGTTGCGCAGGCCTTGCGCGCGGATCTTGTCCTTGAGCGCTTTTGGCAGGCGCGAGGCAAAGCTGCCACCGGAGAGATACAGCTCGGCATTGAAGAGCGGAAAGGCGCCCTTCTCCGCAGCGATGTCGCTCGACGCCGCATACGCCGCATCGCGCATCACCTCGCTGATGCGCGCGGCCATCGTGCGCGCGGCTTCGCTGTCGTAGCGCAGGTTCAGCATCACCAGCGCATCGCCCAGGCCCGTGAAGCCCAGGCCCACGCGGCGCTTATTCGAGGCCTCGCGCGCCTGCGCCGGCAACGGCCACGGCGTGGTGTCGAGCACGTTGTCGAGCATGCGCGTGGCGACGGCGCAGACGTCAGCAAAGCCGGCCTCGTCGAAGCTGGCCTTGGGCCCGAAGGGGTCGCGGACGAAGGTGGTGAGGTTGACGGAGCCGAGGCAGCAGCAACCGTAGGGAGGAAGCGGCTGCTCTGCACAGGGATTCGTCGCCGCAATCGCCTCGCAGTAGTGCAGGTTGTTGTCCTCGTTGATGCGATCAAGGAAGAGAACGCCCGGTTCTGCATGGTCGTAGGTAGACCGCATGATCTGGTCCCACAGATCGCGGGCGCGGACCTTGCGATAGACCCATTGGCCGTCGCCGCGCTGATAGGCGCCGGCCTCACGCTGCGATTGCCCCGGCTGGGCGCGATGCGCCAGCTCCACTGGCCCGTCAGAGATAACGGCCTGCATGAACGCATCCGTCACGCCGACGGAGATGTTGAAGTTGGACAGATCGCCCTGGTCCTTGGCGTGGATGAAGTCCTCGATGTCCGGATGGTCGCAGCGCAGCACGCCCATCTGCGCGCCGCGGCGGCTGCCGGCGCTTTCCACGGTCTCGCAACTGCGATCGAACACCCGCATGTAGCTGACCGGGCCCGAGGCGTGGCTTTGCGTGGAACCCACCCACGCGCCCTTGGGGCGGATGCGCGAGAAGTCGTAGCCCACGCCGCCACCACGGCGCATGGTCTCTGCCGCTTCGGTCAGTGCGGTGTAGATGCCGGGATGGCCTTCTTCCGCTGTCGCGATGGAATCGCCGACGGGCTGGACGAAGCAGTTGATCAGCGTGGCCGCGAGATCGGTGCCGGCGGCGGAGAGGATGCGCCCTGCGGGGATGAAGCCGCGCTTCTGGGCATCGAAGAATTTGGCGGCCCAGGCCTCGCGATCGGCGGGTTTTTCGGCCTGGGCCAGCGCGCGTGCCACTCGCTCTCGCAATTCGTCGAGCGTGGCCTCGTCGCCCTTGGCGTATTTCTCGAGCAGCACCTCGGTGCTGATCTCTTGCGCCGGCAATGTGGCCGGCGTGGCTTGGGCGAAGAGTTCGCCCGTGCTGGGGATGATGTTGGGAGTCATTCGAGGGGCCTTGAGTGCCCCACGATGCTGCCCTCAATCGGGCAGCGCTACAAGGTCAGACAGCTACCAATACCACCGCCGCCGCAACGCTGGCGAGCGTCACGAACATGACGAGCTGGCCCGACGGCGTGAACGGGCCGTCGTCGGACCACGGCAGGTGGATGCCTTCCCGGAAATGGTGGGCAGAGCGGTTGATTCTCGAAAGCAGGTTCATGGCAGTTTCCTTCCTGAATTTCCAGCTTCTGAAAGATTCTTGACAGCTATTGTTGCCCTGTCATTTCGACCCTGCTTCCGTGGGGTTATGGGTGAGTTTTCACATCCTCAGAAGGGATTCACGGACTTCTCGCGGCGGTAGTGCACGTAGCCCACGCTCGCACCGGCACGCAGGCCCACGCCGAGGCGGATCGGCGCCAGCGTGATGCCGTCGCGGCGCTGGTAGTTGATGCCCGCGCCGCCGATGTAATAGAGGCTGCCGTCCACGCCCGGGAAGCGCTGGAACAAGGCGTCCACGTTGGGCAGCTTGTAGATGAGGGTGAAGACCTTGGACGCATTGCCGCCGGCATCGAAACCGATGGACGGCCCGGCCCAGTAGACCTTGCGGCCAGCACCGGCCTTCTGCACCAGTTCGCCTTCGCCGTAGCGCAGGCCCACGGTCAATGCGCCGGAGGCTTCCTCGCCCTTGATGTAGGCGTTCGGGCGACCTTGTTCCTTGAAGGCTTTCTCGATCACCTTGGCCAGGCCTTCGGTCGTGTTGCCAAAGAAGTCTGTGGCGGCCTTCAGCACGGAATCCTGGTCGTAGGTCTTGTCGTCATCATTGGCAGCCCAGGCCGGCACGACCGGCGTCAGCAGGCCGGCGCCCATGCCCAGCAGCATTTCACGACGTTGCATCAAGTTCTTCATATCGTTCTCCTTTTGGCTAGGGTATACACCAGCTTGGAACCTGGGGGGATCTCCTCCATCCGCAACAGGAACAACTGGAGACAATCCGGGGCCAAAGCTTGGCACATCTGTCTACACTAACGTCGAAGTCGCATGCACAACGTCCTGGAGTCCTACAAGACCCCGCCCCCGATGAGCCTGTCCCCCGACCTCCCCAAGTTGGTCATGGCGCTGGAGTACGCCGACCTGTCCGCCGCGCACTATCTCGCCGGCGGCAGCGATCATGCCGCGCGCCTGCTCGCAGCCGGCGCCGAAGCCCTGCTCGGCGATCTGGCGCGCATGCTCGCACCCTATGTCGAAGACGACGACGAAATCCAGGCGCTCGTAACCCGCGTCGCGCTTGAGTACGAATCGCCCATGCGCATCCCGCGCGGTCACGACCTGGCCAAGCGCGAGAACGACGCGCTGGAGCGCGCCAGCCAGATGGCCGGTCTTTCGGAAAGCGAAGTGCGCCACGCCACAGCCGCATTGCTGCGCTCTTGCTGGTATCAGCTCGAGGCGCTGGGCCTTGAAGCCCTGATCCCGTCGCGCTTGCAACGCGCGGTGGACGAGAGCACCATCACCGCATATTGAATGGGCTCCTGACGGAGACGATCATCAGTACCGAACGACGCCATTTCACCCGCGTGAGTTTCGTCACCGCAGGCGAGCTGATCTGTGTGGACGCCCACCTCGAAGCGCAGGTGCTCGACCTTTCCCTCAAGGGCGCGCTGCTGCAGCTGCCCGAGGGCAGCAAGCTGCAAAGCGGCTCGCCCTGTCTGCTCAAGCTCACCCTGGGCGAGGGCGGCCCGCAGATCGCCATGGCCGGCGAGATCGCCCATGTGGAAGGTCACCGTGTGGGCATGCTGTGCCGCTCCATCGACCTGGAAAGCATCACCCACCTGCGCCGCCTGATCGTCATGAACACCGGCGACCCGATGTTGCTGCAACGCGACCTGCAAGCCCTCGCGGGCTGAGCCCGTGGCCCTGAACCCACGCACCCGGGCGGTTGTCGCACGCTCGCACCAGCTCGGGGCCAATTCATCCTGCAGGAGCCGGTTTCGTCCCAGTGGCTGACACGGCCAGCACCCGGCAGCCCAGAATTCGCACCATGAACCCCGCCCTGGCCGCCTTCGTGCGCGTCTTCAACCTCCGCATGATCGCGGTGGTCTTCTACTTCTGCCTGCTGCATGCCCTCTCGCGCATGCTGGCCTGGTACGACGGCGAACCCGAGCCGCTGGGCATCTGGTTGTTCAGCCTCGTTCATTTCACGCGGCAGACGCTGCTGACCGGCCTCTCGGTGCTGCTGATGATGGCCTTGGCCGAGGCCGTACTGGCCGGACGCCAGTGGCCGACCTGGCGCCGCGTGGCGCTGCAGGCGGGCAGCATCACGCTCGGCGCCATCATCGGCACCATCGCGCGCATGCTCGTGGCCCGCTGGAGCTTTGCTGACGACGTCCACATCATGTGGGGCTGGTTCGCCTCCACCGCCGGGCTGTGGACCGTGTTCGGCGGCCTGGCCTACGCGGTGCTCTCGGTGCTGCGTTCGGAAGGTCAGGCGCGCGACCGCCTGCGCCAGGCGTCGCGCCAGCGCGAGACGCTGGAGGCGCAGCGCCTCGAGGCCCAGGTCTCGGCGCTGAACGCGCAGATTGAGCCGCACTTTCTGTTCAACACGCTGGCCAACGTCAAGCGCCTGTACGAGACCGCGCCCGAGCGTGGCCGCGACATGCTGGTCAGTCTGATCGCGTACCTGCGCGCGGCGCTGCCCAGCATGCGCCGTCATGAATCGACGTTGGGGCAGGAGCTGGAACTGGTGCGCAATTACCTGACCATCCTGCAGATGCGCATGGGCGAGCGCCTGTCCTTCGACATCGCGGCCGAGCCGGCCGTGCTGGCCGCCAAGCTGCCGCCCATGGTGCTGCCCACGCTGGTGGAAAACGCCATCAAGCACGGCCTGTCGCCGCTGCCCGAAGGCGGTCGCATCGAGATCGCCGCCAGCGTCCAGGCCGACGACCGCATCGCCGTCGAGGTGCGCGACAACGGCCGCGGCTTCGCGGCCAGCGGCGGCTCCGGCGTGGGCCTGGCCAACACGCGGGCTCGCCTGGCCGCCCTCTTCGGCCCCGAAGCGGCGCTGGAACTCGAAGCCGGCCAGCCGCGCGGCGTGGTGGCGCGAGTGCGCATGCCGATGCGGCTGCAGGCGCCTCCGGTTCCGGCGGTGGCGGCATGAGCCCGCGCGCGGGCGTTGCAGAGCGGGCTCGCACCGCAGTGCGCAGCACGGAGGTTTCCCATTGAGCAGTGTTCCCTACGACGTGGCCCACGAAAACAGCGGGCCCAAGACGGGCGGCGTCTCCCATGTGCTGCGCTCCTGGCGTTCACTGCGCAGTGTCGAGTTCGCCAGCTTTGCCTCGGCCGGGCTGCTCTTCGGCCTGATCGACCTGTCCTCGCTTCTGGAGGTCCAGGTGGGCGACCACTTGCCGCTGGTGATGCTGCGCCATCTGGGCATCCCGGTGATCGGCTGCCTGATCCTGCTGCTGTTCTGGCTGCCCGCCGATCGCAGCGAGCCGCTGCATCCCCGCCGCATCCGGCGTCTGGCGCTGGCCGCCCTGCTCGGCTCGCTGGTGTCCATCCTCATCATCACGGGCCTTGTGCAGGTGCTGCCCTGGCCGTCGATCATGGAGCTGATGCGCGCCAAGAAGGGCCTGCCGCCGCTGCCCGGCATGACGTGGAACGGCTTCATCGGCGACACGCTCTGGATCCTCATGCCCTCGGGAATGATGGTGGCCGTGATCGAGCTGCTGCGCCGACGCCAGCGCAGCGAAGCCACGCTTGCGCGCCTTGTCGACGAACACAGCCAGCTGCGCCGCCGCGCCATGGCCGCACGCCTGGCCACGCTGCAGGCGCAGGTCGAACCGCAGCTGCTGTTCGACGCGCTCGTAGACATTGAACAGGCCTACGGCCGCAGTGATGGCGAGGCTGCAGCGCGCATGGATCGCCTGATCCAGCATCTGCGCGTGGCCCTGCCGCGCCTGCGCGAGACGGGCTCCACGCTGGAGGCCGAGGCCGAGCTGCTGGAGACCTACCTCGGCGTGCTGCACGGCCTGGACCGCACGCCGCTGAAACTGGTCAAGCACTGGCCGGCCGAGCTGCGCAACGCCAGCGTGCCACCGATGCTGCTGCTGCCGCTGCTGCAACGTGCGCTGCGTTCCGGCGCCAGCGCCATGCCGCAGACCTGCACGCTCACGGCCGAGAGCCGCTTCCGCGGCGAAGGCGGCCTGATCATCACCCTGGCCTTCGACCGCCCGCTGCTGTGCGGCGATGCGGCCGAGCTGGCAGCGCTGGATGAGAGACTGCAGGTCTTCAGCGATTCGGCGCGGCTTCGCTGTTATGACGACGCCACGCACACCCACTTCACCATCGAACTTCTTGCGTAAGAGAAGATCAACGGCATGAGAACTCTGACCGCCCCCACGGCCGTCGTGGCCGAAGACGAAGAGACCCTGAGGCACGAGCTCGTCGAGCAGCTGAGCCGGCTGTGGCCCGAGCTGTCCGTCGTCGGCGAGGCGGCGGACGGCATCCAGGCCCTGCAGCTCGTCGAGCAGCACCAGCCCGACGTGCTCTTCCTCGACATCCAGATGCCCGGCGCCACCGGCCTCGAAGTGGCACGCCAGGTGGGCGGCCGCAGCCACGTGGTCTTCCTCACCGCGTACGACCAGTACGCCGTCGCCGCCTTCGATCAAGGCGCCGTGGACTACGTGCTCAAGCCGCTGCAGACAGCGCGCTTCTTCACCGCGATCAGCCGTGTCAAGCAACGCCTGGCCGGGCCGGTCGCCGAGTACGCCACGCATGTCGGCCACGCCATCGAGCAGCTTTCGGAGGGCCCATCGCAAGGCACGGCACCGGTGTCGAACGCCGGCCGCGCACCGCTTCGCTGGATCAATGCCTCGGTCGGCCAGACGCTCAAGCTGATCACCGTCGACGAGGTGCTCTACTTCCAGTCGGACAACAAGTACACCCGCGTCGCCACCCGCGAGGGCGAGGCGCTGATCCGCAAGCCGCTGAAGGAACTGGTGGAAGAGCTCGACGCCAACCAGTTCTGGCAGATCCACCGCTCCACGCTGGTGAACGCCATGGCCATCGCTGCCGTCACGCGCGACTTCCGCGGCCGCATGCAGCTCAAGCTCAAGGAGCGCAACGAGACCCTGCTCGTGGCCGAGAGCTACGCCCACCTGTTCAGGCAGATGTGATGCGGGCGTTGGTCGTTTCGTTGGCGCTGATCGCCGCAACTCTGCCGGCTTTCGCCGCTCCCGCGGCGCCCCCCAATCTCACGCCCATCGACGCCAAGCTCACCACCTCAGGCCAGCCTTCAGCCGAGTGGCTGAGCACGCTGAAGGATCAGGGCTATGAAGCGGTGATCTATCTCGCACCGCCGACGGTGGAAGACGCCGTGCGCGAGGAACCGCTGATCGTCGGCCGGCAAGGCCTCGTGTGGATCAACCTGCCGATCCGCTGGAACGCGCCGGCCGATGCCGACTACGACACCTTTGCGGCGCTGCTCCAAAGCCTGCGCGGCAAGAAGGTGCTCGTGCATTGCCAGGTCAACTTCCGTGCGTCGACGCTGACCTTCCTCTACCGCGTGCTGGTCGAGAAGACAGATCCGCAAGTGGCGTGGGAATCGGTGTCCAAGGTCTGGACACCGAGCGGCGCGTGGAAGACGCTGATGCTGGACCGCCTGAAAAAGAACGGGGTCGCATTCGACCCCTTCTGATTCAACAGCCTCCGATCAGACCCCGCCGCCGAGCGCCTTGTACAGCTGCACGCTGTTGGCCTGAGCCGCCAGCTGCACCTGCAGCAGTGCCTGCTCTGCAGCAAACGCATTGGTCTGCGCCGTCAGCAGATCGAGCTGGCTCGCAGCACCGTTGTCGAAGCGCAGCTTCACCAGGCGCAGCGTGTCACGCGCGGCGCGGGTCTGCAGCTCCTGCGCGGCCAGCTGTTCGCCGTAGGTGGCGCGGCCGGCCAGGGCATCGGCCACTTCGCGGAAGGCGCTCTGCACAGCCTTCTCGTACTGGGCCAGCGCCGCGCCCTGAGCCGCCTTGGCGGAGTCCAGGTTGGCGCGGTTGCGCCCGGCGTCGAAGATCGGCATGGCGATCTGGCCGACAAAGCTCCAGACCGTGTTCTTGAACAGGTCCGACAGCGCATTGCTGGCCGAGCCGAGCTGGCCGGTCAGGCTGATCGACGGGAAGAACGCGGCGCGTGCGGCGCCGATGTTGGCTTCAGCGGCGATCAGCGTCTGCTCGGCCTGCAGCACGTCCGGACGCGCCAGCAGCACGGCCGAGGGCAGCCCCACCGGCACATCGGGCAGCGTGCCCGTCGCCGTGGCGGCCGGCAGCTCGGTGGGCAGCGGCTGGCCCAGCAGCAGCACGAGTGCGTTCTCGTCCTGCGCGCGCTGGCGCTTGGCCTGCGCGTAGGCGGCACGTGCGGCGCCGGTGGCGGATTCAGCCGTGGACATATCCAGAGCCGAGGCCACGCCCACGTCGAACTTGCGGCGCATGAGCTTTTCGGATTCCTCGCGCGCGGCCAGCGTGTTGCTGACCAGCTCGAGCATGGCCGAGTCGGCTTGCAGCGCCAGGTGGCTGGAGGCCACGGCGGCGATCAGGCTGATCTGCGCGGCGCGCTGGCCTTCTCGGCTGGCCAGGTAGCGCGCCGTGGCGGCATCGCTTTGGTTGCGGATCTTGCCCAGCAGGTCGAGCTCGTACGAGCTGACCTGCACGCCGGCCTGGTAGCGCGGCGTGGTGCTGACGTCGCCCGAGACCCGCGTGTAGATGCCGGCGGCACTCAGCGTGGGCCAGCGGTTGGCGTCGGCGATGCGGGCCTGTGCGCGGGCCTGCTCGGCGTTGAAGACCGCGGCGCGGAGGTCGCGGTTGTTCTTCAGCGCGATGTCGATCAGCGCGACGAGGCGTGCATCGCTTGCGTAGAACTGCTGCCACTGCAGGGCCTGGCCGGCTTGCGCCGTTTCAGCAGGCCACTGGTCGGCCACCGGCAGCGCGCCGCGCTGGTGGTCCGGCGCCAGGTTGATACAGCCGGCCAGCACGAGTGCCGCGGCCAGGGAGGCTAACTTGGTTTTCATACGGATTCCCCCGCGCCAGGCGAGGCGGGTTTGTCGAGTTCGTGGGCGGCCAGCATGCGCTGACGTTCGCTGCCCTTGAAGAAGCGGCGCACGACCAGGAAGAAGATCGGCACGAAGAGCACCGCCAGCACGGTGGCCGAGATCATGCCGGAGAGCACGCCGGTACCGATGGCGCGCTGGCCGGCCGAGCCTGCGCCCGACGCGAAGAACAGCGGCGCCACACCCAGGATGAAGGCCAGCGAGGTCATGATGATCGGGCGGAAGCGCAGGTGCGCGGCTTCGAGCACGGACTCGATCAGACCCTTGCCTTGCGCCTGCAAGTCCTTCGCGAACTCGATGATCAGAATGGCGTTCTTCGCCGACAGACCCATGATCGTGATCAGGCCGACCTTGAAGTACACGTCGTTGGCCATGCCTTCGCGCAGATTGGCGCCGATCACCGAACCCAGCAGACCCAGCGGCACGACGAGCAGCACGGCGAACGGGATCGACCAGCTCTCGTACAGCGCCGAGAGGCACAGGAACACGGCGAGCAGCGAGAAGGCCAGCAGGATCGTGGCTTGCGAGCCCGACAGCTTTTCCTCACGCGACAGGCCCGTCCATTCGCAACCGATGCCGTTGGGCAGCTGCGCGCAGAGCTTCTCCATCTCGGCCATCGCATCGCCGGTGGAATGGCCCGGCGTGGCGTCGCCGGCCAGGCGCATGGCGGGGTAACCGTTGTAGCGCACAGCCTGCATTTGACCGGTGATCCAGCGCGTGGTCGCGAACGAGCTCAGCGGCACGGGCTGGCCTTGCGCGTTCGGCACGTTCAGCGCCAGCAGGTCGTTGGGCGACATGCGGGCGATCTGGTCAGCCTGCACGACGACACGCTGCATGCGGCCCTGGTTCGGGAAGTCGTTGATGTAGGCCGAGCCGACTGCCGTGCCAAGCACGTTGCCGATGGTGTCGAAGGACACACCCAGGGCGTTGGCCTTCTCGCGATCGATGTCGAGCTGCAACTGCGGCGCGTCTTCCAGACCGTCCGGGCGCATGCCGGTGATGACCGTGCTCTTCTGCACCATGCCGAGCAGCTGGTTGCGCGCACCGAGCAGGGCCTCGTGGCCGAGACCGCCGCGGTCCTGCACGCGCAGTGCAAAGCCGGTCGCCGTGCCCAGTTCAGGGATCGGGGGCGGCGAGAGCGGATAGATGAAGGCGTCGCGCACGCCCATCATCGCGCCGAAGGCACGGCCAGCCAGCGCGCTGGCACTGTGCTCCTTGCCCTTGCGCTCGTCCCAGGGCTTGAGCGGCACGAACACCAGCGCGGCGTTCTGGCCTTGGCCGGAGAAGCTGAAGCCGATCACGCCGATGGTGTCCGCCACTTCCGGCTGCTTGTGCATGAAGTCCTCGACGGCCTTGACCGCCGCTTCCGTGCGGTTGGTCGTGGCGCCCGGGGGCAGTTGCACGTTGACGATCAGATAGCCCTGGTCTTCGTTCGGCAGGAAGGAGGTCGGCAGGCGCAGATAGAGCCAGCCCACCCCGGCGACCAGCGCCAGGTAGACGACCATCATGCGACCCGAACGCTTGAGCAGCTTGGCGACCCAGCCTTCATAACCCTTGGCCGTGGACGAGAAGCCGCGGTTGAACCAGCCGAAGAAGCCGCGCTTTTCGTGGTGATGACCGGCCTCCACGGGCTTGAGCAGCGTGGCGCACAGCGCGGGCGTGAGCGACAGCGCCATGAAGCCCGAGATCAGCATCGCCGAGACGATGGAGACCGTGAACTGGCGGTAGATGTTGCCCACCGAACCCGAGAAGAAGGCCATCGGCAGAAACACCGCGGTCAGCACCACGATGATGCCGATGATGGCGCCGGAGATCTGGCCCATGGCCTTGCGTGTGGCGTCACGCGGGCCGAGGCCTTCCTCGGTCATGATGCGCTCGACGTTCTCCACCACCACGATGGCGTCGTCCACCAGCATGCCGATCACGAGCACCATGCCGAACAGCGTCAGCACGTTGATCGAGTAGCCCAGCGCCAGCATGATGCCGAAGGTGCCCAGCAGCGCCACCGGCACGACGATCGTCGGGATGATGGTGAAGCGCCAGTCCTGCAGGAACAGGAACATCACCAGGAACACCAGGAACACGGCTTCGACCAGCGTCTCCACGACCTGCGAGATCGAGATCTTGACGAACTTGGACGAGTCGTAGGGCACCTCGTAGATCACGCCGGCCGGGAAGTACTGCTTGAGTTCCTCCATGCGGGCCTTCACCGCCGTCGCCGCAGCCAGCGCATTGCCGGTGGGCGAGAGCTGCACGCCGATACCGGTGGACGGCTGGCCGTTCAGGCGCGAGTAGGAACCATAGCCCTGGCCGCCCAGCTCGATGCGGGCCACGTCCTTGAGCTTGACGGTGGAACCGTCGGCGTTGGCGCGCAGCACGATGTTGCCGAACTGCTCGACCGTGGTCAGCTGGCCGGTCACGACCACCGTGGCGGTCGTCGTCTGGCTGCTCGGGTTGGGCAGGTCGCCGATGGAGCCGGCGGGCACGAGGGCGTTCTGCTTGGCGACGGCGGCGTTGACGTCGGCCGTGCTCAGCTTGTAGCCGACGAGCTTGGCCGGGTCGATCCAGATGCGCATGGCGCGCTCGGTGCCGAACAGCTGGGCCTGGCCGATGCCGGGCAGGCGCTGGATCTCGGGCACGATGTAGCGCGAGGCGTAGTCACCGAGCTGGATCGGGTCCATCTTGCCGTCCTTGCTCGAGAGCGTGACGAACAGCAGGAAGTTGGAACGCGACTTGTCCACCTTGACGCCCTGTTGCGTCACGGCCGCCGGCAGGCGGGGCGTGGCGCGCGAGAGGCGGTTCTGGATGTCCACCTGGGCCAGGTCGATGTTGGTGCCCGGCTCGAAGGTCGTCGTGATCTGCGCCGTGCCATTGGCCTGGCTGACCGATTCGATGTAGGCCAGGCCGGGCGAACCGTTGAGCTCTTGCTCGATCACGGCAATCACGGCCTCGTCCATGGTCTTGGCCGAGGCGCCCGGGTACACAGCGCTGATCACCAGCGTGGGCGGCGCCACGGAGGGGTACTGCGAGACCGGCAGCAGCTTGACAGCTACCGCGCCGGCCACCAGCAGGAAGAGTGCGATCACCCACGCAAAAATCGGGCGATCAATGAAGAAGCGAGCCATCTGCTAACTCCTGATTTCAGCGGCTGGCCGCGGAAGCCGAACTGGCTGCGGGGGCTGCAGGCGCCGAGGCCGCGGAAGCGGAATACGGCACCGGATTGACCGGAGCACCCGGCACGAACATCTTCTGAAAGCCGTCGACGATGACCTTCTCGCCCGGCTTCAGGCCGTCTAGCACCACCCATTGGTTACCGGCGGCTTGCGCGATCTTGATCGGGCGCGGCGCGGGCTTGTTGTCGGCGCCGACCACCAGGACCGTGTCGCCGGTGCTGCCGCGCGTGACGGCTTGCTGCGGCAACAAGATGGCGGAAGGCAGCGCGGCCTGCTCGATGCGCACCCGCACGTACTGGCCGGGCAGCAGGGCTTCGCCTGCGTTCGGCACTTCGGCGCGCAGCGTCACTTGGCCCGAGGTCGGGTCGACGCTCAGGTCCGTGAACAGCAGCTTGCCGGGCATCTCGCGGCCGTCTTCAGTCACGACACGCACGGCCACTTGCTTGACGGCCTGCAGGCGGCCCTGGGCCAGGCCCTGGCGCAGCGCCTGCACTTCGTTGGCGGAGCGGGTGAAGTTGACGTAGACGCTGCTCGTCTGCTGAACCAGGGCGAGCTGGGTGGCCTCGGCGGCGCTGACCAGCGCGCCTTCGGTCACCAGCGCGCGGCCGATGCGACCGGAGATCGGCGCGGTGACTCGGGCGTAGTCCAGGCTCAGCTTGGCGGTCGTGACCGCGGCCTTGGCCGAGGCCACGTCAGCCTGCGCCTGCTTGGCAGCTGCGGCGCTGACCAGGTATTCCTGCTGGCTGATGGCCTTGGCTTCGACCAGCGGCTTGTTGCGCTCGGCCAGGGCGCCGGCTTGGGCCAGATTGGCTTCGGCGCGGGCCAGGGTGGCCACGGCGCTGTCCATCTGCGCCTGGTACGGGGCGGGGTCGATCTGGAACAGCGACTGGCCGGCCTTGACCTCGGAACCTTCAGTGAAGAGGCGCTTGAGGATCACGCCGTTCACCCGCGCACGGACCTGGGCGGTGCGCAGGGCTTCGACGCGGCCGGGCAGTTCGGTCTGCACCGCCACCGGCTGCAGCGCCGTGGTGATGACGCCCACCGCCGGGGGAGGCATGCCGCCGCCCGCGTGGCCGCCGGCTGCGTCGTTCTTGCCGCAAGCCACCAGCAGCGCCGCGCCGGCCACTGCCGTCATCAGCGTGACCGTGGACAGGACGGCATTGATCTTCTTGGTCTTGGCAGGGTGATCCATAGAGAGGTCTTTCTTGCACGAAGGAATCCAGCGTCGCCTTGCAACGGCGACGTTGAATTGGGGAGGGTTGCCCCCAAGTATATACATACATACGTGAACGTATGCATTTGCTAAAATAACCTGATGGTTCGCCGGACTAAACAAGAAGCCCTGGAGACGCGCGAGAAACTGCTCGACGCGGCGGAGGTGCTTTTCCAGCGCGAAGGCGTGTCTCGGACAAGCCTACAGCAGATCGCCCAGGAAGCCGGATTGACCCGCGGCGCCGTGTACTGGCACTTCAAGGACAAGGCCGAGCTGTTCGACGCCATGATGCGCCGCGGCACGATGCCACTGGAACAGGGCATCAGCCGCCCCGTGGACGGCCAGCCCGAGGATGGCGCCATGAGCCTCATCGAATTGCGCTGGCGCCTGGTCAATGTGTTCTGGTCCGCCCAGCACAACCAGCGCACCCGCAGCGTGTTCGAGATCGCCATGCAGAAGGTCGAATACACGGGCGAGATGAGTGCGCTGCGCGCCCGCAAGCTCGACGTACGCCGGACCTGGCGCGACCAGAACCGCGCCGCCTTCGAGCGCGCCAAGCGCGAAGGCCTGCTCCCCGCGACGCTGGATACCAACCTGGCCGCCATCGCACTGACCAGCCTGGTGGACGGCCTGCTGCAGCACTGGATCGGTGATCCGGAATCCTTCGACCTCGTCAGCGTCGGCCGCGAAGCCGTGGACGGCGCCTTCACGAGCATGGCCCGCGGCACCGGCACCCCGCTGCTGCCGGCGATGACGGCAAGCGAGATGGCGCGCCTCGGTCAGGAAGGCTGCTGCACGGGCCTGGCGCCGAGCGAGCAGTAATCCCTTCGGGATTTCCCCGATCTCACCGACAATAGCGGGTTATGTCCGCCCACGTCACCATCGCCCCGCCCAAGGCCAAGCCCCTGAGCAGCTACAAGCCCTTCTGGGCCAAGCGCTTCGGGCCTGCGCCGTTCCTGCCCATGAGCCGCAAGGAGATGGACGAGCTCGGCTGGGATTCCTGCGACATCATCATCGTCACCGGCGACGCCTACGTGGACCACCCGAGCTTCGGCATGGCCGTGATCGGGCGCACGCTGGAAGCTCAGGGCTTCCGCGTCGGCATCATTGCCCAGCCGGACTGGCAGAGCGCCGATGCCTTCAAGGCACTGGGCAAGCCGAACCTGTTCTTCGGCGTGGCCGCCGGCAACATGGATTCGATGATCAACCGCTACACGGCCGATCGGAAGATCCGCAGCGACGACGCCTACACGCCGGGCGGCGAAGGCGGCAAGCGGCCCGACCGCGCCACCCTCGTCTACACGCAGCGCTGCAAGGAAGCCTGGAGCGAAGTGCCGGTCGTGATCGGCGGCATCGAGGCGTCCCTCCGCCGCATCGCCCACTACGACTACTGGCAGGACAAGGTCCGCCGCTCGATCCTCGTCGATGCGAAAGCCGACCTGCTGGTCTACGGCAATGCCGAGCGCGCCATCATCGAGATCGCCCACCGTCTGGCACGCCGCGAGGCCGTGACGGCGTTGACCGACATCCGCGGCACTGCCTTCATGCGCCGCGACGAGCACGACGTCTCGGCCTGGTTCCAGCTCGACTCAACCGAGGTGGATCGCCCTGGCCGCGTGGATGAGCTGATCAGCCCGTACCAGGAGATCAAGCAGGAGAGCTGCGATACCAAGGACGGCAAGGACGGCGCGGCCGCTGACGGCGCCAAGCCGATCACCATCCATCGCACCGGCCGCCTCGCCCTGCCCCCGCGCGACCAGACCGTCGTGCGCCTGCCCAGCTATGAAGTGGTCAAGAGCGACCCGGTGCTCTACGCCCACGCCAACCGCGTGCTGCACCTGGAGACCAACCCGGGCAATGCCCGCGCCCTGGTCCAGGCCCACGGCGATCGCGACCTGTGGATCAACCCGCCGCCGGTGCCGCTGTCCACGGTCGAGATGGACCATGTGTTCGACCTGCCCTATGCCCGCAGCCCGCACCCGGTGTACGCGGACAAGAACGGCAGCCACGACCACGGCACCAAGATCCCCGCCTGGGAAATGATCCGCTTCAGCGTGAACATCATGCGCGGCTGCTTCGGCGGCTGCACCTTCTGCTCGATCACCGAGCACGAGGGCCGCATCATCCAGAGCCGCTCGGAAGACTCCGTGATCCGCGAGATCGAGGAGATGCGCGACAAGGTCAAGGGCTTCACCGGCATCGTGTCGGACCTGGGCGGCCCCACGGCCAATATGTACCGCATCGGCTGCAAGAGCCCCGAGATCGAGGCCGCGTGCCGCAAGCCTTCCTGCGTGTACCCGGGCATCTGCCCGAACCTCAACACCGACCATTCCTCGCTGATCAAGATGTACCGCCGCGCGCGTGCGTTGCCCGGCGTGAAGAAGATCTTGATCGGCTCGGGCCTGCGCTACGACCTGGCCATCAAGAGCCCCGAGTACATCAAGGAGCTGGTCACCCACCACGTGGGCGGCTATTTGAAGATCGCGCCGGAGCACACCGAAAACGGGCCGCTGTCCAAGATGATGAAGCCCGGCATCGGCACCTACGACCGCTTCAAGAAGCTGTTCGAGGAAGCCAGCGCCGCCGCGGGCAAGAAGCAATACCTGATCCCCTACTTCATCGCCGCCCACCCGGGTACGTCCGACGAGGACATGATGAACCTCGCCGTCTGGCTCAAGAAGAACGGCTTCCGCGCCGACCAGGTGCAGACCTTCTACCCGAGCCCCATGGCGACGGCAACGGCGATGTATCACACGAACATGAACCCCCTCAAGGGCATCAGTCGGGACGAGAACAAGGCCGAGCGCGTGGACATCGTGCGCGGCGAGCGCCGCCGCCGCCTGCACAAGGCCTTCCTGCGCTACCACGACCCCAACAACTGGCCGCTGCTGCGCGAGGCGCTCAAGGAGATGGGCCGGCCGGACCTGATCGGCAACGGCAAGCACCATCTGATCCCGACCTTCCAGCCGACGACGGATGGCAGCTACGAGAGCGCGCGCCGCAAAAACTCCACCCATGCCGGCGCCAGGACCTCGCTGGCGAAGACGGCGGCAGTGAAGAACGCCGCGCCAGCGGCCAAGGCGTCGCCGGCAAGAACCTCGCCAGAAAAAGGCCGCCTGCTGACCCAGCACACCGGGCTGCCGCCGCGCGTGACTGGCGCGGCCAAGCCGCCCGCAGGCAAACCCGGATTGAAGAAGCGCACCTCGCGCTGAGCCTGTGGCTTTCCCGCGCCAGCCCCAATGCGCGGGCGGTGCTTTGGCACGTAAATCGAAAGCCAGGAACAGTCGCGTCCGCTGATTTGTCGAGTTAGGACTTACAAATCGTCTATAACCGCAGCTTCCGATCCAACGATCCAACTTTTCCGGCTTGAGTCCTATGGCAGACACCGCGGGTCAGGACGACGATCTGCTCGAATTCCTCGAGGACGCCGAACATGCCCAGGCGCAGGCGCAGGGCACGGACGTGCGCCCCTGGCGCGTGCTGATCGTCGACGACGATCAAGACGTGCACAAGGCCACCGAACTGGCCATGCAGGGGCTGACCATCGAAGGCCGGCCGCTGCAGTTCCTGCACGCCCGATCGGGCCAGGAAGCGCGTTCGCTGCTGGCCAACGAGCGCGAGCTGGCCGTCGCCCTGCTCGACGTCGTGATGGAGAGCGAGGACGCTGGCCTGCAGCTGGTGCGCTTCATCCGCGAGGACCTAGGCGAGAACGCCATCCGCATCGTGCTGCGCACCGGCCAGCCCGGCTACGCGCCCGAGATCGAGACGGTGCAGGCCTATGACATCAACGACTACAAGACCAAGTCGGAGCTGACCCGCACGCGCCTGTTCACGGTGTTGACTGCGGCCGTGCGCTCCTACCGCCAGATC
The DNA here is from genome assembly GCA_042701975.1 of Burkholderiaceae bacterium UC74_6. Classification (GTDB taxonomy): domain Bacteria; phylum Pseudomonadota; class Gammaproteobacteria; order Burkholderiales; family Burkholderiaceae_C; genus JAFALK01. Next base: position 484,942 of record CP170561.1, read on the forward strand.
TGCGCGCTGGAATCCGCGCGCCACGGTCTGGAGATGATCGTCGATGCCGGCACGCAGCTGGCCAAGACGCGCGGACTGCACCGTTATGCCGACGGCGTGCTGCACCAGCTGTGCACCGTGCTCGGCGTGCTGCCGGAAGGCCTCGTGTGCGCCCAGGTCGGTGGCGAGGGAAGCCGCATCGTGGCGGCTGCGGGTCAGTTCAACAACCTGATCGACAAGCCAATGGCCGAGGTCCCGCTGCCGGAGATCCATGCCCGGCTCAAGCGCGCCTTCACCGAACGCCAGAGTTTCTACGACGAAGGCCTGGCGCTGTATTTCGGCCTGTCCAACGACCGCGCCGTCGTGGCCCTGGTCGACCTCTATCGCCCCACCTCCGCGCTGGAGCGCCAGCTGCTGCGCGCCTTCAGCGCCAACGTGGCCGTGGGCTTCGAGAACGTGGTGCTCTACGGCCAGTTGCTGGATCAGGCCTACAACGACCAGTTGCTGCGCCTGCCCAACCGCAACCGCTTCGTCGAACTGCTGGACAAGAACCTGAAGGACCCGCAGGGCATCACGCTCGCGCTGGTGGACATCGACGAGTTCTCCGATATCAACGACGCCTTCGGCCACAACTTCGGTGACCAGGTGCTGCAAGCCGTCGTCGTGCGGCTGGAGCGTGCGCTGGGCAACGATGCCGCCATGGCCCGCGTGGGGGCCGACACCTTCGGCGTGCTGGGCCCGGACCAGCGCGTCTGCCAGGACACCCTGGCCAGGGTGTTCGCCGAGCCCTTCGATGTCTCCGGCGAGCGGCTGCAGCTCTCGGCCACCTCGGGCCTGGTGCGCCTGACCGATTCCGCCGCACAGGGCTCCGAGCTGCTGCTCGACGCCCAGATCGCGCTCAAGCGCGCCAAGCAGCACAACCGCGGCACGGCCCAGTATTTCTCGCCGGCCATGGGCAACGACGCGCGCGAGCGCTTCAAGCTGCTCAAGGGCCTGCGCGCCGGCTTTGAGGAGAACCGCCTCTTCGTCGTCTACCAGCCGCAGGTCGACCTGGGCACCGGCAAGGCCGTGGGCTGCGAGGCGCTGCTGCGCTGGCGCACCGAAGACGGCAAGTTCGTGCCGCCCGACCAGTTCATCCCGCTGGCCGAACAGAGCGGCCTGATCATCAGCATCGGCGAGTTCGTGCTGCGCACGGCCTGCTTCCAGCTCAAGCGCATGCAGAGCCAGGGCACCCTGGACTTCCGCATGTGCGTGAACATCTCGCTGGCGCAGTTCCGCCATACGGGCTTCAGCGCCTCGCTGAACAAGGCGCTGCGCGATTCCGGCGTTGACGGCAGCGACCTCGAGCTCGAGATCACCGAGTCGATGGCGATGGAAGACACGGAGCTCGTGCTGCACCTGCTGGCCGACATCAAGCGCACCGGCGTGACGGTGGCGATCGACGATTTCGGCACCGGCTTCTCCTCGCTCTCGCATCTGCGCCAGCTGGACGTGGACCGGCTCAAAATCGACCGCGCCTTCGTGCGCGAGGCACAGAACTCCGCGGCCGGCGCCACGATTGCGCAGATGGTCATCAACCTGGGCCGCGGCCTGGGCCTGACCGTCATCGCCGAAGGCATCGAGACCGAAGACCAGCGCCAGCACCTGCTGGAGCTGGGCTGCCACGAGGGCCAGGGCTGGCTGTTTGCGCGGCCCATGCAGGCCGAGCAGCTGGAGCGCTGGATGGCCGATGGGCAGCCGCGCGGCGCCTGATCAGCGCCTGATCCAGACAAGACGGCAGCCCTCGCGGCTGCCGGTTTGTTTTTATTGCGTGGCCTGGGCCTGCGTCTGAGGCATCGGCATCGGCACGCCGTTGATCTTGGCCACGCCGCCCGCAAAGCTGAACTCGGTCTTCAGGAATTCACCGTCGCGCTCGGCCATGCCCTGGGCCACGATGCCGGCGACCGTCTGCTCCACCTGCTCGGGCGTGCCACCCGCCAGCGTCAGCCAGCCCAGCGGCACGCGCGCCTTGGCCTGCAGCTTGGCGCCCTGCTGCAGCACCTGCTTGGCCTGAGGACCGCCCTTCCAGAGCGCATCCATGTCCACGCCCTGCAGCGAGGCGCTCATCGACATCTCGCCACGCTTGCCGTCGAGGTCGAAGGCCAGCTTGTCGATGGAGAACACCGGCCCTTGCGCCATCACGCCCTTGAGGGACTCGCCCAGGCGCTCGACCATGCCCTTGACGAAGACATCCGGCCGTGCGGCGCCAGCAGCGCCGGAGTCCATTGCGCAGGCGCCGTCCAGGCCGCTGAACAGGGCCGTGATCGCCTTCTCCAGCGAAGGCCCGTGCAGGCGGCTCAGCTTGCCCTGCATGTCCACGTTGGCCAGCTTGGCGAACGGACCGGCGTTGCCCGCCTGCAGGCTGGCCAGCGTGTAGCCGAACTGCACGTCCATCAGGTCCTGCTGCAGGGTGGCGGTCGTCTTGCCGGTCAGGCGGTTGTAGACCACGTTGATCGGCGGCTGGTCCGGACCGGCGGCGACCGAGGTGATCTCGAAGAGCTCCAGGCTGGACTCCTCCTGGCCGGTGCGCAGCCAGGAGCCGGCGCGGCCGTGGGTGTCGCTCTTGGCCATGAGGTTCTTGATGTGCATCTCCATCAGCGAGCGGCCCTCGCCCGTGCCCACGCCCATGTTGAAGTCGGGCAGGGCCCAGGTGTAGACGATGTGCTCCTTGTCGCGCGTGCCCTGCATGTCCATGCGCGTCTCGGCCCAGCGCAGCGAGACCTTGGCCATGGGATCGGCCATCTGCAGCTCCCCCGCCGGCAGGATGAAGCTGGAGCTCACGCTGCCGCCATAGCCGTAGTCGGTGTGAATGCGGGCCGGCTCGATCTTGGCCAGCGCGGTGCGCAGGGCCTGCGGGGCGGCGTCGGTCAGGGAGAAGGAGGAATCGACGCTGGCCGCACCGAAGCGCTTGAAGCCCGGCAGCGGGCCGTACTGCACGCGGTCCTGGAAGGCGATGGCGAAGCTCTTCGCATTGGGCTTGCCGTCCACGGGCGCGCAGCCCACATGGATCACGCCGCTGTAGGTGCCGGAGAGCAGGCCGCCCTCCTGCTTCAGCTCGCTCACGTGCAGCATGGGCAGCTGCTTTTCCAGCTGGGCGATTTCGTCGCGGTAGCTCTGACCGACCTTGTGCTTGGTGTACGCTGCGGCAGCCACCCAGGCTACTGCTAGAACGGCGACGATGGTCAGGGCCCGGCGCGAAGTATTCATGGTTGTCCTTGGTGCTGTGACGCGAGTGGGGGTGGCCCGGATGCTAACGATCCTGCCGCGCGCGTTGGGCTTCAATGCAGCCTTTGTGCAGATTCACACGATGACTGTTCATCGATTGCGCGACAGGAGACGTCCCCCATGAGCCAGGCGCCCCGCAAGATCCTCATTGCCCAGGGTGGCGGCCCGACAGCCGTCATCAACCAATCGCTGGTCGGCATCGTGCAGGCCGTGCGCCGTCTCGCACCCGGCACGGTGATCTACGGCGCGCGCCACGGCGTGCGCGGCATCGTCGGCGAGGATTTCCTGGACCTGGGCCAGGAAACGGAAGCCAACCTCGAGCGCGTGGCCGCCACGCCTGCCGCCGCGCTGGGTTCCACGCGCGACAAGCCCGATGCCGACTACTGCGCCAAGATGTTCAAGGTGCTGCAGGCTCACGGCATCACGCACTTCTTCAACATCGGCGGCAACGACTCCTCGGACACCGTCCGCATCATCGCCGAGCACGCTCAAAAGGCCGGCTATGCGCTGCGCTGCATGCACGTGCCCAAGACCATCGACAACGACCTGGTGGAGAACGACCACACGCCCGGCTTCGCCTCCGCTGCGCGCTTCGTGGCCCAGGCCTTTGCCGGCGCCAACCTGGACAATGCCGCGCTGCCCGGCGTCTATCTCGGCGTGGTGATGGGCCGCCACGCGGGCTTCCTCACCGCGGCGGCTGCCGCCGCCCGGCGCTTTCCCGGCGATGGCCCGCACCTGATCTACCTGCCCGAGCAGGTCTTCGAGATGGAGCGTTTCCTGGCCGAGGTGAAGGACGCCTACGCAACGCACAGCCGCTGCGTGATCGCGGTGTCCGAAGGCATCCATGACGCTTCCGGGCGTTCGATCACGGAGCAGCTCGCCAAGAACGTCGAGCGCGACGCCCACGGCAATGTGCAGCTCTCGGGCAGCGGCGCGCTGGCCGACCTGTTGTGCGAGGAGATCAAGAGCGGCCTCGGCATCAAGCGGGTGCGTGGCGACACCTTCGGCTATCTGCAGCGCAGCTTCCTCGGTTGCGTGTCGGAAGTGGACCAGCGCGAGGCGCGCGAGGTCGGCGAGCAGGCGGTGCAGTTCGCGCTGAACGCCGACCGCGACGGCTCGGTCGCCATCCAGCGCGTGGGCGACTATGCCGTCGAGTACAAGTTGCTGCCGCTGACCGCCGTGGCCGGCAAGACGCGGGTGATGGAAGCCGCCTTCATGTCCGGCAGCGATGTGACGCCGGCCTTCCTGAACTACTTGCGGCCGTTGCTCGGCAACTCCATGACCGAGACCGCGATTTTGCGTTCGCCCAAGGTTCGGAAAATTCTCACCAGCTGATCCGCTATTTGTCGCGCAAACGAGTGACAGTGGTCAGTCGCTCATCAGCACCGCGGTCCGATGGTGGTGGGCGATCTCGGCCCGCAAAGCCGGCGCGGCTCTGCAGGACCTGAGCAGCCACGGCGTCAACATCGTGATCGGCGGAACCACCCAGGGGCGCAAGCCTGCCCGCCTTGCCGGGCCCTGGGTCAAACCACCTTGCGCGGGCAGCAGTCGGCCTTGATGATCTACAGCCCCATCGACTGAACTTGCAGACGCCATGTTCTTGCGAAAGTCGGCGCTCGCCGCCACGCTCCTCGTCCTGACTGCCAGCGCCTTCGCTCAAGGCCCATGGCCTGGCGGCCGCAAGGCCGCCATCGCGCTCACCTACGACGACGCGCTGAAAAGCCAGCTCGACATCGCCATCCCGCAGCTCGAGGCGCAGGGCTTGAAGGGCACCTTCTTCCTGATCGGCCGCGAGGTGGCGCCCAACCTCGACCGCTGGCGAGCGGCTGCCGCGCGCGGACACGAGCTGGGCAACCACACGGTCAACCACGCCTGCCCCAAGGCGCTGTTCGAGATGCCGGTGCAGTACCAGACCGAGAACTACAGCGTGCCCGTGCTGCTGACCGAGATCCGCACCATGAACACGATGCTCGAAGCCATGGACGGCAAGAGCGAGCATGCCTACGCCACGCCTTGCGGCCAGACCCTGGTGGGCGGCCAGGACTACATGCCAGCGCTGCGCACCGCTGGCCTGACACGTTATGTGCGCGCAGCGGGCGAAGCCGGCAACGGCCGCCAGCCCATCGATGCCTTCGTGGTGCCCAGCCACTTCTTCGGCGTGGGCGACAGCGGCGCCCGGATGATCGCCTTCGTTGAAGGCGTGCGCCAGCGCGGGGGCGTGGCGGTGATCGGCTTCCATGGCGTGGGCGGCGACTATCTCGAAGTGACGGCGCAGGCGCACAAGGAATTGCTGGCCTACCTGAAGGCCCATGAAAACGATATCTGGGTCGGCGGATTCACCGAGGTCATGGACCGCGCCACCCAGGTCTTCGGCAGCGCGCCTAAACCCCGCTGAGGTGTCGGAGTGTGTCGCAACAGACACACGCCGATGCATGCGAGCAACAGGGCAGCGACGCAAACCCACCCCAGGGGCCGCTTTCCCGACCGAAAACAGACCTGTAAAACGTTTGCGAGCCTGTTTTATGGGTAGCAACCCCAGTACCTCAGCGCCGCGCAAACACATCCAATAATTCGGAACGCAAAAAAATTGTGCTGCGGATGACAGCGTTGTCATAAGCTCTGTCTGAAGCAAGACGACTTGCGTTGGTGGCCGGCTCGGTTCGAGATCGCGCCCACCAAAAAGAGAGCGCCTCCAAAGGCAGCCAGATAACAAAAGAGAAGTTCGAAGTTTGTGCTGTACCCGTGCCGCGTATGCCCTGCCGTGCGCGCAACTATCGAATCTGAGGAGACATATGAAAAGAGCCCCTAACCTGGCCCGTCGGCGTGCGCTCGCGCTCAAGCCCGTGGCCGCTGCATGCTCGGCCACGCTGGCCTTCTTCGCGCCCGCATCGCACGCGCAGGACGCCGCCCCAGCTGCCGACCAGGCCAAGCTGGAAACCGTCGTCGTGACCGGCATCCGCCAGTCGCTGACAACCTCGCTGAACCTGAAGCGCGAATCGCGCGGCATGGTCGACGGCATCGTGGCCGAAGACATCGGCAAGTTCCCCGACACCAACCTGGCCGAGTCGATGCAGCGCATCGCTGGCGTGTCCATCGACCGCAATTCCAGCGGCGAAGGCTCGAAAGTCACGGTTCGCGGCGTTGGTCCGGAATTCAACATGGTGCTGTTGAACGGTCGGCAGATGCCGACGTCCACCGGCGGTGCGCGCGCCTTCGACTTTGCCAATCTGTCCTCCGACGCGGTCTCCGCGCTGGAGGTGTACAAGACTGCCCGCGCTTCGTCGCCGACCGGCGGTATTGGCGCCACGATCAACGTCAAGACGGCTCGGCCGCTGGACCTGCGCACGCGCGTCGCCAGCCTCGGCATCAAGGCCAACTATGACGAATCGATCGGCCGCCTGCCGAGCGAGCTTCAGGGCTCGAAGGTCACACCCGAAGTCTCCGGCATTTACAGCGATACCTTCGCTGACCGCACGATCGGCATCGCGATCAACGGCAGCTACTCCAAGCGCAACTCCGGCTCCAACAACGCCTTCACCGGCAACGGCTGGCAATCACAAGCCATCACCAGCGGTGCCACAGGTACTGCCTATGACGGTGTTCCGGCCGGCAACCTGTCGAATTTCCCTTCGAGCGGCTTCGTCACGCACACGAATGACGTGCGCTATCGGGTGACTGACCTGGAGCGCGAGCGACTGAACGGTCAGGCCGTCTTGCAGTTCGCCCCGTCCAAGGATGTGAAGTTCACGCTGGACCACACGATGGCCATCAACGCCGTCAAGTCGAATGCAGTCGAGAACTCCTCCTGGTTTGGTCCGTCGTTCTCGGGCGCGCTGAACGGCTTGCCCCCCACGACGTTCGTCAAGACAGGTGCTGTCTCTGACCCGATCATCCAGACCGCCACCTGGGACGGCACGCACGACTACGCGATGTACGCCGCCCAGTTCGCGAACAAGACCAAGTTGAACTCCACCGGTTTCAACGCGGCATGGAAGGTCAGCGAGAAACTGGACGTTGAGTTTGATGCTCACTCGTCGAAGTCCAAGACAAGCCCGGACAGCCCCTACGGAAGCAACTCCGTCATTGACCTGGCGCTGTTCAACCAGGGCAACACGACGATGTATTACGACCAGAAGTTCCCGGTCATGCGCTCGCCAGGCTTGGCCTACGACTCGAACAAGACCACCGTCACAGGTTCCCAGTTCCAAAACGACCTGTCCGACCAGAAGGTCGATCAAGCACAGGTCCACGCAACCTACCGCCTGACCTCTGAGGACAAGCTGCTGGCTGGTTTGGGCTTCACCAAGCTGAACAACCGTACGGCCAGCGTCAACAACTTCCACGGCGACTGGGGCGGCATCGGTCCTCAAGGCTCGTTCAAGAATGTGGGCGTGTCGCAGTACAGCCTGCCTGGCTTCTTCGGCCAGATCCCCGGCCACGACGACTCGCGCCAGTTCCAGACCTTCTTCGTGCCCGACTTCAACGCGCTGCGTGCGCAGGCCGTCAAGAACGCCCAGACCTATCGTCCGACCTCGCTCGGTGCCGGCGCTGCGCTGACCCAGGCACAGGCGGAAGCCTACTTCTCGCCGCTGCCGGACTACTCCGCCGGCAGCGATTGGCGCACCACCGAGAAGTCCACCTCGCTTTACGGCCAGTGGGACCATTCCTTCGAGTCGATGCCGATGAATGTGTCGGTGGGCCTGCGCTATGAGAGCACCAAGATCACTTCGTCTTCACAGGTCACCTCTTACACGGGAACCGACTGGTACGCTGAAAACGAAGTGAGTCTGACGGGCGGGGCCAGCACCTTCGGTACCAAGACGGGCAAGTACAACTATCTGTTGCCGAGCATTGACTGGGACTTTGACGTGACGTCCGACCTCAAAGTGCGTGCCAGCTACGGCGTCAACATCGCTCGCCCCAATTTCGGCGACATGCAAGGCGGCATCCAGCTGGACGCCAACTCGGGACGCTACAACATCCACGGCGGCGGTTCGACCGGCGATCCTGCACTGAAGCCGCTGAAGTCCAAGAACCTCGACCTGTCTGCCGAGTACTACTACGCCAAGTCGTCGTATGTGGCAGTGGGCGCCTTCTACAAGAAGGTGACGGACTTCTTCAGCACCAAGGTGGTTCAGGCGACCTTCAGCGGCCTGAACCAGCCCGCCAGCGGAACGTATTACGACGCCGCTCGGGCGGCGGGTATTCCTGCCGATGCGCCCAAGCTGCTTCGTAACTACATCTTCCAGCACTACGCCGGTCTGCCGGGTGTCACGATCACGGATGCAAGCGACCCGACCTTCCTGAAGGGCGACATCCTGGGCTCCATCCCAGGTGCCCAGCCGCTGATCTTCGATATCAAGACCCCGTCCAATGGTGGCGCCGACAACGTCAAGGGCTTGGAGTTCAACTTCCAGCACATGTTCAGCAACAGTGGCTTCGGCGTTTCGGGTAACTACACCTACGTCAAGAGCGGCCTGAAGTTCGTCGACGGCAGCACCAGCGACAGTGCGCAGACCGGTTTGGTGGGTATCAGCAATTCCGCCAACCTGGTGGGCTTCTTCGAAAACGAGACGTGGTCTGTCCGTGCTGCCTACAACTGGCGCGGCCAGTTCCTCGCGGCACGTACGAACGGCGGCGCCAACGACCCGGTGTACACCGAGCCTTATGGTCAGATCGACATGTCGATCAGCTACAAGTTGGGCAAGAGCCTGACCCTGCAGGCCGACTTGCTGAACTTGAACGACGGCTACATCCGTCAGCACGGCCGGAGCAAGAATGAAGTCTTGGCCAATATCCAGACTGGTCGCCGTTACCTGGTCGGTGCTCGCTACGCCTTCTAAGCGATAAGCGACAAGGCGCCTGCGCGCGGTGGCTGCCCTCTTGGGGCAGATGCCGCGCGCCCTGCGCCCCCTGTTGGCCGAGCAGGTGCTTGTCGCCTGCCCGGCCAATTCCTTTTCAGAATTCTTCGGCCTTTGCGGTTTGCCACGCAGCCGCACGGCCCATACTTCCCGGATGAATCTCGAGGTGACAGCGGTTCGACGTATCGTGGTGCTGGGCGGTGGTTCGGCAGGCTGGTTGACGGCGGCGACGCTGGCCGCGGAACTGGGCGGCGAGGGCCCCGACGCGCTGCAGATCACGCTCATCGAATCTCCTGACGTGCCTTCCATCGGCGTCGGCGAGGGCACCTGGCCCACCATGCGCGCGACACTGCAGCGCGTCGGCCTCAGCGAGGTCGACCTCGTCCGCGAGTGCGACGCTGCCTTCAAGCAGGGCTCCCGCTTCGATGGCTGGCTGCATGGCGGCAATGGCGGCGCAGGCGACAGCTACTACCACCCCTTCACGCTGCCTCACGGCTATGGCGATGCCGACCTTGCCGGCGCCTGGCTGCAGGGCGAGCGCGAACAGCCCTTTGCCGCCTGCGCGGGTCCGCAGCCGCATCTGTGCGACGCCCACCTTGCACCCAAGCAGACGACGACGCCGGACTTCGGCGGCGTCATGAACTACGGTTACCACTTCGACGCGATCAAGCTGGGCCAGCTGCTGCAGCGGCATGCGACGACGAAGCTCGGCGTCCGCCACGTCGTCGACCACTTCACCGCCGTACGCTCGCACGAGAACGGCGACATCGCGGCGCTGACGACCCGCCAGCAGGGCGACATCGAGGGCGACCTCTTCATCGACTGCTCAGGCTTGGCCAGCCTGCTACTGGGTCAGCATTACGGTGTCGGCCTGCGCTGCGAGAAGCGCGTGCTCTTCAACGACAGCGCGCTGGCCGTGCAGGTGCCGCATGCCGACGCGCAGGCGCCGCTGGCCTCGGCGACCGTCTCCACAGCCCACGCCGAGGGCTGGACCTGGGACATCGGCCTGCCCACGCGGCGCGGCATCGGTCTGGTGTTCTCAAGCAGCCATACCGACGAGGACGCCGCCGAACGCGCGTTGCTGGGCCATCTGCAGCGCAATGGCCTGTCGCTTGGCGATGCGGCGCCGCGCCGGCTGCGCTTCAGCCCAGGCTACCGCGAGCAGTTCTGGCACCGCAACTGCGTCGCCGTCGGCCTGTCGGCCGGCTTCATCGAGCCGCTGGAGGCCTCGGCGCTGGCGCTGGTTGAACTGTCCGCCGCCTTCATCCGCGACGAGATGCCGGCCGACCGAGCCGATATGGCGCTGGCGGCGAAGCGCTTCAACGAGGCCTTCGCCTATCGCTGGTCGCGCGTCATCGACTTCCTGAAATTGCACTATGTGCTCAGCCGCCGCGACGATGCCGACTACTGGCGCGAGCACCGCGCGCCGGCCACCCAGCCCGACTCGCTGCGCGAGTTGCTGCAGCTGTGGCGCCATCGCGCGCCGTCGCGCAACGACTTCTACCGCATTGAGGAGGTCTTTCCCGCGGCGAGCTACCAGTACATCCTCTACGGCATGCAGTTCGAGCCCGCGCTACGCTTGCTGCGTACCGAAAGGCTGGCCGCCGCCCAGGCCTGCTTCAAGGACGTGACGACAATCACCCGACGGTTGCTGGGCGGCCTGCCCCGCCACCGCGATCTCATTCAACACATCTGCGCGCACGGCATGCCGCCGGCCGCCTGACCCACTGACGAAACCCATGTCGCAACTGCTCAACAACATCCAGCACAAGGACCTGCGCGTCATCACCCAGCGCGGCGCGCAATGGGGCGACGACTTCATGTCGGCGCCCGTGACGGTGGATGAGTTCCGCAAGCTCCAAGCGCATTACCCCATCGTCTTTCAGCTCGATGACAAGGGCGGCTTCGCGCCGGCCGCGCTGTTCGGCCTGGAGGAGGGTGAGAACCTGTTCCTGAACGGCCAGGGCTGGGAGGCCGACTACCTGCCGCTGTCCGTGCAGCGCCTGCCGTTCTCCATCGGCGTCGCCGATGACGAACTGCGCATGATGGTCGATATGGACAGCAAGCGCATCGCCTCCGGCGCCGAGGGTGAGGCCGTGTTCCTGCCGCATGGCGGCACGACCGATTTCACCGAGAACGCCAACGCCGTGCTGCGCGCGCTCCACGAGGGTCTGCAGGCCACGACCGACTTCGTCCAGACGCTGATGAAGTACGAGTTGCTGGAGTCTTTCGTGCTGGACGTGGAGCGCCCGGACGGCTCGCGCGGCCAGTTGGTGGGCTTTTACATTATTCACGAGGAGCGCCTGGCCGCGCTGGACGCCGCCACCGTGGGCCTGCTGCATCAAGCCGACTACCTGCAGCCCATCTACATGGCCATCGCTTCCTTGTCCAATTTCACGGCACTGATCAAGCGCCACCTGGCAAGCGAGGCCTGAGAGCTATGCAGGCCCTGAGCGCCGACGTGCTGGAATCCGCCGAGCCCGTGCTGCTGCGTGGGCTGGTCAGGCACTGGCCGCTGGTGCAAGCGGCGCAGCGTTCCGACGTGGCGTTCTGCGACTACCTGCGCGGCTTCGGTGCCGATACCCGCCTGAGCCTGTGGCGCGGCGCGCCGGAGATAGCCGGGCGATTCTTCTACAACGCGGACTTCACCGGCTTCAACTTCCGGCACGAGACCCTCCGCTTCGGCGCGCTGCTGGGCGAGTTGCTGGCCGGCACGCCCGACGCGCTCTACCTCGGCTCCACCGATATCGACCACTGTTTCCCCGGCCTGCGCCAGCCCAACGACCTGGCCGCGCTGGCGGGCTTCAATCCGAATGTCAGCATCTGGCTGGGCAACCGCGTGCAGGTGGCCGCGCATTTCGACCTGCCCGACAACATCGCCTGCGTCGTCGCCGGCCGGCGCCGCTTCACGCTCTTTCCGCCCGAGCAGGTCGGCAACCTCTACGTCGGCCCGCTGGACCTCACGCCGGCCGGCCAGCCCATCAGCCTGGTGGACCCGAAGTCGCCCGACCTCGCGCGCTTCCCGCGCTATGCCGAGGCGCTCAAGCACGCGCGCGTCTTCGACCTCGAAGCCGGTGACGCCCTCTTCATCCCGAGCCAGTGGTGGCACGGCGTGGAGGGGCTGGATGAGGTCAACGGCCTGGTGAACTTCTGGTGGCGTCGCACGCCGGCCTTCATGGACACGCCGCTCAACACGCTGCTGCTGGCTCTGCTCACGCTGCGCGACCTGCCGGCCGAGCAACGCGATGCCTGGCGCGCGCTGTTCGACCACTACGTCTTCGATGCCAATGCCGAGACCGCGGCCCACATCCCGGCGCAAGCGCAAGGCGTGCTGGCCTCCCCCATCCCCGAGGCGACGGCGCGCCAGCTGCGCGCCGCGCTCCTGAACCGATTGAACCGATGACAGCAAACCCACCGATCAAGCGCGTCCTCATCGCCGGCGGCGGCACCGCCGGCTGGATGGTGGCCGCAGGCCTGTCCAAATGCCTGGGCCGGCAATACGACATCCGCCTGCTCGAGTCGGAAGAGATCGGCACCGTGGGCGTGGGCGAAGCGACCATCCCGACGCTGCACATCTTCCACGAGATCCTGGACCTCGATGAACGCGAGTTCATGCAGGCCACGCAGGCCACCTTCAAGCTCGGCATCAACTTCGAGAACTGGCGCAACGTTGGCGAGGACTACCTGCACTCCTTCGGTCGCGCCGGCACCTCGCACTGGTCGGCAAGCTTCCAGCACTTCTGGCTCGAAGGCCGCAAGCGTGGCCTGGCCAGCGGCTACGACGACTACTGCCTCGAAGCACGCGCCGCCCTGGACATGCGCTTCGCGCAGTTGCCCGACAACGGCATCAACTTCGCCTACCACCTCGACGCCACGCTCTACGCCGGCTATCTGCGCCGGTACTCGGAAGCGCTGGGTGTGAAGCGCATCGAGGGCAAGATCGTCAAGGTCCACCAGGACCCGGCCACCGAGTTCATCACCGGCCTCACGCTCGCCGACGGCAGCCTGCTGGAAGCGGACCTGTTCATCGACTGCACCGGCATGCGCTCGGTGCTGCTGGGCGAGACGCTCGGCGTGCCGTATGAAGACTGGTCGCAGTGGCTGCCCTGCGATTCCGCCGTGGCCGCGCAGACCGCTCGCACCGGCGAAGCCGTGCCCTACACGCGCTCGATCGCCCACCCCTGGGGCTGGCAGTGGCAGATCCCGCTGCAGCACCGCGTGGGTAACGGCCTGGTCTACAGCAGCAAGCACCTGAGCGACGAGGACGCCAAGACCACGCTGCTGGCCAACATCCAGGGCGAGGTGATCCGCCCGCCGCGCATCATCAAATTCAAACCCGGCCAGCGCGAGCAGGTGTGGAAGAAGAACGTCGTGGCCATCGGCCTGTCCAGCGGCTTCCTCGAGCCGCTCGAATCAACCAGCATCCACCTGATCCAGAAAGGCATCACGCGCCTGGTGCAGATGTTCCCGGTCGACGGCATCAAGCAGAGCGACATCGACGAGTACAACCTGCAGACGCGCACGGCGATCGAGATCATCCGCGACTTCATCATCCTGCATTACCACGTGCAGAACCGCAGCGATTCGGAGTTCTGGCGCCACTGCCGCGAGATGGAAGTGCCCGAGCTGCTGCGCCACCGCATCCAGCTCTTCCGCGACACCGGCCGCGTGATGCTGGGCAGCGACGAGCTCTTCGCCGAGAACTCCTGGGTGCAGGTGATGATGGGCCAGGGCATCTCGCCCGCCGGCCACCACCCGATCACGCGGCAGATGGACGACCGCGCGCTCGGTGAATTCCTCTCCGGCATCCGCAAGGAGGTGGCGCGCAAGTTGATGAAGCTGCCCAGGCACGAGGAGTTCGTGCGCCAGTTCTGCGCCGCGCCCGTGCCTGTGGACCTGATGCTGGGCAAGCCGGCGCCGGAGCTGCGCATCAACCCGCAGGCGCGCATCGAAGTCCAGCAACTGGCGGGCGGATCGAAGGTCTACATCGTCGATGACTTCGCGCTGAACCCCGAAGCGCTGGTGGCCATGGCGCAGACCGCCGGTCCGCAGTTCCAGGCCCGGCCCGGCCACCCGTATCCGGGCCCGCAGCTCGAGCTGCCTTCGTCGCTCGCCGCGCCGCTGCATGCCTACTTCGAGCAGCACTGCCGCGAGCCGCTGGGTGCGGGCGCGAGCCTCGGCATGTCCGCCCGGCTCTCGCGCGTGACGCAGGACGCCGCCACGCTCGACCCGCGCCAGCGCATCTGCCACCGCGACGACAGCGGCCTGCCCGCCGGCCAGATGATGGCCGCGGCCGTGCACTACCTGTTCGAGGACGAGGCGCTCGGCGGCACGGTGTTCTTCCGCTCGCTGATGCCCGCGGCAGAGACGGCGCAGTTCCTGGCCGATTCCAACTCGTTGGCCTCGTCAGCTTTCATGCAGAAGTACGGCATCCCGCCCGGCTACATGACGGAATCGAACCGATACTTCGAAGTGATCGGCCGCGTGAGCGCGAAATGGAACCGCATCGTCTTCTACGATGGCGCACTGTTCCACTCGGGCGACATCCGCTGGCCGAGTGATTCACCCGGCAATTACGGGAGCGGCCTCGGCCGCCTGACCGTCAACGCATTCTTCAAGAGTCAGCGCACCTGACCGCCCCAAGCCCATGAGCACGCCGCCCGCCGCGCAGTTGCCCATCACCGGCGACCAGCGCCTGGTGAAGCACATCAACCGCATCGCCCTCCTGCGCCTCATGCGCGAAGGTGGCGACGGCATCTCGCGCACCGACCTGTCCGACCGCAGCGGCCTGACCCGCTCCACCGTCAGCCAGCTCGTCAAGGAGCTGATCGACGAAGGCTGGCTTAGCGAGAGCCCCGCGCTGGTCGTGGCCGGCCAGCTCGGCCGCCGGCCGACGCCGCTGCAGCTCGACGGCAAGCGCTTCGTGCTCGTCGGCGCCGAGCTCACGCCGGACACGATCCGCGTGGTCGCCACCTCCATCCACGGCGAGGTGCTCGAAGCCACCCAGGCCGCGCTGCAGCAGGTCGATCCGGAAGGCGCCTGTCATCAGCTCGTCGAGATGGTCTCGGTGCTGGTGCGCCGCGTGATCGGCGAAGGCCGTGAGGTGCTGGGCATCGGCGTGGGCCTGCCGGGCGCGGTGGAATCGCAGACCGGCCTGCTGCAGTTCGCGCCGAACATCGGCTGGCGCAACGTGCCCGTGGGCCAGCGCCTGCGCACCGAGCTGGAATCGGCCGGCCTCGGCCACGTGCCCGTGCACTACCAGAACGAGGCCGACCTGGCCGCCGTCGGCGAGACCGAGTTCGGCGTGCGCCCGCCGGACGATCCGCTCGTCTACATCAGCTGTGGCGTGGGGTTAGGGGCCGGCATCGTGCTGGGCGACAGCCTCTTCACCGGCGCCACCGGCGCGGGCGGCGAGATCGGCCACACCACGCTGCAACTCAAGGGCCGCCCCTGCTCCTGCGGCCGCCGCGGTTGTGCCGAAGCCTATGTGGGCCTGCGCGCCGTCGCCGCCGAAGCGGGCCTGCAGCATCCGTCCGAACTGCGCGCCGCCATGGCAGGCGGCGACCCCAAGGCGCGCGCCGCCTTCGAGACCGCAGGCCGCCAACTCGGCGTGCTGCTGCAGAACATCTGGACCACCTTCGATCCGCGCTCCATCGTGCTGGGCGGCGAAGCCATCGCGCTGGGCGGCCCGGCCTTTGTCGATGCCGCACTGCAGACGCTGGCTTCCTATGCCGAAGCCGCCGGCGTTGCAGCGCCGCAAGTGCGCCTGGCCCGCTACACCGAGCAGGCCGTGGCTGTGGGCGGCGCAGCCTATGCGCTGTATGCCTTGATGCACCCTTACCAGGCGCTGCTGCAGCAGCGTTGACCCCGATGATTGCAAGAATCGCAGCGGCCTTGCTGGTCACCCTCTGCACGGTCACGGCTGGCGCCGATCCGATCACCACGAACAAGACCGGCACGCACGACGGCTTCTTCTATTCCTTCTGGACCGACTCGCCAGGCACCGTTTCGATGGAACTCGGCGCGGGCGGCAACTATGCCGTGCAATGGAGCAAGACCGGCAACTTCACCGCCGGCAAAGGCTGGGCCGTGGGCAGTCGCCGCGTCGTGCAGTTCGACGGACGTTTCGACGGCGGCAGCAATGGCTACCTCGCCGTCTACGGTTGGACGAAGCAGCCTCTGGTGGAGTACTACATCGTCGAGAACTTCGGCGCCTGGGCGCCGCCGGGCGGCGAGCCCATCGGCCAGATCGAGGTGGACGGCGGTACGTACAAGATCTACCGCACGCTTCGCGAGAACCAGCCTTCGATCATCGGCACGGCCACCTTCCCGCAGTACTGGAGCGTGCGCACCACCAAGCGCTCGAGCGGCTCGGTGGATACCGCCGCGCACTTCGATGCCTGGGCCAAGCTCGGCATGAAACTCGGGCGCGAATTCGACTACCTGATCGTCGAGACCGAGGGCTACCACAGCAGCGGCAGCGCCGAGATCACGGTGAAGTAGCCGCCGGGCCCTCCCAGCCACCGCCGAGGCTCAGGAACACGCGCACCTGGTCCTGCGCCACATCGGCATCGGCCGCGGCCAGCGCGGATTCAGCGCCGATCAACACACGCTGGGCATCAAGGTTGGCGGCATACGGATGCCGGCCTTCCTCGAAGAAGCGCTTTTGCTCGGCGGCCAGCGCCGCGGCACGGTCACGGGCCGCGCGCAGTGCGCCCTGTCGCTGCAGGTCGTTGCGGTAGCGGCTCAGCGCGCTCTCGGCTTCGGCCAGCGCATTCAGCACCGCGCCGTCAAACTGCGCCAGCGCGGCCTGCTCGTCGGCCTCGGCCATGCGAATGCGCGCCTTCGCGCCGGCATCGGGGATGTGCCACTGGATCAGGGAGCCGATGCCAAAGGTCTGCGTGGCCGGACGGCCCAGATCCTCGACAAGACCCACGAGGCCGGCCGACGCGCCGATGCTGATGCTCGGATAGAGCGCCGCCGTCGCCACGCCGATGCGCGCGCTGGCCACGGCCACCTGCCGTTCGGCCTGGCGCAGATCGGGCCGGCGCTTGAGCAGCGCGGCGCCGTCGCCCACGGGCAAGGCTTGGTCGAGCTGCGGCGGCGTGGCGCAGCTCACTTCGCTCGCCGACAGCTGCTGCGGCGCACGGCCCAGCAGTGCGGCCAGCCGATAGAAGGCGGCATCGCGCTCGGCATCGAAGCGCGGCATGGACGCGCGCTGCGTCTCCAGCTGGCCCTGCGCGCGCAACACCTCGCTTGTGCTGCCGCGGCCGGCGGCGAGCATGCGCTGGCCCAAGGACAGGCTGCGCTGCTGCAGCTCAAGCGCCTGTTCGGCCACTTGCTTCTCGGCCTTGGCATGGCAGAGCTGGAGATAGGACTGCACCGTCTGCGCGACGACGCTGACGCGCGCCAGGTCCTTCGCCGCTTCCACGGCTTCGACGTTCGCCTCCGCCGCCTCCTCGCCGCGCTTGAGCTGGCCCCAGAGATCGAGTTGATAGGACGCGCTGATCGCGAGCTCGCCTTCGTTCTCCACCGGCAGCTGCTCGGGCAGCAGGAAAGACTCGCCCGATTCGCGCGCCCGCTTGACGGCTGCGACGGCGCCGAACTTCGGATCGTGCTCGCCGTGGATCTCGGCGCGCAAGGCAGTGGCGCGGCGCAGATGGGCCTCGGCCACGCGCAGCGAGGTGTTGGCGTTCAGTGCCTGCTCGACAAGCGCATCCAGCTCCGCGCTGCGGTACAGCCGCCACCAGTGCGCGGGCAAGGCCGCCACGCTGACGACGGCAGCGCCCTGCGATTGCTGGAAGGCGCCTTGCACCGCCGGCTTGTTCACGGCGGCCTGCGGCGGCAGCTGGTAGTTGGGGCCGACCGTCGTGCACGCTGCCAACAGCAGCGATGCAGTCAGCGTCAGGCTTGTGACGGCGCGCTTCATGAACGGCTCCCCTTGCCGTCCTGCGGCTTGCCCGATTCGTCGAGCACCGAAACCGTGGCCGTGCGGCCAACGATGGGGCGCTGGTCCTTGGGCCAGCTGTCGATGGAGATGCGCACCGGGATGCGCTGCGCCAGGCGCACCCAGTTGAAGCTCGGGTTCACGCTGGGCAGCAGGCTCGTGCCGCTGCTGCGATCGCGATCCTCGATGCCGGCGGCCAGGCTTTGCACATGGCCGCGCAGGCTGTCGTTCTGGCCCATGATGCGGATGCTGACGGCCTGGCCCGGGTGGACCTTGTCGAGCTTGGTTTCCTCGAAATAGCCGTCTACGTAGACGGAGCCGCCATCGACCATGGACAGCACCGGCCGGCCGGTGCTGACGTAGTCGCCCACGTGCGGGGCGCGGTCGTTGAGGTAGCCATCCACCGGGCTGCGCACGGTCGTGCGGGCGAGGTTGAGCTCGGCCATCTGCACGGCGCTGCCGGCCGAAGCCTCGTTCGCCGCTGCCGCTGCCTGCGCGGCCTGCGCCAACGCCAGCGACGACTGCGCCTGCTGCACCTTCAGCTCGCCCTGCTCCACGCTCTCCTGCGCCACCAGGTCCGACAGCCGCCGGTTGCGCGCCGCCTCGCGCTTGGCCTGTTCAAGCAAGGCCGTTTGATTCGCGAGATTGGCCCTGGCCTGCGCCGCGCTGGCGTGTGATTGCGCCAGCGTGGCCTTGGCCTGCGACAGCGCCAGCTCGTAGCGCGCGCGGTCGATCTGGAACAGCACGTCGCCGCGATGCACGGGCTGGTTGTCCCGCACGCCGACCTCGGTGATGAGGCCACCGACATCGGGTGCGATCTGCAGCACGTCGGCGCGGATGTGGGCATCGCGCGTCCACGGCGCATCGGCGTAGCGATCCCACACACGGCGGCCCGCGTTCCACGCAATGGCGGCAACGACCAGCGTGATCGCGACGGGCACGAGCTTGCGGGCGATCAGTGCGAATTTGAAGGAAGAGGATTGGCGTTTCATGAGGGCATCCATCCTGCGGTCCAGCGCACCATGGCGTAGAGCGCGATCAAGTAGAGCGAGAGGTTGAAGAGCGAGCGGTGCCAGACCCATCGGTACACGCCGGCATGGCCGAAGAGCCAACGCACGCCGGTGAGCAGCACATAGGCCAGCAGCATGGGCAGCGCGATGGCGGGCAGGTAGACGCCGTAGAGCGTGAGGTCGCCGATCATGTGGAGGCTCCTCCAAGTGTCGAGGGGGTCGAGATTTCGGGGTCGAGCGTCAGCCGCAGCTCGGCCAACGCGTGCAGGGCTTCGTGGGCATCGACGGAATCGGCGGCCAGCGGCGCGATCGTACGGATGGCGCTGTCGACACGGCGGCGCAGGCTGCTGCTCGCGGTCAGCGCCACGGGCGACTCGATGCGGCGGCGGTAGTGCAGCTCCACCGCGTCGAGTGCGGCTTGCAGCTTGCGCTGTGCCTCTTCCGGCAAGGCCGGCTTCTCGCGCTGCAGCATCACCGCGCTCAGGCCCACGCGCAGCTCGGGCAGGCCGTCCGTGCCGTGCAGGCCGGTGCTGCTGGCCAGGCGCGGCATCAGTTGGCCCAGGCGGTCGATCATGCGGCTGCGCAGCTCGTCGATGTCGCTGCTCTGGCGGCCGGAGGCCGTGCGGGCCAGGTCGCTCCAGGTGGCGTGCAGCAGGCGGCGCAGGCTCAAGCTTGCGCCGAAGGGCCGGGTGAGCAGCGTCCACACGAGCGCGAGCAGGCTGCCCGCCGCGCTGGACAGGCTGCTGTTGACGAAGAGGCCGAAGTCGGCGTTGTAGGCCTCGCTCAGGCTCAGGCCGGTGGCGAGCGTGACGGTCAGGCCCATGGCCAGGACGCCGAAGGCGGGCCGCGCCACCAGGGTGCCGATGAAGAGGAAGATCGGCGCCAGCGCCAGCGCCAGCGTCTCGAACTCGTGCACGGCCGGCAGCACGATGAACAGCAAGACCAGGCCGATCACCAGGCACAGCGCGTTGGCGATGACAAAGGCCATCTGCGCCGGCGCGGGTTCATCCTGGGCTGCGAAGAAGCAGGAGGTGACGGCGCACATGATCACCATGCCGGCGCCATCGTTCCAGCCGCTGAAGATCCACATCATGCAGGCAAGGAAGGTCACCGTGCTGACCGACAGCGCCGAGAAGATCTGCATGCCGCGGTCGTGGTGGCGCACCGAGGGGCTGAAGGTCCAGCGCTCGTAGGCCGGGATCCAGCGCGGGTCCAGGCGCCCTTCGCCCATCATGCGCTGCAGCGCCTGGCCGTCGCGCCACAGCTGCACCAGGCCCTCCAGGCGCTTCATCACATGGCGGCGCAGCAGGCCTTCCCAGCTGAGGCCCGGACCATGCTCCAGCGCGAGTTCGCGCAGGCGCTGCTGCAGGTACTCGCCTCGAGCATCGGCTTCAGCCGAGGGCGGCGCGGCCACCCAGTCGGCGATCGCATCCATCTTCTCGCCCAGCTCTTCGGGCACGCCACTCGGCGATGCGCGCAGCGCGCGCACGGCAGTGCTCAGCGACGACAGCGTGGGCAGCAGGAGCCCCAGGCGCATGCGCAGCTCACGGGCCATGCGCACAAGATCCACACTGTCGTGGTCGTAGCGCAGGTGGCTGATGAACTGGTCCAGCGCCAGCACGTCGGCCGCCAGGCGGTGGCTGCTGACCATCGTGGCCGCATCGCGCGGCGTGCCGCTGGCTTCGCTGCGCAGCAGGCCCGTGGCCCAGCGACCGGCATCGCCCAGCCAGGCCCGAAAGCGCGCCTGCAGCACCGGCGCCGCCTTGCCCGGCAGGATCAGCGAGGACACCAGGCTGGCGCTGACGATGCCCAGCAGGATCTCCTCGCTGCGCGACACGGCGAAGGGAAAAACCTGGTCCGGCGCCTGCACCATGGGCAGCGCGATCATCGGCAGCGTGTAGGCCGAGAGCATGTAGACGTAGTTGCTCGGCAACCGGTCGAGAAAGGACAGATACAGCAGCGTGCCGGTCCACACCGAGATGAAGGCGCTGAGCAGGATTGGCATGTCCACCAGCAGCGGCAACACCAGCACGGCGGCAGTGGCACCGATCAGCGTGCCGACGATGCGGTACAGGCCCTTGGAGCGCGTGGCGCCGGTCAGCGCGTTGGAGACGATGTAGGCCGTGGCAAAGGCCCAGTAGGGCCGCGGCAGGCCGATGGCCAGTGACACGTAAAAGGCCAGCAGCGCGGCAACGAAGGTCTTGGCCGAGAGCAGCCATTCGCGCGCCGTCGGCAGGTGGCGGTTCAGCGCGTCGAGACGATCACCGATGCGTTCGGTGAGGGGCCTGGTGGCGAGTGCTTGCGTCATGATGCCCGCCCGGCCAGCCAGGGGTCGCTGTCGTCGTCCGGAAAGACCTCGAACAAGAAGTCGAGGAAGGCGCGCGTCTTGGCCGGCACGTACTTGCGCGAGGGCATGGCGGCAAAGACCGAGATCTCGAACAGATGCCAGCCCGGCAGTACCCGCTCGAGCCTGCGCTCGGCGATCGCCTGTGCCGCGGCATAGCTCGGCATCGCGCTGATGCACAGGCCGGCCGTCGTTGCCGAGAGGGCAATGTCCATGTGCGTGGTGGACAGGGGTGGGTTGCTCATTGTGACCCGGTAGGGCTGCGTTCCGGCGGGGGGAACCCCGGTCCGGATGCAGGGTCATGCCCTGCGCCAGCGGCGTGGCCATGACCTCGTGCTCCTGCAGCTCCTCGGGCGCGGCCGGGCGGCCGTGGCGCGCGAGGTAGCCGGGCGATGCGCACAGGATCATGTGCGAGCGAGCGAGCCGCCGCGCCACGAACTCGCCCTCGACATTGCCGCGCGCGGTGATCAGGCTGACGTCAAAGCTCTCGTCCAGCGATTCGACCGGACCGGGCGCTGACAGGCCCACCGTCAGCTTCGGGTAGCGGCGCCTGAAGCCGATCAGCAGCGGCGCCAGCTGGTGCGTGGCAAAGGCCGAAGGCGCCAGCACCTTCAGATGGCCGCTGAGCGTCTGGCTGCTCGAACGCACCGAGGCCTCGGCCTCTTCCAGGTCGGCCAGCGCGCGCCGCACCTGCTCCAGATAGGACTCACCGGCCTCGGTCAGCACCAGCTTGCGCGTGGTGCGGTTGATGAGCCGCGCGCCGACGTGGGCTTCCAAGTCGTTGATCAGCCGCGTGACCACGGAGGGCGACAGGCCCATCTCGCGCGCCGCGGCGGCGAAGCCCTGCAGGTCGATGACCTTGCAGAAGGCCTGGAGGCTGTGGAGTCGGTCCATTGTGGCTTGCGCAATAACTCTTGAATTGAGCGCAATTTTCTGCCGCGACCTCTTCAGGCACAACGGCAGCCGAGACAATGGATTGTTGCCATAACGGCAATAACTAGCAGATCCATGCGGATTCGCCAAACATGCGACAGTTGGCCCATGAGATCCCTCGGCAAGAAACCCGCCGGCGCGCGCCTCGAGCGCGTGCAGGCCTCGCCCCAGTGGCGCGAAGGCGCGTTCCGCAACGCGCCGCCCATCCTCCCCGGCCTCAAGGACCCGAACACGCCGATGCCCTCGATCGGCGAATTCCTGTGCGGCGGCGAACGGCGCGTGCCCACCGGCCCGCTGCCGCTGCTGGACCCGCGCGAGCGCTGGCTGCGCACGCCCGACACCGGCCTGCGCGCCACCTGGCTGGGTCACTCGACCGTGTTGCTGGAGATCGGCGGCCTGCGCTTGCTGACCGATCCGGTCTGGGGGCCGCGGGCCTCGCCCTCGCGCCTGGTCGGCCCGAAGCGCTTCCAGCCCGCGCCCATCAAGCTGGCCGAGTTGCCGCACATCGACGCGATCGTGCTTTCGCACGATCACTACGACCACCTCGACTACCCGACCGTGCGCGCGCTGGCCAAGGTCGGCGTGCCCTTCATCACATCGCTGGGCGTGGGTGCGCACCTGGAAGCCTTCGGCGTGGCGCCGCAGAACATCCATGAGCTGGACTGGTGGGAGTCTTTCGAGATGCAGGGCGTGCGCGTCACGGCAGCGCCTTCGCAGCATTTCTCGGGCCGCGGCCTCAAGGATCGCAACGCCACGCTGTGGTCCTCGCTGGTCGTGCGCAGCGACAAGCATGCGGTCTTCTTCAGCGGCGACACCGGCCTGACCGAGCAGTTCAAGACGATTGCCGAGAGGCTCGGCCCCTTCGACCTGATCCTGCTGGAGGTGGGCGCCCATCACCCGGCCTGGGGCGACATCCACCTCGGGCCGCACAACGCGCTGCAGGCTTTCGACTGGCTCAACCCGGGCAAGCAAGCCCTGCTGCTGCCGGTGCATTGGGGCACGTTCTCGCTGGCCCTGCACCCCTGGGACGAGCCGGCCGAGACCCTGCTGGCCGAAGCCGGCGACCGCCGCCTGCTGATGCCGCGCCTGGGCGAGGCCGTCGAACCCGCGCAGGCCGGCGAGGTGCAGCCCTGGTGGCGCGGCATCGACCCCGCCGGCAGCAGTGCCCAGCCCGAGCCACTGGTGCTGGCCAAGGAAGCGCCCTGGCCGCTCGATTGAGCCCGCGATCAACAACAAACCGCCCGTTTGAACCGATGTAGGACGGCCGGGAATACATGCGGAGGAGAATCCACGCATGTTCAACCGGATCCTGCGCAAGACGAAGCAGCCGGGCGATCCCAATGAAAAGGGAGCGCCGACCGGCGCCGCTTCCGATGCCGCGGAAATGTTCATCTTCCAGGGCGTCCGGCAGGGCCGGCAGAAGTCTTTCGAAGACCTCTACCGCCTCTACCACCCGCGGCTGCAGCGCTTCTTGCAGCACATGATCCGCCATGGCGATGCCGTGGTGGAAGAGGTGCTGAACGACACGATGCTGGTCGTCTGGCGCCGGGCCGACGCCTTCGACGGGCGCAGCAAGCTGTCCACCTGGATCTTCGGCATCGCCTACCGCAAGGCGCTCAAGGCGCTGTCGCGGCAGGATCTGCCGGTCGACGACTCCGACCTGCCCGAGGTCGAGGATCCGGCGCCCGGCCCCGAGCCGCTGATGAACTTCATCCAGCAGCGCCGGCGCCTGCAAGAAGCGATGAGCGCGCTGAGCGTGGATCACCGCACCGTGGTCGAGCTCTGCTACTTCCACGACATGAGCCACGCGGAGATCGCCGAGATCGTGGGCTGTCCGCCCGAGACCGTGAAGACGCGGATGTTCTATGCGCGCCGCCGCCTGCGCGCACTGTTGCAAGACCTGGGCGAGCAAGCGCCAGGAGAATCGTCATGAGCAATGTAGTTGTCCCCATCGAAACCGATCTCCACCAGGCCGTGCTGGCCCTGCTGCCCTGGTACACCGGCAATCGCCTGGCCGGCGAGGAGCTGAGCCTGGTGCGTGAGCATCTGCAGCACTGCGCCGCCTGCCGCGCCGAGCTGGAAGCCGAACGCTCGCTGCAGGCCGTGCTGGCCGACAGCCGCGAAGAGCCCATCGCCGATACCGAGGCTGCACTGCGCCGGATGCGCGGGCTCATCAAGGCGCAATCGCCCGAGCAACCCAAGCGCGGCTGGATGCCCTGGGCATTGGGCCTGCAGGGCGTGGCCATTGCCGCCTTGGTCGTGGTGGTGGCGCGGCCTTCGCTGGAAGCGCCGCAGGCGGAGTACAAGGGCCTGTCTGCGCCGGTGGCCAACGGCGCGGCACCGCAGGCCGAGACGCTGGTGATGTTCCGCCCCGGCGCCAACGAGCCAAGCATCCGCAAGGCGCTGCTGGCGCACCACGCCACGATCATCGGCGGACCGACGGAAAGCGGCGCCTACCGGCTGCACCTGCCGGGTGGTGCGAAGGCGCTGGCCGCGCTGCGGGCCGAAAGCGTCGTGACGCTGGCCGAATCACTCGACCCCGCGCCGCAGCCCTGATGCCGAGAACGACGATGAAGCACCTGCTTCGCCTTGCGCTGCTGGCCATCGCCGCCTGGTTCGTCGATCCGGGCGTGATGGCGCAGGCCACTTCGGAAGAAGCGTCCGCGCTCACGCCGCCGCGCCAGATCCTCGTCATGTTGAACCTGCCGCGCCCGCACTACCGGCCCGACAGCAGCTATGCCGGCCACTACGGCGACAGCGTTGGCCTGCAGGCGCGCAAGCGCACGGCCGCCGACCTGGCCCGCGAATACAAGCTCGAACTGCAGGACGAATGGCCGATGCCAATGGCCGGTGTCGATTGCTTCGTCATGCTGGTGCCGGAGAACAGCAGCCGCACGCCGGTCGAGCTCGCCAAAGCCATCTCGGCAGACAAGCGTGTGGCCTGGGCACAGGCCGAGAAGCTCTACCGGGGCCAAGGTTCCCAGGGTGCCGAAATGCCTCGCCAGGGGGCCCGCGAGAGCAAGACGCTCTACCCCACCCAGCCCGCCGCCGCGCAATGGCACCTGACCGATCTGCACACGCTGGCCACAGGCCGCGGCACACGCGTGGCCGTGATCGACAGCGGCGTCTCCAGCGAGCATCCCGATCTGATGGGCCAGGTGGTGCTCAACGAGAACTTCGTGGACGGCCGGCCGCTGCTGGGCGAATCGCACGGCACAGCCGTGGCCGGCATCATCGCCGCGCGCGCTGACAACCGGCAGGGCATCCTCGGCGTGGCGCCGCGCGCCAGCCTTCTGGCCCTGCGCGCGTGCTGGCAGGAAGCAACGCTCACGCTGTGCACCACGCTGAGCCTGGCCAAGGCCCTGCACGAAGCCATCCAGCAGCGCGCCGAGATCATCAACATGAGCCTGGGCGGGCCAGATGATCGCCTGCTGGGCCGCCTGATCGACGAAGCCCTGCTGCGCGGCATCACGGTCGTGGCCGCCGTGGGCGAAGAGGGTTCGCGCTTCCCCGCCAGCCATGCCGGCGTGCTGGCCGTGGGCAGCACGCCGCCACTGCCCAAGGGTGCGGTGCTTGCGCCGGGGCGCGACGTGCCAACCACGGCGCCCAACGGCGGTTGGACGCTGGTGAACGGATCCTCCTTCGCCTCCGCGCACGCAGCCGGCCTCGTGGCCCTGTTGCGCGAGCTGGGCAGCGGGCAGCCGGCGAGTCTGGGCAAGGCGCTGGTGGTCGATGCCAGCGGCCGCATTGACACCTGCGCAACGCTCGCGCGTCGCGCACGCACCACCTCTTCATCCTGCGGAGCGACGACTCTGGGGCAAACTTCGGAGTAATGCCGCCCGCAACTCCGATCCGCAGCAAATCCACTGCATGCTTGGCCTGGCTCTTGATGAGCATGACGCCCTCGGCCCAGGCCGAGATGGGCGGCACCGTGGCCGTGCAGTCGGATGCGCGCGAGCGTGGGCTCTCCTACAGCCGGGACAAGCCGCAAGGCCAGGTCACGATCGCCTATGACGGCAGCGCCGGCTGGTACGGCGGCGGCCTGCTGACGCGAACCGAGTTCGCGCCGAACCACAGCAGCACGCTGGCGCGTGCCTACCTGGGCCGCGTCGTTCCCCTGGTGTCCGGCCTGGATGCCGAAGCCGGTGTGCAATACAACCACTACGCTTCGATAACGCGTTATGACTACGGAGAGGCCTACGCCGGCCTGCTGGGCGAACGCTGGTCGGCGCGCCTGCATTTCTCCAACGACTACTACGGCAATGGCCGGCGCAGCGTCTACGGCGAGCTCAACTTCAACTGGCCGCTGCGCCCTGCGCTGATGGGCATTGCGCACGTGGGCGCCCTCAACGGGCCCGGCGGCGAATACCCGTCGTCGCACGGCAATACGCGCTACGACGCCCGCCTCGGCCTGGGCTGGCAGTTGCAGCCCTTCGAGCTGCAGCTCTCGTGGGTTACCGTGAGCCCCGGCGGCCCTTTCACCTGGACGACCGAGCGTCGCCGCAACACCGTCGTGCTGGGCCTCTCCGCCAGCTTCTGATCGCCGCTTTCTGAATCGGCTTGAACCGCCTGTGCCGGTGCCGGGACATACCGGCACTCAAGGCTGGTTTGGAGGTCCCGATGAAGTGGGTAGGAATGCGAGGGCGCGCAGCCCTGTGTCTGTGGATCGCCATGGTTGGCACCGTCGCTTTGATCGGCGGTTGCGGCGGCGGCAGCGGCGCCGGTCTCGATGCCAACGGCCGTCCCATCGGTGAAGGCGCAGACCCCGGCGGCCCGCTCCTGCCGAACTACGCCTCCATCCAGTCGCACGTGTTCACGCCGATCTGCTCGGTCTGCCATGCAGGCGGATCGGCGCCGCAGGGGCTGCGCCTTGATGCGAGCAACGCCTATGCGATGACGGTGGGCGTCTCCAGCGCGGAAGTGCCTTCGATCCTGCGCATCAAGCCCGGTGATCCGGACAACAGCTACCTGATCCAGAAGATCGAAGGCCACGCCTCGGTCGGCGCGCGCATGCCCTACGGCGGCCCGTATCTCGATGCCGCCACCATCGCCATGATCCGCCAGTGGATCGCCAACGGAGCGGTGCAATGAAGAACACCGCCCGTCTTCTTGCAACGCTGCTGCTGAGCCTGTTCGTGGCAGGTCTCGCTCAAGCCGAACCCTATCTGGCCCTGCGCTACGGCCTCAAGTGCGTGGCCTGCCACGTCAACCCCGATGGCGGCGGCCTGCGCAATGCCGTGGGCCAGACCTTCGTGCAGAACATGGTGGCTGCCAACACGGCGCCCGCGCCGCTGTCGTCCTGGAACGGCAGCGTCACGAGCTGGCTGCGCCTGGGCGGCGATCTGCGCGCCGACTCGACCGAGACGAAGGTGAGCGGCCAGGAGACCACGCGCGTCTCCGGCAATCAGCAGACGCGGCTGTACGCCGACATCTCGCTGCTCAACAACCACCTCGGCGCCTACCTCGACGAGCAGGTGGCACCGGGCAAGTCTCTGCGCCAGGAGTCCTACGTGCGGCTGCAGACCTCGGACGGTGGCTGGTACGCCAAGGCCGGCCAGTTCTACCTGCCCTTCGGCTGGCGGCTGCAGGACAACACGGCTTTCGTTCGCCAGCTCAGCGGCATCAGCATGACCGTGCCCGACAAGGGCGTGATGCTGGGCATGGAGCTGCCCGAGTGGTCGGCGCAAGTCGTCTACAGCGATGGCCCCGGCAACAAGGGCACCGTGACGGGCCACCAGCTCACGGGCCAGGTGATCTGGCTGCAACCCTGGGGCCGGATCGGCGCGGCCACCGCGCAGGTGACCTCGAGCGCCGGCAACCGCAAGGCCTACGGCGCCTTCGCCGGCATGAACACGGGGCCGGTGACCTGGCTGGCGGAGCTGGATCTCGTCAGCGACGAAGGCTACCCGGAAGGCACCCGAAGACAGATGGCCAGCCTGCTCGAAGCCAACTGGCTGGTGGTCAAAGGCCACAACCTCAAGCTCAGCAGCGAATGGCTCAACCCTGACACGCGCGTCTCGCACGACGACAAGGTGCGCTACAGCCTGGTCTACGAGTACACGCCCATCGGCTTCATGCAGCTGCGCGCCGGCTATCGATGGTTCGGCGGCATCCCGCAGAACGCCTTCGACAACCGGCGCATGACCTTCGTAGAACTTCATGGGTTCTTCTGAGATTCAGACCCTGCCCCTCCTGACTCTGTATCTGACGGAGCGCTGCAACTCGCGCTGCATCAGCTGCGACTACTGGCGCACCGGCCGCCGCGACCTCAGCCTGGAGCAGCTGGAGGCGCTGCTGCCGGCGCTGCGCAAGCTGGGCACGCGCGAGGTGCTCATCTCCGGCGGCGAGCCTCTGCTCCATCCCGAATGGGCAGACATCGCCGATCGCCTGCTCGCTCAAGACCTGCGCCTGTGGCTGCTGACCGCCGGACTGGCACTTGCCAAGCACGCGCAAGCGGCGGCGCAGCGTTTCGAGCGCATCACTGTGTCGCTCGATGGCGCTGATCGCGCCAGTTATGCCGCCATTCGCGGCGTCGATGCCTTCGACGCGGTCTGTGCCGGCGTTCGCGCTGCGGTGCAGGCCGGCACTCACGTGAACCTGCGCGTGACGGTGCAGCGCGGCAACTTCCGGCAGCTGCCACAGTTTGTCGCGCTGGCGCGCTCGCTGGGCGCTGCCAGCGTGTCCTTCCTCGCGGCCGACCTGGCCAACACGGCCGCCTTCGGACGTGAGCACGAACAAGGTGCCGTCAGCGGGCTGGCCATCGCGGGCGAAGAGCTCGACGACTTCGCTCAGGTGCTCAACCAGCTGGAACGCAGTGAAGCGCAGGCCTTCACGCAGCGCTTCATCGAGGAGTCTCCGCTCAAGCTGCGGCGGCTGCACAGCTACTACACGGCGCTGGCCGGCCAGGGCCCCTTCCCCACCGTGCACTGCAACGCGCCCGAGTTCTCGGCCGTGATGCAGGCCGACGGGCAGGTGCGCCCCTGCTTCTTCATCCCCGGTCCGCCGGCCTTGCCGAAGGCGGACCTGCAAGCTGTGCTCAATGCGCCGGCCATGCGCATGCTGCGCGAGAACATTGCCAACGGCCACAGGCCCGAATGCGAGCGCTGCGTCTGTGCCAAGTGGCGCGAGCCGGAAGTGGCGGTGAGCGCATGAACAACGCCGCACTCGAGCTGGCCAACATCGCGGCCTACGACCGCTGGGCGGAACGCTACCCGCCGGAAGCACACAACCCGCTGATGCGCGCGGAGCAGGCGGCCATGCTGGCCCGCTGCCCGGATGCCACTGGCCGCCGCGTGCTCGACCTGGCTTGCGGTACCGGTCGCTACGGCCGCCTGATGCAGGATTGCGGTGCCCTCTGGGTCGTCGGCGCCGACAGCGCCCCGCAGATGCTGCGCCATTCGGTGCTGCCCTGGCGGCTGCAGGCTGACATGGCCGCGCTGCCGTTTGCCGACGGACAGTTCGACCTCATCCTCTGCGGCCTGGCGGTCGGCCACGCGCCCTCATTGACTCCCTGGGTTCGCGAGGCTGCGCGCGTGCTCGCACCGGGCGGCACGCTGCTCATCTCCGATTTCCACCCCGACGCGGCACGCGCCGGCATGCACCGCAGCTTCACCGATGCCGATGGCCAGGAGCATCGTCTGGCCCATGGGCTGCACAACCCGGCCGATCATGCCCGCGCGGCAACGGACTGCGGACTCGTGCTCAGCCACTGCGAGAGCCTGCGCGTGGGCCACGAGTTCACGGAACAGTTCTCGGGCTCCGACGCGTTTTACGCGCGCTGGCAGGGCCTTCCCTTGCTGCTCATCGTGCGGATGGACAAGCCGTGAACTCGCCCCTGTTCTTTGCCAACGCCAGCAAAGCCGGCGGCGGACGCTTCTGTCTGCGCGTGGCGCAGGGCCGCATGGCCGGCAGCGCGCCCAAGCCCGGTGATCTGACGATCGATCTGACCGGCCGTGTCCTGCGACCCGGCCTGATCAACGCGCACGACCATCTGCAGCTCAACAGCCTGCCGCGCCTCAAGTACCGCCCGCTGCATGCCAATGTGTCCGAATGGATCGCCGACATCGGTGCCCGGCTCGCGCAGGATCCAACGCTGCGCGCCAACACGGCGCGGCCCAAGCGGGCACGCCTGCTGGCGGGCGCCCTCAAGAACTTGCTGGCCGGCACGACCACGGTGGCGCATCACGACGCCTGGGATCCGTGCTTCGAGGATGCAGGCTTTCCGGTCAACGTGCCGCGTTGCGCCTGGTCCCATTCGCTCGGACTGGATGGCCGCGAGGCCGTGCGCGCCGCCTGCCACGCTGCGCCGCAGGGTGTGCCCTGGATCGTGCACGCCGCAGAAGGTGTGGACGCCGCAGCCGGCCTGGAGTTCTCGCGGCTCGACGAGCTGGACTGCATCGGCCCGCAAACCGTGCTCGTGCATGGCCTGGCGCTCAATGCCGCCCAACGGGCTCGCCTCGTGCAAGCCGGCGCCGGCCTCGTCTGGTGCCCGGCTTCCAACCTGCACCTGTTCGAAAAGACGATCGATCCCCACGCGCTGGCCGCGCGGGGTCGGCTCGCACTGGGCAGCGACTCGCGCATCAGCGGCTCGCGCGATCTGCTCGACGAGCTGGCCATCGCACGCCAGGCCAGCAGGCTCGGCGAGTCCGCCCTCGAATCACTGGTCACCGACCAAGCCGCCGCGTTGCTGCGCCTGCCCGATCGCGGCCAAATTGCTGCCGGCGCTCGGGCCGACCTGATGGCCCTGCCCGCCGGTCTGCCCTTGTCACGCGCGCGGCGGGCCGACGTGGAACTGGTCGTGGTCCATGGCGAAATCCGGCTGGCCGACCCGCGGCTGCCCGGCATCGACGGCTGCAATCTGCTGCCCGTGCGCCTGGACGGTCGGCCCAAGCTGCTGAGCGCCGACCTGGTCGCCGCGCTGCAGACCGAGAGCATCGTGGAACCCGGCCTGGATCTGGCCCCTGCCCTGGAGACGATGCCATGACGCGGCGCCGCATACTGCTCATCAATCCCACCATCACTTCGAATGCACGCTTCCCTTTGGCGGTGATGCAACTGGCCTCCGCATTGTCGGAACGCTATGCCACGCGCATCATCGACGGCAACGTGGACCGCGACTTCGTGCAGACCACGTGCCAGGCCCTGCAGGCCGGCGACGTGAGCGCCATCGGCATCAGCGTGATGGGAGGCGCGCAGCTGCCTGCGGCCCTGGCCGTGTCGCGTGCCATCCGCGAGGTCGCACCCCAGGTGCCCATCATCTGGGGCAGCTACTTCCCGACGCTGTGCCCTGAGGCTGCGCTGGCCAGCCCCTGCGTGGACTACGTCGTGCGCGGCCAAGGCGAAGCCACGATCCGCGAGCTGCTCGCCGCCTTGGAAAGTGGCGCTGACCTGCAGGACATCGCCGGGCTGTCGTGGCGCCGCGGCGACGAGATCGTCAACAACCACGATCGCGGCTTCTCGCCCGCCTCGCCGGAGCTCGATCTCTCGGTCGTGGACGACCCGGCCCGCTACTTCAGCCCGACCTACCTCGGCCGCCGAACGACCGGTTACCAGGCGGCGCTGGGCTGCCGCTACCGCTGCAATTTTTGCGGCGTGGCGGCGATGTTCCGCGGCAAGACGTCGCTGCCGCCGGCCGAGCGCGTGCTGCGCGATCTCACGCTGCTGCGCGAACGCTTCGGCGTCGATTCGGTGAACTTCTACGACCACAACTTCTTCGACCGCGAGGTGGACATGCAGCCGCTGCTGCAGACCCTGGCCCAGCTGCAGATGCCCTGGTGGTGCTTTGCACGGGCCGATGCGCTGCTCGGCTTGTCGGAGACCTCGTGGGCGCTGGTGCGCAAGAGCCGGCTGCGCATGGCCTATATCGGCGCGGAATCCCCCAACGACGCCACCTTGAAGTCGATGCGCAAGGGCACGCAAGCCGACCAGACCCTGGCCGTCGTCGATCTCTGTCGCCGCCAGGGCGTGGTGCCCGAGCTGTCCTTCATGCTCGCGCCGCCGCACGATCCGATCGGCGAAACCGAACGCACCTTCGAGTTCATCCGGCAGATCAAGCGCTTGCATCCGGCCACGGAGATCATGCTGTACATCCACACGCCGCTGCCCCCGCAGCGCGGCCTGCGCCGCGACCCGGCGGCTGAGGGCATCGCCTTCCCGACAACAGCAGAAGGCTGGGCTGCTCCAGAGTGGGTGCGCTACTGGGGCCACATGGACGCGCCCTGGCTCGATGAGCGGCTGCGCCAGCGCATCGAGGATTTCCGCCTCGTGCTGGGCAGCCGTTTCCCCACCATCACCGACTGGCGCGCACCCGCTTGGCAGAAGCAGGCCCTGAGCGGCCTGGCCGCCTGGCGCTACCGCCTGGGCCGCTACGACAAGCCCTGGGAGCTGGCGCTGATGCGTCGCGTTGTGCGTTTGTGGGAACCGCAGCTCAGCGGGCTGTGAACACCATGGTCCGAGTTGCGCAGATCAGTTTCCACCACGACCTGGAAGAACGACGGCCCACCGAGCTGCTGGCCGACTGGTACACGCTTTCCCAACTGGCCCAAGCCGCGCGCGAGGGCGGCGCCGAGGTGCGCGTCTTTCAGGCGAGCCGGCATCTGGAGCGGCACGTGCACGAGGGCATCTCCTTCAGCTTCGGCCCCTTCGATGGAGCGGGCCTGCGCGCCGCCGTGGCCGACGCCGATGTCCTGCATGTGCAAGGCCTGGGCTTCGCTCGCGATGTGTTGCGGCTGGCGGCCGTGGCGCAAGGCCGTCCCATCCTGCTGCAGGACCGTGCGAACCGGCCGCCGGCGCCCTGGCGCCGCAGCCTCTGGCGCGCAGCCCTGGGAGAGACGCGCGGCCTGCTGTTCTGCTCCCGGGAGCAGTCCCTGCCGTTTCAGCAGCGCGGCCTGATCGGGCCCGGTACGCGGATCTACGAACTGCCGGGAGTGAGTTCGGACTTCGAGCCCCGGGACATCGCGCAGGCCCGCGCGCTCACCGGCATCCACGGCCAGCCTGCGCTGCTCTGGGTCGCCCACCTGGATGCCAACAAGGACCCGCTGACCGTGCTGGACGCGCTGGCCCTGGCGAGCCCGCAATTGCCGGACGCACAGCTCTGGTGCTGCTTTGCACAGGCGCCGTTGCTGGACGCCGTGAAGGCCCGCATTGCCAGCGATCCGCGCCTGACCGGTCGCGTGCATCTGCTGGGCCGGCAGCCGCACGAACGCATTGGCTGGCTGATGAGCGCGGCCGACCTGCTCGTGCAGGGCAGCCATCGCGAGGCCAATGGCTGCAGCCTCGTGGAGGCGCTCTCCTGCGGCTTGCCGCCGCTGGTGCCCGACATCCCCTCCTTCCGAGCCCTACTCAGCGAGACCGAATGGCCGGCGCTCTGGCCGGTCGGCGACGCCTCCGCGCTGGCGGGCGCGCTGCTGGCCACCACGCGCCTGGCGCAGCCGGATCTGCGCAAGGCTGCACGCGCGCGCTTCGACGACGCGCTGTCGACCGCCGCGATGGGCCGTCGCCTGGTCGGCATCTACCGCGACGTGCTTTCATCATGAGCCAGCGCGCGGCCGTTCAGCAGCTGGCTCGCAGCGCAGTGCGCAGCACGGAGGTGACCTGATGAGCCTTGCGCTGGAACTGCGCATCGACGCCGAGCGCCTGCGGCGCGCCTGGTGGATCCATTTCCTCTCTTCGATAGGCGCCGTGCTGGGGCGCTTCGTGATCGGCGTGGTGCTGGCGCGGCTGCTGGCACCCCGGGAGCTGGGCTTGTTCGCCACCGCCTCGGCCATCGTCGGTGTGGCGCAGCTGCTGCGTGACCTGGGCGTCAGCACCTACATCCAGCGCGAGCCGCATCTCGATGCAGAAGGCTTCGGCGCCTGCGTCGGCCTGCAGATCGCGGCCACGGCGGCCGTCGGTGCCGCATTGCTGGGCGCGGCGGAGCTGATCGCGGACGAGTTCGGTGCGCCCGCGCTTGCACCGCTGATCCGGATCCTCACCGTCGGCTTGCTGCTCTCGCCATTCTCCGCCCTGATGGCAGCGCTCCAGCTGCGGGCGATCGAGGCCGCGCGGATTGCCTGGGTGTCCAGACTGGGCACGCTGAGCTGGGGCCTGGCTGCGATCGGCTTCGCGCAGCTCGGATACGGAGCCACGGGCCTGGCCTGGGCACAGCTGCTCCAGGTGCTGGCCTGCACGCTGGCGTACTGGCCCATGCGGCCGCGCGACCTGTCGTGGCGGCCCCGCTGGCGCCGCTGGCGAGCGGTGCTGCACTTCGGCAGCGGCGCGTTGGGCGGCAACTTGCTCAGCGGGTTCAACAGCTTGCTGCCCGAGCTGCTCCTGGGCCGGCTGGGTGGAGCCGCGCAAGTGGCCCTGCTCGGACGCGCGAATGCCGTCGTCGGCAGCTTTCAAGGCATCGTCGGTGCCACCCTGGGATTCGGAACCCTGCCCTTGATGGCTCAACGGCATGCGGCGGGAGACTCCCTGCTGCCGGGGCTGCGCCGCGCCACCACGCTGCTCACGGGCGTGGCCTGGCCGCTGCTGGCCTGGATCGTGTTGCAACGCGAAGCCCTGATCCAGGTCTTGTTCGGGCCGGCGTGGTCGGACAGCGCGGGTGCGATGGTGCCGCTGGCCCTGGCCGCCGCGCTCGCCCTGGCGACCCATCACGCGGGACTGGCCTTGACCGCCATCGGTCGGCCGAACCTGGCCAGCTTGCTGACGGCCGCGCAGCTCGCGGCGCGACTCGGCGGGGTGGCGCTGCTCTACGACGGGCAACTGCTCAGCTTCGCCTGGGCGCTGGCTGCCGCCACGGTCCTGGTGCTGCCCTTGCAGCACCATCTGTACACGCGGCAGTTGCAGCTGGGTCTGCCTCAGCTGCTGCGCGCCAGCCTGCCCAGCCTTGCGGTCACCGCCGCTTCAGCCTTGGCGGCCTTGCCGTGGACGGGCCCCCTGCCCTCAGCCGCTGCGGCGCTGGCCGTGTGGCTGCTGGCCTTGCGCCTGATCCGGCATCCGCTCGGTGAAGAACTCGCGCTTCAACTCGCTCGCTTGCGCAGCACGACCAGGAAATGATCTCCGCAGTGCCTCACCAACGGCCAGCCGGCCACGCGCCGATCCAGGCGCCACAGGCGCTCGTACCAGGCGGGATGGCGCTCCTTCATGCCGAGCAGATAGGGCGGCGGCACGAAGACGCAGAGCCCGCGCTGCCGTTCCACGACGAAGTCGGCCTCAAAAGGTCGGCAGAACTCGCCCGGCGTGTAGTAGCGCGTCCAGATCGTCTTGCTGTTCATGCCCACAGGCACCGTGTCGCGCGCGAAGCGAATGGCGGCGCGCTTCCAGCGGCCCTGGCGGACGTAGTGCAGGAACTCCCACGGGCAGTAGCGGCCGATCACGGTGAACACCATGACGCCACCGGGCTTGAGCAGGCGCGCGCACTGCGAGGAGAGCTCCGCCAGGTCCGGCACGCAATTGAGCGGACCGAGGTTGGAGTAGATGCCGTCAAAGCGGGCTTCGCCTTCGAGCCGCGCGAGCTCGTGAGCACCGAGCGCGACAGCCTCAACCTGTGCGGACAGTCCGGCCTGAGCCGCGCGATCTCGGGTTCGCTCGACCATTGCCGGCGACCAGTCACTGCCGGTGACGTGATGGCCGAGGCCGGCCAGATGAACGGCGTCCAGGCCCGTGCCACAACCGAGATCAAGAAGGCGACCGCCCGGCGCGAAGCTGCGGTCCAGCCAGCGCCACATCTCGTCGCGCATGTCCTGGATGGCGGCGTTGTTGCCGCGCGGGCCGTCGTAGTCGGCAGCGACGCTGTCGAAGGCTTGCTGGGTGTCGCGCAGGCGCGCGTCGTGTTCGGCGATGTTCATGATTTGCTGTGCGAGGTGCTGCGATGAGGATGGCCTTGGTCGTTCCCGGTGGCGTGGACCGATCGGGCGAGGTACGTGTGATTCCGGCGCTGCTGGCCTTGCTGACACGGCTGGGACGACGGCATGACGTGCAGGTTTTCGCCTTGCGCCAGGAGCCGCTCCCAGGGCAATGGGAGTTGTGCGGCTGCACGATCCACAACCTCGCGGTCAGCGGGCGTCTCGATCTTCTGCGCGCCGTGAAGTCCATCGTGCGCG
The DNA here is from genome assembly GCA_042701975.1 of Burkholderiaceae bacterium UC74_6. Lineage (GTDB taxonomy): Bacteria > Pseudomonadota > Gammaproteobacteria > Burkholderiales > Burkholderiaceae_C > JAFALK01. Next base: position 521,364 of record CP170561.1, read on the forward strand.
AGCATCGCCGTCAGCCCTTCGATCTCGTGCAGACGATCTGGTCTGGCGATCCGGGGCTGGTGGGCGTGCTGGCGGCACGCTGGCTGGGCCTGCCGAGCTTCGTGCACCTGGCAGGTGGCGAGCTGGCCGACCTGCCTGGCATCGGCTACGGTGGACGCCAAACCTGGCGCAGCCGTTGGCGGGAAGACCTGGTGCTGCGCTTGGCCGATGCCCTGAGCGCGGCCAGCGCACCGATGTTGGACCAGCTGCGCGAGCTGCGTTTTGCAGGCCGCCGCATTCCGCTGGGCGTGGACTTGCAGGCATGGCCGCCGTTGCCGCCCCGACATCGGCAGTCCGGCGAGCGATTGCGTCTCGTGCATGTGGCCAGCCTGAATCGGGTCAAGGACCAGGCGACGCTGCTGCACGCGATGCGACGACTGGCGCAAGCCGGCGTCGATTTCGAGCTTGACGTCGTCGGCGAGGACACGCTCCGCGGAGAGATCCAGGCCCTGGCGACCACCTTGGACCTGGACGACCGGGTGCGCTTCCATGGCTTCGCCACGCAGGCGGCGTTGCGATCGATCGTGGTCCAGGCCCATCTGCTGGTCATGACCTCGCTGCATGAGGCGGGCCCGCTGGTGGTGCTGGAAGCGGCGGTGCTGGGCATACCCTGCGTCGGCACGCGCGTCGGCCACATCGCTGAATGGGAACCCGAGGCAGCCATCGCGGTTCCCGTGAGCGACGACGAAGCCCTGGCCGAGCAACTGGCCGCACTCGCGAACGAAGAAGCCCGGCGCCTGGAGCTGGCGCGCACCGCGCAGGCTCGCGCCATCGCGGAGAGCGCCGATCGGACCGCCGAGCTGTTCGAGGAGCTCCATCGTCAAGGCCTTGCCGCAGGCATGTAGGAGCAGGCGGTGCGCAGCGAATACATCGTCAGAACCCGCAGCGGTCGCGCCAGCAACCAGCGCAGCACGCGCAGCCACTGGGGCTGGACACTCCAGCTCGATCCGGCGGTCATGGCTTGCCGCGGCGCCGTCGTTCTCCGCAACTGCGTACTTTCACGATCCGGCACGAGTTGCCGCCAGGCGTACTCGAGCGCAGCGCCGAAATCGTCTGCCCAGGCCAGTGCGGGCATGGCGAGAATCCGCGGATCGACCAGGCTCACCTCCTCCAGGGATCGCGCCATGACCTGCCGCCGCAACCACCACGGACAAGCCGCCGCGGCCTGTCCCAGCACGGAGGGCTCCACACTGCCGGGGAAGCAGCGCTCGGCCAGTGCAAGCGCGGGCCAGGCCCACCAAGGTGTGGCCGTCGTGCCGAAAGCCGACGACAAGGCCTCCGACCGCAGGCTTCGGCACAAGAGGGCGATGTCATGCAACTGAATCAATCGGCCACTGCGTACGCTGAGGTTGCCGGCGGCGTGCAGCAGCAAGTGCTTCAGCAGCGCACCACCGCTCACGTAACCATTGAGCCCGGCTTGCGCATTCGGGCGCAGCAGCTCGACCTGGACTTCCCGGCGCGGCAAGCGCTCCGCAATCCTGACGTGAAGCTCGACCTTGTGCGGATTGCCGATGTGTTCTCCGAAGATGCGGTCCGCGCCCTGTCCTGTCGGCACGAAGTCGACGTGCTTCCACGACGTATCGCCCTCCTCGTAACCCAGCGACTCGATGACGCGCGCCGCCGTTGCCTCGTCCCCAGGCCGGCACAGCAGATCGATGTCGCTCTGCGGCCGCACGCCGGGCGCATACAAGCCCATGTCCAGGATCGCCGATCCCTTCAGGGCCATCAGCGGGATGCCGGCCTTCTTGGCCGCCGCGTCCAGCTGCGAAAGCAGACTGCGCACCCGCTGCTCCCGCAGCACACCCTGGCGCAGTTGTTCGGCAAGAAAGTCCTGCCACAGCGCCGGCCCGCGCCAGCGCAGGCGCTCGGCCAGCAAGCCCGAGACGCCGTGCATCACCGCCACGGCCATGGCCGCTCGCCATTCGAATTCATTCCAGTCCGGCGCTCGATCCGTGGGGGCATTCAGCTCCCGGACGAAGCGTTCGGAAGCACCGTGCAGCGCCGCCACGATGGCGCGGCGACCCGGCAAGGCAACAGCTGATTCAGACATGTCCAACTCCCCATCCAGGACCGCAGTCCCCATGCAAGCTTCCTACGAGCACAACGCCGCCGATCCCTTCGGCGAATTCCGGCCCGCCGGCTTCGAGCGGGCGTTCGACCTGCTGGGTGCCCGCTTTGAATTCCGCAGCCACAGCGCCGAGTTGATCGCGCTGGTCGATGCTGCGTACGCCGGGCTTCCGCAGCAGCGGCTCGAAGCCGACCAGCCGCCGCTGCGCGTCGCTCTTTCGCTGATCGAAGACGATTCCCTGGCCGGCACAGAGGAGCCACCGTCCCCGCGCATGCAAGGCGGAGCGGGGCAGTTCGGCGCCATCATCGACGGCGCCAATTTCGCCTTCGCAGCCCCGGGCGCGCGCGGTGCGACGGTGAGCATCTCCCGCGGGCTGCTGATGCGACACCGCTATCACGCGCGCTACGAGTTGCTGGAGTTCGCCGTCTTCATGCTGGCCAGCCGCGCCCAGGGATTGATCCCTCTGCATGCCGCATGCGTGGGCTGGCGCGGCCAGGCCGCGCTGCTGGTCGGCGAAAGCGGCGCGGGCAAGACCACGCTGAGCTTGCAATCGCTGCTCGATGGCATGGAGTTCCTGACCGAGGACGCTGTCTTCATCGACGCCGCCTCGCTGCGCGCGACCGGCGTTGCCAACTATCTGCATCCGCGCTTCGATGCGCTGCGCTTCGTGCAGCCTGAGAGCCGGCGAGCGCAGATCACCGCTTCGCCAGTGATCCGCCGACGCAGCGGTGTGGAGAAGTACGAGCTGGATCTGCGCACGAGCGGCGGCGTGCTGGCTGAGGCCCCACTGAAGCTGACGGCGATCGTGATGCTCAGCGCCGAATCCGCCGGCGACGGGTCGCTGCTGCGTGAACTCGCCGCCCCATCGGCTCTCGAGCGCCTGCGAGCCAGCCAGCCCTATGCAGCGCAACTGCAGAGTTGGGCCGGCTTCGAGCACCATTGCCTGCGGTTGCAATTCCTGGAACTGCGCCGCGGCAGCCATCCGCGCGAAGGCGTGGCCGCACTGCGCGACCTTCTTTCGGCCGGGGAGCCTCGCTAGCGTGGCGGTCGAGGCCATGGCGGCCATCAGGCAACGCAGGCGCGTGCCTGCGAGCTCGGTTCATGAATCTGCGCGCCGGCGATCAGCGCATCCCATCGTGCTGCGAGCGCCGACTCCCCCGCCGCACGCATCGCAACAGGCATCTGCGAGACACGAACCTGCTCATGAAGCAGATCCCTCACCTCCCGATAGAAGGCCGTGCCGAACGCACCCTCGAACATCATCGCCAGGTCGCCGCTGTCGTCCCAATGCGCCTTGCCGTGCAGCTGCTCCCTCACCTGGTCATGAAAGCGCGTGCCGGGCAAGGGGTAGGCCACGCTGACGCCCACCTCATCGGGCCGCGCCTGTTCGACGAGCCGGCGCGTGTCCAGCAGCTCTTCCAGGCCCTCGCCCAGGTAGCCCAACTGGATGAAGAAGCCCACGCGGATGCCGCGCTGGCGCAAGCGCTCGCGCGCCAGGTGCAGGGTTTCGACCGTCGTTCCCTTATCCATCGCATCGAGCACCTTCTGGCTGCCGCTCTCGGCCCCGATCCAGGCTTCCTGGCAACCGGCACGCGCGAGCGCATCGGCCATGGCCTCGCTGATGAGATCAGGCCGGATCTGGATGGTGAACGGCACGCCGCCGCCACGCGCTTCGAGAGCGTCGGAGAAACGATGCACCCACGCCGACTTGAAACCGAAGATGTCGTCGGCAAACCAGACGTGATCGGGCGCGAAGCGCTCGCGCAACAAGACCATCTCGGCCGCGACCGCAACGGGGTCTCGCTGCTCATAGCGCTGGCCCCAGATCGGCTTGGCGCACCAGGCGCAGCGGAAACTGCAGCCCTTGGAGGCCGCCATGTTGAGGCTGAAGCGGCCGTGCGCTCGCTGCCACACGCGGCGATAGGCGTCGATGTCGACCAGATCCCAGGCGGCCTCGGCCGTCAAAGGCTGATCCTCGCCTCGGCCCGGGAAGTTTGCGTGCAGCAGCAGCGGCGCCTCGCCGCGGCGCATCGCGCCTTCGCTCAGGCAAGCCGCTGCCGGCAGGCCTTCGATCCACCGCGCGGCGGGCAATTCCGCACCCGCATCCAGCCTCGGCAGCAGCTGCTGCAGCTCCGTCAGCCCCTCGCCGCGCAGCACGATGTCGGCACCGGCGTGCAAATACGTTTCCGGCGCATCACTGGCGTCCGAACCCGCAACGACCACGCGGGCGCCCTGCGAGCGCGCCATGCCGATCATCGTCAGGCAGGCCTCGCGCATGCGGGCCAGGCACATCTTGGTCAGGAAGTTGTAGTTGTCTTCGTAGAGCACGACCAGCTGCGGCTGCTCGCGCTGCAGTGCCTGTTCGAACTCCGCCTCGCTCTGCGCCAGCATGGCGTCGAAGAAGCCAACACGATGCCCCTGCTGCCGCAGCAGGGCCGCCACTTGCAAGGTAGCCAGTGGCGGATAGGGCTTGGAGCGCTCGACCTGCTTACGGTCGAACTGCTGGAAATACGAATGTCCGATCAGAATCGACAGCATGCACGCCCTCTCCAAAGCGCCTGGACGGTGCGCCGCGGAATCGCGGCGCGTCCGGTAGATGCCGGCGCCGCGTGTGCAGGTTCAATGTTGAACCTCAGGGATTGAACGAGGAACTGACCGCTGGCGCATCCCGCGCTCGCGATCCACCCTAACGATCAAGTCACCCGGAGGATTCCATGCCCAAGGCCCAAGCTCTTCTTGCCGCCGTGCTGGCGATGACGCTGTCCAGTTCCGCTTTCGCGGACGCGGCGGCCGATGCCCGCAAGCATTTCGACGCCATCGCGTCTGCCGACGTCAACGCCGTCATGCAGGATTACGGGCCTGGCGCCCAGTTCCAGTGGGTGGGCGGCATGTTGGACGGACTCTACGCGTCCGACGACACCATCCGCGCCCTATGGACCAAGTTCAGCACCGCGCAGGGCAAGCTGGCGGTCACCGTTCCCGAGCTGCAGGAATCCACCAATCCGAAAGGATCCACGGTCGTGGCCAAGGTGGTGTTCGAAGGCAAGGCGACGCTGAAGGTGCGTTACGTGCTGGTCTACCGAGACGGGAAGATCGTGAGCGAGGTCTGGCAGGTCGATCCGAAGCTCTGACCCGCCCTATTCGACAGTTACTGACTTGGCCAGGTTGCGAGGCTTGCGCCGGCACCCACATCGCTACGCGTATGAGTGACGTCAAAGCCCCAAAATCTGGGCGCCAAAGCGCCTCCTGACTCCGCGGGCTCTTTCAAGAGCACCTCGAGAATTGTCGAAATTTTCCAGATTGGCGGGAAAATTGTGACTCCGCTGACCTACCTAGCGGGAATTTAGTTGTCGACTCTCGCGAGCGCCTCCAAGTCAGCGACCGTCATTCGACCGTAACCGACTTGGCCAGATTTCTGGGCTTGTCCACGTCCGTCCCGCGCGCGCAGGCCGTGTGATACGCCAGCATCTGCAGCGGCACCACGTGCAAGATGGCGCTGAGCGCGCCATAGTGCTCGGGCATGCGGATCACGTGCAGGCCCTGCTCGCTCTCGATGCGTGAATCGCCATCGGCCAGCACGTAGAGCACGCCGCCGCGGGCACGGACTTCCTGCATATTGCTCTTGAGTTTTTCCAGCAGCGCATCGTTGGGCGCTACGGTGACGACGGGCATCTCGGCCGTCACCAGCGCCAACGGCCCGTGCTTGAGCTCGCCGGCCGGGTAGGCCTCGGCGTGGATATAGCTGATCTCCTTGAGCTTCAGCGCACCTTCGAGCGCGATCGGGTAGTGCAGGCCGCGTCCGAGGAAGAGCGCGTTCTCCTTGCGCGCGAACTCCTCGCTCCAGGCCATGATCTGCGGCTCTAGCGCCAGCACGGCCTGCACGGCAACGGGCAGGTGGCGCAGCTCCTTCAACGCCTTGGCTTCCTGCGCTTCATCGAGCAGGCCGCGCGTCTGCGCCAGAGCCAGCGTGAGCAGGTACAGGCCGACGAGCTGGGTGGTGAAGGCCTTGGTGGAGGCCACGCCGATCTCGGCACCGGCGCGGGTGATGAAGGCGAGCTTGCACTCGCGCACCATGGCGCTGGTGGCCACGTTGCAGACGGTCAGCGTGTGCTCCATGCCAAGCGCGCGTGCATGCTTGAGCGCGGCGAGTGTGTCGGCCGTCTCGCCGCTCTGGCTGATGGTGACGACGAGGGTGCGTGGGTCGGGCACGCTGTCGCGGTAGCGGTATTCGCTGGCGATCTCCACGCTGGTGGGGATCTTGGCGATGGATTCGAGCCAGTACTTGGCCGTTGACCCGGAGTAGTAGCTGGTGCCGCAGGCCAGGATCAGCACGCGGTCCACCTGCTTGAAGACGCCGTAGGCGCCGTCACCGAAGATTTCGGGGCTGATGCCGTTCACGGCGTCCAGCGTGTTGGCGATGGCCACGGGCTGCTCGAAGATTTCCTTCTGCATGTAGTGGCGGTAGGGGCCGAGCTCGACGGCGCCGCTGTGGGCGTGCACGGTCTTCACGGGCCGGTCCACGGCCACGTACCGGCTTCCATCTGCTGACAGGTGGGACAGCCAGTAGCGGCCCGGCTGCAGGTCGACGACGTCGCCCTCTTCCAGGTAGACGATCTGGTCGGTGACGCCGGCCAAGGCCATGGCGTCGGAGGCGACGAAGTGCTCGCCCTGGCTGCCGTTGCCGCTCCCGACGCCCAGCACCAGCGGCGATCCCTCGCGGGCCGCCACCACGCGCTGTGGCTCGTCGCGGCAGAAAACTGCCACGGCATAAGCACCCTTCAGGCGCGGCAGGGCTTGCTGCACGGCTTCAAGCAGGTCGCCGTTGTAGAGGTGGTCGATCAGGTGGGCGATGACCTCGGTGTCGGTCTGGCTGGTGAAGATGTAGCCGCGCTTGATCAACTCGGCACGCAACTCGTCGTGGTTCTCGATGATGCCGTTGTGGACCAGGGCGATGCGGCCGGCGGCTTCGGGCTTGGCACCGGCGCCCGGTGAGAAGTGCGGGTGCGCGTTGTGCACGGCCGGTGCGCCATGCGTGGCCCAGCGGGTGTGGGCAATGCCGGTGCCGGAGGAGATGCCGTCTTCAGCAGCCAGGCCCGTCAGTTCGGCAACGCGGGAGGTGCTGCGCGCCCGACGCAACTGGCCATCCTGGTGAACGGCCACGCCGCAGGAGTCGTAGCCGCGGTATTCCAGCCGCTTGAGGCCTTCGATGAGGACGGGAACGATGTCGCGATGACTGACGGCGCCGACGATGCCACACATGGGTTGCTCCTCCTGGATTCGTGTGGAGCGGATTCTGTGGATTTGAATGAGAAATTTGCATCCAAATATAAGTAATATTAGGAATAAACTTTCACTATCATTAACGAATGCAATTTACATTCATATCTGATTTAAATATGAATGAATCCATCGAACTCGACACTGTCGATCTGCGTCTGCTGGACTTGCTCCAGCAGGACGCCTCGCTGAGCAACCAGGATCTGGCGGCCCGCGCCCACGTCTCGCCGGCCACCGCGCTGCGGCGCGTGCGGCGCTTGACCGAGGCCGGCCTGATCGAACGGCAGGTCGCCCTGCTCTCGCCCGACCGGCTGGGTTCGGGTATTTCGGCCATCGTGGAAATCACGCTGGATCGCCAGGGTAGCGAAGAGCTCGACGCCTTCGAAGCGCACGTGCTGCCCGAACCCGCCGTGCAGCAATGCTGGCGCGTTTCGCCCGGCCCGGACTTCGTGCTGATGCTGCACGCGGCCGACATGCCGGCCTTCCAGCAACTGGCGCAACGGCTCTTCACCTCGCAGGCGAACGTGCGCAATGTGAAGCACTTCTTCGCCCTCAAGCGCAGCAAGTTCGAGCCGCGGCTGACGCTGCCTCGGCCTTCGGCCTAGGCTCGGTTCAGAACTCCGGGCGCCGGAACCCGCCGCGCACGCCGCGCGGCGACAGCACCCACTGCCAGAGCTGGATGTCGCGCACGCGAAACGCCGCAGCGCTGCACAGCAGGTAGTAGCGCCACATGCGGCGGAAGCGCTCGCCGTAGCTTTCGGCAAAGCGCGGCCAGGCGACCTCGAAACGCTCATGCCAGCACATCAGCGTGCGGTCGTAGTCGGCGCCGAAGTTGTGCAGGTCCTCGACGACGAAAAGCGGCTCGCAGGCCTTGCCGATGCGCGCGATGCTGGGCAGCTCGCCGTTGGGAAAGATGTAGCGGTGGATCCAAGGGTCCGTGCCATGGCCGCTGTCGTTGCGGCCGATGGTATGGAGCAGGAAGAGGCCGTCATCGGTCAGGCAGCGGCGCACGGCGGCCATGTAGTGGTCTGCGTTCTTGTGGCCGACATGCTCGAACATGCCGATGCTGGCGATGCGGTCGAAGCGCTCGTCGAGCTCACGGTAGTCCTGCAGGCGGAATTCCACGGGCAAGCCGGCGCACATCTGCCGGCCCAGTTCGGCCTGCTCGGCCGAGATGGTCACGCCCACGCAACTCACACCAAAGCGCTCCGCCGCGTATTTCATCAGGCTGCCCCAGCCGCAGCCGACATCCAGCAGCCGCATCCCCGGCCTCAGGCCGAGCTTGCGGCAGACAAGTTCGAGCTTGTGCTCCTGCGCTTCGTTCAGATCGTGGGCGCCGGCCTGCCAGTAGCCGCAGCTGTAGGCCATCCGCGTATCCAGCATGGCGGCATAGAAATCGTTGCCCAGGTCGTAGTGGTGCTGGCCGACCTGCCAGGCACGCCGCGCGTTCTGCAGATTGAGGAGCCGGGCCTGCGCGATATGCCAGAGCAGGTGCGGCGGATGCAAGCGCTCGGCCAGACGCGCGTCGATCATGCGCGCCAGCAACTCGTCCGGTGCCTCGGCCGACCACCAGCCGTCCATGTAGCTCTCGCCCAATGCCAAGGAACCGCCGCCCAGCAGGCGCCGGCCCAGGCCCTCGCGGTGGTGCACGCGCATGTCCCACGGCCGCTCGCCGTCCAGGCGCACATCGGCCAGCGCCAGCAATTCGGCCAGCGCGGCTTCGCTGACGTCACCCGGCGCAGGCGATGGCGATGGCGCTTGTTCCTCGGCGAGCTCGGCGGTGTCCACGATCGATCGTCCTTCTCAGTCCGTCCGTCATGGCTTCACTGTGCCAAGCGGCGGAGTTCGAGGTCAATCGGCTTTACGCGATTTGCCGTAGGACGAAGACCCTTCCAGCGCTTCAGGAGCGCAGGATCATCAGCCCCTTGAGGTAGTCGCCCTCGGGGAAGCAGATGGTCTGCGGATGGTCGGGCGCGGCGGCCACGCGGTCGATGATGGCGCCGTCCACGCCGGCATCCAGGCCCGCGCCGGCCACGATCTTGTGGAACAGGTCCGGCGCGATGCCGCCGGAGCAGGAGAAAGTGAACAGCAGACCACCCGGCTCCAGCAGCATCAGGCCCAGGCGGTTGATGTCCTTGTAGGCACGCGCCGCCCGTTCGGCATGCGTGATGGTGGGCGCAAACTTGGGCGGGTCGAGCACGATGGCGTCGAACTTGCGGCCTTCCTTGAGCATGGCACGCAGGGTGGCGTTCACGTCGGCGTCCAGCGCTGTGTGGCGCGCGGGGTCGAAGCCGTTGAGTTCAACGTGCGCATTGGCGCGCGCCAGGGCCGGGCCTGAAGAATCCACGCTGATGACTTCCTGCGCGCCGCCCGCCAGCGCGGCAACGGAGAAACCGCCCGTGTAGCTGAAGCAGTTGAGCACGCGCTTGGCGCCGTGGTGGCGAACGGCTTCGGCAAAACGCTTGCGGTTGTCGCGCTGGTCCAGGTAGTAGCCGGTCTTGTGGCCCTCGGCCACATCCAGGCTCAGGCGCCATTCGTGCTCGCGGATGGTCAGGGCTGTAGCGCCCTCGCCCGCCAGCCAGCCGGTGGCCTCAGGCAGGCCTTCGAGCGCGCGCACGCTGGCGTCCGAGCGCTCGTACAGCCGCGTGAGCCCGGTCACGGCCAGCAGCGTCTCAACGATCACGCCCTTCCAGCGCTCGACGCCGGCGGCGCCGAACTGCGCCACCAGCGTGTCGCCATAGCGGTCGACGACCAGACCGGGGATGCCGTCGGCCTCGCCGTGCACGAGGCGCAGCGCGTCCGAGGCGATGGACAGCCGCGCCCGCAGCGCGATGGCGGCCTCGATGCGACGGCGGAAGAAGGCGGCGTCAATGCGCTCGTCTTCCTTGAAGCTCCAGATGCGAACGCGGATGGCGCTCTTGGGGCTGTAGGCGCCCCAGCCGAGGAAGCTGCCGTCCAGCGCTTCCACGCGCACGAGTTCGCCCGCGTCAGCGCCGCCCTTGGCGATCGAGCCTTCAAAAACCCAGGGATGGCGCTTTTGCAGCGAGCGTTCCTTGCCGCCGCGAATGACGATTCTCTTCATGGCCAGTTCTCTTTCCTCAGCGACTCAGAGTCCCGTAGGCATAGCCCAGCGAAATCTCGTAGAGCGTCGAGCTGCTGCGCTGCCCCGCCAGGGTCTGCCAGCGGCCCACGCCGGCGCGCAGGCGCAGGCGCTCGCTCAGGTCCACGAGCATCAGCGCCTCGACCTGGCCGACGGGGCCGCGGCCCACCTCCACGCCGCCGCCGCCGGCCGCGCCGGCCAGAGCCTCGGCCGCCAGGTGCACGCCCTTCCACAGCGGCCGGGTCTGCACGCCCAGGCCCAACGTGGCGACCGAGTAGCCGCCAGCCTGACCCCAAGCCGCGCTGCCGGCCTGCGCCACGCCGTAGAGATTGGGCATCAGCTCGTGGGTCATGACGATCACCAGGTGATCGGCGCTGATGGTCTTGCCCGTCTGTGAACGCATGCTGGGCATGCGCTGCACGCTGGCAAAGATCTGCTGCTCGGCGACGCGGCCGGTGTCCTTGCTGTCGCTGCGGGTGTAGTCGGGCGCGCGGTCCAGCGGGATGGACAGGCCGAGGCGCGCATAGCGCGCCGTGAACGCGCCCGAAGGCGCGGTCAACATGCCGGCGTCGAGGTGCAGCGAATACCCGGCCGGGCCGAGCCAGCGCAGCGTCGGGCCGGCGCGGAACATCCAGCCGTTGCCGGTGTCCACATGGCCACCACCGCCCACGCCCACGCCCAGCTCGCCGCCGATGCGCAGGCGCGGCGAGAACAGCGGCCAGTCCTGGCCGATCTTCACCACGGCGTCCATGTAGCCGGCCGAGCTGCCGCCTGCCGCCGCCGCATCCAGGCCCCACCAGCTGCCCTCGGCGATGTAGCGGCGCAGGTCGGCGCCGATGATGGGACGGCGCCGGCCGATGGCCGTGCCGTCGAGATTCTTCGAGCCGTTGGACGGGAAGTAGGCGCCACCGAAGAGGCGCACCTCGTCGATGCCGATGCCGGTGCGCGCGTCGCTCTTACCGATCAAATCGACGTCGCGCGGGGCAAAGGCGCGAAAGCTCGTCGAGCGGCCAAGCACGGTCGCGATCTGCACGCCGCCGCGCACGGTGCCGGTCGGATAGCGCAGCTCGGAGACGCCGACGCCGGTGTACCAGCCGTCGTCGAGCTCGGTGCGCAGGGAGACCTCGGGCCGGATCATCAGGCCACCGCCGTAGGAGATGCCTTCGCCACCGCGACCGCCCCCGGCGCCCGCATACAAGCCTACGGCCAGGTGCGTGCGATCGCTCAAACGCCAGCGCCGCTGCACCGTCACGCCCCAATTGATCAGGCCGCCGAAGTGGCCCTTGCCCGCGCCGTAGCCGGCCAGGCCGATGCCCCAGTTCTCGTCGACGGCGAACAGGTAGCTCAGGCCGATCATCGAGATCTTGGAGCCGTCGGGCATCTTGGCCGGCGTCCAGTTCATCTCAAGCGCCGCGGGCCGACTGCCGGAAGGCCGCACGAAGGGCGTGTCGTGCTCGTCCTGGACCTGGGCCTGGGCCTGGGCCTGCGCGGCGATGGCGAGGCAGCTGAGCGAGGCAGCAACGGCGATGCGTCGGAAGGGTCGGAACTTCATGGGCTCTTCGATTTCTTGGCGCGCGGATGCGCTGCGTCGTAGACCTTGGCCAGATGCTGGTAGTCCAAGGCGGTGTAGACCTGGGTGGTCGTGATGTGGGCGTGGCCCAGCAGCTCCTGCACGGCGCGCAGGTCGCCGCTGGATTGCAGCAGATGCGATGCAAACGAATGGCGCAGCATGTGCGGATGCACGTGCGCCGGCATGCCGGCGGCGATGGCGCGGGCCTTGAGCCGGCTGCGGATCTGCGGTGCGCTCAGGCGCCCGCCGCGTGCGCCGACGAAAAGCGCCGGCTCCTCAGCCTTGGCGCGCAGCCCGCGCAAGGCCAGCCATTGCTGAACGGCCTCGACTGCGTGACGACCCAATGGCACGCTGCGCCGCTTGGAACCCTTGCCCAGCACATGAGCCTCGCTGTCTTGCAGATCGAGCCAGCCGAGCGCAGCGTTGCTGGCGTTCAGGTCCAGCCCGACGAGCTCGGCCATGCGCAGGCCGCAGCCATAGAGCAGCTCGACCAGCGCGTGGTCCAGCGCTTCATCGACGGGCGCGCGGCTGGCGTCGCTGTGAGCCGCCAGCTGCACGGCATCGTCGATGGCCAGGGCCTTGGGCAGCGGCTTGCCGGCCTTGGGCGCGCGCAGGCCCTCGAAGGGATTGACGGCCACCTTGCGGTCGCGGCCCAGCCAGCGGTAGAAGCCACGCCAGCAGGACAGGATGAGCGCGATCGTGCGGGGCCCAAGTTCTTCCTCTGCATGCAGCCGCGCGGCAAAGCGGCGCGCCTGCGGGCTGGCGAGTTGGAGCACGGCGATGCCGTCGCGTTCGAGCTGCGCACTCAGGCGCTTCAGGCCCTCGGCGTAGATCTGCAGCGTGCGCGGGCTGAGCCGGCGCTGCACGCGCAGGTGTTCGAGGTAGGCGGCTTGCTCTTCGATCACCGCTGGCTCACCCGGCGGCTCACTCGTCGAGCAGACGCGCCAGGGCCGCGCCGGCGATATCGCCGATGCGGGACAGGAACTCCGTGCCCATCTCGGCCGTGTAGCGCGTGGGATCGGGCGAGCCGAGCACCAGCAGGCCGAAGCTGCGGCTTTCGCCGTTTTCGACGCGCGACAGCGGGATCAGCGCCAGCGAGGTGGCTGCGCCGCCCTCGGGCGCATCGAGCCAGCGCGCGGCCTCGAAGCCGGAGTTGATGCCGCAGTACGGCTGGGTCAACGAGGCGGCGAAGCTCTTGACGTCATCGCTGACCTCGCCTGCAAAGGCCGCACCAACATGGCCATCAGCCACGCCCCACAGGCGCAGGCCGGCCAGCGGGATCAGGAACTGGTGCTTCAGTTCGGCGCAGAGCAGCTCGGGCAGAGCCGCGGCGCTGCTCGTGCTCATCAGCGCCACGGTCCAGCGGTGCAGGCGATCGGCAATGCCGATGTTGTCCTGGCCGTGTCGGATCATGTCCATGATGCGCGACTCCAGACCCTTGATCTTGTCGCGCAGCATCTCGGCCTGGCGCTCCTGCAGCGACACCGTGCGGTGACCATGCGGATGCGCCAGCTGGATGGTGGCCAGCAGCGTGGCATGGCGTTCGAAGAAGCCGGGGGTGTTGACCAGGTAGTCGGCGATGTCCTGTTCGGTGATGCCTTCGATGCTCACAGTGCAATTTCTCCCTCGAAAACAGTTTGGGCCGGGCCCGTCATCAGCACGGAATTCGTGCCGCCTTGCCATTCAATGCGCAGATCGCCGCCATGCGTGTGGACTTCCACCGCCGGATCCAGCAGGCCCAGCGAGATGCCAGCCACGACCGCAGCGCAGGCGCCGGTGCCGCAGGCCAGCGTCTCGCCGGCATCGCGCTCGAAGACGCGCAGGCGCACCTCGGAGCGGCTGACGATTTGCAGGAAGCCGACGTTGACGCGGCGCGGGAAATGCGGATTCGACTCCATGCGCGGACCGAGCGTCTCGACCGGCGCCGTGTCCACGTCGTCGACCAGCGTGACGGCATGCGGGTTGCCCATCGAGACCGTCACCCACTCGTGATCCAGCAGCGGCCACAGCTCGGTGTCACCCGCCACGCGCGGCGTCAGACCGAAGGGCGTGAAGGGCAGGCGGTCGAGCTCGAAGATCGGCGCGCCCATGTCGACCGTGACGCGGCCATCGTCGCGCAGGTGCAGCTCCAGCTGCGCATTGACGGTTTCGACGCGGATGCTGCGCTTGTCCGTCAGCCCCTTGTCGACCACATAACGCACAAAGCAGCGGGCGCCATTGCCGCAATGCTCGACCTCATCGCCGCTCGCGCCGTTGAAGATGCGGTAGCGGAAATCCACGCCCGGCGTGTCGGTGCGCTCGATCACGAGGATCTGGTCGCAGCCCACGCCGAAACGGCGATCTCCGAGCGCGCGCAGCTGCTCCGGCTTCAGCGAGAGCGGCGCGGCCGTGGCGTCGAGCACGACGAAGTCGTTGCCGGCGCCATGCATCTTGGTGAACTTCATCGGCTGATTATCGCCGGCCATAGAGGGCGGGCTCGCCTTCCGGCCGCGTCTTGAAGCGCTTGTGGACCCACAGATACTGAGCCGGGTTGGCCCGGATGCGTTCTTCGAGCCAGGCGTGGAAGCGGGTGGCATCGCTAACGGCGTCGTCGCTCGGATAGTCGGGCAGCGGATCGCAGGCCTCGATCTCGTAGCCCTGCCCGCCCGGCAGCATGGTGACGATGATGGGCTGCACCTGCATCTTCAGCGAGGCCGCCATGCGCGAAGGTGCCAGCAAAGTGCAGGCCGGCACGCCGAAGAAGGGCACAAATTCGCTGTCCTTGCGGCCGAAGTCCATGTCCGGCAGGTTCATGAACAGCCAGCCCTGGCGCACGCGCCGCACCACTTGGCGCACGCCGTCGTGGCGGCTGATCAGCTCGGTCGCGCCGAAACGCTGGCGCATGCGGCGCAGCGCGGCGTCAAAGACGGGGTTGCTCTGGCGCTGGTAGATGCTGATGCCCGGGCAGGCCTGCTCCGTCATCAAGAGCGGGCCCACCCATTCGAGGCCGACGAAATGCGGCGTCAGCCACATCACCGGCTTCTCGCCGCGCAGGCCCTGCTCGGCCAGCTTGACGTTGCCCTTGAAGCGCGTGAGCCGGCGCAGGCGGCGCTCCGATGAATAGCTCAGCACGCCGCGCTCCAGCAGGCTGCGGGCCAGCCAGCCGAAATGCTCGCGGGCGATGTTTTCGCGCTCGGCAGGCGTCTTTTCGGGAAAACACAGCTCCAGGTTGCGCAGCGCCACCTTGCGGCGCGAACCGGCCACGCGGTAGAGCAAGGCGCCCAGGCCTCTGCCCAGCAAGGCCAGCAAGGGCAGCGGCAGCCAGTGCAGCAACCAGAGGCACGCCAGCAGCGCGCGCGCGCCACCATGTTGAAGCTTGATCGGCATCGTCATTCCTGGGGGGCGACGCCGATGTCCAAGCCACGCGGGGCCTTGTAGCGGTTGTAGCTCCAGAGGTATTGGTCCGGGGCCTGGCGGATCAGCATTTCCATGGCGGCATTGACGGTCGAGGCCGCGGCTTCTGGCGTGTCTTCGGGCCCGATTTCGGGGCCTGGATGGACATGAACGATAAAGCCCCGCCCGCCGCTCAAGCGCTCGCCGCGCAACGACAACGCGACGCAACCTGTTTGCTGAACGAGACGGCCGGCCAGGGTCATGGTGTAGGCCGGCTTGCCGAAGAAGGGCACCCAGACACCCAGCCCCTCTGGAGGCACCTGATCGGGCAGCAGTCCGACGAACTCGCCGCGCCGCAGGGCGCGAATCATCTGCCGCACGCCCGCCAGCGTGGCCGGAGTGGCCAGCAGGCCGGGCCGGTCGCGCGACTGCTCGACCAGCTCCCGCAGGACGGGCTTGCGCGCCGGACGGAACATGGCCGTCAGAGGCGCGCGCGCACCGAAGCGCTCGGCAATCGCCTGCGCAATGATCTCGAAACAGCCCAGGTGCGGCGTCAGGATCAGCACGCCGCGCCCTTGCGCCAGCGCCGCCTCCACGAGCGCCACGCCGTGCCACTGCACGCGCGCGCCCAGCAGTTCGTCCCTGGGCCGCATCCAGATCCAGGGCAGCTCGGCCACCATGCGGCCGGCAGCGGCCACGGCACCGCGCGCCGCAGCCCACGGCAAGCCGGCGGCGGCCACGTTTTCATGGCAGCGGCGCCGATAGGTGGGCGAGGCCAGGTAGGTGATCCAGCCCAGGAGTGAGCCGATCACGTGCAAAAGCCGCAATGGCCAGCGGGACAGGAATCGAAAGAAGGTCAGCATGCTTTCTATAATGCGCACATCGCCGAGTTAATGAACTACTTGCAGGGCGATTCACAAATTCTGCTAAAGCGTTCGCCGCGTCTGGAATGCACGGCAACGCCGGTCAACAGCAAACCAGGAGTGTAAAAGTGGCGAACGACTTCCTCTTCACCTCGGAATCCGTGTCCGAAGGCCATCCCGATAAAGTGGCCGACCAGATCTCGGACGCGATTCTCGACGCAATCTTCACGCAAGACCCGCGCTCTCGCGTCGCCGCCGAGACGCTGTGCAACACCGGCCTCGTCGTGCTGGCCGGTGAAATCACCACCAACGCCCACGTGGACTACATCCAGGTGGCGCGCGACACCATCAAGCGCATCGGTTACGACAACACCGAGTACGGCATCGATTACAAGGGTTGTGCGGTGCTGGTCGCTTATGACAAGCAGAGCAACGACATCGCCCAGGGCGTGGACCATGCCTCTGACGACCACCTGAACACCGGTGCCGGCGACCAGGGCCTGATGTTCGGCTACGCCTGCGACGAGACGCCCGAGCTGATGCCCGCGCCGATCTACTACGCCCACCGCCTCGTGGAGCGCCAGGCCCAGCTGCGCAAGGACGGCCGACTGCCTTTCCTGCGCCCGGACGCCAAGAGCCAGGTCACGATGCGCTACGTGGACGGCAAGCCGCACTCGATCGACACCGTGGTGCTGTCCACCCAGCACGCGCCCGAAATGAGCCTGGGCGACAAGATGACGCCCGAGTTCTACGAGGCCATCCGCGAAGAGCTGATCAAGCCCGTGCTGCCCAAGGAATGGCTGACCGCTGATACGAAGTACCTGATCAACCCGACCGGCCGCTTCGTCATCGGCGGCCCGCAGGGTGACTGCGGCCTGACCGGCCGCAAGATCATCGTCGACACCTACGGCGGCGCCTGCCCGCACGGTGGTGGCGCCTTCTCGGGCAAGGATCCGACGAAGGTCGACCGTTCTGCCGCTTACGCAGCCCGTTATGTGGCCAAGAACATCGTCGCCGCCGGCCTGGCCCGCCAGTGCCAGATCCAGGTGGCCTACGCCATCGGCGTGGCCCGCCCGATGAACGTGACGGTGTACACCGAAGGCACCGGCGTCATCAGCGACGACAAGATCGCGGCCCTGGTGAACGAACACTTCGACCTGCGCCCGAAGGGCATCATCCAGATGCTGGACCTGCTGCGCCCGATCTATTCGAAGACGGCTGCCTATGGCCACTTCGGTCGGGAAGAGCCTGAGTTCACTTGGGAGCGTACCGACAAGGCTGCGGTGCTGCGCGCAGCGGCTGGCTTGTAAGCCGCCCCTCAGCGTGAAGACAAGCAAGCCGCCCTCGGGCGGCTTCTTTCATTTCAGCAAATGAGCACCCTGCAATCGCGCCGCACGCTGGTCAAAGATCAGCAGGGACTTGGTTTTCTCGCGGACGACGATGCTGCCATCGGGCATGACCGTCCAGACCAGCCGCGTGCCCGGACCCGCCTGCACGCGTTTCCGGATCTCGGCCGGCACGGTCGTCTGGCCCTTGGCGGTGATGGTGGATTCGATCATGGCGGATCCCTACTTCTGATTGAATAGCATGCGATCGCCACCGCCGCAGCAAGCTGTCAGGCAACACCTCGCGCACCCCAAGGACAACGCCGCGTGCAGCGCTGCTTTGTTGCCCGCGGGTCCCCCGATCGCTAAGGTCAGGCCAGGAGGATCCATCCATGAAAGCCACATCCTGGTATTCCAAGCTCGCGAAATCAGCGTCGCGCTTCTGTGGTCGCCCGCGCGTGTTTGCGTTGGCCCTCGGCACCATCGTGGTCTGGGCGGTCACCGGGCCGATCTTTCATTTCAGCGACACCTGGCAGCTGGTGATCAACACCGGCACGACCATCGTCACCTTCCTGATGGTGTTCCTCATCCAGAACACACAGAACCGCGACACGCAGGCCATCCAGCTCAAGCTGGACGAGTTGATCCGGGCCACGCGCGGCGCGCACAACGCGCTGTTGGATCTGGAGGAGCTAGAAGACGAGGCGCTCGAAGCTTTCCGCAACCGCTACGAAGCGCTGGCCGCCAGCGCACGCAGCAGCATCGATCAGGGCTTCAGGGACACGGACATTCCTGATGCGTGAGACTGTGGCAACAAGCGGTTGAACGCGCCCGAAATGCTTGCCACACTCGCCCCATGCCAACCACACTGCGCCACCCGCTGCTCGATGTCGAGGACAGCTGGCCGCTGCTGTTCGCGCCGTATCGTGCGCTGGCCGTACTGCTCATCGCCGGTGTCGTTGGCGTCGCCTATGCGGCCGTCGATTTCCTGATCGGCCAGCGTCTGCTGCTCTGGCCCGAAGAAATGGCGTGGATAGGTTCCCAGAAGCCTCCGGCGCAGCGCCCGGCCCCCCTGCTCGGTGACGAAACCGTCGTGACCCTGAAACGCGACCAGTGCTATGGCGGCTGCCCCATCTACGAACTGAAGTTGTACGGCTCGGGGCGTGTGGAATTCCGTGGCGAGGCCTACGTCTGCGAAACCTCACCTCAGGCGACGCGGGTGGATCGAGAGCAGGTGAAGCGGCTTGTCGATGGCATGGTCGCCGCGGGCTTTCACAGGATGCGCAGCGAAACCGAATTCATTCCTGACGCGCCGGTTGCCACTGTGACGCTGGCGCAGGGTCAGACCGCTCACGTCGTGAAGTACATGTACTACGACCCCGCAAGATCGCAACGCGTGCTGCCCATGATTGCCCAGCGCATTCAGGAGGTGGCCGGCGCCCCGGCATGGGTGGGCATTGAGCGGCGCTTCCGCCACCTTTGCCCGATGCCGGATGGGAGCTTCGTCCCGATCGAGAAGCTCTGGCCGAATTACTCCATCGGCTGAAGGCGCAGCGGCGCATCACAATGCCGCCCATGAACACCCGTACGCTCTGGTTCACGGCCTGTCTCAATCTGCTGCTGCTCGCCCTCAGCGCCATCGGCGCCTTCGACATGGCCACCTGGTGGATGGAGATCGCGCCGGTGCTCGTCGTCTGGCCGCTGCTGCTGGCCACGCACAAGCGCTTTCCCGTCACGCCGCTGCTGCTCGGCCTGATCTTTGTCCACGCCTGCATCCTCATGATCGGCGGGCGCTACAGCTACGCGCGGGTGCCGCTCGGTTTCTGGATGCAGGATTGGTTCGGCCTGGCGCGCAATCCGTACGACGGCATCGGCCACCTGGCCCAGGGCTTCATTCCGGCGATCGCGGCGCGCGAGCTGTTGCTCCGGTGCACGCCGCTGCGCTCAGGCGGCTGGATGTTCACGATCGTCACCGCCGTCTGTCTGGCGATCAGTGCTATCTATGAATTGATCGAGTGGGGCGCCGCCGTGGCGATGGGCCAGGGTGCGGACGAGTTCCTCGGCACGCAGGGCGACCCGTGGGACACGCAGAAGGACATGGCACTGGCCTGGCTGGGCGCGATGATCGGCCAGCTGCTGCTGGCCCGCGTGCACGACCGGCAGCTCGCCCGGGTCAGACCGTTGATCACACCGCCTGCGGCATCAAGTCCATCGGCAGCGATGCCGGGCTGAAGCCGCAAGCCTTGACCAGCTCGGCCTCGAAGGCCGCGCAGATGCTGTCCCAGTCCATGCGCAGCGCTGCTTCGTGAGCGGCGACACCCAGGCGCTTGCGCTGCTGCGCATCGGCGGCCAGCTCCAAGGCGACGCGGGTGAAGGCGCCGGCATCGGCCAGCGGCACAAGGCGGCCGTTGCTGCCGTCGAGGATCACTTCGCCGGCACCGGCGTGGCGGAAAGCCAGCACGGGCAGGCCGCTGGCCAGCGCCTCGGTCGTGACGTTGCCGAAGGTCTCGGTCATGCTCGGGAAGAGGAAGAGATCGGCGCTGGCGTAATGAGCGGCCAGATCCAGCCCGCCACGCTGGCCGGCGAAGATGGCGCCCGGGCAGCGAGCCTCCAGCTCGGCGCGCAGGGGGCCTGTGCCGACGAGCAGCAGCCGCGCGCTGGGTTGCTGGGCGCGGATGGCGTCGAAGGCATTGACCAGCAGCTCGAGGTTTTTCTCGGCGGCCAGGCGGCCGACGCAGCAGACCACCAGCTGATCTTCCTTCACGCCCCAGCTCTCGCGCAGCGAGGCATCGCGCCGCTCGGGTGAGAAGCGCTTGGCATCGACACCGCGAGAAACAACGGCCAGGCGCTGGAAGCCGGCCATCTGCAGCTCCGCCGCCAGCGCGGCTGTGGGCACCATGGTGCAAGCCGTGTGGTTATGGAACTTGCGCAAGTAAGCCATGATGGGCTTCTTCAGCCAGCCGATGCCGTAGTGGCGGCTGTAGGCGTGGAAGTTGGTGCGGAAGTCGCTCGTCACCGGCAGGTGCAGATGGCGTGCCGCCTGCAGGGCCGACCAGCCGAGCGGGCCTTCGGTGGCGATGTGCACGACATCGGGCCGGGCGATGGACCATTGCTTCACCAGCGCGCGCTTGGCGGGCAGGCCCATGCGCAGGTGCGGGTAGCGCGGGATGGGCAGGCCACGCATCAGCACTTCGTCCATGCGCGGAGTCTGGACGTTATCCGTGTTCGCGCGTTGGCGCGGCCGAATCAGCTGCAGGTCGTGCCCGCGCTTGTGAAGGCCTTCGACCACGCGCGCCAGCGTCGTGGCCACGCCGTTGACTTCCGGCGGGTAGGTTTCGGTCACCAGCGCGATGCGCAGCGAGCGCCTCTCGGCCGGATAGGACTGCACGTCGATGTCGGTGGCTTGATCCATGCCGCCATGCTGACGGCGAAGTGCAACGGTTTCGTGACAGTGCGGCGTTCACGCATTCGTCACGATGCGCCGTCACCATCCGGTCACGCATCCGATGCGAGCCCTTTGATTGAGTGAGAAAGGACCACCCGTGAACGAGTTTCTGAGCAAGTTGCGCGAGCAGCGCTGGGACGACCACCGCTACTACCACCACTGCCGCATCAACCAAAGTCTGCATCTGCTGTCGGCGCTGTCCTTTCTGTGCGCCTACGCTCTGCTCTTCAAGGATCCCGCCCTGGCCGCGCTCCTTGCGTGGCTGGTGTCGATGACGAGCCGACAGGCGGGCCACTTCTTCTTCGAGCCGCGTGGCTACGACCACATCAACCAGGCTACCGATGAGCACAAGGAAGCCATCAAGGTCGGCTACAACATCCAGCGCAAGATCGTGCTGATGAGCCTCTGGGCCGGCCTGCCGCTGCTGCTGTGGCTGCAACCGTCGATGTTCGGCCTGATCGAGCCGGCCACCAACTTCAACGAGTTCTGGCACCAGCTCGGCTACGCCTGGCTTGCGCTCGGTGTCGGCGGCCTGCTGTTCCGCATGGGCCAGCTGCTGATCCGTGACGGCTGGCTGGAAAGCCTGTCCTGGGGCACGAAGATCGTCACCGACCCCTTCCACGACGCCTGGCTGTACCACCGCGCCCCGCTGCAGCTCCTGAAGGGCGAACGCTTTGAAGCAGGGCACGAACCGCGCCCTGCCTGATCTGCTCCTGACTTAGTTCAGACCGAACTTCCGGCGCAGCATCTCCTTCAGGAGGCTGCGCCGGATTTGCTTGTTGTCCTGCTGAGAGCCGCCTTCCAGCCACCAGCCGTCGCGCTGCATGGCCTGGGCGGCGCGGATGAAGCCTTCGGCCACCTCATCCACATCCGCGGCGCGGTGGTCCAGGCTCCAGATCAGCCGGCCGCTGCCCACCCAGGACAGCAGCAGGCCCTGCTCGCGCAGGTAAAACTGGAGCATCCAGTTGTAGCGTGACGGCTCTGTGAACAGCACGGTCCAGACCGAGCTCATGCCGGCCATGCGCACCGGCAGCCTCGCGGCTTCGAGCCTGGCGTTGAAACTGGCGAGATGCTCGCTCCAGCGCTCGTCCAAGCCCTCGTAGATTGCGGCGATGTCCGGCTCGTCGATGCGGCGCAGGAAGCTGTTCATCGTCGCCATCACGTACGGATGCGAGTTGAAGGTGCCGCGCGCAAAACAGATGTCGGCCGGCCGGTCTTCGCGGAAGCGCTGCATCAGATCGCGCCGACCGCAGACCACGCCGACCGGCAGGCCGCCACCCAGCGTCTTGCCGTAGGTGACCAGGTCGGCCTTCACGCCGAAATATTCCTGCGCACCGCCCTTGGCCAGGCGAAAGCCGAGGAAGACCTCGTCGAAGATCAGCACGATGCCGCGCGCCGTGCACACGTCGCGCACCTTCTTGAGCCACGCGGTGTAGGCCGCGCGGTCATAGCCGGCGCGGCGGCTGCTGTCGATCAGCGTGGAGTCGCCGGGCGCGGAAGCGTTCGGGTGCAGGGCCTGCAGCGGATTGATCAGCACGCAGGCGATGTCGCGGCGGGAAGCCAGCACCTTCAGGCTCTTGTCCTCCATGTCCTTGAGCGTGTAGGTCTCGCGCGGCGCGGCCGGGTTGCCAGGGCCGGGCTGCACGTCCTCCCACCAGCCGTGGTACGCGCCGCAAAAGCGCACGAGGTGGCTGCGCTTGGTGTGATAGCGGGCCAGGCGCACGGCCTGCATCACGGCTTCGGTGCCGGACATGTGAAAGCTCACGCAGTCCTGGCCGGAGAGCTTGGCCAGCTTCTCGGCGTTGTCCAGCACCAGCGGGTGGTAGCTGCCCAGCACGGGGCCGAGCTGGCCAACCATGCCTTCAGCCTCCCGAATGCAGGCCTTGTAGAAGTCATAGCCGAATGCATTGACGCCATACGAGCCGGCCAGGTCGTGCAACTGCCGGCCGTCCACGTCCTCGATCTGCTGACCGTGACTGGCGTGCACGAAGCTGCCGATCTTGAGCCGCTCGCGCAAGTAGGGGCTGAACTGGAAGGGCACTCGGTAGCTGCCGGTGAAGCGCAGGTCGGGCAGCAGGGCCTTGGCGGCCTCCGTCATGGCGATGCCTTCGGGATTCCGTTCGGCCAGCGTCACACACAGCCGCTCGAAGCCGGCCTTGCGGCGCGCGGCGATCTCCGCTGCAACGCCATCGGCGGCGAAGAAGCGCTCTTCGTCATAGGCATAGCCGGGGATCAGCGAGGCCACGCGCTTGGCCATGCGCGAATGGCCCGCCAGCGAGCGGTGCTTGGCCCGCGAGAGTTCAAGCCGCCGCTTGGCCTTGGGCGCGAGCAGCGCCGCAACCGCCAGGGCCAGGCCGGAGAGAGCAAGTGTTTCTTCCATGAATTTCATCGCAAGGTCATGTGACGACAGCAATATGACGATGCTCTTTGACACGCCCATGACCACCAGCGCTCTGCAACGCTTCTTCCAGCAGGAAGATCTCAACTTCCTGCTCACCAACCGCATCCCGCGCATCGCGCTGACGCGCTGGATGGGCTGGTTCAGCCAGATCGAGAGCCCGCTGCTGGCGCGCATCTCCATCGCCGTGTGGCGCGTGTTCAGCGATCTGGACCTGTCGGACGCCAGGAAGCAGCGCTTCACGAGCCTGCACGACTGCTTCATCCGTGAGCTGAAGGACGGCGCCCGCACGGTCGAGATGTCCGCCGACGTGCTGGCCAGCCCGAGCGACGCCATCGTCGGCGCGCAGGGCATCGTGGAACAGGGCCAGCTCTTCCAGGCCAAGGGCATGCCCTACACGATGCGAGAGCTGTTCGGCCCGGGGCAGGACCTCACGCCTTTCGAGGGCGGCTTGTTTCTAACGCTGAGGCTGACGTCCAGCATGTACCACCGCTTCCATGCGCCCGACGCCGCGCGGCTCGAGCACGTGAGCTACCTCAGCGGCGACTGCTGGAACGTCAATCCGATCGCGCTCAAGCGCGTGGAGAAGCTCTTCTGCCGCAACGAACGCGCCGTGCTGCGCATGAAGCTGGCCGACGGCACCCCAATGGCCATCGTGCCCGTGGCCGCCGTGCTGGTGGCCAGCATGCGGCTGCATGCGGTCGATGTCGAACACCATCTGCGCCAGCTGAACGAGGCCAACGGCGCACACGAATGGCCCTGTGATGCCGCCTACGAGCGCGGCCAGGAGATGGGCTGGTTCCAGCACGGCTCCACGCTGATCGTCTTCGTGCCGCCCGGCTTCGAGCCGCTGGTGCAGACGGGCGAGCGCATCCGCATGGGCCAGGCGCTGATGCGCCGCGCGGGAGGAACTGACTGACGGGAGCTAACGGCCTCCTCAAACGGAAGGAACCGGACAGGCCCGTCCGACTTGCTTTTGTCATGCCCCCCTTTCAGAGTTGACGCCAGAGTTGACGCTGGGGGGATCCACCATGACGACGGTACGCAAGACCAAGGGCAATCTGATCGTTGCCGCCCATCGCGGCGATGCCAAGACGCTGCTCGCCTTCAATTTCACGAAGGAGCAAGCGCGCAGCCGGCTCGCGGGCTTCACCATCCATGTGAAGCCGCCGACGGGCACGGCCTACTACCTGTGGAACTCGCTGCAGTTCGAGCATCCCGAGCACCACGCGCAGGTGGCCGATGAGCCGCCCTACTCCACCGCCAACGCGCCGCTGCACAAGTTCCGCTGGGTGCACGTGCCCAACTCCGACCACCAGGGCCTGTACGCCAACCTGGGTCACTACGAATACACCGTCACGCCGCGCTATTTCGATGCCAGCGGCCGCATGCAGGCGCTAGACCCGGAGCTCTCCGTCATGGTCCCCATCCTGCTCGACCGCATGGAAAGCAAGGGCATCTCGCTGGGCTTCAGCCGCGGCTATGTGCAGTCGCAGGCCTATGTGCGGCACTTCGGGCACAAGATGAACATCAAGCCCTCGGGTGCGCCGCTGGTCTTCGACACCAGCGCGCAGGCCGGCATCGATGGGCACGGCAAGCCCTACAGCTATGCGGACCTCTACCACTGGGCCGGTGGCACGGCACGCCAGCGCATCGTCGAAGTGCTCAACGCCGTTCACACCCATCCCACCTGGCGGCTGGACGTCTTCGCCTACGACCTGAACGAGCCCGACATCTGTCAGGCCCTGCTGAGCCTGGGCGCCAAGAAGCGCGTGCGCGTCATCCTGGACAACGCCGCCCTGCACCACGACAAGACCGGCACCGCCAAGCCGGAAGACCAGTTCCAGCAGCAGTTCGCCGCCGTGGCCGGTGCCGACGCCATCCTGCGCGGCAATTTCGGCCGCTACGCCCACGACAAGGTCTTCATCGTCTACGAAGACGCCAGCCGCACCAAGCCGACGACCGTGCTGACCGGCTCCACCAACTTCTCGATCACGGGCCTGTACGTGAACGCCAACCACGTGCTGGTGCTCAAGAACGTGGACATGGCCCGCACCTACGCCGAGGTCTTCGAGCAGAGCTGGAAGGACCAGGTCAGCGACAGCAAGTTCCGCAAGACCGAGCTGGCAACGACGACGTTTTCCTTCCCGTCCAGCACGGCGCCGCGCATGGAGCTGACTTTCTCACCGCACACCGAGGACATGGCCCGTGGCGTGCTGCAAAAGATCGTCGACCGCGTCAACGACGAGACGCTCAAGCACAATGGCAGCGTGCTGTTCGCCGTGATGTCCATCGACGATCCGGTCAAGCCCGGCAAGCCCGCGCCCGAGAACCCGGTATACGAGCTGCTGCGCAAGCTGCACGCCAACGACCAGGTCTTCACCTACGGCATCTCGGACAGCCCCGGCGATGTGTCGCTCTACGGCTCCAACTCCACGCACGGCGTGCTGGTCACCGGCAAGCCCGGCGTGCCCACGCTGCCCGCGCCTTTCGACCAGGTGCCGAGCATCGGCGCGGGCCACGAGATCCACCACAAGTTCGTCGTCTGCGGATTCGGCCGACCCGACGCCAGCGTGGTGTGCGGCTCATCGAACCTGGCGCTCGGTGGTGAGCAGGTCAACGGCGACAACCTGATCACCCTGCACGACCCCGACATCGCCACCGCCTTCGCCATCGAGGCCCTGTTGCTGATCGACCACTACGACTTCCTGGACCGGCTCGCCGACAAGCCCAAGGCCGTGGCGACGGCTGCCGCAGCGCGTGCGGACAAGCGCGAATCGGCCAAGGCCGCGCACTGGTTCCTGGGCACGACCGACGCCTGGACCGCGCCCTACTTCGTGCCGGGCAGCATGCACGCGCGCGATCGCAGCCTGTTCGCCTGAATGGATGGTTAGCCAGCTACTTCTTGCCAACCTCGGCCGCCGGCGGCACGGGCTTGGGCTCCCACAGCTCGATCTTGTGCCCCTCGGGGTCGACGATCCAGGCAAAGCGGCCGGTGGCGTCATCGGTGCGCTTCAACACTTCCACGCCCTTGGCCTTGAGCCGGGTGACGAAGGCATCCATGTCGTCGACGGCGTAATTGATCATGAACTCGTTGGTCGACGGGGCGAAGTAGCCCGAGCCCGACTTCTCCGAGAACACACCCCAGATCGCGGCAGGCGGATGCTTGGGCGCGTCGTAGCGCAGCGCCGCACCACCCCAGGCTTCGAGCTGCAGGCCCAGCACGTCGTGGTACCAAGCCACCAGCGCCTTCGGATCCTTGGCCTTGAAGAAGATGCCGCCGATGCCGGTGACGTGGCCGGGCGCTTCATCGGCCAGCGCGGAAGGGCTCGCGGTGGCCACGGCCAGCGCGGCCAGGCCGAAGGTCGCCGCTGTTGATCTCAGTGTCGATCGCAGGTTCATCGGTGCGCTCCTCGCAAGGTGGAAGAGCGCAATTTAACCGTGTCGATAGCCTTCAGGCCGCTTCGGCCATCGGCTCTTCCACCGTTTCCGGCCTGTGCGGCGCGGCCGGCTTGACCGCCTGGCGCGCCATCACCTCGCTCCAGTCGAGGATTTCCAGGCGGCCGTCGTGGTGCTCGACGAGCGCCGTGAGGCTTTCCACCCAGTCGCCATCGTTGCAGTAGAGGATGCCGTCGATGTCGCGCATCTCGGCATGGTGGATGTGGCCGCAGACCACGCCGTCCACGCCGCGCTTCTTGGCCTCGCGGGCCACGGCTTCTTCAAAGTCGCAGATGAAGCTGACCGCGCGCTTGACCTTGAGCTTCAGGTACTTGGACAGGCTCCAGTACGGCAGGCCCATGCGGGCGCGGGCGCTGTTGAACCAGCGGTTGACTTTGAGCGTGAACTCATAGGCCTGATCGCCCAGGTAGGCGAGCCAGCGCGCGTGCTGGATGACGCCGTCGAAGAGGTCGCCATGGGTGATCCACAGGCGCTTGCCATCGGCCGTTTCGTGGATGAAGTCTTCCACCACGTCCACGCCGCCGAAGTTGTGTTCCACGTACTTGCGGGCGAACTCATCGTGGTTGCCGGGCACGAAGACCACGCGGCAACCCTTGCGTGCCTTGCGCAGGATCTTCTGCACCACATCGTTGTGGGCCTGCGGCCAGTACCAGCTGCGACGCAGCTGCCAGCCGTCGATGATGTCGCCCACGAGGAAGAGCTGTTGGCACTCCACGTCGCGCAGGAAATCCAGCAGTGCTCCGGCCTGGCAGCCGGGCGTGCCCAGGTGCAGGTCAGAGATCCAGACGGTGCGAACGTCGAGCGATGTGCTGTGCAGGTCGGCTGTCATGGACCCACATATTCGCGCCCTGACATGACGAAGTCGTGAATCCAGCCGATCAGCCCCGCAAAGCAGGCGACAAGAAAGATGAACAGGTGGACAACGAAGGCGGCAGCCGTCATCGCGGCGGCATCGAGGTCCCGTCCTACATCGAGCATCACCGTGCCCAGCATCGAGGCCTCGTAGGCGCCGAACTGCGCCGGCCCCTGCACGGGCATCCCGGCGGACAGCTCGCCGCCCAGGGCGCCACGCAGCGCCGTCAGCGCCGGCAGCTGGGTGAGCTGGGTCAGCAGCAGGGCGACGACGCCGATCTTGAGGCTCCAGCTGATGAAGCAAAGCAGCCAGCCGATGTGGCCGGCGCGCGAACGGCGCAGCGCCTCGGCCAGCCGGGCGAGCTTGGGGTGCTGCGGCCGCCAGGCCTGCAGGCGCGGCTGCAGCAGCAGGAAGGCCGCCACCGCGGCCAGCAGCAAGCCCAGCGAGCCCGCGCCCGGCCACAGCAGCAGCACGGCCAGGGCCATCACGGTGGCGAAATCCTGCAGGCGAAGCGTGGCCAGGCTCAGCGCGGAATCGGTCAGGCCCGCGCCTGCGTGCCGCTTCATCAGCAGTGGAAAGGCCACCTCGCCGGCCCGCATCGGCAGCAGGTGCACGGCGGCGTTGTGCTGGACAGCAACGGCCAACATGGTGCGCAGCTTCAGGTCGCTGACGGTTCGCCATTCCAGCCACAACCGCGTGGCGCGAGCCAGGTAGCACAAGGTAAAGCCGGCCAGGCCCAACAGCCAGTAGCCCGCCGGAATCGTGGCCGCCTGGTGGAAGGCCTGAGGGATGCTTTCGCGCAGGCGCGGGCTGGCCGCCAGCACACCGCCGATCACGGCGGCCACGACCAGCGGTGCCAGCAGAGCCGTCCCTTTGCGCAACATCCCGTCATGCTGACACATTTGCGCGTCGCCCCCATGACAATGGCTCGTCATGAGCACCCCGAGCCTCGACCAACTGCGCCGCTACGCCATCGCCCGCAGCCTCTTCAAGCCAACCACGTTGCCGGCGGCGATCAAGAAACTCGGCTTCGTGCAGGCCGACCCGATGCGCGCGCCGGCCCGTGCGCAGGACCTGATCCTGCGTCACCGCGTCAAGGACTACCGCGCAGGCGAGCTGGAAGCCCGCTACACGCGGCTGAAGATCGAGGAAGACTGCCTCGTCAACTACGGCTTCCTGCCGCGCGAGACGATGCCGCTGCTGCACCCACGCACCGCCAAGCGCGCGTGGGATGCGCCCACGCGCCAGCAGGCCGATGCGCTGCTGGCCGCTGTGCGCGAACGCGGGCCGACAAACCCCAAACACCTGCTCGAAGAATTCGCCCATCACGGCCGGATGCCCGGCTACTGGGGCGGCGAGCTGAACGTGTCCACGCAGCTGCTCGACGGCCTGCACTACCGCAGCCAGCTGCGCGTCAAGCGCCGCGACTCCGGCACGCGCGTGTACGAATGCGTGGATCACCCCGAGCAGGACCAGAGCCCCGCAGCCCGCGCCGCGCGCGCCGATGCGCTGCTGGACATGATCGTGCAGCTCTACGCCCCGCTGCCGGCGGCCAGCCTCGGCTACCTGACCTCATTGCTGCGCCTGGGCGTACCCCACCTGCACGTGGAGACGCGCGCCGCTTTCAAACGTGCAAAGGCGCGCTATGCACATGCGCTGGTCGATGGCGTGACCTGGTACTGGCCGGCCGACGAGAACCCGCGCTCCGCCCGCTATCAACGCAACGAGCCCGACGAAAAGCTGCGCCTGCTCGCGCCCTTCGATCCCGTGGTCTGGGACCGCCGCCGCTTCGAGCTCTTCTGGGGCTGGGCCTACCGCTTCGAGGCCTACACGCCGGCAACGAAGCGCACGATGGGGCATTACGCGCTGCCACTGCTGTGGGGCGAAGAGATTCAGGGGTGGGCGAATCTGCGAGTGGAGAGGGGGCAGCTATTTTGCGAGACGGGGTTTGTGCAGGGGCGCAAGCTCAAGGGGGCAGCTTTCAAGGCGGCGCTTGAGGAAGAATTGGCCGCTGTGAAAACCTTCCTGGGCCTCGAATGAATCGACTTCTGCTTCTGTTCACCACGCTGGTCTGCTGGGCCAGTCTGTCCTGCGCCGCGCCGGCACCCGCCCCGGTGCGCGCAGAGATCGAAACGCTGCTCAACAAGCTCCAATCCTCCGGTTGCCAGTTCAACCGCAACGGCTCCTGGTACAGCGGCGCCGAGGCCAAGGACCATCTGCTGAAGAAGCTGGCCTACTTCGAGGACAAGGCCGAGGTGAAGAGCACCGAGCAGTTCATCGACCTCGCAGCGACGAAGAGCAGCATGTCAGGCAAGGCGTATCAGGTGAAGTGCGACGGCGAGCAGCCGGTGGACAGCCAGCGTTGGCTGACCGTGCAACTGACGGCGCTCAGAAGCGCTGCAAGCAAACCCAAGCCCTGAGGGTCCGGCGGCTCAGCGGGCGCTGAGCAGTTCATCCAGCATGGCCCGCGGATCCGCCATGAACTGGCGCGTGACCTGGTAGTGCTCGGTCTCCTCATAGGCCACGCGCTCCATCCCGCGGCTGGAGAACTGGTAGATCCACGCATCCGGATAGGCCATCAGGATCGGTGAATGCGTGGCAATGACGAATTGCGAGCGCATGCGCACGAGTTGGTCGATGCGCTTCAAGGCAGCCAGCTGGCGGCGCGGAGAGAGCGCAGCCTCAGGCTCGTCGAGCAGGTACAGGCCTTCCGCGCTGAAACGGTTCGTCAGCAAGGCCATGAACGATTCGCCATGCGACTGCTCGTGCAGCGAGCGGCCGCCGTAGGAATCGATGATGGGCGGGCCAAAGGCCGGCGCGTCGTCCAGTGCCTCGATCTCGGTCGCCAGGTTGAAATAGCTCTCGGCCCGCAGGAAGAAGCGCGTCTGTGGCCGCCGGTAGCCCTTGGCCACGCGCAGGCATTCATGCAACTCCGAATGCGAGCTGCGCGTGCTGAAGCGAAAGTTGTCGGTGCCGCCCTCGGCGTTCATGCCGAGCGAAACCGCGATCGCCTCCAGCAGGGTGGACTTGCCTGAGCCGTTCTCGCCGACGAAGAAGGTGACCTTCGAATGCGGCTCGAAGGACTCCAGCCCGCGCACGCTGGGCAGGTTGAACGGGTAGGCGTCGAACGAAGCCACCTTGTCCCGCAGCAGCGTGATGCGCTGGACAAAGTGCTTCTCCAACATGCTTTGCTCGCTCGGCCCGTCGATGGCTCAGTTGGGCTTGCCGCCCTGCTTGGCGATCCACTCGCTGACGTTCTGCTCCAGCAGATCCATCGGCAGCGCACCGTTCTTCAGCACGACGTCGTGGTACGCGCGCAGATCGAACTTCGAGCCCAGCGCCTTGCGGGCTCGCTCGCGCAGCTCGACGATCTTCATCATGCCGACCTTGTACGCCGTGGCCTGGCCGGGCCAGACGATGTAGCGGTTGGTCTCGGTGAAGTTGTCGCGGTCGGAACCCGCCGTGTTGGCATGGAAATAGTCCAGCACCTGCTGGCGCGTCCAGTGCTTGGCATGGATGCCGGTGTCCACCACGAGGCGCACCGCGCGCAGCAGCTCGTCGGAGAGGCGGCCGAAGTCCTGGTAGGGATCCTTGTAGAAGCCGAAGTCCTTGGGGAAGGCTTCCGCGTACAGCGCCCAGCCTTCGTCAAAGGCCGTGAAGCCGCCGAAACGGCGGAACTTCGGGATGCCCTGCAGTTCCTGCGCGATGGCGATTTGCATGTGGTGGCCCGGGATGGCCTCGTGGTGAGCGAGCGTCTCCATTTCCCAGATCGGCAGCGCGTGCATGTCCAGCGTGTTGACGTAGTAGGCGCCGGGGCGCTTGCCGTCGGCCGAAGGCGGCTCGTAGAAGGCGCTGGCCGAGCCGGCCTCGCGGAAGGGCTCGACCTTCTTCACGACCAGCGGCGCCTTGGGCAGCACGCCGAAGAACTCTGGCAGGCGCGCGCGCATCTCGTCGATCATCTTCGTGGCCGCGGCGATGTAGGCCGCCTTGCCTTCCTCGGTCTGCGGATAGACGAACTGCGGGTCGTCGCGCATGAAGGCGAGGAAGGCGGGCAGATCGCCCTTGAAGCCGGTGCGCTCCTTGATGGCTTCCATCTCGCGGTGGATGCGGGCCACTTCGCGCAGGCCGAGTTCATGGATCTCGTCAGCGCTCATCTTCGTCGTGGTGGACGAACGCAGCATGTAGTTGTAGTAGTCGCGGCCCTCGGGCAGCTTCCACACGCCGTCGTCTTCCGTGGCGAGCTTCTGCTGGTCCTCGAACATCGCGATCAGGCCTGCATAGGCCGGCTTGACCGAATCGAGCAACGCAGCGCGGCCGTCATCGAGCAGCTTCTTCTTGGCCGCAGGCTTGAGCGTCTTGAGCGCTTCCACCTTGGCTTGGAAGTCCGCCCACAGCGCGCTCTTGCCCTCGCCGCCAAAGGGTTCGCCGGTCACGACCTGCTTGGCCGCATCGATCATCAGCGGATACACGAACTTGGGCGGCATCACGCCGATCTTCTGGCTCTCGCGCGATTGCGTCGTCAGCTGACCGAAGAGCTTAGGAAAGCCGCGCAGCCGGGCGATGTAGGCGCGCGCGTCGGCCTCGTTGTCGACCGGATGGAAGTTGATCAAAAAGGCCGGCGCATCGGCGTGCAGGCCCGACATCTGCGAGAACACATAGCGGTGGCGGCGCCACTTGTAGCCCTCGATCTCCTTCTCGGACTGCTCGACGAAGAGGCGGTAGCTCAGCTTGGTCTGCTCATCGAGCTTGGTGTAGTCGAAGCTGCTCTTGAGCTCGGAGAGATGCTGGATGGTGCGGCCGAGCTCTTCCAGGCGATGCGCCTCGGAGTAGTCGTCCCACTTGTCCATGTTCTTCTTCAGCCCCAGATAGCCCGAGGCCATGGGGCTGCGGGCCACGTCTTCGTCGAACAGGCGCTCGAAGAAGACGTTGGCCTTGGCGGATTCATCGGCTGAAGGCGAAGCCTTGGCGGTGGTCGCGGGCTTGGCGGCATGAGGCTTGGCAGCCGGCGCGGCGGGAGCCGCACCGAAGGCAGCCAAGAGGGCCAGGACGAGCGCGGCGCGCTGGAAAATGCGAGAAGACATGAGGAGGAATTCCTTTCTGCCGCCATTGTGAAACGCCGGCGGCGCCTGGACCCTCCTGTACACTCCGGGTTTTTCCGAGGAGCGTTGCAACCTCATCAGAGGCCAGGCTCGGAAAGTCTTCAATGCAACCGCGCTCACCCCGCCATGTCAGCCGTGGGTGATCGTTATGTCTCCACGCCTTTTCATGGCGGCTTCCAGTTGAAAGGAACGCCCATGAACGCGCCCGCCGAAGTCAAGCACATCATCAAGGACCTGTCGCTCGCCGACTGGGGCCGCAAGGAACTGCGCATCGCCGAGAGCGAAATGCCCGCCCTGATGGCTATCCGCAAGGAATACGCCACCACGCTGCCGCTCAAGGGCGCGCGCATCGCTGGCTCGCTGCACATGACGATCCAGACCGCCGTGCTGATCGAGACGCTGCAAGCCCTGGGCGCCGAAGTGCGCTGGGCCTCATGCAACATCTTCTCCACGCAGGATCACGCCGCCGCCGCCATCGCCGCCGTGGGCACGCCCGTGTTCGCCTACAAGGGCGAGACGCTGGAAGACTACTGGGACTACACCCACCGCATCTTCGAGTTCGAGGGCGGCAAGGGGCCGAACATGATCCTGGACGACGGCGGCGACGCCACGCTGCTGATGCACCTGGGCCAGAAGGCCGAGAAGGATCTGTCGGTGCTGGCCAACCCGGGCAGCGAGGAAGAGCGCATCCTCTTCAAAGCCATCAAGGCCAAGGTTGCTCAGGACCCGAGCTGGTACACCCGCATGAGCGCCGAGATCATCGGCGTGACGGAAGAAACCACCACCGGCGTGCACCGCCTGAACGAGATGTCCGCCAAGGGCACGCTGCTGTTTCGCGCCATCAACGTGAACGACTCGGTCACCAAGAGCAAGTTCGACAACCTCTACGGTTGCCGTGAATCGCTGGTGGATGGCATCAAGCGCGCCACCGACGTGATGATCGCCGGCAAGATCGCCGTCATCGCCGGCTACGGCGACGTGGGCAAGGGCTCGGCCCAGGCCATGCGCGCGCTGTCCGCTCAAGTCTGGGTCACGGAAATCGACCCGATCTGCGCGCTGCAGGCCGCCATGGAAGGCTTCCGCGTCGTGACGATGGAATACGCCGCCGACAAGGCCGACATCTTCGTGACCACCACGGGCAACAAGGGCGTGATCCGCCACGAGCACATGGCGGCGATGAAGCACAACGCCATCGTCTGCAACATCGGCCACTTCGACAACGAGATCGACATTGCCTCGATCGAGAAGTACGAGTGGGAAGAGATCAAGCCGCAGGTCGATCATGTGATCTTCCCCGACGGCAAGCGAATCATCCTGCTGGCCAAGGGCCGCCTGGTGAACCTGGGCTGCGGCACGGGCCACCCGAGCTACGTGATGTCGTCGTCGTTCGCCAACCAGACGATCGCGCAGATCGAGCTGTACGCGCACAAGGACCGTTATGAGGCCGGCAAGGTCTACGTGCTGCCCAAGCACCTCGATGAGAAGGTCGCCCGCCTGCAGCTCGTGACGCTGAACGCTCAGCTGAGCGAGCTGACGGAAGAGCAGGCCGCCTACATCGGCGTCAAGCGCCAAGGCCCGTACAAGGCCGACACCTACCGCTATTGATCGGAACCCACCGTGCGCGCTGATCAGCTGCTTCTCTCCCACGGCCTGGCGCCCACACGCTCGGCCGCCCAGCGGCTGATCGACGCCGGTGCGGCGCAGTGGGAATCGCCAGCCAAGGGCTGGGTCGTCGTCCGCAAATGCGGCGAGGACCTGCCCGAGGGCACGGCCATGCGCATCACCGACGACGCCGAGCTGCGCTATGTCTCGCGCGGCGGTCTCAAGCTCGAAGGCGCGCTGGCCAAGACCGGCGTCACGGTGGCGGGCCTCTCGGCGCTGGACATGGGCCAGAGCGCGGGCGGCTTCACCGACGTGCTGCTCAAGGCTGGCGCCACGCACGTGACCGGCATCGACGTCGGCCACGGGCAGCTGCACGAAACCTTGAAGGCCGACCCACGCGTGACTGCGATCGAAGGCATGCACGTGCGCGACTATGTGCCGGCCGAGCCCTTCGACCTGGTCGTCGGCGACCTGAGCTTCATCTCGATGATCGGCACGGTCAAGCATCTGGCCGACTGGCTCAAACCGCAAGGCCAGGCGCTGCTGCTGGTGAAGCCGCAGTTCGAGCTGGGCCCGAAGGCGCTGAACAAGAACGGCATCGTCAAGGATCGCGCGCAGTACGCCTTGGTCAAGGAACAGGCCGTGGCTGCGGCAGAAAAGCGCGAACTCGTTGTCAAGGGCTGGTTCGAAAGCCCGGTCTCCGGCGGCGACGGCAATACCGAATTTTTCCTCTGGATCCAGAAACCATGACGACCCCGGTCAGCTTTGAATTCTTCCCGCCCAACACGCCCGTGGGCGCCGAGAAGCTCAAGACCGTCGTGCAGGAGCTGGGCACGCTCTCGCCGCAGTACTTCAGCGTGACCTATGGCGCCGGCGGCGCCACGCGCGACAAGACGCTGGCCGCCGTGCAGGACATCGCCGCCAGCGGCTTCGAGGCCGCGCCGCATCTCTCGTGCATCGGCTCCACGCGCGAAGGCATCGCCGAGATCCTGGCAACCTACCGCGCGCAGAACATCCATCGCGTCGTCGCGCTGCGCGGCGACCTGCCCAGCGGCACCGCCACGGCTGGCGAATTCCGTTACGCGTCGGAGCTGGTGTCCTTCATTCGCGAAACCCAAGGCGCCGATTGGCACATCGAAGTGGCGGCGTACCCCGAGTACCACCCGCAACAGCGCTACGCCGCCAAGGACCTGCGCCACTTCGCAGACAAGATGAACGCCGGCGCTTCCGGTGCGATCACGCAGTTCTTCTTCAACCCGGACGCTTACTTCCACTTCGTCGATGAAGCTCGCAAGCTGGGCGTCACGCAGCCGATCGTGCCGGGCATCATGCCCTTTCACAACTTCGCGCGCATCGCGCAGTTCGCGGCGCGCGACGGCATCGAGGTTCCGCGCTGGGTGGCGCTGAAGATGGAAGGCTATATGGACGATGCCCCGTCGATCCGCGCCTTCGGCCTGGACGTGATCACGCAGCTGTGCGAGCGCCTGATCGAACGCGGCGTGCCCGCCCTGCACTTCTATACGCTGAACCAGTCGGCGCTGACGCTGGAGATCTGCAAACGCCTGGGGTTTTCACTCAGCCGTTGAACCCGATTCGGGCGCGCGCAGCCCGCTGTCACTGAACTGCCATGTTGGGCCCCTAGCCTCCTCGGACTGCACTGCCGCATGTCCGAGAGGCTTCCATGATCCACAGCGACGCTGAACTGATCCGCCGCATCCACGCCGACCTGGCCGATAGCTACGACGAAGAGTACGAGCTCGAGCTCGATGACCGGCTCGGCACCGATGCCAACAACGGCGCCGAGCCGCCACGCGAAGGCTATTTCCGCGAGCTCTTCCGCCTGCAGGGCGAACTCGTCAAGCTGCAGGACTGGGTGCAGCACACCAAGCACAAGGTCGTGATCATCTTCGAAGGCCGCGACGCCGCCGGCAAGGGCGGCGTCATCAAGCGCATCACGCAACGGCTGAATCCGCGCGTCTGCCGCGTGGCCGCCCTGCCCGCGCCCAACGACCGCGAGCGCACGCAGTGGTACTTCCAGCGCTATGTCTCGCACCTGCCCGCCGGCGGCGAGATCGTGCTGTTCGACCGCAGCTGGTACAACCGCGCCGGCGTCGAACGCGTGATGGGCTTTTGCAACGACGACGAGTACGAGGAGTTCTTCCGCTCCGTGCCTGAGTTCGAAAAGATGCTGGTGCGCTCCGGCGTCCAGGTCGTCAAGTACTGGTTCTCCATCAGCGACGAAGAGCAGCACCTGCGCTTCCTCGGGCGCATCCACGATCCGCTCAAGCAATGGAAGCTGAGCCCGATGGACCTGGAATCGCGCCGCCGCTGGGAGGACTACACCCGCGCCAAGGAGCTGATGCTTGAGCGCACCCACATCCCCGAAGCGCCCTGGTGGGTCGTGCAGGCCGACGACAAGAAGAAGGCGCGGCTCAACTGCATCCATCACCTCTTGAGCCAGATGCCGTACCAGGCCACCGAGCATGCGCCCATCGAGCTGCCGCAACGCGAGCGGCACGAGGACTACGTTCGCCTGCCCGTCCCTCAACAGATCGTTGTACCGGAGATCTACTGACCATGAGCATCGACGCACCCGCGCTGGGTTCCGGCCACGCGCACCAACCATCTGCAGCGCGCCACGCCTCGCGCCCGCAGCTCGACAACAAGCCCGGCCCGCT
The DNA here is from genome assembly GCA_042701975.1 of Burkholderiaceae bacterium UC74_6. Taxonomy (GTDB): domain Bacteria; phylum Pseudomonadota; class Gammaproteobacteria; order Burkholderiales; family Burkholderiaceae_C; genus JAFALK01. Next base: position 558,512 of record CP170561.1, read on the forward strand.
GGGCATCGTCCTCTTCATCGGCCTGCTGGCGTGCGGCCTGCTCTTCGCCGGCTGGAGCATCACGAACGACGTGACCGAAGCCGGCCCGGCGCTCAAGAGCTGGGTGCCCTATCTGCTGCTGGGCGTCGCGCTCTTCATCGCGCTGGGCTTCGAGTTCGTCAACGGCTTCCACGACACGGCCAACGCCGTGGCCACCGTGATCTACACGCACTCGCTACCGCCCAATGTGGCGGTGGTGTGGTCGGGCGTGTTCAATTTCCTCGGCGTGCTGTTCAGCAGCGGCGCGGTGGCCTTCGGCATCATCGCCCTGCTGCCCGTGGAGCTGATCCTGCAGGTGGGATCGAGCGCGGGCTTCGCCATGGTGTTCGCGCTGCTGATCGCGGCCATCATCTGGAACCTGGGCACCTGGTGGCTGGGCCTGCCGGCCTCGAGCTCGCACACGCTGATCGGCTCCATCATCGGCGTGGGCATCGCCAACGCGCTGATGCACGGCCGCGACGGCACCAGCGGCGTGGACTGGGCGCAGGCCACCAAGGTTGGCTGGTCGCTGCTGCTCTCGCCGCTGGTCGGCTTCGGCTGCGCGGCACTGCTGCTGCTGGCGCTGCGCGCCTTCATCAAGAACCGCCAGCTCTACGACGAGCCCAAAGGGCACAAGCCGCCGCCGTGGTGGATCCGCGGCCTGCTGGTGCTGACTTGCACGGGCGTGTCCTTTGCCCATGGCTCCAACGATGGCCAGAAGGGCATGGGCCTGATCATGCTGATCCTCGTGGGCACTGTGCCCATGGCCTATGCGCTCAACCGCGCCATGCCAGCAGACCAGATGACGCAGTTCGTCGCCATGGCCCATGTCACCGAACAGTCGCTCAAGCTGAACACGAGCGTGATCGTCGTCGGCGACAAGGCACCGCAGGTGCTCAGCGAGTACGTCCGCACCAAGACGCTGACGCCCGAGGTGATCCCCGCGCTGGGCGCCATGGCCGGCAGCATCGGCCAGCAGATCAAGGCCCATGGCACGCTGAGCAAGGTACCGTCCGACATCGTCGCCAACGTGCGCAACGACATGTACCTCGCCTCCGAAGCCATCCGCTTCCTGGGCAAGGACGCCAACGCCCGGCTCGATGCCGACGCCAAGGCCAACCTCAAGGCCTTCCAGACCCAGATCGACGCCGCCACCAAGTTCATCCCGCTGTGGGTCAAGGTGGCCGTGGCCATCGCGCTGGGCCTGGGCACGATGGTGGGCTGGAAGCGCATCGTCGTCACCGTGGGCGAGAAGATCGGCAAGACGCACCTGAGCTATGCCCAGGGCGCCAGCGCCGAGGTCGTGGCCATGCTGACCATCGGCGCCGCCGACATGTACGGCCTGCCGGTGTCCACCACGCATGTGCTCTCTTCCGGCGTGGCCGGCACCATGGCGGCCAACCGCTCGGGCCTGCAGATGTCCACACTGCGCAACCTGGCCATGGCCTGGGTGCTGACGATGCCCGCCGCCATCTTGCTGAGCGGCTCGCTCTACTGGCTGTTCACGCACCTGTTCTGATCGATTCCTCGATCCATCGATCGCTGCGGCTAGGATGCCTGCAGCGCTGGGCCACCCGGTCCAGGCAGAACAGATGAGAAGAAAACAACCATGGCTTGGCTGCTGCTGGTGATCGCCGGCCTGCTCGAGGTGGGCTGGGCGATCGGCCTCAAGTACACCGAGGGCTTCACGAAACTCTGGCCCTCGGTTGGCACGCTCACCGCGATGGTGGCGAGCGTGCTGCTGCTGGGCGTGGCGATGAAGTCGCTGCCCGTTGGCACGTCCTACGCGATCTGGGTCGGCGTCGGCGCCGTGGGCACGGCCATCCTGGGCATCGTGCTGTTCGGCGAGGCGGCCAGCATGGGCCGGATCGTCAGCCTGGGGCTGATCGTGGCGGGGATCGTGGGGTTGAAGCTGGCGAGCTGAGCAGTCAGCTCGTCAGAACGTTCATGGCCAAACCATGGCTGGCTTTGGCCAGGCGATCGTCGTTGGTCCACAGGGCCGAGCAACCATGGTGGAGCGCGCAGGCCAAATGCAAGGCGTCCGGCGTCTTCAGGCCGAAATGAGCGCGCAGTTCAGCGGCTTGGCGGAATACGGCCTCAGTCATCGGCAGGGACTTGAACTCGTCAAGCGCGACCTCATAGCGCTTCTGAAGCAGCAGATGCCCCTCGCGCATCGGCTTGACCATGCACTCCATAACGACCAGCGGGGACACGCAGAGTTGCATGGGAGGCACGCTGACCAAGGCTGCAGTCGCAGCGGGCCCAAACACGGCATCATGCTCGAGCGCATAGATCAGCAGACAAGCATCGACGTAAATCAATCCCAGGCCTCACGCTCTGCTTGAATCCCGGCCTCAATGTCTTCGTGGCTGCGCTGCAGATGCGCGGGGAGCGGATTGGCCTTCAGCCAAGCCACGAAATCGCGCGGCTTTTCTTGCTTTGGTGCATGTGCTTCGACCGGCGAGATCGGCACCAGCCTGGCAACCGGCTGGCCACGATTGGCGATCACCACCTCCTCGCCGGCTTGCGCGGAGCGGATCAGCTGGGAAAGGGTGTTCTTGGCTTCCAGGACGTTGACCTGCATTGCGTCCTCCGGAGATTGAGGGATGGATGAATTTTAGAGCATCTAGCCATACTTAGCCAGATTTAGCCATATCTGGCCAGGCTGCTATTGCCCTTCGAAGGCACCGAGCGCCGATCTGGGCTCTCGGCCTTCACCAAGTACACACCGGGTTTCAATTCGATCCTGCAGCGGCCGTTTTCGCCCGGCGTACGCACTTCATCACCGCTGTGGTCCGCGAGGAGGGCCACGACCTCGGTGCCTGGCACGGGCTGGCCGTCCACACCCGTGCAGGGCAGCTCGAGCATTGCGGCCAGCGCAGGGAGCGGGGCCGCACCTGCCGCACAGAGCAGCACGGACAACGCGAATCGAGGCGCTGTCTTCATCGCTTTCCTGGGGTCGGATGACCTACCCCAGGGTAGAGCTCAGGCCACGACTCACGCCATCCCGCATTTCACGCCAGCGCGGAGAACGCATCGCGCGTGAGGTTCTCGGCCTTCTCTCCCGCCGCGCCGCACACCACATCGTCCTCGATGCGGATGCCGCCGAAGGTGGCGAGTCGATCGACCTTGGCCCAGTCCACTGCCGCGCCATGCTTGGTCGCGCGCAGCTGCTTGAGCAGCGTCGGGATGAAGTACAGCCCCGGCTCGATCGTCACGACCATGCCGGGCTGTAGCGTGCGCGTGAGGCGCAGGTAGGGGTGGCCTTCGGGCTTGGGGCTTGGCGTGCCGGTGTCGTCCGAGATGAAGCCGGCCACGTCGTGCACCTGCAGGCCCAGCAGGTGGCCGACGCCATGCGGGAAGAAGGTGCTGGTGACGCGCTCGGCAACAAGAGCCTCGGGGCTCATCTTCACGATGCCCTGCTCGGCCAGGATGGCGGCGATGCGGCGGTGCGTGGAGAGGTGGATCTCGCGGTAGTCGACGCCGGTCTTCACTTCGTCGACAAGGGCCAGCTGCGCCGACTCCATCGCGTCCAGCAGCGCGGAGAACTCGCTGCCCGGCTTGGAGACCCAGGTGCGCGTGATGTCGCTGGCATAGCCGCTGACCGAAGCGCCCGCATCGATCAGGAAGGCGCGCGATTCGGCCGGCCGTTGCTCGTCCTGATACTGGTAGTGCAGCACGGCGCAGTGCTCATTGAGCGCGACGATGTTGCCGTAGGGCAGGTCGCGGTCCGTGTGGCCGGCGGCGAGCAGGTAGGCGCGGTGGATCTCGGCTTCCGAGGCGCCGGCCAGGAAGGCATCGCGCGCAGCGATGTGGGCAGGTGCGGCCTTGCGGCTTGCAGCACGCATCTGCTCCAGCTCGTAGGGCGTCTTGCAGCCGCGGGCGAAGTGCAGGATGTCGATCAGCGCCTTGGGGTTGTTGGGCGAGAGCTCCGGGTGGCCGGCGAGGCTCACGTCGGCCTCGCCGAGGATGGCGAGCTTGCCGGCGATCTTCTTGAGGTGATCGGCAGCATCACCCGGCTCGGTGATGACGACGAGCTCCACATGCTCGGTCCATTCGCCGCTCGGCGCGCTGGGGGGCACATGCCAGTAGTCGTCGGGCTGGTAGTAGACGACCAGCGGCTTCTGGCCCGGGCGCACGGCGATCCAGCTGTACGGATGCTGGGTCAGCGGCAGCCAGTGCTTGAAGTGCGGGTTGGGCTGGAAGAGGTAGGGCCGGTCGTCCAGGAAGGCGTATTTCTCGACGCCGGAGGCGATCAGCAGGGCATCGAAACCGGTGCGGGCCAGAGCGGCTTCGGCACCGGCCTGGAGGGTGGCGAGGTGTTGGGCGTAGAGACTCTTCATGGCGTGATTGTCAGGCCTCCCAGACCACGCCTTCTTCCGTGATCATCACGGACACCGGCACGTCGTCGGGCTCGGGCTTGAGCAGCGGCAGAAAGCCGTGGGCATACCCGACGCCGACCATCAGCGGCCGCGGCTTCATCTCGTGCACGGTGCGCGCCATGAAGCCGCCACCGTAGCCAATGCGCAGACCCGCCGGCCCGAAGCCCACGCAGGGCACGAGCATGAGCTGCGGCTGGAAGGTGGCGGTGTCCTTGGGCTTGGGGATGCCGTGCGCATCCTCTTCCATCGGGCAGCCCGGGTACCAGACATGGAACTGCAGCGTGCCGTGCTGCTTGTCGACGACGGGGATGCCGATGCGGCGGTCGTCCTGCGCCTCGCTCCAGCGGAACAGCGCGGGCAGCGGATCGAACTCGCCCTTGATCGGCCAATAGGCGCCGATGGTCTTCTCCTTGCGCGTGACGAGCCAGACGCGCAAGACGGCCTGCAATTCGTCCGACAAGGCCAGGCGATCCCGCAGGTTCAACCGGTCTTCGATCAGCTTCTTGCGCAGCGCAGCGCGGTCAGGGTTCAAGGGCAAGGCACTTCTCCTGTCAGGCGCTGACATTGTGCAGGAGGAGAATGACCGCACCATGCACGAGTTCACCCGCCACTGTGCCGAGCTACTGGAACCCCTGGGAGCGGTGCGCACCAAGCGCATGTTCGGCGCCGTGGGCGTCTACGTGGACGAGATTTTCATCGCCGTGATCGAGAAGGACGTCATCTATCTCAAGACCGACGAACAGACCCTGCCCCGCTTCCAGGCCGAGGGCTGCGGGCCGTTCTGCTTCGAGAAGGACGGCGAGACCGTGGTGACAAGCTATTGCAGCCCGCCCGAGGAGGCGCTGGAATCGCCGGCGTTGATGCTGCCCTGGGCGCGGCTGGCGCTGGAGGCCGCCTTGCGCAAGAGGAGCGCTAAGCCGGCGCGCAAGAAGAAGACCGCTGCGAAGACGACGGCGAAGACGCCGCGCTCCTGAGCAGCCGCGGCCAGGTCCACTGCGCCTTGCGCACCTGCGTGCACGGTGGCACGAGCAGCTGGAACTGCGCCTCGGGCCAGGCCTCGATCAGCAATTCCTGTCCGGCATCGAGCTGCACGCTCTGACCGGCGTCCAGCCAGAGGTCCTCGCCGCCTCCTGCCTGCGTGATCCACACCCGGCCGTGCACGACATTCAGCGAGCGCGCACCCGGACCGATGGCCAGGCTCAGGGCCTCGCCCTTCTCCACGCTCCACAAGGCTTGCTGTTCGCTCATCATGTTCAGATCTCCACTGCCAACGCCTCAAATTTACGCAGTGCAAGGCTCTGGGTCCAATGAAGTCTGAGGCCTCGATTGATACCATTCACGCATGAATAGCCCTGCGCGCCAGCGTCCTCTGTCCGTCGGCAACCTGCGTGCCTTCGAGGCAGTGGCGCGGCGCCTGAACTTCCGCGCCGCGGCCGAGGAGCTGCACCTGACGCAATCGGCCGTCAGCCGCCAGATCCAGGCCCTGGAGGACGAGATCGGCGCCACGCTCTTCCTGCGCGGCACACGCCGCGTGGAGCTGACCGTGGACGGTCAGACACTGCTGGCCGCCGTCACCACCAGCCTGCCGCGCCTGGACCAGAGCGTGCGCGTGATCCGCCAGCGCCGCGGCCGGCGCGTGGTCAACGTGACGACCTTCGCCTCCTTCGCCTCGATGTGGCTGCTGCCACGGCTGGAAGCCTTCCAGCGCGATCATCCCGACATCGACATCCGCGTCTCCGCCCACGACCAGATCCTGAGCCTGGAAGACAGCGAGTACGACCTGGCCTTGCGCTACACGCCGCGCGAGCCGCCGGCCGCCGAGAAACTCTTCGACGAACTCCTCACGCCCGTGGCCAGTCCGGCGCTGCTGGCGCGGACCCAGCTGCGCAAGCTCGAGGACCTGACGCACCAAACCCTGGCAGAGGAAGACGCCCGGCATTTCGATTCCGAATCGCTGACCTGGCACCGCTGGCTGCGCGAAAAGGGCCTGCCGCAGCTGGAACCGCAGCGCTGGCTCTACCTGAACTTCACCTACCAGCAGGTGCAGGCAGCGCTGAGCGGACAGGCCTTGGCGCTGGGCCGCCTGCCCCTGATCGGCGAGGCCCTGCAGCGCGGCGATTTGGTGGAGCCCTTCGGCGCGCTCGGCCGGCTGCCCGGCTTGCGGGCCTACTGGCTGGTGGCCCCCCCGCAGGCGCGCATGCGCCCGGAGGTGGCGCAGTTCTGCGCGTGGGTGCGCGAGCAGGCTGCAGCGACGCGCCGGCTGATCGGCGAGGACGACGCCGACGCACCTTAAGGCGCGATCACTTCGCCTTCCGTCAAGATCACCGTCAGCGGCTGGTCATGCGGCTCGACAGGAAAGCTCGTCTCTCCCACCGACCAGGCCACGCCCACGCTCGTCACGCCTGGATGCTCGGCCAGCCAGCGGTCAAAGTAGCCGCCGCCGTAGCCCATGCGATATCCCTCGCGGGTAAAGCCCACGCAGGGCACCAGCACCACGTCAGGCATGACCACCGGTCCATGTGCGCAGTCGATGCCGCATTCGTCCTTGAGCAGCTCGGACTCAGGCTGCCACAGGCGGTATTCCATGCGGCGTGGCGACTTGTACGCAAATGGCAAGGCCCATTGCACGCCGTCTTCGCGATGCAGCAGCGTGCTTGCGTTAAATTCGCCGGGAAGCGGCCAATACAGGCCCAGGCACAGCGGTTCAAGTTGCATCAGCACATCGTGCAGCTGGCGGGCCAGCGCGGCATCGGCGGCGTGGCTGGCCGGCGTGGACAGCCACTCGCGGCGGCGTTCGATCAGGTGCTTGCGCAGAACGGACCGTTCATGCGCGGGCTCGTGCAGCAGGGATTCGGTCAAAAGCTCACTCGAAGAGGCATGGATTTGGCAGTATATGGAGCACCGCAGCGCATCGCTGCATGGATTCTCGGTCTGGCCACGGTCTGCACACAGGCGCCGCAGGCCGTGGCCCAGACGCCGGACGTCAACGCCCAGAACCAGCTGACGCTGGCGGCGCGCGACGCGTTCGGCAAGCGCGACAAGGCGCAGCTCGTGGCACTTGCCGCGCAAGCTCAATCGGCCGGCAATCCGCTCGCCTCGTGGATCGACTACTGGGCCTTGAACGCGCGGCTCACCGAGGCCAGCCAGTCCGAGCTGGACGACTTCTACGCCCGCTGGCGCGGCAGCTATGTGGAAGACCGGCTGCGCAACGACTGGCTGCTGGAGCTGGGGCGCCGGCACGACTGGAAGAACCTCCAGAACGACTACGCCAGCTTCAAGATGCGCGACGACCGCGAGGTGCTGTGCTATTCGATCCTGGCCGACCATCTGGCTGGCAAGAAGGTGCTCACCGAGGCACGTGCCGCCTGGATGGCCCAGCGCGAGGGCGACGACGGCTGCCAGCTCCTGGCCTCCACGCTTGTCGACGCCAAGCTGATCAAGGAGTCGGACGTCTGGCTCAAGCTGCGGCTCTCGGTCGAGGCGCAAAAGCCGCGCGCGGTGAGGCAGACCGCGTCACTGCTGGGCAAGCCGATCGAGCAGGCCGTTGCCGAGATCCAGGACAAGGCCGGCAAGTACCTCGCCCGCAAGAGCCGCAGCGACACCCAGCGCGATGACGAACTGACAACCCTCGCCCTGATGCGCGTGGCCTCCAGCGACCCCGATCAGGCCGAGGGCCTGCTCAAGACCAAATGGCAAAAGATGCTGCCGCCCGAGCTGTCCGCCTGGGTGTGGATCCAGGCCGCGCGCCAGGCCACCAGTCGGCTCGATCCGCGGGCCGATGAGCTCTTCGACCGCGCGCTGGAAGTGCACGGCAAGCGCGGGGCGCCGGAGTGGAGCGCCGACACGCTGGCCTGGATGGCCCGCGCTGCCCTGCGCGCCAGGCGTTGGCCACAGCTGCTGCAGGCGCTGGACATGATGGATGCCGGCACGCAAGCCAAGGAGCCACAGTGGCAGTACTGGCGCGCCCGCGCGTTGATGGCGCTGGGCGAGGCCAAGGACATGGCCGAGGCCGGAGCCCTGCTCAAGGAACTGGCCAACGCGCCGACGGCCGCGCTGAGCTTCTACGGCCACCTGGCCGCCGAGGACCTGCGCCAGCCCGTCGCATTGCCCAACGTCCCCACCGCACTGACACCCGCCGAACGCTACCAGGCCAGCACAACGCCTGGCGTGCAGCGCGCGCTGCTGCTGCTCTCCCTGGGCTTGCGCAGCGAAGGCCTGCGCGAATGGAATTTCTCGATGCGTGGCCTCTCCGATCGCGAGCTGCGCGCCGCCGCGCAGGAGGCCTGCGATGCCCTGGTGTGGGACCGCTGCATCAGCGCCAGCGAGCGCACCCGGACCGAGATCGACATTGCCCAGCGCTTCCCCTTGCCCTACCGCGCCGAGCTGCTCATCGCCGCGCAGGCCTCGGGCGTGGAGGCTGCCTATGCCTACGGCCTGATCCACCAGGAGTCGCGCTTCGTGTTCGACTCGCGCTCGCACGTCGGTGCGGCGGGCCTCATGCAGATCATGCCGCCCACAGCCAAGTGGGTCGCCAAGAAGCAGAACATCCCCTTCAGGCCCGAGACGCTGTACGACACGCCGGTCAACCTGCGCATCGGCACCGCGTACTTGCGCATGGTGCTGGACAGCTTCAAGGGTTCGTTGCCGCTGGCCGCCGCGGCCTACAACGCCGGGCCGTCGCGCCCGCGCCGCTGGCGCGACGGCCCGGCCCTGGATGCCGCCATCTGGACCGAGACCATCCCCTTCTGGGAAACGCGTGACTACGTCAAGAAGGTGCTGATCAACACCATCGTCTACACGCGATTGCTCACCGGCAACGACACCAGCCTGCGCGACCACCTGGGCCGCGCCATCGGACCGGCCACGGAAGGCACGGAGAGCGAGGCGCCGCCACCGCCGCAGGTCACCGCTCAATGAGCCAAGCGCATGAATCCCATGCCGCGATCTCAGCACTGAAGCACGAGCGCCCGCCTATGCTGGAGCCTTCTCACGAGGGACCCTGAAGATGACTCAAGCAAAGCTCTACATCGGCAACAAGAACTACTCGTCCTGGTCCATGCGCCCCTGGGTGCTGGCCCGCGCGTTCGATATCTCCTTCGAGGAGGTTGTAGTGCGCTTCGACTTCCATGAGGCCGACTCGCAGTTCCACGGCAAGTTGCAAGGCGTGACCCCCGCCGGCCGCGTGCCCGTGTGGGTGGACGAGGACGGCTTCGCCGTGTGGGACACGCTGGCCATCGTCGAGCATCTGGCCGACCGGAACCCGAAGCTGGCTGTCTGGCCGCGCGATGCCAAGGCCCGCAGCCGCGCCCGCAGCGTGTGCGCCGAGATGCACGCCGGCTTCGGCTCGCTGCGCAACCTCTGCCCGATGAACGTCGAGGCCTTCTTCCCCGAGGAGGGCGCCAAGCTCTGGACCGAGCACGAAGGCCTGCGCAAGGACGTGGCACGCATCGAGCAGCTGTGGACCGAGGCGCTGGCCGGCAGCGGCGGCCCCTGGCTCTTTGGCGAGTTCAGCGCGGCAGATGCCTTCTATGCACCGGTGGCCGTTCGGCTCTCACGCTTTGCCCTGCCACTCTCCGCGCTGGCAAAAGCCTATGTGCAGCGCCTGCTGGAACACCCGGCCGTGGCCGAGTGGGTGAAGGGCGCGCTGGCCGAGCAGGACTTCGTGCCCGATGACGAGCCGTATCGGCAATCGCGCTGAGTCTTGCCAGCATCCCGAAGAAAAAGCGCCCCGTGGGGCGCTTGCGCTTTGTCTCTCTCTCTCTTGCCGATCACGATTGGCGTCGACGAGCGGACGCGAAGCCCAGGTGGGGCTCACGGCCATCGAGTCGAAGCTGAACCTGCCGATGGGCGTCGAGTTGCCCACCTGGAACAGCGTCACCATGCCGCTCTCCCGATCGAACACGCCGCTGGCGCCATCGTTGGCGACGGCCACGGCCATCACGCCGGACGCATTCGTCAACGAGAACGAGAACGTGTCGTCAATCCGGGTGCCGGCGCCAATGGCCGAGCCCTGGGCTCGACGACCGTCGCCACGCGCGGGCGCTTCGATACCCGCCGTCCGGCCCCGGTCTGCTCACAGCGTTGGTCCCCCAGGAACGGGTACAGGCTCCCCAGTAGCGGGTTGGGTTTCCATGTCGCCCGATTTCGCCTTCACGGCTGGCTAGACTGTGGCCATGAAAATCTACAAGGTGGGCGGCGCGGTGCGTGACACCCTGCTGGGCCGGCACGTCAGCGACGTGGACTGGGTCGTCGTCGGCGCCAGTCCTGAAGCCCTGCTCGAGCAGGGCTTCCAGCCCGTGGGCAGGGACTTCCCGGTCTTCCTGCACCCCGAGACCCATGAGGAATATGCGCTGGCCCGCACTGAGCGCAAGACCGCGCCGGGCTATCACGGCTTTGCGTTTCATGCCGCGCCGGACGTCACCCTGGAAGAAGACCTGGCCCGCCGGGACCTGACCATCAACGCCATGGCTCAGGATGAGGCCGGCACGATTTGCGATCCTTTCGAGGGTCAACGCGACGTGCGCGAACGCATCCTGCGCCACGTCTCACCCGCCTTTGCCGAAGACCCGGTGCGCATCCTGCGCCTGGCCCGCTTTGCCGCGCGCTTCCATGACTTCACCGTGGCCCCTGAGACGATGGCGTTGATGCGCCAGATGGTGGCCGCCGGTGAAGCGGATGCCCTGGTGGCCGAGCGCGTCTGGCAGGAGCTCGCGCGCGGCTTGATGGAAGCCAAGCCCTCACGCATGTTCGAGGTGCTGCGCGAATGCGGGGCACTGGCTCGTCTGCTGCCTGAAGTCGATGCCCTCTTCGGCGTGCCGCAACCGCCCGCGCATCACCCCGAGATTGACACCGGCGTGCACCTGCTGATGGTGCTGGACCAATGCGCCGCCCAGGACGCACCGCTGCCGGTGCGCTACGCCTGCCTGTGCCACGACCTCGGCAAGGCCGAGACGCCGGCCGACGTGCTGCCTCGGCACATCGACCACGAAGGCCGCAGCGAGCGCCTGGCGCGTGGGGTGAGCGAACGCTGGCGCGTGCCCACCGATTGCCGCGAGCTGGCCGAGCTGGTGGCACGCGAGCACACGAACGTCCACCAGAGCCAGGGCTTCACGCCCGAGGCCCGCCTGCGCCTGCTGGAGCGCTGCGACGCCTGGCGCCGGCCGGACCGCTTCGCGCAGATGCTGCTGGCCTGCGAATGCGACGCGCGCGGCCGCTTGGGGCTGGAGCAGCGCGACTACCCGCAGCGGGCGCAGCTGACAGCCGATCTGGCGGCCACGCAGGCCGTGGATCTGGCGGCGGTGAGCGCGGCGGCGATCGCGCGCGGGCTCAAGGGCCCGGCGATCGGTGCGGCGGTGAAGGCCGCGCGCCTCGCTGCACTACAGCGTATGTGAGCGGTCTCCGCAGCTGAAGCCCAGCGCTTCAAACTCAGTGCCCGCGGCAAAGCCGATCACCTTGAACAGCTCGCCCATCTCATGCTCGTTGATGAGCTTGAGCGCCATCGAGCGCTCGGCCAGGTTGGCATGCGCGAGGCTGTCCACCAGGCCGCAGTTGATGAGGAAATTGGCCTGGCTGGTGTAGCCCAGCACGGCCAGGCCCGCGTCCTGGCCCGCGAGCGCGATGCCGGTGAAGTTGACATGCGTGGTGATGTCCTTCTCGCCCACCAGATGCAGCGGATCCGGGTCGGCGCGGTGCAGGTGATGGCACATCAGCGTGCCGCCGCTGCGCTGCGGGTGGTAGTACTCGGCCTCGGGGAAGCCGTAGTCGATCAGGAAGGCGGCGCCGCGCTCCAGCGACGAGGCCAGCGTGCGGACGAAGGCCTCGGCCTGTGCATGGATCTCGGTCGTCGTGCCGGGCACGGCGTGCATGGGCGGGCGCAACTCGGTCGGTCGATCGGCCCAGGCGAAGGCCTCGGCTTCGGCGATCACGCCACGCTCGAGCCATTGCGCACCATCGAAATGCAGGAGCTGCACGGGCATGGCATCCAGCACCTCGTTGCCAACGACGACGCCGCTGAACTTGGCGGGCAGCGCATCGAGCCATTCGACTTTGGCGCGCCAAGGCGCGAGCTTCTCGGCCTGGCGGGCACGCAGATCGCCGGAAAGATCGACGATCACGTAGCGGCGCACGCGATCACCCAGGTGCGCCAGCAACTGCGAGGCCAGCGCGCCAGTGCCAGCACCGAACTCCCAGATCTCGTCCGTGCCGGTCGCCTCGAGCGCCTGCCCCACCTGCGCAGCCAGCGCTTCACCGAAGAGCGGCGAGAGCTCGGGCGCGGTGACGAAATCCGAGCCGCTCTGCGGCATCAAGCCGAACTTCTGGCGCGCGCCGCTGTAGTAGCCCAGACCCGGTGCGTACAGCGCCGAAGCCATGAAGCGATCGAAAGGCAGCCAGCCGCCGGCCGCGGCGATCTCCTGCCTAATCCTTTGTTCGAGCGGATTCATACTGTTCGACGGCCAGGCAGAGGTCGTCCCAGGCCAGGGCCTTGTCGGGCAGGTTGCGCAGCAGGTAGGCGGGGTGGTAGGTCACGATGACGGGAATGCCGTTGACCTCGTGCACACGCCCGCGCAGCCGGCCGATGGCTTCGCTGGAGCGCAGCAGGAACTGCACGGCGAAGCGCCCCATGGCCAGGATCATCTTGGGTTGCACCAGCGCGATCTGGCGCTGCAGATAGGGCTCGCACTGGACCAGCTCGGCGGGCTCGGGATTGCGGTTGCGCGGCGGGCGGCACTTGAGCGTGTTGGCGATGAAGACCTGACGCTCCGGCGCTTCTTCGGCCCGCGTCAGGCCGATGGCGCGCAGCATGTTGTCCAGCAGCTTGCCGGCCTCGCCGACAAAGGGTTCACCGCGCAGGTCTTCCTGCTCGCCGGGGGCCTCGCCGATGATCATCCACTCGGCGTTCTCGTTGCCAACGCCGAAGACGGTGTTCTTGCGGCCCTCGCAGAGCCCGCAGGCGCGGCAGCCTGCCACGCTGTCGCGCAGCTGGTTCCAGTCCATCTCAGCGATGGCCTGGGCGCGGGCCGAGCGCTCGGCTTCGTTGATGATGGGGATCGCCGCGGGAGGGGGCGCCTGCACAGGCGCTCGGGAGGGAGCAGGTGCTGGCGCAGGACTGACCTGCGCGGCGGGCGCAGCGACAAGCTCCGGCTCCGGCTCCGGCTCGGACTCGGGCTCGGGCTCGGCCATTGCAGGCCGGCCCCAGACCTTGAGGCCCATGGCCTCCAGCATGGCTTTCTGGCGATCGTCCCAGCTCATGACAGCGTGAAACTCATCAGCACGGCGTCCTCGCGAGGACCGCCGGGCGTGGGGTAGTAGCCGCGGCGCTGGCCGACTTCGGCAAAGCCGTAGCGGCGGTAGATGGCGCGGGCGCGCTCGTTCGAGACGCGCACTTCCAACCACAACTGCGGCGCCGCGTGACGGCGGCAGAGTTCACGCAGCTCGTCCAGCATCACCAGGGCCAGGCCACGGCCCTGATGGGCAGGGGCGACGGTGATGTTGAGCAGGTGCATCTCCTCGTAGCCGGGCATGGCGATGAAATAACCGAGCAGTTCGCCGCCATCGCCGCGCAAGACGCGGGCCTCGTAGCCGGCCGCCAGCGAATCGATGAAATTGCCGCGCGACCACGGGGCCACATAGCAGACGGCTTCGATCGGCACGATCTCGTCGAGATCGCCGAGCATCATCACGCGCAGCTGCAGGCCGTCGGCAGGCAGCGCGCTCATGCCTTGGCTCCGATCGCCAGACGTTCGGCGGTGGTCGAGGCGACCTTGTCGCGCACATAGAGTGGCTGGGCCTCCGCCGCGTCGAGCAGCGCGCCTTCTTCGTTGAAAGCCTGCTCGGCGAGGCTGGCCAGCGCGCGGGCGCGCGAGGCCGCTTCAGGCCAGCTGCGCTCGAAGTCGCCGAGCTGCGCAAACACGCGCAGCGCCGAACCGGCCACGGCGCCAGGTTGACCCCAGTGCGCGATCAGCGCGGCAGGCGCATAAAGCGCGGGTGCATCGAGCACGGTCCAGCGGCCATGCTCGAAGCGGTACTGGGCGGCATAGATCTCGTCCATGCGTGCGTCCATCGCCACCCAGATCGCGCCATCGATCGAACCACCGGCTTGCAGCCGCGCGTCCTCGGCCACAAGCATCAGGCTGTCGATGGCCAGCACGGGCTTGTCCGCACCGAAAGCCAGGCCTTGAGCCACGGAGCAAGCCGTGCGCAGGCCGGTGAACGCGCCGGGGCCGCGACCGAAGGCAATGGCATCGACATCGGCCAGTTGCAGGCCAGCAGCGCGCAACAGCGCCATCGCCTCGGGCACGACGAGCTCGGATGCCTTGGGCCCGCCCGCGCCCTCGAACACGCTCGCGCCGCCGGGCCCGGTCAGCGCAATCGCCAGGCTGTCCGTCGAACTGTCGATGGCCAGCAGGACCGCCATGTTCGTCAGAAGGGGTTGTTGTGCGCCCGCGTGATGGCAAGCGATGCGAGTGTGTTGTGCCCGCCGTTGCTCAGCAGACGGTCGGTGGCCCAGAGCCAGTCGCTGCCCGTCGTACCCGGGAACAGGGTGGCGGTGGTGCAGGACAGCGGCCCCACGTTGGGCAGGCAGACCTGCTCGCTCACATTGTTGTAGCCGAAGGAGGTGCCAAACTTGTGGATGCCCTGGACGGTTTCATCCAGCAGCACGAGGCCGATCAGGCGACCGTCGTTGATCAGCTCGGTGCGCATGGCCAGGTTGAAGGCCGTGCTGAGCGAGGACAGGAAATCGGCGCGGTTGATGTCGCCGTGCGCCAGGGATTCCGCGATGGCGAAGGGCGTGTCGCCCATGTCGGGCAGCGTGGAGACGATCACGCGGCCATTGGCCTGGGCAATGCGGTTGACGATCGCGGCCAGGGCCTTGCCGCGGCGCGAGGCTTCGTCCAGCAGGGCCTGCTGGCTCTGCGCCGGGAACTGGTTGTAGATCTCGACGATGTCGTTCACGCCGACCAGCACCGTGACCAGGTCTTTGCTGGTGAAGTAGCTGTTGCCGAAGTACAGGTCAACCTTGGCCGCCACGTCCGACACCTTGGAGCCCGGCACCGCCTGCATCACGCCTTGGGGCGCAGCCAGGTGGTTGGGGTCGCACTGCGGGTAGGCCAGGCCGTAGGAGGACGCCAGCGACTGCACCCAGATCGGGTTGATCGAGCAGTTCTGCAGGCCCGTGATCGGGTCGATGCCGTTGACGGAGTACTTGCGGCCCTGCGGGTCGAGGTAGCTGGACTCGTCACCGAAGGTGACGATGCGCGTCGGGGCGAAAGACTGAACCACCGAGGTGCCGCCGCCGCAGGCCGACAGACCCAGGAGTACCGCCAGGGCACTGACGCTCAGCATCTTGCGCAGCGCGCCCTGCTTGAAACTCTTCATGAACATTCCATCCATCATCGTCAAATAACGCCCTGCGCTTCAGGCGGCAAAAGCCGCCGCAGCGCGATTCAGGCGATCGCGTACACCATCCCAGGCGCTGCCCGCGGGCGGCGCCTCGATCCAGATTTCCTGGGCACCCGCTGCGTCGAGCTCGCGCAGCACGGCAAACAGTTCGTGCGCGGCCGCTGCCGCATCCTGGGGCATGCGGCGCTGCAGCAACGCAGCTTGAGCCACGGGCGTGCGGGAATATACCGCCACGCCTTGGCCTGATTGTTTCCCCAGCCCCTCGCCCAGGGTGGCGGCATCGGCAAACAGGCGGACGACGGCACGCGGGGCGTAGTGGGCTTCGAGGGTGCCGGAGGCGCGCGGAGCGCCGCCATCCGGCGCCTGCAGGGGCTGGCCCAGCACGGCTTCGATCTGTTCGGGCGTGATCATGCCCGGGCGCAGCAGCACGGCGCGGCCGCGGCTGCAGTCGACGATGGTCGACTCGATGCCGACCTCGCAATCGCCGCCGTCCAGCACCAGCAGGCCAGGCCCGAATTCCTCGGCCACGTGCTCGGCATGGGTGGGGCTGACGCGGCCGAAGCGGTTGGCGCTGGGCGCCGCCATGCCGGGCACGCCGAGTTCGCGCGCGGCCACCAGCAGCGCGTGCGCCACCGGATGCGCTGGACAGCGCAGGCCCACGCTGGACTGGCCGCCGGCCGCCGCCGCGGCCATGTGCGGCGCGCGCGGCACGATGACCGTCAGCGGGCCGGGCCAGAAGGCGTCCATCAGCTGGCGGGCGATGGCGGGCAGCTCCGACGCAAAGCGGGCCGCCTGCTCCGGATCGGTCACATGGACGATCAGCGGATGGTCGGCCGGCCGGCCCTTGGCCTCGAAGATTTTGGCCACGGCCGCGTTCTGGTCGGCGCGGGCACCGAGACCGTACACGGTCTCAGTGGGCACGCCGACGAGATCGCCCCGCGCCAGCGCCTCGGCGGCCTGGGCAAGCGATGCGGGATCGCGGCCGGAAAGGATCATGGCTGGGGCAGGCCCAGGATGGCGCAGGCGCGCTCGGCCACGGCACGGGCTTCGTCGGCCGTGGCGGCGGTGATGTTCAGGTGGCCCATCTTGCGGCCACGGCGCGCCTCGTTCTTGCCGTAGAGGTGCAGGTGCGTGCCGGCCAAGGCCAGCACGGCCGCCCAATCCGGCGTGCGCTGCTGTTGGGCGCCCTCGGGGAACCACAGGTCGCCCAGCAGGTTCAGCATCAGCGTCTTGGAGTGCAGGCGCGGCACGGGCAGCGGCAGGCCGGCCATGGCGCGCACCTGCAGGTCAAACTGCGAGACATCGCAGGCGTCCAGCGTGTAGTGGCCAGAGTTGTGCGGGCGCGGCGCCATCTCGTTGACGACCAGACTGCCGTCTTGCAGCACGAAGAACTCCACGCACAGCACGCCCACGTACTGCATGGAAGCGGCGATGCGCGCGGCCGAGGCCGAGGCTTCGGCCTGCAGCGCGAGGCTGGCGTTGGGCGCGGGCACCTCGGTCACGGCCAGGATGCCGTCGCGGTGCAGGTTCTGCTGGACCGGGAACTGCACGATCTCGCCATTGGCGCTGCGGGCGCTGATGACGGAGATCTCGAGCTTGAGCGGCAGCAGCTTTTCCAGCACGCAGCGCTGGCCCTTCATGGCCTTCCAGGCGGCGTCCAGCTCGGCACGATCGCGCACGCGCGCCTGGCCCTTGCCGTCGTAACCCATGCGGGCGGTCTTGAGGATGCCGGGCAACAGCAGGTCGGGCACGCCGGCCAGATCGGCATCGGTGGCGATCACGGCATAGGGCGCGCAAGCGACGCCGCTGGCCTCGAAGTGGGCCTTCTCGGCGGCGCGGTCCTGGCAGATGGCCACGGCCGTGCCGGCGGGCGCCACGAAGCGCGACCGTGCCAGCTGCTGCAGGGCGGCGGCCGGCACGTTCTCGAATTCGGTCGTGATGGCTTCGCAAGCACCGGCCAGGGCTTCGAGCGCGGCCGGGTCGAGGTAGTCGGCGTGGATGTGGTCGTGGGCCACGAGGCCGGCCGGCGAGAGTGGATCGGGATCGAGCACAACGGTGCGATAGCCCAGCGACTGAGCGGCATGCACGAACATGCGGCCGAGCTGGCCGCCGCCCATCACGCCGAGCGTGGCTTCTCCGGGCAGCAGGGCCTGGGTCGCGGCCATCAGGTGAGGTCCTTCGTCATCGCACGGGCGACTTCGGTCTGCTGCATGCGGAAGGCTTCGAGCTGGGCGCGCAGGCCCGCGTCGTGATTGGCCAGCATGGCCACGGCGAACAGCGCCGCATTGGCCGCGCCGGCCGCGCCGATGGCGAAGGTGGCCACCGGGATGCCCTTGGGCATTTGCACGATGCTGTGCAGCGAATCCACACCCTGCAGGTGGCGGCTGGCCACCGGCACGCCCAGCACGGGCACGACGGTCTTGGCGGCCAGCATGCCCGGCAGATGGGCTGCACCGCCCGCGCCGGCGATGATCGCCTGCAGGCCGCGTCCTACAGCAGCTTCGGCATAACGGAACATCTCGTCAGGCATGCGATGGGCAGAAACCACCTGCGCCTCAAAGGGCACACCGAACTCGGCGAGAATGTCCGCCGCCTGCTTCATGGTCTCCCAGTCACTGCTGGAACCCATCACGATGCCGATCAGCGGAGATTGGACTGGAGACGTCATTTGCGCGGTGGCGGCCCCTGTTGCAGGGCCGAAGTTTGTACTTGAAAAGCCTCGAATTGTAGGCGGACACCCATGATCGACATCACCCTCCAGAATTTCGAATCCGAACTGATCCAGGCCTCCCTGAACACGCCCGTCCTGCTGGACATCTGGGCCCCCTGGTGCGGCCCCTGCCGCCAGCTCGGCCCGGTGCTGGAAAAGCTGGAAACCGAGTTCGCCGGCCGCTTCGTGCTGGCCAAGCTCAACGCCGACGAGGTGCCGGAGATTTCGAGCCAGCTGAGCCAGATGTTCGGCGTGCGCTCGATCCCCTTCTGCGTGATGTTCGCCCAGGGCCAGCCGGTGGACGGCTTTGTCGGCGCCATCCCTGAGGAACAGATCCCGCGAGTTCCTGGCCAAGCACGTCCCCGAAGGCGAGCCGGTGAAGGAAGAGGCCGTGGCCGAGGAAGCGGCCCCCGCCGGCGCCGAAGACGCCCTCGCCCGCCTGGCCCAGGCCGTCCAAGCCCGCCCGGACGACGAGACCGCCCGCTACGACTACGTGAAGGCCCTGCTGGAAGCCGGCTTGCTGCAGGATGCTCGCGCCGCCTTCGCACCCGTGGCCGCGATTGCCGCCAGCACGCTGACGCCGCATCCGCGCTTTGCCGCGCTGGCGGCCTGGATCGCAGCGGCCGAGCGCGTGGCCACCGGCTTCGACGCCGCCGCCCTTCGCGCCGCCATCGAGGCCAACAAGCGCGATTTCGAGGCCCGCTTCGCCCTCGCCCAGGGCGCATTCGCTCGCGGCGAGTTCCCGGCCGCGATGGACGAGCTGCTGGAAATCATCATGCGCGACAAGGCCTGGAACAACGAGGCAGCGCGCAAGGCCTATGTGGCGATCCTGGAGCTGATGAGCAAGCCCGCCCCCAAGGCCCAGGCTGCCGAAGCCAAGGGCACGCTGGAGCTTGCCGGCAAGGCCGTCGTGCCGCAGGCCGATCCGGTGCTGGACCAGTACCGCCGCAAGCTCAGCATGGCGCTGTTCTGACGCGCCGGTCAGCCGCTCAGGGCAGGTTCAGCTCGGGCGCGGCCAGCGCCGCCGCCCATTGGCGCTGCTGCAGCGCGAAGGCCTCGCGCTCTTGCCCGGCCAGGGCCTGGGCGCGCACCGCGCTCTCGGGCCTCTCCAGCCGCTCGTAGACCTGGGCCAGCCGGCCCCAGGTGATCATCCGGTCGTCGATCTCGACCTCGGCATTGCATTCCAGCTCGGCCGCTTCCGCCTGCTGCAGGGCCAGAGCCGTTTCGCCCAGATGAGCGCTGCACAGGGCCACGTCGGCCAGCAGGCTGGAGCTCAGGCGGTTCAGGCCCGAGGAGGAATGGATGCCGGGCAGATGCGCGACGTAGAGCTCGCGCGCTGCGGCATGGTCACCGGCTGCCACCAGCAGCTGGGCGCGCATCAGCGGCCCGAGCTCGGGCATCAGGCCGATGTGCTTGGCGGCATCGTAATGTTCGGCAGAGAGCGTATGCATCCGCTGCACGGCCGAAGCCGATCCGGTGGCCGCACACTGCAGGCTCTCGCGCCGCACCTGGGCGACGCGCATGGAGGCGCTGTTGAAGATCACGGCCGACTGGCCAGCATCATCACCCTCGGTGGCCACATGCTGGCGGGCATAGCCGTACCAGGCCTGGGCCTGCGTCGGCTGGCCGGCGAAATCGTGGGCCACGGCCAGTGTGAGTGCAAGCCGGCTCTGCGCCGCGTGGTGCGTGGCCTCCAGCAGCGGCCGCGTGGCCAAGGCGTGTCGGGCCACTGCCAGCACATCGTGCTGGACGTAGGAGAACCACGCCAGCCAGGCGCCGCACAGGCCTTGGAGCTCGACATCGCCCAGGGCCGCAGCCAGGTTGATGGCGCGCTCGAGCTTAGCGACATCGCAGCTGCCGAATTCGCTGAAGTAGAGCGTGACGCCCTCGGCGTAGTGCAGCCACGCGCCCAGCTCACGCAGCGGGCTCTGGAAATTGAGCTGGTGCAGGGCCGTGAGTTCATCGCGCGCCACGGCATGCTGGCCGTGGCGGGCCGTCAGCACCGCGCGCTTGACGCGCAGCGTGGCCGATTGCAGCGGGCTGGACGAGGCCTCGATCGCCTCGCTCAGGCGGCGCCACAGGCGCGAATGGTGCATCGCGCGCCCCGGGTCCTCAGCCTGTCAGGCGCTCCAGCGCCTCGCGGTACTTGGCCACGGTCTTCTCGATGACTTCGGCCGGCAGGGCCGGCGCAGGCGCCACCTTGCCCCAGGGCTTGCCGTCCACGACGGCCTGCTCCAGCCAGTCGCGCACGAACTGCTTGTCGTAGCTGGGCGGGTTCGTACCCACCTTGTAACTCTCGACCGGCCAGTAGCGCGAGGAGTCGGGCGTGAGCACCTCGTCCATCAGCGTCAGGGTGCCGTCGGCATCGAGACCAAACTCGAACTTGGTGTCAGCAATGATGATGCCCTTGGTGAGCGCGTAATCGGCGGCGCGCTGGTAGAGCTGGATGGAGATGTCGCGCACGCGCGTGGCGAGATCCTCGCCAATGATGCCGACCATCTTGTCGAAGGAGATGTTCTCGTCGTGGTCGCCCATCTCGGCCTTGGTGGCCGGCGTGAAGATCGGCTGCGGCAGCTTGCTCGCGTTCTGCAGACCGGCCGGCAGCTTCACGCCGCAGACCTCGCCGCTCTTGCTGTATTCGGCCCAGCCGCTGCCGGCGAGATAGCCGCGCACCACGGCTTCCACGGGCAGAGGCTTCAAGCGCTTGACCAGCATGGCGCGATCGCGCACCTGGGCCTTCTCGGCTTCGCCGCTGACGACGGTGAGCGGGTCTTCGCCGGTCAGGTGGTTGGGCACGATGCCGTCGAGCTTGTCGAACCAGAACAGCGCCATCTTCGTGAGCAGCGCACCCTTGCCCGGCATCGGCTCGCCCATGATGACGTCGAAGGCCGAGAGGCGGTCGGAGGCGATCATCAGGATGCGGTCGTTGCCCACCGCGTAGTTCTCACGCACCTTGCCGCGGGCGATCAGGGGGAGCGAGGTGAGAGAGGATTCGAGCAGAGCGGCGGTCATGGGGCAGCGGTCGGGAGGGAGCGGAAGCCTCGCATTCTACGAGGCGGACCTGTCTCAATCGCCCTGCACTGCCGCTGCCTTGAAGCCGGCGTAGGCGGCGGTGAAACGCGCCTTGCCCTCGCGCTCGAACCGCGCAGGATCCCACTGGCCAGGCAGCAGGCGTTCGGCGGCGACGCCACCAAAGCGATAGCAAAAAGCCTCGCGCTCACTGCCGTCGACCAGGCGCACACTGACGACGATGCGCTCGTACTCGTCGCCCTCGAAGGCATCGAGCCGCGCAAGCGAAGCCTCATCCACATCGAGATAGAGCCGGCCCGCAACGCGCGCATCCGGCGCGGCCGCAGCCAGCCCGGGGTAGTCCTCGCCGCGCACGGGATGCCGCGCATAGCCGCCAAGTTCAGCGTCAACCGCCACGTGGGCGCGGCCGCAAACGCTGAACCAGATGTCGGCCCACATCAGCGAGCCGTAGGTGAAGCAGCAGGCCAGAGATTTACTGGACAACTTGCGCCAGCTCGCCACGCGCGTAGGAAGCGGCCACGTCCACCAGCGAACGCGCCTTGATCTTGGCGGCCTGGCCTTCGCAGCCGAACTCCATGTAACGCTGCTTGCAGACGGCCTTGGCGGCTTCGCGAGCGGGCTTGAGCCATTCGCGGGCGTCGAACTTGTCCGGGTTCTCGAACAGGAATTTGCGCACCGCGCCGGTCATGGCCAGACGGATGTCGGTGTCGATGTTGATCTTGCGAACGCCGTGCTTGATGGCTTCCTGGATCTCCTCGACGGGCACGCCGAAGGTCTCCTTCATCTTGCCGCCGTACTGGTTGATCAGGGCCAGCAGCTCCTGCGGCACGCTGGACGAGCCGTGCATCACCAGGTGGGTGTTGGGAATGCGCTTGTGGATTTCCTTGACACGGCTGATGGCCAGGATGTCGCCCGTGGGCTTGCGCGAGAACTTGTAGGCGCCGTGGCTGGTGCCGATGGCGATCGCCAGGGCGTCGAGCTGCGTGGCCTTGACGAAGACGGCGGCTTCCTCGGGGTCGGTCAGCATCTGGCTGTGGTCCAGCTTGCCTTCGGCGCCGATGCCGTCTTCCTCGCCGGCATCGCCGGTTTCCAGGTTGCCCAGGCAGCCCAGCTCGCCCTCGACCGTGACGCCGACCTTGTGCGCCATCTCGACGACGCGGCGGGTCACGTCCATGTTGTAGTCAAAGGAGGCCGGCGTCTTGCCGTCTTCCATCAGCGAGCCGTCCATCATCACCGAGCCGAAGCCCAGCGAGATCGCGCCCTCGCAGACCTTAGGACTGGTGCCGTGGTCCTGGTGCATGACCAGCGGGATGTGCGGGAAGGCTTCGGTGGCCGCCTGGATCAGGTGCTTGATGAAGGGTTCGCCGGCGTACTTGCGGGCACCGGCGCTGGCCTGCAGGATGACCGGGGCGCCGACCTCGTCCGCAGCGGCCATCACGGCCTGCACCTGCTCGAGGTTGTTGACGTTGAAGGCCGGGATGCCGTAGCCGTGCTCGGCGGCGTGGTCCAGCAACTGGCGCATGGAGACGAGTGCCATGGGAGATTCCTCTAGAGAGTCTAGGAAGTTGAGAATCCGCGGGCGCAGCGTACTCCCAATGGCTCGCCAATGGGGCATGTAACCGCGCCGTAACTACTGCGGATTCTAGAGGTCTCTCCCGGGGCTCCCCGGGTCCGGGCCCTCAGGCCTGGTGGGTGGCTGCGTCAGCCGACGCGGCAAACCTTGAGCATGTTCGTGCCGCCCGGGTAGCCCATCGGCTCGCCACAGGTGATGGCGTAGGTGTCGCCCGGCTTGAGCACGCCCTGCTCCACCAGGATGCGTTCGGCCTGTGCCAGCGCCAGGTCGCGGTCGTCGAACTTGGGCATCAGCAGCGGACGCACGTTGCGGTACAGCGTCATGCGGCGCTGGGTCTGCTGCGTGGTGGTCAGCGCGATGATCGGCACCTTGATGCGATGGCGGCTCATCCACAGCGCGGTAGAGCCCGATTCGGTCAGCGCGATGATGGCGCGGCAGCCAAGGTGGTAGGCCGTGAACAGCGCGCCCATGGCGATGCTTTGATCGATGCGTCCGAAGGTGCGGCCGGTGAAATCCATGTCCAGGTTGACCTCTTCCGCACGCTCGGCGGCGTGGGCGATGGCGGCCATCTGCTGGATGGTTTCAACCGGGTACTTGCCGGCGGCGGTCTCGGCCGAGAGCATCACGGCGTCGGTGCCATCGAGCACGGCGTTGGCCACGTCGCTCACCTCGGCGCGGGTGGGCACCGGATTGACGATCATGGACTCCATCATCTGCGTGGCGGTGATGACGACCTTGTCCATCTCGCGCGCCAGCTTGATCATGCGCTTTTGCAGGGCCGGCACGGCGGCGTTGCCCACTTCCACGGCCAGATCGCCACGGGCGACCATGATGCCGTCGCTGGCCTTGAGGATGGCTTCGAGCTGCGGGATGGCTTCCGAGCGCTCGATCTTGGCGATCATGCCCGGCTTGTGGCGCCAGGGTTCGCCGGCCACGTTGGCCAGTTGGCGGGCCATTTCCATGTCCGTGGCGTTCTTGGGGAAGCTCACGGCCAGGTATTCGCACTGGAAGGACATCGCGGTCTTGATGTCGTCCATGTCCTTGGCGGTCAGCGCGGGAGCGGTCAGCCCGCCGCCCATCTTGTTGATGCCCTTGTTGTTGGACAGCTCGCCGCCGAGCTTGACGGTCGTGTGCACCTGCGCTCCACGCACGTGATCCACGGTCAGCTCAAGTAGCCCGTCATTGAGCAGCAGCGTGTCGCCCGGCTTCACGTCGCGCGGCAGCTCCTTGTAGTCCAGGCCGACGATGTCGTCGTTGCCGGGCTCGGTGCGGTCGGCGTCGAGGATGAAGGCGCGGCCGTTGATCAGCTCGATCTTGCCGTTCTCGAACTTGCCGACGCGGATCTTCGGGCCTTGCAGGTCGGCCATGATGGCCACTTCCTTGCCGGCCTTGCGCGCCATCTCGCGCACGAGGGTGGCGCGGTCGATGTGATCCTGCGCCTTGCCGTGCGAGAAGTTCAGCCGCACCACGTCGACGCCGGCCCGGATGATGGCTTCCAGCACCTCGGGGGAAGAGGACGCCGGACCCAGGGTGGCGACGATCTTGGTGGAACGGTTCATGGAGCTTGTCTCGCGGGTTTGTAAGAGCAAAAGATTATGTGCCTCAAAACCCGCGATGCCCCGGTTTCTCCAAGTTACTAACTAACGGGCCGCTCCAGCGTCAGCGACGGCCAACGCCGTCATGTTCACGATCCGCCGCACCGTGGCCGAAGGCGTGAGGATGTGCACCGGCGCCGCGCTGCCCAGGAGGATCGGGCCGACGGTCTTGCCGCTGCCGCTGCTGATCTTCAGCACGTTGAACAAGATGTTGGCCGAATCCAGCGTGGGCAGCACCAGCAGGTTGGCCGAGCCTTCCAGGCGGCTGTCGGGCAGGAAGGTGGCGCGCACGGCAGCCGAGAGCGCGGCGTCGCCGTGCATCTCGCCTTCGCTCTCCACCTGCGGGTGCGCAGCGGCGAACAGCTCGTGGGCGCGGCGCATCTTCACGGCGGACGGCCGCTTGCTGGAGCCGAACATCGAGTGCGAGACAAACGCCACCTTGGGCGGCAGGCCGAAGCGCAGCAGCTCCTCGGAAGCCATGGCGGCGATCTCGGCCAGCGTTTCGGCGTCGGGCTCGTCGTTGACGTAGGTGTCCGTCAGGAAGAGCGTGCCCTCTTCCATCATCACGGCGTTCATCGTGGCGAAGTGCTTGGCGCCGGCACGCAGGCCGATCAGGTCCTGCACATGCTCGAAGTGGCCGTCGAAGCGGCCGACCATGCCGCAGATCATCGCGTCGGCATCGCCCAGGTGGATGGCCAGCGCGCCGATCACGGTGCTGGAGCGCCGCACCGTGGCCTTGGCCATCTCGGGCGTGACGCCGTTGCGGCCCATGATGCGGTGATAGGTCTCCCAGTACTGGCGGAAACGCGCGTCGTTGTTCGGGTCGATCACTTCCACGTCCGTGCCCGGCTTGAGCCTCAGGCCGGCGCGCTCGATGCGCATCGCGATCACATCCGGCCGGCCAATCAGCACCGGCTTGGCCAGTCCCTCGTCCAGCACAACCTGCACGGCGCGCAGCACGCGCTCGTCCTCGCCTTCGGCAAAGATCACCCGCTTCGGGCTGGCCTTGGCGGCGGCAAAGACCGGGCGCATGAACATGCCCGTTTGGTAGACGAAGCGGCCGAGCTCCTGGCGATAAGCCTCCAGATCGGCGATGGGCCGTGTGGCCACGCCCGACTCGGCGGCGGCCTGCGCCACTGCAGGGGCAATGCGCAGGATCAGGCGCGCATCGAAAGGCTTGGGGATCAGATAGTCCGGGCCGAAGGCCAGCTCCTGGCCGGCATAGGCGGCGGCCACTTCATCGCTGGTCTCGGCCTTGGCCAGCGCGGCGATCTCGCGCACGCAGGCCAGCTTCATCGCCTCGGTGATCTTGGTGGCACCGCAATCCAGTGCGCCGCGGAAGATGTACGGGAAGCAGAGCACGTTGTTGACCTGGTTCGGATAGTCCGAACGGCCCGTGGCGATGATGCAGTCCGGCCGCGCGGCCTTGGCCAGCTCGGGGCGGATCTCCGGCTCCGGATTGGCCAGCGCCAGGATGATGGGCTGGTCGGCCATGGTCTTGACCATCTCGCCCGTCAGCACGCCCGCGGTGGAGCAGCCCAGGAACACGTCGGCGCCAGCCACCACCTCGGCCAGCGTGGTGGCGCTGGTCTTCTGGCAGTAGCGCTGCTTGGATTCGTCGAGCTTGTCGCCACGGCCTTCACGGATCACGCCCTTGGAATCGACGGCGAAGATGTTCTCGCGCTTCACGCCCAGGCCCACCATCACGTCCAGGCAGGCGATGGCCGCCGCGCCCGCGCCGGAGGCCACGAGCTTGACCTTGCCGATGTCCTTGCCCACCAGCTCCAGGCCGTTGAGCAGAGCGGCGGCGCTGATGATGGCCGTGCCGTGCTGGTCGTCGTGGAAGACCGGGATGTTCATCCGCTCGCGCAGCTTCTTCTCGATGTAGAAGCACTCGGGAGCCTTGATGTCCTCCAGGTTCACGCCGCCCAGCGTGGGCTCCAGCGCCGCGATGATCTCCACCAGCTTGTCCGGATCGCGCTCGGCCAGTTCGATGTCGAACACATCGATGCCGGCGAACTTCTTGAACAGACAGCCCTTGCCCTCCATCACCGGCTTGGCGGCCAGCGGGCCAATGTCGCCCAGGCCCAGCACCGCCGTGCCGTTGGTGACCACGCCGACGAGATTGCCGCGCGAGGTGTAGTCGGCGGCCAGCGTCGGATCGGCCTCAATGTCCAGGCACGGGTAGGCCACGCCGGGCGAATAGGCGAGCGAGAGATCGCGCTGGTTGGAGAGTGCCTTGGTCGGCGTGACGGAAATCTTGCCGCGCGTCGGGGCGCGGTGATAGTCGAGCGCGGCTTCGCGCAGGGCAGCTTCGGCCGGCGACAAGGACTGCTTGTCCATGGCGTATCTCCTCGTGTTCTGGGGGATGCGAGGTTACGCCGATAGGGCCCCGATGGCGATGCCTCAATGCTTCGGCGATATGCAGGCTTGGCATGGGGCCTGCGTGGAACTACGCAGGAGAGCCCGAGCGTTTCCATTCGTAAGCGGTTCACAAAACCGCATCACGTGCTTCCTAGAATCGCGCGCGAATTTCCCTTCCCCGACGCCCTCCTCCTGATGCCCTTCCTGCCTGCCCGCCTCCTGCCCTGCCTGCTCAGCGCGATCACCCTCACCGCCTCTCTCGCCACGACCGCCCACGCCGAAGTGACCGGCGCCGGCGCCACCTTCCGCTCGCTGGTGTACGCCCGCTGGGCCGAGGCCTACCAGAAGACGTCCGGCGGCGTGGCCGTCAGCTACAAGCCGACCGGCTCGGGCGACGGCGTCAAGCAGATCAGTGCCCGCAGCGTCGGCTTCGGCGGCAGCGATTCGCCCTTGTCGGCCGAAGAGCTCGCCAAGCGGCGCTTGGTCCAGATCCCGATGCTGGTCGGTGGCGTCGTGCCCGTGGTCAACCTGCCCGGTGTGCCCGAAGGCAAGCTGCGCCTGACCGGCGAAGTGCTGGCCGACATCGAAGCCGGCCGCATCAAAACCTGGAACGACATCCGCCTCGTCGTGCTGAACTCCGGCCAGACGCTGCCGGCCCTGCCGATCCGCCGTGTCGTGCGCGCCGAGAAGTCCGGCACCACCGAAGGTTTAACGCGTTACCTGAGCGCAGTCTCGCGCGTCTTCGCCGCCGAGGTGGGTGTGAGCCAGCTGCCGACCTGGCCCGGTGAAGTGGAACGCGCCGAAGGCAACGACGGCATGGTCAAGGCCATCAAGGCCACGCCGGGCGCCATCGGCTACGCCAGCTTCGACCGTGTGCAGCAGGCGCACCTGAACGCCGTGCGCCTGCGCAATGCCGACGGTGAATGGGTGGCCGCAAGCGAAGCGGGCTTTCGCTCGGCCATCGCCGCCAGCGATCTGGCCCGCCAAGGCGACGACCTCGCACCGCTGATCGACCGCCCCGGCGCCGAAAGCTGGCCGATCACAATGACCAGCTTCGTGCTCATCGACGCCCGCCCCGCCAAAAGCGAAGCCGCTGGCCCGGTGATGCGCTTCCTCTACTGGAGCTTCATGCACGGCGACGACCTGACCAAAGGCACTGGCTTCGCGCCGCTGCCGGTCAAGCTGCAATCGAAGCTGGCCGCGCGCTTCAGCGCAGTGCGCTCACAGGATGGGAAGGTGCCGGACTATCAGGTGCTGTGAGAGGCACTCAGCCGTTTGACGACAGCAAGGCCTGCCTGCGGGCCAGGCTTTCCGCGGGCCAATACCGCTCCCGGTCGTAATAGACCTCCACCGCCGGCACGGCCGGTGGCAGGATCACCCAGGCCTGCTTGCTGCGCGTGAAGATGTGGATGTCCGGCGGCAGCGCGTCGGGGTCATCGAGCGTGCCCACGCGCACGAAGGCCACGTGGCGGCCGTTGCCCGAATAATGGCTCCACAACGCGATGCGGCAATGCGGGCAGCGGGCGATCAGTTGGCCCTTGCCGCTTTCGCTGGGCGTATCGATCAGCTCAGGCGCCCCGCCCAGCAGCTGCAGGCGTTCGGCCTCGATCATGGCGTTGATCGCGAAGGCTGAGCCGCTCTCGCGCTGACACCAGCGACAGTGGCAGCAATGCACGAAGAGCGGCCGGCTGGAGAGCCGGTAGCGGACCTGCCCGCAGTCGCAGCCGCCGTCAAACATAGGCGTTAGCCTGCGGCTCAACCGGCCGCGCGCTTGGCCAGAATCTCGAACGCCGGCAAGGTCTTGCCTTCCAGCACTTCGAGGAAGGCGCCGCCGCCGGTGGAGATGTAGCCCACGTCCTTCTCGATGCCGTACTTGGCAATGGCGGCCAGCGTGTCGCCGCCGCCAGCGATGGAGAAGGCGCTCGACGCGGCGATGGCGCGCGCGATGGTTTCCGTGCCGTGGGCGAAGGCGTCGAACTCGAACACGCCGACCGGGCCGTTCCAGACGATGGTGCCGGCAGCCTTGAGCTGTTCGGCCAGGATGGCGGCGGTCTTGGGGCCGATGTCGAGGATGAGGTCGTCGTCGGCCACTTCGTTGGCGGCCTTGACGGTGGCGGGCGCGTCGGCGGAGAAGGCCTTGGCGCAGACCACGTCCACGGGGATCGGCACTTCAGCGCCGCGCGCCTTCATCGACTCGATCACGGCCTTGGCGTCACCGATCAGGTCGGGCTCGGCCAGGCTCTTGCCGATCTTCAGGCCGGCGGCCAGCATGAAGGTGTTGGCGATGCCACCGCCGACGATCAGGCCATCGACGTTCTTGGACAGCGATTGCAGGATGGTCAGCTTGGTCGAGACCTTGGAGCCGGCGACGATGGCCACGAGCGGGCGCTTCGGGGCGGCCAGGGCCTTGGTGATGGCGTCGATCTCGGCCGCCAGCAGCGGGCCGGCGCAGGCGATCTTGGCGAACTGGGCGATGCCGTAGGTCGTGCCCTCGGCGCGGTGCGCGGTGCCAAAGGCGTCGTTGACGTAGATGTCGCACAGGGCGGCCATCTTCTTCGCCAGCTCTTCGCTGTTCTTCTTCTCGCCCTTGTTGACGCGGCAGTTCTCCAGCAGCACGACCTGGCCAGGCTTCACCTCGACGCCGTCGACCCAGTGGGCCACCAGCGGCACATCGCAACCCAGCAGCTCGGACAGACGCTTGGCCACCGGTGCCAGCGAATCCTCGGGCTTGAACTCACCCTCGGTCGGGCGACCCAGGTGGGAGGTGACCATCACGGCCGCGCCAGCATCCAGCGCCGCGCGGATCGCGGGGGCCGAGGCGCGCACGCGGGTGTCCTCGGTGATGTTGCCGGCGTCGTCCTGCGGCACGTTGAGGTCGGCGCGGATAAAGACGCGTTGGCCGGTGACTTTGCCGGCGGCGATCAGGTCGGTGAAGCGGAGGACGTTCATGATGAAAAAAGCTCGCGTGGGTTCTGGATACAAAACCCCGCGAGCTTACCAACCGCCGCCGGTTACGGCGACGGAACGTCGTTCACCTTGATTCCTTCTTGTTGTTCCTTCGGTCCGAAGATCAGTTGATCTTGCGGACCTTGCCGCTGCCGGCGATGGAGGTGCTGATCTCGGGCGAGCCAACGTAGCTCACGTCGCCGGCGCCGGCCACGGAAACATGCAGCTTCTTCGCCGCGTTGACCACCACATCGCCGCTGCCAGCGATCGAGACCTTGGCTTCGTCGGCCGGCATGTCGCGCAGCTTCACGTCACCGGAGCCGGCCACCGAGACCTTGAGCTCGCCGGTTTTGCCGCTGCCGCTGACATCGCCGCTGCCGGACACGGAAACGCCCAGGCGCTCGCTCTGCAGGCTGTCGAACTTCAGATCGCCGGAGCCGGAGATGCTCATCTCGACGGCACCCGTTTTCATGGGCTCCACCTTGACGTCGCCGCTGCCGGCGATCGAGACCAGGCGCATCTGCGGCATGTCCACCAGCAGCTGCGGCGTGTTGCTGGGGCTGATGTTGTAGCCGCGCTTGACGCTGATCTCCAGAGTGTGGCCAGAGATCTTCGTTTCGATCAGCGGCAGGATGTTCTTGTCGGTCTTGATCTCGATCTTGTTGCTGCTGGACTGGCGGATCACGATCTTGAAATCGCCGCTCGTGGCCACGCCGTCGAAGGCGCCGGGTTCGCGGGTTTCACTGACGATCTCGCCCGAACCCTTGACGCGCTCACGGTTGCCCCAGCTCCAGTCATGGGCCTGTGCAGCGCCGGCAACGAGGGCGGTGGCGGTGAGGGCGAGGAAGAGGCGACGCTTTTGCATGATCAGGGCTCCGTGTTGTTCATTGAGGACGGAGCGGATGATGCTGCGCTGGCCGTCGGCCTGACAGCGTAACGCGACGGATTGCAGGAACGGCGGGCTGAGCTGCGCCTGCCGTGCGCCCAGCGGACGCGCGCCCTTGCGACTCAACGGGCGTCAGTGGCCCTTGGTCTTTTCCGCAGGCTTGTCTGCGGGCTTGTCAGCAGCTTTGTCCGTGGCCTTGTCGGCGGTCTTGTCCGCCGCCGGCTTGGCGCCGTCCTCATCGTCGGTGGCCGGTGCACCACTGGCGCCGCGCGTCACGACGGGCGCCGTGCCTTCGAGCTTGTTGTCGCGCATGTACTGGTCCATCTCCATCCAGCCGGCGTAGACGGCGGCCTTGTTGGCCTTGGGATTGAGGGTGTAGCAGTCCTCGATGGCACGCAGCGCATTGCGGCAGGCGCCGCCCACCGCCTTGGCATCGGCTTCCTTGCGGGCGGCGATGGTGGCGGGGGTGTCGATGCCGAGCTTGTCACAGCCGGCCAGCGGCAGGGCCATGACGACAAGGGCGAGCGAAGGCAGGGCGAGGAGGCGCATATCCCCCCAGTATCGGCCCTTCAAGCCCGACCTTGAGCCATGGCCATCAGCCGGGCCACGCGCTCCTCGGTCGAAGGGTGGGTGGAGAACAGCCCGGACAGCCCGCCGCCGGAGAGCGGATTCATGATCATCATCTGGGCGGTTTCCGGGTGGCGCTCGGTCGCTTCCAGCGGAATGCCCTGGGCCAGGCGGTGGATCTTCTGCAAGGCGGAAGCCAGCGCCGCCGGATCGCCGGAGATCTCGGCACCGCCACGGTCGGCCTCGAATTCGCGGGCGCGGCTGATGGCCATCTGGATCAGGCTGGCAGCCAGCGGGGCGAGCAGCGCCACGAGGATGCCCGCCAGCGGGTTCGCCGGGCGGCCGTTCTCGTCCCTGCCGCCGAAGAACATGGCGAAGTTGGCCAGCATGGAGATGGCACCGGCCATGGTGGCGCTGACGGTGGAGATCAGGATGTCGCGGTGCTTCACGTGGGCCAGCTCGTGCGCCATCACGCCGCGCAGTTCGCGTTCGGACAGCGCCCGCAGGATGCCGGTCGTGGCGGCCACGGCAGCGTTTTCCGGGTTGCGGCCGGTGGCGAAGGCGTTGGGCGCGTCTTCCTCGATCAGGTAGACGCGCGGCATCGGCAGCTCGGCCTTGCCCGCCAGCTCCTGGACCATGCGGTAGAACTGCGGCGCCGTGGAGGCATCGACCTCGCGGGCGTTGTACATCTTCAGCACCATGGTGTCGGAGAACCAGTAGCTGAAGAAGTTCATGCCCAGGGCGACCATGAGCGCGATCATCATGCCGGTGCGGCCGCCGATCAGGCCGCCGACGGCCATGAACAGCGCCGTGATGGCGGCCATCAGGACGGCGGTCTTGAAGAGGTTGAACATCGAATGGGTCTCCTTCGCCGCGAAGGTGGCGGTCAGATGCCGATTTTCAAGCCGCGCGCTTTACGTGGGCTTAACGTTCGGCTTCAGCTCGACCAGGCGTGCCGGGAGGCGCTTGCCGCCAGCGCGCTGCAGTTCCAGCAGTTCAACGGCGCCCCGGCCGCAGGCCACGATGGGGCCTTCCGCACCCCGCCCGATCAATTCGCCAGCGACCCCGCCGCCGTCCGCAATGCGCACGCGCCAGACCTTGATCGCCTCGCCCCCGAACTCGGCAACACCGCCCGGGAACGGATCGAAGGCGCGCAACCGGCGCTCGATCTGGGCGGCGTCCTGCGTCCAGTCGATGCGGCTCTCGGCCTTCTCGATCTTGTGGGCGTAGGTGATGCCTTCCGCAGGCTGCGGCTTGCGGATGAGCGTTTGGGCCTGCTGCAGCGCCTGGACGATCAATCGGCCACCCTGCGCAGCCAGCTTGTCGTGCAGGCGGGCCGTCGTGTCTTCGGGCGCGATGGGCAGGCTGTCGATCAGCAGCATGTCGCCCGTGTCCAGGCCCGCGTCCATCTGCATGATGGTGATGCCCGTCTGGGCATCACCGGCCTCGATGGCCCGATGAATGGGCGCAGCACCCCGCCAGCGCGGCAGCAGCGAGGCGTGGATGTTCAGGCAGCCGCGTCTCGGCAGGTCCAGAACCCACTGCGGCAGGATCAGGCCATAGGCGGCCACGACCATCACCTCAGGCCGGGCAGCCAGCAGCGCCTCGCGCGCGGCGGCGGCATCGGCGGCGTACTTGCCATCGAGCTTCAAGCCCTGCGGCTGGGCCACCGGGATGCCATGCTGCAGCGCCAGCTGCTTGACCGGCGAAGCCTGCAGCTTCATGCCGCGGCCAGCCGGGCGGTCGGGCTGGGTCAGGACCAGGGGAACTTCATGGCCGGCCTCGATCAGCGCGGCCAGGGCAACGGCGGCGAACTCGGGCGTGCCCGCAAAGACGACTCTCATGCGCCTCGCATCAGCGCTTGTCGCCCGCTTCCTCGCGCGCCTTTTTGACGAGCTTGGTCTTGATGCGGTCGCGCTTGAGCGGGCTCAGGTATTCCACGAAGACCTTGCCCATCAGGTGGTCCATCTCGTGCTGCACGCAGACGGCCAGCAGGCCTTCGGCATCGAACTCGTGCACCTGGCCGTCGCGGCCCAGGGCCTTGACGCTGACTCGGGCGTGGCGCTTGACCTTGTCGTAGATGGTGGGGACCGACAGGCAGCCTTCCTCGCCATCGACCAGCTCCTCGCTCATGGCGGTCAGCTCGGGGTTGATCAGCACGCGCGGCTCGTCGCGGTCGGCGGAGGTGTCGATCACGACCACGCGCTCGTGCACGTCCACCTGGGTGGCGGCCAGGCCGACGCCGTCAGCGGAATACATGGTCTCGAGCATGTCGTCCACCAACTGGCGGATGCGCTCGTCCACCTCGGCCACGGGCTTGGCAACGGTGTGCAGTTTCGGGTCGGGGTACTTCAGGATGTTCAGGATCGACATAACGCCTACGTTGTACGCATCGTTGTGGGCATGACACAACGTCTGTTTGTAAGTGCTTGCAAGAGCAAAAAAGCGCACGGAGTGGTTCATTGCTCCACCCCATGAATGGGGGCAGAATCCGCCGCAGTCAAGCTGGATTTTCGCTTAATCGTGCAAGTCCCTGGATAAGAACGAGAAATTGACCCGCGCCACCCTTGCCGGAAAGCCATCAATGCCCTTTCGAGCCGCCCCCCTGTCGTCCCTCGCCCTGCCTGCAGCCCGTGCCGTCCTCGCCCTGAGCCTGCTGGCAACCGCCTCGGCCCAGGCAGCGGGTGACTACCCCATCACGGCGGACCAGCGCGCCACGGCCAACCAGGTGGCCCAGGCCGGCGTGCCGCTGTCCGATCTGGCAGCCGACGCCCCCGACACCTACACCGTCAAGCGCGGCGACACGCTCTGGGACATCTCCAAGATCTTCCTCAGGACGCCCTGGCGCTGGCCCGAGCTCTGGGGCATGAACAAGACCGACATCCGCAACCCGCACCTGATCTACCCCGGCCAGGTGCTGATGCTGGTGAAGCGCGATGGCCGCGCCAGCCTGCAGCTGGCCCGCGATGCCGGCAGCGGCGCCGCCGGCGTGACCAAGCTCTCGCCGCGCGTGCGCACCTCCGACAACCCGGACGCGATCACCACCATCCCGATGCACCTGATCGAGCCCTTCCTGACGGAAGCCGTGGTGTTCGACACCGACGAGCTCGACAAGGCCCCGCGCATCGTGGCGGCGCCGGAAGGCCACGTCTACCTGGGCAAGGGCGACACCGCGTATGTGCGCGGCAATGTCAGCCAGGCCACCGATTACCGCGTGTTCCGCCAGGCCAAGCCCCTGAAGGACCCGACCACCGGCGAAGTGCTGGGCTACGAGGCTCCTTACCTGGGCACCGTCGAGCTGATCGCGCTGGGCGGCACGCAAAAGGACGCCAAGGGCAAGGACGAGATCGTGCCGCACACGGTGCAGGTCAAGAGCGTGCGCCAGGAAATGGGCGTGACCGATCGCTTGTCGCCGGTGCCGCAGCGCGAGTTCCTGCGTTTCGTGCCTCACGCCCCCACCAGCGCCATCAATGGCCGCGTGATCTCGATCTACGGCGAGGCCCTGCAAGGCGGCCAGAACCAGGTCGTGGCGCTGAACCGCGGCACGCAGGACGGCCTGGAGCGCGGCCACGTGCTGGCGCTGTACAAGGCCGGCAACGCAGCCGTGGACACCACCAGCGGCCGCCGCGAGGACATCCGCCTGCCGGACACCAAGAGCGGCGTGCTGCTCGTCTTCCAGACCTTCAAGCGGGTGTCGTATGCCCTGATCGTCTCCTCGCAGGATTCGATCAACGCCGGCGATCGCTTCACGCAGCCATGAGCGCGTAAGCCGGACTCGCGCGGTGGTTGAGCGCGAAGAACTGGCAGCCTGGCTGCGCTTGCTGGAATCCCCGGGTATCGGCCTGCAGGGTGCCCGTGCGCTGCTGGCGCAGGCGGGCTCGCTCGAACAAGCCGTGGCGCGGCTGCAGGAGCCGCCGCCCAAGACCCTGCCGCAGCTGCTCGAACGCATCGGGGCCTGGCTGCAGGCCTCCCCCAGCCACGCCGTCCTCACGCTTGCGGATGCCGATTACCCCGCCGCCCTGCGCCAGACGGCCGATCCGCCGGCGCTGCTCTACCTCTCGGGCCGACGCGAGCTCCTGCAGGACGACGCGTCAATGCTCGCCATCGTCGGCAGCCGCAGGCCCACAGCCCAGGGGCGCGACAACGCCAAACATTTCTCCCGCGAGCTGGCGCTCGCCGGGCAAACCATCGTGTCGGGCCTGGCGCTGGGCGTTGACGGTGCGGCGCACACGGGCGCGCTGGAGGCGGGCGGGCGCACGATTGCGGTCGTCGGCACCGGGCTCGACCAGATCTATCCAAGGCGCAACGAGGCCTTGGGCCGACGCATCGCGGCCGAGGGGCTGATGATCAGCGAGTATTCGCCGGGCGCGCCGCCACTGGCCGACCACTTCCCGCGCCGCAATCGCATCATCGCGGGCCTGGCGCAGGGCTGCCTGGTGGTGGAGGCCGCGCTGAAGTCGGGCTCGCTGATCACGGCGCGGCTGGCCTCGGAAGCCGGGCGCGCGGTCTTCGCCATCCCCGGCGCCATCCACTCGGCGCAAAGCCAGGGCTGCCACGCCCTGATCCGCCAGGGCGCCAAGCGGGTCGAGACGCCAGCTGACGTGCTGAAAGACCTGCCGCTGAATCGCGCGGTTGGCAAAAAAGCCACGCCGGGCGAACCGGACGACGCGCCGGACGGCCTGCCGCCCGCGCAGCGGCGGCTGCTGGGGCTGATGGGCTTCGATCCGGTGAGCCTGGAGGAGTTGCTCAACCGCGGCGCCGGCACGGCGGCCGAGGTGAATGGCTGGTTGCTCGAGCTGGAGCTGGCCAGCCAGGTCAGGCGTTTGGCGGGACAGCTATTTCAACGTCGCTCGCGCGCCTGAACAAGCCCGTGTTTTCGCCCGGTCTTCGGCGCGCCAGCGTGCCGAAACGCTCGGGTATCATCGGCCCATGTTCGACGTGCTGGTCTACCTCTACGAAACCTACTGGCGACCGGACGCCTGCCCGGACCACGCCCAGCTGACGCGAAAGCTCACGGCTGTCGGTTTCGAGAACGAGGAAATCCAGGAAGCACTCTCCTGGCTCGACGGCCTGGCGCAAGCCGCCGAATCGTTCCAGGGCGAACAAGGCGAGCAAAGCCTGCGCATCTACTCGTACCAGGAGCTTGACCACCTGGGCGAGGCGTCCATCGGCTTCATCAGCTTCCTCGAGTCCGCTGGCGTACTGCCCGGCCCGATGCGCGAGATGATCGTCGACCGCGCCATGGCCATCGGTGGCGGCCCCGTGGACCTGGAAGACCTCAAGATCATCGTGCTGATGGTCTTCTGGAGCCTGGGCGAAGAGCCCGATGCGCTGATCCTCGACGAGCTGTTCGTCGACCCCGAGGACCGGCTGATCCACTAGCCCTTTCATCCCGCGCCGTTTTGGCGGGCCATTTCGAGGTGCGGCCTCGGTCCGACATGGCTGCTGCAGAACGCGCGGGGACTCAGCCCCGGATCATTGCCTTCCCGGCCGAAGGCATCGCCTACAACGACGGCCTCTACGCCGCTTTCGCCGCGCTCGATACCGAAGTGGTCGAGGGCCGCTGGGGCGGCCGCTGGCTGCTCGAAACGCTGCGCCCGCAGGACGTCATCCACATCCACTGGCCGTCCTTCCTGTATTCAACGCCCGGGCCGCGCTGGGTCTGCCTGCTGGCCTTCCTGCGCTTCACGCTCCTGCTGGGCCTGGCGAAGCTGCGCTGCCGCGAGATCTGGTGGACGGCGCACAACCTGCTGCCGCAC
This sequence comes from Burkholderiaceae bacterium UC74_6, assembly GCA_042701975.1. Classification (GTDB taxonomy): domain Bacteria; phylum Pseudomonadota; class Gammaproteobacteria; order Burkholderiales; family Burkholderiaceae_C; genus JAFALK01. The sequence goes on from CP170561.1 coordinate 595,742, forward strand.
GTACCCAACCCCATCCCGGCCCTGGATCTGCTGGCGCGGCGCTTCGTGATCCAACTGGCCCGGCACGTCTTCGTGCATGGCGAGCATGCGCGGCAGGTCCTGGTCGAGCGCTTCCCGTCTGCGGCGCCCAAGACCGTCTGCATCCCGCACGGGCACTGGATCGACTTCTATCCGCGGCTGGATTCGAGCGAGCAGGCTCGGCAGGAACTGCAGCTGCCGCAGGACGCCTTCGTCTACCTGCAGTTCGGGCAATGCAAGCCCTACAAGAACTTGGACGGCACGGTGCAGGCCTTTCGCAGCCTGCCGGACGAGCGGCTGGTGCTGCTGATCGCCGGGCACTTCAGCGATGCGACCTACTTCGATCACATCTGCCAGCTTGCCGCGGGCGATGCGAGGATCCGAGTCGAGAACCGCTTCATTCCGGACGACCAGCTCGCCGCCTACTTGCTGGCCTGCGACGTGATGTGCATGCCGTACCGGGAGATCCTGACCTCGGGCACCGCCATGCTGGCCCTGAGCCACGGCAAGCCGGTGCTGTCCATGCGCAAGGGCTTTCTGCGCGACGTGATCGATGCCGACTGCGGCATCCTGATCGAGAGCACCAGCCCCGAGAACATTGCCGAAGCCATGCAGCAAATGGCGGCGCGGCGCTGGGACAGCAGCCGCATCGTGGAGCACGCTCGCCAGTTCAGCTTCGAAACGGCCGCGCGGCTTTCGCTGGCCTGCCTGAGCAAGGCTTCGACGGCCGAGCACTGAGCCGGCCCCTAAACCGCAGCTTCAGTTCAGCAGGCGGCTCGGATCGGCCTCGAGTTTTTCGAGTGCGTTGCGCGTGGCCTTGACCGTCAGCGATTCGTCCTGCGCCGGCTGCAGCAGGCCGGCCTGCAGGAACGAAGCCATGCGGCTGATCTGGAACAGCACGCCGCGGCCCTGCGGGTTCACGAAGAGCACGAGGTTGCGGCGCAGGCCGCGCCAGGCGAGCTGAACGACTTCGTCGCGCCCGTGGTAGTCGAGCTTGTACCAGCCGCCCACGGGCAGCTCGCGGGCCCAGGCCAGCATGCCGGCGGTGGGCTGCGTGCCGCCTTCGGCCACGACTTCCAGCCCCTCGGCCTCGTGGCCATGGGTGGAGAGGTCGCGCATGATGCTGTCGTTGATCTGCAGCTCGCCACCGTCCTCGGGCAGCAGGGCTTCGAGGGTCTCAAGCTGCGCCATCAGCTCCTCCAGGCGCTCGCGCGGGATGGACGCCGTCTTGGCGGTGAAGGCAGCGGCCAGCGCGTTGTTGAGCTCGCGGATCTGGTCGTCCTGCTTCTGGCTGGACAGGCCGGCGTGGCCCATGCCGTCGCGCAGGGTCTTGAGCAGCGGCGGCAGGCGGCGGATGACCTCGGCGCGTTCGTCGCGCGAGACCTTGGCGCTGGCGCTCCAGATCAGGTCGGCCGCGGCGCGCTTCATCGCCTTGGTCTCGTCGTCCTGGCCGCCCTTGCGCATGGCGGTCACGGCCAGCACATCGGCCCAGACCTGGAACAAGAACTCGCGCACGCCGTCCTGCACCGGCACCTCATTGAGCATCTTGCGCAGCTCGATGGTGTACTGGATGGCCAGGGTCTCGCGCTGCTCGATCTGCTGGGCCAGCGAGACACCCTTCATCGAGGCCTGGTTTTCCTTCTCGAAGTACTGGGTGAGGAACTTCTCGAACTCGTTGAGCACCGTGGCGAACACGCGCCGGCCGGTGTCGGGATAGGCTTCCACCACTTGCACCACGCGCTTGATCTCGCGCTCCAGCCCCTCGTTCACCGAGCCGTCGGCGTTGGAGCTGGCCGAGAAGCCCATCACGCAGGCGCCCATGCGGTCGATCAGCTGGCGCGCCGGGTGGTCGATGGTGGCGAAAAAGTCGGGCTCCGACACGGCCACGCGCAGCACCGGCATCTGCAAGCGCGCAAACCACACGCGCACGCTGGTGGGCAGGCGGTCTTCGGTCAGCAGGCTCTGGAACATCATGGCCACAATCTCGATCGTGGCGCGCTCGCCGGGGGAATCAGCGGCCTGCTTGAGGACCTGCTTGACGGCATGGTTGCGCGACTGGATCTCGGCCAGGGCCTTGGGAGCCTCGTGCACGTTGATCATCACGTCGATCTGCGCCTCGGGGCGCTTTTGCAGCACGTCCTGCGCATGGCGGATGGCGGCGGCCAGGCGCGGCGAGGCGATCGCCTGGGGCGAGCTCGTGGCGGTGGCCGCACCACCCACATGGGCCCCGTAGGCCGGCATGGCGCCACCGCCCACGCCGGGCATCGGTTGCAGGGCCGTTGCGGCAAAGGCTCGGCCGCCCTGGCTGCCGTGGCCGCCCTGCCCGGTCGCGGGCCCGGAAGGCGAGCGTGAGGAAGGCCCGCCCGAGCCCGTCACCGGCGCCACGCCGCCAAAGCCCGGCACATGGCGCTGCAGCACGCGCTGCAGCTGGGCCAGCACTTCGGTGGCCTGGGCCGACGCAATGCTCTGCTGCGGGCCGCTCTCCAGCGGCATGGCTCCGCTGGATCGCAGGCCGCCATGGGCGGAGGATCCGCCAACGCCGGAGCCGCTGGCGCTGCCCGAAAGCCCGGCCGTGGCGTGCGAGGCGCCCGTGGCCACGCCGCCCGTGGAGCGCCGGATGAAAGGGCGCAGGTCGACCTCCGGCATGACGTTCTGGGCGACCAGCCAGCGGTTGACCTCGTGGTAGGCCTCACCGATCAGGCCGGAGAACTCCTCGTGGAGCTCGGTCTGCAGCATGTGCCACACGTGCGCGTCCAGGCCGGCCTGGGTCCAGGCATCGAGCACCAGTTCGGCGATGACCTGGGCGCGCAGCATGTCGTTGGTGGCCAGGTCATCGTGGCCCTCGAGCATCTGCATGCGGGTGCGCAGGTCGGTGAACTCCCAGGTCACCCGGTCCATCATGGCCAGGGACAGGCGCGAGCCGGTGATCTGGCGTTCGATGGTGTCGTCATCCACCAGGCTCAGCCGGCTGGGGCTGTCGAGCTCGGGGCCGTGGCTGCGGTCCGGCGCGCCGTAGACGGCGGCCTTGCGCAAAGCATTCACGAAGCCGGCCTGCCAGGTCTGGCCCCGGCGGTTCCAGGCCTGCACGGCGTCCCGCCGCGCCACCATCACCGGGTATTCGGCCGGCGCCAGCAGGAGCTGGGCCGACGTGTTGTTCAGGGCGCTGACCAGCGGCACCATGCCCCGCACCAAATGGTCCAGATAGACGCGCCGCGCCTGACTGGCCAGGGCTCTGTTGCGGACGGCGTCGGTCATTGAGGAGGGACTGGGCTGGCGAGGCTGGGAGAAGGGTTTTTTGACTCTACACCACCGCGCCCGCGTTCGGGTCGTTCGGGTCGTCCTTGGACAACGGCACTTTCACCAAATCCTCCCGCTTGACACCCAGCCACATGGCGATGGCGGCGGCCACGAAAACCGAGGAGTAGATGCCAAAGCAGATGCCGATGGTCAGTGCAAGTGCGAAGTAGTGCAGCGTCGGGCCGCCGAACAGCAGCATGGAGACCACCACCAGCTGGGTGCAGCCGTGGGTGATGATGGTCCGGCTGATGGTGCTGGTGATGGCGTGGTCGATGACCTGCGGCGTCGTCAGCTTGCGGTACTTGCGGAAGGCTTCACGGACCCGGTCGAAGATCACGACCGATTCGTTCACCGAGTAGCCGAGCACGGCGAGCACGGCGGCCAGCACGGTCAGCGAGAACTCCCACTGGAAGAAGGCGAAGAAGCCCAGGATGATGACCACGTCGTGCAGGTTGGCGATGATGCCGGCCACGCCGAACTTCCATTCGAAGCGGATGGCCAGGTAGATCACGATGCCGACGACGGTGAAGGCCAGCGCCAGGGCGGCGTCCTGCGCCAGCTCCGAACCGACGGCCGGGCCGACCATCTCAGAGCGGGTCAGCGTCAGCGGCTCGGCGGTGGCCGTGGTGCAGACCTTCTTGCTGACGGGCTCGCCCTTGGCGGTCACGCTCTCGTGCTGCTGCACTTGGCCACTTTCGGCCTTGCACAGCTCGCCGAAGACCTGGTCGGTCAGCTCGGTCTGCTTGACGCCCTTGGCCAGCGGCAGGCGGATCATCACGTCGCGCGAGGAACCGAAGTTCTGCACCTGCACGTCGGCAAAGCCCATCTTCTCGATGATCGAGCGGGTCTTGTCGATGTCGGCCGCCTGGGCGTACTGCGCCTCGATGACGGTACCGCCAGTGAACTCGATCGAGAAATGCAGCCCGCGCGAGAACAGGAAGAACACGGCGGCGGCGAAGGTGATGAAGGAGATCGCGTTGAGGATCAACGCGTTCTTCATGAACGGGAGATCCCGTTTGATGCGGAAGAGTTCCATGGCTTACTCGGCTTCCTTCACAGCGGCTGCGGCAGCATCCGGGGCATCGGGCGCAGGTTTCCAGACCTGGCCGATGGACACGCTCTTGAGCTTCTTCTGGCGGCCGTACCAGAGGTTCACCAGGGCACGCGAGAACACGACCGAAGAGAACATCGAGGTCAGGATGCCCAGGCAGTGCACAACGGCAAAGCCCTTGACCGGGCCGGAACCGAACGCCAGCAACGCCACGCCGGCGATCAGCGTCGTGACGTTCGAGTCCAGGATGGTGGCGAACGCGCGCTCATAGCCGAGGTTGATGGCCGCTTGCGGGTTGGCCCCGCCGCGCAGCTCTTCGCGGATGCGCTCGTTGATCAGCACGTTGGCGTCGATGGCCATGCCCAGCACCAGGGCAATGGCGGCCATACCCGGCAGCGAGAGCGTGGCCTGGATCATCGACAGCACGGCCACGACCAGCAGCAGGTTGAAGCCCAGCGCCAGTGCGGAGATCAGGCCGAACAGCATGTAGTACAGGCACATGAAGGCGGCGACGGCCAGGAAGCCGCCGATCACCGAGTGAATGCCCTTGGCGATATTCTCGGCACCGAGCGACGGGCCGATGGTGCGTTCTTCGATGATTTCCATCGGCGCGGCCAGCGAGCCGGCGCGCAGCAGCAGCGCTGTGTCGGCGGCTTCTTGCACGCCCATGGCGCCGCTGATGCGGAAGTTGGCCCCGAGTTCGCCGTTGATGCGCGGCGCGGTCACGACCTCGCCCTTGCCCTTCTCGAACAGCAAGATGGCCATGCGCTTGCCGATGTTCTCGCGCGAGACTTCCTTGATGATGCGTGCGCCTTTGGCGTCCACCGTCAGGTTGACGGAAGGCTGATGGTTCTCATCAAAGCCGGGCTGGGCGTCGTTCAGGTTGTCACCCGTCAGGATGACCTGGCGCTTGACGATGATCGGGCCGAAGGTGCGGTCCATGTAGCGCTCGTCGCCGAAGGGCACGGGGCCGGCGCCGGTGATGGCCGACTGGGCCTCGGCGCTGTCGTCCACCATGCGCATTTCCAGCGTGGCGGTGCGGCCGATGATGTCCTTGGCGCGGGCGGTGTCTTGCACGCCGGGCAGTTGCACGACGATGCGGTCGGCGCCCTGCTGCTGGATCACGGGCTCGCTGGTGCCGAGCTCGTTCACGCGGTTGTGCAGCGTGGTGATGTTCTGCTTGAGCGCGGCGTCCTGCACGGCCTTCTGGGCCTGCGGCTTGAGCGAGCCCACGAGGAACAGGTTGTCGCCCTCGGCCACTTCGGCCCAAGTCACATCGCCGAGCTGGGCGTTGAGCACGTCTTCGGCGGCCTTGCGCACATCGGCTTCGCGGAAGGCGACGCGCACGGTGTTGCCTTCGCGGCTGATGCCGGCGTGGCGCACGTTCTTGTCGCGCAGCAAGCTGCGCACGTCGCCGGTCAGGGCCTCGGCCTTCTTGGTCAGCGCGGCCTTCATGTCCACCTGCATCAGGAAGTGCACGCCACCGCGCAGGTCCAGACCCAGGTACATCGGGAAGGCGTGGACCTTGGCCAGCCACTGTGGCGAGCGCGACAGCAGGTTGAGCGCGACGATGTAGGTCGGCTCGTTGGCGTTCGGGTTCAGGGCCGCGCTGATCGCGTCCTTGGCCTTGATCTGCGTGTCGGTGTCCGCGAAACGGGCGCGGATCGAGTTGCCTTCGAGCTGGACAAAGTCGGCGGAGATCTTCGCGGCTTCAAGCGCACCGTTCACGCGCGCCACGAGGGCGTCGTCGATCTTGACGGTGACCTTGCTGCTCGAGACCTGCACGGCCGGTGCTTCACCGAAGACGTTGGGCAGCGAATAGAGCGCGCCGATCAGGAAGGCGGCCACGAGGACCAGGTACTTCCACAGCGGATAACGGTTCATGGGGACTCCCTGACGGGCGCCGGGGCCGCAACAGCGGCCCCGGATGTGTGAAGCGGACAGTGCCCGCTGCTGAATTACTTGATCGTGCCCTTGGGCAGCACTTGCGCGATGGCGCCACGCTGCACCTGCAGCTCAACGCCCTTGGACACTTCCACGCTCAGGAAGCTCTCGCCCACCTTGGTGATCGTGCCCAGCACGCCGCCGGTCGTGACGACTTCATCGCCCTTGGCCAGCGCTTCGATCATGGCCTTGGTTTCCTTCTGGCGCTTCATCTGCGGGCGGATCATGATGAAGTACATGACGGCGAAGACGGCCAGCAGGGGCAGCATGGACAGCAAGCTGTTCTGCTCTGGAGCTGCGGCGCCGGCAGTCTGGGCGAAGGCGGTGGAAATGAACACTTGGAATTCCTCGGAAGTGATGCCTGCCAAGCGGGCCGGGAAGGCTGCTGGCGAGGGGATCGCGGATTGTATGCGTCGCCCAGATGGGCTCGACCAGCCGGATCCCAAGCGGGGTTTGCCCTAGGAAACCGATCCAGACAGTCTGCCGGAAACGGCAGTTAGCGGGCCACGCCTCCCGGCAGGGCCCGCTCGATCACTCACCCGACGCCCGAGACGACTACTTCTTCTCGTCCTTGTCGTACTTCGAGTCGTAGTCCTTGTCGTATTTCGCCGGATCCTTGGTGTCGTACTTGTAGTCCTTGCTGTATTCCTTCTTGTAGCCGGGCTTGCCGGCTGCGGTCGGATAAGCAGCCATCACCTTGGTGGGATCGGCGGTTTCCAGATAGGAAGCGTATTGGCTTTCCGAGCACTGCGACTTGCCGGCGTACTCGCCCTTGTCGTAGGCCTGCTGGCTGTAGTACTTGCTGCTGTATTCGCTGGCGTAGTACTTGGCCGCGCATTCGTAGCGCAGCGCTGCTACTTCGGGGCTGTAGCTGGCATAACTTGCGGGTTCCGAGGCACTCGCCAATCCGGCGCATGCACCCAGGGTCAGGGCGATCAAGGTGGTCTTCATCTCCGCTCCTCCACGGCAAACCTTCGGAGGGTCAGCGTAGACCTACAACCGGCATAACTCCAGATCTGGGCGCATACCCGATCCGCCGCAATGGGCTTGCCATCGGGCTTTGCGGCGATTTGCGGCGCTTCATCCTCTCATCTGCGGGCGCCCGACGAGGCAAGCTATTGCGAAGCTTCAGCGGCTGTGCGAGGTGAGCCGCGCGAGCGGCGTGGCCACGCTCACGCCGGGTCCGGCGCGGGTGGCGGCCTCGGGCGCGGCCTGGACGTTCAGGTCGTCCTCGATGGCGGCGGCGGCCAGGCCTTCCGGGTTGCGGCGCATCGCCACACCCACGGCCAGGATGTCGATCATGAGCAGGTGCAGGATGCGGCTGACCATCGGCACCTGCGTGGCCAGGTCTTCCACATGGTCGACGAGCAGCACGACATCGGCCTTGCGCGCCAGCGGTGACTGGCCGGCCGTGATGGCGATCAGCCGCGCGCCGCGCTCGCGGGCGCGTTCGGCCACCGCCATCAGCTCGGGCAAGCTGCCCGAGGCGCTGATGATCACGGCCACGTCGCCCGGGCCCAGCAGCTCCGCCGCCAGCTGCTGCAGACGCGGATCGACGTGCACGCCGCAGGGCAGGCCGAAGCGCATGAACTTGTACTGCGCGTCCAGCGCCACCACGCTGTAATGGCTGCGGGCGAAGAACTCGATGCGGCGCGCGCCCTGCAGCAGCTCGATGGCGCGGTCGATCATGTCGCGGTTGAGCTGGCTGCGCACGGCGAGGATGGCGCTGGCCGTGTTGCCCAGCACCTTGGCGCCCAGCTCGACGACCGAGTCCTCGCTCTGCACCTGCGTGTGCGTGACGGGCACGGTGCCGGTCAGGCTCGAGGCCAGGCGCAGCTTGAAGTCGGAGAGACCTTCACAGCCGAGCGAGCGGCAGAAGCGGATCACGGTCGGCTGGCTGACCTGTGCGGCGCGGGCAATCTCGGCGATCGGCTCGCCCAGCAGATCACGAGGACGCGCGAGCACGTGCTCCGCCACGCGCAGCTCCGCCGGCGAGAGCTGCTCGCGCGCCCGGCGGATCTGGCCGAGGATGGAACCTCCCGGATCAGCCTGCAGCGTGCGCAGCTGCGAATCCAGGATGGCCGATACGCCGCGGAACGTGGCGTGTTCATCGGTGATCACGTAGGTGGGGATGTTGGCCACGTACTGGTGAAAGCGGCCGCGGTCCTCGAAGCGATCGCGGAACGGACTCTTGTCGAAGAACTCGCCCAACGTCGGCACGATGCGGCCGCCGATGTAGATGCCGCCGAAGGCGCCCAGCGTCACGGCCAGGTTCGCAGCTGCGGTGCCAAGCACCGCGCAGAAAACTTCCATCGTCTCCACGCAGAGCGCGTCGTCGCCGACGAGCGCACGGCGCGAGATCTCGGGGGCAGCCATTTCCGCCACCGCCTCACCCTTGCGCTCGGCCAGCGCCTTGCGGATCAGCTCGATGCCGGGGCCAGAGAGCACGCGCTCGAAGGAAACATGGTCGTAATGCTTGAGGCCGTATTGAAGAATGGCCAGCTCGCGTTCGTCGCGCGGCGCAAAGCTCGTGTGGCCGCCTTCGGTGCCCAGCGCCACCCAACCGTCGCCGGCGGGAATCAGGCCCGACACGCCCAGACCCGAGCCCGCGCCCAGCACGCCCACCACGCTGGGCATGCGCGGCACGCCGCCGCCGATCTGGCGGGCATCGCCGGCCTTCAGGCGCGGCAGCACCATGGCCAGGGCGGTGAAGTCGTTCACCACCACCAGCGTGTCCAGGCCCAGGCGCGAGCGCATCTCCTCGATGGAGAACTGCCAGTGGTAGTTGGTCATGCGCACCTGGTCGCCCTCGACCGGGTTGGCAATCGCAATCGCCATGTGCGCGATCTGGCCGACGCCGCCGGGCAGGTCGGTGATCGAGCCCAGATAGCTGCTCACCGCGGCATGGAAATCGGCGTGCTCGGCGCAGCGCAGCGAAGTCACGTGGCTGATTTCACCCGGCGCCGTCTCGAGCGCGAAACGCGCAAAGGTGCGGCCGACGTCGCCAATCAGGCGGGGGCTGTCGTACTTGGCGGACAAGACGGGCATGGCGTGCGTGATGGAGCTTCGTGTGCTCTGAAGCGGGCTGCGCCGCATTATGGGGCACGCTCGAAGCGCAGGCTTGTGTAGCTCGACTACATCGAATGTGCGCTCGTTTGCATTCTGGATTCAGCGGCATTTTCACAGACAACGGTTACCGAGCTTGCCGCATCGCTGTAGTTTTGTTACCTTCGCGGCCATTCCAAAGCGGCGCCGCTGGCCTCTGTCTGCGCGCCAACAACGAGAGACACCGTGATCCATCGTCAGACCCCCGCGCACTGCTGCGTTTGCATGTACGGAGCGCAAGCATGAGCGGCGCCTACCCCTGGCTCGTCGCTGACATCGGCGGCACCAACGCCCGCTTCGGCTGGGTATCCGCCCCCGGCTCCAACGTCGAGCATGTGCGCGTGCTGCCCGTCGACCAACACAAGGATCCGGCCAGCGCTGCTCGCGCCTATCTGCAAGAGCTGCAGAACCTGCTGCCCGGCGCGCCGGCACCGCGCAGCGGCGCCTTTGCCGTGGCCACAGCGATTGCCGGCGATCAGATCGAGCTGACCAACGCGCACTGGAGCTTTTCGCGCGCGGCAACGCAGGCCGATCTGGGCCTCGATCTGCTGCTGATGCTCAACGACTTCGAGGCACTGGCACTTTCGCTGCCGCGCCTGCAGGCCGCGCAACTGCGCGCCTGGCCCGCAGCACAGGCACAAGCCGGAAAAGGCCCGACGCTCGCCGTCATCGGCCCCGGCACGGGCCTGGGCGTCGGCGGCGTCACGCGCACCGGCGGCACACACGGGATCTGGCTCGCACTGCCCGGCGAAGGCGGCCATGCCACGCTGGCCGCGGGCGACGACTTCGAGGCCGCCCTGCTCGCCCACGTGCGCGGCAGCTTCGAGCACGTGTCGGCCGAGCGACTGCTCTCGGGCATCGGCATGCCGGTGCTGCATGGCGCGGTGGCCGCCGTGCTCGGTTCGGCGCAGGTGCCAGTCCTCAGCACCGAGCAGATCGTGGCCCAGGGCCTATCGGGCCAGGACCCTGTCTGCGAACGCACGCTGGACGCCTTCTGCGCCCTGCTGGGCAGCTTCGCCGGCAATGTAGCGCTGACCTTGGGCGCGCGCGGCGGCGTCTACATCGGCGGCGGCATCGTGCCGCGGCTGGGCGAGCGCTTCTTCGCCTCGGCCTTCCGCGAGCGCTTCGAAGCCAAGGGGCGCTTCCGCAGCTACCTGGAAGCCATTCCCACCCCGCTGATCACCGACACGCTGGCCGCCCTGGCTGGTGCGGCGCTCGCCATCGAGCAAGCCCAGGCCTGAAGAAGTCCTGTAGTTCAACTACAAACACAGACAGACCCGCGACGGCTCGCTCGACCAAATTCCCTGAAAAACCAAGCGTAAACCCCAGGTTAATGGTGGTTTTTAGGGCCAAGTGGTCGCTTTCGAACAACGATCAGGGTTTGCGTAGTTCCACTACAAATCTAGTTTTGATACAAACCGAGCCGGAACACAAGATCCGGGCGTGCGTCTGACCGATGGAGCGGTCAGCGCAACGCCAGGAAACAAGCTCGATCCCAAGAGGAGACATCCATGACGAAGACTTCCCCCAAGAAGCGCGTCGGCCAGAACGGCCTGCCGCGTGAACTCGCCGGCGTGAAGCCGGTGGCCATCGGCTGCGCCGTGCTCATGCTGGCCGTCGGCGCCCAGGCCCAGGACGCGCAACCCAAGCAACTCGACACCGTCGTCGTGACCGGTATCCGCAAGGGCATCGAGGACGCGATCTCGGTCAAGAAGAATTCCGATTCCATCGTCGAGGCCATCTCGGCCGAAGACATCGGCAAGCTGCCCGATACCTCCATCGCCGAGTCGATCGCCCGCCTGCCCGGCGTGGCAGCCCAGCGCGTCAACGGCCGTGCCTCGGCCATCAGCGTGCGCGGCTTCTCGCCCGACTTCGCCACCTCGCTGCTGAACGGCCGCGAACAGGTCAGCACCGGCGACAGCCGCTACGTCGAGTACGACCAGTACCCATCCGAGCTGCTGAGCGGCGTGACGATCTACAAGACGCCGGACGGCGGCCTGATCGGCCAGGGCCTGTCAGCCACCGTCAACATGGAATCCGTCCGCCCGCTGAACTTCAGCAAGCGCACGGTCGCCGTCAACTACCGCGATGAAAAGCTCGGCAAGGGCCTGAGCACGCCAGCCGGCTCGGGCTACCGCGCCAACATGGCCTACATCGACCAGTTCGCCGACCGCACGCTGGGCGTCGCCATCGGCCTGGCCCGCCTGAAGGAAACCACCGGCACGACGCAGAACAGCGGCTCCTGGGGCACGACCACGGTCGGCGGCGTCACGGTCCCTGGCGGCTTCAACGACCTGGTGGACACCGCCACGCAGAAGCGCGATGCCGTGATGGCCACACTGCAGTACAAGCCGACCAAGAACTTCAACAGCACGCTGGACGTGTTCGCCACCAAGTTCGACCAGACGCAGCTGGAGCAAGGCGTGCAAATGCCGCTGGCCTTCGGCCAGAACTACATGGGCGCAACGGTCACCCCCACGACCACCACCAACGGCGTGGCCACCGCGGGCTCGATCCCGGGCATCAAGGCGCTCTCGCGCAATGACGTCAACGCCTTCCACGACAAGGTCAAGTCCATCGGCTGGAACAACCAGCTCGACATGGGCGACTGGCGGGCCACGCTGGACCTGGCCACGTCCGATGCCAAGCGCAAGGCGCCGCACCTGGAGACCACCGCCGGCGTGCCGGGCGACTGCAAGGCCAATCCGGCCCTGTGCGGCACCCTGACCTGGACGGGCTTCGACGGCACCAACGTGCTGGGCGCCAAGTACACCCTGCCCTACGACCTCAGCGACGCCACCAAGATGAAGCTGACGGACGTGGAAGGCTGGGGCGGCGGCCCCAACCTGCCGCAGGCCGGCTACACCAAGACCGCGAACACGGATGACAAGCTCAACGCCTTCCGCCTGAGCGCCAAGCGCGGCCTGGGCGACGGCATGTTCTTCAGCGACGTGGACTTCGGCATCAACTACTCCGACCGCAAGAAGGAGCGCACCTACGTCGAAGGCCGCCTGGTCATCGCCGGCTCCAGCGATCCGTATGCCGGCGCCACCGCACCGAACGCCGCCAAGGCCATCGGACCGGCCACCGGCCTGCCCTACCTGGCCTGGGATCCGGACGGTTCGATCGGCACGGTCTACAACATCGCGCCCAAGCTGGTCCCGGACATTGCCAACAAGAACTGGACCGTCAGCGAGAAGGTCACGACCGGCTACATCAAGTCCAACATCGACAGCAGCCTGGGCGGCATCCCGGTGCGCGGTAACGCCGGCCTGCAGATCATCCGCACCGAGCAGAGCTCGACGGCCTTCAACGCCGACGCCGCCAGCTGCCCCGGCGACGTCTGCAACTTCTCCACCACCACCAGCGGCAAGACCTACTACGACGTGCTGCCGAGCCTGAACCTGGTCGGCGACCTGGGCAACGGCAACACGCTGCGCCTGGGTCTGGCCCGCCAGATGGCTCGCCCGACCCTGGACGACATGCGCGCCAGCATGGAGTTCAGCGTCGACAACACGCAGAGCCCTGCCCGCTTCACCGGCAGCGGCGGCAACCCGCAGCTCAAGCCCTTCCGTGCCGATGCACTGGACATCTCCTACGAGAAGTACTGGGGCAACAAGGCCTACGTGAGTGCCGCCTTCTTCTACAAGAAGCTCAGCACCTACATCGTGCGCACGCCAGTGGGCTTCGACTACGCGCCGTTCGTCACGGCGTCCACGGCGCTGCCGCCGAGCGGCTCGACCCTGGGCACCCTGACTGCACCGCGCAATGGCTCGGGCGGCAACATCAACGGCATCGAACTGTCCGCTTCGCTGCCGCTGAACGTGCTGACCAGCTGGCTCGACGGCTTCGGCATCCAGGCCAACTTCGCCAGCAACCACAGCTCGATCAGCCTGCCCACGAGTGGCTTCAACAACAACATCACGACGCCGACGATCCCGCTGCCTGGCCTGTCCAAGCGCACCGAAGGCTTCGCGATCTACTTCGAGAAGTGGGGCTTCGAGGCTCGCATCGGCCAACGCTACCGTTCGGACTTCGTCGGCAACATCACCGACCAGTACGGCGACAGCCAGCTCGTCTACATCAAGAACGAGCGCATCACCGACGCGCAGATCTCCTACGAGTTCCGCGAAGGCTGGCTGAAGGGCTTGTCTCTGCTGGCTCAGGCCAACAACCAGAACAACGCGCCGTACGTCGAGTACAAGCAGTCGCCCAACGACCCGTCGGTCAACCGCAAGTATGGCAAGACCTACCTGATGGGCGTGAACTACAAGTTCTGATCGTCTCTGCAGGTTTTCTGAAGCCCCTGTCCGGTATCGTCCGGCAGGGGCTTTTTCTCACTACGCTTGAGACATGGAACAACAGCAATTGATCCGCAAAGTCGTCATCGTCGGCGGCGGCACTGCCGGCTGGATGACTGCCGCCGCCCTGGCCAAGATCCTCAAGGGCAAGGTCGAGGTGACCGTCGTCGAATCCGATGAGATCGGCACCGTGGGCGTCGGCGAGGCCACGATCCCGATGATCCAGCGCTACAACCAGGTGCTGGAGATCGACGAGAACGAATTCATCCGCGAGACGCAAGCCACCTTCAAGCTGGCCATCGAGTTCGTGAACTGGGGCCGCATGGGCGAGCGCTACATGCACGGCTTCGGCCGCATCGGCCAGGCCTTGGGCACCGTGCCTTTCGAGCACTACTGGCGCAAGTACCACCAGCTAGGCAAGGTCGGCGATCTGGCCGACTACTCCATCACCCGCCGCGCCGCCGCGGCCGGCAAGTTCATGCGGCCGGTGAGCGACGCCGGCAACTCGCCGCTAGCCGAGATCGCCTATGCCTTTCATTTCGACGCCAGCCTCTACGCGCGCTACCTGCGCAAGTACGCCGAAGCGCGTGGCGTGCAGCGCATTGAAGGCAAGATCATCGATGCACGCCTCTCGGGCCTCAGCGGCCGCGTGCAATCGCTGGTGCTGGAGGACGGCCGCAATGTGCCGGGCGAACTGTTCGTCGATTGCTCCGGCTTCCGCGGCCTCCTGATTGAGCAAGTGCTGCATACCGGCTACGAAGACTGGTCCCACTGGCTGCCCTGCGACCGCGCCATCGCTGTGCCCTGCGAAAGCGCCCCCAGCCTGCTGCCCTACACGCGCGCCACGGCGCACACGGCCGGCTGGCAATGGCGTATCCCGCTGCAGCACCGCATCGGCAACGGCCATGTCTTCTGCAGCGGCTTCATGCAGCCGAACGAGGCCGAGGACATCCTGCTGCAGAACCTCGACGGCAAACCGCTGGCCCAGCCGCGCATGCTCAAGTTCACCACCGGCATGCGCAAGAAGAGCTGGAACCGCAACGTCGTCTCCATCGGCCTGGCCAGCGGCTTCATGGAACCGCTGGAGTCCACGAGCATCCATCTCGTGCAGACGGCAATCTCGCGGCTGATCGACTTCTTCCCGCACCGCGGCTTTGATGACGCCGACATCGCCGAGTACAACCGCCTCTCGCGCTGGGAGTACGAGCGCATCCGCGACTTCCTGATCCTGCACTACCACGTCAACCAGCGCGACGACGCCGACTTCTGGCGCCACTGCCAGCAGATGTCCATTCCCGACGAGCTGCGCAACAAGATCGAGCTGTACAAGCGCAACGGCCGCATCGTGCGCGAAGGCAGCGAGCTGTTCGCCGAAGTGGGCTGGCTGCAGGTCATGCACGGTCAGAACCTCCAGGCCCAGGGCTATCACGCGCTGGCCGACCTGATCGACGAGAAGGAAACGCTGGAGTACCTGGACAGCGTGAAGGACGTCATCGGCCACTGCGTGGACTACATGCCCGCGCACGAAGAGTTCATCGCGCTCAACTGCAAGGCACCGAAGATCTAGCCGAGGCTCGATACGATCGGGGCATGCCCACCGAATTCGCCCTGATCGGCATCAGCGCCGCCGTCCTGCTCTCTTATTGGTACTCGCACCTGGCCCGCGTGCTGCGGCTGCCTGCGGTGATCTTCCTGCTCAGCACCGGCATCGCGCTGCGCGAGGTGCTGACGCGCCAAGGCGTCAACCATCCGCTGCCCGATGGCCTGCTGCCCCTGGTCGGCACCATCGGCCTGATCCTCATCGTGCTGGAAGGCGCGCTGGACCTGGACTTGCACCCGGGCCGCCGCGCCTTCCTGCTGCGCACCTTCGGCGCTGCGGCCTTCGGCGTCGTTCTCTGCACCGCCGTGATCGGCGCGGCGCTGCATGCGGTGTTCAGCCTGGCCTGGCTGCCGGCCCTGCTGCTGGCCACGCCGTTTGCCGTGATCAGCAGCGCCGTGGCGATTCCCAGTGCCGAAGTGCTCGAAGGCGAGACGCGCGAATTCGTCGTCTACGAGAGCTCCTGGTCCGACATCCTCGGCGTGATGGTGTTCAACGCCCTGCTGGTCACGGCCACCGACACGGGCGGCGCCGTCGGCAACTTCCTCGGCGGCGGCCTCACCGTGCTCGTGATCGGCAGCGCCGTCGGCCTGGCCATGGTCTGGCTCGTCAGCCACTTGGAGGGCCACGTCAAGTTCCTGCCGCTGATCTTCGCGCTGCTGATGGTCTATGGTGGCGCCAAGGCGCTGCACCTCTCGCCGCTGCTGATCGTGCTGATCCTCGGCCTGCTGCTCAACAACCCGCACCTGATCCGCCATGTGAAGCAGCTGCAGGGCCTGTACAGCCCGCACTACGGGCAGGAGCTGGACAAGCTCAAGCACCTGACCGCTGAGGCCACCTTCCTCGTACGGACCTTCTTCTTCCTGATGCTTGGCTATGACACCGACCTGGCCACGCTGGCCGATTGGCAGACCTGGGCGATCGCCATCGGCGCCGTGGCGCTGATCTTCGGCCTGCGCGCGCCGGTGCTGTGGCTACTGGGCATCCGGCCCGTGCGCCCGCTGCTGTGGGCCTCGCCGCGCGGGCTGATCACGGTGCTGCTGTTCTACAGCCTGCCGGCACAGTTCGTGCCGGCTGCGTTTCCGCGCGGGGCGCTGATCCTGGTCGTGCTGCTGAGCTGCGCGGTGATGGCGGTCGGGCTGCTGCGTGATGGCAAGACTTCGCCCTTGCAGGAGCCTGAGGCGGAAGTCGAGGCCTAGAGCACGCGCTTGTAGTTCGTGTACCCGTCCACCACGGCGCCTTCGGGCACCAGCATCAGCGCGCTGCGCGGCGCCAGCTTCACCGTCATCAGCGCGGACGACATGTAGAACAGCTGGCCCGTCAACTCGCAGAGCCAGCGCGAGCCGTCCATCTGCTTGCCGTCCGGCAGGAGCAGGCGCTGCTCGACTTCCTGGTCGCTGAAGTTGAAGACCATCACCACCGCGTCCAGCGCACGCTCGGTGTAGCGCTCGAAGGCCAGCAGGCCTTGCGTGTCCAGCGGCCGGTAGTTGCCGATGCGCAGTGCACGACGCTGCTTGCGCCGCGAGATCAGCTTGCGGGTGAAGGCCAGCACCTCGTTGTCGTCACGAACCCAGTCCCAGCGCATCGGCGCGCGCATCTGCGGGTCGTCGCCGCCGGCCATGCCGAGCTCGCTGCCGTAATAGAGATTGGGCGAGCCAGGAAGCGTGAGCATCAGCAGCTGCGCCAGGCGCGCTTGCGAGCGCTCGGGCAGCGTGGTCGCCAGGCGCGGCGTGTCGTGGTTGTCGAGGTAGATCCACGAGCGCAGCATGTTCTCGATGCCGGTGTCCTCGATCATGCGCGCGATCCAGCGGCTGCCCTGGTCGGGCGAGAGCTGGCCCGAGGCGAGCGAGATCATGATCCGTCGCAGCGTGAAGCCCAGGATGCCGTCCAGCGCCGGAAACCAGTCGCGCGGGTAGTTGGCCACCTCGCCGAGCACGAGCGAGCCGGGCTTCTGCGCATGCGCGGCCTTCGTCAGTTCGCCCAGCAGCGCCGGGCCGATTTCGAAGCCCACGTCGAGCCTCCAGCCGTCCACGCCGTCGCGCAGCCAGCCGCGCACGACGGAATCCGGCGCGCCCCAGATGTACTTCTGCACCTCAGGGTTCTCGAGGTTCAGCTCGGGCAGGTTCTGCGCGCCCACCCAGGCACGCGCGCCGCCCTTGTAGCGCTTGTCGAAATCGAACCAGCTGCGGTAGCGGCTCTTCGGATCCGCTTCCGCGCTCTTGAACATCGGCGAGTTGCGGCCCATGTGGTTGAACACGCCGTCGAGCACGAACTTCATGCCGCGCCGATGCGCCTCGGCCGCCAGCTTCTTCACGTCCTGGCGCGTGCCGAACTCGGGCGAGACGCCCTTGTAGTCCAGCGCGTCGTACTTGTGGTTGGTGTAGGCCGTGTGGATCGGGTTCAGGTAGAGCACGTCGGCGCCGAGCCGCTCGATGTAGTCGAGCTTGCCCGCCAGGCTGTCCAGGTCGCCGCCCCAGAAGTCGATCTCATGGCTCCAGAGCTTTTCGCTCTCGATGTACGTGCCGGCCTTGGGCGTTTCGCTCCAGTCGTGCAATCGCTTGGGTGCCGGGTAGAGCGCGCGCTTGGCGTCGAGGTGACGGCTCGGCGCGAAGCGGTCCACCAGCACCTGGTAGACGATGCCGCCGATGCGCCAGTCCGCCTCGCGTGCAGCCATTTCCTGGACCAGTGGCTTGTCGAAGACGCTGGCATAACGCGATCGATCGGCGAGAACGGTCGTTGCAAAGGCGGGAGAAGCCAGCAGGCTCGACAAGCCGGCAAGGGCGGCGCGGCGCTTCACTAGCCTTTCACTCCGCCAGAGGTCAGGCCGGAGACGATCCAGCGCTGCGCCAGCAAAAACACCAACGTGATCGGCAGACCCGAGAGCACGGCCGCTGCGGCGAAGTCGCCCCACAGGAAGCGCTGGTCGTTGAGGTAGTACTTGGCGCCCACGGCCAGCGTGAGGTTGCCCTCCTCGCGCAGCAAGATCGAAGCCACGGGGTATTCGATGATCGTGCCGATGAAGGCCAGCACGAAGACCACCATCAGGATGGGCACGGCCATCGGCAGCAGCACGCGCGAGAACGCCTGCCAGTGCGTGGCGCCGTCCACCTTGGCGTTTTCCTCGATCTCCACGGGGATGGTCTCGAAGTAGCCCTTGATCGTCCAGATGTGCGTAGCCACGCCGCCAAGGTAGGCCAGCACCAGGCCGCCGTGCGTCTCCAGGCCCAGCAAGGGCACATAGTTGCCGATGGTCTCGAAGATCGCGTAGATGGCCACCAGGGCCAGCACGGCCGGGAACATCTGCAGCAGGAGCATGGTGTTGAGCACGCTCTTCTGGAAGGGGAACTTCAGCCGCGCAAACGCATAGGCTGCACTGGTGGAGATGAAGACGATCAGGAAGGCCGAGATGCTCGCCACCTTGATCGAGTTCCACAGCCAGGTCAGCACCGGAAATGGCGGCTGCACCAGCGTGCCATCCGGCGCCTGGTACGGAATGCCCAAAGCGAGCTGCCAGTGCTCCAGGCTGATGGTCTCGGGGATCAGGCTGCCGGTAGCGAAGTTGCCGGGGCGCAGCGAGATGGACACGACCGCCGCGAGCGGGAACAGCGTGATGATCAGAAAGCCGATCAGGAAGGCGTGGGCCGCAATGACGCGCCAGCGTGCTTGTTTGCCTCGGACGATGGCCATGTGCTTAACCCTGCGCTTTCTTCATCAGGCGGAGATTCACCAGCGACATCGTCGCCACCAGCAGGAAGATCAGCGTAGAGATCGCCGCGGCCAAGCCGTAGTCCGTGCCCGAATCGCGGAAGGCGATGCGGTAGGTGTACGAGACCAAGATGTCGGTCTGCCCTGCCGGGATCTTGGTGGAGAGGAAGTCGGGGCGGCCGTCAGTCAGCAGCGCGATCAGCACGAAGTTGTTGAAGTTGTAGGCAAACGCGCTGACCAGCAGCGGCGCCAGCGGCTTGATGATCAGCGGCGCGGTGATCTTGGCAAAGTTGGTCCAGGGGCCGGCGCCGGCCAGGGCCGAGGCTTCGTACAGATCGGACGGGATGCTCTTGAGCAAGCCCGAGCACAGGATCATCACGTACGGATACCCGAGCCACACGTTGACGATCAAGAGCATGGTCTTGGCCAGCAGCGGGTCGGCGAACCAGGCGGGCTTGACGCCGAACACCGCGTTCAGGATGGCGTTGATCTCGCCGAAGTTCTGGTTGAACAGGCCCTTGAATACGAGGATGGAGATGAAGCCCGGCACCGCGTACGGCAGGAAGACCAGCGTGCGGTAGAGCGTGCGGCCGCGCAGGTCTTCCCAGTTCAAGAGCACGGCCAGCATCATGCCCAGCGCCGTGCAGCAGACGACCGTGATCAGCGCGAACATCACCGTCCACACGAAGATCGAGAGGAAGGGGCTGCGGAACTCGGCGTCCAGCACCATGCGGGCGTAGTTGCGCCAGCCCGCGTTGACCTTGAAGCCGGGCTGGAGGTGTTCGCCGTCGGTGCTTTCGAAGAAGCCTTCGCCGCGGTTGGGCTTGAAGTGCTTGCCGTCTTCCACGCGCAGCAGGCCGCCATCGGCCTCAGCCCGCCATTGCTCGCGCACCGGGCCGTATTCGCGCAGACCGAGATAACGCAGCGGTTCAGCGGCGCCCGCCACTTTCAGCGAGAGCTGCATCAGCGCCTCGCGATGCTCGATCACGGCCTTGAGCGAAAGCGCCGGCTGCAGGGGCGTGGAGCCCAGCGCTTCCATCTCGATCATGGCGGCCTTCTTCAAGGCCAGCGGCGGCGAGACCCAGCGAACGGCCGAGCTTTCGTCCTCACCTTCATGCAAGGCCAGGCGATAGGCCGCGCCGTCGGCATGCAGCGTGAAGCGCTGCACCTGCTCCAGCACCGGATCCACGCGATCCAGTAGCGTCGCACGCGCGCGGTCCTCGCTCAGCAAATGCGCCGACGAATAGTTCGTGAACCCGATCTGCGCCGTGAACACCAGCGGAAAGGCGATGAACACCAGCATGCCCGCCACACCGGGGAAGAGATAACGGTAGGCGAACTGCTCGCTGAGCACATACACATAGAAGGCGGCGCCGAAGAGGACCAGCGCGCCCACGGCCCACGAGGTCTGGCCCGAGGTGTAGATCAGGAAGACGGTGTAGAGCGCGGCCAGTGCGGCCAGCCCGGTGATCGGCCAACGCAGCAGCCGCACGAGGCGCTCGAGCTTTGTCGCCGGCAAAGTGCTGTAGTTCATGTTCTTCTTGTCTTACTTACTGCTTGAGCAGCATGCGGCCAGCGGCGCCGTCGAGCGCGTCCTTGGGCGATTGCAGGCCATTGGTCACGGCCTCCAGCGCCGCATCCATCGCGGTCCAGAAGCGGCCCACCTCGGGGATGTTCGGAATCGGCTCACCCGCGCGTGCATTGGCCATGCTGGCCTTGATCAGCGGGTTGACGGACAGCTCCGCATAGAAGGCCTTGTTGGCCGGCACGCCGATGGGCACGTCGGCGTCCAGCGTCTTCAGCGATTCGGGCTTCATCAGCTGGTTCTCGAGGAACTCGCGCGCGATGTCCTTTTGCTTGCTGGGCGCGGCGATCATGCAGCCGAGCACGCCGACAAAGCTCTTGCTGGGCTTGCCATTGATAACGGCCGGAATCGGCGCGACGCCGAAGTCGATCTTGGCGCGGCGCGCGTTGTCCCAGGCCCAGGGGCCCGAGATCATCATCGCCACATTGCCACGCGCAAAGCCGGTTTCCATCTCGGCATAGCGCGCGCCGCGCGGCATGGTGCCGCCTTCGATCAGGCGCTTGATCATCTCGGCACCGGCCAGCGCGCCGGCGTTGTTCACGCCCACCTGGCGCGGATCGAAGTCGCCCTGCGCGTCGCGGCCGAAGATCGAGCCGCCCGCGCCAGCCAGCATCGGCCAGGAGAAAAAGCTCTTGTTGTAATCCCAGAGCACGGCGTGCTTGCCTTGCTTCTGGAGCTGCTTGTCCAGCTCGATCAGCTCTTCCCAGCTGGCCGGCGGCTTGGGCACGAGGGCCTTGTTGTAGATGAGGCCCGTGGTCTCGATGGCGATCGGATAGCCCCAGACGCGGCCCTTGTAGGTGAAGGCGTTCCAGGCCTGCTCCTCGACCGAATCGCGCAGGCTCTTGCGCACAGCCAGTGGCGTGAGCAGGCCGGCCTTCACCCACTCGCCCACGCGGTCGTGCGGCCAGCAGAAGATGTCCGGGCCCTTGCCGGCGCCGGCAGCCTGCTGGAACTTGTCGGGTGCATCGACCGGATGCTCGACGACGACCTTCACGCCCGTTGCCTGCTCGAAGGCATTGCCCACTTTCTGCAGGCCGGTGTAGGCCTTGTCGGCGTTGATCCAGACGAGCAGCGTGTGCGACTTGGGCTCGGCGTGCGCAAGTGTGCTGGCGCCGAGGGCAGCCGCCGTCAGCGCCAGGGCCAGCACGCGCCTCATGCCGCGGCCGCCTGCGGGGCCTGGCGCTTGAACGCGAGGCCCTGATCGTCGAAGAGATAGCAATATTCAGCCGGCAGTGCCAGCGAGAGCGGATCGCCCGAGCGCACGCGGGTGCGTCCGTCGAACTCACACGTCAGGGCGTCTTCCACGCCCGGGTAGGCGCAGTAGGCATGCGTGGTGCCGCCCAGCGATTCGACGAAGGTGACGGTGGTGGACAGCAGGTTCTCCGTGCCACCAATCTCGAAGTGCTCAGGGCGAATGCCCAGCGTGACCTTGGCGCCCGGCTTGGCGCGCGAGGCATCCACGTTGGCGCGGATCTGCGCGCCGTCCGCCAGGCGCAGCACGGCCTGGACATTGCTCGCGCTGACCAGCTCCGCGCTGATGAAGTTCATCTTCGGGCTGCCGATGAAGCCGGCCACAAAGAGGTTGTCCGGCTGCTCGTACAGCTCCAGCGGCGTGCCAACCTGCTCCACGCGGCCGGCCTGCAGCACGACGATGCGGTCGGCCAGCGTCATGGCCTCCACCTGGTCGTGCGTGACGTAGACCATCGTTGTCTTCAGGTCCTCGTGCAGCTTGGCGAACTCGTAGCGCATGCGCACGCGCAGGGCGGCGTCCAGGTTGGACAGCGGCTCGTCGAACAGGAAGACCTCGGGCTTGCGCACGATGGCGCGGCCGATGGCCACGCGCTGGCGCTGGCCGCCGCTCAGGTCCTTGGGCTTGCGCGCCAGCAGGTGTTCTATATGGAGGATGCGCGCCGCATTGCGCACGGCCGTGTCGATCTCGGCCGGCGGCACCTTGGCCAGCTTGAGGCCGAAGGCCATGTTGTCGAACAGGTTCATGTGCGGGTAGAGCGCATACGACTGGAACACCATGGCGATGCCGCGATCGGCCGGCGGCACGTCGTTCACCAGCCGGTCGCCGATGCGCAGCTCGCCGCCAGTGATCTCTTCCAACCCGGCGATGGTGCGCAGCAGGGTGCTCTTGCCACAGCCCGAGGGACCGACGAAGACCATGAACTCGCCGTCGCGGATCTCCAGGTCAATGCCATGAAGGATGCGGGTCTCGCCGTAGGCCTTTTCGACCTGGCGGAGTTGAACGTCAGCCACTGCCTGTCTCCGGATTTGCTTGGATTTTGTAGAGAATATACATAGATTTAACAGCATGGCCAAGAGGGAAAACGCGCTCGTAACTCGATTGTTTTCAATCGAATCAACAACTTGTGTTCAAATCCAAAAATCGAACATGTAGTCAAACTACAAAATGAGCATCTCGTTTCTGACCCGCAAAGGCTCGACCATGGCCTCGAAGTCCCCCACCGCCGCCGAGACGGCCTTCGCTGCAGCGTACGCCGCCGAGTTGGCCCAAGCGGGCGTCAGTCCCAGCCCCCGCACGGCGCTGCGCGCCGCGGCCGTCGCCTGCCGCGGCTTGCTGGCCCAGCGCTGGGCTGAAACGCAAGCAGCCGACGCCGCCCGCCCCGTCAATGCACCGGTGCGTCGCGTGCACTACCTGTCGATGGAATTCCTGATGGGCCGCGCGCTGTCCAACGCCGTCGCGGCGCTGGGCCTGCACGAGCCGCTGCAGCAGGCGCTGGGCAGCCAGTCGCTGTCCGACGTGCTCGAAGCCGAACCCGATGCGGCGCTGGGCAACGGCGGCCTGGGCCGCCTGGCCGCTTGCTTCCTCGATTCCTTTGCCGAACTGGGCCTGCCCTCCTTCGGCTACGGCCTGCGCTACCGCTACGGCATGTTCGCCCAGGCGATCCAGCAGGGCCGCCAGGTCGAGGCGCCGGACGACTGGATGCGTCTGGGCGCGCCGTGGGAAGTCGCCCGACCCGAGGTCCGCTACCGCGTCGGCTTCGGCGGTCGCGTGCAGATCGAAGGCGGCCAGCACCGCTGGCTCCCGGCCGAAGAGATCGAGGCCTCGGCCCACGATTTCATCGTCCCCGCCCACCACAGCCAACGCGTGGCCACGCTGCGCCAGTGGCACGCCACCGCCGCCGGCACCATCGACTTCGCCACCTTCTGCAAGGGCGACTACGCCGGCGCAGCTCGTGCGCAAGTGGCGGCCGACAGCCTGAACTGGGTGCTCTACCCCGACGACAGCACCGAGTCCGGCCGCGAGCTGCGCCTCAAGCAAGAAGCCTTCCTCGTCAGCGCCTCGTTGCAAGACCTGATCGCACGCCATCTGCACGAGGGCCGCTCGATCTCGGAACTGGGCCGCGCCAACGCCATCCATCTGAACGACACCCACCCGGCCCTCGCCCCGGCCGAGCTGATGCGCCTGCTGCTCGACGAGCACGGCCTGCCCTGGGACGCCGCCTGGGCGATCACGCGCGAGGCGGTGAGCTACACCAACCACACGCTGATGCCCGAGGCGCTGGAGACCTGGCCCGTGCGCATGTTCGAGGCCCTGCTGCCGCGCCACCTCGAGATCATTTACGAGATCAACCACCGCTTCCTGACCGAGGTGTCCAAGCGCTTCCCTGGCGACACGGGCCTCATCCGCCGCGTCTCGCTGATCGACGAGGCCCACGGCTACGGCGGCCACGGCGGCGAGCGCCGCGTGCGCATGGCCGCGCTCAGCATCGTGGCCTCGCACCGCGTCAACGGCGTGGCCGCGCTGCACTCCGAGCTGATGGTCAAGACCATCTTTGCCGACTACGCCCTGCTCTTCCCCGAGCGCTTCCACAACGTCACCAACGGCGTGACGCCACGCCGCTGGGTGGAACAGGCCAACCCGGCGCTGTCCGCGTTGGTCGATGCGCGCATCGGCACCGGCTGGCGCCAGGACCTGATCGAGCTGAAGAAGCTGGCACCACTGGCGGACGACGCGAGCTTCCGCACCGAACTCTCGGCCGTGAAGCGTGCCAACAAGGAGCGCCTCGCCGCCTACGTGCAACGCGAGCTGGGCTTGACGCTGAACGTGGACAGCCTGTTCGACGTGCAGGTCAAGCGCATCCACGAATACAAGCGCCAGCTGCTGAACCTGCTGCATGTCGTGGCCCGCTACCAGGCCATCGTGGCCGATCCGTCCCAGGCCTGGGTGCCGCGCACGGTCATCATCGCGGGCAAGGCCGCCTCGGCCTATGCGGCGGCCAAGAGCATCATCCAGCTGGCCCACGACATCGCCCGCGTGGTGAACAGCGATCCGCGCGTGGGCGACAAGCTCAAGCTCGTCTTCCTGCCCAACTACAGCGTCTCGCTGGCCGAGATGATCATGCCGGCGGCCGACCTGTCGGAGCAGATCTCCACGGCGGGCACCGAAGCCTCGGGCACCGGCAACATGAAGTTCGCCCTCAACGGCGCGCTGACCATCGGCACCTGGGACGGCGCCAACATCGAGATGGCCGAGGCCTTCGGCGAAGCGCACATGTTCACCTTCGGCCTGCGCACCGAGGCCGTCGAGCAACTCAAGGCCCTGGGCTACGACCCGCGCCTCTACTACGAAGGCAACGCCCAGCTCAAGCGCGTGATCGACGCGATTGCCGGCGGCAGCTTCTCTGCCGGCGACAGCGCCCGCTACCGCGGCCTGACCGACAAGCTGCTGGGCAGCGACGTCTATCTGCTGATGGCCGACTTCGCTGACTACGTGACCGCGCAGTCGAAGGTGGACGCGTTGTTTGCGCAGCGCGATGCCTGGCTGCACAAGGTCGTGCTCAACATCGCCGGCATGGGCTGGTTCTCGTCGGACCGCACGATCGCCGAGTACGTCGAGCGCGTCTGGTCGCAGGACAGCCTGCGCGCCTGAACATGGCGAGAAAGGCCCCGCTGTTTGCCGCGTCGGAGCTGGAGCAGCTCGCGCGCGGCGAACACCCGCGGCCCTACGAACTGCTGGGTGCGCACCTCGTCAGGGATGGCGTACGCTTCGCCGTCTGGGCGCCGAACGCCAAGCGCGTCAGCGTTGCTGGCGATTTCAACGCTTGGGACGGCCGCCGGCACCCGCTCGAACGCACAGGACCGATCTGGGCCGTCTTCGTGCCGGGTGTGAAGGCCGGCGCGATCTACAAGTACGAGCTGGAGAACGCCGCCGGTGCGTTGCTGCCATTGAAGGCCGATCCTTACGCCTTTGCCGCCGAGATGCGGCCGGCCAATGCCAGCATCGTTGCGCCGCTGCCGCCCAAACGAACGCTGCCGGCTGCACGCGCAGCAGCCAACGAGCGCCACGCTGCCGTCAGCATCTACGAGGTGCATCCAGCCTCCTGGAAGAAGCCGGACGGGCGCTTTTGCAGCTGGGACGAACTCGCCGCCGAACTGCCGGGTTATGTCAGCGCACTGGGCTTCACTCACGTCGAGCTGATGCCCGTCTCCGAGCATCCCTTCGACGGTTCCTGGGGCTACCAGACGCTGGGCCTGTTCGCGCCCACCGCTCGCTTTGGCCCGCCCGAGGCTTTCGCACGTTTCGTCGATGCCTGCCATGCCGCGGGCCTCGGCTTGCTGCTCGACTGGGTGCCGGCGCACTTCCCCGTCGACGCCCACGGCCTCGCGCAGTTCGACGGCACGCCGCTGTACGAATACGCAGATCCCCGCGAAGGCTTCCACCGCGACTGGAACACGCTGATCTACGACTTCGGCAAGCCCGAGGTGCGGCAGTTCCTCGCCGGCAGCGCGTTGTTCTGGCTGGAGCGTTACGGCATCGACGGCCTGCGCGTGGACGCCGTGGCGTCGATGCTCTATCGCGACTACTCGCGACCGAGCGGCGAGTGGGTGCCCAACATCCATGGCGGGCGCGAGAACTACGAGTCGATCAGCCTCTTCAAGCTCGTCAACGAACGAATCGGCACCGAGGCACCGGGCGCCATCACCGTGGCCGAGGAATCGACCTCGTTCCCCGGCGTCTCCACGCCCACGTACAACGGCGGCCTGGGCTTCCACTACAAATGGAACATGGGCTGGATGAACGACACGCTGCGCTACATCCATGAGGACCCGATTCACCGTCGCTGGCACCACGACAAGCTGACCTTTGGCCTGGTCTACGGCTTCAGCGAGAACTTCGTGCTGCCGATCTCGCACGACGAAGTGGTGCACGGCAAGGGCTCGATGCTGGACAAGATGCCCGGCGACGAGTGGCAGAGGTTCGCCAATCTGCGCGCCTACTACGGCTTCATGTGGGGCCACCCGGGCAAGAAGCTGCTCTTCATGGGCCAGGAGTTCGCGCCGCACGGCGACTGGCGCTTCGAGGAATCGCTGCCGTGGGAGCTGCTCGGCGACCACCCGCACCGTGGTGTGCAGCAGCTGGTGCGCGATCTCAATGCGCTGTATCGCAGCGAACCCGCATTGCATCGCCTCGACTGCATGCCCGAAGGCTTCGAGTGGCTGGTGAAGGACGACGCCGAGCAGTCGGCGCTCGCTTGGAAGCGGCGCGACGGCCAGGGTCGCGAAATCATCGTCGTCGCCAACTTCACGCCCGTCGTGCGGCACGGCTATCGCGTGCCTTCTGGAGACGATGTGAAGGTCTGGCGCGAGATACTCAACACCGACGCCCCGCACTATGGTGGCAGCGGCGTTGGCAACGGCGTACTGCCCGTTGCTGACAGCCACATCACATTGACACTGCCACCGCTGGCAACCCTTTTCCTGACTCCTCATGCACCTGCCTGAGCACATCCTCCAAGGCCGCCACGAGCCGCTCGGCGCGCACGCACGCGACGGCGGCATCAACTTCGCCGTCTGGTCCGAGAACGCCACGCGCATCGAGCTCTGCATCTTCGACGCCGCCGGCCAGCGCGAGATCACGCGCTATGCGCTGCACGGACCGCACGATGGTGTGTTCCACGGCTTCCTCCCGGGCCTGGCACCGGGTCTGGTCTACGGCCTGCGCGCCGACGGCCCTTACGCGCCGCAGCAGGGCCATCGCTTCAACGCGAAGAAGCTGCTGCTCGACCCGTATGCGCGCGAGATCGTCGGCCACTTCACCTGGCGAGCCGAACACCACGGCTACGAGATCGGCCATCCGGACGGTCCGCGCAGCTTCGACCATCGCGACAACAGCGTCCATGCGTTGAAGGCCCGTGTGGCACCTGCAGCGCCGCCGCTCGAAGCTTCGCCGCGCACCAGCGCACCGCGCCATGCCTGCGCCGATCTGGTGATGTACGAAGTCCACGTCAAGGGCTTCTCCATGCTGCACGCCGAAGTGCCGGCCGAGCTGCGCGGCACCTACGCCGGCATCGCGCATCCGGCAGCGATTGCCCACTTCAAGTCGCTGGGCGTGACCACGCTTTCGCTGTTGCCGGTGCAGTACGCGATCTCCGAGCCGCACCTGGCCGACAAGGGCCTGCCCAACTACTGGGGCTACAACACGCTGGGCTTCTTCGCTCCCGATCCGCGGCTGGCGCAGGCGGTGCATCGCGACGATCCGACGCGGGTCACGGAAGAGTTCCGCGCCATGGTGCGGGATCTGCATGCGGCGGGCATCGAGGTCGTGCTCGACGTGGTCTACAACCACACGCCCGAAGGCAACGAGTTCGGCCCATCGATCTCCTTCCGAGGCCTGGACAACAGGAGCTGGTACCGGCTGCAGAGCGACGACCCGACGCGCAACGAGAACCTCACCGGCTGCGGCAACACGCTGCATTGCGCGCATCCGCGCGTCACGCAGTTCGTGCTCGACTCGCTGCGCTACTGGGTGCAGGAGATGGGCGTGGACGGCTTCCGCTTCGACCTGGCCCCCGTGCTGGGCCGCACCGATCGCGGCTTCGATCCGCATGCGGCCTTCTTCACCGCGATGCGCCAGGATCCGATCCTCAGCGGCGTGCACCTGATCGCCGAACCCTGGGACGCGGCCTACGACGGCTACCAGCTGGGCCGTTTCCCCGGCCGCTTCATGGAATGGAACGACAAGTTCCGCGATGCCGTGCGCGGTTACTGGCTCGGCAAGGGTGTGAGCCGGGGCGAGCTGGCGCGGCGCTTCCTCGCCTCCAGCGATGTGTTCCGCCACGGCCAGCGCTCGCCGCAGGCCTCGATCAATTTCGTCTCCGTGCACGACGGCTGGGTGCTGGCCGACGTGGTGGCGTATGAGCAGAAGCACAACCACGCCAACGGCGAAGACAACCGCGACGGCCGCGACAACGAGCTCTCCTGCAACTTTGGCGCCGAAGGCCCGACGGCCGATGCCGGCGTGCTCGAAGCGCGCGCGCGCACCCGCCGCGCCATGCTCGCCACGCTGCTGCTGGCCCAAGGCACGCCGATGCTGTGTGCCGGTGACGAGATCGCCAACAGCCAGCAGGGCAACAACAACGCCTACTGCCAGGACAACGCCACCAGCTGGCTCTCCTGGCCCGAGGCCGACGAGAGCACGCTGGCCCTCACGCGCCAGCTGCTCGCCCTGCGCCGTGAGGAGCCGCTGCTGCGCCAGGCTGAATGGCTGACCGACGCCGGCATCGCCTGGATCACACCCCAGGGTCACGCCATGCAAGCGCACGACTGGAATGCCAACGGCAGCCTGGCCTTTGGCGCACGCCTGGGCGACCAGCTGATGCTGATCTTCAACCCGGAACCGCACGATGTGGCCTTCCAGTTGCCGCAAGGCCGCTGGCGCCTCGCAATCGACAGCAGCGCCCAGTTGCCGCTCGGCACCCTAACGAGCCATTTCCACGCACCCGCACGTTCGCTGCTGGCGCTCCGTCAAGAGGTTGTCTGAATGAACCTGAACCAACGCTGCTCGGGCGTGCTCGCCCACATCACCTCCCTGCCCGGCCCGCACGGCTCGGGCGACTTCGGCCCCGGCGCCTACCGCTTTGTCGATTGGCTGGCGAGTGCCGGCCAGAGGCTGTGGCAGCTGCTGCCGATCACGCCCATCGGCCCCGGTGACAGCCCTTATCAAGGCGTCTCGGCCTTCGCGGGCAACCCGTGGCTCGTCGCCTTCGAACCCATGGTCGCGGCCGGCTGGCTGAAGATGGGCGAGCTGCCCGCCTTCGACGAGCACCGCATCGACTACGGCAGCAACATCCCGTGGCGCGAGCAGCAGCTGCGCCAGGCGGCGGCCGGCTTCTTCGCCAGCGGCACGGCGGCGCACAAGGCCGAGTTCAAGACCTGGTGCGAGAGCGCCGCCGATTGGCTGGACGACTACGCCCTCTTCATGGCCATCCGCACGCCCTTGAACGGCCAGCCCTGGTGGGCCTGGCCGGCCGACCTGACGAACCGCAAGCCCGAAGCCCTGGCCGCAGCGCGCATCAAGAACGCCGACGAATTCGCCTTCTGGCAGTTCGTGCAATGGCAGTTCGACGTGCAATCGCAGGCGCTCAAGGCCTATGCCAACGGCCGCGGCGTGCGGCTGATGGGCGACCTGCCGATCTTCGTGGCGCACGACAGCGCGGACTGCTGGTCGCGCCCCGATCTCTACGACCTGGACGAGAAGTTCGGCACCCGCGTGGTCGCCGGCTGCCCGCCGGATGCGATGTCGGTGGACGGCCAACGCTGGGGCAACCCGCTCTACCGCTGGGACCGCATGGCGGCCGAGAACTACGCCTGGTGGACGGCCCGCGTGAAGCGCGCGCTCTCGCAGGCCGACGTGTTCCGCATCGACCACTTCCGCGGTTTCGCCGGCTATTACGAGATCCCGGGTGAGCGCATGGACGCGCGCATCGGCCAATGGCTGCAGGGCCCGGGCAAGCCGCTCTTCGACGCGATCACGAAGGCCCTGGGGCCGCTGCCCATCGTGGCCGAGGACCTGGGCTTCATCACCGAGGACGTGATCGAGCTGCGCGATTCACTGGGTTTCCCCGGCATGAAGATCTTGCAGTTCGGCTTCGGCGGTGACGGCGACCACGAGTTCCTGCCCCACATGTGGCCACGCGAATCGGTGGCCTACACCGGCACGCACGACAACGACACGGTGCTGGGCTGGTGGCGCAACGCGTCCACGCGCGAGCGAGCCTTTGCCGGCTCCTACCTCGCCTGCGGCGAGCACGACGTGCACTGGGCCATGATCCGAGCCTGCGCCAACTCGGTGGCCAACATCTCGGTCTACCAGCTGCAGGACGTGCTGGGCCTGGGCACCGAGGCCCGCATCAACGTGCCCGGCACCCTCGGCGGCAACTGGGCCTGGCGTTTCACCGACGCCATGCTGGGCTCCGAGCCGGCCCGCGTGCTGGGCCTGATCACGGCCGCCAGCGGGCGCGGACCCTTCAGTTTGCTGCAGCTTCCCTGACATGCTGCGGTGCAACAAGGACCGACAACCTGTTGCGCTGAAGTTGAACGTTAGGGAATAGCCCTTTAAGGCGGGGTCTTTTCGTCCGATATTTGTAGGACGAGGTCCCGCAACATGCGCTTGTGCTCAGAACGCACAAGTACGGTCATGCTGATAAAGGGCGCGGCGGGAGAGGGACTCCGCCAGCAAGAGCGCCGTTGGAAAGCTGAGCCTGACTGACGATCACGGAGGAAATCCATCATGAAGCACGCTCTCTCTTCCATGGCCAAAGCCGGCCTGCTGGTCACTCTTTTGGCCAGCGCCGGCGCGCAAGCCGCCAGCGACACCGCCACGGCAACGGCCATCGTGCTGACGCCGATGACCATCGCCAAGAACGTCGACCTCTCGTTCGGCAATGTGGTGCAGGGCAACGGCACGGTCACGCTGGCCACCGACGGTTCGCGCGCGCTGTCCGGCGGCAACACCGCCCCCCTGGTCACGGGCGGTTCGCCCGCAGCGGCCAAGTTCACGGTCGGCGGCACGGCCAGCCAGATCTATGGCATCACCGTGACGCCCCCCGCCACGCTGACGGGCCCGGGCACCGCGATGACCTTCACGGCGTTCTGGGAAGCGGTTGACGCCGCCACCGCCACGGGCGCCACCTCGGGCACGCCGGCCACCTTCACCCCGGCCGGCGCCACTTCGTACATCTTCATGGGCGGCACGCTCGTGGTGGGTTCCACGCAGACCGCGGGCACCTACACGGGCACCATCACCGTCAGCGTCGACTACAACTAGTCCACGGCTCACCGACGACTGCTTGCTCATGAAATTCCGGCCTGGCCCCACAAGCCCGGCGGCCTGGTGCCGCCTGGGCGCGTTCACTGCCACCGCTTTGGCGCTGGCGGGCGCGCCCACGTGGGCCGCGCCCGGATCCGCCAATGTCTCGGCCACGGTGGTGGAAGCCGTGCCGATCGGCCTGCCGGCCTCAGCGCTCGACCTCTACCTGCAACGCCTCAACCCCTCCGGCCCGTTCATCGGCTCGGTGCTGGTGCGCGTGATCGGCGGTATCGGCGACGAGCCGGTGGCCCTGCAGCTGCCCAGCCGCCAGGCCGTGCCCACGGAGGCGCCGCTGACGCTGGAGGGCGGCCCGGCCATGCTGGGACAGGGACTGGCGATGGCCGTGACGGCCCGCATGAGCAAGGAGCAAGCGAGTGAAGATCAGCCGGTCGCCATCACGATCGCGTTCAACTGAAGCGCTCGCGCTCGCCCTGCTGCTGGCGTCGCTGTACGCCGGCGATGCGCCGGCGCAGTCCTTGAGCAACAGCGCCGGCCTGTCCTTCGGCAGCTTCGCCGCAGGCATGGGCGGCACGATCACCGTGAACGCCGTGGGCGCACGCAGCAAGTCCGGCAACGTGGTGCTGGCCAGCGGCGGCGTGGCTTCGGCCGCCCAGTTCCTGCTCACCGGCACGCCCGGCGCCACCTACACCATCACCCTGCCCAGCGACGGCACGGTCGTGCTCTCCAACGGCGGCTCGACCATGGCGCTCAACAGCTTTGTCAGCACGCCCAGCGGTGCCAACATCCCGCTCGGAGGCGGCGGTACGCAGATCATCTCCGTCGGCGCCACGCTCACCGTCTCCGCCGCCCAGGCCCCCGGCAACTACACGGGCTCGTTCAACGTCACCGTGGACTACCCATGAACACCTTTCTCTTTCGATCCCGTCGCTGGCTTGCCGCGCTCGCGCTGCTGATGCTGGCCGGCGCCGCGCAGGCCGACCTGATGCTGTTCCCCACCCGCGTCGTCTTCGACGGCAAGCAGCGTGCCGCGCAGGTGGAACTGATGAACCAGGGCACCAAGCCGGAGACCTACCGTCTGCACATGGTGAACCGCCGCATGGGGCCCAACGGCGAATTCACCGCCATCGAGACACCCGGCCCTGGCGAGCAGTTTGCCGACGGCATGGTGGTGTTCTCGCCGCACCAGGTCACGATTCCTCCGGGCGGCTCGCAAGTCGTGCGCATCCTGCTGCGCAAGCCGGCCGAGCTGGCCGAAGGCGAGTACCGCTCGCACCTGCAGCTCGACCGCGTGGCCGATGCCGTTGGTGCCAGCAATGTGGAGCAGCTGGCCAAGCCAGGCTCGCAGGAGATCGGCGTGGTGATCCAGGCCCTGGTCGGCGCCTCGATCCCGGTCATCGTGCGCCAGGGCCAGACGCAGGCACAGGTCAAGCTCTCGCAGCTGGCGCTGATGCCCTCCGGCCCAGGCCAGCCGAGCGGCGCCCTGTCGATGAAGATCGAGCGCGAGGGCAACCGCTCCGTGTACGGCGACATCAGCGTGAGCTTCACCACCGCTGCCGGCGTGACGCTGGAGCTGGCCAAGGCGCAGGGCGTGGCCGTCTACGTGCCCAACACCACCCGCAGCGCGCTGCTGCCGCTCACCCTGCCCGGCGGCGCACCGCTGCCGGCCGGCGTGCTGCGCGTGGCCTACCGCGAACGGCCCGAGGCCGGCGGCAAGCTGATCGCGGATGCGGCACTGACGCTGCCCTGAACACGATCCCAAGATGAAGCGTCGCGGCACCGGTCTCGCTCCCCTGGCATTGCTGCTGCCCCTGGCGGCCAGCATGCCCGCGGGCGCCGTGACCACGCCGGCGCCGCTACAGGCCGAATCGCCAGTGCAGCTGCGTGCGCTGACCGTCAAGCTCGACGGCAAGCTGCTCGTGCCCCGGCTCGATGCCTATCAAAGCAACTACCAGGTGCTGCTGCCGCTGGGGGAGCTGTCCGAGCTGCTGAACCTGGGCCTGGTGATGCAGCCCGGCGGCGCGCGTGGCACGCTGGCACAGACGGGCCAGCCCTTCATGCTGGATCTGGAGCAGTCGCTGGTGCGCATCGGCACGCACGAGCAGTCCTTCGAGCCACGCCTGGCCCGCATCATCGACGGGCAGGTCTACGTCTCCACCCAGCTGCTCGGGCGCTGGCTGCCGCTGGACCTGGGCGTCGATCTGCCGCGCTGGCAGCTTTCGATCGCGCCGCGATTGCCGCTCAAGCAGCGCGTTGTTTCAGCGGTGTCTCCGCAGGGGCCACAGGCGGCGCAAGCGCTGCAACCCGTTGCACAGGTCGCGCCGATCCCTTTGCGCGCCCCGGGCCGGCCAATGGAAGCCGAACTGCTCGTGATGCAGGTGGTGCTGGACGGCGACGTGATCTCCGACAGCCTCACCGCCTACCAGGACGGCGCCCAGATCATGGTGCCGCTGGGCGAGCTCTCGCGCCTGCTGACCCTGCCCATCCAGGTGCAGGCGCAGGACGGCAGCGCCAGCGGCATCTTGCTGCATCCGGACAAGCCTTTCGCGCTGCGCATCGGCCAGAGCCTGGTGACCGTGGCCGGCCGCGAGCAAAGTTTCGAACCGCGCCTGGCCAGCGTGATCGGCGATGACATCTACGTCTCGGCGCAGCTGCTCTCGCGCTGGCTGCCGGTGGAATTGAGCGCTGACCTGAGCGCGCTGCAGCTCAAAGTCCGCGCGCGCGAGAAGCTGCCGCTACAAGAACGCATGGAGCGCGAGCGCCTGGCCGCGATGCTGGGCCAGGGTGGTGCCAACGGCCGGCCCGAGTACCCGCTGCAGGAGTCCCGGCCGGGCATGGTGGGCGTACCGATGATCGACCAGTCGATCGGTGCCGACGTGCGCACCGGCGCCGGCACGCGGCAGTCACGCTATGCCTACACGACCTACATCACCACCGACCTGCTGGGCATGGAAGGCTCGGCCTACGTCCAGAAGACCAGCGGTGTTGACAAGCCCGAACTGCGCCTGACCCTGGCGCGCAACGATCCCGATGCCAACCTGCTCGGCCCGCTGCATGCACGCAGCGTGGCGGTGGGCAGCGTGATCCTGCCCAGCGTGCGCAATCTGATGTCCAGCAGCCCGCGGGGCCAGGGCGTGCAGATCAGCAACCGCCCGCTGGACCAGCCCACGACCTTCGACACACACAGCCTGCGCGGCAACTTGCCGCCGGGCTGGGACGTCACGCTCTACTACAACGATGCGCTGGTGGGCTACCAGGCGGCGCGTGCCGATGGCCAGTACGCCTTCGACGACGTGCCGCTGGCCTTTGGCGCCAATGAGTTCCGCCTCGTCTTCCACGGCCCGCTGGGCCAGCTGCGAGTCGAGCGGCAGAGCTTCCTGCTCGATCAGTCCAACCTCAAGCCCGGCCAGCTGTTCTATTCCGTGCAGCACCAGGTGGACGAGCACGGCGATGCGCGCAGCCTGGCGCAGATGGACATCGGCCTGACGCAGCAGTTCAGCGGCACGGTCGGTTACGTCAAGCGGCCCGCAAGCCTTGGCAACGGGCAGCGGCAGTTCGGCCAGGTGGGCCTGCTGGCCTATGTGATGAACATGATCCTGAGCACGCGGCTCTCGACCATGCAGGGCGGCGGCCAGCTGGGCGAGCTGGGCATGAAGACGCGGGTGGGCAGCGTGTCCGTCGACCTGCGCCACAGCCAGCTGCGCGGCACTTTTGACACCGACCAGTTCAGCACCATGGCCGGCGGCGTGCGCCAGCAGCAGGCGCTGACGCTCAACGGCAACTGGCGCCTGTCGGGCCTCGGCGGCATGCCGCTGTCGATCGTGGTGGACGGCCTGCGCAACGCCTTCACCAGCGGCCCGGACAGCTACCAGGCCAGCGTGCGCGGCTCGACCGTCTGGCGCGGCACGGCGCTCTCCAACAGCCTGCGCTGGCAACGCTTCGGCGGCGTGGATTCGGTGGATGGCGTACTGCAGCTCAGCCGCCGCATGGCCGGCATCGGCGTCAGCGGTCAGCTGCTGTACAGCGTCAGGCCCGATGCCAAGGTGCAGGCCGCCGCGCTGACGGCCGACTACCAGCTCGGCACCGGCTACCAGCTCAATGCCGGCCTGCTGCACGCGGTGGACAGCCATGTGACCGTGTTGTCGGCCGGCATGAGCCGCAACTTCGGCACCTTCGGCCTCGCCGTCTCAGGCAGCTATTCGAGCCAGCGCGAAGTGGCGGTGGGCATGCAGCTCTTCATCGCGCTGGATCGCGATCCGCGCAGCGGCGCCTGGAGCTTCGACGGCCAGCCGCTCGCAGGCATGGGCGCGGTCTCGGCACGCGCCTTCGTGGACCGCAACGGCAACGGCGTGCGTGATCCGGGCGAGGAACTGATCCCCAACGCCGGCTTCATCCTGAACGGCGGTGGCCGCCATCCGCGCCTGACCGGCGACGACGGCACGGCCCTGCTCTCACGCCTGGCACCGGGCCGCTACACCGACATCGGCCTGGACCCGAGCACGCTCGAAGACCCGCAGTGGAAGCCAGCCGACCCCGGCGGCGCGCGCGTGCTGCCGCGCCCGGGCCGCGTGGATGTGGTGGAGTTCCCCGTCATCGCCACTTCCGAAATCGAAGGCACGGTCTTCATCGTCGAGAAGGGCGGCACGCGCCGCGGCATCGGCGCGGCGCGCCTGGAGCTGGTGGACACCAAGGGCCGCGTGATCGCCACGACGGTCAGCTCGGCCGACGGCTACTACCTCTTCCACCAGGTCGAGCCCGGCAAGCACCTGCTGCGCGTGGCGCCGGAGCAGACCCGCGTGCTGGGCCTGTCCGGCTCGCTCTCGCGGCCGATCGAAGTGCCGCGCGATTCCGACTTCATCAGCGGCCAGGACCTGGAGCTGCGGCTGGCGCTGAAATAACGCCTTACTTACCTCGACAGCTCGATCACCATCACGCTGCGCGCCGGCAGCTTCAAGGCGCCGCCGAGTTCGACCTTCGCGCCGGTGATCACGTCCACGCCCTGGCTCTTGGCGTCGAGCATTTCCTTGAAGCGGTGCGTGTCGAGCGTGTGCTCCGTCTTGTTCTTGTTGAGCACCAGCATGACCTTGCCCGTGGCGGTGTAGCGGAACATCACGTACACGCCCGACACCGGCGCGTAGTGCATCAGCGCGCCGTCGCGGATCACCGCACTGCCCTTGCGCCAGTTCAGCAGCTTGCGCAGCCACCCCTGCGCTTCGAGCGCCTTGGGCGCCACGCCAGCGCCGGTGAAGCCGTTGATCGTGTCGCCTTCAAAGCCGCCGGGGAAATCGGCACGCACGATGCCGTCGGCGCGCTCGCGCGGGCTGGTGAACAGCAGCTCGTCGCCGTAGAAGAACTGCGGGATGCGCTGCACGACGGAGAGATAGGCCATCGCCATCTTCCAGCTGTTCAGGTCCTCGCGCAGCAGGCTGTAGGTGCGCGGCGTGTCGTGGTTGCCGCTGAAGACGACGAGGTTCGAGGCATCCGGATAGACAAAGTCCAGGCCCAGGGTTTCATACAGCCGCATCAGGCCGGTCTCGTTGCTGTCGCCTTCCGACAGGCTGGCCAGCACGGCGCCTTGCAGCGGGAAGTCCATCATGCTCGGCGAGCCGCCGGGGCGCTGCGCGCTCTTTTGCCAGCGCGCCACCAGCGGCGGGTGCGGCGACCATTCCTCGCCGACGAGATTGAGGTGCGGGTACTCGTTGAGGATCGCGCGGTTCCAGGCCCAGGTGAACTCGCGGTCGGAATAGGAGTACGTGTCCACGCGCAAGCCCGACAGATCGGCCTCTTCAACCCACCAGATCACCATCTGCGTGAGGTAGGTGGCGACCTCGGGGCAGCGCTGGTTCAGATCGGGCATGTACGGCGCAAACCAGCCGTCGGTGAAACGCTGAGCGTCGCTCGGCGCGGCATGCGGATCGTCGATGCTCACGCGGGCATGGTGGGTCTCGACGAAGTGCTCGGGATCGATGCGGTTGAGCCAGCTGCTGGAGGGCAGGTCCTTCATCCACCAGTGGTTGATGCCGATGTGGTTGAGCACCACGTCGTGGATCAGGCCCACGCCGCGCGCACGGCCCTGGGCCGAGAGTTCGCGGTAATCGGCCAAGCTGCCCAGGCGCGGATCGACGCGGTAGAAATCCGTCGCCGCGTAACCGTGGTAGCTCCACTTCTCGCTGTTGTTCTCCAGCACGGGCGTGGCCCAGATCTGGGTGAAGCCCATGCCGGCGATGTAGTCGAGGTGCTGGGTGAGGCCGCGCAGATTGCCGCCGTGGCGGCCGCCGTCGAAGGAGCGGTCGCGGCCTTCGAGCAGGCCTGCACGATCCTGCGCAGGCTCAGCGCGCGCGAAGCGATCCGGCACGACGAGATAGATCGCGTCTTCACGGCCAAAGCTCTTGCGCTGCGCCGAACCGGCGCGACGGGCCTTCAGCTCGTACGAAAGCTGCAGCGCGCCGGCGCTTTTTGTAGTGAGCGTGATCGCCAGCTTCTGCGCCGGTGCGTTGGCGGCGATGTCGAGATCGACGAAGAGGTAGTTCGGGCTTTGCAGCGCATGGCTGCCCGCGAGAACCACGCCCTGGCCCTGAATCTGAACCTGGGCGGTGGCGATGCCTGCGCCATGCAGCATCAGCTGCACGCGGCTGCTCTTCATGCCCACCCACCAGTGGGGCGGTTCCATGTGATCGACGGGGGTGGTGGCGCCGCTCGCGGCGGCCAGGGTGGTGGCAAGACTCAAGATCAATCCTGAAATTAGACGCGGCATTTTCATGGCAGCGAGCGATAGACGACGACGGAGAGCGGCGGAATGTCGACGGTGATGCGTCCTTCTGCATCGCTGCGCGCAGGCGGCGCGCCCTGCGGCAGCTCCGCCACGAAGGCCGCTTCGCGCGGCAGCTGTTCGAGCTGCACGCGTGCCGGCTTGTCGGCCATGTTGAGGGCGACGACGACAACGGGCTGGTCCTTCAGCCGGCGCTGGAAGCTCAGCACCGAGCCGTTGACGCGCGGCTGCTCGAAACTGCCCTGGGCAATCGCCGGCAGGCCGTTGCGCAGGGCCAGCAGCGACTTGTAGAAGGCCAGCATGGAGGCCGGATCGCCGGCTTCCACCTCAGCATTGCGCTGCGCTGCGTTGGTGGACAGCGGGCGGTAGGGCTTTGCAGCCGTGGTGAAGGGGCGGCTTGCGCCCCAGCTCATCGGGCCGCGCAATTCCTCATCGTCCTTGAGGCCCGCGGCGCCAGCCATGCCGAGCTCTTCGCCGTAGTAGATGAAGGGCGTGCCAGGCCCGAGCAGGTACGTGGCGGCGGCCAGGCGCATGCGGCGCTCGTCGCCTTCGAACTGGTCTGCGACACGGCGGCCGGCAAAGCCGTCGTGGTTGGTCAGCATGGTGGCCATGCCGGCGGGCATGCTGGCGTAGTACTCGGCCACCTTCTCCAGCGCCTTGGCGTCGCCCTTGATCGACTTGATGATTTCGTACTGCAGGCCGAAGGCGAAAGCGCTGCCGCAGACCTCGGGCTTGGCGTAGGCCAGAGGATCGGCCGTGGCTTCGCACACGACGTAATGCTGGTGGGGGCCCGGATACGAGCGGATCAGCGTCTGCATCTGCTTCGTGAGCTTGCGGCTCTCGGGCTGGTCGTTCCAGTCCTTGGCGTTGTTCTCGATCAGGTGTGGCACGGCATCGAGGCGATAGCCGTCCAGGCCCATCTGGAGCCAGTAGCGCAGCGAGTCGAAGTGGTACTTCACGACCTTCGGGTTGCGCCAGTTGAAGTCCGGCATGTCCTTGCCGAAGATGCCCAGGTACTGCCCTGTGGGCGAGTCGTACCAGGGGTTCTTGTCGAAGACCTGCCATCCGTTCGTGTAACCCGCTACCTGAGCGTCAGCGAAGACGTACCAATCGCGATACGGGCTCTTGCGGCTGGCCTTGGCGCTCCGGAAGTACGGATGGCTCTCGCTCGAGTGGTTGACGACGTAGTCCATGATCACGCCGATGCCGCGCTTGTGTGCCTCACGCAGCAGCACGGCCATGTCGGCGTTCGTGCCGTACTCGGGCGCGATGCGGCGGTAATCGCTCGTGGCGTAGCCGTGATCATGATCGCCGCTGGCCGTCACCGGCATCAGCCAGAGCCCGCGCACGCCGAGGTCCTTCAGGTAGTCCAGCCGCGAGACGATGCCGCGCAGATCGCCCACGCCGTCGCCGTTGCTGTCTTGGTAGCCGCGCACGAATATTTCCATGAAGGCGCCCTTCTCCCAGCCGGGCTCCAGGGCGGGTGCCTGCGCGCAGGCCGCGACGAGCGCGGCGCCAAGGAGCAGTTGCGAGGGTCGAAACATCATGGGGTCACCTGGAAGACGAGCAGCGATTGTGCAGGCAGGGCGATATCCATCTGACCCGAAGCGTTGGCGCTGCTAGCGGCCAATCCACTCGGATAGAGGCCCTGCAAGGCGGCGCCGCTGCCCAGGCCTGTGACATGCGCCGTGGCCGCCGCCGCGCCGTAGTTGATGATCACCAGCGCACGCGAGCCGCTGGTGGTGGAGCGCTGAAACTGCAGCAGTGTGCCGCTGCTCGCGGCCTGCGCATAGTCGCCCTGCGACAGCGCCGGCACGCTGTTGCGCAGCGCGAGCAGGGCCTTGTAGAAGTTCAGCAGCGAAGCGGGATCGGCCGCCTGGGTCGCCACGTTGTTCGTGCCCGCGTTGGCAGACAATGCACGGTACGGCGCGGCGGTGCTGAAGCCGGCCGTTGTGGCATCGCCCGTCCAGCTCATCGGCGTGCGCAGCGAGGCATCGCCGCTGAGCGTGCCGGCCGCGGCCATGCCGATCTCTTCGCCGTAATAGATGAAGGGCGTGCCCGGCAGCAGCAGCGTGGTGGCCGCGGCCAGCTTGTAACGCGCCACGTCGCCGTTCAGCTGGTTCCACACGCGCGTGCCCGCAAAGCTGTCGTGGTTGGACAGGAAGGCGGCCATGCCGGTGGGCGCGGTCTTGTAGTAGTCCGCCACCTTCTGCACGGCCGTGGCGTCGCCGCGCGCGGCGGCGAGGATGTTGTCCTTGAGGTCAAAGGCGAAGGCGCCGCCGCAGGCCGTGGTCTTGCCGAAACCCTGCGGGTCGTCCGGCGCCTCGCACACCATGTAGCGCTGCGCATAGCCGGCCACGAGGTTCTGCACGCTCTGCATCAGCGCATAGTTCTGCGGCTGGTCAAGCCAGAGGCTGGCACCGTTCTCGAAGAGATTGCCCACCGCGTCGAAGCGGAAGCCGTCCACGCCACGGTTGAGCCAGAAGCGCAGATTGCTCTGGTGCCAGGCGGCGACGTCCGCATTGAAGAGATTGAAGTCCGGCATGGTGTCCGAGAACGGGGCGTAGTAGGCGCCCGTCGGGATGCCGCGCCACGGGTTGCCGCCGTAGATGCTCCAGCCGCTCGGCACCGAAGCCTGCCACACGTACCAGTTGCGGTAGGCGCTGCCCATGCCCCAGCGTGAACTCAGGAAGATCGGGTTCTGCGCGGCGCTGTGGTTCATCACGTAGTCGAGCACCACGCCGATGCCGCGCGCGTGGGCCTGGCGCAGCAGCTCGTCGAGGTCGGCGAGGCTGCCGTAGG
Source organism: Burkholderiaceae bacterium UC74_6 (assembly GCA_042701975.1). GTDB lineage: Bacteria > Pseudomonadota > Gammaproteobacteria > Burkholderiales > Burkholderiaceae_C > JAFALK01. Next base: position 636,993 of record CP170561.1, read on the forward strand.
CCGTCTCGACATCGCGGTAGTTGGCGACGGCGTAGCCATGGTCGTGGTCCTGGCTGGCCGCGATGGGCATCAGCCACAGGCCTTTGACGCCGAGGTCTTTGAGGTAGTCGAGTTTGGCCGTCAGCCCGCGCAGATCGCCGATGCCGTCGCCGTTGCTGTCGGCATAGCTGCGCACGAAGATCTGCATGAAGGCGCCGTGCTGCCAGCCAGCAGGCAGGCTGCTACCGGGGTCTGCGGCCGAGATGGCGCTGACATCGGCCGCCGGTACGCTGGGCATGTCGTTCGGAGGCGGCACGTCCGGACTGGCACCGCCACCGCCGCCGCCACCTCCGCACGCGGCCAGCGCGAACGCAAGCGACAACAGCAGCAGCGCCCGCATCGATCGCTTGGATGTAGCCAAATTACATTGTCTCCGTATGATTTTGGCGGCAAGCATACGGAGTCTGCTGAGTTACAGAAAGAGTAGATCGGGTAAATTTGTAGTTTTGCTACTCAAACAATGAGAACGGAGACGGCAATGAAGAAGGTTTGGCTGCTGGGCCTGGGGTGCCTGCTGACGGGAATGGGCGCACAGGCGGCCAGCCTGTCAGATTGCGATGGGCCGGCGGCCGCCGTTCTTGCGTCGGACACCAAGACGCTGCCCGCGCAGGCCTACTGGCTGGACCGGGCGCGCTTGCAATGGCCGGGCATGAAGGCGCAGACCGGCACACGCTTCGCGCTCTATCTCGCCAGCCACGGCAGCCTGCAGGCGCAAGCCGGCCAGGCCGTGCGCGGCGCCGATCTGCGACTGGCCCTCACGGAAGACTCCGCCGCTCTGCCCGTCGCCTTCAAGTTCATCGGCGAAGGCCCGCGCCTGCGGCTGCAGGCCAAGCCTTCGCCCGAGCTGCTGCGCGGCGAATTGCTGTTGGTGGCCGAAGACGCGCAGGGCCGCGTGATCGCCGCCACGCGCACGCAAACGCCTGGCGCTCTCGATGACTGGTTTGCAGCGGACACCAAGGCCGAACTCGGTGCGCACCCCGGCGCCAAGTCCACCGCCATCGCTCTTTGGGCGCCCACGGCGCGCTCCGTCGGTCTGTGCCGGTACGCCGACAGCCATTCGCCCGCCCGCAGCCTCACAGCCATGAAGCGCAAGCCGGGCAGCGGGGTCTGGAACACCGCCGTAACCGGCAATCTCGACGGCAGCTACTACCGCTACCTCGTCGAAGTCTTCGTGCCCCGCACCGGCTGGGTGCGCAACCTCGTCACCGACCCGTATTCGGTGAGCCTGTCCGCCGATTCGCTGCGCAGCTATGTGGCCCGACTCGATCCCTACGAGGGCGCGCGTCCGCCGGCGAAGGCCAACACCGATCTCGTCGTCTACGAGCTGCACGCGCGCGACTTCTCCATCGGCGACGCCACCGTGCCCGCCGAGCATCGCGGCAAGTACCTCGCCTTCACGGACAGCGCCTCGCAAGGCATGCAGCGCCTGAAGGAGCTGGCCCGCGCAGGCATCACGGACGTCCACTTGCTGCCCGTCTTTGACATCGCCAGCATTCCTGAGCGCGGCTGCAAGACACCCGCCGTGCCCGCCGCCGCACCCGACAGCGAAGCGCAGCAAGCCGCCGTGATGCAGGTCGCCGCCGAGGACTGTTTCAACTGGGGCTACGACCCGCAGCACTACGGCGCGCCGGAGGGCAGCTATTCGAGCAACGCCGATGACGGTGCCGTGCGCGTTCGCGAATTCCGCGCCATGGTGCAAGGCCTGCACGCCGCCGGCCTGCGCGTGGGCATGGACGTGGTCTACAACCACACGAGCCACGCGGGCCAGAACCCGAAGTCCGTGCTCGATCGCATCGTGCCCGGCTACTACCAGCGCCTGAACGCGCAGGGCGAAGTCGAGCATTCCACCTGCTGCGACAACACGGCCACCGAGCACCGCATGATGGCCAAGCTGATGATCGACACGGCCGTGCGCTGGGTGCGCGATTTCGGCATCGACTCACTGCGCTTCGACCTGATGGCGCACCAGCCGCGCGAGGCGATGGAAGCGCTGCAAGTCGCCGTGGACAAGGCGCGCGGTGGCCACGTCAACCTGATCGGAGAGGGCTGGAATTTTGGCGAGATCGCCAATGGCGCGAGGTTCAAGCAGGCTTCGCAGCTTTCGCTGAACGGCAGCGGCATCGGCACCTTCAGCGATCGCGGCCGTGATGCGGTGCGCGGCGGCAGCGCGGGCGATTCGGGCCAGGCGATGATCGACCACAAGGGCTTCATCAACGGCGCCGTTGATCCCGCCACGACGGACATGGTGCGCGTGGGGCTGGCCGGTTCGCTGCGCGGCTTCCAGCTGAGCGGCAAGCGGCTGGATGCGATTGCGTATGGGGATCAACCTGCCGGTTATGCCACCGAGCCCGGCGAGGTCGTCAACTACGTGGAGAACCACGACAACCAGACGCTGTTCGACATCAACCTCTACAAGCTGCCACAAGCCCTGCCAATGGCCGAGCGCGTGCGCGTGCAGATGCTGGCTGCGGCGGTGGTCGCCTTCAGCCCCGGCGTGGCCTATTTCCACGCAGGCATCGAGGGCCTGCGTTCCAAATCGCTGGATCGCAACAGCTTCGATTCGGGCGACTGGTTCAATCGACTGGACTGGTCCGACCGTGACAACGGCTTTGCCGCTGGCCTGCCGCCCGCACAAGACAACGGCAAGGACTGGCCGCTGATGCGCGCGCTGCTGGCCGATGCCAGCCTGAAGCCCACGCCGGCCGACATTGCGCAGAGCCGCGCGATGTTCCTGGACCTCCTGCGCCTGCGCGCCAGCACGCCACTGCTGCACCTGGGCTCGGCGCGCGAGATCGAGCAGCGGCTGCATTTCGTGAACACCAATGACGCGCGGCTGATCGCCGCCGAGATCGACGGTGCGGGTCTTGCGGGTGCCAAGTTCAAGCGCGTCGTCTACGCGATCAACGCGGCAGACACAACGCTTGATTTCGGCGCCGCCGACGCCGCCGGTCAGGCCTTCGCCCTGCATCCGATCCACCTCACGGGCGCCGATGGACGTCCTCGCGAACAAGCCCGCTTCGACCGCGCCACCGGCCGCTTCAGCGTGCCGCCGCGGACCGCCCTGGTCTGGGTGCTGGAATGAAAGGCTGAGGCCGCCGCGACAATAGCGGCATGGCCGGACTTCCACCCTCACTCCAACTCGAAGGCGCGCTCGCGCGCATCACCCTGCGCCGCCCGGCGCTGGCCAACCGCCTGGAGCTCGAAGACCTCGAGACCCTGCGCGCCCAGCTCGACCAGGTCAACGCGCGGCCCGAGGTGCGCGTGCTGCTGCTCACGGCGGAAGGCCGGCATTTCTGCAGCGGCTTCAACATCCACGCCGCCCCGGGCGTCGATGCTGGCGCGCTGTTCGAGGGCCTCTCGGACGACTGGGAAGCAGCCCGCCCGGTGACCGTCGCGGCTATCCACGGCGGCATCTACGGCGGCGCCACCGATCTCGCGCTGGCCTGCGATTTCCGGCTCGGTTCGCACCCCTGCGAGATGTTCGTGCCGGCTGCGCGCCTGGGCCTGCACTTCTACCGCGGCGGGATGCAACGCTATGTGACGCGCCTGGGCCTGGCGTGGGCCAAGCGGGTGCTGCTGGCCGGCGAGACGCTGGACGCGGAAACCATGCTGTCCAGCGGCTTCCTGGACCGGCTGCTGCCGGATGCGGCAGCGCTCGACGGCGCCGTGGACGCGCTGCTGGAACAACTGCTTGCCATGGCGCCGCTGGCCCTGCTGGGCATGAAGAAGCACCTCAATGCCATCGCCCGCAACGCCCTTGAAGAATCGGCCTTGCGCACCGATCTGCAGGTCTGCAATGCCTCCGCAGATCTGGCCGAAGGTCTGGCCGCCTGGGCTACCAAACGCAAGCCCGATTTTCAAGGCCGGTAAATAAGACCGAAGGGCTACGGGACTTCGCTAAGCCGGGGTCTTGCCAAATCAGCGAAAATAGGGGTGCGCCGAGTACTGGCCGCCCTGGTATCGAGGAAATCCGGGGCGGGACCCGCGGCAGGCAATTCACACAAGCAATCAACTCAGGATCCAAAGCGTGGCCAAGGAAAGCACCAAGACGACCATCGAAGCCGATGGTCTGCGCTACCGCTCGAAAGCACCGGGCTCGCCGTTCGCGGCAACTTCTTCTTTTGGAGCGGCAACCATGTCCTGCTTCCTGTGCGGCAAGCATCGCCCTCGTGCCATGCTGAAGTCCAAGAAGCTGCTGGGCAAATCGCAGCCGGTGTGCTCGCCCTCTTGCAAGGAGCTGGAAGCCCAGCTCGCAGCGAAGTAGTCAAACGCAATCGGGGAGCCGGGTCGCTTCACAGTGACCCGGTTCTTCATCTTTTGCCCGCCCCCTTGCCGTCAGATGCGGCAGGCTGCGGTGGCGCAGCGGCTCGCAACACCTGTTGAGCTACGCTGACCCGCACGGGCATGGCCACAGACAGCTCGGGCACCTCGCGCTGACGCGCGACGGATCGGGGATGGAAGAAGACGCCGAACATGATGGATCGCACATGGCTCTGTGCGGCTCGTCTTCAAGTCCCGAACAAACCCTTGTCGAAGACGCGCATCAAGCCGTCTGCCTGAAGCAGCGCCCACACACCGCGCGATAGCGCGCATTGCCGCCAATCTCCACCTGCGCGCCCTGCGTGACCTTGCGGTTGGATTCGTCCACGCGCATGTTCATGGTGGCGCGGCGGCCGCAGTCGCAGATGGTGCGCATCTCGTCCATCTCGTCGGCCAGGCCCAGCAGCGCAGCCGAGCCGGGGAACAGCTCGCCCTGAAAATCGGTGCGCAGGCCATAGCCGATCACGGGCACGTGGTGCAGATGCGCCAGCTCGTGCAGGGCCCAGACCTGGGCCTTGGACAAGAACTGCGCTTCGTCGATGAGGATGCAGGAGACCTGGGGATCGGCCAGGTGCTCGGCCATGAAGTCGGTCTCGGGCGTGAATTCCAGCGCCGGGCGCTGCGGCCCCAGCCGCGAGGTCACGAGGCCGTGGCCGTAGCGGTCGTCCACCGCCGCCGTGTACAGGCGCACGCGATGGCCGCGCTCTTCGTAGTTGTGGGCCACCTGCAGCAGGGCGGTGGATTTGCCGGCGTTCATCGCGGCGTAGCGAAAAAAGAGTTTGGCCATGGGTGCATGATTGTCGGATGAATCCGCCCGAGCTCACTGCCAACGAAAAGCGCACCTTCCAGGCCGATCGCAAGGCCTGGGCCTTCTTCGAGACCGTGGCGCCCAGCTACCAGCGCGCGATGCTGAACTGGCTCGTCAGCGCCCAGCAGGCCAGCACGCGCGCCAAGCGCCTGGAAAAGCTGATCGCGGCCTGCGCCGAAGCCCGGAAATTGATCTGAATTAACGCCATCCGCACAAGCCGGGAAAGGCTAGGGTTGATCCGTAGCGGCTCCACGCAACAGATGCGGGCAAGCCGGGATGTTGCTTGTCACAAGCGATGACTATCCTGTGGAAGGCAGTACGGATTTTTCCCTTTTCCTGGACCACGGATGAGCAAAGACACCTTCACCGCCGTCAGCACCGACGGACTTCGCTACGAGTCCAAGCTGAGCGGCTCGCCCTTCCTGGGCAGCGGTCACACCCGTTCCTGTTTCAAGTGCGGCAAGCACCGCCCGCCGAGCATGCTGCAATCCAAGCGCGTTCTCGGCCGCACCGAGGTTGTTTGCAAACCGCAGTGCGAACCGAAGGCTAAATAACGAGCCCCGCGCCCCGCCGAGCGCGCGGGCGCCGCGAGAAGCTCAGAGCGACAGGCTCTCTTGCTTGAGCCGGCCCCTGGCGTCCTCGAAATCAGGCAACACCGATCGCACCACGGCCCAGAAGGCCGGGCTGTGGTTCATCTCGCGCAGGTGCGCGAGCTCGTGTGCCACCACATAGTCGATGATGGACGGTGCGTAGTGCACCAGCCGCCAGTTCAGGCGGATCGTGCCGTCGACGCTGGCGCTGCCCCAGCGCGTCTGTGCCGATGTGAGACGCATCTGCTTCATCTCGACACCCAACATGCTGGCGAAATGCTCGCAGCGCGGCTCGAAGACCGCACGCGCACGGCGCTGCAACCAGGCCTGCACGGTCTCGCGCAGCTGCTCTTCTGAAGCGCTGGGCGCCAGGCCGACGCACAGCTGCTGCCCCGCATCCAGCAGCTCCACGCCGCGCGCGGATGCGTCGAGCTTGAGTGTCAGCACCGTGCCCAGGTAGGGAATGCTGGCACCATCGATCCAGCGGATGCGTGAGGCCTCCAGGCGCTGGGCGCGTTCGCGCTGTTCGACGAGCTTGCGCAGGATCCAGTCGCCCTTGGAAACGAGGGCGCCTTCGATGTCGACGATGGTGACCCAGCGCGGCGCGCTGACCGTCAGGCCTTCAGCGCCGACCAGAAAACCGATCGAACGCCGACGCGCACGCTTGAGTTCGTAAGGCACGCGATGCGCGCCCAGCAGCACCTCGCGGCGCGCGCGTGGGTTGGCGGGAATCTCGGGCGGAGTGGGGGCCGGCGGCTCGGCGTCGAACAGCGAGAGCTGTCGATCCTGGAGCAGGTTGGCGAGCCGTTTCAGCATGAACCCGATTTATACGCTTCTGGATCGAGCCTGTGCATCTCGCTTTCGATCCAAGCCTCGACTTCGCGCATCAGTTCGGCGGATTCACGGCCGACCGAAGGGATGGGTTTGCCGATGGAAATCTCGATCAGGCCGGGACGCAGCATGAAGCTCTTGCGCGGCCAGCAACGCGCCGAAGTGGTGGCGATGGGCACGACCGGCACGCCGGTCTCGACGGCCAGGCGCGAGCCGCCGGTCTTGTACTCGCCCTTCTGGCCACGGGCGATGCGCGTGCCCTCGGGGAACATGATCACCCAGATGCCTTGCGCTGCAAGGCGCTTGCCTTGCTCGGCCACTTTCGACCACGCGGCGCTGCGCTTGGAGCGGTCGATGTGGATCATGTCCAGCCGCGACATGGCCCAGCCGAAGAAGGGTATGTAGAGCAGCTCGCGCTTGAACACGTAAGCGAGCGGATGGCTCATCAAGGGCGGATACGCAAAGGTCTCCCACGCGCTCTGGTGCTTGGAGAGCAGGATCACGGCCGAGGTCTTGTCGGCTTGGCTCGGCAGGTTCTCGGCACCGGTGATGTGCCAGCGCACGCCGCAGATGTAGCGGGCACCGAGGATAGAGAGGCGCAACCAGAATACGCAGGTCCAGTAGACCGGCCCGCCATGCAGGAAGACGGACAGCAGCAGGGCCGCGAGGGCCACGGGAACGACCGTGACGGCCATCCAGATCACGAACAGCGCCGAACGCAGCGCATAGAACAGCTTCAAGAAAAATCTCCGGTGTGCGTGTCCGACTCGGCGGCTTCGCCGGTGGCAAAGGCGCGAGCACGGCGCTCGGCGTGGATCAGGTGATCGGCAAAATCGGCGAGGGTCTCATGCACGACGGTGCGCGGCACCTGCGCGATCACGGCGGCCAGCTCTTCGGCTGTGGAGTGACCCAACGGGCCGCTCTTGACGAGATGCGGCTGGCAGCCGGCGGCGTGCGCCGTCTGCAGGTCACGCAACGAGGCGCCGACCATGTGCACGAGCGCAAGGTCGTCCACGTCGAAGCGCTCGGCGATCTTCTCGATCAGGCCCGGCAGCGGCTTGCGGCAGTTGCAGCCCTCCTCGGGCGTGTGCGGGCAGAAGAAGGCGGCATCGAGTCGGCCACCCTTCTCTGCTAACAGCTGATTCAAGCGCAGGTGCACGGCGTTGAGCGAGGCCATGTCCACCAGGCCGCGGCCGATACCGGCCTGGTTGGTGGCCATCACCGTGTGCCAGCCCGCGTGGTTCAGCCGCGCGATGGCCTCGAGCGCGCCAGGCAGCGGCTCGAGCTCCTCAGGCGACTTGACGTGGTCGTCGCGGTAGCGGTTGATGGTGCCGTCGCGGCCGAGGATGACCAGTTTGGTGTGGTGGCTGTCGGCGCGATGTCCCATCTGTTCGACTCCTTAGGCGGCGAGGCGCGACAGGTCGGCCACGCGGTTCATGGCTTCGTGCAGCGTCTTGAGCAGGCCGAGGCGGTTGGCGCGCACGGCCAGGTCCTCAGCGTTGACCATCACGTCGTCGAAGAAGGCATCGACCGGGGCCTTGAGCACAGCCAGCTCGCGCAGCGAGGCGGTGTACTCGCCCTGGCCGAACAGCGCGTCGGCCTTGGCCTGCGCGCCTTGCACGGCGCTGGCCAGCTGCTGCTCGGCGGCTTCCTTCAGCAGCGCCGCATCCACGCGCGCGAGCACTTCGCCTTCGGCCTTCTTCAGGATGTTGCCGATGCGCTTGTTGGCGGCAGCCAGCGAGGCTGCCTCCGCCAACGCGGCGAATGCGCGCACGGCCTCCAGGCGCTTGCTCACGTCGGCAAGACGTTGGGGCTTCAGCGCCAGCACGGCATCGACTTCCTGTGCGCTGTAGCCCTGCTCGCGCAAGCTGCCGGCAAGGCGGTCGAAGATGAATTCGCCCAGCGGCGCGCTCGGGTCGGTGATCAGCGCGCCAAAGGCCGGCACGGCGGACTTGAGCAGCGCGTCGAGCGCCAGCGTCGGCGCGCGCTCGGACAGCATGCGCACCACGCCCAGTGCATGGCGGCGCAGCGCGAACGGGTCCTTGTCGCCGGTGGGCAGCTGGCCGATGCCGAACAGACCGACCAGGGTTTCGAGCTTGTCGGCCAGCGCGACCACGAGGCCCACGTCATTGCGCGGCAGCTCGTCGCCGGCGAAGCGCGGCTTGTAGTGATCTTCGATGGCTTCGGCGACCGCCTCGACCAAGCCATCATGGCGCGCGTAGTAGCCGCCCATGATGCCCTGCAGCTCTGGAAACTCGCCAACCATGTCGGTCAGCAGGTCAGCCTTGGCGAGGTGTGCGGCCTGATCGACCTGCGCGGCATCCACGCCGAGTTGCGCAGCGATCGCCTGGGCAATCGCACGCACGCGCTCCACGCGCTCGCCTTGCGTGCCGAGCTTGCCGTGATAGACGACCTTGGCCAGACCCGGGATGCGGTCGGCCAGCGACTTCTTGCGGTCCTGGTCGAAGAAGAACTTGGCGTCGGCCAGGCGTGGGCGCACGACGCGCTCGTTGCCGCCGGTCACGGCGCTCGCATCCGCCGGGCGGATGTTGGAGACGACGAGGAACTTGTTGGTGAGCTTGCCCGCATCATCAAGCAGCGGGAAGTACTTCTGGTTGGCCTTCATCGTGAGGATGAGGCATTCCTGCGGCACCGCGAGAAACTCGGGCTCGAACTGGCACAGCAGCACGTTCGGGCGCTCGACGAGTGCCGTCACTTCGTCGAGCAGTGCTTCGTCGTCGATGGGCTTGAGGCCGGCAGCCTGCGCGTTCAGCTGGCGCACGATCTCGGCGCGGCGCTCGGCAAAACCGGCGATCACGGCGCCTTCGTTCAAGAGTTGTTCGGCGTAGCCGTCAGCATTCTTGATCGAAATCTTCTCGACCGTCGATTCGAAGCGATGGCCACGCGTCTCGCGGCCCGAATTCAGGCCCAGCAGTTCGCAGGGCACGACCTGATCGCCGTGCAGGGCGACGAGGCCATGCACCGGACGCACGAAGTTCACGCTGGTCCAACCGTCCTGCAGCTGGTAGCTCATCACCTTCGGGATCGGCAGCGCCTTGAGCATCTCGCTCAGCGCCTGCTGCAGGCCTTGGGCGAGGCTCACGCCGGCCTGGTTGACGTTGGCAAACAGGGCTTCGGCCTTGCCGTCCATGGCGCGTTCGAGCGCGGTGTCTGCAGCCAGGCCCGAAGCTGCGAGCTTCTTCAGCAAAGCCGGCGAAGGTTGGCCGCTCGCATCCAGGCCCACGGCCACGGGCATGAGCTTCAGGCGCAGCGCCTTGTCCGCGCCCTTGGCGGCCACGCCGGCGATGTGCACGCCGAGGCGGCGCGGCGAGGCGAATGCGGTAACAGCCGCACCGTCAGCCACAAGGCCTTGCGTCTTCAGCGAGCCGCAGATCAGCGCGGCAAAGCTCTCGCCGAGCTTCTTCAGCGCCTTGGGCGGCAGCTCTTCGACGAACAGTTCAACGAGCAAGTTGTTCGACGACATCACGCAGCCTTCTTCTTTTCGATTTGTGCAATCACTTCATCCGCCCAGGCTTTCGGCGCCATCGGGAAGCCGAGGCGCGCGCGGCTGTCCATGTAGCTCTGCGCCACGGCGCGGGCCAGGTTGCGGATGCGGCCGATGTAGGCGGCGCGCTCGGTCACGCTGATGGCGCCGCGGGCGTCCAGCAGGTTGAAGGTGTGGCCGGCCTTGAGCAATTGCTCGTAGGCGGGCAACGCCAGCTGCTGCTCCATCAGGTGCTTGGACTGCTTCTCGTGCGCAGCGAAGGCCGTGAGCAGGAAGTCCACGTCGCTGTGCTCGAAGTTGTAGGTCGATTGCTCGACCTCGTTCTGGTGGAACACATCGCCGTAGCTGATGGTGTCCGTGTACTTGAGGTCGTACACCGATTCCACGCCCTGCAGGTACATGGCGAGGCGTTCCAGGCCGTAGGTGATCTCGCCGGTGATGGGCTTGCAATCGATGCCGCCGACCTGCTGGAAGTAGGTGAACTGCGTCACTTCCATGCCGTTGAGCCAGACTTCCCAACCGAGGCCCCAGCAGCCGAGCGTGGGGTTCTCCCAGTCGTCCTCGACAAAGCGCACGTCGTTCTTCTTCAGGTCGAAGCCCAGCGCTTCGAGCGAGCCGAGGTAGAGCTCGAGGATGTTGTCCGGCGCGGGCTTGAGCACGACCTGGAACTGGTAATAGTGCTGCAGGCGGTTGGGGTTCTCGCCATAGCGGCCGTCCTTGGGGCGGCGGCTGGGCTGCACATACGCGGCCTTCCAGGGCTCGGGGCCCAGCGCGCGCAAGAAGGTGGCGGTGTGGCTGGTGCCGGCACCCACTTCCATGTCGTAGGGCTGCAGCAGCGCGCAGCCCTGCTTGGACCAGTAGTCCTGCAGGGTCAGAATGATTTGCTGGAAGGTCAGCATGAAGAGCGGTTCTCGGTGCAAAAAACCGCTCGATTCTACGGGGGCTAGCGGTCTTTTCCGGCCCTGCCCGCAGCCCCACGCCAAGCGAGCGCCATCAGGCCCAGGCCCAGCAGCCACAAGGGCCACAAACCGAGCGAGCCCAACCAGCGCGCATAGGGCGTGCTGCCGCGCCGGCCTTCAACGCTGGCTTCGAGCACGCCGCGAGTGGCTGCGGGCAGCCGCTCGGTCACGCGGCCGCGGTGATCGACGACGGCCGTGGCACCGGTGTTGGTCGAGCGCACAAAGGGCCGCTGGAACTCCAGCGCGCGCATCTGCGAGAACTGCAGGTGCTGGTCCAGCACCATCACCGTGCCGAACCAGGCGAGGTTGCTGAGATTGATGAAGATGTCGGCCTCGTCCGCGCCCGGCAGCGCGCTCTGCACGAAGTCCTCGCCGAACAGATCCTCGTAGCAGATCAGCGGGCGCAAGCGCTGGCCGTTGACGAGCAGCGGCGCCTGCGTGCGCCCCGTGGCCTGGTCTTCCATCGGGATGCCGAGCAGGCGAACAAACCAGTGGAAGCCGGTGGGCACGAACTCGCCGAAGGGCAGCAGGTGGCGCTTGCCGTACTCGTAGCGCGGCGTCGTGCCCAAGGCGATGTGTGAGTTGACATAACCCGTTCGTTCATCGCCAAGGAATACGCCGAGCAGCACCGGATGCTGGGCCGCCACCTTCTCCATGCGCGCCAGACTTTCATCGGGCATGAAGCCCAGCGGCAGCGGCACGACGGACTCGGGCGTGATGATCAGCTGGCCGCTGGCGCCCTCGATCTGGCGCGTCAGCGATTCGAGGTTGCCGGCCATCAGCGCTTCGTCGAACTTCTGGTCCTGCCGCACATTGGGCTGGACGAGCGAAACCTTCAGCTCGCCGCTGCTGACGGTGAAGTCCTGTGGCAGCACGAGGCCCACCGCCGCCAGCAGCACGGCCGGCACGATGGCGCGCCAGTTTCGGCTGGCCAGCGCTGCCGCGCAGATCGCGGCGACGAAGCAGATGCCGTAGACGCCGATCCACGGCGCCAGGGCTGAGAGCGGCCCGAGCGTGTGCGCATAGCCGCTGGCGATCCACGGAAAGCCGGTGAAGAAGGTGGCCCGCGCCAATTCGGCCAGCAGCCAGGCTGCTGCGAAGGCCGGCACGCGCCACAGACCCCGGGGCACGAGCCAGACCATCAGGCTCAGCGCCACGGCGTAGTAGTGGCCCAGGAAGATGGACAGCAGCAGCAACGCGCCGACGGCGAACGGTGCCGGCAGCGAGCCGAAATCGTGCAGGCTGATGTAGAGCCACCACAGGCCGGTGACCATCCAGCCGAGGCCGAAGCTCCAGCCCAGGAAGGCCGCGCGCTTCGGGCGGGCGCGATCGCTCAGTGCGGCCAGGCCGGCCAGCGCGAGGATCTGCAGCCACCACAGGCCGGTGGGCGCGAAAGAAGCGGCATGGACTGCACCGGCCAGAAGCGCGAGCAGATAGACCATCAGGCGTCGTCGGGACTGGCTCGGGTGACCTTGAACCAGCGCACGGCACCGCCGCGGGCCAGCATGACAGTGAAGCGCAAACCGGCGATGTGCACGGCCTCGCCACGGCGCGGCACGTGGCCGTGCTCGTGCGACACCAAGCCGCCGATGGTGTCGAAGTCAGCCTCGGGCAGCGCGACATCGAATGCCGCGTTGACGGAGGAGATGGAAGCATCGCCCGCCACGCGCTGGCTGCCGTCGGCCAGCGTGTAGATGCTGCCGGCCTCGGCGGTCTGGTCGTCGAACTCGTCTTCGATCTCACCGACGATCTCTTCCAGCACGTCCTCGATCGTGATCAGGCCGGCGGTGTTGCCGAACTCGTCGATCACGATGGCCAGGTGGTTGCGGTTGGAGCGGAAATCTCGCAGCACCTCGTTCAGGCCCTTGCTCTCCGGCACGAAGGCCGGCGAGCGCAGCAGGGTGCGCAGATTCAACTCCGGCGCACGCTGCAGCTTGAGCAGGTCCTTGGCGAGCAGGATGCCGATGATGTTGTCGCGCTGGCCTTCGAAGACGGGGAAGCGCGAATGGCCGGTTTCGATGACGAGGTTGAGGATCTCGTCGTACGGCGCCTCGATGTCCAGCAGGTCCATGCGCCGGACGGCGACCATGACGTCGCCGGCCGAGAGCTCGGCCATGCGCAGCACGCCTTCGAGCATGTGGCGCGACTCGGGCTCGATCAGCTCGCGCTGTTCGGCGTCGGCCAGGGTTTCGATCAGTTCGCTCTTGGAATCGGGACCCGGGTGGATGAATTCCCACATGCGGTCCAGCAGGCCACGGGGGGCGGCTGCGGGTTTGGCGGCGCCTCCACGAGGGGTGGAGGTGCTCTTAAGCTGAGGTTCTGACACGAGGCTGTGCCGAAGTTGCGAAGGGTGCAGAATAACTGATTGCCCAACTGGCACGTGTAGGGCGCGCGTAGGCCCTTGTACCGCCTCTCCACGCCCCAAGATGGGGCCGATTCCCGTTTTCCGACTGTTCCCCGACTGAAAGCCGCCGTCATGTCCCAAGCCCCCCAAGCGCTGATTCCCGCCACCATCCTCACGGGCTTCCTCGGCTCCGGCAAGACCACCCTGCTCAAGCGCGTCCTGAATGAGGCCCACGGGCAGAAGATCGCCGTCATCGAGAACGAGTTCGGCGAAGAGGACATCGACACTTCCATCCTGATGGTCGAATCCCAAGAGCAGATCATCCAGATGAACAACGGCTGCGTCTGCTGCACGATCCGCGAGGACCTGCGCTCCACGCTGGCCGACTTGGCCGAGAAGCGCCGCAAGGGCGAGCTGGACTTCGAGCGCGTGGTCATCGAGACCACCGGCCTGGCCGATCCCGGCCCCGTGGCCCAGACCTTCTTCATGGACGACGAGATCGCCGAAAGCTACCTGCTGGACTCGATCCTGACCCTGGTGGACGCCAAGCACGCCGAGGACCAGCTCAACACCCGCCAGGAAGTGCGCCGCCAGATCGGCTTTGCCGACCAGATCTTCATCTCCAAGGCCGATCTGGTGGAACCCGCCGCCGTGGATGCCCTGATCCACCGCATCAAGCACATGAACCCGCGCGCCCCGGTGCAGACGGCGCATTTCGGCGAAGTGGAGCTGTCCAAGGTGCTGGACCTGCGCGGCTTCAACCTGAACGCCAAGCTGGAGATCGACCCGGACTTCCTGAAGGCCGACGACCACGATCACGACCATCACGGGCACGACCATGACCACGGTCATGACCACCACGATCATGATCATGAGCACGGCGAGCACTGCGACCACCCGCACCACCATCACCATGACGACGACGTCAAATCCTTCGTCTTCAAGGCTGACAAACCCTTCAATCCGGCCAAGCTGGAGGATTTCCTGGGTGCCATCGTCCAGGTCTACGGCCCCAAGATGCTGCGCTACAAGGGCGTGCTCTATATGAAGGGCACCGAGAAGAAGGTGATCTTCCAGGGCGTGCACCAGCTGATGGGCTCAGATCTGGGCCCGAAGTGGATGCCCGGGGAGCAAAAGCAGAGCAAGATGGTGTTCATCGGCATCGACCTGCCCAAGGACATCCTGCTTCAGGGGCTGGAAGGTTGCCTCGCCTGAGGGTAAAAACACACACACGAGGGGCGGCGGATTGCAAGACCACGTGGCTACAATCCGCCGCGCCAAAAGCCGAGGTCCCGGCGAGGTATAAAGCCTGAGCGAGGAGAACAGCGTGAGCAAGACACCGGCATCCAAAACCGCTTCGGCGCCCGCCAAGAAGGCGTCCAAGTCCAAGACCGAAGTAGCGGCCGAAGCCGTCGCCACGCTCGAACCGCCGCCCCCGGCCAACCGTTTCGCCGACCGCTTCTCACCGGCCGCGCCCAGCTCCCGATCGATGAACAGCACCGTGATTGAAAGTCCCCGCACCATGGCCAAGGCCGACCCCAAACTCGCAAATGCCTGGAAGAGCAAGTCCGGCGCCGAACTGTCCGACGCAGAAGTGATGGCCATGCCCGAAGCGGAGTACATGAACGCCAAGCAGATCGAGTTCTTCCGCGTCAAGCTGAATGAACTCAAGGACGGCGTGCTCTCCAATGCCGGTGAAACCACCGAGCACCTGCGCGAAGACACCACCATCGTTCCCGATCCGGCCGACCGTGCCACCATCGAGGAAGAACATGCCCTGGAGCTGCGCACCCGCGACCGCGAGCGCAAGCTGCTCAAGAAGATCATGCAATCGCTGGCCCGACTGGACAGCGGCGAATACGGCTACTGCGACGAGACCGGCGAACCCATCGGCCTGGGCCGCCTGATCGCCCGCCCGACGGCCACGCTGTCGCTGGAAGCCCAGCAGCGCCGTGAGCTCAAGCAGAAGATGTTCGGGGACTGATTGGATTGATCTCTCGCTGACGCTGACCACCGACCCGACCCACCCTCGATGAGCGCTCCCAAAGACGTCAAGGACGAAAGCTTCTTTCGCAAGGTGGCGCGCTTCGTCACCAATCCGGCGACGGACTGGACTGAACTGAACTCCCGCCAGGACGATCCCGAGGGGGATGTGGCCAAGGCCGAGCTCAAGGCGATGATCGAGCGCAAGCGCCGCAACGACTTCGTGCGCAAGCGCGAGCTCGACATGCTGCGCCGGATCCGCCGCGAGGGCCTTTCGCCGGAACAGCTGGCTGCCCTGGGCGCTTCCAGCTCGCGCCTGGACGAGATCGAGCGGGCCGCCGCCAACAGCGAGATCAACAACAAGATCGATCCGCGGGTCAAGGACAAGATCAACGAGATCGAGCAGCAGATGGTGGGCGAGGCCTACGGGCCTACGTCGAACCAGCCGCACCTGGGCGGCTCGGGCGGCCAGTACGACCCGACCCGGCCCGCGCATTTCTCGACCACCATGCCGCCCCACGGTGGCCAGTACGGCCAATATGGCGGCCACGAAACCGGCCTGCCCACCGAGCCCGCCAGCGCCTCCCGCATCAGCGAATACGCCACCCGCGAGGAGATGGACCGCCTGGAAGCCGCGCCGCCCCCGGCCGCCGCCAGCCTGGGCGCCGGCATGGCGCCGCCTTCCGACAGCCGCTCCAGCCGCCTGCCTCAGGGCTTTTCCACTTCGTCCCAATCCGGCATCCAGTCCGGCAGCGGCGCTCCCGGCTTCACGGCCGCGCCCGTGCCGCCGCCCGTCGAGCTGCCGCCGCTGTCCTTCGACGTGGCCATGGAAGCCCCGATCAACACCGCCACGGCCGCCGTCGTGCCGGTCGAGTTCGAGCACGACCCTGACCTCGACGAGGCCGTGATCGCCTTCGCCAACGCCGACTATGAACACGCCGAACGCGTGCTCGGCGAGCTGATTGCCCCGCAGGGCCCGCGCCATAACCATGGCGCCACCTGGCTGGCTCTGTTCGACCTCTACCGCGCCACCGGCAACCAGGGCAAGTTCGAGGCCCTGGCGCCCGATTACGTCCAGCAGTTCGGCCTTTCGGCGCCGCAGTGGTTCTCCATGCCCAAGCAGGTCGCCGAAGGCCTGCAGAACGTGCGCGCGCCCATGGGCCGCGCCGGCGGCATCGGCTGGGCCGCACCAGCGCACCTGGAGGTGGCCCAGGTCCAGCAACTGAAGAGCCGTTGCGAGACCCTGCCTCTGCCCTGGGTGCTGGACTGGACGCAGCTCAAGAGCATGGACCTGGACGCTGCCAAGGCGCTGCGCCAGCTGTTCCGCCAATGGGCCGGCCAGCAGGTGGACCTGCGCTGGATTGCCGGTGACCAGTTCCTGCAGCTGCTCAAGGACCTGGCGCCCGTGGCCCAGCGCGACATCGATCCGACGCACTGGATGCTGCGCCTGGAGGCGCTGCGCATCGTCAACCGGCCCGACCAGTTCGACGAGGCGGCCATCGACTATTGCGTCACCTACGAGGTCTCGCCGCCGAGCTGGGAAAAGGCACAGTGCCGCGTGCGGGTGAGCGGCCTCACGCTGTCCACCAGCGGCCCGGCCAGCAGCTCCATGTCGTCCGACACCTCGATCGGCAGCAGCAGCTTCCTCGAATCCACGATCACCGAGCACGCCCACCTGGCCGCCAATGTGCAGCTCGAGCTCTCGGGCCAGCTCTCCGGTGATATCTCTGAAACCCTGCAGCTGATGACCGCCGAACTCGGCGCCGCCACGCTCGTCACCGTCACCTGCCCCAAGCTGATCCGCCTGGACTTCATGGCCGCCGGCGACCTGCTCAACTGGGTGCTGGCTCGCCGCAGCGAGAACCGCAACGTCGCCTTCATCGACACCCATCGCCTCGTCGCCCTGTTCTTCGGCGCCATGGGCATCAACGAGCACGCGCGGATTCGCCTCCGGCAAAACTAGGCCAGGTCTTGCAGTTGCAGGACCCAGCCCTCAACTGGAGTCCTCATGGACCAACAAAACCCCTCCTTCCACGGCACGACCATCGTTTCGGTGCGTCGCGGCAACCAAGTGGCCATCGGCGGCGACGGGCAAGTCACGCTCGGCAGCATCGTCGTGAAGTCCAGCGCCCGCAAGGTGCGCAAGCTCTATCACGACAAGGTGCTGGCCGGCTTTGCCGGCGCCACGGCCGATGCCTTCACCCTCTTCGAGCGCTTCGAGGCCAAGCTGGAGAAGCACCAGGGCCACCTCGTGCGCGCCGCCGTCGAGCTGACCCGCGACTGGCGCACCGACCGCGTGCTGCGCCGCCTCGAAGCCATGCTGGCCGTGGCTGACAAGACCGCTTCGCTGATCATCACCGGCAACGGCGACGTGCTGGAGCCCGAGCAAGGCATCGTCGCCATCGGCTCGGGCGGCGCCTATGCGCAGGCCGCGGCCAAGGCGCTGCTCAACCACAGCGACCTGAGCGCGCAGGACATCGTCAAGCAAAGCCTCGTGATCGCCGGCGAGATCTGCATCTACACCAACGGCAACCACACCATCGAAGTTCTGGAGTAAGACGATGAGCGACATGACCCCGCAGGAGATCGTCTCCGAACTCGACCGCCACATCGTCGGCCAGAACCCCGCCAAGCGCGCCGTGGCCATCGCCATGCGCAACCGCTGGCGCCGCCAGCGCGTCGATGAAAAGCTGCGCCCCGAGATCACGCCCAAGAACATCCTGATGATCGGCCCCACCGGCGTGGGCAAGACCGAGATCGCGCGCCGGCTGGCCAAG
This sequence comes from Burkholderiaceae bacterium UC74_6, assembly GCA_042701975.1. GTDB lineage: Bacteria > Pseudomonadota > Gammaproteobacteria > Burkholderiales > Burkholderiaceae_C > JAFALK01. The sequence goes on from CP170561.1 coordinate 655,149, forward strand.
CTCTCGGGCGCGCCCTTCGTGAAGGTAGAAGCTACTAAGTTCACCGAGGTCGGCTACGTTGGCAAGGACGTCGACTCCATCGTGCGCGACTTGGTGGAAGTGGCCATCAAGCAAGAACGCGAAGTGCAGATGCGCATGCAGCGCACCCGCGCGGAGGACGCCGCCGAGGAGCGCGTGCTCGACATCCTCGTGCCCGGATCGGACGCTGACAACACCACCCGCCAGAGCATGCGCAAGCGCCTGCGCGAAGGCACGATGGACGACAAGGAGATCGAGGTCGAGCTGCTCGAAGCCAAGCCCACGATGGAGATCCTCGGCCCGCAGGGCATGGAGGAAATGGCCGAGCAATTGAAGAGCATGTTCGGCCAGATGGGCGCGCAAAAGCGCAAGGCCCGCAAGCTCAGAATAGCCGAGGCGCTGAAGCTGCTGGTGGAGGAAGAAGCCGCCAAGCTGCTGAACGAGGAAGACATCAAGACCGCCGCGCTCGAGAACGCGCAGCAGATGGGCATCGTCTTCATCGACGAGATCGACAAGGTGGCTTCACGCGCCGAGCACGGCGGTGCCGATGTGTCCCGCCAGGGCGTGCAGCGCGACCTGCTGCCCCTGGTGGAAGGCACGACGGTCAGCACCAAGTACGGCATGGTCAAGACCGACCACATGCTCTTCATCGCCTCCGGCGCCTTCCACCTCTCCAAGCCCAGCGACCTGATCCCCGAGCTGCAAGGCCGCTTCCCGATCCGCGTGGAGCTGGCCTCGCTGTCCGTCGATGATTTCGAAGCCATCCTGAAGAGCACGCATGCCAGCCTCGTGCGCCAGTACGAGGCCCTGCTCGCCACCGAAGGCGTGACGCTGAAGCTCCAGGACGACGCCATCCGCCGCTTGGCCCAGATCGCCTTCGAGGTGAACGAGCGCACCGAAAACATCGGTGCGCGAAGGCTTGCCACGGTGATGGAGCGGCTGCTCGACGAGATCAGCTTCGACGCGCCGAATCGCGGGGGTCAGACGCTGGCCATCGGCGAGGTGGAAGTGGATGCCAAGCTGGGTGAGCTGGCGCGGAACGAGGATCTGTCGCGGTTCATCCTCTGATCAGGCGCACCGTTTCGACGAACGAGTCGATCAGGAACTGATCGCTCGCCCCTCTAGCGCAAGCCATGGATCCGGCTTTGCCGGTCCATCGGCTTGGCCCCCTTGAGGGGGTGCCGCGCAGCGGCTACGGGGGTGCGCGATCAAGCGCGCTTGTCTTTCCAGAACTCGTCGTGCTGCGCCTGCAAGGTGAGCAGCCCGTCGAAGATCAGCGTCTCGATCAGCTCGTGCGGGATGTCCAGCACTGGCGAAACCTTCCAGCCTGCGCCGCCTGTCATCAGCGTGATCGGCTCATGGCCGGCGCGCGCCTTCAGGTGGCGGTGCATGCGCTCGATGGCGCCGGTGATGGCGTAGTTGCCGCCGCTGGTCAGCGCATCCGAGGTGTTGGTGGGGAACTCGCGCACCTCACCGGTGGGCACGCGCAGACCCGAGGTGCCGCCTTCGAGCGCGCGCAGCATGATGCCGTGACCCGGCAGGATCAGGCCGCCGAGGAAGCGGCCTTCGGCATCGATGGCGTCGACCGTGACGGCCGTGCCGACCATCACCACCAGGCAGGCTCGCGGTTCGCCACGGGCCAGCACGTGCTGGCGTGCGCCGATCTGCGAGACGAATCGATCGGCGCCAAGGCGGGCCGGGTGGTCGTAGCCGTTGATGATGCCGCCGGCCTGGACGCCGGGCACGACCCAGCGGGCTTCGACGTCCCAGAGCTCCAGCTGTTCTTCGACGCGGCCGCGCACGCCTTCGCCGGCCACATTGCAGCCGAGGATCTCGGTCGGCGTGGGCAGGCGGGCCCAGTCACCGTCGTGCAGAGTCTCGATGTTCTCGAGGAAGACGGCGCCGTGGGAGAGCATGGCCGCGCCCGGTTGCGGGGCTTCGTAGAGGGCCCACTTCAGGCGGGTGTTGCCGACGTCGATGACTAGAAAACTCATGGTGCAGGGCTGGAAATGAAGGCAAGGCAGGCTGCCGACCCCGTCAGCCTAGCAGGTCCGGCAAATCCAGGCCCTGCGTGAAATCGATGGCATGAAACCTGGCCGTTAGGCTCGACGCAACATGTCCATCCCTGCTTTGTTAATTTCGGTTAATACTCGGGTCACGGGACAAACCGGGCATCGAGAGCGCCGAGATGTTGTAGCTCCCGAAAGAAGACGCAGGCCGATGCCCACGCATGACCAGGTACTGCACATGAAAAATCTTTCCATTGCGGCCAAGCTCTGGCTGCCGGTCGTGGCACTGATCGTTGTGGTGCTGCTGATGACCACCGCATCCCTGGTGCATACGCGCAGCCTGCAAGGCCAATCCCGGCTGGACCAGGAACAGCAGCAAACCAAGTTCGAGCTGGCGCTTCGCTGGCGCGGCATGACGGAGGCGAACGCCAGCCGCGCCGTCGCCGGCATCCTGAGCCCGGACGCCATCGTGGGCGACACGCTCAAGGTCGACATCGACGCCACCTCGGCCAAGATCAGCGAGCTGCAGAAGCAGCTGGAAGGCATTGCCACCACGGATGCCGAGAAGTCCGCCATGACGCGCATCGCCGACACGCGCAAGGCCTACATCGACACCCGCAACGAAGCCAGCAAGCTGCGCAAGGACGGCGACCAGGCGGCCGCCACGGCTTCGCTGAAGAACCGCATGCAGCCGGCGATCAAGACTTATCTGGAAGCGCAGCAGGCCTTCGTCGACTACGAGAAGAAGCTCAGCGACGAGCTGCGCGACGCCGCGCTCAGCGAGCGAATGCGCTCGCTCTGGACCACGGCCTTCTTCCTGGGTCTGGTGGTGGCCGCGCTGGCCGCCTCCACCTGGCGCCTGGTGCGCTCGATCAGCACGCCGCTGGCCGAGCTGGCCGATCTGGCCGGGCGCATCGGCAACGGCGACCTGAGCGGCAAGGTGGACACCGACCGCCACGACGAGATCGGCGTGGTGCAGCGCGCGCTGGCCGAGATGCAGCAGTCGCTGTCCAGCGTGGTGGGCCAGGTGCGGGTCAGCGCCGACAGCATCCAGGTGGCCAGCGCCGAGATCGCCACCGGCAACCAGGACCTGTCCAGCCGCACCGAGCAGACGGCCAGCAACCTGCAGCAGACGGCCAGCTCGATGAACCACATCACCGGCACCGTGCGCCACAGCGCCGACAGCGCCGCTACCGCCAACCAGCTGGCCAGCAACGCGGCGCAGGTGGCGCAGCGCGGCGGCGAGGTGGTGGCCCAGGTGGTCTCGACCATGGACGAGATCAACGCCAGCTCCAAGAAGATCAGCGACATCATCGGCGTGATCGACGGCATCGCCTTCCAGACCAACATCCTGGCGTTGAACGCTGCGGTGGAGGCCGCGCGGGCCGGCGAACAGGGCCGCGGCTTCGCGGTCGTGGCCGGCGAGGTGCGCTCGCTGGCGCAGCGTTCGGCCGAGGCCGCCAAGGAGATCAAGAACCTGATCGGCTCCAGCGTCGAGCGCGTGGAGGCCGGCGCGCGCCTGGTGCAGGACGCCGGCGCCACGATGGGCGAGATCGTCGCCAGCGTGGGCCGGGTCAGCGACATCATCGGCGAGATCCGCGCCAGCACGGTCGAGCAGAGCGAGGGCATCGGCACTGTCAACAGCTCGGTCGGCGAGCTGGACCAGATGACCCAGCAGAACGCCGCGCTGGTGGAGCAGAGCGCCGCCGCCGCCGAGAGCCTGCGCGAGCAGGCCTCGCGCCTGGCGCAGCTGGTCAGCCGCTTCCGGCTGCAAGGTGGCGCGCACGAGCCAACGCCGATGTCCACGCCTGCGAGGACGATGGCGAGCGCCAGCCCCGCTGTGCGCCCGGCGAACCGTCCTACGCCCAAGCCCGCTCCACGGCCGGCTGCGGCACCGCTAAAGTCAGCCGTGAGCGTCAAGCCCTCGTCCTCGCCCGCACCGGTCCCGCAGCCCAAGCCGGCCGCCGCGCCGGCGGCTGCGGCCGACGGCGACTGGGAAACTTTCTGAAGGAGAACGCATGCTGCTGCGTCGCTGGAAAATCCGTCCCCGCCTGTTGATCGGATTCGGGCTCATGCTGGCGATGTCGGCCCTGCTGGTCGGCATCGGCGGCTTCGGGCTGTATGTGTCGCAGACGGCGCTGCGCGGCATCACCAAGGAGCTGATTCCGGCCAACAACATCACCGTGGCCGGACGCACGCAGCTGCTGATCAGCCAGAGCTCGGCCGCGAACATGGCGGCCTCGCTGTTCAACACCGAGGAAATCAAGCGCCACAAGGCCGCCTGGGAGAAAGCCCAGAAGGACCTGGATGCCCAGATGGCCGCCTTCGGCAAGATCGCCAAGACGGACGAGCAGAAAAAGAACCTGGCGGACTTCGCCGTCTACATCGACAAGTACCGCAAGGTCGTCACGCCGGTCATGAACAAGCTGGTGGCCGACGGCTATCCGGACGCGCAGACGGCCATGGGCGAGATGCGCGAGGGCGACAGCAGTTTCAACCCGGCGCTGGAGATGCTGCAGAAGACCGAGGCCACGCTGTCGCAGACCAGCGAGAACGTGTTCACCAAGGTCAACGGCATGGTCAACGGCATGCTGATCGGCCTGCTGGTGGCCTTTGGCGTCTGCGTCGTGCTGAGCATGGTGCTGGCGCAGCGCGTGGCAGCTTCCATTGTCGAACCCGTCTCCAAGGCCACCCGCTTTGCCGAGCGCATTGCCGGCGGCGATCTGCGTGCAGACAGCCGTGAGGGCTCGCACAGCCACGGCGGGGACGAAGCGGCCGAGATGATGAGCTCGCTCACCAGCATGCAAGCCTCGCTCGCAGAGATCGTCGGCCAGGTGCGCGAGTCCGCTGAGAGCATTCAGGTGGCAAGCACCGAGGTGGCCACCGGCAACCTCGACCTCTCGCAGCGCACCGAGCAGACCGCCAGCAACCTGCAGCAGACCGCCAGCTCCATGAGCGAGCTGACGGGCACCGTCAACCAGAGCGCTGATGCCGCCGGCACGGCCAAGCAGCTGGCCGGCACGGCAGCCGATGCGGCGGGGCGCGGCGGCGAGGTGGTCTCTCAGGTCGTCTCGACCATGGACGAGATCAGCGCCAGCTCGAAGAAGATCAACGACATCATCGGCACCATCGATGGCATCGCCTTCCAGACCAACATCCTGGCGCTGAACGCCGCGGTGGAAGCCGCGCGGGCCGGCGAACAAGGCCGCGGTTTCGCCGTCGTGGCTGGCGAAGTGCGCTCGCTGGCCCAGCGCTCGGCCGAGGCCGCACGCGAGATCAAGAGCCTGATCGGCACGAGCGTGGAGAAAGTGGCCGCCGGTACCGAGCTGGTCAGCAACGCTGGCTCGACGATGACGGAGATCGTGTCATCGGTACAGCGGGTGACGGACATCATCAGCGAGATCTCCGCCGCTGCCAGCGAGCAGAGCCAGGGCATCGGTCGCGTCAACGGCGCGGTGACCGAGCTGGATCAGATGACGCAGCAGAACGCAGCGCTGGTGGAGCAGAGCGCCGCCGCAGCGCAATCGCTGAAGGAGCAGGCTCAGCGGCTGTCAGAGCTGATGGGGCGCTTCACGCTGCGCTGAGCGGCAGCGCAGCGGAGGCCGGCACGATGGGCGCGGCCTTGAACGCTGCCAGCTGACCCACGACATCGCCGACGATCAGCAGTGCCGGGCTGCCAAGGCCCTCCCGCGCCAACGTTTCCGGCAGGCCCGCCAGCGTGCACACCGCGTGCTGCTGGCGCGGCGTGTGCGCGGCCGAGACGATGGCGGCCGGCGTGTCGGCGCGCAGACCGCCCTCGGTCAGTGCGGCGACGATGTCAGCGCAGCGTGCCACGCCCATGTAGATCACCAGCGTCAGGCCGCTGCGGGCCAGCGCGGCCCAATCAGGGCTGCGTCCACCTTCGCCGTTATGCCCGGTGACCAGGGCCACGCCGGGCGTGTGACGGCGGTCCGTCACGGGGATGCCGATGGCCGCCGGGCCAGCCAGGCCCGAGGTCAGGCCGTTGACGATCTCGACCTCGATGCCGGCCTCGCGCAGGGCGTCGGCCTCTTCGCCGCCGCGGCCGAAGACGAAGGGGTCGCCGCCCTTGAGCCGCACGACGCGGGCGCCGCTTCTCGCCTCGCGGATCATCAACTCGTGGATGAAGCGTTGCTCCGTGGACGGGCAGCCGCCGCGCTTGCCGACGAAGAGCAGGCGCGCCTGGGGCGAGGCATGGGCGAGCACGCGAGGGTCGACAAGATCGTCGCAGAGGATCACGTCGGCGGCCTCAATGCGCTTGAGCGCGCGAACGGTCAGCAGCTCCGGATCGCCGGGACCGGCGCCGACCAGGGATACGGTGGTGTTGCTGTTGTTCATGCGGAAACCTCCTCGTTCTCTTTCACCAGGCGACGCAGCACGGGCAGGCAGGAGCCGCATTGCGTGCCGCAGCGCAGTTCGGCCTGCAGCGAGGTCAGCCGCTCTTCCGCCGAGCCGCTGCAATGGCCCAAGGCTTCGCGGATGCGGGCCTCGCTGACATCGAAACAGTTGCAGACCTGCACGCTGCGCTGCACCACCGGCCCGACGGCATCGGGCGACAGCAGCTGGCGCGCATGCGGCTGGATCGGTTGGCGATCGCGCCACAGCGGCAGCAGCCAATCGGCCACGCCCGCTTCGCCCACCAGCAGCAGCGAGCGCAGCACAGCTTCGGCGCCCTGCCCTTCGATGGCCAGCAGGCGGCTGCGGCCGCGGCGTGCGTCGGCATAACGCAGCACCTGAGCGCCGTGCAGGCCCAACAGCCGGGCCATGCGGTCCAGCAATTCAGCGGACAGCGGTTCGGCACTGGCGCCTTCGAAGCTCCAGCCCTCGACAGTGCCGGGCACCGGCACGCAGCAGGCGTAGCCCGCCTCACCGAACGCCGGCAGGAACTCGCGCAGCATCCGGCCTTCAGCGCCCCAGACGGCGGCACTGATCCGCCAGGGCAGCTCCACGCGCTCGAGGCTCACGGCCGAGAACTTCAGCTCCGGCTGGCGCGCATCAGGGCAAAAGCCTGGCTGGGTCAACGTGTTGATACCGGCGCCGGCCACGAACTCGCTGCCCCAGTGCATGGGCGCGTGCAGATGGCCGATGCGCAGCGTGTCGTCAGCGCGCAGTTTGAAAACGGCCTTGCCGCGCGCCGAGGTGAGGCGCACCAGATCACCCGTGCGCAACTTGCGACGAGCGAGGTCTTGCGGATGCATGGACAGCAGCGGCTCGGCCTCCTGGCCAAACAGGCGCGGCACCACGCCGCTGCGGCTCATGCCGTGCCATTGATCGCGCAGGCGGCCGGTGCTGAGTGCCAGCGGCGCCTTCACGCCAAGCGTGTCCAGCGGCGGCTTGTAGGGCGTGGCGATGAAGCGCGCGCGCGCGCTTGCGGTGGCGAAGCGATGGTCTTCGTAGAGCCGCGCGCGGCCGGCGCTGGCGCCCTCGGGGAAGGGCCATTGCTGCGGGCCTTCGCTGTCGAGCTTGGCCCAGCTCAGGCCGGTGATGTCGAGGTCGCGGCCGCGCGTGGCTTCGCGATGCTCGATCCACAAGGCTTCGGCGCTGTCGGCGGCGAACACCTCGGGCCGATCGAGCAAGATTTTCAGGCGGCGGCCCACGTCGCGAGCGATCTGCCAGTCCGGGCGCGCCTCGCCGGGCGGCGCGATGGCGGCGCGCACGCGGCTGATGCGGCGCTCGCTGTTGGTGACCGTGCCCTCCTTCTCGCCCCAGGTGGCGGCGGGCAGCAGCACGTGGGCGTAGGCGGCAGTGGCCGTGTCGGCAAAGGCTTCCTGCAGCACGACGAGTTCGCAGCGCTCCAGCGCGCGGCGCACCAGGGCCTGGTCGGGCATCGATTGCGCCGGATTCGTACAGGCGATCCACAGTGCCTTGATCTCGCCGCGCGCAGCGGCTTCGAAGATCTCGACCGCCGTCTTGCCCGGCGCCGAAGGCAGCTCGGGCACGCCCCAAAGCGCAGCCACCTCGGCACGATCGGCGGCGGATTGCGGATCGCGGTGGCCCGGCAGCAGCGTGGCCATGCCGCCGGTCTCACGTCCGCCCATGGCGTTGGGCTGACCGGTCAACGAGAAAGGCCCCGCACCCGCGCGGCCAATCTGGCCGGTGGCGAGGTGCAGGTTGATCAGGCCCGTGTTCTTGGCCGCACCGCTGCTGCTCTGGTTCAGGCCCATGCAGTAGAGCGAGAGGCTGGCCGCGCTGGTGGCGAACCAACTGGCTGCGCGGCGCAGGTCGTCCTCGGCGATGCCGCACAGCCGCGCGGCCTTTGCCGGTGGCATCTCGCGCACCTGGGCCTTGAGCGCCTCGAAGCCTTCGGTGTGCTCGGCGACGAAGCGCGCATCGACGAACCCCTCCCAGATCATCTGGTGCAGCAGGCCGTGGAACAGCGCCACATCGGTGCCGGGCTTGATCGCCAGGTGCAGGTCGGCGAGCTCGGCCGTCTCGGTGCGGCGCGGGTCGATGACGATGAGCTTTTGCGCAGGCTTGGCTGCGCGCGCGGCTTCGAGGCGGCGGAACAGGATCGGGTGAGCCCAGGCCGTGTTGGAGCCGGCGATCAGGATGCAGTCGGCGTGGTCGATGTCTTCGTAGTTGCAGGGCGGCGCGTCAGAACCCAGCGTCTGCTTGTAGCCGACGACGGCGGAGCTCATGCACAGGCGCGAGTTGCTGTCGATGTGGTTGGTGCCGATCACGCCGCGCGCGAGCTTGTTGAACGCGTGATAGTCCTCGGTCAGCAGTTGGCCGGAGATGTAGAAGGCGATGCTTTCGGGGCCATGCTCGGCGCGCAGGGTCGCGAGGCGCTGCGCCAGGCGCTCGTTTATCGCATCCCAGCCCATCGCCTCGCCGCCCCAGGTGGGCGTGAGCAAGCGGCGCGTCTGGCGCACCATCGGCGTGGCCGTCAAGTGCAGGGTCTGCCCCTTGGTGCAGAGCCGGCCGAAGTTGGCCGGATGCGCCTCGTCACCACGCACGCCGGTGATCTGCTGGTCGTCATGCTCGATGACGATGCCGCAGCCGACGCCGCAGTAGGGGCAGGTGGACCGGGTCTCAGGCATGCGCGTGGGTGCAGGGGCCGGCAACGATGGGGATCACGTCGATGGCGATGCTGTCGAGCTCGGACACCTTGAGCATCACTTGGCCAGCTTCGACGCGAACCTCGAAGCGCGGCGTGCTGCCCTCATCGGGATCACGGGCGCAGCCGCTGGCCAGGCCGATGGTCCAGCCATGCAGCGGGCAGGCCACCGCATCGCCGAAGACGATGCCCTGGCTCAGCGGGCCGGCCTTGTGCGGGCAGCGGTCGAGCAGGGCGAAGACCTTGTCGTCGGCCGTGCGAAACAGCGCCACCTGCGGGCCCTTGGCGCGCTGCACGCGGCGTGAACCCAGGCGCGGGATCTCCTCCACCGCGCAGATCGTCTTCCACTCATTGCTCATGACTGCACCGCCTCGAATTGCCTCAGGTCCACATGGGCCTTGTCGTGTTCAAACCAGGGATCGGGCTCGCCGTCCAGCGCGTACTGCAGCTCCGCCCACAGCGCCTTGCGGCCCTCGGCGTCGTCCAGGATGCGCTGCTTCACGTAGTCCAGGCCCACGCGCGAGACGTAGTGCACCGTGCGTTCCAGGTACCAGCCCTCCTTGCGGTAGAGCTGCAAGAAGGCGCCGCTGTACTCCATCACCTCCTCGGCGGTCTTCACCTTGCAGAGGAACTGCGCCACCTCGGTCTTGATGCCGCCGTTGCCGGCCACGTAGAGCTCCCAGCCGCTGTCCACGCCGATCACGCCCACGTCCTTGATGCCGGCCTCCGCGCAGTTGCGCGGGCAGCCGCTGACGGCGAGCTTGACCTTGTGGGGCGCGTACATGCGCCACAGGCCGCGCTCCAGGTCCTTGCCCATCTGCGTGCTGTCCTGCGTGCCGAAGCGGCACCACTCGCTGCCCACGCAGGTCTTCACGGTGCGCAGTGCCTTGGCATAGGCGTGACCCGAGGGCATGCCGATGTCCTTCCAGACGCTGACCAGGTCTTCCTTCTTCACGCCCAGCAGGTCGATGCGCTGGCCGCCGGTGACCTTGACGGTGGGGATCTTGTACTTGTCCACTGCGTTGGCGATGCGACGCAATTCATCCGCCGTGGTCTCACCGCCCCACATGCGCGGAATCACGCTGTAGGTGCCGTCCTTCTGGATGTTGGCGTGGCTGCGCTCATTGATGAAGCGCGCTTGCGGATCGTCCACGGCCTCCTTGGGCCAGGTGGACAGCAAGTAGTAGTTGAGTGCGGGACGGCAGGTGGCGCAGCCGTTGGGCGTGGTCCAGTTCAGGCGCTGGTAGACGCCGTCGAGGCTCACCAGATGCTCGTTGCGGATCGCATCGCGCACCTCCTGGTGCGAGAGCTCGGTGCAGCCGCAGATGGCCTTCTTCTTCGGCGTGCTGGAGTAGTCGCCGCCGGCCGTGAACATCAGCAGCTGCTCGACCAGGCCCGTGCAGGAGCCGCAGGAAGCGCTGGCCTTGGTCTGCTTGCGCACCTCTTCCAGCGTAAACAGGCCCTTGTCCTTGATGGCTTTGCAGATCGCGCCCTTGGTGACACCGTTGCAGCCGCAGACTTCGTCGGCGTCTTGCATGGCCGCTGCCTTGTTGTGGCCCTGATGGCCCACATCTCCGATATTGGATTCGCCGAACATCAGCTTGTCGCGGATGTCGGCGATCTTTCGTCCTTCACGCAATAGCTTGAAGTACCAACTGCCATCGACGGTGTCTCCGTACAGGCAGGCGCCAATGAGCTTGTCGTCCTTGATGACGAGCTTCTTGTAGACCCCGGCGAATGGGTCGCTCATGACGATTTCTTCTGTCTCCTCGCCCCCCATGAAGTCGCCGGCAGAGAACAGGTCGATGCCGGTGACCTTGAGTTTGGTGCTGGTCTGCGAGCCCTGGTAGCGGCCGATGCCGAACTGGGCCAGGTGCGTGGCGCAGACCTTGCCTTGTTCGAACAGCGGTGCCACGAGACCGTACGCGATGCCGCGGTGCGCCGCGCATTCGCCGACCGAGTAGATGCGCGGGTCGGTGACGGTCTGCATGGTGTCCGTCACGACGATGCCACGGTTGCAGTGGATGCCAGCGCTTTCCGCCAATGCCGTGTTCGGACGGATGCCGGCGGCCATGACGACGAGGTCGGCCGGAATCTCGCGGCCGTCCTTGAAGCGCACGGCCATCACGCGGCCATCCTTGTCCGGGATGAGCGAATCGGTCTGCGCCTGCAACTCGAAGCGCAGGCCGCGCGCGATCAGCGAGCGGCGCAGCAGGTCGCCGGCCTGCTCGTCGAGCTGGCGCTCCATCAGCCAGCCAGCGATGTGCACGACCGTGACCTGCATGCCACGCAGCATCAGCCCGTTGGCCGCCTCCAGGCCCAAGAGGCCGCCGCCGATGACGACGGCATGCCGGTACTTCTCGGCCGCATCGATCATGGCCTGCGTGTCGGCGATGTCGCGGTAGGCGATCACGCCTTCGAGGTCCTTGCCGGGCACGGGCAAGATGAAGGGGTTGGAGCCGGTGGCGATCAGCAGCCGGTCGTAGTCGGCCTCGGTGCCGTCTTCGGCGATCACGCGGCGTTTGATGCGGTCGATCTGCGCGATCTTCTTGCCCAGGTGCAGGGTGATGCCGTTGTCCACGTACCAGTCGAGCGGGTTGAGGACGATCTCATCGAGCGTCTGCTCGCCGGCCAGCACGGGCGAGAGCAGGATGCGGTTGTAGTTCGGGTGCGGTTCGGCGCCGAAGACGGTGATGTCGTAGAAGTCCGGAGCGATCTTGAGCAGCTCCTCGAGCGTGCGCACGCCGGCCATGCCGTTGCCCACCATCACCAATTTTTGTTTCTTCATTTCTCAACTCCTTGGTACAAAGCGCGGCCATGAGCTTCGACATCAGCATCGGTTTGGCGAGCGCGAAAGGTCCGCGCGAGGACATGGAAGATTTCGCCGCCGTGCAGCGCCCCGACACTCCTGACGAGGCGCTGGGCTGGATCGCGGCCCTGGCGGACGGTGTTTCGCAAGGTGGTGGCGGCCGCGTGGCGGCGCAGACCACGGTGACCAGCTTGGTGCGCGACTACTTCGGCACCCCGCCACGCTGGGACACAACGGTGGCGCTGGACCGCTTGATCCGCGCCCAGAACGCCTGGCTGGCCGACCACAACCGGCGCCGCGGCGAGGCTGCGCTGACGACGCTCAGCGCCGTGGTGCTGCGCGGACACGGCTACACGATCGCCCACGTTGGCGACAGCCGCATCTGGCTGCTGCGCGAGGGCAGCGGCTGCCAGCAGCTGACGCAAGACCATGCGCTCGACCAGCGGGATTTCGCGCGCCTCACTCGCGCCATCGGCCTGGACGACGCGGTGCGCGTGGACTACGCCCAAGGCGAGCTGCGTGCCGGCGACCGCTTGCTGCTGACCAGCGACGGCGTGCATGGCGTGCTCGGCCGCAAGCGCTTTGCCGCACTCGCCGCTCTGGACGATGCCCAAGCTGCGGCCGACGCGCTGGTGCGGGCCGCGCTGGAAGCCGGCGGGCAGGACAACGCCACGGCTCTCGTGCTGCAGGTCCATGGCCTCGCGCCGGGCCTGGACGCTGGCTTGCTGAGCCCGGCGCAGCGCCAGTTGCCCGTGCTGCCCAAGCTGCGCATGGGCGAGCAGATTGACGGGCTCACCATCACCGCGCTGGTGGCTGACAACGGCGTGCATCGGCTCTACCAGGCGCGCGATGCGGCCGGCAATCTCGTTGCGCTCAAGACCCTGCACGAGGCCCGCGCCAGCGATGCCGAGGAGCGCGCCATGCTGGCCCACGAGGGCTGGCTGGGTCAGCGGCTGGCAGCCGTGGAGGGCTTCGTCGCCACCCACGCACCGCGCGATGCGAGCGCCTTCTACCTGCGCTTCGACTGGCACGGCGGCCGCACGCTGGAGCAGCTGATGCAGGACGGCGAGCGCCCCGCGCTGACCGAGTTCCTGGCCGCGGCGAGCGCACTCGCGCGCGCCCTGGGCCGGCTGCACCGCGCCGGTGTCGTGCACCGCGACATCAAGCCGGCCAATCTGCATCTGGGTGACGATGGCCAGTGGCGCGTGCTCGACCTGGGCGTGGCGCTCTCCGGCCGCGAACCCGAGGCGCTGCGCGAGCTGCATGCGGGCACGCCGAGCTACATCAATCCGGAGCAGTGGGACGACCCGCCTGGCCCCCATTCGGCGGCGGACGCCGGCAGCGATCTCTTCGCGCTGGGCGTGACGCTCTACCAATGGCTGATCGGCCGCCTGCCCTATGGCGAGATCGAGCCCTACCAGCGCGCGCGCTTCCGACGCGATCCGCAGGCCCCGTCGCGCAGCCGCCCCGAGGTGCCGATCTGGCTGGACCATGTGCTGCTCAAGGCCGTGAACCGCGAGCCTGCCGAGCGCTTCGAGACCGCCGAGGAGCTGCTGCTCGCACTGGAGCGCGGCGCCTCTCGGCCCCTGCCCGCGCCGGGCAGCACGCCGCTGGTGCGGCGCAATCCGCTGGCGCTGTGGCAGTTCGCGCTCGCCGTCTCGGTGCTGCTGAACCTGCTGCTCGTGTACTGGCTGGTCTTCCTGCCGCGGTGACGATGATGAAAGTTCAGCGCGCTTCATAGGAAGCCCTCCCGCCCGCTGCCGGTGTGGACGCGTGTCGAGCACGGCCGCCCTTCTCTGCCCAGGTCCGCGTCCAGCGGATCTGCATCACCCGCATCACGCCCAGCATCAGCAGCGCCAGCACGGCAAAGGCCGCGAAGCCGTAGCCGTAGCTGCCCAGGTGCTGCTTGGACAAGCCCATCAGGTTGGGTACGAGGCCACCGCCCAGGGCGCCGATCTCGCCAATCATCGAACCGGCCACAGCGGTGGCCGCCGGCCAGCGCAGCGGCACGAGCTGGAACAGCGCGCCGTTGCCCGCGCCGAGAGCCGCGAAGCAGGCGATCAGCAGCAGCGTGGTCAGCACCAGCGAGCCGCCGGCCCAGGCCGTGAGGAAGAGGCCCGCGGCCACGGCGCACAGCACGACAGTCAACGTGTTCACGCCGCCCCAGCGGTCCGACAACCAGCCGCCGGCCACACGCACGGCAGCGCCCATGAAGGCGGCCAGCATGGTCAGCTGCCCGGCCTGCACCTTGGAGACGCCAAACTGGTCGTGGTAATAGGTGGGCAAGAAGGTGGTGAGGCCGATGAAGCCGCCGAAGGTCACGCCGTAGATCAGGCTGAAGGCCCAGCCGTCCTTCTCGAACAGGCAGGCAATGTGCTCGCGAAAAGACGCCTTGCTGTCCACGTCCGGGGGCTCCTTGGCGAACACCACCATCACGATCATCGGCACGAGGATGGCTCCTGCGGCGAAGGCGTAGACCGTCTGCCAGCCATAGGCCTGCGCCAGCGGCGGCGCCACCAGCACCGAGACCGCCGTGCCCACATTGCCCGCGCCCACCAGGCCCATCGCCAGGCCCTTGTACTGCGGCGGGAACCAGCCCGATCCGAGCGAGAGCGCCACGCCGAAGCTTGCGCCCGCAATGCCCAGCAGCGCGCCCATCGCGAGCAGGTCGTCGTAGCGCTTGACCATGAAGAAGCCGTAGAGCATGGCCACGGCGATCAGGCCCATCTCCACCAGCGTGGCGTTCTTGCGGCCGATGTATTGCGACAGCAGGCCGAGCGGGAAGCGCATCAGCGCGCCGGCCATGATGGGGATGGAGAGCATCAGCCCCTTTTGCGCCGGCGAGAGATCGAAGGCCTCGCTGATGAACGGCGCCAGGGCACCGTTGAGCACCCAGATGCAGCAGGAGAAGGCGAAGTACAGGAATGCGGCAAACAGCGTGGGGCTGTGACCGGACTTCAGGAACGATGGCTTGGCAGCAGCGGGCATGGCGAGAGCGACCTTGAAACGACAAAAGGCCGCGACAAGCACCGGGCTTGGCGAGGCCATGAACATGCAACGAAGGACGGGGGGCGCGGCGCGCCATTGCGCCGCAGCTTTTCCGTCGCAAGCAACGTGCCAGGGCGATGGCACGAGTTCTGCGTTGTCCTGTCCGATGCACGCCGCCTCCCCCGTCCGCCCCTCTGACAGACCGATGCCTGAGCACGCCGCCACCGCGCCCCGTTTGCTGCTGTTGGGGCACGCCGCGCCGCCCCCGAATCTGTTGCGCTGCACCATCCTGGCTCGTCCGGAGCGCCGCAGCTTGGTGCGGTGCGCACAGGAAGCGGACCTCGCACTGCTCTGGCCGGACTCGCCCGAGGCGCTAACGGACTGGCTGGAGGCACTGGCCGAGCTGCCGGCGCGACCACCCTGGCTCTGCATCGCGCCCGGCGCTACCGCGGCGCAGCGCCGGCGCGGTTTCGAGCTGGGCGCGCAGCTCTGGCTGGCACAGGCGCCGGCCGACCTGCCCGCGCAGATCGAATGGGCGCTCTGGCAGCATGAGCGCCAGGCCGACCTGCAAGCCCAGCTTGACGAGCGCAAATGGACCGAGCGCGCCAAGGGTCTGCTGATGTCGGCCCAGGCGCTCGACGAGGACGGCGCCTTCCGGCTGCTGCGGCAGACGGCGATGCAAGCGCACCTGCGGCTCGGCGAGGTCTCGCGCTCGGTCGTGCGCGCGGCGCAGCAGGCCGAGGCCGTGAACCTGGCGGGCCAGCAGCGCATGCTCTCGCAGCGCCTGGTCAAGTTGATGGCGCAGCGCGCGGGCGGCATCGAGCCGGCGCGCGCCAAGGCCTTACAGGACGAATCCGCCGCGCGCATCGGCGCGAATCTCCAGCGCCTGCCCCAGCTCTGCGATGCGGGTGTGGAGCTCGGCGCGCTCGAAGCCGCGTGGGACCAGCTGCGCCCGCTGCTCAAGGGCAAGCCCACCGCCGAAGTGCTGCTGGCGGCGGACGAGGCCGCGCAGCAATTGCTGGCGCTGTCTGAAGCCTTCGCCGCCGCGCTGGAAGCCGAAGGCGCAGGCCGCCCGCTGCGCCTCGTGAACCTGTGCGGCCGCCAGCGCATGCTGAGCCAGCGCCTGGCCAAGGAGGCCCTGCTGGCCGACCTGCTGCCAGGCCGCGACCCGGAGCTACTCGGCGCGGGGCTCCAGGCCTTCGAGCAGGGTCTGGCCGAGCTGGAAGCCGCGCCGCTCTCCAGCAGCGCCATCCGCGAATCGCTGGAAGAGGTGCGTGCCGAGTGGCTGCGGCTCCTGCGCAGCCTGCGCAACGCGCACGGTCGAGAAGCCGCCTCGGGGTTGGCGCGCAGCAGCGAGGTGCTGTTGAAGCGGCTCGACATGCTGACTGTCCAGTATCAGCAGAGTTTGCAGATCATCCTGGGCTAGGCGGGCTGCGCCTCCACGTGCGCGTGGCGCGTGTAGAGAAAGTCGATCACCGCCTTGCGGGCATGCACGTACGCCGGGTCTTCGGCCAGGGCTACGCGATCGCGCGGTCGCGACAGGCCAACGCTCAGGATCTCGCCGATGGTGGCCGCGGGCCCGTTGGTCATCATCACGATGCGGTCGGAGAGCAGCACGGCTTCGTCCACGTCATGCGTAACCATGACGACGGTGCTCTGCGTGCGCTCGACGATCCTGAGCAGCTCGTCCTGCAGCTTGGCGCGGGTCAGTGCATCGAGCGCGCCGAAGGGCTCGTCCATCAGCAGCACCTTGGGTTCCATCGCCAACGCACGCGCGATGCCCACGCGCTGCTTCATGCCGCCGGAGATCTCGTGCGGCTTCTTGTGCAGGGCGTGGCTCATGCCAACCAGTTGCAGCGCAGCCTCAGCGCGGGCGGCCTGCTGCTTGCGCGTCTCGGTCTTGAACACGGCCTCAACGGCGAGCTCCACGTTTTGCTGGCAGCTGAGCCAGGGCAGCAGCGAGTGGTTCTGGAACACCACGCTGCGCTCGGGGCCGGGTGCGGCGATCTCGCGGCCGTCGCACAGCAGCGCACCACTCGTGGGCAGCAAGAGGCCGGCGAGCAGGTTCAGCAGCGTGGACTTGCCGCAGCCGGAGTGGCCGATCAGCGTGACGAACTCGCCGCGCTCGACGGTCAGGTTCACCTCGCGCAGCGCGTGGAATTCGCCCTTGGCCGTGGCGAAGCGCATGTCCGCGTTCTGGACTTCGATGAAGGCATTCATGCTTGCACCTCGTATGTGAAGCGGCGCGCCACCGCGATCAGCAGCCATTCGAGCGCGAGGCCCACGCCGCCGATCACGAAGATGGCGACGAGGATGTGCTCGACGTTCAGGTTGTTCCACTCGTCCCACACCCAGAAGCCGATGCCCACGCCGCCGGTCAGCATTTCGGCCGCGACGATGACGAGCCAGGCCGTGCCGACCGAGAGGCGCACGCCCGTCAGCAGGTAAGGCAGCACGGCGGGGAAGAGGATGCGCGTGATGACCTTCCACTCCGGCAGGGCCAGCACGCGCGCCACGTTCAGGTAGTCCTGCGGCACGCGCTGCACGCCCACGGCCGTGTTCACCACCATCGGCCAGATCGAGCAGATGAAGATGGTCCAGATCGCCGCCGGATTGGCGGCCTTGAAGACCAGCAGGCCGATGGGCAGCCAGGCCAGTGGCGAGACCGGCTTGAGCAGGCTGATCAGCGGCGAGACCATGCGGTTGGCGAAGTCGAAGCGGCCGATCAGGAAACCCAGCGGAATGCCCACCAGCGCCGCAAGCCCGAAGCCGAGGCCCACGCGGCCGAGCGAGTTGAGCACGTTCCACCCGATGCCGATGTCGTTCGGGCCCTTCTTGTAGAACGGGTCGGCGAACAGGTCCATAGCCGAGCGGAAGGTGGCGGCCGGCGTGGGGAAGCCGTCGCTCTTGAGCGTCAGCAGCGCCCAGATGCCCACGAGCAGGGCCAGACCGAGCACGGGCGGCAGCGCGCGGTTCCAGAACCAGGAGGTGCCCGGGCGGCGTGGCGCTTTCGGTGCCTTCGGTGCCTTCGTTGCTTTGGCGCGCTTCTGCGGAGCTGCAGCGGCCTCCGCCTTGGCGGGTGCGTGCACGGGAGTGATTGCAGCGACCGACTCAGCGGTGGGCGCGCTGCTGGGAGTGATGACGGCGCTCGTCATGGCTCAAGCCCTCACCTGGAAGCCGTCGGCATAACGAGCGGGATCCTTGCCATCCCAGACCAAGCCGTCGATCAGCTTGGCCGAGCGCATCGGGGCCGAAGGCACGCTGATCTTGAGCTGGGCCGCGGCCTGCTTGTAGAGCTCGATCTGGTTGATCTGCTGGGCCACGGCGAGGTAGTTCGGGTGCTCCTTGATCAGGCCCCAGCGCTTGTGCTGCGTGAGGAACCACATGCCGTCGGACAGGTAGGGAAAGTTGACCGCGCCGTCGTTGAAGAACTTCATGTGATGGGGGTCGTCCCAGGTCTTGCCCAGGCCGTTCTGGTAGCGGCCGAGGATGCGTTGGTTGATGGCGTCCACGCCGGTGTTCACATAGCTCTTCTCCGCGATGGCCTCGGCCATCTTGAGCTTGTTGCTCAAGCTGGCGTCGATCCAACGCGAGGCTTCCAGAACGGCCATCACGACGGCGCGCGCGGTGTTGGGGTTCTTCTTGACGAAGTCGGCCGTGGTGCCCAGCACCTTCTCGGGGTGCTCGGGCCAGATGTCTTGCGTGGTGACGGCGGTGATGCCGATGCCGTCCATGATGGCGCGGTGCCCCCAGGGCTCGCCGACGCAGAAGCCGTCCATGTTGCCGACGCGCATATTGGCCACCATCTGCGGCGGCGGCACGGTGATGACCTTGGCGTCCTTCATCGGGTTCACGCCCACGCTGGCCAGCCAGTAGTAGAGCCACATGGCGTGCGTGCCGGTAGGGAAGGTCTGCGCGAAGGTGTACTCGCGCTTGTCGGAGTTCATGAGCTTGGCGAGCGAGCCGCCATCCACCGCGCCTTTGTCGGCGAGCTTCTTGGACAGCGTGATCGCCTGGCCGTTGTTGTTCAGGGTCATGAGCACGGCCATGTCCTTCTTGGGGCCGCCCACGCCGAGGTGCACGCCATAGATGAGGCCGTAGAGCACGTGCGCCATGTCGAGCTCGCCATTGACCAGCTTGTCGCGCACACCGGCCCAAGAGGCTTCCTTGCTCGGCACGATCTTGATGCCGTACTTCTTGTCGAAGCCCAGCACGGAGGCCATCACGACGGAAGCGCAGTCAGTCAGCGGGATGAAGCCGATGCGCACCTCTTCCTTTTCCGGCTTGTCGGAACCCGCGGCATAGGCCTGCGGCATCAAGCCGGTGGCGGCGACCGCTGCCCCTGCGGTCAAAAGCTTGCGGCGCTCTGCGCTCATGAGACCTCCTGCGTTCTGCATACAAATCTCCTGGAGAAGAAATGAAAAAAGGCGTCACGATCAGGACCCCGCATACGAATGCAGATCACTGATCGGACGCCTTTGTCCGGAAACTGAGATGGCAGGCCCACGCCGTTGCGGGCCTTCGTCCCTCTACTTGCGAGAAACGTGCCAAGCGGCTTTCAGGGAGAAGCGCGATGCCGAAGGCGTCCGGTGTGCACCGAAATCAGACGCAGCCGTCCTCAGCTTGGTGCGGCGTGCTCAGGCTCGGCGCAGCAGCTCGTGGGCATCGATGACGCGCTCGGCAACATCAGCCAGGGTCTGGCCGCGGTCCATGGCGATGCGGCGCAGGCGCTGGTAGGACTCGTCTTCGGACAGGCCCTGCTCACTCATCAGGATGCCCTTGGCCCTTTCGATGCGCTTGCGTGCGCTGAGCTGGGTCTGAGCCTTTTGAAGTTCCTGGCGCAGAGCGAGGTCCTGCTCGAAACGCGCCATCGCCACCTGCAGCACCGGGGCCAGGCGCTGCAGCTGCAGCCCGGCCACCACGTAGGCACTGACGCCGGCCTTGAGGGCCAGGCGCATCGGATCATCCGCACCGTCCTCGGCAAAGACGACGACTGGGCGCGGCATCTGGGTATTCAGCAGCGCCAGGTTCTCCAGCGTGTCGCGCGTCGGTGATTCGCTGTCGACGATCACCACGTCGGGCTTGAGGCGCAGCACGCAGTCATGCACGAGGGTGGCCTGCTCGATCACACCCACCACGTCACAGCCCTGCCGTGCGAGCTCCTGCCGGATCAACTCGACGCGATGGGCGCCGTCATCGATCAGCAGGACGCGCAAGGTGGTGGTGGCGCTGGGGCGCAGGGCGTCGGAACTGGGCATGCAGTTCCTGACGCGCAAGATTCGTGCCGCACTGCAGCATGAATCCTGAAGCTGCAGCTCAGGCCTTGCGGCGACGTGCGGCCGCCAGGCCCAGAACGCCCAGGCCGCCGAGCATCAATGTTCGGAGTGATCCGGAGGAACTCTTCGCCTTAAGCCCTGGATGGCACTGGAGATCCCATGGATTGACGTTTACGTAAACGTCAACCAATCGCTAGAATCCCGCCATCCGAGGAGACGCCCCCATGACTGACTTGTCCGCAGACCACAAGGCCCTGGCCGAATACCGCCCGACCAACAAGGTGCGCTTCGTCACTGCCGCCAGCCTGTTCGACGGCCACGACGCCGCCATCAACATCATGCGTCGCATCCTCCAGGGCATGGGCGCCGAGGTGATCCACCTGGGCCACAACCGCTCGGTGGACGAGGTGGTGACGGCGGCGCTGCAGGAAGACGCGCAGGGCATCGCCATCAGCTCCTACCAGGGCGGCCACGTCGAATACTTCAAGTACATGGTCGAGCTGCTCAAGGCCCGCGGCGGCGAGCGCATCCAGGTCTTCGGCGGAGGCGGCGGCGTGATCGTGCCGAGCGAGATTCGCGATCTGCAGGATCGCGGCGTGCGCATCTTCAGCCCCGAGGACGGCCAGCGCATGGGCCTGCAGGGGATGATTGGCGAGATGGTGATGAAGTGCGACCAGGACTTCGCACCTCATGCCATCCAGGCACCCACGCAACTGAAGGCGATCGAAGGCCACAGCGAAGAAGCCTGGCGCACCCTCGCCCAGCTGATCACGGCGCTGGAAGCCGGCGTGGCCGATGCCGGCCTCGTCAAGGCGCTGCACGAGCAGGCGGCCGACAAGAAGGTCCCCGTGCTGGGCATCACCGGCACAGGCGGCGCGGGCAAGTCGAGCCTCACGGATGAACTCATCCGCCGCCTGCGCCTGGACCAGGGCGATGCGTTGCGCGTGGCCCTCATCTCCATCGATCCCTCGCGCCGCAAGAGCGGCGGCGCGCTGCTGGGTGACCGGATCCGCATGAACGCCATTGCGCCGTGGAGCACTGGCTCTCGCGTCTACATGCGCTCGCTCGCCACGCGCGATTTCGGCTCCGAGATTTCCAAGGCCCTGCCCGATGTGATCGCGGCGGCCAAGGTGGCGGGCTTTGACCTGGTGATCGTCGAGACCTCGGGCATCGGCCAGGGCGACGCCGCCATCGTGCCGCTGGTGGACGTGCCCATGTACGTGATGACGCCTGAGTTCGGCGCTGCCAGCCAGCTCGAGAAAATCGACATGCTGGACTTTGCCGAGTTCGTGGCCATCAACAAGTTCGACCGCAAGGGCGCGATGGACGCACTGCGCGATGTGGCCAAGCAGGTGCAGCGCAACCGCGAAGCTTTCGGTAAGCGACCGGAAGAGATGCCGGTCTTCGGCACCATGGCCAGCCGCTTCAACGACGACGGCGTCACTTCGCTCTACCAAGCCATGAAGCCACGCCTGGCCGCGCTGGGCCTGTCTCTCTCGGAAGGCAAGCTGCCCGCCGTCGACACGCGCCACAGCACACACCAGGTGCCCATCGTGCCGGCCGCGCGCACGCGCTACCTGGCCGAGATCTCCGACAGCGTGCGCGGCTACAAGAAGCGCGCTCGCCAACAGGCCACGCTGGCCCGCGAGATCCAGCAGCTGCGCGCCAGCAGCCGCATGCTGCAGGACGAGAACCCCTCGAAGAACGGCGCGCTCACCGTCCTGGGCGAGTTGGCCGCGACCCGTGAAAGCAAGCTGGACAAGGACGTGCAGCACCTGCTCGGCCAATGGCCCGACATGCAAAAGGCCTATGCCGGCGACGAGTACGTGGTGAAGATCCGCGACAAGGAAATCCGCACCTCGCTGATCACCACGAGCCTGTCGGGCACCAAGATCCGCAAGGTCGTGCTGCCCACTTATGAATGCCACGGCGAGCTGACCAAGTGGCTGATGCTGGACAACGTGCCCGGCAGTTTTCCCTACACGGCCGGCGTGTTCGCCTTCAAGCGCGAGGGCGAGGACCCGACGCGGATGTTCGCCGGTGAAGGCGATGCCTTCCGCACCAACCGCCGCTTCAAGCTCGTGAGCGAAGGCCTGCCGGCCAAGCGCCTGTCCACCGCCTTCGACTCGGTCACGCTGTATGGCAACGACCCGGCGATCCGCCCCGACATCTACGGCAAGGTCGGCAACTCCGGCGTGAGCATCGCGACGCTGGACGACATGAAGGTGCTATACGACGGTTTCGACCTCTGCAACCCGAGCACCTCGGTGTCTATGACGATCAACGGCCCGGCGCCTTCGATCCTGGCCATGTTCATGAACACGGCCATTGACCAGAACCTCGAGAAGTTCCACAAGGACAACGGCCGCGCGCCCTCAAACGACGAAGCCGCCAAGATCCGCGCCTGGGTGCTGGCCAATGTGCGCGGCACCGTGCAGGCCGACATCCTGAAGGAAGACCAGGGCCAGAACACCTGCATCTTCTCCACCGAGTTCTCGCTCAAAGTGATGGGCGACATTGCCGAGTATTTCGTGCACCACCAGGTGCGCAACTTCTACTCCGTCTCGATCAGCGGTTATCACATCGCCGAGGCCGGTGCCAATCCGATCTCGCAGCTGGCCTTCACGCTCTCGAACGGCTTCACCTTCGTGGAAGCCTACCTGGCGCGCGGCATGCACATCGACGACTTCGCGCCGAACCTGAGCTTCTTCTTCTCCAACGGCATGGACCCCGAGTACACCGTGCTTGGCCGCGTGGCGCGCCGCATCTGGGCCGTGGCGATGCGCGACAAGTACGGCGCCAACGAGCGCAGCCAGAAGCTGAAGTACCACGTGCAAACGTCGGGCCGCTCGCTGCATGCCCAAGAGATCGCCTTCAACGACATCCGCACCACGCTGCAGGCCCTGATCGCGCTCTACGACAACTGCAACTCGCTGCACACCAACGCCTACGACGAGGCCATCACCACGCCGACAGAAGAGAGCGTGCGCCGCGCGATGGCCATCCAGATGATCATCAACCGCGAGTGGGGCCTGTCGAAGAACGAGAACCCCAACCAGGGCAGCTTCATCATCGAGGAACTGACCGAGCTGCTGGAAGAAGCGGTGCTGGCCGAGTTCGAGAAGATCGCCGAACGCGGCGGCGTGCTGGGCGCGATGGAGACGGGCTACCAGCGCAGCAAGATCCAGGAAGAGAGCATGCATTACGAGATGCTCAAGCACACCGGCGAGTACCCCATCATCGGCGTCAACACCTTCCGCAACCCGCACGGCGATCCGGTGCCTGAGCACATCGAACTGGCCCGCTCGACCGACGAGGAAAAGCAAAGCCAGCTCACGCGCCTGGCGGACTTTCATGCCCGCAACGCCGGTGCCGCGCCCGCCATGCTGGCCCGCCTGCAGCAGGCGGTGATCGAGAACAAGAACGTGTTCGAGGTGCTGATGGATGCGGTGCGTGTCTGCTCGCTGGGTCAGATCACCAGCGCGTTGTTTGAAGTCGGTGGCCAGTACCGGCGCAGCATGTGAATCGAATTAACCTAGCATACTGAGCACACAGCGCTCAATATGCAAGGATGATTGATCGCATCGCTCTGCACGAGCTGCGTTGCCGGATGAGCTACTTTCCCAGCGTCGTCCTGCTCGGTCCGCGTCAGGTGGGCAAGAGCACGCTCGCGCGCACCTTCACCGCGGGGCAGCGGGAGGCGATCGTCCTGGACATGGAGCGGCCGGCCGACAGAGCTCAGTTGGCTGAGCCCGAGCTGTTCCTGTCACGCCATCGCGACAAGCTGGTGGTGCTGGACGAGGTCCAACTGATCGCCTTTACCGCAGCCACACCGCCGCAAACGCCTTGCACTTGATCCACCACGACAGCCGCTCGTCCGAGAGGATGTCGAGGAAGTCCGACAGCCGCTTGCTCTTGGCCATGGTGTAGACGGTCAGGCCGATCGTCAGTGCCAGGGTGAGCATGAAGACCCAGACGCGCCGCGACATCGGCGCGTCTGCCTCGGCCAGCAGGTTCATGCCGAGGAAGCCGGTCGTGATCGTGCCGATCAGCCCGAAGATGGTGACCACGGTCAGCCGCACCACGGTGTTGGCCTGGCGGCGCAAGCTGTCGGTCTCCAGGTAGGCGGCCAGGTCGCTGATGCGCTGCTTGACCTCGGCGTACAACATGTCGAGCTCCAGGTGCGCCTTGCACATGCGGTAGAGCGCGCGGGTGTGCGCCTGCTCGGAAACGGCATGGAACCAGTAGCGGTGGGTGAAGCGCAGAAAGCCCTCGAAGGCGCCGCGGATCGAGCGCTTGAAGCGCTTGACGCTTTCCGGGTCGGCAATGTCGAGCCGGCGCAGGGCCTCGACCAGGCGATCCGAATACATCATCAGCGCGGCCTTCTGGAAGTGCGCGATCAGAAAGACCATGAAGTGCTGGTGCCGGAACTGCGCGAGCACGCCGCGGTCGCGGCAGCAGTAGTACTCGGCGTCCGCGCGGCCGACGACGACCATGGCCTTGCCCGAGCACAGATAGCGCGTCTGCGGGGCGCTGCCGGCTTCGCCCCAGAACTGGTCCCAGCAGTGGCGGGCCTCGAACTCTTCCATGGATTTCTCGTCCAGCGGCAGGCCCTGGTCGCCGGCCGCGAGCGCGAGTCGGGCGAAGTCCAGGCGCGAGAGCCGGCGCGGTTCGTCCAGCGCCAAGTAGGCCATCACCGGCATGCGGTAGGACTCGATCAAGCGGTAGCGCAGCGCGGTGGAATTCGCAGGCTCTGCATGCTCACCCAGCATCGGCTGCAGCAGGAAGTCCCAGTGCGCGGCCACGCGCGGCGCGCGGTGGCGGTGCACGTGCTCGATAAAGGGCTCGCGCTCGGCGCTGTCGGACTCCTCGAGCACGCGCCCTTCCGCATCCAGCCATTCGGCGTGCTGCAGCGCGTGCAGCGGATGGCCCGATGCATCCCATCCGCCGGGATAGGCGCGGCCCATGCGGTAGAGCAGCTGCTGGGCCTGGCCGAAGTCCAGGTCGGAGACGGCGAGCTCGACGTTGAGCACGGCCAGGTCCACGTCGTCGAAGAACAGCAAGTCGATGTGAACGACGTCGAGCTCGATCGGCGCCGCGCCCACCTGCGGCAGCACGCGCACGCGGCGGATGTCGTCACGGCGGAAGACCTTCATGCAGGAGACGTCCACGCCTTCCTCACCATAGAGGAAGCGCTGCACATAGGGCAGGAAGCTGACGAACTCTTGGTAGTGGCGTTCGTGGAACTGGTCGGGCGCGCCCGTGTATTCATCGGCCTGCACGCGCCAGGGGCCGGGGGCGGCGCGCAGGCGATTCCAAGGTTTACGTACAGCAATCTCACCGGGCTGCGGCAGCAGGCGCAGCGGCCACAGCAGGATGTGGTGCATGCGGCTCACCCGTGCGGCTTCGCTCATAGCGTCTCCTTGGCTGTTCTGCTGTAGTGCCGGCAGCCACAGTGTATGGATCGCGTCAGGGAATGGCTTGAGCGGAGTGCCACCACTTCCCCGGGCACGCGCTTCCGGTGTAGAACCTCGTCTGTGCGCTCAAGCTGCAGGAGAAAAGAGCAATGAACACCCTCACCCCGCTGCCCTCGCCGGCCACGCTGATCGACGTGCGTTCGACCAACGAATACATGGGCCACCACCTGCCCGGCTCGGTCAACATCCCCTTGGCGCAACTGGCCGAGGAGATCGTTCACCGCGTGCCGCTGCGCGCCACGCCCATCATCCTGTACTGCGCCAGCGGCGCGCGCTCCGAACAGGGCTTGAGCCTGCTGCAAAGCATGGGCTACACCGACGCCCACAACGGCGGCGGCGCCGTGCAGCTGGCCGAACGCCTGCATTTGCCTTTGCAAGCCGGACTCTGAACCCCATGACCACCAACACCGATCCCCGCGTGGACGCCTACCTCGCCGGCGTACCGGACTTCGCCCGCCCCATCCTCGAACACCTGCGCGCCGTCGTGCACGCGGCCTGCCCTGAAGCGGTGGAAGACATGAAGTGGAGCCGCCCGCACTTCATGCTGGACGGCAAGATCTTGGCCGGCATGTCGGCCTTCAAGGCGCACTGCGGCTTCGGGCTGTGGCACAACGAGGGCGAGAAGGCGACCGAAGGCATGGGCCAGTTCGGCCGCATCGAAAGCGTCAAGGACCTGCCGAGCAAGGCCGAGCTGAAGAAGCAGATCCAGCACTCCGCCGAGCTGATCCGCGCCGGTGCGCCCAGCCGCATGGCCGACAAGAAGCCGCGCCCCAAGCTCGAAGCGCCGCCCGAGCTGCTGGCCGCGCTCAAGGCCCATCCGGCGGCCAAGAAAACCTTCGACGCCTTCCCGCCGGGCAAGCAGCGCGATTACGTCGAATGGATCGTCGAGGCCAAGCGCGAGGAGACGCGCGACAAGCGCCTGGCGCAAGCCATGGAATGGCTGGCCGAAGGCAAGGCCCGCCACTGGAAATACGAGAACTGCTGACTCAGCGGTTCAGCTGACGCTCTCGCCCGCGCCCGCGCCGCTCACGCCGGCCAGCGTCGCTGAACTCACCAGAGCCAGCGGCGTGGGGCCGAGTTGCACGCGGTTGCGGCCCAGCTCCTTGGCCCGGTAGAGCTCGCGGTCGGCCAGCATGTAGAGCCGGCTGGCCGTGAGGCCGCTGTCCGAGGCCGCCACCACCACGCCGGCCGAGACAGTGATGTGGAACGCCTCGCCGCTCTCCGGCGAGTGCAGCACCATCGCCTCGACAGCATCGCGCACCTGCTCGACGATGCGCGCCGCGCCAGGCCCGTCGGTCATCGGCAGGATCAGGCCGAACTCCTCGCCGCCCATGCGGCCCAGCACGTCGGAGCCGCGCAGCCGCGACTTCACCGCCTTGGCGAACTCGCGCAGGGTGGCGTCGCCCGCGGCGTGGCCGAAGCGATCGTTGACGCGCTTGAAGTGGTCCAGATCCAGCAGCGCAAAGGCCACCGGCGCACCCTCGCGACGGCCACGCTCCAGCGTGTGGGCCAGCAGGGCATCGGTGGTGCTGCGGTTGATGCAGCCGGTCAGGCCGTCGGTCGTGGCCAGCTCTTCCATGCGCCGCGCCACTCGCTCGAAGCAGGCCAGCACGAAGCCGAAGCCAGCGCCCATCAGGCACATGAAGGACAGCAGGTAGGCCACCGCGTTGGCCAGGCTGCCGTTGAGCAAGTCGGTGTAGGCCCAGGGCCGGACGAAGGCGTCGATCCCGCGCAGGCCCATGCCCAGCGCCGTGCCGGCGAGCGTGAGTGCCACCATACGGATGGTGCCACCGTGCGGCCAGCCGTGGCGCAGCAACAGATGCAGCGAAGGCGAGAGCAAGGCGGCGTAGATCAGCGAATACAGCCCCGTGCGCGTGGCCGTGTCCAGCTGGACGGTGACGCTCATCACCAGCAGCGAGGCGCCGCACAGCCACAGATGCCAGGCCGGCCGTCGCCCGCCCACCAGGTGCCGGTGCACCGCCGCGTTGTACAGGCTCAGGCCGATCATCAGCATGCCGTTGCCGACGAAGACGGCGATCCACATCGGCATCACCACGCGCAAGGGCAGGAAGACGAAACCGAGCAGCACCGCCCAGCAGCCGAGGGACCACAGGCGCAGCTCGTCCAAGCGAACGCCGCCGCGCTGGGCCACCCAGAGCTGCAAGGCCAGCAGCAGAAAGCCGACCACCAAGGCCAGCATCACTGTCGGAACGTCCAGGCTCAGCAAACGCCTCTCCCTCCTGCATATCCCCTTGCCCGCGAGTGTAGGACGCCATCACCCGCAGCGCTCACAAGCCCTTCTACACTGGCCCCGGACCACAAGGAGACTTGCACATGCGCACCTTCCCATGCTTGCTGCTGACGATGCTGACGTCGATCGCAGCGGCCGCCTCCGCCCGCGCCGAAACCATCGGCGAGGTGGACACCGCCTTCAAGCTGATCGGCCCGGACCACAAGATCGTCGTCGAGGTCTATGACGACCCGAAGGTAGAGGGCGTGTCCTGCTTCGTCTCGCGCGCCAAGACCGGTGGCATCAGCGGTGCGCTCGGCCTGGCCGAAGACAAGGCCGAGGCCTCGATCGCCTGCCGCCAGGTCGGCCCCATCAGCATCAGCCAGCCGCTCAAGCGCCAGGAAGAAGTCTTCAACGAAAGGCTCTCGTTGGTGTTCAAGAAGCTGCGCATCGTGCGCATCGTCGACGCCAAGCGCCACACGCTCGTCTACCTCACCTACTCCGACCGGCTCATCGACGGCTCGCCCAAGAACAGCGTCACCGCCGTTCCCGTGGACAAAGCCACGGCGATCCCGCTGAAGTAAGCGTGGGAGCGGACCGCACGGCCCGCGCACAAGTCCTCTACATGGCGCTTGAATAAAGCGTCAGAATCGGCGCCCATGGCATTCGACAACACGACGTTGTTCCATCTGCTCCTGGTCCAGGCCTGCGCTGCGGCGCTGCTGCTGATCGCACTGACCGGCTGGCGAACCAGCCCGGCCACGCGCTGGTCCCAGGGCTTCATGGGGCTGACCGCCCTGGGCTGGCTAGCCCTCGGGATTTCCGACCGCGGTGACGAGCGCCTGCTGATGGGCCTGTCGCTGCTCGCCTTCGCCGCGGGCCTCACCTGCCTGTGGCGCGCGGTCGGCCTGTGGCTGATGCCGCGGCGCGGCCGGCTGCTGATGGGCCTGGCCACCCTGCTCATGCCCTTCGTCTACGTGC
Source organism: Burkholderiaceae bacterium UC74_6 (assembly GCA_042701975.1). Lineage (GTDB taxonomy): Bacteria > Pseudomonadota > Gammaproteobacteria > Burkholderiales > Burkholderiaceae_C > JAFALK01. The sequence continues at coordinate 684,012 of CP170561.1, forward strand.
TGCAGTTCGAGCAGGTCGAGTTCCGCGTGGGTTGGGCGCATGCGTGGCTGGCGCTGCAGCTGGGCATGATCGGCGTGGCCGTGCTGCGCCAAAAGCGCAAGGCCTTCCCGCCGGAGACGCGCCGCTGGCGCACCCTGCTGCTGGGCACCATGGTGCCGCTCACCTTCGTCTTCGTGCTGCGCGGCACGCTTGGCGCACTGGGCAGCTGGGGCCCCGAACTGGCCAGCCCGCTGGACCCGGGCTACTTGAACACCCTGCTGGGCCTGGCCTGCATGTTGGCCATGATGTGCGTGCTGCTGGCCGTGGTGCTGGCCTGGCGCGGCGAGGTGGAGGCCGAGCTCTCGCGCCTGGCGCAGAGCGATCCGCTGACCGGCCTTTCCGATCGCGACAGCTTCATGCAGCGCGCCGTGGCCATGATCTCGATGGCGCGGCGCTACCAGGAGCCGTTGTCGGTGATGGTGCTGGACATCGACCACCTCTCGGGTCTCAACGCCGAGCGCGGCCGCGAAACCGGCGATCGCGCCATCGCGCTGTTCGCCAGCTGCCTGAACGCGCAGATGCGCCTAGGCGATCTGGCCGGACGCATCGGCGGCGAGGAATTCGCCGTGCTGATGGCCCGCACCGACGGCGAAGGCCCGCAGGCCTTCGACCAGCGCATGCGCAACGCACTGGCCTTGCGCTCGCAGGCCGAGCTCGGCATCACGATCGATTTCTCGGCCGGCTGGGCGCCGCTGCGCCGCGGCGATCGCAACATCGACGACGTGCTGCGCCGCGCCACCACCGCGCTGTACGAAGCCAAGAAGGCCGGTCGCAGCCAGCTGGTCGCCGAGCCCGGTCTAGAGACCTGACCAGTCCTGCAGGGCCACTTCCACACCCGGCTTGCGCGCCGTCTTGCTGCTCTGGCGCGAAGGCGTGCCGAGCGAGATCCAGCCCAGCAGCTGCTCGCCCGGCGCGCAGAAGGCCGCCTGAACGCCGGCATCGCGCACCTTGGCCCCCGAAAGCATCTTGCCGCCAAACCCAAGCAAATGAGCGGCGTTGAGGAAGTTGGCCAGCGCCCCGCCCACGCACGCCCATTGCTCGTGTACCGGCACCTGCGGATGGCCGTGATCGAGCTTCGCCACCACGGCCACGCTGACCGGCGGCTGCAGCGCCCGCTCGAAGTCCATCTGCACGCCGGCCTCGTCCTTGCCGGCACGGCGCGCGGCATCGACGAACAGCTGCGCCAGCGTCAGGCGCGCCGCGCCCTTCACCACCTTGAAACGGAAAGGCAGCAGCTCGCCGTGATCCGGCGCGCGCAAGGCCGCCTCGGCCATCAGCGCGAGTTGCTCGTCGCTGGGGCCGGGGTCGACGAGGTGCTTGGGGCCGATGGAATGGCGGCTCAACAGGCCTTGGAGTTCGCTATCGCTCATTGAAAAAGGTCAGGGGCGGAGGGAAATGGGAGTCGAACCCACCCGGCAGCGCATGGCGCCACCCACCGGGTTTGAAGCCCGGCCGACACACCGGTGTCGTCTTCCCTCCATCATGCATCGGCAAAGAGCTGCGCATCGCTGCGCAGCTTGTGCACATCGCCCACGCGGCGCAACAGGCCCACACGGTCGAAGTATTCGAGGATCTGGATCGCGCGCTTGCGACCCAGACCCGTGGCGTCACGGAAGGCCGAGGCCAGCACTTGGCCATCGGCCTCGCGCGCCACGGCCCGAGCCACGGACGCCAGACTATGGATGCGCGCGCTGTCGAAGTACAGGTCTTTCACCACCTGATGCAGCTCACCCTGTTGCGCGAGACGCGCCAAGGTCGTGCGCATCAGCGCCTCGCTTTCACCGCAGTCGCGCGCCAGATCGCGGGCCCAGGCGCCTTCACTGCCGGCATCGGCGAGCTTGGGCGCCACCTTCTGCGCGATGCGCTGCTCGGTGGCAGACAGCTGCACGCCATGCTCAGGCAGGTGCACGAACGCACCTCGCTGCGCCAGACGCCCTTCGCTGCGCAGCCGCTGCAGCAGCGAGCGCCACAGCGGCTCGGGCAGGCGCGGTGCGCTGAGCCGGCGCAGGCGTGCGGCGTCCAGGCCCAGCTCGTCGGGGGCGCGGTCGTGGTGCTCGGCCAGCTTCCCGATGATGCGTTGAGCGAGCTCGTTGGCCAGGCCTTCTGACATCGCGAACTCGTCCTGATCTGCGGCCCGCAGCACACCTTCGGCGATGGCGAAGCGGCGCAGATCGACGGGCGCGCATTCGACGAGCCCGGACTGACGCTCGGCCATCGTCGGCCTTTGCAGGGCTGCAAGCTCGGCGAGCCGCACCGGTGTGCGTCGATAGCGTGCCGGTGCAAAGGGATCGAGCACCACGCCGCCCGCCAGCGTGCGGCTGGCCGCAGCATCTCTCAGCACGATGCGATCACCGCGCCAAGCGCCAATCGGTTCGTGCAGCACGAGCTGCACCGGCGCCTCGCTGCCCGGCTCCAGAGCATCGCCATCGAGCAGCGCAAGCGAAGCGTTCACCGCACGCGCACCCAGGTGCAGCTGCACCTGCGCGCCGCTGCGCAAGGCGCGAGCCTCCGCCGGCCACAGGCGAAGGCTCGCGTCCAGCCGCTCTGTGCTCAGGGCCACCTCGGGGTGCACCAGCCACTGGCCGCGCGAGATCGCCTCGCGCGCGATGCCAACGAGCCCGACGGCGCAGCGCTGGCCGGCGTGCGCTTCGCTGACATCCTGGTTCTGCGCATGCAGGCTGCGCACGCGCAGCGGCTGTCCTTCGCGCGGCGCCAGCTGCAGCAGATCACCCACGCGAACGCGGCCCGCGCGTACGGTGCCGGTGACAACGGTGCCCACGCCATCGAGGCTGAAGGCGCGGTCGACGGCGAGGCGAAAGGCCAGCGCATCTGCTGCACGCGCGGGCTGAGCGCGGGCCTTCTCGAACAGATGTTGCCGCAATGGCTCCAGGCCCTGCCCCGCGCTCGCGGTCACTTCGAAGACCGGCGAATGTTCCAAGCCGCTGCCCTGAAGCAGCGCCGCAATCTCCGTTCGCAAGGCCGCAATGCGTTCTGCATCGGCGCGATCGCACTTGGTGATGATGACTGCCGCGCCGGCAATGCCCAGCAGGCTCAGCACCGCCAGATGCTCACGCGTCTGCGGCATCACGCCATCGTCGGCCGCCACGAGCAGCAACGCATGATCGACACCGCTGGCACCGGCCAGCATGGTGTTCACGAGCCGCTCATGGCCGGGAACATCGATGAAGCCGAGCCGCTCGGCCGAGCCAGGCACATCGAGAAACGCATAGCCCAGCTCGATGCTGATGCCGCGCTTCTTCTCTTCCGGCAGGCGATCGGTGTCGACGCCGGTGAGCGCCCTCACCAGCGTCGTCTTGCCGTGGTCGATGTGACCCGCCGTGCCGACGATCAAGCCGGCAGCTCCTTCGCGCTGATCGTGTACTTGAACGCGTCAGGCGCGAGCTCGTCGAAGCGACCGCTGGCGTTCTCGCCCTGCGGATACATCAGGAAGGGCAAGGTCGCATCGCCGCGCTGCCCCGGCAGGCGCAGATCGTGGGCGCGGTTGTAGCCGACCCAGTTGCCTTCCCAGCTGCCGAACAGGCCCTTCATCACCGGCGCGGCCACCGGATTGGTCGGATCCTTGATCCACTCCGGCGTCTCCTGCCGCATGACCTTGAGCACGTCGGCCGGATCCATCGCCACCCAGCCGTGCTGCTGGAGGAAGACCTCGGCGCGGCAGTGCTGCGCGCCTTTGAGGCTGGCCGGATTGGCGCCGAGTTCGCGGTAGCCGAAGGCGCTGGGCACCAGCCGAAGTCCATAGACGTCGCGTGCCGGAATACCGACCGAGCGGCACATGCCGACGAAGACAGCATTGAGGTCCGCGCACTTGCCGCCGAGATTGCCGGTTTCCAGCATGGTGCGCACATCGCCGGTGCCGCAGCCGCGCACCTTGGGTTCGCGGAAGGCGTTGTAGACGACCCAGTTGTAGATCGCCCGAGTGCGTGCAAGATCGTCGTTAGGAACGCCCTTGATCGCGCCGAGCGCCGTCTTCTTCACGAGGCCATCGGTCGGTATGAATTCCGTCGGCGCAAGCGCCGTGCGCAGCGCCTCGGCATCTTCTTGCACACGGCCGGTCTTCTTGCTCCAGTCGACGACGCGGTTGCGCGTCTGCAGCCGCGTGGTGACGGCGATCTCCGGCTTGGCCGCGTCGAACTCCGCGTAAAACATCCGCGTGTCGCGCAGCGGGTCGGCAACGATGCGGGCCTCGCGCGCATTGCCGCTCCAGGAGCTGCCAACCGTGCGCTGGTAGTCGGTGTCCAGATCGGGCAGCGGCAGCCAGAGCTTGGTCGCACCCTGCACATCAGCCACCTGCACATCGAGCGCGAGCTCGAAAGTGCGCCAGTCGTTTGGCGCCGGCGCGAAGCGCCGCTCGGTGGGGCGCTCGGCGGTCTGCGCGATCGCCCAGGGAGAAAGCAGGCCGGCGCCCGCGCCGATCATCAAGGTTCTGCGGTCCATCATGCTGGTTTTCCTTTCATGATTTCAGCGATCCAGGCCCTCGCCGGATCGCGGTTCCATTCCATCTCACCGACAACACTGAACTGGGCATGGCCGGCGCGGTCGATCAGCACGCTGGTCGGGAACACCTTGGCGCCGAAGGCCTTCGCCGCCGTGCCGTCGGCATCGCGGTAGATGCTCAGCGAAGACGGCATGGTGTCGAGGAAACGCTTGAGCGCGGCATCGGTCTCGCGGAAGTTCAAGGCCACGACCTTGAAGCCGTCCTTCTCCAGCGCGGCTTCGAGCAGCTCAAGCGACGGCAGCTCGTCGCGGCAGGGCGGGCACCAGCTGGCCCAGAAGTTCAAGAGCACGACCTGGCCGCGCAGGTCCGACAGCTTGAAGCCCGGCAGCTCCAGCGCAGGCGTGAGCTGGCCCTTGGGCCAGGGCCGCTTGATGCCCTCCGCGTGCCCCCAACGCATCTGCATGGCGGCGGCAAAACCGGTCAGGATCATCCAGTCGCGGCGCTTCATGCCAGGGACTCCTTCAAAGCAGGAAATTGAGCGCTGAGCAATGCCGGATCTTCCAGACAGCGCAGGTCCATCCACAGCCGGTCCTCGGCAATGCGCGCCACCACGGGGCGTTGCAGGCTGCGCAGCGCTGCGGACAAGGCCTCAAGCGCTCGGCCCTGGCCGCGTGCATCGACGGGCGCGACGGTGAGGCCGAAGCTCGGCAGGCGCTCGACAGGCAAGGAACCCGAGCCGATCTGACCCAGCATCGGCACGGCCTCGACGACATAACGCGCACCCACAGCGGCTTGCAGGCCCGGCAGCAGCGCGCGGGCCTGCGCCTCGATGCCGGCCAGTGGCCGGGTGAGCAGGCGCAGCGTGGGCAGGGTCAGGGGCAGCTTCTCGGGCTGCAGATAGAGCCTGAGCGTGGCCTCCAACGCGGCCAGCGGCAGCTTGCTCATGCGCAGGGCGCGCTTCATCGGGTGCTTGCGAATTTTCTGCAGCAGATCGCGCCGGCCAACGATGAGTCCGGCCTGCGGCCCGCCCAGCAGCTTGTCGCCGCTGAAGCTCACCACATCGCAGCCCGCGGCAAGCATCTCCTGCGGCATGGGCTCGCGCGGCAGGCCCCATTGCGCCAGATCCACGAGCGCGCCGCTGCCCAGGTCGGTGAAGAGCGGCACGCCGCGCGCCTGGGCTATTCCCGCCAGCTCGGCTTCGGAGACCGCCGTGGTGAAGCCCTGCACTTGGTAGTTGCTGGTGTGGACCTTCATCAGCAGCGCCGTCTTCAGTTGGATGGCGGCTTCGTAGTCGCGCGCGTGGGTGCGGTTGGTCGTGCCGACCTCGACGAGCGTGGCCCCGGCGGCGGCCATCACATCGGGCATGCGGAAGGCGCCGCCGATCTCCACCAGTTCGCCGCGCGAGACGATGGCCTCACGCCCACCCGCCAGCGCAGCGATCGTGAGCAGCACGGCGGCCGCGTTGTTGTTCACCACGGTCGCGGCTTCGGCGCCGGTCAGCTCGCACAGCAGGCCTTCGACGATGGAGTCGCGGTCCCCTCGCCCGCCGCTGGCAAGATCGAACTCCAGGTTGTTGGGGCCGCTCATCAGCTCGGTCAGCGGCGCCAGCGCAGCATCCGCCAGCAGCGAGCGGCCGAGGTTGGTGTGGATGACGGTGCCGGTCAGGTTGAGCACCGCGCGCATGCGCGGCGCAAGCTGGTCGGCCACGCGCTCCTGCAGCGCTTCGGCCAGCACTTCCATCTGCGCGGCCTCAGTGGCCAGTTCGCCGGCCACGGCCAGGGCGCGCAGGCCATCGAGCAAGGTGCGCGCCTGAGCGGCCACCAGCGTGTGGCCGTGCGCATCCACCAATGCCGCGCAATGGCGCAGCAGCTTGTCGGTCGAGGGCAGGTCCTTGGGAGCCGCTTTGGCTGTCGCCCTGGAACCGTGAACCACGGATTCTTGAGGCGCGGCCATCAGGAACTCCCGCCGGGATCGGGTGGCGGTTCGGGGTCGCCGAACAGCAGCATGAGGTTGACGCCCTGGCGCTGGAAGCCGGCTTCGGAGATGAGCATGTCCAGCGTCAGTGAGGCGAGGTCGTCGGCGATGGGCTCGACGTATTGATCGCGCTCCATGTGCACGATCTTGAGGTAGTGGCTGCACGGGTCGCAGCACTCGACTTCGACGGCGGGCTGACCCGTGTCATCGTCCGCCACGTCCGCTTCGTGCCCGCGCAGCGACTGAAAGCTGATGCCCTTGGTGCCCTCGCAGTGCGTGCACTTGATGCGCACGTAATGCCATTCGGTGGAGCACAGGCTGCAGGCCAGGTAGCGCCAGCCCGAGCCTTCGGCGCCCATGCGGGTGACGCTGGCGGTCGGCCGCGAGCCGCAGCAGGGGCAGGAGAGCGGATCGTCGATGCGGCCAAAGGGTGCGACGCGGTCGCCGCCGTACTCGGCCTGGGTCTGCGTGACAAGCCGGGTCCAGTGCAGCTGCAGCGCCGCGGCGATCAAGGGCGCGGTGCCGAGATCCAGGCCCAGCATCACGCCGTTCAGCAGTCGGTCGGCCTGCTGCTGCACCTCTTCGGCATCGGCCCGGGCCAGGCGCAGGATGGTCTCGCGTGCGGGGCCTTGTGGCGTGCGTTCGGCCAGCGTCTGCATCATCACGCGCAGCTCGCCGAGCCAGTCACCGTCGCGCGGCCAGCTGGCGGGATCGAACAACGGCCGGCCTTCATTGGCCGCCGCCTCGACCTGCGCCCGCGTGGGCAGCGCGGCGCCGAAAGGGCGCTTGAAGTGCCGGTCCTGCACCTCCACCAGCTCGGCACAGAACAACAGGTAGTCGCGCATCGCATGATTGGCCGCGAGCTGGCGGAGTCGTATGGCGCGTTCGGCGAACACCCCCGCTTGCGGCAAGCGCAGGAAGCTCACCCGCTCGCCCGCGCGAACGGCGATCTCCTCAGGGGAGAGCAAGGGGGTGCCGGCGGTGATGGTGCTCATTTGCGGATCGTCATTTGCTGCCGCTGCGTTTCACGTCCTGGTACCAAGCTGAGTGGTTCTGGCGCGCCCAGGCATCGGTCACCGTTCCGCGCGTCATGGCTCGCAGTGTGCCCTTGACCCAGATCGCCGCATAGATGTGGACGATGACCGAGAGGATCAGCACCACGGCCGAGGCGGCGTGCACGACCACGGCGATGCGCCGCAGCAGGATCGGGAAGTAGTTGGCAAACCACGGCTGCCAGAACATGAAGCCGGTGATGAGCAGGAGCACCAGGCAGATCGAGAAGCTCCAGAACACGAGCTTCTGGCCGGCGTTGTACTTGCCGGCCGGCGGCATGCCCTGTTTGTCGCCCCGGAGCATCTGCCCGGCCTGGTTCATCCACTGGCGGTCGGCATCCGTCATGCGGTTGGCGCGGCGCAGCTTGAAGAACAGCAGCGCAAAGCCCAGCACCATCAGCAGCCCGAAGAAGGGATGGAGGATGCGGGCCCACACGCCGCCGCCGAAGAGGCTGCTGAGGAAGAAGAAGGCCGGATGGAAAAAGGCCAGGCCCGAGAGCGCTGCGCAGAAGAACAGCAGCACCACGAACCAGTGCTTCATCCGGTCGCCGTCCTCATAACGGCGGATTTCGTTGGACTTGAGCGGTTTCATGCCTTGTCCTCCTCGCGCTCACCTTCCACCTCGATCGGGCCGACCTTCATGTAGTGGAAGAAGCCGCCCACCACCGCGCCGATCATGGCCAGCACGGCCAGTGGCTTGGCCACGCCCTTCCAGAGCGCCACCAGCGGGCTGATGCTCGGGTTGGCCGGCAGGCCGCTGTAGATCTCGGGCTTGTCGGCGTGCTGCAGCACGTAGACGACGTGCGTGCCGCCCACGCCTGAAGGGTCGTACACGCCGGCGTTCTCGTAGCCGCGCTCCTTCAGGTCGGCCACGCGCTCGGCGCCGAAGTCCAGCATGTCTTCCTTGGCCCCGAAGCGGATGGCGCCGGTGGGGCAGGCCTTCACGCAAGCCGGCTCCAGGCCCACGCCGACGCGGTCCGAACACAGGCTGCACTTGTAGGCCTTGCTGTCGGTCTTGGAGATGCGCGGCACGTCGAAGGGGCAGCCGGTCACGCAGTTGCCGCAGCCGATGCAGTGCTCGGAGATGAAGTCCACGATGCCGTTCGTGTACTTCACGATGGCGCCGGGCGCGGGGCAGGCCTTGAGGCAGCCCGGGTCCTCGCAGTGCATGCAGCCGTCCTTGCGGATCAGCCATTCGAGCTTGTTCTCGACGACTTCCACCTCGGCGTAGCGCATCACCGTCCACGACTCGGCGGAGAGATCGCGCGGGTTGTCGTAGGTGCCGACGTTGCTGCCCACGTCGTCGCGCAGGTCGTTCCACTGCATGCACGCCACCTGGCAGGCCTTGCAGCCGATGCAGGAGGACACATCGATCAGCTTGGCGACTTCGGTGACGTGCTGGCGCGCATCGGGGCTCGGCGTGGTGGTGGCCGAGCGCTTGGCGATATCGAGAGATTGGAGTGAAGACATGGTGGGACCTCACGCTTTCTCGATGTTCACGGTGAACGCCTTGTACTCGGGCGTCTGCGTGTTCGCGTCGCCCACGAAGGGCGTCAGCGTGTTGACCAGATAGCCGGGCTTGGCCAGGCCGACGAAGCCCCAGTGGTTGGGCAGGCCCACCGTGTGGATCTTCTTGCCATCGACCTCCAGCACCGGGATGCGCTTGGTCACCACCGCCACGGCCTTGATGAAGCCGCGCTTGGAGCTGACCTTGACCTCGCCGCCGTTGGCGATGCCCTTCTCCTTGGCCAGTTCCTCGCTGATCTCCACAAACTGCTGCGGCTGGATGATGGCCGAGGTGTCGACGTTCTTGGTCCAGTAGTGGAAGTGCTCCGTCAGGCGGTAGCTCGTGGCCACATACGGGAACTGATCCGGCGTGCCCAGCAACTCGCGGTCGCCCTTGAACATGCGCGCCGCCGGGTTGTTCTTGGCCTTGGGGTTGGTGTTCATCGGGTTGCCGGGGATCGGCGACTCGAAAGGCTCGTAGTGCTCGGGCAGCGGGCCGTCCACCATGCCGCTGGGCGCGAAGAGGCGAGCCACACCCTCGGCGGTCATGATGAAGGGACGGACCGCGTCTTCGTCGCCCGGGTTGGCGTCGGGGCGGATGTCGGGCACGTCGGAGCCGGCCCACTTCTCACCGGTCCAGCTGACCAGCTTGCGTTTCGGGCCCCAGGGCTTGCCAGCGGGATCGGCGGAAGCGGCGTTGTAGAGGATGCGCCGGTTCGCCGGCCAGGCCCAGGCCCAGTTCAGCGTCTGGCCGATGCCGAAGGGGTCGCTGTTGTCGCGCCGGGCCATCTGGTTGCCGGCCTGCGTCCAAGCCCCTGCGTAGATCCAGCAGCCGCAGGCGGTCGTGCCGTCGTCGCGCAGCATGGCAAAGCCGGGCACCTGTTCGCCAGCCTTGACCAAGACCTTGGTGGCGTCCTTCGGGTCCGTCACGTCGGCCAGGGCCTTGCCGTTGTACTCCATGGCGAGCTCTTCCGCGGACGGGCTCCTGGGAATCTTGTAGGGCCAGGTCAGGTTGACGATGGGGTCGGGGAAGGCGCCGCCGTCCTTGACGTAGGCAGCCTTGATGCGCAGGAACAGCTCGGCAATGATTTCCGCATCACCCTTGGCCTCGCCGGGCGGTGGCGCGCCGTTCCAGTGCCACTGCAGCCAGCGGCCGGAGTTGGTCAGCGAGCCGTCTTCTTCAGCAAAGCAGGTGCTGGGGAAGCGGAAGACGGTGGTCTGGATCTCCTCGCTCTTCACGTCGTTGTGCTCGCCGAAGTTCTTCCAGAACTCGGCCGTCTCGGTGTTGAGCGGATCGATGATGACGAGGAACTTCAGCTTGGACAGGCTGTCGACGATCTTCTTCTTGTTGGGGAAGGAGCCGACGGGGTTGAAGCCCTGGCAGATGTAGCCGTTGACCTTGCCCTGGTTCATCAGCTCGAAGGTCTGCAGCACGTCATAGCCCTTGTCCCACTTGGGCAGGTAGTGGTAGGCCCATTCGTTCTCCTTCGTGGCGGCCTTGCCCCACCAGGACTTTTGCAGGCTGACGAAGAACTTGGGGTAGTTCTGCCAGTAGCTCATCTGGTTGGGCCGCAGGGGCTTGAGCGCGCGCGTCTTGTAATACGTGTCCAGATCCTGCTCAGCGTCCTTGGCGAGCGTCATGTAGCCGGGCAGCGAGGTGGAGAGCAGGCCCAGGTCAGTCAGCCCCTGGATGTTGCTGTGGCCGCGCAGCGCGTTCATGCCGCCGCCGGCCTGGCCGATATTGCCCAGCAGCAGCTGCACGATGGCGCCGGTGCGGATCATCTGCGAGCCGTAGCTGTGCTGCGTCCAGCCCAGCGCGTACATGATGGTCATCACCTTGCCGGGTGCGGCAGTGCCGGCGATCATCTCGCAGCACTTGAGGAACTTGTCCTTGGGCGTGCCGGTGACCTTGCTCACCATCTCGGGCGTGTAGCGCGCGTAGTGCTTCTTCATGATCTGCAGCACGCAGCGCGGGTGCTCGAAAGTGGGATCGACCTTGGCAAAGCCCTTGTCGTCCATCTCGTAGGCCCACGAGGCGTTGTTGTAGCTGCGTTTCTCTTCGTTGTAGCCGCTGAAGAGCCCGTTGTCGAAGCTGTAGCCCTCGCCAATGATGAAGCTGGCGTTGGTGTAGTGCTTGACGTAGTCGTGCTGGATCTTGTCGTTAGAGAGCAGGTAGTGAATGACGCCGCCGAGGAAGGCGATGTCGGAGCCCGCGCGGATCGGCGCGTAGTAGTCGCTCATGGCGGCCGAGCGTGTGAAGCGCGGGTCCACCACCAGCAGCTTGGCCTTGTTGTGATGCTTGGCCTCGATCACCCACTTGAAGCCGCAGGGGTGGGCCTCGGCGGCATTGCCGCCCATGATGAGCACCAGATCGGCATTCTTGATGTCGACCCAGTGATTGGTCATCGCACCGCGACCGAACGTCGGGGCCAGACTGGCCACCGTAGGTCCGTGTCAGACGCGCGCCTGGTTGTCGAAGGCCAGCATCCCCATCGAGCGCATCGCCTTGTGGGTGATGTAGCCCGACTCGTTGGAGGATGCGGAGGCGCAGAGCATGCCCGTGGTCAGCCAGCGGTTCACCGTCTTGCCGTCGGCATTGGCGGCGATGAAGTTGGCGTCGCGATCGGTCTTCATCAGCTTGGCAACGCGATCCAGCGCTTCATCCCAGCTGACGCGCTTCCACGCTGAAGCGCCCGGCTCGCGGACCTGCGGCCACTTGAGGCGATTCGGCGAGTGCACGAAGTCCAGCAGGCCGGCGCCCTTGGGGCACAGCGTGCCGCGGTTGACCGGGTGGTCCGGGTCGCCTTCGATGTGGATGATCTCGGCCGTCACGTTCTTGGCCTTGTCGCCAAGCCCGTACATGATGATGCCGCAGCCTACCGAGCAATACGGGCAGGTGTTGCGGGTCTCGGTCGTCCGGGCGAGCTTGAAGTTGCGCGTCTCGGCCAGTGCGGCCGTGGGCGAGAACCCCAACGCGACGAGGCTGGATCCGACGAGTCCTGCCCCACTCACCCGGAAGAACTGCCTCCGGTTCATGTCCATACAGTGCGTCTCCTGCGTCTTTGCCGGGCTGCTGCACCCGAGCCTTTACACGGCCGTCACGCGACACCAGGACTGATTTCTTCACAAAGCCGCGGGTTTGTCCAGTGCGGCGTTCGTGCATGCGAACGGCTGCGCTGAACGAGGCCTTCAGAGCGCCTTGGACAGCACGTGGTTCTCGTGCCGTTCGCGGTCCATGTCAAACCAGGTGGCGCCGACCTGGGCATAGCCACGCCGCTCGTAGAAGCGCATCGCGCGCACGTTGTGGATCCAGACCGAGCACCACAGCGCGTCCGCCCCGCCTTGGGCAGCCAGCTCCTCGGCCTCGTGCAGCAGCAGCCCGCCCACGCGCTGGCCGAGGAAGGGCCGCTGCACGTAAAGACGTTCCAGCTCGGCCGGATGCTGGCGGCCGATGACGCTTGCCTGCGGCGTCTTGTAGCGCAGCTGGGCAAAGCCGACCAGGTGACCGTTCAGCTCGGCCACCACGATGCGCGTGTCTGAACGAGCCAGATGCGCCTGCATCGCGCCCGTGGAGAAGCTGCGCCGCACCTCCTCGGCCATCACCGGGCGGATGCCGGCCACGGCATAGGTGTCGAGCCAGACCTGACTGCCCAGCGCGCCCAGCGTGAGCGCGTCTTCAGGGACGGCGAGTCGGAATCCAAGCATGCTGCCGCTGGTGTTCGTCATTTGCGCAGCGGCAGCGGATAGCTGGCCAGGCTGGCTTCGCCGCTGGCGCCCAGGGCCTGCACGCCGAAGATGACGTTGTCCTTGGACACCGGCAGGCGCGCCTGCGCCACCTTGCCCACGTCGCGGCTGTGCTGCCAGGCGGGCGAGCCCGGGCTGCGCCAGACGATGCGATAGCCGACAACGGCCGGATCGCTGCTCGGCTGCCAGCTCAGCGTGGTGTCGTTGGTGAGCTCCACCGCTTCGAGCCTGACCTCTCGCGGGGCGGCCGGCGCGACGGCCAGCGCGCCAAGCGCCGCGGCGTTGACGCGCGCCACATCGGCCACGTAGGCAAAGTCCACGAACTCGGGCAGGTCGCCGTAGACGCGACCGTTCTCGGTGCGCAGGTTCTGGTGCTGGTGGTCGAAGTTCTCCACCGGCTCGCTCATGCGCACGGCCGCGAAGCCGCGCTCGAGGAAGGGGATGTGGTCGCCGCCACGCAGGTAGCGGTCGCGGCGCTGGATCAGCTCGACGGTGAAGCCGCGCACATAGCGCTCACCGGCGGACTTGATGTGGCGGCCCAGCTCATCGGTCGGCAGATCGCGCACGGCACCGGCCTGCAGCAGCTGGCGCAGCTTCTTGTAGTTGGCCTCGACGCCGGCTTGCTCCTCCGGCGTGGCGCGCGCGTCCTTGCGGGGGGCGAGGTAGTCACGCGCAAGCGGGTCCATGCCTTCGGCGAAGAGGCGCACGAGCCTGGGCTGGTGCTCGCCCTTGTCGCCATGGGCCGAGCCGATGATGTCGTTGGTGATCATGGCCTCCACGTTCAGGTCCTTGCGCGCGGCCTCGCGGGCCCATTGCGCGGCGCCCAGCAGGCCTTGCTCCTCGCCGGGAACGGCCATGAAGACCAGCGTGGCGTCGTAGCTCTGGCCCGCCATCGCGCAAGCCAGCTCCATGACGGCGGCAGTGCCCGAAGCGTCGTCGTTGGCGCCCGGCGCCTCGCCCGTGGCATCCATCACGTCGGTGTTGCGCGAGTCGTAGTGGCCGCTGACGACCAGCAGGCGATCCTTGGAAGCCGGCGAGGTGCCCGGCAGCACGGCCACCACGTTGACCAGCTCATGCGGGGCCGGCATGCGCGCGCCGGCGGGCTCGACGAAGGACTCCATGCTGACTTGCAGCCGGCCGCCGTTCGCCTTGGAGCAGGCCTCGAGCTCCGCTGCGATCCAGCGCCGGGCGGCGCCGATGCCGCGGGTCTCGGACTGCGTCTCCGACAGCGTGTGGCGCGTGCCGAAGGCGGCGAGCTTGCGGATGCGCTGTTCGATGCGCTCAGCCGAGATCTGCGCCACCGCCTGCTGAACGCGCGGATCAAAGGTGGAGGGCTCGGCCGCCGGTGCAGACGCCGCCGCGGCCGCCATCCAGGCAGCCAGTGCAACTCGCTTCATGTCAGTCCTTTCGAGGTGGCGCGATTCTGCCTTCCCCCTTGCCGAGTGCCCGGCATTGGCCTACGCTGGCTCCGCACCCAGCTCAAAGGAGACAAGCCATGAGCGACTCGATTGCGCCGGAGATTGCCGGCATACGAACGGTGGCGCTGGTCGGTCCGGCCGGCGCAGGAAAGACCAGTCTGCTGGAGGCGCTGCTGGTGCAAGCCGGCGTGATCGCGCAGGCCGGCAGCGTGGAGCGCGGCAGCACCGTCTCCGACTTCGATCCTCAGGAAAAACGCGCCCAGCACTCGTTGCAGTCGGCCCTGGTCCACATGAACCACGGCGGCATCCGCATCCACGCCATCGACACGCCGGGGGCGCCGGACTTTGTCGGCCAGTCGCTGCCGGCGCTGGAGGCAGCGGACACGGCGCTGGTCGTCGTCAACGCAGCCAACGGTGTGGAGATGATGGCTTCGCGCATGATGGAGACGGCGGCCGCTCGCGGCCTGTGCCGGGCCATCGTGATCAACCGCATCGACGCGCCGGAGCTCGATCTGCCCGGACTGCTGGCGCAGCTGACGAAAGTCTTCGGCCGCGAATGCCTGCCGCTCAACTTGCCCATTAGCGGCGGCGCCAAGGTGGTGGACTGTTTCTACAACGCCGAGGGGCCGGCCACGGATTTCTCGTCCGTGGCGGAGGCGCATCGCGCGCTGGTGGAGCAAGTCGTCGAGGTCGACGGCGAGTTCGTCGACCGCTACCTGAACGAGGGCGATGTCGATCCGCGCGAGCTGCACGCGCCGCTGGAGCAGGCGCTGCGCGAGGGGCATCTGATTCCGGTGTGTTTCTGCTCGGCCAGAACGGGCGCCGGCGTGGCCGAGCTGCTGGATGTGATCGAACGCCTGCTGCCCAACCCGGCCGAGGGCAACCCGCCGCAGTTCATCAGTGACGAAGGGCGGCGCGACGGTAGCGAGACCCCCGTGGCAGCCAAGCCCGATCCGGCCGCCCACGTGCTGGCCCATGTGTTCAAGATCGTGGCTGACCCCTACCTCGGCAAGATGGGCCTGCTGCGCGTGCACCAGGGCACGATCACGCGCAACAGCCAGCTCT
The DNA here is from genome assembly GCA_042701975.1 of Burkholderiaceae bacterium UC74_6. Taxonomy (GTDB): domain Bacteria; phylum Pseudomonadota; class Gammaproteobacteria; order Burkholderiales; family Burkholderiaceae_C; genus JAFALK01. Next base: position 699,266 of record CP170561.1, read on the forward strand.
TCGTCGGCCATGCGCGCAAGTCCTTCAAGGTCAGCCACCTGTTCATGCTGCAGGGCGGCAAGCACGTGGAAGTGGAGCGCGCCGTGCCGGGCGACATCTGCGCCATCGCCAAGGTCGAGGAGCTGCACTTCGACGCGGTGCTGCACGATGCCCCGGAAGACGAGCACATTCATTTGAAGCCGCTGGAGTTCCCCGTTCCCGTGCATGGGCTCGCGCTCAGCCCCGCACGACATGGCGACGAGCAGCGGCTGTGGGACATGCTCTCCCGGCACGTGGAGGAGGATCCTTGCCTGAAGGTCGAGCACGCCACGCAGACCAACGAGACCATCGTCTTCGGCCTGGGCGAGCTGCACCTGCGCATGCTGCTGGAGCGCATGCGCGAGAACTACAAGTTCGAGCTCAACACCCAGCCGCCCCGCATCGCCTACCGCGAGACGATCTCCGTACCCAGCGAGGGCCACTTCCGCCACAAGAAGCAAAGCGGCGGCGCCGGCCAGTTCGGCGAGGTGTGGCTGCGCGTCGAGCCGCTGGCACGTGGCGCGGGCTTCGAGTTCGTGGACGCGGTCAAGGGCGGCGTGATCCCGGGGCAGTTCATGCCGGCGGTGGAGAAAGGCGTGCGCGCCGCGCTGGAACAGGGCGTGATCGCCGGCTTCCCGGTGGCCGACCTGCGCGTCACGGTGTTTGACGGCAAGCACCACTCGGTGGACAGCAAGGAAATCGCCTTCGTCACCGCGGCCAAGAAGGCCATGATGGTGGCGGTCAAGGAAGCGCGTCCGCTGGTGCTGGAGCCGATCGTCAACGTGGAGATCTCGGCACCGGCCTCCAGCATGGGAGACATCACCGGCGATCTGGCCTCACGGCGCGGCCAGGTGAACGGCACACGCTCGGCCGTGCCCGGCGTGATGATCGTGCAGGGCCTGGCACCGCTGGCAGAACTGGCGAGCTACCAGACACGGCTCAACGCGATGACGCAGGGGCAGGGCCGCTACACGATCGCGCTGTCGCACTACGAGCCGGTGCCGCCTAACGTGCAAACGCAGCTGACCAAGGGCTACACGGTGCGCGAGGAGGAGTGAGCGGGGAAGTGAGCGGAGAAGTGAGCGCTGACGGCCGTCGAACGGACCTTGGTGAACGGTCGTTTATCATTCGCCCCCATGCCAGCCCCCATCCGCGACACGGCGCAAGTCCGCCTGGACAATGCGATGCGCCTGTTCGACGAGTTCGTCGCAGCCGCCGTGAAACACCCCGACGCCGCCGCCCTGCGCGGCCTGGAGCGGCGTTTTGCCGAGCGTCTGCAGATCCAGCCCAGCTACTGGAGCCAGATCAAGGGCCGCAGCCGGCAGATCGGTGAGCGGCTGGCGCGGCAGTTCGAGCAGCTGTTCCACAAGCCGCCCGGCTGGATGGACCATGAGCACGACGATGCCGCCGCGCCGGGCCTGGTCAGCATGGCTGCGGCGCCCGCGCCTGCGGCTCCGCAGGATGACGACGAGCGCTTCATCATGGGCCTGGTGCTGACCTACTACCGCCGCCATCCGGCGCGGGCCCGTGCCCGGCTGCTCGACCTGCTGGGCGAGGTGCTGACGCCGGAGCCGTCTGCCGGTGCTGCGCACGCCGCGCCTGCATCGCGCACCGCGCCCCCCCCAGTGCCGGCCACGCCCAGCGCCTCCAGCGAGATGGACGAGTGGCGCAAGCTCCAGCAGGGCGTGGCGCCGCTCAAGCCCAAGAAGCGCTGAGCTTTCCGCAAGACCGACGAGCTGCCGCGCACCGCTGCGGCAGCGTGGACGCACGTCCACACTTGGTAAAAAACACTTGCGCAAGATAATCGCTCGTTTATCATTTGCGCAAGTTTTGGCGAGGCCATTGCGCAGGCCCGCCAAGGCGACACCCCAAAGCTTCCCTTTTCCCTGAACCGGCATCGCGCCCGAGCCTGGTTCAGGCGCAGCAGTCCCCGTTTCTTTTTCGTTCAACGAACGCTGTGCGAGCCGCAGTGGCGCCGCCGCATGGCCAAGGAGATTTTCATGAGCCGATTCGTCTCTCCCCGTCCCGCCAACCGTCTGACGATGCGCGCGCCCAAACCGCGCAATCCCCTGGTCGCCCCGGCGCTTCAGCGCCTGGCCGGACAGCACCAGACCGGCAAGGCGCGCCAGAAGGCCGCCACTGAACTTCGTGAGCAGCTGAGGCAGCTCGACAGTCCCTGAATCCACCGCCGCGCCACCAGCGAAATGGGCTGAGCGCGGCGCAAGGAGCGAATCATGCATTTGAAGGAATTGCGTGGGCCCGATGACCTGGCCCAGATCCATGAAGCCTGGCGCCTGCGCCTGGCGCGTGTGTTGATGTCGATGAGCGCGGGGCTGACCCGCTCGGCCGTGAAGGTCGGAGGTCTGCAACGCCGCAGTTCGGCGCTGGACCCGCTCTATGCCGAAGCTGCAGCACCGGAGGGCGCGCTCTTCGTTGCCGCCGAAAGACCCGGCGCGTTGCCGCGGCGCGATGTAAAGGCGATCACCCAGCCTGTCACGCACCCGCTGCGCGGCCTGGTCTGATTCCTGAGCAGCTTTGCACAGTGCCCGGCCCGGCGTGCCCTTTTCGGGCGCCCGGGCCTACAACACACTCAGCCCGACACGGGCCAGGCCGATATAGGATGAAGCACACGCTCACATCGCTCATCCATGGCCATTCCGCAACTGACCCGTCCACTGCCCACGCTCTCCGCCTGGACGCAGCATTTCCGCAAGGCCGAGATCCCCGTGCTGGCCGAGACGGCCGATGCGCTGGAGCTGATGCGCGCCAATGAGGACGATGTGGATGCCAACGCGATCGGCGAGATGGTCTCCACCGATCCGCTGATGACGCTGAAGGTGCTGGCCTATGCCGCCGAGCGCCGCTCCGAGCGCCTGCTGGCCGATGCCGAGACGGTGACGGCCGCCCTGGTGCTGATGGGCATCACGCCCTTCTTCAACAATTTCGGCACTCAGCCGCTGATCGACGATCTGCTGGCCGATCAACCCGAGGCCCTGCGAGGCCTGGAGGCCGTGCTCTCGCGCGCCAACCGCGCCGCACGCTACGCGCTGGGTTTTGCCGCGCATCGCGCCGATCCCGATGCCGCCGTGCTGCACAGCGCGGCGCTGCTGCACGACTTCGCGGAGATGCTGCTGTGGATCCACGCGCCGACGCTGGCGCTGGAGATCGCCCGCCGGCAGGAGGCCGATCCGGCGCTGCGCAGCGCGGCGGCACAGAAGGCCGTGCTGAACATCGAGCTGGGCGACCTGGAGCAGGAGCTGATGGGCGTGTGGCGCCTGCCGCAGCTGCTGCGCCAGATCACCAACGACAAGCGCGCCCGCGATCCGCAGGTGCAATGCGTGAAGCTGGCCGTGCAGATCGCGCGCCACACGGCCAAGGGCTGGGACAACGCCGCCCTGCCCGATGACCTGGCTGAGCTTGGCGCGCTGCTGCAGCTGAGTCCCGAGCACACGCTCAAGCTGCTGCACGAGTACGACTGAGCAGAGAGGCAGCCAAAGCCGCGGCGGCAGCTCAGAGCGGCAACGCCGTCGTGTTCTTCACCCGGTCAAGAACGAAGCTGGTCTTGCAGTCCTGAACGCTCGGGTGCTTGAGCAGCGTCTCGCGGATGAAGCGGGCGTAGTGGGCCATGTCTTCGACGACGACGCGCAGCAAATAGTCCATCTCGCCGGTCAGTGACGCGCATTCCACCACCTCGGGCCACGCCTGCACGGCGGCGCGGAAGAGGTCCATCGGGTTGCGCTTGTGGCTCTCGGTCTGCTTCTCCAGACGCACATTGATGTAGGCCGTGAGCCCCAGCCCGATGCGCTCGGGTTCGACCACGGCCACATAGGCCGAGATGGCGCCGGACTCTTCAAGACGGCGAACGCGGCGCAGCACGGCGGAGGCCGAGAGCTGAACCTCGGCGGCGAGCGCGTCGTAGGTCATCCGGCCATCGACCTGCAGGGCCTTGAGGATGCGCCGGTCCACGGTATCGAGCTGGATTACGTTTTCCATGTCCGTTATTTTGCAGGATTCCTGCGCATTGACCATGCAATGCGCCTGGTTTCGCATGAATCCTGCGCAGCTTGCGCCGGACAATTCCGCGCATCAACACCTCATTCAAGCTGGAGCACCGCATGGCCGCATTCGTTCCCTGGGACAACCCGATGGGCACCGACGGTTTCGAGTTCATCGAGTTCGCCGCGCCGGATCCGGCCGCACTGGGCAAGCTGTTCGAGACCATGGGCTTCGCGGCCGTGGCGCGCCACCGCACCAAGAACGTGACGCTGTACCGCCAGGGCGGCGTCAACTTCATCATCAACGCTGAAGTTGATTCGTTCGCGCAGCGCTTTGCGCGGCTGCATGGTCCGTCCATCTGCGCGATCGCCTTCCGCGTCCAGGACGCCGGCTATGCCTACAAGCGCGCGCTGGAACTCGGCGCCTGGGGCTTTGACAACAAGGCCGGCCCGATGGAGCTGAACATCCCGGCCATCAAGGGCATTGGCGACTCGCTGATCTACTTCGTGGACCGCTGGCAGGGCAAGGGCGGCGCCAAGGCCGGAGACATCGGCAACATCAGCATCTACGACGTGGACTTCGTGCCGCTGCTCGACGCTGCGGCCAAGCCGGTGGACGCCAACCCGGTCGGCCACGGCCTCGATTTCATCGACCATCTGACGCACAACGTCTTCCGCGGCCGCATGAAGGAATGGGCCGATTTCTACGAGCGCTTCTTCAACTTCCGCGAGGTGCGCTACTTCGATATCGAGGGCAAGCTGACGGGCCTGAAGAGCAAGGCCATGACCAGCCCCTGCGGCAAGATCCGCATCCCGATCAACGAGAGCAGCGACGACAAGAGCCAGATCGCCGAGTACCTGGCCCTGTACCACGGCGAGGGCATCCAGCACGTGGCGCTGTCTACCGAGAACATCTACGCGACTGTCGAGGGCATGAAGAACGGCGGCGTGGCGTTCCAGGACACGATCGAGACCTACTTCGACCTGATCGACAAGCGCCTGCCCAACCACGGTGAGCGCACGGACGAGCTGCGCCGCCTGCGCATCCTGATCGACGGCGCGGCCCACCTGGGCGCCGAGAAGGAACTGCTGCTGCAGATCTTCACCAAGGAAGTGATCGGCCCGATCTTCTTCGAGCTCATCCAGCGCAAGGGCAACGAGGGCTTCGGTGAAGGCAACTTCCAGGCGCTGTTCGAGTCGATCGAGCTCGATCAGATCCGCCGCGGCGTGTTGACCGCCGGGGCCTGATCCTCGGCCGTCTTGCCCAGCAGGCGCGCCACCAGAGCGCGCACCTCGGGATGAAAGACCAGCCCCAGATGGCCGGTGGCCGGCAGCTCCAGCAACTGCGCGGCGCCGGCCAATTGCGTGGTGCTCGTCGGAAAGACGATCTGGTCGTTGCTTGAAGACAGGCAGTGCAGGGGGGGCAGCGGCCGGCCCAGCTCGGCCTCGGCCAAGGCATGCAGCCATTCGCTGCCCGGCCGCATTTCACGCGCGTTGATGGCGGCCGCGAAATGCGCCATCGGCGTGCCGGCATGGGGGGTGCCCAGCGTGACGAAGGCCTTGACGCGACCCGGCTGGCCATTCGCACGCCACCATGCACGTGCGGCCAGCCCACCCATGCTGTGCGCAAGGATCAGCGGCGGTGCGCCCGTGAGCGTCGTCAGCCGTTGCACCGCTTCCTCGATGGGCGCGGCGTAGGCGTCGATCGAACCATCGGCCGGCTCGAGGCTCAGCGCGATGCAGGCGACGTCTTGCTTGCGAAACCAGCGCAGCCAATCCGTCCAGAGTCCGCGGTTGCAGTGAAAGCCGTGCAACAGCAGCACGCCGGCATGACCGGTTGCGCCTTGGGGCAGATGGTCGGGCTCGCGGTGTTCAGCAAACGGCTGCCAGTAGCCGAACACCAGCTCGGATTGCCAGCATTCGCGCCAAGCGGCAGCGATCAGATCCGGCAAGGGCTGCGGGTGGCCGGCCTGGCGCAGCAACAAGGCGGCGAGCACGATGCATTCGCTGCTCAGGACGATCAGCAGGGCGGGAATCCAGCCCCAGATCCACAGGGCCAGCAGCGCCAGCCCGCAGCGTGCCAGCAGGCGCCAGCGTTGGAGTCGACCATTCATCGGCACAGTGTAGAGGGGCAACTGCTAGCTCCGCCGGCGCCGAATTTCCAGCATCCTGCAAGGCGCGGCGATGGCGGAGCCGGTTCCTGAGCGCGGCCGTGGCGCGGCTCGACTAGGGCAAGCCCGTCTACTTCAGGCCGCCTGCCTGATGAATATTTCTGTTTGTTTCTGAAAGCCGCAATCCTTGCGGCTGCATACCAAGACGATCACGAGGAGACACGATGGAGCAAGTAGCACCCGAGCAGCGAGAGGAGCGCGGCGCAGCCACGGCCAAGCCCTGGGTCAAGTCCTACCCGCCGGGCGTGCCGGCCGAGGTGGACGTGACGCAGTACCGCTCGCTCGTCGAGTTGCTGCAGGAGGCCGCGTCTCGCTACGGCAAGCGCGATGCAGCGGCTTTCATGGGCAAGCGCCAGACGTACGCCGAGGTGGATGCGATGTCGCTGTCGCTCGCGGCCTGGCTGCAATCGAAAAACCTGCCCAAGGGGGCGCGCGTGGCCATCATGCTGCCGAACGTGCTGCAGTACATGTCCTCGATCGGCGGCATCCTGCGCGCGGGTTACGCCGTGGTGAACGTGAATCCGCTGTACACGCCGCGCGAATTGGAGCATCAGCTCAAGGATTCGGGCGCCCAGGCGATCATCGTGCTGGAGAACTTCGCCCACACCTTGGAGCAGGTGATCGAGCGCACCGACGTGCGGCACGTGGTGCTGGCTTCGATGGGCGACTGCCTGGGCATGCTCAAGGGCAGCCTGGTGAATTTTGTGGTTCGCAAGGTGAAAAAGATGGTGCCGGCGTACAGCCTGACCGAAGGCCCGCGCCTGTCGGTGACGCGGTTCAACGCTGCGATGGCGGAGGGCTCGCGCCTGACCTTCAAGCCCGTGGACATCGGCCCCGATGACGTCGCCTTCCTGCAGTACACGGGCGGCACGACGGGTGTTTCCAAGGGTGCGACGCTTCTGCATCGCAACGTGGTGGCCAACATCATCCAGGCCGAGTCCTGGTTCATGAGCCGCACGGCACAGCTGGGCGACAACAAGCAGCTGACCATCGTCTGTGCGCTGCCGCTGTATCACATCTTCGCGCTGACGGCCTGCTACATGGTGGGCGCCAGGCTCGGCATGATGTGCATCCTGATTCCCAATCCGCGGGACCTGCCGACCTTCATCAAGACCTTGCAGGGCTACACGGTGAACCTGTTCCCGGCGGTCAATACCTTATTCAACGCCCTGGCGAACCACCCGGACTTCGCCAAGCTGGACTTCAGCGAACTCGTCATCAGCAATGGCGGCGGCATGGCGGTGCAGAAGGCGACGGCGGAGAAGTGGCTGCAAGTCACCGGCTGCCCGGTGGTCGAAGGCTACGGCCTGTCCGAGACCTCGCCGGTGGCCACCATCAATCCGCTGGATCTGCGCCAGTACAACGGCAGCATCGGGTTGCCCGTGCCGTCGACCGATCTGGTGATTCGCGACGACGATGGCCGGGACATGCCGGTGGGCGAACGCGGGGAGATCTGCATCCGCGGCCCGCAGGTGATGGCCGGCTACTGGAACCGCCCCGATGAAACCGCGAAGGTCATGACGCCCGATGGCTTCTTCAAGAGTGGGGATATCGGCATCATGGACGAGCGCGGCTACTTCTACATCGTCGACCGCAAGAAGGACATGATCCTGGTGTCCGGCTTCAATGTGTACCCGACCGAGGTGGAGCAGGTGGTGAACCAGCACCCCGGCGTGCTGGAGTGTGCCGCGATCGGCATCCCGGACGACAAATCGGGAGAGGCGGTGAAGCTTTATGTGGTTCGGCGCGACGCCAACCTCACCGAAGAAGCGCTCCAGGCTTACTGCAAGGAGCAGCTCACGGCCTACAAGAGACCGCGAAACATCGAGTTCCGCAAGGACCTTCCCAAGAGCAATGTGGGCAAGATCTTGCGAAGAGAGCTCCGTGAGGAGAAACAGTAGAAAAGACCGCCCTTGAGGCGGTCTTTTTCATTCCATATCTATTCTCACCGCCAAAGACAAAACCCCCGACTCTTGCGAGGCGGGGGTTTTGAGGGGGTAAATAGCCTGACGATGTCCTACTTTCACACGGGAATCCGCACTATCATCGGCGCTGAGTCGTTTCACGGTCCTGTTCGGGATGGGAAGGGGTGGTGCCAACTCGCTATGGTCATCAGGCTTGACTTGTTGGTCTGTTGAGTTTCAGTGCTCAACAAACCCAATTCGTAGAGTCTGCAGAATTGAATCTGCTTGAATCAGCTTATTTTGATTGCGTTGACAACGACTTCGTTGAAGAACGACATAACTTGAATACTCGCTTTGATGGACAAGCACGAGGCTTTGCACAATCAAAGTTATAGGGTCAAGCCTCACGAGCAATTAGTACTGGTTAGCTTAACGCATTACTGCGCTTCCACACCCAGCCTATCAACGTCCTGGTCTCGAACGACTCTTCAGGGGGCTCAAGGCCCCGGCAAGACTCATCTTGAGACGAGTTTCCCGCTTAGATGCTTTCAGCGGTTATCTCTTCCGCACTTAGCTACTCGGCAATGCCACTGGCGTGACAACCGATACACCAGAGGTGCGTCCACTCCGGTCCTCTCGTACTAGGAGCAGGCTCTCTCAATCTTGCAGCGCCCACGGAAGATAGGGACCAAACTGTCTCACGACGTTTTAAACCCAGCTCACGTACCTCTTTAAATGGCGAACAGCCATACCCTTGGGACCGGCTACAGCCCCAGGATGAGATGAGCCGACATCGAGGTGCCAAACACCGCCGTCGATATGAACTCTTGGGCGGTATCAGCCTGTTATCCCCAGAGTACCTTTTATCCGTTGAGCGATGGCCCTTCCATACAGAACCACCGGATCACTTTGTCCTACTTTCGTACCTGCTCGACTTGTCAGTCTCGCAGTCAAGCACGCTTATGCCAATGCACTATCGACACGATTTCCGACCGTATCTAGCGTACCTTCGAACTCCTCCGTTACACTTTGGGAGGAGACCGCCCCAGTCAAACTGCCCACCATACACTGTCCCCGACCCGGATAACGGGCCAAGGTTAGAACCTCAAACACACCAGGGTGGTATTTCAACGTTGGCTCCATACGATCTAGCGACCATACTTCAAAGCCTCCCACCTATCCTACACAGATCTGTTCAAAGTCCAATGTAAAGCTACAGTAAAGGTTCATGGGGTCTTTCCGTCTTTCCGCGGGGAGATTGCATCATCACAAACATTTCAACTTCGCTGAGTCTCAGGAGGAGACAGTGTGGCCATCATTACTCCATTCGTGCAGGTCGGAACTTACCCGACAAGGAATTTCGCTACCTTAGGACCGTTATAGTTACGGCCGCCGTTTACTGGGACTTCAGTCAAGAGCTTGCACCCCATCATTTAATCTTCCAGCACCGGGCAGGAGTCACACCCTATACGTCGACTTTCGTCTTTGCAGAGTGCTGTGTTTTTAATAAACAGTTGCAGCCACCGATTCTCTGCGGCCTCATTGGGCTTCGGGAGTAAATCCCTACACCTACTAAAGGCACACCTTCTTCCGAAGTTACGGTGTCAATTTGCCGAGTTCCTTCTCCTGAGTTCTCTCAAGCGCCTTAGAATACTCATCTCGCGCACCAGTGTCGGTTTGCGGTACGGTCGTTGTAAGCTGAAGCTTAGTGGCTTTTCCTGGAAGCAGGGTATCACTCACTTCGTCTGCAAGCAGACTCGTTATCACACCTCAGCTAAGCCCTCCGGATTTGCCTAGAGGGCACGCCTACATGCTTGAACCAACATATCCAACAGTTGGCTGAGCTAACCTTCTCCGTCCCCACATCGCACTTACAATCGGTACAGGAATATTGACCTGTTTCCCATCAGCTACGCATCTCTGCCTCGCCTTAGGGGCCGACTCACCCTACGCCGATGAACGTTGCGTAGGAAACCTTGCGCTTTCGGCGAGGGGGCTTTTCACCCCCTTTAACGCTACTCATGTCAGCATTCGCACTTCTGATACCTCCAGCAGGCTTCACAACCCACCTTCACAGGCTTACAGAACGCTCTCCTACCACGTGCAATAAATTGCACATCCGCAGCTTCGGTAACTGGCTTAGCCCCGTTACATCTTCCGCGCAGGACGACTCGATCAGTGAGCTATTACGCTTTCTTTAAATGATGGCTGCTTCTAAGCCAACATCCTGACTGTTTTAGCCTTCCCACTTCGTTTCCCACTTAGCCAATTTTAGGGACCTTAGCTGGCGGTCTGGGTTGTTTCCCTCTTGAGTCCGGACGTTAGCACCCGGTGCTCTGTCTCCCAAGCTGTACTCTGCGGTATTCGGAGTTTGCAATGGTTTGGTAAGTCGCCATGACCCCCTAGCCATAACAGTGCTCTACCCCCGCAGGTAATACTTGAGGCACTACCTAAATAGTTTTCGGAGAGAACCAGCTATTTCCAAGTTTGTTTAGCCTTTCACCCCTATCCACAGCTCATCCGCTAGTTTTGCAACACTAGTCGGTTCGGACCTCCAGCACCTGTTACGGTACCTTCATCCTGGCCATGGATAGATCACTTGGTTTCGGGTCTACACCCAGCGACTGATTCGCCCTATTCGGACTCGATTTCTCTACGGCTACCCTATTCGGTTAACCTCGCCACTGAATGTAAGTCGCTGACCCATTATACAAAAGGTACGCCGTCACCCTTGCGGGCTCCGACTTTTTGTATGCATGCGGTTTCAGGATCTATTTCACTCCCCTCCCGGGGTTCTTTTCGCCTTTCCCTCACGGTACTTGTTCACTATCGGTCGATTACGAGTATTTAGCCTTGGAAGATGGTCCTCCCATGTTCAGACAGGGTTTCTCGTGCCCCGCCCTACTCTATTTGCGCCTAGTTCCACAATCAGCATTTTTCATACGGGGCTATCACCCGCTATGGCCGGACTTTCCATTCCGTTCTGATATACCAACTGCTAAAACGCAAGGGCTACTCCGATTTCGCTCGCCACTACTTTCGGAATCTCGGTTGATGTCTTTTCCTCGAGCTACTGAGATGTTTCAGTTCACCCGGTTCGCCTCGCATGCCTATGTATTCAGCATGCGATACCTATCGCTAGGTGGGTTTCCCCATTCGGAAATCTCCGGATCAAAGCTAATTTGCCAGCTCCCCGAAGCTTATCGCAGGCTATCACGTCCTTCGTCGCCTGTAATCGCCAAGGCATCCACCACATGCACTTAGTCACTTGACCCTATAACTTTGACAGCGCTGACTGCACTGTCGATCAAGGACACGAGCCAATCAGTTCCATTCGAAAATGAAAACCAATCAGACCGTTTATTGAGTATTCACGCGTTACGCCGTTCTTCATACCTAGTCAATTTCTTGCTAGTTGAAGTCTATGTTTGACGCAATCAAAAGCTACTAGCGGCACGGTGCCGTATTTCTTCAAGGGCGAACCCCCTACGAGATACAAGCTTTCCGCTAGCAGCGCTGATTCGACTCTACAAATTGTTAAAGAACAACAGCCGATCTTTCGATCATGCTGGCAGTTCAAAATACTCTTGCCTTTTCAACAAGACAGCACTTTGAACTGCCAACGTTTGGAAGTGATTGGTGGAGGATGACGGGATCGAACCGACGACCCCCTGCTTGCAAAGCAGGTGCTCTCCCAGCTGAGCTAATCCCCCGATCGTTTGACCGATCTCGTGGTGGGTCTGGCTGGATTCGAACCAGCGACCCCCGCCTTATCAAGACGGTGCTCTAACCGACTGAGCTACAGACCCACGCGTTTCTTGCGCGGCCTGTCCTTCAGCCTTCGAGGTTCAGCCATCGAGGCCATCTGCGCCAGGCTCACGTTAATCACTTACTGTTGTGTGTCAACAGCCGATAAGTGTGGGTGCTTGAAATTGAGCTCTATGTTCGATCTCGCTGGCTGTCTACCCGAAGGCAGAAGCTGCTCGATCTACTCTAGAAAGGAGGTGATCCAGCCGCACCTTCCGATACGGCTACCTTGTTACGACTTCACCCCAGTCACGAACCCTGCCGTGGTAATCGCCCTCCTTGCGGTTAGGCTAACTACTTCTGGCAGAACCCGCTCCCATGGTGTGACGGGCGGTGTGTACAAGACCCGGGAACGTATTCACCGCGGCAAGCTGATCCGCGATTACTAGCGATTCCGACTTCACGCAGTCGAGTTGCAGACTGCGATCCGGACTACGACCGGGTTTCTGGGATTAGCTCCCCCTCGCGGGTTGGCAGCCCTCTGTCCCGGCCATTGTATGACGTGTGTAGCCCTACCCATAAGGGCCATGATGACCTGACGTCATCCCCACCTTCCTCCGGTTTGTCACCGGCAGTCTCATTAGAGTGCCCTTTCGTAGCAACTAATGACAAGGGTTGCGCTCGTTGCGGGACTTAACCCAACATCTCACGACACGAGCTGACGACGGCCATGCAGCACCTGTGTTCTGGTTCTCTTTCGAGCACTCCCAAATCTCTTCAGGATTCCAGACATGTCAAGGGTAGGTAAGGTTTTTCGCGTTGCATCGAATTAAACCACATCATCCACCGCTTGTGCGGGTCCCCGTCAATTCCTTTGAGTTTCAACCTTGCGGCCGTACTCCCCAGGCGGTCAACTTCACGCGTTAGCTACGTTACTGAGAAGAAACCCTCCCAACAACCAGTTGACATCGTTTAGGGCGTGGACTACCAGGGTATCTAATCCTGTTTGCTCCCCACGCTTTCGTGCATGAGCGTCAGTACAGGTCCAGGGGATTGCCTTCGCCATCGGTGTTCCTCCGCATATCTACGCATTTCACTGCTACACGCGGAATTCCATCCCCCTCTACCGTACTCTAGTCATGCAGTCACAAAGGCAGTTCCCAGGTTGAGCCCGGGGATTTCACCTCTGTCTTGCATAACCGCCTGCGCACGCTTTACGCCCAGTAATTCCGATTAACGCTTGCACCCTACGTATTACCGCGGCTGCTGGCACGTAGTTAGCCGGTGCTTATTCTTCAGGTACCGTCATGAGGCAACTGTATTAGAGTCGCCCTTTTCTTCCCTGACAAAAGCGGTTTACAACCCGAAGGCCTTCTTCCCGCACGCGGCATGGCTGGATCAGACTTGCGTCCATTGTCCAAAATTCCCCACTGCTGCCTCCCGTAGGAGTCTGGGCCGTGTCTCAGTCCCAGTGTGGCTGGTCGTCCTCTCAGACCAGCTACAGATCGTTGGCTTGGTGGGCCTTTACCCCACCAACTACCTAATCTGATATCGGCCGCTCCAACTGCGCGAGGTCTTGCGATCCCCCGCTTTCACCCTCAGGTCGTATGCGGTATTAGCTGCTCTTTCGAGCAGTTATCCCCCACAACTGGGCACGTTCCGATATATTACTCACCCGTTCGCCACTCGTCAGCTTAACCTGTTACCGTTCGACTTGCATGTGTAAGGCATGCCGCCAGCGTTCAATCTGAGCCAGGATCAAACTCTATAGTTCGATCTTGATTTACTCAACGGAATCGACTTGAACTATTTGCATAGTAAAAGTCTAATTTCCGTGAGTGTTTAAAGTCCGAGAGACTTGATATCAGTCACCTGATATCAGTGCTCGCCTTCAAACACCCACGCTTATCGGCTGTTAATTTTTAAAGAGCATCAGCAACTCGCGCTGCTGTTTCTGCCTGCTTCGCACCGCTTATTCAGCGTTTTGCGATCAGCGCAGAAGCGAGATTATGACTTGTTCTATTCGAACTTGTCAAGATCTTTTTGAATTTATTTGATTCGCTGCGCTTGATTCATATTCGATTCAAACTCAACAAACAAATTCAAAAAGCCTCTCGCTTTTCAAACCATTCAAACTGCTCTTGCGAAACACTTTGAATTACTTGCTGCATTCAAACCAATCAATATTCAATCAATATTCAATCAATCGATTCGTCAGCAGCAAAGAAGCGAGATTATGACTTGTTTGATTCAAACTTGTCAAGCAGCTTCTGAATTTAATTTGAATCGCCGCATTCAGCAGCTCAAATCAATTCGAAAGCTTCTCGCTTCCTTTTTCTTCGCCGCCTTTTGAATCCAGCACCTCGGCGCAAAGGACTCGTCAGCAGCAAAGAGATGGGATTGTGACGCAGTTCAGAAGAACTTGTCAAGCGCTTTTTGAATTCTTTCGAACCCCGCCGAACTCGTTCAGCTTGTAGCGCCTGCCGCACCGGCTTCCTAAGAAGCCAACCCATCAGGGTCCCCTTTCGGGTGTCTCCGCATCCCTTCGGCGCTTCACCGTAGTAAGTCGGCGAACAGCGCTGTGATCAGCGAAGCCCACGACTGTAGCACAGTATTTACGAGATCAGCAAGAACCCTATTGGACCGGATTGCTGAAGGCGCTGAGCTTGCTGAACGCCAGTTCCGCCGTCTGCTGCGGATCCTCGCTGAGCAGCACCTGCGGCAGGCCGTGCGAAAGCCTGCGTGCATCCGCACGCAGCACGCGCTGCTTCACCGAGGGGATCTGCGTCGGGTGCATTGAGAAGCTGCGCAGGCCCATGGCCAGCAGCAGATCGGTGAAGACCGGATCGCCCGCCATCTCCCCACAGACGGAGACGGATTTGCCCGCCAGGCGCGCCTGTTCGATCGTGGAAGCCAGCAGATGCAGCACGGCCGGGTGCCATGGGTCGTACAGATGTGCCACCGCCTCATCGGCGCGGTCGATAGCCAGCGTGTACTGGATCAGGTCGTTGGTGCCGATGGAGACGAAGTCCACATAGCGCAGCAGCATCGGCAGCATCACGGCTGCAGCCGGGATTTCGATCATGACGCCGATTTCCACATTGCTGTGGGCGTGGCCGGCCTCGTTCAGCTGCTGCTGAACCCGCTTGAGCGCCTCGTGGATCTGCTTGACCTCGCCCAGGTGCGCCACCATGGGGAAGAGCAGCCGCACCTTGCCGAAGGCGCTTGCTCTATATATGGCACGCAGCTGTTGGCGGAACATGGCCGGCTCGGCCAGGCTCCAGCGGATGGCGCGCAGGCCCATGGCCGGGTTGAGTACGTGCTCGTGGCGCAGCTCGTTGATGGTGAGGCGGTCCAGCGGCTTGTCCGCACCCACGTCAATGGTGCGGATCGTCACCGGCATGCCCCGCATGGCCTCGACGGCAGCCTTGTAGGCCTGGAACTGCTCCTCCTCGCTCGGCAGCTCGCCCTCACGGTTCATGAAGAGGAACTCGCTGCGGAACAGGCCCACGCCCGTTGCGCCGGCCTCCACCGCAGCCACGGCATCGGCCGGCAGCTCGATATTGGCGTGCAGCTCGATGGCCTCGCCGTCCAGCGTGACGGCCGGCGTATGGCGCAGACGGGCCAGGCGCGCGTGTTCAAGTTCACTCTGACGCTGGCGGAAGCGGTACTCCTCCAGCACGATGGGCGAGGGATCGACGATCACCGCGCCAGCATCGCCGTCGATGATCACCCAGTCGTCCTGCCGGATCAGGCGTGAGGCCTCGCGGGTACCGACGACAGCCGGAATGCCCATGCTGCGCGCGACGATGGCGGTGTGCGAGGTCTTGCCGCCGATGTCGGTGATGAAGCCGCGGAACACGCTGCGCTTGAACTGGATCATGTCGGCCGGCGCAATGTCCGTGGCCACCAGCAGCAGCGGGTCTTCACCGGCGAAGTCGCGGTGCGCCACGCTGGCGGCATCGCGCGGGTCCTTGCCTTGTTCGCGCACCAGCGCACCGATCATGCGCTCGACCACCTGCTCCAGGTCAGCCTTGCGCTCGCGCAGGTAGTCGTCCTCCATCTCGTCGAACTGGCGGGCCAGCACTTCGAGCTGCGCGGAGAAAGCCCACTCGGCGTTGTAGTGCCGATCGATGATCCACTGGCGCACGGCGCCGATGAGCGCTTCGTCATGCAGCAGCATCAGGTGCACGTCGAGCAGGGCCGCCAGCTCGTGCGGTGCATCCTCAGGCATGTCACGCTTGAGCGCTGTCAGTTCATCCGCCACCGCATCGCGGGCACGGCCGGCGCGCGCCACCTCGGCCTGGACCTGATCGGGTGCAATGAAGTAGTGCGCGACGTCAACGCGGCTCGAAGCGACGAGCACCGCGCGGCCGATGGCCACGCCGCGCGACACAGGAATCCCGAAGACCTGGAAGCTCATGCGGCCGACTGTAGCAGCGGCGTCACTGCTGTTCTTCCTCTGAGGCTTAAGCCTTGTATCTACACCGTCATCGACGCGTCACGCATGAGTCACGGCAACGTCATCGCATCCCCCCAGCATGACGACCTGATCTGAAGCGTTCAATCAAGAGGACGAAGTCGATGAGGGATCTGCCCCTGCCCACCCTGCCCCTTTCCAACCTGGCCGCCCTGGCTCCCGTGCGCACTGCACGCGAGGCTCGCGCCAGTCGCCGCGACACCCGCCTGGCCGTCAGCTGGGCCAGCAGCGAAGAAGAAGTGCGAGAGGCCCAGGCCCTGCGCTACCAGGTCTTCGCTGAAGAGATGGGCGCCCGACTGACGCCTCAGCAAGGCGCATTGGCCGGCCTGGATATCGACATGTTCGATCCGTTCTGCGAACACCTGCTGGTCCGCGCCATCCCCAATGGCGAAGACCAGGGCACCGTCATCGGCACCTACCGTGTGCTGACGCCGGCCGCTGCCAAGCGCGCAGGCGGTTTCTACAGCGAGACCGAGTTCGACCTGACCCGCCTGCGCCACGAACGCGAGCGCATCGCCGAGCTGGGCCGCTCCTGCGTCCACGCTGACCACCGGTCTGGCGGCGCCATCCTCGCGCTGTGGGGTGCTTTGGCTGAATTCATGGCCCGGAACAACCTCGACACCATGATCGGTTGCGCCAGCATCAGCATGCGCGACGGCGGCCACTTCGCCGCCAGCCTGTGGAAGCAACTGGAGCAGAGCCACCTCGCCCCGATCGACCGCCAGGTGCGTCCGCGCCTGCCGCTGCCGGTGGAAGAACTGCGCCAGGACCTGCAGGTCGAAGCGCCAGCGCTGATCAAGGGTTATCTGCGTTGCGGCGCCAAGGTGCTGGGCGCGCCGGCCTGGGACCCGGACTTCAACACGGCCGACCTGCCGCTGATGATCCGCATGCAGGACCTGCCGGAACGCTACCGTCGCCACTTCGTGCCGGCTTGAGGCCGGCCGCGGCGACGGGCCTTATTGGCCTTCGCCGAACTTGTCGTTCACCAGGGCCGCGATCTGGTCCTGGGCGACCTGCTCATCGGGTCCATCCGTTTCCAGCTCCACCTGAGAGCCGATGCCGGCCGCCAGCATCATCACGCCCATGATGCTCTTGGCATTCACGCGCCGGCCGTTGCGGCTCATGAACACCTCACACTGAAATCCGCCGGCCAGCTTGGTCAGCTTGGCGGAGGCACGGGCATGCAGGCCCAGCTTGTTGCTGATGGTGAGCGTCGACTTGATCATGCCTCGTGTTCTTCTGCGTTTATGGAGATGGGGGAGGGGGATTGATGAAGATCTCGATGCCGCGCCGGCCGCCTTCGGCCGCGCGTTCGGCCAGCTCGGCCACCGGCAGGCGACCATAGCAGAGCGAGCGCCAAAGCATCGGGGCCGACAGGCCGCTGACCAGGCGCCGCTTCGGATCGGCCGCGATCAGTCGAAGCGCGGCGTTATGCGGCGTGGCGCCCGGCACGTCGGAGAGCAGCAGCCACTCGTCGTGCGGCTTGGCCGCCATCAGGGCGAGGGCGGACTCCACCACCTGCTCACAGCTCTGGCTGGGCAACACATCCAGCACGGTCAGCTGCGGCGCGCAGTCCGGATAGGTGTGCTCCGCCACGGCCTTCAAGGCGGAGGCGAGCGGTGCGTGGGCGATCAACAGCAGTCCGGGCATCGCTTCATTATCTGTCGCTCAGGCGGAGCGAGCTGGCGAAGTCCAGCCAGACCTGCTCCGGCACAGGCTTCTCGCCCTGCACCCGCAATTGATAGACCCGCGCGCCTTGCGACCGCACCTCGAAGCGCACGCCCTTCTGGCGCCCCAACGCCTCGCGCATCTGCGCCGTGGCCGTTGGCGCTTCAGCCGGCGAGGCCAGCTCGGCCCACGAAAAGGCAAACTCGAAGCCGCCTGTCTTGCAATGCGCCAGGCCCATGCGCGCGCCGTTGCCAGCCTTGCGGTTCTGGAACTCGGGCTTGCAGGGCAGGTTCAGCACCGCGTCGGACTCCGGCGGACGGACCTCGCGCCAGTCAAAGGCCGGAGAGCAAGCGCTAACTGCCAAAAGCAGCGTCATCGCTGCAAGCGCTCTTGGAATATGCCGCGTCATGCCGCCGATTATGTCTGTCGCACAATCGCCGGATGAGCCTTCCGCCTAGCCTTCCTCCTTTGCCGCAAACCCCTCCGATGTCCCTGGCGGGCGTCCGCGTGCTCGATCTTTCGCGCGTGCTGGCCGGCCCCTGGTGCACGCAGACCCTGGCCGATCTGGGCGCCGACGTGATCAAGGTCGAGCGCCCCGGCAGCGGCGACGACACCCGCGGCTGGGGCCCGCCCTTCCTGAAAGACGAAGCCGGCAACGACACCCGCGAAGCCGCCTACTACCTGGGCGCCAACCGCAACAAGCGCTCGATCTGCGTGGACATCGCCAAGCCCGAGGGCCAGCAACTGATCCGCGAGCTGGCCAAGCAGAGCGATGTGCTGGTCGAGAACTACAAGGTCGGCGACCTCGCGCGCTACGGACTGGACCACGAGAGCCTGCGCGCCGTGAACCCGCGCCTGGTGTTCTGCTCCATCACGGGTTTCGGGCAGACCGGCCCCTACAAGGACCGTGCAGGCTACGACTACGCCATCCAGGGCCTGGGCGGTCTGATGAGCGTGACCGGCGAGCGCGACGAGCTGCCCGGCGGCGGGCCGCAGAAGGTGGGCGTGGCCGTGGCGGACCTGTTCACGGGCCTGTACGCCACCGTGGCCGTGCTCGCCGCACTGCGCCACCGCGATCTCACCGGCCAGGGCCAGTACGTGGACATGGCCCTGCTCGACACCCAACTGGCGATGCTGGCCAACCTCGGTGCCAACTACATGGTCACCGGCAAGGCGCCGGGCCGCATGGGCAACGCCCACGTCAACATCGTGCCCTACCAGGTGTTCGAGGCCCAGGACGGCCACCTGATCCTGGCCGTGGGCAACGACGGCCAGTTCGCAAAGTTCGCCGCCCTCGCCGGCCACCCCGAGTGGGCGCAGGACGAGCGTTTTGCCGTCAACGCCGCCCGGGTGCGCCATCGCGAGATCCTCGTGCCGCTGATTGCCGCCAGCCTCAAGACCCGTCCGCGCGACGCCTGGCTGGCCGCGCTGGAAGCCGCCAAAGTGCCGGCAGCGCCGATCAACGATTTGGCCCAGGCCTTT
This sequence comes from Burkholderiaceae bacterium UC74_6, assembly GCA_042701975.1. GTDB lineage: Bacteria > Pseudomonadota > Gammaproteobacteria > Burkholderiales > Burkholderiaceae_C > JAFALK01. The sequence continues at coordinate 718,731 of CP170561.1, forward strand.
GCCGACCCTCAGGCCCAGCACCGGGCCATGACCGTGCCCGTGCCGCACCCGGACAACCCCGATCTGCGCCTTGTGGCCAGCCCGCTCAAGCTGTCCGCCACGCCGGTGGCCTACCGTCGCGCGCCGCCGCTGCTGGGCCAGCACAGCCAGGAAATCCTGGCCGAAGCCGGCCTGAGCCAAGCGGAAATCGAGCGATTAATCAAGTGCGGAGCTGTCAGCTGACCCCGTGAATAGGGCCATGGAGTCCGTGAACTAATGCTCGTATCGTGAGGTTTTCGAGCATCAACTGAGACGCGCCCCCTGCTTCACGGGATGGACGCATCAGAGTGGAGCTTTCAGCATCGCGCCGTTGTTGCAGGAACCGGCCGCCCCTTCTGGGGCCAAGCCGTCACCACAATAAAGACAAGATGCAGCCGCAAGCATTCAACCGCAGTCACATGTCCTCTCAGCCGCCGCCCCCGCATGCCGCCAATGACGCTGGCTCGGAGCCCGATACGGCTCAATGGGCAGACATCGTCCAGCAGCTCGGCGCCGAAATCGCCGGCCCGCTGAGCGCTGCGCTGGAACGCATCCACCAGCTGATCTCCACCGGCCAGATCGACCGCCAGGGCCTGCGCGCCCTGCGCGAAAACGTTGCCGCCGCGCGCGAGGCCGGCATGGCCGGCCAGCAGCTGGCGCGCCTGGCCTCCGGCCGCCTGCGCCTGGCGCGCGAGCGACTGCACCTCACCCAGCTGCTGCGCGGCGTGCTCGCCCACCGCAGCCGCGAGACCCAGGCGCGCGGCATCCAGGTGCGCCAGACCTTGCGCCCGGTGGAAGTCATCGCCGACGGCTCGCTGCTCTTCGCCCTGCTCAACGCCTTGATGGACTGGGCGCTGGCGAGCACGCATTCCTCGGTCGACCTGCGCCTGGAGCTCACGCCCTGGCCTGCCAAGGCGCGGCTGAGCTGCCGCTTCGCGCACCGCTCGCTCGACCTGATCGGCGGCTCTGCCAAATCCATGCGCAGCGCTGAACCGCCCCAGCAGCCCAACACGCTGGCCTGGCGCCTGGTCGAGCAGACCGCGCTGACCATGGGCCTGCTGCCGCTGCGCGAGGACGAGGCCGGCATCACCGTGCTGACGCTCGAGTTCCCGCACACCGTCGGCGAAGAGCTGGGCGGCGATCTCAGCGCCCCCGAGGGGCTCTCTCCTTCGCGTCCGCAGGAGTTCAGCGAGTCCACCAGCTATGCCGACAGCGGGCACGGCGGGCTCAACTCCAAGCCGCTGGCCGGCAGCCATGTGCTGATCGTGTCCTCACGCTCCGATCTGCGCGCGGCGGTGCACAACGCCATTTCGCACATGGGCCTGATCGTCGACACCGTGGCCAGCATGGAAGAGGCGCGCCAGTTCTGCGAGGAAGGCCTGCCCCACGGCATCCTGTTCGAGAGCGCCCAGCGCGGCGAGGACTTCGCGGCCCTGCAGGCCGAAGTGCTGGCCGAGGTGCCGCAGTTCTGTTTCATCGAGCTGCTCGAAGCCGAGGCCCAGACCCAGCTGTCCACCGCCACGCCCGACGGCCTGGCGCGCATCTCGCGCAACCACCTCGGCGATGCCTTGCCCTCCGTGCTGACCTTCGAACTCAGCAAGGGCCTGTGATCCGCTTGGTCATTCGTTTGTGATTCAATGCAGCGCATGAAGCGCCGCGCCCTCCACACCCTCGCACTCGCCACGGCTCTCGGCTCCGCATTGCTGCTGGGCGGCTGCGCACGCGAGCAGGCACCGAGCGTGAACTACGTGCTGCTGGACGGCGCCAAGGCCAGCTCCAGTCAGTGGAGCGGCAAAGTGATGTTGGTGAACTTCTGGGCCACCAGCTGCACGACCTGCGTGCACGAGATGCCGCAGATGGTCGCCACCTTCGACAAGTACAAGAACCAGGGCCTGGGCGCCGTGGCCGTGGCCATGAGCTACGACCCGCCGGCCTATGTGGCCAATTTCGCCGAGAGCCGCAAGCTGCCCTTCGACGTCGCCATCGACAACACGGGCGCCGTGGCACAGGCCTTCGGCAAGGTGCAAATGACGCCGACGACCTTCCTGATCGACAAGCAGGGACGCATCGTCAAGCGCTATGTGGGCGAGCCCGATTTCGCTGAATTGCACCAGCAAATCGAGACCCTGCTTAGAGAAGGCTGAAGCCGCGCTTCGCTTTTCTTTTCAGTCAGGAAAGGGCAAGGTCAAGCTCACGGTGTAGAGTGCGCCGCATCTTTACATTGCCCCGAACCATGAGCCCTGTCCGCGCCCATAACTCCAAGAGCAAGCGTCATAACCATCGTTCAATCCAGGCCGGCAAAGCCGCTCCTTGGGTGATCGCGGCAGCCGTGGTGCTGGCCGGCGGCGTGTGGTGGTGGAAAGGCCACGGGTCGGGCGAAGGCGGCCCTGGTGGCGCAGCCAGCGCGGCTTCCGGCGCGGGCGCTCGGCCCGGTGGCCCAGGCGGTCCCGGCGGCCCTGGTGGCCCTGGTGGCCGCTTCGGCGGCGCCAACCGCGTGCAGCCCGTTTCCATCGAGAACGCGCGTCTGAAGGACATGCGCGTGCTGGTCAGCGCCATCGGCTCGATCACGGCATCCAACACCGCCGTCGTCCAGCCCCAGGTCACGGGCGTGCTGCAGAGCATCCTGTTCAAGGAAGGCCAGCAGGTCAAGGCCGGCCAGCAGCTGGCGCAGATCGATCCGCGCGCCTTCCAGGCCGCGCTCGGCCAGGCCGAAGGCCAGCTGGCGCGTGACGTGGCGCAGCTCGCCAACGCCAAGATCGACCTGGCCCGCTACAAGGACCTGCTCGCCAAGGACGCCATCGCCAAGCAGCAGGTGGACACGCAGGACGCCCTGGTGCGCCAGCTCGACGGCACCGTCAAGTCCGACCAGGCCAGCGTCGACAGCGCCCGCTTGCAGGTGACCTACACCCGCGTGCTGGCTCCGATCAGCGGCCGCGTCGGCCTGAAGCAGGCCGACATCGGCAATGTGGTCGCTCCGGCCAGCGCCAACGGCATCGTCTCGATCACGCAGACGCACCCCGTGGCGCTGGTGTTCGCGGTCCCTGCAGCCCACCTTCCCAAGATCAACGCGGCGCTGAAGGCCAAGAAGCCGCTGGTCGTCGAGGCCTGGGATCGCGGCGGCACGGTCAGGCTGGCCGAAGGCCAAGTCGCCAGCACCGACAACGCGATCGACGTGACGACCGACTCCATCAAGCTCAAGGCCCTGTTCAAGAACGAGGACGACACGCTGTTCCCCAACCAAGCCGTCAGCGTGCGTCTCTCGCTCGACCTGCTGCCCGACCAGCTCAGCGTGCCCTCGGCCGCGGTGCTGCGCGGCGCACAAGGCTTCTATGTCTACGTGGTCAACGATGACAACACGGTCGTGACGCGCGTGGTCAAGCCCGGCGTCGTCGACGACAACTGGACCGCGGTCGAAGGTCCGATCCATCCCGGCGAGAAGGTCGTGATCGACGGTGTGGACCGCCTGCGCGACGGTGCCAAGGTCGAAGTGATCGCTGCCGATCCGTCCAAGCGCAAGGGCGCCGAGCCTGCCAAGGGCCGGCGCGGCGCGCGCGGTGCCAGCGCCCCCGGTGGCGGCGCCAGCTGGCCGGCCAGCGCAGCCTCGGGCGCTCGCGCCTGGCAAGGCGGTGGTGCTGAAGGCCAGCGCCCGCAAGCCAGCGGTCCCGCCGCAGCGCAATCTGGCGGCAGCAGTGCCGCCGCGGGTGGCGAAGAACGCCCGCGCTGGCTCGACCGCCTGCCGGCCGACCAGCAAGAAAAGTTCATGAAGATGAGCCCCGAGGAACGCAAGGCCTTCATCGAGAAGCGCCGCGCCGAACGCGCCAGCCAAGGCGGCTGATCGACACCGCGCCTCATCATCACCATGAATCCCTCCCGCCCATTTATCGAGCGGCCGGTCGCGACCTCGCTGCTCATGCTCGCCATTCTTCTGGCGGGCCTGCTGGCCTACCGGCTGCTGCCGCTCTCGGCCCTGCCCGAGGTCGACTACCCGACCATCCAGGTCACCACGCTCTACCCCGGCGCCAGCCCCGACGTGATGTCCACGACGGTCACTGCACCGCTGGAGCGCCAGTTCGGCCAGATGCCCGGCCTGAACCAGATGACGAGCAGCAGCTCGGGCGGCGCGTCCGTCATCACGCTGCGCTTCTCGCTGGGCCTGTCGCTCGACGTGGCGGAACAGGAAGTGCAGGCGGCCATCAACGCCGGCAGCAACCTGCTGCCCAGCGACTTGCCGATGCCGCCGATCTACAGCAAGGTGAACCCGGCCGACGCGCCGGTGCTGACGATCGCCATCACCTCGCCCTCGCTGCCCGTCATCAAGGTCCATGACCTGGTGGAGAACCGCCTCGCGCCCAAGCTCTCGCAGCTCGACGGCGTGGGCCTTGTGTCCATCGCCGGGGGCCGCCGCCCGGCCGTGCGCATCCAGGCCGATCCACTCAAGCTCGCCGCCCTGGGCCTCTCGCTCGACGACGTGCGTTCGGCCATCTCGGCCTCGAACGTGAACCAGGCCAAGGGCAGCTTCGACGGCGCCCAGCGCGCCTCGACCATCGACGCCAACGACCAGCTCAAGACCGCCGCCGACTACAAGGACGTGGTCATCGCCTGGAAGAACGGCAACCCGCTGCGCCTGTCCGACGTGGCAGTGATGGTGGACGACGCCGAGAACCTGCGCCTGGCCGCCTGGGCCGACACCACGCCCGGCGTGATCCTGAACGTGCAGCGCCAGCCCGGCGCCAACGTGATCGAGACCGTGGACCGCGTGAAGACCCTGCTGCCCAAGCTGCAAGGCACTTTGCCCGCTTCGCTCGATGTGCAGGTGATCGCCGACCGCACGGTGACGATCCGCGCCTCGGTCGAAGACACGCAGTTCGAACTGCTGCTGGCCGTCGCGCTCGTCGTGATGGTGATCTTCGTGTTCCTGCGCAGCGCCTCCGCCACGCTGATCCCCAGCGTGGCCGTGCCGCTCTCGCTGGTGGGCACCTTCGGCGTGATGTATCTGGCCGGCTTCTCGATCAACAACCTCACGCTGATGGCGCTGACGATCTCCACGGGCTTCGTGGTCGACGATGCCATCGTGATGATCGAGAACATCGCCCGCTTCGTCGAAGAGGGCGACACGCCGATGGAGGCCGCGCTCAAGGGCTCCAAGCAGATCGGCTTCACCATCATCTCGCTGACGGTCTCGCTGATCGCTGTGCTGATCCCCTTGCTCTTCATGGGCGACGTGGTGGGCCGGCTGTTCCATGAATTCGCAATCACGCTGGCCGTGTCCATCCTGATCTCGGCCTTCGTCTCGCTCACACTCACGCCCATGATGAGCGCGCGCCTGCTCAAGCCCGAGCACGAGGTCAAGCACACCAAGCTCGGCAACTGGTTCGGCAAGAAGTTCGACGACCTGATCCACGGCTACGGCCGCATGCTCGACTGGGTGCTGGACCACTCCTTCGCCACGATGCTGGTCTTCCTGGGCACGCTGGGCCTCACCGCCCTGCTCTACATGTGGGTGCCCAAGGGCTTCTTCCCGGTGCAGGACACGGGCCTCATCCAGGTCATCACCGAAGCCACGCAGACGACCTCGTTCAACGCCATGGGCGAGCGCCAGCAGAAGCTGGCCGAGGCGATCCTGAAGGACCCGGACGTCGACCACCTGGCCTCCTTCATCGGCGTGGACGGCGCGAATGCCACGCTCAACACGGGCCGGATGCAGATCACGCTCAAGCCCTTCGAGCAGCGTCATTCGTCGGCCACGGAAATCATCCGCCGCCTGGCCGACCTGACGGCGCACGTGCCGGGCATCACCGCCTACATGCAGCCGGTGCAGGATCTGACGATCGAAGACCGCGTGTCCAAGACGCAGTACCAGTTCCTGCTGAGCTCGCCCGACACCGACGATCTGACCAAGGCGACCAACACACTCGTTGAGCGCTTGCGCACCCTGCCGCAGCTGGCCGACGTGGCCAGCGACCTGCAAAACGAAGGCCAGCAGGCCTACCTGAAGATCGACCGCGAGGCCGCCGGCCGCCTGGGCGTGACGGTGGCCGCCATCGACACGGCGCTCTACAACGCCTTCGGCCAGCGCATGATCTCGACGATCTACACGGCCAGCAGCCAGTACCGCGTGGTGCTGGAAGCCGCGCCGGAGTTTCGCCGCGGCCCCGAGGCGCTGAACCGCCTCTACGTGCCCGGCACGCAGACCACGGCCGCCGGCACGGTGACCGTGCAGGTGCAGATGAGCGCGGTGGCGCAGCTCGTCGAGCGCCCCGCAGCGCTGGCCATCAACCACGTGGCGCAGTTCCCGGCCGCCACGGTCTCCTTCAACCTCGCGCCCGGCGCGGCACTGGGCGATGCGGTGGATGCGATCAAGGCCGAGCAGGCCAAGCTGGACCTGCCGCCAAGCGTTGAGACCAGCTTCCAGGGCGCGGCGGAGGCCTTCCGCAATTCGCTCTCCAGCACGCTGGTGCTGATCCTCGCGGCCGTCGTCACGATGTACATCGTGCTGGGCGTGCTCTACGAGAGCTACATCCATCCGGTGACCATCCTCTCCACCCTGCCCTCGGCCGGCGTCGGCGCCCTGCTGGCGCTGCTGGTGGCACGGCAGGACCTGGGCATCGTGGCCATCATCGGCATCGTGCTGCTGATCGGCATCGTGAAGAAGAACGCCATCATGATGATCGACTTCGCGCTCGAAGCCGAACGCGAGGAAGGCCTGGAGCCGCGTGCGGCCATCCACAAGGCCAGCCTGCTGCGCTTCCGCCCGATCCTGATGACGACGATGGCGGCCCTGCTCGGCGCCTTGCCGCTGATGGTGGGCCAGGGCGCAGGCCACGAGCTGCGCCACCCGCTGGGCGTGACGATGGTCGGCGGCCTGATCGTGAGCCAGCTGCTGACGCTGTTCTCCACGCCGGTGATCTACCTGGCCTTTGCCGGCATCGCCAAGCGCTGGCGTGAGCGCAAGGGCGGCAAGAAGGCCGAGTCCGGAGCGACCGGCGCATGAACATCTCGGCGCCCTTCATCGCGCGGCCGGTAGCGACCACGCTGATCACGCTGGGCATCGCCCTGGCTGGCGTGCTGGGCTACGGCCTGCTGCCGATCGCGCCGCTGCCGCAGATGGACTTCCCAACCATCTCAGTCAGCGCCAGCCTGCCCGGCGCCAGCCCCGAGACGATGGCGGCCACCGTGGCCACGCCGCTGGAGCGCGCACTGGGCACGATCGCCGGCGTGAACGAGATCACCTCGCGTTCCAGCCTGGGTTCGACCAACGTCACGCTGCAGTTCGACCTGAACCGCGACATCAACGGTGCCGCCCGCGATGTGCAGGCCGCCATCAATGCCTCGCGCAGTCTGCTGCCCTCGGGCATGCCCAGCAATCCGACCTACCGCAAGGTCAACCCGGCGGACACGCCGGTCATCCTGCTGTCGCTGACCTCGACCACGTTGACGCAAGGCCAGCTGTACGACGCGGCCTCCACCGTGCTGGCGCAGCGGCTCTCGCAGGTTGAGGGCGTGGGCCAGGTGAGCGTGAGCGGTAGCGCCCTGCCCGCGGTGCGCGTGGAGCTCAATCCGGACAAGCTGGCCGCCGCCGGCATCCCGCTGGACACGGTCCGCACCGCCATCACCAACACCAACGCCAACCGGCCCAAGGGTTCGGTCGAGCAAGGCGGGCGCAGCTGGCAGGTCGGCGCGAATGACCAGGCTCGCGTGGCCGCCGAGTACACCAAGGTCATCCTGCGCTACGCCAACGGCTCGGCGGTGACGCTGGGCGACGTGGCCGACGTGAAGGACTCGGTGCAGGACGTGCGCAACTACGCCGCAGCCAACGGCAAGCAGGCGATCCTGATCTTCATCCTGAAGGAACCGGGCGCCAACATCATCGAGACGGTGGAGCGGGTGCGCGACCTGTTGCCGCACCTGCGCGCCTCCATCCCCTCGGCCATCGACCTCAACGTCATCGCCGACCGCACGCCCACCATCCGCGCCTCGCTGCGCGAGGTGGAGCGCGCCATGGGCATCGCCGTGGGCCTGGTGATCCTGGTCGTGCTGCTGTTCCTGCGCTCGGGCCGCGCCACGCTGCTGCCGGCCATGGCCGTGCCGGTCTCGCTGTGCGGCACCTTCGGCGTGATGTATCTGTGCGGCTTCAGCCTCGACAACCTCTCGGCCATGGCGCTGACCGTGGCCACGGGCTTCGTGGTGGACGACGCCATTGTGGTGTTGGAGAACATCACCCGGCACATCGAGCACGGCCTCACGCCGCGCGAGGCTGCGCTGCGCGGGGCCAAGGAGATCGGCTTCACGGTCGTCTCCATCAGCCTGTCGCTGATCGCGGTGTTCATTCCCATCCTGCTGATGGGCGGTGTGGTGGGCCGGCTGTTCCGCGAGTTCGCGGTCGTGCTGTCCTCGGCCATCCTCGTGTCGATGATGGTCTCGCTGACCGCCACGCCGATGATGGCGGCCAAGCTGCTCAAGCCCCGCGAAGCCAACCCCAAACCGCCGGGCCGCTTCGCCCGGCTGCTGAACTGGATCGGGCGCAAGTGCACGCGCGGGTATCGCAAGACGCTGATGTGGGTGCTGCGTCACCAGCCCCTGGCGCTGCTCTCGCTGATCGGCGTGATCGTGCTGAACGTGCACCTGTACGGCACCATCCCCAAGTCCTTCTTCCCGCAGCAGGACACCGGCGCGATGTTCGGCGGCGTGCAGGCCGACCAGGGCAGCAGCTTCCCGATGATGAAGGAGCGGGTCCAGAAGTTCATGGGCATCTTGATGGCCGACCCAGCCGTGGAAGGCGTGACCGGCTTCACCGGCGGCGGCCAGCGCAACAGCGCCAACTTCTTCGTGATGCTCAAGCCGATCAAGGAGCGCAAGGTCTCGGCCGACGCCGTCGTGACCCGGCTGCGCGACAAGCTCTCGCACGAGGCCGGTGCCAACCTCTTCCTCGTGCCCGTTCAGGACATCCGCATCGGCGGCCGCCAGGCCAACGCGGCCTACCAGTTCACGCTGCAGGCCGACTCGCTGGAAGACCTGCGCACCTGGGCGCCGCGCATCAACAACGCGATGCAAAACCTGAACGAGCTGGCCGACGTCAACAGCGACCAGCAGGACAAGGGCCTGCAGACCTCGCTCATCATCGACCGCGACGCCGCGGCGCGCCTGGGCGTGTCCATCAGCACGCTGGACACCACGCTCAACGACGCCTTCGGCCAGCGCCAGGTCGGCGTGATCTACAACCCGCTGAACCAGTACCGCGTGGTGATGGAGCTGGCGCCCGAGTTCTTGCAGGGGCCCGAGACGCTGTCCAAGCTCTACGTCACCGGCCGCAACGGCGCGCAGGTGCCGCTGTCCGCCTTCAGCCGCGTGGAGACGACCAACACACCGCTGTCGATCAACCACCAGAGCGGCACGCCGGCCACGACGATCAGCTTCAACCTGCCCGAAGGCGTCTCGCTCTCGCAGGCCACGGCGGCGATCCAGAACGCGATGAGCGAGCTGGGCGTGCCGGTCTCGGTGCGCGGCCTCTTCGCCGGTACGGCCAATGCGTTCCAGCAGTCGCTGTCCTCGCAGCCCATGCTGATTCTGGCGGCCATCGTCACCATCTACCTGGTGCTGGGCATGCTGTACGAGAGCCTGATCCACCCGGTGACGATCCTCTCCACGCTGCCCTCGGCCGGCGTGGGCGCGCTGCTGGCGCTGATGCTCTTCAACACCGATTTCTCGATCATTGCGCTCATCGGCGTGATCCTGCTGATCGGCATCGTGAAGAAGAACGCGATCATGATGATCGACTTCGCCATCGCGCGTCAGCGCCACAACCCGGACATGTCCGCCGCCAGCGCCATCCTGCGCGCCGCCTCGCTGCGCCTGCGCCCGATCCTGATGACCACCTGCGCCGCCATCTTCGGCGCCGTGCCGCTGGCCATCGGCAGCGGCGATGGTGCCGAGCTGCGCCAGCCGCTGGGCATCGCCATCGTGGGCGGCCTGATCCTCTCGCAACTGCTCACGCTGTACACCACGCCGGTGGTCTTTGTCCTGATGGACCGCCTGAGCCTCAAGAAGAAACGCAGTCAGCAGCCCCGCCAGCGCTGGTCCTTCCTGCGCCGCAAGACGACATGAAATCCTTCCTCATCCTCCCCCTGGTGGCCGCCATGCTTGGCGGCTGTGCCCTCACGCACGTGGAGCCGCCCAAGCCGGTGACGGCCCCGGCCCAGTTCAAGGAAGCCTCCGGTGAGTGGGCCACGGCCCGCACCGAACGCGCCGTGCCCGACGACTGGTGGACGCTCTTCAACGATCCCGTGCTCAACGAGCTGCAGGCCAAGCTGCTGATCGGCAACGAGAACCTCAAGAGCGTGGCCACGCAGGTCGCCACCGCGCGCGCCACGCTGGCCGCCGCGGGCCAGGCCTTCTTGCCCACGCTGTCCGTCAGCGGCCAGGGCTCGCGCAGCAAGAGCGCGGGCGGCAGCCCCGGCAACAGCAGCTCGCTGATCGCCAGCTCGACCTGGGAGGTGGACCTCTGGGGCACGCTGTTCGAAGGCTTCTCGGCCGCCCGGTCGCAGCTGCAGGCCAGCAGCGACGACCTCGCCGCCGCGCGCCTCTCGGCCCAGGCCCTGCTCACGCAAAGCTATTTCACGCTGCGTGCTGCCGAGGTCCAGCAGTCGCTGCTGGAGCGCAGCGTCGCGGCCTACCAGCGCTCGCTCGAACTGACGCAAGCCCGCCGCGATGCCGGCGTGGCCGCGCCCACCGACGTGCTGCAGGCCGAGACGCAGCTGCGCAGCGCGCAGGCCGGCCTGGCCGATGCCAAGGCGCAGCGCGCCATCGCCGAGCACGCGCTGGCCGTGCTGCTGGGCCTGCCGCCTTCATCGCTCAACCTCACGGCCCAACCGAGCCTGCCGGCCGCGCCTGAAGTGCCGGCGATGCTGCCCTCCACGCTGCTCGAGCGCCGCCCCGACATCGCCGCCAGCGCGGAGCGCGTCAAGGCGGCCTATGCCCAGATCGGCATCGCCAATGCGGCGTATTTCCCGTCTCTCTCGCTCTCGGGCGATGCAGGCTGGCGCAAGGACGGCTTCAAGAACCTGATCAGCGCGCCCAACCTGCTCTGGTCCATCGGTGCTTCGCTGACGCAGGACATCCTCGACAGCGGCCGCCGCCAGCTGGCCAGTGCGCAGGCGCGCAACAACGCGGACGCAGTGACCAGCGCCTATCGCCAGACCGTGCTCACGGCCCTGCAGGAAGTGGAAGACAACCTCGTGCTGGCGCGCCAGCTCCAGGAAGAGGCCGCGCTGCAGCAGGACGCCGTGCGCGCCGCGCGCCGCAACCTCGAGATCACCGAGGACCAGTACAAGGCCGGCACGGTGAGCTACCTGAACGTGGTGACGGCGCAGGCCTCGCTGTTCAATGCGGAGAGCACCTTCAACAACGTGCAAAACCGCCAGCTCGCGGCCGTGAACCAGCTGCTGAAGAACATCGCGGGCCGCTGGGAACCGGCCCAGCGCTGAAGAGGGGGATCAGCCTCGACTGATCACCAGAACAGCAGCCACAGCAGGCCCACGATCAGGGCCCATTTGCCGACGTAGTAGAGGCCTCGGTTCGAAGCCTTGAGCGCCTTCGCCTTGAGGCGCAGCTGGTAGATGTAGTGGAAGGCCTGGTTGATGCCGCCCACGGCCTCGGTGCCTTCGTTCTGGCTCGAAGCCGCAGCCATCACGTGCTTGCCGAAGAAGCGGTTGAACCAGCGCAGCGGCGCTGTCCACAGTGGCCGCTCCACATCGCAGAACAGCACGATGCGCTGGTGCTCCGTCGTGTTCTCGGCGTGGTGGATGAAGGTCTCATCGAACATCACCGCCTCGCCGTCCTTCCAGTGGTAGGGCTGGCCATCGACGACGATGTTGCAGCCCGGGTCGTTCGGCGTGACCAGCCCCAGGTGATAACGCAAGGATCCAGCGTACGGATCGCGGTGCGAGACCAGCCGCGCGCCCGGCGGCAGCGAGGCGAACATCGCCGCCTTGATCGTCGGGATGCTCTTGAGCAGGGCCACCGTCTGTGGGCATTGCGCCTGGGCAGACGGCATGTCCTTGCCGTACCAGCTCAGGTAAAAGCGCTTCCAGCCGGTGCGGAAGAAGGAATTGAAGCCCACGTCGTTGTAGCCGGTGGCGGCGCGGATGGCGCCATCGTCGGCCAGGCGCAGGGCCTCGTCGCGAATGAGCTGCCAGTTGGCCTTGAGCGGCGCGAGTTCGGGGAAGTCGTCCGGATCCAGATAGGCCTTGGCCGGCACGCGCGAGAAGAGATACATCAGCGCGTTGACGGGTGCGATCAGGATCGTGAAGTCCAGTGCCCGCGCCAGCGCAAAACGCACCTGGCCGCGGAAGTGGATGTAGAGCCCGGAAGCCAGGAAGATCAGCAGGAGCCAATGACGCAGAGCCATGGGGTTGGGTGTCTCGAATCAGCGGATCCGAGATTTTCCGGGAAAACCCGATGTTTTGCAGCACCAGGGCTAATCGGGCTCGAAGAACATCCGCAGCCGCTGGACGACGCGCCACAGCCCGGTCGCCCGGTGGTCGCCGCGCAGCTCGCGCAGGCGGTGGCCGTGCGCCTTCGCGCCGCGCGGCAGGGCCGCACGCAGCAACGGCTCGGCCGCATCGAGCAGCGGGCGCAGATCGACGACCGAAGGCACGACGACCGGATGCGCGCAGGTCTCGCAGGAGGCTGAATGCGTGGGTTCCACGGCGGCGCCGCAGCTGCGGCAGGGCCAGGCCAGACGCTCGGGCGCCACGGGCTCCGCATGGCGCGACAGCAGCGCGGTGAAGAAGCGCGGCATGTCGATGACGACGAGCGGGCTTTCGCAGTAGGTGCAGCGCGCGTCCTGGTCGAGCAGGCCGCGCGCGCAGGCTTCGCGCTCCAGGCCCGCGCCGCAGTTGAAGCAGCAGGGCTCGCGCGATTCGGTCTTGAGCACTTCAAGGTCGCGCCGCGTCATCGCCCGCACCAGAGCGCGTCGCGCCAGCATCAGGCTGAAGGAGGCCAGGCCGCCGCGGCAGTTCGGACATTCCAGCTCGCCAAAGCGGCCCCAGCTTGCCATGTTGTGCACGGTCTTGAGTCGCGTGCGGCAGCGCGGGCAATCGAGCGCCTGCATCTGCGGCGCCGTCGGATCCAGCTGCGCCTGCTGCATGCGGCGCAGCAGCTTCACCCAGCCGAGGCCGGAGAGGTTCACCGCCTCCAACTCGTCGAGCCAGATCAGGTTGCAGCGCGGGCACAGGTCGGTCTGCACCGTCTGGCCGTAATGGCTTTCGAGCGGCAGGGCCTCCATGGCGCCGCGGCATTGCGGGCAGTCGAGAGCGCGGTGGGTGGACGGGCTGGCGGGCATATGCCGCCAGCGTACACGGTTAGCTCAGCGTCAGAAGCTTTGAGAGAGCGCCAGCCACACGGAACGACGCAGCCCGTACTGCGGCGCGCCCACGCCGATGCCGCTGCCGTCACGCAGCAGATAGACGCGGTCGAAGGCGTTGTCCAGGCCCACGCGCACCTCGGTCTTGCCGAAGGTCTTCGCGGCTGAGAGATTGACGGCGGTGTAACCCGGCAGGTGCGCCGTGTTGGCAAAGCCATCGCGCAGGCCCGAGCCCATCAGCGCGCTGGCACTGATCGTGACCGCCCCCGGCGCCTTCCACGAAAAGCCGGCCGAACCGCTGAGGGTCTGCTCGTGGTCCAGGTGGGCCCAGTGGTTCTGGATGTACGCCAGTTCGTCTTCGTCGAAGTTGAACTGGCCGGTCTCGATGCCCTTGCCGCGGGCGTGCGTGAAGCCCAGGTTCAGCCAGGCGGAGAAGTCGCGGTCGTGCCAGTTGGCCGAGAAGTCCAGGCCGTAGATGCGGCCCTTGGCGAAGTTGAAGGCCGAGTAGATCAGCGCGTTGCCAAACTGGCCTTCGTCCTGCAGGTGGCGGATGTCGCGGTAGTAGCCGTCCAGATTGAGCGTCAGGTGCTCGCTCACCATCCAGCCCGCACCGAGGTCGAAGTAGTTGCTGCGCTCGGCGCGCACGGCGGTGTTGGCGTCCGACGGCAGCGCGTTGGTCGTGCCGGCGAACTTCTGGACCGAGGTGGTGTCGATCTTCTCGCTGGGCGGCGGCGTGAAGTAGCGGGCGTAGCCGGCATGCACGCTGAAGTCCTTGCTTGCTTCCCAGGTCAGGCCCACGCGCGGGCTGAACTGCGACTCCTTGTTCAGCAGGCTGGTGCGGTCATAGCGCAGGCCATAGTTGAGCGTCAGGCTCTTGTCGAGCTTCCACTCGTCTTGCAAGTAGGCGCCGAACAGCGAGCCGGTGATGCGGCTGTCATCCTGGATCAGCAGCGGCACGTCGCTGGTCTGGTTGCCGTCGGCATCGGCCGGGAAGACCTGCGCATTGTTGTTCGCCAGCGCGCGTTCGTGCTGCAGGAACAGCCCCGTGCGCAGCGTGTGCTGCGGGTTCAGGCGCCAGCTCATGTCGGCCTGCACGCTCTGCGCGCGGTTGGAGCGCAGGATGTCCGCGGCAATGCCCTTGTACTGGAGATCGCCGACCGCGTCAGGCATGTAGAGCACGTCGGTCGTGCGCGTGCCGGCCGAGACCTGGTAGTCCACCGTGTCGCCCACATTGCCCTGGTAGCTCAGCACCGCAAAGCGGTTGCGCTCGCGCTGGCGCGCATCGAGCTGCGTCGAATCCTTCGGCGGCTGGTTGGCCAGCGAGAAGACGGGCGTCTCGCCAGCCACGTTGGGGATCTCGAAGCGGTTGTTCGAGACGCCCAGCAGCAGGCTCACGCGCGAGCTGTCGTCGATCACGTAGGACAGATCGGCAAAGCCCTTGCCCTGGTGCGACTGGTCATGCAGCGCATTCTTCGTCGGCGCGGGATTCTCGATGCCGAGTCCGCTGCCTTCGTACGAGCCGGTCACGAAATAGGTGAAGGGCCCGCTGGTGCCGCTGGTCTCCACCGAGAGCTGGCGGTCCTGGTGGCTGCCGACGCGCAGGTCCACGGTCGTGCTCTTCTCGAGCTGCTCGCCCTTGCTCTCGATGTCCACCACGGCGGCCGTGCGATAGCCGTATTGCGCGGGCAGCGCGCCGGTCAGGATGGAGAGGTTCTGCGCAAAGCGCGTCTGCAGCGACTGGCCGAAACCCGAGAGCGATTCGGGGATCACGACGCCGTTGATCCGGTACTGGATGTTGCCGTGGTCGCCGCGCACGTGGATCTGGCCGAAGCCGTCCTGCACCACGCCGGGCGTCTGCAAGATGACCTGGTTCAGCGGCGTGGCATCGCCCTGCGGCAGCTTCTGCAGCTCGGCGGCGTTGAAGCGGTAGACGCTGCTGCCGGTGTCGGGCGAGAGCCCGTTGCGTGCTTCGTCGAGACGCGCGCGGCTGCCGCTGACCTCGACCTTGTCGAGCTTCTTCTGCTCGGTCGAAGGGGTGGCCGCCGGTGCGGGATCGGGTGTGGGCTCGTCAGCGTGAACGAGCGGATAGGCGGCGCACAGCGCCAGGAACAGCGCCGAAGGGCGCAAACGGGTAGACAACATGGGAGCAAACCTCTGGAGATTCTGAAAAGCGAACGGGCAGGCACACGGCAGTGCAAATGCGCCGGCACCAGGAACGGACGAGGGTCAGAGGCTTGCGGGAGGATCGCGGTTGCCCGGCGCGGCGACCGGGCTGGCGTGGCTGCTGACGGCCACGCTGGAGGGCGCTTCGTGCTCAGCGGGCGCGGTGGCCAGCACGGGCACATCGGGCGCCGGTGCGGTGGCGTCGATGTGCGCGAAGGAGAAGCACAGGCTGCAGAGCTTGTCGCCCAGTGCGTCGGGCTTCTGCTGTTGCTGCTCGGTCGTGCCGGCCGGGTTGCGCAGGTGACCGATCTCGTGCCACGCCTGCGCCTGCTGCGTGAGCAGCATGACGAAGGGCAACAGCAGCGAGACGAATAGCTTGCGCATGACCGTCAGATTAGCAGGCGTTCATGACCGTGCCGGGAGTCACACCGCGGCTTGTTCGCTTGCAACCACAGCCGCCTTCTCGGCAGCCTGGTGCGCCTGCTGGTCAGCGTGATAGCTCGAACGCACCATCGCACCCACGGCGGCGTGCTTGAAGCCCATCTTGTAGGCCTCTTCCTCGAACATCTTGAAGGTGTCCGGGTGCACGTAGCGACGCACCGGCAGGTGGTGGCCGCTGGGCGCGAGGTACTGGCCGATGGTCAGCATGTCGATGTCGTGGGCGCGCATGTCGCGCATGACCTGGAGGATTTCCTCGTCGGTCTCGCCCAGGCCCACCATGATGCCGCTCTTGGTCGGCACGCCCGGCACGGCTTCTTTGAAGCGCTTGAGCAGGTTCAGGCTGAACTCGTAATCCGAACCCGGGCGCGCTTCCTTGTACAGGCGCGGCGCGGTTTCCAGGTTGTGGTTCATCACATCGGGCGGCGCGGCCTTCAAGATGTCCAGCGCGCGGTCCATGCGGCCGCGGAAGTCGGGCACCAGCACCTCGATCTGCGTCGTCGGGCTGAGCTCGCGCACCTTGCGGATGCACTCGGCGAAGTGGCCGGCGCCGCCGTCGCGCAAGTCGTCGCGGTCCACGCTGGTGATCACGACATAACTGAGCTTCAACGCGGCAATCGTCTTGGCCAGGTTCAGCGGCTCATCCACGTCCAGCGGATCGGGGCGGCCGTGGCCGACGTCGCAGAACGGGCAGCGGCGCGTGCACTTGTCGCCCATGATCATGAAGGTGGCCGTGCCCTTGCCGAAGCATTCGCCGATGTTCGGGCAGGAGGCTTCTTCGCAGACCGTGTGCAGCTTGTGCTCACGCAGAATCTGCTTGATCTCGTAGAAGCGGGTGCTGGGGCTGCCGGCCTTCACGCGGATCCAGTCCGGCTTCTTGAGCGTTTCAGCCGGCACGATCTTGATGGGGATGCGTGCGGTCTTGGCCTGGGCCTTTTGCTTGGCGGTTGCGTCGTAGTCCGCAGCGCTCGCCGCTTCTTTGGTGATGTTTTCGGTCGCCATATTCAGGGTGTCAGGTGCGCGTAGAGGCGCTCGCCGAAGATCTCGGCCACCGTGGCCCAGTCCGTGGAAACGCCCAATTTTACGAGGTCCACGGTTTGCAGGCCGGCGTAGCCGCAGGGATTGATGCGGGCATAGGGTTCCAGGTCCATGTCCACGTTCAGCGCCACGCCGTGATAGGTGCAGTGCCGCGTGACCTTGATGCCCAGCGCGGCGACCTTGCCCAGGCCCTGGAACTTGTCCAGCGAAGGCCCGGTGAGCGCAGCGTGGCTGCCCGGATCGGCCAGCCGCACGTAGATGCCCGGCGCGCCCGCCACGCGGTGGCCGACGACGCCGAAATGGTCCAGCGTCTGGATCACGGCCGCCTCCAGGCGGAACACGTATTCCTTGACGAAGATGTTCAGCCGCCGCAGGTCGACCAGCGGATAAGCCGTGACCTGGCCCGGGCCGTGGTACGTGACCTGGCCGCCGCGGTTGGTCTGAATGACGGGGATGTCGCCGGGCACCAGCAAGTGCTCGGCCTTGCCGGCCAGGCCTTGCGTGAAGACGGGATCGTGCTCAACGAGCCAGAGCTCGTCTGGGGTTTCCGGCGTGCGCGCTTCGGTGAAGGCACGCATCGCGCTCTCGACAGGCGCGTACGCTGCGCGCCCCAGGGGCTGGATGATCATGATGGGGGCATCCTAGTGGATGCCCCCGCAGGGCGCTGGATGCGACTTCAGAAGCCCGGGCAGTCGCGGGTCTTCGGCGGGCCGCTGTCATAGGCGTAATTGCCGAATCCGCGCGTGGCCGTGAGGGTCAGCGTGCCGCCCACGTAGCTGCCCACGGCCACCACTTGGTCGCCCGCCGCAATCGCGGTGATGTTGCGGCGCAGCTGGATGGCCTTCGGATCGGCGCTCACGGGCACGCCGTGAACGCTGAAGGTGCTGGGCGTGCCGGTGGTCGTGCTGTTCACCGGTGCGGGGCTCGCGTCGACGACGCCGGCCACGCCGCTCACGCTCGAAGCCCTGACCAGCGTGACCGACAGTGCCTGCAGATTGCCATTGGCATCGGCCGCCGTGCGCACGATGGCGTGCTGCGAGCTGCTGGCCGCCAGGTAGGTCTGGAAGGTCGTGATGTTGAATGGGTTGGTCTGCGAACGACCGCCGAACCAGTTCTTCATCGAGAAGTCCGCCAGCTTGGTCTGCGCGTTGACCGTCACCGTCTGGCCCAGCACCGTGAAGGTGAAGGTGCTGGCCGCACTGCCGGGCGCCACGTTGGCGAGGTCGCCCTCGAAGGCATAGCTGGCGCTGGCTGCAGCACGCAGGATCTGCACGCTCGTGGCGGTGATGGACGTGCCGCTGGCGGCCACGGTGCCCAGCACCCGCACGATGTCGCCCTTGACGGGAATCGCCTGACCCGCCGGCAGGGCAGACGCATCCACGCTGATGCCGCGCAGCGTGAAGCTCGTGCCGTTGACGGCCGAGACACCGCCTTGCAGTTCGAGCGTGGCGCCGGCTGTGGTCACGGGCAAGCGGTCGCGCAAGATCACGGCCTGGGCGTTGAACGTCGTCGCCGGCAGCGTGGGCGCGGCGCTGGAAATGGCCGACACCACCTGCCCGACGCTGAAGGCGCTGGCGCAAGGCGAGCTGGCGCCTTGGGCGTAGCACTTGGCGCTGGCCAGGTTCACCGTCAGGCCGCCGATGGTGAGGCTGCCTGACGCCGTGGCGCTGACCGAGCCCTCAGCCTTGAAAGCGGCCAGGCCCGGCGAAGTGCTCGGTGCATCGAACACGGCCACCAGCGAGGCGATCACGTTGACGTTGCCGCCGCCCGCGTCGAAGAGATAGCCGTCCACCACGACGTAGCTGCCGGGCGTTGCACCGGCGGTGGTCGCGAGGTCGTCCACGCCATCGACGGCGGTGCAGGGATTGCTGCTGGCGAAGACGCAGGCGCGGTGGTCGCTGAACAGCGTGGTGCTGGAGAGCTGCACCGCCTGGCCCATCACGGTGATGCTGTCGGTGTCGGAGGCGTCCACATAGCCGCGCACCAGCGGATGCAGGTGCAGCTTTTCTGCTGCGGGGCTCGCGCTGCTGCTGGTGCCGGCCACCTTGACGTCGAGCACCTGGCCGACTTCCAGGCCCGCAATGTCCACGCTGGCGCCGGTGTCGTCGTCCACGGCCGTGGCCTTCTTGGTGTCGTACTCGTGGCCGTTGATGAAGACGCTGCCGAAGGCCGTGATGGCGCCGGAGCTGGTGGCGCCGGGGGAGGCGCCGCTGACGGTGGCGCCGCCAGCGCTCGTGCCGCTGCCGGTGCTGGATCCACCGGAGCCGCTGCTGCCGCCGCCACCGCCACCACCGCCACCACCGCCGCCACAGGCCACCAGGACCGCAGCACACACCACCCAGGTCGCTTGGAGCAGCAGCTTCTTCATGGACGTCTCCTCGGCCGGATCGGCCAGGAGAACGACTCTGCTACCGCGAACCTGTCAAAGTTTTGCTGCCACGGACGAAGATGTCAGCAGAAGTAATGCTTATGCGGGCGGTATGTAGGCGTTGGCCGACGAAAGACCCTGTTTACAGCACGACCTTGACCATCGGATGCGTGGTCAGGGTGCGATAGAGCTCGTCCAGCTGCTCACGGCTGGTGGCGGTGACGGTGATCGTCAGGCCCAGGTAGTTGCCGCTGCTGCTGGGGCGGTGCTCGATGGTGCTCGCGTCGAACTCAGGGTCAAAGGCGCGCGCGACGATGGCGATCGCCTCGGGGAAGCCCTCCACGTGGGCGCCCATCACCTTGATGGGGAACTTGGACGGGTACTCGATCAGCGATTCTTCTGGCGGGATGTGCTTGTTCATCATGGTCAGACAGATTGGGCCAGTTTTGCTTTTTGGTAGGCCTCGTACAAGCGCGCGTAAACCGGCCCGGGTTTGCCGCGCATCGCGCCATGGCCCACCGGCTCGTGATCCAGCGTGGTGACGGGCAGCACCTCGCGCCCGGCGGAAGACAGCAGCACCTCGTCGGCAGCGAACAGCTCGGCCTCGGAGATGGGCCGCAGGTTGTAGCCGATGCCGCACTCCTCGCAGAGTTCCTTCAGCAGCCCCACGCGAACGCCGGGCAGCACGTGCTCGCTCATCGGCGGGCCGAGCAGGGCGCCTTCCTTGACGATCCAGACATTGGCGCTGGAGGCCTCGGTGAGGAAGCCGTCGCGCAGCAGGATGGTCTCGGCGGCGCCGACGTCCACCGCCTGCTGGCGAGCCAGCACGTTGCCGAGCAGGGAGATGCTCTTGATGTCGCAATGCTCCCAGCGGAGGTCGCGCGCCGTCACGCAGGTGGCGCCCGCATGGCGCTCGGCCTCGGGCACGCCGGATAGCGGGCTGGCGTAGGCGAAGACGGTGGGCTCGATGTCGGTTGGCATGGCGTGGGCGCGGGGCGCCACGCCGCGCGTGACCTGCAGGTAGACGAGCTGGTTCTCGGTGGCGCCCTGCTCGATCAGCCGGCGCGCCAGCGCCAGCCAGTCGGCGCGGCCCAGCGGGCTTTCAATGCGCAGCTTGGCCAGGCCGTGCTCCAGCCGGTCCATGTGGGCATCGAAGCGGAAGATCCGTCGGCCGTAGACGGGCATGGCTTCGTAGAGGCCATCACCGAACAGGAAGCCGCGGTCCATCGGCGAGATGCGCGCCTCGGGCAGCGGCATGAACTCGCCGTTCAGATAGCAGGGCAGATCAGGGAGATGCATGACTTCAATGCCTCCGGAGCAGCGCTCGCTTGAGGCTCTACCTTACTTGATCCAGAGGCGAATGGCATCCCAGAGGCGACCAAAGAAACCGGCCTCGGCCACCGCTTCGCCGGCCACCAGGGGTACTTCGGCCACGACCGTGCCGGCCGCCGTGCTGACCTTGAGCGTGCCCACACGCTGGCCGGCCGCGATCGGGGCGATCAGCGGATCCATGCGCTGGACTTCGGTCTTCAGGCCTGCGCCTTCGCCGCGCGGCACGTCCACGAAGACGGCGCCGCTGGGCGTGCCGGGCACGAGCTTGACTTCCTTGACGGCGCCCTTCCAGACCGGCGCCACGCTGACGGGCGCGGCCTTGTCGAACAGGCGCACGGCGTCCCAGGCGGCATAGCCCCAGTTCAGCAGCTTTTGCGCTTCGTCGGCGCGCGCGGTCTTGGAGGCCGTGCCCATCACGATGCTGATCAGTCGACGCTTGCCGTTAGGAAAATCGCGCTGCGCGCTGGCCACGAGGCAGTAGCCGGCGGCGTCGGTGAAGCCGGTCTTCATCCCATCCACCGAAGGGTCGCGCCACAGCAGCAGGTTGCGGTTGTCCTGCTTGATGTTGTTGTACGTGAAGTGCTTCTGCGAGTAGTACGTGTAGTACTGCGGATAGTCTTCGATGATGTGCATGGCGATGGACGCCACGTCGCGCGCGCTGCTCTTGTGCGCCGGGTCGGAGAGGCCCGTCACGTTGGTGAAGTGGGTGTTCTTCAGGCCCCAGGCGGCGGCCGTCTTGTTCATCTGCGCGACGAAGTTCTCCACCGTACCGGAGACGCCTTCGGCCAGGGCCACGGCGGCGTCGTTGCCGCTTTGGATGATCAGGCCGCGCAGCAGCTGGTCGACCGTCGGCGACATGGTGGTGTCGATGAACATCACCGAACCGCCCGTGCCCTTGCCGGCACCCTTGGTCTCGGCCCAGGCGAGCTTGGAGACTGGCAGGGTCTGCTCCAGCGTCAGGCGTTTGGCCTTGAGCGCATCAAAGACCAAGTAGGCCGTCATCAGCTTGGTCAGCGAGGCCGGGTCCTGCGGCGCGTCGGCCTCACGTTCGGCCAGCACATGCTTGCCGGCGGTCACATCGACCAGCAGGTAGTTGCGGGCGGCGATTTCAGGCGCTTGCGGCGCTTGGGCTTGGGCCAGGCCGGTGGCGGCAGCGAGGAACAGGGCGAGGAGACTTTTCATTCGGGGCGGGTACTTCAGAAGGGAGTCAATCAGGATGGAAATTGGCGAACCACGAGGTTCTTGAGCAGCGGCAGCTGCCCGTGGAAGAAGTGGCCGACGCCGGGCACGACCGTGACCGGCAGACTTTGTGGCCGGGCCCAGTCGAGCACGGAGGACAGCGGCACGACGTCATCGACCTCGCCGTGGATGACGACGGTCTCCGGCGGAACGGGCGCGGTGTCGAAGCGGCTGGTGGCGGGGCCGATGAGGACGAGGCGCTGCGGCGCTTCCGTCGCGCGCTGCAGCACGCGCGACGCGACGTAGCCACCGAAAGAGAAGCCGGCCAGCAGCCAGGGCTCGCCTGCATTGCGCGTAGCTTCGAGTACGGCCATCGCATCGTCGATCTCGCCGCGCCCTTCGTCCCAGCCACCTTCGGACTGGCCGACACCGCGGAAGTTGAAGCGCACCGTGCGATAGCCCAGTTGCAGGAAAGCGCGGGCCACAGTCTGCACGACCTTGTTGTCCATCGTGCCGCCTTGCACGGGGTTCGGGTGGCACACGAGGGCCATGCCACGCGGCGTGCCGGCGGGCGCATCCAGCGCGACTTCGATGTTGCCGGCCGGGCCCGCAATCAGG
This sequence comes from Burkholderiaceae bacterium UC74_6, assembly GCA_042701975.1. GTDB lineage: Bacteria > Pseudomonadota > Gammaproteobacteria > Burkholderiales > Burkholderiaceae_C > JAFALK01. The sequence goes on from CP170561.1 coordinate 741,245, forward strand.
CGCTTTTCGGTTTGAGAGTTCATCGGCCCACAGAGTCCGGCAGCACGAGGCGTTCAACGACCTCGCCGTGCTTCAAATGCTTCTCGACGATCTCGTCGATATCGCTCTTGTCCACGAAGGTGTACCAGACGGCTTCGGGGTAGACGACGGCCACCGGGCCGCCGGCGCAGCGATCCAGGCAACCGGCCTTGTTGACGCGCACGCCGCCCTTGCCGGCCAGGCCTTCGGCCTTGACCCGCTTCTTGCAGTGATCGAAGCCGCCTTCGGCGTCGTGATCCATGCAGGCGGCCTCGCCGTCACGCTTGTTGAGGCAGAAGAAGATGTGGCGCTCGTAATAGCTCATGCGGGGATTATCGGCGCGCCACGGATCCGAGCAGCCAGACCAGGGCTGCAAAAGGCCAGACCCAGCCCAGCCATTGGCCCATGCCGTAGAGGTTCACGAAGCGGCCCTGCTCCCAGGCCTGCAGGCTGATGGAGAGAAACGGATCGGCCGGCGCACGGGTGACGATGGCGATCAGCACGGGCATCACGACGAGGCCGATGGCCGCGCAGGCGCGCCGCGACAGCGGCACGGCGGCCAGCGAAAGCACCAAGCCAATCACGAGGCCGGGCAGCGTGGGCGGCGTGAACCAGGCCCAGGCATGCTGCGGGCTGTAGTTCAGCGCGGTCGAGAGCGTCGTGACGGCCACGCCCACCAACGCAATCAAGGGCACCAGCAGCCAGCGCCGCCAGCCGCGCCGCGCGATCGACAAGGCGAGCAGCGCCGGCCCGAGCAGGCCCAGCGCCGTGGCCAAGGCTTCAAAGCCCAGCGGCAGGGCCGGCTGCATCGGCAGGTCGGGGTTGAACCAGAGGAAGGAGCTGTTCTCCCAGGGCGTGCCTTCGAGCGCGTCGAGCACCATCTCTTCCAGATGCGGCAACCAGCGGCCGATGCCCAGCGGCACCGGCGCCGGGCACAGCAGCGCCATCGGCCACAGCAGCAGCAGGGCCAGCGCGCCGGCACTGTGGCTCTCGAACCAGCTCTCGCGCCACCCCCCCCAACGATCCCACACGCCGGTGCGCACCAGCACCCAGCCCAGCAACGCGCCGGCCAACGTACCGACGCTGTTGAAGAGCCAGTCGGAGCTGGACGGCACGCGCCCCGGCAGGAAGTTCTGCAGCACCTCCATCGTGTACGACAGCAGCACGCCCGCGAGCACCGCCCACATGAGGCGCAGGCGCGGCCTCGCGGCGAGCAGCAGCCCCAGCGGCATGTAGCCGACCACATTGGTCTGCACATCCCAGGTCATGAGGCGGCGCGGCCAGGGCAGCGCCATCAGCGCCTTCCAGTCCTGGCCCGGCGGCCAGCGCCAGGGCTCGAAGGGGTAGAGGCTGGCGTAGACGATCAGCGCCAGCCAGGCCAGCAGCAGCCAACTCCAGGGGCTGCGCTCGATCCTCATCAGAAGGGCTTGACGACCACCAGCAGGACGATGATCGCGAAGAGCACCACGGCTCCTTCGTTGAACACCCGCAGCCAGCGGTGGCTGCGTCGGTTGTCGCCGCGCTCGAAGCGCCGCAGGATCGCGCCGCAACCGTGGTGGTAGCCGATGGCCGCGATCACCAGCGTCAGCTTGGCGTGCATCCAGCCCTGGCCCTTGCCGATGCCGTAGTACAGCCAGAGCGTCAGCCCCAGCAGCAGGGCCACGCCCATCAGCATCGAGGCGAAACGGTAGAGCTTGCGCGCCATCAGCAGCAGCCGCTCGCGCTCGGCGTGACTGCCCGGCTCGACCATGGCCAGGTTGACGAAGATGCGTGGCAGGTAGAAGAGGCCCGCGAACCAGCTCGCGACGAAGATGATGTGGAAGGCTTTGATCCAGAGCATCGGGCCACTATAGCGACGCATCGCGCGGCGCCTCTGAGCATTCGGTATCAAGCCGCACGCTCAGCGTGCGGGCAAAAAAATAGCCCCGGCATATAGCCGGGGCCGCAAAGCCCTATCGCTGTCATCACGTTAAGGCTCCTGCTCAGGGAGGAAAAGCAGGGAACGACAGCCTCGCGACTATCATTCAGAAATCAGTTTAGCAGCGCCAGCTTTCCAGCGTCAGTACGTGGTCCTGCGTAGAAACACTACAAACTCCACGGACAAATCAAACATCCCCCATGATTGCGGGCTGTAAAGCCCAGATGCAGGGCATTCGTTTGTTTTTGTTTGTGCTGCCAACAAAATGAGTCATTCCGCGCTCCCTCCATACCCCGCCGCTCGTCCCCGCCGCCTGCGCCGCAAAGCCTTCAGCCGCGCACTGGTTCGGGAAAACAATCTGCAAGCCAGCGACCTGATCCTGCCGGTCTTCGTCCACGAGGGCGAGAACCGCGAGGAGGCCGTCGCCTCGATGCCGGGTGTCTCGCGACTCTCACTGGACAAGCTGCTCGGCGTGGGCGAGCAATGCCTGAAGCTCGGCATCCCGGTGCTGGCACTCTTCCCCGTTATCGACTCTGGGCTGAAGACGCCCGACGGCCGCGAGGCGCTCAACCCCGAAGGCCTGGTGCCCCGCGTGGTGCGGGCCCTCAAGAAGGAGCTGCCCGAGCTCGGCCTGCTGACCGACGTGGCGCTCGACCCCTTCACCAGCCATGGCCAGGACGGCGTGCTCGACGAGACCGGTTACATCCTGAACGACGAGACGGTTGCAATACTTTGCAAACAAGCCCTCGTTCAGGCCGAGGCCGGCGTGGACATCGTGGCCCCGAGTGACATGATGGACGGGCGCATCGGCGCCATCCGCCAGGCGCTCGAAGCCAAAGGCCTCATCCACACGCAGATCATGGCCTACAGCGCCAAGTACGCGAGCGCCTTCTACGGCCCTTTTCGCGATGCCGTGGGCTCGGCCGCCAACCTGGGCAAGGCCGACAAGAAGACCTATCAGATGGACCCCGGCAACAGCGATGAAGCCCTGCGTGAAGTGGCGCTGGACATCGCCGAGGGCGCGGACATGGTGATGGTCAAGCCCGGCCTGCCTTACCTCGACATCGTGCACCGCGTGAAGCGCGAGTTCGGCATGCCGACCTTCGCCTATCAGGTGTCCGGCGAGTACGCCATGGTCAAGGCCGCGGCCGCCAACGGCTGGGTCGATCACGACGCCGTGATGATGGAGTCTCTGCTCGCCTTCAAGCGCGCGGGCGCCGATGGCGTGCTCACCTACTTCGCGCTCGAAGCGGCGCGCCTGCTCAGCAAAAAGTAGCAATGCGCGTCTTCCACGTCGACGGCGACCGCTTCACGGAACTCACTGCGCTGCCGGATGCGCTGCCACCTTCGGGCTTCGTGTGGCTCAGCTATGCGCGCGGCGATTTCGAGCCGATGCTGCCTGAAGCGCAGGCTGCCCTGGTCCGCTGGAACTGTGGACCCGTGGTGGACCCGCACGTGCGCGACCTGCTCAACGAGCAGCATCCCTCGCACTTCGACACCACCTCCTGGTATGACCTGCTGATCTTCCGTCGCCTGGCCGCCGCGCCGGGCGCGGCCGACGGGCTGCAGGGCAGCGACCACGTGGAGCAGGCGATCGACACCAGCCCCGTCGGCTTCGCCGTCTTTGACCACGTGCTGATCACCGTGCATCCGGGCGACTGCACCGTGCGCGACTTTTTCGCCGACCGGCTCGAGAAGCTCACCGAAGGCCGGGAAGCACGCGGCAGCGCGCGCCTGCCCAGCAGCCCCGCCGAGTTGATGCTGCGCATGGTCAACCACATGGTGGACAGCTACCTCGACCTGCGCCGGCTGCTCACCCGTCAGTTCAGTGCGCTGCAAAAGCTTCTGCTCGACCCGCGCAGCCATTTCGACGACTGGCCGCTGCTGATGTCCTCGCGCGATGCACTGCACCGCGTGGAAGACACCTGCGAAGACCAGCGCAGCGCCGTGCAGGAATGGATAGACGCGCTGGACGAATGGCCCGACCCCGGCAACGACAAGGCCCGCCGTGAACGCGAGCTGCTGCGCGTGCGATCGCGCGATGTGCTGGAACACGTGGAGCGCGTGCTCTCGCATGTGAGGCGACTGGAAAGCAGCGCCGAGTCCACCGTGCAGATGCACTTCTCGGCGCTCGGCCATCGCACCAACAGCATCATGCGCACGCTGACCGTGCTGACTGCCATCTTCCTGCCGCTGAACCTGATCACCGGCATCTTCGGCATGAACTTCGACGCGCTGCCACTGATCCACCGCGCCACAGGCTTCTGGATCGCGGTGGGGTTGATGGCAGCGCTCGGCCTGGGGCTGGCGGGGTTCTTTTGGCGCAAGCGCTACCTCAGCTCGCGCAGCTGAGCGGTCCGCTCAGCCCCGCTGGGCACCGCGGATGATCTGGTAGACCGTCTTGGCGTCCTGAATCAGGTCGAAGCGAGGTGCCATGAACTTCGCGGAACCCGGCCAACCCGGCATCGCAAAGCTCATCCCGGCAAATGCCTGCTGCGGCCCGAAGGTGATCGTGCCCTCGCCGCCCGACGATTCACGCAGAGAGACATCGCTCAGCGTCTTCAGCGCCAGCGACTTGACCTCCCGAGAGAACACGCCCGACACAATCAGCACGCGTTCCGCCGTCACCGCATAGTGCGTCGCAGTGCGCTGCCGCGCCTCGATGAAGAAGCGGCCGAACACGATGTAGAGCCCCAGGCACACAAAGGGCACGCCCCAAAGAGCGAAGAACACCGGTGCATTCGGCGCCGTAGCGGCGTTGTACTCCCAGAAGATCGCGAAGCCGCACCAGAGCAGGCTGAACGGGATCATCAGCGCATCGGCGCCGCGCAGGACCAGCCCCTGTCGAGGCCGCCCCGACCAGAGCATCTGCTCGCCGGCTGACAACTCGCGGCGAACTTCATCAGGCAGAGTGGCTTGCATGCTGACCTCACTTGCCGGTGTTCACGCTCATGAACGGCACCGGCGCGCCGGCGTAGATGTGTTCCGGCAGCTTGCCGTCCCAGCGCTCGGCCTTCTTCAGCTCGACCTCGATGCGGCGCAGCTCCAGCACGTCCTTGTTTTCGCGCAGCGCGGCGTTCTGCACGCGCATGGCTTCGGCCTGGGCCTGAGCGACCTTGAGGTTGGCGTAAGCCTCGCCGTCCGCCTTGGCGCGCAGCGCGTTCGCTTCGGCCTCGGCCACGGCGACCTTCTGCTTCTGCTCGGCCTCCACGGTCTTGAGCTTGTTCTCGGCACCCAAGCGCAGCTGCTCCTGCGTGACCTTCTCGTTGATGGCCGCCATGTAGCTGGAGCTGAACGAGAAATTGCGCATGTCGATGTTGATCACGTTGGCGCCGTAGACCACGAGCTTGGTCCTCAGCGCCATGCCGATGTCGTTGGACACGGCGGCGCGCTTGGCGATCAGGTCCGGCGCGGTGTAGCGTGCGGTCACGGCCTTGAAGACTTCTTGCGTGGCGGTGTTGACGTAGCTGTTCAGGTCGCCCGAGCGGCTGTACTTCTCGAACACCTCGGCCACGCGATCCGGCGCGATGGCGTAGCGCACGGTCAGGCTCACCTTCACCGGCTGCTGGTCCGAAGTCGAACCCTCGGCACCTTCCACATCGGCCTGCTCCGAACGCACGTTGAAGACCGAGAGCTTCTGCCACGGCGGCAGCACCGCCAGGCCCTCGCCTTCGATGCCCACGATGCGGCCGAACTGCGTGACGACACCGCGATGGCCCGTGGGCACGGTAGCGAAAGGCCAGAGCAGAGACACCGCGATCACGACGACCAGGACCACCGCGCCCCAGCGCAGCACCTTCGCCGGAGACATGCCGCCGTTGCTGCCACCGAGATCGATTCCGAGACTCATATCGCTCCTTCGCGTCGAGTGCGACGCTGTTGATGTGGGGCGATCGTAGAAAGCCGCACATCAGGAAGCCATAAGGATCTCTAGAGGAACATCTCGTCAATATTCACCGCACGACGATTCACGGGATCGGACAGCGGCTGTAGGCGAAGTGCCAGCCCTTGTCGTAAATGCCGCCGCAGTAGTCGGCTTGTTGAAAAGCCTGACATTTGGGTGCCGACCACTGGCCACCCCCGAGCTCCTCGGCCGTGCAGTTGCCGATGCAGTCCGCCTGGCCCCGACAAGCCTTGCCGGCATCTGCCAACGGGACAGGCTGACGTTTCGACCCGCACCGGCCGCGCTTGTAGGACCCCGACCAGACTCCGCCTGCCTTCTGGCAGCTCGCGCGGTCCGAGGCGCCTTCGGCCGGATCGGGATCCTGGCGAAAGGTCTTCACGGACGGCGGCGGCGGGCCGATCGCCACAACGACGTCACCGGGAGCATCTGCGTTCGGCGTCTGCACTTGCGCCTGCGCCTGCCGGGTTGCGGCTGCTTCCCGCAAGCGATAGTGGCCGATCACCCCTGCGACCAGCACGACGAATACGGCAATCAGGAAGAAGTGAACCCGCCGCATCGCCTCTCCTACAGAAACATCTGGTCGATCTTCACGCTGGAGCGCTTGCCCACCGCCGCGCCATGCTCGGCCAGCCAGGCCTTACCGTGGCGGCGGCCCATCTCCTTGAGCTTCTCGAAGAGCTGGAAACCGGCCGTGAGCTTGGTGTCGGGATCGAAGTCGTGCAGCGCCTGGCCGCCGTCGATCAGGTGGAAGCGCGCGTTGCGCAGGCGCCGCTCCAGGATGCCGAGCGAGAAGCCCAGCCAGCGTTTGGGCAGCAGGGCCTGCAGCTGCGCGAAGGAGCGCATCTCGCGCAGGAACGCGGCGTTGAAGCCGACCTCGGCCACGCGATCGGCGATCGAATCGGCGGTGGCGGGCAGCTTCTTGCGCTCCAGCGGGTTGAGCAGCACGAGCAAGGTGTCCGGCGAATGGCATTCGTAGAAGAGTGGGAACACCGCCGGGTTGCCGGCGTAGCCGCCGTCCCAGTAGGACTCGCCGTGCACGTCCACCGCGGCGTGGATCGTCGGCAGGCAGGCCGAGGCGAGCAGCGCTTCGGCGCTCAGCTCGGCATTGCGGAACACGCGCAGCTTGCCGGTCTTCACATGTGTGGCGGCGATGAAGAGCTTGACCGGCGAGGCCTTGCGCAGCTTCTCGAAGTCGATCTGCTGGCGCACCACGTCGCCCAGCGGATCCAGGCCCAACGGGTTCATCTGCGCGGGCGTGAAGTACTGCGTCCACTGCAGCATCATCTTGACGACAGGCGCGGCGTCGGTGCCGCGGCCTTCGCGCACGGTCAGGCCCGGCGGCGCGCTGGCCGCCACGGCGTGCCAGAAGCGCTCCAGCGCCGCACGTGCGCCTTCGGTGCCGCCGTCCATCAGCCCCTGGGCGAGCACGACGGCGTTCATCGCCCCCGCACTCGTGCCGCTGATGCCATCGATGTGGGTGTGCCCTTCCTCGAGCAGCGCATCGAGCACGCCCCAAGTGAAGGCGCCGTGTGCACCGCCCCCTTGCAAAGCCAGATTGAGGGAGCGGCGCTTGATCATGATGGTCCTACTTCCGTTTGCTCGGTTTGCTGCGTACGTACGGATCGGCGAAGCCCAGTGCCAGCATCAGCTCGCTCTCGCGTGCTTCCATGGCCTCGGCTTCTTCGTCGTCCTCATGGTCATAACCTTGAGCATGAAGCGTGCCATGCACCAGCATGTGCGCGTAATGGGCGGCGATGTCGAGCTTGGCCTTCTTTGCCTCGTCTTCCACGATGGGCGCGCAGATGACCAGGTCCGCCATCACGACGGGTTCCTGCGCGTAGTCGAAGGTCAGCACATTGGTGGCGTAGTCCTTGCCGCGGAATTCGCTGTTGAGCTGCTGGCCTTCCTCCACATCGACGATGCGCACGGTGATCTCGCCCGGCAGTTCCAGCGCGGCACGGATCCAGCGCGCCACCTTGTGGCGCGGCAGCAGCTCGCGGTGGCTCGGGTCGGCGAATTGCAGGGAGAGCGTGAGTTCGGGCTTCATGCGTTCTTGCCTTCCATCTTGTCGCGCTTCTCATAAGCATCGACGATGCGCGCGACGAGCGGATGACGGACCACGTCGCTGCTGGTGAAGCGCGTCATGGCGATGCCCTTGACCTTGGCCAGCACGCGCTCGGCGTCGATCAGGCCGGACAGTTGGCCCTTGGGCAGGTCGATCTGGCTGGTGTCGCCAGTCACCACGCAGCGGCTGCCAAAGCCGATGCGGGTGAGGAACATCTTCATCTGCTCGGGCGTGGTGTTCTGCGCCTCGTCCAGGATCACGAAAGCGTGGTTGAGCGTGCGGCCGCGCATGAAGGCCAGCGGCGCCACTTCAAGCAGACCCTTCTCGAAGGCCTTGTTGACGCGGTCGAAGCCCATCAGGTCGTAGAGCGCGTCATACAGCGGGCGCAGATAGGGATCGACCTTCTGCGTCAGGTCGCCCGGCAGAAAGCCCAGGCGCTCGCCGGCCTCGACCGCCGGCCGCGTGAGGATGATGCGCTGCACGCTGGAGCGCTCCAGCGCATCCACGGCGCAGGCCACGGCCAGGAAGGTCTTGCCGGTGCCCGCTGGCCCCAAGCCGAAGGTGATGTCGTGGTTGAGGATGTTCTTCAGGTAGTCGTGCTGACGCGGTGTGCGCCCGGCGAGATCCGCGCGGCGGGTGCGCAGCACGACTTCCTCGTTGCCCGGCGATCCTGCTGCAGCAGAGGCCTTGGCAGCCGTCTTGGGCCGCACCGCCACGCCGATGTCGTGGGCCGCTTGCATCAGCGCCAGTTGCAGCGATTCAGGCGCGATCGAACGGCGCGCCTTCTCGTACAGCGTGTCCAGCAGCTGCACGCAGCGCTCTGCCGCAGCCTTCGGGCCCTCGATGCGGAACAGCTCCTGCCGATGTGAAAGCTTCACGCCCAGGGCGGCCTCGATCTCGCGCAAATGCTCGTCGAGGCTGCCGCACAGGTGCGCGAGGCGGTTGTTGTCGGGGGGCGTCAGGGCGTGCTTGAGGATCACATCGCTGCGGAATTGTTGGCAAGGCCCGCATTGTCGCTCCTGCACAATTCGCCGCCATGGACCCGATGTCGTCGCCCCCGTCCTTTCCGCTGCCGCTGCTGCAGGCCGCTTCCGGCGGCCTGGCCGCCATGCTGCTCCTGATGGCGGCGCTGCTGTTCGCCCTGGTGCTGCGCCATGGATGCGAAGGTCGCGCGCGTTGGCTGGCCGCGATGATGCTGTGCTGGCTGCCGCTCGCCGTGCCGCTGCCTGCCGCCTGGATGCCCACGCTGGCCTTCGCGCTGGTGACGCTGTTCGGCGTGCACTACCTGCTGCGCGCCCTCTTCGCCGCGGCCAGCAGCATCGACGTGGTGCTGGGCGTGCAGGCCGTGCTGGCGCCGCTTTCCGTCCTGCTGCTGAACAAGTCCGGCCTGGTCACCGCCTGGCAAGGCCTGATGGAGCTGGAACTGCTCGGCGCGCTGGGCCTGGCCTGGTGGCACGGCCGGCGCATGGCCCACATCGACACCGATGACGGCAACGGCGAACAGCCGCTGGGCCGCATCCTCTTCTTCACCGCCGTCCCGCTGCTGCTGCTGCCAACGGCTGCCCGCGCCGCCGGCCTGCCCACGGTGGCGGCCTGGTGCAACCTCGGCCTGCCGCTGCTGATGCTGGCGCTGGGCGCGCTGGCGCTGAACGAGGTGGCCACCGCACGCCGCGCCGCCGAGCTGCGCACCGCCGAGATGGAACGCCAGCTGCACGAACGCCTGGCCGAAGCCGAGCGCAACTACCTGGCCATGGCCGACGCGCGCGTGGAGCAGGTCACCGAACGCGAGCGCAAGCGCATCGCCGCCGACCTGCACGACGACCTGGGTGCCAAGCTGCTCACCATCGTCCACACCAGCGAATCCGACCGCATCTCCACGCTGGCACGCGAGGCGCTCGAGGAAATGCGCTTGTCCGTGCGCGGCCTGACGGGCCGGCCCGTGCAACTGCTCGACGCCCTGGGCGACTGGCGCGCCGAGGTGGTCTCGCGCCTGGGCCAGGCCAACATCCTGGCCGACTGGAAGAGCCCGTCGGAAGACATCATCCACACCCTGCCGGCACGCGCCTATGTGCAGACCACCCGCATCGTGCGCGAGTCCGTCTCCAACATCATCAAGCACAGCGGCGCCACGCATTGCACGGTGGCCTGCCATGTCCAGGACGGTGACTTCATGCTCATCATCCAGGACAACGGACAGGGCATCTCGACCGAAAGCGATGCCCGGCTGGACCGCGGCCACGGCATGTCCAGCATGAAATCGCGCGCCAAGCAGCTGCAGGGCCAGTGCCTGGTGGAATCGGGCCCAGGCTGGGGAACCGTGATCCGTCTCACGATTCCGTTGCGTGCATGAGCGCTGCTTGAGACAACTTGACTTGGCAAGTCGGTGAATAACCGCTAACTTGCACCTATCCACGAGGGGACACTTTCACCATGAACCACATCCTTCTGCTCGAAGACATTCCCGAGATCCGCGCCTGGCTCAAGGTGCTGGTCAAGCAGGTGTTCGCCAACGCCCAGATCACCGAGTGCTCGCGCGTGCAGGATGCTCTGCTGCAGGTGAGCAGCCAGCGCTTCACGCTGGCCCTGCTGGACCTGGGCCTGCCCGACGGCTCCGGCGTCGATGTGGTCACGGCGCTGCGCGAGAAACAGCCTGAAGTGCAGTCGGTGATCGTCACCATCCACGACGACGACGAACACCTCTTCCCGGCCCTGCAGGCTGGCGCCTTCGGCTACCTGCTCAAGGAACAGTCGCGCGAGCTGCTGATGGAGCAGTTGCAGCGCATCAGCCAGGGCGAACCGCCGCTCTCGCCCTCGATCGCCCGCAAGGTCATCGCCTATTTCGCCGCCCAGCGCCGCCCCAACACCGCGGCCCTGCTGCACGAGGTCTCGCTGACCGAGCGCGAAACCGAAGTGCTGCTGCGCGTGGCCAAGGGTTTCACCCTGCCGGAAATCGGTGTGCAGCTGGGCTTGAGCCGCCACACGATCGCGGACTATGTGAAGCAGATCTACCGCAAGCTCAACGTGAGCTCGCGCGCAGAAGCCGCGCTGGAAGCGCAGCGGCTTGGCTTGTTCGGCCGGAACTGAATGGGCTTGAGGCCATGAGCCTCGATCAAGTCGAAACCGGAGCCCCCGCGCAGCCCGGTCAGGAACGCGCGAAGCTGGCCCAGCGCCTGCTGGAAAGCCTCGATGCCCTGAGCGAGGCTGAGCACGAAGCACAGTGGCGCGGCTGTGCGCTCGTCCTGAAACCGAGCGCCTTGCAGGTGCGCCCGACATTCGTGTACTCGCCTTGCGGGGCTTCCCCTTCAAGACTTTCTACCGTGCGGCGAACGGCGTGATCCAGATTCTGGCGGTAGCGCACGACCGCCGCCGCCCGGAGTACTGGGCAGGCCGCAGATAATCGCCGAATGATCGGAAAGCTCACCGGCACCCTCGCGGAAAAAGCCCCGCCGCAAATCCTCCTCGACGTGCAGGGCGTCGGCTATGAAGTCGACGTGCCCATGAGCACGTTCTTCAACCTGCCGAACCTCGGCGAGCGGGTCAGCCTGCTCACGCATCTGTCGATCCGTGAGGATGCCCACGTGCTGTTTGGCTTCCTCACCGCCGAGGAGCGCGGCACTTTCCGCCAGCTGATCAAGATTTCCGGCGTCGGCCCGAAGATGGCGCTCGGACTGCTCTCCGGTCTTTCGGTGCCCGAGTTGGCCGCCGCCGTGTCGAAGCAAGACAGTGCACGCCTGGTGAAGGTGCCCGGCATCGGCAAAAAAACCGCTGAGCGGCTGCTGCTGGAACTCAAGGGCAAGATGGGCCCCGATCTCTCCGCCCCCGTCTCGATCGCCAACGACGCGCAGGCCGACATCCTCCAAGCCCTGGTCGCACTGGGCTACAGCGAGAAGGAAGCCGGCGCCGCGCTCAAGAGCCTGCCGCCGGATGTCGGCGTTAGCGAGGGCATCAAGCTGGCCCTCAAGAAGCTCTCATGAGCATCCAGACCGACGACTTCGCGCCCATGCCGAGCTCGGCTCGCGTGGTGAGCGCCGCGCCCGCTTCGCCCAACGAAGAAGCGCTCGAACGCGCCCTGCGCCCCAAGCTGCTCGACGAATACGTGGGCCAGATGAAGGCGCGCGAGCAGCTGGAGATCTTCATCGGCGCCGCACGCAAGCGCAGCGAGGCGCTGGACCACGTGCTGCTCTTCGGCCCACCGGGCCTGGGCAAGACCACGCTCTCGCACATCATCGCGGCCGAGCTGGGCGTGAACCTGCGCCAGACCTCGGGCCCGGTGCTGGAAAAGCCCAAGGATCTCGCCGCCATCCTCACCAACCTCGAGAAGAACGACGTACTCTTCATCGACGAGATCCACCGGCTCTCGCCCGTGGTCGAGGAAATCCTCTACCCCGCGCTGGAGGACTACCAGATCGACATCATGATCGGCGAAGGCCCGGCGGCCCGCTCGATCAAGCTCGACCTGCAGCCCTTCACTCTCGTCGGCGCCACCACGCGCGCCGGCATGCTGACCAACCCGCTGCGCGACCGCTTCGGCATCGTGGCGCGGCTGGAGTTCTACACGGCGGAAGAACTCGCCCGCATCGTCACCCGCTCGGCGGGGCTGATGAAGGCGCCGATTGACCCGCACGGCGCGCTGGAGATTGCCCGCCGTTCGCGCGGCACGCCCCGCATCGCCAACCGGTTACTTCGACGCGTTCGTGACTACGCCGACGTGAAGGCCGATGGTCGCATCACCAAGGCCATCGCCGAACTCGCACTCAAGATGCTCGACGTCGATCCGCAAGGCTTCGACCTCATGGACCGCAAGCTGCTCGAAGCCGTCGTCCACCGCTTCGATGGCGGCCCGGTCGGCCTGGACAACGTGGCCGCCGCCATCGGCGAAGAAAGCGGCACCATCGAAGACGTGATCGAGCCCTACCTGATCCAGCAGGGCTTTTTGCAGCGCACACCGCGCGGCCGCGTGGCCACACTCGCGGCCTACCGCCACCTGGGCATCGCGCCCCCCAAGACGGCCGGTCAGCTGTTCGACGAATAGGCCTCCTCTTTCATGTCCTTCAACACACTCGGCCTCTCGCCCGCTCTTGTTCACGCGGTGCGAGAACAGGGCTATCACGCACCCACGCCGATCCAGAACGCCGCCATTCCCGCCATCCTGCGCGGCAGCGACGTGCTGGGCCTGGCGCAGACGGGCTCGGGCAAGACCGCCGCCTTTGCGCTGCCGTTGCTGCAGCGGATCACGCAGACGGAAAAAACCCTGCGCCAGCTGCGTGCCATCGTGCTCGCACCCACGCGCGAGCTCGCGGCGCAGACGGGCGAAGTGCTGCGCGACTTCGCCCGCATGCTGCCGCAGCGGCTGAAGATCGCCGTCGCGTTCGGCGGCGTGTCCATCAACCCGCAGCTGATGGGCCTGCGCGGCGGCTGCGACGTGATCGTCGCCACGCCGGGCCGGCTGCTGGACCTGATCGAGCACAACGCGCTGCGCCTTGATGGCGTCGAGCTGCTGGTGCTCGATGAAGCCGATCGTCTGCTCGATCTCGGCTTCTCCGATGAACTGAACCGCATCCTCGCGCTGATGCCGCTCAAGCGCCAGAACCTGTTCTTCTCCGCCACCTTCGCGCCCGCCGTGCAGAAGCTGGCCGACAGCCTGCTGCACGAGCCCGAGCGCATCGAGATCGTTCCCGAGCAAGTGCGAGCGGATGCGATCCAGCAGCGCGCCATCCACGTCGACGAAAGCAACCGCACGCCACTGCTGCGCCATCTGCTCGTGACTGAAGGCTGGCAGCGCCTGCTGGTCTTCGTGGCCAGCAAGTACGCGGCCGAGCACGTGTCCGACAAGCTCTGGGCCAACGGCATCAAGGCCGCCGCCCTGCACGGCGAGCTGAGCCAGGGCACGCGCACCAAGGTGCTGGCAGCGCTCAAGAGCGGCGAGGTGCAGGTGCTGGTCGCCACCGACGTGGCCGCCCGCGGCCTTGACATCCCCGAGCTGCCCGCCGTGCTGAACTACGACCTGCCACGCGCTGCGGCCGACTACACGCACCGCATCGGCCGCACCGGTCGCGCGGGCGAAACCGGCGTGGCCGTGAGCTTCATCCCGGCCGATGCCGAGGCGCATTTCCGCCTGATCGAGAAGCGCCAAGGCCACCGCGTGCCGCGCGAGCAGATCGCGGGCTTCGAGGCCAAGGAAGTCGCCAGCGAAGCTCAGGCCACGGGCGGTGTGAAGGGCAAGCGGCCGAGCAAGAAGGACAAGCTGCGCGCAGCGGCTGCGGCAGCAGCCGAGACTGCGTCGAACTGAGCCGTCAGGCGCCGATCACGACCGGCGCCTTCGCCACACCCTTCTCCGCGCCCGCCTCGCACAGCCAGCCGACGACCGAAAGTCCCAGTGCCACGCCGACCATGCCGGCGGCGTTCTGCCAGAGGTTCATCTCCGCTGCGTGCCATAGCAGCCAAGTCGTAGCGCCAAGCATCACAACGAACAGCGCCACAGCGAGCTTGAGGCGCCCCGCCGAAATTTCCGGCCGGTAGAGCTTCTTCGCGAACGGGTCGTAGTTGTCCTCAGGCAGAGCTCCCCACGAGGCCGGCTGCCAATGCGCCGCCTTGATCCACACGCGCAGCCGGTCCAGGCCACGGGCGCGCCAGGTCTTGGCGAACAGCCGGCGGTAGACCTGCAGATTGGCAACGATGGGGTTGAAGCTCAGCAGCGCGTCGCGCGTGCCGTAGACGCAGGGCTGATCGTCCAGCTCTTCCTGGAAGGTACCGAAGATGCGGTCGAAGATGATCAGGATGCCGCCGTAGTTCCTGTCCAGGTACACCTCGTTCACCGCGTGGTGCACGCGATGGTTGCTGGGCGAGCAGAACCAGTAGTCGAACCAGCCGAGCTTGCCGATCTGCTGCGTGTGCACCCAGTACTGGTAGAGCAGGTCGATCAGGCCGACGACGACGAACACCAGCGGCGGCACACCAGCCAGGGCCATGGGCATGTAGAACAGCCAGCCGAGCAAGAAGCCGGAGCTGGTCTGGCGCAGCGCGGTGCTGAGGTTGTATTCCTCGCTCTGGTGATGGATCACGTGTGCCGCCCACAGCACGGCCGTCTCGTGGCCCATGCGGTGCAGCCAGTAGTAAAAGAAGTCGTAGGCGAGCAGCGCGCCGAGCCAGACCCAGATCGATTTCTCGCTCAGGTGCCACGGCGCGACGTGCTCGTAGACCAGCGCATAGAACCCGACGCCGACCAGGCTCACGACCACGCCGGCCAGCTGGCTCAGCATCCCCAAGCCGATGCTGGCCATCGCGTCTGGCACGCGGTAGGTGTTGCGCTTGCGGCGCCAGCCGACGAAAGCCTCCACCGCGATCATGGCGAAGAACACGGGCGTCACGAGAACGATGGTCTGGGCAGAAGAGAGGCTCATGGATTTGTCTCGTCGAGCGTGAGGTGGGCCAGGTGCAGGTCGTCGTTCCAGCCGGTGACCGTCAGGCCTTCTGGTGAATGCAGCAATCGGTTGATCGTGGCGTTGCCCAGCTGCCAGCTGCGCGGCGCGTCCAGGCCCAGGCGGGTGCCGGCGCGGTACAGGCAGTCCATCACGCCGCCATGGGCGACGACGGCGATCGTCTGGCCCGGATGGGCGGCGGCGATGCGCTCCACCGCGGCGACGCAGCGGTCGAAGAGCGTGGGCAGGGACTCGCCACCGCCGGGGGCAAAGCCGAGGTCGCGCTTGCGCCAGCGCTGGCTGTCTTCGGGCCAGTTGGCTTCGATCTCGGCCCAGGTGTGGCCTTCGAACTGGCCGAAGGCGCGCTCGCGCAGGGCGGTGTCGAGCGTCAAGGGCGCGCCGCTGACGGCGGCCAGCGCCTCGGCCGTCTCCCGGGCGCGGGCCAGGTCGCTGCTGTAGATGGCGCTGATCGATTCGTCGCGCAGGGCTTCAGCCAGCGCTGCGGCCTGTGCGCGACCGCGATCGTTGAGGGCGATGTCGAGCTGGCCCTGGATGCGCGTGTCGCGGTTCCAGGCAGTCTCGCCGTGCCGGATGGCGAGGATGCGGGTGCTGCTGTCCATCTCTGCTGCTTGCGGGATCAGGCGCCCCAGATCACATCTTCGTTCTCGCGCTGGGCGTGGCGCATCAGCTCGATCAGCGGCCAGGCGCGCTGGCGCAGTTGCGGGCCACTGCGCTTGGGCGCGGCTTCGCCGGCGGCGCGGGCGTCCTGCACGCTGCGCTCGAAGGCGGCCTCGTCGTCGCTAACGGCCTTTTCAAGCGCAGCGATGGCGCCCGCCATCTGGTCCTTGGCGACGATGCCCTGCGCGCAGGGCTCGCGGCCAAGCAGGCGCAGCACCTGATCGCCGTTGGCGGCCAACATGATGACGTCGCCACCGGCCTTGGAGCGGAACTTGTAGAGCATCCCTCAATTGTGCGCGACGCCCCGGCCTGGCGACTCGGGGAAAGCTAGCGGTCGCTAGTCTTGGAGGAGGCCGAAGTAGCGGCGGGCCTTGGTGGAGAAAGCCAGGGCGTAGGCCCACCATGCGTAGAGCGCGGGTCCAAACAGGTACTTGGCTGTCGTGCCGCCCAGGCGCTCGCTTTCATTGGCGTAATCGGTGGTGTCCCGGCCAATCGTTGCCCAGAGCGCCAACGCCACGATCACGGCCAGCCCGATCCAGCGGCCCCATCTCTTGCCCCGCCACAGGCCGAAAGCGAGCGCTCCCAGCAGGCTGAACAAGGCGAGCAGCACCACGAGTCGAACGAACCAGGCGACGAACGAGACCGCGCCGAAACTCACCAGTCCAAAGCTGGCAACCAGCCCGATCACCGCCCCCGCCAGGAAGGCCACCATCACGACCATCATCAGCCAGATGGCAATCGGCCTGGGAGGCCGCGGAGGCCGAAGGAATGAAGGCCCGCCTTCCTGGACAAGCAGGTCTGCGGTTGCGGGTGGCGCGTATCGTGAGTCTTCCATCGCGCGATGTTCACCGGGCGGTATGTCGCCGGGAAAGCGGATCTACCCGAGCCCAGCCCAGGTCAAATTCACACGCCGACGCGGCGGCGCCAGACGCGGTCTTCAAACGCGCGCGGCTCCAGTGCCGGCGCATACAGCCAGCCCTGGTATTCGTTGCAACCCAGGCGGGCCAAGCATTCGCGCTGGGCCTCGGTTTCCACGCCCTCGGCGATGACCTGCAGGCGCAGGGCGCGGCCCATCTGGATGACGGCGTTGACGATGCCGGCATCGCTGGCGTCGCCGGGCAGGCCCTTGACGAAGCTGCGGTCGATCTTCAGGCGTTGGATCGGGAAGCGCTTGAGGTAGCCCAGGCTCGAATAGCCGGTGCCAAAGTCGTCGATGGACATGCACACGCCGAGCTGGGCCAGGGCCTGCATGCGGTTCAGGGCTTCGTCGGCATCGCGCAGCAGCACGGATTCGGTCAGCTCCAGCTCCAGCATCGAAGGCGGCAGGCCGGAAGCGCGCAGCGCCTCGGCCACGGTCTCCACAAAATGCGCCTGCTGGAACTGCAGGGCCGAGACGTTGACCGCCACCTGCATCGGCCGGCCCTCACGCAGCCATTCGGCGGCCTGGTTGACGGCTTCGCGCAGCACCCACTCACCGATGGCGACGACGAAGCCGCTCTCCTCGGCCACGGGGATGAACTCGACGGGCGAGATCTCGCCGCGCAGCGGATCGCGCCAGCGGATCAGCGCCTCGGCACCGATCACGCGGCCGGTGGCCAGGTCGACCTGCGGCTGGTAGTGCAGGCGGAACTGGTTCTCGGCCAGCGCGGCGCGCATGGCGTGGTCCAGGCGCATGCGCGAGAGCAGGTCCACGTCCTTGCGCGGGGCATGGAAACGATAGGCGCCGCGGCCGCTTTCCTTCACCCAGTGCATGGCGCGCTCGGCGCTGGCCATCAGCTCGTCGGCATTGGTGCCGTCGCCGGGGTAGAGGGCGATACCGGTTGAGCAGGTCACGGTGAAGCTCAGCGTGTCAAAGCTGAACGGTTGGCTCATCGCCTCCTGCACGCGCTGCGCCGCCTGCTCGGCCAGGCGCGGATCGGCCTGGTGGATCAGCAGCGCGAAGCTGTCGCCGCCGAGGCGCGCCACGGTGTCCACCTCGCGCAGCGCGGCCTTGAGCCGCTCGGCGGCCTCGCGCAGCACGCGGTCGCCGTAGTTCTGGCCCAGCGTGTCGTTGATCTGCTTGAAGCGGTCCAGGTCGACGTTGAGCAGCGCGAACTGGGCGCCGTCGCGGCGCGCCATGGCCTGGGCGTAGTCGATGCGTTCGGCCAGCGCGCGGCGGTTCGGCAGGCCGGTCAGCATGTCCGAGTGCGACAGCTCTTCAATACGCTGACTGGCGGCCAGCTTCTCAGAGAGATCGCGGAAAGAATAGACGCGGCCCACCGGGCGGCCACGGCTGAATTGCGGGATGGAGACGCGCTCGATCACGCGGCCGTTGAGCAGGCGAAGCTCGTCGCTGCTCTGCAGCAGCGACGCCTCCTGGATGGCGGCCAGGCGCGCGGCATAGGCCGCACCGTCGCTCACCGAGCGGCGCATCCAGATCTGCACGGCTTCGTCGTTCTTCTCCAGCAGCAGGTCCTGCGGCAGGTCCCACAGCGCGGCAAAACGCTTGTTGAAGCTGCGCATGCGCCCGGCCAGGTCGGTCACGAGGATGGCGTCCGCCGTCGATTCCAGCGTGGCGCGCAGCTCGGAGAGCAGCGACTCGCGCTCGTCCTCGTAGCGGCGTTGCGCGGTCTGGTCACGCAGGCTCAGCAGCCAGTAGCCGCTGGTGCCGGCCTCGGCCACGAAGGCGATGCGGCGCGTCACCCACAGCATGTGGCCGTCGCCGCGGCGCATCATCGTGTCGGATTCCAGTGCGGCGCCGTTCTTGTCTTCGCGCGCGGCGACTTCGCTCCAGAACAACGCGTCCTCGGGCGTGCTGACCAGGGCTTCCACGCTGCGGCCAACGAGTTCGGTCGATCGCATGCCGAGCAGGTTCTCGGCCGCGCCGTTCACGGCCAGCACTTCATGCGTATCGGCGTCGATCAGCCAGGTGGCGTACGGCAAGGCCGCCGCCATGGCGATCTGCGCGCTCAGCTCCGGGCGGCGCTGGGCCGCATTGACGCTGACAAGGCGCACTTTCGTCATCACGCAGCGAGCTCCCCGCTGACGGTGATCGGTCCGGCCGACTCGAAGAAGTAGGCCACGCGGGCACGCGGGCTCAGGTAGTCCAGCGCGGCGCGCGGCAGCTGCTGCGCCTTGAGGCTGCGGCGGATGCCCAGGTCGGGCTGGGTTTCCAGGTTCAGGATCAGCGCCTCTTCGCGCGGCACCTTGACATCGAACACCAGCACCTTGGGCTTGAGCGGACGCGTGGAGTTGACGGCATCGACGATGGCGTAGCGGTCGTCCGTCAGCTGCACGATGGAGCCCGGCGGATACACGCCCATCATGCGGATGAAGGCGTTGAGCATGGTCGAGTCGAAGCGGCTGCGACCCTGCGCGAACATCAGCGAAAGCGCCTCGTGCGGCGTGAGCGAGCGCGAGACCTGCAGCGGGTTGCACAAGCCGTCGAAGCGGTTGACCAGGGCCACGATGCGCGCCGCGGCGCTCATGCGGTCCATGTTGAGTTTCTGCGGGAAGCCCGTACCGTCGGCGTTCTCGTGGTGCTGAGCGATCACGAGCAGCGGACCCGGCTGCATGCCCATGGACTGGGCAATGACCACGCCCTTGGCGACATGGCTCTGGTAGGTCTGGTTCTCGACGGCGGTGAAGCTGTCGTCACGGTGGCGCAGCCGCGCCGGCAGATCGATCTTGCCCACGTCGTGCATCAGCGCGCCGACGCCCAGGTCCATCATCTCCTCGCGCGACATGCCGAAAGCCCGGCCCAGCAGCAGCGAGATGATGGAGACGTTCAGCGCATGGGCCGTGACGCGGTCACCGGCGCCTTCGCTGAGCAGGCGGATGTTGAGGTCACCCTCGACGAGCATCTTGTCCAGCAGCGCGGCGGTCAGGGCCTCGCTCTGCTCACGCGCGCAAACCGGTTCCTTGGGCACCAGCTCCATCACCTGGTTGAAGGCGCGCCCGGCTTCGCCGTACTGGCGCTCGCACTGCAGTAGCGCCTCGCGCTGGGCTTGCAGGGCGGCACGGTGCGCTTCGCGGGCCAGATCGGCCTCGCTCTTCTTCGAATCGTCGGTGTCGACGGCCACCGGCGGCAGCGGCTCGGCCTCGACGGCCAGGTCGCTCTTGCCCGGGCTCCAGCGCACCTGGGCCAGGCCCAGACGGCGCAGCACGACAAGCTGCTCCTCCGAGCTCAGCTTGAAGCTCGAAAGCGGAAACGGATGCGACATCCAGCCGAGGTCGAGGTGGATGAACATCCCCACCTTCAACTGATTTACATCGATCAGCGGATCGCTGCTTTTGTCCTTCATGGATGCCATCCGCTCCCTGCGTGGGGAGCCCCCTCCGTCATCTGCGCTGTTCTTGATCTGTCTCAGGACGACACTCTGACGCCTCTGGGCTGGACTGACGCCGGATTGCAGGCGGATCGAGTGCAAATTCTCACACCTTTGTCCGCTGACGCATCCGATTAGCAACACTTGTCCCGGTCAATCACCGGCGCACGAAGGTTTTGGACAGGCCGGCGACGGCGGAGCCCGGGGGCCGAGAGGTTTGCGATGATCCGTTTTGAGACACGAACAACAGGAGACTTTCCATGAGCAGCAGCACCGCGGCCTTCATCTGCGACGCCGTCCGCACCCCCTTCGGCCGCTACGGCGGCGCACTCAGCAGCGTGCGGGCCGACGACCTCGGCGCGATCCCGCTGCGCGCCCTGCTGGAGCGCCATCCCGACCTGGACCGCGAAGCCTTCGACGAGGTCTTCTACGGCTGCGCCAACCAGGCCGGCGAAGACAACCGCAACGTCGCCCGCATGTCGGCTCTGCTGGCCGGTCTGCCCGCGAGCGTGCCCGGCGTGACGCTGAACCGCCTGTGCGGATCCGGGCTCGATGCCGTCGGCACGGCCGCACGCGCCATCCGCGCCGGCGAGATCGGCCTGGCCCTGGCCGGCGGCGTGGAGAGCATGAGCCGCGCGCCCTTCGTCATGCCGAAGGCCGAGAGCGCCTTCTCGCGCAGCAACGCCATCTACGACACGACCATCGGCTGGCGCTTTGTCAACAAGCTCATGAAGGAGCGGCACGGCATCGACTCCATGCCCGAGACGGCCGAGAACGTGGCGCTGGACTACGGCATCGAGCGCGCGGCGCAGGACCGCATGGCCCTCGCGAGCCAGCAAAAGGCCTTGGCCGCGCAAGCCGCCGGCCATCTGGCCGCCGAGATCGTGCCGGTGAGCATTGCTCAGAAGAAGGGCGATCCGATCCTCGTCAGCCAGGACGAGCATCCGCGCGCCACCAGCCTGGAAGCGCTCGCCAAGCTCAAGGGCGTGGTTCGTCCGGACGGAACGGTGACCGCCGGCAATGCTTCAGGTGTCAACGATGGCGCCTGCGCCCTGCTGCTGGCCTCTGAGGCCGCGGCCTCGCGCCACGCGCTCACGCCGCGCGCGCGCATCGTCGGCATGGCCACGGCCGGCGTGGCGCCGCGCATCATGGGCATCGGCCCCGCGCCGGCCACGCAAAAGCTGCTCGCCCAGACGGGTCTTTCGCTGGCGCAGCTGGACGTCATTGAACTTAATGAGGCCTTCGCCGCGCAAGGCCTCGCAGTACTTCGCATGCTGGGCCTTGCCGACGATGATGAGCGCGTGAACCGCTGGGGCGGCGCGATCGCGCTGGGCCACCCGCTGGGCGCAAGTGGCGCACGCCTGGTCACCACGGCGGTGAACCAGCTGCACGCCATCGGCGGCCGCTATGCGCTATGCACGATGTGCGTGGGTGTGGGACAGGGCATTGCCCTGATTCTTGAAAGGGTGTGAGCCCTCATGCTGCGTCGAAATGTGACGTTAGGCACACTGAGCGGACAGCACTGTGCGAATAGCGGCCCGAAGCTTTTTGTCACGATGTTTCACTCTCGTATTGGCTTCTATAGTCGCCGCCTCAGGAAGACCCGGACAGGCCGGGTGATTTTCTTTCTGCCACCCCAATGCCTTTCGTACGCGATCCAGACGAGCAAGAGGAAGACAGCAGCGCTGCCGAGTTGCTCCAAGATGAGTCGACTGCCGGCCCGCTCAAGCGCGACCTCGTGGCCGGGCTCGAAAAAGGCCTCTCCGTCATCACCGCTTTCGACCAGGAGCGTCCGCGCCTGACGATCTCGGAAGTGGCGGCACGCACCGGCCTGACCCGCGCTGCCGCGCGCCGCTACCTGCTCACGCTCACGCACCTGGGTTTCGTCACGCAGGACCGCAAGATGTTCTCGCTGACGCCGCGCGTGCTGCGGCTGTCGCAGAGCTACATGAGCTCGGCACGGCTGCCGCGCCTGATCGAGCCCGAGCTCTTCAAGCTCTCGCAAGCCATCAAGGAAGCCAGCGCTGCCGGCGTGCTCGACGGCGGCCACGTGATCTGCATTGCTGCCTCGACAGGCGGCCGCACGCCCTCCTCAAGCATGCAGGCCGGCACGCGCGTGCCCGCGCATTGCACCGGCATCGGCCGCGTCATGCTGGCCGCCATGCACCCGGCCGATCTGGACGACTGGCTGGCCGAGCACGACCTCGCGCGCCTGACGCCCAACACCGTGATCGATCGCGCCCGACTGCGTCAGGAGATCGAGCTCGTGCGCGAACGCGGCTATGCGCTGGTCGATCAGGAATTCGAAGCCGGCGCTCGCTCGATCGCCGTGCCGCTGCGCAACTACCGCGGCGAGACGGTGGCCGGGCTGAACATCGTGGTCCACGCGCCGCGCGTGTCCATGGAGCAGCTGCTGGAGACGGGCCTGGCGCCGCTCTTGCAGACCCAGGCCCATCTGCGCATGCTCCTGTAAACGATTACGCGGGATCAGCGCTGCTGCGCCAGGTCTTCTGTCGCAGCAGCGGGCTGACGCGATAACGCTCATTTCGCGTGGCATCGAACAGCGCATCGAGCATCTGCACCACGGCCGGCGCGCCGATGGCCGCCAGCCACTCGAACGGCCCGGCCGGATAGTTGACGCCCAGCTTCATCGCCGTGTCCGCTGCGGCTTCATCGCAGACGCCCTGCTGCACCGCATCCGCGCCCTCGTTGACCAGCATGGCCAGCGTGCGCGCCACGACCAGGCCCGGCGCATCCTGCATCAGCAGCGGCTCCCAGCCCAGCGTGCGCCAGAGGTCGAAGACCTGGGCGCGGGCTTCTTCGCTCGCCTTCGGAGCAAACGAAAGCGCCAGGCCATTCGTGCTTTCGTTTGCAATGGGCCAATCCATCACCGCGAGCTCGGCATGGCCACGCTCGAAAGCCAGCTGCGCGGCCGGGCGGCCGCTGCTCAGGTGCACCTCGACGTGGCCGACGCGCAGGCCGCGCCAGTCGGCGGACTCGCCGTGCAGATGCGGCACGCCGCGTTGCGTGAGCCAGCCACCCAGGCGTTCGACCAGCGGAGCGCGGCCCATCAGCACGATTTCGGCCAGCGGTGCCTGCGGCGCTGAAACCGGCGCCGAGGCTGCGGGCGAGCCTTCATAGAAGCCGCGGCCGACCTTGCGGCCCAGGCGCCCGCCGTCCACCAGCGCACGCTGCACCAGCGAGGGCATGTAGCGCTTGTCGCCAAAGTTGGCCTCGAAGACCGATTGCGTGACGAGGAAGTTGGTGTCGTGGCCGATCAGGTCCATCAGCTCGCACGGGCCCATGCGGAAACCCGCGCTGCGCAGTGCGCGGTCCAGCAGCTCGGGCGTGCCCATGCGCTCCAGCAGCAGGGCGAGGCTCTCGGCGTAATAGGGCCGGGCAATGCGGTTGACGATGAAGCCCGGCGTGGAAGCTGCGTGCACGGGCGTTTTGCCCCAGCGGCGCGAGAGCTGCTCGACGGCGGCGGCCGCTTGCGGCTCGGTCTCGGCGCCGGACACTACCTCCACCAGCTTCATCACCGGTACAGGGTTGAAGAAGTGCATGCCCACGAGGCGCTGCGGCCGCTTCATGCCGTTGGCCAGCGCCGTGATGCTGATGCTGGAGGTGTTGGAAGCGATCAATGCGCCTTCAGCCAGCAGCTCGTCCAGTTCGCGCAGCAGGGCCTGCTTGGGTTCGAGCTTCTCGACGATGACCTCCACGACCAGCGCGCACACCGCCAGATCCGCAAGCGCCGCAGCGGGGCGGATGCGCTGAACAATGGCGTCAGCACCGGCCTGCTCCATGCGCCCCTTGGCGACCAGCACGGCCAGCGACTTGGCCACGCTCTGAATCGCCGCCGCCGCCGCGCCCTCGCGCGCGTCGAGCAGCAGCACCTCGTGCCCGGCCTGCGCCGCCACCTGGGCGATGCCGGCGCCCATGACGCCTGCGCCCACCACGCCGATGCAGGCGTTCTCCGACACGGTGTACTTCATGTCTCGTCTTCTTTCTTGTTGGGGACCCAGCGCGCGGGGCGCTTTTCGAGAAATGCAGCCAGGCCTTCGCGCGCCTCAACGCTGCCGCGCACGCGGGCGATGGTGCGGCGCGTCAGCTCGCGCAGCGCGGGCGTGACGGGACCGGGCGCGAGCTGCGCGAACAGCCGCTTGAGTTCGGATTGCGCCGCCGGCCCGCAGGCCATCAGCTCGGCCAGCCAGCGCTCGAGCGCGGCTTCGAGATCGTCGGCCACCTCGTGCAGCAAGCCCATCTGCAGCGCCTCCTGCGCGCCGATGCGCGAAGCCGTGAGGCCCAGCCGGCGCGCCTGGCGCAGGCCAACGGCGTTGACCAGATACGGCGCGATCACCGAAGGGATCAGCCCGAGCCGCGCCTCGCTGACGGCGATCTGCGCGCCCGGCGTGGCGATGGCGATGTCGCTCGCGGCGATCAACCCGGCGCCGCCGCCCAGCGCCACGCCATGCACCAG
Source organism: Burkholderiaceae bacterium UC74_6 (assembly GCA_042701975.1). GTDB lineage: Bacteria > Pseudomonadota > Gammaproteobacteria > Burkholderiales > Burkholderiaceae_C > JAFALK01. Next base: position 766,030 of record CP170561.1, read on the forward strand.
CGCAACGGTCGGCTTCGGGCACTCGGCGATGGCGGCCATCATGGCGGCAAAGCGCCCCGCGTCGGCCTCGTTCCATTCGAGCGGGCGCTCGGCGGCGCGGCGCATCCATTGCACGTCGGCGCCAGCGCAGAAGGCCTTGCCTGCGCCCGCGAGCACAACGGCGCGCACGCTCTCATCGGCGCCCAGTTGCAAGTACGCCTGGGTGATCTCGGCGATCAGTGCTTCGTCGAAGGCGTTGAAGACCTCGGGGCGATTGAGCGTGAGCCGCGCGACGCCGCGGGCGTCGAGGGTCTGCGTGAGGAGCGAGGCCATGGCTGTATCAGGACAGCAGCTTGATCAGCGTGTCCGGATGGATGGTGGTCGATTCGAACAGGCCCGCCATGCCCATGAGCACGCCAAAGGTCGAGGGCACCATGGCCAGGAAGAACATCCACCAGAGTTCGGTCAGCGCCGTCACGGCCAGCATGGCCACGGCGATGGCGAGCAGCGCGTCGGACAGGTCGAACTGGTCGTCGTGGAAGTTCAGGTCGTTGTAGCGCTTGTCCGCATCCTCGGCCTGCTTCTTGAGCTCGGCCTTCTTGCGGTCCTGCTCGGCGGCAGCGGTCTTTTCCTGCGCGATCAGTTGGTCCAGCTTTTCAACCTGCGCCGCCGGCGCGCCGATGCGCTGCGCCTCGAGCTGGATGACGGTGGAGGCCATCACCTCCTGCCGGATGTTGCGGGCTTGGTAGAAGGACCAGAAGTCGATCTTGTCCGCCTGCGCCTGCTGCATGGCCTGCACGATGTTGTCGTCCTTGACCTTGCAGATCGCCATGAAGGTGGCCAGCAGTGCCACGCTGATCGCCACGCACGCATTCAGGCGGCGCTTGTTGGCGCCCTTGTCGTCCTTGGCGTCGGAGATTTTCTCCTTGGCGTGCTCCACGGTGTCGAGGGTGTCGATGTCCATGGGCGCGCATCCTACGCCAGCCGCCTGCACACGCCTTCACTTCACCCGGCAGCAAACTCCTGCCGCCACAATCGGCGCGATGAAACGCCTGATCACCCTGCAACGCACGCTGCTGGCCGGCGCTGTACTTGCCCTGCTCGCCGCCTGCTCCGCTCCCGATCCGCATCGCGCCGCGCGCGTCGACGCTGAGACCCGTGCCGAGGCGTTGGCCGGCCGCGGCTACCGCACGCCGGAGCAGCACTCGCTGACCATTGCCCTGCAGCAGTGGGTGGTGAACGGACAGGTGCAAACAGTCTCGCTGGCCTTTCCCGGATCGGCCACGCGGGTGCCGCTGATCGTCTACCTGCCGGGCCTGGGCGAGACCGCGCAGGCCGGGTCGCGCTGGCGCGAAGCCTGGGCGCGGGCGGGCTATGCGGTGCTGTCGGTGCAGCCACTGGCTTTCGATGCCGAGGCCTGGCAATCCGACCTGGCGCGCAATGCCGAGTTCAAGGCCCTGGGCCGCGCACACCGCAAGCCCGAGCTGCAACCGCAACGTGATGAGCGTCTGGCCGCCATACTGGCCGAAGCACGCCGCCGCGCGGGCAGCGGGGACAGCCTGTGGTCACGGGTGGATTTCGAGCGCGTGGTCTTCGCCGGCTACGACATCGGCAGCGCAGCCGCCGTGAACGCCGCGGCCTCCAACAGCGCGCGCGCCGTGCTGCTGCTGAGCCCGTTGCCGACCGCAGGCACCACGGCGCTCGGCCAGCCGGTGCTGATGATCGGCTCGCGCCGCGACGACGACCTGATCGGCATGGCCACCTCGCCCGATGAGCGGCTGCAAGTCTTCGACACACTGCCGCCCGGCGGCAAGCGGCTGCTGCTGCTGGGTGCGGCCAATCATGCGTTGCTGTCGGGCGCGATCGGCGCCGAGGAGACCGATGAAGGCGCGAGCGTGGCGCCGCAAGGTCAGCGCTCCAAGCAGCGCGGCGGTGGCATGGGCGGCGGCGGTGGCGGTGGTGGCGGTGGCGGCGGTGGAGGCGGTGGTCGTCACGGCGGCGGCGGTGCCGGCATGTCCGGCCCGCCCAGCGGTGGTCCAGGCGGCCCCGGCGGTTATGGCGCGGGCGGCCAAGCGGGCTTCAACGGCGGCGCACGTCTGCAGGCCCAGGCCATCGAAACCACGAGCGTGGCCTTTCTCGATGCCGAACTCAAGGGCCGGGCCGACGCCCGACAATGGCTCGATCACGAGGCCGCCGGCTGGCTGCGCGGCCTCGGCGAATTGCAACAACGCTGAGCAAGGGCTCGACCAACATGATTCTTGAGATCGCCGACATCCGCATCCAGAAGGGCCGCCAAGCCGAATTCGAGGCCGCCATTCAACACGGCATCGCCACCGTCATCTCCAAAGCGCAGGGCTTCCTCAACGCCCGCGTGGAGCACGGTATCGAATCGCCGGAGCGCTATGTGCTGATGATCGAATGGGCCACGCTCGAAGACCACACGGTGCATTTCCGCGGCGGCGAGCTGTTCCCGCAATGGCGCGCCATCGTCGGCCCGTTCTTCGACGGCCCGCCCAACGTCGAGCATTTCGAAAAGCTGGCCTGAACTTCTTCAGTTCAACGCGACGCTGGCGCCGAGCAAGGCCGCCTCGTCGCTGGCCTGCACCAGCAGCGTAGGAATCGCCGACAGGTAGTTGGCGAATCGCCCCTTGGCCTCGAAATGCTGGCGGAACAGCGCCTGGTCGAAGGCCGAGCCCAGCTGCGGCACGATGCCGCCGCCCACGTACACACCACCGCGCGCACCCAGCGTCAGCGCCAGGTTGCCGGCCGCCTGGCCGAGGAAGGCGCTGAAGTGCTTCAGCGCCCGCACGGCGGTGGCATCCGTGCCGTCGCGTGCGGCAACGCCGATCTCGCGGGCCGTGGCCAGGGTCGGTTCGGCACCCTGCAGCTGCATCAGCGCGCGGTAGAGGTTCTCGATGCCTTGGCCGGACAGCACACGCTCGGCCGAGACGTGCTGGAAGCGGTCGCGCAGCGCGCGCAACAGGTCTTCTTCCTCGATGGACGTGGCGGCGATGGTGACGTGGCCACCCTCGCCCGCCAGCGGCACCCAGGCATGGCCCGCGGGCAGCAGACCCGACACGCCAAGACCCGTGCCCGCGCCCAGCAGCGCCAGCGGCGCACTGGCCACGGCCGTGCCGCCGCCGATGGGCGTGAAGGCCTCGGCGGGCAGCGCCGGCAGCGAAAGCGCCAGGGCGGTGAAGTCGTTGATGACCAGCAAGCGCTGGGCGCCCAGCGAGGTCTTCATCGCGTCGATGGAGAACGCCCAGGCGTTGTTCGTCATCGCCACGCGATCGCCGGTGATCGGCGTGGCGATGCCGATGGCCACGTCGCGCGGCTTTTCCAGCCCACGCTCCTTCAGGTGATGGCGCAGCGCGTCTTCCAGCGAAGGGAAATCGGCACAGGCATAGCGGCCTGTTTCGACGAGTGGCTGACCCGGCGCGGCTTGGCTGGCAAAGCGTGCATGGGTACCTCCGATATCGGCCAGAAGACGCGGCAGTTTCACGAGCAGACTCTTCTTTGAAAGTGGGTGTGGGCTCGAACTTTAGCGGCTCTTGCGTTCAGCCACCTTTGTGCGCGGCGATCATGGCGCGGTACCAGTGGGCGCTGTCCTTGGGCGTGCGCACCTGGGTGGCGTAATCCACATGGAAGATGCCGAAGCGCTTGGCGTAGCCGGAGTTCCACTCGAAGTTGTCGAGCAGACTCCAGTAGAAGTACCCGCGCACGTCGGCACCCAGCTCGTTCGCCCGCGCCACGGCTTGCAGGTGCAGGCTCAGGTAGTCGATGCGCGCCTGATCGTGCACGGCGCCATCGGCGGCCACAACGTCCGGATTCGCCATGCCGTTCTCGGTGATGAGGATGGGCGGCGGCGTGTATTCGCGGGTGATGCGCACCAGGTGCTGCGTCAGCGCCAGCGGGGTAAATCTCCCAGCCCATGTCAGTGAAGCCGAGCTTGCCCGGCGCGGGCACCGGAGGGCTCTTGGTGCTGAAGAAGCCGCGCGTGTAGAAGTTGATGCCTAGGAAATCCATCGGCTGCAGCACGATGGCCATGTCACCGGGCTCGATCTTCGGCGCGTCGGCGCCCAGCCATTCGATGATGTCGGCCGGGTAGCAGCCGCGGAACACGGCGTCCATGTACCAGCGCACATTGGTGCCGTCGTCGATGCGGGTGAGCGTGCGGTCAGCCTCGGTGTCTTCGGCCGGGAAGCTGGGCGTGTGGTTGAGCACGATGCCGAGCTTGCACTTCGTGACCGCGCGCATGGCCTGGATCGCGGCGCCGTGCGACATCATCAGGTGGTGAGAGACCTGGTAGGCCTCGGCGCGGCTCTTGCGGCCGGGCGCGAACTGGCCCTTCTCGTAGCCCAGCGTGGCCGTGCACCAGGGTTCGTTGTGCGTGGCAATTGATGCCAGCCGGCTGCCGAAACGGCGGGCCACCTCGGCGGCGTAGGCGGCAAAGCGCGGCACGACTTCGCGCGAGAGCCAGCCGCCGATGCGTTCGTCCAGCGCCTGCGGCAAGTCCCAGTGGTAGAGCGTGCAGTGAGCCTCGATGCCGTTGGCGCGCAGCTCTTCGATCAGCCGGTCGTAGAACGCGAAGCCTTCCTCGTTCCATGCGCCCTCGCCGTCCGGCTGCACGCGCGGCCAGGAGATCGAGAAGCGGTAGGCCTTCAGGCCCAGCCACTTCATGCGGGCCACGTCGTCCTTGAACAGGCGGACGTGGTCGCAGGCGACGTCGATGTTGGAGCCGTCGTTGATGGCGCCGGGCTGACGGCAGAAGCGGTCCCAGATGGATTCGCCCTTGCCGCCTTCGAAGGCAGCGCCCTCGATCTGGGCGGAGCTGGTGGCGGAGCCCCAGACGAAGTCGGGGCCGAACGAGGCGGCAATGCGCTGCGGATCTTGGCTCATGAGCGGACGGTGTCTCCTGACGTTGTCGTTATGTGTTGTCGCTATAGGGTCAGCCCAGCGCCTGCCTCAGCCTGAGCGGGTGCATGGTAGGCAAGCATGGACAACGTTGTCAATGGCTTGAACACTAAGTAAAAACCGATGTTCGCCCCGCCCGATCGGCGGCCTGGCGGATTGGACTCAGCGCGGAGGAGCGGCTGTGGAGTGGCGCACGATCAGCTCGTGCGGCAGGATGCGGTGCGGCGCCGCCCCTTGCTGCGACGCCGGCGGCGTGATCAGCATGTCCACCGCCACGCGGGCCATGTCAGCCAGCGGCTGACGCACGGTGGTCAAGGGCGGCCACACGAGGCTGGCCGAGGGGCTGTCGTCGAAGCCGACGATGGAGAGGTCCTGCGGCACCGACAGGCCCAGGCGCTGCGCCGCGGCGAGCACGCCCAGCGCCATGTCGTCGTTGGCCGCAAACACGGCCGTGGGCCGCACGCGGCGAGAGAGCAACTGGTGCGCACCTTCGACACCGCTGTTGACGTTGAAGTCGCCCTGATAGACCAGCTCGGGATCGACGGGCAGCTTGTGCTGCTTCATCGCGTTGAGAAAGCCCTGGTAGCGCTGGCCTGCCGCGGCCTGGTCGGAAGCGCCCTTGATGTGGGCGATGCGCTTGTGGCCCAGGCTGATGAGCAGGTTGGTGACTTCCTCGGCCGCATGCACGTCGTCCATGCCCACCGAGGGCAGCGCGGCCTGCATGCGCGCACGCGCCGTACGCTGGCCCGGATGCGTGCCGGGCGAGACCAGCACGCAGGGCGTGGCCGTGGCGCGCAGCGCTTCCAGCACCTTCGGGTTGTCGCACAGCGGCGGCGTCAGCACCATGCCGTCGGGCCGCAGCGCCAGCACCATGTGCTCGATCTGCTGCTGCAGGTCGGGCGAGTCGTTGTGCAGGGATTCGACGACGAGGTGATAGCCGGCCTCGCGGCAGCGCAGCGTGGCGCCCTGCTGCACACCGCCCACGTAGGCGGCAGAAGGGTCGTAGTACAGCAGGCCGATCAGGAAGCTGCGCGCGCCGGCCAGGCTGCGCGCCGAGAGCTTGGGCCGGTACTTGAGTTCGGCCACCACCTCGAGCACGCGCTCGCGCGTCTTGACGTTGACGCCGGGCTCCTGGTTGAGCACGCGGGAGACGGTCTTGATCGACACGCCGGCCTGCTCGGCCACGTCGATGATGGTGGGGGCGGCGCCGGGGGCGCGTGCGGGTCGGCTCGTTGCCAAGGGCGTTCTCGTTCTCTTGCAGAGACTGCGGCTGCTTGCGCAGCGGGTGCGCGAACTGTGCCACAAGCCGGCGCGCCAATGACAACGGCCGAGGCCCTTGCGGGTCCTCGGCCGTTTCGCTTTCCGTTCATCGCACTGTTGTCAGTGCGAATTCCGAATTACTTCTTCTTGGCCTTGGCGGCGGGCTTGGCAGCCTTGGCGGGCTTGGCAGCAGCCTTCTCGGCCTTGCGAGCAGCAGCCTTGGGGTCCACGGCGGCCTTGAAGCCAGCGCCCGGGGTGAACTTGGGCAGCTTGGCAGCGGCGATCTTGATCTTCTCGCCGGTGCTGGGGTTCACGCCGGTGCGAGCTGCGCGGGCGTGCTGCTTGAAGGAGCCGAAGCCGGGGATGGACACCACGCCGCCCTTCTTGACGGTCGTGACCACGGCTTCCAGCAGGGTCTCGACGATACGGCCAGCTTCGGCCTTGGTCAGTTCATGCTTGCCAGCCAGGTGCTCGATCAGTTCAGTCTTGTTCATTCAGAGTTCTCGTCTCATTGAAATGCCCGACGATCACGGGCGGAGCGCATTCTCTACGAAAAAACGAGCGCAATGCCGATGGACAAAGGGAAAAACCTGAGGCGCCTCGCGCGCAGGCTGCTGAACATGCACGAAATCGCGGGAGACGTTCATGAACATCGTGCTGGCACACGGCTATCTGGGCTACGGTGAAGCCGCCGCCCGATACAAACTCTTGCCGTATTTCCGAGACGTGGCGCCGCATCTGCGGGCGATGGGCCACACCGTCTTCCAGCCCACGGTGCCACCGACCGGCACGATCGAGGCACGCAGCCTGGAGCTGGCGCGCCAGTTGCGCATGCGGTTCCCGGACCCGTCGTCCGTTCTTCACGTGATCGCGCACAGCATGGGCGGCCTGGACACGCGGCGCGTGCTGGAACGCGACAGCGATCTGCGGCGCCGGATCAAGTCGCTGGTGTGCATTGCCACACCGCACCTCGGCTCGCCCGTTGCGAGTGCCTTGACCACGCAGAACTCTTTTGCAGCCGGGCTGGGATTGCTGACGCCGGCGGGCTTTGCGGGTGCGGTCAAACTCGATCGCGGGGCGCTTGCCGATCTTGCCGGTCACCCCACGCTGCAAGCGCTCGATGTCGAGGACCAGACTGTGCGCTACGTCGACATCGCGTGCGACGGGCGCAAGATCCCCATCGGGTCGCCGCTGTTCCTGCTGGTCCGGGCGATTGGCGGGATTGGCAAGCAGGTGGTCAACGATGGCGTGGTGCTGCAGACCTCAGCGCAGGTGAGCAAGCCCGCGAACGATCCGGTTCAGCATGAGCACTGGCCCCTGTGGCCGGTAGACCATGGCGGCGCGATCGGGTGGGCCACCAACTGGCCGGACTTCAGCCTGCCCGTGGCGCCGCCGCCGCCGGACCATCTGCAGCGGTACGAGAAGATCGTCGAGCGACTGATCTCGGGCCACTGAGACGCGCCAACGAAAAAGGCCAGCACTTTCGTGCTGGCCTTCTCAATCTTGGTGCCCAGGAGAGGACTCGAACCTCCACGGAGTTACCCGCTAGTACCTGAAACTAGTGCGTCTACCAATTCCGCCACCTGGGCAGGTGCTTCGGTCACTTCCGAAGAGGCGCGACTATAGCATGAGAAATTCAAGTCGCCGGCTCTTCCTCCGCGAGCGAAGAGAGATTCTCGCTGTGGGTCGGTGCGGGCGCGGGCGCAAAGCGCCGCTCCACAAAGGTGTTGGCCACGCGGCGCGATCGATCGAGGTAGCTCGACCAGATCGCCGCCGACAGCAAGGCGCGGAACCACTCCGCGCCGCTGCCCGTGCTGCCCGTGCTGCCGGTCTGGGCCACGGGCAACAGATGCACGAGCACTGCATCGACACCGGTGAAGACCACGACCGTCCACATCAGGGCCATCATCAGCCGCGGGAAGCTGCTGCGCCGGCGGCAGAACAGCACGAGCAGCAAGCCCGCGCCGATCACGAAGGTGAGCACCGCGGCGAGCTCGATCAGCATGACGGGCGCCCACAGCGCGTGATAGGCCTCTCCTCCGGGCGTGGTGAGGACGTTCCAGCTGTCGATCGAGTAGGCGGGCAGAATGCCGGCCAGTTCGGAGACGCCCATGCCCAAGCGAACGAGCAGACCGAAGCCCAGCAACAGCAGCCAGCCACCGAGGCCGCGAGGACCATCAGGGTAGACGGACAAGGACGGCGCGGGGTCCCATTGGTACAGGCGCCATGCGCCGCGCGCCAGGGCGGCAAGTAGCCCCAGGCCGATCACCAGCACCGGCCAGTTGACGCCTCCTGCGCCCGTGCCGCCGCCTGCGCCCTGTGCCTGCAGGTCGTACAGCGTGTAGCCGAGCGAATTCTTGGCGCGATTGATCTTGTCGTTGTAGTCCTGGGCCTCGAGCGCGGGCACTTCGTCGTCCAGGCTCTTGTAGGCCTCGGTCACGACGACCTTGTCGGCGCTGGGCCAGGTCACCTTGCTGCGGTATTCGAAGCCGGGGCCGGCGATGTGCGCGTCCGAGGGCTTGCCGCCCCAACCGCGCGGCAGGCGCATTTCGCTGCTGACTTCCACATCCATCGGATAGGCCAGCTGCAAGGGCGCGGTGCGCCGCGGCTTGCCCGTGGTCTTGAGGTACTCGTTCAGCTCGCCGGAGAAGATCGCCGCCTGCAGCCGCTTGTCGTCCTTGGGCCGGTGCCACAGTTCGGGCACGCTGTAGTGCTCGATCGTGACGAGCTCGTTGCGCGTCGTGTCGTCCTGGACCTGCAGCGGCGCGGCCACGCTGATTCCCGGGTAGTAGCCAGCGTAGAAGTTCAGGTAGGCCTTCTGCAGATCCTCGCGGCTCTGACGGTCCAGGTCCGCGCGCAGCCGATCCGCGGCGGCGCCGGCGTGCACGGCGCGCACCTGCATGCTGGCGGGCTTGGCCGCGCCGCCGGTGGCATCGATGCTGACTTGCATGCGGCGCTTGCCGAGCGCCGCTTCGGGCCTGGCCATGGCCTCCAGTCCGTGCGCCTGCGGGTCGATGACCAGGGCCTGCCGGTAGTCGGCCTGGGCGATGGTGTCGAGCGTGCCGTATTGCGTGGCGCGCGTGGGATCGAGCCAGTAGCTGCGGGCGCCGATCTTCACCTTGACGATGACGTGATCGAACTGGACCGGCGAGGGCATCACCCCGGCCAGCGCCTGTCGGCTGCTCGTGTTGACCAGGGCTGGAGAAGCCTCGATGCCCAGACTGCGCAGCAGGGCCGTCAGCAGCAGCGCCTTGTCCTTGCAGTCGCCGAAGCGGCGATGGAAGACGAGTTCGGGCGCGCGCGGCGCATAGGAGCCTTCGCCGATCTCGATGCCCAGGTAGCGGACCTTGCCCTGCACGAGCCGCAGCGCCTCGGCGGTGCGCTCTTCATCACTCGCGGCCGTCTTGCGCAGCGTGTCGCGCTCACGTTCGAGCTCCGGCCCGAGCTGGGCAGGCAGGCGATAGAGCGGCAGCGCCCAGCTCACCACGTCACCCCATTTCAGCGAGTCGCCCCACTCGACGTGCGGATAGGGATCGAACGAGGCCGGCGCGTCGTCCTCGACCTTCAGCGCCGGCTGGTGGCGGCGCTCCCAGATGAGCTCGCGGTAGCCACCGCCCGCATCGGCCGTCTTCGGGGCTTCCGCACCGTTGGCGGCCAGGCTCTGAAGCTCGCGCTGCTGCGGCCAAAGCAGGCGGCAGCTCACGCGCTCGACGGGCAGCGAGAACTGCAGGTCGCAACGGCCGTAGCGGATGTTGGCCAGCGCCGGATTGCCGCCTTCGATCGTGTAGTCGTAGTCCACGATGTCGCCGACGCGGATGTCTTCCAGCACCAGGTGGGCCGTGCGGCGGCCATCGAGGATGCGCGCTTCCAGATCGCGTTCGCGCTGCAGCAGCTGGATAGCGGCGGGACGCAGCTTGTCGACCACGCCATTGGCGCGCCGCACCTGGACGTGGTGCAGGATCAGGCGCTGATAGCTGGGCGCGAAATCAATGCTGATCTCGGAAGACTCGGCCAGCTGGCTCTCGTACTGGACCCGCTGGACAAAATGCCGGTAGGTGGCCACCGTGCCCGGCGCGACCCGCGTCTGCCGATCCACAAGCAGGTACTGAACGCCCTCGCCTTCGGGCGTCACCGGCAGCGGCGCTGGGGCTTGCAGGGGGCGCACCCAATCGGGAACGGCTCCGACCAGCGAGGCCGCCTGGGCAAACTCGCCGGCACCGAAGGCAGCGGTGAAGGCGAAGAAGAGGAAGGCGCGCGCCTTCAAACATTGGAACAACATCGATCGAGACTCCCTGCTGCTGCAGCCTGTCTGCTGCAGGCTCCGCGGGATTCTCGATGAACAGCCCCAGGCGGCGACTCGGGTCGCCTACCTAGGGGCAAGCGCGCAGGCGTTGGCTCAGACGTCGAACTTCACGCCTTGCGCGAGCGGCAGTTCGCGCGAGTAGTTCACCGTGTTGGTGGTGCGGCGCATGTAGGCCTTCCATGCATCGGAGCCGCTCTCGCGACCGCCGCCGGTTTCCTTCTCGCCGCCGAAGGCGCCACCGATCTCGGCGCCGCTGGTGCCGATGTTGACGTTGGCGATGCCGCAGTCGGAACCGCTGGCGCTCATGAAGGCCTCGGCCTCGCGCACATCGTTCGTGAAGATCGCGGAGGACAGGCCTTGCGGCACGTCGTTCTGCAGCGCGATGGCCTCCTCCAGCGTCTTGTACTTCAGCGTGTAGAGGATGGGCGCGAAGGTCTCGTGGCGGACGATGTCCGTCTGCGCCGGCATGCGCGCCAGGGCCGGCACGGCATAGAAGGCGCCGGGGTATTTGTCGGCCAGCGCACGTTCGCCGCCGCTGACCTCGCCGCCCTGTTCGCGTGCCGCCTTCAGCGCGGCTTGCATGCCGTCGAAGGCGGCCTTGTCGATCAGCGGGCCGATCAGGTGACCGGCCACGGTCGGGTCGCCGATCTTGAGCTGGGCGCGGGCGCGGTCGAGGCGCGAAACGAGTTCGTCGTGGATCGACTCATGCGCGATCACGCGACGCGTCGTCGTGCAACGCTGGCCGGCCGTGCCGTAGGCGCCGAAGAGGATGCCGCGCACCGCGAGGTCCAGGTCGGCGCTGGGCGTGACGATGATGGCGTTGTTGCCGCCGAGCTCCAGCAGGCAGCGGCCGAAGCGCGCGGCCACGCGCGGACCGACAGCGCGGCCCATGCGGGTGGAGCCGGTGGCAGAGACGAGCGCCACGCGCGCGTCGTCCACCATCGCTTCGCCGACCGCAGCGCGGCCATTGAGCACTTGCGAGAGGTGGGCGGGCGCGCCTGCGTAGCGGGCAACGGCCTTCTCGAACAGCGCCTGCGTGGCGAGGGCCGTCAGCGGCGTCTTCTCGCTCGGCTTCCAGATGCAGGTGTCGCCACAGACCAGCGCCAGCGCACTGTTCCAGGCCCACACGGCCACGGGGAAGTTGAAGGCGCTGATGATGCCGACCACGCCGAGCGGCAGGTACTGCTCCATCATGCGGTGGCCGGGGCGTTCGCTGGCGATGGTCAGACCGTGCAGCTGGCGCGAGAGGCCAACGGCGAAGTCGCAGATGTCGATCATCTCCTGGACTTCGCCCTCGCCCTCGCTGCTGACCTTGCCGGCTTCGAGCGAGACCAGGCGGGCCAGGGCCGTCTTGTTGGCGCGCAGCTCTTCGCCGAAGAGGCGCACGAGCTCGCCGCGCTTCGGGGCGGGCACGGTGCGCCATTGCAAGAAGGCCTCGTGCGCTCGGGCCACGGCGGCCGTCATGTCGGCGGCGCTGGCTTCGTGCACGGCGCCGATCTGGGCGCCGTCGATGGGGGAGCGGACCTGCAGCGTGCCGCCCGTGAAAGCGGATGCGGCAACGCCGAGGGAGGAGAGGAGTTCGTTCGTGTTCATGACGCGATTGTCCTCAACCAATGGATTCCACTTGGCGCGACTGCTGATAAGCCTTGCCGAAACGGTTGGCCAGGAACTCCGGCAGCTTCACCTCTTCCTGACGGACGAAGCCCTTCTGCGGCAGCTTGCCTTCGCGGAACAGGTCCACAGCAGCGCAGATGCCCGCAGCGGTGGTGATCTGGATGGCGGACAGCGGATGGGTCTCGTCGCGCTCGGCAAAGATCTTGCGGGCAAAGACTTCCTGCAGCAGATGGCCGTTCTTCATGCCCGATACGGTCACGAACACCAGCACCACGTCCTGCATGGTGGCCGGCATGCTCTTGCGCATGATGTCCTTGAGCTTTTCCTGGTCGTTCTTCAGCTGCAGGTCGCCGAGCAGGAACTGCATCAGGTCGCGGTGGCCGGGGTAGCGCACGGTCTTGTAGTCGAGGTTCTTGACCTTGCCTTCCCAGGTTTCACACAAGGTGCCGAGGCCGCCCGAGGTGTTGAAGGCTTCGTATTCGGTGCCATCGAGCGAGAAGTGCTCCAGGCCTTCAAGCGGCAGCGCCTGGATGGCTTCGCCATCGAAGATCGCCTCGCAGGGATGGCAGTACTCGTTGATGAGGCCGTCCACGCTCCAGGTCAGGTTGTACTTCAGCGCGTTGGTCGGGAAGGCCGGCAGCGCGCCGACGCGCATCTTCACGTCGTGCAGCGAGTCGAAGCTCTTGGCCAGGTGATGGGCCACGATGCCGATGAAGCCAGGCGCCAGGCCGCACTGCGGCATGAAGGCCGTCTTGGCGCCTTCAGCGATGCGCTTGATCTCCTTGGTGGCGGCCACGTCTTCGGTCAGGTCGAAGTAATGGCAGCCGGCTTCCAGCGAGAGGTGGGCGGCGGTGATGGCCAGGTGATACGGCAGCGCGTTGACGACGGCGTCCTTGCCGCGCAGGGCGGCGGCGAGTGCTGCCTTGTCTTCGGTGTCCACCAGCGAGCCGGCAATGCCCTCGGCCGCGAGCTTGTCAAGCGCGCCCTTGTTCTTGTCGACCACGGTGACGGTGTAGTCGCCGGTGGCGTGCAGCAGGCGGGCGATGGTCTGGCCGATGTGTCCGGCGCCGAGCAGGGCGATCTTCATGGGGGTGCTTCCTGGAGAGAAAGAGAAATGCAGCGGGAGGGCTGGTCGCAGTCTAGGAAGAGCGCCGGACGAAATAAAGCGCCGTTTCGTCGAAAAAAAGCAGATCACGGACGATTCGTCAGACAATGCCGACGAATCGCATCATTTCAGGGATAACGATGAATCTCGACGGCGTCGACCGCAAGCTGCTCACCCTGCTGCAGGCCAACGCCCGCGCCAGCACGGCCGAGCTGGCCCGCAAGCTCGGCGTGGCGCGCACGACGGTGGTGGCGCGGCTGGCGCGGCTGGAGTCTTCAGGTGCCATCGTCGGCTACACGGTCCGACTGGGCAGCGAGGCCGCCGATCGCGCGGTGCAGGCCTATGTGGGCATCACGGTGCAACCGAAGGCTGGGCGCGAGGTGGTGCGCGCGCTGACAAGGATTCCAGAGCTGCTGAAGCTCGCCTCGGTCAGTGGCGAGTTCGATTACCTGGCGCTGCTCAGTGCCGAATCGACGGCGCGGCTGGATGCGCTGCTGGACGAGATCGGGGAGATCGAGGGCGTGCTGAGGACGCACAGCTCCGTGGTGCTGGCGTTGCGGGTGGATCGCAATGCTTGAGCTTGCGCTGTCTGGCGCAATCGATTCAAGACAGAGCGCGCGGCGGTCAGTGACGGCTTGCGCGGCTTACGTTCCGGGCGGGGTTCGGCTCGGCATCTGAGGCAGCGCTGGGCGACGAGATCTGTACGCTCTCTGTACGCTCTCTGTACGCTCACTTTCATGCAATTGAACTGCTGCACTGCCGATCAATGATCCGACCGTTCTGCCAGGTCTTCCGGAGGTAGTCCTTGTGTCGAGCGAATCACCATGTGGCTGTACGCGGTCTCGAGGTTGCGTGTGAACGCAGCGGTATCGAACAGCCGGGAGGCCCGCACTTCGGTGGCAACACGTCGCCGGACATCTTGATAGTGCTCTCGCTGATTGCCCAGCTTCACCGCCAGCTCGACATAGGTGGCCTCGTCGCCGGCAACCAAGTCTGGGAGCCCGGCTGCCTCAAGAACGCTGCATGCGACGCGAGCTTGGAATGATTCGCCACGTTGAGTGAGCACGGGGAGGCCCATCCACAGCGCATCGCTGGCTGTGGTCCCCGCGTTGTACGGCAGGGTGTCCAGGAAAAGATCCGCCGTCGCCAGGTTGGCCAGGTAGTGGGTCCTGTCTGCCCGCGCTGCGAAGACGAGCCGTGCCGGGTCCAGCCCCATGGCCTGCGCGGTTGCTCGAAGGTGCTGCGGCGCTTGATCATCTTCACCCAGCAGCCAGAGCACGGAGCCTGGAACGTCATGAAGGATGCGAGCCCAGGAAGCGAAGGTCGCGGGTGAAATCTTGCATGGATTGTTGAAGCAGCAGTAGACGAAGCCCGCTTCCGGCAATCCCAACGCAGTCCGGCCAACAGTTGCTTCAGGCCTGGGCCTTTTCCTGTCATTGGCCTGATACCACGGCAGGAAGGCAATCTTCTCGGCGTAGGCCGACCTGGCGCTGGACGGAATGATGTGGCGATCGGCGATCAGATAGTCGTACAGCGGTGCACCGGCCGTGCCCAGGTACCCGAGGTAGGAGACCTGGATGGGCGCAGCCCCCATGGAGAAGATGCCGCTGCGCGCGCCATCGGTGAAGCCTGAAAGGTCGATGGCGATGTCGATCTCGGTGCTTCGGCACAGCTTCCCGATCATTTCATCGCTCAGGTGCTCGACGTCGAGAAAGCTGTCAAAGGCATCGCGCAACCGATCCTGCGCGGGATCGTTGCTCTTGGCACCGTAGTGGATGCCGATGACCTCGAACCGTTCTCGGTCATGGAGCTCGATGACCTCGGAGATCAAGAACGACACCGGGTGAGACTTGAAGTCCCTGGAGACGTACGCAATCCGAATGCGCCCGTCAGTTCGAGCGGGTGCTTTCTCGCCTACGGCTCGTCGCTGAGGGCAAGTCGCTTCGGTCCAGATTCGAGCAGCCGCTTGCTGCAGCTGCGGGTCGTCCACGAGCGTTTGCAATGCCAACGGCTGAATGACACGCGCACCTTTGCGGACCCCCATTGAGATCTCCGCGATTTCGGCATCGAGACTGGACCAGTCGAAGATGTGGGCGGCGGCGTACGCATGATTGCCCTGAAGCCAGTCCATCGAGGGCTGCAGGGCAACGGCTGCGGTCAAGTCGTCAAGCGCTCGCGCAAATTTGCGCTGCAACATCCAGAGGTTGCCTCGATTGCTCAACGCCTCGGCATGGTCAGGCTTCAGCGCGACGGCGGCATTGAATGCAGCCATCGCTTCGTCTGGGCGCCGGAGATTCTTGAGGGCAAGACCGCGCAAATTTTGAATCGTCGTGTCGGCCGCTCCTTGGCCGATCAATCGATCCAGATCTTTCAACGCCTCTGCGTGTTGACCCAAGCTCACCCGCATCCGGGCGCGCTCAACAACGTACTGGACGTTGTTGGCATCTAGCTGAATCGCGCAGTCAAATGCGATGAGAGCTGCCTCTGGCAGATTCAGGGTCTGATACGCCAAGCCCAAGGAATAGTAGGCATAGGCATACCCCGGATTCACTTCGATGGCACGCTCATACGCAGCAATGGCTTCCTGTGCCCTTCCCAATTCCAGAAGAGACACACCCCAGTTGTGCTGGGCATTGGCGTTGTCGGGTTGAAGCTTGCAAACGCCGGCATAGCAGCGCTCGGCTGCATCCCAGCGTCCTTGCCCGGCGAGAAGATTTCCGAGACGCAGATAGATCTGAGGCTCGGTAGGAAACACGGCAACTGCATTCGAGAGGACCCCGACTGCGTCCTCGATCTGTCCAGCATGCTCAAGAAGCGCCGAGAGGCCCATGTGGCCGGCCAAGACTTTCGGCTCTTGGGAAGTGAGGTCAAGAAAGGCGCGCATGGCGCCTTGGATATCGCCGACATGGCTCAAGGATTGAGCGGCTTCAACCCTGCTATCGACGAAGCTCCGATCCAAGGAGGCGGCCTGTCGAAACGAAGCCAACGCCGCAACATGGTCGCCGATACCGCGCAACGCGAGGCCCAGGTTGTGGCAACTGGCGGCATCGGGCGCTTCTTGGACGGCGTTGCGCAGCCATTGAACGGCATCGGCAGGACGCTGAGTGCGCAAAGCAATGGCTCCGAGCAAGCGCAGCGAGGTCACGTGCCGAGGCTGGGCAGCAAGCACGACTTTGAGCAGTCGTTCTGATTCCGCCAATCGTCCTGCATTGAAAGCTGCAACGCCATTCCGAAAGGCCTCATCCGCGGGCCGATTCCGCATCTTGTTCAACGGGTTGCCACTCCACTTTGACTGTCGTTCACCTGGGCCGGTCAGCGGTAGCTGAGGCCGCACCCGTGGGCAAATGGGTAGGGCCTGCGGTTCGCACTGAGCGCCGGAGCCCTTGGCGAGTATCGCTGGAGCGTGACCGTGGGCACTGTCACAAGAAGCATCCATTGAGCAGCCATTTCCACTCAGAAACGAACGCTCGGAACCAGCAGCAAAACTCGCTGCCGGACCACCCCTGCTCTCAGATCACCCGATGCTGCAACGCCGGCAACTGCTCCCGCACCTGCTTCAGCCTCGCCGGATTGAATTCCGCCAGCGCCACGCCCTCGCCTTCCGGCACGCAGGCCAGCACCTCGCCCCAGGGGTCGATGACCATGCTGTGGCCCCAGGTACGGCGGCCGTTCTCGTGCTTGCCGCCTTGGGCGCTGGCGATGACGTAACTCTGGTTCTCGACGGCGCGGGCGCGCAGCAGCAGCTCCCAGTGTTTTTCGCCCGTCGTGTAGGTGAAGGCGGCCGGCACGCTGATCAGCTGGCAGTCGCCCATGGCGCGGTAGAGCTCGGGGAAGCGCAGGTCGTAGCAGATGGACAGGCCGCAGCGCAGGCCGTTGATATCCGCGGTGGTGGGCACCAGCCGGCTTCGAGCACGCGGCCTTCGTCGTAGCGCTCGCGGCCGTTGTCGAAGCAAAAGAGATGGATCTTGTCGTAGCGCGCCACCCGGCGGCCGTCGGGCGCGAAGACACAGCAGCTGTTGCGGGCGCGGGTCGGGTCGATCGAGCGCATGGGCAGGGTGCCGCCGATGATCCACAGGCCAAGCTCGCGCGCGGCGTTCGACAACATCGACTGGATGGGGCCCACGCCGTCTTCTTCGATCAGCGCCAGCTTGGCTTCGTCACCAACGCCCATGAAGCAGAAGTACTCGGGCAGTGCTGCGACCTTGGCGCCGTCGGCTGCGGCTTCCTCGAGCAGGCGCCGAGCGGCTGCGAGATTGCGTTCGAGATCGGGCGTGGAAACCATCTGGATTGCGGCCAACTTCATCGCTGCTTTCCTTCCTGCGGTGCTGCTGTGGCCTCGGCGCGAGGCGATTCGAGCTTTTCGACCTTGGGATCGTCCCAGGTGCCGGTGATGTGGAACTCGCGCGTGCCGGCTTCGGCCATGGGCTTGGAGAGCAGCAGCTGCGCGAGGAAGGTGCCCAGGCCGATGGCCGGGTTGATCGCAGCATAGGCGAGCGAGGCGCCGCCGGCATTGATCTCGGGAATGACGACGACGCGCAGGTCTTGCGTTTCAGCAGCCAGATCGGTACGGCCATCGATCAGCACGGCGGCCTGCACGCCTTTGACCTTCAGGTTGGCGCTGCTGGCCACGCCGCGCGCCACGGCCACGTCGCCGGTCACGCCGTCGAAGGCGAAGCCTTCGGAGAACACATCGCGGAAATCGAAGAGCAGCCGGCGCGGCAGCGATTGCAGCGAGAGCACGCCGAGCAGCCGACCCACGCCGGGCTCCGCCTTGAGGAACTGGCCGGCGTCGAGCTGCAGCTTGAGCGAGCCGGTCATGCTGGGGAAATCCAGCGCCATCGGCGAGCCGGTCCAGCCCAGGTGGCCGGTCAGCTGGCCCTTGCCGCGGCGCAGCACTTCGCCCATGCCCATGCGTTGCAGCAGCTTGCCGGCGTCGTAGACATCCAGCGTCCAGTCCAGTTCGGTGCGGCGCGGCCCACCGGCCTTGGCCGACCAGTTGCCGGTGGCGGCGAGCCGGCCATCGGGATTGCTGACGCTGAGCCGGGCCAAGCGCCAGTCGCGCGCTGCACCGCTGGACTGCGCGTCGATTTCGAGCTTGCCGAGCTTCTTGCCCTTGAGTTCGAACTCTTCGGCCACGATGTCCAGCGCCGGCACCTGGCCGGCTTCGTGTTCGAGGCCGCGATCGAGCAGCTCGGTCACGGAATCCACTTCCTGCTTCGGGATCGATAGCCGGCTCAGGCGCGCATGAACGCGCGCCAGCTGGCCGGAGCGCGCCAGCTGCAGCTCGATGCGGCCGGCCAGTTGCTCGGCGTCGACCTTGAGGCTCCAGCCGCTCATGCCGTTGCCGTAGCTGACGCGACCCACCGTGCCGCTCAGGTTGCGCAGTGTGCGGCCGGTCAGCAGCACGCTTTGCGCCTTGAGCTCGATGCTCTCGGGCATGTAGCCGGAGTCCAGTGCGTCGCTGCTGTTGCCGCTGCCTGCGCCACCACCGCCGCCGAACTGTGTCAGCCACGCATCCACATTGAGCGTGCCGATGCGCGCCTGGCCCAGGACGCCCGATTGCGGCAGCGTCGGCAGCGCGTCCTGCAAGGCCACGGCGCCGCGCAGCACCTTGGCCGTGTCGCCGCTGGTGTCGCGCTGGTACTGCATGGCGAAGAGCTTGCCCAGCTCCACGCGCAGCTCGTCGCGGTTCGTGCCTTGCGGCGTGATGCGCACGGCCAGCGGCAGGTTGGTGTCGGCATCCTTGTTCAGCGGCGCCGGCAGGTTCAGAGCCAGGCCGACGAGGTTGCTCGCCACGCTCAGGTCCATGCCGCCGCCCTGCGCGCTGCTCGGGAAGGCCAGCTGCAGCTTGTAGGCCGCCTGCCCCGTGGCCGAGTGCGCGACGCGCGCCACGATGCCCAGCTCGTTCGCGCGCCGCAGCGCCTCGGCCGTGGCCGTGCCGGAAGCGGTGAAGCGCAGCGAGCCGTCCTTCTGCGTGCCGCCGTCGAAGCTGGCATCGCCGCCCACCACACGCGCCTGGCCACCCGTGACCTGCACGCCCTTGGTGTCGAAGTCGATCTTGGCGCGGGCGTTGCTCATCAGCGGCGCGTCGGGCCGGATGCGCAGCTCGTTGCCGGCCAGCAGCAGGCTGCCCTTGACGGCCGATCGGTTCATGTCCGAGAGCATCAGGGCCACCGAGAGCTTGAGCCCCGCATTGCCGCTGCCTGTGGCCTGCGCCAGGCCATGGCCGGTCCACTCGTCCAACGGCGAGGCGTGCATGAAGG
This sequence comes from Burkholderiaceae bacterium UC74_6, assembly GCA_042701975.1. Taxonomy (GTDB): domain Bacteria; phylum Pseudomonadota; class Gammaproteobacteria; order Burkholderiales; family Burkholderiaceae_C; genus JAFALK01. The sequence goes on from CP170561.1 coordinate 785,468, forward strand.
CCAGCAGCTCCTGCAGCGGGCCGCGGCCGTTGCCGTCCAGTGTCAGCACGGCCTGGTGGTGCGAGAAATCCTTGATGCCGCCGTTGATGCCGTAGAGCTCGTAGCCCAGGGCTCGGGCGCGGCCGTTGACGATCTGCATGCCGGCACGCTCGAAAACGAGGCCGGCGTCGATCTGCTCGAACGGCGGCCAGGGCGGCGTGTGGCCCGCCACATCGGGCGGCACGTAGCTCAGGCCGACCGTGCGCGCATCGGCGGTGATGCGGAACTGTTCGCCGGCCTTGATGGCGACGGGGGCATCGAAGGGGAAGCGGTCCAGCTCGCCGCGCACCAGCACGTTGACGTTCTCGGCCCGGCCGCCGTGCAGGGCGCGCTTGAGGTAGCTGCGCGTGTCCGTCAGCCACACGGGCAGGTAGCGCTGGACCCGCTCGGCGTCCACGCGCTCGATGCGGCCGGTGAGCTCCATCCAGCCGGCCGGCTTGTTGGCCACGCTGTGCCACTGGCCCTCGAAACGGCCACGCAGGTCGGGGTTGCGGATCTCCAGCGCGCCGACCTTGACCTCGACCCTGGCCGGCGAGCCCTCGATCTTCCATTGCAGCTGGGCCGCGAGGTGGTCGATGGGCAGCTCGGCATCCTCGAACAGCCCCGGCACGTCCACGTGACCCTTCTCGATCTGCAGCTGCGCGCTGCCGCCCTTCTCGTTGGCGTCGAGCTGCACGCTGGCGCCGGACAGGCCGGGGCGGCCGATGCCCGGGCTGCCGTCCGGGTGCGTCGATTCGCGCGGCTCGGCCGAGAGCCCTTGCAGGCTGGCCTGCACGCGGTAGGTCAGCGGCGCCTCCAGCGGGCCCTTCCAGCTGGCCTTGAGGTTGCTGACCACGCCTTGCGGATCGAGTTGGTCCAGCCATTCGCGCGGCGCCGTGCCGATGGGCAGACGCTCGGCGATGCTGGCCATCAGGCCGAAGTCCAGCCGCTCGGCCGCAACCTCGCCGCCCAGCAGCTTGGCCTTGTCGAGCTGGTCGGTCTGCGTGTTGGAGAGCTGCAGGCTCACGCCCCAGTTGGAGCGCGGCCAGTCCAGGCCGTCCGCGCCCTTGAAGCCCAGCTGTGTGGCCTTGAGCGAGAGCGTCTTGGCATCGCGCGACAGCTGCAGCCGGCCTTCGATGTGCTCCAGCTCCAGCTGTTCGGCCTTGGCATTCAGGCGCAGCTTGACGGCGCGCAGGCCCATGTCCAGCGTGACGGACTGCGGCTGGCCCTGCTGCAGATCCACCCAGGCGCGCAGCGCGCCGTCGCCCTCGTTCAGCTCGAAGGGCAGGTCGACGTAGCGGCGCAGCTCGCGCAGGTCGGCGCGCGGCAGCTCGGCAAAGAGCTGCCCGCTCCAAAATCGCAGGTCGCCGGGGCGCTTGAGCAGCTTCTGCGTGAAGCGCCCGCGCAGCGAGAAACGCTGGCCCCAGGCCTCGGGCGGCGTGGCGTCCAGGCGCATGTCGTGGTGGCGCAGGCTGTTGCGCAGCACGAGGTTCAGGTCCGAAAGCTCCAGCGGCGCGGCTTGGCGCTGCTCATCCACCCAGCGGATGCGGCCATGGCGGATGGCGAACTCGGTCTGCGAGAAGAACCAGTCGTTGAAGGCCTGGACCTGGCTGGCGTCGGCCGTGGTGTTGGCGTCGCCCTGCATGGACAGGCCGGCCACGAAGATGCGGCCGGTGCCGTCGCGGCGCACTTCCAGCTGCGGGCCGTCGATCACGAGCTGTTCCAGCTTCAGGCTGAAGGTGAAGATCGAACGCGGGGAGATCACCGCCGTGACCTTGGGCAGGCTCAGCGCCGGGCGGCCTGTGGGGTCGAGCAGACGGACTTCAGACAGCTCCAGCCGTGGACTGATGCCGCCGGCCGTGACTTGCATCGCACCGATCTGGACTTTCGTCCCCAATTGGCGACTGGCCTCTGCCTCCACCCTCGGACGCCAATCGTCGATGTGCGGCAGAATCGCCCACTGCAAAACCAGCCAGGCCAGCAGGATCAAGCCCCAGGCCACGCCGAGCAGCACCAGGGCCCAGCGCAAAACCCGCATGAGAAAGCGCGCAGGTCGATGGAGCCGCATCGCGGCGTGGGCAGAGAAGTGCAATTGATTCTTGTCGGAGCCGCGGCGGCGGATGCTGCAAATTCTATGACCTCGTTCACCGCGTCCCAGGCCCTGGCCGACCACAGCCGATTTGTGCAGCGCATCCGGCGCCGCTATGCCGAAGATCTGCACCGCTTGGGCCCCGGCCTGCCCGGCCGCGAAGCCATCACCGCGCTGGTCCAGGCCCTGCGCTCGGAAGGCCGTCCCTTGGCCAGCAGCCTGCGTGTGACCCGCCAGCTGGTGATCGAACGCCTGGCCGTGCTGGACGTGGAACAGGCCGCTTCGATGGCCGACGTGACGCTGGTCATGACGCATCTGGCCGAGGCCACGCTGGACCTGGCGCTGCTCGAGGCTCGTCGCGAGCAAGATGCAGTCAATGGCGCACCGCTGAACGAGGCCGGCGAGGTGATCGAGTTCTGGGTGCTGGGCATGGGCAAGCTCGGCGCGCGTGAACTGAACGTCTCCTCCGACATCGACCTGATCTATGTGTACGAGGACGATGGCCAAACGAACGGCGCGCAATCGATCAGCGCCCACGAGTACTTCACCCGCGTGGCCAAGCGGCTTTATGCGCTGATTGGTGACGTGACCGAAGACGGCCAGGTCTTCCGCGTGGACCTGGCGCTGCGGCCCAACGGCAACTCGGGCCCGCCGGTGGTGAGTTTGTCCATGCTGGAGGAGTACTTCCTCGTCCAGGGCCGCGAGTGGGAGCGCTTTGCCTGGCTCAAGAGCCGCGTCGTCGCGCCGCTCAACGCCGAATCCTTCCGCCGCGCCCGCGCGCTGGCCCAGCTGGTGACGCCTTTCGTCTACCGCCGCTACCTGGACTACGGTGTGTTCGAAGGCCTGCGCCAGCTGCACCGCAAGATCCGCGACGAGGCCCAGCGCCGCGCCGCGGGTCGACCCGAACGCGCCAACGACGTGAAGCTCTCGCGCGGCGGCATCCGCGAGATCGAGTTCATCGTCCAGCTGCTGCAGGTCGTGCGCGGCGGACAGTTCCCCGAGATCCGCACCCGCTCCACGCTCAAGGCGCTGCGCCTGCTGGCTGCACGCGGGCTGATGAAGCCTGAGACCGCAGAGCGCCTGGCCGAGGCCTACGAGTTCCTGCGCCGCGTCGAGCACCGCGTGCAGTTCCTCGACGACCAGCAGACGCACTGCCTGCCCTCGGCCGACGAAGACCTGCGCTGGATCGCGCTGAGCATGGGCTTTCATTGCCCGAAGCAGTCCGAGACCGAGTCCTGCGCCTTCCTCGACAAGCTGCTGGACCTGCGCGAGCTGGTCGCCACTGAATTCGACGCTCTGCTGCACGACGGCAGCCCAAAGCCCGCTGCCAACAGCGGCTGCAAGGGCTGCTCGGGCCCGCCGCTGGCCGTGGACAGCCCGGAGTTCCTGGACAAGATGCCGGCCGAGCTGGGCGAGAAGCTCAAGAGCTGGGTCGCCCAGCCGCGCGTGGCCGGGCTGCGCGAGGAGGCCAAGCTGCGCCTGGCCAAGCTCGTCAAGCGCGCGGCGCTGGCCGTGATGGAAGGCGAAGTGCCGCTCGATGCCGCGCTGCGTTTTGTCGATTGGCTGGAGCCGCTGCTGCGCCGCGACAGCTATCTCTCGCTGCTGGTCGAGCGGCCCGCCGTGCAGGCGCGCTTGCTGCGCCTGCTGGGCCTGGCCCGCTGGCCGATGCGCTACCTGATGCAGCACCCGGGCGTGATCGACGAGCTGGCCGACGCGCGCCAGTTGCAGGAGCGCTTCGATGCCGCGGCCTTCATCGCCGAGCTGGAAGAGCGCCACCAAGCTTGGGAACGCTCCGGCGAGGCCAACGAGGAAGCGCTGCTGGACACGCTGCGCCGCGCCCACCATGCCGAGGTCTTCCGCACCCTGGTGCGGGACGTAGAGGGCCGCATCACCGTCGAACAGGTGGCCGATGACCTCACCGCGCTGGCAGACGCCATCCTGCACTGTGCCATCCGCTGGGCCTGGGCGCGCCAGGCCAAGGCGCACCGTCCGGATCCGCAGTTCGCCGTCGTCGCCTACGGCAAGCTCGGCGGCAAGGAGCTGGGCTACGGCAGCGATCTGGACGTGGTCTTCCTCTTCGACGACCCCGACGAGAACGCCGCCGAGATCTATGGCGGCTTCGTGCGCAAGCTCATCACCTGGCTGACCGTGCGCACCGCCGCCGGCGAGCTGTTCGACATCGACACGGCGCTGCGGCCCAACGGCAACTCGGGCCTGCTGGTCACCTCCGTCGACTCCTTCGAGAACTACCAGACCGGCCGCGGCTCCAACACCGCCTGGACCTGGGAGCACCAGGCCATCACGCGGGCGCGCTTCTGCGCCGGCGCGCCGCACCTGGCCGAACGCTTTGACCGCGTGCGCTGCCATGTGCTGAAAGCACCGCGCGACCACGCTGCGCTGCGCGAAGAGGTGATGGCCATGCGCGAGAAGGTCCGCACGGCCCACCGCACGCGCGAGGGCTTCTTCGACCTCAAGCAGAGCCCCGGCGGCATGATGGACGCCGAGTTCGCGCTGCAATACCTGATCCTGGCGCATGCCGGCGAACAGCCGGGCCTGCTCGACAACTTCGGCGTCATCGCCTTGCTGCGCCATGCCGAGAGCGTCGGCCTGCTGCCCGCGGGGGTGGGCACGAAGGCCGCCGACGCCTACCGCGAGCTGCGCCGCGTGCAGCACCGTGCGCGCCTGGACGAGCAGCCCACGCAAGTGGCCGATACCGAACTGTCCGCCGAGCGCCGGGCGATCCAGGCCCTGTGGCAAGCCGTCTTTGGCTGATCACGGCGGCGGTGTTCGCCGCCGCCGCGCTGCTGGCCTGGCCGGTAGCCAAGCCGTTACTTCTGTGGCATCCGGACCAGCTCTGGCGTGCCTTCACCGCGCCGCTGGCTCACCTGAGCTTTCAGCACCTGGTCGCCAACCTGGCCGGCTGCGCGGCGCTGGGCTGGCTGGGCCATGCAGCCCGGCTGCCGGCACGCGCCAGCATCGCCTGGTGGCTGGCCTGGCCACTGACACAGTGGGGTTTGCTGGTCCGGCCTGAGCTGCAGAGCTACGGCGGGCTGTCCGGCGTGCTCCATGCGGGCGTGGCGGTGGTGGTCGTCGAGTTGCTCGGGCGGCAGAGCCGTCGCGAGCGATGGATTGGCGTGGGCCTGCTCCTGGGCCTGCTGCTCAAGCTCTGGATGGACGATCCGCTGGGCCCCGTCGCCCAGGTCCGAGACGGCTGGGACATTCCAATTGCCCCGTTCGCGCACCTCAGCGGCGCGGTGTCGGGTGCTTTGGCGGGCGGCTTGATGCGGGCTTTCGCACCGCGCCTCAAGCGCTAGCCCCCCCCGCAAACGCGGGGGTCCGCACCCTCACCAGGGTCCGCCCTCGTTCGATCCCATCGGGCTGCGCTCCCTCGCGCGCGAGCTTCCTTTGCTGCCGTCTATACAGGGTTCCGACAGGTGTTGCGTTCCGCGCAACTAGGGATTTTTTTACCAATCCGTAATTTTTGCTCGATACGCTCCAGTTCGTTCTCCGTCGCGGCCCGTTTGCGGACCGCTCTTCAACCTCCTTCAACCAGAGCTCGAGATGAAACTCAAATTTCTGCCCCTGATTGCGCTTGCTGTAGCAAACGTTTGCGCTCATGCCGACACCGTGACTCGGTGGGCTTATGACGACACCCCCACGACCACGAAGTTCACGGAAAGCGCCAATGGCGGCCGCTTTTCGACCGTGGGCAGCATCACGACCAGCTTTGCCACCGGTGTGGCGTCTGCCCCCTACGCGGCCACGCAAGCCCTCAATACCGCCGGCTACGCCGCTCAGGGAGCGGGCAGCCTGAGCCAGGGTGTGGAGTTCGACATCGACACGAGCGGCTACACCAACCTCGTGCTGAGCTTCAACCAGCGCAACAGCAGCACCGCTTCGGCCTGGACTGAGCTCCAGTACACGGTGAACGGCACCGACTGGCTGGTGGCGACGGACCTGAAGATGTCGGTCACGGATGCCTCCTTCGTCAGTGTCAGCTATGACTTCAGCTCGATCTCCGACGCCAACAACAATGCGTCTTTCGGTGTGCGCATGCTGTCCATGTTCGCCCCGGGCACGAGCGCGTATGTGGCGAGCGGCACGACCGGTACCACCACGGTCAACTACAGCCCGAACGGCACCATCCGCTACGACAACGTGCTGCTCGCCGGCACCGCGATCACCGATACCTCACCGGTGCCGGAACCCCACACCTACACGCTGATGCTCGGCGGCCTGATGGCCTTCGGCCTGGTGGCTCGCCGCCGCCGCGCGAACTGATCGCCCGTCGCCCTCCGACAGCCCCATAAAACCCTCACCCAGAAGGTCTTTGTGAAAGCTCATCAACACCCCCTGCGCTCGCTGCTGGCGTGCACGATCCCCCTCCTGCTGGCCGCCTGCGGCGGCGGCGACTCGTCCTCCTCCAAGGCCACTGCCACGGCAGCGGCAACGGACGGCATGGTCAAGACTGCAGCCGTGAATCCCGCCGCGAAGTACCCGGACCACCACGAGTTCGAGGCCGAGCTGCAGGTGCCGTTCACTGGCGACCTGACCAGTGGCGCGCGACGCTTCAGCGTGTTGATGAACTACCTGGGCGCGCCGGAGGGCGAGCAGTTCGCTTACCGGCTTGAGCTGGTCTCGCCCGCCGGCAAGGTCGTGCAGACCTATGCCGGCGTGGAGCGCTTCAGTGGCAAGCCCGTCACGCTCCAGTTCGATTGGGCCGGTCGCGGCAAGTCTGCCGACCTGGCCGACGGCATCTACCAGGCCCGCCTGACGGCCTTTGCCGCGGATGCAGACGCGAAACTGGACGGCGACCTCGCAAGCGTCAGCAGCGCCAACGCTCCGCATGTCGAGTCCTTCAACTTCGCGATGGGCGCCGCGCCGACCGTGAAGATGCCGGCCTACCGCGCCATGGCGATGGGAACCACAGCCACCCAAGGCGAGCCGGGCCGCGCCAAGGCCATGTCCGCCAGCGTGACGGCCGGCAGCTGGCCCTACACGGTCTACTACGCCTCCCTGCACGGCCAGACCAACGATTCCGACGGCGGCGGCGACCTGGCCACCTGCAACGAATCCCAGCCTGCGCAGACCGGCAAGTACGGCCCCGACGCTGCCTTCCCCTATGCCAAGGCCAAGGGCCTGGACATCTACGCCAACACCGATCACAACCACTACTTCGACGGCAGCTCGGGCCTGGGCAACGTGCCTGCAGCCAACGCCAAGAACCGCTATGCCGCGGGCCTGGTCACGGCGGCCAACTTCAATGCCGCCAACCCGGGCTTCCTGGCGATCTACGGCATGGAGTGGGGCGTCATCAGCGGCGGCGGCCACCTGAACATCTTCAACAGCAACGAGCTCTACTCCTGGGAGTACGACCCCAGCAACCAGCTCTACGGAGACCGCTTCATCGCCAAGAACGACTACGCTTCGCTCTACACGGTGATGCGCGCGGCCGGCCAGATCGGCCAGTTCAATCACCCGGACTCCAGCGGCCAGTTCATCATCAACGGCACCTCCTTCGGCTACACGGCTGACGGCGACGAGGTCATGGTGCTGGCGGAGGTCTCCAACACCAGCGCCTTCTCCAACAAGGACGACGAGACGCAGACGCCCGGTTCGGGCTACGAGTCGGCCTTCAAGACGATCTTGGAGCGCGGCTTCCACGTGGCGCCGGCCAGCAACCAGGACAACCACTGCGCCAACTGGGGCGCGTCCTACACGAACCGCACGGCCGTCCTGATCCCCAACGGCACGCCGCTGAGCATGGCGAGCTTCATCGAGGCCCTGCGCGCCCGCCGCGCCTTCGCCACGCACGACAAGTACTCGCAGCTCGTCTTCAGCGCCAACGGCTCCATCATGGGCTCGCGCATCAACAACACCGGCCCGCTGAACCTGAACGTGGGCTTTGCCAGCAGCATCGGCAAGACGGTCTCCGTGGTGGAAATCTGGCAGGGCGTTCCCGGCCGCAACGGCACCATGACCGTGCTGTCCAACAGCGCCACCTACAGCTTCACCCCGGCGGACGGCATGCACGTCTACTACGCCAAGCTGACCCAGAACGACGGCAAGATCCTCTGGTCAGCCCCGATCTGGGTGAACCAGGGCGCCGCCAGCAACGGCGACACCACGCCGCCCACGGTCAGCGCCAGCGAAACCGGCACCGCCGGCACGATCACCCTGGCCGCCACGGCATCCGACGACGTCGGTGTCACCAAGGTGGAGTTCTGGGTGGACGGTGCGCTCAAGGGCACGAGCACCACGTCGCCCTACAGCATGACGCTGGACTCGCTGACCCTGCCCAACGGCTCGCACAGCCTGGTCGCCAAGGCGTTTGACGCTGCCGCGAACAGCGCCGCCTCCACGCCGGTGAGCTTCAGCATCAGCAATGCGGGCGCCTCGATGAGCGAGACCGAGTCCAACAACACCATCGCCACGGCCAACGCCGTCGGCACGGCGACGACGGTGACCGGCTTCATCAGCAGCACCAGCGACAAGGACTACTTCAGCGTCGACCTGCCTGCCGGCAAGAAGATCCGCGTGGACATGAGCGGTCCGAGCGGCGTGGACTATGACCTCTACTTGGTGACGTCGACGGGCGCAGGCCTGATCTCTTCTGTGGGCTCGACGGCCTCGGAGTCGCTGACCTATACCAATGGCAGCAGCGCCCGCACGGTCTACATCAAGGTCCAGAGCTACAGCGGCTCCAGCGCCACGGCGCCCTACACGCTGACGATCAGCTACCCCTGATCCGGGTCCGGCCCCCGGCTGCCGAAGCCGGGGGCGGATCTGCAGTTCATCCCGGCCGGCGTGCAGTTCGTCGGCCGGGCATCGCTTGCCCCCCAGGCTGTTGTTATGGTGTGCTACATCAGCAACACAGCAGCGAGGACAGCGATGCACAGCTGGAACACCACCGCACCGATCTACCAGCAGTTGGCCGACCGCCTGGCGGTTCAGCTGCTGGACGGCACGCCGCCCGAGGGTGAAGCACTCCCCTCGGTCCGGCAACTGGCCGGGCAGTACCTGATCAACCCACTCACCGTCAGCCGCGCCCTGCAGGCGCTCGTCGACCACGGCTTGGTCGAGAGCCGCCGCGGCATGGGCATGTACGTGACGGCCGGTGCCCGCAGCCGGCTGCGCGCCACCGAGCGCGAGCAGTTCCTTGAGAAAGAATGGCCGGCCCTGCGCGCCAAGCTGGCCCGCCTGGGCATCAAGGCCGAGGATCTGAATTGGGAGACCCCGCAATGAGCAACCTGATCGAAGCCAAGAACCTGAGCCTGTCCTACGGCCGCAAGACCGCCCTGGACGGCGTCAGCTTCAACATCCCCAAGGGCCGTGTCGTCGGCCTGCTGGGTCACAACGGCGCGGGCAAGACCTCGCTGATGAAGGCGCTGGTCGGCCTGCTGCCGGCCTCGCAGGGCGAGGTCAGCGTGCTGGGCCTGTCGCCGGTGGCGCAGCGCGGCGAGCTGCTCGAGCAGCTCTGCTACATCCCCGACGTGGCCGTGCTGCCGCGCTGGGCTCGCGCCGATGAACTCATCACGCTGATGAGCGGCCTGCAGCCCCGCTTCTCGGCCGACCGGGCCCGCGCCTTGCTCAAGCGCACGAGCGTGGGGCTGAACGACAAGGTCAAGAGCCTGTCCAAGGGCATGGTCGTGCAGCTGCACCTGGCGCTGATTGCTGCCATCGACGCCAAGCTGATGATCCTGGACGAGCCGACGCTGGGCCTGGACGTGATGAGCCGCAAGAGCTTTTACGAGCTGCTGCTGGACGAGTGGTGCGACGGCGAGCGCAGCGTGCTGATCTCCACCCACCAGGTGGAAGAGGTGGAGTCGCTGCTGTCGGACGTGCTGATGCTGGACGAAGGCAAGCTGGTGCTGGACATCAGCCTGGCCGACATCGACAGCCGCTTCCACGCGCTCTCGCACGATCCGGCTGCGGCAGATGCCGTGGCCGAGGCCCACCCGCTGCTGCGCTACCGCCAGACCGGCGGCCGCGGCGCGGCGATCTTCGACGGCGCGCCGCCGGAGAACGTGGCGCAACTGGGCGAGCGCATCCGCCCGAGCCTGGTGGACCTGTTCATGGCGTTGACGCGCAAGCCGCAGCTCACGCCCACCCAAGCCTAAGGAGCCAGACATGACTTCGCGTTTCAACACCCTCCTGCTGCGTGAGTGGATGCAGCACAAGCGCGGCTGGCTGGTCACCTTGCTGGTGCCGCCGGCGCTGTTCCTGGTGATGCTGCCGTTCAACACGCCACACAACCTGCCGCCCGAAGTGCCGTCCCTGGCCATCGGTGTGGTCGGCGTGATGGCGACGACGGCCATCATCTGCCTGATCAGCGCCATCAGCGCCGCCTTCCAGATGCCGGGCCTGGCGCGGCGCGATGTGCAGGACCGCTCGATCGAGTTCTGGCTTTCACTGCCGGCCAGCCATGCCGAGTCGATCGGCGTGACGCTGCTGACGCATCTGCTGCTGGTGCCGCTCGGCATCGCTGCGGCGGCCTACGGCATCGGCTACCTCATGGCGGCGGCGATGGCGCTCAAGATGGGCGGCTTCGGCCTGCTCACGAGCGTCTCCTGGGGCGGCGTGGTCGGCTTCACCCTGCCGCTGCTGCTGCGCCTGATGCTGGGCGTGGTGCTGGGCCTGCTGTGGCTTGCGCCGCTGGTCATGATCTTCATGAACGCCTCGGCCTGGCTCAAGCGCTGGGGCGTGCCGGCGGTGGCGGCCTCTGCGGTGGTGCTGCTCGCCATCGTGCCCAAGGTGTACGACATCACGATCTTCCGGGACCTGCTGCATGCCCAATGGGGCGGCTTCGTGCACTCCTTCGTCTACAACGTGGAAGTGCTCAAGGGCGAGGGCCATCAGGCGGCTCCCGAGTTGCTCAGTGAGACCGCCCGAGTCACGGCCTGGGTCTGGCAGGACAGCCTCGGTGCCCTCCAGGCGCTGGCCAACCCGCACTTCATCGGTGGCCTGGCCTTCGCTGCCCTGGGCTTCTGGCTGCTGATGCTGCGTCGCCGCCGCGGCGCCTGAAGCCGAAGGGCTTGGCCCTAGAAAGCACAAAGCCCGCTTCGAGCGGGCTTTGTTTCGTCTGACGAGGCAGGGGGGGAGATCAGGCCAGCTTGGGCGTCGTCACGCTTTCGACCGTGGCTTCCACCGTGGCCGCCACCTTGGCGGTGACTTCCTTGCGGAAGCGGTTGAGTTCCTGCACCGAGGCGAAGCTGCGTTCCATCAGCAGGCTCATGTTGTGCAGGATGCGCTCGACGACCTTGCTCTCCCAGACGGCATCGAACTGGATCTGCTTGTCCAGCCAGTGTTCCAGCCACTCGGGATCGGGCAGGCGGCTCTGGATGGTGTCGCGCGGGAACAGCTTGGCGTTCACGTGCAGATTGGTCGGGTGCAGGGCCTGCGCCGTACGGCGGGCCGAGGCCATCAGCACGCCGACCTTGGCGAAGGCGGCACGGGCCTCATCGCCGAACTTGCTCATGGCGCGCTTCATGTAGCGCAGGTAGGCGCCGCCATGGCGGGCTTCGTCGCGCGACAGGGTTTCGTAGATGGCCTTGATCACGGGTTCGGTGTGCCATTCGGCGGCACGGCGGTACCAGTGGTTCAGGCGGATCTCGCCGCAGAAGTGCAGCATCAGCGTTTCCAGCGCCGGAGCCGGATCGAACTCGAAACGCACCTCGTGCAGCTCGGCTTCGGTCGGGACCATGTCCGGGCGGAAGCGGCGCAGGTATTCCATCAGCACCAGGGAATGCTTCTGCTCCTCGAAGAACCACACGCTCATGAACGCGGAGAAGTCGCTGTCGTCCTTGTTGTCGCGCAGGAACATCTCGGTGGCGGGCAGGGCCGACCATTCGGTGATGGCGTTCATCTTGATCGTGCGGGCCTGATCGTCCGAGAGCAGGCTGGCATCGAACTTGTCCCAAGGGATGTCCGTGTCCATGTTCCAGCGCACGGCTTCCAACTGCTTGAAAAGTTCGGGGTAAAGCATGAGCTTCCTAGGTTTGAACCTGGGAGTTTAGTTCACGCGCCGGAAACGCCCCCAATCACCCTATGGCCAGCGGCCATTCCTCTTCGCCCCCGCAAGGTGCCAACCCCGTCACAGAGCAGCAGGGGACAAGCCGCGCAAGACAACCAACAGACGTGCGCTGGATGGAAGAAGCGTTTGCCGCAACTCCCTGGCATGCCGCGGAGCGAGAGCTTTGGGTCGTGGACCCCCGGCTCCAGGGCTCTGCAATCTTGAAGCTGCCCTCCTCCGTCGTGGGCTTCGAGGCGTCCCGCGACGCCTTTGATCTCGCAAGCTTTGCGCCCCTTCCCAGGGCCGGGGGCTTTTTCTTTTCTGTAGCTTTGCCAACAAGAAGTGAGCTTTGATTCAGCCGCTTTCAAAATCCCTTCATGAAGCTCTGCCAAGCACTTGTCAGACCCCGCCTTCTTGAGCACACTGGATCGACCCCTTCTCAACTTCCGCTACATCCTCCGCTACCCAGAAATCCCCCTCTCTTCGTTCTTTGCCCCTGGACAGTTTGTCAGTCACAAGTGCCCGAACGCCCCGCCTTGACGCATCACTGCTAACGGCATCGTTTGGCGCACTCCTCAGAGATTCCCGCCCTTGTGAAAGGAGGCTTTATGAATCTGACCATCAGTGGCCATCACCTCGAAGTCACGCCCGCTCTGCGTGAGTACGTACTTACCAAGTTGGACCGCGTGACACGCCACTTCGATCAGGTCGTTGATATCAACGTCCTGCTGACCGTCGAAAAGCAGAAGGAGAAGGAACGCCGCCAGCGCGCAGAAGTCACCGTGCACGTGAAGGGCCGCGACATCTTCGTCGAGCAATCTCACGAAGACCTCTACGCCGCCATCGACCAGCTCATGGACAAGCTCGATCGCCAGGTCTGCCGCCACAAGGACAAGCTGCAAGACCACCACCACCAGTCCGCCAAGCGGCTGGAGATCCCCGCGCAATAACGCGCCACTGCCCTTTACGGGGCGGAACCACCGACAAGGCGGCCCTCAGGGTCGCCTTTTTGTTGCCGCAGCGCAGCAATTCACGGTGCTCGACGCACTCGGGATCGACCCGGCCGACCCAAACCGGCGCGAATTTCTATAATCCCCGATCGAATTCCAAAAATCGGACCGGGCCCAAGGCCACCGCAATGAACCGTCTCGCCGCCATCCTGCCCGCCAGCAACGTGCTGGTGAACGTGGACGCTTCCAGCAAGAAGCGAGCGTTTGAACAAGCCGGCCTGCTCTTCGAGAACAACCACTCGATCGCACGCGCCCTGGTCACCGACAACCTCTTTGCACGCGAACGCCTGGGCTCCACCGGCCTGGGCCATGGCGTGGCCATCCCGCACGGGCGCATCAAGGGGCTCAAGCAGCCGCAGGCCGCCGTGCTGCGCGTGACGGCGCCGATCGGCTTCGACGCCCCGGACGACGAGCCCGTTTCCCTGCTGATCTTCCTGCTGGTCCCCGAGGCCGCCACGCAGCGCCACCTGGAGATCCTCTCCGAGATCGCCGAGATGCTGTCCGACCGTGAACTGCGCGAGAAGCTCAAGACCGAGCCCGATGCCGCCACGGTTCACCGGCTCATTGCCGCCTGGGAACCCCTGAAGTCGGTCGCCTGATCCTTTGAAACTAACAACTTTCAGCGCCGACCGGCTCTTCGAAGAGCACCGCGAAGCCCTCCGCTGGGAGTGGATCGCGGGCCATGCCCATCCCGAGCGCCGCTTCGATGAAGCCGCCGTCCGCGAGGCGCAGTCTGCCGCTGACCTGGTCGGTTACCTGAACTACATCCACCCCTACCGGGTGCAGATCGTCGGCCGGCGCGAAGTGGCCTACCTGAGCCAGGCCGCCGACGACATCCTGGATCGCCGTGTGGCCCGCATCGTCACGCTGGAGCCGCCGGTCATCATCGTGGCGGACAACCAGACGCCGCCGAACAAGCTGGTGGCCATGTGCGACCGGGCCGAGATCCCGCTCTTCGTCACGCAGGAATCTGCCGGCCACGTGATCGACCTGGTGCGCCTGTACCTGGGCCACCTCTTCGCCAACCGCACCACCCGCCACGGCGTCTTCATGGACATCCTGGGCCTGGGCGTGCTGCTGACCGGCGAGTCGGGCCTGGGCAAGAGCGAGCTGGGCCTGGAGCTGATCTCGCGCGGCCACGGCCTGGTGGCTGACGATGCGGTGGACCTCTTCCGCGTCTCGCAGACCTCCATCGAAGGCCGCTGCCCCGAGCTGCTGCTGAACCTGCTGGAAGTGCGCGGCATCGGCCTGCTGGACATCAAGGCCATCTTTGGCGAGACCGCCGTGCGCCGCAAGATGCGGCTCAAGCTGATCGTGCACCTGGTCCGCAAGGAAACCATGGAGCGCGAATTCGAGCGCCTGCCCTACGAGCCGCTGTATGAGGAAGTGCTCGGCATGGCCGTGCGCAAGGTCGTGATCGCCGTGGACGCCGGCCGCAACCTGGCCGTGCTCGTGGAAGCCGCCGTGCGCAACACCATCCTGCAGCTGCGCGGCATCGACACCTACCGCGAGTTCGTCGAACGCCACCAGAGGGCCATCGAGGCCGGCGGGTTCGAGGAAGAGTAAGCAAGAGAAGAGGGATCAGCCCCGGTTCGGGCAATCCTTCTTGATGCATGCGGCGTACAGCGCCAAGGAGTGCTCCTGCAGCTGAAAGCCACGCTCCTCCGCGATGGCGTGCTGGCGCTCTTCGATGGCCGGATCGAAGAACTCCTCGACCTTGCCGCAGGTGAGGCACACGAGGTGATCGTGGTGGTGCCCCTCGTTCAGCTCGAAGACCGCCTTGCCCGATTCGAAGTGGTTGCGCGACAGCAGCCCCGCCTGCTCGAACTGCGTGAGCACGCGGTAGACCGTGGCCAGGCCGATGTCGGCGCCTTCGACGAGCAAAGCCTTGTAAACGTCCTCGGCCGTCATGTGTCGCTGGGCCGTCTTCTGGAAGATCTCGAGGATCTTGATGCGCGGCAGCGTGGCCTTCAGGCCGCTGTTCTTGATGTCGTCGGTTCGGCTCATGGGGCAAACGCCAATTCGGCGTGACTAAAGGCGGTGCGGGAGCGGGCGGGCGCGCCGCTAGAATGCCCCGATCATAGCCAGCCCGGCCCGTCCGGTGCGGCCCTCCCCTGACCGTGACCGAGAAGTGTCGATGCGAACCCGTCTCCCCAACGTCCTGCTGCGGCCCCTGCTCGGCGCCTCCCTGATCGTTTCCCTGAGTGCTTGCTCCAGCATGCCCTCGCTGGGCAGCATCGCCTCGGTCTCCGGCGACAAGGTCATGGGCATGATCACGCCCTACCGCGTCGAGATCGTGCAAGGCAATGTGCTGACCAAGGAACAGGTCGCCCGCGTCAAGCCCGGCATGGAGCGCGAACAGGTCAAGGACCTGCTCGGCACGCCGCTGCTGAACGACATCTTCCACGCTGACCGCTGGGACTACACCTTCACCATCCGCCGCCAGGGTTCGCCCTTCGAGCAGCGCAAGGTCGTGGCCTGGTTCAAGGACGACAAGCTCGACCACATCGACCTGCCGGACAACCTGCCGACCGAGAAGGAGTTCGTGGCCGCCATCTCGCCCAAGTTCAGCAAGGGCGAACCGCGCAAGCTGCAGCTGACCGAAGCCGAGATCAAGGCCCTGCCGATCCCGCCCAAGCCGCCCGAGACCGTGAGCGACATCCAGGCGCCGCAGCGCACGTACCCGCCGCTGGAGTCGGGGGCGTGATTCGCGTCGCCATTACCGGTGCGTCCGGCCGCATGGGCCGCATGCTGATCGAAGCGGTGATGGGGACGGATGACTGCCAGCTCTCCGGCGCGCTCGACCAGGCCACCAGCCCCATGCTGGGCCAGGACGCCGCCGCCTTCCTCGGCCAGACCAGCGGCGTCAAGATCACCGCCGATCTGCGCCAAGGCCTGAGCGGCGCCGACGTGCTGATCGACTTCACCCGCCCCGAAGGCACGCTGGCCCACCTGGCCGTGTGTCGCGAACTGGGCGTGAAAGCCGTGATCGGCACCACCGGCTTCTCGCCCGAAGAGAAGGCGCAGATTGGCGAACACGCCCGCCACATCGGCATCATGATGGCGCCCAACATGAGCGTGGGCGTGAACGTCGTGCTGCGCTTGCTCGAGCAGGCCGCCCGCGCCCTGAACAAGGGCTACGACATCGAGATCATCGAGGCCCACCACCGCCACAAGGTCGATGCCCCGAGCGGCACCGCCCTGCAGATGGGCGAAGTGGTGGCCCAGGCGGTCGGCCGCGACTTGAAAGAATGCGCCGTCTACGGCCGCGAAGGCGTGACCGGCGCGCGTGACCCCTCGACCATTGGCTTTGCCACCGTGCGCGGCGGCGACATCATCGGCGACCACACCGTGCTGTTCGCCGGCATTGGCGAGCGCATCGAGATCAGCCACAAGAGCAGCAGCCGCGCCACCTACGCGCAGGGCTCCCTGCGTGCCACGCGCTTCCTTGCCGCGCATGGTGCCGGTCTCTACGACATGAATGACGTGCTCGGCCTGAGCAAGGCATGAGCGCCGCATGAGTGGATTCAGCGAGTACTGGGCGCAAGCCGACGGCATCGCCCGCGCGGTCGCCCTGCTGCTGCTGGCGATGTCGATCAGTGCCTGGGTGCTGATCCTTTGGAAGGGCTGGATCCTCGCCCGTGCCCGGCGCAGCATGGCGCGCGCCCTGCCGGCCTTCTGGGCCGCGGGCGACCTGCAAGCCGGCCGCGCCGCGCTGCAGAACTTCGATCCCGAGGAGCTGCTGCTGCCCTTGCTCGACGCCGCCATGGCCCCGCAAGGTGCCGCCACGCTGGCCGCTGCCGGCAAGCGCGAATCGCGCCTCACGCGCCTGCTGCGCGACGCCATGCACGCCGTGCTCACTCGCTTGCAATTTGGCCAGGTGCTGCTGGCCTCCATCGGCGCGGTCGCGCCCTTCGTCGGCCTGTTCGGTACGGTGTGGGGCATCTATCACGCGCTGATCAGCATCTCGGCGGGCGGCAGCATGAGCATCGAGAAGATCGCCGGCCCGGTCGGTGAGGCGCTGATCATGACCGCCGCCGGCCTGGCCGTGGCCATCCCTGCCGTGCTGGCCTACAACGTGTTCGGCAAGTTCGTGGGCGCCTGCGAGGCTGAGCTCGAAGGCTTTGCGCACGACCTGCGCGAGCTGCTGGACCACGACTGATCATGGCCTTCGGTCGCCTGGAACGACGCGACGTGCCCAGGCCCATGGGCGAAATCAACATGACGCCGCTGATCGACGTCATGCTCGTCCTGCTGGTGATCTTCATGATCGCCGCGCCGCTGATGACGTCTTCGCTGCGCCTGGATCTGCCCAAGAGCGAGGCCGCCACACCCGGCGATGCGCCGCGCGCCATCGCCATCGGCATGATGCCGGACGGCGCCCTGTACCTGGACGATGCCGTGGTCGATGCCAAGACTCTGCGCGAGCGGCTGAAGACGCTCGGCCAGGCCAATCCGCAGCTCGAAGTCCAGCTGCGGGCTGACAAGGCCGTGCCCTACGGCGACGTGGCAAAGCTGATCGGCTGGTGCCAGGCCGCCGGCCTTTCGCGCATCGCCTTCGTTGCCGAAGCAGCGACCGAATAAAATCGCCGGCTCCACGCCTGAGCTGCGTCCGAGCCGTGCCTTGTCCACCATGAACGAAAAATACAGCCCCAACGAGATCGAAGCCGCCGCCCACGCGCACTGGAACCAGCGCGACGCCTACCGCGTGCGTGAGGACGAGAGCAAGCCGAAGTTCTACGCCTGCTCCATGCTGCCCTACCCCAGCGGCAAGCTGCACATGGGCCATGTGCGCAACTACACGATCAACGACATGCTCACGCGTCAGCTGCGCATGAAGGGCTTCAACGTCCTGATGCCCATGGGCTGGGACGCCTTCGGCCTGCCGGCCGAGAACGCCGCCATGAAGGGCAAGGTGCCACCGGCCAAATGGACCTACGAGAACATCGCCTACATGAAGGGCCAGATGAAGGCCATGGGCCTGGCCATCGACTGGTCGCGCGAGGTCGCCACCTGCCAGCCCGAGTACTACAAGTGGAACCAATGGCTGTTCCTCAAGATGCTCGAGAAGGGCATCGCCGAGCGCCGCACGCAGGTCGTCAACTGGGACCCGGTCGACCAGACCGTGCTGGCCAACGAGCAGGTCATCGACGGGCGCGGCTGGCGCTCCGGCGCCCTCGTTGAAAAGCGCGAGATCCCCGGCTACTACCTGAACATCACGCAGTACGCCGAGGAACTGCTCGACGCCGTCGCCAACCCCGACAGTGCGCAGTACCTCTCCGGCTGGCCCGAGCGCGTGCGCCTGATGCAGGAGAACTGGATCGGCAAGAGCGAGGGGCTGCGCTTTGCGTTCCCGCACCAGATCGCGAACGCCCAAGGTCAGCTGATCCAGGACGGCAAGCTCTACGTCTTCACGACGCGCGCCGACACCATCATGGGCGTGACCTTCTGCGCCGTGGCGCCGGAGCATCCGCTGGCCACGCACGCGGCCGAGGGCAGCGCCGAGCTGGCCGCCTTCATCGCTGAATGCAAGAGCGGCGGCACGACCGAAGCCGAACTCGCCACGCAGGAGAAGAAGGGCAAGCCCACGGGCCTGTTCGTCACGCATCCGCTGACGGGTGCGCAAGTCGAGGTCTGGGTCGGCAACTACGTGCTCATGAGCTACGGCGACGGCGCCGTGATGGGTGTGCCGGCGCATGACGAGCGCGACTTCGAGTTCGCGAACAAGTACGGCCTGCCGATCAAGCAGGTCGTCGCCGTCGAAGGCGAGACCTACGACGACAAGCGCTGGGCCGAGTGGTACGGCGACAAGGTCAAGGGCGTGTGCATCGAGTCCGGCGTCTTGAACGGCCTGGGCTACAAGGCCGCCGTGGACAAGGTCGCCGAACTCGTCGGTGCCAAGAACCTCGGCGCCAAGAAGACCACCTGGCGCCTGCGCGACTGGGGCGTCAGCCGCCAGCGCTACTGGGGCACGCCGATCCCCATCATCCATTGCGACGATTGCGGCACCGTGCCGGTCCCCGAGAAGGACCTGCCCGTCGTCCTGCCGGAAGACTGCATCCCCGATGGCAGCGGCAACCCGCTGAACAAGCGCGCCGACTTCCTCAACTGCGCCTGCCCCAAGTGCGGCAAGCCCGCCAAGCGCGAGACGGACACGATGGACACCTTCGTGGATTCGTCCTGGTACTTCATGCGCTATTGCGACGCGAAGAACCCCGAGGCGATGGTGGCCGGCGGCACCGAGTACTGGATGCGCGATGGAGGCATGGACCAGTACATCGGCGGCATCGAGCATGCCATCTTGCACCTGCTCTACGCGCGCTTCTGGACCAAGGTCATGCGCGACCTGGGCCTGGTGAAGATGGACGAGCCGTTCAAGAAGTTGCTGACGCAAGGCATGGTCCTGAAGGGCGCCTTCTTCAACAAGCCGGCCGACGCCGGCAAGAACTACTTCTGGGAACACGAGGTCGAAGTCACGCGCAACGAGCACGGCGCACCGACGGGCGCCAAGCTCAAGTCGGACGGCACGCCGCTCGAGTACGAGATGACGACCATGTCCAAGTCGAAGAACAACGGCGTGGACCCGCAGGCCCTGATCAACGAGCAAGGCGCCGACACCGCGCGCCTGTTCGTGATGTTCGCCTCGCCGCCCGAGCAGACGCTGGAGTGGAACGATGCCGGCGTGGAGGGCGCGCACCGCTTCCTCAAACGCGTGTGGGGCTTCGGTGCCAAGAACGCTGAGGCGATCAGGGCCGCCGGCAAGGACTTCGCTGCGCTCGACGAGGCCGGCAAGGCGCTGCGCCGCGAGGTGCACCTGGTGCTCAAGCAGATCTCGTATGACTACGAGCGCATGCAGTACAACACCGTCGTCTCCGGCTGCATGAAGCTGCTGAACGCGCTGGAAGGCTTCAAGGGCACGAACGCTGATGCGGCGCTGCGCGAAGGCTTCTCGGTGCTGCTGCGCACGCTCTACCCGGCCTGCCCGCACGTCACGCATGCGCTGTGGGTGGAACTCGGCTTCGCGGCCGAGCTGGGCGAGCTGCTCGACACCGCCTGGCCTGAGGTCGACGAAGGCGCACTGGTGCAAGACAGCATCGAGCTGATGCTGCAGGTCAACGGCAAGCTGCGCGGCGCGCTGAAGGTGCCCGCCGGCGCCGACAAGGCCGCCATCGAAGCCGCTGCGCTTGCCCACGAAGAGACCATCAAGTTCAGCGAAGGTCGCCCGGCGAAGAAGGTTATCGTCGTGCCCGGTCGTCTCGTCAACGTCGTCGCCTGAACTGAATCATGATGCAACGCCGCGCACTGCTCCTCACGATCTTGGGTACGGCTACCCTCGGCACGCTCTCTGGCTGCGGCTTCGAGCTGCGCCGCGAGCCTGAGCTGCACCTGCGCTCGGTGGGCCTCACCGGCTTCGCGCCCAACTCGCTGCTGGCCAACGAGCTGCGCCGCCAGCTTGGCCGCAGCGGCGTGCAGGTGCTCGACGACGTCAACCGCGCCGAAGTCATCATCGAAGCCCAGCGCGACCAGCGCGAGCGCGTCGTGGTGGTGTCCACCAGCGCGGGCCAGGTGCGCGAATGGGAGCTGCGCCTGCACCTGGACTACGTGCTGCGCCGCCCCGACGGCGAGCTGCTGCTGCCGCGCGTGGAGCTTACCGTCACGCGTGAAATGACCTACACGGAATCGCAGGCCCTGGCCAAGGAGCAGGAAGAAGCCCAGCTCTACCGCTCCATGCAGTCCGATGTGGTCCACCAGCTGCTGCGCCGGCTCTCTGCATTGAAGATCAACGGCTGATCATGCAAGTCCGCGGCGACGCGCTCCCCCAGGCTCTGAGCAAGGGCCTCAAGCCCATCTACACCGTCTACGGCGACGAGCCCCTGCTTGCGCAGGAGGCGGCCGATGCCGTGCGCGCTGCCGCCAAGGCAGAGGGTTATGGCGAGCGCCAGGTCTTCACCGTGGCTGGCGCCTATTTCGACTGGGCGCCGGTGATCGCGGCCGCGCAGGCGATGAGCCTCTTTGCCGAGCGCCAGTTCATCGAGATCCGCATCCCTTCCGGCAAGCCCGGCAAGGACGGCTCCGAAGCCCTGCAGCGCTATTGCGACGGCCTGCCGCCGGACGTGCTCACCCTCGTCACGCTGCCGCGCCTGGACGGCACGCAGACCAAGAGCGCCTGGTTCCAGGCCCTGGACCAGCGCGGCGTCACCGTGCGCGTCGATCCCATCGAACGCCGTGTGCTGCCGCAGTGGATCGCCCAGCGCCTGGCGCGCCAGAACCAGCGCGTGGAAGACGGCGAGGCCGGCGAACGCACGCTGGCCTTCTTTGCCGATCGCGTGGAAGGCAATCTGCTGGCCGCGCACCAGGAGCTGCAGAAGCTCGCCCTGCTGCATCCGGCCGGCCTGCTGAGCTTCGAGCACATCGAGGCCGCCGTGCTCGACGTGGCGCGCTTCGATGTCTTCAAGCTCAGTGAAGCCGTGCTTGCCGGCCAGCTCTCGCGCGTGCTGCGCATGCTCGACGGCCTGGAGGCCGAGGGCGAGGCGGCCGTGCTCGTGCACTGGACCCTGGCCGCCGACATCAGCGCACTCAAGAAGCTGCGCGACGCGATGGACGCTGGCAAGCCCCTGCCCATGGCGCTGCGCGAAGCGCGCGTCTGGGGCCCGAAGGAAAAGCTCTTCGAGCGCCTGGCCCCGCAGCTCAGCAGCCGCGAACTCGCGCCGCTGGTTCAGGCCGCCCAGGTGTGCGATGGCCTCGTCAAAGGCCTGCGCCACCCCGACTGGCCGCAGGACCCGTGGATGGGGCTGCGCAAGCTGGCGCTGATGCTGGCCCAGGCCGCTGCCGGCCCGCGCGCGCCGCGACTGGTGCTTTGAACGCGCTCTGGTCTACATTCGGGTGGCCATGAAGCACATCACCGCCGCCGCCCTCCTCCTGATCCCCGCACTGGCCATGCAGCCCGCGCTGGCCGCGCCCTTCACCGTGCAGGTGAAGAACGCCGCAGGCCAGCCGCTCGTGGATGCCGTGGTGGCCGTGGAGCTGCGCGGCAAGCCCTCGCGCACCACGACGGCCAAGGCCGAGATGGGCCAGCGCGACCGGCAGTTCACGCCGCAGCTGCTCGTCATCCAGACCGGCACCGCCGTGAACTTCCCGAACTTCGACACGGTGCGGCACCACGTCTATTCGTTCTCGCCGACCAAGACCTTCGAGATCAAGCTCTACGCCGGCACGCCGGCCGCGCCGGTCACTTTCGACAAGCCCGGCGTGGCCACGCTGGGCTGCAACATCCACGACCGCATGAGCGCGCGCATCGTGGTGGTGGACACGCCCTTGTTCGCCCGCACCGATGCCAAGGGCCAGGCCACGCTCGAGCTGCCCGCAGGCGAGCACGAGCTGCAGCTGTGGCACGCCAGCCTGCGCAGCGATCAGCTCAAGGCCCAACCGCTGAGCGTGGGCGTTGACGGCGGCAACACCACCGTGACGCTGGACGACTGAGGGGCTGACTAGAACTGCGCCTGCACAGAGACGTAGCTGCTGCGCTGTGAAGTCTTGTTGGCGATCTGCCCCAGGTCGAGCCAGGCCGCGGTCACGCTCAGGTGGCGCATCGGCCACCAGGCGATGAACACATCGGAGGCACGCGTTTCAGGCGCGGCGCTGAGCTTGCTCGGCTTGGCGCGGTACTCGATGCCGATGGCGAGGTTGTCGCGCGGCAGCACGGCGATGCTGGCCTCGGGTTCGATGCGGCGGCTGTCGCCGCGGTCGCCGCCGAAGCCGAGCAGGCCCATCTGGTTGGCGCGGGTGGCGCGCAGCGTCAAGTTGGTCAGCAGGTTCCAGCCACCCGCGGCGCCGAACCAGAGCTTGGTGGCGGCCACGTAGGGCTCGACATCGCTCTGATGCTTAGCACCCAGCAGCGAGGGCACGAACATGTCGCGGTTGTGCTTGTACTGCGCGCCCACGGAGATCTGCGGCCAGGGCGTGTCGGCGTCGAAGACGGCATCGCCGAACACGCGCCACTTCACGCCCAGCACGTTCATCTTGAGGTTGTAGCCGGGCACGGTGTCCGACAGGCCGAAGCGCCACTGGGCGGCAGAAAGCTCCACGGTGTCGAACAGTCCTACAGCCGCGCCCTGCGCCTCGAGGTTGTAGTCGCCCTTGGTGTGGACCTTGGTGGCGAAGACGGAAGCGCCGACCTGGTCACGGCTGCCCAGCCCGCCGATCATGGCCCAGGGCGTGAGGCCGCCGCCGGCCGCGCCTTCGACCTGGCTCACGCCCGAGGCCGCCAGCACGCGGTCACCGGCCTGGCATTGGCTCGCACACAACAGCGAAAGCGCGAGGGTTGCGGCGACGTGACAAATCGAACGTGTGGAGTTGCTCATTGGCGGAACCCTTTCAGTCGTGGACATGGGTGGCGCTACAGTCGGCCACTGTCGAATCGCTGTCGAATCGCTGTCGAATTCTGGTGCGCGGACAGCGCTGAACTGAGGGAATTAGGTTCGAAGACCTGAGGAGACGCCATGGAACTGCAACTAATGCGCACCGCCCGCCCGGCGATGTTGGCTGCGAGCATCGTCCTGACGGCTTGCGCCACGCCGGCGCCGACCAGTGATGCGCCTGCCGGCTCGCTGTACGCGCGCCTGGGCGGCCCGCCGGTGATGACGCAGGTTGTCACGCGCACCATCGAGCGTGCCGCGCACGACCCGCGCACGCAGCGCAGCTTCGACGGCATCAAGCTCGCCACGGTGCAGGCCAGCATCGTGCAACAGATCTGCTCGATCTCCGGCGGCGGCTGCAAGTACGAAGGCGAGACCATGGCCAAGTCGCACAAGGACCACAAGATCCGCGCCGGCGAGTTCGACGCGCTGGTGGACATCCTGCGCGAGGAGATGGACGCCGCCCAGGTCGACACCGGCGCCAAGAACGAGCTGCTCAAGCTGCTCGCCCCCATGAAACGCGACATCGTCGCTGGCTGAGTTCAAGAGGCACACCACGGCATGAAACTGCCCGGCTTCCTGAACGTGATGCGCCTGGAAGGGCGCATCGTCGCGGTCTTTCTGAGCCTGCTGCTGCTGGTGCAGCTGGGCAGCTTCGCAGTGATCGACCGCGTCATCACCCGCAACGCCGACGCCAACATCGCCGCCGAGCTGCGAACCGGCGAGCGCATCTTCCAGCGCCTGCTGGCGCAGCAGGCCGAGCGACGCCGCGACGCCGCCGCGCTGCTGGCCCAGGACTTCGGCTTCAAGCAGGCCATCGCCCTGCCGCTGGCCGAGACCGGCACGGTGGAGACGATCCAGGACGCGCTGGTCAACCAGGGCCAGCGCATCGGTGCCACCGTCGTTGCCTACTTCGACAACGATCTCAAGCTCGTCGCCGCCACGCGGGCCGATGCCGGGCACTTTGCCGAGCTGCTGCGCCGGCGCATGCATGCGCCGAGCCGCACGGACGACGATGCGCAGCTCTTCCAGCTCGACGGCCACGCCTACCAGGTGGTGGTACAGCCGGTGCGCACGCCTGCGCCGCTGGGCTGGGTGATGCTCGGTTTCGAGCTCGACGCCACGACGCTGCAGGAGCTCAAGTCGCTGTCCGAGATGCAGGGCCTGCTGCTGCGTCGCCAGGGCACGAACGCGGTGTGGGAGCCGCTGCTGAGCACCCAGCCCGCCAACGAGGCCGCTGCGAAACAAGTGAACGAGCCCGGCACGCTGATCCCCATCGTGCTGGACGGCGAGCGCTGGCGCGGCCATCTGGTCGTGCTGCGCCAGCAGGCTGACTTCACCATCGGCGTGCTGCTGCTGCGCTCCTTCGATGCCGCCATCGCGCCCTTCCATTCGCTGCAGCTGTTCCTGCTCGGCCTCACCGGCATCGGCGTGGCCGTGTTCGCCGGCCTGAGCATCGTGGTGGCGCGGCGCATCAGCGAGCCGCTGCAGTCGCTGGCCGAATCGGCGGCGCGGCTGGGCCGCGGTGACTACGACACCGCCATCACACGGCGCCATTCGCGGGCCGAGATCGGCGAGGTCGGCGATCTGGCCAGCGCCTTCGAGGCGATGCGCCGCGGCATCCGCACGCAGACGGCCAAGGTCGATCGCCTGGCCTATTGGGACGAGCTGACCGGGCTGCCCAATCGCGCGCAGTTCATCGCGCGGCTGGAGGTCCGTCTTGCCGAAGACCAGTCCTGCGTTGTGTTGATCCTGGACCTGGACCGCTTCAAGCACGTCAATGACATCCTGGGCCACGAGTTCGGTGACAACCTGCTCAAGGGCGTGGGCGGCCGGCTTGCCGCGCTGAGCCACAGCCATTCCGCCCTGCTGGCGCGGCTGGCTGGCGACGAATTCGCGCTGCTGCTCGAACCCGGCGCCGACGTGCACGAGGCCGAGAAGATCGCCCGCGCGATCGCGCAGGACTTCGAGCATCCGATCCTGCTCGACGGCCAGACCGTCGATCTGGGCGCTGGCATCGGCATTGCCTGCTCGCCCGAGCATGCCAACGAAGCGCAGGAGCTGATGGTGCGTGCCGAGCTGGCCATGTATGCGGCCAAGCAGCAGCAGAGCGGCTGGCGCGTCTACAGCAGCGAGCTTGACGTGGGCAGCCAGGAATCGCTGTCCCTGCTGTCGGAGCTGCGCCGCGCCATCGACCAGGGCGAGCTGCAGCTCTATCTGCAGCCCAAGGTTGGCCTGCAGACCGGGCACGTCAGCGGCGCCGAGGCGCTGGTGCGCTGGCGCCATCCGGAGCGCGGCCTGGTGCCGCCGATGCAGTTCATCCCGTTTGCCGAACGCACGGGCTTCATCCGCGCGCTGACGACCTGGGTCATCGCCGAGGCCGCCAAGCTGGCGCGCGAGGCCATCGACGAGGGCCTGCACCTGCGCATCTCGGTGAACCTCTCCACCCGGGATCTGATGGACGTGCAACTGCCGCAGATGATCAACGAGGTGGTCCAGAAGGCCGGCATCACGGCCGACGCGCTGTGCCTGGAGATCACCGAGAGCTCCATCATGGACGACCCGCAGCGCGCGCTGAACACGCTGCAGCAGATCTCGGCGCTGGGCTTCAAGCTGTCCATCGACGACTTCGGCACCGGCTATTCGTCACTCGCCTATCTGAAGCGCCTGCCGGTGGACGAGCTCAAGATCGACCGCAGCTTCGTGATGGCGATGGAGAACGACATCGACGACGCGCGCATCGTGCGCTCGACCATCGAGTTGGCGCACAGTCTGGGCCTCACGGTCGTGGCCGAAGGCGTGGAGACCGATGTGGGCCTGCAGCTGCTCAAGCGCCTGGGCTGCGAGGAGGCTCAGGGTTATTTCATCGGCAAGCCGATGCCGCAGGCCGAGTTCCTGCACTGGACCCGCGCCTGGGAAGTGCCGGACTTGGCCAGCACGCTGGGCGATACCGTTCTGCAAAACCTCGATCACTGAACGGCTTCAGCGCTCCAAACCTATCGCTCCAAGGTCTCGCACAAGGCCGCGAGTGCGGCCCGCACCGTGGCGATGCGCACCTCATGCCGATCGCCGGGGAACAGCTCCTGCCAGACGCGCGGCGGCTCGCCGTTCTGCGCCAGTGCCAGCCACACGGTGCCCACGGGCTTGCCTTCGCTGCCACCGGTGGGGCCGGCGATGCCGGTGACGGCCAGGGCCCAGTCCACCGGCGCATGCGCGAGCAGGCCGCGCGCCATGTGCTTGGCCACCTCGGCACTGACCGCACCGTGCGTCTCGATCACGCCCGGCGGCACGCCCAGCAGCGCCATCTTGGCCTCATTGCTGTAGCTGACCAAGCCGCGCTCGAACCACTGGCTGGAGCCCGGCAGTTCGGTGCACGCGCCGGCGATCAGGCCGCCGGTGCAGGACTCGGCCGTGCCCAGGCGCTCCTTGCGCCGGATGAGCAGCAGCGCAATGCGGTGGATCAGTTCGTGCTCGTCAGGAAACAACATGGGCAAGTCCCCAATGAATCAGCGCAATGACAAGCAGCGTACACCCTGCCGCCACGAAATCATCGAACAGGATGCCGAAGCCCTGCATCCATCCGATCGGCGCGCCGCGCTCGGCCTTGAAGAGCTGATCGGCCCAGCCGACTGGGCCGCGCTTCACGGCGTCGAAGAAGCGAAACAGCGCGAAAGCGATCAACTGGCCCCACCACGGCATCGGCATGGCGATCCAGAGGATCAGCCAGAAGGCCACGACCTCGTCCCACACGATCGAGCCGGGATCGGGCGTGTTCAGGTTGCGCGCCGTGACCGTGCAAGCCCACCAGCCGATCAGCGTGCCAACGACGATGACCGCCCCCCACAGCGGCGCGGTCATGAACGGATCGAGCAGCACATAGACCAGCCACGCCCACAACGTGCCCGCCGTGCCCGGCGCCTTGGGCGAAAGTCCGCTGCCAAAACCCAGCGCCATCCAATGCGCCGGATGGCGCAGCATGAAGCGCCAGGTGGGGCGAACCGGAGCCGCAGAAGAAGAAGAAGAAGCGTCGCTGCTCATGACTTGAAGTGGTCGAAACCGGCAAAGCTGTTCGGCAGCGCAGCGCCTTGCGCGTCGACGAGACGCAGGCCCGCTTCAGCCTCGATCGCGCCGAAGCGCGTGACGGGCGTCTGCGCCTGTTGCGCGGCGGCCTGCACCTCACCGCGCTTCTCGCGTGGGGCGGTGAAGACCAGCTCGTAATCGTCGCCGCCGGCCAGGCCCATCTCGCGGCGCAGGGCCAGCGGCTGGCGTTGCATCACGGCGCTCTTGGGCAAGGCATCGGCATCGACCGTGGCACCCACGCCCGAACGCTTGAGGATGTGGCGCAGATCGCCGAGCAGGCCGTCGGACACGTCGATGGCGCTGCTGGCGATGCCGCGCAGCGCCTGGCCCAGTTGCACGCGCGGCGAAGGGCATTCCATCCTGCCGCGCGCTTGCTCGAATTCCTCGCTCGACAGATTCAAGGTACCGCGGAAGACCTCCAGCGCCAGCCGCGCGTCGCCGACCGTGCCTGAAACGTAAAGATCGTCGCCCGCGCGAGCGCCGGAACGCAGCAGGGCCTGGCCCGCAGGCGCTTCGCCCATCACGGTGATGCACAGGTTCAGCGGGCCGGCGGTGGTGTCGCCGCCCACCAGGGCAATGCCGTGCTCGTCGGCCAATGCGAACAGGCCGCGTGCAAAGCCTTCGAGCCAGACTTCGTCCACGCGCGGCAGGGCCAGCGCGAGCGTGAAGGCGCGCGGCGTGGCGCCGCAGGCGGCGAGGTCGGAGAGGTTGACCGCCAGCGCCTTGTGGCCCAGGCGCGCGGGATCGACAGTCGAGAGGAAGTGCCGGCCCTCGACGAGCATGTCGCTGGACACCAGCCACTGCATGCCCGGCTGCGGTGCCAGCAGCGCGCAGTCATCGCCGATGCCCAGCGCCACGCCCGCCGTGATGCCCGGGGCGTGGTTTGCTCGCTCGAAGTAGCGTGCGATCAGATCGAATTCACCCATGGCGGGATTGTGTCAGGCCACAATCACCGCCCATGACCGAATCGACGCTCCCCCGCACGCCCTTTGCCGGCCTGCCCTGGCTGATCTGCGCCTTGGCCGCGGCCGCCCTGTACGGCAACTTCTACGTCTACGACTCGATCGGTCCCGTGGCCGATTTGCTGCAGCAAAAGCGCGGCTTCAGCGACAGCCAGATCGGCCTGCTCAACGGCATCTACAGCCTGCCCAATATCTTGCTGACGCTCGTCGGCGGCGTGCTGGTGGACCGCTTCGGCGCCGCGCGCATGACGCTGATCACGAGCCTCATCTGCCTGGCCGGCGCAGCGCTGACGGCCTGGAGCCCCGGCTTCTACGGCATGGCCGCGGGCCGGCTGCTGTTTGGCATCGGCGGCGAGACCTTCAGCATCGCCACGCTGGCCGCCATCACCGATTACTTCGCCCTCGGGCGGCTCGCTTTCGCGATGGCGCTCACGCTGTCGATCAGCCGGCTGGGTTCCTACTCGGCGGACATGTCGACCAGCTGGTTTGCCGACGCCTACGCACGCGGCTGGCAGCCGCCGCTGGAGATCGCCGTCGCGGTCGCGGCCACCTCGGTCGTCGCGGCCTTCATCTACTGGTGGATCGACCGCGGCCCGGCGCGCACGCGCGTGGCCCAGCGCACGGCCGAGCCCTTCCATCTGCGCGACCTCTGGCACTTCGGCCGCGCCTACTGGTATCTGCTGCTGCTGTGCGTGCTCTGGTACTCGGTGATCCTGGCTTTCCGCAGCACCTTCTCGATCAAGTATTTCCAGCAGGTGCACGGGCTGGACCTGGCCACGGCCGGCGCGATGAACAGCTATGTCTACCTCGCCGCCGTGTTCGCCACGCCGCTCTTTGGCTGGATCTGCGATCGGGTCGGCCGCTATGCCCCCTTCCTCGCTTTTGGCGCGCTGCTGCTGCCCATCTCGCTCACGCTGATGATGACCCTGGGCATCCACGGCCTGTGGATGGCCACGGCGCTGCTGGGTGTCAGCTATTCGCTGGTGCCAGCCGTCATGTGGCCGCTGACCAGCCGACTCGTCTCGCCGCAACGCTTCGGTACGGCGCTGGGCCTGATGTGGGTGATCCAGAACGCCGGCATCTTCTCCGCCAACATCATCGCCGGCTGGCTCAACGACGGCGCCGGCGCCAGCGCGCAGAACCCCGCCGGCTACGGCCCGATGATGGATTTCTTCTGGGTGACCAGTGCGGCCGGCTGCATCTGCGCCTTGCTGCTGTGGTGGACGGCGGGCCGCAAGCAGCACGAAGCGCGGACAATCCCCGCCTGATGTCCGCTCCCACCACGCCCTACACCACCACCCTCCCCAACGGCCTGCGCCTCGTCGCGCTGCCGATGCCGTGGCGCGCCACGGTCTCGCTGAGCGTGTTCATCCGCACCGGCAGCCTGAACGAGTCCGCGCGGCTCAATGGGATCAGCCATGTGGTCGAGCACATGGCCTTCAAGGGCACGGCCACGCGCGACTGCCAGCAGATCAATCTCGATGCGGAACGGCTGGGTGCCGAGGTCAACGCGCACACGGACAAGGACCACACGGCCTTCCACATCGAAGGCCTGCCGCAGGATGTGCCGGCCTTCGTCGCCATGCTGGCCGACCTGGTGCTGGCGCCGAGCTTCCCGGCGGACGAGCTGGAGCGCGAGCGCCGTGTGATTGAGCAGGAGTTCGGCGAGTTCGAAGACGACCCGGTCACGCAGGCCTTCCAGCTTTTCGACCGCGCCTGCTACGGCTTGCAGCATCCGGCAGGCCAGCCCGTGATCGGCAAGCGCGCCAACCTCAAGCGCTTCACGCGCGAGGATCTGCTGGCCTATGTGCAGCGGCAGTACACGGCCGCCAATGTGGTCGTGGCGGCAGCCGGGCCCGTGGATGTGCAGGCCTTCGAGCAGGCGGTGCGCGCAGGCTTCGGCGCCATGCCGATGGGCGAGCCCAACGCGGTAGCAGCACCCGCATGGCAAGGTGGCCTGAAGCTGCGCCGCATGGCGGGCAGCGGGCAGTGCCAGATCATCGTGGGCTATTCGGCGCCGGCATTGGGTGAGCCTGGCCAGGCCGCGCACGCGCTCGCCGCTGCGCTGCTGGGCGAAGGCATGAGCTCGCCGCTGCTCGACGAGATCCGCGAGCGCCGCAGCCTGGCCTATCACGTGGGTTGCTCGGCCGATGCCTTCCCGCTCACCGGGCAGCTGCTGATCGAAGCCGCCACCACGCCTGAGCAAGCCGAAGAGTTGCTGCAGGCCGTGCACGAGCTGCTGCAGCGCCATGCCGATTCGCCGATCGATGCAATCGGCCTTGAGCGCGCGCGCCAGCAGCTGACCGTGCGCGCGCTGCGCGCGCAGGAGCAGCCTTCGCGCCGGCTCGAGAACGCGGCGCAGGACCTGTTCCGTTTCGGCCGCCTGCGCGACACGCAGCAATGGCTGGCCGAGCTGCGCGCCGTGACGGCGCTTGAAGTGCAGGCCGTGTTCCGGCGCATGCGCGGCGAACCCGCCGCCGTGGCCCTGGCCGGCAGCGTGCCAGCGCGCTTGAAGGACCAAGCTCAGGCGCTGTTCGGCGCGGCCTGATACCCCACTTTTTCTGTCCTTGTTGAAGCCCCTTCCGCCAGGCGCGGAAGCGGCTCGCTGTTGCCTGGGATTTTCCCGCTCAGGGTATGCGCTGTATTTTGAAAAACACTTCGCAATCCGGTATCAGAAAACCGACGCTCCTCCGGATATTCCCACCCCTCATTTGAATGGCAATCGTAAAGAACTGCACATTTTTCTTGCCGTAAATCACAGAATCGGCCGCTCCAAAGTTGCTTTGGTATCTGAATTTCTGCAGTTCTCGCTTTTTCTCATCACCACTCAAGAAGGACGAAGTTCATGTTCAAGATTGCCACTACAGCGCTGCTGCTGGCCGGAGCCATGGCCACAGCTCACGCCGATTCCTCGACGCCGATGTTCAGCCAGAACTTCGACAACGTCGGCAGCCTCACGAGCAAGGGCTGGATCATCACCAACGACAGCACGCCGGTGGGTACGACCTCGTGGTTCCAAGGCGACCAGTCCCAGTTCACCTCGCATTCCGGCGCGCCGGAGTCGTATGCCGCGGTCAACTTCAACAGCTCGGATCCCAACGGCGGCACGCTGTCCACCTGGCTGATCACGCCCGTGATCTCCACGGCGCGCGACATCGACATCAGCTTCTGGGCTCGCTCGGCGATCGCCGATCCCTTCTTCGACCAGCTCGCCTTTGGCATGCTGGGCAGCAACGGCTCGCTGGGCACTTTTATCGAGTACCAGCTGATCACGACCGTGGGCGAGTGGACGCAGTACACGATGCACCTCGCCGGCCAGGGTGAGGGCGCAACGGCCCGCTTTGCCATCGAGTACGTGGGCGACTCCGCCAACGCCAACTACGCCGGCGTGGACGACCTGATCATCAACGTGCCGGAACCCTCGACCTGGGCGCTGGTCGGCATCAGCATGCTCGGCCTCGCGTACTCGGCACGCCGCCGTCCGCAGCGCTGAGCCCTCGTCACTGCACACATCCCATCCATCACAGGACAACTCGACATGCATACACGTCTTGCATTGGGTCTCGCCATCGCCGCGAGCATCTCCGTCCTTCCTCTGACCGCAGCAGCCCAACAGGACTCGCTGGCGGTCAGCGAGGCTTCCACGAATTCCGCCCAGATCGTTGTGCGCGATGCCGACTCCGGCAAGCTGCGCGCTGCAACCGCCGATGAGGCCGCTGCGCTGGGCAAGCTGCGCACCGCCCGCAGCGGACTGCGCGCCATCGCGGCCGCGCCGCAAGTGAAGTTCCACGGCAGCGGCGCCACCGGCGTGCGCGTCGCAGAGGACATGATGAGCTACTCGGTCGTCACCCGTGGCGCCGACGGCAAGCTCGTGGAGCAGTGCTTCGCCAGCAAGGACGAAGCCGAAGCCGCGATCAAGAACGGTGTCGCCCCCGTCACCACCGCCCTGCCCACGGAGTGAACGCCATGCAAATCAAGTTCAACAAGAAGCAAGTTGTTCAAGCCGCACTGCTCGGCGCACTGGCTGCCGCCAGCAGCGCGCAAGCGGCCACCATCGTCATCACCAGCCGCGACGCCGCGGGCGTGGGCTTCAACGACACGACGCCGGTCAGCCCCGTCGGTGGCAACACCGGCACGACGCTCGGCCAGCAGCGCATGAACGTCTACCGCTATGTGGCCGACATCTGGGAAAAGGCCATCGACACGCCCGTCACCATCACGGTGAACGCCGGCTGGGAAGCCTTGACCTGCACCTCTACACAGGCCGTCTTGGGCAGTGCCGGTGCCTGGAACATCTGGCACGACTTCCCCGGCGGTGCGCCCGGCACTTGGTATCCCCAGGCGCTGGCCAACAAGCTGGCGGGCGTCAACCTGACGGACGGCATCCCCGACGACGGCTCGGGCTACGGCAACGTGGACATCAAGACCCAGTTCAACGTCAACCTCGGCAACGCCGGTTGCCTGGACAACACGCCGTTCTACCTGGGCCTGGACGGCAACGCCGGCGCCAAGGTGAACTTCGTCGAAACGCTGCTGCACGAGCTGGGCCACGGCCTGGGCTTCTCGGTGTTGACGGTGTACACGGGTTCCACGACCTTCGCGATCGGCTATCGCCTGAACGCGGCCGGCTCGGCCTACGTCCAGAACGGCGGCCTGCCCAGCGTCTGGGAACAGTACATGTACGACAACACCCAAGGCAAGACCTGGTTGAACATGACCAGCGCACAGCGCGGTGCTTCGGCCGTCAATCCGCTGGGCCTGGCCTGGAATGGTCCGAACGCTGTCGCCGGCGCCACCCTGCTGAGCCATCAGCCGGCGGTCAAGCTCGCTGCACCGGCTCCGGGCTACTCGGGCTTCTACGCCTACGGCACGGCCAGCTTCGGTCCTGCCGTGAGCACGGGCCAGAGCCTGGGTGCGCTGGCCGTGGTGCCGGCCGACGCGGTGAACGGCGCGGGCTGCCTGGCGTTCTCGCCGGCCACGACCACGGCCGTCGCAGGCAAGGTCGCGATCATCGACCGCGGCGTCTGCGGCTTCGCGGTCAAGGCCAAGAACGCCCAGAACGCGGGTGCCATCGGCGTGATCATCGCGAACAACGCAGCAGGTGCTGCGCCGGGCCTCGGCGGTACGGACCCGACGGTCGTCATCCCGACGATCAGCGTCTCGCAGGCTGATGCCGTGACGCTGAAGGCCTCCGTGCCGGCGAGCGTGCCTTACGGCTCGCGCAGCAAGCCCGGTGTGGCGACCGCCACGCTGGACGTCAATCCGGCCAAGATCGCCGGTGCCGACGCCGCAGGCCGTCCGCTGCTTTACACGCCCAGCCCGATCGCCCCCGGATCGTCGGTCTCGCACTGGGATGTCTCGGCCTTCCCGAACCTGCTGATGGAACCCAACATCAACAGCGATCTGACGACCATCCTGGTGCCGCCGAAGGACCTGACGCTGCCCCTGCTGAAGGACATCGGCTGGTAATCAGCTGAAGCGAAGCAAGCAAAGCAAAAGCCGGGCTTGATGCCCGGCTTTTTTCATGGGCACCTGGCCTGAGTGCGCTCAGCCAGCCTTGATCGTGTTGGCCAGCTCCACGGCCGACTTCACGCCCATCTTTTCGAACACCCGCGCGCGGTGGACCTCGACCGTGCGCACGCTGATCGACAGCTGATCGGCGATCAGCTTGTTGGGCAGACCCTGCACGACGAGCTGCATCACCTCGCGCTCGCGTTCGGTCAGGTCGGCCATGCGCTGCTCGCGGCGGCGCGCCTGATTGCGGGCCTCGATGGCCTTGTGGCTGGCTTGCAGCGCCTGCTCGATGCGATCGACCAGCGCGTTGTCCGAGAACGGCTTCTCGCAGAAATCGAAGGCACCGCGCTGCACGGCCGAGACGGCGGTGGGCACGTCGCCATGGCCGGTCAGGAAGATCACTGGCAGCACGGTGTGGATGCCGCGCTCCACCAGCTGGTCGAACAGCACCAGGCCACTCTTGCCGGGCATGCGCACGTCCAGCAGCAAACATGAAGGCGCATCGGGCCAATGACGGCCGCCTTCGGGCAGGCGCGTGATCATCGATTCAAAGGCCTCGGCGCTGGCGAAGCCTTCGGACAGCAGGCGGCGCGAGCGCAGCAGGAGGCCGAGCGCATCGCGCATCACTTCCTCGTCGTCGACGAGATAGACCATGGGAACTTGGTTCACGACAGCGCCCCTCCTTCGGTGGCAGCAGGAAGGGTAAACCGGAATTCGCAGCCGCCCCCTTCAAGATTGCGGTAGTCCATTGCGCCCCCGTGCTGTTCGACCACGGTGCGGCACAGCGACAGGCCCAGGCCCATGCCCTCTTTACGCGTGGTGAAGAAGGTGGTGAAGAGCTTGCGGCCGACTTCGGCTTCGATGCCGGGCCCGTGGTCGCGCACGATGAAGGCCACCCAGCGCGGCGTGGCCGTCGCCACGCTGATCGTGAGCACGCGCGCATCCAGCGGCGTCGTCGCGCCTTCCATCGCCTGGATGCCGTTGCGCGTCAGGTTGAGCAGCACCTGCTCGACGAGCGTGCGGTCGCAATGGACGAGCGGGCTGGGCTGCGGCATGTCCACCGTGACGCGCGTGCCGCTCTTCTTGGCATGGATGCTGGTCAGCGGCAGCACGGCTTCGACGAGCTCCTCGGCCGACACCGCCTCGCGCGCCTGATCGCGGCGGCGCACGAAGTCGTGCACGCTCTTGATCACACGGCCGGCGCGATCGGCCTGCTCGGCAATACGCTCGGAGGTGCGCACCAGCATGTCTCGGGTCTGCGCCTCGTCCGTGCCCTGCGGCTGTTCGGCCAGCAGATTGCGCAGCGCGGTGGCAAAGCTGGCAATGGCGGCCAGCGGCTGGTTGATCTCGTGGCTGACGAGCGAAGCCATCTCACCCACTGCCGCAAGCCGCGCCGAAGCCTGCAAACGATCAGCCTGCGCGCGCGCCAGCTCTTCCATGCGGCGCTGCTCGGAGATGTCGAGCACGGCGCTCATCCAGCCGGTCTGATGGCCATCGGGGTCGCGCAGCGGGGCCTCGTAGATCATCACCGGGAAGCGCTCACCGTTGGGACGCATGAAGACGGTCTCGAAGCTCTGCCAGCTCTCCGGCCCCGGCTGCTCCTGGTGGCCGCGCTGGTCGAGCTCGGCCGCCAGCGCGTTGCGTTCGCGCAGGCGGCGGCGGTAGGTCTCCACATACTCGGGCGGCCAGTAGGGCGGCGTACGCTGGCCCAGCAGCGCCTCCGGCGGCAGGCCGGCGATGGCGCAGAAGGCCTTGTTCACATAGGTGATGTTGCCTTCCATGTCGCGGGCACGCAGGCCGGCGATCAGCGAGTTCTCCATCGCCTGGCGAAAGGCCAGCGACTGCGCCAGCCGTCGCTCGGCCAGGGCGCGGCGGCGGCCGTCGCGAGCGAGCTGGGCGACGACGACCAGTAACGTCAGCGAGAGGCCCAGCACCAGGGCCGTGGTCAGCGAAGGGATCAGGCCCGGCTTGTCGGCCGTGCTGTCGGCGCGCAGCATCAGCGAGAGGCCGGGCAGCTCGATCAGCCGCTCGTTGCGGTAGACGCCCAGGCCCCGCACCAAGCCGGCACGGGCCAGGCGGGAACCATCGCCATCGATGATGGTGAATTCGAAATGCCGCGCCTGCTCGGGCGTGAGCGCTTCGTCGAGCATGCGCGACAAGGCCAGCGTGGCGATCAGGTAGCTGCGCACCTGGCCGGCTTCGAGGCGCGGCAGGCAGAGGTCCACCAGCTCCCGACCTTCGCCGCTGGCCCCCGGCACGAAATAGCTGGGCGAGAACTGCGGCGTGCCCTGGCGGTGCTGGGCGCCGGCGCAGGCCAGCTGGGTCTCGGCCTGGTAGCGCTCGTGCGCCATGACGGAGAAGACCGGCGCGGTGTTGGAGGAAGCGAGCGTCTCGCGCAGCTTCATCTGCGCATCGCGCAGCTCCAGCTGCAGCAGCGGCGGCATGCGGCGCAGTTGCGCGGCGGCTTCGTCGTGCCAGCGCGAATTGTTCTGGTCCAGCCACAGCAGGCCCTGCATGGCCTGAAGCTGATCGTTGGACAACTGCCGCACGCGCGCGGCCACGGCGGCGGCCTGTTCCGCGGTCTGGGTCTGGCGGTGGCTGTCTTCATAGGCCTGCGTCATCAGCACCAGCAGCGCCTGGGCCACGATCAGCAGCACGAGCAGCAGCACCCACAGCCAGGGGCGGCGGCGATCGCTCAGGCGCCGGTCCAGCCGGCCGTCGAGGCGGCCCTGCAAACGGCGGTCCGGGCGGCGTTCGGGGCTGCCGTCAGAGTGGCGATGCGCGGCGGGATTGTTCACGGGCGGCAGTATGGGGGAGCGGTCCGGCCCGGGGGCCTAGTAGCTTCCACAGCGCGCGGGTCAATCCCGCTCCTACAATCCCAAGCCCAGGTATTGCAAGGACCGAGATGCCCACCAGCGAAGAGAAGCGCGCCCAGTTGCGCCAAGCCGCACTCGAATATCACGAGTTTCCGACGCCGGGCAAGATCGCCGTCACCCCCACCAAGCAGCTGATCAACCAGACCGATCTGGCGCTGGCCTATTCGCCCGGCGTGGCCGCGGCGTGCGAGGAGATCGTGGCCGATCCGGCCAACGCCTTCCGCTACACCTCGCGCGGCAACCTGGTTGCCGTCGTCACCAACGGCACGGCCGTGCTGGGCCTGGGCGACATTGGCCCGCTGGCTTCCAAGCCGGTGATGGAAGGCAAGGGCGTGCTGTTCAAGAAGTTCGCCGGCATCGACGTGTTCGACCTCGAGATCAACGAGAAGGACCTCGACAAGCTGGTGGACGTGATCGCCGCGCTGGAGCCGACCTTCGGCGGCATCAACCTCGAAGACATCAAGGCGCCGGACTGCTTCTACGTGGAGCGCAAGCTGCGCGAGCGGATGAAGATCCCCGTCTTCCACGACGACCAGCACGGCACGGCCATCGTCGTCGGCGCGGCCTTCCTGAACGGCCTCAAGGTCACGGGCAAGGACATCAAGAAGGTCAAGCTGGTCACCTCGGGCGCGGGCGCTGCGGCGCTCGCCTGCGTGGGTCTGCTCGTGAAGCTGGGCCTGCCGCGCGAGAACATCTGGCTGACGGACCTGGCCGGCGTGGTCTACGCGGGCCGCACCGAGCTGATGGACCCGGACAAGGCGGTCTTCGTGCAGAAGACCGACAAGCGCACGCTGTCCGAAGTGATCGAGGGCGCGGACGTGTTCCTCGGCCTCTCGGCCGCAGGCGTGCTGAAAAAAGACATGGTAGCCAAGATGGCCGCTCAGCCGCTGATCTTCGCGCTGGCCAACCCGACGCCCGAGATCCTGCCGGAAGAAGTGAAGGCCGTGCGCGACGACGCCATCATGGCCACCGGTCGCACCGACTACCCGAATCAGGTCAACAACGTCCTGTGCTTCCCGTACATCTTCCGCGGCGCCCTGGACTGCGGCGCCACGACGATCAACGACGCGATGGAGATCGCCGCCGTTCGCGCCATCGCCGAGCTGGCCGAGGCCGAGCAGAGTGAAGTCGTGGCCGCCGCCTATGCAGGCGCCACACTGTCCTTCGGCCCTGAGTACCTGATCCCCAAGCCCTTCGACCCGCGCCTGATGATGAAGGTGGCACCGGCTGTGGCGGCGGCGGCGGCCGAGAGCGGCGTGGCTGCGCGGCCCATCGCCAACATGACGGCCTACAAGGAGAAGCTGCAGAACTTCGTCTACGCCTCGGGCACGACGATGAAGCCGATCTTCAACGTGGCCAAGCGCGCGCAGAACAAGCGCGTGGCCTATGCCGAGGGCGAAGAGGAGCGCGTGCTGCGCGCCGTGCAGGTCGTGGTGGACGAAGGCCTGGCCCGTCCGACGCTGATCGGCCGCCCCGCCATCATTGCCCAGCGCTGCGAGCGCTTCGGCCTGCGCCTGACGGAAGGCCGTGACTACGACGTCGTCAACGTCGAGCAAGACCACCGCTACCGCGATTTCTGGCAGACCTACCACGCGCTCACCGACCGCAAGGGCGTGACGCAGCAGATGGCCAAGATCGAGATGCGCCGTCGCCTCACGCTGATCGGCGCGATGCTGCTGCACAAGGGCGAGGTCGACGGGCTGCTCTGCGGCACCTGGGGCACGACGAGCATCCACCTGCACTACCTCGATCAGGTCATCGGCAAGCGCGCCGGCATCAAGAACTACGCCTGCATGAACGGCCTGATGCTGCCGGGCCGCCAGGTCTTTCTGGTGGACACGCACGTCAACTACGACCCGACGGCCGAGCAGCTGGCCGAGATCACCGTGATGGCGGCCGAGGAGATGATGCGCTTCGGCCTCAAGCCGCGCGCTGCCCTGCTCTCGCACAGCAACTTCGGTTCGAGCAACTGTCCGTCGGCCCAGAAGATGCGCGAAACGCTGGCCCTGCTCCAGGCCCAGGCGCCCTGGCTGGAAGTGGACGGCGAAATGCACGGCGACGCCGCGCTGGACGCCGCCTACCGCAAGGAAATCATGCCGAACTCCTCGCTGACCGGCGAGGCCAACCTGCTGGTGCTGCCCAACATCGACGCTGCCAACATCTCCTACAACCTGCTGAAGACGGCGGCCGGCGGCGGCATCGCCATCGGCCCGGTGCTGCTCGGCTCGGCCAAGCCCATCCATGTGCTGACGCCCTCGGCCACCGTGCGCCGCATCGTCAACATGACGGCACTGACCGTGGCCGACGCCAACGCCGCGCGCTGAAGCCCGGCGGCCGCCAGGGCTGAAAGGGGGCTGAAGAAGCCCTCGATTCACAAAAGTTTGTAAGAACTCACCCGCCTCTTTTGGAGGCGGGAATTGGCCAAAAACAAGGTATTACACGGGTAGTAAGCGCATGCTTACTAGACCTGATCCTGGGCCCTGCGGGCTCCCCCGGGCTTGAGCTTTCGGGCCGAAGTCGGTACCATCTCGCCTTTCAGGAACAGGGTAAACCCGTGTCTTTGTTCTCTTGGCCGGCAGCGAAAAGTAGAGCGACGGCAGCGATTTTGTGCGCTGCAATGTTCTCTGCCTTCGTGCCTCAGGAGACGCTGGCAAAGCCGAAAGAGGCTGCAGCTGCGCCCATGGAAGTGGTGGCTTTGTCCACGCTCCCGCGCGAAGCTCAGGCCACGCACAAGCTGATCCTGGCGGGCGGGCCTTTTGCTCACTCCCAGGACGGCATCGTGTTCGGCAACCGCGAGCGGCTTCTGCCTGCCAAGGCCAGAGGCTACTACCACGAGTACACCGTTCGCACGCCGGGCGAGCGTACACGTGGTGCTCGCCGGATGGTGTGCGGCGGCAAGCCCCCTACAGCTCCTGAAGTTTGTTACTACACCGACGATCACTACGCCAGCTTCAAACGGCTGGCCGATTGAACCGGCGGTGGGACCACGTTCTTTGACTTCTTCGTAGGAGGATCGCGACCATGCTTTTGCAGACCGTCCGTCCCAATATCGTGCAGGCCATCCGGGCCTACCGCGTGGAGGACTTGATGCAAGCCGCTCAGGATGCCGGCCAGCATTTCCTGTACGCCAACCTGACGGACGCACAGTCCAAGCAGGATGTGCTCGAGGGGATTGCACAGGCCTTCCTGTTTCCGGCCCATTTCGGCAAGAACCTCGACGCCCTGCATGACTGCATGACCGATCTCGTCCACAAGTCCGGCTCGCAGCCAGGCTTCGTGGTGGTCCTGGAACAGTTGCCTGACAGCATCCGCTTCGACCGCGAAGCGCGCGAGCAGTTGCTCGACGTCTTCCGCGACGCTGCTGAATACTGGGGTGACCGCAAGGTGGCGTTCCGCTGCTTCTACTCGGTGTCCGTCTCGCGCCAGCAAGAAGCCGGCGCCTGGGAAGCCAAGGAAGCCCCGGTCGTGCCGGAGAAGCCCGCCACCAAGACCAGCAAGGCCGCGGCCAACGCCAACTTCGGCATGAACATGCCGATGATGTGCAGCGCCTTCGATACGGCCATGTGGCTCAACGCCGCCTGATACGTCCGCTCGGCTTTTGCTCCGCGAAAGCCCTGTGACCAAAGCGCCCCACCCGGGGGCGTTTTTTTCGCCCCTGCGTCCTACACTGGCCGCGCCCGACACTCCCTACGCGGCCCACCATGAGCAAGAAGAAGAGCCTCTTCAGCTGGCGCGAAGTGCGCCCCTCTGCCGGCTCCGTCGTCGCCCCCGATGAGCGGCTGCCCTGGCCGCAGACGGCAGCGCTGGGCGTGCAGCACGTGATCGCCATGTTCGGCGCCACCGTGCTGGCTCCGATCCTGATGGGCTTCGATCCCAACCTTGCCATCCTGATGAGCGGCGTGGGTACCCTGATCTTCTACTTCGTGACCGGCGGCCGCGTGCCGAGCTACCTGGGATCGAGCTTCGCCTTCATCGGCGTGGTCATCGCGGCCAGCCATTACGGCGGCGCAGGCCCGAACGGCAACCTGGCCGGCGCGCTCGGCGGCATCGTCGCCTGCGGCCTGGTCTACGCCCTGATCGGCGGCGTGGTGGTGCTGGCGGGCACGCGCTGGATCGAAGCGCTGATGCCGCCCGTCGTGACCGGCTCGGTGGTGGCCGTCATCGGCCTGAACCTGGCCAGCGTGCCGATCAAGAACATGGCGCACTCGCCCTTCGACGCCTGGACCGAAGGCCTGACCTTCATGTGCGTGGCCGGCGTTGCGGTCTTCACGGGCGGCATCTTGCAGCGGCTGCTGATCCTCGTTGGCCTGATGGTGGCCGGCGCCATCTACGCGCTGCTGACGAGCGGCTTCGGCCTGGGCACGCCGATCGACACGGCCGGCATCGCCAGCGCCGCCTGGTTCGGCCTGCCGCAATTCGCCGCGCCGGTTTTCGACGTCCAGTCCGCGCTGCTGATCGCGCCGGTGGCAGTGATCCTGATGGCCGAGAACCTGGGCCACCTCAAGGCCGTGGGCGCGATGACGGGCCGTGACATGGACCCATTGATCGGCCGCGCCTTCATCGGCGACGGCATCGCAACGATGGTCTCGGGCGCCGTCGGCGGCACGGGGCAGACCACCTATGCCGAGAACATCGGCGTCATGGCCGCCACGCGCATCTACTCCACCGCCACCTTTGTGGTCGCGGCGATGGCGGCCGTGGTGCTGGGCTTCTCACCCAAATTCGGCGCGCTGATCCAGGCCATCCCGCTGCCCGTGATGGGCGGCGTGTCCATCGTCGTCTTCGGCCTGATCGCCGTGGCCGGCGCGCGCATCTGGGTGGAGAACAAGGTCGACTTCACGCAGCCGGCCAACCTGATGGTGGCCGCCATCACGCTCGTGCTGGGCACGGGCGACTACACCCTGCACTTCGGCGACTTCACGCTGGGAGGGATCGGGACGGCGACTTTCGGGGCGCTGCTGCTCTGGGCAATCCTCGGCCGGCGGCGCCCGCAGCGTTGATGCTCTCGATCAGGGCCTGATGGCTCGGCAGGTCGGCCAGCGCGCGATCGGCAAAGCGCTGGATCTTGGCAAACAGCTTGTCGGCTTCCGCCCCGCGCGGAAAGTCGTCGCGCCCCGATGAGAGATCGGTGGCGTAGCCCATGCCGTACAGGATGTACTGGTAGTTGAAGAAGGCGAAGGTCTCGGTGTCGAGCACGAAGTCGAAGCGGCCGGGCGGACGCAGCTGCCATTGCGCGAGCAGGTCCGCCAGCCGCTCGGGAATGCTGGCCGGATCGGCGTTGTCGCGCCAGAACGGCTCTGTGCGTCGACTCAGGCAGTAATGCAGCTTGAGGAAGTTGACGATGTTCTCGAAGCGCACCGTCATCAGCTCGTTGAAGCGCCGCGCAGGAGCTTCGATCGGGCCGCTGTGCGGCAGCATCTCGGCGATCATGCCCACGGCTGCTTCGATCAGCACCAGGCCCGTCGATTCCAGCGGCTCAAGAAAGCCCGCCGAGAGGCCCACCGCCACGCAGTTCTTCACCCACTGCTGCTCGCGGTAGCCGGTCGGGAAGGGGATGCTGCGCGTGGCCACCTGCTCGTGGCCCGGGCCGAGATAGGCCTGCAGCACTTCGGCCGCGCGGTCGTCGCCCATGTGATCGCTGGAATACACGCAGCCGATGCCGCGCGCGCCGTTCAGACCGATCTCCCAAATCCAGCCGGCCTCGTGCGCGGTGGCGATGGTGCAGCTTTCCATCGGCGCTTGCGGATCCTCGATCGCGATCTTGCAGGCGAGCGCGCGATCCACAAACAGCTGCGAGCGCACGGACTTGAGCTGCGTGCCCGGCATCTGTTTGATCAGCTCGGCGCGAAAGCCCGTGCAGTCGATGTACAGGTCAGCCTTGAAGCTGCCCTGCTGCGCCGTCTCCACGTGATCGATGGCGCCGGATTCGTCGAGCGCCACGTGATTGATCGTGGCCTGCACATGGCCCACGCCCAGGCTGCGCGCATGCCGCGCCAGCAGCTGGCCCAGCTTGGCGGCGTCGAAGTGATAGGCGTAGTTGAGCGGCGCCGCAAAGGCCGGCTCGCGCGCACGCTTGGGCGCGCGGCGCGCTTCGGCCACGCGGGTCTGCAGCGTCATGGCCTGGGCAAAGGACGGGCGCTGCGCAGCGTCCTGCAGCAGCCAGTAGGGGACGAGGTTCAGGTCCTCGGCATAGAACGGCGCCTCGAAGGGATGGAAGAAGGTCTGCCCCTTCTCGCCCCAATCGACGAAGCGGATGCCCTGCTTGAAGGTGGCCGAGGTCTCGCGGATGAACTGGTGCTCGTCGATGCCGAGGAACTGCAGCGTGGAGCGGATCGTCGGGAAAGTGCCTTCGCCCACGCCGATGACGCCGATGTCCGGCGACTCCAGCAACGTGATCTCCAGGTGGCTGCGTTCGGACAGGCGCAGGTACTTGGCCAGGTAGGCCGCCGTGAGCCAGCCCGCGGTGCCGCCACCGACGATCAGGATGCGCCGTTTGGATGTCATGTCTTCAGGCTCTCACGTACAGGTTCTTGAGCCATTGATGGCCCGTTTGCGCGCCGTGGCTCCAGTCCTCGTCGTCCTCGCCCGGCGGGGCCACGTAGCCCGAGGGGTTGAGCAGCTTGACCCGGCCGGCGCGAAAAGCCGCCACACGGTGCGTGACCAGCGTCAGGCCCTGCTCCAGCGCCGTCGCGGCCAGCAAGCCGTCGCGCGTGTTGGCATAGGGCAGCTGCGCGCGGCGCCGCACGACGGCAGCATCGACGGCGAGGATGCGTCCCTCGAAGGCGACGGCCAGGCGATTGTCGATCCACTCCCGCACGGCCAGGCCGGCGTCGCGGTCCTTGCGGGCCAGGCGCGCGGCGGCGTTCTCGATCTCCAGCAGGCTGAGCGCAGAGATGAAGAGCTTGTCGCGCGCGATGCCCGCCGCCCAGGCCGCAAGGCCCGCATCGAGCTGCCCCGTGCGCGCCTTGCGCAGCTCCAGCACCACATGGGTATCGAGCAGGAACATGTCAGAGATTTTCCCGGTGGTCCCAGGCGCCATCGGCGGCGTCCGCGGCGTCGAGCTCGGCCTCCTCGGGCATGGCCAGCAGCTCCAGGATGCTCTCGCCCTCGCCGGTCAGGCGGCGGTATTCGGCAATGCTCATCAACACGTGCGTGGGCTGGCCGCGATCCGTGATCAGCACAGGCTCCGCCTGGGCCTCGCGCTTGGCGAAGCTGACGTCCCGGTTGAATTCGCGGCTGCTGATGAGCTTCATGGCCGGGCCAATGTACCTACGTTGCTACCAAATAACAAGTTACTTGCAGGCACATTCGACCGAGTCGGTTCGATTCTATGGACAGTCAAAGTGCCGCTGGCACAGTCCCGATCCACGGTTCGCCGAAGGTTGTTCACGGCGCGTCGACACAAAGAATCAAGAGACAACGAGGGACAACATGTTCGACAACATCCATCTGCTGGACATCATCGCGGACGTCTTCCAGAAGCACGGGCCGGCCGTCGCCG
The DNA here is from genome assembly GCA_042701975.1 of Burkholderiaceae bacterium UC74_6. GTDB lineage: Bacteria > Pseudomonadota > Gammaproteobacteria > Burkholderiales > Burkholderiaceae_C > JAFALK01. The sequence continues at coordinate 829,945 of CP170561.1, forward strand.
CCGTGCAGAAGAGCTTCTCGCCCGGCGATTTCAGCATCCGCTTCTTCCTGCAGTTGGCCATCATCATGCTGGCCTGCCGCGTGGTTGGCTGGCTGGGCAAGAAGTTCCTGGCCCAGCCCCAGGTGGTCGGCGAGATGATCGCCGGCGTCTGTCTCGGTCCCTCGCTGCTGGGCCTGTTCGCCCCCGAGGTCCAGGCCGCCATCTTCCCCAAGGAGATGAAAAACGTCCTGTACAGCGGCGCGCAGCTCGGCGTCGGCCTGTACATGTTCCTCGTCGGCACGACCCTGCGCCTCGACCACTTCAAGACCAAGGCCAGGAGCGCCATGGGCGTGTCGCTGGCCGGCATCCTCGCCCCCTTCTTCCTGGCCTTCTTGATCACGCCGCTGCTGCTCCAGGTGCCGGGGCTGTTCGCCGAAGGCATTTCCGTGGCCAACGCCACGCTGTTCATGGGCGCCTGCATCGCGCTGACCGCCTTCCCCATGCTGGCGCGGATCATCAACGAGCGAGGCCTGGCCAACACCTCGCTGGGCACGTTGGCTTTGACGGCCGGCGCCTTTGACGACGCAGTCTCCTGGTGCGTGCTGGCCCTGGTGCTGGCCGCCTTCGGCGCCGGTCCCGGCGTGGCCGTGCTGGCCATCGGCGGCGGCGTCAGCTATGCGATCTTCATCATCCTGTTCGGCAAGAAGCTGCTCGCGCCGCTGGGCCGCATCGTCGAGCGCGAGGGCGAGATGAGCATGACGGTGCTGGGCATCACGCTGGTCCTGTTCTGCCTCTCGGCCTTCATCATGGACGCCGTGGGCATCCACTCGATCTTCGGCGGCTTCATCCTCGGCGCCGTGATGCCGCGCGGCCTGTTCGCGGCCGAGCTGAAGAAGAAGGTCGAGCCGCTGGCCGTCGTGCTGCTGTTGCCGATGTTCTTCACCTACTCGGGACTGAACACGCGCATGGACATGGTCAACTCGGGCGAGCTGATCCTGATCGCGCTGGGCATCTTGCTGGTCTCCGTGGCCGCCAAGGCGGGCGCTTGCTACCTGGCAGCGCGCATGTCGGGCGAGGACAACCGCACCGCGCTGGGCATCGGCGCGCTGATGAACTCGCGCGGCCTGATGGAGCTCATCATCATCAACATCGGCCTGCAGAAGGGCATCATCGGCCCGGCGCTGTTCTCGATGCTGGTGCTGATGGCCATCGTCACGACCATGATGGCCAGCCCGATGTTCGAGCTGGTCTATGGCCGCAAGGCCAGAGAGACCGGTGAGCTCGACGCCGTACCCGGCAGTCCGGCCAGCAGCGCAGCCTGACGTGATCGACCTCGCCAGCGGCCAGCCCACATCGGCCGCTGCGCCGGAGGACAAGTTTCAAGCCCCGCGATATGGGCTCCGCGGTGGCTTTTTTGCTTGTGCCGGCGTCTTCATCGTCATCGGCGTGCTGGCCTTCAGTTCCTTCCGCCTCGAGCAGTTGCTCCTGCTCGGCTCTTTCGGCTCCAGCGCGGTGATGATGTTCGGCTTCCCGGAGCTGCATTTCTCGCAGCCGCGCAGCGTGGTCGGCGGGCATTTCATCTGCTCGGCCGTGGGCCTGGCGGCTCTGGCCGGCTTCGGCCACACCTGGTGGGGCCTCGCGCTGGCTTGCGCGATCGCGCTGGCCTTGATGATGGCCACGCGGACCGTGCATCCACCGGCGGGCTCCAACCCGGTGATCGTCTACCTGACAGCACCGAAGCTGGGCTTCCTGCTATATCCGACCTTGTTTGGCGCGTTGACGATGGTGGCCGTGGCGGTGCTGTACCACCGCGCCTGCAAGCGCAGCTATCCGGCTTACTGGATCTGAACGATCAGGCGAGCGCCTTCGCCAGGCTCACGAATTCATCGACCGGCACTTCTTCCGCACGACGCTGCAGGTCGAAGTGGCCGCCAAAGCCACGCGCCTCCAGCCACTTGCCCAGCGAATGGCGCAGCAGCTTGCGGCGCTGCGAGAAGGCCACCTGGACCATCTCGCCGAACAGCACCACATCGATGGCCGGTGGCACGGCCAGCGGCACCATGCGCACGATGGCTGAGTCCACGCGCGGCGGCGGATCAAAGGCCTCGGGCGGCACGAAGAGCACGTTGTCAATGTCGTAGCGCCACTGCAGCATCACCGAGAGTCGGCCGTAGTCTTTCGAACCCGGCGACGCGGCCATGCGATCGACCACTTCCTTCTGCAGCATGAAGTGGTGGTCGACCACGTGCTCGACGAAGCCCAGCAGGTGAAAGAGGATGGGCGTCGAGATGTTGTAAGGCAGGTTGCCCACGACGCGCAGCTTCTTGCCTTTGGCGGCAGCGATCTCGGCGAAATCGACCTTGAGCACGTCGGACTCGATGACCTCGAGATCGCCGCGTTTGCGCAGCCGCGCTGCGAGGTCGCGGTCCAGCTCGATGACGGTGAAGGAGCCGTGGCGTGCCAGCAGCGGCAGCGTCATGGCGCCCAGGCCCGGGCCGATCTCGACGAGGGCGTCACCCTCCTCGGGTGCGATGGCATCGACGATGCCGTCGATGATGACGACGTCCGTCAGGAAGTGCTGGCCGAAGCGCTTGCGCGGGATGTGCGCCATCAGTAGTTCAGCCCGATCAGTCTTGCCACTCGCGCGTTTCGATGTAGGCCTTGGAGCGCAGCTCCTTCACCCAGTCTTGGTACGCGGCATCAAACTTCTGCTCGCGCAGCGCACCACGCGCCTGCTCGCGCAGCTGCTTCATCTCGATCTGTGTCTGGCGGCGCTCCAGCACCTGGATCAGGTGCACGCCGTAGCGCGAGGGGACGGGGGCAGAGATGCCGTTGATGTCGAGCGCGTTCATGGCCGACTCGAATTCGGGCACGTACATGCCCGGCGAGGCCCAGCCCAGATCGCCGCCTTGCGGGGCGCTGCCGTCTTCCGAGAACTGCTTGGCCAGAGCCTCGAAGCTGGCGTGGCCGGCCACGATCTCGCGCTTGAACTCGGCCAGGCGCGAAGCCGCCTGCTCCATCGTCAGCTGGGCCGAGGGGCGCAGCAGGATGTGGCGGGCGCGGGTCTGGGTGACTTCGGTCAGGGAGTTGGAACCCGAACGCTCGACGACCTTGATCACATGGAAGCCAGCGCCGGAGCGCACGAGCTTGCCCAGCACATCGCCGCTCTTGAGGCCCTTGACGGCATCGACGAAGACGTCCGGCAGCCGCTCGGCCGGGCGCAGGCCAATCACGCCGCCCTGGGCCTTGTTGCCGTCTTCCGAATATTCCTTGTTGACCTTGGCGAAGTCCTCGCCGCCCAGCACGGCCTTGAGCGCAGCCTCGGCACGCGCGCGGCGCTCGTTCAGCACGGCGTCGGAAGCGCCGTCGGGCACGGTGATCAGGATCTGCTGGAGGTTGAGCTGGCCGCCGTTGGCCAGGGCCTCGCGGCGCTTTTCCAGCCAGGCATCGATCTCGGCATCGGTGATGCGGATGCGGCCCTGGACCTCGTGGTCGCGCAGGCGTTCGGTCATGAGCTGATCGCGCAGGTTTTCGCGGAAGCGCTTCATGTCCATGCCGTCGGCCTTGAGGCGCTCGATCAGCTCGGGCAGGGTGATCTTGTTCTGCGCCGCCACGTTGTTGACCACGCGGTCCAGCTCGGCCTCGTCCACGCGATTGCTCATCTCGCGGGCGTTGGTGACCATGACGCGCTCGTCAATCAGCGCGTCCAGCGCCTCCTTGCGCAGCTCTTCGGTCAGAGGCGTGGGCTGGCCCTTCTGACGGTACTGATCACGCAGCTGCTGCATGCGGCCGGTGACCTCGCTGGCGGCAACGATGTCCTGGTTGACCACGGCGGCGATGAAGTCGCCCGGCAGCAGCTGGGACTTGCGGTTGGAGACGATGGGTTCCGGGTGCTGGGCCGAAGCCGATGGCGCGATCGAAAGCAAAGCGCAGAAAACACTCAGGGCAGCCGTGGCGGCCAGGTAGCGGCGGTTGTCAGTCATTGGATGATGAGGGGAAGGTCGATCGCTCGGAGCTCAGGGCCCTGTAACCGGGAATATTGTCCTTCAAGACGTGAAGGGCGTTCGATCCCAGCTGGGACAGGCCGACGAGCTCGAGTTGCAGCATCAATCGGGTGTTGGTTTGGCTCAGGCCCGTGGACAGGCGTTGCACGCCCATGCGCATGACCCAGCAGCCGGCGTCGTACTCCACGCTCATGACTGAATCGGTGACCCGCTTGTCGCGCATGCTGTACTGCACGCGGCCGGCGCTGTACCAGGAGCCGCTGCAACCGCTGCCGCCGCTGATGCCACTCTTGCGACCGCCGAACAGCGGCCACTGCCAGGCGACTTCGGCCTGCTCGGACTGGTCGCGCGCCAAACGGTAGGCAACGCTGACGGTGCGGAACGGCCCCGGCGAATAGCGGGCGCGCAGCACGGAGCGCTGCGTGCGGTTGTTCTCCGGGTCGTACTGCAGCGTGCCGTCGGCCCACCAGAACTCGGACATGTGCACCGCGCCCAGCAGCAGCAGGTCGGAGAAGCGCTGCTTGCTCGGCGGGCTGCCGTCGGGCGTGATGCGCTGCTCGGTGAACTGCATGCGCTGCACGGCGCCCAGGCGCAGCACTTCGTCGCCGCTGTCCGGGCGGATCCAGCGGCTGACGGCGCCGAAGGTCAGCTGGTTGGCATCGTTGACGCGGTCCACGCCGGTGAACTGGTTGTCCGCGTAGATCGAGTCGAAGTTGAAGTCGCGCGGCGCCGAGTCGAAGTTCGGCACCAGGTCCTGCGAGCGGTAGGGCGTGCGCACGTAGAGCAGGCGCGGCTCCAGCGTCTGGCGCATCGCGCTGCCCAGCAGCGTGGTGTCGCGCTCGAAGACCCAGCCGTTGTCCAGGCTGAAGGTCGGGATGGTACGGGTCAGGCTGCGGCGGCCGTCAGACAACGTCTGGTCCAGCGAATAACTGGCTGCGTTGACGGACGCGCGCGGGATCAGCCACCAGCCGGCGCCGCCCATGGGCACGCTGACGTGGCCGAGCATGTGCACGCGCTGGCCGGTCTGCGTCTGCGTGGGCAGCGCGTCGGGCGAGAGGTCGAAGCGGTTGTACTCCAGCTCCAGCGCGCCTTCCAGCCGCGCCTTGCGGCCCCAGGGCGTGAAGCCGTCGAGCACGGCATCATCAGACGCGGTCGTGAGCCGGGTGCCAATCTGCGGCGAGCGCTGGTAGGGCGCGAGGAACTGCACCGTCGGGTCGGTGCCCTGCAGCGCCTGCCATTGCTGGACGCGCAGGTAGCTCTGCCAGTCGCCCCAGTTGTAGCTCTTGCGGCGCTCCAGCAGCGCATCGCCAGCGAGCAGACGCTGGGTCTTGCTCTGCAGGCGCTGCGGCATGTCCTTCCAGTAGTCGTCGTCGGAGACCCGCTCAGCGCGCACGGTGTAGCGCCAGTCATCGCCGAAGCTGCCGTCGTTCTTGAGGCTCAGGTCCCAGCGCGAGCGGCCCGCCACGCGGTCGTGCGGCATCAGGTCCAGGCCCATGGTGCCGGAGTGGCTGGGCTCCAGGTAGCGGAACTCGGAGTCGAAGCCGCTGCCGCGCTTGCTCATCACGACCGGCGTGATGGTGGCGTCGCGTTGCGGCGCGATGTTCCAGTAGTAGGGCACGCCGAACTCGACGCCGCTGCGGTTGTCCACGCCCAGGATCGGCGGCAGCCAGCCGGACTTGCGCTGACCGTCCAGCGCGAAGCTGAGGTTGGGCGCCGCCAGGATCGGCACGCCCAGGAAGCGCAGCACCGCGCCCTGGGCCAGGCCCTCGTTGTTCTCGAAGTCCATCGAGAGGTGCTTGGCGCTGATCTGCCAGTCGGGCTCCTTGCCTTCGACGATGGGGCAGCTGCTGTAGGTGCCCGCTTCGGCGCGCACGTGCTTGGCGTCGGCGAAGCTGATGCGCTCGGCATGGCCCGAGCCGCCGGTGGCGGAGAAGAAATACGTCGGGCTGATGAACTCGCCTTCGAAGCGACCCACGTAAAGCGTGGCCTCGGGGCCGACGAAGCGGTTGCCGGCCCGGCTCAGCGAGACCTGGCCGGTGGCACGCGCCAGATCGCTGACCTGGTCGTAGTGCAGCTTGTCCGAGCGCAGCAGCAGGTCGCCGTAGCGCAGCTCCACGTCGCCCTGGGCGTTGAAGTACTGCTCGAGCTGGGTGTCGAAGTCACGCGCCTGGATCAGCAGGGCCGGCTTGGCATCGGGCTTGGCCTGGCCCACCTGGCGCACGGGCTTGAGCGGGATCGGCGGGCTGTCCGGCTCGGTCGAGACGGCCGCGGTCTGCGCGTGGGCGCCGATGCAAAGCACCGCCAGCGCGGCCAGGCACAGGGGCGACAAGGCGGGGCGCAGGGCAGAGCGCGGAACGAGGCGGTGGGGAGGTTGCACGAAGACAGCTTTGCCGACCCAAGATCGGACGGGAGTTCTTAGAATTCATTATCCATGCCTGATACCTCTCTCCCCCCTTCCGCCACCCCGGACCTGCGCGCGGCCCTGGCCGAGTTGCTCGCCTGGCAGCAGCAGCACCTGAACGACCACGGCTTCCCGCCGCATGACGAGGCCGCGCTGCGTGCCGATCTGGAAGCCTTTGCCGAAGGCCGCAGCTGGAACGAGCAGCAGCAGCGCTGGTGGCAGATGAGCGTCAAGGCCCTGGTGGACAGCGCCCTGGCGCAGCCGCAGATCGCCACGCGCGCCGGCCGCATGGGCCCGCTGATGGCCGACCTGGCTGCCGTGCTGCGCGGGCCGGACCAGGCCTTTGAAGAAGAAGTCGAGCTCGATGCCGCCATCCGCTGGTGGGAGTCCGCGCGCAAGATCGGCCTGCCCTTCCCCGAGGACTGGGTGGAGGACTTCGGCCTGCTCTGGCGGGCCGTCGAATGGACCGGCCTGCTGCAGCACCTCACGCTGCTGGGCCAGGCAGGCGAGCAGGAACTGCTGATGGCCCATGCGGTCAAGGTGTCGACGCGCTATGCGGCGCTCTCGCCGCTGGCCGCGCTGCTGCAGGAGATGCAGGGCGACCGGGATCTGATGGAGACCGGCTTTACGCTTCGGTAGGCAGCTCGGTCGTGGCGGCCTCGGCCACGTCGTTGTGCGACAGCCAGCGGTCGTAGCTCGTCTCGCAGCCGGCAGCCGCCAGCCAGGGGTCGCGCTCCTCGCCACCGAAGATCTCGACGAGGAAATCCAGGAACACGCGGGTGCGCGCCGGCACGTACTTGCGCGTCGGCATCGCCGCCCAGATCGTGTGCACGCGCAGGTGCCAGGCCGGCAGCACGCGCTCCAGGCCATGCTCCATCAAGGCGTCCTCGATCATGAAGGACGGCAGCCCGGCGATGCCCAGGCCGTGCAGGGCAGCGGCGTAATTGGTGTCCTGCGTGGTCGTGGCCATCACCGAATTGCCCTTGGGCACGACGGTGAAGACGTCCTTGCCGCAGCGCATCTCGAAGCCACGCTGCAGGCTGGAGAGCGGCGGGATCAGGGCGTCGTGCTGGTCCAGCTCGCTCGGGTGGCGGGGCCGGCCGCGCTTGCCCAGGTATTCGGGCGAGGCACACATGATGACCTCGGTGCGCGCCAGCACGCGGGCCACGAAATCCCCATCGAGCGGCTTGCTGCTCATGATGATGGAGATGTCGTGCGCCTCGTCCACGGTCTCGACTGCGCCGGGCGAGCTCAGCTCGAAACGGACCTTGGGGTAGCGCTCATGAAAGCGCGGCAGGTGCTTGGCCAGCTGGTGCACGGCCAGCGAGGGCGGCACCAGCACGCGCAGCAGGCCACGCGGCTCGGCCGTGGCCGAGCTGGCAAGCGCCTGGGCTTCATCCACCTCGGCGAGGATGCGCCGGGCGCGCTCCAGGTAGGCCTCGCCGATGTCGGTCAGCGCCAGGCGGCGCGTCGTGCGATTGAGCAGCCGCGCGCCGAGGTGATCCTCCAGCTCGGCCACCAGCCGCGTGACCACGGCCGGCGCGAGGTCGAGCACGCGCGCGGCGCCGGCGAAGCTGCCCTCGTCGATGACACGGGTGAAGACGCGGATCGCGCGGAGCTGGTCCATGCGCTGAGGCTTGCCGTTAGGGGTGCGAGGCCATCACCTGCGCCACGGCGGCGGTGAGCCGCTTGCCGTAGGGCACGTGCAGGAACTCGTTCGGGCCGTGGGCATTGCTCTTCGGTCCCAGCACGCCGCAGACCATCATCTGCGCGCTCGGGAAACCCTTTTGCAGCATGCTCATCAGCGGGATCGTGCCGCCCTGGCCGATGTAGCCGACCGGCTGGCCGAAGTGCGTGACGCTGGCTTCGTTGATCGCCTTCGACAGCCACGGCGACAGCTCGGGCGTGTTCCAGCCCGTGGCACCCAGGGCACCGGCGCGGCCATCCGGCACGAAGGAAACCTTGGCGTTGTAGGGCGCGTTGTCTTCCAGCAGCGCCTTGAGCCTGAGCGCGGCCTCGTTGCCGTCGATCAGCGGCGGCAATCTCAATGAGAGCTTGAAGGCCGTGTAGGGGCGCAGCACGTTGCCGGCGTTCTTGAGCTCCGGGAAGCCCTCGGCGCCGACAACGGACAGCGTGGGCCGCCAGGTGCGGGCCAGCAGGCCTTCGACCGGGTCGGTGGTGGTGGGCAGCACCGGGCCGCCATCGGCACCGCAGGCCCAGGGCATGCGCTTCCAGACCTCGTCCTTGAGGATGGCGGCCGTGGCCTTGGCCTGCTCCAGGCGATCGGCCGGGATTTCGCAGTGGAAGCTCTCAGGCAGCAGGCGACCGGTCTTGGCATCTTCCAGGCGGTCCAGCACCTGGCGCAGGATGCGAAAGCTCGACGGCACGAGGCCCGAGGAATCGCCGCTGTGGATGCCTTCGGTCAGCACCTCGACCTTGAGCACGCCGCTGACCATGCCGCGCAGGCTGGTCGTCAGCCACAGCTGGTCGTAGTTGCCGGCGCCCGAATCGAGGCAGACCACCAGCGAGACCTTGCCCAGGCGTTCCTTGAGCAGCTCGATGTAAGCCGGCAGGTCGTAGGAGCCGGATTCCTCGCACGTCTCGATGATGCCGACGCAGCGCGGGCGCGGGATGCCCTGCTTGTCCAGCGCCATGATGGCGGTCAGCGAGGCGTAGACAGCGTAGCCGTCGTCGGCGCCGCCGCGGCCGTAGAGCAGGCCGTTCTCGTACTTGGGCGTCCAGGGACCCAGGTCGTTGCGCCAGCCGCTGAACTCGGGCTGCTTGTCCAAGTGGCCGTAGAGGACGATGGTGTCTTCCTGGCCCGCCTTGGAAGGCTTGGTAGAGGGCACCTCGAAGAAGATCACCGGCGTGCGCCCGGGGATGCGCACCACTTCGAGCTTCAGGCCGGCAACCTTCTTGCTCTCCACCCAGGTGGCGGCGTCGCGCAGCACCTTCTCGATGTAGCCGTTGGCCGCCCAGTCGGCGTCGAACATCGGGCTCTTGGCCGGAACGGCGATGTAGTTCGTGAGGGCGGGAACGATTTCCTCGTCCCAGACCTGGGCGGCGAATTCGCCCAGGGCGGTGGTTTCATCGCGCTGCAGCGGCAGCGAGGGGTCTCGAGCGTTCATGATGCGGCTCCTTGCGGCGCTCCTCGTGGGAGCTCCTGATGGCATGGGCCGCCATCTTAAAACCTGTCGTCGATCCAGGCCTGCATCCGGGCGAAGACCTGGTCTTTCTCCGGCTCGTTGAAGATTTCGTGGCGGCAGGGCTCGAAGCAGTGCGAGCGCAGCAGCGCGGGCGGCGCGCTGGCGGCAAAGCCGGCACTGCCCTCGGGCGAGACGCACATGTCCTGCCCCGCCCAGCCCAGCCAGGTGGGCACGACCCAGTCCGGCGCGTGCTGGAGCACCAGCTCGCCGGCATCGACGATGAAGCCGGCCAGTGCGGGCGTCACCTTCTTGTGGACCAAGGGATCTTCCACATAGGCCCGCACCACGGCCGGATCGCGTGAAATCCATGCCGGCTTCAGGCCATTGCCAGCCGCCAGGTTCGGCGCCAGGCGCAAGCCCAGGCCCAGTTGCAGGCGCTGCCAGAGCGACAGGCCCGGATCGAGGGCCGGCGAGGACAGCATCAGCCCGTCAACGGGCCGGAACCATTCGGGCAGGGCGCCAGCCGTGTTGGCCATCAAACCACCGGCGACGAAGCGCGCGGCGATCAGGCCGCCCAGGCTGTGCCCCAGCAGCAGCAGGCGCCCGCCGCTCAGGCCGGGTTCTTGCTGAAGGGTGTCGATGACGCGGGCCAGGTCGCACAGCAGCGATTCCGCGCCGGGGATGGCGCCTCGTGCGCCGCCCGAGGCACCATGGCCGCGCTGGTCGTAGCCAACGACGTTCCAACCCCAGGCGTTCAGCCGTGCAGCGACCGCCTCGTAACGGCCGATGTGTTCGCCCAGTCCATGGACGATGAGCACGGTGCCGCGCGACGCACCCTCGCCGGCATGGCGCCAATGGCGCCAGTGCAGGGGCAGGCCGTCGACAGTGGTGAGCGTTCGCATGCGCGGCAGTGTAGGGAGCCCCCCGCGCGCCGCACTCCGGGATTGCACCCGCATGGTGAATATGCCCATGCCAGGAAGCTGTAAGCTAGGTCGGCAAGCCCTTGAGCGCGGCCTCGGCGCCGGCGATGGCTTCGCGGTTGAGATCGCGGGCATGGGCCGTCGAATGGCGCGCATCCTTGAGCACCTGTTCCAGCACGGCGCGAGCCTCGTCGTACCGGCCCTGAGCAACCAGCCAGCGGCCCCAGGCGCTGTTGGTGCTCATGCCGCCGTGGCGTTCCAGCGCCACCTTGAAGGCGGCCTCGGCTTCGTCGGGTGCAGCCTCGGCCGCCAGCTCGGCATAGAGCAGGGCCAGCTCGCCCGTCTGGCGCTCGGGCTGGGCAGCGACCAGGCGGCCCAGCGTGGCCCAGGCGTCACGGGCCTTGCCGAGCTTGTACTGCGTGCGGGCCAGGCCCAGCAGCGCTTCCGGATCGTTGGCGAACGGGCCCTGGGCGCAGGCCTCGAAATGGGGCAGCGCATCGGCGGCGCGGCCGGCGCCGTAGAAGGCTTGAGCCAGGCGCAGGCGATTGCCCATCGATGGCGTCTGGTCGAGCGCGGTCTGCGCCTCGCGCAGCTCGCGCCCCGGATCGACGATGGCCTTGAGCGTGCTGCCGGCCTTGCGCACAACGCGGCTGTTGCGCTGCTCGGGCAGGTACTCGGCAAAGAAGTACACCAGGCTGCCCAGTCCCGGGAAGGCGAGCAGGATGAAGAGCCAGTACATATTGCGACCGGTGCGCACGACATGGACCGCAAAGAAGATGGCGATGATGAGGTGAAGGCCGATAAAGGGCATGAGGCTTCAGGTCTAGGGTTGGTTCAGGTCTGCCAATGCGGCGGGATAGTATTTCAAGAAGGCCCTGCGCACGGCACCCTCGCGGGCCGCGCGGCTGAGGGCTTCTCGCAGCAGGGCCAGGTCGGCCGGCGCCAGCATGCGCTTGGACAGGTACAGGCCCACTTCCATCAGCGGCAGGTCTTCGACGCGGCGAAAGCTCAGGTCGCTGCCCGCCGTGGCATAGGCTTGCGGCGGCGAGAGCAGCGCGAATTCGACCCGGCCGCCGCGCAGCATGCGGCCCACGCCGTCGAGGTCGTTGGCGCTGTCGGCGCGCTTCTCGGCCTGCATGTCGGCCACGAAGGCGCGGTACTCGGCGTTGAAGGCGAAGGCCCGCGGCACGACCATGCGCCAGCTGCTCTTGCGCAGCGCGGCGATGCTGCTGTAGCGGCCCGCATCATCCACACGCGTGAGGATGACCATCGGCTGGCGAAACAGCAGCACGAACTCGCCGGCCTCGTCGCGAGCATCGGTGCGCGTGGCCGAGATCATCAGGTCCAGCGCCTTGCCGCTGATCAGCTCGTTCTCCAGCCGCGGCCGCGGCATCACCGGGAACTCGAACTTACAGCCGACCATGGCGCCGACCTGGCGCAGGAACTCGGGCCAGACGCCTTCAACCTGCTCGGTGGCGGCATCGACGATGACGAGCCGCCCCGTGGGTGCCATCGGCGCCTGGATGGGCCGGCTGCAACCGGTGGCGTGCGCCGGCGCCGCAAGCAGCAGCCACGGCAGCAACAGCGTCAATGCGAAGGCCCATGTAAATCGCATGGACTCAGTATCAACTAACCGCGATCGAACTTGAACACCGCCATGCTGGACAGCAGATTGGGGAAACGCCTGATCGTCTGGCCGTCCTGGATGCCGAAGCTGTCCAGCACGCGCAGCTGGTTCTTGCGGGCCAGCACCTCGAAGTCGGCATAGGTGCCGACGCGGATGTTGGGCGTGTCGTACCACTCGTAGGGCAGCACGCGCGTCACCGGCATGCGGCCCATCAGCACCTGCAGGCGGTTGGGCCAGTGGGCGAAGTTGGGGAAGCTGACGACGCCGATGCGGCCCACCCGCGCGGTCTCGCGCAGCATGGCTTCGGTGTTGCGCAGGTGCTGGAGGGTTTCCAGCTGCAGCACGACATCGAAGCTCTGGTCGGCGAACATGGCCAGGCCATCTTCCAGGTTGAGCTGGATGGCATCAACACCGCGGCGCACACAGGCCAGCAGGTTGGCGTCATCGAGCTCCACGCCGTAGCCGGTGCAGCCGCGCTTGTCCTTCAGGTGCGCCAGCAGCTCGCCTGTGCCGCAGCCGAGGTCGAGCACGCGTGAGCCTTCGGGCACGAGGGCCGCGATGCGTTCCAAAACTCCGGGCGCGCTCATTGGAACTCTCCAGCCATGCGTTCGAAATACGCTCGCAGCACGCCGTGGTAGCGCGGGTCGTCGAGCAGGAATGCATCGTGGCCATGCGGCGCGTCGATCTCGGCGTAGGAGACCTCGCGCCGGTTGTCCACCAGCGCCTTCACAATCTCGCGCGAGCGCGCCGGCGAGAAGCGCCAGTCGGTCGTGAAGCTGGCGACGAAGTACTTGCACTGCGCCGCCGCAAAAGTGCGCGAGAGGTCGCCGCCGTGTTCGCGCGCCGGGTCGAAGTAGTCGAGCGCGCGCGTGATCAGCAAGTAGGTGTTGGCGTCGAAGTATTCGCTGAACTTGTCACCCTGGTAGCGCAGGTAGCTCTCGATCTGGAACTCGATGCCCTGGGTCGAATAGCCGAGCTCGGCGGCGCGCATCTGGCGGCCGAACTTTTCCTCCATCACGTCGTCGGAGAGGTAGGTGATGTGGCCGATCATCCGCGCCACGCGCAGGCCACGCTTGGGGATGGCGCCGTGGCGGTAGAAGTGGCCGCCGTGGAAGTCGGGGTCCGTGATGATGGCGCGGCGCGCCACCTCGTTGAAGGCGATGTTCTGCGCCGAGAGATTGGGCGCCGTGGCGATGGCCAGGCAGTGGCGCAGCTTGTCCGGATAGCGCAGCGACCAGTCCAGCGCCTGCATCCCGCCCAAGCTGCCACCGAGCACGCCGGCCAGCTGCGTGATGCCAAAACGTTCGACGACGCGAGCCTGCGCGTCCACCCAGTCGTGCACGGTGACGACGGGGAAGTCCGCGCCGTACTCGAAGCCCGTGGCGGGGTTCATGTGCATGGGCCCGGTCGAGCCGAAGCAGGAGCCCGGGTTGTTGACGCCGATGACGAAGAACTTGTCGGTGTCCAGCGGTTTGCCGGGGCCGATCAGGTTGTCCCACCAGCCCTCGCTGTGGTCCTGGCCTTCGTAGCTGCCGGCCACGTGGTGGCTCGCGTTGAGGGCGTGGCAGACGAGGATGGCGTTGGACTTGTCGGCGTTGAGCTGACCGTAGGTCTCGATCTTGAGCTCGTAGGGGCCGAGTTGCGCGCCGCTGCGCAGGGGCAGTGGCTCGTCGAACTTCATCGTCTGCGGTTGCACATGTCCAAGACTGGCCATGAACCCATCTCCAGAAAAAACAAAACCGATGCCACAAAGCGCGGACACCGGTCGTTCGGAGTCCTCTTTAGCGGCATTTCTAACGCGCCCGCAAGTCGGAGCAAATCGGCGCGATGTCCGACATTCTATGCGCGGCCTCGGGTGATACTTGAATCTCCACCAGCCCGCCTTTCGACAATGAGAACACGTGCGTTGCTGCTGATCGCCGCCCCCCTCACCGCCGTCGTCGTCCTGTCCGCCTGCAGCCGGCAACCGGCGCCGCCCTGGAGCGGTTATGCCGAGGGCGAGACGCTCTACATCGCCGCGCCGGTGGCGGGCCGCCTGCAGGAGCTGGGCGTGCAGTCCGGCCAGCAGGTGGCGCAGGACACCGCGCTGTTCGCGCTTGACGCCACGCCCTTGCGCGCGCAGGACGCCGAAGCCGCCGCCCGCGCCCAAAGCGCCCAGGCCCAGGCGCGCGATGCGGACAAGGGCCGGCGCCCGCAGGAAGTGGCCGTCAGCGAAGCGCAGTTGAGCCAGGCCCGCACGCAAGCGCAACTCGCGGCCACCGAACTGAACCGCCGAAAGCAGCTGCTCGCACAAGGCTTCATCGCTCAGGCCCAGGTGGACGACGCCAGCCTGCAGGCCCGCACGGCGCGCGAGAAGGTGTCCGAACTCGAAGCCGCGCTCAAGACCGCCAACCTCCCGGCACGAGAAGACGAACGTGCCTCCGCTCGCGCGCTGGCCGCCGCCGCGCAGAGCGGGCAGGCGCAGACGGATTGGCAGCTCAAGCAGTCGGCCCAGCGCGCGCCGGCTGCGGGTCTCATCACCGACGTGTTCTTCCGCCCCGGCGAGTGGGTGGCCGCAGGCCAACCGGTGCTGAGCCTGCTGCCGCCGGCCAACCGCAAGGCGCGCTTCTTCGTGCCCGAGGCCGATCTGGCCAAGCTCCGACTGGGCCAGGCCGTGAAGCTCTCCTGCGACGGCTGCGGTGAGCCCATCGCCGCGCACGTGAGCTTCGTCGCCCCGCAGGCCGAGTACACGCCGCCGGTCATCTACTCCAACCAGCAGCGCAGCAAGCTGGTGTTCATGGTGGAAGCGCGGCCCGACCAGCCCGCCGATGCGGAGCGCCTGCATCCCGGCCAGCCGCTCGACGTGAGGCCATGAGCGAGCCCGCCGACAGCAGCCTTGCCATCGACGTCAGGGGCCTCTCCAAGTCCTTCGGCGGCCGCAAGGTCGTGAGCAACGTGGACATGCAGGTGGCGCGCGGGCGCATCGTCGGCTTCCTCGGCCCCAACGGCAGCGGCAAGACCACGACCATGCGCATGCTGTGCGGCCTGCTCACGCCCGATGCCGGCGAGGGCCGATGCCTCGGCCTGGACTTTCGCCGCGAGCAGACCCAGCTCAAGCGCCAGGTCGGCTACATGACGCAAAAGTTCGGCTACTACGAGGACCTCTCGATCCGCCAGAACCTCGACTTCGTGGCGCGGCTCTTCGAGCTGGACCGGCGCAAGGAACGCGTGGACGCGGCACTCGAACAGCTCGGCCTGGCCACGCGGCAGGAGCAGCTGGCCGGCAGCCTCTCCGGCGGCTGGAAGCAGCGCCTGGCCCTGGCCGCTTGCCTGCTGCACGACCCGCAGCTGCTCTTGCTGGACGAGCCCACGGCCGGCGTTGATCCGCAGGCACGACGCGAGTTCTGGGCGCAGCTGCATGAGCTGGCCGAGAAAGGCATCACCGTGCTCGTCGCCACCCACTACATGGACGAAGCCGAGCGCTGCGACGAGCTGGTCTTCATCGCCTACGGCGAGGTGCTGGCGCACGGCTCGCAGCAAGACGTGCTGAACGCCGCGGGCGTCACGAACGGCAATCTGGAAGACGCCTTCGTCAGCCTGATCGCCAAGGCGCACGACAACTTCTCGGAAGCGGTCGTGCACAAATGAAATTCGCGCGGCTCAAGGCCATCTTCATCAAGGAAGTGCAGCAGATGCTGCGCGACAAGATGACCTTTGCCATGGCCGTGGGCGTGCCCATCATGCAGCTGGTGCTGTTCGGCTACGCCATCAACAACGACCCCAAGGGCCTGCCGACGGCCGTGGTCTCGCAGGACCAGAGCGACATGGGCCGCAGCCTGCTCTCGGCCATGCAGAACAGCGGCTATTTCCGCGTCGACTACAGCGGCATCAGCGAGCGCCAGGCCGATGCGCTGATGGCCAGCGGCGAGATCCAGTTCATCGTCGTCATCCCGAGCAACTTCAAGCGCGATCTTGTGCGCGGCGACAAGCCCGCGCTGCTCGTGGCGGCCGATGCCACCGACCCTTCCGCCGCCGGCAATGCGCTGGCCGCGCTGAGCCAGCTGGCCAGCACCGGGCTCAAGCGCGAGCTGACCGGCGCGCTCGGTTCGCTGCGGCCTGCCGATCCGCCTTTCGAGCTGCGCCTGCAGCGCCGCTTCAATCCGGAAGGCCTGACCCGCTACAACATCGTGCCCGGCCTGATCGGCACGATCCTGACGATGACCATGGTGATGCTGACCGGCCTGGCCATGACCCGCGAACGTGAGCGCGGCACGATGGAGAACCTGCTGGCCACGCCGGTGCGGCCCATCGAAGTGATGATCGGCAAGATCCTGCCTTATGTGGTGATGGGCTACATCCAGCTCGGCGTCATCATGGGCGTGGCCTGGCTGCTGTTCGATGTGCCGATGATCGGCAGCCTGCCGCTGCTGATGGGGCTGATCGGCATCTTCATGCTGGCCAACCTGGGCGTGGGCTTCACCTTCTCCACGCTCGCGCAGAACCAGCTGCAGGCCATGCAGATGACGTTCTTCTTCTTCCTGCCGTCCATGCTGCTGTCGGGCTTCATGTTCCCCTTCCGCGGCATGCCCGAATGGGCCCAGCACCTGGGCGAGGTGCTGCCGCTGACGCACTTCCTGCGCATCGTGCGCGGCATCCTGCTCAAGGGCAGCGACTTCGCCGCCCTGTGGCCCGACGTGTGGCCGATGCTGATCTTCCTGCTCGTGGCCGGCGCGGTGGCGCTCAGGCGCTACCGAATGACCCTCGACTGAGGGTTTGATCTGCCGATCACGGCGCACTTGCCAGGTCCAGAATAGACACCATGCGCCCGCTCGACCCCGTCATCAGCCGCCGCGACCTGGAGCGTCGCCATGCGGCGCTGACCGATCTGCGCCGCTACCTGGCGCTGCAGGAGCGCGAGTTCGAGCACCGTCGCCGCCAGGTCCAGGACTTCGCCGAGCGCTACCAGGCGCTGTTCGGTCCGCTGTACCAGGAGCTCTCGGCGCTGGACACGCAGCTGCGCACGGCCACGCACACCTTGATCGACACCATGCGCCGCCACGGCATCGAGCTGCGACTGCCCGAGCCGTCCACGCAGGCGCGCACCGCAAGCACGCAAGGCGCCCTGCTCTCACAGATGCCGCAACTGGCCCGCACGGCTCGCTTCGAGGGCCTGCCGCCCGCCGAGGCACTGCCGCCGGTGCCGGTTGGCGCCGACATCAGCCAATGGGCGCCGCCCACGCTGAAAATGCTCTACCGCCGCGCCGCGATGCGCCTGCATCCGGACCGCGCTGGCTCTGATGTCGAGCGGCCCGAGCGCGAGCAACTCATGATGGCCGTGAACGCCGCCTTCGCTGCCAGCGACCGCCAGGCCCTGGAGACGCTGCTTCTCGCCGCCGGCGACGAACCGAGCACCGTGCACGGCGGCAACGCACAGGCGCTGCGCAACTGGCTGGCCTCGTGCGAGGACCTGGTGCAAGCGCGCCTGCGTCTGGTGGCCAGCTATCTGGAAGCGCTGAGCAATCACAGCCTGGGCCGGCTGTGCGAACAGGTCACGCAGTCCGAGTCGCGCGGCCTCGACCCGATGGGGCTGATGGCCTTCAAGCTGCGCGAGCAGATCGCAGAGCGCCGCAAGGAGCTGTACATCGGCCAGCGGGTCAAGCCCGATTCAAGCCTGGCGCATGCCTTCCTGCACCAGCGGGCACAGCGCGGAGGGAGTTGGCATCAATCCTGCTAATACAGGGCATGTCTCCTCCACCTCCCCGGTGGATTCAGGCCCCGAGGCGCACCGCCTCGGGGCTTTTTTTATGGCGATCCCTCCGCCAACGAGCACCGCTTGCGTGCACAGGCACGACGGCCGGGCGAAAGAGGGCCGCTTCGGCATGCAACACAATTCGCGCTTCGGGCGGCGGCCCAGTTGGAGCATCGGAGTTTGGAAGTGCGGCGAGCGATCTGGGTTGGAATCCTGCTGTCGGGGCTGTGGTCGCAATCGCCCGCGACCGAACCGGCCACTGCAGCCTCGGCGCCCGCATCGGCACCAACATCGACATCGACCGCCGAATCAGCAACGCACGCCAAGCTCCGCCAGACGCACCTGAGCCGCCTCTACGAGCGCCTGTCCGTAGCGCCTGAGGTGCTCCAGCACCAGTGCCGGTTCGAGTCCGACATCTCCACCGCCCCGCCCAAGGGCCTGGTCGCCCTGACCTTCGACGACGGCCCGGACCCCGAGCGCACCGAACAGATCCTGGCGGTGCTGGACCACTACCAGGTGCCGGCGACCTTCTTCTTCATCGGCGAGAAGATGGAAAAATATCCGGAGCTGGTGGCCAAGGTGGAAGCGACCAAGCGGCACCTGATCGGCAGCCATTCCTGGTCGCATCCGAACTTTCACGACATCGCCGAGGGCGAGCAGCGCAGCGATCTGCTGCGCGGTCTCGGCCAGATGCCGGCCACCAGGCAGCTCAAGGTGTTCCGCTATCCCTACGGCAACTCCTCATGCGTCGGCAACGACTTGCTGCACGAGCAGGGCTATCGCATCATCGGCTGGCATGTGGACAGCTGCGACTGGGCCTTCGACCGCACGGGCAGCGTGGACGCGCACGAGGCGCTGTCCTGCGGCGTTGGCTCACAGTACCGCAGCGATTTCGTCGGCCACGTCGCCGCCGCCGTGCGCGCACGCCGCGGCGGCATCGTGCTGATGCACGAGATCCATGCCAACACGCTGGCCAAGCTGGCCGATGTGATCGAGGAGATCCGCAAGGACGGCTTCGACTTCACCCTCGTCGACGACCCGCGGCTGGCGGGCTCGTTGCGCTGATCAGTCCAGGCCCGCCCCCAGGCGGAACACATGGCCGTCCGGATGCATGATCCGGCACTCGCGCACGCCCCAGGGCTCATCGGTCGGCGGCCACAGCACGGTCACGCCATGGCTCACGGCCAACTGGTGCGCGGCATCGACCTCGGCCGGGCTGCCCAGCCACCAGCTCATCCATGTGGCGCCGGTGTCGTTTTCACCGTCAAAGCGCGCCGGCTTGCCACCGCGCAGACCCTGGCCGTCCTTGCACAGGAAGATCTGCGTCTCGCCTGAGCAGACACTGCCGAACCTGGCTCGATCGACCAGCGAGTGATCGGCATGGATGTCGAGCATCGCATCGCCGTCCCAGGCAAAGCCGACCGTCCATCCCAGCTGCATGAACCAGCGCATGCTGTCCGGCACGCTGGAGACGTTGAGGATGGGGGTCAGGCCTTTGACGTTCATGGTCTCCAGCGCTCAGGGTACTTTGCACAGGCAGTGCACCAGGGACTCGTACGGCTTGTTGCCACTCGTCAGCTGCTGCAGGCTGGCCAGTTCGCGCACGGCATCCTGCACGGCCGGCGGCGGCGTGAAGCCCAGCTGCGCGCGCACGGCGTTGGCGATGCTCGGCGCAATGACAAGGTCCAGGCTGTCGAGCAGGCGCTCGAAACGGCCCGGCTGCTTTTCCACCCACACGGGGTGCGCGTCATCGGCCAGCTTGGCAGCCTTGTTGGCGGCCTTGAGCGCATCGCCGAAACTGCCGAGCTCGTCCACCAGGCCGCGGTCCAGCGCCTGTGCGCCGGTCCAGACGCGGCCCTGGGCAACGGCGTCGATCTCAGGTTGCGTCTTCTTGCGGGCCTTGGCGGCCAGGGTGGTGAAGCTGTCGTAGGTGTGCAGCACGCCGGCCTGCACGACGCTGGCCAGGCGCGGATCCAGCCCGCGGCGCGGATCGAAACCGCCAGCAGCCCAGGTCGTGCCATAACCGCCGGAATGGACGGAGAGTTTCTCCAGCAGCTTCTCGCCCGTGGGCAGCATGGCGAACACGCCGATGGAGCCGGTGATGGTGGTCGGATCCGCGTACACATGGTCCGAGCTCATGCTGATCCAGTAGCCGCCCGAGGCCGCCACATCGCCCATGGAGACGATGACTGGCTTGCCGGCCTTCTGCGTCAGCTCCAGCTCACGGCGCACGATCTCGCTGGCAAAGGCACTGCCGCCCGGCGAGTTGATGCGCAGCAGCACGGCCTTGACGTGCTCATCCTCGCGCGCCGAGCGGATCAGGCGCGCGGTGGAATCACCGCCGACGCGGCCTGCGCCGGCATCGCCGTCAACGATCTCGCCTTCGGCCACGACGATGGCGACGTGATCGCCGAACACGGGCTCTTCAGGATGGCGGTCCAGATAGTCCAGCATCGCGATCTGGCGGAAGGTCTTGCCGCCTTCGGCCGCCGCGTTGTCCTTGATGAGCAGGGCGCGCATCTCGTCGCGGGTCTTCAGGCCGTCGATGAGCTTGTTGTCCAGGGCCAGCTTGGCACCGTCGCCCTTGGCGGCGGCCAAGCGCTGCGGCAGCTCGTTGATCGAGCGCGTGACGGCGCCGGCATCGAGCTTGCGCGCCTCTTCCACGGCGCCGGTGTAGCGGGTCCACAAGGCGTCGTACAGATAGCGATCGGCGTCCAGCGCTTCCTTCGAAGGCGCGTTGTTGGCGTAGGGCTCGCCGAAGCTCTTGTAGGCACCGGCCTTGATGACGTTGGCGCTGATGCCCAGGCGGTCCAGCGCGTCCTTGTAGTAGAGGCGATAGCCGCCGAAGCCGGTGAGGTTCACCTCGCCCATCGGGTGCATGTAGATCTGCTTGGCCTGGGCCGCCAGGAGGTAGCCGCGCTGGCTGTAGCCATCGCCGTAGGCCAGCACGGGCTTGCCGCTGGTCTTGAAGCGGGTGATGGCGGCGGCCACTTCACGCAGGCTGGCCGGGCCGGCGCCGGAGAAGTCGTCCAGGTTCAGCAGCAAGCTGCTGATCTTCGGGTCCTTGGCGGCCAGCTCCAGCACACGCACCACGTCGCGCAGGCGGGTCTGGCGCGGCACGTCGTTGCCGCGCAGGCGAGCAAGCGCCTGGCTGCGGGCGGAGCCCGAGAACTGCTCGACCAGCATGCCGTCCAGATTGAGCGTGAGCACCGTCTTGTCCTGCAGCGGCTTGGGGCCGCGCGTGGCGATGCCCCAGACGATCCAGATGATCAGCAGCAGCAGCAACAGGTTGAGGATGGCGCGGCGCGTGCCGTCCAGCAGCCACCAGAGCTTGGAGAACAGCCAACCAATGGATTTGAAGACGCTCATGGGTCCGGCCCAATGCAGTGAAGATGGGCGGATTGTGAGGCCGGAGTGCGAACACGCGGGAAGTCACCCCGGTTTCAGCCAGCTTGCAGGCGGCATACTTCTGCCCATGATTTCACGCCGTCACCTGCTCGCTGGCGCGAGCGCCATGGCCCTGGCTCCGCTGACTTCCGTCTGCCAGGCTTCTTCCGAACTGAGCTCCTTCACCGGCCAGGCCGTCTTCGACCGCCTGATCGCCAAGGCCACGGCCGAGGGCTGGCACAAGCTGCCCGTGGGCGAGCTGATGGGCCGCCTGGGCCAGGAGCTGCTCGGCACGCCCTACGTGGCGCACACGCTGGAGCTCGACGATACGAAGGAGTTCTGCACCGTCAATCTCGACGGACTGGACTGCGTGACCTTCTTCGAGAGCTGCTTCGCCATGGCCCGCATCCTGCGCGCCGCTGAAACCAACTCGGCCACGCCGGGCGCCATGCTCGACGCCGTGCGCGTCACGCGCTACCGCGGCGGCAAGCAGGAGGGCTACACCTCGCGCCTGCACTACACGACCGACTGGATCTTCGACAACGTGCGCCGCGGCAACGTGCGCGACCTGGCCGCTGCGCTGCCGGGTGCCGAGCCCTTCACGCAGCAGGTCGGCATCATGTCCGCCAAGCCCGAGGCCTACCGCCAGCTCAACGCCCATCGCGAGTGGCTGCCCGAAGTCCGCCGCATCGAGGACGCCATCAATGCGCGGCCCAAGATGTTCATCCCCATGGCCAAGATCGCCGCGATCGAACCGCTGCTGCAAAGCGGCGACATCATCGGCATCGCGACCAACATCGCCGGCATCGACATCTCCCACACGGGTCTTTGCTTGAAGGACGGCGAAGGCGTGGCGCGCTTCATGGATGCGTCTTCCGCACCCTCGCGCATGAAAGTCACGCTGGAGCAGGGGCCCTTGCACGAGGCCGTCTCGCGGTCGGCGCGCAACACCGGGATTGTCGTAGCACGCCCTGTGTAGGAGCGGGCGTAGCATCGCCCTCGTTCCGGCCACGCTGCGTGGCGTCACGGGGAGCCCCATGCTGAACTGGTTGCGACGTTTCGATGCCCTGTTTCCACTGCGCTACAGCACCTGGCTGGTCTGCGCGCTGCTGACCATCGTCTTCGCGGTGGCGTGGGCGCTGCGTCACACCGATGCCGCGATCCCGGCGCTGCTGTTCGGCCTGCTGACGATCCAGGGCTTTCGCGATGCGCGCCAGACCAAGCGCTCGGTGCTGCGCAACTATCCCGTCATCGGCCACGTGCGCTTCTTGCTGGAATTCATCCGGCCGGAGATCCGCCAGTACTTCCTGGAAGGCGACAACGAGGCCGCGCCGTTTTCGCGCGTGCAGCGCTCGCTGGTCTACCAGCGCGCCAAGGGTGATCCGGACAAGCGGCCCTTCGGCACGCAGCTGGACGTCAGCGTGAACGGCTACGAGTGGATCAACCACTCGCTGGCGCCGACTCGCATCGCCACGCACGACTTCCGCGTCACCATCGGCCCGGAGCGCAAGCAGCCGTATTCGGCCAGCGTGTTCAACATCTCGGCCATGAGCTTCGGCGCGCTTTCGGCCAACGCCATCATGGCGCTGAACGCCGGTGCCAAGCGCGGCGGCTTTGCCCATGACACGGGCGAGGGTTCAATCAGCGAGCATCACCGCAAGAATGGCGGCGACCTGATCTGGGAGATCGGCTCGGGCTACTTCGGCTGCCGCAACGACGACGGCACCTTCAACGCCGAGCGCTTCCAGGCCAACGCGCTGGACCCACAGGTCAAGCTCATCGAGATCAAGCTCAGCCAGGGCGCCAAGCCTGGCCACGGCGGCGTGCTGCCCGGCGCCAAGGTCACGCCCGAGATCGCGGCCGCGCGTGGCGTGCCGATCGGCGTGGACTGCATCTCGCCGTCCGCCCACAGCGCCTTCTCCACGCCCATGGAGCTGCTGCAGTTCGTGCAGCGCCTGCGCGACCTCTCGGGCGACAAGCCGGTGGGCTTCAAGCTGTGCATCGGCCATCCCTGGGAATGGTTCGCCATCGCCAAGGCCATGGTGGAGACGGGCATCACGCCGGACTTCATCGTGGTGGACGGCGCCGAAGGCGGCACCGGCGCCGCGCCGCTGGAGTTCACCGACCACGTGGGCGCGCCGCTGCAAGAAGGCCTCATGCTCGTGCACAACACGCTGGTCGGGCTGGGTCTGCGCAGCAAGGTGCGCATCGGCTGCGCGGGCAAGATCGTCAGCGCCTTCGACATGGCCCGCGTGCTGGCCCTGGGCGCCGACTGGTGCAATGCCGCGCGCGGCTTCATGTTCGCGCTGGGCTGCATCCAGGCCCAGGCCTGCCACACCGGCCACTGCCCCACGGGCGTGACCACGCAGGACCCGCACCGCCAGCAGGCCCTGGTGGTCGGCGACAAGAGTGAGCGCGTGTTCCGCTTCCACGAGCAGACGCTGGAGGCGCTGCGCGAGCTGCTGCAGGCCGCGGGCGTGCACCACCCCGAAGAGCTGACCGCCTCGCACATCGTGCACCGCACCTCGCGCCACGAGGTCAAGCTGCTGGCCAGCCTGCTGCCCTTCATCAAGCCTGGCGAGCTGCTCAGCGGCGAGCTGCCCAGCAATGTCTTCAAGCTCTATTGGCCCCTGGCCAGCGCGCACAGCTTCCAGCCGACGGCGCCGCTGGCCCCGTTGTCAACACTGAACGCGACTGTTTGAGCGCAGGGCCCCGCATCCTCGGGGGCCATGCTCAAGGGGTGCCCGGGGCGGAACCGGTTACGCACAATCCGTAGCCAGTTTCCGACCCCAACTTTTCACGATGCCCCGCGTATTCCTGCTGCGTTCTTGCGATCCCGCCTTGGCCCGGGCGCGCGAAGTGGTTTCTGCCATGCAGGGCTGGGACGTCTGCGGCGAGGCCACCCTGATCCGTGATGCCTGCGAGCCGCTGCGCGTGGATGCGCCCGACCTCCTCGTCTGCGACCTGAGCTTCGGTGACGGCGGCATCGAGCGCCTGTTTCCCTACCTGCACTTCTGGCCGCACCGCCCCAAGATCTTGCTGCTGGCGCATTCGTCCGAAGACCTGCCCTTGTTCGACGCACTGCGCTGGGGCGCCCACGGCTACTGCGTGGTCCAGCCCAACGGTGCGGGACTGGAAGCAGGGCTGCGCCGCCAGATCGCGGGCCGGGCCGCCATGTCACCGAGCATTGCGCGGCGCAGCCTGGCGCTGTTCGGCCTGGGCCGCTGCCGCACCCAAGACGCCAGCCGCATCGAGGCCTCGCGCGACTGGACGCCGCTGGGCCTGGCCCCAGGGATCGCGCGTTGCGAGCAGCACCTGCTGAGCCTGGTGGCCAGCGGCATGCTGGTGCCCGAGATCGGGGCATTGTGGGAACTGGCCGACGTGGAGATCGAACGCCGACTGGCCGCGATCTACGGCCGGCTGCATGCGCTGCTCACACACACCCAGCCCGACCGAATGACGGCCTGACGGCCCTGACGGCCCTGACGGCCCGATCGATCAGGCCGCCGGGGGCGCGGTGTCGACGAAGCTGGCGCGCGTGGCCAGCTTTTCCAGGTGGCGAGCCAGATTGGCGTGGCTCGCGCGCCAGTCAATCTGCGGGAAACGGAAATCGATGTAGGCCAGCGAGCAGCCCACGGCCACGTCGGCCAGGCTGAAATGGTTGCCCGAGCACCAGGGCTTGTCGCCCAGGCCCTGGTCCATGGCGCCGAGTGTCTCGTGAACCTTGGTCATCTGCCGGTCCACCCAGGCGCCGCTGCGCTGCTCAGGCTTGCGGCCGGCCCAGGTCTGCTCCAGCCGGGCGGCCACCAGGGCGTCCATCAGGCCGTCGGCCAGGGCTTCCCAGGTGCGGACCTCCGTACGCTCGCGGCCGCGCTCGGGGATGAGCTTGCCCACGGGCGAGAGGCCGTCCAGGTATTCGCAGATCACGCGGGAATCGAACACGGCGCCGGTGATGGCGTCCTGGCCGTCCATCACCAGGCAGGGCACCTTGCCCAGCGGGTTCGTCTTGAGGATGGCATCGCTGCCCCAGACGTCCTCGAGCATGAACTGGTAGTCGAGCTTCTTCTCGCTCAGCACGACACGCACTTTGCGGACGTAGGGGCTGGACAGAGATCCAATCAGTTTCATGGCGGAAATGACAGCGGGTTGGGGGTTCATTCTAGGTGGCGACCCTCGCCCGTCCAGCCTCTCGCGGGGCTTCGCGGGGCCCTCGCGACACGGCCGCAAAAGACACTTGTCAGACCGGCCGGCAACGCCGAGACTCTCGCGCCGCGCGATCCGCGCACGGGCGACAGGCCCCGGCCACTTAGAATCCCGGGTTATCCCGCAGATCTTGCCGAGAAGAAACCAGGCCTCCCATGACCCTCCCCCTCTCCAGCATCAGTGCCCTGTCTCCCCTGGATGGCCGCTACGCCTCGCGCGTGGCCGCCTTGCGCCCCCTGCTCTCCGAGTTCGGGCTGATGCACCGCCGGGTGCAGGTCGAGGTGGAATGGTTCATCGCCCTGTCGGACGCCGGTTTCTCTGAATTCAAGCCCTTGTCCGAAGCCGCCCGCGGCCTGCTGCGCAGCCTGGTGGCCCGCTTCTCCGAAGCCGACGCCCAGGCCATCAAGGACATCGAGAAGACCACCAACCACGACGTCAAGGCCGTGGAGTACTGGATCAAGTCGCGCTTCGAGTCGAACGCCGAACTCAAGGCCGCCGGCGAGTTCGTGCACTTCGCCTGCACCAGCGAGGACATCAACAACACCAGCCACGGCCTGATGCTCAAGACAGCGCGCGCCGAAGTGCTGCTGCCCACGCTGGATCGCATCGTCACCAAGCTGACCGACATGGCCAAGGCCACCGCCGCCACGCCGATGCTCAGCCGCACGCACGGCCAGACGGCCAGCCCGACGACGGTGGGCAAGGAGGTCGCCAACGTCGTGGCCCGCCTGCGCCACGCCCGCGAGCGCATTGCTGAAGTGAAGCTGCTGGCCAAGATGAACGGCGCCGTCGGCAACTACAACGCCCACCTCTCGGCCTGGCCCGAGTACGACTGGGAAGGCTTCAGCCAGAAGGTGATCGAGGAGCGCCTGGGCCTGGTGTTCAACCCGTACACGATCCAGATTGAGCCGCACGACTACATGGCCGAGCTGTTCGACGCCGTGACGCGCACCAACACCATCCTGATCGACTGGGCGCGCGACGTCTGGGGCTATGTGTCGCTGGGCTATTTCAAGCAGCGCACCAAGGCCGGCGAGATCGGTTCCTCGACCATGCCGCACAAGGTCAACCCGATCGACTTCGAGAACGCGGAAGGCAATTTCGGCCTGGCCAACGCGCTGCTGGCGCACCTCTCGCAAAAGCTGCCCATCAGCCGCTGGCAGCGTGATCTGACCGACTCCACCGTGCTGCGCAACATGGGCGTGGCCCTGGGTTACGCCGTGCTGGGCTATGACTCCTTGCTCAAGGGCCTGGACAAGCTGGAGATCAACGAAGCCGCGCTCGCGGCCGACCTCGACGCGTCGTGGGAAGTGCTGGCCGAGCCCATCCAGACCGTGATGCGCCGCTACGCCCTGCCCAACCCGTACGAGCGCCTGAAGGAGCTGACGCGCGGCAAGGCCATCACGGCCGAATCGATCCGCGAATTCATCGGCAGCCTGGAAATCCCGGCAGCCGAGAAGACCCGCCTGCTGGCGATGACGCCCGGCTCCTACACCGGCAAGGCCGAAGAGCTGGCCAAGCGCCTTTGATCGTCCTTCACTCGCGCAGCCGCAGCTCCATCACGATCTCGACGCCCTGCACCTGGCCGTTGGGGGCAAAGCCCAGGCTGCGGTAGAAGGGTTCGGGGCATCCTGGGCCGGGCACGTAGGAGAGCGCCAGCTTTTCGAAGCCTTTGGCCCGTGCGTGAGCGATGACGAGTTGCATTGCCGCGCGGCCCACGCCGCGGCCCTGGAAAGCTGCGTCGATCATGAGGCGCCACACGCCGATCTGCGGGTGCTCGGGCGGCGGCACCTTCAGCGATTCATCGTCCAGCATGACAAAGCCGGCCAGTTCCTGCGCACAGTAGATGGCGCGGTACCAGGCGCAAGGCGCGAACAGCGCCTGCGCCAATGAGAGCGCGTTCGGCGCGACGAAGCCTTGCTGGCTCTGCGCCACCTTCAACGCGTGCAGCGGCCGCACCATCTCGGCGCTGATCTCGCGCAGACTGACGCTGGCGGGATCGCAGGGCACGGGCTTTGCGCCACGTGCACGCCAGTGCTCGCGCAGCAGGCCATACCAGCCGGTGTCAGAGACCACGCCGGCCACGATCCATCGATCGGGCATCAGGCCTTCATAGGCAAAGCCCAGGCGCTCCAGCGTGCGGGCCGAGGCAAGGTTGCGCGGATCGATGTCGGCTTCGATGCGGATCATGTCCAGCGTTTCGAAACCGTAGTCGATCAGCGCATGCAGCGCCTCGTTCATGTAGCCGCGGCCCCAGCTGTCGGAAGCCATCGTGTAGCCCATCTCGGCGCGGCGGTTCTGGTCGGAAACGGCGTAGAGGGTGCACTGGCCGATCAGGCGATCGTCCTCGCGGCGCACCAGCGCCAGGCGCAGCGAAGTGCCGGCCGCTTGCGCGTCCGCCGCGCGCTGGACGAATTCGTCGGCCTGGCTCATCTCGGTCCACGCGGGGCTGCTGCCCCAGCGCACGACGAGCGGATCGGAAAAGATGCCGAAGAGCGCTTGGGTGTCCTCGGGCACGAGCGGGCGCAGCAGCAGGCGCTCCGTCTGCAGCGGCAAATGCTCGAACTTCAACGGATCACGCCCTTGCCGATGTACTGCGTCCAGACCTGGGCGTTCGTGCCTTCGAGCGCCTTCTCCAGCGGCGCGCTGTCGGTCGTGAGGGCGAACAGCACGTAGGCGAGCTCGCCCTCATCGAGCGCGTAGCCAGCGCCGAAGCTGCCGCTGTCGAGCAGCGTGCGAATGCGAGCCTCGGCAACGCCGGCCGAACGGGGCACCAGGGCGATGCGGGCTTCCTCGATGCCGGCGTTGGGATCGATGTCGCGGCGGAGCACCTTGAGCGCACGCGCCGGCGCGGCGTTGACGGTCATGAAGCCGTCGCGCACGAACTCGTCAGGCTGGAAGTAGCTCATCAGCTCGTCCCGCGTGGCCGCCTTGACGACGACGATGCCGCGCTTGAGGCCGCTCGGATCGCGCATCGGTCCGGCGGCGTCGAGCGTGCCTTCGTTGAAGAGGCGCATGAAGTTGCCGAGGTGCAGGCCCATCATGCGCTGGACCTCCGCCTTGTCGGCCGGCGAGGGCTTGCCGCGCTCGAGAAAGATGAACCAGTCGCGCCGCGGCGCCTGGGCCCAGGCCGACAGGGGAGCCAGCGCTGACAGCGCCAGCAGATCACGTCGCTTCATCATCGTCATACGGGAGCCTCCCATTTGAAGACCCGGCTCGGCTCGTCATAGCCGGCCAGCTGTTCCACGCCCTGCTCGCGCATGCCGATCTGCAGCAGCAGGTCAACGGACGGCTGATTGTCCAGGGCCGTGATGGCCAGGATGGAGGTCATGCCCAGCTTCTCGTGGCCGTGCTTCAGGCAAGCGGCCGCAGCCTCGCGCGCAAAGCCTTGGCCGCGCCCGCGCGGCACGAAGCCGTAGCCGACGTCGGGCAGGGGCAGCGCATCGCGCTTGAACAGGCCGCACATGCCGATCAGCTCGCCGGTGTCGAGTCGCTCCACGGCCCAGAACCCGTGGCCGCTGCGGCGGTAGGCCTCGAACAGCCGCCCCTCCATCCAGATCAGGGCCGAGGCTTCGTCGACGACACCGGGGTTGTTGATGTTGCGGTGCCAGTCCGGATCGTTGACCAGCTCCAGGATGAAGTTCGCGTCAGCCGGGGTGAACTCGCGCAAGGACAATCTTTCGGTGGACAGGATGTGCATCCAGCCAGCATAGGACAATGCGCGCATGAACTTCACCGAACAGCTGCGCCAGGCCGAAATCCGCAACGACTCCCTGCTCTGCGTGGGGCTGGACCCGGAGCCCAGCCGCTTCCCCGGTGACTGGAAAGGCGACGCCGCACGGATCTTCGATTTCTGCTCGGCCATCGTGGACGCCACCAAGGATGTGGTCAGCAGCTTCAAGCCGCAGATCGCCTACTTCGCCGCCCACCGCGCCGAGGACCAGCTCGAACAACTGATGGCCCACATCAAGCGCGTGGCGCCGGGCGTGCCGGTGATCCTGGACGCCAAGCGCGGCGACATCGGCTCCACCGCCGAGCAATACGCCAAGGAAACCTTCCAGCGCTACCAGGCCGACGCGGTGACGGTCTCGCCCTTCATGGGCTTCGACACCATCGAGCCCTACCTGCGCTACCCGGACAAGGGCGTGTTCGTCCTGTGCCGCACCTCCAACCCGGGCGGCAACGACTGGCAGATGCAGCGCTTGGCCGATGTGCCCGGCCAACCCCGGCTGTTCGAGCACCTGGCCCGTCTGGCCGGCAGCGAATGGAACAAAAACGGCCAGCTGGGCCTGGTGGTGGGCGCGACCTATCCCGAGGAAATCGCCCGCGTGCGCGAGCTCGCTCCGACGCTGCCTCTGCTGATCCCGGGCGTGGGCGCCCAGGGCGGCGACGCCGAATCGACCGTGCGCGCCGGCCTGACGGCCACCGGCACCATCGCCGTCAACTCCTCCCGCGCCATCCTGTATGCCAGCAGCGGACCCGACTTTGCCGCCGCCGCACGGCAAGTAGCGTTGCAAACACGCGATACCTTGAATCGAGCACGCGGCCCAGGTCGTTGAATCCTCACGCCCTCGTCACCGATCGTCAGTGATCCTGGGCCCGAATCGGCAAGACTTCGACTTTCATCAAGCTTCTTAGACCGAAAAGGCAGCCGCCCAACACCGTGAGCAGGGACTCCAGCGACGACCTCAGCAGCCTCGTGGCAGCCGATGCGGTGGCCAGCGAGCGCAGCGCCTTGCTCGAAAGCAATGTGCGTTCGCGCGCCGCCCAGGTCTTTTTCAGCGCCAGCGCCCTGATCTTCCTGGCCACGGCGGCGGTGCTTTGGTTCATGCGCCGGCCCACGGATCCGCTGGGCGGCTGGGCGCCGGTCGGTCTTTCGGCCCTGATCGGCGTACTTGGGCCGCTGTTCCACTGGAAGCTGCCGCGCCGGCTGCGGCCCACGGGCGTGGCGGTCTGCCTGCTGCTGGTGATGGCGCTGGCCGTGGTCGTGGCCTGGAGCCGCGGCACGGGCCTTTTCTCGATCAATCTCGGCATGATGGGCCTGATGGTGGTGCTGGGCACCAGCATGCTGGGCCTGCGTGCCGGCATCGCGCTGACCCTGCTGGCCACGGCCACCCTGGTCGGCCTGTACGCGGCGATCAACGCCGGCTGGGTGGCGCTGGAGCTGCCGGGCTCGGCCACGCTGGACCGGTTGATGGCCCACATCGGCCTGGTGGCGATGGGCCTGCTGGTCGGCGCCAGTGTGCTGCGCATGGTGCAGCGCGCCGTGAGGGAGGCCACCGAGCGCAATCTGCGCTTTCGCGAACTGCTCTCCATGGCCGCCGACTGGTACTGGGAGATGGACCGCGAGTACCGCTTCACGCACGTCACCGAAGACAGCTCGGGCCGCTCCGGCCGCGGCGGCGAGCTGGACCTGCGCGACCGCATCGGCAAGACGCCCTGGGAACTGGACAGCATGGGCCTGAGCGACGAGGAGATGGACGCGCACCGCGCCGATCTGGAGTCGCACCGCGCCTTCCACGGGCTGCTGATGCACCGCGTCGGCAAAGACGGACTGCCGCGCTACGTCTCCATCAGCGGCGAGCCGCGCTTCGATCCGCAGGGCAATTTCCGCGGCTACTGGGGCGTGGGCCGCGACGTGACAGCCGAGGTGCAAGCCGAGCAGACCAAGGCCGCCAGCGAGACCCGCTACCGCGAGCTGTTCCGCCGCTCGCCTTCGCCACTGGTGCTGCACCGCTGGGGCCGCGTGATCGATGCCAACCCGGCGGCGATGACGATGTTCGGCTACACGCAGCGCTCTTCGATGATCGGCCAGGACCTGCTGGCCCATTACGAACCCGGCGACGCCGACCGTGCCCGCCAGCGCTGCGCCCGCATCGAGGGCATGGCCATCGGCGGCTTGCTGCCCCAGGCCGAGTTCCGCCTGCGCACCCTGGCCAAGCGCCGCCGCGTGGTGGCCGAAACCTGCGTGCGCGTGGACAGCGCCGGCGGCGCCGCCACGCTGTCCTTCTACACCGACCAGACCGAGACCTCGGCCGCGCAGGAAGCGCTGCGCCGCTCGGAAAGCCTGCTCTCGCACCTGGTGGCGACCAGCCCCGACATCATCACGCTCAACGATTTCGACACCGGCCGCTACATCATGGTCAACAAGACCTTCGAAGCGGTCACGGGCTATGCCCGCGAGGAAGTGATCGGCCGCACGCCCGCCGAGCTGGGCATCTACCAGCGCGACGAACAGCGTGCCGAAGTGGGCAAGCAGCTGCACACGCTGGGCAAGGTCATGGACATGCCCTGCGAGTTCAAGAGCAAGTCCGGGCAGCCGATCCAGGCCGTCGTGTCGGCCGCGGTCTTCGAGGCCAACGGCCAGCACTACACGGTGACGAACTCGCGCGACGTGACCGAGAGCGAGCGCACGCGGCTCGTGCAGCAGGCCATCCTGTCCAACGCCTCGATCGGCATCGCGCTCACGCAGCGCCAGCGCATCGTGCTGGCCAACCCGCTGGTGGAGCGCATGTTCGGCTTCGAGGCCGGCACGATCTCCGACCTGCCGCTGAACAGCATCCTGCCCGACCAGAAGGACTTCGCCGGCCTGCAGGCCAGCATCACGCCGCAGCTGGAGAACGGCGAGATGGTGGACATCGAGCTCGAGCTGCCGCGCCGCGACGGCACGAGCTTCCTGTGCCGGATGCTGGGCAAGGCCGTCGATCCGCAGGCTCCGGGCAACGGCACGATCTGGATCATGGAAGACGTGACTGAGCGCCGCCGCACCGAGGCCGCGCTGGCGCTGGCCAAGGACCAGGCCCAGGCTGCCAGCCGCGCCAAGACCGCCTTCCTGGCCAACACCAGCCACGAGCTGCGCACGCCGCTCAACGGCATGCTGGGCCTGGCGCGGCTGCTGCAACAGCCCGACCTGGGCGAAGGCACGCGCCGCCAGTACCTCGACCAGCTCGTGGACAGCGCCGAGAGCCTCACCAGCCTGATCTCCGACATCCTGGACATCTCCAAGGTCGAGGCCGGTCGGCTCACGCTGGAGCGCCTGCCCTTCTCGCTGACGGACATGTTCAACTCGATCCGCCTGGCCTACACGACGCTGGCCCACGCACGCGGACTCGAGTTTGCGGTGGAGGTCGATCCGGCCGTGCCCTCGCAGGTCGTCGGCGACCCGACGCGCGTGCGGCAGATCCTCACCAACTACCTTGGCAATGCCCTGAAGTTCACCGAGGTCGGCAAGGTCCGGCTCAAGGTCTCGACGCCGCGCAGCGGGCATGTCCGCGTGGAGGTCAGCGACACCGGCCCCGGCGTCGCCACGGCCTTGCAGGATCAGCTGTTCCGCCCCTTCACGCAGGCCGACAGCTCCACCACGCGCCGCTTCGGTGGCACGGGCCTGGGCCTGTCCATCTGCCGCGAGCTGGCCACGCTGATGCAGGGCGAGGTCGGCGTGATCAGCCAGCCCGGCCAGGGCGCCACCTTCTGGGCCGAGCTGCCCCTGCCCGGCGCGCCAGCGCTGCCGCCAGTGCGGCCCGCGCCGGCCGAGCCGCAGGACGACGGGCTGGTCGGCCGCCATGTGCTGATGGTCGAGGATCATCCGGTGAACATGATGATCGCCGTGGCCCAGCTGGAGCAGTGGGGCCTGCGCGTCTCGCAGGCGCTGGACGGCCACCAGGCCATTGCCGCCGTTCAAGAGGCCGCCGATGCCGGCGCGCCTTTCGACGCCGTGCTGATGGACGTGCAGATGCCCGTGATGGGCGGGCATCAGGCCACCCGCGAGCTGCGCAAGCGCTTCTCGTCGAGCGAGCTGCCCATCGTGGCGCTCACGGCCGCCGCGCTGGTCTCCGAGCGCGACGAGGCGCTGGCTGCCGGCATGAACGATTTCCTGACCAAGCCCGTGGACGCGCCGCGTCTGCGCCAGACGCTGGCCCGCCTGATCGGCAAGCCCGAGCAGCGCCGTGTCGTGCCCGTTGAAGCAGAGGGAGAACCGCATCATGGAGCAACAGTCACAACAGCAGCCGGCGGCCAGCGCCACATCGGCTGAGGCAGCCGGCGTCGAGTACGTCGGCTTCTGGGCGCGCGTCGGCGCGGCACTGATCGACACGATCGCCATCGGCATCCTGCTGGCCATCCTGGCGCGCATCCTGGGCCTGGGCGTGCAGGACTTCAGCGGTGACCTCCAGGCCCTGATGGATCGCCGCACGCCGCTGAGCGAACACCTGTTCAACCATGTGCTGCCGGCCGCGATCGTCATTGTGTGCTGGCTGCGCTTCGCGGCCACGCCGGGCAAGCGCGTGATCGGCGCCGAGGTGGTGGACGCGCAGACCTTCCAAAGGCTCAAGCCCGCGCAGGCCCTGCTGCGCTACGTCTGCTACTACGTCTCGACCATTCCCTTCTGCCTGGGCCTGATCTGGGTGGCGATCGATGCCCGCAAACAGGGCTGGCACGACAAGATCGCCGGCACCGTGGTGATCCGCAAGCGCTGAGCTCCGCGATCTCCTTCTGAGCGCCCTCCTGAGCGCCCACCCGCCGTCAATCCGGACCGCCGTGTAAGCGGTTGACGCTGCACGCGGTTTTCTTCATTGTCCTGACACTTGAGCTGTTCAAGGACATCGGCTGGTAAGCCACACCACACACGCGCAAAAGGGTCCCAAATCGGCGCCCTTTGTGCCTGGGCTGCGACAATTGGGAGCATCATGAGCGCTGCCGCCCCCGACACCCACGCCGCCGTGGATCTGCCCGCCCAGGGCAAGACCGAACTGCTGTTCCTGCTGTGCCACGGCGTGGGCGGCGACACCCGCCAGCTGGCCCCCCTTGCCCGCGGCACTGCGTGCGCAGTACCCGCA
Organism: Burkholderiaceae bacterium UC74_6; assembly: GCA_042701975.1. Lineage (GTDB taxonomy): Bacteria > Pseudomonadota > Gammaproteobacteria > Burkholderiales > Burkholderiaceae_C > JAFALK01. The sequence continues at coordinate 864,174 of CP170561.1, forward strand.
GGCGGCCATCGTCAGCCTGAACGGCCCCGAGCCCTGCGACGATCCCCAGAGCGGCGACGGCTGGCAATGGTTCTCCATGCTGGATCGCAGCCCCGAGAGAATCGCTTCGGAAGTGGCGCGCGTGCTGCCGGCCTTCATCGAGCGCGTGCGCGGCTGGGGCGGACACTTCGGCCTCGAATGGCCTTATGTGGCGCTGGTCGGCTATTCGCAGGGCGCCATCATGTCGCTGGAGGCCGTGCAAGCTGAAGCCCAGCTCGCGGGCCGCGTCGTCGCGCTGTCTGGCGCCTACGCCTGGCTGCCGCAGGAGGCGCCGCGGGACGTCTGCGTGCACCTGCTGCACGGCATGCAGGATCCGGTGCTGCCCTACCGGCCCATCGTCAGCGCCGCGCAGGCGCTGGTGAATCTCGGTGCCGACGTGACCGCGGACGTGATGCCCGGCATCGGCCACGAACTGAGCCCCAAGCTGATCGACAAGGCGATGGAGCAGCTGCGCACCTTCGTGCCGGGCAAGATGTGGCGCGAAGCCGTGCTGCAAGCTGCCGAACAGGATCGGCAGCAGAGGCACTGAGCTGACGCGGTTTTTCGTTGCCGTCGGACGACACGCCGCTGCGGTGAAGATTGGTTGCTGCGCGCGAGATGACTGAATGATTTCAGGCTCGAAATCATGGGGTTAGTCGCGGCAACACAAGTTCACGTTTACGCAGCTCGCGTGCAACCGAACGTCGCTTTGCAGGACGCTTCGAAGCAGCAAACTGCCTTTACAAACCGGCTCCTAGACTTGATCGCACTCGACCAGCCATGACGTTTGTCATGACAGCGCTGGCGGCGAATCTTTTGTCTACTTTTGGAGCACCCCATGCTTGGAAACAAGAACCTGAAGGCTCTGCGTCACACTGCTCTTGCAGTGGCCGCAGGCTTGGCCGTGGCATCGTCCTCGGTATATGCCCAATCGAACGCCACCGGCACCGTCTATGGCACGGTGTCCGCCGCTGCGGGCAGCACGGTCGTGGTCGAGAACGTTTCGACCGGCGCCAAGCGGACCATCACGCCGGACAGCGCCGGCCGCTACCAGTTCACCGCGCTGCCGCCCGGCAACTACAAGGTGACCCTGATGAAGGGCGATGCCGCCGTCAGTACGCAAAATGTCGAAGTGCTGATCGGGCAAGGCGTTGAAGTGCCGTTCGCCACCAATCAGCTCGAGACCGTGCAGGTCACGGGCACGCGCAAGCTGATCGACAACACCGCCACCAACAGCGTCTCGACCTTCACGGCCAAGCAGCTGGCCAATCTGCCGGTCGGACAGGACTTGACCTCGATCATCCTGCTGGCCCCTGACACGGTGAAGGCCGACCCGCGCTACGCCGGTGGCGCCTCCATCGGCGGCGGCGCTCCATCCGAGAACTCCTATTACGTCGATGGCTTCCCGGTCACGAACGCGCTGTCGCAGCTGGGCTCGATCGAGCTGCCCTTCGGCGCGATCTCGCAGGCCCAGGTGCTCACCGGTGGCTTCGGTGCAGAGTTCGGTCGTTCGACGGGTGGCGTGATGAACATCGTCACGAAGAGTGGCGGCAACAAGTGGGAAGGCGGTGCCTTCGGCTACATCGAGCCGGATGCCCTGCGCTCGACCGCGAACAACATCTATTACACCTCGACAGCACCCAACGGTGTTGCCAACAAGCTGCTGCTGCAGAACTCGCAGAACTCCAAGACCGAATACAAGTACGGTGCCTATGTGGGCGGCCCGCTTGTGCAAGACAAGGTCTTCCTGTTCGCCGCGCTTGACCAGACCAAGGACAAGACCAGTGGCGTCAATGGCGACGTCGAATCGACGACGCTTGCCAACAACGGCTGGCGCGATGCAACGACGACGAACAATCGTTGGCTGGCCAAGCTGGACTGGCAGATCACCGACGACCACCGCATCACGGTGATGAACTTCGGTGACAACTACAGCACAGATGCCCGCTATTACGGGTTCGACTACAACACCCTTCAGCGCGGTACTGCACTGCAATACACCGGCCATTACGTCAACCAGCCGAATGTGTCGCCGGCCGTCGGTGGCCAGGCCACCATGATCCGCTACACGGGCAACCTGACGGAGAACCTGGTGCTGACCGCCCTGTACGGCGAGGCCACTTCGAAGCACACGCTGGAGTACGGCAACTTCGCTGCGGGTATCAATCTGGCCGTGCCCGGCACCGTCGTGTCCGGCTCCGGGGCCGCACCTGGCTTCAACTACAACAGCCCCAACCCGCTCACGGCTGCCGACGTTCCGACGCCGGACGCCAAGGACACCACCAAGTCGGCGCGTATTGACCTGGAATGGTCGCTCGGTTCGCACACGATTCGCGGTGGTATCGACAAGGTCAAGCTGAGCTCCAAGAACGCCGGTCAGGTCGAAGCCGGCGGCGGCACCTGGAGCTTCCGTCAAACCGGTGATCCCACCGGCACGATCGCAGCCGGCCCGTACAGCTTCGTGGTTTCTGACGGCGTGGCCGGCTCGCTGGCCTCGCAGGGCTACTACGTTCGCAAGCACGTGTTCAGCGATGTGACCAACGCCACCTCGAATCAAGACGCCGAATACATTGAAGACAAGTGGCAGGTCAACAAGCAGCTGTTCCTTCAACTGGGCCTGCGCAACGAAGGTTTCTCCGGCGCCAATGGCGAAGGAGCTACTTACCTGAAGTCCAAGAACTTCATCAGCCCGCGCCTGGCCGGTGCCTATGACGTCTTCGGCGACGGTGGCCTGAAGTTCTCGGGCAGCCTGGGCCGCTACAGCATCCAGACGCCGACCCACCTCGCCGTGCGCGGCGCAGGCGTCTCCACGCTGACCTACCAGTACTACCGCTACACCGGCGTGGACGCCAATGCGCAGCCGACCGGTCTGACGGCACTGACGCCAGCCCCCTTCTCGCCCGACGGCGAAACCGGCCAGCCCAAGGACGCCAACACCTATGCCGCCCGCGACCTGAAGCCCAGCTATCAGGACGAGCTCCGCCTCGGTGTTGAGAAGGCCTTGAGCCCGACCTTGGTGGGCGGTGTGATGATGACGTATCGCAAGCTGGGCACCACGCTGGACGACTACTGCGGCTCGGCCTTCGACAAGTACGCCGATGCACACGGCATCGACCGCACCAACTACGCTGGCGACGGTGGCTGCTACCTGATCAACCCGGGCCGCAACAACACCTTCCTGGTGGACTACGCTGGCACGCGCTCCAACTACACGACCGTCACGCTGACCCCGGCCGACATCGGTTTCCCGGAAAAGCCCAAGCGCACCTACTTGGCGCTGGACTTCTCCCTGGAGCATCCGTTCTCGAACGGCTGGTACGGCAAGGTCACGTACACCTGGTCGCGCAACCGCGGCAATACGGAAGGCCAGACCAAGTCCGACATCGGCCAGACCGACGTGTCGGCCACGGAAACCTGGGACTTCCCGCAGCTGATGGAGCATGCGTACGGCCCGTTGCCCAACGACCGCACGCACCAGATCCATGCCTTCGGCTACTACCAGGTCTCGCCTGAGGTGACGCTGGGCGCCAACCTCACCGCGCAATCGGGTCGTCCGAAGAACTGCTTCGGCAACTACGGCGGCACCAACCCGGATGGTGACCCTGGCTACGGCTCGGCGTTCTTCTATTGCAGCTTCGATGGCGGCGCCACTTCGGTGCCGACGCCGCGCGGCTCGCAAGGCCGCCTGCCCTGGGACTACACCGTGGACGCCAACATGATCTACAAGCCTGGCCAGGTGAAGGGGCTGACCTTGCGCGTGGACGTGTTCAACCTGTTCAACAAGCAGACCGTCCAGGCGATCAACGAAGTTCACGAGAACGACGGCGACCCGAGCTCCTACCTCAGCACCTACGGCGCACCGATCGCCATCACGGCACCGCGTGCCGTGCGCTTCACCGCGCAGTACGAGTTCTGATCACGCAGATCTCGACATCAAAGCAAAGGGCCTCTTCGGAGGCCCTTTTTTTCGTCGCTTCGTCGCGCAGTCAATCCAGCACCACTTCCGTCCTCACCATCCCCGCCCGCGCCGCATGGGCGCTCAGCGCAATGCGCGTGCCCGCCGGTGCGCGCAGCACCCACTCGCACACCGCCCGATCCGCCGTCACCTCGCGGCTCGGCAAGAAGGCATGCTGCGTCTGCTTGGGCGCGTGGCCTTCAAGCTGCGGGCCTTCCATGCGCTGCTTGCCACCAATCAGCGTCACCGCCTCGTTCGGATGGATCTCGAACACGACGCCGCGCACGACCTCGCGTTCCAGTGCACGCTTGGTCACGTAGGCCGGCAGGTAGCCGCCGTTGGCCACGGCCATGCGTACGCGCCAGGTGTCGGGGCCGAGCGCGCGGACTTCGGTGCGCAGCAGCTCGAGTTTGGGCAGTGACAGCGCGATCTGCGTCATCCACGCCGGAAAGCGTGCAGCCTCGCGTTCACGCAGATGCGGCGGCGGATTGCGCCAGTAGTTCATCTTGTCCCAGCCGCCGATCTCCACGGCGCCAAGCTGCGGGTGGTGGAAGGGCCGCCACTGCACGTGGGCCTGGCCATCGCACTGCTCGTCGCTCCACTTCAGGAGCTTGAGGTCGTCCTCGACCGGGTGCTCGCGGAACCAGTCGATCCACTTGTAGCCCTCGATGCCGGCTTCCTTGTTGGGCGACCACAGCTCCACCACCCAGAACAGCGCGCCCAGGTGCTCGTAGAGCCAGTCCTGCGTGCCGCTGATGACTTCCTTGGGGTGGTACTTGAACTCGTGCCAGATGCTGATGGCCGGATAACCCGTCAGCTTGGCGCCGATGTCGGAGAAGCGCTTGTAGGCCCACAGGTCCTCCGGGATCATGTCCTCGTCGCTGCAGGTGCCCATGGGCCGCAGGATCACGCCGCTGTGGGTGTGGAAGCTGATGGCCGCGCCAATGTTGGGATGCTGGACGATGAAGTCCACCATCGCGCGAACCTCGGGCTCGCTGGTCGGGTAGGTGCCGGCGCCCATCTGCTCGTGCTCCTGCCGCCAGCCGCCGGGGAAGTTGCGATTGAGGTCCAGGCCCTCGCGGTCCTTGTTGAGGTTGACCATCAGCCCGTCGTGGTTCTTGATGAAGCCTTCGGGGATCAGGCGGAAGTACTCGCCGCCGAACTCGCCGGGCTCGCGCGGCACCATCAGGCGCGGCTCCTCGGCGTGCTTCTTCCAGCCGCCGTGCGGGTCGGCCACGCGCATCGTGAGGATCCGGCCATCGCCGTCCACGTCTTCGATGGTCAGCCCGTCGACGGGCTCCTCGTCGAAGGGATAGGGCCGCGTGCTGGAGCGGATGTGGCGCGGCCGGTCGGCCAGGGCCAACTCGGCGCCGTCGGGGTTCAGGCGAGGCACCATGTAGACCACGCGGGTGTCGAGCAGTTGCGTGATGGCGTGATCGACGCCGTGCTGGCTGACGAGTTGGTGCAGGTAGTACAAGCAGGTGGTCGAGGCGGTCAGCTCGGCGGCGTGGATGTTGCCGTCGATCCAGAAGGCGGGCTTGTCCACATCGGCACCGGTGGCCGTGTTGGTGAGCACCAGCAACCAGATGTCGCGGCCTTCATAGCTCTTGCCGATGCTGCGCAGAGAGACGAGGTTGGGGTAGGCCTCGGCGTAGCTGAACAGCAGCTGCGTCAGGGGCTCGTGCCGGAGGAATTCGGCGAAGTTGGGCGTGGGCAGGGCAGACATGGCGGCGATTGTGCGCCGCGCCCTGAGGCTCGTTTACCGGGGTTGATCCCGGGGTTGATCCCGGGTTGATCCGGCTACGCCGGGTGCAGCGCGCCGTCCACAAACACCTTCAGCTCGCCCGGCGCGAAGGCCGTCCAGGCTTCGTCGCGGGTCAGCGGCTCGGTGGCAATGACGGCCACGCGGTCGTCGGCCGTGGTGTGCTCGGCAAAGTCCACGCTCAGGTCTTCATCGCGCAGGTTCACCCGGCCGAAGGGGTGGGCGCGCAGCAGGTAGTGCAGATGCGTGCTGGCGTGCGCCCACAGCGCCTCGCCGTTGGAGAGCAGCATGTTGAAGGTGCCGTGCCGCGCCAGCTGCGGCACCAGTTCGCGCAGCGTGCAGCTCAGCTCTTCGATCGAGGGCACGCTGGCGTGGGCCTTGGACAGCTCCTGCATCAGCCAGCAGAAGGCGCGCTCGCTGTCGGTCTGGCCCACGGGCTTGAAGGCGGCATGCAGACGCGGGTTGAAGTCCACGAGGTTGCCGTTGTGCGCGAAGACCCAGTAGCGGCCCCAGAGCTCTCGCTGGAAAGGGTGCGTGTTCTCCAGCAGCACCTGGCCTTGCGTGGCCTTGCGGATGTGGGCGATGACGTTGTCGCTCTTGATCGGGTAGCGCTTGACGAGCTCGGCCAGCGGCGAGTGGCGCGCGCTGTGGTGGTCCACAAAATGGCGCAGGCCCGCGCCCTCGAAGAAGGCGATGCCGAAGCCGTCCTTGTGCTCGTCGGCCCGCGTGGCCAGGCCCGCGAAGCTGAAGGTCACGTCGGTCGGGGTGTTGGCATTCATGCCGAGGAGCTGACACATGGCGCAGAGCTTAAGTCAGGAACAGTTTGACCAGACCGAGCGGGCTCACCAGATCGCCGGGATTGGTGCTCTCGTCGAGCACGCCTTCCATGCGCTTGAGCAGGCGCGGACTCTTGCTGCCGCGCCAGATCAGCAGGTCGGCCAGCCAGGGGTGGGCGTTGATGCGGTTGGCCTGGCGGTAGAGCTCGAAGTGCGGCTTGAGTGCGGCCAGGCCCGCTTCGTAACGCGCACGTACAGCGGCATCGCTGCCACCGCCCAGCAGGCTGTCGGCTGCGAGCAGGCCGGTCTCCAGCGCCTTGCCGATGCCCTCGCCCGTCAGGAGATAGGTGCTGCCGGCCGCCTCACCGATCACGAGCAGGCCCGGGCGTGACCACGCGGCGCCTTCGAGCGTGCAGCGCAGCGGCGCGCCCTTGAGTTCACCCGTCAGCTCGCCGGCCAGCATCAGCTCGGCCGCCGGCGGGTAGGCGGAGACGAAAGCCTCGAACAGCGCACGCAGGTTGTAGGCCTTCTTGCGACCATGGCCTCCGAGGTTGTCGTGGCTGTCCGCCACGCCGACGCCGATGTTGAAGCAGCCGTCGGGTGCCGGGAAGATCCAGCCGTAGCCGGGGCGCAGCGACTTGGCCCACGCCACCTGCAAGCGCTGGCCTGCGGGCGATGCGGCCAGCTCGGGCGCACGCACATAGCCGCGCAAGGCGATGCCGCTGGGCGTGTGGCGCTTGCACACACCTGCGGCCACGAGAGCCGCGGCGTTGGCGCCGGTGGCGAGCAGCGTGGTCTGCGCGCGCAGCTCAGCGGATTCACCTTCGCGCAGGAAACGCGCGCCGCAGACCTGGCCCGAGGCATCGAGCAAAGGCGCTTCGAATCGGAGTCCTGATTCGAACTTGGCGCCCGCCACTTGGGCCGCTTGGTTGAGCATCGCGTCAAGTTCGCGCCGCGGCAGCACGGCCAGTTGCCCCGCCACGTCGAGGTGCCCGCCGCGCGGGCCAGTGAAGCGCACATGGCTGGACGCCCGCGCTCGCGCCATCACGGCGTCGAGCACGCCCATGCGCTGAAGCGCCGCGTGCGCGTCGGGGATCAGGCCATCGCCGCAGACCTTGTCGCGGCCGAGCGGATGCTGGTCGACGAGCAGCACTTCGCGCCCGGCACGCGCCAGGCTCAGCGCGGCAGCGCAGCCAGCGGGTCCGGCACCGATGACGAGGACTTCGACCGAGGCAGGCAGTTCAGACATGGGGCTCATCATAAGAAGAAGCCCCGCCGGCCATTGCTGGCGGGCGGGGCTGGAACGGTTCCGATGAATCAGCAGGCCCGGTGACGGGCCCGCTGGCTTCGATCAGAAGTCGTAGGTGGCGGTCAGGCGCACGGCGCGCGGTGCCGTGTAGCTGATCACGCGGCCGTAGGTCGGCAGGACCGTGGTGTCATAGCTGACTTCGCGGGTCTCGTCGATGACGGAAGCGGTCTGGCGATCGAACAGGTTGAACACGTCCACACGCAGGGCCAGGCCCTTCACCGATGCCGGCTTGTAGGAGAGGTTCATGTCGACGTTGTACTGCCACGGCAGACGGCCCAGCGAGCCGCGCGGCGTTGCCACGCCATTGCAGTAGAAGTAGACGTTGCCGTAGTCGATCTCGTTGTCGAAGGTGGCGTTGCGCGGGCCGTTCCAGTTGCCGAAGCAGTTCTTCGGGCGACCGGCTTCAGCACGGAAGTTCGCACCCAGCGACCACTCTTGCGAGAACTGGTAGAAGCCGTAGGCCTTGATCTGGTGCGGACGGTCGTTCGGCAGGTTGCCGTACGCGCCCACCATCAGCTCGGGGTGGTCCCACGACGACGTGGCGGCCACGTCGGTCTGCGCGTTGTCCGAACGGGTCTGGCCTTCGGTATTGCCGCGGCTGCGGGAGTACGTGTAGGTCAGCTTGCCGTACCAGTTGTTGCGCAGCGCGTGCTCCAGCGAGAAGTCCAGCGCGATGTAGGTTCGCTTGGCCTTGTCAAAGCCCAGGTCAGCAGCGCTCAGGTCCACACGGGTGTAGGTGCCGTTGCCAGCGTAGTCCACCAGGAAGGAGTTGGCCTTGCCCGGGTTGAACGAGGCGCAGCCGCCGCCGTAGTTGCTGTAGTTGATGCCGTTGGCCTTGGCGTAGGCAATGAACGGACGCGTGTCGCACAGGTCGTCGATGGTCTGACGCAGCTTGCGGTACGTGCCCTTCACGCCGAAGGTGTACTCCGAGCTCAACGCCTTTTCCATACCCAGGGTGATTTCATCCTGGTAGGTCGGCTTGATGTCCAGGGCCGAGACCGTCTTGACGTCCTTGGGCTGGCCGTACTCGTTGTTCGACGAGGTGGCCGGGCCGGTGGCGGTCGTGCCCGTGGGCAGGCCGGTGACGGGATCGACGCCGGTGTAAGCGAAGTACTGGTTCGTGTAGGTCGAGCGGCTGGCGCCACGGACGGCCACGTGGGTCGGGATCTGCAGGCTGTAGCGGCCGGCAGAGCCGTAGACCTTCATCGAGGCGTCGCCGTTGACGTCCCAGGCCGCGGCGAAGCGCGGGCTGAAGAAGTTCTTCGATTCCAGGAAGGTCTGGCCGTCGCCGTTCTTGTTGACGAAGCCTTCGTTGCGCAGGCCGGCCGTGACCAGCAGGTTGCGCGTGACCTTGATCTGGTCTTCGATGTACTGGGCCGACTGGTTCGACTGCGCGCCGGTGGCATCGTTGAAGATGTACTGGCGAGCGTAGTAGTAGTAGGTCTTGCCATCGGTCGGGTCAACGATGCCGGGGGTCAGCGTGCTGATGGCCTGGGTACCGCCCAGGCCGGTGAACGTGGCCTTGTCGGTGCGGGCGTATTGCCACGAGCTGCCGCCAGCGACGACCTGACCTGCATTCGTGGAGCGCAGACGGTTCTCGTCCAGGCCGGCACGGATGGTGTGGCCCTTGATGCCGCGGTACTCAACGTCCAGACGGAAGGACTTGGTGTTGTCGTACGAGCCTTCCGGCACGATCAGCGTTGCGAAGGGCAGCGGGTTGATCGCCTTGGTCGAATCCACGTACGTGAAGTTCGGGTTGCGGCCCGTCGAGGTCCAGCCGACGCTGGGCGCCGTCGGGGCAAAGCTGTAGCTGTCCGCGTGCTTGGACTTGCTTTGGCCGTACAGGGCCGTCAGCGTCAGGTCGCCGGTGAGGTTGCCCGTGTACTTCAGGATCTGGGCTTCGCCGCCCACGGCCGGCGTGACGCTGGCTTCGTTCTTGGCGAACTCCGAGTACACGTAGCCGGTCTTCTGGCCGGTCGCGTAGTTGTAGCCGCTGTAGTCCTTCTGGGTCTTGTAGTTGTCACCCAGCAGGGTCAGCTCCAGGACGTGGTCATCGGTGATGTTCCAGTCGAACTTGCCCAGGTAGCGGGTGTTCTTGTCCTGCTGATCGGCCCAGCCGGCGCTGCTGAGCACGGAGCTCTGCGGCGTGGCGTTGACGCCGCTGGTGGCGGTGCGGGTGAAGTCCGCGGCCAGGAAGAAGAACAGCTTGTCCTGGATGATCGGGCCGCCGACGTTCACGCCGTAGATGTAGCGGCTGCGCGATTCCTTCGAGTTGTCGAGGTAGATCTTGCCGTCGGTCGTGGGGTTCGAACCTGTGTTCGGGTAGTAGATGCTCTTCGGGAGCGAACGCAGGGCGTCCGGCTCGACCGAGAGGCTCACGCCACCGTGCCAGTCGTTCGTGCCGCTCTTGGTCGTGATGTTCACGACGCCGCCGACCGAACGGCCGAACTCGGCACCGAAGCCACCGGTCTTGACGTCAGCCTGGGAGATCGCGCCATAGGGCAGTTCGATCGAGCCCAGCTGCGTCAGCGCGTTGGTGACGGGGAAGCCGTTGATGTAGTAGGCGTTCTCGGAAGGAGCGCCGCCGCCGATGCTGATGCCGCCGGCGTAGCGCGAGTCGGCCACGGTGGTGTTGGCAGCCAGGGCGATGATGCCGTTCAGGTCCTTGGTGGCGACCGGCAGCGATTCCAGCTGGCGCGAGGTGAAGGTGGAGCCGTTCTCCGAGCTCTTCACGTCGATGGTCTTGACCTTGCCGACCACTTGCACGGTGTCGAGCTGCGTGGCCGCGCCGGAGCCGAAGGTCACTTCGACGTTTTGCGCAGCCATCACGACCAGCTTGACCGAGCTGACGACCTGGCCGCCCTTGAGCAGCGTGGCGTTGTACTGGCCGGGGGGCAGGGCCACCAGCTGGAACTGGCCGTCGGCAGCGACGGGGGCCGAGCGCTTCAGGCCGGTAGCCGTGTTCTCAACCGCGACTTGATCGCCGCTCCGGGCAGTGATTTGGCCGAACACCGAACCCACGGTCGTGGACTGGGCGTAAGCGGCGGGAACGGTGGCCATCGAGACGGCTGCCGTGGCGAATGCGAGCACGAGGCTGCGCGAAAGAATCGTCTTCTTCAATTGAACACTCCTGTACACGCGCCGGACAAATGCCAACCCGTCAGGAGGTCCCGTCCCTGAATGCACAACCGCGTCAAAAGCGGCTTGGCCGCGAAACCCGATGAAAGCGCGCAAGGAATGGGCTCTTGACGAGCGCCAGCGCGGGCTGGAGTCTAGGTAGTAACCATTTCGTAATTTCCCTGAAATTCAGCAATGTGGCGCAATAAAAACGAAAAATGAACCTTTTCGTAATCTTTCGTTGCCGCCCCATGAGTGTGCTAAATCGACCCAGAACCAAGGGTTATGTGGTGGATTGGCTGCATTTATGTGCGCATATCGCACATTTCCTTGAGCAGCCTCGGAGGACCTGCCAATGCCTGCATTGTCCCGAATAGAGACAGTTATCGGGCCGCAACTCCGTTGACCGCGCGGCAGCGAGCGATATCGCAGGCGGTGGGCAGGCTGGCGCGGTATTCCACCCGGCTGCGAAAGGCCGAAGGTTCCCGAAGCTCGCAGCGCGCACCCTTGGCATCGCTGTAGTAGCTCATCACATCGACGCAGCGGCGCGAGTGCGCGCCCAGGCCCAGGAAGTGACCGATCTCGTGCGAGAGCGTCATCTGCAGCGTGTCCATGACCGGCCAGGCGGGGTTGCGCTGGCGCAGCAGGGCAAATACCTGCGGGCCCAGCGACAGCGTGCGTTGGCCCACGTCTGCCAGGCCCGCGTTGCCGCGCGAGCCAGCCGCGTCCCAGCGGATGCGGATGGCGCCCGCCGGCGCCACCTGCCCCAACGGCAGCAGCTCGAGCTGCAGGCCGCAAGCGCCCCAGGCCTGCAGCGCCTGCTCGATGGCGGCATAGACCTCGCGGCGTGGCAGCCAGGCCGGTGCACCGCCGGGCTCGTAGGCGAAGACCAATTGGCGCGAGGCGGCAGGCGCATCGCGGCCGTCGTTCCAGGTCTTGATCTCGTCGGCGCGGCAGGAGGCGATTTCCTCGGCGCGGATGTCCCTGGCCACGTCCTTGGCCGCCTCCTTGGCCGCATCCTTTGCAGGCGCCGCCTGCGCCGGCAGCGCGAACGCCACCAGCAGCAGCGCCACCGCTTCAATCCACGACGACGCGGTTGCGACCTTCATGCTTGGCCTTGTAGAGGAGCTTGTCGGCGCGCTCCAGCGTCTGGCCGAGGGTCTCGCGTGGCAGCGATTCGGTGAGGCCCGCCGAAAGCGCGAACGTGATCTGGCGGCCCTCGTGCTCGATCCTGCAGGCCTCGACCGCCTCGCGCAGCCGCTCGACGCCGGCAAGGGCCGCGGGCATGCGGGTTTCGGCCAGCATCAGCACGAATTCCTCGCCGCCCCAGCGCGCCATCACATCGGCGCCGCGGATCACGGTCTGGGCGACTGCCGCGAATTCGCGCAACACGGCGTCGCCCGCGCCATGGCCGAAGCGGTCGTTGATGCTCTTGAAGTGATCCAGGTCGATCAGCGCCAGGCAGTAGCCATGGCCGCCGCGCAGGCAGCGCTGCGCCTCCTGCTCGAGGATGGTCTGCATGTGGCGACGGTTGAGCAGCCCGGTGAGCTCGTCACGCGTGGCCATGGCGCGGATCTGCTCGACCGCGCGGCTGAGCTCCTCGCGCTGCGCGCGCAGCCGCTCGCGGATGCGGTTCACGCGCCCGGCCAGCACCGAGATGCCCGGCAGCGCCACGCACAGCACCATGAAATGCACGAACTCGACGGTGGGCGGATAGACGTCGGGGCGGTGCTGCGCCATCCAGAACATCACGCCGCCGAACAGCACCAGCGCGTAGGCCGCGATCCACAGCGCGGCGCGCACGCTCAGCGAGAACATGGCGAACATCATGATCAGCGCCATCACCGGGAACACGGCGCCGCGCATCGGCCCCACGAGCGCGTAGGCGACCACGCCGCAGGCCGTGGCAAACAGCATCTGCTGCACGGTCAGCGAGGGATCATTCAGGCGCAGCGCCCAGCCGGAGCGGATCAGCAAGAAGAAGCCGGCCATGCCACCGAGCGAAACCAGCGTCCAGAGCTCGACCACCGCGACGGGCAACACGCCCAGCCATGCTCCGTAGTGCATGAGCAGCGCGCACAACGCCATCAGCAACACCGCCAGACCGGTCTGGCGCAGCCTCAGGCGCTGGGCCGGGTCTTCGGTCAACAGCCAGCTGTGTTGCGTATCAGGCATAGGTGGGCATGGGTGCCGCGCTCTCAGCGCAGGTGGTCCAGGGGCAAGGCGCCACCGGCCTTCACTTCGCCGAGCGAGAAGCTGGTGTGGATGTCCTTCACGTTCGGCAAGTTCAAGAGCTTGTCGATCGAGAAGCGCGAGAAGGCGTCGAGGTCCGTGGCCATCACCTGCAGCTCGAAAGTCCCGGTCCCGGAAATGTAGTGGCAGGCGATGACTTCCGGCAGCTCGCGGATGGACTGTTCCAGCACGCGCGTGGCGCTGCCGGCGCTGCGCTCGGCGTCCACGCGAACGAAGGCCAGCACGCCCAGGCCGATCTTGCGGCGGTCCAGTTCGGCCCGATATCCGGTGATGAAGCCCTGCTCTTCGAGCCAGCGCACGCGCCGCCAGGTGGGCGCGGCAGACAGCCCGATGCGCGTGGCCAACTCGGCATTGGAGAGCCGCGCCTCCTTCTGCAGCTCGGCCAGGATGGCGATGTGCCAGCGGTCCAGCCCGCCGTCGCCCCCTTCCTCTGCAGAGGGTTGCGCAGGCGAGATCATGGATTTCCCTGAAGAAGACTTTTTGGATGCCATTACGAATTCAAAACCCAATCTTGGGAAAGATTATTGCGCAACATGGCCAATTTGAGCAGCAATAAGAAAGCATCCCTCTGCGCAATTTGCCTACACTGACGCGCTATCCCATACTGACTGCCACAAGCGGTTGCCCCAGACGAAGACGCGCACGCCACAAGCGCGCGCACTGCCCCTCGGAGCCCTCGACCATGAATGCCCCCCTGCCCCAACACATCCTGCGCGCCCTAGAGACGGTGACGCTGGACGACAAGTACGCGCTCGACGCGGGCCGCGCCTTCATGAGCGGCGTCCAGGCCCTGGTGCGCCTGCCCATGCTGCAGCGCACGCGCGATGCGATCGCCGGGCTGAACACCGCCGGCTTCATCAGCGGCTACCGCGGCTCGCCGCTGGGCAGCTACGACCAGGCCTTGATGGCCGCCAAGAAGCACCTGGCCAAGCAAAACATCGTGTTCCAGCCGGGCGTGAACGAGGAGCTGGGCGCCACCGCCGTCTGGGGCTCTCAGCAGCTCGACCTCTTCCCCGAGAAGAACAAGTTCGATGGCGTCTTCGGCATGTGGTACGGCAAGGGCCCGGGCGTGGACCGCTGCATCGACGTGTTCAAGCACGCCAACATGGCCGGCACCGCCCGGCACGGCGGCGTGATCGCCATCGCTGGTGACGACCACATCGCCAAGAGCTCCACCGCCGCGCACCAGAGCGACCACGTCTTCAAGGCCGTGGGCTTCCCGGTGTTCTTCCCGAGCAGCGTGCAAGACATCCTCGACATGGGCCTGCACGCCTTCGCGATGAGCCGCTACTCCGGCCTGTGGTCAGGCCTGAAGACGATCCAGGAGATCGTCGAGAGCTCGGCTTCCGTCAGCGTGGATCCGGACCGCGTCAACATCATCCTGCCCGAGGATTTCCAGATGCCGCCTGGCGGCCTGCACATCCGCTGGCCCGATCCGCCGCTGGAACAGGAAGCGCGGATGATGGACTTCAAGTGGTACGCCGCCCTGGCCTATGTGCGTGCCAACAAGCTGAACTACAACGTCATCGCGACCCCCCAGGACCGCTTCGGCATCATGGCCAGCGGCAAGGCCTGGAACGACACGCGCCAGGCGCTGCACGACCTCGGCCTGGACGACGACACCTGCCGCCGCCTGGGCATCCGGCTGCACAAGGTCAACGTCGTGTGGCCGCTGGAAGCCACGATCACGCGCGACTTCGCCACCGGCCTCAAGGAAATCCTGGTCGTCGAAGAGAAGCGCCAGATGATCGAGTACCAGCTCAAGGAAGAGCTGTACGGCTGGCGTCCGGACGTGCGCCCCAACGTGCTGGGCAAGTTCGACGAGACCGATGACAACAACGCCGGTGGCGAATGGAGCCTGCCCAACCCGAGCAAGAACTGGCTGCTGCGCCCGCAGGCCGACCTGACGCCGGCCATCATCGCCCGCGCCATCGCCAAGCGGCTGAAGAAGCTCGGCGTGGACGCCGACGTGCAGTCCCGCCTGGACGCGCGCATCGCCATCATCGACGCCAAGGAAAACGCGCTCAAGGCCGAGGCCCACACGGCCGGCGGCGCCGATCGCACGCCGTGGTTCTGCAGCGGCTGCCCGCACAACACCTCCACCCGCGTGCCGGAAGGCTCACGTGCCGTGGGCGGCATCGGCTGCCATTACATGGTCACCTGGATGCCCGGGCGCAGCACTGCCACCTTCACGCAGATGGGCGGCGAGGGCGTGCCCTGGGTCGGCCAGTCGGCCTTCACGAACGAGAAGCACATCTTCTCGAACCTGGGTGACGGCACCTACTTCCACAGCGGCATCCTGGCCATCCGTCAGTCGATCGCTGCGGGCGTGAACATCACCTACAAGATCCTCTACAACGACGCCGTCGCCATGACGGGCGGCCAGCAAGTGGGCGAGCGCCCCGAGGGCCACAGCGTCACGCAGATCATGAACAGCGTGATCAGCGAAGGCGTGGCCAAACTCGTGATCGTGACCGACGAGCCGGCCAAGTACATGGGCCGCAGCCTCGCGCCGGGCGTGACGGTGCACCACCGCGATGAACTCGACGCCATCCAGCGCGAGTTCCGCGAGATCCCCGGCACCACGGCCATCATTTACGACCAGACCTGCGCCACCGAGAAGCGCCGCCGCCGCAAGCGCGGCAAGCTGGCCGATCCGGCCAAGCGCGTCGTCATCAACGAGCTGGTCTGCGAAGGCTGCGGCGACTGCTCCACGCAGAGCAACTGCCTGTCCATCGAGCCGCTGGACACGCCCTTCGGCCGCAAGCGCCAGATCAACCAGAACACCTGCAACAAGGACTACTCCTGCGTGAAGGGCTTCTGCCCGAGCTTCGTCACCATCGAAGGTGGTCAGATGAAGAAGGCCGCCAAGTCCAAGCGCCCCTCGCCGTTCGACACCTCGCTGCCCGCACTGGCCGAGCCCGCGATCCCCGATGCTTCCGAAGCCTGGGGCATCGTCGTGGCCGGCGTCGGCGGCACGGGCGTGATCACCATCGGCCAGCTGCTTGGCATGGCGGCCCACCTCGAAGGCAAGGGCGTCATCACGCAGGACGCCGCGGGCCTGGCGCAAAAGGGCGGCGCCACCTGGAGCCACATCCAGATCGCCAACCGCGAGGACGACATCCACTGCACCAAGGTCGGCACGGCCGAGGCACGCCTCGTCATCGCCTGCGACGCCATCGTGGCCGCCAACAAGTCCACCCTCGCCGTGATGCGCGAAGGCCAGACCTACGTGGCGCTGAACACGCACGGCTCGCCGACGGCCGACCTGGTGAACAAGCCCGACTGGTCCTTCCCCGGCGCCGCCTGCGAATCCGCGCTGGCCAAGGCCGTGGGCGCCGATCACCTGGGCACGTTTGACGCCGAGGAAGTGGCTGTCAAGCTGGTGGGCGACTCGCTCTACACCAACCCGCTGATGCTGGGCTACGCCTGGCAGCAGGGCCGCATCCCGCTGTCGTATGCCGCGCTGATGCGCGCCATCGAGCTGAACAACGTCCAGATCGAGAACAACAAGATCGCCTTCGAATGGGGCCGCCGCTGCGCCGTCGATGTGAAGGCCGTGCGCGCGCTGTTCACCGCCGAGCAGGTCATCCAGCTCGTCAAGCGCGAGAGCCTGGCCGAGATGCTGGCCAAGCGCATCGAGTTCCTGACGGGCTACCAGGACGCCACCTACGCCGCCACCTACGAAGCCTTCGTCGGCAAGGTGCGCGCCGAGGAAAGCAAGCTGGGCTCCACCCGGCTGAGCGAAGCCGTGGCCCGCTACCTCTTCAAGCTCATGGCCTACAAGGACGAGTACGAAGTGGCGCGGCTGCACACCGACACGCGCTTCACCGACAAGATCGCCGCGCAGTTCGAAGGCGATTTCAAGATCGTCCATCACCTGGCGCCGCCGTTGCTGGCCAAGAAGAACGCCCAGGGCGAGCTGATCAAGCAGCAGATGGGCGGCTGGATCCGTCCGGCCTTCAGCCTGCTGGCCAAGATGAAGGGCCTGCGCGGCACGGCCTTGGACATCTTCGGCTACACCGAGGAACGCAAGATGGAGCGCGCCCTGATCCAGCAGTACCGCGAGAGCATCGAGGCGCTGCTGGCCAAGGGCCTGACGGAGTCCAACCTGACGCTGGCCTGCGAGATCGCGCGCATCCCGGAAGAGATCCGCGGCTACGGGCACGTGAAGGAGCGCCACCTGAAGGCGGCGCGTGCCAAGTGGGATGCGCTGATGGGGCAGTGGCGCGCAGCGGCCTGAGCCACAAGACAAACGGGGATACTGCTCCCCGTTTTTCATTTTCCAGAGCCGCTCATGTCCTTGCTCCGCCTGCCCCGCCTTGCCGCCGCAGCCCTGCTGCTGATGACCACCATGGGGATTGCCAGCGCGCAAGCGCCCCAGCCCTCGAATGCCGAGGCCGCAGCTGCAGCCCAGAGCGCACTCCTCGACCGCGTGCACAAGGCCAGCATCCAGGGCCCGCAGGACATCCCCATGGCCGGCCAGGGCGTGCTGCACCTGCCCGCGGGCAAGACCTTCGTGCCCAAGGCCGAAGCCATCGAACTCATGCACGCCATGGGCAATCCGGGCGAGTACGCCAACTTGCAGGGCCTGGTGCTGCCGCAGCAGCAGGAGCACACCTCCTGGTTTGCCATCGTGAGCTTCGAGAAGGCCGGCTACGTCAAGGACGACGACGCCAAGGACTGGAAGGCTGACGAGTTGCTGAGCCAGTACCGCGACGGGACCGAAGAGGCCAACAAGGAGCGCGTCAAGATGGGCGTCTCGCCGATCGAGATCGTCGGCTGGGCCGAGAAGCCCACCTACGACGCCGGCACGCACCGCCTGGTCTGGGCCATGAGCCTGCGTGACAAGGGCGCACCGGCCGATGCCGAGCAAAGCGTCAACTACAACACCTACGCGCTGGGCCGCGAGGGCTTCTTCACCCTCAACCTGGTCACCGATCTGAAGGCGCTGCCGACCGAGAAGAGCGAAGCGCAGGGCCTGCTCGGCGCGCTCGACTACGACAACGGCAAGCGCTATGCCGATTTCAACTCGAGCACCGATCACGTCGCCGAGTACGGCCTGGCCGCGCTGGTGCTGGGCGTGGGCGCCAAGAAGCTGGGCCTGCTGGCGCTGGCGTTCGCCTTCATCGCCAAGTTCGCCAAGCTCGCCCTCCTGGCGGTGGTGGGCGTGGGTGCGGCGGTGAAGAAGTTCTTCTTCAAGGGCAAGAAGGCAGAGGCTGCGCTGCCGCAAGTGCAGCAAGTGCAGCAAGTGCAGCAAGTGCAGCAAGCGCAAGCCCCCCAGGAACAGCAACAGCCTCCGCAGGCATGAGGCCGGCATGATCAAGCTGCTCCTGCTGCTCTTCTCGGGTCTCAAGTTCGGCAAGCTGCTCGCCACGGGCGGCACGATGCTGCTGTCGGTGGTGGTGTACGCCTGGATCTACGGCTGGCGCTATGCCGTGGGTTTTGTCGTGCTGCTCTTCATCCACGAGATGGGCCATTACCTGGCCGCCCGTCACAAGGGCTTGAACGTGGGCGCGCCCACC
The DNA here is from genome assembly GCA_042701975.1 of Burkholderiaceae bacterium UC74_6. Lineage (GTDB taxonomy): Bacteria > Pseudomonadota > Gammaproteobacteria > Burkholderiales > Burkholderiaceae_C > JAFALK01. The sequence goes on from CP170561.1 coordinate 882,889, forward strand.
TTCATCCCTTTCGTCGGCGCCTGGATCGAACTCAAGGACATGCCGCACGACGCCCAGACCGAGGCCTACGTGGGCCTCGCCGGCCCGCTGCTGGGCTCGGTGGGCGCCCTGGGCTGCTACTTCCTGGCTCGCACCTACGACTCGAACCTGCTGCTGGCCATCTCCTACAGCGGCTTCTTCCTGAACCTGTTCAACCTGATCCCGCTCTCGCCCTTCGACGGCGGGCGGATCACGGCCGTGCTGTCGCCGCGGATCTGGTTCCTGGGCGTGCCCGTGCTGGTCGGGCTGTTCTTCTTCCGACCCAGCCCGATGCTGATCCTGATCGCCATCCTGGCCTGGCCCCAGCTCATCAAGGCCTGGCACTATCGCTCGGACTCCGCTGAAGCACAAAGTTACTACGCCGTGCCGGCGGCGGTGAAGTGGGAGTACGGCACCTACTACCTGGCGCTGGCCGGTTTCCTGGCCGTCATGACCCACGATGTGCACGAAATGTTGGCCAGTGTTCAAATGACTTGAACCGAGGGGTGAAGTCGGGTGAACCACTCCTTTGGACCGCGCAACCACAATGCCAGCCAAGGACCCCAGCCCATGAACACCCCGACCACCTCCCGTTACAGCTCCGTTGCCATCGCCTTCCACTGGGTGCTGGCCGTGGCCATCGTCACGGCCCTCGGCGTGGGCCTGTACATGACGAGCCTGCCGTTCTCGATGCAGCGGCTCAAGCTCTACAACTGGCACAAGTGGGCCGGCGTGACGATCCTGACGCTCTCCGCCCTGCGGCTGCTGTGGCGCCTGTTCCACCAGCCGCCGGCGGATCTGCCGATGCCGCGCTGGCAGGCGCTGGCCGCCCACGCCACGCACTGGTTCTTGTACGCCGCCTTCTTCGCCGTGCCGCTGTCGGGCTGGGCGTATTCCTCGGCGGCGGGTTTCCCCATCGTCTGGTTCGGCGTGCTGCCGCTGCCCGACCTCGTGGCCAAGGACCCGGCCCTGGCCGAGACGCTCAAGACCTTGCACCACCTGCTGGCCTACGCCCTGGCCGCCGCCGTGCTGGCCCACGTGGGCGCGGCCCTCAAGCACCAGTTCATCGACCGAGACGGCCTGATCCGCCGCATGCTGCCCTGAAGGACAAGCCCATCATGAAGAAGCTCCTGTGCCCCTTGCTGACCGCCCTGGCGCTGACCGCGCAAGCCGCGCCCGCGCTGCAAGCCGCCCAGAGCGAGCTGCAGTTCACCGCCAAGCAGCTGGGCGTGCCCATCGAGGGCAAGTTCAAGCGCTTTGACGCCCAGCTCGCCTTCGACGCCAAGAAGCCCGAGGCCGGCAAGGTCAGCTTCACGATCGAGATGGGCAGCGCCACGCTCGGATCCGCCGAGTTCGACGCCGAGCTGGCCAAGGCGCCCTGGTTCAACGCCAAGGCCATGCCGCAGGCCAGCTTCGTCTCCACCAGCTTCAAGCCGACCGGCCCGGGCAAGTTCGACGTGACGGGCAAGCTGACCATCAAGGGCGTGGCCCGCGACGTCGTCGTGCCCGTGCAGTTCACCCAGACGGGCGCCAACGCCACGGCCACGGGCCAGCTGGCCATCAAGCGCTTGGAATTCAAGATCGGCGAAGGCGAGTGGGCCGACACCTCCGTCGTCGCCAACGATGTCAACGTCAAGTTCAAGCTGGCCTTTACAGGTCTGTAATCGGCCTTTGATTCACTGTTTCAACCCGAGGAAAGAAGCATCACCATGAAGAAGACCCTGTTCGCCCTGGCCCTGCTGGCCACCGGTTTCGCCCACGCCGAAACCGCCACCTACGCGATCGACCCGACCCACACCTACGTGACGTACGAGATCCAGCATTTCGGCACGTCCACCAACCGCGGCCGCTTCGACAAGAAGGAAGGCACGGTCCAGCTGGACAAGGCCGCCAAGACGGGCAAGGTCGACGTCACCGTCGACGTGAACAGCGCCAACACCGGCTACGCCGCCATGAACAAGCACCTGCTGAGCGGTGAGATCCTCGACGGCGAGAAGTTCCCGACGGTCAAGTTCGTCGGCGACAAGTTCGCCTTCGACGGCGACAAGGTGACTTCGGTCACGGGCGAGCTGACGATCAAGGGCAAGACCGGCCCGGCCACGCTCAAGGCCACGAACTTCAACTGCTACCAAAGCCCCATGCTCAAGCGTGAGGTCTGCGGCGGCGACTTTGAAACCGTGATCGACCGCCCGTACTACGGCGTGGACTACGGCGTGGCTTACGGCTTCTCCAAGACCCTGAAGCTGGTCATCCAGGTCGAAGCCATCAAGCAGTAAGCGGCTCACTGCGCCCAGGGAAAACCCGCCACAGGCGGGTTTTTCTGTTTTCGGCAGCACGGGCCATCCGCTGTCCGTGCAGTTCATCCCGCTGTCGCTACGGCGCATCGCCCGGGCCCCACAAGCCCCGGGCGGCCTGCGTACAGTGCGAGCCATCGATAAGGTGCCCGCCATGAACGCCGCAGTCCCTCCCAGCCGCCCCCCACTCCAGCCCACGCCCTACCAGCGCTGGCAGGCCTTTGCCGCCAACGCCGTGCGGTATTTCCACATCTACGCCAGCTGGCTGGTCTCGATCAGCTGGAAGCGCTTTGTCCTGCTGGCCGCCGCCCTGACCATCGGCGTCAACATCGCCCAGAAGCTGCCGCCGTTCAGCTGGAAGATCTCCGATGAAGTCATCGTTGACGAACCCGCCGAACCCGCCCCGCCGCCGGCCATGCCAAAGCGCCGCGACGGCAAGCCCGTGATCTCGCTGGACAAGCCGATCCACTACGACGTGACCATCGACGAGAAGGGCATCCGCATCGCCCCGCGCGGCGCCGCCAGCGCTGCCTCGGCCGCAGCCTCTGACGCCGCTTCCGACTCCACCGGCTCCGACCTGCCCTCGATCAGCATCCAGATCCCGCATGAAGACGCCGACAAGGCCAAGGCCGAGCTCGAAAAGGCCGCCGAGGAAGTGCGCAAGCAGTTCGAGGAGCAGGTCCAGGACGCCGCCAACGACGCCAAGGAAGCCGCCGAGGAAATGCGCCGCAGCGCCTCCCGCCGCCCGACCGTGCACCACGAGATCATCCGCCTGGGCGATCCGCTGGACGAGCTGGCCCTGGCCTGGGTGCTGGCCTCCATCATCATCAAGGCCACCTACAAGGGCCGCATCGTGGCCGAGAAGAAGGCTGCCAAGGCCGCCGAGACGGCGGAGGCCGAGCAGCTGCGCCGCCAGGTCGTCGAAGCCCGCATGGCCGCCATGCAGGCCCAGGTCGAGCCGCACTTCCTGTTCAACACGCTGGCCTCCATCGATCACCTGATCGAGACCGACCCGGCGCGCGCCTCGCAAATGCAGAAGAACCTGATCGCCCTGCTGCGCGCCTCCATGCCGACGATGCGCGAGGCCAACGCCACCGGCGTGCGCGATCTGGGCCGCGAGCTGGCTGTGATCCGCCCCTACCTGGAGATCCTCAAGGTGCGCATGGAAGAGCGGCTCGTCACCACCATCGACGTGCCCGAAGGCCTGCACTCCGCCGAGTTCCCGCCCATGATGATCCAAAGCCTCGTGGAAAACGCCATCAAGCACGGCCTGGAGCCCAAGGCCGAGGGCGGCAGCCTGACCGTCAAGGCCGAGATCGTGCACGGCAAGCTCGTGGTGTGCGTGGCCGACACGGGCCTGGGCTTCGGCCGAGCCGCCACCGCCGGCACCGGCGTGGGCCTGGCCAACATCCGCGAACGCCTGAACCTGCTGTACGGCGGCAAGGCCTCGGTCACGGTGGCCGAGAACCAGCCCAGCGGCACCCGCGTCACCATCACTGTTCCGTACGTCGCCAAGGAGAACGCAGCATGAAAACCCTGTTCCGCCTCTGCATGGGCCTCGGCATCGGCCTGGCCTTCATGATGATCATCGGCCTGACCATCGCCTTCTTCTCGGGTCACGGCCACGGCGTGCCCTTCTCGCACGACTTCGGCATCAGCATCAACGGCGACGAAGTCGACATGGGCGACCTCTTCGGCGGCATGGTCGGCCTGACCGTGGCCGGCGCGGTGATGCTCGTGCTGTGCATCGTCCTGCCGCTCGTCTTGCTGATCGCCATCGGCCTGCCGCTGCTGATCGTCGGTGCCGTGCTGGCCGCTGTCGTGGCGGTGCTGTGCGGCGTGGGCGCCGTGCTCGGCTCGCCGGTGATACTGATCGCACTGCTGTTGATCTGGGCGATCCGGCCCAAGAAGAAGGCGGTAGCATCCGCCCCATGAGCGATACCACTGCCCAGATCCGCGCCGTCCTTGCAGATGACGAGCGCCTGATGCGCGAACAGCTGCGCGCCCGTCTCGCCGAAGTCTGGCCCGAGCTTGAAATCGTGGCCGAGGCCAAGAACGGCATCGAGGCCGTCGAGCTGACGAAGGAGCACAAGCCCGACCTCGTCTTCCTCGACATCCGCATGCCCGGCCTGACCGGCGTGGAAGCGGCCAAGCAGATCGCGCAGCTGCCCGAAGACGACGACTGGCTCGTGCCCGAGATCGTCTTCATCACCGCCTACGACCAGTACGCGGTCGAGGCCTTCGAGCAGGGCGTGGCCGACTACGTGCTCAAGCCCGCCGAACGCGACCGCCTGCTGGTGACGGTGGCGCGCATCCAAAAGCGCCTCTCGCAGCGCGAGGGCGGCGAAGCGGCCGCAGCGGAAGCCCCGGCCGGCGCCGCGCCGCTGCAGCAGCTGCTGCACAAGCTCTCCGCCCAGATGAACCCCGGCGGCGTGCCCAAATACCTCGAATGGATACAAGCCAGCGTCGGTCAGGCGATCCAGATGATCCCGGTGGACGACGTGCTCTTCTTCATCAGCGATGAGAAGTACACCCGCGTGCAGACCGCCAAGCTCGAAGCGCTGATCCGCAAGCCCATCAAGGAACTGGTGGACGAGCTCGATCCCAAGGTCTTCTGGCAGATCCACCGCTCCACGCTCGTCAACGCCCGCGCCATCGACGGCATCACCCGCGACTTCCGCGGCCGCCAGCTGGTGGGCATCAAGGGACTGACGGAGAAGCTCGAGGTCAGCCGGAGCTATACGCAGCTGTTCAAGGGGATGTGAGGAGCCAGCGGCTCAGCGCGCCCCGCGCAGGTACTGCTCCAGAAAACTCATCACCTGCATCTCGTAGGCACGCGGCGCGAAGGCGTGCAGGTTCACGTGCGCCGCGCCATCCACAGGCCAGAGCGCCTTGGGCGCGTTCGCCGCCTCGAAGAGCGCCTGCGTTTCGCTCCAGCGCGTGTGCTCATCGCGGGTGCCGGCCATGACCAGCAAGGGCGAGTGCAAGGCGCGCACCGCGTCGATCGGTCGCAGATCCTGCTCGCTCACGCCACTGCGCAAGGGCAGCTGCCAGAGCAGCAGCGGCGCAAGCGCACGGCCTGCCGTGTCGCCAAGGCGCATGGCCAGGCGGTCCTGCACGGCGTCGCGGATCGTCGGATACATCATCTCCAGCACGACGGCATCGGGTGCCGGATCGGGCCGCGACAGCACCAGCGATGCAGCGCCCAGCGAGACGCCGATCACGCCGATGCGCTCGCCGGGCAACTGCACGCGCATCCAGGCCAGCGCGGCGCGAACGCCGGCCGCTTCGTGGGCGCCGAAGGTGATGCGATCGCCGGTGCTTTCACCGTGCGAGGGCAGGTCGATCAGCAGGACCGAGTAACCATCGGCCACGAGCGGCGCCGCGCGGCCGGCCATGTCGCTGCGATCGCCGCGCACGCCGTGCAGCAGCAGCACGGCCGCCCCACCGGGACGACCGCGATGGAACCAGCCGGCCACTGCGCCACCATCCGGCAGCGCGATGCGCAGCGCCTTGGCCTGCAGCGCGGCCGGCGGCGGGCCGATCTCGCGGCGGACTGGCCGGCTCAAGAACTCGCCTGCGCCCAGCAGCAGCGCCGCGATCGCGAGCACCAGGATCAACAGGCCGAACGTCCATTTCATCCGGTGAAGCCTATCAGTCCGGTGCCTGGTAGCGCGTCTTGAGCACGGCTCTTGCGTAACGGTCCTCAAGAACCTTCACAAAGGGTTTCTCGTTCTGTGTGGACATCAGCATCACGTAATGGCCTTCTGTGTTCCGGAGAAACCAAGTCAGACAGTAGTGCGCCGTGCCGGCGTCCCGGCCGCGCGGCGTGTCTTCAACCATGTGGACGGGGTTCGGATTCACAGATTCGAGATGCAGCTGTGTTGCCACAGGACTTTGCAGCCATTGGAGGAACTGCGCCCGCGCGACGCTGCGCTGGGCCTCAAGCTGCTGGGCATCTCTGAGATTCATCCGGCGCATGAGCCAGATGATCAGGGCCAGAAAGCAGAAGTAGAAAACAGCTGACATCTCTGCCCGCGCCAGCGCTCAAGCCACCTCGGCAGGCCGCAGCCAGCTCGCAATGCACCACTGCGCCGTCCAATACGTCGGCAGCACCAGCATCGCCGCCAGCGGCACAGGCCCGGCGAACTTGTTCAGCGCCAGCAGGCCATCCGAGCAGAAGAACATCAGGCCGCCGAAGGCCAGCATCCAGTTCCCCGGCATGCGCTTGGCGATCACGAGCGTCTGCGCCGCCATGCTCGCCAGGCAGAGCACGTAGGCCACCACCGGCACCTGCAGCGCTGCGGGAATGCCGCTCCACAGATAAGCCAGCACACCCGCAGCGATCAGCCCGAAGCCGACGAAAGCCAGCGGCCACGCCGCGAAACGCTGCACGCGCGTGAAGGCCCACAGATAGGCCAGGTGCGCAGCCAGGAACGCGACGAGGCCGGGCACGAAGCCGCCGGGCTGCGTCAGCGCGATGTCGCCCACCAGCGAGGCGATCAGGCCGACGATCACGAAGCGGCGCAACTGCGGCTGCAGGCGACCGCGCGGCCAGGCGTAGACGATGACGAGGGTCGTGGTCAGCGCCTTGAGCACAGCGGCCAGTTCGCGCGGCCAGGCAAGGAAGTCGATGGCGAGGATCGCCAGCACAGCGCTGACCAGCGTCAGCAATGGCAGGAGGAGCTTGGTCTTCATGGCGCGGATTGTGACCACGCCCAGGCCCACAGCAACCTAACGCTTCCCCTCAGCGTCAGCCTGAGCAGCTGCAGCGACGCGCGCAGCCGCCTTCGCCGCCATCTCCTCACGCATGCGCTTGAGCTTCTCGCGCGGGTCTTCCTTGCCCGAGGCCTCGTGCAGCTTCATCTCGAGGATGAAGCGGCTGGGCACGCCCATCACCGTCTCGCGGCCCTTGCGGCGGCGGCGCAGCGTGGAGACGGCCAGCGTGCGGCGAGCGCGGGTGATGCCCACATACATGAGGCGGCGCTCTTCTTCGAGGCGATCGGCCGTCATCTCCTCGTCGTCGGCCTTGAAGGGCAGCAGGCCCTCGTTGACGCCGGCCAGGAAGACATGCGGCCACTCCAGGCCCTTGCTGGCGTGCAAGGTGGTGAGTGTCACCTCGTCCCGCTCCTCGCCGCGCTCGGCCAGCGAGAGGATGACGCTGATGGTCTGGGCCACCTGCAGCACGCTCTGGCGCTCGGTCTCGAACGTGGCGCCGCCGTCCTGCGTGATCTGGCCGCCACAGCGCTTGGAGACCCAGTCGACGAAGTCCATCACATTGCCCCAGCGCGCCTGGGCGACCTTCTCGTTCTCTTCCTGATCGACCAGGTACTGCTCATAGCCGATGTCGGCGAGCCACTCCATGATGAAGGTGCGCGCCTCTTCGGCGCCCACCGTGTGCTCGGCGCGGTACTGCAGCTCGTTCACATAGCGGCCGAATTCGTGGAGCGAGCCGATGGCCTTCTTGGACAGCACGGTGCCCAGGCTCTCGGCAAACAGGGCCTCGAACATCGAGCAGCGCCATTGCTTGGAGAACTCGCCCAAGGCACCCAGCGTCTGGTGGCCGATGCCGCGCTTCGGGACAGTGATCGAGCGCAGGAAGGCCGGATCGTCGTCCTGGTTGACGAACAGGCGCAGCCAGGCACAGAGGTCCTTGATCTCGGTCTTGTCGAAGAAGCTCTGCCCGCCGCTGACCTTGTAGGGGATCTGCGCGCGGCGCAAGGCCTGCTCGAAGACGCGCGCCTGGTGGTTGGCGCGATAGAGGATGGCGAAGTCCGCGAAGTGCTGGGCAAAACCACCCGAGCGCAGCGCATTGATGCGGGCCACGGCGCGTTCGGCTTCGTGCTCCTCGCCGTCGCTCTCGACCAGGGCCACGGGATCGCCATCGCCGAACTCGCTCCACAGCTTCTTCTGAAAGATCTTGGGATTGCCGGCGATGACGTTGTTGGCCGCGCGCAGGATGTTGCCGGTCGAGCGGTAGTTCTGCTCCAGCGGAATGACCTTCAGGCGCGGATAGTCGAGCGGCAGCCGCTTGAGGTTCTCGATGGTGGCGCCGCGCCAGCCGTAGATGCTCTGGTCGTCGTCGCCCACGGCGGTGAACATGGCGCGCTCGCCCACCAGCTGCTTGAGCAGGTCGTACTGCACGGCATTGGTGTCCTGGTACTCGTCGACGAGCACGTAGCGCAGCAGGTCCTGCCATTTGCCGCGCGCCTCCGCGTCCGTGGAAAAGAGCTTGAGTGGCAGCGTGATCAGGTCGTCGAAGTCCACGGCCTGGTAGGCGGCCAGGCGCTCCTCATAGCGCTGCATCACAACGGCAGCCACGCGCTGGTTCTCGTCCGTGGCGGCGTGGATCGCCGTCTCTGAGGTGATGCCGGTGTTCTTCCACAGCGAGATGGTCCACTGCCAGCCCCGCGCCTGGTTGGCATCGGTCGTGCCACCCGCATCCTTGAGCACCGAGAGCACGTCGTCGGAGTCCAGGATGGAGAACTGCTGCTTGAGGCCCAGCCGCGTGCCCTCCTCGCGCAGCACGCGCACGCCCAGGCTGTGGAAGGTCGAGATGGCCAGGTCCTTGGCCGCACGCGCGCCGATCAGGTGCTTGGCGCGCTCACGCATTTCCTGCGCCGCCTTGTTGGTGAACGTGATCGCCGCGATGTTCTTGGCGGCATAGCCTTCTTGCAGCAGGCGAGCGATCTTGGTCGTGATCACGCGCGTCTTGCCCGAGCCGGCGCCGGCGATGACGAGGCAGGGACCGCTCAGGTGGTGAACGGCTTCGAGCTGAGCGGGATTGAGGGTATCGGCCATGGACTGCGGGAAACGGCCGTGATTATCCCGCAGCACTATTTGGGCTGCGGTTTCGACTCCGCGACGGCACCGGGCAGGGCCCGCAACCCGAGAGAGAACGCCAGCAGCGCATAAAAGGCCAGCGCCACGCGCGGCACGTCGAGCAGGCTGTCGAAGGCGCCGACGCAGAGGAAGCCGATGATGGCGCCGGCCATCGCGGGCGCCAGCGGCTGCTCGCGTCCGCGGCCGAAGGTCAGGCGCACCAGCGCCAGCAACACCAGCAGGCCCAGCACCGCCACGCCAAGCAGACCCTGCTCGAACAGCACGTGCATCAACATGCTCTTGATGTGCCAGGGCATGTGGTTGCGATCGCTGGAGGAGAACCAATGCGCGAGGCCGTTCGCGAAATTGCCGTTGTCCAGCCGCTCGCCATTCGCGTCCCTCAGGCTGACGTGATCGAAATCGATGCCCACGGCCAGCGCCTGCACGGCCAGGGAGAACACGACGAAGCGCGGCGAGGTGGCCGAACCACCCATCGGTGGCGCCGGGCCGAGGTCGACGCTGAGATCTTGCCAGGCTGGCGGAGCGCCTTCGACTTCAGGCTTGACCGCGATCGCGCGCTCCATGCAGTTGCCCGGGTAGAGCAGGTGCTTCTCGCAGACCTCGACGATGAGATTGAGCGGCTTGTCCACCCGCACGCGGGCATTGAAGCGCACGGAGCCCAGCGGCGGCGCAATGCGCTGGCTCACGCGCAGCATGGCGCCACCACCGGTCGGCTGGTGGGCGCCCGTCATGCGCAGCCAGCTGTCGTTGCCCTGCTCGTTCAGCCGGAAATCGCTGACGCGATCCTTCAGCGGACCCTCGAAGAACTCGGACGCCACATAGCGGCCCGCGCCCTTGCCCAGCATCAGCTGCGTGGGCGTGTCCAGCATGGACAGGCCCTGGCGCCAGTGCGCAAAGCGGCCGTCCAGGTCCTCGGCCGCCGTGGACATGCGGTCGCGCAGGTACACGCCGCCGCCGAGGATGCCCACCATCGCCGCCAGCACGACCAGCGCCGTGAACACCAGGCCGCGCTGGCGCCAGCCCATCGAGCCGAGGATCTTGAAAGGCCACAGCGCCGGCCACGCCAGCATCAGCACCCAGGCCAGCGCCAGCGGCGTGACGGCCAGCAGGGCGTCGTCGCGTGCGCCGATGCCGCCCCAGGAGGCGGCCACCAGCACGGTGGAGAACAGCACCCAGTACCAGGCGGCGGACAGCACCGTGGACTGCACCGGCCGCGTCTCGCCCGGCTTGTTCAGGCGCCGCGCCAGCAGCGCGAAGACGAAGGCGAGGCAGTAGCTGACGTAGGCCGCCTTGGGCAGATACACCGCCATCGCCGTGAACACGCCCGTGGCCAGGAAGCCCAGCAGCGCGCCCATCACCGCGCCGACCGCGCGCTGCGCCGTGCTCGGCAGCCACTGGCTGGCCGGCATGGTGAGCAAGATCAGCATGCTGCCCAGCAGGCCCAGCAGGCCGCGATAGCCGCTGGAGCCGAACATGTGCATCGCGCCCCAGCCGAAGATCAGCATCAGCGCCAGCGCGCCCAGCTTGGCCGGCCGCGGCACGGACAGCAGCGGCTTGATGTCCAGCACGCGCTGCTTGCTCGCACGGCGCCACTGCGCACCGCGCAGCCACAGCGTCACGACCGCGCCCACCGGCACGGCCAGGTACACGCCGCGCGAGAAGGTCGTCAGGCAGGCGTACAGCCCGAGCACGCCGATGGCCATCATCACGGCAAAGCCCAGCGGCGAGCGCTGCCGCAGCAGCGCCATCAGCACGAAGGGCATGCTCAGCGCCAGCGCGCCGTCGAAGGCCGCACCGCCGACGTGCATCTCCCAGAACAGCGCCGTGGAGCGGTAGTCGGTCGAGAAGTTGAGCAACCCCGTGAAGGCCTGGCGTTCCCACACGGCCGCCAGCGACATGCCGATCAGCGCCACCACCAGGCCCCAGCCCAGCGCCTCGTTCTGCTCGGCGGGGCGCACGGCGGCCGCGCGCTTCCACAAGGGCACGAGCAGCAGCGCCAGGAACCAGGCCTTGACGTTGCGCAGGCTGTTCATGGACTCCATGTAGCCCTGCCACCAACCGAAGCGAAAACCCCCGGCATCGGCAAAGCCGCGCTCCATCGCCAGCAGCGAGGTGCCGGCGAACAGCAGCATCAGCACCATGACCGGCGCGGAGTAGTCGAGCTCCTGGCGCCAGGCCGGCAGCTTGTCGCGCGGCGGCAGGTTCAGGCCCACGGCGGCATAACCGCCTGCCGCGACGGCAAGCACCAGCAGGTCCATTTCCTCGAAGGTGACCCAGCCGCTCCAGGGCGCGAAGCCCAGGACCGGCATCAGCGCCAGCAGGGCCGGCGTGCGGGTCCAAAAGCGCGCCGCCACCGCAGCAGCGATGAGCACACCCACCAGCGCCAGCGGCGACGCGAGCGGATAGTGCAGCGCCAGCGCACCAGCCAGCGCGGCGCATGCGAGTGCAAGGCCGAGGTACGGCCAGCGGTAGGCCGTATGAGGCGTCTGAACTTGTGAGGCTGAGGCCATGGCCGCCGGATGATACGGGTGGCATGCCCTATGCTGAAGGCATGAACACCCTGAGCCGTCGTCATCTGTTGCAAGCTGTCCTCGCGGCGGGTTGCGCCCCCGCCTGGGCCCGCCACGCAATGGCCGCCGATCTGGACCGCTTCGGCTTCGGCCTCGCCTCCGGCTTCCCTCACCCGAACGGCATGGTGCTGTGGACGATGCTGACCGGCCCCGACCTGCCGGCCCAGGTCGCCGTGGACTGGGAACTGGCCGATGACGAGGGCTTCCAGCGCATCGTCGCCAGCGGCCGCGAATGGGCCATGCCCGCCGACAGCTACAGCGTGCACGCCGAGCCGCAAGGCCTGGCCAGCGACCGCTGGTATTGGTACCGCTTCACGGCGCTGGGGCAGCAAAGCATCGTCGGCCGCACCCGCACCGCGCCGGCCTTCGACGCGCCGGTGGCGCGCCTGCGCTTCGCGCTCGCCTCCTGCCAGCGCTACGACCATGGCCGCTACGCCGCCTGGGCCGACTGTGCGCAGCGCGAGCACGACGTGGTCTTCTTCGTCGGCGACTACATCTACGAGAACGGCGCCATCGCCCGGCCCGCCGGACAGCGCAGCCACAGCGGCCCGCGCTGCCAGACCCTGGCCGACTACCGCGCCCGCCACGCCCTGTACCGCGCCGACCCGCTGCTGCAGGCGGCGCATGCCCGCACGCCGTGGATCATCATCTGGGACGACCACGACATCGAGAACGACTGGGCCGGCAATGTGTCCGAACACCTGACCGAGCACTTCGAGCGCCAGCGCGCCTTCGCCGCCAAGGCGTATTGGGAGTTCCTGCCCTTCCCCAAGTCGCGCCGGCCTGATGCCTACAACATGCTCATCCACGAGCGCCACGACTGGGGCCGGCTGGCGCGCTTCATCACGCTGGACGATCGCCAGTACCGCGACGCACAGGTCTGCCCCAAGCCCGGCGAGGGCGGTGGCGGCACCGTCAACAGCAAAGACTGCCCGGCGGTGCTCGACCGCTCGCGCACGCTGCTGGGCGCGGCGCAGGAGCAATGGCTGGCCGCGCAATGGGACGACAACCGCCCGTGGAACCTGCTGGCCCAGCAGACCATGATGGCCGGCCTGAACTGGGAGAAGGACCCGGCCCTGCCCGAGGTGCGCTGGACCGATGGCTGGGACGGCTATGTCGGCTCGCGCGAACGCGTGCTGGCCGGCCTGGCCGCGCGCCACGTGCCCAACGCCGTGGTGCTGGGCGGCGACGTGCATGCCAACTATGTGTGCGATCTGCGTGAACGGCCGGACGCGCCCATCGTGGCCTCGGAGTTCTGCGGCACCTCGATCACCAGCGAAGGCCTCAAGCAGGAGCGCCTGGACAAGGCCCTGCCCTACAACCCGCACATCCACTACGGACGCAGCGACGAGCGCGGCTACATGAGCTTCGAGCTGCGGCCCGGCCTGCTCAGCGCCGAGCTGCGCCGCGTCGACGACATCTGGAAGGCCGACAGCAGCGTGTCCACCGCGGCGCGCTTCGTCGTCGAAGCCGGCAAGGCAGGACCGCAAAAGGCCTGAGAGCGGCGGCCTTCAATCCAGGTGGAGGTAGTCGGCCCGGGTGACGGCATCGTTGGCCTGCACAGAGCAGACGTGGCGCGACTGCGACGTTGCGCCCTCGAACACGGCCGAGAGGTCTTGCTCACCGGAATCCAGCTGCGTCCAGTGGCTTTGCTGTGCGCTGGCGCCTGCGGCCTTGGCCTGCTCCAGCAGGCCTGCGGGGGACTCGCCCACCTTCACCGTCAGGCAAAAGGCGATCGCCTTGCGTTCGGCGTTGCGCTCGGACACCGCCACGTAGATCACCAGGCCCACGACCACCACGCCCAGCGTGGCGGCCAAGGACATCAGGGCACGAACTGCAATGGGGATCCTGCGGGGCCGGCGCATCGGTCGGATTGCGGTGTGCATGGACAAGCTCCAGAACAGATGCCATCAAGGCAGCAACTCCGAACCTTAGCGGCATGCCGCGCCGCGGGCAAGTCGGACGCTGCCGACTCGCTTGCAGCTGGCCAACTAACGCTTGAGTTCGATGGCGTGCGCCACCGCGCCCAGGCCGCCGGCACGCTCGAGCGCAGCACCACCCAGGACCAGCAAGGCGGCCACCGCCAGGAACGACCAGCGCCGGCGCTTGGGCTTCTCTGCAGCCACCTTCTCGATCACGGCGCCGGCGACCTCGGGCATGGGCGTGAAGCTCATCGCCGAATGGTTGCCGCCGGAAAGCCAGGCGCGAACGTCGTCAGCCAGCACTTCGGCGCAGGGCTGGCGGCGTTGCACCAGCGGGGAGGCGGCCTTGCGCAGCAGCGCGTCCAGGCTCATGCGCTCCTTGAGCTTGAGCTCGCGCCAGCGCGCAGCCGGCGAGGCGTCGGCCACGCCGCTGCCCATTTCATTGGGCAGCCGGCCGTCGACCAGCGCATAGAGCAAGCAGCCCAGGCCATAGACCTCGGCCGCGAGGCTGGCCGGATGGCCGCCACGTTGCTCGGGGCTGACAAAGGCCGGCAGGCCCACGGGTGAGCGGCCGCGCTCGAAGGGGCCATCGGGATCGGGAATGCTCGCCAGGCCCAGGCCCATCAGCGAAACCTGGCCCTGCTCGTCCACCCAGATCATTTCCGGATCGACCTCGGCCAGCAGCCAGCCATGCTGATGCAGGTGCCGCAGCAGCTCGCACAGCTGCACGATCAGGTCGAGCCGCTCGCGCAGGTTGAAGGCCTCGGCGGCTTCCAGGATGGGTTCGCCCTGCATCGCGCCCAGCACCAGATAGGGCTGGCCCAGGGGCGTGACGCCGCTGTCCGTGGCCACAGCGATGCGGGCGTGCTGGATCTTGCCGAGCTCGTCGGCATGGTCGGCAAAGCGCAGCAGCAGCTCAGCCGAGAGTTCGTTGCGATGCATGACCAGCGCCGCGGCCTGCTGGCCCTCGGCGCGCGCGTGGCTGGCCCGGTACCACTGGCCGGTTTCACCACCGCTCATCGGGGATTCCAGCCGCCAGACGCCCAGCGTCAGGCCTTCCCCGAGGTAGGGGCGCGTGGCGGGCGGCGGCAGTTTGACGGGCGGCATTCGCATGTGAAGGCATGGTAGCCGCGCACCCCACCCCTGTCGCACCCGCCCCCTCCCCGGAGCCGGGGGAGGGCCGCGCAATCGCTCACGCTAACGGTCGAATTCTGCTGACAATGTCAGCCGCGATACTTGGCAGCAACAAAATCCCCCCGGCGGGATGGAGACAAGACAACGATGAGGCAAGTGAGACAGGCATGAGGCGGCTCCCAGCCCGCAGTTCCCTGGCCGCCCTGGCCGCGCTCGCCCTGTTGTCCGCCCTCGGCGGGGCGGCTCCCGCAAGGGCCGAATCCGGTTTCGCCTACCAGCAGCCGGCGCCGGCCGTGCGCGAGCTGCTCGATGCGCCGGCCCTGCCGCGCACCAGCGTCTCCCCCGACCGCCAGACCCTGGCACTGATCGAGCAACGCCGCTTCTCCAGCATCGACGAGCTGTCGCGCCCCGTGCTGCGCCTGGCCGGCCTGCGCTTCGAGCCCGGCAGCGGTGCGGCGCAGAGCATCGCGCCCATCCTCAAGCTGCGCCTGCGCAGCCTGCTCAATCCGGATGCGCCCGAGCGGGCCGTCGAGCTGCCGGCCACGGGCACCTTGCATGGCTTTGCCTGGGCGCCGGACGGCCGCCGCTTCGTGCTGATGCGCCGCCTTGATACCGGCACCGAGCTCTGGGTCGGCGAGGTCGGTTCGGCCCGTGTCCAGCCCGTGGCCTTTGTCCGTGTGAATCCGGTGTTGCTGCCTGAGGTGCATTGGCTGGGCGCGCACGAACTCGTGGTGGCCACCGTGCCTGAGCGCCGCGGCCCCGCGCCGCAGATGGCGCGCGTGCCCACCGGCCCGGCTGTCCAGGAAAGCCGCGGCATCGCCTCGCCCGAGCGCACCTACCAGGACCTGCTGAGCGACCCCCAGGACGAGGCCCTCTTCGAATACCACGCCCGTTCGACGCTGACCCGCGTGGACATCGCCACCGGCTTCGCCCGCGACATCGGCACGCCCGCGCTCTACAGCCGCGTGCTGGCCGTGGGCGAGGCGTACCTGCTGACCGAAAGACTCACCCGCCCCTTCAGCTACAGCGTGGCCTGGGACGGCTTCCCGCGCGTGGTGGAGCTGCGCACGCGTGACGGCAAACTGGTGCGCGAGCTGGCCAAGTTGCCGCTGAGACAGGGCGTCAGTGTGGACGGCGTGAGCACCGGCCCGCGCAGCTTCCAGGCTTCGCCGTTCGCCGATGGCGCGATCTACTGGGTGGAAGCGCTCGATGGCGGCAACAACGCGGCCCGCGCCACGCACCGCGACCGCCTCATGCGCCTGGACCCGCCCTACACGGCCGACGCGCAGGAAGTGCTGCGCATGGCCTATCGCTACACGCGCCTGGCCTTCCTCGACGACGGCCGCAACAGCACCGCGCTGCTGACCGAGACCGATCGCGCCCGCAACTGGCTGCGCACCTGGCTGCTGCCGCTTCGCAACGACAACCGCGCTGAGAAGGGCGCCGGCGCCCCGCGCCTGCTCTTCGAGTTCTCCAGCCGCGAGAAATACCACCATCCCGGCACGCCGATGACGTACACGCTGCCGAACGGGCGCAACGTCGTGCTCGTCGACCACGGCGATCTGCTGATGACGGGCCCGGGCGCCTCACCCAAGGGCGAGCGACCCTTCCTCGACCGGCTCGACCTGAAGGACGGCAGCACGACGCGCATCTTCCAGTCCGGCGAGGACATCTTCGAGCAGGTGCTGAGCCCGCTCGAGGGCGGCCGCTGGCTGACGCAGCGCGAATCGCAGACCGAGCCGCCCAACCTCTTCCTGCGCGACGGCACCGGCCTGTCGGCGCTCACCCGCTTGAAGGATCCTTCGCCGCAGCTGCGCAAGCTCAAGCGCGAGCTGGTGAGCTTCAAGCGCGCGGACGGCGTGGAGCTGTCCTTCTGGCTGGTTCTGCCGCCCGACTACAAGCCCGGCGAGCGTCGCCCGGCGCTGGTGTGGGCCTACCCGCTGGAGTTCCCCGACCGCACCACCGCCAGCCAGGTGGCGGGCAGCAACAACCGCTTCTCGCAGCCCAGCGGCCTGTCGCCCCTGCTGCTGGCGATGGAGGGCTATGTGGTGCTGATGGATGCGGCCATGCCCATCGTGGGCGATGCGCGCGCGGTGAACGACGGCTTCATCGAGCAGCTGCTGATGAACGCCCACGCCATCCTCGACAAGGCCGACGAGCTGGGCTCGGTCGACCTGCACCGCGTCGCCGTCGGCGGCCACTCCTACGGCGCCTTCATGACGGCAACGCTGCTGGCCTACAGCGACAACCTGTTCCGCTGCGGCATCGCGCGCAGCGGTGCCTACAACCGTACGCTCACGCCCTTCGGCTTCCAGAGCGAGCGCCGCACGCTCTGGGAGGCGCGCGACACCTACCTTCGCCTCTCGCCTTTCCTGCTGGCCGACCGCATCAAAGAGCCGCTGCTGCTGACCCACGGTGAGGCGGACAACAACGCCGGCACCTTCCCGATCCAGAGCGAGCGCCTGTACGCGGCCCTGGCCGGTACCGGCGGAACGGTGCGCTATGTGGCCCTGCCCTTCGAGGCGCACAACTACACGGCCCGAGAGTCCGTGGGCCATGTGCAGTGGGAGATGGCGCGTTGGCTGCGGCAGTGTCTGGGCGATCCCAAGGCGCCGAACGGCAACGGCGCCGCCTCGGGCGCCGATCGCTGAGGCCTTTTTTCGGGTCAGTGCTGGCCGGTCGGCGTGGCCGGCAGCGTGCGCAGGTACAGCCGCAGCGCGCCGAGGTCCACGTCGCTCATCTTGCCCAGCGAGTCGAAGGGCATGATCTTCACCGCCGTGCCGTCCGGGCGCTTGCCGCTGCGCATGAAGGCGAAGAAGCGCGCGTCATCCGGATAGCGCTCCATCGCGCCGCCGCCCGGCGTCAGATTGGCCGTGGCCGGCCAGTCCGGGGGGGCGCCCGGGATCGGGCCGCCGGAGAACTTGTCGTTGTGGCAGCCCTGGCACATCTGCGCCACATAACGCCCATGCTCGACGGTCAGGCCTTCCTGCACCGGCTGGGCTGGTGCGGCCTGGTGGTCGATGCGCGAGGCCGCGTCGGGGATCATGCCAAAGCCGTAGAGCACGCGGGCGATCAGCGGAAGGCGGACGTCAGCGCCGGTGCCCTCCATTGGCGGCAGGGCCTTGACGTAGGCGACGATGGCGGCCAGGTCCGCATCGGTGAAGCGCGCGTAGTCCTCGCTGGGCATCACGAGCAGCGGTCGGCCGGTGCGGTCCGCGCCGTGCCGGATCGCGCGCTCCCAGTCGGTGTTGCCATAGTGCTGCACGACGCTGCCCGGGCCGGTCGTGATGTTCGGCCCCTTGATCCGCAAGCCGGGCTCGTCGGCAAACACGCGGCCAGCGCCGTTGGCACCGTGGCACTCCGTGCAGCCGCGCGACTCGAACAGATAGCGCCCGCGCGCCAGGTCGGTCGAATCGGCAAAGCTGCGCGATGGCACGTCGACCATGCGATGCGAGCGCTGCTGGTATTGCCAGAGCCCGCCGCCAATGGCGCCGCCCAGCAGCACGGCCACGCCTCCCACTCCCCACAACACCCGCTTGATCCACGTCCGCATGGGCCTGCTCCCCTGTGAGCCTGAGGTGCGTGGAGTCTAGGAGTTGGGCCTCATTCGCGGATCAGGGACAACGCGAGGCAGCACCAGGCTCACCGCCAGGCCGCCTGCGGCGCGGTTCTCCAGCGCCACGCGGCCGCCGTGCGCTTCGGAGATCTCGCGCGCCAGGGCCAGGCCCAGGCCGGTGCCGGAGCGCTTGGTCGAGTAAAAGGGCAGCAGCGCCTGCGAAAGCACGGTCTCGCTCATGCCGGGGCCGCGATCGAAGACGGTGAAGCGCAGCTCGCCGCCGCCGGCCTCGATGCGCAGGCGCACCTCATCGGCGGCGCCGCCGGCCTCGTGCGCGTTCTTGAGCAGGTTGATCAGCGCCTGCTCGATCTGCGCGGCGTCGAAGCTGGCCTCCAGCACCGGCGCTTCGCCTTCGAGCTGGAACTGCGCGTGCGCGGCCAGGCCTTGCAGGAAGCCGCTCCATTGCACCGGCTCCAGCCGCGGCGCGGGCAGCTTGGCAAAGCGCGCGTAGCCATCGATGAAGCCGTGCAGGTGCGTGGCGCGTTCGCCGATGGCGTCGAACACGCGCGCCAGGCGTTCGGTGTCGCCGCGCGTGAGCAGCTCGCGGCCGCTGTGGGCCAATGAAGAAATCGGCGCGAGCGAGTTGTTGAGCTCGTGGCTGATGACGCGGATCACACGCTTCCAGCTCGCCACTTCCTGGCGCGAGAGTTCGCGCGTCATGCGCCGGATCAGGCGCAGCCGGTGCGGCAGGCCTTGCAGGCGGATCTCGCGCTGGGTCAGGTGAAAGGTTTCCTCGGCGCCTTCGAGCGCCAGCGTGACCATGCCGTCTTCGCCGGCCATCAGCGCATCCCGCAGCGCGGCGGGCGCGTGCTCGATCAGGGCGGTGAGCGTCGTGCCCGCCACGCTGCGCCCGCCGGCCAGCAGCTGGCGCGCGGCGATGTTGGCGATGGCGACGCGGTCCTGCGCGTCCGTCAGCACCAGGGCCACCGGCGTGTTCTGCACGACGGTATCCAGCAGCAGCTCGCGCTGCGCAAGGTGGCGGCGCTGCTCGCGCAGGGCCTGGCCCAGCTCGCCGTGCAGGCGCATCAGCTCGCCGAGCTCCAGGCTGGTGCCGCGCGTGGGCGCGGCGATGGACATGCTGAAGTCGCCCTCGCGGTAGGAAAGCACGGCGCCTTCGAGCGCGCGCAGCAAGCGCGTGAGCGGGCCCAGAAAGCCCTGCACGAGCAGGAGCAGCAGCGGCAGCGTGAACAGCAGGCTCAGCGCGAAGGTGGCCCACTCCGGCGGACGCGGCCAGCCCATCCAGAGCAGGAGCTGCGGCACGGGCCAGAGCGTCAGCGCCGCATGCATGCCCAGCGCCGTCAGCACGCTCAGGAAGAGCATGGCGAACAGGCGCTGGCTAAGAGAGCCCATAGCGCTCCATTCGCCGGTACAGCGCCTGGCGCGAAAGGCCCAGCGATTGCGCCGCGCGGGCCACGACGCCGTCGGCGCTCTTCAGCGCCGCGAGCACCGTCTCGCGGCTCGGCTCGTCGAGGTTGCGTGCATGCGCGCCGGCATCCACCGGCAGGGCCAGCAGCTCGGGCGTGATCTCGCCGCCGCCGGCCAGCAGTGCGGCGCGGGTGATGACGTTCTTCAGCTCGCGCACATTGCCGGGCCAGCGGTAGGCCTGCAAGGCGGCACGCGCCGCGTCGTTCAGGCGGCCCTGGTAGCCGAGGAAGTGTTCGGCCAGCGGAATGATGTCTTCGCTGCGTTCGCTCAAGGCCGGCAACGCAATCTCGATGACGTTGAGCCGGTAGTAGAGGTCTTCGCGAAAGGCGCCGGTTCGCACCATGGCCTTGAGGTCGGCGTTGGTGGCGCTGATGACGCGCACGCGCGCCTCGCGGCTGCGGCTCGAACCCAGGCGCTCGAAGCGGCCCGTTTCCAGCACGCGCAGCAGCTTGACCTGGCCCGGCAGCGGCAGTGTGCCGATCTCGTCAAGAAAAAGCGTGCCGCCGTTCGCGGCCTCGAAGCG
Source organism: Burkholderiaceae bacterium UC74_6 (assembly GCA_042701975.1). GTDB lineage: Bacteria > Pseudomonadota > Gammaproteobacteria > Burkholderiales > Burkholderiaceae_C > JAFALK01. The sequence goes on from CP170561.1 coordinate 903,234, forward strand.
GCCTTCGCGGGCGCGGGTGGAGCCGGTGTAGGCGCCGCTCTCGCTGCCGAAGAGTTCGGCCTCGATCAGCTCCGCCGGCAAGGCGCCGCAATTGACCGCGACGAAGGGTCCCGTGCCGACGGCGGAGTTGGCGTGCACGATCTCGGCAATGCGCTCCTTGCCGCTGCCGTTCGGACCGGTGATGAGCACGGGCACGGCGGCGCGCGCCACCTGGCAAGACAGCTCCAGCGCGCGCAGCATGGGCTCGGAGGCGAACACCGCGCCGCGCAGGTCGTAGCGGCTGGAGAGCTGCTCGCGCCGCGCGCGCTGCTGCGAGCGCGCTCGCGCTGCGGCTTGCGTGGATTCAGACAGCTCCAGCAGGTTCTCGATCGTGGCCAGCAGCTTGGCGTCATCCCAGGGCTTGGCCAGGTAGTCGGCCGCGCCGGCCTTGACGAGTTCCACCGCCGCTTCGAGCCGCGTCCAGGCGGTGAGCAAGATGACAGGCAGGTCCGGCGCTGAGGCCCGAATCGCGCGGAACAGGGCCACGCCTTCCTCGCCCGAGGTGGTGTCGGCGGTGAAGTTCATGTCCTGGATCACCAGGCCCACGCCACCTCGACCGCTTTCACGCGCCAAAAGCGCCAGCCCCTCGTCGGGGCTGGCGGCCGTCAGCGGCCGGATGTCGCGCAGCGAGAGCAGCAGCGAGAGGGCTTCACAGACGGCGGGGTTGTCATCGATGACAAGAACAGTGCGCATCCACTCCTTATACAGCGGCGCGCAGCGCTGCAACAGGCGGCAGCAGGGCAGCACGTCGCGCCGGCGTCCACACGGCGATCTGGCCGAGCAGCCACAGCGTGGCTGCACCGATGGGCAGGTAGTAGAGCGGCAAGCGCGGCAGCTCGTAGGCGCGCATCAGCATCACGCTGATGCCGTAGGCCAGCGCCATGCCGATCACGATGCCGGCGCTGGAGAGCAGGAAGTTCTCGGTCTGGAAGTAGCGCAGGATCTGGCCCTGCGTGGCACCCAGGGCGCGGCGCGTGCCGATCATGCGGGTGCGTTGCTGCACCCAGAAGCTGGCCAGGCCGACGATGCCGAAGGCGGTGACGACGAGCAGGCCCAGGCACACGCCGCCCAGCAGCCACACCATGGACCGATCCTGGCGGTAGTAGTTGCTGCGCATCTCCTTCATGGTCTTCTCGTAGCGCACCAGGCGCTTGAGGCTGCCGCCGCTCTTGACGAGCGTTTCCTTGGCGGCCTTGAGCACGGCGTCGGTGTTGGACGGGTCGGTGCGCAGCACGAAGGCGCCGCCGTTGTAGGCCGGGCGGATCGGCACGATCAACGTCGGGCGGTTGCGGTTGCCCGGATCGGGATGGGTGTGGACCAGGTCCTCGAGCACGCCGACGATGCGCTGCGGGTTCTTGGTGTAGGTGTAGATGGACTTGCCCAGCGCCGATTCACCGGGGAACATCGCCTCGGCCAGCGCGCGGTTGACGAGCACGGCCGGGATGACGGGATCGTCCTGCTTGTCGATCACGGTGTCGTAGACGTACTCCTCGGGCAGGAAGTCGCGGCCTTCCTTGAGCCGCAGGCCCAGCGTTTCGATCGCACCTTCGGCGGAGTTGTAAAAGGTGGAGCTGGTGGACTTGGCGTCGCGCTCACCGGTCAGGCGCACGCCGGTGTTGTTGGAGTTGTCGCCGAACGGCACCTGGTTGATCAGCGTGACGCTCTTGACGCCCGGGATGGCGCGCAGCGCGGCGAGGTCGACGCTGGTCTGCGGGTCGGGGTTCTCGTCGCGCTTCATGCCGGAGATGCTCAGCACGACGAGCTCGTCCTCCGCCATGTGGCTGGGCCAGTAGATGTTGGTGATGCGCTCGCTGATCAGGAACATCGCGTTGCAGACGATGGCGCAGGTCAGCGCGATCTGCAGCACGATCAGGCCGGCCGCGGTCTTGTGGCGCTTGAGCGTGGAGAGGATGGGCATCAGGTCCATGGTCATTGCACCTTCAGTTGGATGGCCGGAGTAACCTGGCAGGCGCGCCAGGCGGGAAGCAGGCCGGCGATCACGCTGGCGACGAGCGAGAGGCCGATGGTGGTGATGAGCATCTCCCAATCGAGCTGCGCGAGCGCCGCGTAGGGGCTCGGGTTCTGGCGCACGATCCACAGGCCGATCCAGGTCAGCACCAGGCCGAGCAGGCCGCCGACGAGACCCAGGCTGCCGGCCTCGACGAGGAACTGCATGAAGATCGAGCTCTGCCGCGCACCGAGCGCGCGGCGCACGCCGATCTCGCCCGAGCGGCGCAGGCACTTGGCCAGCAGCAGGCCCACGGCATTGGTCAGGCACACGAGCAGGAAGCCGAAGGCCAGCCAGACCTGCAGGCGCGTGTCGTTGGGCACGACCTGGCGGAAGCTCAGCCACTCCATCACATTGCGCAGCCGCACGTTGGGGTCGACCTGGTAGCGGCCCGCCGCCTTCTGCGCGGCCGAGTACTGCACCAGGTAGTCCTTGTAGTTCTTGACCTGCTCGGGCGTGTCCAGCTGCACCCAGTACTGGATCCAGGTGCATTCGGCCTGCAGCGAGAGCACGTCCACGCCGTTGGCATCGCCCCAGCAGTCCATGTTGCCGGCACGGCCGAAGCGCAGCTCCAGCGAAGTCTGCAGCGGCACGTAGATCTCGGCCGGCTTGCTGTAGGAGCCGAGGAAGAGGTCGAAGTAGTGCGGCGCGGGGCGCCAGGTGTCCATCACGCCGATGACGGTGAAGTCCTTGTCGCGCAGCCGCACGGTCTTGCCGCGAGAATCGATGCCGCCGAAGAGCTTGTCGTTCGTCTCCTTGCCGATCACGATGACGCGGGCCTTGGCTTCATCCTCGGCGGCGCTCCAGCCGTTGCCGTACAGGAACGGCGCTTCGAACATCTGGAAGAAGTCGCTGCTGGTCCAGCGCGCAGGGGCGAAGTAGGGCGGCGAGTCGGCCTTGCCCGAGCCTTCCGGGTCCACGGCGACGAAGGCGCCGGACATCATCACCTGGTGCACAGCGCGCTTGTCGCGCAGCAGGTTCTCGGCGTCCATGCGCGTGAGCTGCTGTGGCGGCTCGGCGTCCGCTCCGCGGTTGGCGGCGCGCTTGGGGTCCAGCTGCACGTTGAAGAGCTTGCTGCTCTTGTGCGGGATCGGATCGCCCGAAAGCACGTGATAGACGGTGAGCGTGGTCATGCACGCCGCCACGCCCATGGCAATGGACAGCAGCATCAGCACGGTCAGGCCGCGCGAGCTGCGCAGGCTGCGAAGGCCGAGTTCGAGGTAGTAGGCGAGCATTTGTCCATCACTCCTTCACGAGCAATTGATTCACGGCGGCGAGTTCGGACTCGCTCAAGGAACCGGCCGCGCGCTGCAGCAGCAGCGTGGCCAGCACATAGCGGTGCCGGGCCTGGGCCTCGGCGTTGCGCGCCTGAGCCTGGGTTTGAATGCCCAGCAGCAGGTCGGTCATCGAGCGCGTGCCGAGCTGCTGGCCGGCGCGCGTGGACTCGAGCGCCTTGTCGGCCGCGACGACCGAAGCGTGGCCCGCCTCGATCTGGGCCAGCGCAGCGAGCACCGACTCGTACTGGCCGCGCACCTCGCGCGTCAGCGCGCGACGGTCCGCTTCGAGCTGCTCGCGTTGCGCGTCACGGGCGAGGCTGGCCTTGCGCGTGGCGGCCTGCGTCGCGCCGCCGGCAAAGATCGGGATGTTGAGCGTGAGCGCCACCTGGCTTGTCGTGCGCAGGTCCGACGGCGCGAAGAGGCCCGTGCCGCGCTGGCGGTTGGTGTCCACACCGACGGAGAGCGTCGGCAGATGGCCTGCACGTGCGGCGGACACCGAAGACTCGGCCGCCGCTAGCTGCAGGCGCGAAGCCGACAGCTCGGGGTTGAGCGCAATCGCCCGTTCCACCCACGCATCCGCAGCGGCCGGACTGGGCGCCTGCGCGGGCAGCGCGGCCACCAGTGGCGCGAGCTTGCCAGGCTGGCGGCCAGTGATCTCGGCCAGGGCCTCGCGCGCATCGAGCAGCGACTGGCGGGCTGAGACCGTGCCACTGCGCGCCAGGCCGGCGTAGGCACGCGCCTGCTCCAGGTCTGCGGCAGCCGAAAGGCCCGAATCGAAGCGGGCCTGTGCCTGCTCCACCTGCGCAACGAAGGCGCTCTCGTTGGCCTCGGCCGTGTCGAGCGAAGCCTGTGCCGAGAGCACGCCGAAGTAGGCCGCTGCCACACGGGCGCACAGCTCCTGTTCGGCCGCGCGGTACAGCGAATCCTGGGCGCGCGCCTGCGAGTCGGCCGCGTCCCATTCGCGCAGCCGGCTCAGGTCGAAGACGGTCTGGCTGATCTGGCTCGAGTAGACGTGGCCCGAGCCTTCGTCCGGCCGGCTGCGCAGCTCGGAAGCGGAGAGGTTCCATTGCGGCAGCAGGCGCGATCGCGCGATGACGGCGTCCTGCCCCGCCATGCCATTGCGCGCCGCGGCGCTGGCCAGCACGGGGTCGGCGGAGCGCGCCTGCGCGTAGACGTCGAGCAGGTTCTCGGCCTGCGCGAACATCGGCACGAGCAGCGTCGTGACGAGCGCCGAAAGAAGCAATCGTTTCATCATCACGCCTGAGCCGTCGCTCCACCGCGCAGCAGCGTCGGGTCCATGCGCAGTTCGGCGGCGATGTCCACCACCTGGCCGTCGATCACATGCACATTGCGCTGCGCACGTGCGGCCAGCTGCGGGTCGTGCGTGACCATGACGATGGTGGCGCCGTCGCGATGCAACTCTTCCAGCAGGTCCATCACGCTGCGCGCCATGGAGCTGTCAAGATTGCCGGTCGGCTCGTCGGCGAGCAGCAGGCGCGGCGCGCCCGCCAGCGCGCGCGCAATCGCCACGCGCTGCTGCTGGCCGCCGGAGAGTTCCGCCGGGTAGTGCTTGCTGCGTGCCGACAGGCCCACGCGGGCCAGCGCATCGGTGGCGCGCTTCTTGCGCTCGGCGCTGTTCATGCCGCGGTAGCGCAGCGGCACCTCGATGTTGTCCAGCACGTTCAGGTCGGGGATCAGGTTGAAGGCCTGGAAGATGAAGCCGATCTTCTCGTTGCGGATGCGCGAGCGCTGGTTGTCGTTCATCTGGCTCACGTCCACGCCGTCGAGCATGTAGGTGCCGCTGGAGAAGGCCTCCAGCATGCCGGCGATCGTCAGGAAGGTGGTCTTGCCCGAACCCGACGGGCCGGTGACCGCGACGAACTCGCCTTCGTTGACCGTGAGGTCGAACTGGCGCAGTGCATAGGTCTCCACCATCTCGGTGCGATAGACCTTGGACAGTCCTTGCATCTTCAACATTGCTGTGCTCCTCAATCAGATTCAGTTCGAAATCGCCACACGCGGCGCGCCGTTGAAGGCCTCCGCACCCGAAACCACCACCACATCGCCCGGCTTGAGGCCCGACAGCACCTCGACCTTGTCCAGGCTGCGCGCGCCGAGCTTGACCGGCACCTTCTCGGCCAGGCCGTCGCGGATCACATAGGCCTGCGTGCCGCCCATCTCGTCGGCAAAGGTGCCGCGGCGGACCCAGGTCACGTTGGAGCGCTGATCGAGCAGCACGCGCACCGTCAGGCGCTGGTTCTGGCGCAGGGCCTCGGGCTGCTCGCCCTCGAAGCGCAGCCGCGCCGCCACTTCGCTGTTCACCACTTCGGGCGAGACCGTGCGGACCGTGCCCTTCCAGGTCTTGCCGTTGCCGCTGATGTCGCCGCTCATGCCCAGCCCCAGCTCGCGGGCGAAGCTCTCGGCCACCTGCATCTGCACTTCCAGCGCGCTCAGGTCGATGATGGTGGCCACCTTGGCGTCCTTGGCCACGGTGGCGCGCTCGTCAACAAAGAGCTGGCCCACCTGGCCATCGGCCGGCGAGCGCATCTGCAGCTCGGCGACCTGGCGCTGCAGATCGGCCACCATCAGCTGCTGGCGCTCGGCGGCGGCGCGCTTGGCCTGCACGTCGAGCTTGAGGCTGTCCGCCTTGAGCGCAAGCAGCGCCTGCGCGTGGGCCAGCGTGACGCGGGCCTTCTCCAGCGTGTCGCGCGCGTGGTCGACCTGCATGCCGGCCGTGGCGCCAGCCTTGAAGGCCTGGACCTGGCGGTCCAGATCGGTCTGCGCGGTCTTGAAGTCGATGTTGGCGTTCTCCACATCGCTCTTGAGCTGCGAGGCCTGCTGGCGTGCCTCCACCTCGGCGCGCATCGCGTCGGCGCGCAGGCCTTCGGCATTGCTGCGCTCCTGCGCCAGCCGGGCGCTGAGGTCGGGGCTTTCCATGCGGGCGAGCAGCTGGCCCTTCTTCACCGGCTCGCCGGCCTTGACGAGCAGGGTCAGCGAGCCGCTGCTGGGCGCGTAGAGCGTGGGGCTGTTGGCGGCCACCACCTTGCCTTCGCCGACGATGTCGCGCACGAAGGGTCCCGTCTCGACCTTGGCCGTGGACAGGCGCGAGGCACTGACGGAAGTGGGCGCCGAGAAGGCCCTCAGCACGCTGGGCGCCACGAGGACCGCCACGGCGGCGATGACGATGCCGCCCCCGATCAGCAGGCCGCGTCGGCGCAGCAGCGAGGGCTTTTCGAGGGTGACGTCTTGGGCAGAGGTGTCGCGGATCATGCACCCACAGGTGCAAGCACTGTGCCAGGAGGAATGGTGTTATGAATCAATGACTTGGACGCGGTCTGGAGTGTCCGCGGACAGTGAGCGGACAGTGGCCGCGCTGTCCAGGCTTCACTTGTCGACCGTCAGTATTCTCGGCGCGGGGAAAGGCCCAGCTTGTTCAGCTCCTCGTAGATGTGGTCCGTCGCCGACGGCTCATGGCAGGAGATATCGACCACCTCGCGGGCATTGCGCAGGACCCGCACGGATGCAACGTTAGGACCCCCGTCCACACCAAAGGCGCCGGCAGCGTGATAGACCAGATAGGTGAAGTCGCCGCGCATGAAACCCACCATCACCGCCTCGCCTTTGGCCCAGCTCCAGTAGTCATAGCTGAAGCCCGACTCGCGCGGGCTGGCAGCAGCTCCGTGCTCCATCTCCACGTGAGCGGCATCGCGCCCGAAGCGATAGATGAGGCGCCCGCCGTCCTTCTGAAGATCACCAGCGGCGCAGAGCGACACGAGCTTCTTGGTCGCCCGGCAGGCGAAGACCGCGCGCTCCTGCGGCTTGCAGAGGGTGGCGACAGGGGCAGCTTGGGCGGCAATGGAGACGAGGCCAGCGGCGGCGAGAAGCAACGTGCGGATCAGCACGGACGGAGGATTCTGCGTCTCACTTCTTCGACGCGAGGATGGATTGGATCAGCTCCGTCGTCTGCTTGCAGATCCGCCCACGGTCGGCGGCCGATTGGACGGAGTCGTAGAACTGGTTGCCGACGTCCTGGCCCTTCTTGAACTCGGCATCGATGTCGATGCCCAGCGAGGGGTAGAGCTTGCCGCGACCCTCTTGCGTCTCGGCGTCGAAGCGCGCGCGGTACTGCTTGAGCAGGTCGGCACTCGTGCCGCAGCGCGAGGCGAACTGCCAGGTCTGGCCCGTGGCATTGGCGCCGGCCACGATGGCCTCCTTCGGATTGCCCATCGGGAACTGGGCGTGGGCGGTCAGGGCGGCGGTGCCGGCGAGCAGCGTGATGAGGAGATGGCGACGCATCGGTCTTGTGAAGAGTCGAGATCGGGGCATCCTAGAAGTGCCGCTCGCTGCGCGTCAACGCCAGGGGGCAGATTCACCTCGCGGCTGTCAGACGTGTCTGACTAACGTTTCCTGCCCCCCACAAAGAGCAGCGCGCCGCCGACCACGATGGCCACGACGCAGGCCCAGGTCGGGACGTTGACCGTTTCCTTCTCCTTGACCGACAGCTCGATGGGGCCGAGCTTGGCCTGATGCTCATCCTTGGTGTAGCTGAAGCTCGTGAACACGAGACCGAGGGCGCCCGCCACGATCAAGAGGATGCCGACGATTCTGGTCAAACCCATGCTTGCTGTCTCCTGATCCCGCCGAGCCGACATGGCGGCGGGTGAGGCGATTGTGAGGCGCAGCCGTGCCTGCCTTCAAGCCCGCAGCAATTGCTCCCGCAACCCCGCCGGCCCCTGCGGAAACACCTTCACCAGCGCCGCATCCGACAAGCCCAGATGGCGCTGAACGATCGGCGAGAGCACGGAGCGGAAGTCGCTCACGACCGCCAGGTCGCGGCCGTCGACGAGGGCGGAGCGCTCCAGGCCCGGCCATTCGCCGATCATGCGGCCGCCGTTGACGGGACCGCCCATCAACCACATCACGTTACCGCGGCCGTGATCGGTGCCGTGCGTGCCGTTCTCGCGCACCGTGCGGCCGAACTCGCTCATGACGACGACCACCGTGTTCTTCTGCGCGTCACCCAGGCCCTGCATCAGCGCGTCCAGGCCCTGGGCCAGGCTGTTCAGGCGATTGGCAAGCTGCCCCTTGGCGCCGCCCTGGTTGATGTGGGTGTCCCAGCCGCCGACAGAGGTGAATGCCAGCTGCGTGTGCGCATCAGCCTGGATGAGCTGGCCCAGACGGCGCGCATCGGCGGCAAAGCCGCTGGCGCTTTGCGCGCCGGCATCAGCGCTGGGGTCGCCGCCGCCCATGCCACCATGCTTCATGCCGCGCGCCATGCCTTCGTCCATGCTGCGCCGCATCTCGTCGCGGCCCTCGGCGGTGTCGCGGTAGGTGCGCGCCATCATCGGATCGTTGGCATAGAGCTTGCCTAAAGCAGAGCGCATCTCGGGCTTGTCGATGGCCTTGGCGTCCAGCGCCTTGGCGCCCAGCCCCAAGCTGGCCACGCTGCCCGTGCCGGAGAAGATGCGCGGCGGCGTCGTGCCCATGTTGACGGCGCGCGTCGGCGCGGCATCGCCGGGCATGGCCTGCAGCAGCCGGTTCATCCAGCCGTCGGGCGTGCTCTTGCGGCCCGGCGTGCCAGACTCCATGTAGTCCTGCGCGTCGAAGTGCGAGCGCGTCATGTCGGGCGAGCCGCTGGCGTGCACGAAGGCCATCGCGCCCTGGTCCCAATAGGGCTTGAGGCGCGCGAGGTTCGGGTTCAGGCCGAAGAGCTTGTCGAGCTGGATCAGGCTGTCGTCGCTGCTGCCCGGCGCGGCCAGCGCAATGCTGTCGCGTGAGGCGGCGTAGTTGGAGTCGCCGTAGGGCGTCACGACGGAGAGGCCGTCCACCGCGCCACGCAGCAAGATGACGACGAGCTTGTTGTCGGCGGCCGGCGCGGCAGCGGCGGAGGCCGCAGTCGTGCGGAACAGGGTCCAGGCGCCGGTGGCGAGCAGGAGATGGCGGCGTTGCATAACGTTCCTCATCGACGCATGAAATCGGGCGAGCCCAGCAGCAGGGCGAGCTGTTGCGGCCGGGGCTCGGCAGCCACGGTCTCTCGTGTGGTGGCGCTCAGGGTCGGGCCCAGCGTGACGAGCAGGTCGCTGCTGGCATGGGCGGCCATCTCGGGGCGCTTGCGGATGCGATCGGACAGGGTCTGCGCAAACTGCACGCGCTGCGCCAGTGCCTCGGGGTTCATCCAGGCGGCGGCGGTGTTCTTGTAGCCGTCGGGCGTCTGCGCGCCGTACAGCGGCATGCCGGCCTGCGCGAGCGAGCCGACGAGCAGCTGCGTGTCGGGCGGCAGCGCGTCCACCGTGTTCACCGCGCGCAGGCTGGAGAGCAGGAACTGATACGGCGTCTTGAACTTGGCCTGGAAGGCCTCGCGGCTCCAGAACTCGTCGGAGGCGACCAGCGTGCGCATCACCTCCCGCAGGTCGCCGTCGGTGGCCAAGAAGCGCTCGGCCATGCGCTTGACGAGCGCCGGCGGCGGATCGTCGGCCACGAAGGCTTGCGCCAGCTTGAAGCTCAGGAAGCGCGCCGTGGACGGGTGCGAGGCGAGCACGTCGAGTGCCCACTCGCCTTCGAAGCGGCCGCGCTTGTCCACGCGCTGGCCGAGCCAGACCTTGCTGCCTCGGTCATGGCGGTCTTCCTCGAAGCGGAACAAGTCACCGCTGCTGGCGCGCGGATCGAAGGTCCAGCCGGTGAGCATGCGCGCGAGCTGCGTCACGTCCTGCTGGCTGTAGCCGCCGTCCACGCCCAGCGTGTGCAGCTCCATCAGCTCGCGGGCGTAGTTCTCGTTGAGGCCGGTGGGGCGGTTCGGGTTGGGCGGCGGCGGCAAGCGGCGCGGGTTGCGCTGCGGCGGCTGCCAACCCGGTGCCACGCTCTGGTAGTTGTCCAGGTAGTACAGCATGGCCGGATGCTTGGCGGTGGCGCCCAGCATGTCGCGGAAGCGGCCGAGCACGTAGGGCCGGATGGCCTCGCGCTCATAGCTGCCCACCCAGACGGACACCTGCCCCTTGCCGGCGAAGACGTTGAAGTGGTTGAACCAGAAGTCGACCAGCACTTCTTCGAGCTGGGCGGTGCTGCCCACGGCACGCAGCAGGCGTTGCGCGTGGGCCTGCTGCACGATCGGCCGCACGAGCTCGCGGCGCGGCTTCTCATCGTCCTTCTCGCCCTTGGCCTTGGCCTCGCGCTGCAGGCGCTGCGCGTCGCGGAAGCGCTCATGCAGCTGGCCTTGATCGAGCTTGAGCGTCTCCATCTCCTGCAGCCGCTCGCTGAGCGCTGTGGGCATCTGCAGGCTGGCGGGATCGAGCTGCTGGGCGAGGAACTGGTCCAGCCAGGCCTTGGCGCCCATGCCGGCAATCGCCTGCGCATCCGCCGGACGCGGGCCGAAAGCCAGGCGGTTGAGCGCGTGCACGGCGCGCTCTTCGTCGCCGAGGGGCGCGGTGCCCATTGCACCAGCAAAGGCACGCTGCGGCAGGGCTTGCAGCAGCGGGGTCAGCAGGCCGAGGGCCAGAGTGTGTCGACGCTGAATCATGGCGTTAGCTTCCCCGATGGGCACGGGCGCCGATGTTTCGCCCGTGCAAAGTATGCAAACAAGACAATCGATCAGCACGATCGATCATTCATTCAATCAGCGCAACTGCAGCACGATCGCCCAATGCTGCTGGTTCATATCGCTCTTGGTGCAGCTGCTGTCCGAAGCACATTCACGTGCGTTCGGGCCCTGCGGTTGACGGGCTACAAGATGTTTACGTGAGAGGTGGCCATCGGCATCGAGCATGAGTTTGCGCCAGGTGACACTCTGCTCCACGTTACCGCCCATGGTTTCGATCTTGGCGGCCGCGCGGTCGACCTTCACGACCAGGTCGCAATGCGATTTGACGCGGCTGTCCAGTTGCGTGGCTTGCGCCTTCCATTCGGCAAAGCTCGTGAGCGGCTTGGCGGCGCGGCCGTAGCAGATGAGGTCGCCCACGCGCGGCACGCTGGTGCGCACGTCGCAGGCGCGGTAGGCGTAGCCGGGCGCGTCTTCGAGCGCGGGGCGGATGTAGACGGCATGCGCGCCGGAGAAATGGAATTCGGCCTCGCTGAAACCGGCCCGGTCCATCAGGAAGGAGATGAAGGCGCCGGACCAGGGCGTGTCAGAGATGGTGGCGCGCACGAGCGCCTCACGCGCAGCCTCGTTGTCGGCGGGCACGCTGGCCAGCAATTCGCGCAGGTTCGTCATGCGCTGCGGGCCTGCGTTGGCGGGATCGTCGAGCAGGCCTTCGGCCCAGGTCATGCGGCGAAAGTCCAGCGTGCCGGGCACGTGCTGGTCAAGCGTCTGCCAGTAGCGCCAGACGCGACGCCAGGCAAAGCGGTCGCCGTCCTTTCGCTCCTCGCGCAGCGGTTCGGTTTCGGTCTCGACGTTGCCGAATTTCCACAACCGGCCTTGCGCGTCGATGCGGTGGCCGTTGAAGGCGCGGTATTCGCCCATGGCGATCTCGGCCAGGCGCGCCGCGCGTTCGCTGGACGGCCCCGGCTGCGTGCAGCTCTGGGCCTGAGCGGAAACCGCGGTGAACGCAGCAACGAGAGCGAGAAGGATCTTCATCATGTCGGAGGCGGCCGGTGGAGCCGGCCATTCAAGCACCTCGCGCGGCTTGGATGCACATCACTTTTGATGCGCACCCCATGAGCCTTCCTGAGATTCAGATCGACAGCGGATCCACGTCGATCGCCCAGCGGATCAAGCCCTTGTGCTCACGCCTGAGCAGGTGCAGCTGCGGCAACCAGTCCGCCAGAATTTGCTGCAGTGCGCCGCGATGGCTGGCCTCGACGAGCATCTGCATGCGTTCCACATCGGCCACGCGCGCCACGCTCATGGGCACGGGCGGATAGGCGAAGACGCGCTCGTCTTCCAGCAGCGCGAGCGCGGCCGCATCGAGAAAGGCTTTGGCCGCCTCGGGCGTCTTCGCCTCTGCGCGCAGCAGCGCGAGGTGCGAATACGGCGGCAGGCTGGCGCTCTCGCGCTCGGCCAGCTGGCTCTTGGCAAAGGCTTCGTAGTCGTGCTTCTTGAGCGCCTGGTAGAGCGCGTGCTCCGGGTGCCAGGTCTGCACCCACATCTCGCTGGCCGAGGCCTGCGCGGCGTCGCGCCCCGCGCGGCCGGCCGCCTGCATCAGCAGCGAGAAGAGCCGCTCAGGCGCACGGAAATCACTGCTGAACAGTGCCGTGTCCGGGTTGACGGCGGCCACCAGCGTGATGCGGCGGAAGTCGTGCCCCTTGGTGATCATCTGGGTGCCGACGAGCACGTCGACCTCGCCTGCGTGCACGGCCGCGAGCTGTGCTTCGAGCGCGCCCTTGTGCTTGGTGGAGTCGGCATCGATGCGCGCGATGCGCGCGCCGGGCAGCATCTCGGCCAGCTGTTCCTCAAGCCTTTCAGTGCCGCGGCCCAGCGGGGCGATGTCGGAGTTGCCGCAGTTGGGGCAGGCGAGCGGCACGCGCTCGGTGAAGCTGCAGTGGTGGCAGCGCAGCGTGCGGTCGCGCTTGTGGAAGACGCGCCAGGCGCTGCAGTGCGGGCAGTCGCTCTTCCACTGGCATTCGCCGCAATGGAGCACGGGCGCATAGCCGCGGCGGTTCAGGAAGACGAGGCTTTGCTCGCCGCGCGCGAGGCGCGCGCGCAGCGCCTCCGCCAACGGTTCGGCGATCGCGGTGGTGACGCCGGCCTTGGGTGGCAGCACCTTCATGTCGAACAAGCGCACGCGTGGCATCACGCCCTCGCCGATGCGGGCTGGCAAGGCGAGCCGCACATAACGGCCTTCTTCAGCGCGCTGCCAGCTTTCGATGGAGGGCGTGGCGGAGCCGAGGATCACCGGCACCTTCTCCAGGTGGCCGCGGTAGATGGCCAGATCACGCGCCGAGTAGCGCGCGCCGTCCTGGCTCTTGTAGGAGGGGTCGTGTTCTTCGTCGACGACGATCAGCCCCAGCTCGGGCATGGAGGCAAACACCGCCAGCCGCGTGCCCAGCACCAGGCGCGCTTGGCCGCTGTGCGCCGCCAGCCAGCTCTTGAGCCGCTGCGCCGGCGTGAGGCCGCTGTGCAGGGCCGCGACGGGCACGCCAGCAAAGCGTTCGGTAAAGCGGGCTTCGAGCTGCGGCGTGAGGTTGATCTCGGGCACCAGCACGAGCACCTGCCGGCCTTCAGCGAGCGCATGCTCGGCGGCGCGCAGATAGACCTCGGTCTTGCCCGAGCCGGTCACGCCATAGAGCAGCACCGGCTTGGGCGCCGGGCTGTGCAGCGCTTCGTCGAGTTGGGCCAGCACGGCCGCCTGCGCCGGGCTGAGCTCGGGCTTGTCGGCGGCGTTGGCGGTCTCGCCCGCGGCGGCGGCCTTGCGCTTGAGGCGGCGGCCGAGCTGGGTGGGATCGAGCTCGCGCAGCTGCGGCGGCAGAACCGAAAGCGCCAGCTCGCCCACCGAGCGCTGGTAGTAGCCGGCTGCAAATTCCACGAGCTGCAGCCAGTTCGACGACAGCGGCGTGAGCCCTTCCAGCTCGCCAGCGATGGGCCGCAGCACATGCTCCGGCGTTTGGGCGTCCGGCTCGCCCGGCCACACCACGCCCAGCAGCTCGCGCTTGCCCAGCGGCACCCGCACGAGGCTGCCGGCAACCAGCGCCTGGCGCGCCAGATAGTCCAGCGGCGCACTGATGCCGCTGTGCTGCGGGGCCTCAACGGCCACCCGAATGCGTGTCGCGGGAAGTGGGCTCTCGCTCACGTGCGGCGCCTGCTCTGGCGGGGCTGCGCCGGGTGTGGATAACTTTGTGGGGAAGTTTTGCACTGCCGCCGGTCCGGCCCCAGGGAGAGTCCGGATGCCCCGCGCGCGACCTGTACCCGATTTGATACAGCAGCTATGAAAATCAATGACTTATTGATCTCAGGGGTAAATACCGAGAGACGCCAGGCCCCGTTATCTGGGGCTGTCCCGCTTCGGGATTGGTGGGGATAAGTGGCGGTTATCACGCAGCGCGCAGGGCACGTGAGTAGGCATGAACTTCGTCCACGAGCACGCTCACGGCTTCCGGTGGCGTGTACTGGCTGATGCCGTGGCCAAGGTTGAAGACATGCCCCGCGCCGGCGGCCGGCGGGCCGAAGGCGTCGAGCACGCGGCGGGCTTCGCCGCGGATGGCGGCTTCGGGCGCGAACAGCACGTTGGGGTCCAGATTGCCTTGCAGGGCGACGCGCTCGCCCACCAGCGTGCGGGCACGGCCCAGGTTCATCGTCCAGTCCAGGCCCACCACGTCGGCACCGGCGTCGGCGATCTCGGGCAGCCACAGGCCGCCGCCCTTGGTGAAGAGGATGCGCGGAATGCGAACGCCCTCGTGCTCGGTCTTCACCTGCGCCAGCACGCGGCGCGAGTAGTCGAGGCTGAAGCGCTGGAAGTTGCCCTCCGCCAGCACGCCACCCCAGGAGTCGAACAGCATCACGGCCTGCGCGCCGGCTTCGATCTGTGCGTTGAGGTAACGCGCTACTGCATCGGCATTGACTTCGAGGATGCGGTGCATCAGGTCCGGGCGCGCGTACATCAGGCTCTTGACGTGGCGGTAGTCGTCCGAGCCGCCGCCTTCGACCATGTAACAGGCCAGCGTCCAGGGACTGCCGGAGAAGCCGATCAGCGGCACGCGGCCGTTCAAGGCGCTGCGGATGGACGTGACGGCGTCGAAGACATAACGGAGCTTGTCCATGTCAGGCACGGCAAGCTTGGCCACGGCGGCCTCGTCGCGCACGACGTGTTCGAACTTCGGGCCTTCGCCCTGCTGGAAGGACAGGCCCAGGCCCATGGCATCGGGCACGGTCAGGATGTCGCTGAACAAGATGGCCGCATCGAGCGGGTAGCGCTCCAGCGGCTGCAGGGTGACCTCGGTGGCGTAGTCCTTGTTCGTGGCCAGGCCCATGAAGCTGCCGGCCTTCTCGCGCGTGGCGCGGTACTCGGGCAGGTAGCGGCCGGCCTGGCGCATCAGCCACAGCGGCGTGTACTCGGTCGGCTGGCGCAGGCAGGCGCGCAGGAAGCAGTCGTTCGTCAGCGGTGCAAAGCTCATCCGGCGATTATCCGACGCGGCTCCCGCCCGCTCGGATGTGCGGCCAGCTATTTGACGAGCTGCGCGCGCACCCAGTCTTCGGCTTCGGGCAGCTGCTCGAACGTGGCGAAGGGCAGACCCAGCTCGCGGTAGATCTGCTCGTACAGGGGCAGCATGAAGTCGCGGCCCTCGACCTCGGGGCCGACGACCCAGGCGGTGTGCTCGGCCACCATCTGGCCGGAGATGAAGCCGCTCATCAGGCGCCGGTATTCATCGAGCATGTCGGGCGAGGCCATCATGCTGCACCGCATCTGCAGGATGTGGGCGCGCAGGCGGCGCTGGCCGGCCTGGGCGAGCAGATCGGCTCGCGCCAGCACGAAGGCCTTGAGGAATTCCGCGTTGAAGGGGCCTTGCGCCATCGAGTAGATGATGCCGTCTGATTCACCGCCTTCGAGCCACATCTCCAGGCTGCCATGCGGGCGAAAACCGCCAGCCTGAAAGCTGTCGGTGCTGCGGATGAGTCGCTCTGGATCGGACTTCACGCTTTGAATGTAGCAACATTCCGCTTGAATTCTGCGTAAGGGCCAGATTCACGAAGTGCGCAGGGCGCGCAGCCGTTCTCAGATCGGTCGCAGCTTGGTGCCGAACCGCTCGCGCTGCGGCTTGGCCGCGAGGGGCGGGAACTTGAGCGGCGCCTCGGGCACTGCAACATCGGGCAGGCGGCCGAGCAGATCGCGGATCAGCGCGAGCCGGCCGCGCCGCTGGTCGTTGAAATCCACCAGGGTCCAGGGCGCATGCTTGGTGTGCGTGGCCTCCAGCATGCGGTCGCGGGCGTGGCCGTATTCCTTGTAGAGGCGGCGCGCCTCGAGGTCGATCGGCGAGAGCTTCCAGCGCTTGAGCGGGTCGGCCAGGCGCTCCTGGAAGCGCTCTTCCTGATGGACCTGGTCGACGGTCAGCCAGTATTTGAAGAGCAGCACGCCGTCGTCCACGAGCAGCTTCTCGAACACCGGCGCCTGCTTGAGAAAGGCCTGGGTCTGATCGGGCGTGCAAAAGCCCATCACGGCCTCGACGCCGGCGCGGTTGTACCAGCTGCGATCGAACAGCGCGATCTCGCCGGCCGCCGGCAGATGCGGCACATAGCGCTGAAAGTACCAGGAGCCCTGCTCGCGGTCCGTGGGCTTGCCCAATGCCACCGTGTGGCATTGGCGCGGGTTGAGCGTCTCGCTGATGGCTGCGATCACGCCGCCCTTGCCGGCGGTATCGCGCCCCTCGACGAGGACGAGCAGCCGCTTGCCCGTGTGCTGCAGCCAGCGGGCCGCTGCGTTGAGTTCAAGCTGCAGGGGCTCGAGCTGCTCCAGGTAGCTGGCCTTGCCGAGCTTCTTGCCAGCCGAATCCTTCGCGTCCTTCTTGCTCATCCATGCACTCCGTCGAGAACCGTGGAGCAATGAGCTTACGACAGGATCAGGCCTTGGTCAGGCGAGCACGAGGCTCTGCATGCCGACCCAGCTCTCGCCCGGGGCGAGCCGCACCGGATGGCGGATCGTCGCGGCCTCGATGCACAGCATCTTGCGCCAGCCGTCCTCGGGCATGTCGGCCAGGGTGGCGCAGCGCGCGGCGCCGGGGTTCCAGGTCACCGCATCCTCGAAGCCCTGCTGGCTGATCTGCAGCTGGCGTTGCGTGCTGATGCCCTGCTCGCGCAGCTCCAGCGGCTGGCTGGCCTGATAGTAGATACGGTCCAGCTCGCCGGAGGGCAGCAGCAGCTCGACGCGCTGCTGCTTCTCGGTCTTGTCCACCGCGTCGAAGTACTGCAGGCCCGAGAGCCCGGCCACGCTGGCCTCGTCGATGTCGTTGATCGCGAGGTAGGTGTGCAGGGCGGCGGTGAAGTCGAACGGCTCGGAACCCTCGGCGTCCTTGTTCTCCACCGCCAACTCGATCTGCAGCGTGCGGCCGTGCACCAGCACGCTGAGCTCGGCCTCGAAGGCATGCGGCCACACCAAGCGCGTGGCGGCATCGTCGGTCAGCCGCAGCACGGCCAGCGCATCAAACTCGCTCCGCTCGGCCGAGACCAGCTGCCACGGCCGCGTGCGCGCAAAGCCGTGCTTGGGCAGCGGGCCGCGCTCTGCAAACTGCGGGAAGCACACGGGCACGCCGCCGCGGATGGCCTGGCCGGAGGCGTAGGCGGTCTTGGGGGAGACGTAGAGCTGCTCGGTAGCGCCGGCGGGAATCCAGGAGAGCAGATGGGCGCCATGCAAGGCGACGATGGCGCGTGCGCCATCCGGCGAGATGAGCTCGACAGCGTCGAGGCCGTGGTGGCGGGTGATGGGTAGGGAAGCGGTCATGTCAGATTGGGATTCGATCGGGAATTCTAGGGACGGCAGCCCCCAGGTTTTCCGCATTGGTTACATCCGCGCTGAATCTTTATCCTCGCGGGCCGCCGTTCGTCAGCGGTGTCAAACAAATCCATCAAGGGAGAAAACATGAAGTTCATCATCTATGCGGCCGTGGCCGTCGCCGCACTGCAGCTCGTCGGTTGCGCCTCAGTTTCCAACGGAACATCGGGTTCGATGCGTGTCGAAACCGTCTCGAAGGCAGGCCAGCCCGTTGAAGGCGCGATCTGCAACCTGACCAACGACTCCGGCAGCTTCACGGTCACGACGCCTGGCAGCGTTCTGGTGCATCGCTCCAGCTCGGACCTGCGCGTCGAATGCAAGAAGGCTGGCGAACCCACGGCGGCCGGCACCGTGACTTCGCGAGTCGCAGGCAGCCTCTTCGGCAACATCCTGATCGGCGGCGGCATCGGCATGATCGTGGACCATTCCAACGGCTCGGCCTACAACTACCCCGAGTGGATCCGCCTGGTCATGGGCGACACGGAGGCCATCTTTGACCGCAAGGACTTCGTCGCTGGAGCGCCCACGCTGTCTCGCAAGGAAGCGCCGGTCGTGGAGCGCAAGGAAGCGGCCACGCCCGCACCCGCTCCTGCCGACAAGCCCGCCGCGAGCAGCACGCCCACCGACGAAAAGAAGGCCGGGACGCCCGCCTCCTGAAGTCTGCGGTCGTGCACCAATAGAAAAGCCCATCAGCCAAACGGCGATGGGCTTTTTCTTCGAAGGTGCCGTTTGCGCGGCACCTTGGCGTGTTCAGTGCTTACTTGCGACGGTACTTCCGGATCGCCGCGATCTGCGCTGCCATGGCTGCGAACTCGCCTTGCGCCTTGGCGAAGTCGATGTCGCTCTTGGCGTTGTCCATCGCCTCCTTGGCGGCGTTCTTGGCGGATTCGGCCTTGGCTTCGTCGAGGTCCTTGCCGCGGATGGCGGTGTCGGCCAGGACGGTCACGCCGCTGGGTTGCACTTCCAGGATGCCGCCGGCGACGAAGACGAATTCTTCGTTGCCGTCGGCCATCTGGATGCGCACAGCACCGGGCTTGATGCGGGTGATCAGCGGCGTGTGGCGGGGCTTGATGCCCAGCTCGCCGCTTTCGCCCGGCAGCGCGACGAAGGTGGCTTCGCCGGAGAAGATCTGCTCTTCGGCGGAGACCACGTCAACGTGAAGGGTTGCCATATCGGCTCCTTAACCTTTAAGCAGCCAGCTTCTTGGCCTTCTCGAAGGCCTCGTCGATGGTGCCGACCATGTAGAAGGCCTGCTCGGGCAGGTGATCGCACTCACCGGCCACGATCATCTTGAAGCCGCGGATGGTTTCCTTCAGCGGGACGTACTTGCCGGGCGAGCCGGTGAACACTTCCGCGACGTGGAAGGGCTGCGACAGGAAACGCTGGATCTTGCGGGCGCGAGCCACGGCCAGCTTGTCTTCCGGTGCCAGTTCGTCCATGCCCAGGATGGCGATGATGTCGCGCAGTTCCTTGTAGCGCTGCAGCACGGCTTGCACGGCACGAGTCGTGGAGTAGTGCTCTTCGCCGACCACGTTCGGGTCGATCTGGCGCGAGGTCGAGTCGAGCGGGTCCACGGCGGGGTAGATGCCCAGCGAGGCGATGTCACGCGACAGCACGACCGTTGCGTCCAAGTGGGCGAAGGT
This sequence comes from Burkholderiaceae bacterium UC74_6, assembly GCA_042701975.1. GTDB lineage: Bacteria > Pseudomonadota > Gammaproteobacteria > Burkholderiales > Burkholderiaceae_C > JAFALK01. The sequence continues at coordinate 922,609 of CP170561.1, forward strand.
GGTGGCAGGCGACGGGTCGGTCAAGTCGTCGGCCGGGACGTACACGGCCTGGATCGAGGTGATCGAGCCAACCTTGGTCGAGGTGATGCGCTCTTGCAGGCGGCCCATTTCTTCGGCCAGCGTCGGCTGGTAGCCCACGGCGGAAGGCATGCGGCCCAGCAGTGCGGACACTTCGGTACCGGCCAGGGTGTAGCGGTAGATGTTGTCCACGAAGAACAGCACGTCACGGCCTTCGTCACGGAAGGCTTCGGCCATGGTCAGGCCGGTCAGGGCGACGCGCAGACGGTTGCCCGGGGGCTCGTTCATCTGGCCGTAGACCATCGCGACCTTCGACTCTTCCAGGTTGTCCTGGACGACCACGTTGGAGTCGGACATCTCGTGATAGAAGTCGTTGCCCTCACGGGTACGCTCACCCACACCAGCGAACACCGACAGACCCGAGTGGGCCTTGGCGATGTTGTTGATGAGTTCCATCATGTTCACGGTCTTGCCGACGCCGGCGCCACCGAACAGACCCACCTTGCCGCCCTTGGCGAACGGGCAGATCAGGTCGATCACCTTGATGCCGGTTTCCAGCAGGTCTTGCGACGGGCTCAGCTCGTCGTAGGCCGGAGCAGCGCGGTGGATGGAGGAGGTGGTGGCAGCCGAGACCGGGCCGCGCTCGTCGATGGGGTTGCCCAGCACGTCCATGATGCGACCCAGGGTGGCCTTGCCCACCGGCACCTTGATGGTGTCGCCGGTGTTGTAGACCTCGGTGCCGCGGCGCAGGCCGTCGGACGAACCCAGAGCAATCGTGCGGACCACGCCGTCGCCCAGCTGCTGCTGGACTTCCAGCGTCAGCGCCGAGCCTTCCATCTTCAGGGCGTCGTAGACCTTCGGCATGCGGTCGCGCGGGAATTCCACGTCAACCACGGCGCCGATGCACTGAACGATCTTGCCCACTGCGTTTTGCGTGTTAGCCATTTCTTCGTTCCTTCAATTCCAAATCTGATTAGCTGCTGATGGCGGCGGCGCCGCTGACGATCTCGGAGAGCTCTTTGGTGATGGCGGCCTGGCGGGTCTTGTTGTAGACCAGCTTCAGCTCGCCGATCAGCGTGCCTGCGTTGTCCGTGGCGGCCTTCATGGCCACCATGCGCGCGCTCTGCTCCGAAGCCATGTTCTCGGCCACGGCCTGGTAGACCAGGGCCTCGGTGTAGCGAACGAGCAGCTCGTCGATGACGGTGGCGGCGTCCGGCTCGTAGAGGTAATCCCACGAGTGCGCTTCCGCTTCTTGCTTCAGCCCGTTGGGGTCCAGGGGCAGCAGCTGCTTGACCACGGGCTCTTGCTTCATCGTGTTGATGAAACGGGTGTAGCAGAGGTAGACGGCGGACAGTTCACCAGCGGCGTACTTGTCCAGCAGCACCTTGACCGGGCCGATCAGCTTGTCGATGTGCGGCTGGTCACCGAGCTGCGTGGCGTGAGCCACGACCTTGGCGCCGATGCGGTTCATGAAACCGAAGCCCTTGTTGCCGATGGCCACCACTTCGGACTTCTGTCCGGCGGTCTCGACTTCCTTGAGCTTGGCGGTCGTCGCGCGCAGCAGATTGGTGTTCAGACCACCGCACAGGCCCTTGTCGGTCGTCACGACGACGAAACCGGCGCTCTTGGCGTCGGGGTTCTTCGTCATGAAGGCGTGGCGGTACTCGGGGTTGGCCTTGGCCAGATTGCCCGCGATGTGGCCAATCTTGTCGGCATAGGGCCGCGCCGAGCGCATGCGCTCCTGCGCCTTGCGCATCTTCGAGGCCGCAACCATTTCCATGGCCTTGGTGATCTTCTTGGTGTTCTCCACCGATTTGATCTTGCCGCGGATTTCCTTGCTGGATGCCATGATTTCTCCTTGTTAGGTCCGGGCTGAGCGAATGGCTTCAGTCAGCCCGGTCATGGTCATTAAGCGAAGGACTTCTTGAACGCGGTGATGGCAGCGTTCAGCTCGGCTTCGGACGTGCCGGCCTTGTCGAAAGCCTGTTCGGCTTCCAGCTTGGCCAGCAGGGCAGCGTGGCTGGTCTTCAGGAACTGGTGCAGGCCGTGCTCGAAGGACAGGACCTTCTTCACTTCCACATCGTCCATGAAGCCCTTGTTCACCGCGAACAGCGTGGCAGCCATCAGGCTGATGGGCAGCGGCGAGTACTGAGCCTGCTTCAGCAGTTCGGTCACGCGGGCACCGCGGTCCAGCTGCTTGCGGGTGGACTCGTCCAGGTCCGAAGCGAACTGCGCGAAGGCAGCCAGCTCACGGTACTGCGCCAGGTCGGTACGGATACCGCCGGACAGGCCCTTGATCAGCTTGGTCTGCGCTGCACCACCGACGCGCGACACCGAGATACCGGCGTTGATGGCGGGGCGGATACCGGCGTTGAACAGGTTGGTTTCCAGGAAGATCTGACCGTCGGTGATCGAGATCACGTTGGTCGGCACGAAGGCGGACACGTCGCCGGCTTGCGTTTCAATGATCGGCAGGGCCGTCAGCGAACCGGTCTTGCCCTTGACTTCACCCTTGGTGAAAGCTTCGACGTAGTCGGCGTTCACGCGGGCTGCGCGCTCGAGCAGACGGCTGTGGAGATAGAACACGTCGCCGGGGTAGGCTTCGCGGCCGGGCGGGCGACGCAGCAGCAGCGAGACCTGGCGGTAGGCCACGGCTTGCTTGGACAGGTCGTCATAGATGATCAGCGCGTCTTGGCCGCGGTCGCGGAAGTACTCGCCCATCGTGCAGCCCGAGTAGGCCGAGACGTACTGCATGGCAGCCGATTCCGAAGCCGAGGCGGCCACCACGATGGTGTAGGCCATGGCACCGGCTTGTTCCAGAGCGCGCACGACGTTCTTGATCGACGAAGCCTTCTGGCCGATCGCGACGTACACGCAGGTCATGTTCTGACCCTTCTGGTTGATGATGGCGTCGATGGCCACGGCGGTCTTGCCGGTCTGGCGGTCGCCGATGATCAGCTCGCGCTGGCCACGGCCGACGGGCACCATCGAGTCGATGGACTTCAGGCCGGTCTGCACCGGCTGGTCCACGCTCTTACGTGCGATCACGCCGGGAGCGACCTTCTCGATCACGTCCGTCATCTTGGCGTTGATCGGGCCCTTGCCGTCGATCGGCTCGCCCAGCGCGTTCACCACGCGGCCGATCAGCTCGGGGCCGACCGGCACTTCCAGAATGCGGCCCGTGCACTTCACGGTGTCGCCTTCGGAGATGTGCTCGTAGGCACCCAGAATCACGGCGCCGACAGAGTCGCGCTCGAGGTTCAGGGCCAGGCCGTAGGACGGCTTGCCGGAGGCGTCAGCCGGGAACTCCAGCATTTCGCCTTGCATCACTTCGGACAGGCCGTAGACGCGCACGATACCGTCCGACACGGACACCACGGTGCCTTGGTTGCGGACGTCGGTCGAGCTACCAAGGCCCTCGATGCGGCTCTTGATCAGTTCGGAAATTTCAGCAGGATTCAGTTGCATTGCTTGCTCCCGTCGAGGGGTAACTTGGGTCTCGGGGGCGCGAACGGCATCAAGCCGTGAGCGCCACCTTCATGCGTTCCAGTCGGGCGCGGACCGAGGTGTCGAGCACCTCATCGCCCACCACCACGCGGATGCCGCCGATCAGCTCGGGTTCGATCTGCACCTGCACTTCGAGCTTGCGGCCGAAGCGCTTTTCCAGCGAAGCCACCACGTCGGGCAGCTGGCGGGCGTCGATCGGGTAGGCGCTGTAGATCTTGGCTTCGGCCACGCCGGAGCTGGCGTTGGCCAGCGCGTGGAACTGCGAAGCCACGACCGGCAGCGCGGCCAGACGGCCGTTCTCGATCACGGTGCGGAGGAAGTTGGCGAGCTTGGCAGGCAACTCGCCCTTGACCGCGGCGCTGATCACCGAGAACACCTGTTCGGACGTGAACTTGGGGTTGTCGGCCAGGGCGCGTGCCTGGTCGTCAGCGGCCACCTGAGCCAGCGCTTCGAGCGCGGGCACCCAGGCCTTGGCCTCGGCACCAGCGGTCTGGAACAGCGCTTCAGCGTAGGGACGTGCGATGGTTGCGAGCTCGGCCATGATCAGAGCTCCGTCTTCAGACGGCCCAGCAGCTCGGCATGCACGCTGGCATTGACCTCGCGGTGCAGGATCTGTTCAGCGCCCTTGACGGCCAGCACGGCGACCTGCTCGCGCAGTTCTTCGCGGGCACGGACGGCCTGTTGGTCGGCTTCGGCCTTGGCGTCGGCGACGATCTTGGCGCCCACTTCTTCAGCGCGCTTCTTGGCTTCGTCGACGATGGCGGCAGCGCGCTTCTCGGCGTCGGCCAGCAGCTTGCCGGATTCGTCACGGGTCTTGGCCAGTTGCTCATCGACCTTCTTGTTGGCCTGGGCCAGCTCGGCCTTGGCCTGATCGGCAGCGGCCAGGCCGTCGCGGATCTTCAGGGCGCGCTCATCCAGCGCCTTGGCGATGGGCGGCCACACGAACTTCATCGTGAACCAGACCAGGATCAGGAACACGACCAGTTGTGCAATCAGCGTAGCGTTGATGCTCACGTTGGTGCCTCACAAACTAATGGATCGGTAGCAAAGGCGGCGCGCCCGCTGTGGGGTGCACCGCCTTCACGCATGGAGTCGCGGGAGATTACTTGCCAGCGATCTGGGCGATCTGACCCAGGAACGGGTTGGCAGTGGCGAACCACAGGGCGATACCGGTACCGATAATGAAGGCGGCGTCGATCAGGCCGGCCAGCAGGAACATCTTGGTCTGCAGTTCGTTCATCAGCTCGGGCTGGCGGGCTGCTGCTTCGAGGTACTTGCTGCCCATGATGCCGATACCGATACAGGCACCGATGGCACCCAGACCGATGATCAGGCCGGCGGCGAGAGCGACAAAGCTAATGACTTCCATGATGACTCCTAGCAGAGATAAGTAAGGAAAAAGGAAAAGAAAACAGCGGGGTAAAAAACCGGGGGTTCGATCAGTGGGCGTCGTGCGCCTGACCGATGTAGACCAGCGTCAGCATCATGAAGACGAAGGCCTGCAGCGTGATGATGATCAGGTGGAAGGCGGCCCAGACGAAGCCGGCGATCACGTGACCCAGGAAGAGGAAGCCGCCGCCGACCGGACCGACCGAGGCGATGGCGCCACCCATCAGGGCGATCAGCAAGAAGATCAGTTCGCCGGCGTACATGTTGCCGAACAGACGCATGCCGTGCGAGACCGTCTTGGCGACGAACTCGATCATCTGCATGGCGAAGTTGACGGGGTACAGGAACCACTTGTCGCCGAACGGAGCCGAGATCAGCTCGTGCGCCCAGCCGCCCATGCCCTTGATCTTGACGTTGTAGACCAGGCACGTGATCAGCACGCCGAGCGACAGGCCCATCGTGATGGAGAGGTCGGCGGTCGGCACGGAGCGCAGCTTGGCTTCGTGGTCACCCAGCGCGTTCTGCCACAGCCAGGGCAGCAGGTCGACCGGCAGCAAGTCCATGGCGTTCAGCAGGAAGATCCACACGAACACCACGAGAGCCAGCGGAGCCACCAGCTTGCGGCTGTTGGCGTTGTGCACGATGCCCTTGGCCTGGCTGTCGACCATCTCGATCAGGATCTCGACGGCAGCCTGGAAGCGGCCCGGCACGCCGGCAGAAGCCTTGCGAGCGGCCAGCCACAGGAAGAAGCAGCCCAGGAAACCGATCAACGTCGTGAAGAACAGCGAGTCGAGGTTCAGGACGGAAAAGTCCACCACGCCGGTCTGATGACCGTTCTGCAGATGGTGCAGGTGGTGAACGATGTATTCACCAGCTGTCGGGGTGTGGCTCTCAGCAGTCATGTTCTACAAGCCTCAAATCAATCAACTCTTACTCGGCCGCGCCACAGCAGCGCGAACCAACTGACTTTCATGCACACCACCATGGTTCCCAGCAGTGCTGGCCAACTCAGGGAGGGCACAACCCGGGCGGCGATCAGCAAAAAACCAATCGCAGCCGCAATCTTCAACATCTCCCAGACCAGGAAACCGGCGGCGGCGGCCACGGCATTGCCGGACTGCTTCGTCATCCCGCGTGCCAGCAAGGCGTTCGGGACAACCACCGCGGCCGCGCCGTAAAGCGCAGACCAGGCCAGGGCACCGCCCGCCGAGAAAAGCCATCCGATGAGAACGCAGATCAGCCCCGCCACCACCTGGGCGGCCACCACTCGCCAAGGCGAGAGGGTCGGGAGCGTCTTGCGAAGACTGTCGGCTTCGTCAGCCGTCAGGGTCTTGAACTTCTTCGGTTGACCGTCATAACCAGAGTCTTGGGCTTCATCGTCGTCCCATGCACTGCTTTGGGGCTTGCAGGGCTGGGCGGGGGAATTCACGTTCGGACTCAGGGCGGCGGGCAGCAAATCCCGAAGATTATAGGTGGAATTCCTGACCTCCCGACCAGGGGTCGAACACCATGCCGCCCAAGGATGAGGCGCAGCTGAAGCGCGCTCTATGAAGAGTGCGCTTTACAAGCGCGCTACAAACGCGCGAAGTTGGGCGCCAGCCCCGGCACATCCACGCGCACTTGCAGCAGGCAGCCGGCCAGCGGCTGAGCCGCCAGCTCATCCGCCGGGCGCTTCTCGCGCGCCGTCGTGATGTAGAGCGTGCGCAGGTCCGCACCACCGAAGGCCGGCATCGTCGCGCAGCGCACGGGCAGTCGCAGCTCCTGCAGGATCTCGCCCCGAGGCGACAGGCGCAGCAGACGCTGGCCCTCGAACATCGCCACCCAGTAGCAGCCCTCTACGTCCACGGCGGCGCCGTCGGGGCGGCCGCCATAGGCCTCGACCGGCTGATCCGCGCTGCGCTTGTCAAAGCGCGCGAAGAGCTCGCGCGGGCCAAGGGTGCCAGTCGTCACGTCGAAGTCGAAGCGGTAGATCTCGTGCGCCTTGGTGTCGGTCCAGTACTGCGTGCGGCCGTCCGGACTCCAGCCCAGCCCGTTGCCCACGGCCGCGTCGCCGGCCATGGCTTCGAACTGGCCGTCAACATAACGGAACAGCTGCGCGTCAGGCGCGCGGGCGTCGTCGATGGTGCCGACCCAGAAACGGCCGGCCGCATCGGGCTTGCCGTCGTTGAAGCGCTGCTTGGCCGGGTCATACGGCGGCTCGCCGATCCGGGTCTGCTCGCCGGTCTTCGTGTCCACGGTGAACAGGCCCGAGCGCTGCGCCAGCAGCAGGCCGCCGCCTTCGCCATCCTTCGAGAGAAGCGCGATGGAGCCCGGCTCGCTCTCGGTCGGCCAGCACTGCAGATCGCCCGTCGCGGGATCAAAGCGTCGCACCTCGCGGCCCGGAATGTCCACGTAGTAGAGGCATTGCTCGGCCACGGACCACAGCGGCGATTCGCCAAGCAGGGCGGGGACGGGGTGGGCGGCGGTGACGGCGTTCATGTCGCGATGCTAACGAGGTAACCCGACGTAATCGCAAGCACGATCAGCAGCGCCAGCGTGCGGCTGCGCCAGTCGTCGCGCGATGCGGGCTGGATTTCCGGCAGGTGCTTGTCGCCATCGACCATGGGGCGCATCAGCTCGCGGCCTCGCCAGGCGTACCAGCCCACGGCCGCCAGATGCAGACCCACCAGCGCATAGACGCCCCATTGGCCCCAGGCCGCGTGCCAGTGCGAGGCGAGCTGGCTCGTGGCATCGCTGACCTTCGATCGCAGCGGGCCGCTCGTCATGATCTCGTCGTCGGCCACCAGGCCTGTCAGCGCCTGCGCGATCAGCCAGGCCAGCATGGCCAGCACGGAGAGCGAGCCCTTGAGATCGTGCCCCGCGCTGTTGAAGAAATGGGCGAAGCGCGACCATCGTCCGCCCACAACGCCCCAGACCAGCCGAAAGGCCAGCAGCACCAGCACCGCCTGGCCGAGCCGCATGTGCCATTCCATGGCGCCGAATTGAGCCGTCAGCAACGCGCCGATCACGCCGGCCGCCAGCAGTCCGTGGAACAGCCTTGTTGGCAAATCCCAGACACGCACACGCACCGTGGATGCATTGTTCATCCGTCTATCCTAGACTGCGCTCACTTCCGAGGAGACTGCTTCATGAGATCGGTTCTGCTTGTCGCGAGCGCCCTGGTGGCCACCCTGACGATCGCCACCCCCGCCAGCGCGCAATTCAAGTCGCCAGAGGACGCGGTCAAGTACCGCAAGTCCGCCTTCACGCTGATGGGCAACCATTTCGGCCGCCTGGCCGGCATGGCCCAAGGCAAGATCCCTTTCGACGCCAAGATCGCGGCCGAGAACGCCGACGTGCTGGCCACCGTCGTCAAACTGCCCTACACGGCCTTCGGCGAAGACACCGAGCTGATGGCCAACTCCGAGGCCAAGCCCAACATCTGGAAGGAGATGCCCGCCTTCAAGGCCGCGGCCGAGAAGATGCAGGGTGAGGTCGCCAAGCTCCAGGCGGCGTCAAAGACCGGCGATCTCGCTCAGATCAAGGTCGCCGTCGGTGCCGTCGGGCAAAGCTGCAAGGCCTGCCACGACAAGTTCCGCGAGAAGTGATTCTCCTCAGAGCCTGACCTGCCCATGAATCAGCGGCGCCACGTCGCCGCCGATCCAGGTCACGCCATCCGCATCGCGGTTCACATGCACCCGGCCGGCACGCCCCAGCGCCGCGCCTTGCGCTGCCACGTAGCGGTCGCCCGCCAGGCCAGCGCCTTGCAGCCACAGGGCCACGCCCGCGTTCAGGCTGCCGGTGACGGGGTCTTCCGGGATGCCCAGATCCGGCACGAAGGCGCGGACTTCGAAATTGCACTCGCTGCCCGGCGCATGCACGCCGACGACGCCGAGCTTGAGGCCCTTCATCGCGATGAAATCCGGCGTTAGCGCCAGCACCGCCTCGGCGCTCTTGAGCCGCGCGGCCAGCCACTTCGGGCCGTTGTCCACCCACTGCACATCGAGCAGCTCGCTCGCCTCGATGCGCAGCGAGCGCAGCACCTGCTCGCGCGTGGCGGCATCGGCCGGACCGCTGCGCTGCAGCGGCGGCGCGGCGAAGGCCAGGCGAGCGCCTTCGCGCTTGACGCGCACCAGACCGATCGCGCATTGCTGCACCACCTCGCCGGGCTTCTTCACATCGCCGCCGCTGGCCAGGAAGGCGTGGGCCGAGCCCAGTGTCGGGTGGCCGGCAAAGGGCAGTTCGCCGCCCGGCGTGAAGATGCGCACGCGGTAGTCGGCGGCCGGGTCGGTGGGCGGCAGCAAGAAGGTGGTCTCGGAGAGATTCGTCCAGCGCGCGAAGTCGGCCATGTGCTGTTCGGAGAGGCCCGCGCCATCAACGACGACGGCCAGCGCGTTGCCCTTCAGTGGCACGGCGGTGAACACATCCACCTGGACAAAGCGGCGCAGTTCGGACATCAGGATTCCTTCGATTTCAGATAGAGGCCGGGCCGCGCGATTTCCATCGCACGCTCGGGTGCAGCCAACGGCGCGAAGCCAAAGCCGGCGTAGAGGGCGTGCGCGTCTTGGGTGAAGAGCGTGAAGCGGCGCAGGCCGCTCAGCGACGGGTGCTGCATCAGCTCCGCCATCAGGCGCTTGGCGTGGCCGCGGCCGCGCACGGCCTCGGGTACGAACACATCGCACAGGTAGGCAAAGGTGGCGCAATCGCTGATGACGCGGGCGTAGGCCAGCAGCTGGCCACCTTCTTCACCGCGCAGGATGAAGTTCAGCGAACCCTCCATCGCCTTGCGCATCAGCTCGCGCGGGATGCCCTCGGCCCAGTAGGAACGCGAGATGAAACCGTGGACGGCGTCGAGATCAGCGTCCGTCCATTCGGTGTCCAGTCGCAAGCTGCTCACCGCGCTCACGGCGTCGTCACCGCCTCGTTCTGCAGCGCTTCTTGCAGCACGCGGCCGAGGATGGCCACGCCTTCATGGATCAGCTCCGGCGTGAGCGTGACGAAGGAGAGGCGCAGGCAGCGCGGGTCGGGGTTGTGCGCAAAGAAGGCAGCGCCCGGCACGAAGGCGATGCCGGCATCCACCGCCTTGGGCAGCAGGGCCATGGCATCGAAGCCCTCGGGCAGGCGGATCCAGAAGAACATGCCGCCCACGGGCATCTGCCATTCGCAGCCGGCCGGCAGGTGCTCGCGCAGCGCCACGGCCATGGCGTCGCGGTTGGCCTTGTAGTGGGCGCGGATGGTGGGCACGTGCTCGTCGAGGAAACCGTTCTTGATGACCTCGTGCACCACGCGTTGGTTGAAGCCGGGCGTGTGCAGGTCGGCCGCCTGCTTGGCCTGCAGCAGCTTCGGATAGAGCTCGCTCGGCGCCACGATGTAGCCCAGGCGGAAGCCCGGCGTGAGTATCTTGGAGAAAGAGCCCAGGTAGATCGAGCCCTCGGGCCACATCGAGGTCAGCGCGGGCGGCGGCGGCTCGTCGAACCACAGGTCGCCATAGGGGTTGTCTTCGATCATGGGCACGCGCGCGGCCTGCGCGGCGGCCACGACCTGCTGGCGGCGCTCCAGGCTCATCATGCGGCCGCTCGGGTTCTGGAAGTTGGGCAGCAGGTACGCAAAGCGCGTGCCGGGTGCGTCGTGCGGCAGGGCCGCGATGGCCTCGGGGCGCACGCCGCCTTCATCGCTGGCCAGGCTGGCGAAGATCGGCTCGTACGGCGTGAACGCCTGCAGCGCGCCGAGGTAGGTGGGCGTTTCCACGGCCACGGGCGCGCCGCTGTCGCACAGGATCTTGCCGACCAGGTCCAGGCCCTGCTGCGAGCCGCTGGTGATCAGCACCTGCGAAGGGCTGGCGTTGATGCCGAGCAGCGCCATGCGCGCCGCCACCCATTCGCGCAGCGGCGCAAAGCCTTCGCTGGCGGCGTACTGCAGCGCCTCGCGCGGGGCCTGGCTCAGCACGGTGTCGCAGGCCTTGCGGATTTGCTCGACCGGGAAGGTGTCGGCGCTGGGCAGGCCACCGGCCATCGAGAGGATGCCGGGCTTCTCCGTGACCTTGAGGATCTCGCGGATGATGGACGGGTTCATGCGCGCAGCGCGGCGCGCGAGGGTGAAGGTGTTGCTCATGTGAATCTCTCTTGTCTCCGTGACTGCAGATTAGCGTGGTTCAGTGTTGATTCAATGCGAATGGACGGGCATGCGTCTTCCGATCCAGACAACGGCGATCACCGCCGCCGCGAAGACCAGGCTCATGCCATCGATGTGCTCGCCGAGCAGGGGCGCGGCCAGCAGCATCGAGAAAAAGGGTTGGATGACCTGCACCTGGCTCACGCGCAGCGTGCCGCCGAGCGCCAGGGCGCGATACCAGGCGAAGAAGCCCAGCCATTGCGAGACGAGCGCGACGTAGGCGAAACCGCCCCAGGACGCGGCGGCGATGGACGAGGCCGCATCGGCGCTGGGCGCCCAGGCAAGAGCCAGCGGCAGCGTGACCGGCAGCGAGAGCACCAGCAGCCAGCTGATCACCTGCTCGGGCTGGAGTGCCAGCGACAGCCGCGCGCCGGTCACGTAGCCGACCGAGGTGGCCAGCACGGCGCCGAGCAGCAGACCGTCTGCAGCCTGGAGCGCGCCGGCACCGCGCCACGCGGCAAAGCCGATCACCAGGATCAGACCGAGCACCGCACAGGCCCAGAAACCGAAGGAAGGCCGCTGGCGCAGCAGCAGCGCGCCCACTGAGGCCGTCGCCAAAGGCAGCACGCCGGTGATGACGGCGGCATGCACCGTGTCCACGTGGCGCAGCGCCAGGCTCAACATCAAGGGCCAGCCAAAGACCACGCCCACCGCGGTCAGCAGCAGCCAGCGCGCCTCATGGGCCGTGGGCCGGCGCGCGCCGGTGAAGAACAGGTACGCAATGGACAACAGCCCCGCCACCGCCGCGCGACCCATCGCCACGAAGCCCGGCGACAGCTGCGCCGCCGCCGTGTCACCCACCGCCAGACGCGTCATCGGCAGCGTGAGCGCGAACAGGAACACGCCGAGCACGCCCAGCAGCATTCCGCGGGAGGAGTCCGTCATTGCAGGGCGTCAGGCCGCACGGCGCGAATCGGCCAGCAGGCGCAGCGCCAGGCCGCTCAGCACCAGGCCCATCACATGGCGCTGGATCGCCAGCCAGCGCGGGCGGCGCAGCAGCCAGGACGCCATCTGCGCGGCAAAGAGGCACACCAGCAGGTTGATGCCCGAACCGATGAAGACCTGCGTGGCGCCCAGCGCGATGCTTTGCTGCAGCACATGCCCCTGCTCGGCATGGATGAACTGCGGCAGCACCGACAGATAGAACACCGCCACCTTGGGATTGAGGACGCTGGTGAGCAGCCCCATCACGAAGAGCTTGCGAGGCGATTCGGCCGTCAGCTCGCGGGCCTCGAAGGGCGAGGCGGCGCCCGGGCGCACCGCTTGCCAGGCCAGCCACAGCAAATACAGCGCGCCACCGAACTTGAGCAGCTCGTAGCCCAGCGGCACGGCCATGAAGAGCGCCGTCAGGCCCAGCGCGGCCGACAGCATGTGCACCGTGAAGCCCAGCACCACACCCGCCCAGGACGTCACCGCCGCACGCCGGCCCTGGCACAGCGAGCGCGAGAGCAGGTAGATCATGTTCGGCCCCGGCGTCAGCGCCATCAGCAGCGCGGCACCGGCAAAGGTGAGCAGGGAAGCGGTGAACGTCACAAGCAACTCCAGGTGACTGAAACAAGGGATTCTCTCGACCAGTCTACTTCCCGCAACCAATACAAGACCAATACACTTGGCCGGACAAGTTTTCAAACTGTATTGGCATGAGCACCAGCACATCGACCAGCACCTCAACCAGCACAACAGGGCTGTCCCGGGACGCCTCCACGCCGCTGGCGCAGCAGCTGGCCCAGCGTTTTGCCGAGCGCATCGGCCAGCGCCTGCTGCTGCCGGGCAGCCGCCTGCCTTCGGTGCGCGAATGCGCCAAGCGCCACGGCGTGAGCACGTACACCGTGGTCGCGGCCTACGACCAGCTGCTGGCCCAGGGCCTGCTGGAGGCGCGCAAGCAGCGCGGCTTTTTCGTGCGCGAGTCCGCGCCGCGCAAGGCCACGCAGCGTGCTGCCCCCGCCTCCACGTCAAGCTCACCGCCTTTCGACGCCACCACGCTGATCCGCGGCATGTTTCAGGCCCAGGCCCGCACGGCGCCCGGCCTGGGCACCCTGCCCGCCGAATGGCTGGACCTGCCGATGATCCAGAGCGCCATGCGCAAGGTGATCGCGCAGAGCGAAGGGCCCGACCAGCTCGCCCTGCAGTACGGCCAGCCCGGCGGCGATTCGAGACTGCGCGAGACGCTGGCGCATCGCTTGGGCGACCTGGGCGTGTCCGCGTCGGCAGAGCAGATCGTCACCACCGTCGGCGCCACGCATGCGCTGGACCTCGTCACCCGCACCCTGCTGCAACCCGGCGATGCCGTGCTGGTGGACGACCCCGGCTGGTCCATCGAGTACGCGCGCCTCACGCAGGCCGGCATGCGCCTGCTGCCGGTGCCACGCGGCGCCAACGGGCCTGACCTGGAAGTGATGCAGCGCCTGATCGAGCAGCACCGGCCGCGCGCCTACGTGACGGTCTCGGTGCTGCACAACCCGACCGGCAACAGCCTCACGCTGGCGCAGGCGCACCAGGTGCTCAAGCTCGCCGAGGCGGGCGACCTGCTCATCATCGAGGACGACACCTATGCCTTCATGGCCCCCAACCACATGCCTCGACTGAGTGCGCTCGATGGCCTGCGCCGCACGGTCTATGTATCGGGCTTCTCCAAGATCCTCACGCCGGCCTGGCGCGTGGGCTACCTGGCTGCCAGCCCCGAGCGGGTGAAGAAGCTCACCGACCTCAAGCTGCTGTCCACGCTGACGACCAGCCCCATGCTGGAGCGCGCCGTGGCGCTGTGCCTCGAACAGGGCCAGTTGCGCCGCCATGCCGAGCGCGTGGCCGCACGGCTGGACACCGCGCGCCAACGCACGGTGCGATTGGCCGAAGCTGCGGGCTGCCGTTTCGTCACGCCGCCACAGGGCCTGTTCGGCTGGCTCGATGTGGGCGTGGACACGGAGCGGCTGGCGCAACGGCTGCTCGATGCCGGCTGGCTCACGGCGCCGGGTCTGCTGTTCAGCGCCACGCGGCAAGCCGGCACGCTCATGCGCATCAACTTCGCCACGGGCCAAGATCCGAAATTCTGGGCACTCCTGCGCTGATTCGCGCCGAGCACTATGCTCTCGGCCTGTCTCAAACCGGAGGACCTCATGAAACGCTTCGCCATCGCCGCAATCGCGCTCGCCCTCGGCCTGTCCGCCCATGCCGCCGCGCCCCAGCTCAAGGCCCAGAGCCCGGGCTACTACCGCATGATGGTCGGTGAGATCGAAGTCACCGCCCTGAACGACGGCAACTTCATGATGCCCGTGGCCAAGGTGCTCACCAACATCAAGCCCGAAACGCTCAAGAGCGATCTGGCCAAGAACTACCTGCCGCCCGAGATCGTGCCCACGTCGGTGAACGGCTTCCTCGTCAACACCGGACCGAAGCTCGTGCTCGTGGACAGCGGCGCCGGCAAGCTCTTCGGCCCCACGCTCGGCGGCCTGCTCGCCAACCTCAAGGCCTCGGGCTACACGCCGGAGCAGGTGGACGAGATCTACATCACGCACAGCCACAGCGACCACATCGGCGGCCTCTCCGCCGACGGCAAGTCGGTGTTCCCGAACGCCGTCGTGCGCATGAGCAAGGCCGAGGCCGACTTCGCGCTCAAGGGCGATGCGGGCAAGGCGATGCTCGAGCCCTACGTCGCCGCCGGCCATTTCAAGCCTTTCGAAGGTGATGTGGAACTGGTGCCGGGCGTGAAGGCCGTCAACGCGCACGGCCACACGCCGGGCCACACCATTTACGTGATCGAAAGCCAGGGCCAGAAGCTGGTCTTCTGGGGCGACACCATGCACGTGGCCGCCGCGCAGTTCCCCGATCCCACCGTGACGGCCAACTTCGACAGCGATTCCAAGGCCGCCATGCCGTGGCGCCTCAAGCTGTTCAAGGAGACCGCCGCCCAGGGCGAATGGGTGGCCGGCGCTCACCTGTCCTTCCCTGGCATCGGCCACCTGCGCGCTGAAGGCAAGGGTTATGTCTATCTGCCGATCAACTACCTGGCCAAGCCCTGAACGATGCCCGTGACGACGAGTGATTTGACAGCGCTGGCTGACGCGCTGGCGCAAGCCTGGCGTGACGGCTCGAAGCTCGATGCTTCGGCCTGGTCCTTGCCCGACGAAGCTGCAGGCCAGGCGGTGCACGCACTGCTGGCCGCCGAGCTCGGCTGGATGCCTGCCGGCCAGCCGCAGTACTGGAAGGTCGGCGGCTCCGACCGCCAAGGCCCGTTCGGCCACGCGCCACTGGCGCCGGCCGGCGTGCGCGAGAGCGACGACCTCACCGGCCTCTCGCTCATTGGCGCCGAGGCCGAGATCGCGTTGCGCTTGAAGCGCGACGTCACGCCGGCCCAAGCGCAGGCGCTGCGCCTGGGCGAAGGCGAAGACCTGATCGACGCGATGTGCATCGCCGTCGAAGGCCTGGCCTCGCGCTGGAGCCAGGCCTTGAGCGCCGATCCGCTGCTCAAGAACGCCGACTGCCAATCGCACGGCGGCCTGGCGCTGGGCCCCTGGATGGCTTGGAAGCCCGGCCACGACTGGGCGAAGCAGCGTTGCGAGCTGCAGATCAACGGCGACGCGCCGCTGCTCGGCAACCACAATGGCCTCGGCGGCCATGGCCTCGACGATCCGGCGTGGGTGATGGTGCCGTGGCTGCAGGCCGCTACGCGGCACGGCGCCACGATTGCGGCCGGCAGCGTGGTCACGACGGGCTCCTGGCGCGTGGCCCTGCACTGCAAGCCGGGCGATGTGGCGGTGGCGCGCTTCGCCGGGCTCGGTGAATGGAGCGCGCGGCTGTGAAGTGGCTGGCCGGGGTCGTGCTGGCCCTCGTGGCATGGACCGCACAGGCCCACGAGGATCGGCTCATCGAATGGCGGCCGGACGGTAGTCTGGCCGGCTTGCCTGCGATGTATGCGCCGGCCCGTCTGCATGCCAACTTCCGTCCCATCGGCGATGCCACGCGCCTCATCGCGCTGCAAATGCGCATCGGTGCGAACAGCGTGCAGCTGCCCGCCTGCCTGCTCGGCAGCCTGCTGAGCGAAAAGCGCGAACAGATCTCCCTGCTCGCCTCCTGGGAGCACGACGAGGCCGTGCTGCCGCACTACCTCGCCTTGCGCGCCGCGGATGCCGACGGCTTCTACGAACTGCTGTTCAACCTGCACACGGCACGGCTGATGGCGATACGCTTTCATCTGCAGCGCCCGGATGGCGGCCGTGACTTCTCCATCGACCTCAAGGCGCGTTGCGCCGCTGATGAACTGGCCGGCGTGACCGCCGATTGATTCAGGAGCAGCCTGCATGCACCAGCCTCGACTCGTTCTGCTCGTTCTGCATGGCATGGGCGTGAACGATCCCGATTACTACCGGGGCCTTGAGGCGGGGCTGCGCAAGCGGCTCGGGGCGCAGTGGAAGGACTGCACGCTGCAGGCCGTCAACTACGCGCCGATCTTCCAGGACCGCGAGGAGGATCTGTGGCTGAAGATGCTGGCCGAGCCCGCCAACGAGCTGTCCTGGCGTTTCGTCCGCGAGTTCCTCATCTACCGGCTGGCCGACGCCTCGGCCTTCGAGCGCAGCTTCCACGTCGAGCACGCGACCTATGCCGCCGTGATGGCGTGCATCGAGGACAAGCTCCGGGCCGGCTTCGAAGCCTGCGGCTCACACCCCGACACGCGGCTGGTGGTGATGGCGCACTCGCTGGGTGGCCAGGTCTTCTCCAGCTACGCGTGGGACCACCTGAACGGCAAGGCTGCGGCGCCTTCGCCGTACCTGGAGCAGTGGCGGCGCTTCCTGACCTTCGGCTGCAACATCCCGCTGTTCACGGCCGGCCTCGAAAAGCGCCTGTGCTTCACGCCCAAGAGCCCGCACTTCGCCTGGCACAACTACTACGACTCCGACGACGTGCTCGGCTGGCCGCTTCGCCAGCTCGACGCCAGCTACGGCATCGTGCAGGACCACCCGGTCGAGGTCGGCAATCTAGCGACGGGCTGGACCCCGGCCAGCCACACCGCCTACTGGTCGGACGCCGGCATGCTGGACCGCTTCGCGCGCGAGATCGAACTCTCGCTCGCCTGAGGAGCGGGCAGGAGCGAATCCAAGAGCAGCGCCGCGAAAGACGCCACGGCGGCGGCGCATCGACGCCCTAGACCACCGAGACGCAGCCGGCGTTCGCAAAGCCTGTCGGGCCTGTCAGGGCAAAGCCCCATCTGGAGCTGCAGTGGGTCGAGTTGATGCAACGGGCTCCAAGTCATCCCTACAAGATGGGATGTCCCGAAGCTCACGAGCGGCAACTGCCCCAGTGGTGAGCTTCGATCCCGGGCTTGAGGGAGTCAGCAATTTGACTTGGATCAGCCGCTGATCTTGGCCGTTAGCTTCGGGCGTTCTTGCCCAGCTTGATCAGCGCGCCTCCAGCGCCTCCCAGCGCTCCATCAGCGCCAGCAGTTCCTCGTCGATGGCTCCAGCGCGCGAAGTGACTTCGGCAATCCGTGCCGCGCCCTGCGCGTAGATCTCGGTCCCGTTGATCAGCGCATTGAGCGCAGCCTGCTCGGCCTCCAGCGCAGCGATCTTGCCGGGCATCTCGTCGAGCTCGCGCTGCTCCTTGTAGCTGAGCTTGCGCTTGGCAGCAGCCGGCGCCGCCACCGCAGGCGGCGCGGCAGCAGGCGCAGCCACCGGTGCAGGCGCCGCCTTGGCCTTCATCGCCGCGGCGCGCTTGCTCTGCGTGAGCCAGTCCTCCACGCCGCCCTCGTACTCGCGCCACTGGCCGTCGCCTTCGGACACGATGGTGCTGGTCACCACGTTGTCGAGGAAGCGGCGGTCGTGGCTGACGAGGAAGACCGTGCCCGAATAATCGGCCAGCAGCTCTTCCAGCAGTTCCAGGGTCTCGATGTCGAGGTCGTTGGTCGGTTCGTCCAGCACCAGCACGTTGGCCGGACGAGCGAACAAACGCGCGAGCAAGAGACGGTTGCGTTCGCCGCCGGAGAGCGTGCGCACCGGCGAATCGGCGCGCGCGGGCGAGAACAAGAAGTCGCTGAGGTAGCTCTTCACGTGCTTCTTCTGCTCGCCGATCTCGATCCATTCGCTGCCGGGGCTGATGGTGTCGGCCAGCGTGGCGTCCAGGTTCAGCGCGGCGCGCATCTGGTCGAAGTAGGCCACCGTCAGCTTGGAGCCGGTGCGCACCGTGCCGCTGTCAGGCGCCAGCTCGCCGAGGATGAGCTTGAGCAGCGTGGTCTTGCCCGCGCCGTTGGCGCCGACCAGACCGACCTTGTCGCCGCGCAGGATGGTGGAGTTGAAGTCGCGCACGATGGTGCGGCCGCCGAAGCTCTTGTTCACGCCTTCGAGCTCAGCCACGATCTTGCCGCTGGCCGCACCCTTGTCCACGTCCAGGCGCACCTTGCCCTGCACGTCGCGCCGCGCCGCGTGCTCGGAGCGCATCGCCTCAAGTCGGGCAATGCGGGCCACGGAGCGCGTGCGCCGCGCTTCCACGCCCTTGCGGATCCACACCTCTTCCTGTGCCAGCAGCTTGTCGAAGCGGGCATTGGCCAAGGCTTCGTTCTCCAGCTCGTAGGCCTTGGCCGACTGGAAGGCCGCGAAGTTGCCCGGATAGCCACGCATCTGGCCGCGGTCGAGTTCGACGATGCGGGTGGCCACGTTGTCAAGGAAGGCCCGGTCGTGGGTGATCAGCAGCAGCGAGCCCTTGAAGTCCTTGAGCAGGCCTTCGAGCCAGGCGATGGCATCCAGATCCAGGTGGTTGGTCGGCTCGTCGAGCAGCAGCACATCAGGCTGGGCGACGAGGGCTCGGGCCAGGGCCACGCGCTTCTTGAGGCCGCCGGAGAGTTCGCCCACCAGGCGCGCGCCATCAAGATCGAGCCGGTGCAGGGTCTCGTCCACGCGCTGCTCCCAGGTCCAGCCACCGATGTGCTCGATGCGCTCGAGCACGGCGTCCAGGTCGTCGGCCGGGTCATGCCGCTCATAGATTTCCCGCAATCTGCGCGCCTCGGCCACGCCTTCGCTGACCACGTCAAAGATCGTCGCCTCCGGCCGCAGGTCGGGCTCCTGCGGCACATAGACGCTGGTCAGCCCTTGCTGCAGCTGCAGCAGGCCGTCGTCGAGCTTCTCGATGCCGGCCAGGATCTTGAGCAGCGAGGACTTGCCCGTGCCGTTGCGGCCGATGAGGCCGACGCGTTCGCCGGTCTCGAGGGCAAAGTCGGCACCGTCGAGCAAAGGCACATGACCGAAGGCAAGGTGGGCGTTGGAGATGGAGAGGACGGCCATGGGGTTTCGTTCTTGGAGAGCCTACGATTGTCCGCCATGAGTGAGACCGGTCCATTACCCCTGCCCCCAGGCCCGCCTTCGCCCTGGTTGGGCTTCCCGCTGGTGTTCGACATGGCGCGCGATTTCCTCGGCTTCATGGCCAAGCAGCAGCGCGAGCATGGCGACGTGGTGCTGGTGCGCGTGCCGCGTTTCCTGAACGTGATGCTGTTCCACCCGGATCATGTGCGCGAGGCGCTGGTCAACTCGCACGAGGCGCTGGTTCGCTGGGAGCGCGGCGTCCAGGTCTTCTCCGAGGCGCATGGGCAGAGCGTGATCGTCACGGAAGGCGAAGCCTGGAAGCAGCGCCGCAAGCTGATGCAGCCGGGCTTTGCGCCCAGGCGCGTGGAGGCCTTTGCACCGCTGATGACCTCCGCCTGCGAGCAGGCGCTGGCCGGCTGGCCGCGCGACGCCGCGTTCGAGATCGACTTCGAGGCGGCGATGACATCGCT
The DNA here is from genome assembly GCA_042701975.1 of Burkholderiaceae bacterium UC74_6. Lineage (GTDB taxonomy): Bacteria > Pseudomonadota > Gammaproteobacteria > Burkholderiales > Burkholderiaceae_C > JAFALK01. The sequence goes on from CP170561.1 coordinate 942,425, forward strand.
GACCATGGACGTGATCCTGCGCAGCCTGTTCAGCAGCTCTTCCAGCGCGGACGGTGGCGACGAGAGCCGCGCCGCCGCACAAGCCGTGCATGACATCAGCGTCGAAGGCCAGAGCGAGATGTTCTGGCCCGCGAGCCTGCCCGACTGGCTGCCCTGGAAAGGCCGCAAGCGCCGCGCGCTGGCCACGCTCGATGGCCTGATCCGCCGCCACATCGCCGCACGTGCCGGCAACCCGCAGGGCGACGATCTGCTGGCCATGCTCATGCAGATGGGGCTGAGTGGCGAGTCGCTGCGCGACGAGTGCATGACGACCTTCCTGGCCGGGCACGAGACCAGCGCCACCGCGCTGACCTGGTGGGGCTGGTGCATGGCCTCGCATCCCGAGGCGATGGAGCGCGCCCGCGCCGAGGTAGCCGCCGTGCTGCAGGGCCGCGCGCCCACCATGGCCGACATCGCCGCGCTGTCGGGGCTCACGCAGACGATCAAGGAAGCGCTGCGCCTGTATCCGGCCGCGCCGGCCCTGCTGTCGCGCCGCACGACGCGCGAGCTGGCACTGGGTGGCTATCGCATTCCGCACGGCGCGCTGCTGCTGCTGGCGCCCGGCCTCATCCAGCGCGACGCGCGCTGGTTCCCCGAGCCCGAAGCCTTCCGGCCCGAACGTTTCGCGGCCGAGGCGCCCGAGATCCCGCGCGGCGCGTGGATGCCCTTCGGCGCCGGCCCGCGCGTTTGCCTGGGCCAGCATTTCGCGATGGCCGAGATCACCTTGATCGCGGCGATGTTGCTGCAACGTTTCCGCATCCAGCCGGTGGCGGGCGCGGCGCCGCCGCGGCCCGTGCTCAACATCACCTTGCGCCCGGCCGAGCCTTTGCGGCTGAGGCTGCTGAAGGACTGATACCCCCCGGACTTTCGGCACCTGTTCCGCCCTGCGCGGGCAAGGCAAACTCCGCGGCATCTGATCTGCATCTGCAACCGAGGAATCCTGCCCATGAAGCACAAGCTCTCCCTGCTCGCACTGGCCCTGGCGGCCGGCCTGGCCGTTCAAGCCGCACAGGCCGCGCCGACCAAGGTCCGCGAGGTTGAAGGCATCACCGAGTACCGCCTGCCCAACGGCCTGCAGATCCTGCTCGCGCCCGACGACAGCAAGCCCACGACGACGGTCAACGTGACCTATCACGTGGGTTCGCGCCAGGAGAACTACGGCGAGACCGGCATGGCCCACCTGCTGGAACACCTGCTGTTCAAGGGCAGCAAGAACTTTGGCGACCCGAAGGCCGAGTTCACCAAGCGCGGCTTCTCCTGGAACGGCTCCACCTGGTTCGACCGCACCAACTACTTCGCCGCCTTCGCCGCGAGCGACGACAACCTGAAGAGCTACCTGGCGTGGCAGGCCGATGCCATGGTCAACAGCTTCATCGCGCGCAAGGACCTCGACAGCGAGATGACCGTCGTGCGCAACGAGATGGAGATGGGCGAGAACGATCCCGAGAACGTGACGAGCCAGCGCGTGCTCGGCGCCATGTTCCTCTGGCACAACTACGGCAAGGACACCATCGGCGCGCGCAGCGACGTGGAGAACGTCAACATCGCCCACCTGCAGGACTTCTACCGCCGCTACTACCAGCCCGACAACGCCACGCTGATCGTCTCGGGCAAGTTCGACCCGGCCAAGACGCTGGCCTGGATCGATGCCAGCTTCAGCAAGATCCCCAAGCCCAAGCGCGTCATCGACAAGACCTACACCAAGGATCCGGTGCAGGACGGCGACAACTTCCTGACCGTGCGCCGCGTCGGCGGCAACCCGCTCTCCATCGCCGCGTACCACGTGCCGGCCGGCCCCACGCAGGACTATGCGGCCCTCGAACTGCTCAACGGCATCCTGACCAGCCAGCCCGACGGACGCCTCTACAAGAAGCTCGTCATCGAGGACAAGCTCGCCGCCGAGGTGAACCCCTTCAGCCTGGCGCTGGCCGAGCCGGGCTTTGCGATGTTCGTCGCCAAGCTCGCGCCCAACGCCGCGCAGGACAAGCTCAATGCCGCGCTCACGGCCACCGTCGAAGGCCTGGGCAAGACGCCCATCACCGCCGAGGAACTGGCGCGCGCCAAGACGCGCTGGCTCAACAGCTGGGAAAAGCGCTTCACTAGCCCCGAGCAGGTCGGCATCGTGCTGTCCGAGTACATCTCGCAGGGCGACTGGCGGCTCTTTTTCCTGACGCGAGACCGCGTCAAGGCCATGACCCTGGACGACGTGCAGCGTGTGGCCAACCAGTACCTGCTGGGCAGCAACCGCACGCTGGCCCAGTACATCCCGACCGAGAAGCCCGAGCGCGCGCCTGCGCCGGCCTTCGTCGACCTGAAGACCGAGCTCGGCACCTTCAAGCCGCAGGCCGCTGCAGCAGCCGTGGCCAAGTTCGACGCCACGCCGGCCAACATCGACAAGGCCACGCTGCGCAGCGAACTGCCCGGCGGCATGAAGCTGGCCCTGATGCCCAAACCCACCCGCGGTGGCGCCGTGCAGGGTTCGCTCACGATCCGCACCGGCACGGCCGAGACCCTCAAGGGTCTCGCTGCCACCGCCGAGCTGACCGGCGCCTTGCTCAAGATGGGCACGAAGGAGCTGACCCGCACGCAGCTGCGCGACGCGCTCGACGCCGCCAAGGTCCAGCTCGCCGTGCAGGCCACGTCCACCGGCCTGTCCATCAAGTGGAGCACCACGCGCGAACACGCCGTCGAAGCCGTCAACCTGATCGGCCAGATGCTGCGCAACCCGCGCTTCGAGGCGGCTGGCCTGGAGGAAGTGCGCGCCGCGTCGCTGTCGCAGCTGCAAGAACAGCGCGAGGACCCGATGGCCCTCGGCCCCAACGCGGTGGATGTGGCGCTGAACACCTTCCCGCGTGGCGATGCGCGCTACAAGCCAAGCTTCGCCGAGCGCGAGGAAGATCTCAAGGCCGTGAACCTCGCCGGTGTGCAGGACTTCCAGAAGCGCTTCTACGGCACCAGCCAATCGTGGCTGGCCCTGGTGGGTGATTTCGACGCCAGCGCCATCAAGGCTGCGGCCGACAAGTCCTTCTCGAACTGGGCCGCGCAAGTGGCTCCGGTGCGCGTGGTCGATGTGGCCGTGGACAAGGCCGGCAAGCTGCAGAAGCTGGCCACGCCCGAGAAGCAGAACGCGATGATGTTCGGCATCCTGCCGCTGGCCCTGACCGACGACACACCCGACCAGGCCGCGCTCGACGTGGCCAACCAGGTCTTCGGCGGCGGCGCCAGCTCGCGGCTGTGGGGCCGCATGCGCGAGAAGGACGGCCTCTCCTACGGCGCCGGCAGCGGCGTTTCGCTGAACGCGCAGGATCCGCGCTCGCTCTGGTACGTCTACGCCATCTTCGCGCCCCAGGCCCGCCCCAAGATCGAGGCCGGCCTGCGCGAGGAAACCGCACGTCTGCTGTCCGGCGGCGTGAGCGCCAAGGAAGTGGCCGAGGCCAAGACCGCCCTGATCAGCGAAGCCCGCCTGGGCCTGGCGCAGGACGCTCAGCTCGCCGGCATGCTCGTCAACCAGGCCATGCTCGGCCGCACGATGGCGCGCACGCAAAAGGAGCTGGACGACATCGCAGCCGTCACGCCCGAACAGGTCGTGGCGGTGCTCAAGAAGTACTTGAAGCTGGAGAACTTCCAGCTGGTGTTTGCTGGGGACTTCAAGGACGAGAAGTAAGCGCCCCGCCCCTCACAAAGCAAAAGCCCCGCGATGCGGGGCTTTTTTGTGCGTGAAGCCCGAGGGGCTTGACGACTTACTTGCTCTTCTTCGCATCCTTCGCGCCCGGCTTGCCGGCGGCGGTCGGGTAGGCGGACATCACGCGGGTCGGGTCGGCCGTTTCCAGGTAGGCCACGTATTGCTTCTCGGTGCAAGGCAGCACCTTGCCGGCCTTGGCTTCACCCTTGTACTCGCCCTTGGCGTAGACGAAGTGGTATTCGCTTTCGCTGGTGGCCGAGGTCTTGATGTCCTTGGCGCTGTCGTATTTGGCGGCGCACTCGCTCTTCAGCGCGGCGACTTCGGTGGCTTCGTCGGCGTGAGCGAAAGAGCAGGCGACGAGGGCGAGCGTGGCAGCAAACAGTTGGCGGTTCATGGTGTTGTCAACCTCTTGTTGTGTTGAAGAGAAGTGGTGAGCGCAGCGTATCAAAGCTCGTTCGCGGCTCACAACCCATAACTGCGGGGTTCAGCGGCGTGTTTGGTGCGATATGCGGTCGGTGGAAACCCTGGGCGAGGCTACCGCCGATAGGCCATGCCTACGGATTTCGGAGCGGTGTGAACGAAGCCGAACTGGGCGTACAGGTCTTGAGCCTGACCGTCTGCGATGAGACTCACGTAGCCGCTCGCAGGCACATGGGCATCGATGTAGTTCCGGATCTCCGCCATGATGCGTTTTCCAAGTCCTCGGCCCTGATGATGCTTGAGGACGGCAATGTCGACGACCTGGAAGAAGCAGCCGCCATCGCCAATGATCCGACCCATGCCCACGGGCTGATTCTCATGAAGAACCTGAACGGCGAAGAGCGTGTTGGGCAGCCCACGCAGCGCGGCCTCTTCCGTCTTGCCGCTGAGCCCCGAGCCCTCGCGCAACGCCCGGTAGGTTTCAACTGAAGGCGTTTGCAGCAAGCAGGAGTAGCTGGGATTTGTCATGCCCTCTCACTTCGCCGTCGGCATCGCAAACTCCGCCCCCCGTCCAATCGACGAAGCCCAGCGCTGCATGATCGACTTCTGCTTCGTATAGAAGCGCACGCCCTCTTCGCCGTAGGCGTGCATGTCGCCGAACAGCGAGCGCTTCCAGCCGCCGAAGCCGTGCCAGGCCATGGGCACGGGGATGGGCACGTTGATGCCGACCATGCCGGCCTGCACGCGGCGGCCGAACTCGCGGGCGATGTTGCCGTCGCTGGTGAAGCAGGCGACGCCGTTGCCGTACTCGTGGGCGTTGACGAGATCGAGCGCGGTGGCGAAATCGGGCACGCGCACGCAGGCGAGCACCGGGCCGAAGATTTCTTCCTTGTAGATGCGCATGTCCTTCGTCACGTGGTCGAACAGCGAGCCGCCGGTGAAGAAGCCTTCGCTCTCTACACCCGCCATCCGGTGGCCGCGGCCATCGACAACGAGCTGGGCGCCTTCCTCGACGCCAATCCCCACATAGCCCTCGATGCGCTCCAGTGCCTGGCGCGTGACGATGGGGCCCATCTCGACCTCGGGCCGCATGCCGTTGCCGATCTTGAGCGCGCGGGTGCGCTCGGCCAGCAGCGGCATGATGCGATCGCCCACGTCGCCCACCAGCACGGCCACGCTGATGGCCATGCAGCGTTCGCCGGCTGAGCCGTAGGCGGCGCCGATGAGGGCATCCACCGCCTGGTTCAGATCGGCATCGGGCATGACGACCATGTGGTTTTTGGCACCGCCCAGCGCCTGCACGCGCTTACCAAAGTGGGCGCCGGTCTCGTAGATGTACTGGGCGATGGGCGTGGAGCCGACGAAGGACAGGGCCTTCACGTCCGGATGCGTGAGCAGCGCGTCGACCACCACCTTGTCGCCCTGCACGACGTTGAACACGCCGTCCGGCAGGCCGGCCTTCTTCAGCAGCGCGGCCATGAAGAGCGAGGGCGAAGGATCGCGCTCGCTGGGCTTCAGGATGAAGGCATTGCCGCAGGCCAGCGCCACCGGGAACATCCAGCAGGGCACCATGCAGGGGAAGTTGAAGGGCGTGATGCCGGCCACGACGCCGAGCGGCTGGCGCAGGGTCCAGTTGTCAATGCCGGTGGAGACCTGGTCGGTGAAATCGCCCTTGAGCAGCTGCGGTACGCCGCAAGCGAACTCGATGATGTCAATGCCGCGCTGCACCTCGCCCTGCGCGTCGCTGAAGACCTTGCCGTGCTCGGCGGTGAGCATGGCGGCGATCTCGTCGCGATGCAGGTTCATCAGGCGCAAGAACTCGTTCAGCACGCGCGCACGGCGGATCGGCGGCGTTTCGCCCCAGGCCGGTTGTGCGGCGCTGGCGGCGGCCACGGCGGCCTCCACCGTGGCGGCGTCACCGAGCAGCAGCTGGCGCGCCACGGCGCCCGTGGCAGGGTTGAAGACATCCTGGCGGCGCGAAGCCTCGCGCACCATTTGCCCGTTGATGAAATGGCCGACGTCGGCGGAATCCGTGAATGCGTTCATGACAGTCTCCTCGAACCTTCAAGCTTACTTGCTGCAGCGCCTCGTCGCAGGCAGGCTTTTCCAGGCCACCTGTTGCAGGGCGACAGCATCGGCGGCGGCAATGTTCAGCTCACGCGCCACGGGTTCGTCGCCGAGGCGCGGATCGCAGCCGGTGATGGCGCCCAGCACGGTCAGCGCTTGCAGGTAGCTGCCGAAGGCGCTGGCGTGATAGGCATCGTCGGCCCAGAGGTTGAGGCCGCGGGCCGCGGGGTCGTAGGGATTGGCGCGGGCCAGGCCGGTTTCGATGGCGCGCGTCCAGGCCCGCCCGACCAGGATGATGTGGCGCGGCTTGACCACGGCGGCCACCTGTTCGTAGCCGCGCTGCACGTCGCGGGCCATCGCCGTGATCGGCTGGCCGTGCCAGTGGCCGCCAGGCTTGTAGGTCTGGTCGGCGCGGGCCCACGTGGCCATGAGGCTCAGCTCCACATCCGGGTTTTGAGCGCGCAGCATCTGGGCGATGGCGTCGGCATAACGCGTCATCTTGGCGGCATCGCCGGGCTTGTCGGCGTCGAGCGTGCTATAGCCCTGCAGCACGACCTGGTCCCAGGCATGATCCAGCAGTGCGCGCCGCTCGTGCCAGTGCCAGTCGAAGTTCTTGCCCGGCGAGGTCTCCAGGCTCACCTCATAGTCCAGGCCGAGCTGGTCGGTCAGCGCCTTGAACAGGGCCGGCACGCCGGAGGCCTTCTCGCCGTTGAGGTCCCGCACGAGCTGCGGCCTGAAGCTCATCGCCGCAGACCCCGCCCCGTAGGTGAAGCTGTTGCCGACGAAGAGGATGCGGGTGGCGGCCTGCGCCTGGGCGGCGAGCAGCAGCAGGACGAGCACGGCAGCGCGGAACAACATCGGCATCATCAATCCTTCTTGGCAACAATGGCCGCCGCACCCTGCAGCAGCCGCGCCTCGCGGCGCATCAGCCGCAGCCGGCGCAGCAGCCAGGGCGTGAGGTCCTCTTGCCCCAGGTGCTCGGGCCACAGGCCGGCATCGGGATCGGGCGGTTCGTCGATGGCCACTTCGGGCAACGGACCTTCGGCCTTGAGGCTTTGCACACAGGCTTTGAGCGCAGGGCCGAGCGCAGCCTGCGCCTGGCCGGCATCGAGCTTCTCGCGCCGGCGCGCCAGCATCTGCTGAATGTTGGAGAGCAGCGCGGCATAGCGGTAGGCGTGCGAGAGCAGGGCCTCGATCTCGGCATCGGGCAGGCGCACGGCCTCGGGTTCGACGCGGGTGCGCTGGCCGGCCGCGGCCAGCCCGCCGAGCACGCTGTAGAGCTGCTGGCGCGTCAGGCGCGCCGCCGTCTGCTGTTCCGGCGTGGGCGCCCAGCGCAGCACGTTGGCGCTGTGTGCGGCCATCACGCTGCGCAGCTGGCTCGCCATGCGCGCCAGGCCACGGCGCTCCCAGGCCGGCAGCACGAAGCAAAAGGCCCAGGCCAACAGCGCGCCGGCCACGGTATCGGCCAGGCGTTCGATGATCGGCGGCGGCGCGTCGGGTGCCAGCATCAGCGCCTGGCTGAGCGCCATGATGGTGGCGGCCGTGGCGGCCACGAGGTAGCGCTTGTTCACGTACGCATGCGCCGTGCCGGCCGCCATGATGAAGAGGAAGGGCATCAGCTGCGCCTCGCGCGGCAGTCGCAGATGCGCCAGGCCCATCACCAGCAGGCAGCCGATCAGCGTGCCGATCACGCGGTCGTTGCGCCGCGCCAGCGTCTGCTCCAGATTGCCGCGCAGCACCACGGCCACGGTCAGCAGCAGCCATTGCGGATGGCCGCCCCAAGGCAGCCAGTGGCCGATCACGAAGGCCGTGAGCATGGCCAGCGTGGAGCGCAGCGCGTGGCGCATGGTCGTCGAGCCGAGGTTCAGCTGGGCCTTGAGCGCGTCGAGCGGGAAACCTTCGGGCGAGAGGAAGGGCTGCAGCTCGTCGGCCGGCCAGTCGGGCGCCATCATCGGCGCGTCGCCGGCCTGCACGCGGATCATGCCGTCGACCTCGTCGAACATGTGGCCCACGCGCGTGACCAGGGCGCTGGCGAGGTGATGGCGCGCGTCGTCCTCCGGCGCCGGCACCATGGCGATGGCGGCGGCCAGGCGCACGCGCCATTCGGCGGCATCGGCCCTGGGCAGCGGGGCCCTCTCGGCAATGGAAGCGGCGAGTTGCTCCAGCTCCATCGCCAGGGCGTTCAGCGCCTCGGCGATGGCGTGACGCCAGGCCTGGCCGGCTGCGTCGGTGCCCAGCAGCTCGATATCGAGTCGGCTGGCCAGCAGCAGGTCGCGCAGCTCGATCAGGCGCAGCAAGATGTCGATCTGGCGCAGCGCCACGCTGGACCGCCTGGCGACAAAGACCTGGTCGCGCGCGGCTTGCAGGCTCTCGGAAAGTTCGACGTCGTCGGCGATCGAGGCGCGGATGCGCGCGTGCTCGCCCGCCACATGGCCCGCGATGCGATCGGCCCGCGAGCGCAGGCGCCGCACGCCGGCCCGCAGCGCGGCGGCCACAGCCAGGTCGCGGTAGCGGCGGCGCATCAGCTGCGCCGTCAAGCGCGCCCAGCCCGCCAGGCCCAGCGCGCCCGCCAGCACCCACCACGCATGCACGCCGGGCGCCAGGTCGGGCATTTGCTCTTCCGCGCCCATGGCGAACACCAGGGCCAGCATGCCGGTGACGGCCAGCGGCCCGGCGCGCAGGCCCCAGGCCATGCACATCTGCGAGCAGAAGGTGGTCAGCGCAACGACGATCACCATCGGCCAGAAGAAGCCGTTGGCCATGCCCGTGAGCAGCGTGACCAGCACGCACAGCAGCACCGCTGGCAGCATGCGGCCCCAGACGCGCTGCGGCGGCAGCGGCACGTCGACGTAGCTCACGCACACGGCGCCGCTGGCCGCCAGGGCGCCGGCGGTAGCGCCGAACACCAAGGAGACGATCAGCTGGATCAGCAGCACGCCGACCGCCACGGTCACGCCGCTGAGCTGGGCGGCTTCGAGTCTTCGCCAAGAAAGGTGCATGGGCGGCTAGCTTATCGGTTCCAATCGCGCTTCGGCCTTTTTGGAGCGAACCGGAGCAAACATGAAGACCCAAACCCTCAGCGCAGTTGCCCTCGCCGTACTCTTTTCTGCCCCAGCCTTCGCCGGCCCCGAGTTCGATGCCTGGGCCGAGCAGCTGGCCGCCCAGCGCATGCGCGCCAACCCGGTTTCGGCCACGCTGCAGCAGTACTTCAAGGGCGAGGAGCAGTCGAAGCTGGACGGCCGTTTCGCCTCGATCACCAAGCAAGCGCGGCTGGCGCAGATTGCAGACGAGCGCCGCGCGCTGGCCGAGCTGCGCGCCATGGACCCCAAGACGCTGACGGCGGACCAGAAGGTCTCGGCCGGCGTGATCGGCTGGTCGCTGGAGCAGGCCATCGTGGCCGGCGAGTACCTGGACGACGACTTCATCTTCAACCAGATGAGCGGTCTGCAGGTTCAGCTGGTGAGCTTCATGAGCCAACAGCAGCCGCTGCGCAATGCGCGCGACGTGCAGAGCTACCTGGAGCGCCTGTCGGGCCTGGCCGCGCAAATGGACCAGGGCATCGAGCGCACGCAGGCCGCGCAGGCCAAGGGCGTGCTGATGCCGCGTTTCATCATCGAGAAGGTCATCACGCAGTTCGAGACCTTCCTCGCGTCGGAACCCGCGCGCAACGTGCTGGTGACCTCGCTGGCTGAACGCCTGGCGCGCGTGCCGGGTGCCGATGCGGAAGGCGCGCGTGCGCAGGCCGAGAAGATCGTGGCCGAGTCCGTCCGCCCGGCCTGGTCGCGCGGTCTGGCGCTGATGAAAGCGCAGCTGCCGCTGTCGAACAACGACGCCGGCGTGTGGCGCCTGCCGGACGGCAAGAAGTTCTACGCCGCCCAGCTGCGCACCATGACGACGACCGACTACACGCCCGAGCAGATCCACGCCATCGGCCTGCAGCAGGTGGCGCGCATCGAGGCCGAGATGGACACGCTGCTCAAGCAGCTCGGCTACAGGGAAGGTTCGGTCAAGGACCGCTACAAGCAGATGGACGCGGCCAACCAGCCCAAGGCCGCCGACCCGCGCCCGGAGCTGCTGGCCCGCTACACCTCGATCCTGCGTGACGCTGAACAGCGCGCCAAGCTGCTCTTCGATGTGCTCCCGAAGGCCCCTGTCGAAGTGCGCCGCGAACCCGCGCTGACCGAAGCCACGGCCGCCGCGCACTACACGGCACCGGCGCCGGACGGCACGCGCCCCGGCATTTTCTGGGCACCGCTGCCCGGGCCCAAGTACGAGATCGCCGAGATGCGCACCCTCGTCTATCACGAGGCCGTGCCGGGGCACCACTTTCAGGTCACCATCCAGCAAGAGGCGCAGAACCTGCCGGCCTACCGCCGCGGCCGCGTGTTCGGCTCGGGCTCGGCCTTCGGCGAAGGCTGGGCGCTGTATTCCGAGCAGCTGGTGGCCGATGCCGGCTGGTACGACGGCGACATCCCCGGCCGCCTCGGCCAGCTGAGCGACGCGCTGTTTCGCGCGCGCCGGCTCGTCGTGGATACGGGCCTGCACAGCCTGCACTGGACGCGCCAGCAGGCCATCGACTACGGCATTCCTGCCACTGAAGTGGACCGTTATGTCGTCTGGCCTGGCCAGGCCTGTGCCTACATGCTGGGTCGCCTGAAGATCGAGGCGCTGCGCGACAAGGCCAAGGCTGCTCTGGGCGAGAAGTTCGACATCAAGAAGTTCCACAACCTCGTGCTGCTGACCGGCAATGTGCCGCTCAAGGTGCTGGAGGACGTGGTGGACGACTGGATCGCCCAATCCAAGCCAGCACAGAAGGCCTGATGTCGTCGCTGAAGTACCTGCAAGGCTATCCGCCGCACCTGCTGCAGCAGGTGCGCGAGCTGATCGCGCAAGACCGGCTGGGCGACATGCTGCGGCAGCGCTATCCGGGCGCCCACGAGATCCGCAGCGACAAGGCCTTGTTCGACTACACGCAGGAGATGAAGCAGCGCCACATGCGCAATGCGGCGCCGCTGAACCTCGTGCGCTATGACGCCAAGCTCAAGATCCTGCAGCAGGCGCTGGGCACGCACACCCGCGCACCGCAGCTGCAGGGTGCGAAGCTGAAGATGCGCCGTGAGATCCGCGTGGCCTCGCTGTTCCGAGAGGCGCCGGCGGAGTTCCTGAAGATGATCGTCGTGCACGAGCTGGCGCACCTGAAGGAGCCCGAGCACGACAAGGCGTTCTACTCGCTGTGCCACCACATGGCGCCGGACTACGCACAGCTGGAGTTCGACACACGGCTGTGGCTGACGCAGCGGGATCTGGAGGCGAAGGCCGCCCCCGTCGAATCAGGCGCTTAGGCCTTTACGCTTAGGCCTTTTTATTCAACGCCGCTTCCAGCGCGTCGATGAACATCTTGGCCACATCAAAGCCCGTCTGATCGGTGATCTCGGCAAAGCAGGTCGGGCTGGTGACGTTGATCTCGGTGAGGCTGTCCCCGATCACGTCCAGGCCCATCAGCAGCAGGCCACGCTCGACGAGCTTCTTGCCGATGGTGGAGGCGATCTCGCGGTCGCGCTCGGTGATGGGCCGCGCCACGCCCTTGCCGCCGGCCGCCAGGTTGCCGCGCACCTCCTGGCCTTGCGGAATGCGGGCCAGGCAGAAGGGCACAACCTCGCCGCCGATCACGAGGATGCGCTTGTCGCCCTCGGAGATGGCGGGCAGGTAGCGCTGCACCATCACGGTCTCGGCGCCGCCCTTGTTGAGCGTCTCGATGATGGCGCCGAGGTTCAGGCCGTCGGCCTTGACGCGGAAGATGCCCATGCCGCCCATGCCGTCGAGCGGCTTGAGGATGACGTCGCCATGCTCGGCCTGGAAGGCGCGGATGGCGGCCTCGCTGCGGGTGACGATGGTCGGGCCGATGAACTCGGGGAACTCGAGGATGGCGAGCTTCTCGGGATGGTCGCGCAGCGCCGCCGGGCTGTTGAAGACGCGCGCGCCTTCGCGCTCGGCCTGTTGCAGCAGGTGGGTGGCGTAGAAGTATTCGCTGTCGAAGGGCGGGTCCTTGCGCATCAGCACGCCGTCGGCTTCGGCCAGCGCGAAGTCGCGGGTCTCTTCGACCTTGAACCAGTCATCCGCATCGCCGGTGAGCGAGATGCGCCGCGCCGCCATCGCGGTGACGCGCGAGCCGCGTTGCCACACGAGATCGACCGGGTGGCAGGCCCAGATCACGTGGCCGCGTTTCACCGCCTCGCGGATCATGGCGAAGGTGCTGTCCTTGTAGGTTTTGAAGACTTCGAGCGGATCGGCGACGAATAGCAGCTGCATGGCAGACTCACGGCAAAGCAATAGATCAGCGGCGAGCATAGCCGTCTCTGCAAGGGGAGAGGATGAACAAGGCTTTTCTGTGGGTGGCCTTAGGCGCGCTACCGCTGCTCGGCCATGCGGCCGCGATCGACAAGTACAGCAAGCGCTCCTACATCAACGGGCAAATCCGCCCCGGCGACTTCGAGAAGGCTGAGAAGGAGTTCGCACAAGGGACCTCGCCAACCCTGATCGTCAAGGTCGCGTCGGACAGCGTTCCTTTCGAGACCATGCGCATCGGGCTTTTGCTTCGCGAGCACAAGCCGGCCCTGAGCATCGAGCGCGACTGCGTCGGCCCCTGCGCGAGCTTCATCCTCACCAGCGGGTCCAAGGTGCACGTCGATCAGGGCCGGCTGATTGCCTTGAATGTGCGCCCGGAGTGGGAGGCCTGGGCTTTCGACCGCATTCGTGACGGCGGGGAGGAGCTCTTCATCGACCAGGAGATGAGCCAGCTCTCGCGCGCACGCTTGCTGGATCGCTTCAAGATCAAGGCGAAGTCCTCAGGGCTGATGCGCGATGCAGCCGATCAGCTGATGCGAGCGCCGGCTGCCAAGTTCCTGCGCGATCTGACGCTCCCCGTCGGCCTCGACCGGGTGGCTTTCGACGAAGAACGCTACGACTTCAACCTCTCGCTCAAGACCGGCCAGTGCCTGTGGTGGGTGCCTGATGCGCAGGGCCTGGCGCAGCTCGGCATCCAGGTCACGGACGACTACCGGCCCGTGGATCGCGTCCGGGCTGCGAAGCAGCTGGAGGTGAGCCCGGCGCTGGTCTACGTCGGACCGATGGTCGAGCCGATGCCCGAAGGCGGGCTTTGCACAAAGCCCTGAGCGCTTGCGCTCAGATCTCCACCTTCGAGCCCAGCTCCACGATCCGGTTCGTCGGCAGGTGCAGGAAGTCCGCTGCCGCTGCCGCGTTGCGGTGCATGCTGGCAAAGAGCTTTTCGCGCCAATTGGCCATGCCCGAATCCACATGGATGTTCGGGATGATGATGTCGCGCGAGAGGAAGTAGCTGGTCTCCATTTCCTCGAGGTGCACGCCGCGCGATTCGAGCAGCATCAGCGCCTCGGGCACGTCGGGTTCGTTCTTGAAACCGAAATGCAGCTGCACGACCCAGCAGTTGTTGCCCAGGGCCTCGATGTCGCAGCGCTTGTCGAAGCCGACCCACGGCGTCTCGTGGTGCTTGACGGTGACGAAGAGGTTCTGCTCGTGCAGCACCTTGTTGTGCTTGAGGTTGTGCAGCAAGGCGTTGGGCGTCACGCCGGGATCGGCGGACAGGAACACGGCCGTGCCGGGCACGCGGATGGGCGGGCTCAGGAAGACGGCCTCGAGGAAGGTCTTGAGCTCGATGGCTTCTTCGCGCAGGCGGCGGTGCAGCAGGCGCCGGCCCTGCCTCCAAGTCAGCATCAGCGTGAACATGCCGGCGCCGATGGCCAGCGGGAACCAACCGCCGTGGATGATCTTGAGCGCGTTGGAGGCGAGGTAGGTGACGTCGATGGCGAAGAAGAAGCCCGTGGCCAGCACGCAGACCGCGAGCGGGTAGCCCCAGCCGTAGCGGATGACGAAGAAGGTCATGATGGTGGTGATCGTCATGTCGATCGTCACCGCGATGCCATAAGCGCCGGCCAGCTTGCTGCTCGATTCGAAGAAGGCCACGGCCAGCACGATCAGCACGTACAGGCCCCAGTTGATGAAGGGCACGTAGATCTGGCCGATGTCGCGCACGGAGGTGTGCACGATGCGCATGCGCGGCAGCAGGCCCATCTGGATGGCCTGCTTGGTGACCGAGTACGCCGCCGTGATCAGCGCCTGCGAGGCCACGATGGCGGCCAGCGTGGCGAGCAAGAAGAGCGGGATCTCGGCCCACGAGGGCGCGAGCAGGAAGAAGGGGTTGCGGATCGCCTCGGGCCGGTCGAGCAGCATCGCGCCCTGGCCGAAGTAGTTGATCACCAGCGACGGCATCACGATCGCATACCAGGCAATGCGGATGGGCTTCTTGCCGAAGTGGCCGAGGTCGGCGTAGAGCGCCTCGCCGCCGGTCACCACCAGCACCACCGCACCCAGCGCGATGAAGGCCGCGAGCTTGTGCTGCAGGCAAAAGGCCACCGCATACATCGGGTTGATGGCGACGAGCACGTGCGGATTGGCGATGACCTGCGGCGCGCCGAGCAGCGCCAGGCAGACAAACCACACCATCATCACCGGGCCGAAGGCCTTGCCGATGCCCCCGGTGCCGAAGCGCTGCACGGCGAAGAGGCCGGTCAGCACGACGAGGGTCAGCGGCAGGATGAGGGCGTCGTACTGCGGCGCGTAGACGTCGATGCCTTCCACCGCACCGAGCACGGTCATGGCCGGCGTGATCACTGCATCGCCGAAGAAGATGGCCGTGCCGAAGAGGCCCAGCAGCATGAGCTTGCGCCGCAGCGGCGGCTTGTCGTTGACCGCGTTGGTGGCCAGCGCCAGCATGGCGATCAAGCCACCTTCGCCGTGGTTGTCGGCGCGCAGGATCAGCAGCACGTACTTGATCGAGACGACGATGGTCAGCGTCCAGAACAGCAAGGAGAGCACGCCCAGGATGTTGTCGGGCGTCACCGCAATGTGATCGCCGTGGAAGACCTCCTTGAGCGAATACAGCGGGCTGGTGCCGATGTCGCCATAGACGACACCAAGGGCACCCAGGGTCAAGCCCGCCAAAGCCGAGGGCTTGTGGGCTGCGGTGGAGGAACTCACGGCGGATGGGTGGCGCCGCCGCTCAGGCCGCGCCAAGTCAAAAGCCGCTATTGTGCTTGCGCCTGTCGCACAAGTAACTGCGCTGTCAGGCGTACACCTCGGCTTCGGGGTCCGTGGCCTCCAGCTCGTAGGCCGCAGACAACATGGCCAGGCGGGCGATCACGCCGTACATGTAGAAGCGGTTGGGGGCACTGGCGCCGGGCGTGGCGCCGGCCTTGGGCAGCTGGCCGGACTCGGCGAAGGCCAGGGGCACGAAGCTCGCGCCCGGGCCCTTGAGGTTCTCGTCGATGCCGCGGTCGGCGTGAATGCGGTAATAGCCGCCGATGACGTAGCGATCCATCATGTAGACGACAGGTTCGGCCACGGCCTCGTGAACACGCTCGTGCGTGGGCACGCCTTCTTGCACGACCAGGTCGCCGGCTTCCGCCAGGTCGCCCAGCTCGGTGAGCTGCTTCGCGTCGCGCACGGTCAGCACATTCTTGCCGTAGGTGCCGGCATCGCCCTTGACGATGACGAAGGGCTTTTCGTTGATGCCGTAGTCCTTGTACTTCTTGCGGATCTTGGCCAGCACGGCGTCCACCTGCGCCTGCAGGCCTTCCAGGCCATCGCTGGCCTGCACGGGCGCGAAGGACGGGTGGATCAGCCACGGATCCATGCCCAGCAGCTTGGCGAACTTCTTGGAGACCTCTTCATAGGCGCCGAAGTGGCGGCTCTTGCGGCGCTGGGTCCAGGTGGCGTGCAGCGGCGGCAGCAGGTATTGCTCGTGCAGGCCTTCAAGGATCTCGGGCACGCCGTCGGTCAGGTCGTCGTTGAGCAGGATGGTGCAGGGGTCGAAGTCCTTCAGGCCCAGGCGGCCGCGGTTGCGCAGCAGCGGCTCGACGTTGAGCTCGCCGCCGTCGGCCAGCTTCAGCGTGGTGGGTCCGGAAACCTTGGGATCGAGCGTGCCCAGGCGCACGTTCAGCCCGGCCTGCGTGAAGATGCGCGCGAGCGTGGCCAGGTTGGAGAGGTAGAAGCTGCTGTGACGACTCTGGTCCGGCACGATCAGCAGGTTGCGGGCCTCGGGGCAGATCTTCTCGATGGCCGCCATGCCGGCCTGCACGGCCAGGGGCAGCATCTCGGGCGTCAGCGTGTTGAAGCCGACCGGGAACAGGTTGGTGTCCACCGGCGCGAGCTTGAAGCCGGCGTTGCGCAGGTCCACGGCGCTGTAGAACGTGGGCGTGTGCTCCATCCACTCCAGGCGGAACCAGCGCTCGATGGCCGGCATGGATTCGAGGATGCGCTGCTCGAGTTCGTTGATGGGGCCGGTGAGGGCCGTGATGAGATGCGGGACCATGGCGGGCGCTCCTGGATACTTTCGGGGAGTCTTTTCTGGCGTTCAGGCGGTCAGCATAGCTTGGGGCCAGCGACAGATCCTGCAAGAGCGCTTCACAAATAAAAAGCCCCGCACAGGGCGGGGCTTCAGAGCAGGGCCCCTCAGCTCAGTGAGGGGTCCGTTGCTGGCATCAACCGTGATAGGCGGTCTCGCCGTGCGAGGTGATGTCCAGGCCTTCGCGCTCGGCGTCTTCCGTGACGCGCAGGCCGATGGTCATGTCGACGATCTTGTAGGCGATCAGCGAGACCACACCCGACCACACCAGGGTCACGCCGACGGCCTTGCACTGCACGATGAACTGGCTCATGATCGAGTAGGCATCCGGAGCGATGGCCGTGGCCGTCACCCAGTCGCCGACGGCGCTCGGGCCACCGAGTTGCGGTGCGTTGAAGATACCGGTCAGCAGGGCGCCGACGATACCGCCCACGCCGTGCACGCCGAACACGTCGAGCGTATCGTCCGCGCCGAGGATCTTCTTCAGACCCGTCACACCCCACAGGCAGGCGAAGCCTGCGACGATGCCGATGACCAGGCCGCCGATGATGCCGACGTTGCCAGCAGCAGGCGTGATGGCCACGAGACCTGCAACAGCGCCGGATGCGGCACCCAGCATCGAGGCCTTGCCGCGCAGCAGCTTTTCACCCAGGCACCAGGCCAACACAGCGGCGGAGGTGGCGACGAAGGTGTTGATGAAGGCGAGGGCCGCGAAGCCGTTGGCTTCCAGGGCGGAGCCGGCGTTGAAGCCGAACCAACCCACCCACAGCAGCGAGGCACCCACCATCGTCAGCGTCAGGCTGTGCGGCGTGAACGCTTCCTTGCCGAAGCCCACGCGCTTGCCAACCATGTAGGCACCCACCAGGCCGGCAACAGCGGCGTTGATGTGCACCACGGTGCCGCCGGCGAAGTCCAGCGCGCCCCATTGCCAGATCATGCCGGCGGTGGCGTTGGTGGCGTCGACCACGGCAGCCGAGGTGTAGGCATCCGGACCCGCCCAGAACCAGACCATGTGGGCGATCGGCAGGTAGCTGAAGGTGAACCACAGGGCCAGGAAGGTCATCACGGCGGCGAACTTCATGCGCTCCGCGAAGGCACCCACGATCAGGCAGGCGGTGATGCCGGCGAAGGTGGCCTGGAAGGCGGCGAACACGACTTCATACATCGGCACACCCTTGCTGAAGGTGGCGCCAAGTGCGAAGGTGCCTGCCACGTTGTCCCAGATGCCCTTCATGAAGAGACGATCCGTGCCACCGATGAACTGGTTGCCGGCGGTGAAGGCCAGGCTGTAGCCGTAGATGACCCACAGCACGACGATCAGCGAGAAGCCGACCATCACCTGCATCAGCACGGACAACATGTTCTTCTTGCGCACCAGGCCGCCGTAGAAGAGCGCGAGGCCGGGCACGGTCATCATGATGACCAGCAGCGTGGACAGCAGCATCCAGGCGGTGTCGCCCTTGTTCGGCTGAGCGACCGGCGCTGCGGCGGCGCTGGCAGCTTCGGCCGGGGCCGAGGCTGCTGCAGCGGCCGGGGCGGCAGCCGAAGCGGTGACGGCCGGGGTGGCCGCTGCGGAGGCCGCAGAGGCGGCCGGATCCTGAGCCCAGGCGCCGGGCGCGAACACCGCGCAGGCGAGCGCCAGGGAGGCGAGAAGTTTTTTCATTGCTTGTTCTCCGAGGAGTTCTTGGCTTCGCTTTACAGCGCGTCGTTGCCCGTTTCACCGGTGCGGATGCGCACCACCTGGTCCAGCGGCGAAACGAAGATCTTGCCGTCGCCGATCTTGCCGGTGCGGGCTGCGGCCTCGATGGCCTCGATCACGCGTTCCACCATGTCGTCGGCCACGGCGGCGTCGATACGCACCTTGGGCAAAAAGTCGACGACGTATTCGGCGCCGCGATAGAGCTCGGTGTGGCCCTTCTGGCGGCCGAAGCCCTTCACTTCGGTCACGGTCAAGCCCTGCACGCCGATGGCCGACAGTGCTTCACGCACCTCGTCCAGCTTGAAAGGCTTGATGACTGCGGTAATCAGTTTCATGGTTGTCTCCTTGCTCGCTCAGAACGTCTTCTTGACGGACAAGACCACGGAGTTCTTGCCCAGGAACTTGCTCTTCGGGATGCTGGTGTAGACCGACTTCTCGGCGTCCGTGCCCACGGCAGCCAGGCCCCAGGTCAGGCCGGCGTAGTCCTTGTTCAGGGTCAGCGAGTAGTCGGTGTAGGAGGCATCGCTGAAGTGCTTGACGAACTGGTGGCCCACATGCGGCGTCAGCGTGAAGCCTTCACCCAGGTCCAGCACGGCCGACAGGTCCAGGTAGCCCGAGCCCTTGGAGTCGGCGAAGCCGAACAGGTTGGTCAGGCTGTGCGAGTACTTGGCCGTCACCGGGCCGACCGTCACGGCGCCGTAGATTTCGAAGGTGTTGGCGCTGGGGTTGAGCTTGTTGTTGATGTACTCGTACTGCAGCACGCCCACATCGACCGTCACGCCCTTGCTGATCTCGGTCTTGTAGCCGCCGTAGATGTCCCATTCCACGCGGGACTTGCCGCCGGCGTCCTTGATCCACTGGATGCCCGACGCCCAGGTGCCGACGTAGAAGCCGCTGGGATCGGCGTAATCGGCTCCACCCTGCAGAGTCGGGTACAGGCGCGTCTGCGAGATGCCGCGGTAGCGGTAGTCGCTCGTCAGGCTGACGTTGAACGACAGCGGGTCGGCAGGCGCCGGCGCGGGCTCGTCGGCAAAGGCCGGCACGGCGGTGGCGAGCAGGAGCGATGCGAGGACTGCGGAACTCTTCTTCATGGTGGATGCCCTTTCTCTGATCTAGGAGGTCTGGTCTATTCGTCTGAACCATGCTTGCTTCTGCAGCTTCCGTGCCAAGTCCTGCACCGCCATTCCCAGGCGTTATGGACCCAGAAGCCAGGGGCAACCCTGAGATTCATGCACCAGCACGGGGCTTGAACCATGCACCAGTTGCGTGCCCGCACAAGCATCGCATTGGCGCAAGGTGCACGGCCGAGCGCCGCGGGCCTGAGAGTGCCTGGGAGGGCAAGGGCTACCGGGCGAACCGGTGCGAGACATGCTGGTGGACGCCGTGGAGCGGCGCTTTGGCGCCGTGGACGCCATGCCCGAGGATCACGAGCTGGCGTTCCTCACCGACAACGGCGCCCTGGTCCTGTGCCATCTACGGGGAAGGGTTCCTTGCCTCGCCAATTCGGGAATACAACGTGTGGCGGGTACGAGATCATTGGCCCCCGTCTGCGGGAATCACCGACAGCTCCGCCGCGCTGGTCCAACCGGCGCGCCAGACCTCGTCGAGCGCAGTGAAACGGAAGAAGCGCGCCGACACTGGAGGAAAGCGCACTTCTTGCAAGTCCGGGTTGTTGCGCACGTTGGCGAAGGTGCCGCGCTCGACAGCCGCATGCCAATTCACGCCGTCCTCGCTCGTCTCGAAGCGATAGTTCTCAACGGTGCCGTTGAGCATCCCGTCCTGCCGCGGCAGATACACGAACCCGGCGATGCGGTGCAGTTGGCCCATATCGATAGTGATGAAGTGCGGCAGCTTCAGATCCGCGCTCCAGCGTGTATGCCAGTAGGTGCTCTGGTCGCCGTCGATGGCCAACGTGGCGGCGTTGTTGCCGCCAGCGGTTTCCTCGCTGTCAACCGCCACCACCTTCCAGCCGCGCGGCGACATGCCGGTGAAAGTGCGTGTACCGATGACACCCAACCGGCCGTCGGGCAGCACGCGTGCGGCCTTCACGATGCCACTCGTCGGCACCGTCAGCGAGCCGGCGTAGGGACGGGACTGCGGGTTCGGTATCGAACCGTCGGTCGTGACGACGATGCGGCCTCCCATGGGGTGGCTGACGCGCACCTTGCCATCGCTGTCGCGGTCTGCGATGAAGGGCGGTAGCAAGTCAACTGACTGCTTGTACAGCGCCACTTCGGCCAACGTGGGCTCGAGGCGGGCGCCGGTGATGCGCACTCGCACGCGATCGGTTGTCACTGGCTGCTGAAGACGGATGAGTCGCTTGTGGCCCACAGTGGTCAGCGCATCGCTGGCGACATGCTCGGCCGCGACCCAGGCGCTGCCGTTCCAGGTTTCGATGGCAAAGGACTCGATGCGCTGGCCGCGGCGATCCACCGCTTCCTGCAGCGCGACGACATCGAAAGCCACAGCCTTGGGCAACTGCAGCGTCAGCATGCCGTCGTGGTGACCGGGCGCGGCTTCCCACCAGGTGTCGAGCTTGCCATCGAGTGCGGCGGCGCCGGCGTGCTTGGCGGCGGCCTGGTCGGCGGTCACCCTCGCGCCCGCGGCAAGGTTGTGGGCGAAGGTCTCGCGCACGATCTCGGCCATCTGGCCGAGCGCAGCAACCTGGTCGTCGGGCACCAGGCCGCGGTTGTCGGGCGACAGGTTCAGGATGAGGTTGCCATTTCGGCCAATGGACGAATAGTAGATATCCACCAGCTGCGTGACCGTGCGGGGTCGCTTGTTGCGCCCCCAGAACCATTGGCCATTGCCGAGAATGGTGACGTTCGTCTCAGCCGGGTACCACCACAGGTGCGAGCCGGGCTTGAGCTGCGCTCGGCTGCCGAGGTCGCCGCCCTGCCAGTCGGGCCAGTTGAACTGGGCGGGCGATGTTGGCAGCGGGATCACGCTCCATTCGGTAGTGCGACCATAGCCGCTTTCTGAGCCAACCCAGCGCACGTCCGGGCCCTTGCCCATGATGACGGCGCCTGGCTGCAGTGCACGGATCAGGTCGTACCAGGCCGCGTAGTCGTAGGTTTGGTAGACGCTAGGGTCAGGGTTCGCGCCATCAAACCAGACCTCGTGCACCGGCCCGTACTCGGTCAGCAGCTCATAGAGCTGATTGAGAAAGTAGCGGTTGTAGTCGTCGACCTCGTAGCTGTAGGTCTTGAAGCCCTTCGTGGGCGTGCGCCCTTTGGACGGATTGGTGTTGAAGCTGGCCGGGTCGGTTGGGATCGTCGACGTCAGCTTGGGGCTGCCGTTGCCGTAATAGCCGGCCGGGTTCTTCGGATTGGTCTTGAGCTGGTAGAGGTCGGCAGGCGACAAGTAGATGCCCAACTTGACGCCGGCGTCGCGCGCCGCCTGCGCCACTTCGCGCACCAAGTCGCCCTTGCCCCCGCGCCAGGGGCTGGCCATGGTCGAATGGCCGGTGTATCGCGTGGGCCACATCGCGAAACCGTCATGGTGCTTGGCCACCAGCACGAGCATCTTGCCGTCGAGCTGCTTGACGGCGCGCAGCCACTGCGTCGCGTCGAGCTGTGTGGGATTGAAGACGGCCGGCTCCTCGTGTCCGCTGCCCCATTCCACCTCGTTGAAGGTGTTGACGCCAAAGTGCAGGAAGAAGGTGCGCTCCAGCCGCATCCACGCGGATTGGTTGGGCCGCGGCAATGTCTTGGCGGCCTTCTCGGCGATGACCGCCCCGATGTCGCCCGGGGCAATGACGTGCTCCTGGGCGTAAGGTATGCGCTGCGCGGCAGCGGAGGCTGCAAGTGCGAGGCCAAAAGCCAGGGCCGGCAGGATCCGAAGGTTTCTCATGTCTTGGGTTCTGGTTCTTGATCGAAGGCGCGATTCGAGACCAGTGCGGCCACCACCTTCAAAGCGATCAGCACGATGGGGCCGGTGCTGTCGGTCACTTCACGAAGCGGGCCAGCAGGCGGATGTAGGCCGTCTGGTAGCCGTTCGAGTTCTCGCTGATGGGCCAGGAGTTCAGCGGCCAGCCATCATTGAAGTCGAGGTAGGACTTCTGGGGCGGCTGGCCCCACGGCGGCGACGGGCGGGTCGAGCCGCAGGCGGATGAGACGCCCGGGCAGCGGCTGTCCCAATCCCACTGGTTGTAGTTCGGGCCGCCCACCAGGATGCCGGGCGCCGGGCCATAGGTCGAGGTGGCCGCGCTGTCCCAGCGTGCGCTGCCGTCCTTGAACCAGGAATGGAAGATCTGGTTGACCGATTTCTCCGCGCCGAAGCTCGTCATGTTGGTCAGGTAGACCTTGCCGAACGGGTTCACGCCGTGCAGGTAGTGCAGGTAGTCGGCCGCAGCGTCGGCCACCTCGTCGGCAGTGCGGCGGTTGATGCCGTAGTAGCTTTCGGTGGTGAACACCGTGCCGGCCAGTGCCTTCGCGCCGTTGCTGCCCCAGGTGTAGTCGGTCAGGTAGGCGCGATATGGGTCGCGCTGGGCGTCGACCGCACCCCAGCCGCCGTAGTCTGGACGAGCCCACAGGTCGAGGTAGCGAGTGCGGATGTTGCTGGCCACCATGGACGTGGCGCCTGGCTGTGCCGCGTAGTACAACAAGGTGTTGGCGCTGCCGAAGTTGAAGGCCGACAGGTACCACTGCGAGAACATCGGCTCTTCCTGGTAGTGGGCATCGACATAGTCGCGATAGATGGCTTCGCCCGTGGCCGCGTACAGCTTGATGGCAGCGAAGAGGCGCAGTTGCAGGCGCCCGGCGGCGTCCGGGTCCTGCTGGCCGGCGCCGAGGCCTTGGGTGCCGTTGGCCGCGTCGTTGTTGCGGAACGAGACGTTGGGGTTGGCCGTCGCCCAGTCCCAGGCACGCTTGGCGCGCGCCTTCAGGTCTGCGGCGTAGGTCTTCATCGCCGCGTTGTTCAGGCCGTCGAAGACCTTGGCACCCTGCGCATAGGCCGCGGCGGCCGCCAGCGTGGCGCCGGTGCTGGCGTCTCCGTAGTAGCTCGGATCGGTGGCGGCCGACGGCGGGCTCGCGTGCCCTACGCCGACAATCGATAGCACCGAGCCGTCGCTGTCCTGCATGCGCACCAACCAATCCAGGCCCCACTTCACCTCGTCGAGCAGGTCGGGAATGCCGTTGTACGACTCGGGTAGGTTGAAGTCATCGGTCCAGACGCTGGGGTTTTGCGTGTAGGCGTCGAGCAGGTCCTGCACATAGCTGGCTCCCCAAATGGTGTACTTGTTGTAGTCGCCCGCGTCATACCAACCGCCGCGCAGGTCGCGCGCCGTGGCGGCGTTGTTCTTGTCCAGCCAGCGGCGTGCCTGCGAGTCCTGGCCCGCCTTCAGGTGGCTGGCGCCATCGGCCCAGCCTGAACCGGCCTGCGCCGCGTTCTTGGCCTGACCCGCCCGCTGGTAGAAGAAGGTTCGCACGGCCTGGATCAGCACATTGCGGTAGACGTTGTCACCGATCTCAAAGCGCGCCGAACGTTGGTTGGCGACCGGGTCGACGATCTCGTACGTGCCAGGCGTCGTGATCTGGCTGAAATCGAAATGCCACACCTGATCGCCCGATGACGGGTCGGTGTTCAACCCGTTCCAGTCGCGGGGCCAGAAGGTATAGACGACGGAGCCGTTGGCCGTGTTCACCACCTGGAGCTGTTGGGGCCAGTAGAAGTCCTGGCTGTCATAGCCGACGCGTGGCAGGCGCAGCACAGCGATCTTCTTGCGGTTAGGCAGGTAGCCGAACTGGTCGACCATGATGAATTTGGCGACATTGGCGGCCGGCACGGGCGCAATGTTGAAGGTGAAGTTCTGTACCGTCTTCGCGCCGCAGGTGTTCGTATAGGTCGCCGTGGCCGTGCAGCTGGCATTGAGCTTGAGCTCCTGCTCGCGCGCAGAGCCCGAGGCCCCGCAGCCGCTCCACGACCAGGTGCCCTGCAGCGGTTGTGGCCCGAGCACAACCCGCGAGCCGGCGTTCAGCGTCGCCGATGACCTGACGGTCCATGCGCTGGTTCCATTGATGTTGAGATAAGGGGTGACGGCGCTGGGCTGGCACGTCTGTGCCAGCGCCGGCGCAGCCAATGCTGCCAGTGAGAGCAGTACGCCTGTTTTGATTGCCACGTTTGTCTCCGTTCTTGTCTTCACCATAGGGCTGGGTTCGCGGGTGATTCGTTGTGACTCGGCGCCGTCATTTCTCCAGCAGGTCTGCGCCGCGCGCTTCCAGCCGCAGCGTGCCGTCGAAGCGATTGCCGCTGAGCACGCCCTTCATGACACCGTCGATGGCGATGTCGACCGGCGCGTTGTTGGTGTTGACATAGAGCACGCGCCCGTCGACCACACGGGCGAACACGCCATCTGGCGTTTTCGGGCCAGGCTCAATGCCCAGGTCGGCATAGAGCCGACGCAGTAAAGGCCCCATGATCTCCGGCTGTGCCGGTGTCGCGACGTAGATGGCGCGCCCCTTGCCGAAGCTGTTGACGGTGATCGCAGGCGGGTTGCCATCGAAGTTGGTGAATCGCGCCATCACCTCAGCGGTGGAAGGCTCCAGCACCTCGAAGTGCGCGATCGAAGTCTTGATCTCCTCGTCGCCCAGCTTCACCGTGCCGGTCCAGTCGTAGAACTCGTTGGTGCGCAGGCCGAAGACGTCGGTCAGCTGGCCCGGCAGCGGCGTGCTGTGCCACTGGTTGTTGTCGTTCACCTTGGCGGACTGTGCGGTCATCACCACCGTGCCGCCATCGGCAACGAACTTGCGCACCGCCTCGGTCGACGCCTTGTCCAGCAGGTACATGCCGGGCAGGATGATCAGGCGGTAGCGACTCAGATCCTCATAGGAGAGCTTGATGATGGCGACGTCAACGTTGTCCTTCAGCAGCGGCTCGAAGGCGCCTTGTGCCTGCTTTAGGTAAGGCGTCTTGATGTATTGGCGGACCGTGTTGGATGGGCCGTTCGGGCTGGTGGCATGGACGTTCTCGAACGAGTAGGCGATGGCCACCTTGGGCTCGACTTTGCGCGGGAAGCCGAGCTTCTCCAGCTTGGCGTAGCTGTCGGCGATGCCAGCCCACTCGGTGAGCCGCCATGACGGCCGATCATCGTGGTCGATCAAGCCCATCAGCGCCTGCTCCTCGCCGCCGAGGTGGCTGTTGAAGGTCCAGGCCACGGCGGCCTGCCCCCCCATCAGCAGCACAAAGTGCGCCCACATGCGCGACCAGCCCTTGCTGCCGTAGGAGCCGCCGCCGCCGGCTGCGAACTCGTTGAACCAGGTAGGCGTCGTCATGCCCCCCTTGATGAGGGCTGCCTCCCAGCCGCCGTTGATCGCGTCGCCGGCGTAGAAGCCCATCGCACCGTAAGTGGTGTGCTGGCGGTAGCTGCCGAGGAAGTCGAAGCCGCGGCGGCCGGCCCAGTCCCAGTAGTTGGACAGCACCGGCTTGTTCGGCGTGTTCTTCTTGCGCACCGCTTCGAGATCGCCAAGGGTGGCGATGGTCACGTCGGACCAGAAGCGCCGCAGGTCCAGATAACGCTCGGCCGGGCCAGGGCCGTCGGCGTAGGGCAGCCGCACCTCGTCCCAGTTGCCGATGCGGCGCGACCAGCGCTGCGTGGCCCAGGCCTTGTTCAGCGCGTCGATGCTGGCGTAGCGCTTCTTCAGCCATGCCACGAAGCGCTTGCGATCGGCCTCGGAGTACGACATGAAGCCGTTGCCGATCTCGTTGTCGTAGCCCACAGCCAGCAGCGCCGGGTGTTTGGCATAGCGTTGGGTCAGCGTGTCGGCCATGCGCACGGCCAGGCGCCGGTAGTCGGGGTCGCCGATGTTGTCCATGTAGCGCTCAGCGGGTGCCAGGCGGGTGCCGGCCTGGTTGGTGATGTCCACGCCAGGGTATTTGTGATGCAGCCACATGGGCGCGGGCAGGCCGGGGATGTCGAGGATGACTTTGATGCCGGCCCCCTGCATCTCGTTCATCACCGCGTCGAAGTGCTTGAACTCGAACTTGCCGTCGGCGGGTTCGAAGTAGTCCCAGGACAGGTCTCCCATGCGCACGACCTTGAAGCCGGCCTGCTTCATCAGCGCCACGTCGTGCTTGACCTGCTCGAGGCTGCGGTCGACTGGTTGGTAGTTGACGCCGGCAAAGAGCTGACCGGCACCTGGCCAGTCGGGATGGCCATCGGCGCTCTGAGCGTGAGCGAAGGTCAGCGAGGCCAGCGAGAGTGCGCAGGCGAGGAGGGTCTTCTGGAGAATTTTCATGGTGAGCGGCCCTGTTTGAGCCCTTGTGTTCGTTGGATTTGAGTGCTTCAAACGAGGCCGCGGCCGAATACCTTCAACACGACCGCCGGCGCGCCGGCCAGGCCTTCGGGCAGGCGCATCTCCAAGCCCTCCCGGCTGCGCTTGAAAGACTGGCTTCCTGCGACCCCGAGCACCTCGACACGGTCGATGCCGCCGGGTGCGAAGGCAGAGTCCTGGGCCAGCGAACTCACGCGCATCACGCCGTCCCGGGGCCAGCCCAGCGCGATGGCGTAGAGCGCACCGCCCTTGGTCGTGAACCGTATGTCCTGGGCGGTGAAGGGCCGCGCGGACTGCTCGCCCATCGCGCCGCCCTTGACTTGCGTCGGCCCTTCGCCGAAGCGCAGCCAAGGCCGCGTGCCGTGGATGGCCTCGCCATTGCGCTGCATCCACGAGGCGATGCCCTCCAGCGTCTGGCGCTCGTCGCTATCGATGCTGCCGTCGCCCTTCATCGGCACCGACAGCAGCAGGTTGCCGTTCTTGGAGACGACATCGCAGAGGATGTGCAGGACCGTGGCGGCCGACTTGTACTGGTGGTTCTCGAAGACGCTGCGGCTGTAGTGCCAGTCGCCGATGCAGGTATCGGTCTGCCAGGGATGCTGCTGGATGTCGTCGCGGGAGCCGCGTTCGACGTCTTCCACCACGGCCAGGCGGCGGTCGCCGTGCAGGCCCTTGGCGTTCAACACCGCTTCCAGGCTGCCACCGTGCCAGGCCCTGTTGGCGTTGTAGTAGTGGGCGGCGATGTCCATGCCGGCCTGGCCGAGTGGGATGCCGTCGTTGTCGAAGTACAGCAGGTCGGGCCGGTAGCTGTCGATGAGGTCCCGGCAGCGCAGGAACCAGCGGCGCGTGAAGGCCGGGTTGTTCGCCGGCGGCGGCACGTGCCAGACACCGTCGTTGGCGGCATGCCAGTCGGCGGCTGCCTTGGGGTCGGTGAAGCCGTCGGGGATGACCATGTTGCGGCCGGTGTAGAGATCCTGCGGGGCCAGGCCCTCCCACCATTTGCCCTTGCCATCGGCCTGCGTGAGCTTGAAGGCGTCGTAGCGCTTGCCGGCGAATGGCCCCTGAGCGTCATAGCCATAGGCCGTCTGGAACCAGTGCCAAGCATTGCCGGCATGGTTGCTGACGCCGAAGCGTAGACCGCGTTTGCGCGCCGCCTTGGCCCAGGTGCCGACGATGTCGCGCTTGGGGCCGATGCGGGTGCTGTTCCAGCCGTGGTACTTGGAGTCGAAGTTGTCGAAGTTGTCGTGGTGATTGGCCAGCGAGACGAAGTACTTGGCGCCGCACTTCACGTACAGGTCCAGCAGATCGTCGGGGTTCCAGTTCTCGGCCTTCCAGCGGTGGTTCATCTCCATGAAACCCGTCTCAGTGGGGTGGCCGTAGACCTTCAGGTGATGCTCGTACTGGGCATGGCCCTGGATGTACATATTGCGGGCGTACCAGTCGCCCGCCTCGGGGACGCACTGCGAGGTCCAGTGTGCCCAGATGCCGAACTTGGCGTCGCGAAACCAGTCGGGGGCGCGGTAACCGCCGATGAGCGAGTCCCACTCGGGCATGAAGGCCGGAGGCCCGGCATGGACGTATGGCGCCACCAACGTGCCGGCCGCAGCCGTGGCCCGCAGGAGGGTGCGCCGCGTCAGCGCAGCGCCGACGGTTGTACTGTTTGCTTGCATGATGAATCCGGGTGCGATCAAACCAGGCCGTTGCCCTTGATCTTCAAAGCAATGGCCGATGAACCGGCGAGTCCGTCGGGCACGCGCACCTCCAGCCCCTTGGTCGTGCGCGTGAAGGCCAGCGGTTCGAAAGCGCCCAACACCTCCACACGCTCGATAGTGCCCGGCGCCAGTGGCGAGTCCTGCGCCAGCGCGGCAAGGCGCAGCACGCCGCTCTTGGGCCAACCAAGAGCCACGGCGTAGAGCGCGCCGCCTTTGGTTGTATAGCGAACATCCTCTGCGCTGAACGCCATCGGCGCGCCTTCTTCGGCATCGGCATGCACGCGGGTCGGGCCTTCGCCGTAGCGGCGCCATGGGCGTGTGCCATGGATGGCCTCGGCGTTGCGGCCCATCCAGTCGGCCAGGTCGGCCAGGATCTTGCGTTCGTCCGAATCGATGCTGCCGTCACCCCGCAATGGCACCGACAGCAGCAGGTTGCCGTTCTTGGCGACGATGTCGCACAGGCGGTGGATCACGGCGGAGGCCGGCTTGTACTGGTGGCCCTCGTACATCCAGCGGTTGTAGTGCCACTCACCAATGCAGGTGTCGGTCTGCCAGGGCAGAGGCTCGATGCCTTCGCGGAAGCCCCGCTCTGTGTCCTCCACGAGGCCGGGGCGTCGCTCGGGCGGCAGGAACTTGGCGTTGACGACGGCTTCCAGCTTGCCGCCGTGCCAAGCCATGTTGGCGTTGTAGAAATGGGCGGTGATGTCCAGCCCGGTCTGGCCCAGCGGCAGGCCATAGTTGTCGAAGTACAGCAAGTCGGGGCGGTAGCTGTCGACGAGGTCGCGGCAGCGCAAAAACCATTGGCGCGTGAACGCGGGGTTCTTCGCCGGCGGGTCCTCGCTCCAGAGGCGGTCGTTGGCCTCGTGCCAATCCTGAGCGGCCTTGATGCTGGTGATGCCGTCGGGGATCACCATATTGGGGCCCGTATACAGCTCCTGCGGGTCCAGGCCTTCCCACCAGGTCCCCTTGCCGTCACGCTTGCTGAGCTGAAAGGCGTCGTAGCGCTGGCCGGCCAGCGGCCCTTCGGCGTCGTAGCCGTAAGCCGGCTGCAGCCAGTGCCAAGCGTGTGCTGAGTGGTTGCTGACGCCGAAGCGCAGGCCACGTTTGCGGGCGGCCTTAGCCCAGATGCCGACGATGTCGCGCCTGGGGCCGACCCGTACGCTGTTCCAGCCGTGGTACTTGGAGTCGTAGGCGTCGAAATTGTCGTGGTGGTTGGCCAGCGCGACGAAGTACTTCGCACCAGCCTTCACGTACAGGTCGAGCAACTCGTCCGGGTTCCAGTTCTCCGCCCTCCAGCGGTTCTGAATCTCCATGAAACCCACCTTCGTCGGGTGGCCGTAGGTTCTTACATGATGGTCGTAGTGGCCGTGGCCCTGCAAGTACATGCTGCGCGCGTACCAGTCGCCCACTTCGGGCACACACTGCGCGCTCCAGTGAGCCCAGATGCCGAACTTGGCGTCGCGGAACCAGTCCGGCGTTTGGTAGCCGCTGATCAACGAGTCCCAGGTGGGTGCAAACGGGGCAGGTGCGGCATGCGCGTGCGCCGCCGCCAGTGCGCTGGCGCAGGCCGTGGTTCGCAGGAACAAGCGGCGCGTCCAGATGGCGTCCTGGTTCTTCTTACTTGTTTGCATCTCTGATCGTCGTGATGAGGTCGCAAAAGGCCGGGCGTGTTTCTAGGGGGCAGGCTGGAGACATGTTGCATATGCCATCGGTCGGCGCTTCGCCTGCCATCTATTGCTGCTTGGTGAGCGACCCAGTCCTGCCGCCATCGCCCTCGTCGGTAGCTCGATCTGTGAAGCGGGGTCCAAGCGAATCGAACGGCTGTATCGGCAAATACACGCAGCGATTCCTACGCTTACGCATCCTGAGCATCGTTGATTTACTGGTACATCATTGAAGGAAAACAAAAGCGGTCAGACCGCATTCAGGCAATGATATGCTCTGGTCGAACCAAATCGATCTGGGAGAACCCCTAGTCTTGATGGGTTCCCGCGCGCCGGGCTCGGGCTCCAGCTCAGACGATGAGCAGCGGAATGCGCCTTGGTTCAGCCAGCGTCCGGCCGGCAACGACCTCGGGGAGGAGCACGACGTTGGGCGCCCCGGTATAGCGTTGCCCTTGGCGCGAGGCCTCAATGAGATTCATCAGCACCTCAACAGACTGCTGGCCCATCTCGTGCAGGGGTTGTCGGACCGCAGCCATGTGCAGCGTACGTGCCGGCAACGTGTAGTCGAAGCTTGTAACGGAAATATCGCGAGGGACCTGCAACCCGCGCGCCGCCAGCGTCTCCATGCAACCGACGGCGATGTCATCGCTGCCGGCGAACACAGCTTCGGGCAGCGGCTGACCACGGTGGCGCTGCAGCCAAGCCTGCATCTCTTGGCTCGCTCCTTCGATGTCGTACGCCACACGGAGCACATGGTCGAGTGGCGGGGGCAGTCCGATTTCGGCGTGCGCACGCAGATACCCTTCAAGGCGGCGATCCGCACTGGGGTAGCCCGCCGGCCCGCCCATGTGGAGGATGCGCCGATGTCCCAAGCTGAGCATCCGGCGCACCATTTCATAGGCGCCGACTTCGTCGTCGCACTCGAAATTCACCCCCCCTGGGCGCCAGTTGCCACTCGCGTGGACCGACACCATCGGCGTGTGCTCGGGCAGCCAGTCGTTTCCGTCGTCTTCCAGTCGTGGAGCGAGGACGACGAGGCCATCGACGCGGCCGTCGCATAAGGCCGGAATGCGAGCTGGCGCTTCATCCCAACTGCTGAGCGTGAAGATGGCCGTTGTCTGCCCGGCCGCCCGCGCACCCTCAACAACGCCGCCGAACACTTCCATGAAGTAGGCGTTTGGTTCTTTGCCCAGGAGGGTGGTGATGAGGCCGATCGTGCCTGTGCGCCGGTAGTTCAGGGCGAGTGCACTGGCGTTGGGCCGGTACTTCAGCCGTTCGGCAGCAGCCATGACACGCTCACGCGTCTGAGGCGAAACGCGCGCCGAGTTTTGCCCGCCGTTCAATGCGGACGACGCCGCCATCTTGGATACGCAGGCCTCTCGCGCAACATCGGACAGTGTCGGCAGCTTGCTGCGACGAAGAGTCTTGGGAGGAGCCTCGGCAGGCTTCAGCTTTGAATCGGGCAAAACGGGCGGGCGAAGGGAAAGAGGCTGGGCACTTTAGCGCGTGCGTGGCGGAACCAGCATGCGCGGGACTGGGCGCCTGGCCAGTCCCGGACATTGCTTCGCGTTGCCCATCGCGCCGCTCTCAGTCTCATCCCAAGGGATATCGAAATTGGCATCGCTTGGGCTGGAAACACGATTGGCACGTTTGAACGCAAGCCAGTACACCCAGCGCACGACAACACCGAGACAAGATGATTTCCCATGCAATTGAATCGCAGGACCCTGATCGGCGCCGGTCTCACCGGTATCGCGGCGACGACGCTACCCGCCCAAGCCGCGTCACATACCCCGACACCCGCCAGCGGCTTGCTGGCGCCGACACCGCCGATGGGCTGGAACAGTTGGAACAGCTTCGCCACAACCATCAACGAAGCCCAGGCACGCGCGACCGCCCGAATTCTGGCGGACAAGCTGCTGCCGGCCGGCTACAACGTCTTCACCATCGACATCCAGTGGTACGAACCAACGGCGTCGAGCTACGAGTACAGCGCCAACCCCGAGCCGGCGATGGACGGGCACGGCCGACTGGTTCCTGCCGTGAACCGCTTCCCGTCGGCCGCTGGTGATCGCGGCTTTGCCCCGCTCGCGGCCGACGTCCATGCCATGGGCCTGAAGTTCGGCATCCATCTGATGCGCGGCATCCCGCGCCTGGCGGTGAAGCGCAATCTGCCCATCCTGGGCACGCCCTATCGCGCCGCCGACATCGCCGACACGACCAGCACGTGCACCTGGAACCCGGACATGTACGGCGTGGACATGCGCAAGCCCGGCGCTCAGGCCTACTACGACAGCGTCTTCGCGCTCTATGCCTCCTGGGGCGTCGATTTCGTCAAGATGGACGACATGGCCCGCCCTTACGACGCCCACGGGCCGGAGATCGAGGCCGCACACCGCGCGATTCAACGCACGAAGCGGCCGATGGTGCTCAGCCTGTCGCCCGGCGAGACGCCGGTCAGCCGCGCCGAGCATGTGCGCCGACATGCGCAGATGTGGCGCATCTCCGACGACTTCTGGGATGAATGGCATGCGCTGGAAGCTCAATTCACCCGTCTGGAGAACTGGAACCCATGGCGGCGACCCGGCGCCTGGCCAGACCCGGACATGCTGCCGCTGGGCCGCTTGGCTCTCGGGACACGCGACACGCGCCTCACCGCCGACGAACAGCGGACCTTGATGACGCTGTGGGCCATCACCCGCTCTCCGCTGATCATGGGCGGCGATCTGCGCCACCTGGACGAGCCGACGCTGGCGCTGCTGACCAACCCCGAGGTGCTGGCCGTGGACCAGGCGAGCTCGGACAACCGGCCGCATTTTGTCGAGGACTTCGTGCACATCTGGTCAGCACGGCCGGCCGATGGCAAGGGCCGCTACGTTGCACTGTTCAATCCGACGGACAAGGCTCGCGAAGTGTCGATTGCGCTGCGGGAGCTGGGGTTGGACGGTCCTCTTCAGGTGCGCGACCTCTGGTCCCGAGCGCCTCTGGCCGCAGCGACCGGGCGCTTCGCCCAGGTCCTGCCGTCGCACGGCGCCGGTCTCTACTGGCTCAGCTGACGAGTCGGTCGGCGCAAGCGGATTCAGGCGTCTTTGCGTCCGAGCCGCGAGCCACTGCGATCGCCGACCACTTGCGCGACGCCGGTGCTCATCCGGCCTCGCGGCCCATCACCTCGATGAAGTCGCGATTGGCTCTCGCCATGTCCTGCGGAATCTCGGTGGCCAGCAAATCGATGAAGGCCTTCAACGCCGGCACCATGCCGCGACGCGTCGGATAGACAGCGTGCAGTTGGTGTGCCGGCGGTCGATGGCCGGGCAGCAGGTCGATCAGTCGGCCCTGCCGGAGATCGTCCTCGCAGACGTGAAAGGGCAGCTGAGCGACACCGACGCCGGCAACGGCCATGCGCGACATCAAGTAGACGTCGTCGGTCGCCAGGCAGGGCTGGTAGTCGATCTCAAGCGGCGTACCCTCCGGTGAAACCAGACTCCAGCGCGGCCGGTCGCCACGCACGCCCGCCGGGCCGAGGCCTCGAACACCGCTCAGGTCTTCAGGCGTTTCAATAGGGCCGTGCATGGCGATGAAGGCCGGTGCCGCAACCAAGATCTGATCGCTTCGGCCGAGTTGCCGGATGACGAGGTCGGAATCCTCGAGCGCCGAGCGGATCCGGATCGCGATGTCGTAGCCTTCGCCGATGAGGTCGACGCGGCGGTTGGTCAGCTCCAGATCGAGGCGCACCTCGGGATGGGCCAGCAAGAAAGCCGGCAGCACGGGCGCGATGAAGAGGTGGGCCACGCCGATGGGGCAACTGACCCGCAGCCGACCCGAGGGCTTGGCATGGGCACGGGCGGCGACTTCGTAAGCTGCGGTCGCCGATGCCGACATGGACTCGCAATGCGCAAAGAAGGCGGCGCCGACCTCGGTCACGCTGACGGATCGCGTGGAACGTTGCAGCAGCCGCACCGCCAGCCGCTGCTCCAGCTCCGCCACACGCCGACTCAGCCGCGACTTCGGGATGCCAAGTGCACGCGCGGCGCCAGAGAAGCCGCCATGCGTCACGACAGCGGCGAACAACGCAAGATCATTCAAGTCTTCCATTCGGGCCTCATGTTTGGGGCCGCTGGATTGTCCTAAAAGCAGAACGATCCGTCCTGCCTCCGATGACTAGTGTCTGCTCCCACGGCTCAGTATCGTGCCGGACATCATCCATTCATCGCCGCCTTCATGAACATCCTGCACCTCGACACCAGCCTCGCGGCTGACGCCTCCGCCTCACGCCAACTCACCCAGCAGATCGTGGCGAACCTCGCGCCTGTGCATCCCACCGCGCGGGTACGCTACCGCGACCTTGTCGCCGAACAAATCCCGCACCTGACGGGCGCCATCGCCGCCGGCTTTCGCGGGCCGGCGCTGGCTGAAGACACCGATACCAGCGCGGCGTTCGAACATGCACGCTCCGAGACCTTGGTGAGCGAGTTTCTCGAAAGCGATCTGATCGTCATCGGTGCGCCCATGTACAACTTCTCGGTGCCCAGCCAGTTGAAGGCTTGGATGGACCGAATTGCACAGCCGGGACGAACCTTCCGCTACACCTCCGACGGGCCTGTCGGTCTTGCCGGTGGCCGTCGTGTCGTCGTCGCCTCCACGCGGGGAGGTATGTACTCTGCCGGCGCCGCCGCAGGCATGGACTTCCAGGAGTCTTATCTGCGGGCCTTCTTCGGCTTTCTGGGCATCACTGACGTGCATGTCGTGCGTGCCGAGCGGCTCACCAAGGGCGCCGAGTTGCGCGAACAGTCGCTCGCTGAAGCGAGCGCGGCCGTGGCGGCGCTAGTAGCTACCAGCCTCGCAAGCTAAAGACAGGAGGGCCAGATGCTTTTCATCGTGACTCTGACGTATCGTGCCGCCGCAGATGACATCGAGGCGCAACTGCCCGCTCATCGCGACTGGCTGGCTCAGCATATCGCCGGCGGCCGCTTCCTCGCCGCTGGACCTCTCGAGCCCCGCAGCGGCGGCCTCATTGCGGCGCACTGTGAAGATCGCGCTGAACTCGACGCAATGCTCGCCAGCGACCCCTTCGTAGCCCTCGGCCTCGTGGACGTCGGCGTGCTGGCCGCAGAACCGGCGCTGCGCCACGCCGATTTTCCGAGCCGCTGGGCATTGGGGGCCAAGGCCCTAAACGACCAGTCTTGAGAGGCTTTCCATGTCCCACGCTTTCCGTAGCTGACTGGCCTGCACTCTCGCTCTCACGCGGGCTGCCACCGTCGATTGCGCCGGCCCAACTCGCCGCGGCGGCCGACGGGCAGACCCGCGTCGCCGCAGCGCGCGCGCGCAAGCGCACGACAAGGCTGCGGCGCAGCTGGCCGGGTCAGGCCGCAGCTATCACCGCGTGCTGCGCGTGGCCCGCACCATCGCGGACATGGCCGGCAGCGAACGCATCACGGCCGCGCAGATGGGCGCGCAGATGGCCGAGGCCGTGCAATTGCAGGCCTGCTGGCCAGTCGAGAAGCAAGCAAGATCAACGGCGAACGTAGGCGCCGTTCTCGTACGCGACCACGTCGCCTGCGCGCAGCTCCGGATTGCGCGCCTGCTCTCGGGTGTGCGTGGCGCCGTCACGGCCCACCATGCGGATCACCCACACGGTGTACTTCTTGCTGTTCTTCTCGATCTCATTGCCGGCCACGCCGCCGGCCACCGCGCCGCCCGCGGTGAGCAGCGCCTTGCCCGTGCCGCCGCCCATTTGATTGCCGAGCAGGCCGCCCACCACGGCGCCGCCCACGACACCGACGCCGCTGGCCTTGCCCTGGCGAGTCTCCGTATGGACGTTGGTGACGTACGAGCAGCCCTTGCAGAGCTTGTCGAGTTCGGCCTTGCTGTAAGCGGCCGGGGCGGCGTGCGCCAGGCCGGCGCTCAGCAGACCGACGGTGAGGGTGGCGATGGCGATGTGCTTGTTCATGATGGGGACCTCCTGTTTGTCATGCACAGATGTAACGGGAGCGTGCCACGCCGCGTGTAGGAATGCGTCGATTCCGCGCGCGAGGATGTCAGCGGATGTTTCAGCCGAGGGCTCAGCCGAGCAGCGGCGCCAGCGCGCGCCGCGCGTCTTCGTCGGACAAGGCCGCACGACGCGCCCAATCGGCCAGCTGGTCTACGCCGATCTTGCCAACGTTGAAGTACGCCGCATCCGGGTGCGCGAGGTAGAAGCCGGAAACCGAGGCCGCTGGCGTCATCGCCATCGATTCGGTCAGGCCCATGCCGATCTCTTCGGGCACCAGCAGCTTGAACATGTCGCGCTTGACGAGGTGATCCGGGCAGGCCGGATAGCCAGGCGCCGGGCGAATGCCGCGGTACTGCTCGCCGATCAGCTGCTCGTTGCTCAGGTGCTCGTCGTCGGCATAGCCCCAGAACTCGCGGCGCACGCGCTCGTGCATGCGCTCGGCCAGGGCTTCTGCAAAGCGGTCGGCCAGGGCCTTGAGCATGATGGCCGAGTAGTCATCGTGCGCAGCGAGGAACTCGGCTTCCTTCTTCTCCACACCGAGGCCCGCAGTCACCGCGAACACGCCGACATAGTCGCCTTGCGGTGCGACGAAATCGGACAGCGCGCGATTGGGCCGCTGCACGCCATCCACCACCGGCCGCACGGACTGCATGCGCAGGCCGTGCCAGGTCATGAGCTTCTGCGAACGCGACTCGTCTTGGAAGATCGCAATGTCGTCGTCCTCGACCTGCGCGGCCGGGTAGAGCCCGATCACCGCGTGCGCCGTGAACCAGCGCCCGGCGATGGCCTTGGCCATCATGGCCTTGGCATCGGCAAAGACCTTGCGCGCTTGCTCGCCGACGATCTCATCGTCGAGGATGGCGGGATACGGTCCGGCCAGGTCCCAGGTCTGGAAGAACGGGCCCCAGTCGATGTAATCGGCCAGCTCGGCCAGGTCGTAGTTCTTGAAGACGCGACGGCCGAGGAACTTCGGCGCCACCGGCGCGAAGTCCACGCGCGCCTTGTTGGCACGCGCCTGAGCCAACGTGACCAGCGGCGTGGTCTTCTTCTTGGCGTGCAGCTCGCGCACCTTGTCGTAGTCGGTCTTGAGTTCAGAGAGGAAGTTCTGCGAGCGCTCCTCGCTGAGCAGATCGGTGCACACGCCGACCGAGCGCGAAGCATCGGGCACGTAGACGACCGGGCCTTCGTAATGCGGCGCGATCTTGACGGCCGTGTGCACGCGGCTGGTGGTGGCGCCGCCAATCAGCAGGGGCAGGGAGCGGCCGCGGAAGTACTCGTCGCGCTGCATCTCGGCGGCGACGTGCTGCATTTCCTCAAGACTCGGCGTGATCAGGCCGGACAGGCCGATGATGTCGGCGCCTTCTTCCTTGGCCTTCTTCAGGATGTCCTGCGCGGGCACCATCACGCCCATGTTCACGACTTCGTAGTTGTTGCACTGCAGGACCACGGTCACGATGTTCTTGCCGATGTCGTGCACATCACCCTTGACCGTGGCCATGATGATCTTGCCCTTGGAGCGCACATCCGAACCGGCAGCGGCCAGCTGGCGCTTTTCTTCCTCGATGTAGGGCACGAGATGGGCCACGGCGGACTTCATCACCCGCGCGCTCTTGACCACCTGCGGCAGGAACATCTTGCCGGCGCCGAAGAGATCGCCCACCACGTTCATGCCGGCCATCAGCGGGCCCTCGATCACGTGCAGCGGGCGGCCGCCGCGCGCTCGGATGGCCTGCCAGCATTCCTCGGTGTCTTCGGTGATGAAGTCGGTGATGCCATGCACGAGGGCGTGCGAGAGGCGCTCTTCCACCGTGCCCACGCGCCAGGCCAGGCGCGCGGAATCATCCTTGGCCGCGCCCTTGGCGCTGTCGGCGATCTCGACCAGGCGCTCGCCCGCATCGCTGCGGCGGTTCAGCACCACGTCTTCCACGCGCTCGCGCAGCTGCGGCTCCAGATCGTCGTACACGCCGACCATGCCGGCGTTGACAATGCCCATGTCCATGCCCGCCTGGATGGCGTGGTACAGGAAGACGGTGTGGATGGCCTCGCGCACCGGATCGTTGCCGCGGAAGCTGAAGCTCACGTTGGAGACGCCGCCCGACACCTTGGCGCCCGGCAGGTTCTGCTTGATCCAGCGCGTGGCATTGATGAAGTCCACGGCGTAGTTGTCGTGCTCCTCGATGCCGGTGGCAATGGCGAAGATGTTGGGGTCGAAGATGATGTCTTCGGGCGGGAAGCCCACTTCATCGACCAGCACGCGGTAGGCGCGCTCGCAGATCTCGGTCTTGCGGGCAAAGGTGTCGGCCTGGCCTTTTTCGTCGAAAGCCATCACCACGGCGGCGGCGCCGTAGCGGCGCACGAGCTTGGCCTGGCGCTTGAACTCGGCCTCGCCTTCCTTCAGCGAGATCGAGTTGACGATGCCCTTGCCCTGGATGCACTTCAGACCGGCTTCGATCACTTCCCACTTGGAGGAGTCGATCATGATCGGCACGCGCGCCACATCGGGCTCGGAAGCCAGCAGGTTCAGGAAGCGCACCATGGCCGCCTTGCTGTCCAGCATGGCCTCGTCCATGTTCACGTCCACCACCTGCGCGCCGTTCTCAACCTGCTGACGGGCAACGGCCACGGCCTCCTCGAACTGGCCGTTCAGGATCAGCCGCGCGAAAGCCTTGGAGCCGGTGACGTTGGTGCGCTCGCCGACGTTGACGAAGAGCGTGCCCGGCTCGATCAGGACCGGCTCCAGGCCGGAGAGCTTCATGGCGGGCGGGGCGACTGACGCAGTGACGGTGGCGTGCATAGAGGGCTCGGCCGCAGGCTCACCGCGGCCATGAATGACATGGTTCGGTGAGCGTCGTTGTCATGGTCCAAGCCTGGCGAGGTGTCCCCCGTTGCAACGCTCCTTGGATCGGGGGGCGATTTTACCCGTAGGTCCCTCGAAATCCCCCCGATCCGTGACGACAATGCCCGCATCCTGCAGAAAAACTCAGCCACGCCCCTTTGAGCCTGATCCCCATCCCCGCAGAGTTGCTCTCGTTTGACGAGACGCTCGACTTCCCGCTCCGGGACTCCGAAGGCCGCCTCCTCATGAGCGCCGGCTACCTGCTCCGCGACACACCGCAAGTCCAGGCCCTGCTGCTGCGCGGCGTCTACGTCCACATGGACGAGATCGATGCCGCCAGCCGCCAGCGCATGGCCGAGGTGTCGCCCGACGCACCGGACACCGACTTCGATTTCGATCACCTGCGCAGCCAGGACCTCGGCCCCACCGGCGTGTGGGCCGACCTGCAGCAGCGCACGCACCAGCTGCTGTCCAACCCGCGCGCCGAGGACTTCCTGCCGCGCCTGGGGCGCATCCACGACGAAGCCGTGGCCCAGGTGCTGCGCGCGCCGGACGCCACGCTCACGCTGCTGATCTTCGATGCCGGCCAGCAAAGCCAGCACTACAGCGCGCGACACGGCCTGCTGTGCCTGGCCCTGGCCGAGCTGTGCGCTCAGCAGATGGTCTGGCCCGATCCCTGGCGCCAGGCGCTGACGCATGCGGCGCTGTCGATGAATGTGGCGATCGTGCGCGAGCAGGATCAGCTGGCCGGCCAGGCCGAACGCATCTCGACGCAGCAGCTGGAAACCATCCGCGGCCACGGCGACCGCGCGGCGCGCTTCCTGGCCCGGCTCGGTGTGCGACACAGCCTCTGGCTCGACGCCGTGCGCCTGCACCACGACACCGAGCCCGGACAGATCGATGGCCGCGAGCCCGCCCTGCAACTGGCCCGGATGCTGGCGCGCATCGATGTCTTCGCAGCCCGGCTCTACACCCCGGCGCACGCGGCTGGCCCAGAGCAGCGCCCATGCGGCGCGGGCGGTTTACCTGGATGAAAACAAGCAGCCCGACGAAGCCGGCGCCGCGCTGGTGCGCACAGTGGGCCTGTATCCGCCCGGCAGCTTGGTGAAGCTGGCCTCGGGCGAGATCGGCATGGTCTACCGCCGCGGTGAGCGCACCACGGCGCCGAGGGTGGCCGTGTTGACCGACGCCGCCGGCCGGCCGCTCCCGCAGGCCGTCAGGCGCGAGACGAATTCGCCCGATACCGCCGTGGTGGAGAGTCTGGCGCCGCACGAGTTCCGCGTGCCCATCGACATGGCGGCGCTCCTGCGGCTCTGAGCGCGGATCAGGCGGCTTCTGCTTCCGTCAGCGCGCTGAAGAACTTCTCGCCGCTCGCGCGCGGCTTGTAGCCGCTGAGCTTGCCAGCGATGGCGGCGATGTGCTCGGGCGTCGTGCCGCAGCAGCCGCCCGCGATGTTCAGGAAGCCGCTGGCCGCGAATTCACCGAGCAAGCGCGCGGTGACGTCAGGCGTCTCGTCAAAGCCCGTGTCGCTCATCGGGTTGGGCAGACCGGCGTTCGGGTAGCAGCTGACGGCCGTGGGGCCGGCGGCCTTCACCAGCTCTTCGATGTAGGGGCGCATCAGCGTGGCACCCAGCGCGCAGTTCAGGCCGATGGCCAGCGGCTTGGCGTGGCGCACGGAATGCCAGAAGGCGGTCACCGTCTGCCCGGAGAGGATGCGACCGGAGGCATCGGTCACGGTGCCGGAGACGATGACGGGCAGGCGTTCGCCGGTATCGTCCATCAGCTCGTCGAGCGCAAAGATCGCGGCCTTGGCGTTGAGCGTGTCGAAGATGGTCTCGACCAGGAACAGGTCCACGCCGCCTTCCAGCAGGCCCTTGGCCTGCTCGTAATAGGCCGCGCGCAGCGTGTCGAAGTCGACGTTGCGAGCGCCGGGGTCGTTCACGTCTGGGCTGATCGAGGCCGTGCGCGGCGTGGGGCCGAGGGCGCCGGCGGCGAAGCGCGGTTTGGTCGGCGTCGAGTATTTGTCGCAGGCGGCGCGGGCCAGCTGGGCGGCGGCCACGTTCATCTCGTAGGCGAAGGCTTCGAGGCCGTAGTCTTCCTGCGCGACGCTGGTCGTACCGAAGGTGTTGGTCTCGATGATGTCGGCGCCGGCGGCCAGGTATTGCTCGTGGATCTCGGTGATGACCTCGGGCTTGGTCAGCACAAGCAAGTCGTTATTGCCCTTGAGATCCTTGGCGTGATCCTGGAAGCGCTCACCGCGGTAATCGGCTTCGGACAGCTTGTAGCGCTGGATCATCGTGCCCATCGCGCCATCGAGGATGGCGATGCGTTGTTGCAGAATGCCAGGCAGAGCCGCGCCGCGAGTGAAGGTGGTGTGAGCGTTCATGGTTCCGCCGATTGTATGAAGCACCTGTCTCCCACCGAAACGCAAGCCTATTTGCAGGCCCACCCCGAGGCCCTGTTCGTCGACGTGCGCATGGAGATCGAGTACCTCTACGTCGGCCATCCGCCCGGCGTGGTCCACGTGGCCTGGTACGAGTATCCGGAGATGGCGACCGACCCGGCCGGCTTCGCCGCGAAGGTGAAGCGCGAGGCGGGCGGCGAGGTGAGCAAGCCGGTCGTGCTGCTGTGCCGCTCAGGCGCGCGCACGATTGCGGCGGGTCAGGCGCTCGAAGCCGCAGGGTTCACCGAGGTGATCAACGTCTTGCACGGCTTCGAGGGCGATCCTAACGAGAACTTCCAGCGAGGGAAGCTCAACGGCTGGCGTTACGACGGCCTTCCTTGGGAGCAGATGTAGGCCGGCCTTCCCGGCGCTGCTGCTGTTCGCCGCGTGGCGGGCGTTGGCCGCCATCACGGCGCTGCCCACCCTCACGACGCTGATCCGGGCGCTGATCCGGCCGCTGGCCCTGGCGCTGCGGGCGCTCTTCGCGCGGTGGCATCTCGGAGCGCTCTTTGCGGGCGATGTCGAGCAGGCCCGGCAGTTCCTCTTCGCTCACGCCCTTGAGCGTGCAGAAGTTCTTCAGCGTGAGCGTGGTGCGCTCGAAATCCCACAGCAGGCCGGCGCGGTTGCGGCGCTGTTGGACCAGCAGGTTTTCCTGCTCGCGCTCGGCAGCCACGCGCTCGTTCTTGAGGTTGCGGCGGCGCGTCAGCTCTTCCTTGGCGGCAGCGAGGTGTTCCTCGCTGAGCTCGCCGGCCTCGTTGCCGTCCAGGTCGAAGCGGGT
Source organism: Burkholderiaceae bacterium UC74_6 (assembly GCA_042701975.1). GTDB lineage: Bacteria > Pseudomonadota > Gammaproteobacteria > Burkholderiales > Burkholderiaceae_C > JAFALK01. Next base: position 984,462 of record CP170561.1, read on the forward strand.
CTTGGACTTGGTCAGCGCGATCAAGTAGCCGGTGTTGCCCGTGTAGCGGCGGAAGAAGGCCGAGAGCTGGGCCTTGGTGAACTGGCCCGGGGCGCGCTCCTGGATGTCGGCCTGGATGCGCAGCTTCAGCGGCTTGTGCCCGCCGGTGAACAGCGCAGGGAACAGGGCCTTGAGCTGGGCGGCAACATCGGGGCCGGCTTCGGCCGCGGGCGCAGCCTCATCGGCAGGCGAAGCTTCGGTGATCGGCTCGGAAGCAACTTCCGCAGCAGCGTCCTGCACGGGTGCAGGGGCTTCGGCTGGCGTCGGAATCGGCTCGGGCGTGGTCTCGTTCATGAAAGGCTGGGAATCAAATGCAGCTGCGTATTGTCGTTCAGCTTCAATACATCGTGCGCCGCTGGCGTTCCTGCAGCTCGCCGTCATAGGCGACAGCGTCGATGGCATCAGCGCTGAGCGTCTGCAGAATCAGGCCCGGCGAGGGCAGCCGGTCGCGGCCGATCTGCACCGAAGCATCCCAGAGTCCGGCCCGCTTGATGGCCCGCGCGCACTGGAAGAACACCAGCTTCACCTCGATGACCAGCACCGACAGCGGCAGGACGCCTTCATGCGCGGTGCGCTGCAGCAAGACCGGATCGGTGCTGATGCGCGCGCGGCCGTTGACACGCAGCGCCTCGGGGATGCCGGGGATCAGGAAGAGCAGGGCGACCTCGGGGTCGTGCAGCACGTTGCGCAGGCTGTCCACGCGCTTGTTGCCGCGCCGATCGGGCAGGAGCAGCGTCTTCTCGTCGAGGGATCTGCACGAAGCCCGGGCCGTCGCCGCGCGGCGAGGTGTCCAGGCCCTTGGGCCCGCGCGTGGCGAGCACGGCGAACGGCGCGGCCTCGATGTAGGGCGCGTAGAGCGGGTGGACGTGATCGCACTCCTTGGCCAGCGAGGTCTCGCCCGGCCAGCCGTAGAGCGCCCGAAGCTGGGCCTCGTCGGTGATGTCGTGTGACGTCGTGATGCTCACAGCCCGCCGAACACCTTCTTCAGGAGCGCGCTGCCCGTGCCGACCGGATCCTTGCGGATCTTCTTCTCCTCCTCGCCGATCATGAAGAACAGGCCGTCGAGCGCCTTGCCGGTCACGTAGCTGTCGATGTTGGAGTCTTCCTTCTTCAGCAGGCCAAAGCCCGCGGCCTTGCCGGCCACGGCGTTGTATTTCTCGGCCAGCGAGACCTTGCGCGTGGATTGCTCGACGATGGGCTGGAACTCGCGCGCCAGCGGCTCGCGGGTCTTGGCCTCGAAGAAGCGCGTGGCCGCGTCGTCGCCGCCGCGCAGGATCTTCAGGCCATCTTCCACGCTCATGTTCTTGACGGCCTGCACGAGCAGTGCCTTGGCTTTTGGCACCGCCGCCTCGGCCGCGCGGTTCATGGCGGTGACCAGCTCATCGACCTTGCGGCCCTGGCCTGCGGCCTGCGCCAGCTTGGCCGCCGTCTTCAGACTGCCGGGCAGCTCGATGCGCACCTGCGGATTGCCGAGGAAGCCATCGTTGCGGCCCAGCAGGCTGACGGCCGAGCTGGCGCCCTTCTCCAGCGCCGCGCGAATGCCGCTGGCGGCGTCGGTCTCGCTCACCGCAAACGCCGGCGACACGACGAGGAAAAGGGGGGCGCTCAGGACAAAGCTTCTTCGTTGCATGACAGTACCTCCTGGTCGATCGCACCGAAGATGCTCTGGCCGTCGCGGCCCTTCATCTCGATGCGGATGGAATCGCCGAAACGCATGAACTCGGTCTTCGGTGCACCGCCTTCGATGGTCTCGATGGCGCGCTTCTCCGCGATGCAGCTGTAGCCGTGGCTCCAGTCCTTGTTCGACACGGTGCCTGAACCCACGACGGAGCCGGCGCGAACATTGCGCGTCTTCGCGATGTGGGCGATCAGCTGGCCGAAGTGGAAGGTCATCTCCGGTCCGGCCTCGCAATTGCCGACCTTGCGGCCGTTCCACATGCTCTGCAGCGTGAGCTGCACGCGGCCGCCCTTCCAGTCCTCGCCCAACTCATCGGGCGTGACCGCCACGGGCGAAAACGCCGTGGCTGGCTTGCTCTGGAAGAAGCCGAAGCCCTTGGCCAGCTCGGCGGGGATGAGGTTGCGCAGGCTCCAGTCGTTGGCCAGCATCAGCAGGCGCACGCCTTCGAGCGCCTCATCGGGCGTGGCGCCCATCTTGACGTCGCCGGTGACGACGGCGATCTCGGCCTCGAAGTCGATGCCCATGGCTTCGCTGACGAAGCGCGCGCCTTCAACGGCACCGATGAAATCATCGCTGCCGCCCTGGTACATCAGCGGGTCGGTATAGAAGCTCTCGGGCACTTCCGCACCACGCGCCTTGCGCACCAGCTCCACGTGGTTGATGTAGGCGGATCCATCAGCCCATTGGTACGCACGCGGCAGCGGCGCCATGCACAGCTTGGGATCGAAGGCGAAGGCGTGGCGCAGCTTGCCGTGGTTGAGCTGGGTGTACAGGTCTTCGAGCTGCGGGCTCATGAAGTTCCAGTCGTCCAGCACCTGCTGCAGGCGCGTGGCGATGCCGTTGGCGTAGTGGGCGTTGGTGAGATCGCGCGAGACGACGACCAGCTGGCCGTCGCGCGAACCGTCCTTGTAGGTGGCGAGCTTCATCTTTCGGGGGATCGTAATGCGCCGGAGCGATGGGCAGCATTGTGCGATGCCCCAGCGCACCATCGCCCTGGAATCCGCCGCCACCAGTGCAATGGCGCTACCGGCTCGTGCTCAGTGGTCGCGAGGGGGCGAAGCCGTGCTGAGCTGGACTGTGAAAGCCGGCCGCTATCCGTTATCGCCTGCAATGGGATCGCAGTGCCGGAGATCGTCCCATGCCCGGCTGGCGCAGCCTGGGCCGCCTGAGCGCTGAGGGCGTGGAACCTGAGCGCTATGCCGAACTGCGCGGTGAACGCGACGCCCGCGGCACGACCTTCCGCCGCGAACCTCCGCCGCGAAGAAGGGCTGATCCGCTACTCGGCCAGCAGCGCAGTCCTCCCCTTGCCCGAGGGCGCGCAGAACGTGATTTCATGGTGGCTGCAGCTCGCCGCGCTGGCCTCGACCGCCCGATCGGTCGGTCGGGCGGTCGAGCTCGTCATCGCGAGCACACGCGGCGAAGCTGCGCCCTGGCATTTCGAATGGCGGAGCCGCGAGGAGGGGCTTTGGCATTGCCGGCGCGAAGCCCGACAGGAATGGGCCAGCGCCCTCGAACTCTGGCTCGATCCCCCGCACCACGTCTTGCCCGTCAGGCTGATGAGCGGTGATCCGACACGGCGCGGATGGCTGCTGGAGCTCAAATCAGCAGTGCCGCCATGAGCCAAATCACTGTGGCGTGATGTTGTCCCGTTTTCGCCTCAGTCGCCACCCAGCTTGGTGTATCGCCAATGCAAAGCGTCTGAGACTATGTCAGCCAGGTCAACGCAATTTGAGTTGTAGGCGTGTGGAGCCGGGCCTTGAAAGCCTCGGCCGTGACCCAAGCTAGGTCCACGAGATAGAGAGGAATCCGCCATGCAAATGCTGTACAACTCCCCGAGCTATGTCGTCGTTCAGTTCGACGTCGAGGTGGACTCCACGACCCACGGTGAGCTGCTGGATGCCAATCCAGAGTGGAAGCTGTCCCGCGGCGGCTTCGAGATCGTCGACAAGTTCGCCCGCAAGGAAATCTTCATCGAAGGCGCGCTGGCTGAAGCATTCCAGGACGGCGTGACCGCACTCATCGAAACCGAGCCCTCGGAAGAGGAACTCGACGACTTCATCCAGACCTACGCCGACCTCGGCAACCAGCCGGTGGTGATGCACTGAACCTGCGCTCGGGGGCCTGAGCGGCCCCGAGCAAATCACGCGAGGATATCCGTCCGCCGCGCAGCCCGTAAAAAAATCTCGATATCCGAGTTTTTTGGCTGTACCCCAGCACTTGTTCTCGGGCTTGGGCTGCGCAATGATGGGCCCGCACAGACCCGCAGGAGTTGCCCATGGCGAAGCGTCTGGCCGACGCTCGCTCGGCCGCCCATGTACTGCCCTCACCCGGCCTCAAGGAGGCTCCGGTCCTGGACCGCATGTGCTCGCAGTTCGTCTTGACGCTCACCGTCAAGCACGCCAACCGCTTCAACCTGCGCCGCGACTTCAATGGCCTGCTCTCCTTCACCGGCCGCCACCTCGTGTGGCCGCTGCGCGTGCTGGGGCGCTTGCGCGACTACCTCGCCATCCGCTGCCAGGGCAACCAGGCGTGGGCCGGGCACGAGGCGCTTTCCGACACCGCTTTTCTTGAGCGTTATGGCGTGTGGAACGGCCCCTTCGCCGAGGCCACGCTGTTCTTCTACCTCGACGAGTACGTCAAGGACGCGCCCAAGGACATGATGGCCCTGCTCGCCACCACCAGCGAATGGCTGGACCGCGAGCTCAAGAAGGAATCGACCCTCGTCGAGAAGAACATCGCCGCTCTGGGCGCGCTGCTGCAGCTGAACCCGGCCGAGCGCGCCATCCTGCTCTACGGCACCCTGGCTCGCTACCAGCGCGAGCTGCGTGGCGCGCTGGTGGAGTTCAAGGTCAACACGGCGCAGGAAGCCTTCGCCGCCATCGCCGCAGTGGCCGGTGTGGACGAGCGCGAAGTGGCCGAGGCGCTGCGCGCCGGCTCGCGCCTGGAACGCATCGGCATGGTGGAGAACCTGATCTCCGAACACAACATCACCGACCTGGCCGACCTGATGAAGGTCAGCGACCAGCTGCCGCCCGTGCTGATGCGCGAGTACCAGGGCCCGCACGACCTGATGGCCGTGTTCACGCGCCCCGCCACGCAGAGCCAGCTGACCGAAGGCGACTTCCAGTTCGTGGTCGAAGACCTCTCCATGCTGGGCACGCTGCTGCGCCAGGCCGTGGCGCGCCACGAGACCGGCGTCAACGTGCTGCTCTACGGCCCCCCCGGCACCGGCAAGACCGAGATGGCCAAGGTGGCGGCGCAGGCAGCCGGGCTCGACCTCTACGAAGTGGAATACGCCGATCGCGACGGCAACTCGCTCTCTGGCCGCGACCGTTACCGCTCGTTGCAGATCAGCCAGGTCTTCCTGAAGGCCAGCGCCAATGTGGCGCTGCTGTTCGACGAGGTGGAGGACGTCTTCCCGCCGCTCTCGAACGACACGGCCCAGCTGATCGCGCGCTTGGATTCCGCGCTCGACGCGCCCGCCTCCAACTCCGTCAGCGGCAAGGCCTGGGTCAACCAGATCCTGGAGACCAACCCCGTGCCGGTGATCTGGATCACCAACCGCATCGAGCAGATCGACCCGGCCTTCCGTCGCCGCTTCCAGTACCACATCGAGCTCAAATCACCGCCGCCCGGCGCGCGTTTAAGCCTCGTATCCAAGGCGCTGGCCGACGTGAAGGTGTCGCCTGAATTCGTCTCGCGACTGGCTGAAAGACGCGGCCTCACGCCCGCCCAGATCCGCACCGCCGTGCGCTTCGCCGCGCTGGCCGGCGCGCCCGAGGACTGCGAGAAGCTGATCGAACGCCAGCTGCGCGGTGCCGACAAGGCGCTGGGCCAGGGCGCGGGCGAGCACGCGGCGCGGCCCGTGATCACGCAGTACGCGCTCGACCTGCTCAACGTCGAATCGCGCTTTGAGATCCCGCGCATCGTCGCCGCACTGGCGCGGCGCGGTGTCGGCAACCTCTGCTTCTACGGCCCGCCCGGCAGCGGCAAGACCGCGCTGGCCGAGCACATCGCTGCCGAGTTGCAGCGCCCGCTGATGATCCGCCAGGCCAGCGATCTGGCCAGCAAGTTCGTCGGCGAAACCGAGCAGAACATGGCTCGCATGTTCGAAGCCGCGCAGGCCGAGAACGCCGTGCTGCTGCTCGACGAGGCCGACAGCTTCCTGCGCAGCCGGCGCATGGCCGAGCGCAACTACGAGGTCAGCGAGGTGAACGAAATGCTCGCCGGCATGGAACGCTTTGCCGGCATCTTCATCTGCACGACCAATCTGTTTGAAGAACTCGACGAAGCCGCGCTGCGCCGCTTCGCCTTCAAGATCCGCTTCAAGGCGCTGCTGCCGGACCAGCGCCGGCGCATGTTCGAACGCGAAGCCGGCGGCGAGGCGACACCCGAGCAAGTGGAGCGGCTGCTCAAGCTCGACGCCCTCACGCCCGGTGATTTCGCCGCCGTGCGCCAGCAGGTCGAGATCCTCGGCGAGCCGATAACGCCCGACGAATTCCTGCTACAACTCGAAGGCGAGCACCGCCTCAAGCCCGAGGTCCGGCAAGCTCGCTCCATAGGCTTCCGACACTGACCTCTCGATGATGCGCAAGCTGCTGCCGACCCTGGCCGTCCTTCTTCCCCTCCTCTTCCTGCATGGACCGGCCCGGGCCGCTGACGATTGCAGCGCGCCGCCGCCCGCGCCGAGCGTTACCGCCAAATCCAAACCCGACCACGGCATGCTGTGGCGCATCAGCCGTGACGGCCACAGCTCCTACCTCTACGGCACGTTGCACCTCGGTCGCAGCGAATGGCTGGTGCCCGGCCCCGGCCTGACGAAGGCGTGGGCCGAGACCCAAGTGCTGGCGACCGAAGTCGACATGAGCGATCCGGCAGCTCTCAGCGCCTCCATCAGCGCGGCAAAAAAGGACGATCTGCCCGCCGCCAAGTTCACGCCCGCGCAGGCGCAACAGCTGATGGCTGCCGTCACGGCCGCCTGCGTGCCCGCGGCCTACGTCACGGCCCTGTCCAGCGAGCACCCGATCCTGCAACTGACCACGCTCTCGGCGCTGATGGCCAAACGCGACGGCCTGGAGATCGGCTTCGGCCAGGACTTCGTGCTGACCAGCCTGGCCGTGAACAACCACCGCCCCGTCGTCGGCCTCGAGACGGCGGCAGAACAGATGAAGGCGCTGACCACGGCATCGCCGGCCGACATGGCGACGATGATCAACGAGTCGCTGAAGGAGCTCGAAGACAAGGCCAGCCGCCAGGCCATGGTGAAGCTCAGCGTCGCCTGGGCCGACGGCGATCTCGACACCCTGGCCCACTACGAGCAGTGGTGCAACTGCGCCAACAGCCCCGCCGCGCGCGAATGGCTGCGCCGCCTCAACGACGGCCGCAACGGCCCGCTGGCCGAGCGCATCGCGGCGCTGCATGCCAAGGGCAAGCCGGCGCTCGTGGCCGTCGGCGCGCTGCACATGACCGGACCGAAGGCCTTGCCCACCTTGCTCGCTGCGCAGGGCTTCAAGGTCGAAAGAATCCACTAGCATCGGTCCACCAGCACAGGAGCCACGATGACCGAGAACCCTTTCGCCAAGTTCATCCCCGGCTTCGAGTTCCTCGAAGGGCTGACCAAGAACGCCGGCGCTCAGATCCCGGGCATGAATCAATGGGTGGCCCCCACCCTCAACCCCGAAGAGCTGGACAAGCGCATTGCCGAGCTCAAGGCCGTGCAGTACTGGCTCGACCAGAACGCCAAGATGCTCGGCGTGACCGTCCAGGCCCTGGAAGTCCAGCGCATGACGCTGGCTACGCTGAAGACGATGAACGTGCCGATGGGCGATCTGAGCGAGGCGCTCAAGTTCAAACCGGCCACGATGCCCGCGTCCGCTCCTGCGCCGGCTCCAGCTCCGAAGGCAGCCGCAGCCCCTCAGCCTGCCGCGAAGAAGCCGGCAAGCAAGACGGCCACCAAGCCCGCTGCGAAGACCAGCACCTCCAGCACGCCGCAAGCCGCCATCGACCCGATGAAGTGGTGGGGCGCACTCAGCGAGCAGTTCGGACATCTCGCCGCCGGCGCGATGAAGGACATGAGCGCGGTGGCAGCGCCGCCTGTTGCGAAGAAGGCGTCTGTTGCGAAGAAGGCGCCGGCTCGCAAGAAGGCATAGCGAGCCCCGAGCCTTCAGGCCTGCGGGTTCAACGCCTGAACCAGGCCCCACCCTGGTTGATCACCAGCCCGGCCAGCACCAGCAGCGCGCCGACCCACTGCAGCGGCTGCGGGCGCTCGCCGAAGGCGACGGCGGCGGCGCTCATGCCCACCACGGGCACGAGCAAGGACCACGGCGCCACCTTGGCCGCCGGATGCTTCTTGAGCAGCTGCGTCCACAGGCTGTAGGCCAGCAGCGTGGAGAGCAGGCCCAGGAAGAGCACGGCGAGGAAGCCGGTCAGGTCGATGCCCCGCAGCTGCGTCAGCACCGAGTCGACACCGTCCATCCCGCAGGCCAGTGCGAAGAAGGGCAGGACGGGCACGAGGCTGGTCCAGACGATGAAGTTCACCGGCTCGTAATCGTGCACGCGTGCAGCCAGCCGGCCCAACACATTCGCGCAGGCCCACATGAAGGCGGCGCCAACGGTCAGCAAGAAGCCGATCAAGGTCATCTCACCCGGGCTGCTGCCGTGCGCGGCGGCAATGGCGACGAGGCCCGCCAGCGCGACCGCAAGGCCCAGCCATTGCGCGGGCCGGCAGCGCTCGTGCAGGACGAACATGCCGATCAGCAGCGTGAAGAAGGCCTGTGTCTGGATCACCAGCGAGGCCATGCCGGCTGGCATGCCGAGCTTGAGGCCCAGAAACAGCAGGCCGAACTGGCCCAGACCCTGCGCAAGACCATAGCCAATCACATAGCGTGCCGGCAGGCCGGGCCGCGCCACGAAGAGGAAGGGCGCCGCCGCCACGACGAAGCGTAGCGCGCCGAGCAGCATCGGCGACAGGCCCTTGAGTCCGACCTTCATGACGACGAAGTTCAGCCCCCAGATGACGATGACGGCGCCGAGGCGCAGCGCGTCGTTGCGACTCAGTCCGGGGCCGTTCACAAGGGCCGCCCTTGACGCTCGCGCGCCGCCACGAAGGCGAGGAAGGCCTCGCGGCTGGTCTTGCCGGGCACATAGCCCAACTCGTTCTTCAGGCGGTGGTTGTCGAGCACGGGCCTGTAGCGCAGGAAGTCCAGCTGCTCGGGCCCGTAGCGCGAGACACCGAGCCGCGAGCCAATCCACAAGGCCGATTGCAGCAGGGGTGCGGGGAACTCGCGCGTGCGCTTGCGCAGCAACGCGGCGATCTCGTGCACGCTCAGCGCACCATCGCCCGCCAGGTTGTAGGTGCCCTCGATGCCGCCGCGCAGCGCATGCAAGAAGGCGCCGGTGACGTCTTCATCCCAGATGAAGACGAAGGGGCTCTTGCTGCCGCGGATGGCGATCAGGCGCGGCTTCTCGAACAGCGCGGTGATCTGGTTGTCCACCTGTTCGCCAAGGATGGTACCGATGCGGAACACGGTCTGCTTGAGTGCCGGCTGCACGCGCCGGTAGAGCTCCAGGCTTTCTTCGACCAGGCGCTTGTGGTGCGAGTAGGCGAAGACCTCGTTGCCGCGCAGTGGATCGGTTTCGACAAGCCAATCGGGGCTGTCTGCGTGATAGCCGTAGGCCGCGCCGCTGGAGCTCACCAGCAGATGCCCCACATGCGCGGTGACGCAGGCCTGCAGCACATTCTGCGTGCCCTGCACGTCGACGGAGTATTCGAACTCGCGCGAGGATTTGCGCCCCGGCGTGACGATGGCCGCGAGGTGCACGACCGTGTCCACGCGGTGCTTCTTGAAGTTTTCGACGAGCTGCGGATCGCGCACGTCTTGCTGTTCGTAGACAACGCCGCTCAGACGGCGCTCCTGCGGCACAGCACGCACGTCCTGCGCCACGAGCAGATCGCACTCGCCGCTGCGCGCCAACGCGGCCACGATGCTGCGACCGAGAAAGCCGTCCGCCCCCGTGATCAGGACTCTCTTGTTCTTGATGTTCATTGCACTGCTGTCGATTGCACCGGCCGGCGCGCCCACCAGGCCGCCAGGCTCAGGCCCAGGATGATGTCGATGAAGCCCCAGGCGCCGGCCACCACGGCCATGCCGCCGAGCCCGCCGAAGAAGCCGAAGATCAGGCCGAGGCCCAGGCCCGCGTTGCGGATGCCGACCTCGACAGAGACCGCGCGGCGGTCGTACTCCGCCAGGCCGGCGATGCGTGCGGTGGCATAGCCCAGGCCGTAGGCGAGCAGGTCATGCGCGACGACGGCCAGCAGCACCATGCCGAGATAGTTGACGAAGTAGTGCCAGTTGCCCGCAATGGCGGCGACGATGAAGCCGACCAGGAAGACCAGGCTCAGCACGCGGGCCGGCTTCTTCACCCGTTCGGTGAACTGCGGCCAGCGCTGCGCCACGAGGATGCCGGCCACGAAGGGCGCGCCGATGATGATGACGATGTGCATCGCCATCTCCAGCGGGTCCAGCGCGATCGAGCGCAGCAGCGGCGCCGCGGCCGGATGCACGCCGCCCCAGAAGGCCACGTTCAGCGGCATCAGCACGATGGACAGCGCGTTGGAGATCGCCGTCATCGACACCGACAGCGCCACGTTGCCGCCGGCCCGGTGCGTGATGATGTTGGAGATGTTGCCCGGCGGGCAGCAGGCCACGAGGATCATGCCGAGCGCAATGGACGGCGTGGGCTGGATCAGCAGCGTCAGGCAGAACGTGATGGCCGGCAGCAGCAGGAACTGCGCGGCGATGCCCGCACCCATGGCCAGCGGCATCTTCAGCACGCGGCGAAAGTCCGCGATCCGCGTGTCCAGCGCCACGCCGAACATCAAGAAGGCGAGCACGGCGTTCAGCGCGTGCAGCGAAGCCGGGTTGAAGTTCAACCGGACTTCGTCGATGTTCGGCATCGGCAGCATCGTGGGTCAGCCCTGCAGCGCGGCTGCAGCCTTGCGCACGGCGTTGCGGTAGGTGTCCTTGTGCACGTAGTAGGACATGCGTTCGAGCTTCAGGTACTTGTAGCCGCCCGACAGGTCGGGCGGCGGGCCCTTCTTGCTCTCGTGAAAGGCGCGCGCCCTTGACGATCCAGCCTGCTTGAACAGCCGCGCCATCAGCTCGGCCTGCTCGTAGCGGCCCTGCCAGCCGATGCCGCTGGCCTCCACCATGCCGATCACGGCCAGGTTCTCGAAGCGCGGCGCAAAGATGTTGAGGTGCAGCTGCGGCGCCATGCCCTGCCAGTTCAGCAACTCGCGCTCGATGAACGGGTAGTGCAGCTTGTAGCCGGTGGCGGCGAGCACGAGGTCGTAGTCCTTCTTCGTGCCGCCCTTGAAATGCACGGTGCGGCCTTCAAAGCGATCGATGTCCGGCTGCACCGAGAGATCGCCGTGCCCGAGGTGATGCAGGATCAGCGAGTTCACGACCGGGTGCGATTCGTACATCTTGTACTCGGGCTTTGGAAAGCCGAAGCGTACCGGGTCGCCCGTGAACCACTGCAGGATGCGGCTGTCGATGAACTGCTTGAGCCGGGCGGGCAGCTGGATCTTGCCGCCAACGGTGTCGGCCGGCCGGCCGAACACGTACTTGGGCACGAAGTAGTAGCCGCGGCGCACGGAGATGTCCACGTACTGCGCGTGATGGACGGCATCCACCGCGATGTCGCAGCCCGAGTTGCCGGCGCCGACGATCAGCACGCGTTTGCCGCCGAACATCTGCGCCGCGTTCTTGTAGGCACTGGTGTGCAGCAGCTCGCCGGTGAACTCGCCCTTGAAGGCCGGCATGCTCGGCTCGGCCAGCGTGCCGTTGGCGATCACGAGGCCCTTGAACTCGGCCGTGTGCTCGGCGCCGGCCTTGTCGGCCCAGCTCAGGCGCCACAGCGGCGCGGCGCCGTCTCCCACGGGCTGCGCCTTCAGCACGCGGCAGCCAAAGTTGAAGTGCCGGCGCAGCTCGAAGCGGGTGGCGAATGCGTCGAAGTAGCGCAGCAGCTCAGCGTGGCTCGGGTAGTCGGCCACGGCGTCCGCCATCGGGAACTCGGTGAACTCCGTCGTGCGCTTGCTGGAGATCAGGTGGGCCGATTCGTAGACCGTGGAGCGCGGGTTGCCGATGTTCCACAGGCCGCCGATGTCGTCCCAGGTCTCGAAGCCCTGGAAGGGCAGGCCGGCCTTTTGCAGATTGCGGGCGGCAGCCAGGCCGGAGGGGCCGGCGCCGATCAGGGCATATTGGTCTCGGGTGTCCATCAATCAGTTCTTCTTCGGCAGGCCCGGGATGGGCGTGGCGCCAGCCTCACCGGCGCGAGGTTTGCGGGGTTGTGAATCCAAGATGCGGTCGTACCAGCGCTCGGGCAGCAGCATCAGCGCGCGCGCCAGCCAGCCGGCGCGGCGCGGCAGCACGATCCATTCATGGCCTCGCTCCAGCCTGTCGATGAGCACGCGGGCCGCAGCCTCAGGCTCCATCAGTCCGGGCATGGCAAAGCGGTTGCCGGCCGTGAGCTGCGTGCGCAGGTAGCCGGGGCAGCAGCTCGAGACGGTGAGGCCTGAGCCGCGCAACTCGGCACGCAGAGACTGCAGATACGCCACGACGCCGGCCTTGCTCGCGCAATAGGCGCCATTGCCCGGCAGGCCGCGCCAGGCGGCAATGCTGGCCACGCCGCACAGCGTGCCGCGGCCGGCTTCGCGCATCGGCGCGAGAAAGGGCTGGAAGGTCGTCGGCAGGCTCAGCAGGTTGATTTCCAGCATGCGGCGGAACACGGCCAGATCGGACGCCTCGGCCGTGTCGAAGCCGCCGGCCACGCCGGCGTTGGCGATCACCAGGTCCGGCGTACCGAAGCGCGCGAGCCAGTCGACCGCCGCGGCCTGCATCGCGGCGCTGTCGGTCACGTCGGGTGTGTACACCCCCGCCCGCTCCGGCGCGATGGCTTGCAACTCCGCCAGCCGCGCCGCATCCAGGCCCAGCAAGGCCACGCGGGCGCCACGCTCCAGCAGCGTGCGCGCCAGCGCCTGGCCGAAGCCGCCGCAAGCGCCCGTGATGACGACATTCTGGTAGTTCATGGGGAGGCCAGCTTAGCGAAGACGCGGGATAATCTTGTTTTCGAACCATGATCCGTCTCGAATTCTGAGATTTATGAGCGAGGAAGCCTCTCCCGGCCTGCGCCTGTTCGAACTGCTGGAGCTGCTGGCCACCCAAGGCCGGCCGCAGAGCTTGGCCGAGCTCCAGGCCTTGGCGCCGTGGCCCAAGCCCACGCTGCACCGCATGTTGCGCCAGCTGGAAGCGGGCGCCTTGCTGCAGCGCGAGCCCGATGGCCGTCGCTATTCCCTGGCCGCGCGCGCGCTGCGGCTGGCGGAATCGGCGCTGGCCGCCAGCAGCGTGCAAGGCGTGCGCCACGCCGTGCTGCGCGCCTTGGTGGCCGACATCGGCGAGAGCGTGAACCTCACCGCCATGTCCGGCGCCGAGGTGATCTACCTCGACCGCGTGGAGACCGCCTTCCCACTGCGCATGGACCTTCGGCCCGGCACCCGCGTGCCGCTGCACGCCTCGGCCAGCGGCAAGCTGTTCCTCGCCTTCATGCCCACACGCCAGCGCGAGACGCTGCTGGCCGGCCTCTCGCTGAGCCGCCACACGTCGACGACGCTGTCCACGCGCGAGGCGCTGGACAAGGAGCTCGAACGCGTGCGGCGCGAGGATCTGGCGGTCGATGCCGAGGAGTTCGTTGACGGCCTCGTCTGCGTGGCCGTGCCCGTGCGCAGCCCCGGCGGCCGTGCCGTACGCTGCGCGATTGCCGTGCAGGCGCCGGCGGCGCGGCTGTCCTTGGCGCAGGCGCTGGCCCTCGTGCCGCGCTTGCGCACCTCCGCGGCGGCCATCGCCCGCAGTCTTTGAGGAGAGAGAGAAGATGAGCTTCGAGACCAGCTACCTGGCCCTGCGCGAGAAGGAAGGCCGTGGCTTCAGCGACGCGCAGCTGCGCGCACTGCCCAGCGTCGAAGCCGGGCACCCGCAGGCCGAGGAGTGGCGGCTGCGCGGCCTCTCCTGCGCACGCCTGCTGGACTGGCTCGCACGGCGCGGTACAGGCGCCCGGGTGCTGGAGGTCGGCTGCGGCAACGGCTGGCTCGCGCACCGCATGGCGTCCTGCGGTGCCGACGTCACGGCGACCGACGTGCTCGTGCCCGAGATCGAGCAGGCCCGGCGCGCCTTCGCCAGCGTCACGACCCTGCGCTTCTTGCTCGGCGGCCTCGATGCCGCTGAACTGCGCGGGCAGCATTTCGACCTCGTCGTCTTCGCCGCCAGCCTTCAGTACTTCGCCGATCCCGCTGCGGTGATCGAGCGGGCCTTGCATCTGGCGCCCGAGGTCCACATCCTGGACAGCCCTTTCTACGCCGAAGCCGAACTGGCCGGCGCGCGCGATCGCTCGACGCGGCATTTCGCCGCCCTGGGCCACCCCGAGCTGGCGGCCCACTACCACCATCACAGCCGAGCGGCCTTGAGCGGCTTGCGTGTCGAAACCCTGTACGAGGCGAAGCCTGGCACGCAGGACTCACCGTTCCCCTGGCTGCGCGTCGTCGCGCCGGGCCGCTGAAGGCTGTCCGCTTCAGCCCTCGGCCAGCACCTGCTCCAGCCGATCCAGGTTCTGCTCGTTCGCCACGTCCACGAAATCGCGGACCTTCTCGTAGTGCGCCTCGGTGTCGAAGGTCTGGGCCCAGCGCAGCAGGGTCTTGCCTTCGGGGCGCTCGATCAGCTCGATGCTCAGCATGAAGTGGTGCGTGCCGCCGGGGTCCAGGTGTTCGACCACCACGCGCGTCGGTTGCTCGATCACGTCGAAGCGGTTCTCGTTCGGGTAGTTCGAGCCATCGGGCCCGTGCAGGACGAAGCGCCAGAAGCCGCCCTCGCGGAAATCGAACTCGTCGATCGTGCTGGTGAAGCCGTTCGGCCCCCACCAGCGGCCGATGCGCGCCGGATCGGCGATGGCGGCGAAGACGGCCTCGCGGCTGTGGCCCAGCAGGCGCTGGGTGATGGAGGTGCGTTCGATCGTCATGGCTTCCCCAAAGGCTCAAGCGCTTCATCATAGGAGCGGCACGTTAAAGTAGCCCCGCTCTCCTACAAGCCCTCCGTGAACGCCATCGCTCCCCCCGAAACCGACCGCAGCGCCCTGCAGGAGCGCGTCGTGCGCGAGCTCTCGCGCCATCTGCCGGCGCACGCGTTGCTCTGGCGCCGCGAAGACACCATCCCTTACGAATGCGATGGCCTCACCGCCTATCGCGAAAGGCCGCTCGTCGTCGCCCTGCCCGAAGACGAGGCGCAGGTGGCCGCCGTGCTCAAGGCCTGCCATGGCATGAACGTGCCGGTGGTGGCGCGCGGTGCGGGCACGGGACTTTCCGGCGGCGCGATGCCCAGCGCGGGCGGCGTGACGCTGGCCTTGGCCAAGTTCAAGAAGATCGTCGCCATCGACCCGCTGGCCCGCACGGCGCGCGTGCAATGCGGCGTGCGCAATGCCGCCATCTCCGAAGCCGCCGCCGTGCACGGCCTGTACTACGCGCCGGACCCGAGCAGCCAGATCGCCTGCACCATCGGCGGCAACGTGGCTGAGAACTCGGGGGGCGTGCATTGCCTCAAGTACGGACTCACCTTGCACAACGTGCTGGCCGTGCGGGGCTTCACCGCGCAAGGCGAGCCCATCGAATTCGGCTGTGGCGGCGCGCTCGATGCGCCGGGCCTGGACCTGCTGGCCGCCGTGATCGGCAGCGAAGGCATGCTGGCCGTCACGACCGAGGTGCTGGTCAAGCTCACGCCCAAGCCGGCGCTCGCGCGCTGCATCATGGCCAGCTTCGCCGACATGCGCCACGCGGGCGCTGCGGTGGCCAACATCATCGCGGCCGGCATCATCCCGGCCGGCCTGGAGATGCTGGACAAGCCCATGACCGCCGCCGTGGAGGACTTCGTCCACGCCGGCTACGACCTCGATGCCGAGGCCATCCTGCTCTGCGAGAGCGATGGCACGCCCGAAGAGGTGGAAGAGGAGATCGGCCGGATGGTCGAGGTGTTGACGATGAGTGGCGCCACGCGCTGCGAGGTCAGCGCCGACGAAGCCCAGCGCCTGCGCTTTTGGAGCGGCCGCAAGAATGCGTTTCCTGCCTCGGGCCGCATCAGCCCCGACTACATGTGCATGGACTCGACCATCCCGCGCAAGCGCCTGGCCGACATTCTCGAAGCGATCCAGGCCATGGAGCAGAAGTACGGCCTGCGCTGTGCCAACGTCTTCCACGCTGGCGACGGCAACCTGCATCCGCTGATCCTGTTCGATGCCGCCGATCCCGACCAGCTCAAGCGCTGCGAGCAGTTCGGCGCCGAGATCCTGGAGACCAGCGTGGCCATGGGCGGCACGGTGACGGGCGAGCACGGCGTGGGCGTGGAGAAGCTCTCCAGCATGTGCGTGCAGTTCTCGGCCGCCGAGCGCGAGCAGATGCTGGCCGTGAAGCGCGCGTTCGATCCGCAGGGCGGGCTCAACCCGGGCAAGGTCATCCCCACGCTGTCGCGCTGCGCCGAGTACGGCCGCATGCATGTGAGCCGTGGGTTGCTGGCCCACCCCGAACTGGAGCGCTTCTGACGATGACGATGGAAGCACTGCAGGAACAGATCCGCGAAGCTGCCGCCCAGCAGCGCCGGCTGCGCATCCGCGGCCACGGCAGCAAGGATTTCTACGGCGGCGAGCTGACGGGCGATGTGCTCGACATGAGCGGCTTCAGCGGCATCAGCGCCTATGAATCGAGCGAGCTGTACATCACCGCCAAGGCCGGCACGCCGATCGCGGAAGTGGAGGCGCTGCTGGCCGAGCACGGCCAGTGCCTGCCGTTCGAGCCGCCGCGCTTTGGAGGCAACGGCCCCCTCAACGGAACGATAGGCGGCATGGTGGCCTGCGGTCTTTCGGGGCCGACGCGTTCGACACAAGGCTCGGTGCGCGACCACGTGCTGGGCCTCACGCTCGTCAACGGCCGTGCCGAGGCCATGAACTTCGGCGGCACAGTGATCAAGAACGTGGCCGGCTACGACGTCTCGCGCCTGGTGGCCGGCTCGATGGGCCTGCTGGGGCTGATCGCCGAGGTCTCGCTCAAGGTGTTGCCGCGGCCGGTGGCCGAGGCGACGCTGCGCTTTGACATGAGCCAGGCGCAGGCGCTCGTGCAGCTCAACCGCTGGGGCGGCCAGCCGCTGCCCTTGAACGCGAGCGCATGGTGGGATGGCGCGCTGGTGCTGCGCCTCGCGGGCGCACAGGCCGCGGTTCGATCCGCCATCCAGACGCTCGGCGGCGACGTGATCCCACAGGACATGGCGCAACCGTTCTGGTCCGGCCTGCGCGATCACGAAGACGAATTCTTCCAAGGCGCCACGCGCGCCGTGCAGGGTGGCGCGCGGCTGTGGCGTGTGTCCGTGCCCTCCACCGCGCCGGTGCTGGAACTGCGCGGCGAACAGCTGATCGAATGGGGCGGTGCGCAGCGCTGGGTCGTCACGCCGCTGGCTGCCCCGCAGGTGCGCGAGATGGCGGCCGGCGTGGGTGGCCACGCCACGCTGTTCCGCTCACTCGACAAATCGCCCGGCGCCTTCGCGCCCCTGAGCGCGCAGCTGATGCGCATCCACCGCGAGTTGAAGAAGGCCTTCGACCCGAGTGGTGTCTTCAACTTCGGCCGCCTCTACCCCGAGCTCTGATGCAGACCAACCTTGCTCCCGAATTCAAGGGCACGCCCGAAGGCCAGGCCGCGCAAGACATCCTGCGGCGCTGCGTGCACTGCGGCTTCTGCACCGCCACCTGCCCGACGTATCAGCTGCTGGGCGACGAGCTCGACGGCCCGCGCGGGCGCATCTACCTGATGAAGCAGGTGCTCGAAGGCGAGACGCCAACGCGCGCCACGCAGGAACACCTGGATCGCTGCCTGACCTGCCGCAACTGCGAGAGCACCTGCCCGTCCGGCGTGCAGTACGGCCAGTTGCTGGAGATCGGCCGCGACATCGTCGAGGCCAAGGTCGAGCGGCCGCGCCAGGAACGCATCGAGCGCTGGCTGCTCAAGGAGGGCCTGACCTCTCCGCTGTTCAAGCCGGCGATCAAGCTCGGCCAGCTCGTGCGCCCGCTGCTGCCGGCGGTGCTCAAGGACAAGGTGCCCGCGCGCGCTCCGCGCAGCGCGCACGACTGGCCGCAGCGCGTGCACAAGCGCAAGGTCGGCCTGCTGCTGGGCTGCGTTCAGCCCACGCTGGCGCCCAACATCAACTCCGCCACGGCGCGCGTGCTGGACGCCGCCGGCATCCAGACCCTGGTGGCCGACGACGCCGGCTGCTGCGGCGCGATCCGCTCGCACCTGTCCGACCATGAAGGCGGCCTGGCCGACATGCGCCGCAACGTCGACGCCTGGTGGCCGCTGATCCAGCGAGGCCACATCGAGGCCCTGGTGATGAATGCCTCCGGCTGTGGCGTGACGGTGCGCGAGTATGGCCGTGCGCTGGCGCACGACCCGGCCTATGCCGAACGCGCCGCCAGGATCAGCGCCATGACGCGCGACGTGAGCGAGCTGCTGCCCGAGCTGGTGCCCAAGCTCAAGTCCCGGCTGAAGAAGGCGCGCCCCAAGCTCGCCTACCACCCGCCCTGCACGCTGCAGCACGGCCAGCAGCTGCGTGGCGGCGTGGAGTCGGCCTTCAAGGAGCTGGGCTTCGAGATCAGCCTGGCCACGCAGGACTCGCACCTGTGCTGCGGATCGGCGGGCACGTATTCGGTGCTGCAGCCGGTGCTGTCCAAGCAGCTGCGGGATCAAAAGCTCGCGGCCTTCGCGCCCCTGCATGCCGAGGCCATCGTGACCGGCAACATCGGCTGCATGCAGCAGCTGCAGAGCGGCACGGCCACACCGGTGCGGCACTGGATCGAGGTCCTGGACGAACTGATCTGAATGCCCGGTCCCGCCGCAGGCGGGGTAGCATCCAGCAGCAATCTGGATCAGGAGCACGGCAATGAAGTTGGATGGTCAGCGAGAGAGCGACAACGTCGAGGACTATCGCGACAGCAGCGGTGGCGGCGGCGGTGGTGGCTTTTCCTTCGGCGGCGGGCGCGGCATCGGCCTGGGCGGCATCGTCATCGCCCTGATCGCCTCCTGGGTGCTCGGCGTGAACCCCCTGACCGTGCTGGGCCTGCTCTCGGGCGGCGGCGGTTCCGCGCCGGTGCAGCAGCAAGCGCCGCAGGCGCATGATGCGGGCTCGGCCGCCAAGGACCCCGGCGCGGTCTTCGTCAAGAAGGTGCTGGGCAGCACCGAGGACGTGTGGACGCAGTACTTTGCCCAGACCGGCCAGAAATACCCGGCGCCGCATCTGGCGCTGTTCCGTGGCCGCTTGGCCACGGGCTGCGGCCAGGGTGAGGCCGCCATGGGCCCGTTTTATTGCCCGGCCGACCGCAAGGTCTACATCGACCTGTCCTTCTACGACGTGCTGAGCCGCCAGCTCGGCGCGCCGGGCGAGTTCGCCCAGGCCTATGTCGTGGCGCACGAGGTCGGCCACCACATCCAGAACCTGCTGGGCACCAGCGAGAAGCTCGACCGCGCCCGCGGCCGGGTCTCGGCGACCCAGTACAACGCCCTGTCCGTGCGCCTGGAGCTGCAGGCCGACTGCTACGCCGGCATCTGGGCCAACAAGTCGCGTGCCCAGCTGGAGCTGAGCCAGGCGGACATCGAATCGGCCCTGAACGCGGCCTCCCAGATCGGCGACGACACGCTGCAGAAGAAGTCGCAGGGCACCGTCGTGCCGGAGAGCTTCACCCACGGCTCCAGTGCCCAGCGGGTGCGCTGGTTCACCCGCGGTCTGCAGGGCGGGAAGCTGGAGGAGTGCGACACCTTCGGCGCGCAAAGCCTGTAGTGCACCTGTAGTACGCCTGTAGTGCGCCTGTAGGACGCGCATTCAGGGGCATGCAGGACCCTTGATCGCGGGGGTGCTAACGTCACATTCAAGCGGCATCATTCCCTGCAAGCGGTGGGCTTGTCGGCAAGCTTTACGAACAGCCCGCTCGCACGGCCCGGCCTCTGGCCCGGCGCAGTAAATAAGTGTTGTGAATCAAGCAGTTGGCAACAGGCGCGCAAGGTGGCGTGGTTCGTGCTTGCGAATCAGTCAAAGGGAGTACCGGTTTGCGCCGCCGGCCTTGTCAGCCCAAGTAATTCGTTATTTGTGATGACCAAGGCCTGCCGGAGTCACCGGTAGCCGAAAGAGAACATCGAATCGAGGCCAGCCATGAAGTCGAGCGAAAACCAGAAGACGCAGTCCCAGGACGCCGCCAAGCCGGCGTCGCCGAGCCGTCGCCGCCTGCTGCGCGCTGGCGCCATCGGCGCGCCCGCCCTGCTGGCCTTGAAGAGCACGCCCGTGATGGCCTGCAACTGCAAGCTGCCTTCGGGTTTCTCGGTCTCGGGCAATGCCAGCCACAACCAAGGCAGCACCTGCTCTTCGCCGGGCAAGACGCCGACCTGGTGGTCCGGCCAATGCGACAGCAACGGCTACTACAGCGGCACGAGCTGCAACAAGACGCACCAGTACAGCACCTACTTCACTTGCACGACCACGTACAAGGACAAGACGCTGAACACGTGCCTGAAGACCAGCGACACCGACCACCAGAGCATGGCCATGGCCTGCTACTTGCAGGCCTGCACCGAGGGCGGCTCGCATTTCCCGACGAACCAGACCGTCAAGGACATCTGGAACCAGGGCGTGTGCGGCGCGGGCTATCCGGTACCGGGCTCCAGCTCGACCTGGAACAAGAACCAGTGCCTGTCGTACCTGCAGTACCTGACGGGCCAGAAGCCAAGCTACTGATTCGCAGGCTGGTGAACCGCGCTTCCCGGCTCCCGGAGCACCGGGAATGGCGCGGCTTGTCGGATTTCTTTACAGCAGCAGTCGCGCCCCTGAACGGGCCGGACAGTCGCGCGCGCGCCGCATCCTGCTGGCAACAGCGCTGCTATCCTGCAGGCCCACCGATGCCCCGCAACTCCCCGACACGCTGATCGATCGATGGCTTTCGAAGGCAATGCCCTGTGGGCGCCGGTCGACTCAAGCGACCGCCTCTTGTTCAAGGACGTGGAAGACGGCCGTCTGGTCTTCGATCGCGCCAGCTGCGAGACGCGGCTGCTCTCTCCCCTGAGCCAGTTCGTCGTCCAGCAGCTCGAGCTCGCCGGCCGGCCGCTGTGCACGGCCGACCTGGTGCGCGCCGTGCAGGCTGAAGAAGCCGAAGCTTCCATGCAGGAATGCCTGCTCGCCGTCGAGGACGCGCTGCAGGCGCTGGGAGAAGCGCAGTTGATCCGCACCGCCGACGCCTGACGATGAAGCTCGGCGACCTGTCATTGCGCGAAGTGCAGCGCCTTCTCGCCGGCCCGGGCCTGCGTCTGGCCACGGGGCCGTTCGGCTGCCGCCTGCAAAGCCCCATCGCCGCCATCGCCCCCGAGCTGGCCCGCCTGTACGCCCATCACGAGCTGCTGCCCGATGCCGCCTTCATCGATTTCCATGTGAAGGTGGCCCCGCCGCGCGGCCTGCGCCGCTGGATCAAGCCGCAGGCGCTGTTCAGCGCGGACGAGGTCCAGCCCTTCACGCCCCTGCCGCAGAACCAGGCCCTGCCCATGCTGGAGTGGGGGCTGAACTGGTGCGTCACCGCCTACTCCCACCACCTGCTGGTCCTGCACGCCGCCACCGTGGCGCGCGGCGACAAGGCGCTGATCCTGCCGGCGCCGCCGGGCTCGGGCAAGAGCACGCTGTGCGCGGCCCTGGTCAACCGCGGCTGGCGGCTGATGTCGGACGAGCTCACGATGATCGACCTGCGCGACGGCCGCATCCACGCGCTGGCCCGGCCGGTCAACCTGAAGAACCAGTCCATCGGCGTGATCCGCCGCTTCGCGCCCGACGCCTTCCTGAGCCGCGCCGTGCCCGACACCACCAAGGGCACAGTGGCATTGATGGCCCCCTCGGCCGAGAGCGTGGCGCAGGCGCGCGAACCCGCCTGGCCGCGCTGGGTGGTGCTGCCGCGCTGGCGCGCCAAGGCCCAGACGCAGCTCACGCCGCTGCCGCCCGGCGAGACCTTCATGCACCTGGCCGACAACGCGATGAACTATCACATCCTCGCCGAGCGCGGCTTCCAGGCGCTGGGCCGGCTGATCGATCGCGCGGAAGGATTCCAGTTCGAGTACAGCGATCTGGACGAGGCCATGGCGACCTTCGACGAGCTGGAGGCGCGCGCATGAGCCTGCTTCAGCGCATCTGGCTCGACCCTCACGCCGCGGCCTCGCTCGACGAAGCGGACTGGGACTTGCTCGTGCGCCAGGCACGCCATGCCAACCTGCTCGGGCGCATGCACCACCGCTTCGAGGCCGCCGGCGCGCCGGTGCATGAGCGCGCGGCCGTGCACCTGCTGTCCGCCGCCGTGATGGCCGAGCGCCAGCACCGCTCGGTACGGCGCGAAGCAGAGCTGATGAGCCGGCAGCTGGCCGAGCTGGGCCTGCCGCTCATCTTGCTCAAGGGCGCGGCCTATGTGCTGGCCGATCTGCCGGCGGCGCACGGACGCGTCTTCGCCGACGTGGACATCCTCGTGCCGCGCGCGCGGCTGGACGAGGTTGAATCGGCCTTGCTGCTGACCGGCTGGGTCAGCGAGAACAAGGACCCCTACGACCAGCGCTACTACCGACGCTGGATGCACGAGCTGCCCGCCATGGTCCACATGCACCGTGGCACGGCGCTGGACGTGCACCACCACATCTTGCCCGCCACCGCGCGGCTCAAACCCTCGGCCGAGGCGCTGTTCGAGGCCGCCGTCGAAGTGCCCGGCCAGCCTGGGATCCGCGTGCTGGCTCCGGCCGACATGATCCTGCACTCGGCCTGCCACCTCTTCCACGAAGGCGAGGCCGACAACTTGCTGCGCGACCTGTCCGACCTGGACCTGCTGCTGCGGCATTTCGGATCGAGCGCCGGTTTCTGGCCCGGCCTGCTGGAGCGCGCACGCCGCCAGCAGCTGACCGGACCGCTGCGCCTGGCGCTGCGCTACACGCACCGGCTGATGGCCACGCCCGTGCCCGAGGAGCTGCTGCAAGAGATCGGCGCGACGGGCAGCGAGCTGCTGGACGCGCTCTACCTGCGCATGCTCGAACCGCAGCACTCCAGCAACGGCGTGAGCTTCCCGCGCCTGGCCCGCACGGCGCTTTACGTCCGCGGCCATTGGCTGCGCATGCCGCCGTGGATGCTGGCCTACCACCTGGGCCACAAGGCGCTGTTCCCGACCGACAACCACCAGCCGATGCCGACCCGGCCCGGCGATCAGCGGCCCGGCGATCAGCCGCCCGGCGCCCCTGAAGCTCGATAGGCCCGCAGGCCCAACAGCACGCCGCCGATCAGCAGCGCCGCGCCGGCCAGCGTCAACGGCGCCGGCCACGCGCCGCGCAGCAGCCAGGCGTAGACCAGGGCCGAGAGCGTCTCGAACACGATCAGCTGGCCCAGCAAGCCCGTGGGCAGGCGCTGGCTGGCCGTGTTCCAGCACAGCGTGCCCAGCCAGGAAGCGAGCAGCCCCACCGCCAGCATCAGGCCCACGAAAGCGCCGGGGCGCGGCCCGAGCACCGGATGGAAGTCCGCGACCGCAGCAAAGACGGCCAGCCCGACGGCCGCCATCGGCAAGGTCACCAAGCCCTGCGCCGTGGCCCAGGCGCGCGGGTTGAAGTCCCGGCGCGAGCGCAGCCAGGCCGCGTTGCGGATGGGATACCAGGTCCAGCAGCCCAGGGCCACGAAGGCCAGCGCCGCGCCGCTGAGGTAACGCGGCAGTTGAGCGGCATCGAGCGAAGCCAGCTCCACCTGGTTGACGCAGGCGATGCCCAGCAGCATCAGCCCCAGCGCCGGCGCCAGCTGCCGCCAGGGCAGCGCGCCCGCGCCGAAGTTGGAGCACACGGCGATCACGACCGGCAGCGTGCCGATGATGACCGTGGGCAGCGGCCCACCCGCGCGCTGGATGGCGCCGGCCAGGCACAGGAAGTAGATGAAGTTGCCGACGATGCTCAGCCGCGCGGCTTCCAGCCAGTCGGCGCGCCGCAGCTGGCGCAACCCGCGCAGGTCCATCAGGGCCAGGGGCAGGGCGATCAGGCCAAAAGCCAGGTAGCGGCCCACCGTCAGCAAGGGCGCCGGGTACTCCGGCAACATCAGGGGCGCAACAAAGACCAGGCCCCACATCAGCCCGGCGGCAAGCGCACAGGCGAGTCCGATCCACATGGCGCGCACTATAGGCGCTGGACGGCACCCCGATGCCTGTCACAAAGCCTTGCACACTGGCAAGATTCAAACAGTCGGGGCTCGGCGCGCGCGCAGTTTTCCACGTAACGTCCATGGAACGTCCATGGAGAGCCTGCAGTTTCATGCACAGGCGGGCGTGGCAGCGCACACTCCGACCGATCAAGCTGGGGTACCTGCCATCACGGCGGCGTTCCCACGTCGAGGGAGACTCATGATTTCAACAGCGCGCAGTCCCGCACCGCCCGCCACAGCCGGCCTTTGGCCTGCTTCGGGCGAGGCTGCGTCTGCGCCTTCACCGTCGCCTGCACCGGCTGCGCCTTCGCGCGAATCACGCCGCAGCCAGCTGGCCAAGCTGCTCGTGCCGCTGATCGTGGCCAACGGCCTGGTGCTGCTGCTGTGCGTGCTGGGCCTGCACCTGCTGTCCGCGGCGCGCGGCTTCGTGGGTGGCGAGAGCAAGTGGTCCAAGGCGCACTCCATCGCCTCCGTCGAACTGCGGGCCTATGCGGCCACCGAATCGCCCCAGCACCTGAGCGCCTTCCGCGATGCGCTCGATGTGCCCCTGGCTGACCGCGAGGCCCGTGGCTATCTGGATCTGCCCGATCTCGACAACGCGTCCGCCGAGGCGCTGGACCGCGCCTATGCGCGCGGCGGCATCGACGCTGACGACCGCGCCGGCCTGACCCGGCTGTACCGCTGGTTTGGCGACACGCCGCTGATGCGCCCCTCGATCGAGGCCTGGCAGCGCGGCGACGAGCTGATCGCCGAGCTGCAGCAGCTGGGCAACGCCATGCAGCGCCTGGCCGCGATGCCGCGCGGCCCCGAGAGCGTGGGCGAGCGGCTGCTGCTGCTGCAACGCCTGGACCGGCTGGACGCCGAGCTGCGCGAGCAGGAGCTGCGCTTCAGCGACGCGCTGGGCATCGCCTCGCGCAACGCCTATCACCTGATCGCCATCACCACGGGCATCATCACCTTCACACTGACGCTGGGCACGGTGATGCTGATCGTGGTGGGCGTGCGCCGCCATCACCGCGACGCGCTGGCGCTCACGCAAAGCAACCAGCGCTGGGCCCTGGCCGCACAGGCCGACGGCATCGGCATCGCCGAGTGGACCATCGACGACGCCTACATCCGCCTGGATGCCCGGGCCTGCGCCATCTACGGCTTCAGCTCGCCGCCCGAGGGCCTGCTGATGCTGCGCAGCCTGCTGCGCGAGCGCATCGAACCGCAGGACATCGCGTTGATGCAGGAGGCCGAGGCCCGCGCCATCGCCGGCCAGGTGCCGAACCTGCGCTACCGCATCCACGTCGGCGGGCAGATGCGCCACCTGGAGATCACCGGCAAGCGCCACGACAACGAGAAGGGCACTTCGCTCATCATTGTCATCCTGCGCGACGTCAGCGCCCAGGTGCAGCAGGAGCAGCTCAAGCTGGAGAAGACCGCCGCCGAGCGCAGCGCCGCGGCGCGCATCGAGTTCCTCTCGCGCCTCTCGCACGAGCTGCGCACGCCGCTCAACGCCGTGCTGGGCTTCTCCGAGCTGCTGCAGATGGATGTGAATGAACCGCTCAGCGATCGCCAGCTGCAGCGCGTGCAGCTGATCTCCGGCGCCGGTGTGCACCTGCTCCGGCTGGTGGACGACGTGCTCGACATCTCCGGCATCGACGCCGGCCAGTTCAAGCTTCACCGCGTGCCCACGCTGCTCGCACCCGTGATCCGCGATGCGCTCTCGCTCAACAGCGACCAGCAGGGCCTGGGCGCCGTGGTGGAGGTCGAACCCGTGCCGCCGGACCTCACGGTCTGGGCCGACGCCCAGCGCCTCGGTCAGGTGCTGGTCAACCTGATCAACAACGCCTGCAAGTACAACCGCCCCGGCGGCCGCGTTCGGCTGACGGTCGAAGCCTCAACGAGCCAGCGCGTGGAGGTCTCCATCAGCGACGAAGGCCCCGGCATGACCGAGGCCGAGATCAAGCAGCTCTTCCAGCCCTTCAAGCGCCTGCCCAGCGGCGCCGACAAGCCCGGCACGGGCCTGGGCCTCACCATCGTCAAGATGCTGACCGAGCAGATGGGCGGCTCCATCACCGTGCAGAGCCTGCCCGGCCGCGGCTCGGTCTTCACCGTCAGCTTGCATGCGGTGAGCGAGGCCGCGCCAGTTTCCACAGCGTCCAGCCATTGACGGCGGCGACGCTGAGCTCCAGCAAGCTGCCGCCGATCGAGCCGACGAGCAAGTTGTTGGCGATCCAGCAGCCGGTGCCCAGCAGCATCAGCGCGCGCATCGGGATGCCCTGAAGAAAGAACAGCGCCACCGTGCCGATGCACGAGGCGACGATGGGCAGCAGCGACAGCCAGCCCGAGAACAACCACCAGCCGAGCAGCACATTGGCGCCAAGGAAGACCAAGGCCAGCGCACGCGTGCGCCAGTACATCGAGGCCACCGAGCGGCCCAGCGAGACCAGGCTGCTGGCCACGGCCGTCGGCTGGCCCAGCAGCGCGAAGTGCAGGACATAGCTCAGACACTCGACGGACATGAAGAGGCGGAAACGCCGGTCGTCCGTCTGCAAAAAGCACGCCACGCCGAAGACGAAGGCGATGTAGCCCAGCAGCTGGGCCGGCGAGAAGATGGATGCCAGCATTCAGCGAGAAGAGAGCCAGTGCGCCACCGCTTGCTGCTGCGCGGGATCGAGCACGAGGCCGAGCTTGCTGCGCCGCCACAGCACGTCGTCCAGCGTCTGCGCCCATTCCGATTGCACGAGATGGTGCAGCTCGCCCTCAAACACGCCCGGCGCCACTTCGGCGCCGAGATGCGCCAGCACGCGCTCGACGCGACCGCCGTAGGCTCGGGCCAGGCGGCGCAGCAAGGCCGGCGGGAGCGCGGCATGACGGCTCGTCAGCGCTGACAGGAAGCGTTCGAAGTCCGCATCGGGCCGGCCGCTGGGCACGATCCAGTCGGCGAGGTCACCGCCCGGCAGCGTCGCGCGTGCGGTCCACGCGGGCGCTGCGCGGCGCAGGCGCTGGACGAGCCGGTCGGAAGCCTCTTCGGCGAGCTTGCGGAAGGTGGTGAGCTTGCCGCCCCAGACCGTCATCAGCGGTGCGGCTTGGTCGTCATCGAGCTCCAGCAGGTAGTCGCGCGAAGCCGTCTGCGCCGAGCCGGTGTGCACGTCGTCCAGCAAGGGGCGAACGCCGGCGTAGGTCCAGCGCACTTCATCGGGCCGCACGGGCGCGCGGAAATACCGGCTGGCCTGAGCGCACAGGTAGTCGATCTCTTGCTCGCTGATCCGCGCCGCGCCGGGCTCGTCCACTTCGACATCCGTCGTGCCGATCAGGGTGAAGTGCTCGCGATAGGGGATGGCGAAGATGATGCGGCCGTCCTCGTTCTGGAACAGGTAGGCCGCATCGTGCGTGAAACGGGCCGGCACGACGATGTGGCTGCCGCGCACCAGGCGCAGGTCGTGGTGCGGGCGCATGCGCAGGCCCTCGCGCAGAAAGCTCGCGGCCCAAGGACCGGCGGCGTTGACAAGGACGCGGGCTTGGCAACGCCGCGGGCCTTGTGGCGTTTGCAGCTCGACGTGCCACAGGCCGTTGAGCCGTCGCGCAGAAGTGACCGGGCTGCGTGTCAGCACCTGCGCGCCGCGCTCATGGGCGTCGAGCGCGCAGGCGATGACGAGCCGCGCGTCGTCGGCCCAGCCGTCGTAATAGCTGAAGCCGCGCTCGAAGCGCGTCTGCAGCGGCAGGCCGAGCTCGGTGCCGACGAGGTTCAGCCCTGTAGAGCCCGGCAGCCACTCGCGCCGCGCCAGGTGGTCGTAGAGAAAGAGCCCCATGCGGACCATCCAGGCCGGCCGGCCCACGCCTGCGTGCCAGGGCATGATGAAGCGCTGGGCGCCCATCAGGTGCGGCGCGCTGCGCAGCAGCACCTCTCGCTCCTGCAGCGATTTGCGCACCAGGGCGAACTCGCGATGCTCCAGGTAGCGCAGGCCGCCGTGGATCAGCTTTGTGGAGCAAGAGGAGGTGTGCGCGGCCAGGTCGTCGCGCTCGGCCAACAGCACGGCGAGGCCGCGCCCCGCAAGATCGCGCGCAATGCCGCAACCGTTGATGCCGCCGCCGACCACGATGACGTCGAGCACGTCTTGCGCTGCGGGGTCCTCTTCCTCCCGAATCGGTTGTGCGGCCATGCGGTGATTGTGTACGCTTGCGAGCAGAAAAAAGAAGGGGAGACTTCATGACCTACCTGCTGGCATTGGACCAGGGCACCTCGAGCTCGCGCGCCATCGTCTTCGACGCCCAAGGCGGCGTGATCGCCATGGCGCAGCGCGAGTTCACGCAGCACTTTCCGCAGCCTGGCTGGGTCGAGCACGACGCCGAGGAGATCTGGCAGAGCCAGCTGGCCACCGGCCGCGAGGCGCTGCAGCGCGCAGGCCTGGCGGCAAAAGACATCGCCGGCCTGGGCATCACCAACCAGCGCGAGACGCTCGTGTTGTGGGACCGCCGCACCGGCCAGCCCTTGCACCGCGCCATCGTCTGGCAGGACCGCCGCGGCGAGCAGCGCTGTGCCGAGCTGCGCGAGCAGGGCCAGGGCCCGCTGATCCAGCGCCACACCGGCCTCTTGATCGACAGCTACTTCAGCGCGAGCAAGCTGCAGTGGCTGCTGGACCAGCTGCCCGGCGCACGTGATCGAGCAGCCAAGGGCGAGCTGGCCTTCGGCACCATCGACAGCTGGCTGCTGTGGAAGCTCACGAACGGTGCCGTTCACGCCACCGACCAGAGCAACGCCTCACGCACGCTGCTGTTCGACATCCACGAGAACCACTGGGACCCGAAGCTGCTCAAGCTCTTCGACGTGCCGGCCGAGCTGCTGCCCGAGGTGCATCCTTCCGCCTGGGATTACGGCGTGACGGCGCCCGAGCATTTCGGCGCGCCGCTGCGCATCGGCGGCATGGCCGGCGACCAGCAGGCCGCCCTGTTCGGCCAGGCCTGCTTTGAGCCCGGCATGGCCAAGAACACCTACGGCACCGGCTGCTTCATGCTGATGAACACCGGCGCGCAAGGCCGCGTGCCGGGCCATGGCCTGCTGAGCACCGCCACGGCGCAGGCCACGCGGCTGCCCGAGTACGCGCTTGAAGGCGCCGTCTTCATCGGCGGGGCGGTCGTGCAATGGCTGCGCGATGGGCTGGGCATCATCCAGAGCAGCGCCGAGGTCCAGACCCTGGCGGCCAGCGTGCCTGATGCCGGCGGCGTGATGTTCGTGCCGGCCTTCACCGGCCTGGGTGCGCCGTACTGGAAGGGCGAGGCACGCGGCACGATCACCGGGCTGACGCGCGGCAGCACGCGCGCGCACATCGCTCGCGCGGCGGTCGAGTCGATCGCCTACCAGAGCGCCGCACTGCTTCAGGCCATGAGCCAGGAAGCGCGCAGCGCCGGCAGCGCGCCGCTGGCCGAGCTGCGCGTGGACGGCGGCGCCAGCGTCAACGATGCGCTGATGCAGTTCCAGGCCGATCTGTTGGGCATCCCGGTGGTGCGCCCGCGTGTGGTGGAGACGACGGCGCTCGGCGCCGCGCAGCTCGCTGGCCTGACGGTGGGCGTCTACAAAAGCCACGAGGAGATTGCGGCGCATTGGCAGGCGCAGCGGCGGTTCGAGCCGGGCATGTCACGCGACGAGGCGGGCACGCGGATGGCGGCTTGGGAGAAGGCGGTGCGGCAGGCCGTTGCGGAATGAAAAATGGCGGGCCCACAGGCCCGCCATTGGTTTCATCGCTCGATCAGCAAGGGACCGCGTCGATCACCAGATCACGACGCGCTTGTCACCCTCGCGCACCATCGCATCACCCGACTTGCACGAGAACGCGCGGGCAAACTCGGTCATGTTGGACGGCGCAGCAATCGCGCGGAACTGGTCCGGGGCGTGCGGGTCGGACTTGACCTTGTTGATCTGGTACTCGTCGCGCGCCACCGAGCTCCACACGCGGGCAAAGCTCAGGAAGAAGCGCTGGTCGCGGGTGAAGCCATCGATCATCGGATCGGGCTTGCCGGCCGTCGCCTTGGTCATCGCGTCGTAGGCCACGTACAGGCCGCCGAGGTCGCCGATGTTCTCGCCCAGGGTCAGGCGGCCGTTGACCTTCACGTCGGGGCGCGAAGCGACAGGCACGTAGTCGTTGAACTGGGCCACGAGCTTGTCGGCGCGGGCGTTGAAGCGCTCGCGATCTTCCTTGGTCCACCAGTTGGCGTTGTTGCCCTTGCCGTCGAACTGGCTGCCCTGGTCGTCGAAGCCGTGGAAGATTTCGTGGCCGATCACGGCACCGATGGCACCGTAGTTGATCGGGTCGTCACCTTCGGCATAGAAGAACGGCGGCTGCAGGATGGCTGCGGGGAAGTTGATGGTGTTGGTCGACGGGCTGTAGTAGGCATTGACGGTCTGCGGCGTCATGCCCCACTCCAGGCGGTCGGTGGCCTTGCCGACCTTGGACAGGCCGTAGGCGCGGTTGAAGGCCTGCGCGGCGCGCACGTCGCCGTAGTAGTTGCCGGCCTTGAACTCGAGACCGCCCCACTGGCGCCACTTGTCGGCATCCGGGTAGGCGATCTTGGGCAGGAAGGCCTGCCACTTCTCGATGGCCTTGGCCTTGGTCTCGTCGCTCATCCAGTCGAGCTTCTCGATGCGGCCCTTGACGGCGCCGGTCACGTTCGTCACCAGCTCCTGCATGCGGGTCTTGGCGCTCGGCGGGAAGTAGTCGCGCACATAGATCTGGCCCAGGGCCTCGCCCATGGTGCCGTTGACGGTGTCGAGCGTGCGCTTCCAGCGCGGCTTTTGCTCGGGCTGGCCGTCGAGCTGCTTGCTGTAGAACTCGAAGTTGGCGTCCACGAAGGCCTTGGACAGCAGCGGCGAGGCCTTGCTGATGGTGCGGGCTTCGAGGTAGTTGCGCCACTGCTCGACGCTCACGTCGGCCAGCATCGCGTTCACTTCGGTGAAGAACTTGGGCTGGGCCATCGAGAAGCCGCCGGCCACATCGACCTGCAGCGTCTTGAAGTAGGCGGACCAGTCGATCAGGTTGGTCAGCTGGTTGGCCTCGGCGATATTGGTCAGGCGGTACTGGTTCTCGGGCTTGCGCATTTCCACGCGCGGCGTCGAGGCCTTGGCCAGACGGGTTTCAAAAGCCAGCACGCTCTCGGCCTTGGCCTTGGCAGCGTCGGCCTTGGTGCCGGTCAGCGTGAACAGCTGCGTCAGGTAGGCCACGTACTGTTCGCGCGTCTTGGCGAACTGCTCGCTCGTGTAGTACTCGGGCGTGGGCAGGCCCAGGCCGCCCTGGCTCACGAAGGCGATCTGCTGCGTGGCGTTCTTGTAGTCGGCGCCCGCGCCGGAGCCGAAGACGAAGGCCTCGCCACGGCGGTGAGCTGCGGCGAGGAAGTTCACCACGTCCTGCGCGGTCTTGAGCTTGGCCACGGCGGCCAGCTCGGGCTTGATCGGCGAGTAGCCGAGCTTCTCGATCGCGGCCTCGTCCATGCCGGCCTGGTAGAGCAGACCGATCTTCTGCTCGATCGAGCCCTTCTTGGCCTTGGGCAGCTTTGCCACGGCGTCATCGACGATCTTGTGCTGGGCGTCCAGGCTCTGCTCGCGCAGCATCAGGAAGGAGCCCCAGCGCACCTGGTCGGCAGGGATGGGGTTGTTCTTGATCCACTTGCCGTTGGCAAAGGCGTTGAAGTCGGTGCAGGCGCCGGCAGCCGGATCGGTGGCCGAGGCGGGGAAGCTGGTCGTCGGCGATTCCAGCGCCAATGCGCCGGTGGACAGGGCCGTGCCGATCAGCAGGGCCAGCGTGGAACGAGAGAACTGGGGCATGTCTGAACTCCAACTTGGGAAGCCGGGCATCTTAGGTTCGAGCAGACAGGCAGCGGAAAGTCACTTCATCAGGGATAACACCGCATTCAGGCGGCGTTCAAGCGACATTCAAGCGGCATTCAAGCGCATGTGAAGCTGCAACGCTCCAGCGCCTGCACATCCGCCGCCGTGTTGTAGGCCTGGAGCGAGATGCGCACGAAGGTGCGGCCCGCGTGCTGCGTGACCGGTACTTCGATGCGGTGCTCGTCGAACAGGCGTGCGCGCAACGCGGCGCCATCCTGATGGGGCACGGGCAGCGGCGCCATCTGGCCGAAGCTGTGGTCCGGCGCGATCACGGGCAGACCGTGTCGCGCGCAGAAGCGGTGCATCACGGCCACCGCATCGTCGTGGCAGCGCTGGGCACGCGCGGGCCAGTCGTGCTCGGCCTGGAAGCGGATCGCCGCCGGCACGCACAGCCACGGCGTGATGTCGTGCGTGCCCTGCCACTGAAAGCGCCGCTCGAACACGCTCTGGCCGGTGTACGCAGCCTGCACCGGATTGTCGAACCAGCCCCAGCTGATGACGGGCGCGACCAGGCGCCCATGGTGTTCGGTGCGCGCATGCAAGAAGGCAGCCCCCTTGGGCGCGCACAGCCATTTGTGGCAGTTGCCGGTGTAGAAGTCCGCGCCGAGCGCGTCGAGCGCGAGCGGCAGCTGACCCGGCGCATGCGCGCCGTCGACAAGCGTGAGGATGCCGCGCTCGCGCGCCGCGCGGCACAGCGCCTCGATCGGAAAGATCAGCGCCGTCACCGAGGTGAGGTGGCTCACGAAGATCAGCTTTGTGCGCGGCGTGATGGCGCCCAGCATGCGTTCCACGAAACGCTCCGGCTCGAAGGGCAGCGCAATCTCCACGCGCACGAGCTTGGCGCCCTGGCGCTGGCAGTGCTGGCGCCAAGTCATGTCGCAGGCGCCATACTCGTGATCGGTGCTCAGCACTTCATCCCCGGGCGCCAGCGCGATCGACTGCGCAATCGCGTTCACCGCCGTCGTCGCGTTCGAGATGAAGACGAGCTGCTCGGCGTCGGTGCCCACGTAGGCCGCCAGCACCTCGCGCGCCTCACGCAGCAAAGCGTCCGAGCGCCGGCTCAGGAACTGCACCGGGTTGCGTTCCATCTCCTCGCGCAGCCGTTGCTGCTCGTCCAGCACCGGGCGCGGACAGGCGCCGAAAGAGCCGTGGTTGAGGAAGGTGATTTGCGGATCGAGGAGGAAGTGCTCTCGCATGGGATGAGGCATGATGGCAAGTTCAGCGCCCACTCTAACCCTCCTCTTCAGCGCAAAGTCGCCCGATCCCGATGCGCCGTGCCGACCGACTCTTCCAGCTCGTCCAACTGATCCGCGGCCGGCGCCTGTCCACGGCCGACTTCCTGTCCGAAAGGCTGGAGGTCTCGCCGCGCACCGTCTACCGCGACGTGGCGGCGCTGCAGGCCCAGGGCGTGCCCATCGAGGGTGAGGCCGGCGTGGGCTACCGCATGAAGGGCGGCTTCGACCTGGCGCCGCTGATGTTCGGCAAGCGCGAGGCGCAGGCCCTGGTCGCCGCGCTGCGCATGGCCCAGCCCTCGCTGGACAGCGGCTTGGCCCAGGCGGCGGAGAGCGCGCTCTCCAAGATCATGGCCGTGCTGCCCGCCGAGGCCCGCGCCGCGGCCGAGAGCCTCACGCTCTTCGCGCCCTTGAGCGGCCTCACGCCCGAGGTGCGCGAGAAGCTCGCCGCCCTGCGCGAAGCCACCGAAGGCCGCCGCAAGCTCGCGCTCGAATACGTGAGCCTGGACGATGAGCGCAGCCAGCGCACCGTGCGGCCGCTGGCCTGCTTCTTCTGGGGCCCGGTGTGGACGCTGGCGGCCTGGTGCGAGCTGCGCCGTGACTTCCGCTCCTTCCGCGTCGACCGCATCGCCACGCTGGAAGTGCTGGTCGAGACCTTCCGCGACGAACCCGGCAAGACGCTCGCCGACATGAACCGCCGGCAGCGAGAGGAGTGGGCCGCATGACGATCAGAATCCTCGGCAAGACCGCCTCCATCAACGTACGCAAGGTCTTGTGGACCTGCGCCGAGCTGGGCCTGGCGCACGAGCAGGAGGAATGGGGTGCGGGTGTGCGCGCCACCCAAGTGCCGGAGTTCCTCGCGCTCAATCCGAACGCGATGGTGCCGGTGATCGTTGATGGCGACTTCGTGCTCTGGGAGTCCAACACCATCTGTCGCTATCTCGCCGGCCGCGAGCGACGCCACGACCTGCTGCCCGCCGATGCGAAGGTGCGCGCCCGTGTCGAGCAATGGATGGACTGGCAGGCGACCGAGTTCAACAACTCCTGGCGCTATGCCTTCCTGGGCCTGGTCCGCAAGCACCCCGATCACCAAGATCCTGCGCAGCTTGCCGCCGGTGTGTTGCAGTGGACGCGCCACGTGCGGCTGCTGGAAGACCAGCTCCAGCGCACCGGCGCCTACGCCGCTGGCGATGCCTTCACGCTGGCCGACATCGTGCTGGGCCTCTCGGTCCACCGCTGGCTGGCCGCACCGATCGAAAGGCCGGAGCTGCCGGCCGTGCAGGCCTATCACGCGCGGCTGTGCGCGCGGGCCGGCGTGATGGAGTTCATGGCGCCTTGACGGACGCAGCCGCGGCCGGCACTTCCTCCTTCGAGGCACCGGTCACGACGACCACCCAACGATCAGGCTTGAGCAATCGACGCAGTGCGCCGTTCACGCTCTCCACCGTCGCCGCGGCCAGGCCCGCCTCCTCGCGCGCGGCCATGTCGGCAAAGCCTTCGCCCTTGTCGAGCTGGGCCAGCAGCAGTGCGTTCAGCGCGGCGTCGTTGCGCAGCAGGTCGCCGCGCGCGGTGCGGAACTGGCGCTTGACCTCTTCGAGCTCGGCGGCGGTGACGCCGTCTTGCAGCAGCCGGGCGATCTCCTCGCGCATGGCGGTTTCGGCCGCTGCAGCGTGGGCCGGTGCGGCGATGGCCGAGAGGCGCAGCGCGCCCGCATTGCCGTGCTCGGGCACGCGCAGGTTGTAGTCCACGTTGTAGCTGATGGCGTCTTGGGCGCGCAGCCGGTCGGCCAGGCGCGAGCCGCTGGTGTGGCCGCCGGCCAGGATGCGCGCGCCCAGCAGCATGGCAAAGGCGTCGGGCTCGTTGGCATTGAGCGGCAGCTCCTGCTGGAAGACGATGTTGGCGCTGGCCTGTGAGCCATCTGCGGCGCCGGCGCGCACGCTGGAGACGAAGCGCGCACCGGGCTCGGGCTTGTAGCCCGGCACCCAGCGCTCGAAGGCGGGCGCCTCGGGCTTCTTCCAGTCGCCGAAGCTGCCTTCGACCAGCGCATAGAAGTTGTCGGGCAGCGGGCCCACGGCGCTGACCTGCAGCTCGTTGGCGGACCAGTAGCGCTTCCAGAAAGCCCGGGCCGTGGCGAGGTCGAGCTTGTTCCAGATCTCGATCTGCTCCTGCACGCTGGGCTCGTAGCCGGCGCGGTTGGCGTACAGGCCCTGCGCCTGCATGTGGTGCTGGCGCGCAAGTTCAGGCGCCCAGTCGGCGCTGCGCCGGCTCGCGGCCAGGCGCGTGAGGGCCTGGTCCTTGACCCGCTTGAAGGCGTCCGCGTCAAAGGCCGGATCGCGCAGCAGACCGCGCAGCAAGGCCAGGGCCGGTATCACGTGCTCGCGCGGCACGGAGAGGGTCGCGATCAGCAGCTGCGGCCCGCTGCGCAGGCTGTACTGCAGCTGCATGCTCGTCTTGGCGCGCGCGATCTGCTCGCGGCTGAACCGGCTCTGGCCGTCAATGCCGCCTTCGAAGAGCTCGGGCACGAGCGCGCGCCAGCCGGGCTCAGCGGCCAGGCTCGGCGCATCGCCCCAGCGCATCAGCAGCTGCAGCTGGACGCGGTCGTCCACGCTCTGGCGCTTGAGCAGCGCCAGCAGCGCGCCGCTGGGCAGCTTGACGCGCTGGACGTCACGGTCAAGCTTGGCCGGATCGAGCTCGTAGGCCGTGCCGCCGGTGCTGCCGATCTGCT
Source organism: Burkholderiaceae bacterium UC74_6 (assembly GCA_042701975.1). Lineage (GTDB taxonomy): Bacteria > Pseudomonadota > Gammaproteobacteria > Burkholderiales > Burkholderiaceae_C > JAFALK01. Next base: position 1,020,313 of record CP170561.1, read on the forward strand.
GGCCGGCCTTGTCGAGCGCGCCGATGGTGGCGCCGGCATCTTGCACCTCGGCGATCTTCGAGGGCTTGGAGAACCAGCCGCGCAGGCCGCCCACTTTTTCCTCGGCGAACTGCGGCTCGGTGATGTGCTTGTCCGTCACGCCGATGGCCAGGCTGCGGTTCTCGGGGCGCACATAGGTGTCGAAGGCCGCGCGCACATCGCGCGGGGTGAGGTGGCCCAGGTCGTCGAGCAGGCGCAGCGGCAAGCGCCAGTCGCCCGCGCCGACCGCGTCGCTGATCAACGCCGAGGCGATGCCGGGATCGCGCAGGCCGCCGCGCAGATCGTTGCGCAGCTTCACGATCATGAAGCGCGTGGCCGTTTCGTCCTTCGACCCGGAAAGGTCGGCGCGCTCCAGCGCCTCGGCCCAGTCGCGGGCACGCTCGGTCAGCGCCTCGCGGCTCTTGTCATCGCCGCTGGCCGCACGCGGCATGGGCAGGATCAGCGCGGTCAGGAAGGGGTCGTGCATGCGCAGCGGCACGGTCACGCCGGTGCCCACATCGCCCTGACCGGCGATCAGGTTGGACCGGATGCCCGAGAGCATGGCGCCCATCACGGCCACCGCAGCGGCCTGCGGATGCGCCATCGCCGGCACGCGGTAGGCCACACCGACGGTGCTCTGCTGCGTGCGCAGCGTCACCAGGCGCGGGCCGGCCTGCGCGGGTTCGCTGACGTTGAGCTCGGGCACCGCACCGGCGGGATTGGCCAGCGCGCCGAAGTTTTTCTGCACGGCCTGCAAAACCGTGGCGGCGTCGAACTCGCCGGCCAGCATCAGCACGGCGTTGTCGGGGCGGTAGTACTTGTCGTAGAAGGTGCGCAGGCGCCCGAGCGAGAGCTGCTCGATGTCCGCCGCGTTGCCGATCGTGGGCAGCCGGTAGGGATGCAGCTTGAACGCCGAGGCGGCGAGCGCCTCCACCATCTGGCGCACGGCGCCTTCGCCGCGCATGCCCATCTCGTTGAGCACGATGGGCTTTTCCTTCTCGAAGTCGGCCGCATCCAGGCGCGCGCTGCGCATGCGCAGGGCTTCCAGCGCCAGCGCCCGGTCGAGCACGGCCGGGTCGGCAACGAAGTTCTCGAAGTAGTTGGTGCGGTCCAGCGTGGTCGTGCCGTTCTGGCCGGAGATGGGCAGCTTCTTGAACTCGGCACCGATCTCCAGCGGCTGGCCGTCTGCCGCACTCGCACCGCGAAAGGTCACGTGCTCCAGCAAGTGGGCCATGCCGGCCTCGTTCGGGCCTTCCATGCGGCTGCCGACCTTGTAGGTCACCGTCAGCCAGGTGCGGCCGCTGCCGGCCACGGGCAGCAGGATCACCTGCAAGCCGTTGGCCAGCCGGTATTCGCTGAAGCCCGCGAGCTGGCGGACGAGTTCAGGTTCGGCCGCGCGAACCGTGGACGTGAATCCCAGCGCCAGGGCCAGAGCCGCAACCCAGGCCAGGCAAAACCTCTTCGACGACACCATGCACGCTCCCCCAGATGGGCGGCATGATGCCTCAACCGGAAACTGTCGCCGATCAGGCTTCCTGCGCGCGGCGCAGCACGGGTTCGGACGCGCCCAGCTGCATGGCCGGCCGCTCCACGTAATGGTGAAAGAGCAGCGAAGCCATGTTGGCCAGCACCCAGGCCATCGCCATCATCGCGAGGGCGGCGTAGGGGTTTTGCAGGTCCCACTGCACGAAGAGCGCGTTGACCAGCAGGCAGATCGGATAGTGGACGAGGAAGAGCGCGTAGGAGTGGTCGCCCGCCTCGACGATCCAGCCCTGCGAAAGCCGCTGCCCGGCCTGATGCCGTGCCTGCAGCCACGCGAGCACCCAGGCCGTGACCAGGGCCACGGCGACGCGCTCGCGCCATTCGATCAGCAAGGCGGCGATGCCGATGGCGCTGAGGATCAGCATGTGCCGGCGGCGGCTGTCGCCGATGCCGATCCAGTGCACCAGCGCGCCGAGCCCGTAGGCGCCGAAGAAGTACAGGCCCCAGTCGTCCAGGTCCGAGAAGCGGTTGAAGCCCCACAGCGAGGCCACCATCAGCGCCAGCACCAGCCACGGGCCCAGGCGTTGCCGGCGCTCGCGCGCCAAGGGCAGCGAACGCGCCAGCCACAGCAGCAGGGCGAGCAGGGCGAAGAGCTGGAAGTCTGCCGCCACATACCAGGCGCCGACGGTCAGGGCCTCGTGGCCCAGCACGCCGTGCAGCAGCAGCGCGTGCGCCAGCAGCTGGCGCCAGCCGACCTGCTCGGGCACGAGATCGCCCAGCCACGGGCGCAGCAGCGCGCCCACGAGCACGGTCAGCACCACCGCAGCCATGAAGGGCAGGGTCAGGCGCAGCCAGCGCTTGCACAGCAGCGCGGGCACATTGCCCGACATCAGGCCGCCGCGGCGCGACAGCGAACGCGCGGAAAGAAAGCCGCCCACGACCAGGAAGACCTGCACGGCCAGCCGCCCGTGGCGGTAGAGCAGTTCCACCACGGCAGGCACGAGCCCGTGCACCGCATCGGCGAGCGGGCCATAGGCACTGAGGTGATGGAGGACGATGGCCTGTGCTGCGAGCGCCTTCAAGGCGTCCACATGCAGCAGCCGGCCAGCGGGAGCTTGCGGCGATCTCATGGCGGAACACGCGCCATGGACGCGTACGGCTCAGGAAAAGTAAAGGTGCGAATTCTAGCGAGGGCCCGTTTCCGGGCCATAACGTCAATCGGTGACGGGCATTTGACTGATTTCCCCACCCGCTGCGTGTAGGACGAGGCCGTGCAAAACTCCCGGTCATGGACAACGTCGATCTGCAGGTTTTGCGCGACATCGACGCCTGGCTCAGCGCCGGGCGCCGTGTCGTCATGGGCACCATCACCCGCACCTGGGGCAGCGCGCCCCGGCCCGTGGGCTCTCTCGTGGGCGTGCGCGAGGACGGCCTGATCGCGGGCTCGGTCTCGGGCGGGTGCATCGAGGACGACCTGATCGCCAAGGTGCGGGCCGGTGCGCTCGATCTGCAGTCGCCTGAACTGCTGCGCTATGGCGTGGGCGCCGAGGCCGCGCAGCGCTTTGGCCTGCCTTGCGGCGGCACGCTGGAGCTGATGCTGGAGCCGCTGCATGCGGGCAGCCAGATCCCCGAGTTGCTGGCGCGGCTGGCATCGGGCGAGCGGGTGCAGCGCGAGCTGGAGCTCAAGAGCGGCGCCGTGCAGCTGCTGGCACCGGAACGCGATGCCGACGTGCTGCGCCTGAACGACACCCACCTGCTGACCCACCACGGCCCGCGCTGGCGGCTGCTGATCATCGGCGCGGGGCAGATGACGCAGTACCTGGCGCAGATGGCCCAGGCGCTCGACTATGAAGTGCTGGTCTGCGACCCGCGCGAGGAATACGAGTTCCGCCTGCCCGGCGTACAGCGCACCCGCGAGATGCCGGACGACACGGTGCAGAGCTTCGCGCCCGACGGCCACAGCGCCATCGTCGCGCTGACCCACGACCCCAAGCTCGACGACCTGGCCCTGATGGAGGCACTGCGATCACCGGCCTTCTACGTCGGCGCCATCGGCTCGCGCGTCAATCAGGCCAAGCGGCGCGCCCGGCTGCACGAGCACTTCGGCCTGGCCGACGCGGAACTGGACCGCCTGCACGGCCCGGTGGGCCTGTCCATCGGCGCCCGCACGCCGCCGGAGATCGCGCTCTCGATCCTGGCGGAGATGACGGCCGTGCGGTACGGCCGGGAACCCTCGCAGGCCGAGAGCGGCTGCAGCGTCTGACGCCCAAGTTCAGCGGCTCGTGTAACCCCGGCCGTCCATGCAGGCTTCGACGGAGCGGGCGAACACGCTCGCATCGTTCATCGCCGAAGGCTGGCTCGTCGCCCAGCGGTTGCACTCGCGCACGTCGGCTTCCTTCTGCTCCGCGCTCTGGCCGGTGCGCGGGTAGTAGATCGGATCGGGCCGCGGCGGGGCCGGCGGCGGCGAGGGCTGGGCCACGGCGCCATCGGCCTGGGGCGGCGCATTGACGACCACATAACCGCCCGGCGCAGCGGAGTAGTACACGCCGTTGGCGTAGTAGTAAGGCAGGCCGCCAACACGCAGACTCACATAGTCATACGGCAGCAGCGGCACGACGATGCCGATCGGCGGCATGACGACGCGGTAGCGGCCGCCCCAGGGCTGGTACCAGACGCCGCCGCCATACCAGTAGCTGCCGCCGCCGAAGGCGATGCTCACGCTGCCGCGCGGCACCACGGGCGCGACGAAGCCGCGCGCAGGGTAGTAGTGGTCGTGGTGGTAGCGGGCATCCAGCACCAGATGACCCGAGGGGCCAGAAGAGCCAGAAGGGCCACGGTCGCGCTCGCGCGGATCGCGCGATTGGGCGCTTGCCGCACCCGCAGCCAGCAGGGCAGCCAGGGCGGTGACGGTCAGCAGGGGTTTGAAGAATGCATTCATGGTGATGGACTCCTTTCAGGCTCGATGATGAACCAACGGCGCGATGGTCTGGGCGGTGTACGCTCGCCGTTTTGCGCCCCCGTAAAGAATCATGATCACCCTGCACTACCACCCGAGCAACGCCAGTTTTGCGCCCCACATCCTGCTGCGCGAGCTGGGCGAGGCGTTCAAGCTGGAGCTGGTGGACCGCGACAACATGGCCCACAAGTCGGCCGGCTACCTGAAGCTCAACCCCAACGGCCTGATCCCGGTGCTGCAGGACGGCGAGCTGGTGCTGTACGAGACCGCGGCCATCTTGCTGCACCTGGCCGACACGCACCCGGACGCCCGCCTTGCGCCGCCGCTCGGCACGCCAGAGCGCGCCCAGTTCTACAAGTGGCTGATCTGGATGACCAACACGCTGCAGCCGCTGATCATCACCTACTACTACCCGGACCGCTGGGTGGACGAGGGCAACGAGGCCGGCACGGCCGAGGTGAAGAAGAACGCCGAACTGCGTTGCGGCGCACTGCTGGAGCAGCTGGACGCACTGCTGGCCTCCCACGGCGGCCCGTGGATCCTGGGCGAGCGCTACACGGTGGCCGATCCGCTGGCCTTCATGCTGTGCCGCTGGACCCGCAACTTCGCGCGGCCCGCGCGCAGCCTGCCGCACATCGGCGCGTATCTGGCGCGCATGCTCGAGCGCCCTGCGGTGGCGCAAGCAATCGCGGTCGAACAGCTGCCGCAGCCCTGGGTCTGAGGACCCCTGGGGCCGCGCTCAGGCGTGGTGGAGTTTGGCGAGCGTTTCCACCCGCTTGAGCAGCTCACGATCGTTCCACGGCTTCTTGAAGATGCCGTAGAGACCCTGGACCTGGTGGACGCGGGCCTGCATGTCGTCGTGGCCGGTGATGGCGATGATGGGCATGTCCTCGGTCTCGAGGCTGCCTTGCACGGCGGCGATCAGCTCGAAGCCGTCCTTGCGGGGCATCTCCAGGTCGGTGACCATGACGTCGAAGCTGGCCTGATCGAGCTGTTCCAGCGCCTCCACGCCGTCCTTGGCCATCGTCACCTCGTAGCCGGCGCCCTTGAAGAGCTGGCCCAGCTTGGCGCGAACGACGGCCGAGTCGTCGACCAGCAGCACCGTGATCGGGCCACTGGGTACGGGCGCAGGCACCGGAGGAGCAGCGTCGGCCTTGCGCTCTTCAGCCAGCGGATCGTCGCCGCGGCGGCTGGAGCAGAACCAGATCACCAGCGCCAGCGGCACTGCGATGGCGAAGGGAATGAGGTAACTGCTCAACCCATCTGACAATTCACCGAACATGTGGAGACTCCCAATCTCCACACATTGTTACGCAGCCCGGGTCTCTTGGGCAGGCCTACTTCTTCAGGGCTTTCACGGCCTCCAGCATGGCCTTGACGTGGCCACTGGGGTCCATGGCCGAGTGCACAGCGGCGACCTTGCCGTCCTGGCCGATCAGGAAGGAGACGCGGTCGGCCAGCTCGGGCTTGATCTGCAGGCTCACGTCGTAGGCCTTGATCATCTTGGCGCCTTCATCGGCGGCCACGGCGAACTTGTTGCGGCACTCCTCGACCGAGAACTTCTTCAGCGTGTCGATGTTGTCGTTGGACATGCCGACCACGGTGGCGCCCAGCGCATTGAACTGCGGCGTGGCTTCGGCGAAGTCATGCGCCTCGGCGGTGCAGCCGCTGGTGAAGGCCTTGGGGTAGAAGTACAGCACCACCGGGCCCTTCTTCAGTTCGGCCGACAGGTCGAACTTGAAGGCCTTGCCGCCGACGGCGGCCTCGGTCGTGAACGTGGGCGCGGGCGTGCCGACCTTGAGGGCGGCCTGGGCCTGAGCGGCTGCCAGCAGGGCAGCGGCGAGAACAATCTTGCGCAGCATCATCGCGGGGTACTCCGTTGAACTCCGATTGAAGGAGGCGTTAGCGTAGCAGCGGCGCGAGATATCTGCCCGTGTGGCTTTCGGCGTGCTCCGCCACGGTCTCCGGCGTGCCGGCCACGAGCAGCCGTCCGCCGCCCGAGCCGCCCTCCGGGCCCATGTCGATCAGCCAGTCGGCCGTCTTGATGACGTCGAGGTTGTGCTCGATGACGACGATGGTGTTGCCCGCGTCGCGCAGCTGGTGCAGCACGCGCAGCAGCAGGGCGATGTCGGCAAAGTGCAGGCCGGTGGTGGGCTCGTCCAGGATGTACAGCGTGCGGCCGGTGTCGCGCTTGGACAGCTCCAGCGCCAGCTTCACCCGCTGCGCCTCGCCACCCGAGAGCGTTGTTGCGCTTTGCCCCAGCTTTACGTAGCCGAGGCCGACGTCGAGCAGGGTCTGCAGCTTGCGCGCCAGCGTGGGCACGGCGCTGAAGAAGGCGTGGGCGTCCTCGATGGTCAGGCCCAGCACCTCGGTGATGTTCTTGCCCTTGTAAAGCACCTCCAGCGTCTCGCGGTTGTAGCGCTTGCCGTGGCAGACGTCGCAGGGCACGTAGACGTCGGGCAGGAAGTGCATCTCCACCTTGAGCACGCCGTCGCCCTGGCAGGCCTCGCAGCGGCCGCCGGCCACGTTGAAGCTGAAGCGGCCCGGGCCATAACCGCGTTCCCGGGCGGTGTTCATCTCGGCGAAGAGCTCGCGGATCGGCGTGAACAGGCCCGTGTAGGTGGCCGGGTTCGAGCGCGGCGTGCGCCCGATCGGCGACTGGTCCACGTTGATGACCTTGTCGAAGGCGTCCATGCCCTCGATCTCGTCATGCGGGGCCGGATCGGCGTGGCTGCCGTAGAGCTTCTTGGCGATCGCCGCGTAGAGCGTGTCGTTGACCAGCGTGCTCTTGCCCGAGCCGGAGACGCCGGTCACGCAGGTCAGCAGGCCCACGGGGATCTCGACCGTCACGCCCTTGAGGTTGTTGCCGCGCGCATTGACGATCTTGAGCTGCCCGCCGTCGTGCACGGTGTGGCGGACCTTGGGCACCGCGATCTTCTCGGCGCCGCTCAGGTAGCGGCCGGTCAGCGATTCGGGATTGGCCGCCACCTCGGCCGGCGTGCCCTGCGCAATGATGCGCCCGCCGTGCACGCCGGCGCCGGGGCCGAGGTCGAGCACATGGTCGGCGGCGCGGATCGCGTCTTCGTCATGCTCGACGACGAGCACCGAGTTGCCCAGGTCGCGCAGGCGGCGCAGCGTGGCGATGAGGCGGTCGTTGTCGCGCTGGTGCAGGCCGATGCTGGGCTCGTCCAGCACGTACATCACGCCCGTCAGGCCCGAGCCGATCTGCGAAGCGAGCCGGATGCGCTGCGCCTCGCCGCCGGAGAGCGTGTCGGCGCTGCGGTCCAGGCTCAGGTAGTTCAGTCCCACGTCGTTCAGGAAGCGCAGGCGTGAGGCGATTTCTCGAACGACCTTGTCGCCGATCTCGGCCTTGGCACCCTTGAGCTTCAAGCTTTCGAAGTAGTCGAGGCATTCGCGCAGCGTCGAGTGCTCGACCTCGAAGATCGGCCGGCCGTGGTCGCCGGGCGCGGCATTGGCCGGCTGCAAGAAGACGTGGCGCGCCTCGCGGCGCAGCCGCGTGCCCTGGCAGTCGGGGCAGGCCTTGGGCGCCATGTAGCGCGCCAGGTCCTCGCGCACGGCGGCCGAATCGGTTTCCTTGAAACGGCGCTGCAGCGTGGGGATGATGCCCTCGAAGGGATGGCTGCGCTTGACCGACTTCTTGCGCCCGGTGCTGGTCGCGCCTTCGTAGGTGAAGAGGATCTCCTCCTCGCCCGAGCCGAAGAGCAGCACCTGGCGCGCGGCCTCGGGCAGCTCCTCGAAGGGCAGCTCAACATCGAAGCCGTAATGCGCGGCCAGCGATTCGAGCAGACTGAAGGTGTAGCTGTTGCGGCGATCCCACCCCTTGATGGCGCCGCTGGCCAGCGAGAGCGTGGGGAAGGCGACGACGCGCTCGGGGTCGAACACCGTCGTCTGCCCTAAGCCCTCGCAGGTGGGGCAGGCGCCCACGGGCGAGTTGAAGGAGAACAGGCGCGGCTCGAGCTCGGGCAGCGAGTAGGAGCAGATCGGGCAGGCGAACTTGCTGGAGAAGACGGTCTCGGTGCCGGCGTCCATGTCGAGCACAAGCGCTCGGCCTTCGGCCAGTCGCAGCGCGGCCTCGAAGCTTTCAGCCAGGCGCTGGCGCAGCGTGTCGTGAGCGTCGGCACGCAGCTTGATGCGGTCGATCACGACGTCGATGTCGTGCTTCTCGGCCTTCTTGAGCGCCGGCACCTCGGGCGCCTCGACCGTCTGGCCGTTGACGCGAAAGCGCACATACCCTTGCGCCTGCATGGACTCGAACAGCTCCAGGAACTCGCCCTTGCGGTCGCGCACCACGGGGGCGAGCAGCATCAGCTTGCTGTCCTCGGGCAGGGCCAACACGGCGTCGACCATCTGACTGACGCTTTGCGCGTCCAGCGGCAGGTGGTGGTCCGGGCAGAAGGGCGTGCCGGCGCGGGCGTAGAGCAGGCGCAGGTAATCGTGGATCTCGGTGACCGTGCCCACGGTCGAGCGCGGGTTGTGGCTGGTGGCCTTTTGCTCGATGGAGATGGCGGGCGACAGGCCCTCGATCACGTCCACATCGGGCTTGTCCATCAGCTGCAGGAACTGACGGGCATAGGCCGAGAGGCTTTCCACGTAGCGGCGCTGGCCCTCGGCATACAGCGTGTCGAACGCCAGGCTGGACTTGCCCGAGCCAGAGAGGCCCGTGATGACGACGAGCTTGTTGCGCGGCAGGTCGACGTCGATGGCCTTGAGGTTGTGCGTGCGTGCGCCGCGCACGCGGATCATCGGGGCGTCGGACACAGGGGGGCTCGGGTCAGGCAAAGGCATTGCGGCGCGGGCGGTGAAGCAAAGGCAATCCGACATGATAGGGGGACGGGCCCAATCGCGCGATTGCGCCTGGCCGCCGGCCCAAGTCGTGAACGGCTGACCGGGCCATTCCTGCGCTTCATCCGCCCGCGCCTGCGCTTCGTCGCAGCCGCGTGGCGAAGGCTCCAACGGTTTTCCATACTGACTCCATCGACAAAGCAATTCCGCCTGTCGAGGAAGTCCAAGAAACCCCAGGAGCCCATCATGCAAGTTCGTAACCTCATCGCCGCCGCCCTCGTCCTGACTGCCGCCGTTGCTGCTCACGCCGCACCGGCCAAGCCTGAAGTGGTGCAATTGCCCAAGGTCACCGTCGTCGGCAAGGCCGTGCGCAGCGAGCCGCAAGTCGTCGTGCTGCCCCGCGTGGTCGTCAACGGCTACAGCACGCAAACGCTGCAACGCCAGATGCTCGCCGCCAACAAGGCCGGCACTGCCGTCCGCGTGGCCAGCAACGGCTGAGAAGGATCTGTACGCATGACGCACAAGATCCATCTCTCCTACAACGGAGCCGAGCCCCGGTCGCATTGAGGCGCAAGCAGATTGCGCCAAGTGCTACCCGGGCTCGGCTTCGCTGCTCCACAATGGCCCCCGTCCCATTGTTGGAGTTCAAGCCTGTGAGCGAAGAAATCCGCAAGCGCCGTTCATGGCTGGACGGCTTCATGGCCTACGCGCTGCCCAAGCGCACCTCCGAGGCCCAGCTGCGTGAGCGCATCGTCGTGCTCGACCAGCTGCTCTACGGCCTGTGGAACCTGGGCGAGAACCTCATCTTTGCCTGGACCCCGATGGAGCGCGGCCTGCGCCTGCTGGTGGCGCCGCATCCGCTGCTGACCGAGTTCGCACAGGCCGGCCCCGCCGCCGAGGTCCAGCGCCGCACCCGGCTGCTCGATGAACTCCTGGCCACGCAGGCGCACCTGAGCGCGGCGCAGTTCGAGCGCATGGCGCACGAGCTCGGCGTCGAGCCGCAGGTCGTGCCGCTGAACTTCGACCCCGACGCGCAGCTGGGCCTGGACCTGATCGCCGCACTGATCGCCCGCTATGGCATCCGCCTGGTCGAAGACCGCGCCGTCATCTTGTTCGACGCCGTGGGCTTCTCGCTGCTCACGCCGCTGCAGCAGGTGGTGCAGCTCAACAGCCTGTCCTGCTCGGTCAATGCCGCCTACGCGCGGCTGCTGGACCGCGAGATCAACATCAACTTCGCCCGCACGACGACGGGCGATGGCTTCTACATCTGGAACCGCATGCGCGGCATCGAGGCCAATGTGGAGCTCTACCAACTGATGCAGTTCGTGCTGGCCGACAACGCGCTGGCGCGTGAACGCGCGCGCCGGCCGGAATCCGTGCCGCGCCTGCGCGCCTGCTTTCACGTGGGCTCGCACTACGAGTTCCACCAGAGCGAAGGGCTCAACCCCACCTCGTTCAGCTACTTGGTCGGCCAGGTCACGATCGAGCTGGCGCGCATGATCGAGCGCGCGCTGCCCGGGCAGATCCTCGTGGGCAAGTTCAACACCCTGATGCGCGACGAGAACGACGGCGAGATCAAGCGCGTGGACTCCATCGACTTCGTGGAACGCACCCGCCAGCCGCTGCACGGCCTGCATGGCATCAGCCTGGCCGGCGCCGAGATCGACGACATCGCCTGCTACCTGACCGGTCGGCAGATCGAAGGCCCGCAGAGCGTGGGCGCAGCAGATGACGACGATCTCGATGGCTTTGGCATCAGCGAGTTCGAGATCGCCGACAAGCACGGCCTGCCGCACCGGGTCTACAACGCCAAGATCAACATCCACCGCCATGAGGGCGAGCCGATCTACCTGGGCCTGCGCGAGGAAGACCTCGAAGACTTCCCGGCCCGTCTGGTGTCTGCCACAGCCACCAGCTGAAGACGGCGCGGCACTCGCCAAAACACCACGCTCCCCGCCCGCAACCTGCCCGTAACCCGCCCGTAATTCACACGGGGCGAGCATCAATTGCTGCCCGGCGAAGCACCGCGTCTCTCCGAATGTAATTTTTACCCTCCTACGCTGTAGGATGCTGCCCGAACCGTCGACGTTGACGGGACAGAGAACAAGGGCCATGACCGACCTGTCCGAAGGCGCCGCGCCTCAGCCGGGGAGTGGGCAAAGGCGCCTCCTTACGCTGTTGTTCGCCGATCTGTCAGGCTCCACGCGCCTGGCCGAGGCGATGGAAGCCGAGCATTACGCGCTGATGCTGGCTGGATTGCGCCGCTGCTACCAGACCGAAGTGGCCCGCTACGGCGGCCAGGTCGTGCGCATCCAGGGCGACGGGCTGCTGGCCATCTTCGGCCACCCCCTGCCCCGTGAAGACGAAGGCCGCCGCGCCTGCGACTGCGCGCTCGCCCTGCACGAAGCCGTGCGCAAGCTCCCCATCCAGGGCGGTCCGGCCTGGGCACAGCAACTCACCCTGCACAGCGGCGTTCACGCCGGCCTGGTGCTGATGGACGCAGGCGACGAGGTGCGCGGCCGCTTCGAGCTCTTGGGCCACGCGCCCAGCGTGGCGGCACGCCTGTCTGAGCTGGCCGGCGCTGACGAGATCCTCGCCAGCGTGGACACGCTCGGCCCGCACCAGCACTTTTTCCAGACCTCTGCGCCGCGCATGCTGGCGCTCAAGGGCCGCACGGAGCCGCTGTCCGTCGTGCACGTGTGCGGCCGCGCCACGCTGGAGCGCCGCTTCGAGGCCAGCGTGCAGCGCGGCCTGGCGCCCTTCATCGGCCGTGAATCGGAGCTCGCGCAGCTGGAAACCGCGCTGGCCGATGCCCACCAGGGCCGGCCCAGCTGGATCAACCTGCGCGCGCCAGCCGGCGTTGGCAAGACGCGGCTGGCCGAGGAGTTCCTGCGCCGCGCCGCGGGCACCGCGCCGCTGCGCGTGCTGCGCGGCTACTGCGACCACGACCTGTCCGCCGAACCGCTGCAGCCTTTCATGCAGGCCCTGCGCGCGCTCGAACCGACCGAATCCGTCGAAGTCACGGCCGCCATCAAGGCCACGCTGGCCGCGCCACCGCACAAGCGCGGCGACGCCATCCTGGCCCTGCTCGATGCCCGGGCGCGCGAGCAGACCGTGCTGCTGGCGCTTGATGACCTGCAATGGGCGGACGACGCCAGCTTGGCGCTGGCCCACCGCCTGCACAGCCACGCCACCCAGGCCGGCCTGCGCTGCATGCTGGTCTCCACCAGCCGCCCGCAGACCCTGGGCGGCACCCTGCCCGCCGTGGCCGGCGGCGCCGCCAGCCATCTCGAGCTGCAGCCCTTCAGCGACGACGAAGCCGGCGCCGCCGTGAGCCAGCTGCTGCCCAGCACCGACCCCTTCGTCGCCGCCGAGATCCAGCGCCATGCGGGCGGCAACGCGCTCTTCATCGAGGAGCTCTGTCACGCGCTGGCGCACCAGCACACCAAGGCCCTGGGCGATCCGGTCGGCAGCACCTGGCTGGGCTCGCTGATCGAGTCGCGCATGACGCGCCTGGCGCCGCGCCAGGCCGCGCTGCTGCGCGCCGCCGCCGTCATCGGCAACGTGATCCCGCTGTGGCTGCTTGAACGCCTGAGCGGCCTGAGCGCCAACGACCCGGCCGTGTACGCGCTGGCCGAGCAGGATTTCGTCTACCCCTCCCCTGGCGGCGAGGAGCTGCGCTTCAAGCACGGCGTGACCCACGAGGTCGTCTACCAGGCCGTGGGCCTGCATGAGCGCCAGGCCCTGCACCGGCGCGTGGCGCAGGAGCTGCGTGCGCGTGCCGAGGCCGGCGGGCCGCAGGCCTCGCACGAGCTGCTGGCTTATCACGACGGCGCGGCCGGCGACTGGACGCGCGCGGCCGAACACGCCGAGGTGGCCGGCGACCTGGCCCTGGCCGCCTCCGCTCTGGACCGCGCCAAGAAACAGTTCCGCGCGGCCCTTGGCGCCCTTGAATACCTGCCCGATGGCGAAGCGCGGCGCCTGCGCTGGATCGCCATCGCCCAGCGCTTCGGCCTGGCCTGCGTGTTCGATGGCTCGCGTGCCGACATGCGCGTGCTGCGCCACGCCGTGCAGCTCGCCCACGGCCAGCCCGATCCGGGCCTGCGCGCCCGGGCCGACTACTGGTACGGCTACGTCAGCTACGCACTCGGCGATGCCCGCGCCTCGGTCGAGCATTGCCAGCGCGGCCTGGCGCAGGCCGAGGAATTCGGCGACGCACCCTTGATCGCGCAGGTGCGCGGCACGCTGGGCCAGGCCCACGCCGCCGCCGCCAGCTATCAACCGGCGATCGAGCTGCTGGACGAAGCCATCCACAGCCAGCGCGCCGTCCAGCAGGCCATGGCTGCGAAGGGCAAGCGCTCCAGCCGCCCGCCCGTGGGCCTGGCCTATTCGATGGCCTGCCGCGGCGCAGTGGCCGGCGACCTGGGCCGCTTCGGCGAGGCGCGCGAACTCTTTGGCGAAGCACTCGATCTGGTGCGCGGCAGCGAGCATCCGGTCGAGGCCTCCATCCAGGGCCTCTACGCCGCCATCCTGCTGTGGCAGAGCGCTTGGGTCGAGGCGCAGGTGGCCGCGGCCGAAGCCCACCGCATCGGCGGCCAGGTGCGCAGCCTCTTCACCTTCTCGATGGGCCAGGCCGCGGGCGCTTACGGCGCCTGGCGCGAGCACCGCGCGCCGACGGCCCTGGCCTCGCTGCAAGAAGCCACGACCTGGCTGGCGCCGCGCGGCGGCGGCCTCTTCAACTCCTGGAACCAGGGCTGGCTGGCCGAGCTGCACCTGGCGCAGGGCGATGCCGTCCAGGCCCGCCGCCACGTCGCCCAGGCCCTGCGACGTGCCCGCGCCAGCGACTGGCTCGGCGTGGCCATGGCCTACCGCACGGCGGCGCGCGCCGCTGTGCTTCAGCCAGAGGGCACCGCCCAGGCACGCCGCTATCTGCAGCACGCGCGCCGCGTGGCCGAGCAGCGCCAGTCGCCGCACGACCAAGCGGTGAACGACCTCTGCGCGGCCGAGCTGTTCGGCGATGCCGCAGCGCTCGACGCAGCCGAAGCCGCCTTCGAGCGCCTGCAGATGCCCGGCTACCTGGCCGAGGCTAGAGCTGCCAGGTCAGCGCCAGCGGCGAGGCAGTGGGCCTGAGCACGCCTGCTTCGAGCAGCGCCGCCAGCAGGCCCTGCAGCACGCCCATGCCCATGTTGTAGCCCGAGCAGGCGTGGATCGTCGGGTTCTGCGAGATCTCCGGGCGCGGCCCGCCGAAAGCGGTGAGGTAGTCAGGGTTTTGCGTCATCGCCGACCCCAAGCCGACGATCACCCGCCGGCCCTTGGCGACCTTCACCTGGCCGATCTGCGTGTCGCTCGCTGCCACGCGCCACACCGCAGCAGGCACGCCCACCTTGACCAGCGACTTCATCAGCGCCGGGCGCAGCACCTGGCCTGCCATGGCAAACGGATCCGCGCCCGGCGACCACACGGCCTGCAGGCCCCAGAAGGCCTTGGTGTAGATGAGCCCGCCGTAGCTCACCTCCACATTGCCGAGCACCGTGGGCGCAAAGCCCAGGATGATGCCGGCCAGCGTGCGCTCGACGAAGTCCGGATCGGCGGCGCTGACGAAGGGCTGTGCCGCAGCGACGATCTTGGCGCAGAGCTCCGGCAGCGGCTTCTTCTCCTTCTTCATCGAGGCCAGCCATTCGGCCGTCTGTTCCTTGATCGTCTTGCCCGCGGCCATGCCCAGCTCGCTGACCTCGGGCCGCGGCTCGGGGCCGAAGACATGGCGCGAGACGAACATGAAGCCCACCGGGCAGCGGCGCCCCGGATTGTTCTCGGGATGCGGCTCTAGGCCCCAGACGTACTTGCCGTCTGGAATGCCGAACCAGACGGTCGTGAGCTTGGCCAAGGCCGCGCTGGCGTAGGCCTCGATGTCGATCGGCGCCTGGCTCATCTGGGCCGACTGCGCGGCGCTGCGGATGACGCCGAGCACGCCCTTGCCGATCCCGTAGGCCAGCTCGAAACCCTCCTTCTCGGAGATGTTCCACAGCGCGGTGTTGATGATCGGGGCATGCTGGTCGTGGCCGAGGTCCGGGTCCTCGCCGAGAAAGCCCAGGCCGATGGACGAGCGCATGCGATCGCCGTAGCCCGACACCGAGAAGCGCCCACCGCGATCGCGCAGGATCTCCTGCACTTCGGCGTCATTGCCCACCATCACGCCGTAGGCGGTCTCGACCACGCCGCCTTGCTTGCGCACATAGTCCCAGGCGATGTCGGCCGTCTCACGGCTTTCCACCCAGACCTGCCAGGCCTTGGCATCGCGGGTGTCGGGAACGCGGCGGGGCGGCGGCTGCACTGCAGCGGGCGTGCTCTCGTGCAGGGCCTTGGCCAGGTCCTTCAGCGCGGGAATCGAGGGCGCGAAGTAGTAGCCCCCCCATTGCAGCTCGACGAGCGGCTGGTCGCCGAGGTCGATGCGATAGCTGCGGCCTTCGTGCTCGAACGTCATGATGCGTGACTCGCCGCTCGTCGGCACGCCCAGGAAGGGATCGGACTGCCCCGCGTAGCCGCCGCTGCTGTTGGCCCCGGCCATCCATCGCTGCACGACCTCGAACTGCTCGGCGATGTTGGCGTTGTAGGCCATGAAGACGAGGCCGCGATCGGCGTCGCCCGGCGCACCGTAGCTCATGCCCCGACGCAGCAGGCGCGGCATGGCGGCCTGGCCGGTGGCGCCCATGTCGCGCGGGTTGGCGCGGCGCACGTGCGAGTGGAAGGGGCACTTGGAGGCCTGCGGATCGCTGGCGTAGTTGAAGTCGTTGGTGGGCCGGCTGGAGCCGCTCACCAGCGGCCGCCCATCGGGCCAGCGGCCCATCATCTTGGCCATCAACAGCTCGGGCGCCAGGCCCAGGGCCTGCGCCTGCGCGGCCACGAGTGCAGAGAACCGTCCCACCTGCTGGCGCAGCTTGCGGATGACGAGGAAGCTGCCGTTGTCCAGCAGCGCGTTGGCCTGCACGGGCACGGGCGCTGCATCGCGACTCGTGCGGTAGCCGAGCAGCAGCTCGCCGCAGGGCACTTCGTCGGTCCACTGCTGGCCGGCGACGACGGGGTTGAGCTCTTCCGTCTTCGTCGTGCCCACCGGCTGGCTGATGCCGTCCACGAAGCCGAAGGCTTCCTGCGTCACGCCGCCCGCGCCGGTGTTGCGCACCATGGGCTGCTGGTGCAGCACGATGACGCCGTCGGTCATGCGGTTGATCTTGTCGATGAACTTGCGTGCGGCCAGCGCGCCGCCGGCGCGCCAGCGCATCTGCAGCACGATGTGCACGGCGCTCGGGTCCACCGGATTGCCGTCGCGCGAGCGCGGCACCTTCCAGTGCTGCGGATGGTTGCAGCGCAGATCGCCGAGCACGCCGGCGCGCTGCTCCATGCCTTCGCGAAAGGCCTGCGGCAGCGTCACGAGCAGCTCGTCCTTGGCGCCCAGGGCCGTGAGGCCGGCCAGGCTCAGGCTCACATTGCAATAGGGCAGCTCGGACGGGATGCGGCCCTTCAGCGTGTCCTCCTCGGTCGTCACATCCAGCTTGCTCAGCCAGGCCAGCGCCTGCTTCTCCAGGCCCGGCTGCACCATCAGCAGCACGAGCTCGCCGCCGACCAGGTCGGGATAGCCGCTCAGGATGCCGCCCTGCACCTGGCTCGGTGCGAGCGTCAGGCGCTGCGGCGTCTTCTTGAGCACGGGCGTGGGCTTCTCGAACCACTCGAGCATGTCATAGAAGGCATCGCGCACCGGATCGCCGGGCGGGAAGAGCTTGGTGGTGTCGAGCTTGCGCAGCTCGAAGAGGATGTCGTGCGCGGCGCGCAGCAGGCACCAGCCGTCAGGATGCTTGTCGGGGTGGATGGTGAAGTAGCGCTGCATCGCGTGCATCGCCGCCACGCCGGCCAGCGCGGCGATGCCCAGCTGGCGCGTGGCGGGCGTGGAGCCGGGCAGAGCCGGGTAGTCGCCGGGCGAGGGCGTGCGCAGGCGCACGGCGGCCAGCTCGTCGGCGCCGTTGCTGCGCAGTTGCGCTTCGGTGCGCGCCAGGTACTCGTGGTCCATCACCGTGCGCTGGGACTCGATGTAGAGGAAGTCCGCCGGCACCTCGTTGGCGCGCACCCAGCGCGCGTACTCGGCAAAGCCGATGTCGCGCGAGAGCTTGTAGTCGACCGAGTGACACAGGATCAGATCGAGCGTCGTGCCCAGGTCGCGCCAGATCACGCGCATGTAAGGCTCCCAGCCGCCGTCGAAGCACACATTGAGCAGCAAGCGCGCGGGCTGGTCGCTGCCGGGCGGCGGATCGATCACGGCCCAGCGGAAGGAATGGACGATGCGAAAGCGCGTGACCACGTCGGTGAAGGGCGGCGGCGGATCGCTGGCCTCGCGCGAGGCCATGCGCATGGCGTTGATGGTCCGCAGCACCATGCGCAGGCGCGCCACATGGCTGATGGGCTCGGGCGCTTCGACGAAGCCGGCCTTGATGGGTGTGAGCAGCGTGAGGTCGGTGATGCCGCCAAGCTGCGTGTCAACGCGTGTTGCTGTCATGGTTCCCCCTGCAATTCGACTAGTTCTGGTTGTTGATTGGGCCGTCAGCTGCGCCCCTGAGGCAACTGCGGAATGACCGGATGACGCGCGGCGCATTCTGTCGCCGATTGAGACAACCGTCCGTCCAACACGCAGTTCAAGCCGCAAACGGCGCAGTTGGTCGCTCGGCGCTCGCGCGGCCTTTGCCCAAGCAGGAAACTGCATTCAACGGACAAGCGCTGACCGATTCAATCAGCGCCACATGACAGCCAAAGCTGTCGGGGAGCTGAACATGAAGACCATCGCCAACAAGACCCTTGCACTGACCGCCTTCGTCGCCCTGTTCGGCGCTGCCGGCCTGGCCGTGATGGAGTCGCAGCCTGCCAGCGCGCAGCCCGAGATCGTGAAGCTGGAGCCCGTGCTGGTCGTGGGCAAGCGCGCCACGAACACCGAAGCGCCCGTGGCCATCGTGCAGCTGCCGCGCGTGGAAGTCGTGGGCCACCGCGCCAGCAGTGGCGCGGTTTCCGCGACGGCCATGGCCAAGAACTGCACCGCTACTGCGGTCTGCTGAAGTCACGCGTCAGTGCTGCGCCGGCTTCGAGTCGGCGCGGCGTTTGTGAATTTCTCACATTGGCGCGAATCAAGATTTACGCGCTTCTCCCGGGCCTGGAGCCTACGCTTGAGTTTGATATTGCTGTCATCCAAGCAGGGAGAGAAAAATGCTGACCAGCTTCGCGCCCGAACCCGTACCCGCCGCCATGGCGGGCCTCGCCGCCGCTGAGCGCCGCCATGCGGCTTCTCTGAGCAGCCACTGGATGAGCCTCGTGCTCGAGGAGCTCGACTACGGCGTGCTGCTCGTCAACGCCAGCGGCCGCGTGATCCACTGCAACCATGCTGCACGCCGCACGCTGGACGACGGCCATCCGCTCCAGCTCACCGGCACGCAGCTGCGCGCCGCCGAATTCGACGATGCCGAGCGACTCGGCGAAGCGCTGTTCGCCGCCGAGTCGGGCGGCCGGCGCTGCCTGCTGCGCCTGGGCCAAGGCAAGGGCCGCGCCAACGTGGTCGTGGTGCCGCTGAACCGCAACGTCTCGCAGGCCGCCGTGCTGCTGATCCTGGAACGCCAGCAGCTGTGCGGAGAACTGGCCGCGCAATGGTTTGCACTGCGCTACGGCCTGACGCGAACTGAGACCGAGGTGCTCAAGGCCCTGTCCAGCGGCTCGCGCCCGAGCGACGTGGCCGAGAGCCAAGGCGTGGCGATCTCGACGGTGCGCACGCAGATCCAGAGCATCCGCGCCAAGTCGGGTGCGGACAGCATCGGCGAGCTGATGCGCCAGCTGGCGGTGCTGCCGCCGCTGATGTCAGCGCTGCGGATGGAGTTGAACTGACGACGGGGTGGGTTGGGGAGAGAGAAGAAGAGGGAGAGAAGAAGAAAAAGGAACGGGGCCTTCAATTCTTGATGGCCCCGTTTTCATTCCCTCAAGCGCTCACGCGCTCATTCATGCACTCATGCACTCATGCGCGGTGCAGCTTGGCCAGCCAGCGATAAAGGCCAGCCACCGCCAGCGCAAAGCCGATGGCACCCAGCACGACGCCGGTCTCGCCCCACTCGTGGCCCACGAGGCCGATCGGAGCGTCCTTGCCCGAGAACACGACGAGCGCCGCGAACAGCACGCCCATCAGGCCCTCGCCCACGATCAGGCCGGAGGCCAGCAGCACGCCCAGGTGCTTGGCAGCTTCGGGGCGCTTTTGGCGTTCGGCATGGCGATCCCAGGCCCAGCCGCAGATGGCGCCGATGATGGTCATCAGCGTGACGGCGGTCGGCAGGTAGATGCCCAGGCCCACGGCCAGCGGCGGCAGCGTGGCCTTCTTGGTGGTGCGCTTGAGCGTGGCGTCCAGCACGATCAGCACGACGCCGATGAGGGCGCCCTTGCCGATCAGCGACCAGTCCAGGCCCCCTTCGATCACGCCCTTGGCCAGCGAAGAGATCAGCGCGGCCTGCGGGGCCGACAGCGCCTTGGCGGCGTCGACACCCGGCGCGCCGGCAAAGCCGTAGGCCTTGTTCAGCAGATCCAGCACCGGCGGCACGACGAGCGAGCCCATCACCACGCCGAAGACCAGCACGGCCTGCTGGCGCCACGGCGTGGCACCGACGAGCTGGCCGGTCTTCAGGTCCTGCAGGTTGTCGTTGGCGATCACGGCCACGGCCACGATCACGGCGGTGACGAAGAGCGCGAAGGCCACGAGCGCCTTGTGCAGCTCCGGCGGCACCAGCGGCTTGACCAAGAAGACGATCAGCGCCGCAGCGCCCAGCACCACGAGGATGCCCACGCCCGAGATCGGGCTGTTGCTCGAACCGACGAGGCCGGCCATGTAGCCGCACACGGCGGCCACGAAGAAGCTCATCAAGAGCACATAGACCACACCGATCATCGTCAGCAGGCCGGCTTGAGCCGCCAGGCCCGCGCCGCCGCTGAAGTGGTACAGCAGGGCCGCGATGGGCAGCATGCACAGCGCGGTGATGCCGGCCATCCAGCCGATCGGCATGTCCTGCTCGACCAGGGCCAGCGTCTCGCCCTGGCCGCGGGCGCGCGAAGCGGCCATCGCCGACTTCAGCCCACCGATCACGGGCTTGGCCAGCTTGAGCAGCGTCCAGATGGCCGCCACGCCGATGGCACCGGCGCCGATGTAGCGCACCTGGGTCTTCCAGACCGTCAGGGCCAGCGTGGTGGCATCGGCCGTGCTGGCCAGCGGGTGCGAGGCCGACAGGATCGGCACGGCGCCGACCCAGGCGATGGCCGCGCCCAACAGCATGGCCAGGCCGGCCCACAGGCCGATCATGTGGCCGACGGCCAGCAGGGCGAAGGACAGGCCGATGTTGAAGCCCGAGGCGCCCGAGCCCACGCGGAAGAAGCGCGACACCTCGCCGGCGAAGATCTGCGTCTGGATGGCGATGATGCCGGCAGCCGAAGCGATGGCGCCGACGACGATGGCCTTGAGGCCCTTGGCCGTCTCGGCAGCGGCTTCGTCACCGGCCTGGCTGCCCTTGGCCTCTTGCGCCTGCTGGCCGACCTTGAGCACTTCGGCGCAAGCCAGGCCTTCGGGATAGGGCAGGTCGCTCTGCGTCACCAGGGCGCGGCGCAGCGGGATGGAGTACATCACGCCCAGCGTGCCGCCCAAAGCGCAGATGGCCACGCAGGTCCAGTACGGGAAGCCCTGCCACCAGCCGATCATGATCAGGCCGGGCAGCACGAAGATGATCGAGGAGATGGCGCCGGCCGAGGAGGCCACCGTCTGCACGATGTTGTTCTCCTGGATGCTCACATTCTTGAAGCCCGCGAGCAGGGCCATGGAGATCACGGCGGCGGGGATGGAGGTCGCGAAGGTCAGGCCGGCCTTGAGGCCGAAGTAGACGTTGGCGGCCGTGAACAGCACCGTGATGACGGCGCCGAGCAGCAGGCCGCGGACGGTAATTTCAGTCGGTTGATTGGATGGCACGAGGGCACTCGCTTGTGTCACTTTCGGGCGCGCATCATCGCCTGGAATGGGCCGGGCGTTGATCGGGGCTTGCCCATGCCGATGGCGACAAGCCTGTGCCGAATGGCACCCCTGGTCGATCAGGCAACAATCCGCCCCACTTCAAACTCTGCCGTTCGCCATGAAACTGACCGCCCTCGCGCTGGCCCTGGCCGCCGCCCTGCCCCTGGCTTGCACCCCCGCTTTCGCCGCCGACGCGCCCGCCGCCACGGCCGCAGCTGCCCAAGGCGCCACCAGCGTCTGGAACCTCACGGACCTCTACGCCACGCCCGCGGCCTGGGACGCCGAACGCGAGGCCATCCTCAAGCAGCTGCCCGCGCTGGAAAAGCTCAAGGGCAAGCTGGGCGCCAGTGCCGCCGGCCTGCGCGGCGGACTGGACCAGATCTCCGCACTGAGGAAGCGCCTGTATCGCCTGGCCGTGTACGCCTCGCTGCGCGCCGACGAGAACACCCAAATCACCGAGAACCAGGCCCGCAACCAGCTGGCCGATGCCGCCTTCAACCAGTTCGGTGAAGCCACCTCCTTCGTCAACGCCGAGGTCGCCGCGCTGGGCGCGAAGAGGGCGCACGCCTTCATGGCCACTGATAAGGGCCTGGCCAAGCACCGCTACTTCATCGAGACCGCGCTGCGCTTGGCGCCGCACACGCTGAACACCGAGCAAGAAGCCCTGCTGGCCTCCGCCGCTGACCCGCTGCAGCAGCCGCAGGCGATCTACGGCCTGCTGGCCAATGCCGACCTGCCCTGGCCCACCATCACCATCCGCGGCAAGCAGGTCACGCTCGACCAGGAGCAGTACGTGGCCTTTCGCTCCGACGCCGACCCCGCCGTGCGCGAGCAGGTCTTCAAGGCCTTCTGGCCGGTGTTCAAGGCCTATGAGCGCACGCTCGGCGCCGTCTACAGCGCCAGCCTGCGCGGCACGGTCTTCCAGGCCAAGGCCCGGCATTTCGACAACAAGGGCGACGCCGCCGGCAGCAGCCTGGCCATGGTCCAGAGCGGCGACAACATCCCGCGCGCCGTCTACACCACGCTGCTGCAGGAGGCCAATGCCGGCCTGCCCACGCTGCACCGCTATTTCAAGCTGCGCAGCAAGATGCTGGGCCTGAAGGAGGCGCACTACTCCGACATCTACGTGCCGCTGGCCAAGCCGGCCGGCAGCTACACGCAGGCGGAGGCCGAATCGATGACGCTGACGGCCCTGGCCGAGCCCATGGGCAAGGACTATGTGGCCCGGCTCGGTGCGGGCTTCAAGGGCAGCTGGATGCACTCCACGCCGCAGCGCGGCAAGCGCTCGGGCGCGTACATGAACGGCTCGGCCTACGACGTGCACCCGTACCTCTTGATGAGCTTCAACGGCGACTACAACAGCGTCACCACGCTCGCCCACGAATGGGGCCACGCGCTGCACACGCTGTACACGACGAGCACCCAGCCTTTCGAGACGGCGGACTACGCCACCTTCATCGCCGAGATCCCCTCCACCGCCAACGAGCTGCTGCTGGGCGACTACCTGGCCGCCCACGCCAAGAGCAAGGAAGAGAAGATCTTCGCGCTGAGCCAGCAGCTGGAAAACCTGCGCGGCACCTTCTTCCGCCAGGCCATGTTCGCCGAGTTCGAACTCAAGGCACACGAGATGGTGGAGAAGGGCGAGCCCGTGACCGGCGAGGCGCTGACCAAGCTCTACCTCGAGCTGCTCAAGCGCTATCACGGCGATGCCAGCGGCGTGGTGAAGATCGACGACCTCTACGGCATCGAGTGGGCCTACATCCCGCACTTTTACCGCGACTACTACGTCTACCAGTACGCCACCTGCGTCAGCGCCGCCGCCTACTTCGCCGAGAAACTGGGCCAGGGCGATGCCGCTGCACGCGAGCGTTACTTCACGCTGCTCAAGGCCGGTGGTTCCGACGAGCCCTACAAGCTGGTGAAGGCGGCCGGCGTGGACCTGGCCTCGCCCGAGCCCTACCGCGCGGTGGTGCGCCGCATGAACCGCCTCATGGACGAGCTCGAAGCGCTGACTGCATCGAAATGAAGTCCTCGAAGGCCCGCCAGAGCGGCTCAAAGCGCGGGCCTTCGATCGTCTCCAGCGCCAGGAGGCTCGCCTCCAGCGTGGAGAGCTGGCCGGGCCGGTGCGCGCGTCGCAGCGCGGCATAACGCGCTGCTCCAGCGTCGGGCAGAGACAGCCGCGGCAGGGCGGCCAGCCAGGGGTTGGCTTGCATCAGCCAGCGGCTCTGGCGCCAGGTGCCATCGAGGACGATCAGGCGCAGGGGCCGGGGCAGCTGCGCCGCGTCGTTGGCAGCCTTGGCGACACCGGCCTCGCCCGGGCTGTCCGGGTAGAGCAGCAGGTTGCGCCGCTCCTGCGGCGGCGGCTCAAAGACCTCGCCCACGCGGACCTCGCATCGCTGCAGACCCAGCCGCAGCAGCGGTGCCGTGCCCTTGGCCTGGCGGCTTTCCTCGGGATGCTGGAGCACGAGCAGCTCGGTGTCGCTGGCCAGCGGCGCGGGCGGCAGCAGCGCGCAGATGCACGCCGCGCGCTCGCAGCGCGGGCACAGTCGTGCGGGAATGCGGGCAGTGCTCAGGGGCAGATCAACGACGGATCAAGCCTGGTTCAGTTCGCGGCTGGAGCGGCGCTTCACCGGTGCACGGCGCAACGCGAAGTAGCCAGCCAGCAGCACAGCGGCCAGCACGGCCAGGATGTTCAGCGGCCCCCAGAAGGGCGCGGTGCGCGGCGACAGCAGCACATCGGTCACCTGCAGGGCTTTTTCGCTGCGGCTCATCGTCATGACGAAGACGCCGCCCACCGTGGTCACGAGCCACACCACGCCGACGCCGGCCAGGCACCAAGCGGTCAGGGGCCGGCGGTGGCCCACCGGCACGCGCACGACGAGGTAGGCCCAGTACAGCACGACGCCGAAGATGATCAGCGCGGCCAGGAAGGCGACCGTGATGCGCGCGTTCAGCCGGCTGCCGACGAACGGCGTCAGCAGCTCGACCAGGCCCATGTCGAACACCATGACTGCAAACATCACCGCTGCGATGTACATCAGCACACCGCAGATGAAGGCAACGAGTCGACGCGACGCGTTCATGCTGGATTCCTCCCGTTTTTGCCAGTATGGCCGCTGGCGCGGGCCGTGGTCCAGAGTCGGAACCCTGGGTGACGACGACAATCCCGCGCGATGTCCACTACGCCACACTCTCTCGAACTGTTGAGCCTCGGCCGCGGCGACGGGCTGCTCGGCATGAAGCGCCACGGCGCACTGGGACCGCGGGCCGCGCCGATCAGCGTGGCGCGTCTGACGCGACCCAGCGACGCCGCCGCACGTGAACAACTGTCAACGCTCGGACTGCTGCCGGTGGACCCGGCCCGGCTGCAGTGGCGCGGTGCGGCGCCAGCCTTGAACGAGATCTGGACCCTGGGCCACGAGGAGCTGTTCCCGGCCTTCTGGGTCGAGCAGGTGCCGCTGCTCGTGGCGCAGGGCTGGAAGGTCCAAGCCCTGCCCGGCTTCGCCCATCTGCCCGTCATTGCGCAGGGCCTGCAGATGCACGTCGAGCGCCTGGCCGGCGAGCGGCGACGCGGCTCGTGGCTGCTGACCCTGGGCCTGATGATCGAAGGCGAGAGCCTGGACCTCGCGCCGCTGATCGCCGACCTGCTGCGCCGAGACAAGCGCTGGTTGTATCTGTATGCCATTGAGCAGATGGACGACGACGAGCTGGTGCTGCTGCACGCGCCCGGCGGACGCCGCATCGAGGCCAAGGCGCACATGCTCAAGCCCGTGATCGGCGCGATGGTGGACCTGCTCACGGAACCGAAGCCAGGCCCGGTGCCGCTGTCCGACTGGGACGCGGCGCGGCTGGCCGGCTTCGAGAGTCGCGCAGGGTGGCAGTTCTCCAGCGAGGGCGATCTGCGCACGCTTGCCGAGCGGCTGTTGTGGGCCGGCACGCCGCCGTCCGTGAAGCAGCCCGCCGGCTTGGGCGTCACGCTGCGGCCCTATCAACTCACCGGCCTGGCTTGGCTGCAGCACCTGCGTGCGCAAGGCCTGGCCGGCATCCTGGCCGACGACATGGGCCTGGGCAAGACCGCGCAGGCCCTGGCCCATGTGCTGATGGAGAAGGAGGCCGGCCGGCTGAATGCACAGGCAGGCGCGCCCGCGCTGGCCGTGCTGCCGAGCTCCCTGCTCTTCAACTGGGCTGCAGAGGCCGCGCGCGTGGCGCCGGGCCTGCGCGTGTTGTGCCTGCAAGGGCCCGAGCGGTTGAAGAAGTTCGACCAGATCGCCAACGCCGATCTTGTGCTGACCAGCTATCCGCTGCTCTGGCGCGACCTGGACCAGTACCGCCGCCGGCCCTGGCACCTGCTGATCCTGGACGAGGCGCAGGTGGTCAAGAACGCCAGCGGCCGCGCGGCCCGCGCCGTGCGCCGCATCGAGGCCCGCCACCGCCTGTGCCTGACCGGCACGCCGATGGAGAACCACCTGCTCGAGCTCTGGGCGCAGTTCGATTTCCTGATGCCGGGTTTCCTGGGCGATGCGCGCAGCTTCCACAAGCGCTGGCGCAAGCCCATCGAAGAAAACGGCGAGACGCTGCGCGCGCAGCTGCTGGCCGACCGCATCCGCCCCTTCGTGCTGCGCCGCGCCAAGGCCGAGGTGGCGACCGAGCTGCCGCCGATGTCGACCGTGGTGCGCCGCGTGGAGCTCTCGGGCAAGCAGCGCGAGCTCTACGAGAGCGTGCGCGTGGCCGCCGACAAGCAGGTGCGCCGGGCGCTCGAACGATCGGGATTCGACGGCCACCTCATCACGGTGCTGGACGCCCTGCTCAAGCTGCGCCAGGTCTGCTGCGACCCGCGCCTGGTCAAGGGGCTGTCGGTCCAGATGGAACAGGCCAAGCTCGATCTGCTGATGGAGATGCTGCCGGCCCTGGTGGCCGAGGGCCACCGGGTGCTGGTGTTCTCGCAGTTCACGGAGATGCTGGGGCTGATCGAGCAGGCGCTGGGTAACGATCTGCCACATCTCAAGCTGACCGGCGAAACCGCCGTGGCCCAGCGCGAGGACGTGGTGCGCGCCTTCCAGGCCGGCGAAGTGCCGGTGCTGCTGGCCAGCCTGAAGGCCGGCGGCCTGGGTCTGACGCTGACGGCGGCGGACACCGTCATCCATTTCGACCCCTGGTGGAACCCGGCCGTCGAGGCCCAGGCCAGCGCGCGGGCTCACCGCATCGGCCAGGACAAACCGGTTTTCGTCTACCAGCTGGTCGTGGCCGGCTCCATCGAGGAGCGCATGCTGGAGCTCCAGGAACGCAAACGCCAGCTGGCCGGAGCCGTGCTGGGCACGGACGGCGGGGCTGGCGTGAAGTTCAGTGTGGAGGAGCTGGAGCGGCTCTTGGCACCGCTGGAGGCTTGACCGGAGCGTGTCTTGGGCGGCCCTTGCCGGCCAAGATTGGCGTCCCGTTGGTGTCCCCTTAGGGGACCGTCCGGCACCATCGAGCGCCGGACGAGGGACTCACATGATGTTAGCGCTTGCTATCAAGGCGCAGGGCACGTGCCATGGTGCGGCGGTCGCAGCCTTGGCCGAATCCTTCGAAGGATTCGTGCTTGCGGCCCTTGCCGGCGTCTTCGGTCTGGGCGTTCCAGCCGGTCGGCAGGTGGCGGCGCGATTGCGGTTCGAGGCGGGTTTGTGTCTTCATCAACATGGTGCTTGCTTCCTCTTCCCTCAGGGCATTGCCCGTTCGGTCAGGTGTCAACGCGAGGCTAACGGCGTCGGTTGACGGCAGTTGCAACAATTCTTTGCGCGGCCTTGGCCGACAATCGCGCCCTCGATTCAGGAGTAGAGACATGACCGTTCAGCTCAAAAAAGCCGTCAGCAACCCGAAGGGCAGCATCCCCATCACCGTCGTCGATCGCGCCGCATTCCTGGCCCTGGAGGCCAAGCTTCCGGCCCCGACGCGCAACTGGCTGGCCGCTGTGGGCTTCAAGGGCAAGCCCGACAGCCACGCCCTGGTGCCCGGCGCTGACGGCAAGCTCGGCCAGGTCTTTGCCGGCGTGGCCGGTCCGAACCACGCTTTTGCGCTCAGCACCCTGCCCTACGCCCTGCCCGAAGGCAGCTACCACTTGGCCAATGAAGCAGACGGCGGCCTGCAGCTCGATGCCGAAGCTGCCGCCCTGTCCTGGGAGCTGGGCGCCTACCGCTTCGACCTCTACCGCAAGCCCGGCCGCGCCCCGGCCGAGCTGCTGCTGACCGACTCCGGCCTGGCCGAGCGCGGCCTGGCCCAGGCCGCCGTGATCGCCGCCACCCGCGACCTGGTGAACACGCCGGCCGAGCACATGGGCCCGGAAGAGCTGTCCAAGGCCGTCGCCCTGGTGGCCAAGCAGCACGGCGCCAAGTTCCGACAAATCGTCGGCGATGAGCTGCTGAAGAAGAACTTCCCCGCCATCCACGCCGTGGGCCGCGCCAGCCACCGCGCGCCGCGCCTGATCGAGCTGAACTGGGGCAGCGACAAGCACCCGCGCCTCACGCTCGTCGGCAAGGGCGTGTGCTTCGACACCGGTGGCCTGGACATCAAGGGCGCCGAAGGCATGCGCCAGATGAAGAAGGACATGGGCGGCGCCGCCAACGCGCTGGGCCTGGCCGCGCTCGTGATGGCCTTCAAGCTGCCGGTGCGCCTGCAGCTGCTGATCCCGGCCGTGGAGAACGCCATCGCGGGCAACGCCTATCGCCCCGGCGACATCTTCAAGACCCGCAACGGCACGCAGATCGAGATCGGCAACACCGACGCCGAAGGCCGCGTGATCCTGTGCGACGCGCTGAGCTACGCCTGCGAGCACAAGCCCGAGCTGCTGATCGACATGGCCACGCTGACCGGTGCGGCCCGCGTGGCGCTGGGCCCGCAGCTGCCCGCCCTGTTCGCCCGCCACGTGGACGAAGCGCGCGACCTGATGGACCTGGGCCTGAAGATGGACGACCCGATGTGGCACATGCCGATCTGGCAGCCGTACAAGGCCGGCATCGAAAGCACGCTGGGTGACATCGTCAACACCGGCAAGAGCCCGATGGCCGGCGCCATCAACGCCGCGCTGTTCCTCGACCACTTCGTGCCGCTCTCGCAGGACTGGATGCACATCGACCTGTTCGCCTGGAACAGCGAATCGCGCCCGGGCCGTCCGGCCGGTGGCGAGGCGCAGACGGTTCGGGCACTTCTCACCTACCTCGAGCAGCGTTTCAGCGCTTAAGTGCACCTAGACTCCCCGGGCCGTCCCCAGGGAGTCGCCATGAAGCTCATCCGTCAGGCGACGCTCGCCAGCCTTGCGCTGGCCGCGTCGCTCCATGCCCAGGCCGTCAGCATCAACACCGTCAGCCCCGAGGGCGAGGTGGCGCAGGTGCGGCAGTTCGTGCTGCGTTTTTCAGAGGCCGTCGTGCCCCTGGGCGATGCCCAGCAGCCCGCGCCGGTGACGGTGCAGTGCGAAGGCACGGACGCTTCGCCCAAAGGCCAGGGCCGCTGGCTCAGCGAGCGCGAGTGGGTGTTCGAGCTCGAACGCGCCCTGCCGCCGGGCGCCAGCTGCAAGATGGCCTTGCGCAGCGAGTTCCGCTCCGACATGACGTGGACCGGAAAGCGCGAGTTCGCCTTCCAGGTTGCAGCGCCGCGCGTGATCAGCACGCAGCCCAACCGCTACAACCATGTGGAGGAAGAGCAGCAATTCCTGCTGCGCTTCTCGGCCGTGCCCGCGGCGGCCAGCCTGAACGGGCGGCTCTGGTGCGAATCCAAAGGCCTGGGCGAGCGCGTGCCGGCCATCATCCAGCCCACGGCGCGCCGCGATGAACTGCTCACCGCCCTGCGCCTGAAGAGCGTGGCGCCGGCCGAAGAGTGGCTGCTGCTCGGCTGCCAGCGCCCGATGCCGGCGGGCAAGGAGATGGCCGTCGTGCTCGATCCGGGCATCAGCGCCGCAGCCAACACCAAAGTGGGCACGCGCGCGCCGCAGCGCCTGAGCTTCCAGGTGCGTGAACCGCTGACGGCGGAGTTCCACTGCGAACGCGAACGCGCCGAAGCGCCCTGTGTGCCGCTGCTGCCCCTGTGGCTGAGCTTCAGCGAACCGATTCCGCGCGAGCAGCTGCAGCAGATTCGCCTGAAACCCCAGAGTAGCGGTGGCGGCGTCGAAGTGGCGCCCAAGTTCTCTGACGAAGAAGCCAAGCAGGACATGGTCTCGCGCGTTTCCTTCCCCGCGCCGCTGCCCGAGAACATCAGCTACCAGCTCACGCTGCCGGCCACGCTGCGCGACGCCTCGGGCCGCGCGCTGACCAACGCGGCCAGCTTCCCGATGAGCGTGCGCCTGGGTGCTGCGCCGCCGATCGCCAAGTTCTCGACCGGCACCTTCGGCATCCTGGAGCGCGAGCCGGAAGGCCCGGCCTTCGTGCCGCTGGCGCTGCGCCACGTGCAGGGCGACCTCGCGCCGCAGGCCGCCAGCGGCTCCCTGCGAACACGCCGTTATGACATGACGGATGCCGAGCTGCTGGCCGGCTACGCGCGGGTGCGCAAGCTCAGCTATGAAGCCTGGGAGTCGCGCGAGCAGCGCATGCTCGACGCCTCGGACCGTCGCATCGACCTGCCCGACCTGAAGGACGTGAAGGGCGGCGGCAAACCGCTGGAGCTGATCGGCGTGCCGATCAAGGAGCCCGGCTATCACGTGCTGGAGCTGGAGTCGCAGCAGCTCGGCGCTTCTCTGCTGGCCAAGCCCGCGCCGATGTTCGTGCGCACCGGCGTGCTGGTGACCAACCTGGGCGTCCACTTCAAGACGGGCAATACCTCGAGCCTGGCCTGGGTGACGACGCTGGACCGCAGCAAGCCGGTGGCGCAGGCCACCGTCACGGTGATGAGCTGCCGCGGCGAACAGCTCTGGCAGGGCCGCACCGACGCGCAAGGCCTGGCCCGCATCGACAAGGAACTCGTCGATCCGATGGCAAACCGCGCCTGCCCGGCGGACAGCGGCTTCTTCGTCACCGCCCGCAAGGACGGCGAGCTGGCGTTCCTGTTCAGCAGCTGGCAGCGCGGCATCGAATCCTGGCGCTTCAACCAGCCCAAGGCCTGGAGCCGCGACACCACCGTGCGCGCCCACACGGTGCTGGACCGCAGCCTGCTGCGCGCGGGCGAGACGGTGTCGATGAAGCACTTCTTCCGCGTGGAGACACCGCAGGGCCTGGGCTTCGCCAAGTCCGATGCGTTACCCGACACACTGCGCATCGTGCACCAGGGCAGTGGCCAGGAGTTCACGCAAGAGCTGAAGTGGCAGGGCGGTGGCCGCTTTGCCGAGAGCAACTGGAAGATTCCCGCCACGGCCAAGCTGGGCGTCTACACGGTGGAGCTGCGGCGCGGCGACAAGACCTGGTTCACCGGCCAGTTCAACGTCGAGGAATTCAAGATCCCGCTGGTGGATGCGCGCCTCGCGGCGCCGGCCGCAATGCCGGTGGCAGGTGGCGCCTTCACGCTCGGCGCCCAG
Source organism: Burkholderiaceae bacterium UC74_6 (assembly GCA_042701975.1). Classification (GTDB taxonomy): domain Bacteria; phylum Pseudomonadota; class Gammaproteobacteria; order Burkholderiales; family Burkholderiaceae_C; genus JAFALK01. The sequence goes on from CP170561.1 coordinate 1,051,105, forward strand.
CTCAACTACCAGTCCGGCGGGCCGATGAAGAACGCGCCGCTGCAGTGGAGCGCCCTGCTCACGCCGCGCGAACCGGGCTTCACGGGCTTGAACGACTACAGCTTCTCGCCGCCGCGCGTGCAGTCGCAGGGCGACGCGCCCGACATGAGCGGCGATGAAGACGGCGAGGTCGCGCAGCAGAACAACCAGCGCGACGCCCGCCTCGTCGTCGACAAGCAGAGCGCGCGCACCGATGGGCAGGGCGCGGCCAAGCTGGCCGTGCCCGCGATCAAGAACCTCAGCAAGCCGGCCGAGCTGCTCACCGAGCTGAGCTACACCGATCCGAACGGCGAGGTGCAGACCGTCTCGCTGCGCAAGTACCTCTGGCCGGCGAAGGTGATGCCCGGCCTGCGTGCCTCGTCATGGACCGCCAACGGCCAGGCGCTGCACGTGGACGGCATTGCGGTGGACACGAACGGCAAGCCCGTGGCCGGCCAGAAGATCGCGATCCGCGGCCGGCTGCAGCAGTGGATCAGCACGCGCAAGCGCATGGTCGGCGGCTTCTACGCGTACGACAACCGCACGGAGACGAAGGAGCTCGGCGAGCTGTGCAGCGGCACGACCGACGACAAGGGCCGCATGAGCTGCGAGGTGAGCCTGAGCACGCCCGGCAGCGTGGACCTGATCGCCACCACCAAGGACAGCGAAGGCCATCTGGCCGAGGCCGCCAGCACCGTGTGGGTGACGCGCCAGGGCGAGTTCTGGTTCGCCCAAGACAACGATGACCGCATGGACGTGATTCCGGAGAAGCGCTCCTACGCTCCGGGTGAGACCGCGCGGCTGCAGGTGCGCATGCCCTTCCGCGAGGCCGAGGCGCTGCTGACCATCGAGCGCGAAGGCGTGAGCGAGGCCCGCGTCATCTCGATCAAGGGCAGCGATCCGTACATCGACCTCAAGGTGGAGAAGGGCTGGTCGCCCAACGTCTACGTGAGCGTGCTGGCGTTGCGCGGCCGCGTGCGCGACGTGCCCTGGTACTCCTTCTTCACCTGGGGCTGGAAGAGCCCGGTGCAGTGGTGGAAGGAATGGCGAGGCAGCAAGGACTATCAGCCGCCAACGGCGATGGTGGACCTGGGCAAGCCCGCCTTCAAGCTCGGCGTGACGAGCTTCGAGGTCGGTCGCGACCGCTTCAAGCTCGACGTCGCCGTGACGCCCGACGCGCCGCGCTACGGCATCCGGCAGACCGTGCGCACCAAGGTCCGCGTGACACAGGAAGGCAAGCCCGTGCCCGAGGCCGAGATCGCCTTCGCGGCGGTGGACGAAGGCCTGCTCGCGCTGCGCAGCAACGACAGCTGGCAGCTGATGCAGGCCCTGATCCAGAACCGGCCGTGGGCCGTGGAGACAGCGACCGCGCAGAGCGAAATCATCGGCCGGCGCCACTACGGTCGCAAGGCGATCGCTGCGGGCGGTGGTGGCGGCAAGTCGGCGCGCGAGCTGTTCGACACGCTCTTGCTCTGGCGCGGCCAGGTCAAGCTCGACGCCAACGGCGAGGCCACCATCGAGGTGCCGCTGAACGACTCGCTCACGAGCTTTCGCCTCGTCGCCATCGCCGACGCGGACACGCAGCGCTTTGGCACCGGCTTTGCCACCGTGCAGGTCAGCCAGGATCTGCAGATGCTCTCCGGCCTGCCGCTGATGGTGCGCGAAGGCGACCGGCTGCAGGCGGCGATGACGATCCGCAACGCGAGCAACCGTTCGATGAAGCTGGGCGTCAGCTTGAGCGCACAGGCGGTGATGGAAGACGGCAAGCGACAGCCGCTCACGCTCGGGCCACAAAGCGTGCAGCTGGCGGCTGGGGACGCGAAGGAGCTCAGCTGGCCGGTCGATGTGCCGCTCGGTGCGACGAGCATCGAATGGAGTGGCGAGACGAGCGAACAAGGGGGATCGGCCAAGGACGCGCTCAAGATCACGCAGCAGGTGCAGCCCGCCGTGCCGCTGACGGTTCAGCAAAGCCTGCTGCGCCAGCTCGATGGGCCGCAAAGCATTCCCGTCGCCGCACCCGCCAACGCCTTGCCACCCACGGGCATCAAGCGCGGGGGCCTGCAGCTCACGCTGCAACCCAAGCTCGCCGGCACCATGCCCGGCGTGCGGCGCTTCTTCGAGCAGTACCCGTACATCTGCCTGGAGCAGCAGACCTCCAAGGCCATCGGCCTGCACGACGCGGCGCTGTGGAAGGCGATGACCGACAAGCTGCCGACCTACCTCGACAGCGACGGCCTGGCCAACTACTACCCGCCGCGCGCCGGCGATCCGCCCTACGGCAGCGATGTGCTGACGAGCTACATCCTGGCCGCGTCGAACGAGGCCGGCCGCGAGCTGCCGCAGGCCTCGCGCGAGGCGATGCTCGGTGGCTTGCAGGCCTTCCTCGAAGGCCGGCTGCAGCGGCGCTACTGGTCGCCGCGCGAGGACCAGGTGGCGCGTCGCATTGCCGCGCTGGAGGCGATGTCTCGCTATGGCCGTGCGTCCGCCAAGCTGCTGGCCACCATCGACGCCCGCGCCATCGACAGCTGGCCCACCGGCGCGCTGATCGATTGGCTGAGCCTGCACCGCCGCATGAGCGACGCGCCCGAGCGCGCTGCTCGAATCCAGGAGGCGCAGGCCAAGCTGCGCGCGCGCCTGACCTGGGCCGGCAGCACGCTGACCTTCGCCAACGAGGCCAACGACTTCTGGTGGTGGCTGATGGTCAGCGGCGATGCCAACGCGGGCCGCCTGATCCTGGCCACGCTGGAAGACGCGGGCTGGGCCAGCGACATGCCGCGCCTGGTGCTGGGCATGATGGCGCGCCAGAACCGCGGTGCGTGGCTCACGACCACGGCGAACGTGTGGAACCAGCTGGCCGTCGAGAAGTTCAGCGCGCGCTTTGAATCGACGCCCGTGGCCGGACGCAGCATCGCGACGCTTGCCGGCAAGGAGCAGTCCATCGACTGGGCCAAGCAGCGCGATGGCGGCCAGCTGATGCTGCCTTGGCCCGAGGCGCCCGCGCCGCTCAGCCTTGTGCAGCAGGGCACAGGCAAGCCCTGGTACAGCGCGCAGGTACTGGCCGCCGTGCCGCGCAAGGAGGCGCTGCAATCGGGCTACCGCGTCACGCGCAGCGTGACGGCCGTCGAGCGCAAGGACCCGTCGAAGTGGAGTCGCGGCGATGTGCTGCGCGTGCGCGTCGAGGTGGAATCGACGTCGGACATGAGCTGGGTCGTCGTCAGCGATCCGGTGCCGCCGGGCGCGATGATCCTCGGCGGCGGATCGGAGCGCGACTCGGCCATCGCCACGCAGGGCGAGGCGCGCGACACCGGCGGCTGGGTGGCGTATGAAGAACGCGCCGCCGCGGCCTGGCGCCTGTACTTCGCCTACCTGCCGGCCGGCAAGCACAGGCTGGAGTACACGATCCGCCTGAATGCGGCGGGCAGCTTCCAGATGCCGGGCAGCCGCGTGGAGGCGATGTACTCGCCGGACCGCGCGGGCGAGCTGCCGGTGAGCACGATGGACGTGGCGCCATGAAGCGCTGGCTCGGCGTTGCGCTGCTGGTCGGAGCCGGGGTTTGGACTCCAGTGGCCCAGGCCCAGCCGAGCTTTGCCGAGGTGAAGGCCGCGTTCCGTCCTTCCGACCTGCAGCTGCTGGACCGCCGCGGCGAAGCGCTGCAGACGCTGCGGCTGGACAAGCGTCAGCGCGAACTCGCCTGGGTGCCACTGGCCGAGGTCTCGCCGGCCCTGCTGCGCGCCGTTTTACTCAGCGAGGACCGCAGCTTCTACGAACACAGCGGCGTGGACTGGAGCGCCGTTGCAGCCAGCGCCTGGGCCAATCTGTGGAACAAGCGCACGCGCGGCGCCTCGACCGTGACCATGCAGCTGGCGGGCCTGCTCGATGAAGACGAAGGCCTGCGTCGGACTCGCCGCACCGGCGCGCAGAAGATCGGCCAGGCGCTGATGGCCCGCAAGCTCGAGTCGGGCTGGACCAAGGCGCAGATCCTCGAGGCCTATCTGAACCTCGTGCCCTTGCGCGGCGAGCTGGTGGGCATCCATGCAGCGGCGCGGCAGCTGTTCGAGCGTGGACCATCGGGGCTCGATGCGCGCGAAGCCTCGCTGATGGCGGCGTTGCTGCGCGCACCCAACGCAGGATCGGCCGTTGTGGCCAAGCGCGCCTGCGCACTGATGCAGGATGCTGCGGCCAAAGCCGATTGCAGCGGCCTCGAAATCCAGGCCGCCGCCGCGTTCTCGCGTCGAGGCCTGAGCCTGCCTGGCGAACAGCTCGCGCCGCACTTCGCGCGCCTGGCCCTGCGCGCCGACGGCCCCATCCAGCAGCGCAGCACACTCGATGCACGCACGCAGCGCCTGGCGCTGGAGCTGCTGCAACGCCAGCTGACGGAGCTGCAGGGCAGCAATGTCTCGGACGGCGCGGTGGTCGTGCTCGACAACGCCAGCGGCGAGGTGCGCGCCTGGGTGGGATCGAGCGGCGCGGAACTCTCCAGCGCCAACGAGGTGGACGGCGTGCTCGCGCGCCGCCAGCCGGGTTCAGCGCTCAAGCCCTTCGTCTACGAGCTGGCCATCGAGCGCCGCATGCTCAGCGCCGCCAGCCTGCTCGACGACAGCCCCGCGCAGATCGCCACGGCCAACGGCCTGTACCTGCCGCAGAACTACGACCGCAGCTACCGCGGCTGGGTCACCGTGAGAGCGGCGTTGGGCAACAGCCTCAACGTGCCCGCCGTGCGCGTGGCCGAGATGCTGAACCCCGATCTGCTCGCCACGCGCCTTCAGGCGCTGGGCCTGCCGCTGCGCAACAGCGGCAGCTACTACGGCACGGCGCTGGCGCTGGGCGGCGCGGAAGTCACCCTGCTCGACCTGACCAACGCCTACCGCACGCTGGCCAACGGCGGGCTGTACAGCGCGCCGGTCTGGCCGGGTCACACGGCGACCGAGCCGAACCGCGTGCTCGATCCCGGCGCCGCCTTCATCGTCACCGACATCCTCTCCGACAACAGCGCCCGCGCGCTGACCTTTGGCCTGAACAGCGTGCTCTCCACCGGTCGCTTCTCCGCCGTGAAGACCGGTACCAGCAAGGACATGCGCGACAACTGGTGCATCGGCTTCAACGCGCGCTACACGGTGGGTGTGTGGGTCGGCAATTCGGGCGGCGAGCCGATGCATTCGGTCTCGGGCGTGAGCGGCGCCGCGCCCGTTTGGGCCGGCTTGATGCGCACGTTGAGCGAAGGCCCAAACACGCCGCGCGCCACACCGAACGGCGTCGTGCAACAGCAGATCGAATTCCAGGCGCCGCTGCTCGAGCCTTCACGCCCCGAGTGGTTCCTGGCCGGCACCGAAGTCCGACGCGTGAGCCTCGCCCAGTCCGCCCCGCGCGGCATTGCCAACCCGCGCGACGGCGCCATCTACGCCATCGATCCGGACATCCCGCCGGTGGCGCAGAAGATCGTCTTCGAAGGCTCGGGCAGCGGCACCGTGCGCTGGCAGCTTGACGGCCGCGCGCTCGGCAATGGCAATCGCGTTCATTGGGCGCCGCAGCCAGGGAAGCATCGGCTGGCGATGCTGGACGGGACGGGAGCTGTGCTCGAAGAAGTCGGTTTTGAAGTGCGCGGCGTGACCGTCAAGCCGCGCTGATCCACGCCGCCGCCTTCTCCGCCATCATCAGCGTCGGCGAATTGGTATTGCCGCGCGTGATGTTCGGCATCGCGCTCGCATCCACCACGCGCAGGCCGCTCACGCCGCGTACGCGCATGCGCGCATCAAGCACGGCCATCGGGTCGTCGTCGCGGCCCATCTTGCAGGTGCCCACCGGGTGGAAGATGGTCGTGGCGATGTCGCCGGCCAGGCGGGCGAGGTCCTCGTCGCTCTGGTACTGCGTGCCGGGCTTGTATTCCTCGGGGCGGAAGGGCGCGAGCGCCGGCTGCTCGACGATGCGGCGCGTGAGGCGCAGGCTGGCGGCGGCGACCTGCAGGTCGTTCTCGGTGGCGAGGTAGTTGGGCGCGATGGCCGGCGCCTCAAGCGGATCGGGCGAGCGCAGCAGAACCGTGCCGCGGCTGGTGGGCTCGAGGTTGCACACGCTGGCGGTGATGGCGTTGAAGCTGTGCAGCGGCTCGCCGAAGGCGTCCAGCGAGAGCGGTTGCACGTGGTACTGCAGGTCGGGGCCGGCGAGGCCCGCGCGGCTCTTGGCAAAGGCACCGAGCTGCGAAGGCGCCATGCTCATCGGACCGCGGCGGCGCAGCAGATATTCCAGACCGATGCCGGCCTTGCCCCACCAGGTGCCAGCGCGGGTGTTGAGCGTGCTGGCGCCGCTGACCTTGTAGACGGCGCGGATCTGCAGGTGGTCCTGCAGGTTGGCGCCGACGCCGGGCAGCTCGTGCTGCACCTCGATGCCGAGGCCTTGCAGGTGCGCCGCCGGGCCGATGCCGGAGAGCTGCAGGATCTGCGGCGAGCCGATGGCGCCGGAGGCGAGGATCAGCTCGCCGCATTCCTTCAAGCGCACGGTCTCGATGCCATGCGGCGTCTGCACGACGGCGCCTTCGCAACGCGCGGCACCGTCGGTCTTGCCGATCAAGAGGCGCTGCACCTGCGCGCCAGTCCACATCTCGAAGTTGGGGCGCGCAAAGCAGGTCGGTCGCAGAAAGGCCTTGGCGGTGTTCCAGCGCCAGCCGTTCTTCTGGTTGACTTCGAAATAGCCGACGCCTTCGTTGTTGCCGCGGTTGAAATCGGTGCTGGCCGGGACGCCGGCCTGCACCGCTGCCTGCGCGAAGGCATCGAGGATGGGCCAGTGCAGGCGCTGTTGCTCGATGCGCCATTCGCCGCCGGCACCGTGCAACTCGTCGCCGCCGCGCCAGTGGTCTTCGTGCTGCTTGAAGAAGGGCAGGCAGTGCTGCCAGTTCCAGCTGTCGTCATCCAGCGCCGCGGCCCAGCCGTCGTAATCGCGCGACTGACCGCGCATGTAGATCATGCCGTTGATGCTGGAGCTGCCGCCCAGCACCTTGCCGCGCGGGTAGCGCAGGCTGCGGCCGTTGAGGCCGGCGGCGGGTTCGGTCTTGTAGAGCCAGTCGGTGCGCGGATTGCCGATGCAGTGCAGGTAGCCGACGGGGATGTGGATCCAGTGGTAGTCGTCGGCGCCGCCGGCTTCGAGAAGCAGCACGCGCCGACGTGGGTCGGCGCTCAGGCGGTTGGCCAGCAGGCAGCCTGCGGTGCCTGCGCCAACGATGATGGTGTCGTACATGCGGACCATCTTCCCATGGTCCGCATGTGCGCGAGGGTCGGATTTACTCGCGGCTCACCAGCGCGTGCCAGTCGATGCGGCGGGTGGCGATCATCACGGCAGCCAGCACGATGAAGAGCAGCACACTGCCGACGAGCAGCGAAGCCTGCTCCAGCCGCAGCAGCACGTAGAGCGCGCCGTAGATGCCGGCCACGCCCGCGCCAAAGACCAGGCCGCGACGCGCCGATCCCAATGCCGATGCGCCGTAGAACGCCAGCAGGCCAGCAGTGGCGGCGGCGGCAATGCCATAGGCCAGCGCGAAGTCGATCTGCTCGGACAGGCTCAGCAGCAGCAGGAAGAAGATCGACTGCGCCAGGCCCACGAGCAGGTACTGCACCGGGTGCACGCGTGCGCCGGCCAGCAGCTCGACCAGGCCCACGCAGACGAAGGTCAGCACGATGAACATCAGGCCGTACTTGATGGCGCGGTCGCTCATCACGTACGGGTTGACGGGGTCGATCATCGAAAAGCCGAGCGTGTCCATCACGGCGCCTTGACCCGAGTTGATACCGGGCGCGCCGACACCTTGCAGCACGTCGCGGGCAGCGGAGCTGGCGAGTTCGGAGACCTTCCAATGCGCGTCGAATCCGCGCTCGTTCACTTCGCGCGCGCTGGGCAGGAAGCGGCCGCCGAAGCTGGGATGCGGCCAGTTGGATTGCACGCTCATCGTGGTGGCCGCTGCAGCGGGCACGATGGCGAAATCCTGCGTGCCGTTGAGCTCGAGATCGATGCTCAGCTCCAGCGGCTGGTTGGCGTTGAACCCCGGCAGCTCGGCATGCATGCCCTTGGTGTAGTTGGCGTGGCCGGTGCCGGGCTTGACGGGCAGTGCGGTCTTGCCGAGGACAACCGTCGCCGCGCGAACGCCGCGCACATCGCTGAGCGCCAGCATCACCTGCGGCGCCTCGCAACGGACTTGCCCGCCCTGGTGCGAAGCCGTGGGCTCCAGGCTGTTGAGCTCGGCCCAGCTGGCCTTGATCTTCAAGGGGCCGGCATAGCCGTTGACCTTGAAGAGCCCGCGGTAGCGCGGCTCGGCATTGAGCGCGCCGCTAACGTCGAGCTTGGCGGGTGTGGACATCAGCTGGTAGGCCGTGGTCTGCGTCTCGACCTTCTTCTCCTTTTCGGTCACGGTCGTCGTCTGCCACTGCTCGGTGCAATTGCGCAGCAGCAACGGGCCCAGCAGCGTCTGCCCACCGGCCTGCGACTCCGCCACGCTGGCCACCGCCTCGCGCTGGAAGGTCTGGCGTTCGTCGACGATCCAGCCGATGCGCGCCAGCACGATGGTCAGCACCACCGTCACTGCGGCCAGCAGGAGGAATTTGAAGAAGAGGGCTCGGGTCATGTGAGAGGGCTCCGTCGTTGGGGGACGGCGGCAGTCTCACGAGCCTGGGTGAGGCGATGAAGAAGTTTGTGAGGCGAGCGTGAAGTCGAGCCCAAAGTCGAGAACCACGCGCAAGCCGGGCTCGGCACGCTCGAAGCTCAGGCGCGCGCCGTGCAGCTGCGCCACCTGACGAACCAGCGCCAGCCCCAGGCCCGAGCCCTTGGCCAACGTGCCGGGCCGCGCGGTGGAAAAGAAGCGCTCGCCCAGGTGTGGCCATGCCGCTTCTGGAACGCCGGGGCCGAAGTCGCGCAGCGTGAAGCGGCCTTGCTGGACCGCGATCTCGATGGCCGACCCGGCCGGCGCAAAGTCCAGCGCGTTGACGAGCAGGTTGCTCAAGGCCAGCGCCTGCAGCTCGGCGTCGCCTTGCAGCACGACGGGTTCGCGGGCCAACCAGCGAACCTCGATCTCGGCCTGCGCGATGCGCTGCTGCAGCGCATCCAGCTGCTGCGCGGCTAGATCGTCGAGTCGCACCGGTCCGGGATGCGGCGGGCCGGATTGCATCTCCAGCTTGGCCAGCTCCAGCATGCGCTCGATCAGCGCCTGCATGCGCTCGCTCTGTGCCACGACCTGACCGGCGAAACGCTCGCGGTCCGGCGTGGTCAGTTCGTCCTGCAGCAGCTCGCCGCTCGCGCGGATGGCGGCGAGCGGACTCTTGAGCTCGTGCGTGAGCGCGCGCACGGTGCGCTCGATGTGTTCTCGGCCGTCGAGCCTTTCGCGCATCGCGCCCATGGCCTGCGCCAAGTCGCCCAGCTCGCCAGGCATCTGCGGCACACGCTCGCGCTGGCCGAGTTGCACGCGGCGTGCGTAGTCGCGCAGCCGGCGCACGCTCCACACCAGCCACAGCGTGACGGCCACACCGATCGCCAATGAAAGCGACAGCAGCAGCACGCCGGCCCAGAAGATGCGCCGCTGCGCGCGGCCGATGAACCCTTCGACAGCCACCAGCGGCTTGGCCACACTGACGACGCCGATGGTCCGCCCCTCGTGCAGCACGGGCGCGGCGACGAACATCACGCCGCTGCGGTCGTCCGTCTGCACCTCGCGCGAGAGCCGTGCGCCGTATTCGCCGCGCAGGGTGCGCAGCACGTCGTTCCAGCGCGAGTAGTCCTGGCCCACGCCGGGCCCGACGGTGTCCAGCACGACGCGGCCCTTCTCGTCGGTCACAAGCACGCGCAGATCGAGCGTGGTCTTGCGCAGGCCCCAAATGCGCGCATCGACGGGCCGCAGCGCGTAGTCGCGCACATGGGCTGCAAAGCTGGTGCCTTCGAGCTGGCCGCCGGCGGGCATGCCGGCCAGCGGCTCCTCGGCCAGCTCGGCCAGCAGGTGAGCGGTGTCCACCATCAGGTCTTCCATCACCTCGCGCACGCTGGGCTGCACTTCGGCCATGAAGACGCGCAGCAAGAAGAAGGCCGTGATGCCGGTGATGACGAAGAAGGCGAAGAACAGGCGCAGGCCGATGCGCATGGCTATTCGAGCGAGTAGCCGAGGCCGCGGTGGGTGCGGATCAGATCCGAATCTGGCCGCACCGCGCGGAGCTTGGCGCGCAGGGTCTTGATGTGCGTGTCCACCGTGCGGTCCTGGCTCTCGGCGTCTAGCCCCCAAACGGCGTCGAGCAGCAGCTCGCGGCTGTGGATGCGCGCGGGCGCGGCCAGCAGCTTCTTCAGCAAGCCCAGCTCACGGCGCGTGAGGTCGAGCAGCTCGCCGTGGAAACGCACGCGGGTGCCGTCGGCTTCGAGCAAGAAGGGGTTTGCCGTGTCCGCTTGAGCGGGCGGCGGTGGCACGCGGCGCAGCAGCGCGCGCACCCGGGCCACGAGTTCACGCGGGCTGAAGGGCTTGCCAAGGTAGTCGTCAGCGCCCAGCTCCAGTCCCAGCACGCGGTCCATTTCCTCGCTGCGTGCGCTGAGCATCAGCACCGGCAGGTGGCGCGTGCGCGGCGCGGCGCGCAGTTCGCGGCACAGGTCCAGGCCGTTGCCATCGGGCAGGCCCACGTCGAGCACGAGCAGCTCGGGCAGCGTGGTCTCGATCAGGCTGCGCGCCTCGTGCAGCCAGGCGCAGTGCTGGACCGCAAAGCCCTCGCGTTCCAGCGCGAAGGCCACGGCTTGCGCGATGGCGGGGTCGTCCTCGAGCAGCAGCAGCATTCGCTCAGCGACTCCGGTGCTGCGGCTTCTTCATGCTCAACGCACCAGCGGCGTGGCGAGCACGGGGAAGAGCTTTTGCAGGCCATCGGCCAGCAACTCAACGGCGAGGGCCGCGAGGATCAGACCCATCAGGCGCGTCATGATGTTGATGCCCGTGCTGCCCAGCACCTTGGCGATCTTGCCCGAGGCGGAAAACACGGCGAAAGTCACGAGGCCCACGACGACCCCATAGCCGCACAGGATGGCCAGCTCCCACCAATGGCGGGTCTTCTCCGCGTAGATCACCATCGTGGAAATCGTGGCGGGGCCGGTCAGCAGCGGGATGGTCAGCGGCACCACGGCGATGCTGGCGCCGGCATCGGCCTTGCTGGCGCCCTCCTGCACATCCGTGCCCTTGCTCTCGGCCTGCTGCGCATTGAGCATGGCCAGCGAGCTGATCAGCAGCAGCGTGCCGCCGCCGACCTGGAACGAGGCGAGCGAGATGCCGAAGAACTCGATGAGCTTGAGGCCCGCCAGGGCGCTCAGGCTGATCACGACAAAGGCGCTGAACGAGGCCACGCGGATCGTGCGCTGGCGCTGCTGGCGCGTAAAGCTGCCCGTGAAGTGGATGAAGAACGGAACAACACCAATGGGATTGACGATGGCGATGAGCGCCACCAGCGGCTTGTAGATGTCCATGGCGGGCATTATTCCGTCTGGTTCAGGCGTTAGGACTCGGTTCTGACGCGAATTCGGGCTCGGGCTCCGGCTCCGGCTCGTTGAGCGCGAGGTAGACCGCACAGCAGCCCCGCAAGTACACGAGCATGGGCAGCGCGAGCGCCAGCGCGAACACCACGCCGCCGCCGGTCAGCGCGGCCACGCCCAACTTGGAGGCCGCCACCGGCGCCCCGGCCGCACCGAGCGAGCGCAGGCCGTAGCCGAACAGCCCGGCCATCAGTTGCTGCGGCGGCAGATCGATGCCCAACCACCAGACGCTGAGCAGCGCCATCACACGCGCACCGGACAGCACCACGAAGCTGATCGCCGCCGTCACGGCCGCCGTCAGCCCCATCACCACCAGCATCAGCGCACCGGCTTCGATCAGCCCATGGCGGAACTGGCGCCAACACATCAGGGCCGTGTCCCGCGCGCGAGCACCGGCCCAGACCGAAGGCCCGGTCAGCGGCCCGACGATCACCACCACGGCCAGCGCCACCAGGCCCACGCCGCTGACACCCAGCGGCACCAGGGCGCCGAACAACGGAGCGCCGATCCACGGCAGGTTGACGCCACGCAGCAGGCCCAGCAGCAGCGCAGCCGGCACGGCCAGCGCCAGCAGGACCAGGCCCAGGCTCATCAGCACATGATGACTGCGCAGCAGGGCTTCCTTGACGGCCTCCTCGACCTCACGGACCGCGCGGCCGCGCGCCTGGTCCATCAAGAGCATGCCGGTGGCATTGACGCCGAAAAACGTGACCGTCAGCGCCAGGCCGGCACACAGGCCGCCAAGGCCACCGCGCTCCTGCGCCAGGGCCGACTCGGCCATCGCCAGCAGCAGCCCGGCTGTCGCGAACGTGGCCAGGAGTGCAAAAAGCGCTGCGCCGTTGCGCGGGGCGTCGAGGGCGGCGAGCACGCGCTCGAAGGCGCGCAGGTTCAAGGTTCGGGCCATGGGGCGATCATCACAGTTGCGGAGCTGGCGAGGCCCCTGAGCGGACCAGAACGCCGCGCGTGACCCGATGGAAGCGCTTCTTTGCCCAAAACCAAGGGTTTCTACCAAGCCTAAATAACAACAATCCTCGGATGGTGCAGTGGGCTGCTGCGGGGCATTAACCCATAATGGTTTTTCCTGTGTCTGGACGCCGCGCCTTCGCTTGAATGGTTCACGATGGGTTGAAGCTCCACATGGTTATTTAGTTATTTGAAAGGGCTTCCCCAATGGGAAACAAGCTTTACGTGGGCAACCTCGCCTACAGCGTGCGCGACGAATCGCTCCAGCAGGCTTTCGGTGAATTCGGTACCGTCACTTCGGCCAAGGTCATGATGGACCGCGAGACCGGTCGTTCCAAGGGCTTCGGCTTCGTGGAAATGGGTTCGGATGCCGAGGCGCAAGCCGCCATCAACGGCATGAATGGTCAGCCCCTCGAAGGCCGTGCCATCGTTGTGAACGAGGCTCGTCCTCGTGAAGAGCGTCCGGGCGGCTTCGGCGGCGGCGGTGGTGGTGGTCGCGGCGGCTTCGGCGGCGGCGGTGGTGGTGGCGGCTACGGTGGCGGCGGTGGCCGTTCGGGTGGCGGCGGCTACGGCGGTGGCGGCGGTGGCCGTTCGGGTGGCGGCGGCTACGGCGGCGGCGGTGGTGGCGGCTACGGCGGCGGTGGCCGTTCGGGTGGCGGCGGCTACGGCGGCGGCGGTGGCGGCAGCTACGGCGGTGGCCGCAGCGGCGGCTACTGATCCCTGCTGATCAGTACACCCAAATTCAGTACACAGCAAAACGCCCCGAGTCCCTCGGGGCGTTTTTTATCGGGGCGTCCGATCCCGGATTTCGAACCGGATCTCGAACTTCGGATTATTTGGCGACGTGACGAGGCTTGCGCGCCTTGCCGGCCAAGACCCGATCGAACACCGCGTTGGGCAACAAGCGCAGCAGCTTGGCCACCACGCCCATCTGCCACGGGATGACGCGGTAGCTCGTCCCGCCTTCTATGGCCTCATAGGCCCGCTCGGCAAAGTCCTGCGGCTGCATCAGGAAGGGCATCTTGTACGGGTTCTTGCTCGTCAGCGGGGTCGCGACATAGCCCGGCGCGATGGTCTGCACTTTCACGCCTGAGTTGCGCAGCTCACCGCGCAGCGTCTCGCAATAGGAGATCACGGCCGCCTTGCTCGAGCAGTAGGCGCCATGCCCCGGCAGGCCACGGATGCCGGCCACGCTGGCGATGCCGACCAGCGCACCCGAACCGCGCTCCTGCATGGGCAGGATGAAGGGCTGGAAGGTGGCCGCCATGCCGACGACATTGGTGGCGAAGACCTGCTGCATCACGCCCAGGTCTTCTTCATACGCCGTGTCCACGCCCAGGCTCACGCCGGCATTGGCGATGACGAGATCCGGCACGCCTTGCGCAGCGATGCAGGCACGGCCAGCGGCGGTGATGGAGGCGATGTCGGCCACGTCTGCGCCATAGACCGCGCACTGCTCGGCGCTGAAGCCCTGCTGCGTGGCCCAGGCCTGCAGCGCATCGGTGCGGCGGGCCACCAGGGCCAGGCGCCAGCCGGCTTTTGCATAGCGCAGGGCCACGGCCTGGCCGATGCCGCTGGAGGCGCCGGTGATGAAGAGAAGTCGGCTCATGCGGAAGTTGGGAAAGCGGTCGCGATCGATCGATCAACGCGCCCGGTTGGTGAACTGGCCGCGCGAGGGGCCGCCGAAGTGCAGCTTGCCGGTGAGGTGCTCGTACTCGAAATTGGGCACCTGCATCTCGCTGCCGGGCTGGCTGATGTGCACCGGCAGGTGCGAGCGCAGCACCTGCGCCTGGCTTTCGGCCTGGAGGAAATCGCCGCTCACCGTCATGCGCGGCGCGCCGCTCTCGGGCGTGGCCGCATCGAAGCTGCGCACCAGCACGTCGCCGATGAGCTGCATCTCGCTGCCGTCGCCGTTCGAGACAGCGCGCTTGGCCGTGGCGACGATCAAGCGGCCGTCCGGCCCGAAGGCACGCACGCGGGCGCCGTCGATCTCCAGCGTGTCGGTGTCGGGGTAGTGACGCAGCGCCTCGCCTTCCACGCGCAGGCGCAGCCGGCCGTCCGGCCCCATGCGGTTGAGCTCGAAGTTGCGCATCGTGTAGTCGGGGTCGTGGCGCAGCGGCGCGGTGCTCACGGGCCCGCCCAGCAGCGGCGTGTTCTTGACCAGCCACCAGCTGCCGGCCGCCAAAGTGGCCATGATCAGCAACGGCAGCCAGGCGGAAAACCAGCGCTGCACGCGCAGCCACAGCGGCGTGGCCAGACGCGCCGGAGCGCCGACTGCGGGAGCCAGGGCCATCAGGCGCGGCCTCCGTCCAGGGTGTCGAGGTGCCCGGCGAAGAGCCGCGCGTAGTGACCCCCGGCCGCCAGCAGCAGGTCGCAGCACTCGCGCGCAGCGCCGTGGCCGCCGGCTTGCGCCGTGATGTGATGCGCCACCGCCTTGACCTCGGTGTGCGCCTGGGCCGGCGCGCAGGCAAAGCCCGCGCGGGTCATCAGCGGCAGGTCGGGCCAGTCGTCGCCCATGGCGGCCACCTCGCTCCATTGCACGCCCAGGTGGGCCAGCAGCGGCTCGGCCACCGCCAGCTTGTCCTTGGCACCGTAGGCCGCATGCTGCAGGCCGAGGTCGGCCACGCGGCGGCGCACGGCCGGCGAATCGCGGCCGGTGATGACGATCGGCGTGATGCCGGCCATGGCCAGCAGCTTGAGGCCGTGCCCGTCCAGCGTGGAGAAGGCCTTGAACTCCTCGCCGCGCTCGGAGATGTAGATGCGGCCATCGGTCAGCACGCCGTCCACGTCGAAGATGGCGGCCTTGATGCCGAGGCCGGAGCCTTGCGCCTTGAGCAGCAGCTCGGGCGGGAATTGCAGTGCAGGCTTGGACATCAGATGACCTTGGCGCGCATGAGATCGTTGATCGAGATGGCGCCGAGCAGTTTCGCCTGCGCATCCACCACCAAGACGACGGTGATGCGGGCATCTTCCATCAGATCGGCGGCATCGACGGCGAGTGCCTCGGCGCTCACGGTGCGCGGCTTCACGTGCATCACATCAGCCGCCTTCAGCGCGCGCAGGTCCTGGCCCTTCTCGACCAGGCGGCGCAGGTCGCCGTCGGTGAAGATGCCTTGAACCTCGTCGTCAGCATTCACGACCACGGCCATGCCCAGGCCGCCGGCCGACATGCTGCGCATGACCTCGGTGAACGGCGTGTCCACGGCCACGCGCGGCAGGCTCTCGCCGCTGCGCATCAGATCGCGCACATGGGTCAGCAGCTTGCGGCCCAAGGCGCCGCCGGGGTGCGAGCGCGCGAAGTCTTCGGGCTTGAAGCCGCGCGCATCGAGCAGTGCCACGGCCAGCGCATCGCCCAGCGCCATCTGCGCTGTGGTGCTGGCGGTGGGGGCGAGCTTGAGCGGGCAGGCTTCTTCGGAAACAGCGCTGTCCAGCACGAAGTTGGCGTGACGGGCCAGGCTGGAATCGGCACGGCCCGTCATGGCGATGATGGGCACGTGCAGGCGCTTGAGGACCGGCAGGATGGCGTTGAGCTCATCGCTCTCGCCGGAGTTGGACAGGGCGATCACGACATCGGTCTCGGTCACCATGCCCAGGTCGCCGTGGCTGGCCTCGGCCGGATGAACGAAGAGCGACGGCGTGCCGGTGGAGGCGAGCGTGGCAGCGATCTTGCGGCCCACATGGCCGCTCTTGCCCATGCCCATCACCGCGACGCGGCCGCGGCATTGCAGGATGGCTTCGAGCGCGGCGGTGAAGGACTCGCCCAGGCGCGGACCCAGTTCGGTCAAAGCCTTGGCCTCGATGGCCAGCGCCTCGCGGGCCACTTCGAGCGCGCGGGCGCCGACTTCGGAGTTCTGTTGGGACATGCCCGCGAGTTTAACTTTGGGCCTACGATCCGGGCCCCATGGACAAGACTCTTCGCTTCGACCTCATCGCGGCCTTCGCCGGCCTGGCCCTGCTGCTCTTCTGGGACGGCCTCGGACTGGATCTGCCGGCCATCCGTACCGTGGCCGATGCCTCCGGCTTTGCCTGGCGCGACGCCTGGTTCACGGCCAAGGTCTTTCACGAGGGTGGCCGCATGCTGGCCGGCGCGGTCTACGTGCTGCTGATCGTCAACTTGTTCAAGCCGCTCGTCAGCGGACCCAGCAAGAGCGAGCGGATCTACGCGCTCGTGATGGCCATCATCTGCATGAGCCTGATCCCCGTGTTCAAGCGCATGAGCCACACCAGCTGCCCCTGGGACCTGGCCGAATTCGGCGGCGTGGCGAGCTACGTCTCGCACTGGAGCTTCGGCGTGCTCGATGGTGGGCCGGGACATTGCTTCCCCTCGGGCCACGCCAGTGCGGCGTTCGGCTTCTTCGCGGTCTACTTCGGCCTGCGCCGCAGCCGGCCGGCGCTGGCGCGCTGGGTGCTGGCCGCCGTGCTGGTGCTGGGCACGGCCTACGGCTGGGCGCAGATGGCGCGCGGCGCCCACTACCCGAGCCACACGATGTGGACGGCTTGGATCTGCTGGGTGATTTGCGCGGTGACGGTGAGGGCCTTGCCCAAGAAGGCTGCAGCGACATGAGCCGCCTGGTTCGCTGGGGCGCGGCCGCGCTGGCGCTGACGTCGATCTTCCCTGCACAGGCCGTGGAGACCGATCCGGCCCTGGTGCAACGCATCCAGGCCCTCGAAGCCTCGATGTCCGAGGCCTTCAACCGCTGCGATCTGGACAAGCTGGCGAGCTTCTACGACCCGCGCCTGGAGTTCTATCACGATGCCGCCGGCGTGACCTGGTCCCGCGACCAGTTCATCGCCAATGTGCGCAAGAACGCCTGCGGCCGCTTCACGCGGCACATGGTGCCGGGCACGATGGAGGTCTGGCCGCTGGGCAAGTTCGGTGCGCTGTACACCGGCAGTTATCAGGCCTGCCTGGTCAAGGAGGGCCGCTGTGCTGTGCAGGGGCGCGTGGTGATGATCGTGCAGAACCAGGAGGGGAACTGGGCGATCACGAGGGTGGTGAGTTACGACCATCAGGAGCTGCCGGTGCCGCCGGCAGCCGCGGCCAGTCGATAGCTAGAACAGCTCGTCGAGCTGCTCGAAGAATTCGCGCTTCGCCGCTTGGTCCGGCATGTCGAGGCCATCGAGCAGGCTTGCGGCGGCCGCATCCGAGATCTCCTCGCGCAGGTTCCGATGCGCAAACGCGATGTCCAGCCAGCGGTCCGCGAGCCCCGCTCGCCCCAGGTCGATGAAGTACAGCTTGTCCTGCTCGTCGACGAAGACGTTGCTGTCGCCAAGGTCGCCGTGGGTGAAGACCAGCTCCTCGGCGGGAGACGTCTCGTGCAGCCGCGACAGAAGATCCTGCGGCGTCAGAATGCCGGGCCAGGGTGAGAAGTCGGGCTCCGATTCGCCAAAGCCGTGGTCGATCAGCCAGCGCAGCTCGCGCAAGCGAACGCGGATACCGGCATCAAAAGGACAGCCCTCGACGGGAACAGATTGCAGCTGCCCAAGGGCCTCGGCAAAGAGCTGCGTCACGGGCAGCCCGGCCTCGATCCGCGCCGCAAGCGGCCGGCCTGGCACGGCGCGGGTGATCATGGTTTCACCGCGCTCGTCACGCGCGGCAAGCACCAGCTCGGGCACGCCGAGCCGGCCTTGCAGCCAATCCGTGACGGCCGCCTCGCGGCCCACGCTGTAGGTCGTGTCGGCCAGCTCGGTCGGGGACCATTTCAGGAAGAAACGCTCCCCAGCACGTCCGAAACCGTAGACCCTGCAGGGCGACTCGCCGATCTCATCGCGGAGCAAGCGCGCGTCGCCCACGAAGCGGGCGATGGCGCCAGGCAGCGGCGGGGGCGGCGCTCGACCCACCAGAGCCCATCGATCAGGGATACAGACCGCGCTCTTCGCGCGCTTCCAGCACCCGCGTGCAAGCCACCGTGAAGGCCGCGGTGCGCAGCGAGATCTTGTGATGCTCGGCCGTTTCCCAGATGCCCTTGAAGGCGCCGGTGATGATCTTGTCCAGGCGGACGTTGATCTCGTCTTCGGTCCAGAAGAAGGACGAGAAGTCCTGCACCCATTCGAAGTAGGAGACCGTCACGCCGCCGGAGTTGGCGATCACGTCGGGCACGACGCGGATGCCGCGGTCGGCCAGCACGGCGTCGCCGTCGGGCGTGGTCGGGCCGTTGGCGCCTTCCAGGACGATCTTCGTGCTGATGCGCTGGGCGCGGGCCTGGGTGATCTGGCCTTCGAGTGCTGCCGGGATCAGCACGTCGGTCTTCACATCCCAGAAGTTCTCGTTGTCGATCTTGTCGCCACCCTTGAAGCCGCCCACGCCGCCGGTCTGGGCCACATGGTCGAGCAGGTTCTGCATGTCGAAGCCGTTCTCGTTCAGGATGGTGCCGGTGTGGTCCTGCACGGCCACGATCTTGGCGCCGTTGGCGGCGAAGAGCTTGGCGGCGATGGAGCCCACGTTGCCGAAGCCCTGCACAGCGACGCGCGCGCCTTCCATCGGGATGTTCAAGCGGCGCATGGTCTCGCGGCCGATCACGAACACGCCGCGGCCGGTAGCGGCCACACGGCCCAGCGAGCCCCCCAGTGGGATGGGCTTGCCGGTGACGACGCCCGTGGCGGTGGCGCCATGGTTCATCGAGTACGTGTCCATCATCCAGGCCATGATCTGGCCGTTGGTGTTGACGTCAGGCGCCGGGATGTCCTGCTGCGGGCCGATGATGATGCCGATCTCGCTGGTGTAGCGGCGGGTGATCTTCTCCAGCTCCTTCATGGAGTACTGCTTGGGATCCAGGCGGATGCCGCCCTTGGCGCCGCCGTAGGGCAGGTTCACCGCGGCGTTCTTGATCGTCATCCAGGCCGCGAGGGCCATCACTTCTTCCAGCGTGACGTCCGGGTGGTAGCGCACGCCGCCCTTGCCGGGGCCGCGGGTCAGGCTGTGCTGCACACGGTAGCCCTCGAAGTGGGCGATGGTGCCGTTGTCCAGCTCGATGGGGATGTCAACGATCAGCGCGCGCTTGGGACGGCGCATGGTCTCGACCCAACGCTGCAGGCGGCCGAGGTAGGGCTCGACGGCCTCGATCTGCGCCAGATAGGTACCCCAGGGGCTGTTGCGCGACGGCGAGATGAAGGAGAGATTGGACATGATGTCTGACTCCAAGAATTTTTAGTGAGCCGAACGGTATCGCGAAGCCTGCCTTCGTGCGCCAGAAAGCGCCAGCCTTGTGTTCATGCCCCTATGCGCCTTGCGCATAAGCACCGCCAGGCCGGCGATCAGCAGCAGGGCGCAGGCCGATTCGGGCACCGGCTGGGCCACCCCGGATGCGAGCTGGCCGAAGTTGGCGGTGTCGGTGCCGCCGACGATGGCCTGTGCGGGCGGGCTGGCGGCCATCAACAAGGCTGAGAGAAGGGAACAAAGGACGGGCACAGCGACACGGTACTTCATGGTGGCGGGTCTCCTCGTAAGCGCAAGGCTATGCGCTCGCTCCATTTCTGCCAAGCGCTGTTTTGCCCCAGTACCATCGCTCCTCATGATCACTCCCCTTGCCCTGGCTCTGCTTTACCTGGTTGCAGCCGTGCTGGGCGTGGTGGTTTGTCGCCTCTTGAAGCTGCCGCCCATGCTGGGCTACCTGGTCGTCGGCGTCCTGATCGGGCCCCATGCGCTGGCTCTCGGGGGGGACAGCCCCGGCATCACCCATCTGGCGGAGTTCGGCGTCGTCTTCCTGATGTTCGTGATCGGGCTGGAGTTCAACCTGCCCAAGCTGCGCTCGATGCGCAAGCTGGTCTTCGGCCTCGGGCTCTTGCAGGTGATCCTGACCGTGGCCGGCGCGATGCTGGGCAATGTGGCCCTGCAGGCGTTCACGGCCTGGATGGGCTGGGCCTGGGACCTGGACTGGCGCGGTGCGCTGGTGCTGGGCGCGGCCATGGCGATGAGCAGCACGGCCATCGTCGTCAAGCTGATGGCCGAACGGCTGGAACTGGACAGCCCGCACGGCCGCGCCGTGATGGGCGTGCTGCTGTTCCAGGACCTGGCCGTGGTGCCGCTCTTGGTGCTGGTGCCGGCGCTGAACAGCAGCGCCACCGAGATGGCCAGCGCGCTGGCGTGGGCCGGGCTCAAGGCCGGCGTCTTGCTGGGCTTGCTGCTGCTGGGCGGGCAAAAGCTCATGCACTGGTGGCTCACGCTCGTGGCCCGGCGCAAGAGCGATGAGCTCTTCATGCTCAACCTGCTGCTGGTCACGCTGGGGCTGGCCTGGCTGACGGACAAGGCCGGCCTGTCGATGGCGCTGGGCGCCTTCGTGGCCGGCATGCTGATCGCCGAGACCGAATACAAGCACCAGGTGGAGACCGACATCCGGCCCTTCCACGACGTGCTGCTGGGCCTGTTCTTCATCACCATCGGCATGCAGCTGGACGGCCGCGCGCTGATCCACCAGTGGCCGCTCGTGATCGGCCTCTCGGCCCTGCCGGTGCTGGTGAAATTCGGCCTGGTCACGGCACTGGCCAAGCTCTTCAAGGAACCGACCGGCGTGGCGCTGCGCACGGGCCTGTACCTGGCCCAGGCGGGCGAATTCGGCTTCGTGCTGCTGACGCTGGGCGGCCAGCACGGCCTGCTCACCGGCGAATGGATGAGCCCGGTGCTGGCCAGCATGGTGATCTCCATGCTGGTCACGCCGCTGCTGGTCACCTACAGCAACCGCATCGTGATGAAGCTCTCCAGCAGCGACTGGATGATGCAATCCTTGCAGCTGACCACCATCGCCAAGACGTCCATCAAGACCGACGCCCATGCCTTGATCTGCGGCTACGGCCGCAGCGGCCAGAACCTGGCGCGGCTGCTGGAGAGCGAACACATCCCCTACATGGCGCTGGACCTCGACCCGGACCGGGTGCGGCACGCCGCTGCGGCGGGCCAGAGCGTGGTCTTCGGCGATGCGGCGCGGCTTTCCAGCCTGATGGCCGCCGGCCTGGCGCGTGCCTCGGCCGTGGTGGTCACGTACCACGACACGCCTTCGGCACTGAAGATCCTGCGCCTCGTGCGTGCCCACGCACCGCAGGTGCCGGTGATCGTGCGCACCATCGACGACAGCGATCTGGAAAAGCTGCGCGAAGCCGGCGCCGCCGAGGTCGTGCCCGAGGCCATCGAGGGCTCGCTGATGCTGGCCAGCCATGCGCTGGCGCTGGTGGGCGTGCCGATGCGCCGCGTGCTGCGCCTGGTGCAGGAGGCGCGCGATGCCCGCTACGGCCTGCTGCGCGGCTACTTCCACGGCAGCAGCGACGACACGACCGAGGAACGCCAGGCGGCGCGGCTGGCTTCGGTCACGCTGCCCGCGCAATCCGAGGCGGCCTCGCTCGAATCGCTGGCCGTCGAGGGCTTCGATGTCGCCGTCGTCTCGGTCCGTCGCGCTCGCGGCTCCGTCGTGCCCGCAAGACCTGACCTGGAAGTGCAAGGAGGCGATACGCTCGTGCTTTCCGGCGCGCCTGCCGCGCTGGCCCTGGCAGAAGAACACCTCCTGAGCCGCTGAGGTCGATCCCATGCAAAACGCCTCCTCCTACATCCGCGATCACATCCGCACCGTGTCCGACTGGCCGCAGCCGGGTGTGCAGTTCCGCGACATCACGCCGCTGCTGTCCAACCCGCGCGTGTTCCGCGTGCTGATCGACCTCTTCGTGCACCGCTACTTCGACGCGCGGCCTACCGCCGTGGCGGGGCTCGATGCGCGCGGCTTCATCATCGGCTCGGTGCTGGCCTACGAGCTGAACGTCGGCTTCATCCCGATCCGCAAGAAGGGCAAGCTGCCGTTCACGACGGTGGCCGAGACCTACGAGCTGGAGTACGGCAGCGCCACCGTGGAGATGCACACCGACGCGGTCGAGCCCGGCAGCCGTGTGGTGCTGATCGACGACCTGGTGGCCACCGGCGGCACGATGATGGCCGGCGCGCGGCTGCTGCAGCGCCTGGGCGCGGAGGTGCTCGAGTGCGCGGCCATCGTCGACCTGCCCGAACTGGGCGGCTCGGCCAAGGTGCGTGCGCAGGGACTGAAGCTGCACACGCTGGTGGATTTCGAAGGCCATTGAGCACGCCCGCCGACGCATTGGTGACACACTCGAAGCCGGCTCAGGCGCAAACTCACCGCCCATGAACTTCGACTACAGCCCCAAGGTCATCGAGATGCGCGAGCGGCTGCTCGCCTTCTTCGACGCTCACATCTACCCGAACGAGGCGCGCTTTCACGCCGAGGTGGAAGCCAATCGCGCCGCCGGCAACGCCTGGCGACCGACGGCGCTGATCGAAGAGCTCAAGCCGCTGGCTCGCCAGGCCGGGCTGTGGAACCTCTTCCTGCCCAAGTCCACGCGCGCGCCGCAAGGTTTGTCGAACCTGGAGTACGCGCCGCTGTGCGAGATCATGGGCCGCGTGACCTGGGCCGCCGAGGTCTTCAACTGCTCGGCGCCCGACACCGGCAACATGGAAACGCTGGAGCGCTACGCGTCCGAAGGCCTGAAGGACCGCTGGCTGGAGCCGCTGCTGCGTGGAGAGATCCGCTCGGCATTCCTGATGACGGAGCCCGAGGTGGCTTCGAGCGATGCCACGAACATCCAATGCCGCATCGAACGCGAGGGTGACGACTACGTCGTCAACGGCCGTAAGTGGTGGTCCTCCGGCGCGGGCGATCCGCGCTGCACGGTCTACATCGTGATGGGCAAGACCGACCCGGATGCGGCGCGGCATTCGCAGCAATCGATGATCGTCGTGCCGGCCGACGCGCCGGGCATCACGGTCAAGCGCGCGTTGCACGTCTTCGGCTATGACGACGCGCCGCACGGCCACATGGAGATCGAGCTGAAGAACGTGCGCGTGCCGGCCGGCAACATCTTGCTGGGCGAGGGCCGCGGCTTCGAGATCGCGCAGGGCCGCCTCGGCCCGGGCCGCATCCATCACTGCATGCGCTCCATCGGCGCGGCCGAGCGTGCGCTGGAGCTGATGTGCCAGCGCGCCATCGCCCGCACCGCCTTCGGCAAGACGATTGCGCAGCAGACCGTCACGCAGGAGCGCATTGCCGAAGCGCGCTGCGCCATCGAGCAGGCGCGCCTGCTCACGCTCAAGGCCGCGCACATGATGGACACGGTCGGCAACAAGGTGGCGCAGGCCGAGATCGCGATGATCAAGATCGTGGCGCCGAACATGGCGCTCCAGGTGATCGACTGGGCCATCCAGGTCCATGGCGGCATGGGTGTTTCGCAGGACACGCCGCTGGCGATGATGTGGGCGCACCAGCGCACGCTGCGGCTGGCTGACGGCCCCGACGAAGTGCACCGCAACTCGCTGGCCAAGCTGGAACTGGCGCGGCACATGGTGGCCAAGACCTGATGGGGACGAGCGCGCGCGCGCTGCTGGCCTCGCTCGGCTTCGTTGCCTTGCTGGCAGGATGCGAGCGCGCCAGTGCGCCGGAGCGCAATGTCGATGCGGCCTGGCACCGACAGGCGCTGGTGGATCACGCGCTCAAGCCCTGGCTGGAGCGCGCGCCGCAACCTGACGGCTTCATGCGCACCGCCTTCGCACGCGACTGGCAGCCACTGCCCAACGCCGCGCTGCGCCAGGACGTGATCAACCAGTCGCGGCTGGTCTACGCCCTCGCCTCAGGCTTCATGGTGACTGGCGATCGCCGCTACCTGCAGGCTGCGCGCAGTGGTGCTGACTTTTTGCAACTGCGCTTCCACGACGAAGTGCAGGGCGGCTACTTCACGATGATCAGCGCCAATGGCACCGTGCTGAACGATCGCAAGCGCTCCTATGGCCAGGCTTTTGTGATCCTCGCGTTTGCGCAGATGGCGCAGGCCACGGGCGAGGCGCGCTACAAGGAGCTGGCGCTGAAAGCCTGGCGCGAGGCGTCGGCCGGACTGCTGGAGCCCAGCGGCGGGCTGGTCGATCGCACCTCGCGGGACTTCAAGCCCGAGGACCCCGGCCACACGCAGAACCCGGTCATGCACATGTTCGAGGCGCTGACGCTGCTGACCGAAGTCACCGGCGATGCGTCGGCCCGCGCTGCCACACGCGCCCTGGGCGACTTCGTCATCAACCGCCTGATGCAAGGCCTGCCGGACGGCAGCGCGCGCATTCCCGAGTGGTACGACACCGACTGGAAGCCGTTCCCCACGCGCGAGAAGGGCGGCTACATCGATCTGGGCCACCAGTTCGAATGGGTGCACCTGCTCTACCGCGCGCAGCGGCTGGAGATCTCGCCCATCTACGGCGGCGTGGCCGAGCGCATCCTGCAATACGCGCTGAAGGAAGGCTATGACGAGATCGACGGCGGCGCCTTCGAGAAGACCTATCCCGACGGCGGCACCGAACGCGCCAAGCATTACTGGCAGCAGCTCGAATGCCTGCACGGCCTGATGGCCGCGGCCAGCGCCGACCCGCGCCGCGAGTTGTGGCGGCGCTACGAGCAGACGCTGGACCTGGTGCGCAAGCAGTTCGTCGACACCCAGCACGGCGGCTGGCAGAGCAATGCCTGTTCGGCCGGCGGTGGGCAGTGCCCGGACGAGCAGCCGGAGCCGTATCACATGGTCAGCCTGCACCTCGCCGCCTTGGCGGAGGCCGGCTTCACGCCGGGTTCTGCTGCATCGGGCGCGAGCCGCTGAAGTAACGCGTCAGTTGAGCGTCGGTTGAGCGTCAGGGCGGTGTGACGTCCGGATGCCAGAGCAGCCGGCAGCCTTGTTCGTCCGCGACGACGGCAGCGAACTGGTCAAAGTCGCGCAGCCACTGCTGGGCCAGCTGCGTGGGCAGGTCGAGCACGCACAGGCCCGGTTCGGGCGTCCACAGGCCGGATGGGTCGCAGCCGCGGGCTGGCAGATGGCGCTGACCCGCCGCATCGGCGGCCGCGATCAATCGATCCAGGCGCTCAAGATTGATGGCTTCGTCGAGCGCCTGGCTGAACGGATTCCACGCCGTGATCAGCGTGACGCTACGGGCGCTGAGCTGCAGCAGCCACTCACGCGGCGGCGCCTGCCCGATGCGCAATTCGGCGGACGCATCGCCCAGCACCTCGTACAGCGCGGCCTCATAGGAGGCGACCAGTTCCGGCGTGGGCAGCGGCGGCTTCATCGCTCAAGACTACTTCGATTCGGTTCGGAGCTTCAATTATCCGCAGACCGTGAAGACGAGCGACCGCCCGCGCGAAACCCAGGTTGTCGCCCGTGCGAAACACGCCGCTGATCCTGCCGCTACTCTGCGCAGCTGAGCTCGCAACGATGATCGGCACCGTGCTGTAGCGATTCATCTCAGCAACGGCATCCACCAGCGACACATCGTCGAAAACCACCTCGCCGCGTTTCCAAGCGAGCGCCGCCTCCAGGCCCGGACGATCCAGCCGTACTGGATGAGACGGCCGTCGCGCTGCGTTGCTTGCCGATTGCTCCACTTGCAAGCGATCCCCCGGAACCATCGCCACCGGCTGCGCGAGCACAGGCGTCTGGCGTTGCTGGGCATCACGCACGATGACACGTCCCTCAACCAATGTGACCGTGATCGCCTTGCCAGTGCCAGCAGCGTCCTGCGCGGTTCGCACCATGAACTCAGTGCCTGTCGCGACCACTTCGGAGTTCGCGGCCTGCACGACAAACGGACGCTGTGCGTCCTTGGCGACCTCGAAGAGCGCTTCGCCGTCCAGTACTTGGACGCCGCGCCGCGCTCGGCTGAAATCCACGCGCACACGTGTGGCGGTGTTCAGCGACATCCGCGACCCGTCGGAAAGCACGACGACCCGCTGCTCACCAATGCCGGTTTCAAAAACGGCGGCACTGACCCAAGGGCGAAGCGCAAATAGAGCAGCAACGGCGAACACGGCGCCAAGGCCGGCGACCCGCACGGCAAGCCCAGCGTACTGACGGACAGGCTTCGGCTCTGCAGCCGTGGCATAGGTACTCAACTTGACGCCTGCGGCGTCCTGCCAAACGTCCGTGCAGCGTTCGAACGCGCGGCGGTGGATGGGTGAGCTACGCTGCCAAGACAGGCACTCCCGATCCATGCGCGGCGAGCGGCTGGGGCCATGCAAGCGCGCAACCCAAACGGCTGCCTCAGCAAGAATCTCCGGCGGAATCGCTGATGGGTTTGCCGGTTCCGGCACCTCCGAGTCGGAGGCATTCGTCGGGGACACTGTTAGTTGCCGTCCATCCAGATGGCGAGCTGCATCGTTGCCTTGGCGATGTGCCCCTCTACGGCCGAGATGCTCAGTCCGTGGCGCCGCGCGATCTCGCGATAGGTCAAGTCGTCGAGTCGGTGGGCCAGGAAGATGTCTCGGGTCTTCGGGCTCAGACGGCTCAGCCAATAGCTCAGGCGCTCCATGCGCTCCTTCGCGAGCAGCACGGCCTCGGCAGTGGGCGCGACGTCGATGAGCACGACATCCTCAATCAACACTTCCTGACCATGACTGACGCGCGAACGATGCGCATCAATCGACAGGTTCAAAGCCGTGCGCATCAGGAATGCTTCGGGCTCCTCAACCTCATGCTCACGCTCATAGCAGGCGAGGCGCACCCAGGCTTCCTGAACCAGATCCTCAGCATCGTGGGAGCTCCGGCCCCGGCGCATCAACGCGGATCGAACGCGCGAGAAGACTGTGCTCCAGTTCTGAACGAGTCGTTTCGACATGATCAGCGCGTAGAGGCTCTCAGCGCACCAGACGACCAAGGCGCCCGAAGAGGCGCTCTCGTGCGATGAATCGCTGGAGAAGGATCCTTAAGGCTTCGGTCGACCCGCTCCAGCCATCGTGCGATAAACGTACTCGCAGTCTCCTTGCTGGTGAAAGGCGCTCGGCGACACAGCGCGCGCGCAAGCCCAACATTGAGGCGCCCTGCGGCGGTCGTAGCTGCCAGCAATACTCGCCGTTTGCGCCCTGAAAAATGCGTTGGAATCGCTGCCGGACACACATAACTGTCGATACGAAGAGCGTGCGGCCCGATGGGGGCGCCAATTGGCACTAGATCAGCGAATCGCTCTGGCCACCGATGTGCGTCCTCACAGCAAATCGTCTTGATCCGGTCGACGCCCCTTTCTGCAAGGTCATCTGTGATCTGCCTCGGAGTAAACGCGGGTTTGGGCCACGCGCCGAGCACCTCAAATTCGCCTTCAGCAAATATCCCAAAGCCCCAGTTCCACTGGACGGCCCCCACTACGCTCAGCACGGCTGCATTGACGTCGAAGAACCGGGCAAGTTCGTATCGATAGCACAGCGGTCTAGCCAGCTGAGGATGCAGACATGTACGGGCATTCGACATCACGTGCTCCTGCAGATTGGACCAACTGGCGCGCCTGGCGCACAGGTGCGGCGGGCGCAATGCGATCAGTTTATACGAATTAGTGTTTATGTGAAACAGAGCATAACGCACACAGTAGCCGGGTGAAAGAAGGACTACTGGCGAGGCGATTCGGAAAGTGTGTGCGGGAGCTTCGGCTCGCTGCAGGGCTGACGCAGGTCGAGTTCGCCGAGCGTTGCGGCTTCTATCAGACCTACCTGAGCCGCGTTGAGACTGGCAGAGCCAATCCCACCTTGAACGCGATTGAGGTGATCGCGAATGCCCTGGGTTTGAGCGTGTTCGAGTTCTTCGAGCAGCTCCGCCTCGTCAAGTAGCCGCGCGATCGGCCGGGGACCGCCGACACCAATCCGGCTTATCTACGGCGCGCAAAAGCATCTCGACTTGCGAGTGTCGGCCGCGCATGCCCCGAGCCAACAAGTCAAGATTGCAGGGACTTCTTTGGACGTCCAAGAATCGCTTGAAATCTCTTGGTCATTTCGATGCAGAACAGAGCAAATTGGCGCTAGGCCGCATTAATGCTGGGTTTTTTCAGTCACTGGCCAAGAACTTGGACTAAAAGTTGGACTCCAAATGTCCCGCTGAGCGGCTGGGCCGCCAAAAAACATGCCTCAGCAGCCCAGTCAGGCGATAGCACGGTACAGATTTTAGGACTCGGAGCGCTGCTCGACGCGGCAGGGGCGCAGTCATGTTGCACAGCGTGAGTCACCATAGCGGACCTTACTGGCACACTTGCCCGTGCTGCTAGCCTTCAGGCATGTCCATAGAACTAAATCGCACATTCGGCGAGTACACGGAGCCTCAAGAAGAGGGCGATGAAGCCCGCTGGCTCGAGTATTTCGGCACGGGTCGCGGCCGACTCACCTGGGCAGACCTTCACAAGCGGCGGGTCACCGTAGTGATCGGCGAAGCTGGGATTGGGAAGACTGTTGAGTTTGCGCTTGAGACAAGCCGGCTTGCCGCATCCAGCTATGCCTTCTTCGTTGCACTGAACCAGCTTCAATCGCCGCAGGATTGGGAACTGGCACTTGGCGATGCCATGAAGCGATTTGAGCGCTGGAAGCAATCGTCCGAGATCGGGTATTTCCAACTGGACTCTGTGGATGAGGCTCGCTTGCACTCGCCCGCCGATCTGGTCAAAGCGCTGTCCATCGTCAGGGACGCTCTGAAGTCGCATTTCAGTCGAGTCCGCGTCGCGATCTCGTCCCGTGTGACAGACTGGACCGTGCCAGCCGTTCAAGAGGCTATCCGGAAGCATCTGCTGCAGCCGATCAACGACGCGATTGCGGTGCAGCGCTCCTCTTCGATCCAAACGCAGTCCGACGCAGACGATGCAGCGAAGGAGGTTGATGGAAAGGAAGACGCGCCGGCTGATGCGGAACTGATGGTGGTGACGCTCGACGCGCTTTCCATCGAGGAAGCGAAGCGCTGCGCCAAGCACTTCGGCCTGAAGGGAGAAGCCAGCTTCTGGGAGGCTGTCGACGGAGGTGAGTTCGAGTTCATGGCCAGTCGGCCTTTGGACCTCGGCTGGATGGTCAAGCTTTGGAACCGAGACGGCGCCCTGGGCACCTACCTCGAGCTGATGCGGACCAACGTCGCCTCCAGGCTTGAGGAAGACAACGAGCACTATCGGCAGCTGGGCAAGGTGCTGGCCATCGAACAACGTTTGGTCGGCGCAGAGGAGCTGGCTGCGGCGAGCGAGTTCGGGGAACTCGCCTTTCTGCGTCTTCAGCCGTCGCCGGTATCCGAGGCCGGTGTCCTGGACTCTTTCTCCACTCTGCCCTCCTGGAAGGCGCCAGACGTTCAGCTGCTTCTCAGTACAGCCGTCTTCGATGAGGCAAGCTTCAGCAGGGTGCGCTTTCACCACCGGTCAATTCGCGAGTACCTAGCGGCGGCTTGGCTTCACCGACAGTTGGGCAACGGCGTTCCGCTGACCAAGGTACAACCGTTGTTTGCAAGGTCAATAACCGGCGTGCCGACGGTGATCCCGTCGCGCCGGGCGATGCTCGCGTGGTTGGCAGCATTGAACGTTCACGTACGCAGCTGGGTCGTCCGGTGGTGTCCCGAGCTGATTTTGGAAGACGGGGATCCGGAATCTTGGGGGCAGCTTTCAGTTGACGAGGCCTTCGCCCGCATCGTCGCAAAGCTCGACACGTCGTCGGCGTTCATGAAGGGCAGAGGCGTCGGTGCCTACCAGCGAGTAGGACGCGCGCTGAGCCCTGGCCTAGTCTCAGAAATCCTCTATGACAGGAGCGCCAATTGGCGCGTTCGGTCGACCGCGCTGAATCTTGCTCGCGACGGGAAGATCAGCGATTGTGCTGCACCCGCCATGGAAATCTATGCAGACACCAGTCAACCTGAGTACGAGCGCTCGGCAGCATTGGACATCGTCGCGGCGACGGGGACATCAAAGCATCGAGAGCGCGTTCTGGCCGATCTCCTATCCGGCACCATTGCCGGCAACGAACTCATCGCCGGTGCGCTCTTCGTCGTTGGAGTGGACGCGCTGACTGCCGAGCAACTGACTTCCATCTTCGCTAGAACTGACAACGAAGCCGAGTTCGGCACTGGCCCGATGGCCGGCGTCGTCAAAAGAAAAATGCTGCCCAAGATGGATCTCAAAGGAGCTGTAGCGTTGCTGTCAGCGATCCTCGATAGCCTCCCGAAGCACATAGATGGGGAGCCGTTCTCTCGAATTTCGCGCGAGGAGATGCCCGAGCGAGCCTGGCTGTTCAACGTGCTCCTGGACTGCTTTGATGTTGTTCTGACATTGGTTGCAGCGTCCGCCGTGCCTGCCCCCGGGATATGCCTTCGCGCCGCGGATGAGCTTGATTCTCTACGCCACACCGACCTTGTCTCTTCATCAGATCTGCTCAGCGCACGCAAGGCCATCGAGGGCGTGCCGAGCCTACGTTGGCAGATTGCGCTGGCAGTCGCGCAGTCAAGCGACCCTCCGTCGTACAAGAGAAGGCTGGTCTGGGACCATGACTCCATCATTCGCTTCAGGGAGGCTGAGTTGCCTGAGCTGATCCGTCGCGCCGGCGAGGACTCACGTCCTATCGAGGAACGTGTGATCTGTTTCGATATCGCGGCTGAACTGGCATTCAGAGCACAGGATGGGCGCAAGCGCTCCGATGCTATGCGGGCGATGCGTAGGTTCGCCAATGCAGCTCAGCTTGAGTCGGTGACGAATCAATTCGTCGAGTGGCGCACCGCGAGGCGTTCGCGATTGAGGTGGGAGCAACGAGACCGCGATCGAAAGACCAAATTCAAAACAGATCGCGCGCAGTTCGTCGCAAGGATGGCGCCCAGATTCCCAGCTATATCGGAGGGCTCCGACTTCGCTGGCCTGCAGAACCTGCTGAATCTTTCCTTTGAAGGAAAGGGATGGGACGACATCGGTGAGGTCGACGTCGAGTTCATTGCGGCGCACTACGGCCCCGTCGCTGCCGAAGCGTTCTGCAGCGGCCTTGGAATGTTCTGGCGCAATTGGGCTCCCATTCCGCCATCGACGAGGTCAAAAGGCGAAATCCCATGGCCGTCGTTAGTGGCCTTAGCCGGAGTCAGCCTCCATTCAGTGCAGGAAGGGAGCTTCAGTGGCTTGACTGACGCGGAGGTAGCTCGTGCGGCTCTTACCGCATCGTGGGCGCTGCCAGCTCCGCCCCGGTGGTTCGAAAAGCTGCATGCAAGTCATCCAAGCGTCGTCGAAGATGCATTGCGGCCCTGGGTGCTGGACGAGGCAGTCTCTGCGATGCCGGGAAACGGTACACGTGGAGCCCTCGCGCTAGCACTTGCGTGCCGCTCGCCAATCCGACGCAGGCTCTTGGACGGCGCGAGCGAGCTGGTTACGGAGGGCAAGGTCGTCAACGCCTTGTACCGCAGGCTGTTGCTCAATGCACTCATCGAGGACCAGCTCATCCAACCGGACAAAATCGACCAGGTTTGCAAAGCCGCCCTCCAGGGCGCCGGTGGCCAACCGAAGAAGATTGAGGATCTGTCATGGATGCAGCTCTGGGCGGGTTCAAGGCCAGTCCAAGCGTGGACCTGGTTCCGAACCCATCTCGATGCCCTCGGCAGTGAGGCGTCCGTACAGCTGAGCGAGTACGCCTCGACAATGGGCGAGCTCAAGTGGGTCCGAACGCCGATGGATGAACCGACTGTGGAGTTGCTTCTTGACATCACATCGATCCTGCACCAACTGGGGTCGGCACACATCCCAGTCGATGATCAAGGCCATTCGTTCTTCGGTCCGCCGACTCGACGCATGTTGCATGCGATCGGCCTGGCGTTCTCGCAGCTCAGGGGATCCGCTGGGCGCAATGCCCTTCTGTCACTTGTTGCAGGGGAATCTGACCCTGAGCACCAGTCGCAGCTGCGAGGGTTTCTGACCAGCCACGCCGAGCAAGATGCTGCCGAGGGTTCTGCCTGGTCGATTGAGCAGCTGAGATCGCTGCACCGGGCGTTCGACTCCGCGCCGCAAACCGAGGCTCAGCTATACGACCAAGTCCTCGCGCGCCTGGAGGACATCCGTGAGTCCGTCGAGCAAGGACCGTTCAGCGAACGCTCGCTCTTCAAGGCGGGCATGCCGGAGAAGCACCTGCAGCTATGGCTCGCTGCGAAGTTCCAGGATTCGCAAAACTTGAGATACAGCGTACACCGGGAAGAAGTCGTAGACGCCGACAACCGCACGGACATCCAGCTAGCCTGTCAAACCTCCAAGGTCTGCGTGGAAATCAAGCCCTTGGACCGCTCGAGGAGCTATTCAGCCAACACGCTAGCGCATGACACGCTCAGGAGACAGCTTGTCGGGCAGTATCTGAAAGGAAAGAACAGCTCTCGCGGAATCCTCGTGCTCCTTCAGTTAGACGACAAACGCTGGGAGCTTGACGGCAACTCAAGCGCGAGCTTCGATGAGCTCGTTGAACAGCTTCAGCACCAAGCCGATCTGGTCAAGGTTGCGATGCATTTAGTGAGCGAGCTGAAAGTCTTTGGCATTCGCTGCATAGCTTGATAGTCGCCGCGCGCCAATAGCTTGCATGGAGATGCTCCTCCCGCTAGTTTCGAAACAGGCAAACCGCCAGAGGCCCTCGGCCTGAGCTTCCACCGGTTCATGAGGCACTGCTCCCCCAGCAGTGCGCGCTGGTTGGCAGCGGTCTGTTCGTCGACTCGCAGCGACACAACCGCAATGAAAGCGCCCAGACAACGTCGTTTAGCGCATGCTCGACAACAGTGCGAGGAGCAAGGCGATGCCGACCAGCGCCCCGGCAGGGTTCGCCTTCTTAGCTTCCACGACGGGCACGTTCTGCTTACTCAACTGTTCCTCCAAAACTTCGACTCGGCGTAGCACCTCGGAAGGTGTCATCTTCAACAGCTTCGCGCATTCGCGCATTTGCCAGACACTGAACATGGAGTCGCCGTTCTCGAGCCGCGAGTAGGCAGACTGGGACAGTCCGAGCAGGTTGGCCATATCCAGTTGCTGCCCGCCTTGCTCCACACGAGCTTGCTTGATGACCTGGCCAATGAGGGCGGAGTACGGGACTTCAGGTTGAGGAATGTAGGGGATTGACATTCAATTCATATATGCGTTTAATGCATGTATGAATTTTACGCGAACTACCCCATGAACGCAAATTTCGACGCTTTGCCGGCCGGCACCCTGGTCTCTGTCTCGCGCGCGCCGTACCGCCATGTGGGGCTCTTGACAGAGCCAGCCTACGGCAGGGAGCGCCAGGTCATCTCGCTCAACCCGGGTCAGCCAGGCCACCAGGTCCTCGAGGAGCCGCTGTCGATCTTCGCCCGCGGGAAGCCTGTCCGCGTGGTCCAGATGAGGTCCACTGCTGATTGGGCTGTTCTGGCCCGAGCTCGATCCGGCCAACACCCTGCCTACGACTGGCTGGCATTTAATTGCGAGCACTTCGTCCGCTTTGCGGCGGGTCAGCCAATTGAGAGTCCCCAGCTCGCCATTTGGACCTTGGCAGCGCTGGCCCTCAGCCTCGTGGCGCTTCGCTAAGCAGGCTTCAGCGACACAGGTGGTTTGTTGTTGCCCGTGAAGTGCGGGTCATGATCGGCCGCTACTCGTCACCAATCGCAATTTCATTGACGATGGCGATCTGGGTCCGAATTGGCGTGTAGAGATCAACATCAACATCCATATTGCCCAGCGGTTGGATGGAAACGATCAAGGAGTAACGAACCGCTAGGTCGGCGCGGCCGCTACCAGCCCAGTCCTTCCACCAACCTCCGACAGGAAATACTGCGACATGTGACTTCTCCGCGAGGGATACCGCGGTCCCCGTCCAGAAGTCACTGTGAATGGACCCGAGAGACCTCAGCTGCGACCCAATATGCCAATCATTGCTGTCTGGATCGGGCAGCGCCTCCCCCTCGTCCAGTTCGCCTTCGAGCGTAGCTTCCACGCGGTCGATCTTGTTGACGCGCTGTGTAAAGCGTTCGGCAGTCTCGCTTGCGCCCTTGACCGCGAAGCGCAGTCCGTGTGACTGGTAGCGGAATTTGCTCTGCCAGCCGCGGCGACTCGGATTGGGTTCGATGAAATACGACAGCGTGACCCGCATTTCAACGACAGTCGCGCCCAGACCGAGCAGCACGTCCTCAGGCCAGGGCAATTGATGAAGCTTCAGCTCGTTCATCTTGACGGAGCCTTGTTCCGACGTATACGGCACGATGGTGTCTTCGATCACCAGCGTGGGTGCATGCTCACTGGAGTACAACGAGTTCTCCAGAGATACCTTGCCGAAGCCGTAGGTGCGGACGAGCTTCTTTATGTGCTGCTTCTGCGCACCTCGCGTCGTCCCGGTGGGTAGTTGTGCCAGCATCCGCGGTGTGAATCTGGCTCCATGCACAAGCAGTGCCCGGATAGTCTCCTCCCAATACGCGGGGTAATGAGCTCGCAGATGTGCCGCGATGCGTCCGACCTCTGCAGCAGCAGCGCTGGTATCGCCCGTCTCAGCAAATGGCTGACCGTGCTGACGATGCGCGGTCGTGAGCAGGCGCAGGCTCTCCGGTCCGTCAATGACATTGGGCGGTGGGTTGAGCGCTCCGTTCCCACCCTCCGCCACGAGGTCGGGCTTGATGGGCCATGCGCGGCCCCACAACAGTGAGGTAGTGGATGCTGGCGCCAGGCCACCTTCCTGCGCAATCAGCACGGCATCTGGAAAGGCGGCCGCGTCGAAATCGATCAAGTTCGTGCAAGCACCGACCGTGATCGCGTTCCAGGCTTGACCGGGATCTTCGACGGAGGTGCTGTGGTTGATATCCGGATAGCCGTTCCAACCTTCAAGCGGTACGTTGCCCGCAGAGAGCACGAAGAGCCGCGGTTTGAGCGGATCTTGAAACAGGTCGTCTTCGCGCCAGCTCACGCCATGCTCGTAGGGCTGAAGGCCGTTCAAGCCAAACGCCATCTGGTCAATCGTGGCTGACCACTCGCTCGGCTTACCTGCGCCCGGTCCAATCGCTGTGGTCATGGTTGCGAAAACCCGCTGACGAAGCGGCTGAAACTGTTCGACGTTATCTACTGCTTGGGCGAACACCCAGCCATAGAGGTGACGCGGGTTCGCCCCGTTTGGCGGAAAGATCTTCACAGACTCCAGCCGATGGGGAAGGACGATGTCATCGTTCCTCGTGAACGCCCCCACCAAGTCACCGTGGCAAAGGAGGCCGGCCATGCCTGTTCCGTGTCCGTTGCGGTCTGCGCCGCCCCACTCCGGCAGTACCGCGTGGACGTCATCCTCGGCAATGGCATCTTGCAACAGGAGGTGCGCTCGGTTCACGCCGGTATCGAGCAAGGTGACGTACGGGCCGACATCGGGTGGAGTGAAGGTGCAACGGCCGAGCAAATCGTGGATCCAATGCGCTTGCTCTCTGGCCCTGAGATCGGACAGGAAGAACTGCGCATTGGGTTGAATCGCTCGGATTTCAGCAATGGCGTCGAGCAGCATCATCGCTTGCTCTAAATCACGACGTGAGCATTGCGCTGCGACCACGGCCCGGTCCGGGAACGTCACGTAGCCTGGCTCGACGGTGATCTCTAGCCTCTCCGCAGAGGCGCGGAATCTCGCAACGACGTCCCGCGCGGAGCGGCTACCAACACGCAGCCACAACTGGTACCAACGCGGCCCGTCAAGGTCCGGCGGCGGCTCGTCTTCGGTCCACAGCTGGTCGAACGCGGCGCTGCCGATCGATTCAATCGCGGTGATCAGCCTGGCATTCTTGGGCTTACCTGTCTTGGTCTCTTCGTTCAGGTATGCGCGAATACGCTTTTCCAATGCCGAGAGGCGCCCTTCCGGCACATGAAGTGCAACGACTTGGCCCTCCCCCGAATCAACGACGCTGAGCACCTCCACGCCATCGCGTCTCCACTCCAAGTCCTGAACGTCGTATTTCGCCGCCCGATCGAACTGAATCGCAATGATCATCCCCGCGGCGGCGTCCAGTCCGCGAGCTGCACGCTCTCTCGCAAGAGCGGCTTCATCCAATTGCAGCTGCCCCAACTGCCTTAGCAATTTGCTGCCATGCGCGCCGCGGTCTCGTTGCGGCGATGGAGCGTTGCGGACGGAAAGATTCGACTTGAAGTCGTGGTTTTCCGTGAACCCCTGAACAACCAGATGATCGAGGTTAGGCATCCCTGGAGTAATCGTTGATTTTGTTACTCCAATGTATCGACCTCTCGTCGTTCAGGGAAGGGAGGCAACGTACGCGAATACCCGACGCTTTGGATCCAGTGACTCGTACGCTCCCGTTTCACGTCGCAAATGGGCGATTGGCGGCACTTAGAGATTCAGGTGCAACTGACTTGACGCGCGCTCCTGCAGATGTCGAATGGCGCTTTGAAGGCTGACTTGCTCTTGCTCTTCAAGCACCGCATCCTTGATCGTGTCTTCGCAGGCTCGAACGATCTCGGAATGCGAGAGGCCACGTGCGTGCGAGATCATTTCCGCGAAGGAAATGTTCGATGGCGCCATCAGAGCGAGTCGGTTGCCGAGCAGTTCTTCGATCTGCGCATCATCGGGCGGGCTGTAGCGAATCACGTCGTCGAAGCGCCGGAACAACGCCGTATCGAGAGAGGCTCCATGGTTGGTAGCGGCCACGATGATGCTGTCGGAGGCATCTTGTTCAATGAGCTGCAGGAACATGTTCAGCGTGCGCCGCATTTCCGCCACATCGTGTTGGCTACCCCGTTGCAAGCCGAGCGAATCGAATTCGTCGAACAAGTAGACGCCACGCGTGGATTTGAGCGCCTCAAAGACCAAGCGGAGCTTTGAAGCACTTTCGCCCATGAACTTGGTGATCAGGCTATCGAATCTAGCCGTGAACAAAGGCAACTTGAGTTCTGTGGCCAGGACGGCCGCCGTGAGCGTCTTGCCGGTGCCTGGCGGACCGACGAGCAGCAGTTTGCGCCGAGGCGATAGGCCGTGGCCATTCAAACGCTCGTGTTGCCGCTGCTCACGCAAAACCCGTTGCAGCTTCTGCTCGACCTCAGCGGAAATCACCATCTGCTTGAGGTGATGCTGCGGATACTGGGCCGTGAGCAGCTCTGCCAACTCACCTCTGGGCTGGACCAGCGGCATAGCGCGCACGCGCGCACGTGGCGTTGCAGGGGAGCGCGCTGCTTCTATGAGCTCGCGGAGCTCAGCCGCCAGCTTGCCATGTCCACGCCTTGCCTCATCGGCCGCAACTTGCAAAGCGACCGAAATGAACTGCGCATCTTCATTGCCTGCGTAGGCTCTGAAGAGTGCCTTGATTTGTTCAGCTCGTGCCATGAATGCTCCCTGCCTCCGATATTAGGCGCTCCGTATGCGTGTGTGATTATCGAACATATGTGCAACAATAGCAACATGGCTCAGGCGAAATTTTCCTTTCCCGTCACACAGGGCGAGTTGATAAAACGTGTGCGCGCGGATCAGACGCAGGTCGCGTTCGCACGCACGCTCGAGGTGAGCCGCTCTTGCCTTTCTCGCTATGAGAGCGAGCAGCTGGGTGCACCGACTGAAGTGATCAACTATTGCTTGCGTGCGATTGCTGCACAGCTGTCAGGTCAGTCGGCCGAAGCCAATCCGCTGGAACGCGCGCTGCAACTCAGTCGTGACACAACGCGGCACTTGGAGCACGCGGCGCGCAGGCTGCGCACTTAAGCAGCGCTTGAGAGGGCGCTCAGTCCACGGACTTAATGAGCAAGCGCCCAGGCGCGTCGAGTTGCGTATGGACGACTCCTTTTGCTGAGAAAGGCCTTAGCAAAAGGCCGCCCTCTGCCTCGGCCCCTCAGCCCGTAGGCCGCTGGCTGCCAAATGACGGCACCCAGCCTATCCTGCACTCACTCAATCCTTTGGATTTGGCACGTGTTCACGTGCCCCAAGGCCGAAGACCCAGCCGCAGATAGATGCGTACCGGTGACCTGCTCCCTCCCTGCCGTACCAGCGTAATGGAGAGGAAGTCCATCAACCAGGAGAATGATGGACATGAAGAAGAGCAGATTCACCGAGGAGCAGATCATTGGCTTCCTCAAGCAGGCCGAGGCCGGCATGCCGGTCAAAGAGCTGTGTCGACAGGGTGGCTTCAGCGACGCGACGTTCTACAAGTGGCGGGCCAAGTTCGGTGGCATGCAGGCCACGGATGCCAAGCGACTGCGTGATCTCGAAGGAGAGAACGCCAAGCTCAAGCGCCTGCTGGCTGAAGCCCACCTGGACATTCACGCGCTCAAGGACGTCTTCGGCGTAAAGCCCTAGCCCCGCAGGTCAGGCGCGCAGCGGCAGCCAAGATGATCGAGCAGCATCATCTGTCTGAACGCCGCGCGTGCCGCCTGGTGGGGCTCTCCAGAGACAGCTATCGCAACCCGCCCGTGGTCGACGAGGCCACGCAGCAACTCAGCGCCAAGATCGTCGAGATCGCGCAGGTGCGGCGTCGCTTCGGCTATCGCCGTATCCATGACTTGCTGCGTCCGCAGTTCCCGGGCGTGAACCACAAGCGCGTGTACCGGCTGTACAGCCAGGCGCAGTTGGCAGTACGCAAACGCAAGAAGGTCAGGCGTGCAGCCAGCGAGCGCGTGCCGCTCACGGTCGCAACCCGTGTCAATGAGGTGTGGAGCATGGACTTCGTTTCCGACAGCCTTGCCAACGGCCGGCGCATCAAGAGCCTGACCGTGGCCGATGACTTCACGCACGAGTGCGTGGACATCGCTGTGGACTATGGAATCTCGGGGCAATACGTGACGCGGCTGCTGGACCGAGCCGCACTCTTCAGGGGCTACCCCGCAGCGGTGAGAACCGACAACGGGCCGGAGTTCACTTGCCGGGCCTTCATTGCGTGGGCTCAGTCTCACGGCGTGCGCCACATCTTGATCCAGCCAGGGCGGCCCATGCAGAACGGCTACATCGAGAGCTTCAACGGCAAGTTCCGGGACGAGTGCTTGAACGAGCACTGGTTCCAGACGTTGCAGCAAGCACGTTCAGAGATCGCCATCTGGCGTCAGGACTACAACGAGGTCAGGCCACACAGCAGCTTGGGACGAATACCGCCGGCAGAGTTTGCTCAACGCCAGCGCAACAAGAACCAGTCGCCACCGGCTACAACCAACGAGATCAAGTAACCTTCAACCCGGACTTCCGCCTGGCTGGTACGGCGGGAGGGGGCAGGTCACCGGCGCTCTCCAATGAGCATGGCGAACAAAGTGAACTGAGACCGCACCGGGACTGAACAACCTGACTCGTAAGCGCAAAACTAGCGCAAAGCCTGAACGGTTAGTGCACAAGCTGAATCGGGACCGAACAATGAGACCCATGATCGCCCAAGGTCTTCGCACATCTCTGTAGGCTAGTCGGTGCCTTCTTTGTAGCGTGTCTCGGCGACATTTGGGGCCGATCAGGGGGCAGAGCGACGTAAGCCGTCTTTCAGATGCCCTCGGGGCGCTCCGCCGCACGCAACCAAGATTCGATACTCGTGTGCGGGAGGGATAGCACGGCATCCTGCAGCGCAATCACCCTCTTCAAGGCCGAGCCGTCGTCGAGTTCCTCTCGATCTTCTGCCTCTCTGAAAAGAGATGTGAGAATAACCCCCAGGGAGTCGTTGTCAAAGTAGAACTCCGCTCCTGCCTTTATCTCAGCCACGGCCGTTTGAGCGAGCTCCAGCGAATCCTCAAAGCGGTAATCGGAATTCGCGGCCAACCAGTCATCGAGGTGATTGGGGAGGTGTCGTGGCTGACCGCCAAAGTCGCTCGTAACCAGCGATTGCAAGAACGCCAACGGTAAGGGCAGTGCACTCTCTGTCGCAGCGAATATCGTGCCCGCTTCGCGTTGCCATACGGGACCGGCTTTCGGTTGCGTCAAAGCCACGCGCAGACCCGCCAAGCAAGTATTCTGGTGTTCTGGATGGAACAAATTCGCTACCCAGACTTGCATTGCGCCAGACCACCCGTCCTCGCTTCCCGTACATATCAGGTCATCGAGCAACACTTCGAGCGTCAGGTGACCTGAGAGAACAGCCAGTGCCGTGATGCGCCCCCAAACGGCTTGCCCGCCCTCCATTGAAGACTCGCGCGCACGGTTGAGAAACTGGCGAATGCGGTCATAGTGCCGATGGTAGGCCGCATAGAGGGCGTTCTCCGCAGCGAGCCAATCAAGCTCTCCGTCGCCACTCAAAGCGGCCTCAAACAGATCCCAGCCAAGTTTGTCGCCCTCGAAGAGCAGGCGAGGAATTCCTGAAAGAACGATCGTACGGATCTGCGGGTGCCAATCATTGGCAAAGACGCCAACAATAGAGCGCAACATCACCGGGATGTCCTCTTGAGCATCGATACGACGCGCGAGAAGAGTCGTCATACCCTCGGCAACCTGACCTCGGACGCTGCTCAAGCCAACGTAGTCGCCAGACTCCCAACACTCCGGGCTACGGTTGTAAGCATAGCCAGCAGCCAAGAATAGGAGAGAGTGAACCGAAGCGTCTCCCTGTACGACATGAGAGCACGCTAGGACGGCCTCGGCGCCGACCATAGTACGGGACCAAAAGTAGTCATGTCGCTGCAGCTCGTCGCGTACCGCGTGCTCGAGCAACGCCCCATCCATGCTCTCAACATAATTCGGGACCGGTGCATATTGGACGTTCCCAAATCTGTTTCGTAGTTGGGCGACTGCCCCTTGAAGCATCGAGGTGCGAAAGTTCGGCGGGATTTGCGACCAATGCATCCGCATGAGTCCAAGAAAACGTCGACTATCAGACATCGCCATTTGCCGTATGTCTACCTCGACCTGATCAACGCCACCCGCGAATCCATTGTGTGAATCGGTAAAGCGTGAAAGCCCGACGGAGAACCTCAATAGCGAAAGAAGCGCCTCGTCATCAAGCCGAAGGAGCTCATCGCGCGCGTAGGGCGAATGAACAGCGCCGCCACGCATATGGATCTCGGGCTCCTCACTGGGCACCGGATAGCGCCGCGATAGCGCCAGAAATTCCTGGTTGGCCTGATCGCTGCGGCATGGGGTAGGTATGCGCGCGAGAAGTGCCAACCGCTGTTCATCAACCCACACGCGGTACGCTGGGTCGTACGTCGAGAAGAGCTCGAGCGCATGCTCTGAAACAGTCTCATGAACATCGCTACTGAGATGGAAGAGGCAGTTCTGAATCAAAAGGCCCAGTTCAAAGAGCGCGGGATTCTCAAAGGTACGTGGATCGACGAG
Source organism: Burkholderiaceae bacterium UC74_6 (assembly GCA_042701975.1). Lineage (GTDB taxonomy): Bacteria > Pseudomonadota > Gammaproteobacteria > Burkholderiales > Burkholderiaceae_C > JAFALK01. Next base: position 1,092,582 of record CP170561.1, read on the forward strand.
AACATCTTTGGCAACTTCCAGGTTCGTCTGACAGCCTTTCCTCAATGCGACCAGCGCGATATGCCGCAAACCACCATCCGCGTTAAACGCCAAACGCCGGGCATTTGCGCGCCACCATGGGGTGTCGCGGCCTGCATGATCCAAGATGGCTTCTTCCATGCTGCCCACTAGCCTCTGAAGATCAGTCTCGTGGCGGAAGGTATAGGACGAATGGATCTTGTCGAAAGAGGTTGATCTCAGGAATCCTTCTCTCCACTCATCACTATTCGCCTTACTTCGGCTCCACGCCTCAAGTGAAGACACGGCGCCATTGAGCAGTTGCTCCGAGGCAAGAAAGCGATCCTTGAGAAAGTTTTGATCAATCCTGTCGAGCCTAAGCTGGCTGGCATCAAACTTTTGCCCAACCAGCCGCCCAGTGATGAATCGCCAGATAAGCGCATCACCTCGTCCCGTCTTTGCTGCGAAGCGCATCAACGTAGACGAAAGGAAGTAGTCCCCTACATCGCCGAGATCGACAAGCCGTCCCAGAAGCCTTTCGGTCTCGTTCTCCGGATACCTATCGATCCGTTGAAGTTGAAGACTTATCTGTCTTGAGATTGAACGAGGATCGAGCCAGTCAAGATTAAATGCGGAACTCCAGAATTCAATGATCGCTTCCTCAGAGCCTTCCGACCAAGATGAGAGCTTTGAGATGTACAGCTGAAGATTGGCACTCTCCCGGTTGTTCAATACGCGCGGTAGCCAGCGCGATTCGAAGAGATCTTTCCACTGCCTGCCCTGCGCGCGTTCCAAGATGGTGTGGAACAACTGCACATGACGTTGCTCAAGATGGGATAGAAGCGGCCAATCGGTGCTTGCGGGCTCGGCAGCCGCCCACGATTCGGCGAGAAGGCGCTTCAAGTGGTAGGCAATGTCCGAATCGAACGCCGCCCTCAGCTGCTTTCTAAACGTTACTTCATCGCCGAGCCGAAGATAGTTGAAATAGGCGCGGACAGTAGGTCTGACGAACGGCACAGCCGGTAGGCCAACGACGAAATCGAGTAGCGACCGGCCGGCGCGAACGGCACGTCGGACGGCGAGCGAGTCGAGAAGCGTCTGATGTCCGAAGGCCAGTCGCTTACCGTTCCGTGTGGGCAGAATGACTTGCTCGCTCTGCAGGCGCTGAAGAACTTCATTGCTCGCCTGAATGGCTCCGCGAGGCACGTCGGAGACTCGGCCCGTGAGCATCTCGTCGGCCATCGATTCCAGCGCCTGCATGGCGCTTTCTCCGAGCTCCATTTGCTTGAGAACCACTTCGTCCAAATACGCCTCGGTCAGTTCCTGAGCACTCGATACGTTGCGACCTCCGCCGTGGGCAACCAAATCCGCAAACAGGGCAAGTAGGCGCGCATTGGAAAGAAGCGACCGCGTCCTTTCGTCCAGGGCGGTCGACTGGGCACCTGCGGCCTCGACAACGGGCTCGATGTGGCCAGTCCAGTCTAGCTCTCCGGCGACAACTGATTGATCCCACGCACGTGCAGATAGGCGACGGTCGTACTGGAGGTCGAAAGCCCTGCACGCAACGACGGTCGTTGTGTTCGGAATGGTCGAAAGCCGGTCAATCAGGCTCAGGAAGTACGAAAGCGGCGAAATCTCTCTTGCCAGAGCCAGGACATCGAGCGAGTCGATTATGACTACGACATGCCGCCCGACAGATAGCGACGAAACGATGGAAGGGATATCCGCGGGAAGACCAAGCGCCACGCGCTCAGCATCGGTCTGTGCTTCTGCGAACTCGCGCGCTTGTATGAATAGAGAAGCAATATCTGGACTTCGATCCAAACGATCGACCAAGTCGAGAAGTATGCAAGTCTTGCCCGCACCCGGGCCATCTGTCAGCAATACACTCCGCTGCTTTGCGACAATGGCCGCCAACAAATCGTCGGTCGCCGCGCGTTGCAGCTTGCGTCCTCCAATATCCCTCCGCCAGCTTCTACCGACCGCAGATGCCGTTCGGAACTCCTTCAGCGCTTCAGTGTCGTCTTTCGGTTCGCTGACCTCGCAGCCGGCGTCTTGAAGTAGCTTAAATGCCTGCGCTCGCGTGAGGCGATGAACAGCAGCATTGGCGTTGGCAAGTGTGTGTGGAGCACCGAGCTTTTCTAGCTCAGTACGGAGAACCCTGAATGCCTCATCAGCTCGAGTTACACACCGAGCCAACCGCTGCCGGACGCGTGCTTCCAGATTTTCTATGTGGGGCAGAACATCAAATGACGTTCTTCGTAGAAAGGAATACAAGGTCTCAATCTGCGTCGATGGGTTCGCATCCCACATTTCGGCCAAACGCCTCCTGTCGACTAAGAGACTCGAATCGACCGAGGCTTCTAGAGTGGTGGCGTTTGAGGAACTGTCCGCCAGGTTCCTTAGACTCTGCAACGGTCCCAAGTTGACCGTGGAGAAGAACCTTACCTCTGCGGTGGGAATACTTCGCAGAACCAGGCCTGCAGTTTGAAGCGCACTGCTAAAAGCGGGCACTGTCCAGGACCCCGACCTGGGCTGGATGTTCTTACATTCGCAGCATACAAGTCGACCATCCTTGTATTGGATAACGATGTCACCCAGAAGCACTCTGCCAGTGCCCGGTAGCGATAGTGTGGAGTCAAGCTCCAACCATTCAATCTCGGGATCGAGCAGCATGTCGATTGAGCATTCGAGCGCGATGAGCGCCTCGAACGCGCGTTCTGATATCGGCTTAGCTGCGACTGATGAGGATGCCTCGACGGAGGCTGCCATTTGCGGCAGGTTGCTGAGCTGCTCGAATCGAGCGCGCGCACTAGCCGTCAGTGTCGGGGATACCGGCGGTGAAGTTGAAGTGGGCGACCGGGTCGCAGCCGGGTACTTTGCTAGCACGTCTGCGAAAGGGGCGAGATTGGATTCGGCGTCTGGACCCAGCCTCAGGAAGCGGCGCCACGGTCGGAATGGGGCCTCGCCAATAAGAGCAACGTCGCCCGTCGAGGGCGGCGGCCCATCGAACTCAACGCCGGTCTTGATCGTGATCGCCCCGTTTCCCATTTCTCGGTCTGCTTCGATGACGAGAAAGGCGCCGAGACGGTTGTGGAGCGCAGTCGTCCTTTTCAGCAGGTATGGTTCCCTCGTGTGGAACCATACGCGTGCGTTTTTGCGCAGTTTTTGGTTGACTTCTGCCCAGATCGCAGGCGGTACAAGCGGCACCACCCTTGTTCGGTATGAATCGAGCAGGTCCACATCTGCACCGGCCGACCATGCCTCACGCTCAATGACCTCGAGTTCTGTCCGAGCATCTCCAAGGTTGAATTCGGCAATGAGTTGGCAGATCTTGCCGTGATCCATGCCGCCGAAAGCGGCCATTTGGAAGTCCACCAAGCCTCCGTCGCCGTTCCCGGAAATGAAGATGATCGGCTTCTCAAGCCCGGTGTGAATCGGTGCGGCCAGAATCGAGGGCGACCAGTAAGACGAGGTATCGCCATCGAGGAACCGCTCAAGTCCGAAACCGATGGCAAGAATGACAGCGTCGTAGGTGCGATGTGTCGTAGGGCTATTACGCGTCGCGAGTTGTACCGAGCCGAGTGCCGTCGGGCGGAGTCGGATAACTTGTTCCTCAGGGTGCGCTTGCAGGATCGAACCACGTTCAGTGCGGACAAACTCTTCGCGTAGAGCCTCGGCGATTACGCCGGCAGGGCCAGCGCTCCAATTCATGATTGGAAGCGCGGCATCAAGGCGCTGAGCCCTTGCCGCTGGCCAGTCGTAAAAGTGCGGGTGGAGATACCGCTGGCTGTTGTGCTGGAATTCCAGGAGGCCCGGTCTGGCTTCGAAGAGGTCTAGGGCCGCCAAATCAGGAGCGGCTCGGGCTAGCGCCACGGCAGCTGTCATTCCCGCCACACCGCCGCCGACGATGGCAATCTTGCCTTTCGACCGCACGAGTGATTCAGAAAGAATCGCGTCTACAAGATTAAGGGCGCGTACCTGCTGCGCATAGACGGTAACTCGAGTTTCGAAGCAGCCCAGTACAAGCACGCTGCGCGTGTCAGGGATCAACGCGTCGCGGATGATCTCTTGTGGTGTCATGGTCTGTAGCCGGCTCGCGCCCGAGCACGCCTTGCAGTCTGAACCTCAAGCGTCTCGTTCCCTGATATCAGTCGTTGTCTTCACACATCATAGCGACAGCTTTCGACAGCGCGGGGCAGACCACGCTCAATGGGCGCACGATGCATGCCGTGGCCGCTTCGCAACCATCCGCATGGCGCGAGCTGGGGGCGGAACCAGATACTGGCGTGTCAGACCTCACCACTCTCTTTCGCGCGTCAAGGTCTCCCTCTCTCCTGCATACCGTGCCGGCTGCTGAGACGCCGCTGTACGAGGCTCTTCCAATACCCGCCCTCTATCCAGCAACCGCTGGCGCACGAAATATGTGTCTCGCAGGAATGTCCGAATGCGCTGAGCAAGCTCCCGATCTTTCGGTGCGTCCGACGCCGCGAGGGCCCGCACGATATGAGCCCAGCTAAGTGTGGCGTCTGCGCGGCCTTTGATCGGGCTATCCCTATCCCTATTCGCGCCCGAGATTTCTCGAAGTCGCCCCTCCTCATGCGCCTTGATGCGCCAAAGCGGATCGAAGTTTCGGGTTTCACCTCGCGACGCCTGACGTGTCGCATCAGCTTCGATGCCCCAGCCGCGTAGCTTCTCTGCGAAGGTTTCCCGCCACCGGTGCAAATCCGTCTTGCGCGGATTCAGCCGATGTCCGGTCGCGGACTCCGCTCGCACACTCAGGTGCACATGTGGGTTGGCCTGGTGCTGATGCAGCACCATGACGTAGCGATGCCCGGCGAGCTCGGCTTGGGCGAACTCTCGTACTGCCTTCTTCAGCAGATCGGCGTTCGTACCAATCGGCATAGACAGCATGATGTTGATGGCTTCTCGCCGAGGACTGACCTCATCGATCAGTGACCCGCCATAGCGCCACTGGTCAGCGACGTCGCGCAGCACCTCCTTGCCCGTGTGCACGACACCCCGGTCGTCCTCGATCTCCAGGCGACCATTCTTGCTGATGTATCGGAAGTGAGCCTTGATCGTTCCCATGCCTCGGCCACCACCGGTCACTTTGACCATCACCTGCGGCACCCGTCGGACCGTCGCCTCGATGCGCTGGCGAATAACCGCGGCCTTACGCTGCATCAGCACTCCCAGTCGTGGCGTTTCGCCGGACCGGACAGTCCTGTTCGAGGTGTAGAACAGGCGCTCACCCCATTGCACCAAGGCGCTATCGATATGCTGACCAGCGTTCATCGACGCGCCTTCCGCGCCGGCCTGAGCTCAGCCATTAGGGCTGCCGATAGAGCGAGGTGCTTTCGAACGTCGTCGACCAAGGACCTCAGACTTGCACGGTAGGGCTCCAGCTGAGAAGCCGGCACGCGGGCCAACATCCTCGTGAACGCATTGAGATCCACCGTCAGCACCGCCAGGCGATCCGTCGAAGCCAATAAGACCCGAACCGAAGCCCCGTGATCTGGAGGAAGCGGCGGCGGCGCGGCGCCGTCCAGCATCCCACGGACATAGTCCCCTTGTGCCACCGTAGCTGCGCGCGCACGGCTGGCCAACATGGCAGCATGAACGGCTGGGAGGCGGAGCGTGACCTTGACCTTGGCACCTCCACGAACGGGAGTCGATTCGCGCGCCACACCACCCTCGTCGGCCAGGCCGTGCTCGTCATCAAGAAGTGCCATCGCAACCTTTCGTAGCAACGCTGCAGGCGCCATTCCCCGCTGCGCCGCACGCTCACGCAGCCTCGGCCCAAAGCCGCGGAGATCCACGGAGACCCGATCCCGGGTCAATGTCGTCCTCGCCTTCCCAACAGCCTCGACCTTCGCAATGCATTCAGGCAAGGCCGCAACGTCCAGCAAGTTCAGCTGGGATTCATCGACGCGGGCCGGGGAGCACATGCCATGTATCGTGCATCTTGGCGTGCGCAAGAGGAAGCCCTGCTTAGGTCCACGCGCTTCATCTCAGGAGCGCCAGCAAGAGCCCGCCCGATCCCAGATTGATCCAAAAGGTCCATGCATCTTTACACGCGCTGCTCCAAAGATCGCGGCGCGGGAGCCTCAGCCCGGCGCTAGCCCTACTGAAGATCGATGTCGATCCGGTCCGGCGCTTCAACCATCCGAAGACCGTGAAGACGGGCCACCGCCCGCGCGAATCCCAGGTTATCGCCCGTACGAAACACTCCGCTGATCCTGCCGCCAGTCCGCGCAGCGGAGCTCGCAACGATGATTGGCACCGTGCTGTAGCGATTCATCTCAGCAGCCGCATCCGCCAGAGATACATCGTCAAAGACCACCTCGCCGCGCTTCCATGCCAGCGCGGCTTCCAAGCCGGAACGATCCAGCCGTACGGGGTGGAACGCCGTCCGTGCTGCGTTGCTTACCGGCTGCTCCACTTGCAAGCGATCCCCGGGGGCCATTGCCATCGGCTCTGCCGGAGGGGACATCCCGCTTTGTTGGGTATTGCGCACGAAGACGTGTCCCTCAACAAGCGTGACCATGAGTGCCGTCCCGTGACCTTGAGTTTCCGGCGCGGTTCGCACAACGAACTCCGTCCCTGTTGCCACCACTTCAGAGTCGGCCGCCCGCACGACAAATGGACGCTGCGCGTCCTTGGCGACCTCGAAGAGCGCTTCGCCATCCAGGACCTGGATGTTGCGCTGGGCTCGGCTGAAGTCCACGCGCACGCGCGTCGCGGTATTCAGAGACATCCGCGACCCATCGGCCAGTACCACGGTCCGCTGCTCCCCAACCCCAGTCTCGAAGGCAGAGGCGGATAACCAGGGACGCAGGATCAACACGGCGGCGATGGTGAGCACGGCGGCCAGACCGACCGTGCTCACGACGTACCCACCCCGGCGCCTAGGCCTCAGGTCAGTAGCAGTGGCGTAGGTGCTCAGCGTGACGCCTGCGGCATCCTGCCAAACGTCCGTACAGCGTTCAAAGGCGCGGCGGTGAACCGGGGAGCGACGCGCCCACGTCTGGAACTCCTTCTCCACGCGCGGTGAGCGGCTGGGACCATGCAAGCGTGCGACCCAAACAGCAGCCTCGGCGAGGATCTCCGAGGGCATCGCTGGCGACTTCGCAGGTCCGGACGCCTCCGCTTCAGAGGTCTTCGGGGAGGACACAGCTAGTTGCCGTCCATCCAGGTAGCGAGCTGCATCGTCGCCTTGGCGATGTGCCCCTCCACGGCGGAGATGCTCAGTCCGTGGCGCTGCGCGATCTCCCGATAGGTCAAGTCGTCGAGGCGATGCGCCAAGAAGATTTCCCGGGTCTTGGGGCTTAGGCGGCTCAGCCAGAAACTCAGTCGCTCCATGCGCTCTTTGGCGAGCAAGACGGCCTCGGCGGTCGGCGCGAGATCAACCAGGACGACGTCATCAATGAGCACCTCCTCGCCATGACTGACGCGCGAGCGATGCGCATCAATCGACAGGTTCAGGGCAGTTCTCATTAGGAATGCTTCGGGCTCCTCGACCTCATGCTCGCGCTCGTAGCAGGCCAGACGAACCCAGGCCTCCTGCACCAGATCCTCCGCGTCATGAGAGCTACGGCCCCGGCGCATCAGCGCGGATCGGACACGCGAGAAGACCGCGTTCCAGTTCTGCACGAGGCGCTTGGACATGATCAGGGCGCCGCTGGTCGCGTCGCGCCAGGCGACATCGGCACCCTTGCGGGCGCGCCCAAGTGATGAAGATGTGATGCGAGATTGCCGAGACTGCGGTCGGCTCGCTCCAGCCATCGCGCGACATACATCCCGGCAGCCTCTTCGTCGGCAAAAGGCGCAGCGCGATTCAGTGCACGAACGAGGCCGACATGTAGGTGTTCTGCTGCCGCGACAGCCGACAGCAACGCTCTCCGCTTGCCGCCGATGAATTGCGTTGCGATGCTCATTGCGGAAACGAGGTCGTCGACTTGAAGCGAACTCGAAGCAAAGCCGCCATCGACTCGCGCCATCCCAGGGGCTAGCGTTGCCTGATCGACCGTGTCGTCCATACACACGAGCTGAATTCGCTCAACGCCTCGTTCGGCTAGGTTATCGGCAATCTGTTTGGGGTCACCGCTGGAAGAGGACCAAGCTCCAAGTACTTCGAATTCACCGGCGCGCATCCCGAGGGCCCAGTGCCATCGACTTCCGGCCGTTCGCTTCCCTTGCGGGAGATGGACAGCCTTGACGGCGCCGATGACGTACTTGCAACACAACGGTCTATGCAGCCAGCGTGGTGACCCTTGAACTTGACTGCTCATGCTCACCTCCGCTTTCCAGCAAAAGCCATCGTACTGACGGCATATATGCCGTGGCCTGATTATGGCATGACTGAAATGCTGAGGGCGTGATTCAAAAAGGGCCTTCCGTCTCAAAGCGAACAGCTGTCCGAGCAGCGCCGCGTTCAGATTCCTTCGATCCAATCGTGGCAAGCGCGTGTGGCTCGGTTCTTCGCGCGTGGCGACTTGAACGCGAGATTGCGCAGGACGCTTTTGCCCTTTTGGCCGGTGTGGATCGGTCGTATTACGGCAAATTGGAACGCGGCGAACGTCAGCCGTCGTTGTCCGTCTTGATCAAGTGCGCTAACGCCTTTGCAGCGCCTGCTTCTACCTTGATGGCCGAAATCGAGAAGCAGTTGGTGCGTTTGAGGTCCACCTAGCACCGAGAGGCATCTCCTGAATGGAGACCTCAAGCCTCGCGCTTAAACCGCCCGACGATCACCTTGCCCGTCGACATCAGAGACTCAATGTAGTCCGCCCAGAACTGCAGCATCTTGCGCCTCTGCGGCGCATATTCAGCCTTGTTATAGACACCCCGCACGCCGCCAATGGTGTGGTTCAAGGCCTTCTCAACCACGTCGGAAGACCAACCGTTCTCGTGGAGCAGGGTCGACGCTGTACGGCGCAAGTCATGAATCGTGAAAGAAGGGATCGGCTGGTTCTGAAGCGCAGTCTTGAGCGCCGTGTTGATCGCGTTGTGTGCAAAGGGCTTCGTCAAGCTACCGCGTCCGGGCAGCACCAGCTCACTCGTGCCCGCAAGCAACTTCAACTCGCGGAAGGTTTCGACAGCTTGGCGCGAGAGGAAAACGATGTGCGGCTTGCCGGTCTTCGAGTTCTCGGCCGGGATGTGCCATTCGGCTTGTTCCAGGTCCACATGCACCCAGCGAGCGCGCAGCAGCTCGGACTTGCGCACCATGGTCAGCAAGATCAGGTGCAGACCCAGTTTGAACTGCCGGCGGATGTTCGACGCGAACGCCGCCCGCAGGAACGTGCCGATTTCGGTGGGCGCCAGAGCCCGATCTCGGGCCTTGGCCCTGTGGACATGGCGCATGGGCAGCGCCAAGACGGGGTTGTGTGCAACCAAGCCGCAGGTCTGTGCGTAGTCGAACATCCGCTTCAGCACGCCACGCAGTGCGCCCGCCGCGGCGTCGAAGCCCTCCGCCTTCTTGCGCCAGATGATCGTCCGCACGTCGTCGGTCGAGACCTCTCCGACGGCCTTCTGACCGATGGCCGGCAAGATCGACTTTTCGAAGTAGCGGCGAGGGATCGTGGTGTCCTTGCGATCCTTCTCCACGATCTCTCGGAAGAAGCGTTCACCGAATTCGGCCACGGTCGTGGTCTGTGCTGCGGCAATTTTGGCCAACTGCTTTTGCTTAGCCGGCGAGCCGCCCATCGCCGCAGCTTGGCCGGCCTCATCGCGCTTGATGCGCGCGTTGCGAAGCGTCAGGTCCGGGTACTTGCCCAGCGTCACCTTTTCCTGCTTGCCGTTCAGCGTGTAGCGATAGCGCCAGATGACACCGCCCGTCGGAAAGACCTCGACGTATAGGCCTCGCTCGTCAGACACCGTGTACGGCTTGTCCCTGGGCTTCAGCGCCTTCAGCGCAATGTCCGTAAGAGCCATGAGAGCCTCCCCTCGGCCAATTTTTAGTCCAAGTAGAGCCGATTGCAAGTCAAAAGCGATCACTTGGACTAGAACTTGGACTAAAGGCGCGGAAGCTGTGGCGAAACAAGCCGGGACTACAATGGACCACTAAGTTATTGATATTAAATACAAACTCTGAATTTCAGAGACTTACCGGGACGTCCTGAGACCGCCTGAAACCTCATGGTCATTTGCCGATGCAGAAGCGGCTGAAGATCTCGCCCAGCAATTCGTCCGCGCTGAAGGCGCCGGTGATCTCGCCCAGCGCGTCGTGCGCCAGACGCAGCTCCTCGGCCAGCAGATCCAACGCCGGCGGCTCGCTCGTGGCGACGGCGTAGGCCAGCTCCAGATGGTTGCGCGTGCGGCCCAGCGCATGCACGTGACGCTCGCGCGCGATGAAGAGCCCTTCGGGCACGGCGTGCCAGCCGGCCTGTTCGAGCAGGCGATGGCGCAGCACGTCCAGGCCCTCGCCGGATTTGGCGGAAAGAAGCAGCGCGCCCTCGGGCAGCTGCGCCAACTGCGCTTTCGGCACAGCGTCGGCCTTGTTGAAGACCTGCAGGATCCGTTCCGGCGAGATGCCGGCCAGGCGCTCGTTGATGCGCCGGTCCTCGGCCTCGTACTCCGGCTGGCCGATGCGGGTGAGGTCGTGCAGGAAGAGCAGCACGTCCGCATCCTCGATGGCATCCCAGCTGCGCGAGACGCCGATGCGTTCAACTTCATCCTCGGTGTCGCGCAGGCCGGCGGTGTCGCTGACGTGCAAGGGCACGCCTTCGATCTGGATGGTCTGGCTGACCTTGTCGCGCGTGGTGCCGGCGATCGGCGTGACGATGGCCAGCTCGGCGCCGGCGAGCATGTTGAGCAGACTGCTCTTGCCCACGTTCGGCTGGCCCGCCAGCACGACCTTGATGCCTTCGCGCAGCAGCGCGCCCTGGCGGGTGCGGTCGAGCACGGCATCGAGCTGGGCGGTGAGGCGCGTGAGCTGGCCCAGCGCGTCGGCCTGCTGCAGGAAGTCGATCTCTTCTTCGGGGAAGTCGAGCGTGGCTTCGACGAGCATGCGCAACTTGATCAGCGCATCGCGCAGCACGCCGACCTCGTGCGAGAGCGCGCCTGAGAGCGCACGGCCCGCACTGCGTGCAGCGGCCTCGGTGCTGGCGTCGATGAGGTCGGCCACGGCCTCGGCCTGGGCGAGGTCGAGCTTGCCATTGAGGAAGGCGCGTTGCGTGAACTCGCCGGGCTCGGCCAGACGCACGTTCAGCTCCGTGCCGGCTTCCAGGCAGCGGGCGAGCAGCAGCTGCAGCACGACGGGGCCGCCGTGGGCCTGCAGCTCCAGCACGTGTTCGCCGGTGTAGGAATGCGGGGCGGGAAAGTGCAGCGCCAGGCCTTCGTCGATGGCTCGACCGGCTGCGTCTTTGAAGGGCAGGTAGTGCGCCTCGCGGGGCCGCAACTCGCGGCCGCAGACGGCGTCGATGATGGGCGTTAGGGAAAAGCGGCTGGAGACGCGGATGATGCCCACGGCGCCGCGTCCGGGTGCGGTGGCAATGGCGGCGATGGGGTCTGAATGGCGCGACAGCATCGGCGAATTCTCACCGATGCTGTGGCTTTCATGTATGGCGCGGGGGAGGCCTGATGGCAGCTTCTCGTGAGGCTGTCATGCTGACCGTTGCTTCACCGGGGAACCTCCCAGTCGGTGAATTCTTCTGCCCCGCATGGGTTCGTATTGAATACCTCTGCGCGCCAATGAAAAAGCCCCCAGGCAGGGGGCTTTGTTCATTTGCTTTTCGTGAAATCGGTCCTTGCCGATCAGCCCTTGCCGTTCACACCGAGCTGGCGATTGATGAACCACTGTTGCGCGATCGTCAGCAGATTGTTCGTCAGCCAGTACAGCACCAGGCCCGAGGGGAAGACGAAGAACATGACGCCGAACATGACGGGCATGATCCACATCATCTTGGCCTGCACGGGGTCCGTCGGCGTGGGGTTCAACCACGTCTGCACCAGGCTCGAGGCCATCATGATCAGCGGCAGGATGAAGTACGGATCACGCTGCGAGAGGTCGGTGATCCAACCCAGCCACGGCGCACCGCGCATCTCGACGGAGGACAGCAGCACCCAGTACAGGCCCATGAAGAAGGGCATCTGCACGAGGATGGGCAGGCAGGAGCCCAGCGGGTTGATCTTCTCTTCGCGGTAGATGCGCATCATCTCCTGCTGCTTGCCGGCCGGGTCGTCCTTGAAGCGCTCGTTCAATGCCTGGATGCGCGGCGCCACGGCCTTCATCTTGCCCATGGAGCGGTAGGCGCTGGCGTTGAGCCAGTAGAAGGCGATCTTGAGCAGCACGACGAGCGCGATGATGGCCCAGCCCCAGTTGCCGATCAGCTTGTGCAGGTGGTCGAGCAGCCAGAACAGCGGTTGCGACAAGGCCTTGAAGATGCCGTAGTCCTTGACCAGCTGCAGGTTGGGCGCCAGGGCCGCGAGCTTGTTCTCTTCCTGCGGGCCGATGAAGAGGCGGTCGTCCTGCGATTCGCTGGCGCCCGGGGCGAGCTGCGGCAGGGTGAACAGCATGCCGACGCGGTACAGCTGCGGATTGCTGCCGGCCACCTTCTGCACGAAGAACTCGCGCTCGCCCTTGCTCTCGGGGAGCCAGGCGCTGGTGAAGTAGTGCTGGATCATCGCGACCCAGCCGTCGTTCGCCTGCTTCGCGATGTCGACCTTGCCTTCGTCGATGTCCTTGAACTTCAGCGTGTGGAACTTGCCCGCCTCGCTGTAGACGGCCGGGCCGGTGAAGGCGCTGGGCGCCATCGACGGGCCGCTCTTGATCTCGTGGCCATCACGCACCAGCTGCAGGTACAGCTGCGGCGTGATCGGCGCAGTGCCGGTGTTGACGATCTCATGGCGGACGCCGACGACGTAATCGCCGCGCTTGAAGGTGAAGGTCTTGATGAGCTTGACGCCGCCCACTTCGGGCGATTCCATCTTGACCACGAGCTGGTCCTGGCCGTCCTTGAGCTCACGCTCGCCGGGCAGCGCCTTGAGCACCGTCATGTGCGTGGGCAGGGCCTCGCCCTTGGCGCCCAGCAGGCCGGTCTGTGCGGCGTAGCCGCGCTGCGTGTCCATCAGCACGATGGGCGGATGCAAGACGTCAACCTTCTTCTTCAGGCCCACGGCCTGCATGATCGGGTCGAAGAGCTCGGGCTCGGGGTTGTCCAGGTACTGGGGCAGCTCGGCGCGCACGATGGTGCCGCCTTGCGTGCTCAGGGTCACGTCCAGCACGTCGGTGCGGATGCGCACGGGTTCGATCGGCAGGGCAGCAGCGGGGCCGCTGGCCGCGCCTTCAGCGGCGCTGGCGGCTGAGGCCATGGTCGGGGCTGCGCTGCTGGCGGCACCTGCCGGCGAGGAAGCCGAAGCCTGGACGGCCTTCGGAGCCGACGGCGCGAACATCGAGGCATGGCCGTTGTACTTCTGCCAGCCATCCCACAACAGGATGAGCGACATGGTGAACACCACCCAGAGGATGGTGCGACGGATATCAGTCATGAGAAGGCTTCGGTTGGGGATTGGATGAAGAGGTCAGGCCCAGCTTGGTGAACAGGGCGGGCGGATTGTCAGGCACAGGATCGCAGCCGCCGCAGGACCAGGGGTTGCAGCGCAGCACGCGCGCCGCAGCCAGGTAGGAACCTGCGGCCGCGCCATGCTTGTTCAAGGCTTCCAGCGCGTAATTCGAGCAGCTCGGGTAATAGCGACAAACGGGGCCGATCCAGGCGCTGAACAGCAGCTGGTAGCCGCGCACGGCTTTGACGAGCAGCCAGCGAGCGGGGTTCATTTGATGCGCCCCAGCAGCTGGCTCAGCTCTTCGCGCACGGCCGAGCGCAGCGCGTCCGAAGCCGCGCTGACGAATTGCTTGCGATCGATGGGCGCGCGCAGGCGCACCACCCACAGGCCTGGTGGCAGGTCACTGCGGGCGGCAAAAGCAGCACGGATCTGGCGCTTGAGCAGGTTGCGCGTCACGGCGCGCTTGGCGTTGCGCTTGGGCACGATGGCCCCGAGCCAGGCCCCATCCACAACTGTGGGTGCAACTTGTGCAGGTCCTGTGGACAACTCACCATCCTCTGTGGACAACTCCACCGGAGCCGAAGCGTGCGATTGCTCAAGCAACCGGCGCGGCTTGGCCGGAACCGAGGGGGCCTCGGCCAGATGATGGATGGCAAAGTGGGGGCTGCGCAGGCGGCTGGGGCGTCCCAGCACGCGCTCAAAATCGGCCGATCGCAGGATGCGGCCGATCATGGTGTCGATTCCGGGAGGGGAATCAGACAGCCAGGCGCTTGCGGCCCTTGGCGCGGCGTGCGTTGATGACGGCACGGCCGCCACGCGTCTTCATGCGGACGAGGAAGCCGTGGGTGCGGGCGCGGCGGGTCTTGGAGCCTTGGTAGGTACGCTTCATGATTGAAAATCCCTTGAGAGTTCTCTGAAAGACGAGACGCCCCGAGGGATCCGCGTACCTATGAAGGTATAGGAAAGACCCGATCAGCGTCCTGGAAAACCCGCGATTACACCAGAACTTCGGACGAGGGTCAACGGGCGCGGGGACAAGGCGAAGGGATATAACGGGTTTACACCGGGCCGCTTAGCACAAAAATATCTGTGGATAACCGCCCATCGCGGACATCGAAATCCGTAGAATCCGCGCCTCCAAGAACAAGTTTTCCACAATGAGCGCAGATCTCTGGCAACGTGGCTGCGAAAGGCTGCAGGCGGAGCTTCCCGAACAGCAATTCAACACCTGGATCCGCCCCCTGGCCCCCGCCACGGTGGCCGCGGATGAAGGTGCCGGCCTGCTTGTCCAGTTGCGCGTGCCCAACCGCTTCAAGCTGGACTGGATCCGCAATCAATATGCGGGCCGCATCGAATCCATCCTGACCGAACTGGCCGGCCAGCCGGCGCGGCTGGAGCTCGCCCTCGCCCCGCGCGAGGCCATGCCCGCGCGTCCGCTGCCCGCCAACCGTCCGGTGGCACTGGGCCAGGTGCTGAACAACGGCCTGCAGTCCGCGCCTCAGCAGCAGGCGCTGATCGAAGCTCCCGCCATCCACATCCCGGCCCAGGTCGCACCGGTGAACCCGGCCGCGCCGGCCTCGACCCGCCACCGCATCAACAGCGCGCTGACCTTTGACACGCTCGTCCCCGGCCGCGCCAACCAGATGGCCCGCACCGCAGCCCTGCACGTGGCCGGTGCTCCGGGTGCGATGTACAACCCGCTGTTCATCTATGGTGGCGTGGGCCTGGGCAAGACGCACTTGATCCACGCCGTGGGCAACGCCCTGCTCAAGGACAAGCCCGACGCCCGCGTGCTGTATCTGCATGCCGAGCAGTTCATCTCGGACGTGGTCAAGAACTACCAGCGCAAGACCTTTGACGAGCTCAAGGCCAAGTACCACTCGCTGGACCTGCTGCTGATCGACGATGTGCAGTTCTTCGCCGGCAAGGACCGCACGCAGGAGGAGTTCTTCAACGCCTTCGAGGCCCTGCTGGCCAAGCGCGCCCACATCATCATGACTTCGGATACCTATCCGAAGGGGCTGGTGGACATCGACGAGCGGCTGACCAGCCGCTTCGACGCCGGCCTGACCGTCGCCATCGAGCCGCCCGAGCTGGAAATGCGCGTGGCCATCCTGATCAAGAAGGCCGATGCCGAGGGCGCGCCCATGCCCGAGGACGTGGCCTTCTTCATCGCCAAGAACGTGCGCGCCAATGTGCGTGAGCTCGAAGGCGCCCTGCGCAAGGTGCTGGCCTACAGCCGCTTCTCGCACAAGGAAATCAACATCCAGCTGGCGCGCGAGGCCCTGAAGGACCTGCTGTCGATCCAGAACCGCCAGATCTCGGTGGAGAACATCCAGAAGACGGTGGCCGACTTCTACAAGATCAAGGTCGCGGACATGTATTCCAAGAAGCGCCCGGCCTCGATCGCGCGTCCGCGCCAGATCGCCATGTACCTGGCCAAGGAGCTGACGCAGAAGAGCCTGCCCGAGATCGGCGAGCTGTTCGGCGGCCGTGACCACACCACCGTTTTGCACGCCGTTCGCAAGATCGGCGGCGAGCGCCAGAAGAACACCGAACTGAACCAGCAGCTTCACGTTCTGGAACAGACGCTGAAGGGGTAAGCCGCAGGCGAAAAGACCTTCCGAATAGGTCAAAATGCGCGCTGTCGCTCCGGGCCACCCGGGCCACCCCCAATTTCAAACTCTTCCTGAAGCGGAGACCTCCACATGATCGTCTTGAAAGCCAGCCAGGACCAAGTGCTCGGCGCGCTGCAAGCAGTCGCGGGCATCGTCGAGAGGCGCCACACGCTGCCGATCCTGGCCAATGTGCTGATTCGCAAGACGGGATCCCAGGTCGAGCTGACCACCAGCGACCTCGAGATCCAGGTGCGCACCACGGCCGAGCTCGGCGGTGACGCGGGCGACTTTTCCACCACGGTGGGCGCGCGCAAGCTGATCGACATCCTGCGCTCCATGCCGTCGGACCAGACCGTCAGCCTGACCAGCCAGCAGAGCAAGCTGATCCTGCAAGGCGGCAAGAGCCGCTTCACGCTGCAGACCCTGCCGGCCGACGACTTCCCGCTGGTGCAAGAGGCCGCCGACTTCGGCCCGGCCTTCCAGGTGCCGCAAAAGACGCTCAAGGCGCTGATCAACCAGGTGCACTTCGCCATGGCGGTGCACGACATCCGCTACTACCTCAACGGCATCCTGTTCGTGGCCGAAGGCAAGAGCCTCACGCTCGTGGCCACCGACGGCCACCGCCTGGCCCTGGCCCAGGCCCAGCTCGAAGTCGACCTGCCCAAGCAAGAAGTCATCCTGCCGCGCAAGACCGTGCTGGAGCTGATGCGCCTGCTCAAGGACGGCAAGGGCGAGGAAGATGCGCCGATCGAGCTGCGCTTTGCCGGCAACCAGGCCAAGTTCTCGTTCAGCGGCATGGAGTTCGTGACCAAGCTGGTGGAAGGCAAGTTCCCCGACTACAACCGCGTGATCCCGAAGAACCACAAGTTCAACGTCACGCTGGGCCGCGCAACGCTGCTGTCTTCGCTGTCGCGCGCCGCCATCCTGACCAGCGAAAAATTCAAGGCCGTGCGCCTGTCCTTCGAGCCGGGCCTGCTGTCGATCGCGTCGAGCAATGCCGAGCAAGAAGAGGCCAAGGAAGAGATCGAGATCGATTACGCCGGCGACCTGATCGAGACGGGCTTCAACGTCACCTACCTGATGGATGCCCTCTCGAACATGAGCCAGGACATGGTCTCCATCGACCTCAACGACAGCGCCGCCAGCGCGCTGATCACGATCCCCGAGCAGACCGGCTTCAAGTACGTCGTGATGCCGATGCGGATCTAGTACGCATACCGATTGAGTTCAGCGGGCCCCGTGCCCGCTTCAGTGTTTTTAGAAGGACGGTTTTTACAGGCCGTCCGCAGTGAGAAGGTCCCCGATGAGCGATTCCCAGAACACCCCGGCCGGCGGCAACAACAGCGATTACGACGCCAGTTCCATCCAGATCCTGGAAGGCCTGGAGGCCGTGCGCAAGCGCCCGGGCATGTACATCGGCGACACCTCCGACGGCACCGGCCTGCACCACCTGGTCTTCGAGGTGGTGGACAACTCCATCGACGAAGCCCTTGCCGGCCACTGCGACGACATCGTCGTCACCATTCACACCGACAACTCCATCTCCGTCATCGACAACGGCCGCGGCATCCCCACCGGCGTGAAGATGGACGACAAGCACGAGCCCAAGCGCTCGGCTGCTGAAATTGCCCTGACCGAGCTGCACGCCGGCGGCAAGTTCAACCAGAACTCCTACAAGGTCTCCGGCGGCCTGCACGGCGTGGGCGTCTCCTGCGTGAAC
Source organism: Burkholderiaceae bacterium UC74_6 (assembly GCA_042701975.1). GTDB lineage: Bacteria > Pseudomonadota > Gammaproteobacteria > Burkholderiales > Burkholderiaceae_C > JAFALK01. The sequence goes on from CP170561.1 coordinate 1,110,420, forward strand.
GGCCTGTCCAAGTGGCTGCGCCTGACCGTGCGCCAAGGTGGCAAGGTGCACTTCATCGAGTTCGCCAAGGGCATTCCTCAGAACGGCGAAAGCGAGATGCGCGACGGCTTCGAGACCCGCCCAATGAAGGTCATCGGCGAGACCGACAAGCGCGGCACCGAGGTGCACTTCCTGCCGGACACGGAAATCTTCCAGCAGAACAACGACTACCACTACGACATCCTCGCCAAGCGCCTGCGCGAGCTCTCGTTCCTGAACAACGGCGTGAAGATCCGCCTCGTCGACGAGCGCAACAACAAGGAAGACAACTTCGCCTACGCCGGCGGCGTGAAGGGCTTCGTCGAGTTCATCAACAAGGGCAAGAGCGTCCTGCACCCGAACATCTTCCACGCCGTGGGCGACAAGATGAGCGACCAGGGCACCAACGTCGGCGTCGAAGTGGCCATGCAGTGGAACGACGGCTTCAACGAGAACGTCCTTTGCTTCACCAACAACATTCCGCAGCGCGACGGCGGCACCCACCTGACCGGCCTGCGCGCCGCGATGACCCGCGTGATCAACAAGTACATCGACGACAACGAGCTGGCCAAGAAGGCCAAGGTCGAAGTCGCCGGTGACGACATGCGCGAAGGCCTGGCCTGCGTCGTCTCCGTCAAGGTGCCCGAGCCCAAGTTCAGCTCGCAGACCAAGGACAAGCTGGTGTCGAGCGAAGTGCGCGCCCCGGTGGAAGACATCGTCTCGCGCCTGCTGACCGACTACCTGCTCGAGAACCCGCTCGACGCCAAGACCATCTGCGGCAAGATCCTCGACGCCGCCCGCGCCCGCGAAGCCGCGCGCAAGGCTCGGGAGATGACCCGCCGCAAGGGCGTGCTCGATGGCCTGGGCCTGCCCGGCAAGCTGGCCGACTGCCAGGAAAAGGATCCCGCCATGTGCGAGATCTACATCGTGGAGGGCGACTCCGCAGGCGGCTCCGCCAAGCAGGGCCGCGACCGGAAGTTCCAGGCCATCCTGCCGCTGCGCGGCAAGATCCTGAACGTCGAGAAGGCGCGCTATGAAAAGCTGCTCACCTCGAACGAAATCCTCACGCTGATCACGGCTCTGGGCACCGGCATCGGCCGCGGCGCCGGCACCGACGACTTCAACCCGGACAAGCTCCGCTACCACCGCATCATCATCATGACCGACGCGGACGTGGACGGCGCCCACATCCGCACGCTGCTGCTGACCTTCTTCTACCGCCAAATGCCCGAGCTGGTCGAACGCGGCCACATCTACATCGCGCAGCCGCCGCTGTACAAGGTCAAGGTCGGCAAGCACGAGCAGTACCTGAAGGACGCTCACGAGCTCGACGGCTTCCTGCTCAAGGTCGCCCTGCAGGACGCCCAGCTGCACAGCGGCAACGGCGGTGCGGTGCTCTCCGGCGAAGCCTTTGAAGAACTCGCCCGCAAGTACCTGCTGGCCGAGAACGTGATCGATCGCCTGTCCAACTGGATGGACTTCGAAGCCCTGCGCGCACTCGCCAGCGGCCTGACGATCAACCTCGACACCAAGGAAGCCGCCGACGAATCCGCCGCCGCGATGCAGGCCGCCCTGCACGATGCGCAGGTGAGCAGCGAGCTCGACCCCCGCACCGACAAGCTGCTGCTGCGCATCAGCCGCCGTCACCACGGCAACGTGCGCTCCAGCATCATCAACGCCGATTTCGTGCACGGCGCCGATTACGAAGTGCTCGCCACCGCCGGCCAGACCTTCAAGGGCCTGCTCGGTGCCGACGCCGTGGTGAAGAAGGGCGAAGGCGAGAAGGCAAAGGAAGCCAAGGTCAGCGATTTCCGCGCCGCCATGGCCTGGCTGATGCAACAAGCCGAGAACGCCGTCGGCCGCCAGCGCTACAAGGGCCTGGGCGAGATGAACCCCGAGCAGCTGTGGGAGACCACGATGGACCCGACCGTGCGCCGCTTGCTGCGCGTGCAGATCGAGGACGCCATCGAGGCGGATCGCGTCTTCACGATGCTGATGGGCGACGAGGTGGAGCCGCGCCGGGACTTCATCGAGACGAACGCGCTGAGGGCGGCGAATATTGACGTTTGAGGTATCGAGAGACACAGGTAGTGAAATCTGTGCCAAGTAAGTGAAAAACTACTGTCCAGCTGACGCCCAACGCCAACGATCGGCCTGCCGTGAAGACGGCATCCGCGGACGCTGCTTCGGGCCGAACTATCGCGTGATGGATGCTCGCCAATGGCTGACATCGACCCCTTGCCGTCCCCGCAGCGTGCGATCGTGCGAGAGGGAAGCGGTCATTTCTGGGACCTAACGTTCGAAGGGCCAACCGCCCTTCATACAGGCTTGAGCTTTCCCAAATCTTCAATCGCATCAATCAATAGATGCATCTTGGTGCTGGGGTTCATTTCGCCATCGTCCAAAGCCTCTGCAAGCACTCTCGCGGCATTGGCACGGGCGGTAGGTAAACGATCTAGGAGCTGCGCGAACACGGACTCGCTGGCGCCCTTTTGGTAGCCTGCAAAGGGGCCAAGTTCGCGCAACGTCGCGGCCATGCGTGCCCCGGCACTTTGCGCTCCTACAGACGTCACTCCAGCTCGGCTGTATCGGACGTGGAGATACAGCCAAAACTCATAGCAGGGGTATGAGCAGATCACGACGATGTTTGGAAACGCGCTAGCACGTTGAAGCGCTGCGTCAAACGAATCGTGCTCGTCTCTGTCGATCACGCAGAAGACCGTGTCGAAGTTCTTCCGCTGTCTGACCGCCATCTCCACGATGCCGATCGGATCGGTTCTGCCGCAATGCGCAATCCTCACTTCAGCGTTCGCTCGGAAGTGGCGCGAGGCATCGACAAGGTAGTTCAAGGCGGACTTTGAGTCCTCGCACAGCGCGAGGACGCGCGGCTGCGGCTTGAATCGCGCCGGAGCACGGCGAAATGAGGCAGAGGACTTGCTCATTTACGCACGCACCAAAGGCAATCCGCGATAGCGCCCTTCGTAGTATCGCTTCTCGATGTCCTCGCCCTCACGACCTTCGAAATCGTGAATGCTGCGAAGCTCAGTCGCGCCATTCATATTGCGCTCGGAGATCCAGAATTGGTCACGCCTGAGCAGCTTGCTGTCCATCAAATGCGTGTCATGCGTAGTGAAGATGAGCTGAGAGGGAACTGCTGCTTCAAGGTGCTTCTTGACCAGATTTGCAACGATAGCCGGATGCAGACTGCTGTCCAACTCATCAATGGCAAGGACATATCTGTCGTAATCTTCTGAAGCACCTCGCGTGAGCCAGGGCAGCCAAAGTCCAACGAGATTTTGCGTGCCTTCCGACTCCTCATCGAATCCGAACTCAGCCTCTCCCAAAGCCGATTTGTGCGTGAACACAGCCGCCTTTCGTGCTTGCGGCGGTGGTCTCACGGCGTCACTCAAGCCAAGCGATGCAGAAACGCCCTCCCGAGCAATTTCGCGCATCGACATTGACTCGGGACGCGCAATGCGAAGGTTCGTGACAGGCACGTCCACGTCGCTCAAGAAAGCAGCAATGGCTGAACGAAGGCGCCCTTGATGATCACTGTCGCGAGCAAGTTGGAGGGACCGCTCCGCGATCGTGGAAATCTCCTTGGGTTCAAAGCTGAATATGCCACGCGTCAGCCACCGATGCGGCGCGCGCAATTGCATCAACTCTTCACTACTGCTCGCCACGGCCTGAGAAATAAACAGCATGCGAGGAGGCGTGAGCTTTTTCCAAGCGTCGTGAACCGCCTCGCCCCCTTCCAAGCCCGACATTTCGTAGACATCAGTACCCTCGATATGCTGACGGTCATAAAGAACTGACTCATTCCCCCTCGGATACGCAGTCAAGCGTTCCCGCACGACTCGCTCTTTGGTCAGCGCCAGGAGAAATTCGTAACGGCAACCCTTGACCAGGAAATGGATCTCGAAAACACTAGGCTGATCCGCAAGCACGGGATCAAACCTGAAGGAAGCCACAGGCAAGTTGTACGGTGCGTCGGCTGACCGAATGGCGACACGTGTCACCAAGTCCAGTGCCTGTATGAAATTAGATTTTCCCGAGGCATTTGGGCCATACATGACCGCGACCTTTAGCAGGTCAGGGAGCTTCTCGCCGGTGACCGGCGCGGGAAAAACGTTGTTCTTTTTGTGCAGCCGTGGGACCGCGGTCATAGAGAAGGTCTGCCTTTCTCTAAAGGACCGGAAATTGCTGACTGAGATCTCGAGAAGCATGGCGATGGACGATGTGTGTCCGAGCGATGATGCCACATCGGGAATTGATCTGCATTTTTTTTGCAGTTCGCATACGGCAACAATCCAGAGCATCACGGCATTGAAGCTGTCTATATACACAGCTCCTGCGGCACCACATAGCTCGTCAATGTCCGCATGCGGTCGAGGCCGACCAAGCTGGCGTCGAGATGCCTGATGCGTTGGAGCGGAAGTACCCGCGCGCGGGCCAATCTTGGGCCTGGTACCGGGTCCTCCCTCAAGACCATCTTTCGACAGATCCAGACAGTGGCGTCGTTCGGCGCCACCACCTCTACGACCAGACCTTCCAGCGTGCATTCCAGCGGGCGCTAAGCGTAGCCGGGATCGCCAAGCCGGCCACGCCACACACGCTGCAGCGCTGCTTCGCAACTCATTTGCTTCAGACCGGCAGCGACATCCGCACCATGCAAGAGCGGCTGGGTCGTGCCGACGTTGCGACCACCATGATCCACACGCACGGCCTCAAGGTAGGCGGCTGCGCGGTGCGCAGGCCGCCGGCACTCAGCTTGAGCACATGGGCGTAGAGCATGGTCGCCGCCACATCCACATGGCTAAGCAGTTCTTGGACCGGTACAGATACCGGCCGCACATAACAACGGCGTGGGAGTTCTTGCCTTGCTATGCCTGATGTTGTGAATCAGGAGGCTGGCGCAAACGAGGCTCGCAAAGCTAATGCAGCTATTCCTGACGCAAGGGCGGAGCATGCCTGACCTCCTTCGGGGAATGCAGCCAAGAGTTTTGGCACCAAGGCGGCTGTCAGATGTGCTGCGCACAGGGCATGCGGAAGCCCTCGTGTGAATGAGCGGCGCCCTTGCCTTACCCGACTTGGCGATTTTTACCACCCTGGAAACAGATGGTTCGAGTCATACTTAATCGCTCAGCACCCCTGTGCTTATGGCGCGCCAACGCGCAATGCGGCCCACTGTGAGGCCTAGATTCCCGATGTACTTAATACGAAGGTTTGGCATGGCTTCGCCAGCTTTATCCCGGGCAATTGCCCCCAAATGGTGCTAGTCGGCAGCAAACATCGAACAACACCTCTTTAGGTTCACCAGTAGCCAAGGATAGGTATGAAAATCAAGCGAGTGATTATAAAAAATTTTAGAAAACTTGTAGATATTGAATTTGAGCTTGATAAGAATATTGCGGTCATAGTGGGTCCCAATGCCATCGGCAAAAGTTCGGTATTCGAGGCGATTCGGCTTGCTAAGGCAATACTTTTCCCGAGAATGCAGGATGAGCTTAGAAATGTCCTGATTGGCTTGGGGGCATCTAGCGCACACTTCTTTAATGGCCAACTTAGTTACGATATTTCCGCCTTAGCTGGAGACGTTAGCAAGGGGGTGTCAATAACGCTATTTGTTGAGCTTTCCGCAGATGAGGTGCGAAATCTGGGGGACGCGCGTCCGACAATTGCAAGAAGCCTAGTGGCAGCGCAATTGGGTCGATCATTGGATGATCCGCAACTCGATCTTAGGAGCTACTTTGCAACTCCAATGGGCATCCAAGCGGAAAAGGATGCGATGGTCGCGGTGAATGAAGCCTACAAATCACTTAGCGGGGGCAAGGCATTTGAGACGCGCGTGGATATTACCGAACAAAGCATCCAACAGTCTTCGGTCATTCTCAATCTTTTTGTGGGATGGATCGAGCGCAATCTGAGGCCGGACAAGGCCATGGTGAGTTACTTTCCGGCAGATCGCTCAATGCCTGTCGGAGAAGTGGCGCTCCAAATCGGACCTCAAGACTTTAAGGCGCAGATCGATAGCCACCTCGCGCACGCTAGCGCGAAATATGGGCGCCTAAAGCAAACTGTAGTCAACCAGACGGTTCTCGCTAGGATCGCGAGCCAAGAGATTAAAGGCGAGTTCGATTCAATATTTGAAACATTCCTGCCCGGCAAGGAGTTTGTTGGCTTGGCTCAAAAGCCGACTGGCCTGATTTCGGTTCAAATCAGAGATAGGGATTCCGGTAAGGTTTTTGATATCGACAGTTTGAGCAGTGGCGAAAAGGGCTTGGTGCTTAGCTTCCTGCTGTTCAAGAGTTCAATTTCAGTTGGAAGCGTAATCTTGGTTGATGAGTTGGAGCTCCACCTCAACCCTGCTGTTTGCAAGAAGATATTGCCTTATCTGGCCGGATTGATATCCGAGAAGTCAGATTGCCAATTCATAATCTCAACGCATAGTGCGGAAATTATGCGAGCGGCTTACGAGCGTGATGACTGCGAGCTCTTTCATCTGCGAGGTGGGGCCGATATCTCGCCAATCCTTCAACGTGATAGCAAGGAAATCGTCGAGGCTTTGACGAGGCTCGGGGTAAGCGCAGAGCATGCACTTACATCCAAGTCGTCAATATATGTCGAAGGTGATTCGGATGTTGCAATATTGCAAAGTTCATTCCCCGCTATATTCTCGAGCGTTGGCGTTCGCGCACTCAATGGCCGACTTGAGATTGAGAAATCAATTCGAGAGCTTCAGAAGGCGGAATCTCAAGGAAAGCTAAAGGAGCCTCATGCATTTTTGTTTGATCTTGATAGAAAACCATCAGGCTTGGTTGGCACAAGTTTTGTAAAGATTGAACAACTCAACAAGTATTGTATCGAAAACTATTTGTTGGATGACGTGGCGCTGTTTGATCTGATATCTGAGTATTCTTCCAAGAAGCCCGAGTCCAGGGGGGAGTTTTCCAAGGAATTGAAATCGCTTGCATTGCAGCAGCTCGATGATGAAGTTTTGCGCGAGATGCTGGAGAAATACAGGGGCGTTCGAGTTGGGATCGGCGCATCAGAATTGAGAGGGAAATCGATTGCAGAGGTTGCAGCATTGCAGCTGGACAAGCTCAATGCGGGCGCCGCTGAGATTGAGCGTCTGCGTGTAGATGCGAATTGGGCAGCCGACTTCGAAAATAGACACGCAGCAAGGCGGAGTGAGCTTCTTCCCTTATGGGAGAACGACTGGAAGAAGTTGTGCAGCGGGAAGATTCTGTTCGAAGGTCTGAAGAGAAAGTATCAAATCAATTTGGATGACACAAAGTTCAGAATTACTCTAGCTGAGCGGCTGTCTCGCGAAGGAAAAGACGATATCACCGCGCTGCGGGGCTTGGTGGAGCGATTGGTTTCGTGAGCCAATCGCCGTTTTAGTTACGGGATCACTTGTCGTCTGAAAGATGAACCAACCGGCCATTCTCGCAAGGCTGCCTATGAAAGCTACTAAATTCAGGTGACAAACGCATCAATTAGAGATCCGATGTTGGTGAGCCGCTCGCCGCGAGCGCTTTCAGAATATTGTTCATATTAATTTTTGAAACATATGCGCATATTTCTCAGCTCGACTGCATACGACCTTTCGGATCTTAGATCATTCACAGTAAATCTACTCGAAAAAAGCGGACACGAGGTTCTTTTTCATGAGAGCCCAACGTTCCCAGCACGCGTGGGTCTTCACTCTCATGACCAATGCATTGAGGCCGTAGCGGATTCGGATCTTGTCATTTGCCTAATCGACAAGCGTTACGGGGGAAGGTACGCAGGCGCACGGAGCGCAACGATTAAAGATCAGAAGTTTTCTGTCCAAGGGGCCACCAAGGCGGGAACTCGGAAAAAGTTCGATATCGTCGTTCCTGCCAAATCACTTTCTATTACGTGGATTGAGTTGATCACTGCCCACGAAAAGGCAATCCCTGTTGTCACGTTCGCTCGACAACGAACTCTAGATGAGAAAGAGACTAGGCGACGCAATCAGTTTCTTGCGTCATTCATGCCGGCTTATGCCGAAAAGAACGAGCTCTTTGACCTGCTCGACTGGATCACAAAGCAGAAAGTAAATAATTGGATTGCGCCGTTTCACTCCATTGTCGACTATGAGCAAAAGCTGACCACATGGATGAGTGAGCTTGAAAGGACCATTGCCACACCTAAGGAAGAGCCGAAAGAACCAGTCACCGAGAAGACAAGGATCTGCGTCATTGTGGAAGGGGAAGTCGATCGATTGTTCGTCTCTTTTCTCGTAGGGAAATTGGACCTGAATCAACAGTTTGTAATTATTCCCACATACGGAAAGTACAACGTACTAAACAACTTCCAGACGGTCGTCGCTCAATACGGCAAGATCTTCGAGCATGTAATCGTTCTTCTCGATAGCGACGCCAAGACTGAAGCGGAACTTGAGCAGAACAGGCATCAACTGCATTCGATTATTCAGGCCAGCGGCACCGACAACATCACTTCATTCTTCGCGCACCCGTCTATTGAGGCATGGATCGCAGCTGGTCTGGCCTCAGAAGATGGCGAGCCACGCCAAGGCCTCTTCACAAAGGAGACCTTTGTCCGAACCTTTGGGAAGGCGTCGATCAATCATGTTCGAAACCTGCTGGTTCACCAGTTCTCGTACGACAAAGCAATGGCGAACTCCAGCGAGTTTCACCGCTTTGTCGAGTTCCTTATGAGTCTTGGGAATCGAAGCAATAGCCAATAGAGAAGGTTTCCCGTCGGCAAGCAGGTCGTACCCTCGCGTAGGACGTCACGCTCAGCAATTCGGCAGACGCCCCCGCTGCATACCGAACTGTCCGCCGACCGCTCCCTGGCGCTTGGTTTGCATGGCCGACCGCCGCACGGGATCGGCTGCCGACGCCCGGAGTGGCTGTCCCTCCAATGGCGCCGGCCGCAAGCCGCCGATCGCGAGTGTCGGACCTCCGGTAAGTTGCGGCCACACGTCCAGAGGCGTCGATTTCAACTCGTAGGTTGAGCGCGCTCTTCCCGGATGCCGTCGGTCAGCTTGCAAAGCGACCAGTAGCATCGCCGCGCATGCGAGCCCCACGGGCAGAAGGACAAAGACCGGCGACGCGGTGAAGCGGCCAGGGAGGCTGGCCGCGTCGGCACCGAGCCGAGGGCGTTTCCTGCCGCCACCAGCAACGCAACGGTCGGTGTAATCGTGGAAGCGACGCGCACAATTGGCACCAAAAGCCTAACGAGGGTCTGTGCTGTAGCCAGGCGGTTATAGCTCTGCGTCCCCGAGCCCGTCGAGCTCCGCCAAGAAAGTTCTCAAATTCGTGATGGCTCGCTCGGCTTTGAGATTCAGGAGGCTTAGGCCGAGCGACGCAATTGGGAACCCCAACACGAGCTACTCGACTGGTGGAGGCGAACTTCCAGGTCATCGCAGCTGGAGCGGCCGCCCGCGGCGCTCCAGCCACTGCGCCAGCTGCGACAACCCGAAGCACAGCACGAAATAGCTGGCCGCCAGCGTGCCGTACACCTGCACCGGCTTCACCAGCACCTGGATGTTGATCTGGTTGGCCACGAAGCTGAGCTCCGCCAAGCCGATGATCGTGCCCAGCGAGGTCTGCTTGATGGTGCTGACGAACTGATTCACCAGCGAAGGCAGCATGTGCCGCAGCGCCTGCGGCAGCAGCACCCAGCGCAGCGCCTGCGCCCAGCTCAGGCCCAGTGCGCGCGCCGCCTGCAGCTGGCCATCGGGCAGGCCCTGCAGACCGGCGCGGACGATCTCGGCCAGGTAGGCGGCGTCGAACACGACCAGCGCTGTCAGCATCGTCGAGAACTGGCTGCCGCGATGCCCGGTGATCGCGGGCAAGAAGAAGTAGGCCCAGAACACCACCATCAGCAGCGGCGTGCCGCGCACGATCCAGATCGCCGCTGTCACCGGCACGCGCAGCGCCCGCCACGTGCTGATCCGCGCCACGCCCAGCAGCAGGCCCAACGGGAACGCGAGCACGATGGCCAGCGCTGCCAGCAGTACCGTCAGCGCCAGGCCGCCCAGTGGCCCCTGCGGGTACTGCCCGACGAGGAAATACAGCCAGTAGGTGTCAATCAGCTCGCTCATGGCCGGTGCTTCATGCGGAGGGTCGGGCCGGATATCGCCGCTGGAAGGCCCAGCCCGCCAGCGTCAGCAGCAGCGACAGGCTCAGGTAGGCGGCCGTGGCGACGGCGAAGGTCTCGAAGCCGCGAAAGCTTGCCGTCTCCACGCGCTGGGCCTGGTACATCAGCTCGGCGGTGCCGATCACGGTGGCGATGCTGGTGTTCTTCCAGAGGTTCAGGGTCTGCGAGATCAGCGGCGGCACGGTGATGCGCAAGGCTTGTGGCAGGACGATCAGCCGCATTGTCTCCAGATGGCTCAGGCCGAGCGCCAGCGCCGCGAGGTACTGGTCGCCCGGCACGGCACGCAGGCCCGAGCGCATGTCCTCGGCCATGTAGGCGGCGGTGTACAGCGTGAGCGCCACGATGGCGCTAACCGTCTCGATCTGGCCCGCATAGAGCCAGGCCTTCACGGCCTCGGGCAGCAGCTCGGGCGCGGCGAAATACCAGAACAGCAGGTGCACCAACAGTGGCACGCTGCGCACGCCTTCCACGAAGATCCAGCCGAGCGCACGCAGGCCGCGCTGCGGCGCCAGCCGCGCCAGCGCCACCACTGCGGCCAGCGGCAGCGCCAGCAGCAGGCACACGCCGGTCAGCAGCAGCGACAGCCGCAGCCCGTCCAGCAGCCAGGCGAGATAGTCGCCACCCAGGATCGCGCCAAAGTCGAGCAAGTGCGGGTCCGCCGTCGTGTTCGCCGTCGTCGTCGGGTTCAGCCTTCGACCTTGTCGCTGTCGATGCGGAAGCTGCGGCTCGGGTACTTCAGCCGCGTGTCAGGTCCGTACCACTTGAAGAACAGCTTCTCGGCCTCACCACGTTTCTCCAGCCCGCGTAGCGCGTCATCCACGGCGGCCTTGAAGCGCGGCTCGCCCTTGCGAATGCCCAGCGCGAGCGGCTCCACGCTGATGTTCTGCGGCAGGATCACGAACTGCGCCTGCGCACTGCCGAGCTTGGCGTATTGGTCCAGCAGCGAGACCTCGTCGTTCACGAACGCCGCGCCCTTGCCTTGCTGCAGCGCCTGGAAGGCCTGCGGCGAGGTCTCGAAGGTGACCACCTCGACCTTACCGACCGCCTTGCGGATGTTGGGCTCCTGTGTGCCGCCTTTGACGGTCAGCACCTTGCGCCCGCTGAGTTCCGCGACCGTGCGGATGCCACTGTCCTTCTTGACCATCACCTTCTGGCCGGTGATGAAGGTGGTCAGCGAGAAGTCGACCACCGCCTCGCGCTCGCGGTTGTGCGTGAGGCTGGCGGCGAGCAGGTCCACATGGCCCTGCTGCAGTTCGGGAATGCGCGCGGCCACGGCGAGCTGGCGGATCTGCAGCTTCACGCCGAGTCGCGTCGCGATCTCACGGGCGAGGTCCACCTCGTAGCCGACGATCTCGCGGGTCCCGGGGTCGATGAAGCTGTTCGGCTCGTCGGTGCCGAGAACGCCGACGACCAGCTCGCCCTTCTTGCGGATGTCGTCCAGCTGGTCGGCGCGGGCGGCGGTGGCCAGCACCAGCAAGGAAGCGGTGAAGGCGGAGAGCGCGAGAGCGCGACGGCGCGTCAGGGTCATGTCGAAAGAGGCCGGGAGGCGGTGACGGAACAAGTTGCCGAGCATAGGCCGGCGTGCAAGCCTTGTGAATGAAGGCTTGTACATAGGGCATAACCGCGTTTCCCGGCAGACGCCCCGGACGGCCGGGCGGCGATTCAGAAGTCGAACCGTCCCGCCGCTGCGATTTCTGAAAGCAGCTTGCGCAAGTTGGGCTGCTCGCGCGCCTCGCGACTGGACCGCAACGTCACCCAAGGCCTAGCGTCCTACGCCCGCACCCGCTTTCGTCCCGCGCCTCGCGCACCGCACTGCGCAGACCATGAAGCATCGAATGCCGCCACCGCGGCACATCCCCAAGGAGCTTCATCATGCTGACCATGCTGCTGTTGATCGTTGTGATCTTCATGCTTATCGGTGCTGCGCCGACTTGGCCCCACAGCCGAAACTGGGGCTACGTACCCAGCGGCACGCTGGGCCTGATCTTGCTGATCCTGCTGGTGCTGATGCTGATGGGCCGGATCTGATCGGTCTGCTCACCATGCCAGCCGGTGCGGGGCCGACGACAATGCGCGGCGATTTCCCTCCGTTGTCCCCGCCATGCAAGCCCTGCTCCACGCCATCGCGCAGATGGCCTTTGCGCCCGAGCGCGCCGATGCCTATCGCGTCTTCCATGGCCGCGGCGGCCTGCATCCGGGCTGCGAGCATTGGACGCTGGACTTCTATCCGCCGGTCTTCCTGCTGACCTCATTCCAGCCCGTCAGTGACGACGAACTGGCTCGCGTGGACGAAGCACTCACCACACGCTGGCAGGAGTTGCATCCAGACCAAGCGCTGAATCTCGTGTTCCAGTGCCGCCAAGAAGGCGGCCGCACGGAGACCCGCCTGACGCGCGGCGAGGCGCCTGAACCGCATGAGGTGACAGAAAGCGGCACGCGCTACCTCGTGCATCTGCTGCGCGGCCAGAACCACGGCCTGTTCCTCGACATGGCGCAGGGCCGTCGCTGGCTGGCCGAGCAGGTCGCGGCGCGCGTTGCGGCGGGCGCGGCCCCAAAGATCCTGAATCTCTTCGCCTACACCTGCGCCTTCTCGGTCGGGGCGCTGAAGGCAGGCGCGGCGCAGGTGGTCAACGTGGACATGAGCTCGGGCGCGCTGTCCGTCGGCCAGCGCAACCACCGGCTCAACGGCATCACCAACGGCGCGAGCTTCTTCGCCCACGACGTCTTCAATTCCTGGGGCAAGCTCAAGCGGCTGGGGCCGTATGACTTCGTCGTGCTCGATCCGCCGGCCCATCAAAAGGGCAGCTTCGTCGCCACCAAGGACTACGCACGGCTGATGCGCAAGCTGCCAGAGCTGCTCGCGCCGGGCGGCCAGGCGCTGCTGTGCCTGAACACGCCCAAGCTCGATGTGGCCTTCTTGCAAGATCAGATGCGCGAGCTGGCGCCGGATCTGCAGTTCGAACGGCGCCTGCCCAATCCACCGGCGTTCGCCGATGTGTCGGAAGAGCGCTCGCTCAAAGTGCTGGTCTATCGCCAGACTTCAGAGCACATGCCGGATCAGACACCCGATCACACACCGAACGGCAGCGGCGCCGCCGCATGAACCAGCCCGGCCTGGCGCAGCTCGCGCCAGAAGTCGGCGGGCACCTTCTCGGCGAGCGCGGCGCTGTCTTCGACGATGCGACCGGGCTTGCTCGCGCCGGGAATCACCGCCGCCACGGCCGGGTTCGCCAGCGAGAACTGCAGGCCTGCGGCCTTCATGCTGATGCCGTAGCGATCGGCAATCGCCTTGATGGCCGCCACCTTGGCGAGGATCTCGGGCTTGGCCGGCGCGTACTCGAAGTTCGGGCCGCCGACCAACGCGCCTGAGCTGTACGGACCGCCGACGACGATGCCCAAACCACGCTCCGCCACCTTGGGCATCACGCGTTGCAGCGCGCGCTCGTGGTCCAGCAGCGTGTAGCGCCCGGCCAGCAAGAAGCCATCAGGCCTGGAACCTTGCAGGTCGAGCAACAGCTCGATCGGCTCCACCTTGTTCACGCCCAGGCCCCAGGCCTTGATGACCCCCTCATCGCGCAGGCGGTCCAGCGCCTTGAACGCGCCCTTGCGCGCGGACTCGAACACGCCGAGCCATTCATCGCCATAGAAATCCTGGGCCACGTCGTGCACCCAGACGATCTCGATGCGGTCGGTCTTCAGCCGCTTGAGGCTGTCCTCGATGGAGCGCAGCGTGGCGTCTTCCGAGTAGTCGTTGATGACCTTGTTCGGGCGGCCGTGCTTGAACACATCGCCCTTTTCGCCGTTGTCGCGCAGGCTGGCGTCTTCCACCTCGTCGAGCACGAGCCGGCCGACCTTGGTGCTGATGACGTATTCGTCGCGCGGCCGCTCGGCCAGCGCTTCGCCCATGCGGATTTCCGCCAGTCCGGCGCCGTAGAAGGGCGCGTTGTCGAAGTAGCGGATGCCGTCGTTCCAGGCGGCGTCCACGGTGGCGCGGGCTTCCGCTTCGGGGATGTCGCGGAACATGTTGCCCAGCGGTGCCGTGCCGAAACCCAGCTTGCCGGGGAGAAGGTCCTTGAGTGCCATGGGATTTCCTTTCGTCGATGCGTCAATGGTGGGGGTTAGCCCGCAATTCAGGAAATTTATTTATTGAATTCCAGATATCTACAAAGCAATATGTCTGGATGCGCTACGACCTGAACCTGCTGCCCGTTTTCCTCGTGCTGATGGAGGAGCGCAGCGTCACCCGCGCCGCTGTGCGGCTGGGCATCACGCAGCCGGCGCTGTCCAACGCGCTGACCCGGCTGCGCGAGATGTTGCGCGATCCGCTCTTCGTGCGCGAGCGCTACGGCATCCAGCCGACTGCCAAAGCACTGGAGCTGTTGCCGGTGATTGCGCAGGCCGTAGGCAACCTGGACGCCGTGATCCTCGGCCAGCAGGACTTCGACCCGGCCAAGGCGGTCCAGCAGTTCACCGTCGCGCCGAACAGCTATGCCGAATACGTGCTGATGCCCGCCATCGTCGCTCGCCTGCGCCAGCTGGCGCCCGGCATCAGCCTGCGCCTGGTGCCTTACGGCTCCGACCTGGCGGACACCGGCCTCACCTCGGGCACCACGGCCCTGGCGATCGGCCGTATGGTGGATCCGCCTGACAACCTGATCGTGCAGCACCTGACCGACGACTGCCTGGAGTGCATCGTGCGCGCCGACCACCCCACCATCGGCGACCGCATCACGCGCAAGCAGTTCGAAAAGCTCAAGCACGTGAACATGCTGCCGCCAGGCCGGCTGCGCGTGGGCCTGTTCTCCAAGCTGGCCGAGCAGGGCCTCAAGCGGGATGTGGCGGTCTCCGTCACGCACTTCATGGCCATTCCGGAAATGATTGCGGTGACCGACTACTGCGCCACCCTGCCCAGCCTGATCTGCCGCCGCCTGGCAACCGACAAACGCCTGAAGGTGCTGCCTTCGCCGGTGGATCTGGGCAGCTTCCCCGTCGACATGGCCTGGCACGTGCGCTACCGCAACGACCCGGCCCATGCGTGGCTGCGCGCGCTGGTGGCGGATGTCACGCAGTCGATCAAGGGTCCGCGCACGGGCGCGGGCAAGCCGAAGGCTTCAATGCGCAGGGCTGGCCGTGGTGACCCCACACGCACCGACGGGTGAAGGGTTCGCCGGTCGCGAATTCATGCGTGGCTGCAGACGGCCCGACTAAACTGCCCCGCATGAGCACCAGCCTCCTGCTGATCGCCGCGCTGATCGCGGCCAGCGCCTTCTTCTCGATTGCGGAGTTTTCCCTGGCCTCGTCGCGGCGCCTGCGCCTGCAGCAGCTCAGCGACGAGGGCGACCCGCGCGCCGCTCTGGCGCTGGCCGTGCAGCAGCACCCGGGCCACTACTTCACCGTCGTGCAGATCGGCATCAATGCGGTGGCGATCCTGGGCGGCATCGTGGGCGAGGGCGCGTTGACGCCCTACTACCACGCGGCCTTGAGCCGCGTGATGTCGCCGGAAGCCGCAGCCGATGTGGCCTTCGGCCTGTCCTTTGCCACGATCACGATGCTGTTCATCCTGCTCGCCGATCTGCTGCCCAAGCGCATCTCGATGAACGAGCCCGAGCGCATGGCGATGCTGGTGATCGGCCCCATGCAGGTGCTGGTGAGCGTGCTCAAGCCGATCGCCTGGCTGTTCAGCCTGATCACGGAAACGCTGATCCGCCTGCTGGGCCGTCCCGCCGTGCGCGACGACTCGGTGACGCAGGACGACATCCTGGCGCTGACCGAAGCCGGCCTGCAGTCCGGCGTGGTGGCCGTGGCCGAGCAGCAGCTGATCGCCAATCTCTTCGAGCTCGACACCCGCACGGTGGAAAGCGTGATGACCACGCGCGAGAACATCGTCTTCTTCTCGCGCGACGAAGAGGAAACACTGATCCGCCATCGCATCGCCACGCAGCCGCATTCCACCTACCTGGTGTGCGACGGCGAGATCGACCAGGTAGCCGGCTATGTGGACGCTACCGCGCTGTTTCAGCGCATGTTGCAGGGCGACCCGCTGGACCTGCGCGGCGACGAGCTGATCCGCAAGGTGCTGATCGTGCCGGACCGGCTGACACTCTCGGAAATGCTCACGCAGTTCCGCCAGGCGCTGGAAGACTTTGCCGTCATCGTCAACGAATACAGCCTGGTGGTCGGCGTGATCACGCTGAACGACGTCATCGGCACGGTGATGGGCTCGCTGGTGGCGCAGAACGTCGAGGAGCAGATCGTGCGCCGCGAGGACGGATCCTTCCTGGCCGACGGCCTCACGCCGGTCGTCGACGTGCAGCGTGCGCTCGACGTGGACAGCTGGCCGCACGCCGGCCAGTACGACACCCTGGCCGGCTTCCTGATGGTGATGCTGCGCCGCATCCCGCGCCGCACGGACTGCATCGAATGGCAGGGCTGGCGCTTCGAGGTGGTCGACGTGGACAACCACCGCGTCGACCAGGTGATGATCAGCCGTGCGTCGGCGGCGTCACCAGTGCCTGGCTGACGCTCTCGGCCATCGGCGTGGTCGTGCGGCCGATCAGACGCGACAGGGCGCGGCCTTCATCGAACAGCGCGCCCGCCGCAATGCCCACGCCCCAGCCGGCGATCACCTGGGCAAAGCCTTCCGGCAGACCGAAGCCGGTCAGCGCCTTCGCGTAGTCGGCCACCGACATGTCCACATAGGGAATGCTGCGACCCGTCTGGCGCGAGATCTCCGCCGCCAGATCGGCCAGCGTGTAGGCGGCGTCACCGGCCAGCTCGTAGGTCTTGTTGTCGTGGCCGCCCGAGGTCAGCACGGCCACGGCAGCAGCTGCGTAATCCGCGCGCGCGGCCGACGAGATGCGGCCTGCGCCCGCGCTGCCGATGTATGCGCCACCGGCCAGCGCGCCGGCGATGGCGCTCGTGTAGTTCTCGGTGTACCAGCCGTTGCGCAGGATGGTGAAGGCGATGCCGGACGCCTTCAGCGCAGCTTCGGTGTCCAGATGCTCGACGGCCAGGTCCAGCGGCGAGCGGTCGGCATGCAACAGGCTCGTGTAGACGATGCGGCGTACACCGGCCTGGGCTGCGGCGGCGATCACGTTGCGGTGCTGAGCGCGGCGCTGGCCGATCTCGCTGGAGGAGATCAGCAGCAAGGTCTCGACGCCGGCCAGTGCGGCAGCCAAGGTTTCAGCTTGCGTGTAGTCGGCAGCGCGCGCGGCGATGCCGAGGTCCTGCGCCTTGGCCGGCGTGCGGACCAAGGCCACGAGTTCGCTGGCGGGTTGAGCCGCCAGCAGCTGGGAGACAACGAGGCGGCCGAGTTGGCCCGTGGCGCCGGTGATTGCAATGGTCATGGTGGATCTCTTCAGTTGAAGTGGGAGTGGCTTCACTGTACGATTCACGCTAACTATTCGTAAGTACGCACATGAATGTAAGTACCAAGCCGAGAAACCCGACAAGAAAAGCCGAACGTCTTTCCACCCGGCTGCAGCGCGGCGACCTGCTGGCCGAGGCTTGCCCTTCGCGCGACGTGCTCAAGCACGTGACCAGCCGCTGGGGCGTGCTGGTGCTGATGGCGCTGGAGCTTCGTTCGCACCGCTTCGCCGAGCTGCGCCGCGCCGTGCAGGGCGTGAGCGAGCGCATGCTGGCCCAGACCCTGCAATGGCTGGAGGGCGATGGCCTGGTGCTGCGCATCGTGCATGACGTGGTGCCGCCGCATGTGGAGTACCGCCTCACGCCGCTGGGCGTGCAGGCGGCCAAGCGCGTGCGCGGCCTGGCCGACTGGATCGAGACGAATCTGCATCAGGTGCAGGCCTTCCAGGCCCAGCGCGAGAACGAAGCGGCAGAAGCAGCAGAAGCAGCCAGGGCCGAGCGCAGCGCCGCCAGCCGCGGCCGCGTGCATCGTCTGCGTTGAAGCAACGGGTTGGCACATCGGCGAATGAGCCCGCTGCCGACAAGGTTTGCAGGCCTGGGCCATGATGCCGGCCATGTCGTCGCCCACGCTGCCCACCGCTTCTGCGTTCCAGGTCCCGCTGTCCATCCTCGATCTCTCGCCGATCTGCGAGGGCAGTGACGCCGGCCAGTCCTTTCGCAACTCGCTCGCACTCGCCCAGCATGGCGAAAGCCTCGGCTACAGCCGCTACTGGCTGGCCGAGCACCACGGCATGCCCGGCATCGCCAGCGCCGCCACTTCCACGCTGTTGGCCTTCGTCGGCGCAGGCACGAAGAGCATCCGCATCGGTGCCGGCGGCGTGATGCTGCCCAACCACTCGCCGCTGGTGATTGCCGAGCAGTACGGCACGCTGCAAGCGCTCTTCCCCGGCCGCATCGACCTGGGCCTGGGCCGCGCACCGGGTTCCGACGGCGCCACCGCGCGCGCGCTGCGGCGCGACCAGCACGAGGCCGCCGAGCGCTTCCCGCAAGACGTCGTCGAGCTGATGGACTACATGAGCCGCGAGCCGCGCCAGCGCGTGCTGGCCGTGCCCGGTGTGGGCAGTGAAGTGCCGGTGTGGATGCTGGGCTCCAGCACCTTTGGCGCGCAGCTGGCCGCGCATCTGGGGTTGCCGTACGCCTTCGCCTCGCACTTCGCGCCGCAGCTGCTGATGCCGGCGCTGCAGCTCTACCGCGAGCATTTCAAGCCTTCGGGCCGACCCGGCGCGCTGGAGCAGCCGCATGTGATGCTGGGCTTCAACGTCTTTGCCGCCGAGACGGAAGGCCAGGCGCATCTGCTCGCCAGCTCGTGGCAGCAGGCCTTCGTCAACCTGCGCAGCGGCCGTCCCGGTCGCCTGCCGCCGCCGCGCGCGGGCTTTCTTGACACGCTGGGCGAGCCGGAGGGCGCCATGCTCGACAGCGTGCTGTCCTGCGCCGCCATCGGCACGCCGGATCAGGTGCGCGAGCGGGTGCTGGACTTCGCCGGCCGCACCGGCGCGAACGAGCTGATGATCACCTCGCAGGTCTTCGACGCCACGGCACGCCGCCAGTCCTACAGCCTGCTGGCTGGGGCGTTGCGCAAGAACGCCTGAACGGGAGCCTTCAAGCGGCCGGCGCGGTGGCCTTGAGCTTGTCCAGCCGCCCCTGCAGCTCGGCCGCGCGCGCATTGCCGGGGCTGATGCCCACGGCCACGCCCAGGGCCTGGCGCGCCTCCTTGCCCAGATCGGCCGTCCAGCCGGTCTTCTCCATGCAGGTGATGGCCACGTAGGCCAGGTTGAGCTGGGCGCGCGGGTTCTGCGGCATGAGGTCGCGCGCGCGGCGCATGCTCTCCAGCGCTTCCGCCAGCTTGCCCTGCGAGATCAGCTGCACGCCTTCGCTCATGGCCTCGGTGGCCTGCTTGCGCGAGGCGCTCAGCAGCTCGCGGCCGTGCTCGGCCATGCCGGCGGCCTCGAAGACCTTCTGCGCGCGATCGGCGATGGACTGGTCGTCGTGGTTGTTGCGGGTCACGAACTGCAGCACTTCGGCAGCGGCCTCCTTCTGGCCGCACTGCATAAGCGTCTCGGCGATGGCCAGCTCGGCGTCCGTCGAGACGGGCTCGGCCGTGTGCTGCATGAGATCGCTGACCGCGGCGGCCGCAGCGCGCGCCGCATCGGCGTTGCCGGCCTTGGTGTGGGCGCGCAGCTCCTCGGCCTTGCCGAGCAGCCGCGCCTCCGCCGCCTCGAACTTGTCGGCCAGGCCGGCCAGGGTCTGCAGGGCGGCATCGGTGGCGCCGCCTTCGACCTGCACGCGGGCCAAGCCGAGGTAGGGCGCCACGGTCTTGAGCGCGCTGTGCTCGCCGAGCTTGATCGAGCGCTGGAAGGCCTGCGTGGCGGCCTCGGCATCGCCGCTGCGTGCAGCAGCACCGCCCAGCGCCGCCTGGCGCGTTGAAGAATTGGGCGAGAGCTTGGTGGCGCGCTGCAGCACTTCGAGCTGCTGCTTGGACTGCCCGAGCTGCTCGTGCACCGAGGCCAACCAGTCGTAGGCCTCGAGGTATTGCGGATGCGCGCGCACGATTTCTTCCAGCTGCACGCGCGCCGCGCTGAGCTCGCCGGACTGCAGGCTCAGGCGTGCCAGGCCGAGCTTGGCCCAGGGCAGATCGGCCTTGGTCAGCACCAGTTCCAGGACGGCCCGGGCCGCGCCCAGGTCGCCCATCTGCTGGTGGATCTGGGCCTGCGTGCGCAGCACCTCGGCCACGTTCTTGCCTTCGGCCAGGCGCTGCTTGCACAGGGCCAGGGCCTTGGCGAAATCCTTGGCGCCGCTGGCACCGACGATGTCGGCCATCGCCGCCTTGCGCTCCAGCAAGCGCTGCAGGCGCGTCTGCAGCGTACCTTCGGTGATGGGCTTGAGCAGGTAGTCGTCCGGCGCCTGCTCGGCGGCCACCGAGATCATGTCGGAGTGCTTCTCGGCCGTGATCATGATCCACACGGCCGAGGGCGTGATCCAGCCCTTGTGGCGCGACTCCTCCAGCAACATCTGGCCGTTCTTGCCGTCGCCGAGGTTGTAGTCGCACAGCACGACGTCATAGGTGTTGCGCGACAGCAGCCGCGCGGCTTCGTCGGCCGAAGCCGCGGTGTCCACGCGCTGCGCACCGCAGCGGCGCAGCAGGCCGCGGATCACGCTGCGCATGGTTTCGAAATCCTCCACGAGGAGGAAGTTGCGGCTGCCGAACGCGTCGATACTCATCGTTAGTTCAAGTCAGGGCAGGGTGATGGAGAAGCGACCGCCGCCGCCGCCGAGGTTCTCCAGCCGCGTGTGGCCCTGGGCCGCGCCGCGCCGGTGCAGCAGCGCCACCTGGCGCGCGAAGTACAGGCCCAGGCCCGTGCTGCCGGTCTGGGCGTTGATGCCCTGGATGGGATAGGCCTGGTCGAGCATGAAGCCGGGGAAGCCCAGGCCGTCGTCGTCCACGGCGATCAGCAGGCCATCCGGCCCCGCCGACAGGCGCAGCGCGATCTTCGAGCGGGTGTAGCGCACGGCGTTGAACATGGCCTGCGTCACCACGCTGGCCACCATCTCGCGATCGAAGAACCAGCTCTCGGGCTGAGCGTCCACCTCGCACTCCAGGCCCAGGCCCTTCACCTGCGCAAGCGGCCGCACGCGGGCCAGCGCTTCGGCGGCGAACTCGGCGAGATCGACCTCCTGCGGGTCGAAGGGGTACATGCCGTGTTCGAGCTTGTACACGCCCATCAGCTGCACCAGCTGGCCGTTGACGCGCTGCGCTTCGTACAGCGCCTGCTGCAGCAGCGTGCCTGCGTCCACGCCCATGCTGGTCTCGGCATGCTGGGCGAGCAGGTCTTCAAGATAGGCCGTGATCACCCCGACAGAATTCTTCATGTCGTGGCTGGCCACACCGACGATGGTGGAGAAGTCCATGCCTCCCGTTCCTCCCGTTCGAAGCTGGCTGGCTGCGTGTGCCGCAGCGCATGGCCCCGAGTCTATGGCCTGAAGATGACGCGCGTCACGTGCTTCACCCAGCCCGGTCGTCTCCTGCGGCCGGAAAGCGCACTTCGTTCAGGGCCAGCTTCGCTTGCGCGGCCTTCACCAGGTCGATGTTCAGTTCGTTGGAAAGCTGCACGAGGTACAGCAGCACGTCGGCCATCTCCATGGCCACCTC
The DNA here is from genome assembly GCA_042701975.1 of Burkholderiaceae bacterium UC74_6. Taxonomy (GTDB): domain Bacteria; phylum Pseudomonadota; class Gammaproteobacteria; order Burkholderiales; family Burkholderiaceae_C; genus JAFALK01. The sequence continues at coordinate 1,132,165 of CP170561.1, forward strand.
CTCGCGCTGCTCGGGCTGCAGCCCGCGGCTCTGGTCCTCGCTCATCCACTGGAAGTGTTCGAGCAGCTCGGCGGCTTCGACGATCAGCGCGCTGGCGAGGTTCTTGGGCGCGTGAAAGCGCCCCCAGTCGCGGGCGGCGGCGAAGGCTTGCAGCTGGCTCGCGAGGTGCTGGAGGCTGTCTTCGTTCATGGGCGGAGTTTAGGATGCAAGTCCCAGAGCTTGAGCGCATGCATCCATGTCCGGCCAAGGCAGTCTTTTCGATGATGAACCGGCCCGGGTGGCCGGCACCCAGGGTGGCGGGCGCAAGCAGGACCTGTTCTTCGCGCTGATGCCTCCGCAGCAACTCGCGCAAGACATCGCCGCGCGGATTCCCGATCTGTCGGGAGCGCCGGCCGACCCCCAGCGATTGCACATCACGCTCTGCGACGTCGCCGAGGTCGTCGGTCAGGATCTGCCTGACAAGTTGATCCGGGCCGCCAAGGCGGCCGCAGCTACCCTGGCCCATGCGCCACTGGCCGTTCGCCTCGATCAGCTGCAGCACTTCACCAAGGCCGTCGTGCTCGTGGGCTCGGGCAATGAGCGGGTGACGCAGTTCGCGCGCCTGCTCGGCCGTGCGCTCAAGCAATACGGCATGGCGCCCAAGGTCGGCAGCACGCCGCACCTGACCTTGTTCTACACCGAGCTGCGTCGGCACGAACCGAGACCGGTCGAGCCGATCCTGTGGACGGCCACCGACTTCGTGCTGCTCGTCAGCCACGTCGGCCAATCGCGCTACGACGAACTCGGCCGCTGGCCGCTCGTGGGCTAGCGCAGGCAGGCCCGGAAGAACAGCTTCAGCCGCTCGTCCAGCGCCTGCGGCGTCGCATCCTTGCGCGGACGCTGCAGCAGGCGCGACAGCGAATCGCCGATCACGCAGGCCACAAAGAACACCGGCAACTGATCGAAGGGCAGGTCCTCGCGCAGCTGGGCGCGCACGTCGGGCCGGTCGAAGTAGTGGCGCAGGGTGGCGTGGGTGATGCCAGGCCCGTGAGCGAAGAAGGTTTCGGCCAGCTCGGGTTCGGTCTGCGCCTCGGCGGCCACCATGCGCTGCAAGGCTTGGGCCTCGGGCGTGTTGAGCAAGGTGTGCAGCTCGTGGGCGAAGTCGCGCAGGGCCTCGGCCGCGGGACGCGGATCCTGGCCGAGCGTGCGGCTGCTCAGGAAGTCCTCGCGCTTGGCCTCCATCAGCGCCTTCACCAGGCCCGCCTTGCCGCCGAACTTCACGTAGATGGTGCGGATCGCCACGCGGGCCTCGCGCGCAATCATCTCCAGGCTGACCTTGGAAAAGCCGTTCTTGATGAAGAGCCGGCCGGCGGCCAGGAGCAGCTCCTGGGCGCGCACTTCCACGTCTTCGGCGCGCGGGCGCCCGGCGGAGCGGGACTGGGAGGCCTTGGGTGCCTTAGGCGCCTTGGGTGTCTTCGGGGTGGAGGTCTTGGCGGCGGTCATGGCCCGTGAGTTTATGCCTCATTAATGAAATGGCAAGATTTCATTTCTTGACAAGATGGCTTCAGCCACCAATAATGAAATCCATCAGTTTCATTAATACCCCCGATCCACCCCAACGCTGAGCCTGCACGCACCATGGACAACAAGCCCACCCCCGCCGCCCTGGCCGCCGCTGCGACTCCGGTTGCCGCCGCTCCCGCCCCCACCTCTTCCAAGCGCCGCATCGTCGCCATCGCCAGCGTGCTGGCCCTCGCCGCGCTGGGCCTGGGCGGGCGCATGGTCTGGCACGGCCACTACTTCGCCGAGACCGACAACGCCTACCTGACCGGCCATGTGCACCCGATCTCGTCCCGAATCCCGGGCGTGGTCAGCAAGGTGCTGGTCCAGGACAACCAGTACGTGCACGCCGGTGATGTGCTGGCTGAACTGGACCCGGCCGACCAGCGCGTGCGCCTGGAACAGATCGAAGCCCAGATCGCACAGGCCCAGCAGCAGCTGGCCCAGGCCGACGCCCAGATCGCCCAGGCCCGCGCCAGCGCCAGCGGTGCAGCCGCGCAAGTGCTGCAGTCGCAGGCCACGCTGACGCGCACGCAGCAAGACGCCACCCGGCTGTCCGAGCTGCACAACGCGCAGATGAAGGCCATCTCCAAGGCCGAGCTCGACGCCGCCGTGGCCGCACGCGCCAGCGCCGGCGCCGACCTGCAGGCCCGCAAGGACGCCGTGGGCGCCGCGCAGGCACAGGTGAGCGCGGCCCAGGCCTCGCGCAAGGTGATGGAAGCGCAGATCAAGGTGCTGCAGGCGCAGGCCAAGGATGCGCAGCTGCAGCTGGGCTACAACCGCATCGTCGCGCCCGTCGATGGCCGCGTGGGCAAGCGCGACCTGGAACTGGGCCAGCGCATCCAGCCGGGCCAGCAGATCGCTGCCATCGTGCAGGACGAGGTCTGGGTGCAGGCCAACTTCAAGGAAACCCAGCTCGCCGGTCTGAACGTGGGCCAGCAGGTGAGCGTGAAGATCGACGCGCTGGCCGATGAACACCTGGTGGGCCGCCTCGACAGCTTCTCGCCCGCCTCGGGCAACCAGTTCTCGCTGCTGCCGGCCGACAACGCCACGGGCAACTTCACCAAGATCGTCCAGCGCATCCCGGTGAAGGTGACCTTCTCCGACGCCGACCGCAAGCGCTTGGCCGGCCGCCTGGTGCCGGGCATGTCCGCCGTGATCGAGATCGACCTGCGCCAGCCTGGCGCCAAGCAGTAAGCAACACGCACGAGAGGCTGCCCATCATGGCAACGAGCTCCTCATCCTCCGCCGCGCTGGCGCCGATGCTGGCCGACCCCCACGCCAAAGTCGACGCGCGCACCTGGTTCGCCGTCGCCGCCGGCCTGCTGGGCGCCTTCATGGCGGTGCTGGACATCCAGATCACCAACGCCTCGCTGAGGGACATCCTGGGCACACTGTCGGCCACGCAAGAAGAAGGCTCGTGGATCTCCACGGCCTACCTGTGCGCCGAGATCGTCGTCATCCCGCTGACGGCGCTGCTGGCCCGCGTGCTGGGCATGCGCGCCTACATGGTGGGCACGACGGCGCTGTTCCTGGTCTGCTCCACGCTTTGCGGCGCGGCCTGGAACCTGCCCAGCATGATCGTGTTCCGCATGATGCAGGGCTTCACCGGCGGCGCGCTGATCCCGATGGCGATGACGCTGGTGATGGCCAAGCTGCCGCCCTCCAAGCGCGCCGTGGGCATGGCCATGTTCGGCCTCACCGCCACCATGGCGCCCACGCTCGGCCCCACGCTCGGCGGCTACCTGACCGACCTCTACGGCTGGCCCTCGATCTTTTACGTGAACTGGGTGCCCGGCCTGATGCTGATCGGCGGCATCCTCTGGGGGCTGGACCCGGAGCCGCGCAACTGGAAGCTGCTCAAGAACGCAGACTGGATCGGCATCGGCTTCATGGCCGTGGGCCTGGCCAGCCTCACCATCTTCTTGGAAGAAGGCAACTCGCACGACTGGTTCGCGTCGAGCTTCATCCTGCGCTTTGCCGTGCTGGCCTTCGTCGGCATCGTCGGCTGGATATTGATCAGCCTGCTGCGCGCCGAGCCCTTCGTCAACGTGCGGCTCTACGGCCAGCGCAACTTCTTCGTGGCCGTGCTGCTGGCCGCCACGACGGGCATGGCGCTGTACGGCTCGTCCTTCCTGCTGCCGCTGTACCTGGGCCAAATCGCCGGCTACACGCCGATGCAGATCGGCGAGGTGATCATGTGGTCGGGCCTGCCGCAGCTGTTCATCATGCCGCTGGTGGCGCAACTTTCCAGCCGCGTGGACAACCGCGTCCTGTGCTCGATCGGCCTGGGCATGTTCGGTGTCTCCTGCCTGATGAACGCCAACATGACGGCGCTGACCGGCTACGACCAGCTGCTGTGGTCGCAGATCGTGCGCGCTCTGGGCCAGCCCTTCATCATGCTGACCCTCTCCAACTTCGCCATGCAAGGCATCTCGCCCAAGGACACACCGTCCGCATCGAGCCTGTTCAACATGACGCGCAACCTCGGCGGCTCGGTGGGCCTGGCGATGCTGGCCACGATGCTGAGCAACCGCGAGCAGCTGCACTCGGCCCGCCTGGGCGAAGCGGTGACGCTGTTTTCGGAAGCCACCCGCAGCCGGCTTGAAGCCCTCGGCGCCGCCTTCACCGCCAAGGGCATGGACCCGGCGATGGCCTCGCAGCAGGCCATCGGCATGGTGGACCGCATCACGCGCCGCGAAGCCTATGTGCTGGCCTACAACGACGCATTCCTGATCATGGCCGCCATCCTGTTCGGCTGCATCGTGATCCTCTGGTTGGCCGATGGCGTGAAGTCGCCGTCCGGCGGCGGCAATGCCGCGCATTGATTGATTGAAGAAAGAACTGCCATGAAGACCTCTCTTCTCGCCGCGGCCGCCATCGCCGCACTGCTCTCCGGCTGCGCCGCAGTCGGCCCCGATTTCAAGGCGCCCAGCGCACCGCAGACGGCCAGCTATCGCCATGCCGACGCTCCCGCCGCCGCGCTGACGAACCAGTGGTGGACGCTGTTCAACGACGCCACGCTCAATGCGCTCGAAGCCCGCGCCTTCGCCGACAGCCCGAGCGTGCAGGCCAGCGCACAGCGCCTGGCGCAAGCCGAGGCCCAGCTCGGCGCCGCGCGCGCTGCCACCACGCCGCAGGTGAACCTGAACGCCGGCAGCAGCTACCAGCGCAACTCCGGCAACAGCTCGCAGGCGATCCTGCAGCACAACGCGGTCGTCAAGGGCATGAACAACTCGCTGGGCGCCTCGATGTCCTACGAGATCGACGCCTGGGGCCGTGTGCGCCGGCTCGTCGAGTCGAGCCAAGCGCAGCTCGAAGCCGCGCGCGACGATCACGGCGGCGTGCTGCTGACGCTGTCCAGCCAGATCGCCAGCACCTACTGGCAGCTGCGCGGCCTCGACGTCCAGGCCCGCATCCTGGCCGATGCGCTGGCCACCCGCGAAGAGTCGGAAGGTCTGGTTCAGTCGCGCTTCGATGCAGGCGTATCGAACGAGCTCGATCTTTCCCGCGCACGCATCGAGACGGCCAATGCCCGCTCCGCGCTGCAAGACGTGCACCGCCAGCGCACCGACGCCGAGCATGCGCTCGCCGTGCTGGTCGGCGCCTCGCCGAGCGAGCCGCTGCTGGCCGCCGATGCGCGCATCGATCTGCCCGCGCCGCCGCAGGTCCCGGTGGGCCTGCCCGCCAGCCTGTTGAGCCAGCGCCCCGACCTGGCCGGCAGCGTGGCCGCTTTGCGTGCGCTGAACGCGCAGGTGGGCGTGGCCGAGGCGGCCTTTTATCCCAGCTTCAGCCTGACCGGCAACTTCGGCTTCGTCTCGCAGCCGCTGTCGGACCTGCTGCAATCGAACTCGCGCCAGTTCTCGGTCGGCCCGCTGGGCTTGTCGCTGCCGATCTTCGACGGTGGTCGCAACCAGGCGAATCTCGCCGCCGCGAAAGCGCGTTATGCCGAAGGCGTGGCCAACCATCAGCAGAGGCTGCTGACGGCACTGCGTGAAGTGGAAGACTCGCTCAACGACGTGCAGCAGCTGCAGGAGCAAGCCCGCGTGCAGGCCGGCGCACAGACCGCCGCGGCGCGTGCCGGTGAAGTGGCCAAGGCCCGCTACGAGCGCGGCGTGTCCAACTACCTGGACGTGACCGATGCCCAGCGCAGCAGCCTCTCGGCCGACCGCGACGCCGCGCAGATCGCCACGCAGCGGCTGCTCGCAGCCGTGGCGGTGGCGCGGTCGCTGGGTGGGGGCTGGAGCGCCGCCAACTGAACAAGCCTTTAGGCGGCGGCTTCCAAGGCGCGGGCGATGTGCCCGCGCTTGACCGTCGTCTTCGGCACCCGCACGTCGAACCAGCTGCGCACGTCGCTGTCCACGCCGATGCCGTGCATGAAGTTGTAGATCGCCTTCTTGAGCGCGCGGCCCATGGCGTCGTGATCGGTGCCGGTGGGATCCACAAAGCCCACGTCGTTCATCGCGAACGGGCTGTCCGGCAGCGGCAGCAGATCCACGCCGTAGTCCTGCGGGTTCAGGCCCACCGGTGAATGCACGGTGCAGGCAAAGCGGTGGAAAAAACCGCTGTGGATGCAGCCGTTCTCAAACAGCTGGCGCACGTACTCCAGCGCGTCCACGGTGTCCTGCACGGTCTGCGTGGGAAAGCCGTACATCAGGTAGGCGTGCACGAGCACGCCCGCATCGGCAAAGCCCTTGGTGACGCGGGCGACCTGCTCGACGCTCACGCCCTTCTTCATCAGGTTCAGCAAGCGGTCTGACGCCACTTCCAGCCCGCCCGAGATGGCGATGCAGCCGCTGTCGGCCAGCTCCTGCGCCAGCGCCGGCGTGAAGGTCTTCTCGAAGCGCACATTGCCCCACCACGAGACGTCCACCTGTCGCGCCTGCAACTCGCGCGCCAGCGCCTTGAGCGCCTTGGGCGGCGCGGCTTCGTCGACGAAGTGAAAGCCGGTCTGGCCGGTTTCCTTGACGATGGTCTCGATGCGGTCCACCAGCGTCGTGGCCGAAGCGGCCTCGTAGCGCGAGATGTAGTCCAGGCTTACGTCGCAAAAGCTGCACTTCTTCCAGTAGCAGCCGTGCGCCACCGTCAGCTTGTTCCAGCGGCCGTCGCTCCAGAGCCGGTTCATGGGGTTGAGCATGTCCAGCAGCGACAAGTACTTCTCAAGCGGCAGGCCGTCCCAGGTCGGCGTGCCGACCTCGTCGAAGGGAATGTCGGGCTCGGGGAAGTTGATGAACTTCACCGCGCCCGCTTCACGAACAAAGGTGCGCACCAGGCGTGAACGCGACCGCTCGCCGCTCAGGTGCTCCACCAAGGCGAGCAAGGGGCGCTCGCCCCCATCGAGGGTGATGTAGTCCACGGCATCGAAGATGCGCGTCTCGCGCAGCTGGCGCAGCTCGGTATTCACGAAGCCCCCGCCCAGCGCAACCGCGATCGACGGGTCGTGCGCCTTGATCGCCTGCGCGATGCGCAGCGCCGCATACACCGCACCAGGGAAGGGCACGGAGAGCAGCACCAGCTGCGGCCGGTGCTCGGCCAGTGTTTCCAGCGTGAGCTCGCGCAGGGTGTCGTCGATCAGGTTGGGCGCAGCGGCCAGCGCATCGGCCAACGGATCGAAGCTGGGCTGGCTCGTCGCCAGTTGCTCCGCATAGCGCACGAACTCGAAACGCGGATCGACGGCGTCGCGCAGCACGTCGGCCAGGTCGTTCAGGTACAGCGTGGCCAGGTGGCGCGCACGGTCCTGCAGGCCGAGGGCGCCAAAGGCCCAGGCGAGCGGGTCTTCGCCCTCTTCGCTCAGGTAGTGATCCAGGGCTGCGAAGCGCGGGCCCTCGGGCAGGAACTGACGCGTGTTGATGCGGTGCGCCAGCGTGGAATCGCGCCCCTGCAAGAAGGCGATGACGCGCTCGACCGTCGCCACATAACGCTCATGTGCGTTGACAAAGTGTGACAGCGTCGGCGTCTGTGGCGCGGCACGCACAGCGAGCAGCAGCCGCTCGAAACCGGAGCGTGAAAAAAGTCGCAGAACCAGCGCCAGCGCGAGATCGTGCTGGACGGCCGGAACTGCGCGCGAGCGCAGGAAGCCGGTCAGGTAGGCGGTCGATGGATAGGGCGTGTTCAGCTGTGTCATCGGCGGGATGAGCGACAGCACGCGCGGGCGGGGTGCGGACATGAGGGCTGCATTTTCTCCTGAAGCCCGGGGTTTCCCCAGGCCTTCGCCTTTGTGCGGCGCACATACTGCCCGCCGTTCATGAACCTTTTCGTCTCGCTCAGGTATCTGGTGGCGCTGGACGACCATCGCCACTTCGGACGCGCAGCCCTGGCCTGCCATGTGACGCAGCCAGCGCTGTCCAACGCGATCCGGGCGCTGGAGGCCAACTTTGGTGTGGCCGTGGTCAAGCGCGGCCGCAATTTCGCCGGCTTCACGCCCGAGGGCGAACGCATCCTCGCCAGCGCGCGGCGCATGCTGCACGAGCACGAGCTGCTGCAACAGGACTTGCAAAGCCAGGCCGGCCAGCCGATCGGCCACCTCGTCTTGGGCGCCGTGCCCACGGCCACGCCGGTGGCGGCGCGCTTCGTGGCGCTGCTGCGCGAGAAGCACCCGGGCATCCGGCCCACGCTGCGCTCGATGAGCTCGGTCGAGATCGAAACCGGCCTCGAGAGCCTCGCGCTCGACCTGGGTCTGGGCTACACGGAGCGGCTCGCCGGCAGCCATGCGCTCTTACGCGTCGTGCCGCAGTACACCGAGCGCTACTTCCTGCTCTCGCGCGAAGGCGGCGAGCCGGGCGCCAGCACGCTCAAGGTCGGCCCGCCGATCGGCTGGACCGAGGCGGCGAAGCTGCCGCTGTGCCTGCTCAGCCCCGAGATGCACAACCGCAAGGTCGTGGACCAGGCCTTCGTCGCCGCCTGCGGCCAGGCGCCGCAGCCCGCCATCGAGACCAATGCCGTGCTGACGCTGGTGCAGGCCGTGCGCGCCAGCACCGTGTGCAGCGTGCTGCCGGGCTCACTCGTCGACGCGCTGCCGGGCTTTGGCGAGCTCTGCGTGCGCCCGCTCGTGGCGCCGCAGATCGAGGTGCCCATCGCTTTCATGCTGCACGGCAGCAACCAGGCCTCGCGCACGCTGGAAGCCGCGCTGGCCCTGGCCCATTCGCCCGAATGGCTGGGCTCGCTTTCCTCGTCGTCTTCGTCTTCCTTTTCCTTCTCCTCCCTCCCCTAGCAAACCCTCATTTTTCACACCTATGGATCCATTCCTGAAACAAATTGGACTGCCGGCAAATGCCGCTTACACACTCCCGCTCGCGCCGACAGGCGCTCATCCATAAATAGGAGACACCACATGTCGGCTGTTCTCGGAAATAACCAGGGCACGGGTCAACCGGGCTTCCTGGACAAGGAAAGAACCATCGCAGGCCCGGGCTTCAACCGCTGGCTTGTTCCCCCGGCGGCCCTGGCCATCCACCTGTGCATCGGCATGGCCTACGGCTTCTCGGTGTTCTGGCTGCCGCTGTCCAAGGCGCTGGGCACCGCAGCCCCGGTCTGCGGCAAGGGCCTGGACGTGCTGCCCGCACTGCTGGCCAACCTGGGCGGCACGGACTGCAACTGGACCGTGGCATCGCTCGGCTGGATGTACACGCTGTTCTTCGTGATCCTGGGCATCTCCGCCGCCATCTGGGGCGGCTGGCTCGAACACGTCGGCCCGCGCAAGGCCGGTGTCGTGGCCGCGATCTGCTGGGCCGGCGGCCTGGTGATCTCGTCCTTCGGCGTCTCCAGTCACCAGCTCTGGCTGATGTGGCTGGGCTCCGGCGTGATCGGGGGCGTGGGTCTGGGCCTGGGCTACATCTCGCCCGTGTCCACGCTGATCAAGTGGTTCCCGGACCGCCGCGGCATGGCCACCGGCATGGCCATCATGGGCTTCGGCGGCGGTGCCATGATCGGCTCGCCGCTCGCGGCCGAGCTGATGAAGAGCTTCGCCACGGCGACCGACGTGGGCGTGGCGCAAACCTTCCTGGTGATGGCGGCCGTGTACTTCGTCTTCATGATGGGCGGCGCGCTGCTCTACCGCGTGCCGGCTTCGGGCTGGAAGCCCGAGGGCTGGACGCCGCCGGCAGCCAAGGCGGCCAACACCATGATCACGCAGCGCCACGTGCATGTGAAGAAGGTCTGGGGCATTCCGCAGTTCTGGCTCGTGTGGCTGGTGCTGTGCATGAACGTGTCCGCCGGCATCGGCGTGATCGGCATGGCCAGCCCGATGCTGCAGGAAGTGTTCGGCGGCAGCCTGATCGGCATTGAGGCCAAGTTCGGTGAGCTGGACAAGACCCAGCTGACCGCGATCGCCGGCGTTGCCGCGGGCTTCGCCGCGCTGATCAGCCTGTTCAACATCGGCGGCCGCTTCTTCTGGGCCAGCCTGTCGGACAAGCTGGGCCGCAAGATGACCTATGTGGTCTTCTTCGTGCTCGGCGGCATCATGTACGCCAGCCTGCCCAGCAGCGCTGCTGCCGGCTCCAAGCTGGCCTTCGTGGGTGCCGTCTGCATCATCCTGAGCATGTACGGCGGCGGCTTTGCCACCGTGCCGGCTTATCTGGGTGACCTGTTCGGCACGCAGATGGTGGGCGCCATTCACGGCCGGCTGCTGACCGCCTGGTCCATGGCCGGCATCTTCGGCCCCGTCGTCGTGAACTACATGCGCGACTACCAGCTGAGCCTGGGCATCCCGCGCGAGCAGGTCTACAACCAGACCATGTACATCCTGGTGGGCATGCTGGTGATCGGCCTGATCTGCAACCTGATGATCCGTCCGGTGGCCGACAAGCACTTCATGACCGAGGCCGAACTGGCTGAAGAGAAGCGCCTGGCGCATGATCGTGCAGTGGCCAACGAAGTCGGCCAAGGCTCGGGCAAGGCGGCGACAACGCCGGCCTTCACGGTGGCACTGGCTTGGCTGGCTGTCGGCATCCCGCTGGCCTGGGGCGTGTACCGCACGATCCTGAGCGCCGGCAAGTTCTTCCACTGATCGACGCGTAGTTCAGATGACGACCCCTGATGTACAGACCCTGGTGCGCGACGCCCTCGCGCACCACGCGCAAGAGCCCGGTGCCCTGCTGCCCATCCTCCATGAGCTGCAGGACGCGCTGGGGTTCATCCCGTCTGAGGCCGTGCCGCAGATCGCGGCCGGGCTCAACCTCTCGCGCGCCGAGGTCCATGGGGTCGTCACTTACTACCACCACTTCAGAAGCGAGAAGCCGGCCCGCCACGTGCTGCAGATGTGCCGCGCCGAAGCCTGCAAGAGCCGGGGCGCAGACGCCCTGATCGAGCATGCCGAGAGTCGTCTCGGCTGCAAGCTGCACGAGCACACGGCCGACTTCTCTCTCGAGCCCGTCTATTGCCTGGGCCTGTGCTCCTCCTCTCCCGCGCTGATGCTGGGCGATGAGCTGCACGCCCGCATGACGCCGGCCAAATTCGATGCCTTGATCGCCGAGGTGCAGTCATGAGCATCACCGTCTTCGTTCCCCGCGATTCCGCCGCGCTCGCTGTTGGCGCCGATCGCGTGGCGCGCCGCATCACGGAAGAAGCGCACAAGCGCGGACTCGATGTGAGCATCGTCCGCAACGGCTCGCGCGGCCTGATGTGGCTGGAAACCCTGGTCGAAGTGCAGACCGCCGCCGGCCGCGTGGCCTACGGCCCGGTCGAGGCGGCCAACGTCCCCGATCTCTTCGAAGCCGGCTTCCTCACCGGCGGCGCGCATGCGCTGGCCCTGGGGCTGACCGAAGAGATCCCATATCTCAAGAAGCAGCAGCGGCTGACCTTCGCCCGCGTGGGCGTGACGGATCCGCTGTCGCTCGATGACTACCTGGCCCACGAGGGCTTTGCCGGCCTGAAGGTCGCGCGCGCCATGGAGCCCGCCGCCGTCGTGCAGGCGGTGCTCGACGCCGGCCTGCGCGGCCGCGGCGGCGCCGCCTTTCCCGCAGGCATCAAGTGGAAGACGGTGGCCGCAGCCGCCGGCCCGCAGAAGTACATCGTCTGCAATGCCGACGAAGGCGACTCGGGCACCTACTCCGACCGCATGGTGATGGAGGGCGATCCCTTCTTGCTGATCGAGGGCATGGCCATCGCCGGTCACGCGGTGGGCGCGAGCGCGGGCTACATCTACGTGCGCTCCGAATACCCGCACGCCATCGCCACGCTGGACAAAGCCATCGCCGCCGCTGAAGAAGCGGGTTACTTGAGCGGCTTCAAGCTCCAGGTGCGCAAGGCTGCCGGCTCCTACGTGTGCGGCGAAGAGACCGCCCTGCTGGAAAGCCTGGAAGGCAAGCGCGGCATCGTGCGCGCCAAGCCGCCGCTGCCGGCTGTTTCGGGCTTGTTCGGCAAGCCGACCGTCATCAACAACGTGATCACGCTGGCCTCGGTGCCCATCATCCTGGCCAAGGGGGCGGAGCACTACAAGGACTTCGGCATGGGCCGCTCGCGCGGCACGCTGCCGCTGCAACTCGCCGGCAACATCAAGCACGGCGGCCTGATCGAGCTGGCCTTTGGCGCCACGCTGCGCGAGATCCTCTACGACTACGGCGGCGGCTCGGCTTCCGGCCGGCCGATCAAGGCCGTGCAGGTCGGCGGGCCGCTCGGCACCTACCTGCCCGAATCGCAGTGGGACACGCCGATGGATTACGAAGCCTATGCGGCGATGGGTGCGGTGCTGGGCCACGGCGGCATCGTCGTGCACGACGACACGGCCGACCTCGCTCAACTCGCGCGTTATGCCATGGAGTTCTGCGCCATCGAGTCCTGCGGCAAGTGCACGCCCTGCCGCATCGGTTCCACCCGCGGCGTGGAGGTGATCGACAAGATCGGCCGCGCCGAAACACCCCAGAAGCGCGAGCAGCAAATCCACCTGCTTCGCGACCTTTGTGACACCATGCTGCATGGCTCGCTTTGCGCCATGGGCGGCATGACGCCTTATCCGGTCCTCTCGGCCTTGAATCACTATCCCGAGGACTTTGCCGGCACCCAGGCGAAGGAGTACGCATGATCGACCCCGACATCGACTACGGCACCCCGCGCCGCACGTCCGAGCAGGAAGTGACGCTCACCATCGACGGCATGCCCGTCACCGTGCCGGCCGGCACGTCGCTCATGCGCGCCGCCACCGAGGCCGGCGTGATGGTGCCGAAGCTCTGCGCCACGGACAGCCTGGAGCCCTTCGGCTCCTGCCGCCTGTGCCTGGTGGAGATCGACGGCCGCAAGGGCTTCCCCGCCAGCTGCACCACGCCCGCCGAAGCCGGCATGAACGTGCGCACGCAGAGCGACAAGCTGCAGCAGCTGCGCAAGGGCGTGATGGAGCTCTACATCTCCGACCACCCGCTGGACTGCCTGACCTGCTCGGCCAACGGCGACTGCGAGCTGCAAACGCAGGCCGGCGTCGTGGGCCTGCGCAATGTGCGCTACGGCTATGACGGCGCCAACCACCTGCAAGACCAGAAGGACGAGTCGAACCCGTACTTCACCTACGACGCGTCCAAGTGCATCGTCTGCAACCGCTGCGTGCGCGCCTGCGAGGAAACGCAGGGCACCTTCGCGCTGACGATCTCGGGCCGCGGGTTCGAGAGCCGCGTCTCGCCGGGCCAGGACCAGCCCTTCATGGACAGCGAATGCGTGAGCTGCGGCGCCTGCGTGCAGGCCTGCCCGACCGCCACGCTGCAAGAGAAGACCGTCATCGAGCGCGGCCAGCCCGAGCATTCGGCCATCACGACCTGCGCCTACTGCGGCGTGGGCTGCTCGTTCAAGGCCGAGATGAAGGGCAACGAGGTCATTCGCATGACGCCGTGGAAGGACGGCAAGGCGAACGAGGGCCACTCCTGTATCAAGGGCCGCTTCGCCTGGGGCTACGCCACGCACAAGGACCGCATCACCAAGCCGATGATCCGCGCCAAGATCACGGATCCGTGGCGTGAGGTGAGCTGGGATGAGGCGATCAACCATGCGGCGTCCGAGTTCAAGCGCATCCAGGCCCAGCATGGCCGCGACTCCATCGGCGGCATCACCTCCAGCCGCTGCACGAACGAGGAAACCTACCTCGTGCAAAAGCTCGTGCGCGCCGCCTTCGGCAACAACAACGTGGACACCTGCGCTCGCGTGTGCCACTCGCCCACCGGCTACGGCCTGGGCCAGACCTACGGCACCTCGGCCGGCACACAGACCTTCAAGTCCGTGGAGAAGGCCGATGTGATCATGGTCATCGGCGCGAATCCGACTGACGGCCACCCGGTGTTCGCCTCGCGCATGAAGAAGCGCCTGCGCGAAGGCGCCAGGCTGATCGTGGTGGACCCGCGCGCGATCGACATCGTGAGCGCCCCGCACATCAAGGCCGAGCACCACCTGGCGCTCAAGCCCGGCACGAACGTGGCCATCATCTCGGCCTTGGCCCACGTGGTCGTGACCGAAGGCCTGGTGGACGAAGCCTATGTGGCCGAGCGCTGCGATCCGAAGTCCTTCCAGCACTGGCGCGATTTCGTGGCGAAGGCAGAGAACTCGCCAGAGGCGCTGGAAGCAGAGACCGGCGTGCCAGCCGCCACGGTGCGCGCCGCTGCGCGCCTTTACGCCACCGGCGGCAACGCCGCGATCTACTACGGCCTTGGCGTGACCGAGCACGCACAGGGCTCGACGATGGTGATCGGCATCGCCAACCTCGCGATGGCCACCGGCAACGTCGGCCGCGAAGGCGTGGGCGTGAACCCGCTGCGCGGGCAGAACAACGTCCAGGGCAGCTGCGACATGGGCAGCTTCCCGCACGAGCTGCCGGGCTACCGCCACATCTCCGACACCACCGTGCGCAGCCTCTTCGAATCGCACTGGGGCGTGGAGCTGCAGCCCGAGCCGGGCCTGCGCATCCCGAACATGTTCGAGGCCGCACTGACGGGCACTTTCAAGGGCCTGTACTGCCAGGGCGAGGACATCGTGCAGTCCGACCCGAACACGCAGCATGTGTCGGAGGCGCTGTCTTCGATGGAATGCATCGTCGTGCAGGACATCTTCCTGAACGAGACGGCCAAGTACGCGCACGTGCTGCTGCCGGGTTCGAGCTTCCTGGAAAAGGAAGGCACCTTCACCAACGCCGAGCGCCGCATCTCGCGCGTGCGCAAGGTGATGCCGCCGCTGGCGGGCCTGGCCGATTGGGAAGTGACCTGCAAGCTGTCCAGCGCGCTCGGCTATCCGATGAACTACAGGCATCCGTCGCAGATCATGGACGAGATCGCGGCGCTGACGCCGACCTTCCACGGCGTGAGCTTCGAGAAGATCGAGCGCCTGGGTTCCGTCCAGTGGCCCTGCAACGAGAACACCGAGGAAGCCGGCACGGCCATCATGCACGTGGGCAAGTTCGTGCGCGGCAAGGGTCGCTTCCTGATCACGCAGTACATCCCCACGCCCGAGAAGGTCACGCGCAAGTTCCCGCTGCTGCTGACCACGGGGCGCATCCTCTCGCAGTACAACGTCGGCGCGCAGACGCGGCGCACGCCCAACAACCAGTGGCACAGCGAGGACCGGCTGGAAGTGCATCCGCACGACGCCGAGGAGCGCGGCATCAAAGAGGGCGACTGGGTGGGCATCGAAAGCCGCGCGGGCTACACCGTGCTGCGTGCCGTGATCAGCGAACGCATGCAGCCGGGCGTCGTCTACACGACCTTCCACTTCCCCGAGTCCGGCGCCAACGTCATCACCACCGACAACTCCGACTGGGCCACCAACTGCCCCGAGTACAAGGTGACGGCCGTGCAGGTGCTGCCGGTGATGCAGCCTTCGACCTGGCAGAAGGAGTACAAGGTCTTCTCGGAAAACCAAGAAGCCTTGCTGAACCATGCACGTTGAGAACCTGATCAAGATGGCCAACCAGATCGGCGAGTTCTTCGCGTCCTTCCCGGACCGCGAGGAAGCGCTGGACGGCGTGGCCACGCACATCAAGAAGTTCTGGGAGCCGCGCATGCGCCGCGAACTGCTGGCGCACGTGGACGCCGTGGGCTACGGCGAACTCAATCTGACAACGGCCGAGGCCCTTCGCGCGCACCGCGGACGGCTGTGAAGTGGAGCCGCTGAAGGAAGTCGGGGTTCGCCGCAGCGCGCACGCGCAGGCGCAAACACAGGCGCAGGCGCAAGCCGCGACGGAGTCGGATCGGGTCGCCGTCGAGGCGCCCGTGGCCCTGGTCTTCAACGGCATCTCGCACGCCGTGATGATGGCCACGCCGGCCGATCTGGAAGCCTTCGCGCTCGGTTTTGCATTGACGGAAGGACTGCTGGAGCGGCGCGATGAATGCTTCGGCATCGACATCCTTGAGGGCCAGCGCGGCTGCGAGGTGCAGATCGAGATCGCCGCTGCGGCCGAGATGCGCTTGAAGGAGCGCCGCCGCAACCTCGCCGGCCGCACGGGCTGCGGCCTGTGCGGCATCGACAGCCTGCAAGCGCTGGACCTCACGCCAACGCCGCTCAGCTCGCCGCTGCAGATCGAAGCCGCCGCCATCGCGCGGGCCTTCGAGCAGCTGCCGCACCTGCAAGTGATGAACAAGGCCTCCGGCGCGCACCATGCCGCCGGTTGGGCTTCGCCCGACGGCGAGCTGATCCAGGTGATGGAAGACGTGGGCCGCCACAACGCGCTGGACAAGCTGCTGGGCAGCCGCGTGCTGGCGCGCGAGTCCTTGAGCGAGGGCTTCGTCATCATGAGCAGCCGCGCCAGCTCGGAGCTGGTGCTCAAGTGCGCGCGGCTCAAAGTGCCGCTGCTGGCGACGATCTCGGCGCCGACCTCGATGGCCATCGAGATCGCCGCCAACACCGGCATGGCGCTGTACGGCTGGTGCCGCGGCGAGCGCTCGGTGCGCTACGCCTGAATCAGCCTGAATCGCGAACCGTCCGCCTCTAGTTCGACTGCGCCAGCGTGCACACCTTGCTGCTGTCGCTCGCGCAGGGGCCGAGCCAGCGCAGCTGCGTGGCATCGCTGGGCGGCAGTGAGGACACGAGGCTCGTGACCGAGCGCTGCGCGGTGAAGGCCGTGAGTCCGGTCCAATCGGCATCCGCAGGCCGGCGGTACTGCAGGAAGTAGAGCGAGCCGCTGCGCAAGCCGCGGGTCTTGATGCTGTACTGGCCGGCGCTGACCGTCAGGCTCGGCGCATCCGGCCAGGGGCGGGCGAGCGGCTCGCCGACGAACACGCCCTGGCCCGGCATCTGCACGGATTTCCAGTAGGCCTCGATCAGCGAGTCACCGCGGTTGTAGTGGTCGATCAGCACGCTGGCGCGCGGGAACTTCTCCTGCCAGTTGCAGGGCTCCTCCACCGTGCCGTAGCTGGCGGTGAGGCCGGCGGCGATCCAGTCGGTCGCCATCGTCTGTCCGCTGCTGCCGTCGAGCACGCCGCCATAGGAGGTCAGGCTGTCGCCGATGGCGCCCGGGCGGTAGCTGTTGCTGCCCAGGTTGGGCATGCCCGCCAGGCCGGTGAAGTAGAAGAGCACGTTGCTCTTGCCGCTGATCGAATCGCTGCTGCTGCCCGTCGAGTTGTCCTGGTAGCTCAAGCTGAGCAGGCCTGACCAGGCGGCGGGCAGGGCGCTGAAGTCGCCGTAGCGCACGCTGCGGCTGACGTCGCTCGTGCGCAGCAGCCAGCCGGTGCCCGTGGGCAAGCTGTTGTCCGCCTGCACGCCGCGGTCGATCAGCGCCTTGGCGTCGGCCAGCGTGCTGGTGCCCAGCAGCATGGCCGGCCGCAGGCCCAGCTGCGTGAAGGGCAGCGTGGACTCGGTGTCGTAATAGGCGCTCGCCGCCGTCGCGGGGCAACCGCCGCAGTACTTGGCGTCAAAGCCCAGCGTCATGGCGCTGGTGATGCCCATGCTGCAACTGGCGCCCGTCACCTGAAAGGGCAGCTTCCAGACCAGCAGCACGGCCTGCACGGTGCTGGGCAGCGCCGCATCCACGGCCGCCTTCAGCTGCTGCAAGCTCGCCACGTCGAGGCTGGCGCTGCCCGCAGCGCCAGCAGGTAGGCTGACGCGCACGATGTTGGCCGACGGCACGCCGCGCGCCTGGGCGTAGTAGCTGGCCATCGCTTCGGAGGTCGCGTCGCCGGCAATGACGACCAGCCCCAGTTGCGCGGCGGTCAGGCCATGCTGCGGCAGGGTCAGCGTCGGCGCGCTGGGCGTCACCGGCGTGGAGCCCCCCGATCCCCCACCACCGCCACCGCAGGCCGAAAGCAGCAGGGCCAGACAAAGCAGGAGCGGGACAGGCAGGCGCAGGGTCATGCCCGCCATTGTTCCAGTCGTGTGTGGCCCAAAGACGCTTCAAAGCCCACCAGCCAGGGGATGCGGCGGCGCAGCCGGATTTACAGAACTTCATTCCCCCGCATGTGCAAGGGAAATGCAAGCTTCATAAAGTCAGCCAGTTGCAAGACTGACGAAGGGGAAGCGAATGAAGCAGATGATCTGCGTGAAGTGGGGCCAAAAATACGGCCCCGACTACGTGAACCGCCTCTACGGCATGGCCCGCCGCCACATCACCGGCGACTTCCGCCTCGTCTGCCTGACCGACGATCCGAGCGGCCTGCGCCCGGAAGTCGATGCCTTTCCCTTGCCCGACCTGGGCTGCGCCCAGCCGACCCGCACCATGGGCAAGTGGCGCAAGCTGGTGCTGTGGGGCGGCAACATCCCCGAGCTGACCGGCTTGTCCGGCCCGGTGCTGTTCGTGGACCTGGACACGGTCATCGTGGACAACATCGACGACTACTTCACCCACGGCGACCCGGACCGGGTCTATCTGGCCCGCAACTGGTCCAAGCCGCTGCAGCGCCTGGGCCAGACCTCGGTGTTCCGCTATCCCGTCGGGCGCAACCCGCAGATCCTCGAGAACTTCCGCAAGGACCCGCAAGGCATCGCCGACCGGCTGCGCTTCGAGCAGCACTACATCACCGAGTCCGTGCCGGGTGGCATCCAGTTCTGGCCCGAGGAATGGACGCGGATGTTCCGCCTGCACTGCGTGCCGCCCTTCCCGCTGATGTACTTCTTGCAGGCCAAGCTGCCGGCCAAGGCCAAGATGGTGACCTTTGCCGGCGGCCCGAACCCGAGCGACGTGCAGTTGGGCCGCTGGGAAGACGATCAACCCGCCTTCCCGCGCCGCATCGACCACGTCAAGGCCAGCCTCAAGGCCGAGCGCAAGCTGCGCAGCATCCGTCGCTACGTGATGCCGGTCGATTGGATCGCCCGGCACTGGACGGAGTGAACTTCAGGGCTTGCTCGCGGCCTTGGGCGCATCCTTCGTGGCGCGCTCGCGGATGATGCGCACGTCACGCATTTCCTGGTGCGGCGCTTCGAGCTTCTTGTAGTCGGCCGGCAGCTTCATCAGCGCCGCATCGGGCTCGCTGCGCTTGATGTTTTGCAGACGGTAGTTCGTCTCGCCGCTGCGCGGGTCGAAGTCGCGGCTGCTGACGGTGACCATCAGCTCCGGCGAGGTCCACACGTCGCTCGTGATGACGATGGGCTTCTCGTTGCCGATCTTGCCGGCCTCGATGGTCCAGCTGGTGCGCTCGCCGTTGACCTTCACGCCCTCGATCTCCTTGGGGGGGAGCGAGGTGGTGCTGCCGTCACCGCGCGGGGCGAAGACAACGTTGCGGGCCAGCACGGCCGGCGGGGCCTGCAGCGCAGGCAGCGGCGCCAGCGGGGCAACCTTGCCGGGCTCCATGCGCACGACTTGCACGCGCACTTCGCACTTGACCTTGGTCTTGCCGTCCTTCGGGTCTTTGGGCGCGTCCTTGCCTTCGCAGCCCTTGATGTTCTCGGTCAGCACGACGGGTTCCGGCGGCAGCGGCGCCTTGGGCGCGGCCGGCGGCGCGGGCGGCACGGCCGGTGCAGGCGGAGCGCCCTCCCCACGGAACTGCTCGCGCATCTTGGTCGCCATCTCGCGCATCTGCGCGCCAAATACCTTCCACTGACCATCGTCCTGCGTCACCCAGGCCATGCCGCCGGCCTTGCGGGCGGTCTTGGCCTCGGTGTCGAGCACCCAGCTTTCCTTGGAGACCGGATCGCGCAGGTAGACGATCTTCTTGCCGCCGCGCTCCACCTCCTGGCGGGTGCGGCCTTCGCCGTCGCGGCAGAGCTTGTCGACCTGGGCGCGCACGATGCGGTTGCCGTCGGCCAGGGGCTGGACGGTTTCGTGGACGGCGTCGGCGCAGTAGGGGGCACCCTTGACGACGCGCCCGCGCCCCATTTCCTGGCCGACGAAGCGGATGTCGATGTCGGCGACTTCGGCGGCTTCACGGGCGGCGCGCTCGGCATCGTGGCCGGCACGTTCAGCGTCGCGGCTGGCCCGTTCGGCGTCCATGGCGATGCGCCGGCTGTCCATCTCGATCTTGTCGGTGCGCACGACCACCCTGGGCTGCGGCGTGGCTTCGGGTTCGGGCGATTGCTGGGCCTGGGCCTGGGCCAGCAGCGGCAGGGCCGCGAGCAGGGCGGCAGACAAAAGGGCGCGTTGGAAGTGCTTCATGGTGGTCTTGCCTTTCGTTCTTGGCATCAGAGAAATCGGGGGGAATCGCGGGAAATTGGGAAAATCGGGGAAGTCAAGGCACGAGGCGCACGGCCAGCACCTCGCCGTTGGGGCGCACGAGCAGCTCAGCGCGCACGCGCTGGCCGGCGTCCGACGGGTCGTAGGGCAGGCCAAGCAGCGCCAGGCGCTCGGCGGGCATCTCGGTCGTCACGACCCAGGCGCGGCCCTCGCGGGGCTGACCGCCGGATTCCTGCTGGCCCGTCGAAGACAGCCCATCGGCCGCCGGCTGGGTCAGCGCATGCTCGAAGCGCTCGGCCGGCACCAGGGGCACGAAGGCGCTGGAGCTGAACTCGGCGGCGCCGGCCACCTGCTGGGGCAGGCTCAGCGTGAACACGGCGACCGTGCCGACCAGGCCGAGCACGCAGCTGCTGACGCCGGCCCACACCAGCGGGCGGGTCGGCAGCCAGACGACGACAGGCGCGAGCCAGCGCGGCAGCCAGGTCGGCAGCTTGCGGCGCTGGGCCAGCGCGCGGCGCGCGGCGGCCAGCGTGGCGGCCTGCATGGCAGCGGTGGGTTCGGCGCGGCGCCAGTCTTCCAGACTGTTCAGCGGATTCAGGGGCAGGGGACTGGACTTCATGGTGGTGGGCTTGTTCGTCATCACGCGGCACTCCCTTGGGCACGC
This sequence comes from Burkholderiaceae bacterium UC74_6, assembly GCA_042701975.1. GTDB lineage: Bacteria > Pseudomonadota > Gammaproteobacteria > Burkholderiales > Burkholderiaceae_C > JAFALK01. The sequence goes on from CP170561.1 coordinate 1,152,870, forward strand.
GGCAGCTCGGGCGACAACTCCTTCAACGCGGCGGCCAGCTTCTGGCGCGCCCGGTGCAGGCGGCTGCGCAGGGTGTTGATCTCGATGCCGGCGATGCGCGCGGCTTCCACATAGGCCCGCTCCTGCAGATCCACGAGCACGAGCGCCTCGCGAAAAGGCCAGGGCAGGGCCTGGATGGCCTGCCAGATGGCGGCCTGGTCCTGCGCGTCGCTCAGCCGCTTCTCGGGCGCCTCGGTGAGCGGCGCGTCGTCCGGGTCGAGCGCGTCCTCGTCCAGCACCTCGCGCTTGGCCTCGCGCCAGCGGGCCAGCAGGTGGTGGCGCGCCACGCCCGCCAGCCAGCCGCCGAGGCTGCCGCGCAGCGGGTCGAAGGCTTCGGGCTCGGTGGCCAAGGCCACAAAAGCCTCCTGCATGGCATCGGCGGCCCACGCGGGGTTGGCGCACAAGGCCAGCGCGTAGCGGTAGACCGGGCCCGACTCGCTGCGGTACAGCGGCTCCAAGGCCTGGGCGTCGCCGCGGCGCAGCCTCGCCATCAGGGCGAGCAAGTCGTCACGGCCGGCGCGTGAATCCATGGTGAGGAGGCTGGACATCGAGGGGTGGCATGGCGTTTGATTTCAACGTATTGCCGCTAGATCAGACAAAAGTTCCCGTTTCATGAAAGAAACCACCCCTCTTTCAAGCGTCTGACATGGTGGTGCATGGAGCTAACACCGCTGAATTCAACAGCAGCAAGGCTTAAATCAAGAGTTAGCACACACCAACTGCACCAATGGTGTGCGCAACCATCGTGTAAACCCCAAGTGCACGCACGAAAATGGCTCACTACAGTCCCGTCCACTCGACGCGATGTTGTGAATGCAACTCGCCAGGCGGGGTGAGGAGACAAACACAGCAAGAGCAAGATCAAGATAAAAGTGACACCGTCACAATTCGCGGGCGCCGGATGCAAATCCAGGCGCCCGTTCTCTTTTCCACCCTCAAAAACCTGATCTTCTTGTCTGCCTGATGTTCACCGAACTCTGTACCGTCGCCCTGGCCTCGCTGGCCGCTGGTTTTGTCGATGCCGTGGTGGGAGGCGGTGGCCTCGTGCTGGTGCCCGCGCTGTTCAGCGTGTTCCCGAAGATGGAGCCCGCCACGCTGCTGGGCACCAACAAGGGCGCCTCCGTCTGGGGCACGGCCTGGGCCACGAGCCAGTACGCGCGCCGCGTCAGCCTGAACTGGCGCGCGCTCGCGCCGGCCGCGGGCCTGGCCCTGGTGGGCGGCTTCATCGGCGCCTGGGCGGTCACGATGATCAGCGCCGACTACCTGCGCCGCGCCCTGCCCTGGATCTTGCTGGCCGTGCTGCTCTACACGCTGGCCAAGAAGGAGCTCGGCCGCCACCACGAGCCGCGCTTTCACGGCTCGGCCGAGACGCTGGCCGCCGGCGCCATCGCGCTTCTCATCGGTTTTTATGATGGATTCTTCGGGCCGGGCACGGGCAGCTTCTTCGTTTTCCTGTTCGTGCGCGTGCTCGGTTACGACTTCCTGCACGCCTCGGCCACGGCCAAGCTGATGAACGTGGCCACCAACATCGCCGCCCTGGCGCTGTTCATTCCCAAGGGGCATTTCTGGTGGCAGGTGGCCCTTCTGATGGCCGTGACCAACGTGCTGGGCAGCCTGCTCGGCACGCGAATGGCGCTCAAGCGCGGCACGGGCTTCGTGCGGGGCTTCTTTGTCGTGGTCGTGACCCTGCTGATTCTCAAGACAGGATGGGATGCCTATGTGCGCTGACGCGGCCCGCACGCGCTACCATTCGGCATAACTACTCCATCGCACGGACACATGCCTGTCGATCCGCAACTTCGCTCGCTGGACATCGAGATCCCGACCCAACCCGAGGTGCTGGTCAAGTTGTCCTTGCTGATGGCGGCCGAGGATGTGGATCTGCAGGCAATGTCTTCGCTGGTGGAAAGCGACATGGCCCTGGCCGCCGCAGTGCTCAAGGCGGTGAACTCCTCGCTCTACGGCTTGCGCGGTCGCGTGCAGACGGTGCACCAGGCGCTGACCTACCTCGGCATGCGCGAAGTCGCCGCCATCACCTTCGAGATGGGCCTGCGCGCTGCCTTCCCGCCGGCAGCGGAGCTGGAGCCCGTGTGGGAGCGCGCCTCGCAGCGCGGCCTGATGATGGGCCGCATGGGCCAGATGCTGGGCGTCGATCCGTGGGCCGCGCACTCGGCCGGCCTGTTCGAGGAGTGCGGCAAGGCCGTGCTCTACCGCCACGCGCCCTCGCACTACCCGGCCATGCTGCGCGCCGCCAGCACCGATCAAGAGCTGGCCGCGCTGGAACACACCGCCTTTGGCGTCAGCCACGATGCACTGGGTGCCGCCCTGTGCGAAAGCTGGGGCCTGGCACCCGCCGCCGTGGCCAATGTGCGCCATCACGTGGAAGTGCAGGCCGAGTTCCACATGCCCGATGCGCTGCAACGCCGCAGCGTGGCCGCCATCTCCTGCCTGGCCTGGGCGCTGCTCAATGCGCCGAGCCGCCTGGAAGAAATCGCCGCCGCCATCGCGCCGCAGGCCCAGCTCGACGAGAACCTGATGCTGCGCGCCGCGCGCCGGGTGTCCGAGCAGATCGCCGCCGCGACCGAACACGGTCGCTGATTCCCTCGTCGCCCGCCTTCACTGATGCCGCTGTCCGGGCTCGATCACATCAATCTGCGCGCATCGCGCGCACTGATGGAAGCACTGCGCGAGTTCTATTGCGAGGTCGTCGGCCTCACGGTCGGCGCGCGCCCGCCCTTTGACAGCTTCGGCTACTGGCTCTATGCCGGCGAGCAGCCCATCGTGCACCTGAGCGAAGCCCGCGCCAGCGAGGTGCCGACGACGGGGCACGGCGTCTACGACCATTCGGCCTTTCGCTGCACCGACCGCCCGGCTTATGAAGCGGCCTTGAAGGCGCGCGGCATCGACTACCGCGTGGTCCGCGTGCCGCTGACGCAGCAGGTGCAGGTGTTCTGCCGCGACCCCGCAGGCAACGGCGTGGAGCTGAACTTCCTCGAAGCAGCGGCCTAGTTGGCGCCCATGCTGAGCCGGTCTCGGCCGGCATGCTTGGCGATGTAGAGCGCCTCGTCGGCGGCCTGCATCAGCGCCTGCGGGCTCAGGTACGGATGCGCGGGGCTGTATGCCGCCAGGCCGATGGAGATCGTCAGCGCCTTCTCCTCACCCACGCCGTCTTCATGCGGAATGCCCAGCGCACGCAGCTCCTCGCGCAGCTGCTCCAGCCGCGCCTGCGCTTCGGACAGGCCCAGATCAGGCAGCAGCGCCACGAACTCCTCGCCGCCCAGGCGCGCCACGATGTCGGTGTCGCGCTTGAAGTGGGCGGACAGCAAGTTGGCCACACGGCGCAGCGCCACGTCGCCCTCGGCCGGGCCGTAGCGCAGGTTGAAGAGCTTGAAGTGATCCAGATCGAGCACGGCCAGCGAGAGCAGGCCGCGCTGGCGCTGCGTGCGCTTGAACTCGCGGCGCAGGGCTTCGTCGAATTCGCGCCGGTTGACCAGGCCCGTGAGCGTGTCAAGGCGGGCCATGGTGCCCAGCTCGCGGTTCTTGGCATCGAGCTGCGCCTGTGCCAGGCGCAGCTGCTCGCGCAGCTGTGCGGACGTGCCCTGCTCGCTCTGCAGCTGCTGCCAGAGCTGGCGGTGCACGCGGCTCAGCGAGTGCTGGATCTTCTGCACTTCGGACGGCGCGGCATTGCCGGTGTCAAAGCGCGAATCATCGGGCGGCAACGTGGGATCGAAGGCCTCGCTGCTGGCGGCCAGGCGCCGCAGCGGCAGCAGGGTCTGGCGATCAAGCAACCACACGATCAACATGGCCAGCAGCACACCGAGCACGAGATCGCGCACCAGGGCGCTGACCAGCGCGGTGCTGATCCATTCGCGCAGAGGCTCGTCGCCCTGGCTGACGTGGAGAAACTCCAGCACGAGCACCAGCAGGAGACTGAAAGCCAGCACGGTGGCCGACATGCGCCAGCGCAGCGAGCCTGAACGCTGATGCGGGCCCTGATGTGGGGCCTGGGGCGGGCCGGAGCCAGGGTTGGCGCTGATCATTTCGGGAGGAGAGCTCACCTGGGGCGCTAACGAGCTGTGCTAACGGTCATTTTGCATGGGGCGCCCTGCGCGCACCATGCTCTTCGGCCAGGGTATGCCCCATAGCCAAGCTTGGCAATTACCCTGAATATCATCACTTGCTTATATGATGATGCAATGACCAAGACCGCTGCCGATGCCAAGACTGTCAGCCCCGACGACGGCGACAGCGCCGAGCGCGTCTACGCCGTGGCGGCCGAGATCTTCAGCCTGATGTCCACGCCGATGCGACTGCGCATCATCAGCTCGCTGTGCCGCGGGGAGAAGACCGTGGGCGAGCTGCTGGACGAGATCGACACCACGCAGCCCAACATGTCCCAGCACCTGAACCAGCTCTACCGGGCCGGCGTGCTGGGCCGCCAGCGCCAGGGCCAGAGCATGGTCTACCGCATCCAGAACGAGCGCGCCGCCATGCTGTGCCGCGCCGTCTGCACCCAGATCGCCATCGAGATCGACGACCCCGAATCCATTGCTCCCGAAGAGCGCTTGCTGTCACCGCGCCACTGAAAGCCCGTCATGATGGACGCCGAGAACTCCCACCCGGGCCGCCTGCTCAAGGCGCCGGAGCACCTGCTCAGTCGCGAGCAGATCACAGCCCCCGCCGCGCAGCGTCGCGGCTTCCTGCGCAGCGCCTTTGCCGCCGCCAGCGCCAGCCTGCTGGCCGGTACGGCGCGCGCGCAAACCTCGCCCCTTGAGGGCGACGCCAACATCCTGGAGCTGCCGCAGCACTCGCTGGCCCTGGGCCAGCCCGTGGCGCTGGAAGGCTACGGCAAGCCCTCGCGCTATGAAGCCAACCTGCAGCGCCGCCAGAGCCCGGGCCTGACGCAGACGCGCCAGGCCTCGGTGTCCTTCGCGCCGCTGCAGGGCCTGTTCGGCATCGTCACGCCCAGCGGCCTGCATTTCGAGCGCCACCATCAGGGCTGGTGGGACATCGATCCCTCCAAGCACCGCCTGATGGTCAACGGCTCGGACGAGGGGATGCTCAAGCGCTCCATGGTCTTCACCATGGACGAGCTGATGCGCCTGCCTTCGGTCTCGCGCTTTCATTTCATCGAGTGCGGCGCCAACACCGGCATGGAATGGGGCAACGTCGCCGTGCCCACCGTGCAGTACACGCACGGCATGCTCAGCTGCAGCGAGTTCACCGGCGTGCGCCTGATCGACGTGCTGGAGATGTGCGGCTACGACAAGAAGCGCGGCCGCTTCGTGCTGGCCGAGGGCGCGGATGGCTCCTCGATGACGCGCACCATCCCGATGGAGCTGATCGAGCGCGGCGACGTGCTGCTGGCCTACGGCCAGAACGGCGAGATGCTGCGGCCCGAGCAGGGCTATCCGCTGCGCCTCGTCGTGCCGGGCGTGCAGGGCGTCTCCTGGGTCAAGTACCTGCGCCGCATCGAGGTGGGCGATGAGCCCTACGCCACCAAGGACGAAGATGTGCACTACGTCGACCTGATGCCCGACGGCCAGCACCGCCAGTACACCTCCATCCAGGAGGTGAAGAGCGTGGTCACCACGCCCAGCGGCGGCCAGGTGCTGCTCGACCAGGGCTACTACACGATCTCGGGCCTGGCCTGGTCCGGCCGGGGTCGCATCAAGAAGGTGGATGTGTCTGTCGACGGTGGCCGCAACTGGCGCGAAGCCGTGCTGCAGACGCCGGTGATGGACCGCTGCCTGACCCGCTTCACGCTGCCCTGGAGCTGGGACGGCAAGCCGGCGCTGGTGATGAGCCGCGCCACCGACGAGACGGGCCAGATCCAGCCCACCTACGCGCAGAACCGCGCGGTGCGCGGCAAGCGCTCGATCTATCACAACAACTCGATCCAGACCTGGCTCGTGCAGGAAAGCGGGGAGGTGAAGAATGTCCAGCTCACCTAAGTTCGCGCTTGTTCCTGCGCTTGGTCTTGCGCTTGTTTGCGCCGTTGGTGCCCTTAGCGCTGTCAGCGCCAGTGCTGCCGACAAGTTCCCCGGTATTGGCAGAACCACGACGCCCGCGGAGCTCAAGGCCTGGGACATCGACGTGCGCCCGGACTTCAAGGGCCTGCCGCCCGGCCGCGGCACGGTCGCCCAGGGCGAGACGCTGTGGGAGGCCAAGTGCGCGGGCTGCCACGGCAGCTTCGGCGAGTCGAACGAGGTCTTCATGCCGCTGATCGGCGGCACGACCCCCGACGACATCAAGACCGGCCACGCCAAGCGCCTGCTCGATCCCTCGTTCCCCGGCCGCACCACGCTGATGAAGGTCTCGCACCTGTCCACGCTGTGGGACTACATCCACCGCGCCATGCCCTGGACCGCGCCCAAGAGTTTGAAGCCCGACGAGGTCTATGCCGTCACGGCCTACCTGCTCTCGCTGGCCGACGTGCTGCCGCCGGACGGCGAGCTCTCGGACAAGAACATCGCGCAGGTGCAAGAACGCCTGCCGAACCGCAACGGCAAGACCTGGGCGCATGCGATGTGGCCGGGCCCGGAGTTCAAGGGCACGGCCAAGCCCGACAACCAGGGATCGAGCTGCATGAAGAACTGCGCGGTCGAGCCCAAGGTCGCCTCGCTGCTGCCCGAGTACGCGCTGGACGCCAGCGGCAACCTCGCCCAGCAGCAGCGCCTGGTCGGCCCGCAGCGCGGCCTGGACACCACGCCCAAGAGCAAGAAGACGGCAGGCGCTGCACCCGCCGCGCCGGCTGCACCTGCCCCGAAGCCGGCGACCGAGCTGCTCAAGCAGCACGCCTGCTTCGCCTGCCACCAGATCGACACCAAGGTCGTTGGCCCGGCGTTCAAGGACGTGGCCGCGAAGTACGCCGGCAAGGCCGACAAGGCCGACTATTTGGCCGGCAAGATCAGGGGCGGATCCAGCGGCGTCTGGGGTCCGATTCCGATGCCGGCCCAGGAGGCCTTGCCCGAGGCCGACCTGGCCACCATCGCCGCCTGGCTGGCAGCAGGCGCCAAGCCTTGAGAGAGACCCCCGTTCTTGCAAATGCCTTGCACAATAGCGAACCGATGAAGGAGACCGTGAGATGAACACGCTGAAAACGCGAAGGGACCTGATCAAGCAGGGCGCGCTGCTCGCTGCCCTGATGGCCAGCGGGGTGCCGCTGGCGGCCAGCGCCGCGGAAAGCCTGCCCAAGGGCGCTTTCGACGCCAAGACCCTGGACGAGCTGTACAAGGCCCTGGGCCTGGCCAAGCCGGTGGAGAGCAAGGAAGTCACGCTGACCGCGCCCGACATCGCCGAGAACGGCGCCGTCGTGCCCGTCGGCATCTCCAGCAGCGCCGCCAACGTCGTGCGCATGCTGGTGCTGGTCGAGAAGAACCCCAGCGTGCTGACGGCCGAGTTCGACGTCAGCCCCGCCATCGAAGCCGCCTTCCAGACGCGCGTGAAGATGGGCCAGACCTCCAACGTCTACGCCGTGGCGATCACGGCGGACAAGAAGGTCCTTTTTGCACAAAAAGAAGTCAAGGTCACCCTTGGCGGCTGTGGAGGTTGAGATGGCAGATCCGATGCGAATTCGCGCCCAGGCGCAAAACGGCAATGTCGTCGTCAAGGTGCTGATGCAGCACGAGATGGAAACCGGCCAGCGCAAGGACGCCAGCGGCAAGACCATCCCGGCCTGGCACATCACCGACGTGACGGCTTCCCTCAACGGCACGCCCGTGTTCAGCGCCCAATGGGGCCCGGCCGTGTCCAAGAACCCCTTCTTGCAGTTCACGATCAAGGGCGGCAAGGCCGGCGACAAGATCAGCGTGCAGTGGGTGGACAACAAGGGCGACAAGAGAACCGACGAAGCCACGGTCGCCTGACCGATCCCCCACCGTTCCCGCCAAGACCACAACAACGCAGGAGACACGCATGAGCAAGACCGCGCTCGCGCTCTGCAGCGCCGCAGCAGCCGCCGCTGCCGTCGCGCTGATCGGAGTTCCCGCCCAGGCCCAGCAAAAGTCCACCGCGGACGGCATTGCCGAATACCGCGCCATGCTGGCCGACGGCAATCCGTCCGAGCTGTTCGAAGCCAAGGGCGAAGAGCTCTGGAAGCAAAAGCGCGGCCCCAAGAACGCCTCGTTTGAGCAGTGCGACCTGGGCAAGGGCCCGGGCGTGGTCAAGGGTGCGTTCGTCGAGCTGCCGCGTTACTTCAGCGATACCGGCCGCGTGCAGGATCTCGAATCACGCCTGCTCAGCTGCATGGAGTCGCTGCAGGGCTTTGACGCCAAGGCGATCGCCGCCACGCCCTTTGGCAAGGGCGAGCAATCGAACATCGAAGGCCTGGTGGCCTGGATCTCGGCCGAGTCGCGCGGGCTGAAGTTCGCGCTGCCGCAGTCGCATCCGGCCGAGCAGAAGATGTATGCGGTCGGCAAGAAGCTGTTCTACCTGCGCGGCGGCCCCTACGACTTCGCCTGCGCCACCTGCCACGGCGAGGAAGGCAAGCGCATCCGGCTGCAGGACCTGCCGGCGCTGTACAAGAACCCGGGCGACGGCGTGGGCTTCGCGGCCTGGCCGGCGTATCGCGTGTCCAGCGGCGAGCTCTGGGGCATGCAGCGGCGCCTGAACGACTGCTACCGCCAGCAGCGCTTCCCGTATCCGGGCTACGCCTCGGATGCCACCATCGCCCTGGCCACCTACATGGGCGTGAACAGCAAGGGCGCGACCAACATCGCTCCCGCCCTCAAGCGCTGAAAGAAAGGGAACGCACGATGAAGACCCGTCACACCCTTTCCGCCATCGCCGCCGCCGCAGCCGTGATCGTCGTTGCCGGCTGCGCCACGCAAGTCAGCGGCCCGAGCGAGGCCGAAGTCGACGCCGCCGCGCAAGCCGCGCTGCAATCCTCCTTCCGCGAGCAAGGCATCGCCAAGCTCGACCGCCTGCAGCAAGACGCCGTCCAAAAGGCCTGCTCGGGCGACAAGCCGCCCAGCGCCGAAGCCACCGCCAAGCTCGAGGCCGAGCAGATGGCCTCCATCAAGTGGCCGACCAACGGCGCTTCGTGGATCGGCGACTGGAAGGAAGGCGAGAAGCTGGCCCAGAACGGCCGCGGCATGACCTGGACCGATCCGGCCGGCGCCAAGAGCGGCGGCAATTGCTACAACTGCCACCAGATTGCCAAGGCCGAGATCTCTTTCGGCACCATCGGCCCGAGCCTGTACCAGTACGGCAAGCTGCGTGGCGTCACCGATCCGGCCTCACCCGCCTCGGAAGCCATCGTCAAGTACACCTGGGGCAAGATCTACAACGCCAAGGCCTACAGCGCCTGCTCCAACATGCCGCGCTTCGGCCACGAAGGCGTGCTCGACGAAGGCCAGATCCGCGATCTGATGGCGCTGCTGCTGGATCCCAAGTCGCCGGTCAACGCGCAATAACCGCGCTCTCAAGCGCGCAGGAAGTCTCTTGCCATGATGAACCGCCGTGAACTCCTCGGCGTGCTCGGTGCCGCCGCTGCTGCAGGCTTCGGCACGAGCGCGCGCGCCGGCGCCGCCGCCTCCCCCTACGAAGCACCCGCGCCGTTCCAAGGCCCGGGCGCCGTCTCGCTGCTGCACATGACGGACTGCCACGCGCAGCTGCTGCCCATGCACTTCCGCGAGCCGAGCGTGAACCTCGGCTTCGGCACGCAAAAGGGCCACTGGCCACACCTCGTCGGCGAGCATTTCCTCAAGGCTGCGGGCCTGAAGCCCGGCACGCGCGAGGCCTTCGCCTTCACCTGCCTGGACTTTCCCCGCGCCGCCAAGCGCTACGGCAAGGTCGGCGGTTTTGCGCACCTGGCCACGCTCGTGAAGCAGCTCAAGGCCAGCCGCCCCGGCAGCCTGCTGCTGGACGGCGGCGACACCTGGCAGGGCTCGGCCACCGCGCTGTGGACGCGCGGCGAAGACATGGTCCAGGCCTGCCAGCTGCTCGGCGTGGACGTGATGACCGGGCACTGGGAGTTCACGCTCGGCCAGGAGCGCGTCAAGGAGCTGGTGGATGGGCCGCTCAAAGACAAGAAGGCCGGCCCCATCGACTTCATCGCCCACAACGTCAAGACGCAGGACTTCGGCGACGACGTCTTCGCCGGTCACGTGATCCGCGAGATCAACGGCGTGCCCGTGGCCATCATCGGCCAGGCCTTTCCGTACACACCGATCGCCAACCCGCGCTACCTCGTCGCGGACTGGAGCTTCGGCATCCGCGAGCAGGAGCTGCAGCAGCTGATCGACAGCGTGCGGGCCAAGGGCGCGCAGGTCGTTGTGCTGCTCTCGCACAACGGCATGGACGTGGACCTGAAGCTGGCCTCGCGCGTCTCGGGCCTGGACGCCGTCCTGGGCGGCCACACGCACGACGGTGTGCCGGTGGGCGTGCCCGTGGCCAACCGCGGCGGCAGCACGCTGGTGACCAATGCCGGCTCCAACGGTAAGTTCCTCGGCGTGCTCGACCTGCAGGTGAAGAACGGCAAGGTCACGGAACTCAAGTACAAGCTGCTGCCGGTTTTCTCCGACCTGCTGCCCGCAGACAAGGCGATGAGCGAGCTGATCACGAAGGTCCGCGCGCCCTTCATCGACAAACTGCGCGAACCGCTGGCCGTGACCGACGGTGTGCTCTACCGCCGCGGCAATTTCAATGGCAGCTGGGACCAGCTGATCTGCGACGCGCTGATGGAGGTGCAGGGCGCCGAGCTTGCCTTCTCGCCCGGCTTTCGCTGGGGCACGAGCCTGCTGCCCGGCGACACCATCACCCGCGAGCTGCTGATGGACCAGACCGCCATCACCTACCCGAACGCCACGCTCAACGTCATGTCCGGCGAGCAGATCAAGGGCGTGCTCGAAGACGTGGCCGACAACCTCTTCAACCCTGACCCGTACTACCAGCAGGGCGGCGACATGGTGCGCGTGGGCGGCCTGCACTACCGCTGCGAACCCACCGCCGCCATGGGCAGCCGCATCACCGACATGCGCCTGAACGGCAAGCCGATCGACGCGGGCAAGACCTACAAGGTCGCCGGCTGGGCCTCGGTGCAGGAGGGCGCCCAAGCCAGTGGCAAGCCGGTGTGGGAGCTGCTCGAGCAGTGGCTCAAACACCAGCATGGGCATGTGAAGCCGCGTCACATCAACACGCCCGAGCTCACCGGGGCGAAGGGCAACCCGGGGATCACGACCGTCGAGGGCTGACCCTCAACATCAGCGTCATCGTTCACACGGACGCCACCGTCTTTCCGGCGCTGGGTGCGGCACTGCATGGCGCGCTGGCACAGTCCGGGGCCTACCGGACCGGAGATGAGTTCGCGCCGTCTGGCGGCCGAGCTGCAGGCGCACTGTGCGCAGCCATCGATGTGAGCGACGGCGCCACGCCCGTTGCGGCGCCGACAGCGCCTGCACGCGGTGTTGGCAAGAAAGCGCTGGACTTGATCCTCGTCGGGCATCACGATTGGCACCGGCTGGTGCGCCCGCACCGCCTGCCTCTGGGGTCACGCATGCACAAGCTCCTGCTCGCTTTCGTCCCGGCTCTCGCGCTTGTCTCAACCAGCGCCCAAGCCGACACCGACTGGTCTCCCGTCGCCTGGATGGCCGGCTGCTGGGCCGGTGATTTCGGCGAGCCCGGCACCACCGAGCAATGGATGGCGCCGGCCGGCGAATCGATGCTCGGCATGAGCCGCACGGTGAAGAAGGGCCGCACGGTCGAGCACGAGTTCCTGCAGATCCGCCCCGACGCCGCGGGCCGCCTGGCCTACATCGCCAAGCCGCACAACCAAGCGGAAGCCAGCTTCCCGCTCAAGACTGCCGGCGAGAAGAGCGTGGTGTTCGAGAACCTCGAGCACGACTTTCCGCAGCGCATCCTCTACCGCGCCGAAGGTGCGGACCGGCTGATGGCGCGCATCGAGGGCGAGCGGGGCGGCAAGCTGCGCGGCGTGGACTTCGCGATGCGCCGTGTGGCCTGCGGCTAACTACCAAGTGCCACTGCCAGCGGCCGCAGTCCACAATCGCCGCCATGCCGAAAAAGCTGCTTGCCGGGCTTCTGGCTGGCGCCGCCTGCACGGGCGCCGCTGCTGATCCGGGCTATTACCTCGTCACGCCCTACAGCCAGCCCGGCCGGGTCGCCCTGGACCTGCGCTACTGGTCGGTGACCATGCGCGGCGGCGCCACGCACTGGCCCGAGATCGGCCTGCGCTACGGCGTGAACAGCTACTGGACGACCGAGCTGCTGGCCAGCTTCATCGGCCCGAAGCTGAATGAGCAAAGCCTCTCCAGCTGGAACTGGGAGAACCTGGTGCTGCTGACCCAGGGCCAGTACCCGGTCGATGTGGGCCTGCACCTGCAGGCCATCCACAGCACGGACGACGGCAACGTCCTCGAATGGGGCCCGGTATTCCAGACCGAGCTGGGGCGCCTGCAGCTCAACGGCAACCTGATCTTCGAGCACGAGTTCCACGACACCGGCAAGGCCGACCTCAAATACCAGTGGCAGGCGCTGTACCGCCTGGCGCCGGGTTGGCGCGCCGGCGTGCAGGGCTTCGGCGAGCTGGGTACCTGGAACCACTGGTCCAAGCGCCAGTCTCACCGCGCCGGGCCCGTGCTGCGCATGGGGATGGGCGATGTGGAGCTGCAGGCGGGGTATCTGTGGGGCAAGGTGTACGGGCAGAAAGCCAAGATGTTCACTGCGAACCTGGTCTGGGGCTTCTGAGCGGAGCCAGGCCCAGGCCACTGCGGAACTCGCGCCGCTGGCCCGTCACGGGATCATCGAAGGCGATCGATCGCGCCAGCAGCTGCAGCGGCGCGCTGAAGTCCGGCTCGGCTTCCTCGGGCTGCAGCACCGGATAGATGCGGTCTCCCACGATCGGCCGGCCCAGCGCGTTCATCTGCACGCGCAGTTGGTGCTTGCGCCCGCTCAGCGGCTCCAGCCCATAACGGGCGAATTCAGCGTCATGCTCGATCACGCGGATGCGCGTCTCGGCATTGGGCTCGCCGCCGGGCACTTCACGCATCTGCATGAAGGCGTCTTCGCGCTCTTCGAGTCGGCTGCGGTAGAGCTCGGGCAGCGGCAGGTCGGGCCGCCACGGCGCGATGCATTCGTAGAGCTTGTGCACGGCGCGGTCGCGGAACAAGGCCTGGTAGGCGGCACGCGTCTCGGGGCGGATGGCGAAGACGACGAGCCCGGCCGTCTCGCGGTCAATGCGATGGATGGGCGAGAGCGTGGCGATGCCGGTGCGCCGGATCAGGCGCGTGAGCAGGGTCTGCTGCACGTAGCGGCCCTTGGGCGTGACGGGCAGGAAGTGCGGCTTGTCGGCCACGAGCAGGTGCTCGTCCTGGAAGACGATGCCTTCCTCGAAGGGCACGACGGGCTCGGCGGCCAGCAGGCGGTAGTAGTAGAGGCGGCGGTGGGCGCGATAGGGCGCTTCGGGCGCCAGCGCAGCGCCCTGCTCGTCGAGCACTTCGCCGCGCGCCATGCGGGCCAGCCAGTCTTCGCGCTCGACCTTGGGCAGTCGCTCGGCCAAGAAATCGACCACCTGCGGCCATGCGCCCGCCGGGCAATGCACCGCGCTGGCCGCCACGCCGTCCAACAGCGGCAGGGCGAGCTTGCGCGGGCGGCTCATTCGATCTGCGGGCCGGACCTGGCGCGTTCTTCGAAGTAGCGCTTGAGCCGCTGGCGGTCGTTGTCGCTGAGGTTGCCGCGCCATTCGCGGATCAGGCGGTCGAGCTGCGGATCCTGCGCCAGGCTGCGCTCAGCCGCATCGATCAGCTCGATGGCGCGGCGCCCGGCCGGACTGCGGCTGCAGCCCACCGTGGCGACCTGCGTGCTCTGCCCTTCGATCAGGGGCAGCAGGGCCAGGTCGGGGCCGGTCGGGTTGTCGCGCAGGTAGGCATCGACGACCAGCGGGTACTCCAGCGTGTAATCCATGCGGCCGGCACGCAGCATGGGCAGCAGGTGCAGGGTGGAGCCGCGCACGATGGTGCGCGGCGCCTTGTCGCCGGCCGCCGCGAGCAGACCGTTGATGCGCCGGCCGAAGGAGCGATCGCGCGGCAGCAGGCCGACCAGGTCGGTGCGCTGCAGCAGCTCGCTCAGCTCCAGCGCCGTGCCCTTGGACTTGAAGCGTTCGAGCTGGTCGCGCCGCACGACGACGTGCAGCTCGCGCGAATCCAGCGGCGGCAGCAGGTGCGAGAAGTACAGCCACTGCAGCCGCTCGGGCGTGCGCACGTGGAACATCGAGCAGATCGCTTCGCCACCCCGGGCTTCGGCTTCAAAGCGCTGCAGGCCGGCTTCCTGGAAGACGTGCTTGACCGTCGGCGGCATGTGCTGGATCAGCAGGCGCTGCAGCCCGTCGATCTCGCCGTTTTGCAGCTCGTCGGTGCGCGTGGGCGCCTTGCCGCCGGGAAAGCTGAAGAACGGCGGCATGTCCATCACCAGCCAGGTGATGGACTCCTGCGCAGCGGGATCGGCCGCCCGTGCCAGGCCTGTCGAGAGCAGGGCCAGCAACAGTACGGGGATCCGCGCGAGGCGGATCAGTCGCCTTCCACCCATTCGATCTGGGCGCCGAGCATGCGGATGTTCTCGGCGAACTTCGGATGGGCACGTTTGACCGGCGTGGCGTTGCGGATCACGCTCTTGCCAGGGATGCTGGCCGCCACCATCAGCAGGGCGATGGCCACGCGGATGATGTAGGGGCTCTCGACCTCGGCCGGCGTCAGCGGCTTGCCGCCGAAGGTGACGATGCGGTGCGGGTCGGACATGTAGGCGTGGCCACCGAACTTGGCGAGCTCGCTGGTCCAGCCCATGGCGCCGTCGTAGACCTTGTTCCAGAACATCACGCTGCCCTCGGCCTTGACGCCGAGCGCCACGAAGATCGGCAGCAGGTCCACCGGCAGGTAGGGCCAGGGCGCGGCCTCGACCTTTTGCAGGATGTTGCGGGTGAAGGGCTCCTTCACCTTGAGCGGGAAGTTGGCCTCCACGCGCGACCAGCCGTCCTCGTGGATCACGTTCACGCCGAACTTGGCGAAGGTGCGGTCCAGCAGCGGGAACTGCTCGGGGTGCGAGTTCTTGACACGCACGTCGCCACCCGTGATGGCGCCCAAGGCCAGGAAGGTGACGATCTCGTGGAAGTCTTCGGCGAAGGTGAAGTCGCCGCCGCCGAGCTTGTCCACGCCGTGCACCGTCACGCGCGAGGTGCCAAGGCCTTCGATCTTGGCGCCGAGCATCAGCATGAACTGGCAGAACTCCTGCACGTGCGGCTCGCTGGCGGCGTTGGTCAGCGTGGACGTGCCGTCAGCCATCGCAGCGCAGAGGATGAAGTTCTCGGTCGTGGTGACGGAGGCGTAGTCGGTCCAGTGGTTGTTGGCGCGCAGGCGCCCGCCGCTGACTTTGAGCGTCAGGCCGTCGGGCTGGCGCTCGACGCTGGCGCCGAAGCGCTCGAACACTTCCACGTGCGGATCGATCTCGCGCGCGCCCAGGGTGCAGCCCTTGACGTCGTCCTCGATGCGCGCAGCCTGGAAGCGCGCCATCAGGCCCGGCACCAGCATGATGGAGGAGCGCATCTCCTCGGGCAGCCGATCCTTGGCCACGTCGAAGTGCGTGTTCCTGTGATGCACGTCGAGGATGCCGGTCTCGTAATCCACCGACACCTCGGAGCCGAGGTTGCGGAACACCTCGACGATCTTGCGCACATCGGTGATCTCGGGGATCCCGCGCAGCCGCACCGGCTCGGCCGTCAGCAGCGTGGCGCAGAGGATGGGTAGAACGGCGTTCTTGTTGGCCGAGGGAACGATGCGGCCCTTCAGGGGCGTGCCGCCGTGAACGATCAGGTTGGACATGGATGGGGTCTCGTGTGCGAGCGTCGATTATCGCCAGGGAGAGACAGAGCCAAGCCCGCAGGGGCTTGTTTTGGGCCTTGGAGCTGCAGTCCGCATGAGCGGTGTGTATCCGCTTGTTGCGAGGAGAGCCCGCGCGGTCAGCTCTGAAAACCACCCCGCTCCAATTATCGTTTCATAAATCATTTCAAAAATGTTCATCATGGAGAGCATTTTGTCTATGATATTGATTCGTAAATCCATTACTAGAATCGTTTCATGGAATACGACCCAGACGCCTTATTGACCCAGCTGCGCCAGCGCCATCTGATGAGCGCCCAGCAGCTGCGCGAGGCCTTGGGCGTGAGCGCCCCCACGCTCATGCGTGCCGTCCGCGCAGCGCAGGGCCAGGTATTGAACTTCGGTCGCGGGCGGCGCAGCGCCTATGCCCTTCGCCGTCCACTGCGCGGCAGCATGGCGCCATTGCCGCTCTACGCCGTCGCGCCCACGGGCCGCGCCGATCATGTGGCCCAGCTGCATCTGGCCCATCCTCAGGGCACTTGGGTGGAGCTGCTCGTCGATCCGGCCGATTTCCCATGGCCGATGGCGCAGCCCGACAGCCGCATGCGCGACGGCTGGTTCGAGGGCCTGCCCTATTTCCTGCAGGACATGCGCCCGCAGGGCTTTCTCGGCCGCCAGTTCGCGCGCCAGCATGCAGCCATGCTGCAGGCCAGCGAAGATCCCACGTCCTGGTCGGACGACGATGCGCTCTATGCGCTCTCGCTGCTCGGCGGCGATCAAAGCGGCAACTTCATCGTCGGCGACGCCGCTTTCCACCTCTGGCAGTCGTCGGCCCATGCCGAGACGCCGATTGCTGCGGGCGGCGAAGCCAAGGCCTACCCCCTGCTCGCCCAGCAAGCCATGGGATTCGGCCACCAGGGCTCCTCGGCGGCTGGCGAATTCCCCAAGTTCAGCGCCTTGCGGCTGCAGGACGGCCAGCCCGCACGGATGCTGGTCAAGTTCTCCGGCTCGGACGAGTCGCCAGGTACACAGCGCTGGGCTGATCTGCTGGTGTGCGAGCACCTTGCCTTGGAGACCGTGCGGCAAGCCCTGCCTGAGCTGCGCGCCGCCAACAGCCGCATCCTGCGAGCCGGCAAGCGCTGCTTCCTGGAGGTCGAGCGCTTCGATCGACAGGGCTTGATGGGCCGGTCCGGACTGTGTTCATGGGCGGCCATCAATGCCGACTGGTTTGGCTTGACGGGCTCCTGGATCGATGGCGCCACGGCATTGGCGCAAGCAGGACTGATCGACACACCGACACAACGCGCCATCGAGCGCCTCGCCTTCTTTGGCCAGCTGATTGCCAACACCGACATGCACGACGGCAACCTGTCCTTCGAGCCCGGCGGCGTGGCGCTGCGTTTGGCACCCGCCTACGACATGCTGCCTATGGCCTATCGGCCACAAGTTGGCGTCGAACTTCCCGAAGTTCGCTTCGCACCGCGGCTGCCCTTGCCCGCGCAACGCGAGCCATGGGCCGAAGCTGCCGAAGCTGCCCAGCGCTTCTGGCGCCGCGCCGCCAGCGAATCGCGCATCTCCGCAGCCTTTCGAGAGATCTGCGCCGCCAATGCCGAGGTGGTAGAGCAGGCCCGGCAACGCATCTGAGATCCCTGCTCGAAGAACGCTGACTCAGCGCTGCCCGCAAGCCG
Source organism: Burkholderiaceae bacterium UC74_6 (assembly GCA_042701975.1). Classification (GTDB taxonomy): domain Bacteria; phylum Pseudomonadota; class Gammaproteobacteria; order Burkholderiales; family Burkholderiaceae_C; genus JAFALK01. The sequence continues at coordinate 1,170,421 of CP170561.1, forward strand.
GGCCCCTGTTCATCAGCTCGTCGGATCGAGCCTTTGAGCCCGCGCCAGCCGCCACTCGGCTTGAGGATCGCCTTCGTAGGCCTCCTCAGCCGTCGTCGCCGTCTCCTGCAAGTGCGTGTCGATCGCAATGCGCTTGTCGAACACAAAGCATTCGCCCGACCAGTCGCGATTCGCATCGAGCACGCTGGCGAAGTAGTTGACGATGCCGCCGTCCAGCTGGTGGACCGTCAGGCCTTGCTCCTGCATCCAGGCCGCGGTCTTCTCGCAGCGGATGCCGCCGGTGCAGTACATGGCGATGCGCTTGCCCTCGCGCTTCCATTCATCCGCGTGTTCCTGCACGTAGGCGGGAAAGTCGCGGAAGTTGGCCACGCCGGGGTCGATGGCGTTGCGGAAATGGCCGAGGCGGAACTCGAAGCTGTTGCGGTTGTCCAGCACCACCACGTCGGGCTCGTCGAGCAGGGCGCGGAACGCCTGCGGGCTCACATGACTGCTCGTGCCCGCCGCACCGCTGACGCCCGGCACGCCGAAGGCCACGATCTCCTTCTTGACGTGGACCTTGATCAGGTGAAAGGGGCGCGTCGTACAGGCGCTGTGCTTGAAGCCCATGCCTTCGAAGATGCCGCCGAAATCGCGCGTGAGCGATGCTTCAAAGGCGTGCAGCACTTGAGGTTCGCCCGCGATGGCGCCGCTGATGCCCTCGGGCGCCACGAGGATGTTGCCGCCGAGGCCCGCCACGCGTTCGCGCAGCGCTTCGGCCAGCGCAGCAGGGTCGTCAACCGAGGCGAACTTGTAGAACGAGGAATGGACTTCGGCCATGGCCGTGGGGTCTGGGATCTGGGATCTGGGATCAGCTCGGTCAGGCGTGCAGCGAGGGGCTGTCCTCGGGCAACAGGGCCAGGCCGCCGGCCAGGCTCCAGCATTCGGTGTGGCCCATGTTGATCAGGGCCTGCACGGCCTGGCGGCTGCGGTTGCCGCTGCGGCAAAAGAGCAGCAGGGGGCGCGGGTCGGCCAACCAGGCTTCGACTTCCTGTCCCAGGCAGGACATGGGCACGGCCTGCACTTCCAGGCATGCCAGGCGCTCGGGCAGCGGCAGCGCGTGTTCGTAGGGCTCGCGCACGTCGACCAGGCGCGCCTTCGGGTGCTCGGCCAGGAAGGCTTCCAGGCCTGCGCCGGTCACGACGCGGTATTCGGCATCCGGGGCCGGCGTGAGCGCGGCATCCACGCAAGCCGGGCCATGCTGCGGGCCGTGCTCGCGCAGCGCCTGGCCGCACAGGCGGATGCGCCGACACGCTTCGTCCACCAGGGCCCGGTCAACGGCGGGGCCGATGGACAGGCGCACAGCGCCGGCCGCCTGCCATTCAGGCAGGCCCATGGCTTCAAGCACGAAGCTGGGCTGGGCCTTGGCGGCGCTGCAGGCCGAACCACCCGAGACGCGCACGCCAGCGGCATCGAACAGGTCTTGCAGCAGGCGCGACGGGACGTCCGGCACGGCAAAGTTCAGCGTGGTGGGCAGGCTCTGGGCAAAGGGCGCGTTGAAGATCACGCCGGGGAAGGCCTCGCGCAGCGCTTCGGCCAACTGCTCACGCAGCGCTGAGAGCTCGGCGTGGCTGCGGAAGGTCTGGCCGTCGCCCAGCGCCTGCAGCACCGCACCCAGTGCGGCGATGCCGGCCATGTTCTCGGTGCCGGAGCGCAGCGCGCCTTCCTGGCCGCCGCCGGCCATCAGCGGCGTGAACGGTGCACCTTCGCGGACGTAGAACAGGCCGATGCCTTTGGGGGCGTAGAGCTTGTGGCCGGAGAAGGGGGCGTAGTCGATGCGAGTCTGGCTGAGCTTGAGCGGCAGCTTGCCCAGGGCCTGGACGCCATCGACGAGCCAGTAGCCCGCAAGCTGCTCCAGCGCGGCTTCGATGCCGGCCAGGTCGCTGATCACGCCGGTCTCGTTGTTGGCGGCCATGGTGCAGACAAGGCCGGCGCGGGGTGCGTGTTCGCGGATGAAGGCGATGTCGTGGCGGCCCTGGACGTCCACGGGGATGGCCAGCACCTGCAGGTTCAGGCCCAGCACGGCGTTCCAGTGGCGCAGCGCCTCGGGCACGGCCTTGTGTTCGGTGGCGCCGTAAAGCAAGCAGCTGATCTCCAGCCGGCCGCGCAGCGCGGTGAGGGCCGAGAGCACGGCCGTCTGGATGCCCTCGGTGGCGCCGCTGGTGAAGAGCAGGCGGCCGCTGCCGGCGTCAAGTAGCTGGGTGGCGGTGCTGCGCACGCCGTCGATCAGGGCACGGGCCTTCAGGCCGGTGCTGTGCACACTGCTGGGATTGCCGAAGTCGTCGGCCATGGCCTGCAAGGCCGCGCGCGCCGCCACCGGCAGCACGGGCGTGGTGGCGTTGCAGTCGAGATAGATGTCCATCCCGCAATGGTAACGAGGGCGGAGAAAATGCCTGCATGAAAGCCCTCCCGACCGTTGCCCCTCTGATCCTTGACGCCCGCCTGCCCGAGGACCTGGAGACGGTCCGCGCCCTGTTCCGCGAGTACGCCGTGGGCACGGGGCTGGACCTGGAATTCCAGGGTTTCGAGGACGAGCTGGCGGCCTTGCCCGGCAAGTACGCGCGGCCACGGGGCCGGCTGCTGCTGGCCTGGCACGAGGGCCAGCCGCTCGGCTGCGTGGCCCTGCGGCCGGTGAACGAGCGCGATTGCGAGATGAAGCGGCTTTATGTGCGGCCGGCGGCACGCGGCCTGAACCTGGGCCGAGAGCTGGCCTCGCGCATCTGCGAGGAAGGCCGCGAGGCCGGCTACCAGCGCATCCTGCTGGACACGCTGAGCACCATGACGGCGGCCTTGACGCTCTACCGATCCCTCGGCTTCACCGACACGCAGGCCTACGTCTACAACCCCTTGCCCGACGTCGTGTACCTGGGCCGCAGCCTGGTCTGATTGAAAAGTTTGAAAGAGCTGAAGGCGAGCTTCAGGCCGAGGCCAGCGTGACGCGGTTCCTGCCGCCTTGCTTGGACGCATAGAGCGCCTGGTCGGCCCGCTCGATCCAGTGTTCGAGCGTCTCCGCGGCCCTGTAGGCGGCCACGCCGATGGAAACCGTCACGTTGCCGATCACGCCGCCATCGGAGCGGCGGATGACGCCGCTGGACACAGTGCGGCGGATGGTCTCGGCCAGCGTCATGGCGCCGCCGGATGAAGTTTCGGGCAGCAGGATGGCGAACTCCTCGCCACCGAAGCGCACGGCCATGTCGCGGCCCTTGATGCAGCTCTTCATCACACGCGCCACCGCCTGCAGCACACGATCGCCGAGCAGGTGACCGTGGCTGTCGTTGACCTTCTTGAAGTGGTCGATGTCTACCATCAGCAGGGACCAGCCGCCCAAGCCCGCACCCGTGAGGGATTCGTCCACACGCTTTTGCAGCGCGCGGCGGTTGGACAGGCCCGTGAGCGGATCCAGCATCGCTTCGCTGCGCACGCGGTCGAGCTTGCCGGAGATGTCATGCAGCTCGCGGCCCTTGGTTTCCAGCTCCGCCTTGAGCTTCTCGTTGGAGGCCTGCATGCGCCGCGTCTCTGCGGCCAGCGCCTGCACCAGGCCGCGCACGGCTTCCACGTCGAGGTGCTCTTCCAGCTGCTCGCCGCAATCTTGCAGCGAGGCGCCGTAAGCACGCGCCTCTTCGCCCGCATGGCTGGCCATCTGCGCCAGGTGGCCCAGCGTGCGTTCCAGTTCGCCCTGCAGATCGTTGGTGGCGACCATGTCGCGATCAACGATGTAGCGCCCGTAGAGGCGGTGGGTCTCTTCCAGGCTCAGCGGCGTGCCCTGGCTCAACCGCTCGTCCAGCACCTTGCTCAGCTCGCTGTTGTGCCCGGCCATGTATTCGTACCAGAGCGTGTAGCTCGGTGGATGGCAGCCGCTGCCCCATTGCGCGATCTTGGGCAGGACCAAGCGCAGCAACTCGTTGCTCTCGGATTTGGATTGCAGGTAGCGCATAGGGTCAACTCTCCTTGCCCGCGCTTTGATAGATGTTCTGCTGTGCGGGTCAGCCTTGTTGAGGCCTAGAGGTTGCGCCTGTACGTAAGGAAATGCATCCGGGTCTGAGTCGAAAGCAAGATGCGCTGTGACCTTGTGCTCGGAACGCTAACCGCACATTTGCGCGCATACGACGCCGCGCGCGAACGCCTCGCGCGCGGGCCGTGAAGGACTTCTCGACTGTGCGTCGAGGTCAGGCGTTGTCAGGCATTCGCAGGCTGCTCGGCGCTGGTGCGCTCGCGCAGCTGGATCACGCCCTTGGTGATGAAGAACAGCGCCACGGCGTGGAAGACCACGGGCGTCCAGTCTTCATAGGCGACGAAGATCAGGGCATCGAGCGCATAGACAGCGCCGCCGATGATGAAGGCCCAGAGCTTCTCGCGCTGCGCCTGCAGGCCGATCAGGACGTAGAAGGCGATGGCCGCGCCAGAAACCGCCAGGCCGACGGCCTGCTGCGAGGCGAACTTGGCCTCGGCCAGCGTGGTCAGCCCAAGGCCAAGCACGAAATTGATCTGGCTGCCGGCATGGAACATGACGGTGTTGACCAGGGACAGGCCAGCGATCCACCAGAACCAGCGAGCTGCTGAAACAACGATGGGATCGGAACTGCGCGTAGAACTCATTCTCGTCTCCGGATTGTTGTAATGGGTAGCGCCGCGCAGCGTAGCAGCGGGCCTTGGCGAGCAAAGACAGCATTTGTGCCTAAGGTCTCGCCCTAGTGAGTGCTAGCCAAATTGGGGACGGCGGGCGGTCCGAAATAGAATTCCGGCCCCTGCCCACCAAGCGCCCTCAAGCGCCCATCAAGGAATTGCCTTGTCCGACCGGATCAAAGTCCTGCCCCAATACCTGATGCCAAAGCAAGCCATGACGGCGCTTGCCGGCGCGCTGGCTTCGGCCCGCCTGGGGGCGATCACCACGGGCACGATCCGCCGCTTTGTGGCGCGCTACGGCGTGAACATGGCCGAGGCCGAACAGCCCGACATCACCGCCTACCCGACCTTCAACGAGTTCTTCACCCGAGCGCTCAAGCCCGGCGCCCGCCCCCTGGCTGACGCCCGCCTGATCTGCCCGGTGGACGGCGCCATCAGCCAGTTCGGCCGCATCGAGGGCGACCAGATCTTCCAGGCCAAGGGCCACAGCTTCAGCACCACCGCGCTGGTGGGCGGCGACGCGCAGCTGGCCGCGCAGTTCCAGGATGGCCACTTTGCCAACCTGTACCTGAGCCCGCGCGACTACCACCGCATCCACATGCCGGCTGACGGCACGCTCAAGCGCATGATCTACGTGCCGGGCGAGCTGTTCTCGGTGAACCCGCTGACGGCTCGCGCCGTGCCGGGCCTGTTCGCGCGCAACGAGCGCGTGGTCTGCGTGTTCGAAAACGCGGACGGCCGACCCTTCGTGCTGGTGCTCGTGGGTGCCACCATCGTCGGCTCCATGGCCACCGTGTGGCACGGCGTGGTCAATCCGCCGCGGCCGGGCACCGTGCGGGAGTGGCGCTATGAGCCGGGCCAGGTGAGCCTCAAGAAGGGCGAGGAGATGGGCCGCTTCCTGCTGGGCTCGACGGTCGTGATGCTGTTCCCTCAGCAGGAGCTCACCTTCAACCCCGCCTGGCAACCGGCAGGGCCGGTCAGGCTGGGTGAGGTGATGGCGCGCTGAGCCAGCGCGCCTGGCGTCTCCCCGTCTCCCCGTCTCCATCAGGCCGCGGTACGGCGGCGCAGGCCAACAACAACGCGCGCTGCAACCCGTCAGGCTTAGCGAAACGAAGACGCGTTGATGAGGGCGCCCATGCGTTCGCCCGACATCGGTCGCCCGAGCAGATAGCCCTGCAGCTGCGTGCAGCCGGCGGCTTCAGCCGCAGCGGCCTGGGCCTCGGTCTCCACGCCCTCGGCCACGATCTCGAGCGAGAGCGAACGACCGAGCATGCAGGTGGCTTGAACGATCGCGTTGGCATCCGGCGCCGGCAGCGGCGCGATCATCGTGCGGTCGAGCTTGAGCGTGGCGATCGGCAGCTGGCGCAGCACGGTCAGCGAGGACTGCCCGGTGCCGAAGTCATCGAGCGCGCACTGCACGCCGTGCTCGCGCAAGAGCTGCAGCTGCGGCAGCACGCGGGCCAGGTGGCCGATGGCGGCGGTCTCGGTGATCTCGATCTGCAACAGCTCGGCCGGCAGATGCAGGGCATGCAGGCGCGAGAGCAGCCGCTCGGCAAAGCCGGCATCGTCGAACTGCAGCGGCGAGACGTTGACCGCCACGTGCGGCACGTGTTCGAAGCGGCGGCTCCATTCGGAGAGCTGCACGCAGACCAGCTCCAGCACCATCTCGCCCAGGGCCTTGATCTGGCCCGTGCGCTCGGCTGCCGGGATGAACTCGGCCGGGCTGACGCGGCCGCGGCCCGGACGCTCCCAGCGCACCAGGGCTTCCATGCCGCACAGCGAGCGGCTCCCAGCGGCGAACTTGGGCTGGTACTCGAGCAAGAACTCGCGCGCCGCCAACGCGCGGCCCAAAGACTGCTCGGCCTCCAGCCGCGCGCGGGTGATGCCGTCCATCGTGCGGTCGAAGAACACGGCCGACACGCCCGCATGGTGCTTGGCGCGGTGCATGGCGCTCTCGGCGCAGCGCAGCAAGGCGCTGGCATCGCGCGCATCCTGAGGGAACAGCGCCACGCCGATGGACATGTGGACGAACAGCTCCGACCCCGACACGGCGAAGGGCGCATCGAGCAGGCCCATCATGCGGTCGACCACAGCCTGCGCCTGCACGGCGCCCACCGCCTGCTCGGCGATGACGAGGAACTGGTCCTCGCCCAGCCGCGCGAGCATGCAGCCCTCGGGCAGCTGCTGGTCAAGCCGGCGCGCGATGGCGTGCAAGAGCGCATCGCCCACGTCGTGGCCCATGGTCTCGTTGACGAGCTGGAAGCGGTCCAGGTCGGCCGACATCACAGCAAACGCGGGCAGCGGAGCGGTACCGGGCGCGGTGGTGAGGGTACGCAGCCGTTCGACGGCGAAGTTGCGGTTGGGCAGGTCGGTCAGCTCGTCGTGCAGGGCCTGGCGGCGCAGCGCCTGCTCGGCCTGGTAGCGCGAGGTGTCGTCGATGATCATCAGCAGTTCGGCCGGCTGGCCGTCCCACTCGATGTAGCTGGACTGGGCGCGGACGTGGATCTCGCGGCCGTCCTGGCGCAGGCGCACGGCCTCCCACTCCACGCGCTCGCCGGGGCTGGCCACCACGCGCGCGTGGCGCTGGGAAGCTTCGTCCCACAGGTGCGAGGGCACCAGATCGGCCAGCAGGCTGCGCGGCTCGCGGGTCATGTCGCTGAAGCCAAAGATCGTGCGCACCGCCGGGTTGGCGTAGACCACCTGGCCGTCCTGCGCCACGGCCAGGCCCTGCAGCGATTGCTCGGCCAGGCGCATGAAGCGCTCGTAGTGCTTGCGGACCTCGCGCCGGGCGCGCGCCACCGACAGCAGAATCTGCGCCAGCGACAGCAGCGTCTGCACGTACAGGCCGAGCGTGTAGGTGATGTTGGAGCGGCCGTTCTCGTCGAGCACCGGGCCCGACAGGTGCACCAGCGCCGACGCCAGAAAGAACAGCGCCACCCAGCGCTCGTTGCGATCCCCGCCGCGCCACATCACCACGCCGCTGGCCGTCGAGCCCAGGGCCAGCACGATGGCGCCAAAGACCAAGCCGCTGCGGAAATCGCGCGCACCCAGGGCCGCCAGCGTGCCCAGCGTGACGACAAACAAGACCCAGACCAGGATCGGCGGCAGGCGCAGATCGCGGTAGTTCAGGGCGCCCACCAGCTGCAGGAAGAGCGAAGCCATCAGCGCCGTGGCCGCAACCAGGGCTTGAAGATCGCGGGCCGGGCCGGGCGGGAAGGCGTCCTGAAAAGTCGGGCCGGCGATCAGGCCCAAGCCCAGCAGCACCCAGCTCCAGCCCCAGAGCCGGACATGGCGGTGCTCGCGGTCGAGCCGCCACAGCAAGAGCAGCGCCACTCCAAGCATGGAGTTCAGGCTGGCGCTCATGAACATCAAGGCGTTCAAGCGGGCGGACCCTCCCTGTCTGACCACTGACGGCATTGCTGGGACAATGGCGGCCTGATCTGTACAGCAGCCGCTTCAAAGCTTCAAGACGATGACCCAGCGCGTTCTCACCGGCATCACCACCACCGGCACCCTGCATCTTGGCAATTATGTGGGCGCAATCCGCCCCGCGATCATTGCAAGCCGCGAGCAAGGCGTGCAGAGTTTCTACTTCATGGCGGACTATCACGCCCTGATCAAGTGCGACGACCCCGAGCGCGTGGCCCGCTCGCGCCTGGAGATCACCGCCACCTGGATCGCCGCCGGCCTGGACCCCGAGGTCTCGCTGATCTACCGCCAAAGCGACATCCCCGAGATCCCCGAGCTGACCTGGCTGCTGACCTGCGTGACCGCCAAGGGGCAGATGAACCGCGCCCATGCCTACAAGGCCGCCGTGGATGCCAACGTGGCCGCCGGCGAGGACCCGGATGCCGGCATCAGCATGGGCCTGTTCAGCTACCCGATCCTGATGACGGCCGACATCCTGGCCTTCAACGCCCACCGCGTGCCCGTCGGCAAGGACCAGGCCCAGCACATCGAGATGGCGCGCGACGTGGCGCAGCGCTTCAACCACCTGTTCTGCCCGCCCGACGCGCCGCTCTTTACCCTGCCCGACGCGCAGATCGACGCCGAGATGGAGCTGCTGCCGGGTCTGGACGGCCGCAAAATGAGCAAGAGCTACGACAACGTGATCCCGCTCTTCGTCGGCGGCTCCAAGGCGCTGAAGGATGCCATCGCCCGCATCGTCACCGACTCCAAGCTGCCCGGCGAACCCAAGGAGCCCGAGGGCACCGCGCTGATCCAGATCTTCGACGCCTTCGCCAACGCGGAGCAACGCGCCGCCTTCCGCGCCGAGCTGCGCGCCGGGCTGGCCTGGGGCGAGGCCAAGCAGCGCCTGTTCGACCAGATCGAGGGCCAGATCGGCCCCATGCGTGCCAAGTACGACGAGCTGATGGCTTCGCCCGAGAAGCTCGAAGCCATTCTGCAGGCCGGCGCCAAGAAGGCCCGCGCCCTGGCGGGCCCGCTGCTGGAACAGGCCCGCCAGGCCGTGGGCCTGCGCAGTTTCGCCGCGCCGCTGCGGCAAGCCGTTAGCGCCAAGAAGGACAAGGCCGCCCTGCCCGTCTTCAAGCAGTACCGCGAGGCCGACGGCAAGTTCTACTTCAAGCTCAACGCCGCTGATGGGTCGCTCCTGCTGCAGAGCTCTGCCTTCGACTCCGGCCGCGACGCCGGCCAGTGGGTCTCGCGCCTCAAGAACGAAGGCGCCGGGGCTTTGGGCGCTGCGCCCGTGCAAAGGGCTGCGGATGATGCGAGCATTGCCGCTGCACTTGCCGCTTTTGGAGACGAAGCATGAAGAGCCTGTTCAAGAAGACCACGCGCCGCACCGCGCTGTTCTCGGCCACCATCGGTGCCGCCGTTGCCGCGCCCACGCTGGCCAGCGCCGCTGCGGCAACCGCAGCGGGCGGCGACAAGGTCGTCTATCACATCGACAACACCGCCAACCAGGCCACCAAGGGCCTGCGCAACATCCGCAACCACCTCGACGTGGCACCGGACACCAAGATCGTCGTCGTGACGCACGCCGAGGGCATCGACTTCCTGATGGAAGGCGCCAAGGACGCGAAGAACCCCGACATCGAGTACGCCTCCCTCGTCTCCGCCCTGGTGGCGCGCGGCGTCACGTTCGAAGTCTGCGAGATCACGCTGAAGAACCGCGGCATCTCCAAGGACAAGTTCGTGATGGATGCGAGCTTCACGCCCTCGGGCGTGGTGCGGGTGGCGAGGTTGCAGCAGCGCGAAGGCTTTGCGTATCTGAAGCCTTGAGCGGGAGCCGCACGATGCGGACGCCGTCAAGGTTCATGCCGAAGTTCGTGTCGCCGCCCAGAACATGATGCTGGCCGAGCCCATCGCTGTTCGAACCGACAGGACGCTCGACGGCGCCAAAGACAACCTGCATTGGGGCAAGGCGCGAACGGCGGGCGATCTGGTGATGTTCTTCAATGCTCAGCCGTGCGCGTAGGCATGAAGCTCTATCGATGCCTGATGCTCGGCGAGAACTTCCCCGGCTTCCTGCTCGGTGAAGCCGAACCCATCGGCTTCTACACGACGCGGTTCGTGGAGGCTGAGGACGTTGAAGAGGCGCAACGCCTCGCGCTCGATCTGCTGCGGCAGGACGCTTCGTTGAACGTGCCAGCCGAGCGCCGTACCAAGAATGCACGCATCCATTTCGAGCAGATCGAGGAAGTGCCCGCCGATACGGAGAGAACGCCGAATCGCGGCTTCACCTTCTTTGTGATGGGAACCTGATGAGCGACACCCGCGCCACCCGCTTCGCCGCCCTCGAGCAATCGCTCGGCCACAGCTTCGCCGGCGAGATCAAGATTGGCGGGAACTACGTGTCCACCGTACGCCACGGCGATCAGGTTTTCGTCAGCGGGCAGATTCCGCGCGTGGGCGACGACGTGGTCGTCAAGGGTCGTGTCGGCTCACAAGTGAGCTTGGTCCAAGCGCAGCAGGCCGCACGGATCTGCACCATGCGCGCGCTCGCGCTGCTGGCCCAATCGCTCGGCTCGCTCGATGCCATCGAGCAGGTGCTGCGCATCACCGTCTTCGTGCAATCGGCCGAAGGCTTCACGCAGCAGAGCGAGGTGGCCGATGGCGCCACCGAGGTGCTGCACGCCATCCTCGGCGAGGCCGGAAGGCCGACGCGGACTTCGGTCGGCGTGTTTCAGCTGCCCAAGAATGCGGCGGTGGAGATCGACTTCATCGTCGCCGCCGCTCCCGGCTGACTAACCGGCGCGCTGAAAGGCCCGCCACCAGCCGCCCGTGAGCACGAAGCGCGGAAAGCTCACCCACTGCTCCAGAAAGATGCGCGCCACCGCGTTGCCGGGACCGCTGAACGGAACGGGCGGGTTCACTTCCAGCGCATGGCCGCGGCCCTGTGCGATCACCGAGACGACCATGGCAACGAGTCCGGCCACGGCTTCGCCCCAGCCGCCCGCAACAAGGCCCAGCACGAGCGCGACATTGCCGCACAGGAACAGCGGCACGACCACGATGTGCAGCAGCAGGTTGGCGCGCGAGCCGTGATAACGGGCATAGCCCTCCCATTGCCAGCGCAGCAGTTCGTTCAAGCCCATCGTTTTCCTCCTCGGCCAAGGATATCCGGATCGACCTCGCTGAAGCGCTCGGTTAGGCTTCCCCCTCATCAAAATACCGGGAGCGAGAACCCATGACCGAGAGAACCGGCGGCTGCTTGTGCGGCCAGGTGCGCTACACCCTGAGCGCCGACCCCGTGGCCTCGCGCATTTGCTGGTGCCGCGATTGCCAGCACATCGCTGGCAACGGCACGGTGAACGCGATCTTCCCGAGCGAGTCCATCGCCATCACCGGCGAGACGAAGGCGTACCTGAGCTCGGCAGAAAGCGGCAACCAGATCACGCGACGTTTCTGCCCGCAGTGCGGCAGCCACCTGTTCGCCGATTCGAGCGGCCGAGCGGGCTTCACGGTCGTGCGCATCGGCACGCTGGACGATCCTTCCTCGGTCAAGCCCGCGATGAACATCTGGAGCACGAGCGCGCCGAACTGGGCCTGCCTGGATACCGAGCTGCAGTCTTCCGAGCGCCAGCCAGCGCCGCTGCAAGCGGCCAAATCCTGAGGGAGCGCCACCCATGATCCATCGCATCGCGCTCACGCTGTGCGCGCTCGCCGCTTCGGCATCCGTCTTCGCTGACGACGCCGAGAAGCACCGCCCCTCCAAGGGCGACGTGCCGCCGCCGTACGTCGGTCGCCAGCTGGGCGGCCCGGAGATCCGGCTCGACGCCGAACCGGGCAAAGCCTATGTGGTGACGTTCTGGGCCAGCTGGTGCGGCCCGTGCATGCAGGAGATGCCCATCCTTGCCAACATCCAGCAGCTTGCCGGAGACAAGGTGCGGGTGGTGGCCGTGAACATCGAGGAGCGCGACGTCTATCGCAAGCTGCAGGGGCTGATCAAGCAGACGGGGCTGCCGCCGGCCTTCGACCCCGACCACAAGGCGCGGGACGCGTACGGCGTGAAGGGCATCCCGCACATGGTGATCGTCGGGCGCGACGGCCGCATCACCTCGGTGCGCATCGGCTATTCCGACTCATCGCTCGACGCGCTGGCCGCGCAGCTCAACGAAGCCCTGGCCGCTGCGCCTGCGGCCTCTGCCCCTCCCGCCAAAGCCGCCGAAGCCGCCGAAGCCAAGGGCGGCTGAGGCGCGCCTCAGATCTCCAGCGCTGTCGGCGCCACATACCGCTGCCGGAAGGTCTCGAAGTCCTCCCCGCAGGCCGCATCCGCCGCCTCGATGCGCTGCTGCTCGGCCAGTGATTCGGCGGCCAGGCGCTTGTAGTGATCGAACAGGCCCTCGCGGCTGGGCAGGGCCGTGATGTGCGCGCGCGTGGCTTCGGATTGCGCTTGAATGAAGCGCACGTGCGAGCCGCCGAAATCGCGCTGCATCACTTCGAGCACGCGGGCCGAAGGCGTGGTATCGGGCTTGAGGATGCGGCGGCGGGCTTCCATCAGCGCCTCGCCATAGAGCGAACCGCCGTGCGCCTTGTCCAGCGCCGCAGCCATGGGCTCGCATTCGCGCAGCACCTGGGAGCCCCAGTCGGCGAGGCTGCGCGTCTGGGTGCCGTACTCCAGCTGCAAGTCCTTCTCGCGCCCACGCGCGGCCACGCGGTGCTGGTTGCGCGAGAGCGCGGCGATCTCCTCGGGCGTGTCGGGCGGGCTGTCGGTGGTGAGGCAGTGCAGCAAGAAGACGTCGAGGAAGCGCATGGTCTGCGCGTTGATGCCCACGGGCTCGAACGGGTCGAGGTCCATGCAGCGCACTTCCACGTACTCGACACCGCGCTCGCGCAGCGCGTGCAGCGGCCGTTCGCCGGGACGGATCACGCGCTTGGGCCGGATCGTGCCGTAGAACTCGTTCTCGATCTGCAGGAGGCTGGTGGACAGCTGGTTGTAGTCGCCACCCGGGTTGAGCACGCCGATGGCTTCATAAGGACCGTAGGGCCGCACCAGCGCCGCTTCGAGCGAGGCGGCGTAGCTGTCCAGGTTGTTGTAGCTGACCGCCAGCAGCGCCTGCGCGTCGCTCTGGTAGCCCAGCCGGCCCATGCGCAGCGAGGTGGCGTGCGGCATGTGGAAGGTGTGGATCTGTCCGCCAGCGCTGGTGCAGGCCAGCGGCAGCAGCTCGTGGCGGCGCCCGGCGACGAAGCTCGAACACAGGGCCGGCGAGGCGCCGAAGAGATACAGCAGCAAGAAGCTGTGGCGGCGGAAGTTGCGGATCAAGCCGAAGTACTGCTCGCTCGTCACGCCGGGCAGCGACCAGTTGTAGTGGATGCCGGAGATCGTCTGCATGCGCCGGCCATAGCGCTGGCCCAGGCCCATGCGGTAGATGCTCTTGGCGCGGCCGATGTGCGAGTTGCCGTAGCGGCCGATGGGGATGGTTTCATCCGTCGGCAAGCCGCTGGGCATGGAGCTGACCCACAGCCGCTCGTCGCCCTGCCTGCGCTGGGCGCCCAGGGCCGCGTAGACGGCCTGATGCACGTCCGTCAGCTCAGCCAGCGCGGATTCGGGTGTGGCGTGCACGCCGGTGATGAGTTCGACCTGCGATTCGGAGTAGTCGGTGGTGATGCTCGGGTGCGTGAGCGCCGAACCCAGTCCCTGTGGGTGGGGCGTCAGCGCCAGCGTGCCCTCTCCCGTGGCGCGCAGGCTTTCCTTCTCGATGCCGCGGCGGATGCCCAGCAGTTGTGCGTCGGCCAAGGTGACCATGTTGTTCCCTTTCGGGCCTGTTTCTTCAGCGGAGGCGCACGGTATCAGAAGGCCATGAAACCCGCTCGCTCGGCCGGGCAAGACCCTTGCCGGAGGCAAAGAACCCGGGGCTCCTCCAGCGCCCCAGGCCGCCCTTACTTCTCCTGCGTCTCCATCAACAGGTAGGTGTTGTAGGCGTTCATGCGGTTTGCCACTTTGAACAGCGGCAGCCCCTCGTAGGCCGACCAGTCGGTGGCCGCATAGGCTTCCTCGAAAGGCACCATGTCGCGCGCTGCGCGGCCCATGGTGGCGCGCAGGTAGGCCAGGTAGTCGCGCGTGAGCAGCATGTCCACGCGCGCGTCGCTGGAGGCCGGACCGTGGCCCGGCACGACGATCTTGACGGGCCAGGCGAGCAGCCGGTCGAGTGAGGCGATCCAGCGCGCGCTGTCGGCCTGACCCACGTAGGGCACGCGGCCGCGGAAGACGATGTCGCCGGCCAGGATCAGCTGGTCGGAGGGCAGCCACACGGCCAGGTCCTCGGGCGTGTGGGCCGGGCCGACGGGCGTGAGCACCAGCTCGAGGCCGCCGGCGCGCAGCTGCGTCTGCTTGTCGATCCAGCGATCGGCGGGCACCAAGCGCGTGCCGGGCTCGATCAGGCCGGCCTCGATGCTTGCCTTCAGGCGCTGGCTGGCGGTCTCGCTGTAGAGGTACTCGCGACCCAGGCTGTGGGCGACGATGGTGGCGCCCAGGTCCTTGAAGACCTGCAGGCCGTAGATGTGGTCGGCGTGGTAGTGGCTGACGATGACGGTGGTGATGGGCTTGTCGCTCAGCTGCCGGATCGTCTTCACCAGCTCGCGCGCCAGGGCCGGCGAGCCCAGGGCATCGAACACCACCACGCCTTCAGGGCCGATCAGGATGCCGGCGTTGGAGATGAAGTTGCGGTTCTCGCGGCTGCCCAGGGCGGATTCACCTTGCACGAGGTAGGCGTGCGCCGAGAGCTTCTCGGCGTGCAGCGGCTGGGCCGAGGCGCACGCGGCAGTGAAGCACAGGGCAGCGGCGGCAAGGATGCGGGGCAGCAGACGCATAACCGCAAGCTTAAGCGCAACGCGGCCGTCTGCGTTCACGATCCACCCACTTCGCCTGTCCGCTCCGTGGCCAGCCCCTGGTGATGGCTCAAATGCATCTCGCCCTTGAACCAGCGCTCCCAGCGGCCCAGGCGCAAGCGGTCCAGCACGGGGCCTTTCACTTCGGAAAGATCCAGCCGCAGGCCTTGGCTCACCAGCGCGTCATGCAGGTCGCGCAGGGCCTCGAAGCCGCTGAAGTCGATGGCATTGACGGGCGACATCAGCAGCAGCACGCGGTCGATGGCGCGGCCCTCGCGGCGCGCGTCGTCCAGGTGCCCCTGCACCACGTCGGCCAGGCTGCGGGCGTTGATGAAGACCAGGCTCTCGTCAATGCGCAGGCCCAGCACGTGCGGCGATTCCTCGACCTTGTAGCGGCCGACGTTGCGGTAGTGCTCGGTGCCTGGCACGCGGCCGATGCGGGCCACGTGCGGCCGCGCCGTGCGCTGCAGCAGCAGGGCGATGGAGCCCACCACGCCCACGGCCAGGCCTTGCGACACGCCGACCAGCAGCACGAGCAGGGTGACGGTGAGCATCAGCACGCCTTCGGCCGGTGCATAACGCCAAGCGCGCTTGTACGGCGAGACGCTGAACCCCGAGAGCACGGCCACGATGATGGTGGCGGCCAGCACGGCCTTGGGCAGCCAGGCCAGCGGGCCAGCCAGCAGCAGCATGGCCAGGCCCATGAAGCCGGCCACGAAGACGCCGCTCATGCGGCTGCGGCTGCCGGCGTCGTGCAGCAGCACGCTGCGCGAGAAGCTGGCCGCCACGGGCATGCCGGCGCTGAAGGCGGCGATCAGGTTGGCAGCGCCCAGACCGCGCAGCTCGGCGCGCGGCAGCACCTTCTCGCCGCGCCGGCGCGCCAGCGATTCCGCGACCACCAGGCTGGAGACGTAGGCCATCAGCCCGATCAGCAGCGCCGGCCCGATCAGCGAGGCCCACAGCGCGGCATCGAACAGGGGCAGGCTCATCGGCGCGTGCAGGGCCGGCAGGGCGCCGACGAGCTGCACCTCGTGCGCGCGGGCGCCACTCAGCGCCGCGACGGCCATCGCCGCCAGCAGCACGGCCAGCGGCGCCAGGCGCGCGATCGTGCCCTTCAACCAGCGGCGCACGGCCAGCAGCGTTGCGCACGCCGCGATGCCGTAGACGGCGCTCCAAGCCTGCCAAGCAAAACCCGTGGCGGCAAAGGAATGCCAGAGCGTGAAGGGATCCGAACCGTGCGCCGGGCTGCCCAGCAGCACGGGCAGTTGCGACAGCGCAATGGACAGCGTGGCGCCGGTCTCGAAGCCGTGCAGCACGGGCACGGAGAGCAGCGACGCCAGCGCATCGAGCCGCAGCACGCTGGCCGCCAGCAGCACCAGGCCGACCTCGGCCGCCAGCACCAGCGCGCCTTGCGATGCCGTGAAGCCCGCGGGGATTCCGCCCAGGGCCTGGGCGATCATCAGCGCCAGCACGGCCACCGGACCGATGGCGAGCACGGGGCTGGAGCCGGTCAGCGCATAGGCCAGGGCCGGCAGCAGGCTGGCGTAGAGACCCACTTCGGGCGGCAGCCCCGCGAGCATGGCGTAGGCCAGGCTTTGCGGGATGAGGAGGACGCTGACGATGAAGCCGGCGAGCAGGTCGTCGCGCCAGGTGGTGCGAACGGCCGAGAAGAAGGACGTGGAATTCATGATGCCGCGCGAGTATAGGAAGCGAGCGCTTCGCGCAGCGAACACTCAGCCCGTCGTGGGCCCCTGAACAACGCCCAGCTCGACCTTGCCGCTGGAGCATGCCGCGTCGAAATCCTTCTCGATGCGGCCGAGCTCCTCGTTCGACTTGGCGTGCACGGCCTGGATGCCGATGGCGCAGTTGCGCCCGCGCGCCTTGGCCGTGTACAGGGCCATGTCCACCCAGTTGACGGCGCGCTCCCAGTGCAGGCGCAGCTTGTCCGTCTGCGCCGCGTCGAAGAAGGGGAAGTGGGCGAAGCCGATCGAGGCCGTGATGCGCAGCGCGCCGTCGGGCGTGGCGATCGGCGTGTGGCCCACGCTCTCCAGCACGCGCGCGGCCAGGGCCTGCACCTGCTCGTGCGTGGCCACGGGTGCGAAGACGATGAACTCCTCGCCGCCCCAGCGCACCACCAGGTCGCCGGTGCGCACGGCGCCGGAGAGGCGCCGCGCCACTTCGCAGATCACTGCGTCGCCCGCGGCATGGCCGTGCTCGTCGTTGACGTGCTTGAAGTGGTCGATGTCCACCATCAGCAGGGCGCCGGTGAAGCCCTCGGGGCGTTCGGCGGCGTGGGTCTGCATGACCTCGAAGAAGTGGCGGCGGTTGGCCAGGTCGGTCAGCGGATCGCGCTCGCTCTGCGAGCGCAGCAGTGCTTCGCGGGCCTTGAGCGCCTTGTTGGCCGCGCGCGCCTTGCGCAGCATGGCCAGGCCCAGCACGGAGGCCAGCGCCAGCAGCACAGCCAGGGCGACGCCGATCTCGCCGAGCAGGCGCTGGTTGGAGATCTGGCGGACCTTGAGCGACTGGTCGCGCTGCAGCAAGTCGAGGTCGCGCTGGCGCGCCGCGGCATTGGTCTTGACCTGCAGTTCAGCCAGCAGCGCCGCGCGGTTGCGCGCGTTGGTCTCGGCCGTGATGCTGCGCTCTTCGTGGAAGAGGGCGATGGC
Source organism: Burkholderiaceae bacterium UC74_6 (assembly GCA_042701975.1). Lineage (GTDB taxonomy): Bacteria > Pseudomonadota > Gammaproteobacteria > Burkholderiales > Burkholderiaceae_C > JAFALK01. The sequence goes on from CP170561.1 coordinate 1,188,033, forward strand.
CTCGCGCGGCTGGCCGGCTTCGGTCCAGGCGTCGTCGAGTTCGCGCAGCTCCTGCACGCGCTTGGTGTCCTGTGCGCCGAAACGCAGCTCGTCGGCGCGGGCCATCTCTTTGCGCGCGGCGGCGAACTGCTTGAGCCGGATCAGCGCCACGGCCATGTTGTGGTGGACCGTGCGTTCACGCACCTGGTCGTGCAGGCGCTGCGTGATGCTCAGCGCCTCGGTCAGCAGCGTCACCGCACGCTCGGGCTGGCGCTCGTGCATGTAGTAGTCGGCCAGGTTGATGTTGGCGCGCGTGAGCTGGCCGGGTACGCCGGACTGGCGCGCCAGCGCCTGGCTGTCCTGCAAGGCGCGCAGCTGGGCGGGCTTGTCGCCGAGCGCGCTGGCCAGCATGGCCTCGCCGGTCTTGGCCTGGGCCAGCAGCATGGCGTCTTCGCCGGCCTCGCGGCGCATGCGGCGCACCCATTCGTTGCCTTCGGCCGCGCGGTCGCTCGCCAGGTCGACCTTGAGCATCTCGAGCAGCGCCTCCACCGCGTCGGCGGGACGCTCGGCGATCTCGGCCAGCGCCAAATGACGCTTGGCAAGTTCCGCAGCGCGCGGGATCGCGCCGCTGGCGAACTGCTCGGCATGCAGCACGGCCAGGTCGATCAGCGCGCTGGACAGGTCGCAGCGCTGCGGCAGGTTCTTCTGCGATGCGGCGTCAGTCGCATCGAACCGGCAGTCGGCATCGATCAGCTCCAGGCTCTTGCGCGCGTGCACCGCGGCCTCGGCCAGACGCGACTGGCGCTGGGCCGCGAGGGCACGCAGTGCAAAGGCCGCCGCCTGCTGGCTCGCGTTGGCGGCCAGCTGGTCCGTCAGGGCCGCAGCCTGCGCGGTGTCGCCCGCCTCGATGGCGATGCGCACGGCGGTGAAGCTGGCGCGCGGCATCAGCGCTTGCGGCAGCTGCTGCTGTTCGAGTTCCTTCTGCGCGCCGTCCGGATCGCGCAGGGCCTGGCGGGCGATCTCGTCCAGGCGCTTTTCCAGCGCCGGATCGAAGCCGCCAGCCGCCTGGGCCGTGCCGGCCAGCGCTGCCGCCGCCAGCGCCACAGCGAATGCCAAACGTTTGGCTGCGGCGTTCATGACTGAGCCTCCGGGCCGCTGTTGGCGCGGTCCTGCACCGGCCCCTGCAGGGCGATCAGGCGCACCTGGCCGGCCTGCCAGGCGGCTTCCATGCGCGGGGCGATGGCGGCCAGCTGCTCCTCGTCCTGCGCATCGATGCGGGCGATGCCGTAGGCCTTGTTGCGGCCGTGCGCCTTGGCGATGTACATGACGGTGTCCACGAGGTCGATGGCGCGCTCCCAGGGCAGCGACAGGCCATGCGGCTCGATGGGGAAGCCGGCGAAGCCGACGGAGGCGGTGACGTGCACGAGCTGGTCTTCGTGCTTCACGGGTTCGCTGCCGATCAGGTCCAGCAGGCGCTGGGCCAGGGCCTGGGCCGAACCAGGATCGAGGGCGCGCGAATCGACGAAGGGTCGCGCGATGTTGCTGTCGTCCGGCGTGGACTCGACTTCCTGGAGCCGGTCGCCCTTGACGACGATGAGGAACTCCTCGCCGCCCCAGCGCACGACGAGGTCGTCCTCGCGCAGCGCCGCGCTCAGGCGGCGCGCCACTTCGATCAGCACACTGTCGCCCACGGCGTGGCCGTGCTGGTCGTTGATGCGCTTGAAGTGGTCGATGTCGATCAGGTAGACGGCGCCCGAGAGGCGGCCGCCTCCAGCGCCATCCACTTCGCCGGACAGCGCCTTGATGGCGGCCTGGAAGTAGCGGCGGTTGGCCAGGCCGGTGAGCGGGTCGCGCTCGCTCTGCACCTTGAGCTTGGCGTTGGTGGCGGCCAGGGCGTTGTTGGTCTTGCGCACGCGCTGGTAGGCCAGCACGAGCAGGGCACCGCCCAGCACGGCGCAAGCGGCCAGCGAAGCCCACAGGCCCAGCTCCAGGTTGTGGGCGCGGATCTGTTCGGACTTGATGCTGTTGTCGCGGTTGAGCAGCTCGATCTCGGCGGCGCGGCGCTGGGCGTCGAAATGCTCTTGCGCCTCGATCAGCGCCTTGCGCGTGTCGTCGCGCAGCAGGCTGTCGAGCACGCGGCGGTGCTCGTGATAGGCATCGATGGCGCCGGCGAAGTCGCCCGCACGTTCCAGGTACTGCCCGAGTTCTTGCCAGTCGGCGGCGGCGTAGCTGGCCGAGCCGTTCTGCTCGTCCATGGTGATGGCCACGCGCACGTCCTCGCGGCCTTCGGCCACGCGGCCCAGGGCGATCTTGGCCAGTCCGGCGTTGTGGCGCAGGCTGATCTCGGCCGAGAGGCGGCGCGCCTTGCGGGCCAGGGGCAGGGCCTGCTCGCACAGCTTGAGCGCCTCGGCGTACTGGCCGCGCTTGAGCCGCTCGTCGGCCAGGTTGCCCATCAGCAGCGCGCGCTGCTGGTCATCGCCGGCCTGTTCGGCGTAGCGCAGGGCTTCCAGCAGCGTGTTGCGCAGGAAGTCCGGCGGCATGTCCTTCTCTTCGCCGTAGACCACCGCGCGCATGTTCAGCACGGACGACATCAGCACCGGGTCCGGGTCCTTGCCGGCCTCCTCGGCGGCGTCGGCCAGCTCCTTCCTGGACTGCGCGAGCTGATCGGCACGGTAGTAGGTCAGCGCCAGGTCCGAGTGGGCCCAGGCAATGCGCCAGGGTGCGCCGACCTTGCTGGCCAGCAGCAGCTCGGCCTGGGCGGCGCGCAGGGCATCGTCGATCTGGCCGGATTCGCTGAGCACCAGCACACGCATCGAGTACAGGCGCAGCTGCTGGCGCTGCGACGCATGCGACAGCACTTCCGGCGTGACCGCCATCAGCTGCGCAGCGCCTTCGCGCAGGTCGCCCTGCGCGAGCAAGAAGCGGCCCTGGGCGGCGGCCAGCCCGACCAAAAGGTCAGCGCGACTGGCCGGATCGGTCCAAGCCTTCAGTTCGCCTTCAAGATCGGTGAGACCTTGGCGCGAACGACCGAAGGCCAGCGTCATGGCGCGCAGCGACAAGATCTCGGCCCGCTCGGCCGTGCCTGGCGTGGCGTGGGCGAGCAGCGCTTGGAGCTTGGCGGCGTAGTCTTCGGGACGGCTGCGGGCCACGCGTTCGATGGCTTCCAGCGTGGCCCAGATCTCGCCGCTCTGGGCGCCCGACGCTGCGGCGGCCTTGGCCATGCTCACGGGCGCTTCGGGCGCGGGGCAACCCACCAGGCACAGGCTCGCGCAGAACAGCAATGCTGCCCATGCGGTACGGCGCTGAGAGACGATGCTTGCCACGCTGTCCACGGGGGTCCTGGACCCCCTCGAATAACCCGTTATTCCAACGGCAATTGCGGCCTGATCACGGCCAAAAGCGGTGCACGGCACCACTCCTCCTAATCCGGGGCGCAGTGTATGCGCCGCAGGCTCAGGAGACTGTCGTGGTTTTGTCCAAATAGCCGCGTGGAACCGCACCAAGCAGCCGGCGTGTGTAATCCTGCCGCGGCGAAGCCAGCAGCTCGGCCGTCAGGGCCTGCTCGACAACGTCGCCGTTCTGCATCACCAGCACCTCATCCGAGATGAATTTCACGACCGCGAGGTCGTGGCTGATGAAGATGTAGGCCAGCCCGAGCTCGTCCTGCAGATCTTTGAGCAGGTTGAGCACCTGGGCCTGCACCGAGACGTCCAGCGCCGAGACGGACTCGTCCAGCACCAGCACCTCGGGCTCCAGCGTGAGGCAGCGGGCGATGGCCACGCGCTGGCGCTGGCCGCCCGAGAACTCGTGCGGGTACTTGTCCATGGCACTCTCGTCCAGGCCCACCTTTTTCAGCAGGGTCGTGGCGCGCGCCAGGCGATCGGCGTGGTCTTTGCCGATGCCGTGGATCTCCATCGGCTCCAGCAAGGTCTGGCCGATGGTGAAGCGCGGGTTCAAGGAAGCGTAAGGGTTCTGAAAGACGACCTGGATGCGGCGGCGCATCTTCTGCCACTCGACGCCGCCCATCTTGAGCAGATCGCGGCCTTCGAACAGCACCTCGCCGCCCGTCGGCTCGTGCAGGCGCAGCAGCGTCAGGCCCATGGTCGTCTTGCCCGAGCCGGATTCGCCCACCACGCCCAGGGTCCAGCCCTTGCGCAGCTGGAAGTTCACGTCCTTGACGGCCTGGAACTCGCGGTGGCCGAAGAGGCCCGTCTTGATGCTGAAGCTCTTCTTCAGGCCGCGCGCCTCCAGGATCACGGGCGCGTTCGGGTCCTTGGCCTTGCCCTGCACCTGCGCTCTGGCCTCGCCCCGCTGGGCGGCGATGTGGTCGTCAATGACCATCAGCCGCGCCGGGTTCTCGTCCATCGTCGGGCGGCAGGCCAGCAAGGCCTTGGTGTAGTCGTCCTTGGGCGAATGGAAGATGTCGGCCACGGCGGCCTTCTCGCGGATCTCGCCGTGGCGCATGACGACGACATGGTCCGCGATCTCGCCGACGACACCGAGGTCGTGCGAGATGAAGAGCATGCTCATCTTGTGCGTCTCCTTGAGCCGGCCCATCAGGTCCATGACCTGGCGCTGGATGGTCACATCGAGCGCGGTGGTGGGCTCGTCGGCGATCAGCAGCTTGGGGTTGCAGCTGAGCGCGATGGCGATCATCACGCGCTGCTGCTGGCCGCCGGACATTTCGTGCGGGTAGCTCTTGAGGCGCCGCTTGGGCTCGGGGATGCCGACCTCGACGAGCAGCTCCTCGGCGCGCACGAGCGCTTGCCGTGCGCTCATGCCCATGTGCTTGATCAGCGGCTCGCAGAGCTGGTCGGCCACGGTGAAGACCGGGTTGAGCGAGCTCATCGGGTCCTGGAACACGCAGGCGATCTCGCGGCCGCGGATGGCGCGCAGCTCACGCTGCGAGGTCTGCAGCAGGTCGCGGCCCAGGAACTCGATCCCGGCCGCTGCGCTCGGCGTTGTCGGGCAGCAGGTTGAGGATGGACATGGCCGTGACGCTCTTGCCCGAGCCGGACTCGCCAACGAGGGCGACCGTGCTGTTCTCGGGGATGTCGAACGAGACACCCTTGACGGCGAATGCGCGCTGCATCTCGCCATCGACCTTGCCCATGCGGAAGGCGACTTTCAGGTCTTGAATACTCAACAGCATCGCGTCACTCCAGTCCACGCAGCTTGGGGTCCAGCGCGTCGCGCAATGCATCGGTGAACAGCGCGAAGCCGGTCACGAAGATGGCCATCATCCCGGTCACGGCAGCGAGCTGCCACCAGTAGCCCAGGATCAGCTCGCTCTGGGCTTCCTGCAGCATCGTGCCCCAGGAGACCTGGTCCACGGCCACACCCAGGCCCAGGTAGGACAGGATCACCTCGTACTTGATGAAGCTCACCACGTGCAGCGAGAGCTGCACCAGGGCCACGTGCGAGACGTTGGGCAGGATGTGCTTGAACATGCGCGAGTAGCGCGAGGCGCCGATGGCCTCGGCCGAGCGCACGTATTCGCGCACCGAGTGCTTCATGAACTCCGCGCGGATCAGGCGGTAGATGCCGGTCCAGCCGGTCAGCGCCAGGATCATCGCCACCGGCACGATGCCGCGGCCGAGCACCGCCGCGAAGGCGAAGATCAGCAAGATGTCCGGCATGGCCGTGAAGACGTTGTAGAGCCACTCGAGGAAGTCGCCCACCTTGCCGCCGAAAAAGCCCGAGATGGCGCCCAGCACGGTGCCGATCAGCGTGGCCACCAGCGCGGCCAGCAGGCCCACAACGATGGACACCTGCGAGCCCTTGAGCACCTTGGCCAGCACGTCGCGACCGAGGCGATCACCGCCGAGTGGGCGCGTCTCTTCTCGCGGATGCTCGGCCGTGGCGTAGGTCTTGGCGCGCTCGGCCCATTCCTTGTACTTGGGCGCCAGCGGGTCGATGTCGGAGATGTCCACGTTCGGCCCCTTGGCGGCGGCCACCGTGCCCATGTCCTCGGCCGGCGCCGGGCCCATGAAGGTCGGCGGCGCGTTGGGCACGGCCACTTCCTGCTGCCAGCCCGAGGCGATCACGCCGGTCAGCGTGGCGATCACCAGCGCCAGGCACAGGATCACGACGTACATCGCGCCCATGCCGACCTTGTCGGTCTTGAGGCGGCGCCAGGACGCAGCCCAGACGCCTTCGCTCTTGCGTTGCTGCGCTTGTTGTTGCATCACGGCCGCGCTCATTTGAGGACCACCCGGGGATCGACGACCTTGTAGAGGATGTCGGTCAAGAGGTTGATGACCATGGTGATGACGGCGATGTAGATGGCGAAGGCCTGGATGACGGGATAGTCGCTGCGGTTCACGGCCAGCAAGATCTCGCGGCCCAGGCCCGGGATGGAGAAGAACACCTCCAGCAAGAACGAGCCCACCATCACGCCGGCCAGCGAGACCGAGAGGTTGGTCAGGATCGGGATCATGGCGTTGCGCATCACGTGCTTGAACAAGATGACGCGGTCCGACAGGCCCTTGGCGCGCGCGGTGCGCACGTAGTCGTGGCCGATCTCGTCGAGGAAGAAGGTGCGGTACAGCCGCGTGTACGGCGCCAGCGCCACCACCACCTGCACGAAGATCGGCAGCAGCGAGTAGGTGGTGAGGTTGGTCCACAGGCTGTTGCTCCAGCCCTGCACCGGGAACCAACCCAGCCGGAAGGCGAAGTAGTACTGGAACACGATCACGTAGACCAGCAGCGAGACCGACACCATCAGCGTGGCGCCGATCATCACCGCGCGATCGGTGAAGCTGCCGCGCAGGTACGCCACCAGCAGCGCGAACGGGATCGCCAGCACGGTCTGCAGCAGCAGGATGGGCAGCATCACCGTCAGCGTGGCCGGCATGCGCGTGGCGAAGAGGTTGGCGATGGACTCGTGCGTGGCCCAGCTCGAGCCCCAGTCGAAGGTGACGATCTGCTTGAGGAAGATGCCCAGCTGCACGTAGGTCGGCTGGTTCAGGCCGAGCTGCTCGCGGATGGCTTCGATCTGGTCGGCGCTGGCGTTCTGGCCGGCCAGCACCACCGCCGGATCGGAGCCAAAGTACTTGAAGAGGAAGAACACCAGCAGCACGACACCCAGCAAGGTGGGGATCATTTGCCACAGGCGCCGGATGATGTAGGCCGCCATCGCTATGCGCCTGACCTGGGGGTTAGGCGCTCATAAAAGGGAAGCCGCGAGTCTAAGGGTTCGCGTCTTCGGGTTCACCCGCATTTGCCCTCCCTCCGTCGGGCCCTTCGCCCTTGCGAAGCATCAGGAGCGCTGCGCAGCGTCCCCCACGCACGCGACAAGCGCCGAACAGCATCGGCGCATCGTCCTCCGTCCTCAATCCTTCCTCAACCCTGCCGACGGGGAAACCAAGATGTCCCAACCCGCCGTCCCCTTGTCCGAACGGCAAGCCCGCTGGGCCGCTCTCCAAGCCGAGCGATATGCCGAAGCAGAGCGGATCTCGCCTGGGGCCTGCGCGCTGGCTGCAGGCTTTCGAAGCCGTGCTGCGCAACCCGCAAGAGCGCCGCCGCGCGAGGCCTCCACACGCCCCTGGGGCGCCAGCGCAGAGGAGTCCCCAGAGCAGTCCCCTTCGATGCCCGACAATCGCGGGCTTCAAAAGAGGATTGCCGATGCGCAAGCGTGCAGCCCGGGTCTTGGCCCTGGCTTTTTTTATCCTGGGCTGCCTGGGAGCGGGGGCGGCTGAACCCGTCAAGGTGCTGCGTTATGCGGCCCGCGCCGCCGAGACTGGATTCGACCCTGTGCAGGTCACGGACAAGTACTCGCGCGACCTCTGCGCCAACGTCTTCGACACGCCGCTGCGCTTTGACCTGATCGCGCGGCCGATGCGTCTGGCCACCGATGTGCTGCAAACGCTGCCTGAAGCCAACGCCGACTTCACGCGCCACGTCTTTCGCATCAAGCCCGGCATCTACTTCGCGGACGATCCGGCCTTCAAGGGCGCCAAGCGCGAACTCGTCGCCGCCGACCTGGCCTACACCCTGCAGCGCCACTTCGACCCGCGCTGGAAGAGCGGCCATCTGTTCAAGCTCGAAGGCATGGACATCCTGGGCCTGAACGCCTATCGCAAGGAACTGCTGGCCAGCAAGAAGCCCTTCGACTACGGCCGCACCTTGGATGGCCTGCACCTGATCGACCGCTACACGCTGGAGATCCGCACCGGCCACCCCGAGCCGCGCTTGCCCACCTACTTCGCCGATCCGATGATGGGCCTGGTGGCGCGCGAGGTGGTCGAGGCCTATGGCGAGCGCATCATGGAGCACCCGGTCGGCACGAACGCCTGGCGGCTGGCCGAGTGGCGGCGCTCCTCGCGCATCGTGTTCGAGAAGAACCCGAACTTCCGCGAGGCCTACTACGACGAGGAACCACCAGCCGACGACCCCGTGCTGGCCGCGCAGGTGCGCGCGCTCCAGGGCCGGCGCCTGCCGATGGTCGACCGCGTGGAGGTGTCGGTCATCGAGGAGAACCAGCCGCGCTACCTCTCCTTCCTGCGCAAGGAGTTCGACCTGCTCGAGGAGCTGCCCAACGACTACGCGCCCCAGGCCCTGCCGCGCAACCACCTCGCGCCCAACCTGGCCAAGCAGGGCCTCCGCGCCGTGCGCTACTCGCGCTCGGACGTGACCTTCAGCTACTTCAACATGGAAGACCCGGTGGTGGGCGGCTACACGCCGGCCAGGGTGGCGCTGCGCCGCGCCATCGGCCTGGCGCTGGACGTGGACAAGCAGGTCCGCCTGCTGCGCCGCGGCCAGGCCGTGCCCGCACAAGGCCTGATCGCGCAGGGCCTGCTCGGCTACGACCCGGCGATCCGCACCGAGGCCTCCGTGCACGACCTCGCCCGCGCCAAGGCGCTGCTCGACCTCTACGGCTACGTGGACCGCGACGGCGACGGCTGGCGCGAGCAGCCCGACGGCAGCCCGCTCAAGATCACCTACTACACGATGCCCGACGAGCAGTACCGCCAGCTGGCCGAGCTGTGGAGCAAGGCGATGGTGGCGCTGGGCGTTCGCATGGAATTCCGCTTCGCCAAATTCCCGGACAACCTCAAGTCCGCCAACGCCGGCAAGCTGCAGATGTGGAACCTGGCCTGGAGCGCCGACGTGCCCGATGCCGAGAACCTGCTGGCCCTGGCCTACAGCACCAGTTTCTCCAACAAGGCGCGCTTCAAGCTGCCGGCCTTCGACCAGCTGATCGATCGCATCCACCAACTGCCCGACGGCCCCGAACGCTCGGCCCTGATGCAGCAGGCGCAGTCCCTGGTCGTGGCCTACGCGCCGTACAAGACCGAGGTGCACCGGCTCTTCACCGACCTCGTCCAACCATGGCTTTTGGGCTTTGCGCGCTCGAGCTACGTGCGGGACTATTGGGCCTATGTGGACATCGACCCGGCCCTGAAGGCCAAGGCTGTCAAGAAATGAGCATGATGAAAAGACGCCGCTTCATCGGCAGCTCCGCCGCCGCATTGGCCCTGCCGGGCGCGCTGGCAGCACAGTCGGCTTCGGCGTCGACGTCCGTCAAGACGCTGCGTTATGCCTTTCTGAAAGCCGAGACCGGATTCGACCCTGCCAAGGTCACCGACATCTACTCGCGCGGCATCACCGCCCACATCTTCGAAGGCCTGGTCGGCTACGACCACCTGGCCCGCCCGGCGCGCATCAAGCCCGTGCTGGCGGCCGAGCTGCCCGAGGTGTCGGAAGACTTCAAGACCTGGACCTTTCGCATCCGCCCCGGCGTGTTCTTTGCCGAAGATGCCGCCTTCCACGGCAAGCCGCGCGAGGTCACGGCAGAAGACTTCGTCTACACCTTCATGCGCATCGCCGATCCGGCCACGGTCTCGCCGCATTGGGGCGAGATCGAGGACATGGGCATCAAGGGCCTGAAGGCCTACCGCGACCAGCTGCGCAAGGGCGGCAAGTTCGACTACAGCCACCGCGCAGAAGGCGTGCGCGCGCTGGACCGCTACACGCTGCGCATCGAGTTGGAAGACACGCGGCCGCGCTTCCTGCAGATCCTGGCGCAGCACGACATCTACGGCGTGGTGGCTCGCGAAGTGATCGAGACCTACGCCGCAGATACCGCCGCGCACCCGGTAGGCACGGGCCCGTACCGGCTCACCGAATGGCGGCGCAGCTCGCAGATCGTGCTGGAGAAGAACCCCGGCCATCGCGTGCGCCTGTACCGCGACGAAGTCCGCCCGGCCGAAGACGACAGGGAAGGCCAGGCCTGGCTCGCCCGCTTCGGCGAGCGGCGCATCCCGATGGTGGACCGCGTGGAAGTGGCCATCATCGAGGAGACCCAGCCACGCTGGCTGTCCTTCCTGGACGGGCAGTTCAACTTCTTGGAACGCCTGCCCGAAGACTTCGTCAGCCAGGGCATGCCAGGTGGCCACCTGGCGCCCAGCCTGGCCAAGCAAGGCATGACGGCGTGGCGCGCGCAGGCGGCCGACGTGCTGTATCACGTGTTCAACCTCGAGGACCCCGTGATCGGCGGCCTGGCGCCAGAGAAGGTGGCGCTGCGCCGCGCCTTTGCGCTGGCCATGGACTGCAGGCGCGAGATCAACCTCGTGCGCCGTGGGCAGGGCGAGGTGGCGCAGTCCTTCCTCGTGCCACACACGACCGGCTACGACCCGCAGTACAAGAGCGAGAACGGCGAGTACGACCCGGCCCGCGCCAAGGCGCTGCTGGACCTGTACGGCTACCTCGACCGCGACGGCGACGGCTGGCGTGAGATGCCCGACGGCAGCCCACTGGAGCTGGAGCACCGCACCACGCCGGACGCCTTCCAGCGCTCCATCGACACGCTCTACCAGAAGAACCTCGCCGCCGTTGGCCTGAAGGTGCGCTTCAAGGTCGGCCAGTGGCCGGACAACCTCAAGGCGATGACGGCGGGCAATTTCCAGATCTGGAACCTGGGCGGCAGCGCTTCGATGCCCGACCCGCAGGACCTGATCGCCGCCTACGCCACCGACCGCATCGGCAGCTACAACTACGCGCGCATCTCGATGCCGCAGATCGACGCGATTGCCGCACGCACGGCGCTGATGCCCGACGGTCCCGAGCGCAATGCACTGATCCGCCAGGTCCAGCGCCTGGCCACCGCCTACATGCCGTACAAGTACCGCGCCCACCGCTACATCACCGATGTGGCGGCGAGCGGCGTCACGGGCTTTCGCCGTGGGCCTTTCTGGCTGAACTGGTGGGAATACATCGAGATCACCTGACATGATCAAACGACGCGAACTGCTGGCTGCACCGGCCCTGGCTCTGGCTTTGCCGGCTGTGGGCGATGCCGCCGAACCCACCGCCGAGCCCAAGACCCTGCGCTACGCCTTCCGCGTGGCGGAGACGGGCTTCGATCCGGTCAAGGTCACCGACCTCTACTCGCGCATCATCATCAGCCACATGATGGAAGGGCTGTACGCCTACGACCATCTGGCCCGCCCCGTGCGCCTGCGGCCACTGACCGCAGATGGACTGCCCGAGGTCTCGGAGGACTTCAAGACCTGGACCTTCCGCGTCAAGCCCGGCATCTACTTCGCCGATGACGCAGCCTTCAACGGCAGACGCCGCGAGCTGAGCGCCGCCGACTACGTCTACAGCTGGAAGCGCATCGCAGACCCGGCCAATGGCGCGGCCAGCTGGGCGGAGCTGGAGAGCCTGGGCGTGATCGGCCTGAAGGAGTACCGCGACGCCATCCGAAAGGCCGGCAAGGAAGGCCGCTTCGACTACGACAAGCCCATCGAGGGCCTGCGCACGCTGGACCGCTACACACTGCAGCTGCGCCTGGCCGAATCGCGGCCGCGCGCGATCGAGATCCTCTCGCAGTCCGATCTCTACTGCGCCTTGGCGCGCGAGGTGATCGAGGCCTATCCGGGCAAGAGCATGGAGCACCCGGTCGGCACCGGCCCCTTCATGCTCAAGGACTGGCGGCGCAGCTCGCTGATCGTGCTGGAGAAGAACCCCAACCACCGCGAGCGCTACTACCGCGACGAGGTCCAGCCAGCAGCGGACGACGCCGAAGGCCAGGCCCTGCTGGCGCGCTTCAAGGACCGCCGCCTGCCGATGGTCGACCGCGTGGAGGTGGCCATCATCGAGGAGGACCAGCCGCGCTGGCTGTCCTTCGTGAACCGCGAGTTCAACTTCATCGAGCGCGTGGCGCCGACCCACATCGGCCTGGCCATGCCCAAGGGCGAGGTGGCGCCCAATCTGGCCAAGAAGGGCATCCAGGGCTACCGGCGTCTGGCGGCCGACATCTACTACTCGATCTTCAACATGGAAGACCCGATCATTGGCGGCTACACGCCAGAGAAGGTCGCCCTGCGCCGCGCCGTCGCGCTGGCCATCGACGTGCGCGGCGAGATCCGCCTGGTGCGCCGTGGCGAGGCCATTCCCGCGCAGCAGCCCTACATGCCCAACACCTACGGCTTCAACCCCAAGGCCGAGACCGAGATGGGTGAGCAAGATCCGGCGCGCGCCAAGGCGCTGCTGGACCTGTACGGCTACGTGGACCGCGACGGCGACGGCTGGCGCGAGATGCCCGACGGCAGCCCGCTGGTGCTGCAGAGCCTGACCACGCCCGACGGCTTCCAGCGCGAGCGCGACCAGGTCTTCCAGAAGAGCCTGGCCGCCGTGGGCATCAAGATCGAATACAAGGTCGGCAAGTGGCCCGACAACTTGAAGACGATGCGCTCGGGCAAGTTCCAGATGTGGGAGCTGGCCGGCACCGCCACGCTGCCCGACGGCCAGGACGCGCTGGCGCGCTTCCAGACCAGCCGCATCGGCAGCTACAACTACGCGCGCTTCTCGCTGCCGATCTTTGACCGGCTGATGGAGCGCCTGTCGCTGCTGCCCAACGGCCCGGAGCGCGAGGCCCTGCTGGCCGAGGCCACGCGCATCGCCACCGCCTACATGCCCTACAAGTACCGCGGCCACCGCTACATCACCGACATGGCGCACAAGGACCTCATCGGCTACCGCCGCCCCGCGCTGTGGTCGAACTGGTGGGAGTACGTGGACGTCGTGACCCCCGCCTGAAGCCCTCAAGATGAAACGCCGCGAGCTGCTCGCCACCCCTGCTGCGCTGCTTGCTGCGGCTGCAACACCTGGTCTGGCCTCGGCCGCTGCGGCAGCACCACCGCGCGTGCTGCGCTACGCCCTCCAAGACGCCGAGCGCGGCTTCGATCCGGCGCTGGTCAACGACCTGTACTCGCGCGTCATCGTTGCCCACCTCTTCGAAGGGCTGTACGGCTACGACCACCTGGCCCGCCCGCCGCGGCTGCGAGCCGTCACGGCGGACGGCATGCCCGAGGCGTCCAGCGACTTCCGCGTCTGGACGATCCGCGTGCGGCCCGGCATCTACTTTGCGGACGACGCGGCCTTCAAGGGCCGGCGTCGCGAGCTCACCGCCGAGGACTTCGTCTACAGCGCCAAGCGCGTGGCCGATCCCAAGGTCAATTCGCTGCTGTGGAGCGGCCTCGCCGAGTTCGGCGTGCTGGGCCTGGGCGAGTACCGCGACGCCCTGCGCAAGAGCGGCGCCGCCTTCGACTACGAGCGCGTGATTGCGGGCCTGCGCGCGCTGGACCGCTACACGCTGCGCATCGAGCTGGCCCGGCCCGCGCCCACGCTGATCGACTTCGTGGCCAAGAACGACGTCTTTGCCGCCGTGGCGCGCGAGGTGATCGAGGCCTATCCGGGCAAGAGCATGGAGCACCCGGTCGGCACGGGACCGTTCGTGCTGAAGGCGTGGCGGCGCAGCTCGCAGATGGTGCTGGAGAAGAACCCCAACCACCGCGAGCGCTACTACGAGCAGGAGGTGCAGCCTGCACCCGATGACGTCGAAGGCCAGGCCCTGCTCGCGAAGTTCAAGGGCAGGCGGCTGCCGATGGTGGACCGCGTGGAAGTGGCCGTCATCTCGGAAGAGCAGCCGCGCTGGCTGTCCTTCCTGAACGGCGAGTTCGACTACATCGAGCGGATCGCGCCCAACTTCCTGCGCCAGGCCATGCCCGGCGGACACATCGCCCCGGGCCTGGCGCGCAAGGGCATTCAGGGTCACCGCTCCCAGGGCTCGGACGTCACGCTGGCCGTCTTCAACATGGACGATCCGGTGGTGGGCGGCTACACGCCCGAGAAGGTGGCGCTGCGCCGCGCCATCGGCCTGGCCTCTGACGTGCGCGGCGAGATCGACAAGGTGCGCTGGGGCAACGCGCTGCCGGCGCAGTCGGTCTATCCACCCAACACCTCGGGCTACGACCCGACACGCCACACCGAGATGGGCGACCAGGACCCGGCCCGCGCCAAGGCCTTGCTGGACCTGTACGGCTATCTCGACCGCGACGGCGACGGCTGGCGCGAGCTGCCGGACGGCAAGCCCTTCGTCATCGAAGCTCGCACCTATCCCGGCGACTACTACCGCCAGCTCGACACGCTCTGGCAGGCGGGCCTTGCCGCCGTGGGACTCAAGGTGGACTTCCGCGCCGCGACCTACGGCGACAACGAGTCGGCGGCGCGCGCCGGCAACTTCCAGCTCTGGACCATGGGCGAGACGGCCGATTCGCCCGACAGCCTGGACAACCTGTCCAAGGGCCTCTCGTCCAACATCGGCGGCACCAACTACGCGCGCTTCTCCATGCCCGCCTTCGATGCGCTGTGCAAGCGCTGCAGCCAGCTGCCGCACGGGCCCGAGCGCAGCGCCGTGCTCGATCAAGCGAGCCGCCTGCTGCTGGCCTACATGCCCTACAAGGCCAAGGTCCACCGCATCATCACCGACATGACCGGCCCCGGCGTGAGCGGCTACCGGCGCCCGGCGCTGTGGAACAACTGGTGGGAGTACGTGGACGTGGCGCAGGTGTAGCCCGCATGGCGATTTGAGCCTCGCCGGCGTAGAGTCGGCCCCAGCGCAGTAACTCGTTATTTCATCGGTGATTCGGAGCGGGAGGGCGCGATGGATCTCGGAACGATCGGAACGGCTCTGGGGGGCGCGGCGTTTGGCGCCGTGGCCGCAGGCGGCCTGGGCGCCTGGTGGTGGGGCCGCAAGCTCGCCAGCGCAGAGCGCCACATCGTCAAGCTGGACCAGCTGCGCCAGTTCTCGGATCAGCAAGGCGCCCAGGTGCGCAAGCAGATCGAGCAGCTGCAGGCCGAGCTGACCGACCTGCGCATCCAGGCCACCCGCGCCCGCACGCGCGAAGCCCACGCGACGCCACCAGCGGCCGTCTTCACCACCCAAGAGGCCGAGGACATGCTGCTGCGCGATGCACCCGCTGCAACGTCGGCCGAGCCCTTCGCCAACACGCAGATCCTGCCGAGGAAGCGCTGAGCGCACGACGGCCCGCTTCCTTGCGCGATCCTGATGCCGCACTTGCTATCGTGCGGGCCATGCCGTCGCCTTCCACCTCCACCGCTGCTTCGTCTCCGCGCCGCCGTCAGTACGGGCCGACGCTGACCGTCTGGCTGGGCACCGCGGCCTGCCTGGTGCTGCTGGACGAGTTGGTGGGCCTGACGCCGCTGGCAACAATGCTCGTGCTGGCCCTGGCGGCCATCAGCACGATCCTGATGAGCCGCCTGCGCGCCCAGGCCGCGCGTGCCGAGACACACGCCTTCGAGGCCGAGCAGCTGCGCGGCTTTGCCGAAGAGCTGCGCAGCCTCGAAGCGCACGATGCGCTGGCCGCCGCGCTGGCAAAGGCGCTGCAGCCACTGGGGGCCGGCGCGCCGATCGTGCTGCTGCTGAAGGACCGGCTGCCGCCCACGAACGATGCCGCCGCTCTGCACCAGCTCGGCACGCCCGATGCCGACCAGTGGGCGGGCCTGTGGCTGTCCATCCGCCAGTCGCGCAGCTTCGGCCCGGGCACGCTGCGTCACGAAGAATTGAACGCCTGGTACCTGCCGCTGCGTGCCAGCCGCGGCGCGCGTGGTGCGGCCCTGCTGCCGCTGGACCTCGCGCCCGACCTGGAGCGCCGCGCGCACGCCCAGGCCCTGTGCGACCTGCTGGGCGGCGCGCTGGAACGCGCGGCCACCGAGCGTGCCGCTGCGAACATCCGCGAAGCCGCCGAGGCGCAGGGCCTGCGCAACACGCTGCTGGCCACCATCTCGCACGACTACCGCACGCCGCTGGCCACCATCATGAGCGCGGCTTCGAGCCTCATCGCGCAGGACCAGCGCCTGGACGGGCGCCAGCGCGAGCGCCTGGCCCGCTCCATCGTCGAAGAGGCGCGGGCGCTTTCGCGCATGACCGACAACACGCTGCAGTTGGCGCGCCTGGACGGCCCCGACGTGCGCCTGCGCCGCGACTGGGAATCGGGCGAGGAGCTGATCGGCGCGGTGCTGGCGCGGGTGCGCCAGCGCGAGGCCGGCACGCGCGTGAAGGCCCGTGTCGAGCCCGCGCTGCCGCTGTTGCGCGTCGATGCGCAGCTGCTCACGCAGGCCATCGAGAACCTTGTGGACAACGCGCTGAAGTACGCGGCCGAAGGCAGCGTCGAAGTGCTGGCGCGCCGCGAGCCCGAGGCCGTGCTGATTGCCGTGCGCGACCGTGGCGCCGGCGTGCCGCCGGGCGAGCGTGAGCGGATCTTCGAAGTCTTCCAGCGCGGGCCAGAACACTCGCGGCCCGATGGCAGCCGCGGCGCCGGCGTCGGTCTGGCCGCGTGCCGGGCGATCGCGCGCGCGCACGGCGGCGAGATCCGCTACCGCGCCCGCAGCCACGGCGGTGCCGCTTTCGAGCTGCGCTTTCCCATCGAAACCCAACCCACCCCATGATCCACGTCCTGCTCGTCGAAGACGACCGCGAACTGCGCACCACCCTGGCCGAGGCGCTGCGCGTCGAAGGCTATGAAGTGCACGCCAGCGCCAGCCTGTCCGATGGCCTGGCCGTGCTGGCGCACAACGACATTGACCTGGTGCTGCTGGACCTGGGCCTGCCTGATGGCGAAGGCGAGACCCTGCTGCACAAGCTGCGCAAGAGCCGCGGCACGCCGCTGCTGGTCATCTCGGCGCGGCAGCAGGATGGGCTCAAGGTGCGACTGCTCGATGCCGGTGCGGACGACTACCTCGTCAAGCCCTTCGCCATCGACGAGCTGCTGGCCCGCATGCGCGTCGCCCTGCGCCATCGCGGCCAGAACGTGTCAGCTGCGGTCACGCGTTATGAGCACGAGGGCCTGCTGGTGGACCTGGCCGCACACCGCGTGTGCCTGCAGGGCGAGGAAGTGCACCTGACGCCGACCGAGTTCAAGCTGCTGGCGCGCCTGCTGCGATCGAGCGGCCAGGTCGTCACGCACCGCACGCTGCTGAGCGACGTGTGGGGCCCGGAGTTCTGCGACCACACCCACTACCTGCGGCTGTACATGGGCCAGCTGCGGGCCAAGCTCGAAGCCGATCCGGCCGATCCGAAGCGGCTGTTGACCGAGCCCGGCGTGGGCTATCGCTTCAGCTGAACGGCCTCAGCCGGGCACGACGCCGCAAGCCACTCGCGCCCCGCCGCCACCGAGCGGCGCCGGGTGATCGGCGTGGTTGTCGCCGCCCGCATGGATCATCAGCGCGCGGCCCTTGAGGTCGGCCAGTTTCAGGCGCGGGGCCAGCACCGGCTGCGTGGCCGTGCCGTCGGCCGCCACGTACAGGCCGGGCAGGTCGCCCAGGTGGCCATCGCCCCAGGGCGTGCCGTGCTTGCCAGACTTGGCCGGGTCGTAGTGGCCGCCGGCGGCGCCGGCAGGCACTTTCTTGCCATCGGCCTCGCTGGGGGCGCAGCTCGGGTTCATGTGCACGTGAAAGCCATGCAGGCCCGGCGCCAGGCCCTTGAGCTCGGGCGTGAAGACGAGGCCATAGTCGCTGGTCGTGACGGTCACCGAACCCACCGCTGCGCCTACGCCGTTGGCGTCGACAACGTTGAGCGGCACGACGACAGGGCCTTGTGCCCAGGCGGGGGTGGAACAGAGCAGGGCTGCCAGCAGGGCCATCGGCAGCGAGGCAGGCCGTGAGGCGGGGTGCCACAGTTTCATCGCAAGTCTCCTAACTTTCCGTTCAGGCGGAGCCATCATGCCTCCGAAAAGTTTCCCTTATGCGATCCTGATGCCCCAGCAGGGACGATTCGCCGCATTCAGATCCGGAGCCGTTTGTCCATGTCCGCAGAACACAGCAACTCTCATCTTCAGCGGCAAGGCCTGGCCGCGCTGACGCTGGGCGCCATCGGCGTCGTCTATGGCGACATCGGCACCAGTCCGCTCTACACGGTGGCCGAGATCTTCAAGCCCGCCACGGGCGTGCCGCTGGACGCACACAACATCACCGGCGCGATTTCCGTCATCGTCTGGGCGCTGATGCTGGTCGTCACGCTCAAGTACGTGGTGCTGATCCTGCGCGCCGACAACCGCGGCGAGGGCGGTGGGCTGGCGCTCACCGCGCTGGCCACGCATGCGGTGGCGAACCGCCCGCGCCTGCGCATGGCGCTGCTGCTGCTGGGCGTGTTCGGCGCCACGCTGTTCTACGGTGACAGCGTGATCACGCCGGCCATCTCGGTGATGGGCGCCATCGAAGGCCTGGAGGTGGTGGCGCCGCAGCTGTCGCACTGGGTGATGCCGATCTCGCTGGCCGTGCTGGTGGGCCTGTTCGCCATCCAACGCTTCGGCACCAGCGCGGTGGGCAAGATCTTCGGGCCGGTGATTGTGGTGTGGTTCGCCGCGCTGGCGGCCATCGGGGTGCATCAGATCCTGCAGGCCCCGCAGATCCTCGCGGCGCTGAACCCGCTGCATGCGGCCCAGTTCATCGCCGAGCGCGGCTGGCACCTGTTCGCGGCCATGGGTGCCATCGTGCTGGCGCTGACGGGCGCGGAGGCGCTGTATGCCGACATGGGCCACTTCGGCGCCAAGCCGATCCGCCTGGCCTGGCTGGGCCTCGTGTTCCCGGCACTGATCCTCAACTACATGGGCCAGGGCGCGCTGCTGATCACGCAACCCGAGGCCGTGGCCAACCCCTTCTTCCACCTGTTCCCTGAAGCGCTGGTGCTGCCGATGGTGTTCCTGGCCACGCTGGCGGCGGTGATCGCCTCGCAGGCTGTGATCTCGGGCGCGTATTCGATGACGCGCCAGGCGATCCAGCTGGGCTTCTTGCCGCGCATGACCGTGCGCTTCACCTCGGCCCGCGAAGCCGGCCAGATCTACATGCCGGCTGTGAACTGGGCGCTGCTGGCGGGGGTGCTGGGTGCCGTGCTGATCTTCGAATCGTCTTCCGCGCTGGCGGGCGCCTACGGCATCGCTGTGACGCTGACGATGATGATCACCACGGTGCTGACCTGGTTCGTGATCCGCGACGGCTGGCGCCTGCCCAGACGCCTCGCCGTGCCGGCCACGGTGATCTTCCTGATCGTCGATGCCCTGCTGGTGGCGGGCTGCGCGATCAAGCTCTTTGACGGTGGCTGGTTCCCGCTGGCCCTGGGTCTGCTGCTCTTCATGCTGATGAGCACCTGGGCGCGCGGCCGCGAGCTGCTGGCGGCCAGCATCGCACGCGACGGCCTGGAGCTGGCACCCTTCATCGAGTCCTTGGCCCTGGGCGGCGCCAATCGCGCCGCGCGCACGGCGATCTACGCGGTGGCCAACGCCGAGACGGTGCCGCAGGCCCTGCTGCACAACCTCAAGCACAACCAGGTGCTGCACGAGACCAACGTGATCATGACGGTGAAATTCGAAGACCGGCCGTGGATCCCGGACGAGCAGCGCGTGCAGCTGGCGCAGCTGGCGCCGGGCTTCTGGCGCGTGACCCTGCACTACGGCTTCATGGACACGCCGGACGTGCCCGCCGGGCTGGCGCTGTGCGAGGCCAAGGGGCTGCCGATCCCCGTCTTCGAGACCAGCTACTTCCTCTCGCGCGAGACGGTCGTGCCGACGCCGGGCGACGGCATGGTGGCCTGGCGCGAACGGCTCTTTGCCGCGATGAGCCGCAACGCCGGCGGCGTGGCGGAGTTCTTCAGGCTGCCGGACAACGCGGTGGTGGAGCTCGGCACGCGCGTGCAGATCTAGAGCGGGAGCTCGGTGAAGTAGCGACCGCCGTGGAAGATCAGCGGCTTGGCGTCGGGGCGCGAGGAGCAGGCCTCAACCTCGCCGACGAAGATGACGTGGTCACCCTCTTCATAGCGGCTTCTGTTGGCGCACTCGAACACAGCGGCCGCGCCTTCCAGCACCGGCGCGCCACCCGCGCCTTCGCGCCAGGCCACGCCAGCAAAGCGGTCGATGTCGCGCATGGCGAAGCGTTCGGCCAGCTCCTTTTGCTCGGCGGCCAGGATGTTGATGGCGTAGTGCGAACCGGCCGAGAACACCGGCAGCGAGCCCGCGTAGCGGCCCAGGCTCCACAGCACCAGCGGCGGCGAGAGCGAGACGGAATTGAAGGAGTTGGCCGTCAGGCCCACCAGCCGTCCCTCGGGCGTGCGGGCGGTCACGATGGTGACGCCGGTGGCGAACAGGCCGAGCGCGGCGCGGAATTGCTGGGGGTCGTTATGGGTGACGGCAGGCATGGGCGTGATTGTCGTCGCATGGGCCAGAATGGCCGCGAAGGAAGTTCCAACCGATGCACAAGCCTAACGCCTTGAACCGACGTCGATTTGCGCTGCTGTGCGCCGCAGGCCTTGCGCCCACGCTTGGCGGCTGCAAGGAGGCGAAAAAGCCCGATGAAGCCGCGCGCGAAGGCGTGGATGTGGGCGAGAAGAGCTGGGCCACGAAGCTCGTGCCGGCCGAGCAGGTGGAGGCCGCGGGCGCCCAGCAGTACGTGCAGATGATGCGCCAGGCCGCCGCCAAGGGCGTGCTGGCGCGCAACGACGATCCGCAGCTGATCCGCCTGCGCACGATCGCATCGCGCATCATCCCGCTCTCGGTGCCGTGGAACTCGCGCGCCAAGCAGTGGCGCTGGGAGGTGAACCTCGTCTGCAGCGCGCAGCTCAATGCCTTTTGCATGCCCGGCGGCAAGATCGCCTTCTTCTACGGCATCCTCGAAAAGCTCAAGCTCAGCGACGACGAGGTGGCGATGATCATGGGCCACGAGATCGCGCATGCGCTGCGCGAGCATGCGCGCGAGCGCATGGCCAAGAACGCGGGCACTTCGCTGGCGGTCAGCGGGCTGTCGGCCTTCTTCGGCTTGGGCAACGTTGGCGACGCAGTGCTGCGCATGAGCAGCCAGCTGGTGACGCTGACCTTCAGCCGCGGCGACGAAAGCGAGGCCGATCTCGTGGGCATGGAGCTGGCCGCGCGCGCCGGCTACGACCCCAAGGCCGGCGTCACGCTGTGGCAGAAGATGGGCGCGGCGGCGAAGGGCGCGCCGCCGCAGTGGCTGTCCACCCACCCAGCCGGCGCCACGCGCATCCAGGACATCGAGCGCAACCTGCCCAAGGTGCAAGGGCTGTACGCGCGGGCTGAGAAGCCGCCGAAGCGCTTCGACGTGGCGCTGCCGCGCGGGGCACAGCAACAGCCGCGCTGAATCACCAGCGCTGCGGCAGCGCCTTGAGTCGCTTGTAGTGGCCGTTCGCCACACGGATCAGATAGCCGCCCAGCTCCAGGTCCTTCACCAGCTTGGACACCATCTCGCGCGAGCAGCCCAGGCGCGTGGCCATGGCCTGGTGCGTGAGGTGCAGGTCGTCGCCCTCGGCCGGGCCTCCGTTTGCAGCACCGCCTTCCACCAGCGCCTTGAGGCGTCCATAGACGTCATTCAGGGCCAGCTGCTTGGTGGACAGCGTGGCCGCACGGGCGCGGCGGATCACCTTGGTGAGCAGCTCGAAGGCGAACTCGGGGTGGGTGGCGATGTGCTCGAGCAGGCTGGCACGCGTGAGCATCACGCAGCGCGAGGGCAGCTCGCAGATCACGCTGGCCGAGCGCGGGCCGCCGTCCAGACTCATCTCGCCCACGTACTCGCCGGGGCCGTAGATGCCGTAGGTCACTTCGCGGCCCCGAGCATCGCAACCGAAGGCGCGCAGCGATCCTGAAAGCACGAGGTAGATGCTGTCGCCCTGCGTGCCCTCCTCGATCAGGAGCGTGCCGCGGCGATAGCTGCGGGCGATGCCGCGCGCAGCCAACAACTGCAGGCTGGGCGGCAGGGCCTCCATGCCGGCTTCCGAAATCATTTCCTTGCTCATTCTTCTTTCAACCGGGTCTATAACCCGGGGTGCTAACGCCATTATTGCGGGCCATGGCGTTGCCGAGCGAATTGGCGCCGTGACAGCGTGCGCAGAAGAGCCTAGGACATGCCCTGATGCAGACGCGCCGGGAGCGCCGAATGCGCCGGAATTGGCGGTCAGCGATCCGGGCGCGGACGGCGTCGCATTCGACGCATTCGACGCATTGGCGGGCAGTTGTTCAGCAGGGAAGGGCAGGACGACCATGGCAGCACCTCGATGTCTTGGACCGAGGCCAGTGTCTTCATCCTGATTTCTGGGGACGACCCCCACCAATGGGGGTGTCGCCGATCCCTGGAAAACCCTTGCCCTGGGTGTCAGTTGCCCGAGACACCCACCATCCAGTTCACACCGAACTTGTCTTCCACCATGCCGAACAGCGGCGCCCAGAAGGTCTGGCTGAGCGGCATGTTGACCCGGCCACCGGCGGCCAGCCCGTCGAAGAACTTGTGCGCCTCGTCCTGCGTGTCGCAGTCCAGCGAAATGGAGAAGCCCTTGAACTCCGTTTTGCCACTGCAGTGGCCGTCGGACATCATGATCAGCGCGCCCTTGATCAAGAGGGATGAATGCATGATCTTGTTCTCGCTGCCCGGGGGCAGCATGCCTTCGGGCGGCGGCGCGGGGCTGTCGCTGTTGCGCATGATCATCTGCACCTCCGCGCCGAGCGAGGACTTGTAGAACTCGATGGCCTCTTCGCAGCGGCCGTCAAAAAACAGGTAGGGATCGATCTTCATTGCGGTTCTCCTGGGTTGTCCCTCATGCTGGGTGGATCGGCAAGATCACCAGACCTTGCACTGCTCTTCCTTCTTCTTCGTCATGGCCGAGCCGGGCTTGCAGCTGAAGGCCTTTTGGTACTCGGGCATGTTCACCACCACGCCGTTGATGCGGTAGCGACCCGGCGAGTGCGGGTTGGTGCGGGCCATGACGCGCTCCGATTCTGGGCGCGCTTCATTGCAATCCCATTGCGCGAAGCCAACGAAGAAGCGCTGCTCGGGCGTGAGGCCGTCGCGCGCGTCGAGCGTCATGTTGGCCGTGTGCGCCTTCCAGGCCGAGTAGGCCAGGATCAGGCCGCCGAGGTCGGCCAGGTCTTCGCCGAGCGTGAGCTTGCTGTTGAGCTTGATGTCGTCGATGACGATGTAGTTGCCGTACTGCTTGACGATGCAGGCGGCGCGCTGGTCGAAGGCCTTGCCATCGACCGGCGTCCACCAGTTCTTGAGGTTGCCCTGGGCGTCGAACTGGCGGCCTTCGTCGTCGAAGCCGTGGGTCAGCTCGTGACCGATGGTGCCGCCGGTGTTGCCGTAGCTGGGCGCGTCGTCGAGCTTGGCGTCGTACAGCGGCGGCTGCAGCACGCCGGCGGGAAAGTTGATGTCGTTCATCTGCGCGTTGTAGTAGGCGTTGACGGTCTGCGGCGTCATGCCCCACTCGCCGCGCTCCAGCGGCTTGCCGATCTTGTCGAGCTGGCGCTTGGCCTCGAAGGCGTTGCCGGCCTCGACGTTGGCCAGGTGCTCGCCGCGCGAGATCTTCACGCTGGAGTAGTCGCGCCAGCGGTCGGGATAGCCGACCTTGTTGACGATGGCGTGCAGCTTCTCCTTGGCACGCACCTTGGTCTCGCCGCTCATCCAGCCGAGCGAATCAATGCTCTGGCCCATGGCGAGCTCGATCTCGCGCGTCATCTCTTCGGTCTTGGCCTTCAGCTCGGGGCTGAAGTTCACGCGCACGAACTCCTGGCCGAGCGCCTCGCCCAGCTGCGCGTCGATCAGCTGCACGCACTGCTTCCAGCGCGGCTTGCGGGCCGGCGTGCCGAACAGCGTCTTGCCGAAGAAATCGAAGTTCAGCGCCGCCGTCTTGTCGTCGAGCTGGTTGGCGAAACTGCTGACGAGCTGCCAGCGCAGCAGTGTGCGGATCTGCGCCAGCGTCAGTGTGGCCAACTGCTTGTCCATCGCCTTGAAGAACTGGGGCTCGGTGACGTTGTAGACGTCCAGGCCCGCCTGCACGCCCAGCGCGGCGCGGAAGGCGGCCCAGTCGAAATGCGGTGTCAGGCCTTGCAGGCCGCGAGCATCGAACTTGTTGGCGATCTTGTACGGATCGCGCAGCTCCACGGGCGCAAGCGACGCCTTGGCCAGTGTCGTCTCCGTGGCCAGCACGCGCTTGGCAGAGGCGCGGGCCTGCTTCGGGCTTTCGCCCAGGCGTTCGAACATCTGCTGCACGTGGGCCAGGAACTGCGCGCGCAGCTTCACCGACTTGGCGTCGCTGCGCAGGTAGTAGCCGCGCTCGGGCAGCGACAGGCCCCCGGCCGAGGCAAAGGCGATCAGCTTCGTGGAATCAGTGAAGTCCTGCGAGGACGAGAAGCCGAAGAAGAAGCGCGCGTTGTTGGCGATCAGCTGCTGGTGGGCCAGCAGGGCCGGCAGGTCCTTCTTGCTCTTGAGCGCGGCAATGCGGTCCAGCTCGGGCTGCAGCGGCGCCAGGCCTTGCGCGTCAACGGCCTCCTTGTTCATGCAGGCGGCGAAGTAGTCGCCGATGCGGGCCTGGTTGGCACTGCGCTCGGGTCCGCCCGTGCCCAGCTTCTGCAGCACGCCCCAGAGGTAGCGCTGGTTGTCGTTGGCCATCTTGGCGTAGACCGACCAGCGCGCCTGGTCGGCCGGCATGGGGTTGACCTTGCTCCAGTTGCCGCAGGCAAAGCGGTAGAGGTCTTCGCAGGGATCGACCGTGCGGTCCATGACCTGGGTGTCCAGGCTGGGCGTGTAGGGCAGTTGATCGAGCGGGCGCACTTCGTCGGCGTGGGCGACGCTTGAGACAAGGCCGGCCAGCAGCAGGGCGAGCAGCAGAGGGGGGCAGACTTTTTTCATACGGCGATTCTGGCCGAGCTGCCAGGGTGTGTCGAAAGCCATAAATCACCCTTTGCATCTGCGCATCAGGCCCGCTTCAGCAGCGGCCGCCGATAATCGCGCCCTGCGTTTGCCGTTTCCGCCCGATCCTCTTGTCGCCCATGTCTCGTGTCCGTTTCCTGCTGCCAGCCCTGCTCGTCCTGGGCCTCACGGCCGGCCTCTCCGGCTGCGTGACGTCCCCGAGCCAATCCCGCAAAGCCGATCTCGTCTACCAGAACGAACAGTTCAAGGCCGATGAGACCTTCTCGCGCCTGTTCGATGCCAGTTCGGCAGACACCTGCGAAGCGGCGCGGCGCGCGCTGCTGAGCCAGGGCTACGTGATCGGCAACACCACGAAGGGTCTGGTCAACGGCGTCAAGCGCTTCCAGCCCGAAGGCGAGGTCCACGTGGAGATCAGCTTCACGGTCGTTTGCGTGGCCGACGGCAAGACCGGCGTGCCGGCAACGGCTTTCGTGTCCGCGCAACAGGACCGTTACGTGATCAAGCGCTCCAGCAACGCCACCAGCATCGGCGTGAGCGCAATCGGTTCGATCTCGGTGCCGCTGTCCTCGCAGCAAGATTCGATGGTCAAGGTGGCTTCGGAAACCATTCCCGCGGGCGCCTTCTACGACCGATTCTTCGCGTTGATGCAGACGATGTTGGCGGACTCGGCCGACGTCAAGGAAGTCAAGGACGAGGCGCGCGCCTCCAGCAACTGACGCTCGGCCGCGTTGCCGCTGAGCGCGGCGGCGCGAATGAAGGCCGCGCGCGCTTCAGCGTAGCGGCCCAAGCGTTCCAGCACATCGCCGTGTGCACTGTGCAGCCAGGCGTAGCGGGCCAGCAGTTTTTCCTCGCCCAGCTGTTCGATCAACGGCAGGGCCGCCAAGGGCCCGAAGCCCGGACCTTCGGCGCGGCTGATGGCCACGGCCTGGTTGAGCGCGACCACCGGCGAGGGCGCGATCTGCGCGAGGCCGTCGTAGAGGGCGACGATGGCGAGCCAGTCGGTGTCCTCGGCCTTGAGCGCCCGGGCGTGAACCGCCGCAATGCGCGCCTGCAGGCTGTAGGGCCCTGGGCGACGCACATCGTCGAGCAAGGCCAGGCCTTGGCGGATCAGGCTGCGGTCCCAGCGCGAACGGTCCTGGTCCATCAGCAGCACGGGCTGCCCTGACGCGGCATCGAGCCGCGCCGGCAGCCGCGCAGCGCTCAGCAAGATCAGCGCGCACAGGCCTTTGACCTCGTCCTCCTTGGGCATCAGGAACACGAGCGAGCGGGCCAGGCGTTGCGCTTCCTCGCACAAGGCGGGCCGCATCCAGTCGGGGCCCGCGCTGGCGCTGTGGCCCTCGTTGAAGATCAGGTAGACGACTTCGAGCACCGAGGCCAGCCGCGCGCGGCGTTCTTCGCCTTGCGGCTGCTCGAAAGGCACGCGCGCCTCGGCCAGCGAGCGCTTGGCGCGCACGACGCGCTGGGCAATGGTGGCTTCCTGCGTGAGAAAGCCGCGCGCGATCTCGGCATTGGACAAGCCGGCCAGCACTTTGAGCGCCAGGGCGGCGCGGGCTTGCGCGTTCAGCAGCGGATGGCAGGCCGTGAAGATCAGCCGCAGCTGGTCGTCCTCGATCTGGCTGCGGTCCTCGAAGCGGGGCTGGACGTGGTCCAGGCCGAGCGTCTCGAGATCGCGGGCGAACTCTTCTTCCTTCTCGGCATGCAGGCGGCGGGCGCGCAGGGCATCCAGGGCGCGGCGCTGGGCCACGGCCATCAGCCAGGCAGCGGGGTTGTCCGGCAGGCCTTGTTCGGACCAGCTGCGCAAGGCCTGCTCGAGCGCATCCTGGGCGAGGTCTTCCGCCTCGCCCAGATCGCGCAGCTTGCGGGCCAGCGCGCCGATCAGGCGCGGGCCTTCGATGCGCCAAAGCGCGGCGACCCTGGCCTCGATCTGCATGGCGATGCCTCAGCCCTTCTTGTGCTTGAGCTGCTCTTCGATCTCGTGGAACTTCTTGAGGCCCGGCTGTTCCTCGAAATCTTCCAGCTCGTACAGCGGGCGCACTTCGATCATGCCGCCGTTGCCCTTGCGGCCGAAGGGTGCGGGGAAGCGGCGCGCCCATTCCAGCGCTTCCTCGCGCGAGCTGACGTTGATCAGCGTGTAGCCGGCGATCAGCTCCTTGGTCTCGGCGAAGGGGCCGTCGACGATGCTGCTCTTGCCATCCTGGTAGCTGATGCGCCAACCGTCGCGCGAGGGCTTGAGCCCGTTGCCCTCGAGCAGCACGCCGGCATTGGCCAGGTCGGCGTGATAGGCGGCCATCTCGGCCATGATGGGGTCTTCCGGTCCGGGCATGACGCCGGCTTCGCTCTCAGTGGTGGCGCGGACAATGATCATGAATCGCATGGTGGTTTCTCCAGTTTTGAGGGGGACTGCACCCTGACGACGAATGATGGATGCGCTTTTCGACAGAACCTGCACAGCGCTCGGGTAAACACCTAGGCGACAATCGACCCCTATGAGCCTCACCAGCGCCTCCTGCGGCTTCGAGTCCGCCTGCCACATTCCTGCCCTGCCCGAGGGCCACCGCAGCCGCGGCCTGCACGGACACAGCTATTTCGCCACCGTTCGCGCGCAGTTGCCGGCCGGTTGGGCGCCGTTCGCGGGCGGCGAGGTCGAGGAGCTGCGCAAGCGGCTCGAAGCCTGCGTGGCGCCGCTCGATCACGCCTTGCTCAACGACAGCCTGAAGGCGCCAACGGACGAGAACATTGCGCGCTGGATCCGCACGCGGCTGGAGAATGAATTTGGCGTGCCGGGCATCCAGCAAGTGGGCATCCAGAGCACGGCGCACACGGGCGTGGATCTGGACGCCGCCGGCCAGGCGCATGTGTGGCGCCGCTATCGCTTCCAGGCCGCGCACCAGCTGCCCAACGTGCCGGCAGGCCACAAGTGCGGCCGCATGCACGGCCATGGCTTCGAGGTCATCTTGCACGCCAACCAGGACCTGGGCGAGCGCGACATCGCGGTGGACTACGACCATCTGGACGATGTCTGGGCGCCCTTTCACATGCTGCTCAACTACCAGTGCCTGAACGGCATCGAAGGCTTGAGCAACCCGACAAGCGAGGTCATTTCCTCGTGGCTGTGGGGGCGGCTCAAGCCCGAACTGCCGGAGCTCTCGTGGGTGACGGTGTACGAGACCGGCTCCTGCGGCGCCAACTTCGACGGCAGCCACTACCGCATCTGGAAGGAGATGACGCTGGACAGCGCCATCAAGCTGCAGCACGCGCCCGAGGGCAGCCTGCTGCGCGGCATCCACGGCCACACCTACACGCTGCGGCTGCATCTGTCGGCACCGCTGGACCAAGTCTACGGCTGGACCGTGGACTTCGGCGATGTGAAGACGCTGTTCGATCCGATCTTCAAGGCCATCGACCACCGCCCGTTGTACGAGATCGCCGACCTGCCCGATGGCGACACCGCGAGCCTGGCCGCCTGGGTGCTGGCCAAGGGCCGCGCGGTGCTGCCGCAGATCGACCGCGTGGACATGTACGAGACGCGGGGTTCGGGCTCGATCGTGAGCGGCAAGTCTTTGGAAGAATTGATTCCGGTATGACGTACTCAGTCAAAGAGATGTTCTACACGCTACAAGGCGAGGGCGCGCAAGCGGGCCGGCCTGCGGTGTTCTGCCGCTTTGCCGGGTGCAATCTGTGGAGCGGCCGCGAGCAGGACCGCGCCACGGCAGTCTGCAACTTCTGCGATACCGATTTCGTCGGCACCGATGGGCAGAACGGCGGCAAGTTCAAGACGGCCGAAGCGCTCGCGGATGCGATCAACGCTCACTGGCCCGCCGAAACAGCACGGCCGGGCGAGCGGGGCGGCAAGCGCTATGTGGTGTGCACCGGCGGCGAGCCGCTGATGCAGCTGGACACGCCGTTGATCGATGCGCTGCATGCGCGCGGCTTCGAGATCGCCGTCGAAACCAACGGCACGCAGCCGGCGCCGCCAGGCCTGGACTGGATCTGCGTGAGCCCGAAGGCCGATGCGCAAATCGTGCTGACCAAGGGCCACGAACTCAAGCTCGTGTTCCCGCAGCCGCTGGCGCGGCCCGAGCGTTTTGCTCACCTCGATTTCGAGCACTTCTTCCTGCAGCCGATGGACAGCATCCTGCAGAAGCAGAACACGCGCGAAGCGGTGGCCTACTGCATGGAGCATCCGCAGTGGCGACTCTCCGTGCAGATGCACAAGATCGTCGGCATCGACTGAAGCGGCCGACCACTGCGCCAAACAACTGCGCCAAAGAAAAAGGGGAGCCTTCAGGCTCCCCTTTCAACTTGCGCGAATCTCTTCAGATCAGAAGCGATAGCCGATAGCGCCGAACACGGCCGTCGGGTCCAGCTTGACGTCGATGTGCTGGCCGGTGCTCAGGTGGCCGGTCGTCTTCAGGAAGATCTTCTTGACGTTGAAGTCGGCGAACCAGTGGTCCTTGATCTTGACCGAGACGCCCAGCTCCACGAGCGAGCCGCTGCCGTTGTCCATGCTCATGACGGTCGGGTTGCTCGGCGTGCCGCCCGTCAGCGAGTTCAGCGCCGTCGTGCCCTTGGAGTCCGAATACTTGGCGTACACGGCACCCAGACCCACGTAGGGGCGCACGGCATCCGAGGCAGCACCGAGGCGGTACTGGCCGATCAGCGTGACGGGCAGCGCCTTGACGGTGGCCAGGCGACCGACACCGGCGATGGAGCCATCACCGACGACTTCGTGCTTGAAGCGCAGACCGATGGGCAGGTCCACGGAGAAGTTGTCCGTGATCATGTAGGTGAGGCCACCCACAACCTGGCTGGCGCGGTTGATGTCCACCCGGGTGTTGTCCAGGCTCGGAGCGCTCAGCTCACCGCTCTTGACGTTGGGCATGATGGTGCCGCCGCCCAGACGCGCCTGGAAGGTGCCAGCCGATTGGGCGAAGGCACTGCTGCCGAGGGTTGCCAGGGCCAGCACAGCGAGGCTTGCGAATTTTGCTTTCATGTCTTGTCTCCTGCTGTGTGCGGATTACAGCCAGCCCTTTTGGGCCAGGGTGCGGGAAATCAGCTGCGAAGCGAGCTGATGGCCGTAGGGCGTGGGGTGGAAGCCGTCCGCGAACAGATAGCTCTGCCAGCCGCTGGCGGCAGCGGCGGCCGTGCAAGACGGGAAGTTGTAGGTCGGCAGGCCGTCGGAGCCGACACCGGTGATGGGGCAGGAAGCATCCTTCACGTTCGACAGGGTGTAGCGAGCCGGATTGGCCACTTCGTCCTGGAAGTTCGAATAGATGTCCACGATGGCGATGCGCGATTCAGCAGCAGCCTTGGCGGCGAACTCCGCGTTGAAGGCCGAAACCCAGCCCTGGAAGGCGGCTTGCAGCGCCTGCGCGGTGGCGGCACCTTGCGATGCCTTGATGCTGCCCAGCACCATCTGGAAGCGCGGCGTCAGCGTGATGTCCGGGATGTTGGCGAACATGACGCGGTTGGCGCCCTTGCTCAGGACGTTGGTGTTGACGGCGTCGTAGAACTTGTCAGCCAGCGCGACCATGTACTGGTTGCCAGCGTTGAGCACCGTTGCCGGGTTGCTCAGGCTGATGGCGGCGAGCTGGGTCGGCGTGAGCTGGCTCATGAACAGGCCCATCAGGCTTGCCGTGCTGCCTTGCTGCGCGGCCAGGAAGGCCCCGACGAGGTCCGCAGCGTCATTGCCGCCGCCATCGATGATGACCAGCTCGGTGGCACCGAAGGCCTTGGTCGAGCCATCCACCATCTGGCCGATGATGTGCTTCTTGTTGGTCGTCGGATTGACCAGGGCGGCGTTGCTGATCCGCCCGCCCGCGACGGCGTAGCTGGTGCAACCTGCAGCGGGGCTGACCATGAAGGAGTCGGCACCCGTGGCAGCGTAGTACGAGCACAGCGTCTGGCCGTACTGCATCGCGATGCGCTCGGGGAAGATGTAGTTGCCGGTGACCTGGATGGTCGCCTTGAAGCCGAAGGTGCCACTGTCAGCCAGGCTGTCGCCGTAGACGCGCACAGTGCTGCTGGTGGTGCTCGGTGCGGACTGGCCGCTGTTGCCGCCGCCGCAGGCCGTCAGCACGGCCATGCTGGCCAGCGACAGGACGGCCACGACGAATTTCGTGGTCTTGGTTCGTTGCATGTTTGTCTCCTGGAAGTCCGACTCTCTTGACGGATCGTCGGACTGTAGCGATCACTAGTACCTTAGGGAAGCGACAAGGCCCAGACTGTTGCGCAATGCATGCGAACCCTTGGCCGCTCAGCGCGGTGAGTGTAGGGGTCCACCGTAATAAGTCTGTGGAGAAATCTTGCGCAAGTCTCGGGTTGTCCACAGGCGGAAGGACTCCTGCCGAGTTGTTCAACTTCGAGGTCGAACTCGTACCGGGTTCCGGCCACAGGCTTTCGGACCGGTCAAGCCCTTGAGCGCAAAGGGGAAATAACGCTTGTCCACAGCTGACCGCGCCCTCTACTACGACTACTAATTTGAAACATAAGACAGTCTTGAATAAGAGAGCAGGCCCGCATTTCCGCGCGTGCCACACTGAACCCCATGCAAACCCTTGCCGTCATCGACTTTGAAACCACGGGAATGACCGGTGCCGGAGGTCGCGCAACCGAGATTGCCGCCGTTCTTGTCCGTGACGGTGCCATCGTGGGCGAATACCAGAACCTGATGCGCTCGGGCGCCTACGTGCCTCCCTTCATCGAAAGGCTCACCGGCATCAGCAATGCGATGCTCGAAGACGCACCTGAAGCCGCACAGGTCATGAAGGAGGTGATGGCCTTCACCCGCGGCTGCCCGCTCGTGGCGCACAACGCTGCATTCGATCGCAGCTTCTGGCAGGCTGAAGCTGCATGGGCTGGTCTGGATGCCGACCCAGCGCATGAGTTCGCCTGCACGGTGCTGCTGTCTCGACGTCTTTACCCGGATGCACCGAACTGCAAGTTGGGAACGCTGGCCAGGTTCTTCGCGCTGCCCCAGCAAGGCCGTGCCCACCGTGCCTTGGCCGACGCGCGGGTCACGGCTCACCTGCTGTTACGAATGCAAAGAGATGTGCAGCGGCAATATGCCGATGATCTCGGAGATTGCCCTGTAGACCACCAACTGCTCGCTCGATTGCAACGCGCGCCGCTGAAGGCGATAGGCGCACAGCTGCGGGCCCATGCGCGTGAATGGCATCGTGCTCGTCAACTCGCGCTGTGCTGATCAAACGAGTTGAGTAAAAACTTTTTTGATGTCAAGCCCTGAGGGATTCGAACATTGGCAGCGAGAATCGCGCCTTCGCGTTTATCTCTCCCAAGAATTTCCAGCGTATGTCGAGTATTCAGGTCCGGCCCGCCACATTGCGTGACGCCAAGGCGATTGCCGAAACCCATGTTGCCGCCTGGCAAGTTGCCTACAAGGACCTGCTGCCCAAGGCCACGCTGGACGCCCTCTCGGTTCAGAAACGCCAAGCCTTCTGGCGCGAAGCCATCGACCTGTGCGAGCCGCAGGTCATCGTCGCCCATCTGGACGGCGAGCTGATGGGCTTTGCCGGTTTCGATCGCTCGCGCGACAAGGGCACGCCTTCCACGACCGGCGAGGTCTGGGCGCTGTACGTGAAGCCCCAGCACTGGGACAAGGGCGCCGGCTTGGCGCTGTGGGATGCCTGCCGCGATGGTCTCCAGGAAGAGGGCTGCACCAAGGCCACGCTGTGGACCTATCTGCGCAACGAGCGCGCCCTGCGCTTCTTCGAACTCGCCGGCTTCAAGCGTGAACTGGGCAGCGCCCGCACGACCGAAGTCAGCGGCGTTCGCATCGAGGAACTGCGCTTGCACCGCTCCCTCGTCTGAACCATGAGTCGCCTGGATCGCAACATCAGTTCGGGGATGTGGCGGGTGGTCTTCTACGACCGCAAAGGCAATCGCGTGGAGATCGATCGCACGGGCCCCTGGCTGCCCACGCGTCAACAAGCCCTGAACTGGGCCCAGTGGTTCGGAGCCCATGGCTACCACGTGGCCCTGCAGGCGCAGGGCGGTGGCCTGGAGCGCATGAGCTCCGGCCTGCCGACCTGATTCAGTGCACCGCGGCGCAGGCATAGCCGCCGCGCTCCAGAGCCCAACCTTCCGTGGCGCGCGGCGCATCGTGCTGTTGCACATGCGTGGGCGAGAGCTGCAGCTGCGTGGCGCGTTCCACCAGGCGCTCAGCGGTCGCTGCATCGAGGGCCAGCGCAAAGCGCGTCCAGCGCTTTTGCACAAGTTCCTGCGTCCAGGCATCTTCCAGCGCCCAGCGCAGCGTCAAGGCATCGGCTGAAGAGCCCGCGGCCAGCACACGCGGCGCCAGCGCCAGCACAAAGCGATTGAATTCGCCCTGAACCGAAGCAGGCATCAAGGCTTGCAGACGAGCCAGACGCTGGCTCCAGCCGGCCTGCATGAACTGGCGCGTGACCAGGGTCTGCAAAGCCTGAATCGGGTTGAACAGGCGCAGCCGGTTCGGCGGCAGCACGGCCAGCGGCAGCTGGGCTGCTTGCTCATGCGCCAACTCGGTGACAAAGCTGCTCATCACGGCCACGCGCTGCCATTGCTCGGGTGTGAGGCCCAGGCTGCGTTCTTCGAGGGCTGCGCGCTCACACGCTGCGGCAAAGTCCATCGCACCCTTGGCCTGGTTGGCGCGCAGGCTCATCATGACCAGATTGCCCGCCGCGTAGCCTGCGTCGTCGCGCACGCGGTCGATGGAGGCCTGTTCTTCAGCCAGCGTTTCGCGCGTGATCGGGCAGTGCGTGACGGCGATCTGTTGCAGGTAGTTGGGCGTGAGCTGCACGTCCTCGAAGCTGCGGCCCTTGAGCCAGGCGGAGAGACGCAGCGCCAGCCAGCGGCGCGTCTGGCCGCGCAGCTTGTGCGTGCGCTTGCCAAACACCGTGCGGCCTGCCTGCCAGCCCGCCAGCAGGGGCGAACGGCCATGAAGATGCTCGACCGGCGGCGTGAGCCCAAAGGCGGCGTAATCGCGGCCCAGGGCGAAGCCGCGGGTGTCAAAGTCGCAAAGGGCTTGCGGCTCGGCAACAGGCGGGATCGACAGTTCGATCTGCGTGGCGGTGCCGAGAAGATTCAAAGCTGCTGCTGCTTGTGCCATGGTCGCTCTCCTTGTTTCGATGACCTGGACGCAAGTTTGAGCGACCGGTAGCTCATAGAATGAGCCACCTTAAAAGATCATTCCATGGACCGCACCGAACGCTTCTACAAGATCGAAATGCTGATCCGCAGCCGCGGCTCGGTGAGCTTTGCCGAGCTGCTGGGGGCGCTGGAGGTGTCGCCGGCCACCCTGAAGCGGGATCTGCAGTACCTGCGGGACCGCATGGGCGCGCCGATCGAGTACGACGCCCACGTGAACGGCTACCGTTTCGGCACCGAATGGCGCGGCGAGAAGCACGAGCTGCCGGGCCTGTGGTTCAACGAGAAGGAGCTGCACGCCCTGCTGACCATGCACCAGATGCTGGCCAGCCTGGACGAGCAGGGGACGCTCTCGCGCCATCTGCAGCCGATGTTCGACAAGCTGACGGGCATGCTGGGCGTGGATGTGCAAGAAGCCGCGGAGATCACGCGCCGCATCAAGCTGATCAGCACGGCCAAGCGGCGCGCCAGCAGCGAGGCCTTCGAGACCGTGGGCAGCGCCGTGGTCAAGCGCCAGCGGCTGCTGATCCACTACCGCTCACGCGGCAAGGCAGCGCGTGAGCGCGAGGTGTCGCCGCAGCGCCTGGTGCACTACCGCCACAGCTGGTACCTGGATGCCTGGTGCCACGAGGCCGATGGCTTTCGCCGCTTTGCCCTGGACGCTGTGGACAGCGCACGCATGCTCGATGAAAAGGCCAAGGCCGTGTCCATCAAGACGCTGGAAACCGAGCTGGATCGCGGCTACGGTATCTTTGCCGGCGGCCGGATCCAGAAGGCACAACTGGTCTTCAGCGCCGAGGCCGCGCAAAGCGTCTCACGCGAGGAGTGGCACCCCGAGCAGCAGGCGCGCTGGCTGGAGGATGGCCGCTGGCGGTTGGAGTTGCCCTTCGTGGATCCGACCGAGCTGCTGATGGACCTGCTGCGCCATGCCGGCGAGGTCCAGGTGTTGTCGCCTCCGAGCCTGAAGCAGGCTTATGAGGAACGGCTGCGCAAGGCGGCTTCAGCCCTCGCTTGATTCATTCGCCGTCAGACTGGCGCTTGAGCCGTTCGCTGTTCCAGTAGATCTCCTGGCCGGCGTTGAGCACGCGCGAGAGCACGAAGAGCAGGTCGGACAGGCGGTTCAGGTACTGGCGCGGTGCCGCGTTCAGTGCCTGCTCGGAAGCCAGCGTGACCACAGCCCGTTCCGCGCGGCGCGCCACGGTGCGGCACACATGCGCGATCGAAGCGGCCCGCGTGCCGGCCGGCAGGATGAACTCCTGCAGGCGTGGCAGATCGGCGTTGTAGTGGGCCAGCGCCTCGTCCAGACGCAGCACGGCCTCCATCTTGAGCAGCTCGTAGCCGGGCATGGAGAGCTCGCCGCCGAGGTTGAACAGCTCGTGCTGGATCGTGATCAGGAGCTCGCTGATGTCGTGCGGCAGATCTTCAGCCAGCAGCACGCCGAGGTTGGAGTTGAGCTCATCCACATCGCCGATGGCGGCAATGCGCAGGCTGCTCTTGGGCACACGTGAACCGTCGCCGAGGCCGGTCGTGCCGTCGTCTCCGGTGCGGGTGGCGATTTGGGAAAGTCGGTTGGCCATGGGCGGAATTATCCGCGCCGGCCGCTCCGGTGGATCTCAGGCTTGTGGCCCCGGCTCAGCTGATGTTCCTCGCCACCCAGATGGCGCGGCGCTCGGTCGATCTTGTCCACGCTGCCACCGGTATCCAGCCGCGGCGGTGGATCGAAGAAGTTCAGCACACGCGCCTTGACGGCATCCCAGCGCATCACGCTGGCGCCCAGCAGCACAAGCAAGCAGATCAGGACGACGGCACCCGTAGACATCGCGCGGCTCCAGCAAGTGGGGAGGGCTTCATCCTGCTACGGGTGGCCCGGTGGCGTCAATGCTGCGGCGCGGGAACGCTCCACTGCTGCGTGACGTCGCCGCGACCGTTCACCGATTCCAGATGCACGCCGAAGCCCCAGAGCCGTGCCACGTGCTTGAGCACCTCGTGGGCGCTGTCGTGCAGCGGCCGGTCCAGGTGCTGGGTGTGGCGCAGCGTCAGCGACCGGTCGCCGCGCAGGTTGACGTTCCAGACCTGGATGTTGGGCTCGCGGGCCGAGAGGTCGTACTGGCTGGACAAGGCCTGGCGCACGTGGCGGTAGCCGTCTTCGTCGTGGATGGCGGAGATCTCGTATTCGTCCTGGTTGGCATCGTCGAGGATGGAGAAGAGCCGGAACTCGCGCATCAGCTTGGGGCTCAGGTACTGGCCGATGAAGCTCTCGTCCTTGAAGTTGCGCATGGCATGGTCGATCGTGGCTTCCCAGTCGGAGCCGGCCAGCTCGGGGAACCAGCGGCGGTCTTCCTCGGTGGGCTGATCGCAGATGCGTTTGATGTCGGTGTACATCGCAAAACCCAGCGCGTAAGGGTTGAGGTTTTGCATCGGCGCCTGGGCCACGACGTTGGTGTGCGACTTCAGCCATTCGATCATCATGCCGTCTGCCAGATAGCCGTCGTCGTACATGGTGTTGAGCAGGCGGTGGTGCCAGAAGGTGGCCCAGCCCTCGTTCATCACCTGCGTCTGGCGTTGTGGATAGAAATACTGCGCCACCTTGCGCACGATGCGCACGATCTCGCGCTGCCAGGGCTCCAGCAGCGGCGCGTTCTTCTCGATGAAGTACAGCAGGTTCTCCTGCGGCTCTTCGGGGAAGCGGCGCAGCGCGGTGCCGGGCGCGTCGTCGTCGCTTTCGGCCTTGCGCGGCAGGGTGCGCCAGAGGTCGTTGATCTGGCGCTGTGCGTGGGCCTCGCGTTCTTGCTGGCGCACGCGCTCTTGCGCAAGCGAGAGCTTGGCTGGCCGGCGGTAGCGGTCCACGCCGTGGTTCATCAGCGCATGGCAGGAGTCGAGCAGCAGTTCGACCTCTTCGATGCCGTGGCGCTCCTCGCACTCGGCGACGAAGTTCTTGGCGTAGACCAGGTAGTCGATGATCGAGGACGCATCGGTCCACATGCGGAACAGGTAGTTGCCCTTGAAGAAGCTGTTGTGGCCGTAGCTGGCGTGGGCGATCACCAGGGCCTGCATGGCCATGGTGTTCTCCTCCATCAGGTAGGCGATGCAGGGGTCGGAGTTGATGACGATCTCGTAGGCCAGGCCCATCTGGCCGCGCTTGTAGTTGCGCTCGGTGGCGATGAACTCCTTGCCGTAGCTCCAGTGCCGGTAGTTCACCGGCATGCCCACGGAGGCGTAAGCATCCATCATCTGCTCGGCCGTGATGACCTCGAGCTGGTTCGGATAGGTGTCCAGGCCGTAGCGCTCGGCCGTCTGGCGGATCACGTCGTGGTAGTCGTTGATCAGCTCGAAGGTCCAGTCGCTCGGTGAGGGCAGGGGCTGGTCGGGTCGTTGCTTGAGCGCTTTCATGCGGCTGCGCCCTCCTTCTTGAACAGCTCACGGAAGACGGGATAGATCTGGTCGACCTCCACGGCCTTCTTCATCGCGAAGTGCCGGGTGCTCTCTTCGAGCTTGCAGTACTCCTCCCAGAGGTTCTGCTCGGCCTCGGCCACCTGAACGTAGGCGAAGTAGCGGCACAGCGGCAAGATCTGCTCGGAGAGGATCTCGCGGCAGCGGCCGCTGTCGTGGTGCCAGTTGTCGCCGTCGCTCGCCTGGGCACCGTAGATGTTCCATTCGCTCGGTGAATAGCGCGCGCGGATGATCTCTTCCATCAGCACGAGGGCCGAGGACACGACGGTGCCGCCGGTCTCGGTGGCGTGGAAGAAGTTCTGCTCGTCCACCTCTTGCGCCTGCGTGTGGTGGCGGATGAAGACGACGTCGATCTTGTCGTAGTGCCGGGTGAGGAACAGGTAGAGCAGGATGAAGAAGCGCTTGGCCAGATCCTTGCGCGCCTCGTCCATCGAGCCCGACACGTCCATCAGGCAGAACATGACGGCGCGGCTGGTCGGCACCGGCACGCGCACGCGGCTGCGAAAGCGCAGGTCGATCGGGTCGAGAAAAGGGATGCCGGCGATGCGTTCGCGCAGCAGCTCGATGTGGGCTTCGGTCTCGAGGATCAGGCGCTGCACGTCGTGGTTGTTACCGTCCTGCGTTTTCAGCTCGGCGAGCTTTTCTTCCAGCTCGATGACGTCGCGCCGCTTGCCCATGGCCAGAGCGATGCGTCGGCCCAGAGCGCCGCGCATGGAGCGAACGACGTGCAGGTTGGTCGGCGTACCGTCGCTGGTGAAGCCGGCACGATGGCTTTTCCACTCGGGCGTTTCGGCCAGCTGCGTGCGTTCGAGATTGGGCAGCGCCAGGTCCTCGAAGAAGACCTGCATGAACTCTTCCTTGGTGAGGTGAAAGACGAAGTCGTCGTCGCCCTCGCCGGAATCACTGGCCTGCGATCCACCCTGACCCTGGCCGCCCTGCGGCTTGGCGATGCGGTCGCCTTTCACATGCTCGGTGTTGCCCGGGCGCACGACCTCGCGCACACCGCCCTCGCCGTGGCCAAAGACGGGTTCGGAGAGGTCGCGCTTGGGGATGTGGACGTCCTCGCCGCGCTCCATGTCGCGGATGCCGCGACCGTCCACCGCGCGGCGCACGGCTTCGCGGATCTGGTCCTTGTGGCGACGCAGGAAACGCTCGCGGTTGCCGACCGACTTGTTCTTGCCGGAGAGTCTGCGATCGATGATCTGTTGCAGCATCTACGACTCCCTTTCAGCTGCTCTTCCTCACGCGCAAGTACCACTCGCACAGCAGCCGCACCTGCTTGGCCGTGTAGCCCTTGTCGACCATGCGATTGACGAAGTCCTCGTGCTTCTTGGCCTCGTCGGCGCTGGCCTTGGCGTTGAAGCTGATGACGGGCAGCAGCTCCTCGGTGTTGGAGAACATCTTCTTCTCGATCACGGTGCGCAGCTTCTCGTAGCTCGTCCACGCGGGGTTCTTGCCGGCGTTGTTGGCGCGGGCGCGCAGCACGAAGTTGACGATCTCGTTGCGGAAGTCCTTGGGGTTGCTGATGCCCGCGGGCTTCTCGATCTTCTCCAGCTCGCCATTGAGCGCGCTGCGGTCGAAGACTTCGCCGGTGTCGGTGTCGCGGTACTCCTGGTCCTGGATCCAGTAGTCGGCGTAGGTCACGTAGCGGTCGAAGATGTTCTGGCCGTACTCGGAATAGCTCTCCAGATAGGCGGTCTGGATTTCCTTGCCGATGAACTCGGCGTAGCGCGGCGCCAGCGTCTCCTTGATGTAGCCGATGTACTTCTGCTCAAAGTCCGAGGGGAACTGCTCGCGCTCGATCTGCTGCTCCAGCACGTACATCAGGTGCACGGGGTTGGCCGCCACCTCGGCCGGATCGAAGTTGAAGACCTTGGAGATGATCTTGTAGGCGAAGCGCGTGGAGATGCCGCTCATGCCCTCGTCGACGCCGGCGTAATCGCGGTACTCCTGGTAGCTCTTGGCGCGCGGGTCGGTGTCCTTGAGGTTCTCGCCGTCGTAGACCTGCATCTTGCTGTATAGCGACGAATTCTCAGGTTCCTTCAGCCGCGTCAGCACGGCGAACTGGCTCATCATCTTGAGCGTGCCGGGCGCGCATTTGGCATAGGCCAGGCTCGATCCGCGGATCAGCTTCTCGTAGATCTTCACCTCCTCGCTGACGCGCAGGCAGTACGGCACCTTGACAATGTAGATGCGGTCGAGGAAGGCCTCGTTGTTCTTGTTGTTGCGGAAGGTCTTCCATTCGCTCTCGTTGCTGTGTGCGAGCACGATGCCGTCAAAGGGAATCGCGCCGAAGCCTTCCGTGCCTTTGTAATTGCCTTCCTGCGTGGCGGTCAGCAGCGGGTGCAAGACCTTGATGGGCGCCTTGAACATCTCGACGAATTCGAGCAGGCCCTGGTTGGCCAGGCACAGGCCGCCGGAGTAGCTGTAGGCGTCGGGGTCATCTTGCGCGTAGGTCTCGAGCTTGCGGATGTCGACCTTGCCGACCAGGCTGGAGATGTCCTGGTTGTTCTCGTCGCCCGGCTCGGTCTTGGCCACGCCGACCTGCTTGAGCACGCTCGGGTACTTCTTGACGACCTTGAAACGGCGGATGTCGCCGCCGTACTCTTCGAGCCGCTTGACGGCCCAGGGCGAGAGGATGCGCGTGAGGTAGCGGCGCGGGATGCCGAACTCGCTTTCCAGCACGGGGCCGTCTTCAACGGGGTCGAACAGGCCCAGCGGGGACTCGTTCACCGGCGAGCCTTGCAGCGCATAGAACGGCACATGCTCCATCAGCTGCTTGAGCCGCTCGGCGATGGAACTCTTGCCGCCGCCAACGGGGCCGAGCAGGTACAGGATCTGCTTCTTCTCTTCCAGCCCCTGCGCGGCATGTCGGAAGTAGCTGACGACCTGCTCGATCGAATCCTCCATGCCGTAGAACTCGGCGAAGGCGGGATAGATCTTGATCGTCTTGTTGGCAAAGATGCGCGAGAGCCGGTGATCGTTGCGGGTGTCGATCATCTGCGGCTCACCGATGGCCTGGAGCATGCGCTCGGCCGCGGTGGCGTAGGCCAGGGGGTTGCGCTTGCATTCGACGAGGTAGTCCTCGAGGGACAGTTCTTCGACGCGCGTGCGTTCGTAGCGAGCAGTGAAGTTGCCAATCACATCCATGTCAGACCTCCGGTAAATCTCCTGGCCTCGCGCCCGCGCGCTGGTGCGGCGGGTCGGTCAGGGAAGTTGTGATGGCGCCCAGGGGATTCCTCGTTGCTGCCGAGGCGTCATCAGAGCTTTCCGGATGTCTGGGTTGTGTTGGGCTTTCTGCGCTGGCTAGTTCTTCAACTACAAATGCTTTGAAGCTGTCGATCGTTGACACCATGCTACGCCGAACGACTGGCGTGTGGATGTGTCGTTCACTTACGTCCCCCTCCAATACGGGATCGGCATTTACGCGGGTCCAGCTTAGTCAGATCGAAGATCGGCGGGTGATGTGCAACAGCAATGGCCGTGAATGATGCACGGCCATTGGTCTTCTCGGTGCAGTTGGGTGTTATGGATGGCGGTGCCTGAACGCACGGCGGAAACAAAAAAGCCCGGTGCATGAACACCGGGCCAATTGCTTCGGCGCTTCGGCCGAAGCTCCAGGAAACCTGGGGTGACTGACCAGCCGATGTCCTTCAGCAGAGGCAGCGTCAGGTCATGGGGCGGGATCAGCTTGCTCGTCAGATCGGCGTTGATGTTCGGTTCCATCAGCGGATGACCCGCGGCACATCGGCGCTGGCGTAGATGCGCGGCCTTCTTCGAGCGGGGTGTCGGGCTGCGTTCT
Organism: Burkholderiaceae bacterium UC74_6; assembly: GCA_042701975.1. Lineage (GTDB taxonomy): Bacteria > Pseudomonadota > Gammaproteobacteria > Burkholderiales > Burkholderiaceae_C > JAFALK01. Next base: position 1,229,416 of record CP170561.1, read on the forward strand.
AGTTCTGCGTGCCCCGCAGCTTGGCCAGCAAGCCGTCCAGCTCGTCCAGCGAGCCGAACTGGATGTTCAACACGCCCTGCTCGCCCCGCTTGGTGCGCTTCTTCACATGGATTTCCACCTGGGCAGCGAGCAGGTCGGACAGCTCTTCTTCCAGGCGCAGCACATCGCGGCTCTTGTCGTTCTTGACGCGCAGCAGCGGCTTCTGGCGAGCCGAACCGGCGCGGGCGACGAGCTTTTCAGCCTCGCGCACGGACAGCTTCTTGGCGGCGATCTCGGTGGCCGTGGTGATCTGGTGGGCGCCGTCGAGCGGCAGCAGCGCGCGGGCGTGGCCCATGTCCAAATCGCCGGCCATCAGCATGTTCTGAACGGGCTCCGCCAGCTGCAGCAGGCGCAGCAGGTTGCTGGCGGCGCTGCGCGAACGGCCCACGGCCTGCGCCGCCTGCTCGTGCGTGAGGCCGAACTCGTCGACCAGGCGCTGCAGACCCTGAGCCTCCTCGAGCGGATTGAGGTCTTCGCGCTGGATGTTCTCGATCAGCGCCATCGCCGCGGCGGCGTTGTCCGGCACCGGCTTGACCAGCACCGGCACCTCGGCCAGACCCGCCAGCTTGGCGGCACGGAAGCGGCGTTCGCCAGCGATGATCTCGTAGGCGACGCGGCCCTTGGGCTCGATCGGCCGCACGAGGATGGGCTGCATGATGCCCTGGCTCTTGATGCTTTCCGCCAGCTCGTAGAGCGAGCCTTCGTCCATGCGGGTGCGCGGCTGGTACTTGCCGGCCTGCATCTGTTCGAGCTTGAGGGTGCCGGGCTCGCCGGCCTTGAGTTCGGGCGCTTCTGCGACCTTGGGGCCGAGCAGCGCTTCGAGGCCCATGCCCAGGCCCTTGGGTTTTTTGGTGACCATAGCTTCCAATTGATTGGGCGCGATTATCTGCGCTGCACGAGCTCGTCCAGCAGGGCCTTCCCTTGCGGCCAATCTCCGAGGCCCGACTTGCTGTTGATGTGGCCGTAGGCGCCGAGCATGAAGACACTGGCACCCCAGTCGGCGGCCATCTGCGTGCCGCGCTCCAGCGAGCAGTAGGGATCGTCGCTGCTGAGTACGGCCAGCGCAGGGAAGGGCAGCTGGCCACGGCGGATGGGTCGCCAGTTGTGCAGTTGCGGCGGGAACGCCTCGCGCTCGGTGTCGGGCGGCGCCACGAGCAGGGCGGCGCTCACGCGTGCCGTGTGCTGCGAGTGTTCAGCCCAGCTGGCCACGAGCTGGCAGCCCAGTGAATGGGCGACGAGCACAGCGGGCGCATCCGACTGCAGCAGCACCTCGTCCAGACGTGCCATCCAGTCGCCGCGGCGCGGCCAATCCCAATCGGCCTGCTCCACGCGTTCAAAGCCGTACAGGGATTCCCAGCGGCCTTGCCAGTGTTCAGGCCCGGAGTTCTGCCAGCCGGGCAGCACAAGGTAGCGGGTTGGCTTTACGATGCTCATCTTTCGGATTTTGCAGGAGCGCAGGCCATGGCCTTCAAGGTGTACGTAGACGGACAGGAAGGCACGACGGGCCTGCGCATCAATGAGTACCTGGCCGCCCGCAGCGACATCGAAGTGCTGCGCATCGATGCCGACAAGCGCAAGGACGCCGCCGAGCGCGCCCGCTTGCTCAACGCCGCCGACGTGGCCTTCCTGTGCCTGCCCGACGCCGCTTCGCGCGAGGCCGCGGCCATGATCACCAACCCGAACACCTGCCTGATCGACGCCAGCACGGCGCACCGCACGGTCGCCGGCTGGACCTTCGGGCTGCCCGAGCTGGCACGCGGCCAGCGCGACGCCATCCGCAAGGCCAAGCGCATCGCCAACCCGGGCTGCCACGCCAGCGCCTTCATCCTGGCCGTGCGTCCGCTGGTCGATGCCGGCCTGCTGTCACCCGATGCGCTGATCACGGCGAGCTCGATCACCGGCTACTCCGGCGGCGGCAAATCCATGATTGCCCAGTACGAGACGGAGAGTGAGCCCAAGCTCACGTCGCCGCGCCCGTACGGCCTGGGCCTGGCCCACAAGCATCTGCCTGAAATGATGGCCCACACGGGCCTGAAGACCGCGCCCGTGTTCATGCCCATCGTCGGCAACTTCTACAAGGGCCTGGCGGTGACGGTGCCGCTGCACCTGTCGATGCTCAAGCCCGGCACGAAGGCCGAGCATCTGCACCAGGCGCTGAGCGCGCATTACGAGGGCGAGCGCTTCATCCGCGTGATGCCGCTGCGCGATCCGGGCACGCTGGAAGAAGGCTTCTTCGATGTCCAGGCCTGCAACGACACCAACCGGGTGGACCTGTTCGTGTTTGGCAGCGAGACCCAAGTGCTCGTGATGGCCCGGCTGGACAACCTCGGCAAGGGCGCCAGCGGCGCGGCCGTGCAGAGCATGAATGTGCACCTGGGCTGCGAAGAGTCGCTCGGGCTCTGAGCCTTCGCTGAACGGCTCGCTACTCCTGCAGTGCGCAGGGGTCGTTGCTGCGGTAGTGGTAGCGGTAGCCCGTTTGGAAGGCGAGGCGGCCGTAGAGCCGCTTGGCCGCATGGTTCTCGGTGCTGACCTGCAGATAGGCTTGCGTCGCACCCTGTGAACGCGCGTGATGCAGCAAGGCCAGGCACAAGGCCTGGGCGTGGCCGCGGCCGCGCTGGTCGGGCGGCGTGAAGATGTCGTAGAGACCGACGATGCTGTCTTCGACAACGATCTGCCCGCAGGCCAGCAACTGGCCGGCCGCATCTTCCAACACAAAGCCCTGGTACTCGACCGCCGCGTGGATCATGCGCTCGGCATGGGCGGCGATGGCGCGCTCGCTGGAGCTGCGCAAGCCCCCAACGATCTGGGCGTAGTGGGCGGCATCCACGTGGCGGATGGCCGGGCCTGCGGCCAGCTCGTCGAGTGAGGGCCGCAGCATCACATCCGTGTAGTCGAAGTCGAACCAGCCCAGCTGGGCGAGCTGTCGGTCGAGATCGGCGGGACGGCTCCAGGGCGTGATGCGGACAATCAGCGGCAGCCCAGCGCCGGAGAAAGCATGCTGGCAGCGGGCCAGCAGTTCAGGCAAGGGCAGGGCTCCGGCGGCCAGCGCATTGACGCAGCGCGAGCGCTTGGCCTTGCCCGGCGACAGCCGCAGCAGCCAGCCGTCGACCTCGGCCTGTTGAGGCGGCGCGCTGGCGTTGAGGCCAGCGGCTTCTGCGCGACGGGCCAGCGCCTCCATGGTCGTCACATCGTCTTGATGCGTTCGACCATTTCGCGGGCGAAGTCCACGAAGGCCTGGGCACCCTTGGAGCTGGGGTCATAGACCACGCCGGGGAGGCCGTGGCTCGGTGCCTCGGCCAGGCGCACATTGCGCGGGATGATGGCGTCGAAGACCTTGTTGCCGAAGTGGCTCTTGAGCTGGTCGCTGACCTGGGTCTGCAGCGTGATGCGCGGATCGAACATGACGCGCAGCAGGCCGATGATCTGCAGATCCGGGTTCAGGTTGGCGTGCACCTGTTTGATGGTGTTGACCAGATCGGTGAGGCCTTCCATGGCGAAGTACTCACACTGCATCGGCACGATCACACCGTGGGCCGAGCACAGGCCGTTGAGCGTGAGCATCGACAGCGATGGCGGGCAGTCGATCAGGACGAAGTCATAGTCGGCGCTGGTGGCCGCGATGGCCGCCTTCAGGCGCTTCTCACGACGCTCCAGCCCGACGAGTTCGATCTCCGCGCCCGCCAACTCGCGGTTGGCGCCGAGCACGTCATAGCCGGCCTTTTCGCTGCGAGCCTTGGCTTCGGCAATCGTGGCCGACTCCAGCAGCACGTCGTACAGCGTCAGCTCCAGCTTGCGCTTGTCCACGCCGGAGCCCATGGTGGCGTTGCCCTGGGGGTCGAGGTCGATGACCAGCACGCGCTGGCCAATCTGGGCCAGCCCGGCCGCCAGGTTGACGGTGGTGGTCGTCTTGCCGACGCCGCCCTTTTGGTTCGCAACGCAAAAAATCTTCGCCATGGTTTTCAGGGGAGTGGGGCCCGATGGTAGCCGTGCCCGGAGCGGTGGGTGCCGTCAAGCGCGGGGCTTGATCCAAATGAGACAGCGTTGGGCGTCCAAGCCCGGCACATCGAGTTGTTCCACGTGAAACACATCGAGGTCTGAGGGCAGGGCGGCCAGTTCTTCGGCCGGGTGTTGGCCCTTCATGGCCAGCCAGATGGCGCCCGGCTTGAGGTGTTGGCGGGTCAGGGTGGTGAAGTCCTGCAGCGAAGCAAAGGCGCGCGAGGTGATCAGATCGAATGGCGGCACGCGCAGCTCTTCCACCCGCGAGTGCTCGCCGTGCAGGTTCTTCAAGCCGAGTTCGGCTGCCACCTGCTTGATGAAGGTGGCCTTCTTGCCGACGGCGTCCACGCAGGTCACGTCGATGCTCGGATCGCAAATTGCCACGACAACGCCCGGCAAGCCGCCGCCGCTGCCCACGTCCATCAGGCGCAGCGGCTGGCCGTCGGCCGGGCGGCGCAGGGCGGGGATGAGGCTCAGGCTGTCCACCAGATGCTGGGTCAGCATGGCCGATGGATCGCGCACCGCCGTCAAGTTGTAGACCTTGTTCCACTTCTGGATCAGGGCCAGGTAGGCGAGGAGCTGGTCGAGTTGAGCGTCGGAGAGGTTCAGGCCGAGGGTCTGGGCGGCGCCAGCCAGCGGCGCGCGGAGGTCTTCAGAGGTCATCACGCAGCATCCACAAATCCCTTGAAGCGACCCTTCTTGAGGTGCACCAGCAGCAGCGAGATGGCCGCCGGCGTCACGCCCGAGATGCGTGAGGCCTGGCCCAGCGTCTCCGGCCGGTGCTTGTTCAGCTTCTGCCGGACCTCGAAGGAGAGGGCCTGGACGGCGTCGTAGTCCAGCTCTTCCGGCAGGCGCAGGTGCTCGAAGTGGGCGGCGCGGGCCACGTCTTCGACCTGCTTGTTGATGTAGCCGGCGTACTTGGTGCTGATCTCGAGCTGCTCGATCACGGCGTCGGCCAAGCTTTCGCCCAACTCGGCGGCGAGCGTTTCACGTGAAACACCGGCCTCCGGTTTCGCAATGGCGGCCACCTCGGTCAGCGTCTTGAATTCCACGCCGGGCCGGCGCAGCAGCTCGATCAGGTTGTATTCGCGCTCCAAGGCCTTGCCGACGAGACGTTCAGCATCCGCATCCGGCAGCACGCGCGGATGCACCCAGGTCGTCTTCAGCTTCTCTGTTTCACGTGAAACAGCGTCGCGCTTGCGGTTGAAGGCATCCCAGCGGGCGTCGTCCACCAGACCCATGGCGCGGCCGGCTTCGGTCAGGCGCAGGTCGGCGTTGTCCTCGCGCAGCTGCAGGCGGAACTCGGCGCGGCTGGTGAACATGCGGTAGGGCTCGGTCACGCCCTTGGTGATGAGGTCGTCCACCAGCACGCCCAGGTAAGCCTGGTCGCGCGCCGGCAGCCAGGGCGCTTCACCCTTGACCTGCAGCGCAGCGTTCAGGCCGGCGAACAGGCCTTGGGCCGCCGCTTCTTCGTAGCCCGTTGTGCCATTGATCTGGCCGGCGAAGAACAGGCCCTCGATGGCGCGGGTCTCGAAGCTGCTCTTGAGCTCACGCGGATCGAAGTAGTCGTACTCGATGGCGTAGCCGGGGCGCAGGATGTGGGCGTTCTCCAGGCCGGGGATCGATTGCACGGCGGCGATCTGGATGTCGAAGGGCAGGGAGGTGGAAATGCCGTTCGGGTAGAACTCGTGCGTGGTCAGGCCCTCGGGCTCCAGGAAGATCTGGTGGCTGTCCTTGTCGGCAAAACGATTGACCTTGTCCTCGATGCTCGGGCAGTAGCGCGGGCCCACGCCCTCGATCACACCGGTGAACATCGGGCTGCGGTCGAAGCCGGAGCGGATGATCTCGTGCGTGCGGGCGTTGGTGTGCGTGATCCAGCAGGGCAGTTGCTGCGGATGGGGAATGCCGTGGCCCATGAAGCTGAACACCGGCACCGGGTCCAGGTCGCCAGGCTGTGCCTCGCACTTGGAGAAGTCGATGGAGCGGCCGTCGATGCGCGGCGGCGTGCCGGTCTTGAGGCGGCCTTGCGGCAGCTTCAGCTCCTTGAGCCGGCCCGACAGCGAAACCGCCGGCGGATCACCCGCGCGGCCAGCCGAGTAGTTCTGCAGGCCGACGTGGATGCGCCCGTCCAGGAAGGTGCCGGCGGTCAGGACCACGGCACGGGAACGGAACTGCAGGCCCATCTGCGTCACCGCACCGACGACGCGATCGCCCTCGACCATCAGGTCATCCACCGCCTGCTGGAACAGCCACAGGTTCGGCTGGTTCTCCAGCATGCGACGGATGGCGGCCTTGTAGAGCACGCGGTCGGCCTGGGCGCGGGTGGCGCGCACGGCCGGGCCCTTGGAGCCGTTGAGGATGCGGAACTGGATGCCGGCTTCGTCCGTGGCCAGGGCCATGGCGCCACCCAGGGCGTCCACTTCCTTGACCAGGTGGCCCTTGCCGATACCGCCGATCGACGGGTTGCAGCTCATCTGGCCCAGGGTCTCGATGTTGTGGGTGAGCAGGAGCGTCTTGCAGCCCATGCGGGCGCTGGCCAGCGCTGCCTCGGTGCCGGCATGGCCGCCACCGACGACGATGACATCGAATTCCTGGGAAAAGAGCATGGAAGGCCTAACGAACAAGTTCAGCGGGCAAACCCTGAATTTTAACGGCGGCCTGTGGATAAGTCACGAGAGAATGTGGGCATGGAATGCCGTTCTCACTGCGCCGCTTGCTGCATCGCGCCTTCGATCTCCAGTCCGATACCGGGCATGCCCTTGGGCAAGCCGGCCGGCGTGAGGTGCGTGCAGCTGGATGCGGAGGACCGCTGCCTCATTTTCGGGCAACCGGAGCGACCGGCCGTGTGCGCTTCGCTGCGGCCGCATGAGGACATGTGCGGCGCCAACCGCGAGCAGGCGTTGCGCTGGCTCGGGCATCTGGAAGACCAGACGCGGCCCTGGCCTCAGGCCTGAATGACGCTCCGCAGATCCTGCGCCACCTTGCCCGCGTGCAAGGCGACGACGCGCTGCGCCGCAGCGATGGTTTCCGGGCGGTGAGCAATCACTATCTTCGTCAGCGGCAATTGGCGTAGCGACGCATTGACTTGGCGTTCCTTCTCGACGTCCAAAGCGCTGGTGGCCTCGTCCAGGAACAGGAAGGCCGGCCGCTTGTACAGCGCACGGGCCAGCAGGATGCGCTGCCGCTGGCCGCCGGAAAGGCTGGACCCCATGTCGCCGATCAGGCTCTGGAAGCCCATGGGCATGGCGGCGATGTCGTCGAAGACGCAGGCCCGGCGGGCGCACTCCTCGATCCAGGCTTGATCGGCCTCGGGGTCGAAGAAGGCGATGTTGTCGGCGATGGAGCCGGCAAAGAGCTGGTCGTCCTGCATCACCGTGCCGATGCGTTCGCGCCAGGCCGACAGGCCCAGCTGCGAGAGCGTCTTGCCGCCGACGCGGATCTCGCCCGACTGCGCCTCGTGGATGCCCAGCAGCAGCTTGAGCAGGGTGGTCTTGCCGCAGCCCGAGGGGCCGACGACGGCCACCGACTCGCCCGGCTCGAGTGCGAAGCTGCAACCGGCCAGCACCTCCGGCTCGCCGTCGGCATAGCGAAAGTGCAGATTGTCGATCTCCAGCGTCTGCGCTGGCGTGTCGCCGAGCGCCACGTCTTCCAGCGGCTCTGGCTGGGTCAGCACGATGTCGGCCAGGCGCTCGCCTTGCAGTCGCAGCATGCGCAGCTCCACCAGCTTGTCGATCAGGCCGGCCAGCCGGGTGCTGAACTGCTCCTTGTAGGCCAGGAAGGCGAACAGCATGCCCACCGAGAGCTGCTGGTTCAGCGCCAGCGCCGCGCCCATCCAGACGATGATGACGCGCTCCAGGCCGAACAGCAGCTTGTTGGCCACGCCCATCCAGAGCTCGAGCTTGCGCGCGGCGATGCCGGCGTTCATCTGCTCGACGACGAGGTTGTTGAAGCTGGCGCCGCGCACGGCTTGGGCGTTGAAGAGCTTGATCGCCTGGGCGCCGCGCAGCGATTCGAGGAAGTGGCCGTTCTGGCGCGCCTCGTGCACCAGCTGTTCTTCGGTGGCTTCGCGCAGCGGCTTGAAGAAGGCGGCGCGCAGCCCGGCATAGGCCGCCACGGCGGCCAGTGCCACCAGCGTCAGGCGCGGGCTGTACACCCACATCATGGCGGCGGTGAGCAGCACCATCACGCCGTCGAGCATGGCTTCTGCGAAGCGCGTGGAGAGCGTGCGCTGGATCTGCTGGACGCTGGAGAAGCGTGAGAACACGTCGCCGACGTGGCGCTTCTCGAACCAGGTCAGCGGCAGCCGCAGCAGGTGGCTGAAGACCTGGGTGAGCCACTGCACGTTGAGCGTGCTCGACAGGAAGAGCACCGACCACGACCGCAGCACGCCCACGCCCACCTGCAGCAGCACCAGCAGGCAAAAGCCCAGGCCGAGCGTGACGAGCAGATCGCGATCCGCGCTGACGAGCACGCCGTCGACCGTCCACTGCAGCAGGAAGGGCGAGAGCAGATTGAGCAGCTCCAGCCCCAGGGCCAGCGCGAGGATCTGCGCCACCGAGCGCTTCAGCCCCGTCACGCGGCCCAGCAGCTGGCGCCAGCGCAGCGGCGGCTGCGGCGGTTGCGTCGCGAAGCCGGGACCGGGGCGTAGCTCCAGGGCCACGCCCGTGAAGTGCGGCGAAAGCTCGGCCAGTGACATGCTGCGCCGGCCGCGTGCCGGATCGTGCACGATGGCGCGATCGCCGCGCACCTCGGCCAGCACGACGAAATGGTTGAAGTCCCAGTGCAGGACCGCCGGCAGCTGCAGCTGCTCCAGCTGCGCCGGCTCGGCCCGCAGGCCGCGGCTCGTCAGGCCCAGGCTGTTGGCCATGCGAACCAGCTCGGCCATGGTCGTGCCCTTGAGCGAAATCGAGAAGCGCGAGCGGGCCGCCGGCAGATCCAGATGCGCGCCCAGGCTGCTTGCCACCATGGCCAGGCAGGCCAGCCCGCACTCGGCTGCTTCCGTTTGCAGAATGACCGGCAGGCGCTGGCGCGAACGCCAGCCCAGGTTCAGGCGCCCAAGAAGTTCAGACACGGCGGGCCAGGCTCAACAGGGGTTCGAAGATCCACTCGATCAGCCGGCGGCTTTCCAGCAGCACGTCGGCGTCGAGTTGCATGCCGGCCGACAGCTGCTGCGGCTGGCCGTAGGCCTGCACCGTCTGCGCATCGAGCGCCACGGTGATGCGGTAGAGCGGTTCGCCGGCCTGGGCCTGCGAGAGGCCGACCGGCAGGTTCAGCGCTGCGAGTTCGGTGGGGGAAAGCGGTGTGCGCGCCACCTGCAGCACGCGGCCGCGCTGCTGGCCGAACTTTTCATACGGATAGGCCTGGTAGCGCAGCATCACGGTCTGCTGCGGATGCACGAAGCCGACGGCGCTGGAGGGTGCGTAGAGCTGCGCCTGCATCTGTGTGTTGGTGGGCAGCACATTGGCGAGCAAGGCATTGGCGGCGACGTTCTGGCCGGGATCGGCCTGCAGACTGGACACGATGCCGTCCGTCGTCGCCCGCAGCACCAGCCGGCGTCGGCCTTCGGTCTCCAGGCCTTGCTTGCGCAGCTCGGCCAGATCGCGCGCAATCTCGCCTTGCTGCACCTCGTGCTTGAGCGGCAGCTCGGTGCGCTCGGCGTCCACGGCCTGCAGATCGCGGCGCAGGCTTTCGCGTTGCCGTTGCAGGGCCTGCGCGCTGGCTTGCAGGCCGAGCAGCTCTTCGCGACGCGTCTGCAGCTGGGCGGTGGAGATGAACTGGTCGCGCGCGAGGTTTTCGAAGCGGGCCAGCGACTCCTTGGCCAGGGCCAGGCGCTGCGCCTGCAGATCGGACTCGGTCTGCAGCTGCGCCAGTTCGCGCTCAAGGCCTTCGCGCCGTGCGAGCAGGCCTTGGGCCTGCGCCTGCATCAGCTGTCGTGCCTGCGCGGACGTGCCCTGCAGGCTGTGCTCACGCTCGACGAGGTTCTGCGCAATGCCTTCGATCGACTGGCTGGCGCTGTCCAGTGCGAGGACGAACAACACGTCGCCGGCATGCACCGTCTGGCCTTCGACCGCGCGACGTTCCAGCACCGTGGCGGCTTGCGGGCTTGCCACGCGAAGCACACCGCGATCGGGCACCAGATAGCCCGCCACGCGCGCCTTGCGCGTGTACTCGCCGATGAACAAGAAGGCGACCACGCCGATCACGGCGCACAAAGCCAGAAAGCCCATGAGCCGCAAGGAGAGCGGTTGCATGAGCTCGATCGATCCCAGCCAGGCTTGTTGTCGCCCGGCCAGGGCTTCGCGTCGGAAGAGGTTCAATCGGAAGGGGGCAGGCAGAGCCTGCCGAGAATTAAGCGTCGCTGGCTTGAGTGGTCGCTGCTGCGGCAACGGCATCGATGACGGGCTCGCCCGTTTCCGGATCGGTGCGCCAGCCTTGACGCGGCGTGCCGCCACTCACTTCGGCGAGTTGCTCGAGGCTCAGTTCGACAGGGGTGGACTCGGGGGTTTGGTTCAGCTTCGTCATGTTCAACTCCGTGCGGTCAGGTATGGAAAATGCACGGATCAGATTGCAGCAGCCTTGCGGCGACACAGACAGTGTCAACTCTTACAGGGTGAAGGCCAGGAGAACTACCTAGCGGATGAGGCCCAGGCGCAAGGCCTTGAGCACGGCCTGGTGCTTGTTGTTGCACTCGAGCTTGTGCATGGCATTGGTCAGATGCAGCACCGCTGTGCGTTCGGAGATGCCGAGAATCCCCCCGACTTCCCAGGCGGTCTTGCCATCCATCGTCCAGCGCAAGCATTCAAGTTCGCGCGGCGTCAGGCGCACATGAATGGTTGAGGCGTCTTGCGGATGCGGCATCAGCACGCGCCAGGCTGCGTCTTGCGCATAGACCGCGAAAAGCTGCAGGTCCGCCACCATACGAGTCAGGTCGCGGCGATCGCGTGTCAGCTCGGAGCCGGTATTGACGCCGAGAATGAAGTGCCTGCCCTCGGGCATATGCAGCGCCAGCGCTATGCCGGAGTGATAACCGAACTGGGCTTGCTCTTCCCAAAGGTCGTCGAGCCCGGAATCACCGTAAGTATCCCGACCCCAAATGATCGGGACGCTCTGCCGCTTGATGTGCTGCATGACCGGGTCTGCGCGCCAGGTCTTGCGATCGCGGAAATAGTCGTTCCAGGCCTGCGGCGTGTTGTCGACGGTGTCGAATTCCGAGTCGTTGACCGAATGATCGAATACAGCCGTAGCCGCCACCGTCTGGAAACCCAGGCCGTTGGCGAAGCGAATCACCTCGCCCCGGAATTCATCACGATTCCGGGCGGTCAATATTGACTGGAACGCCGGCTGCAGCATCGAAATCGAAACATACTAATCACAGCCGGTGCCCCATTTCTCGGAGTCTCCCAGCAACGGTCCCTGACAAGGTTTACAGCTTTCGCCAGATCACGGATTTCAGCACAGTTCCCAATCACGTGGCGCCGCCCCGGAGCCATTTGTCCGTGATTTTTTCGTGGTGAAGAATATGTCCCCTGCCTGGATTGTCTACGCGTGGCCGAGAGTATTGTGTGAAACCCGACAGCTGCTGAGCTGGCGCTTCGCGCACATGAGCACCCAAGTGTTGGACCCCGGCGACGCGAGTCGCCCGGCGATGGGGCAAACCGTCTGGCGAAGGCAGGACGAACTCGGCCGCACGGCCGGTCTGGCCTGGGATTGGCTGAGCCTGCCCTCCGGGCCGGTGGCGATGATGGACCCGATGGCCCTGATCACGAACCTGCAGTTCGTGAGCGGGGAGGGCGAGGTGCTGGCGCCGCTGGAATCGGTGCGCCAGCTCAACGAGATCGTCCACGCGCTGCCATGGCAGGACGAAGTGCAGCGGGCCCTGCTGAGCCGGCTGCACTGAGGCGCGCCGTCAGCGCGCCGCCGCCACCCGCATCGAGCGCGCCACATAGGCCAGGCCCAGCACCGTCAGCAGCACGGCCGTGATCACGCCTGGCACCAGCTGGCTGGCCAGCAGCTCGTCGCCGCGCAGCACGCGGTTCATCAGCAGGCTCTGCGACAGGCCCGGGATCCAGTAGTACCAGGCCGCGTCGCCACCCGGGTTGAAGACCGGAATGACGGCCGACAGCGAGACAGCCGTCAGCACGAGGCTGGCGCCGGCCTGCGCCTCCTTGTAGGTCTTGGAGCGGATGGCCATGGACATCAGCACGGCGCCCATGCCGGTGGCCAGCGGCAGCTGCAGCAGCCAGAACACCAGCACCTCGTGAAAGCCGAAGCGGAACATGGCGGAGAGGCTGTCGCTCTTGATCAGCCACTGCGCCGGGATGAAGCCCAGCGCCGAGATCAGCGCCACGAGCAGCCCGAGCAGCGCCACGGCGCCCCACTTGCCGGCCACCAGCGCCAGATGCGACACGGGGTTGGTGAGCAGCGGCTCCAGCGAGCCGCGTTCGCGCTCGCCCGCCGTGCTGTCCAGCGAGGCCGTCAGCGCGCCGTAGAGCACGGCCATGATGACGAACATCGGGATCATGCCGGTCAGCTGGGCGGCGCGCGCCTGGCCATTGGCGAGGTCGAACTGCTCGATCTGCACCGGTCGCATCACGCTGCCCGGCACGCCGCGCCAGGCCAGGGCCAGCGAGGCGCGCTCGGACACGAAGCCTTCCAGCACGCGGCGGATCGAGCCGCTGGCGGCGCGGGCGCGGGTGTTGGAGCTGTCGATGACGATGGTCAGCTGCGGGTTCTCGCCGTTTTGCAGGTCGGCCTCGAAGTCATCGGGCACGACCACCACCGGGTCGCGCAGCTTGCTGCTGTGCAGCTGGGCTTCGTAGTCGGGCGGCGCGGTCTTGATCGTGAAGGTCTGGCGCTCCAGGTAGTTCTGCAGCGTCGGCGACTTCTCGATGCCCACCATCATGATCTCGCGCTGCTCGGCCTGGCTCTCCAGCGAGGCGATCAGGCCGGACAGGCCGGCCAGCATCAGCGGCCCCATCAGCACGGCGGGCACCAGCAGGCGCATCAGGGTGCGGCGGTCGCGCAAGGCGTCGACGACCTCCTTGCGCAGCACGATCAGGAAATCACCGAACTTCATGCTTGTTGCTCCTCGGGCTGGAAGGCGAGCTTGACGAAGGCGTCCTCGAAGCGGGTTTCGCCGGTGAGTGCCAGCAGCTCCTGCACGGAGCCGGTGGCCACGCTGCGGCCGTGCGAGACCACCGTGACGCTGTCGCAGAGCTGCTCCACCTCCTGCATGATGTGCGTGGAGAAGACGATGCACTTGGAGCCGCCCGCTGGCGAGCACAGGTGGCGCAGCGCCTCGCGCAGCGAGCGCGTGGCCAGCACGTCCAGGCCGTTGGTCGGTTCATCCAGCACGATGTTGGCCGGGTCGTGCACGAGGGCGCGCGCCAGGGCCGTCTTCATGCGCTCGCCCTGGCTGAAGCCATCGGCGCGGCGATCCAGGATGGACTGCATGTCGAGCAGCCGAGCCAGCTCTTCGGCACGGGCGTTGGCCGCGCCCTCATCCATGCCTTGCAGCCGACCGTAGTAGACGATGTTCTCGCGCGCCGTCAGCCGCGGGTACAGGCCGTGCGCGTCGCCGAGGATGCCCATGCGGGCCAGGGCCTCACGGGGGGATTTCGAGGCGTCGATGTTGTCGACGGTCACGCTGCCGGTGTCGGGTTCGATCAGGCCGGCCAGCATGCGCAGCGAGGTGGTCTTGCCCGCGCCGTTGGGGCCCAGCAGGCCGGTGATGCGGCCATTGCCGGCCTCCAGGCTCACGTCGGCCACGGCCTGCACGATCTTCTTGGGCTGGCGCTTGAGGAGCGATCCGCCGCCACCGCTGATGAAGCGCTTGCTCAGGTGTTCGAGGCGGATCATGGCTGGCCCTTCTTGTTGTCGTTGCTGCTCTTGTCCTGCTTGTCCCGTTCCAGCTGCGGCGGCAGCCAGGCCGGTGGGCGCGGGATGCCGGTGGCACAGCTGCCGTCCTGCGGCAGGGCCTGGGCTTCGGTCTTGGCGTCGATGAAGCGAAACATCAGGTCCGACACGCAGCGCACGCTCATCACGCCGTGGCCGGCCTGAGGCACGACCAGGTGCTGGACCAACACCGGATCCTTGGCGCCAAGCATCTTGGCCACGCGTTCGGCATGGCGCGGCGGCGTGACAGGGTCGGCGCCGCCGCTGAGGATGAGCACGGGAGAGCTCGTCGGCGGCACGCTGTAGAAGGCCTCCGGCACCGCGCCGCGCGGCCAGCTGCGGCAGATGCGCTCGTAGCCTTCGGCGAAGCTGGCGCCGAAGTCGTCCGAGGCCGGCTGCTTGCCCATGCGCGGCACGTCTTCCGCGCAGACGACGGAGAAGTGCATGCCCTCGGACAGCCGCATCCTCTTGGACGAGCCGCCGATGCTGCTGCCGATGCCCATCAGCGGATCGAAGCGGCCCTGTGCGGCCTCATGGATCGCGGCGGGCAGCAGGGCGGCCGCGGCAGGCCCGTAGAGCGGGCTGCGCACCAGGCTCAAGAGGCTGTAGCGGCCGAGTGTGACCTGCTCGGTATCGCCGGTCATCGGGTGCTTGAGCGCCACCTGCCGCGGCAGCGAGGCCAGCAGCGTCGCCCACTCCTCGCGCAGCTTCGGGAAGCGCGCGGCACAGGCCTTGTTCGCCTCGCAGCCCTTGAACACGCCCTCGAGCGCCGCGTGGTTGTCGGCCGAGAAGCTTTCCGGCAGGACCATGTCGGGCGGGGCCACGCCGTCGATGATGGTGCGGCGCACGTGGCTTGGGAACTGGCGCAGGTATTCGAGCGCGGCGCGCGTGCCGTAGCTGCCGCCGATCACGTTCCACTGCGCGGCGCCAAGCTGCTCGCGCACGGCGTCCATGTCTTGCATGGCGATGGTGGTGGTGAACTGGCGCAGGTCGCCATAGGGCAGGGCCTGCAGGCGCTGTCGGCATTGCTCCAGCGCTTCGAACTGGCTGTCCTTGCCCAGGCTGCTGGCGAGGCTCTTGCGATCTTCATCCGGGCATTGCAGCGGTGCGGAGCGGCCGGTGCCGCGTTGATCCACGAAGACCAGGTCGCGCCGGTTGTTCATGCGGTCGAGCCGGCCCATCACGGCGCCGGCGACGTCGATGGCGCTCTGGCCCGGGCCGCCGGCCAGGAAGAGCACGGGATCGGGCAGCTTGTTGCGCGCCATCGCCGGCACGACGATGTACTTCACCTCGATCTGCGTGCCCTGGGGCTTGGCGGGGTCCAGTGGCCGCTGGACGGAACCGCACTGCACCTCGGACTCCATGCCGGCGATGCGGCAGGACTTGAGCGCCGCTGATGTTGCTTGCGCTGCTTGCGCCGAGATGCCGGTGGTCAGCAGCAGCGAAGCCAGAAGAGATCCAAATCGCATTCCCATCCCCCGAAAGAGTTGGGGCGGATTATGCGTATGCCGCGAGGGCTCTCGCCCTAGGGAATCATGCCGGATTGCGTTTGGTGAACATGCCCCAACCCTCCATGGTCATCACGACTGCGTCGTCCTGGTTGAGCACCTCCCAGGCCGAGCGCACCAGGCCGATGCTTGGGCGCGAGCGGCTGGATTTTGTCTCCTGCACGGTCATGCGCACGCGGATCGTGTCGCCGGGGCGCACGGGCTTGAGCCAGCGCAGGTTGTCGATGCCGGGCGAGCCCTGGCTGGTGGAGTCGAGCAAGTAGGCATCGCACATCAGCCGCATCACCATCGCGCAGGTGTGCCAGCCGCTGACCGAGAGGCCGCCCAGCACCGATGCATTGGCAGCTTCCTCGTCCAGATGCAGCGGCTGTGGGTCGTAGGCGCGGGCGAAGGTCAGGCCTTCCTCGCGGTCCACCACGCGACTGCCGAGCTCGAACACGCGGCCGACGGTGAAATCTTCAAAGGCGTACTTCGTCATGGGCACCGACTATAGGCACAAGCGCGGTCGCACGGCTCATCCGTGCCGCTGTTCGGCGCGGGCCTTGTAGAAGCGCAGGATCGTCGCCGCCGCATCGTCCACCATCGTGCGGCCCCACCAGGCGGCGTAGAAATTGAAATTCGTGCTGACGCGGTAGTTGACGACGATGTCCAGCCGGGTGCCGCCGGCCTCGGGCGTCAGGCGGTAGGAGGTATCGACGAGGTCGAAGTACTTGCCGCCGATCAGCACGTGTTCGTCGAGCGCGCCCGGCGGGAAGGAGTCGGGCTTGAAGTCGTAGGTCCAGCGGATGTAGCGGTTTTCTTCCCAGGCCTGGATGGGCTCGTCGAACTGCACGCCGTGGTCCCACTTCAGGCGGCGCACGCGGCCGTGATCGGTCTGCTCGGTGATGGCCTGCATCGGGTAGGGCACGCCGATGCGGTAGGCCAGGCCCTCCTGCATCTCCGACGGGCGGATTTCGGTGGCGTGATTGATCAGCTGCCAGATCGCTTCCGGTTTGGCGGCGATCTGCACGCTGGCTTGAGATTGCTGGATCTCCTGCGGCATCGACAGCCAGCGAGCCTCCACGTAGCCGCTGAGCAGCGGCAGCAGCATCAGGCTGTTGACGACGCCGGGTTTGGGCTGGGCGAACTTGAGGATCGTCCAGCACAGCAGCCCGCCGAACGAGGCGGCCGCGAGGAAGACCGGCAAGGCCAGGGCGATACAGATGCTGCCCTCCAGGAACAGCGCAGCCGTGCCGCCGACGAAGCACAGGGTGGGAACCAGGGGCAAGACCAGCGCGGAGCCCACGCCGGGGTTCTTGCTGCGCGCTGCATGGACGGTGTAGACGCCGATCAGCAGCGGCACGAGCAGCACGAAGGAGAACAGCATCGGGCCCGAGGCGTTGTCGCGCAGCTCGGGCGAGCGCAGAAAGGGCGCAAAGCCGAACACAAGCCGCATCAAGATGCCGTAGCCCGCGCCCAGCGCCATGATGATGCCGTTTCTCATTCCCATGCTCCCTGACCTGTAATCGGGCGAGTTTAGGATCCGGCCACCCCTTCCACGATGGAGATGCACCCCAATGAAGCTCTACTACAGCCCCGGCGCCTGTTCGCTCTCTCCGCACATTGCGCTGCTCGAAGCGGGCCTGCCCTTCGAGCTGGTGCTGGCCAGCACCAAGACGCACAAACTCAAGGACGGCACCGACTACTACGGCATCAACAGCAAGGGCTATGTGCCGCTGCTGGAGCTGGCCGACGGCCAGCGCCTGTCCGAAGGTCCGGCCATCGTGCAATACATCGCCGACCAGGCGCCGGCATCCGGTCTGGCGCCGGCCAACGGCACGATGGAACGTTACCGCCTGCAGGAGTGGCTCAACTTCATCACGAGCGAGCTGCACAAGGGTTTTACGCCGCTGTTCAACCCGGCGATGCCTGAAGAAGGCAAAGCCCTCTACAGGGCCAAGCTGCGCGAGCGCTTTGAGTGGGTGAACGGCCAGCTGGCCGGCAAGACCTGGCTGATGGGCGACCACTTCACAGTGGCCGACGGCTATCTGTTCACCGTCCAGAACTGGGCCCACCCGGTGGGCGTGGACCTGAGCGGCCTGCCGGCCTTCGAGGCCTGGCGTGAAAGAGTTCGAGCGCGACCCGCTGTGCAGGCCGCGCTCGAATCGGAAGGTCTGCTGAAGAAGTAGTTCAGCAGAAGCGGGCGATCAGCCCTTGATGACGGACTCGCAGGTGGCACGCTGCTTGTCGGCGGTGTCCACCTTCGAGCACACGCCGGCCAGCTGCGTCTTCAGCCGGCCCATGACCGCTGGAGCCGCGGCGTTCTTGCCGTCGGCACTCCACTTCTGCAGATCGCTGCCGACCTTGAGCAGCGAACGGGCGCTGCGTTCGTAGAAGGCGCTCTTGTCGGCCGAGGCTTCCTTGAAGAGCTGGCTGGCGGCCTTCTCGATGCGGGCGCTGTCCTGCGGCGCCAGGTTCACCAGCGCAGCCACGTAGGTCGAACCCCATTGCAGCCGCGTGGCCGGGCCTTCGCTCTTGTTGAAGGCCTCTTCATACCAGTGCAGGGCTTCGTCCTTGCGGCCTTGCTTGCGCGCGTTGCCGCCCAGGTAGTTCATCAGGTAGTAAGGCGAGTGGCTCTTGGCCAGATTGGCTTTGAGCAGCTCGTCGCTCTCCTTCCACAGGCCGGCCTTGCCCAGCACGGCAGCGGCCGAGGTGATGCAGGCCTGGCGCTCGTAGCCGTCGGTGATCTCCTGGTCGAGCTTGGTCGTGAAGCTGCGCACTTCCTGCGTGAGCGCCGCCGGAAGCTTGGGCTGCAGCGCGTCCTTGGGCTGGTCCAGGCGGGCCAGGACCACGCGCGATTCCAGGGCCGTCAGGCGATCGGCGCGCGACAGCGAGGCGTCGTTTTGCAGGCGCTTGAGCGCAACGTCGAACTCGGTGCTGAGCTTGGTACGGGCGGCGCCGCCTTCGGGCGTGAGCGTCAGCACCATGTCGCCGGCGCCGTTGGTCAGCACGTCCATCTGCGCGCGCGACTCAGCCGGATTGGCCAACACGGCGGCCACACGCTGGGCCAACGCGGCGTCGGGCTTCACGCCCTTGCCTTCGTCGCTGGCGGCCAGGGCCTTGAGGTACAGCCGGGTGGACACCTCTTCATCGACGCCTTTGGCGGCTGCAGCCAGCTGGACCAGCAGGCCCGGCACTTCCTGCGGCGGCACGAGTTGCTGCTCGTCCGTCTCCCACGAGTAGAAGGCCAGCAGCCGCCACTCGTTGACGCCGAGCTTCTTGCTCGCCCGCGCGTCGGCCAGCACGGCCTTCACCGGACGACCGCCGGCCAGGCCCAGCTGCATCACCTTCACGACTTGCGCCGCGTCGATCTCGCCCGGCAGCCGGGTCAGCTCGGCGCCTTCGGTGTTGAACATGATCATGGTCGGGTAGCCGCGCACCTTGAAGCGGGCGCCGAGCTTCTGCGCGCCGGGCGCGTCGCCGTCGATGTGAACGGCGATGACGGCGCGGCTCTGCTCGATGAAGTCCTGGCGGTTGAACAGCGTCGCCTTGAGCTGGTTGCAAGGCGGGCACCACTTGGCGCCCCAGTACAGCAGCAGCGGCTTCTTCTCGGCGCGGGCCTGGGCAAAGGCCTTGTCGACATCGGCATCGGCACCGGCTTCCTGCCAGGCCACGGCGGGCGCACCGGCCGGGGCAACGGCATGGGCCGTCAGCGGGGCAACAGCGCCAAGCGGCGCCAGCAGCGCCAGGGAGAGCAGCAGGGGAGCTTTCATGGACAGCGGGAAGGGAAGTGTGAAAGCGCCGATTGTGACGGGTGGCGAAAAGGGCTGCTGAAAGCCATGTCATTGCGGAGCGGGCAAGAAAAAGGGGCGCCGGATTGGCGCCCCTCTTGTTGCTCAGCCGAGGCTGAGGGTCTTACCAGAACTTGTAGCCGGCGGACACGGTGAAGTAGCGGCCGTACGGGTTGTGCAGGCCGGCGTTGTAGCCCAGCTGGCCGCCCGTCGGATCGTACGGGGCCTTCTTGTCCAGGATGTTCGAGATGTTCAGGCTCAGCGTCAGGTCCTTGATGCCGGTGTAGGTATAGCCGGCGTCCAGGGTGACCCAACGGTCCATCGAGCAGCTCGGGTAGCGGTTGATGTACAGGTCGCGGCCGTTGGTGGCGGTCGGCGGCACACCCAGGGTGGACTGGCTGGCCAGCGTGCCATCCACCTGGTTCGGCGCAATGTAGTAGTGGCAGGCCGTGCCCGAGTAGTACTTCGGCGGGTGGAAGGAGCCGTCCATCTCGCGGAAGAAGCGAATGCCGCTGACGAAGTTCAGCGCAGTCATCAGCGAGTGGGCACCCGACTCCAGCGTATTGCTCCAGCGGAACTTCAGGCGCGGGATGTCGCCGGCCGAGGTGGCCCAGTCAGCCAGGCCGCCACGCGTGCCCACCAGGTTGTTGGAGGCATAGCCCGGCTGCTCGATGCGCTCGTACTTGAGCTGGTAGGTGCCGCTCAGGCTGCTCGTCCACTTGACCGAGTCGAACACGAGCTTCGTATTCCGGATCTCGAAGTCGATGCCCGAAGACATCGTGCTGCCCTGGTTGGTCCAGGGGGTCGCCACGGTCAGCAGCGGGCCGGTGCCAGCTTGGCCGTTCAGCAGCAGCGCCGGGTTGGTGTCACGCACCAGCGAGCCGGGCGGGTAGCGGTCCGGGTGGTCGATCACGTCCTGCGCGCTGCCCAGAGCCACTTCGCCGTTCTTGCGGATCTTGAAGTAGCCGACGACCACGTCCAGGTCCTTCATCGGGCTCAGGACGAGGCCGAACGAGGAGCTGTAGCCGTGTTCGGGCTGAAGCGACGGGTTGGCGCCGCCCATGCCGGCCACGCTCTTGTTGCAGTCTGCCGTTTCGGCGCCGGGCAGCGGCACGATCGGCACAGCCTGCAGATTGCATCGGACCGGGTCTTGCAGGCCGTTCACGAAGAACTGGGCACCGCCCGGGCTGGTCTGCGACACGGCCGGAGCGCGGAAGCTCTCCGAGTAGGTGCCGCGCAAGCTCAGGGCGGGAGTGGCATCCCACTTGAAGCCGACCTTGGGCACGAAGTTGGACTTCAGGCCGGGGTACTTGTCGATGCGGCCCGCAGCATCCAGCACCAGCGACTTGAGCACCGGGGCGCGCAACTCGATGAAGGCCGACTTGACCGTGCGGCCGCCCTTCACGGCGGTATTGGCCAGGCCCAGGATGTTGCCTGCCCCGTTCTCGGGGTCCGGCACGAGGTTGATGGATTCGCGGCGGACTTCGACGCCGGCTGCGGCGCCGATCGGGCCGCCCGGCAGCATGCCGAACTCCGTCGAGGCCTTGGCATCCCACTGGAAGATCTGGGCCATGCCGCTGTTGAGCACGGGGTGCGACAGATCCGGGTCAGCCGCGATCGACGACAGCGAGCGGTTGGTGCCGCCATAGGCCGCGCCCAGCATCTGGCGCAGCACCGGCAGGCGCAGGAAGCCGTAGTAGTAGTCGTCCTTGTTGGAGCGGTTCCAGAGGACGGCCGATTCCCAGTCGATGTCGTTGCGGATCGTGCCCTTGACGCCGGCCAGCGCACGATAGCCCGTGTTGGTCTGCGACGAGCCGCCAGGAGCGCTCGGGAAGCGCAGCTGAACTGCGGCGCGGGCGTTGGTGAAGGGGTTGTCCGGGTGGCCGATTTCCAGGATGGGCTGGAAGGACGCGGCGGCACCGGTCAGCAAGAAGTTGTTGACCGCGCTCAGGCCGCTGATCGTGCGCGGTGCGCCGAGGTAATCACGCTTGCTGCGCGAGTACATGAACTCGGCGAAGCTCGACATGTTGTCGTTGAGTCTGAGCGTACCGCGGGCCATGGCGTTGAGGTCGGTGCCCGGGCTTTGCATTTCCTGGAATTGCTCCAGGTTGTAGTTGCAGACCACGCGGTTTTGCAGAGCAACCGTGGTGACGCCATAGAAGGCCGAGTTCAGGGTGATCTTCTCGGAGTCCGGGCAGTTGGCGACGTTGACCGTGTTGGTCACGGGCACGGCGGCGGTCTGCGGGAAGCTCTTGGAGCCGACGGCACCGTTTTCCTTGATGAACCAGGGCTGGTTGTTGTACAGGAAGCTGCCGTAGGGGTTGCGGCGCAGGTTGATGGCACGGTAGTCGGCAGCGTGGATGTCCTGGTCGGTCTTGTCATTGACCATGCTGCGGTTCTTGTGCGACAGGTCGACGCCGAAGAAGACGTTGTAGCCGTTGGTCGCCACGTCGCCGAAGCCGGCGGAGGCGCTCACGCCCTGCTTGCCGTACTGCTTGGCGTCATTCAGGCCGGCCAGTGCCTTGATCTGCAGGCCCCGGTAGTCATTGCGCGTGATGAAGTTGATCACGCCGCCGATGGCGTCAGAGCCGTACACAGCCGAGGCGCCGTCCTTGAAGACTTCGACGCGATCGATGGCCGAGATCGGGATCGAATTCAGGTCGTACAGCGTGGAGGTGCCGTTGTTCGGGTTGGCATAGGCCGAAGGCGTCATGCGACGGCCGTTCAGCAGGATCAGGGTCGAGGTGGCCGTCAGGTTGCGCAGGCCGACGGTGGACACACCGTGCGAGAAGCTGTTTTGCGTCGCCGTGTCGCTGAAACCGTCGTTGCCCACGGCCGGCACGAGCTTCATCAAGTCGAGCACGGTCTTGGCACCGCTCGCGGCGATGTCCTTGGCGGTGATCACGTCGACAGGCGAGCTGCTCTCCTTGGCAACACGCTTGATGTTGGAGCCGGTGACTTCGACGCGCTCGAGCTGTTGGGAGTCGGTGTTCTGCGCAAACGATTGGCTGCAGAAAGCGCTGGCAGCCAGTGCTGTCACGGACAGCGCCCAAGTGGGAAGGCGATGGGAAGATTTCATTGCAGACTGAGCCCTCACTCACGTAAGGGAATGTGAAGAATGGTTGCTCAGTTTGTGTCGTATCCCCTTCAAGGGGCGCTCGTGGCAATCCTTCTTGACACGGCGGAAATATTCTGCAGTTGCGGTTTTTGCTGCAAATGGCCTGGCGAAAGCGGGCTGGGGCAAAAGAACTGCAAGCCCCATGACGGCTGGCTGCGGTCAATTCCCAACATCACGTCGGCCCGGGCAAGCCCACAAACAAAAAACCCCGAGCGCCTTGCGACGCCCGGGGTTTGCTGCAGTGTGAGTGCGGCTGGATCTCTGATCAGCTGGCGATCAGCGATCCTTGTTCACGAAGCCGACCAGGTTGCCCGACACCGTCGAGTTGCCCAGCATGTAGACCGTGTACACACCCAGGTTCTGGACGTTGAACGGCGACTGCGAGAACACGGCCTGGACCGAGTTGGAGGTCTTCACTTCCAGCAGGGACGAGGTGCCGCTGCCGGCAATGATCTGCACGGGCGTCGAAGCCGTGCCCGGCTGGACGTTCAGGGCCACGGCCGAGTAGTCGATCGACATGGTCTGGCTCAGGCCGTCCGACGAGCCGTTGATCAGGCGGATCTTGGCGTAGCCGGCCGTGGGCAGGCGGTTGTCGTCAGGGATGACGGTGATCTGCGGCGCGCCTGCGGGGCCCCACACCAGGATGGTGTAGTCGCTGCCGGCGGCCAGGGCCGGCGTCTGCACGGCTTGGGCAACACCGCCGACGGTGATGTTGATCGGGTCGCTCGAGGCCGGCAGGATGTTGTACACGCCCAGCGGAGCCGCGCTGCCGGAGTCCAGCAGCGTCGTGGTCGTGGTGCCAGTGGTGCGCTTGGCGACCACGGCGACGTCGGTGCCGGGGTTGCCGACCACGGAGTCGATCACGCGGACGCGGGTGTTCGTGCCGCCGTAGGCCTTGATCGCGCCTTGCTGCACGACGCTCATGGCGTTCACGAGCACGCCGCCTGCGGTCGGGGTGATGATCAGGGTATTGACCGTCGTGTCGTCGACGGTCAGCCCATCGAAGTCCAGGCGGACGTCGGTGTTGACGTCCGTGCTGGCCGAGCCGGTCACGCGCACGTGATAAGTGCCCTTGGCGATCTGCAGGTAGCCGCTGCCGCTGCCGCCCAGCACGCTGGTGGCGAAGGCGGCGGCGCCGAGCACCGGCGCGCCGGTGGTCAGGTAGACGTTGACCGCGCCGGCATCAGGGGCCAGGTTCAGCACCAGCACCTTGGCGTAGCCCGATGCGGGAGCGGGTTCGGCTTCTTGCAGCAGGGCCGTGCGCATGGCGTTGGGCCAGCCGTAGGCGATCAGGCTGTACTTGACGCTGCCAGCCAGGGTCGGCGTCGTCTGGATCACGGTGGTGCCGCTGGCGATCACTTGCGTGGTCGAGTTGGCAGTGTCCACGGAGGTGTAGCTGCCGGCCGTGCCGTAGGCGACGCCCGTCGACACGCTCTTGCTGTTGACGGTCATGTCCAGCGAGGCGTAGCCGGCGCTGGCGTTGATCAGACGCATATCGGCACTGCCGCTGCTGCTGCCGCTACCGCCACAAGCTGCCAGCAGACCTGCCGCGGCGAAGGCTGCACCAATGGCAGCCCATTTCAGGAATCGCATGTATCACTCCAAGAAGTCGGCGCCACATGCGCCTGTTGCGCGCGGATTGTAGGGTCCTTGGCGAAACCCGCTTTGTAGGGGCTACCGCCTTGTGGTGAAGATTCATTGCTGATCAGATCCGCCCCCATGAGTTACTCCCATCTGCTGGCCCCTCTGGAGCTGGGCTTCACCACCCTGAAAAACCGCAGCCTGATGGGCTCCATGCACACCGGCTTGGAAGACTCTCGGCGCAATTTCGAGCGCCTCGCGGCCTACTTTGCCGAGCGCGCCAAGGGCGAGGTCGGCCTGATCGTCACGGGCGGCTTCGCGCCCAATATCGAAGGCTGGGCCAAGCCCTTTGCAGGCACGCTGGCCACCCACGGCGCGGCGCGCCGACACCGCACCATCACCGACGCCGTGCACGCCGAGGGCGGCAAGATCGCCCTGCAGATCCTGCACACCGGCCGCTACGGCTACCACCCGCTGTGCGTGGCGCCGTCCGGCATCCAGTCGCCGATTTCGCCCTTCAAGCCGCGCGAGCTCTCCCTGCGCGGCATCGAACGCCAGATCCGCGCCTTCGTCCGCTGCGCGGTCCTCGCCCGAGAGGCCGGCTACGACGGTGTGGAGGTGATGGGCTCCGAGGGCTACTTCATCAACCAGTTCCTGGTCGAGCACACCAACCACCGCGTGGACGAATGGGGCGGCTCCTACGCCAAGCGCATGCGGCTGCCGCTGGAGATCCTCGCCCGCATGCGCGAGGCTGTCGGGCCGGACTTCATCATCATCTACCGCCTCTCGATGATCGACCTCATCCCCCAGGGCAGCAGCTGGGAGGAGGTCGTCGAGCTCGGCCGTGCCGTGGCGCGCGGCGGCGCCACGCTGATCAACACCGGCATCGGCTGGCATGAGGCGCGCGTGCCCACCATCGCCACCAGCGTGCCGCGCGCCAGCTTCACCTGGCTCACCGCCCGGCTGCGCGCCGCCTTGCGGGCCGAGGGCATCACCACGCCGCTGATCACCAGCAACCGCATCAACACGCCCGAGGTGGCAGAAGACGTGCTCGCGCGCGGCGATGCCGACATGGTCTCCATGGCCCGCCCCTTGCTGGCCGATCCCGAGTTCATGAAGAAGGCCCGCGAGCAGCGCGGCGACGAGATCAACACCTGCATCGCCTGCAACCAGGCCTGCCTGGACCACGTGTTCGAGCAAAAGACCGCCAGCTGCCTGGTCAACCCGCGGGCCTCGTTCGAGACCGAACTGCGCGTCGTGCGCATCCAGGGCCGCGCCAAGCGCGTGGCCGTGGTCGGCGCGGGCCCGGCCGGCCTGGCGGCGGCCACGAACCTGGCCGAACGCGGGCACGAGGTCCATCTCTTCGACTCGGCCGAGGAGGTCGGCGGCCAGTTCAACATGGCCAGGCGCATTCCGGGCAAGGAAGAGTTTGCCGAGACGCTGCGCTACTTCCGCCGCCGCATCGAGCTGACCGGCGTGCGCCTGCACCTGCAGCGCCGCGTGGCCGCCGCCGAGCTGATGGACTTCGACGAGGTGCTGCTCGCCACCGGCGTCATGCCGCGCAATCCACGCATCCAGGGCCAGGACGATCCTGCCCTGGCCGGCCGCGTGCTGTCCTACGTGGACGTGCTGGCCCGCGGCGCGCAGGTGGGCCGGCGCGTGGCTATCGTCGGTGCCGGCGGCATCGGCTTTGACATGGCCGAGTACCTGGCCGAGTCCCATTCCCTGGCACTCGACGCTGAAGCCTGGCGTCGTGAATGGGGCGTGGCCGACCCGGCCGAGGTGCGCGGCGGCGTGCGCCGGGCGCAGCCCCATGCTTCGGAACGGCAGATCACGCTGCTGCAGCGCAAGCCGGGCAAGCTGGGCGCGGGCCTGGGCAAGACCACGGGCTGGATCCATCGCAGCGCGATGAAGATGAAGAACGTCGAGCAGCTCTCGGGTGTCAACTACGAAAGCATCACCGCCGAAGGCCTGTGGATCAGCTTCGGCGAGAAGCGCGAGGACACCCAACTGGTGGCGGCCGACACGGTCGTGCTGTGCGCCGGCCAGGAGCCGCTGCGCGAGCTCCAGCAGCCCCTGCAGGACGCCGGCCGTCGCGTCCAGCTCATCGGCGGGGCCCTGGAGGCAGGTGAACTTGACGCGAAGCGTGCAATTTTGCAGGGAACCCGCGTTGCACTGACGCTATAGAGCGCTCACATCCGCCCAGGCCCACTCCACACTAGCGACCGCTAACAAGGTCTGGTAATTCTCACAAGGAGTTGCCGCTCACATAACGAGGCAGTTGTGCGTCAGCAGGACAGACGCCAACCGCCCTGCCAAGGTCCTACGACAACATGAGCTCTATGGTTCGCCGCCTGTCGGTGGCGTTTGCAGCGCTTGCATTCTTTGCGCAAGCGCAGGCCGGAGTGGTCCTGACCCATGGAACCACCTTCTGGCTCGGTGGCCTCGCGGTTGCCGGCGCGGTCGCGTTTGGCGCCACGCTCTCGCTCGTGCATTGGCAACGCGGCCGCCTGGCCCGCCGCCGCACGCAGCTGCTCAAGGTCCGCCGTGAACGCACCAAGCTCAGCGCGCTCCTCAATGCCATCCCGGACCCCGTCTTCTTCAAGGACGCCAGCGGCGCCTACGACGGCTGCAACCCCGCCTTCGCCGCCTGCCTGAACCTCGACGAAGCCCAGATCCTCGGCCGCCGCGACAGCCAGCTCGGCCGCCATCCCGAGTGGACCGACGCCCTGTCCGACGGCGGTGCCCAGCGCACCCAGGCCTGGACCGTCGGCCCCGACGGCGCCCGCCAGTGCCTGGACATCGCCCAGGCCCCCGTCTTCGACGACGGCCAGTGCATCGGCACGGTCGGCGTCGCGCGCGACATCACCGCCCTGCGCCAGGCCCACGCCCAGCTGCACCGCGCCATCAGCGTCTTCGAGCACTGCGGCGAAGGCATCATGGTGATGAACGCCGACAAGTGCGTGGAAGACGTCAACCCCGCGCTGTGCCGCATCACCGGCTACTCCTTCGAGGAGATGGTGGGCAGCGTGCCGCGCTACCTGCTCACCGAGCTGCAGGACCCGCAGATCATCGAGACCATGTGGGTCGAGGTCGAGCGTGAAGGCAAGTGGAGCGGCGAGCTGATGCAGCGCCACAAGAGCGGCATCAGCGTGCCCGTGTGGGCCACCGTCGTTCAGGTACCGGCCAGCGAGGCCAGCGCCGACCAGCGCCCGCACTTCCTGGCCGTGCTGACCGACATCTCGCGCGTCAAGGCCACCGAGGCCGCGCTCCTGCACCAGTCGCTGCACGACCGCCTGACCGGCCTGCCCAACCTCGCGCTGCTGCGCGACCGCGTGGAGCGCCAGATCCAGGCCGCCCAGCGTGATTGCACCAGCGTGGCCGTGCTCTACGTGGACCTCGATGGCTTTCGCGAAGTCAACGACATCGCCGGCCACGTGGCGGGCGACATGGTGCTCACGCAGGCCGCGGCGCGGCTCGTCAACGTCGTGCGCGGCAGCGATTCCGTGGCCCGCGTCGGCGGCGACGAGTTCGTCGTCATGCTCTCGGGCCTGGTCGACGAAGAGACCGCCATGCGCCTGGGCGACCGCCTCATCCAGGGCATCATGGAACCCGTGATCCTGCAGGTGGACGGCCAGCCGCGCCGCTTCAATCTCGGCGCCTCCATCGGCCTGGCCCTGTTCCCGACCGATGGCGACAACGTCGACGACTTGCTGCGCAACGCCGAGGCCGCCATGTGCCGCGCCAAGGCCAGCGCGCGCAACAGCGTCCAGTCCTACCGCCCAGAGCTGACGCACGCCGTGCAGCAGCGCTTCGAGCTGACCCACGCCCTGCGCCTGGCCAACGAGGCCGCGCAGTTCCGCCTCGAATACCAGCCGCAGGTGCGCCTCTCTGACGGCGAGCTGATCGGCGCCGAGGCCCTGCTGCGCTGGCGCCACCCGACCCGTGGCCCGATCTCGCCGGCCGAATTCATCCCGCTGGCCGAAGAGACCGGCCTGATCATTCCGATCGGCCGCTGGGTGCTCGAAACTGCCTGCGCACAAGCCGCGCGTTGGCAGGGCGTGGAGGGCAAGCCGCAGCAGATCGCCGTCAACGTCTCGGCCCGTCAGCTGCGCCAGAGCGATTTCGTCGCCACCGTCGACCAGATCCTGGCCGATACCGGCTGCCCGGCGCACGCGCTGGAGCTGGAAGTGACAGAGAGCCTGCTGCTTGAGGATGCCGAGGCCGCCATCGAACTGCTGGGCCAGCTCAACGAGCGCGGCGTGCGTGTGGCCATCGACGACTTCGGCACCGGCTACTCCTCGCTGTCCTACCTGAAGCGCATGCCGATCCAGACGCTCAAGATCGACCGCAGCTTCGTGGCCGAACTGGGCTGCGACCACAACGTGGCCGCCATCGCCCGCACCGTGATCGTGCTGGCGCACTCGCTGGGCATGGAAGTGCTGGCCGAGGGCGTGGAGACGGCCGAGCAGGCCGCCTGGCTGCAGCGCGAAGGCTGCGACTGGGTGCAGGGCTGGTTCTTCGGCCGCCCGATGCCGGCCGAGGACTTCGCCGTGAGCCGCCACGAGTGGCCGGAAACCGACTCGGGCCGCGTCACCCAATTGCATGCCGTCTGAGGCGGCAATGGTCATGCTCGCGACCTAACATCGCGGCATGGTTGTCCTGCCGTCCTCACCGCTGTTGCACTCGTTCTGGTCGCTGCTGACCCGCCTCGGCGATTCCGAGCTGCTGCTGCCCCTGGTGCCTCTGGCGGCCATGTGGCTGTGGCTCGGCGCCGGCCAGACTGCGCTGGCGCGGCGCTGGATCCTCTCGCTCAGCGCCGCGGCCCTGTTCACGGCCGCCAGCAAGATCGCCTTCTTCGGCTGGCAGCTCGGCGTCGCCCGCTGGGACTTCACCGGCTTCTCCGGCCACGCGATGTTCTCCTGCGCTTGCTGGCCGATGCTGGCCTGGGTCGTTGTCATGCACCGCGGGCGCGCCGCGCAGTGGCTGGGCGTGGGCTTTGGCTTCGCGATGGGCCTGGCGATTGCCTACTCGCGGCTGCCCGTGCAGGCGCATTCGGTGTCGGAGGTGATCACGGGTGCGCTGCTCGGCCTGGCCGTCAGTGCTTCGTGCTTGCCGCTGCTGCGCACCGGCCCGGCGTTGCCGCTGTGGGTGCCGGCCGGCGCCGTCGCGCTGCTGGCCCTGCTCGTCGTGGCCGCGCCGCCCTCGCGCACGCAAGACATGATCGAGCAGATCTCGCTGGAACTCTCTGGCCACGAGCGCGTCTACACGCGCCACGACCTGCGCCGCCAGCTGGCGCCGCGCGACCTGCAGCAGCGCGCCGAAGTGCGGCCGTGACCTGACGCCCCATCACAGCGGCAGCGCCGTCGTGTTTTTCACCTCTTCCATCACCGCGTAGGTCCGCGTCTCGCGCACGCCGGGCAGGGTCCAGATCACGCTGCCGATGAACTCGCGGTAGGAGGTCATGTCTCGCACCCGGGTCTTGAGCAGGTAGTCAAAGCCGCCGGCCACCAGGTGGCACTCCAGGATTTCGGGCCGGGCCTGGACGGCGGCCTTGAAGTTGTCCATGACATCGTGCACCGTGCGGTCCAGCAAGATCTCGATGAAGACCAGCAGCCCGGCGTCGAGCTTCTCGGGGTTCAGGCGTGCTTCGTATCCCAGGATGTAGCCCTCGCGCGTGAGCCGCTTGACGCGCTCCAGCACGGCGGTCGGCGAAAGATGCACGGCCTCGGCCAGCTTGAGGTTGGAGATGCGTCCGTCGGCCTGGAGGGCGCGCAGGATGCGGGCGTCGATGGCATCCATGGATGGCATTGAGTTTTATTCTGCTGAATGTGTGGAATTCTGAATTTAATCCAGGATCGTCCTGCTTAAAGTGGCGAGATTCACCAGGAGTCCCGATCATGTCCCAGCTGCCGCCCGAAGTCCAACGCCTGCCCGATCCGTACCGCGAAGAAATCGCCGTCGTGCATGCCTTGGCCCAGCGCCTCGAAGGCGCGCTCGACTGGCCGGCCGTGATTGCGGGCGCCAGCCCCTGGGTGGCCCAGGTGCGTGCCAACCCGGCGCCGTTCTGGGCGATGGAATCGCTGCTGCGCGAATACCCGATCACGTCATCGGAAGGCCTGGCCCTGATGCGCCTGGCTGAAGCCCTGCTGCGCGTGCCCGACGCGCCGACCGCCATCGCGCTGACCGCAGACCAGCTCGGCCGCGCCAGCTTCGACGGCGCCTCCGAAGGCCCGCACAAGATGCTGGCCAGCCTCTCGGCCAGCGCCATCCAGCTGTCCAAGAAATTCCTGCCCGGCGCCGAAGACGACGGCGGCCTGTTCAAGCGCTTGGGCGCGCAGACCGTCGTGGCCGCCACGGTGCGCGCCATCCAGCTGCTGGGCCGCCAGTTCGTGCTCGGCCGCAACATCGGCGAGGCGATGGGCGAGGCCGATGCCGCGCGCAAGCAGATCCGCCAATTGCGCTTCTCCTACGACATGCTCGGCGAAGGCGCCCGCACCGAGGACGACGCGCGCCGCTACCAAACCTCCTACGTCAACGCCATCAAGGCCATCGCCGCTGGCAAGCGCGCTCAATCGCCCGAAGCCAGCGACGGCATCTCCATCAAGCTCTCCGCCCTGTTCAGCCGCTATGAGGTGCTGCAGCGCGAGCGCGTGCATGCCGAGCTGCTGCCGCGCGTGTGGGAGCTGATCGAGCTGGCTGCCAACGCCAATATCAATCTGACGATCGACGCCGAGGAAGTCGATCGCCTGGAGCTCTCGCTCGAACTGCTGGACGTGCTGGCCGCACGGATCGCCGCCACGCACCCGCAGTGGCGCGGCTTCGGTCTGGCCGTGCAGGCTTACCAGACGCGCGCCCTGCACGTGGTCGACGAAGTGGCGAGCATCGCCCGCAAGCACGGCCTCAAGTTCATGGTCCGCCTGGTCAAGGGCGCCTACTGGGACGGCGAGATCAAGCGCGCGCAAGAACTCGGCCTGCCGCACTACCCGGTGTTCACGCACAAGCAGCACACCGACGTCTCCTACCTCGCCTGCGCCCGCCGCCTGATCGAGCACGCCGATGTGATCTACCCGCAGTTCGCCAGCCACAACGCCGGCACCATCGCCGCCATCCTGCAGATGGCCCGCAAGGCCGGCGCCCAGTTCGAGATGCAGCGCCTGCACGGCATGGGCGAAGGCATCTATCGCGAGGTGCTGAAGGACGACTCCATCCCCTGCCGCGTCTACGCCCCGGTGGGTGAGCACCGCGACTTGCTGGCCTACCTCGTGCGCCGCCTGCTGGAGAACGGCGCCAACTCCTCCTTCGTCCACCAGCTGGCCGACGTGAACGTGGACCTGCCCGAGCTGCTGTCCTCGCCGCTGCAGGAGATCGCGCCCAAGTCCGCCCTGGCCCTGCCGCCGGCGCTCTACGGCGCCCAGCGGGCCAACTCCACCGGCGCCGACCTGACCGCGCCGGCCGAGCGCGTGGCCTTTGTCGAAGCGCTGCAAAGCTGTGCAGTCGGCACCGTGGCCGAAGCCGGCGATGTGGCCCCCGCCATGGAGCGCCTCGCCGCCGCCTTCCCCGCCTGGAACGCACGACCGGTTCCTGAGCGTGCCGCCGTGCTGCGCCGCGCCGCCGATGCGCTGGACGGCCGCCTGGCGGAGTTCTGCGCCTACCTCGTCAAGGAAGCCTTCAAGACGCAAGGCGACTGCATCGCCGAAGTGCGCGAAGCCGTCGACTTCCTGCGTTACTACGCCGATCAGGCCGAGCTGCTGGCTGCCGATGAACGCCAAGGCCGCGGCGTCTTCGTCTGCATCAGCCCCTGGAACTTCCCGCTGGCCATCTTTGCCGGCCAGGTCGTGGCGGCCCTCGTCGCCGGCAACACCGTGGCCGCCAAGCCGGCCGAGCAGACGCCCTTTGTGGCGCTGAAGATGGTCGAGCTGCTGCATGAAGCCGGCGTGCCTCAAGACGCGCTGGTGCTGCTGCACGGGCCCGGTGAAACCGTCGGCGCGGCGCTGGTGGCCAATGCCCACACGGCCGGCGTGTGCTTCACCGGTTCGACCGTCGTGGCGCAGATCATCCACCGCGCGCTGGCCAAGAGCCCCAAGGCCCCCGTGCCGCTGATCGCTGAGACCGGCGGCCTCAACGCCATGGTCGTCGACTCGACCGCGCTGCCCGAGCAGGTCATCGATGCCGTCGTGCAGAGCGCCTTCCGCTCGGCCGGCCAGCGCTGCTCGGCCCTGCGCCTGCTGTGCGTGCAGGATGCGATTGCCGACGGCGTGATCGAGATGCTCAAGGGCGCCACCGAGCAGCTGCACGTCGGCCTGAACGCCGAGCTGGCCTGCGACGTCGGCCCGCTGATCGACGACGAGGCCCACGCCAACATCGCCCGCCACGTCCAGCGCCTGAAGAAGGACGCCCAGCTGATCGCCGAAGCGCCGATCCGCGATGCCATGCCGCGCCAGCTCGCGCCCGTGGCTTTCGAGATCAGCAGCCTGGAGCAGATGGGCGAGGAGATCTTCGGCCCTGTGCTGCACGTGCTGCGCTGGAGCGGCGACGTGGACGCCGTGATCGAACGCATCAACGCCCTCGGCTACGGTCTCACGCTCGGCCTGCAGACCCGCATCGACAGCCGCGCCCAGCGCCTGGCCGACCATGCGCGCATCGGCAATGTCTACGTGAACCGCAACATCATCGGCGCGGTCGTCGGCGTCCAGCCCTTCGGCGGCGAAGGCCTGTCGGGCACGGGTCCCAAGGCCGGCGGTCCCAACTACCTGAAGCGCTTCTGCGCGGAAGCTGCGGCTGAAGTCAGCGCGCTGCCGGGTGGCATCTCGACCGAGAAGGTCGACCTCGCCGGCCTGCACCACGCGCAGGAAGCCTGGGCCGAGGTCGATCTGGAACGCCGCGCCGACATCCTGCGCCGCGCCACCGGCCTGAACGCCTTGTGCGACGCCGCGCGCTGCCAGTTCGCCACGCAGACGCTGCCCGGCCCGACCGGCGAGAGCAACACCTTGCGCCAACACGGGCGCGGCGTGATCGCCGTGATCGGCGGGGGCCTGGACGTCGTCAGCGCCGCCCTGCTGGCCGGCAATGCCGTGGCCTGGATCGGCGGTGATGTGGCCGCACGCGAAATGCTGATCGAGATCGGCGTGCCGGCTCGCGCCATCGCCGTGCTGCCGGGCGCTTCGCTCGATGCCGTGCTGTGCGCGCCGCTGCTGGCGGGCGTGGCGGTGGCTGGCGCTGCCGGTGCAGCCCTGGCCCGTGCGCTGGCGGCTCGACAAGGCGCCATCCTGCCGCTGATCGCGCAAGGCGGCTCGCCGCGACAGCTCTATCGCTTCGCGGCCGAGCAGACGCTGACCGTCAACACGGCAGCGGCCGGCGGCAACGCCGCGCTGCTGGCCGGACTCGGCTGATCCTGGGCGTTAGCAGGGCCTAAACTGCCGCGATGAATTCATCAGCGATTGCATTCATCGGCGGCGGCAACATGGCCGGCGCGCTCATGCGCGGCCTGTTGCGGCAAGGGGCGCAGGCCTCGGACCTCATCGTCGTCGAGCCTTTCGAAGCCACGCGCGAAGCGCTGCGCGCCGAGCTGGGCGTCGAGGTGCTGGCCCAAGCCGATGCGCGCCTGGCGCGCGCGGGCCTCGTCGTCTGGGCCGTCAAGCCGCAGATGTTCACCAGCGCCGCGGCACCTTGCGCGGCGCACGTGAGCCGTGCGCTGCAGCTCTCTGTCATGGCCGGCATCCGCTCGGACCAGATCGCACAGGCCGTGGGGAGCGAGCGCGTCGTGCGCGCCATGCCCAACACGCCGGCGCTGATCGGCCAGGGCATCGCCGGGCTGTACGCACGCCCCGCAGTTTCCGATGCGGACCGCAAGGCGGCGGAGCAGCTGCTCGCCCCCACGGGCCGCACGCTCTGGGTGGCGCGCGAATCCGATCTCGACACGGTGACCGCGCTCTCAGGCTCGGGCCCGGCGTACTTCTTCTACATCGTCGAAGCGATGACGGCGGCTGGCGTGGAGCTGGGCCTGCCTGCGGAGCAAGCGCGCGAGCTGGCCCTGGCCACTTGCGGCGGCGCGGCAGCCTTGGCGCAGCAGTCGGGTGAGGACGTCGGCGTGCTGCGCCAGCGCGTGACCTCCAAGGGCGGCACCACGTACGCCGCGCTGGAAAGCCTTTGCGCTGATGGCGTGAATGAAGCGATGCGCCGCGCCGTGCGCGCCGCTGCCGAACGCGCCCGCGAACTTGGCGATGAATTCGGACGTTAGGCCACACGCACGCTGATGGGCATCGCATCCCGAATGAGCTTGCGCGCCTGGCTGACTGCGCCGGGCTCGCTCTCCAAACGTCTGGCCCGTACGGGCAAGCGCTTCGAGGTCGAAGTGCTGCGCCAGCAGGTGGCACCGCTGCGCGCGCAGGAGCGCCGCGCCCTGGGCATGCCGCGCCACGGCTGCACGGTCGTGCGCGAGGTGATCCTGCGCGTCGACGGAGAGCCGCTCGTGTGGGCGCGGTCGAGCCTGCACGGCAGCGCGCTGGCCGGTCCGTGGAAGGCGCTCAAGGGCCTGGGCACGCGGCCGCTGGCGCATCTGCTCTACGAGGACCCGCAGGTCGTGCGCAGCGAACTGCGCCCGCGCCGCATCGCCCGCCACGGCCACACCGGCCGCCACATGCGCAAGCAATGGCAGGCGGCCACGGGCAGCCCGGCCAGCTTCGACATGGTCTGGTCACGCAACTCGGTATTCACACGGCACGGCGCCTGCTTGCGGATCATGGAGCTCTTCGCCCCGGAGTTGATCAGGCGCAAGCCTTGAGCGCGACCCCCCGGAGTCGCCGGCCCCTTTTGCAGACTGCGATACCTCAACTCAAGGCTCGAGGCAGGCAAGGCGCTCAAGGCCGGCCTGGCCGAACTGCGGGCCGGCAAGAAGCCGGACTGCAGCGCCTGCTCGGGTCCTCTGCGTGAAACCCATCTGAACCTTGCCGGCGCTGAAGCGCTGGCAAGATACGCGCTTGTTCAAGCGGAGCGTTGCAGATGGAATCATTCGGTTGGGCCGTGATCGCCCCAGGCAATATTGCGCGACGCTTTGCGGAAGCCGTCACCGCCGTGCAGGGCAGCCGCATCGTCGCCGTCTACGGCCGCAGCCGCGAGCGGGCCGAAGCCTTTGCGCAGCAGCACTGCGCGAGCTTCGCGCCACGGGCGACCGATGACCTGGCCTCGGTGCTCGCCGATCCTTCGGTGCACGCCGTCTACATCGCCACGCCGCACGCCCAGCATGGCGAGTTCATCCGCGCCGCGCTGGCTGCCGGCAAGCCCGTGCTGTGCGAGAAGCCGCTCGTCGCCCATCTCGCGGAAGGCGAGGCCTGCGTGGCCCTGTCGCGAGAGAAGCGGGTCTTCCTCATGGAAGCCGTGTGGACGCGCTTCCTGCCTTCCTACGCCGTGCTCGGCCGCTGGCTGCGCGAGCAGGCCATCGGCCCGCTGCACACGATCCAGTCGAGCTTTTGCTTCCCCGCCGAGTACGACGCCACGAGCCGCAACTTTGCGCCCGAGCTGGCCGGCGGCGCGCTGCTCGACCTCGGCATCTACAACCTGACCGTCACCCGCTTTGTGCTGGAACAGGCGCTCGGCCGCTGCCCGGAAGCGGTGAGCCTGCACGCGACGGGGCCGTTGGCCCCGACCGGCGTGGACATGCGCACGCACGGCCAGATCACCTTCCCCGGCGGCATCGTTTCGCAGTTCGTCTGCGCCTTCGACACCAGCAGCGACAACGCGCTCGTCATCCAGGGTCAGAAGGGCCGCATCACACTGCCCTATGGTTTCCACGGCGCCGAGGAGCTGCGGCTGGAGCGCCACGGCGAACCGGCGGAAGTCGTGCGCGCAGCCTATGTGCTGAACGGCTTCGAAGGCCAGATCGAGGAGGCACAGGCGCGCATCCGCGCCGGCGAGATCGAAAGCCCCGTCATCTCCCACGCCGAGACGCTGACCGTGCTCGGCTGGATGGACGAGATCCGCCGCCAGATGGGCGTGCGCTATCCCTTTGAATAGACGAGCGTCACGACGCTGCCCGCTGGGAGTGTGAAGCCAGCGCCGCGCGCGTTGAAGCGCTGCGGCGTCTGGCCCACATTGCCGACGACCAGCACCGTCGAGCCATCGGGGTTCTTGAAGGCCACGTGCTCAAGGCCCTTCACTTCGCCGCCGCGTGTCTCTGAGCCGATGCGCCGCGCACCCTGCACGACGAAGCGGCTCACGTGGCCGAAGGCGTAGTACTCCACGCTGCGCGAGAGGCTGCCGTCGGCGTTCAGGTTGACGATGCCGAAGCAGTCCGTGCAACCGCCCTTGTGCGGACCGTGCTTCTCGTCGAGCACCAGGTTCCACATCAGCACGCCGCGCGCGCCATGGCGCGTGGCGCCGATCACGAGGTGATGCAGGGCCCAGGGCAGGCGCTTGTTCCAGTCCGCTTCCCACATGCCGCCCGAGCATTCCGTCAGCCAGACATCGAGCTTCGGGTAATGCTGCGAGACCACGCTCTGCGCGGCCGGATCGCCGCCGTAGCAGTGCCAGGCCACGCCGGAGATCCAGCGCCGCGCGCCTTCGTCTGACAGCGTGGAGAGCGGGCTGTAGGCCTCATCCCAGTTGTGGTCCCAGTCGAGGATCTGCACGGGCAGGCCCTTGTCCTTGAGCATCGGGCCGAGCAGCTTGATGACTTCGGCGCGCTGGTGCGGACGCAGGCGCATGCCGGGGTAGTCGCCGGGCTCGAAGTGCGGTTCGTTCTGCAGCGTCAGCGCGAACAGCGGCACGCCCAGACGCTTCACCTCCTCGGCATAGCGCACGAGGTAGCGGGCGAAGACTTCCTGGCGGTCGTCGCGCAGCGTGCCCTGGATCAGGCTGTCGCCGCTCTTCATCCAGCCCGGTGCGCTCCATGGCGAGGCCATGACCTTGAGCTGTGGGTTCAGCGCCAGCGCCTCGCGCGTGACGGGCAGCACATCGGCTTCCTCGGGCGCGATGCTGAAGTGCTCGAGCTTCAGGTCTGCGCCGCCGGGCGGCATGTCGTCCAGGCTGTAGTGCTCGCGCGAGAAGTCCGATGCGCCGATCGTCAGCCGCGTGAACTCGAAGCCCAGGCCGCCGTCCTGGCGGGTGAACATCTCGCGCAGCACCTTGTTGCGCTGCTCGGGCGCCATGCGGTGGTTGAGCACCCAGGCCGAGGCCTCGGTGATGGCAGCGCCGAAGCCCACCATGCGCTGGTATTGCTCGTCTGGTTTCAGCTCGATCACCGGCGCACCGGGCTGCAGGGCCTGGACGGCAGTGGGGGCCAGCAGCGACTTCTGGTCGGGCGTGGTGAGCCAGGCGGCCGGGGGCGCAGCCTGCGCAGCGGCGCCGAGGACGGCAAGGGCAAGAACGGCAATTCGCATGATGGGTGTTCTCGGTCAGGCTTGAGGAGGAGGCGCGCCGCAGACCTGGCGCACGTAGTCGCCGTGCGCGGGCATGTGCGCCAGGCAGCGCTTCACGACGCCGCGGATGTCCTCCGCAAAATCGCGCAGCTGCGACAGCGGCCGGATGTCGGCCATCGGGTGATAGCCGCGCGGCATCAGGCCCTGGCCCAGCATCACCTGCAGCCAGCTCGGCTCGTGAAAGAGCTCGTTGCCCACGTGGACGATGCGCCCGTTGGAGGCGAAGAGCTCGAGCTTCTCCATCAGCGTGTCGGGCACGCTCATGTCGCGGCAGCGGCGCCAGAAGGGCGTGTCGTCGCGCTGCGTGAGCTTGTAGTGCAGGATGATGAAGTCGCGGATGCGGATGATTTCGTCTTCCGTCTGCCGGTTGTACTCGGCGATGTCAGCGGCATCCAGACCGTTGCGCGGGAACAGGTCCAGCAAGCGCGTGACGGCGCTCTGCACGAGGTGGATGCTGGTCGATTCCAGCGGTTCGAGGAAGCCGCTCGCCAGGCCGATGGCCACGCAGTTGCCGATCCAGCTCGTGCGACGGCGGCCGGCGCGAAAACGGATCGGGCGCGGGTCCGCCAGCGGCTTGCCGTCGAGGTTGGATAGCAGCGTCGTCTTCGCTGCCTCGTCGTCCATGAATTCGCTGCAATAGACGAGCCCGTTGCCGATGCGGTGCTGCAGCGGAATGCGCCATTGCCAGCCCGCCTGGCGCGCCGTGGCGCGGGTGTAGGGCAGCAGGGGGCTCACGCTTTCGCAAGGCACGGCCAGCGCGCGGTCGCAGGGCAGCCAGTGGCCCCAGTCCTCGAAGCCGGCGTTCAGCGTCCTCTCGATCAGCAGGCCGTGCAGGCCCGAGCAGTCGATGAAGAAGTCGGCTTCGATCTCGCCTCCGTCTTCGAGCTGCAGCGAACGGATGTGGCCGTTCTCCGCGCGCTGCACTTGCGTGATGCGGCCTTCGATGCGGCGAACGCCCTGCGCTTCCGACTTGCCGCGCAGCATCTTGGCGTAGAGGCTGGCGTCGAAGTGGAAGGCATGCGCGATCTCGGCCAGCGGCGAGCCGGCCATGTCGGGCCGTGCGCGCATGAAGCGCGCCTCGGTCGGCGCCATCGAGTTGATCGAGTACTCGGCGATGTCTGCCGCCATCCCATGCTGGCGCAGGCGCAGCCAGTAGTGGTGGAAGGGGATGCCGTCGATGTCGCGGCCGACGGGGCTGAAGCCGTGGAAGTAGCGCTGGCCGAGCGCGCCCCAATCGACGAACTCGATGCCGAGCTTGAAGCTGCCTTGGCTTGCGCGCAGCAGCTCGTCCTCGGACAGGCCGAGCATCGCGTTGTAGGCCTTGATCGCGGGAATCGTCGCCTCGCCGACGCCGATGGTGCCGATCTGCTCGGACTCCACCAGCTCGATCTGCCAATGCTGCCGACCTTCGTCGCGCAGCAGCAGCTTGGACAGCGCCGTGGCCGTCATCCAGCCGGCCGTGCCGCCGCCGACGATGAGGACCTTCATAGCCGTTGTTCGGTGCTCGCGTCGAACAGCGAGATCGCGTTCAGGTCGGCGGCCAGGCGCACAGGGCCTTCGGACGGCACGGCGCTGCCGGCGGGCAGGATGGCCGAGAGCTCGCTGCCGTCGGCCAGGCGCAGCCAGGCCACGTGGTGGCTGCCCATCGGTTCGACCAGCTGCAGCAGCGCGTCCCACGGGCCGTTCGGGTCCACGTGCAGGTTCTCGGGCCGCAGGCCCATCACGACCTGCTGGCCTTCCTGGACGCGGCCGGCATAGCCCGAGAGATCGACGGACAGCGGGCCCTCGAAACGGCCACCGGCGACGCGGCCGTTGATGAAGTTCATGGCCGTGGCGCCGAGGAAGCCGGCGACAAAGCGGTTGGCCGGCTTCTCGTAGACCTCGGTCGGAGCGCCGATCTGCTGGATCACGCCGCCCTTCATCACGACGATGCGGCTGGCCAGCGTCATGGCCTCCGTCTGGTCGTGCGTCACGTAGATCATGGTGGCGCCGAGCTTGCGGTGCAGCAGCTTGAGTTCGTGGCGCAGCTCGGCGCGCAGCTTGGCGTCGAGGTTGGACAGCGGCTCGTCGAACAGGAAGATGCCGGCCTGGCGCACCAAGGCGCGGCCGATGGCCACGCGCTGGCGCTGGCCACCCGACAGCTGCGAAGGCTTGCGCGCGAGCAGCGGATCAAGATGCAGCAGCGCCGCCGCCTCGGCCACGCGCTTCTTGATCTCGTCTTTCTTCACGCCGGCCACCTTGAGGCCGAAGGACATATTGCCTTCCACGCTCATGTTCGGATACAGCGCATAGGACTGGAACACCATGCCGATGCCGCGTTCGCTCGGTTCGGCATCGGTCATGTCTTTGCCGCCGATCTCGATGCGGCCGCCGCTCACGTCGATCAGGCCGGCGATCGAATGCAGGAGGGTGGACTTGCCGCAGCCCGAGGGCCCGAGCAGCACGAGGAACTCGCCTTCGAACACTTCGAGATCGAGACCGCCGATGACCTTGTTGGGGCCGAAGGCCATGCTCAGGTCGGAAATCTTCACGGAACTCATGTTCTCAACCCTTCACCGCGCCGGCAGTGATGCCGCGGACGAACCAGCGCCCGGAAACCAGATAGACCAACAGCGGCACGGCGGACGTGAGGATCGTCGCGGCCATGTTGACGTTGTAGAGCCGCTCGCCCGTCGTCGTGTTGATCACGTTGTTGAGCTGCACCGTCATCGGCAGGTTCTCGCGGCCCGCAAACACCAGGCCGAGGATGTAGTCGTTCCACACGCCGGTGACCTGCATGATGGTGGCCACGATGGCGATGGGCACGCTCATCGGCAGCATCAGCTGAACGAAGATGCGCCAGAAGCCGCCGCCATCGATGCGCGCGGCCTTGAAGAGCTCTTCAGGGATGCCGGCGTAGTAGTTGCGGAACAGCAGCGTCATCACCGGCATCGAGAAGACGATGTGCACGACGACGATGCCCGGCAGGCTCGAATACAGCCCCAGCGCCGCTTCCAGCTT
Source organism: Burkholderiaceae bacterium UC74_6 (assembly GCA_042701975.1). Taxonomy (GTDB): domain Bacteria; phylum Pseudomonadota; class Gammaproteobacteria; order Burkholderiales; family Burkholderiaceae_C; genus JAFALK01. Next base: position 1,269,737 of record CP170561.1, read on the forward strand.
GACCAGCGGATAGATCATCACCTGGATGGGGATGAAGGCGCCGAGCATTAAGATGGCGAACAGCAGGTTGGCGCCGCGCGGCTTCCAAAAGCTCAGGGCATAGCCGTTCAGCGCGCCGATCAGGATCGGGATGACGGTGCTGGGCACGACGATCAGCACCGAGTTCCAGAAGCCGCCGCGGATGCCTTCGCAAGCCACGCCGGTGCAGGCTTCGCTCCACGCGGCGCGCCAGGCATCGAGGCTGGCGGCGCCCGGTAGCGCGAAGATCTGGCCGAGGCGGATCTCCTCCATGCTCTTGAACGAGGTCGTGAGCATGACGTAGAGCGGCGCGAGGAAGAAGGCTGCGGCAAACAGCAAGAAGCCGTAGATGCCCCAGCGCGCAGGGCTGAACGAAGAGTTCTTCTTGCGCCTCATGCCTTGCCCTCCTTGCGGCGGCTGCGCAGGTACAGCAGCGGCGCGACGAGGATCAGCACGGTCAGCAGCATCGTCATCGCGCCGGCCGAGGCCAGGCCGAGGTTGGCGCGGCCGAAGAGGTGATCCATGATGAATTTGGCGGGCAGATCGCTCGCCGTGCCGGGGCCGCCCTGCGTCATGGCGATCACCACGTCGAAGGCCTTCACCACGGCCGTGGAGAGCAGCACGAAGACGGTGGCCAGCGTGGGCCCAAGCATGGGCAGCACGATGGACATGTAGACACGCCAGGCCGGGATGCCGTCGAGCGTGGCGGCCTTCCAGATCTCTTCATCAATGCCGCGCAGGCCGGCCAGCATCAGCGCCATCACCAGGCCCGCGCCCTGCCACACGCTGGCGATCACGATCGTGTAGATGGCCTTGTCCTGGTCGATGATCCAGTCGAAGGTGAAGTCCTTCCAGCCCATCTGCTGCACAGCGTTCTGCAGGCCGCTGTCGGGGTTCAGCACCCATTGCCAGACGAGACCGGTGGCCACGAAGGACATCGCGTAGGGGTAGAGGAAGGCCACGCGCAGCACGCCTTCGCCGCGTACCTTCTGGTCGATGAAGACCGCGAGCAAAAAGCCGATCACGATGCAGGCCACGATGAACAGCACGCCGTAGATGGCGAGGTTGTGCAGCGAGAGCACCCAGCGCTCGTTGTCGAACAGGCGTTCGTACTGGTCGAGGCCGACGAAGTTCGTGGACGGGAAGGTCCGCGAACTCGTCATCGAGATGTAGAGCGACCAGACGGCGGCGCCGAGGTAGCCGACGAGCACGGTGGCCGCGAGCGGCAGCAATGCCGTCCACGGCGTGATGCGTCTCAGGAGACCCTTCATCGCCGGATCAATCCCGCAGCGCCGCGATGATGTCCTTCTGGACCTTCTCGACCGGGATGTCGCGGTTCCAGTAGTTCGAGATCACGTCTTGCAGCGCGCCGTTCTGGTCCGGCGTGATGTAGGACTCGCCATTGCCGATCTGGCGCGACTTGTCCTTCAGGATGGCCAGGCCGACTTGCGCGCAAACGTCCATCTTCGACGCATCCACGTCGGTGCGGATCGGCACCGAGCCCTTCTTGATGTTGAAGGCCACCTGCGTCTGCGGATTCGTGATCACGCTGGCCAGCAGCTTCTGTGCGGCCACCTGCTTGGGATCGCTCGTGCGCGGGAACACCATCACGTCGCCCTGGATCACGTACAGCGATTTGGGCCCGAAGCCGGCGATGCAGCCGTAGTCCTTGCCCGCTTCTTGCTTGGCGAGGTTGAACTCGCCCTTGGCCCAGTCGCCCATGATCTGGATGCCGGCACGGCCGGTGATGATCATGGCCGTGGCGTCGTTCCAGTTGCGACCCGGCGAGCCCTTGTCCACGTAGCTGTGCAGGCGCTTGAAGGTCAGCAGCACGTTCTTGAACGCGTCGGACTTGATGGCCGCGGCGTCGCGGTCCTTGAAGACCTTCAGGTAGAGATCGCGACCGCCGACGTTGCTCAGCACGAAGGTGAAGACCGTGTTGTCCTGCCAGCCCTGGCCGCCGTGGGCCAGCGGCGTGATGCCGGCGGCCTTGAGCTTGTCCAGCGCGGCGAAGAGTTCGTCCATGCTCTTCGGATCGTCCTTGATGCCGGCCTTCTTGAAGGCGGCCTTGGAGGTCCATGCCCAAGCCGGCATGTGGATGTTCACCGGCGCCGCGTAGTAGTGGCCCTTGATGCGGATGACGTTGAGCACGACCTCGGGCAGGAACTTGTCCCAGCCGTCGCGGATGGCCACGTCGTCCACGTTGTTGAGCAGGCCCTGGTCGACGATGTCGTAGAACTGCTTGGTGGTGTTGAACTGCGCCGCCGTGGGCGCCTTGCCGCCGATGATGCGGTTGATCGCCACCGATCGCGCCTGCTCGCCCAAAGCGATCGCCGTGTCCTGCCACTCGCCGCCGGCAGCGCGGTAGGCGTCGGCCAGCGTCTTCACCGCCGCCGATTCGCCACCCGAAGTCCACCAATGGATCACTTCAGCTTTCAGCGGAGGGCCGGCGGGCTTGGTCGTCTGGGCATGGGCGATCGAAGCAGCCACGAGCGTGGCTGCGAGCAGGGCTTGTCTCTTCATTTCTGTTCTCGCAGGAAGTTGGAATACCAACGTCCGCTGTCCTTGAGGATGCGGGCCTGCGTAGGGTAGTCCACATAGGCCAGACCGAAACGCCGCAGATACCCTTCCGCCCACTCGAAGTTGTCCAGCAGGCTCCATGCGAAGTAGCCCTCTACAGGAACACCTTGTTTCATGGCATCGAGCAGTGCCGTCAGGTGCCGCTGGAGATAGCTCTTGCGTTCTGCGTCAGCCACGGTGCCGTCGGGGCGCAGAACGTCTTCAAAGGTCGAGCCGTTTTCGGTCAGCATGACCTTGGCCGGCTTGTAATCACGCTGTATCCGCGTCAGCAGGTCCACCAGGCCCTGGGGCGAGACTTCCCAGCCGAAGCCGGTGCGTTCCACGCCGTCCTTGTGGACCAGCTCGAGCTGGGCCGGCTCGGCCGTCGCGCTGTGGCGCACCTCTTCTGGGAAGTAGTAGTTGACGCCCAGGAAATCGGTCGCCGTCGCGATGGCTTCGAAGTCGCCCGGCTTCACGACCGGGGCATGCGCAGCGAAGAGCTTCAGCGTGTCTTGCGGATAGCCGCGACCGAACAGCGGATCGAGGAACCAGCGGTTGCGCACGCCGTCGTGGCGAACTTGCGCCGCGAGATCCTCGGCGCTGTTGCTGGCCGCCGCGATCGGATGCAGCGAGAGCGTGATGCCCACCTGCGCGCCCGGCGAATTGGCGCGGATCAGCGGAATGGCTTGCCCGTGCGAGAGGAACACATGGTGGTTGGCCTGCAGCGCGCCGGCCAGGTTCGTCTCACCCGGCGCATGCACGCCCTCGTAGTAGCCCATGATGCAGGAGCACCAGGGTTCGTTGTGCGTGATCCAGTGCTTGACGCGGTCACCGAGCTTGCGCGTGATGTGGTCCGTGTATTCGAGATACGCCGCCACCGTGTCGCGGTTCTTCCAGCCGCCCTGGTCTTGCAGCGCGGTCGGCAGGTCCCAGTGGTAGAGCGTGGCCCAGGGCTGCAGGCCGCGCGCGAGCATGCCGTCCACCAGGCGGTCGTAGAACGCGAGGCCCTTGGCGTTCACCGCGCCGCGGCCTTGCGGCAGGATGCGCGGCCAGGCGATGGAGAAGCGGTAGGCGTTGACGCCCAGGCTCTGGGCCAAGTCCAGGTCCTGGGGCCAGCGGTGGTAGTGGTCGCAGGCGACGAGGCCATTGGAGCCGTCGCGGATGCGGCCCGGTTCATTGCAGAAGCGGTCCCAGATCGACTCGCCGCGGCCGTCTTCGTTGCCGCCGCCTTCGATCTGGAAGGAGGACGTGGACACGCCCCACAGGAAATCCTTGCCGAAGTCGGCGCGTTGCGGGAGGGGCGATGTCGACGTAACCATGAAATTCAGCGCATAGGGCGCGTAGTGGATCTGGAAAATGAGGCCGCGACCGGTGCGGGCACCAGACGCGGCCTCTGAGGAGCAACCTTACTGGAACTTGTAGTTCACGCCGAACAGGTAGGTGCGGCCGTACTTGTTGTACTCCTGCGGCGCCGTCACGTTGCCGCCGAAGCCGTCGCCGTCCTGCAAGTTCTTGTCCGGCGTGTTCGTGAGGTTCACGACCTGGAACATGAACTGCAGGCCCTTGGCCGGTCCGCTTTGCAGCTCATAGCTCGTCTGCACGTCCACGATGTTCTGGGCCAGCGTGCGCAGCACCGAGGTGTTACCAAACAGCGAGGTGTATTCGCCGCGGAAGTCGGAGCGGTAGCGGTCGCTGACGCGGAACGAGAAGCCGTACTTCTCATAGAACAGCTGCAGGTTGGCCACACGCTTGGACAGGCCGGGCAGCGACTGCCAGGTGGAGGTGTTGAACGGGCCGTTGGCCTTGATCGAGCTGTCGGTGAAGGAGTAGGTGGCCTGCAGTCCGAAGCCGTCGAGCGCCGGCGAGATCAGCGTGCCGTCCAGCACCGAGCTCAGCTCCACGCCGCGCATGTTGCCGCCCTGGCCGTTGGCCTGGGTGGTGTAGTTGCCGATGTTGCCGGCCGGCGTGACGCTGGGCGTCGAGTTGGTGAAACCGGAGAAGTCGTAGGGGATGCTGCTGTTGTAGATGTAGGTCGAGAGCTTCTTGTAGAAGATCGCACCGGCCACGTAGCTGCGCTTGCCGAAGTACTGCTCCAGCGCCAGGTCCACTGCCGTTGCCAGCCAGGGCTTGAGCTTGGGGTTGCCGCCGCTGCCCGACCAGGTGTGGTCGGTGGCGCTGACGCTGACCGAGCTCGACGCGTTCATGTCGGTGATGCGGGGGCGCATCAGCTCCTTGGCCAGACCGAAGCGCAGGACGCGGTTCTCGCCGATGTCGCCCACCAGGTTCAGGCTGGGCAGCACGTTGCTGTAGCTGGTGCCCGGATCGATGGTGCCGATGACCGCGCCATTGCCGTCGAAGGCGAAGGCGTTCGAGTCCTGCTTGGTGTGGATGTATTGCAGGCCCAGATTGCCGTGGATGGGCACGCCGCCCAGCTGCGTGTCGATGTCGGCCTTGGCAAAGCCGGTGACGATGCGCTCGTGCACGCCGAAGTCGTGCGAGCGGTCGCCTCCAGGGCCGCTGCTCAGGTTCTGCGTCATCGTGTAGTACTTGTCCGCCACGGCGTTGACGTCGTAGGAGAGCACGTTCCCGAGGCCGACGAAGGACAGGCTGCTGCTGGGCAGCGTATCGCCTGCGCCCAGCAGCTGCGTGGTGCCGCCGTTCCTGAGCGTGGCGAACAGCACGTTGAAGTTCTGCGTCTTGTCGCGCTTGTTGAAGTTCACGCCGAAGTCGATCGTCGGAAAGATCCAGCCCAGCTCATGACGCAAGGTCAGGCGCGCGTTCTTCAGCACGTCGTTCTGCTCGGTGAGCTGCTTGCGGCCGTCGTGGCCCCAGCCGGCCGGGTCCGTCAACGCCACCAGGTTCGGATCGGCGAAGTTGGTGGTGCTCGAGAAGGTCGGGAAGTTCGGGCTGGTCGGGATGTTGAAGGTGAGGGTGGGCGAGGTGGGCGTGCCCGCATAGGTCTCGAACAGCGACTCGACGCGCTTGGCGCTGGAGTAGCTCAGGTCCCCGATGGCGGTCCAGCTGCCGAGCTTGGCCTCGGTGTTCCAGCCCAGGGCCTTGAGCGTGTCGTCGCGCTTGTTGAAGTCGTTGCGGATGACCATGTTCGGCGCCATGGTCGTGGTGCCCGAGGTCACCAGCGTGCCGGTGCCCACAGGCGTGGTCTTGATGTTGGAGAACACGCTGCCCGGCACACCCCAGCCGTCGCCGATGGAGCCCATCAGGCCGCGCATCACTTCGGTCTGCTTGAACTTGGAGTAGTAGAGGTCGACCGTGCTGTGGAAGTCCTTGTGCGGCTTGTACTCCAGCACGCCCATCAGGCCGTCGCGGTTGTCGTTGCGCGAGAAATTGGCCGCCTCGAAACCGCTCATGTAGTAGGCCGTGCCTGGCACGGCGCCCGTTACCGGGTTGCAGCCCCATTCGGGATGCTGCACGCAGTTGTCATCGGTCTGGAAGCCCCAGGCCTTGTAGTGCAGCTGCTGGCCCGGCGAATCCAGGTGCGCGAAGCCCAGCGCCACGCCAATGGTGCGATCGGCGAACTGGTCGATGTAGGAAGCGCTCACGCGCTTGCCGTTGGCTTCGGTGCCGCCATAGCCATGGTTGAGGTCGCCGAGCGAGTTGCGCTCTGCGCGCGCATTCAATGCGATGGTGCGCGAAGCGATGTCCAGAGGCCGCACGGTGCGCAGATCCACGGTGCCGGAGATGCCCTGGCCCACCAGCGTCGCATCAGGCGTCTTGTAGACGAGCACCGAAGACATCAGCTCGGCCGGGTACTGGTCAAACTCCACGCCGCGGTTCGTGCCCGTGGTCGTCTGCTCGCGGCCGTTGAGCAGCGTGCCGGCGAAGTCCGTGGACATGCCGCGGATCGCGATGCCCTGGGCGCGGCCGTTCACGCGCTGCGCCGCCAGACCCGGCAGGCGCGACAGCGATTCGGCGATGGAGATATCGGGCAGCTTGCCGATGTCCTCGGCCGTGATGGCCTCGACCACCGAATCCGAGCCGCGCTTGAGCGCGATCGAGTTCTCGATCGACTGGCGGATGCCCGTCACCGTGACGGTGTCGAGCTTTTCAGTTGTTTGTTGCGCCTGCTGCGCGAAGGCGGGCGCGGCGGCCATCAGGCCCGCACAGACCGCCGCGACGGGCGTGAGCTGCGGGCGGCGCCCGATCGAGGAAGAGGAAGCCATGTCTTGTCTCCTGTGTGTCGGTTTGGCGCCCTCGGTGCTGGCGCAGCCGCTGTTGCGGCAGGCGTCATGGCCCTCGGGTCGTCCCCAGTTGGAAATGATTTGGAACCGTTTCCAATGTGGATTCGATTTGAGCGGAGCGCGAGTGCATTTGTCAACCGGGAAGGCCTTAGGGTCTGAACATGTTTGGCGTTTGCAATTGCGCTCTATCGTCCGTCCTCACTCTCAAACCCCAGGCATGATCCGCACCATGCGTTCCAAACCAGCCCGTTGTTTTCTTGCCCTGACAACCCTTTCCATGCTGCTCGCTGCTGCGCCGTCTGCGCCAGCTTGGGCCGATCCCGCATCGGTCGAGGTCTGGCCCGCACGTGCCGCGGGGCCTGCCGATCCGGCGCTGGAAGCGCAGGTCGAACAGCTGCTCGCACGTCTCACGCTCGCGCAGAAGATCGGCCAGATGACGCAGGCGGAGATCCAGACGATCACGCCGGCCGAGGTGCGCGAGTTTGCGATCGGCAGCGTGCTCAATGGTGGGGGCTCGTGGCCGGGCAAGGACCGGCTGTCGAAGGTTGCGGCCTGGCGAAAGCTCTCGGCTGACTACCAGCGCGCCGCGCTCGCGGCCACGCCCGGCATCGGTCTGATCTGGGGCATCGACGCCGTGCACGGCAACAACAACATCCACGGCGCCACGCTGTTCCCGCATCACACGGCGCTGGGCGCCACGCGCGATGCTGGACTGGTCCGCGACGTCGGCCGTGCCACTGCCGCTGCCGTGCGTGCCGCCGGCATCCAGTGGGTGTTCGCGCCCACGCTCGCCGTGGTCCAGGACGTGCGCTGGGGCCGCACGTACGAGAGCTACGGTGCCGATCCCGCGCTGGTCCGCCAGCTCGGCCAGGCTGAGGTCGAGGGCTTGCAGGACGGCTTGATGGACGGAAGAGGGCAGGGCCAGGGCCGCGGCGTGGTGGCCACAGCCAAGCACTACGTCGGCGACGGCGGCACCACGCATGGCGTGGACCAGGGCCTGACGCGCACGAGCTTTGCCGACCTGGCGCTGCGCCACGGCCCCGGCTACTACGGCGCGCTCGATGCCCATGTGCAGACGGTGATGGCCTCGTTCAACAGCTGGCAGGACAGCGTGTCCGTCGATGGCGAAGGCAAGATGCACGGCAGCCACCTGATGCTGACCGAGGTGCTCAAGAACCGCCTGGGCTTCGATGGCTTCGTGATCAGCGACTGGGATGGCGTTGGCCAGGTGCCCGGCTGCACCAACGACCACTGCCCGCAGGCCATCAACGCCGGCATGGACATGGTCATGCTGTCCAAGGACTGGCGCGCCTTCATCAGGAACACGCTGCAGGACGTGAAGCAAGGCCGCATCCCGCAGGCCCGCATCGACGATGCGGTGCGCCGCATCCTGCGCGTGAAGCTGCGCGCCGGCCTGGCGACGGCGAAGAAGGGCGAGGTGCCCGCCGATCTGCAGCGGCTGTTCGCACCGGCTGGCGATCTGCAGCAGGCGCAGGCCAATGCCGACACGCAGGCGCTGGCTCGACGCGCCGTGCGCGAATCGCTGGTGCTGCTCAAGCACACGCCGGGCCTGCTGCCGTTGCCGCGCACGGCCCGCGTGCTCGTGGTCGGTGCTGCGGCGGACAGCCTCTCCAAGCAGAGCGGCGGCTGGAGCAAGACCTGGATGGGAGACGACACGACGAATGCGGACTTCCCGCAAGGCCAGACCGCGCTCGCCGCCTTGCGCGCCGCGCTGGGCGCCGACCACGTGGTCTTCGATGCCGATGCCAAGCGCGCCGATGCGCAAGGCTTTGACGCCGTCATCGCCGTGATCGGCGAGAAGCCTTATGCCGAAGGTGCCGGCGACATCAAGGGCACCCAGAGCCTGCGCCACAGCCTGCGCTATCCCGCCGACCTGGCCCTGCTCGACCGCGCCAAGGCCTGGGGCAAGCCGTTGGTGACGATGCTCTATTCGGGTCGCCCGCTCTACGTGAACGACCTCGCCGTGCGCTCGGATGCCTTCATCGCCGCCTGGCTGCCGGGCACCGAGGGCAACGGCCTGGCCGACATGCTGGTGATGCCGGCCGATGGCAAGCCGACCCGCTTCACCGGCCGCCTGCCGTTCCCGTGGCCCGGCCAGCCTTGCCAGTTCTCGACGGCTGCGAAGGACGGCGTGTGGATGCCGATCGGCGGCGGCCTGTCCGGCGATGAAAAGGACGCTGCCATCAGCTCCTTCAGTCCGGCCGACGTGCCCGATCCGGCCGGCGGTTGCTTGAACTGACATGGCCACGATCAAGGACGTGGCCAAGCTCGCCGGTGTCGGTGTGGGCACGGCTTCGCGCGTGCTCAGCGGCAAGGGCTCGGTGGCGCCGGCCACGGCCGAGAAGGTCCGCCGCGTGATCGAGGAGCTGGACTTCAAGCCCTCGCGCGCGGCGCGGGCGCTGATGACGGGTGCGTCGCAGACCATCGGCGTCTACATCCCCTTCCTCAAGGGCACCTACTACACGACGGTGCTGCAGGTCATCGACAAGACGCTGCGCGCGCAGGGGCTGCACATGGTGGCAGCCTTCGGTCAGGACGGTCTGGACGAGCGCGAGGAAGCGGTGGGAGGCATGCGCTTCCTGATCGAGCGCGAGTGCGACGGGCTGATGGTGTTTTCCAACCTGATCAAGGACGTGGACGTGCGCTCGCTGAAGGAGGCCGCACCCTTTGTGGCCGTCATCAACTCGGCCTTTCCGAAGCTGGCCGAGCAATGCTTCAGCGCCGACCACGAAGCCGCCGGCCGCATGGCCGCCGGTGCGCTCTTGCGCCACAAGCACCGCGACATCGCCGTGCTTTCCGGCCCGGCCACCTCGCCCGACAACGCGGCGCGGATGCGCGGCTTCATGGCCGAGCTGCTGGAGGCCGGCGTGCCGGCCAAGCGCGTGCTGGAGCTGCGCGGCGACTTCTCCACGCAGTCGGGTTGGCAGGCCGGCGTCGAGGCCCTGGCCTCGGGCCAGCGCTTCACGGCCGTCTTCTGCGCCAACGACGAAATGGCGATGGGCCTGATGGCCAGCCTGCAAGCGGCCGGCGTGAAGGTGCCGGAGGAAGTCTCCGTGCTCGGCTACGACGACAACCCCGGCTCGGTGTTCACCACGCCGCGGTTGAGCTCGGTCCACATCCCCACGCGCGAGGTCACGCAAGCGGGGCTGCACTGGCTGCTGAACCGTCGCTACGGGCTGGAGCTGCCGGTGCTGCGGGAGTTTCCGATCTCGGTCAGCTGGCGGGATTCGGTGGCGGCGGCTGCGCCGGCTTCGACTTCGAAATCAGCGAAGGGCGAGGTCCAGGGCCGAGCCCGCAAAGACCGCAAAACCTAACCAGTGATTCAGCCGGAAGGCCTTGAAGCAGCCTTCGCGCGTGCGATCCTTGATCAGCAGGAAGTGCCACACCACTTGCGCCGCCGCTGCGGCAATGCCGATCAGGAACACGCGGCCCAGGCCGAAATGCAGGCCGATCCAGGTCCACAGGCCGAGGAAAGCCACATAGAAGGCCATCACCGCCGGCACGACGATGCGGCCCAGCGTGAGCGCCGAGGTCTGGATGCCGATGCGGATGTCGTCGTCGGCATCGACCATGGCGTATTCGGTGTCGTAGGCCAGCACCCAGAAGAGATTGGCCACCAGCAGCAGCCAGGCGTGCAGCGGCACCGCGGCGCAGATGGCCGCGAGCGACCAGTCGCCCGAGCCCAGCACGGCCGTGAAGGCCATCGGGATGCCGAAGGAAAACGCCACGCCGAGCACGGCCTGCGGCATCGAGAGCCAGCGCTTGGTGAAGGGGTAGACGATGGCGACGGCCAGCGCGGCGAAGGACAGCAGGATCGTCGGCGCGTTCGTCGTCAGCACCAGCAAGAAGGCGACGAGGGCCAGCGCGGCGCCGAAGAGCAGGGCCTGCTTGACCGAGATCCGGCCGCTGGTCACGGGCCGCTGCGCCGTGCGCTTCACATGCTTGTCGAACTCGCGATCGGCCACGTCGTTGACGCAGCAGCCGGCCGAGCGCATCAGCACCGTGCCGGCGATGAATACGGCCAGCAGGTGCCAGCCGGGGAAGCCGTCGGCGGCCATCCACAGGGCCGAGAGCGTGGGCCAGAGCAGCAGCAACCAGCCGGCGGGGCGGTCCCAGCGGATGAGGTCCAGATACAGGGAAAGGCGCGAAGGTGCAGGCGACGAACTCATGGCGTGATTGTGCCGGGCGACAATCCACGGATTCGAAAGCAGGAGAGCCGCCATGGGCGCACAGTGGAAAGCAAAGCACAAGGACATCGCCGCCAACGCCAAGGGCCGCATCTTCACCAAGCTGTCCAAGGAAATCATCCTGGCCGCACGCGGCGGTGCCGACCCCGACATGAACCCGCGCCTGCGCATGTGGGTGGACGCGGCCAAGAAGGCCTCGATGCCCAAGGACACGCTGGAGCGCGCGATCAAGAAGGGCGCCGGGCTCACGGGCGAGAACGTCAACTACGAGCGCGTGACCTACGAAGGTTTTGCCCCGCACCGCGTGCCGCTGATCGTCGAATGCCTGACGGACAACGTCAACCGCACGATCAGCGAGATCCGCGTGCTGTTCCGCAAGGGCCAGCTCGGCGCCGCCGGCTCGGTGTCCTGGGACTTCGACCACGTGGGCCTGATCGAGGCGTCGCCCGCTGCGGCCGGCGCTGACGTGGAGATGGCCGCCATCGAGGCCGGTGCTCAGGACTTCGAGCCCGCGCCGGATGCGGAAAGCCCGGCGCTGTTCATCACCGATGCCGCTGATCTGGACTTGGTCAGCCGCGCGCTGCCGGCGCAGGGCTTCACGGTGACCTCGGCCAAGATCGGCTATCGCCCGAAGAACCCGGTGTCGGGCCTGGGCGCGGCGGAGCTGGAGGAGGTAGAAGCTTTCCTCGCTGCCATCGACAACTACGACGACACGCAAGAGGTGTACGTCGGTTTGGCGGGTTAGGACGATTCGGACAGCTATGGCTTGAAGCCCGCTCGCTCCTTGGCCATCGCCTCGGGAAAGTAGCGCTTCAGGATGCGCAGCAAGGTGCCGTCCTGGTGGATGGCGTGCAGCGCGTCCTGGATCTGCATGCGCCGCGCTTCATCCAGGCTCTTGCGCGAAAGGTAGAGGCCCGAGAGGTAGGGGTCGCTCTCCGGAATCGCCAGCGCGCGGATCGTGCTGGCCTCGGGCAGGTCACGCAGCGCGGCGATGAAGTAGGCGGGCGTGACGATCAGCCCGTCGTAGCGGCCGGCGATCAGGCGCGGGATCAGCGCTTCGGCGCTCACGGTCGTCTCCACGCGGTTCTGCCGAATCAGCACCGCGATCCGCGCATTGATGAAGCTGCTGTAGTTGCTGCTGGCCAGCACGCCCAGCCGCAGCTCGGGCATGGCGACGAACCGGTTCAGGTCGAAGCCCGGCGTGGCGAGTTTGCGGTTCACGAGCAGGTAGTCGCGCGTCTGCGCCATGGGCACGAACTGCGCGTAGGCATCGCGCTCGGGCGTGCGCGAGGTGGAGGTGGCCAGGTCGATGATCTCGCCGCGCTCCAGCGACTGGAAGATGCGCGGCCGGTTCATCTCCACAATCTCGTGCGGGCAGCCCAGTCGGCGCGAGAGCTCCTGCATCAGCTCCACGTCGTAGCCGCGCGCCTGGCCGTCATGCCGGAAGTAGGCCACGCCCAGCGGCGACATGCCGACCTTGAGCGGCGCGCAAGTCATGGGCACGGCGCGCGTTGCCAGGGGCAGGGCGGCGGCAGACAGGAGCAGTCCGCGCCTCAGGCGCGAAGGGGCGTCGTTCATCGGTTGATCGGTCGATCAGGTGGCGGTGTGGGTCTCCGGCCTTCGCAGCTTCTCCCACAGCGCCACCGCCTCGCCCACGATGCCGCGCCGGAAGGCCAGCACGCAGACGATGAAGATCAGGCCCGTGACCAGGCTCACCGATTCGCCCAGGCCCTGGAACCAGGCGATGCCGGTCAGCGACGCCAGCGCGTTGCCCAGGTCGCCGACCCTGTTCTCCAGCATCACGATCACCAGCGCGCCGACCATCGGCCCGATCATCGTGCCCATGCCGCCCACGAGTGTCATCAGGATCACGGCGCCCGAGGTGGTCCACAGCGCGTCGGTCAGCGTGGCAAAGCCGAGCACGAGGGTCTTGGTGGCGCCGGCCAGGCCAGCCAGCGCGGCCGAGAGCACGAAGGCCAGCAGCTTGAAGCGGTCGACGTCGTAGCCGAGAGAGATGGCGCGGGCCTCGTTCTCGCGGATCGAGGTCAGCACCTGGCCGAAGGGCGAGTGCACCGTGCGCCAGATCAGCGCGAAGGCGGCGATGAAGATCGCGAGCACCACGTAATAGAGCGTCAGGTCGTTGCCCAGGTCGAGCCCGAACAGATGGCCGCGCGGCACCTGCTGCAGGCCGTCCTCGCCGCCGGTGAAGGGCGCCTGCAGGAAGAAGAAGTACACCATCTGCGCCAGGGCCAGCGTGATCATGGCGAAGTAGATGCCCGAGCGGCGGATGGCCAGCAGGCCGAAGGCCAGGCCGAGCGCGCCGGCACACGCGGCACCGAACAGCAGCCCCGTGAGCGGCCCGAAACCCCACATCTTCACTGCGTGTCCGCAGGCATAAGCGGCGGCACCGAGAAACGCCGCGTGGCCGAAGCTCAGCAGCCCGGTGAAGCCGATCAGCAGGTTGAACGCGCAGGCGAACAGCGCGAAGCACAGCACCTTCATCACGAAGATCGGATACACGCCGAAGGCCGGCAGCAGGGCGATGCCGGCAAACAGCGCCGCGTAGCCGAGCAGCTGCTTGCGGTCTTTCATCATCGTCGTCGTGGACATCAGCGTTCTTTCCCGAAGAGACCTGCCGGCCGCGCCAGCAGCACCAGCGCCATGACGATGAACACCACCACGTTGGAGGCCTCGGGCTTGAAGACGCGCGTCAGGCCCTCGATCACGCCCAGGCCGAGGCCCGTGAGGATGGCGCCGCCGATCGAGCCCATGCCGCCGATCACGACCACGGCGAAGACCACGATGATGAGGTTGGAGCCCATCAGCGGCGAGACCTGGATGATGGGCGCGGCCAGCACGCCGGCAAACGCGGCCAGCGCCACGCCGCCGGCGTAGGTCAGCGAGATCATCACCGGCACGTTGACGCCGAAGGCCTGCACCAGGCGCGGGTTCTCGGTGCCGGCGCGCAAGAGCGCACCCAGGCGCGTTTTCTCGATCAGCGCCCACACCGCGAAGCACATCAGCAGCGAGGCCACGACCACCCAGGCGCGGTACTTGGGCAGGAACATGAAGCCCACGTTGATGGCGCCGGTCAGCTCCTGCGGCACGTCGTACGGCTGGCCCGAGACGCCGTAGAAGCTGCGGAACAGGCCTTCCATCACCAGCGTGATGCCGAAGGTGAGCAAGAGGCCGTAGAGGTGGTCGAGCTTGTACAGCCAGCGCAGCAGCAGCCGCTCGATCACGAGGCCAAGAACGCCCACCACCAGCGGCGCCACGCCGAGCATCACCCAGTAGTTGAGGCCCAGGTACTCCATGCCCATCCAGGCCAGCATGGCGCCCATCATGTACAGCGCCCCGTGGGCGAAGTTGATGATGTTGAGCATGCCGAAGATGACCGCCAGGCCCAGCGACAGCATCGCGTAGAACGAGCCGTTCACCAGGCCCAGCAGCAGCTGGCCCATGAAGGCCGGCAGCGGAATACCAAAGACCTCAGTCATCGCTGCTGCCGCTTCACTTCTTCACGAGCGGGCACTTGGACTCGGAGAGCTTGGTGAAGGCCTCGTCGCCAGGGATCCGGGTCACGACCTTGAGGTAGTCCCAGGGCTCGTTGGATTCCTTCGGGCTCTTCACCTGGAAGAGGAACATGTCATGCACGAAGCGGCCATCTTCCTTGCGGATCGTGCCGCTGCTGTAGAAGTCCTTGATCGGCGTGGACTTCAGCGCGGCCATGATCTTGTCGCCGTCGTCGGTCTTGAGCTTGTCCACCGCCTTCAGGTAGTTCGTCACAGCCGAGTAGTCGGCGGCGTGCAGCGAGGAGGGCATCTTCTTCATCTTCTCGAAGTAGCGGCGCGACCACTCGCGAGCTTCGGGAGATTGGTTCCAGTACCAGCTGTCGGTCAGGTACATGCCCTCGGCGGTCTTGACGCCGATCGAATGCACATCCTGGATGAACATCAGCAGGCCGGCCATCTTCATGGTCTTGGTGATGCCGAACTCCGTGGCCGCCTTGACCGCGTTGATGGTGTCGCCGCCGGCATTGGCCAGGCCCAGGATCTGCGCGCCGCTGCCTTGGGCCTGCAGCAAGAAGGAGGAGAAGTCGCTGGCGTTGAGCGGGTGCTTGACGGCGCCCAGCACCTTGCCGCCGGCCTTGGTGATGACCTCGGTGGCGTCGTTCTGCAGCGAGGCACCGAAGGCGTAGTCGGCCGTCAGGAAGTACCAGCTCTTGCCGCCGGCCTTGACCATCGGGTTGACCGTGCCGCGCGCCAGGGCCACGGTGTCGTAGGCGTAGTGGATGGAGTAGGGCGTGCAGGCCTCGTTGGTCACGCGGGCCGAGCCGGCGCCGATGACGATGAAGGGCTTGTGCTTCTCGGCCGCCACGGTGGCCATGGCCAGGGCGGTGCCGGAGTTGGTGCCGCCGATCAGCAGGTCCAGGCCTTGGGTGTCAAACCATTCGCGGGCCTTGGCCGAGGCCACGTCCGCCTTGTTCTGGTGGTCCGCGTAGATGAACTCAATCTTCTTGCCCGCTGCCACGCCCTTCATGTCGGCGATGGCCATCTTGATGGCTTCCACGCCGCCGGGGCCGTCGATGTCGGCGTAGACGCCGGACAGGTCGGTCAGCAGGCCGATCTTGATCACGTCACCCGAGATCTGGGCCTGGGCGCTGCCCATGGCGGTGGCAGCCAGGGCCGCGAGCGCAAGTGTCTTCATCTTCATGGTTGTCTCCTAGAAAAGATTGAATCAGTTCACACACTGAGCAGTTCGTCGAGCAATGCCTTCTTGGCGGGCAGTTCGGCAGCGGGGAAGGACTCCACCACCTGTCCATGCTCGATGACGTAGAAATGGTCGGCCAGCGGCGCGGCGAAGCGAAAGTTCTGCTCCACCATCACGATGGTGAAGCCCGCCGCCTTGAGCGCCGTGATCATGCGCGCCAGCGCCTGGACGATGACCGGCGCCAGGCCTTCGGAGATCTCGTCCAGCAGCAAGATGTCCGCGCCGGTGCGCAGGATGCGGGCCACCGCCAGCATCTGCTGCTCGCCGCCTGAGAGCCGCGTGCCGGGGCTGTGGCGACGCTCGGACAGGTTGGGGAACATCGCGTAGATCTCGGCCTCGCTCATCACCTTGCCGCGCGCGGACTTGAGCAGCGGCGGCAGGCGCAGGTTCTCTTCGGTGGAGAGGCTGGCGAAGATGCCGCGCTCTTCCGGGCAGTAGCCCAGGCCCAGGTGGGCGATGCGGTGCGTGGCCAGGCCGATGGCCTCGGTGCCGTGGATCTTGACCGAGCCCTTGCGGGCGCCGGTCAGGCCCATCAGCGCGCGCAGCGTGGTCGTGCGGCCCGCGCCGTTGCGGCCCAGCAGCGTGACGACCTGGCCGGGCTGCACGCTCAGGTTGATGCCATGCAGGATGTGGCTCTCGCCGTACCAGGCGTGCAGGTTCGTGATTTCAAGCGCTGGGGTGGCCATCAGTGCGCGCCCTCGAGCTCGACGCTCTCGCTGCCCATGTAGGCCTCGAGCACGCCGGGGTGGCGCGAGACGGTCTCGTAGTCGCCCTCGGCCAGCACCGCGCCGCGCGCCAGCACGGTGATGCGGTCCGCGATGCGCGAGACCACCTTCATGTTGTGCTCCACCATCAGCACCGTGCGGCCTTCGGCCACGCGCTTGATGAGCGCGGTGACGCGCTCCACGTCTTCCGAGCCCATGCCCTGCGTGGGTTCGTCCAGCAGCATCAGCTTGGGCTCCATGGCCATGGTGGTGGCGATCTCCAGCGCGCGCTTGCGCCCGTACGGCAGCTCGCCGGCTTTGAGCTGCGCCATCGATTGCAGATCGACGAGCTCGAGCAGCTCCATCACCCGCGCATCCAGCGACTTCAGCCCCGACAGCCCGCGCCAGAAGTGAAAGCTCGTGCCCGTGAAGCGCTGCAGTCCGATGCGCACGTTCTCCAGCACGGTCAGGTGCGGGAACACGGCGGAGATCTGGAAGCTGCGGATCACGCCGCGCCGCGCGATGTGGGCGGGTTTCTCGCGCGTGATGTCCTGGCCTTCGAAGTGGATGCTGCCGCGGGTCGGTTCGAGGAACTTGGTCAGCAGGTTGAAGCAGGTCGTCTTGCCGGCGCCGTTCGGGCCGATCAGCGCGTGGATATGCCCGCGCCGGACCTGCAGGTTCACGCCGTCCACGGCCGTGAAACCCTTGAAGTCCTTGCTCAAGCCCCTTGTCTCCAGGATCAGCTCTTCGCTCATGTCTTGCACTGTAGGGGGCCGCCAGAGCGGCGGAAGCGAGGGAATTTACTAACGGTCGCCAGCGTGGAGTGCACGCCACTCCTTCACAGTCATGCCATAGACCTCGCAGTCCATGTCGTACCAGCGCTCTTCACCACGATAGTGCATGCCCAGCTTCTTCATCACATGCGAGGAGGCGGTGTTGGCCGGCTGGCAGACGGCGACCAGCTGTGGCGCCTGGACCGTCTCGAAGGCGAAGGTGGCCATCGCCCGCGCGGCCTCGGTGGCATAGCCGCGGCCCCAGCGGTCGCGCCGCAGCCGCCAGCCGGTCTCGTGCGGATTGGCCCGGTCGCGGCCCAGGTGTTGCACGCAACCGGCGCCGACGAGCGCGCCGCGCTCGCCCGTCTGCGTCAGCTCGAAGAAGCTCCACCACGAGTAGCCCCAGTCGGCCCAGCGCGCCTTCACCCGCGCGATGACCTCGCGCGTGTACTCAGGCAGCTCCGGCTTGCCGGTGATGTAGCGCATCACGGCCGGATCGCGGTTCATGTCGTACAGACCTTCGAAGTGGTCGTCGTCGAACGGGACGAGGCGCAAACGCTCTGTTGTCAGGATGGTCATTCGTGCAACATTCAAGCCATGAGCGAACACCTTAGCACCCCGATCCTGTCCTGGCGCCGTCCGATGCCGGCCCGTGCGCGTGACGAACACCACCGCGCGTCCACGCCGCTGGAGCTGATGTTTGACCTGGTGATGGTGGTGGCCGTGGCGCAGGCGGCGGCGAGCCTGCATCACGGCTTGGCGGGGGGCGATCAAGGCGGCCACGTGCTGGAGGCTGTGCGCCTGTACTTCGCCGCTTTCTTCGCGCTGTGGTGGGCCTGGATGAACTTCACCTGGTTCGCCTCCGCCTACGACAACGACGACGTGCCCTACCGCCTGCTTGTCTTCGTGCTGATGGTTGGCGCCCTGGTCTTCGCGGCCGGCGTGCCGGACTTCGCCCGCGGCGACCTGCGCCTGCCTGTGGCCGGCTACGTGCTCATGCGGGTGGCCATGATCGTGCTGTGGCTGCGCGCGGCGCGGCATGACGAGCGCGGGCGCGCTTGCGCAAGGCGTTATGCGCTGGGCATCTTCCTCTGCCAGTGCGGCTGGATCGCGCTGATCAACCTGCGGCAAGACCTGCTCTGGCCGGGCTTCACCCTGCTGCTGCTGGCCGAGCTGGCCGTGCCGGTCTGGGCCGAGCGCAAGGGCGAGACGAGCTGGCACCCGGGCCACATCGCCGAGCGCTACGGCCTGCTGACGCTGATCGTGCTGGGCGAGGCGGTCAGCTCGCTCTCGATGGGCGTGGCCGCCGCGCACGAGGGCGGCGGCTGGGATGCGCAGCGGCTGGCCACCATCGGCGGCGGCCTGCTGCTGTTGTTCTCGATGTGGTGGATCTATTTCGACCGGCCCAGCCAGCACCTGCTCGGCCACTTTCGCACCGCTGTGATGTGGGGTTATGGGCACTACTTCGTCTTCGGCGCGGCGGCGGCCGTGGGCGCTGGCCTGGCGGCGCAGATCGAGCATCCGCACGAGATGGTCAGCGCCCGGGCCGTTGCCACGGGCGCGGCGGTTTACCTGGGCGTGATGTGGGGCCTGTTCGTGGCCGCGCGCTGCGTGCCGCGCCACGAGTTCTGGCTGGCGCCGACGGCCGTCGTGGCCCTGCTGCTGTGCCCGGTTGTGGGTGGCGCATGGTCCACGCCGCTGGCCGGCGCGGTGCTGGTTGTGCTGCTGGTGATCAAGGCTGCCTTCAAGGCGAGGACAATCGCGGCATGAACAACAAGCCGTTCCCACCGAAGCCTCCGGCGCGACCGGGCCTGAAGAAGCCGGGCGTCAAGCCCGGCATCAAGCCGGACCTGAAGCCGAGCGAGAAGCCTTCCGTCCACCCGCTGACAGAGGACGAACTCGCTCGCCTGGAGCAACTGCTCGACGCCGTGCCCGCGCCGCTGGAGCCGCTGGACCTCTCGATGCTCGACGGCTACCTGACCGGCGTGCTGCTGCAGCCCAAGGCCGTGCCCACGCACCTGTGGACGATCAACGTGCTGGACGCCGAGGACGGTCGCAAGCCGCCCGAGAGCTTTGACGCCAAGCCGCTACTCACGCTGGTGAAGCGCCGCTACAGCGAGCTCAACGCGGCGATCGCTGGCCGGCAATGGTTCGACCCGCTGGTGTTCGAGCTGGAGGACACCGACAACCCATCCGAGATCTTGCTGCCCTGGGTGGCTGGCTTCGCCCTGGCCACCGAGATCTTCCCGGACCTGATGCGCCAGGATGCTGCAGCGCTGCTCGAGCCGCTGGCGTCCATCTTCATGCACCTGGATCCGGACGATCTGGAAGACGCGGACGAGCTGCTCGAGGAGATCGAGTCGCTGGAGCCGCCGACGAGCCTGGAAGACGCGGTGGAAGGCCTGGTCAGCGCCGTGCTGATGTTGGCCGACATCACACGGCCGCAGAAGGATGCGCCGACATCAGCCGCGAGATCCGGCCGCAAGCCGCCGGGCCGCGTGCAGGCCAAGCCTCGTCGGTACTGAAGCGAAGGGCTTGCTGAAGCCCCTGGTTGTTGACTCAGTCAAGCATATGCTAGGCTGAGTCCATGACCTCCTCCGTTGCCGCAGCAGACATCGAGGCATTGCGGGCCTTCAATCGCCACTACACCCGCCGCATCGGCGTGCTCGATCCCTACCTGGACGGCAGCCTGACGCTCACCGAGACCCGCGTGCTGTACGAGCTGGCGCATCGCGACCAGAGCGCCGCCAGCGAGATCGGCGCCGAGCTGGGTCTGGACGCTGGCTACCTGAGCCGCATCCTCAAGCGCTTCGAGGCCCAGGGTTGGCTGGAGCGTGCCAGTTCATTGGCCGATGGCCGGCAGCGCCTGCTCAGGCTGACCGAAGCCGGCCGCGCCGCGTTCGCCCCCATGGAGCAGGCCTCGCGCGAAGCGGCGGGCGCGCTGCTGGCCGGCGTGGCGCCGCCTGAGCGCGTGCGACTGCTGCAGTCGCTGGCGACGGCGCAGCGCCTGACCACGAAGCCCGAGGATGGCCAGCCGGTCCGTGCGCGCACCGCCGTGCTGCGCGAGATGCGCCCCGGCGACCTCGGCTGGATCGTGCAGGCGCATGGCGAGGTCTATGCGCGCGAATACGGCTGGGACCAGCGCTTCGAAGCGCTGGTGGCCGATATCGCCGCGCGCTTCGTGCGCAGCTTCCAGCCAGAGTGGGAACGCTGCTGGATGGCCGATCTCGACGGCGAGCGCGTGGGTTCGGTGCTGGTGGCGCGCAAGAGCAAGACCGTGGCCCAGCTGCGCCTGCTCGTGCTCTCGCCAGCGGCGCGCGGGCTGGGCCTGGGCGGCCGGTTGACGGACGAGTGCCTGGCCTTTGCACGCGCCCGCGGCTATCGCAAGATGGTGCTCTGGACCAACAGCTGCCTGACGGCCGCGCGCGCGCTCTATGCGTCGCGCGGCTTCGTGCTCACCCAGAGCAAGCCCTACAGCGACTTTGGCCGGGACGATCTGGTGGGCGAGGCCTGGGAGTGCCAGCTCGATTGACGCGCCTGTCGCGCCTGTTGCGCCTTTCTCAGGCGTTGAACAGGCGCGCCGCGTGCAGGCCAAGGCCGGTCGCCACCGAGGCGAAACGGTCGCCGCGCACGGCCTGCGCGGCCGGGAACTCCGCCGCGATGCGTTGCGACAGCGGCGTGAGGCCCGTGGAGCCGCCTGTGAAGTAGAGCGCGTCGATCCGGTCGGCCTTGAGGCCGGCTTGCGTCACCGTGTCGCGCGCGGCCTGGACGATGCGCTCCAGGTCAGCGTCCAGCGCGCCCACGGCCTGGGCTGCGCTCAATTCAACGGTCAGGCCGTTCTCCACATGGCCGAGGTCGATCGTCGTGTCATCGCCCCCTGAGATGGCGATCTTGGCGCCTTCGGCTCGCGATGCCAGCTCATGACCCAGGCGCTCTTCCATCACCGTCATCAGGCGGCGGTGGTGGTCGGCATTGGCGTAGAAAGTGCGCATCTGGCGCAGCTCGGCGATGCGCAGCGGGCTGTACACCGTGTTGATCAGATGCCAGGTGGCGAGGTCGAAGTACACGCCACTGGGCACCTCGCGCTGCGTGCCGTCGGCGCGCACGGGGCCGAGCGCGCGGTAGCCGAACTCGCGCAGCACGCTGGCCAGCTCGATGTGGCGGTCGAAGTCCGTGCCGGCGATGTGCACGCCGTGGTTGGCCAGGATGTCGTCGCGGCGGTCCAGGCGCGGCATGCGCTGCGGGCCCACGCGCACGATGGAAAAGTCGGAGGTACCGCCGCCGATGTCGGCCACCAGCACGAGGCGCTCGCTGTCCACGGTGCTCTCGTAGTCGAAGGCCGCGGCGATCGGCTCGAACTGGAAATGCACGTCGCTGAAGCCCACGGCGCGCGCGGCAGCTTCCAGCGCGGCTTGCGCCTGTGCATCGCGCTCGGGCTCGCCGTCCACGAAGAAGACCGGCCGGCCGAGCACGGCGCGCTCCGGGTTGCCTGCGAGTTTGCGCAGCCGCTTGAGGTAGCCGGCCACGATGTCCGCGTACTTCACGCCGCGCCCGCCGCCGACGTCGGTCGTCTGGTCGATCAGGCTGGAGCCGAGGATGCTTTTCATCGAGCGCATCAGCCGGCCATCCACGCCGTCCACGTAGGCGGCCATGGCGGCGCGGCCGAAGGCGCGCGGCGGGCCGTCCGCGTCATCGCGACCCTCGGTGTAATAGAACACCGCCGTGGGCATGGTGCGTTGGCCGGGTTCGAGCTCGACAAGGCTCATGGCGCCACCCTCACGAGGGATGGCGATGGCGGAATTGGACGTACCGAAGTCGATGGCGCAGTAGTTCTTCATGGGGGGCGGGATTCTAGGTCGCGGCGGCCAGTTTCGCGAAGGGCGGGCTCGATAAACTCGACCGCACCAGCCAGACAAGGCCCAGGGAGAACGGTCGATGAGCTCTGAAAAGATGCCAGACAGTTTCGAGGAAGCGCGTCCGCGCCTGCGGCCATTGTTGCGGGGGCGTTGGCATGTCGAGGTGCCGCGCCTGCGCGCCGAGATCGAGGGGGCCACCTACAACGGCCATCTGGCGACGATGCCATTCGGCCATGACGCCGTCGTGGCGCTCGGTTATGACACGCCGGAACGCACGCTGCAGGTCACGCCGGACGAGCTCTCGAGCTGGAAGATTTCTTTTCCTGAGGCGCTGAAGGCCGCCACGCACAACCTGCGCATGCTGACCGCGCCGCGCTTTCACGCGCTGCAGGCCGGCGTCCACGTGGGCGACTGGTCCGATGGCTACGACACCTCGCGCATCTTGTTGCCCGAGGTCATGCGTCAGTGCGGCATCGACGGCGAGATCGTCATGATGATGCCCTCGCGCCGCGCCGGTATCTTGATCGCGCCGGCCAGTTCGGTCGAAGCGCAGCTCTGGATGCTGGGCTGCGCGCGGCAGTTGATCGAAGAGCAGGGCGGTCTGATCTCGGCCGCCATGTACCGCTACAAGGAGCGCCGCGTCAGCGAGCACAAGCCCGCTGACCGACACGTGGCGACCAAGCTGAGCGAGCTGCAGAAGATCACCGCCGGCGCGCTTTACGGCGAGCAAAAGCAAGCGCTGGAAGCTCTTCACTCGCGCCAGGGCAAGGACATCTTCGTGGCCAGCTACAAGGTCGGCCAGCGGCCCGGTGGCGGCTGGCTCTCGGCCTGTTCGTGGACCAAAGGCGTCACCTCGCTGCTGCCCAAGACGGACATCGTGAACATGGTCGTCGTCGATCCGCGCGGCGGCGATCAGCACCGGGTCAAGATGCTCGACTGGGAGACGATGCGCGGCCTGGTGGGCGACCTCATGCAATCGACGGGCACCTTCCCGCCGCGCTTCATGGTGAGCGGCTTCCCGCCCGAAGATGCGTTGGCGCGGAGCCCGGCGGCAGCGATCTGAGCGCGGATCAGGCGGCGTTGTAGAAGCCAAAGTCGATGTGCGGCTTGCGGCCCGCCATCAACTCGGCCAGCGCCTTGCCCGAGCCCGCGCCGTGCGTCCAGCCCAGCGTGCCGTGGCCGGCGTTGATCCATAGGTTGGAAGCACGCTTGGAGCGGCCGATGTAGGGGATGTTGTTCGGCGTGCTGGGGCGCAGGCCGGTCCAGAAGTTGGGCTCGCTGTGGTCGGCCACGCCGGGGAAGAGTTCTTCGTAGCGCTTGACCAGGGCCTCGCAGCGCGTGCGCGACTTGGGGTTGTCCAGGTCGAGGTTGAAGCCGGCCATCTCGGCCGTGCCGGCGATGCGCACGAAGTCGCCCAGGCGCGAGATCGCGATCTTGCGCGTGTCGTCCAGCAGGCTCACCACGGCGGCTTGCTCGGGCTTCTTCAGGCGCAGCGTGGCCGAGTAGCCCTTGGCCGGATAGATGTTGAGGAACTCGCCCAGCGGCTTCACCAGCGCGGGCGCATAGGAAGCCATGGCGTTGACGTAGGCGTCGGCGCGGAGCAGCTTCTTCTCGCCCGTGACGAGCGAGCGAACGCGCACGCAGCCGATGGCATCGCCGACCTTGTCCAGGCCTTCGATGTCATGCTCGAACAGGAACGTGGCACCGCGCTCCATGCACTTGCGCGCCAGCTTTTGCGTGAAGACCAGCGCGTCGCCGGATTCATCGCTGGGCGTGTAGGTGCCGCCATAGACGCGGCCCTGGAAGTTGGCCAGCGCCGGTTCCACTTCGAGCACCTGATCGTGGTCGAGGATGCGGCGGTCCACGCCGTGGCTCTGCATGATCTTGGCGGCCTCGACGCCGTTGTCGAAGTCCTGCTGGCTGGAGAAGAAGTGCAGGATGCCGCGCTCCAGGCGGTTGTACTCGATGCTGGTGGCGGCCACCACGTCCTTCAGCGCGGCGTGGCTGTAGCGGCCCAGCTGGACGAGTTGTTCGACATTGCGCTCGAAGGCGGGCGTCGTGCACTCCTTCAGGAAGGCCAGGCCCCAGATCCACTGGGCCGGCTCCAGGCGCGGGCGGAACAGCAGGGGCGAGTCGTCACGCAGCAGCCATTTGGCGACCTTGAGCGGCGCGCCGGCGTTGGCCCAGGGCTCGCAGAAGCACACGGAGATCTGCGCGCCGTTGGCGAAGCTGGTCTCCAGGGCCGCGTCCTTCTGGCGATCGACCACGGTCACCTCGTGGCCCTGCTCCAGCAGATACCAGGCGGTGGCCACGCCGATGATGCCGGCGCCGAGGACGATGACTTTCATGGTTGCTTCCCTGCTTCCCTTTGATGCAACCGCGAATTGTCGGCAGCGGGCGGGAAAGCAAGAAGCTTCATTTGTATTTCTCGGAATACATTAGCAAAGCTTATGAAAGAACTCGATCCTGCCGGCCTCGACTGCCTGGCAGCCCTGGCTGACGAAGGCGCCTTCGAGCGCGCGGCCCAGCGGCTGAGCATCACCCAGAGCGCCGTCTCCCAGCGCCTGCGCAGCCTGGAGGCCCAGGTCGGCCAGCTGCTGGTCGTGCGCTCGCGTCCACTGCGCCTGACCGAGCCCGGCAAGGTGCTGCTGCGCTACGCCCGCCAGCTGCAGGCCTTGCGCCTGGACGCGGCGCGCGAGCTGGGCAGCGGCGCGGCGCAGGGCGAGCGTCTGGCCATCGCCGTCAATGCCGACAGCCTGGCCACCTGGGTGCTGCCGGCGCTCGATCCGGTCGTGCAGCTGGGCCTGGCCCAGGGCTTTGGCCTGGAGCTGATCGTCGACGACCAGGATTTCACCCACGACCGGCTGCGCCAGGGCGAGGTGCTGGGCTGCGTGTCCACGGTCAGCCAGGCGCTGCGCGGCTGCGCCGTGCAGCCGCTGGGCGTCATGCGCTATGTGGCCGTGGCCAGCCCGGGCTTCATGGCGGCGCACCTGCCCGAAGGGCTGAATGCCGCCAACTTCCCGGCCACGCCCTTCCTGGTCTTCAACCGCAAGGACGATGCGCAGGCGCAATGGGTGTCCAAGGCCTTTGGCGTGCGCGCGCCGCGGCTGATGGAGCGCTATGTGCCGTCCAGCGAGGCCTATGCGCGCGCCGTTCAGGCCGGATGGGGCGTGGGTGTTGCGCCGGAGCTACTGGTGCGGGCACAAATTGCAGGCGGCGAGCTGGTGGCGCTGCGGCCCGATCTGAGCGTGGATGTGACGCTGTATTGGCACCAGTGGAAGCTGGTTTCCGAGACGCTCTCCGGGCCAGACACGACGCCCCGCGGCACTGTGCTGGACCTCATCGGCCAGGCCCTGACCCGCGGTGCTGCCGAAGCCCTGACGCCGCTCAAGCCGTTGCGTCGTTTACGGACAAAGACCTGACTTACATCGAGTCACTTTTTTACAAATATGTCCGGATTTCCACCAAGGCAAAGGGTGTAGTTGTCATGAAGTTGGTCGACACTCAAGACGTAGTGCAAACCCCGACCTAGTCCTTCACGCCGCTTGCGCGAGGTCCGATATGCGTTTCGCATCCGCCCTGAATTTCTTCCGCCGTCCCGCCGCTCCGGTTCAACAGGATCCTGCGGACATGGGCACTTGTTTTGGCATGGAAGCCATCCTGGAAGACAGCGAGTACCGCAGTTCTGCGCCGCTGCCCCTGGAATCGGAAACCCGCCATTCGGAATCGCCGCTGGCCTGGCTCTCGGCCCGCCGCGCTAACTGAAGACTTCGATCCACGCCCGCGGCTCGAAGCGTGCGGGCTCTCCTTTGCGCGCGTGTCCGCGCGCATTGCACATCACCCGCGTTCCCCCCACCCGGTAGTCGAACTGGCAGTGCAGATGGCCATGCAGCCACAGCCGCGCGCCAGGCATCAGGTCCTCGTCGTCATTGCAAAAGCTCGCCGTCGTCGGCTGCTTGCCGTAGCGCGGATCGGCGCTCTTGAGGCTCGGCGCGAAGTGTGTGATCACCACGGTGGCATCCCACTCGGTTCCTGATTCGCCACGAGCGAGCTCCGTGGCCAGCCAGGCCCGCGACTCCAGGCTCAACACCCGCACCGCTTCGGCATCGAAGACCTCACCATGGCGGGTGGCGCTCATCACCTTCTGGAAATAGCCGGCCGCTCGCAGCGCCCGGGCGCGGCCTTCTTCGCCGAACAGGTCGAAATCGCTCCAGCGCGTGCTGCCCAGGAAGCGCACGCGCCGGCCTTGGGCGTCGGTCACGACCACGGCTGAATCGTCGAGCAAGACGAAGCCGAGCGCATCGCACAGCTTGCCCAGCTCGGCACGCGCGTCGTCGATCTCGCGCCGGTCGAACTCATGGTTGCCCGGCACGAAGATCACCGGCACCGGCCAGTCCTTGAACCGCCTGATGCCGGACCAAGTGCTGTCGATGTCGCCGGCCAGGACGAGGAGCTCGGCGCCGGGCGCCGGCTCGGGATCGAAGGTCTCGGTCTCCAGGTGGAGATCCGAGAGGAGCTGCAGCTTCAACTTAAGACGCGATCAGTTGGCGCTCAATTGGCACCGTGGCACTGCTTGTACTTCTTGCCCGATCCGCAGTGGCACGGGTCGTTGCGGCCAAGCTTGGGGCCTTCGCGGCGCATGGTTTCCACGCGATAGCGCTCGGCTTCGGTCAGGTCGGCCAGATCGGCGACGGAGACGACCAGCTCTTCGATGGCGTCGTCCAGGTCCTTGAGCGGATGCTCGCGGTCCAGCGTGGCCACGACTTCCTTTTCCTCGGCGGTCTCGGCCGGCAGATGGCGGTACAGGCGCGCCATGGCGGCGTGCACGGCGTCGTCGGTCAGCTCGGCGAGGTCGGGGAAGCACAGGGCGGCGTGCTGGAAGCCGGCCACCCAGGGCATCAGCGTGCGCGACAGCACCGACATGGCCTCGTAGCTTTCGCGGGCGGCCTTGTCCTCGGCGCTCTCATTGGCGGGCGCGGGCTGCGGCTCGTCGTTCGACTCGTCGAGATCGAGCACGACGGGGTCGAACCAGCCGTCTTCCACCAGCTGGCGGTTCAGCGCGCCGTGGCGGCGCACGACGAGTTCCTTGAGGCGATCGAACCAGACCGCATCGACTTCCTCGGGCAGCTCGCCGCCGTCGTAGTCGAAGATGTTGGGCAGCCATTCGTCCACCTCGATCAGGCGAGGCTGCACGATCACGCCGCACAGGTAGCCGTCCAGCATGGAGGCGTCCAGCGGCGCCAGCGGCTTGGGCGTGGTGGCAAGGAGTTCGTCGAGCTCGGCGATCTCGGCGTCGTTCAGGTCTGCAATATTGCTCATGCGGCGATTGTCGCCGCAGAGCTTCCTTTTGTGCCTCACTTGCGGCGCGCAGCCTCGACGATCCGATCGCGCAGCCAGCCGTCCGCCCGGCGCCCTTCGCTGCGCATGTGCCAGAACATGTCCACTTGGATCCGGCCCACCGTCAGCGGCAGCGGCCGGGCCACGAGTTCGCTCTGGTAACCCGTTACTTCCAGGAAGGCGCGCGGCAGCACCGTCAGCAGGTCGGAGCCCGAGACGATGCGCCCGGCGGTGAAGAACTGGTTGACCGTCAGCATGATGCGCCGGCCGCGCTGCAGGGCGGCCAGGGCCTCGTCCACGAAGCCGAAGGGCCGACCCGAGAAACTGACGAGCAGGTGGTGCGCCTCGCAAAAGGCGTCCAGCGTCAGCGCGCCTTCGGGCGCCAGCGGGTGATCGCGCCGCATCACGCAGACGTACTCCGAGTCATAGAGCCGCTGCTGGCGGATCGGCGCCTGTGCGCCCAGCGCGCGCAGCGTGGCGGCGGCGGTGGGGAAGTAGCCCACGGCCAGGTCGGCCTCGCCCTGCTCCAGCAGGCTGCGCGGATCGCGCGTGGTCAGCGGCAGGACCTGCACATTGCTCAGCGCCGCCTGCTCCTCGAACTGCGCCACCAGGCCCGGCAGCAGCAGGGCGGCCGTGGCGTCGGCCATAGCGATGCGGAAGACGTGCTCCTGCTGCGCCGGGCGGAACTCCTCGGGCACCAGCAGGTTCTCCAGGCTGGCCAGCGTCGTGCGGACTTCGGGCCAGAGCGTCTCCGCCTTGGACGTCGGCCGCATGCCAAAGGCCTGCCGCACGAACAGCTCCTCGCCCAGCATCTCGCGCAGCCGCTTGAGTGCGTGGCTGACGGCCGGCTGGGTCATGGCCAGCCGATCGGCGGCGCGGGTCAGGTTGCGCTCGGCCATGACGGCGTCGAACACTTTGAGCAGGTTGAGGTCGAACTGGCGGAAGTTCATGACGCTCAAATTATGAATGCTATTCATATCACTAATTCAAACAATTCATTGGCGTGATACGAAGGGTTTACCCGATACTTCACTCCGTCATCACATCAAACCGTTCCAGGAGAACACCATGAGCGTCGCTTCCCAAACCTTCGGCCTGCCCCTGAACCGCAACAGCAGCGGCTCCTTCGCTGCCATCGGTCTGCGCCTCTGGAAGCATGTGGTCGCTGACTTCCAGGCCCGCCGCCAAGCCGCCGCCGATGCCCGCGCCGAGCGCGAGCTGCTGGCCCTGGCCGCCGCCTACGAGCAGAGCATGCCCTCCTTCGCTGCCGACCTGCGCGCCGCCAGCGTTCGTCGCATGCCCGCCGGCCAGGCCGCGATGCAATAAGGCAGTTCGCTGCCGCTGACCGGTTCCGGCCGGTCCGATGACGAGAAGAAAAAAGCCCGCTTCGAGCGGGCTTTGTCGTTTCTGGAGATCGATCTCAGATCGCCGCCAGGCGCGCCTCGATCCTGGCCTTGGTGCTCGGCAAGGCGGCCGGCAGGTGGTGAGCCAACTGCTGGAACAGCTCCGCGTGCAGGCCCAGCTCGGTCGCCCAGGCGGCCTTGTCGATGTGGGTCACTTGCTGGAACTGCTCGGGCGTGAAGCCCAGGCCGGTCCAGTTGATGTCCTCGTAGCGCGGCGTCACGCCGAAGACGTTCTCCACGCCCTGGCCGGTACCCTCCACGCGGTCCAGCATCCACTTCAGCACGCGCATGTTCTCGCCGTAGCCGGGCCAGACGAATTTGCCGTCCGTGCCCTTGCGGAACCAGTTGACGCAGAAGATCTTGGGCAGCTTCGCGCCCGAGGCCTCGAGTTGGGCGCCCAAGTCTAGCCAGTGCTGGAAGTAGTCGGCCATGTTGTAGCCCATGAAGGGCAGCATGGCGAACGGGTCGCGGCGCACCACGCCTTGCTGGCCGGCGGCGGCGGCGGTGGTCTCCGATCCCATCGTGGCCGCCATGTACACGCCCTCGGTCCAGTCGCGGGCCTCGGTCACCAGCGGCACGGTGGTGGAACGGCGGCCCCCGAAGATGAAGGCGTCGATCGCCACGCCGGCCGGATCGTCCCAGGCCGAATCCAGCGCCGGGTTGTTGATCGCGGCCACGGTGAAGCGGGCGTTCGGATGGGCGGCCTTGGCGCCGGTTTCCTTGGCGATCGCTGGTGTCCAGTCCTTGCCCTGCCAGTCGATCAGGTGGGCGGGTGGCGTGTCGGTCATGCCTTCCCACCAGACGTCGCCGTCGTCGGTGAGCGCCACGTTGGTGAAGATCACGTCGCGGCCCAGGCTGGCCATGCAGTTGGCATTGGTCAGCGAATTGGTGCCCGGCGCCACGCCAAAGTAGCCGGCCTCCGGGTTGATGGCGTACAGGCGGCCGTCCTTGCCCGGCTTGATCCAGGCGATGTCGTCACCGATGGTCGTGACCTTCCAGCCCTTGAAAGCGTCGGGCGCGATGAGCATGGCGAAGTTGGTCTTGCCGCAGGCGCTGGGGAAGGCGGCGGCCACATGGTGCTTCTTGCCCTCGGGGCTTTCAACGCCCAGCACCAGCATGTGCTCGGCCAGCCAGCCTTGATCGCGGCCCATGGTGGAGGCGATGCGCAGGGCAAAGCACTTCTTGCCCAGC
Organism: Burkholderiaceae bacterium UC74_6; assembly: GCA_042701975.1. Taxonomy (GTDB): domain Bacteria; phylum Pseudomonadota; class Gammaproteobacteria; order Burkholderiales; family Burkholderiaceae_C; genus JAFALK01. The sequence goes on from CP170561.1 coordinate 1,299,755, forward strand.
AGCGCGTTGCCGCCGTAGCCAGAGCCGTAGGACCAGATCTCGCGCGTCTCGGGGTAGTGGACGATGTACTTGGTGGCGTTGCACGGCCACTTCACATCGGCCCGGCCGTCTTGCAGCGGCGCGCCCACGGTGTGCACGCAGGGCACGAACTCGCCGTTGTCGCCCAGCACTTCCAGCACCTTGCGGCCCATGCGCGTCATGGTGCGCATGTTCACGGCCACGTACGGGCTGTCGGACAACTCCACGCCGATGTGCGCGATCGGCGAGCCCAGCGGGCCCATGCTGAAGGGCACGACATAGAGCGTGCGACCGCGCATGGCGCCGCGGAAGAGGGCATTCGAGCCGGTCTGCAGCAGCTCGCGCATCTCGGCCGGGGCCTTCCAGTTGTTGGTCGGGCCGGCATCTTCCTGGCGCGCCGAGCAGATGAAGGTGCGGTCTTCGACCCGCGCCACGTCGGACGGGTCCGAGCAGGCCAGGTAGCTGTTCGGGCGCAGGGCGGGGTTGAGTTTCTTGAAGGTACCGGATTGCACCAGCTGGGCACAGAGCCGGTCGTACTCTTCGGCGCTGCCGTCGCACCAGTAGACGTCGCGGGCTTCGGTGAGTGCCGCGATCTCGGCCACCCAGGCGATCAGCCGGGCGTGTTTTACATAGGACGGCGTGTTGAGCCGCAGCCCTTCCATCACGGGGTGGTTCATGGTCAAAGTCCCAAAGCAATAAAACTGGATTGGGTCAATCGACCAAGGGGTGGACTCACCCAATACAGCTCACCAGGGCATTGTCAAAGCAATGTAACCCGGCCGTAACTGCCCGAATCGGGGTGGCCATGCAAAACAGTAATGACTTTATGCGTGGGTCTGGCATTGACGCCGATTTCGGAACAGTCCCTTCCATCAACGCCGTCTTTTGAATCCGGGACGGCCCCTGATGTCTGTCTTCGTGAGAGGGGCACGTTGCCCGCCACAAGACCTAGAAGGAAAAGACCATGAAGTCCAAGAACTTTGCTTTTGCTGCGATTGCCCTGGCAGCCAGCTCCGTCGCGTTCGCCCAATCCTCAGACACCCAGGTGTCGCTGTACGGCACGCTCGATGCCAACGTCCAGGTGCTCAAGGGCGCCTCCAACCTGTCCCGCGTCCAGTCGGGCGGCTCTTCTGATTCGCGCATCGGCTTGCGCGGCACCGAAGACCTCGGCGGCGGTCTCAAGGCCTTCTTCACGCTGGAGTCCGGCTTGAATGTGGACGACGGCAGCACCGGCCAAGGCTCCTTCTGGGGCCGCCAGGCCTACGTCGGCCTGGCCACGCCATACGGCAAGGTCTCGCTGGGCCGCCAGTACAGCAGCATCTATGACCTGACCAACGACTTCAGCCAGTTCTCCAACGTCAGCGCGGGCGCCAGCACGGCGGTCATCGGCGGCTTCGGCGGCTATGAGCCGGTCCGCGGCAGCAACAACTCGTCCACCGGCAACGGCGGCCCTTCGCGCGTCAACAACTCGGTGAAGTTCGAGACCGCCAGCTACAACGGCTTCACGGCCGGTGCGCTGTGGGGCGCGGGCGAGGTGGCCGGCAACACCTTCGGCAACCGCACAACTGACTTCTACGGTCGCTACAAGGGCTATGGCTTCGAAGGCATGGTCTCGGTGGTGAACGACAAGGCGGAACAGATCGGTCAGAACGTGCGCACCGTCTCGGCCGCTGCGGCCTACGACTGGAACAACTTCCGCTTCAATGGCGGTGTCATCCAGGTCGACGACCGCACCGTCGCGGACAAGGACGGCAAGGGCTACTGGCTGGGTGCGAGCTATCGCCTGGGCCAGCATCAGTTCAAGACCCAGTACGTCGAAAGCAAGAATGACGGCGCGCTGGTCGAGGGCAAGACGCAAGCCTTCGGCGTCGGCTACGAGTACGGCCTGTCCAAGCGCACGGCCCTGTACAGCTCGCTGACGCGCTTCAAGAACGAAGGCGCGGGCTATGTCGATCGCGCGGCGGGCCTCATCCCGGTGGGCCTGACTGATGCGTCCCACCGCAACCTGACCGAAGTCGTCGCGGGCATCCGCCACAGCTTCTGACCATTCACCGGTCGTTCACCGGTCCTCCTAGGCACGCGACAGATCCCCGCGTACCTTTGGCCCACCCCTGCCGGGTGGGCTTTTTCCGCCCGCTAGGGCGATGTCCAGCCCATCTCCCGCAGATGGTTGGCAGCGCACTGGTAGTAATCGGCGGGACCCAACGTGTGCTTGGCATGGCTGCAAACGGCGTCGATGGACATCCGCATGTCGCGCGAGAGCCGGCTCAGGTCTATGCGGTCGGGCGAATCCTTCAGCTTCGCAACCTGGTCGGCCAAGCAGGATCTCAGCCCGGCCGGACCGCGCATCTGGCCGACGGGCTCGCAGGCGGAGTTCATCGACGAACGCTCAAGCAGGCTCAGCCCTGAAAGGTCCACGGGGGGCGCGGCCGCCGCCAGCTCATCCAGGAGTCGCTGCTGGCACTGAGCAAATGCGGCAGGCCCGCGAGCGCTCTTTTCGTTGCCGCACGCGGCGTCAAGCGACGCACGCTCCGCGTCCACAAGCACGGCTTGGACAGGCCGCTTTGGCGGAGAAGGCTGAGCTTGCGACAAGCGCTGGACTGGTGCCTGCTGAGGTGCGGGCTGGACAGTGAGCTGACGCGCTAACAGCGAGACCTTCAATTGGAACCAGAGAAAGAGGCCGGCCATGACCATGACCAAGGCCAAGGTCAGAACCAGCCGAACCGGACCACGAGACTTTGCTGAGGGGCTGTGCGGCCGTTCCCACGGCGGAGGCGACATCATCTGAACCACCCGAGACGCCGGAGGCGAGGGTTCGAGCGCGGCCGCCGCGTCGATCTCTCGGCACACCCGCTCGATCACCTCGCGCGCATGAGCCAGCTCCACCTCGAAGAACTCTTGCCCCCATTTGCCCCGTCGGTGAGCGGCGAGCTCGGCAAACACCTGCCGCTCGGCCTGGCCACAGTCTTCGGTGCGGACCTCGAACGTGCATCGGAACGTACCCGGTGTTCCCGTATTGGCGTCCTCGTTCAGGCTGCTGGCTCGCTTGTGACCTGAGTACCGCGTGCAGCCGATCTTCACGAAGCCGGATCGCAGCCCACCGTTCTCGAGGACGTAGACGACGCCCGGAACGCCGATGTTCTGGTCGAAATTGCCGTACGACCTCGGCTTGTTGTCCCACCCCGGCATATGCCGCGCTCCTTGCCTGTGTGAAGGCGAATTCTTTGCGCGGGAGCTTACCGCCCCGTCGTGAATTCAGGGCTGTCTATGCCATCGTCTGCGCTCTCTGTCAGGACCATTCGCTCCGCTCGATGCCGAACTGCTCGCTGGCTACGGCGTAGGCCTCTTCGATGGAGGCGTGCCAGCTGTCTGCGGCGTAGCCACCATCCAGCGAGGCGTACACGAGCAAATAGCCATTGCCGCCGGCGCTGGTGATCCGGAATGTGAACTCGGTTTCGAAGGACCCGGGCGTGCCTTCGTCGGCGATCGACCAGGCGCTGTTGGGGTGGCCGGCGATCAGGAGGGTTCGGCTGGGGATCTGGGCATAGGTCTGCATGAGCCTCAGCTTACGGGATGCGTCGACCCCCGCACCACCAACTCGGGCATCGGCGCGCCCACCGTCGGCTTTCTTCCCGCCAAGAGATCCAGCATCGCCAGCGCCGCCCGTCGTCCGAGCTCGGCCACCGAGAGGTTCACCGAGGTCCGCGGCGGCGAGGCGTACTTGGCCGCCAGCAAGTCGTCGAAGCCGACGACGGAGACATCCGCCGGCACGCGCAGGCCGCGTCGGAACAGAACCTGGGTGGCGCCGGTGGCCATCTGATCGTTGGCGGCGAAGACGGCGGTGAAATCGATGCCACGCGCCAGCAGGCGCTCGAGCGCCTGCGCGCCGCCCTCCTCCAGGTAGTCGCCCTGAACGATCAGCTCGGGGTCGACAGCAACGCCGCATTCGGTGAGTGCATCGCGGTAGCCGCGTTCGCGTTCATGCGCATCGGCGTGGTTCTGCGCGCCAGCGATGTGAGCGATGCGGCGGTGGCCGAGCTGCAGCAGGTGCCGCGTCGCGGCCAGCGCGCCCTGGTGGTCATCGGAGCGCAGCGCGTGCAGCCCAGGGGCCTCCAGATCGCGACCGGTGACGACGACCGGCAGGTCCGAGGCAAGCGACTTGAGGAAGCCATCGTCCAGCGAGCCCGTCAGCACGATGATGCCGTCCACATGCCGCTCGCGCAGCGTGGCCACGCACTGCTCCTCCTCACGCCGGTTCCAGTGGCCGCTCGCCACCACCAGTCCATAGCCTTGCGTCGAAAGTGTTTCCTCCACGCTGCGCAGCAGCCGCGCGTAGAACGGGCTTTCGAAGAACTGCGCCACCAGGCCGACGGTGTTGGAGCGCCCGCGCACCAGCGATTTGGCGATGCCGTTCGGCACGAAGCCCAGCTTGGCGATCGCCGCCTGCACCGCGGCACGCTTGGCCGCACGCACATGCGGCGAGTTGTTGATCACCCGGGAGGCGGTGGTGATCGACACCCCCGAGGCCTGCGCCACCATGCGCAGCGTGGGATGGGGACGCTCGAGGTCGGTCAGTGCGGTTCTCGGCATGGCAGTTCTGCTCAGTTCAAGAAATAGACAACGTTGTCATTCGCGGCGATGTTGCATCAATTTCTGGGCCGGCGCAATGGAGTCGCAAGGCGAGGGCGCCGTCGCCTGTGCGGCCTGCGCTCTGTCCCCAACTTCTGGTGTTCGCGGGCTTCTCCTTGCCGCCCTCACGGCGTCGGGCGAAACAAGCGGGAGCCGCACTTGGTCGGCATCAAGGCGTACCCATGAAACTGAATCCCTGGCGCCTGGGCCCTGATGGGCCTGGGCCTCGGCCTGGTGGGCTGGACGCGTCGCCGCCGCTGAAGAGAGCCTCGCTCAGGCGCCGGTTGCGGCCGATGCAGCGAGGCGCCAAGCCTCGATGGCCTCGCCGTCGGTCCAGCCATCGGCCGCCTCGCCGACGATGATCTCCACCATCGATCCGCCGTCCAGCAGGTGCGACTCCACCGCCCGCGCGCCAAGCCAGAAGCCCTGATCGCGCGCCACGCCCAGCATGGCCTCGCGCAGGCGCTTCGGTTCGACGGTCAGGTGCAGCTGGAAGGAGTTGGTCTGTGGCGGCTCGGGCGCCACCAGCCAGCCCGGCTCGGCGCTCATCCGCGCGGCCAGGCCGATGGCGCGCTCGCGGTACGCCGCCATGCGCGGCAGTTGCTGGCGCAGCCCCGCGATCGAGCTGAGCACGAAGGGGTAGAGCGTGTAGACGTTGCCGGCGAGCCGCGTCTTCCACGGCGCCAACGCAGCGGTGAAGTCTTCTGGCCCGAGCAGCAGGCTGCCCGCCAGGCCGCCCAGCCCCTTGTAGAACGAGACGTAGACCGAATCAGCCAGCGCCGAAATCTCCGCCAGCGAGCGGCCGTAGTGCGGCGCCGATTCCCACAGCCGCGCACCGTCGAGATGCAGCCGCACGCCGTTCGCGCGGCACCAGTCACTGATCGCCACGAGCTCATCCCAGCCTGGCAAGCGGAAGCCGCCGCGCCGCAGCGGCAGCTCCACGACCACCACCGCCGGCTTCTCCGCCAGTGCGGCCAGATCGGCGGCGGTGAACGGCACATCGGGCGCTCCCAGCATCTGGGCGCGCAAGCCGCTCAGGCGCTCCAGCGCTTCGTCCTCGTCGGCCGCGATGTGGCTCTGCGGATGCAGCACGACCGGGCCGGCTGAATCGGCGCACCAGACCTTCAAGGCCGCCAGCTGTGCCGCTACGCCCTTGTGGAAGAAGACGCAGCCGGGCTTGCCGAGCAGCGCCGCGCCTTCGGCCTCCAGGGCCTGGAGCACGGCGCCGTCGCCATACACGTCCAGCGCCTGATCGGCTTCGGGCAGCGTGAGCAGGGCCTGCAGCGATTCGCGCATCGAGCGCCAGGGCCGGTTGCCGTTGAGCCAGCGGCTGCAGCGGTTGCGGAGTTCGATGTCGGCGTGGGTCGGGCGAAGGGCGGGCATGACGATCTGCGCGGAGCTGGAGATCCCGCAGTGTCGCGCCGATGCGCAAGCCCCGGGCGGCGACAATCGCGCCCATGAAGCTCGTCTCGCTGAACACCGCCCGCGCCGCTCCCCTGCAAACCTCGCAAGGCGTGGTGCAGAGCGGTATCGCCAAGCGCCCGCGCACGGGCCCCGTGGCCGTGCTGGCCCTGGGCCTGGAGGGTGACGAGCAGGCCGATCCGAGCGTGCACGGCGGCATCACCAAGGCGGTCTACGCCTATCCGCTGGAGCACTACGAGTTCTGGCGCACCGTGCGTGCCCAGGCCGGTGCTCAGGCCTGGGACGCGGCGCTCGCTCACGGCAGCCTGGGCGAGAACCTGACCCTCACCGGCCTGCTCGAGCAGGACGCCCACATCGGCGATGTGCTGCGCTTCCCCGACTGCGAGCTGGCCGTGAGCGAGCCGCGCTTTCCCTGCTTCAAGTTCAACGCCGTGATGGGCTTCAAGCAGGCCGCCAAGATGATGGTGCAGAGCGGCTGGTGCGGCTTTTACCTTGCGGTGCGTTCACCCGGCACGATCGAGGCCGGACAGAGCTTCGAGCTCGTGCCCGGCCCGCGCGAAGTGAGCATCCGCGAGCTGTTTCAGGCCAAAACTTAGGCCAAGGCCGGATAGTCGATGTAGCCGCGGGCGTCGCCGCCGTAGAGCGTGGCGCGATCCAGCGGCGTCAGCTCGGCGTTCAGGCGCAGGCGGCGCACCAGGTCCGGGTTCGAGATGAAGGCGCGGCCGAAGGAGATGGCATCGGCCTCGCCCTTGGCGATGGTCTCGAGGGCCAGCTCGCGGGTGTAGCCGTTGTTGGCGATCCAGGGGCCCTTGAAGTGCGAACGCATCGCGGCGAAGTCGAAGGGCGCGAAGTCGCGCGCACCGCCGGTCTGGCCTTCGACCACTTCCAAGAAGGCCAGGCCCAGCGGAGCCAGCTGCTGCGCCACATGGTTGAACAACGCCTGCGCGTTGCTGTCCTGACCGGCGTCGTTGCTGGGTGTGACCGGCGACAGGCGCAGGCCCGTGCGGCCGCGGCCGATGGCCGCGGAGATCGCCGTCATCACTTCCACCAGCAGCCGTGCGCGGTTCTCGATCGATCCGCCGTACTCATCCTTGCGATCGTTGATGCTGTCGCGCAGGAACTGGTCGATCAGGTAGCCGTTGGCGCCGTGGACCTCGATGGCGTCGAAGCCGGCTTCCATGGCGCACTCGGCGGCATGCACGAAGTTCTTCACCACGATCGGAACTTCAGCGGTCGACAGCGCGCGCGGTGCGGAGACATCGACAAAGCCCTCGGATGTGAAGGTCTTGCCCACGGCGGCACGCGCGGTGGACGACTCGGGCGCTCCGCCCTCGGGCTGGAACATCACGTGCGAGATGCGGCCCACGTGCCAGAGCTGCACGGCGATCTTGCCTCCCTCGGCGTGCACGGCGTCGGTGACCTGCTTCCAGGCGGCGATCTGCTCCTTGCTGTGGATGCCCGGCGTGTCCAGGTAGCCCTGGCCCTGGCGCGTGATCTGCGTGCCTTCGCTGATGATCAGGCCAGCGCTGGCGCGCTGGCGGTAGTACTCGACGGTCATCGGGCCGGGCAGGAGGCCGACCGAGCGGTTGCGCGTCAGCGGCGCCATGACGATGCGGTTGGCAAGGCTCACGTCACCGAACTGGATGGAATCGAAAAGGCTGGGCATGGGAGATGATGGGGCCATGGAAAAACAGAGCGCGCATTCTCGCCGCGGGCTGCTGCTCGCATCGCTGGCCCTGGCCTTGCCCGCACGCGGCGGAGGGCCGATGCGCGTGGGCCCGGGCCGAGCGATCAAGACTCTGGCAGAAGCTTCCCGCCAAGCGGCCGACGGCGCGCTGATCGAGGTCGACGCCGGCGAGTACATCGCCGACGTGGCCATCTGGCCGCAGCGCGGCCTCACCCTGCGCGCCGTGGGTGGGCGCGTGCGCATGCTGGCCTCGGGCTCGTCGGCGCAAGGCAAGGCCATCTTCGTCACGCGCGGCGAAGACCAGACCATCGAGGGCTTTGATTTCATCGGCTGCCGCGTGCCCGACCGCAACGGCGCTGGTATCCGGCTCGAGGCTGGCAGCCTGCGGCTCATCAACTGCGGCTTCCACGACAACGAGAACGGCCTGCTGGCCGGCAACGGGCGCGACGTGAGCCTGGTGGCCGAGGGCTGCGAGTTCGGCTCCATCGTCCGCCACGAGGGCCAGACCCACAACCTCTACGCCGGGCGCATCGGCTCGCTCACGCTGACCGGCTGCTGGTTCCACCACGGCCAGGCCGGCCACCTGGTGAAGAGCCGCGCCGCGGAGAACCGCATCTATTGCAACCGCATCAGCGACGCGGGCGGCCACGCCAGCGTGGAGCTGGAGTTCCCCGATGGCGGCGACTGCATCGTGGTGGGCAACTACATCGAGAAGGGCCGCCAGCCTGAGAACCCCTACCTCATCTCCTACGGTGTCGAGGGCAAGGCCTGGGAGCGCAACGAGCTGCGCCTTGCCCACAACACGCTCGTGGCCACGGGCGCCAACGTCGTCTGGCTGCGGGCGGCGTCCTGGTGCGAGCGGGTGGAGATGTTCAACAACTTGCTGGTGGGCAATCCCGGCCTGTGGACGCAGTGGGAGGAGAAGACCGGCAACTACGTCGTCGATGCCGGCTCCCTGACGCCCGATCTGGCCCTGACGCAACGCTCGTCTCTGCGCGGCAAGGCCGTGCGGATCGAGGATGAATTGCTGCGCCAGACGCGCCAGTACCGCGAGCCGCTGGGCACAGTGCCGCTGAGGGGCAGGGCACGCCATCCCGGCGCCGCGCAGCAGTAGCGGCTCCTGCCCGCTGTGCTGGCAAGCGGCGACATACTGGGATCGAAGGTCTTCGCCGACAATCGAGCCATGCTCGCCTACCGACACGCCTTCCATGCCGGCAACCACGCCGATGTGCTCAAGCACATCGTCCTTGCCGAAGTCCTGCGCTACATGGCCGAAAAGGACAAGCCCTACACGCTCGTGGACACCCACGCGGGCGCCGGCGGCTATTCGGTCGAAGGCCAGTACGCGCAGAAGAAGGGCGAGTATTCCTCCGGCGTGGCGCGGCTGTGGGACGAGAAGAACCCGCCGGCGCTGATCGAGCGCTACATGGCCCTGGTCAAGGAGTTCAACCCCGACGGCCAGCTGCGCCAGTACCCCGGCTCGCCCGCCATCGCCAACCTGCTGATGCGCGAGACCGATCGGCTGCGCGTCTACGAGCTGCACCCGACCGATCACCGCATCCTCGCCAGCTACCTGGAGCCGCGCTCCAACACGCAGGTGGCCGACACCGACGGCTTTGCCGCGCTCAAGGGCGAGCTGCCGCCGCCTTCCAAGCGCGGTGCCGTGCTGATGGACCCGCCCTATGAGATCAAGACCGACTACGCCAAGGTGCTCGCCGCCCTGCGCGAAGGCCTCACGCGCTTTGCCGACGGCGTCTTCATGATCTGGTATCCGCAGCTGCAGCTGCTCGATTCGAGCCAGCTGCCGCAGCGCCTCAAGGCCGCCGCCGATGCCGGCGCCAAGAAGGGCTGGCTGCATGTGCGCCTGACCGTCCAGCAGCAGACCAACGACCGCGGCTTTGGCATGCTCGGCTCGGGCATGTTCATCGCCAATCCGCCCTACACCCTGTACGACGGGCTGCAGGAAGCGCTGCCCATGCTGGTCGACAAGCTCGGCCAGTACGACGGCGCCAGCTACGTCCTCGAACAGAAAGCGGTTTGAGATGGGGGCCGGCTTCTCTGCAGCAGCCCGCGCCCGCATCCTCCCCTTCGCCCTGTTCATGGCGCTGCTCGCCGTGCGCGGGCTGCTCGCCGGCTTTCCGGGATCCGGGGGCTTCGACGCGCGCTGGGTCTACGGCCTGAGCCTGGCCAGCGTCGCCGGTCTCATGATCTGGTTCCGCCACGAGTACGGCGAGCTGGTGCGCCAGAACCTGCCCGACGCGCGCCAGACGCTGCAGGCGATCGGCGTTGGCCTCGTCGTCTTCGTCCTGTGGATCAACCTCGACCATCCCGGCTTGCGCCTGACCGAAGCCACGGCCACCTTCGTGCCCGTCAACGACGCGGGCCTGATCGACTGGTCGCTGGTGGTCGTGCGCTGGTGCGGCGCGGCGCTGCTGGTGCCGGTGATGGAAGAACTCTTCTGGCGCAGCTTCCTGATGCGCTGGATCGAGAGCCCGCGCTTCGAGACCGTCGATCCCCACGCCGTCGGCCTGCGCGCCGTGCTCGTCTGCACCGGCATCTTCGTGCTGGCCCACACCCTGTGGCTGGCCGCCGCCATCGCCGGCCTGGCCTATGCGTGGCTGTACATCCGCACCGGCAAGCTCTGGTCCGCCGTGATCGCGCATGCCGTCACGAACGGTGTGCTGGGCGTGTGGGTGGTGGTGACGAAGAACTGGCAGTTCTGGTGAACGGCGCTGTTCAGCGCTCCAGATACCGGAAGCGCTCGAACAACCAGTGCCGCAAGCCCATCACCAGCGTGTAGCCCTGCTTCTCGTCCTCGGGCAGCTTCTGCTCCAGCATGTGCTGGCGCGCAAAGTCCTCGGCCACGCGCTGCAGGCGGATCGCCAGCTCGCGCGCCATCGGCCGGCCGAGCTGGCCGTGCACCAGCATCAGCAGCTCGCCGTCGCCGTCGAAGCTGCCTGAGAAATAGTCCTGCACCACGTCCTCGCGGAAGAACTGCATCACGGGCCCCTGCGGATGCCAGCGAAAGGTCTTGGCCAGCAGCAGCTTGTAGCGGTTACCGAGCCGCAGCTCGATCACGCCGAGCCGATCCAGCTGCACGAGCGCCGCCGTGGTCTCGGCCTGCGTGATGCGATAGGCCGCGACGATCTGCTCGAAGCTCCACTGGCTCAGGCAGCAGATCGCCACCAGCAGCAGCTTGGGGTCGGCCACCACGGCGCGCTCCTGCTCGAGCGTGAGCTGGCCGCGCTCTTTCACCGGCTGGGCGAGCTTGGCGCTGAGTTCAGCGAAATCGCAGTGCAGCACCCGGCAGATCTCGTCGATGCGCGACAGCGGCATCTCCCCGCCACTGGCGAACATGCGCTTGATGCTGGACTCCGAAAGATCCAGTTCGCGCGCCAGGTCGGCGTAGCTCAGGCCGGCGGTCTTGAGTTCTGCCTTGATGAGCTCGATCAGGGTCTGTGTGCTGGCCATGGCCGCAACGGTATCGCAAAACGATACCAATGAGGCTAAAAATCGCTACGAGGCATCGGCAAACGAGACGACGCGGGGCGGCGTGGACATCATCGCGCCACCTCAACAGCGGAGCCTGCTCCATGGACCTTCCTGAGAACCTTCCCGCGATGCGTCGTGACACGACCGCCTGGCGCGCCCAGGTCTGGATCTCCTTCGGCATCTCGGTGGCCGCCTGCGGCATCGGCCTGGCCTGGCTGCCCGGCAGCGACATCGACCGCGCCTTCATGATCATGGCCTACGTCTTTTGCATGTCCACCGCCTTCGCGCTGGCCAAGTTCATCCGCGACGTGCAGGCCGGCTCCAGCGACACGCCGCTGTGGCGCCTCGTCGTGTGGGGCGGCTTCGCGCTGGCCATGGGCATGACGGGCTGGGGCCTGGCGCGCATGGAGATCCAGCCGGTGTGGAAGTCGTATCTCGGCCTGGGCTGGCTCTACCTGATCTCCAACGTGTTCACGCTGGCCAAGATGCTGCGGGATGCGCACGAGGCCGATCGCTTTGACGCCAGTCGCTGAAGACGGAGGACACCATGAAGAACGCTCGTCTTGCGCTTGTGTCCGCCCTGGTCCTGGCGCTGCCCCTCGCCTCGAACGCCGAGCCTCAAAGCGACGCGTCCACTGATCTCTCCGCGCTCTCTGCCGTGCCCGTCGCGGTTTCCGTGGCCGCGCCGTTCGCCATCGCCTCGGGCGCGGCGGTGCTGACCGTCGTCTCCGTCACTGCCGTGGCCGGCGGCACGGTCTGGGTGCTGGAGCGCGCTTCCGACGGCGCCCGCATGAGCGTGCAGTTCACCGGTAACGTCGTCGTCGCCTCGGGCACGGTCTGCGCGCTGACCGTCATCGCCAGCGGCACCGTCATCTCCGCCGCCGGCCGCGCCGTGGCCTTCATTCCGAACGAGGTGGGCAAGAGTCTGCTTTACAACGAGCGGGTGACGCGATGAGGCGGCTCCTCGCGCTCCTGCTGCTGGCGCTGCATCTCGCCGCCAACGCAGGTCAGACCTGCGTTGAAGAGCCGGCCACCATCGCCGACATCGAACGCGGCATGGCGATGGCGCAGGCCACCGCAGCGCGTCTCGATGCCAGCGGCGCGGACGTCGTGCTGCTCGCCCGCGCCGGCCAGAACCTGCAGAACTACGGTCTGCGCTGGTCGCACATGGGCTTTGCCTACCGATCGGCCGAAGGGCCGTGGCGCGTGCTGCACAAGCTCAACCCCTGCGGCACGGATCGCGGCTTCATCTATCGCCAGGGCCTGGGCGAATTCTTCATGGACAAGCCCTGGCGCTATGAGGCCGCGTACATCGTGCTCAAGCCCGAGATCCAGCAGGCGCTGCTGCCGCTGCTGCGCAGCAACGGCCGCGTGCTCTCCATGGACGAACCGCACTACAGCATGGTGGCTTACGCCTGGGCCCAGCGCTTCCAGCAAAGCAACCAGTGGGTCGTTGAGACGCTCGCCATGGGCGCCAGCAACGAAGTCTGGAGCCGCGCCACGGCGCAGGACTGGCTGCGCGGCCACGGCTACCAGCCGCAGGTGCTCTACATCTCCGCGCTGACCCGCCTTGGCGCCGAGACCACGCGCGCCAACGTGAGCTTCAACGATCACCCGAGCGGCGAACGCTTTGCCGGCCGCATCGCCACCACCACAGTCGATTCGGTGTTCCGATGGATGCCACGCGCGGGCCTGTCAGGGCCTGTAGAAATCATTGCGTCGTCGAAGCCATGAAGCGCCGTCAATTCCTTTGTTGCGGCGCTGCTGCCGTGGGCTTCCTAACCTCGTTGATCGGCGAAGCACGCGAAGAGGCCCAGCCCTGCACCGGGCTGCTGCCACCCGCGCTGCGTGATCACGCGCTCATGCGACAGGCCTGGCAGGGCCTGGACCCTGCACAGCTGTGGGACGTGCACTGCCACCTGCTCGGCACCGGCGACAGCGGCTCGGGTTGCCGCATCCATGCGTCAATGAACCAGTGGTGGCATCCGCTGGAGTCGTTGCGCAAGCGCTTCATCCTTGGCGCTGCCGACGTGCCGAGCGACGCGCCCAGCGTGGATCGCGCCTTCGTCTCGCGTCTGACGCGGCTCACGCACGACTTTCCGCCCGGCGCCAAGTGGATGCTCTTCGCCTTCGACGAGGCCATCGACGCCGCTGGCCAGCCACGCCCTGAGTGGACGACCTTCAGCGTGCCCAATGCCTATGCAGCCGCGACGGCTGCCGCTTTGCCATCGCGTTATGCCTGGGTGGCCTCGATCCATCCTTACCGGCCTGACGCGATGCAGCGCCTCGACGCGGCATTGAAGCAGGGCGCCGTGGCCATGAAGTGGCTGCCTTCGAGCATGAACATCGACCTGCGCGATCCGCGCTGCAGGCCGCTGTTCGATCGCATGGCCGCTGCGAAGATGCCGCTGATCGTGCATTGCGGCGAGGAGAAGGCCGTGCCCGGCGCCGGCCGCGACGAGCTCGGCAACCCGCTGCTGGTGCGCGCGCCGCTGCAGCATGGCGTGCGCGTGATCGTCGCCCATTGCGCATCGCTGGGCCATGCGCTGGATCTCGATGCCAGACGCCCGGGCCGCGCCCAGGCCTTCGACCTCTTCGCACGCTTGATGGACGAAAAGCAATGGCAGGGCCTGCTGCTCGGCGACGTGTCGGCGCTGTTCCAGGCCAACCGCGAGCCCGAGGTGTGGCGCACCGTGCTTTCGCGCACCGACTGGCACGAACGCCTCATGCACGGCTCGGATTACCCGCTGCCGGGCGTCAAGCCCCTGTATCGTCTGGGCGGACTCGTGCGGGCAAACCTGCTGCAAGCCAGTCATGCCGACATGCTAGAAACCGTGCGGGACCACAACCCGTTGATGTTTGACTTCCTGCTCAAGCGTTTCGTCAGCTGGCAGGGCCGATCCTTCGAGCCAGCCGTCTTCGCCACTCGCCGCCACTTCCGCACATGAGCCATCCTGAACACAGCACCCAGTTCGCCCTCCTGAAGCAGCGCCGCTTCGCGCCCTTCTTCTGGACGCAGTTCCTCGGCGCGGGCAATGACAACCTGTTCAAGTTCGCCTTCACCGTGATGGTGACCTACCAGCTGCAGTTGCAGTGGCTCAAGCCCGAGCAAGCCGGGCTGGTGATCGGCGCGCTGTTCATCCTGCCCTTCGTGCTGTTCTCGGCCACCAGCGGGCAGCTGGCGGACAAGCACGACAAGGCGCGGGTGATGCAGCTCGTGAAGTCGCTCGAGATCCTCATCATGGCCGTGGCGGCCTGGGGCTTCATGACGGCCAACGTGCCGGCGCTGCTGGCCTGCGTGTTCGGCATGGGCCTGCACTCCACGCTGTTCGGGCCGGTCAAGTACGCCTACCTGCCAGCGCATCTGCAGGAGCAGGAGCTGACCGGCGGCAACGGCATGGTGGAGATGGGCACCTTTGTCTCCATCCTGCTCGGCAACTTGGCCGGCGGCCTGCTGATCGCCGTGCCGGGCGACGGCCCGCGCTACGCTGCCATCGGCTGCCTGGGCGCGGCCGTGCTGGGGCGCATCGTGGCGCAGTTCATCCCGAACACGCCAGCCAGCGATCCGGGTCTGAAGATCAACTGGAACCCGGTCACCGAGACCTGGGCCAACCTCAAGCTCGCGCATCGCTACCTCGCCGTGTTCCGCTCGCTGCTGGGCATTTCGTGGATGTGGTTCTTCGGCGCGGTCTTTCTCGCCAACTTCCCCCGCCTTTGCCAAGCAGGTGCTGTCGGGCGATGAGCATGTGGCCTCGCTGCTGCTGGTCGTTTTCTCGCTGGGCATCGGTCTGGGCTCACTGATGTGCGAGAAGCTCTCGCGCGGCCAGGTGGAGATCGGCCTGGTGCCCATGGGCGCCATCGGCATGAGCGTCTTCGCCATCGATCTGTACTTCGCCTCGCGCGGCTTCGTGCCGGGCGCGGCGCAAGGCGTGGAGGTCTTCATGGCCGATCATGCCCACTGGCGCGTGCTGGCCGATCTCTTCCTGCTGGCGCTGTTCGCGGGCCTGTACAGCGTGCCGATGTATGCGCTGATCCAGCTGCGCGCACCGGCCACGCACCGGGCGCGCATCATCGCGGCGAACAACATCCTCAACGCGATCTTCATGATCGCCAGCTCGCTGATGGCCGGCGCGCTGCTGGCGGCGCACTTCACGATTCCCGAGATCTTCCTGGTGGTGGGCTTGCTCAACGTGCTGGTGGCCGGCTATGTGTTCCTGATCGTGCCCGAGTACCTGCTGCGCTTCGTGGCCTTCTTGCTGACGCGTGTCGTCTACCGCTTCCGGGCCAGCGGCACCGAGCACATCCCCACGCAAGGCGCGGCGGTGCTGGTGTGCAACCACGTGAGCTTCATCGATCCGGTGCTGATGATGGCGGCCTCGCCGCGGCCGATCCGCTTCCTGATGGATCACCAGATCTTCAAGTCTCCGCTGCTCGGCTGGTTGTTCCGCCTGGTCAAGGCGATTCCGATCGCGCCGCAATCGGTCGACCCAGCCACCTACGAGGCCGCCTTCGCGCAGGCCCGCGCGGTGCTGGACGACGGCGAGCTGCTCTGCATCTTCCCCGAGGGCGGCATCACCCGCGACGGCACGCTCCAGCCCTTCAAGGGCGGCGTGATGAAGCTGCTGGAAGGCCGCGACGTTCCCGTCGTGCCGCTGGCCCTGCACAACCTCTGGGGCTCGTACTTCTCGCGCGTGGAAGGCGTGGCGATGGCCAAGCCCTTCCGCCGCGGCCTGCGCAGCGAAGTGGGACTGGTGGCGGGCGAGGCGCAGGCCTCAGGCCAGGTCAGCCCCGAAGGCCTGCAGGCCAGCGTGCAGCGATTACTTGCTGCCTCTTGAGGAGCGGCGAAAAATCCGCCGCATCCGCAGCTTGATGGTCCGCGCCGTGCGCCAGGCGGCGCTCTCTCGCACCCAGGCGAGCAGCGCTTCCTTGTAGCGCGTCCAGCGCGCGTAGAGCGGCACGAACCACGGCAGGCGCATCAGGGCCGGATGGATCAGCTGAAAGATCCGCGCCACCAGCGCCGTGCCCACCACCTTGGCGATCAGGATCACCGAGATGCCATACACCGTGCGGCCCTTGCCGATCATGTACAGCGCCAGCAGCTTGACCGGCAGCAACAGCAGCGCCGGCGCCACCAGCATCACGAGTGCGCCGTACGGCGGCAGGTTGGCGATCCAGCGCTCGATGGCGCGCAGCACCGGCAGCCGGCCGACGTAGCCCATGATGCGGGCGAACCAGGCCCAGCCCCATTCCTCGAAGAGGATGACGATGGCGAGGATGAAGCGCAGCAGCCCGCGCAGCGCGCGCCAGATGAAGTTCAGCATGGGGCGAGTATCCACGCCCCATGAAAAAAGCCCGCGTGCAAGGGCTGCGCGGGCTTTTCGTGCGCAGCAGGAGCTGCGCGGGATCCTGTGCGATCGATCAGCGTGCAGCGCGGCGGCGGCTCGTTGCCACCAGGCCCAGCAGGGCGATGCCGGCCAGGGCGATGCCGCTGGGTTCCGGCACGGTGCTGATGTTCAGGTTGTCGACCAGCACCACATCGTTGCTGTCCAGGTTGGCGTTGCGGAAACCGATGGTGCTGAACGAGCTGATCGACGAAGCGCCGGTGAAGACGGCATCAGCGCCGCTGAAGTTCTTCATCTCGTCGGCGGTCGGGTCCACCCACAGCGAGAAGCTGTTGTAGACCGACGAGTTGCCGGTCTTTTCCAGCAGCGCGTACAGGTGGTAGGTCGTGCCGACCGTCATGGCCGTGGAGAACGAGCCGCTCGTGCCCTTGGTGCGCACGAACAGGTCGGCGCCGTTGCAGCCGGCTGCGCCGTCGCAGTTGCCCTTGACGCCGATGTTGGGGCCGGTCGAATCACCGAACCACAGCGCCAGGAAGTCGTTGCCGTCGATCTGGCCGGCGTCGAACTGCAGGTTGAAGTCGATGAGGACATGGCTGGCGCTGATCGTGCTGCCCAGCACACGAGTGGCGGCGCTGGCGTTGTCGGCACCGCTGAAGGCCAGCGCGTCACCGGTGATGGCGCCATCGGCTGCGAGGGCGTTCACGACCTTGACGTTGTTCGAGCCCGTCCAGCCCGAAGCCCAGCCGCTGCCGGTGTTCTGGCCGGCGAGGCTGCCCAGCGTGGCGCTGTTCAGGTTGTCGGAAGCGACGGGAGTGGCTTGTGCTGCGCAGGCAGCGAGGAACAGGGCGGCCGCCGCCCAGGTGCGAATGGTTTGCATCGGTGTTTCCAACCTCTGTTGTTCTGGTCTGAGGTTGGCTGAACGCCGATCCCTCCCCTGACGTCAATTGTCAGCGGAGTCGTGCGCAGTGGAGCGTCGCGCCCCACCGCGTTCAGGGGGCGCTGTTGCGGCGTTCAGACCCCGCGAGCGCGGTCCTCGGCGAAGCGCTTCATGAAGGCCGCGAACTCGCCGGCATCGAGTGCCTCGCGCACTTCCTTCATCAGGTTCAGGTAGTAGTGCAGGTTGTGAATGCTGGTCAGCATCGGGCCCAGCATCTCGCCGCAACGGTCGAGGTGGTGCAGGTAGGCGCGGCTGAAGTTCTGGCAGCAGTAGCAGCTGCAGGTCGGGTCCACCGGCCGCTCGTCGCTCTTGTTGCGGGCGTTGCGCAGGCGCACGTCGCCAAAGCGCGTGAACAGGTGGCCGTTGCGCGCATTGCGCGTTGGCATCACGCAGTCGAACATGTCGATGCCCTGGCGCACGCCTTCCACCAGGTCTTCCGGCGTGCCCACGCCCATCAGGTAGCGCGGCTTGTTGGCAGGCAGCTGGTGGCCGATGTGGTCCAGCACGCGCAGCATGTCTTCCTTGGGCTCACCCACCGACAGGCCGCCGATGGCATAGCCGGGCAGGTCCAGCGCGGCCAGGCCATTCAGCGAGTGGTCGCGCAGCTTCTCGAACATGCCGCCCTGCACGATGCCGAACAGCGCGTTCGGGTTCTCCAGCCGCGCGAACTCGTCCTGGCAGCGCTTGGCCCAGCGCAGGCTCATCTCCATGGACTTGCGGGCCTCGATCTCGGTCGTGATGTGGCCCTTGGTCTCGTACGGCGTGCATTCGTCGAACTGCATGACGATGTCGCTGTTGAGGATGGTCTGGATCTGCATGGAGATCTCAGGCGTGAGGAAGAGCTTGTCGCCGTTCACCGGCGACGCGAACTTGACGCCTTCCTCGCTGATCTTGCGCATGTCGCCGAGCGACCAGACCTGGAAGCCGCCGCTGTCCGTCAGGATGGGTTTGTTCCAGCTCTCGAACTTATGCAGCCCGCCGAACTGCTTCATGATGTCCAGCCCCGGGCGCATCCACAGGTGGAAGGTGTTGCCCAGGATGATCTGGGCGCCCATCTCTTCCAGCGAGCGCGGCATCACGCCCTTGACCGTGCCGTAGGTGCCCACGGGCATGAAGATGGGTGTTTCCACAACGCCATGGTTCAGCGTCATGCGCGCGCGACGGGCGCGGCCTTCGGTCTTGAGAAGTTCAAACTGGAGCATGGCTGAATTGTCGCAGGCCGCGCCACAGCGCTAGACTGGCCTGCAAAGACGGGGGGGCTATGCCCGGAACCAGAAGAAGACGCTGGATCGCCTCCAGCCTGTTGACGACGCTGCTGCTGATGTTGCCGCTGAAGCCTTCAGTGGCCTGGGCCGCACCCGATGAGCCCGCTTGCGGCACGCTGCGCGTCGGCCTGCGCGACTACCCCCGCCTGTACTGGCGCGATGCCCAGGGCGTCTACCAGGGCCTGGACCGCGACCTCTTCGAGGCGCTTGCCCAGCGCACGGGCTGTCAGATGGAGATTTTCGTGGAGTCGCAGCCGCGGCTGTGGCAGGGCCTGCGCAACGGCCGGCTGGACCTGAGCAGCTGGGTGCTGCCCAGCGACGACCGGGCCAAGGTCGTGAACCTCATCCCGATGCTCCAGGTGCGCCCGATGGCCATCACCTGGCGTGACTCGCCCGTGCAGACCGAGGCTGACTTTCTCGCCGATGCCCAGCTCAGCGCCGTGCGCATCCGCCAGTCTCTCTACGGTCCCGGCTACGACGCGCTGTTCGAACAGCTGCGCAGCCGCGGCCGGCTCAGCGAGGCCGCGGATTTCGACAGCGCGCTGCGCATCTTCACCGCACGCCGCATGGGCCTGATCGTGGCCTACCCGTGGAGCGTGTTCGGCCAGAGCGAGCAATGGATGGCCCAGGTGCGCTTCTCCGACTGGCATCCCGACGCCAGCACCGTCACCTCCGGCCTGGCCATCTCGCGCAGTACGGTCGCGCCGCGCCAGGCCAAGCTGCTGGAGGATGCGGTGCGCGCCATGCAGCGGGACGGCACGCTGGCGCGCATGGTCGCCAAGCATCTGCCGATGGACCTGGTCAAGCTGGCGCCGCAGTCGGGCAATTGATCGTCAGACGGGGTTGCGCGCCCTGCGCAGCGCCTTTTCAAGACGCGCGAAGAAGATCGCTTCCCACAGGACGGCGGCGAGCACGGTCCACAACCATCCAAAGCTGCCGCCGATCGCGGCGAGGTTCTGGGCCAGTCCCATCTGATCGAAGCGCACGGCGGCGAACAGCTGCGTGCGGAACAGCCACACTCCCGCCCAGAAGACCGACCACACGATCGCCGTCGACCAGAGCCAGGACCCGAACATCAGGCAGTTGAACTGCTGGGCGAATCGCGGGTTGTCATCGCCGCCGGCCGCGAAGTAGCAGCGGGTGAAGCCGATCAGCGTCACAGCTGCGACGGCAACGGCTTCCAGCAGGCTGAGCAGCGTCCACGGCGGGTTGGCCCAGGTGAACGCGCCGTAGAACAGCACCAGGCCGAACAGCTGGTTGGCAAGCATCAGATGGCCGACCTCGCGGTTCGACACTTCGTTGCGCGAGAGTCGATCTGCAAGCCTTTGGGGAAAGAACCAGTCGATGCGCATGAAGAGGGGGCCTTGGTTGGAGTGCGGCGCCATTGTTGATGAGCTACGACGGCGCGCAGGCGCCGTCAGCCGGGCTGGCGCATATCGCGCAAGCCATATTGCGCAATATGCGCAATGGGTACGCCAACGTAGAAGATGTGCGACATCAGGCCGCTGACGATGCTCCACCCTTCGGGCAGCTTCCAGCCGGGGACGGCAGACAGCGGCACGACGACGTAGACCATCGCGACCCAGGTCAGCACGCCGTAGACGCCGCCCCACAGCCAGGGTCGGTCGAGCAAGGCGCCGTACTTGAGTGCCGCCCCCAGGAAGATCGCCGCCATGGCCGTGGTCAGGGCGAAGTGGCACAGCAGCCCGGTCCAGACCATCGCCGTGCCGCCCTGCATGGCCGCGGCGCCGAACAGGCCGCTGGCGATGTACTTCAGGATGCCCTCCACGGTGGCTCCCTTCGACACATAGCTCGCGAATGCGGCCAGGATATCCAGCGTGCCGGCCACCAGGCCAGCAAGAACCATCGTCGAGACACGGCGCATGACATTCCCCCAGCAAAGCAGCGATTCTGATCGCGCCGGCGCCCCGCAGAACCGTGGTCTACCCGAGGTCGCTTGGCCCTCACGGACAATGCCGCATGCCCTACAGCCTGGCCGGCGCGGCCCGCAGCGAACTGATCCTCAAGAAGAGCCGCTTCATCGGCTGCGTGGAGCCTTGCGCCGACCGCTCGCAGGCACAGGCCATCGTGGCGCGGCTGCGTGAGAAGCATCCCGGCGCCGCCCATGTCTGCTGGGCCCTGATGGCCGGCGGGCAGAGCGCGGCCAATGACGATGGTGAGCCCGGCGGCACCGCCGGCCGGCCGATGCTGGAGGTGCTGCGCCACCAGGACCTGGAGGGCGTGCTGGCCACGGTTGTGCGCTACTGGGGTGGCGTCAAGCTCGGTGCCGGCGGCCTGGTGCGCGCCTACACCGATGCGGTGGCGCAGGCGCTGCTGGGCGCCGAGAAGGTGCCACTCGTCAAGCTGCAGCCGCTGCGCTGCACCGTGCCCTACGCGATGGAAGGCCTGCTGCGCCGCGAGCTGGACTCAGCGGGCGCGCAGCAGCTCGACGTGCAGCACGGCGCGATGGTGGGGTTCCGGTTCGCGTTGGCCGATGCAGCCGGCTTCAAGGCCCGGCTCGACGAGCTGGGCCAGGGCCGCATCGGCTGGCTGCGCGCTGAAGACGACTGAAGTCTGCGTTCAGTTGGCGCTCAGTTCAGACCAGCCTTCTCCAGACCGTAGAGCTTGTCCTGCGAGCCAGGCACGGCGGCAAAGCCGATGGCCAGACGGTTCCAGCCGTTGATGGCCAGGATGGCGAAGCTCAGCTCCGCCACTTCGGTTTCGCTGAACTGCTCGCGCACGGCGGCGAAGGCGGCATCCGGCACGCCGTGCGGCGGCAGCTGCGTGAGCACTTCCACCCAGGCCAGGGCGGCGCGCTCGCGGGCCGAGAACAGCGTCGATTCGCGCCACACGGTCACATGGTGCAGGCGCAGGGCGCGCTCGCCGTGGAGGGTGGCTTCCTTCACGTGCATGTCCACACAGAAGGCGCAGCCGTTGAGCTGCGAGGCGCGCAGCGTGACGAGGTCCTGCAGCGTGGTGTCCAGGCTGCTCTTCTTCAGCGCCATGCTGAATTCGACGTACTTCTTGAACAGTTCGGGGGCGGCTTGGGCGTAGTTGAGGCGTTGGCTCATGATGGGGCTCCGTCAGTCGGTTTGAAGGGTTCGGGCGCAGCCACTTTTGCCGCGCTCACCTCTCAAGACGAAGCAGCCCGCGTTTTTGTGACGGCCTCGGCCAGCTTTTGCAGTTTTTCAGGGTTGCGCTGCGTGTTGATGCGCGTGATGCGCAGGCCCTGCGCGTCGGTCTCCACGCTTTGCGCCGACTCCAGCCGGCCGTCGATGAAGCGCAGCAGGCCCCATTCGCCGTTCATGCGCACCAGCTCGATCGTCTGCACCGCCTCGCCGCGTTCGCTGCGCCGCCACACGGCGAAGTAGAGCTGCGCGATCCGCGCGGCGCCGGCCAGCGCCTTGCCGAAGCTCGGCACGATGCCGCCGCCGTCTGAGATCAGCTCGGCGTCCTCGGCCAGCAGGCCCTGCAGCGCGGCGAAGTCGCCCTTGCGCGCAGCCTCGGCAAAGCCGGCCAGCAAGCGGTAGTGCTGATCAGAAGACACGGCGTGGCGCGGCCGGTCGTCCTTCAGCTGCGCCTTGGCGCGCGAGACGATCTGCCGGCAGGCGGCCTCGCTCTTGCCCAGGGCCTGCGCCACCTCGGCGTAATCGGCGTCGAAGACCTCGCGCAGCAAGAAGGCGGCGCGGGCCTCGGGGTTCAGGCGTTCCAGCAGGGCCAGGAAGGCGACGGAGATGTCGTCCGCCCGCTCCAGCACCTGCTCGGGCGTGGCCGGGGCGTCCTCGGTGCTGGCCGGGCGCAGCTCTTCGAGCTCCAGCTGCGGCTCCGGCAGCCAGAAGCCCGCGTAATGGGCACGCTGGACCTTGGCGGCGCGCAACCGGTCGATGGCCAGCCGCGTGGTCACGGTGACCAGCCAGGCCTCGGCGTTGTCCAGGCCATCGGCGTCGGTCTCATGCCAGCGCAGCCAGACGTCCTGGACCAGCTCCTCGGCATCGGCTACGGAGCCGAGCATGCGATAGGCAATGCCTTGCAGCCGGGGGCGCAGGCGGTCAAAGAAACGGGTGGCGTCGTCCATGTTTGCTCAGACGTTTGGCGCCACCCGTTTGTGACATCAGCCGGGCTGGCGCTCCAGGAGCATCGCATCTCCGTAGCTGAAGAAGCGATAGCCCTTGGCGATGGCGTGGCGGTAGAGCGCCATGACGTGCTCATACCCCGCAAAGGCGCTCACGAGCATCATCAGCGTGCTCTTGGGCAGGTGGAAGTTCGTGACCAGGCGGTCGACCACGCGGAAGTCAAAGCCCGGGGTGATGAAGATGTCCGTCTCGCGGGCGCCTGCCACAAGCGTGCCGCCCACGGCCGCCGATTCCAGCGCCCGCAGCGTCGTCGTGCCGACGGCAACCACCCGGCCGCCTCGCGCCTTGCAGGCGGCGATGGCGTCCACCGTGGCCTGCGTGACCTCGAACCACTCGCTGTGCATCTTGTGGTCGGTGAGCTGCTCCACTCGCACGGGCTGGAAGGTGCCTGCACCCACGTGCAGCGTCACATGCGCCTGGTCGATGTCGCGCGCCGTCAGCTCGGCCAGCAGGGCCTCGTCGAAATGCAGGGCGGCGGTAGGCGCCGCGACGGCGCCGGGCTCGCGGGCGAAGACGGTCTGGTAGCGGCGCACGTCGTCGGCCTCGTCGGCATGCGTGATGTAGGGCGGCAGCGGCACGTGGCCATGCTGGTCCAGCAGGGCGAACGGGTCGCCCGAGAGGCGCAGGTGAAAGAGCCCGTCGTCCGGCCCGCAGCGGCCCAGCACCTCGGCATCGAAGGCGTCCGCAAAGCGCACGACGGCGCCTGGCTTGGGCGACTTGCTGGCGCGCATGTGGGCCCAGACCTCCTGCGTGCCGGGCAGCACCCGCTCCACCAGCGCCTCCACCGCGCCGCCGCTGGCCTTGGCGCCGTAGAGCCGCGCCTTGATGACCTTGGTGTTGTTGAAGACCAGCAGGTCGCCGCTGTGCAGCAGGCCCGGCAGTTCGCGGAAGACGCGGTCGGCGGGCGGCAACTGGCGGCCGTCCAGCAGGCGGGAGCCGCTGCGCTCGGCGGCCGGGTGCTGGGCGATGAGGTCTTCGGGCAGCTCGAAATCGAAGTCTGCAACCGTGAAAGAACGGGGGGAGGACATGGGGCGCGATTGTCCCATGCACCCCTCAGATCAAGGGCTTGGGAGAAGTCGAGAGACTTTACAAACCTGAATGAGGCCTGAATGTCCGCAAGCTTGGGGAAAGGAAATTGTCAGTCTTGATAACCAGTTAGGTGCATGCACCGGAATCTGGCACGGCGTTTGCTCCAACACGGTTCTGACCGCAGCGAGGGGCTGCGTACGTCGACGGAGGAGACCCCATGAAGATCAACAAGATTGCCGCCTGCACCCTGCTGGCCTGCGGCGCCCTCGGTGCCGCGCAGGCCGACACGATCTACGACAGCCTTGGCCCGTCGGTCCCCAACCTGCCCAGCCTGGGCTACGAAGCGACCTCGACTTCGGAAGCCGGCGACCGCATCAGCTTCGCCGCCGGTGCGCGCCTGCTGGACACCGTCACCGTGCGCATGAGCAGCTGGGCCCTGGCCTCGACCTACGGCGACGCCAACAGCAGCTTCCAGCACCAGCTGACCTTCAACATCTACGGCGTGGGCAGCGGCGCCACGGCCGGCGCGCTGCTCGCCAGCAAGACCATCACCGCCGACATCCCCTACCGCCCCGAAGCCAACCCGGCTTGCGGCCAGGGTGCCACGCAGTGGATGGCCGACAACGGCAGCTGCTACAACGGCATGGCCTTCGACGTGACCTTCAGCTTTGCCGGCCTGGGCGTCGTGTTGCCTGATTCCATCGTCTTCGGCCTGGCCTACAACACGGCCGACTACGGCGCCGATCCGCTGCACGCCGCCGGCCCGTACAACTCGCTGAACTTCGGCCTGTCCACCGGCGCCACCATCGGCACCGACACCAACGCCGACGGCATCTTCGAGAACACGACCTGGGGCCCGGGCAACCTGGCCAACCCCGACAACGTCGGCAAGTTCATGGAAGACACCGGCTGGCGCGGCTATGTGCCCGCCGTGCAGATCAACGCCATCAACGAAGTGCCCGAGCCCGGCTCGATCGCTCTCGTCGGCGTGGCCCTCGCCGGCCTGGGCCTGGCTCGCCGCCGCAAGGCCTGATCGATCGCTGACCGAACGCTGAACCCCCTCCGGAGACCCACAACATGCAACTCAACAAGATCCTCGGCGCCGCACTGATCGGCCTGGGCCTGGCCGCCTCGGCCAGCGCCGACGTCACCCTCGACCCCACCAGCGCCGCCGTCGCCAACGGCGCGCTGGGCAGCGGCGCGCCGCTCGGCTTCGGCGCCACCTCGCTGGCCGGCAACGGCTCGGCCAAGGGCGAGTTCTACATCTCCGCCGCGAGCCTCTTTGGCTCGGCCGTCAAGCTGTCGGACATCGCCTCGATCAGCTACTGGACCAACAAGGACGGCGCCGCCGGTGCGCCGGACTGGACCTTGCTGCTCTACACCGCCAAGCAACAGGGCGACGCCAGCTGGTACCACTCGCGCCTGAACGCCGAGCCGTACTTCGTGAACAGCGCCAGTGACCCGGCCGGTGCCTGGCACCAATGGAGCACGGGCGGCGACGAAGCGCTGAAGTTCTACGACCAGCCGCGCTCGGGCACCTACGGCACCTACACCGACCCGACCTGGGCCGAGCTGACCGCCGGCGCCGTGAGTTGGGACGGTTCGGGCCAGTCGGGCGCCAGCGTCGACTATAGCGGCGAGTTCATCAACCTCTTCAGCCTGCAGACCGGCTCGGCCTGGGCCAACGGCTTTGACGGCATGGTCGATGGCCTGACCATCACCCTGGTCAACGGCCAATCGGCCAGCGTGAACTTCGAAGGCAACGCCGTGCCGGAACCCGGCTCCATCGCCCTCGTGGGCGTGGCGCTGGCCGGCCTGGGCTTCGCGCGCCGCCGCAAGGCCTGAGGCGCTTCGCCCTCGGAACCCAAGCCCGCTTCGGCGGGCTTTTCTCATTGCGCCCGCGCCGCCTGCACAATCGCGCCCATGCCCGAGGCCAAGTCCGAAAACTCCGCCGCCAAACCCAAGTCCGCGCCGCAGAAGGCGATGGAAAAACTGGGCCTGCTGCGCGACATCGACCTGGCCCTGCACCTGCCGCTGCGCTACGAGGACGAGACGCGCGTGGAGGCCATCGCCGCCGCGCGCGAAGGCCAGACGGTGCAGGTCGAGGGCGTCGTCACCGACAGCCGCATCGAGCTGCGCAACCGTCGCCAGCTGCTGGTCACGATCGAGGACGACAGCGGTGAGCTGCTGCTGCGCTTCCTGAACTTCTACCCGTCTCAGCAGAAGCAGATGTCGCAAGGCCAGCGCCTGCGTGTGCGTGGCGAGCTGCGCGGCGGCTTCTTCGGCCGCGAGATGGTGCACCCGACTGTCAAGCCGGTGGACGAGCACACGCCGCTGGCAACCACGCTCACGCCGATCTACCCGACCAGTGCCGGCCTGCCGCAGAACTACCTGCGCAAGGCCGTGTCGGCGGGCGTGAGCCGCGCGCCGCTGGCCGAGGTGTTGCCGGCCGGCAGTGTGCCGCGCGGCCTGCCCACGCTCAAGGAAGCGCTGGAGTTCCTGCACCATCCGCCGCCGCGCGTCTCGCTGGCGCAGCTGGAGGACCACAGCCATCCGGCCTGGCAGCGGCTCAAGTTCGAGGAACTGCTGGCGCAGCAGATCAGCCAGCTCGAAGCGCGCCGCGAACGCGCCGTGCTGAAGGCGCCGGCCCTCATTGCCCAGCGCAGCGGCTTGCACGAGAAGCTGCTCGCGGTGCTGCCTTTCGGCCTCACCGGTGCGCAGCAACGTGTGGGCGAGGAGATCGCCGGCGACCTCGCACGCCCGCAGCCGATGCACCGCCTGCTGCAAGGCGATGTGGGCTCCGGCAAGACCGTGGTGGCCGCGCTGGCCGCTGCCGTGGCCATCGACGCCGGCTGGCAGTGCGCATTGATGGCGCCGACCGAGATCCTGGCCGAGCAGCATTTCAAGAAGCTGGTGCAGTGGCTGGAGCCCCTGGGCGTGCAGGTGGCCTGGCTCACCGGCAGCGTCAAGGGCAAGGCGCGGCAGAAGATGATGGACATGGCCGCCTCGGGCCAAGCGCAGCTGGTGCTGGGTACGCACGCCGTCATCGAAAACAAGGTGCAGTTCGCGCGCCTCGGGCTGGCCATCATCGACGAGCAGCACCGCTTCGGCGTGGCCCAGCGTTTGGCGCTGCGCAAGAAGCTGGCCTCGATGGCGCTGGAGCCGCACATGCTGATGATGAGCGCCACGCCGATCCCGCGTACGCTGGCGATGACCTACTTCGCTGACCTGGAGGTGAGCACCATCGACGAGCTGCCGCCGGGCCGCAGCCCCATCGTCACCAAGGTCTTCGCGGAAGAGAAGCGTGCCAACGTGATCGAACGCATCCGCGACGAGGTGGAGAAGGGCGCGCAGGTCTACTGGGTCTGTCCGCTGATCGAGGAGAGCGAGGCCATCGACCTGCGCAACGCCACCGAGACGCATGCCGAGCTGTCGGCCGCGCTGCCCGGCCATGCGGTGGGCCTGCTGCACGGGCGCATGTCGCCGGCCGAGAAGGCCGCAGTGATGGCCGAGTTCAGCGCCGGCCGCATGAGCCTGCTGGTGGCCACGACCGTGATCGAAGTCGGCGTGGACGTGCCCAACGCCAGCCTGATGGTGATCGAGCATGCCGAGCGCTTCGGCCTCGCGCAGCTGCACCAGCTGCGCGGCCGCGTGGGTCGCGGCGCCAAGGCCAGCGTCTGCGTGCTCGTCTACACCGGGCCGCTCTCGGTCACGGGCAAGGACCGGCTGCGCGCCATGGCGGAGACGACCGATGGTTTCGAGATCGCGCGGCGCGACCTGGAGATCCGCGGCCCCGGCGAGTTCATGGGCGCGCGCCAGAGTGGCGCGGAGCTGCTGCGCTTCGCCGATCTGCAGGAGGACTCGGCCCTGCTCAAGGCGGCGCGCGAGCTGGCGCCGAACCTGCTCGATGCCCATACCGAGGCTGCACGAAAGCATGTGCAGCGATGGCTGGGGTCGAAGGTCGAGTACCTGAAGGCCTGAGCAGGCCTGATCACCTAACGGCAATTTTCAGCGGCAGGCGTGCCCGGCTTGTAGCCGTCGTTCAACGCGGTGAGAAAGCAGACGATGTCCGCCCGGTCCTGCGGCGTGATCGTCGCGAGCGGCGCGATGCCGGCGTGGTCTTGCGGGCGCAGATCGTCGAACTTGGCCGTTGGGTACCAGCGCGCAGCGTCGCTGTCGCGCGTGGCGTAGAAATCCAGCACCTGGGCCAGGCTCGTCATCTTGCCGTTGTGGAAGTAGACCGGCCGGCGCGCCGTGTTGCGCAAACCCGGCGTGCGGAAGAAGCCGCATTGATCGGGCTTGCCCTTGAGACACAGGCCCACGTCGAAGTACTTGGGATCCTCGTTGGCCTGGATCGCCGCATTGCGCGGCACGCCGAAGGCGGCATAGCCGAAGTTGGTGAACAGCGGCGGCTTGCCATCGGGACCGGGGCGGCTCGTGTGGCAGGACGCGCAGTTGCCGCGCCTTGGATCTTCAAAGGCTGCGAGGCCGCGCGCCTCGGCCGCCGTCAGTTGTTCGCGGCCGGCGAGCACGAGGTCGTACTTGCTGTCGTAGGGGTGAAAGCGCGTGTCTTCATGCTGAAAGGCCTGCAACGCCTCGGCGATCTGCGCCACGGTGGTCTTGGCGTCGACCTCTTCTGCGCCGTACACCGCCTTGAACTGCGCGCCGTACACGCCCTGGCGCACCTTGCGGGCCACGGTCTTCACATCGCCGGCATCGAGCTCGCGCGGACTGAACAGCGGCAGCAGCGCCTGTGCAGCGAGCGTGTCTGCGCGGCCGTCGGTCATCAGGCCGCCCTGCAGCCTGGCTGCGTCGAAGGGCGGCTGGTGTTCCAGGTAGCGGATCGAGGGCGCGGCGCGTGTGCCGAAGAGCTGCTCGTAGGCGCCGCCCACCTGCACCGGCTGGGCGTTCGGCGGCCCATGCGTGAAGACGGGATCGTGGCAGGTGGCGCAGGACATGCGCCCGGAGCCCGAGAGCGTGCGATCGGCATAGATGAGCTCGCCCAGCCGGGCCTTGGGGCTGAGGGGGGGCGGCGACGGCGCCTTGCTGTCGCAGCCAGCCAGCAGCAGGAGCGTCAGTAACAAGTGAGGCGAGCGTTTCATGGGCCGCCGATGCTACGCTGCCAGACATCGAGGAATCGAGGGACGCGATGACGACGAGACGCGATCTGTTGCGCTTGAGCCTGCCCGTGATCCTGGGCGGTTGTGGTGGTGGCGGGGGAGGGAGTGGCGGCGCTCCGAGCCCCGCTCCTGCACCGGGGCCCGCACCCGCGCCGGGGCCCGCACCCGCCCCGGGCCCTGCACCGGCGCCCACGCCCGTTGCCGGCCCGCCGCTGTGGCCCGGGCACGCCGGCAACGCGCAGCACCAGGCCAGCAGCAGTGTGCAGAGTCAGTCGCTCAACCGCGTTCTCTGGACGGCGCCCATCGACCTGTTCCCGCCCTACCGGGCGAACGGCTCGCTGCTGATCCACTACGGCTCGCCCGCCATCACGGCCACGGGCACGGTGCTGTTGCCGGTCCGCACCAGCGCGAACAACAACTTCCGGCTCGAGGCTCGCGTGGGAGCCACCGGCGGCCTGCTGTGGCAGCAGGACAGCAGCTATGTGCCGCCGAACGCAACCTGGACGCCGATGTGCACGGTCGCCGTGGACGCGAACAACCGTGCCTTCTTCCCCGAATCGGGCGGCCGCATCCTGTGCCGCGACACGGTGGACAGCACGACGGGCACGCTCACGCGGCTGTGCTTCTACGGTGATGCGGTCTACACCGCCAACGCGGCGGCGCTGGACGCGGCTGTACGGATCTGCACGCCGCTCACGGTCGGCACGGATGGCGCGGTCTATTTCGGCTTCCAGGCCGTGGCCGGCAACGTGGCCAACGTGACGAGCGGCTTCGTGCGCATCGCGGCCAATGGCGCGGCCAGCTGGGTCAGCGTCGCGTCGCTCAGCGGCGACGCAGCCATCGTCAAGCCGGCGATGAATGCGGCCCCCGCGCTCTCGGTCGATGGAGCCACGCTTTACGTGGCGTGCAATTCTGGTGCGGGTGGCAGCGGTCTGCAGACCGGCTGCCTGCTGGCGCTCGATGCATCGACGCTGGCGCTGAAATCACGCCGCGCATTGCTGAGTCCGATGACGGCCAGCTCCGCCTACGTCACCGACAACTCGACAGCCGCGCCGATGGTTGCGCCCGATGGCGATGTGTTCTATGGCGTCCTCGAGAACGTGCGCAACGACCACAACGGCCGCGGCTGGCTGCTGCACTTTGACGCGACGCTCGGTACGAGCAAGACGCCAGGCTCCTTCGGCTGGGACGACACGCCCTCGCTGATACCGGCCAGCATGGTCGGTGCCTACACCGGCAGTTCCAGCTACTTGCTGCTCAGCAAGTACAACAACTACTACGGAGCCGGCACCGGCGACGGCCAGAACCAGATGGCCATCCTCGACCCGAACGCCACCCAGGCCGACGGTTACGCAACGGCGGTGCGGGTGATGAAGGAAGTGATCACGGTCATCGGCCCGACGCCAGACAGCGCCACGCCGGGCGGCGTGCGCGAGTGGTGCGTGAACACGGCGGCGGTCGACGCGGCCAGCAACTCGGTGCTGATCAACAACGAAGACGGCACGCTCTACCGCTGGGACCTGCGCATCAACAGCCTGAGCCAGGGCGTGGTGATGAACGCAGGCCTGGGCCAGGCCTACACGGCGACGGTGATTGGCCGCGATGGCGTGGTGTACGCGGTGAACAACGCGACGCTCAACGCCATCGGGGCCTGAGCGCTCTGCTTACTTGATGCGCTTGGCCCAGTACAGCAGCACCTCGGTGGCGGGCGTGTCGGCCACGCCGGTCAGCTGGACTTCGTCGTTGATCTTGTCGACCACGGTCAGGCCCGAGATCACCTTGCCGTACACGGCGTAGCCCGGATTGCTGGCGCTGGTGTAGTCCAGGCTCGCACTGTTGTCCACGGTGTTGAAGTAGAACTGGCTGGTGGCCGAGTTCGCCACGCTGGTGCGGGCCATGGCGATGGTGCCGCGCGTGTTGCTCAGGCCGACGTTGGTCTCCAGCGTGATGGCCGGGTACGTGGCCGTCTTGGCAACCAGCCCGGTGGTGAAGCCGCCGCCTTGCACCACGAAGCCGCGGACCACGCGGTGAAAGATCGTGTTGCTGTAGAAGCCGTCATCCACGTACTTCATGAAGTTGGCCACCGTGATCGGGGCCTTGTCGCCGTAGAGCTCGACAACGATCTCGCCGTCCGAGGTCAGCATGCACACCACATTGGTGGCCGTGCTTGCAGATGCGGCGGCGACGCCGGCCGTGGAGCAGGAGGTGGTCGGTGCCGTGGTGACCGGATTGGGCTTGGCGACCGTCGTGCCGCCACCACCGTTTGCTGGGGTGCCGCTGCTGCCACCGCCGCCGCCACAGGCGCTCAGCGCGAAGGAGGCCACGACGGCGGCCGAAACTGCGGCCAGGGAAAACTGCTTGAACTTCATGCGAAAAGTACCTGCGGTTGAGAAAAGTCCGCAAGCCTACCGCAAGGCTGTGAACAGGCGCGTTACAACTCGATGTTGTCGATCAAACGAGTCTTGCCCAGCTTGGCCGCACCGAGCGCCACCAGCGGTTCGCCGTCCGCCGCGGGCCCGAGATCGCGCTGGCGGCGCAGCGTCATGTAGTCGACCTGCCAGCCATGATCGGTCAGGCGCTGGGCAGCCACGGCCTCCAGCGCAGCCACGTCACGCTGGCCGGCGTTCCAGGTGGCGATCAGCTGGCGCAGGGTGTGCGAGAGGCGCAGTGCCTCCATCTTTTCTTCGGCCGAGAGGTAGCCGTTGCGCGATGAAAGTGCCAGGCCTTCGGGCGAGCGCAGCGTCTCGCTGCCGACGATGGTGATGGGCAGGCCCATCTGCGCCACCATGCGGCGGATCACCATCACCTGCTGGTAGTCCTTCTTGCCGAACACGGCCAGCGAGGGCTGGACGATGTTGAAGAGCTTGTGCACCACCGTGCTCACGCCGGTGTAGAAGCCGGGGCGGAAGTGGCCTTCGAGGATGTCCGAGAGCTCGGCCGGCGGCACGACCTTGAAGCCTTGCGGTTCGGGGTAGAGCTCCTTCTCGGCCGGCGCGAAGGCGATGTCGCAGCCGGCGCCCTTGAGCAGCTCGCAGTCGCGCTCCAGCGTGCGCGGGTACTGGTCGAAGTCTTCGTGCGGCAGGAACTGCAGGCGGTTGACGAAGAGGCTGGCCACGACGGGCCCGCTGGTGGCGAGCTTGGCCTGGTGCACGAGCGCCAGGTGGCCTTCATGCAGGTTGCCCATGGTGGGCACGAAGCCCACGCCGGGCTGGCCCTTGAGCGCCGCGCGCAGGTCGGCGATGGTGTGGATGACTTGCATGCTCGTGCCGCCGCTGCTGGGTCGATCGATCAGAAGCCGTGGACGGCGTCGACCGGGAAGGTGCCGGCCTTCACTTCCTGCACGTAGCGGGCCACGGCTTCCTGGATGCTCTTGCTGCCTTCCATGAAGTTGCGCACGAAGCGCGGATGGCGGCCGTGGCTGATGCCCAGCATGTCGTGCAGCACCAGCACCTGGCCCGAGCAGCCCACGCCGGCGCCGATGCCGATCACGGGCACGGGCAGGCTGTCGGTGATCTCCTTGGCCACGGTGGAGGGCACCATCTCCAGCACGATCATCTGCGCGCCGGCCTCGACCAGCTCCTGCGCATGGCGCTTGAGCAATGCGGCACCGGCCTCGCTGCGGCCCTGCACCTTGAAGCCGCCCAGTGCGGTCACGGTCTGCGGCGTGAAGCCCAGATGGCCGCACACGGGGATGCCGCGCTCGGTCAGGAAGCGCACGGTCTCGTTGACCCAGCCGCCGCCGCCTTCGAGCTTGACCATGTGGGCGCCGAGCTTGAAGAGCTGCGCCGCGTTCCGCCAGGCTTCTTCCTTGGAGGCCTGGTAGCTGTCGAAGGGCATGTCGCCGACGATCCAGGCGTAGCTGTTGCCGCGGGCTACGCTGCGCGTGTGATACAGCATCGAGTCCATGGACACGGCCACGGTCGACTCGGCGCCGTGCAGCACATTGCCCAGCGAATCGCCGATCAGCATCACGTCCACACCGGCGTCGTCCAGCACATGGGCGAAGCTGGCGTCGTAGCAGGTCAGCATGGCGATCTTCTCGCCGCGCGCGTGCATGTCGAGCAGGCGCTGCAGGTTCAGGGGTTTGCGTTGTTCGTTCATGGCTGGACTCCTCCGGACGACATCAAATGCGCGGGCAGTTTAGCCGCGCGCCCGACTCCACGTAGAGTCGCGGTTATGACCCTGACCGAGCTCCGCTATATCGTCGCCGTCGCCCGTGAGCGCCATTTTGGCCGCGCCGCCGAGGCTTGCCATGTCTCCCAGCCCACGCTGTCCGTGGCGATCAAGAAGCTGGAGGAGGAGCTCGACGTCAAGCTTTTCGAGCGCGGCGGCAGTGAGGTGAGCGTGACGCCGCTGGGCGAGGAGATCATCCAGCAGGCCCAGCGCGTGATCGAGGAGGCCGGCTCCATCAAGGAGATCGCCAAGCGCGGCAAGGATCCGCTGGCCGGGCCGCTCAAGCTCGGCGTGATCTACACCATTGGTCCCTACTTGCTGCCCGCGCTGGTGAAGAAGAGCATCGAGACGCTGCCGCAGATGCCGCTGATCCTGCAGGAGAACTTCACCTCGCGCCTGCTGGAAATGCTGCGCCTGGGCGAGATCGACTGCGCCATCGTCGCCGAGCCACTGCCCGACATGGGCCTGGCGCGCGCCGACCTGTACGACGAGCCTTTCCGCGTCGCCGTGCCCGTGGGCCATCCGCTGGCCGAGCGCGAAGCCGTGAGCAGCGCCGAGCTCAAGCGCGAGACCCTGCTGCTGCTGGGTGCCGGCCACTGCTTCCGGGATCAGGTGCTGGAGGTCTGCCCCGAGTACGCCCGCTTCGCGCCCGACGCCGAAGGCATTCGCAAGAGCTTCGAGGGCAGCTCGCTGGAGACCATCAAGCACATGGTGTCTGCCGGCATGGGCATCACCGTGCTGCCGCTGCTGGCCGTGCCCGCCACGCCGCAGCCGCACCTGCGCATCCTGCCCTTCGAGGAACCTGTGCCAACCCGGCGCGTCGTGCTGGTCTGGCGCCGCAGCTTCACGCGCTACGAGGCGATTGCGGCCTTGCGCAACATCGTCTTCGACTGCGACCTGCCGGGTGTGAACTGGATCCAGCCGGCCTAGGCAGGCCTGGCAAGGCCCGCGCCGCCGCGGCTGGCCTCAGAGCACCGCCAGCAGGCCGATGATGCCCAGAGCCAGCGCCGCCAGCGCGTCGCCGGCAATCATGCCGCCGCCGACGAGCGAGGTGGCGCTCATGTCCGAGGGCAGGTCGGCGTCTTCGGTCTTGGGCTTGAAGGTGTTGATCAGGCTCGAGATCACGCCGCCCGCGCCGAACCACAGGGCCGGCGCCAGGTTGACGAAGCCGCCGAAGGACGAGGCGTAGGGGCTCGGGATGACCACGGTGTCGAGCACGAAGTCCACTGCATAGGCGGCCTGGCCCGAACGCTTGTAGGCCTGCCAGCGGCGGCTTTGCAGCACGGCCTTGCGCAGGAACTCGGTGACGAAGCCGATCACCATGCCGATCAGGATGGCCTGGGTCTGGTAGGGCTTGGGTTCCGTGATCGAGCGCAGCGCGCCGACGAACTTGTAGGTCATGGCGGACTGCCACTGGGCCGGAGCCGCGTCCTTGGCGAGCAGGGTCTGGTCGATCTTGAGGATCGGGTAGGCGGTCATGAACAGATGGGCCGCAGCCACGGCCAGCACGGCGCCGAGCACCAGGCCGGCGGCCTGGAAGCGGAACTGCAGCGTGCGGTTGGAACCCAGGCGCCAGCCGGTCGAGCGGTCCTGCTGCATGTCGCCCGCCACGGAGCAGGAGACGAAGACCACGGTGGCGCCCATCAGCGCCAGGATCGGATCCTGCAGGCCGGTGGCGGCCAGGATCAGCACGGTGACGACGAAGGCCGAGGAGATCGGGTTCCAGTCCGTCAGGCCCAGCGAGATGCCGTTGACCAGGGCGAACAGGACCACCAGCACGATGGCCAGCACCATGTGGCCGGGCGCCACACCGAAGAACTGCACGCCGGCCACGGCCGTGGCCAGGGCCCAGAAGCCCGTCCAGGCGAACAGGCGCGGCAGGCTGGCGCGCGGACCGGTTCGCTGTTCTTCCGGCACTTCGACGGCTGCGCCCTCGGGCGTCGTGGTGAGGCGCTTCACGGCGCGCCAGAGGATCAGACTCATGTCGATCACGGCGGCGCCGAGGATCATGCCCAGGGCGATGAGGAAGGCGATCTTGCGGGTGGGCTCGCCTTCATGCAGCCAGCCGATGCTGATGAAATACGGCGTCAACGCCCAGAACGCGAGGCCGCCGGCAATGGCCGGCACGCCCACGCGTGCACCGACGATCAGGCCGGCGCCGAAGGTGGAGGTCGAGAACTCGATCGCGCCCAGGAAGGCGATCTTGGTCGCCGCGAAGCCGCCGATCAGACCGGCGCCCATGCCGCCGAACAGCCGCCCCACCGAGCGCTTGAGCAGCTCCGGGTCGGTCAGGGCGCGCAGGATGTTGGCCACGGCCAGGCCCGAGGGGAAGGTCAGCTGCATCTTCTCCACGAGGATGGGCGTGTACAGCATGCCCACGCCCGCGGCCATCATGCCGATGCACAGCATGTAGACCATCAGCTGCCAGGCAGGCACGACGGGCATGTTCATCCAGGTCATGGCCTGGATCAGGGCGCTCATGGCCATCATGCCGGCCACCGAGGCGGCCGTGGTCTGGATGTAGTTGGCGCCGTGGCGCCCCTCGGCCCCATAACCGTAGGTCACGACGGAGCCGAGGATGCCCGCCAGCACCTGCCCGCCGACGAAGAAGCCGATGGAGAAGTTCATGAAGGCGGCCGTGATGCCGCCCAGCGGGCCCAGCACCAGCATGCCGATGGCGCCCAGCAGCAGGTAGTAGCCCGCAGAGCCTACGGGGGGCAGCCAGGCCCAGCGGCGCGTGTCGGGAATGGTGGAGATGGGGGTGGACAGCGTGTTCATGCGGGGCAGCGCCTGTCTAGGCAAGTTCGATTGCCCGGGACTTTAGCTGTCGCGGCAGGGGCTCCCGTCCGGGAACACCCGTGGGCGCGGGATAATCGCCGGTTGCTTTACAAGCCAGCCACCATGTCCACCGAGTCGAACAACGCGCCCGCAGCCGCCACCGCCGGCCCCACGCCCATCGAGGCCGAAGTGCGCCGCCGCCGCACCTTCGCCATCATCAGCCACCCTGACGCGGGCAAGACCACGCTGACGGAAAAGCTGCTGCTGTTCTCCGGCGCGATCCAGATCGCCGGCTCGGTCAAGGCGCGCAAGGCCTCACGCCATGCCACCTCGGACTGGATGGAAATCGAAAAACAGCGCGGCATCTCGGTGGCCTCCTCGGTCATGCAGATGGAATACCGCGACTGCGTGATCAACCTGCTCGACACGCCGGGCCACCAGGACTTCTCCGAAGACACCTACCGCGTGCTCACCGCCGTGGACGCGGCGCTGATGGTCATCGACGCCGCCAACGGCGTGGAGCCGCAGACCCGACGCCTGCTGCAGGTCTGCCGCGCGCGCAACACGCCCATCCTCACCTTCGTCAACAAGATGGACCGCGAGGTGCAGGAGCCGCTGGCGTTGATGGACGAGATCGAGCGCGAGCTGGGCATGACGGTCGTACCCTTCACCTGGCCCGTCGGCATGGGCAAGCATTTCCATGGCGTGATGGACCTGCGCGAGGAACGCATGCGTGTGTTCGCGCCCGGCGAGGACCGCGCGGCCGGCACCGAGGAAGTGCTCGAAGGCCTGGACAACCCGGCCTATGCCGAGCGCTTTGGCATGGAATACCAGAACGCCGAGGGCGAGATCGAGCTGGTGCGCGAAGCCGCGCCCGAGTTTGATCTGGACGCCTTCCTGACCGGCAAGCAGACGCCGATGTTCTTCGGCTCCGCCGTGAACAACTTCGGTGTCCAGGAAGTGCTCGACGCGCTGGTCGCGCTGGCCCCGGCGCCGGGCGAGCGCGCCGCGCTGCAGCGCGTGGTCAAGCCCGAGGAGCCCAAGTTCACCGGCGTGGTCTTCAAGATCCAGGCCAATATGGACCCGGCGCACCGCGACCGCATCGCCTTCCTGCGCGTGGCCTCGGGCCACTTCGAGCGCGGCATGCGCTTGAAGGTCGTGCGCTCGGGCAAGGAGCTGCGCCCCAACACGGTGGTGAGCTTCCTCTCGCAGCGCCGCGAGCTGCTGGACGAGGCCTTCGCCGGCGACATCATCGGCATCCCCAACCACGGCGTGCTGCAGCTCGGCGACACCATCACCGAAGGCGAGGCGCTGCAGTACACCGGCCTGCCTTTCTTCGCCCCGGAAATGTTCCGCTCGGTCGAAGTGGCGGACCCGCTCAAGACCAAGCAGCTGCGTGAAGGTCTTCGCCAGCTGGGCGAAGAAGGCGCGATCCAGGTCTTCCGCCCCGAAGCCGGCAGCGTGCTACTGCTCGGCGCGGTGGGCCAGCTGCAGTTCGAAGTGGTGGCGCACCGCCTGGAGCATGAGTACGGCGTCAAGGCGCGCATCACCTCGGCCCGCTACAACGTGGCGCGCTGGGTGACCTGTGACGAGGCCGACGGCGGCGAGAAGGAACTGCGCCGCTTCATCGACCACAACGCCCACCGCGTGGCCTGGGACGCCGTGAACGCGCCCACCGTGCTGCTCGAATACGCCGGCGAGCTGCGCGCCATGCAGGAGAACTGGCCCAAGATCAAGTTCCACGCGCTGCGCGAGCACGCGGGCCTCGTGTTCCAGAAGCAGCTCGACGCTTGAGGCCTTGATCAGGCGGGCAGCGCGCGGTCGATCAAGGCATTCAGATCGATCTGGCTGCCGTTGAAAGCGCCCGCCACGCGGCCCCAGCCCTCGTCGGCCAGCCGCGTGGCGATGAAGGCGTCGGCCACGAAGTCTGGTGCGTGCTGGCGCAGCAGCGCGGCCTGCGTCACCAAGGCAATGCGCTGGGTCAGCAGCCGGCCCATGCCTTCCAGCGCAGCCGGCTCGGCGCCCAGCATGGCGCGAAGACGCTCCACCTCGCGCAGTACCGGCACGTCCCGCACAACGGTCAGCTGGTCCAGCAGCTCGAAAGCCGCCTCCCGCTCCTTGGCCAAGGCGCGCATCACGTCCAGGCACATCACGTTGCCCGAGCCTTCCCAGATCGAATTGACCGGCGCCTCGCGGAACAGCCGGCCCATGCTGCTGCTCTCCACATAGCCGTTGCCGCCGAAGATCTCCATCGCCTCGCCGGTCAGTTCCACGGCGCGCTTGCAGACCCAGAACTTCGCGGCCGGCGTGACGAGGCGCTTCCACAGGCGCTCGGCCGGATCGGCCTGGTTCTCGAAAGCCTGCGCCAGGCGGAAGGCCAGCGTGGTGGCCGCCTCGGCCTCCAGTGCCAGATCGGCGAGCACCTGCCGCATCAGCGGCTGATCGGCCAGCTTGCGGCCGAAAGCCTGGCGCTGGCGCGTGTACGCGATCGCCTGCACCGAGGCCTGGCGGATGAAGCCCGCGCTGCTGGCCACGCAGGCCAGGCGCGTGCAGTTGGCCATCTCGATGATGGTCGCGATGCCTCGCCCCTCTTCTCCCATCAGGAAGCCCTGCGCGTCCTTGAACTCGACCTCGCTGCTGGAGTTGCTGCGGTTGCCGACCTTGTCCTTCAGGCGCTGGATCTCCACCGCGTTCTTGACGCTGCCGTCCAGCCGCCAGCGCGGGACGAAGAAGCAGCCGGTGCCGCCATCGGGCAGCTGGGCGACGACCAGATGCGCATCGCACATCGGCGCCGAGAAGAACCACTTGTGGCCGCGGATCGTGTACTCGGCACCGCGCCCGCCCGGGCCCACCGGTGCGGCCGTCGTCGTGTTCGCACGCACGTCCGAGCCGCCTTGCTTCTCCGTCATGCCCATGCCGATGTAGATCGAGCGCTTCTGCGCGATCGGCAGGTCGCGCGCGTCGTAGTCGGTGCAGAAGAGCTTGTCTTTCAGCAGCGGCCAGAGCAGGGGTTCGCGCTGCAGCAGCGGGATGCAGGCCACGGTCATGATGGACGGGCAGCTCGAGCCCGACTCCACCTGCCCGTGCATGTAGAAGCCCGCCAGCATCGCCGCCCAGCGCCCGGTGCGCTCGCTGTCGAAGGGCATGGAGACGAAGCCGGCGTTGCGCAGCCGGGCCATGATCGCGTGCCAGCTCGGATGGAAGTCCACGGCGTCGACGCGGCGGCCGCGGGCATCGAAGGCGCGCAGCTCGGGTGTGTGCAGATTGGCCTCGGCGGCGAGCTCGAAGGCCTCGGCGGAACCGATGTCGTCGCCGTAGCGGTCCAGCAGCGGCAGCGCCCAGCCGGCTTGTGCACATTGAACGGCGGCTTGCAGCACCAGATCGGTGGTGAAGAGGTTGTAGCCCTTCAGCTCGTCGTATTGGTTGAACACCTCGTGGGTCTGGAAGCCCATGCTAGTCTCCTCGGCGAGTGGTCGATTGCAGCGTTCAAAGGAGTCTAGGCGCGATGGTTTCTGGAGGTGTTCGGCTTCGCAAGCGCACGCCAGTCGAGGCGGCTGCGGGCCCTGTGGCCGTGCGTCGCCGGCCACGCCAGGCCCGTGCCCAAGCCAGCAACCAGGCCCTGCAGGAGGCCTTTGTTCGGGTTCTGCTCGAACGCGGCTATGCCAAGACGACGATCCGCGAGGTCGCTGCCGTGGCCGGCGTGGGCGTAGGCACCTTCTACGAGTACTTCGGCAACATGCGCGCGCTGGCGGCCAAGTGCATCAGCGAAACCGTACGCAGCTGCGCCGTTCGAGCGCGCGAGGCTGGCGCCGCCTGTGCCGGCCGTCCGCGTGCCGAGCTGGCCTCGGCGGTGATGCGCTCGATGCTCGACACCGTCTGCGCCGATGAAGCGCGCTGGGCGGCCCTGCTCTTGCTGGAGCGCAACGTCTCCACGCCCGCGGCCTATCGTCGCCATTACGAACAATGGGTGCAGCTGTGGGCCGATGCCTTGGGCGCGGCTTGCGATCCGCCAGCGGCGCCCTCAGAGGCCGGCCGCATGGTCCATGCCATCAGCTACGGTGTGCTGTGCCAGTGGCTGTTGACGCGCGAACTACCGCTGGATCGCGCGTTGCTGGAGCGGGAGCTGGGTGCGGCGCTCGACGGCTATCTGGCCCGGATCGGCTGACCACTCGCTGAACTGATCCATTGATCAATCGGTCAGGCCTGGATCACGCTGGCCATGCGCTGCAGTTCGGCGCCGCCCAGGCCCTGCTGCTGCGCCACGGTCTGCCAATCGCCAATCGCCGTCCGCACTTCGTCGAGGACGCCCCGCGCCTGGCTTTGCGTGAGTCGGTAAAGCTCGGCCGTGGCCATGGCGCGGTCGATCTCGGGCGCGGCGCTGCCGCCATCGATGAACAGGGCGTGCTCCAGCTTGGCGTTGCTGGGGTTCATGTCGAAGGCCGGTGACAGGCGCCAGCCGGTCGGCACGCGGATGAAGCCGTGGTTGCGCAGGTGATCGTCCCGGTTGCCGACCGCGATGTTGAACAGCAGCCGACGGAAGAGCTGCGCCAGATCGGCCGAGACCTGGTTGCGGGCGCCCTGGTCCTCGATGAACTGGGCCAGGTCCAGATAGCTGGCGCCGGGCTCGCCGTCGCGCCTCTCCAGCAGCGTCATGGCCGAGGCGTACATGCGGCGCCCTTCTTGCCGATCTGCAGCAGCCTCTGCGGCGATGCGGTCGAAGCGCGCGGTACAAAAGGTGCGGTGACCCTCTCCCATGGCCAGCAGGCGAGCCGGCGAGACCTCAATGCCGGCGCGCAGGGCCAGCTCATGCGCGACGAACTCCCAGGCACCCACGTCGTAGCGGTCATCGCGCGCCGGGAACTTGGCGATCCACAGGCTGCCATCCAACTCCCGGAAATTGGCTTTGGGCCGCGCGCCGCCGAGGGAGGATCCAGGGGCGACGAGCATGGCCAGCCAGCGCTCGTACTCGGGCAACTGCTCAATGCCCGGCTCCTCGACACGACGGCTGATCGCCGCGAGTTCGCGCAGGCTGCTGACCGGTGGTGCGGCATTGGCACTGTCATCGAGGAAGGGGCCGCCATCCAGGCGCCTGAAGCGCAGGCCGCCCATCCGGGCTTCGTCATGCACGCCCAGCAGGAAATCGACCTCCCGCAAGATGCGCAGGGCACGGCCCTCGCGCGTGGCGGCGGCAGCCTCCCGGCGCTCCATGAGCACCCGGCCCCAGCGGTCCGGAGCCGAGTCCATGAAGACGCCGAAGGCTGGCGCGTCAGCGGGCGGGTGCTGCTCGCCGTGCCAGAGATCCAGTCGCGGATCGAGCACGAAGGCGTGGCCGCTGTCCAGCCAGGCGGGGCTGTATTCGAAAGCAGCGGGCGCATCGGTCCGGGCCAGCGTGCGGTGCAAAAAGCCCACCAGGCGAGGGTCAGTGGGCGGGGCTGACGAGAACAGCTCTGGCGCGTCGAGGCAGACCTGCCAGGTCTGACGGCCCCTCGCGACCGCGGCCGCATTCATTCCTGCGTCCCGCGCCGCGCGCCGAGCAGTTCCAGATCCTGCAGCTTGCGCCCGAGTTCGTCATCGGCCGCGAGGCGATCAATGTCGCCATCCAGCCCGAGGACCCGCAGCGCCCGCATGAAGGTGCCGATGGCGACCGCCGGATCTCCGTTCTCCATCCTGCGCAGCGTCTCCCGGGAGATGCCCACCCGCTCAGCAAAGAGTTCGCTGCTGAGCTTGCGCCGGTCGCGCGCCAACCGCAGCCTCAAGCCCAGCGCCTCCAGCTGCTTGACGGTCGAGGGGAAGGTCTGGACGATTCTCTTCATGCCACATATAGTAGGCACAAAGGCTTATTTTGTCTATTTAATGAGGCTGCCATCTCGGGATCTCAACCCATTGGACTTAAATGTGCCTCATTAATTGGTCAATTTCTATAAAAATGCAATAT
Organism: Burkholderiaceae bacterium UC74_6; assembly: GCA_042701975.1. Lineage (GTDB taxonomy): Bacteria > Pseudomonadota > Gammaproteobacteria > Burkholderiales > Burkholderiaceae_C > JAFALK01. The sequence goes on from CP170561.1 coordinate 1,341,715, forward strand.
TTATGAGGCGCGTTGGCGAGTGATCCGCCTCAAACCTCGTGGCAAGCCACCTGCCGCCCATCCACCTCGCGCAGCAGTGGCATCTCCACCGAGCAGCGCGCCGTGGCCAGCGGGCAGCGCTTGTGGAAAGCGCAGCCGCTCGGCGGGTTCAGCGGGCTGGGCAGCTCGCCGTGGATCTTGATGCGTGCGCGGCGGTCCTCGGCGCGCAGGGCCGGCGTGGCGCTCATCAGCGCACGCGTGTACGGATGCAGCGGCGCGCTGAAGATGCGATTCTTGGCGCCCACTTCGACGGCGCGGCCCAGATACATCACCATCAGCTCGTCGGCCACGTGCTCGACGACGCTCAGGTTGTGCGAGATGAACACATAGCCCGTGCCGAACTCTTCCTGCAGGTCCATGAAGAGGTTCAGGATCTGGGCCTGGATGGACACGTCGAGCGCGGATGTGGGCTCGTCGGCCACCACCACGCCGGGCTCCAGGATCATGGCCCGCGCGATGGCGATGCGCTGGCGCTGGCCGCCGCTGAACATGTGCGGGAAACGCGCCAGGTGCTCCTTGCGCAGGCCCACCTTGGCGGCGAGCAGCTCGATGCGCTCGCGGCGTTCGGGTTTGCTGAGCTGCGTGTTGATCGCCAACGGCTCGTCCAGCGTCGCGGCAATCGTCTTGCGCGGGTTCAGCGAGGCGAAGGGGTTCTGGAACACCATCTGCACGCGGCGGCGCATCTCGGCATTGGCGACGGCGGGCTTGCCGTCGATCAGCAGCTCGCCGCCGCTGGGCGCCTCGATCAGCGTGAGCTGCCGCGCCAGCGTGGACTTGCCGCAGCCGGATTCGCCGACCACGGCGAGCGTCTTGCGCGCCTCAAGCTTGAAGCTCACGCCGTCCAGCGCCTTGACCGTCGCCTTCGGCTTGAAGAGGCCTTGCCCGACCTTGTAGTGGCGCGCGAGATCGCGTGCTTCCATCAGCGGCGCGGTCATGCGGCGACTCCTCGGGGGAAGAAGCAGCGCACGCCTTGTTCAAGCGCCGGGCGCTCGTCGCGGCAACGCGGCTGCACGTACGGGCAGCGCGGCGAGAGCAGGCAGCCGCTCGGGCGGTCGTACGCGCCGGGCACGATGCCGGGCAGGGCCGAGAGGCGATGCGCGCCCTTGTTGTGTTCGGGGATCGCGGCCAGCAGCGCCTCGGTGTACGGATGGCGCGGCGCTTCGAAGATCTGGGGCACAAAGCCCAGCTCGGCCACCTGGCCGGCATACATCACGGCCACGCGCTGCGCCATCTCGGCGATCACGGCGAGGTCGTGCGTGATCATCACCAGGCCCATGCCGCGCTCCTTTTGCAGGCGCAGCAGCAGGTCCATGATCTGCGCTTGAATCGTCACGTCCAGCGCCGTCGTGGGCTCGTCGGCGATCAGCAGCTTGGGCTCGCAGGCGATGGACATGGCGATCATCACACGCTGGTTCATGCCGCCCGAGAGCTGGTGCGGATAGGCCTGGGCACGGCGCGCCGGGTCGGGGATCTCGACGAGTTCGAGCAGCTCGATCACGCGCCGCTCAGCGGCCTTGCCCTTGAGGCCCAGATGGACCTTCAGCACCTCGGCGATCTGTGCGCCGACGGTGTAGCTCGGGTTCAGGCTGGTGAGCGCGTCTTGGAAGACCATCGCCATCTCGCGGCCGATCAGCTGGCGGCGGCGCGCGGGCGCCACCTTGAGCAGGTCCTCGCCCATGAACTCGAGCTTGTCCGCGGTGACGACGCCGGGCGCGTCGATCAGGCCCATCAGCGCGAGCATGGTGACCGACTTGCCTGAGCCTGACTCGCCGACGATGCCCAGCAGCTCGCCGGCCTCGACGTCCAGGTCCACGCCATCGACGGCGGGGAAGCTGCCAAAGCGCACGCGCAGATTGCGGATGGACAGCAAGCTCATCAGCTCACCTTGCGCAGCTTCGGATCGAGCGCATCGCGCAGCCCGTCGCCCATCAGGTTGACGGCCAGCACGCTCAACAAGATCGTCAGGCCCGGCAGCGTCACGACCCAGGGCGCACGCTCCATGTAGTCGCGCGCGGCGGACAGCATCGTGCCCCACTCGGGCGTGGGCGCCTGCACGCCCAGGCCGAGGAAGCCCAGGCCGGCGGTTTCAAGAATCGCCGAGGAGAACGACAGGGTGGCGTTCACGATCAGCGGAGCCATGCAGTTGGGCAGCACGGCGGAGAACATCAGCCTGAACGTGCCCGCCCCTGCAACCCTGCTGGCGGTGACGTAGTCGCGGTTGATCTCGGCCAGCGCGGCCGCGCGCGTCAGGCGCGTGTAGCCGGGCAGGGCGCCGATGGCGATGGCGATCACGGTGTTGATCAGGCCGGGGCCCAGCACCGTGATCACGCAGATGGCGAGCAGCAGGCCGGGCAGGGCCAGCATCACGTCCATCACGCGCATGATCGCGGGCGCCAGGCTGTGCTGGTAGAACGCGGCGAGCAGGCCGAGGATCACGCCGGGCAGCATGGACATGCCGACGGAGGCCAGGCCGATGCCCAGCGAGATGCGCCCGCCATGCAGCAGGCGCGAGAGCACGTCGCGGCCGAGCTCGTCGGTGCCGAGCGGGAATTGCCAGGTGCCGCCTTCGCCCCAGATCGGCGCTTGCAGCATGTGATCGCGGTACTGCTGGACGGGATCGTGCGGTGCCACCCAGCCCGCCAGCAGCGAGGCCATGGCGATCAGCGCAAAGATGATCAAGGCGATCAGCGCGCCGCGATTGGCCGCAAAGCCACGCCAGGATTCAACCCAGGGTGACGGGGGAGCGGTGAGAGCGGGAGCAGCGGTGGCCATCAATGTTGCGAGCGAATGCGGGGATTCACCACGCCGTAGAGGATGTCGACCACCAGGTTGACGCCGATGAAGGTCAGGGCCGAGATCAGGATGCCGGCCTGCACGACGGGATAGTCGCGGCGCGAGATCGAATCGATCAGCCACTTGCCGATACCGGGCCAGGAGAAGATGGTTTCGGTGAGCACGGCGCCGGCCAGCAGGCTGCCGGTCTGCATGCCCACCACCGTCAGCACCGGGATCAGCGCGTTGCGCAGCGCGTGCACGACGACGATGCGCCGCGGGTTCAGGCCCTTGGCGCGCGCGGTGCGGATGTAGTCCTCGCGCAGCACTTCGAGCATGCTCGATCGCGTCATGCGCGCGACGACGGCCATCGTGCTCGTGCCCAGCACCAGACCTGGCAGCAGCAGGTGGAACACGCTGGAAGCGAAGGCGCCACGCTCGCCGGAGAAGAGGCTGTCGATCAGCATGAAGCCGGTGATGCGGTCGACCTCGTACTCCACGCTGATGCGGCCCGAGATCGGCGTCCAGCCCAGGTTGACCGAGAAGAACATGATGAGGATGAGGCCCCACCAGAACACCGGCATCGAATAGCCGACGGTGGCCGTGCCCATCACACCCTGATCGAGCAAGGAGCCGCGCTTGAGCGCCGCCACCATGCCGAGCGTCAAACCCAAGCTAACGGCCAGAACCAGCGCCATGAAGGCCAGCTCTACCGTGGCGGGGAACAGGGCCTTGAACTCTTCAGCGACGGGCAGGTGGCTGACCAGCGATTCGCCCAGGTCGCCCTGCGCGAGACGCACCAGATAGTGGGCGTACTGCTTGTAGATCGGCTGGTCGAGGCCCAGGCGGTGCGCCATCTCGGCGTGGGTGGCCGGGTCCAGGCCGCGCTCGCCCATCATCACCTCGATGGGGTCGCCCGGCACCAGCCGGATCAGCCCGAAGGCGACGAGCGTGATGCCCAGCAGCGTGGGCAGCAGGGTGGCGAGTTTCCTGAGCAGGAAGCCGAACACGTCGAGTGAACCGACGGATTACTTCGACGCCGCCGAAGCTGCGGCCGAAGGTGCCATCACCATGCCGCCCTTGGTGGTGGCCACATCGATCAGCGCGGCGGTCTCGGCGTCGAGCGCGCCGTCGTACTTGGCCGGGCGGAAGCGCATCTGGAAGGTCAGGATCACGTCGCGGGTGCGTTCGTCCCACATGCCGCTGCGGTTGATGTCGTAGCCAAAGCGCCCGAGCTTGTCCTGCACCCAGGCCACGTCCGGCAGGCCGTTGGCTTCATAGCCGGCCTGCTTGGTGGCCACTTGCGCAGCGTCCGGCCACGGGATGATGCCCGCGTCATAGAACTGCTTCCACGGGAACATCGGGCCCGGGTCCTGCTTGCGGCCGGGGGCGATGTCGGCGTGGCCCAGCACGCGCTCGGGCAGGATCTTGTGGCGGGCCTGGATGTCCTTGGCCAGCTTGATCACTTCATCGATCTGCGCTTGCGGGAAGGGCGCGTAGACGCGGCCTTCCGGCGTGTCCGTGTAGCCCAGGTTCACGATCTCAATGCCGATCGAGCCCGGGTTCAGGTTCTGGTTGCCGGCCCAGTAGCTGGAGCCCGCGTGCCAGGCGCGGCGGTTCTCGTCCACGAGCTGGTACACGCCTGCGGGTTCGTCACGCACCAGGTAGTGCGCGCTGACGCCGCGGCCGGCCTGCGTGAGCGCACGCACCGAGCCGGCGTAGTCCAGCACCGTGTAATGGATGATCAGGAACTGCGCGCGGCTGTCTTCATTGGCCGAGGGGAAATGTTCCAGGCTCGCGCCCTTCATGCCCAGTGGGCCGGTGGCACAGCCGGCAAGGGCCAGGGCGCTGAAGAGCGTGCAGAGCAGCAGTCGTTTTTTCATGGGTCGGACACCTTAAGTGCGAGGGCCGCCCGGCGCAAATGGCATTGCGGGCGCGCGGCATAACTTTATCGAATGCTAGGGTTTGCCCGGGTTCTGGTTCGCGATCATCACGAGCCCGCCCTTGGTGGTGGCCACGTCGATCAGCGCCGCCGTTTCCGCATCCAGTTCGCCATCGTATTTCGCCGGCCGGTATTTGATCTGGAAGGCCGAGATCACGTTGCGCGTGTGCTCGTCGAGCGTGCCCGTGGCCGGCACGAGGTAGCCGTACTGCGCGAGCTTCTTCTGCGCCCATTCGATGCTGGGCAGCGCAGCAGCGTAATCGGCCGTCTTGGCGGAAACCTGCGCCGGATCGGGCCAGCCGATCACGCCCGCTTCATACAGCCGATGCCAGGCAAAGGCCGGACCCGGGTCGCGGCGGCGGTCCGGAGCGATGTCCAGGTGGCCCACGACATTGCCCGGCTTGATGTGGTGCCGGGCCACGATGTCCTTGACCAGGGCGACCACGGCGTCCATCTGCGCGGGCGGATAGGGCGTGTACTGGCCGTTGCGGATGCCGGTCTTCAGGTCCTTGTCGCCGGGGTTGACGATCTCGATGCCGATGGAGGCCGAGTTCAGGTTCTGCGTGCCCGCCCAGTAGCTGGCGCCGGCCTGCCAGGCACGGCGGTTCTCGTCCACCAGCTGGTAGACCTTCACGGGTTCATCGCGCACCAGGTAATGCGCGCTGACGGTGCCGCCGCCGTTGGCCTTGGCCACGTCCAGCAGGCGCAGCGAGGTGGCCCAGTCTTCTTCCGTGTAGTGCAGCACGAGGAAGGCCACGCGGCTGTCCTCGTTGGCCGACGGGAAGTGGTCCATGTGCGCGCCCTGCATGCCCAGCGGAGGCGTGGTGCAGGCGCCGAGCAAGGCGGTGCAGGCGAGGAGGGGGAGGAGCAGCTTCTTCATGCTGTGCCTTGTACGGCGCAGCATGAAGAAGCGCCAATGCCATTGAATAGGGCAGGTATGCCTGTCGGGCTAGTGCACTTCTTCCGGAAACGCCTTGGCAGGGCACAGATCGTCCTCTTCCAGCAGGCGCAGGCTGGTACCGATGCGATCGAGAGCGGCCTGCGCCGGGCCCAACTGCTCGGGCTTCAGGACCGCGGCAGCCACCATGTAAAGGCTGCTGCCCATGGCGGCGGCGATGTAATAGACGCCGCTCACGTCCTTCGGCTCGGCTGTGGCCAGCCGGAACCAGATGATGTGTGTGGGCGGCGTGGACCGATAGGCAGGCCGCACCACCCGGTCCAGGACCTGCAACGTCTGGAATCCGTGCTGTGACTCCTTTGCAAGCGACTGGATCGAGGCGGCATACATCGTCAGGACCTGCTCGGCATCCTTGGCTTGCTGCGGCGACGCGAAATCGGCAATGGCCGCGGTATGGAACCTGAACGGCACATCTTCGAGCGAGAACTCGATGTGTCCGGGCTCCGCGTCGGGGTTGCGGACATAGTCCTTGTCCGGTAGGGCGAAGGTGATGTCGCCGTCTGGCTGGGCATGAATGAAAACCAACTCGGTGTGGGTGCTGTCGCTCATGGCCACTGTTCTGCCCTCCGGGAGGCATGGAACGCCTGCATGCGCCGCCACCCCCGCGGCCAGCATCGCCACGGCCACGAGCTTGCGCGTCATGCCACGAACTCCAGCCGACCCGGCCGCTCCGCATCGAGCTCCCCCACGATCGCCGCCTGCTCGAAGCCCGCGGCGCGAAAGCTCGCCAGCACTTGCGCCGCCGCATCCGGCGCGCAGCTCACCAGCAGCCCGCCGCTCGTCTGCGGATCCGTCGCCAGCGCCTTCTGTGCCGCCGTGCCGTTTTCGGGCCAATCCACATCCTTGCCATAAGCGGCCCAGTTGCGGCCCGACGCGCCGGTGGCAATGCTTTGGTCGGCAAAGGCGCGCGCCGATTCGATGATCGGCAGATCGGCCAGGCGCACCGTGGCGCCGAGCTTCGAGCCACGGCAGATCTCGAGCAGGTGGCCGGCCAGGCCGAAGCCCGTCACGTCCGTGATCGCATGCACGGCGTCGAGCTGCGCCAGCTCCGCACCGACCTTGTTCAGCTGCGTCGTATAACGAACCATTTCAGCGTATCCATCCGCGCCGAGCAGGCCCTTCTTGAGCGCGGCGGACAGGATGCCCACCCCGAGCGGCTTGCCCAGGATCAGCATGTCGCCCGGCTTGGCATCCGCATTGCGCCGCACGCGCTTGGGATGCACCAGCCCCAGCACCACCAGGCCGTAGATCGGCTCCAGCACGTCGATGCTGTGCCCGCCCGCGATCGGGATGCCGGCTTCGCGGCAGACCGAAGCGCCGCCCTCCAGCACCTTGCCGATCACCTCCGGCGCCAGCTTGTCCAGCGGCATGCCGACGATGGCCAGCGCCATGATTGGCGTGCCACCCATGGCGTAGACATCAGAGATCGCGTTGGTGGCGGCGATGCGGCCGAAGTCGTGCGGATCGTCGACGATGGGCGTGAAGAAGTCCGTCGTCGCCACCAGCGCCTGCTCGTCATTGAGCTGGTAGACGGCGGCGTCATCGCTGGTCTCGATGCCCACCAGCAGCTGCGGCGGGACGATGCCGGCCGGCGCACGCGAGAGGATGTCGGACAGCACGCCCGGCGCGATCTTGCAGCCGCAGCCGCCGCCGTGGGAGAAGGTGGTGAGTCGGATGGGATCCATGAGGCGGGACCTTAACATCGCAAGCTCAACATGAGCCACCGCCAACCCGTCCGCCCCGCCGACATCGCCCGCTTCGACGCCGTCATCGATGTGCGCTCACCCGCAGAGTTCGCGCTGGACCACATCCCCGGCGCGATCAACTGCCCGGTGCTGGATGATGAGGAGCGAGCCCGCGTCGGCACGATCTATGTGCAGCAGAGCGCGTTCGAGGCGCGGCGCGTGGGCGGGCCGCTGGTGGCGAAGAACATCGCCAAGCACGTCGAGGCGAACTTTGCTGCCATGCCCGAACGCTGGAAGCCGGTCGTCTACTGCTGGCGCGGCGGCATGCGCAGCGGTGCGATGGTGACGATCATGCGGCAGATCGGCTGGGATGCGCAGCAACTGGCTGGCGGCTACAAGGCCTTCCGCGCGCACGTGGTGGAGCGCATCGCCACCGTGAGTCCGCAGCTCGATCTGCGCGTGCTCTGCGGCCCGACGGGCAGCGCCAAGACGCGCATTCTGCAGGCGCTGCAGGCGCGCGGCGCGCAGGTGCTCGATCTGGAAGCCTGGGCCTGCCACAAGGGCTCCTTGCTGGGCGCACTGCCCGGCCAGCCGCAGCCGGGGCAGAAGGCCTTCGAGACGCGCATCGGCGCGGCCATCGCAGCGCTCGACATCAGCCGGCCCGTGTTCATCGAGGCCGAAAGCGCCCGCATCGGGCGGCTTTCCGTGCCGCGGCCGCTGCTGGACCGCTTGCGCAATGCCTCCTGCATCGAAGTGGCGGCGCCGCTTGAACAGCGCGTCAGCTTCCTGCTGCGCGACTACGCCGAGTTGAGCAGCCAGCCGGCGCTGCTGGCCGAACGCATCGCCGCGCTGCGCGAGCTGCACGGCGCGGCCACGGTCGAGCGCTGGCAGGCGCTGGCGGCGGCGGGCGAACTGGCTGCCCTCGTCGAGCAGCTGCTGAGCCTGCACTACGACCCGCACTACGCCCGCTCGCAGCAGCGGCACCTGCTGCGCTGGGCGGACCGTCTGAGCCTCGCAGCCGGTGATCTCGGCGAGGCGGGCATCGAAAGCCTGGCCGCCGATCTGCAGAAGTCGTGCGCTTAGCGCACGACTTGCACTGACTTGGGTTGCCGAGGCCGCTGACCCGCGCCGCCTGCCAAATCGGTCACAAGGGTTTTCCCTAGGATTCGCCTACACTGCCGCCGGCTCCTCCCCTCCCAAGACACCCCATGCTGAAGACCATCAAGGGTCGCCTGATCGCGATCTGCCTGCTCATTGTTGTTGCTGCCGTTGGCGTTGCCACCCTGGCCAGCTACCTGGCCGTGCGCCGCCATGCCCACGAGCAGGTCAGCAGCGAGCTGGCCGCCCTGGGCCAGGCGCAGGCCGACGCCATGGGTGCCTGGGTGCGTAAGCAGCAGGACGTGGTCTCGGCCCTGGCCGGGGCCGCCGCGAACGAGGATTCCGCCACCGCGATGACGCAGGCCCTGCGGTCGGGCCGCCTGGACCTGGCCTATGTGGGCCGCGCAGACAAGCACATGGTCTCGATCCCCGATCGCCAGCGCGCCGCCGACTACGACCCCACGGCCCGTCCCTGGTACAAGCTCGCCTCCGCCAAGCCTGAAGCCGCCGCCATCACCGCGCCCTACATCGCCGCTTCGAGCAAGAAGCTGGTCGTGAGCTTTGCGCGCGCCGTGCAGGCCAACGGCCAAGTGACGGCCGTGGCCGGCATCGACGTGGCGCTGGACGACGTGATCGCCACGCTCAACTCCATCAAGCCGACCGCCAGCGGCCTGGCCTTCCTGGTCGACAAGGACGGCAAGATCATCGCGGCGCCGGACGCCTCGCTGAGTCTCAAGCCCGCCAAGGAGCTCTCGGCCGATCTGGACAGCGCGCTGATCGAGCGTGCGGCCGGTGCCGAGATGGTGGAGGCCGGCATCGGCGAGCACCGCTTCTTCCTGCGCGCCAAGGCCGTGCCGGGCACAGACTGGACGCTGGTGCTGGCCGCCGAGCGCGACGAGTCGCTGCAGGCCCTTTCTGCCGTGCTGACCAGCGCCGGCATCGCGCTGGTGGCCGTGGCCGCCGTGGCCGCGCTGCTGTCGGTGCTGGCCGTCAACGCGCTGCTGCGCGGCCTGGGTACCGTTCGCAATGCCATGGACCAGATCGGTTCCGGCACCGGTGACCTGACGCAGCGCCTGCCCGCCAACGGCCAGGACGAGATCGCCGACATCGCCCGCAGCTTCAACCAGTTCGTGGCCAAGATCGAGCAGGTGATGCAGGGTGTGCGCGCCACCAGCCAGTCCATCGCCGTGGCCTCGCGCCAGATCGCCGTGGGCAACCAGGACCTGAGCCAGCGCACCGAGGAGAGCGCGAGCAACCTGCAGCAGACCGCCAGCTCGATGGAGCAGCTGGCCGGCACTGTGCGCAACAGCGCCGATGCCGCCGTCAACGCCAGCAACCTGGCCAGCAGTGCCGCCGAAGCCGCCCGCCGTGGCGGCGACGTGGTCGGCCAGGTCAACGCGACCATGGAACAGATCAATGCCTCCAGCCATCGCATCAGCGACATCATCGGCACCATCGACGGCATCGCCTTCCAGACCAACATCCTGGCGCTGAACGCCGCCGTGGAAGCTGCTCGTGCGGGCGAACAGGGCCGCGGCTTTGCGGTCGTGGCTGCCGAAGTGCGCGCCCTGGCGCAGCGCTCGGCCACCGCCGCCAAGGAGATCAAGACCCTGATCCAGTCCAGCGTCGAGCAGGTGGAAACCGGCGCCGCTCAGGTGAGCGACGCCGGCCGCAGCATGGGCGAGATCGTCGACAGCGTGAAGCGCGTCAGCGACATCCTCGGCGAGCTGAGCCACAGCGCCCGCGAGCAGAGCCAAGGCATCGACGAGGTCAACACCGCCGTGGGTCAGCTCGACCAGGTCACGCAGAGCAACGCAGCGCTGGTCGAGGAATCCGCTGCTGCGGCCGACAGCCTGAACGAGCAGGTGGAACGCCTGGCCGAAGTCATCGGCACGTTCCGCATGAACGAAGCCGCTTGATCAATCCCAGACCGGAGCCAGCCCCTCGGGGCTGACCTCCCGGCCGCCACGGTCGAGCTGAGCGATGCGGAGCATGTCCTCATCGCTCAGCCGCAGCGTCTGCGCCCGCAGATTGCTCTGCAGATTCGCCCGCCTCGTCGAAGACGGGATCACCGCATACCCCAGCTGCATCGCCCACGCCAGCGCCACCTGCGCCGGTGTGGCGCCGTGCTGCGCGGCGATCTCGCCGATCACCGGATCGGCCAGCACCTTGCCGTAGGCCAGCGTCATGTACGAGGTGACGGCCACACCCAACCGCTGCAGCTCGGCCACGAGCTTGCGGTTCTGCAGGTAGGGGCTCAGCTCGATCTGGTTGGTGGTGATCGCGCCAGCGCCGAGTTGCGCCACGGCCTGCTGTGTCAGCTCGATATTGAAGTTGGACACGCCGATGGCCTTCGTGAGGCCCAGCTCGCGTGCCTCGGCCAGTGCGGCCAGCGCCTCCGACATCGGTACATCGCCACGGCCTGGTGCGGGCCAGTGGATCAGCGTCAGGTCTACCTGGTCGGTGCCCAGTTTGGCGAGGCTTTCGCGCAGGCTTTGGCGCAGCGCCTCGCGGCCGTGATGCTCCACCCAGATCTTGGTCGTGAGGAAGAGCTCGTTGCGCGGCACACCACTTTCAGCGATGGCCTGGCCGATCTCGGCCTCGTTGCTGTAGATCTGAGCGGTGTCGATGGCGCGGTAGCCCAGCTCCAGCGCAGTGCTCACGCTGTCGATGACGGCCTGGCCGGTGAGGCGGAAGGTGCCGAGACCCATCTGCGGCATCTCGGGCGGCAGTTGGATGTTGTCGTTGTTCATGCGGTGAATCCTTTGGACGTGTTGATACGGATGGAAGTGGGGCGATCGCGGCTGTCCAGCCGTCCGCTCCAGCTCGTCAGCGCGAGCGAAATGAGCACCACCAGCGCGCCGATCCACGGCGTGTGCATCAGGCCCAGGCGGGTGACGATCAGCCCGCCGGTCCACGCCGCGCCGGCGATGCCGAGGTTGAAGGCGGCGATGTTCAGCCCCGAGGCCACGTCCACCGCTTGAGGCGTGAAGCGCTCGGCCTGCTGCACCACATAGACCTGCAGACCCGGCACGTTGCCGAAGGCGACCGCGCCCCACAGCAGCACGGTGACCACGGCCAGCACCGGGTGCGAAGCCGTGAAGGTGAACAGCACCAGCACGGCGGCCAGCAGCGCAAAGATGATCTGCAGCGCCGGGATCGGACCCTTGCGGTCGGCCAGGCGGCCGCCCCACAGATTGCCGATGGCGACCGACACGCCGTAAACCAGCATCACCCACGCCACGGCGCCCGGTGCAAAGCCGGTCACCTCCTGCAGGATGGGCGCGAGGAAGGTGAAGGGAATGAAGCTGCCGCCATAGCCGATGGCCGTCTTGGCATAGACCAGCAGCAGGCGCGGCTCGGCCAGCACCTGCAACTGCTGGCGGATGCTGGCCGGCGCCGAGTGCTGCAGCTTGCGCGGCACGAAGATCATGCTGCCCACGAAGGCGATGGCGCCCAGCGCGGACACGGCCAGGAAGGTCGCGCGCCAGCCGAACTGCTGGCCCACAAAGGTGCCCAGCGGCACGCCAGTGACCAGCGCCACGGTCAGGCCGGTGAACATCAGCGCGATGGCGCTGGCCGCCTTCTCTTTCGGGACCAGGCTGGTCGCGATGGTGGAGCCGATGGAGAAGAACACGCCATGCGCCAGGCCCGTCAGCACGCGGGCGACGACGAGGGCTTCATAGCCCGGCGCCTGCCAGGCCAGCAGGTTGCCGACCGTGAACAGCGCCATCAGCCCGAGCAACAGCAGCTTGCGCGGCAGGCGACCGGTCAGCGCGGTGAGCAGCGGCGCGCCGATGGCCACGCCGAGGGCGTACAGGCTCACGAGCAGGCCGGCGGAGGGCAGGCCGATGCCGAGATCGGCGGCGATGGTGGGAATGAGGCCGACGATGACGAACTCGGTCGTCCCGATGGCGAAGGCGCTGAGCGTCAGCGCGAGAAGTGCGATGGGCATGGCAGTCGATGTAGGGGAAGAAGGTCGCCAGTGTGCGGATTCGATTGCTGCAGAAAAAGCCGTTGATCTGCAGTAATCTCTTGACTCACAGTCAAGAGTCAGCCGATCGCCCGAACCCATGAAGACCACGCTCGAAGAACTCCAGGCCTTCGTTGCCGTCGTGGATGGCGGCTCCATCACCGCTGCGGCGGACCGGCTGCAGCAGACGGTCTCCGGCATCAGCCGCGCCCTGGGCCGGCTGGAAGGCAAGCTCGGCAGCACGCTGCTGCTGCGCACCACGCGCCGGCTGGAGCTGACGGAAGAGGGCCGGGGCTTTCTGGATCACGCGCGCTCCATCCTGAACGCCGTGGAAACCGCCGAGGACGAGATGGCCGCGCGCCGCGAGCGCCCTGCCGGGCGGCTGCGCGTGAACGCGGCCTCGCCCTTCATGCTGCATGTGATCGTGCCGCTGGTCGGCGCGTTTCGTGCACGCTACCCGGAGATCGAGCTGGAGCTCAACACCAACGACGACCTGATCGACCTGATCGAGCAGCGCACCGATGTCGCCATCCGCATCGGCACGCTGCGCGACTCCACGCTGCACGCGCGGCCGCTGGGGCGCTTCTCGCTGCGGGTGCTGGCTTCACCGGCCTACCTGAAGGCGCACGGCCGGCCGCGCCGTGTGGAGGATCTGGCGCAGCGGCACGCGCTGATCGGCTTCACGGCGCCCGAGGCGCTGAACCGCTGGCCCCTGAGCCATGCGGGCGGTGAGGTGTACGAGATCCGCCCGTCCATCCGCGCCTCCAGCGGCGAGACCGTGCGCCAGCTGGCCCTGGCCGGACAAGGCATCGCCTGCTTGTCCGACTTCATGACGGTCGCCGACCGCGCGAGCGGCGATCTGGTGCAGCTCTTCGTGAAGGACACCGTGCCGCAGCTGCAGCCGGTCAACGCGGTCTACTACCGCAACACCGCGCTGGCGGCGCGCATCCGGGTGTTCCTGGACGACCTGGCGGCAGCGATGAAGGCTTCCTAGACATCATGGCTGCTAGCCCAGCGTAAGGGGCCCGTCTCCAGTAACGTGGGTTGCGCACCGAGGTGTGCCGAGCCACATGCGTCTGGACGGGCCAGGCGCAACAGCAAGGAGACGAGCCATGGACGAGCGTATCAAGTTCTTCGTCGGTTTGGATGTCCACAGGGACACCATCAGCATTGCGGCCTGTGATGCCAGCCGAGAGCCGGCGCGCTTCGTGGGTACGGTGAGTTCGGACGTCCGGCAGGTGTTCAAGGCGCTGGCCAAGGCTGGCGAGCCGGATGAGATCCATGTCGTCTACGAGGCGGGCCCGACCGGCTACGGACTGTACCGGGAGCTCTGCAAGAGGGGCTATCGCTGCAAGATCGTGGCGCCGTCGCTGATCCCACGGCGCCTCGGTGACCGGATCAAGAACGACCGGCGGGACTGCGCCCGGTTGGCAGAGCTGGCGCGTGCCGGCGAGCTCAAGGCGATCTGGGTGCCCGACGAAGAACACGAGTCGGTGCGCGACCTGTGCCGGGCACGGGAGGACGCGGTGAATGCAAGGCTCAAGGCGCGCCAGCATTTGAAGGCCTTCCTGCTGCGGCACGACCGGCGATATCCGGGCAAGACGTCGTGGAACAAGAGCCATGCGACCTGGATCGCTGAGCAGCGCTTTGAGCATGCCGGCGAGCGCGTCGCGCTGGCGGAGTACCAGCTTGCCGTGCAGGCGGCCGAACAACGCGTCGAACGGCTCACAGATGCGCTCAGTGAAACGATCAAAGGCTGGCGCTTCGAGTCCGTCGTCGCGGCGTTGCGCGGACTGCGGGGCATCGACGTGGTCAGTGCCATCGGGCTCGTTGCCGAGATCGGCGACATCAATCGCTTCGCCTCTGCACGGGGCTTGATGGGCTACCTCGGCCTGGTGCCGTCGGAGCATTCCAGCGGCAACAGCGTGCGGCGCGGGTCGATCACCAAGACCGGCAACGCCCATGCCAGGCGACTGCTGACGGAGGCTGCTTGGAACTACCGGTTCCCCGCCCGAATGAGCGCCACACTCCGAGCGCGCAGCGAGGCATTGCCGCAGACGGTGCGCGATCACGCCTGGAAGGCACAGCTGCGCTTGAGCAAGCGCTTCTCGCAATTGGCGTCACGAGGGGTGCAGCACAACAAGGTTTGCGTCGCCGTGGCCCGCGAACTTGCCGGCTTCGTATGGGCCATAGCTCGCCAAGCCACACCCACACTGAACTGAACGAACGCGAGCGGCCTGCGGCGATGCGGGGCAGCTAAACGATTGGAAGAATCCTCAACCGGACTACACCGGAAGGCCTTCGGCAACCCGCGATCCTAGACAGAGGCAGCTTCCACGACGGATAGATGTAGAGCGGTAACCAACCCGCGGATATCAGTCTGATCCATCGTCGCAGCAGACTTTGCGCCGCATCGCCCCAGGCCGCTTGCGTTCGGAATCGAAATGTTTGACAAAAGCAGCCATATCAGTCCAGCCGCAGCTGCTTGCGGCTGACGCGGTAGCGTTCGAAGTAGTGCTTGTCGTAGATGGCCGCCAGCGTGCCGTCGCGGCGCATCGCCTGCATGGCCGCTTCCAGCTGCGGCAGCAGCTCGATGGCGGCTGACTTGCGCGAGACCGCGACTGAGCGCGGGATCAGGTCACGCTCCCGATACACGGCCGCCTCCAGCTGGCCGCGCAGCTCCGGCTCGTTCATCAGCACCGCGCCCTGGTCCTCGGGCATCACCACCGCGTCGAGTCGGCGCAGCACCAGCTTGCGCAGATTGGCGGAGTTGCTCAGCGCGATCTCCTTGTGCAGCGTGGTGTCTTCGTCAAAGCGATCGAAGTACTCGCTGCCCTGCTTGATGCCGATGTGCAGATCGCGCAGGTCTTCATAGCGGCGGATGCGCTTGGCTTCACCACGGCGCACGTAGAACACGCGATCGGAGGCGCTCTTGCGATAGGGTGTGCGCAGGAAGGCCAGGTACGCGTCGCGCTCCGGGCTTTGCTGGACGCCGATGGTCAGGTCCGCCTCGCCCACGCGCAGCATCAGCATGCAGCGCGCATGCGGGCATTCGACGATGCGCAGATCGCGGCCCAGGCGCCGCGCGAGTTCGCGCACGATCAGCGTGTAGGCACCGCCAAAGTCACCACCGTCCGCCGTCTTGGTCTTCCACGGCGCGAGCTCGCTGAAGGCGAAGACCAGGGGGGGCAGTGATGGCGAAGCGGCGCAGGCCTGCCCGGCCAGCAGCAAGGCGCCGACGAGGCTCAACAGGCAGCGACGAAGCACAGCGTGCGCGGACAACAACAACAAGGCTCGGCCGTCAGCTCAGTAATGCACCACCGAGCGGATCGACTTGCCCTCATGCATCAGGTCGAAGGCTTCGTTGATGTCCGTGAGCGGCATCGTGTGCGTGACGAAGGGCGCCAGACGGATATCGCCGCGCATCGCTTCCTCCACCATGCCCGGCAATTGCGAGCGCCCCTTCACGCCACCGAAAGCCGTGCCCAGCCAGCGCCGGCCCGTGACGAGCTGGAACGGCCGCGTGGAGATCTCCTGCCCCGCGCCGGCCACGCCGATGATCACGCTCTGGCCCCAGCCGCGGTGCGCGCATTCCAGCGCCGCGCGCATCACGTTCACGTTGCCGATGCACTCGAAGCTGTGGTCCACACCCCAGCCTGTCATCTCGACGATCACCTGCTGGACGGGCTTGTCATGGTCCTTCGGGTTCACGCAATCGGTAGCGCCAAACGTGCGCGCCAGGTCGAACTTGCCCGGGTTGGTGTCGATGGCGATGATGCGGCCCGCCTTGGCGCGCTGCGCGCCGTGGATCACCGCCAGGCCAATGCCGCCCAGCCCGAACACGGCCACGGTGTCGCCCGGCTGCACCTTGGCGGTGTTGCTCACCGCACCCAGCCCCGTGGTCACGCCGCAGCCCAGCAGGCAAACCTGCTCGGGGTTGGCTTCCGGGTTGATCTTGGCGAGCGAGACCTCGGCCACCACCGTGTACTCGCTGAAGGTCGAGCAGCCCATGTAGTGGTAGACCGGCTGGCCCTGGTAGGAGAAGCGCGTCGTGCCGTCGGGCATCACGCCCTTGCCTTGGGTTGCGCGCACCGACACGCACAGGTTCGTCTTGCCCGACTTGCAGAACAGGCACTCGCCGCACTCGGCCGTGTACAGCGGGATCACATGATCACCCGGCTTGACCGAGGTGACGCCTTCGCCCACCTCCACCACAATGCCCGCGCCCTCATGGCCCAGCACGGCGGGGAACAGACCCTCGGGGTCGTCGCCGCTGAGCGTGAAGGCATCGGTGTGGCACACGCCCGTGTGCGTGATGCGCACAAGCACCTCGCCTTTCTGCGGCGGCGCAACGTCGATCTCGACGACTTGCAGGGGCTGGCCAGCCTGGAAGGCGACGGCGGCGCGGGATTTCATGGCGGGACTCCTTGATCGCTTGCTTGCGTTCTGTTCACTGGCGCCGGAGCACCACGTGCGTCGCATTCTCCGATGCAATGGAGGACACGCAGACGTAACCGAGCGAGCGCAGGTCCAGGCCTTGGAACAGCGGCTCCCCGCGGCCGAGCAGAACGGGTGAGACGGCCAGGTGCAGCTCGTCGATGAGCCCCTCGCGCAGGTACTGGCGGATCGTCTCCGGTCCGCCGCCGATGCGCACGTCCTTGCCCGCTGCGGCCTCGCGCGCACGGTCCAGCGCCTCGCGATGTCCGCCCGTGACGAAGTGAAAGACCGTGCCGCCCTGCATCTCCAGCGGCGCGCGCGCATGGTGCGTCAGCACAAAGACCGGCACGTGATACGGCGGCTCGTCGCCCCACCAGCCTTTCCACTTGTCGTCCGGCCACGGGCCGCGCACCGGGCCGAACATGTTGCGCCCGAGGATCCAGGCGCCCACGTTCTCGAAGCTGCGCGCGGCGAAGTCATCGTCCACCCCAGTGGTGCCGCCCTCCTGGCCAAACACCTTGCTCTGGAAGGTGCGCGTGGGGCGCAGCCATTGGTGGAGGTCCTCGCCGCCGAGGCCGAGCGGGTTGTCGAGGGATTGATCGGGGCCTGCGCCGTAGCCGTCGAGGGAGAGGGAGAAGCCGTCAACGCGGATCTTGGTGGTCATCGTGTGTCTCCGTTGGAGACACGAGTTTTACCCGCTTTCCTCGATCTGCTTCTTACCCATGAAAAGCGTGATGAGGCAATGGTAGGCATGTCCATCCTTGGAGATTTCACCAGCGACGAAACCGGAGGGTGAAACCTTGACCGAGAAAGTCAGATCCAGCCCGACGAGGCCGTAGCTGCTGCTGATCCCGACCGTGTCGTCGTCACTGGATGCGCTGCCGCCTCCCGTTCGTTGCAGCCGGATTGACCAAGGCTTCAAACCGTTGGCCCAAGAAAGGCTTGACCTCGGTCCCGTTGAGACCCAGGGTGTGGGCTGTCAAAGAGGATCCATCGTCCTTGAAGAGGGTAACGGCAGCGTCGACCGTCGAGACGAACTTGAAGTCATGGGCGCCAGACGGCTTCCCGGCCTTTGACCAACGGTCTTCAAAGAGCTCTCTGATGGAACTGAAGGTTAGACACGACCTTTGTCCTTTCCGTCAGGGCCGCCGCGCCCGCGCAGCTTGTCATCCGGTCCATCGCTCTCGGGTGGCAGCGGCGATCCTAGAATTCTGGCGGCAAAAGCACGCTGTTGTTCAATCGCCATGGCATTGAAAGCCTCTGCGGCGGAATTGCGCCGATTCACAAGCGTATCGTGGACAAGTTCTCCGGCTTCGTTTCTATCCTTGATGGAATCGAAGTCCGCGAGCTGCGACAGTGGCTCGGCGAAGCGGACTACTCCCCCGCTGATGTGGACATTTCCCCTGCGCTTATCAGAAACCGTGGCTTCGACATGGTGCCTGCCCGCGGCCACCCGGGGGGAAGCCATGCCGTCCATGATTTCCAGTCTCAAGGCGTGATCCGTCGGGTCGGGCCTGGCGTCCACAAAGCGGACCAGAGCGTTTGCCTGCTTTTTGGTGTCGGTGAACGCCTGCACCCGTTGTTTTCTTGGGGTGACGGTCGGGCCGTCTCGGTGCTGCTGCCTGATCCTTTGCGTCCCCCCGTGCTCGTCGATGTGATACGCCGATGGAGCTCGGTCGTCTTCCTTGGTCAGGAAGGTGGTTTCGCGCCCTCTCGCCTGGGGCGGAGCAGACATCGTCGCGAGCGCCGGGGTGCTTGGTCGGCGGCTCTGATGTTCCACGAGCGGCGACAAGACCGGCGGCTGACGACTGGAGGAAGAACTCGAAGCACTGCTCACCACTGGCGGCGACATTGGCTCCGAATTCGGGCGCTTGAAAGAAGAAGGCTCTGTGGGTAGCGGGTCCTTTCTCTTTCCACTCACTCTTCCACTATTCTTGTCGCTGCCGGACATATTTTTCTCCCTTAAGCGCTCGCCGGACTCCTACCTTCGGGCGAACGGCGTCAACGCGCCAAGATTGGTGGCGTGAGTCGCCCATCTGCAGCCATGTGAAAGGGGAAGTCCGTGAACGAGATTACCCGAGTTGGTGTGGACGTGTCCAAGCGGGTCTTCCAGGTACATATCGTGGATGCCCGTCTCGTTGCGGCGCACTTCGTCCACGATCGGTTCATCCAGCTCAGATCAGCTCAACCGATCTTCCACCCCACCCGCGGCCCTTCCAGATTCGCCCCACGGCTCAGCTTCGCCGCCACCACACTCGTGATCCCCGTCGCATCGGCCTCGATCACCGTGCCGCGTCGCAGCTCCCACGCGTCCCCGCGCTGCAGCCACACCGCGCACTCGCCATCAAAACTCAGGCGCAGCGTCGCATTGCCAATCTTGCTAACGCTCAGCTTCGGCGCATCGGCCGGAGCATCACCCCGCCACGGCATCGCCGGCACAAGCGCCGCATCGCGATAGAGCCCGGCCTTCAGCGTGTCGGCCATGCCGCGTCGGTTCTGCTGCAGGGCGATCATGCTGAAGTGAACATGGCCGGCGCCCGGTGCGATGGAGCGCTGCAGTTCGATCTGGGCGGTGATCTCCTCCACCGGCCAGCTGGTGTCTTGCGTGGTGACGCGGCTGGTGAACATGCCGGCGTAGATGTGGCGATCGCGCGGGTTGTGGGCGCGCCAGATCTCCAGCAGCGGGCCGAAAGATTGCGATTTCATCTCGCGCTTCCAGTACAGCTGCGGCACTAGATAGTCGAGCCAGCCCTGGGCCATCCAGTGCTCCACATCGGCGTACAGCTTGTCGTACTGGCTGAAGCCGGTGATGCCCTCGGGGCGCAGCGCGGGCTTGGGCAGGCCAAAGGGGCTGATGCCAAAACGCATGAAGGGCTTGATCTCGCGCGAGGCTTCCCACATGCGGGCGATCAACATGTCCACATTGCTGCGGCGCCAGTCGGCCCGCGTGAGCGCGCCGCCGCTTTGCAGATAGCGCTGCCAGCTCGGCTCGTCGGGGAAGTCGACCTCCTGCTTCGTTTCCTTGTCGGTGATGGCGTAAGGGTAGAAGTAGTCGTCGATGTGCAGGGCGTCGATGTCGTAGCGGCTGATGATGTCGCGCACCACGGCCAGCGTGTGATCGGCGGCGGCGGGCTCGCCCGGGTCGATCCAGAGCTGGTCGCCGTAGGTCCTCACCCATTCGGGATAGGCCTTGCTCACATGGCTCGCGCTCTCAGCGCTCTTGGCCGAAGTCTGGCGGGCGCGGAAAGGGTTCAGCCACGCATGCAGCTCGATGCCGCGCGCATGCGCCTCGGCCACCCAGAACGCCAGCGGGTCGTAGAAGGGCGCGGGCGCCTGGCCTTGCGTGCCGCTCAGGTACTCGCTCCAGGGTTCGAGCTTGGAGTCGTACAGCGCGTCGGCGCCGGTGCGCACCTGGAAGACGATGGCGTTGAGCTTCAGCGCCACGGCCGTGTCGAGCATGGCGCGTGCTTCGGCCTGCTGCTCGGCGGTGCTCAAGCCCTTCTTGCTCGGCCAGTCGATGTTGGCCACGGTGGCCACCCAGGCAGCGCGGAATTCGCGTGGCGCGACGGGGGCGCTAACGGCCAATTCAGGCGCAGGCGTGACACGCGGGCCAAAGCCCGGCATATCGGCACAGGCGGCCAGCGTTGCAAGCGGGGCGGCGGAGAGGAGAGTTCTGCGCTTCATACCTTGATGAACCATTTCTTCTTGTAGAAGCCCCAGGCGATCACGTACATCGCCAGCACGAAGCACACGGCGAAGATCAGCGAGGCGTTGACGGGCGCGATGGGCAGGGCCTGGATCGGCGCGTAGAGCAGACCCTTGAGGCTCGTGCCCGCGCCGTTCTTGATCAGGCCCATCATGCGGCCCACGAATCCCGAGAGGGCGAACATGAACAGCGCGTTCATGCCGAAGACGACGAAGGGGTATGCGATGCGGGCCCAGCGCGCGCGCCACAGCGGCAGCGGCATGGCGTCCAGCAGCCAGTAGAAGATGCCGAACATGAACGAGCCCCAGCCGGCCATCATCAGCACATAGGCCGGCGTCCACAGACTCTTGTTGATGGGCATGCTCCACGCATCAAGAATCATGGCGGCCCACCACAGCGGCAGGCTGGCCACCATGTAGCCCATGGCCTTCTCGCGCGGATCGCGCTCGGCCGACAGCCAGTGCCCGGCCAGCGCGCCGCACAGCAGCGTGCCCACGGCAGGTAGCGTGGAAAGCAGCCCTTCCGGGTCCCAGGTCTTGGCCTGCACCCACAGGTGGCCGCCCAGCACATAGCGATCCAGCCAGGCGCCCACGTCCTCGCCCTTCACGAGCGATCCCAGGTGCATCACGCCCGCCGCATCCGGCACGGGCACGCACAGCTGGATCACGCTGTAGACGGCCAGCAGCGCCACCAGCCACGCGGCCTGCGCGCGCCACGAGAGCCAGATCACCAGCGGCGCGGCCAGCATGGTGCACAGGCCGATGCGTTGCAGCACGCCGGGGATGCGGATGGTGTCGAAGCTGCTGTGGCCGATGGCGTTCAAAGCCAGGCCGATGGCGATGATCGTCAAGCCGCGGCGCCAGGTGCTCAGCAGCAGTTTCACCTTGTCCGCGCCGGCCATCGCGCGGCGGGCCAGGCTCATCGTCATGGCCATGCCGCTCATGAAGATGAAGAAGGGAAATACGCCGTCCGTGAAGGTCCAGCCGTTCCACTCGGCGTGTTCGAGCGGACCGTAGATGTGGCCCCAGTCACCTGGGTCGTTCACCAGCAGCATGGCGGCGACGGTGAAGCCGCGCAATGCGTCGAGCGAGAGGAGTCGTTGCTTCTGAGGTTTCGTCACGATGTGGCGTCCTGCTTCTTTCCGAAGCTCTCGGGGATCTTGATCAGTGCTGCCATCACCAGCGAAGGCAGCGTGCACAGCAGCACCCAGGCGAAGAAGTGCGAGTAGCCAAGCTGATCCTGCAGCGCGCCGCTCCACATGCCGGGCAGCATCATGCCCAGCGCCATGAAGCCCGTGCAGATGGCGTAGTGCGCCGTCTTGTGGGCGCCATCGGCGACCAGCACCATGTACATCATGTAGGCCGTGAAGCCCAGGCCATAACCGAACTGTTCGACGGCAAGTGCAGTACAGATCAGGGGCAGGCTGGTGGTCTGCGATTGCGCCAGCAGCAAGAAGACGACGTTGGGCACGTGCATGACCAACACCAGCGGCCACAGCACGCGCTTCAGGCCGAAGCGGCTCACCACCCAGCCGCCCAGCAGGCCGCCCAGCGTCAATGCGGCCACGCCGACCGTGCCGTAGGCCAGCCCCACTTGCTCGTTCGACAAGCCCAGTCCGCCCGCTGCGGCCTTGTCCTTCAGGAAAGGCACGGCCAGCTTCAGCAGCTGCGCCTCAGGGAAGCGGTAGAGCAGCAAAAAGCCCAGCGTGACGAGGATGCCCGGCTTCTTGAAGTAGGCCAGAAAGACCTGGCCGAAGTCGCGCCAGAAGTCGCCACCGCGAGCAGCGGCACGATCCTCGCTCGGCCGCGGCAGCGCGCGCCAATGCCAGGCGCCCAGCAGCACGAAGGCGCCGGCTAGCAGCCAGAACACCATCGACCAGGCCAGCGCCGTGTTGCCCAGTGTGGTCTGCAGATGGCCTGCAAACGCCACCAGCCCGCCCTGCACGCTGATGTTGGCGAGCCGGTAGCAGGTAGATCGCACGCCGATGAAGGCGGCCTGATCTCCGGAATCCTGCGCCAGCAGATAGAAGCCGTCGGCGGCGATGTCGTGCGAGGCCGAGGCAAAGGCCATCAGCCACAGCACGGCCAGGCTCATGCGGAAGAAGCCCGAGCCCGGCAGCGTCAACGCCACCAGGGCCAGCGCCACGGCCACACAGAACTGCAGCGCCCAGATCCAGCCGCGCTTGGTGCCGATCAGCTCCGCCAGCGGCGACCACAGCGGCTTGATCACCCACGGCAGGTAGAGCCAGCTCGTGTAGAACGCGATCTCGGTGTTGCTGATCCCCATGTCCTTGTACATGACGACCGAGAGGGCCATCACCACGGCATAGGGAATGCCTTGCGCGAAGTAAAGGCTGGGGATCCAGCTCCAGGGACTTGGCTTGTTCGTCTTCATGCGCCCAGCGCGGCGCGCACGCTGCCTTGTGCGGCGTCCAGGCGTGCCTGCGCCTCAGTCGGCGTCACGCCCAGCTTCACCACCACGATGGCCCACTTCACGCTCTGCCCGCATTGGTCCAGGGCCGCGCGAGCGGTGGCTTCGTCGCAGCCGGCGGCGCGCATCGTCAGCGCCACGGTGCGGCGCACCAGCTTCTTGTTGGTGGCCTGCACGTCCACCATCAGGTTGCCGTAGACCTTGTTCAGCCGAACCATCAGGCTGGACGAGAAGGTGTTCAGTGCCATCTTCTGCGCGCTGCCGGCCTTGAGCCGCGTGCTGCCCGAGATCACTTCGGAGCCCGTGTCCAGCAGCACGCCGATCTCCGCCTGCGTGATCACGGGCGCGCCGGGGTTGTTGGCCAGGCCGATGGTCAGTGCGCCGGCGGCGCGGGCGGCTTCGATGGCACCCAGCACGTAGGGCGTGCCGCCCGAGGCCGCGATGCCCAGCAGCACGTCGTTCGGGCCCGGCTTGAGCGCGGCGATGTCGTTCGCGCCCAGCGCGTGGTCGTCTTCCGCGCCTTCCACGGCGACGAACATGGCGCCCTGGCCGCCGGCCAGTACGGCAATCGCACGGTCATTCGGCCAGCCGAAGGTGGGGCGCAGCTCCACGCTGTCCAGCACGCCCAGGCGCCCCGAAGTGCCGGCGCCAGCATAGAGCAGGCGGCCGCCGGCCTGGATGCGCGGCAGGGCGGCGTCCACGGCGGCAGCCAGTTGCGGGGCTGCAGCGCGCACGGCATTCACGGCATTGAGCTGATCGTCCACGAAGGCCGTCACCAGGTCCGGCGTGTTGTAAAGATCAAGGTCGGCGTGCAGGGAGCTGGGGGTTTCTGTCTTGAGCATGGTTTTCACAAATCCTTCGCGGGGCACTCTAGGGAGGGGCCGGCCGGTCGGCCAATGCCCAGACCCATTGCTCCCATAACCGCCGCTCATCACAATCGGCCTGCTGGCAGTGTAAGGATTGCAGTTCGGATCCCGACAGACGCCGGCTGGTCGAGAAATAGAAAACACTCGGCCCGCGTTCATCCAACTTTCTGTACAGGAGACTCGCATGCAACAAACTCTCAAGACCGGTCTCGGCATCGCCGCCGCCGCCGCCGCCCTGTTCGCCCTCAGCGGGCCCCTCACCGTGGCCTCGGCCGCGGATGCGGCTGGCGTGAAGTGCGTCGGTGGCAACGGCTGCAAGGGCAAGTCGGACTGCAAGACCGCCAAGAACGAGTGCAAGGGCCAGAACGGCTGCAAGGGCCAGGGCTGGGTCAGCAAGAAGGACGACGCCGAATGCAAGGCGGCAGGCGGTATGGTCGAGAAGGCCAAGAAGTAACCCGTTAGTTAGCGACCTGGGCCGCTCGTTCGGAGCGGCCCGTTCTTCTTCATGACACCCCATCTGACTGGCTTCGGCCTCGGCCTGCGTACCGAGCATTACGCGGCTTTCGCCGATCCCTTGCCTGCGCATCTCCGCCCCGACTGGCTGGAGATCATCAGCGAGAACTACATGGTGGCCGGCGGCGCGCCGCTGGCGCACCTGGACCGCATCCGGCGCGACTACCCGCTGGTCATGCACGGCGTATCGATGTCCATCGGCGGCACCGATCCGCTGAACCTCGATTACCTGCGTGATTTGAAAGCCCTGGCCGAGCGCGTGCAGCCGGCCTGGATTTCGGATCACCTTTGCTGGACCGGCGTGGATCACCGCAACCTGCACGACCTGCTGCCCATGCCGCTGACCTGCGCCGCCATGGATCACCTCGTCGCGCGCATCGGCCAAGTGCAGGACATCCTCGGCCGGCCGCTGGTGCTGGAGAACGTCTCCAGCTATGTGCGCTTCGACGTCGACGAAATGGGCGAGGCCGAATTCATCGCCACGTTGCTGCAACGCAGCGGCGCGCAGGTGCTGCTGGACGTGAACAACGTCTACGTCAGCAGCCGCAACCACGGGCTCGATGCGCGGGCCTACATCCAAGCGCTGCCGGCGGATCGCATCAAACAGATCCACCTCGCCGGCCACGAAGACCGCGGCGACATCGTCATCGACACGCACGACCACCCGATCCGCCGCGAGGTCTGGGAGCTGTACGCCTTCACGCTCGAGCGCATCGGCTTTCGGCCGACGATGATCGAGCGCGACGACCACATCCCGCCGCTGCACGAGCTGCTCGAAGAACTGAACCTTGCGCGGAACCTCGCCCATGAACTCGTTGCTTGAACGCCAGCAGCAGGCCTTGCAGGCAGCGATCTGCGGCGCCGAAGCAGGCGCGGCGGCCGGCGGGGTGCAGTCCGCGCTGGGCCTGGACGTCTACCGCCACGCTTACGCCGCACGCCTGATCGCGGCCCTGCGCGACAACTACGAAGTGCTGCACCGTGCGATGGGCGATGAGTCTTTCGACGATCTGGCCCGCGCGTACCTCGCCGCCCATCCTTCGAGCCGCCCTTCGATCCGCTGGTTCGGCCACTTGCTGCCCGAGTTCATGGCGGCTGACTGGGACGATCTGCCGCACCCGGCCTTCGCCGACCTCGCCCGCATGGACCGCGCCCTGCGCGACGCCTTCGACGCCGCCGATGCCCCGAGTGCTGACGCCACACTTCAGCTGGCCGCCGAGACCGTCCTGCGCCCGCATCCGAGCCTGCGCCTGGTGCCGCTGCAATGGCAGATCGAACCCGCCTGGCGCGCGCTGCGTGAAGCGATCAGCGAAGACAGCGAAGATGACCCCGAGCTGGCGCCGCCCGAGGAGGGTGAGCACCTGCTGCTGGTCTGGCGCCAGGGCCTGGAAGTGCTGTGGCGTTCCGTGGAAGACGCAGAGGCGCCGCTCCTGCGCGCGCTGGCGGACGGCCAAGGCGCCGACCTGAGCCGCCTCGGTGAAATCGCGGGCGACGCACACACGCTCGTCGCCGCGCTGCGAGTCTGGGTCGCCGAAGGCTTGCTACTGCAGGCGCAGTGATTCGTCGCCCGGGCCGGCCACGCAGCCCTTGCCCATCGCATCCCAGCCGCGGTGGATCACGACTTCCCGGCCGCGATGGCAGAGCTCCACGCGCTGGGCCTGCGCCTGCTGCTGGCGCGCCAGGGCTTCCAGCGCCGGGGGCAGGCTGATCCGATAACGCCCATGCTCGGCGTCATCCGCGTCGCGGTCGTCGTTGTGCAGCCAAGGGCTCAGCGGCGCGAAGATCGCCAGCGGCCCTACGTGAATCGACGTCGGCTCGTAGCCGGCTGAACGCAGCCAGGCTTGCGCGTCGGCCCGATCGCGGGCGCCGCCCCAGGCTGCGGCCAGCAGCTCGGCCAGCCACTGGTTGCAGTTCTGGTAGTTCAGCGCGAAGGCGTAGGCATTGGCGCTGTAGTTGGGCGAGAGCAGCGCCAGCGCCAGATCGCGATCGCTGGCGGCGGCGCGCAGCTCGGGGCTTTGCAGCAGCACCAGCGAGAGGTGGCCCTCTTCGCGCTCGTTCATGCCCTGGACGAAGCCGGCCAGGCCCTGGTCGAAGATGCGCGGGCGGCCGTCGTCGCAAGAGAAATACAGCTGGCGCACCGACCACGCGCCCATCGCGCCATCGGCCACCGCCACGCCGGCATGCGAGTAGCGCTGGCCCAGCAGCGAGAGGTTCAGCCCAGAGCGCGAGACCAGCGCCACGTCGGCCCCGCTGCGCTCGATCTCGCGGCGGGCCGCATCGGCGAAGCGCAGGACCAGGTCCTGCTCCTCGGCCGTCGGCTCGCGGCCAGGGCCATCGCAGGATTGCAAGGACTCGGCCTGGGCGCCGGCCGCCGCGAGCAGCGGCAGCAGCAGCGCCAGGAACAACCGCTTCAAAGTGGGCTCAGAGTGCTTGCGACTGCAGCTCGCGCTTGTCGTTCAGCGCGAGGAAGAACACCTCGCGATTGTCGGCGCGGGCAAAAGCCCAGCCATAACCTTGCTCGCTCACCGCCACGCGCGCGTCAACAGCCAGGCCGCCCTTGAGCGCTGCCTGCTGCGGCAGCACGAGCGTGAACTCGGCGCCGTCGTCGTCCTTGCGCAGCCGCGCCTGCACGGTGCCGGCGCGCGGGCCTGCGGCCACCGTCATCACGCGGTACTCGCCG
The DNA here is from genome assembly GCA_042701975.1 of Burkholderiaceae bacterium UC74_6. GTDB lineage: Bacteria > Pseudomonadota > Gammaproteobacteria > Burkholderiales > Burkholderiaceae_C > JAFALK01. Next base: position 1,368,811 of record CP170561.1, read on the forward strand.
GCCGCGACCTTCTGGCCGCCCGACGAGCTCTTGCTCGAATCGCCGAGCGAATCCGAGGCGCTGCTGGTGGTGCTGGAGGCGCTGTCCGAAGCCGAAGAGGCAAACGAGGAGGCCTGTGCGGCGCCCACGGCGACCAGCAGGCCGGACAGGAGAAGAGGGATGATGCGTAGGTTCTTCATGGCGGCCATTGTGCTCCGACACAGCAGGCTGGGAAGGGACTGTCAGCCATAATCTGAGGTTATGGCATTGGCCGACCTAATCACTTGTTGCAGCGGGCAGCGGCTCTCAACAATGTACGGTTCGGTTGCCCCTGCCGGTCCCTTCGCGCCTCGATGAAATCTGCCTTCCTGTCCGTTGCTGCCTTGTTGTTCGGCCTGTCTTTCGGTGGCGCCGTGGCGGCTCGTCCGCTCGTCTATTGCGCGGAGTCGAGCCCCGAGGGTTTCGATCCGGGCATGTGGGACAGCCAGGGCACCAACACCATCTCCAGGCAGATGTTCCAGGGCCTGCTGGCCTTCAAGCGCGGCACCACGGCGCTGGAGCCGGCGCTGGCGGAGAGTTGGGAGATCGCCCCCGATGCGCGCTCGATCACTTTCCATCTGCGCCGTGGCGTGAAGTTCCAAACGACGGCCTACTTCAAGCCCTCACGCGACTTCAACGCCGATGACGTGATGTTCACCTTCACGCGCTTCATCGACCCGAAGACCCCGTTCAACAAGGCGTTCCCGGTCAACTTCGTCTACCCGAACAACATGGGTCTGGCCAAGGTGCTGGAGGGCATTGACCGCATCGACGACTACACGGTGCGCTTTCGCATCCGCGAGCCCAACGTCGCCTTCGTCACCAACTTCGCCGTGGCCTGGAGCGTGATCCAGTCGGCCGAGTACGCGTCCGAACTGCTGGCCCGCGGCCGCGCGGCGGACATCAACAACTACCCCGTGGGCACCGGCCCTTATCAGTTCCGTTCCTACGCCAAGGACGATGTGCTGCGCATGGATCCCAACCCGACGTATTGGCGCGGCGCACAGAAGGGCAAGCTGATCTTCAGCTTTGCGCGCGAGCCCAATGTGCGCGTGCAGAAGCTCCTGGCCGGCGAATGCCAGATCGCCGCCGCCCTGCGCGACGTGGACGTGACCACGCTGCTCAAGCGTCCCAAGGATGTCGTCGTCGACAAGATCCAGGCGCTGAACGTCTCCTACCTCTCGTTCAACCTCGCCAAGGCGCCGACGAACAACCGCCTGGTGCGCCAGGCGCTGGACATCGCGGTGGACCGCAACGCCATCTTCAAGGCGCTGTTCCCGCGCGGCGATGCCATGCAGGCCGTCAGCGCTTTTCCTCCTGCCGTGCCCGGCTACGACGCCGAGCTGAAGAACGAGTACGACCCCGGGCGCGCCAAGAAGCTGCTGGCCGAGGCCGGCTATCCGAACGGTTTCGAGATCGACCTCTGGGCCCTGCCCGTGGCGCGGCCCACCAATCCGAACGGCCAGCTGATGGCGCAGCTGATCCAGCAGGATTGGGCGCGGATCGGCGTCACCGCCAACATCAAGACCTACGAGTGGGGCGAGTATCTGAAGCGCGCCAACCGCGGTGAGCACAACGTCTACATGAGCGGCTGGTCCGGCGAGTCCGGCGACGCCGACGAATTCCTCACGCCCAACCTCTCTTGCGCGGCCAACACCACCGGCGTGAAGTTCTGCAACAAGGAATTCGACCGCCTGATCGACGCGGCGCGCGCCACGCCCGATCCCGAGGCGCGCAAGCAGCTCTACCTGCAAGCGCAGAAAATCTTCAAGCGCGAGCGTCCTTGGATCACCATGGCGCATTCCACCGTCTACATCGCCATGCGTCACGACGTGCATGGCTTCATCATGGCGCCCAACGGCGCTGTGGATTTCGAGAACGTCTACAGAGACTGACTGAGTCAACATCATGCGACTGCGCCACATCGAGGTCTTCCACGCCATCATGCAGGCCGGCACCATCAGCGGTGCCGCGCAGCTGCTGCACATCTCGCAGCCGGCCGTGACCAAGGTGCTGCAGCACTGCGAACTGCAGCTGGGCATGGCGCTGTTCGACCGCGTGCGCGGCAAGCTCTACCCAACGCCCGAGGCGCAGCGCCTCTTCGTCGAGATCGACAAGCTCAACCGCGACCTGGTCTCCATCCGCCGCTTGGCCGCCAACCTGAAGAGCGGCGAGTCGGAACAGGTGCGCCTCGTCGCCACGCCCACCCTGGCCGCCACGCTCGTGCCGCCGGCCATGACGCAGTGGTGCAAGGCCTATCCGCTGTCGCGCTGCTCGCTGGCCACCAACCACACGCGCGAGATCGTCTCGGCCCTGCTGCTCGGCGAGGCCGATCTGGCGCTCTCGCTGCAGGACCCGCGCCACCCCGGCATCAAGGCCGAGCCGCTGGCCTCGGGCACGATGACGGCGGTCTGCGCCATCGACAGTCCCGAAGGCCGCAATGGCGGACCGCTGGCCATCGCCGAGATCGAAAGCGAGATCATCGGCCTGGCCACCGACGATCCGCTGGCCAACGTGCTGCACCACGCCGGCGAAGCGCAGGGCGCGGTCCTGCACTCGCGCCTGACCGTGCAGACCTACGGCCTGGCCCGCGCCCTGGTGGAAGCCGGCGTGGGCATGACCGTGGTCGACCCCTTCACCGCCGCCAGTGCCGATCGCAGCAAGGTGCGCCTGCGTCCGCTCGTGCCCACCGTGCCGGTGCAGGCCTACTTGCTCACCGCCGCCAACGCGCCGCTGGCGCAGACGGCGCGCAAGCTCGTCAAATACCTCGGTGAGGCCGCCAAGGACAAGCTGGCCAGCCTTGAAGAAGCGTAGTCCTCATCATGATCCCCGTTGAAGAAGTTCCCGGCCACCCGGATTTCCGTTCGCTGCTGAGCATCCCCGGTGTCAGCGTGGACCTGCGCTACGCCACGCCCGACAACTTCGTCGGCCGCGATGTCTACGGCGGCATCGACTGCAACTACCTGCGCCGCGAGGCCGGCGACGCGCTTGAAAAAGCCGCTGCCTGGATCGCCTCGCACCGCCCCGGCTACAGCCTGCTCGTGCTCGATGCCTTGCGCCCGCAACGTGTGCAGGAGCTGCTCTGGAACGAGCTCGCCGGCACGCCGCTGACGATGTACCTGGCCAACCCCGAGCGCGGCTCCATCCATAGCTTCGGCATGGCCGTGGACGTGACCGTGCTCGACCCGCAAGGCCGCGAGGTGGACATGGGCACCGGCTTCGACGAGATGACGCTGGCCTCGCACCCCGAGTACGAGGTGGAGCTGATGTCGCAAGGCCAGTTGACGGCCCAGCACCTGGTGGAGCGCGGCTGGCTGCGCGCCGCCATGCGCGAGGCCGGCTTCCACGGCATCAGCACCGAGTGGTGGCATTTCGATTTTGGCGACCGTGTGATGGTTCGCCGTGACCTACCGAGAGTCCTTTGATGCAACGTCGATTCTTCGCCCAATCTCTGGCTGTGGGCGGCCTGGCTGCTGCAAGCGCTGGCGCCTCTGCGGCGACAGCTGCCAACGCGCAAACCGAACGTATCGCGCCGATCCTGCCGCGTCGCCTGCAGCCCGGCGACACCGTCGCCCTGGTCAGCCCCGCCAACGCCACTTACGAGCGCGATCCGATGGACTTCGCCATCGAGTCGCTGCAAGCGCTGGGCTTCAAGGTCAAGGTGGCGCCGCATGCGCGCTCGCGCTGGGGTCAGTTCGCCGGCCGCGACGCCGATCGCGCCGGCGACATCAACGCCATGTTTGCCGACGATTCGGTGGCCGGCATCTTCGCCATGACCGGAGGCTCCGGCTGCAACCGCATCGTCGACAAGCTCGACTACGCGCTCATCAAGCGCAAGCCCAAGTATTTCGGCGGCTTCTCGGACCTCACCAGCTTGGTCAACGGCATCCAACGCCAGACCGGTCTCGTGACCTTCCACGCGCCGGTGGCCGGCTCCGAATGGAACCAGTTTTCGGTCGAGCACTTCAAGGCCGTGGTGATGAACGCCGAGGCGCCGCTCCTGAAGAACCCTGTCGAGCGCAGCGACAACCTCGTGGCGCGTGAAGACCGCACCGTCATGATCCGCCCCGGCAAGGCTCGCGGCGTGCTCGTCGGCGGCAACCTGGCCGTGCTGACCTCGCTGGCCGGCACGCCCTACTTCCCGGATTGCCGCGGCGCCATCCTCTTCATCGAAGAGGTCAACGAGTTCATCTACCGCTGCGACCGCATGCTCTCCACGCTGCGGCTCATGGGCGTCTTCGACCAGGTGGCTGGCATCGTGATCGGCAAGTTCACCAAGTGCGAACCCGGCGACGGCAGCTACGGCACGGTGCCTCTCGACGAAGTCTTCGACGACTACTTCGGCGCGCTCAAGGTGCCCGTCTACCGCGGCGCCATGATCGGCCACATCAAGCGCAAGTTCACCGTGCCCGTGGGCGCCATGGCCGAAATGGATGCCGACGCCGGCACCGTGCAGATCCTCGGCCCGGCCGTCGCCTGATCCTGCTTCTTGCAGCTCAGCGCTGCTGCTGCCGCACCCAAAGCGTGACGGCGTCCAGCGCCGCCCGGCCGCGTGCGGCCTTGGGCGCGTTGACCATGGCCACCACCACCCAGATGCGGCCCGAGGCGTCCGGCACATAACCGGCCAGGCAGACGGCATTGTTGAGCGTGCCCGTCTTCATGCGCGCCCAGCCTTCGGCGGGCGTGCCTTTCATGCGGCGCGAGAGCGTGCCGTCCACGCCGGCCACGGGCAGGGTGGAAAGCAGTTCCGGCGCATGCAGTCCGTCGAAGTTGGCCGTCAGCAGGCCGGCCATCTGCTCGGGGCTGATGCGTTCGCTGCGCGACAGGCCCGAGCCGTTCTCCAGCACCAGGCCTTCGGTCGGGATGCGGTGGGCGGCGAACCACTCGCGCACCGAGCGGTCGGCCGCGACAGGTGTCGTCTCGCCCGCTTGCGCGGCCTTGGCACCGATGCTCAGGAAGGTCAGTCGAGCCAGGGCGTTGTCGGAGCGCTTCATCACGCCGCGCAGCTCCTCGGCCAGCGGCCGGCCGGCGTGCGTGGCCAGCACGCGTGCGGTGGCAGGTGCGGCGGCCTCGCCGTTGTAGGCGCCCATGCTGCCGCCGAGCTCGCGCCAGATCTGGCGAACGGCGGTCTGGGTGAGCAGCTGGCGGTCGATGACGTTGAGTTCCTGCTCGAGCTTGCAATTGCGCGGGAACTGGCCGTGCAGGCGCACGGCCAGGCCTTGTGCGTCGGGGATCTTCCAGCCGTCTTCCCAGTCCTTGCACGGCGCGTCTGAGAGTTGCACATCGCTCGTGTCCACGGTGATGCCGTCCCAGGCCGGGCTGGCACGCACCTTCAGCGCCTGGCCATCGCTCTCCAGCACGAAGTTTTGCAGATTGCCGTTGGCCATCAGCGCGTCGGGGATGACGTTGTAGGGGAACTCGGGCTGCTCGTCGAAGGGCGGTGCGCCGACATCGCTGCGCGCCGGATTGAACAGGCTGCGGTCCACCACCAGGCCGCCGCGGATCTCGCTCACGCCCTGGCCGCGCAGGGTGCGCAGCAGGCTGGTGAGGGCGCTCCAGTCCAGGTCCGGATCGGCGCCGCCGCGCAGGTAAAGCGGCCCGTCGAGCACACCGTTCTTCATGGTGTCGAAGGCCAGCGTGTCGGTCAGCAGTTCGGTGCGCGCCCGGGCGTTGGGGCCGAGCTGGTCCAGCGCCACGACGGCGGTGACGAGCTTCATCGTCGAAGCCGGCTGCATCGGGCGCGTGGGCTGGATGCGCAGGCCTGCGCCGCGCGCATCGAGCGGGAAGGCGACGACGGCCAGGCTCTCGGTCGGCAGCTGGACCTTGTCCAGCGCGGCCTGCACGGGTTCGGGGATGTGGCTGGACGGCAGGCTGGCGCACGCGGAGAGCGCCAGGGCGGCGACGAGGGGGAGCAGGGCGCGCATCGGCTTCAGGCCTTCTTGCTGGGGTTCAGTTGCTCGAAGATCCAGTGGGCGATGGCCACGTCTTCCAGGCCGATCCCCACGCTCTTGTAGACCACGATGTCGTCGGCCTGTCGCGTGCGCGGCGCGGCCAGGAGTTGGCCCAGCTCGGCCACGCGTTCGGGCGTGATCACGCCGGGTGCGGCACGCTTGAACTCCCCGGCCTCGGCCTCGGCGGCGGGCTTCCATTCGACGGCGATCAGCGCGGCGCGGGCCAGCAGCGAATCGTCCAGTTCGCGGGCGATCGGCTTGCTGGAGCCCACGGCGCCCACGAAGGTGCCGGGCTTGACCAGGGCGCCGTCGAAGAGCGCTTCGTTCGAGCGGGTGGCGGTGATGATGACGTCCGCTTCGCGAGCGGCGGTGGGGGCATCGACGGCTTCGGCACCGATCTCGGCGGCAAAGGCCTCGGCGCCGGAGCGCGCACAGACCAGCACGCGGTCGAAGTTGCGAACGAGCTGGAGCGCTTCCACATGGGCGCGCGCCTGCGTGCCGGCGCCGAAGACGGCCAGCACTTTCGCGTCCTTGCGGGCCAGGGCGTCGGCGGCAACGGCCGTGGCGGCGGAGGTGCGCAGCCGGGTCAGCTCGTTGGCCTCCAGCGTGGCCAGCGGCAGGCCGGTCGTGGCGGAGAAGAGGGTGACGACGAACTGGAACTGGCCGTTGCGCGTCGAGTAGACCTTGGTGCCCAGCACGCCGGCCGCGGCCAGCACGGCGCCCATGGCGCTGATGCCGAGCGAGGCGCCGTCGAACTCACCGGCGGCGCGGCCCCGCGCCAGCACGCTGCCCTGGCCGCGGCCCATCTGCACAAAGGCCTCGTGCAGGGCCTGGCGGGCGGCAGCCGGGGTGAGGACGGCGGCGACTTGGGCTTCGGTGATGAGCTGCATGGACGTAGTTCTTGCGGAGCGGAGGCTCGGTGAGGGGGCGGATGGACACAGGACTCTAGCGAGCGCGAAGACACCGTGGCGATAACTTATTGCCTGCATGGAGCCGCCCTGGGGAATGGCTGAGGGGTTAGGGCATTCCCGCAGGTTATGCAAGCGCGACAAGCATTCATTGAACAGCGCGCAACACTTCAGGAGCACTCCTCTGTGCTGTCGCTTGTTGCCGGCCCATGATTCGTTGCAGCAATGTTTCAAGTTATGTCAGCGGTTCGCTGCTCGAACTTGTTCCCCAGGCGCCGAATCTGAACAGGAGATCGATATGAAGTTGAACACCCTTGCGCGCAGCCTCGTGCTGCTTGGATTGGGCAGCTCGCTGCTGGGCGTGGCGCACGCACAGACGGACGCCGCGGCGCCGGAGCAAAAGAAGATCGAGCGCGTCGAAGTGACGGGTTCGAGCATCAAGCGCATCCAGGACGAAGGCGCCCTGCCTCTGCAGATCATCAGCCGCGACGAGATCCAGCGTCAGGGCATCACCTCGGCCGAGCAGCTGCTCTCGGTGCTGAGCGCCAACGCCAACAGCGCGGACAACCTGGCCTCGAACGCCGACGTGGTCACCGGCGCCGCCCGCGGCACCAACGGCGCCTCTTCGGCCAACCTGCGCGGCCAAGGCTCGGCCAGCACGCTGATCCTGCTGAACGGCCGCCGCGTGGCGTCCTACGGCCTGAACGGCGGCGCTGTCGACCTGAACCAGATCCCGCTGTCCGCCATCGAGCGCGTCGAAGTCCTGAAGGACGGCGCGTCGGCCGTTTACGGCACGGATGCCATCGGCGGCGTGATCAACTTCATCCTGCGCAAGAACTACCAGGGCCTGCAGGCCCAGACCTTCGCCGACGTGACGCAGCAAGGCGGCGGCAACATCTACCAGGCCAAGGTGCTGGGTGGCTTCGGCGACCTGGAAAAGGACAAGTTCAACGTGCTCGTGTCCGTGGCCCGCAGCGAGGCCAAGGCACTGCGCGGCGACCAGCGCGACTTCGTCAACACCTTCCAGCCGGACCGCGGCCTGTCGGTGGACACGCGCGGCGCGCCTTACGCCACCGCGTTTGCCGTTACCGGCATCAACAGCCTGCTGAGCGCGAACAGCACCGGCCCCTCGTCGGGCGGCATCGCCTACAACGGCATCAACCCGCTGGCCATGCCCGGTCAGGCGGGCTGCGCTTCCATCGACGGCCAGCAGAACTACGACGCCGTGATCTGGAACTCGGTGCCTTCCAAGTACGGTTGCGCCTGGGATACGGGCCGCGCTGCCGTGCTGCAGCAGCCGGTCAAGACGACCAACCTGGTGAGCCACGCCACCTTCCAGCTCGGCGAGCACCAGCTGAACGTGGAGTTCGTGGGCTCCAAAGTCAACTCGGACAAGAGCTTCTCGCCGAACCAGATCTCCACGTCGGGCACGGCGAGCAGCCTGGTCTACGGCGCCGCCTACAACTACCTCCCGGGCGATGCGGCTGGCAAGGCCGTTTATGACAGCGTCTACAACGCCCTGCTGCCGACCTTCCCTTCGCTCGCCGCCCGTTACAGCGCGACCAACCCCCTGCCGATCGCCTTCCGCTGGCGCTGCATGCCCTGCGGCAACCGCGAGCTCGAGACCGACTCCACCTCGACCCGCGTGCTGGTCAGCGCCGACGGCCCGCTGCCCTTCCTCTCTGGCTGGGACTACAAGAGCGGCCTGAGCCGTGCCACCAATGACAGCTCGTCGGTGCTGAAGCACGGCTTCTTCTACGGCAAGACGCCCGGCGATACCACCGTCGCCGCCCTCGGCGCCAACGGCGCCCCCGGCAACCTCGCCACCACACGGCCTTTCAGCTACCTGCTGTACTCGGGCCTGCTGAACCCCTTCTCGGCGAACGGCACCCAGACCGCCGCAGCGATGCAGGCCCTGGACGCGCTGCGCGCCGACGGCGTCAAGCTTTACGGCGGCAAGTACACCCTGACCCAGGGCGACGTGGGCGCCTCGGGCCCGCTGTTCAAGATGCCCACCTCGGGCCAGGACGTCATGCTGGCCCTGGGCGTGGACGGCCGCATCGAGGAGTACCGCTTCAATGGCAATGAGTCGGACCTGAACACGCAAGCCGCCATCTACAACGCTCCCTTCGACAGCGTGAACACCCTGGCGCCGGTCAAGCGCAAGGTGCTGGCCGAGTACGGTGAAGTGCTGGTGCCGATCCTGAAGAACCTGGAAGGCAACGTGGCCGTGCGCCGCGACGACTACACGGGCTTTGGCAGCACGGTCAATCCGAAGTACTCGATCCGCTACGCCCCGACCGAAAGCGTCGTGCTGCGCGCCTCGAAGAGCAAGGGCTTCCGCGTGCCGGTGTTCAGCCAGCTGTTCTATGGCGTGACTGAATCGCAGTATGTGGGCAAGGACCTGGTCGACCCGGCCAAGTGCCCCTCGGGCGTGGTCTCGGCCACCGACCCGAACTGCGCCTCCATCACGCCGAACATCTTCACCGGCGGCAAGCCCACGCTGGGCCCGGAACGCAGCCGCCAGTGGACGGCCGGCATCGTGATCTCGCCCTTCAAGGACACGACCGCCAGCTTGGACTGGTGGAGCATCCACAAGGTCGGCACGATCCAGTCGATCGCCCTGTCCGACATGGTCAAGAACTACAACCTGTTCACGGCACAGTTCCTGCGTGACGGTTCGGGCAACATCGTGGCCATCGACCAGCGCTGGGTCAACGCCGGTGAATCCATCACGCGCGGCCTGGACGTCACCTTCCGCCAGTCGATGCCCTTCGCAGGCGGCAAGCTGACGACGATCCTGGACGGCACCTACCTGCTCGAGAAGCGTTCGCGTCTGCTGACCAATGCTCCGATGGGCCCGAGCGAAGTCGGCACGTGGACCCGCACGGGTGACCTGGGCCTGCGCTGGAAGCATGCCCTGACCTTCACCTACACCAACGGTGACTGGGTCGGCTCGCTGGGCCAGCTGTTCCGCAGCGGCTACATCGACCAGGTCCTGCCGGGCGTGGCCAACGGCAGCGTCAAGCCGGCCAACTGGAGCCCCGACGTGCGTCGCTACATCACGTACAACGCGAGCGTCGGCTACAAGGGCGTCAAGGACCTGACCGTGACCCTGGGCATCAAGAACCTGCTCAACACCGATCCTCCGTTCACGGTCAACTACGACTCGAACAGCGGCGCCGGCAGCTCGTGGGAGCCGCGCGTGGCCGATCCTCGCGGCCGTGCCTTCACGTTCACGGTGGACTACAAGTTCCTCTGATCGAAGCGTCTCCAGACAAAAGCCCCGCCAGCGTCAGCCGGCGGGGCTTTTTTCATTGCTGAGTCATTGCTGGAGGTTATTGACCATGGGCAAGCTGTGATGGTGTCGAACGCACAGTCTCGGGGCATCACTGACAGATGCGGCGGGCTGCTCACGGATGATGTTTGCTAAGCAACGTCAGCCTGATTTGACTGTTAGGTATCGGACGTTTCGAAGTTTGAACCCGAAGCCAACGAGCACAAAGAGAGATGAACCAAGACACGAAGTACAAGCGGACGGCCCTGGCCAACGCAGCCTCCACCTGCCTGATGCTGGCCGCTGCCGGCCTGCTGTCGGCCACCGCGCACGCCCAGGACGCCGCCCCGGCCGATGCCGATGCCGCCAAGAAGAACCTGGAGACGGTGGTCGTCACCGGCATCCGCGCCTCCACCGAGCAGGCGCTGCGCCTGAAGCGAGATGCTTCGGCCAACGTGGACGTCATCACCGCCGTGGACGTGGGCAAGATGCCCGACAAGAACCTGGCCGACTCGCTGCAGCGCGTCGTCGGCGTGGCCGTGCGCACGGACTATGACGAAGCCGAGAAGGTTTCGATGCGCGGCACCAACCCCGACATGTCGTTGATCCTCTTCAACGGCCACACCGTCAGCGGCGGCGACTGGTACCTCGCCGACCAGAGCTCCAGCAGCCGCTCGACCAGCCTCTCCCTGATGCCCTCCTCGGTGCTGAACGCCGCCACGGTCTACAAGACCTCGCAGGCCGACATCGTCGACGGCGGCCTGGCCGGTACCGTCAACGTGACGACCCGTCGTCCGCTCAAGGAAGCCAAAAAGCTCGGCGGCCTGATCAGCGTCGGCGGCGTCTATGCCGACCTGCCCGCCAAGACCAGCCCGCAGATCAACGGCAGCTTCAACTGGAAGAACGACAGCAATACCTTCGGCGTGATCGGCCAGCTGTTCGCCGAGAAGCGCTATGTGCGTCGTGACTCGGTCTCGCGCGCCGGCTACAGCAGCAGCTCGGGCTGGGACGTGATCGACATCAACGCCATGAAGGGCATCACCGATGCATCGCTCGCCGGCACGGGCCTGAAGGCCGCTGATCTGCAAGGCGTGCGCCTGCCGGGCTCCATGGCCCTGGAGTTCGTCGAAGGCGAGCGTGATCGCAAGGGCGGCATGCTCGCGCTGGAAGCCCAGCCGACCAGCACGCTGAACATCGGCCTGACGGGTTTCTATTCCCGCATGAACGCCAACAACTACGGTCGCGCCACGTACAGCGGCATCCAGCAGATGCTGCGCGGCCAGAGCTATAACGTGCAGTCCGGCGCGCTGACCAACACCGGCGTCTTCGCTCAGATCAAGAACCCGGTGATCGTGGATGAGACGACCATCTACGGCGACCACCTGAAGGTGCTCAAGAGCGCCGACATCGTCTTCCCGACGGGCTCGGCACCGCAATACCTCGGCAATTCCGAAGGCTTCTACCGCAGCGGCGCTCAATCCAGCAGCGGCTTCCTGGACCTGGACGCCAAGTGGCAAGCCTCTGACCGCCTGACGATCAAGGGCCTGCTGAGCGTCACGCGCGGCAAGGGCATCACCCAGGCCGACCGCGGCCTCACCTACGACCGCTTCGGCCAGGGCATCTCCTACTCGCTCAACGGCGTGCAGGAAGCGCCTGACTTTCACTACATCAATGCCGGCAATGGCGCTTCGCCGACGCTGGATTCCACGGGTGCCGGCTACAAGTTCGACGGCCGCAACGGCGTCAACACCCACAAGAACGTGGACTCCGAGCACAGCCTGGCCCTGGACGGCGAGTACCAGCAGGACGTGGGCGAGCTGACCTCGCTGCAGTTCGGTGCACGTCAGGCCGACCACCACCGCCAGTACAACCGCTACATCAAGGCCTACAAGTCGGCCACCTATGCAGCGCCGGATCCCTCAATGGCAGTGGCCTACCCTGGCAACTTCGGCTCGGCCCTGGGCGGCAACTTCGAGTCCACTGGCTTCTACTTCCCGCGCGACTACGTCAACAACTACTTCAACGGCCTGATCAAGACGACCAACTCGGAGTTCGAGCGCTACGTGCCTTCCGAGATCGACGTGCGCGAAACCCAGCGTGCGTTCTACGTCATGCAGAACTTCGAGGGCAAGGAGCACAAGGTCAGCGGCAATATCGGCTTCCGCATCGTCCGCACCACGGAAGACGCGCTGATCCCGACGCCGATCCCCAGCGGCGTCTGCCAGCGCACCGAACCGGGCAAGCCGGACGTGCCTTGCGCCGCCTTCCCCACCGCCATCCTGGGCGCCGGCAATGCCGCCTCGTACTACGATGGTTCGGTCTGGAACCCCGCCGGCACGATCTACTACAAGAAGGAAAGCGAGAAGACCTTCAACACCTTCCTGCCGAGCCTGAACGTGCGCGCCGAACTGGCCAAGGACCTGATCGGTCGCATCGGCATGTCCAAGACCATTGGCCGTCAGAACTACAACCTGTACGGCGCCAACTTCGGCACGCCGACCTGCGACGCCTCGGGCGCCTGCTCGGTCACCGGCCCGAACCCGGACCTGCATCCGATGACGTCGAAGAACATCGACCTCTCGATCGCCTGGTATTTCGCGCGTCGCTCGATGCTCTCGATGAGCTACTTCGATTCCCGCATCGATGGCTATGCCAAGACGGGCGCGATCAAGCAGGGTGTCACGGTGGATCTGCTCGATCCGACGACGAACACGGTGCGGACCTATCTGGTCAGCTCGACCTCGCAGCAGAAGGCCTACATCCACGGCGTGGAACTGGCCTACGAGCAGCCGATCTGGGGCGGCTTCGGCTTCCAGTCGAACGTCAGCGTGGCCGACACCAAGGTGGAAGACGGCCGTCCGATGATCGGCGCCTCCAAGTACGCCGGCAACCTCGGCGTCTACTTCGAGAACGACACCTTCAGCGCTCGCCTGGTCTACAACTATCGTGGCAAGTACGTGTCGAGCTCGACGGCCCCGTCGCCGACGACCAACAGCCAGGGCAACTCGGTGATCAACGGCGTCGTGATGCCGGTGGCCCCGACCATCGCCGCGCCGGTGTCCAACGTGGCCTTCTCGGCCAACTACAACATCACCGAGAAGCTGCAACTGTCGTTCAGCGCCACCAACCTGACCAACCCCACTCGCGCGCAGTACCGCTACAGCGAGGAAGAGCAGCAGAAGCTGGACGCCAGCGGCCGCCAGTACTACCTGGAAGCTCGCTACAAGTTCTGAGTTTGAGCGTCGAGGGGCCTGATCTCATCGGTCAGGCCTCTCGAACGAAAGCCCCGCCGGCGCGAGCCAGCGGGGCTTTTTTTATGGGGGCGGGGCGCGGGAGCCATCAGGCGATGGTCAGCGTTCTTGCCGCCACGTCCATCACGACTTCAACGCCCAGCGGCAGCGCCACGTTCGGGCTGCAGTGGCCGCTCGGCCAGCCGGCCAGCACGGGCTTGCCCGTGGCGTGCAGGTGGTGGGCGAGCACGCTTTCCGGGAACTCCTCATCGGTGAAGCCGCCGAGCACGAAGCCCGACACCGCATCGAGCACGCCCGCTGCACGCAGGTGCGCCAGCATGCGGTCCACGCGGTAAGGCGCCTCGCCCACGTCTTCGAGGAAGAGCACGGCGCCGTCGAGTTTCGGCTGCCAGGGCGTGCCCAGCAGCGTGACGTAGACGGAGAGATTGCCGCCAACGAGCCGGCCGCGCGCCATGACGCCGCGGTTCAGCGCATGCGCTTCGAAGGCCGGCGTGGCGATCACGTCGCCGCTGCGCGTGCCGCGGTGCAGGGCCTGCGCCACCGGGGCCAGGTCGCGTTCGCCGCCGGGGGCGAGCAGGTCCGAGGCCGGCATCGGCGCATGCCAGCTCGGCAGGCCCAGGAAGTCCGCCAGGCTGTGCAATGTGGTGATGTCGCTGTAGCCGATCAGCGGCTTGCCGCTCCTGCGCAGCAACTCCAGGTTGATGTCCGGCGTGAGCCGTGCGCAGCCGTAGCCGCCGCGCAGCGCGTAGATCGCGTCCACCTCGGGATCGGCCAGCGCGGCGTGCAGGTCGGCCAGTCGCGTGGCGTCATCGGCGGCCAGGAAGTCGAAGGATGAAGGCGCGCTCAGGCCCGAAAAGACGCCCGGAAAAATCTTGGCCTTGAAACCCATGCGCTGCAGCAGGGCGGGCACCTGCTCGACCCGTTCGGGGCGCGGCGGGCCGGCCGGTGCGATCAGGCCGAGGGTGGCACCTTCACGCAGAGGCGGCAGATGGATCGGGGACGGCAAGGACGGCATGCGATGAAGTAGTTCGTTATTCCAGCGCCTGCTGCATGAGGCCGTCGATCGCGGCGCCCAGGGCGGGCAGCTTCCAGGTCGTGGAGCAGGCGGGGTTGGGGGCGTAGCGGCCGCCCAGGTTGCTGGTCAGCGCGACGATGTAGTGGCGCCCGCCGACCGTCTTGCTGCGCACGATGCCGGCGTTGGAGCCGTAGTTCTCGGTGTTGCCGGTCTTGTGGGCGAAGACCACGTCGCCGCCGCCGGGACTGTCCTCCGCCGCACCGGGGAAATGCGCCGGGATGCCCGGCACATAACCGGGCAGGCCGATGAGGGCGCTGCTGGAGAGGGTGTCGTGCAGCCGCTGCTCGCGCAGGCAGTGCAACACGGTGGGCAGGCTCTCGCCGAGCAGCGGTGGCTGGTCGGCCGGCAACCAAGGGGCGGGCGGAGCATCGGGATCGATCAGCCAGAGCAGCCGGGCGGTGTCCCAGGCGGTCATCTGCAACTGGCCCACGCCGGCGCCGGCTGCGTTGTTCCAGCCGCCGTCGGCGCGCGTGCCGGCCATGCGCAGGCCGGCCAGGCCCAGCGAGGAGAACAGCCGGTGCATCGCGTGCGGACCGCGGTCCTCGGTGCCGAGCAGGCCGCAGGCGTGCAGGTGGCCGACGAGCACGGTCGTGGCCTCGTTGTTCGAGTCGCGCGTCATGTCCAGCGCCCACTCGTACAGGCTTTGCGTGCCGTAGGAGGCGGCGATGCGCGTCTCCCATTGGCTGCGCCCGGCGTCGACAAGTCGGCCGCAACCCAACAGCACCATCAGCTTGAAGAGCGATGCCGGGTAGGGCGAGATGAAGCGGTTCGGGCCCTGGCCCATCAGCGGGCGCAGGCGCAGGCGGCGCCAGTCGCAGTCAGGCTGCCAGGCGATGGAGACGCCGAACTGGTCCTGGAGGTCGGCCACATAACGGATATTTCGCACGGGGCCCTCGACCGGGTCGATGTCGGCCACCACGCCCTTGGGGAACTCGCGCGAAAACAGCACGTTGGCGAGCAAGGGCGGCTCGCCGCCGGCCGGGAAGGCGATCACGGCCAGATCGATATTGGGATGGTTCCCGACGGGTCTTCCGCCCTGCAGCGCATCGGGCGTTTCCTCGAAGGCCTGTGCACGCACCGCCTCGAGCAGCGCCTGCGCAAGCCACTCATTGTTCATCCCTCGAACTTTAAGCCGTCCAGAGGCAGGGGGCTCGCACGGCCCGTGATGAGTTCGGCAAGGATGTCGGCGCTGCCGAAGGAGAAGGTGAAGCCGAGCGCCCCGTGGCCGACGTTGAGCCACAGCCCTTCGAGCGGCGTGGCGCCCAGGATGGGAGCGCCGGTTGGCGTGGCGGGGCGCAGGCCGGTCCAGGTCTGGGCGCGGGTGTAGTCCGCCGCTTGCGGGAAGGTGTCGCGCACGGCGCGCTTGAGCGAATCCACACGCTTGGGGTCCAGACGCAGGTCCTCGCCGACCATGTCCACCATGGCTGCCACGCGCAGGCTGCCGCCGATGCGGGCGTACAGGATCTTGCGCTCGAAGTCGGTCACGCTGACTTCGGGCGGGCGGTGCTGGGACTCGATGGGCGCTGTCAGGCTGTAGCCCTTGAGCGGGTAGAGCGGCAGCTTCAGGCCCAGCGGTTCCGCCAGGGCGCGGCTCTGCAGGCCGGCGGCGATGACGAAATCGTCGGCGATGTGCTCGCCGCGGTTGGTCTTGAGCGCCGTGATGCGGCGGCCTTGCTGCACAAAGCCCAGCGCCTCGGCCTGGAAGAAGCCGGCGAAGTTGCCATGAGCCTGCAGCCGTTCGGCCAGTTGCAGGCAGGTGAGGCGGCAGTCGGCCACGGCCTCGCCTTCGGTGAAGATGCCGCCGGCGAAGAGCACGTCGTTGTCCTGCAGCGACGGCTCCACCGACACGCATTCATCGTGTGACAGCGCCTGCTCGGGGCCCTTGGGTCCAGCGCGCAGCTTGGCGGCGACGCGCTCGAACTCGGCCGGCTTGCGGTAGACGACCAGCTTGCCCGGCGTGCGCAGGTCGATCGCGCCGAGATTCGCCTCGCGGTACAGCCGGGTGAAGGAGGTCTGGCTCAGCGCGCCCAGGGCCAGCAGGCGCTGCGTGCTCAGGCGGTTGACGGGGGCGCGGCAGGCGCGCAGGAAGTCGATCATCCACGACCACTGCTGCCAGCTGGCCTCGGGCTTGAAGCGCAGCGGGCCGTCCGGATCGAGCAGCCAGCGCACGGCCTTGATGGGCACGCCGGCATCGGCCAGGGGCGAGACATAGCGGTAGCTCAGCTGGCCGCCGTTGGCATGGCTGGCGCCTTGCGCCACTTCGGCCTCGCGTTCGACCACGCTGACCTTGTGGCCGCGCTCCAACAGCGCCCAGGCGGTCGTCAGGCCGACGATGCCGCCGCCGATCACCACAATGTGTTTCATCCAGTCCCTGTCCGGCTCGCTCTCTGTATCGGCGCCAGCGTAAGGGAGGCGGGCTGGCACTTGCCAATGAAAGCGGCAGTGCCAGCCATAACCGGCGGTTAGCCGCCGGAAGTCACTTCATGACCTGGACAAAGGCTGCGGCCGTGGCTTCCACGTTACGGGTGTTCAATCCGGCCACGCACATGCGGCCCGAGCGGATCAGGTAAACCCCGAACTCCTCGCGCAGGCGGTCCACCTGCTCGGGCGTCATGCCGGTGTAGCTGAACATGCCGCGCTGGGTCAGGAAGTACGACAGGTCGCGCCCGGGCAGGCGGGCCGAGAG
Source organism: Burkholderiaceae bacterium UC74_6 (assembly GCA_042701975.1). Lineage (GTDB taxonomy): Bacteria > Pseudomonadota > Gammaproteobacteria > Burkholderiales > Burkholderiaceae_C > JAFALK01. The sequence continues at coordinate 1,385,977 of CP170561.1, forward strand.
CACCTCGTGCAGGCTCTTGCGCATGGCCTGGATGCGGGTGCGCATCTCGACGACCTCGGCTTCCCATTGCGCGCGCAGCTTCGGGTCGGTCAGCACCTTGGCCACCACTTGGCCGCCGTGCGCCGGCGGGTTGGAATAGTTGCGGCGGATCGTGGCCTTGAGCTGGCCCAGCACGTTGGCGGCCTGGGCGGCATCGGGGCAGACGACGGACAGCGCGCCGCAGCGCTCGCCGTACAGGCTCATGTTCTTGGAGAAGCTGTTGGCCACGAAGAAGGACAGGCCGGCGGCGGCCAGGGCGCGCACCGAATAGGTGTCCTCGACCAGGCCGTCTCCATAGCCTTGGTAGGCCATGTCCAGGAAGGGCAGCAGCTGGCGCTCGCGCAGCACGGGGATCAAGGCGTCCCACTGGGCGTTCGTCAGGTCCACGCCGGTCGGGTTGTGGCAGCAGGCGTGCAGCAGCACGACGCTCTGCGCAGGCAGCTTGGACAGGGCTTCGAGCATGGCGTCGAAGCGCAGGCCGCCGGTGGCCGGGTCGTAGTACGGGTAGGTTTCGACCGTGATGCCGGAGCCATCGAACACGGCCCTGTGGTTGTCCCAGGTCGGGTCGGAGACATAGATTTTCGAAGCCGGGAAGTAGCGCTTGATGAAATCGGCGCCGACCTTCAGGCCGCCCGAGGAGCCGACGGCCTGGATGGTGACGGTGCGATCAGCGGCGGCGTGACCTGCACCGAACAGCAGGGCCTGGACGGCCGAGCGGAAGTTGGCCGCACCTTCCATCGGCAGGTAGGGGCGGGCGCCGGCGCTGTTCACCACGGCCAGTTCGGCCTCGCGCACCGAGGCCAGCATGGGGATGCGGCCCTCGTCGTCAAAATAGATGCCGATCGAGAGATTGATCTTGGCCGTGCGCGGATCCTTCTGGAAGGCTTCGTTGAGGCTCAGGATGGGATCGCCTGCGTAGGCGTCGACGTGCTGGAACATGGGGCGGGACTCCGTTGGGGTTCGGGGGATTATTTCAGCTCAGCCACTGCAACCATCGGCCGTGGCCATGGGACCAGGCCAGGGCGCGCACGCCGGCTTGGGTCTGCAGGGTCCAGAGGGTGGGCGTCTGGGGATCGGGCACGGTGGGCGGCGGCGGGATCGGCGTGTCCGCGGGCGCCAGTGAAGCTTGCTCGGCGCTGATCTCGGCCAGGCCGCGCGCCTTCACCAGCGCCGCCACGCGGCGGCGATGGCGGGCAAAGTCTTCCTGCGAGAAGTAGGCCAGCACCCAGGAGTTGAAGAGCACCGGCTGGACCGTGGCGCTCAGCTCGTCCAGCCAGGCTTCGAGCACGGCCAGCACGTCGCTTGCCCGCTCGATGCGCCGCGGCTGGTGGCGGGCCACGGCGATGGCCGCGTCCAGGCGCAGCGCCCGCTCGTGGTCGTGCGGCCAGAGGCAAGCGCGCAGCCAGCGCACGGCGTCCTCGTCCTGCACGTCGATGGGCGAGGGATCGGCCCCCAGCCGGGCGACGATGCGCCAGGGCGCTCCCGCTGCGGGCATGGGGCCGTGCCAGCGGGCGTGCAACTGCGGCCCCTCGGCATTGCCGAGCCGGAAGCTGCCGTAGTCATAGCCATAGCCGTCCACGCCCAGGTTCAGGCCGGCGCTGCAGCCGAAATCGAACAGGGCCAGTTCCGTCCTGCCCGTGCTGCGCGCCAGCTCGTTCAAGGCCGGCCAGAGCACGGCGCAGCGGCCGGTCTCGTTGGTCTGCGTGCTGCGCTGCTGCAGGTGCTGATTGATTCGCGCCTGGTGCCGGGCGGTGAAGTCGCGCAGCAGGGCGGGCAACTCGGCATCCGGCGCGCGATGGCCGCCGCGGCTCGGGTAGTAAGCGGTGAAGGGGTGAAGGCCATCGCCGGCCAGCACGCGCTCGTGCAAAGCCGCCAGCAGCAGGTTCGGCCGTGCCTGGGTGGCCGGGGCGTGGCGCATCAGCGCCAGCAGCTGCTCGTCAAGCGCGATGGCACGGCACAGAGCGACGTAGAGCGGGTCTTCGGTGCACTCGAAAGCCGCGAAGCGCAGGAACTGTTCGGCGAAAGCATCCATGCCTCCGAGCCTAAGCCAAGGGAAGGCGATTGCGCGCCGCGCCGGGATGCCGATTCGGCATCCGGTGATTCCTGAGCTCAGGCGGCCAGGGCAGCCTCGATGTCGGCGCGCATCTTCTCGGGCGTGTCCATGGGCGCATAACGCTGGATCACCTGGCCATCGCGGCCGACCAGGAACTTGGTGAAGTTCCATTTGATGATGCCGGTGCCGAGCAGGCCGCTCTTTTCCTTCTTGAGCCACTTCCACAGCGGGTGGGCCTCGCCGCCGTTGACCTTGATCTTGGCCATCATCGGGAAGCTGACGCCGTAGTTCAGCTGACAGAAGGAGGAGATCTCGTCGTTCGTGCCCGGATCCTGGCCGCCGAACTCGTTGGAGGGGAAGCCGATCACCACCAGCCCGCGGGCCGAGTAGTCCTTCCAGAGCTGCTCCAGCCCGGCAAACTGCGGGGTGAAGCCGCAGGCGCTGGCCGTGTTCACGATCAGCAGCACCTTGCCGGACTGGGTGGAAAGATCGGCCGGCGCACCCGAGATGGACTCGGCCTGGAAGTCGAAGGCGGTCTTCTTGCTCACGTGGATTTCCCCCGCTTGTCTTGCTTTGTTCGTCAGCGCTGACTCAGCTGATCCGACGCATTATGTTGCGGATGTGTTGCGGGAAGAACGCCTTTCTCCTGTTTACAGCCGCTGAAATTGCGCTACGCTCGCGCTCCAATCGAGCCTGCCTGCGCTTGGCTCTGGCTTAGCCTCTAGGGAGAGTCTGTGCATCACCTGGTCACCTTCACCCCAGCCGACCTCCAGTCGGGGCGCGCCGCGGCGCTGTCCACGCCCGAGGCCCTCCGGTGGCGATTCCTGGCCCAAGGCGATTCCTGGTTCACCTCGGGCGGCGACCGCGCCCATGGCAGCTTGCTCTCCGAGCTGGTCTTTCCCGATCCGGTGGCGGCCGTCAACTGCGCGGTCAGCGGCGAGAACCTGCGCCACATGGTCGATCTGGAGGCCGCCCCCGAGTTCGTGCGCCTGCTCACCGGCGCCAACGCCCCGGTCTGGGACGGCGTGCTGCTCTCCTGCGGCGGCAATGATTTGATCGCCGCCGCAGCCACCTCCGCCCAGCATGCCGACGGCAGCGAGGTGCCGCTGCGCCTGCGCCTGCTGCGCCGCCAGACCGAATGGGGCCCGCCCTCCGCTGGCGTGTTGCGTTACTTCAGCGAAGAAGGCTGGGCCACCTATGCCGAGTACCTGAAGGCCAACGTGCGCCACCTGCTGAGCCTGCGCGATCAGGGCCCCTCGGCGCGCAAGCCCGTCTTCATGCACTGCTACGCCGTGCCCATGCCGCGCCCGGCCGGCGCCGATCCCGGCGCCCCTGAGCTGGGCTCGCAAGGCCCGTGGCTCTATCCGGCGATGAAGGCCTACGCCCTGCCGCAGGCCGACTGGGCCGCGATCAGCCGGCTGATGGTCTTTCGCCTCGCCCAAGCGCTCAAGGCCATGGCGGCGGACACCGCCAACTTCCCCGGCCTGTACGTGTTCGACTCGACCGTCGTGCCTCTGGCCCTGGCCGCCCCGGGCTCCAGCGGCTCCAGCGGCGACTGGCACAACGAGATCCACCTGAACCACAGCGGCAGCTTCAAAATCGCCCGCGCCTGGTCGGAGTACATCAAGAACGTGCTGGCACCCGCGCCGGTCACGACGACCAGCGGGCGGCGTTCGCGCTGACCGCCTCATGGCTGCGCGGCCGCCGGTCCGAGCCAGCCAGCCCGAGCTCGAAGCAGGCTGCAGCGCCCAGACTTTCGCCCGCCTCACCATCGCTTGCTGCACGGCGCAGGTGACCGGCAATGCCCAGGCCATCGAGGCAGGCCGCCACCGGGATGAACATGTGCACCAGCTGCGCGTCGGGCTCCGCCGGCTGCGCACGGCCGTCCAGGAGCTGGCCGAGCTGGATGCTGGCATCGATGTGCGCTGGCTGCCCTCGCTGACCCGGGCCTTCCGGGCCTTGGGGCTCGGACGCGACAGGCAAATGGTCGTGGCCAGCGCGCAGCGCGAGCTGCGGGCGGTCGGTGCGCCGCGGCTGCCCGCGCAGGTGCCTGGCGAGGTGCCTGCAGCCGTGGCCATCCTTCGTGCTGCCGAGTTGCAGGAGGTCTTGATGGCCATTGCGGCGTATGCGCTGGGCGAGGATTTGCCCGAGGCGCAAGCCTTTCCGGACACGCCACTCGAGGCGATGGCGCCGCGGCTGGAGCGGCTGCATCGCGAGCTGCGGCGCGATGCCGAGCACTTCGCGAAGCTCGATGCGCAAGCGCAGCATCGCGTTCGCAAGCGCCTGAAACGGCTGCGCTACCTGGCCGAATTCGCTGCGCCGCTGTTCCACGGCAAGCATGCGGCGGCGTACTTCGACCGGCTGCGGCCCGCGCAGGACGCGCTGGGCCGGCTCAACGACTGTGCCGTCGCGCTGGCGGGTTTTCGCGCCGCGAAGGGCGAGGAGCCGGGCAAGTGGTTTGCGATCGGCTGGTTCGAGGCGCGTCGACGCGCCTGCGTCGACGAGGCCGCGCAGGCGCTGGCCCACGCGAGCAAGGCACGGCCCTTCTGGCCTTGATCGGATCGGGGGGCGGGCCGCGCCTCAGTGCCCGCAGTCGTCGCGGGCGATGCTGAGCAGGCGCTCGATTTCCTCGGGGTGCTCCTGCACATTGCGCTCATGCCAGCGCTTCACGCCCCACATCGTCACGGCCACGAGCAGGCCGAAGATGGTGATGGCGGTGTAGGTGGACAGGCCCATGCGGGTCATGCCCGTGTAGAGCGCGCCCAGGCCCAGGATGCAGGCCTGCTCGTTGAAGTTCTGCACGGCGATCGAGCGGCCCGAGCCCATCAGGTTGGCACCGCGATGCTGCAGCAGCGCGTTCATCGGCACGACCAGGTAGCCACACACCAGGCCCATGATGGCGAGGTAGGGCGCGGCCAGCCAGATGTTGTGAACGGCGATCATGCCGATCAGCATGCAGCCCATCACGATGCCCAGCGGAATCACGCCCAAGGCGCGGTGCAGGCGCATGTAGACCGAAGCCACCACGGCGCCGATGGCCGTGCCCAGGGCGACGACGCCGCCCAGGTTGGAGGCCTGCGTCGTGCTGTAGGCCAGCGCGGCGGCGGCCCAGGGGAACAGAATGATGCGCAGATTGCCCGAGGCGCCCCAGAACAGCGTGGTGGTGGCCAGCGAGATCTGGCCCAGCTTGTCGGCCCACAGGCGCGAGTTGCAGGCCGCGAAGTCGCGCACCAGCGCGGCCGGGCCGTGGGCGATCGGCTGCAGCGGCGCTTCGGTGCGCGGGATGTAGAGGTTGAAGATGGCGGCGATCACGTACAGCCCCACCAGGCTGGCGATGGCGGCCTGTGGGGCCGTGTCGATGCCGGTGTCGATGTAGGGCATGTCGATGGCCAGCAGGTGCGCCGACAGGTGCGGCCCGACCAGTTGCCCGCCCAGCACGATGCCCATGATGATCGAGAGGATGGTCAGCCCCTCGATCCAGCCGTTGGCCTTGACCAGCTGCGAAGGCGGCAGCAGCTCGGTCAGGATGCCGTACTTGGCCGGCGAGTAGGCCGCTGCGCCCAGGCCCACGATGGCGTAGGACAGCAGCGGGTGCGCGCCGAACAGCATCATCAGGCAGCCAACGACCTTGATGAGGTTCGAATAGAACATCACCTTGCCCTTCGGCACCGCGTCGGCAAAAGCGCCGACAAAGGGCGCAAGCACCACATAAAAGAGCGCAAACATCGGCCCCAAGGCGGGAATCTGCCAGGGCGGCGAATGCGTCATCTTCAGCAGCTCGATCGCGCCGACGAGCAAGGCCTGATCCGCCAGCGAGCTGAAGAACTGCGCTGACATGATGGTGTAAAAGCCTTTTTTCACTCTGTACTCATCGGTAACCGGGAAGCCGCCGGGTTTATAGCATGCGCTATTGTCAGTGCCCCGTCGGGTTCGCGCGGTTCGGTCGGGCTTGGCCGACAATTGCCGAATGCCCCGTCCGATTGAAGCCGTCATCCATCCCGCCGCGCTGGCCCACAACCTGGCTCGCGCCCGCGCAAGCGCCCCGGACGCCAAGGTCTGGGCCGTGGTCAAGGCCAACGCCTATGGTCACGGTATCGAGAACGCCTTTCCCGGCCTGCGTGGCGCCGACGGCTTCGCCTGTATCGACCTGGACGAAGCCGCCCGACTGCGCGCCCTGGACTGGCGCGGGCCCATCCTGCTGCTGGAAGGCTGCTTCGAGACGCGCGACCTGGAGCTGTGCTCGCGCCTGAAGCTCTGGCACGCCGTGCACTGCGAGGAGCAGATCGACTGGCTGGCCATGCACAAGACGCACGAGCCGCACCGCGTGTTCCTCAAGCTCAACAGCGGCATGAACCGCCTGGGCTTCACGCCGCAGGCCTACCGCGCCGCCTGGACGCGCCTGAACGCGCTGCCGCAGGTCGAGGAAATCTCGTTGATGACGCATTTTTCCGATGCGGATTCCGACCGCTTCGGCCAGGACGGCATCACCCACCAGTTGGCCACCTTCGACGCCGCCACGCGCGACCTGCCGGGTGAGCGCTCGGTGTGCAACAGCGCCGCCACTCTGCGCCACGCCGAGCGCGCTGGCGGCGACTGGGTGCGCGCCGGCATCATGATCTACGGCGGCGTGCCCGACTACCCGGAACACGACGCCGCGCACTGGGACCTGCAGCCCGCCATGACGCTGAAATCGCGCGTCATCGGCCTGCAGCAGCTGCAGCCCGGCGACACGGTCGGCTACGGCAGCTCCTTCAAGGCCGAGCAGCCGCAGCGCATTGGCATCGTCGCCTGCGGTTATGCCGACGGCTATCCGCGCCACGTGCCCAGCGGCTCGCCAGTGCTGGTGAACGGCCGGCGCACCCACACCGTGGGCCGTGTCTCCATGGACATGCTGGCCATCGACCTGAGCGGCTTCCCCGACGTGGGCATGGGCGCAGAGGTGACGCTCTGGGGCCGCGGCCCGCACGGCTCGCTGCTGCCCATCGACGAAGTGGCGCGTGCCGCCGGCACCATCGGCTACGAGCTGATGTGCGCGTTGGCCCGGCGCGTGCCGGTGAGCGTCGAGAGTGTCTGAAGACTGGTCGCCCCTGGATGCGGAGCTCGAATTCACCTTCGTTCGCGCCCAGGGTGCAGGCGGCCAGAACGTCAACAAGGTGGCGAGCGCCGCCCACCTGCGCTTCGACATCCGCGCCGCGTCCAGCCTGCCCGAGCCTGTGAAGGAGCGCCTGCTCGCGCTGAACGATCAGCGCATCACCGCCGAGGGCGTTGTGGTCATCAAGGCCCAGGAGTACCGCAGCCAGGAGATGAACCGCGCCGAAGCCGTGCGCCGGCTCATCGAGCTGGTTCAGAGCGTCGCCCGCGTGCCGAAGAAGCGCCGGCCGACGCGGCCGACGCTGGCGTCGAAGAAGCGCCGGCTGGAGGGCAAGGCGGTGCGCAGCCAGATCAAGGCCGGCCGGGGGAAGGTCAGCGAGTAGCGATCCAGAGACTGGCCAGGCTCAGCCCCATGCCCACGAGCGACAGCACCGTCGGCCGCCAGCCCTCGAACAGGGCCGAGATCGCCAGGGCGATCACCGGGATCACCACGCTGGTCAGCGCCGCACCTGCCGGGCCGCGCGCCTGCGCCAGCTTGAAATACAGCACGAAGGCCAGGACCGAGCCGAACACGGCCAGATAGCTCAGGCTACCGATGTAGGTCGGCGTCAGCGCGAAATGCAGGCCCGTGCCCGTGACCAGCGAGAGCAGCACGAGGAAGGCCGCGCCATAGCCCATGCTCCACGCCAGGACGGGCATCAGGGCCAAGCCGCGTCCGGTGAGCTTGAGGGTGAGCACATTGCCCACGCAGGCGGCCACGACCGCGGCGAGGCCGATCGTCAGCCCCCAGGCGGCGGTGGGCCGCGCGCCGGTGGCGGCGATCTCGGGCCAGAAGATCAGCACGATGCCGGCCACGCCGCCGCAGGCCGCGAGCACGAAGCGCCGGCTCACGCCACGCTTGAAGAAGATCCAGCCCGACAGCGCGTTGCCGAACACCATCAGCGAGAACAGCACCGCGACCAGGCCCGAGGGGATGTGCCTCTCGGCCTCGTAGACCGACCAGTAGTTGCCGCTGTACTGCACGATGCCCGTGGCCGCCATCAGCACATGGGCGCTGGCCGGCAGGCGCAGGCTCAGGCCCTGTCGCCAGGCCAGCGCGGCCAGGATGGCGGCCGCCAGCGCAAAGCGCCAGGCCACCGAGTTGAGCACCGGCACGCCCGAATCGAGCTGGAACATGATCACGTGCCAGGTGCTGGCCCAGATCAGCGTCGGGCCCCAGAACAGCCAACGTTGCATCGGGATCAGCTGCTCTTGAAGCTGGCGAGCAAGGCCGCGGCACCCATGAAGAGCGAGCCGAAGACGCGGTTCATCACCTTCAGGTGGTGCTCGGAGCGCAGCGCCTTGAGCAGGCGCGAGGCCAGCAGGGTGTAGCCGGCCATGACAACGGCATCGGTGAAGGCCAGCGTGGCGGCGATGGTGCCGTACTGCGGCGCCAGCGCCGCATGCAGATCCAGGAACTGCGGCACCACGGCCAGCAAGAAGACCGTGCCCTTGGGGTTCACGGCATTGATGCCCCAGCCGCGCAGCACCAGCGCGCGGCGCGTGGCCAGACCGTCGTGCGTGCTGGCCGCCAGCGGCTTGGCCGGTGCGCGCCACTGCTGCAGGCCCAGCCACGCGAGGTAGGCGACGCCCGCCCACTTCACCGCCGAGAACGCAATCGCTGAAGCCGCGATCAGCGCGCCCAGCCCCAGGCTCACGACCAGGATCTGGGTCAGGATGCCCAGGATCAGCCCGATCGTCATGAAGTAGCCGCGCTTGAAGCCATGCGACAGCCCCGCGCTCATGGCCGCGACTGCACCTGCGCCAGGCGAGATGCTGATGGCCCAGGAGGCGGCGAAGAAGGTGAGCCAGACGGAGAAGTTCATGGGGCAGGCCTGGAACAAAAAAGCACCCAGGACGGGTGCTGTTGTGGAGGGCTCCAGTGTAGCCGGGCTCCTCCTGTCAGGTCGTGTCAGGAGGAGCGATTGCGGGCCCGTCACGGGCCATCACAAACCCCATTGGTTCAGCATGAAGGCATAGACCTTGGCCCGCTCCTTGAGCGCATCGAAGCGCCCCGAGGCGCCGCCGTGACCGGCCGCGAGGTTGATGTCGAAGAGCAGCGGGTTGCGGTCGGTCTTGAGGGTGCGCAGCCGGGCCACGTACTTGGCCGGCTCCCAGTAGGGCACCTGGCTGTCGTTGATGGCGGTGCGAGCCAGGATCGCCGGGTAGGCGCCGGGCTTGAGGTTGTCGTAGGGGCTGTAGGCGCGCATCCAGGCGTACTGCTCGGCGATCTTGGGGTTGCCCCACTCGATGAACTCTTCGGTTGTCAGCGGGATGGTCTCGTCGAGCATGGTGTTGATCACATCGACGAAGGGCACCTCGGCGACCACGGCCTTGTAGAGGTCCGGCCGCAGGTTCACCACCGCGCCCATCAGCAGGCCGCCGGCGCTGCCGCCGTTGATGATGAGCTTGTCGGGCGTGGTCCAGCCCTGCTGGATCAGGGTCTCGGAAGCGGCGACGAAGTCGGTGAAGGTGTTCATCTTCTTGGCCAGCTTGCCCTCCAGGTACCAGCGCCGGCCGAGGTCGCCGCCGCCGCGGATGTGGGCAATGGCCACGACCACGCCGCGGTCCAGCAGCGAGAGGTCGTTGGCGTTGAAGCGCGGATCGGAAGGGATGCCGTAGCTGCCGTAGCCGCGCAGCAGCAGCGGGCGCGGGCCTTCGCCGCGCAGGGCCTTGGCGTAGACGAGCGAGATCGGCACCTGAGTGCCGTCCTTGGCGGTGGCAAAGATCCGCTTGGACTCATAGCGCGCGGCCTCGTAGCCGATCACGGGCTGCTGCTTGCGCAAGCTGAGGCGGCTGCTGGCCAGGTCGTAGTCGTACACCGAAGCCGGCGTCGTCATCGACTGGTAGTTGAGCCGCAGCGTGTCGCTGTCGAACTCGCGGTTGTCACCGATCACGGCGGTGAATACGGGCTCGCTGAACGCGACGTCGCGGGCCGGGGCGCCGGGCTTCAGATGGGCCGGATCGTCATAGACGCGCAGCTTGACCGAGCCCTGCTCGCGCACCTGCAACACCAGGTGCTTCTTGAACACGGTGAAGCGCTCCAGCGCTGCGTCCTCGCGGTGCGCCAGCAGCTCCTGGGCCTTGGCGAGCTGGGCGGCCTGGAGCTGCAGCGTCTTGGGCAAGGGCAGCGCGACCAGCCGGAAGTTCGGGCCGCGGTCGTTGATGCGCAGGAACAGCCGGCCCTCGTGCATATCGGGGTCGTACTCGATGCCGGTGCGGCGCGGCAGCAGCACGGTCCAGGCGGACAGGGGCTTGTCGGCCGGCAGCAGGCGGTATTCGCGCGTGTCCTTGGCCACGCTGGCGATGACGAGGAAGCGCCGATCGGCCGTGCGGTCCACGCCGACGTTGTAGAGCTCGTCCTTCTCCTCGAACACCAACTCGTCGGGCTTGTCCGTGTCGAGCCGGTGGCGCCAGACCTGGTTGCGGCGGCGCGCCTCGTTGGAGGTCACATAGAACACCGTCTTGGAATCAGCCGCCCAGACGGCGCCCGAAGTGCGCTGGGCCGTCCAGGGCAGGTCCTGGCCGGTGGCGAGGTCCCGCACGCGCAGCTGGAAGTCGCGGTAGCCGGTTTCGTCGAAGGAGTAGAGCAGGCGCCGGCCGTCCGGGCTGGCCTGCGCGAGGTTGACCGCCAGGAACTTGCGGCCCTTGGCCATCTCGTTGAGGTCCAGCATCACCTGCTCGGGCGCATTGGCGTCATAGGCGCGCTGCTTGCCCTGCGCCGCGCGGCGCACGAAGAGCGGGTACTGGGCCCCTTCGAGCGTGCGCGTGCTGTACCACCAGGCACCCGCGCGTGCGGGCACCCCCTCGTCGGCCTGCTTGATGCGACCGAGCATCTCGCCGTAGAGCTTTTCGCGCGTGGCCTCCAGCGGCTTGAACCACTGTGCCGTGTAGTCCGCCTCGGCCTGCAGATAGGCCATCACCTCAGGCTTGTCGCGCTCGCGCAGCCAGAAGTAGTCGTCGATGCGGCGGTCGCCGTGGACGGTCACGTCCTTGGGAATGCGGTTGGCGACGGGCGGATCGGCCACGGTCTGCGCCCAGCTCAGGCCGGCCATGGCAGCCATGGCGATCGGCAACAAGAAGCGCCCGATCCGGCGCTTTGCCCTGAGGTGCTGGAGAAGAATCATGAGGCCTCCTTGCGCTGCGAGTGCAGTCGGTGGAGCGATTCTGTCGAGGGCAGGTGGGGTTGCCGCCCTGGTATACCCTGCAACTCAAGCGATAGCTTGGCCAACTGCGCTACCAGCAGGTTCGGGACGATGGCGCCCGTTGCATCCATCAACCCGCTCACCATGCCGAAACGCGGAGCTGAACGTCAGCGGGCGAGCAAGAGGTCGGGCTCGAAGCGCTGAAGTTGATCAGGGATTCGCGCCAGCTTCAGGCTTCAGGAATAAGTTGACCGCATGACACGCAGCAGCGGCTGTGGGAACTGACTGGGGCCATATCCAACGATCGCAAAACGGGTCGCTCAGGAGCGCCTCTGCGCGTAGGCCATGCCGCTCTGCCAGATCGGCTCCATGCGCGCCAGCAGGTCGGCAGGTATTCGTGAATCCCCCTTCGCGTCGTCCAGCGTCTCCTGCATGGCCTGCGCAATGCGCTCAAGCACCGGCGCTGGCCGCACCACGCCGCAGACCTCGGTGCCGAACCGAAGCAATTCTTCAAGCGTGGGGTAGGCCTTCGTGTGGTGCTTCCCAGCGAACAATTTCAGCGCCATCGTCCGATCCGTGTGTTCGTTGTCCCCCACATAGCGCGTGTAGGTGTAGACGGCGGTCGTCACGACGTCGAAGAGCGGCGAGAGCGAGGGCGCCTCATCGCGGCCATAGGTCACCGCGAAATTCTTCAAGTGGCCATCACCGTTTCGGACCATCACGCTCAATGCCACTTGCTCGAAGAAGCGGTGCAGGTTCTCGGGCGGAAGTTGCAGGTAGGTCAGCAGTTCTGCGATGCGTTGGTAGCTGCCGTGGTACTTGCGCTCCGATAGAACGTTGCGAACGCGAAGATTCATCAGCGAGGCGATGTCCTCAAAGCCCAGGCGCTGCACGACGCCATCCGGGCCGGTTGCCAGATCGAATCGGTTAAGCACCAGCAACTGGCCGTCGTCGGACAGGTCAAAACCGGGCGTAAGAATGCCCGCGCGCTTGGCCGCCGACAGGCACAAGAACTCGTTTGCCGCCAGGCCCGGGTAAATCGGCGAGGCGGCTTTGACGATCAGCGAGGGAATCGGCACCGTTGCGCGATCAGGCAACATGATCTTGGGTTGCACGCCGGCAATACCAACCCCGGTGCTCAGGTACGCGGCCACCAACTCATCGAAGGTCTCTTGGCTGAAGGGCAGAGACAGCAGCGTCTTGCGATCCATGTGCCGCGGGCTGGTCGGCGCCTCGGCGCCTGGCAGCGTGTAGCCCAAGCGCCCGATGCCGTTCTGGCCGACCATTGCCAACAGGTGCATGTGCTGCAACTGCGCTTTGGGGTACATCAGCGTCAAGCGCAAGAACAGATCGCCCTCAGGCAGGTTCTGGTCCATCACTGCGAACAGATCGCCGTCCTGCCAGGTGGGCTTGAGCTTGGCCGACATCAGCAATGCGATGCTTGGCTGGTCGGCTCTCGAGTCGCCGTAGCGATACTCGTAGATCGAGTGCTTCAGCAACTCGCCAGACGGCTTGCCATCGATGGCTACTTGGAGCTGAGGGATCTTCAGCGGTAGAGCCATCACTCGTCGTCCTCCCGCGTGCCAAAGCGCTCTTGGACTTGCTCCAGTGTGGGAAGGCCTAGCTTCTCCAGGCGCACGCGCAGCTTGAGCACCGAGAGCACAGCGAAGAGTGAGGCTACCGACGTGTCTTTACCGGCTTCGATGCGGTAGATCACGTCTCGCACGCGACCCGACTTGGTAGCGACCTCGGCAATGGACAACTTCGCTTCCAGTCGCGCCGCCTTGATGGCCTTGCCGAGCTCGGTTTGGAGTCGAATGGTGTCGTTCATGGAAGACATTGTGAGGTTTGTTGCCTCGAATTGGTCAGGTGGCGTCGTGTATGAACGACACAAATTGCGCAGAAACGCGCGGCGAATCGAATTCTCGTCTCCGCTGCGCTTTTCCCGAGCCTCCACGAGCTGGGCGCGTCCAGGTCGCCGCGCTCGTTTGGCGCCGCCGCTTGCTGGCGCTCACTCGGTCAAATGGCCGATATCGCTGTTGCCGCGAAGGGTCCCCTGCCCATTCGATTCGCCCAGCTGTCCACTTGGTTCGACATCGACTCCTCTGTCATCGAGCAACCGAGGATGAGCGCGTTTGACCGGATCCTCGTCATGAGAATGACCGGCAACGAGATCCGCGAATTGCGTCTGACCAAGGCCACGCCCTAGCGCTTACCTCGCGCTGGCAGCCAGAAGAACCCCGCACAGACCACGAATGCCGGCCCGTGGAAATCGGGGCCCAAGCCCGGGTCGCGTTGTGCATGACGATTGCCAACCCCGCACCGCCCAGCAGCATTGCGACGGGAAGAAGCCGCCAAACGGCTATGCCGATGATGGCCGCGCTGCCAAGCGCCAAAGGGATCAAAGCGAGGATGACCAGGGCCTCAAACATCACACCCCTTCATCGTTGAAAGGGGCGGATGCCAGGGGTGCTCAGGCCTCGAAAGTGCCTATTCGTGCCACCCGGTTTGCCTACTTTTCCTGCGACCAAAACAAAAGCCACCCGAAGGTGGCCTATGTCTTTGATCCTCATGGCGCGCCCGGTTGGGATCGAACCAACAACCCCTGCCTTCGGAGGGCAGTACTCTATCCATTGAGCTACGGGCGCTGCGCTAATTGCTGAGCGACACATCAGGGTAGCCCCGGGGCGTCGTCAGGCGGCGGATTCTAGCAGCGCGTATAAACTCTCGCGGCCCGCCGGCCCAGGAGACAAACGGAGCCGGACGAGGTGTACCAGTAAGACGCAACGAGGATTTCATGAGCGGAACCCAAGAGCACGCGCACGATGATGGTCACGACGACGCCCACACCGGGCCGATCAAGACGCCCAAGCAACTGATGTGGGCGGTGGGGCTGGCCTTTGTGGTGCCGGTCATCATCATCATCATGCTGGCCAGTTCCGTCAGTTCTGAGATCAAGCCTTCGGCAGGCAGCGACGACGCACTCTCCGCCAAGGCGGTCGCCGCGCGCATCAAGCCGGTGGGCGCAGCCGAGGTCAAGGACATGAACGACGCCGCCGCCATGAAGACCGGCGAGCAGGTGTTCCAGGCGCAATGCACGGCCTGCCACGCGGCCGGCCTGCTGGGCGCTCCCAAGCTGGGTGATGCCTCGGCCTGGGGCCCGCGCATCAAGGAAGGCTTCGACACCCTCGTGCACTCGGCTCTCAAGGGCAAGGGCGGCATGACGCCCCAGGGCGGCGGTGATTTCAGCGATTTCGAAGTGGCCCGCGCCGTGGTCTACATGGCCAACCAGGGCGGCGCCAAGTTCGAGGAGCCGGTGTTCAAGCCGGCGGGTGCGGCTTCGGCAGCCCAGTAATTCTGAGCGATCAGCTTTGAACAACGGCCCCAGATGGGGCCGTTTGCATTTCATTCAGGGCCGCGGTTCGAGCTGCACGTTGAACTCGGCCAGCAACTCCGCATGCCGGCGCTGGCCCGGCTCCCACCGGCCCTGCTCCACGGCCTGCGCGGCGGCGTGCATGTCCATGCTGTGCACGATGCCCAAGCCCAACGGCGTGCCGATGAAGAGCCGGTCGTGCTCGTCGAGCCAGCAGGCGCTGAATTCTGCCGTCAGGCCGGTGTGGGTGCGGAGCGAAAAATCGTTCTGCACACGCCACACCCAGGGCGCGGCTTCCAGCTGCACATAGACGCGCTGCGGTCCGTTCTGGAAGAACCAGCAGCCGGCTTCGTCATGCGCGTAGTTGCGGCCGATGAACTCCAGCAGCTTCTCGTGCTGGATGCGGCTGCCTTTGACGGTAGGGAAGGGCCCCGCATGCTGGATGCGCTCGTCGCGCATGTACCAGTCGCCGCGGGCGTCCAGAGCGAGCCAGCCGTAGCAGTGAGGTACGTTGGGCCACTTCCTGAGTGCGGCCTTGACGATGTCGTCCATGCGGCGAGTGTAGGACCGGGCTCAGGCAGAAAGCCGCTTTGCCGCGTTCTGCAGGCCCTTGAGGATGCAGTCGGCCAGGTGGCCGGGAAACCACGCCGGCAGCTGGGCGCGCACAGCCGCGACGACCTGGGGCGTGCGCGCAACGAACTCGTCGATCAGGAACTGCACTTCGCGGCCATTCTCGGTCAGGACGCCATGGCGGACGCCGAGTGCCAGCCAGTGGCGGCGCAGGATCTCCCGCATCTTCCAGTGCGCGTTCTTCGCGCGCACGGCCATGGACATCTTGGCCTTGAAGGGGGAAATCCTGCCGGGGCCTTCTCCAAGCACGGGGTAGGCGGAGAGCACGTCGTACAGCGGCGTGAGCTGGTAGCGGCCTTGAGGGCGCAGGAACAGGCTGAAGTTCTTGGCGTGGCCGTCCGTGGCGCAGAGCATCCAGAAGAGCAGCTGGGCCTTGAAGAAGTTGCGCCGATCCTGCTCGCGGCTGATGGAGCCGTCCAGCACGCCGAAGATGCGGTCGATGCCCGGCCCACCCTCGGCTTCGTACTTGGCTTGTGGCGGCACGCCGGTGGCCTGGCAGAGGTCTTCTTGCGGCAGGCGCAACAGGCGCGGCTTCGCTGATGGGTACGCCCGCCACTCACGGTCGAAGCGCTCGACGACCAGCACCCGGACGTCTTCGAATTGCAAGGGCGCGCAGGTCGCAACGGGCAGGCCGAATTCCTTCAGAATCAGCGCGCACAGCCATTCGTTCTCCACCGATTCACGCATGTCGATCTTCATGCCGCCGATCAGCCCGAGCGGCAGCTTGAAGATGTGCGTGGTCGGCGTATTGCCGTGCGGCAGGCACCATTGCCCATCATGCAGGAGCAGCGCGGTTTTTTCCTGGGCACCGGCGATGGAAATGCGGAAGTCCTCGTTCTTGCCGGCCCAGGCCAGGGCGTTGGGCGTTGTCGCCCCCCGCAACACCTGGGCGACCCGCGCTTCGCTCAGAGCCTCGGCTTGCAGGGGCGCGGCGTCCGCCGAGACCTGGTCCTCGGGCAGGATTTCGAGTGCCCCGACGCAGTCTCGGCCGACCTCGGCGAGGAGCTCGAAGGCGCCGGTCGAGCCGGTGTTGAAGCGGCGAGCCATCCGCTCGCGGATCGGCTGGCTGTCGGGAAGCAGGTTCTCGAAATAGGCGCGAACCCTCTCGCCGCGATGCGGTGCATTGCCCGGCGTGAAGGGCAGGGACAGGGACAAGGGCCGGCCTTGCCGTGACCCGACCCAGGCCGCGTCGTACGCCAGCGTGTCAGGACCGTTGGGCGTCAGGCTCCACGTGCCGACGCGCTCGCCATTCATCCATAGGCCCAGCGTTCGGGAATGCGAATGGCGGCCCATGGATCACCAGGCCGTTTGCTGCGCGTCGGCCGCAGGCTTGCCCAGCGCCAGCTCCACGCCCAGGATGTTCAGCAGGTTCAGCAGCCTGGCCGTGCCCACCTTGTCTGCATTGCGCTCCATGGCGGAATAGGTCTGCTGCGAGACGCCCAGGCGCAAAGCCACTTCGCCTTGCGTGAGGCCGGCCTCCTTGCGGAAGGCCTGAAGCAGGGCGGGCAGCTGGTCAGCAGTGCGCACGGTGAACTGGGGCATACAAATCCTGCGCTGTAAGTTGAATTTACAGGTTTCGATGAGTATTTCAAGAATACCAATTAAAAGCTGTAAATTCAATATACAGCTTGTAAGCTGTATCGGGATGGCGTTGGAAGATCAGCGCAAGGCTTGACCGAGCCAGCCGCACACCTGCGCCGGCATCGTCATCACATGCCCAGGCGGCCAGCCGCCAGGAAAACCGACATGCCCGCCGTGCAGCGGTTGCCACAGCGTCACATGCGAGCTCACATCAGTGGCGCCGGGCAGGCTTTGCGCGGGCACGAAAAGGGTCGTTGCGCGCGTTCAACAGCAGGGCCGGGATGCGGATGCGGTGCAGGTGCGGCTTGGCGGAGGCGCGGGCCCAGTAGTCTTCGGTGTCACGGTAGCCATGCAGCGGCGCGGTGAACAGGTTGTCGAACTCGTAGAGATCGCGCACCTCGCGCAGCCGCTCACCGTCGAAGAGGCCCGGGTGCTGCTCGAGCTTTTGCAGCGCCTTGGGCACCATGCTCTTGAGAAACATGCGGGTGTAGACCAGCCGCGAGAAGCCCTGGCCGATGGCGCGGCCAGCGGCGGCGAGATCGAGCGGTGAGCAGACGGCGGCCGCGGCGTGGATCGTCTGCTTGGCAGACTCGCCGCTTTCCTCGACCCAGCGGATCAGCGCATTGCCGCCGAGCGAGACGCCGGCGGCGACGATCGGGCCGCGGTGCGCAGCGCGAAAGCGCCCGAGCATCCAGCCGATCTCTTCAAAATCGCCCGAGTGATAGGCCCGCGGCGCGAGGTTGAGCTCGCCCGAGCAGCCGCGGAAATGCGGCATGGCGAAGGCCCAGCCCAGCGACCGAGCCGTGGCGGCGAAAGCCTGCACATACTGGCTCTGCGTGCTGCCTTCAAGGCCGTGGAAGTGCACGAGGAGCGGACGCTCGACGCCGGGCTGCGCGTCGTCGACGAGATAGTCCACGTCGATGAAGTCATCGTCCGGTGTGCTCCAGCGCTCGCGGCGAAACTGCGGCGCCTCGCCCTGGAAGCGGCGGGCGAAGAGGGCGGACCAGATGGTTTGCGCGTGGCCGCCGGGCAGCCACAGAGGCGATCGGTACGACTGCATTGATCCTGCGGTCAATGCAGCGTGGTCGGCTCTTCGACGACTTCCTGGACGTCGTGCGGCGTACCGGGGCTGGCATGGTGCAGCACCAGGCGCCAGCCCTGCGGGGTCTTCAGGAAGACGTTGGTGGCGATGACCCAGGCTTGCTGCACACCCTCGGGGCTTTGCACCCGCACGCGCTCCAGCACGTGGTGGATGGCGGTGTCGCCCGAGTGCAGGCGTCGCACACGCTCGGGCGCGGCCTGCACGTTGCGGCCCTGCTCGAACAGGGCCGCAAAGGCCGCGCGGATGGGCCCTGCGCCAACGATGCGCGGGCCGCCGGGATGCACGACGGCGATCTCGTCGTCGTCGGCCCAGCATTCCATCATCCGCGCCAGATCGCCGGCCTGCAGCGCTTCGTAGAACTGCGCTTCGGTGTCGTCAGGCGTTGCCATCAACGCGGCGGTCTGGGCGGCCTTGCTGCGCATGTCAGTGGCTCAGCGGATCAGTGGCCGTGGACGACTTCGCCGGCCTTGAGCTGGTAGACCGTGCCGCAGTAAGGGCACTTGCCGCCGCCCTCATGTGTGACGTCGATGTAGACCTTGGGGTGGGTGCTCCACAAGGTCATCTTGGGGTTGGGGCAGGCGACCACGCCGGGGCCTTGCACGTCCTTGGCGGTCACTTCGACGACGGATTGGGTGTTGCTCATTGCTTGTATTTCCTCATCAGACCAGCGTCAGCCAGCGTGCGTACTTCGGGTTGCGGCCATTCACGATGTCGAAGAAGGCCGTCTGGATTTTCTCGGTGATGGGGCCGCGGCTGCCAGCGCCCAGCTCGATGCGGTCCAGCTCGCGGATCGGCGTCACTTCAGCGGCCGTGCCGGTGAAGAAGGCCTCGTCGGAGATGTAGACCTCGTCGCGGGTGATGCGCTTCTCGACGAGCTTCAGGCCCAGGTCCTCACAGATCGCGAAGATGGTGTTGCGGGTGATGCCGTTGAGCGCGCCGGCGGAGAGGTCGGGGGTGTAGACCACACCGTTCTTGATGATGAAGATGTTCTCGCCCGCGCCTTCCGAGACGAAGCCGGATGCGTCCAACAGCAGCGCCTCGTCGTAGCCGTCGTCCGTGGCTTCCATGTTGGCCAGGATCGAGTTGGTGTAGTTGGACACCGTCTTCGCCTGCGTCATCGTGATGTTGACGTGGTGGCGGGTGTAGCTGCTGGTCTTGACGCGGATGCCGCGCTTGAGGCCCTCTTCACCCAGATAGGCGCCCCAGCTCCAGGCGGCGACCATCGCATGCACGGTGTTGCCCTTGGGGCTCACGCCGAGCTTCTCCGAGCCCACCCACGTCAGCGGACGCAGGTAGCAGCTCTCCAGCTTGTTCTCGCGCACCACGGTCTTCTGCGCTTCTTCCAGCTGCTCCAGCGTGAAGGGGATTTTCATGCGCAGGATCTTGGCGCTGTTGAGGAAACGCTCTGTGTGCTCGCGCAGGCGGAAGATGGCCGTGCCCTTGTCCGTCTTGTAGGCGCGCACGCCTTCGAAGGCGCCGCAACCGTAGTGCAGGGTGTGCGTCAGGACATGGATCTTGGCGTCGCGCCAGTCGACGAGCTGACCATCCATCCAGATCTTGCCGTCGCGGTCATGCATGGACATCGAAGAACTCCTCAATTCAGAACCGGCGATTTTATGCGGCGGGGGCGCGTTCCAGCGTCCACTGCGCGACCCGGCCCTTGGCCAGCGTGACCACCACGGCGTCGCCGCCCGGATCGGTCCAGCGGTAGGCGTCCGAACCGGCATCGGCCGCTTTCACACCCAGGCTGCCCGTCAACTGCAGCACCTGCATCAGTTTCATGCCTTCGTGCAGTTTCGAGTTGAGCATCACCGCGCTCTGCACATGGCCCAGCGGCGCTTCGCGCGTGGCTTTCATCACCTTCATCAGCTGCGTGAACTGCAGCAGCAGCCACAGCACGATGCCGCTCATTGCCAGTACGACGCCCTGCCAGCCCATCAGCCAGCCGCCGGCAAACAAGGCGATCAGCGCCAGCGGCACGCCCAGCCACGCGCTCATTGCAACACCTCCGCGCTGCACCAGGGCGACGCAGCGCCGTCAGGGCTGTTCGCCCCTCGCACACACTTGAGGGTCTGTGGGTGGCTTGCTTTCGTTTCCGGCCTCGACCAATGGCCGGCCGTGGATCCAGAGTCCGCGCTCACGTCAACCTTTCTGCGGGTGAAGATTCCCTGGCCGCAGGCTGCGCCATGGTCAGGAATGCCTTTTGTCAGCCGAACCATCTCGTTATGCTCCAAATCTCGACGGATGGCGATCATAGGAGTCTGTGATGGTGGTCGGAGGTGGCGTCTGATGCGGGAGCTGATGCGGGATGGATGGCCGCGCTGGCTGCGCCTGGTGGTGCTGCCCGTGTCCGTCTTCGTGCTGACTCTGGCGCTGGCCGTGGCCTGGAGCCAGGGCTGGGTCGAGGGCGAACGCCGCCTGCTGATCGGTGCCGGCGCCCTCTTCGCCGTCCTGCTCGCCGCCCTGGTCTTCGTGCTGGCCACCGCCCATGAGCGCGCCAAGGCCATGGCCGAGCGCATGACTCGCGCCCTGCGCGACAGCGAACAGCGCTGGGCCTACGCGCTGGAAGGCACGGGCGACGGCCTGTGGGACTGGCAGATCGCCGACGGCACCTTCAGCACCTCGGCGCGCGCCAAGGACATCTTTGGCTGGCTCGATCCGCTGGACGACGGCTGCCGCCGCAGCGCCGGCCGCGGCCTGCGCCGCATCCAGTCGCGCATGCACCCGGAGGACCGCGCCCGCGTCCAAGTCGAGCTGCGCCGCTGCCTCAAGGGCCAGTGCGAACGCTTCAATGTCGAGTTCCGCATGCAGGGACGCCTGGGCGCGCACGAGTGGAACTGGATTCAGGCCCGTGGCACCGTGGCGCTGCGCAGCCGCATCGGCCGCCCGCTGCGCATGCTCGGTACCGTCAGCGACATCAGCGCCCGCCGTCGCAGCGAAGAGCATGTGCGCTTCCTGGCCCTGCACGATTCGCTGACCGAGCTGGCCAACCGCGCCCAGTTCGACGAACGCATGCAGTTTGCCCTGGCCCATGCGCGCCGTTACGGCGAGTGCCTGGGCGTGATCCTGATCGACCTGGACAACTTCAAGAACGTCAACGACCAGCACGGCCACGGTGTCGGCGATCAGTTGCTGCAGACCGTGGCCAAGCGCCTGCGCGGCTCCGTGCGCGAGACCGACACGGCCGCTCGCATCGGCGGCGATGAGTTCATGGTGCTGCTGACCGGCCCCGTGAGCCGCGAGACCGCGCAGCTCGTGGCCGAGAAGATCTACGCGCAGGTGGCGCAGCCGATGGACATCGGCGGCGTGAAGATCGAGATCACCGCCTCCCTGGGCCTGGCGCTGTACCCGTCCGACGGCCTCGATGCCGCCACGCTGAGCAAGGCCGCCGACGATGCCATGTACCGCGGCAAGCGCGCTGGCCGCCAGCTCATGGGCGACACGCGCCAACAGGGCTTCACAGAGTTCTGATCAGAGCGCCCGGATGATGTCGATGGCGTCTTCGATGCGATCGACGGGGTGCACCGTCAGCCCCTCGATCGGCTTCTTCGGCGCGTTCGCCTTGGGCACCACGGCCACGCTGAAACCCAGCTTCGCCGCTTCCTTCAAGCGCTCCTGGCCGCGCGGCGCCGGCCGTACCTCGCCGGCCAGACCCACCTCGCCAAAGGCGATGAAGCCGCGCGGCAGCGGCTTGCCGCGCAAGCTGCTCTGGATCGCCAGCATCACGGCCAGGTCGGCTGCCGGCTCGCTGATGCGCACACCGCCCACCGCGTTGACGAACACGTCCTGATCGTTGGTGGCCACGCCCGCATGGCGGTGCAGCACGGCCAGCAGCATCGCCAGCCGGTCGCGCTCCAGGCCGACCGAAAGCCGGCGCGGACTCGGCCCGCCGCCATCCACCAGCGCCTGCAGCTCCACCAGCATCGGCCGGGTGCCTTCCAGCGTGACCAGCACGCAGGAGCCCGGCACCGGTTCGCCGTGCGTGGAGAGAAAGATCGCGCTCGGATTGGCGACGCCCTTGAGGCCCTTCTCCGTCATCGCGAACACGCCGATCTCGTTCACCGCACCGAAGCGGTTCTTGATCGCCCGCACCAGGCGGAAGCTCGAATGCGTGTCGCCCTCGAAGTAGAGCACCGTGTCCACGATGTGCTCCAGCACACGCGGCCCGGCCAGCGCGCCTTCCTTGGTCACGTGGCCGACCAGCACCATCGCGCAGCCGCCGGACTTGGCCGTTCGCGTGAGCTGCGCCGCGCATTCGCGCACCTGCGCCACCGAACCCGGCGCCGAGGACAGCTGCTCGGAATACATCGTCTGGATCGAGTCGATCACGCAGAACGCCGGCGCTTCCACCTCGATGGTGGCGAGCACCTTCTCCAGATTGATCTCGGCCAGCACGCGCACCTTCGCGCCCGTCAGGCCCAGCCGGCGCGCGCGCATGGCGATCTGCGCGCCGCTTTCTTCACCGGTCACGTATAGCACGCTCACGCTCTGGCTCAGCGCATCGATGGCCTGCAGCAGCAGCGTCGACTTGCCGATGCCCGGATCACCGCCGATCAGCACCACGCCGCCGGCCACGATGCCGCCGCCCAGCACGCGATCCAGCTCTTCCTGGCCCGTGGGCGTGCGGTCGAAGTCGGTGGCTTCGATGTCCGAGAGCGTCGCCACCGGCTGGCTCTTGGCCAGCGCCTGGTAGCGGTTCTTGCCCGGCGCGCTGCTTTCAGCGGCGGTCTCCACCAGCGTGTTCCACGCACCGCAGTGCGGGCACTTGCCGAGCCACTTGGGGTTGGTGCCGCCGCAGTCGGAGCAGGTGTAGATGGATTTGTCTTTGGCCATCGGGGCATTTTGTCAGCCCCGCGCCGCCCCCCCCACTCAGTCGGCGTAGGTCGCGTCCATTGGGCTCTCGCCGCCAGGGCTGCCGAGCCAGGGGGTGAGCTCCTTCAGGCCCATCGGCGATGCGTGGAAATGAAACCGGAGGGCGCGCGTGATGCAGTCACCAATCGCAACATCGCTGTTGCCCAAAGGTGTGAACTGGCCTTGGATCTGCACCTCGAAGCCGGCTCGCGAGGGTGTCAATTCGACGCTGCCCACCACTTGGCCCGAGCAATCGTGGCGTGGCCATGCCGAGCCGCCAGACGAGAAGATCACCAGCACCTGCGCCGGTGCATCGAAGATCTGGCGCTGCGTCGGAAGGCGATCGACGGGGATGCGGACAGTGAGCTTTTCGTAAATCTCGTCGTCGATCACGAGCACATTGCCTGGCGAGAACTGTCGGTGCGCGAGCACCAGGCCATGCCCAGCCTGCAATCGATGCGCATAAAAGCCGAAGTCCTCGCGGTCAGCCCTGTTCCGATCCGGATCCTTGTCGAGCTTCTCAAGGTAGTGGTCATCAACGAGGTCGGCGTGGGCGACGTAGAAGTCGCGTGTCTGATCCCGACCCAGGTACAGGCCGAGCGCAAGCGCTCCGACGGCTAGGGCTGCAAGGACCAGCAAGAAGCCCTTGATGCAGCGCCGAAGGAGCGAGCCTTTCAAACCGGCCCCAGCACCCGCATCGAGTAGTCCACAGCGCGCACGTCCTTTGTGAGTTTTCCGATCGAAATCCGATCCACGCCCGTGGCCGCAATCCAGCGCAGCTGATCCAGCGCCACACCGCCCGAGACTTCCAGCAGTGCGCGACCTGCCGTCACGGCGACCGCTTCGCGCATCATGGCTTCGCTGAAGTTGTCGAGCAGCACGCTGAGCGCACCGGCTTCGAGCGCTTCGCTCAGCTCAGCAATCGACTCGACTTCCACCTGGATGTCCACGCCCGCGTTGAGCGCCTGCGCCGCGCGCAGCGCAGCGCCCACGCCGCCGGCCGCGGCGATGTGGTTTTCCTTGATGAGGATGCCGGCATAGAGCGCCAAGCGCTGGTTGGCGCCGCCGCCGGTGCGCACGGCGTACTTCTGCGCCAGGCGCAGGCCGGGAATCGTCTTGCGCGTGTCGAGAACGGCGCAACCGCGCGGATTGGTGCTGGCGCCGGCAATCGCGTCCACATGGGCGCGCGTGATCGTGGCGGTGCCGGAGAGCAGTTGAAGGAAGTTCAGCGCCGGACGTTCGGCGGACAGCAGCGCGCGGCCGTCGGCTTCGATGTCGCAGACGAGGGTGTCCGCGCTCATCTGCGCGCCCTCGGCATAACGCCACGTGATGGCGGCAGAAGGATCGAGCGCAGCAAACACGGCCTCGAACCATTCGCGGCCGCACAGCACGGCTTCTTCGCGCACGCGCACCTGTGCCTTCACGCGACGGCCCGCGGGCACGAGCTGGGCGGTCCAGTCGCAGCGGCCGATGTCTTCGAACAGCGCCTCGCGCACGTTGCGCGCGCGGGCCTCATCCAGCGTTTCGTCGTGATCGAACTTCATCATCAGTATCAGTCAGCGGCGCCCAGGGTCAAAGAGAGATCGATCAGGCCTTCGATACGGCCGGTGATCACGTCGCCTGTCACCACGGGGCCGACGCCTTCGGGCGTGCCGGTGTAGATCAGGTCGCCGGGCTGCAGGTGGTAGTACTGCGAGAGGTTGGCCACGACTTCGGGCACGCTCCAGATCATGTCGGACAGGTCGCCGCGCTGCTTCTGCACGCCGTTCACGTCCAGCGTGATCGCACCCTTGTCCAGCACGCCGATGTCCTGCACACGGACCAGCTCGGTGATGACGGCGGAATTCTCGAAGCCCTTGCCGGTATCCCAGGGGCGGCCGGTGGCCTTGGCCTCGTTTTGCAGGTCACGGCGGGTCATGTCCAGGCCGGCGGCGTAGGCCCAGACGGCGGCGCGGGCCGCCTCGGGCGTGACCTTGAAGACCGGTGCGCCGATGGCGACGACCAGCTCCATCTCGTAGTGCAGGTTCTTGGTGCCGGGCGCGTAGGGGATCGTCGAGCCGCTCGGCACGATGGCGTTGGCCGGCTTGGTGAAATAGAACGGCGGCTCGCGTGTGGGGTCGCTGCCCATCTCGCGGGCGTGGGCGGCGTAGTTGCGGCCCACGCAGAAGATGCGCGAGACGGCGTATCGGCTGGATTGACCGCGCACGGGAACGCTCGGCGTTTCGGCAACGGGAAAAACGTAAGAAGTCATGGATCTGTACTCCGGAACCGGGATTGCGCAGCATACTGCGCGCCATGTTGAGGCTCGTGCTCGTCGCTATTTTCGCCCTGCTGCTGACCGCCTGTGGAACGCCCAAGGCGCCCGGGTCACGGCCTGCTCCGATGCCGGCGGGTCGTGATGGTGCGGAAGCGAACCCGCCTTCCAACCTGCAAAGCGTGCCCGATGCCGCGCCCAAGCTAGAGAACATCCGCAAGGGCGGCCCGAACAAGCCCTACGAGGTCGACGGCACGAGCTACACGCCGTTGACGGGCGATGCGCCGCTGGTCGAGCGCGGGCTGGCGAGCTGGTACGGCAAGAAGTTCCACGGCCGGCCGACCTCCAGCGGCGAGATCTACGACATGTACGCGATGACGGCAGCGCACGCCACCATGCCCATCCCGAGCTACGCACGGGTGCGCAATCCGGCCAACGGGCGCGAGGTGATCGTGCGCATCAACGATCGCGGGCCCTTTCACGCGGGGCGCATCATCGACCTCAGCTACACCGCCGCGCTCAAGCTCGACGTGCTGCGCGGCGTGGCGCCGGTCGAAGTGGAGCGCATCACGTATGACGATATCCGCACCGGGGCCTGGATGCGCGGCCGCAAGGACGAGCAGGCGCTACCCGCACCGCCCGTCTACGCAGCAACCGAAGGCGCCAATGCGCCGCAGCGCGAGACGACGGCCACGATGGCGGGCGACGTTTCACTGCAGCCGGCACCCGTGCCTTTCCCGACGCCGCCCGCCGCGCCCAAGACGGCGAGTCCGGGCTTCTGGCTGCAGTTCGGCGCTTACGCCAAGCTCGACGGTGCTGAGCAGGAACGCAGCCGCCTCGCCGACAGCGCCGACTGGCTCGCGCCGCTGTTGGCCATCTTCAAGGACCGCAACTTGAATCGCCTGCAGGCCGGCCCATACGCCACGCAGGCTGATGCGCGTGCGGCGGCTGCGCGACTGCGAGAGGCGATGGGCCTCAATGTGCTGATCGTCGAGCGCAAGTAGTGGCGCGCTGCGGCGCTTGATTGAATCAGCGCCCGCCGGCCACGTCGAGCAGCGTGCCGACGCAGTAGCTGGAAGCCGGCGAGAGCAGCCACAGCACGCCTGCTGCGACTTCCTCCGCGCTGCCCAGCCGGCCGATCGGAATGCCGGCCAGCGCCGTCGTCGGATCAAGGCCGGAGTCGGCGTGTATCTCGGTAGCGATCACCCCGGGCCGCACGCCGTTGACGCGGATGCCCTCGGCGATCAGCTCCTTGGCCAGGCCGAGGGTCAAGCTGTCGATGGCGCCTTTGCTGGCCGCGTAGTCCACGTACAGATTGGCCGAGCCGTGGATGGCGGCGCGCGACGACAGATTGACGATGCAGCCGCCCGCGCCGCCATGGCGTGTGCTCATGCGGCGCACGGCTTGCTGGCAGCACAGCATCGTGCCGATCACGTTGACGCCGAAGAGGCGCTGCCAGCGCGTCACGTCCTGCGCCTCCAGGCGCGCGCCGGGCACGACCATGCCGGCGTTGTTGACGAGGTGCGAGAGCCGGCCGAGCTGGGCATCGAGCTGTTCGAACATCGCGAGCACCTGCGCTTCGTCTGCCACGTCGGCCTGGATCGCGATGGCGCGCCGGCCCAGGGCCTGGACGTCCGCCACCACCGATTCGGCCGCGGCGCGATCGCGTGCGAAGTTGATTGCCACATCGTGCCCGGCCCGTGCGCAGCTGAGCGCGATGGCCGCGCCGATGCCGCGGCTGGCACCGGTGACGAGGGTGATGGGCGCGTTGTCGCTGCTCAAGCCAGCGCCACGCGATTGCGGCCCAGGTGCTTGGCGCGTTCGACGGCGCTCTTGGCTCGCAGGATCAGCGCATCGGTGGCGTAGGGCGATGGGTGCGCCAGGCCGACCGAGAGCGTCACGTCCAGATCAGGCGCGAGCTGCGCCCAGTCGTGGCCTTCGACGGCCAGGCGCAGGCGTTCGCAGACCTCGAAGGCGCGATCGGGGATCGTCTCGGGCAGCACGACGAGGAACTGGTCGGTGTCCCAACGCAGCAGCAGGTCGGCGCCGCGCGTGTTGTCGCGCAGCATCTGGGCCAGGGCTTGCAGCACCTGGTTGGCCACCGCGCTGCCAAACTGCGCGCGCAAGGGCTTGAAGTTGTCCACGTCGACCAGCGCCACGGTCAGCGGCGTGCCGTCGGATTCTGCTTTGCGCAGCATCTCCGGCATGCGAAGCGCCAGCATCTCGCGGTTGCCCAGGCCGGTCAGCGGGTCCTGGTCGTGCGAGAGGACGCCAGCCCGGCCGCGCGTCGCCATGCCGGTCTGGCGCTGCGCATCCAGGCGGCTGGCCAGGAAACGAGCTTGCGCCGTCAGCTGGCTGGCGCTGCGGCGGCGGTCGATGGCGTGCCATTGCTCAAGATGGGCCAGCGCCTTTTCCGTCAAGCCCAGGGCCTTGGCGGCCTGGTGCGCGCTGCGGTGCAGGCGCGTGCGGTCCTGGCCGAGCTCGTCGTCGCTGACCGACTGCAGCAGCGACTCGACCTGCGCCAGCGCTTCTTGCATGCGGCCACGTGCCACCAGGGTTTCGATCACCAGGCACTGCATCTCCTGCCCGCGGCCGCCGGCGTGCAGGTTCTCCTGCAGGGCCAGCGCTTCCTTCAGCAGGGCTTCGGCTTCGTCCACGCGGCCGAGGTAGAGCAGGGCGCGGGCGCGGTTGCCGGTGGTGGTGGCCTGCACATAAGGGTCGCCGAGCGCGATCACATGCGGACGGCCGGCATCGCTGTACTGCAGGGCGCGATCGAGCGCGCGGCGGCACTCGATATCGCGGCCGGTGTCTTGCATCAGCAAGTAGGCACCGAGCACGACCTTGGACAGGTTGTTCTGCGTGGCCGAGCGTTCGAAATGCCCGGCCTGCTCGTCGAGCAGGGCCGCCGCCTCGTTCATCAGCCTTTCGGCCTGCCAGGGGTCGCCCATGCGTTCGAAGCACACGCCCATGGCGTTGAGCGCCATGCAGTGCGCACTCAGGTTCTCCAGCTCCTGCGCGGCGGCCAGGCCCTCGTGGGCGAACTCCAGCGCGCTCTCGAAGGCGCCGAGCTCGGCCGCGGCCAAGGTGGCAGTGCGCAGCAGCTCGCACAGCCCTGGGCTGGCGCCTTGCTCGCGCAGCAGGGGCAGCAGCGTGCCGGCGAAGTCCACCAGGGCGCGCAACTCGGCGCGGCGGAACAGGAAATGGGAGCGCAGGAGGCCGGCTTCGAGCTGCTCGGTGTACAGGCGCAGCGCGATGGCTGCATGCCAGGCCTGGGTGGCCAACGCGAGGCCCTGGGCCAGATCGCCGCGGCGATGCCCCGCGGCGGCCTGCAGCCAGTCCCGGAGCTGGGACTCGCCGGTGGGGGCGTCGTCAGGGGTTGGCGCGAGCGAGCGGTCTGGCATGGCCGCAAGCGTAGCTCAAGCGAAGGCTCTGATGGGGGAGATCCGGGCCTCTGTTCAGCGGTGCCGCGCCAGCGCAGCGGTGGCCGAGCCGCGGGTGGATCAGTGCTGGCGGATCTGGCGGCGCCGGCTCACGACGGCGACGGCAGCCAGGCCGGCCAGCAGCGTCATCCAGGTGCCGGGTTCGGGCACGGCCGGAGTCGTGATGGTCGGGGCGCCGGGCGGCAGCGTGCCCGGCGGCTGCACGGGCGGCACGATCGGGGGCGCGGTGGTCGGCCCGCCGCTCAGGGGAGACGAGCCGACCGGCGTGAAGCTGCTCGGTGCCACGGACGGGCCAGGATTGGCGAAGGAGCCGGGCGCGCCCGGGGCCGGCGCACCGGCAGCCGGAGGGTCGAATGCGAGGGGCTGGTCCGGGGTCGCTTCGCCCGGAGGGGTGCCTCCAGCGGCGGGAGCGATGCTCAGCGGCGCTTCGCCCGTGCGGCGGATGCGGCTGACGTTGCGGCAGATCGTCGGCACCAGGATGCACTGGCCGTCCTCGCAATAGACCAGGCCGCGCTCCTGCATCTTGTCCGTCCATTTCGCGCGGCTGACGGTCTTGCACACACCGCCCTGGCCGAAGTGCATGGAGGTGATCTCAGGCGCGTACTGCGCCATGCCGGTGATGCGATCGCGCTCGATCAGGGCGATCTCGTCGTAATCACGGCGTGCCATGCGCTCCTTGAGCTTGGCGCGGGTGGCCGCGGGGATGTCGGCGTAGCGGTCGACTGCGGAGACGACATCGCCCATGAACGGGTTCACGCCGGGGTGGTCCCATGAGCAAACGGGCAAGGTCACGCCCGAGGAAGCGAGAGCAAGTGTTGCGAGTAGAGACATGATGACTGCGCGGTAGGGGTTAGCCGTTCTTTGAACTGCTTTGCCACCGGGCGGATGCCTCGTGGCTTGTGTTGTGAGCGCAGTGTAGGAAGCTCTGGCCGGCAAAGCGCGCAGCGCCCCCCCCTGGGAACGGGGTCACGCAACGGCGAAAACGCGCCTTCCTCCACGAATGCAGGGTCATGTCCGCATTGCCATGACATAAAAAAAGCCCGGCGAGGCCGGGCTTCTTCATCAGGCGCCGAACGATGCCGGCGCGCAGATCACTTCAGGTGGCTGTTGATCAGCTTGGTCATCTCGAACATGTCGGCCTTGGCCTTGCCGAAGATGGCCTTGAGCTTTTCGTCTGCAATGATGACGCGCTTCTGGGCGGCGTCTTGCAGCTTGTGCTTCTTGATGTATTCCCAGACCTTCTTGGTCACGTCGGTGCGGGGCAGCGGAGCTGCGCCGACGATCGCGGCCAGGGCGGCGCTCGGGGTCATCGCCTTCATGAAGGCGGCGTTGGGCGTGCGCTTCTTGGCGGGAGCGGCTGCCTTCTTGGCAGGCGCAGCCTTCTTCGCCGGAGCGGCCTTCTTCGCGGGGGCGGCCTTCTTGGCAGGTGCTGCCTTCTTAGCCGGTGCCGCCTTCTTTGCCGGCGCAGCCTTTTTAGCCGGCGCGGCCTTCTTCGCAGTTGCCATTTCGATTCTCTCCATCAAAGTGTTGTTGATGTGCCGGGTCACGGGTGAAGGTAGATACGCCTTCAATTCTCTCTAGCACCCTGCGGCGGCAATGGTACTGCGCGCCTCTCGTGCTGAGAAGCTTTTCATAGAGGAGAAGCGCCGCTTGTCACACCTGAAACGCCAGGATTACCCCAGTGTGTCGCGGCCAAACGTCAATAGACATCGCGTCTGAAGCGTCCTTGCGCCGTCCAGGCGTCGATTTCATCGGGTCCGAAACTCGTGCGCAGCAGCTCGTCGACACCCGCCGCCATGCCTTCCAGGCTGCCGCAGACGTAGATCGCGGCGCCCTCGTTCATCCACTGGCGCAGGCGTTCGAGCCGCGCCGCGAGCCGGTGCTGCACGTAGCGTTCCGCCCCGCCATCGCGCGAGAAGACGCGGTCGACATGCGTGAGCAGGCCGTCGCGCTGCCATTGGGCGATCTCGTCGGCGTAGTGCGAATCGAAGGCGGCGGAGCGCTCGCCATAGATCAGCCAGGCCGATGCGCCACCTCGCTCCTGCAGCGCCAGCAGGTGCGCGCGCAGGCCCGCCAGGCCCGTGCCGTTGCCGACCAGGACCAGCGGCCGCTGGCCGTTGGCGCCGACGCGGAAGCTGCCGTGCGCGCGCAACCGCAGCGGCACGGCCTCGTTCAGGGCCAGGCGTTCGGACAGCCATCCAGACGCCAGACCCGCACTGCCGTCCGCATGGCGGGCGAGCCGGACCATCAGCGCCAGACGGCCTTGCGCGGGCAGCGAGGCGACCGTGTACTCGCGTGGCGGCTCGGCACCTTCGAGCTGCAACTGCACAAGATCGCCCGCTTCCCACGCCGGCAGTGGCGCATCCACCGGTTCGAATTCGAGATGGAAGACGCCTTCTCCTGCGCTGCCCGGATTGAGATGGCGGCGCTCGACCAGCCGCCACGGCGTGAAGGGCGCGCTCTCGAAAGCCGGCATGTCGGCCGTGCCAGCCAGGTGCGAGAGCCGCTGGCGCCAGCGGGCGAGCGCGGCCGGATCTTCGCGATCGACCTCGATGCGTTCGAACAAGCGGTCGGCACCCGAGGCTTGCAGCCAGGTGTCGAGCACCCGGCCGAAGCCGCAGTACTGGGCGTAGCTGCTGTCGCCGAGCGCCAACACGGCGGCCTGCAACGGCGCCAGCGAAGCGGCCTCCTGCATGGCGGCGCGCACAAAAGGCACGGCGCTGTCGGGCGGATCGCCCTCGCCGTAGCTGCTGACGATGAAGAGCGCGTGGCGCGCGGCGCGCAGCTCGGCCAGCGCGATCTCGCCGAGCGCGGCGACCTTCACCGGCAGGCCGGCCAGATGCAGCGCGCGCGCGGTCTGCCAGGCGAGTTCCTCGGCCGTGCCGGTCTGGCTGGCGTGCAGCACGAGCAGCGGTGCGCCGGCATCCAGCGCGGGCAGCAGGGCTGCCGCTTCGGCAGCCTTGGCGACGAGCTGATGGCGGTGGCGCCGGTAGACGGCGGCGCAGAGCAATGCGTAAGTGGCCAGCAGCGCCAGCGCCCAGAGTTCGCGGTTCACGTCAGCAGCTCGGTCAGGGCGGGCGAGAGCTGTTCGCTGAAACCTTCGCCATCGCCACTCCCCTCGTTCTCACGCTGCACGAAGCGCGCGGCGAGGCCTCGGGCCTTGGCAAATGCCAGGCCGTCGGCGAGGCCCATCACCATCAGCGCGGTGGACCAGCCGTCGGCCCACATCGCACTTTCGTGCACGACGCTGACCGAAGCCAGGCCATGCGCGATCGGCACGCCGCTGCGCGGATCGACGGTGTGCGAGCGGCGCCGGCCGTCGTCGTCGAGCCGGAAGCGGCGGTAGTCGCCCGAGGTGGCGATGCAGAGGCCATGCAGCGCAATGCGCAGCGGCATGAGGCCGCAATCGGCGCAAGGCGGCTCCAGGTCCACCCACCAGGGCTGGCCTTGGGGCTTGAGGCCCGCGCCGCGCAGCTCGCCGCCGATCTCGACAAGGTGGTGCGTGATGCCGATGCCGGCCAGCGTCTCGCTGACGCGGTCCAC
Source organism: Burkholderiaceae bacterium UC74_6 (assembly GCA_042701975.1). GTDB lineage: Bacteria > Pseudomonadota > Gammaproteobacteria > Burkholderiales > Burkholderiaceae_C > JAFALK01. The sequence goes on from CP170561.1 coordinate 1,418,118, forward strand.
CGCGTGGCCTTTGGCGATGGCCGAGAGATCCAGCCGCGCATCGCCGGGCTGCGTGAGCTTCGATCCATCCCATTCGAGACGGCGCCAGTCGCAACGCGACGCCACGGCCGCACCCGGCGGGCCGAAGCCCCAGCTGCGCACAAGTTCCAGCGCGGTGGGATCGAAGGCGCCTTCGCTTGCGCGCGCGATCTGCAACGCGGCATCCACCACGCGCGCAAAGCCGCGCGGCAAGGCGGCGCTGCCGCCGGCGGGCATGCGGTTGAACAAGGAGAGCAGCGAATCGCTCTCCCACTGGCTCATCTCGCCGATGACTTCGTCGAGCACCACCTGCACGGCCCGCTCGATGGCGTTCAGCTGCAAGCCGGCCGGCGCGTGCAAGCGCAGCGACCAGCTCGTGCCCATGGTCTCGCCCTGCAGCGCGTACAGCGGCTGACCGAGGGGCGGCGGCGGCCCTTCGATGTGCAGGGGGACGAGAACCCGGGCTTGAGACTGCATCAAGGTCGCATTACTTCGGCAGCACCTCGAAGGTGACGGACAGGGCCGCGCGTTCCAGCGGCTTCTCGCGCGTGCCGCCCTGGGCTCGCCGGTCGCCGTAGTTCACGCCCAGCCACCACTGGCCGGCCTCGGCCCACTTGATGTCGAGCTCGCCCTTGGCATCGGTCTTGAGCGTGATCTCGCCCGACTTGTAGCGGTAGCGGTTGCCGCCCGGACGCAGCGTGACCTCGCTGTCGGCCAGCGGCTTGCCGTTGAGCAGGATGCGCACGCGGCTGCTGTCGCCGGTCGAGAGATCGGTCACGGGCGTGAGCGGCAGCAGCTCAAGGCCATCGCCTTCGGGCGTGAACTTCACGTCGCCGGCTTCCTCGCGGCTCACGAAGGTCTGCTGGCGCGTGGCCGTGCGGGCCAGGCTGGTCACTTCGGCGTCGGCCGGCAGTTCCTTGGCGAGCGTTTCGGGCGTGGCGCGGAAGCGCTTGGTCTCGGCACCGGCCTTGTACGCGCCCATCAGCGCCACGCTGACGTTGCTGACGCGGTAGGTGCCGTTGCCGGGCAGCTCCAGGTCAAAGCTCTCGTGGTTCTTCGCGCTCACGCGGCTCTTGGCCTCGAGCTTGGTGCCACCCGGGCCGGTGATGCGCAGCTCTTCGAGCTTGAGCGCACGCTCGAAGATGAAGAGGTCTTCGGAGACGGCGGCGTCGATGGAGACGGCGCCGTCGCGGTTGGTGACGACCGTGGCGTTGGGCAGCAGCCAGTTCATGTGGGCCTGGGCGGCCAGGGGCAATGCAAGGGCGAGGGCGATCAGGGTCTTGCGCATGGTGGACTCCGGGCTCAGGGCTTGACGTTGAGCTGCAGACTGGCGATTTCGTCCTCGCCGGCCACCTTCACTTCGTTGGCGGCCTTGACGGGCCAGCTCAGCGGCACGCGCTTGACCTCGCGGCCACCGCCTTCACGGCCGACTTCGACCACGACTTCATCTGACCCGCCGCCAGGTTGGCCAGTGCCGCGTGCTGGTCCAGCTTGAGCACGTGCTCGCCCGGGTTGCGCGTGGCGCCGCTGACGCCGTCGGCCGGTAGGCTCAGCGACTTGCCGCCGGCACGCCACCACTGGCGCATGTCGCGCAGCCACTTGGCGCCGCCGTTGTTGGGCTTTTTGGTGTCGTACCAGAGCGCCAGCTGCGCGGCAGCTTGCGTCTGGCCCGGCTTCTCGATCCACACCGCCACGTAGGGCTTGTGGTACTCGGCCACGTTCAGGCGCGGCAGCTCGATCTTGAGTTGGACTTCCGCAGCCCAGGCAGGGCTGCCGATGACGGCCAGGCCAGCCGCGGCGAGTGTCAGTTGCTTCATGGCGTTAGAGATTCAATGGATGAGAAGAAGGGCGATCAGGGCCGGCAGCACCAGCCCGAAGCCGACGAGCGGCCAGGTGCTGGGCCGCTGCGCGGCGTGGTATTTCAGGATCAGCAGGCCGGTGATGGAGAACAGCAGGCAGGCCACGGCGAAGACGTCGAGGAACCAGCTCCAGGCCATGCCGGCGTGGCGACCCTTGTGCAAATCGTTGAGGTAGGCGATCCAGCCACGGTCGGTGTCCTCGAACTCCACCGCGCCGGTCTCGCGGTCGATGCGCACCCACGAGTCACCGCCGGGCCGCGGCATCGGCAGGTAGACCTCCTCGGGCGACCATTCTGGAGATGCCGTGCTAACCGTTGATTTCAGCTGCGTGGCCAACCAGACACGCAGCGGTTCGGCCAGTGGGCCGCTGTTTTGCTTGTGCAGGGCCGCCAGCTGATCGGCGGGCAGCTGTGCGTTCTTCTGCACGACGCGCGGATTTACCTCGATCCAGCTCGCGTGGTTGAGCGTGATGCCCGTGATCGCGAACAGCAGCATGCCGACGAGGCAGGCCGCCGAGGAGATCCAGTGCCAGGTGTGCAGGGTCTTGAGCCAGCCTGCCTTCGACGAAGACTTGCTGCCGTTCACGTCTCGGCCCACATGCGCAGGAGGTTGTGATAGTGCCCGGTCAATGCTTTCACCTCGGCGGTGTCGCCGTGCGCACCGCGCAGGGCCTGGATGTTGCGGTCGAGCTCGAACAGCATCGCGCGTTGCGCATCGCTGCGCACCAGGCTCTGCGTCCAGAAGAAGCTCGCGAAGCGCGTGCCGCGCGTCACGGGCGTGACCTGGTGCAGGCTGCTGGCCGCGTAGACGACCAGATCGCCTGCGGGCAGCTTCACCTCGTGCTCGCCGTAGGTGTCGGCCACGATCAGCTCGCCGCCGTCGTAGCTTTCCGGATCGCAGAGAAAGAGCGTGGACGAGACGTCGCTGCGCAGCGGTTGATCGCTGCCCAGCTGGCGCATCACCGCGCCATCCACGTGCATGCCATATTCGCCGCCGCCTTCGTAACGGTTGAACAGCGGCGGCAGCACGCGCAAGGGCAGTGCTGCCGCGAAGAACATCGGATGGCGCAGCGCGGCCTCGCGAACGCGGGCGCCGAGCTCGACGGCCAGAGGATCGTCGGCACGCAGCTGGCGATTCCTCTTGACCTGTGCGCCCTGCGGCCCAACCGTCGCCCGGCCGTCTTCCCAGCTCGCGGCCTCGAGCCGCGCGCGGACCTCGCGGACCTGCGCGGCATCGAGAACGGCTGGGATGTGCAGCAGCATCAGGGGCGGGATCAGTAGGAGAAGCTGGCCGTCAGCTGGCCCGAACGCGGAGCGCCCGGGTTGTAGCGGTAGCCGCTCTTGTTGATGGAGGCCACGTAGTCCTTGTCGAACAGGTTGTTCAGGTTGAGCTGAACGGTGATGTTGCGGTTGATCTTGTAGCTGGCCATGGCGTTGAACACCGTGTAGCCGTCGGTCATGGCCGGCGTGCCGATGGCGCCGTCGGTGCCACGGTGCAGGGCGCCATTGTGCAGCGCGCCGAAGCCGAGCATCAGGCCGTGGCCGGCGTCGTACGTGGTCCAGGCCGTGAACGAATTGTTCGGCGTGTAGGTCAGCACCATCGTGCCGTCCTTGGTCACGGCCGGGCCGGAGATGATCTTGGTGTCCATCGTCGTGTAGCCGAGGCTCACGCCCCAGGCCTTGGTGATCTGGCCCACGAGGCCCAGCTCCAGGCCTTGCACACGCTGCTTGCCGGTCTGGTAGTACAGCAGGCTGGTCGGGTCCTGCACGACCTGGTTGAGCACGTCGGTGCGGTACAGGGCAGCGGTCAGCGACAGCGTCTTGTCAAGCAGGTCCCACTTGGTGCCGATCTCGTAGGTCTTGGTCTTCTGGGGTTCGAAGTCCACGCGGCCGGCGCTGCTGCCCGTGCCGCCTGCGGCGAGCGCGAAGTTCGAGCCGCCCGGGGGCTGGGCGCCGGTGGCGTAGTCCACGTAGACGCTGCTGAAGTCGGTCGGCTTGTAGACCAGGCCGATCTTGCCGGTGACGAGGGTGTCGGCCAGCGTGAGCGAGGTCGGGGTCAGGCTGCCGGCGGTGGTGCCGGTCGTGACCAGCGTGGTGGCGAAGTAGTCGGTGCTGTAGTGGTCGGCGCGCAGGCCGAGCGAGAGCAGCCACTGCTTGCTGAACTCCAGCGTGTCGAAGGCGAAGGCGCTGACAGTGGTCGTCGAGCCCGAGGTTGTCGTGCCGTTGCGGATGCGCTGGTAGCCGCTCACGTTGGGGTCGGGGTGGTAGAGGTTCGCCGCCGGCATGGTGCCGCTGTTGATGCCGGAGCTGGTCGGATAGACCACGGCGTTGACGCCGTAGTAGCCCCAGCTGTCCTGCTGCTCGTGGTTCACCTCGGCGCCCACGTTGAGGCTGTGCGTGATCGATCCCGTCTTGACCTTGCCGCTGAAGCTCAGCTGGTCGGCCAGGATGGTGTTGATCTGGTCCTTGTTGTTGGGGTTGGAGCGCGCGATCGTCCAGGTGGAAAGATCGGTCGTGCTCGGCGTCTTGAAGTTGGCCGTCGTCGCGGTCCACGAGGTCAGCATGTAGTTCTGCGCCGTGCGGCCGTAGCGCGCGGTGTTGACGAACTTGAAGCCGTTCTTCAGGTCATGCTCGACGCGTGCCGTCAGCATGTCGGTCTTGCTCTTGTCGAAGTCGGAGCTGGTGCCGTAGAAGTTGCTGCTGTCCACGCGGGGAGCGGTGGACAGGAAGGGGCGCGTGGTGTCGGGCGTCGTGTAGCCCGGCAGGCCGATGGTGGGCACGCCGCCGTCGGGGATGTTGTCCTGCTTGACGTGCAGCGCGTCCAGGAAGATGCGCGTGTCGGTGCCCAGGCCGAAGGCCAGCGAAGGCGCGACGGCCCAGCGCTTGTTCTTCACTTCGTCGCGGCCGGGCACGCCGTTGTCCTGGGCCACGATGTTCAGGCGCAGCGCGGTGCCGGTGTCGGCGTCGAGCGCGCGGTTCAGGTCGGCCGTGGCGCGCTTGAACGAGGCCGAGCCAACGCTCAAGGTCCCGTCGAAGCTGTTTTCCAGCGAAGGCTTCTTCGTGATCAGGTTGATGTAGCCGGTGGGCGACGAGCGGCCGACGTCGGAACCGGCCGGGCCCTTGATCACTTCGACGGAGCCGATGTTGAAGACATCGCGCGAGACCGAGCCGACATCGCGGATACCGTCCACGAAGATGCTGCCCGAGGCGTCATAACCGCGCATGTAGACGGCGTCGCCGGTGCTGGTGCTGCCGTTCTCGCCGAGGAAGAAGGTCGAAACGCCGGCGCTGTTGCGCAGGGCTTCGGTCAGGTTGGTGGCGTTTTGCTCGCGCAGCACCTGCTCGGGGATGACCTGGATCGATTGCGGCGTGTCCAGCAGCGGAGCCGTGTACTTGGTGTTGGACGAGGCGTCCGTCTTGTACGGCACTTCGCGGTCGGCCGTGACCTTGACGGTGGGCAAGGCGTCGGTCTGCTGCGTGGCCTGGGCTTGAGCGAACAGCGGCGCGGCGCTCAACGATGCAGCCAGGGCGGCCAGGGCAGGGGCTTTGACCGCGTGCTTGCGGCTCTTGATGAAGGACATGGGGACTCCGGGTGGAAGAGACTGATTCCGAACGCGACCGGTGCGGCCATCGGCCGAACTGTCTCGCGATTGAGTATCTATATGATAATCATTCGCATTTGCGAGTGTCAACGGATTTTGTTGATTTGTTGCGCCGGGCGCGAACCTTGATGCACCTGGAAGAAGGCGAGACGGGCGGTCGGGGCCTAGCGGTACTCGTACTGGATGCCAGCGTCGGTTTCCACCTCGATGGCCTGGCCCTTTTCAAGGTAGGGCTCGAAGCGGGCGGTGCGGATGTCGAGCAGGGCCTGCTGGTCCAGACGTTCGAAGCCGGAGGACTTCTTGAGCGCGGCGCTCTTGAGCAGGCCGTCCGCGCCGACCACGATGTGCAGCACCACCGTGCCCGACTCGCCCAGCTTGCGCGACATGCGTGGAATGTGGCCATGCGGCTCGACGATGTAGCGAAGCGCGCTGGCTGCGATCTCCTTCGGACCGCTCGAAGCTGCCGTTACCGGCAACACGGGCGCCGCCACGGGTGCAGGCTTCACGGGCACGACCACCGGCGGCGCTTCCGCCACGGTGACGACCGGGGAGAGATTCACGTTGGGCGGCTGCACGAACGGCACTGGCGCAACGACGGGCGCCTGGATCTCCATCTGCGGCAGCGGCGGCTGCGGCTTGGGCCGCGGCGGCTCGATCAGGCGGACCTCCACCGGTGTGGGCTTGGCCGGCTGCGCGGGCTGCATCAGGCTGTGCGCCATCGCCCAGGCCAGGCCGCCGTGCAGCGCAAGGATGGCGATCCACACGCTGCGCTTGCGCGGCGCGGCGTGCCAGCCGTGACCCAGCGTGCCCGTTTCAGCTTCGGCCAAACGCTCGGACGCGACCGACCCGGCCACGACTGCCGCAGGCTCGCGCGGGCGGGCTGGGGGCGGGGTGGATTCCGTTCGGGCTTCCGGCTGCAGGCCGGAGCGGTCGAGGGCGAAGGTGTTCACAGCGGGTCTTGACTGCAAGGTAGAAGACCATCGTAACACTGAATGCGAACAATTCGCATTGTTGCAGTGACATGACGAAATCTGCCTTGAGGGCCTCGGCTTTTCAGGCGCTTCTCCCGATCCGGCGCCCGGCGCCGGCTTGTATGCTCGGGCGCCATGAAAACCCTCGTGCGTTGGCTGCTGCTCGCCCTGGCCCTGCTGCTGGTGGCGCATCTCTACCCGGGCGTGGAGGTCAAGAGCTTCACCTCGGCCCTGATCGCAGCGGCGGTGCTGGGCCTGTTCAACACGCTGTTGCGGCCCATCCTCGTGCTGCTGACGCTGCCGGTGACGGTGGTGAGCCTCGGGCTCTTCCTCTTCGTCATCAACGCGCTGATGTTCTGGGCCGCGGCCACCGTGCTGGACGGCTTTGCGGTGGCCGGGTTCTGGGCCGCGCTGATCGGCTCGTTGATCTACAGCCTGTGCGGCATGGCGATCGACGTACTGATCGAACGCATGTTCAGCGGCGACGAGTGACGCGCTGATCGGCGAGCGTCAATGCGCTCCGATCACGGCTCCTCGCCTCGCGGCACGCCGTTCGGATACATCTCAGCCAGGCGTTGGCGGCGCTGGTAGGTCAGCGTGCGCAGGCGCGCGTCGATGACGCTGGCTTCGATCTGATCGGCATTCGGCGAGCGCGACAGGCGCAGGCCCGAACGTAGCCGATCTATGGCACCGCGCAGATCGCCGGCTGCGGCGCGGACCTCGGCCTGCGCGCGGACCGAGCGCAAGGGCTGGCCCAGGCGATCCCACAGCTGCGAGAGTGTGCCCCAGGCCAGCATGTCTTCGGTGTGAAGGCTGGTCCAGGTCTGGAGATCGTCGGCTGCCGTGCGCGCAAAGGCGGGGTCGGCTGCTTCGAGTGCGAGATTGGCGCGAGCCATTAGCATCGGGCGCGAACGGTCGCCGCTGAGTGTGTCGAGCGCGGCCATGCCGGGCGCGGGCTGCTTGCGTGCCTGTGCCAGCTCGGCTCGCAGGAACACGAGATCGCGATGCGCGCGGCCACCCACATCCTGCGCCACCAGACCTTGCAGCAGCTGATCCGCCGTGTCGATGGCGCGCTCGGCACGCGCCCAGTCTCGCAGCTTGATCGATGCCAATGCGCTCGCGTAGCGGGCTGCAAGCTGGTCGAGGCCCTTGCCATCGCGTGCATCGTCGCGCGCACCCTGGTCCGCGCGTTGCAGCGCGAGCCATGAAGACGCCGTCGGGTCCATCAGCACGCGGGAGCGGGCGGCCATCAGCGCGTGCTCCGGCGTGCCCACGGGCCGCACGAAATCCTTGGTGCCGACGCGCAGGCGCGCGTCGCCGATGCGCTCGGTGGTCAGCGGGTGCGAGCGCAGATAGGGGTAGTTGCCCGAGTCCATCAGGTGCGTGGCCTGCTCCATGCGCTCGAACATGCTGGCCATGCCGGCCTGCGAGTAGCCGGCCGTGCTCATCACCTGAAAGCCCACGCGGTCGGCTTCGCGTTCCATGTCGCGCGAGAAGGCGAGCGACGCGGCGGCGGCGGCGGCCTGACCGGTGACGATGGCGGCCTGCGCTGCGTCTGGCGAGCCCTTGGCTGCGGCGAGGATGCCGACCAGGATGGCCGCCGTGGACAACAAGCTGTTGCGCGAATCGCCGGCGATGCGCCGCGCAATGTGGCGCTGGGTGACGTGTGAGAGCTCATGCCCGAGCACCGAAGCCAGCTCGTCGCGCGAACCGGTCATCGCGATCAGGCCCAGGTGCACGCCGATGAAGCCGCCGGGCAGCGCGAAGGCGTTGATGGTCCTGTCGCGCACAAGGAAGGCGCGCCAGGCGAAGTGGTCCGACGTCTCCTCCGTGATGTTGCCGAGCTTGCGTGCTGCAGCCACCAGCGGCGTGAAGGTGCCGACGAGGTACTCCTGCAGCAACGGGTCGTCGATGCAATCCGGATCGAGCCAGATCTCCGCCATGATCTCGTCGCCATAGCGGCGCTCGGCGTTCACGTCGAGATCCTGAGATACCGCGTCGCCCAGCGAAGGGAGATTCACCTGCGCATGCAGGCCGGGGGGCAACAGCAGGGCCACGGACACCGCCGAGGCGATCACACGCCGGACTGCTTTTCGAAATCCGCTCAACAAAGAACTCTCCTCAAACGCCAGCCTATGATGACACCATCGCCGCGAAGCGGTTTTTCCTGATTGTTGCCGTGAATCCAGCGCTGACGCATTTTGACGCCCAGGGCCAGGCGCAGATGGTCGACGTGGCCGCGAAGGCCGAGACCCATCGTGTGGCGCGCGCTTCGGGCCGCATCCGCATGCAGCCGGCCACGCTCGCCCTGATCCAGAGCGGCACGGCGAAGAAGGGCGACGTGCTCGGCGTGGCGCGCATTGCGGCGATCCAGGCGGCCAAGCGCACGTCCGACCTCATCCCCTTGTGCCACCCGCTGCCGATCACGCGCGTGACGGTGGACTTTGAGATCGACGCGCCGAGCAACAGCGTGAGCTGCACCGCGCAGGTCGAGACGCTCGGCCGCACGGGCGTGGAGATGGAAGCCCTCACTGCCGTGCAGATCGGCCTGCTGACCATCTACGACATGGTCAAGGCCGCCGATCGCGGCATGGTCATGGAGCAGGTGCGGGTGCTGGAGAAGCACGGCGGCAAGAGCGGCGACTGGGTAAGCCCTTGATTTAAAAGGGCTGGCTGATCCGGCATCGAAAGATGCTGCTCGAAGGCTTGCCGAGTGCCACCAGCGTCCGTCATGACCTCAATCACCGCGACTCGGTCTTTGCCGATGGCAGTGGCTGGGTCACTCAGAGGAGCGGCCTAGCAGGCCTTGAAGACCTCGGATCGGTGATAGGCCAAATAGGACTGTCGTTCCTGGGTCAGGAAATGCGAGGCAAGACAAGCGGTCTGCGGGATTCCTAGAGACAGCAAGTCATTCAAAGTCAGTCGGCCGCTGATGATCAGTGCGCCGGTCTTGTCAAAGCTAACAAGGCCACAGTCAAAAGCGGCATCCACTCCGGCGGCCAAAAGCACTCCATTTTCCGGATCAAGCTTGGCGAAGTCGGAGCTTTCGCACCATGGCCGAATATGGGATGCACGAAGCAGTCGCTCCACCGTTAAGCCTGTAACTGCACAAGCTCCGCCATAAGCGGCAAGGAGGTCTGCCCTGAACTTGCCCTGACCGACGCGCGCATTCACTAGCTGCACGGCACTAGTTGCCGGCATCGGAGGCTGTTGACTGGATCCAGTTACCAGAGCGGGTGCGATCCCCATCAAATTGAGGAGCTTCGCTGCGGCCGATGCGGGAATCTGGCACAGGTACTTCTGGGCAACTGTCCCGCTTGAGGTGAGCACAGAGTTGGTTCCAGTAGACAAGTCCGACCTTAGCTGGGCGTCTTTCGTGACAGTGGCGATGCTGACTGGGTTGGGCGCCAATGGCTTGAAGTCGCAGAAAACCAGTCTCCCGCCCTGGCCCGGCTCATAAGGCGATGACGACCGATAGGGACGGATCGAGTTGACGAATCGGCTTCGTGCGACGGCATATCCCTTCAGGTGCCCATTTGCATAGGTCAGGATGACATCTCCCGGCTGAAGTCGAGTCATTGTTTGCCAGTGATTCAACGTCGCGCCGTGTGCATCAAGCTCTGGTGCCCAAAGGCATCCGGCTACCCTAGCCTCATGGAAAGTTGAGCCTTGATTGACCCAGTAAAAGTTTGCCATTGCGTCTTTTGCTCCCTGGCTTCGCAATGTACCTATGACTGGTGACTGCTCAACGTCGATGCGCTGCCAGCCGTGCTTAGAATCTCTAAGGGCAGAGAATCGGCTCTGTCCAAATTTTGTCTAACCAAGATGGACGGAAGCTAGAGAGAACTGCACCGCGCAGGTCGAGACGCTCGGCCGCACGGGCGTGGAGATGGAAGCATTGACCGCCGTGCAGATCGGCCTGCTGACCATCTACGACATGGTCAAGGCCGCCGATCGCGGCATGGTCATGGAGCAGGTGCTGGTGCTGGAGAAGCACGGCGGCAAGAGCGGCGACTGGGTGGCCGAGGTCTGACGATGAACTTCAGCGTGGCGCGCCGGAGCGGCGCGTGAACACGAAGTTGGACATCGACAGGTAGGAGAACGCCGCGACGACCGGCGTGAGGATCACCTGGCACCACACCACACTGCCGACCCAATGGTTCAGCGCATGGAAGGCGAGCAGGTTGAAGGCGTACGTCGCCGCATAGCTCAGCACGAAGCGCGGCACACGCCGGACCGACAGATCGCGGAAGGCGTAGGCGCCGAAGGTGAGGAAATTGAAGGCGACACCGGCGACCGTGCCGATCAGCATTGCCAGCCAGGGCGGCAGGCCCAGCCAGATGCAGCCGACGTAGACGCCCAGGCCGAACAGCGTGTTGACACCGCCCGCCAGCAAGAAGCGAAAGACCTGCTGATTGCCCAGCGAGCGGATGAGCCGTCCTGCATTCATTGGCGTTGATAATGGCCGAGCGCCCTGTAGTGACGGCCTGCATCTTATCGTTGCACCTGCTTCGATCACCTTCATCCCAGCACTCCACTTCATGTCGAAACCGAAGCTCAGCCTCGTCACCGGATCGTTCAACGAGGAAGGCAACGTCGACGAATGGTTCGAGCGCGTGTTCGCCGCGGTCGCTGCACTGGAGGCGCGCTACGAGCTGGAGATCATCTGGATCGACAACGCGTCCGTGGATCGCACCGTGGACTTCGTAAGCGCCTGGTGCAGCCGCGATCCGCGGGTCAAGCTGATCGTCAACGCACGCAACTTCGGGCCGATCCGTTCGCCCTTCCATGGCCTGATGCAGGCCGCCGGTGATGTGTGCATCTACCTGGCCAGCGATCTGCAGGACCTGCCCGAGATGATCCCGGACTTCGTCGCCAACTGGGAGCGCGGCTTCGATGTGGTGGCCGGCGTCTACAAGAGCAGCGCCGACGGCTTCGTGATGCGAGGCTGCCGCGCGGCCTACTACCGGATCATGGGCAAGGTCAGTGATTCCAGCCCGGTGATCGAGGCCTTCACCGGCTTTGGCCTGTACTCGCGCCGTGTCGTCGAATACATGCGCGAGATCGGCGGACCGCACCCGATGATGCGCGCGCTGGTGGCCGAGATCGGCCTGCCGACCACGACCGTCGCCTACGACAAGCCGCCGCGCAAGTACGGTGCCACCAAGAACGACCTGTTGATCCTGATCGACCAGGCCGTGACCAGCCTCACCTCGATGAGCAAGGCGCCGATCCGCGTGGCCACGATCACGGGCCTGCTGCTGTCGGCCCTGGGCTTCGTGATCGCCGCGGGCTACCTCGTGGCCAAGCTGCTGTTCTGGGACTCGTTCCCGCTCGGCCAGGCACCGCTGCTGATTGGCATCTTCCTGTTCTCGGCCGTGCAGATCCTGATCATGGGCCTGATCGGCGAGTACGTGGCAGCCATCCATCTGCGCTTGCAGCGCCATCCCTGGGTGGTGGAGAAGCGGCGGGTGAACTTCGAGGAAGAGAAGCCCGCGCCGCGCGAGGACCACTGAAGCCTCAGTTCGGCGGCTTCAGTGCGGCGGCTTCGCCGTTGCCACCGCATCAGGCCGCACCAGCGTGGGCTCGCGCATCAGCAAGGTCAGGCCTGCCTGGTTGAGTTGGCCGGCGTAATGCTCGGGCAACCAGCCCGGAGAAATCTCGACCAGCGTCTTGCCGGTCAAGGCCCAGCGCGGTCGCATCAGCGCGCGCTCGGGTTCCTGTGCGGCGCCCAGCAGTCCGATGCCCAGCACCACGATCAGCGCGTATCGCCACAGCGTGTGGCCGCCCTCGGCCAGTGGGCGCACGGTGGCCAGGGCCAGAATCGCCAAGGCCGGGATCGAGCAGCGCATCACCAGATCGTTGCCCGGCCCGAATCGGAAGAAGGGCAGCACCAGCAGGATCGCCAGTGCAATGCCCAGCTTGAGGTCATAGGTGCGCAAGGGATAGAGCACCAGCGCGAGCAGTCCGAACTCCAGGAAGCAAAACGCCAGGTAGACCGACCAGAAGATCGACGGCTTGCTGAAGAAGTTGATGTTCCAGCCATGCGGCACGGCCTGCGTGTCCATCGTGATGTAGCGGGCCACCAGCAGGCCGATGGCGATCAGCGGCCAGCTGTAGCGCAGCGAGAAGATCAGCCGCAGGTCGTGCCGCCAGTTCAGCCCGGCGATGAAAAAGGGCGCCAGCCCCAGTGCCGACAGCGGTGACCACAGCGGAATCGCCGCCGCCAGCAGCGGCGTGATCCGCGCGAGGCCGGGCTGCTTCCACAGGCGCAGCACGAGGGCCAGCCCCAACCAAGCGGGCAGGGCGTGGTTGGGCACCCAGAACATCAGCGTCGAGTTGGCCGAGTACTGCGCGAATTCGGCCCACCACTCGACGTGCTCGCCCCAGGTGGCCCAGCCGCCTTCCAGCAGATGCACGCCGATGAGGTCAAGCCCGCCAAAGCCGATCATCAGGAAGCACGCGATGAAGCGCTGGCGGTTCGTCGTGAACAGCGTGGTCACCGCGCACAGGAACAGGACAAAGCCGAGCACCGTCCAGAGGTAGAGCAGCAGGTCTGCGGCCTGCAGGCCCAGGACCGATCCCAGTGCGGCGGCGGGCAGGTAGTAGGCGATGGGCGCGCGCAGGATCGTCGGCAGGCTGCCGTCGGCTTCGTAGCGCGGCGGCCAGGCCGTGTCCGTCAGGTCGCGCAGCACGGCGTCGCGCGTGACCCAGTCGAGATTGGCGAAGGCGAAATGGCCCACGCCGGAAAGCGCCACCCAGCCAAGCGACACAACGGCGATGACGATCACCGTTGCCGGGCGCACTTCGAAGCCGCCGCGCCAGGCGGATCGCAGCGCGTTGTGAACCCCTTGGAGGATCAAGGCGGCCAGCACCAGGGCAACGGGCCATTTGAACCAGCCGCAGAACAGCAGCAGCGGCAGCACCAGGTAGGCGCAGATCAAGGCATCGAGCAGGGCCGGGCGGGCGGCTTCCGAACGGAGGTCAGTCATGCAGTCTTGTGCGGGCCCGATGGATCAGCGCATCTCGCGCCAGTTGTACACACGCTGCGGCGCATCGCATTGGAAGGGCCGCTCGACGCCTTCCGCTTCGCACGCGGCGAACCAGGGCTTGGCCTGGTCGTTGCGGAATTCGCGCAGGCGTGCTGCCAGGTAGCGGGCGCGGTCGTCGTCGCCGGCCTCGTGCAGCTCTTCGGCCCAGTCCATCATCAGCCGCGCATCGATCAGGTTGTGGCCGGTGCGCTTGGCGGCTTCCAGCGCACGGCGATTGCCCGGCAGGCTGGTGGCGGCGGCGTAGTCGGCCAGGGGGCCGAAGATCAGGGCGCGCTGGCCTTCACGTACCCGATCGACCAGCGGCGCATCGCGGGTGGCGGGCGCGTAGATGACGACGATGCGCTGGTAGTCCCAGGCCGCGAAGATGCTGGCCGCCAGCAACAGCGCGCCGGTGACTGAGAGCAGCATGCCGCCGCTGCGCTTTTCGGGCCCTTCGACGGGGCTCGCGCCTACACCCATTGCGAATGCGGCCGGCAGCAAGAAGTAGGCGTACCACAGCGGATATTCGAGCAGGCTGTGCACGCCGATGGTCAGCACCAGCATCAGGGCGGCGGAGCGCAAGGTGGCGTCCTCGGCGCTGGCGCGCAGCACGGCTTGCAGGCGGCGCCACAGCGTCCACAGCAGCAGGCCCACGATCAGCAGCGTCGCGGGCAGGCCCAGCTCCACCGCGAACTGCATGACGATGTTGTGTGTGTGATCGAAGTAGGAAACGGGCCGGTCGGGGAAGGGCGTCATCGTCCAGGCGAGGTTGAACTCGCCCCAGCCGACGCCGGTCCATGGATTGGCCTTCACCAACTCCCAGGCGTTGGCCAGGATCTTGATGCGCGTGCCGGAACCTGCGCCTTCCTGGTCGAGGCGGGTCTGCGCGCCGAAGGCGTGACCGCTGGAGGCCCACAGATCCATGAGGCCCCAGCTCACGCCGAACATGATCAGGCTCGAGCCGAGCACGATGCGGGTGTTCTTGCTCAGGCGGGCATCGGCCGCGCCCCACAGCGCCAGCAGCGGAATGCCGGCCCACATGCCCGTGCGCGAGGCCGAAAGCACGATGGTGAAGACGAAGCCGAACAGCAGCGCCGGCCAGGCCCAGGCGTTGATGCGGCCAAAGGCGCGTTGGTCGCCCAGCCAGGCCAGGGCCACGCAGGCCCAGACCATCAGGCTGGCCAGATGGTTGGGTTGGCGCATATTGCCGACCGCGCGACCCGGCAGACCGGAATGCGCGATGGCAAAGCCGTTGGTCCATGCGGGATAGAAGACCTGCAGCAGGCTGACCCCCATGCTCAGCGTGCCGGCCAGCACCAGGCCCCAGCAGAACCAGCGAAAGACCTGCGCGCGCACCATCTCATCCAGACCGGTGGCGCAGCCATAGACCACCAAGGCAGCGCTCACCAGGCCGAGGGTCTCCAGCGCCAGGCCGAAGGGCAGCTGATTGACGAAGACGGAGATGATCGGCGCGGCCAGCAGCATCAGCAGCACGGCCACGGTGGCGTCGAAGCGCAGGCGGCGCACGTTCTCCGCCAGGAACAGCAGCGCGGCGCCCCAGCCGAACAGCGCGGCCAGCTGGTTGTACAGCGTGGACGAAGGCGTCTGGCTGTATGCGATCAGCGTGGGAACGGCGGTCGCCAGTGCCAGGCAGACGAGGCCCCAGAGCAGATCAGGGTTCGGCGTGGCGGTGCGTGCAGTTGCGGTCATCGAGAAGGAGGGGCGCCCGGAAGATCCGCAACTGTAGCTTTGTCGTGCCGCCGGATCAGGCGCTGGCCAGTGTGGCCCGCGCCTTGTCTGCAGGCGCGGACTGCGCCTCCTCGTGATAGGAGTCGTCGATGTTGATGGCCCAGATCGCATCGTGATCGGCGCTGCCCGCCAGGATGCTCTGCGCGGCCAGGCGCGCCGAGAGCATGGAGTGGTCCTGGTTGTTGTAGCGGTGCATGCCGTTGCGGCCGACGAGGAAGAGATTGGACAGACCGTCGAGCCACTCGCGCAGTTCGTCGAAACGTTCGTAGGCCGCGCCGAAGTAGCCCGGATAGGCCTTGGGCATGCGGATCACCGTGGCGTCGAGCGCGTCGGCCGCGTCGCCCAGGCCCAGCTGCTGCATCTCGCGGATGGCCAGCTCCTTGAGCGCGCCATCGTCCATGGCCCACAGCGCATCGTCGTCGCGCGCGAAGAACTCCAGCCCGACCCAGACCGTGTCCGGATCGGCCACCATGTACGGGCTCCAGTTGTTGAAGACCTGCACGCGGCCGACCTTGACGCCGGGCTCCTGGATGTAGATCCAGTTGTCGCGCAGTTGAGCGATGGCGCCGCGGCGGCGGTAGAGCAGGCCCACGGTGATGAAGTCGCGGTACTGCAGGCCGTTGGCGATCTCTTGTGCCTCGGGCGTTGCGGCCGGGCGCAGGGCCTGGACCAGCTCGCGCACGGGCATGGTGGAGACGATGTGTGAGGCGCCCATCTGCTCGCGGCTGCCGTCTGCGCGTTCGATGGTCAGTCCGCTCACGCGGTTGGCGTCACGCTGGATCTCGGCCACGCGGGCCTGGCGCACCAGGCGGCCGCCGCGACGTTCGAACTCGGCGGCGGCGCTTTCCCACATCTGGCCGGGGCCGTACTTGGGGTAGAGGAAGCTCTCGATCAGCGAGGTCTGCTCGGCCTTGCTGTTGCCGCGGCCCAGCGCCTTGCGCGCCGCGTGCTGCAGCGCCTTGGCGATGGAGAGACTCTTGATGCGCTGCGCACCCCAGGCCGCGCTGATCTCGTGGCAGGGCACGCCCCAGACCTTCTCGGTGTATTCCTTGAAGAACTGCAGGTAGAGCTGGCGGCCGAAGCGGTTGATGAAGAAGTCTTCGAGCGTGGCCTCGGGCTTGATCGGCGCGAGGTGCGAGCGTGCATAGCTGGCGCCGAAGCTCAGGCACTTCATCGGCCCCATCTTCATGGCCATGTCCAGGCCGGGCTTGAGCGGGTAGTCGAAGAACTGGCCGCCGAAGTAGATGCGCGAGAGGCGGCTGCGGATCAGCAGCACGTCGTCTTCGGATTCCTGCGCCGTGATGCCTTGCGAACCCAGCAGGCTGCTCGCACCTTGATAGGCGAGGCGGAAGGTCTCGGCATCCTGCGCATCGGCCGGTCGCGCGATGGGCAGCATCTGGCGCCACCAATCCATCACCCAGCCGGATTTGGAGAAGAAGCGATGGCCGCCGATGTCGATGCGGTTGCCTTTGTGGTTGACGGTCTTGGACAGGCCGCCGATGTCGTTCGTGGATTCGACGATGGTGACGCCGGACTTGCCGGCGCGCAGCAGCTCCAGGCCGGCGGTCAGGCCTGCGGGGCCGGCGCCGATGATGAGGACTTGATCGGTCACAGGAGGGGTTCCAGACGGCTGTCTTGTTGGGCCGCGGGGCGGCGTCGTGCAGGGTTGAACAGCAAGGCCTTGCGAACGCCGAAGTTGAAGAAGAAGACGATGCCGGCCGTGATCAGCTTGGCCGTCACGGGGGCGAGATGGAGTTGCTGCACCAGCAGCCACAACAGGCCTTCTGTCAGCACGAGGCCGGCCAGGCCGATGGCGACGAAGGCGGCGAACTCGGTCGAGCGGTCCTTCAGGCGCCGGGCCTGGAAGACGAACTTCACGCTGCAGAAGTAGGCGCAGCTGACGCCGGCGATGAAGCCCAGCGCGGCGGACAAGGCCAGCGAAATGCCCAGGGCCAGTGCGCCTGCGTAAACGCCGGTATCGAGCAGCAGCGCCAGGACGCTGCAGGCCAGGTAGCCCGCCAGCTCGCGGGTGATGCGACGACCTTGCAGCGGGCGCTTATCGGAAGGAAGAGCAGGCATAGAGGTACTGGGTCTTGTAGGGTTCACGGCCTTCGGGCACATCCCAGACTGCAAGGGGTTTGCGCTCGTAAAGCTCGGCTGACACGACGAACTGCAGGCTCGGTGCGGCTTTGCAAATGCCAAGGACCTCATCTTCCGATAGCGAGAGGCACGGTGGCGTTCCCTCAGGCAGCTTAGGCAGAAGAATCGTGAACATCTCGCAACTGAGGCGTCTCTGTATCACGGGCTTGACGACGTTGGAGCGCCGCGCCCATTCGTGAGCTGTCGCTTCGTTGAAGAGCAGGCCGGCGCCCTGCGGCGGCGAGAAATAGCTGGGGCGCTTCAGAATGAACCACGCGGCTGCCAGATTGTTGTCCCAGTAGACCTCGGTGCCGGGCGGCACGAACGCCTCGAACGGGTGCGGCTGTTGGAGGTGGCTTTCAAGGTAGCGGATCATGGGCGGGCGGCGATCCCAAAGAAGGCTGCCCGTCATCAGAATCACGACTGCAAGCGCCGGCACGCCATACGCAAAACCGGGGCCTGGGCGCTCGGTGCCAGTTCGCCATTGAATTCGCCACAGCCACGCCAACGCCGCAAGGACATACATGGGCAATGTAATGAGTGCGATGCCGACGGAACTGAAGTCCATGTAGGTGGCGTCGTCGATGGGAATGGCACGCAAACCGAAATAGTCGAAAAGTCCGATCGCCAGCAGGGCGGCCAACGAGATGGCCGTGCTCAGTCGCAGCATGAACGGCCTGACGGGTTGATTTGTGCGCCAGATCCAGAAGTGCAAGGCCGGCCAGAGCATGCCGACCCAGGTCGCATCCCAATGCAGATTGGCCATCGTGATCACGCAGGCCAGGCTGCAGGCGGTCGCGAGGCCTGCGGGGCCTTTGCGCGCAATTGAAAGCAGCAGCGCAGGTGTCAGGGCAACGGCCAGGGCGCGCACCGCCCAAAGGCCGCGCCAGGGTTGCAATTGCGTGATCAGCTCATTGCGATAGAGCTGCGAGCCGACGACGGAAAGCGCAAGCAATGCTGATATTCCTGCAAGCAAGGCCAAGACCGGTGCCCTTTGCCCAGGGCGGTAGAGCTGCCGCGTGGCGCCGGCAACGAGCGCGAAGTCGATCGCGATGGAGGCCCAGTCGCTGGCACTCCAGTTGCGGACCAGCACTTGATCGTTGGCCTGCTTGACGAGCTTCCACCAGTCGTCCGGGTATTGGTTCAGCAAAGCATCGAACGGCGGCCTGCCGAGCCAAGCGAGGGTTGCAATCGCGGCTGCGCCGAGGGGCAGCAACACGAGCCAGCGTCGGTCACGCGCGCACAACATCAACCACAGGCAGAGCGCCACGGGCGCGGACATCAACGGATGAACAGATGCGCCGATCAGGATCAGCAATCCTGCGATCGCTAGCCTGTTCTTTTGGAAACTGACGATGGACCACAGGGCCATCGGTTCCGCAAGGCTGCGAGCGGTCAGGAAGGGTTCGCAGTAACCCACGATGCTCATGCCGCCGTACAGCGGGCGCAGCAGGGCCAAGGCGGCAAGCGCAAGCCAGCGTTGGCGCGGACCGAGTTGGGAGGGCAGGAGTTGCCAGATGCCCGCCATGAATGCGGCGTGGCAAAGCCCAAGAATCAGGGGTTGAAGTGGCCAGACCTCAGCCAGTTGGAAGAGGTGGCCGAAGAGCAGCGGATAGACGGAATATCGATCTTGCGAGCCGAAGGCGAAGAACAGATCGTGATCAAACTGCTCGGGCCGGATGCTCCTCAGGGCCTGCGCAAGGTAGAGAACCGCGTCATGGCGCAAGCCGGCATAGGGCTGCGTTGCCATCCACAGGCCGGCAACGGTTGCGAATGCACAGGCGTTGAAAGCCCATCTGGCGCGTGAGCGAGTCATGATTGGTGGGCAGAAATAAAAAAAGAGAGCTCCGGCTGGAGCTCCCTTTCAGTCAGGTCAGACGGTAGATCAGGTCGACGAGTTCTTCGTGATGGCGGCGTAGACAGCCGGGTACGAAGTGGAGCTCACCGAGGTGCCGATCGTCCACTTGACGGCGTTGGCCGTAATCACCGGGGTGAAGGTAATGTTGCCGGTGCCGACGCCAACGTTCGTGGCGTCCAGGTTCAGCGTGATCACGCCGGCGCTGGAAACGGAAGCCGAGCTGACTTCCTTCGTTGCGGTGAAGGCGGGAACGCCGGAGTTGGTGTCCGAAGTGCCGCAAGCAGTCGGCGAGGCGCCGGCGCCGATGCCGGCCTCTTGGATGCACAGTGCAACAGCGGTCTTCAGCGGATCAGCTGCCGACGTGGCATTGCCGATCTTGGCCTTGATCGTGTAATCCTTGTACTGCGGAATCGCCACAGCGGCCAGGATGCCGATGATGGCCACGACGATCATCAGTTCGATCAGGGTGAAACCCTTTTGAATGCTGCGCTTCATGTTCAATATCTCCTAAGAAACAAATGACGGGTGAGGGGTAGGGACACTCCCCCTGAATGCAGGTGTCGTGCCAACCCGGATCGGGGTTGAAGTTCGTGCGCGAATGCACGTTTAGTGAGGCCTTCGGCGGCAAGCGCTGACAAATTCCGTCATTCGATGCCGGCCGAGGTGGGTGGGGGCTGACAAATTTCGTCAGTTCGTTGTAACCGGGTGTGCTTTGAAGGCCGTGTTTGGTCACAAATCGCGCCACCCATCCATCGACGGGCGGGCGCGCCGGGCGCTCAAAGCTCGATGACCTGACCCGTCTGCAGGGCGCTGATGCGGTGCCCCGTGGCCAGTGCGCCCACTTCCGCCATCACGGCCTGGACCTCGCCGGGCTTGATGTGGGTGATGTGGACCTGGATCTGCCCGCCCAGGTGCTGCAGCTCGCGGGCCAGCTCGGTGGGGCAGAGGTGCTGGCTGATGCGCGCCAGCTCGCTTTCGTCGTCGCCGAACGCGGTTTCGATGACCAGGTGGCTGACCTTCAGCTGGCTCAGCCGCTCCCACAGCGCCGGGTTCGGGCCCGTATCGCCGGTGAAGACCCAGTGGCCTTGCGGGCCCTCGACGGCAAAGCCGCAGGCGGGCACGGTGTGGCGGGCGGAAAGCACTTCGACGCTGCGCCCGCCCAGGTTCAGGCGCTGGCCGATCTCGAACGGATGCAGGGTCAGCACCGGCGCGTCAGGGCGCGGCAGGCGGGTGAAATCGGGCCAGATGACGCCGTTGAACAGGTGCGCCTTCAGGGCGGCCAGCGTTTCTGGCAGGGCGTGGACCTGGATCGGCGGGCGTCCTTCGGCGACGCGCACGCGCAGCACGGAGTCGGCCAGCAGCGGGATGGACAGCACGTGATCCAGGTGCGAGTGGCTGACGAGGATGTGGTCGATGCGGGCCAGGGCATCGAGCGGCAGGTCGCCCACCCCGGTGCCGGCGTCGATGAGCACGTCGTCGTCGAGCAGGAAAGCGGTGGTCTTGTAGCCGGCGGCGATGGCACCGGAACAACCCAGGACGCGAATCTTCATGAGATGTAGTTTTCGAGGTCTGTCACGGCCACGTGCCGTGGGTTTCAGGCCTCAATGTATGCAGTCTGGGTGGGCGAGCAAAGGCAGCATTCCCGCCTTTCTCACATGTGTTCTGGATGCCCCGGCGCGTGCGTGACATGCGTCACGCACGAGTGTGGCTTTGCGTCACCCCTGAATGAACTGCATCTGGGTGCCGGCCAGCTCGATCACGTCGCCATTGCGCAGGGCGACGGATTCGGCGGTCAGCGGCTCGCCATTGACGGAGGGGCGGGCATTGCCCTCCACGTGGGCGAAGACGTAGCCGCTGGGGCGCTTGGTGATGGAGGCCACCTGCACGCCGGGCTTGCCGACGGTGGTGACGACCTTGGTCAAGCTGACTTCACGGCCGGCCGCAGCGCCCGAGAGCACCTTGATGGCGGCGGGCTGGCTGCTGGCCGCCGCGGGCGGCAAGCCGCCGAAGGCCGAGGGCAGGCCAAAGCCCGAAGGGCTGCCGGCCGGGCTGGCGGCGGTGCTGCCCGGCTTGAAGATCATCGTCTTCTCGTAGTCGCCGGAATCCTCGAGCAAGAACTTGATCTTGTACTTGCCGACCTCGACCACGTCGTTGTTGGCCAGCAGCTGCTTCTTGATCGCCTTGCCGTTGATGTAGGTGCCGTTGGTGGAGTTGAGGTCCTCGATGAAGACGTCGGAGCCGACCATCTGCAGCACCGCGTGCTCGCCGGAGACGGCGAGGTTGTCGATGACGATGTCGTTGTACGGCCTGCGCCCGAGGGTGGTCTTGTCCTTGGTGAGCTGAACTTCCTTGATCACGACCCCGTCGAGCGAAACCACCAGCTTGCCCATGCTTGACCTCAAGTCTTGTTGTCTGTTTATCGCTTGCCAAATGGCCACCAAGCCCGACCTTCGGGCTTGACGCGACCCTCCGCTCGCGCAAGCACGACCGCGATATTATCCCGGCCGCCCGCCTCGTTGGCGGCGTCGACCAGCGCTTGGCCTGCTTCCGGCAGGCTCGGGTGGTTAATCAGCAACTGGGCGATGGCCTCTTCGTCGACCATGTCCGACAGGCCGTCGGAGCAGAACAGGTAGACGTCGCCGGGCTGGAGTTCGTGCTGGTGCAGCTCCAGCATCACCGTGTCCTCCACGCCCACGGCGCGGGTGACGAGGTTCTTGTTGCTGGAATAGGCCGCCTCTTCCTGGGTGAGCAGGCCGGCGTCGATCTGCTCCTGCAGCAGCGAATGGTCGCGGGTGATCTGCATCAGCTGGTTGCCGCGCAGGCGGTAGCCTCGCGAGTCGCCCACGTGGCCCAGCAGCATTTCGTCCTCGCGGAAGACGGCCAGCACGAGCGTCGTGCCCATGCCGGCATAGCGCGGATTGGTGTTGGCGGCGTTGAAGATGGCGCGGTTGGCGTTGTCCACACAGATGTCCATGGCGCGGCGCACGTCGCCGGTCAAGGCCTCAGGGCCGGACTCCAGCAGCCAGCGCCCCAGCTCGGTCGAGATGAAGCTCGTGAGCATCTGGCTCGCGACCTCGCCGGCGTTGTAGCCACCCATGCCGTCGGCCAAAACGGCAAGATTCACCTGTGGTTCAACAGCCACCGAATCTTCGTTGTTGTCGCGCGCGCGACCGACATCGGTGAGATGGAAGAACTCCAGATTCATGTTCCGTTTGACTTCGGGGGTAGCGGTGGAGCGCGATTTTGCACCGCTTCACCCAGCTCAATGCGCTGTGTCTGCGCGAATGCAGCTGGGGCAGCGTTGTCAACGGCGCCGGGTGTGTCAGGTTTGGCACCTTTGAGGCTTGCCGCCTCTTCATTGATGCCGACATCCAACACTGCTTCGAGATCCTGGGCGAGTTGCTGGCCCGACGCGTAGCGCAGTTCCGGCCGCTTCTCCAGCGCCAGGGCCAGCACCATCGCCAGCGATTCCGGCAGGCCGGGCCGGTAGTGGCGCACGTCGGGCGGCGGCGCGGTGGCGATCTTCTGCATCAGCATGGCCATCGAGTCCGACTGGTGCGGCAGGCGGCCGGTCAGCAACTGGTAGAGCAGCACGCCGAGCGAGTAGAGGTCGCTGCGGCCGTCCACGGTCAGGCCGGCCAGCTGCTCGGGCGACATGAAGGACGGCGTGCCGAGGACCAGGCCCGTGCGTGTGCGGCTGCCGTCGGCCATGCGGGCGATGCCGAAATCCATGATGCGCAGCTCGCCGCTCGTGGGGTCGTACATGACGTTGGCCGGCTTGATGTCGCGATGGACCACGCCTTGTTCATGCGCGTGCGACAAGGCGCGGCCCAGGCGAGCCCCGATCTTCAGCGCCTCGGCGACCGGCAGCAGATGGCCCGGTCGGCTGAAATGGCTGAGGTCGTTGCCCTGGACGTACTCCATGACGATCCAGGCATCGGAGCCGGACTCGCCGGTTTCCAGCACCTGCAGGATGTCCGGGTGGCGAAGCTGGCGTGCGGCGTGCGCTTCGCGCATGAAGCGCTCGCGCACATCGGCCAGGTCTTCGGGCGAGAACTCGCGCG
Organism: Burkholderiaceae bacterium UC74_6; assembly: GCA_042701975.1. GTDB lineage: Bacteria > Pseudomonadota > Gammaproteobacteria > Burkholderiales > Burkholderiaceae_C > JAFALK01. The sequence continues at coordinate 1,441,408 of CP170561.1, forward strand.
AAAGCGCCAGCAGCTTCAGCGCCACCGGCTGGCCCGTCTGCAGATCGGTGGCGAGCCAGACTTCGCCCATGGCGCCGCGGCCCAGTTCGCGCTCGCGCTGGTAGCGGGCCAGCCCAGACGGCCCGTTGCCGCTGTCCGCCTCGCTACTGCCTTTGCCGAACAGCCGGCCCCAGATTCCGCGCTTCTCACTCATGGCGCGATCTTACTGATCCGTGACACCCGCCGGACAAGGCGGGCATGTAGGACGGATCAAGGGTGTGCCTTGGCTTCCTGCTGCTGCGCCTGGGCGCGCCGCGCCAGCCAGGTGCCCACCAAGACCACGCCCACGGCGCAGGCCAGCTCGATGGGCAACTCCAGGTTGTGCAGATGGCCGGCCACCCAGTCCTCGATGGCCGAGTCACTCAAGGCCATCTCGCCCGAGACAAAGCCCAGCAGCGCCGCGCCCAGCGTGATGATCACGGGGAAGCGCTCCATCACCTTCAGCAGCAGGGTCGAGCCGAAGATGATCAGCGGGATCGACAGGGCCAGGCCTGCCACCAGCAGCGGCGTGCGCATCTCCAGCGGCGCGCTGTTGGCGGCGCCGGCCACGGCGATGACGTTGTCCAGGCTCATCACCAGATCGGCGATCAGGATGGTGCGCACCGCGTGCCACAGCGAAGCGCTGGCCTTGACCTCGCCTTCGTCACCCTTGTCTGCGAGCAGCTGCACGGCAATCCACAGCAGCAGCAGGGAGCCGACGAGCTTGAGATACGGGAACTGCAGCAGCGCCACGGCAAACAGCGTGAGCACCACGCGCAGCACGATGGCCGCGCCGCTGCCGAACAGCACGGCACGGTTTTGCTGGTGGGCCGGCAGGTTGCGGGCGGCCAGCGCGATCACCACCGCGTTGTCGCCTGACAGCAGGATGTTGACCCAGATGATCTTGAGCAGGGCGATCCAGATCGCCGGGTTGAGCAGTGCGTCCATGTTGCTGCATCGTAAACGCGAAAAAAATGCCGCCCATTCGGGGCGGCACGTATTCGGCACGTATTCGCGAGGCGAACCCGCCAGGGGTTCGCTCCAGCGAATTACTTCAGCAGGGCCTTGAGCAGCTTGCCCATCTCCGACGGGTTGCGCGTCACGGTGAAGCCGCACTCTTCCATGATGGCGAGCTTGGCATCGGCCGTGTCGGCGCCGCCGGAGATCAGCGCGCCGGCGTGGCCCATGCGCTTGCCCGGAGGGGCGGTCACGCCTGCGATGAAGCCGACGATCGGCTTCTTCATGTTGGCCTTGCACCAGCGAGCGGCTTCGGCCTCGTCCGGGCCGCCGATCTCACCGATCATGATCACGGCGTCGGTGTCCGGATCGTCGTTGAAAGCCTTCATCACGTCGATGTGCTTCAAGCCGTTGATCGGGTCGCCACCGATGCCGACTGCCGACGATTGGCCCAGGCCGATCTCGGTCAGCTGCGCCACGGCTTCGTACGTCAGCGTGCCCGAGCGGGACACGACGCCAATACGGCCCTTGCGGTGGATGTGGCCGGGCATGATGCCGATCTTGATCTCGTCGGGCGTGATCAGGCCGGGGCAGTTCGGGCCCAGCAGCAGCGTCTTCTTGCCGCCGGCCAGTTCCTTGGCCTTCATCTTGTTGCGCACTTCCAGCATGTCGCGAACGGGGATGCCCTCCGTGATGCAGATGGCCAGGTCCAGGTCGGCTTCAACGGCTTCCCAGATCGCGGCGGCAGCGCCAGCGGGCGGCACGTAGATCACCGAGACGGTGGCGCCGGTCTGCGAGGCGGCTTCCTTGACGGTGCCGAAGATGGGGATGTCGGAGAACTTCTCGCCCGCCTTCTTGGGGTTCACGCCAGCGACGAAAGCGTTCTTGCCGTTGGCGTAGGCCTGGCAGCCCAGGGTGTGGAACTGACCGGTCTTGCCCGTGATGCCTTGGGTGATGACCTTGGTGTCTTTGTTGATGTAGATGGACATGGTTGATTTCCTATCTGGTCAGCAGCGCTTAGGCGACGGCAGCGACGATCTTGGTGGCCGCTTCGGCCATCGTGTCGGCAGCGATGATGGGCAGGCCGGACTCGGCCAGCATCTTCTTGCCCAGCTCTTCGTTCGTGCCCTTCATGCGCACGACCAGGGGCACCGAGAGGTTCACGGCCTTGCAGGCCGTGATCACGCCTTCGGCGATGGTGTCGCACTTCATGATGCCGCCGAAGATGTTGACCAAGATGCCCTTGACTTCCGGGTTCTTCAGCATGATCTTGAAGGCTTCGGTGACCTTCTCGGCCGTGGCACCGCCGCCGACGTCCAGGAAGTTGGCCGGCTCGCCGCCGAACAGCTTGATGGTGTCCATCGTGGCCATGGCCAGGCCGGCGCCGTTCACCAAGCAGCCGATGTTGCCGTCCAGCGAGATGTAGGCGAGGTCGAACTTCGAAGCTTCGACTTCAGCCGGATCTTCTTCGTCCAGGTCGCGGTAGGCGACGATTTCGGGATGACGGAACAGTGCGTTGGCGTCGAAGTTGAACTTGGCGTCCAGCGCGATCAGGTTGCCCTTGGAATCGCAGTTCAGCGGGTTGATTTCAACCAGCGAAGCGTCCGTGTCCATGTAGCACTTGTAGAGCTTGGCGAAGATGTCGACGGCCTGGTCGATCGACGCACCGCTCAGGCCGATGGCCGCAGCGATCTTGCGCGACTGGGCTTCGGTCAGGCCGGCGATCGGATCGATCATCTCGGTGATGATCTTCTCGGGCGTGGAGTGGGCCACCTCCTCGATGTCCATGCCGCCTTCGCTCGAAGCGATGAAGGCCACCTTCTGCGTGCCGCGATCGGTCACCAGCGAGACGTACAGCTCATTCTTGATGTCGGCGCCGTCTTCGATGTACAGGCGGCGGACCTTCTGGCCTTCCGGGCCGGTCTGGTGCGTGATCAGCTGCATGCCCAGGATCTGCTCGGACAGCGTCTTCACGTCGTCCATCGAGCGAGCCAGCTTGACGCCGCCGCCCTTGCCGCGGCCGCCGGCGTGGATCTGGGCCTTCACGACCCAGACCGGGCCGCCGAGCTTTTGGGCCGCTTCAACGGCCTCTTGCACGGTGAAGGCCGGGATGCCGCGCGGCACCGGCACGCCGAACTGGCGCAGGATTTCCTTGCCCTGGTACTCGTGAATCTTCATGAGAGTCTCGCTTTTAAGAAGAAGAATTTCAGGTGATCGCGGGTTCGGCGGCAGCAGCTCCTGAAGAAGCAGCGCCGCGATACCAGCGGGGATAAAAAGTCTTGACGACTTCGCCATCGCTGCGCAGGGCATGGCAGCGATCGATTTGGTAGGGCTGCTGCTGCGAGTCCTTGCCCTCGTGGGTGTCGAGCACCGCACCGGCAAAGCCTTGCAGCACCGCCGTGGGCAGCACCGAGCACAGCTCCGTGATGTGCGTGCAACCCAGCACGCCGCCCAGCCGCGCTTTCACTTCGGTGCGGAAACCTTGCATGAGGTTCAGACCCACCAGGCGCTGGTAGGCATCGCCATGCTGCTCGCAATGGCCCGTGTAGGCCACGGCGGGGGATTCGGAATGCGCGGCGAGGATGTTCAGGCGGCGGTCGATCACCAGTGTCAGGACCATCTCGTGCACGGGAGCGCCGGGTTCGCGGGTTTCGCCGCCGACCACAATTTCGCGCGTCTTGGTGTCCTGGATGCGCGCCTCGGCCTCGAAATGTCCGTCCTCGCGCGCAAACACCTGCACGTCGATGGCACGACGGTGCATCAAGTGGCGTGGGCTGCTGGGGAGGGCGGGCGACATGGGCGGCGCAACGGGCGCAAAAAACCCGCTGCCATGGGGCTGCGGGGAGGCTGCGCGACTAACTCAGGGTTTGTGCGTAGGGCGGCAATGTAGCACGGACTGGGTTCGGCGGGATTCCACGGGCCTGGGCGTCAGAGGGTTTGTGTCGGGCTTGGATAGGGGTTGAACAGCGCTTCAATCGTCCTCTGCGCCCGGGTTGCGCAGGACCCGGCGGACCACTTCGGAAGAGAAGCCACGGCCGACGAGAAAGCGCATCTGCCGGGCTCGCTCAGCAGGTTCTTGCGGCTCGGCTTGCTGCGCTGCACCACCGAACTTGCGCTGCCAGATGGACCGGGCGCGCTCGAACTCGCTGTCCTTGAGCTTCTCGAGCTGCTCCGCGTCCGGTGTCAGACCGTGCTGGGCCAGCTCCTGGCGGATGCGCAGATTGCCGTGGCGGGACGACCGGGCATGGATGCGCGACTCGACGAAGCGCGATTCGTTCAGATAGCCCTGAGCCCGGAGCCATGCCAGCAGGGCATCGACTTCTTCACTGGGGTCGGCGGGTTCGGATGCGTCTGCATCCGGAATCAACTTCGAATCGCGCTCCCGCGCGATTCGAATCAGCTTGCGCCGCAGCTCGATGCTGCTGTGCTCGCGCTGGGCGAGCAGCGCAATCGCCCGAGCTTTCAGCGACAGCGGCTGCCGGTTCACTCGGGCGTGGCGGCTGCGCCTCCGATCAGCGAGACGCCGAGCGATTCGCGGATCTTGTTCTCGATTTCCACGGCGATGTCCGGGTTCTCGCGCAGGAACTCGCGGGCGTTGTCCTTGCCTTGGCCGATCTTCTCGCCGTTGTACGCGTACCAGGAGCCGGACTTCTCGACCATCTTGGCGATCACGCCCATGTCGATGATCTCGCCTTCGCGGCTGATGCCTTCGCCATAAAGAATGTCGAACTCGGCCGTCTTGAACGGGGGTGAGACCTTGTTCTTGACGACCTTGACCTTGGTCTCGGAGCCAATCACCTCTTCGCCCTTCTTGATCGAGCCGATGCGGCGGATGTCCAGGCGCACGGAGGCGTAGAACTTCAGTGCATTGCCGCCGGTGGTGGTTTCGGGCGAGCCGAACATCACGCCGATCTTCATGCGAATCTGGTTGATGAAGATGACCATGCAGTTGGTCTTCTTGATCGTCGCGGTGAGCTTGCGCAGGGCCTGGCTCATCAGGCGGGCCTGCAGGCCGGGGAGCGAATCGCCCATCTCGCCTTCGAGTTCGGCCTTGGGCGTCAGCGCGGCGACCGAGTCGACCACGATCAGGTCCACCGAGCCGGAGCGCACGAGCGAATCAACGATCTCGAGCGCCTGTTCGCCCGTATCCGGCTGGCTGATGAGCAGCTCTTGCAGGTTGACACCGAGCTTTTGGGCGTACTGGATGTCCAGGGCGTGTTCAGCGTCGATGAAGGCGCAGGTGCCGGCGAGCTTCTGCATCTCGGCGATGACCTGCAGCGTGAGCGTGGTCTTGCCCGAGGATTCCGGGCCGTAGATTTCGACGACGCGGCCGCGCGGCAGGCCGCCGACGCCCAGGGCGATATCGAGGCCCAGCGAGCCGGTGGAGACGACCTGGATGTCTTCGATCACCTCACCTTCGCCCAGGCGCATGATCGAGCCCTTGCCGAACTGCTTTTCAATCTGGGCGAGGGCGGCTTGCAGGGCCTTGGCTTTTTCGGTGTTCAGCGACTTGACGGGGGCGTCCATGGTGTTCGGTCTCCAGTGAGGTTGGGCGGATTATGGCGCAATCTGTATGTTTGTACAGTATTTCTTGAGCCTGGGTTTTTCAAGTTGCGCCCGTCACAACAATGCGTTTCGGGGCGCTGCTGATGGACATCTTGCAGGCTATGTGGCTCATGGCGTGAGCCACCATCGGGCGCCCTAGAATCTTTTCATTCCAAGGGAGAAGCATGCGCATCCTCGTAGCCGAAGACGATCAAGTGCTGGCCGACGGCCTTTTGCGTTCGCTGCGGGCTTCGGGCTATGCGGTCGACCAGGTTGGCACGGGCAGCGAAGCTGACGCCGCCCTGGCCGCGCATGAGTTCGACCTGCTGATCCTCGACCTGGGCCTGCCCAAGCTGCACGGCCACGAGGTGTTGCGCCGCCTGCGCGCGCGCGGCACGAGCGTGCCGGTGCTGATCCTGACGGCGGCCGACAGCATCGAGGAACGCGTCAAGGGCCTGGACCTCGGCGCCGATGACTACATGGCCAAGCCCTTCTCGCTGCAGGAGCTGGAAGCCCGTGTGCGGGCGCTCACGCGGCGCGGCCTGGGCACGGCGTCCACGGTGATCAAGCATGGGCCGCTCTCGTTCGACGCTACCGGCCGGGTGGCCTACATCAACGAGCAGATGATCGAGCTCTCCGCTCGCGAGCTCTCGTTGCTGGAAGTGCTGCTGCAGCGCGCCGGCCGGCTCGTCAGCAAGGATCAGCTCGTGGAGCGCCTGTGCGAATGGGGTGAGGAGGTCTCGAACAACGCGATCGAGGTCTACATCCACCGGTTGCGCAAAAAGATCGAGCAAGGCCCGATCCGCATTGCGACGGTCCGAGGTCTCGGCTATTGCCTGGAGAAGATCGCCTCTTGAGCGAAGCTGGCGCCGCCCCACCCGAGAAAGGCCAGCGCTCGCTGTTCGGCGAGATCCTCGACTGGATGCTGGCGCCGCTCTTGCTGATCTGGCCGATCAGCGTGGCGCTGACCTGGCTGGTGGCGCAGAGCATCGCGAACCGGCCCTACGACCGTGAGCTGGGCGAGATTGCTCGCTCCCTGAGTCTTCAAGCAGCCAGCGTGGCGGCCTCCAAGGAGGCCGCTGAAAAACGCCGTTATGCGCTCGCGCCCGAGGCGGCTGCGCTGTTGCGCTCGGACGAGACCGACACGGTCTACTACCAGGTCCGCAATGCCCAAGGCCTCCTCCTGCAGGGCGATGCCGGTGTGCCGACACCCGATGCCGACGAGCCCGCCGCGCCGGGCGTGCCGGGTGAACTGCACTACCGCGACGACGACATCGGGCCCGAACGCGTGCGCGTGGCCTGGCTGTGGGTGCTGCCCGAAGGCCAGGCGGACGACCAGCGCGGCGCGCTGCTCGTGCAGGTGGCTGAGACCCTGGGCAAGCGCTCGCGCCTGACCAACGAAATCATCAAGGGCGTGATCCTGCCGCAGTTCGTGATCCTGCCGCTGGCCGTGCTGCTGGTGTGGCTGGCGCTGGCGCGCGGCATTGCGCCCCTGGGCGAGTTGCAGCGCCGCATCCGCTCGCGCGAAAGCTCCGACTTGTCTCCCATCGACGAGCGCCGCGTGCCCGACGAAGTGGCGCCGCTGGTGCGCGCCATCAACGACCTGCTCGGGCGGCTCGATCAGTCGATCCGCGCGCAGAAGCATTTCCTGGCCGACGCGGCGCATCAGCTCAAGACACCGCTGGCCGGCCTGCGCACGCAGGCCGAGTTCGCCCAGGCGCAGATCGACGCGGGTCGCATCGAGCCGGACGAGCTGCACCGCTCGCTGGAACAGATCGCGCTCTCCAGCCAGCGTGCGGCGCACATGGTCAACCAGTTGCTCTCGATGGCCCGCGCTGAAGACAAGGAGCACGCGGCGCGCCAGGAGGAAGTGAACCTCGCGGAGACGGCGATGGAGGTTGTGCGCGACTTCGTACCGCGCGCGATGGAGCGCAGCATCGACATCGGCTATGAAGGTCCGGAAGCCGAGGCCAGCAGTCTGCGCCTGCGCGCCCATCCGGTGCTGATCCGCGAGCTGATCCGCAACCTCGTGGACAACGCGCTGCTCTACACGCCGGCACGCGGCACCGTGACCGTGCGCGTGGTCGAGGATCCGTTTGGCCAGGTCAGCGTGCTGCAGGTCGAGGACTCCGGGCCGGGCATCGCCGAGAGCGAGCGCGAGAAGGTCTTCCAGCCGTTCTACCGCGCGCTGGGCACGAACGTGGACGGCTCAGGCTTGGGTCTGGCCATCGTGCGCGAGATCGCCGTGCAGCACGGCGCCGAAGTGCTGCTCGACAACACCCGCGAGCGCCGGACCGTCGGCGAGCACGAAGGTCCGGGGGCGCGCTTCACGCTGCGCTTCCCGGCGCATCCGGTCGAGCCTACAAATTGACCCGTCGCGCCTTGGCGATGGACATCAAGAGGCCCAGCCCCACGCCCAGCGTCACCATCGCCGTGCCGCCGTAGGAGATGAACGGCAGCGGCACGCCCACCACGGGCAGGATGCCGCTGACCATGCCCATGTTGACGAAGACGTAGGTGAAGAAGGACAGCGAGATCGAACCCGCCATCAGCCGCGCGAACAGCGTCGGCCCGTTGGAGGCGATCACCAGCCCGCGCAGGATCAGCGCGGCAAAGCCCACCAGCAGGCCCAGTGCGCCGAGCAGGCCGAACTCCTCGCCATAGGCGGCGAAGATGAAGTCGGTGGTGCGCTCGGGGATGAACTCCAGATGGGTCTGCGTGCCCTTCATGAAGCCCTTGCCGGTGATGCCGCCCGAGCCGATGGCGATCTCGCCCTGGATGATGTGGAAGCCCTTGCCCAGCGGGTCCTTGCTCGGATCGAGCAGAGTGCAGACGCGGTCCTTCTGGTAGTCGCGCAGCACCGGCCATTTGACGTCGGCCTGGCAGATGCGGTCCTCGCTCATCACGATGGCTGCCACGGCGATGATGCCCACCGCCATCACCGGCAGGATCAATCGCCAGGACAGGCCGGCGAAGAAGATCACGTAGAGGCCCGCGGCCAGCACGAGGATGCCGGTGCCGAGATCGGGCTGCTTGGCGATCAGGGCGAAAGGCACGATCAGCAGCAGGAAGGCGGCGACAAAGTCCGGCAGGCGCAGGCCGCCCTCGCGCTTCTGGAACCACCAGGCCAGCATCAGCGGCACGGCGATCTTGAGCAGCTCGGAAGGTTGGATTTGCGTCACGCCGATGCTGAGCCAGCGTGTGGCGCCCTTCTTGGTCACGCCGAAGAGCGCGGTGGCGATCAGCAGCGTGACGCCGATGGAATACAGCGGGATCGCAAACGCCATGAAGCGATGCGGCGGGATCTGTGCCACCACGAAGATCACGCCCAGGCACAGCACCATGTTGCGCAGGTGGTCCGGGAAGCGCGTGCCGTTGTCATAACCGGCCGAATACATGCACATCAGGCCGAGGCCCATCAGCCAGAAGATGGCCAGCAGCAGCGGCTTGTCGAAGCCGGCGAACAGCGGCAGCAGACGCCGCCACCAGCTCGGTTTCTGGATCACGCGGTTCATCGCGAGGCTCCTGATGCGGGGGCGGAGGCGGCCGATGCGGCGGCCGAAGCAGGGCCCGAAGCCACCGGCGCTGCAGGCTCCGCGAACGGTGAGGCCACCGAGGCGGCCGATGCCGGCGGCTCGGCCGTCGCCGCGCGGCTGGGCAGGGGCACATCCGCTGCACGGCGCGATGTGCCGATCGGCGCGCCGCTCTGGCCCTTCTGGGTCAAGGCGATGTCTTCTTCGCTGGGGTAGAGGCCCTCCAGCCAGTAGTCGAACACGCGACGCGCGATCGGCGCGGCCGAGTCGCCACCCCAGCCGGCGTTTTCAACGATCAGGGCCAGCGCGATGCGCGGCTTGTCCACCGGTGCGAAGGCGACGTAGAGCGAGTGATCTCGCTTGTGCTCGTCGGCCTTGATGTCGCTGTAGCGCTGGCCGGCCTTCAGGCTGACGGCCTGGGCCGTGCCGGTCTTGCCGCCGCTGGTGTACGCAGCGCCGGCGAAGGCGCGCTTGGAGGTGCCCTCGATCGTCACCGCACCCATCGCGCCGGTGACCACGGCCACATCGGCGGGCTTGAGCGGCAGCGGCTCCAGGGCGTCGCTGGCGATGCGGCGCCGCTCCTTCTTCACCAAGTCCTCGATCTCCTGCACCAGGCGCGGCTTGAAGCGCTGGCCGCCTGAGGACAGCGTGGCGTAGGCCGTGGCCATCTGCAGCATGGTGAAGTTGTTGTAGCCCTGGCCGATGCCCAGCGAGATGGTCTCGCCCGGGAACCACTTCTGGTTGGCGGGGCTGCGCTTGAAGTAGTTGCGCTTCCATTCGGTGGAAGGCAGCACGCCGGTGACCTCGCCCTGCAGGTCGATGTCGGTCTTGCGGCCCAGACCGAAGGGATCGAGCTGGTCGTGGATCAGGTCCACGCCCATGTCGTTGGCCAGGCCGTAGAAGTAGACGTTGGAGGAGGTGATGATGGCCAGGCGCATGTCCTTGGGGCCGGCGCGGTCCGTTTCCGGGCTGCCGAAGTTCTTGCCACCGAAGCTGTAGACCAGGTTGTCCTGGATGACCAGGTGCGGATCGCGCTTGTTGCTGTTCAGCGCGGCGATGGCCATCAGCGGCTTGAAGGTCGAGCCCGGCGGGTAGGTGCCCCGCAGCGCTCGGTTGAGCAGCGGCTTGTCGATGTTCTCGTTCAGGTCGCGCCAGCTGTCGGCGTCGATGCCGTCCACGAACAGGTTGGGGTCGAAGGTCGGCTTGGAGACGAAGGCCAGCACCTCGCCCGTCTGCGGATCGATGGCGACGAGCGCACCGCGGCGCTCGCCGTAGAGCTGCTCGACCAAGGCCTGCAGCTTGATGTCGACGGAAAGCTTGACCGTGTTGCCCGGCGTGGGCGGTCGATACGCGAGGCGACGCACGGCGCGGCCGGCGGCGCTCGTCTCCACCTGCTCGAAGCCCGTCACGCCGTGCAGCTCGCGCTCGTACTGCTGCTCCAGGCCGAGCTTGCCGATGAACTCAGTGCCGCGGTAGTTGGCCTGCTCTTCCTCGCGCCAGTTGGCGTCGATGTCGCGTTTCTCGGCCGGGTTGATGCGGCCGATGTAGCCCAGCAGATGGCTGCCGATCTCGCCCATCGGGTAGCTGCGGAACAGCCGCGCCTTGATCTCCACGCCGACGAAGCGGAACTTCTGGGCCGTGAAGCGCGCCACTTCCTCATCCGTCAGCTTGGTGCGGATGGGCAGGGATTCGAAATTCTTGCTTTCTTCTTGCAGGCGCTTGAAGCGGCGGCGGTCCTTCGCCTGGATGTCCACGAGCTGGGCCAGGCCGTCGATGGTGGCGTCCAGATCGGCCACCTTGCTCGGCGTGATTTCCAGCGTGTAGGCCGAATAGTTGGAGGCCAGCACCACGCCGTTGCGGTCCACGATCAGGCCGCGGTTGGGCACGATGGGCACGACCGTGATGCGGTTGGCCTCGGCGCGGTCGGACAGCTGCGTGTGCTGCACGATCTGCAGATAGACCAGCCGGATCACGAGCAGGCAAAAGCAGGCCAGCACGAAACCCGCCGCCGCCAGCAGGCGCAGGCGCAGGCGCGAGAGCTCCTGCTGCGGGTTCTTGAAGACGACCATTGCCTGGCTACAGCGGACGGTTCAGGTCGCGGTCCGGCGCGCGGCGCTGTGGGGCCAGCAGCAGGGCGCTGGCCAGCGGCCACAACAGGGCCTCGACGAGAGGCGCTGCGATCAGCCACCAGCCCGGCCACATGCCGCCGACGATCAAGCGCGTGATCAGCGAGAGCAGGTGTGCCAGCGCAAACAGCGGCAGCACGTGCAGCGCCTGTTCCAGCAGGCCGAACCAGGGAATGCGCCGATGCAGCGCGATGCCGCCGAAGGACAAGGCGCTGTAGGCCAGCGCGTGCTGGCCCAGCAAGGCGCCGTGATGCACGTCCACCAGCAGGCCGAAGAAGAAGGCCCAGCCCACGCCCACGCGGCGCGGCTGGTGCACGGACCAGAACACGAGCACGACGGCCAGGAAATCTGGCATCGCCGCGGCGCGGCCGATCGGGATCATGTCCAGCAGCAGCGCGACGAGCAGGCTGAAGCCGATGAAGAAGGGGTTGGCCGGCAGCAGGAGCTGCGAGCCGCGCGGCATGAGGCTCATGGCTTCGCTCCCTTCCTGCCTTTGGGTGGCGCCGAGGCCGCAGCAGCAGCGCTGGCCGCACGCGCTTCGGCACGCGCCGATTCCAGCTGCTCCAGCGGCTGCAGCACCAACACGTGGTGGGCTGCGTCTGCCGGTGCCACCGGTTGCAGCAGCACTTGCGCAAAGCCCGCTTCGCCGCGGCGCTCGACCAGCGTGACCTTGGCCACCGGCAGGCCGGCCGGGTAGATGCCGTCCATGCCCGAGGTGGCCATCAGGTCGCCCACCTTGACGTCGGCATTGGCGGCCAGAAAGCGCAGCTCCATGCTCGTGCCCGTGGCCGAGCCGAAGGCGGCGTTGCGGGCCTGGGTGCGGGTGTTGAGCAGCGGGATGGCGGCGTCCTTGTCGGTCAGCAGCGTGACCTCGGAGGACAGGTTGTAGACGCGGGTGACCTGGCCCAGCACGCCGGCCTCGTTGATGACGGGCGAGCCGGCCTGTACGCCGTCGTGGCTGCCGCGGTCGATGACGACGCGGCGCGAGTAGGGATCGGGGGCTTCGTACAGCACCTCGGCGGTGATCGAGGGCACGGTCAGCGCCGGGCGCAGCCCCAGCAGGGCGCGCAGCTTGGCGTTCTCGGCTTCGAGCTGGTTGGCGCGCGAGAGTCGTTCGGCCTGGCGCGCCAGCTGCATGCGGGCTTCGTTCTCGGCCTGCATCGCGCGCTCGGTGCCGCGCAAGTAGTCGCCGGCAGCGTCCCAGGCGTCCACCGGCGCGAGCAGCGCCTTTTGCATCGGGTGCAGGGCCAGGGCCAGGGCCGAGCGGACCGGGCCGGCCAGGTGAAAGCGCGCATCGGCCACCATCATGAAGACGGCCAGGGCCGAGCACAGCGCGAGCTTGGTCAGCGCAGGCGTGCCCTGCTTGAAGAACGGCGGCGGTGAGCGGTCGAGCGTGCCAAAGGGCATGACGGCGAGGCCTGGGTTCAGGCCCTAGGCGGAGATCACTCCGAGGTGAAGATGCTGCCGAGGCGCTCCATGCGCTCCAGCGCCATGCCGCAGCCGCGCACCACGCAGGTCAGCGGGTCTTCGGCCACCAGCACGGGCAGACCGGTTTCCTCGGCCAGCAGGCGGTCCAGATCGCGCAGCAGGGCGCCACCGCCGGTCAGCATCATGCCGCGCTCGGCGATGTCGGCGCCCAGCTCCGGCGGTGTCTGCTCCAGCGCGTTCTTCACGGCCGAGACGATCTGGTTCAGCGGATCGGTCAGGGCTTCCAGGATCTCGTTGGACGAGATCGTGAAGCTGCGCGGCACGCCCTCAGACAGGTTGCGGCCCTTGACTTCCATCTCCTTGACCTCGGAGCCGGGGAAGGCCGAGCCGATGTTCTTCTTGATGGCTTCGGCCGTGGGCTCGCCGATCAGCATGCCGTAGTTGCGGCGGATGTAGTTGATGATGGCCTCGTCGAACTTGTCGCCGCCGACGCGGACCGAGCCCTTGTAGACCATGCCGCCCAGCGAGATCACGCCGACTTCGGTCGTGCCACCACCGATGTCCACCACCATCGAGCCGGATGCTTCCGACACGGGCAGGCCGGCGCCGATCGCGGCGGCCATCGGCTCCTCGATCAGGTAGACCTCGCGAGCACCGGCGCCGAGGGCCGACTCGCGGATGGCGCGGCGCTCGACCTGCGTGGAACCGCAGGGCACGCAGATGATGATGCGCGGACTCGGCTTGAGCATCTTCGAGTCGTGGACCATCTTGATGAACTGCTTGAGCATCTGCTCGGTCACCGTGAAGTCGGCGATCACGCCGTCCTTCATGGGCCGGATGGCTTCGATGTTGCCGGGCACCTTGCCCAGCATGGCCTTGGCTTCGGAGCCGACGGCCTGCAGCGTCTTCTTGCCATTGGGGCCGCCTTCGTGGCGGATCGAGACGACCGAGGGCTCGTCGAGCACGATGCCCTTGCCGCGAACGTAGATCAGGGTGTTGGCGGTGCCGAGGTCAATGGCCAGGTCGGTGGAGATGTAGCGGCGCAGTGAGGCGAACATGGTGTGGGTGCAGCGCCCGCCGCTTCTGTGAGCGTCGTGCGCAGATGATTTTGGGCTTTAGGGGGTCACGTTTGAGTGTCCACGGACAGCGACTGCTACAGCAGCAGCCGTGCCCATCGGCATAAGCGAAGATAATACCCGATCACCCCCATGTTTCCTGCGTTTGCGGGCTGTGGCGGATACTGATTTTTGGACTTTGAACCCCACCGGATTCCATGGCCCTGACTTCCCAAGACGTGAGCCGAATCGCCCAGCTGGCGCGGCTCGAACTGGCCGACGCTGAAAGCGCGGCTTTGCTGCCGCAGCTCAACGGCTTCTTCAAGATCGTGGAGCAAATGAGCGCTGTCGACACCAGCGGCGTCGAGCCGCTGTACACGCCGCTTTCCACTGTGCGCGAGGTGCATCTGCGCTTGCGCGAAGACGCGGTCAGCGAGACCAATCAGCGCGAGCTCAACCAGAAGAGCGCACCGGCCGTCGAAGATGGTCTGTTCCTCGTGCCGAAGGTGATCGAATGAGCCGGGCCCTGCACGATCTGGGCGTGGCCGAACTGTCCCGCGCCCTGGCCGACAAGGCCGTCTCCAGCGTCGAAATCGCCCAACATCTGCTTGCACGTGTTGCCGATGCGAAAGAACTTGGCGCCTTCTTGCACATCGATGCCGACGGCGCGCTGGCCGCAGCCCGTGCGGCTGACGCACGCCGCGCAGGCGGCGAGACGGGCGCGCTGCTTGGCGTGCCCATGGCGCACAAGGACATCTTCGTCACGCGCGGCATGCCCACGACGGCCGGTTCGAAGATCCTGGCCGGCTACCAGAGCCCGTTTGATGCGACGGTGCTGGCCCGCCTGTTCGCCGCCGGCACGGTCAGCTTGGGCAAGCTCAACTGCGACGAGTTCGCCATGGGCTCGGCCAACGAGAACTCGGCCTACATGCCCGCCGCCAATCCCTGGGACCTGGGCCGCGTGCCTGGCGGCTCATCGGGCGGCTCGGCCGCGGCCGTGGCGGCGCGCCTCGTGCCTGCCTCCACCGGCACCGACACCGGCGGCTCGATCCGCCAGCCGGCCTCGTTCACCGGCATCACCGGGATCAAGCCGACCTACGGCGTGTGCTCGCGCTACGGCATGATCGCCTTCGCCTCCAGCCTCGACCAGGCCGGCCCGATGGCCCGCACGGCCGAAGACTGCGCGCTGATCCTCTCCGCCATGAGCGGCTTCGACGAGCGCGACGCCACCAGCGTGGAGCAGCCGCCGCAGGACTTTCATGCACAGATGCTGCAGGCCCGCGCGGGCGCCACCACTGCCCAGCCTTTGAAGGGCCTGCGCATCGGCCTGCCGCGCGAGTTCTTCCCCGAGGCGCTGGCCGCCGACGTGAACAGCGCCGTTCGCCAGGGCCTGGCCGAGCTGGAGAAGCTCGGCGCCACGCTCGTGGACGTGAGCCTGCCGCGTACCGAGCTGGCCATCCCGGTGTACTACATCATTGCTCCGGCCGAGGCGAGCTCGAATCTTTCGCGTTTTGATGGCGTCAAGTTCGGTCATCGTGCTGCTAAATACGACGATCTGCTCGATATGTACAAGAAGACCCGCGCCGAAGGTTTCGGCCCGGAGGTCAAGCGCCGGATCATGATCGGCACCTACGTGCTTTCGCACGGCTATTACGACGCCTACTACCTGCAGGCTCAGAAGCTGCGCCGCATGATCGCGGACGACTTCCAGCAGGCCTTCACCCAGTGCGACCTGATCGCCGGCCCCGTGGCGCCTACCGTGGCATGGAAGCACGGCGAAGGCAAGGACGATCCGGTCAAGGCGTATCTCGCCGACATCTTCACGCTGCCTGGCTCGCTGGCCGGCCTGCCCGGCATGAGCGTGCCGGTGGGCTTTGGCGAGGGCGGCATGCCCGTCGGTTTGCAGCTGATCGGCAACTACTTCAAGGAAGGCCAGCTTCTGCACGCCGCGCATTCGCTGCAGCAGGCCACCGATTGGCACCTCCAAGCCCCGAAGAAATAACGCGTTATGTCGACTCCCAAACTCGTCCGTGGCTACGAGGTCGTGATCGGCCTGGAGAACCACGTCCAGCTGTCCACTGTCTCCAAGATCTTCAGCGGCTCCTCGACCGCCTTCGGCGCCGAGCCCAACACGCAGGCTTCCGCCGTGGACCTGGCCCTGCCGGGCACACTGCCGGTGTTGAACCGTGGCGCGGTGGAGCGAGCCATCCGCTTCGGCCTGGCCGTGGGCGCCAAGATCGCGCCGCAGAGCATCTTCGCCCGCAAGAACTACTTCTACCCGGACCTGCCCAAGGGCTACCAGATCAGCCAGTTCGAGATCCCGGTGGTGCAGGGCGGCGAAGTGAGCTTCTTCGTCGGCGACGAGAAGAAGACCGTCAAGCTGACCCGTGCTCACCTTGAGGAAGACGCGGGCAAGAGCCTGCACGAGGACTATCACGGCCAGTCGGGCATCGATCTGAACCGAGCCGGTACGCCGCTGCTGGAGATCGTCTCCGAACCCGACATGCGCTCTGGTGCCGAAGCCTGCGAGTACGCCAAGACGCTGCACGCGCTGGTGATGTGGCTGGACATCTGCGACGGCAATATGCAGGAAGGCTCCTTCCGCTGCGACGTGAACGTCTCCGTGCGCAAGCCCGGCGCGCCCTATGGCACGCGCCGCGAGATCAAGAACCTCAACAGCTTCCGCAACCTGCTGCTGGCGGTGGACTTCGAGGTGAACTGGCAGATCGATCAGATCGAGGACGGCCTGGAGATCAAGCAGGCGACCGTGCTGTTCAACCCGGACACGGGCGAGACGCGCGCCATGCGCAGCAAGGAAGACTCGGCCGACTACCGCTACTTCCCCGATCCCGACCTGCCGCCGCTGGTGATTGGCGCCGATTGGGTGGAGCGCGTGAAGGGCGAGATGCCCGAGCTCCCAGCAGTGATGGCGGCCCGCTTCGAGCAGGTTGATGGTCTGCCGGCGTACGACGCGTCGATGATGACGGCGAGCCTCTCGACGGCGCGCTACTACGAGGCCGCGCGAGATGCGAGCAAGGCGCCCAAGCTTGTCGCCAACTGGGTGATGGGCGAGATCGCCAAGCGACTCAACGCCGAAGAGAAGGACATCATCGAAGCGCCCGTGGCGCCGACGACGCTGGCCGCGCTGATCGGCCGCATCCAGGACGGCACGATCTCCAACAACTCGGCCAAGCAGGTCTTCGAGGTGCTGTGGACCGAAGGCGGCAGCGATGTCGACGCCATCATCGAAGCCAAGGACCTCAAGCAGTCCAACGACACCGGCGAGATCGAACGCATCCTCGACGAGGTGCTGGCGGCCAATGCCAAGTCGGTGGAAGAGTTCCGCTCCGGCAAGGACAAGGCCTTCAATGCGCTCGTGGGTCAGGCCATGAAGGCGACCAAGGGCAAGGCCAATCCGGCGATGGTGAACGAGCTCCTCAAGAAGAAGCTCTCAGGCTGATCAGGGCTTGCCGTCCACTGGGCCGAGCGAACCGGGAGGGGCGCCGGCCCAGAGTTTTTTCAGCCGGGCCAGTTCCTTGTCGTACAGCCCGTTGATCCGCACCAGCTCGGCCTTCTGGTTCTCGATCAGCTGCTTCTGCGCGTCGACGGCGGCGTCGTTGGCATCCAGCTGCTGCTTGAGCTTGCCCGGCAAAGGCTTGCCGACATAGAACTGCGCCTCGTCCTGCAGCGGCTTGCGCTCCTTGGCCAGGTCGGCGATGCGCAGCTCGGAAATGCGCATGGCACTGATGGCCACGTCCAGCGCTTCCTCGCGCGCGCGCTGGTGCACTTTCTCGTTCGGGAAGCGCAGCATCAGGTTGCGGTCACGGCGGATCGCGTCCTGCTGCGCGGCCTTGGCCACGGCGTCCTTGCGGTCCTGCTGCTCCTTGGCCGCGCGCTCCTCGGGCGAGAGGTAGGCTGGCAGGACCATGCGCAACGAGCCGTCGCTGTTGAGCACGCGCTGTTCGCGGCTCGTGCATTCGGGAATTGGCCGGTCGGCCGTGAGCTTGCGTCCGTCAGGCGATGTGCAGGTGTAGGTGGCGCGGCCCTCGCCCGGCGTGAGCGTCTGCGCCCAGGCGCCCGTAGCGCCAGTGGCAAACAGGCCGCAGCAGCAACTCAGCGAAACACTCAGCGATACAGCAGCGCGCGCAAGCTTGGCCATCAGACTCCGTAGCGATCTCGGTAGGCCTGCACGGCGCTGGCATGCGCGGTCACGGCCGGGTTGCTGGTAGAGCGCAAATATTGAAGCAGGTCGGCCAGTCCGGCAATGGCGACAACCGGCAGTTGCAGCTGCTGAGACACATACTGCACGGCGGACCAGGGCTGGTCCACACCGTTCTCGGCCGCCTTTTCCTGACGGTCCAGTGCGATGGCCACGCCACAGGGCGTGGCACCCGCGGCCTGGATCATGGCGATCGATTCGCGCACCGAGGTGCCGGCGGAGATCACGTCGTCGATGATGAGGACACGGCCTTTGACCGGCGCGCCGACGAGCGTGCCGCCTTCACCGTGGTCCTTGGCTTCCTTTCGGTTGTAGGCGTAGGGCTTGTTGTGGCCCTGGCGCGCCAGTTCGACGGACACGGCGGCGGCCAGGGTGATGCCCTTGTAGGCCGGACCGAAGATCATGTCGAACTGCAGGCCGGAGGCGATCAGCGTGCGCGCGTAGAACTCGGCCAGGCGACCCAGCTTCAGCCCATCGTCGAACAGGCCGGCGTTGAAGAAGTAAGGGCTCATGCGCCCGGCCTTGGTCTTGAACTCTCCAAAGCGCAGCACCCCGGCCTCGACGGCGAAGGCAACGAAATCCTGGGCGGCGGGGGAGGTGACAACGGCGTTCATGGCGCGCATTCTAGATTTCAAGAAACCTTGCAAAGTTCGTCCAAAACGAAAAAAGGCCCGCGCCGGATGACGCGGGCCTTTTGTGGCTCTGGCTTTGTGACCCTGGCTTTGCGGCCTTGGGTTTGTAGGACGGTCTTGCCTGACGGGTCAGAAGATCGTCTTGAACTGAACACCGAAGGTGCGCGGGTCGTTGATAAAGCCCAGGTTGTTGTTGAAGTCGATCTCGCCCGTGCCAACAATCTTGTTGGTCAGGTTGCGCACATAGGCGGCCAGCTCGTACTTGCCGTTGTTCCAGATGTACCCACCACGCAGGCCGCCTTCGGTCAACGGCTTGCCAGTGAACTCGACCGACTTGTACAGCGGCATCAGCACCGAGCTGCGATAGCTCCAGTCGGTGTAGACATAGAGTTCACTGCCGTCGGCCAGCGGGAAGCCGTAGCGCACGTTCACGTTCGCCACGTACTTCGGCGCGTTGGGCATCGGGTTGCCGTCGATCGAGTAGTGGATGCCGTCTGCCGCCTTGACGTTGAGCATCGTGCACTGGGCGCAACCGAAGACGGAGGCGTTGGGGTCCTTGATCTTCGTGTTGTTGAGCGATCCCGAGAGATGGATCATCAGGTTGTCGGTTGGCAGCAGGTCGAGGCTGACCTCAATGCCGCGGCCGGTGGCCTTCTTGATGGTCTTCAGGGTGTTGAAGTTACCGCTGCCGCCCACTTCGGTCAGTTGCAGGTTCTTCACGTCGTAGCTGAACACGTCGGCCGACAGGCGGGCGCGTCGCTGCCAGAAGTCGCTTTTCACACCCAGCTCGTAGGAGATCAGCGTTTCCGGCGTGGCAAAGGCCAGCTTGCCGAAGCCCGACGGCGGCTGCACCGCCGAGGCGCGGAAGCCCGAGCCCACCTTGGCGTAGACGTTGGTGCTCTTGTCGATGGCGTAGACGGCCGAGCTGTCCCAGGTCCACTTGTTGTTCTTGACTCCGCCGCTGCCGTCGTTGGCACCGAAGCCGGTGCCGCTGACCGAGCGCTTGTCGTCGGTGTAGCGCAGGCCGGCGCCGAGCTTGAGTTCGGGCGTCAGCTGGTAGGTGCCCGAGCCAAACAAGGCGTAGGCGCGGTTGGTCTGGTGGATCTCGGTCGTGCTGAGCGCGATGTAGTCGATGGTTTCCCAGCGATAGCGCTCGTCGAAGCCGAACACGCCGGCCTGCCAGGCGAAGGGACCGGGGATCTTGGATTCCAGGCGCACTTCCTGGGTCAACTGACGGTGGCCGTGCAGCGAGTCCGAGGTCTCGGCCTGGAAGGGGATGAAGCCGGGGCCGGTGGGCGTACCGCCGTCGACGTCGGCGCGCGAGAAGGGCTGCACCGTCTCGATACCGCTGATCGAGTAGATGTCGAAGTCCGAGAACGACCACTTCAGACGCATGCTGCCGCCAGTGGCGGTGATCTTCTGTTCGTTCTTGCCGTTGAAGGACACGGTCTTGGGGTCGAAACCGTCCACCAGGTCGTTCGTGCCAGTCTTGTAGATGTTGGCGCGGAACAGGCGCGGGCTGCCATCCAGATCGCGGTGGTGGATGTTGAACAGCGCGCTGAAGTCCTTGGTCTTGTACTGCGCCTGCAGACGCACGGCCAGGTCGTCGTAGCCCTCGGTCTTCTGGGTCTGGGCGTTCGGGGCGGTGTTCTTCACCCAGTCGCCGCGGTGCTGGTCCTGCACCGAGATGCGGGCGGACCAGTCGCCGGCCAGGGGCAGGTTGGCGGCGCCTTCGAGCGAGTAGCTGTCGAAGTTGCCGACGCCGACGGTCAGGTAGGCGTCCTGGTTTTTGGAGGGCGCCACCGAGTTGAACTTCACCACACCGGCCGGCGTGTTGCGGCCGAAGAGCGTGCCTTGCGGGCCGGCGATCACTTCGACGGACTTGACGTCGAAGACCGGGAAGCCCTTGAGAATGGCGTTTTCCTGCACCACGTCGTCATAGATCAGCGAGACGGGCTGCGAGGCGTTCAGGTGGTAGTCGGTGTTGCCGTAGCCGCGGATGTAGAAGCGCGGGAAGGCGCGGCCGAAGGAGGACTCGATGTTCAGGCTCGGCAGACGGCCGGAGAGTGCGCGCACATCGGCGCCGCTGGCATTGAGTGCGTCCAGGGCATCGCCACCGATCGTGGTCACCGCCGTCGGCACGTCCTTGATGTTTTCCTCACGGCGCTGGGCCGTCACGACCACGGTTTCAAGCTTGTTCTTCTCGACCGGGGCGGCGTCCTGCGCGAAGGCCGGCCAGGCAGACAGTGCGGCGGTGACTGCGAGCGTCAGATGCAGAGGCTTGAGTTGCTTCATGTTGAGGAGGTGGAAGTTGAGGGGCTTGGTGACGTCGAAATGACGAGGCGTTCCGTAAAAACCCGAATTCTAGGTAGCCATTGCTATCGGGTGCGGCAGTGCAGCAAAAGGTTTCGCAGCTGTTGCGGCGAGCAAACAGTTCGGGCGGCTGCGATACTGCGGCGCCCCTCCAAGCATCGATTGCATCGCCCCCATGCGCCTCATCACTGCCAATCTCAACGGCATCCGTTCCGCCGCCAACAAGGGCTTTTTCGACTGGCTGCCGCAGCAGGCGGCCGACGCCGTCGGCGTGCAGGAGGTCAAGGCCCAGCACGACGATGTGGATGGCAAGTTCTGCACCCATGGATCGCTCAAGGGCCACTTCCACTACGCCCAGAAGAAGGGCTATTCCGGCGTCGGTCTGTACACGAAGGACGAGCCCAGCGAGCTGATCCGCGGCCTGGGTGTCGACGAGTTCGACTTCGAGGGCCGCTGGGTCGAGAAGCGCTTCGACAAGCCGGGCCGCAAGCTCTCCCTCATCAGCTGCTACTTCCCCAGCGGCTCCAGCGGCGAGGAGCGCCAGCAGGCCAAGTTCCGTTTCCTGGCCGCCATCTACCCCAAGCTGCTTGAGCTGAAGGCCGAGCGCGAGTTCATCCTGGTGGGCGACATCAACATCGCCCACAAGGAAGTCGACCTGAAGAACTGGAAGGGCAACCTCAAGAACTCGGGCTTCCTGCCCGAGGAGCGAGCCTGGCTGGACAAGCTCTTCGACCCGGCCCAGGGCGGCCTGGTGGACGTGTTCCGCACGCTGAATCAAAAAGACGAGCAATACACTTGGTGGAGCAACCGCGGCCAGGCCTATGCCAAGAACGTGGGTTGGCGGCTGGACTATCACTTCGCAACACCGAAGACCGCGGCGCTGGCCAAAGCCGAGTCGATCTACCGCGACCAGAAGTTCAGCGACCACGCACCACTGACGATCGATTACGATTTCACCTTGTAACAAGACGACCCGCGCACCGCCGCGGGCCAGGCATGCAGTGCCGGTTCACACCGGCGCCTGGAGTTCCGAGCTGACCCGGAGTGACAGGCAATGAGTAGGAAGAACGCGCCCAAGGCGCCGGCCGCGAACCCGATCAAGAATCCGGCCGGGTTGCAGGCTTGCTGATGCGGGCCCCGGGCGTGCGTGAGGCCGTACTGGCCGCCGTCTTGTCGACATCGCTGCTAGCGATGTCCGTCGCGCAGGCGGCTGCCTCGGCGCCTGCGGGTTTCGATGATCTGCGCCAGCGCATCGAAAACGCCGGCGGCAAGGATCGATCCGGCAATATCGAGCTGATGCGCAAGGCCCTGTCCGGCCCGCTGGACGCCGAGCAACGCACCTGGGTGCTGGACCGCCTGAGCTCCGATCAGCTCAAGCTGCGACGCTGGCAAGGCGCCCTCGAAGCCGCACAGCAGGGTCTCGGCATCTCAGGTGGAGATGTCCAGCAGCGCCTGCGTTTCGACACGCTCAAGGCCAATGCCTACCTCGGCCTGGCGCAGCCTGCGGAAGCGCTGCGCATCAGCGAAGAGCTCATGCCGATCGTCCAGCCGATGCTCAAGGCGGCTGACGCCAACCCCGGCTACCGCCACGCGCTGGAGGCCTTGCGCCTGAGGGCGATGACGTGGCTGGCCATGGGCAAGAGTCCTCAGGCCATGGAGCTGCTGACCGATGTCCTGCGCCGCTACGACCAGCTCGGCGATGCCGAAGGACGCGCTGAAACCCTGCACGTGATCGCCGCGCTGCGCGACATCAATGGCGACCGGATCGAAGCGCTGCGGGCCGAGTCCCGCGCCATCGAGATCGCCGAGCAGGGCTCCGTCCAGGGCGTGCTGCCGCGCCTGCACGGTTTCAAGTCCTTCCTGCACGGCAAGGTGGACGAGGAGGCCCAGTTCGCGCAGGAACTCTCGGCCGCTCGCGCCACGGCCATCGCCGAGGGCGACGAGTTCACGCTGGCGATGACCATGTTCAACGCCACCAACCTCGAAGCCCGGAACGGGCGCTGGAAGGAAGCGCTGCGCCTGGTCGATGAAGCGTGCCCGATCTTCGAGCGCGTTGGCGACCTCAACATGTCCGATCTCTGCCAGGCCACGCGGGGCATCGTGCTCAACCGCATGGGGCATCCCGAGGGCCTGGACATGGCGCGCCGCGCCGACCGCGAGCTGGCCAAGCGGCCGGGCCAGGAGCTCACGCTGGTTCGGCTGCAGAAGGAACTCGCCGAAGAGCTGGCTTACAACGGCGATTTCCAGGGGGCCTACGCCGCGCAGCTCGAATACCAGCGCCGCGAAGCCGCCGCCCATCTGGCCGACAACCAGAAGCGCATCGTCGAGGCCGAGGCGGCCTACCAGGCCGACCGTCGCGAGCAGCAGATCGAGGCGCTTGAGCACGAGCACGACCAGCAGATCCGTTTCCGCTGGCTTTGGGTGCTGGTGGGCGCGCTCGGCCTGGCGGTGGCCACGGTCGCGGCGGTCAGCCGCGTCTACCTGAAGCGGGCCTACCGCGCCATGCACGAGATGGCGCTGGAGGATCCGCTGACCGGACTGCACAACCGCCGCTACCTCAGCAGCCGCATCAGCGAAGAGCTGGCTCAGGCGCGACGCCAGCGCCTTCAAGGCCGGCCAGCGCAGGCGGGCATCGCCTTCGTGCTGATCGACCTGGACCACTTCAAGTCCATCAACGACGAGTATGGCCATGCAGCCGGCGATGCGGTGCTGCGGCAGGCCTCAGCGCTGCTGCGCAGCCTGGTGCGTCAATCCGACACGCTGGTGCGCTGGGGCGGCGAGGAGTTCCTCGTCTTTGCCAAAGTGTCCAGCTGCGACGAGGCCGGCGAGCTGGCCGAGCGCATCTGCAGCCGCATGGCCGAACACGAGTTCGACATCGGCGGCGGGCGCAAGCTGCACCGCACTTGCTCGATCGGCTTTGCCTGCCATCCGGGCCCTGCGCAGGGCGCCGATGCGGTCGGTCTGGCGGCGTGGGAAGGCCTGGTCTCGCTGTCCGACCAATGCCTGTACGCGGCCAAGGCCAGCGGCCGCGACGTGTGGGTGGGCGTGCGCCAGGACGAAAGCCACATCACGCCGGTCGACATCCATTCCGGCATCGCCGACGGTGACTACACCTTGCACCACCGCGCGGACCGTGAGGTCCGCTGGCCGCAGGTGGCCTGACGACGACTCAGCTGGCGCCGATCAGGCCCGCGATGCGCGCATCGGAGAGCCGCATCGGCAGGGCCGACTGCGGCATCAGCGCGACGATGCGATGGGTCTCGCGCGCCGTGTCTCGCGTGGCCGGCGTGATGCGCGGCTCGCCATTGGTGTTGGTCAGCACGGCCACGAGCGGGTGATGGGCCTTGTCGCCGTTCTTCACCACGATGCCCATCTCGCCCGAGGCCAGGCGCACCGTGCTGCCCGGCGGGAAGATGCCGAAGGCCTTGATCAGCGCGCCGGCCAGCGGGCTGGAGTCGGACATCTGGTGCAGCTCGCGCCCGGCCTGTTGCG
The DNA here is from genome assembly GCA_042701975.1 of Burkholderiaceae bacterium UC74_6. Taxonomy (GTDB): domain Bacteria; phylum Pseudomonadota; class Gammaproteobacteria; order Burkholderiales; family Burkholderiaceae_C; genus JAFALK01. Next base: position 1,465,726 of record CP170561.1, read on the forward strand.
CGCTCATCGCCGGACGGCCGGCGCGGGCCGAAAGCCGCGCCGTGTAAACATCTGCAAACCGTAGCATTTCTGCCAACTCGGCGATGTCGGAGATGCCTTTGGGGTAGCCGCTGCCGTCCGGCATCTCGTGGTGCTGGATCACGGCTTCGAGCCAATCGCCGTCGTGCACGCCGGCTTCGCTGAGCATCTCGGCGCTGCGCACCGGGTGCTGGTTGATCGCCTCGCGCTGGTTGGCCGTCAGCGGCGAGACCTGACTGGCCAGCCGCGCCTGCAGGTCCAGCATGCCGAGGTTCATCGTCAGCGCGGCCTGGAAGGCGCGGCGCTGCGAGCTTGGGTCCCAGCCCAGGTAGCGCGCCGCCGAGAGACAGGCCGTGGCCGCGTGGATGGAGTGGCTGACGCCGTAGTGCCCGCTGAGCGATTCCGGCTGGCGCACGATCTGCGATAGCGCCACGTCGGGCGAGCAGTCGATCAGCTCCATGAGCAGCGTGGTGGCGCTGTGCACGGCGCGGTTCAGTTGCGCGGGCGGCGCCATCAGCGCCTGGCGCACGTCCTGCATGGTGCGGTCCCAGTCCGAGGGCAGGCGCGCCAGACGCAGCACCGGGTTCTCGCGCTCTTGCAGAGACTCGCGCGCCACGCGCGGCTGCACGGCGGCGAGCAGCTCGTCGGCCTCGACCATGGCGCCGCGGCGGAACAGATCGCCGAGGTGATCCTCGTCCTGGATGACCTGGCCCTTGGCCAGCAGCAACACGCGGTTGCCGTCACGTACGCTGAAGGGCAGAGGCTGCCCGAGGACAACGCGATCCTTGACCGCGGCGAGGGTGCAGACGCGCATGGACTCCCTGGATCTCGGCTATTTGTTCTTGGATGGCGCGGACTGTACCTTGAGCCTTGGCGTTAGCGGTTCGTGGTGACACGCATGCGCCTCGCCGCGTGCGGCGGCCACCAGCTCGTCCAGGATGCCGCAGCCGTGGTGGGCATGATCGGCATCGCAGCGCGCCTTGAGCGCTTCGAGCTGCTGCTCCAGCGCCTTCATGCTGGCCAGGCGGGCGCGCACCTTGCCGAGCTGGGCGTCGATCAGGCCATCGACGGCGGCAAGCCGTGCCGCGTCTTCGCTGGACAGGCTGTCCAGCAGCTGCTGGACGTCGGCCAGCGGCATGTCCAATGCGCGGCAATGCCGGATGAAGGCCAGGCGTTCCAGGTGTGCCTGGCCGTAGGCGCGGTAGCCGTTGTCGGAGCGCGCAGGCGCGGGCAGCAGGCCGCTCTTCTCGTAGAAGCGGATGGTGTCGACATCCACGCCGGTGGCGTGGCTCAAATGCCCGATGCGCATGGGGCGATTCTGCCCCGGGGTGGAAACCCGGACAGGGCGTGGGGAGGCGGGCGGCGACAATTGCGGCACAAACGCGGCGCCTTACACAGGCGCCGTTCGTCCATCTACGAGTCTTACGCGGAGCATCACTTGAGCAACAAGACCCCGGTTCCAGCGGTCGGCGGCCACACCATCCTGGGCCACCCCGACGCGCTGTTCTTCCTGTTCTTCACCGAGATGTGGGAGCGCTTCAGTTACTACGGCATGCGCGGCCTGCTGACGCTGTTCTTGGTTTCGACCTACGCACAAGGCGGTTGGGGTTGGACGCGTGAGGATGCTGGCACGCTGTACGGCTGGTACACGCTGGTCGTGTACGCCACGCCCATCGTGGGCGGGTACATCGCCGACAAGATCCTTGGCTTGCGCCGCTCGGTGGTGATCGGCGGCCTGGTCATCGCGGCCGGCCACATCGCGCTGTTCATGGACACGGTGCCGAGCTTCTACATCGGTCTGGGCCTGGTCTGCGCCGGCACGGGCCTGTTCAAGCCGAACATCTCGGCCATCGTCGGCCAGCTCTACGGCAAGGGCAACGAGAACGCCCGCGACGCCGGCTACACGCTGTTCTACATGGGCGTGAATGCGGGCTCCTTCTTCGGCATCTCGCTGTGCGGCTACATCGGCGAGAAGATCAGCTGGAACTATGGCTTCGGCCTGGCTGGCGTGTTCATGATCCTGGGCGCGCTGCAGTTCTGGCTGGGCCAGGGCATCTTCGGCAGCATCGGCGCCAAGCCGGGCCAAGAGCCGGACGAGGCCGCCGGCCCCGCGAAGTCCCGTGAGGCCGACGAAGCGCCCGGACATGTGGTCGCCGACCGGTTGAAGGTCATTGCCGTCCTCTCGTTCTTCACGATCTTCTTCTGGTTTGCCTTCGAACAGGCCGGCGGCTCCATGACCATCTTCGCGGCCGACTACACCGACCGCGCCCTGGTCGGTGCCAGCGGCTTCGCCTTCAAGATCATCAACAGCGCGATGACGCTGATCCCGGCGGCCATCCTCACGGCGCTGCTGATCCAGCTCTGGCGCGGCGCGGGCAAGCGCTTCCCGGTTTCCAGCCTGCTGCTGAGCGCGGCGATGGCCTTGATCTGGGCGCTCTCGCTGTGGATGCTGGGCCGCGAGTTCGGCTTCGACCAGACCGATGTGCCGGCGACCTGGTACGGCGTGCTGAACTCCTTCTTCCTGGTCATCCTGGCGCCGATGTTCTCCAAGATGTGGGAGAAGCACTGGAACCCGACGGCGCCGATCAAGTTCGCGCTCGGCCTGATCCTGCTCGGCCTGGGCTTCGTGGCGCTGGCCTTCGGCGCGATGGGCATCGCCCCGGGCGCGCAGACGGCCAAGGTCAGCATGGTCTACCTGATCCTGGCCTACTTGCTGCACACCATGGGCGAGCTGTGCCTGTCGCCGGTGGGCCTCTCCTACATCAGCAAACTCGCGCCGACGCGCCTGCTCGGTTTGATGTTCGGTCTTTGGTATCTCAACTCGGCCATCGGCAACAAGCTGGCCGGCACGATGAGCGCCTACATCGACCACATCTCAGCGACCCTGGGCCTGGGCGGCTACTTCCTGGGCATTGGCCTGATCCCGATCGGTGCAGGTGCCATCGCGATCCTGCTGAACAAGTGGATGGTCAAGCGGATGCACGGCATCCACTGACCGATCGATTGATGGAGCCTGAGCCTCAGGCTCTTTCCAGCACCCTCAAAAGCTCAACGCCATAGGCCTCGAGCTTTTTTGTGCCCACGCCGCTGATGCCGGCCAGCTCGTCGAGCGAGCCCGGCACCTGGCGCGCCATCTCGGCGAGCGTGACGTTCTGGAAGATCACATAGGCCGGCAGGCCATGCTCCTTGGCCACCTCGGAACGCCAGGCCTTGAGCGCCTCGAAGCGCGCGAGCTGGTCGGCGTCGAGATCGGGCGCCTCGGCACGCGTGCGCGAGCTCGATGTCTTGCCGGACGAACCTCGCCCGCGCTTGGGCACCACCGCCGGCACCCGCAGGCGCAGCTCGACGCCGCCCTTGAGCACCTCGCGCGCCGAATCAGCCAGCACCAGCGTCTGGTACTCGCCTTCGGTGAACACATGGCCCAGTGCGATCAGCTGGCGCAGCACGGCGCGCCATTGCTGCTCTGACAGATCGGCGCCGATTGCCCAGGTCGACAGGCTCTGATGCCCGTACTGCGAGACCTTGTCCGTCACCTTGCCGCGCAGCACGTCGATCAAGTGCCCGGCGCCAAAGCGCTGGCCACCGTTCTGGTGGAAGCGGTAGATGCAGGAGAGCATCTTGCGCGCGGACTCGGTGGCATCCCAGGTGGCGGGCGGGTTGAGGCAGTTGTCGCAATTGCCGCAAGGCTGGCTCGCTTCGCCAAAGTAGTCGAGCAGCCGCACGCGCCGGCAGTCGGTCGCTTCGGCCAGGGCCAGCAGCGCGTCGAGCTTGCCGCGCTGGCCCTTCTTGAATTCCTCTCCCGCCGGGCTCTCGTCGATCATGCGGCGCTGGTTCACCACATCGGCCAGGCCGTACGTCATCCAGGCTTCGGCGGGCTGGCCGTCGCGGCCGGCGCGGCCGGTCTCCTGGTAGTAGCTCTCGATGTTCTTGGGCAGGTCCAGGTGGGCAACGAAGCGCACGTCCGGCTTGTCGATGCCCATGCCGAAGGCGATCGTCGCCACCATCACGATGCCGTCCTCGCGCAGGAAGCGATCCTGATGGCGCTTGCGGACGTCGGCGTCCAGGCCGGCGTGATAGGGCAGGGCGCGCAGGCCCTCTAGCTCCAGCCACTCGGCCGTCTCTTCCACCTTCTTGCGGCTCTGGCAGTAGACGATGCCGGCCGCGCCGTCGTGATCGTCCTGGATGAAGCGCAGCAGCTGCTTCTTCGGCTCGTCCTTCTCGACAATGGCGTAGCGGATGTTCGGCCGGTCGAAGCTGCTGATGAAGACGCGTGCGTCCTGCAGCTGCAGCCGCTCGATGATGTCGGCGCGGGTCAGCTCGTCGGCGGTGGCGGTGAGCGCGATGCGCGGCACGTCGCCGTAGCGCTCGTGCAGCAGCGATAGCGCCAGGTACTCGCTGCGGAAATCGTGGCCCCACTGGCTCACGCAATGCGCCTCGTCGATGGCGAACAGCGAGAGCAGGCCGCGTTCGTGCAGCGAATCGAGCTGGGCCAGGAAGCGCGGATGCGTGATCCGCTCCGGCGCGGCGTACAGCGTGATGAGCCGGCCGCTCATCATCTCGCGCTCGACGCTCTGCGTCTCTTCGCTGGTCAGCGTGGAGTTCAGAAAGGCGGCATGCACGCCGGCCTCTTCCAGCGCGCCGACCTGGTCGTGCATCAGCGCGATCAGCGGGCTCACCACCACGGTCACGCCCTGGCCTGCGCGATGCCGGGCGATGGCCGGCACTTGGTAGCACAGGCTCTTGCCCCCGCCCGTGGGCATCAGCACCAGGGCGTCGCCGCCGGCCGAGACGTGGTCAACGATCTGCGCCTGGGCCCCGCGGAACGCGCTGTAGCCAAAGACTTCTTGCAGGATGTTCAGGGGGCGGGAATCATTCATGGATCCGCTATTGTCGATGGAGAGTCGAGTGAGCCCTGAAGCCCTGCATGGCGACCTGATCCGCAACTTCCTGAAACTGCCGCGCGATGCCTTCGTCCGCGAGCCCTTGTACGAGAGCGCCATGGCCCGCATGAGCGACGGCACGGTGGCGAAGAAGCTCGGCTGCGGCATCGACACGCTGCCGCCCGGCAAGACCGGTTGCCCCTATCACTTCCACCACAGCCAGGAGGAGATGTTCATCGTGCTCGAAGGCCGCGGCACGCTGCGCGTGGCCGGCGAGATGCTGCCCATCGAGGCCGGCGACGTCATCCACATCCCGCCCGGCCCCGAGTACCCGCACCAGATCATCAACAGCTCGGACGCGCCGCTGACCTTCCTCTCGATCAGCACGCAGGAGCGGCCCGAGGTCTGCGAATACCCGGATTCGACCAAGACCGGCGTCTTCTTCGGCCAGGGCAAGCGCTCAGCCCTGATCCATCGCGAATCGCTGGACTATTGGGACGGCGAGCCCTGATGCACGTCGGCCAGCGCGCGTTGCGCGGCCAGCGCCATCACCGCAGCGAACACCACGACGACGATCAGGCCCACGGTCAGCGATGAAGCCTGGGCGATGAAGCCGATCATCGGCGGCCCGGCCATCATGCCCAGCCAGCCGACCGAGGACACCGCCGCGATGGCGTGCGCGGGCGGCACCCCCGGCAGGTTCGAGGCGGCGCTGAACAGCACCGGCACCACGTTGGCCAGGCCCAGACCGACCAGCGCGAAAGTCAGCAGCGAGGCCATCGGCCAGGGCAGCACCAGCACGAGCGCCATGCCCACCGCGGCCAAGGTGCCGCTGCAGCGCATCACGGCGATCGGCGACCAGCGGGCTCGCACCCAGTCGCCGCAGAAGCGCCCGCCGGCCATCGCGGCGCTGAAGGCGGCGTAGGCCAGGGCGGCGGTGGCAGTGTCGCTGGCGCGCTCCTGCTTCATGTAGAGCACGCTCCAGTCGTACATCGCGCCTTCGGTCACGAGGCCCAATGCCGCGAGCACGCCGATCAGCAAGAGGGCGCCGCGCGGAATGCGGCTGTGCGGCTTGCCGCCGTCGTCCGGCTGCGGCTCCACCGGCAGCATGAAGAACGATCCGACGATCAGCGTCGGCAAGCCGATGCCCGCGGCGAGCAGCAAGTGCTGCTGCGGCGTGAAGCCGAGCGCGGTGGCCGCGCTGCCCAGGCCGGCACCGAACATGCCGCCCAGGCTGAACATGCCGTGAAAGCCGCTCATCACGTGAGCACCGGTCTGGCGTTCGATCTCGCTGGCCTCGGCGTTGACGGCCACGTCCAGCAGGCTGATCAGCGCGCCGAAGACGAGCATCAGCGCGAACAGCGCGGCCACGTGCTGGCTCGCGATCAGGCTGGCGATGGCGACGCAGCAGGCCGGGCCGGTCAGCAGAGAAACGCCGCGCGGCCCGAGCTTGGCCACCGCGCGGCCGGCCTGGCTCAGCGCCGCCAGCGAGCCAATGCCAGCGGCCAGCATCGCGCCGGCCAGCTCGCGCTCGTCCAGCCCGTAATGAGCCTTGACGGTCGGTACGTGGACACCCCAGGTGGCGAACAGAACGCCGCAGATGAAGAACTGGGAACGGAGAGCGTGGCTGGCTTGACGGAGATTCACCCGCGCATGCTAACGGGCGGACCGAGGTGCAGGCTCAGGCGCGGCGACGACGCCAGAGCAGGCCCGTCGCGAGGTGCGGCGGACAAACCCAGGGTTGAAAGCAGGGAAACGCTCAGCGCTTCTCTCCGAGGGCCTTGATGCTGCCCAGCCCCGAGGTATCGCGTGTGACTTTGGTCGGCGAGCCGAAGTAGTCCACGTCGCCGATGCCGGAGATGCTCACGTTGAGCATGTCCGTCACCCAAAGCCGCGCACCGCCAGCGCCGCTGATCGAGACCTTGGCGGCATTGACCTTCAGGTCCTCGGCCTTGATCTTGCCTGTGCCCGAGAGCGTGATCACCAGCATGCCCGCGCGGCCGGCCACGCGGCCGTCGCCCGCGCCGGAGATGTCGAAGCGCAGTTCGCCGGTGTCAATCGAATCGATCTTCACATCGGCGGCGCCCGAGATGTCCACCGACAACCGCGGCGTCTTGATCGGGCCGTTGGCCAGCAGGTCGCTCGCGCCCGAGAGCTGGATGGACAGCGGTTCGCGCATCTGCACGTCCACCTGCAGCGGATCCTTGCGCCAGAACTTCCAGTTGCCACTGGTGTGGATCATCAGCCGGTTGCCGTTGAGCTCGACCTCGACCTGGTCCTGGATCTTGGAGTCGCCGCGGACGAACACCTGGTCCTTGTCCCCCTGGGTCAGGCGGATCTTGGCCAGACCGTCGACCTCCAGGCGGCTGAAGGGGCCGGGGGCGTAGGTCTTGCCTTCCTCGGCGTGGGCTGCGCAGGCAGCGAGCAGGGCAGCAACAGTGATGGCGATGGCTTTCATATCGATTGCTCTCTCAGCTTCTTGGACACCTCGCGGCTGGCGGTGAAGCGCGTGCCGTCGCTCATGCGCACCACCAGCTGGGAGTTCTCGTCCGGGGTCATGGACTCGACGAAATCGAGGTTGGCGATGGCGCCGCGCTGCAGCTTCAGGAAGCGGGCGGGGTCCAGCCGTTGTTCGAAGGCGGTGATCGGCAGGCGCACCAGGTAGCTGCGGCCCCGGCTCGTGATCGCCGTGTACTTGCTGTCGGAATGCAGGTGCTCGATGTCGGTGACCTGCAGCGGGAAGATCTTGCCCTGGTCGCGCACCAGCACGCGCGTCAGCGGGCCCTGGTCTTCGAGCGAGCTGGCGACTTCTGCAGCTGCAGGCTTGCGCGACAGCGCATGCTCGATCGCCTCCTCGAAGCGCTCGCGCGAGAAGGGCTTGAGCAGGTAGTCCACGGCGTGCAGCTCGAAGGCCGCCAGTGCGTGTTCGTCGTAGGCCGTCGTGAAGATCAGCGCCGGGGCCTGTGGCTCGTTGGCCAGCGCGCGCGCCAGCTGCAGGCCGGTCAGGCCGGGCATGTTGATGTCGGAGAGCACCAGTTCGGGCTGCAGCGCCTGGCATTGGGCCAGTGCACTGGCGCCGTCATGGCACACGGCCACGAGCGTCAGGCTCGGGTGAGCTTCCACCCATTCGGCCAGGGCCTCGGCGGCCAACGGCTCGTCTTCGGCGATGAGGGTCTTGATCGTCATGTTTGTGGGATCCAGAGGTCGACGCGGAAACCCGCGCCGGGGGCGGTGTGCACGCGCAGGCGCGCACGGCCGTCGAAATCCAGGGCGAAGCGGCGCTTGAGCGCCGAGAGGCCGACGCCGCCGCTCTTGCGCTCACGCTCCACTTCGGCCGGGTCGCAGCCGGGGCCGTCGTCGGAGACAGACAGTTCCAGTCCCTGGTTGAGCGCATTGCGGCGCGCCTCGATGCGGATGCTGCCGCCGCTCACCCGGGGCGCCACGCCGTGCAGCACGCTGTTTTCGACCAGCGGCTGCAGCGTCAGCGGCGGGATCTCGTCGGACAGCGTGGCCGGGTCGAGCTGCCAGTCCACCGAGAGCCGAGCGCCCAGGCGCAGGCTTTCCAGGGCCAGGTAGTCGCGCACGAACTCCAGCTCCTCGGCCAGCGGCACGCGCTCGGTGGCCTCGCGCTTGGTGGCCAGCACGTAGCGCAGCATGCCGGAGAAGCGCAGCAGGCCTTGTTCGGCCGCCTGCGGGTCGCGGCGGGTCAGGGCGATCAGGGTGTTGAGCGTGTTGAACAGGAAATGCGGGTTCAGCTTGCCGCTGATGGCCGCCAGCTCGGCGCGCGCCAGGGCGGCTTCGGCCTGGGCGGTGGCGACCTGGGCCGCGCGGGCCGCCTGCGCCTGCAGCACCGCTGTCAATGTGGCGGCCAGGGCGCTGTAGACGACCACGCCCCACATCTCGCGCCACAGCAGGGTCTGGGCCAGCACCGCCCGGGCGTGCTCGATGCCGAACAGGCCCCAGGCGGCGCCGAATTCCAGTGCCTGCCAGAGCAGGCCGAACATCACGCCGGCCGTCAGATGCAGCGCCGCGCTGGCGCCAAAGCTGCGACCCTGCATCCAGCCCAGCCAGGGGATCGTGGCCGCACCGAGCAGGAAGGCGGGCCAGAGCGAGAGCGTGGCCTGGTAGAGGGCCTCGCGCCACTGCCACAGGCCGCGCTGGACCTCGGTGCCGGCCAGCACGTAGAGCAGCCAGGCCAGCAGGCAGGCGCCGGCGTAGGTCAGCCACAGCCGGCGCGCAGGGCGAGCCTTGGCGCCTGGATGGCGCTGGGGACGGCTGGAGGTGGGGCTGGCAGGGGACATGGGAGCGATCTTAGGCAGGCAAGCCCGGTTCGCGGCCCTGGCGGCGACCAAATGCGGGATTCACTGGATGATTGGCGGGATCCGCCGTTGCCGGCTGCGGCGGCATAATCCCCACCTCAATCTTTCGGTTCGAGCGAAACCATGGCCAGCGTCAACAAAGTCATCCTCATCGGCAATCTCGGGCGTGATCCCGAGGTGCGCTACACCCCGAGCGGCTCCGCCGTCTGCAATCTGAACCTGGCCACCACCCGCAACTGGAAGAACCGCGAGAGCGGCGAGCGCCAGGAAGAAACCGAATGGCACCGCGTCGTGCTGTACGACCGCCAGGCCGAGATCGCCGGTGAATACCTGAAGAAGGGCCGCCCGGTCTACATCGAGGGCCGCCTGAAGACCCGCAAGTGGCAGGACAAGGACGGCAAGGACCAATACACCACCGAAATCGTCTGCGACACCATGCAGCTGCTGGGTGGCCGTGAAGGCGGCGGCGGTGGCGGTGGCGACGACATGGGCGGCGGTGGCGGTGGCGGCTACACCCGCGAGCGCAGCCAGGACCGCGGCGGTGACTATGGCGACACCGGCGGCGGCCGTTCGGCGGCGCCTCGCGCCCCGGCTGCTCCGCGCAGCGCTCCGGCTCCGCGTCAGGCCCCGAAGTCCAGCACCGGCTTCGATGACATGGACGACGACATCCCGTTCTAGGATCTACCTCTCTATCTTTGGTCAACAAGCAGCCCTAAGCCAATTTGGCTTGGGGCTTTTTTCTTATCGACGGCCCTCAGCGAGGGCATGCAGCGCAAAGGGGACGGGGCAGCAAGGGGCAATCGGCCCACGGCGCGCCCAAGGCCAGTTGTCCAACTGAGGGTGGGTGGTTCTAGAGGCCATCCGGTTCAAGGGCGCCAAGGCGTTGAGCCAAGTGATGGCACTGACCGCTATTGCTGCGACGCAGCCGGCAGCGTCAGGCTGAAAGCGACCCCCATAACGCGGCCAACGCGTACCCATCGCGTGAGGGCCCGCACGCATCGCAGCATTCCCTTCACGGAAGTTGCCTACACGCTCGGTGTCTGCTTGGAGCTCTTGAGCCACTCCAACAGCCTCGTGTTGCCGTTGCGGCGGGCCAGATCTACGGCGGTCATGCCTTGAAAGGTCAGTGTCGAGTAGTTGACGCCAACTTTCTGCATCATGCGAATGCCCTCGGCATCTTCGTTAATCACGGGGAGCAACGCAACTGGGACCTCAGCCTCACCCACCGTTGCATCCGCCCTCGCACCGAGTGAGAGCAGCCGCTTGGCAGCCGCGTACTCGTGCCCGTTCAGTGCATACGCGAGTGCGTTCATCTGGTTGTTGTCGCGCTCATCGATGGTTTCTCCGTGATTGAGGAGCAGGCGCAGAGTCGGCAGTGTTCGCTCGGAACCTGCGAGTGCCAAGAGCAAACGGGGCCCCGGCGGATAACTCAGGCGCGCCTTATTCAGCAAGGCGGCTCGATTGGATTCAGGCGATGCCGCCCACGCGCTGTACCAGACCAGTCCCAGAGCTCGCTGTGCATCCGGATCTCGGCAGGGCCCAGAAGCAATGGCCTCGGCGAGCGCGATGCCTCCGCTGATGTCACTCCGCTTCTCGACGAGAAAGCGCGCAAATTGCGCGCTATAGCAATCGGCCTTGCCGTAAGCCTGCACGTGCTGCTCATAGACCGCTTGAACGCCGTCGAGATCCTTTCGAGCCCCCAGCAAATCGATCAGGCGCCCGTAAGCAAAATCCTGAGCACGATCGTAGCTACTGTGCGGCCGTGGACGACCGATCGCTTCCCGGTATTTCTCGATGGCTGCAGTCGTATTGCCCATCAATTCATGCGTCTCGCCCCAATTCGTCCAAAGCCAGAGATTGTCGGTACCGCTCTGCGCAACTTCTTCGTTCAACTTCAGTGCGAGCGCGTAGCGCCGTTGATGCGCATAGACGTAAGCCTTCAGGATGCGGGCACTCTTGTCTTCCTTGTCAATGCCCAGTGCGGAGTCCAGCAAAGTCTCGGCCTGATGCAGCCCATCCGGCCCCCAGTGGAGCTTCATCGCGCATCGCGCCAACTCTACGTAGGCTTGCACTGCACGGGGATCTCGCACCAACAGCGATTTCAGATTTCGCTGTGCAAGTTCGATTGCACCTGCATCCCCGGAGTCGATTCCAGCTATGGCTTCTTCCAGGAGCTTCGCGTTGCTCTTGGATCGCAAGGAGACCTCGCTCCAGTACGTCTGCTGATCAGGCCAGTCGATGGTTTGCTCGAGTGACTGCTCCGCAATCGCGACACCCGGGCGCCAAAGGGACGCGCGCACTGAGGACGTGCTGGTCTCACGTGCGATGTCTCCGGGTCGAACGAGGGCAATGTCCACATGGTGGCCGCCCCGCTCCAGCACCTTCGTCGCCGACCACTGATAGCGAGCGAGAGCATTCTCGGAATCGCCAGAACGCGTTGCCTTGACAAGAAGATGCGCTCCAACTGGTTCGCCGGTATAGAAGTAGTCCACGTGGGCCATCCACTCGCCATTTGGCTCATGGGTAACCGTGAACTTCACGATGGAATTTGCGCCTGGCAGAGGTCGCTCTGGTCGGGCCTCTGAGGAAAACAAGCCGCTCAATTCAGTACGGCCCAAGTAGCCGGCGAGCAGAACCAAAAGAATACCCATCAGCAGCAGCGTGCGGCGGCTTTGCATTCCTTCCCCCCTGTGAATCGTTGTCGATTTCTGTCTTGCATTTGAGCATGCGAACCGCGGCATGCTTCCGGTGAAATCCCCGAAGTTCAGGCCGGTTTTGCCTTCGCGCCGTGTACAGGCCCTTCACGAACTTGATGCCTGGCATCCCTTGGGCCGAGCCTCCAACGTCACCCCAAGATGGAAGCCGGCGCCCGGCCGCCATGCTGCTCGGCACGGCGCTGATGCTGATGATTGGCGGCTCGAAGAGCTTGATGGGGAGCTACACCGTGCCGCGCGGCACGGCCATCGTCGGGTGGTTCGCCACCTTCGTCATGGGCGCGACCGTGCTCTTCATGTTCGCCATGCTTGCGCTGTAGCCCGCAAGGAGCCTCACTGGGCCCAGGGGTCGTAGCTGCCGAAGCTCCAGAGATGGCCTTCGATGTCGCGGCAGCTGTAGCCGCGGCCGCCGTAGTCCTGGTCGACCAGTGGCATGACGACGTCGGCGCCGCTGGCTGCGGCGCGCTCGTGGTGGGCATCGACGGCGTCCACGACCAGATAGATGCACTGGGTGGAGCGGCCTTCGCATGCGAAGGGCTGCACCATCAGCTGGCCGAATTCGCCGAGCGGCTCGGCGCTGGCCAGCATCACCATCGCGTCGCCACGCACCGGATCACGGTGGACGAGCTGGGCGTGAGCGATGCCGCCATGCCCGTTGGGCACCACGAGGTTCACTTCAAACCCGAAGGCGCGCACCAGCCAAGTGATGGCGGCGGGCGCATCGGCGTAGCGCAGGCAGGGAATCATCGAGGCGGGCATGCCGCCGATTTTGGCGGTTAGATCCAGCCCAGATCAATCGCCCTGAGCACAGCCTGGGTTCTGTCCCGCACGCCCATCTTGGAAAAGATCGCCGAGCAGTGGTTCTTGATCACGCCCTCGCTGTTGCCCAGCAGGGCAGCGATCTCGGTGTTGGAGCGGCCGCTGGCCACCAGGCGCAGCACCTGCAGCTCCTTGGGCGAGAGCGGGTCCGGCTCCGGGATGGCGTCGAAGGCGCGCTCGGACTTGCGGCCGGCTTGCTCCACGCGGGTGGTCAGCGTGGGGCGCAGGGCGGTGCCGCCGCCGGCCACTTCGCGCAGCGCCTGTACCAAGGTGTCGGGACTGATCGCCTTGAGCAGGAAGCCACGGGCGCCGGCGCGCACGGCTTCGTCGAACACGGCGGCATCGTCAAAAGTGGTGAGCAGCACCACGGGCACGGCCAGGGCGCGTGCGGCCAGGGCGCGGATCAGGCCCAGGCCGTCAAGGCGCGGCATGCGCATGTCCGAGAGCACGATGTCGGGCATCAGCTCCGGGATGCGCTCAATGGCCTCGGCGCCGTCAGGGGCCTCGCCGACGATCTCGATGTCTTCGTGCAGGGCCAGCAGGCCTTTCAGGCCCTCGAGCACCAGTTGCTGGTCTTCGACCAAAAAAATTCTCATGCCGACCTCGGACAACGCAGTTCGATGCGGAATCCTGGGCTGGTGCGCGTCACCCGCATCACACCGCCGAGTTCAGTCATGCGCTCGGCCATGCCCTGGAGTCCATTGCCCGCAGCATAGCGCGACGCGCCCAGGCCATCGTCGTCGATGCTCACGGCGATCTCCTCCGCGCCAGCCGTCAGCGCGATCGCGATGCGGGAGGCGCGGGCGTGGCGCACGCTGTTGGTCACGGCCTCCTGCACGCAGCGCAGCAGGGCATGGGCGGCGCGCGGGCTCAGGTCGCGGGCTGCTTCGGCGATGTCGAGTTCGATGCGAGCGCTGGCGATGCCGTCGGCCAACGCCTGCAGGGCAGCGGAAAGGTCGATGCGGCCTTGGCCGCGCTGGGCTGAGACGGCTTCGCGTACATCGGACAGCAGCTGCGCTGCGCCTTCGCGGGCGCGCTCCACCGCGTGACTGGCGCCATCGGCGTCGCTGCGTGCAAGCAAGGCGCTGCCGAGTTGCAGTTGCAGGTTCAGCGCGGTGAGGTGGTGGCCAAAAACGTCGTGCAGCTCGCGCGCCAGCGAGAGGCGCTCGGCATAGCGCAGCTGTTCGGCTTGCAACTGCTCAGCGGAAAGACGCTCGGCCAGCATCACCTGCAGCCAGCGGCGCTTCTCGGCCTCTGCCGCGGCCATGCGGCCCAGGCCGAAAGCCATGCCGTGCAGGGCCAGCATCGCCATGAACAGGCCCAGCGAGTCCATCAACGTTGGCACCTCGCTGCCTGGCAGCAGCCAGTACAGCATCAGGTTGGCCGCGATCTGGGCAAGCGCGAACAGAAAGGCCGTGCGCACCTGCAGCAGCACGGCGGCCAGGGCGGTCACGAGGAAGGGCAGACCCGGCGTCACGGCCATGGCCAGAGCGTCAACGATCAGGATGCGCGTCAGCGCGTGCGGCGGCGGTTGATCGGCACGGCCATCGCGCGCCAGCCGCCAGTATTGCCAGGCAAAGACGAGCAGCAGGCCCAGGCACAGCACCAGCAAGGCGGCATCGTTGTTGCCACCGCCCAGGCGCCGGTAGAGCGCGGGCAGGGCTCCGTCATACGGGTCGGTGCGATAACCCAGCAGCGCGGCGCCGGCCGCGGCCAGCTCCAGCAGGCAGATGGAGAGCGCGGCCACGCGCAGCACCACGTTGGGCTGGGCGATGCGCGCGAGCGCGCGGTCGAAGCGCTCGAGATTCATGCGGCCGCGCTGGCGATCACGCCGCCGCCGAGACAGACCTCGCCGTCGTACAGCACCGCGCTCTGGCCCGGCGTCACGGCCCATTGCGGTTCGCTGAAGCTCAGCTTGAACGCGCCGTCAGCACCCCGGAAGACGCACGCGGCATCGCTCTGGCGGTAGCGCGTCTTGGCCGCGATCTCGCTGTCGGCCGGCTGCTCGTGCGTCCATGCCAGGTCGTCGGCCACGAGGCTGTGGCTTTGCAGCAGCGGATGGTCGTGGCCTTGCACGGCGACCAGCAGGTTCTTCCCCAGGTCTTTGCGAGCCACGAACCACGGTGCGTGGTCGCCGCTGCCGCGCGGCGCACCCTTCTCCTTGACGCCACCGATGCCCAGACCCTGGCGTTGCCCCAGCGTGTAGAAGGACAGGCCGACGTGCTCGCCGATCTTGCGGCCGCGCTCGTCCACGATCGGACCTGGCTGGTGCGAGAGGTAGCGGTTCAGGAACTCGCGGAACGGCCGTTCGCCGATGAAGCAAATGCCGGTCGAGTCCTTCTTCTTGGCGTTGGGCAGGCCGATCTCCTCGGCGATGCGGCGCACCTCGGTCTTCTTCAGCTCGCCGACCGGGAACAGGGTCTTGGCCAACTGCGCCTGGTTCAGGCGGTGCAGGAAGTAGCTCTGGTCCTTGGTGTTGTCCAAACCCTTGAGCAGCTGGTGCACGCCATTCACTTCGCGAACGCGGGCGTAGTGGCCGGTCGCGATCTTCTCGGCGCCAAGTCGCATGGCGTGGTCGAGGAAGGCCTTGAACTTGATCTCGGCGTTGCACAGCACGTCGGGGTTGGGCGTGCGGCCGGCCTCGTACTCGCGCAGGAAGGCGGCGAAGACGCGGTCCTTGTAGTCGGCGGCGAAGTTGACGTGCTCGATCTCGATGCCGATCACGTCGGCCACGGCGGCGGCGTCCACGAAGTCGATGTTGGACGAGCAGTACTCGCTGTCGTCGTCGTCTTCCCAGTTCTTCATGAAGATGCCGACGACCTCGTGCCCCTGCTGTTTGAGCAGGTGGGCGGTCACGGCGGAATCGACGCCGCCGGACAGGCCGACGACGACACGTTGTTTCTTGGAACTCATGTCCCGGATTGTCCCAAACAGGGCGAAAGCGCGGAGTCGTGGGTGTATATCGCGTCCAGTGACAGGCGCCGGCCGGCCAGATAGGCCTCGATGCAGGCCATCAGCAGCGGTGTGCGGTGGCGCTGCGGGCAGGCGCGCAGCTCGTCGGCCGTCATCCAGAGCGTGCGGGCGATGCCTTCATCCAACACTCGCCCGGGGATTTCCTCGCCGACGCGGCCGCAGAAAGCCAAGCGCAGGTAGGTCACGTTGCGGTGGGCCGACATGAACACGCCAAGGAAGGCCTCGGGCGTGAAGTCGCGCGCGGTCTCTTCCAGCGTCTCCCGCACCACGCCCTGCAGGGGCGATTCACCCGGGTCGAGATGGCCGGCGGGGTTGTTGAGCTTGAGGCCGTCCGCGGTTTCTTCCTCGACGAGCAGGAATCGCCCCGCATGCTCGATCACGGCGGCTACCGTGGCGGCGGGCTTCCATCTGTGCTTTTGGGTCATTGCTGCTTTCGTGCTTTCCCGGGCTGACCGGCGGTGCCTATTGTGTAAGCTCGGCCGCGTTTGGGGTTCACCAGCCCCAAGGAGATCCCCATGCTGATAGGCGTACCGCGCGAAAGCGCGGCTGGAGAGACCCGTGTGGCCGTCACGCCCGAGACGGCGAAGAAGCTCAAGAGCCAGGGCCATGTGATCCGCCTGGAGGCCGGCGCCGGTTTGCGCGCCAGCTGCACGGACGAAGCCTACGTGGCCGTCGGCTGCGAGATCGTGGACCGCGCCCAGGCCCTGGGTTGCGAGCTGGTGCTCAAAGTCCAGCGGCCCGATGGCTCGGAGCTGGCGCTGATGAAGCCCGATGCCGCGCTCGTGGGCATGCTCAACCCCTTCGATGCAGCCGGCCTCCAGACCCTGGCTGATGCCAAGCTCACCGCCTTCGCGCTCGAGGCCGCGCCGCGCACGACGCGTGCGCAGAGCATGGACGTGCTCTCCAGCCAGGCCAACATCGCCGGCTACAAGGCTGTGATGATCGCGGCCAACCAGTACCAGCGCTTCTTCCCGATGCTGATGACGGCAGCCGGCACGGTGAAGGCCGCGCGCGTCGTCGTGCTCGGCGTCGGCGTGGCGGGCCTGCAGGCGATCGCCACGGCCAAGCGGCTCGGCGCTGTGATCGAGGCTTCGGACGTGCGGCCTTCGGTCAAGGAGCAGGTCGAATCGCTCGGCGCCAAGTTCATCGATGTGCCCTACGAGACCGCCGAAGAGAAGGAAGCCGCCGAAGGCGTGGGCGGCTACGCCCGCCCGATGCCGCAGAGCTGGCTCGATCGGCAGAAGGTGGAAGTGGCCAAGCGCGTGGCGCAGGCCGATGTGGTCATCACCACGGCGCTGATTCCGGGCCGCGCGGCGCCGGTGCTGGTCAGCGAGGACATGGTCAAGGCAATGAAGCCGGGCTCGGTCATCGTGGACCTGGCTGCGGCGGCGGGCGGCAACTGCCCGCTGACCGAGGCCGGCAAGACGGTGCAGAAGCACGGCGTCACGCTGGTCGGCGAAACCGATCTGCCGGCGCAGGTGGCGGCCGATGCCTCGGCGCTGTATGCGCGCAATGTGCTGGACTTCCTCAAGCTCGTCATCGACAAAGAGGGCAAGTTCCAGGTGCCGATGGACGACGACATCGTCGCTGCCTGCCTGATGGCCCAAGGCGGCGAAGTACGGAGAAAGTGAAGGACCCACACCATGGAACTCGACATCGTCAACCACACGGTCACCAATCTGATCATCTTCGTGCTGGCCATCTACGTGGGCTACCACGTGGTCTGGAACGTCACGCCGGCGCTGCACACGCCGCTGATGGCCGTGACCAACGCGATCTCGGCCATCGTCATCGTCGGCGCCATGCTGGCGGCGGCGCTGACCGAAACGCCCTTCGCCAAGACCATGGGCGTGCTGGCCGTGGCGCTGGCGGCGGTGAACATCTTCGGCGGCTTCCTCGTGACGAGGCGGATGCTGGCGATGTTCAAGAAGAAGGAAGGCAAGAAGCCGGAGGCCGCCAAATGAGCATGAACCTCGTCGTCCTGCTCTACTTGCTGGCCAGCGTCTGTTTCATCCAGTCGCTCAAGGGCCTCTCGCACCCGACCACCTCCATCCGGGGCAACGCCTTCGGCATGGCGGGGATGGCCATCGCGGCGCTGACCACGGTGGCGTTGATCGTCAAGCTCTCGGGCTCCGGCTTCGGCTTGTCGTGGGTCTTGCTGGGCCTCGTCGTCGGCGGCGGCTACGGCGCTTGGCGCGCCAAGACGGTTGAGATGACCAAGATGCCCGAGCTGGTGGCCTTCTTCCACAGCATGATCGGCCTGGCCGCGGTGGCGATTGCCGCGGCAGCGGCGGCCGAGCCCGCGGCCTTCGGCATCGCGCTGCCCGGCACCACGGCCTTGCCCGGCGGCAACCGCATCGAGCTTGCTTTAGGTGCCTTCATCGGCGCGCTGACCTTCACCGGCTCCGTCATCGCCTGGGGCAAGCTCAGCGGCAAGAGCAAATTCCGCCTGTTTCAGGGCGCGCCGGTGGTCTTCAAGGGCCAGCACGCGCTCAACGCCGTGCTCGGCCTGGTGGCGCTGTTCTTCTGCTACGGCTTCTTCGATTCGCAATCGCCGATGGACTTTGGCATCGTCGTGGCCGCGGGCTTCGTGCTGGGCGTGACGCTGATCATCCCGATCGGCGGTGCCGACATGCCGGTCGTCGTCTCCATGCTCAACAGCTACTCGGGCTGGGCGGCGGCGGGCATCGGCTTCTCGCTGAACAACCCGATGCTGATCATCGCGGGCAGCCTGGTGGGCAGCTCGGGCGCCATCCTCAGCTACATCATGTGCAAGGCGATGAACCGCTCGTTCTTCAGCGTGATTCTGGGCGGCTTCGGCGGCGAGGTCGGCGCCGCAGCGGGCGCACAGGAGCAGCGCCCGGTCAAGAGCGGCAGCGCGGACGACGCCGCCTTCATCATGGGCAATGCCGAGACCGTCATCATCGTGCCCGGCTACGGCCTGGCCGTGGCCCGCGCCCAGCACGCGGTGAAGGAGCTGGCGGCCAAGCTCGCCGAGAAGGGCGTGACGGTCAAGTACGCCATCCATCCGGTGGCCGGCCGCATGCCGGGCCACATGAACGTGCTGCTGGCCGAGGCCGAAGTGCCCTACGACCAGGTCTTCGAGATGGAAGACATCAACGCCGAGTTCGGCCAGGCCGACGTGGCCATCATCCTCGGCGCCAACGACGTGGTGAACCCCGCCGCGCACGTGAAGGGCAGCGCGATCTACGGCATGCCCATCCTGGAGGCCTACAAGGCCAAGACGGTGATCGTGAACAAGCGCTCCATGGCGGCCGGCTACGCGGGCCTGGACAACGAGCTGTTCTACATGGACAAGACGATGATGGTCTTCGGCGACGCCAAGAAGGTTGTCGAGGACATGCTCAAGGCGGTGGAATGAAAGAAGGCCGGGTGCCTCGCAGGCGCCCGGCCTCCAGCCGCTTTGTGCACGCGGCTTGTTGTGCGCGGCGAGATCGTGACGGCCCCGGAATTCCAGATGCCGTTCGGAGGCACTTCTGTGTCCTGATAGCGCTCGTGAAACTCAACCAGCAAGATGCCCGAGGGGCCCAGGGTGAAGTCCAAGCCGTACGCCGCCCACAGGAAGGAGGCACCAGCGTTTTCGGTGCCAGAACTGCGGGTTGAGGACGCTGGAATCGCGGCGCCCAGGCTCGCGGCATCCTCTGAACGGATGACAAATCTCATCTTGGACAGCCGGCTGGGGTCGAAGGTCGTGCCCAAGCCGAACTTGATGGTTTGAAGATGCTTCGAAATCATGGGCACTCCTGTGTGCTTTTTGCTGCCATGACCAGACACGGACGTGACGGCAATTCAATGTCTTTGGCGGCGTGGATATCGAGCAAGCCGCTCTGGCGCTTTGCGCAGGCCAGCTCCCGCGACGGGCAAATCCGGCTGGCCGGCCTCGCCCTCTGGGGCCCCTGAAAAGAGCGTGCGGTCGTGGCCGTGAGATCGTTCACGCCGGCATGTGCGCGCTGCGGGCATATCCGCATGGGATGGCCTGCAGGCAGGGCGTTAGGCCCCGTTAGCATCCGATATTGAATACCCGAGGCGTCAAGGCGTCAGCTATGAGTCAGAATCCCGGGATTGTTATGGAGACTCTCATGGATCGAATCTGGCTGCAGCAATACTCCGAAGGCGTGCCTGCGGATGTTGACGCCGATGCCTACCCGTCCCTCGTCGAGCTGATGGACGCGGCCTTCAAGAAGCATGCCGACAAGTCGGCAGCCAAGATGATGGGCAAGGCCCTGAGCTTTGCGCAGATGGACGAGCAGTCGCGTGCCCTGGCCGCCTACTTCCAGAGCCTGGGCCTGGAAAAGGGCGACCGCATCGCCGTGATGATGCCCAACGTCTTCCAGTACCCCATCGCCGTGGCTGCCGTGCTGCGCGCCGGTTATGTGCTGGTCAACGTCAACCCGCTCTACACGGCCAGAGAGCTGGAGCACCAGCTCAAGGATGCCGGCGCCAAGGCCATCGTCATCCTGGAGAACTTCGCCTCCACGCTGCAGCAGGTCGCGGCCCATGTGCCGACCAAGCACGTCGTGCTGGCCTCGATGGGCGAGATGCTGGGCTTCCCGCTCGGCATGATCGTCAACTACGTGGTGCGCAACGTGAAGAAGATGGTGCCGGCCTTCGAGTTGCCGGGCGCCGTGAACTTCAAGGACGCCGTCACCCGCGGCCGCGGCCAGCCCTACAAGACGCCCGCCGTCGGCCCCGAGGACATCGCCGTGCTGCAGTACACCGGCGGCACGACGGGCGTGTCCAAGGGCGCGGTGCTGCTGCATCGCAACCTCGTGGCCAACGTCATGCAGGCCAGCGCCTGGTACCAGCCGGCCTTGAAGAAGGTGCCGGCGGGCGAGCAGCTCAACACCGTGGCCGCGCTGCCGCTGTATCACATCTTCGGATTCACGGCCAACCTGATGCTCTCCATGCACCTGGGCGGCTGCAATATCATGATTCCGAACCCGCGCGACCTGCCGGCGGTGTTCAAGGAACTCTCCAAGCACAAGGTTCACAGCTTCCCGGCCGTGAACACGCTGTTCATGGCGATGGCGCGCCACGCCGACTTCAACAAGGTGGACTGGAGCCACCTCGTGATGTCGGTCGGTGGCGGCATGGCCGTCCAGCAAGCCACGGCCAAGCTCTGGCTTGAGAAGACCGGCTGCCCCATCGTCGAAGGCTACGGCCTGTCGGAGACCTCGCCGGTGGCGAGTTGCAACCCGACGGACAGCACCACCTACACCGGCACCATCGGCCTGCCGGTGTCCAACACCGAGATGGCGCTGCTCGATGACGAGGGCCGGTTCGTGCCCCAAGGCGGCGTGGGCGAGATCGCCATCCGCGGCCCGCAGGTCATGGCCGGCTATTGGCAGCGCCCCGACGAAACCGCCAAGGTCATGACGGCCGACGGCTACTTCCGCACCGGCGACATCGGCACCATGGACGAGCGCGGCTTCTTCCGCATCGTCGACCGCAAGAAGGACATGATCCTGGTGAGCGGCTTCAACGTCTATCCGAGCGAGGTCGAGGACGTGATCACGATGATGGACGGCGTGCTCGAAGCCGCAGCCATCGGCGTGCCGGACGAGCGTTCGGGCGAGGCCGTCAAGCTCTTCATCGTCAAGAAGGACCCCGCACTGACCGAAGCCCAGGTGCGCGCCTACTGCGAATCCAACATGACGGGCTACAAGCGGCCCAAGCTGATCGAGTTCCGCACCGAGCTGCCCAAGAGCCCGGTCGGCAAGATCTTGCGTCGCGAGCTGCGCGACACCAAGGCCTGATCGGCCATCACCAGGGAGCGCGCACACACGATGCTCGACGCCGCGTATCAAAAGACCGAAGCCGGCCGCGCCGAGATCAAGGCGCGCGCCCTGCCGCTCTCGCGCAGCGCGCGCAATCTGCTGCTGATGCTCGACGGCACGCGCTCTGCGCGGGTCTGGCTGGAGATGGTGCGCGGCACGACGGAAGCCGATCTCGACTTCCTGCTGCAGCACGGCCTGATCGCGGCCAGCGTGGCCGCCGCGCCCAAGGCGGCGCCCGCATCTGCTCCATCATCGCCTGCAGCTGTGCCTGTGCCTGTGCCTGCGCCAGCTTCTGCACTCACATCTGCACCCGCATCGGCCGCTGCGTCCGGGTCTGTCTTTGCTCCCACGCCCGTTGCGTCCGGCGAGCCGATGGGCTTTGACGAGCTCTACAGCTGGCTCACCGAGAACGCACGTCAGCATCTGGGCCTGATCAAGGGCTATCGCATGGTGCTCGATGTCGAGCGCTGCACCGAGCTGGCGGAGCTGCGCGAGCTGGCCTGGAAGATCGTGGCCGAAGTCGACCGCACCGATGGCGAAGCCGCGGCCGACCGCGTGCGGCTCGAAATGCGCCTCTAAGAAACAACGATGGCCCGTCTGTACGTCGAAGAGCCGCTGACCGCTCCGGGCAGCGAGCTGAGCCTACCGCCGGGCGCCACCCGCCACGTGCAGGTGCTGCGCCTGCAACCGGGCGATGCCGTCACCCTGTTCGATGGCCGTGGCCAGGACTGGCCGGCCGAGGTGCTGGCGATGGGCCGCAGCGAAGTGCGCGTGCGCCTGGGCGAGCCGCAGGCCGTGGATCGCGAGTTGCCGATCGCGGTGACGCTTGCCATCGTCATGCCGGCCAACGACCGCATGGACGGCATCGTCGAGAAAGCCACCGAGCTGGGGGCCACGGCCATCCAGCCGCTGATGAGCGAGCGCTCCGTGCTGCGCCTCGCCGGCGATCGCGCCGAGAAAAAGCGCCAGCACTGGCGCGGCGTCGCCATCGCGGCGGCCGAGCAGTGCGGGCGTGCCCGGGTCACCGAGATCGCGCCGGTGCAGACCCTGGCGCAATGGCTGGCCGCGCTGCCGGTCGAGCCACAAGGCCAGCGACGCTGGCTGCTGAGTCCCACGGCAGCCGAGCCCTTTGCGCGCCGCGGCGCCGCGCCCGGCGATTCGACGCTCGTGCTCAGCGGCCCCGAGGGCGGGCTTTCGTCCTCCGAAGAGGATGCGGCCCGCGCCAAGGGCTTCGTGGCGCTGAGCCTGGGCCCGCGCATCCTGCGCGCGGACACGGCGCCGCTGGCCGTCCTCGGCGCGCTCGCGCTGTTCGATTGAAAGCTCCTGGCAACGTTTGAACCGCCCGGCCCGCGCGTTCGCAAGCAGTTCGCAAGCTGCCTCCTTCTAGCCTGACAGCAGGTCTGCCGCGTGGCCGGCCGAACAAACCAGCTGAACAAAGCTTGAGGAGACAGACATGCAATCCACCACCTCCGCGCGCCTGCGCGCCACCCCGCTCGTGCGCCTGATGGGCCTGGCCTTTGCCGGCACGCTCGCCGCCGCAGCCCTGCCGGCCCAGGCCGACGAACTCGGCGATCTGAAGGCCCAGATCCAGGCCCTGACCCAGCGCCTGGGCCAGCTCGAGAACCAGCAGAAGGCAGCGTCCGCCGCCGCGGCCGCTCCGGCGGCCCCCGCCAAGGCCGCGCCTCGTGTCACCGCTCTGACGACCGACCAGGACGGCCGGCCCGCCAAGGACGACAGCGCCATCACCCTGTACAGCAACGGCCAGTCCAGCCTGACCATCTACGGTCTGATCGAGGCCACGCTCAGCGACGTCAACCACCAGGACGCCGCCGGCCACCATGCCACCGGCTACCAGACCGCCTACTTCAGCGGCAACCGCCTAGGCTTCGACGTCCAGCACGCCCTGGGCAGCGCCGCGCCGGCCGCCCTGCCGGACCTGAAGATCATCGCCAAGCTCGAGAACGAATTCGAGATGGCCACCGGCTGGGAAGACACCCCGGGCCAGCTCTTCAACCGCGATGCCTGGCTGGGTCTGTACAGCAAGGACCTCGGCAAGCTGACCTTCGGCCGCCAGAACACGCTGACGCGCGACTTCACCAACACCTGGGGCGACCCCTATGGCAGCGCCGAGGTCACGACCAAGGAAGGCGGCTACAGCAACGTCAACAACTTCAAGCAGTTCATCTATTACTCGGGCTCTCCGAGCGGCACGCGCATGAACAGCAGCGTCATGTGGAAGAAGGTCTTCGACGAGCACCTCGTGGTTGGCGCGGCCTATGGCTTCAATTCCGCCGGCGGCGGCGGCAGCGACAACGGTGGCGGGTCGCTGCCGGGCGACCACGTCAACGGCACGAGCGAAGCGGTCTCGGTGGCCTACAACAAGATCAACGTCGGCAGCGTCGTGCTGAACGTGAACGGCAACTACGCCCGCGGCATCAACGGCCACCTGCTCCACCAGACCCTGGCCTTCGGCGGCAACGTGGTCGCAGGCCCGTTCCGCTTCAACGCAGGCCTGGTGCACTACACGGCCGAGCAGGGCGTGAGCAACAGCCTGGGCAAGCGCACCGACAACTCCTGGACCACCTCGATCAGCTACCAGCCGAACGCCTTCGAGTACGACCTGGGCTACCAGGTCATGAAGGGCACGAACGCCGGCATGAAGGGCGGCGTGATCCTGAACGCCTTTGCCGATACCTCGGGCGCAACCGCCACGGCCGATGGCTCCAAGCGCAGCCTGTACGGCGCGGTGCGCTATCACTTCGACAAGCAGGCCGACATCTACTTCGCCGCTGACCGCTTCAACGTGACCGGCAACTGGGTCGTGCGCGACGCCCAGAAGAACGGCGCGAAGTTCGGTGCCGGCCAGGCCTTCAACAGCGAGCTCGAGTTCGCCACCGGCATGCGCTTCAAGTTCTGAGCCGTGCATCTTGCGTCATGATGGAGGCTGTGTCGCGCTGCGGCACAGCCTTTTTCGCCTATGCACATTCTTCTCGTTGAAGACAACGCCTCGCTGGCGAACTGGCTCTCGCAGGCGCTGACCCGTTCGGGCTACGCCGTGGACGTCGCGCGCGACGGCGAGGCGGCCCTCGTCACCTTGGGCGGCCAGCATTTCGATGCGGTCATCCTGGACATGAGCCTGCCGCGCATGGGTGGTCGCGAGGTGCTGGCGCGGCTGCGTTCGGCCGGCAATGCCGTGCCGGTCCTGATCCTCACGGCGGACGCCGGCCTGGAATCACGCATCGCCGGTCTCGATGCGGGGGCCGACGACTACCTGTCCAAGCCCTTCGATCTGGGCGAGCTCGAAGCACGCCTGCGCGCCATCGCCCGGCGCAATGCCGGCCAGAAGAACCCGGAGCTGTCCTGCGGCAGCCTGCGCTACAACAGCAACACCCGCGAGTTCTTCATCGAAACCGAGCGCCTGCACCTCACGCCGCGCGAACATGCCGTGCTGGAGATCCTGCTGTTCAACGTCGGCAAGACGGTTGCGAAGACGCAGGTGCTCGACAGCGTCTACACGCTCGACGACGAGCCGGGCACGGGCAAGATCGAAGTCTGCGTGTCGCGCCTGCGCCGCAAGCTCGAGTCAAGCGACGCACGCATCTTCACGCTGCGCGGTCTGGGCTATCTGCTCAAGCGCGCCACCGCCGCGCACAGCGGCCACATGCTTTGAACCGGCCTCCGCCGCCGCGCGGTCGGCTCAGGCGCTGGAGCATGCGCAGCCTGCGCTCGCAGCTCTACGTTGGCCTGCTCGCGCCGCTGCTGATCCTCAGCCTGATCAACAGCTGGCTGAACTACCAGAGCGCCATCGACATGGCGCAGGAACTGGTCGACCAGCGCCTCGTCGGCTCGGCCCGGATGATCGGCCAGGACATCGAAGCCGGCGAGGACGGGCTGCGCCTCGAGGTGCCTCCCGCCGCACTTGAGAACCTGCAGATCGCCCCTGGCGATCGCGTGTACTACCGCGTCGACGCCGAACCCGGCGGGCTGCTGACCGGCAGCACCGCGCTGCCGCGGCTGCACAGGCAGCTCGCCCACGAATCCTGGCGAGGCTTCGACATGGAGATCGATGGCTCGGCCGCGCGCGTCGTCGTCTTCAACCAGCCGGTGCACGTCAACGGCGGCACGATCTCGGTGTGGATCCAGGTGGCCTCCACCGTGCAGGCGCGCAACCTGCTGACGCGCAGCATCTGGTGGCGCGCCGTCTGGCCGCAGGCGCTGCTGCTGCTGGCCGTGGCCGTGCTCGGCAGGCTCTGGGCGCGCGCTGCACTGGTTCCGGTGCTGCGCATCGGCGCTGCCGTGCGCGAACACGCGCCCGACTCGACCCAGCCCATCGACGGCGCCGGCGCGCCCGCCGAGCTCAAGCCACTGCTGGCGGCCATCAACGACTACATCTCCCGCATCGCCCACTACGTGACGGAGCGCGACCGCTTCATCTCGAACGCTGCGCACCAGCTCAAGACGCCGATCACGGTGCTCAACACCCAGGTCAGCATCGGTATGCGCGGCGACGGGCCGGCCGACAAGCAGGCCGCGCTCGAAGCCAGCCACGAAACCCTGCAGCACTGCATCCGCCTGATCCATCAGCTGCTGACGCTTTCGGCCGCCGATCACCGCGTCGGCGAACGGCTGGCGGCCCATCGGACCGAGTTGGGTGTGATCGCGAAAGAGGTGCTCGTCGAGCTGGCCGAATTTGCCGACGCGCGGCGCATCGACCTCGGCCTCGGATCGCAGGTCGGACCGGCCGTGGTGCTGGGCGCTCCGGTGCTGCTGCGCGCCATGCTCGAGAACCTGGTGGACAACGCGCTGCGCTACTGCCAGCCCGGCGGTGCCGTCACGGTCACGGTCGAGCGCGAGGGTGACGAGGCGCGCTTCGTCGTCGAGGACAACGGCCCGGGCATCGCGCCCCACGAACGGGTCCATGTCTTCGAGCGCTTTTACCGCTGCGCCGCGACTCAGCACGAGGAGGGCAGCGGCCTGGGACTGGCGATCGTGCGCGAGATCGCGTTGGCCTTGAAGGCCCGCGTCGAACTGCTGGACCGCACGGACGGCGCGGCAGGGCTGCGCGTGCGCGTCAGCTTTCCGGCCTTCGATGTCTGAGCGGTAAAGGCGTCGCCTCGTCGGTGTAAATCCGGGCGAGTCGACACCCGGCAGGCCACTACCATCGCGCGCTTGTTCAGCTTGTGAAAAGCTCATGAAGCGACGTACCAAGATCAGTCTCGGGGCCGTGACCGCCGTTGTCGTTGGCGTGTTGGTGGCCTCCGGTGTTTCTCACAAGGAAGCGCCGCTTCCCGAGCTCCCGGCACCGGCCGCAGCCGCCTCCGCCACGCCTTCGCCCGACGGCATCGCCCTTGCGGCGCCCAACGCCGCCTTCGTGCGCGAGCCGAGCAGCGCCAACGCCTGGGGCGGTCCACGCACCGGCCAGGAAGCAACGCTCAGCGATCGCGTGGTCGACTACCGCATCGAAGCCAAGCTCGACCCCGAGACGCATCGCATCGCCGGCAAGCAGCAGCTCACCTGGCGCAACCGCAGCGCACGTGAAGTACGTGCCGTCTACCTGCACCTCTACCTGAACGCCTTCGAAGGCGAGGGCAGCACCTTCATGAGCGAGGAGCGCAAGAACGGCTTCTCCTTCCGCTCCGACGTGCCGCACCACGACGGCGACTGGGGCCACATCAAGCTGAACAAGGTGGCCCAGGGCGACAAGGCCGTGGCCTGGCAGTTCGTGCATCCGGACAACGGACCGGAGACGGACCACACCGTCGTGCGCCTGGACCTGCCTGCCAGCGTCGCGCCCGGCGCGAGCACGAAGATCGATATAGACTTCCTCTCGCAGCTGCCCCGCGTGATGGCCCGCACGGGCTACTTCGGCACTTTCCATCTCGTCGGCCAGTGGTTCCCCAAGATCGCGGTGCTGGAACTGCCCGGCGAGCGTGGCGCCACCGAGCCGCGCTGGAACGCGCACGAGATGCACATGCACAGCGAGTTCTACGCTGACTTTGGCACCTATGACGTGAGCATCAGCGTGCCCAAGGGCTACACGGTGGGCGCCACCGGCGAAGAGCAGGGAGCCGCCGTCGAGAAGGACGGCTGGGTGACCCAGCGCTTCGTGCAGGGCGACGTGCACGACTTCGCCTGGACGGCCGACAAGCGCACGGCCCCCGTGCTCGAAGGCGACTGGACCGGTGAGGGCAGCCCCAAGGTCAAGATCAAGGTGCTGTTCCCGCCCGAGTACCAGCACAACGCGGCGGCCGTGCTCAAGGCCACGCAGGATTCGCTGACCTGGTTCTCCAAGACGCTCGGCCCCTACCCGTACAAGACCGTCACTGCCGTCATTCCGCCCTTCAACGCCAAGGAGGCGGGCGGCATGGAGTACCCGACCTTCTTCACGGCCGAGGGCTACGACAAGCTCGAGCCTGGCACGCTCAACGAGTTCGGGCTGGACTTCGTGACCATCCACGAATTCGGCCACGGCTACTTCTACGGCCTGCTGGCCTCCAACGAGTTCGAGGAGCCCTTCCTGGATGAGGGCATGAACGAGTACTGGGACCAGCGCATGCTGCGCGCCCGCAAGCAAGACATCCACCTCACGACCGGATGGCTCAAGCGGCTGGGCATCAAGCCCAACGGCCTGAAGGTGTTCGACATGGAACGCATGGCCGCCGGCCTCAACAACCCGCCGGACGGCCTGGGCGAGAACTCCTGGCACCGTTACTCCAGCAACAGCTACGGCACGGTCTACTCGCGCACGGCCACCACCATGCGCGACCTCGAAGCCGCCATCGGCTCGGCCAAGCTCGAGGAAGCCTTCAAGGTCTACTACGCTCGCTGGAAGTACCGCCACCCGGGGGCGGCCGACCTGCAGGCCGTGCTGGCCGAGGTCTCCGGCCAGCCCGATCTCGTCAAGCGCGTCTTCGACAGCCAGGTCTACGCCTCCAACAAGATCGACGACCGCATCGAGAGCCTCAAGTGCGAGGAAGAAGAGCCGCTGCTGGAAAGCTACGCCGATGCCCAAGGCAAGTGGGTGGAGGTGACCGAGGCGCAGCAAAAGGCGCACGCGAAGGCCCAGCGCGCGGCCTGGAAGAAGTCGCACGCCGACGAGGAGAAGGACAAGGCCAAGGGCAAAGACGACGGCGACGCCGCCGAGGAGGGCAAGGCCCCCGGCCCCTTCCCGTGGCGCTGCACCCTGCTGACGCGCCGCACCGGCGTGGCTGTGCCGCAGACCATCGTCGTCAAGTTCGCCGACGGCACGAGCGAAACGGTGAAGTGGGACGACGGCTCGCGCTGGATCCGCAAGTCCTGGGTCAAGCCGGTCAAGGCCGTCTCGGCCGAGCTGGACCCGCAAGGCCTGTACTACGCCGACGTCAACCGCGTGGACAACAGCCGCACGATCAAGTCCGATGTCCGCCCCGCCCGTCGCCTGGTGACCGAAGTGGCCGCCGTCTTCCAATCCCTGCTGGCCCTCGTGGCCGCTGCCTTCTGAGCCGCACCATGAGTCTCTTTTCCACCTGCAAACAAGCCCTGAGCAAGGCGCTGCAATGGCGTTTCCTGCTGCTGTGGACGCTCGCCCTGGCCCTGCCCACGCTGATCGTGAGCCTGCCGCTCTTCATCCAGCTGAACCAGCTGCTGGGCCGCAGCCTGGCTGGCGCGAGCCTGCTGGAAGGTGCTGACACCGGCGTGCTGGCCGATGCCTTCGGGGCCCTGATGACGGCCGGCTGGTCGCCGGCCACCGGCGTGGGCGGTCTGATCGTCTTCGCCGTCATGCTGCCCTGGCTCGGCGGGCTGCTCGTGGCCGTCACGCGCGCCGAGAGGCCGCTGCCCATCTCCGAGCTGGCCTCGGCCGGCCTGCGCGAATACGGCCGCATGCTGCGCCTGTGGATCTGGGCCGTCGTGCCGCTGGGCGTGTTCGGCGGCATTGGCTCCGCCTTGATGAATTGGGCCGACAGTCATGGCGAGACCGTGATCCTGTCTGCCGACGCCGATGCGGCGCACTACTGGGCCATGGCCGCCGTGGCCGTGCTGCTGGCTTTCGTCAGCGCCACGCTGGACGCCGCCCGCGCCCGCTTCGCCACCGAGCCCTACCGCCGCTCGGCCTTCTTCGCCTGGTGGGCGGGCTTTCGCGACGTGCTGCGCCATCCGCGCTGGTGGCTGATCTACGTGCTGCTGACGGCCTTCGGCCTGGTGCTGGCCGCGGTGTTCGCCTGGGTGCGCATCCAGGTGGCGCCCATCGGCGTGTGGAGCTTCCTGCTTGACCTGCTGCTCGCGCAAGCTATCGTCGTGGCCCTGGCCTGGTCGCGCGCTGCACGCGTCGTGGCCTTTGCAAAACGCTGAGGCCGCGCGTGGATTTGCGCGGCTAAAGTAGCACCCGCAATTTCAGCAAGAGGAGAGCACGATGCCCAAAGGCGTACAGAGCAGCAAGATGGCCAAGAAGCCGAAGAAGGACACCGGATCGGGGAAGGAATCTTCGTCGGTGTCCGACCGCCCCACGCCGCCGGTCACGGCAGTGATGCCGAAAGGCAAGCTGAAGAACAAGCCGCAGTAATCCGGCCTCAGTTCGCGTCAGGGGCGGCGGGCTTCTCGCGCGCCGAGCCCTTCACCAGATCGAAGCGGAACATCCGGCATTCGATCGGCCCGTTCCACATCGGGATGCGGCGCGATTCCTTGAGTCGCATCTTGGTGGGCAGCTTCATGTCCGGGCACAGCAGCCAGGCGGTCCAGGGCTGCTCGGTGTAGGCGCGCTTCCAGTGCGCCGAGAGGCGTGGGAAGAAGTCGTCGCCGCCGTCGCGGGCCTCGGAGCCGCCGGCATCGCGGCTCATGGTCATTGCGCCGGCCTTGCCTCGCACCTCGATCCGCTCGCCGTACGGCGGGTTCAGCATCAGCGTGCCGCCCATGCCCTCGGGCAGTTGCGGCGCCGGGCGTTCCAGCGCGTCGCCACCGTTGAACTGGATGTACTGGGCCACGCCCGCACGTTCGGCGTTGCGGCGCGCGAAGTCGACCATGCGGAAGGCGACGTCGGAGCTGTAGATGGGCACTGCGGGCGCATGCTCGCGGGCCTTGGCTTGCTGCTTCATCTGCGCCCAGTCGGTGCGCAGGGCGTCAAAAGGCAGCTGGCGCTCGAAGGCAAACCGCCGGTTCAGGCCGGCAGCCATGCCGCAGGCGATCTGGGCGGCCTCGATGGCGATGGTGCCGGAGCCGCAGCAGGGGTCGACGAGAGCTGTCTCACCCTTCCAGCCCGCAGCGGCCAGCATGGCGGCTGCCAGGGTTTCCTTCAGCGGCGCGTCGCCCTTGTCTTCACGCCAGCCGCGCTTGAACAGGGGCTCGCCCGAGGTGTCCACATACAGCGCGGCGATCTCGGGGCCGAGATGCAGCATCACCGGTAAGTCGGGGTAGCGCGTGTCCACGCTCGGGCGCGCGCCGGTGGCCTCGCGCAGCTGGTCGCAGATGGCGTCCTTGATGCGCAGGGTGGCGAAGTTCAAGGACCGCAGCGGCGAGCGCTGGGCGGTGGTGTCCACGCGGATCGTGTGCTCCGGCGTGATCCAGCGCGACCAGTCGACCTTCTGCGCCAGCGCGTAGAGGTCGTCCTCGTGCCGGTACGGGCCCTGGATCAGCTCGATCATCACACGCTGCGCGAGACGGCTCTCCAGGTTGAGGCGCATGGCGCCCAGCGCATCGCTCTTGACGGCCACACCGCCGCGCAGGGCCTCGACATGGGCCTTGGGCAGCAGGGCGCGGACTTCCTCTTCCAGCAGCGGTTCGACGCCGCTGGCGCAAGAGGCAAAGAGATAGAGCGATTCGGACTTGGGAGCAGCAGGCATGGGCGCGATTGTCCCACCCCGCCTGACTACATCGCTTTGCGAAGGTGCGCCGGCGCGATCTTGAGCGCTTCACGGTACTTGGCGACCGTGCGGCGCGCGACCTGAATGCCTTGTTCCTCGAGCATGCTGGCCAGCGTGTTGTCGGAGAGCGGCTTGACCGGGTCTTCGGCCGTCACGAACTGCTTGATCAGCGCCCGCACGGCCGTGCTCGAAGCATTGCCGCCGGCTTCGGTGGACAGGCCCGAGCCGAAGAAGTACTTGAGCTCGAAGGTGCCGTAGCAGGTGGCCATGTACTTGGCCGTGGTCACGCGCGAGATGGTCGATTCGTGCAGTCCCAGCTCGTCGGCGATCTCGCGCAGCACGAGGGGCTTCATGGCCAGCTCGCCGTGGCTGAAGAAGCCCTTCTGGCGCTCGACGATGGCCTCGGAGACGCGCAGGATGGTCTCGAAGCGCTGCTGGATGTTCTTGATGAACCAGCGCGCTTCTTGCAGCTGGCCGCCGAGCGGGCTGTTGGAGATGCCGCCGCGCGTGGCGCGCAGTGCGTTGGCGTAGAGCTCGTTGATGCGCAGCTTCGGCGCCACCTCGGGGTTGAGCATCACGCGCAGTTCGCGGCCGACACGGCGCACGATCACGTCGGGCACGACGGCGGCGGCTTCCTCGCGGGTGAAGCGCCGGCCGGGCTTGGGGTCCAGGCGCTGGATCAGCGCCTGCGCCTCGCGCAGCAGCTCTTCATCGGCGCCGGTCAGGGCCATCAGCTTCTTGAGATCGCGCCGCGCCAGCAGCTCCAGGTGCTGGCGGCAGATGATGACGGCGATCGCCTGGGCGGGTGTCCGCTGCAGCTGGCGCAGCTGCATGATCAGGCACTCGGGCAGGTCCTTGGCGCCGATGCCGGCCGGGTCCATCTGCTGCAGCCAGCGCAGGGCGATGCGCAGGTGTTCGAGCAGTTCCTCGCGGCCTTCCTCGTCGTCAGCGATCAGGCCTTCGGCGATCTCCTCGAGGCTGTCCTCGAGCCAGCCATCCTCGTTCAGCGATTCGATCAGCACGCGCAGCGCCGTGCGGTCGGCGGGCGAGAAATTCATGCCGGCCATCTGCTGCAGCAGGTGCTCCTGCAGGCTGATGCCGGCGCTGTCCTGGCGCTCGTTGTCATCGTCACCGCCGCCGCTGCTGGCCGGACCGGGCAGTTCGCGGATGCCGTCGAAGTCGTCGCGCTCGGTGCCGTTCTCCCAGTCCTCGCGCTCCGTGGTGCCGAAGTCGTCCGCCTTGATCTCGCTGCTGCCACCGAAATCGCTGTCCGGGGCTTCGCTGGCACCGGGGCCATCGTGGCCTTCGTCGGCGTTGCTCGCGGCAGCGCGCGGTTCGTCGAACTCGTGCGCGCTGGGGCTGTATTCCTCTTCGGTCTCGAGCAGCGGGTTCTGCGAGAGCATCTGCTCGACTTCCTGGTGCAGCTCCAGGGTCGAGAGCTGCAGCAGGCGGATGGATTGCTGCAGCTGGGGCGTGAGCGCCAGGTGCTGACTGAGGCGTACCTGCAGTGACGGTTTCATACCGTCTACATCCGGAAGTGCTCGCCGAGATACACCTTGCGAACGTCGGGGTTGTCAACGATCTCCTCGGGCCGGCCTTCGGCCAGCACGGCGCCTTCGCTGATGATGTAGGCGCGGTCGCAGATGCCCAGCGTCTCGCGCACGTTGTGGTCCGTGATCAGCACGCCGATGCCGCGATCACGCAGGAAGCCGATGATGCGCTGGATCTCCAGCACGGCGATCGGGTCCACGCCGGCAAATGGCTCGTCCAGCAGGATGAAGCGCGGCTGCGTGGCCAGGGCGCGGGCGATCTCCACGCGCCGGCGCTCACCGCCGGACAGCGCGGGCGCGGGGCTTTCGCGCAGCTTCTCGATGGAGAGTTCCTGCAGCAGCCGGTTGAGCAGCTCGTCGATCTTCTTCTTGGCCAGCGCCTTGCCGTTCTCGTCGACCTGCAGCTCCAGCACGGCGCGGATGTTCTCTTCCACCGTGAGCTTGCGGAAGATCGAGGCTTCCTGCGGCAGGTAGGAAAGCCCCAGGCGTGCGCGCTCGTGGATGGGCAGGCGTTCGACGGCCCGACCGTCGATGCTGATGCTGCCGGCGTCGGCGCGCACCAGGCCCACGATCATGTAAAAGCTGGTCGTCTTGCCGGCGCCGTTGGGGCCGAGCAGGCCCACGACCTCGCCGCTGCGGACGGCCACGTGCACGTCCTTGACGACCTTGCGCACGCCGTAGGTCTTGGCCAGGCCGGTGGCCTCGAGTCGGCTGGTGCTGCTGTTGCTGCTGCTGTCGATCGCAGGGGAGGACGGCGTGGAACTCATGTGCCCTTGCGCGCGCCGGGTTGCTGGATCGTGGTGCTGGGCTGCAGCGGCACGCTGGAGGCGGCTGCGGCCGGCGCACTGGCGCCGACCTGCGGTGGCAGGATCATGCCGCGGATGCGCCCGCCCGGATGGGGCGCGGCGTCACCGGCGGTGGCGCGGATGGTTTCGGTGCGCTTGTCATAGACCAGGGTGGCACCGGAGGCTTCCTGTGCCACCAGGCTGCCGCGCAGCAGGCGCAGCACGGCGTGGCCGACGAAGCGCACGCTGTCCGTCTTGGTGTCGTACTCGACACGGTCCGCCAGGCCTTCGACGGTCTCGCCCGCCGTGTCGCGTGCTTGGCGGAAGTTGACCTGCCGTTCGCTCGTGCTGGAGGCGGAGAAGCGGTAGAAGCCGTCGGCCGGCAATTGCGCCTTGATGCGATCAGCCTCAAGGCGCATCGTTCCCTGCGTCAGGAGGACGTTGCCGATCAGCTCGCCATCGGTGCCCACGACGAAGTCGCCGCTGTTGTCGGCGGACCAGTACATGGGCTTGTCCCGGTCGGTCTTCTCGGCACTGGCGGGCAGGGCCATGAAGGCGGACAGGCCGGCCAGCGCGGCCAGCCAGGGCAGCAGTTTCAGCGGCTTGTTTGACGGGGTGGAGTGTGTGGTTCGCATGGCGGCACAGTTCTTGCAGGCCATTCTATAGGGCCTGTCTTGCACGCAGCCGCCAGTTCGGCGCGATTACTTTCGCGCCAGTCCGATCAGGTAATCGGTCACGGCCAGGGCTGTGGTGCCGGACTGACGCTCGGGCGTGCCGCGCGTGGCCACCATGGACGGCGCGGTGACGTACCGGCCGGCGATGCTCAGGGCCGGAACGCCATCGATGCCGTAGTCGTCCGACAGCCGCGTGGCCTGCATGCACTTGCTCTGCACGCCGAAGGAGTTCCAGGCCTGGCGCAACTTGGCGGCGTCCAGGCCGAGCTTCGTGCCCAGCGCGAGCAGGGCTTCGTCGCTGTTCACATCCACCTGCTCCACCTGGAAGGCGTTGAAGACGCGGTCGTGCAGCTCCGCTTCGACCCCCAGCGCTTCGAGGGCATAAAAAAACCGCTGGTGCAGCCTCAGCACGCCGCCGAAAACCCACATGGACGCGGCGGAAAGCCACGTCGGCCGGCGCCTGCGCCAGCCACTGCTTGAGCAGCGGATCGAAGACGAAGCAGTGCGGGCAGCCGTACCAGAAGAACTCGAGCAACTCGATCTTGCCCGGCGCGTGAGTGGGCATGGGCTTGGGCAACTGGCGGTACTGCTTGCCTTCTACGGGCCCGCCCTGCGCCAGGGCCTCGCGGCTGGTCGTGGCTGCCGCAGCGCCGAGCGCCAGCGTCAAGGGCAGTGCGTTGAACTGGCGGCGCTGCATCATCGTTCCCCCGGCGTTCAAGCCTTGCCGCGCGCGAGGCCGATCAGGTGGTTGATGACGGGGATCGTCATCTGGCCGGCCTGGACTTCGTTGACGCGTCCGCCCGCCATGGCCGGCGAGGTGACGAAGCGGCCGCCCACGGCGATGTGCGGCACGGTCTCGACGTTGTAGCTCTCGCTGATCTTGTTGGCGGTGAGGCACTTGCTGGCCACGCCGAAGGAGGACCAGGTCTGCTTGAACTTGGCCACGTCGACGCCCAGGCTCTGGACGATCTTCATGATGGCGTCTTCGCTTTCGAACTCCATACGCTGCGTGTGGATGGCGCCGAACACGCGCTCATGCAGCGAGGTTTCGAGGCCCATGGCGTCCAGCGTGTAGAAAAGCTTCTGCAACAGCTTGGTCACGGCGTTGAAGCCGCCATGCACGCGGCGGAACACCACGTCCGGCGGCAGCTGGCGTTGCCAGGCCTGCAGGGCCGGGTCAAAGGCGAAGCAGTGCGGGCAGCTGTAGAGGAAGAACTCCAGCACCTCGATCTTGCCGGCCGGTTGAGGCTGCGGCGTCTTGAGGCGACCGTATTGCTGGCCCTCGACGGGCGCACCCTGGGCCAGGGCGAGGGTGGGCAGGGCGGTGAGGCCAAGAAGTGCAGAGAACTCGCGACGCAGCATGGGGAAGACTTTCTCGGAAGAGGAGTGTGGAGTCTGTGGGATTGGGCAAGGCCTCGCTTAACGCAACATTAGCGAAGGATCAGCGCCTCGTTACCGTTGTACACGCACCAGATTGGCTTCGACGCCAGCCGCCTGCAGCTTCTGCTGCTGCGAATCAGCCTCGTCGCGGGTCTCGAAGGGGCCGGTGCGCACGCGGAACACGGTGCGGCCGGACTGCTCCTTCTCCATCACCTTGGCCGTGAAGCCCGACAGCGCCAGCTTGGCGCGCTGGGCTTCGGCGTCTTCCTGGCGGGTGTAGGCGCCGGCCTGGACGAAGTAGATGAAGGCATCGCCCGCCGTGGCGGCCGGGGCGGAAGCGGCGGCGGCCTTGGCTTCGGGCTTCTTGTCAGCCTTGTCCGCCTTGTCTGCGGCCTTGTCGGTCTTGTCCACGGCGGCCACGGCCGGCGCCGGCGTGGGTGCGGGGGCTGGCGCGGGCGGTGCGCTCACCACGCCGCTGGCGGCCTGCTTGGCACCCTTGCCGGCCAGCGGGGCGTTCGGATCCCAGTTCTGGTTGCGCTTGGCTTCCTCGCTGTCTTGCTCAGCGGTGCGCTGCGGCAGCTTGTTGACGAAGGGCACCGGCGCCTTGTTCACATAGAGCGCCACGCCCAGCGCCACGGCCAGGCCCACCAGCAGCCCGACGATCAGGCCGAGGACGAAGCCGCCTTTTTGACCGCTCTTGTTGCTGTTGCCGTTCTTGCTCTTCTCAGCCCGCGCGTTGCTCATGCAGTCTCCGTTACGAATTCGCGTGTCATTTCATCCGGTGCGCTCACGCCGAGCACGGCCAGGGCATTGCGGATGACCTGACGCGTTGCAGCCAGCAGGGCGATGCGTGCACGGGTCAGCTCAGGTGCCTGGTCGAGCACGCGCTCGGCCGCATAGTAGCTGTGGAAGGCGCCGGCCAGATCCCGCAGATAGAAGGCCACGTCGTGCGGTGCCAGGCTGGCGGCCGCGCCCGTGAGCATGGCCGGGTATTCGGCCAGCTTGAGCATCAGCGCGGCTTCCGTCGGGGCGCTCAAGCGCGAAACGTCAGCACCCGCGAGCGAGGCCGCGTCGCCGCCCCAGTTGCGGATGATCGAGCAGATCCGTGCGTGCGCGTACTGCACGTAGAACACCGGGTTCTCGTCGTTCTGCTTCAGCGCCAGGTCCACGTCGAAGGTGAACTCCGTGTCGGCCTTGCGGCTGATGAGGAAGAAGCGCACGGCGTCGCGACTGGTCCAGTCGATCAGGTCGCGCAGCGTCACGTAGGAACCGGCGCGCTTGGAGATCTTGACCTCCTCGCCGCCGCGCATCACGGTGACCATCTTGTGCAGCACGTAGTCGGGGAAGCCCTGCGGGATGCCCAGGTTGACGGCCTGCAGGCCACCGCGCACGCGGGCGATGGTGCCGTGGTGGTCGGTGCCCTGGATGTTGATGCACTGGCTGTAGCCGCGCTCGAACTTGTTGATGTGATAGGCCACATCGGGCACGAAGTAGGTGAAGCCGCCGTCGGACTTGCGCATGACGCGGTCCTGGTCGTCACCGTAGTCCGTCGAGCGGAACCACAGGGCGCCGTCCTTTTCGTAGGTCTTGCCGCTGTCGACCATGCGCTGCACCGCGGCTTCGAGCCGGCCGTTGGCGTAGACGCTGCTTTCCAGGAAGTAGTTGTCGAACTTCAGGCCGAAGGCCTGCAGGTCCAGGTCCTGCTCGTGGCGCAGGTAGGCGACGGCGAACTGGCGGATGCTGTCCAGGTCGTCGATGTTGCCCGAGGCGGTGAACTCGCGGTCGTCGGCCTTCACCGTTTCCTTCTTGAGGAACGCGTCGGCGATGTCCTGGATGTAATCGCCGTTGTAGAACTTCTTGCTCTCGGGGTTCTCGGGATCGGTGGGCCAGCAGGCGTCGCCCGGCTTGAAGCCTTTGAGCCGCAGCTGCGTGCTGTTCGCCAGCGTGGCGATCTGCACGCCGGCGTCGTTGTAGTAGAACTCGCGGGTCACGTCGTGGCCCTGGGTCTTGAGCAGCGAGCAGATCGAATCGCCGAGTGCGGCCTGACGAGCGTGGCCCACATGCAGCGGGCCGGTCGGGTTGGCCGAGACGAACTCGATCATCACGTGCTTGTCCGTCGCCGGGCAGCCACCGAAGGCGCTGGCGCCTTGCAACACCTCGTCCACCACGGCCTGCTTGGCGGCGGCCTTCAGGCGGATGTTGATGAAGCCGGGGCCGGCGATCTCCAGCGCTTCCACCCATTGCTGGAAGGCGGGCTTGGCATTCAGGGCCTCGATCAGGGCCTGGGCCAGCTCGCGCGGATTCTTCTTGAGCGGCTTGGCCAGCTGCATGGCGGCCGTGCAGGCGAAGTCGCCGTGGGCGGCCTGCTTGGGGGATTCGAAGGCGACGGCCAGCGTGTTGCCGGGGCTGATTTCTTGGAGCGCGGCGCCGAGTGCGGCGAGCAGGTCCTGCTTGGCTTGGATCATGGGTCCGGATTCTAGTCAGCACGGCTATGATGGCCTGAATGATTGCGCCCGACACGACCCTACCGACCCAGATCGGCAAGTACCGCGTCATCCGGCGGCTCGGCGAGGGCGCCACCAGCGACGTCTTCCTTGCGCAAGACTCCTTCAACGGCACCGAAGTTGCCATCAAGCGCATGCGCGCCTGGGCCACCAGCGGCGCTGACAGCGAAGTCGGCCTGCGCTTTTATTCGGCCGAGGCTGCCCTGGCCGGCAAGCTTCTGCACCCGAACGTGGTCCAGATTCTGGACGCTGTGCCCGAGGGCGATTCGCCCTACCTGGTGATGGAGTTCGTGCCCGGCGTCACGCTCAAGCACTTCTGCCGCAGCGACCGCCTGCTGCCACTCGACCAGATCGTGGAACTGGGCTTCAAGTGCGCGATGGCGCTCAGCTATGTCTTTCGCCAGGGCGTGATTCACCGCGACGTGAAGCCGGCCAACCTGCTCGCGCTGATGGACGACCAGGGCCATGTGACCGACGTGAAGGTCAGCGACTTCGGCTCGGCACTGAACCTGATGTCGGACACGACCCAGGTGCACCGCGTGGGCTCGCTGGCCTACATGCCGCCCGAGCAAATCGAAGGCGGCGACGTGGACATGCGCGCCGACATCTACGCGCTGGGCGCCGTGCTGTATCACCTGATCGCTGGCCGGCCGCCGTTTGATGCGCCGAACCAGATGGCGCTGATGCACCAGATCTACCACCAGGTCGCGCCCTCGCTGGTGGGCCTGCGCGGAGGCGTCACGGCCGAGCTGGACGCCGTCATCATGAAGGCGCTGGCCAAGCATCCGACCGAGCGCTACGCCGACTGGGAAGCCTTCGGCAAGGCCCTCTCCGAGCTGGTGGCCAAGCAGCTGGTGCCGCTGGCGCGCTTCTCGGAAGTGAAGGACTCGGAGCGTTTCAACATGCTGCGCGAGCTGGAGTTCTTCGGCGACTTCGGCGATGTGGAGCTGTGGGAGGTGGTGCGCCGCGCGCGCTGGCGCCGCTTCCCGACCGAGTACGCGCTCTACAAGAAGGGCCAGGAGGGCAACACCTTCCACATCATTGCCCAGGGCGAGGTGGAAGTCTGGCGCGAAGGCCGCCATGTGGCCACGATGGGGCAGGGCACTTCGGTGGGTGAGATGGCGTACCTGGCGCCAAATCCCGCGCTGCGCCGCCACAGCACCGACATCAAGGTCAAGAGCGAATCCTGTACGACGATCTCGTTCACGCCCGAATCGCTAGGGCTGCTGAGCCCCGAATGCCAGCACCGCTTCGACCGCGGCTTCATCCAGGTGCTGGTGCGGCGTTTGCATGCGGCGCAGGAGTCGCTGGCCAAGCGCCAGTAGCGCCTCTAGCTGTAGTTTCTCAGGACGTTGTTCCCGTCGAAGCCGAGTCTGGAGGCTGGGGGTTTGTGGGAGACAGCGGAGTGTGGCCGATGGAAGTTGTAGTGCCGCATCCAAGGCTGCAGCTCAGTTGCTCGCACATCTGAACTGGGGTAGCGGTAGGCATACGCCCATTCGCGCAGAAGCGTCTGGATGAAGCGCTCGGCCTTGCCGTTGGTGCGAGGCGTATAGGGCCGCGTGCGCTTGTGCGTGATGCCAAGTCGGCGCAGGAGCTTGGCAAATCGCTTGGACTTGTAAGCCGAGCCGTTGTCGGTCATGACGCTCTGGATCGGCACCCCAAGCAGGCGGTAGTAGCGCAGCGCCGCGATGAGGAAGTCGCAGGCACTGCGGCTGGTCTCATCACTCAGAACCTGACTGAACCCCACGCGAGAGTGATCATCAATGGCCACGTGCAACGCCTGCCAGCCGGCGCGATGCGTTTTGCATGTGCGGTTGCCCGTCACGCGATGTCCGGGTTGCTCGAAGCAGCCTAGTTTCTTCATGTCCAAGTGCAGCAGCTCGCCGGGCCGGTCCTTCTCGTAGCGGCGCACGGGCATGCTGTTCTGCATTGACGGCAGCTTGGCCAGCCCGGCTCTTACGCAGATTCGCCCAACCGTGCTCTTGGAGACACCCACTCGTTCGGCGATCTGCGCGTAGCCCAGGCGCTGATTGCGGCGCAAGCCTTCAACCCGCTCCGTCTTGTCCGCGTCAATGCGGGTTGGGCAACGGTGCGGGCGAGAGCTGCGATCTCGCAGGCCCTCAACACCTTCGAGCTGATGGCGCCGCTTCCAGCGTGATGCCGTGCGGGTGCTGACGCCAGCGGCATCGGCCGCTTTGCTCGTGCCTTGAGAGGCGATGTTTTTTACCAGGTGCTCGCGGCCACGCGGGGTTAATGAGGCATTCTTATGACTGTTCATCCGAGGCTGTTTGGGTTGATGGTTTGGCGTGAGAACCTCCATCTTCCCCGACTACCTCGGGTGAACAACCTCTTGGGAAACCACATCTAGCTCGTCCAGGCGGGCGCTCCGGCGCTCCTCTTCTTCCATCGTTGCCGGATCGCGTTCATGGCGGGCCGCTCCACCGCATGGTGCAGGAGGGTGGCGGCGGCAAGCATCAGCGCGATGACCAGCAGCATGGCGATGTTGATGCCTATTCCAGCCGCCTTGAGCTGCAACAGCATGGCGTAGCCGAGGTTCTGGTGGAGCAGATAGAGCGGATACGAGATCCGGCCGAGCCACAGCAGCGGCTTGCTGCCAAGCGCCGTCATCCGACCCCGGGCCGCGGCGTAGAGCAAGGCGCTCGCCGCGGGCGCGAACAGGGCGAGTTCGCGGCCATCGCAAACGCCGAGCACGAGCGTGGCCGCGAGGATCAAGCCCAGATCGCCGGCTCGCCCTTCATGCCCGAGAGCCAGGCTGTGGACGGCAATGCCGCAGGCAAACCACGAGACGAATTTGAGGATGAGCAGCGTCGAGACCAGCGATGGCAAGGGCAGCCAGTGCATGCCGTTCAGCAACTGCAGCAGCAGCGCCGCATACAACAGCAGGCGAACGCGGCGCAGCCCGCCGAGCAGATAAACCAGCAGCGCCCAGGCATAGAACAGCAGCTCGACGAAGAGCGTCCAGTAGCTGCCGTCCACATCGTGTGCATGGAGCAGGCGCTGGAACATCGTCAGGTTGATCACCACATGATTCCAAGGCACTTGGAGCTCGGCAGGCCCCATCAGCGCAAGGCCCGCCGTCGTCAACAGGACGGCACACCAGTAGGTCGGATACAAGCGCGAGAAGCGCGACGCCAGAAAGTCGCTGGCGCGGGTCGTGCGCTCCAGCGTCATGAAGATGACGAAGCCACTGATCATGAAGAACAGGTGCAGGCCGAGATAGCCGAGTGAAAGGCTTGCGACAGGTTTGCCGATTGCTGGGTACAAGCGAGGAAACAGGCTGGTGTAGTGATAGAGCATCACCGACACCGCGGCGAGGCCGCGCAGCGTATCGATCTGCTGGAGACGCGCTGTTTGCATGAAGTTGTTTCAGGAGTGAACAAGCACCAACGCCGCGCTGTAAACGTGTCTTGTTGCGGCAGCGTTGGCGTGCTTGAATGAGTTCGCCATTCCCTCCACTTCGTTCAAACAAGGAACAAGCATCATGAAGTCTCTGATCACCGTTCTCGCCGTTGCCGCCCTGGCCCTGACGGGTGTGGCCGCGCATGCCAAGGAAAAGACCGCCCAGCAGGAGAAGATGGTCGCCTGCAACAAGGAAGCCACCGACAAGAAGGGCGACGAGCGCAAGGCCTTCATGAAGACCTGCCTGTCGGCCAAGCCGGCTGCTGCTGCATCGGCCGCGGTTGCCGACTCTGGCGCCGCCGCTGCCTGCGATGCCAAGGCTGCGGAGAAGAAGCTGCATGGCGCTGCCAAGACCAGCTTCACCAAGAAGTGCGTGGCCGACGCCAAGTGATCGGGCCCGCTCGACCTTGATACAAAGAGCCCCTCAAAAACCGGGGCTCTTTTCATTTCACGGCTGCGTCCAGTAAGAGGCGCGACCATAGTGCGAGCGCAGGTAGTCGATCCACAAGCGCACGCGCAGCGGCAGGTGCTTGGCCTGCGCGAAGACGGCAAAGATGCCATTGGGCGGTGCGGCGAAGTCGTCGAGCACGCTCACCAACCGGCCGGCCGCGATGTCGGCATCGACCTCCCAGGTGCTGCGCCAGGCCAGACCTAGGCCCTGGACGCACCAGTCGTGCAGCACCTGGCCGTCGCTGCAGTCGAGCCGGCCGTGGTGGCGCAGGTGCGCGATCGCGCCGTCGACCATGAAGGCCCAGCCGCGTGTCTGGCTGGCCTCTGAAGACAGCGTCAGGCAGGCGTGACGAGCCAGCTCGCTCGGGTGGCGCGGCGTGCCGGCTCGCTTCAGGTAGGCCGGCGAGCCCACGCACAGGCGCCGGTTGTCGGCCAGTCGGCTGCTGACCAGACTCGAGTCCGGCAGGTCACCCACGCGCACGGCGCAGTCGTAGCCTTCGTTGACGATGTCCACCACCCGATCGGACAGATTGAGCGAGAGGCTCAGCTCGGGATGCTCGGCCAGGAAGCCCGGCACGAGCGGTGCCACGTGGCGGCGACCGAAGCCGGCCGGCGCGGTGACGCGCAGATGGCCCGTGGCCTTCACGCCGCCTGCGGTGACCGCGGCCTCGGCGCTGGCGAACTCGCCGAGCAGGCGCTGACAGTCTTCGAGAAAGGCGCTGCCTTCGTGGGTGAGCGTGAGCCGGCGCGTCGTGCGCAGCAGCAGTTTGACGCCCAGCCGGGCTTCGAGCGCATCGATGCGCCTACCCATGACGGCGGGCGCCACGCCCTCGGCCTGGGCTGCCGCGGTCAGGCTGCCCTTGGTGGCCACGGAGACGAAGGATTCAATCTGCTTGAGCCGGTCCATGGGGCGGATTGTGCTGTCCTGGTGCCCTAACGAATCTCAATTTGGCCTTGATTTGTGCAAACGAGACAAGTATTCCGTGCATTGGCGTTCATGAATCGAGGGCGGGTTCTCGCATAAATTGCTGCCAACTCCTCCTATCTTTTCCCTATCCAGACGCCAAAGGACATCCCATGACCGCGCGCACCCCCGCCCACCGCCTGCAAGTCGCCACCGAGCTCTACCGCTTCATCGAGGACCGCGTGCTGCCCGGTACCGGCGTCGACAGCGCAGCCTTCTGGGCCGGCTTCGATGCGCTGGTCCACGACCTGGCGCCCAAGAACGCAACGCTGCTGGCCGAACGCGATCGGCTGCAGACCGAGCTCGACGCCTGGCACCGCGCCCATCCGGGACCGATCACCGACATGCCGGGCTATCGCGCCATGCTGGAGCGCATCGGCTACCTTGTGCCTGCACCGAAGGGGGCGAAGGCGACGACGACGAATGTCGATGCCGAGCTGGCCGTGCAGGCCGGACCGCAGCTGGTGGTGCCGATCTTGAACGCTCGTTACGCGCTGAACGCTGCCAACGCGCGCTGGGGCTCGCTCTATGACGCGCTGTACGGCACCGATGCAATTCCCGAAACCGATGGCGCGGACAAGGGCGCGGGCTACAACCCCGTGCGTGGCGCCAAGGTGATCGCCTTTGCCCGCCAGGTGCTGGACCAGGCTGCGCCGCTGGCCGGCGGATCGCATCGTGACGCGACCGGCTACCGCGTTGAAGGCGGCAAGCTCGTCGTGCAACTGCAGGCCACCAGCACGGGCCTGGCGGATGCCGCTCAATTCGTCGGC
The DNA here is from genome assembly GCA_042701975.1 of Burkholderiaceae bacterium UC74_6. Classification (GTDB taxonomy): domain Bacteria; phylum Pseudomonadota; class Gammaproteobacteria; order Burkholderiales; family Burkholderiaceae_C; genus JAFALK01. The sequence goes on from CP170561.1 coordinate 1,509,577, forward strand.
TATCAGGGCGCGCCGGAAGCGCCGTCTTCCATCCTGCTGCGCCACCATGGCCTGCATCTGGACATCCGCGTTGACCGCTCCACGGCCATCGGCACGACCGATGCCGCCGGCGTGGCCGATGTGGTCCTGGAAGCTGCGCTCTCGACCATCCTTGATCTGGAAGACTCGGTGGCCGCTGTTGATGCCGAAGACAAGATCGTCGGCTACGCCAACTGGCTGGGCATCCTGCAAGGCACGCTGACCGAAGCGCTGGTCAAGGGCGGCAAGACGATCACGCGCAGGCTGAATCCGGACCGCGTCTACACCGCGCCTGGCGGCAATGGCGAAGTGAAGCTGCACGGCCGCTCGCTGATGTTCGTGCGCAATGTCGGCCACCTGATGAGCAACCCGGCCATCCTGATGGGCAACGGCGGCGAGATCCCCGAAGGCATCCTGGACGCCGTCGTCACGACGACCATCGCCCTTCACGACCTCAAGCGCCGCGGCAACTCGCGCACGGGCAGCGTCTACATCGTCAAGCCCAAGATGCACGGCCCGGCCGAGGTGGCCTTTGCCGACGAACTTTTCGGCCGCGTGGAACAGCTGCTGGGCCTGCCGGCCAGCACCGTCAAGCTCGGCATCATGGACGAGGAGCGTCGCACCAGCGTCAACCTCAAGGCCTGCATCGCCGCGGCTGCCAGCCGTGTGGCCTTCATCAACACCGGCTTCCTGGACCGCACCGGCGACGAGATGCACACCGCCATGCAGGCCGGCCCGATGCTGCGCAAGGGTGACATGAAGACCAGCGCCTGGATCCAGGCCTACGAGCGCAGCAATGTGTTGACGGGCCTCTCCTGCGGCCTGCGCGGCCGGGCCCAGATCGGCAAAGGCATGTGGGCCATGCCGGACCTGATGGCCGCCATGCTGGAGCAGAAGATCGCGCACCCCAAGGCCGGTGCCAACACCGCCTGGGTGCCGTCGCCGACGGCGGCCACGCTGCACGCCTTGCACTACCACCAGGTCGATGTGTCAGCGGTCCAGCAGGAGCTGGAGAAGATCGACGCCGATTCGGAGCGTGACGCCATCCTGGACAAGCTGCTGCAGGTTCCTGTCGTGGCCGAGGCCAACTGGTCAGCCGCGGACCGCCAGCAGGAACTCGACAACAACGTCCAGGGCATCCTCGGCTACGTGGTGCGCTGGGTCGATCAGGGCGTGGGCTGCTCCAAGGTGCCCGACATCCACAACGTTGGCCTGATGGAAGACCGCGCCACGCTGCGGATCTCCAGTCAGCACATCGCCAACTGGCTGCATCACGGTGTGGTCAGCGAGGCTCAGGTTCGCGAGACCTTTGCGCGCATGGCGCAGGTGGTGGATGGGCAGAACGCGGGTGATGCGGCTTACAAGAGCCTGGCCCAGAACCCGCAAGGTGCGGCTTTCCAGGCGGCGCTGGAGCTGGTGTTCAAGGGGATGGAGCAGCCGAGCGGCTACACGGAGCCGCTGCTGCATGGGTGGCGCTTGAGGGTGAAGGCGGGCTGATTGATCTGACCTCTGTGTAAAAAACGGGCCCGCTGGCCCGTTTTTTGTTCCCGCTACACAAATCTTTGCGCCCCGTTTGCCCATGGCGCGATGCTGGGTTGCGGTAGTGCGACAGGTTCTTGAAGGCTTTTATCTCGGCCGTTTCCGACTTGCAAAGTTGATGTGGCGCCGAACTTGTTTTCACAAGCTTGCCGGGCATCAAAAATCATCTATTTCCCTTTTAAATCATCGACATACTTTGATTCATTCTGGGGTCAAGTCAAATGTGAATAGGGGTCGTTCTTGGGACATGGCGAGACCCTGTCTCGGCAAGATGAAGCCACTTTACGCGTGCGTAAACGTCTACTGGCCCCGTGTTGCATAGCGCACGGGGTTGTCCTTTTGGCTCCACTTTTGAGGACCTCAATGCTCAAGCAAACCATCTTGTCCAGAAGCCTTCAGCTGGCATTCAGCGCCGCAGGCTTGACCTTGGCGCTCACCGCGCCAACCGTCCATGCCCAGTCCAACGCGAACAGCGTGACTTACGGTACTGTCGCCCCTGGCTCGGGCGATTCCGTGGTGATCGAGAACAAGACCAACGGCGTCAGCCGCACGGTGTCCATCGAAGCCGATGGTCGCTGGCGCGCCGCCGGCTTGCCGATCGGCCCCTACGGCCTGAAGCTCATGAAGGGCGGCCAGGTGATCGCCACCAGCGAGGTCGAGCTGCGCGTTGGCCAGGGTGTTGAAGTCAGCTTTGCCACGGCCCAGCTCGACACAGTGACGGTGGTCGGTCGCGTCTCCCAGATCGACGTCGAACGCGCGACGAGCGGCGTGACTTTCACCGCCAAGCAACTGGAGTCGCTGCCGATCGGGCACTCGATTGATGCTGTGGTCCTGCTCGCTCCAAACACGACGGCCGCAGATGCGCGGATTGGCGGTACGGTCTTTGCCGGCTCGTCGGCTTCGGAGAATGCCTACTACGTCAACGGCTTCCCGATCACCAACCCGCTGACCCAGCTCGGTTCTTCGCAGCTCCCCTGGGGCGCTATCGAGAACTTTGAGGTGCTGACGGGCGGCTACGGTGCTGAGTTCGGCCGCTCCACCGGCGGCGTGGTCAACATCGTGACCAAGCGCGGCGGCAACGAATGGAAGGGCGGCGTGCAGGTGAGCTATCAACCCTCGTCCTGGCGATCCACGTACCGCGACTACTACAACCCGGTGACAGGCTACTCGGCCAACATCGCGGCGGGCACGGACGGTGCGCTGTACCGCAATCGCTCGACGGTGTATCGCGAAGACAAATCCGTGGGCGCCTACTTCGGTGGCCCACTGATCAAGGACAAGATGTTCTTCTTCTTCGCTGGCGAGAACGACACCGCCAGCACCGGCAGTGGCAGCGCCAGCAGCGCCAACCCAACGGGCGGCTGGACGGAAACCAATCTGTACAACACGCGCTACGTCGGCAAGTGGGACTGGTTCTTGACGCCGGAGCACCACCTGGAAGCTACCGTTCTGGGTGACCGCTATTGGGATGCTGCCTGCAGTCAGGCGAACTTCGACTACAAGACGGGCGCCCATTCCGGCGCCTGCACGCCGAGCGTTTCGACCGTGAACAACGGTCAGGGTGGATCGACACAGGTGCTGCGCTACACGGGCAACCTGACCGACGATCTGATGGTGACCGCCCAGGTGGGCCGCAGCTTCACGCCGCACTCCAACGTGAGCGCAGGCATCGACCCGAACGTGCCGCAATCCACAGCGGCCGTGGCCAATCGCTACCCTGGCATTACCTATGCCAACCCCTATCCCGCGTACGCAGCCGGCACGACCGGCACGCTGCCGAATGCGGAAGACAAGGTCAAGCAGGCCCGCGTGGATGTTGAGTACACGCTGGGCGCGCACCGCCTGCGCGTCGGCGCCGACTACGTGGACCTGTCGTCCAAGAATGCCGGTGAGGGCTATCTCGGCGGCGGCATCTATGTGTACTCGAGCACGACCAACGCCAACCTGGCTCCGGCCCCCAACAGCACGACCACGGTCTCGCAGGCGGGCGCGCTGAACACCGGCGGTCGTTACTACTACGGCCGCTACCAGGTGTTCCAGACGGCTGCAGACGCCTCTTCCAAGCAATCGGCCCAGTACGTCGAAGACGTCTGGCAAGCCACCAAGAACTTGCTGATCACCCCGGGCTTGCGGTTCGAGCAGTTCAAGATCCTGAACGCTGAAGGCCAGAAGACCATCCAGATCAGCAACCAGGTCAATCCGCGTGTCCAGTTCGCCTGGGATATCAGTGGCAATGCCAAGACCAAGGTCTACGGCTCGGCCGGCCGCTACGGCGTGCAACTGCCCACCAGCGTCGCGATCCGTGGCGCCAGCGCGTCGACCTATTCCCAGCAGTACTTCGCGTACACGGGTGTGGATGCCAAGGGCGCCCCGACCGGCGTCACCTACCTCAACAGCACGCCCTACTACGTGAACAACGAGAACGGCAGCTCGCCTGATCCGCGCACGGTCGCGGCGCAGAACCTGAAGCCGAACAACCAGGACGAAATCACGCTGGGCATTGATCACGCCTACAGCAGCGACCTGACGGTGGGCGCCAAGTTCACCTATCGCCGCATGCAGTCGACGCTGGACGACATGTGCGATGAGCGTCCGTTCGACAAGTACGCTCTCGACCACAGCATCGACACCACCAACTGGGGCGGCTTCGGTTGCGCCACGTTCAACCCGGGTCGTGCCAATACCTTCCTGATCGACTACTCGGGTACTGGCAGCTATACGTCCGTCAACCTGTCGGCCGCTGATCTGGGCTTCGTCAAGCCCAAGCGCAGCTACATCGCGCTGGACTTCTACCTGGAGCACGCGCTCAAGAACGGCTGGTTCGGACGCGTGACCTACACGTACTCGAAGAACAAGGGCAACACCGAAGGTCAGGTCATGTCCGACATCGGGCAGACGGATATTGCAGCCACCCAGGCCTGGGACTTCCCTGAACTGATGCAAGGTTCGTACGGTTACCTGCCGAACGACCGCCGCCACCAGATCAAGGCCTATGGCTTCTACCGGGTTGCTCCCGAGTTCGACGTCGGCGCCAATCTGGTGCTGGAGTCGGGCCGTCCGCGCAACTGCATCGGTAACTACGTGACGACTTCGCCGGACTACAACCTGCTGAAGGCCTACGGCGCGGCCTACTTCTATTGCAGCGTGCTCGGCAGCGACGGCAAGGTGGCACTCGACGCTTCGGGCAACCCGATCCAGACCTTTGTCCCGCGCGGCACTGCGGGTCACGCGCCGATCAACAAGCGCCTGGACATGAACGTGACGTACCGTCCCAACGCGGTCAAGGGCCTGATGGCTCGTCTGGACATCTTCAACGTGTTCAACAGCCAGATCCCGACGTACTACACCGAGACGCACGAGACGAACGCCGACCCGACGTCGATTCCACAGTCCTACGGTCAGGTCGGAAACTACACGGCCCCGCGTTCGATGAAGGTGACCGTGTCGTACGAGTTCTAAGCCAGTCGACCGGCGGGTCGGCAAGGCCTGCCTGCGTCACTCCCTCCAAAGCCCTGCGCGCCCCTGGCCCGCAGGGCTTTTTCCTTGGCCAAAGCCTGGTCCGCAAGGAGTAAATCGAGACATCGCAAACGCTGGTCTGTCGGCGATTTGGCCCCCGGAGAGAGGGGCTTGCCCAGAACCCGCAAGGTGCGGCGTTCCAGGCGGCGCTGGAGCTGGTGTTCAAGGGGGTGGAGCAGTCCAGCGGCTACACGGAGCCGCTGCTGCATGGGGGGGCGGTTGAGGGTGAAGGCAGGATGAGCAGCCGGGCGCCAGCGTCCCCATGAAAACGGGCCTGCGGGTCCGTTTTTCTTTCCGTGAACGTCGAGCAGGTGTCGGGATATCCCTTGTTTCGACGAGGTGTCCGACATTTCCGTTCTGTAGCGTTGTGTTGCATCAATGCGACTGAGTGCGCTTTATGCATCTACAAAAACGGCAACCTCCAGTCACATATCAGCAGCACTTCGGGGGGCAAAAAGCGGCCTCTTTACGAGAGGACGCGCTTGCCGGCCTCCGTTTTCAGCTTCTCCCCCCTGACTTTCGGTAGGGGTCTTTCCTTAGTGGCTCTGTCGCCTCTTGTACTGAGAAGATGTGTCACACCTTGATTAACCTGGAGTGAACTTTTATGAGTTTTAGGAATGCTCGACAGACCGGTCGCTGGACCCGGTCAGTAGTCGCTGCTGCTGCGGGTCTGTGTTTGGCTGGCGTCGTCATGGCCCAGAGCACGACCGGTAGCATCTACGGCACCGTGCCTCCCGGCACGGTCATGGTCGTCACTGGTTCCACCGGTATCACCCGCACGGTGACCGCTGGCGCCGACGGCCGTTACAACATTGGCAACCTGCCTGGCGGCGACTACAAGGTCGAAGCCCGAGGCCTCGGCACCCGTGACGCCACGGTGACGGTCGGCGGCGGTACGGACATGTCGTTCTCGAAGCTGGAAACCGTGACCGTGACCGGCACGCGTACCGCTTCGATCGACGTGAGCCAGGTCGACACCCGCACGGTCTTCACGGCCGACACGCTGTCCAAGATTGCCGTTGGTCAAAGCATCAACCAGGTCGCCATGCTGGCTCCTGGCGTGATCAACAGCAACAGCTACAACGTTCCCAGCGCCACCTCCAGCAACAACAACCCCCTGGGCCGCGCCGGCATGGCGAACATCGGCAGCTTCGGTGGTTCGGCTGCTTCGGAAAACGCCTTCTACATCAACGGCTTCCCGGTCACCAATCCGCTGACCAACATGGGCGCCACGACCCTGCCGTTCAACTCGATCGGTCAGGTGCAGGTGCTGACGGGTGGCTACGGCGCTGAATACGGCCGTTCGACCGGTGGTGTGATGAGCATCATCACCAAGCGCGGTACCAACGAGTGGAAGGGCGGCGGCTACGCCATCCTCACGCCGGATGCACTGCGCAGCACGCCGAAGGACATCCTCTACCCCAACACGGGCAAGTGGAACCAGGCCAACCACTACAACAACGCGACCGGCAACAACCCGCTCAACTGGACCGACGGCACGCTGTATCAGCTGCGCGGCCAGAACACGAACAGCACCTACACCTACGGCGCATACGCCGGCGGCCCGATCATCCGTGATCGCCTGTTCATCTTTGCCAACGTCGAGCAGACCCACCAGGATGTCGATGGCGTTCGCCAGACGCGCGTCGGCTCGCTCAGCAGCGCTTCGACCGCCGCACAGGGCTGGAGCGAAAGCAACAACACCTATCCCCGTGCAACGGTGAAGGTGGACTGGAACATCACCGACAACCATTTGCTTGAGTTGACCGGTGTCCAGGACAACGCCAAGGAAGAGTACGCGTACTACGGTTTCAACTACAACACCCTGGCGCGCAACAACACCAAATACAACGGCGATCACGTCCTGTCGGACACCTCGCGTCTGTACGTGGCCAAGTACTCGGGCAACATCACCGACAACCTGTCGGTGTCGGCCCTGGTCGGTCAGCAAAAGATCAAGCACAACCCGGATCCCCTGACCGGCTTCGATGCTTCGAAGAACTTCATCACGATCGGATCGACCACGGTCCCTGGGGCTTTCGCGTCCATCACGAATCCCCAGCCGATCGCGACGGTCACTGACCCCAGCGTGGACAAGACGACGGGCTATCGCCTCGACTTGACGTACATCCTGGGCAAGCACGAAATGCGCGTCGGTTACGACCACTTCAAGGCCGACTCGCAGATCGGCAGCCGCAACAGCGGCCCGAACGCAGTGCGTTGGATCTACGGCCTGACTGCCAACCCCACCGACGCCATCGACGCCAGCCACGGTATCGGTTCGCCGGCCAGCGCAGGCGGCGTGTACGGCTCGCAAGGCTACTACGTCGACCAGTACTTCCTGTCCAGCGGTGGCGCCGTCAGCACGGTGCAGGCTGCCTGGTACCTGGAAGACCGCTGGCAAGTGGCCGATCGCCTGCTGCTGTCGCTGGGCTTCCGCAATGACAGCTTCACCAACTACAACGGCGACCACAAGCCTTACGTCGAACAGAAGGGCAACAAGGCTCCCCGCCTGGGCGCCGTCTGGGACGTGAACGGCAACTCGACGCTGAAGGTGTTCGGTAACGTCGGCCGCTACTTCCTGGCCCTGCCCAACAACGTGGCCATCCGCGGCGCCAACGCCTCGCTGAACTCCGACAAGTACTACACGTACACCGGTATCGCAGCAGACGGTACGCCTACGGGCCTGACGCAGATCGTCCCGGCCGCAGGCGCTTCCGGTACCTGCCCGGCCGGTACGGTGGGTGCTGGCAGCACGTCGTCCAACCTCGAGTGCGGCAACGCACCCGACCCGGCCACCGTGGCGATCGTCAACCTGAAGCCGCACTACCAGGATGAGTTCATCTTCGGTATGGAGCAGTCGCTCACCAAGCAATGGTCTTGGGGCGCGAAGATCACCTATCGCGACCTGAAGAGCGCGATCGATGACACCTGCCCTTCCGAGTGCCGCATCTTCAACCCGGGTGAAGCCGCGACCTTCAAGGCTCCGGACGGCAACGGTGGCTACACGTACACCAGCTACACCAAGGAGCAACTGGGCTTCCCGAAGCTCAAGCGCAAGTACGTGGCTGTGGACCTGTTCACCGAGTACCAAGGCCCGCGTCTGTACGGCAAGATCGAATACACCTGGTCGCGCAACTACGGCAATGCTGAAGGCCAGCTGAACTCCACGCTCGACACGGGCAATGGCGGTCAGCAGGACGTCAGCGTGACGTCGGACTGGGACTTGCCTGAGCTGATGGAAGGCACCAACGGCCCGCTGCCGAACAACCGTTCGCATCAAATCAAGATGTTCGGTTCGTACAAGGTGACCGACGAGTGGCGTGTTGGCGGTTCCGCCATCATCCAGAGCGGCCGTCCGCGCAGCTGCACGAGCTGGTATCCGTATGCCAAGGATGGCATCTACAACTCCGCAATCTATTACCACTATTGCGGCGTTCCGGGCGCTCAGACCTCGGTCAACACCCCGGTGGCAACGGATCCGGGCTATGCGTTCTCGCCGCGCGGCCAGCTGGGCACCACCCCGTGGATCAAGACCTTCAACGTGAGCGTGTCCTTCACGCCCAGCCAGTTCAAGGGCCTGACTCTGACGGCCGACGTGCTGAACGTGTTCGATGCACAAACCCCGACGACGTACTACGACGCTTCGGCCAACACCGGCTCGCGTGCCATGGCCAACGCCCGCTTCGGTCAGGTGCTGTACTACACGGATCCCCGCACGGTCCGTCTGACCGGTCGTTACGACTTCTGATCGGACTCGATCCTTGCCGGCCGCCTCGGCGGTCGGCCATCGATCGACAAACGCAGCCTTCGGGCTGCGTTTTTCATTTCTGCTCCCGATATCTGCGGCGTAAGCTCAGGGCCATGCGTCACTGGTTCATCGCCCTTGCCTATGCTGCTCAGCCGGCCCTTGCAGCCAATGAGATGCTCCACATCGAATGGCGCTGGGTCGACTCCACCCTCAACGCCGCCGCCATCGGTGCCATTCGAGACGGCTCCAGCACCTGGAGCACTGCCGGCAACGTCACCCCCAAACCCGGCGGCACCATCACCAGCACCCGCAGTGCCGAAGACCGCGTCAGCCCCGTGCAGGAACTGCGCGTGCTGAACGGCCACGAAGCCAGCCAACGTTTCGAGACCCCCGCGCTGATCCAATGGGTGGAAGGCGACCGCAACCGCGCGAAGCTGCGTGGCCAGCCGTCCGTTCGGGTCAACAGCTTCGCCGTCACGCCCCAGTGGCCCGGTGGCGCTGCGCCGATCAAGCTCGGCATCCGCCTCACCGACGGGCAGGCGGAGTTCAGCACGACCGTCTCGCAGCCCATGAACGAATGGCGCACGGTCCTGCGCAGCGGCGCCCAGCCGAAAGCTCCGCAAGCCGGTGTGACGAGCACGCGCGACGCTGAAGTGGTGCAGCAGCGCGAGCTCCAGATGCGGGTTTCGGTCGAGCCATAACGGCGAGTTACGGTGGTAGCCTCGGCCGCCATGCGACGCCTACTCCTAACGCTCAGCTTCATCGCCATGCCGGCCCTGTCGGCGTCCGGGGGCGCCTTCGCGGCACCCGCCTTGTTCACTGGCCAGCCCCTGGCCTTCGAGCGCGCGGCGCACGCGCCCGTGGTCGGCGCCTACGTGCCCAGCTGGGAAAGCGTGGGCGTGGTCGACGCGATCAAGCCGGGCAGCGTGAGCCACCTGCTCTACGCCTTCGGACGCATCTGCGGGCCGGGCCAGCGCGAGGCGGACGCCAAGCTCTGTGAAGGCCGCGCGCCCTACACGCTGGCAGCGGGCGACAAGGAGGCCGAATTCGATGCCGCCTTCGTGCGGCTCAAGGCGCGTGAACCTGCGCTCAAGGTCGTCGCCTCGGTCGGCGGCTGGGCCGGATCGGATCCCTTCTTCCATCTCGCGCCGGATGCCGAAAAGCGCGCCGCCTTCGTTGCCAGCTGCGTCGAGTTCCTGAGCACGCACACCGGCTTCGACGGCATCGACATCGACTGGGAACATCCCGGCGACAACGGCACAGCCAACGGCGTGAAGCTCGGTGCGCCCGTCGATGGCCAGGCCTATGCCGACCTGATGACGGACCTGCGCAGCGCCTTCGACGCGCTCGGCAAGGAGACCGGTCGCCGCTACTTGGTGACCACGGCCGTCAATGCCGGCAACAAGGTCGTCAAGCGCATCAACTTCCGCCAGGCGGCGCGCTCGCTCGATCTCGTCTTCATGATGAGCTACGACTACTACGGCCCTTGGAGCACCGGCTCGGGCAACCACACGGCGCCCAACGAAAGCGGCCCCGCAGCGGACGACGGCCTCAACGCCGCCGTGCGCAACTTCGTCATGGCCGGCGTGCCGGCCGCCAAGCTCGTGGCTGGCGTGGCGATGTACGGCCGCGGGTTCGCGGGCGTGACCAAGCCTGTTGCGGGTGCCGCCAAGACCGGCGACTTCCCGCCGGCCGGCATTGCCGGCGAGGCCGGTGCCGTGACCTACCGCGACATCGCCACCCGGTGGCTCGGCCCCAAGGGCGTGGGCACGGCCGGCTTCGCGGCCAGGTTCGACGCCGCCACGCAGTCCTGGTCGCTGTGGAACGCCAAGACGGGCGATTTCGTGGGCTACGACGATCCGCGCACCGTCCTGATCAAGGGCCAGTACGCCAAGAAAGCGGGCCTGGCCGGCGTGTTCGCCTGGGAACTCAGCCAGGATAACGGCGACATCCTCAACGCCATGAACCTTGGCGTGGGCAATCGAGCCCTGCCGCTCAGTTCGCGATGATCTCCAGCTCGCGCTGCGCTTGGTTGCCGCTGAAGTCGCGGGCGATCACGCGCAGCCGGTAGCTGCCCGCCGGCAGCGGCGGCAGCGCGCCGAGCCGGTAGACGAAGCGCGTCGCCTTGGCACCTTGAACGGTGATGCCGCTGTCCATCGTGTAGAAGCGCTCGGTCGCATCTTCATCGGGCGGCAGGCGGTCGAAGCGGATCACCTCGCGTGGCTGCTCGAACCCAGCCAGCGCCGCGCCCTGTGCATTGAAGACCTGCACGCTCACGGCGTAGAAGCCCAGCCGGCGGCGCTCTTCGTTGCCATCCACCTGGTCGAAGCCCTCGGCCAGGATCTCGCCATCGGCGATGCGCACGGCCTCCAGCGTGGGTGCGATGTTGTCCACGAAGCCGACAAAGCCCAGCAGCAGTGGATTGCGCTGCGCGCCGGGCGCGCCCAGCTGCAGATGCACGTGCGCCATCGCGTTGATCGTGCCCAGCACGTCGCCGGGCTTGATGGCCGTGCCGCGCCGCACGCGCATGCGCAGCAGGCGGCCGCGCTCGTCGCGCACAGCGATGAAGCGCTTGGGGTCCAGCGGCCGGCCGCCCGCGCTGCGGCCCACGCGCACATGCACGTAGGCGAGGTCATCGACCGACAGCGTCTCGCCCAGCCCGCCGAAGCCGCTGGCCGCCAGCGGACTCAGCACCCGGCCCTGCGCGATGGCCAGCACGGGCTGGCCCACATCGCCGCGCACATCCAGGCCGGCGTGCAGATGGTCGAGCCGCTCGTGCCGCGTGGCGCGCACCTCGCCGAGCGTGCCCACCACCTCGTGCGGTGATCGTTGCGGTGCCAATGGCCAGCGGCCGTGCGTGTCCGGCAGCGGCACATCGGGCGCCGGGCCCTGGGTCTCGTCGTGCGAGTGCTGGACGATCTCGTGCACGCGATGCCCTGCCGCATCGCTGATGGCCAGCCGCATGCGACGGGCATCGAGCGCCAGCGCTGCAGGTCGGGCCAGTCGCTGTTGGGTGGCCTCCAGCATGCGCTGAACTTGGCCGTCAGGCTGCAACACCAGCACACGGCCGCGCGCGGCCACCGCGACGAAGATGCGTCCATCCGGCGCCGCGACCACGGCGAGCGGCCGGCGCAGATCGGCATCGTTGTCCTTCGGGTCAGGTCGCAGCACCGTGATCAGTTCGCCCTGTGGCGTGAGCTTGCGCAGTGCGTCGTTGCCAGCATCGGCAATCCACACATTGCCTTGCGCGTCCAAGGTGAGGCCCAGTGGCGTGTCGAGCCGAGAGAGCTCGCCGATGCCGTCCTTCCAATCCGGCCGCGCCCCGCCCGCCACCGTGGAGACGCGTGCCGCGCCGCCTTCACCCACCGAGATGCGGCGGATGCGGTCGTTGAAGCTGTCGGCCACCAGCACGTTGCCATCGGCATCGACGGCCACGCCCATCGGCATGTCGAACTGCGCTTGCCGCGCATCGCCGTCGCGCCAGCCCGGCTTGCCCGAGCCGGCCAGCACGCTGATGACGCCGTCCGGCGCGATGCGCAGGATGCGGTGGTGGCCCGAGTCCGCCACGATCAACGCGCCGTGCGAATCCAGCGCCAGGCCGGCCGCCAGATCCAGCTCCGGCGAATCGACAAAAACCGTGCGCTGCCCGTCCAGCGCTACGCGCCAGATGCGGTGATCGTCCGCGACGAAGAGCGTGCCGTCGGCCGCGTAGGCCAGACCGTAGGGATCGCCGAGCTGCGCGCTCGTGCCGTCACCCGTCAGCAGCTGCACCGTGGCCGGCGCAACGGGCAGCATGGGCGGCGGTGGCGGCGCGGGGGCCGGCGCCGGTGCCGGTATCGATGAAGACGGGGGCGGCGCAGGCGCAGTGGGCGCGTCGTTCGGGCGGCAGGCGACCAGGAGCGCAAGCACCAGGGGAGCAATCAGGGCAATCCTCTTCATGTCCCTGCATTCTCGTGGCTGACAATGGCCCGCAATGGGAATCCGCCGTCGACACCTCCTGGCCAGTGCCGTGCCCTGTGCCGTACTGCCCGCACTGCCCGCCTTGGCGCAAACACCGCACGGCACGCTCGTCCAGGCCATGGCCATCGACGACATCATCTCGCTGGATCCGGCCGAGTGCTTCGAGATCTCCGGCGGCGAGATGATGGGCAACATCTACGAGCGCCTGGTGCAGTTCGACCTTGACGACCCCAGCAAGCTCAGCGGCCAGCTGGCCGAGGACTGGACGATCTCGGGCGATGGCCGAACCTATGATTTCCGCCTCAAGCCGGGCCAGCGCTTCTCTTCCGGGCGGCCGCTGACGGCGGCGGACGTGGTCTTCTCGCTCCAGCGCGTCGTGCGCCTGAACAAGACGCCGTCCTTCATCCTCACCCAGCTCGGCTGGTCCAACGACAACGTCGAGCGCATGGTGCTGCAGAACGGCCCGATGAGTCTGCGCCTCACGGTGGACAAGCCTTATGCGCCGAGCTTCGTGCTCAACTGCCTGAGCTCCACCGTGGCCTCCGTCGTCGATCGCCGTGAAGCGATGGAGCGCCCAGAGGTCTGGCTGCGCCGCAACAGCGCCGGCTCCGGCCCCTGGCAGCTGCGCGAGTGGCGTGCCAGCGAGATCGTCGTGCTGGACCGCAATGCCAACAGCGCCGGTCCGAGGCCGCGCCTGGAGCGCGTGATCTTCAGCCACGTGAAGGAGTCCAGCATGCAGCGCCTGATGCTGCTGCGCGGCGACGTGGACGTGGCCCGCAACCTCGCGCCACAGGACCTCGACGCACTGGCGCGTGAGCAGAAGAACATCGAGCTCACCAGCGTGCCCAAGGGCGGCCTGTACTACATCTCGCTCAACCAGAAAAACAAGATCCTGGCCAAGCCCGAGGTGCGCGAGGCCTTCAAGTGGCTGGTCGATTACGAAGCGCTCGGTGCCACGCTGCTCAAGGGCATTGCGCGGCCACACCAGAACTTCCTGCCGCAGGGCCTGCTCGGTGCATCGAGCGAGATGCCCTACCGCTACGACCTCGCGCGTGCCAAGGCCCTGCTCGCCAAGGCCGGCCTGGCCGATGGTTTCAAGGTCACCATGGATGTGCGCAGTGCCCAACCGGTGCAAGGCATGGCCGAAGCCTTCCAGCAATGGGCGGCGCGTGCCGGCATCCAGATCGAGATCCTGCCGGGTGACGGCAAGCAGACGCTGACGCGCTACCGCGCGCGCAAGCACGACATCTACATCGGCGAATGGGGCGCCGACTACTGGGATCCGCACACCAACGCCGACACCTTCGCGCGCAATCCGGACAACGGCGACAACGCCAGCCGCTCGACCTTGGCCTGGCGCAACGCGTGGGCCATCCCCGAGCTGAGCCACATCACCGAAGCCGCGCTGCTCGAGCCCGACACGGCCAAGCGCGCCGCCGCCTACCAGGCGCTGCAGGCGCGCTTTCGGGCCGAGAGCCCCTTCATCATCCTGGCCCAGCAGGCGCAGGTGGCTGGCGTGCGGCGCAATGTGCGCGGCCTGCGCCTCGGGCCCACGGCCGACACCAGCTTCCTTGCGCCGGTGTCCAAGGCATGAGGGCGATGAAGCATTTGAAGCTCCTGCGGCTTCTCGCCAGCCTGCTGCTCACCGTGCTGGGCCTGCTGGCTGTGACCTTCTTCATCGGCCGCGTCGTGCCCACCGATCCGGCGCTGTCGGTCGCCGGGGATCGCGCCACGCGCGAGCAGCTGGCCGAGGTGCGCAAACAGCTGGGCCTGGACCGGCCGCTGTACGAGCAGTTCGGCCGCTATGTGGCGAGCGTGGCGCGTGGCGACCTCGGTGATTCGCTGCTGACCGGCAACGCCGTCACGCAAGACATCGGCCGTGTCTTCCCGGCCACGCTGGAGCTGGCCACGGTGGGCATCCTCTTCGGCGCCGGCCTGGGCATTCCGCTCGGCGTGTGGGCGGCCGTGCGGCGCGGCGGCTGGCCGGACCAGCTCTCGCGCGTGCTGGGCCTGGTGGGCTATTCGGCGCCGATCTTCTGGCTGGGGCTGATGGCCCTGCTGCTGTTCTATGCCGAGCTCGGCTGGGTGGGCGGCCCGGGGCGCATCAACGTGGGCTTTCTCTACAGCATCGAGCCGCGCACGGGCCTGATGCTGGTGGACACGCTGCTCGCTGGTGACGGCGAGGCCTTCGCCAGCGCCTTCTCGCACATCGCGCTGCCGGGCGCGTTGCTCGGCTACTTTTCGCTGGCCTACATCAGCCGCATGACGCGCAGCTTCATGCTCAAGGAGTTGGCGAGCGAGTACGTTGTGGCGGCGCGGGCCAAGGGCCTGTCGGAGGCGCGCATCATCTGGCGCCATGCGCTGCGCAATGCCGCCGTGCCGTTGCTCACCGTTGTGGCACTCAGTTATGCCGGCCTGCTCGAGGGCTCGGTGCTGACGGAAACCGTCTTCTCCTGGCCGGGCCTGGGCCAGTACATCACGCATGCGCTGCAAAGCGCCGATATGAACGCCGTGCTGGGGGGCACGCTGGTGGTGGGCGTCGTCTTCATCGGCATCAACTTGCTGAGCGATCTGCTCTACCGCTGGATGGATCCGCGCACGAAATGACGACGAAATGACGACGACGAGCACTCCCACCCCTCACGCGCCGCTCTCGCGCCGACAGGCTGCCGTCGCACGATTGGCGCAGGGCTGGCGCACCTTCGCGCGCAACCGCCTGGCCCTGACCGGCCTGTTGCTGATCGCGCTGCTGGCCGTCGTTGCGCTGTTGGCACCTTGGGTCGCGCCCTTCGATCCCACGCAGGGCGATCTGCAGACCGCGCGGCTGCTGCCGCCTTCGGCCGCGCACTGGCTCGGCACCGACGAGCTCGGCCGCGACATCGCTTCGCGGCTGATCTGGGGTTCGCGCATCACGCTGTTCATCGTCGTGCTGGTCGCCGTGCTGGCCGCGCCGCTGGGGCTGCTCGTGGGCACGGCGGCGGGCTTCTTCGGTGGCTGGGTCGATGGGCTGCTGATGCGGCTGACGGACATCTTCCTGGCCTTCCCGCGCTTGATCCTCGCGCTGGCGCTGGCCGCTGCGCTCGGCCCCGGCATCGAGAACGCGGTGCTGGCCATCGCGCTCACGGCTTGGCCGCCCTATGCGCGGCTGGCGCGCGCGGAAACACTCGCGCTGCGCCAGGCCGACTTCATCGCCGCCACACGGCTGGCCGGCGCATCGAACATGCGCCTGCTCACGCGGCACATCATGCCGCTGGCCCTGCCTTCGCTGATCGTGCGGGTGGCGCTGGACATGGCCGGCATCATCCTCACGGCCGCAGGCCTGGGCTTTCTGGGCCTGGGTGCGCAGCCGCCTTCGCCCGAGTGGGGCGCCATGATCGCGGGCGGGCGTGTCTATGTGCTCGACCACTGGTGGGTGGCGGCCGGTCCGGGCGCGGCCATCTTCGTCGTGAGCCTGGCGTTCAATCTGCTGGGCGACGGTCTGCGCGACGTGCTCGATCCGAAGGCGGGCGAATGACGACACGCCTGCTGAAAGTCGAGAACCTCCGCGTCAGCTACCCGCAGCGCGACGGCCGCGCGATCGAGGCCGTGCGAGGCGTGAGCTTCGAGCTGGGCCGCGAGCGGCTCGGCATCGTGGGCGAATCGGGCTCGGGCAAATCGCAGACGGGCCGCGCCATCATGGGCCTGTCCAGCCCTGGCGCCCTCGTCACGGCGGATCGGCTGGAGTTCGACGGACAGGACCTGCTCAAGCTGCCCCCGGCCGAGCGTCGCCGGCTGCGCGGCAAGCGTCTGGCCATGATCCTGCAGGACCCGAAGTACTCGCTGAACCCGGTGATGCGCATCGGCGCGCAGATCGTGGAGGCGCTGCGCGCGCACGAACAGGTCGGCAAGGAAGAAGCAGAGCAACGCATGATCTGCGCGCTGGCTGAAGTCGGCATCGAAGACGGCGAGCGCGTGTCGCAGCTCTATCCGCACGAGGTCTCGGGCGGCATGGGCCAGCGCGCCATGATCGCCATGATGACGATCTGCGAGCCCGAGCTGCTGATCGCCGATGAGCCCACTTCGGCGCTGGACGTGACCGTGCAGCTGCAGGTGCTGGACCTGCTGGACGCGCTCGTGCTGGAGCGCGGCATGGGCCTGGTCTTCATCTCGCACGACCTGCGCCTGGTGACGAGCTTCTGCGATCGCGTACTGGTGATGTATGCCGGCCGCGTGGTGGAAGAGATCCGCGCCGATCGGTTGCACGAGGCGCAGCATCCCTACACGCGCGGTCTGCTCGAATGCCTGCCGCGGCTGGACGCACCGCGCCATCCCTTGCCTACCTTGCAGCGCGAGGAGAGCTGGAAATGCTGAAGGTTTCCGGCCTGCAAGTGCGCTTCGGCGAATTCACCGCCGTGCATGCGCTGAACCTGGGTGTCAGCACGGGTGAGAGCCTGGGCCTGGTCGGCGAGTCCGGCTCCGGCAAGTCGACCGTGTTGCGCGCCATCTGCCGACTGCTCGAGCCGGCGGCGGGGCAGGTGATCATCGGCGGCGATGCGAAGCTGCCGCTCTCGCGCCGCGTGCAGATGGTGTTCCAGGACCCGTACGGCTCGCTGCACCCGCGCCACACGGTGGACCGCATGCTGACCGAGCCGCTGGCCATCCACGGCATCGGCGATGCCGACCGCCGCGTGCGCGAGATGCTCGATGCCGTCGCGCTCGGCGCGGCCTTCCGCTACCGTTATCCGCACGAGCTCTCCGGCGGCCAGCGCCAGCGCGCGGCGATTGCGCGCGCGCTGATGCTGGAGCCGCAACTGCTGCTGCTCGACGAGCCGACTTCGGCGCTCGACGCCTCCGTGCAGGCCGAAGTGCTGAACCTGCTCGACATGCTGCGCCGGGAGCGCGGACTGTCCTACTTGATGGTGAGCCACGATCTGGCCGTGGTCACGCACCTGTGCGAGCGGGTGATGGTGATGCAAAAAGGCCGCGAGGTGGAGACGCTGAGCGCCACGCAGCTGGCGGCCGGCGAAGCGAATCAGGTCTACACGCAGGAGCTGCTGCGTGCGGCTCGCGGCTTCGAGCGCGTCGGCTGAGGCGCGCTCTCAGGGCAATGATTTCAGTGCCTGCGCCACGGCTGGCAACAGCTGCGTGCGCGCGGCCTCGCCCTTCAACTCGGCGATGCTGAAGTAGAGCGGCCAGAGGAACTCGCGCGCGTTGTGCAGGCGTGCAAGGCCAGCGGCGTCCAGCGGCGCATCTGCCGGGCCCAACGGCGCCAGCGCGGATTGCAGCCATGCGGACCAGGCGGTTGCCTCGATGCCCGAACGCAGGGCGGCGAACAGCGCCGGTCGCGCCAGGCGTTGGCCTTCACCGAAGACGTAGGCGTGACGCCCATCGGCCAGGATCTGCGTTGCCACGGCGTCCAGGATGCGCCGCTGCTGCGCGGCATCGAGCGTCGGGTTCAGACTCAACTGCATCAGCAGATCGGCGCCGTGGGCCACGCCGTGGCGCCAGCCTTGCTTGGCGTCGAAGCCGCGCCGGTCGGTCGCGCCGGCGAGGTAGGCGCTGGCCTGCTGGAGCAACTCGTCGCGTTCGGCCGCAGAGAGGAAGGGCTTGATGCGATCGACGCGTGCCACCTCGGACAAGGTCAATGCCGCGAACGGCGCGAGAAAGCCCGCCTCGTCGCGGCTGCGCAGGGCGGGCAGCAGGCGCTCGCGCATGGCCTGCAGCGTGGCCGGCTCCAGCGCTCGGGCACGGGCCCAGGTGGAGATCTGCTCGAACGCCAGGCCGTCGCGCAGCGCGGGATCGGGGTTGGACAGGCAGTCCAGCAGCTCCAACGCTCGTGCCTGGAGCGCCGTGCCGGGCGGGGTCGCGCGCAGCTGTTCGGGTGAGAGGCCGGCCGGCGGGCAATCGGCGCGCGCTGTCGCCAGCAACAAAGGGGTGAGGGCGGCCAGGAGCAGTGAGCGGGGCTTCATGCGGGCCATCTTCCTGGGCGTCTTGCCGCAAAGCCGAAAGTCAGTGTCTATTTCTAAATGCGGATTATTCGCATTTACATGTCATAATGAGCGCTAACACTTTTGACGCCCCCAAGAATGAACGCCCGATTCCTGATGACCGCCTGCGCCTTCGCGGCCGCCGTTTCCGTTGCAGCGCCTGCCTGGGCCGCTGAAGACGTTGCGCTGGAAAAGATCACCGTGACCGGCAAGCGGGCCAAGCGGGTGTCCAAGGGCGCCACCGGCCTGCCGCTGGAGGTGAAGGACACGCCGCAGACCATCAGCACGATCGATTCGGCCGAGATGGCCGACTTTGGCCTCAGCGGCAGCAACGAGGCCCTGGGTCTGGCGACCGGCATCAATGTCGAGCAGTACGAGACCAACCGCGCCACGTTCAACGCCCGCGGTTTCGAGGTCCAGCTGACCCAGGTCGATGGCCTGGGCATGACCAACTCCTGGGGCACCGTAGTGGGCCGCGAGGACACCTTCCTCTACGAGCGCATCGAACTGATCCGCGGTGCCAACGGCATGCTGACCGGGGTGGGCAACTCCTCTGGCACGATCAACTACGTGCGCAAGCGCCCCAAGAATGAGGACGGCGGCCAGCTCGGCGTGAGCTTCGGCTCCTGGGGCATGAAGCGTGCCGAACTCGACTACAACAAGGTGCTGACGCAAGACGGCGCCTGGGCCGGCCGCCTGGTCGTGGCCACTGAAGACAAGGACTCCTGGATCCGCGACCTGCACGACAAGCGCACCAGCCTCTACGGCGTGATCGACGGCCAGATCGGCGATCACGGCGTGTTGACCGTGGGCGTGACGGCGGTAGATTCGAAGCAGGACTCGCCGATGTGGGGCTCGCTGACGCTGATGCGCGCAGACGGCACGCAGGCCGACTTCCCCGTGAGCGCATCGACCTCGCAGAACTGGACCTACTGGAACACCAAGTCGTACAACGCCTTCGTCGAGTACACGCACCAGCTCTCGCCCGATTGGGAAGCCAAATTCACCTACAACCTGCGCCACTCCAACGAGGCGACCAAGCTCTTCTACGCGTACACGGATTCGAACGTGCCGCCGAGCCCGCTGAACAACGACAACACCGGCCTGTATGGCTGGCCCTACCGCAGCCTGGGCAGCACGGACGGCAGCAACCTCGACCTGAACCTGAGCGGCAAGTTCACGGCCTTCGGCCGCAAGCACGCCTTGCTGTTCGGCCTGAGCCGCGGCACCGCCAAGAACACGACGGACACCTTCCCCGCGCTCACCAACGCCTTCCTGGCGCTGCCGGCCTTTCCCTACGGCGGCAACGTCAATCCCGAGCCGACCTGGGGCCCGCGCACCTTCGCCAGCGCCGGCGACCAGACGCTCACGCGCCTGTATCTCGCTGCGCACCTGGAGCTGACCGATTCGCTCAAGGCCGTCGTCGGCGCCAATGCCATCCGCTTTGTGCGTGACGGCGGATCGCGCTACGGCAGCGGAGGCCTGGTGCTGGATCCCAAGACCGAGAAGGTCAGCCCCTACCTGGGCTTCACCTACGACATCACGCCCGATGTGCTCGGCTACGTGTCGTACTCGGACATCCTGCAGGCCCAGGAGCAGGGCGACATCAACCGCAACGTGCTGCCGCCGACCAAGGGGCTGAACACCGAAGTCGGCGTGAAGGCCGAGTGGCTCGACAAGGCCTTGCTGACCACGCTCGCCGCATTCAGCTCCAAGCAAGAAGGCCTGGCCACCTTCCAAGGCATCGACGCCAGCTTCAACTACTACTACGTGCCCAAGGACATCAAGTCGCAGGGCTTCGAGATGGAAGCCACCGGCCGCCTGAGCAAGGACACCGCGCTGACCGTCGGCTATACGCACCTGAAGCTGACTGATCCCAGCGGCAACAGCACCTTCGAATGGGTGCCGCGCAACACCTTCAACTTCCGCGTGGACACCCGCGTTGCGACCGTGCCCTCGCTGCGCGTGGGCCTGGCCGGCCGCTGGCAATCGGAAGTCAGCAAGATCGGCAGCGGCAAGCAGCAGGCTTACTTCAAGGCCGACGCCTTCGCCGCCTACGAGCTGAACGCCAAGACCACGCTGCGCGTGAACGTCAACAACCTGACCGACAAGAAGTACATCACCGGCCTGGCCTACGGCGCGGTCTACGGTGCGCCGCGCAGCTACGGCGTGTCGCTCGACTACAAGCTCTGATGCAGGTCTGAATCGCGATGAAGAGCGTCACGATCAAGCGCTGGAGCTGGGTGCACAAGTGGAGCAGCCTGATCTGCACCGTCTTCATGCTCTTGCTGTGCCTGACCGGCCTGCCGCTGATCTTCCATCACGAGATCGGCCACCTGCTCGGCACCGAGGTGGAGTCGCCGGCCCTGCCGGCGGACACGCCGCGCGTGAGCTTGGACAAGGTCCTGGAGGTGGCGCGTGCCCAGCACCCGGATCGCGTCGTGCAGTTCGTGTCGCAGGACGAGGACGATGCCAACATCTGGTTCGTCACCATGACGCCGACGCCCGACCCGACCGACGACTTCCGCTCGGTCGCCATCGATGCGCGCACCGCCGCCGTGCTGGCGCAGCCGCGCTTCGACGAAGGCTTCATGTTCGTGATGTTCAAGCTGCACGTCGATCTCTTCGCCGGTCTGGCCGGCAAGCTGTTCCTGGGCTTCATGGGCCTGCTGCTGCTCGTGGCCATCGTCAGCGGCGTGGTGCTGTACGCGCCCTTCATGCGCAAGCTGGAGTTCGGCACCGTGCGTCGCGCGCGAGAGCGCAATCGCATCAAGTGGCTGGATCTGCACAACCTGCTGGGCATCGTCACGCTGACCTGGCTGTTTGTCGTCGGCGCCACCGGCATGATCAACACCTGGGCCGACCTGCTGATCAAGTACTGGCAGTACGACCAGCTCAGCGCCGTGCTCGCGCCCTACCAGGGCCAGCCCGTCGTCCCCGTGACCGAGCGCGCTTCCGTCCAGCGCTCCTTCGAAGTGGCTGAAGCGCAGGCGCCCGGCACGCGCATCTCCTTCATCGCCTTTCCCGGCACGGCCTTCTCCAGCCCGCACCACCACACCTTCTTCATGCGCGGCAAAGAGCCCTTCACCTCGCGCCTGCTCAAGCCCGTGCTGGTCGAGGCGAAGAGCGCCACCGTCACCGCCGCACCGCAGCTGCCCTGGTACGTCACCGCGCTGCTGATCTCGCAGCCGCTGCACTTCGGCGACTATGGTGGCATGCTGATGAAGATCGCCTGGGCCGTGCTCGACATCGCCACGATCATCGTGCTGGGCAGTGGCCTGTACCTGTGGCTGCGCAAGCGCGCGCCCGTGGCTGGTGCTGTGCCCGAGGATCGCGCGCAGTCCGTACCGTCCGAGGTGAACGCGTGAAGCGGGTCTCCATCTGGAAGGCGCCGCTGATCCTCGCCGGCATCACGGCGGTCGGCCTCGTGCTCGGCCTGTTCAGCGATGGCGGCCTCGGCGATGCCGTGGGCGATGTGCTGCTGGCTGTACCGGTCGTCGTTGGTCTGTGGTTCGGCTGGTTGCGCCGCGCGCCGCGTTCGCAGCGCTGAAGTTCAAGCCGCCGGCCAGCGCGCCAACACGCGCTTCCTCACCGCGTGGATGTTGTTGCGCAGGCCGTAGAGCTCGTCGGCATGCGAGAGCGGCACGGCGATGCGGTTGGTCAATCGCTCCAGCGCTTCCAGCTCATCGAGCAGATCCTCGCGCTTGCCTTCGCGCGCATCCATGTGCGCCTCCACGGTGCGCAGCCGCTCGTACCAGCGGAACACGCGCGAGCGGACCCGGTAGTTGTAGAGCGGCGGCACGATGCGCGAGAGCGGCAGCATCAGCACCAGCAAGCCCGTGATCACCAGCCACATACGCTCCAGCAGGTTGCTCGCCCAAAACGGCAGGTAGCGCTGCCAGATCGGCGGCGTGCCGTTGATGGCGCGATCACCTTCCGGGGAGACCGGCAGTTCGCTCGTCTTGGTGTTGGGAAAGTCGCGCGTGCCGTTGAACCAGCCGGCGCGTGAGTGGATGCCCTGCGCCACCTGGGCAAAACGCTGGCGCAGCGCCGGGTGCGTGTCCTCGCGCGTGATCAGCGAAGTGGTCGTGGCCAGCAGCGAGACATCGTGCGGCGGCACGTCGGCGGCCAGATCGACCACGCCGCGCGGCAGCGTCACGGCGGAGACAAACGGCAGCCGGCGCGAATAGGCCTCGTTCTGCTCGAACGGCATCAGCGCCACGGCCGGATTGCGCAGCAGCTCGCGCAGCCCGCGCGACTGCTGGGCCGAAACGATGATGGCCGCGTCGATCTTGCCCTGCTGCAGCTGGGCGGCGGCTTCGGTGGTTTCCAGGTTTGCGAGCTTCAGGTCCGTGAGCTTGAGGCTGTTCACGGCCAGCAGCTTCTCCACGATCTGTGGCACGCCGCTGCCTGGCGTGCCAATGCTGACGCGCAGGCCTTTGAGCTCGGAGAGCAGCGTCAGCTCGCCCGCCTTCGGTCGAAGGCGCTGCACCAGATCCCGGCGGTAGAAGACCCAGATCGGCTCGTAGAACAGGCTGCCCAGCGAGGTGAGGCCGGCCTCCTCGTCGGCTTCGCTGTCCGCCGCGCCACCGCGCACAAAGCCGATTTCGGCCTTGCCTTCGCGCAGCAGGCCGAGGTTGTCCTGCGCGCCTTCCGTGGGGCTCAGTTTGACCTCGATGCCGTTGCCGGCCAGCGCCTTGGCATAGCGCCCGCCGAAGTTGGCGTAAGCGCTGTCCTGCGGGCCGGTGGCCATCGTCACGGTCTTGGGCGGTTGCGGGTCCAGCCACCAGTAGGCGGCGATCAGCACGCCGATGACCAGCAGCAGCAGCGGGCCGGCGGTGACGATCAGGTCGCGCAGGCCGAGCAGGTAGACCTTGAGGTTCTGGGCGTGTCGGTTCATGGCGTGTCGATCAATGAACAGCGATCAGCGGCTGAGGCCGCGCGCGGCGATCGGCCAGAGGGCTTCCACCCGATCATCGCGGAAGACGATCAGCTCGTCATGCAGGTTGAAGGTCGGGTCGCAATGGCCGGGCACGAGCAGCAGCAGCTCGCCCAGCGGGCGTGGGGCGCTGAGGGTCAGGTGCTCGTCGCTGATCGAGCGCACTTCCAGGCCGGGCACACCGAACACATCGGGCAAGCCGCTCTCCGCGCTCATCGACTTGAGACCCGCATCGAGAACGGCGCGCGTGCCGTCGCCCTGGCTCATCACGCGCGAGGCGATGAACAGTGCGTGCTCGAAGCGCAGGTTGCCGGTGTATTCGTTGCGGCCGTAGTCGGCGTCCATGCCGATGTAGGACCCCGGCTGCAGCTCGGTGTAGACGCCGCTCTGCAGATCGAATTCCGCGCTGCCCGTGCCGCCGCCGGTCACCACCGGGCAGGCCACACCACGCGCCGCCAGGCCGGCCACCACGGCCGCCGTGCGCTCGGTGGCAGCGAGCGCCGCGGTGCGGCGCTCGCCGTGGCCGCGCAGGTGCTGCACCTTGCCCTGGTAAGCCTGCAGGCCGGCAAAGCGCAGCTGGCCGTGCAGCGCCAGCGCGTCGAGCAAGGCCAGCACTTCAGGCACGCCCGCCACGCCGCAGCGGATCTGGCCGATGTCGATCTCGATGAGGACGTCGAGCTTCGTGCCTGCGGCCCGCGTCGCCTCGGCCAGCAGCTCGATCTGTGCCGCGTGGTCCACGCAGATGCTCATCTGTGCGTGGCGCGCGCATTCGGCCAGCAGCGCGGCCTTGCTCGCCGTGCCGATCTGGTTGCTGATGTGGATGCTCTTCACGCCCGCCGCGATGAAGGGCAGGGCCTCGCTGACCTTCTGGCAGCAGATGCCCGCAGCACCGGCTTCGATCTGGGCCAGCGAGATGGCCGGCGTCTTGTGCGCCTTGGCATGCGGCCGCAGCGCCAGGCCGGCGGCGCTGGCGCGCGACTGCATCAGCGCCACGTTGCGCTCGAAGGCGGCGGCGTCGAGCAGCAGGGCAGGGGTGTCGACCTCGGACACAGGGGCGCCGACGAGGGCTGCGGGAGGCAAGGAAATCATCTTCATGTCCAACTGTCAATTCGATTCGGAACGTCAGCAATCACTGGCGCAGCTGTTCGAGCATCTGGCTGATCGTTGCATGCCAGATCGTGCGCGCTGCGCGGATCTCGATGGCTCGATCTGCCTGAGAGGCTTGAGGATGTCTGCCATAGCCGCTCACGACCTCCTCCACGAGGAGGGGGGTTTCCTTCTCCAGTGCCGCAACCAGGGCGCTGATGGTTCGATCCGCGATCTGCGGTGGAATGCCAAGAGCGACGCCGGCATGCAAGAGGTGTGTCCTGCGCACCTCTGCGAAGAGTCTAGCGCCGGGCAGCGCAATGCCCAGCGGCAAGCCCGGCCACAGGGCCCGGTCCTGCGCGAATGCCGGGGTGTGATAGGTCGCCGTGGAAATCAGGTCGTAGTGTTTCGTCGGGGCGATGCCATCGGCACCCACCTGGAAGGAGAGATTCTTCAGATGGTTGTCGTCGTTCCCGATCAGCACACAAAACAGCAGCCACTGGAAGACATGCAGCCGTGCCTGGATTCGATTGCGGCATGCTCCGATCACCTGCGCCAGGGTCTCCAGTGATGGATGGGCCTTGAAGGATTTGGATTTGTTGAGGAGCTGGCAGGCATCGATGATGTGCAGCCGCTGCGTTCCGCTATTCGTGACCACTCGGTCAAAGCGCTCGATGATGTACACCGGCTCGGGCACGTAGCGTCTGTACACCCGGGGCGTGGGCAGTCCAACGCGGCCGGCCAGCGTCATCGTGAAGAACTCTGCCATCACGGAGGCGGCGCAGTCATCGCTCGTGTGGTTCGGCTTCAGGATGTGTGTCGAGGCCTCGCTTGCCACGGGCTCGAAGAGCTGATCGCCCTTGTAGATGACGGGCAGCTTGTTTTGTGCGCCGGCAAGCGACATGCGCTTGGGCGCGCCCTCGCTCAATGGGTGCCTCGACAGGTCCTGGATGCGGCGGCTCAACTCAGTATCGGGTAGTGGTTTCTGGCCCGGAGCGTTGGGAGGCGATTGGTCGGGCGGCAGGAGCGTCAGCGAGCCCGCGGATTCGGCCCCAAGGTATTGCAGAAGCGCGAAGGCGTCGTCGCCGCCACGGATGCCGGCCTGCTTGCTGAGCTGAATGCGAAGGTGTTCCTCCGGCAGCAAATTGTCGAAATACCACTGGACCGGGCGGAGCGTTCCGCCGTCAGCATGCTCAAGCGTCGAGCGTGGCAGGCCGGGCCCGAGGTCGAAGCTGTCCTCAGCACTCGCCCAGGCTGGCTCGTAGGCAAACTCCCAGAGATCATTGCCCTCACTGATCCGCCCGATGAGACGGTCGTTCAGCCAGACGTTCAGCTCGCGCTTACTCATCGGCGCGTGGCAGGCCTGAGCTGGCGCCGCGGGATGCGGAGTCTTCGGGTGCCTTGCTCAGGATCTCAACCGTGCCGTCGGGGTGGATCCTCGCGGTTCTCGCAAAGATCGGCTTCCAGCGATCCTTGCCTGTCGTGATGCCGCCGCTGGCGCGAAGCTGCGCCAGCTCCTTCTCGGCATCGCTCGTGATGCTGGCGTGCAATTCAATGCCCAACTCCTTGAGCAGCAGAAGCACCCGCCCGAACTCGACGGTGGGCTTGCCGTGCTCGACGTCCGAGGCGAATTGCTTGCTGACGCCGGTCATCGCCGCCGCATCGTCGATCCGAATGCCCGAGGCTTTGCGGACGGATCGGATGATCTCTCCCAGATCGCCTGTCGATGTAATGGGGACTTGCATGACGTGTTCCTTTGTACATAGGAATTGTGCCCCGGATCATCGCCACACATAAAAATTCCTATGAAAGTAGGAAATTAAAAACTACGAAGCGTCTGGCATGAATGAAATCCTATGTACGAAGGAAAACAAGTTGGACAGGGCGCCGATATGCGATCAATTCCTACGATTGTAGGAAATGGTTCCGCTTGGAGCTCACGGCATCCTGATGTGACGGTGTAACGGCAAGCTCATAGGATAAGGGTCATGCACAAGCCCATGACCCTTGCCCTGATCGCCCACGACCACAAAAAGGACGCCATGGTCGTGCTCGCCACCGAGTACGCGCCCTTCCTCAAGGTCTGCACCCTGATGGCCACCGGCACCACCGGTGGGCGGCTGCAGAGCGAGGTGGGCCTGGACGTGGAGCGGCTGCTCTCCGGCCCCATGGGCGGCGATCTGCAGATCGGCGCGCGCCTGGCCGAAGGCAGGGTGGACGCCGTGATCTTCCTGCGCGACCCCATGACGCCGCAGCCGCACGAACCCGATATCAACGCCCTGGTGCGCGCCTGCGACGTGCACGACGTACCCTGCGCCACCAACCTTTCATCGGCGCGGTTGCTGCTGACGCGGTTGAGCGAAATCGCCACCAACGGCTGATGCATTAAAATCCCGCCCTCAGCCCCATCGAAGGCTGTTCGTAACTCGCAATTTCTACGGAGCCATCATGGGCAACAAGATCGTCACCGAAGCCGACAAGAAGGCTACCCCCCGCCTCGCCGGCACCCCGTCCCGTCAGGGCGACGGCCAAAAGGGCAGCCAAGAGCGCGGCTCGCACACCCGCTCCAAGAAGAACCCGGGCAAGCGCCCGCACAGCGGCTGAAGCCTCACGGCTCTCGCTGGTAACAGGCTCCACCGCACAGGTCGGAGCCTGTTTCACTTTCTGCTCTGCTCTCCACTGCCTGATCAATCACCATGATCCGCATTCAAGAACTCAAGCTTCCGCTCGACCACGCCGAGCCTGCCCTGCGTGAGGCCGTCATTGCCCGCCTGGGCGTGAAGGACGCCGATCTCAAGGCCTTCCGCGTCTTCCGCCGCGGCTACGACGCGCGCAAGAAGTCGGCCATCTTGCTGGCCTACACCATCGATTGCGAACTGGCCGACGGCGCCCTTGAGGCCACCGTGTACGCCCGCCATGAGGGCGACCGCAACATCCGGCCGACGCCGGACACCGAATACAAGTTCGTCGCCCACGCCCCGGCAGACTGGCCCGAGCAGAAGCGCCCCATCATCGTCGGCTTCGGCCCCTGCGGCCTGATGGCGGCGCTGATCCTGGCGCAGATGGGCCTGCGCCCCATCGTGCTGGAGCGCGGCAAGCAAGTGCGTGAACGCACCAAGGACACCTGGGACCTGTGGCGCAAGAGCGTGCTCACGCCCGAGTCGAACGTGCAGTTCGGCGAAGGCGGCGCCGGCACCTTCTCCGACGGCAAGCTCTATTCGCAGATCTCGGACCCGCGCCACCTCACGCGCAAGGTGCTGACCGAGTTCGTCAAGGCCGGCGCGCCGGAGGAGATCCTCTTCGTCAGCAAGCCGCACGTGGGCACGTTCCGCCTGGTCTCAATGATCATCAAGATGCGGGCCGACATCGAGGCGCTGGGCGGCGAGATCCGCTTCCAGAGCAAGGTCACGGACCTGCACATCGAGAACGGTGCCGTGCGTGGCGTCACGCTGGAGAACGGCCAGCAGATCGCCGCCAGCCACGTCATCATCGCCCTCGGCCACAGCGCGCGCGACACCTTCACCATGCTGCATGAACGCGGCGTGCAGATGGAGGCCAAGCCCTTCTCGATCGGCTACCGCGTGGAGCATCCGCAAGGCATCGTCGACCGCGCCCGCTTCGGTCCCAACGCCGGCAACGAGATCCTCGGCGCCGCGGACTACAAGCTCGTGCACCACGCCAAGAACGGCCGCTCGGTCTACAGCTTCTGCATGTGCCCCGGCGGTACGGTGGTGGCGGCCACCAGCGAGCCCAATCGCGTCGTCACCAACGGCATGAGCCAGTACTCGCGCAACGAGCGCAATGCCAATGCGGGCATCGTCGTCGGCATCACGCCCGAGGACTATCGCCAGGACGGCAAGAAGGACGGCAGCCTGGTCAGCCCGCTCGACGGCATGGCCTTCCAGCGAATCTGGGAAAGCCGCGCCTACGAGCTCGGCGGCGGCGACTACAGGGCGCCCGGCTCGCTCGTCGGTGACTTCATCAAGCGCCAGCGCTCCAAGGCGTTCGGCAGCGTGATGCCCTCGTACAAGCCCGGCGTGACGCTGATCGACCTCCAGCAAAAAGGCAACGCCAGCCTACCGAGCTACTGCCTGGAAGCGATCCGCGAGGCGCTGCCGGCCTTCGAGCGGCAGATCAAGGGCTTCTCCATGCCCGACGCGGTGCTGACGGGCGTGGAGACGCGCACCTCCAGCCCGCTGCGCATCAACCGCGGGCGCGACTACCAAAGCCTCAATGTGCGCGGCCTCTATCCTGCCGGTGAAGGTGCCGGTTATGCCGGCGGCATCATGAGCGCCGGCGTGGATGGCATCGAGGTGGCCGAGGCGCTGGCCAAGGACCTGATGGGTCTCGCCGATTAAGGATTGTTCGGCCGGTGGTCGAAGCTCAGCACCTTCGTCACCTGCCAGCGTCCGTTGGGCTGCAGCTTCCACAGATGGGCGAAGCGCGCGATGCCTTCGCATCGTCCCGTGCCCTCGGCCGGACAGAACCGGTGCGAGCCCATCACGAGCGCGCCATAGTTCTTCATCTCGTGCACTTCCAGGCTGCCGGCCACGAGCTCGCGGCGCACCTTGCCGCAGATGTTGGCCTTGACGGCCGCCGTCACGGCGCCGGCGCCGCTCATCAGCCCGCCCTGGTCGTGGAAGAACTCGACGTCGTCGGCCAGCAGGGCCTGGAACTTGTCGAGCTCGCAGCGGTTGTAGGCGCCGAAAAGCTCGGCATCGAGCTGGGCCTGGGTGCGGTAGAGCGGCGCGTCGGCCGGCAATCCTGAGCTGGCATGCGCGAGCGTGCCGGCCAGCAGCGCGGCGGTGAACAGGGCGGCTTGGTGGACGAATTGCATGATGGGCGAGGCGAGGGCAGTTGAAGAGCCCGCAGCATCGCTTTGCCGCCGCCGTGGAAACAGCCGCTTGCGACGGACTGCGCGCAGGCTGGTACAGGCTGCGCCGCGCGATCGAAGCTCAGCGCGCCGTTGCTGCCGCTGCCGCCTTCATCTTGGCGCGATAGAACTCCTCGATCTGCGCGGCATAGCGCTTGCGCAGCTCGGGCGTCAGCCAGGATTCCGCCTCGTGGCGCAGCAGGGCGACGGCTTCGGGCGTGACCGCGATCTGGTCCACGCGTCGGATGACGGCCTTGCCCCAGGGCGTGCGTGGGCAGGCCACGCCGGCCAGCACGGGCGCGTTGGCGCCGCCGATAGATTCGCTGGTCAGCAGTAAGGCGGCTTGGCCCGGTTCCTGGCGCATCGTGGCGTCGTAGCCGATCGTGTAGTCGGCCCGGTCGCGGCTCAGCATCGTGTGGATGCGGCTGCCGTAGTCGCCGGCCGAGTAACGCACCACCAGCGGCTTGCGCGGCGCGGCGGCGATGATGCGATCCAGCGCCTCGCCGTAGCTGCGACCGTCCACCAGAGCGCCGCGCAGCGTGTTGGAAGCCAGCAGCTTGGGCAGGTCCACGTCACCGCTGGCCGTGCGGGGCAGGACGGCGACCTTGTCGCGCCGCACGATGATCTGCTGCGGCGGGCCGATCAGGAAGTCTCGGAAATAGGCCACCCGGTCGCGCTCGGCCGTATGGACCGAGCTCAGCTGGCAGGCGTGCTCGCGATCGGCAATCATCTGCCAGGCGCGGCGCGCGTTGGCCTGCACCATGGCGTGCTGCACCTCCGGCCATTCACGCCGGATCAGCTCGACCAGCTGGCGGCTGAAGCTGATGGCCTTGTCGTTATCCAGGTTGACCGGCTCGCCGGTCAGCCAGGTGATGCTGCCGACCTGTACGGGCGCTTCGGCGGCCATCGTCCAGCCGGGCGCAAGCAGCCCAAGCGCGAGGTACAGCGGTGCCAGCCGCTTCTTCACGTGCCGGCTCCTGCCGTCGGTGCCACCATCATGTCGATCAGCTCGCGCACGAATTCCAGTGCTTCGTCGGGCAGGCCGAAGTGATACTCACCGCCGAGGTCGACCGCATCGCCTTCCGGCCCGATGTGCACCACGCTCCAACCTTGGGCGCCACCGTCGATGGCCAGGATGCCGAAGGCACCCGGCGCCAGTTCGCGGGCACTGCCTGCCGTGAGAAAGATGTCCTTGCCGTGGTGCTCGTAATATCGCTTCACGGGGGCAATTGTCGCCCAGCTAACTTTGATGTTCCCTGACAAGGAGACCTGCAGATGAAGGCCGTGTTCAATGGCGTGGTCATCGCCGAGAGCGATGACACCGTGGTCGTCGAAGGCAACCACTATTTCCCGGAATCGAGCTTGAAGCGCGAGTACACCAGCTTCTCCAACCACCGCACCAGCTGCGCCTGGAAAGGCCAGGCGCAGTACATGAGCCTGCTGGTCAACGGCGAGCTGAACGCCGACGCCATCTGGTTCTACCCCGATCCGCTGCCGGCTGCGGCAGAGATCAAGGGCCGCGTGGCGTTCTGGAAGGGTGTGAAGGTGGTGGAGTGAGTCACGGCGTGCAGCGTCGCGTCGTCGTTAGCGCGGCCACAGCACCCACATCCTCAGCGCCTGCTTCATCTTGCCCGCCTGCTCCTCGGCCTGTTCGCCCCAGCCCCAGAAGTAGTCGAGCCGCACTGCGCCGGTGATGGCGCCGCCCACGTCCTGGGCCATGGCGAGCCGGCGCAGTGGGGTGCTCGCGCGCGGCCAGCTGCTGTCGAGCCAGACGGGCGTGCCCAGCGGGATGGCGGTCTTGTCGACGGCGACCGATCGCGCAGGCGTCAGCGGCACGCCCTGGGAGCCGCGCGGGCCCAGGTCGGCGTCGGGCAGTGGCTCTTCGCGGAAGAAGACGTAGCGCGGGTTGGACCACAGCACCTCGCTCAGCCGGCTGGGGTTTTGCCGTGCCCAGTCGCGGATGGCGGGCCAGGAGGCGTCGCGCAGCTCGCCGCGCTCTTGCAGCAGCTTGCCGATCGAGACGTAGGGCTGGTCGTTTTGGCCGCCGAAGGCGAGGCGCCGCAGCTGCACACGGCCGTCGGGCTCGGTGACGAGCATGCGGCCGGAGCCCTGGATCTGCATCGCCAGCAGCTCGATGGCGTCGGCAACAAAGGCGATCGGCTTTTGCGTGCCGGCTTGGCCGGACTCGATTTCGCGGCGGCTGAAGTACGGGCGGCGCGAGGCGAGGTCGGGCGGCGCGGCCAGCACGGGAATGCGCGATTCGCCGCGCGGCCGGCGCGTGGCATCGATCTGCGGCTCGAAATAGCCGGTGGCCAGGCCTTCGCTCTCGCCACGCAAGGTTTCCACGCGCCAGGGGCGCAGGCGCTGCATCAGCCAGAGTCGCGCTTCGAGTTCATCGCCAGGTGATGCGAGGGCCGCTTCGGCGCACAGGCGCGACCAACCCGGGGCAGGGCGCGAGCAGGAGCGCAGCAGGGCGGGCCAGAACTCCAGCAGCCGGTCCTCGCCCCAGCCGGGCAGGTCGCTCCACGAGACCTCGACCCAGCGCGCTGTGCCCTGAATCCTGACGTTAGGCGGCGTGCCCTGCGGCTGCGCGGGAGCCGCGGGCGTCACGCCGGGCTTCGGCGGCTCCTCTAGCGGCATGCGCGTGGCGCAGCCTCCTAGAATCGCCGCGCAAAGCCAAAGGAGACGTGCCGTGTGGGTGATCGTGCTGGAAGCGCTGGGCGCGCTCGCGCTCTTGGGGTTCATCGTCTGGTGGACCATGTTCTCGGGCCGCACGCGCGGCGAGAGGCGCGATGATGGTCAGTGAGCCATCAAACGCTCAATGCAGGGCGCTCGTGTCGCTGAGCGCGAACTCTTCCACTTCCACGTAGAAAATCTCGGCTGTGTCGGTGGCGCACAGCAGCTTGCCGCGCATGCTGCCTTGCGGCGTCTCGATCTGCGCCCAGGAGCTGTACTGGAACTGCTGGCCCGGCGCCAGCAGCGGCTGGTGGCCGACGACGGCCAGGCCGTCCACCGACTGCATGCGGCCGCGGGCGTCGAAGATGCGCCAGTGCCGGCCGAGCACCTGGGCGGTGACCTTGCCCGTGTTGACGATGGTGACCGTGTAGCGATAGGCCCAGACGCCGCGCTCGGGCCGAGTTTCCTCGGGCAGCGGCTGCACGGCGACCTGGATGGTGAGTTCGGGCTTTGCGCTCATCCTCGCGATTATGCTGCCGCCTCATGAAAGACCTCTATAAGCCCGATGACGGCTGCCTGCGCTGTGCCTGGGTGGGCGCCGCAGCCGGCGATGCCGAGTACCTGCGTTACCACGACGAGGAATGGGGTTTCCCGGTCAAGGACGACTTCCGGCTGTTCGAGAAACTGAGCCTGGAGGGCTTTCAGTCGGGCCTGTCGTGGCGCACCATCCTCAACAAGCGGCCGGCCTTCCGGCAGGGGTTTGCGGGCTTTGACTTCAACAAGGTCGCGAAGTTCGGCGAGAAGGATGTCGAGCGGCTGCTGCAGGACGCCGGCATCGTGCGCCATCGCGGCAAGATCGAGGCCGTGATCAACAACGCGCAGCGCGCCGTGGAGCTGGTGGCCGAGACGGGCACGCTGGCGGCCTACATCTGGCGGTTCGAGGCCGCGCCGCTGAAGAAGCCCGAGTACGCGACCGAGACGCAGGCCTCGCGCGCCCTGTCCAAGGACCTGAAGAAGCGCGGCTGGAAGTTCGTCGGGCCGACGACGATGCATGCCTTCATGCAGTCGATGGGCATGCTCAACGATCACTCGATAGGCTGCGTCACGCGCGAGCGGGTGGCAGTGCAGCTGCTTGCGTTCAGGCGTCCGAAATGAAGCAGCCCCAATAGAATTGCAGGCATGAGCAAGCCCACCTACCGCATCGCCCCCAGCATCCTCTCCGCCGACTTCGCCCGCCTCGGCGACGAAGTCCGCCAGGTGCTGGCCGATGGTGCCGACTGGATCCATTTCGACGTGATGGACAACCATTACGTGCCGAACCTGACCTTCGGTCCGATGATCTGCCAGGCGCTGCGCAAGCACGCGGTCAAGCCCGATGGCACGCCCTGCGCCATCGACGTTCACCTGATGGTCCAGCCCGTGGACAGCCTGGCCCAGGCCTTCTGCCAGGCCGGCGCGGATCTGGTGAGCTTCCACCCCGAGGCCTCGGCCCACGTGGACCGCACGCTGCAGCTGATCAAGGCCGAAGGCAAGCAGGCTGGCCTGGTGTTCAACCCGGCCACGCCGCTGGATGTGCTGGAGTGGGTGATCGACAAGGTGGACCTCGTGCTGATCATGAGCGTGAACCCCGGCTTCGGCGGCCAGAGCTTCATCCCTTCGGCGCTGAAGAAGCTCGAAGCCGCCCGCAAAATCATCGACAAGAGTGGCCGCGACATCCGCCTGGAGATCGACGGCGGCGTGAAGGTGGACAACATCCGCCAGATTGCCGATGCCGGTGCCGACACCTTCGTGGCCGGCTCGGCCATCTTCGGCAAGCCGGACTACAAGGCGGTGATCGACGCCATGCGCGCGGAACTGGCGCGCTGATCCATGCAATCCATCCTGCTCGTCTGCCTGGGCAACATCTGCCGCTCGCCGATGGCCGAGGCCGTGCTCAAGGCGCAGCTGCCCGGCGTGAAGCTGGTGGCTTCGGCGGGGACCAGCGCGGTGGGCGGGCCGATGGATGCGCGTGCGGCTGCGGCACTGGAGCGGCGCGGACACAAGCCGCTGAAGAAGTTCCGCTCGCGGCCGTTCGAGACCGCTGATTTCGAGCGTTATGACCTGATCCTGGCGATGGACGCCCGCAACCTGGCCGAGCTGCTCAAGCGCCAGCCCGAAGGCTCGCGTGCGCGCGTGCAGCTGCTGCTCGACTACGTGCCGGATCTGCAGGGCCAGGACGTGCCCGACCCCTACTACGGCCCCGCCGCGGGCTTCGATCGCGCGCTGGAGCTGATCGAAAAGGGCGTCGCCGGCCTCGGCGTTTCCATGGGCGCTCGCCCCGCCTGACCCCGATGACTTGATCGCGTTGAAGGGTCCGACGCGGGCCCGCGCCGTTCTCCTACAGCTGGCCCCCGGGGCGAACTCCTAGAGTTGTTTCAGGACATGAACGACTTGAGGAGAACCCATGGACGCGATGATGAAGAGCACAAGGGCCCTGATCGCCGTGAGCGTGATCGGCCTGCTCGGCGCCTGCGCCAGCAATCCTTCTTCCGAAGCTGACATCGCGGCCTCCAGCGCCGCATTGAACAGCGCCGTGACGGCCGGTGCCGCCGACACCGCACCGGACGAATTGCGTTCCGCCCGCGACAAGCTCGACCAGGCCCGCCGCGAGCGTGACGCCGGCCACGGCGAGCGTGCGATCTCACTGGCCCGCGAGGCCTCCGTGGATGCGCGCCTGGCCGAATCCAAGGCCATGGCCGCCCGCTCCCAGCAATCTGCACAGGACTTGAACTCCGCCAACCGTGCGCTGGTGGAAGAGATCAACCGCAAGTCCAACAACCACTGATCGAGGATCTTCGTCATGAATCGCAAGTTCACTCCTTCGAACCGCGCGCTCAGTGCGATCACCATTGCCGTGATGGCACTGGCCCTGGGTGCCTGCGGCAGCGTGCCGTCTGAGAACCCGGTGTTGATGGACGCGCACGCCGCCTACAACGCGGCCGACAGCGACCCGCAGGTGCGCAACAACGCGGCCGGCGAAATGATGCAGGCCAAGACGGCGCTGGATCGCGCCGATCACGCCCGTCAGGACGGCGCCTCGCTGGCCGAGGTGGAGCACCTGGCCTATGTGGCCAAGCAGCGCGTGGGCATCGCCAACGAGGTGGCTCAGCGCAAGGCCGCCGAGCAGAGCGTGGCCCGCGCCAACACCGAGCGCGACCAGATCCGGCTTGAGGCCCGCACCCGCGAGGCCGAGCAGGCCAAGGCCAATGCCGAGGTGGCGCAGACCCAGGCGCAGGTCGCCCAGGTGCAGGCCGAGGCGGCTCGCCAGCAGGCGCAGGACGCTCAGGCAGCCGCTGCCAATGTGCAGGCCCGCAACACCCAACTGACCATCCTGCTGCAGGAGCTGCATGCCAAGCAGACCGACCGCGGCATGGTGGTCACGATCAACGATGTGCTGTTCGACACCAACCGTGCCGAGCTCAAGCCCGGCGGCATGCGCAGCATCGAGAAGCTCGGCGCGCTGCTGCGGGACGATGCCTCGCGCCGCGTCCAGGTCGAGGGCTTCACCGACAGCACGGGCAGCCAGGCCACGAACGATGCCCTGTCCATGCGGCGGGCCGAGTCTGTTCGCAACGCGTTGATCGGTCAGGGCGTGCCGGCCGACCGGGTGAGCGCCAAGGGCATGGGCGAGGCCTACCCCGTGGCGAGCAACGACACCGCGGCCGGCCGCCAGATGAACCGCCGTGTGGAGATCATCCTCGCTGACGTGAACGGCAAGGTCGCCCAGCGCTGATCCGCTTCCTCAAACCCCCTCAAGAACAAGAACGACGCCCCCTCCCTGTTTCTTCGGCCTGCCTCGTGCAGGCCGCTTTTTTTGTTTGACCCGCCCCGCATCGGGATTAAGGCCTTCGATCAGGCCTTCGCCCTTACAATTGACGTTAACGTAAACGTCAACCAACAATCCAACGTTCCTCGGAGACAAGCCATGAACCTGCCCGGCCTCAATTTCCAGCTCGGTGAAGACATCGACGCCCTGCGCGATGCCGTGCGCGCCTTTGCCGATGCTGAGATTGCGCCCCGTGCGGCCGAGATCGATCGCAGCGACCAGTTCCCCATGGACCTGTGGCGCAAGATGGGCGATCTGGGCATCCTGGGCGTGACGGTGGCCGAGGAATACGGCGGTGCCAACATGGGCTACCTGGCTCACATGGTGGCGATGGAAGAGATCAGTCGCGGCTCGGCCTCGGTGGGCCTCTCGTACGGCGCGCACAGCAACCTGTGCGTGAACCAGATCCACCGCAACGGCAATGCCGCGCAGAAGGCCAAGTACCTGCCCAAGCTGATCAGCGGCGAGCATGTGGGCGCACTGGCGATGAGCGAGCCGGGCGCCGGTTCCGACGTCATCAGCATGAAGTTGAAGGCCGAAGACAAGGGCGGTTATTACGTCCTCAACGGCAACAAGATGTGGATCACCAACGGTCCGGATGCCCACACCCTGGTGGTCTACGCCAAGACCGAGCCCGAACTCGGCGCGCGCGGCGTCACGGCCTTCTTGATCGAGAAGGGCATGAAGGGCTTCTCCATCGCGCAAAAGCTCGACAAGCTCGGCATGCGCGGCTCGCACACGGGCGAGCTCGTCTTCCAGAACGTCGAAGTGCCGGCCGAGAACGTGCTGGGTGGCGTGAACATGGGCGCCAAGGTGCTGATGTCGGGCCTGGACTACGAACGCGCCGTGCTCACCGGCGGGCCGCTGGGCATCATGCAGAGCGTGATGGACAACGTCGTGCCCTACATCCACGACCGCAAGCAGTTCGGCCAGAGCATCGGCGAGTTCCAGCTCATCCAGGGCAAGGTGGCCGACATGTACACCGTGATGCAGGCGGCGCGCAGCTTCGCCTACACCGTGGCCAAGAACCTCGACATGCTCGGCGTCGATCACGTGCGCCAGGTGCGCAAGGACTGCGCCTCCGTCATCCTGTGGTGCGCCGAGAAGGCCACCTGGATGGCCGGAGAGGGCGTGCAGATCTTCGGCGGCAACGGCTACATCAACGAGTACCCGCTGGGCCGCCTCTGGCGCGATGCCAAGTTGTACGAGATCGGCGCCGGCACGAGCGAGATCCGCCGCATGCTGATCGGCCGCGAGCTGTTCGCGGAAACGATGTAAGAGGCGACGTAATCCCTTTGAACCGCGCGCTTGCTGCGCCGCAGCGAGAATGCCAGTCATGAGCCAACACGACCTCCAAGACCTGCTGGACAAGAACAAGGCCTGGGCAGCCGACACCGAGTCGCGCGAGCCCGGCTTCTTCTCCAAGCTGCTGACCCAACAGACGCCGCAGTACCTCTGGATCGGCTGCGCCGACAGCCGCGTGCCCGCCAACGAGCTGGTGGACCTGCTGCCCGGCGAGCTGTTCGTGCATCGCAACGTGGCCAACGTGGTCGTGCACTCGGACCTGAACTGCCTCTCTGTCATGCAGTTCGCCGTCGATCAGCTGAAGGTCCAGCACATCATCATCGTCGGCCACAGCAACTGCGGCGGCGTGCGCGCAGCGCTCTACGACATCCGCGTCGGCCTGGCCGACAACTGGATCCGCCACGTGCAGGACGTACGCAACAGTCACCAGGCCTGGCTCGACACCGTGCCTGAAGACCAGCGTGTCAACGCGCTTTGCGAGCTCAACGTGCTGGAGCAGGCGCGCAATGCCTGCCAGACCACCGTGGTGCAGGACGCCTGGGCGCGCGGCCAGGAGATCGTCGTGCATGGCTGGGTCTACGGCCTGCACAACGGTCTGCTCGAAGACCTCAGCATCACCGCCTCGTGCATGGAAGACGTGCCCGTGGCCTATGCCCGCGCGCTCGAGCGCGTGAAGCGCCGTTACGGCTGAAAACTGAATCAAAAGCAAGACAAGGAGTCAAACCATGAGTGATCCCATCGTCATCGTCTCTGCCGCGCGCACGCCCATCGGCGGCCTGCTCGGCGACTTCGCCGGGCTCGCAGCCTGGGAACTCGGCGCCGTGGCCATCAAGGCCGCCGTCGAACGCGCCGGCATCCCGGCCGATTCGATCGAAGAAGCGCTGATCGGCAACTGCTTGATGGCCGGCCAGGGTCAGGCCCCGGCACGACAGGCCGTGCTCAAGGCCGGCCTGCCGCAGTCGGTGGGTGCGGTCACGCTGTCCAAGATGTGCGGTGCCGGCATGCGCGCCACCATGTTCGCCCACGACACCATCAAGGCCGGCAGCGCCGAGATCATGATTGCCGGCGGCATGGAGAGCATGACCAACGCGCCGCACCTGATGTTCGCCCGCAAGGGCATCAAGTACGGCGCTTCGCAGGTCTATGACCACATGGCCCTGGACGGCCTGGAAGACGCCTACGAGCGCGGCAAGGCCATGGGTGTGTTCGCCGAACAGTGCGTGAGCAAGTACGCCTTCACGCGCGAGGCGCAGGACGCGTTCGCCATCTCTTCGACCGAGCGTTCCAAGAAGGCCAACGAAGACGGCAGCTTCGCCTGGGAAATCGCGCCCGTCACGCTCGCCGGCAAGGCGGGTGACGTGGTCATCAACCGCGACGAGCAGCCCTTCAAGGCCAAGCTCGACAAGATCCCGGGCCTCAAGCCCGCGTTCAAGAAGGACGGCACCATCACCGCTGCCACGTCTTCGTCGATCAGCGATGGCGCCGCCGCCATGGTGCTGATGCGCGAGAGCACTGCCGCCAAGATGGGCCTCACCCCCATCGCCCGCATCGTCGGCACGGCCGTGCACGCCAACGCGCCCGAGTGGTTCACCACCGCTCCGGTCGGCGCCATCCAGAAGCTGCTCGCCAAGAACAGCTGGGAGGCCAAGAGCGTGGACCTGTGGGAAGTGAACGAAGCCTTTGCCGCCGTCACCATGGCTGCCATGGCCGAGTTCAAGCTGCCGCACGAGATCGTCAACGTGCACGGCGGCGCGGTTGCGCTGGGCCACCCCATCGGCGCATCGGGCGCCCGCATCATCGTCACGCTGCTCGGCGCGCTGAAGAAGCAGGGCAAGAAGCGCGGCGTTGCGGCGCTGTGCATCGGCGGCGGCGAGGCCACGGCGGTCGGTATCGAAATGATCTGATCGAGGCGCGAGCCTTCGGGAAAACGCCCGCTCCGTGCGGGCGTTTCTCATTGCGCTGCCGTGATCCACTTCAGCCTATGGAAGCTCAAGAAGACATCCTCGTGATTGGCGCCGGCCCGTCTGGGCTTGCGGTCTCTGCCTGCCTTGGCAAGGAGGGCTTGAAGCATGCGGTGCTCGAGCGCGAGGCCAGCGTCGGCTCCGCCTGGCGCACGCACTACGACCGGCTTCATCTGCATACCAGCAAGACCTACTCCGGCCTGCCGATGAAGCCGTGGCCACGGTCAGCGCCGCGCTATCCCTCGCGCGAGCAGATGGTGCAGTACCTCGAAGACTACGCCGCCGAACACCACATCGCGCCGCGCCTGGGCACGGCCGTGCAGGCGATCAAGCGCGAAGGCGAACGCTTCGCGGTGGAGACGAGCGCCGGCGTGATGCGGCCCCGCTTCGTCATCATGGCGACGAGCTACAACGGTGTGCCGAACCTGCCGGAGCTGCCGGGCCTTGATGCCTTTCGCGGTACAGCCGTCCACGCGCGTGACTACAAGAACGCCGTGCCCTACAAGGGCAAGCGCACGCTGGTCGTCGGTTGCGGCAATTCAGGTGCCGAGATCGCGCTCGATCTGGCCGAGCAGGGCGTCGATGTGGCCATGGTCGTGCGCGGCCCGGTGCACGTCGTCCCGCGCGACATGTTCGGCCAGCCGACGCAGCACACCAACATCTTGCTTTCGCACCTGCCGCTGGGTCTGCGCGATGCCATCGCCGTGAGCACGGTCGGCCTCGTCGTGGGCGACCTGTCCCGCTGGGGCATCGTGCGCCCCAAGGACGGACCGAACCGCATGATCGAGGAGTCCGGCCGCGTGCCCATCCTGGACCTGGGCACGATCGCCATGGTCAAGAAGGGCAAAATCCGTGTCGTGCCGGCGGCGCAGCAGGTGCTGCCCGATGCGGTGCGCTTCGCCGACGGCTCGCAGCATCCCTTCGACGCGATCATCTTCGCCACTGGCTACACGCCGGGCCTGGGTGCGCTGGTCGAGGGCTTCGACGCCATCTCCGATGCGCGCGGCCGGCCGCACCGCTTCGGCGAAGAGACCGGCATCCCAGGCCTCTACTTCGTCGGCTTCAAGAACCCGACAACCGGCGCGCTGCGCGAGATCGCCATCGAGGCGCAGCGCGTGGCGCGCGCCCTCCGACAGCAGACCTGACCCCATCGCGTTCGATCGCTTGCAATTCGTCAAACTCGGCCTTATAGTGAACCATATGGTTCAGTATTCGATCGCCCCCCTTCCCCTGGATGCCGCCTTCGCCGCGCTCTCGGACGCCACCCGCCGTGGCGTTTTGGAGCAGTTGGTGCGCGCCGACGCTTCCATCTCGGACCTGGCTCAGAAGTTCCGCATGACCCTCACGGGCATGAAGAAGCACATCGGCATCCTGGAGCGGGCGGGGTTCGTCACCACGGAGAAGGTCGGGCGGGTGCGCAACTGCAGGCTCGGCCAGCGTCGACTGGAGGAAGAGGCGATGTGGATCGAGCAATATCGCAAGCTCTGGGAAGCGCGCTTCGACGAGCTGGACCTGGTGGTCGAGGAATTGAAACTCAAGGAGAGAGTCGATGGACGCAAGAGCAAGTAGCAGTCAGGCAGCCGCTGTGAAGAACCGCATGACGGTGGAGCGCAAATCCGACCGTGAACTGGTCGTCACGCGGATCGTCAACGGACCGCCGCGCCTCGTGTTCGAGGCGTGGACGCAGCCCGAGCTGTTCAAGCGCTGGTGGGTGCCGAAGTCGCTCGGCATGACGCTGCTGTCCTGCGAGCTCGACGTGCGCGTGGGCGGCACCTACCGCCTCGTGTTCCAGCACCCGGCTGCGCCGGACGGCATGGCCTTTCACGGCCGCTACCTGGACGTGGTGCCGAACGCGCGCATCGTCTGGACCAATGAGGAGGCAGGCGGCAACGGGCAGGTCACCACCGTCACCTTCGAGGAGAAGGGCGATCAGACGGTGCTCATCGTGAGCGACCTCTATGCCACGAAGGAAGCGCTCGACGAAGAGCTGGCCGCTGGCAGCATCCCCTGGAGCGACGAGAGCTTCGATCAGCTGGACGAGCTGCTGGGCTGAGCTTGTCCGCGGCGCGATGGCCGATGGCCGATGGCCGATGGCCGACGGTACCGCAAGGTCATTGGCGGCGCTTCGGGCGAGAGTGGCGATGGCTTGGCAACATCGCCACTTTTCGAAATGCCGCAAGCGATGTCGCCCGACGATCAAGAGCGAGACAGACAGGGGCTGGGCCCGCGCGAACGCAGCGCCTTGATCGCGGTCCTGATGGGCGTGGTGCTGGCCACGCTGGACACAGCCATCGCCAACGTCGCCTTGCCGACCATCGCAGCCGACCTGCACTCGCCCGCCGCTGCGGCGATCTGGGTCATCAATGCGTACCAGCTGGCCGTGGTCGCGACCATGCTGCCCTTCGCCGCACTCGGTGACGGCATCGGACCGCGCCGCGTCTTTCTCGGCGGCCTGCTGCTGTTCACCGTGGCTTCGGGCCTGTGCATGGCTGCGAACAGCATTGCGCTGCTGGCTGCGGCGCGTGTGCTTCAAGGCATCGGTGCTGGCGCGATGATGAGCGTGAACATCGCACTGATCCGTCAGATCTACCCGCCTTCGCGCTTGGGCCAAGGTGTGGGCTTGAACGCGCTGGTGGTGGGTGTGGGTTTCGCCCTCGGACCGACGATTGCGTCGCTGCTGCTGTCGGCCGCCAGCTGGCCCTGGCTGTTCGGCGTCAACGTGCCGCTGGGCTTGCTGGCGATCGCCTGTGCGTGGCCCGCTCTGCCCACCAGCCCGCCGCGGCCGCATGGCTTCGACATCGGCACCGCCGCCCTGACGGCGACAAGCTTTTCGGCGCTGATCTTCGCGCTCGGTTCGATGGCGCAGCTGTCGTCCTGGGCGCAGGTGCTTCCTGCGGTCGTGGTGACGCTCGCCGCTGGCGCCGCCCTGCTGCATCGCCAACGCGGCCACGCCACGCCGATGCTGCCGGTCGACTTGCTGCGGCGGCCGATGTTTGCGCTGTCGGCCCTCACGGCCATCTGTGCCTTCGCCACGCAGGGCCTGGCCTTCGTCTCGCTGCCGTTCTACTTCGAGCAGGTCATGCACCGGGACGCCGCGCACGCGGGCTACTTGATGACCTCATGGCCCGTCGTCGTCGCCGTGGCCGCGCCGCTGGCGGGCAACTTGTCGGATCGGCACGCACCGGGCCTGCTGGGCGGCATCGGCCTGGCGCTGCTCGCCGTCGGCATGGGCGCACTGGCGCTGCTGCCTGGCGAGCCTTCGCTGCCGACGCTCGTGTTCTGGATGGCGCTGTGCGGCGCCGGGTTCGGCTTCTTCCAAGCACCGAACCTGAAGGCGCTGATGTCCAGCGCACCGCCGCACCGCAGCGGTGGCGCCAGTGGCGTCATCGGCGTGTGCCGGCTGTTGGGTCAGG
Organism: Burkholderiaceae bacterium UC74_6; assembly: GCA_042701975.1. Taxonomy (GTDB): domain Bacteria; phylum Pseudomonadota; class Gammaproteobacteria; order Burkholderiales; family Burkholderiaceae_C; genus JAFALK01. Next base: position 1,552,445 of record CP170561.1, read on the forward strand.
CCAGCGGTGCCGCGTTGGTGGCCTTGTGCTTCCACCTGGCCGGCCTGCGCGATGGGCCGGTGGCGGCGCTCGCGCTGGGCGGCGTGACGGCAGGGCTGGCCGCGCTGGCCAGCTTCGCGCGTCTGCGGGTGCGAGCCTAGATCGAGCTTAGATCGAGCCTAGCCGATCACCAGAGCCCATGCACCTGCGGTGCAACGCGGCGCTGGTACAGATCGGCGAGCGCCTGCATCAGCGGCGCAGGCAGTGCAGCCAGATCGGCGGCGCTGACGTTCTCGTCCACCTGAGCCGGCGTGCGGCCGCCGGGGATCGCGGTGGTGATGGCCTCGTTCATCAGGATCCAGCGCAGCGCGAGCTTCGCCATGCTCACGCCTTCGGGCAGCAGCGCGCGCAGTTCCTCGACGGCGGCCAGGCCCTGCTCGAAGTCCACGCCCGAGAAGGTCTCGCCCTTGTCGAAGGCCTCGCCGTTGCGGTTGAAGCCGCGGTGGTCGTCGGCGCCGAAAGTGCTTTCGCGCGTGAACTTGCCGCTGAGCATGCCGCTGGACAGCGGCAGTCGCGCCAGCACGCCGACCTGCGCGGCTTGTGCTGCGGGCAGGAAGATTTCACCCGGCCGCTGGCGGAACAGGTTGTAGATGATCTGCACCGATTGCACGCCGGGATACTTGATCGCGGCGAGCGCTTCGTCGATGCGCTCCACGCTCACGCCGTAGTGGCGCAGCTTGCCCTCACGAACGAGCTCGTCGAGTGCCGAGAAGACCTCGGGCATCGCGTAGACCTCGCTCGGCGGGCAGTGCAGCTGCAGCAGGTCGATGGCCTCGACTTCGAGGTTCTTCAGGCTGCGCTCGATGAAGGGGCGCAGATCGCGGTAGCCCTCGGCCACGTGCGGATTCAGTCGGCGGCCGGCCTTGCTGGCCACAAAGAACTTGTCGTTCGGACGTTCGCGGCGCAAGCGGGCCAGCAAGGTCTCGCTGTGGCCGTCGCCATAGACGTCGGCGGTGTCGAAGAAGTTCACCCCGCGGTCCAGCGCGCGGTGCAGGGCGGCCATGGCTGCCTTGTCGTCGGTCTGGCCCCAGGTGCCGCCGATGGCCCAGGCGCCGAAGCCGATTGCGGAGATGTTCCAGCCGGTGCGGCCGAGCGGGCGGTAGATCATGGCGATTGTCCGAATGGTTGCGCTAACGTTGCAGGTCAGCGAGTATCGGCCATCGCCTGTGACATTGCTTGCGTGCCCGCTGACTCAGCTGAGCCGGTCGAGCGCCTTCTCCACCTGGCCGCGTTCGTGATCGGCCAGTGTGCGAGCGCGGGCGCGGTAGGCGGCCAGCAGTTCGGCGTCGTTGGGGATGTGGTCGGCCAGGGCGATCAGCACCTGGGTCGTGTCGAAGCTCGAACCCATGCCTTGCAGCGCTGCAAGCACGGCCATCGCACCGTCCTTGCTGATCTTGGGTTGGCGCTGCACGAGCGCAACCAGGGCTTCGCGGCGGTCGAAATCGCCCGTGATGTGCGAGGCCGACTGCGCGTAGGCCACGAGCTGCGCATCCGTCACCAGATGCCTCACGGTGGCGACGAGCGCGCTGCGGTGGTCGAAGTCGCCGTCCAGGTGCGCCGTGGCGGCGATGGCCGTGTCCACTTGCGCAGGCGTGGGCTTGTCCAGGTTCATCAGGCTTTCGATGGCGGTGCGGCGGTCGAAGTTGGAATCCATCTTGGCGATCACGGATTCCCAGGCCTTGAGCACCTCGGGCGCGGAGGCCAGCGTCGGGCTCAGGTGCTCGAGCACCGTGCGGCGGTCGAAATCGCTGCCCATCTTCGCCACGCCGCTGAGCAACACCTGCTGCTGTTCGGCGCCGAGCAGCTGGTGGCCGATCACGGCCACGTAGGCTTCACGTCGGTCGAAGTCGCCGTCCATGTGGCCGATGCCGATCAGGAGCTGGCCGATCTGCTCGACGCTCAGCGGGCCGACCTCGGGCAGGTTCAGCATCGCCTGGATGACCGAGCGGCGCTGATAGTCGGAACTGGACTGGTCGAGCCATGCGATCACCGCTGGCACGCCACCCTTAGCGTAGAGCTTGCGGGCACGCTTGTCGGGCGCCACCATTGCGTCCGCCGCGCGCTTGACCATGGTCTTGAGCCAGGCGCGGCCGGCGTCGTCGAGCGGCTGCTCGGTGCCGTTCACGCTGTAGCGGAAAGCCACCTTGCCGTCCTCGGCTGCCTTGTATTCGGCGCGGCGCTTCACGCCCTTGGCATTTTCGCTGAGCGTCACCGTGCCGGTGATGTTGATGATCTCGTCCTCGGCCTCGTTGAACTCCGGCGCATGGCCGCGCACCTGCACGCGCCAGTCGCCATCCGGGCCGTTCGATGCAACGACATGGTTGTTCACGTTCATGTGCTTGATCCAGCCGAGGTCGACCTTGTCGAGCACGAGGGCCGGCACCAGCGCAGCAGCGGCGCCGCCGAGCAGCAGTGCGCCGAGCAGCAGCCATCGCCAGGGCAGGCCGCGGGCTTGGGACTTTGCTTGTTGTTCATCGCTCATGGGCTTGTTCTCCAGAAGGGATTGGATGCGGGCCAGCAGCGCCGAGCGGGGCTGACCCATGGCAGCGGCCAGGCGCGGTGCGCGGCGGCGTCGTGTCTGCTGATGCAGCTGCGAGGCGCAGACGTAAAGACTCTCGGCCAGGGCGCGGCCCTGGGGTTCGGAATGCGCGGCCCAGGCGTCGCAGGCGAGCTCGGCCAGATCGTCGAGCCGACGCGCAGCCAGGCGGTTGAGCGGCTGCATCCACGCGATGGCCATGACGGCGTGAATCACCAGGCGCCATGCGGGATCGCGGCGGCGCAGATGCGCGACCTCATGCGCCAGCACCGCTTCGCGTTGGGCTTCGTCGAGGCTGCTGTGCACCCATTCGGGCAGGCAGATGGAGCCGCCGGGCGCGACAAGCGGGCTGTGCCAGCGCGTGGACAAGCGCAACTGCGGCGCGGGCACTTCGGCGCGGCGCGCCAGGCGTGCGGCCAGGCGCTGCAGTTGCGCGTCGGCGTGCTGCGGCAGGCGGGCCACCTGTGCGCGCAGCAGCAGCCAGCGCAGGCCCAGCAGCGACAGGCCCAGGCTGGCGAGCGGCAGCCACAGCAGCGTGAGGATGCTCACCGCGCTTTGCCATTCGGTGGAGGAGACGAGATCGGAGGAAGAGGGCGATTGCGCGGGCGTCGCAGCCGACATCGTGCGGTCGATCGGCTCGACGGGCGCCGCGGGTTCAGCCATCGCCGGCTTCTGCACTGCAGACGGCTGCACCGGCACGCTCGCAAGCTGTGCAGCGGGTTCGGCCCGTTGTTGGGGCTGCGTTTGCAGATGCGGCCACGCCATCTGCCAGCTCGCCGTGAAGAGGCCGCCCAGCAGGGCCGTGCGCCACAGCGCTTCGCGCCAGGCGATGTGCTTGCGCATGAAGGCCGTGCGCTCGATCGCCCAGGCCGCGAGCAGCAGCAGGGTGCTGTGCAGCAGGTAGTTCAGGTGCCAGCTGGCGAGGAGTTCAAGCATTCTTGGCACCTCCCTTGGCGTTGCGTGCATTCAGCAGCTTTCGCATCTGCGCGAGTTCATCCTCGTCCACGCTGCCTTCGCTGACCAGGTGCGAGAGCAGCTGGCTGGGCCGTCCGGCAAACAGCGAAGCCAGCAAGCCGGTGACCATCGAGCGCTGCACCTGTGCCTCGGCCACCAGCGGGCGATAGCGGATCTGCCGGCCTTCTCGCGTGCTCGCCAGCAAGCCACGTTTTTCAAGGCGGGTGAGCAGGGTGGCCACCGTGGTGTGGGCTAGCGGCCGGCCGGCTTCGTGCAGGGCCTCGACCACCTCGGCCGTGCCCGCCTCGCCGCGGTCCCACAAGGGGCGCATCAGGGCCAGCTGCAATTCGGAGAGGGCGATGTTGCTGTCGTCGTCCATGGTGATTCCGGAAGCCTTCTACAGATGTCGTACTACAACTGTAGTTGAATTCCGGGCCGCTTGTAAACTGCCTGGATGAAACAAGTCCTGATCGTGGGTGCCTCGCGCGGCATCGGCCTGGAATTCGTCCGCCAATACCGCTCGGCTGGCGCCACGGTCGTTGCCACGGCGCGCAAGGAAGAAGACCTCGCCCGCCTGCGTGAACTCGGCGCCACGGCCATCAAGGTCGATGTGCTCGACGCCGCCAGCAGCTCCGGCCTGGCCTGGCAGATCGACGGCAATTCCTTTGACGTGGCCGTGGTGAACGCCGGCGTCAACGTGCGCTCCAGCGGCCTCACGTCTCCGACCGAAGCCGACTTCGACAAGGTCATGCGCACCAACGTGCTCGGGCCGATGCGCGTGATCCCGCAGATCGCCGAGTACCTTGCACCCGGCGCCCGCGTAGCCGTGCTGAGCTCGCGCATGGGCTCCATCGGCGCGCGCTCCTCCAACAGCGACTGGCTCTACCGCGCCTCCAAGGCCGCGGTGAACTCCGTGCTCAAGGACACCGCCCTCTCGCTCGCCGGCCGCGCCATCTGTGTGAGCTTCCATCCCGGCTGGGTGCGCACCGACATGGGCGGCTCCGGCGCTGATATCGACGTGGCCACCAGCGTGGCCGGCATGCGCACGGTGCTGGCGAGCGTGAAGGCCGAGCACAACGGGGCGTATTTCAACTACGACGGGCAGACGATTCCTTGGTGAATATCCATCAAGCGCCGCCGGCCGCAAGTGCGTAGGCTTGCGATTTCGTCCGAAGAGATTGGCCATGCGTCGAGCGCTGAAGGTGTTGAAATGGGTCTTGCTGGTCCTGCTGCTCCCGGTTGTGGCCTGGGTTGCGTTCAACGGCCCCTGGGCCGACGCACCCGCGCGACCGCGACCGCCCTTGCTGCTTCAGGCGCCCCTCACGCCCGGTCAGCCGAGCGCCTTCGCGCTGCTGCGAGACAAGTCCCTCCAGAACGACGAGCCCGACAAGGCGCCTTGGCAATGTGGACAGAAAAGTCCTATCGATTGCACGCCCGTCTGGTTGGCGCAGGGCCCAGCGCTTCGCGAACAGCTGAAGTCGATCGGTCCGCTTGCCGATGTCTGTGAAACCGCTTCAGCTGAAGGTGTGAGCTGGACCGAGCCGGAGTTGAAGCTGCCGAAGACCAATCCCGCGGCAGTCGAGATCCCCCAGTTCAAGAACATCACGCGCTGCCTGCGCTGGCTGCGTGCGCAGGCCACGCTTGCGGTTCTCGATGGCGATGACGCTCGAGCGATGCAATATCTGCGTCGGGCCGATCAAGCTGTGCGGGGCTCGCTGGGCGGTGCTCAGACCCTGATCGGCCACGCCGTTGCCTGGTCGATGAGCCTTGCGCAGTGGCAGAACGTCGCCGCGCTGGCCCGTGTACGACCGCAACTGGCCAGGCCTTTGCTGGAACTGCTGCGGCCCCTGGACCCTTCAGCGCTGAGCACCGCCCGCTGGATTTCGTTCGAGTCGGGGGTTTATCAGGCCATCCAGCGCGACATGCACAGCAGCTGCGACGCCATCAGGGTCGGCGCCGGCGAGTACCGCGATTGGCTCGATCACCTCTGGTGCCAGGGCCGGCTGGGTTTGCTGCCTGAGTTGACTGCGCAAGAGATGGACGCCTATTTCCTGCAAGTGGCCGAGCAGTCTCGCGACGGCGCCGTGAACGCAGCTGTGAACGGGATGAATGCATCCGATCCGGAGCCGAGCCCTTGGGCCTGGCGCAATACCGTTGGCCATGTCCTTGCCGTCGTCGCGCGTCCTCATTGGGCTTCTTACGTCAAGCGACAAGCCGATGTTGAATTGCTGCGTCAAGCTGCGGTCCTCGTCGTGGAGCTGACAATCGATCCCGTGCCCGCCGAGCGTCGCCAGGCGTGGTTCAACGCGCAAAAGCTCCGTCCTGAGATCAAATCTCGTCTTTCGATGACCGACGCCGGGCTGCTGGAGGTGCGACTCTTGCGCGAAGATTCGGACAAGGCCGAACCACTGCGCCTGGCTTTGTCCGATGCGACCCGCAAGCATTGATCTGCACCGAGCGCGCATCCGACGCACCTGAAATCCAAAGAAGCACAGAGACATCATGATCCTCAGCGAAGACCACCGCGCCATCCAGGACGCCATCCGCGACTACGTCCAAGGCGAGATTACCCCCCATGCCGCCGAGTGGGACAAGAAGCACCATTTCCCGGCCGAGCAGCTGAAGGGCCTGGCCGCGCTGGGCTGCTACGGCGTGGCCGTGCCCACCGAGTACGACGGTGCGGGCCTGGACTACCTCTCGCTCTCGCTGATCCTGGAAGAGATTGCGGCGGGCGATGGCGGCACATCCACCGTGGTCAGCGTCAACAACTGCCCCGTGTGCTCGATCCTCATGGGCTTCGGCAACGAGGACCAGAAGCAGCGTTTCCTCAAGCCGCTGGCGCGCGGCGACATGCTCGGCGCGTTCTGCCTGACCGAGCCGCATGTGGGTTCGGAGGCCGGCGGCCTGAAGACATCGGCCATCCGAGACGGCGACGACTACGTGCTCAACGGCGTCAAGCAGTTCATCACCAGCGGCAAGTACGGCGACGTGGCGATCGTGATGGCGGTGACGGACAAGGCGGCGGGCAAGAAGGGCATCAGCGCTTTCCTCGTGCCGACGAACACGCCCGGCTACCTCGTGGCGCGCATCGAGGAGAAGATGGGTCAGCACTCCAGCGACACGGCGCAGATCCTGTTCGAGAACTGCCGCGTGCCGGCTGCCAACCGCATCGGCGAAGAAGGCCAGGGTCTGAAGATTGCGCTGTCGGGCCTGGAGGGCGGGCGCATCGGCATCGCCTCGCAATCGGTGGGCATGGCGCGCGCGGCGTTCGAGGCGGCGCTGAAGTACAGCAAGGATCGCGTCGCCTTCGGCCAGCCGATCTTCGAGCACCAGGTGATCGGTCACAAGCTGGCCGAGATGGCCACGCAGATCGAGGCCGCACGCCAGCTGATCCATCACGCCGCCAGCCTCAAGGACGCCGGCCAGCCCTGCCTGAAGGAAGCGGCCATGGCCAAGCTCTTTGCCAGCGAGATGGCCGAGAAGGTCTGCTCCGCCGCCATCCAGATCCACGGCGGCTACGGCTATGTGAGCGATTTCCCCGTCGAGCGCATCTACCGCGACGTTCGTGTCTGCCAGATTTACGAAGGCACGTCCGAAGTGCAGAAAATCCTGATCCAAAGAGCGCTGGGCTGAGGCCAGAATGCGCCTCTCGCACCCGAGAGGCCTTCTGCATGAAATCTCGTCGCCTTTTCCTCATCCAAGCACCGCTGCTCGCCGCAGCTGCCCAGGCCCAGGCCGCTGACGCCAGCGCCGACAGCAACAAGCCCGACGCCGCTCCCGCCGGCATGCCGCCGGCCTGGGGAACGGCCGCCGGCGTCGGCCCCGAGATCACGCCGCAGACGATCGCCGAGGCGAGCAAGCTCGCGCAGGTGAGCATGAAGCCTGCCGAGATCACGCAGCTGGCGGGCGCCTGGCGCACGACCATGGCGCCGCTGATGGAGCGCCGCAGCGGGCCGAAGAAGCTGGCGCTGCCGGACGCGGTGGCGCCGGCCACGCTCTGGCAACCGCTGCAGTTCGCGCCCAAGGCCAACGCTTCGAGCAAGCGCCAGCCGTTCAAGCGCTCGCCGGACGCCGGCAAGCCGCTGCCGACGAGCGATGTGGACATCGCCTACGCCCCGGTCACCGACCTCTCGCGCTGGATCGCCTCCCGCAAGCTCACTGCTGAGCGGCTGACGAAGATCTATCTTGAACGCATTCGGCGCCACGACGGCAAGCTGCTCAGCGTCATCACGCTGAACGCTGACGGAGCCCTGGCCGCCGCGCGGGCTGCAGACGCCGAGATCCAGCGCGGCCATTACCGCGGCCCGCTGCACGGCATTCCCTTCGGCGTGAAGGACCTGCTGGACACCGCCGGCATCGCCACAACCTGGGGCGCCGAGCCCTATCGCAGCCGCGTGCCGACCAAGGACGCCGTCGTGGTCGAACGCCTCAAGGCCGCCGGCGCGATCCTGCTCGCCAAGCTCAGCCTGGGCGCGCTGGCGCTCAACGACGTGTGGTTCGGCGGACAGACCGTGAACCCGTGGTGCACGGACGAAGGCGCCTCCGGCTCCAGCGCCGGCCCGGGCGCGGCCACGGCGGCGGCGCTGGTGGGCTTCTCCATCGGCAGCGAGACCGGCGGCAGCATCGTCAGCCCCAGCATGCGCTGCGGCGTGACGGGCCTGCGCCCGAGCTTCGGCCGCGTGGCGCGCACCGGCGCGATGACGCTGGCCTGGACGTTGGACAAGCTCGGCCCCATGACGCGCAGCGTGGAGGACGCGATGCTCGTGCTGGCCGCGATCAATGGCCCCGATGGCGGCGATCCGTACAGCGTGCCGAGCACGGCGGTCGGCTTCGATGCAGCGGCCCCGGTGCGCGGCCTGAAGGTTGGCTACATCCCCGCGTGGATGAAGGAGGACCCGGCGACAGAGGTTGATCGCGCCGCGCTCGAACAACTGCGCAAGCTCGGCCTCGTGCCCACGCCGGTGAACCTGCCCGACTGGCCCTACGGCTCGTTGGACACGGTGATCTTCGCGGAGGCTGCCGCGTCCTTCGAGGAGCTCACGCTGTCCGGCGGCGTCGATCAACTCAAGATGCAGGTGATGGACGCCTGGCCGAACATCTTCCGCCAGTCGCGCTTCCTCTCGGCCGTGGACTTCGTGCAGGCCGACCGCCTGCGCCGCCGCGTGGCGCAGGAGATGGCGCGGATCATGGGCGAGGTCGATCTGCTGCTCGTGCCTTCGCTGCGCGGCGAGATGCTCACCATCAGCAACCACACGGGCCACCCGTCGCTGACGCTTCGTACCGGCTTTGTCGAGGTGGGCGAAGCGCGCAGCGACTGGGCGCCCGATCCGGCGCGTCCGCTGCCGAAGTTCTCGCCGCCGCGCCGCGTGCCGCACGGCGTGACGCTGATCGGCCGTTTGTTCGACGAAGCGACCATTGGCCAAGTCGGCGTCGCGCTGGAGCGCGCGGCGGGTGTGGCAGCGCAAAGACCTCCGTCGTTCGGCTGAGTTATCGTTTCGCTCGCCATGGATCGTCCCGACCTCGAACAGGAAAATGCCCGCCTGCGGCAGCAGCTCGACGAGTTGCTGACCCAGGCGCGCGCCAACGAGGAAAAAATGCGCCGCTTCGCAGGGCTGGAGCACCGCCTGATTGGCGCCCGCTCGCTGAAAGAGCTGCTGCACCTGCTGCTGGGTGACTACCGGCGCGAGTTCGGCCTGGAAGCCGTGGGCCTGGCCCTGGTGGACCGCGAGGGCGAGGCGGCGCAGGTCTTGTCCGAAGAGCTGCGCGAGGACGGCCTGCTGCAATCGCTGCTGCTCGATGGCGATGACAGTCAGCTTGAGGCGTTGCATGGCCAATCGCGCAGGCCCTGGTTGGGGCGCTTTGACGAGCAGACGCATGGCGGCCTGTTCGGTCCACGCTCGGGCTTCATCGCTTCGGTCGCGCTGTTGCCGTTGCGTCGCCATGACCAACTGATCGGCAGCCTGCATTTCGGCAGCGCCGATGTCCGGCGCTATGAAGGCGGCACGGCCACCGATCTGCTGGAGCGCTTGGCCGGCATCACCGGCGTGTGCCTGGACAACGCGCTCAACCAAGAGCGGCTGAAGCTCGCCGGCCTGACGGACGCGCTGACCGGTGTCCACAACCGCCGCTACTTCGATCACCGCTGCCAGATCGAGGTGGCGCATGCACGCCGCCACCAGCACGCGCTGGCCTGCTTGTTCCTGGACATTGACGGCTTCAAGAAGATCAATGACGTGCATGGCCACCAGAGCGGCGACGAAGTGCTGCGCGCCGTGGGTCAGCGCATCGCCAACTGCCTGCGCACCGGCGATACGATCGCGCGCTACGGCGGCGAGGAGTTCGTGGCCCTGCTGCCGCAGACCAACCGCAACCATGTGGGCGAGATCGCCGAGCGGATCCGGCTGGCGATTGCTGCGTCACCGCTGGCAGCGGGCATCTCGGCCACCATCTCCATCGGTCTGGCCATGCTGCCCGTGCCGGCGAACGGCGGCACCGCCGAGCTGGCTGCTGATCTGATTGCACAGGCGGACCAGGCGCTCTACCGCGCCAAGAACCAGGGCCGCAATCAGGTAGTCTCGGCCTGATTCAGGGCGCGCCCAGCGCGCCTTCAGCCGGAGCTAAGCGATGTGCAGAAACATCAAGACCCTGTTCAACTTCGAGCCGCCCGCCACCGAACTCGAGATCCGCGATGCCTCGCTGCAATTCGTGCGCAAGCTCAGCGGCTTTGCCGTGCCCTCCAAGGCCAACGAAGCCGCCTTCAACCGCGCGGTGGAAGAGGTGGCCGCTTCGGCACGGGAGCTGATCCGCTCCATGAGCACCAGTGCGCCGCCGCGGGACCGCGACATCGAGGCCGAGAGGGCGCGCGAGCGATCGAGAAAGCGATTCGGCCCATCATGAAACACTGGATCCGAGACAACCGCGGCTTCATCGCCTTCCTCATCTGCTTCGGCCTGATGCGCACTGCCGTGGCCGACTGGAACCCGATTCCTTCCGGCTCAATGCGCCCCACGCTGCTCGAAGGCGACGTGGTGCTGGTCAATCGCGTGGCCTACGACATCAAAGTGCCGCTGACCGAGATCGCCGTGGCGCATCTGGGCGATCCGCTGCGCGGCGACGTGGTGACCTTCAGCTCGCCCAAGAACGGCGACCGGCTGATCAAGCGCATCGTCGGGCTGCCGGGCGACGTGGTCGAGATGCGAGACGAGCGGCTGCTGATCAACGGCAAGCCCGTGCCCTACACCGGCCAGCAGAGCATCCGCGAGCAGCTGACCGCTGGCGGCTCGGTGCCGGCCGTGCGCGCCACCGAACATCTGGCGGGTCGCGACCACCAGGTGCAGGTCATGCCGACCGTCTATGCCGAGCGCAACTTCGGCCCCGTCACCGTGCCGGTCGGCCAGTACTTCATGCTGGGCGACAACCGCGACAACAGCGCGGACTCGCGCTACATCGGCTTCGTGCCGCGAGAGAAGCTGATCGGCCGTGCGCACCGCGTGCTCGTTTCGGCCGACATCCTGGACAAGTGGCAGCCGCGCCTGTCGCGCTTCGCCTCGTCAATCATCTGACGCGCTGACTTTCCCCATCGTCCCAGTCTCGCGGAGCAGCCCGATCGCATTTGCGGCACTCCAGCAGCTCACCGATCACGCCGGCGCGGCCCTCATCGCTCTGCGTCCACGGCCGCATCTGCCACGGCGGATCGTGGCGTACATGCTGGTTGTGGCCGCAGGCCAGGCGCGCCACCCAATGGCCTTCGTCATCCGTGTGGAAGCCGACGATGGCTTGTTTCATCTGAGGCCTATAGCCCACCTTGCGTGAGCCGCGCCGGGTCGAGCAGTTCTTCCAGTTCGGCGCGCGGGATGCCGCTGTCTTCCTCGGCCACGTCGATGATGGGCCGATTCTCCTTGTAGGCGCGCTTGGCGATCTCGGCGGCCTTCAGGTAGCCGATGCGCGGGTTCAGCGCTGTGACGAGGATGGGGTTGCGCGAGAGCGCCTGTTTCAGGCCTGCCTCGTTGACGCGGAAGGTGGCGATCGCGCGCTCACCCAACTCACGACTCGCGCCGGCCATCAGCTGCAGGCTGTCCAGCAGGTCGTGGGCGACGAGCGGCAGCATCACGTTGAGCTCGAAGCTGCCGCTCTGCCCGGCGATGGCGATGGCCGCGTCATGCCCGATCACCTGCGCTGCGGCCATGGCCACGGCTTCGGGGATCACGGGGTTGACCTTGCCCGGCATGATGCTGGAGCCAGGCTGCAGTGCCTGCAGCTCGATTTCGGCCAGGCCGGCGAGCGGGCCGGAGTTCATCCAGCGCAGGTCGTTGGCGATCTTGAGCAGCGTCACCGCCAAGCCGCGCAGTGCGCCGCTCAGGGCCACGGCGGCGTCCTGCGAGCCCATGGCGGCGAAGAAGTCCGGCGCTGGCGCGAAGGTCTCACCGCACAAGGTGGAGAGCTCGCGGCAAAAGCTTTGTGCGAACTGCGGATGGGCGTTGATGCCGGTGCCCACGGCCGTGCCGCCCTGCGCCAGGCCCTGGATGCGCGGCTGCAGGCTGCGCAGCTGCGCGATCTGCGCCTCCACCTGCGCGGCCCAGCCACCCAGTACCTGCGCGAAGGTGACCGGCATGGCGTCCATCAGGTGCGTGCGGCCGGTCTTCACGAAGTGGCCCACTTCGCCGGCCTTGCTGCGGATGGCGTGCGCCAGGCTTTCCAGCGCCGGCAGCAGTTCGCGGGCCAGGGCCAGCGAGGCGGCGATGTGCAGCGCAGCGGGGATGGAGTCGTTGCTGCTCTGTCCGGCGTTCACGTGGTCATTGGCGCTCACGGGCTTGCCCAGCTCGCGCGCGGCCAGCGTGGCCAGCACCTCGTTGGCGTTCATGTTGGAGCTGGTGCCCGAACCGGTCTGGTAAACGTCGACCGGGAAGTGCGCGATCAGCCCCGGATCGCGCATCAGCTGAACGGCGGCGTTCGCGATTGCCGCGCCGACGTCACCTTCGAGCAGCCCGAGGCCCACATTGGCCCGCGCCGCCGCGCACTTCTGCAGCAGCAGCGCACGCACGAAGCGCTCGGGCATTGGGCCGCCCAGGCGCGCGAAGTTCGTCACCGCGCGCTGCGTCTGCGCACCAAACAGCGCGTCAGCGGGCAGCTCCACCTCGCCCATGCTGTCGCGTTCGATCCGGGTCTTGCTCATGGCCAAACTCCTGCAGTCATCGCGAGCGATCCTCGCACAAACACCTCTGCACGCGAGTGGTTGCATGCGTTACTGTGCGGGCCATGGAAGACATCAAGCTCCCGGGCCGCGCGCCCATCCAGTTCTACTTCGACTTCTCGTCGCCGTACTCCTACATCGCCTCGGAGTGGATCGAAGCCGTGGCCGCTCGCCACGGCCGCCGCGTGCAGTGGCATGCCGTGCTGCTGGGCTTTTTGTTCCAGAGCACCGGCCTCAAGCCGCTGGTGGACTATCCGATCAAGCGTGACTATGCCGTGCGCGATATCCTGCGCTCGGCCGCTTTCGCCGGCGTGCCCATCCGCATGCCCGAGCCGTTTCCCGTCTCCACCGTCAACGCCGCACGCGTGTTCTGGTGGCTGGACAGCCAGGATTCGCTGCGCGCTGCGGCCTTTGCGCGCGCTGCGCTGCGCGGCTACTTCACCCGCAATGTGAACCTGAACGATCCGGCCCAGCTCAAGGCGCTGTGTACGGACAGCGGCCTGGATGCGCAAGCCGCCGAGGCCGCCTGGGGCGATGCGCAATGGAAGTCCAAGCTCAAGACCGCCAACGATGCCGCGCAGGCGGCCGGCGTCTTCGGCGCCCCGTACTTCATCGTGGACGGCGAACCTTTCTGGGGCAACGACCGCCAGCAGCAGATGGAAGCCTGGTTACAAGCCGGCCCGCCCAAGGGTCTTCAAGGCTGATGCCTCAGGGGGAGGATCTGCGGGTTGCGCGCCACGGTTGAAGGGTCTTAGCAAGCCTTGCGGGGCCTCATCTTCACAATGGCGCGGTAACCTTCAGGCCAACGAAAACCGATCGGAGCTTCCCGTGCGTATCCTGCTTGTCGAAGACGACGCCACCTTGGCTGAATCCACCACCCGTGCGCTGCGCTCGCAGGGCTGGGTCGTCGACTGCACGGCCCGCGGCGAGCCCGTTCCTCTGTCGCTGCGCGAAGACCGCTATGACCTGCTGATCCTCGACATCGGCCTGGCCGGCATCGACGGGTTCGAAACACTGCGCCGCGTGCGTTCGCAGGGCAGCCCCATTCCGGTGCTGATCCTCACCGCCCGCGACGGCGTGGAAGACCGCGTGCGCGGCCTGGAGATCGGCGCCGACGACTACCTCGTCAAGCCCTTCGCGCTGTCGGAGCTGATCGCCCGTGCCCGCGCCCTGGTGCGCCGCAGCCAGGCCCGCTTCTCCAACGAGCTCAAGATGGCCAGCCTGCGCATGGACCTGGACGCCCGCCGCGCCTGGCTGGGCGAGGAGCCGCTGTCGCTCTCGGCGCGCGAGTGGGAAGTGCTGTCCTTCATGATGGCCCGCATCGGCAAGGTGATCGCCAAGGAGCAGATCGTCTCGGCCAGCAACGGCTGGGACCAGAGCACGACCGACAACGCCGTCGAGGTCTGCATCTCGCGCCTGCGCGCCAAGCTCGAGCCCGCGGGCATCCAGATCCGCACCGTGCGCGGCTTCGGCTACCTGCTTGAAGAGCAGGCGCCGGCCGTAAGAAGCTGAAGCGTCGCCTGGCTTTGGGTGCGCCGCTTTCGCTCAAGCAGCGGCTCTTTCTGTGGTTGTTGCTGCCGCTCCTGCTGGCCGTGCCGGCGGGCAGCTTTGCGCTCTACACGCTGATCCGCAACACCACGGTGGCCTGGCTGGACCAGGGCCTGGGCGACACGGCCCTGGCCCTGTCCACCTTCATCCGCACGCATGACGGCGAGCTGATCGTCGAGATCTCCGGCCAGACCGATGGCGCGCTGCGCTTCGACCGCATGGACCGCGTCTTCTACACGGTGCTGGCGCCGCAGGGCCAACGCCTGGCGGGCGACACGCTGCTGGGCGAGCCCGACGTCCACGTGGCTGCCGGCGAATGGGATTTCCGCGATGCCGAGCTCGACGGCAAGACGCTGCGCCTGGCCACGCTGGGTGTGGCCTGCGGCGTGGTCGGCAACGTCTGCCAGATCCGCGTGGCCGAGACCACCACCAAGCGCGCTGCGCTGCGCCGCGACCTGCTGCTGGCGGTTGGCGTGACCATGCTGCTGCTGTCCACCGGCCTGGTGCTCGCCGGCTGGCTGTCCATCCGCCAGGGCCTGCGGCCACTGGGCGAGCTCTCGCGCGAGGTGGAGCGCCGCGACCTCGACCGGCTCGAGCCGTTGGAGCAGCCCGTGCCCAACGAGGTGAAGCCGTTGATCGCCGCGCTGAACCGGCTGTTCGAGCGCCTGCGCGCCGCGGCCGGCACGCAGCAGGACTTCCTGGCCAACGCTGCCCACCAGCTGCGCACACCGCTCACAGCCCTGCGCACCGAGATCGAGCTGGCCCTGCTGGAGCCGCACGAGGCCGCGCAGGAGCCGCTGCTGCAACGGCTCAAGAACAGCGTGGATCGCAGTGCCCGCCTGGCGCAGCAGATGCTTTCCATGGCGCGCAGCGACGCCAGTCCGCCGCACGAAGGCCAGCGCTTGCTGGACCTGCGCGACTTGGCCGCGCTGGCCGCTGAAGACTGGGTGCCGCGCGCCTTGAACGCCGGCATCGACCTCGGCTTCGAGCTGGAGAGCGCGCCCGTGCTGGCCCGCAGCTTCTTGCTGCGCGAGCTGCTGGAGAACCTGATCCACAACGCTGTGAGCTACGCCGGCGAGGGCGCGCGCATCACCGTGCGCGCCGGCGTGCGCGAAGGCCGCGCTGTGCTGGAGGTGGAAGACACCGGCCCTGGCATCCCGCCGGAGGAGCGTGGCCGCGTGCTGCAACGCTTCCAGCGCGGACCCGAGGCCAAGGGCAGCGGCTCGGGCCTGGGCCTGGCCATCGCGCAGGACATCGCGATCAGCCACGGCGGCACGCTGACGCTCGGCGAGGGCGCGCACGGCCAGGGGCTGCGCGTGTGCCTGACGCTACCGCTGGCGTCTTCCGTCTAGGCTCCGCGCAGATCGTCGACGGGCACGGCCAGCTGCGTCTGACCGGTGACGCGCTGGATCAGCTGTGAGATCGCATCCACGTCGTTGTCGATGTTGCCGTGCGAAGCCTTGGCCGTGACCGGCGCGGCGCCGGACGGCCGCGCCACCGTGACGAGCCCGCCGACGATGTGCGTGCGCTGGTCGAGCTCGGCATCGATCGCCGCGCGGCGCCAATTGGACAGCGCTTCGCGCGTATCCGACGAGCCGTCCCATTTGTCGTAGTGTTGGTCTTCGATCAGGTGCAGGCCGAGCAGCGGCGTGCGCAGGTCCGTCTCCAGCGCGTTCGACACGAGGTACAGCAGCGACTTGCGATAGATGACCGCCACAGTGTCGTCCAGCTCGGCTTGGTTGCCGAGCACGTGCAGGCGCAGGCGCTGCATGCGCTCGGGCGAGTTGGCATAGCTCGTGTTCGCAAAGGCCACCGAGCAGGCCGGCGCCAGCAGCTCGATGCCCGTGGGCGCGAGCTTGCCGCGCTGGGCCAGCTGGTTCAGCAGATAGCCCAGCCAGATCGAGCCCGCCGAGTGCCCCGCCAGATGCAGCTCGAACTGATCGCCCCAGGTGGCTTGCAGCGTCTCCAGCGCATCCAGCAGCAGCTCGCCACCGTGACGCGGCGCGAAGGCCAGCTCAGCATTGCCCTTCATCTCGGACCAGATCGGCTTGGCCAGCGGCCGGCCGATGGTTTTCTCGATCAGCAGATCGGTCTTGTCCGTCACCCACTCGGCCACGCCGCCCACCATGCCCGCCTGCTGGCGCCGATCCTGCAGGATCTGCTGCAGCGATTCGAGCAGGCCCGTCTTCCACACGATGAAGATGGGGTAGCAGCCGTTGCCGGCGAAGTAACGGCCCATCGCAGCGGCACGGTCGATGGCGTCGCTCTCGCTGTTGAGGCCGCCGTGCACGTAGAGCACGACGCGCTTGCGCTCGTTCGTCGGGCGCGTTCGGAACCACGCGTCCGGCAGCGCAAAGCACTGGTGCTGCAGCTTGCGCGGCGCCTCGTCCTCGGTCAGGTAGCGCGACACGCGGCCGTCATTGCCCAGCACCACGCTGTGCTGGTAGGCCAGGCTCTTGTCCCACCAGCCCGCGTGCGACGCGCCCGCCGCCTTGCCCCTGGTGGCCTGCGCAGCGGTGAGGCTGCCGGCCACCACGCCCGGCACGCCCAGCGCCACCACCCAGGCATCCATGCCGTGCGTGAGCCAGTCGGCATAGGCCAGCACCGCAAAGCCGCCCGCGCCGAAGTCCTTGCCCCAGGAGTTCTGGATCACGAAGCCGTCGCGGTTGAAGCCCACGAGCGCGTAGGCGTGGCCCTCGGTGCGCGCGGGCTTGCCGTCCCAGGGGATGCGAGGCAGGTCGGCGTGGCCCTTGATCTTTGCAGCCTTGCTCGGCACGTGGTCCCAGCCGTCGTGCGTCCACGAGGACACATAGATCGCGCCATGCTGGGCGATGGCTGCCTGCATGTCGGTGATGCAGCTGGGCTCCACGCGGTAGTAGATGCCCAGCGGGATCTCGGCTGCGCGTCGGGCAAAGCCATAACGCGCAGCCCGAGCGGCGCCGTCGCCATCGGGCCAATCCTTGTGCAGGCACACGCCGTTGCGGTACCAGCCCTTGAGCGCGCCGCGGCAGGAAGAGCCTTCATAGTCCTCGCCCTGGTACTCGTCATAACGCCGCGCCAGGACGTACAGCATGCGTGGGCTGACCGACTCCAGCCGCTTCGGACAGCCGTGGCCCACCCAGCGCAGGTAGTTGACGACGCAGGCCAGGCCGAAGCCCGTGCAGGCGCCTTCGTCACCCTGGTCGAGGATCAGCCCCGCTTCGCTGTAGCGCGGCAGCAGGTCGGCAATCTGCGCGCGCGTGGGATGCTCGGGCGGCAGGCTCTGCGGCAGTGGCATGTAGAAGCGGTCGCGCGCGTCGAACGGATCCTTGCGCGTGCCGGTCGAGCGCTTGCTGGTGGTGGCGCTGCCCGCCGTCGCTGCGGCCTTCTTCGCGCGCGCGCCACCCACCGCCACGGGCCACACACCGGCCGCGAGATCGAAGACGTTGGTGAAGCGATCCAGCCCGTGCGCGCCGCCGTTCACCAGCTTGCGCGCTGCGGCCAGGTCGTTCGCCGCGAGTGCCGTGCGGCAGCGATCCGCTGCATCGTCCAGGAAGGCGGCCAGCAGCAACGCCGCGACTTCGGGTGTATTGGCCAGCTCGGGCTGCGCGGTCAGGTCGATGCCGATCTTCTCTCCGTACTTCGCGTAGTTGTTGCGGCCGGTGAGCTGCACGAAGCCACGGCCGCGGAACATCGCGCCTTCCCCCTTGCGATTGCCCAGCTTGCCGTCGTAGAGCGCGAACGGTGCACCGCCTGGCGCCGTGTTGAAGCGCGACATGCCCTCGTTGATCGGCACGAAGCCTTCCGTCTCCCGCGCGGATCGTGCCCAGCGCGCACAGCACCATGGGCCGATCCGTGAGCTTGTAGGTGGCCAGCGCCGCCTCGATGTACGCGAGATAGCGCGACACATTCGCCGCCTTGGTGGCGGGGAAGAGCTTGAACACCACGTTGTTGGGCGGCATGAAGACCGGCGGCGCCTTCACCAGCCCGAGCAGTCGCTGGCAATAGGGCCCGACGACGCCGTCGGCAATGATGCTCACCCCGGCCTGCCAGCGCCGGATCGCGGCATCGAACTCCGCATCGATGGTGGGCCGCGCTTTCTCCAGCACCGGATAGGTGGCGGCATCCGCCCCCAGCTCGTGCGCCAGCGCATCGGCCAGCGCTTTCACATCGGAGCCGCTCGCTCCGCGCATCAGGATGTTCTTCACGATGGCCTCGCCGGGTGTGATGGGTGGGGAAGGCTAAGCGGGAAGGGGTTGCGGCGCAACGTAAGGCTTGGGGAAGGGGGAGGGGAATACTTACGTTGAGGGATCGAGGGAGTTCAGCGTTGACTGCGTGAATCTGCGGCACCTAGGATGCGGGCGGTCACAATCCTGTGGACCGCGCGAATCAATCGCTGCCAGTCCGCTTCAACTCTGGATCGAATCCGCATGACCCGCCGATGGCCTCTCATTGCGCTTGTCGCGACATTGCTTTCCATGGCGATGGTTGGCCACGGTGTTGCGCAGTCAGTACCCAAGATGCTTCGACTCGAACTCGCGAAGGGCGGCGCCTACGTTCTGGATGGAAAGCCTGTAGAGCGCGCTGCGCTGACAGAGGTTTTCCTCCGGCACAAACGCGAGGACGGCCGCCTGATGGTGGCTTTGGTATCCTCGCTCGACGGCAAATCCGAAGACGTCAACTTCGCATTGGAGGCTGTGCGAAAGGCGGGTGGAAGCGTCGCTCTGGTTGGTGGTGAGGCCTTCTATCCATCCGGCAAAGTCAGCGGGGCTCAGCGGTGATCCGCGAGCTTGAAGGAATCGCCCGACGCTCGATCTATGCCAGCTGACTCCAAGCGCGAGAAGAATTGGAAGCATCTCTATCTCCGTTCGGAGAAGCTGTCCCGCGCCCGCCAGCTGGGTGTTGACTACCCCCGCGTCACTGAAGCTCAACTCATCCAGGACGAAGAATCCTTGTCGCGCACCTCAAGCCAACTCAACGTGCTGTTCGTCTGCAGCCGAAACCAATGGCGCAGCCCGACCGCCGAACAGGTCTGGCGCAAGCATCCGGCCATCGCCGTGCGATCCGGCGGAACCAGCCCGAATGCCAGGCATCCGGTCTCGGCCACGGATATCGCATGGGCTCAGGTGATCTTCGTGATGGAAGAGAAGCACAAGTCGAGGCTCCAGGCGTCCTTCACGCGGCTCCTGGAGAACAAGACGATCCACGTGCTCGACATTCCGGATGAATACAAGTTCATGGATCCGGAGCTGGTTGAGTTGCTGCGGGATTCGGTGGGTGCTGTGCTCGAAGTTGATGGGTAATGCCCTGCTCAGTTCACATGCAAACGCCTCTGAACCCGATTGCTGACCTCGAGACGCTCCGGGAAATCGCTCTGCGGCATGGCTACGACGGTCATGCGGCGCTCGTTGGGGAACTGTTGACGCGAGCAGCCAAGGATCGACAGGCCATCTGGGGCGCACTCAACACCATTGACGTCTGGGGCGGCGCTGGCTCTGTTGCCGATATTGCCCTCGGAGCGATGAGCCGCCTTCCTGATGCACAGGTTCGGGCTGACGAATTCCGCTGGCGCAATGCTCTTATCAGTCTCAGCATTGGCATGCACGAGAACGGCATCTCCAATTCACGTGCGCAATCGTGGGCGGAGACGTTTCAAGCGTGGAATGACGCCCGCAATGGCATCTGAGATCACCATGCCCACCGGCTACTCAGGAACTCCTCTTCCCAAGAAGCTCGGCATCACCGAGCACACCCAGCTCACGCCCATCAACGCGCCGCCGGAGTACGCAAGCCTGCTCGGCCCGACCCCCGATGGAGGCACCCCCAACGCGCCGCTGAACAAGAAGACCGATATTGCCCACGTCTTCGTCACAGAACGCGAAGACCTGGTCAAACAGCTGGCTCAGCTGCGCAAGAAGCTCCGCGACGATGCCGCGATCTGGGTCTCCTGGCCCAAGAAGGCCTCGAAGGTGCAGACGACCGTGACGGAGGACGTCATCCGTGAGATTGCCCTGCCGCTGGGCCTCGTTGACATCAAGGTCTGCGCCGTCAGCGAAGTGTGGTCGGGCTTGAAGCTGGTCGTGCGCAAGGAACTGCGCACGAAGCCTTAGCCTCAGCCGCGCGCCATGAACTTCATCGGCACCGCAGCCGGTTCCTGTACGCGACCCTGAAAGCGATCGAGCAGTTCGCGCTGCTGTGCCCGCGCGGTCGCCACGTTTGCCAGCTTCACATGGCCGTAGCCGCGGATCTTCTCCGGCAGGCTGGCGAGGCGCACGGCCAGGTCCAACTTTTCGGTCGACAGCGAAGCCAGCAGCTCGTCGACGAGCGCTTCGTACTCACTGATCAGCGAGCGCTCCATGCGGCGCTCTTCGGTGCGCGAGAACACGTCGAGCCAACTGCCGCGCAGGAAGCGCAGGCGGGCCATGACCTTCAACGCGCTCATCATCCACGGCCCCATCTCCATCTTGGCGACGCGGCCGTCCTTGCCGGGCTTGGCCAGCAGCGGTGGGGCCATGTGGAAGCTGATCGATTGCCAGTTCTCGAACTGGTCTTTCAGCGAGGCCTCGAAGCGGCCGTCGGTGTAGAGTCGCGCCACTTCCCATTCGTCCTTGATGGCCAGCAGCTTGGCGTAGTAGCGGGCCACGGCGAGCGAGAGCTGCGTTGATGTCGATCCGAGCTTGGCCTCGGCGGCACGCACGCGGTTCACGAGCTTCAGGTAACGCTCCGCATAAGCGACGTCCTGGTAGTCGGTGAGGTGCTGCATGCGACGCTGGACCAGGCTGTCCAGGTCCTGCGGCAGTGCTTGAGCTGCGGGCGCGCCAGCAAGGCGGCGCAGGCTCTCAGGCGCAGCGACGGCCAGGCGGCCGAGCGCAAAAGCCGTCTTGTTGGCGGCCACGGCCACGCCGTTGAGCTCCATGGCGCGCATCAGTGCGGCCTCGCTCAGCGGCACCAGGCCGCGCTGCCAGCAGGCGCCCAGCATGATGATGTTGGACGGCATGGTGTCGCCCATCAGTTCCTGCGCGATGGCCTGCGCGTCGAGCGTGGACAGCAGCTCGTCGTGCGCGCCGATGGCGTGGCGCATCTTGGCCAGCAGCGAGTCGGCGTGCAGGCTCGCGTCGGGCTGGCGCACGAAGGCGGCGGTGGGCATCTCGTGGGTGTTGGCGACGATCACCGTGCGGCCCGGCTTCACCGTGCCCAGCGCATCGGCGCTGGCGCCCACAACCATGTCGCAGGCCAGCAGCACGTCGGCCTGCTGGGTGTCGATGCGGACCTGATTGAGCTGGTCCGGCGTCTCGGCCAGGCGCACGAAGGACAGCACGGCGCCGCCCTTCTGCGCAAAGCCCATGAAGTCGAGCACCGAGCTCTGCTTGCCTTCCAGGTGCGCGGCCATCGAGACGAGCGCGCCGACCGTCACCACGCCGGTGCCCCCCACGCCAGTCACCAGCATGTCGAAGGGGCCCGTCCAGCTCCAGGTTCTCGGTGCCGCGATGCCGCTCAATTCACGCGTCAGGTCTTCGGGCGTGTAGTTCGCGCCCTGGCGCTTCTTCAGCTCGGCGCCATGCACCGAGACAAAGCTCGGGCAGAAGCCGTTCACGCAGGAAAAGTCCTTGTTGCAGCTGCTCTGGTCGATCTTGCGCTTGCGGCCGAGTTCGGTTTCCACCGGCATGACGGACAGGCAGTTGCTGGCCTGGCCGCAGTCGCCGCAGCCTTCGCACACGGCTTCGTTGATGAAGATGCGGCGCGGCGGATCGGGGAATTCCTTCTTCTTGCGGCGACGGCGCTTCTCGGCGGCGCAGGTCTGGTCGTAGATCAGCACGGTCACGCCTTCGAGATCGCGCAGCTCGCGCTGCACGGTGTCGAGCTCGCTGCGGTCGTGGAAGGTCGTGCCGATGGGGAATTCGTTGCCATGACCAACGTACTTCTGCGGCTCATCGGAGACGACGGCCAGGCGTTTCACGCCCTCGGCTTCCACCTGGCGCGCGATCTGCGGAACGCTGGTCGTGCCGTCCACGGGCTGGCCGCCGGTCATCGCGACGGCGTCGTTGTAGAGGATCTTGTAGGTGATCGTCGCCTTGGCCGCGATGGCCTGGCGGATGGCCAGATAGCCCGAGTGGTAGTAGGTGCCGTCGCCGAGATTCTGGAAGACGTGCTTGTCGGTCGTGAAGCGGCTCTGCGCGACCCAGTCCACGCCTTCGGCGCCCATCTGGATCAGGCCCGATGTGCCGCGCTCCATCCAGCTGGCCATGAAGTGGCAGCCGATGCCGGCCTGCGCGCGCGAGCCGTCGGGCAGCTTCGTTGAAGTGTTGTGTGGGCAGCCCGAGCAGAAGTAGGGCTGGCGGCGCACGGCGTCGGCCGCATTGGAGAGCAGGGCCGGCGTCTGGAAGTCCACCACCAGATGGCGGCGATCCAGCGCGGGGTTCAGGCGCGCGAGCCAGTCGGCCACTGTGCCCATGATGCGCGAGGGGCGCAGCTCGCCGAGTGCGCTCAGCACGGCCTTGCCGTGTTCGTCGGTCTTGCCGACGACACGCGGGCGCTGCGCATCGGGCAGGTGGTAGAGCAGCTCCTTGATCTGGCGCTCGACGACCGGGCCCTTTTCCTCGATCACCAGCATGTCCGTCAGGCCCTGCGCGAACTCGGCGATGCGCGTGGGCTCCAGCGGGAACACGAGGCCGACCTTGTAGACGCGCACACCGGCCGCGGCCAGCGCGTTAGGGTCGAGGTCCAGTCGGCGCAGCACCTCCATGAAGTCGTAGTGCGCCTTGCCGACCGTCACGATGCCTAACGTCGCGCGTGGACTGACAACGATGTGCTTGTCGATCGAATTCACCTTCGCGAAGGCGCGCACCGCATCGAGCTTGTGGGCCAAGCGCTCTTCCAGCGACAGCGAAGGCAGGTCCACCTGCCGGATGTGCAGGTCAGTCGGCGCCGTGTAGTCGAGCACCGGCTGATCCCAACTGATCGGTGTGGCGTCCAGATCGACGGTCATGCCGGACTCGACGACCTCGGAGATGGCCTTGAACCCCACCCACGCGCCCGAGAAGCGCGAGAGCGCCCAGCCGTAGAGGCCGAACTCCAGGTACTCCGCCACATTGCCCGGGTGCACGACGGGCATGGACCAGGCCTGCAGCGCCTGGTCGCTCTGGTGCGGCGTGCTGGAGGACACGCAGCCGTGGTCGTCACCGCAGACGACGAGCACGCCGCCTAACGTCGAGCTGCCATAGACATTGCCGTGCTTGAGCGCATCGCCCGAGCGGTCCACGCCCGGGCCCTTGCCGTACCACATGGCGAACACGCCGTCTGCCGTGCGCTTGGCATCGAGCGCCACGCGCTGCACGCCCAGGCAGGCGGTGGCGGCCAGGTCCTCGTTGATGGCGGGCAGGAAGTCCACGCGCGCGGCTTCCAGGAACTGCTTGGCCTTCCACATCTGCTGGTCCACCATGCCCAGTGGCGAGCCGCGGTAGCCGCTGACGAAGCCGGCCGTGTTCAGCCCCGCGTGCTCGTCCAGGCGCTTTTGCGCGAGCAGCAGCCGCACGAGGGCTTGCGTGCCGGTGAGGAAGACGGCGCCGGACTCGGCGGCGAGGTTGTCGGAGAGCTTGTAGTCGCGCAGCATGGCGTTGGATTCTTGCTCCACCTCGGCAGACAAAGTTTGCGCATTTGCTTCACGCAGGCCGCTCCGTGAGAGAATTTTTCTCCAATTGAGCGAGGATGGAGATGGAGTCTTTCGATCGGGCCACGCGGCTCATCATCGAGGCCTTGCAGGAGGACAACCGGCAGAGCACGCAGGCGCTGGCGGACAAGGTCGGCCTGTCCAGCACGCCGGTGTGGCGACGCGTGCGCGAGCTGGAAGACAGCGGCGTGATCCGCCGCCACGTGGCGCTGATGGACCGCGAGAAGCTCGGCCTGTCGCTGTGCGTGCTGGCGCATGTGAGTCTGGTGCGACACAGCGAGGGGGCGGTCGAGGATTTCGAGCGCCTGGTGCAGGCCAGCCCTGAGATCATCGAGTGCCACGCCATCACCGGCGAGGCCGATTACGTGATCAAGGTCGTCGTCACCGACATGAAGGCCTACGATCAGTTCCTGCAGTTGGGCATCTTCAAGCTGCCCGGTGTCTCCAGCGTGCGCAGCAACGTCGTGCTGCGCGAAGTGAAGTACGAAACTGCTCTTCCGATCAAAAAATGAACCTGGACAAGATCGCGATCATCGGTGCCGGCCGGCTCGGCACCAGCCTGGCCCTCGCGCTGGCCGCGCACAACCGGCCGCCGCGCTTCGTCGCCAGCCGCAGCATGCGCAGCGCTAACGTGCTGGCTCAGCGGGTCAATGCCGCGGCCTGCACGCCCGAGCAGGCCTTGGGTTTCGCCGAGCTGGTGCTGCTCACCGTGCCGGACGACGAGATCGAAAAGGCCGCGGCCGAGCTGCCTTGGCGGCCGGGCCAGGCCGTCGTGCATTGCAGCGGCGCCACCGAGGTGGGTGCCTTGGCCGCAGCGGCCGATCGCGGCGCACTGGTCGGCGGTTTCCATCCGCTGCAGATCTTCTCCGACCCGGAGCGGGGTGCGGCGATGCTGGCCGGCTCCAGCGTCACCATCGAGGCCGACGAGCCCCTGCTCGGCAAGCTGCGCGAGCTGGCCCAGGTGCTGGGCCTGCGCACCATGCAGCTGCCGCCGGGCGCACGCTCGGCCTATCACGCGGCGGCCAATTACGCGGCCAGCTTTTTGCTCAGCATGCTGGGCGAGGCCGAAGACATCTGGGCTGCGGTCGGCTTGCCGCGCGAGCAGGCACTGCATGCGCTGCTGCCGCTGGCACGCGGCACGTTGTCGGCTGCGCAGAGCCGCGGCCTGGCCGGTGCGCAGAGCGGTGCGCTGTCGCGCGGTGACCTGGGCGTGATCCGCCGCCACCTGCAGGCGCTGGACGCGCTCGACGTGTTGGATGGCACGGTCCACGGCGACTTCTACCGCGAGTTCTCGCGCCGCCAGCTGCAGCTGGCGCGGTCCTCGGAGCGGCTGGATGCAACGACTTTGGAGCAGGTTGCAGGTCTCTTGAAAAAGAGTGACCGCTAACTGCCAAATTAAGCGGAAGTTGCGGGCCGCAAGCACGGTAGTCCGTCACGTTGAAGGCGGGTCTTGGTGAGCGCTTTCAAATTGGATCCGGGAGAATCCTGATCCATGGAACGGCGCCGCTGTTGTGCCGTTCCCAGCACAAAAACACCGCACCCTCTGAGGCCTCCATGACCACAGTCGCGTCATCTCTTGCCGCCGCATCCCCAACCGCCTTGCAGGCCCTGAACCAGCTCGCCACCGAGCTGCCGGATTCCTGTGAACGCCTGGGCTACGTGCGCAAGATGACCGAAGAGGCGGCCAACAAGGTGCTCGACCTGGTGGACACCGGCCGCGACGCCGCCGAACAGGTGCGCCGTCAGGGCCGCGATCTGTCCGAGATGCTGACGCGCCAGGCCACGTCCACCGAGCTGACCCTGGAGCGCGCGCGCTCCATGCTCAAGCTCTGCGCCGCCTATGCCGCCACCGCCGCGGCCTTTGCCGAGCGCGAGAAGGACGTGCATGCCGAGATCATGCAGGCGCAGGATTTTCAGGATCTCTCCGGCCAGGTGATCAACAAGGTCGTGCGCATGCTGCAGCAGGCCGAGATGCCGCTGAACCAGCTGCTGGCCGAAGCACCGGCCACGCCCGCCGCCGGCACGCAGGACGAGGCGCTGGCCGGCGTGCAAACGCCCGACAAGGCGCTCAAGCAGGACGACGTGGACGACCTGATGGCTTCGCTGGGCTTCTAACCCAGTAGCGCCTCAGTTCCACGTCGCCGGATTGACGCCGTAGTAGCGGCGCAATTGCGCGTACAGCGCCGGATGCCAGGCGGCCATCTCCGCACCTCGTTCGAAGAACACCTCGCTGGCCACCGCAAAGAATTCCGCAGGGTCGGTGGCTCCATACGGATCGAGCAGGCCCGGCTCACCCATGGCGGTGCGGGCACGCAAGGCGTCGAACTCCGCCTGCATCACGGCTGACCAGCGGTCGTAGTCTTCACGCTTGGCCAGCAATGGCGCGCCGTTGGCGTGACCCTTGGCCTGATCGAGCTGGTGAGCGAACTCGTGCACGACCACATTGCGGCCGTCGTCCGGCGTGGCGGCATCGCGCTGCACATGGTCCCAGGCCAGCAACACCTGGCCCTGTGCCCAGCTTTCGCCGGCCAGCGCGCGGCGTTGCTCCATCTGCACGCCGGCCACGTTCACCGGCCGGTCGACCACGAAGGCGCCCGGGTAGAGCAGCACCTGGCGCAGCTCCGGATAAAAACCGCGTGCGCGGCCCAGCAGTGGCAGGCAGGCGAGGGCTGCAACGGTGACGCGCATCTCGTCCGTCACGACCAGGCCCTGGCAGCCGAGGATGGGTTTCTCGGCCAGGAACACCTGCATCAGCTTCTTGAGCCGCAGCTGCTGGTCGGTGGGCAGGCGCGCTGCCAGCGGCACGCGCCGACGCAGCATGCGCCGCCAGGCCTGCGGGAAGGGAACATCGGCGATGCGCTGGCGACGCCGGCGCAGACGCAGCGGATGGCTGGCGATCCACGCCGCCAGGCCGAGGCCGGCGGCAAGCAGGGCGATGAGGGGCAGGACGTAGGCCATCATCCGCTGCAACTGGGCACGACGCGCCCAAATTGCAAGAGGCCAGGGCGGGATTTACTTGTCGTAGCCGAGCCGGTGGATGGCAGCGTCGATGCGTTGCAGCATCGAGCCCTTCACGCGCGAGCTGCACCAGAAGTGGCGCGTCAGGCCGGCGGGGTTGTCCGGGAAAGACACGAGGCGCAGGCCGCTGGGGTCGTCGAAATGAGCGAAGTCTTCCTGGTCCACGAACATGTAGTCGGCGCGCTGGGCGGCGATCATGCGGCTCAGCTGCTGCACCGTGACCGTGACGCGCATCGGGGGGCGCGCCATGGTGTTGATGGCGGCATCCAGCTCGCCGCCGTAGGACACGCCGTCCACGGCCCCGAGCTTGAGCGAGGGGTCCTGCATCAGCGCCTTCAGGCTGGGATGGGCGCGCACGGCCTGGGCCAAACTTTCGGCGGCCAGCACCATCTGCGGCTTGTCGCGGTGGATGGCGACGCTGAAGGGGCCGACGGCCTCGCGCTCCGGCAGCCGGTACCAGCCTGGCGAGCAGATCAGGCTGGTGTTGGCCGCCAGCTCGGTCGTGATGCGCTTTTGCGGCATGACGACGAAGTGCACGGGGATGCCGGCGGCCTTGAAGATGGCGAGGCTCTTGTCGATCAGCAAGCCCTGGGGCTTGCCGTCGATCTCGGTGGAATAGGGCGGCTTGTCGCGGTAGGCGATGGTCAGGATTTCGGCGGCGCGCGCAGGGCCTGCCTGCGCCAGCAGCGTGGCGAAGGACAGGGCGAAGGGCAGCACGATGCGTGCGAGCAGCGCCGTGGTCTTGCTCATTGCGAATCCGTCTCCTGCGCGGTGGGCACCTTGGGCTTCTTGCCCGAGCGGGCCAGCTTGCGCGCCTTGCGCTCGGCTTCGCGCTGGGCTTCCTTGGTGACGGCTTCGACGCTCCAGCGTGCAAACTCTTGGGGTGTCTCCAGTGTGATGCGGCCCAGCACGGCCTGGCGGAATTCGTACATCAGCACTTCCGCCGCCTTCTGCAGGTTCACGCGGCCGCCGGTTTGCACGGCGCCACGCTTGCGGCCGAGCTGCTCCAGGGCTTCAACGTCGGTCAGGCCGGTCAGCTCGCCGAGCTTGTAGCGCGCCTCCAGCAGGGCCGGGTAGTTGCCGCGCAAGTAACCGATCAGTTCGACGGCAACTTCTTCCTCGTCGAAGGCGTTGCGCCCGATGGCGCCGCTGGCTGCGAGGTTGTAGCCGCTCTGCTCCACGCTGATGCGCGGCCACAGCATGCCGGGCGTGTCGAACAGGTAGAAATCGTTCTCCAGCACCAGCTTCTGCTCGATTTTGGTGATGCCGGGTTCGTCGCCCGTCTTGGCGGCGCGCTTGCCCATGAGGGTGTTGATCAGCGTGGACTTGCCCACGTTCGGGATGCCGCAGATCAGCACGCGCAGCGGCTTGTCCATGCCGCCGCGGCTCGGCGCCAGCAACCGGCATTCGTGCATCAGCGCCTTGGCCGGCGCACGCACGCTGGCGTCCAGGCCGATGGCGCGGGTGTCGGCCTGGGCGTTGAAGTGGGACAGCCACAAGGCCGTGCGATCGGGGTCGGCCAGGTCCTGCTTGTTCAGCAGCTGCAGGCGCGGCTTGCCCGCGGTCAACTCGGCCAGCAGCGGGTTGCTGCTGGAGCCGGGCACGCGGGCGTCGAGCATTTCAATGACCACATCCAACCCCGCCTTGACGCGATCCTGGATCGCCTTGCGGGTTGCGTTCATGTGGCCTGGGAACCAGTGGATGGCCATGGCAGGCGTGTGAAAAAAAGAAAATTCGGAGACAAACTTAATGGAGCATTGTCCGCGCTGCGCAGAGGCTTGCCAGTCCGCAATTTGCCGCAGTGTGTAGAGTCGTGTGAGAGATCACGCTCGGGTGCGTCCGGAGCCGGGGAGTTTTCACCAGGACACCCCTCTGGCGTGTTAACGGTCATTTCTGGTGGAATGCGGCCTATGCCTCAGCAGTCTCTCGCCCTCAGTGCCCCAGCCGACCGCGACCTGCAGCTCTGGTTCGAGCCCTGGGCCGAGCACCTCATCGTGCCGGCCGGTGCCACTGTGGAGCTGCACGCCAACTCGCGCGTGGCCGGCCAGCTGCACATCGAGGAGGCCGGTGGGCGCACCGTGGTGCTGGGCTGGGGCGGCAGCACCTTGCGGGTGATGATGGGGCCGCGCACGCTCAAGTCCTTCGACCAGCCGGCGCCGGACTTCATGGACCGCGAATCCTTTGACCTGCTCTTTGCGCCGCCGCCCGGCCGTGATGCGACTCGCAAGACACCCGCACCAGCGCCGGCTGCCAAGCCGCGGCCCTGGTGGCAGTTCTGGGCGCGCTAGTTAAGCCGCGTCCAGCGCCGGAAGAAGCCGCTGCACGCCCAGCGGCGTCAGCTCCACGCCCCGACCTTCGCCGCGGCGCACCCAGCCGCGCTGCGTGCAGTGCTCGAACAGCGCGTCAGCCAGCTGGCCGGCCAGATGATCGCGGCGCTCGGACCAGTCCAGGCAGGCGTAGGCATAACGGCGTGAGCCGACCGGTTCCGGTGCGGCCATCTCCAGCCGTTGCAGCCATTCGTGGCCGGCCGGCGTGAGCTCAAAGCCTTGCGCTGAGGCCTGCAGGCCCTGGTGAACGCGCAGGCCTTCGTACAGGCGCACGCCGAGCCGGCCGGCCAGATGGCCGTAACAGCAGCGGGCCTCGCGCAGGCGCTGGCGTTCCGGGTGTTCCCAAGCCTTGTCGTGCGCGCTGCGCTCGGCCACCAGCGCCAGCGCTTCGAGCGCGTGCGCCACCTCCGGCCCGGCAAGGCGGAAGTAGCGGTGTCGGCCGCGCACCTCGCAAGTCAGCAAGCCCGCATCGAGCAGCTTGGCCAGATGGCCGCTGGCCGTGGCTGGCGTGACCGACCCCGCGCGGGCCAGCTCACCGGCGCTGGCGTATTCGCCGGACAGCAGGTAAGCCAGCATGCGCGAACGCGCCGCGTCGGCCATGGCGGCGGCGACGCGGGCAATGCGCGGTTCATGGGGCTTGTGCGGCGCCATCTTCACTTCGGAGCTTGCTCGCGATCGTCCAGGCCGTAGTCACGCAGCACCTGGGCCACGCGCAGCCGGTAGCCGGCGAACACGCCGCCACGCCCCTCGGCCTGCGCGGCGCGATGCTCGCCCAGCTCGCGCCAGCGCTTCACCGCCGCCTCGTCGCGCCAGAAGCTCAGCGAGAGGAAGCGGCCCGGTGTGGTGAGGCTTTCGAAGCGCTCCACCGAGATGAAACCGTCCAGCTGCACCAGCTGCTCCTTCAGCTGCCCGGCCAGCTCGAAGTAGCGCTCGGCACGGCCGGGCGCGGGCTCCACTTCGAAGATCACGGCGATCATGGTTGCACCTCACGTTGTCGGTTGCGGGTCGAGGCCACATCTTCCACCCAGCTGCGCTCCTCGCGGACGATGAAACGCTGCGCCTGTGCGAATTCGAAGTTGGCCCGACCTTCGGCATCGCGCCTGAGCGCTGCGCGATAGCGCTCGTAAGCAGCCAGATCGTCAAAGTCGATCAATCCCCAGGCGACGTCGTTCGTGCCTTCGTGTGGCAGGAAATAACCGACCAGGTTGCCGCCGCAGCGCGGAATGATGCGACCCCAGGCTTCGGCATAACGCGCGAATTCAGCGCGCTGAAAAGGGTCGATCTGGTAGCGGATGAAGCAGGTGAGGGCCATGGTGTGCAGTCGTGGATTGCGATGGCCCCACTGTGGGTCCGGATGGCGCCGCGACACTTCGGTCCGCACCTAAACGTTCATGGTTTGGCGCAGGCGGTGCAGCAGTCCCTGGCGCTGATCGGCGGTCTGCACCGACAACCGCTCGAACTTTGTGCCGGCGAGCTTGGCGTCGGCAAACAGCCCGGCCGGGTCTTCGTGGAAGTGCAAAAAGGCTTGGCCCCGGCGATAGAAGATGCCTGGTTTGCGCTCTTGCAGGCCGGGCAAGCGGCGGATCTCGTCGAGCAGTGAGTTCAGTTCTGCAAGGGCTGCAGCGCCTGCGTGCTTCATGCGCGTCGAGTGTACGGAGTTCCATATGCCTTCCTAACGCCACCCGAGCGACAAAGCGTCCAGCGGCGCCGCGTGGTGTCGCGCTTCAAATGGAGATCCGAAAATGTCTTTCGATGTCTTTGCCGGGGGCTGGGTGCTCCCTGTGGTCATCACCCTCGTCACCCTGATCGTGCTGGCCGTGCTTGTGCGCGTCTCCGGCGTGATTCGCTACATCCCGAACGACCGCGTTGGTGTGGTCGAAAAGCTGTGGAGCCTGTCGGGCTCGCTGCGATCGGGCCTGCTTGCGCTGCAAGGTGAGGCCGGCTTTCAGCCCGAGCTGCTGCGCGGCGGCTTTCACTTCTTCGCGCCCTTCCAGTACCGTGTCCACATTCAGCCGATGGTGGCGGTGACGCAGGGCAAGATCGGCTACGTCTTCGCGCGTGACGGCCTGGATCTGGCGGCCGGCCAGACGCTGGCGAGCAATGCTGCCGTCAGCGACTTCTGCGATGTGCGCGGCTTCCTCACTGGTGGCGGCCAGAAGGGGCCGCAGCGCAAGGTGCTGCGTGAGGGCACGCACGTGATCAACCCGTCGCTCTTCGTCACCATGACGGAAGAGGGCAGCTATGCGATGGCGCTCGATCGCCACGAGAAGGCCTATTACGAGAACATGCGTTCGCTGCTCGAAGAGCGTGGCGCTTTCCGTCCCGTCGTGATCAGCAGCCGTGCGGGTGTGGAGCAGATGGACATGCTGGCCGTCGTCACCGTGCAGGACGGCCCGGCGCTGGCGCGCGACGAGCTGCTCGCACCTGACGTGGGCGATTCGCACCTGAGCTTCCAGGAGCCCGAAGCCTTCCTCGCCGCTGGTGGTCGCCGCGGCCGGCAAGAGCGCGTGCTGGTCGAAGGCACCTACTACGTGAACCGCCTGTTCGCCACCATCGAGCTGATTCCGAAGACGGTGATCCCGGTTGGCTTCGTCGGCGTGGTGGTGAGCTACACCGGTGCGCGCGGCGAGGACGTCTCGGGCAGCGAGTACAGCCACGGCGAGCTCGTGCGCGCTGGCTGCCGCGGGGTGTGGCGTGACCCGCTGATGCCCGGCAAGTACGCCTTCAACACCTACGCCGGCAAGATCGAGCTGGTGCCCACGACCAACTTCGTGCTGATGTGGAAGAGCGGCGAGAGCGGATCGAGCTTCGACTCCAATCTGCGCGAGATCACGCTGATCACCAAGGATGCGTTCGAGCCGCTGCTGCCGCTGTCGGTCGTCGTGCACATCGACTACCGCAAGGCGCCGCTGGTGGTGCAACGCTTCGGCAACGTCAAGCAGCTGGTGGAGCAGACGCTGGACCCGATGGTGTCGAGCTACTTCAAGAACGTCTCGCAGACGCGCACCTTCATCGAGCTGATCCAGTCGCGCAGCGAGCTGCAGACGGGCGCCTCGAACGACATGCGCGAGCGCTTCCTCGCCTACTCGCTGGAGTTCCAGGAAGTGCTGATTGGCACGCCGCGCCCGCAAAGCGGCGACTCGCGCATCGAGACCATCATGGCTCAGCTGCGCGATCGCCAGATCGCTCGCGAACAGGTCGAGACCTTCGCGCAAAAGGAGATCGCCGCCAACAAGCAGCGCGAGCTCAACGAGGCCGAGAAGCGCGCCGAGAAGCAGAGCGAGCTGACGGCGTCTCTCGTGGACATCTCCATCAAGGAGAACCACGGCGCCGCCAACGTGAAGGCCGCCGAGAAGCGTCGCCAGGAAATCGAAGCGCTGGCGCAGGCCGAGGCGTTCCGCCAGGAGCGTGAAGGTCAGGGCAAGGCGGCGGCGATCCGCTCGATCGGCGAGGCCGAGGGTGCAGCCATCCGCGCCAAGTCGGAAGCGCTGGAAGGCGAGGGTGCCGACAAGCAGCTCACGCAGACCGTGATGCTGCGCCTGGCCGAAGCCTTCGAGGCCGCCAAGGTGCCGCTGGTGCCGCAGATCCAGCTGGGAGCGAACTCAGGCGAAGGCGGTGGCAACGCCATTGCCACGCTATTGGGGCTGATGACGGCGCTGAAGGCGCGTGAGCTGGCCGATACGTCGGCCCGCTGAGCGCGCGGGCCCGCTCACGCGTAGGGCGTGCCGTCCTTGTGCGTGAACTGCCACTGGTTCGGACCGACCTGCATCGCCTGCAGGTCGTCGTCCGGATAGCTGGCCGCATCGCCCGGCAGCCGGTCGCCGACTTCCAGATAGATGACAGGCTCAGCGCTGCGGTTCACCAGCTGATGGCCGTTGCCCGAGCCGCCCTTGAAGCCTGCGCACATGCCGGGTGCGAGCTGGGTTTCGCCTTCGTCGGTGATCAGCGTGGGCGTGCCGCTGAGGATATAGACGAACTCGTCTTGCTGGGTGTGCGCGTGGCGCAGTGCCGAGATGCCACCGGGCTGCAACGTCGTGAGGTTGACGCCGAAGCTGCAGAGGCTGAACACATCGCCCAGCGCCCTTTTCTCGCGGCTGGCCATGCGAGATGCAAACGGCTCGGGATAGTTGCTGCGCTTGATGCGTGGCGGGACGTCTGCGGCGAGGACTGCGATCGGCGCTGATGGGCGTGATGTCATGGCTCGGTCACCTCAGGCTGATCGTTCACCCGTTTGCAGCTTCCACAGCGCGGCGTACGCGCCGGCGCGCATGATCAGCTCCTCATGCGTGCCGCTCTCCACCATGCGGCCGCGCTCCAGCAAGTGGATGCAGTCTGCCTGGCGCACGGTCGAGAGGCGATGCGCAATCACCAGCGTCGTGCGGTCCTTGCTGACGACGGCAAGCGAGCGCTGTATCGCGGCTTCAGTCTCGTTGTCCACGGCGCTTGTCGCTTCGTCGAGCACCAGCACCGGCGGGTTCTTGAGGATGGCGCGGGCCAGGGCCAGGCGCTGGCGCTGGCCGCCGGAGAGCTTCTGGCCGCGCTCGCCCACGCGGGTGGCAAAGCCCAGCGGCAGCCGTTCGATGAACTCCAGGCATTCGGCCTGGCGAGCGGCTTCGCGGATGGCTTCGTCGCTGGCTTCGGGGGTGCCGTAGGCGATGTTCTCGGCCACCGTGCCGTCGGTCAGGAAGGCGTCCTGCGCCACATAGCCGATGGAGCGGCGCAGGTCCTGCAGGTTCAGCTCGGCGATGTTGGCGCCGTCGAGTTCAATGCGCCCGGCGGCGGGCTCGTAGAAGCGCAGCAAAAGTTTGACCAGCGTGGACTTGCCCGAGCCGGTGCTGCCGACGAAGGCCACGGTCTGGCCGGCGCGCACATCGAGCGTGATGCTGGAGAGCGTGGGTGTCTCTGCGTAGGCGAAGTTGACGTTCTCGAAACGCAGCGCGCCGCGCGTGCTGCCGGGCGCGAGGTGGCGGCCTTCATAGCGGATCTGGATGGGCGTGTCGAGCAGGCCCAGGGCGCGCTCGGTGGCGGCCATGGAGCGCTGGTACATGTCGGCCACTTCGGCCAGGCGCGTCATCGGCCAGAGCAGGCGTTGCGTCAGGAAGATCAGCACTGAGTAGGCGCCGATCTCCAGCTGGCCGTGGATGGTGAGCCAGCCGCCGTAGACCAGCGTGGCGGTGAAGCCCGCCAGGATGGCCATGCGGATCACGGGCGTGATGGCCGAGCTGACGGCGATGGCTTCCGTGTTGGCCGCGCGGTAGGCCTGGCTGGCCTGTTCGATGTGGCGGGCTTCGAAATCTTCAGCCGCGTAGGCCTTGATGGTGGCCAGGCCCAGCAGGTTGTTGTTGAGCCGGGCCGAGACATCGCCCGCCGCTTCGCGCACGACGGTGTAGCGCGGCGCGAGCTTCTTCTGGAACCAGAAGGCGCCGAGCAGGATGACGGGAATCGGCAGCAGCGAGATCAGCGCGATGCCCGGCTGCAGCGCGAAGAACACGGCGGCCACCATGGCCGAGCCGAAGAAGACCTGGATGATCTGCGTGGCGCCGAAGTTGATGAAGCGCTCCATCTGGTTGATGTCGTCGTTCAGCACGGACATCAGGGCGCCGGTGCGCTGGTCCTCAAAGAAGCGCAGTTCCAGCTTCTGCACATGCTGGTAGCAGTCCTGCCGCAGATCGTGCTGCAGGTTCTGCGCCAGGCCGCGCCATTTCACCTCGAGCAGGTATTCGAAGAGCGATTCCAAGCCCCACACGGCGACGTTCAGCGCGCCCAGCGCCACCAGCTGGTGCCACACGCCGGTGATGCCGAACTGGCCCAGGATGCGCGTGGCCAGGAAGCTCTGGTCGCCGCGCACGACCACGTCCACGGCGGCGCCGATCAGCACCTCGGGCAGGACATCGAAGAGCTTGTTGAGGACGGAGTAGAGGCTCGCCAGGCGGATGTCGGCGCGGTAGCGCCGGGCGTAGGCGAGCAAGCGTTGGAGGGGATGCATGGGGCGCGATTGTGCGCGCCTGTGGTGACGCTATTCTTCGGCCGGCGGCCGTCCGCGCTTGGCCGGCTCACTCACGCCCGGCTTGATCCCGCGCTTGGCCAGCGCCTCCCGCAGCAGGAACTCGATCTGCGCATTGCTCGATCGCAGCTCCTGCGCCGCCAGCCGCTCGAGGGCTTCCCACAGCGCCGGGTCGAGGCGCAGGGCGAAGTTCTTCTTGCCGGGGCCGCTCATCGCGTGGGCGGCGCCGGGAAGGCGCGATGGATGCGGATCACCCAGCCGAGGAAGGCGAGCACCAGGGCTGCGATGGCCACCATGCCCAGCCATGCGGGAGGCTGGGGCCATTCGGGACGTGCCTGCCACAGCAGGAAGATGTGCAAGCCGGCGAACATCGCCAGCGTCAGCAGGCGCATGCCGTCCATCAGCGATGCGAGGCGCTCGATGCTGGCTTCACGGCGCTCAGGCGCCAGCCAGTAGCTGCGGTGCGGCAGGTTGACGGCCATCGGCCAGCGCCGTGCCAGAGCTCGCATCAGCGTGCCACCGGCGATGAAGACGGTGAAGCTGCTCACGCCCATCATCACGGCCAGGTAGGCGAAGCGGTGCATCTGCTTGCCCGCCTCGCCCAGCTCGGCCGGCAGCAGCGGCGCGGTCAGCAGGTAGAGGGCCATCAGCGCGCACCAGGCCAGGACGATGACAACTCGCATGGCGAAAGACCTCGAACTCAGTTGTACAGCGTGCCCGTGTTCACCACCGGTTGCGTCTCGCGGTCCGAGCACAGCACCACGAGCAGGTTGCTGACCATCGCCGCCTTGCGCTCGTCGTCCAACTCGACGATGCGGCGCTCGGACAGGCCTTGCAGCGCACTCTCCACCATCGTCACCGCGCCTTGCACGATCTTCTGGCGGGCGCTGATCACGGCCTCGGCCTGCTGGCGGCGCAGCATCACTTGCGCAATCTCGGGCGCATAGGCCAGGTGGGTGAGCTTGGCATCGAGCACCTCGACGCCGGCCTGCGCGAAGCGCGCGCCCAGCTCCTTCACCATCGCGGCGGCCACTTCGTCCTGGCCGGCGCGCAGGGTGGTTTCGCCGGCACGCAGGTCATCGCCGTCGTCATAGGCATAGAGCGATGCCAGATGGCGCACGGCGGCCTCGGCCTGCAGGCTGACGAAGAGCTCGTAGTTGTCCACGTCGAACACGGCCTGGGCCGAGTCGCGCACGCGCCAGACGACCACGGCGCCGATCTCGATCGGGTTGCCGCGCTTGTCGTTGACCTTGAGCGCGGCCACATTGAGGTTGCGCGCCCGCAGCGAGAGCTTGCGCTTGGCCTTGAGCGGGTTGGCCCAGCGCAGGCCGGCGTTGCGGTCAGTGCCGCTGTAGGAGCCGAAGAGCGTGAGGATGCCGGCCTCGTTGGGCTGCAGCATGTACAGGCCCAGGAAGACGAGGGCGGCGGTGATCAGGGAGAACACGCCGCTGGCCAGCAGCCCCACCACCCGGCCGCCGGACAACACGATGGCGGCGGCGCCCACGAGCACCAGCCCCAGCCCGACGAAGAACATCAAGTAGCCGTTGGCACTGCCGGCTACGGATTCGCGGTGACTTGCGTTTTGCATGACTGACATCTCCTCAGTTCGAGAAATTGTGATATCACTTTAATCTCAAATTTCGAGGAGCGCAAGTCCGCTGGATCGGATGGGCTTCAGATCGGCTTGACGCCGATCAACCAGAGGTGGCCCCAGATCGCGAACGCGGCTGCCGCTGCCGCGCCGATCACGACGGTGGCCACCGTGCCGGCTGGGGACGCCTCGGGCTTGGTGCGGCCTTCCCCGCGGTCGCGCCGGCGCAGCGCGGTGTAGTCGATCACGGCCCAGAGCAAGAAGGCGCCGAACAGCAGCTCATCGGCCAACGTGTTGTTGGCCAGCAGGTGGGCCAGGGCCCAGGTCTTGACGCTGAGCACCATCGGATGGCCGACGGCGCGGCGGATGTGGTTGCGCGGCACGTAGGCCGCCGCCAGCAGGATGAAGGCGATCACCATCAGCCCCGAAGCCGCGTGGTTCATACCGACCAGGCGCGGCCAGAGCACGACCGGCGTGGGCCGGGCGAGGTGAAATCCCCAGAGGATCAGGCCGAAGCCCAGCAGTGAGACGGCGGTGTAGCCGAGCTTCCAGGTGGTTTCGCCACGGCGCGCAATCTGTGCGTTGCGCCAGTCTGGTGCAACCAGCCGCACCGAATGGACGCCCAGAAAGATGACCAGGCCGGCGATGAGTTCGATCATGCAGCGCTCCCCTCAAGGTTGAGGAGCGCATTCTCGGTCAGCTCATTGCAGGACGTGTCGCATGGCCCAGAGCATGGACGGGAAGCCCACCGCCCAGATCAGGATGACGAGCAGAACGGCTTTGGAGCCGGTGAGATGGCGTTCAGCAATGTGCTTCATGGGATCCTCCTTCCCGGCAAACGTGCAATTGCCATGCCAGGATGACGCGAATCCCTCGCGCTTGCACTCGCTTACTCGCGGGATGCAACAGTGCCGTGTGACTTATTGCAGCGCTATTGAAAGCGCAGCGCCATCAGGTCGCGCAGCGCGGCCACGAGGTTCTTGCGCACGGCGTCCTCGTTGGCCAGGCGGATGCGCTCGGGCTGGGAGAGCATGGCGTCCGTGAACTCGGCCTTGCCCTGGGTGCGCAGGGTGCGGTCGTAGGCGACGCTGTCGTTGCTGCGGTCGACCAGCTGGTAGCGCACGGCGATGCCCACTTCCGCATTGGCGGCCACCAGCGGCTGCATCAGCGCGATGACCTGGACCTTGAGCAAGAAGCGCGGCTGGCGCTTGTCGCTCGGCGGGGTGGAGGAGGTCATGCCGACGCCGCGCAGGGAGTCGTCCAGCGCGTTCTCGAAAGCCATGCCGCTCACGTTGGCGCCCCACCAGAAGCTGGTGTTGTTGCCGCCTTGCACGTGGTCCAGCGCCACGTTGAACTTGAGCGCGTCGGGCACCCAGGTGCGCAACTGCAGCAGGTCGGCCTTGGGCACCGTCATCGTCATGGACTGCGAGGGCGCGCCGCAGCCGGCCATGAGCACGGCACAGGCGGCGCAGACAAGGACGGCAGCGGCGGAGGCAGACAACTTGGCCATGGTCCCTCTAGGCTAACCGCTGAATCGTGCGGGTGTTGACTGGATCAGACATGGCTTTTGGCCCCTATTGCAGGCCGTCCTAGACTCCGCGGCACTTCAACTCCCTCTACCCGCCTGCCATGAGATTCAAGCTTGCTGGCGCCACCTTGGCGCTGATGATGGCCTATGGTTCCTTCGCCCAAGCCCAGGCGGCCGAAGCCGGCCTGGGCCCGGTGACCAACCCCTTGTGGCTGCGCCAGAGCAGCATTTCCCCGGACGGCAAGCAGATCGCCTTCGCCTTCCAGGGCAATCTTTACATCGTGCCGGCCGGCGGCGGCACGGCGCGCCTGCTGGTGGCCAACGGCCATCACAGCATGGCGCCGGTGTGGTCGCCGGACAGCAAGCTGTTGGCTTACGGTGCCGACGTTTACGGCAACAACGACGTCTTCATCGTCTCGGCCGATGGCGGCCCCTCGCGCCGCCTGACCAGCCACTCGGCCGCCGAGCTGCCCATGGCCTTCACGCCGGACGGCAAGTCCGTGCTGTTCGCCGCCCAGCGCATGGACGCGCGCGGCAGCATGGCCTTCCCCTCGGGTGCGCAGGGCGAGCTCTACAAGGTCTCGATCGAGGCCGGCCGCCGTCCCGAGCAACTGTTCTCCACGCCCGCCCTGGCCGGGCAGATGAACAGGGCCGGCACGCAGCTGGTGTACGAGGACTGGAAGGGCTATGAGAATGCCTTCCGCAAGCACCAGGTCTCGCCCGTGGCGCGCGATGTGTGGCTGTGGGATGCCAAGACCGGGCAGCACAAGAAGCTCACCAACACCGGCGGCGAGAACCGCAACCCGGTCTGGTCGGCCGACGAGAAGTCCATCTATTTCCTGAGCGAGAAGAGCGGCAGCTTCAACGTCTGGAAGATGCCCGCGGACAAGCCCGAGGCTGCCGTGCAGGTCACGCACTACACGAAGAACCCGGTGCGTTTCCTGTCGATGGCCACGAACGGCACGCTCTCCTTCGGCTATGAAGGCGAGCTCTACACGCTGGCGCCCGGCGCCAAGGATGCCCAGAAGGTCAGCGTCAGCATCGCCGCCGATACGCTGGTGCCCAGCATCGAGAACCTGAAGCTCTCCGATGGCGCCACCGGCATGGCCGTGAGCCCCGACGGCAGCGAAGTGGCCGTGATCGTGCGCGGCCAGGTCTTCGTGGCTTCCACCGAGTTTGGCAACACCCGCCGCATCACCGAGGGCCCGGGCCAGAAGCGCTCGGTCAGCTTCAGCCCGGACGGCCGCAAGCTGGTCTACGCCTGCGAGCAAGGCGGCCACTGGAGCCTGTGCGAGGCCGCCATCGTTGGCGACAAGAAGGCCGTGCCCGGCTTTTTCAACGCCCCGCGCGTGACGACCAAGGTGCTGCTGGACAACGCCGGCCAAAGCTTCCAGCCGAGCTACTCGCCCGACGGCAAGGAAGTGGCCTACTTGCACGACCGCGCCGCGCTGCACGT
The DNA here is from genome assembly GCA_042701975.1 of Burkholderiaceae bacterium UC74_6. Taxonomy (GTDB): domain Bacteria; phylum Pseudomonadota; class Gammaproteobacteria; order Burkholderiales; family Burkholderiaceae_C; genus JAFALK01. Next base: position 1,592,282 of record CP170561.1, read on the forward strand.
GCTGAACCTGGCCAGCGGCAAGACGCGCGAGGTGCTGTCCGCCGATTGGAACTACTCCTACCAGGACGGCGATCAGGCCTACGACTGGGCGCCGGACAGCAAGAGCTTGCTCGTGCAGTTCGTCGACCGCAACCGCTGGGGCCAGGAAATCGGCACCGTGCCGGCCGATGGCTCGGGCAAGCTCGTCAACCTGACGCAGAGCGGCTATGACGACGTGCAGCCGAAGTTCGGCCGTGGCGGACAGGTCATGCTGTGGCTGACCGACCGCCAGGGCCTGCACGGCAGCGGCGGCGGCGCCCGCAACGATGGCGACGTCTACGCCATGTTCCTCACCCGCGCCGCCTACGACCGCTACAAGCTGGACAAGGCCGAGTACGCGCAGCTGAAGAAGCAGGAAGAGGAAGAGAAGAAGGACGCCGGCAAGAAGAAGGACGACGCCAAGAAGGACGATAAGAAGGACGATGCGAAGAAGGACGACAAATCCACTGACGCCAAGAAGGACGACAAAAAGGATGAGCCCAAGGAGCCCGTCAAGCCCGTCGTCATCGAGACCGAGGGCCTGGACGGCCGCACGGTGCGCCTCTCGCAGGCCTCCGGCGACATCAAGGACATGACGATGACGCCCGATGGCGAGCAGGTCTTCTACGTCGCCAAGGGCGGCGAAGGCTTCGAGCTCTGGCAGATCCGCCTGCGCGACAAGGAAGCCAAGCGCGTGGCCTCGCTGCCGGGCGGCCGCGGTGACGACGTGAACCTCTGGCTCGACGCCAAGGGCGGCAACGGCTTCGTGCTGGCCGCCGGCAAGGTCAGCAAGTTCAAGGTCCCCGGCGATGACGGCAAGGGCGACGTGAAGGTCGAACCTGTGAAGTTCAGCGCCGACCTGCGCATCGACCACGACGCCGAGCGCGCGCAGATGTTCGACCACGTCTGGCGCCAGACGCAGGAGAAGCTGTACGTGAAGGACATGGGCGGCGTGGACTGGGCCTACTACCGCAAGGTCTACGAACGCCAGCTGCCCTTCGTGGCGGACGGCCCGGACTTCTCCGAGCTGCTCAGCGAGATGCTTGGCGAGCTCAACGTCTCGCACACCGGCAGCTCCTTCCGCGGCACCCCCAGCCCCAACGGCGACGCCACAGCCTCGCTCGGTCTCTTCTATGACGATGCCTACAAGGGCACCGGCGTGAAGGTGGCTGAGGTGATCGAAGGCGGCCCGCTGGACCTGGCCGACGCGCAGATCAAGGCCGGCATGGTGATCGAGGCCATCGACGGCGCGGCCATCGCTGCTGGCGCCGAATTCGACTCGCTGCTCAACCGCAAGACCGGCCAGCGCGTCGTGCTCGACGTGCTCGACCCCGCCACGGGCAAGCGCTTCGAGCAACTGGTCAAGCCCATCGCCCGCGGCGCCGAGAACGAGCTGCTCTACAAGCGCTGGGTGCGTGGGGAGCGCGCGCTGGTGGACAAGCTTTCGGGCGGCAAGCTCGGCTATGTGCACGTGCGCGGCATGAACGATGCAAGCTACCGTCAGGTCTACGCCGATGCGCTGGGCCGTGCCAGCGGCAAGCAAGCGCTGATCGTCGACACCCGCTTCAACGGCGGCGGCAACCTGCACGACGAACTGGCCACGCTGCTTTCGGGCAAGCGCTACCTCGAGTTCGTGCCGCGCGGCCAGGGCCTGGGTTGGGAGCCGACCGGCAAGTGGACCAAGCCTTCTGCCGTGCTGATCAGCGAGAGCAACTACTCCGACGCTCACCTGTTTCCGTGGACCTACAAGCACCTCGGCATCGGCAAGCTCATCGGCATGCCCGTGGCTGGCACCGGCACCGCCGTGTGGTGGGAAACCATGCAAGACGGCGCCACCGTCTTCGGCATCCCGCAGGTGGGCTTCCGCGCCCAGGACGGCGCTTACATGGAAACCTCGCGCATCACGCCCGACATCCAGGTGTCGCTGGACAAGACCAAGCTCGACAAGGGTGAGGATGAGCAGCTGGCGGCGGCGGTGAAATCCTTGTTGGGCAACTGATCAACCGACGCTTCATCAAGATGAAGGGCTGGCCGTGAGGCTGGCCCTTTTTTCATAGGGCGAGCGGGCAGGGTTTGTCGGTGTAGGGGCTCAAGAAACCTCTCTCCATAATCAAACTCCCAAAACCTCAAGGGAGACAAAAGAATGTCCATTTCTCGTCGTGTTGCCATGTGGGCTGCCATTTCCATGTCGGCATTTCTGTTTGGATGCGCCAGCGTCAACAAGGCTGCTCCGCAGCTCGATGCAGAGGCCAAGTCCTTCAAGCCGAACCCGGCGGTTTCGCAGGTCTACGTCTATAGAAACGAGACGCTGGGAGCCGCGCTGTCGATGCCGGTGACGGTGGATGGCAAGGTGGCGGGCAGCACCGGACCGCATTCGTACTTCAAGTTTGACCTGCCGGCTGGCCAACACGTGATCACGTCGCAGGGCGATGGATCGAAATTGGAACTTGCAACCGAGAACGGCAAGATCTACTACGTCTGGCAAGAAGTGAAGATGGGCATGATCTCCGGCGGCTCCAAGCTCCAGCTGGTGTCTGAAGACGCCGGCAAGAAGGGCGTGCTGGAGTGCTCTCGGATCGATTCGACGCTCTGAATCTGAGGCTTCGTCGAAGGAAGGGCCGGCCGGGCGGCTGGCCCTTTTCGCTTCCGATGCTGCGTACATTGCGCCGCATCACCAGCTTGCAGGAGGGGGTGCTGAATCTTTCGCAATTGCGGGCGGGCAAGATGGCAAGGATCAAACGGCGCAGCAAAATCCGGCCGTGAGCACCGTGCCCCGCAACCTCCAGATGGCCTTCGAGATCGAAGGCCTGGAAGTCCGCGCCAGCGTCAGCCCCTTGAGCTGGGCGCATCCCGACGACAAGCTCCGCATGGCCTTCACGCTGGAGAATGGCCTGGGCACCGAAGTCCTCGTCCACCAGAAGCCCTTCGCCAGCAGCAGCCTGATGGACGCGCATGCGCTCATCGAATCCTTCAAACGCCGGCTGGCCGATGGTGGCCTCGTGCCGTGCCCCGAGTGCGGCACGCGGACCTGGAACCGTGCGGTCTTTCCCACGCCCACGCGCGATCCGCGCTGCGAGCATTGCCGCCGGCGCGAGGATCGCGCGCGCTGGGCGGGCTACGTGAACGTCGAGCAGGTCGATGCGGCCCTGCACGACATGGAGATGTCCCGCAAGGGCTTCACGCACTGCTTTGAAGGCATGGTCCGTCCGCGCAAGGGCAGCGATCGGCCGCTGACGATCTACCGTCGTGAAGCGATGTCGGATGCCGAGGCGCAGGCCCTGCTCAAGGACCAGGGCTGCACAGTGCAGACCGACTACCAGGTGCGCGTGCTGCCGCCGCCGGCGACCTACTCAGATGCCAAGGCTACGGCCGATGACCTCGATGCCGCGGCCACTTCGACGGGCCTGGTGCTCGCCTCCTTCGGCCTGCGACCGGGCGAGGGAGAGAAGACTTCGACCGACTACTGGAGCGCTCGCGCAGCCTTCGAATTGGCGGTCGCCAAGCAGCGCGCCTACGCCCGCTGGTTCGCGCGGGCGTTCCGAACGCAGCGGCAGATGGAACAGGCCTTGACGCCGCCGAAGGGCGACTGAGCAGGGTGGGCAAAAGGCCTCAGCGCCAGCCCATCATCATCCGCCGCGCGAGCGTCCTGCGCAGAATCGGCAGCGCACCGACCGCAGCAAGTCCCAAACCACGCGCCGCCGGCAGACCCGGCCAGCGCCAGGCAAACGTCCGCGCCAGGAAATCCGTCGCCGCGATCATCGACCAGCGGTCTGGCGCGCGCTGCCACTCGACGCTGCGCAGCGCGGCGTCGATGTCCTCGGTCTTCTTGAGTGCCTCGACGAGCGACCACGCGTCACGCAGACCCAGGTTCAGGCCTTGTCCGGCGACCGGATGCAGCGTCTGGGCCGCGTTGCCGATGCGGATGCTGCGGCCTTCGACGAGGCTGCGTTCCGCGTTCAAGCCCAGCGGGAAGCACTTCAGCGGGCTGATGGAGAGCAGCTTGCCGGCGCGCGGCGGCATCAGGTTCTGGATCACAGCGATGCGCTGCGCATCGCTCAGGCCAGCGATGTCGTCCTCGTCCTGCGGCACGCACCAGACCAAGGCGGCGCGGCGCGTGCCGGCGTCGGACGGCAAAGGTAGCAACGCCAGCGGGCCGTTACGGGTGAAGCGCTCGAAGGCCAGGCCCGCAGGCACGTCGGGCGACAGCGTCACCGTGCCGACCCAGGCGTTCTGCTTGTAGTCATGCGTGACGGCCTTGCGCGCCTGTTCGGAGAACACGCCGCCTTCGGCCACGACGGCGAGGTCGAAGGTCTCATTGATCCCCGCATCGATCTCCACGCCGCCCGCCACCGCCTTGATGCCGGAGACGGGCGCGCCGAAGCGACTCACCAGGCGCGGCTCGCTCATGGCCTGCCACGCGGCTTGCAGGGGCGCGACGAGCTGTCCGTAAGCGAGCACGGCGCCGAGCTGTTCGACACGCTGCTCGCGGGCCGAGATCAGCACCTCCGGTTCGCCGCTGGCGCCGAACAGCGGGCTGGACAGCGTGGGTGGCGCCTGGCTCACGTGCACTTCGTGAATTGGCTGCGCCTTGATGCCGCGCCACACACCCAGTCGTTCAAGCAGCTGCACGCTGCCCAGCGAGAGCGCCAGCGTGCGCGGATCGCCCGAAACGTCGCGGTCCAGCGGACGTGCATCGAACAGGGAGACTTCCGCGTGAGGAAGCGCGCGCGCCGCGAGCAGGGCGAGGGAAAGGCCGGCCGGGCCGGCGCCGACGATGGCGAGTCGGAAGGCATGCATGCAGGAATCATAGGCTGCTGCTACGCTCGCCGGTCTCGCATTACCAAACCCAGCTAATGGGCATCTTCCATGCAATACCGCCGCCTCGGCCGCTCCGGCCTGCAAGTCTCCGAACTCTCCCTGGGCTCCTGGGTGACCTACCAGAACCAGGTGGACGTGAAGGCCGCCGCCGAGATGCTGGCCGCAGCCTTTGATGCCGGCGTGAACTTCTTCGACAACGCCGAGGTCTACGCCGCCGGCGCCAGCGAAGAGATCATGGGCGCCGCCATCAAGCAGCTCGGCTGGGCGCGCCACCGCTACGTCGTCTCCACCAAGTTCTTCTGGGGCATCGACAACGCCGGTACCGGCATCAACTTCAAGAACACGCTGAACCGCAAGTACTTGCTCGGCTCGGTGGACGCTTCGCTCAAGCGCTTTGGCCTGGAATACGTGGACCTCGTCTACTGTCACCGCCCCGACCCGCACACGCCGATCGAGGAAACCGTCTGGGCCATGCACGACATGGTGGCGCGCGGCAAGGCGCTGTACTGGGGCACGAGCGAGTGGAGTGCTGAAGAAATCCGCACCGCCTGGGAGATCGCCGAGCGCCACCACCTGCACAAGCCGGTGATGGAGCAACCGCAGTACCACCTCTTCCACCGCCACAAGGTGGAGAAGGAGTTCGCCCGCCTGTACGACGAAATTGGTCTTGGCCTCACGACCTGGAGCCCGCTGGCCTCGGGCCTGCTGACGGGCAAGTACAAGAGTGGCATTCCGGCCGGCTCGCGCGGTTCGCTGGAGAGCATGTCCTGGATCCAGGAACAACTGCTGGACCCGGCCCGCAACGCCGCCGTGGCCGAGCTCGAAGGCATCGCCGCCGAGCTGGGCTGCAAGGTCTCGCAGCTGGCCATCGCCTGGGTGAACAAGAACCCGCGCGTGTCCACCGTCATCCTGGGCGCCAGCCGGATCGAGCAGCTGCACGACAACCTCAAGGCGCTCGAAGTCACACCCAAGCTCACCCCCGAGGTGCTGGCCCGGATCGACAAGATCTGTCAGCCCCTGGCCCGTTGAAACCGGTCTGACAGCGCCTGGATGCGCTGATTGCGCTAACGCGCTTTTTCGGCGGAGTACGGCCCACTACACTGCCCGCCGATGTCTTTCGCGCCCCGTTCACTGCCCCGGCTGATGTTGTTGTCGCTGCTGGCGCTGGCCTGCGTCTCCAGCGTGGCCAGTGCGGCGGAGCCCGCGGCATTGACCGAGCCGCGCTTTGCAACCGTGGCCACCGAGCGCGAGCTCAACCAGAACGTCATCACCGCGCTGGCCCAGGATCGTGCGGGCCTGCTGTGGATCGGCATCAGCAACGGCTTGCTGCGCCACGACGGCGTGGAGTTCGTCCCGCAGCGCCGCGGCACCGCGCCGGATGCCAAGGCCGTTGGCCAGGTGCGCGCGCTGGTGGCGGCGCGCGACGGCCGGCTGTGGGTGGGCACCGAGTCCGACGGCGTGCTCTGGCTGAACCCGCAGACCGGCGCCATCGGCGAATACCGCGCTGACAAGGCGCATCCCGAGGGCCTCGCGCCCGGTGCCCAGCGCGCGCTGGCCGAGGACCGCGATGGCGGCATCTGGATCGGCACCGTGGGCCAGGGCCTGCAGCGCCTGGATCCGGCCACCGGCAAGTTCCAGCAGTTCCGCAAGGAGAGCAGTGGCCTGCCGGACGACCGCATCCAGTCCCTGCTCGTCGACCGCCAGGGCACGCTCTGGGTCGGCAGCTGGAAAGGCCTGGCGCGGCGCGCGGCGGGCGAGACCCGCTTCACGCCTGTGGCGCCGCAGCTCGATGGCCAGCTGATCTGGTCTTTGCTCGAAGCCAGCGATGGCCGCATCTGGGCCGGCACGCGCCAGGGCGGCCTCGTGCAGCTCTCGCCGCAGGGCCAGGTGCTGGCCGAGATCGACCAGGCGCCGGGCGCCGGCATGGTGTTCTCCATGGCCGAGGCCGGCCCGGGCCGCGTGTGGGTGGGCCGCATCGCGGGCATCGAGGAGCGCGACTTCGACGGCCGGCTGCTGCGCCGCTACCGCCGCGATCCGCAGCGCAACGCCAGCCTCGGCGACGACCGCGTGCAGGTCATGAAGAGCGACCCGGCCGGTGGCGTCTGGGTGGCCAGCTATGGCGGCGGCCTGCAGCGGCACGACACGCACAACACCTCGCTGGGCGTGCTGCGCAATCAACCGAACGGCCCGCATGCCGGCGAGGAAATCAACGCGCGCAGCATCGTCGAGCTGGACAACGGCGAGATCTGGGTCGGCACGCACACTGAAGGCGTGCTGATCTTCGCACCCGACCTGAGCCTGCTGCGCTCGGTGCCCGCCGTGCCCGGCGGCATCGGCGACAGCGGCGTTACCGCGCTGGCGCAGGCGCGCGACGGCTCGATCTGGCTCGGCGTGGACAACGCCGCCACGCTGTTCCACCTGGACCGCCAGGGCCGCATCCTCGATCGCGTCAAGGCAGGCGAGGGCGGCGTGCGGCGGCTGCTCGCCGGCCGCGACGGCACCGTGTGGGCGGCCACGCAGGACGGCCTCTACCGCGAGCGCTTCGGTGCCATCGAACGCGTCAAGCTCGACGGCGGCGCGCCGCTGCGCGGCAACGTCAACGCTGTGCTGGAAGCGCCCGACGGCGCGCTGTGGGTGGGCGCCGAGAACGGCCTCTATCGCATGGACCCGTCCAGCGAAACCCTGCGCAAGCTCGAAGCCGCGCCCGATGCCGGCCTGAGCTACCCCAGCGTGGTCGGCCTGCTGCTCGACCACGCCGGACAGCTCTGGCTGGACACGGCCTTTGGTCTGCACCGGCTGGTGTCGTGGAGCGGCTCGCAGGCGCGCTTCGAACGGATCAGTGACAAGCTCGGCGTCGGCGGCAATGCCTTCGGCGCCAACCTGCTCGAAGACGCGCGCGGCCGCATCTGGACCCAGCACGCGGTCTACGACCCGGCCCAGGGGCGGGTGCAGATCCCTCGGGCAGGCCGACGGCGTGGACATGGGCCTCGCCTGGTTCCGCGCCTACTACAAGCTGCGCGACGGCCGCATGCTCTTCGGCGGCAGCAAGGGCTTGCTGGTCGTGCGGCCCGAAGGCTTCGAGCGCTGGACGTATCAGCCGCCGCTGGTCGCAACCGAGCTGAGCATCGACGGCCGAGCGCAGCCGCTGGCCCTGCTTGAACGCGGCATGCGCATCGGGCCGCAGGAGCATGGCTTTCGCATCGCCTTCGCGGCGCTGGACTACAGCGAACCGTCCTCCAGCCGCTACGCCTACCGTCTGCTGGGCCTGGACGACCATTGGACCGAGGTCGGATCGCAGGCGCGCAGCGTGTCCTACGTGTCGCTGGAGCCGGGCCAGTACCGTTTGCAGGTGCGCGCGACCAATCGCGCCGGCCAATGGAGCAGCCACGAGCTGGACCTGCCCATCAGCTCAGCGCCCGCCTGGTGGCAGACCTTCTGGGCGCGCGCCGGCTTTGTGCTGGCGGCGCTGGCCGGCCTCTACGGCTTTGTGCAGTTGCGCACCCATGTGCTGAACCTGCGCCGCGCCCAGCTCGAGGCGATGGTCGGCGAGCGCACGGCCGAGCTGCAGGCCATGGCGCGCGCGCTGGAAGAGGCCTCGCTGATCGATCCGCTGACCGGCATGCGCAACCGCCGCTTCTTCACGCTCAATGTGGAGGCCGACGTGGCGCAGAGCTTGCGCCGCCATGCGGGCCCGGCGCCGGCCTCTTCATCGACGGCAGGCGGCGAGGACGCCGACCTCTGCTTCTTCCTGCTCGACCTCGACGACTTCAAGCGCGTCAACGATGCCTACGGTCATGCCGCGGGCGACGCCATGCTGCGCCAGATGCGCAGCCGCCTGAGCTCGGTGTTCCGCGAGTCCGACCACCTGGTGCGCTGGGGCGGCGAGGAGTTCCTCGTCGTGGCGCGCGCCACCTCGCGAGAAGCCGCCGCCGAGCTCGCCGAGCGCGTGCGCACGGCCGTGTCGTGCCAGCCCTTCAAGCTCGACGATGGCCGCAGCATCGAAGGCCGCTGCTCGATCGGCTTTGCCGCCTTCCCACTCGCGCCTGAGCATCCGCGCGCGCTCGACTGGAGCGCCACGCTGAGCCTGGCCGACGCGGCGCTGTACGAAGCCAAGCGCGCCGGCCGCGACACCTGGTGCGGCGTGCTCGGCGCGCCGGGCCTGCAGGCTGAGGCATTGAAAGCCGGGCAGGCGCAGCCCGCGCAGTGGCTGGCTTCGGGGCAGTTGAAGGTGGTGCGCGCAGAGCGCGGCTGATGGTGACTCAGGTGCTCTCGCCGCGCACGATGCGGTTGCGCCCCTGCGCCTTGGCCTTGTAGAGCGCCAGGTCCGCCTGGGCCAACCATTGCGCCGGTGAGCTGCCCTTGTTGGCCTGCACGCTGATCAGGCCGATGGACAAGGTGACCTGGCCGGAGATCGGCGAGCTGGCATGTTCGATGTCTTGCTCACGCAGGGCCTGCATCAGGCGATGCGCCACGGCCAGCGCGCCTTCGACATCGGTCTCGGGCAGCAGCAGCACGAATTCTTCACCGCCGTAACGCGCAGCCAGATCGCTGGGGCGCGCCGCGGCCTCGCGCAGCAGGCCGGCCAGGGCCTGCAGGCAGGCGTCGCCGGCCGGGTGGCCGTAGTGGTCGTTGAAGAGCTTGAAGTGGTCGACGTCCAGCAGCAGCAGGCTCATTGGCTCCTTGGAACGCAGCGCGCGCCGCCATTCGTCTTCCAGGCGCTGCATCAGCAGGCGGCGGTTGCCCAGGTCGGTCAGCGCGTCGGTGGTGGACAAGCGCAGCAGCTGCTCGTTGGCGTGCTGCAGCTCCATCTCGTAGCGCTTGCGTTCGGTGATGTCGGTCAGCACGGCGACGAACAGGCGCTGGTCATGCGCGCGCACCTCGGCCAGCGAAAGCTGCACGGTGAGCTCGCGGCCCGAGCGGTGCAGCACGGGGAACTCGCGCGGGTTGTCGGGCAGCTCGGCGTCGTCGTTTTCCAGGTAGTGATCCAGGAAGCTCTGCACGATCTTGCGCAGCACGTGGTCCACGAGCATGGACACCGGTTGGCCGAGCAGCTCGACTTCTTCGTAACCGAGCATCCGCACGGTGGCCGGGTTGGCACTGCGGATCAGGCCTTGCGCGTCGACGGTGAGGATGGCCACGCCGGCGCGGCCGATGATGGCCTGCAACTGGGCCTGGCTGGCGGTGAGGGCGCGTTCCTTGGCGGCCAGCTCGGAGATGTCGGCGCGCAGGGCCACCATCGCGCCGCTGGCGGTGCGGCGCTCGCGCACGCGGATCGTGCGGCCGTCGGGCAGCACCTGGGTCCAGGCCGGGCCAGGGTTGGCGCGGCGCGCCAGCCGCTCGTGCATCCACTCGTCCTCGCAGCCCACAGCCTCGGGCACTTCGCCGGCTTCGACGGCCAGCTTGAGCAGCTCGTCAAAGCGGTCGCCCGTCTGCCAGCGGCTGTTGGTCTTGGGGAAGGTGCGGCGGTAGGCCTCGTTGGTGGTGACGAGGCGATCCTCGGCATCGAACAGCGCGTAGCCTTCGTCCAGGGCTTCGATGCTCTCGGTCAGGCTGCGGGCCTCGCGGCGGCAGGCGCGAGCGCGCACACCGAGCCATGCCAGCACGGCGAGCAGGCCCAGCAGGGCAAGCGCGAGGATCCAGTCGATGGGGGACATGCGGGCAGCCGCGAGGCTCTCTGGTACGTCTGGCGCGCGATTCTTCCAGTTACAACTGTCCGGCCCATCGGGGCTAATCCTGAGCGAGCACCCATAGCAAGGGGCCCGACACCACGCTGTAACGCAGCCGAATCAGGGCAAATCCGTAGACCCCCTAAAATCCCGTGCTTCGCCCGCCCGGCACCTTTTACCCACTCTCCCAGGACGCCTTCCATGTCTGCCTTGCCCGCCGCCGTCACGCCCACCAAGAACGTCAACGACATGGCCAACGCCATCCGCGCCCTGGCGATGGATGCCGTCCAGGCGGCCAATTCGGGTCACCCGGGTGCGCCGATGGGCATGGCCGACATCGCTGTGGCCCTGTGGAAGCGCCACCTGCGCCACAACCCGGTGAACCCGCAGTGGGCCGACCGCGACCGCTTCGTGCTGTCCAACGGCCACGGCTCCATGCTGATCTACGCCCTGCTGCACCTGACCGGCTACGACTTGGCCATCGAGGAGCTGAAGAACTTCCGTCAGCTGCACAGCAAGACCCCGGGCCACCCCGAAGTGGGCATCACTCCGGGCGTGGAAACCACCACCGGCCCGCTGGGCCAGGGCGTGACCAACGCCGTGGGCCTGGCCCTGGCCGAGAAGCTGCTGGCCAAGGAATTCAACCGTGAAGGTCACGACATCGTCGACCACAACACCTACGTGTTCCTGGGCGATGGCTGCCTGATGGAAGGCATCAGCCACGAGGCCTGCGCCCTGGCTGGCGCCTGGAACCTGAACAAGCTGATCGCCGTCTACGACGACAACGGCATCTCCATCGACGGCCAGGTCCAGCCCTGGTTCATCGACAACACCGCCAAGCGTTTTGAAGCCTACGGCTGGAACGTGATCGGTCCGGTGGATGGTCACAGCGTGGACGCCGTGGACGCCGCCATCTCCAAGGCCAAGCAGAGCGAAACCAAGCCCACGCTGATCATCGCCAAGACCCAGATCGGCAAGGGCAGCCCGAACCGCGCCGGCACGGCCAAGGCCCACGGCGAAGCCCTGGGTGCTGAGGAAATCAAGCTGACCCGCGAAGCCCTGGGCTGGTCCTTTGATCCCTTCGTCGTGCCTGAAGACGTGTACGCCGCCTGGGACGCCAAGGCCGAAGGCGCCAACCTGGAAGCCGACTGGGACGTGCAGTTCGACGCCTACGCCGAAGCCCACCCCGAGCTGGCCGCCGAGTTCACCCGCCGCATGGCTGGCGTGATGCCCGAGAACTTCGCCCAGATCGCCGTCGATGCGGTGATCCAGGCGCAGACCGAAGGCCAGACCGTGGCCAGCCGCAAGGCCAGCCAGCTGGCCCTGGAAGCCTTCACCGCCAAGCTGCCCGAGCTGCTGGGCGGCAGCGCCGACCTGACCGGCTCCAACCTGACCAACACCAAGAGCACCGCACCGCTGCGCTTTGAAAAGGGCGTGAGCAACGGCGGCCGCCACATCAACTACGGCGTGCGCGAGTTCGGCATGGCCGCCATCATGAACGGCATCGCCCTGCACGGCGGCTACGTGCCCTACGGCGGCACCTTCCTCACGTTCAGCGACTACAGCCGCAACGCCATCCGCATGGCCGCGCTGATGAAGCAGCGCGTGATCCACGTCTTCACGCACGACTCCATCGGCCTCGGCGAAGACGGCCCGACCCACCAGTCCATCGAGCACGTGGCCTCGCTGCGCCTGATCCCGGGCCTGGACGTCTGGCGTCCGGCCGACACGACCGAAACCACGGTCGCCTGGACCATGGCCATCGGCAACGCCAGCCGCCCGAGCGTGCTGGCCCTGTCGCGCCAGAACCTGCCGTTCCAGGCCAAGACCAATGTGGACGAGATCTGCAAGGGCGGCTATGTGCTGAGCGACGCCAAGGGCGCCCGGGCCGTGATCATCGCCACCGGCTCCGAAGTGCAGCTCGCCATCGGCGCGCAGAAGCTGCTGGCCGAAGTCGGCATCCCAGTGCGCGTGGTCTCCATGCCCTCGACCAATGTGTTCGACCGCCAGGACCGTGAGTACAAGGCCTCGGTCCTGCCCGCCGGCATCCCGCGCGTGGCCGTGGAAATGGGCGTGAGCGATGGCTGGTGGAAGTACGGCTGCGCTGCCGTGGTCGGCATCGACACCTACGGCGAATCGGCCCCGGCCCCGGTGCTGTTCAAGCACTTCGGCTTCACGCCGGAGAACGTGGCGGATACCGTGAAGGTGGCGATTGGCGCGGCTCGACTGAAGGGCTGATCCGGGAGCGGGAATCTTCCCGTCTCCGCTGCTCGCTGAGCCCTCGCGGGGCTGGCCATAATCGGCCAGCCCCGCTTCGCTTTGGGGCACCTCAAGGGGGAAAAACACGATGCGAGCGAACGTCGGGCGCTGGGTAGCGCTCCTGCTGTGGGTGGTTGCGGGCGCGGCAAGCGCGCAATTGACGGACATCACCCCGCGCTCGGACGCGCAGCGCCTGGCCTGTTTGAACAGGCCGGCTGAGCCGCCGATGTACCCCGAGCGAGACAAGTACGACCACACAACAGGCTTCATGCGCGTGCAGCTGAGCTTCCGCCAGCCCGATGAGCCGCCGGTCGTTGAGGTTCTCGTCAATACGGCCCGAGAGGACATGCAGGATCGGGTATTCAGCTATCTCAAACGCATGCGACTTCCCTGCCTGAAGGTGGAAGACGGCACGGTCGTAGCGGTTCAGGAATTCAATTTCAGGAATGGTCCGATCGCCCCACTGCCCCTGGACCCGGCGCGGCGCATGGACGAGGTTTGCCTTGTGGCTCCGCGTGACGACATGAAGTGGCCGGGGGTGTTTTCGGTCAAGCAGAGCGAGCACATTGTGGCGACCATCGCCTTCGATGGCGACGGTACGCAGCCGCCGCTGGTGCGCATCGTTCATTCATCGGCGGGTGAGGTCTTCGAGGACATGGTGCGGAATCAGGTGGCCAAGTACCGCATGCCGTGCCGCAAGGCGGGAGACCGCCCGGTGGCGTTTCAGCAGATCTTCAATCTGCAGGCCGGGGATGGTCGTCGCTTCGTACTCAAGCAAAAGGTCTTCAGCCTGATGAATTTCCTCGCCCTGACCGAAGGTGTGCGGCAGTTGAAGGCCGATTTCGATCTGAACACCATGGGCTGCCCTTTCAAATTGAACTACCAGATCATGGCGCCTGCCTTGCCCAACAATGTTGTGTTGCTGGGCCCTGTTGACCCGAACAAGCTGGCTTTCGTGCGATGGATCGCCGAACGGCGACTGCAGCTTGATGACCGCATGGCCAACGAATTCTTTGGTGAGATCTTGCAAGTCGAGGTTCCCTGCGGGCATCTCAAGCTCGACCCGGAAGCCATCGCCAAGGCCGGTTGATCGCCCCGTGTAACGCCGAGCGGTTATTCTTGCGGCTTCGCCGCCTGTGCCTTGTGGCGTGCAGCAGTTTCTACATTCCAGGAGACCTCTCTCATGACGATCAAGATCGGTATCAACGGCTTCGGCCGCATCGGCCGCATGGTGTTTCGCGCCGCCATCGCCAACTTCAAGGACATCGAGGTCGTGGGCATCAACGACCTGCTGGAGCCCGACTACCTGGCCTACATGCTCAAGTACGACAGCGTGCACGGCAAGTTCGAGGGCGAGGTCTCGGTGGACGGCAACACGCTGATCGTCAACGGCAAGCGCATCCGCCTGACCGCCGTGAAGGATCCGGCCGAGCTGAAGTGGGGCGAAGTCGGCGCTGACATCGTCGTTGAGGCCACGGGCCTGTTCCTGGACAAGGCCGGCGGCGAGAAGCACCTGGTTGCAGGCGCCAAGAAGGTCATCATGTCGGCCCCGTCGAAGGACGACACGCCGATGTTCGTCTACGGCGTCAACGACAAGACCTACGCCGGCCAGGCCATCATCTCCAACGCCTCTTGCACGACCAACTGCCTGGCCCCGCTGGCCAAGGTGCTGCACGACAAGTGGGGCATCAAGCGCGGCCTGATGACCACCGTGCACGCCGCCACCGCCACGCAGAAGACCGTGGACGGCCCGAGCAACAAGGACTGGCGCGGCGGCCGCGGCATCCTGGAAAACATCATTCCCTCGTCCACCGGCGCGGCCAAGGCCGTCGGCGTGGTGCTGCCTGAACTCAAGGGCAAGCTGACGGGCATGAGCTTCCGCGTGCCGACCAGCGACGTGTCGGTTGTCGACCTGACCGTCGAGCTGAACAGCGAAGCTTCGTACAAGGACATCTGCGCCGAGTTCAAGGCTCAGAGCGAAGGCGCGATGAAGGGCGTGCTCGGCTACACCGAGGACAAGGTCGTGGCCACCGACTTCCGCGGTGACGCTCGCACCTCGATCTTCGACGCCGACGCCGGCATCGCCCTGGACAGCACCTTCGTCAAGCTCGTGTCCTGGTATGACAACGAGTGGGGCTATTCGAACAAGTGCTTGGAGATGGTCCGCGTCGTGGCGAAATAAGGCCACCCCCGCGCGCCTTCGGCGCACCCCTCAAGGGGGGGCGCGCCGCTGGGGGACTGGCGGAGCCAGATCCACGGCGGCTGCTGGAAAAAGCCCGACCGCTGAGCGGCGGGCTTTTTCATTTGTGTCAAGAAGCTGTCAAGTGGTTATCCAATCTTTACCGCCGCGTCTTCAGGGGACTTCTAAACTGCGCGTGCTGTGTTAACCGGATGTGGTCTCATGCGATTTGCTGTTTTGCTTTTCCTTGTCGCCGCCGTGATGGCGGCCCCCTCCCAGGCGATCGAGTCCACACCCACCGGGCCGGATGCCCGCGTGATCGTGAGGTTCAAGGCGAGCGCCGACAGCGTCAAGGCGCGCCCGATGGCGGCGCGCATGGGCCGCATCGAAGCGTTGGACGTGGCGCAGACGCGCGCCACCGCGCTGGGCATGCGGCACGGGCTGTCCGGCGGGCGGCTCAAGGCACGCATGAGCCTGGACGAGCGCACGCACGTCGTCACGGCCAGCGGCATGGATTCGGCGACGCTGATGAAGAAGCTGGCGGCAGACGGCGAGGTCGAGTTCGCCGTGGTGGACGGCGTGCGCAAGCATTTCGCCACCGTCAACGATCCGTACTACGCCTCGGCCTCGGGCAACCTGCCGGCTGCGGGCCAGTGGTACCTGCGTGCGCCGGACAGCACCTTCGTCTCCAGCATCAACGCTCCCGGCGCCTGGGACACGACTTTTGGCTCGCCCAGCGTGGTCGTGGCCGTGATCGACACCGGTGTGCGCAAGGACCATCCGGACCTGTCCGGCCAGTTCGTCGGCGGGTATGACTTCGTCGCGTATTCGTCGAGCAGCGCCGCCGCCCTGGCCACGGCCAACGACGGCAATGGCGCGGACAGCGATGCCTCCGACCCCGGCGACTGGGTCACGCAGGCCGAGGTCACGGCCGGCACGCTGGGCAGTTCCTGCACGTCCGATGACGTGGGCAACAGTTCCTGGCATGGCACGCACGTCTCCGGCCTGATCGCGGCCAGCACCAACAACGGCCTGGGCATGGCCGGCGTGGCCGGCGGCGTGAAGGTGCTGCCGGTGCGCGTGTTGGGCAAGTGCGGGGGCTATGACTCCGACATCATTGCCGGCATGAAGTGGGCGGCGGGCATCAGCGTCGCCGGTGTGCCGACCAACCCGAACCCGGCCCAGGTGCTGAACCTGAGCCTCGGCGGCACGGGCTCCTGCACGGGCAGCACGGGCACGCTGTACACCGATGCCATCAGCCAGATCAACGCCAAGGGCGCCACCGTGGTCGTGGCGGCCGGCAACGGCGAAGGCCTGGCGGTGAGCGTGCCGGGGAATTGCTCAGGCGTGATCGCCGTGGCGGCTTTGCGGCATGCGGGTTCCAAGGTGGGCTTCTCCAACGTCGGACCGGAAGTCGGCATCGCCGCGCCGGGCGGCAACTGCGTGAACCTCACCGGTGCCTGCCTCTATCCGATCCTGAGCGCCAGCAACAGCGGCACGCAAGGCCCGGTGGCCGCCGACAACGCCTACGACTATGGCTACGGCACGAGCTTCTCGACGCCACTGGTGGCCGGCACGGTGGCGCTGATGTATTCCGTCAGGCCGACGATCACGCCGGCCATCGTGACGCAGCTGCTCAAGTCTTCGGCCCGGCCTTTCGTGACCACGGGCGCAACCGCCGGTACCCTGGCCTGCCATGCGCCCACGAGCGCCACGCAAGACGAGTGCTACTGCACCACCAGCACCTGTGGCGCCGGCATGCTCGACGCCAGGGCGGCCGTGGCTGCGGTCGTCGCCATCAACGGCGGCACGACCAGCATTGCCGTCTCGCCCGCTGCACCCGCGGCCGGGCAGACCGTCACGCTGACCGGCTCGGCCACGCTGGCCACGGGCCGTTCGGTGGCGAGCTGGGCCTGGAGCCTGGTGGATGGCGGCGGGGCGGTCACGGCCTTCACGGGCGCGACCAACGCTTCGACGGCCACACTCGCGCCGACGGCGGCGGGCACGGTGCAGGTCAAGCTCACGGTCACGGACGACCTGGGCGACATCTACACGGCGACGCAATCCTTCACGGTGACGGGCACTGCCGCGACGGGCAATTCCGGCACGACGAGCAGCGGATCTTCCGGCGGCGGGGGCGGCGGCGTGTTCAGCCCGCTGTGGCTGCTGGGCCTGATGCTGGCCGCGGCGCTGCTGGGGCGTCGCCAGCAGTCGTAGATTCGGGGGCATCGGAAGCCGCGGCACAACCGTGCACCTTGGCCGCCAGCGCGGGATCGCGCAGGTTGCGCAACTTGGCTTGCAGCAGGCCGTCGGCCTTGTCGACGACGAGTTCGGTGCGGGTGCCAGCCGGCTGCAGTGGCAGCACGCGCAGGCCCTTGAGCGCGCGTGCATCCAGGGCGGCAAGCGCGGCCTGGGCGGCCTTCTCGCTGTCGTGGCGCGAGAGGATCAGCGTGGGATCTTCATCGGGCCGGCCCTTGAGCAGCTCGAAGTCGATGTGCATCTTGCGGTAAGTCTCTTCCTTGCGCGCGCGGAAATCCGGCGTGGTGAGCTTGATCGTGGCGACGGCCCAGATGCCCGGCATGGCCTGCTGGACCGGCGCGATCAGGTTGGCCGGCACACCGGCCTTGACCAGGCTCGTCTGCGCCAGGCGCAGGCTTTCAGCGTCGGCATAAGGGCCGAGCGCGAGGCAGGCGGTCTTCTGCAACGCAGCCTGGGCATCGCTGCCCAGCAGCCGCACCTTCTGCGCGTTGAGCTGCTGCTCGAGCCGCTGCGGCTCGCGGCCGCCGTCGGCGTGCGTGCCGGTGACGCCATCCAGCCAGCCTTGCGACCAGCCGAAGAACAGGGCGTTGGCGACCACGAGAACCAGGACGATCGTGCGCATCATCATCGGTCAATGATCCAGTCTGAGGCTGACTTCGCCGCTTGCAATCCGGTGCACGCCGCTCGGGGTCTGCAGCAGCAACTCACCCCCGTCGGAAACGCCTTGCGCCACGCCGCGCAGCTCGCCGGCCGTGACCGGGCGGCCCTTGCACAGGTCGCGCTGCTCGAAGCGCGCTTGCCACGCCGCGAAGCCGGTGCTGCCGAAATCCAGCACGCAGCGCAGCAGCGCCGGCGCCACGCGGGCCAGCACGGCGGGCGCGCTGTTCAGGCCGTTCTGCAGCTCGGAGAGCGAGGCATAGCCGCTGCCGAACTGGCTCGCGTCCGCGCCTTCGAGGGCGCGCACGTTCAGGCCCACGCCGACGACGAGATAGCGCTGCTCGCCGCGCAGCTGCGATTCGATCAGGATGCCGCCGAGCTTGCGCCCGCTGCCGTCAGCGTCGACGAGCCAGAGGTCGTTCGGCCACTTGATGCGCAGGCGCCGGCCGGCGGGCTCCAGGGCCTCGGCCAGCGCGCAGCCCACGGCCAGCGACAAGCCGGAGGCGTCAGCCGGCGCCAGCGTGAGGCCCAGCGAAAACGTCAGCGAGGCGCCAGGCCCCGCCACCCAGGCCCGGCCCATGCGGCCGCGGCCACCGCGCTGGTGCTCGGAGACAAGCAGGGTGGGGCGCGCATCGGGCCCGGCCTGACGGGCGCGTTCGATCAGCAGCGTGTTGGTGGAGTCGCTCTCGGCCAGCACTTCCACGCCCAGGCCCGGCAGCAGCGGCGCCAGGCGCGCTTCCAGCGCGGGGGCCTGCCAGTCCAGCACGGTCGGGTGAGCGGTGGGGCCGGACATGTCGAAGGCTCAACGTTTGGGCGTCAGCATCGTGCCGCGGCAAGTGGCGGCACCGCAGTAGCAGGCGTACTCGGCCTTGAGCTTCTTGGTGTAGCGCTCGTCCACGGTCAGGCCGTAGTCGTAGAACAGTTCTTCGCCGGCCACCAGGTCACGCAGCGACTTGATGAACACGCGGCCGTTCTCTTCGTCGGCCTCGCAGTTCGGGTCGCAGCTGTGGTTGATGAAGCGCGAGCTGTTGCCGCCAAAGTTGGCATCGATGATGTTGCCGTCTTCCAGCGAGAAGTAGAAGGTGTGGTTGGGCTGCGCCGGGTCGGCCGGGTGGCGGTCCTGCGCTTGTTCGTAGGTGATGCGCTCGCCGATGTACTCGATCAGCGACTCGCCAGCGGGGATGTCCACCACGGCGTACATGCCGCGGCCGTGCACGCCCGAGGTGCGCACCTGGATGCGGCGCGAGCCGGCCTTGGTGGCAGGCTTCTTGGCAGCGGGCTTGGAAGCTTTCGGGGCGGCGGGCTTCTTTTTGGGGCTGGCTTGCGGCATCGGCGCTTGTGGTTACATTGAATTCATGGGTGCGCGCGCGTGTGTGTGCGTGTGCGCGCGAGACGGCCGGATTGTAGGCATGGCTTTTGACTGAGCCCTGCCGGGGAAAGAAACAGAGTAGAGATGAGCAAGACCCTGATCATTGCGGAGAAGCCCTCGGTGGCCCAAGACATCGTCCGGGCGCTGACGCCCGTGGCGGGCAAGTTCGACAAGCAGGAGGACTTCTTCGAGAACGACACCTACGTCGTTTCCTCGGCGGTGGGCCACCTGGTGGAGATCAAGGCGCCGGAGGAGTACGACGTCAAGCGCGGCAAGTGGAGCTTTGCCCACCTGCCGGTGATTCCGCCGCACTTCGACCTCAACCCGCTGGACAAGAGCAAGAGCCGGCTCAATGCGCTGGTCAAGCTCATCCGCCGCAAGGACGTGAGCGCCCTGATCAACGCCTGTGACGCGGGCCGCGAAGGGGAGCTGATCTTCCGCCTGATCCAGCAATATGCGGAACCGGCGCGCGGCAAGGTCGACAAGCCCGTCCAGCGCCTGTGGCTGCAGTCGATGACGCCGCAAGCGATCCGCGACGGCTTCGCCAACCTGCGCAGCGACCAGCAGATGCAACCGCTGGCCGACGCCGCGCGCTGCCGCTCCGAGGCCGACTGGCTGGTGGGCATCAACGGCACGCGCGCCATGACGGCCTTCAACTCGCGCGATGGCGGCTTCTTCCTCACCACCGTCGGCCGCGTGCAGACGCCCACGCTCTCCATCGTGGTCGAGCGCGACGAGAAGATCCGCAAGCATGTGGCGCGTGATTATTGGGAACTGCGCGCCAGCTTCGACGCGCAAGCCGGCCAGTACGAAGGCAAGTGGTTCGATCCGTCCTTCAAGAAGGGTGACGACCCCGATGCCCGCGCCGACCGCCTGTGGAACCAGGCCGATGCCGAGGCCATCGCGCAGGCCGTGCGCGGCCAGCCGGCGTCGGTCACCGAGGAAAGCAAGCCTTCGACCAGCGCCTGCGGCGCGCTGTACGACCTGACCACGCTGCAGCGCGAGGCCAACTCGCGCTTCGGCTTCTCGGCCAAGACCACGCTCTCGCTGGCCCAGGCGCTGTA
This sequence comes from Burkholderiaceae bacterium UC74_6, assembly GCA_042701975.1. GTDB lineage: Bacteria > Pseudomonadota > Gammaproteobacteria > Burkholderiales > Burkholderiaceae_C > JAFALK01. The sequence goes on from CP170561.1 coordinate 1,612,571, forward strand.
TGAGAAGCACAAGGTGCTGACCTACCCGCGTACCGACTCGCGCTTCCTGCCCGAGGACTACCTGAACGTCGCCAAGGAAACGGCCGAGATGCTGGCCGCTGAAGGCGGCGAGCTGGCCGTGCACGCCAAGACGGCGCTGAAGAACGGCTTCATCAAGCCGACGAAGAAGGTCTTCGACAACACCAAGGTGTCGGATCACTTCGCCATCATCCCAACGATGCAGCCGGCCAAGAACCTGACCGAGATCGAGGCCAAGCTCTACGACATGGTCGTCAAGCGCTTCCTCGCGGTGTTCTTCCCGGCGGCGGAGTTCCAGGTCACGACCCGCATCTCCACCATCGGTCAACACAAGTTCCAGACCAACGGCAAGGTGCTGGTCAAGCCGGGCTGGCTGGCTGTGTACGGCAAGGAAGCGCAGGAGGACGACGCCAATCTTGTGCCGGTAGCCGAAGGTGAACTGGTGCGCACAGAGAGCGTGGACGTCAAGGGCCTGGCCACCAAGCCGCCGGCCCGCTACACCGAAGCCACGCTGCTCTCCGCCATGGAAGGCGCAGGCAAGCTGGTGGACGACGAAGAGCTGCGCGAGGCCATGGCCGAAAAGGGCCTGGGCACGCCAGCCACGCGCGCCGCCACCATCGAAGGCCTGATCAACGAGAAGTACATGCTGCGCGACGGTCGCGACCTGATCTCTACGGCCAAGGCCTTCCAGCTGATGACGCTGCTGCGCGGCCTGGACGTGGAAGACTTGACCAAGCCCGAGCTCACCGGCAACTGGGAATTCAAGCTCGCCGAGATGGAGAAGGGCCGTCTGGACCGCGACGCCTTCATGGGCGAGATCGCGGCCATGACGGAGAAGATCGTCAAGAAGGCCAAGGAGTACGACCGCGACACGATCCCCGGCGACTACGCCACCTTGAAGACGCCATGCCCCAAGTGCGGCGGCATCGTCAAGGAGAACTACCGCCGCTTCACCTGCACCGGCAAGAGCGGCTCGGGCACCGATGCCTGCGGCTTCTCCATCGGCAAGATCCCTGGCGGGCGCAGCTTCGAGCTGGCCGAGGTGGAGCAGTTCCTGCAGAACAAGAAGATCGGCCCGCTGGAAGGCTTTCGCTCCAAGGCCGGCTGGCCCTTCACGGCCGAGCTGGCGCTGGTCTATGACGAAGAGATCCAGAACTGGAAGCTCGAGTTCGACTTCGGCGAGGACGCCAAGCAGGCCGAGGAAAACGGCGAGCCGGTGGACTTCTCCGGCCAGGAATCGCTGGGCCATTGCCCCAAGTGCCAGGGCCGCGTGTTCGAGCACGGCACGAACTACGTCTGCGAGCACGCGGTCGGGCCGAACCAGACCTGCGACTTCAAGACCGGCAAGATCATCCTGCAGCAGCCCATCGAGCCCGAGCAGGTGAAGAAGCTGCTGAGCGAGGGCAAGACCGCGCTGCTGGAAGGCTTCATCTCCAACAAGACCCGTCGCGCCTTCAAGGCCTTCCTGGCCTATGACGCCAAGGAGGGCAAGGTGGTGTTCGAGTTCGAGCCGCGACCGGGCCGGCCGAACCGCCCCGCGCCCGCCAAGAAGGCGCCGGCGAAGAAGGCCGCCACCAAAGCAGCCACCAAGGCTGCGACAAAAGCTCCGGCAAAGAAGGCGCCCGCGAAGAAGGCCGCTGCCAAGAAGAGCGCCGGCGAGGCATGATGCCGGCCAGGCGATGAGCTGAAGCAAGGAGACTCCCGCTCGTGATCCGACCGCCGCTGACATTCGGAATACAGGCCCGGCTCATGCTGGTCATCACCCTGGTGGCCAGCTTGGCCGTGCTGGTGGTCGGCTGGTACTGGACCTCGCGCGAGGAGGACGATCAGCTGCGCTCGCTCAAGGAGCGGCAGGACGGCATGGCCAGCCTGATCGCCCGCGGCTTCTCCGGCCCGTTGTGGAACCTGGACAGCGTGACCGTCGGCAACCTGCTCGACGCCGTGATGGACGACCCCGAGGTCCAGTCCATCGAGGTGACCGGTCTGGGCAAGCCCATGCGCCGCGAGCGCGAGAAGCGCGCCGCCAACCTGCAGTCGCTTTCCTTCGACATCACCCACCGCGGCCCGAACGAAGGCGCGCAGCTGGAGCTGGCCGGCCACGTGAACCTGGTCTTCAGCCGCGAGCTGGTGCTGGGCAAGGTAGAGCAGATGCGCGTCTTCGTGGCCGGCCTGCTCGCGGCCGTGCTGCTGGCCGTCCTGATCACGAGCTATCTGATGATCCGCCTGCTGGTGCAGCGCCCGGTGCGCCGGCTCGGCGCCATGGCCGAGCGCGTGGCGGCCGGCGAGCTCGGCGTGACCGTGCCCGTGGAGCGGCGCGACGAGATCGGTGCCTTGAGCGCGCGCTTCAACGCGATGAGCGTGCAGCTGAAGGACTCCAGCCTCGTCATGCGCCAGAGCGAGGCCCGCTACCGCAGCCTGTTTGAGAACGCCACAGAGGGCATCTTCCGCGCCGATGCGCGCGGCCGCGTGCTGGACCTGAACCGTGCGCTGGCGCATCTGCTGGGCTTTGTCGATCCGCGCAAGGCGCTGGCCGGCGGCGGACGGCTGTCGAGCCTCGTGCACATCGAGAAGTCAGAGCTGCGCCGCGTGGCCATCGCCCTGCAGCGCCACCGCGTGCTGCAGCAGGTGCCACTGCGCATCGCCGCGCTCGACGGCCGCGAGCTCTGGGTCGAGCTCTCGGCCCACATCGCACCCAATCCCGAAGACGGCCGGCTCGGCGTCGAGGCCATGGTCAGCGACATCACGCAGCGTCAGGAATCCGAGCAGGAACTGACCCGCCACCGCGACCACCTCGAAGAACTGGTGGCCGAGCGCACGCTCGAACTCAGCCAGGCCAAGCGCCGCGCCGAAGCCGCCAGCCACAGCAAGAGCCGCTTTCTGGCCACCATGAGCCACGAGTTCCGCACACCGCTCAACGCCATCCTCGGCTTCGCGCAGCTGCTGCAGATGGACGACAGCCTGCAGCACGCCCAGCGCGCCAAGATCAACCTGATCCGCGATTCGGGCGACCACCTGCTCGGCCTGATCAGCGACGTGCTGGACATGGCCTCCATCGAAGCCGGCAAGGTGCGTCTGCAACCGGTGGCGCTGGACCTGCGCGCGCTGATCGAGGTCGCCTGCGACGCCGTCCGCATGCGCGCCGAACAAAAGGGCCTGCGCTTCGACGTGGAACTCGATCCCGGCCTGCCGCTGCGCGTCATCGCCGACGGCCAGCGCCTGCGCCAGGTGCTGCTCAACCTGCTCTCCAACGCCGTCAAATTCACCGACCACGGCCAGGCACAGCTGCGCGTCACCTGCCTGGACCGCCACCCCGACTCGGCCCGCGTGCGCTTCGAGGTGATCGACAGTGGCATCGGCATGACAGGCGAGCAGCAGGGCCGCCTGTTCCAGCCTTTCGAGCAAGTGGCCGAAGACTCGCGCCGCCTCGGCGGCACCGGCCTGGGCCTGTCGATCAGCCAGGAGCTGGTGCGACTGATGGATGGCAGCATCCACGTAGAAAGCACGCCGGGCCAGGGCAGCCACTTCAGCTTCGAGTTGCCCTTGCCATTGGCGGGATAAGGCCAATGCGGGACGGCTAGACTGCGCCGCAGCACGACACGGAGGTCAGGTCATGCACCGCAGTCTCGATTGGCTCAATACCCGCTACCCCCTGCTGCAGGCCCCGATGGCCGGCCCCAATCTGCACGAGATGGCCGCGGCCGTCACCAATGCCGGCGGCCTCGGCTCGCTGCCCTGCGCGCTGCTCTCGGCCGCGCAGCTGCGCGAGCAGGTGCAGTTGCTGCGCACGGCGACGGCGGCGAGCAAGGGGCCGATCAATCTGAACTTCTTCTGCCACCAGCCGCCCGCGCCCGATGCCGCGCGCGAAGCGGCGTGGAAGGAACGGCTCAAGCCGTTCTACGAAGAGCTGGGCGTGGACTTCCATGCGCCGACCCCTGTTTCCAGCCGCGCGCCATTCGATGCGGCGGGCGCGGCCTTGGTGGAGGAGTTCAAGCCCGAGGTTGTGAGCTTCCATTTTGGGCTGCCGGACGAGGTGCTGCTGGCGCGCGTTCGTGCCGCCGGCAGCCGCGTGATCGCGAGCGCCACCACGCCCGCCGAGGCGCGCTGGCTGGCCGTGCGCGGCGTGGATGCCATCATTGCCCAAGGCTCGGAGGCCGGCGGCCACCGCGGTGTCTTTCTCACCGATGAGGTCGACACGCAGATGGGCCTGTTTGCGCTGCTGCCGCAGATCGTCGATGCGGTGGAGCTGCCCGTGATCGCCGCAGGCGGCATCGCCGAGCCGCGTGCCGTGCGAGCGGCCTTCGCGCTGGGCGCCAGCGCGGTGCAGATCGGCACCGCCTACCTCTTCACGCCCGAGGCGCGCATGCCCAAGCCGCACCTTGCGGCGCTGAGCAGCGAACATGCCGAGGTCACGGCGCTCACGCGGCTCTTCACGGGCCGGCCGGCGCGGTCGATGGTCAACCGGCTGATGCGCGAGCTCGGGCCGATGAGTCCGCTGGCGCCGGCTTTTCCGCTTGCCGGCGGCGCGCTGATCCCGCTGCGCGCGGCGAGCGAGCCGCAGGGTTCGGGAGAGTTCATGTCGCTGTGGTCCGGCCAGAGCGCTCGTCTTGCGCGGCGCGATCTGGACTCGGCGGGGCTCACGCGCTGGCTCGGTGAGGTCGCACTTGCCGCCAGCGCCACGCAGTGACAGGATGGCGCCTTCTCGGGCGAGGGGGTGTCGTCATGCGCAGTCCACGTAATCCGTTACTCAAGCGCAGCCTGGTCTGCATCTTGCTCGCCGGCCTGACGCTCAACGCCAGCACCAGCCGCACGATCGTCAGCTTCGATCCCCTGCTGGACGATGCCGCTGGCAGCCGCTGCGCCCCGCCGCGCCTGGACGGCATGCGCCTGGCGATGCTCAGCACCACGGACACCGCCACCAAGAAGCCGCAGAAGAGCGAGAACGGGCCGCTGCCCACGCTGCCCGTCAAGGCGGCCGGCGGCGCGCCGCAGCTCTACGGCGACCTGGGCAGCTACGGCTACAAGCTGGCCAAGGCCAGCCCGCGCGTGCAGTCCTTTTTCAACCAGGGCCTGCGCCTGGCCTTCGGCTTCAACCACGCGGAGGCGCAGCGCGCCTTCAAGGCCGCGCAGGCGCTCGATCCCAAGTGCGGCCTGTGCTTCTGGGGCGAGGCATTGGCGCTCGGCCCGAACATCAACGCACCGATGGAGGCCGAGGCCGTGCCCGTGGCGATGGCCGCACTCGGCAAGGCGCTGGCGCTCAAGGATGGTCTGCCCGAACGCGAACGCGGCCTGGTCGAGGCCCTGGCCAAGCGCTACGCGGCCGATGCCAAGGCCGACCGCGCCCCCTTCGACGCGGCCTACGCGGACGCCATGCTGGCGCTGTCCAAGACGTATCCGGACGACGACCTGATCGCCGTGCTGGCCGCCGAGGCCGCGATGGACACGCAGCCGTGGGACTACTGGCAGGCCGGCGGCGCGCAGCCCAAGGGCCGCACGGCGGACATGATCCGCCTGCTGGAAACCGTGATGGCGCGCAGCCCCAAGGACCCGGCGGCCATCCACCTCTACATCCACGCCGTGGAAGGCTCGAACGACCCGGGCCGCGCGCTCGCCGGCGCCAAGACGCTGGCCGCGCTGATGCCCGGTGCCGGCCACATGGTCCACATGCCGGCGCACATCTACTACCGCGTCGGCATGTACCGCGAGTCGCTGGACGCCAACAAGGACGCGATCAACATCGACGAGGGCTACTTCAAGAGCTCGCCCTCCGACCCCGTCTACAAGCTCGGCTACTACCCGCACAACATCCATTTCCTGATGGTCTCGGCCCAGATGGGCGGCGACGGCGCCACGGCGCTGCGCGCCGCGGCCAAGCTCGACGCGGCAACGCCCGAGGACTTCGTGCGCCAGTTCACCTTCGTCCAGCCCGTGAAGGCTGCGCCCTACTTTGCGCATGCAATGTTCAGCAAGCCCGCCACCATCCTGGCCCTGCCGGCGCCGCCGGCCGATCTGGCCCTGGTGCGCGGCCTCTACCACTACGCGCGCGCCGTGGCCTATGCCGGCATGAAGGACCAGGACGCCGGCATGCAGGAGATCGCTGCCATCGCCAAGCTTGAGGCCACGGCCGACTTCAAGCCCTTTGCCGACATGGGCGTGCCCGCGCAAGCCATGCTGCAGACGGCCCGCCTGGTGGCCAGCGCCCGGCTGGCCGATGCGCGCGGCGACCTGGACGGTGCTGTCAAGGCCTACGAGACCGCCATCGTCATCGAGGACAGCCTGGCCTACACCGAGCCGCCATACTGGTACTACCCGATCCGCCAATCGCTGGGCGCCGTGCTGCTGCGCCAGGGCAAGCTCGACGCCGCCGAAGGCATGCTGCGCGACTCGCTCGTGCGCGTGCGCAACAACGGCTGGGCCCTGGCCGCGCTGGCCGACCTTTACAAGCGCAAGGGCGATGCCGGCGGCGAGGAAGCAGCCCGCCGCGCTTTTGCGAAGGCCTGGTTCGGGCCTGCCGAAGGCCCTCGGCTGGAGCAGCTTTGACGAGGCGTGAATAATCGACGGCATGAATGCCGCTGCCGACGTTTCCGCTTTGATGACCGAACTGGGTGCCAACGCCCGCCGCGCCAGCCATGCGATGGCGGCCGCGCCAACGGCCGCAAAAAACGCGGCGCTGCTGGCGCTGGCCCGTCGGCTGCGTGAATCGCACGCCGCGCTGACTGCAGCGAACCAGCTCGATCTGCAAGCTGCCTCGGGCCTGGACGCGCCCATGCGCGACCGCCTCAGGCTGAACAAGCCCATCCTCGACACCGTGGCCGAAGGCTGCGAGCAGATCGCCGCGATGCCCGACCCCATCGGCGAGATCACCGACCTGAAGCGCCGCCCGAGCGGCATCTCGGTGGGCCGCATGCGTGTGCCGCTCGGCGTCTTCGGCATGATCTACGAGAGCCGCCCCAATGTGACCATCGAAGCCGCCTCGCTCGCCATCAAGAGCGGCAACGCCTGCATCCTGCGCGGCGGCTCGGAAGCCATCCACTCGAACCGCGCGTTAGCAAAACTGGTGAGCGATGCGCTGGAGGAAGCCGGCCTGCCGCGCGAGACCGTGCAGCTCGTGCCCACCACCGATCGCGCCGCGGTCGGCCAGCTGATCACCATGCCGCAGTTCGTGGACGTGATCATCCCGCGCGGCGGCAAAGGCCTGATCGAGCGCATTTCGAAAGAGGCGCGCGTGCCGGTCATCAAGCACCTGGATGGCAACTGCCACTGCTATGTGGACGCGGTGGTCGACCTCGAGCAGGCGCTGACCGTCGTGATGAACGCCAAGACGCAGAAGTACAGCCCCTGCAATGCCACGGAGTCCTTGCTGGTCCACGCCGAGAGCGCGGCCAGCTTCTTGCCGCGCATCGGCGTGCTGCTGGCGCAGAAGGGCGTGCAGATGCGCGGCTGCCTGCGTACGCTGGCCTTGGTGCCCGGCGCGATCGCGGCCACCGAAGAGGATTGGGGATGCGAGTACCTGGCGCCGATCATCAGCATCAAGGTTGTCGATTCGCTCGACGAGGCCATGGCCCACATCAACCGTTACGGTTCGCATCACACGGATGCCATCCTCACGCTGAACCATCCGAACGCGATGCGTTTCCTGCGCGAGGTCGATTCGGCGAGCGTGATGGTCAATGCCTCGACGCGCTTTGCCGATGGATTCGAATACGGACTCGGAGCGGAGATCGGCATCTCTACCGACAAATTCCATGCCCGCGGCCCCGTCGGCCTGGAAGGGCTCACCTCGATGAAGTGGGTGGTGCTGGGGCAGGGCGAAATCAGGAGTTGATGAACATGACGACAAGCACCTTGCAAAGTCTCTTCGGCCACAAGGCCTGGACCAACGGCGAACTCTTCGCCGTGCTGGCCACGGTGCCGGCCGAACACGCCGAGCCACTGCACAGCTGCATCCGCACGCTCAACCACATCTACGTGGTGGACCGTCTGTTCCGCGCGCGGCTGGCCGGCGAGCCGCAACCTTTCGAGGCCACCAACACCAAGGCCACGCCGACCTTGGAAGAACTGCGAGCCAATGTCGAGGAGACCGACGCCTGGTTTGCGCGTTATGTGGCGCAGCTGGACAGCGCGGCCGCGGGCGAGGTGCTGAGCTTCACCTTTGCCGACGGCGACGCAGGCCGCATGTCGCGCGAGGAGATGCTGCTGCACGTGATCGCGCACGGCGCCTATCACCGCGGTAACGTGGGCCAGGTGCTCAAGTCAATCTCTGTGGCGCCGCCGCGGGATCTGTATACGAAGTTTCTGCACCAGAGCGAACCGGCGCGGCGAGGCTGAACAAGCTGCTTACGCGTGCGCCAGCTGCCAGATCAGCCAGGCGCCCATCGAGAGCAGGAACAGCAGCCACAGCAAGAGCCCGAGCAGCACCCAGCGCAGCCAGTGGTTCTGCCGCTTGAGTGCCGCATCGGCCTTGGCCTCGGCGCGCGCGATCAGCGCGACGGGCAGCCAGCGCCGCAGCAGCCAGATCGCCACGCCCAGCAGCCCCAGATCGTCCAGCCAGCCAACGATCGGAACCACATCCGGAATCAGGTCGATCGGATCGATCACATAGCCCGCGACGAGGATGGCGAAGACGCGTGAGACCCAGGAGGCCTCGCGGTCGCACAGCGCGTACCAGGCCGTGAGCAGTTGGCGGCGCAGGGCCAGCGCGCTCCAGAGTCGCTTCATCGGTTGCTAACGGCTCAGCGCATGCCGCCGCTCACGTTGGCGTCCTTGGGCCAGCTGAGCGTGTAGTCCGCGCTGATCGCCTGCGTGGCGTTCGGGGCGAGCGTGAACTCCCAGGCCTTGATGCCCTGCTGGTCGCGCCAGTCCTTGGGCAAGGGTTGCGGATCGAACTTGGCTTCGATCTTGATGTCCTCGTGTTGGCTGACGGGGCTGGCTTCCAGCACCTGCACGAGCATGGGCTTGCCGTGCTTGCTCTCGATCTTCCAGGCGTGACGGATGCGCTGCTCCACGCGGCCGCCGAACAGGCCGCGTTCGCTGCCCATGCGGGTCTGCGGTTCGGGCACGATGCGCAACTGTTCGTCGCGGCCGAAGGGCAGGTCGAGCTTGCCGTTGGCCGGCATGTTCAGGCGCGTCTCGCCGACGAAGCCGCCGTCCAGATACATCTGCATATTGCCGGCGGGCCAGGCGCCGCCCGGGCGTTCGGCTTCGGCGACGAGGAAGGCGATGGGCTGCACCTGCGGCGTGACGCGGGCGACGAGGCGAGCGTCGAGCGCCGTCTGGCCCAGGGCCAGCGTGATGCGCTCGCCGGAGCCGGCGACATTGACGCGGCCGGGGGCGGTGAACTCGGTGGAGAACTCGCCTTGGAACACGGAGACATCGAAGCCGGGGCCGGCGTCTTCGACGATCTTGGACTCCATCATGGCCACTGGCGCGGGAGCGGCCACGGAGCGCGCGAACGTGGCCTTCGCCCGCTGTTCCATCGGTGGCTCGATGTTGAGCAGCCACGGCCACGGCGACGATCCCTGCACCGCCTGGTTCGGCTGCGTGGTGGTCAGCTTCAGCGCCACGCCGGTCCAATCCTCGCCCGTGGTCTGCGCGATTTCGGCACGGCGCTCCAGCGCCACCTTGCCCGTGGCGCTGTCCAGCGAGGCGCGATACACAGGTTGCCAGCCGGCGCGGTTGCTGCGGTAGCTCAGGCGCAGCTCAGCATCGCGCTCGGCGCGGATGCGCGCGGTCAGTACCGCCAGCTGCGGGTTGGCCTTCTGCCAGCGTTCGCGCTCGGCGTGCAGCGGCGCGATCTGGCGGTCGGCGTCTTCGATGCGACGCTTGAGCTGTGCGGCCTTGAGCAGTGCGGCCTGTGCATTGCTGCGCACGGCCTCGCCGGCTGGGCGGATCTGGGCGGCGCTCAGGCCGGCGCCCATGTTCCTCAGGCTGGCGACCTGCGCATCCAGGGCCTGCGCTTCAGCGTCGAGCGCATTGCGGCGATCCTCGGCCTCGCGGATGCGCGCCTCCAGCGGGCCGTTCACGCAGTCCGGCGCCGCCTCGCGCGGCAGCAGCTGCACATTAATCTCGCCGATCTGCACGCCGGGTGCGGTGACGCGGATCGTCTTGGCGTCCAGCGTGCCGGGCAGGCAGTCGAGCTTCAGGCTGGTGGCGCCGGATTTGAGCGTCAGCACCCGCTCCACCTGTGCGCCGCCGGGATAGACCAGCACCTGGTCGATGCGGCTGGGCTGGGCGTGCACCATCGTGGATGGCAGCAACACCAGAGCAAACAAAGTCTTGCGCATGACGGTCTCCTCAAAGGCTCGGGGGACCATAACATGCACGTCCATGGACATTTCCCCTCCTCCTCAAGCCAACGCACAACGCAAGGCGCTCGTGCTCTTTTCCGGCGGCCAGGACTCCACGGCCTGCCTGGCCTGGGCGCTGGACCGCTACGCGGCCGTCGAGACCATCGGCTTCGACTACGGCCAGCGCCATCGCGTCGAGCTCGAATGCCGTCAGACCGTGCGCGCCGAAATTGCAAAGCAGTACCCGCACTGGGCCGCCAAGCTGGGTGACGACCACGTGCTGGACCTCTCGCTGCTGGGCCAGATCTCGCAGACCGCCATGACCGAAAATGTGGCGATCGAGATGCAGTCCAACGGCCTGCCCAACACCTTCGTGCCCGGCCGCAACCTGCTGTTCCTGACCTTCGCCGCCACGCTGGCCTACCGGCGCGGCGCCAGCGTGCTGGTCGGCGGCATGTGCGAGACCGATTACTCCGGCTACCCCGACTGCCGCGACAACACACTCAAGGCGCTGCAGGTCGCGCTCTCGCTGGGCCTGGACCAGCCGATGACGCTGGAAACCCCGCTGATGTTCATCACCAAGGCCGAGACCTGGGCGATGACGGAGCGCCTGGGCGGCGCCGCCCTCAACGAGCTCGTGATCGAGCACACCCACACCTGCTACCTCGGCGAGCGCACGCAGCGCCACGCCTGGGGCTATGGCTGCGGCACCTGCCCGGCCTGCGAGCTGCGTGCGGCCGGCTACGAGCAATACAAGCACCAGCAGGGCGCATGACCATTTCCGGCCTGTTGCTGGCTCTGCTCGCGCTCCTGTTCTTCTGGGGCGTGGGTGCCTACAACCGCCTGATGCAGCTGCGCAATGCCATCGGCGACGCCTTCCGCCAGCTGGAGCGCAATCTGAGCGAACGCAGCGAGGTCTGCACCCGCATCATCGATGTGCTCACGCCGCTGATCCCCGAGGAGGCACCGAGCTTTGACGCGCTGGCCAATGCCGAGGCCGAGTCCAGCTCCGCCGTGCAGGCCGTGCGCGGCAAGCCCTACGCCGGCGAGCCCGTGAGCCAGCTGGCCGTGGCCAGTGCGCTGCACGCGGCGGCGCTGGCGCGCATCTCGGCCATGCTGGAGCTGCACCCGGAACTGCACGGCGAACCGGGCGTAGACGATTTGGTGGACGAGCTCAAGCTCATCGAACGCCAGCGCGCGTTTGCGCGCCAGCTTTTCAATCAGGCCGTGACGAAGTACAACGAGGCCCAGTCGCAGTTCCCAACGCGCGTGCTCGCCGGGCTTTATGGATTTGCCGAGGCGCGCACGCTTTGATGATCGATCACCATGCGTCGACTGTTGCCGTTAGTCCTGCTGATCTGCGCTACCGCCGCCCAGGCTGAAGACGCCGCCGCCCTGCGCCTGCGCGCGCTGGCGGCCACCTGCGCCGGCTGCCACGGCACCGAGGGCCGCGCGCCGCGCGATTCGCTGGTGCCCGGCCTGGCCGGCATGCCGGCCGCGCATTTCCTCGTGCAGATGAAAGCCTTCCAGAACGGCGCGCGTCAAGGCACGCTGATGCCGCAACTGGCCAAGGGCTATACCGATGCGCAGATCCTGGCGTTGGCGCAGTACTTTGCGGCGCAGAAGCCGACGACAGGAACGACGCCATGACGCGCCGCCGCGAGCTGCTGCTGGCTGCTGCTGCCTTGCCGATGGTCCGCGCGAAGGCTGCCGCTCCGGCGCGCGTCGTCGTGGTCGGCGGCGGCTACGGTGGTGCCACGGCGGCCAAGTATCTGCGGCTGTTCTCGGGCGGCGCGATCGAGGTCGTGCTCGTCGAGCCCGAGGAAGCCTTTGTCTCCTGCCCCATGTCCAACCTCGTGCTGGCCGGGCGCTGGCAGATGGGCGACATCACCCGCTCGATCGGCGGCCTGGCTTCGCGCCACGGCGTTCGCATCGTGCGCGACCGGGCCAGGGCCGTCGACGTGGAGCGCCGCGAGCTGCGCCTTGCGCGCGGCGAGCCCATCGGCTACGACAAGCTCATCCTCTCGCCCGGCATCGACATGATCTGGAACGAGGTCGAGGGCCTCTCCGCCGCGCGTGACCGTGTCCTGCAAGCCTGGAAGGCCGGCCCCGAAACGGCGGCGCTGCGCCGCCAGCTCGAAGCCATGCCCGACGGCGGCGTGTTTGCCATCACCATTCCCGAGGCGCCTTACCGCTGCCCGCCCGGGCCCTACGAGCGCGCCTGCCTCGTGGCCGACTGGATGCGCGAAGCCAAGCCGCGCGCCAAGCTGCTGATCCTGGACGCCAATCCGGACGTGACCTCCAAGGGGCTGCTGTTCAAGAAGGTGTGGGCCGATCAGCATGCGGGTCGCATCGAGTACCGGCCGCAGAACAAGCTGGTGGCGATCGAGGGCGACACGCTTAAGTTCGAGCTTGCCGACGATGTGCGTGCCGACGTGATCAACGCGCTGCCACCGATGCGCGCCGGCCAGATCGCCGTGGATGCCGGCCTGGCCAACAGCAACGGCCGCTGGTGCCAGGTGCGCTTTCAGAACTTCGCGTCCACCGCCGCGCCGCACATCCACGTGATCGGCGATGCAATCCAGATCGCCAACGCCATGCCCAAGAGCGGGCACATGGCCAATGCGCAGGCCAAGGTCACGGCCGCAGCCATAACGGCCGAATTGAGCGGCATGGAGATCGATCCGGCGCCGATGCTGATGAACACCTGCTACAGCTTCACCGATGCGCGCAACGCCGTGCACGTGGCCAGCGTGCATGCCTACGCGGCGGCCGAGGCAACGTTCAAGCCGGTGGCCGGAGCGGGCGGACTCTCGGCCGCGCCGAACGAGATGGAGGCCCGCTACGCCTTCAACTGGGCGAAGACCATCTGGGCCGACATGCTCGATTGACGGGCTGATCGATCAGGCGCCACGCAGCGAGAGGAATTCGCGGCGCAGGGCCGCATCCTTGAGGAAGGCGCCGCGCATCACGCTGCTGGTCATCTTGGCGCCGTCGTCCTTGACGCCGCGCCAGTGCATGCAGAAGTGATCGGCTTCCATCACCACGGCCAGGCCGTCGGGCTTGATGCGGCCTTCGATCTCGTTGGCCAGCATGACGATGGCCTCTTCCTGGATTTGCGGGCGGCTCATGATCCAGTCGGTCAGGCGCGCGTACTTCGACAGGCCGATCAGGTTGGACGATTCGTTGGGCAGCACGCCGATCCACACCCGGCCCATGATCGGGCAGAGGTGGTGCGAGCAGGCGCTGCGGACCGTGATCGGGCCGACCATCATCAGCTCGTTCAGGCGCTCGGCGTTGGGGAACTCGGTCACGTCGGGCGCCTTCACGTAGCGGCCCTTGAAGACCTCACGCAGGAACATCTTGGCCACGCGCTTGGCGGTGTCCTGCGTGTTGTGGTCGCTCTCGGTGTCGATCACCAGCGCCTTGAGCACCTCGGCCATCTTGGCCTGCACTTCGGCCTGCAGGCCTTCGAGCTCGCCTTCCTCGATGAAGTCGGCGATGTTGTCATTGGCGTGGTGGCGGCAGCCCGCTGAAACAAGGCGGTAGCGGATGCGCTCGGAGATGGAGTTGTCGCTCATGGAACGGCTCAGGGCAAAACAGGGATGCGCCATTGTGGGGCCTACACTGACAACGTGTCGTCCGCTCCCATTTCGCCCCCTTCCGCCCCGCTTCACCAGCTGCTGCGCGCCAGCGCCGATGCCGTCCAGGCCGTGCGCCAGGGCCGCTCGCTGACCGAGGCGCTGGCCCGCACCCCGTCGCCGGTGCGCCCGGGTGCGCAGGCACTGAGCTTCCTGACGCTGCGCCGGCTCGGCGCCGTGCAGGCCTTGCTCAAGGTCCTGGTGCCGAAGAAGCCGCAGCCCAAGATCGAAGGGCTGTTGCTCGTCGCCCTGGTCCTGCTGTGGCCCGATGACACGCCGCCGTACGCCGAGCACACGGTCGTCGATCAGGCCGTGAAGGCCGTGAAAGAGCGCGCCAGCGGCGGCTTCGTCAACGCGGTACTGCGCCGCTTCCTGCGCGAGCGCGATGGCCTCGTGGCCGGCCTGGCGGGCGATCTGGTGGCCGTGCACAACCATCCGGCGTGGTGGATCGCCCAGCTGCGCAAGGACTGGCCTGAGAGCTGGGAACAGCTGCTTGCTGCCAACAACGAACACCCGCCGATGACGCTGCGGCCCCGTGCCGAGGCGAACGCTTACGTTCAGCGGCTTCAGGACGAGGCCGGCATCGTGGCACACCTGGTCAGCCAGGGCGGACATCAGGCCGTGGCGCTAGAGCGCGCCGTGCCGGTCGACAGGCTGCCCGGCTTTGCCGCCGGCGAGGTCTCGGTGCAGGACCTGGCCGCCCAACTCGCGGCGCCGCTGCTGCTGAACAGCGGCGAAGCGCTGCCCCAAAGTGCGCGCGTGCTCGATGCCTGCTCCGCCCCCGGCGGCAAGACTGCACACCTGCTGGAGTTGAGGCCCGACCTCGAGCTGCTGGCCCTGGACAGCGACGCCGACCGGCTTGTCCGCGTCAACGACAACCTCACCCGCCTTCACCTGCGCGCCCAGACCCGCGTCGCCGACGCGCGCGAGGTGGCCAGCTGGCACGACGGCCGCCCCTTCGACGCCATCCTGCTCGACGCGCCCTGCAGCGCCTCAGGCATCGTGCGCCGTCACCCGGATGCGCGCTGGCTGCGTCGTGCCGACGACATCGCGCGTCTGGCCGAGATCCAGGCCGGGCTGCTCGACGCGCTGTGGCCCTTGCTGAAAGCTGGCGGGCGCATGGTGTACGCCACGTGCTCGGTCTTCAAGGACGAAGGCGCGCACCAGATCGACGCGTTTTTGCAACGACACGGTGATGCTCAGGCCCAGGACGTGGCCGGCGTCACGGGGCATCTGCTGCCCCTGGCTGACAATGGTTCGACCTCAGCCGGGGAGGGCCCGGCAGGGCCGTCGGTACTCGACGGCTTCTATTACGCCCTGCTGGTCAAGAGCCGTTGAAATTCCACCATCCGTCCATCGCCGAATCGCGTCGCTTCCGCGGCCTGCAGGCCTTCCTGCTCGCAGCGCTGCTGGCCGTGGTCGGGCTGCTGGCGCGGGCCGAGGGCGTGGAGCTCACGCTCAGCACCCAGCGCGCCGAGGACGGACTGAACCTCAGCTACAGCACCCGCTTCGAGCTGCCGCGCTCGGCGGACGATGCGCTGCTCAAGGGCGTGCCGATCTATTTCACGGTCGAAGCACAGGTCTTCCGCAACCGCTGGTACTGGCGCGATGCGCGCATGAACAAGGCCTCGCGCACCTGGCGCCTGGCCTGGCAGCCGCTCACCCGGCAGTACAAGGTTTCCAGCGGCGGCCTGAACCAGAGCTACAACAGCCTGGCCGAGGCGCTGGCCGTCATCCGCGATACCGCCGGCTGGCGCATCGCCGAGCCCAAGGAGCTGGAAGATAGCGGCAGTTACTATCTGGAGTTCAGCTTCCGGCTTGATACCAGCCAGCTGCCCCGGCCCATGCAGATCGGCCTGGGCGCGCCCCAGGGCTGGGGCCTGGCGATCGAGCGCACCGTGCAGCTGAATCCTGACTTCAGCATCCGTGCTGCGGCCAATTGATTGCCTGATTGATTCTTCCGATTCCTTTCTCCTCTCATCCATGACGCGAGCGACCAGATGGGCCTGGGTCATCTCCCTGGTGACCATGACGGGCATCAGCGGCGTGCTGGCCTTCCTGCTCTCCATCGGTGCCACCGGTGGCCGCGGCTTCTTCGAGCGCCACTACGTCTGGCTGTTCTGGCTCAACGCCCTGGTGGCGACGCTGCTGGTCACGGTCATCGTCGCCTCGGCCGTGCGGCTGTTCTGGCGCGTGCGCCACGGCGAATTCGGCAGCCGGCTGCTGCTCAAGCTGGCGGGCATCTTCGCGCTCGTCGGCGTGGTGCCGGGCGTGCTGATCTACACCGTCTCCTACCAGTTCGTGAACCGCTCGATCGAGAGCTGGTTCGATGTGCGCCTGGCCAGTGCGCTGGAAGCCGGCCTGAACCTGGGCCGCAGTACGCTGGACAGCATGGTCAGCGACCTGGCCCAGAAGACGCATGACGCCGCCGAGCGCAGCTTCCAGGCCGACAGCAACCAGCCGCAGCTGCTGATCCTGGAGCGGCTGCGCGAGCAGATGGGCGCGCGCACCGTGGCCCTGGTGGGCTCGGGCGGCCAGATCCTGCTGGCCAGCGGTGGCGACATCCGCTCGCTCACGCCCGATCGACCCAGCCTGGCGCTGCTTCGCCAGGCCCGTGCCAACGGCTCGGCCAGCGAACTCGAAGGCCTGGAAGACGACACCCAGGCCGTGCAGGGCCAGGCCCGCATCCGCGCGCTGGCCCAGATTCCTGGCGGCGTGGAGCTGCGGCTGGGCCTGGCCGGCTCCAGCGGCATCGAGCGCTACCTGATGGTGGTGCAGCGCATCCCGCCCGGCGTGCTGGCCAATGCGCTGGCCGTGCAGAACGCCAGCAGCGAGTACCAGCAGCGCGCGCTGGAACGCGACGGCCTGCGGCGCATGTACCTCGGCACCCTGACACTCGTGCTGGTGCTGGCCGTGTTTGCCGCGCTGCTGCTGGCCGTGATGCTGGGCAACCAGCTCGCGCGCCCGCTGCTGCTGCTGGCCGACGGCGTGCGCCAGGTGGCACAGGGCGACCTCTCCGTGAAGGCGGTGCTGGGTGCGCGAGATGAACTCTCTGGCCTGACGCGTTCCTTCGCCGACATGACCCAGCAGCTGGCCGACGCGCGCGGCATGGTTGAGCAAAGCGTCTCGCAGCTGGAAAGCGCGCGCACCCACCTGCAAACCATCCTGGACAACCTCACCGCCGGCGTGCTCGTGTTCGAGGCCGACGGCCGCATCTCCACCGCCAACCCGGGTGCGGCCGTGATCCTGCGCCAGGGCGAGCTGCGCGGCCAGCGCCTGGGCGAAGTGCATGGCCTGCGCGCCTTTGCCGAGACGGTGGAGCACCGCTTCGAGCAGCACGAGGCCGACGCGCCCGTGGACAGCAGCGACCACTGGCAGGACACCTTCGAGGTCCAGCTCCAGGCTGGCGGCGATCCGCTGACGCTGCTGGTGCGCGGCGCCTCGCTGCCGATGCGCGCGCGGCTGCTGGTGTTCGACGACATCTCCGACGTGGTCTCGGCCCAGCGCTCGGCCGCCTGGAGCGAGGTGGCGCGCCGCCTGGCCCACGAGATCAAGAACCCGCTCACGCCCATCCAGCTCTCGGCGGAGCGGCTGCAGCACAAGCTCGAAGCAAAGCTCGAGGGCAGCGACCAGTCGATGCTCACCCGCGCGGTGGGCACCATCGTCAACCAGGTGCAGGCGATGAAGCAGCTCGTCAACGAGTTCCGCGATTACGCCCGCCTGCCCTCCGCCAAGCTGCACCCGCTGGATCTGAACGCCCTGGTGGCCGAGGTGCTGAGCCTCTACGCCGAGGCCCAGGAAACCGGCCGCCTGACCGCCGTGCTCGACCGCGACGCCCACCGCATCGTCGGCGACGCCAGCCAGCTGCGCCAGGTCATCCACAACCTGGTGCAAAACGCCCTGGACGCCGTCCACGACCGGCCCGACGGCCATGTGGAGCTGGCCCTGCAGCAGAGCTGGACGCCCGAGGGCCAGCCGCGCTCCGTGCGCCTGGTCATCACCGACAACGGCCCCGGATTTGCCGAGAAAGTGCTCAAGCGAGCCTTCGAACCCTACGTCACCACCAAGACCAAGGGCACCGGCCTGGGCCTGGCCGTGGTGAAGAAAATCGCCGATGAACACGGCGCCCGCGTGCGTCTGACCAATCTCCATGCACCCGAAGGCGCCGCGTCTGAGGGCAGCCCCTCAGTGACGGGCGCTCAAGTTTCGCTATCATTTTCCAAACTCGCGACCGCTGCTGATGCGGGTAACACACGTTCCAGCCCGCTAGAGAGCTAGAGACTTAGGGATCCATGGCCACCATTCTTGTCGTCGATGACGAACTGGGCATTCGCGCCCTGCTGTCTGAAATCCTCAGTGATGAGGGGCACGCCGTAGAGCTGGCCGAGAACGCCGCACAGGCCCGCGCCATGCGCGAGCGCCTGCGGCCCGATCTGGTGTTGCTGGACATCTGGATGCCCGATGTCGACGGCATCACGCTCCTCAAGGAGTGGGGTGGCCAGGGGCTGCTGAACATGCCGGTGATCATGATGAGCGGCCACGGCACCATCGACACCGCTGTGGAAGCCACCAAGTTCGGCGCCATCGCCTTCCTGGAAAAGCCCATCACCCTGCAAAAACTGCTGCGCGCCGTGGAGCAGGCCCTGGTCAAGACCGTGGCGCCGCGTCCCGCCGCACCTGTCGTCGGCCTGCAGAGTTATGCGCGCAGCAGCAACGAGATGCCCACTTACGTCGCTCCCACCCTCGGCGTTGTCCAGCCCGTTGCTCTGCCGGTCTCGGCGGGTCTTTCCTCCGAACAGAGCTTCGAGCTCGACCGCCCGCTGCGTGAAGCACGCGACGCCTTCGAGAAGAGCTACTTCGAATTCCACCTCGCCAAGGAGAACGGCTCTATGACCCGGGTGGCTGAGAAGACCGGCCTGGAGCGCACGCACCTCTACCGCAAGCTCAAGCAGCTTGGCGTCGACCTCAGCCGGAACAAGCGCGGCAACGGCGTTTGATCTCGACCGGGCCCTGATTGCTGTGCTATAGTCACTGTCTTCGCTTTTCGGAGCGAGACAAAAAGGCCTGGTAGCTCAGTTGGTAGAGCAGCGGATTGAAAATCCGCGTGTCGGTGGTTCGATTCCGCCCCAGGCCACCAAGAATGCAAGCCCTTGATTCCTAACGGACTCAGGGGCTTTTTGCTTTTGGACGCATCGCTGAGCCGGTTGGTCTGGTACACCAGACAGGTACACCGTGACTCTTTCAGCATCTAGACTCGCCTGCAAATCACGTCGCCGCAGAGCGTTCATGGCCGATCCGTTCAAGCACCCTACAACCGGCATCTACTACCTCCGTCGAAAAGTTCCACTTGAGCTGCGGGCGGCCCTCGGCCACGAGTTCAAGCGCTCGCTCAAGACACGCGATCCACGGCAAGCCAAGTACGAATTCGCACGGGCTTGGGCCGAGTCCGAAGAGGCGTTTGCAGCGGCTCGTGCCGAGCTGGAGGGCGTTGAGGCGATCAGCGCCTTTGATGCCCAGCAACTGGCCGGGCGCTGGTTCCGCGCCGAGCAGGAGAAGCTTGAGCGGTCGGGCGAGTTCACCAAGATGCTCGTAGAGGGGCACGCGGTGGCTTGGGAGCGCGGCAATCACCGCGAGGAGCGGCAGACCTTCGATTCGCTGCGCGAGGCCGTTGAGCAGGGCGAGGAGCCGCCTGAGGGCGATTGGGCGGCGCTGGTGAAGCCGCACATCAAAGCGGCGCTGCGGGCGGCCAATCTGCCGCTGCCGGTCGCCGGGACGCCTGCAGCGCAGCGGCTGTATTCGGCATTCGAGGAGCAGCTCTACAAGCTCTCTGATTGGGCGCTGTTGCGCCACGAGGGCCAAAGGGTGCCGCCGAGCCAAGACCTGGTGCCGCTCGCGCCGTTGGCCTCAGAGCAGCGGTCCAAAGCCCCCGCGTCCCGGCGCACGCTCATGGAGCTGTTCGACTCTTACAGCCGAGACAAGGTGCTCAACGATGCGACACGCGCGGCGTGCGCAAGACCATCGACACCTTCCGTTCGACGCTGGAGCGCTTTATCGAGCTGATGGGTGATCTGGACATTCGGGAAATCAGCCGTGAGACGGTTGGGCGCTTCCGTGCCGAGTTGGCCCAGTTGCCATCCAAGGGCGAGGGGACGCGCAAGCTGACTGCTCTTCAACTAATCGCCAAGGCCGATGCGGAGGGATTGCCGCGTCTGTCGGAGCCGACGATACGGAATCATCTGCGGGCTCTGTCCGCTGTGCTCAGCCATGGCGTTCGGTTGCAATGGCTGGACGAGAACGTCGTCATTGCCGGCGGCGTGGGGCGTGCAGCGGCAAAGGCTGCAACCCGCCGAGTTGCGACATCGCGACGGCGCAAGGACTACACGAAGAAGGAATTGCGGACGATCTTTGGGAGCCGCGTCTTCTCGGAAGCGGGGTGGCTGCCAGAGCGGGCCGACTTCGGCATGGCCTGGTACTGGTTGCCGCTGCTCCTGTTCTACACGGGAGCGCGCCGAGAGGAGCTGGCGCAGTTGAACGTCTCCGATGTACGTAAGTCGGAGGACGGCGTCTGGTATCTGAACATCCTCGCCGCCGAGGATGAGGAAGACGGCGAACGAGGGGTGAAGACGGAAAGCAGCCGGCGGCTGATCCCGTTGCATCCCGATCTCCTGGCTCGCGGATTCTTGGCCTACGTGGAGTCATTGCCGTCGGGCGGGCAGCTCTTCCCAGGGTTGAAGCCGAATCCGCGTGGGTACTACGGCGCCAACTTCGGCAGGCACTGGTCCGCCTATCTTCGAGATGTGGTGAAGCTGGATAGCCCAGCTAGTTGTGAAGTTCCAATAGGTTGTATCGGGTGTTCACCCGGACTGCTTCTGAGAGACTGGAAATCGCCAAACCCCCAGTCAGCTCAGGAGGACAGCCAGGATGAACATTCATAAGAATGCCCGATTGACCTACGCGCGTCGAATCGAAATGGTTCAGGACATCACGTTGCGAGGCCAATCTGTGGCGCAGGCAGCGACGACGCATGGCGTCAGCGAGATGACCACCCGCAAATGGCTCGGGCGCTATCTTGCTCAGGGGGAGGTGGCGTTGTTCGACAAGTCCTCACGGCCGCAGAAGTCCCCCAATGCCATCGACGCAAACAAGGCGCTGGCCATTGTCGAGTTGCGCCGCAAGCTCATGCTTCAAGCAGACATCGCCTCCAGCCTGGCCGTTTCCAAGGCCACAGTCAGCCGTGTGCTCAGGAGAGCGGGCTTGTCCAAGCTCAGCGACCTGCGCCCGGCCGAGCCGGTCGTGCGCTATGAACACGAGGCGCCAGGGGATCTGCTGCACATCGACACCAAGAGGCTGGGGCGGATCGAGCGGCCCAGTCATCGCGTGACAGGCAATCGGGCCGATACGTTCGGTGGCGCTGGCTGGGAGGTCCTGTTCGTCGCCGTGGACGATCACGCTCGCATTGGCTTCACGCAGATGCATCCGGATGAGCGCAAGACCAGCGCTGTGGCCTTCCTGCAGGCTTCAGTGAGCTACTACGCGGGGCTGGGCATCACGGTGCGAGCGCTGCTGACCGACAACGGTTCGCCGTTCAGGTCAAAGGACTTCAAACAGGCCTGCTCAGAGCTGAACATCAAGCATCGCTTCACACGGGCCTACCGTCCGCAAACCAACGGCAAGGCAGAGCGGTTCATCCAGTCCGCACTGCGCGAATGGGCCTACGGCCAGACCTACCAGCATTCGCGCGATAGAGCCAACGCGCTGACGCGTTGGATTCATCACTACAACTGGCATCGCCCACATCACGGCATTGGATGCCGTCCGCCTATGTCCCGTCTTCCTGACTCAGGCAACAACGTCTTGACTCTTCACAGCTAGTCCGATGCACGGCTTTCGGCATACGTTCAAGACGCTTTGCAGAGAGGTTGGTATTCCTGAGGATGTGCATGACGCCATTACCGGCCACGCAGGTAGCGGCAGCATCGCTCGGGATTACGGGTCAATGCCATTGCAGCGAATGGACGATGAGCTAGCGAAAGTGCCCACGGTAGCGAGTCTATGACCGTGCGTGCTGTTCCCAGCAGTGATCGGGCTGTTGACGTTCCCGTTGCCGGTGTTCAGGGCTAGACTTTGTCACCAAGCAGGCGCGGCAGTGCCGTCGCAGTCTGCACAAATGGCTGGGACCGATGGTTTGTACTTCACTCGGATGCCAGCAACATCAGGGGGAGTCCTGTGCGCGTTTCTCAGTTCTTCGGGCTGGGTAAGACCCAGCCGTATCTCGATTTTGTCGATGTCCGCCTAGACACCGACATTCCTGTTTTTATTGATCCGAGTGCATTGCGTGGCCTCCAGTCGCAGTGGGGGCACGACTGCCTTGCGCTGGTCCAGAGCTATTTTGGAACTGTCCTGGATCGGATCAAGGCTGGTGATGATGTGGGTGCTCAGGAGCTGCTGAGCAGCCTCAGTGAGCGCAACGAATTCCACCTTGGCTATTCAGCAGGGCGGTCTCAAGGGCATGGGATGGGAGCTAAGTCTGCCACCTCGGTCTGGGGGGCGCTCTCTCGGAGCAAGGCATCCACCACTGGACTGCTGCAAGACCTTGAGGACACGGCATTGCTCATTGAGGGCATCGGGCCGGACATGATTTCGGATGCGGTATGCAACATCTTGCGCGGCCCGCTTATCAAGTACACCCAGGAAGCCGCCGCGTTCTATGACATTCCGCTGACCCCTGGCATTAGTTCTGGCCCTGTCTGGAACCCCGAGCGCGAGCAATGGGAGGCGAGTCTTGTGCCGTTGCCAATGACGAGCGAAGGGAAGGTGATCCTGGTGCCGAAGCTCATTGTTCGCCAGAAGATTGCTTACCAGTTCGACAAGTACTACACCCACTATCTATTGCCCGAAATGCAGCGTGATGAGCTGCGCCGTTCGACAGCCCTGGTCCGTTACCTGAAGGACAGGACGCCCCGGGTTTCCAAGAAGGCGCTCCGGGAAAAGTATGGCTCGAACAAGTTGGCCGTCATTACGCAGACGCTTCGATTTCCGGACGCGCTGTCTGAATACCGTGCGGACATGCAAGGCCGTGCGACCGCTGCGATGTCGCATCCTGAGTTGGCAGGGATTGAAGGAACCCCTAAGCCCAACTGGCGGGACTTGGAGGCTCGACTGCGGTCCTTGCCAGTTGGTATTGAACAGGCCACGGCATACGAGGCACTAATCCAAGACATTCTCAGCGCTGTCTTCTATCCCTTCTTGGCGCGTCCGACGAAGCAGCACAAGATTCACGAGGGGCGCAAGCGCGTTGACCTGACCTTCAGCAATGAAGCGCGTGAAGGCTTCTTCAGTTGGCTGGCGCAGCACTATCCATCGGCGCTCGTGTTTGTCGAGTGCAAGAACTATGGCAAGGAGATCGGCAATCCGGAGCTGGATCAGATCGCCGGCAGGTTCTCTCCCTCGCGGGGGAAGTTCGGCATCATCGTGTGCAGGAGCGTTGCGGATGAAAGGAGAATTCTTCAGGGCTGTGTGGACACGGCGAAGGATGATCGGGGCTTCATAGTTGTGCTGACCGACGAGGATGTTTGTGCGTTGATGGCAGCGGCCCGCGCCGAGGAGCCAGGACTGCATGAGTTTGAAGTCTTGCGAAGAAAGTTCATGCCGCTCATCAACCGCTGACATCGAAATTGCCGGTAGAGGTGCTTTGACCTGCCCCCTCCCGCCGTACCAGCCAGGCGGAAGTCCGGGTTGAAGGTTACTTGATCTCGTTGGTTGTAGCCGGTGGCGACTGGTTCTTGTTGCGCTGGCGTTGAGCAAACTCTGCCGGCGGTATTCGTCCCAAGCTGCTGTGTGGCCTGACCTCGTTGTAGTCCTGACGCCAGATGGCGATCTCTGAACGTGCTTGCTGCAACGTCTGGAACCAGTGCTCGTTCAAGCACTCGTCCCGGAACTTGCCGTTGAAGCTCTCGATGTAGCCGTTCTGCATGGGCCGCCCTGGCTGGATCAAGATGTGGCGCACGCCGTGAGACTGAGCCCACGCAATGAAGGCCCGGCAAGTGAACTCCGGCCCGTTGTCGGTTCTCACCGCTGCGGGGTAGCCCCTGAAGAGTGCGGCTCGGTCCAGCAGCCGCGTCACGTATTGCCCCGAGATTCCATAGTCCACAGCGATGTCCACGCACTCGTGCGTGAAGTCATCGGCCACGGTCAGGCTCTTTATGCGCCGGCCGTTGGCAAGGCTGTCGGAAACGAAGTCCATGCTCCACACCTCATTGACACGGGTTGCGACCGTGAGCGGCACGCGCTCGCTGGCTGCACGCCTGACCTTCTTGCGTTTGCGTACTGCCAACTGCGCCTGGCTGTACAGCCGGTACACGCGCTTGTGGTTCACGCCCGGGAACTGCGGACGCAGCAAGTCATGGATACGGCGATAGCCGAAGCGACGCCGCACCTGCGCGATCTCGACGATCTTGGCGCTGAGTTGCTGCGTGGCCTCGTCGACCACGGGCGGGTTGCGATAGCTGTCTCTGGAGAGCCCCACCAGGCGGCACGCGCGGCGTTCAGACAGATGATGCTGCTCGATCATCTTGGCTGCCGCTGCGCGCCTGACCTGCGGGGCTAGGGCTTTACGCCGAAGACGTCCTTGAGCGCGTGAATGTCCAGGTGGGCTTCAGCCAGCAGGCGCTTGAGCTTGGCGTTCTCTCCTTCGAGATCACGCAGTCGCTTGGCATCCGTGGCCTGCATGCCGCCGAACTTGGCCCGCCACTTGTAGAACGTCGCGTCGCTGAAGCCACCCTGTCGGCACAGCTCTTTGACCGGCATGCCGGCCTCGGCCTGCTTGAGGAAGCCAATGATCTGCTCCTCGGTGAATCTGCTCTTCTTCATGTCCATCATTCTCCTGGTTGATGGACTTCCTCTCCATTACGCTGGTACGGCAGGGTGGGAGCAGGTCAAACAAGCTCTCGGTTTCAGTCACCCAGATCCTCGCGCTCGAGCTGCCATCGTTCAGATCTGCCCTTGGCTGCCACGTCCGAAGACCCGGAGGGTCTTCGCTTCGCCTACTGCACTAGATTGCGAGATAGGCGCATCCCCGCTCAAGGATGGCAGGACACGAAGTCGAAGGCATCCGAGTGACCATTAGTGGAGCTTGTCGGAACGCCCTTGATCAGAGGTCGTTCTTGAAGGACGTCCGCTAGGTCGCCCGACTGAGCCTCAAGGAGCTTTGGCGAAGGACGTGCTCTTGCCTGGCGCGATTACGTAAGAGAAAACGAGCTCGTCCTGAGCGAATCCATGGCTGCGCGAGGCGACCTTCTCAATCTTGGTAGCCAAGTAGTAGCCCGCGGAGTTTTGCCACACCACGATCTCCCCGAGCTGAGGCTCCCGCGCCCTTGATGACGTGTCGTATGAGGTCGCGTCGACGATGTCTTGAATCTTCTCGATTCCAATTGCCAGCGCGACGGTTCGAATGCTGGGCGGATCGTTGTATGTGTGGATAGAGTGATTTCCACTTCTTGACCACGCCGTTTCAAACGTCATGTCACCTGCACCGACCACAAATCGACCGTTGTTGTTCGAGTAATCGAAGGTGATCGTGCCAAACAGGCCAGGTGATGTGTACCGCTCGGGAGAGAACTCTAGCCTCGGATTGACCACCGGCGGTGGTGGAGTCTCGAAGGGATTGGGGCCCAGTGGCGGTCGCGGACTCACCTGCATGCCATGAATGTCTCTGAGGAGCTCGGCGTAGCGAGCCTCATATGCTGCGTCATCTTGAAAGTCGACGTACAGCTTGGTGCCCAAGAAGAAAGGAATCTTTTTCGTGGACTCATCGCTGGCTCGGACGAGGGGAATGACTCGCGCCTCCGTGATCGTCTTCAGCATCTGAGAAGTGAGGATCATCTTCTCGTAGCCGACGCCACCATCGCCCTTGTTGGCCTTGGTGACGTACGCCGGAGTGCAGACCACCAATACGCGGTCAGATGCTGTTAGGCCAGTCTCCATGAAGTGCGGAAGATCGCCTCCCAAACCAAGGTCCCACTGATCCAGCACAACATTTACGCCGTTACTGGTCAGCCGGCTTGACAGGGTCAGAACCCAGTTCTTGTGCTCTGGACTGTCGTGAGAGTAGGAGACGAAGACTCTTGGTGTGCTCATGCCATCAGCTTAGCGGACCGCTGATGGCCGGATGCGGCAACCTTCAGTAGTCTGATGACTTCAGTGTGGTTGACGAGCGCAGATCGCACACCGCTGGTGGTTGGAAACGACTCCGGTCGTAGACGCCACATCTCGGCCTTTAGATGCATTGAACCAAGTGCAGCCCCTGTCACACCCGGAGCATTTGCGCGACCTCGTTCAATGCATACCTCGACCATCTGAACGGCTCTGGCATGCAGGCCGCTGCTTCTGCGTCGGGCGGGCCCGGTGTACCTGAACGTGTACCAGTGACTACAGACGTTCATGAAGACAGGGCTGTTGCAAGATCTTCAAAGGATCTTTCGATTCCGCCCCGGTCATTCGATTGCTCTTGCGAGCTTGACCAATGCTACGGGAATGCGGCGGGCTATTCCCAGGGCGAGCCTGAAGGCTGCGCGGGTTGATTCATCGGCTCGGCCTTTTGCCAGTTGAGCGTCCCGCAACGCTAGCGTGCCCACCAAGGCTTCAGCAGCTTGCAGGATCTCGGCGTCATCCCTATCAAGCATGATCGCCAGCCTGAGTACTTCGACCTGACGGTCCAGGTCTGCCAGCTGGCTCAGCAAGGACCGCTGCCAGGTTTGGGTTGGCCTGACAGAACTCCGCATGGCCTGAATCAGCCTGTCCAGGTCGAGGATGAGCTTTGCCGAGGCCTCTAGCGCGGGCGTGTCGGTCATCAATTCGCTCATGGCAGGTCGGCTGGTTAGGAGACGAGGTATTGCGCGTCCAACTCGGATCGCCGACAGCGCCCGTGAGCTACGAGAAAGGCACCAACGAGCGCGGGCACAGCAGGCGAGGCGTCAGTCAAAAGTGAAAGTTCCCAATGCGGAATTCCGCAGGGTTTTCACTTGTCTTTCGTAAAGTTAAGAACCGTTAAAGTCCGCCCCTTGGCGTTTTGGGCGCCTCCGAGCTTGATATCAAGAAGAGGTCTGCCGCTTGGCATGACCAATGAGCTCGCAGTCCACAGAAAAGGGCTGTGTGCTGAATAAGGGAGTGGCTACATGTTCATGGGTTCGGCCAGTGTTTGGCTAGGTGATTTCCTGCGCGCGGCAAAAATGGCTGTATTCACACGATCGCGGGCGCGCAGGGTTGCGTTCTTGGCCCTTTTCGCCGCAGTGAACGTGGCCAATGCCCAGCGCATGACGATGGGAGGAAAATTTGATATTTCCTCCGGCGGCGCCGCCACCTACTCCATTC
Source organism: Burkholderiaceae bacterium UC74_6 (assembly GCA_042701975.1). Taxonomy (GTDB): domain Bacteria; phylum Pseudomonadota; class Gammaproteobacteria; order Burkholderiales; family Burkholderiaceae_C; genus JAFALK01. Next base: position 1,639,881 of record CP170561.1, read on the forward strand.
CCCTCGAAGTGCCCCCAGGAGTCGGCGGAATACAGCCCACTCTTGCGCTTAATTACAACAGCAGTGGCGGCAATGGAATGCTCGGCGTCGGCTGGTCGTTGTCCGGCTTGTCTTCAATTACACGCTGTCCCCGTACGATGGCGCAAGACTTGATTCGAGGATCGGTTGCCTACGACGGCAATGACCGCTTTTGCCTCGACGGCGAGCGTCTCATCTTGGTTTCCGGTACATATGGTGCTCCCGGAAGCGAATATCGCACCGAACACGAAACCTTCACAAAAATTGTTGCCTATGGCGTAGCGGCTGGCGGAGGGCCAACCTACTTTGTTGCAAAGACCGCTGCAGGCTTGATCCGGGAATACGGCAAAACGCTGGATAGTCGTGTTTCGTCTGGCAAGAACCCAGAGGTCTACAAAAGTTGGTGGTTAAGTCAGGTGGTTGATGTTCGCGGCAATGCGCTTGCCGTTAGCTATGCCGCGGATCCAGATTCCAGCAACTACTGGGGCGCTAAATATCCGGCACGAATTGACTATACGAGCAATGCTGCGACGGGGCTGGTGGCGGCCAATTCTGTCGTCTTTGCCTACGACTATTCATTTCAGAACGCACAGACTGTATATCAAGCCGGCTATTCATCGCGCAACCGCGCCCGCTTAGCATCCATTACGACCAATACTGCGGGTGCGCCGGTTCTCACTTATAGCTTGACATATGAAGTGGGATCCGCTTCTGGGAGACAGCGCCTCAAGGAGATTAAACAATGCGGGCCTGACGGGTTGTGTCTGCCCCCAACCGCCATGTCATTTGACACCGAGCCGTCCGAGCTCTTCGAAGTGACGCAAGAGTCGAGCAGCAATGATCTTCTCACCATGACGGCAAATCTGTCGTTGATAACGCTCACCGGTGATTTCGACGGGGATGGGAAACATGACATCCTAAAGATTGGCGCAGGCTATCCCAATCAGATGATTACGTTCCTTGCCTCGCCATCCGCTGCCAACGGATTTAGAGCTGTTTCATCTACCCCCACCGTGCCAGGCAGCAACTACTTGGTCTTTGAGCCGGATACGCTTAATACTTGGATTGTGGCTGACTTTAATGGCGATGGACGTTCGGACCTGCTTAGGCCGCTGCCAAAACTAGGCATGCCATCCCAGGCAATAATTTTCCTATCCAAAGGCGACGGAACATTTGAGGCAAAATCGCTCGATATTCCAGAAATTGACAATACATTTTACTTTGTCTTTAAAGGTATTGATCTTAACGGCGACGGTCTTACGGATATTCTTGTGGCGGATCAGCGCGCAGGAAATCCATATCATGTATACATGTCTAACGGAGATGGCACATTTGCGCATTCCGTTCGAACCAGCTCGAGCGCGCCATACGGAGATCCGATCGATCTGAATGGCGACGGCTTGATGGATCTGGTGAACTTATGGACGCCCTATAATACGATTATTAGTCGGGTGTCAAATGGTGATGGAACTTTCGTTTCGACGTCAAGACCTTTGTCTATTGCCGGTGGTAATGCGGGGCCAGTCGTTCGATATGGTGATTTCAACGGAGATGGGTTAACTGATATTGCGTTCGTGGACGATGTTGGGTCCGGGGGCTCGACTATGCGAGCGCAAATTGCATTCTCGAAGGGCGACGGAACGTTCTACATTGCGCCTCCCATTACTTATGCCTACGATTTGACCGATAAGGATTCTGGAGAGGGGTGGACAGGCATTTGGGGGCTTGCCGATATTAACGGTGACGGCATGGCAGATTTGGTGCATATTGTCCCCGCCTCAACGAATAGTCTAAACAATATTGGTATTGTGGTGGCCTGGATCTCCAACGGGAATGGAGGTTTCGTCATCAAACGTTTTGTTTCCTCGATCGACGACACCTATCACATGCCGCTTGGTGAGCCTCCGCTGCCCACCTGGAGTTTCGACGATTTCAAAGGTGAGGGTTTTAGCGATCTATTCCACATGCGCTCAGCGTCGGTGGCACAGCTTGGCTACTGGAAGACGCAGCGGGTGTCGCGAGATGTGGTGAGGAGCATCAGCAATGGCGCCGGCAATGTCATCAAATGGAATCGCGACACATTGCCGAAGCTGCTGGGAACTCGCTACCTTCGAGAGCGCGATCGAACCATGGTTGGTGCGATCGCAACCTCAACTGACTTGCAATGGCCCTTGTCTTCGCCAGTGTCGCCACTATCGATCGTGACCGACGTGTTCTCAAGCACCGGCGTTGGAAGCGCCGTGCGGAAGACCTCGTACAGCTACGGGAATCTGCTCGTCGAGTCCGGCGCGACTGGACGAGGTTTCCTGGGTTTCGAGTGGCAATTGCTCGAAGACCCGGTCGTACAGGCGGGGTTTACGGGCACGGGTTTGGTCAGCAAGAAGTACTTCAGCCAGCAATTCCCGTTTGTCGGGCGCGTCATCACATCGGGCACAGGCACAAGCGCTGCGAACTGGAGCAACTTGGGCCTAACGACAAGCAACTACGCTTGCGCCGCGCCGAGCGAGCCGGCTTCACTCCAAATGACAGCATGCAGTACACAAGCTGGCAGCGGGCAGCGGTACTTTGTGTATTCACAGGAGGTGAGGACGCGCGCATGGGATCTTGATGGAAGTGCGTTGCCGGGTTCTCTAACTCAAAACCAGAATCCCGACGCATTCGGCAACATCCAGACGGTGAGTTCCGTCGTGTTGAAGCCGGACAACTCTGCGAGCGACTATTCGCAGGCCACGCAGAACACGTTCTACAACGACCCAGCGAACTGGTTCTTGGGGCGATTGGTCAAGACTGTGGTGACGAACACGGGTGGAACCACCTACAGCCCATCGGCGATGCTGGCGTTGACGCCCATAGGAGGCTCCGGTGCAACGATTGCGCCCACCTCAGCAACGAGCACCTATCGCTTGAGCAACTCGGGGTTGGTTGCCGCCGCAAGCGTGAGCTATGGGAGCCTTAACGGGATTGCCGTTTCAGGGCCAAGCAGTTGCGCTGCCAGAAGCATGGATTGCGGCAATGTCGTGCTTACCAGCGGCACGACTGTTGGCACATATAGCGGTACGTTGACAGCTGCGCCCGATAGTGGCGTTGCCGCGAGCGTGGCCGTGAGCATGACGGTAAAGGGCGTTGCCGTATTGACCCTTACGCAAATCGCCAGAACAGATCTGACCACGACGCCGACGCCGGCTACCGTCACTTACCGGCTTGGAAATACAGGTCCCAGCGCAGCAAGTGGCATCAGCTATGGTGTTTTGAGCGGAATGGCTGTTTCCGGTCCGACAAGCTGCGCCGCCAATACAAGCGATTGTGGCAGCGTGACGGTTACGACCAATGCAGCTGCCGCAACTTACACCGGTACGCTGACAGCTACGTCCGGCGGCGGTAACGCCGTGAGTGCGCCCGTAACCCTGACTGTGAATACGCCTGCCTCGCTGGGGTTGTCCGAGACTGCCAGGACCGATTCGACGACGACGCCAACGCCTGCAGTCGTCACCTATCGCGTGAGCAACACCGGCCAGACGGCAGCCACAGGCATCAGTTACAGCAATCTCAACGGAAGTGGGATGACCGTCAGCGCTGGTCCTGCAAGTTGCGCGGCCAACACAAGCGACTGCGGCAGCGTGACCGTGACGACCAGTACTGCAGCCGCAACCTATGCGGGTACGCTGACAGCGACGCCCGTCAGCGGCAATCCCGCGAACGTCGCCGTAACACTGAAGGTGAATTCCCTTGCGACCTTGGTCTTGACCGAAATCGCCAGGACCGATTCGACCACGACACCGAGCTCGGCCACCGTGACCTATCGCGTGGGCAATACCGGTCAGACGTCAGCGGCGAGTATCAGCTATAGCAATCTCAGTGGAAATGGGATGACCGTCAGCGGAGGTCCCGGAAGCTGCGCAGCCAGCACGACCAACTGCGGCAGTGTGACCGTGACAACCAACACCGCAGCAGGCGTCTACGCCGGCACATTGACCGCTACGCCGACTGCCGGTTTCGCAGCGAGTGCGGCAGTAAACCTGACGGTGAATACCCAGGGCGCATTGACTTTGACTCAGATTGCGCTGACCGATTCGACGACGACTCCCACGCCGGCCACAGTTAGCTATCGGGTCGGCAACCCCGGTCAGACGGCGGTCAGCGGCATTACCTACACCAATCTCAGTGCAAACGGCTTGGCGGTGAGTGGCGGGCCAACGACTTGCGCGCCCAACACAGTCAACTGCGGCACTGTGACTGTGACCACAAACACGGCCGCAGCGGCCTACAGCGGCACGCTGACCGCTACACCGGTCAGCGGCATCTCGGGCAGCGTTGCAGTGAGCTTGAGGGTGAACAGCCAAGCGGCGTTGGCGTTGACAGAAATTGCCAGGACTGATTCGACGACAACGCCGACTGCGGCCACGGTCACCTATCAATTGAGCAACGCGGGCCAGACAGCCGCCAACAGCATCAGCTATAGCAGCTTGAGTGGTATGACCGTGACTGGCCCCACGAGCTGCGCGGCCAGCGCATCCAATTGCGGCAGCGTGACAGTCACAACGAACACATCGGCTGCGACCTATGCCGGCACGTTGACCGCGACGCCCAATCTCGGTAGTGGCGCGAGCGTGGCTGTGAGTCTGAAGGTGAACACCCCCGTAGCGTTGGCACTGACTCAGATCGCGAAGACCGATTCGACGACAACTCCCACCTCGGCCACTGTGACCTATCGAGTGAGTAACACTGGGCAGACGGCCGCATCGACGGTCAGCTACAGCAACCTCAGTGGCAACGGGATGACCGTGAGTGGCGGGCCTGCAAGCTGTGCAGCCAACATGACCGACTGCGGAAGCGTCACGGTCACGAGCAATACAGCAGCTGGGACGTACACCGGCACGTTAACCGCGACGCCGAACAGTGGGGCGGCAGCCAGCATTGCGGTGGCTCTGACTGTGAATACCCAGGCCGCGCTGACGTTGACCCAGATTGCCAAGACCGACCTAACGACAACGCCGACTGCCGCCACCGTGACCTACAAGTTGGGCAACGCGGGCGGGACAGGAGCCTCGAGCATCAGCTACGGCGGCCTGAGCGGTATGACCGTGACGGGACCCGCTAGTTGCGCTGCGAATACGGCCGACTGCGGTAGCGTGGTGGTGACGACCAATACGGCTGCCGCAACCTATGCAGGTACGTTGACCGCCACTCCGAACAGCGGCGGCGTTGGGAGCGTGGCAGTGAGTCTGAAAGTGAATACGCAGACCGCCTTGGCGTTGGCCGAGATTGCCAGGACCGATTCCACGACAGCGCCAACCTCTGCCACGGTGACTTATCGGTTAAGCAACGGTGGGCAGACGGCTGCATCGACTGTCAGCTATAGCAACCTGAGCGGCAATGGGATGACAGTGAGTGGCCCATCAGGTTGCGCAGCTAACGCAAGTGACTGTGGCAACGTGACCGTAACTACCAATACGGCGGCCGCGACCTATACCGGCACCTTGACGGCTACGCCGAGCAGCGGCCCGGCCGTAAGCGTGTCTCTAAGTCTGAGGGTTAACACGCCAGTTGCTCTGACGCTGACGCAAATCGCCAAGACAGACAACACGACGACGCCTACGCAAGCCTCAGTGACCTACCGGTTAGGTAATGCTGGTCAGACCACCGCCACAAGCGTTAGTTACACGAACCTCAGTGGCAATGGAATGACCGTAAGCGGCGGACCTGCAAGTTGCGCGGGCAGTACGGCCGACTGTGGAAGCGTGGTGGTCACCACGGGCACAGCGGCGGCGTCGTACTCTGGGACTTTGACTGTCACGCCAAATAGTGGTTCGGCCGCTAGCGCTTCAATTAACCTAAAGGTCAATGTACCGAAGCCCGACGGTTTTTTGGTATCGAGCCAAGAATGGGATGGCACTGAATACCATCAGGCTTTTGCATTTATATCTTGGGGGGCCACATATAGCAGTGCGGTGGCGGCGTTTGACTCCGCAAATGATCGGTCGTACGAGAGAACGGGGGCATTGCCAATTTGCCCCGGACATTCCGCAGCTATAAAGTCAAAGTACCCTTCTGGATTTCAATGGAATTGGCCTTATTTTGAGGATACGAAGGCTGCATTTGTGTACAACATCATTTATCAAGAAGAGGGTGCCAGCGCTTCTGGGACTGGTTGTTGGAAAATTAGCAATTGACCTGTTCTCGGAATAATAAAAATACTTCGATTGGTTGGGAGTGAAGATGTTTCATGCAATCAAATACGCAAACGCTCGCATCTCGCGACTGCGGTTTAGTCAAGCGCAGGCTGTTACCCTCACGCAGTTGATCGCTCTATTGACGCTGTTCTGCGTCGAGCGGGCGGCGAACGCTGCCACCGTCATTCGAACCAACGGGTTTGATTATGACCAGGCCACTGGGCAACTGGTTAAAGAGCTCATTGAGCCCCAGGATGTCAACAAATGCGTAGCAACTGTCTATACCCTGGACAGCTACGGGCGCCGATCGGCTACAACGGTGCGCAATTGCAATGGCGCAAGTGCAGCCGTGCCAGGCGCTCCAACAGAAGCTGCGTCGCCTGTGGCCGGTGCTGCTGCCTCGTTTGACAGCCGTGGATCGGGAAGCACATTCACTTCTGACCAGCGCTTTGTGGCTGGACAAACTAACGCTTTAGGGCATTCCCAAAACTTCTCCTACGACGGCAGATTTGGCTTGGTCGCAACCGCTACTGACGCGAATGGCGTCGTTGCGTCTGTTGCTTACGATTCGCTCGGGCGGAAGCAAGTAGAGACGAACGCCGACGGCACAAAGGTCAAATGGACGTACGTCTATTGCAGCAATGACGCAAGCGTCGCTATTCCATCGGGCGCCGCCTCGAGTACCTGCGCGTTAATTCCAGGCATAGGCGGAGACATCGCTCCTCGGCACTATATTCAAAGCACCCCCTTTAGGACTGATGGCCTTACCGTTAATGGGCCCTATCAACGTACTTACCTTGATGCCGTCGGTAGAGTCATTCGTTCAGAAACTCAGGGTTTTGATGGCGGTGGGGTGGCGCGCTTAGTTTACGTGGATACCCAATATAACGCCCTAGGACAGGTAGCCTATAAAAGTCGTCCCTATTACGATGGTGATACGGCTGTTTGGGCCAGCTATCAATACGACAATTTGGGTCGCGTCACGAGCATGAGCGCGCCGACGGCCGCAGGCATTAGCACAACCGTGACTGTTTACAGCGGCCTCACGACAACCGTTATCGCGCCTCTGGATCGTAGAACGATTGAGCGCAAAAACGATATCGGCCTCGTCGAAAGCATAGAAGACGCAAGGAACGGCATATTGCGCAGCGTCTATGACGAAGGGGGCAGGGTAATTCAGACCATCGATCCTGCTGGCAACGTCACTGGCTACGTTTACGACGGCTTGGGCCGCAAGGTCGCGATGGCCGACCCCGATATGGGTGTTTGGATTTATGTATACAACGGCATCGGTGAATTGATTCAGCAGACTGATGCCAAGGGGCAAACAACCTACAACCGCTACGACGCGCTTGGACGCCTATACAACTCAAAAGGAGACGACTTCGAAAGTACGTGGACGTTTGACACATGCGTAAATGGCAAGGGCAAGCTTTGCGCTACTTATGCCGCGAATGGTACGCAACGCCAAACCACATATGACAGTAGAGGTCGGGCCACCAACTCGACTTTGACGCTAGGGATTGCGGGCCAATCAACCGTTACCACTTACAGCGTCGCAGTCAACTACGAGGCGGCCAGCGGGCGTTTGGATTCAATGAGCTATCCGTCTGGGCTGTTGGTTGGGAAGACATATACCTCATTGGGTTATGAGCTGAGCGTAAAGGACCTCACCCACGCTCAAACTCTTTGGACGGCACTTGATGCCGATGCCGCCGGGCGTTTGCTCCAATATCGATATGGCAACGGGATCACGACAACGAATAGCTACTACACGGACGGCCACCTGCAAATTAGTCAAGCAGGCCCAAATGGGGGCGTACAGAGCCTGAACCACAGCTATGACCTATCGGGAAATCTGGCTGCGCGCGTCGATATGCTAACCGGGGTCGTTGCGGCTTATGAATATGACGAACTTTCGCGACTGACAACCGAAACCAGGTCCGGGCTCAGTTTTCCGGGTGCGCAAGTCATTAAATGGGATTTTGACGCAATCGGTAACCTCACGACTCGTACTCAAGAGGGGCGTGCAAACGTCTATAACTACCCGGGTAATGGCTTGGCCAGGCCACACGCGGTTAGTGGCATTTCGGGCTCCGTTAATGCAATTGAGGCGCCAATTTACAACTACGATAGCAACGGTAATCTCCTCATGGGGGCCGGGCGAGTCGTTGCATGGACCGGTTTCAATAATATTTCCTCCATTTCCTCTGGCAGGGCGAGGCTTGATTATGCATACGATGTCGATGCAAGTCGAATCAGGGAGAATTACTACTTGGATGCCGCGCTGCAGCGCACAACGGTCTACATCAATCCTGTTGCCGGTGCCGGGCTATTTTTTGAAGAAGAAGTCGGAACTGCTGGTAGGACTCAGAAGAACTACATCACCGCTGACGGTAAGACCGTAGCGATGGTTACATCCGACGATACCGGATGGCACACACAGTACTGGCACCACGACCATCTGGGCTCGATATCAGTAGTTAGCAATGAGTCGGGGGCGGTTGCCGAGCGAATGGCATATGAGCCGTTCGGCAAACGACGGTACGCCGACGGAATTTCCGACGTCGATGGAACGCTCCGGCCGGCGAATACGGATCGGGGTTACAGCGGCCATGAGCACATGGACGAGGTGGGCCTCATCAATATGAATGGGCGAGTGTATGACCCGGCCTTGAGCCGGTTCATGAGTGCCGATCCGACGCTGCAGGCCCCTAAGAACTTGCAGAGCTATAACCGATATAGCTATACGTGGAACAACCCGATGCGCGGGACCGACCCCACGGGCTTCAGAAATGAAATTGACTGCCTTTGGGATCACGGTAGTGGTGGGAGTTGTGAATGGGGCACTCAGGACACATTTCTAAATCCAATCAAATCCGACGATTCCAAGAATTCAAGCGGCTCTGGCATTAAGCTTCGAATATCTGATGCAGCGTCATCTTCCTCGTTGAGCGGGGACCTTAGTGCTGGCGTCATTTTGCCAGGATTGACAGTCGCAGACTGGAATTCACATGCGCCTGGCGACAATGGTCTGGATTCGAATAATTCGGGACTAAGCGCGCAATTCACGAACCCAGCTGGCGTGCCATTCACGGATAGGGCTCCAAAGAGCCTGGAAAAGATTCGAGCTCAGAACCCTCAATTGGTCAAATATGAGAATGATATTTGGGAGCAATCTCAATCCACTTGGCTTGGAGGGCTGCTGGGCTTTGGACGCCCAGCCCATGAGGAGGCTCTGGTTGTCTATCAACACGTCAAGACTGGAGATCTGAAGTACGACTTATCATACAAATCCGTCTTCGTTAAAAAAACTGGCTTATACAATCGAATTCCTATGCCATTGGTTGTCCCGGCCCCAGCTGACCATACTCTTCTTTTGGTTGAGCATACACACCCTTGGCCATACACATTTGGCGTTAAAGGTGGCGTAATGCAGGGGCCGTCAGTTGATGATGATAAAATGGCAAAAAGTAATCCACAGGCCTATTTTGTTGTTCAAGCCCAGCCGCCACTCGGCGGTGACAAACAGTATTTCTATTTTGGCCCCAAGGTCTCGGAAATGACTAAAGAGGTAGCGAAATGAGTCGTCTTAAATACAGATGGCAGCTTGCACTTGTTCATGTAATCGTTGGAGTTGTTTGGCTGGCTCAGAACGCGCAAGTGCTCGTTGCTCCGGCGACTGAGCCGGGACTGTATTCGCCAGCCGCACTTTCGTTCGCATACGTATATTTGGTTATATTTTTAATGTATACGGCGTGTGTGATGATTGTCGTGCGCGGGAAGCCCGTTGCCCAGTTGGCGTTCCTCTGCTTGCTGTCAATGATGGTTTTGCCGATCTTGCTTGAAAATGCAGAGTTCATTCGATATCTGATAACTAGCCGAGCTGAGGGGGGAGGGGGGCCTTTGTCGCTTAACAACATGTGGGCATCGACACAGGGGCTGCGGTGGGTTCTGTGGCTTGCGTTTAATGTTTGGATTGTGTCTAAACAATAGACTGCCGCCCCGGGTGTCGGCTGCGAAGCGCTAGCGCACTTGAACTTGACTTATACGTATGAACCGGGTGCCATGTTAAAAAGGGAACGCTACCCAACTGCGACTCTAAATCGTTGCGAGGGATTTTTGCTATGAGGCGGGTGTGGCGCCCAATGCCTGAAAATAAGGCGGCGATTCCACTTGTCGCAAGTTTGTGTTGTGTGGCGTTGACGATGGCTTGTTGGCTGAAGATGGGCTGGGAGGTCGCGGAACGAAGAGCTGAGCATAAACATTTGCTTGCCCGTCATGCCGGCGAATTTGGTGCCGAGGACGGAATCGGCGCCCGGGCCCATGAGCGCGATTGGGTCAGTAGATTGCCGAGTGCAAGTTCGATGCAGGCGGGGGCCTCGCAACTCCGCGAAGCAGCGCAAGCGGTCGGTATTGAGCTGCGGCAGCTAAACGTTACGGAGTACGCTGCCACAGATACTACTTTGGGGCGACTCGCCATCGAGCTAGATGCATATGGGGCGTACGCTGGCAGCAAGGAATTGCTGATTGGGGTGTTGTCTCATAAGCGAAATTCGCTATATGTGGAAAACCTCTCACTCCGTCGTCGCGGTACTGCCTCGACTCTGGATCTACGCGCCCGATTGATCTGGTTGTCGCGTCCAGTACGGGGCACCGGGGAGCCTAAGCAATGAAAATGCGACGGGGCAATGTCATCGTTGCGTCCCTGAGTCCCGGCCTACGTTGGACGCTTACCTTAAGTGTTCTCGCTAGCGCAGCCAGTTTGTTGACACCAACTGATCCTTCTGGGCGAACCGTGCGGGACATTGCCGTCGGCGACGCGCCTCGCAGTTCTCAACCAACTCATCACTTCATTGCGAACATTCCATCTCCGGCTGGGAACGATCTGGAGGATCCAGCTGGCGATCCGTTCGTTCTCCCTGTTGCGTCAACCCCGTCAACGCCAGTTGTGGCGCCCGCATCGACAGTAGCCTCATCGCCCAGTGCGCCGCCGTTGAACTATCGCTACCTTGGCCAATTCATCGACCCGCAAGGCGAGTCTAAGGTCTACATCACCGCCGGTGGTAGAGACATCCTGGTCGAGGTTGGCATGGAGCTAAGCGAAGGCTATCGCGTAGAAGCGATCACTGGGGATGAGATCAGGCTCATCTACCCTCCGCTCCAGCAGCGAGCCATCATTTCAAGACCGCTGGTCAAGTCCTCATCCTGAATCTGTCATGTGCTTTCCTTATTTGCTGATGCGTTCTGACGCTCGGCGCTTGGCATCTACGCTTCTTGTAATTGGGTTGTTAGCTGCGTGTGCTGAGACACGCATTCGCAATGACTCTAATAGTGCATTGCTTGCCGGCCAATACGGTATGGCTATTCGGCAGCTCGAAGACGGAGTCAAGCACTACCCCGAAAGTGTCTCGCTACGCAGTGCTTTGATTAACGCGCGTTCTCAAGCCCAATCTGCTCTCATCGACACGGCCCAGGTGGGTAGGCTGTCCGGCAAGTACGATGAGGCAGAGATCGCTCTGGACCAAGCGCTAGCTCTAGACCCCAAGAATGAGCGCGCTCTTAGTCTGCGGATGGACCTTGCGCGGGATCGTCGCGTCGATGCTGATTTGCGCCGAGCTAAGCGCTTCACCGAAGGAAAACAACTCGGTGAGGCGCTGCAGGTACTCGAGCAAGCACTCAAGGACAATCCTAGGCATCAAGCCCTGCTAGATCTGCAGTGGGAGCTCCGCGCGCAGCAACGTTCCGCCCAGGTGCAAGCCTTGAATGGTGGGCTGGCGGAGACGCGGCCAATCTCTTTGGATTTTCGGGATGCCGGTCTGCGAACGGTGCTGGACGTTGTAACGCGCCACAGCGGAATCAACTTCGTGCTGGACAAGGATGTGCGCTCCGACGTACGTGTCACCGTCTTCCTTCGTCAAGCCAGAGTCGAGGATGCGCTCGACCTCATCACGGCCAGCAATCAACTGGCGAAGAAGGTAATTGATCCTAAGACTGTTGTCGTCTATCCGAATTCACCGGAGAAGCAGCGCGAGTACCAGGAACAGATCGTCCGCGTCTTCACCCTCAGCAATGGCGATGTCAAAGGTGCGGCTGCGTTTCTGAAATCCATGCTCAAACTACGCGAGCCCTTTGTGGACGAGCGCAGCAACATGCTGGCATTGCGCGACTCTCCAGAGAACATCCAGCTTGCCGAGCGGCTGATGGCTGTTTACGACAGTCCGGACCCGGAAGTGCTGCTCGAGTTCCAGGTGCTCGAGATCTCCAGCACCAGGCTGACGCAGCTGGGCATTCAATTGCCGACAACGGCGTCGCTGACCTTGCTGGATCCCAGTGGCGGCACGGCGCTGAACCTGGCGAACCTTGATCGCTTTACTCGTGATCGCGTGGCTGTTGGCGTTGGCAATGCTTCGCTGAACATGCGCCGCGAGGTGGGCGATGTCTCTACCCTGGCGAATCCGAAGTTGCGAGTACGCAATCGCGAGCATGCGAAGGTTCTCATCGGCGACAAGATCCCTATCGTTGCCGCCACCGCCGGCACAGGCGGCTTTGTCTCGGAAACTGTGAGCTATGTGGACGTTGGCCTCAAGCTCGATGCTGAGCCCACGATTTACGCCGACGACGACGTGGGCATCAAGATCGGCCTTGAGGTGAGCTCGCTCGGCACCATCACGAAAACCAACTCTGGCACGATCGCCTACCAGATCAGCACCCGCAATGCGAGCACGGTGCTGCGCCTGCGTGATGGCGAAACGCAGTTGCTGGCCGGCTTGATCAGCCGCGACGAGAGCACGAGTGCCAGCCGCATTCCTGGCCTTGGCGATCTCCCCTTGGTTGGCCGCCTGTTCTCCAACACCACGGACAGCGGACAGCGCAAGGAGTTGATGCTGGCCATCACGCCGCACATACTGCGCAATGTACGCAGACTCAGCGCCAGTGATTCGGAGATGTGGGTGGGCACGGATGCTAATCCCAAGCTGCGCCCAGTGGGCGGCCTTCAGGCGAGCCTGGCGGCGAACAATCCACCGGCACAGCCGCAACAAGCTTCCAATGCCGGCAATGCGGGGGCGTCGGTTGCCAAGGCCCGCGACGCGGCGCCTCCGGTGACGACACCCGATGCGACTGCAGAGGTGAGGAAGGCAGGGCTTGTGATCAACGGTCCGAAGCAGGTCAAGGTTGGGGAAGTGTTCGAAATCTCGGTGAATCTGCGAGATGTGAAGTTGCGTGGCCTGATGAGCGAATTGACTTTCTCGCCAGACAAGCTGGAATTCTTGAACGCTGAAGAGGGCGACTTTTTCAGCCAGGGAGGCGCGGTGACGAGCGTCAGCAAACAAGTCGGCAAGGATCGGCTGAGTCTGGGCATTTTGCGAAATCAAGCAACGTCGGCCGAAGGGCAGGGCACTGCATTCAAGCTGCGCTTCAAGGCGGTGGGGGGCGGTCGGACCACGCTGACTCTTGGATCGGCACGCCCGGTTGCTCTGGAAACGGCGTCCCTGCAACTGGGCGGTCCCGAGCCATACAGCATCGAGATCCAATGAAGAAGCGGACTGGCCTGCCGAAGCGATCCAGCGGATTTACGCTGGTGGAATTGCTTGTCTGCATGGCCATCCTGGGTTTGCTTGCGTCGGTCGCCCTGCCGATGTCGGAAATGACGGTACAGCGCGAGAAGGAGCGCGAACTCAAGCGCTCCCTTTGGGAGATCCGTGATGCGCTCGATGCCTACCGGAAGGCTCGCGAGGACCGAGCCATCATCGGGGATGCAGGACAGAGCCCTTATCCGCCGAGCCTGATCGAGTTGACAAAGGCAGTGCCCGATGCTCGCGTTGATCATCAAGGTCAGATCTTGCGCTTCTTGCGAGCGGTGCCCCGCGATCCGTTTGCTGATCCCGACGTCCCCCCCGAGAAGAGCTGGGGCCTGCGCAGCTATGCATCTGAAGCCAACAACCCACAGCCAGGTGCTGATGTCTACGACGTCCACTCCATGTCCCGCGCGGTCGGCCTCAACGGTGTTCCGCTGAGCCAGTGGTGATATGGGAACGAGCCTTCGCCATCCGATAGCCACGCAAGGCTTTACTGTGATCGAGTTGCTGGTCGTGTTGGCGGCGCTCGCCCTGCTGCTGAGTGTTGCCGCGCCGCGCTACATCCAGCATCTCGACAAGGCGCGCGAAGTCACGCTCAAGCAGGACCTGCGACAGATGCGGGACGCCATCGACAAGTTCTACAACGATCAGGGGCGGTACCCGGAAAGCCTGAGCGAACTTGTAGAACGTAGCTACCTGCGTTCAATCCCCGTCGATCCCGTGACGGATCGGGCAGATACATGGGTGGCCGTGCCACCCAAGAACAGCAGTCAGCAGGACAAGGGCGTCTTCGACGTCCGCAGCGGGGCGCAAGACCGAGCCAGCGACGGAAGCAGCTATGCGAATTGGTAAGTGCCATCGCAAGCAGGGAGGGTATGGCCTGGTCGCAGTGTTGATCCTTTTGGCCCTGGCTGCTCTAGGTCTGTCACAAGTCAGCGAGCGGTGGACGCAAGATTCTCGACGCGCCAAAGAGCAAGAGCTCTTGCGGGTGGGGCAGCTGTATGCCAAGGCCCTGACTCGCTACCGAGACATGTCACCGGGGAGCTTGAAGCGCTTGCCAAAGGATCTCGATGAGCTGCTGCTGGACAAGCGCTTCGTCGGGACGGTGCGGCATCTGCGTGAGCTCTATGCGGACCCTGTAAATCACGGCGCGGATTGGATCCTCGTCCGCGACGAGGATGGGCGCATCCAGGGCGTGCGAAGCAGCAGCGACGAAGCCCCCCTGATTCAGAAAGAACTCCGACTGGGCTCGCGAACCTTGAAGGTCGCGAGTCGATATTCCGAATGGCAATTCCTCGTGGATCCACCCGATGTTCCTCAATCTCCGAACGCCCTCCGTCCGCGCACGGCAATCTGATCGACCGGCTGCCCGCGGCTTCACGCTGCTGGAGTTGCTCGTTGTGATCCTGATCATTGGTCTGCTGACCGGTATCGTGGGTCCACGCTTCCTCGGCCAGATCTCTCGATCCGAAGTCACGACGGCGAAGGCTCAACTGGATTCGCTGGACAAGGCATTGCAGGCGTACCGCATCGATATGGGGCGCTTTCCCAGCAGCAGCGAGGGCCTGAATGCGTTGGTTCAGGCGCCGGCGGCAGGCGGCATTGACGGCCGCTGGCACGGCCCCTACCTCAAGGGCAATCTGCCCGCTGATCCCTGGGGCATGCCGTACCAATACAGAAACCCGAGCCAGCAACCTGGTCGCGACTACGAGCTCTTCAGCTTTGGCCGTGATCGCGTGGCCGGTGGTACGGGCGACGACGCCGACATCTACCTCGGCCAGTAGCTCGAGGTCTTCGATCTCATTCCATGCAAGTTCGAATCCGCTCCTTCGATCCCAACGCCTCGGTCATCCAGGAAGAGCTGATGGAGATGGCCGCGCTGCCGGCCGTCGGTACCGCTCTGCCCAATGGCCGCAAGATCTTGAGCGCGGAGCTACAGAAGCGGGTCTCAAGACGCGCCAGCACGCAATCGCTGGATGTGGCCTGGTGGTGCCAGGAACTGCGCACCTTGCTGCAGGCCGGGATGACGGTCGTCGAGGCCATCGACACCCTACAGGCTCAGGTGATCGATCCAGAACGCGCTGAGTTGCAGGCTCGCTTGCTGCGCGAACTGCACCAGGGGCGAGCGCTGTCTGCAGCCATGCAAAGCCTGGACGCCTTCCCGCCCGTGTTAATTGCCAGCGTGCGCGCCAGTGAGCGCACGAGCTCACTGGCCGAGGCCCTGACTGACTATCTTCGCTATCACGAGATGGTGGACGCGCTCCGCAAGAAGGCGGTCAGCGCGGCAATTTACCCCTCTCTGGTCCTGGGTCTCGGCTTGGTAGTCAGCAGCTTCCTGCTGGTGGTCGTGCTGCCGCGCTTCGCCACGATGTACAAGGACCTGCGCGGACAGATGAACTGGTCCACGCAATTGCTCGTCAATGCCAGCCGCTTCGTGCATGCGCATCAGATGGAGATCATCATGGCGCTGGGCCTCTTGGTCGCCGGGGCGGTGTACGCCTGGCGGCAACGCTGGATCCAACAATGGATTTCGGCCATTGGCGGACGCATTGCGCCTATCCGTCGAGCCATGGCGGAGTTCCGGCTGGCCAAGCTCTATCACTCGATGACTGTGATGTTCCGTGGAGGCTATACGCTGGATGAGGTCCTGCAGCGCTGTGAGGGATTGGCTCTCGGCGCAAATCTTGAAATCTCGCTGCAGCAAGCTCGGATGGCCCTGGGGCGGGGTGTGCGCGTGTCAACGGCATTCTCAGACGCCAAGCTGACCGATGTGGTGACCCAGCGCTTGCTCGCTGTTGGCGAGCGATCCGGCAACTTCGACCGCGTGCTCCAGACCATCGCGGATCGACACGCCGGAAACTTTGCCTTGTTCATGGAGCGAGCGACCCGCATTGTCGAGCCGCTCATGCTGCTGCTGGTGGCCTTGCTGGTGGGCAGCATCGTGGTGTTGATGTACCTGCCCATTTTTGATGTCGCCAGTTCGATTCGATAAGAAGAATGTCACCGCCTACAAACAATCTCAGAGCTGACATTGCCGCAGCGCGACGCCGGGGCAAGGCAGGCGCCGGCGCAGTACTGGACCTCCTGCTAGATGCCGGCCCCTGGACGCTCGAAGAGCTGAGCATTCGCCTGCCTGCGGAAGCGGGTGTGGGCCTGATCGTTAACAGCCAACCCTGGCAACCCGACTTCTCCAAGCTCGGTGCCGAGCAGGCCCGGCAATTGGGAGTCTTGAGTGTGCGGGAGGTGGCGTCATCAGCCTCCGTGCTCGCCATGTCCGATCCCTGGGATGAATTGGGTCTGCGTCGGGCCGCACAAATCCTAGGGTTCACGCCTAAAGTGGCCGCCGTTCCACAGGCCTTGCTGGATCAATGGCTGGGCAAGGCAACGCCTGCAGATTCGCCGAAGGCGCCCACCGAAGACGGCAAGCAGGCAGTGTCTGCTGACGGACCGGTCGTCGAGTTCGTTGATACGGCGATACGCGACGCCTACGCCCGAGGCGCGAGCGACGTCCACTTCGAGTGCAGCCGGACGGGCGTTGTGGTTCGCTTCCGGCACGATGGGGTGATGCACAACTTTGCTCGCCTTGATGATCCGCGTCGAGCCGAGGAAGTTATCTCGCGGATCAAGGTGCTCGCGCAGTTGGACATCACGGAGAAGCGTCTCCCGCAGGACGGCCGCTTCCGCGTGTCGCTGGACCAGACGGATGTGGATTTGCGCGTTTCCGTGATTCCCAGTGTCTTTGGCGAAGACGCTGTTCTGCGGCTTCTGGACAAGGCCCAGTTGCGGGACCCGCAGGAGCAGGTCTCTCTGGATCTGCTCGGCTTCGATGCGGACAGTGCTCAGCGGATCCGGGACCTGGCCGAGTTGCCGCACGGCATGCTGCTGGTGACGGGCCCGACGGGCAGCGGCAAGACGACCACGGTCTACGCGGCGCTGTCAGAGGTGAACAATGGCCTCGAGAAGATCATCACCATCGAGGACCCTGTCGAGTATGAGCTGACGGGCGTTCTGCAAGTGCCGGTGAACGAACGCAAGGGACTGACCTTTGCAAAGGGTCTCAGATCCGTGCTTCGCCACGATCCGGATCGCATCCTTGTCGGTGAGATTCGAGATGCGGAGACCGCAGACATCGCGGTGCAATCCGCGTTGACGGGCCACCAGGTCTTCACGACGGTGCATGCCAACAGCGTGTTCGACGTGACGGGCCGCTTCAAACACTTCGGGCTCGACATGTTCGGTTTCATGGCGGCGCTCAACGGCGTCATCGTGCAGCGCCTGGTACGTTGCCTGTGCCCCGACTGCGCAAGCTGGCGGGAGGCGAGTGAGCGGGAGCGGCGATGGCTGGAGTCTGTGGGGTTCGTAGACGTGCATCAAGTGCCGCAAGCCAATGGCTGCGACGCCTGTGCAGGCTCGGGCTACAAGGGGCGACGCGTGATTGCCGAGGTGCATGCGGTGGACGACGGCTTGCGCGATTTGGTGACGACACAAAGCCCGGTGTCGGCTCTGCGCGAGCATGTGTACAAACAGGGCGTTCGCACACTGGGGCAACAGGGTGCAGAACTGGTTTGCAAGAAGATCACGAGCAGTGAGGAAATCAAACGTGTGGTGGGCTGGCATTAGGTCGGGGAGGGCGGCAGACGCCTACCTGGGCAATCGGCGCGTCTGTCTCCGGCGAGGAGAAGAAGTCCTGCTGGATGAGTACATCACCGACTGGCGTGAGGGACTCCAGCGCTTGCAGGCATTTCTGGCTGAACAGTCGCGACGATTTGGGCTGCGGGTTTGGCTCAGCGCTGGCCTGTGTCGGCCCTTCCTGATTTCGGATGTTGAGGGCGCCAAGTCTGCGCAGGACTGGCAATTGGTTGCACAGACGATGGCTGAAGAAGCCACCGGCGTCGATGGTCCGTGTGAGGTCTGGCTAGACCGAGTTCCGGCTGCGCCGCGGCTGGCTGTGGCGATGCGGAGCGATGCCAAGCGCGAAATCATCGACGCGCTTGGAACCCACTTGCTCAGCTTGCGGCCATGGTGGAGCGAGGTGCTCCGACAGCAGGCGCGGCTCAGGAAGGACACATCCGCCATTGCGATCATCGACTGCGAGGCAGTGACGCTGCTGTTGAGCGAGCCCTCAAGTGAGGCTGCGTGGATTTGCGCACGCAGCAGCAGCGTTGACACCGCCACTGGAGATGACGCCCAAGCAGCGATCAACCGATTGCTCATGACGACAGAGTGGAGTGGTGAAGAGCCGATCTCGGCTCAGCTCAGTGCCATCGGAGCCAACAGGCAAGAGCGGAACAGCGATGCGAAGCAGCATGCCGTCTTCGTGGGGAATTTGGCATGAGAGCACCTGTCATCGACTTCCTGCCCGGGAAGGGCGGCCGACGGCTGCTGATCGCAGGTACTTTACTGTGCTGGTGTTTGAGCGTTCTGTTCGGGTACGCGGCGTGGCGCGATTGGAAAGAGGCACGCGAGCTGGATCGGCAAAATCTGGAACTCGCCCAGCGGATCAACCAATTGAGCGCCGAGAGAGATCTTCGCAATCAAGAGGCCAACAAGCCGCCACCTCTGTACCTGGCTGACGCTCAGAGTGTTGCCAAGGTGATGAGCTTTCCTCTGCAGGAAGCGTTGCACGCCCTGGAGATTACGCAGGTCAATGGCGTGAAGGTCAACAGTATTGATATCCACGCTGACCAAGCAACCGTGGAGCTAGTCTTGGAGTTCACGGATTACAAGGCGTTGTTGGCGTACGTTGAAGCGCTCAACCTTGGGGAGCCTGAGCAGCGTTGGAAGCTTCGACAAGCGACCGCCGGGACTGCCGGCAGTGCGGGGACAGCAACGGTGAGTTCGATTTGGTAGGGCCTGGCAAGTTCGGTGTAGCGTCACAGAAATCGGCAACCGATGTGCGACAATGTGCGCGCAATATGCGATGTCCCTGGTTCGGTTCGGGAAATCGCACGGGCCAGTCTTGTGTACCCTTTGCTGTACCCCCCGCGATCCACGATTTGAACGAGAAATGATTCGTGCGGCCGGTGAGGGATCTTTGGATTCCGCCCCAGCCACCAAGAATGCGGACCCCTGATTTCTACGGAATCAGGGGTTTTTGCTTTCTGGCCTTTTCTCTGGCCTTCAAGCCATCAGTCGCCGGTCCGCCCATGGGCCTTCGGCTCGCCAATTCCCGTGGGTTGATTGACCTTTCAAGGAACCCCGCCAATGGCTGCTTTCGAACATGCCGAATTGATGGCCTGCGTTGCCGCAAGTCTCTGCACCCGCACGCTGAACCGCTTTGCCGAAGAATCCAGGCTGGACGGTGAGAGCCTGAAGGATGCCGTGGAACGCTATGAGATCGACTACGCCTGGCAGGTGCTGGGCTCGGATCGGATGCGCGACGAGACCATGGCGCTGCTGGAGGCCAAGCTCAAGCATGCGGCAAGTGATGCGCAAAAGAGCTGTATCGCTGAGGTTCTGACGGCCGCCGCCGCAGGCCAGTCGTCCGAGTTGCTGATGAGCTTTGACAACGACGTGCCCGAGCAGTTGGCGACGCTGCTGTGGTCTCGGTGCCAACGCGAGGCGATTGGCGAAGCTGAAGCCGTCTGAGCCGTCCCAGATCACCGTGCATCTCTCAGAGGCCCATCCATCGCGATGGGCTTTTGTGTTCCTGGGGGCGCGCCTCATTGGGCTGCGCGGTTCGCGCCGATTGTCAGCAAGCTGACAATCATGCTGACAAAGGCGTGGAGCACCGAGGCGGCAGTCTGCAACAGCCCATTCGGTGATGCGCTTTGCACGTAGACTGCTCCGAGAAGAATACAAGAGAGACGGGGGGGCTGGCCGTCCTGTGGAAGTGGCTGCATGCCAAACAAGAACTACGATTTGACGGAGTCCCTGCGGACTATTTCGACTGCTCCAGCAGGTCTCCGCGAATGGCGCTATGCCCTGGGAATCCTGTTTGTCTCAAGTATTGTCTTTGTGCTGGCGCTGCCGTTCTACAGGGCGCCGCTGACTCCATTGCCGGCCTTTGTGCCCATATACGTCACCGCCTTGGTGATGTGTGACCTCATCACTGCCGTTCTTCTGCTGGGCCAGTTTCGCGCCTCGCGCTCGCTGGCCTTACTGGTACTGGCCGGAGCCTATTTTTTTTCGGCATCGATCACGGCGGCCTATGCGCTGATATTTCCGGGCCTGATTGCTCCCAAAGGATTGTTCGGCTCCGGGCCTCAGACTTCATCGGCGATGTACATGGGATGGCATGCCGGGTTTCCGCTTGCGGTGATGGCCTATGCACGCCTGAAGCAGAGCGGTCGACTGCTTGCGGCGCCTTTACACAAGCCCATTCTCATCATGCTGGCTACGTCGCTTCTGAGCGTCGCCGCATGGACCACGGTAGCGACCGCAGGGCACGACTTGTTGCCGGAGTTCCTCCGTGACAACCAAACGACGGACATCGGTCACGCCGTGCTGCTGGGCATTTGGCTGCTGAGCCTGGCGGCGCTCTTGAGCCTCTGGAGACGCAGACCGCATGCGGTGCTGGATGTCTGGTTGATGGTGGTGTTGAGCGTCTGGCTCTTCGACCTCGCTTTGGCGGCAGTGCTGAATACCGGGCGTTACGACCTTGGGTGGTATGTCGGGCGTGTCTACGGGCTGATCTCGGCCGGATTTCTACTGGTGCTGCTGCTGAGCGAGCAGACCGGGCATCACGTACGGCTGCTGCGCCTGTCCGCTGAACTAGGCGCGGCCAACAACAAGCTCAGACAACTGTCACTGCACGACGGCCTGACGGGATTGGCGAACCGACGCAGCTTCGACCAGTTCCTTGCCGAGCAACTTGCGGTCGCCGCTCGACATCGGAGCTCGCTGGCGCTTCTACTTGTTGATGTGGACTACTTCAAAGCCTACAACGATCACTATGGGCACAGTGCCGGCGACGAGAGCCTGAGGCGTGTGGCCGTGACGCTGCATGACTGCTGCCATCGACCCACGGATCTGGCGGCGCGCTATGGCGGAGAGGAATTCGCAATCGTTTTACCTGACACCGATATGGCCGGAGCGGGAAAGGTAGCGGAGGCTGCGCGAGCAGAAGTGGCGCGCTTGGGCATCGAGCATGCGCGCAGCAGTTCTGTGGGGCTGCTGAGTGTGAGCATCGGCGTAGCTGCCCTAAACGTCACGCCGGAGACAGCGGCGGAAGATCTGATCGTTTCCGCAGACGCTGCGCTCTACCGAGCAAAAGGTCTTGGACGGAACTTGGTAGTTTGTGCTGCCTGAGCCAGAGACCCGCTCCGCGGCGGGCTGTTCATACAGAACTTGGTAGGAGTCACAGGTGCGTCTATTCACGCTGCTCATCGTTGCACTTCTCGCCATGCCCATCGCAGCGCGCGCCACGGCCCAGATACCCGACGAGATCCTCATAGATGGGGAGCGTTCCCCGCTCTTCTCAGAGCCGTTCAGCATGTTCTTGCAGGTAACGGATAGCACCAAGAAGCTCGAGCCATTCCTGAACGAGTACCCCTGCTCCGCTTCATGGCGAGGCCATGCTGCGTTCTGGGAGGTTCGTGCCGATCAGCTCGTTTTGGTCAAACTCGTGGCGAACCCTTGCGACGAGCGTCCCAAGGAAATACCGCTCGCCACGTTCTTCCCCGGCAATGAAGGCCCCGTAACAGCCACTTGGTACACCGGGGAGTTGGTGTTGCCGCGCGGAAAGCTAGTGCAGTACCGGCACCTCGGGTACGCGTCGAGGTACGAGCGTTACGTCATCCTCTCTGTGCAGAATGGCTTGGTGTTCGCACGCCGTGAAGCGAGTGAGCCTTCGAAGTAAATCCAACTCACCGTTCCATCAGACACGCTTCCGTACACAAGCTTCGCCGCAACTCATGTCCGCTGCCCTTTGGTCATTCGAAGTTGATCACTCTGCGCCCGCTACCTATCTTGCTGACGGGGCCCTGTTAAGAGAGACAACTGCACAAGGCCTTTCGCCTTCCACAGTAAGGTCTGCAATCGAGGTCCACTGCGCGGACGCCACGCTGAACCTAGAACTCATCATGCCCAACGGCTCCGGGCTGTACGACGCTGCGCCGGCCGCTCTGGGTGACATGCTCCTGTTCAACTGGCTCCCCATCTTTTCTGACGCGGCATATCGCCTTCTACTGAGAGAGGGATGCGCCGCCGACGAATTCATGGAATGCCGATTTCGTGTCCAGAGTGATGTCCCGTACAAGCTTCATGTCCCGCTCATCGCGCATGAGGTCATTGATTTCGCACGGTCAGTGGCGTTGCACAGCATTCCACTTCAACCGCCCATTCCGTTCCACTTCATCGGGGCGTATATGAAGGAAGGCCTTGGGCCAGTGCCGCCGTGCTTTCGCGTGCCGGCTCCAGGGCACCCCCAGGTCCTAGGTGAACTCTTCGCGCAGGACCGACTGCGTGAAGCTTGGCTCTCCGCTGGCCTCAGTGGCGCGACGTTTAGGCGGCTGGCGCATGGTGCGGGCTAACACCTCGACCAAGCGAGCAAGCTGCGGCAGGCGAACGACTGCAATCGCTGCCTCCCTGCCGACGCGGACAGGCTGGAAGCAGACCCTGGAGAGCGCCCTGTGGCAAGGGAATATCACCATCTCGGGCCTAAGAGGGCACATGCTCAAATGCTGAGCACCCATGCTGAATGACCTAACGTCCGCACAGCAGCGGCTAGCCCAGTACATGTCCGAGCTATCGGAGCGCGCCTATTCCGCCGGCTGGATGGACGGACTTGAGTTGGCGCTTTGGCAGGCGCTGAAAGATGGGCCATACAAGTACGGACAACTCGAGTTGGTGGCCTAACGCAGTCGTTAGACGGTACGAGCATTCGGCGGAGCGACTTCACCATGATCGTTGGCCTTGGTCTGTACACTTACTACTCAATCCAGCACGTGCAGGCCGCCGCGCACTTGTCGGCTCGGGCTGCTCGATTGGAACGTCGGATTCAGCTGATTTCCAAGCTGCCGATGGCCTCGGTCGCCTACAAGGGCAACGTAATCTCTTCCATCTTCACCACGGTATCCTTCCTCGAAGCTCTCGCCAACGAGCTATTCGCTGACGCTGCCAACGACGATGGCGGACACCTGACGCAACTGTCACCAACGCAGCGAGCTTCGATCGCGGCGAACCTACGGTCCGATAGGTTCGAGCGGAAGCCGGTGATGGCCAAGTTTCACATCCTCTTGCAGAGCGCAGGCTGCCCTCCAATCAACCGAGGTGACACCCTTCATCAGCATGTTGATGCGGCAATTCAGCTGCGCAATGCGTTGGTTCACTACAAGGCGGAGTTCTTCGACGTCGGTACCGAGGGAATGGTTCGCAACGGCAGCTTCATGGGCGGTGACTTAGCGTCAAGGATCAAGGGCAAGTTCCCACACCGTCCAGGTAGTTCGCCCATGGAAGCTGATTCGTGGATCAGTGCAGGGTGTTCTAGATGGGCATTGCGGTCTTCCCTCGCATTCACCGACGAACTCTTCTCAAGGCTTTCCGTCACGCCGCTCTATGCTCATGTTCGAAACAACATCGACCCAGGTGTGTAGGCTCGCCCAATGGCAAGGCGCCTGGAACCGCCCCCGGGCAATCGCAGAGGTTCAAAACTCTGAGAGGACGGAGCCATGAGCAAGTCGAGCAAGTTCTCGCCCGAGGTGCGTGAGCGCGTGGTGAGGATGCCGGTGTGATTCAACCTTGATTGCAGCGGACGGTTTCGCCGCCCGCTAAGCTCGCACGTTGAACGGCGGCTTTCGGGCGTCGATTTCGGAGAGTCGCTTGACGGCAATCTCTGCGACTCAGCCGGCAGCGTCAGGCTGGTAGCGGTCCTTGCCCATCTCGGGAAATTTCACCAGGGCGTTCCAGGGCGCAGATCTCGGTGCCGAGATAGCATTGCTTCAAGATGCATTCACTCCGACTATCCATTGCCCTCTGCGCGGTTCTCCCAGCTGTTGCCGCGTGCCAGCGACCGGCCCCGACCTATTCCGTTTATTCGTTTGTCATCAAGCGACCCAGCGGAACCATCTCGACGACCCTTTTTGGCGAAGTTGCGGATCCCAGTATGTGCAAGCCGACCGCCAATGGCGCCGCAGAAGGTGTGAGGGCCGGAGACCCCAAGGGGAATGCCTCAGAAGGGGTGATGAGCTGCTTGACCGAACTTCCGACCGAGTTGAAAAGAGTGACAGAAGGCGCGCGAATCCCCGGGGCATACGTTGTCAAGACGTCGAGCCCTCCTGTGGTGGTCTACACAGTTAGCCGCGGGTTTCCGATCGATACGCCTGATGAGGTTTGTCGCGACCTTGTTGAAAGCGGGCTACGCAATGCGCGCAGGGCTCATACGGAAGTCACCTGTTTGCCACCCCTTGAAGCTTTCTCGAGTCAATCAAGTGCAGGTGCGGCCAAGCCCTAACCAATTGCTAGATCCGACTCGCGTCGGCAAGCCGATGTCCGCTTTCGCTGGCAAAGCTGAAGTTACGTAGTCAACGCGAATGGCTGCTGTGAATGAGCACTTCCCGAACAACTAAGATCACGCAGCACGTTGACGGAGTTGGCCGACTGTCGGCAATGCGGCGCCCAGATCTACTTACCTCGCCATCCGAAGAAGGGCATGCGACGCTGCGGTTCACTTGACTCTACCTCAGCAGGTTATGTGTAGTCAGACCACAATCGCTGCTGCGACGCCTCGCTACTTCTGTCGAGCCAGCAGTGCTGCCACCTGCGGCACAATCTTCTCGAAGGCGGCTTCCTTTTCGATCAAGGAGTAGACGCCTAGGCGTTGCGCGTGCTCACGCAACTCATCGGAAATCAGGCCAGAGCAGATCACGACGGGCAGCTCGGGAACAGAGCGGGCAAGTTCTCGCGCGACATCGATCCCCGTTCGACCGGCCATGTTGTAGTCGGTAATGAACACTTTGACCTGCATCTTCTCGTCTTGCGCGGCGGCCACCGCGGCCTCAATGTCGTGAAAGCCGGTGCAGCGATAGCCGGCCTTTTCAAGCAAGCGAACAACCATCAGGATGAGAACGTCATCGTCATCAAGGTAGACGACGTGTTCGCCGTGGCCCACATCCGATTCGTTGTTGCTGACGGGAGCTACAGCCGCTGCCGGTAAGGCAGACACCGCAGGAAGATAGATGTGAAAAGTACTTCCCTGCCCAAGGACACTGTCGACATCGATGCCACCTCGATGGGCGGCCACGATGCCGTGCACAACTGACAAGCCGAGTCCGGTCCCTTTCCCTTTGGGCTTGGTTGTAAAAAACGGTTCAAACATCCTCTCACGCGTCGAGGCCTCCATGCCCGACCCCGTGTCCTTGACCCACAGATGGACATACGTACCGGCGGACAGACTACCTGGCGTTTGGGTATTCGTGGCTTCGAGCTCGGTGCATTCAAGTCCCAGATCAATTCGACCGGACTGACCGCCCAGCGCGTGCCAGGCGTTCGTACACAGATTCATCAGCACTTGTTGGATCTGCGTGGCGTCTGCTTCGGCGTACAGCGGGCTATCAGGTAGCGACAGGCGAAGATCCACACCAGCAGGGAGGGTCGATCGCATGAGGCGATAGGTTTCGTTCACCACCGGCCCAAGCTCGACGTCAGCCAACTGCTGGGGCTGGCGCCGGCTGAAGGTCAGGATCTGACGGACGAGGTCGCGTGCACGGATGGCAGCCCGCTGAATCTCTTCCATCGGCACGCGGGCTGCGTGATTGGCTTCCAGATCGGCACGCACCAGTTCGATGTTGCCTAGGATGGCGCCCAGGATATTGTTGAAGTCGTGCGCGATGCCGCCGGCCAGCGTGCCCAGGGACTCCATCTTCTGCGCCTGATGCAGCTGGGCATGGAAGCGACTGAGCTCCGCCTCGGCTTCGCGGTGAGCGGCCCGGCGAGCTGCTTGTCGCAGCTCGCGCTCAAGCGCGGGCCCTAACCGACTCATGTTCTCCTTCATCACGTAGTCGTTGGCACCCGCCTGCATGGCGGCAACGGCGGTCTCCTCACCGATGGTGCCGGAAACAAAGATGAAGGGAACGTCGAGATTGGTCTTCCTGAATTCCTCGAGTGCACGCATGCCACTGAATGCCGGCATGCTGAAGTCGGAGATCACTGCGTCCCAGGTCTGCTCGACCAGCGCTTGCCGGAACGACGCCAGGTCCTGGACGCGCAGGCAATCCGGCGCAAAGCCGGCCTTGCGCAGCAGACGCACCGTGAGGCGGAAGTCGTTTTCCGAATCCTCGACGGACAGAATCCTGATCGGTCGTTCGCTCATGGCGCTGCCGCCCTTGGCGGGCCCTGGTTGAGAGCCAGCCAGTAGATGCCGAGCACCTTCACGGCCTCGACGAATTCGGCGAAGTCGACGGGCTTGCGAACGTAGCTGTTGGCCCCCGATGTGTAGCCTGAGATGACATCGGCTTCCTCCTTGGACGACGTGAGAATCACGACTGGCAACAGCGCCGTGCGAGGGTCGGCGCGCAGTATCTTCAGAACGCCCAGCCCGTCGAGCTTGGGGAGCTTCAAGTCCAGCACCACAAGCGTCGGCAGCGGCGCCCCCGCGCGATCCGCATAGGCGCCACGCGCGAAGAGCAGGTCCAGCGCCTCGACGCCGTCGCGAACGACGACGATGGGGTTCATCAAGTGGCTCCGCTTGAAAGCACGCAGCGTCAAGGCCACGTCGTCCGGGTTGTCTTCGACCAGCAGGATTTCCTTGCTCTCATTGCTCATCTGATCTCTCCGTCGGACGGAAATAGAAAGTTGCACCCAGGCCGGGTTCCGATTGGCCCCAAAGCGTCCAGCCGTGCCGGTGCATCACGCGCTGCACGATCGCCAGACCGACACCTGTGCCGGGGAAATCGGTCTCGTGATGCAGGCGCTGGAAGGCGCCGAAGAGGCGGCTGGCATAGGCCATGTCGAAGCCGGCGCCGTTGTCCGAGATCTGGCACACGCGCGCACCGTCCACCTGTCCGGTGGCAACCTTGATGACGGCGTGGGCTACCTTGCCAGTGAACTTCCAGGCGTTGTCCAGCAGGTTCTGCATCGCGATGCTGATCAGCTCCCGGTCTCCACGGACCTGGATACCTTCTTCGATCTGCCAGTCGACCTGCCGATCAGGGTGCGTGCGGGCCAGGCCGACCGCGATCTCGCGGGCCATCGCGCTGATGTCCACCTCTTGCACCCGCAGCTCCGCCCGCGTGACGCGGGCCAAACCCAGCAGTTCGTCGATCAGCCGGCCCATCCGCTGACTGGCCGCGCGGATGCGCTGCAGGCTGTCGCGCGCCTCATCGTCGAGGCGATCCCCATAGTCCTCCAGCAAGGCCAGCGAGAAGCCGTCCATGCTGCGCAACGGGCTACGAAGGTCGTGGGACACCGAGTAGCTGAACGATTCGAGTTCCTGGTTGAGCACGAGGAGCTCGCGGTTGCTCAGTTCCAGACGGCTGAACGACTCGCGCAGGGCGCGCGTCATGGCATCGAAGTGCCGCGCCATGTCTCCCAGCTCGTCCACGCTGCCGGTGTCCAGCTCGAACGACCAATTGCCGGCCGCGATCTCGCGCGTTGCAAGCTCGAGCCTGGAGATCGGATAGAGAACATCGCGCTGGAACATCCATGCCGCAGCAACGATCAGGAGTGCCATGAGAGCCAGGCCCGCCGCGGTCACCGCAACGGCGCGTCGCTGCATGTCGTCGATGCGCGTGCCCGCTGCCTGGATGAGTTGGGCGGCCTCGACGAGGCTGTTCTGTTGCAGGATGAGGATGCGGCTCGACAGCTGCGCTTCGAAGCGACGCTGGATATCCTCGTCGGTGTCCGATGCGGTGGGGGCGCCGACCTGCTCGAACAGGCGATGGCTGGCCTCGCCCGCGCTGCGCAGCCGGGCCAGCGCGGAAAGCGATTCGCCCTGGCTCATGATCGGATCGTCGAACAGCTGCTCGAGCCTTTGCCAGACGGCAGCTTCCTGCAGGCGCGCGCGTTCTCTGCGGTTGAGCAGGTATTCGAAGGTCACCATGCGCAGGCTGTTGAGCGCATCGGAGATAGCGGCGCTCTGCCGCCGTTCCGCCACCGCAGCGCGGACCTGCGAGTCTGCCCAGCCGATGCTCGCTGCGATGAGCGCCATGGTGGCGAGCATCAAGGCCGCGGCGAGCTTGGCTTTGGCGCTGATCTTCATCGGACCACCGTCACCCGCTCGGAATCGACCGCCAGCAGCGCGTCCAGCGAAAGCGCAGAAAGGAAGTTGGGCATCGGCTGGAGCGGC
Organism: Burkholderiaceae bacterium UC74_6; assembly: GCA_042701975.1. Taxonomy (GTDB): domain Bacteria; phylum Pseudomonadota; class Gammaproteobacteria; order Burkholderiales; family Burkholderiaceae_C; genus JAFALK01. Next base: position 1,668,872 of record CP170561.1, read on the forward strand.
GCGTAGCCGCGCGCCATGGCCCATGACGCCACATCTTCCAGCGTGACCAGTTGGGCCTGCTGCAACTCGACCTCCAGCGTCAATTCCTCCCACGATGGCCCGAGGGTCGCTGGGCTGATCTTGAACAGCCCAGCAAGCTCGGATTTGGCCTGTTCGGGCTGTTCACGCACAAAGCGCTCCGCATCCAGCATTGCCTGGAGAAATCGCCGGAACGCTGGTTGCCGGGATTCGATGTCGTTCTTGAGCCCGACCAGCACGTAGCCCTGCGCATAGGCATCGGGAGCCTTGAGCGAAACCGCAGTGGAGCCAAGAGCGAGTTCAGCCTCGTGCCGGACGGGCTGCCAGGCCGCAATCGCATCGACTTCACCGGTACGCAGGGCTGCGATGAGCCCTCCGGGTGGTAGGTCGATCAGTTGCACTGACTGCGGTGGAATCCGATGGTGGACGAGGAACGCCCAAAGGAAATATTCACCGCTCGTGCCGAACGTGACACCGATGCGTCGATTGGCCAGTTGGCTGGCCTCGCCAACGCCGCGGTCCCGTCGCGCGACGACAGCCAATTCATTGGAGGAGTTGGCGATCGTGGCGACGATTTCCAGCTTGGCGCCCTTGAGCACCTCTACAACCACCGGCACATCCGCCACGACTGCGAGTTCAGCGCGCGAAGCCAGCAGCTCTCCAAGAGCCGCCTTGCCGTGTGTCTGTGGCAGCAATTTCACGGCCAAGCCGTTGGCTTCGAACCGCCCACGCGAGGACGCCAGATGAACCAGGCCGGCATGCGGCACCGAGGGAACGGCGACGCTGAACTCATCCGTTCCGGGCAGAGGATCGGAGCGACGGCATCCCGCCAGCGCAGTCAGCGCGCCAAGAGCCGCGAGCGGAGCGATGCATCCAGCGCCCATCAGGGCCCGGCGCCGACTCAACGCGACATGGTTCGGAGCGCGCATTTTTACTCTCCCTCACCGGCATGTACCCACACAGATTCATTGCAGGCACAGCGTCAGTCTCACGAGGCTACTTCCGATGAATGGAGCTTACGAGCAGGGCTTCCGGTTGGCAATGGTCTTGAGGTTGGCGCAGCTTTCGATCGGGGGTGTACTGAAACACCAGTGAGAACATACCGGTCTTCGTACGCTATGCAGCTCGTTGGCCCGCATCCGTCCGGGCTTGACGCTGATCGATGTGATCGAGCGCGCTGCCACCGCGTTCGGACCGCGCTGGCGAGATGCGCGTACCTTGGCCGGATGGCGATAGACCCGCCCAGAGGGAGTGCCTTAGCAGCAATAGCACGACGGACTGGCCACGCTGCTAAGCTGTGCAGGTGATGTACTTGCCGATGAAACCTTCTCTGTCTCTCGATCCTCCGTGGTCCTCCGCGGAGATTGATGAGAGCCTTGCGTTCTTCGCTGAGGCGACTGCACGTGAAGGCAACACGCCTGACGATTGGCTGAATATTTGGGAACAGCTTCAGTGGGACAGTGACCTGCGTGGCGCCAGTCAAGAGCAATGGAGGCTGTTCAACTTGTACTCAAGAATCTCGTTCATCAACGCCGGATGAGAAGTGCATGCGCGCTTCTTGTGCCACTGAGGAGTCTGCGATCGCTCCGTGGAGGCTGCTGCAAGACACCCAAGAACGCTGCACGTGTACGTGCCGATGCGCCTGGCGCGATTGCATTTGGGTGTGGCGGCGCCGCTGAACTCCGCCGCGGGGCGTCCACTCCTAGGTGGCGCAAGGTGTCAGTCAGTTGAGGAGCGCCGCGGAGCGTTTCATCCCATCGGCTTCCAACCTCACCTCAGCTTGAAGGTTGCCACGATTTGCGCCAGGTTGGCGGCCTGATGCTTCAGGCTTTCCGCGGCTGCGGCGCTTTCCTCCACAAGGGCGGCGTTCTGCTGCGTCACTTGGTCCAGTTGGTTAACTGCGTCGCCCACCTGACCGATGCCACTGCTCTGCTCGACGCTGGCCGCACTGATCTCACTAATGAGGTCGTTGACGCGCTTGACTTGTGTGACGATCTCGCTCATCGACGCCCCGGCCTCATGCACGAGACGTGATCCGTTGTCGACTTTCTCAACGCTGTCGCCGATCAGCGCCTTGATCTCTTTCGCCGCACTGGCGGAACGCTGCGCCAGCGTCCGCACTTCGCCCGCAACGACCGCGAAGCCGCGCCCTTGCTCGCCGGCACGTGCGGCTTCCACCGCGGCATTCAGCGCCAGGATATTGGTCTGGAATGCGATGCCGTCGATCACGCCAATGATGTCAACGATCTTGCGACTGCTGTCAGTGATCTCACCCATTGTGGAGACCACTTGCTCGACGACACGGCCGCCTTGGACCGCGGCGGCGGACGCACTGCCCGCCAGTTGCGCGGCCTGACGCGCCGTGTCCGCGTTCTGGTTGACGGTAGCGGTCAGCTCTTCCATCGAAGCTGCCGTCTGCTGCAGATTGCTGGCCTGCTCCTCGGTTCGCTGGCTCAAGTCGGCGTTGCCCGTGGCAATCTCAGCCGAGCCGTGTGCAATGGAGTCCGAGCTGTTGCGCACCTGGGTGACGATGTTCACCAGACTGCCGTTCATTCGTTCCAGCGCACCGAGCAATTGACCGGTCTCATCATTGCTCTCGATCCGCACATTGGAGGTCAGGTCGCCGGAGGCCACGGTTTCCGCGACCGTCACCGCGGTCGCAATCGGCAGGGTGATCGAGCGCGTGATCAGCAGCGCAAAGGTGGTCCCTATGGCGATTGCAAGGATAAGCAGCGAGATCACCGCCCAGCGCGTCTGCGCGAAAGCCGTCTGTGAATCCTGATAGGCGATATCGCCACCTTTGGCTTGGAACTCGGTGTCTTGAGCTAGCGCGTCGGCAATCACATTGAAGGGGGCGAGGCCCTTGTCATACTGGGTCCTGGCGGCGCTGTCGAAATTGACGTCAGCGTGCTGCAGCGCCAGCAATTGGCCGACGTTGCCGAAGTACTCCGCCTGCGCAGCCTCGATGGCCGTCTGATAGCGGCGTTCCTCATCGGTGTTTACCGTCGCTGCATAGCGCTTCCAGGCCGCCTGCGCCTTGAGCTTGAGGTCGTCCACCCGCTTGATTTGCGGCGTGTACTTTTCGGGATCAGCTGACATGACGAAGCGCGCCTCCGCGCGCCGTATCGCGGACATCGCCACCTGGTAGTCACTCAGCGCGCGCAGCGCCGGCAGCCAGTTGGTCGCCATATCGGTGGTCGATTCATTGACCTTGCCGATGCGATTGATCGAGAAGAGGCCTAGCACCAGGGCCAGAACCAATACGGCTGAAAAGCCGACCAGGAGGCGTGGACCGATCTTCAGGCGAGTCAAAGCGCTCATTGTCAGTCTCCTCCGGATTCCATCTGCGTGGATCACATACTCCCAATGCCTGAATTTACAGCACAAGAACCTGGGCTTAGAAGTCAAAGCGTTGCGAAACCGCTCAAGGGCTTGCGCAGACCAGGTGCCCGCGCGGGCGCGAAGGACTGACCTCCGGTATGTGTTTTACGGCCAAGCGGCCGGTAGCGTTGCATCGGCGGAAGTTTCAAGAGCGCGCTGCCGCACGATGAGTCAGCAGCTTTCGGCCGGCTGGTGATTTCACCATTCGGGTGCTGCGACGGACGTGCTCAAATGCGTGGCAGCAGTCGTGCGCGATCGACATATCCATCTAGCTATCCGCCCCCAATCACATCGAGTGTTTCACTCACTACTTTTCACGACAAGCGCGTTGCTGTGCCGGCAAGAGGGCATGGGAGGCTAACCGTGATAGACGATGTCCGAGAACTAGAAGCGCAGGTGCGCGATAGCGCCGGCTACCGTCGGCTGTCGGTCATGCTAGGCATTGCGCTGGTTGTTTTGATCGGCACGACGATCTATTTGGTCGTTCGCGATCGCCTTGATACCTGGGCAACTGCGCGCAGCAACACGCGCGACATCTCTATTGCTTCGCAGGTGTCCATTTCAGGTTTGCTCGCACAATCCGCCGCGAGCCTGGATGCGATCGGCGCGGACATGCGAAAGGGCTCGACGCCTACTGCCAGAACGCCCCTCCTGCTGAGCGAAGCGATGCGCTTCGATCCACTGAGTTCCTACCTGGGACTAAGGCGCGCAACCGATGGCTCGGTAACGGCCGTTGACGCCTCAGGGAAGCCGGTCTCATTGAACGTTGCGGCCGCAATGCAATCACTGATAGCACCGCCCGGAAGTGCCAAGCTCAGCGTTGCACAACTCATTCAACTCCCCGGCGATCCGACATGGTATTTGCCGCTGACGTTGGCGGTCGGCAGTGTGGGTGATGGCGGTGCCGGAAATGGGGTTGGAACCGGTGACACGGTATTTGCCCTGATCTCTGGGCCCCGCATGGTCGCTGGTGTTAAGGACGTCTACCCTGCCTCCGATGCATTCGTCGCGGTGCTGGCCAACGACGGGCGCCGCCTTATCAAGTACTCGCGCGGCAGCGAGTCGTACCAGTTCAACGGCCGCCCCATCCGGCCGGAATCAGTGGGCATCATCAGCCGAACGGAAACGGGGAATTTCGAGACACGAAGCAGTCTGGACGGCGTGCAATCCGTCTTTGGTTTTGCCCATTCGTCGTCGTTGCCGATAGTGATCGTGACGGGCGTTCCGGTTCCCGAGCTGAATGCAAAGTGGATTCGACAGTCAGTGGCTCCGACCGTGCTGTTGCTGCTCGGCGTCACGGTCATCGTCATCTTCGGATTCCGGTTGCGCGCGGCGCTGCGCGAACAGACGGCCTATCTCAGGAAGCAGGAGTACCTCGCCAATCACGACACGCTGACCGGTCTGCGCAATCGCGACTCCTTCATGCGCCTGCTGGATCGCGAAATCAAAGATGCCCCAGAACGGCCGTTTGGGATCGTTTTGATGGATCTGAACAGCTTCAAGGATGTCAATGACACCTTGGGTCACACAGCAGGTGACCAACTCCTTTGCGAGCTCGGACAGCGATTGTCGGAACACTTGGCAGCGCAAGAGTCCAGTGTCGCCCGTCTAGGCGGCGACGAAATCGGGATCTTCATTAGACGCCCGAACATAGAGACGCTGGCTGGGTTCGCGGCCGAGTTGCAGGAGCGTGTCTCGCAGCGGGTGCGTATCGACGGCGTCGAACTGCAGCCTGCGGCCAGCATGGGTGGTGCTGTTTACCTGAAGGATGCACAAACAGCTAACGAACTTATGCGATGCGCCGACATTGCGATGTATGCGGCCAAGGTAAGTGGCCAGCCGTTCTGCCCATACTCAGAGGAGATGGATTCGTTCTCACCGGATCGGCTGGCGATGAAGGCTGAGCTGGCCACGGCGATCCGCGAAGGCGCGCTGCATCTCGTCTATCAGCCCAAGGTACGGTTGAGCGATGGTCGCATGGTGGGGTGCGAAGCGCTGGCGCGTTGGGTAGATCCGGTAAGAGGCCCCGTCTCACCTGCCATCTTCATTCCGGTGGTGGAGCGCAGCGAACTCATCCATCCATTTACCGAGTACGTGCTGCGAGCAGCCCTGGCTCAGGCAGCGACCTGGCGTGCCGCAGGCCGTGAAGTTCCAATCGGTGTGAACATCAGCGCCAACAATTTGCACGACGACCGGTTCATCGACAAGGTCGTCGACTTGCTACAGCGCAGCGGAACGCCGCCGCATCTGCTGGAGTTGGAGATCACTGAGAGCGCGGTGATGCGAAGCCCGGAAGCAACCGTCGAGCGGTTGCGCGAATTGCGCAACCTAGGACTGCAGCTTTCCATCGACGACTTCGGGACCGGACATGCCTCGTTGGCGTACCTCAAGCACCTACCGGTGCATACATTGAAGATTGACAAGGCTTTCGTCTCAGAACTGAGCTCCGACGTCGCTGATAGGCGGATCGTGTCCAGTGCCATTCAGTTAGCGCACGACTTCGGCATGACCGTCGTGGCCGAGGGAGTCGAGTCGGAAGATGCGGCAGCCATTCTTCGAGAATACGGCTGTGACTACGCGCAGGGATACCATTTTGCAAAGCCGCTTATGGCGGGAGATCTTGAGGCGAGCTGGCACGTCAGGGCCGCTCACGATGTGGCGTAGTTCACCGCTCACGAACGGCCGCTTTCGCGCGCTGAATTTGAGACTTCTTCGTACCGCCTTGGGTGAATGAAGCCGTCCGTAGATGTGCGCGAAAGGCAATGCAAAGGCCCGGCTACAAGCAGATCACCGCGGCCCCGTGATTCGGTCTCCGTTCATCTTTTTTCTCAGCCTGATCACATATGGCGGTATTTTTGCGCTCGTGAATCAGTTGTTCGGTCTCGGTGCGGCCCAAGCCCTCTTGCCTTCCGGCTGGTCTGTCACCAAACGCGTACCACCGACGACAGACGCAGATGATGAAGACGCCGATGGCAAGGGCTGCATAGAATCTTGGGATTCCTCTCCTGCCTTCAGAACGCGCAAGCCCTTGATTCCTAACGGACTCGGGGGCTTTTTTGCTCTCGAACGCATCGCTGAGTCCGTTGAACTGACAACGCCAGACACGCACACCGCGGCCCGTTCAGCGTCTAGACTCGCCGGCAAATCACCCCGCCGCAGGCGTTCATGGCCGCATGAAGCTGGAAACGAATCGAACCGATCGACGCACAGTGCTGGCCCGCCTCGCCGCGATGGCCGCCGCAGGCGTGTCGCCGACCCTGGCCCTCGCCGAGGAGACCGAGCTGCCGCAGACACCATCGAAAGCAAAATCCGGCCCGGGTCGGCTCAAGCAGTCGGTGTGCCGCTGGACCCTGAAGACGCCGCTGCCGGAGCTGTGCCGGCGCCTGAAGGCGATGGGCTTCGCCGGCATCGATCTGATCTATCCGGACGAATGGTCGATCGTCAATGACAGCGGCCTCGCCGTCTCGATGGCGTATGCATCACGGCGCGGGAAGTTCATCCAGACGGGCTTCAACGATCCGGCCAACCACGCGATGCTGCTGAATGAGCTGGAAACCGCCATCCCGCTCGCAAAACGCGCGGGTGTGAAGCATCTTATCGCCATGTTCGGCAACCGCAACCCGGCCATCGATGAGGGCAGGGCCATCGACAACTGCATCGCAGGCTTGTCGAAGATCGCGCCGCTGGCGGCGGAGAACGGCGTGACGATCTGCGTGGAGCTGCTCAACAGCAAGGTCGACCACGCCGGCTACCAGGGCGACCGCACGGCGTTCGGCGTGGCAGTGATGAAAGGCGTCGACTCGCCCAGCGTGAAGCTGCTCTACGACATCTATCACATGCAGATCATGGAAGGCGACGTGATCCGTACGATCCGCGACAACATGCAGTGGATCGGACATTTCCACACCGGCGGCGTGCCGGGCCGCAACGAGATCAACGGCACGCAGGAGCTCAACTACCGTGCCATCGCGACGGCGATTGCCGACCTGGGCTTTGACGGCTATCTTGCGCACGAATTCATGGCGACGCGCGCCGATCCCTTTGTCTCCCTGGCCGAAGCCTTGGACACCTGCGCGGTGTAGTCCCTGGGCATGCCCCCCCTGAACCCGCTCTTCACCGCAACAGCACGCACACCCGATGACACGACTCCTGAGCTCCCTCTCCTGGCTGCTGACCCTCGGCATCGCCCCTGTCGCCTCCGCTGCACCCGGCGCGCCTGCGTACCCACCGCACACGATCTCCAACTCGCTGCTGCGCCCATTGCCCACCACCGCCGACGGCCGAACCTACCAACTCCACATCCACCTCCCCGCCTCCTTCGCCAAGGAGCCCAAGCGCCGCTACCCGGTCCTCTACCTGACCGATGCCTACTGGGACTTCCCCACCGTCGTCGCGTCCTACGACAACATGGTCTACGACAAGGTGCTGCCGGAGTTCATCGTTGTGGGCCTCGGGTATGCGGGGCAGGACCTCGACTACGACGCGCTGCGCCTGTGGGAACTCTCGCCGGTGCCGATGAAGGGCAAGGAAGACAGCAGCGGCCACGCGGACCGCTTCCTCGGCACGCTGGAGCAGCAGATCATTCCCTTGGTGGAACGCGAGTACCGCGCCGATCCGAAGCACCGCTTCCTGGCCGGCAGTTCGCTGGGTGGGCTGTTCGCGCTCTACGCGATGTACGCCAAGCCGGCGCTGTTCGAGGGCTATATCGCCGCCAGCCCGGCGGTCGTGGTGGGCGGCGACTGGATCATCGGCCAGGCCAAGGCCTATGCCGCCACGGGCAAGCCGATCAACGCGCGGCTCTACGTGACCGGCGCTGAGTACGAGTGGCCGGGCTTTCTGGCGGGCATCAAGCGCTACCAGGCGCTGCTCCCCGAGCTGAAGCACCCGGGCCTGGCCTGGCAGAGCCGCATCATCGATGGCGAACGCCACGCGGGCACCAAGGCCGAGAGCTATGCGCGGGGCATGCGCTTTGTGTTCGAGCCGTTGGCGCCGGAAACGGGACCGTCGAAGGATTGAGTTGGCGCGCGGTCAGCGCGCCTTGCGCAGCGCTTCCAGCTTCGCCGCCACTTCCTTCTTGCCGGCGCCGCGCAGGGCAGCAATCGCGGCCAGGTGCTTGGCGCGCGGCTGCGTGCGGCCGCTTTCCCAGGCGTAGATCGACTGGCCCGTCGTGCCGACGAGCAGGCCGAAATCCGCGGCCGAGAGGCCCAGGCGCTTGCGGTTGGTGGCCAGGCCACCGGCGCGGAAGCGCAGGCCGGTGCTGTCTTCTTCGTCAGCGGCTTCGGCGACTGCGGCAGGGCGGACGGCACGCTGGCCCTTGGCCAGGGCGTTGACCCGCTTCTCCAGCTCGCGGAGCTGGCGCTTCAGGACCGCGATCTCGCTGCGATGCGAGGACACGGTTTTCTTGAGGGTTTCGATCTCCGCTTTCGACTCCTTGCGAGCCAGACGGGAAATCTCAGTCTTTAGCAGGTGGGCAATGTTCGGCATGGCCGGATTGTGCGCGATCCGAACACACCTGCGGGTAACCCGGTCCCTGTTCGTAGGGCGCCCGCGCCTGGCTTGTGTCTTATTCTGCAAGCCAATCGGCAAACTCGACGCACAAACGGGGCAGGCAGGTGGATCAGGGCGGCATAGAGGAACAACAAGAGGTCGACTGCGTCGTCATCGGCGCGGGCGTCGTCGGCCTTGCGGTAGCACGGGCGCTGGCGCAACGCGGGCTGGAGACGGTGCTGCTGGAGGGCGAACGCGCCGTCGGCCAGGGCACGAGCTCGCGCAACAGCGAGGTCATCCACGCCGGCCTGTATTACGTGCCCGGCTCGCTCAAGGCTGAGCTCTGCGTGCGCGGCCGGCGGCTGCTGTACGAGTTCTGTGCCGAGCATGGCGTTGAGCATCGTCGCTCGGGCAAGCTGATCGTTGCCACCTCGGGCGAACAGATGGAGACGCTGGAGCGGCTGCAGCGAACCGGGGTCACGAACGGCGTGGAAGGCCTGAGCCTGCGCACCGCAGCCGAAGCCATCGCGCTCGAACCGGCCCTGCACTGCGTGGCCGCGCTGGAGAGCGCCAGCACCGGCATCGTCGACAGCCACGGCCTGATGCTGGCCTTGCAGGGCGATTTCGAGCGCGCGGGCGGCATGCTGGCGCTGGAGTCGCCGGTGCTGGGCGGCGAATGCGCGGCGGATGGCATCACCCTGCATGTCGGCGGCGCCGAGCCAATGAGCTTGCGCGCCGGCATCGTCGTCAACAGCGCTGGCTTGCACGCACCCCACCTGGCGCGATCGCTGCGCGGCCTGGCGCCTGAGCAAGTGCCGCAGACTTTCATGGCCAAGGGCAGCTACTTCAGCTTGGGCGGCCGGTCGCCGTTCTCGCGGCTCATCTATCCCGTACCGGAGCCGGGCGGGCTGGGCGTTCATCTGACGCTGGATCTCGGCGGACAGGCGCGCTTCGGCCCCGACGTGGAATGGGTGGAGTCGCTCGACTACCGCGTCGATCCGGCGCGTGCGACCGGCTTTTATGCCTCGATCCGGCGCTACTGGCCGGGCCTGGCGGACGGCGCGCTGCAGCCGGCCTATTCAGGCATCCGGCCCAAGCTGGCGGGGCCGGGAAGCGCGGCGCAGGATTTCATGATCCAGGGTCCGCGTGAACACGGCGTTTGCGGGCTCGTGAACCTGTTCGGCATCGAATCGCCAGGGCTGACTTCGGCCCTGGCGATTGCCGAGCGCGTGGCCGCACTCGTCTAGTTGTGAAGTTCCAATAGGTTGTATCGGGTGTTCACCCGGACTGCTTCTGAGAGACTGGAAATCGCCAAACCCCCAGTCAGCTCAGGAGGACAGCCAGGATGAACATTCATAAGAATGCCCGATTGACCTACGCGCGTCGAATCGAAATGGTTCAGGACATCACGTTGCGAGGCCAATCTGTGGCGCAGGCAGCGACGACGCATGGCGTCAGCGAGATGACCACCCGCAAATGGCTCGGGCGCTATCTTGCTCAGGGGGAGGTGGCGTTGTTCGACAAGTCCTCACGGCCGCAGAAGTCCCCCAATGCCATCGACGCAAACAAGGCGCTGGCCATTGTCGAGTTGCGCCGCAAGCTCATGCTTCAAGCAGACATCGCCTCCAGCCTGGCCGTTTCCAAGGCCACAGTCAGCCGTGTGCTCAGGAGAGCGGGCTTGTCCAAGCTCAGCGACCTGCGCCCGGCCGAGCCGGTCGTGCGCTATGAACACGAGGCGCCAGGGGATCTGCTGCACATCGACACCAAGAGGCTGGGGCGGATCGAGCGGCCCAGTCATCGCGTGACAGGCAATCGGGCCGATACGTTCGGTGGCGCTGGCTGGGAGGTCCTGTTCGTCGCCGTGGACGATCACGCTCGCATTGGCTTCACGCAGATGCATCCGGATGAGCGCAAGACCAGCGCTGTGGCCTTCCTGCAGGCTTCAGTGAGCTACTACGCGGGGCTGGGCATCACGGTGCGAGCGCTGCTGACCGACAACGGTTCGCCGTTCAGGTCAAAGGACTTCAAACAGGCCTGCTCAGAGCTGAACATCAAGCATCGCTTCACACGGGCCTACCGTCCGCAAACCAACGGCAAGGCAGAGCGGTTCATCCAGTCCGCACTGCGCGAATGGGCCTACGGCCAGACCTACCAGCATTCGCGCGATAGAGCCAACGCGCTGACGCGTTGGATTCATCACTACAACTGGCATCGCCCACATCACGGCATTGGATGCCGTCCGCCTATGTCCCGTCTTCCTGACTCAGGCAACAACGTCTTGACTCTTCACATCTAGTTCAGCTCGGCCACGCTCAGTGGCGTTCGTTCAGTGGCGCTCAGTGACGTTCCCAGTGGCCCTGGTCCAGGCGCCAGCCACCTTGCACGCGCACCCAGCTGTGCGGCACCCAGTGGTGGCCGGGGCGGGGCGCTTCCCAATGGCCGGCAACCCAGGTGTGGCGGCCGCCGACCCAGTTCCAATAGCCGCCGATCCAGACATAGCCGTAGACCGGCGCGACGTCATGGATCTCGACTTCCGGCGCGGGCGGCGCCACGGTGACGATGGCGCTCTCGGCCACGTAGCCGGGGCGGGCCGGGACGACGACGCAGCCGCTCAGCGCGGTGGCGAGTGTGGCTGCAGCAAGAAGGGTGGCGGTCAGGGTCGTTCTCATGGAGGGCTCCTTAGGGGTGGAGATGGCATCCATTGAACGCCAGAGCCGCGCGGCGCGGTGACGGCCTTTACCGATCGAAACCAAAAAGCGACGGCGCAGCCGCAAGTCGCGGTTTGCGCCGTCAGTGGCTTCCGACGCGATGGTGGATCAGCGTCGGTTCAAAAGGTTTCCCAGTCGCCTTCGGCGCCGTCGGTTTTGGCCGGCTTGGCGGCCACGGGCGCGGCGCCGAGTGCCACTGGAGCCGCCGTGCGAGGCGCCGCGCGTGCGACGGGCTTGGGCGCCGCGGCAGCGGCAGCGGCGGGCTTCTTCACCGCAGCCCTGCCAGCCGCGGGCTTGGTCGCTGCGACGGGGACTGGCTTGCTCGGTGGCGCCGCTGCTGCCACCGCCTTGTGCTGTGGCTCCGTGTCCTTGACCTTGAAGATGCTGACCACCTCGGACAATCGCGCGGCCTGCTCGCGCAGCGATTGCGCGGCAGCGGCCGATTCCTCGACCAGTGCGGCATTGCTCTGCGTCATCTGGTCCAGGTTGTTCACGGCCAGGTTGACCTGCGAGATGCCGTCACGCTGCTCGGTGGCGGCAGAGGCGATCTCGCCGATCATGTCCGTCACGCGGCGCACGCTGGTGACGATCTCGTTCATCACCTCGCCGGTCTGGTGGACGAGGCCCGCGCCCGACTCGACGCGCTCGACCGAGGCGCCGATCAGGCTCTTGATTTCCTTGGCCGCTTCCGCCGAACGCTGCGCCAGCGAGCGCACCTCGCCGGCCACGACCGCGAAGCCGCGGCCCTGTTCACCGGCACGCGCCGCTTCCACAGCGGCGTTCAGCGCCAGGATGTTGGTCTGGAAGGCAATGCCGTCGATCACGCCAATGATGTCGCCGATCTTGCGCGAGCTGGCGGTGATCTCGTCCATGTTGCTGACGACCTGGGCCACCACGGCGCCGCCCCCGCGCGGCCGATTCGGCGGCCGAGTGAGCGAGCTGGTTGGCCTGGCGCGCCACGTCCGCGCTGTTGGAGACGGTGCCCGTCAGCTCTTCCATCGAGCTGGCGGTCTGTTCCAGGTTGGAGGCAGTCTGCTCGGTGCGGGCGGAGAGGTCTTGATTGCCATTGGCGATCTCGGCCGAGGCACTGGAGACGGACTCAACACCCTGGCGCACCTCGCCCACCACCGTGCGCAGCTTGGCCACCATTTCGTCCAGCGCGCCGAGCAGCTGGCCGAACTCGTCCTGGCGCTGCGAGTGCGCGCGCGAGGTGAGGTCGCCACCGGCGATGCGCCGCGCCATGCCGATGGCCTGGCCCAGCGGCTGCTGGATCGAGCGGATCAGCAGCGCCGCGCCGCCGCTGACCAGCAGCAGCAACGCGCCGATGCCGAGCGCGGCGATCATGATGTTCTGGCGGCGCAGATCGCCGATGTGCTGCTGCAGCTGCGCCTTGAGCTCGTCCTGGTGTGTCAGGAACTCCCGCAGCGAGGCGAGGTAGGCCTGCTGCGCGGGTTCGAACTTCTGCTTGACCACGTCGTTGGCCGCTGCCGCGTCGCTGGCGCTGCGTACGGCGCCCAGCGTCTGGCGCATGGCGTCGCGCTGTTCCTTGGTGCGCTGGATCAGTTTCTGTTCGGCGCTGTCGAGCTCCTGCTTCTCCAGCGCGTCGACGGTCTTGTTGATCTCGGCCGACGTGGACGCGATGCCGTCCTCAAACGCCGCTGAGAGCATGGCGTCCGTGCTCAGTGCCATTGCCAGCTGGCGCGCAGCATTGGTCGAGGCCAGCGTGGACCAGCGCGAGACGAGGGCGGCCTTGGCGTCGTGGCGGTCGGTCTCCGCGTCGCTCATCGCCTGCAGCTGGCCGCTGCGCGCGCCAACCAGCATCACGATGCCGATCAGGCCCAAGGCCACCACGCCCACGGCCAGCCAAAGTCGCTGCGCCACACCGATCCGGCTCAGGAGGCTCGTCGCCGCTTGACCACTCATCTTGTCGTCCCCTCGGAAAGTTGTATGAAAACGAATCCGCGGAAGATAACCGTTGGGTACGGCGGCAATGAGCTTTGGCAGAGCACCGCCCGGGCCTTGCGTGAAATCCTGGGGCTTTGTCGGGGCCGCAGCCGTGTGCGGCGTGCAGGATTACCAGCTGCCGGTGTTGGGCATCGACGACCAGGGCTCGGCCGGGGGCAGGGCGGCGCCGTCCTGCAGCAGCTCGATGGAGATCTGGTCTGGCGAGCGCACGAAGGCCATGCGGCCGTCGCGCGGCGGCCGCAGGATCGTCACGCCGTGCTCCTGCAGGCGTGCGCAGGTGGCGTAGATGTCCTTCACCGCCAGGGCCACGTGGCCGAAGTTGCGCCCGCCCGTGTAGGCCTCGGCCTTGCCGTCGGCATCGGGCCAGTTGTAGGTCAGCTCGATCTGCGGCTGGTAGGGGCCGGCCTCGTCGTCCGGCGCGGCCAGGTAGACGAGGGTGAAGCGGCCCGCCTCGTAGGCGTTGCGGCGCACCTCGACCAGTCCCAGCGCATCGCGGTAGAACTTCATCGAGGCTTCGAGATCGGCCACGCGGACCATGGTGTGCAGGTATTTCATCTCAGGTCTTGGAGGGATGCAGGATGGCCGCATTTTGGCTCGCGGCCGTGCGCTCTGTCTTCGGCGGGGCAATGCCGACGAACTCCCGCAGCAGCGGCACGTGGCGCAGCAGCGCATAGGCCGCGAGGCAGACCGAGAAGGTCAGTGCGATCAGCAGCAGCCCTTCAGCCAGCGGTGGCAATGCCAGCGGCAGCAGCACGCGGGTCAGCAGCACGATCACCGTCTGGTGGAAGACATAGAGGCAGAAGATGGCCGGCGTGAGCCAGCGGCGTGCGGCGTGGTCGAAATCCAGGCACTGCTTGGCGTGGCCGCAGGCGGCGACGATGGCTGCCCATTCCAGCGCGCCCCACAGCAGGCGCTGGCCGTAGAGCGCGACGGGCGGCGGCTCCAGCTTGTCGTAGTGGCTGAAGTAGGCCAGCAGCACGGCCCAGGCCAGCACCGCAAAGGCGAGGGCGGGCCAGCGCCAGCGCTGCATCAGCGTCCACACGTCGCTCTTCGCGCCGAGCATGCCGAGCAAGAAGAGATAGAAGTACTGCAGGTGGTTGTACCAATCCCAGGTCAGGTTGTGCGTGGACGGAAAGAAGCCCAGCGTGAGCCGCGCTGCCATCAGCGGCAGGGCCAGCGCGAGCAGCACGGTGCCGCTGTTGCCGATACCGCCGACCAGGCGCTCGAAGCCATCCCTGCAGCTGGGCCACAGCTTCCACAACATCCAGCCGAGCATCGTGTACGCCCACAGATAGGGCAGGAACCAGAGGTGGTTCCAGGTCGGCATCGACAGGCAGTCGGTGCCGTGGCAAAAGCCGTGATAGCCGGTGACGTAGAGCTTCATGAACTCGGCATAGCTGCCCGCATAGGCCAGCTTGGTGACGACCTCGTAGTAAGCCTGCGGCGGCACGATCACGAACATGCCGAACAGCAGCGGCCACAGCAGCCGTCGCGAGCGTGGCCGCACGAAGCGGCCGGGGCGCTGCAGCAAGAACTGCGTGGCCGCGCCGGAGATCAGGAACAGCAGGCCCATGCGCCAGGGCGCCGTGAGCAGCATCAGCGGCTCGATCGTGCTGGATGCCGCAGCGCTCTTCACATGCCAGCCCCAGGTCACGTAGTACATGCCCACGTGATAGGGCACCAGCAGCCCGAAGGCGAGGATGCGCAGCCAGTCGAGGAAGTGGTGGCGCGACGATGGAGTGGTGGTCGTGTTCATGCCGCCAGCTTCGTCGCTGCCGCGAACGCAGGCCAGCGGAATGGGGCGAAGCGCGGGAGCTCCGGGGTGAACTACGGGATGGACTACGGGATGAGCTACGGCGCCAGCTGTTGCCGATGCGTGCGCGAGACACGCAGCTGCCGTCCGCTGCTCAAGGTGAGCAGCGCCTCGCCACCGGGCAAGGCCGCGATGGACTGGATGTGCGCGGGGTTCACGGCATGGCTGCGGTGCACGCGCACGAAGCGCCCGGCCACGGCCGGGTGCGCCAAAAAGGCCGTGAGCGTGCGGCGCTCGATGAAGCTGTCCGGCGGCGCGTGCAGCTCGATGTAGTTGTCCGCCGCGCTCACCCATTGCACGGCTGACAGCTCGAGCTTGTGCAGCGCGCCGCGCCGCTCCACCAGCCAATGGCCGGCCACGGGCTGCGTCGCCTGCAGCGCCGTGAGCAGCCCAACGCGGGCCTGTTCTCTCGCGCCCATGCGCTCGCGCAGTCGCGCCATCGTCTGCGCCAGGCGCTCGCCCGTGTAGGGCTTGAGCAGGTAGTCCACCGCATTGAGCTCGAAGGCGCGCACGGCATGCTCGTCGTAGGCCGTGGAGAAGGCGCAGAGCAAGCCCGGCGGCAATTGCAGGGCCAACTCCAGCCCGCTCATGCCGGGCATCTCGATGTCGAGCAGCACGGCGTCTGCAGCGGCTTGCGGAAGCCGGGCGAGGGCTTCGCTCGCATCGGCAGCTTCGCCGGCCAGCTCCACGCCGGGCAGCTCGCCCAGCAGGCGGCGCAGCTTGGCGCGTGCCGGCGGCTCGTCGTCGACGATGAAGATCCGCATTGTCGTCATCACGCGGGCAGCGGCAGATGGATGGCCAGCCGGCTGCCTCGCGGCGCCAGCGCTTCCAGGCTCACTGCGGCGCGGCTGCCATAGAGCGTGGCCACGCGCT
This sequence comes from Burkholderiaceae bacterium UC74_6, assembly GCA_042701975.1. Lineage (GTDB taxonomy): Bacteria > Pseudomonadota > Gammaproteobacteria > Burkholderiales > Burkholderiaceae_C > JAFALK01. The sequence continues at coordinate 1,685,117 of CP170561.1, forward strand.
GGCGCAGATTGGCCAGGCCGATGGCGCCTTCGCGTGCGTCGCGTTCGGCCGTGGTGCCGCTGTTCTCGATGGCCAGGCACAGTTCGCCATTCGCCACGTTGCCGAGCACGCGCACCTCGACCGCTGCGCTGTTCAACGCCACGTCATGTTTGATCGCGTTCTCCACCGGCGAGATCAGCAGCAGCGTTGGCACCTGGCATCGGCGCGCCTCCTCGCTGACTTCGATGCGTACCGCCAGCCGTTCGCCGAAGCGCGCCTGCATCAGGGACAGGTAGGGCTCGACCAGCCGCAACTCATCGGCCAGCGTGTGCTGTTGCGTGGCCTGTGCAGCGAGCTGCTGCCGCAGCAGCTCGGCCAGCTCGCACAGCAGCCGGTCGGCGCGGGCCACGTCCTCGTACATCGTGGCCGAGATGAGATTGAGCGTGTTGAACAGGAAGTGCGGCTGGATCTGCTCGGCCAGTCGCGCCAGCCGAGCCTCGGCGAGTTCGCTGCGCACCGCCTGCAGCTCGCGATCGCGTTGCTGACCCTCGAACCACAGCTGCAGCCCGTGGCAGATGCCAACGATCAGCACATAGCTGATCAGGTCCTTGCCGGTCTCATAGGCCAGCACGTCGAGCCAGCTGCCGGGCTCATAGCGCTGGCCCATCAGCGCATAGAACGCGAAGCGCAGGCCGAACATGCCGGCCACGTGGCACAGCACGAACAGCACGGCGCCCAGCAGATGCAGGCCGGCGAAGACCGCCCACGGCCGGCAACGCGCCCGGGCATGCCAGCGGTAGATGGCCGGGATCAGCGCGCCGACGACGACGGCCGAGCTGAGCTCCCACAAAAAGGGCTCCCAGGGATGTTGGCCGCGGTAATGCTGGAACTCCGCCAGCCCCAGCAGCGCGCCATTGGCCAGCATGAAGGCGGCCAGCGCCCAGATCAGCCGGGGCGAGCGGTCCTTGTTCGTCATGGGCGCCACCATACACCGTGCGAACACCACGTTCGAGGTGCCGCGCCGCGCTTCGCCCCATCCGTGCAACGCTTCGCCCCGGCGCGCTGCGTGCGAGACTTGTCGCTCACGATTTCAAGAGGAAGAACAAGGCATGAAGGTTTGTATCGTGGGCCTGGGCGCCATTGGCGGCTGGCTGGCGGTTCTGCTTGACGGTCACGCGGAAGTCGCGGCCCTGGCGCGCGGCGCCACGCTGGCGGCGGTGCGCGAGCACGGCCTGCGGCTGCAGATGGAAGGTGCGGAGCGCATGGCCCGCATCCTCGCCAGCGACGATCCATCCGAGCTCGGCCCACAGGATCTGGTCATCGTCGCCGTCAAGGGCCCGGCGTTGTCCGCCGCGGCGCCCGCCGTGCGCGCACTGATGGGGCCACACACCCGCGTGCTGCCGGCGATGAACGGCGTGCCCTGGTGCTTCTTCGACGGCGTGCAGGGGCCGACGCGCGGCTTGCAGCTCAAGTCCGTGGATGCCGACGGTTCGATCGCCGCGAACATCCCGAGCTCCGCCGTGATCGGCGCAGTCGCGCACCTGGCCTGCACGGTGCCCGAGCCCGGCGTCGTCCGCCACGTGATGGGCCGGCGCTTCATCCTCGGCGAGATGATCGGCGGCCCAAGCGACTCGCTGCGCGACGTGGCCGCGCTGTTCTCGCAGGCCAGTGTGGAGGTCGAAGTCTCCGAGCGCATCCAGCGCGACATCTGGTTCAAGCTCTGGGGCAACATGACCATGAACCCGGTCTCGGCCCTGACGCGCGCCACGGCCGACCGCATCCTGGACGACGAACTCGTGCGCGGCTTCATCTCCCGCGTGATGGTCGAAGCCGAAGCGCTCGCCATGCACTTCGGGTGCGCCACTGGCCAGACGCCCGAGGATCGTCATGCCGTCACGCGCAAGCTGGGCGCCTTCAAGACCTCGATGCTGCAGGACCTCGAAGCGGGCCGCCCGCTCGAATACCAGAGCCTGCTCGGTGCGGCGCACGAGGTGGCGAGGCACCTGCAGGTGCCAACGCCGAATCTCGACGCGTTGCTGGGGCTGACGCGCTTGCTGGCGCGCTAGTCGGAACTCAGAACAGGAAGCGTTCGAGCAGCCTTCGCGACGGCTTGTCCAGCGCAAACCGATCCGGCACCACGAAGCCGATGCCGTGGCTGCTGGCGATCAGCAGACGGCCTTCGCCGAGGCGGCGGATGTCTTCCTCGGTCTTCAGGATGAAGGTGGTCTCGCCGCGATCGGTGTCCACCGTCCATTGGCTGGGCGTGGCGAAGGTGGAGACCTGCTTGATGCGGTGGATCACCGGCGAGAACTCGCGCGAGGCGAGTTCGGTTTCGATCAGTTCGCGGGCCGGCGAGGCCAGCTCGGAGAGCCGTGCCAGCCAGACCAGCTCATGGCCGTCCGGGCCGACGATGGACACGCCTTCGTCAGGTGCGCTGATCGGGTGGGCGCGTACGGGTACGACGCCGACGTGATGCTGGCCCTGGTCGTCCACGAAGACCAGGCGGCCGAAAGAGTTGCGGCTGAGCTTCATGCTTGTTCCACCACGTGGACGTTCGGGTTGGGCGGCACGACGGGTTCGGCTTCTTCGGAATCGACGCGGCGGGCCTGGGCTTCATACAGCCGCCAGTAGTGGCCGCGCTTTTCCATCAGCTCGTCGTGCGGACCGACCTCGACGATCTGGCCGCGGTCCATCACCACGAGGCGGTCGGCCTTGCGCAGCGTGGACAGGCGGTGGGCGATGGCGATGGTGGTGCGGCCCTTGACGAGGTTGTCCAGCGCCTTCTGGATTTCCTTCTCGGTCTCCGTATCGACGGAGGACGTGGCTTCGTCCAGGATCAGCAGCTTGGGGTTGATCAGCAGCGCGCGGGCGATGGAGATGCGTTGGCGCTCGCCACCCGACAGGCCCTGGCCGCGTTCGCCGACCAGTGAGTCGTAGCCTTGCGCCAGGCGCAGGATGAACTCGTGCGCATGCGCGGCGCGTGCGGCGGCGACGATCTCTTCGCGCGTGGCCTCGGGCTTGCCGTAGGCGACGTTCTCGGCAATCGTGCCGAAGAACAGGAAGGGCTCCTGCAGCACCAGGCCGATGTGCTTGCGGAAATCGGCCACGGCGATGCGGCGCAGGTCGACGCCGTCGATGCTGATGCCGCCCTCGGTCACGTCGTAGAAGCGGCAGATCAGGTTCACCAGCGTGCTCTTGCCCGAGCCGCTGTGGCCGACGAGGCCGATCATCTCGCCCGGCTGGATGTCCAGCGACAGGCCGCGGATCACCGCGCGATTGCCGTAGCGAAAGCCGATGTCGCGGATCTGGATGCCGCCCTTCACGTCCTTCAGCGCCGTCGGGTTCGTCGGTTCGGGCACGTTGCTCTGGTGGTCCAGGATGTCGAAAATGCGCTTGGCACCGGCCGCGGCCTTCTGCGTGACGGAGACGATGCGGCTCATCGAATCCATGCGGCCGTAGAAGCGGCCGATGTAGGCGAGGAAAGCGGTGAGTGTGCCCACGGTGATGCTCTGCCCCGCCACCAGCCAAATGCCGAAGGCCCAGACCACAAGCAGCCCCAGGTCCGTCAGCAGCGTGACGGTGGGGCCGAACAGGCTCCAGGTCTTGTTGAGCTTGTCGTTGAGGTTGAGGTTGTGCCGGTTGGCCTGGCGAAAGCGCATGGCCTCGCGCTTTTCTTGGGCGAAGGCCTTGACGACGCGAATGCCGGGTATGGTGTCGGCCAGCACGCTGGTGACCTCGCCCCAGACGCGGTCGATCTTCTCGAAGCCGGTGCGCAGGCGGTCGCGCACCAGGTGGATCATCCAGGCGATGAAGGGCAGGGGCAGGAGCGTGGCCAGCGCCAACCAGGGGTTGATGCTGAACAGGATGATGGAGGTCATCGTCAGCATCAGCACGTCGGTGATGAAGTCCAGCGCGTGCAGCGAGAGAAAGACGCTGATGCGGTCCGTCTCCGACCCGATACGACTCATCAAGTCGCCGGTGCGCTTGCTGCCGAAGTACTCGAGCGAGAGGCCCAGCAGGTGCTCGAAGGTGGCGGTGCGCAGGTCGGCCGCGATGCGCTCCGACACCAGCGCCAGGATGTAGGTCTTGCCCCAGCCCAGGCCCCAGGAGACCAGCGCTGCGGCGAGCAGGCCGCCCATGTACATCGAGACCGTGGACGCCTCGATGTGGTGCCCCTGCTGGAAGGGGATCAGCACCTTGTCCATCAGCGGCATGGTCAGGTAGGGCGCCACCAGGGTGGACGCCATGGCGCCCAGCATCAGCAAGAAGCCGGTCAGCAGCTGGCCGCGATAAGGGTGGGCAAAACGCCACAGGCGCAGCAGCACCCAGGTGCTCGGCGGCGTGTGCAGCTCGCGTTCGCAGGTCGGGCATTCCTCGCTGTCGGGCGGCAGGGGCGCCTTGCAGCTCGGGCAGTAGCTGACATCTTCAGCTGACTCCCGCGGCGGCTCGTTGCGCTTCTCGAACGCTTCCTGCCAGCGCTGGGCCTGCAAGGTGAGCGCAAGCGTGAAGCGCCAGGTGGCCAGGCGGCCCTGGGCGTCCACCAGCTCCAGCAGGCCCACGCCGGCATGGTCGGAGATGCGCATCTGCAGATCGTTGCGCAGGGGCCATTCGCTCCATGCGCCGGTGGAGGGCTCGAAGGCCAGCAGGCGTTGATCCGTCAGCACCAGCAGGCCGCGCGCAAAGCGCAGGCTGGCGTCGAGGTCAACCTCCAGCGGGGCGGTGACGTTCTCACCTGGCAACAATCTGGCCTGCAGGGCAGGCCACTGCGGATGCGGATCCGCTGCAACTGGAGGGTGTTCTTGCATTGTTCTTTCGCTGAATTCCCGAATTTTGACGCAAAGCTCACAACACCCGCGTTCAGAACCCCCGCTGCGGCCCGCCCCGGGCCCGATGGTTGCTAAAAAAACCGCACAAATCACCGCACAATTGCACCCTGCCCCCTTACCGTCTTTCGATTTCCGTCGTCCATGAGCAAGAAGCCCGACATCCAGCTGCTGCGCGTCAACTACCTGCGCGGCCCGAACATGTGGACCTACCGCCCTGTGCTGGAGGTCTGGCTCGATCTGGGCGAGCTGGAGGATTTCCCCAGCCAGAAGATCGAGGGCTTCAACACCCGGCTGACCACGGCCCTGCCGGCCCTGATCGAGCACCACTGCGGCGTGGGCGAGCGTGGTGGCTTCCTGCAGCGCCTGGAAGAAGGCACCTGGATGGGGCATGTGCTGGAGCACGTGGTGATCGAGCTGCTGAACCTCTCCGGCATGCCCACCGGTTTCGGCCAGACCCGCTCGACGACCCAGACCGGTGTCTACCGCATGGTCTTCCGCGCCCGTGATGAGCAGGTGGCCCGCCAGGCTCTCAAGGAAGGCCATGCTCTGTTGATGGCCGTGATCAACGCCGAGGCCTTCGATGTGGACGCCGCCGTGGCCCGCGTGCGCGAGAAGCTTGACGACTGCTACCTCGGTCCTTCGACGGCAGCCATCGTCGCCGCCGCCACCGACCGCCGCATCCCGCACATCCGCCTGAACGACGGCAACCTCGTGCAGCTGGGCCACGGCGCCCGCCAGCGCCGTATCTGGACGGCCGAAACCGACATGACCAGCGCCATCGCCGAAGGCATCGCCGGCGACAAGGACCTGACCAAGACCCTGCTCAAGGCCGTGGGCGTGCCCGTGCCTTCGGGCGTGGCCGTGCGCAGTGCCGAGGCCGCGTGGTCGGCCGCTCAAGATGTGGGCCTGCCCGTGGTCGTCAAGCCGTCCGACGGCAACCACGGCCGCGGCGTGACCTTGGACCTGCAGAACGAGACTGACGTGAAGGCCGCCTTTGCGGTGGCCGAGGCGCACGGCTCCGAAGTGCTGGTCGAGAGCTACATCCCCGGCAACGAGCACCGCCTGCTGGTGGTGGGCGGCCAGGTGGTGGCCGCCGCACGCGGCGAGGCCGCCTGGGTGGTGGGTGACGGCAAGCAGACCGTGCAACAACTGGTCGACAGCCAGATCAACACCGACCCGCGCCGCGGCCTGACCGAGGACTTCCCGCTCAACCGCCTGGACATTGCCGAAGACAGCGTCGTCCTGCTCGACCTCGGCCGCCAGGGCATGACCATCCACAGCGTGCCGCCGGTCGGCAAGCGCGTGCTCATCCAGCGCAACGGCAATGTGGCCTTCGATTGCACGGAAGAAGTCCACCCCGAGGTGGCGCACGCCGTCTCGCTGGCCGCGCGCACCATCGGCCTGGACATCGCCGGCGTGGACCTCGTGACCGAAGACATCGGCAAGCCGCTGTCCGAGACCGGCGGCGCCATCGTCGAGGTGAACGCCGGCCCGGGGCTGCTCATGCACCTGAAGCCCGCCAGCGGCGCGCCGCAGCCCGTGGGCCAGGCCATCATCGATCACCTGTTTGCTGAAGACGAGACCGGCCGCATCCCCGTGGTCGGCGTGGCCGGCTCGCGTGGCACGCACCAGGTGGCGCGCCTCGTGGCCTGGCTGCTGCACCTGAACGGCCGCCATGTCGGTCTGGCCAGCCGCGACGGTCTCTTCCTGGGCAATCGCCGTGTGGACCGCAAGAGCGGCGCCAGCTGGGATGCCGCCCATCGCTTGCTGATGAACCGCGGCTGCGACGCCGTGGTGGTGGAGAACAGCGCCGAAGCCATCCTGCGCGACGGCCTGGCCTATGACCGTGCCCTGGTCGGCGTGGTGACCGATGCCGAAGGCGTGGAAGCACTCGGCCACTACGACGTGCAGATCGAGCAGCAGCTGTACAAGGTGCTGCGCACGCAGATCGACGTGGTGCTGTCCGAAGGCGCTGCCGTGCTCAACGCCGAAGTGCCGCTGGTGGCCGAGATGGCCGATCTGTCCGATGGCGAAGTGCTGCTTTACGCGCTCGACCCCGCCGCTGTGCAGGCCCATCGCGCACAGGGCGGTCGCGCCGTCTTCCTGCAAGGCGGCATGGCGATGCTGGCGCAAGGCACGGGCGAGACGACCGGCGCCAATGTCGACTCGCTGCTGCGCCGCTTTGCCGCCGCCGACATGTCCTGCGACGCCTCCACGGTGCTGGCCGCCGTCGCCGCCGCCTGGGCCCTGAACATTCCCGCCGAGCTGATTTCCGCCGGCCTCGACACCTTCGTTCCCGAATTCAAGAGCTGAAGACCACCATGGAAGTCTCCCGTACACGCGCCTTGCGCGGCCCGAACATGTGGAGCCGCCACACGGCCATCGAGGCCGTCGTGCATTGCAGCCCCGAGGAACAGTCCATCGCCGACCTGCCGGGCTTCGAGAAGCGGCTGCGCGAGTTCTTCCCCGGCGTCGGTCCGCTGAACTCGATCCTGCGCGCCGACCCCGGCCAGCGCACGCCGCTCACGCTGGCCCACGTGCTGGAGCAGGCCACGCTGGCGCTGCAGGCCCAGGCCGGCTGCCCGGTCACGTTCTCGCACACGCACGACACCGGCGAGGCCGGCACCTACCAGGTGATCGTTGAGTACAGCGAGGAAGACGTCGGCCGCATGGCCTTCGACGCTGCTTGCAAGCTGCTGGCAGCCGCGCTCAAGACCGACGGCGCCTTCGATGCCGAAGCCACCATCAAGGCCCTGCGCGACCAGGACGAGGACGTGCGCCTCGGCCCCTCGACGGGCTCCATTGTCGATGCCGCAGCGGCGCGTGGCGTGCCCTTCCGCCGCCTCACGCAAGGCAGTCTCGTGCAGTTCGGCTGGGGCGCGAAGCAGCGCCGCATCTGGGCGGCCGAAGTGGACGCCACGTCGGCTGTGAGCGAATCCATCGCGCAAGACAAGGACCTCTCCAAACGCCTGCTGCAATCGGCCGGCGTGCCCGTGCCCATCGGCCGTCCTGCCGAATCGCCGGACGACGCCTGGGCCGCTGCGCTCGAAGTCGGCCTGCCCGTCGTGGTCAAGCCGCAGGACGGCAACCAGGGCAAGGGCGTGACCGTGAACGTGGCCACGCGCGAGCATCTCGATGCGGCGTACAAGGCCGCGGACGAAATCGGCCAGGTGATGGTCGAGAAGTTCCTGCCCGGCGCCGACTACCGCCTGCTGGTGGTGGGCGACAAGCTCGTGGCCGCCGCGCGCCGCGACCCGCCGCACGTGATCGGCGACGGCGTGCTGACCGTCAAGCAACTCGTCGACAAGGTCAACAGTGACCCGCGCCGTGGCGACGGCCACGCCACCTCGCTGACCAAGATCCGCTTTGATGACATCGCCGTCGCGCGCCTGGCGCTGCAGGACCTGACGCCCGAATCGATCCCCGAGAAGGGCCATCGTGTCATCCTGCGCAACAACGCCAACCTCTCGACGGGCGGCACGGCCACCGACGTGACGGACGACGTGCATCCTGAAGTGGCGGCGCGCGCCATCGCCGCCGCGCAGGTCGTGGGCCTGCATGTGTGCGGCGTGGACGTCGTCGCCGAGAGCGTGCTGCGCCCGATGGAAGAGGTGAACGGCGGCGTGGTGGAAGTCAACGCCGCGCCCGGCCTGCGCATGCACCTCTCGCCCAGCTTCGGCAAGGGCCGCAACGTGGGCGAGGCCATCATCAGCCACCTCTACGGCAGCGGCGCCAAGGGCGAAGACGGGCGCATCCCGGTCGTGGCCGTCACCGGCACCAACGGCAAGACGACGACCACGCGCCTGATCGCGCACATCTTCGCCACGCTGGGCCTCAAGGTCGGCATGACCAACACCGACGGCGTCTACGTGGACGGCCGCCAGATCGACAGCGGCGACTGCTCCGGCCCCAAGAGCGCCCGCAACGTGCTGATGCACCCGGACGTGGAAGCGGCCGTGTTCGAGACCGCCCGTGGCGGTGTGCTGCGTGAAGGCCTGGGCTTCGACCGCTGCCAGGTGGCCGTGGTCACCAACCTTGGCGCCGGCGATCACCTCGGCATGAACTTCCTGCACACCGTGGAAGACCTGGCCCTGGTCAAGCGCGTGATCGTTCAGAACGTCGCGCCCACCGGCTATGCCGTGCTGAACGCGGCCGACCCGGTCGTGGCCCGCATGGCCGCCACCTGCCCCGGCCAGATCATCTACTTCGCCGCCGACCGCCATCACCCGCTGATGGCCGCGCACCGCTCGCAAGGCAAGCGCTGCGTCTACGTGGACGGCGACCAGCTCGTGGCCGCGCAGGGCTCCTGGCGCGAGACCATCCCGCTGCGCGACATCCCCATCACGCGCAATGGCGCCATCGGCTTCCAGGTGGAGAACGCCATGGCGTCCGTCGCTGCCGCCTGGGGCGTAGGCCTGGACTGGGACACCATCCGCCGCGGCGTGGGCAGCTTCGCCAACGACGCCGACAACGCGCCCGGCCGCTTCAATGTGATGGACTTCCGCGGCGCCACCGTGATTGCCGACTACGGCCACAACGGCGACGCCATGCACGCGCTCGTTTCTGCGGTCGAAGCGCTGCCGGCCAAGACGCGCTCTGTCGTGATCAGCGGCGCCGGCGACCGCCGCGACGAGGACATCCGCGTGCAGACCGAGATCCTCGGCCGCGCCTTCGACGACGTCATCCTCTACGAAGACGCCTGCCAACGCGGCCGCGAGGAGGGCGAAGTCATGGCCCTGCTGCGCGCCGGCCTGCAAGGTGCCGAGCGTACGAAGAGGATCGACGAGATCCACGGCGAGTTCATCGCCATCGACACCGCGCTGGACCGCCTGCAACCGGGCGATCTGTGCCTGGTGCTGGTGGACCAGGTGGAAGAGGCGCTGGCCCACCTGGCCAAGCGCATCGCCCAAGGCTGAAGCGGCCGATGCAGCGGCCCGGTCAACACCTGATCCGCGTGCCGCTGCATGCACTGCGGCCCACGCAGCTGACCGTCGGCCTGGCCGAGGTGCGGCTCAAGCGCGAGCACTGGGCCGAGCTCAAGCCCAAGGAGCGCAAGAAACTGCTGGCCAGCCACTGGTTCCCGGCGGTGCGTGGCCCTGGCGGGCTGCATTACATCGTCGATCACCACCACCTCGGCCTGGCGCTGCACGAAGAGGCCGTGGCTGAGGTCTGGGTGATGGAGCTGGCCGATCTGTCCGAGCTTGAAGGCGAAACCTTCTGGCGCGTGATGGAGTTCCACCGCTGGGCGCACCCCTTCGACCAACGCGGCCAGCGCCGCGAGTACGCGCGCATTCCGCAGCAGGTGAGCGAGCTGCGCGACGATCCATACCGCAGCCTCGCGGGCTTCGTGCGCGAGGCCGGCGGGTATGCGAAGGACGCCGAGCCTTACACCGAGTTCCTCTGGGCCGATTACTTTCGCGCCCGCATGCCGGCGCGCACGCTGGTTGGGAAAGGCGAGCCACTCGCCGCCGCGGCGCTCGCCCGTGCCGTTGAATTGGCGCGTTCGGCTGAAGCCCGCTACCTGCCCGGATGGCACGGGCAGGCATGACCCGTGCTGATGCGGTAGCGGGCCTGTCCATTGCGGGCCTGCTGCTGCCGGAGGCCGTGGCCTATGCCGGCATCGCAGGCTTGCCACCGCAGGCTGGCGTGATGGCGCTGCTGTGCGGCCTGATGGTCTACGGCGTGATGGGTGCGAGCCGTTTCGCCATCGTCTCGGCGACTTCGTCTTCAGCGGCTGTGTTGCTGGCGGCCACGCATTCCGCGGTCGGCCTCGCTGCGCCGGGTGCGTTGGTGACGGGCCTCGTGCTGCTGGCGGGCGTGTTCTTCGTGGTGGCGGGATTGATGCGCGCGGGCGCCGTCTCGAACCTGATTGCCAAGCCGGTGCTGCGCGGCTTCGCACTTGGCCTGGCGCTGACCATCGTGGCCAAGCAGTTGCCGACGGTGCTGGACGTTCATCCCTCGCATGGCGATTTCTTTCGCCTCGTGGCGGGCTTGCTGGGCGAGCTGCCGCAGTGGAATCTCGCCGGTCTCGCGCTCGCCGCGGGCAGCCTGGCGCTGCTGCATCTGTTGCGCCGCTTTCCCTTCGTGCCCGCGGCCCTGCTCGTGATCGCGCTGGGCATCGGCTTCGATCTGGCGGGCTTCGGTGCGCGTTGGGGCGTGCATGCGGTCGGACCGTTCGCCTTGCAGCTCGGGTGGCCGCAATGGCCGGCGATGTCGGTCGATGCGTGGATGCGGCTTGGCGAGCTGTCGGCCGCGCTGGCATTGATCCTCTACGCGGAATCGTATGGCTCGATCCGCACGCTGGCACTGCGCCATGGCGATGCGGTGAACGCCAATCGCGACCTGATCGCGCTCGGCCTGGCCAATGGTCTGTCTGCGCTGATGCAAGGCATGCCGGTGGGTGCGGGCTTCTCGGCCAGCTCCGCCAACGAAGCGGCCGGCGCGCAGAGCCGCGCGGCCGGGCTTTGTGCAGCGGCGGTTGTGCTGGTCGCGGTGCTCACGCTGCTGCAATGGATCGCGCACACGCCCGAGCCGGTGCTGGCCGCCATCGTCATTCATGCGATGAGCCACTCGCTCGATCCGCGCGCGCTCAAGCCTTATTTCGTCTGGCGCCGTGATCGACTGGTGGCGCTGACGGCGCTGTTCGGTGTGCTCGTGCTGGGCGTGCTTGACGGCTTGCTCGCGGCCATCGGCCTGAGCCTCCTGCTGCTCCTGCGCGGCATGGCCACGCCCAGCGTCGAATGGCTGGGCCAGCTCGGCGCCGGGCATGACTTCGTGGACCTGAAGCGCCATCCAGAAGCGGCGACACCGGCCGGACTCGTGATCGCGCGGCCGGCGATGCCGCTGTTCTTCGGCAACGCCGATCCGGTCTTCGCGACGATCGCGCAGCGCCTGCACGGCGAGGCGCAGCTGCGCGCGCTGGTCCTCAGTCTGGAGGAGTCGCCGACGCTCGATGCCGGCAGCCTCGAGGCCTTGGGCGAGTTCGCCGCGAACTGCCCGGTGCCGGTGTTCCTCGCGCGTGCCAAGGATCCGGTGCGCGAGCTGCTGGATCGCCTGGCCGCACCGCACCTGCCGCCCGAACGCTATACGGCCTGGAGCGTGGACGACGCGGTGAGGCAGGCGCTGGGCGGCGCATGAGGGCGCTCGCCAAGAGAGCGTTGCAAGCTTGCCGACGGGCTATCGACACCGTCGTTGAAACAAGTGCAACAAGCCCCGCAGAAATCATGGATTTTCCCTAGCTGCTGGAGCGGACGCGAGAGTGCAATGGCGATGCGCACTTGCGCGATTTCGATAACTTTCAAAACCTTCTCCAAGGAGTGAGTCCATGAAGTTGCATCACCTGCTTCCAGTGGTTCTGAGTTGCGCCGGCCTGATCGGGTCGGCTCAAGCCGGCTCGGTCAAGGCGTCCGACCAGGACGTCTACAAGCCCAGCGGCAAGGGCTACGGCGAGCTCGATACCGTTGCCACCGAGAACGCCCACAAGGGCCAAGCCAAGCCGGTCGGCGGCGGCGGCGCCAACAACGGCATCAGCTATCACGGCGGGCCGGTGATGACGAACGCAGCGGGCGTCAACGTCTACTTCATCTGGTACGGCAACTGGACGGCGTCGCGAAAGTCGATCCTGGAGTCGCTGATCCCGGGCCTGAGCGGCTCGCCCATCTTCAACACCAACACCAGCTACTACGACGCCTCGAACCGCAAGGTCGTCAATGCGGCCACGTTTGTGCAGTCGGCGACCGACAACTACTCGCTGGGCAAGTCGCTGAGCGATGCCAACATCCAGACCATCGTCGCCAACCAGATCGCGGGCGGCTACCTGCCCAAGGACACGAACGGCGTGTATTTCGTGCTGACCGCGCCCGACGTTGCCGAGACCTCCGGCTTCGGCTCCAAGTACTGCGGCTGGCACACCCACGGCACGATCAGCGGATCCGACATCAAGTACGCCTTCGTCGGCGACGCGACGACCATTGCGCCGTCGGGCTGCGGCGTGAGCAGCCCTTCGCCCAATGGCGACGGCGGCATCGACGGCATGGCCAGCGTGGTCTTCCATGAGCTTTCGGAAGCGGTCACCGATCCGGACCTGAACGCCTGGTACGACAACCGCGGGCAGGAGAACGCCGACAAGTGCGCGTGGACCTGGGGCACCACCTTCACCACGAGCAATGGTGCCACGGCCAACGTCACGCTCGGCGGCCGCAACTGGCTGTTGCAGCGCAACTGGGTCAATGCCGCCGGCGGCTATTGCTCGCTGAGCTATTGAAGAGGGCAGCGTCGTGATCCGTGCCCTGCTGCTCAGCATCGCGTGCATGGCGCTGCCGGCGCACGCCCAGACGTCGGCCGACGGTCGCGGCCAGGGCGCGCCGGTCATGACGCTCTACATGAAGACCATTGGCGCGCTGGAGCAGGAACTGGCGGCGGCGCAGGCGGCCGGCAACGCCGCCGCACTTGACCGCCTGCTGGGGCCCTTCTTCGAGTTGCGCCGGCCCCGCCAGGAGGCGCTCACGCGCGAGAGCCTGCTGGGTGCCGGCCGGCCTCGGGGTGGCAGTGCCGCCAGCCTGAGTGAGCTCTCGGTCTATGAGGTCGGCGCCGAGGCGGTGGCCTACTTCCTGTTGCGCGAGGCGAACGGCAACACCAGCTCGGTGGTCGATGTGTGGACGCGAGGCCCCGACGGCCGTTGGCAACTGCGCCTGCGCTTCGAGCAAGCGCTCTGACTCAGTCTTTCTGCAAGGCCTTGGCGAGCCGCGCGCCCAGGCGCGCGTTGTTCTTCACCAGCGCGATGTTCGTCGCGAGGCTGCTGCCGCCGGTCAGTGCCTTGATGCGCGCCAGCAGAAAGGGCGTGACGGCCTTGCCCGAGATGCCCTGGCTTTCGCACTCGTCCAAGGCCTGGCGCGTGATCGCTTCGATCTGTTCGCGCGGCATCGCCTGATCGGCCGGCACCGGGTTGCTGACCACCACGCCGCCATTCAGGCCTAACGCCCATTTCGTGCGCACGAAGCGCGCGACCTCGCCTGGCTCATCGATGCGGAAATCCGCCTTGAAGCCGCTGTCGGGCGTGTAGAACGCGGCGAAGTTCTCCTGGCCGACGGCGACCACCGGCACGCCTTGCGTTTCCAGGTATTCGAGCGTGAGGCCGATGTCGAGGATGCTCTTGGCCCCCGCGCATACCACGGCCACTGGCGTTTGCGCCAGCTCCTGCAGGTCGGCCGAGATATCGAAGCTCTCGGGGGCGCCGCGGTGCACGCCGCCGATACCGCCGGTCACGAACACTTCGATGCCGGCGAGCCTGGCGCAGATCATCGTGGCCGCCACCGTGGTGGCGCCGACGCGTCCGCTGCTGAGGCCATACGCCAGGTCGCGGCGCGAGAGCTTCATGGCGTCGGGCGAGCGGCCCAGCAGTTCGAGCTCAGCGTCGGTCAGGCCGATGCGAATCTTGCCGCCCAGCACGGCGATGGTGGCCGGCACCGCGCCTTCGGCGCGGATGATGGCCTCGACCTCGCGCGCCGTTTCCACGTTCTGCGGGTGGGGCATGCCGTGGGAGATGATGGTCGATTCGAGCGCGACGATGGGGCGGTGCTGGGCACGTGCGGCAGCGACTTCAGGTGAGAAAGCGATCAGGTCTTCGAGATTCATAGCGTGCTGGAAATGCTTTGGAGCACCTGGGCGGAGAGTGCCAGGCCGTGGCGGCAGGCTGCGGCCCAGTCGTCGCCACGGTAGAGGCCGGCGCACACGCCAGCCGCAAAGGCGTCACCGGCGCCGGTGACGTCCACGATGTCGACGGGGAGCGCGGGCAGATCGACGGGCTCGCCGCCGGCGCTGCTCAGGCGCACGCCGCTGGCGCCGAGCGTGACGGCGATGTGCTGCACGCCGCGCTCGTGCAGGCTGGCGAGGCCTTCCGTTTGAGCGAGCTCGCCTTCGTTGAGCAGCAGCGCGTGCAGGCCAACGAGCGAGTCGGGCAGGCGGGCCATCTTCGGCTCGGAGACGGCCACCGCGACCAGGCGGCTTTCGCCGGAGCGAGCGAGCAGGGCCGCGATGGTGTCCGGCTGCAGGTTCAGGTCGAACATCGTGAGCGAGGGCAGTGCGGCCGGCAGCAGGCCGGGCACGAGGCGCTCGACCAGCGGCATGGCGGCCAGGCCGATCAGCAGCTGGCCCTGCGGGTCGAGCACGGCGGTGTAGCTGTCGCTCCGCTTGCCGGGCAGCACCTTGACGGCGCTGGCATCGATGCCGGCCAGCAGCTGCCGGCCCCAGTCGTCGTCGCCGGTCACCGTCAGCAGCAGCGCGGGCAGGCCCAGCCGGGTGAGGTTGTCCGCCACGTTGCGGGCCACCCCGCCGGGGTGGTCACTGCTTTCGGCGGGATTGCTCGAGCCGGGGTGCGGGGTGGCCAGCAAGCGCAGCTTGCGATCCACATTGGCGCCGCCGATGCACAGAATGTTCATGCCCGCAGTTTAGGTGGCTGCGGGCCGATCCGGTACGTCTCAGCGTTGCTGGCAGCGGCGCCTGGCGAGGCTGAGGAGGCTCAAGGCGCCGATCATCATCAGCGTGGCGCTGGCGGGCTCGGGCACGGCGGCCGTCGGGCTCAGCACGATCAACTGCGATTGGGCGAGGTCGGCCGAGATGCTGCCGTCCTGCGCCTGTTCGGCCACGAGGTAGATCGTGCCCTTCTCGTCGATGGTCACGCCTTCGATGCCGTTGTGCGGCACGACGTTGGACAGGTCGAAGCTGCTGATCACGTTGCCGTTGCGGTCGGCTTCGACCAGCATGCGCGAGCCCAGGCTCAGGAACAGCAGGTGATCGGCCACGGCGGTGCCGGCGAACGCATCGACCGTCGACAGCACGGCCACGTCCGACAGCGTGGACAGGCCCAGCTTGGTCGGATCGAACAGGGTGGACATGTTGGCCGTGCCGCTCAGGCTGGCGCCGAAGCTCAGCGTGCCGGCCTTGACGTCCTCGGGCACGTCCTGCTTCACCGCCACGAAGCTGCCGCCGTTGCGCGGGTCATAGCTCAGGCCTTCCATGCCGTCGTTGCCGACGTTGTCGTTGCTGATCGACACGCCGGCGTTCACCAGCTTGGCCGAGCCGCCGTTGACATAGCTGAACTTGTAGGCGTCGTACAGGCGCTCTTCACCGACAACCAGCTGGCCGTTGCCCAGGTAGGTGAGGCTCTCGGTGTCGTGCTTGGCGCTGCCGGTGCTGGTCCAGTCGAAATTCATGTGGCCGAGCGTCTGCCCGGTCAGCGAGATTTCGACGACGCCCGTGCCCTCGTCGCCGACGAAGAACAGCGAGTTGCGATCACGTGCGTAGGTGACGGCCGAGGCCTCCAGACCGGAGATGCCACCGCTGGTGCCGTTCAGGCGGTCCAGCGCATAGGTGGCGCTGACGCTGTAGTTGCCGAGGTTCAGCGAGCTCTGCGCTTGTGCGGCGCCGCAGCTGAGAGCGGCCGCCAATGCGAGCAGCAGCGGCTGGATGAGGCGGGTCTTCTTCATGGTCGATCAGCCTTGCTGGCCGCTGCGGCGGCGTGCGATCAGGCCGACCGCAGCCAGGCCACCGAGCAGCAGGGCGTAGCTGGAAGGCTCCGGAACGACAGCGGCGGCGACAGTACCGGGAGAGCCGACCTCGTTGCCGCTGGCGGTCAGGAAGGCGCCGTTGGTGCCGACGACGCTCAGCGTGGTGAACGTGGTGCCCGTGCCGGTGGTGCCGGCCGAGTTGTCGAAGGTGTGAAAGGGCGCCGACGAGTCGGAAGCGCCGACCTTGATGGACGCCTGCAGCACGCCGCTGCTGTTGAAGATGTTGACCTGATCGCCACCCGCGCCCAGGCCGACGCCGGAGCCGCTGTAGGTGCCGATCTGCAAGCCGGCCGGGGCGCTGCCACCGAACCAGTTGCTGATGAAGCTGTTCACCAGGGCCGTGCCGCTGCCTTCGATGAAGATTACCGATTCACCAGCGCCGATCGAGGTGATGCCGCTCAGGGCCACGGCGCTGCTGAAGCTGGCCGAGTCGTCGTCCATCTTCCAGCCGCTGATGCTGACGGCGCTGCTGCCGGTGTTGGTCAGCTCGATCCAGTCGGCGCCCACCGGCGAATTGCCGCTGCTCCAGGGCGCGACTTCAGTGATGCGGACTTGAGCCTGTGCGGCGGTCGTGCCGGCGATCAGGAGGAGGGCGCCCAGGGTGCTGAGCGAAGCCTTGCGAATCAAAGTCTTCATGTTTTGCCTTGCGAAGTTGTGCAGCCGTTGGAGGGAGTCGGTCGGCGCGCAGGTTACGAAGGCAGGAAGACGGTTTCGTGACGGAATTCACGGATTCGGGCTAACCCCGAGCGATTCAAGGCGAAGCGAGCAGCCAGCGCACGGCCCGCGGGAATTCGCTCCGCCAGGCGGCCTCGTTGTGCTTGGCGCCGGCGATGACGCGCAGCTCCATGGACAGCTCGGGATTGCCCTGGCGCAGGTAGCTCGCCATGCGCACCGCATCGCCCACCATCTGTTCGCCTTCGTCGACACCGGCGTAGAGGTAGATGCGGGTGCCCGGCGGCGTGGGTGCCAGCGCCACTTCATCGAACATCCGCAGATTGGCCCAGTACGAAGGCGAGAACGCGCCGATGCGGCCGAAGACCTGCGGGTGCTTGAGCAGGGCTGCGTGGCTGATCAGGCCGCCCAGCGAGCTGCCCATGATGGCGGTGTGATCACGGTCGGGCAGGCTGCGGTAATGGGTGTCGATGTAGGGCTTCACCACCTCGACGACGAAGCGCAGGTAGGACTCGCCCTCGGGCTTGGGCGCGGCCGGCGAAGGGAAGGGGATCAGCTCGCTGGTGCGCTTCTCGGCGCCGTTGTCGATGCCCACGACGATGACTTCGAGCCCCTCCTTGCGGGCCAGCTCATTGAGGGTTTCGTCCACGCCCCACTCGCCGGCAAAGCTGGTGGCGTCGTCGAAGAGGTTCTGCGCGTCGTGCATGTAGAGCACGGGGTAGCGCTTGCCAGGCGATGCCGCGTACGAAGGCGGCAGGTACAGGCGCAGCGTGCGCTCACGGCCCAGGCCGGGCATGACGAGCTTTTGCGCCAGCACGGTGACGTTGGGCGCTGCGGTGTGCGGGCGTTCAGCCGGCGACTTGTCCTGCGCGTTCGCGCTGGTCGAATGGATCAGCGCGAGGAGGACCAGCGGGAAGAGAGGGCAGGTGCGGGGAAGGACGGAGCGTGGCATGGGCAGGAGATCATGTCCGGTGGGACGGACATGATCTCACTGCGGGGCCGGGCCACTCCATGCGCCGTTCGTCGTCGTGGAGCGTCTCGGCAAACAGCCGCCGCGCGTCTTTAACCAGCCCGCGTGAAGCGAGGCTTGACTGTGTGCCGTCCGTCGCAGCACCATTGGCCGCGCGCAACTCCAGCCACTGCACAAGAGGGCTGGAACGCGGGTGCAGCGCGTTGCCGTCTGTGCGCAGGAGCGGGATGCCCGCGGCCTGCGCTGCGGCTGCTACTGCGGCGCCGATCCAGGCTGCCGGATACAGCACCGCCACGTCGCGGTAGCAAAGTCGTGGATGGCGCGCCAATGCCTGGGGCAGCGCCCCCACAAGTCGCGCCGCCTGCTGCTCGTACGTACCGCCCAGCGAATGGATGAGAAACGGCGATCATGCGAGTGCCATTTATGAACTCCGTTTTTCTATTTTGAACTCTATCAAGTCGCACCACCTGATTCCCCAAGCCTTCATCCTCGATCTCGATGGCACGCTCGTCGACACCCTCGGCGATTTCCATGCCGCCTTGCAGCGTGTACTGGCGGATCTGCGGCTGCCGGCTGTCTCGCGCGGCTTTCTGGAAAAGACCATCGGCCAGGGCAGCGAGCATCTGATCCGTTCGGTGCTGGCCGAGGTCGGCGCCGATGCCGACGCGTATGAAAAGGCCTGGGCGCTCTACCAGCACCACTATGCCGAGATCAATGGTGAGCACTCGGCCCTGTTCCCGGGTGTGACCGAGGGCCTGGAGCGTCTGCGCGCGACGGGGAAGCCGATGGCCTGTCTGACCAACAAGCCCGGCGCGTTCGCGCGCGAGCTGTTGGAGCGAAAGGGGATTGCCGATTACTTCGCCGTGGTCTTTGGCGGCGATGCCTTCGAGCGCAAGAAGCCCGATCCGCTGCCGCTGCGCAAGACCTGCGAGGCACTGGGCACATCGACCGAGGCCACACTGATGATCGGTGATTCACGCAACGACGCCGCTGCCGCGCACGCTGCGGGCTGCCCCGTCGTCTTGATGACCTACGGCTACAACCATGGGGAGCCGATTCGCGAGGTGCCGGCGCTGCGGCACCTCGACAGGCTCGATCAGTTGGACTTCTGACCGCCGCCCAGCAGCTTTTCCTTGAGCTGCGAGTCCGGCGGGTTCTTGCCCAGCCAGATGTGCAGGAAGGCGCCGTAGAACTCGGGCTCCTTGATCGGATCGCCCTGCACCACGCCGTTGACCGAGACCACCGTGCCAACGCCCGGGACGAAGTCCACGCTGAAGCTCTCGTTCTTCTTGAGCTCCTTCTTGTTGGCGAAGAGCTCCGAGATCTTCAGCATGCCGTTGATGGCCTTGACGAATTCCTCGCGCGTGGCGTTGGCTTCGACGCCTTTGGTGAACAGCTTGCCGAGGTCGTTGCCGTCGATGTCGCGCAGCGCCACGATGTGCAGACGCTTGGGGCCCTTGTCGGCCAGGATGGCTTCCGGCGTGTTGGCCTTGTTCTGCAGGTACAGGCCGGCGGCGTAGACCTTGAAGATGGCCTTGTAGCGGATGCCGGCGCCGTTGAGCTGCAGCTTGGTGTTGGCCACGGTCTCGACGGTGTCGAACTTGATGCCCGCGACCTCGACGGTCTCGGCGTGCGCACCGGTGAAGCTCAGGGCAGCCAGGATCGCCAGGGCGGCAAGAAGAATCTTTCGCATGACGCTGTCTCGAATAGTTATGTCAGTGCGCAGTATGACGCGGTGCCCCCGCAAAGTGCAGGGCGACTTGCGCTGGATTTCACATCTGCCGGCCTTCCCAAAGGCCCTGTCGGCGGCGCTGCTACACTGGATTCATCATGTTTGTCACGCGCAAGTTCATTGCAGGATCCGGCAAGGACCGGGGAGCCTGGCCCTGGCGGGCCTGGGCCGCATTCATCTCTGCCTGACAACCCGGTCGCGTTCGCAACAAATACGACACGGCCGGGGCCACCGTGACAACGGCGCACTGATCGCAAGTCAGCCGCGCGCCGCCAGCCCAAGGGTCTGCCGTGATCAACCGCCAAGAATTCGCAAGCCTTGCTGACCAAGGCTTCAACCGCATCCCCCTCGTCGCCGAGGCGTTTGCCGACCTCGAGACGCCGCTCTCGCTCTACCTCAAGCTCTGCTCAGCAGCTCCCTGCAACAGCTTCCTGCTGGAATCCGTCGTGGGCGGCGAGCGCTTCGGCCGTTACAGCTTCATCGGCCTGCCGGCCCGCACGCTGATCCGTGCCACGGGGCAGCTGGCCGAAGTGGTGACCGACGGTGCCGTCGTCGAACGTCACGAAGGCAATCCGCTCGATTTCATCTCTGCCTACCAGGAACGCATCAAGCCCAGCATTCCCAAGGGCCTGCCGCGCTTCTGCGGCGGCCTGGCCGGCTACTTCGGCTACGAGGCCGTGCGTTCCATGGAGCGTCGCGTGGCCGGCGTGCAGAAGGAGGGCGGCATCGGCACGCCCGACATCCTGCTGCTGCTGAGCGAAGAGGTCGCCGTCATCGACAACCTGCAGGGCCGCATCTACCTGATCGTTTGGGCTGACCCGGCGCAGGCAGATGCCTACGACAAGGCCGAACAGCGCTTGCAAGAGCTGCTGTCGCGGCTGAAGCGAAGCATCGAAACGCCGCAAGTTCCGCCGACCGCGCGGCAGGAAGTGGCGCGCGGCTTCGCCAAGGCCGACTACATCGACGCCGTGTTGCGCGCCAAGGAATACATCGCCGCCGGCGACCTCATGCAGGTGCAGGTCGGCCAACGGATCGAGAAGCCCTACACGGCCGAGCCCATCGCGCTGTACCGCGCGCTGCGCACGCTGAACCCGAGTCCCTACATGTATTTCTACGACCTGGGCGATTTCCAGATCGTTGGCGCCAGCCCCGAGATCCTGGTGCGCGAGGAACATGCAGGCGATGGTTCCCGCAAGGTCACCATCCGCCCGCTGGCCGGCACGCGCCCGCGTGGCACGACGCCCGAGCGCGACCAGGAGCTGGAGGTCGAGCTCAAGGCCGACCCCAAGGAACGCGCAGAGCACCTGATGCTGATCGACCTGGCGCGCAACGACATCGGCCGCATCGCGCGCATCGGCAGCGTGAAAGTCACGCAGGCCTTCGTCGTCGAGCGCTATTCGCAT
This sequence comes from Burkholderiaceae bacterium UC74_6, assembly GCA_042701975.1. Taxonomy (GTDB): domain Bacteria; phylum Pseudomonadota; class Gammaproteobacteria; order Burkholderiales; family Burkholderiaceae_C; genus JAFALK01. Next base: position 1,706,263 of record CP170561.1, read on the forward strand.
GTGATGCACATCGTCTCCAACGTGGAAGGCGTGCTGCGGCCCGAGGTCGGCCAGCTCGAAGTGCTCAAGGCCACCTTCCCGGCGGGCACGCTGACCGGCGCGCCCAAGGTGCGCGCGATGGAGCTGATCGACGAGCTGGAGCCCGTGCAGCGCGGCATCTATGGCGGCGCCTGCGGCTACCTGAGCTTTGCCGGCGACATGGACCTGGCCATCGCCATCCGCACCGGCATTATCAAAGGCGGCAAGCTCTACGTGCAGGCTGCGGCCGGCGTGGTGGCCGACTCGGTGCCTGAGCTGGAATGGCAAGAGACGGAAGCCAAGGCCCGTGCGCTGCTGCGCGCCGCGGAACTCGTCGAACAAGGTTTTTGAGAAGAAGGTGCTGACATGCTGCTGATGATCGACAACTACGACAGCTTCACCTTCAACCTCGTCCAGTACTTCGGCGAACTCGGTGCGGACGTGAAGGTGGTGCGCAACGACGAGATCACCGTGCAGGAGATCGGCGCGCTGAAGCCCGAGCACCTCGTGTTCTCGCCCGGCCCCTGCACGCCAAACGAGGCCGGCGTCTGCGTGGAAGCCATCAAGGCCTACGCGGGCCAGCTGCCCATCCTCGGCGTGTGCCTGGGCCACCAGAGCATCGGCCAGGCGCTGGGCGGCCGCATCATCCGTGCCAAGACGCAGATGCACGGCAAGGCCAGCACGCTCACGACCGACCAGCGCGGCGTGTTCGCCGGCCTGCCGCGTGACTTCAGCGTCATTCGCTACCACTCGCTGGTGATCGAAGAGGCCACGATGCCCGAGGTGCTGGAGATCAGCGGCCGCAGCGAGGATGGCGAGATCATGGGTGTGCGCCATCGCGGTCTGGCTGGAACGAAGACGCCGCTGGAAGGCGTGCAGTTCCACCCCGAGTCCATCCTTTCCGAGCACGGCCACGCCATGCTCAAGAACTTCCTGGAGTTGGCGGCATGAGCGGCAACAACAAGATCGTCGACCTGCGCAGCGACACCGTCACGCAGCCGACGGCTGCGATGCGCGCCGCGATGATGGCCGCACCGCTCGGCGACGATGTCTTCGGCGACGACCCTTCGATCAACGCGCTGCAAAGCGCAACCGCCGAACGGCTCGGCTTCGAGGCGGGCCTGTTCATGGCCAGCGGTACGCAGAGCAACCTCTGCGGGCTGATGGCGCACTGCCAGCGTGGCGACGAGTACATCGTCGGCCAGTTCGCGCACACCTACCGCTGGGAGGGCGGCGGCGCTGCGGTGCTCGGCTCGATCCAGCCGCAACCGCTGAACCACCAGCCGGACGGCAGCCTTTTGCTCGCTGACATCGAAGCCAACATCAAGCCCAACGATGCGCACTTTGCGAAGACCCGGTTGCTGACGCTGGAGAACACCATCGGCGGCAAGGTGCTGCCGATGGACTATCTGGCGGCCGCTTCCGAGCTGGCGAAGAAGCACGGCCTGGCGCGGCATCTGGACGGTGCGCGCATGTTCAACGCAGCGGTTGCTGCTGGTGGCGATCCGTATGCCGCTGCCCGGGAAATAACGCGTCACTTCGACAGCGTCTCAGTCTGTTTTTCCAAAGGCCTCGGCGCGCCGGTTGGCTCCGTGCTGCTGGGCTCCAAGGCCTTCATCGAGGGCGCGCGACGCTGGCGCAAGATGACCGGCGGTGGCATGCGCCAAGCGGGTTTCCTGGCGGCTGCGGCGCTGCACGCGCTCGATCACCATGTGGCTCGCCTTGCCGATGACCACGCACTGGCCCGGCAGCTTGCCGAAGGGCTGCAAGGCCTGCCGGGCCTGACCGTCGAGGCGCCGCAGACGAACATCGTCTTTGCCGATCTGGTCGGCCCGAAAGCTGCGGGTCTGATGGAGCATCTGAAGTCGCGCGGCGTTTTGGCCACCGGCCTGTACCGGCTGCGTTTCGTCACGCACCTCGATGTCGATGCCGAAGGCGTCGACCGTGCCGTCGCGGCGGTCCGCGAATACCTGCTGGAGAAGTAAGCGCCATGGCCATTTCCGATACCGAAGCACTCACCCGCGTCATCGAGCACCGCGAGATCTTCCACGACGAGATGCTGGAGCTGATGCGCCGCATCATGGGTGGCGAGATGTCGCCGGTGATCGCGTCGGCCCTGCTGATCGGCCTGCGTGTGAAGAAGGAAACCGTGGGCGAGATCGCCGCTGCGGCGCAAGTCATGCGCGAGCTGTCCAACAAGGTCACGCTCCCTCAACTGCCGCACCTCGTCGATGTGGTCGGCACGGGCGGCGACGGCGCCCACACCTTCAACATCAGCACATGCTCGATGTTCGTGGCCGCTGCTGCCGGCGCGCAGATCGCCAAGCACGGCAACCGCAGCGTCTCCAGCAAGACCGGCAGCGCCGATGTGCTCGAGGCTTTAGGCGCCAACATCATGCTCAAGCCCGAACAGGTGGCGGCCTGCGTGGAGAAGAGCGGCATCGGCTTCATGTTCGCGCCCAACCACCATCCCGCGATGAAGAACATCGCGCCGGTGCGCAAGGAGCTGGGCGTTCGTACGATCTTCAACATCCTCGGCCCGCTGACCAACCCGGCCGGCGCGCCCAACATCTTGATGGGCGTGTTTCATCCGGACCTCGTCGGCATCCAGGTGCGCGTGCTGCAGCGCCTGGGCGCCGAGCACGCCGTGGTGGTGTGGGGCAAGGACGGCATGGACGAGGTCTCGCTCGGTGCGGCCACGCTGGTCGGTGAGTTGAAGAACGGCGTGGTGACCGAGTACGAGATCCACCCGGAAGACTTCGGCCTGGCCATGGTTTCGAACCGCAGCCTGAAAGTTGCCGGTCCTGAGGATTCGCGCAAGATGCTGCTCGGCGCGCTGGCCGACGAGCCGGGCGCGGCGCGCGACATCGTGCTGCTCAACGCCGGCGCCACGCTCTACGCCGCCAATGTCGCGCCTTCGATTGCCGAAGGCATCGATCTGGCGCGTTCCGCCATCAAGAGCGGCGCCGCGCGGGCCAAGCTCGACCAGTTCGTGGAGGCCACGAAAAATGTCTGACATCCTCGACCGCATCGTCACTGTGAAGCGCGATGAAGTGGCGGCGGCGCGCAAGCACCGCTCGCTGCAAAGCCTGCGCGAGGAGGCCGAAGGCCGCACCGACGTTCGTGGCTTCGAGGCCGCGCTGCGCGCCAAGATCGCGGCCGGCCAAAGTGCCGTGATCGCCGAGATCAAGAAGGCCAGCCCCAGCAAGGGCGTGATCCGCGCGGACTTCCGTCCCGCCGAGATCGCCGAAAGCTACGCGCGCTTTGGTGCCGCGTGCCTGAGCGTGCTGACCGATGCCCCGTTCTTCCAGGGCGCCGTTGAGTTCCTGCAAGCCGCCCGCGCCGCTTGCGAGCTGCCCGTGCTCCGCAAGGACTTCATGATCGACGAATACCAGGTGTTCGAAGCGCGAGCGATGGGGGCGGACTGCGTCCTGCTGATCGCTGCTTGCCTGGATGATGCGCAGATGGCCGATCTGGAGGCCTGCGCGCACGCGCTGCGGATGGACGTTCTGGTGGAAGTGCACGACGGCGACGAACTCGACCGCGCGCTGAAGCTCAGGACGCCGCTGGTGGGCATCAACAACCGCAACCTCAAGACCTTCGAGGTCAGCCTGAATACTTCGTTAGGCCTGTTGAATCGCGTGCCGAAGGATCGTCTGCTGGTCACGGAATCCGGCATCCTCGCGCCGGCCGATGTGAAGACCATGCGCGATGCCAACGTGAACGCTTTCCTGGTGGGTGAGGCCTTCATGCGCGCGCCCAACCCCGGCCAGGCGCTGGCCGAGCTGTTCCAGTGAGCGCCGCGCAGGGCCGCCCCAAGCAAGCTCGCATCCCCTCGGGGGATCGGGCGATGTACGCATCGGCCGAAGGGCTTCAATGAGCTGGCAGCCGATCGTCGAGCAGTGGCGCGCGAGCCCCGAGGGCGTTCGCCTGAATGCCTTCCTGGCCGAGCGCCGTGCCGCCGGCGCCACGATCTATCCGCCCGAGCCGTTCCGCGCGCTGGCGCTGACGCCGCTGGAAGACGTTCGCGTTGTCATCCTCGGCCAGGACCCGTACCACGGGCCCGACCAGGCGGAAGGGCTGGCCTTCTCGGTCCCGGTCGGCAAGAAGCTGCCGCCGAGCCTGCGCAACATCTACAAGGAACTGATCCGTGACCTCGGCACGGCGCCGCCAACGACCCATCTCGGTGGCTGGGCGCGCCAGGGCGTGCTGCTGCTCAACACCGTGCTGACGGTCGAGGACGGCCAGCCGGCCAGCCATGCCAAACGAGGTTGGGAAGCGCTCACTGACACGCTGATCCAAGCCTGCGCTCAACATCGATCACCGAAGGTCTTCATGCTCTGGGGGGCTCATGCCCAGGCCAAGGCGCCCTTGATCGAAGCGGCCGGCGGCGGCCATCGGGTCCTGCAGGCCAACCATCCCTCGCCGCTTTCGGCTTCCCGTCCGCCCGCGCCGTTCATCGGCTGCGGGCATTTCGGTGAGGCGAACCGCTGGCTGGGCGACCGGGCGGTGGACTGGTCGGCCTGAGGCGCGCACTTGAGACGCTGCCGTGCACCATGGTTCTAGATTGGTATTTATCCGGGCGCGAGTGTTCGCATTCCTTTGCCTCAGAGAGACATAACCAAAAAACTGGGGGGCTGGGGATACCCTGGCATTGACTGCAGGAGCATCGTGGTACTAAACTGGTATTAAACCAGTTCCGCCATGCCCACTCTCGTCCTTGCGCCTGCCGATTCCGCTCTTCGCTCCTCCGCTTTCGCCCAGCTCAACTGGTTGCTCGGCGTGGATGGTGGCGGTACCGGTACACGTGTGCGCCTGGCCGATCTTTCGGGCCGCTTGCTCGGTCAAGGCGAGGCCGGTCCTTCGGCACTCGGCCAGGGTGCAGAGCAGGCTTGGCAAAACATTCAACAAGCTGTCGCACGGGCCGCGCAAGACGCAGGTCTTGGCACTCTCGATCCGGCGCAGTGCGCCATTGGCCTCGGATTATCAGGCATCAGCCTGAAGCAGCCCGTTCAGCAATTCCTGGCGAGCCAGCCGGGCTACGCGCTGCTCGCGCTCGATGGCGATGGCTGGACCACGATGCTCGGCGCTCACGCCGGTGCGCCGGGTGCGGTGCTGGCGGCTGGCACGGGCACGGTCGGTGAGGCGCTGCGGCGCGATGGTTCGCGCGCTTTCGTGAGCGGCTGGGGTTGGGTGACCGGCGACGAAGGCAGCGGTGCATGGCTGGGCCTCAAGGCCATCCGTCATGCGGAGCAGACCTTTGACGGTCGCACTGAACCGACGGTTCTTTCGCGCGCCGTGCTGGCCCGCGTGGGCAGCGATCGCAGCGAGATCGTGGGCTGGAATGCGCAGGCCGGACAGACCGGTTTTGCCTCGCTCGCGCCGCTGGTGTTCGAAGCCGCAGAAGCCGGCTGCGCAGCCGCCGAAAGTTTCCTCATCGAAGCCGTGACCGAGCTCGAAAAGCTCGTGCGCGCCATGGACCCGCAGGGCGATCTGCCCGTGGCCCTGAGCGGCAGCATCGCGCTGCGCCTGGCCCCGCGCTTTTCCGCCGGCCTGCGTGGTCGCATCCAGCCGGCCCAGGGCGATTCTGCCCAGGGCGGCCTGCACCTTGTGCGCAGTGAACTGAACAAACAGCTCGGAACGTGACGATGGCCTTTTCCTTCAAGCCCGATCCCGACGCCTCCTCGCCGCTGTATGTGCAGCTGGCGCAAAAGCTGGCGCAAGCCATCCGCGACGGCGAGTTCCAGACCGAGGAGGCGCTGCCTTCCGAGCGCGTGCTGTCCGAACAGCTCGACCTCTCGCGCGTGACTGCACGCAAGGCGATTGATCGTCTTGTCGAACAGGGTCTCATCATCCGCAAGCGAGGCTCGGGCAACTACATCGCGCCGCGCCTGGAGCAGCCCCTCTCGCGCCTCACCAGCTTCTCGGAAGAGCTGCGCCAGCGCGGCTTCAAGCCCAGCAGCAAATGGCTGACGCGCGGCTTCGCGCTCGCCGCGCCGGACGAGCAACTGGCGCTGGGCCTCTCCACCGGCGAACGCGTCGCGCGCCTGGAGCGGCTGCGTCTGGCCGACACCGTGGTGATGGCCTACGAGGTGAGCATCCTGCCCGAGGCCGTGCTGCCTGATCCCAGCGTGGTGGACGCCTCGCTCTACCAGCACCTCTCCGGCACGGGCAATGCGCCGGCGCGCGCGCTGCAGCACATCCGTGCCATCAACGCCGAGCCCAAGCTCGCGGCGCTGCTGGAAGTGCCCGTCGGCCAAGCCGTGCTCTACATCACCCGCGTGGGCTATCGCGACGGCGGCCAGGCCGTCGAGCTCACGCATTCGTATTGCCGCAGCGACTACTACGACTTCGTCGCCGAGATGCGTCGAGAAGGTTAAGAGAAGAACGTGTCCGTGATCCCAGGTTTCATCCTCACGCCGCAAGGCTTCGTGCGCGGCGAGCTGCACCATGAAGGCGGCCGCATCACGCGCATCGAAGGCACGCCCGTCAGCGAGAGCGAGGTCCGCAATCCGGCCGCCGATGCGAGGGCGCTGCCGATCGTTCTGCCCGGCTTCATCGACACCCACGTGCACGGCGGCGGTGGCCGCGACACCATGGAAGCCGGTGACGCTATTTCGTACATCGCGGCCATGCATGCGCGCCACGGCACGACCTCGCTGCTGGCCACCACGATGACGGCGCCGCTCGATGAGATCCGCGCCGCCATGGCCGCCCTCGGCCCCGTGTGCCGCGAGCGCAGCCCCAAGAGCGCGCGCGTGCTCGGCGTGCATCTGGAAGGCCCCTACATCAACCCCGGCAAGCTCGGCGCGCAACCCGATTTCGCCAAGACCGCCACGCTGGCCGAGATCGAGGCGCTGAACGCGCTGGCGCCGATCCGCGTCATCACCATGGCGCCCGAGATGCCCGGCTACCTGCCGCTGATCCAGCAACTGCGCGCCTCGGGCTACGTCGTGCAGATTGGCCACACGGCCGGCTCATACGAAGAAGGCGTGGCCGCCTTGGGCCAAGGTGCGCGCGGCTTCACGCACCTGTTCAACGCCATGACCGGCCTGCACCACCGCGAGCCCGGCATGGCCGGTGCGGCGCTGGCGCATGCCGAGTTCGCCGAAATCATTCCCGATCTGCTGCACGTCCACCCCGGCGCGCTGCAGGTGGCGCTGCGCGCCATCCCCTGCCTCTTCTGCGTGACCGACTCCACCTCGGCTGCCGGCATGCCCGATGGTGATTACCACCTCGGCCGTCACACCGTCACCAAGTGCATGGGCGGCGTCCGCCTGGCTGACGGCACGCTGGCCGGCAGCACGCTCACCATGGACCAGGCCCTGCGCAACCTTGTGTTCTCGCTGGGCCTGACGATCGAGGATGCCTCGCGCCGCGTCTCAACGAACGCCGCCGATTACCTCGGCGTGGAAGACCGCGGCCGCCTGGTCGTCGGCGCCCATGCCGACCTCGTGGTGCTGGACCGCGAATTGCAGCTCGAGCGTGTGCTCGTCGAAGGAGATGTTGTTGAACCCGGTGAATGAAGTGAAGGTGGAAACCATGACGATGACCCGCATGCTCGAAGAAGCCCTGGCCGCACCGCAGGCTGTTGCCCGCCAGCTGTCTGCTGATGTTGAACGTTATGCCGCCGTCGGCGCTGCCCTGCGCGCCAATCCGCCGAGCAACCTGCTGACGATCGCGCGCGGCTCGTCCGACCATGCCGCGCACTACCTGGCGTACCTCGTGATGGCCAAGCTCGGCCATCTGGTGACCTCGCTGCCGATGTCGCTGATCACGCTGTACCAAAGCAAAATCAAGTGCGAGGGCTTGGTGTCGCTGGCCTTCTCGCAATCGGGCCAGAGCCCCGACCTGGTGGCGCCCACGAGCTATTTCCGTGAGCACGGTGCTCGCACGGCTGCGTTCGTCAACGCCGACAGCTCGCCGCTGGCCGATGCCGCCGAGCACGTCTTTCAGCTGCACGCCGGCCCCGAGAAGAGCGTGGCTGCCACCAAGAGCTACATCTGCCAGCTGGTGGCCGGTGCCCGCGTGGCCGCCGCCTGGGCGGACGACCAGCCGATGCAGCAAGCGCTGCAAAGCCTGCCCGCCGCGCTGGAAGAGGCCGCTAAGCAGGACTGGAGCGCCGCCGTCAACGTGCTCAAGGACGCCGACAAGCTCTTCGTCATCGGCCGCGGCACCTCGCTGCCCATCGCACTGGAAGCGGCGCTCAAGTTCAAGGAAACCTGCGGCATCCAGGCCGAAGCCTTCTCGGGTGCCGAGGTCAAGCACGGCCCGATGGCGCTGGTGGACGAGGGCTATCCGATGCTCGTGTTCGCACCGCGCGGTCCCGCACAAGCCGGCCTGCTGGCCTTGGCCGAAGAGATGCGCGGCCGTGGCGCCCGTGTGCTGCTGGCGGCGCCCGCTGGCACGCCCGGCGCCGAGCTGGCGCTGGCCCTGACCGGCCACGAAGATCTCGACCCAATCGCCGCCGTGCAGAGCTTCTATCCGATGGTCGAAGCGCTTGCTCGCGCCCGTGGCCTGAATCCCGATCAGCCTCGCCACCTCAACAAGGTCACCAAGACCCACTGACATGATTGCAGCCTTCCAGCCCGGCCATCTGGTGATGGTCGACATCCCCGGCAAAGTTTTGGATGCCGACACCGCGAGCTTCCTGCGCGAGCACGAGATCCGCGCCGTCTGCCTGTTCCGCAAGAACCTGGGCAGCGAGGCGGACATCCAGAAGCTGACCGCAGACCTGCGCGAAGTGATGGGCCCGGGCTGCCTGATCGGCATCGACCAGGAAGGTGGCTCCGTGATCCGCGCGACCTCGCTGCCGCAAGCACCGGCCGCGATGGCGCTCGGCGCGATCGACAGCGAAGAGCTGGCTGAAGCCGTGGGTGCCGCCGTGGCACGCGGCCTGCGCCACTTGGGCATCAACTGGAACTTCGCGCCGGTGCTGGATATCAACAACAACCCGGCCAATCCGGTGATCGCCGAGCGCAGCTTCGGTGAGGACGCGGACCGCGTCACCCGCCTGGCGCGGGCTTGGATGCGCGGCTCGCTCACCGAGGGCGTGGCTTGCTGCGTCAAGCACTTCCCCGGCCATGGCGACACGCACGTGGACTCGCACCACGCGCTGCCCACCGTCGACAAGACTGAAGAACAGCTCGAAGCGCTGGAGCTGATCCCCTTCCGCGCCCTGGCGCACGAGGCGCCGGCCGTGATGACGGCACACATCGTCTATCCGCAGATCGATCCTGATCACCCGGCAACGCTGTCCAAGCCCATCCTCACCGGCATTCTGCGCGAGCACATCGGCTTTGACGGCGTGGTCATCACCGACGCGCTGATGATGAAGGCCGTGCATGACCGCTACGGGCACGCCCGCGGTGCCGTGATGGCGCTGCAGGCCGGCGCTGACATGCCGCTGGCCCAGGGCTCGCTGGTCGAGCAGGACGATGCGCTTCGAGCGATTGCAGAAGCCGTCGAATCGGGCGCGCTGGACACTGCCGCCGTCGCCAACGCCAAGGTGCGCCTCGATGCGCTGGCCGAGCGCTTCCCCGCTGCTCGCCGCGATTACGCCGACGGTCAGCGCGAAGCCGACGACGCGCTGATGCACCGCGCCTGGGCCCAGTCGCTCTGCGCGCTGCGCGGCGCCACGCCGCCGGCCGTGAACCGCAAGCTGCGCGTCATCACGCAAGCCAGCGTGATCAGCGACGGCGTGTCCGAAGCCGGCCTGCCGGTCGAAGGCGTGGCCGCGCTGTTCGCGGCTTTTGACGACGTCGAATACGTGCATCACGCCCACCTGCGCGCGCTCAAGGCCGGCGAGTTGCCGCGCGACGATCGCCTGAACGTGCTCGTGTCCAATCAACGTGGACGTTATGGCGCTGGCGCCGCCGGTGCCGAGATCGACCTGCACCTGGCGATCTGGAATCCGTTTCACGTGCTCGACAACCGGGCACCCGCCGTCATCACCTGGGGCTATGCCGAGGGCGCGATGACCGCGCTCAAGAGCTGGCTTGAAGGCCGCATCCCCGCAGCAGCAGTTCCTCCTGTCACGTTGAACTAAAAACAGAGGCCTCGATGAGCCAGCAGAACCCGGCCAGCGCCAATCCGATGCGCTGGGTGCCCAGCCTGTACTTCACGCAGGGCATGCAGTTCTTCGTCGTGATGTACCTCGTGGCCTTCCCGCTCAAGAACCTGGGCGTGGCCAACGATCAGATCGCGCACTGGACGGGGCTCATCGGCACGGCCTGGGCCGTCAAGCCGCTGTGGAGCCCGTTCCTGGAACTCGTGCGCAGCAAGAAGCTGATCGTCGTGTCCATGCAATTTGTGGGCGCCGTGGCGCTGGGCCTGCTGGCGGTGAGCCTGCAACTGCCCTCGTGGTTCGCCGCCGTGATTGCCGTCTTGTTCATCGTGGCCTACGCCTCAGCCACGCACGACATCGCTTGCGACGGCCTCTACATGGCCTCGCTCAACAACGAGCGCCAGGCCCGTTACGCAGGCTGGCAGGGCGCATTCTTCAACGGCGCACGCTTCTTCATGATCGGCTGCGTGATGAAGGTCGCGGGCGCGCTGGAAGGGCCGATGGGCATCACGAACGCCTGGAGCCTGGTGTTCGCTGGCCTGGCCGTGCTGCTCGCCACGCTGGCCAGCTACAACGCCTACGCGCTGCCTGGCAAGCTGAGCACCGAGCACAGCGATCTCACCGCTGCCGGCATCTGGGCGACGACGCGCGAAATCGTGATTGAGTTCTTCAAGAAGCCCGGTATCTGGATGGCGGTGCTCTTCATCGTGCTGTTCCGCTTCGCCGAAGGCCAGGTGCAGACCATCGGTCCGCTGTTCCTGATCGAGGAGCGCGCCAAGCATGGCCTCGGCCTCACCACGAGCCAGGTGGCCGACATCTACGGCTGGGTCGGCAGCGGTGGCTTCCTGGCCGGCAGCATCATCGGCGGCTACTTCACCGCGTGGCTGGGCCTCAAGCGTGCGATGCCCGTGCTGATCCTTGCCATGGCCGTGCCCAACCTGACCTTCTGGTACCTGGCCAGCAACCTGCCGAGCGACTTGCTGCACATTGGCACGGCTGTTGGTGTCGAGATGTTCGGTTATGGTTTTGGCTTCGTTGGCATGATCCTGTACATCATGCAGGCCGTGGCGCCGGGCAAGTACCAGACGGCGCACTACGCGCTCGGCTCGGGCGTCATGCAGCTGGGGTTCATCTTCAGCAAGACCATCAGCGGCGACATCCAGCTGGCCATGGGCTACGAGACCTTCTTCCTCTGGACCATCGCCTGCGGCATTCCCGCGTTCGTGCTGATGTTCTTCGTGAAGATTCCGGGCAAGACGGCTGCTGCGCCGGCGCCCGAAGTGGCGGCGGCATGAAGCGCCTGCTGGCGGCCGGCCTGGCATCGATCTCGCTGGCAGCCAGCGCTGGCGAAATCTTCTTTGACGATTTCTCCGAAGCCAACGTCGCTGCACTGCGCGCCTTCGGCTGGGTGCTGCGCGACAAGGCCGGCCATCCGGGCATCGAGGGTTCGCGCTGGGCGCCGGAAGGCGTGAGTCTGATCGCTGATGAGCAGCAGCTGGGCAACCGTCTGCTGCGGCTCTCGGCCCGCACCGACGGCACGGCGACTGGTACCGAGCAGGTCCAGCTCTGCCATGCACGCAAGTACTTGAACGGCACCTACGCCGCACGTGTTCGCATGGAGCCGGGTGCCGCCGATCCGCTGGTGCAGACCTTCTACGCGGTGACGCCGCTGCGCTTCGACTTCGACCCCGAGTACAGCGAGATCGACTGGGAATACCTGCCGCACGGCGGCTGGGACGATGCCAAGGCGCGCATCTACAGCGTGAGCTGGCACACGGTGCGCCTCGATCCCTGGCAGTCGTACAACCAGGCCCATCAGGAGTACGGCTCGCTCGCCGGATGGCACGTGCTGGTCACGCAAGTGGCCGATGGCAAGGTGCGCTGGTTCGTCGATGGCCGTGAAGTCGCGCAGCATGGCGGCCGCAATCATCCGATCTCGCCGATGGCGATCAGCTTCTCGAACTGGTTCATCAAGGACGGCCCGTTCGCCGCTGGTCCGGCCCGCCACTACCAGCAGGACGTGGACTGGGTCTTCCACGCCAAGGACGAGGTGCTGTCGCCGGCCCAGGTGCTGGAACAGGTGAAGGCGCTGCGCAGCCGCGGCGCGGACAAGGTCGACACGGTGCCGGCGAGCGGGCTCGAAAGCCGCTGCGATATGTGAACATTGCGGACATGAAAGCCATCGAGAGCTGGTCCGCCGCAGAAGAACCGCAGCTGAAAGCACGGCTGGAGCAACGCGCCGAGCCGGTGCTGATCAAGGGCCTGGTTGCCGACTGGCCCGCAGTGAAGGCCGGGCTCGAAGCACCGATGGCCATCTGCGAATACCTCCGCCGCTTCGACCGCGGCGTGGAGGTCATCGCCACCAAGACGCGCGCCGCCGCGCGCGGCGTGATGGGCTACAACGGGGACCTCACCGACTTCGCCTTCGTGAAGGCACGCATGCGGCTGCCGGAATTCATGGCGAACCTGCAGGCGTACTTGCCTGTCGACGGCGCGCCGTCGATCGCGGCGCAGTGCGCCAAGGTCAGCGAGGTGATCCCCGGCTTTCTCGAAGAGAACCCGCTGCCAGCGCTGCCCGGCGTGGTGCCCAACTTCTGGCTGGGCAATGCGTTGACGGTGCCCGTGCATCACGACCATCCGTACAACCTGGCCTGCGTGGTGGCCGGGCGGCGGCGCTTCACCTTGTTCCCGCCGGAGCAGGTGGGCAATCTCTATATCGGGCCGCTGGAGCACACGCCTTCGGGCGCGCCAATTTCGGTCGTGCATCCGAACCCGCCGGACCTCGAGCGCTATCCGCGTTACCGCGACGCGCTCGCCGCGGCCCGGGTCACCGAGATGGAGCCGGGCGATGCGCTCTACATCCCGCCGCTGTGGTTCCACCAGGTGGAGGCGCTGGAGAAGGTCAACCTGCTGATCAACTACTGGTGGCCGGTGCAAGGCAACGCGCAGATGCCCACGCCGGTGGCCAGCATGATGCAGGCCCTCCAGGTCCTGAACGCCTTGCCGCCCGCCCAGCGCGAGGCCTGGGCGGCGATGTTCGATTACTACGTGGTGCAGCGCGAGCATGACCCGACCGCACACATTCCTGAAGCCTGGCAGGGTGCCTTGAAGCGCAAGTCATGAAAGAGATCCACGGCATCACGCGCGAGCGCTTCGAGAACGAAGTGCTGAGCGGCTACGAGCCGGTGGTGATGCGCGGCGCGGTCAAGGACTGGCCGCTGGTGGCACAAGGTCGTGCGGGCCTGGAACCTTGCCTGCAATACCTGATGGGCTTTGACAAGGGCGAGGCTGTGGACGCCTTGCTGGCCAAGCCCGAGCCGACGCGAGCCTTCAGCTACAAGCCTGGGCTCGAAGGCTTCAACTTCATGCACGACAAGCGGCCCTATGCGGCGCTGTTCGAGCAGCTCTGGCGCTACAGCCACTTTCCAGACCCACCCGCGCTGGCGGCGCAGAGCGCGCTGGTCTCCACCGCATTGCCGGGCCTGGAGCAGGCGAACCTGCTGCCGCTGCTGGATGTTGATGTCGCGGCGCCGCGCATCTGGATCGGCAACCGCGCCACCGTGCCCGCGCATTTCGACGACTCGCACAACATCGCTTGCGTAGCCGCCGGTCGTCGGCGCTTCACGTTGCTGCCGCCGCAATGCGCGCCGATGCTCTATCTCGGTCCGCCGGATTACGCGCCGACACCAGCGCCGATGTCGGTCGTGTCCAATCTGCAGACCGCAGATCCGGCACGCTATCCGCTCGTGGTCGAGGCCTTGAAGCAGGCCGTTGTCGCCGAGCTGGAGCCGGGCGATGCGATCTACATGCCGCCGCTATGGTTCCACCAGGTCGAGGCGCTGGCGCCGCACCTGAACATCCTCATGAACTACTGGTGGAGGCCGGCTGCTGCGCCCGGCCGCAAGGACGACCTGCACATGGCGGCGATGCGTTTGGCGATGCTCGCGTTCCGCCACCTGCCCGAGAGTGAGCGGGAAGGCTGGCGCGCGCTGTTCGGCCACTATGTGTTTGGTGCGCAGGGCGAGCAGCTGGCGCACATTCCCGAGGGCCAACGCCACATGTTCGCGCCGCTCGATGCCGAGGCCGATATGGCGATCCGTCAGGACATCGCGGATCGGCTCAAGGGCACCTGATCACCAGAGGTAGAGCTGCAGCGTCTTGTCGTCCACGCGCGGCGGGATGTGGGCCAGCAGGTTCCGATGGTCGGGGAAGTTCGTCGCGCTGCGCGAAACGAAATCGTCAACGGTGTCCAGGCGATGCCGCGCCTGGTGCGCGGTCGGCGGCTGCAGATCCTGTGCGTCCGGAAAGACGCCCATGCCGGCCAGCAGCGCATACCAGGACACGATCGGATAGCCCTGACCGAACTTGCCCGCCTTGAGTCCGGCGGCCAGCGGCTTGCGCGACATCCAGGTCATCAGCACGTGCTGCAGCGATTCGGAAAGCGCCATGTTCTCGGCATTGGCGCGCCAGTACTCGGTGTCGGTGCGCGAGTTGGTCTTGTAGTGGGCGACGATGTAGTCGCGCGTGTTCTCGAAGCGGGTCTTCATGCCTTCGTTGAATTCCGCCTGTGCGGCCTCACCGACATCGCCCTTCTCCAGCGCCTCCACCAGCATGCCTGCCGTGCGCTGCACGAAGAGCAGGGCGGTGGCCTCTAGCGGCTCGATGAAGCCTTGCGACAGGCCCACGGCCACGCAATTGCGATTCCATTGCTTGCTCATGCGGCCAACACGCATCTTCAGATGCCGCGCGTTGACGTCTGAATCGAGCAGGCCCAGGTGCGTGCGTAGCTCGGTCTCGGCTTCGTCGGCCGAAGCATGAGCGCTGCTGTAGACATAGCCGTTGCCGCGCCGGTTCGTCAACGGGATCTTCCACGCCCAACCGTGGCGCAGTGCGGTGGAGGTGGTCTGCGATTCGATCGCGCCTTCCAGCGACGTGGGCATGGCGATCGCGGCGTCGTTGAAGAGGTTCTCGCCGTAGGAGATGAAGGGCGTCTGCAGGGCCTTGCCGATGAGCAGCGACGCAAAGCCGGTGCAGTCGACGAAGAGATCGGCGGCGATGCTCTCTGCGCCTTCGAGCTGCAGGCGGGCGACGTCGCCGCGCTCGTTCAGCTGCACTTCGGTGACGTGGCGCTGCAGGTGATGAACGCCGCGCTCAACGGCCTTCTTGCCGAGGAACTGGCCAAGCAGGGTGGCGTCGAAGTGGTATCCATACCAGATGTCGAAAGGGAAATTCGCGCTCGCGCGGGGGCCGCGGCCCTGGCGGGCGAGGGTGGCGGCGACGAAGAAACGGTCCGGGTGGGCGTAGACATCGGCGCCTTCGAGCCGCGCATGGACGTTGTCCACGAACTGATGCATGGTCATGTTGTCCAGCATCGAGGCGAAGGGGTGGAAGTAGCGCTCGAAGCCGGGCCGGGTGGACCAGTTTTCGAAGGTGATGCCGCTCTTGTAGGTTGCGTTGCAGGCGGGCATCCATTCGGCTTCTTCGATGCCAAGTCCGTCGAAGAAGCCGCGCAACCAGGGTGTGGAGCCTTCGCCCACGCCGATGATGCCGACCTGGGGTGATTCGATCACCGTCACCTTCAGGCGCGGGCCGTAAGCCGTGGTAGCCAGCATCAGCGCGGTCATCCAGCCTGCGGTGCCGCCGCCGACGACGCACACGTGCTGCACGGGCGGCTGCGCATCGGTCGTGCCGGCGAGCGGGCGGGCGGCAATGTGCTGGTTGAAGACGGTGGCGGTGTCGGTCATGGTGAGCTTGTAAAGGAAAAAGGGGAACGTCGGTGAACGTTCCCCTTCGGGTGCCGATGAATTCAGGCGCTGGCCCGGAGGCCAACGCTCATCGGACTCAGTACTTGATACGTGCGGTCAGGTAGTACTGGCGGCCGTTCTGGTAGATGGCGCGCGGTTCCGACTTGTAATCGCCGTAGTACTTCAGGATCGGGTTGTTCAGGTTCTGACCGTCCAGGCTGACAGCGAAGTGATCGTTGATCTTGTAGCCCAGCGACGCGGACAGCACGCCGCCACCACGTTGGTAGTAGTCGGTACCGCGGTCACGACCGAGGTAGTTGTCCGACGAGTAACCGTAGTTGATGCGAGCCGAGAACGAGTCGTTTTCGAAGAAGCCGCCGAGGTTGGCCGAGTGCTTGACGGCGCCCTTCAGGACGTGACCCGTGACATCGTGTGCATCGGCGTAGGTGTAGTTCGTGCTGATGCCGAAGTTCTTGTAGACCGGCATTTCGAACGCGAACTCCAGACCCGTGACGCTGGCCTTCATGTTGACCTGGGTCGTCAGGTCAAACGGTGCCGTGACGCGCTGGTTCGTCGGAGCGCCTTGCTGGCCGCCCGCCGGAACGACGTCGGTCGAGGCCGTGACGCGGCGGACACCGTCCGTGATGTAGCTGCCGAGGTTCATGTGGAACGCACCCATCGACACGAAGGCGCGCGGCGCGAAGTACCACTCGATGTTGGCATCGAAGTTGGTCGAGCGGATCGGATCCAAGTCGGGGTTGCCGCTGGTGCCGGTGCCCACGGCCTTGCCGGTCGGGTCGGAGTAGCTGCCCAGCAGCTGGGCTGCCGACAGGGCCGTGTAGTCGGGACGGGTCACCGTCTTCGACAGGGCCAGGCGGGCCACCACGTCCTTGGTCACGTCGATGCGGATGCTGGCGCTGGGCAGGGCGTCCGTATAGGAGCGGTCGTGGTAGGTCTGGTAGTAGCCGGTGGGATCCGTCCAGTTCGGGCCGACGGCCGCGAAGGCAGAAGGCACGTAGCCAGGCAGACTGGAGTCACTGGTCGGGATCCAGATCAGCGTGCTGGACTTGGTGTTCACGAAGCGAACGCCCACGTTGCCGCTCCAGCCTTCGCCTTCCAGATTGCCTTGCACGTAGCCGGCCGAGGTCTTTTCCGTCACCGAGTATTCATGCGTCACCATGCGGCGCGAGATGTCGCGGTTCGAATACTTGGCAGCCCAGGCCGCCAGGGCTTCCGGCGTCGGGTAGGCGACGCCCGTGGGGAAGCCGCTGCCCAGGCCGCTGCCGAAGTTGCCCGGATAGGTCTCGGTGTAGGCGGACGCCGGCAGCGTGTTGGCGAACGGGTCAGTGGCCCAGTTCGGACCCTGGTTGACGATCGGGCCGTCGGTGTAGCGCTCGTGCTTGGCGGTGCGCAGGCCGAACTTCAGGCTGCGCAGCATGCCGGCGTCGAGCGTGTACTCGGCGTCCACCTGGCCCCAGCTGTCCTTGTCCTGCACGACGACGTTCTGGTCACCGAAGATCCAGTCCGTGCCCGAGGGCTTCAGCGTACCGTTGGCGTTGGCGATGTTGAAAGCGGGAGCCTCGCCGCTGCCCTTGAGCTGATAGCCACCGCTCGAAGCAGTGATGTCGCCTTCGAACACGTCCTGGCTGAGGGTCTTGCCCTTGCCGTGCGAAGTGCCGACGTTGGTCGTCAGCTTCAGCGCGTTGTTGACCTTCCAGGAGCCGTCCAGGCTGACGAAGTTGGTCTGGGCCGAGGCTTTGCGCGAGATCAGGTCATACACGCCGATGATGGTGGGCGTGGCGAAGGTGTAGTTCGCCGAGGTCACGATGTGGGTCGAGGGATCGACCGTGAAGTTCGTGATCGTCGGGCTGCGACTCATGGCCCACTGGTTGGACAGCATGTAGTTGCGGTTGTAGTTGTCCGCATCCATCTTTGAGGAGAAGCCGGTCACGACCACATCGATGTCGCTGTTCGGCTTGATCTGCGCGCTGACCACGCCACCCTTGCGCTCGCGCTCCTGCGTGAACAGGGCGGAACCGATCAGGTTGGGGAAGGTCGCGCCGTTCAGGCCGGGGTTGGCAGCCAAGGTGGCCGGCGACACGGAGGTCGAGTTCACGGGCGTCAGCGACAGCGAGCCGTCGTGGGCGAAGGTCTCGACGCCGTCACGGCGCAGGTGGCGCTTCTCGTTGAAGGCCTGGATCAGCACGCCGAAGGTCTTGGCCTCATTCTTCCAGGCGAGCAGGGCGCTCATCTGCGGATCGGTCTTCTTGGGCAGGTCGGCGTACACGGCGCCCACGCTGGCTTCGAAGGTCAGACCCTTGCTGAAGTCCAGCGGACGGCGAGTGATGATGTTCACCGAACCGGCCGTGCCGCCTTCCGTGTCGGAGGCTTGGGCGTTCTTGTGCACCTCGACGCGGCTCACCAGTTCCGAAGGCAGCAGCGAGAAGCTCACGCTGCGGCCGACGCCGGCGCCGGTCTGGTCCAGCACGAACCAGTCACCGTTGGCGACCGAGTGGCCGTCCAGCAGGGTCTGGGTCAGGCTGGGGTTGGTGCCGCGCAGGCCCACACGGTCGCGCTCGTCAAAGCCGCCGGAGCCGCCCGAAGGGCTGTTCAGGATGGTGACGCCCGGGATGCGGGCGAGCGAGTCGGCCACGTTCTTGTCGGGCATCTTGCCGATGTCTTCGGCCGAGATGACGTCGATGTGGGTGTCCGCGTTGCGCTTGACCGCCAGGGCCTTTTCTTGCGCAGCGCGCACGCCGGTCACGACGACGGTATCGAGCTGCTGGGCTTCTTGCGCTTGAGCGGCGAATGCCGCGCTCAGCAGGGTGAGCGTCACCGCTGCTGCGATCGGGGTCTTGTTGACCTTCATGTGGAGCTTCCTTTTGTTGGCCGAACGAGATGCGCAGCCAGTTGAAACCTGGGGCAAGGCAGCGTCTTGAAAGTGGACTGCTCCTGGTATCCCCATCGACATCAAACTACAACCAATGCCATGCCACTATAAGACGCGGTAGTGCCACTTTGCTACCAATTATCGGTCCGTGTTTTCCCTTGTTGTGGCGCTGCAGCCACCAAGAAACCACGGCTGTCGGGATGCCATTCGTCAGGGTTTGCCTCATGGCTTGGTCCTAAATTGGTATTGTTTTGGATTCAAGCGGCGGCATCGGGTGGTCTGGCTTGGGTCCATTGCTGCGTGCGGGTCGATGCATGACGCCGTTGTGAAGGCGTGGCTGCGCTGCGATGCCGGCTGAATTCTTTGCAGAGGCAAAAAGCTGTGCTATAGTCACAGGCTCACTCCAGGAGGGGTGGCCGAGTGGTTAAAGGCAGCAGACTGTAAATCTGCCCGCTAACGCGTACGCTGGTTCGAATCCAGCCTCCTCCACCAAGTGACACGCTTTGAGGCGGGTGTGTAGACCCTGCCGGAGCGGCTGGCAGCGAAAGCAGCGCGGGAGTAGTTCAATGGTAGAACCTTAGCCTTCCAAGCTAATGACACGGGTTCGATTCCCGTTTCCCGCTCCAGCAGCTTGAAGGCGTCGAAAAAGAAAAACCCGTCGATATATGTGTCGGTATGGGTTTGCTGGCCGAGGTGCCATCAAACCCGTGCCGATGCCCTTGTGGCTCAGTGGTAGAGCACTCCCTTGGTAAGGGAGAGGTCACGCGTTCGATCCGCGTCAAGGGCACCACCTCTCTTTTTTCTCTCTCCCTTTCTTTCTTCTTTTCTTCTGGTCCGGTAGGGACCCTCGCAGGAGCGCAAGATGGCAAAAGGCAAGTTTGAACGTACCAAGCCGCACGTGAACGTGGGCACGATTGGTCACGTGGACCATGGCAAGACGACGCTGACGGCTGCAATCGCAACCGTGCTGTCGAAGAAGTTCGGTGGCGAGGCCAAGGCCTACGACCAGATCGACGCGGCTCCTGAAGAGAAGGCCCGCGGCATCACGATCAACACCGCGCACGTCGAATACGAGACGGCCAACCGCCACTACGCGCACGTTGACTGCCCCGGCCACGCTGACTATGTGAAGAACATGATCACGGGTGCTGCGCAGATGGACGGCGCGATCCTGGTGTGCTCGGCCGCTGACGGCCCGATGCCCCAGACGCGTGAGCACATCCTGCTGGCCCGCCAGGTTGGCGTGAAGTACATCATCGTCTTCCTGAACAAGTGCGACATGGTCGACGACGCCGAGCTGCTCGAGCTGGTCGAGATGGAAGTGCGCGAGCTCCTGTCCAAGTACGACTTCCCCGGCGACGACACCCCGATCATCAAGGGTTCGGCCAAGCTGGCACTGGAAGGCGACACGGGCGATCTGGGCGAGCAAGCCATCATGCGCCTGGCTGATGCCCTGGACACCTACATCCCCCAGCCGGACCGCGCCGTTGACGGCACCTTCTTGCTGCCGGTGGAAGACGTGTTCTCGATCTCGGGTCGTGGCACGGTCGTGACGGGTCGCGTCGAGCGCGGCATCGTCAAGGTCGGCGAGGAAATCGAAATCGTCGGTATCCGCGAACTGCAAAAGACCACCGTCACGGGCGTGGAAATGTTCCGCAAGCTGCTGGACCAAGGTCAAGCGGGCGACAACGTGGGCATCCTGCTGCGCGGCACCAAGCGTGAAGACGTCGAGCGCGGCCAAGTGCTGGCCAAGCCCGGCTCGATCAAGCCGCACACCCACTTCACGGCTGAGATCTATGTTCTGAGCAAGGAAGAGGGCGGCCGTCACACCCCGTTCTTCAACAACTACCGTCCCCAGTTCTACTTCCGCACGACGGACGTGACCGGTGCCGTGGAGCTGCCGAAGGACAAGGAAATGGTCATGCCCGGCGACAACGTCGGCATCACCGTGAAGCTGATCGCTCCGATCGCCATGGAAACGGGTCTGCGCTTCGCCATTCGCGAAGGTGGCCGTACCGTCGGTTCGGGCGTGGTCGCCACGATCCTGGCTTAATTGTTTTAAAGGTCTAGGGGCATAGCTCAATTGGCAGAGCGTCGGTCTCCAAAACCGAAGGTTGGGGGTTCGAGACCCTCTGCCCCTGCCAGTCACCGCTGATCACGGCGACTGATCCAAGACCAAGAAATGCATCGGCCCGCAGGGACAAAAGTCCCCGCGGGCTTTGCTGCTGATGGGGTTGCCCGCTTTTGGGTGGCCTCGGGAATGAATTGAATCCATGTCGAATCCTCAAGTTCAAACCGTGACGACCGGCGCCGACAAGGCCAAGCTCGCTGCCGCCATCCTGCTGGTGGTGGGTGCGCTGGTGGCGTTCTACGCGCTGTCCAAGCAAGGTGCACTGGCCCAGTGGGGCGCGCTGATCGTGCTGCTGCTGGCCGCCGTGGGCGCCTTCCTGACGTCGGAATCCGGCAAGGCGCTGGTGGCTTATGGCCGCGATTCGATCGACGAGGTTCGCAAGGTGGTCTGGCCGACCCGCAAGGAAGCTGGCCAGATGACTGCTATCGTGTTCGGCTTCGTCATCCTGATGGCGCTGTTCCTGTGGATGACCGACAAGTCGCTGGAATGGGTCATCTATGACCTGATCCTGGGCTGGAAGCGCTGAAAGAGAACATCGATATGAGCGAGCAACAACAAGTCACCACCGAAGCCGGCGCCGAAGTCGTGGCGACGGGCGCTCCCAAGCGCTGGTACGTCGTCCACGCCTATTCCGGCATGGAAAAGGCCGTTGAGCGCAACCTGCGCGAGCGCATCGACCGCGCCGGCATGCAGGACAAGTTCGGTCGCATCCTGGTGCCGACTGAAGAAGTTGTCGAGCTCAAGAACGGCAAGAAGGCCGTGACCGAGCGCCGCTTCTTCCCTGGCTACGTGCTGGTCGAGATGTTCATGGACGATGAGTCCTGGCACCTGGTCAAGCACACCTCCAAGGTCACGGGTTTCGTCGGCGGCGCCAAGAACCGCCCGGCCCCGATCTCGGAAGCCGAAGTGATGAAGATCGTTCACCAGATGCAAGAGGGTGTGGAGAAGCCGCGTCCCAAGGTCGAGTGGACGGTCGGCGAGATCGTGCGTGTCAAGGAAGGTCCCTTCACCGACTTCAACGGTTCGGTGGACGAGGTCAACTACGACAAGTCCAAGGTCCGCGTGTCGGTCACGATCTTCGGTCGTGCCACGCCGGTGGAGCTGGACTTCGCCCAGGTCGAGAAGGTTTAAGAGCCTGGCAGTGCTCGGTGGGCTTGCTCACCCAACTGCCCGTAGTCAGTCCGCGACGAGATGCGGACAAGAGGAGCAAAGGTAACCAGCCCTTTGCGTTAGCACTCAGGCGTCGCGGCTGGCTGGCCGTAACGCTGTAGGAGAAAAAATGGCCAAGAAAATTATCGGCTTTATCAAGCTGCAAATTCCGGCTGGCAAGGCAAACCCTTCGCCCCCGGTCGGTCCTGCGCTGGGTCAGCGTGGTCTGAACATCATGGAATTCTGCAAGGCGTTCAACGCCCAGACGCAGAGCTATGAGCCGGGCCTCAAGCTGCCGGTGGTGATCACCGCCTTCGCGGACAAGAGCTTCACCTTCATCATCAAGTCGCCCCCGGCGACCGTGCTGCTGAAGAAGGCTGCCAAGATCGAGAAGGGCTCGCAGCGCCCGCATCTGGACAAGGTCGGCAAGCTGACCCGCGCCCAGCTGGAAGAAATCGTCAAGACCAAGCAGAAGGACCTCACCGCTGCTGACCTGGACGCCGGCGTTCGCACGATCGCTGGTTCGGCCCGCTCGATGGGCATCATCGTGGAGGGTGTGTGAAATGGCTAAGCTGACCAAGAAGCAAAAGGCCCTCGCGGGCAAGGTCGAGACGACCAAGCTGTACGGCCTGGGCGAAGCCCTGGTGCTGGTGAAGAGCCTGGCCACGGCCAAGTTCGACGAGTCGATCGACGTGGCTGTCCAGCTCGGCATCGATGCCAAGAAGTCGGACCAGGTCGTTCGTGGCGCCGTCGTGCTGCCGCACGGCACCGGCAAGACCAAGCGCGTCGCCGTTTTCGCCCAAGGCGCCAAGGCTGAAGAAGCCAAGGCCGCTGGCGCTGACGTCGTCGGTATGGAAGACCTGGCTGAGCGCGTGAAGGCTGGCGACATGCCCTTCGACGTGGTCATCGCCTCGCCGGACACGATGCGTATCGTCGGTACCCTGGGTCAGATCCTGGGCCCGCGCGGCCTGATGCCGAACCCGAAGGTCGGCACCGTGACCCCGGACGTCGCCACCGCTGTCAAGAACGCCAAGGCTGGTCAAGTCCAGTACCGCGTTGACAAGGCCGGCATCATCCACGGCACGATCGGCCGTCGCTCGTTCGACAACGACAAGCTCGAAGGCAACCTGCGCGCGCTGATCGAAGCTCTGAACAAGAGCAAGCCGGCGTCGAGCAAGGGCATCTACCTGCGCAAGGTCGCCGTCTCGTCGACCATGGGCGTGGGTGCTCGCGTGGACATCAGCAGCATCAACGCTGCTGCCGCCACGGCCTAAGCTTTTTCAGATGAGGCGCGCTGCTGAGTCTGGCAGCGTGCTGATGAATTGGTGGGGCGCCGGACTTCGGTCCGGCGCGTCATCCAAGACCGCTGGTGTCCTTGCTCCCAAGTCTTGGGGCAGGGGCTTAATCAGGAAGGTTTTATAGCCTTCCCAACCAGCGCAGATGGCGGTCCCGCTGCAAAGGAAAACTCGTGGTTCCTGAACAGAAGGTCGCTGAATCCCGGTGCTCCAAGAGCCGCATGGCTTGAGGAGCGTAATGTGAGGAGTAGACCTTGAGTCTCAATCGCAACGAGAAGGCAGCCGTTGTCTCCGACGTCGCAGCGCAAGCTGCAAAGTCGCAGACGCTGGCGCTGGCCGAGTACCGTGGCCTCACCGTGGAAGCCTTGAACAAGCTGCGCGTCGAAGCGCGTGCCAAGGGTGTTTATCTTCATGTCCTGAAGAACACCCTGGCCCGTCGTGCCGTCGCCGGTACTTCGTTTGAAGCTGCCTCGGACGCCATGGTCGGCCCGCTGATCTACGGCTTTTCGGAAGACGCTGTCGCTGCTGCCAAAGTCATCGCTGACTTTGCCAAGACCAACGACAAGCTCGTCATCAAGGGTGGTGCCTACGGTGGCAAGGCTCTGGACATCAATGGCGTGAAGGCTCTGGCCTCCGTGCCGTCCAAGGAAGTCCTGCTGTCGCAGATCGCTGGCCTGCTGCTGTCGCCGGTGCAACGCACCGCGGCCGTGCTGGCTGCCCTGGCTGCACAACGTGGTGAAGGCGCTGCTCCCGCAGCCGCTGAAGCCCCGGCTGCTGCCTGATCGACGAACAACGCGTACTTACCACGCAACCAATCTGTATTTAGGAAACACATCATGGCATTCGATAAAGACGCATTCCTGACCGCCCTGGACAGCATGACCGTTCTGGAACTGAACGATCTGGTCAAGGCAATTGAAGAGAAGTTCGGCGTGTCCGCCGCTTCGATGGCTGCTCCCGCTGCTGGCGGCGCTGCTGGCGGCGGCGCTGCTGCTGCTGAAGAGAAGACCGAATTCAACGTCGTGCTGCTCGAAGCCGGCGCCAACAAGGTCGGCGTCATCAAGGCCGTCCGCGAAATCACCGGCCTGGGCCTCAAGGAAGCCAAGGACCTGGTCGACGGCGCTCCGAAGAACGTCAAGGAAGCTGTGGCCAAGGCCGACGCCGAAGCCGCTGTCAAGAAGCTGGTGGAAGCCGGCGCCAAGGCCGAACTCAAGTAATTGGGTTTTGTCGGAGCCGGTGACAACACCGGTTCCAAACGCTGAAGGGGAGATCCGAAAGGGTCTTCCCTTCAGTCGTTCGGGTTTGTACGGTTGAAAACACCTGAAAGCGCCGCATCGGCTGTATGATGCGCGGTTCTTTCAAGTGTTCTCTGATCCGACTGCAGAGAACAGGTTTGGTCGGGCTCTGGTGCAATGCCAGGGTTGTCCGCCAGCGGTTGGTAGTGGCCAACCACCAAGCTTCGAGCGCAATGTTCGAAAAGCCAGTCGCCGACGAAGCCCGTTCCACGGCCAGGGATGGGCTCTCGACACGGAGTGTTTATGGCGCAAACAACCCCCTACAGCTATACCGAGCGCAAGCGGATCCGCAAGAGCTTCGGCAAGCGAGCGAGCGTTCTCAACGTTCCTTACCTCCTCACCATGCAGAAGGACTCGTACGTAGCCTTCCTGCAAAAAGACACCCCACCTGCCAAGCGCAAGCCCGAAGGCCTGCAGGCAGCCTTCCTCTCGGCGTTCCCCATCGTTTCGCACAACGGGTTCGTGGAGATGAAGTTCCTCGAATTCAACATCGCCAAGCCGCCGTTTGACACCCGCGAGTGCCAACAGCGTGGCCTGACCTATGCGGCTGCCGTGCGCGCGCGCCTGCAGATGATCATCTATGACCGTGAGTCGGCCCAGGCCAAGACGGTCAAGGAGATCAAGGAGCAAGAGGTCTACATGGGCGAAGTGCCCCTGATGACGGACTACGGCTCCTTCATCGTGAACGGCACCGAGCGCGTCATCGTTTCGCAGCTGCACCGTTCGCCCGGCGTGTTCTTCGAGCACGACAAGGGCAAGACCCACTCGTCCGGCAAGCTGCTGTTCAGCGCCCGCATCATTCCTTACCGCGGCTCCTGGCTCGACTTCGAGTTCGACCCGAAGGACATCCTGTACTTCCGCGTCGACCGCCGCCGCAAGATGCCGGTCACGATCCTGCTGAAGGCCATTGGCCTGAATCCGGAAGCGATCCTGGCTCACTTCTTCGTGTTCGATAACTTCCGCCTGATGGACTCGGGCGCGCAGATGGAGTTCGTGGCCGACCGCCTGAAGGGCGAGGTCGCGCGCTTTGACATCACCGACAAGAGCGGTGCCGTCATCGTCGAGAAGGACAAGCGCATCACCGCCCGCCATGTGCGCCAGCTTGAACAAAGCGGCACGCAGTACGTCACCGTGCCGGAAGATTTCCTGGTCGGTCGCGTGCTGGCCAAGAACATGGTCGACGGCGACACCGGCGAGATCATCGCCAAGGCCAACGACGAGCTGACCGAAGCGCTGCTGAAGAAGCTGCGTTCCGCCGGCATCAAGGACATCCAGTGCCTGTTCACGAACGAGCTGGATGAAGGCGCCTACATCAGCCAGACCCTGGCCTCGGACGAAACCGCCGACCAGTTGGCTGCCCGCGTTGCCATCTACCGCATGATGCGCCCTGGCGAGCCGCCGACGGAAGACGCCGTCGAGGCCCTGTTCAACCGCCTGTTCTACAGCACCGACACGTACGACCTGTCGCGCGTCGGCCGCATGAAGTTCAACGCCCGCGTGGGCCGCGACACGCCGGAAGGCAACATGAACTTGTCGAACGAGGACATCCTCGACGTCGTCAAGATCCTGGTCGAACTGCGCAATGGCCGTGGCGAAGTCGATGACATCGACCACCTGGGCAACCGTCGCGTGCGTTGCGTGGGCGAACTGGCCGAGAACCAGTACCGCTCCGGCCTCGCTCGCATCGAGAAGGCCGTCAAGGAACGTCTGGGCCAGGCCGAGACCGAAGCCCTGATGCCGCACGACCTGATCAACTCCAAGCCGATCTCTGCGGCCCTGAAGGAGTTCTTCGGTGCGTCGCAGCTGTCGCAGTTCATGGACCAGACCAACCCCCTGTCGGAAATCACGCACAAGCGTCGTGTTTCCGCCCTGGGCCCGGGTGGTCTGACCCGCGAGCGCGCCGGCTTCGAAGTTCGCGACGTGCACCCGACCCACTACGGTCGCGTCTGCCCGATCGAAACGCCGGAAGGCCCGAACATCGGCCTGATCAACTCGCTGGCTCTGTTCGCCCAGCTGAACGAATACGGCTTCCTCGAGACGCCGTACCGTCGCGTGGTGGACAGCAAGGTCACGAACCAGATCGACTACCTGTCGGCCATTGAAGAAGGCAAGTACGTCATCGCTCAGGCCAACGCTTCGCTGAACGAAGCCGGCCAACTGGTCGACGAGCTGGTGTCCGCCCGCGAAAGCGGCGAATCCGTGCTGACCTCGCCGGAACGCATCCAGTACATGGACGTGGCTCCGACGCAGATCGTCTCGGTGGCTGCCTCGCTCGTGCCCTTCCTCGAGCACGACGATGCGAACCGCGCACTGATGGGCGCCAACATGCAGCGCCAGGCCGTGCCGGTGCTGCGTCCTGAAAAGGCCTTCGTGGGCACGGGCGTCGAGCGCGTGGCTGCCAAGGACTCGGGCACCGTCGTGGCCGCGCGCCGTGGCGGCATCGTCGACTACGTGGACACGAACCGCATCGTGATCCGCGTGAACGACGACGAGACCGTGGCCGGTGAAGTCGGTGTCGACATCTACAACCTGATCAAGTATCAGCGTTCCAACCAGAACACCAACATTCACCAGCGTCCGATCGTCAAGCGCGGCGACAAGGTGTCCTCCGAGGACATCATTGCCGACGGCGCCTCGACCGACATCGGTGAACTGGCTCTCGGCCAGAACATGCTGGTCGCGTTCATGCCCTGGAACGGCTACAACTTCGAAGACTCGATCCTGATCAGCGAACGCGTCATCGCCGAAGACCGCTACACCTCCATCCACATCGAGGAACTGGTGGTCAACGCGCGTGACACCAAGCTCGGCTCCGAAGAAATCACCCGCGACATTCCCAACCTGTCCGAGCAGCAACTGAGCCGCCTGGACGAGTCGGGCATCGTCTACATCGGTGCTGAAGTGAACCCCGGCGATGTGCTGGTGGGCAAGGTCACGCCGAAGGGCGAAACGACCCTGACGCCGGAAGAGAAGCTGCTGCGCGCCATCTTCGGCGAAAAGGCTTCGGACGTGAAGGACACATCGCTGCGCGTCGATCAAGGCACGCAGGGCACCGTCATCGACGTGCAAGTGTTCACCCGCGAAGGCATTCAGCGCGACAAGCGCGCCCAGCAGATCATCGACGACGAGCTGAAGCGCTTCCGCCTGGACCTGAACGACCAGCTGCGCATCGTCGAGGCCGACGCCTTCGACCGTATCGAAAAGCTGCTCGTCGGCAAGATCGCCAACGGCGGCCCGCAGAAGATCGCCAAGGGCACGAAGATCGACAAGGACTACCTGGCCGGCGTCGAGAAGTTCCACTGGTTCGACATCCGTCCCGCCGAGGACGAAGTCGCCAACCAGCTGGAATCGATCAAGAACTCGCTGGAACAGACCCGTCACTCGTTCGACCTGGCCTTCGAAGAGAAGCGCAAGAAGCTCACGCAAGGCGACGAGCTGCCGGCTGGCGTGCTGAAGATGGTCAAGGTCTACCTGGCCGTCAAGCGCCGCCTGCAACCTGGCGACAAGATGGCCGGCCGTCACGGCAACAAGGGTGTGGTGTCCAAGGTCGTTCCGGTCGAAGACATGCCCTACATGGCCGACGGCACGCCCGCCGACATCGTTCTGAACCCGCTGGGCGTGCCCTCGCGGATGAACGTGGGTCAGGTGCTGGAAGTCCACTTGGGCTGGGCCGGCAAGGGCATCGGTCAGCGCATCGGCGACATGCTGCAACAGCATGCCGCCGTGAGCGAGCTGCGCAAGTTCCTGGACGAGCTCTACAACAAGAGCGGCGGCCACAACGAGAACCTCGCGGAGCTTTCCGACACTGAAGTCATCGAGATGGCACAGAACCTCTCCAAGGGTGTTCCGTTCGCCACGCCGGTTTTCGACGGTGCCAAGGAAGAAGAAATCCGCGGCATGCTCAAGCTGGCCTATCCGGACGACATCGCTGCCAAGAAGGGCCTCACGGCCACTCGCACGCAGGCGACGCTGCATGACGGCCGCACCGGCGAGGCGTTCGAACGCCCCGTCACCGTGGGCTACATGCACGTGCTGAAGCTGCACCACTTGGTGGACGACAAGATGCACGCCCGCTCGACCGGCCCGTACTCGCTCGTCACCCAGCAGCCGCTGGGCGGCAAGGCGCAGTTCGGTGGTCAGCGCTTCGGTGAGATGGAAGTCTGGGCCCTGGAAGCCTACGGCGCGTCCTACGTGCTGCAGGAAATGCTGACCGTCAAGTCCGACGACGTGAACGGCCGTACCAAGGTCTACGAAAACATCGTCAAGGGCGAACACGCCATCGACGCCGGCATGCCGGAATCCTTCAATGTGCTGGTCAAGGAAATTCGCTCCTTGGGCATCGACATTGAACTGGAACGCAATTAAGGAGCAGATGCATGAAGGGACTTCTCGACCTTTTCAAGCAATTCACGCCTGACGAGCATTTCGATGCCATCAGGATCGGTCTGGCCTCGCCCGAAAAGATCCGCTCGTGGTCTTTCGGTGAAGTGAAGAAGCCGGAAACGATCAACTACCGTACTTTCAAGCCCGAGCGTGACGGCCTGTTCTGCGCCAAGATCTTTGGCCCGATCAAGGACTACGAATGCCTGTGCGGCAAGTACAAGCGCCTCAAGCACCGCGGTGTCATCTGCGAGAAGTGCGGCGTTGAAGTCACGCAGACCAAGGTGCGTCGCGAGCGCATGGGTCACATCGACCTGGCCGCGCCCTGCGCCCACATCTGGTTCCTGAAGTCGTTGCCGTCGCGCCTGGGCCTCGTGCTCGACATGACGCTGCGCGACATCGAGCGCGTGCTGTACTTTGAGGCGTATGTCATCGTCGACCCGGCATGACCCCGCTGAAGAAGTTCGGCATCATGTCCGAAGACGACTACGACCAGAAGCGCGTGGAATTCGGCGACGAATTCATCGCACTGATGGGCGCCGAGGGCATCAAGAAGCTGCTGGAGGACATGGATCTCGACGTCGAGATCGACAAGCTCCGCAACGACATGACCGGCTCCGAGCTCAAGGTCAAGAAGAACTCCAAGCGCCTGAAGGTCATGGAGGCCTTCAAGAAGTCCGGCATCAAGCCGAACTGGATGGTGCTGGAAGTGCTGCCGGTGCTGCCGCCGGACCTGCGTCCGCTGGTGCCCCTGGACGGCGGCCGCTTCGCGACCTCCGACCTGAACGACCTCTACCGTCGCGTCATCAACCGCAACAACCGCCTGGCTCGCCTGCTCGAACTGAAGGCTCCTGAAATCATCGTGCGCAACGAAAAGCGCATGCTGCAGGAAGCCGTCGACTCGCTGCTGGACAACGGCCGTCGCGGCAAGGCGATGACCGGCGCGAACAAGCGTGCCCTCAAGTCGCTGGCCGACATGATCAAGGGCAAGAGCGGTCGTTTCCGTCAGAACTTGCTGGGCAAGCGCGTCGACTACTCGGGTCGTTCGGTCATTACCGTGGGCCCGACGCTCAAGCTGCACCAGTGCGGTCTGCCGAAGCTCATGGCGCTCGAGCTGTTCAAGCCCTTCATCTTCTCGCGCCTCGAAGCCATGGGCATCGCGACGACGATCAAGGCCGCCAAGAAGGAAGTCGAATCCGGCACGCCGGTGGTCTGGGACATCCTGGAAGAGGTCATCAAGGAGCACCCGGTTCTGCTGAACCGCGCTCCCACGCTGCACCGTCTGGGCATCCAGGCCTTCGAACCCATCCTGATCGAAGGCAAGGCCATCCAGCTGCACCCGCTCGTCTGCGCGGCCTTCAACGCCGACTTCGACGGTGACCAGATGGCCGTCCACGTCCCGCTGTCGATCGAAGCGCAGATGGAAGCCCGCACGCTGATGCTGGCCTCCAACAACGTGCTGTTCCCGGCCTCCGGCGAACCGTCGATCGTCCCGTCGCAAGACGTGGTGCTGGGCCTGTACTACGCCACCCGCGAGCGCACCAACGGCAAGGGCGAAGGCATGGTCTTCGCCGACCTGCTGGAGCTGCAACGCGCGCTGGACAACAAGGTCGTGGAAATCACGGCCAAGATCAGCGTTCGCATGGTCGAGTGGCACAAGGACAAGGACTCGGGCGAGTTCACGCCCGAGACCAAGCTCGTGTCCACCACCGTGGGCCGTGCACTGCTGTCCGAGATCTTGCCGAAGGGCCTGCCGTTCTCGAACATCAACAAGGCGCTGAAGAAGAAGGAAATCTCGCGCCTGATCAACACCTCGTTCCGCAAGTGCGGCCTGAAGGAAACCGTGGTGCTGGCCGACAAGCTGCTGCAAAGCGGTTTCAAGCTCGCTACGCGTGCCGGCATCTCGATCGCCATCGACGACATGCTGGTGCCCGCTCAGAAGCACACCCTGATCGAGCGCGCCGAAAAGGAAGTCAAGGAGATCGAGCAGCAGTACGTCTCGGGTCTCGTGACCGCCGGCGAGCGCTACAACAAGGTCGTGGACATCTGGGGCAAGGCCGGTGACGAAATCGGCAAGAAGATGATGGACCACCTGAAGGTGGAAACCACGACCGACCGCCACGGCAAGCAAGTGGAGCAGGAGTCCTTCAACTCCATCTACATGATGGCCGACTCGGGCGCTCGCGGTTCTGCCGCTCAGATCCGCCAGCTGGCCGGCATGCGCGGCCTGATGGCCAAGCCTGACGGCTCGATCATCGAGACGCCGATCACCGCGAACTTCCGCGAAGGTCTGAACGTTCTGCAGTACTTCATCTCCACCCACGGTGCTCGTAAGGGCCTGGCGGACACGGCGCTGAAGACCGCGAACTCCGGCTACCTGACCCGTCGACTCGTGGACGTGACGCAAGACCTGGTCGTGACCGAAGACGATTGCGGCACCGACAACGGCATCAACATGCGTGCCCTGGTCGAAGGTGGTGAAGTCATCGAATCGCTGCGCGACCGAGTCCTCGGCCGCGTGGCTGCGATCGACGTCATCCATCCGGAGACGCAGGCCGTCGTGCTGACGGCCGGCAATATGCTGGACGAAGACACGCTGGACATGCTGGAAGCTGCTGGTGTGGACGAGATCAAGGTCCGCACGCCGCTGACCTGCGCAACGCGCTTCGGCCTGTGCGCTCGCTGCTACGGCCGCGACCTCGGCCGCGGTGGCCTGGTGAACACCGGTGAAGCTGTCGGCGTGATCGCCGCGCAGTCGATCGGTGAACCCGGCACGCAGCTGACGATGCGTACCTTCCACATCGGTGGTGCCGCTTCGCGTGCTGCTGTCGCTTCGAGCGTGGAAGCCAAGTCGGACGGCTTCATCGGCTTCAACGCCACGATGCGCTACGTCACGAACGGCAAGGGCGAGCTGGTGGTCATTTCGCGTTCCGGCGAAATCATCATCGCCGACCAGCACGGCCGTGAGCGCGAGCGTCACAAGGTGCCGTATGGCGCGATCCTGAACATCAAGGCCGACCAGCAGATCAAGGCCG
This sequence comes from Burkholderiaceae bacterium UC74_6, assembly GCA_042701975.1. Lineage (GTDB taxonomy): Bacteria > Pseudomonadota > Gammaproteobacteria > Burkholderiales > Burkholderiaceae_C > JAFALK01. The sequence goes on from CP170561.1 coordinate 1,738,266, forward strand.
GCCTGGTGCTCGCGAACTGGGATCCGCTGACCCGCCCGATCATCACGGAATTCGCCGGTCAGGCGAAGTTCGAGAACGTCGAGGAAGGCGTCACCGTCGCCAAGCAGGTGGACGAAGTGACGGGTCTGTCCACGCTCGTCGTGATCGACCCGAAGCGCCGCGGCTCCGCCAAGGTGGTTCGTCCGCAGGTCAAGCTGCTCGACGCCAACGGCCAGGAAGTCAAGATCCCCGGCACCGACCACTCGGTGACGATCGGCTTCCAGATCGGCGCGCTGATCCAGATCCGCGACGGTCAGGACCTGGCTCCTGGTGAAGTGCTCGCCCGTATCCCGGTCGAAGGCCAGAAGACTCGTGACATTACCGGCGGTCTGCCGCGTGTGGCCGAACTCTTCGAAGCCCGTTCGCCCAAGGACGCTGGTGCGCTGGCCGAGCAGACCGGCACGGTCTCGTTCGGTAAGGAGACGAAGGGCAAGGTTCGCCTTGAGATCACCGACCCTGAAGGCCACAAGCACGAGCTGCTGGTGCCCAAGGAAAAGAACATCCTGGTCCACGAAGGCCAGGTGGTGAACCGCGGTGAACTGATCGTCGACGGCCCGGCCGATCCGCAGGACATCCTGCGCCTGCTGGGTATCGAAGAGCTGGCTCGCTACATCGTCGATGAAGTGCAGGACGTGTACCGTCTGCAGGGCGTGAAGATCAACGACAAGCACATCGAGGTGATCGTTCGCCAGATGCTGCGTCGCGTGACCATCACGAACCCGGGCGACACGCACTACATCCTGAACGAGCAAGTCGAGCGTTCGGAGCTGCTGGACACCAACGATCGCATGCGCGGCCAAGGCAAGCTCACGGCTACTCACGCAGACGTGCTGCTCGGTATCACCAAGGCTTCGCTGTCGACTGACTCCTTCATCTCGGCCGCTTCCTTCCAGGAAACGACCCGCGTGCTCACCGAAGCTGCCATCATGGGCAAGCGCGACGAGCTGCGTGGCCTGAAGGAAAACGTCATCGTGGGTCGCCTGATCCCCGCCGGTACCGGCATGGCCTTCCACCTGGCCCGCAAGGCCAAGGAAGACATGGACGACGCCGAGCGCCGCGCCATCGCCATCCAGGAGGCCGAGGAACTGGCTGCTGCACAGATGGCCGGTGTGGATGCCGCTGCGGGCGAAGGCTCCGCCGAGTAAACCAAGCAACAGCCTCAGCCGTTCGAGGCTGCAAGGGCCGCCAAGCTTTCGGGCTTGGCGGCCTTTTCTCTTTCATGGCTCGCCAGACCGAGTCGTCGTCCAATCGTCCGGGAGATGAAGATGCACAAGGTGATGATGCTGTCCCTGCTCGTGCTGAGCGCCGGTGCGGCGCAGGCGCACGAGGTCTGGAAGTGCAAAGTCGGCGATGAGATCCGCTATTCGGACCAGCCTTGCGCCACGCAGGGCCAGGCGATGGCGCCAAGCGTACTGCAGGGCAATGTGATCGACGCAACTCGCGTGCCGCAACCGGGGAGTGAGGCTTCGGCCATGCCGGGTGTGGCAAGGTCGCAGGGGGCCGAAGAGAACGCCTGCCCGTCCGACCGCGACATCGCTTCCATGGAAACGCGTGCCAGCTCCATCAGCCTGAGCCGTGAAGCCAAGACCTTCATGCAGGACGAGATCCGTCGCGCGCGCCAGTGCCGCAAAGGACAGGGCCGCTACAGCGCGGCCGATTGGGCCATCAGCCGTGACGCGCAAAACGCGCAGAGCAGTCTGAGCGGCGCCGCTGAAGCGCGCCGCCGTGCCGAAGCCATGCACAGCGCAGCCGATCCGCTGGAAGGCGAGCGCATTGCGCGCCAGCACGAAGCTGAAGAAGCCGCAGCGCGCGAAGCCGAGCGCCGGGCGCAGCTGCGCGGCAAGGACCGCGCCTACTGAGGACTCACTCGGAGTCCCGCTCGAAGTTGCAATCTTTCAACGGCACGAGCTTCGTCTTGTTGAAGAACTTGTGTCCGAAGTACAGCGCCAGGCCCAGCGGGATCAGCATGTAGTTGCTGATGAAGTCGAACCAGCTGAAGGGATCGGCCTGGAAGACGCTGCTGTTGGCGCCGAAGATGACGACGACAAACAGAATCAGCGCGCCCCAGGTGCCCACCGGGTAGAAGCGAGCGCGGAACTTGAGGTCTTCCAGGCGGCGGCCCTGTGCCACCCAGGCCTTGCGGAAGCGCAGATGACAGATGGCGATGCCCAGCCAGATGATGAAGCCGGTGAGGCCCGAGGCGTTGTAGAGCAGCTGGTAGACCTTCTGGTCGCCGATCAGGCTGGCGAAGAAGGCCAGCGCGCCGATGGCGGCCGTGGCCCAGACCGCAGCCGTGGGCACGCCGCGCTTGTTGACGCGGCCGAAAGCTGCCGGCGCGCGTTTGCGGTGCGACATCGCGTAGAGCATGCGTGAGCTCACGTACAGCGAGCAGTTGCCTGCTGAAAGCACGGCCGAGAGGATGACGAAGTTCATCAGGTTGGCGGCCAGGTGGCCCACGCCCGGCAGGTGCTGGAACACGATGGTGAACGGCGAGTAGGCGATGTTCTCTTCGCCACTGCGCAGCAGGTTCGGGTCGTTGAAGGGAATCAGCGAGCCGATGATGGCGATGGCACCGATGTAGAACAGCAGGATGCGCCAGAACACCGAGTTGATGGCCTTGGGCACGTTCTTCTCGGGATCGGCCGTCTCGGCGGCCGCCAGGCCCACGCCTTCGGTGCCCTGGAAGGAAAAGCCCGCCACCAGAAACACCATCAAGATGGCCGTCAGCCCGCCGACGAAGGGCGCGGAGTTGCCACTGGCGGCGTCGCTCAAGTGCCAGTTCTTGAAGCCCACGGCCTCGCCGTTGCCGATCACGCCGAGGATCATCAGCAGGCCGACGAAGACGAAGATCAGCACCGTCGTGACCTTGATGCCGGCGAACCAGTACTCCGCCTCGGCATAGGCCTTCACGGAGAGCAAGTTCAAGGCGAGCAGCAGGGCCAGGAAACCCATGGCCCAGAGCGTGGCGCTGCTGTCCGGGAACCAGAACTTGACGATCAGCGATCCCGCCACGAGCTCGGCCGCCAGCGTGATCGACCAGCTGAACCAGTAGTTCCAGCCGAGCGTGAAGCCCAGCGAAGGGTCGACGAAGCGCTCGGCATAGGCCTCGAACGAGCCGGCGATGGGCAGCTGCGTGGCCATCTCGCCGAGCGACTGCATCATGCAGTACACGGCCAAGCCCATCACGGCGTAGGCGAGCATGGCGCCGCCCGGCCCGGCCTGCGCGATCGCGCCCCCGCTGGCCAGGAACAGGCCCGTGCCGATGGCGCCGCCGATGGCGATCATGCTCAGCTGGCGAGCGCCAATGGAGCGTTGGAGATGGTCGGGCGCAGGAGTCGTCATGGTCTTCAAATTCTTGGGGTGCGCCACTTTAGCGAAGGCCGCACCTGCTTGGGCTCAACGCTTACCCGTCGTCAGTGCAGCTTCACCAGCGGCGTGGCGCGCTTGACCAGGAAGCGCGCCAGCGCCAGCACCCCGGTCCGCAGCGAACCCAGCACGGCGCGGTGATGCAGCAGATGCAGGCTCACGTACATCAGCCGGGCGAAGAGGCCCTCCACGAACCAGGTCGCGCCGCTCAGGTTGCCCATCAGGCTGCCGACGGTGGTCTGCGTACCGATGGAGACGAGTGAGCCGTGGTCCTTGTACACATACGGATCGGAAGAGGGCGTCTCACCGCGATCGAGGGCAATGAAGGCGGCGTACAGATAGTCGGCCTGCTGGTGCGCGGCCTGGGCGCGCGGCGGCACCAGTTTGCCGTCCGTGCCCATGGCGCAGGCGGCGCAATCGCCGAGCGCGTAGAGCGCGTGTTCACCGCTGGCTTGGCCCTTGATGAGCAGCTGGCCGTCCACTTCCAGCTGGCCGCTGCGATTCGTCGGCAGGCCCAGCGTGGCGAGCAAGGCGGGCGCCTTGATGCCGGCGGCCCAGACGACCAGATCGGCGGCATAACGCTTGCCATCGGCGTCATGGACGGCGCCCGGTTCGATGTTCACCACGCGGCATGAGGTGTGCAGCGTCACCTTGCGTTCGCCGAGCAGCTTGGCGGCAGCGGCCGAGACTTTTTCGGGCAGCGGCGCCAGGATGCGCGATGCGCCTTCGAGCAGGCTGATGCGCACGTCGCGGTGCGGGTCCAGGCGCGCGAAGCCGTAGCGGGAATGCACGGCGCTGGCCTCGCGCAGCTCTGCCGCCAGCTCCACGCCGGTGGCGCCGCCGCCGATGATGACGATGTCGATGCCCGCCTCCGGCTCGCGCTCCTTGCGCAGCTCGGCCGCCGTCAGCAGTTTCAGCATGCGCAGGCGGAAGGTCTCGGCGTCTTCCGGGCCATCCAGGGCCAGCGTGTGCTCGGCCGCGCCGGGTACGCCAAAGTAGTTGGCGGTGCTGCCCACGGCGACCACGAGCCGGTCGAAGGCCAGCTGGCGCTGCGGCACGATCTGGCCGCCGGCTTCGTCGAGGATCTCGCCGACGGTGACCTCGCGCTTCTCGCGGTCCAGCGCCAGCATCGAGCCGTAGACGAAGCTGAAGCCGTTGTCATGGGCCAGCATCAGGTAGGACAGGCCTTCCTGGTGGATGTCGATGGTGCCTGCGGCCACTTCGTGCAGCGTGGGCTTCCAGATGTGAAAGAGCTTACGGTCGACCAGGAAAACCTTCTGCGGGCCGAGCTTGCGGCCCAGCTTGCAGGCCAGCTCTAGCCCGCCCGCGCCACCTCCGACGATCACGATGCGCATGCACTCACCTCCTGAGGGCCATTGTGCCCATCCGGAGCCCGCGGGCAGCGTCTCGCGGCCAGGCCCAGGCACAGCGCCGCCAGCGCCGGCGCCAGACTCATCATCAGCAAGGTCGTTTGCAGCCCGTGCTGGTCCGACAGCCAACCGGCGAGCAGCGGCCCCAGGGCCATGCCGAAAAGGTTCTGCGCCAGCACCAGCACACCGCCGACGGCCGCCCGCATGGCCGGGTGAACGCAATCGAGCTGCGCCGCCGTCACGGGGCCCATCAAGGCACCACCGACGAAGAGGCCGGTCATGATCAACGTTCTCTGCGTTTCGCCCGGCGGCAGGCTGAACGCCAGGGCCAGCAGCAGGGCTGACGCCACGCAGAACAGCGCCGCAGCGAACAGGCGCCGTGCCGTACGGCCCTGGCTCCAGCGATCCACGATCCAGCCGCCGGCGGCCATGCCGAGAGCGCCGGCCAGCAGGGCCATGCCGGTCGCCAAGCCAGCCTGTTGCAGCGACATGCCGTGCGCGCGGTTGAAGAAGCTCGGCAACCAATTGGCCAGCGTGGCGATGTAGAAGAGTTGCGCCGACAGGCCGAGGAAGATCAGCAGGAGCACCGGCGAGCGCAGCAGGGTGGACAGTGTTTCGGTCCAGCGCTGGGCGCGCCATTCGCCGCCTGGCCCGTCTCGCTGCAGCAAGGGCTGACTGCGGTAGTCGCTCAGAAGAAAGGCCGCGCAGGCCAGCAGCAGCCCGGGCGCGGCGACGAAGCCAAAGGCGTGCTGCCAGCCCCAGTGCTGCGCGATGTAGCCACCCAGGATGACACCGGCCACTGTGCCCGCCAGAGCGCCCGAGGTGAACAGGCCCAGCACTGTGGCGCGCTGCCGCTGCGGATAGCTCGCGGCCAGCAGGGCGTTGCCCGACGGACCATAACCCGCCTCGCCGGCGCCGACGAAGGCGCGCGCCAACAGCAGCTGGTGGAAATTCGTCGCCAGGCCACAGGCGGCGGTCGCCAGCGACCAGATCACCGCCATGCAACCGATGGCCTTGCTGCGGCTCCAGCGATCGACCACCAGCGCGATCGGCACGGCCAAGCCGGCGATGGACAGGTTCACCGCGCTCACCAGCAGCCCCAATTGGCTGTCGGAGAGCTGCCAGTCCTGCTTGATCGCCGGGAGCAGGGCGGCGATGACCTGTCGGTCGATGAAGTCGAAACCCATCAACAGAAAAAGCAGGAGCAGCGTGAAATGCGCGCGACTGCGCGAGATCTGGAAGGCTGGGGCTTCGACCGTCATCTGAATGACAATCTTAGAGGTCGCTTTGCACCCAGGCTTCCGGCGTACCGATCTTCAATCCGAATGTGAGCGCACGCTTTCGAAGTGCCAGCACGGCTTTGTCCCGCGAGAGCAGCCAGTCGGCACGCTCGGCAATCGCCAGGTCGATGAATTGCTGGTCGTCCGGATCCCGGCAGACCAGGCGGATGGCGGGCGCCGGATCGGCGTCGATCATGCGGCAGTGGCGGGCAAAGGTGCCTTCGATATGGCTCAGATCCGGCTGCCTGTCGGCCGCGATGCCGCGGCCCAGCACGTGAAGCAGCTCCGCCAGCATCGCGTTGCGCCCGATCCAGACCAGGCGGCCGGCCTCGATGGCGGCGGTCAAGGGCGCCACGCGTGCATCGCCAAAGACCAGCCAGTCCATGACGATCTGGGTGTCGATGACGACTTTTTGGGGGCTCTCAACCATGGGGAGCCAGGAAGCATAGCCCAGAAACACGGGCCTGCTTGTGGAAAACCCGGCTCCTGGTCTACAATCGCCGGCTCTCCAGTGGGTCCCTTGGTCCTGCTCGTTCGCCTATGCGTTCTTCATCGTTCGCCTGGGGCTGACACGGCAGACCATTCAGGACAGATTTTGAGTCGCTCATTTCGGAGCGAATCCACTGGCGAAAAAGTGACTTCAAACGGGAACAAGTTACATGCCAACTATCAATCAGTTGGTGCGCCAAGGCCGAGAGGCTGAGGTCACCAAGAGCAAGTCGCCTGCGATGCAAAATTGCCCGCAGCGCCGCGGTGTTTGCACCCGCGTCTACACCACGACCCCGAAGAAGCCGAACTCGGCTCTGCGTAAGGTCGCCAAGGTCCGCCTGACCAATGGTTTCGAGGTCATCTCGTACATCGGCGGTGAAGGCCACAACCTGCAGGAACACAGCGTCGTGCTGGTTCGTGGCGGTCGTGTCAAGGACTTGCCCGGTGTGCGTTACCACATCGTCCGCGGTTCGCTGGACCTGCAAGGCGTCAAGGATCGCAAGCAATCGCGCTCCAAGTACGGCGCGAAGCGTCCGAAGAAGTAAATCGTTATTCGTCAGCCAGGGCATTGATCGCCTGGGCAAGATGTTTGTTGCGGTTCGTGCGTCTCAATGAAGAGCGCAGCAGCCGAGTAAGTTGGATGGCCCCTGAATTTGGTGGCGTCCACCGGCAAGAGTCAAAAGTGACTCGAGCCAACTGAAGCAGAAGGAAGAATCCCATGCCACGTCGTCGCGAAGTACCCAAGCGTGAGATCCTGCCGGACCCGAAGTTCGGTTCCGTCGATCTGTCCAAGTTCATGAACGTCATCATGGAATCGGGCAAAAAGGCCGTCGCAGAACGCATCATCTACGGTGCCCTGGACCAAGTCGAAAAGAAGATCGGCAAGGACCCGCTGGAAGTGTTCATGGTTGCCCTGAACAACGTGAAGCCCATGGTCGAAGTGAAGTCCCGTCGCGTCGGCGGTGCGAACTACCAAGTTCCCGTGGAAGTTCGTCCCGTCCGTCGTATGGCTCTGGCCATGCGCTGGCTGAAGGAATCCGCCCGCAAGCGCGGTGAGAAGTCGATGGCCCAGCGTCTGGCCAACGAGCTGCTGGAGGCCGCAGAAGGCCGTGGCGGCGCAATGAAGAAGCGTGACGAAGTTCACCGCATGGCAGAAGCCAACAAGGCGTTCTCGCACTTCCGCTTCTAATCTGAACCGTTTCAGCCGCCCCGGGTTAATACCAACCCGGAGGCGGTTCCTGCCTTTTGGAGTGACATCATGGCACGCAAGACCCCCATCGAGCGCTACCGCAATATCGGTATCTCCGCGCACATCGATGCCGGCAAGACCACGACGACCGAACGCATCCTGTTCTACACCGGTGTGAACCACAAGATCGGTGAAGTGCACGACGGCGCCGCCACCATGGACTGGATGGAGCAGGAGCAGGAGCGTGGCATCACGATCACCTCCGCCGCCACGACCTGCTTCTGGAAGGGCATGGACCTGGCTCGCCCCGAGCACCGCATCAACATCATCGACACCCCCGGACACGTGGACTTCACGATTGAAGTCGAGCGCTCGATGCGCGTCCTGGACGGCGCTTGCATGGTGTACTGCGCCGTGGGTGGCGTGCAGCCCCAGTCGGAAACCGTCTGGCGCCAGGCCAACAAGTACAAGGTTCCCCGTCTCGCGTTCGTCAACAAGATGGACCGTACTGGCGCCAACTTCTACAAGGTCGTCGACCAGATGAAGCTGCGCCTGAAGGCGAACCCGGTGCCCGTGGTGCTGCCGATCGGCGCTGAAGAAAACTTCACCGGCGTGATCGACCTCATCAAGATGAAGGCCATCATCTGGGACGAAGCCTCGCAAGGCATGAAGTTCGACTACCGCGAGATCCCGGCTGAAATGCTGGCCGATGCTCAAAAGTGGCGTGACAACCTGGTCGAGGCTGCGGCCGAGTCCAGCGAAGACATGATGAACAAGTACCTCGAGTCGGGCGAGCTGTCCGAAGAGGAAATCATCCTGGGCATCCGCACCCGCACCATCGCCGCTGAAATCCAGCCGATGTTCTGCGGCACCGCCTTCAAGAACAAGGGCGTGCAGCGCATGCTGGACGGCGTGATCGACTTCATGCCCTCGCCGATCGACGTTCCCCCGGTTCCGGGCACGGACGAAGACGACCAGCCGGTGGTTCGCAAGGCCGACGACAGCGAGAAGTTCGCTGCTCTGGCCTTCAAGCTGATGACCGACCCGTACGTCGGCCAGCTGACCTTCGTTCGCGTGTACTCGGGCGTTCTGCAGTCGGGTTCGACTGTGTACAACCCGATCCGCGGCAAGAAGGAGCGTATCGGCCGTATTCTGCAGATGCACGCCAACCAGCGTGAAGAAATCTCGGAAATTCTGGCCGGCGACATCGCCGCCTGCGTGGGCCTGAAGGACGTGACGACCGGCGAAACGCTGTGCGATCCGGAATCGATCATCACCTTGGAAAAGATGGTGTTCCCGGAGCCGGTGATCTCGCAGGCTGTCGAGCCCAAGACCAAGGCTGACCAGGAAAAGATGGGTATCGCCCTGGGCCGTCTGGCCAAGGAAGACCCGTCCTTCCGTCTGCGTACCGATGAAGAATCGGGCCAGACCATCATCTCGGGCATGGGCGAGCTGCACCTGGAAATCATTGTCGACCGCATGAAGCGCGAGTTCGGCGTGGAAGCCAACGTTGGCAAGCCGCAGGTTGCCTACCGCGAAACCATCCGCAAGACCGCCACCGACGTCGAAGGCAAGTTCGTTCGCCAGTCGGGTGGTAAGGGCCAGTACGGTCACGTCGTGCTGACCATCGAACCGCAAGAACCCGGCAAGGGCTTCGAGTTCGTGGACGCCATCAAGGGCGGTGTGGTTCCCCGTGAGTACATCCCCGCAGTCGAAAAGGGCGTCATCGACTCCCTGCCGAACGGCGTGATGGCCGGCTTCCCGGTCGTGGACGTGAAGGTCACGCTGACCTTCGGTTCGTACCACGACGTGGACTCGAACGAAAACGCGTTCAAGATGGCCGCCTCGATGGGCTTCAAGGAAGCCTGCCGCCGTGCCAGCCCCGTCATCCTCGAGCCGATGATGGCCGTGGAAGTCGAGACGCCCGAAGACTACGCCGGCAACGTGATGGGCGACCTGTCCAGCCGTCGCGGCATGGTCCAGGGCATGGACGACATGGTCGGTGGCGGCAAGGTCATCAAGGCCGAAGTCCCGCTGTCGGAGATGTTCGGCTACTCGACCACCCTGCGTTCGATGTCGCAAGGCCGCGCCACGTACACGATGGAGTTCAAGCACTACTCGGAAGCCCCGAAGAACGTTGCTGACGCCATCATCACGGCTCGCGCCAAGTAATCAGCTTTCACTGAATCGTCTTCGCAGCGTCTCTCCTGTTTGCCCGTCGGCAGGAATCCAGAGCGCTGCGGAAACGCTAAACCAACAGACGGGCGCATGCTCTTTTTTGGAGATAAGAAATGGCAAAAGGCAAGTTTGAACGTACCAAGCCGCACGTGAACGTGGGCACGATTGGTCACGTGGACCATGGCAAGACGACGCTGACGGCTGCAATCGCAACCGTGCTGTCGAAGAAGTTCGGTGGCGAGGCCAAGGCCTACGACCAGATCGACGCGGCTCCTGAAGAGAAGGCCCGCGGCATCACGATCAACACCGCGCACGTCGAATACGAGACGGCCAACCGCCACTACGCGCACGTTGACTGCCCCGGCCACGCTGACTATGTGAAGAACATGATCACGGGTGCTGCGCAGATGGACGGCGCGATCCTGGTGTGCTCGGCCGCTGACGGCCCGATGCCCCAGACGCGTGAGCACATCCTGCTGGCCCGCCAGGTTGGCGTGAAGTACATCATCGTCTTCCTGAACAAGTGCGACATGGTCGACGACGCCGAGCTGCTCGAGCTGGTCGAGATGGAAGTGCGCGAGCTCCTGTCCAAGTACGACTTCCCCGGCGACGACACCCCGATCATCAAGGGTTCGGCCAAGCTGGCACTGGAAGGCGACACGGGCGATCTGGGCGAGCAAGCCATCATGCGCCTGGCTGATGCCCTGGACACCTACATCCCCCAGCCGGACCGCGCCGTTGACGGCACCTTCTTGCTGCCGGTGGAAGACGTGTTCTCGATCTCGGGTCGTGGCACGGTCGTGACGGGTCGCGTCGAGCGCGGCATCGTCAAGGTCGGCGAGGAAATCGAAATCGTCGGTATCCGCGAACTGCAAAAGACCACCGTCACGGGCGTGGAAATGTTCCGCAAGCTGCTGGACCAAGGTCAAGCGGGCGACAACGTGGGCATCCTGCTGCGCGGCACCAAGCGTGAAGACGTCGAGCGCGGCCAAGTGCTGGCCAAGCCCGGCTCGATCAAGCCGCACACCCACTTCACGGCTGAGATCTATGTTCTGAGCAAGGAAGAGGGCGGCCGTCACACCCCGTTCTTCAACAACTACCGTCCCCAGTTCTACTTCCGCACGACGGACGTGACCGGTGCCGTGGAGCTGCCGAAGGACAAGGAAATGGTCATGCCCGGCGACAACGTCGGCATCACCGTGAAGCTGATCGCTCCGATCGCCATGGAAACGGGTCTGCGCTTCGCCATTCGCGAAGGTGGCCGTACCGTCGGTTCGGGCGTGGTCGCCACGATCCTGGCCTAACTCTTTTGCGTGATCAGCCCGGGTCTAACGACTCGGGTTGCACTCAAATCGTTCTTTGAAGGATTCAATCATGCAAAAGCAGAAGATCCGCATTCGCCTCAAGGCGTTTGACTACAAGCTGATCGACCAATCGGCTCTCGAGATCGTGGAAACCGCCAAGCGTACCGGCGCCATCGTCAAGGGCCCCGTGCCCCTGCCGACCCGCATGCAGCGTTTCGACATCCTGCGTTCGCCGCACGTCAACAAGACGTCGCGCGACCAGTTCGAAATCCGCACGCACCAGCGTCTGATGGACATCGTTGACCCGACCGACAAGACGGTTGACGCCCTGATGAAGCTGGACCTGCCGGCTGGCGTGGACGTCGAGATCAAGCTGCAGTAATCGGCTTGAGCTGCGGCTCCTTTGATGACGGGCTCCCTCGGGAGCCCGTTGTTTTTGGTCGTTGGCGTTCGATGCTTGCGTAAATCCTAGGGTTCACGCTATACTCGCCGTCTTTCCGCGCTGGGTGTCTCCTGGCGTGGGTATTAGCGCACTGCTTTGACTCGTCCTTCGGGGCGTTTTTCGGGCCTTTACCCCTGGTAGTGCATTTCGTCAGCCTGGCCAATCGATGTCAGGCATTTGGAGAATAAACATGAGTCTTAGCAATCGTCTCGGATTGCTGGGCCGCAAGGTGGGCATGATGCGCATCTTCACGGACGATGGCGACGCCATCCCTGTGACGGTGCTGGACGTGTCCAACAACCGCGTGACCCAGGTCAAGACCGAAGAGATCGACGGCTACAGCGCCATTCAGGTGGCGTTCGGTACGCGCAAAGCATCGCGCGTCACCAAGCCCGAAGCTGGCCACCTCGCGAAAGCGGGCGTCGAAGCCGGCGAAATCCTCAAGGAATTCCGCGTTGAAGCCGCCGTCGCCGCCGAATACAAGGCTGGCGCGCAAGTGCCGGTGACGCTGTTCGCGACGGGCCAACTGGTCGACGTGCAAGGCACGTCCATCGGTAAGGGCTACGCCGGCACGATCAAGCGCCACAACTTCAGCTCGCAACGTGCCTCGCACGGTAACAGCCGCTCGCACAACGTTCCTGGCTCCATCTCGATGGCGCAGGATCCGGGCCGCGTGTTCCCGGGCAAGAAGATGACCGGTCACATGGGCGACGAAACCGTCTCCGTGCAGAACCTGGACATCGTCCGCGTTGACGAAGCCCGCTCGCTGCTGATGGTTCGCGGTGCCGTTCCCGGCGCCAAGAACGGCCATGTCGTCGTTCGCCCGGCAGTCAAGGTCAAGATCAAGAAGGGAGCCAACTGATGCAGCTCGAGCTCCTGAACGAACAGGGTCAAGCAACGTCCAAGGTGGACGCTCCTGACACCGTCTTCGCTCGCGATTACAACGAAGCCCTGGTGCACCAGGTGGTCGTGGCCTTCCAGGCCAACGCCCGCCAAGGCACCCGCGCCCAGAAGGACCGCGAACAAGTTCACCACTCCACGAAGAAGCCGTTCCGCCAAAAGGGTACCGGCCGCGCTCGTGCGGGTATGACCTCCTCGCCGCTGTGGCGTGGCGGTGGTCGCATCTTCCCGAACCTGCCGGAAGAAAACTTCTCGCACAAGCTGAACAAGAAGATGTACCGCGCCGGTATGGCCGCCATCCTCTCGCAGCTGGCTCGCGAAGGTCGCCTGGCCGTGGTCGATTCGATCTCCCTCGAAGCGCCCAAGACCAAGCTGCTGGCCGCCAAGCTCAAGGCCATGGGCCTGGACTCGGTGATGGTCATCGCTGACAACATCGACGACAACCTGGCGCTCGCCTCGCGCAACCTGGCCAACGTGCTGGTGTGCGAGCCGCGTTACGCCGACCCGCTGTCGCTGGTCTTCTACAAGAAGATCCTGGTGACCAAGGCGGCTGTCGAGCAACTCAAGGAGATGCTGGCATGAGCACCAAGTATTCCGAAGGCCGTCTGGCCTCCGTGCTGCTCGCGCCGATCGTGTCTGAAAAGGCCACGATGGTTGCCGAGAAGCACAACCAAGTGCTGTTCAAGGTGCTGCGCGACGCCACCAAGCCCGAGATCAAGGCCGCTGTTGAACTGATGTTCAAGGTCGAAGTCGAGTCGGTTTCCGTCGTCAACACCAAGGGCAAGACGAAGCGTTTCGGTGGCCGCGTCGGCCGTCGTGACCACGTCAAGAAGGCTTACGTCTGCCTCAAGGCAGGCCAAGAGCTGAACTTCTCCGGGGAGGCTGCGTAATGGCTGTCGTTAAAGTCAAGCCGACTTCGCCCGGCCGCCGCGGCGTCGTCAAGATCGTTCACAAGCACCTGCACAAGGGCGCTCCGGAAGCTTCGCTGCTGGAACCCCAGAAGCAGAACTCCGGCCGTAACAACAACGGTCACATCACGATGCGCCACAAGGGCGGTGGTCACAAGCACCACTACCGCGTGGTCGACTTCCGCCGCAACAAGGACGGTATTCCGGCCAAGGTTGAGCGCATCGAATACGACCCGAACCGCACGGCTCACATCGCTCTGGTGTGCTATGCCGACGGCGAGCGTCGCTACGTGATCGCCCCGCGTGGTCTGGAAGTGGGTTCGACCATCCTGTCGGGCGCTGAAGCCCCGATCAAGGCTGGCAACACGCTGCCGATCCGCAACATCCCCGTGGGTTCGACGGTCCACTGCGTGGAAATGCAACCGGGCAAGGGTGCTCAGATCGCCCGCTCGGCTGGTACTTCGGTCGTGCTGATGGCCCGCGACGGCGTTTACGCCCAGCTGCGCCTGCGCTCGGGTGAAGTCCGCCGCATCCACATCGACTGCCGCGCCACCATCGGTGAAGTGAGCAACGAAGAGCACAGCCTGCGCCAGTACGGCAAGGCCGGTGCGATCCGCTGGAAGGGTATCCGCCCGACCGTTCGTGGTACTGCCATGAACCCGGTTGACCACCCGCACGGTGGTGGCGAAGGCCGCACCGGCGAGGGTCAAGCCCCTGTGTCGCCGTGGAACACCCTGACGAAGGGCTACCGCACTCGTAACAACAAGCGCACGCAGACGTTCATCGTTTCGCGTCGCAAGAAGTAAAGGGTAGGCCATGACTCGTTCTATGAAGAAGGGCCCCTTCGTCGACCACCACCTGCAAGCCAAGGTCGAGAAGGCTGTTGCCATCAAGGACAAGAAGCCCATCAAGACCTGGTCGCGTCGCTCGACGATCCTGCCCGAGTTCATCGGTCTGACGATCGCTGTGCACAACGGCAAGCAGCACGTTCCGGTCTATGTGTCTGACCAGATGGTCGGCCACAAGCTGGGCGAATTCGCACTCACCCGTACCTTCAAGGGCCACCCGGCCGACAAGAAGGCCGGGAAGAAGTAAGGATGGCAACGATGGAAACCAAAGCAATCGTTCGCGGCGTCCGCCTCTCCTGCGACAAGGGCCGCCTCGTGGCTGACCTGATCCGCGGCAAGAAGGTCGACCAAGCGCTGAACATCCTGGAATTCACCCAGAAGAAGGCTGCCCTGATCATCAAGAAGGCGCTCGAAAGCGCCATCGCCAACGCCGAGCACAACGACGGCGCTGACATCGATGAGCTCAAGGTCACCTCGATCTATGTGGAACAAGGCACCACGCTGAAGCGCTTCTCGGCTCGCGCCAAGGGCCGCGGCAACCGCATCAGCAAGCCCACCTGCCACATCTACGTGTCGGTCGGCAACTAAGGGAAGACTATGGGACAAAAAATCCATCCGGTTGGCTTCCGCCTGCCCGTCACCCGCAACTGGGCTTCGCGTTGGTACGCGAACAACCAGAACTTCGCCGGCATGCTGGCTGAAGACCTGCAAGTGCGCGACTATCTGAAGGCTCGCCTGAAGAACGCCGCCGTCTCGCGCATCCTGATCGAGCGCCCCGCCAAGAACGCCCGCATCACGATCTTCTCGGCTCGTCCGGGCGTCGTGATCGGCAAGAAGGGTGAGGACATCGAAAACCTGAAGGCCGAACTGACCAAGCGTCTGGGCGTGCCGGTGGCCGTGAACATCGAAGAAGTGCGCAAGCCTGAAATCGATGCTCAGCTGATCGCCGACTCGATCACCCAGCAGCTGGAAAAGCGCATCATGTTCCGCCGCGCCATGAAGCGCGCCATGCAGAACGCCATGCGTCTGGGCGCCCAGGGCATCAAGATCATGTCCGCCGGCCGCCTGAACGGCATCGAAATCGCCCGTACCGAGTGGTACCGCGAAGGCCGCGTGCCCCTTCACACCCTGAAGGCCGACATCGACTATGGCTTCTCCGAAGCCAAGACGACGTATGGCGTCATCGGCGTGAAGGTGTGGGTCTACCGTGGTGACCGCCTGGCCAATGGCGAAGCCCCGGTGATCAACACCCCGGCAGGTGCCGAAGACGACCGCCGCCCGCGTCGCAACGCCCGTCCTGGCGCCCCCGCCGGTCGTGGCCGTCGTGACGGTGAAGGCGCACCCGCTGGCGACAAGCCGGCTGGCGCACGCCCCGCAGGCGCACGCGTTGTCCGTAAGCCTGGTGCAGCAGTTGCTGCGCCGGCCGCCGGCGACGCCAAAGGAGAATAAACATGCTGCAACCCGCTCGTCGCAAATACCGCAAGGAGCAAAAGGGCCGTAACACCGGCGTCGCCACCCGTGGCGCTGCCGTGTCCTTTGGCGACTTCGGCCTCAAGGCCACCGAACGCGGTCGCCTGACGGCTCGTCAGATCGAAGCTGCTCGTCGTGCAATCTCGCGCCATATTAAGCGCGGTGGTCGCATCTTCATCCGCATCTTCCCGGACAAGCCGATCTCGCAAAAGCCTGCCGAAGTCCGTATGGGTAACGGTAAGGGCAATCCGGAGTACTACGTCGCTGAAATCCAGCCGGGCAAGGTGCTCTACGAAGTCAACGGCGTCCCGGAAGCTCTGGCTCGCGAAGCGTTCACGCTGGCTGCTGCAAAGCTGCCCCTGCGTTGCACCTTCGTCGCGCGCCAGGTCGGCCTGTGATTGCCTGATTGGAGAACACCATGAAAGCATCTGAACTGCGTGGCAAGGACGTCGCTGCCCTCGAAAAGGAAGTGACCGACCTGCTGAAGGCCCACTTCGGCCTTCGCATGCAAAAGGCGACCCAGCAACTGACCGACCACTCGGTGCTCGGCAAGACGCGTCGCGACATCGCCCGCGCCAAGACCGTGCTCAACGAGAAGAAGGGAGCTGCGAAATGACTGAAGCTCAAACCAAGAACACGCGCACCCTGATCGGCCGCGTGGTCAGCGACAAGCGCGCCAAGACCGTCACGGTCCTGATCGAGCGTCGCTCCAAGCACGAGCTGTACGGCAAGATCGTCGCTCACTCCCGCAAGTACCACGCCCACGACGAAAAGGGCGAGTACAAGATGGGTGATGTGGTCGAGATCGCCGAAGGCCGTCCGATCTCCAAGACCAAGAGCTGGGTCGTGACCCGCTTGGTCGAGAAGGCTCAAGAAGTCTGATCATGCGGGCGGAGTTTGTCTCCGCCTTGCATACAGGCCGGCAAGTCGGGTAACCGGCAGCCGGCCTTTTTTTGTTTTGCATTCCATCCCAGGAGAGAACGCCATGTTGAAGGTCGGAGACAAGCTGCCCGCGGGCATGCTGCAGGAATTCATCGAAGTCGAGGGCAACGGCTGCTCGCTCGGCCCGAACAGCTTTGACATCGAGAAGCTCACCGCCGGCAAGAAGATCGCCATCTTCGCGCTGCCCGGCGCCTTCACCCCGACCTGCTCGGCCCAGCACGTGCCCGGTTTTGTGGCCAAGGCTGACGAGTTCAAGGCCGCCGGTGTCGACGAGATCTGGTGCATTTCCGTCAACGACGCCTTCGTGATGGGCGCCTGGGGGCGTGACCAGAAGACTGCGGGCAAGGTCCGCATGATGGCCGACGGTTCGGCCGCCTTCACCCAGGCCACCGGCCTCGTGCTCGACCTGACCGCCAAAGGCTTCGGCGTGCGCTCGCAGCGCTACTCGATGCTCGTCATCGACGGCGTGGTCAAGGCGCTGAACGTCGAAGGTCCGGGCAAGTTCGAGGTGAGCGACGCTGCCACCCTGCTGGCCCAAGCCCAGGCGAACTGATCGCCTCTGGGTTGGAGAAAGTCGACAACGACTTTCTCTAAATTAAAGCAGGGTAAACGCTTGACAAGGGCGTTTGCCTTGTTGCACAATCTAATGCTTCGCCGGAAGTGCTGGCGCGTCGTGTGGCGCGTTTAAGGTTTCCGGGTTCCGCCCACACAAGTTTTGGCGTCGGGTTCTCCGACGACAAGACGCAACGGGCCCAAGACTGTTCGGTTCAGGAAGCTGCCTGCACCGGTCAAGTTGGGGACAGACATGATTCAAATGCAATCGCGACTTGACGTCGCGGATAACACTGGCGCGAAGTCCGTCATGTGCATCAAGGTGCTTGGTGGTTCCAAGCGTCGTTATGCCCACATTGGCGACATCATCAAGGTCAGCATCAAGGAAGCCGCCCCGCGTTCGCGCGTGAAGAAGGGCGAGGTCTACAGCGCCGTGGTGGTTCGTACCGCCAAGGGCGTTCGTCGCCAAGACGGCTCCCTCGTGAAGTTCGACGGCAATGCCGCCGTGCTGCTGAACGCCAAGCTGGAGCCGATCGGCACCCGCATCTTCGGCCCGGTGACGCGTGAGCTGCGTACCGAGCGCTTCATGAAGATCGTGTCGCTGGCTCCTGAGGTGCTCTAAGCACTGTTCTGAAGAACAAAGGTACTGCCATGAACAAGATTCGCAAAGGCGACCAGGTCATCGTGCTGACCGGTCGCGACAAGGGCAAGCGCGGCGTCGTGTCGCAGCGCGTGGATGACTCCCACCTGGTGGTGGAAGGCGTCAATGTCGTGAAGAAGCACGTCAAGCCCAACCCCATGAAGGGCACCACCGGTGGCGTCGTCGACAAGACCATGCCGATCCATCAATCCAACGTGGCGATTTTCAACGCTGCATCCGGCAAGGCCGATCGCGTGGGCATCAAGCTCCTCGACGGCGGCGCCAAGGTGCGCGTCTACAAGTCGACCGGCGAAGAGATCAAGGCATAAGAGGTCCGACATGGCTCGTTTGCAAGCGTTTTATCGCGAAAAGGTCGTGCCCGGCCTGACCGAAAAGTTCGGCTACAAGTCGATCATGGAGGTGCCCCGCATCACCAAGATCACGCTGAACATGGGTGTCAGCGAGGCTGTGGCCGACAAGAAGGTCATGGACCACGCCGTGGGCGACCTGACCAAGATCGCCGGCCAGAAGCCCGTGGTCACCAAGTCGAAGAAGGCTATTGCCGGCTTCAAGATCCGTGAGAACGTGCCCATCGGTTGCATGGTCACGCTGCGCGGCGTCCAGATGTACGAATTCCTGGACCGCTTCGTCACCATCGCGCTGCCGCGCGTTCGTGACTTCCGCGGCATCTCGGGTCGTTCGTTCGATGGCCGTGGCAACTACAACATCGGCGTCAAAGAACAGATCATCTTCCCCGAAATCGATTACGACAAGGTGGATGCTCTGCGTGGTCTGAACATCAGCATCACGACGTCGGCCAAGTCGGACGAGGAAGCCAAGGCCCTGCTGGCTGCTTTCAAGTTCCCCTTCAAGAACTGAGGTGACTCGTGGCTAAACTTTCTCTCATTCAACGCGAAGCAAAGCGCGAAGCGCTGGTCGCCAAGTTCGCCAAGAAGTACGCCGAACTGAAGGCCATCATCGACGACTCTAAGAAGTCGGACGAAGAGCGCTACCTGGCCCGCCTGGAGCTGCAAAAGCTGCCCCGCAACGCATACCCCACTCGCCTGCGTAACCGCTGCGAGCTGACCGGTCGTCCGCGCGGCACTTTCCGCAAGTTCGGCCTGGCCCGTAACAAGATCCGTGAGCTGGCTTTCAAAGGCGACATCCCTGGTGTCGTCAAGGCCAGCTGGTAATCGGCACGATCAGGAGATATCGCAATGAGCATGAGTGATCCTATCGCCGATATGCTGACCCGCATTCGCAACGCCCAGATGGTCGAGAAGACCAACGTTGTGATGCCGTCGTCCAAGCTGAAGGTCGCGATCGCCAAGGTCCTCAAGGATGAGGGCTACATCGATGGTTTCGAGGTCAAGGGCGAAGCCGCCCGTCCGGAGCTCGAAATTTCGCTGAAGTATTACGCCGGCCGTCCGGTGATCGAGCGCATCGAGCGCGTGAGCCGTCCCGGCCTGCGCATCTACAAGGGCCGCCACGACATTCCCCAGGTCATGAATGGCCTGGGTGTGGCGATCGTCACCACGCCGCAAGGCGTCATGACCGACCGCAAGGCACGTCAAGCCGGTATCGGCGGCGAAGTGCTCTGCTACGTCGCCTAAGCGCAAGGAGATATAACAATGTCCCGCGTTGGAAAAATGCCGATCGCCCTGCCGCAAGGCGTGGACGTGACGATCGGCGCTGAACAAATCAGCGTCAAGGGCGCCCAAGGCACCCTGGTCCGCTCGATCAACTCGCTCGTCGCCGTCAAGAACGACGCCGGCAAGCTGACCTTCACGCCCACGAATGACTCGGCTGACGCCGATGCCATGAGCGGTACCGTGCGCGCCCTGGTGGCGAACATGGTCAACGGCGTGACGAAGGGCTTCGAGAAGAAGCTGAACCTGGTGGGCGTGGGTTTCCGCGCTCAGGCCCAGGGTCAGAAGCTCAACCTGCAGATCGGTTTCTCTCACCCCGTGGTGAAGGACATGCCGGCCGGCATCAAGGTCGAGTGCCCTACGCAAACCGAAATCCTGATCAAGGGCGCCGACCGCCAGGTCGTCGGCCAGATCGCCGCCGAGGTGCGCGCCTTCCGTCCGCCCGAGCCCTACAAGGGCAAGGGCATCCGTTACTCGGATGAGAAGGTCTCCCTCAAAGAGACCAAGAAGAAGTAAGGAGCCGGAACATGCTGACCAAGAAAGAACAGCGCCTGCGCCGCTCGCGCCAGACCCGTGCCCGCATCGCCATTCAGCGCGTTGCGCGCCTGACGGTGTTCCGCTCCAACACGCACATCTACGCCAGCGTGATTTCCGACTGCGGTACCAAGGTGCTTGCCAGCGCCTCGACCGCCGAGAAGGAAGTCCGTGCCGAACTCGGCGCTGCCGGCAAGGGTGCCAACGTGGCTGCCGCCGCACTGATCGGCAAGCGTGTTGCCGAGAAGGCCAAGGCTGCTGGCGTCGAGAAGGTTGCCTTCGACCGCGCTGGTTTCGCGTACCACGGCCGTGTCAAGGCACTGGCCGAAGCCGCTCGCGAAGCTGGCCTCCAGTTCTGACGCACAAGGAATATAGAAATGGCAAAGTTTCAAGCTCGCGCGCAGACTGAAGGCAACGACGACGGCCTGAAGGAAAAGATGATCGCGGTGAACCGCGTCACGAAGGTTGTGAAGGGTGGCCGTACGCTGTCCTTCGCCGCCCTGACGGTGGTTGGCGACGGTGATGGCCGTATCGGCATGGGCAAGGGCAAGGCGAAGGAAGTTCCGGTCGCCGTGCAGAAGGCCATGGAATCGGCTCGCCGCAACATGTTCAAGGTTGCCCTGAAGAACGGCTCCGTCCACCACAAGGTGTTCGGTGAGCACGGCGCCTCGAACGTCATGCTGGCTCCCGCTCCGGCTGGTACCGGCGTGATCGCCGGCGGCCCGATGCGCGCCGTCTTCGAAGTGATGGGCGTCACCGACATCGTGTCCAAGAGCCACGGTTCGACGAACCCGTACAACATGGTCCGCGCCACGCTGGACGCTCTGAAGCGTTCCACCACGGCGTCGGAAGTCGCTGCCAAGCGCGGCAAGTCGGTTGAAGAAATCTTCAGCTGATCAAAGCCGGATTGGAGAGACCAATGTCTGACAAGAAAACCCTGACGGTCAAGCTGGTGCGCAGCCCCATCGGCTGCCGCGCTTCCCACCGTGCCACCGTGGTCGGTCTGGGCCTGCGCAAGCTCAACAGCACCAAGACCCTTGAAGACACGCCGGCAGTGCGCGGCATGATCAACAAGATCGCCTATCTCGTGCAGGTCCTGTAAGGCCCTGACTCGAATCCAAGGACGAAACATGGAACTCAATACCATTCAGCCCGCAGCTGGCGCCAAGCACGCCAAGCGCCGCGTCGGCCGTGGCATCGGCTCCGGCCTGGGCAAGACCGCCGGTCGTGGTCACAAAGGCCAGAAGTCGCGCTCCGGTGGCTACCACAAGGTGGGCTTCGAAGGCGGCCAGATGCCTCTGCAGCGCCGTCTGCCGAAGCGTGGCTTCAAGTCGCAATCGCTGAAGTACAACGCCGAAATCACGCTGTCGGACCTGCAAGTCCTGGCCGGCGATGAAATCGACGTGCTGACACTCAAGGCCACGGGCCTGGTGCCGGAACTGACGAAGACCGTCAAGGTCATCCTGTCGGGCGCCATCTCGCGCAAGATCACCCTGAAGGGCGTGATCGCCACCAAGGGTGCCAAGGCTGCCATCGAGGCTGCCGGCGGTACGGTCGTCGAAGCCTAAAGCGGGAAGCACGGCACAGTGGCTACCAACACCCAACAACTGGCCAAGAGCGGCAAGTTCGGCGACCTGCGTCGTCGGCTTGTGTTCCTGCTGCTGGCGCTGGTCGTGTATCGAGTCGGGGCTCATATCCCCGTGCCCGGTATCGATCCGGCCCAGCTGCAGCAGTTCTTCAAGGGCCAGGAAGGTGGGATCCTGAGCCTGTTCAACATGTTCTCGGGCGGTGCGCTCTCGCGCTTCACCGTCTTCGCGCTGGGCATCACGCCCTACATCTCGGCCTCCATCGTCCTTCAGATCATGACGTACGTGGTGCCGAGCCTGGAAGCGCTGAAGAAGGAAGGCGAAAGCGGACGTCGCAAGATCACGCAGTACACCCGTTACGGCACCGTGGGCCTGGCCCTGTTCCAGAGCCTCTCCATCGCCATCGCGCTGGAAAGCTCTCCTGGCCTGGTCATCAACCCCGGTTTCGGCTTCCGCCTGACCGCGGTGACCAGCCTGGTGGCCGGCACGATGTTCCTGATGTGGCTCGGCGAGCAGATCACCGAACGTGGCCTGGGCAACGGCATCTCGATCCTGATCTTCGGCGGTATCGCTGCCGGTCTTCCTGGCGCCCTCGGCGGCCTGGGCAGCCTGGTGACGAGTGGCGGCATGTCGGCCATCGCCTTCTTGTTCATCTGCGCCATCGTGATCGCCGTGACTTACCTGGTCGTGTTCGTCGAACGCGGCCAGCGCAAGATCCTGGTGAACTACGCCAAGCGTCAGGTCGGCAACAAGGTCTATGGCGGTCAGTCGTCGCACCTGCCCTTGAAGCTGAACATGTCGGGCGTGATCCCGCCGATCTTCGCGTCTTCGATCATCTTGCTGCCGACGACCATCGTCAGCTGGTTCGCCAAGGGTGATTCGCTGCGCTGGCTGAAGGATGTGGCCGATGAGCTGCACCCCGGTCGCCCGATCTACGTGATGCTGTATGCGGCTGCCATCGTCTTCTTCTGCTTCTTCTACACGGCGCTGGTGTTCAACAGCCGTGAGACTGCAGACAACCTGAAGAAGAGCGGCGCCATCATCCCGGGTCGTCGCCCGGGTGAGCAGACGGCCAAGTACATCGACCAGGTGCTGTCCCGCCTGACCCTCGTTGGCGCTGTGTACATCACGCTGGTGTGCCTGTTGCCCGAGTTCTTGAACCTGAAGTTCAACGTGCCGTTCTATTTCGGCGGTACGTCGCTCTTGATCATCGTGGTCGTGACGATGGACTTCATGGCTCAGGTGCAGAGCTACCTGATGAGCCAGCAGTACGAATCGCTGCTGAAGAAAGCGAATTTCAAGGCCGGCTGAAAGGCCGGACGGTAAACAACAACTGATCCAACCAAGCAAGTCCGATAGGTATGGCGAAAGACGACGTCATTCAAATGCAGGGCGAGATTCTTGAGAATCTTCCGAACGCAACCTTTCGTGTGAAGTTGGAAAACGGGCATGTGGTCCTCGGTCACATCTCCGGCAAGATGCGGATGCACTACATCCGCATCCTCCCGGGTGACAAAGTGACGGTGGAACTCACGCCCTACGATTTGAGTCGTGCTCGCATCGTGTTCCGGGCGAAGTGAGCTTTTAAAGTCCCCGGACGCGTTAGAGCATTAAAGAGTAGGCCAAGGAGCAGACCATGAAAGTTTCGGCATCCGTCAAGCAGATGTGCCGCAATTGCAAGATCATCCGCCGCAAGGGTGTGGTGCGTGTGATCTGCACCGACCCGCGCCATAAGCAGCGCCAGGGCTGATTTGCAGCACGACGACTAATAGCGAGAGAGAACGCAAATGGCACGTATTGCTGGTATCAACATTCCGCCGCAAAAGCACACCGAGATCGGTCTGACCTCGATCTACGGCATCGGTCGTACGACCGCGCAGAAGATCTGCAACGCTTGCGGCATTCCTTTCGACAAGAAGGTCAAGGACCTGACTGACGGCGATCTGGAAAAGATCCGTGAAGAAGTCGGCCGCCTGACCATCGAAGGCGACCTGCGTCGCGAAATGTCGATCAACATCAAGCGCCTGATGGACCTCGGTTGCTACCGCGGTTTCCGTCATCGCCGTGGCCTGCCGATGCGCGGCCAGCGTACCCGCACCAATGCCCGCACCCGCAAGGGTCCGCGCAAGTCCGCGGCTACCGGCAAGAAGTGATCCGCTGCAAAGCTTGAAAGGTTTATATGGCAAAAGCACCCAATAATTCGGCTGCCCAGCGCGTTCGCAAGAAGGTTCGCAAGAACGTTGCTGACGGCATCGCGCACGTTCACGCGTCGTTCAACAACACGATCATCACGATCACCGATCGCCAAGGCGGCGCCCTGTCCTGGGCTTCGTCGGGTGGTCAGGGCTTCAAGGGCTCGCGCAAGTCGACCCCCTTCGCTGCCCAGGTCGCTGCTGAAGTGGCCGGTCGTGCCGCTCAAGAACAAGGCATCAAGAACCTCGACGTCAAGATCAAGGGCCCGGGCCCCGGTCGCGAGTCTTCGGTTCGCGCCCTGGCCGCGCTCGGCATCCGCATCACCTCGATCTCCGACGTGACGCCCGTGCCGCACAATGGCTGCCGCCCCCAGAAGCGTCGCCGCATCTGATTTGGCGTTTTCCCGAATCGGTGCCATAATCGCCGATTCATCCAAGGCCGGCTGGTGTCATCCCTCAAAGGGACGCACCCGTCGGCTCTTTGTCTGAGGACTCGGAAGACTCGTTTTGCGAGCATTCCGGACTTCATAAGCCCACCGTTCGAGCCCACAAAAACATCGGCCGGACTCGCGCAGCAGATCGTTGCGTCAGATTGATCAAGGACACTCAAAGTGGCACGTTACCTCGGCCCCAAGGCCAAACTCTCCCGCCGCGAAGGCACCGACCTTTACCTGAAGAGCGCCCGCCGCGCCATCAGCGACAAGGCCAAGTTCGACACCAAGCCCGGCCAGCACGGCCGCACCTCGGGTCAGCGTACCTCCGACTTCGGCCTGCAACTGCGCGAAAAGCAGAAGGTCAAGCGCATGTACGGCGTGCTGGAGCGTCAGTTCCGCCGCTACTTCGCCGAAGCCGAGCGCCGCAAGGGCTCGACCGGTGCCAACCTGCTGCAACTGCTGGAATCGCGCCTGGACAACGTCGTCTACCGCATGGGCTTCGGCTCCACCCGCGCTGAAGCACGCCAGCTGGTCTCGCACAAGGGCATCACCGTGAACGGTGAAGTCGTGAACATCGCCTCCTACCTGGTCAAGGCCGGTGACATCGTCGCCGTTCGCGAAAAGGCCAAGAAGCAGCTGCGCATCATCGACTCGTTCAAGCTGGCCGAGTCCATCGGTCTGCCGGCCTGGGTTTCGGTCGACGGCACCAAGCTGGAAGGGACCTTCAAGAAGGCTCCGGACCGCGACGAATTCGGCTCCGAAATCAACGAATCGCTGATCGTCGAGTTGTACTCGCGCTAATCGTTTCGTTAGGGCCGGCGGCGTCTTTGGGCGCAGCCGGCTTTTCCTCGTCCGGGTGGCAGCATCCGCACCCGGCTGGTCCTCAGCCTTATCGGTGTAACGTACCGAGGGTATTGAAAGAAAGACCTCATGCAAACCAATCTGCTCAAGCCCAAATCCATCAATGTGGAGCCCCTCGGCGGTCATCGCGCCAAGGTGACTCTGGAGCCGTTCGAACGCGGCTATGGCCACACCCTGGGCAACGCCCTGCGCCGTGTGCTGCTGTCCTCGATGGTGGGTTATGCGCCGACGGAAGTGACGATTGCCGGCGTGCTGCACGAGTACTCGGCTGTTGACGGCGTGCAAGAGGACGTGGTTCACATCATGCTGAACCTCAAGGGCGTGGTTTTCCGCCTGCACAACCGCGAAGAAGTCACGCTGGTTCTGCGCAAGGAAGGCGAAGGCCCCGTCACCGCCGCTGACATCCAGTGCCCGCACGACGTCGAGATCATCAATCCCGAGCACGTCATCGCCCACCTGTCGCAAGGCGGCAAGCTGGACATGCAGATCAAGGTCGAGAAGGGCCGCGGCTATGTGCCCGGCACGATGCGCCGCTACGGCGACGAGCCGACCAAGAGCATCGGCCGCATCGTCCTCGACGCTTCGTTCTCGCCCGTCAAGCGCGTCAGCTACGCCGTCGAAAACGCCCGCGTCGAGCAGCGTACCGACCTGGACAAGCTGGTCATGGAAATCGAAACCAACGGCGCCATCTCGCCCGAGGAAGCGATCCGTGCTTCGGCCAAGATCCTGGTTGAACAGCTTGCCGTGTTCGCCCAACTGCAAGGCACCGACCTGGTCGACGCCTTCGACCAGCCGGCACAGCGCTCCAGCAGCTTCGATCCGATCCTGCTGCGCCCTGTCGACGAGCTCGAATTGACCGTGCGTTCGGCCAACTGCCTGAAGGCCGAAAACATCTACTACATCGGCGACCTGATCCAGCGTACCGAGACCGAACTGCTCAAGACCCCCAACCTGGGTCGCAAGTCGCTCAACGAAATCAAGGAAGTCCTGGCCTCGCGTGGTCTCACGCTGGGCGCCCGCCTCGAGAACTGGCCCCCTCAGGGTCTCGACAAGCGTTAATTGTTTGAGGGAAATGGGCGAGTCTCTTCATTGAAGAGCCGCCCGGTGCACCCGGCAGTACCTGATACGGCTGCTGGTATTACATAGTTTTGAAAGGAAAGCACCATGCGTCACCGTCACGGCCTCCGTAAGCTGAACCGTACCTCCGAACACCGCAAGGCGATGCTGCGCAACATGTGCGTCTCGCTGCTGCAGCACGAAGCCATCAAGACCACGGTCCCGAAGGCCAAGGAACTGCGCAAGGTTGTCGAGCCCCTGATCACCCTGGCCAAGGAACCCACGCTGGCAAACCGCCGCCTGGCTTTCGACCGCCTGCGTGACCGCGACATCGTCACCAAGCTGTTCAACGAACTCGGCCCGCGTTTCAAGGCGCGTCCGGGCGGCTACACCCGCATCCTGAAGATGGGCTTCCGCGTGGGCGACAACGCTCCGATGGCCTATGTCGAGCTGGTGGACCGCGCCGAAGAAGGCGAAGGCTCCGCTGAGTAAGCGACGAGCCGAGATCAACAAGATCTAACCGATCTTTCATGAAGCCAGCCTCAGTGCTGGCTTTTTTTATGTCCGGGATAATTCCGACATGAGCCGTACTCTGAACACCCTCTTCTCCGTCCTGCTTGGCCTCGTGCTGGCCGTACAGATCGCGCCGGCTGGCGCTGATGATTTCCTCGATCCTGAAGTCGCCTTCAAGCTCGCGGTCCGTACCCTCGACGACAAGACCGTCGAAGCCGCGTGGACCATTGAGCCCGGCTACTACATGTACCGCGAGCAGTTCAAGGCCAGCGTCGAAGGCGCCACGCTGGGAGAACCCTTGATCGACAAGGGCGAGAAGAAGTTCGACGAGACTTTCCAGAAGGAAGTCGAGATTTACCATCAGCGGCTCAGCGTCAAGCTGCCCGTCACCGGCGCTCACGGTCCGTTCAAGCTGACCCTGGTCGGCCAGGGTTGCGCGGCCAAGGGGCTGTGCTATCCGCCGATGACCACGCTGTGGGAAGTCGATCTGAGCAAGGGCACGGCCAAGAAGATCGACGCTGCCGATCCGCTCGCCGTGCCGACCGCCAGCACCTCGACGGCCATCCCCGCAGCCACGCAGGTGGCCCCCGCCAGCGAAGCCGCTCAGCCCGCATCGACCGACGTCACCGAGCAAGCCGCCAGCGCGCTCAAGAGCGGCAAGTTCTGGCCCGTGATCGGCCTGTTCCTGCTGCTGGGCCTGGGCCTGTCGCTCACGCCCTGCGTGCTGCCCATGGTGCCCATCCTCTCCAGCATCATCGTCGGCAGCGGCGGTGCAACGAGCCGCCGCAAGGGCTTCGCGCTCGCCGTTTGCTACTCGCTTGGCATGGCGCTCGTCTACACGGCGCTGGGCGTCGCGGCGGGCCTGGCCGGCGAAGGCCTGGCCGGCGCGCTGCAGAAGCCCTGGGTGCTGACCGTTTTCGCGCTCGCCCTGGTGGCCTTCTCGCTGTCCATGCTCGGCGCCTATGAGTTGCAGCTGCCCACCGGCCTCTCCGGCAAGTTGACCGAGACCTCGCAGAGCCTGCCCGGCGGCCGCGCCTTCGGCGTCTTCCTGATGGGCGGCATCTCGGCGCTGCTGGTCAGCCCCTGCGTGACTGGCCCGCTGGCCAGCACGCTCGTCTACATCAGCCAGAGCCGCGATGCAGTGCTCGGCGGCAGCGCACTGTTCGCCATGGCTTGCGGCATGAGCGTGCCCCTGCTGCTGGCCGGTGCGTCGGCCGGCGAGTTGCTGCCGCGTGCCGGCATGTGGATGGAGAGCGTCAAGCACGCCTTCGGCCTGCTGATGCTGGCCGTGGCCATCTACACGATCCAGCCCGTGCTGCCCGTCGCCGTGGCCCAACTGCTGTGGGGCGCGCTGCTGGTCGGCACCGCCGCCATGTTCGGCCTGTTCGAAGCCACCTCGTCCAAGCAGCCCATGGCGTGGCTGAAGAAGAGCCTGGCCGTGATCGCGCTCGTGTGGGGCGGCGCGCAGCTCATCGGCGCGGCTCAGGGCGGTACGGATCCGCTCAAGCCGCTGGGCAGTTTCGCGGTGGGCGCGGCAGCGCCCAGGGGCGAGATCACCGCAGCGGCCGGCGCACCCGGCGAAGTCCGCTTCAAGCGCATCAAGAGCGTCGCCGAACTCGACGCCGCCATCGCCAGCGCCGGCAAGCCCGTGATGCTCGACTTCTACGCCGACTGGTGCGTCTCCTGCAAGGAGATGGAGCACAGCACCTTCACCGATGCCGGTGTGCGCGCCAAGCTCGGCCAGGTCTTGCTGCTGCAGGCCGACGTGACGGCCAACACGCCCGAGGACAAGGAGCTGCTCAAGCGCTTTCACCTCTTCGGCCCGCCCGGCATCATCTTCTTCGATGTCCAGGGCAAGGAGCAGAGCAAGCGCGTGGTCGGCTATCAGGACGCCGCCACCTTCACCGCCTCGCTGGCCGCTGCCGGTATCTGATCGACGGGTTACGGCCCATGAAGTTACGCCCTGGTACTCAGGGTTGAAACCGCTTTCAAAGCCTCGCTCCTGAGGGATGATCCGAGCTGAGATCGAACATCAAGAACGAGGAGACAGCAGTTGACCCGCGTCCACATCCAGGGCCTTTCCATCCGCTTCGGCGCCAATGAGGTGATCCGCAATCTCGACCTAGATGTCGAGAGCGGCGAGTTCCTCGTGCTGCTGGGCCCCTCGGGCTGCGGCAAGTCCACCCTCCTGCACTCGATCGCCGGCCTGCATGAAGTCGCCGGCGGCAGCATCCACATCGGCGAGCAGGACATGACCCGTGCCGAGCCCAGCCAGCGCGGCGTGGGCATGGTCTTCCAAAGCTACGCGCTCTACCCGAGCATGACGGTGCGCGAGAACCTCGCCTTCCCGCTCAAGATGGCCAAGCGGCCCAAGGCCGAGATCGAGGACAAGGTTGGCAAGGCTGCCGCGATGCTGCAGCTCGAAGCGTTGCTCGATCGCCGGCCCGCCCAGCTCTCCGGCGGCCAGCGCCAGCGCGTCGCCATCGGCCGCGCGCTCGTGCGCGAAGCCCGCGTGCTGCTGCTCGATGAGCCGCTCTCCAACCTCGACGCCAAGCTGCGTACCGACCTACGCCGTGAGCTCAAGCAGTTGCATGCGCGCCTGGGCAACACGATGGTCTACGTCACGCACGACCAGGTCGAGGCCATGACTCTCGCCACGCGCATCGTCGTCATGCACCAGGGCGGTATCCAGCAGATCGGCACGCCGACCGAGATCTACGAGCGTCCGCGCAATCTGCGCGTGGCGGGCTTCGTCGGTTCGCCGGCGATCAACCGGATCGAAGGGCGCATCGAAGGCGGCGCCTTCGTCGCCACAGGCTTGCAACTGCCGGCACCTGCCGCTCTGCATGGTCGCACAGGCGCGATCACGCTGGCGATCCGGCCCGAGCATGTGCGCATCGGTGCAAGCGAGGCCTTCGCCGCCCAACTCCAACTCGTGGAGCCACTGGGCAACCAGCACGTGCTGTGGATGGACGCCAGCGGCAGCACGGTCTCCGCCGTTCTGCCAGGCCAGCCCGAAGTGCACGACGGCGATTCGCTGCGCTTCGGCTTCGATGCTGCCAAGCTCTTGTGGTTCGACGCTGAGGGCGAGCGCATCGAGCTCTGAGGCCTCCAAGGCGCGAAGAAAAAAGCAATGGGGCTTGTGGGCCCCATTGCTTTACTGCTCCTTGTAGATCCGCACCCAATCCACTTTCATCTTCGCCGGGAACACCGTGTTCGCATCCGGCGAGCCGGGCCAGTCACCGCCCACGGCCAGGTTCAGAATCACGAAGAACTTGCGCTCGAAGGCCCAGGTGGCGCCAGTGGGCAAGGAGGCGGGCGTGAGCCGTTGCAGCTCCACGCCATCCACCAGCCACACCATCAGGTTGGGCTGTTTGATCAGCGTGTAGGTGTGCCAGCCATCGGCCCACGGCGTCGTGCTGTTGAGCGGCTTGCCGATGCCGTTGGCGCCTGAGTAGCCCGGGCCGTGCGCCGTGCCGTAGACAGCGAGCGGCGTCTTGCCCACGTACTCCAGGATGTCGATCTCGCCCATGGCGGGCCAGGTGCCGCTGTCACCGAGCGCCCAGAACGCCGGCCAGATGCCTTGGCCGCCGGGGAATTGGATGCGGGCCTCGACCTTGCCGTAGGTGAAGGTCACCTTGTTGGCTGTCGTCAATCGAGCCGACGTGTAGTCGCATTGTTTGCCGTTCCAGCAAGGGCCGGGGTTGGCTGTCTTCTCGGCCGTGATGACGAGCTGGCCGTTGCCATCGAGCGCTGCGTTGCGCGGCGCGGCCGTGTAGTACTCCAGCTCGTGATTGCCCCAGCCGTCGGCTTCTGCATTGCCAAGCTCGCTGTTCCAGTTGGCGCTGCTGGGCGCCGTGCCGGCCGAGCCATCGAACTCGTCGCTCCACACCAGCGTCCAATTCGTGGGCAGCGGTGCGGGCGCTGGCGTCGGCAGGGGAGCCGGGGCAGGCGAGGGCGCCGCACTGGCGCCACCGCCGCCGCCACAGCCCACCAGCAGAGCCAGGATGGGCAGCACGGATTTCCAGGGTTGCGGTGCAGGTGTGATCGGCTTCATGTGGGGTCTCCTCGTCGGGCGCAATCTCGGTCGATGTTTGGCTCAGCGCTGCTGCTTCCAGTCCTTCAGGAAATCGCGATACCAGAGCGCGCTGGCCTTGGGCGTGCGCTCTTGCGTGTCGTAGTCGATGTGGACGATGCCGAAGCGCCTGAGGTAGCCGCTCGACCACTCGAAGTTGTCCATCAGGCTCCACACCATGTAGCCGCCCATCTTGACGCCGCGGTCCATGGCGTTGGCCACGGCGGCGATGTGGGTCTGCAGGTAGTCGAGCCGGTCGGCATCGGCCACGCGGCCATCGGCCCACGTGGCGTCGGGGAAGGCGCCACCGTTCTCGGTCACGAACATCGGCGGCAGCTTCGGGTAGTCGTGGTGCAGCAGGCACAGCAGGTCGCTCAGGCCTTCGGGATAGATCTCCCAACCCATCTCCGAGACCGGCAGGCCGCGCGCCTTGGCGTTCCAGTCGCTGCCATCGGCCGAGCACACGCCGCGGCTGTAGTAGTTGATGCCGAGGTAGTCCATCGGCTCGCGAATGATGTCCATGTCGCCGCTCTGCACCTTGGGCGCGTCGGCGCCGAGCTCGGCCAGCGTGTCCTGCGGGTACTCGCCCTTGAACAGCGGATCGGTGTAGAGCCGGCGGTTCAGCCCATCCACACGGCGTGCGGCGGCGATGTCCGCCGGCATCGCGGTCGCGGGCATCTGCGGCGAGAGGTTGAGTACGATGCCGAGATCGCTCTTGGCGCCGTCGGCGCGCAGCGCCTGCAGCGTGAGGCCATGGCTCAGCAGCAGGTGGTGCATCACCTGCATCGTGATCGCGCGGTCCTTGATGCCAGGTGCGAACACGCCTTGCTCATGGCCCAGCACGGCCACAACCCAAGGCTCGTTGTGCGTGGTGATGGCGGCGCAGCGATCGCCTAACGCCGCATTCACATGGCGCGAATACTCGACGAAGCGGTGCGCCGTGTCGCGATTGGCCCAGCCGCCCTGGTCCTGCAGCGCCTGCGGCAGGTCCCAGTGGTTGAGCGTGGCATAGGCCGCGATGCCGCGCTTGGCCAAGCCATCCACGAGGCGTTCGTAGAACTCCAAACCCTTGGCATTCCAGGCGCCCGAGCCTGCACCTCCGTCAGGCTGGATGCGTGGCCACGCGATCGAGAAACGGTAGGTGTTGACTCCCAGCGAGGCGATCAAGTCCAGGTCGGACTCCAGGCGGTTGTAGTGATCGCAGGCCACATCGCCGTTGGATGCGTCCGCGATCACGCCAGGCTGGCGGCAGAAGCGATCCCAGATCGATTCGCCCTTGCCGTCGGCTTGGGCCGAGCCCTCGATCTGGAAAGAGCTGGTGGCCACGCCCCAGACGAAGTCCTGGGGAAAGCGGCGGTGCAGTGGCAGTTTGGACATGGCGTTTCTTCTTCGCGATTACTTGACGGCCCCCGCCGTCAGGCCGGCGATCAGCTGGCGAGACGACAGGAGGAAGAGGACGAGCAGGGGCAGGGTGGCGATGGCCGAGCCGGCCATCAGCGCCCCCCACTCAGTGTTGGTGGAGCTCTGCAGGCTGCGCAGAGCGAGCGGCAGGGTGTACTGATCGCTGCTGCGCAGCACGATCAGCGGCTGGAGGAAATTGTTCCAGGAGGCGATGAATGTGATCAGCCCGAGCGTGCCCAGCGCGGGCCGCAGCAGCGGCAGCGCCACGCGCCAGTAGATGCCGATCTCGCCGGCGCCATCCATGCGCGCCGCGTTGAGCAACTCGTGTGGCACGGTGGCCAAGGCGAACTGTCGCACGAGGAAAATTCCGAAGGCGCTGGCCGCACCGGGCACGTAGAGCGCGCGCTGCGTGTCGATCCAGCCGAGCTGGTCCATGATCATGAAGCTCGGGATGATGTTCATGAAGGCCGGGATCATCATCGTGCCCATCACCAGCGCGAACAGCGGCTTCTTGAAGCGGAACTCCAGCATCGCGAACGCATAGCCCGCCATCGAGCAGAACAGCAGCGTGAGACCCGTGGACATCAGCGCCACGTAGAGGCTCCAGCCGAGGTTCTTCCAGAACGGCAGGCGGCTGGCCAGGATCTTGAAGTTGCCGAGGAACTCCGAGCCGAACCACAGCGGCGGCGGCACGTTGAAGATCTCGGTGCGGGACTGCGTGGCAAACACGAACATGAACCAGAAGGGCGCAAGCATCAGCAATGCGCCGAACAGCACGAGCGTCCAGGCCGAGAAGCGTGAGAGCGTTCTTGTCGTCATGCGACGGCGCTCCTGCGTTCGGCAAAGGCCTTGTTCGTCAGCCAGGTCAGCCCCGCGATGATGCCGAACATCATCCACGCCAGCGCGCTGGCGGCGCCGAAGTCGTTGAAGTCGAAGGCCAGGCGGTAGAGGTACATGGCCACCGTCATCGCGGCCTGGTCGGAGCCGCCGCGGCCGTTGGTGAGGATGAAGGGCTCCTCGAAGAGCTGCATGCCGCCGATCACCGAGAGCGTGACGGCGAACAGCATCATCGGCTTCACTGCGGGCAGCGTGATGGCGCGAAAGCTCGACCACGCGCCGGCACCATCCAGCCGCGCGGCCTCGTAGAGATCCTTGGGCACCGTCTGCAGCGCCGCAAGGTAGAGCACGACGTTGAAGCCGAGGTAGCGCCAGAACACCAGGATGGCCACGGCCGGCTTGATCGTCGCCGGGCTCCACAGCCAGTTGATCGGGTCGATGCCGAAGGCGCTCGAGAGCGTGAGGTTGATCAGCCCGTAGTCGGTCGAGAACATCGACGAGAACAGCATGGCCACGGCCACCGTCGAGGTGATGTAGGGCAGGAAGTAGGCGCCCGACAGCGCATTGCGCCAACGGCCCATCCTGCCGTGCAGGAACACCGCCAGCGGCAGCGCGACGAGGTGCTGTGGCAGGCCCGAGGCGGTGGCCAGCCACAGCGTGTTCTTCAGCGACTTCCAGAACCAGCCGTCGGTCAGTGCGAACACGAAGTTATCGATGCCGACGAAGCGCATCGCGTCAAGCCCGCTCGTCGGCTCCCACGACTGGAAGGCCAGCCACAGCGAGAACAGCAGCGGGAACAGGCCGAAGATCCCGAACAGGATCAGGAAGGGGCTGATGAGCAAGTAGGGCGCAACGCGATTCATGGCCGACCTAACGGTTCGCTCGGTGGACCAGCAACGCCTGCGCGTCGGCCAGTGCCTCGGGGATCGGCTTGCCGTACTCCAGCACGTTGTCGAGCTCGCCGTTCACGACCTCATCGGCGAACTTGTTCTGCTTGTGCATGCTCATCACCGGGATGCGTCGCGCGATGTCGCGCCACAGCTGGCGCGCCGGCTGGCCGGCCAGAAAGGGCAGCGGCTCGTCGAAGAAGGCATCGTCCTGCGCGGCGAGCAGCGAGGGAAAGCTGTCCTGCGTCTTGAAGGCCTGCAGCTGCCGTTGGCGGCTCAGGCACAGCTCCTTGACCAGCATCCACGCGGCCTGTTTCTTGGCGGGGTCGGAGCGGCGCGGGATCGCGTAGTAGGTGCCGCCGTAGGCGACGTTGGTCTGCTCCGGCGGCATGGCGGCGCGCCACAGGCCGGCGGTTTTCGGGGCGACCCAGTTGGCCATCTGGCCGGCCATCCAGGCGCCCGACATCTCGCTGGCCAGACGGCCGCGCTTCAAGCTTTCGGCCCAGTCGTTGAACCAGGTGTCCACCTGCGCATCGAGCTTCAGCTCGCGCACGCGCTTGGCCACTTCGAAGGCACGCTGGAAGCGGCGCGAGGTGATGGCGGGCTGGCCCTTGGCATCGAAGAACATGCCGTCGCCCGGCTGGGCGCCAGCACGCGAGACGATGTCCTTGACCAGCCGCGTGTGGCCGATCAGGTAGGCGCCGGTGACCGCCTTGATGCGTGCGCCCGCCTCCACGTAGTCGTCCCAGGAGCGGGTCAGGTCCTCTTCCTTCAAGCCCGCCTTGGCCAACAGGTCGGTGCGGTAAAAGAGCGTGCCCGGGCCGATGTCGGCGGGCATGGCGATGATGCGGCCTTCGCGGTTGCGCGCCTGCTCGAAGGCGAAGGGCACGAAGAGGCTGCGGTAAGCCTCGGCGCCGAAGGCGGGCGACGACAGATCGTCCAGCCCGTTGCCGAAGGCGAAGCGCCCCATGTAGCTCGACTCCAGGGCGATGATGTCCGGCAGGTGACCCGAGGTGGACAGCGCCGTGGTCATGGCCGTGTGGTGGTCGTCGTACTGCCGGTTGACGATCTCCACCTCGATCTCCGGGTGCTGCGCTCCCCAGCTCTTCAGGCAGTCCTTGACGATCTGGTCCATCAGCGGGAAGGTGGCCACGCTGAGCTGGATGCGGCCCTTCGTCTCGGTGGCACGAGCGGGGACGCCGCAGGCGCCGGCTCCAAGGGCGACACCTGCCCGGAGCAGTTGACGGCGGGAAAGGGCTTGTCTCATCTCTCTCTTGTTTTATGAAAGCGCTTTCATCAAATTGTGCAAGCGCGAATGGGTGCGCGCAGCCGCATAAACCCTAGGAACGGAAAAGTTACAAGGCCTACACTTGCGCCCCACATGAGCAGCCCCAAGAAAGCGCCATCAAGCCTGGACAAGCCTGTCGAGGGGGTCGTCACCCTGGAGCAGGTGGCGCAGGCCGCCGGCGTTTCGCCGAGTACGGTTTCGCGCATCCTCAACGGCACGGCCACGGTCAGCGAGGCCAAGCAGGAGGCGGTGCAGAACGCCATCCGCGAGCTCGGCTACCGGCCCAATCCAGTGGCGCGCGGCCTGGCGGGTGGACGCACGCTGTCCATCGGCGTCGTCACCCAGGTGATCAGCAGCCCGTTCTACGGCGAGGCCCTGCTGGGCATCGAGCGCGAGCTCGAACGTGCCGGCTACGTGCCCCTGTTCGTCAGCGGCAACTGGCATGCGGACGACGAGCGCAAGGCCCTGCAGACGCTGCTGGCCCGGCGCGTGGACGGCGTGATCGTGCTGGCCGGCAGCCTGGGCGACGAAGAGTTGATCGAGGTCTCCCGTTCCGTGCCGATGGTCGTCGTGGGCCGGCGACTGCAGCAGCCGCGCCTGTTCAGCTTCGCCTTCGACAGCCGCACTGGCGCGCGCCTGGCCACCGAGCACCTGATCGAGCAGGGCCACCGCCGCATCGTGCTGATCACGGGTGACCTGATGCACGACGACGCCGTCGAGCGCCGCCAAGGCTACCTCGATGCGCTGGCCGCGGCCGGCATCGCGGCTGATCCCGATCTCATCGTGCCCGGCGACTACAACGAGGCCAGCGGCATGCGGGTCGTGAACCAGCTGCTGGACCGGCATGTGCGCTTCAGCGCCATCTTTGCCTCCAACGACCAGATGGCCTTCGGCGCCGCGCTGGGTCTTTCGCGGCGCAATGTGCGCGTGCCCGACGACGTCTCCCTCGTCGGCTTCGACGACGTCATCATGGCCCGCTACACCGTGCCGCCGCTGACCACCGTGCGGCAGTCGGTCTACGAGATCGGCGCCGAGGCGGCCATCGCCATGTTGGCCATGCTGCGCGGCGAGACGCCCAAGGCCCGCCCGCCCGAGCCGGCCCTGGTGCTGCGCGAATCCACCCGCCGCGCCGGCCGCTGAGGCTTCGCCGGGGCTGCGGCCCCACTCACGGCAATCGCGCGGCCTTTCAAGGCCCCGTCTTGGTGCATTCGCTGTTGCGCCAGCGTTGCTCCGGTGTTGCGTGTTACGGGAAAACCATGTGGTTCCACGCCCCTGATCGGCGCATCATGCACTGAAAGCGCTTTCAGTGGCTTTCACGGCAGCGGCACCCGGTCTCAGCAGTTCCGGCCCATTTCTCCCGCCCGCGCCGTTGTATCGAGCAGTACACCGCCCGATTTCGCAGTATTTCCGCAGTACCCCGCAATTGATTCGTCGTCGCGCGCAGCGATGCCGGCTGAATTGCAAGCTCGTTTGAAAGCGCTACCAGCTTCAAGCGAAACATCAAAAGAACATTCATCGGAGACAAGCCATGAAGTCAACCCGTCCAGCTCTTCGCCTGACGCGGCTCGCGGCCGCCAGCGGCCTGCTGTTTGCGGGCGCGGCGGCGCATGCCCAGGACGCCGCGCCGGCCAGCACCCAGCAGCTCGACACCGTCGTCGTGACCGGCATTCGCCAGTCCATGGAGACCTCGGTCAACCTCAAGCGCAACGCCCACGGCCTGGTGGACGGCATCGTGGCCGAAGACATCGGCAAGTTCCCGGACACCAACCTCGCCGAAGCCATGTCGCGCATCAGCGGCGTGTCCATCGACCGCTCCAATGGCGAAGGCACGAAGGTGACGGTGCGCGGCATGGGCGCGGACTACAACCTGGTGCTGCTCAACGGCCGCCAGATGCCGGGCTCCAACATCGACGGCAGCGCGCCGAGCTCGCGTTCCTTCGACTTCTCCAACCTCGCCGCTGAAGGCGTGAAGGCGCTGGTGGTCATGAAGACCAGCCGGGCCGGCACGCCCACGGGCGGCATGGGCGCCACCATCGACATCCAGACCCCGCGCCCCTTCGACAACAAGGGCACGGTCGCCAGCTTCGGCGTGAAGATGGTCAAGGACCAATCCGCCCAGCGCTTGCCCGCGCCCGAGAAGGGCAAGAACGCGACGCCCGAGGTCTCCGGCATCTACAGCACGCAGAACGCCGACGGCACGCTCGGCATCGCGTTGATCGGCTCCTATCAGGTCCGCGACTCCGGCTACAACCAGGCCAGCGTCAGCAGCGGCTGGCATACCTTTGCCGGCACGGCGGACAACACCAACACCTGGGGTGGCCTGCCCAACCCGGCACCGGAAATCAAGAACCGACCGGCCGCGACCGACATCTACAACGTTCCGCAGAACCTGAACTACTCGTTCACCGGCATCCATCGCGAGCGCCTGAACGGCCAGCTGGTGCTGCAGGCACGCCCGATCAAGGATGTGACGGCGACGCTGGACTACACGATGTCTGAGCAGAAGTTCCGCCAGACGCGCAACGACATCTCGGCCTGGTTCAACTTCGCCAACCAGTACGGCGAATACACGCCCGGACCGATCGCCACGCCGCTGATCTACGGCGAGCACATGAGCGGTGCCGACGTGGCCATGGGTGCATCGCGCATCAAGACCAAGAACAGCAACAAGTCGCTGGGCCTGAACCTGACCTGGAAGGCCAGCGATGCGCTGAACTTCGAGTTCGACGCGCACCACTCCACGGCCACCTCCGGCGCCGACGATCCGCTGGGCACCAGCGTGACCATGGGCACCGCCTCCATGAACCGTGGCGACACCTCGGTGAACTTCAGCAACAAGTTCCCCGTCCTGTCCATCGCCAACGCGCCGCTGAACCCGGCGCTGGAAGAGCTGCAAGGCACGGTGTTTGGCAACAGCTACCAGCGCGACCAGATCGACCAGTTCCAGCTCAAGAGCAACTGGAAGATCGACGCGGACAGCAGCCTGGACTTCGGCGTGGGCGTCACCAACGTGAAGAATCGATCGGCCTTTGCCAACGTGCAGCGCGACACCTGGGGGGCCAACGCCTCGGGTGGCCCGTCCGCCGTGCCGGACAACATCTTCCACGCCGACTCGATCAGCAAGTACTTCAGCGCCATCCCGGGTTCCGGCAACTCGGCGCTCTACAACAACTTCTTCTATTTCAACTTCGACGACATCCGCAACGCCGCCATCGCCTACCTCGGCTCGGACGCGCTGCTCAAGGCCTCGTGGAACTTCATCAACGACTACCGCACGACGGAGAAGTCGCAGGATGCCTTCTTGCAGTACAACCGCCAGTGGGAATGGGGCATCCCGTTCCAGGCCTCGATCGGCGCGCGCTATGAGCACACCAAGGTGACTTCGCCAAGCAGCGAAGCCACGCCGACCACGGTGACTTGGGTGTCGGCCAATGAAATCCCGATCACCTTCAACGGCTCCACCAGTTCTTCGCGCGGCGGCAAGTACGGCTACGTGCTGCCCTCGATCGACCTGTCCGCCGACGTCCTGCCGGACGTCATCTTGCGGACCAGCTATGGCGAGACCATCGGTCGACCCGGCTGGGCCTCGATCCAAGGCGGCGAGTCGCTCAACTCCCTGGCGCGCATCAACGGCGGAACGGGCGCCGTGGGCAACCCGAACCTGAAGCCGCTGCGGTCCAAGAACATCGACTTCTCGGCCGAGTGGTACTACGCCAAGGGCAGCTACGTTTCGGCCAGCTACTTCCACAAGTCGATCACCAACTACATCATCCAGACGATCGTCGACGCCACGCCGTTCAACCTGCACACGCCGGTGGGCAATTCGATGTACCAGGCGGCGGTGGCGTCCGGTTGCCTTGCGGCTGACTCGGGTTGCATCCGCCAGTACATCTTCACCAACTATCCGACCGCGCCTGGCGTGAACGCGACGGCCGGCACGATCACGGCCCAGCCCGGCGATCCGCTGCTGCACTTCCAGATGTCCACGCCGTCCAACAACCCGGCCAAGGTCGGCCTGAACGGCATCGAACTGAACCTGCAGCACACGTTCAGGAACGGCTTCGGCGGTGCGATCAACTTCACCAAGGTGCGTTCCGGCCTGAAATACAGGGACGGCGTGGTCGGCGACCAGACCGGCTCCACGCTGGTGGGCCTGGGCGACTCGGGCAACCTCGTGGCCTTCTACGAAGACGCGAAGATCAGCACCCGCGTGGCCTACAACTGGCGCGGCAAGTACCTCTCGGCCGCCTACGGCGGTACCGACGGCGCGCAGCCGCAGTACACCGAGGCCTACGGCCAGTGGGATGCCAGCATCAGCTACAACATCGACAAGAACCTGTCGGTGCAGCTGGAGGGCATCAACCTGACCGACGAGTACACCCGCACGCACTTCCGTGCAGAGCAGCAACTGGGTGCGGTGACGCAGCTGGGCCGCCGCTTCATGCTGGGAGCCCGGTACAAGTTCTGATGGTCGAAAGGGCACGGGGCGCCTAACGTCCTGTGCCAACTGACAGGCCGCGCGCTTGCGCGGCCTTTTCGCTTCCAATCCGTGGCAGGCTGTTGTCGTGACTGATCTCGTGAAGAAGGTGCTCGTCCTGGGCGGCGGTTCCGCCGGATGGCTGACCGCTGCGTTGCTGGCTGCCGAGCACGGGCAGCACGGTCGAAAGGGCCTGCAGGTCACGGTGATCGAATCGAGCGAGACGCCGCCCATCGGCGTCGGCGAGGGCACCTGGCCTTCGATGCGCGACACGCTGCGCCGCATCGGCCTGTCCGAGACCGAGTTCGTGCGCCGCTGCCACGTCTCCTTCAAGCAGGGCTCGCGTTTCGACGGCTGGGCGCGCGGCATCGATCCGGCTCAGGGGGACCGTTACTACCACCCCTTCAGCCTGCCCGTCGGCCATGGCGACGTGGACCTCGTCCCGGCTTGGCTGGAGGCGCCTGCGGAACGCTCATTTGCCGATCTCGCCAGCCCTTCGATCCAGGTTGCTGAAGCCGGCCGCGGCCCGAAGCAGCAGCAGACGCCCGAGTTCGCCGCCGTGGCGAACTACGCCTATCACTTCGACGCCGGCCTGTTCGGGCAGATGCTGCGCGAGCATGCGATCCAGCAGCTCGGCGTGCAGCATGTGGTCGATCACGTGGAGGCAGTGCTGAGCAGCGATGACGACGGCGGCATCGCCGCGCTGCAGACGCGCGATCACGGCCGCGTCGAGGCGGACCTCTTCGTCGATTGCTCCGGCCTGGCCTCGCTGCTGATCGGCCAGCACTTTGAGGTGCCACTCGCCAGCGCGCGAGGCGTGCTCTTCAACGATGCCGCGCTGGCCGTGCAGGTCCCGTACGCACAGCCCGACGCGCCCTTGGCGTCGTGCACCATCGCCACCGCTTGGGCCAAGGGCTGGATCTGGGACATTGGCCTGTCCACGCGGCGCGGCGTCGGCTGCGTGTATTCGCGTGCCCATGCCAGCGAGATGGAGGCGCAGGCCGCCTTGCAAGCCTACCTCGATGCCACCGGCGCTCCCGCCGAGCGCCCCGCGCCGCGGACGCTGCGCTTCGAGCCCGGCTACCGCGAGCGCTTCTGGGTGAAGAACTGCGTGGCGATCGGGCTGTCCAGTGGTTTCATCGAACCGCTGGAGGCCTCGGCCCTCGCCCTCGTCGAGCTGGCCGCCGCGCGGCTGTGCAAGGAGCTGCCGTTGCAACGCGGATCGATGGACGCCGTGGCGCGCCGCTTCAACGAAGACTTCAGCTACCGCTGGGAGCGCGTGATCGACTTCCTGAAGCTGCACTACGCCCTGAGCGCGCGCGACGACAGCGACTACTGGCGCGCGCACCGCAGCGAATCCAGCTGGCCGCAGCGGCTGCGCGAGCTGCTGCCGCTGTGGCGCGTGCGCCCGCCAGCGCGCCACGACTTTGGCCGCATCGACGAAGTCTTCCCCGACGCCAGCTACCAGTACGTGCTCTACGGCATGGGCTTCCGGCCCGATGCCGCGCCCACCGCCGCCGCTACCCTGCAAGCCGGCCAGGCCTGCTTCGAGGAAGCGGCCCGCCAAGCGCGCCGCCTCGTGCCCGCGCTGCCCGGCCACCGCAGCCTGATCGATCACATCCACCGTCACGGACTTCCTGCATGACCCGTCCCGCCCTGCTCGACAACGTCACCCACCGCGCCCTGCGCGTGCACACCGACCGCAACGCCGGCCTGGGCGATGCGCGCCAGTTCGCGCTCGCCTTGCCGGCCGAGTTCCGACAGCTGCAGGCGCATTACCCGATCGTGTTCCAGGCCATCGACGGCAGCTACCAGCCGCTGGCCCTGTTCGGCCTGGAGCCAGACCAGAACCTCTTCCTCCAGGGCGGCCGCTGGGACGCGCCGGTGCTGCCGATGTCCGTGCAGCGCGACCCCTTCATGATCGGCCGCAACGGCGATCAGCTGCAGCTGCACGTGGACATGGACAGCCCGCGCGTCGTCAAGCCCGAAGAGGGCGATGTGGGCACGGCCGTCTTCATGCCGCACGGTGGCCACAGCGAGCACCTGGACCACGTGGTGAGCTTGCTCGAACACCTGCACGCACAGGCGCAGGCGCTGCCGTCCTTCATCGCCGCGCTGATGGAGCTGGAACTGCTGGAGCCCTTCGCCCTGGAGGTGAGCTTCAGCGACGGCCAGCAGGGCCGCGTCTCGGGCCTGTTCACGACCAACGAAGAGCGCCTCGCCGCGCTGTCTGGTGAGGTGCTGGAGCGGCTGCAGCGGCACGGCTACCTGTTGCCGATCTACATGCAGATCGCCTCGCTCTCGCGCCTGCAAGATCTCGTGGAGCGCCAGCACCGGCTGACGCAGCAGCAGCAACAGCAGGGCCGCTGAACATGAAGCCGATCCCCGTCTGGCCCGGCGCCGTCGATACCGACGCGCTGCCCGACGAGCTGTTGCGCGCAGACCGGCCCTATGTGCTGCGCGGCGCTTTTGCGCATTGGCCGGTGGTGCAGGCGGCGAATCAGTCAAACGAAGCCTTGGCGCGGTACCTGATGGGCTTCTACCGCGGCATGATGATCGGGCTGTTCCAGATCCCGCCCGAGGCCGGCGGCCGTGCCTTCTACGCGGACGAGACGCTCAGCAGCTTCAATTTCACGCGCCACTCCGGCACGCTGGAGCAGGTGCTGCTCGGCTTGCTCAACCTCGCGCCCGCGACCGATCCACCGGCGCTCTACGTGGGCTCGACGACCGTGGAGGCCGTGCTGCCCGGCTTTCTCGGCGTCAACCGGCTGGGCTTGGGCGAGCGCGAATCGCTGGTCAGCATGTGGCTCGGCAATCGCAGCCGCGTGGCCGCGCACTACGACCTGCCGGACAACCTCGCCATCGTCGCCGCGGGCCGGCGCCGCTTCACGCTGTTCCCGCCCGAGCAGATCGGCAACCTCTACATGGGCCCGCTCGACCCCACGCCGGCCGGGCAGCCGATCAGCCTGGTGGATTTCAGCGCGCCGGATTTCGAGCGCTTTCCACGCTTTGCGCGAGCGCTCGATGCGGCCGAGGAGGCCGAGCTCGAACCTGGCGATGCGATGTTCATCCCGAGCATGTGGTTCCACCACATCGAGGGCCTGGAGCCGATCAACCTGCTCATCAACGCCTGGTGGCGCCAGACGCCGGGCCATGTCGATTCGCCCCTGATCACGCTGCAGCACGCGCTGATGTCGATGCGCGATCTGCCCGAGAAGGAGCGGCGCATCTGGCAGCACCACTTCCGACATTTCGTCTTCGAGGCCGACGACAGCACCTGGGCGCACCTGCCGCCCGAGGCGCGCGGCCTGCTCGGCCCCGTCGACGAAACGCTTTCGCGCCGCGTGCGTGCCCACCTGATTGCGCAGCTGAAACGATGATGACGAACACCACCACGACCTTGAAGCCCTTCAACCGCGTCGTCATCGCCGGCGGCGGCACCGCCGGCTGGATGATGGCCGCACTGATGAGCAAGCTGCTCGGCCGGCAGCTGGACATCCGCCTTGTCGAATCCGAGGAGATCGGCACCGTCGGTGTGGGCGAGGCCACCATCCCCGCGCTGCTCACCTTTCACAACCTGCTGGGCATCAACGAGGCCGAGTTCATGGCCGCCACCCAGGCCACCTTCAAGCTCGGCATCAACTTCGAGGGCTGGAAGGACATCGGCCAGGACTACTTCCACTCCTTCGGCATGACCGGCACCGACCACTGGAGTGCCGGCTTCCAGCACTTCTGGCTCAAGGGCCGCCGCGAAGGCCTCGCCAAGGACTACAAG
The DNA here is from genome assembly GCA_042701975.1 of Burkholderiaceae bacterium UC74_6. Taxonomy (GTDB): domain Bacteria; phylum Pseudomonadota; class Gammaproteobacteria; order Burkholderiales; family Burkholderiaceae_C; genus JAFALK01. Next base: position 1,781,748 of record CP170561.1, read on the forward strand.
GCCTACAACCCCGAGACCATCGCCGCGCACGCCGGCCGCTTCGCCCATCTCCCGCGCAACGGCTTGAACTACGCCTACCACCTCGACGCCGGCCGCTACGCCAAGTACCTGCGCGTGCTGAGCGAGGCGCATGGCGTGAAGCGCATCGAAGGCAAGATCGCTGCCGTGCTGCAGGACGGTCCGCAAGGCAAGGATGGCGACATCACGGCTGTGCAGATGCAGGACGGCTCGCGCATCGAAGGCGATCTCTTCATCGACTGCACGGGCTTTCGCTCGATGCTGCTCGGCGAGACGCTCGGCGTCGGCTACGAGGACTGGACCCACTGGCTGCCCTGCGATCGCGCGGTTGCAGTGCAGACCGCCGCTGTGCGCGATCCCTGGCCCTACACGCGTGCCATCGCCCATCCCTTCGGCTGGCAGTGGCGCATTCCGCTGCAGCACCGCGTGGGCAATGGCCTGGTCTACAGCAGCAAGGAGATGAGCGACGCCGACGCGCCCGAGGTGCTGAAGAAGAACGTCGAGGGCGAGTTGCTGATCCAGCCGCGCATCCTCAAGTTCACGCCCGGCCAGCGCCACAAGACCTGGGTGCGCAACTGCATCGCCGTCGGCCTGGCCAGCGGCTTCATCGAGCCGCTGGAATCCACCAGCATCCACCTGATCCAGCGCGCCGCGATCCGGCTCATGCAGATGTTCCCGGCTGGCGGCATCTGCGCCGAGGATGTCGAGGAGTTCAATGCGCAATCCAAGCGCGAGCTCGAACACATTCGCGATTTCATCGTGCTGCACTATCACGTCAACGAGCGCCAGGACTCGAACCTGTGGCGCCACGTGCGCGAGATGGAGGTGCCCCAGAGCCTGCGCCACCGCATCGATCTGTTCCACGAAACGGGCCGCATCTTCCGCTCGGCCGACGAGCTCTTCGCCGACAACTCCTGGATCCAGGTCACGATGGGGCAGGGCATCGCGCCCAAGACCTACCACCCCGTTGCCGACCTGATGGGCCGGGCCGAGCTGAGCGCCTTCCTTGGCGACATCCAGCTCAAGGTCGATCGCACCGTCGCGCAACTGCCCACGCATGGCGAATACCTGCGCCACTACTGCTCGCGCCCGGACGACGCCAAGATGGTCGAGCCCGTCGCCAAGGCGATGCGCTGAAGGAGACTGGCGAACAATATTCAGCGGATCTTGCCGAGACCCCGAAAACTGCGCTATACTCTCGTTTCTCTGACGCGGGGTGGAGCAGTCTGGTAGCTCGTTGGGCTCATAACCCAAAGGTCGTAGGTTCAAATCCTGCCCCCGCAACCAAATCCAGCAAACAGCCCGGTACCGAAAGGTGCCGGGCTGTTTTGTTTTCGAGGTCCGCCGGGACGGCGCCTTCCATATTCCTCCGCTGACACGCTTTGGGTGCAAAGCGGAAACACGCCGCGCTCGCGGAGGCCAGAGAATCCGCCTGCGCTTGGCCGCTCTGGTCAGGGATCTTCTTCAACACCACCCGATACCTTTGCCGCGGCTCTGGCGCGCTATGCAATTTCATTTCCTGCCGTCATGGGCCTGATCCCGGCCCTCGGATGACTCAAGACTACGGGCCAAGCCCGGACTTCTCGCGGCGCCGCGCCGCCGCCCTGTTCATCGTTGCCGGTATTCACGCCGCACTGGGGCTGCTCATCTGGCAGCTGAAGCTGGTTGCGCCCGACAAGCGCAGCGAGCCGGCGCGGTCCCTGACCGTTCAGCTGCTGCCCGTGCACCCTGAGCGCCGGACCGCCAAGAAAGACGATCTGCTGGAGCGCAAGGCCGAAAGATCCATCGCTCAGGCGCTGCATCCGCGTGAACCGCTGAAACCGGTGCAGCTGCCTGAGCCAGCCGGCATCTGGCTGCTTGCACCAGCTCCGACCGAGCCGAGCTTTCAGGCAAGCTCTCAGGCCACGCCTCAAGGCGGCTACAAGATTGGCCTGGATGGCACGGCCGTTGCCACGCCGGGCCTGGCGGCATCCGGGCCGGCTGGTTTGAACCTGGCGCCGAGCCGGGAGGTGTTGCGCGGAGCCCTGGCCAATCCGGCGACCAGCGATCCGCGCAGCAACTCGCCCAAACCCACCGTCGAAGAACGCATCGCGATGAGCCTGGATCCCGGTCTGTGCCTGCTGGCAGAGCGTCTGCCCGATGGCACGATCCGGCGGCGCATGAGCCGTTGGCAGCGCGTGCAGTCGACCATGTCTGCCGTCCACGGGCAGGGGCAAGGCCAGGCACGCATCTGTGAGTGAGTGAATGAGCCCGCATGCGTGCCCGGGGCTGCGGTCCTTACAATTCGCGCCCTTTGCCCCTGCCATCACCCCGCGCCCATGGATATCGTTGTTGACGAAGAGCTCAAGGCCTATATCGCCCCGCTGACCGCGGAAGAACACGAAGCGCTGGAGCGCAGCCTCCTGGCCGAGGGCTGCCGCGATTCGCTGGTGCTCTGGGGCAATCTGCTGATCGACGGCCACAACCGCTTCGGCATCTGCCAGAAGCACGGCCTGCCCTTCCAGACGGTGCAGAACACGCGCTTCAACTCGATGGAAGACGTGCACCTGTGGATGATCGACCAGCACCTGGGCCGACGCAGCGTCTCCGACTACCAGCGCGGCGTGCTGGCCCTGCGCAAGCGCGAGATCGTCGCCAACCGGCGGCGTGCCGCCTTGCAAGAAGCGACCGCCGAGACGCCGGCTGTTGCGACCGATGCGGCCCCTGCATCGCCTCCCGCCGTGATGCAGCTGCCTGAATCCGAAACGCTTGCCACGCGCGAGGCCCTGGCCCGTGCTGCGCGCCTGAGCCCCAGCCAGGTCGTGATGATCGAGAAGATCCAGAAGCACGCGGCGCCCGAGCTGGTGGAGGCGGTGACGGCTGGCACCATCTCGATCAATGCTGCTGCCGCCGTGGCGACGCTGTCCAATGAAGAGCAGCTGGCTGCGGTCGCCGGTGGCAGGGACGAACTCAAGCAGGCCGCCAAGCGCGTGCGCGACGCCAAGAAGAAGGCGCCCCTCGACAAGCCGGAAGCAGCAGATTTGACGACAACGGCGTTGCCGGACGAAAGCGTTGAATCGCTCAAGCAGCAGGTGGCGGCCTTGACGGCAGAAAACGCCGCGCTGCGCCAGCAGCTCGCTGCCATGGAGCAGGCGCTGGCTTCATCGATCACGGCCTAGCGTGACGATGCTTCGAGCGCTTGCGTGAGTTGGCCTGACATCACGAGCACGCGCACGGGCATGGCGTAAGAAGCGCTGCCTGCCCGCAACGTGGATAGCAGCTCGGCAACGCGCACGGGATCGGATTCGCGCACCATCAGCAGCGTGGCTCGGCGCGGCTGGAACGATGCGGCCGCATCCTGCGCGCCGTCCCGCCACCAGCCGCAGTCCCACGGGTCTTCGGCCCGCACGCCGCGCCCCGTTACGCACTCGCGCCACAGAAGCTGCAGGCGCCACAGCCATCCTCGCCAGAGGCCCAGGCGCGCCAATTCGTGGCTGCCGTCGAGCACGCACGCAACCGCGTCAAGGCCGGTGTCCAGACCGGCATTCGGCGCGATGTTGACGATGCGCAGAGGCTCTGAGAGCACAGGGAAGGCGCCACCCTCGCACCAGCTTCTCAGCCAGTGCAGCAAGGCCTCATCGGGGGCGTTCTGGCCTTCAGGCGGAACCATCAAGGCGGTGTCGAAGCGTCGTGGCATGTGCATGGGGCTGGGAGGGTAGCAGCGCCGTGGTAACTTCAGCCGATGAACTCCAGTGCCCATGAAGAAGAATCCACCGAGCCCACGCTCATCCAGGAGCCGCGCCTGTGGCGCGACGAGCGCTGGACAGCCCAGGTCATCAAAAACGAAGACGATGAAGGCTGGGCCGTGGCCATGACACTGGCTGGCGAGGCCGAGCCGGCCCTGGTGGGCCCCTGGACCATGGGCCGCGACAAGAAGAACCCCAAGCCGCTGGATGCGGCGGCCTTCCACACGCTGGTGAAGACGGCCTCCGAAGTGCTGCGGCGCCATGAGCAGCAGCTGCACGCGCGGCTGCACAAGAGCCTCAAGCTCGACACGCCCGCTGGCCGCATCCAGATCCTCCTGGACATCGTGCCTGACGAGGACAACCCCTATGCCTTGCTGAGCGCGCGCGACGACGCGGGCGAACAGCTGGCACAGGTCCGCGTGCCAGCCGGCTTCCGGCTGAACGAGGCGAGCGCGGCGGCGTGGGTGGAGAACGAATTCCAGCGCCCTTAGCCGCGGCTCTCCCGGCCCGACCTCATATGCAAGCTGACAGTCGCGCGGGCGAATGGCGCACGTGATGTAAGCAGGGGCAAGACTTGCACTCGAGGGGGCAGCGCGAAGTAGGATGGCCGCGTCATCACGCCTCCACGCCATCTTGCTCAGCCCCAGCAACCCCGTATTGCGGCGCATAGCTCGAGTGCTGCGCCTGACGCAGAGCACGGCGCTCGTGCTCGTCGTTTCGAGCGGAGCCATGCTGATCTCCAATGCCCGCGCCTACGGCGAGGCGGACGATTGGGTGGAGCACACGCACGGCGTGCTCGATGAGCTGGACCAGGTGCGCGTGACCCTGCTGCGCGGCGGCATCGCGCTGCGCGATTTCGCGCTGGTGCCGCGAGAGATTTCGCTGCAGCGGACGCGGCTGGCTTCCGAGGATGCACGGCAAGCCGCGCAACGGCTGGAGGTGCTGGTGCAGGACAACGCCGCGCAGGCTTCGCGGGCCGCCGAGGTGATGTCCGAGACCCGCGAGCTCACGGGCTGGTATCTGTCCTCGGCCACGGTGGGTGAGCGCGACGGTGTGGAGTCGCTGCAGCGGCTGCTCAGCGAGCGCATCCTGGCCGACGGTGCGCGCCGGGTGCGCCAGGTGCTCGACGAGATGGAGCACGAGGAACGCTTGCTGCTGAAGGCACGCCAGACGAAGGCCGATTCGCAGCTGGATTCGCTGAAGGGCTGGGCGGTCGGCGTGGGCGCCCTCTTCCTGGCCTTCATGTTCGGCTCCATCGTCTACTCCAGCCGGCTGGTGCGCATCGGCGAGCGCAACATGGTCGATCTCGCGGCCTCGGCCAACACCGATCCGCTGACCGGCTTGGCCAACCGCCGCGCGCTCAACAAGCGCGTGAAGAAGCTCAACGGCCAGCCCTTCAGCGTGCTGGCCTTCGACCTCGACGACTTCAAGCCCGTCAACGACCGCCACGGACACGCGGCGGGCGACGAGGTGCTGCGCGTCGTGGCGCAGCGCCTGAAGCAGCAGTGCCGCGATGGCGATGTGGCCGTGCGCATCGGCGGCGATGAATTCCTGGTGCTGTTCCCGGGCCTGGACGATGTCGAACGGCTGGAGCACATCCAGGAGCGCGTCAGCCAGGCCATCGGTGCGCCCATCCAGATCGGCGGCGCCGAAGTGCGCGTCGGCGCCTCGATCGGCTATGCCGCGACGCAGGGCGAGCTGCGCTTCGAGGCACTCGTGGCGGCGGCCGATGGCATGTCGTACGAGAAGAAGAAGCTGCGCAAGGCGGCCCGCGCCGCGTGATCAGCCGCGTGATCGCCTGAGCGATCGGCCACGGATCCCAGCCGTCTCTCTCCTACAAACCGCCGCGGTTGAAGACTACCGCTGCGCCTGACCTCCTTCCCTAGCATGTCGTTGCGCACTACGCAGATCGCGGTGCCTTGACGCTCACCGAGGAGATCAAGCATGAACGCTTCGTTGTTGCCCTTGCCCGCTCCCGTCCTCATCAAGGCGCTGCGGAATGTTCTTGCCGGATCGTGCCTGGCTGCGCTGGCGGCTTGCGGCGGAGGAGGTGGCGGCGGCAGCTCGGGCAGCAAGGCGCCGACCTCGGCGCCGCAGCTGGGCCTGGTCAAGCTCACCGTCAAGGACGAACTCGGCGCCACGATTGCCGGCGTGACGATCCAGGGCACGAGCGCCAAGGCCACGACGGATGCGCAGGGCGTGGCCCTGGTCTCCCTGCCTTCGCCCACCGCCTCCGAGATGGTCAGCCTGTCGCGCGACAGCTTCATGGACACCTCCGTGACGATCACCAGCACGGCCGGCCAGGTCAACGAGCAAGCCATCGTGCTGACGCGCCAAGCCAGCCCCGCAGGCGGCTCGCTGAGCACGCGCAGCGGCACGCCGCCGACGGTGGATCCGACCGGCCAGCGCCTGAGCTTCGAGATCGAGTTGATCATCGTCGACAGCAAGTCGCAGCCGGTCACCAGCCTGACGACCGCCGACTTCTTGCTCCGTGCCTGCACGCCTGACGCCGGCACGCCGACCAGCGATTGCGTGGCCTCGGCCACAGGCGCCGCAGATGCGGCCTACACGCCGAACAGCGCGCAGCCCGAAGCGCTGACCTGGATCGACGGCCGGCCCAAGGTGCCATATGCCGTGGCGCTGCTGCTGGACCAGAGCGGCAGCATCACCGCCACCGATCCCACCGGCGCGCGGATCTTTTCGACCAAGACCTTCCTGAAAGGCCTCGGGCCGCAGGACCAGGCGCTGCTGTCGACGTTTGCGGGCACGGCGGTCTCGGCCTCGCCGCTGACGGTCTATGGGCCGTTCCGGGACCAGGCCGGTGCCACCACCGCCTACTTCAGCACGCTCGACGCGCTGGCACTTCAGGTGGGCGGTGCCACGCCGCTCTACGATTCGCTGGACGGCCTGCGCCAGCAGCTCGCCGGCTCCGCCGCGCCGCCGGCAGGCCTGGCGAAAGCCATCGTCGTCCTGACCGATGGCGCCGACACGACTTGCGGCACCGTGGACGCCTGCCGCCTGAGCCGGCAACGCACGATCGACGGTGCGCGGCAAGACGGCGTCCCGATCGTCACGATCGGTCTGTCGCACGCCATCGACGTGGCAGCGCTTGGCGACCTGGCCAACCAGACCGGCGGCGCCTTCCTTTACGCGGAGAACACCCAGCAGCTGCTGTCGCTGTACGGCACCGTGGGCGCGCTGCTGAGCCAGAGCCAGCCGACCTACCGGCTGCGCTGGACGGCTGTTGCCGCCGCGCCGGGCACCTTCCACTCCGGCGACTCGCTGCTGGGCCGCGTGCAGGTCAAGGTCGGGCAGGGCAGTTTCGACGTGCCCTTTGTTGTCGGCATTCCTTGAAGTCGCTTGCAATCAATGCTGTATAAATATACAGTTAGTTCAATGGCAGATTCTGGAGTGACCCATGCTGTTGAACCTCAACGATCCGCAAAGCATCCTGCAGTGGTGGCTGGTCTGGCCTGAGCGGCACCACGCCTTCCTGGAGCACAAGCTCAAGGCCAGCCCAGAGTTCGGCTTCGTGATCCGCGAGGCTTTGAAGCTCATCCAGCGCCGCCCCGAATACCGCAGCCTGCGGCGCCCCGTGCTGCCCGTGCACCGGGAGCTCCCGGTGGCCGCCGTGCATCACGGGACGGAGGGTGGCGAGGACTTCATCGAGGAAAGACCCAGCTACAAGGACCGCCTGGCTGCCTGAACCGAGCAGTTGCTGGTCCTTTCTCCTCGATTTTTCTTCGACGTTTCTTCGACGATGGACCCAGCATTGGGCCTGGCGGCTGAGGCTGCCAGGCCTTTTTTTACGGCTGCTTCATCAATGCACGCTGTGACCGAGCGCCTCGTGGCCGACCGAGATCACCAGCGGGTCCGAGTGGAAGCCCAGGGCCGGGATCCAGGCCAGCAGGGAGCGGCGCACGATCCTTTCGGCGTTGACGATGATCTCGCCCTGGCGCTCGTGGCTGGCCTCGGTGAAGGCCTGCAGCACTTCATGGCTGAAGCGGATGGAAACGCCCTGCGCCAGCCGGCCGCTGTTCAGGTTGGAGCTGATGATGAGATTACCCGCCTCGCCCTGAACGGCGTTGGCCCGCATCTGGGCCGGCCACAGGTGGCGGAGCGCACTCCAAAACTTTGCTTGAGCTTCATGCATTGAACCCCTCCATGACCTCGAAATGCATTCGTCGGCATCATGGAGCGGCCCGGCGTTCTCTTGAACTGCAAGCTCTTACAGGATTGACCTAGCGGCCTAAATCAGCAGAGGCCCCCAGCCCTCGGTCGGATCGTCGTGCTTGCGGTGCAGGGAAGCCAGCACGGAGGCATGGGCGGTCGTCCCGCCCGGCAGCTGCTGTTGCTGTGCAGCATCGTGCAGCAGCGTCGGGCCGGCGCCCTGGAGCAGGTCGCTCAGGTGAGGCAGGGCGGCCTGCGTGTTCGAGGAGCCGGCGGCTGAAGCCGTGCCGTGGTCCTGCGCGAACCACACGTCGTCCAGCGCGTGCGTCTCGCCGCTGGTGGTGGTGTAGGTGCTGGTCAGGCCGATCAGGTTGCCGTTCTGGACCGTCGAACTGTGCGTGGCGTTCAGGTCCAGCTCCACGATGCCCAGGTCGGTCAACGAGACCAACTGCCCGTCGTGGCCGTTGCTGCTGTTGACCCAGACCTTGAGCTCGCCGAACTGCGCGTCGGCGGCGCTGATCTTGCCGTCGTGATTGCTGTCCAGCGCGGCCAGGGCAGCAAAGCCGTTGTCGGCGCGATGGCCGTTAGCCAGCACGGTGGAGGTGCCGAAAAGCTCGGCGCCGCTGTCGATTTTGCCGTTGCCGTTGATGTCCAGCGCCAGCAGGCCCGTACCCGCGCCGACCCAGCCGACCGAGCTGGCATGGCCGGTGTTGCCGAGGTCGAAGGTCGCGCCGGCGGAAGCGGAGACTGTCTCCACGCCCAGGCCGCTCAGGTCCAGCACCAGGGGTGAGGCGCCGTTCAGCGCCGCCAGCTGGGCGGTGTTCATCAGGTCCAGCTGGTTGCCGGTGAAGGCGGCCACGTGGTTCATGTCGATGGACGACAGCTCCAGCGTGGTCAGCGCGTGGATCTGGGCTGCGGTCAGCGCGTGGACCATGTCGGTGGTCATCGCATTGAACTGGTCGGCCGAGAGCGAGGCGATGGCCGAGGTGTTCAGCGAGGCGACCTGCAGGCTCGAGAGCAGCCCGAAATGCTGGGCCGACAGCGCATCAACCTGCGTCGCGCTCAGCGTGCTGACCTGCGCCGGCGTCAGCGCTTCGAGCTGGCCGGGGGTGAGCGCTGCCATGTGGGCCGTGGAGAGCGTGGAGAGCTCGCCGTAGTTCAGCGCGGTGATCTGCGAGGGCGTGAGCGCCGCCACCTGGTCCGGACGGAACAGCGCGAACTCCTTGGCCGACATGGCGTACAGCGCGCTGTTGTTGATGCCGCTCATCTGCGCATCGCTGAAGGCGGCGATCTGCGCGGGCGTCAGCGCCAGGATCTGCGCGTCCGTCAGGGCCGAGACCTCGTCGGGCGAGAGGCTGCCGAACACGCCGTTCAGCGCGGCGATTTGGCCCGCGTTCATGGCCTCGCGCTGCGTGGCGGTGAAGGCCTCCACATGGCCGATGTCCATGGCCGAGATCTCGGCCGTGGTCAGTGCGCCGATCTGCGCCTGCGTCAACGCAGCGACGGCGTCGGTGGCCAGGGCGTTGAGCTGGTCGGGCGTGAGGATGGCGATCGTGGCCGTGCCCAAAGCGGAGATCTGGTTGGCGTCGAGCACGCCGAAGTGGTTGGCGCTCAGCGCCGCGACCTGGGCCGCGCTCAGGGCCGCCAGCTGCGTGGGCGTCAGCGCCTCGAGCTGCTGCGGGCCGAGCGCGGCCATCGTCTGCGTGCTGAGCGTAGCCATGTCGGCGTAGCTCAGCGCGCTGATCTGGTTGGCCGACAGGGCAGCGATCTGGTCGGGGCGGAACTCCGCGATCTGGCTCGGCGCCATCGCGTAGATCGCGCTGGGGTTGATGCCGGTGATCTGCGCCGCGCTCAACGCCGCCAGCTGTGCCGCCGTCATCGTCACCACCTGCGCATCGGTCAGGCCGGCGAGCTGCTGCGGGCTCATGGCGGCGATGTCGGCGGTGCTCAGGCCGCTCAGGTGATAGGGCGAGATGGCCGCCAGCTGCGAAGGGCTCAACGAGGCGATCTGCGCCGGCAGCAGCGATTGCAGCTGCGCGCCCGAAAGGCCCGCGATCACGTCCGGCGTGAAGGCGGCGAGCTGTTGCGGCATCAGCACCGAGAGCTGGGCCGTGGACAGCGATTCGAGCTGCTGCGCGTTCAGCTGCGCCATCTGCTGCGCGTTCATCGCGTGCAGGGCCTGCGGCGTGATGGCCTGCAGCTGGTTGGGCGCCAGCACGGCCACCTGCGCGTCCGTCAGCGCCGCCACCTGCGTGGCCGAGAGCGAGGCGAACAGCGAGGGGCTCAGCGAGCGCAGCGCATCGGTGGACATGCCGGCCAGGCTGTCCGGGTCCAGTGCGGCGAGCTGGCTGCTGGTCAGCGCCTGGACCTGCGCGTTGGACAGCGCGTGGATCTGGTCGGCCGTCAGCAGCGCCATCGCGCCGGTGGTCAGCATCTGCAGGTCGATGGTGCTGAGCGAGGCGAGCTGCGCCGTGCCGAGGCTGGCCTGCGCGGTGTCGCTCAGCGCCTGCACCTGCAGGCTGTTCAGCGCATGCACGGCGGCCACCGACAGTGCCGCCGACTGCATGCTGCTCAGTGAGGCCAGCTCCTGCGTGGATAGGCCTGCAGCTTGCGTCGCGCCCAGGGCGGCGATCTGGTCCGTGCCCAGGCCGGTCAGCGGCTTTTGCGTCAGCAGCGCAATGCCGTCGCTGCTCAGCGAGGCGAAGACCGAGGTGTTGAAGGCGCCGGCATCGCCGATGGCAGCCAGCTGCGTGGTGGTGAGCGCGGCCACGGCGCTGCCGGTCAGGTTGGCCAGCTGCGGCGTGTCCAGCGCGGCCAGCTGCAGCGTGTTCATCGCATGCAGTTGCGCGCCGGTGAGGGCGGGCGCTTGCAAGCTGCTCATGGCCAGCAGCTGGTCGGGGCGCAGCCAGCCGATCTCGTCGGTGGTCAGCGCCGTCAGGGCCGTGCTGTTGAGATTGGAAAACTGCTGCGAGCTCAGCGCATTGATGTCCGCGCTGCTGAAGGCGCGCAGCTGCGTGCCCGTCAGGCCGGCGAGCTGGTAGCTGCTCAGCAGGCTGAGCGCCGCGGTCAGCTGCGGCATGGCGTTAGCGGACAGCGTGGCGATCTGCGCGCTCGTCAGCGCCTGGATCTGCGCGTTGCTGAACTCCAGCAGCTGGGCCGAGCCGAGCTGCGCCAGGCTGCCCTGCGGCAGGGCCTGGACCTGGTCGGTGGTGAAGGCCTGCATCTGCAGGCTGTTCAAGGCCAGCAATGAACCCGCGCCGATGGCACCGAGCTGGCTGCTGTTCAGCGCGGCCAGCTCGGCCGGCGTGAGGCTGGCGAACTGCGTGCTGCTCAGCGCGACGATGGCGGTGGTGTTCAGCGCCGCCACCTCGTCGGTGGACATGCGGTTGAGCTGCAGTGTGGTCAGCGCGCGCAGCTGCGCCGCGCCCAGCTGCGACCACTGCGTGTCGCTGAGCAGCGAGAGGTGATCGGTGCCCAGGCCGCGGATCTCGGCGCTGGAGAGGCTGGCCAGTTGCACGGAGTTGAGCGCTTGGATGGTGTCGGCGCCGAGGCTCACGAACTGCGCGGAGTTCAGCGCCGCCAGGGCCTGCGTGCTCCAGTTGGCGATCTGCTCGCTGTCGAAGGCCTGCAGCTGCAGCGTCGTCATCGCGTGCGAGGCCACACTGCTCAGCACCTGCAGCTGGCCGTCGGTCAGCGCGCCGAGCTGGTCGCTGTTGAGCGACTGCACGGTGGCGGCGTTCATGCCTTGGATCGCCGCCGTGTTCAGCGCGGCGATCTGCTCGGGTTCCAGGCTCTTGAGCTGCGTTGCGGTCAGGCTGTTGACCTGCGTGCTGGTGAGGCCGTAGAGCTGGGCGGTCGAGAGGCCGATCAGCGCGCTGGAGGTCAGCGAATGCAGCTGCAGTGCAGAGAGCCCCTGCAGCTGCGTGCCGGAGAGTGCAGCCAGCTGGTCGCCGCTGACGAGCGCGATCTCGCTGGCCGGCAGGCCGCTCAGGGCGGACGAGCTGAGGCTGGCGAACTGGTCGGGCGAGAGCGCCGTCAGCTGCGCGCTGGTCAGGCCCGCCATCTGGCGGGCGGTGAGCTGGGCGATCTGGTCATCGCTCAGTCCCGTCAGCGCGTTCGGGCTCAGCTTGGCGAACTGGCTGGCGGTGAGCGCGGCCAGCTGCGCGGGGCTCAGCTCCGACAGCAGGTTGGCGTCGAACAGGCCCATCTGCTTGGAGGTCAGCGAGGCAATGCCGGTGGTGCCCAGGGCGGCGATCTGGTCTGCACTGAAGGCCTGCAGCTGCGTGAGGCTGAGGTTGGCGATCGCGGTGCCGGAGAACGCGGCCACCTGGTCGGGGCTCAGCGCCTGCAGCTGGTCCACGCTCAGGCTCTGCACCGCCACGCCGCCGATGGCGTGCAGGGCGTTGGTGCTCAGGGCCGCGAACTGCGTGGCGTTCATCAGCTGGAACTGGTGGCTGCTGAAAGCTGCGATCTGCGAGGCGGTGAAGCCGCCCATCTGGTCGGCGCTCAGCGACTGGAAGGTGCTGTCCGAGAACGCCAGCAGCTCCTTGGAGGTCAGCGTGGCGATCTGGCTCGCGCTCATCAGGCCGATCTTGTCGGCGTCCAGCAGGGCCAGCTGCGTGGCGCTGAGCGCGGCCACAGCAGCGCTGCCCAGGTAGCTGAACTGATCGGCCGTCAGGGCCAGCAGCTGCGCGGCGGTGGCGCCGGTGATCTGCTTGGCACCCAGGGCACCGAGCTGGTCGATGTTGAGCGCGGCGATGTCGTCCGTGCTCAGTTGCGCGAACTGTGCGCTGTTGAGCGCGGCAATCTGCTGGGGCGTGAACTCCTCGATCGTCAGCGCGCTGAAGGTGGCGACCTGGGCGGTCGTCAGCGCGGCGATCTGCGCGGAACTCAGGTTTGAGAGCTGATCCGGTTCGAGTGCTGCGAAGACCGAGGTGCCCAGCGCACGCAGCGCGGCGGTGGTCAGCGCCCGCACGTGGTCGGCGTCCAGGCCGGCGAGCTGGTCGCCGCTCAGGGCCTGCACGGCCAGGCTGCTCAGGCCGTGCACGGCCGAGGTGCTCAGCGCGGCCAGCTGCTCTTCGCTGAGCAGTTGCAGCTGGTGGCTGGTCAGGCTGAGCAGTTGTGTGGACGCGAAGTTGCCCAGCTGCGTGGGCGTCAGCGCCGACAGCGCCGCGTCGCTGAAGCCGCGGAGCTGCAGGCTGCCCAGCGCCTGCAGCTGGTCGGCATTCAGGCCGGCGGCGGCGTCGGCGCTCAGGCCCTGCAGCTGCACGCTGGTCAGCGCGTGGATGGCCGAGGTGGAGAGCGAGTCAAAGGCTTCGGCCGAGAACAGCGAAACCTGGGCGCTCGTCAGCGCCAGCATCTGGCGGCTGTCCAGGCCGGCGAGCTGGTCGGCATCGAGCGAAGCCAGTGCGGCATTGGAGAGCTTGGCGAACTGCGTGCTGCGCAGCGCGTCGAGCTGCTGCGGCGAGAGCGCGTCCACCTGATCGACCGAGAGACCCGCGATCTGGCGCGTGCTGAGCGCCAGCATCTGCTGTGTGGTGATGGCGCCCAGTTCGTCGGCCGTCAGCTGGTTGAGCAGCGTGCTGGGCAGGGCGTTGATCGCCTGCGTGCTGAGCACGGCCCATTGGTCGAGGCCCAGCGCGCCGAGCTGGTCGGTGTTGAGGACCGAGGCGTCCAGCGAAGACAGGCCGTGCAGCGCCGCTGTGTTGAGGCTGGCGAACTGCTCCGGCGACAGCATCTGGATCTGGTGCGTGTTCAGCGCATTGATCTGCAGCGAGTTCAGCGCCACCAGCTGCTCGGGCGTCAGCGCCTGCATCTGGTTGTCGGCCAGCGCGCGGAACTGCGCCGTGGTCAGGCCGGCCAGCTGCGTCGGATCGATGGCGTCCAGTTGCTCGGCGCTGAGCGCGCGCAGCTGCACGCTGTTCAGCCCGCGCAGCGCGACGCTGGTCAGCGCGTCGAGTTGCTCGCCGCTCAGCGTGGCCAGCGTGGCCGCAGAAAGGCCGGCCACCTGCACGGAAGTCAGCGAAGAAAACTGGTCCAACGTCAGCGCATCCACAGCGGTGGCGTTCAGCTTGCTGAACTGCAGGCTGTTCAGCGCGGTCAGCTGGCCGTCGTTCAGCGCCTGCAGCTCTTCGCCGGTCAGCGAGGCCAGCTCGGCCGTGCTCAAGCCGCGGAACTGGACGGACGTCAGCGAACCCATCTGGTCCGCGCTCAGGTCCTGCCATTGCGTGGTGGAAAGCGCCGCGAGTGCGCGTGTGCTCATCACGGCCAGCTGATCGCCGGTCAACGCAGAGAGCTGGTCGGCGCCGAGGCCCGCCACATGCACGCTGCTGAGCTGGTTCAGCGCCTGGCTGTTGAGCGACTGGATCTGGTCGCTGGTCAGCACGCCGAGCTGCGCGTTGCCAAAGGCCGAGAGCTGGTTGGCGTTGATCAGGCCGATCTGCTCGGTCGTGAGCGCCTGGACCTGCGCGGTGGAGAGGCCGGCGATCTGCAGCGTGGTCAGCGCCAGCACCTGAGCGTCGCTCAGGGCAGCGACCGAATCACCGCTGAGCGTGGCGATCTCGGTTGTGGTGATCGCTTTGAGCTGCAGCGTGCTGATCTGGCTGAGGAGGCTGTCTCCCACGGCGGCGAAGGTGTCGGTGCTGAGCGCGGCGAGGGCCGAGGTGCCGAGCGCCGCTACCTGCGAAGGCTGCAAAGCCGTGACGACGTCGGCATCGATGGCCGGGGCTTGACGGCTGCTGAGCGCGTGCACGGCCTGCGTGCTCAAGGACGCGATCTGGTCGCCGTTCAGTGCGGCGAACTGCGCGCTGGTGAACACCGGCATGGCCTTGGCCGAGATGCCCGCCACGGCGTCGGCGCCGAGGACCGAGAGCTGATCCGCGGACACACCCATCCATCCCGCGTTCGAGATGGCGCTCACCTGCAGGCTGTTGAGCTGCGAGAACTGGTCGGCGCTGAGGCTGGCCCAATCCGAGGACTGCAGCGCGGCAATGTAGGCGCTGGACCAGACGGAGATCGGGTTGGTCGGCAAGGACATGGCGAAACTGCTCCGGAAAATCCCGGGCTCAAGTTCGCCCGATTAATTCCGATGCAATCTAAATGCGGCCCTCGTAGGCAATCGCTTGAATTGGCAGGTGTTTCCGACCGAGGACGCGCGGCAGCATCAATCCGTGCGATACGCGAAACGTGCACATGCGCTCTGTGTCCGGGCACGCCCCTCGCCGACACAAACGCCGTACTTCAGCCGGCCGGAGGGCCCTTCACCACCTTGTAGCGTTGCATCGTCTGCATGCGCGCGATCTCGTGGCGGACGATGGGCTGCGGATAGTCGCGGCCGAGCTCGATGCCGGCGGCTTGCAGGTCCACGGGGCGGGCCTGCCAGGGCGCGTGGACCAGCGCGTCCGGCAGGCGCGCCAGCTGCGGCAGGTAGCGGCGGATGAACTGGCCCTGCGGGTCGAACTTCTCGCTCTGCGAGACCGGGTTGAAGATGCGGAAGTAGGGTTGCGCATCGCAGCCGGTGGAGGCGGCCCATTGCCAGCCGCCGTTGTTGGCGGCGAGGTCGAAGTCGTTGAGGTGCCTGGCGAAGAAGGCTTCGCCGCGGCGCCAGTCGATGCCCAGATCCTTCACCAGGAAGCTGGCCACCACCATGCGCAGCCGGTTGTGCATGTAGCCGCTCTGACGGATCTGCAGCATGGCGGCGTCCACCAGCGGATAGCCGGTGCGGCCTTCACACCAGGCTGAAAACCACGCGTCGGCCTCGGGGCCTTGCTCCCATTCGAGGAGGTCGTAGACCGGCTTGAAGGCGCGCTGCACCACGTACGGATGGTGGTGCAGGATCTGGTGATAGAAGTCCCGCCAGATGAGCTCGGACAGCCAGGTCGCCGCGCCCGTCGAGCCGGCGCGCGCGTGCTGCCAAGCCAGGCCGGCCAGCTGGCGGATGGACACGGTGCCGAAGCGCAGGTGCACCGAGAGATAGCTCGGGCCGCGCACGGCGGGGAAGTCGCGGGCGCTGTCGTAGCTGTCGATGCGGGTGAGGAAGTCGTCGAGCAATTGCTGCGCACCCTGCGTGCCGAGCGGCAGTTTCAGCTCCTTGAGGTTGGTCGGCTCGAAGCCCAGCTCCGCGAGGCTCGGCACGCGGCCCGCATCGCTCGGCATCGGTGCGAGCCGGTGCGCGTGCCGCCGCACCGGATAGGGCTTCACGTAGAAGGGCTCCAGCTTGCGCAGCCAGGCGTTCTTGTAAGGCGTGAACACACTGAACGGCGTGCCGCTGGCGGTGAGCACCTCGCTGCGCTCGAAGATCACGTGGTCCTTGACTGTGTGGAAGGCGATGCCTTGGGCCGCCAGCCGTTCGCGCACGGCGGCGTCACGCTTCAGGGCCGCCGGCTCGTCGTCGTGGCTGGCGGTGACGACATCGACGCCTAACTGCTGTGCCAAGCTGACGATTTCCTCCTCGGCCCGGCCGTGGCGCACGACGAGTCCGCCGCCCGGGCACAGCGCGCGCAGCGCGGCATCCAGCTCGACGACGGCGCCATGGATGAACTCCACGCGACGGTCGGCGCGGGGCAGGGGCGAGAGGATGTCCGTGTCGAAGACGAAGCCGCACCAGACCTGCCGCGAGTGGCTCAGCGCCGCATGCAGGGCCGCGTGATCGTCTACGCGCAGGTCGCGGCGCAACCAGACGAGGCTGCGGTGGGTGGGGGAGTGCGGGAGGTGCGGCACGGGGACGTTCGACGGCTGGGCGCCCATCGTATGCGCTGATCGACGGGTGGGTTTTCCCCGGCGTGGCGCGGCCCTCTCTCATCGCGACCGCCAAAGCCCGCTGCGCGCTGCTGCTCGGCGGCCTGCTGGCCGTGGGCGGTGCGGCGCGCCGGCCGCAGCGCCAAAGCCTGATCGACGTCCGTCAGGGCAACTCGCGGCCGCGCGCTGCCTCGTAGATCGCGTACCAGTCGCCGCGGCTCATCTCGAAGCGCAGCGCATCGCCACAGGCACGGATGCGCGCCGGATCGGCGCTGCCAATGACGGGCTGGATGCGTGCTGGATGCCGCATCAGCCAGGCCAGCACCAGGCCTTCCGTGCTGATGCCGTGCTGGGCGGAGAGGCGCTGCAACAGCGCATGCACCGTCGCATCGCCCGCGTCGCGCGGATGCGCGCCCGAGAAACGGCCCTGCGCCAGCGAACCCCAGGCCTGCAGCTGCACGCCATGGCGCTGCGCATGTTCGAGCGTGCCTGCCCAGGCGAGTGCACCGGGACGCGCAGCGGCTTGCGGGTCGTTGAAGCAGGTGCCGGCCTCGAAGGCGTCCAGGTGCGCCAGGCTCAGCTGCAGCTGGTTGGCGGCCAGCGGGATGTCGCCGAGCGCGCTGGACAGCCAGGCCATCTGGCCCGCATGCATATTGCTCACACCGAAGTGGCCGACCTTGCCCGCAGTGCGCAGCCGCGCGAAGGCCTCGGCGATCTCCTCGGGCTGCATCAGCGCATCGGGGCGGTGCAGCAGCAGCAGGTCCAGACGCTCGGTGCCCAGGCGCTGCAAGATGCCTTCAACGGATCGCTGGATGTATTCGGCCGACAGCTCATAACGCTTCGGTCCTGCGGCATCGCTGAAGCGGATGCCGCACTTGCTCTGCAGCAGCACGCGGTCGCGCAGCGAAGGCTGACGCTTCATCAATGTGCCGAACGCCGACTCCGCCTTGCCGAGCGTGTAGATGTCGGCGTGGTCGAAGACCGTGATGCCGATCTCCAGCGCGCTTTCCACGGCGGCGTGGGCGCGGGCGAGGTCGGCTTCGGAGGTGGGTTCGGCGTTCCAGCCGCCGCCCAGTCCCATGCAGCCGTAGACGAGGCGGCTGGACGCGGGCAGGTGCTGCTGGAGAGGATGCTGGCTGAGGTTCATGGGCGGCATTGTCACCGCCCATGCCTCGTTCGCTGACGCTCAGGTTCCGCGCAGTTCGCGGCGCAGGATCTTGCCGACGGCGGACTTGGGCAGGGCCTCGATGATCTGCACGTGCCGGGGCACCTTGTAGCCGGTGAGTTGGGCTCGGCAGTGCTCGGCCACGTCGGCCTCGGTCACCGTGGCGCCCGCCGTGCGCACGACGAAGAGCTTCACCGCTTCACCGGTCTTGTCGTCCGGCACGCCGATGCAGGCGCACTCGGCCACGCCCGCACAGGCGCTGGCCACGGCCTCGATCTCGTTCGGATAGACGTTGAAGCCCGAGACGATGATCATGTCCTTCTTGCGATCGACGATCTTCAGGAAGCCGCGCTCGTCGAACACGCCGACGTCGCCGGTTCGGAAGTAGCCGTCCGGCGTGAAGGCGGCGGCGTTGGCTTCCGGCTTCTCCCAGTAGCCGCGCATCACGTGCGGGCCCTTCACGCAGATCTCGCCGGCCTCGCCGATACCGACTTCGCGGTCCGAGTCGTCGAGCAGCTTGACGTCGCTGGAGGGCATGGGCAGGCCCGTGGTGGCGGTGAAGCTCGCGACCGCCTGCGGGTTGAAGGACAGCACCGGGCTGGTCTCCGACAGGCCGTAGCCCTCGCGGATCATGTGGCCGGTGATGGCCTGCCAGCGCGCCGAGACGGCCGGCACGATGGCCGCGCCGCCACCCGCGGCCAGGCGCAGGCGCGACCAGTCGACCTCGGGCAGCTTGGGACACAGGGTCAGGCCGGCGTAGAGCGTGTTCACGCCGGTGATGACCGTGGGCCGCGCCTGCTTGAGCGTCTCGGCGAAGCCGTCCATGTCGCGCGGGTTGGCCACCAGCCAGTTCTCGGCGCCGATCTGGAAGTAGGTGATGAAGTTCACCATCAACGCGAAGATGTGATACAGCGGAATGGCCGTCACGACGACCTCCTGCCCGGGTCGCATCGCCGCGGACATGAAGGCCGAGAACTGCGCGCAATTGGCCAGCAGATTGCCGTGCGAAAGCGCCGCGCCCTTGGACACGCCAGTGGTGCCGCCGGTGTACTGCAGGAAGATCAAGTCATCCGCCGTCAGCGCGACGGGCGTGTGCGCCAGGGCAGCGCCTGCGGCCAGCGCGGCATGCAAGGGCAGGGCGTTGAGCTTGGAGTCCTGCAGGCGCGCATCGACCGGCGGGCTCGGCAGCTTGCTGTCGGCGGCCAGGCCCAGCGCGGCGGTGACGACGCGCTTGATCGGCGTGTTCGCGGCGATCTCGGCGAAGACCGGCGTCGAGCCGTTGTAGATCACCAGCAGCTCGGCGCCCGAATCCCTGAGCTGGTGCTCCAGCTCGCGCGGCGTGTACAGCGGGTTGACGTTCACCTGGATGGCGCCGGCGCGCAGGATGCCCAGGCAGACAATGGGGAAGGCCAGGATGTTGGGCGTCATCACGGCCACGCGGTCGCCGCGTTTCACGCCCTCGGCCTGCAGCCAAGCTGCGAAGTCGCGCGAGTGGCGGTCCACCTCGGCGTAGCTCAGCTTCTGGCCCAGCGAGTGGAAGGCCGCGTGATCGGCGTAGCGGCGCATGGCCTCTTCCATTGCGACGGTGACGTTGGCGTGCGACGCTGCCGGGATCTCGGCGGGGATGCCGAAGCTGCGGTAGCTGGCGAGCCAGGGGCGTTCTTGCATGGTCTTGTCTCCTGATGCTTGTTGCTTTGCTGGAATGGGCTGCGCAGGCGGCGCAAGAATAGGACAACGTGAGGCTGCCGTCGTGCAGCTGGCGCAAGCGCGGCCATTCTTTCCAGCGTGCTACGGGATGACGAGGTTGCATGCAGCCATGGCTGGGTGAAAATCTGCCATTCTCGAAAGCACCCCGCAAGCGAATGTCCGTTCCCGCCCCGCTCATCGCCCAGGAAGCTGCAGCCACCGGCTCGGCCGTGCACACCATGCTGGGCCTGGGCGCGCTGGTGGCCGAGATGCAGGAGCAGGGCATCTCGCCGCCGGCCCTGCTGCTGGGCACGGGCCTGGAGCCCGAGCAGCTCGAGGACGTGGGGGCGCGCATCAGCACGGAGCAGAAGGTGCGGCTGCTCCGCAATGCCATGCGCCTGAGCTCGCAGCCCGATGTGGGCCTGCGGGCGGGCATGCGCCAGCGCCTGTCGGACTTCGGCGTGTGGGGCTACGCCCTCGTCAGCAGCCGCAACTTCGGCGATGCGGTGATGCTGGGCGTCAAGCATGTGCGCCTGGCCGGGCCGGTGCTGGAAAAGCGTTTCCGCATCGAGGGCGGCAGCGCGATCTTCGAGGCGCATGACGTGATGAACCTTGGCGACGTGCTGCCCCTGGCCACGGAGTTCTGGTTCGCCTCCATCCACAAGCTGGGCACCTGCATCCTCGAGGCGCCCATCCCGTCCCGCAAGTTGCTGCTGCCCTACAAGCGGCCAGCGCATGCCGCGGCCTACGAGCAGCTCTTCAACTGCACCGTGCTGTTCGATCAGCCGGTGATGGAGTGGCACTTCGATGCGGCCGTGCTGGGGCAGCCCTGCCCGAACGCCAATCCCATCACCACGGGCCTGTGCGAGCGCTTCTGCGAACGGCTGCTGGATCCGCTGCTGAATGGGCCGAACGGCAATGGCAGCGAGCTTTCGCGCCAGATCCGCACCGCCTGCCTGAATGGACGAGGCGATTTCCCGAGTGCTGAAGTCATGGCCGGGCGTTTGGGCTTGTCGGTGCGCACCCTGCACCGGCGCCTGGCGGCCGAGGGCCTGCAGTACCAGCGCATCCTCGATGAGGTCCGCCACTCGCTGGCCGTGGAGTTCCTGCGCGGCACTTCCTTGTCCGTTGAGCAGGTGGCCGCGCGCGTGGGCTTCTCGGATGCGTCGAACTTCCGCAAGGCCTTCCGCAAATGGACGGGCAGCACGCCGGCGGATTTCCGCGCCGCGCCCGTTCCCACTGAGCCCGTTCAGGGATAGCGTTCGAGCAGCCGGCGCAACTGGCCGCTGGCCTGCAGCCGCGCAATGGCTGCGTCCACCTGCGCTGTCTTGATCTGGCCCTGGCGCGACACCGCGCACGCCATCGTCTGTCGCCCCACCAGCAGCGGCGGATGCAGCGGCGCCGTCAACAGCCCGCGGTGGCGCAGGTAGTTGGCATAACGCTGATTCGCCACGGCATGCTGGATGCGTCCGTGTTCGAGCTTTTGCAGGTTGTTGCCAGCGCTGGGCGCGTCGTCACGCAAGAAGCTCGGCCCCAGCGCCTGCTCCAGCTCCGGATAGGCAAAGCCGTTGATCGTGCCGATGCGCACATCCGCCAGGTCCTGGAGCTTGCGCGGGCGCTGCACACGGATCGAGCTCAGCAGCACGTCGGCGTTGTCGATGAAGGGCGCGCTCCAGTCGAAAGGGCCGGGCAGCCAGGCCGGCGTCAATGCGCAGGCGAGGTCGGCATCACCGCCGATCAGGGCCAGGGCCAGGCGCTTGCGCGGCAGCACGACGAAGGCGGCCTTGCGGCCCATCTGTTCGGCCAGGGCCAGTCCGAGGTCGCGTTGCAGGCCGTCCACGAGGCGGTCCTGCACCATCTGGGCCCAGGGCATTTCGGTGCTCTCATCGACGGCGAAACGCAGGTCCTCCGCGCGCACCGCACCGGCGCTGAAGAGCAGCAGACAACAAAGGATCCGGACCAACTGGTTCATCTTGAATCCCGGGCTTCAAGCCGGGGCGGCCATTTTGCGCTCGGCGAATTCTCGGTTTGGATGTCCCAAGAACGAGTTCCCTGAAGTACGTCTTGATGGGGTAACGAAGTCTCAAGACACTTCAGGCCTTCGCTGTCGTCCCAGGAGCGGCGCCGCAATCTCTCCGATGAAGTCCTTGCCGTGCGGCGGATTTGGCCTCCCTCGTGTCACCTTGTTGTGCAACACCTGGGAGGCCCGACTCCTTTTCAGGCGGCAGACCCCTGCGGCGCGTAACGCCACACACCTTGCTCATCGCGGCGGCGATCGAGCTTGCCTGCCATCCAGAGCATGTTCAGGTGAGCCACCGATTCGCCCATGGCAAAGGTCGTCTGGTGCAGATCGAGCTTGCGCTTGAACAGCACGGGCAGCAGCTCGGCTGCCGTTTGCGGTGCGCTGGCGCAGGCGGCCATCACCTCGGCCAGGCGTTCGTCGTGGTGGTCGCGCAATTGCGCGATGCGCTGGTGCAGGCCGGTGAAAGGCTTGCCATGGGCGGGCAGCACCAGCGTTGCGGCGGGCAGGCCATCGAAGCGCCCCAGGGAGTCGAGATAGAGCTTGAGCGGATCGGCCTCGGGCTCCACATCCACGACCGAGACGTTGGTGGAGATGCGCGGCAGCACCATGTCACCGGAGATCAGCACGTTCGCGGCTTCGCTGTACAGGCTGATGTGCTCGGGCGAATGGCCGTGGCCGGCAATACAGCGCCAATCACGGCCGCCGATGCGGATCACATCGCCGTCCATCAGGCGGCGGAAGGCGGGCGGCACGGCCGGCACCATGCCCGGGAAGTAGCTGGCGCGTGCGCGGATCTTGTCCAGCGAGTCGGGATCGGTCAGGCCGTGGCTGCCGAAGAAGTCTGCCGCCGTGGCGCCGCCCATGCCCACGGTCGAGCTGCTGGCGAGCTTGCCCAGGTGGTAGTCGGTGGCGCTCATCCAGAGGCGGCAGTTCCACCGGGCGGTGAGCCAGTGCGCCAGGCCGAAATGGTCGGGGTGGAAGTGCGTGACGATCACGCGCAGCACGGGCAGGCCCTGCAGCTGCTCGGCAAAGACGCGCTCCCAGGCCTCGCGCGTGGGAGGCGAGTCGATGCCGCAGTCGACGATGGTCCAACCCTGCACACCCCCCAGCTCATCGCGCACCAGCCACAGATTGATGTGGTCCAGCGCGAAGGGCAGGCCCATGCGCAGCCAGCGCACGCCGGGCTGCAGGTCGAGCACCTCGCCGGCGGTGGGCACTTGCTCGCCCAGCGGATAGGTCAGTTCGGATTCGCGGGCGTTTGCCATCTACACTGCACTCCAGCTTACGTTTACGTCAACGTCACATGATGACAGACTCCGGCACCGATTCGCGCTCCTACACCATCACCGAACTGGCCGCCGAGTTCGACATCACCCCGCGCGCCATCCGCTTCTACGAGGACATGGGCCTGCTGGAGCCGGGCCGGGCCGGCCGCAACCGCGTCTACGACCACCGCGACCGCACGCGCCTGAAGCTCACCCTGCGCGGCAAGCGCCTGGGCCTGACGCTGCAGGAAATCAAGCAGCTGGTCGACATGTACGAGAGCGGTTCCGACACGGCGCCGCAGCTCAAGGCCTTCCTGGAAGTGTTGGCCCAGCACCGCCGCCAGCTGGAGCAGCAGCGCGACGACATCGAGGTCACGCTGGAAGAGATCGCCCAGCACGAAGAGCGCTGCCGCGCGCTGTTGGCCACCAAGCGCGGCTGAATCCCGCCCCGGCACCGCTGGATTTGTGCGTTATGCGCAAAAGTCCTCCCCTCGCACAAACGGGCGTGCAGACGTCACGTTCCGACCCTGCTCCCGTATCGGCGTCCTACATCCGCCGATGGTCAGCCCGCTGATCCTTCTTTAGGCTCGCCCCTAGAAGAACACAAGCCAAGCTGCGGGAAGGGAGGGCGGCCATGCAGGCTTCCTATGATCTCGGCCTGGTGCTGGCGTCGTATCTGGTGGCGTCGTTCGCCGCTTTCACGATGCTGGACCTCGCCGCGCGCGTCAGCAGCGCACGCAACCGGCGTGCCGGCCTGGGATGGCTGTGCGCCGGCGCCATCGCCATGGGCCTGGGCATCTGGGCCATGCATTTCATCGGCATGTTGGCGCTGCACCTGGGCGTGCCCCTGCTGTTTGACCTGCCGCTCACGCTGCTGTCCATGGGGCCGGCGATCGGGGCTTCTGCCTTGGCGCTGAGCTTCCTGCGGCAGGCGCAGGCCACGATCCCGATGCGTGCCGTCGCCGCGCTGGCCATGGGCGCGGGCATCGCCGCCATGCACTACACCGGCATGGCGGCGCTGGAGATGGCGCCGGGCTATCACTACGACTGGGGCATCGTCGCGATTTCCGTGCTGATTGCCGTGGGTGCTTCCTTCGTGGCCTTGACCGTGGCGCTGCGTCTGCGTCACACCAGCATGCAAGAGGCGCTGGCACCGCGCGTGGCGGCCTCTTTGGTGATGGGCGTGGCCGTGGCCGGCATGCACTACACCGGCATGAACGCCACGCGCTTCGCCGAAGGCAGCATCTGTGTTGCGCCGCGCTACGGTCTCGGCGGCGGCTGGCTCGCGCTGCTGGTCGGCGCGGCGGCCACGGGGCTGATGCTGCTGACGCTGGCGGCGTCGATGACGGACGCTCACCTGCTGCGTGCCAAGCGCCGCCGCGACGCCATGCTGCTGCGCCGTGCCACACAGCGAGCTGCAGCGCGGGCGCAGCAGCTGCAGGCCGTCGAGGCGCAGACGCGCTCCATCGTCGCGTCCTCGCTGGACTGCATCATCAGCATGGATGCCGAGGGCCGCATCGTCGAGTTCAACCCCGCTGCCGAAACCACCTTCGGCTGCACCCGCAGCGAGGTGCTCGGCCGCATGCTGGCCGAATGCGTCATCCCGCCCGCCCAGCGTGAGGCCCACCGCGCCGGCCTGGCGCGGCTGCTGGCCGGCGCAGAAGCGCGTGTGCTGGGCAAGCGCGTCGAGGTGAATGCCTGGCGCAGCGACGGCACGGAATTCCCGGTCGAGCTCGCCATCACGGCCACGCCGCTGGGTGGCCAGCCGGGCTTCACAGCCCACCTGCGCGACCTGAGCGCGCGCCGCTGCGCCGAGCAGGCCCTGCGCCTGCACAGCCTGGCGCTGAGTTCTGTGGCCACCGGCATCTGCATCGTCGACCTGCACGCCCCGGGCCAGCCCATCGAATATGTGAACCCCGCCTTCGAGCGCATCAGCGGCTGGACCGCCGATCGGCTCGTCGGCCATGGGCTGC
The DNA here is from genome assembly GCA_042701975.1 of Burkholderiaceae bacterium UC74_6. GTDB lineage: Bacteria > Pseudomonadota > Gammaproteobacteria > Burkholderiales > Burkholderiaceae_C > JAFALK01. The sequence continues at coordinate 1,806,509 of CP170561.1, forward strand.
AGGCCCTGGCCGAGCGCCCGGAAGGCGCGGCGCTGGTCGAGCTGCTGCGCACGGCCGAAGTGGGCGGCGGCATGGCGCGGCGCCAGGGCTACAAGCGCGCGGACGGCCGCCAGCTCTGGTGCGACCTCTTCATCACGCCGCTGCAGCAGGCCGGCGGCGGCACCAGTCACAACGTCATCGTGGTCAGCGACAGCACGGCCACGGTCGACCACGAGCAGCGCCTGGAGCAGCTGGCCAACTTCGACAGCCTCACCGGCCTGCCCAACCGCATGCAGCTGCGCGAGCGGCTGGAGCGGCGCATCCGGCAGGAGGCCGAGCGCGGGCCCTTCGCGCTGCTCTTCATCGACCTGGACCGCTTCAAGCACATCAACGACAGCCTGGGCCACGACGCCGGCGATGCGTTGCTCAAGACGGTGACGCAGCGCCTGCTGTCTTGCGTGCGCGGCGGCGATCTGGTGGCGCGGCTGGGTGGCGATGAATTTGTGGTGATGGTCGAGATGAATGGCCCCGGCGGCGCTGCGGGCGACGCCGCTGCGGGCCTGCAGGCCCTGCTGTCCCGGCTGCGCGAGCGCGTGGGCCAGGCCGTGACGCTCAAGCGCCGCCGCCTGCACGTGACCTGCAGCATCGGCGTGAGCCAGTTTCCCGAAGACGGCCACGACGCGGCCACGCTCTTGCGCAAGGCCGATGCTGCCATGTACCTTGCCAAGCGCGAGGGCCGCAACGAAGCGCGCGCCTTCACCGGCGAGCTGGAGCAGGCGATCCGCGAGCGCTTCGACTTCGAGGTCGAGCTGCGCCAGTCGCTGCTCGATGGCGGCTTCGAGCTGCACTTCCAGCCGCTCGTGAGGCTGGCGGACGGCGCGGTCTTCGGCGCCGAGGCCCTGGTGCGCTGGAAGCATCCGCGCCTGGGCCTGGTGATGCCGGACCGCTTCATCGAACTGGCCGAGGAGACCGGCCTGATCGTGCCGCTGGGCGATTGGGTGCTGACCGAGGCCTGCCGCCAGGCGCGCAGCTGGCGCGCCCCCGATGGCAGCCCGCTGCAGGTGTCGGTCAATGTCTCGCCGCGCCAGTTGCAGGACGCCGAGTTTGCCGAGCGCCTGGGCCGCCTGCTGGCGGAGACCGGCCTGCCACCGGATCGGCTGGAACTCGAGATCACCGAAAGCCTGTTCACCGACGACACCAGTGCCAGCGCCGGCAACCTGCGCCGCATCGCCGAGATGGGCGTGCGCCTGGCCATCGACGACTTCGGCACCGGCTACTCCAACCTCAGCAAGCTCAAGCGCTTCACCGTCTCGCGGCTCAAGATCGACCGCAGCTTCATGCAGCAGCTGGAACCGGGCAGCGGCAACGCCGCCATCGCCACGGCCATCATCGCGCTGGGCACCGGGCTGGGCATCGAGGTCATCGGCGAAGGCGTGGAGACCGAGGCCCAGCGCCGCTGGCTGCTGGCCGCTGGCTGCCGCCAGGCGCAGGGCTGGCTGTTCGGCCGGGCCGAGCCGGTGGAGCAGTTCGTGGCGCGGCACCTTGGGCGTGCGCCAGCGGCGACTGGGGCGCGGGTGGTGAGCCTGAGGGCGCCGGCTGCGGGTTCGCCCCGACCCTGAAGCGGGGGAGTCGCCGCACTAGGCGGTGCCACACCCAATTGTTACGATTTGTGCATGCAACCTTGGAGTTAGCATGCGCGCCCTTCCAGCCTCGATGGTGCATGGCGGCGGTCGATTCGCCGATCGACCTGCGTGGGGCGCGGGCGTGCTGGCGCTTGCGCTGTGGCTGGGCGCGCTGCCTGCGCCGGCCGGAGCGCAAAGCAGCAGCAGCACCAGCGGCAGCGGCAACGCGCTGAGCAACCTGCTCAACAAGGCGGGGGATCTGCTCAAGAACCATCCACCGGGCGCCGGCAACAACGGCGATGCCTCCTCCACGCTGATGCAGCAGCTGCAAGGCCAGCCGCAGACTGCGATCCCCGCCGATCTGGCGCCGCTGTTCGCCAAGGGCACCGTCAACGGCGAGGAGCTGATCGGCACGCTGCGCGCGCTGCAGCGCATGATGCGCGAGCGCCGTGCCGCGCTGCAGATGGCCGTGCTGGTGGGCGCGGCGGACTCGGGTGCGCAGGCGCTGGTGACTGGCAACTTCAACGTCATGGGTTTTCTGCAGGAGCAGGCCCTGCAGGCGGCGTTCGGCCTGGTGAAGCAGGTAGCGGCCAATGCCGCCAACCAAGCGCTGGACCAGCAGATGATGGCCATCCTCGACGACCCCAAGGCCCTTGCCGCCGAGACCATCACGCTGCCGAATCCGGCGGGCATGAACGCGCAGCAGGCCAAGCGCATCATCACGATGGCGGCGCTGATCGTCGGCGCGCGGGTCTCGGCAAAGATGCTGGAGCGCGCGCAGAAGGACATGGAGGGTCTCCGCAAGGACTACAAGGAGCTGATCGATCAGCGCGAGAAGGCCGCCAACCTGCTGTTCATGGCGATTGCCGAGCGGGCGAAGCTGCAGCAGTCCGGTGCCGGCACCGAAGGTGACAAGGCTGCGCTGCTGCGCGCGACGATGAACGCCGAGGACCTGAAGTTCATCGACACCGATCTCGCCAAGCTCAGCGTGCGCGACTTCGCCAAGGACATGGCCGCGCAGAACCTCGCGCTCAACTACCTGAAGAAGGCGCAGCCTGACGCCTTCGCCAGCTACCGCACGCAGGCCGACGACGTGGTGCTGCGCACCAAGAGCTATCTGCGCACCATGACCGGCGTCGCGGCTTTCGGCGCCATCACGGCCAACTTCATGCAGTCGGTGGGCGACATGGCCAAGGAAAAGCGCTTCGAGGAATTCGTGCGCTCGATGCCGCTGATCCTCGATTTCATGCGCGCCGCAGCGCCCTTGATGACGGTGACCGTGCAGACCGCCACCACCGGCATCGCGCTCGGCGCGGAGGGCTCCTTCTTCGGCAAGCTGATGAGCCGCAAGCGCAACTTCGTCTACGCGCTGGGCGAGAAGAGCACCGAGGAATCCAGCGCCAAGGACGTGTTCAGCGACCTGGCCAAGAGCAGCGAGAGCACCGAGCTGTTCAAGGGCGCGCTGTTCCGCAGCGATTCGCCGGGCCTGCTGCAGCGTGTGGGCGAATGCGACCGCGCAGAGGCCGGCCGCATGCTGGACGCCACGACCAGCAAGGACGAGCGCGAGGCCTTTGCCAACCACTATTTCGAGAACCCCGAGATGGCGCCGAACTTCAGCTTCTACAGCGCGCTGGAGTCGCCCGGGCCGACCGAACGCGAGCAGCTGCTGCCCGCGCGCATCCTGGCCGGCGACTACCGCGAGCGCGCCAGTTTCGAGCACGAGCCGCTGTCCAAGGTGCAAAAGAGCGTGAGCACCAAGTACACGGACTGGAGCGATGCGCAATTGATGCGGCTGATCTTCGCCAACAAGGAAACCCCGGCCCGCTACGCCACGCTCTACGTGGGCGAGGCCCGCATCAAGCCGATGCCGAACGCCGATTCGCTGTTCGCCTATGAGACGGCGGCCGAGTCCTGCAAGAAGCTCTTGATGAGCGTGGTGCGCGGGCCATCGGCTTCGACGCCGGCAGCGACAGCGCCGGCGACCAAGGCCGTGGGCAAGCCGGCCGAGAAACCCGTGCCGAAGAAGAAGGAGAACAAATGAGGAAGGTGCTCGCCGCTTGCCTGATCGCGTTACTCGCGCTGCCTGCGGCGCAGGGCCAGAAGGTGCAGACCGTGCAAAGCCTGCAGATGCCTTCCGGCGCCGACTACGGCCGGCTGCGCCTCCTGAAGGAAGGGCGCATGACCAGGGTCTATGTGGACATGCTGCGCATCGACGACGCTGAGGCGAAGCAGCACTTTCCGCCCGAGATGGCCAAGCTCGTGGACATCACGCCCGCCGGCCTCACACGGCTCTTCACCGACACCATCCTCAAGAGCCGCCGCTTCGAGGTCTTCGACCTGCGCTCCACCGTGACCGCTGAAGCTGCCGACATCGTCATCGACGCGCAGATCATCGCGGCCACGCAGGACTTCAAGCCGCTGGAGGGCGGCATGCAGGCGGCATACACCAGCGTGCTGCTGTCTGTGCAGATGAAGGACATGTACACCGGCAAGTATCTGTTCGGCACGGCCGTGCAGGTGGAGGGCAAGACGGGCCTGGTCAGCGGCGATCGCACGGTGCTGGCGCCGGGGCAGAGCCCGCGCGATCCGGCCATCCGCTCCAAGCTCGTGATCGACTACCAGCTCGCGCTGCGCCGCGCCTTCGTGCTGGCCGGGCAGCGGGTGGAATCCATCCTGCGTCCGCAGGCGGCCATCCTGTCCATCGACGGCGCGGACATCGCGCTGACGGGCGGCCAGGCCCAGGGCTTCCAGCCCGACGACGAGTTCGTGGTGTTCCGGCCCAAGGTGGTGAAGCTGGGCGAGCGCGAGGTCTTCGCCAACACCAAGCCCGTGGCCATGATCCGATGCCCGAGCGTGGCGACCGACACCAGTCAGTGCATCGTGCTCGCCCAGGTGGCGGACTTGCAGATGCAGGAAGGCGACTTCGCCATCATCACCGACGGTTCTTTGCGCAAGACGCGCTGGGAGTGAAAGCCATGGCCAAGCGCCGCCGCGTTCTTCAGGCACTTGCCAGCACCGCCTTGCTGCCGGAGCTCGCGTTCGCCCAGGCTGGCGTGCCGCGCACCGACTTGATCACCGTCCTCTACCGCAAGGAAAGCCCGAGCGCGCCCACCCGCATCGACCCAAGCGTGGCCGCGGCCACGCGAGCGCTGGAGGCCGAGTTCCTCAAGCTCGGCCTGCGCGTGCTGCAGCCCGATGCGCGTGCCTACGAGCTGCTGGACAAGGCGCCGACGATGATCGTCACCTTCGCGCCCGACGCGGGCTTCTCGCTGGTCTTCAGCCTCTACGGCAATGTGCGGCCGCGGCCGGGCAGTGACATGGTGATGGCCGAGGTGCGGCTGGAGGCGCGCGTCTTCGTCGGCCGCAGCATCCTGGCCGCCGAGACGGGGCAGGGCCGCATGGCTGCCACGCTGACGGCGGCCACGCGCGAGTTCGGCGAGCGCCGCTCGCTGGAGCAGGCGGCCGAGAAGGCCGCCGCCGAGCTGGCCGGGCGCATCGCCGCCAAGCTGAAGGAGCTGACACCCGAACGCATGCAGCAGCTCATGCAGGCACCGCCGCCGCTGATTGCCGGCGCCAAGGCCGTGCAGCTGGCGGCCGAGCCGGCGCCGGCCGATCCGCGCGCCCCGATGGCACCGCCGCGCCGCAAGTTCGCGCTGCTGGCTGGCGTGTCCAACTACGCGGCCGTGCGCCGCCGCCTGCCCGACTGGAACGTGGGCGATCTGCCCGGCGTGGATGCCGATCTGAAGAACATGGGCCATGCGCTGCGCGGCATGGGCTTTGCCGGCGAAGACATCACGACGTTGCTGGACGCGCAGGCCAGCAGCGGCGGTCTGCGCCAGGAGCTGATGAAGCTGGCCGCGCGCACGCAGGAGGACGATCTCGTGCTGATCGCCATCTCCTGCCATGGCGGCGACAAGGACCTGTGTCCCTCGGGCTTCGGCCTGCCCGTGTTGCACGATTTCTCCGGGCCGGGCGACGCCAACGCGCTGGACTTCTGGCAGCTGCAGAGCCTGGTGGCCAACCTGCCGGCGCGCCGGGTGGTGCTGGTGGTGGACACCTGCCACAGCGGCGGCGTGGCCAAGATGATGCCGAGCTGCGTGGTCACAGCCAACGGCGTGCAAGCCAGCAAGGGCAAGGCCTCGCTCGAGCCCGCCGCCCTGGCCGCCGCTGCCCAGGCCAACGCGGCGCTGGCCACGCGGCACATCGCCATCCTGGCAGCCTCCAAGCCGGAAGAGCTCTCGCTGGAAGACCCGCCCAACGGCGGGCTCTTCACCTCGCGGCTGCTGCGCGGGCTCACGGCGGCCAAGGGCCAGCAGCCGCTGGAGCAGGTGTTTGTCGAGCAGGTGGAGCGCCAGGTGCTGGAGACCTCGCGGCCGTTGTGCAAGCGCATCGGTGAATGCAAGGAACAGACGCCGATGTTTGCCTACTCCGGCCGTGGCAACATGATCCGGATCTGATCTGCTCGTCAAGGCCCACGACCAGCTGGGCCAGTACGCCGAGCAGTACGACCTGCTGCAGCGTGCGCTCAAGATGTCGCCTTTCTCTGCGCCCCGCCGTGCGGCACTGGGCGCAGCGGCCCTGCGCGTCAGCGAGATCGATGCGGCTCAGAAGGCCTTTCAGCGCTCGCTCACGCTCAACGAAATGAACCCGGTGAAGCCGGCCGCGCCGCTGCTGAAGAAGGCCGACCTGCCCGCGGCCATGGACAGCATGCGCCGTGCCCGCGAGCTGCTGCCACAGAACCCACGTGCCTTGCTCAACCTGGTGTTCGTGCTCATCACCCGCCTGGAAGAGGGCTGGGATGAGCCACTGGCCGCTGAAGCACGCGACGCCCTGGAGACGGCCGAGGCAGTCAGCCCCGGCAATGTGCGGTAGGCGGAGTTGCGCAAGTGCCTCGATCAGCTCATGACCGGCTGAAGCGCTTGCCTCTGGTGCCCGGGCGCCGGCATCATGGACTGCCCTTCATCGGTATCAACAACTGGGAGCGACTCATGGGAATGAACGTTGCAGCTATGTCCGGTGGCCAGGACCCGGAAGCCCTCCTGGAGGTCAACACGACGCCGCTGATCGATGTGATGCTGGTCCTGCTGGTGATGCTGATCATCACCATCCCGACGCAGTTGCACTCCATCCACCTGGACATCGGCCGGGGCGAGGTTCCGCCGCAGCAGCCGGTGGTGCACACCGTCAGCATCGACTTCGACGGCACGGTGGCCTGGGATGGCCAGGTGCTGCGCGACGCTGCTGCGGTCGATGCGCGCATGCAGGAGCTCGGATCCGTGGACCCGGCGGATCAGGCTGAACTGCATGTCCAGCCCAACAAGCTGGTGGATTACAGCGCCGTCGCCACCCTGATGGCCTCGGCCCAGCGCCACCATGTGGCCAAGATGGCCATTGCCGGCCAGGAGCAGTTCGTCCGCTGATCCAGCCCGGGCTCCCGGGCATTTCGTCGGCCTGCCCTCGGTTTGTCGGCTGTGCCTGCAGTTCATCCAGCTCCGCCGGAGGCCCGTCGCCTGCCGCTCGCGGAGCTGGCGTCCGTTGACGAAACTGCAATCACTGACAGAGCAAACACATCGACAGAACACCCAGGAGCCCACCATGAACACCAGCGCACAAGCCCTCGTCTTCGCCGTAGTTTCCGTTGCCACCGCTGCCGCCATCGGCACCGGCCTGGCCGACTGGACCGAGCGCTCTGCGCCGGAAGTCGCGCAGCTGGAGCGCGTGGTCGTGGTTGGCAAGCACGTTGATACCCAAGCGCCTACCGAATTCGTGCAACTGCCCCGCGTGGTCGTTGAAGGCCATCGTGCGGTGACCTCCGAAGCCGTTCAGGTCGCCAGCGCCGACAAGGCTGCTGCCAGCATCTGAGCCCGTCCTACAAGCAACCTTCCACATACGCCACCGAAGCAGCGCGGCCGGCAATGATGGCCGTGACGCGATGTCCGTCGGTACTGAAGCGCACGGCCTGGCTGCCGTCCGCTGACTTGACCGTGAACTCCGGCATTCGGTCGTCGTAGAAGTCCCGGCCTTCCACGGCCGCTGGACCATAAGCCGCCCTGATCCGGGCCACCGGATCGCCCACCGAGATGCCCTTGTCCGTCTTGATGCCGGGCTTGTCCACGTCGATCCGCGTGAGCCGGTCGTCCTCGATCATCATCCCGAAATCCGAGCGCTTCTCTGCAAACACGTAGAAGCACGCGCCCGAGTTCCCGTAGGCCGTTCGTTCGATCGGCTGCTGCAGCGGGACGGGCAGCCGGTCCAGGCGCTGGCCAATGCGGATCGCGCCCAAGCCCGACCCATCGAGGTGTGCCTTGCTCAGGTCAGTCTGGGCCCAGGCCCCGAGCGGGCCGAACAGCGGCAGCAGCGCCGCCGCCAGGATCAATTGCTTCTTCATCGACTTTTCATCCTCCATTTGTCGCTCCTGCCTGCAGTTCATCCAGCGCCGCTGCGGCCTCGTCGCTTGCCGCTCGCAATGCCGATGGGCATTGACGAAACTGCAATCACTGACAGAGAAAACACATTGACCGAACACCCAAGGAGCCCATCATGAACACCAGCGCACAAGCCCTCGTCTTCGCCGTAGTTTCCGTTGCCACTGCTGCCGCCATCGGCACCGGCCTGGCCGACTGGACCGAGCGCTCGGCGCCGGAAGTCGTGCAGCTGGAGCGCGTGGTGGTGGTCGGCAAGCATGTCGATCTGCAAGCACCGACGGAAGTCGTGCAGCTGCCGCGCGTGGTGGTTGAAGGCCATCGTGCCGTGACTTCGGAAGCCGTTCAGGTCGCCAGCGCTGACATCTGATCCATCCCGAGCCGGCGGAAGATCTCTGGCATTTCCGAATCGATGACCGACGCCGAGTCGGTATCCCCGCAGCAGCCGCTGCCGCTGCAATAGACCAGCACCCTCAGGTACTCGCCGATCACCGATCGCTTGTAGACCTCCACCACCCGGCTGAAGGCCGCGCCCGCGGCGCCTGAAGTCGGCGTGACGACCACCACCCGGCCGAGCAAGGGCCCGCTGTCGATGAAGCGCGTCGCCTGCTTCGCATCGCTGGCCGTGAGGCCGAAGAAGACCGTGCGGAAGCTGTCCGATTCCCGGTCATAGGCGTAGAGCAGGGTCGAAATCCAGCAGCTGCAGTTGCCGTAGCGCAGCGTGCAGGCCCGGATCAGCAGGAGTGGCGCCCGCTCCTCGGGCTTCGAATACACGATCCTGCTTTCCAGCAAGGTGTAGAAGCTGCGCTCGCCGGGAAAGAGCTTGATGTGCTCCTGGCTGTTGTTCTGCCTGACAAAGCTGACCGCAACCGTGCTCGCCTCACCGGGCAGTTCCGTGACAACCAGGGCCCAGGGGGAGCGCGTCTCGAAAGCCTGCGTCAGCTCGAGACGGCGGACGACGCCGGGATGGAAGGGGTGCATGGCCGTTTGCGGTGTTGCGATGAACGCATGGTCTGCGAACCCACCCGGAAGAAGCCATGCGTCGCGCGAGCGACTTTGCTCACGGCGCGGAAGAAATCTTCCGCCATCCGTCGCGCCTGCCTGCAGCTCGTCTGGCGCAGCTGAAGTCCTGTCGCCTGCCGCTCGCAATGCCGATGGGCATTGACGAAACTTCAATCACAGACAGAGAAAACAGATCCACCGAACGCCCAAGGAGCCCATCATGAACACCAGCGCACAAGCCCTCGTCTTCGCCGTAGTTTCCGTTGCCACTGCTGCTGCCATCGGCACCGGCCTGGCCGACTGGACCGAGCGCTCGGCGCCGGAAGTCGTGCAGCTGGAGCGCGTGGTGGTCGTCGGCAAGCATGTCGATCTGCAAGCCCCGACGGAAGTCGTGCAACTGCCGCGCGTGGTCGTTGAAGGCCACCGTGCCGTGACCTCGGAAGCCGTGCAGGTTGCCAGCGCTGGCCTCTGAGCCCTCGCTCAGGACAGCGAAGAGCTGCTTTTCTTGTCGAGCAAGGTGCTCTCGCACCGCGCCAACACCGCGCCCATCGCCTCGATGAAGGCGCGGGTCTTCAAGGGCATCAGTTTCCGCTCCGGGAACACCGCCCAGCAATCGATCGGGGGCTGAGACCAGCCCGGCAGCACCGGCGCCAGTTCGCCGCTGGCCACCAAAGGGATGGCCATGTGCTGATCGACCGCCGCAATGCCCACACCCGCACGGGCCAGCAAGAGCAACATGTCCGGCGCGTTCGCCAAGGTCCGGTTCTCGGGCAGCACGCTGATCGGCGCTTCGCCATCGCGGGTGAGCTGCCAGGGCATGGGATCGCCGCCGCGGCTGCGGATCAGCAGGCCGTGCATCGTGCTGAGGCCTTCGGGCAGTTGCGGCTCACCGTGCCGCTCCAGGAAGGAGGGCGCTGCGTAGAGCGCAGTCGATAGTCGGGTCAGCCGTCGCGCAGCCAACTGGCTGTCCGCATTGAGCGGGCCGATGCGCAGGGCGAGGTCGAAACCCTCGGCGATCAGGTCCACGCGACGCGGCGAGAGGTCCAGCTCCAGCTGCACTTCGGGATGGTCGATCACGAAGCGCGAGATCGCGCCGTTCAGCACCAGCCGCGCCAGGTCCGAAGGCATGGACACCCGCAAGCGCCCGCGTGGCCGCTGCTGGCGGTGCAGGGCCAGGGCCAGCGCGCCGTCCACCTCGGCCGCCACCGCGCGCGCGTGTTCGAGCACGCCCTGGCCGAAATCGGTCAGGGTGAGCCGCCGCGTCGAGCGCTGCAGCAGCTTCTCGCCCAGGCGCTGCTCCAGCCCGGAAAGCCGGCGTGAAACGGTCGATTTGGGGAGCCGCAGCTGCTCGGCTGCACGGCTCAGGCTGCCGGCATCCACCACACGGGCAAAGAGCAAAAGGTCATCGGCTTCCAGGCTCATTGTTCCTCCAATGGAACAATCTTATCCAGATTCGCGGCTTCCGGAGTGGATTGGTGCTGTCTAAAGTTCAGTCATCCGATTCACACCGATCAACCCCCGAAGGAGCCCGCCATGACCAAGATCCTGCAAATCAACTCCAGCGCCCGCCGCGTCCAAGACGGCCAGGGCTCGTTCTCCACCCGTTTCGCCGCCGAACTGGTCGGCGCCCTGAAGGGCCGCGAAGCCGGCGCCACCGTCACCGTGCGTGACCTCGGCGCCAACCCGCACCCGGCGCTGGACGAGACCGCCCTGGGCGCGCTGTTCACCCCGGCCGACCAACGTTCGCCCGAACAAGCTGCCCTCGTGGCTGCCAACGACGCCCTGATCGCCGAGTTGCAAGCCCACGACGTGATCGTGATTGGCGTGCCGATGATCAACTTTGGCGTGCCGGCCCAGCTCAAGAACTGGATCGACGCCGTGGCCCGCGCTGGCACGACCTTCCGCTACACCGCCACTGGCCCCGAAGGCCTCGTGACTGGCAAGAAGGTGTACATCGTCAGCGCCCGCGGTGGTTTCCACATCGGCCAGCCGACGGACGAAGGCGTGACCAACTACCTGCGCACCTTCCTGGGCTTCCTGGGCATGAAGGACGTGAACTTCGTCTACCTGGAAGGTCTGGGCATGGGTGCCGAGGCCGTCCAGAATGCCGAAGCCGCAGCTCGCGAACGCATTGCCGAACTGACCGGCGAAGTAACGCTCTAATCACGCAGACGTCACATCAACGAAGGAGATCGAGTCATGAATGCCGCCACCGCCACCGTCAACCTTGCCAAGCCGCGTGCCGTCGAGCGCCTGGTCGTCGGGCAACCGACGAGTGACGGCGCGGGCGTCAAGCTGACCCGTGTGCTCACGCAGCCGCTGCAGCGCCGGCTCGATCCCTTCCTGATGCTCGACGCCTTCGGCTCGGACCAGGCCGACGACTACATCGCCGGCTTCCCCGACCATCCGCACCGCGGTTTCGAGACCGTGACCTACATGCTCGAAGGCCGCATGCGCCACCGCGACTCGGCCGGCAACGAAGGTCTGCTGGGCAACGGCGGCGTTCAATGGATGACCGCCGGCCGCGGCGTGATCCACAGCGAGCTGCCGGAGCAGGAAGAAGGTCGCATGGAAGGCTTCCAGCTTTGGCTGAATCTTCCGGCCAAGGACAAGATGCGCGATCCCTGGTATCGCGACATCCCGTCGGGCGAGATCCCCGAGTTCGAGCACGACGGCGCGAAGGTGCGCGTGATCGCCGGCGAAAGCCATGGCGTGAAGGGTTCAGTGCAGCGCGAGCACACCGAGCCCGTCTACCTGGACATCCACCTGGCGCCAGGTGCAAGCTTTGAGCAGGCGCTGCCGGACACGCACAACGTCTTCGTCTACGTCTACCGTGGCTCGCTGAAATTCGACACCGGCTGCACGGTGCCGCGCGAACGCATGGCCATCTTTGCCAACGTGGCGGGCAGCGACGGCGTGGTGCTGACGGCTGGCGACGAGGCGACGCGCCTGATCCTGGTGGCCGGCAAACCGCTGAACGAGCCGATCGCGCAGTACGGTCCGTTCGTGATGAACACGCAGGCGGAGCTGATGCAGGCTGTCAGGGATTTCCAAGCGGGCGTTCTCGCCTGAGATCGCTAGAGTCACGGCAAGTCCACCCCGGAGGTCTTGCCGTGAAACTCAAGTTGGGCCTGATGGCCCTTTCTCTTTTTGTGGCGCACGCCGCACACGCCCAACTCAGCGAGACCGAGCAGCGCATCGTCGCCGCCGTCAAGCAGCGCAGCCCGCAAGCGCTGCAGCTGCTTGAGAAGTCCGTGCGCATCAACAGCGGCACGCTCAACACCGAGGGCGTGCGCGCCGTGGGCGAGGTCTTCCGCGCCGAGCTGGACGAGATCGGCTTCGACACCCGCTGGATCGACATGCCGCCCGAGATGCGCCGTGCCGGTCATCTCGGCGCCTCGCATGCAGGCACGAAAGGCAAGCGCGTGCTGCTGCTCGGCCATCTGGACACGGTGTTCGAGAAGGGCAGCAGCGTGGCCCTGTGGGAGCCGCGCGGCGCGCGCGTCCGCGGACAGGGCGTGAACGACATGAAGGGCGGCGACGTCATCATGATCGAGGCGCTGCGCGCGCTGAAGACCGCAGGCGTGCTGAGCGGCGCGCAGATCGAGGTGCTCTTCACCGGCGACGAAGAACGCACCGGCGCGCCGCAAAGCTTGGCTCGCGCGCCGATGGTTGAGCTGGCCAAGCGGGCGGATTACGCGCTCTCCTTCGAAGGCTGTGTGCGCCACGAGGGGGTGGACACGGCCAGCATCGCGCGCCGTTCCTCGGGCGGCTGGACGCTCGATGTGACGGGCAAGGCCGGGCACTCGGCCGGCGTCTTCTCGGCCGGATCGGGCTTTGGCGCCATCTACGAGGGCGCGCGCATCCTCGATGCCTTTCGCTCGCAGCTGATCGAACCCAACCTCACCTTCAACGTCGGCCTGATCGTCGGCGGCACGGACGTCGGCTACGCCGACAGCACGGCCTCGGGCACGGCCTTCGGCAAGACCAACGTGATCGCGCGCGGCTTCAAGGCCAAGGGCGACATCCGCTACCTGAGCCCCGAGCAGGGCGAGCGCGCGATGCGCCGCATGCAAGAGATCGTGGCTGCCAGCCTGCCCGGCACGAAAGCCACGCTCCAGTTCAGCGACGACATCTACCCGCCCATGCCACCCACGGCAGCGGGCAGCGCACTCGTGGAGCTCTACTCGAAGGCCAGCCGGGACGCGGGCCTGGGGCCCATCGTCGCGCTGGAGCCGAGCCAGCGCGGCGCGGGCGATGTGCAGTTCGTGGCGCCGTACACGGTGGGCATGGACGGTCTTGGCGCGTCGGGCTCGGGCGCGCACACCGATGACGAGGACCTGGATGTTGCATCCATCGAACGCGGAACGATCCGCGCGGCCCTGCTGATCTATCGGCTGACGCGCTGATCCGTCAGAGCCCCAGCTCGCTCAGGCCCGGATGCTCGTCCGGGCGGCGGCCCAGCGGCCAGTGGAAGAGGCGGTCCTTCGCCTGGATCGGCAGGTCGTTGATGCTGGCGAAGCGGCGCTGCATCAGGCCATGCTCGTTGAACTCCCAGTTCTCGTTGCCGTAGGAGCGGGACCAGTTGCCGGAGTCGTCGCGAGACTCGTAGGCGAAGCGCACGGCGATGCGGTTGCCCTCAAAGGCCCACAGCTCCTTGATCAGGCGGTAATCCAGCTCGCGCGCCCACTTGCGCACGAGGAAGCCGTGCACGGCCTCGCGCCCCACGGGGAATTCAGCGCGGTTGCGCCAGACCGTGTCTTGCGTGTAGACCTGCACGACGCGGTCCGGGTCGCGCGAGTTCCAGGCGTCTTCGGCGCCGCGAACCTTCTTCGTCGCGGATTCCAGGGTGAAGGGCGGGACGGGCGGGCGGGTTTCCATGGCGTTCTCCTGCAGTGGACTGGTGAAGTAGACAGATCTGTCTACTTGAGCTTAGCGTAAGTGAAGTAGACAGATCTGTCTACAATTGCTGCATGCAAACTTCCGAGCTTTCGGCCCGCGAGCGGATCCTGTCAGCCGCGTTGGACCTGTTCTACCGCGACGGCATCCGCGCCACAGGCGTGGACCGGCTGATCGCCGAATCGGGCGTGGCCAAGCTGACCTTCTATCGCCACTTCCCGAGCAAGGAGGCGCTGGTGCTCGCCTTCCTCGAGCAGCGGCACGAGCGCTGGATGGCCTGGTTCAGCGAAGCCCTGGAGCGGCTGGGCAGCAAGAAGCCGCGCGATCTTCGTGCATTGGCCGATGTGCTGGCTGAATGGTTCGAGCGCGAGGAGTTCCGCGGCTGCGCCTTCATCAACACGACGGTGGAAGTGGCGCAATCGCTGCCCGAGGCGCTGCCGCTGTGCCAATCGCACAAGACCGACATGGCCGCCACCATCGCCCGCTGGCTGGGCACGGGCGGGCGAACGCTGGCCGATGCGGCGGCGCTGGCTTTTGACGGCGGCATCGTGCAGGCGCAGATGGCGGCCGATGCCGAGGGGCGCTCGGCGGTTCTGCGCAGCCTGCGGCGTGTGTTGGCCGCGCTGCAGGCACGGTGACCTGCGTGTCCCCTGTCGCGTGATGCACGCGTCGCCTGCTGCGTGAACGAATACCGCCGGCGAAGGGCCTGCCGGGGGCGAATTGACCTGGATCGCGTGCCATCCCGTTGCTGAACGGGTGGCGCCTCAGCCGGGTTCGCGCAGGTGCGGCACTTCCGGCGCCATGAGCCGGTGGCCCACATAACCCTCGACGGTCACGCCGTCGAAATGCCCAGTCAGCCCGTTCCACTCGGCGGCAAACTGCACGATCTCGTCGCGCGTGCGGCCCACGAAGTTCCACCACAGCAGCGGTGGCTTTTCCCATGGCGTACCGCCCAGCAGCAGCGCTCGCGCATGCGCCGTGGCTGCGATGCTGAGCGAGCTCGCGCCGGGCTCCAGATAGAGCAGGCTGCCGGGCTTCACCAGCTGACCTTGCACCTCGATCTCGCCTTCCAGCACCATCACGCCGTGCTCGAAGCCGGCGTCCAGCGGTAGCTCGCAACGCGCAGCGCTCGGCGTGGCGATGTCCACGCCCAGCAGCGGCGTGTGCGTGGGCACGGGCGAGCGCTCGCCCTTCAATTCGCCGGCGAGCAGGGTCAGTGTGAATGCGCCGTCAGCCAGCTTTGGCAGCACGGGGAAATGCTGGAAGGCCGGCGGGCAGAAGCGCTGTTCGTCGGGCAGGGCGATCCAGAGCTGCGCCAAGTGCAGGCGGCTGCCGATCGATTCCTCCGAGTGCGCGATGCCGGTGCCGGCCGTCATCAGGTTGACCTGGCCGGGGCGCAGCACCTGTTTGCTGCCGAGGCTGTCGCGGTGCAGGATCTCGCCTTCGATCATCCAGCTGAAGGTGGCCAGCCCGGTGTGCGGATGCGGCGGCACGTTCATGCCGCTGCCCTGCAAGTCCGCGGGTCCTGCATGGTCCAGGAAGCACCAGGCGCCGATGGTGCGGCGCAGGCGGCTGGGCAGGGCGCGAGCGATCGGCAGACCGCCGACGTCGCCGTGCTGGCTTTCGATCAGCTGGGGCATGAAGTTACCTCCTGATGTGGGCGGCGAAGTCGGCAATGAACTTCGTCAGGCGTTCCTGCAGCGCGGCGTCGATGAGCTGGCCTTGCTCGTCGAAGGACTTGTGGATCTGCGAGACGGTCAGCGTGCCGCCCCACCACACGTCGGAGCCAAAGGCACGCAGCACGCTCCACAGCGCGTTCTGCGCCAGCAACGTGCCGCCGTTGCCGGGTGTGCCGCCCATCGCCGCGATGGGCTTTCCGCCGAAGGTCTTGGCGCCTTCGCCCGAGGGGCGCGAGATCCAGTCCAGGCCGTTCTTGAGAACGCCGGAGATGGAGTTGTTGTACTCGGGCGAGCCGATCAGCACGGCATCGGCGGCCTTGATGGCGTCGCGCAGTTCCAGCACCGAGGCGGGCACGCCGGTGGCTTCTACATCGCCGTCGTAGAGCGGGACGTCGTGCAAGGTGCGCACGTCGATGCTCACGCCTTGCGGTGCGGCCAGCGCAGCGGCGCGCAGCAGGGCAGTGTTGGAGGAGGCGCGGCGCAGACTGCCCGAGAGGGCGATGATGCGGGTCATTGTGAATTCAACTCCGGTGAGGGACGCGTCAGCAGCAGGGCATTGCCCAGCACGCTGACACTGGACAGGGCCATGGCACCGGCGGCCAGCGCCGGGCTCATCAAGCCCAGCGCGGCCAGCGGGATGCCGATGGCATTGAAACAGAAGGCCCAGAACAGGCCCTGCCGAATCTTGGCATGGATGCGGCGCGCGATGAGCAATGCGGCGGGCACCAGCATCGGGTCGCCGCGCATCAGCGTGATGCCGGCGGCGGCCATGGCGGCTTCGGTGCCGTTGCCCATGGCCAGACCCACATCGGCCGTGGCAAGCGCGGGCGCGTCGTTGATGCCGTCGCCCACCATGGCCACGCGGCCGCTCAGGCGCAGCTCTGAAACGATGCGCGCCTTGTCTTCTGGCAGCACCTCGGCGTGGATTTCGGCGATGCGCAGCTGCGCGCCCAGCGCTTCGGCTGCGCCGCGGTTGTCACCGCTGATCAGCACGGTCTTCATGTCCATGGCATGCAGGCGACGCAGTGCGGCGGCGGCGCGGGCCTTGATCACATCGCCGAAGGCGAACAGGCCCAGCACCTTGCCGCCGCGGGTGAGCCAGGAGACGGTCAGGCCTTGCGAGAGCCAGGCGGAGGCGTGGTCCTCGTCAACCTCGATGCCGCGCTCGCGCAGCCAGCGACCGCTGCCCAGGCTCAACTCCTCGCCGTCGAGCTTGCCCGTTATGCCGCGGCCGGGCACGGCCTGCACGGCTTCGAGCTTGGGCTTTTCCAGGTGCTTACCGACCTCGCGCATGGCATGCGCCAGCGGGTGCTCGCTGCCTTGCGCCAGCGCCGCAGCCAGCGCCAGCGCCTCGCGCGAGCCTTCGTGGTGGACGAGCTTGGGCCGGCCTTCGGTCAGCGTACCGGTCTTGTCGAAAGCCACATGCGTGATCTCGTGAGCCAGGTCCAGCGCGCGCACGTCGCGGATCAGGATGCCCTGGCGCGCCGCCGTGCCCATGCCGGCCATCAACGCGGCTGGCGTGGCCAGGCCCAGCGCGCAAGGGCAGGCGATCACGAGCACGGCCACCGCGTTGAGCAAGCCCTGCTGCCACTGGCCCGTGAACAGGCCCCAGCCGAGCAGCGTCAGCAGCGCCGCGCCCAGCACGGCCGGCACGAAGACGGCGCAGACCTTGTCCACCAGCAGCTGGATCGGTGCCTTCTCGCCTTGCGCCTGCTCGACCAGGCGGGCGATGCGCGCCAGCGTGGATTCGGCGCCCAGCGCGGTGCAGCGCAGCTCCAGCAGGCCCGAGCCATTGACACTGCCGCCCACGACGCGCGTGCCCGGTTCCTTGGCCACGGCGCGGCTCTCGCCAGTGATCAGCGACTCGTCGACCTCGCTCTCGCCCACCTGAACGACGCCGTCCACGGGCACGCGCTCGCCCGGGCGCACGAGGACGATGTCACCCTGCACCAGCTGCGCCACGGGCAGCTCCTGCTCGGTGCCGTCGCGCCGCACGCGGGCGGTGGGCGGCTGCAGATCCTGCAGCGCGCGGATGGCTTCGCTGGTGCGGCGCTTGGCGCGCTCTTCCAGGCTCTTGCCCAGCAGCACGAAGCTGACGATGAGCGCGGCCGATTCAAAGTAGAGGCCCTGGTGCGCGGCATGTTCGCCATGCCGGAACATCGTCCAGCAGGACAGGCCGAAGGCGGCCGAGGTGCCCAGCGCAACGAGCACATCCATGTTGGCGCTGCCGTGCGAGAGTGCCGCCACCGCGCCACGAAAGAAGCGGGCACCGAAGCCGAACAGCACGATGGCCGAGAGCGCCAGCTGGATCCACGCCGGCAGCATGGGCGCGCCGACGAGCATGGGTGCGGCGAGCGGGAGGGTGAGCGCGAGCGCCACGAAGGCAGGCCACAGCGGCGTGGGCGCGCTGGGCGGCGCGGCCTCGGGGCTGGCGCCATAACCGGCTTTCTCGACGGCGGCGATCAGGCATTCCATGCCCGTGGGTTCGGTCAGCTGAATTCGCACGGTCTCTGCCGCCAGATTGACCTGCGCTTCGCTGACGCCTTCGACCTTGCGCAGCGCGCGCTCGACACGCCCCGCGCAGGCCGCGCAGCTCATGCCTGTGATGTGTAGGGAGATGGGAGTGCTCATAGACTGGCTTCATTCTCACGCTTCGGAACACGCCCCGATGTACGACTTCCATTTGCCCGACATGAGCTGTGGCCATTGCGTGGCCACCATCACCGAGACCGCCCGCGAGCTGGACGCCGCAGCCAAACTGGAGTTCGACCGGGAGGGGCGTCATGTGAAGGTGCAGTCGCAAGTGCCGCGTGAAGCCTGGGTGGCCGCGCTGAGCGAAGCCGGCTACGCGCCGGCCGCCTGAGCCGCAGGTTTCTTTAGCTGGATGCCAGCGCCTGACCGAGCTGGTCGCGCAGCGCGCGCAGGCGGCGCAGCTCCTCGCCCGGCTTGCACAGCACGGGCCAGACCAAGGCCACGAGGTCGTGGGCGGCGGCCGTCACGTCCACGACCTTGCCGGCGCTGACCAGCTCCCACAGCAGATGCTCGACTGGCCCGAGCACCAGACCGCGCATCAGGCTCAGCGAGACATCGTCGCGCAGCTCGCCGCTGGCGCGGCCGCGGGCCAGCAGATCCATCAATGGGGCGGTGTAGCGGCGCTGCAGTTCGACCAGCACCTCGCCGAGGTCGCCATGGCCGCCGTGGCTTTTGCCTCGGCCCTCGCTGAGAACGAAAGCGCACAGGCCTGTGCCTTCAACAAGGAACAGCTCCATGTGTGTGCGCACGAACCAGCGGAATTGCTCGAGCAGCGGCTTCTCGCGCGGCAGGCCCTCGGCCAGCGCGGCGGTGATCTCGGCGTACCAGTCGCTGATCACGCGCTGGCAGAGCTCGCGCTTGGTGGAGAAATAGGTGAAGACGGTGGCCTCGGACACGCCCAGCCGGCGGGCGATCTCGCCCGTGGTGGTGTGTTCGTAGCCGCATTCGGCGAAGACGGCGCGGCCGGTGCGCAGGATGTCGCGCACGCGCTGCTCGCTGCGCGCGCCGGCGGGGGCCCGGCGCTGCGGCGGGTGGATCGGGGTGGGATCAGAGACAGGGGCGGCGCGCGGCATGAAGCGGATTTTGGCAAGAAGTTGAGTAATACTCAAGTGGCACTTGAGTTGAAGCGGTTCGATACGCTATGCTCGCTTCCCCAGGGCTGCCTGTCGCGGCCTGCAAGATTATTGAGCCGTGCTCAGAGTGGCCCGGCGTCAGGAGACTCCATGGCCCGTCTGCAAAGCAAGCTGAACCCGCGCAGCGCCGATTTCAAGCACAGCGCCGAAGCGATGGACCTGCTCGTGAAGGACCTGAACGCGCGGCTGGAAGTCATCGCCCAGGGCGGCGGCGAAGCCGCGCGCGCCAAGCATGTGGCCCGCGGCAAGCTGCTGCCGCGCGAGCGGGTGGAGCTGCTGCTGGATCCCGGCACGCCCTTCCTGGAGCTGGCGCCGCTGGCCGGCCTCAATCTCTACGACAACGCCGCGCCCGGCGGCGGTGTGATCGCCGGCATCGGCCGCGTGGCGGGCATCGATTGCATGATCGTCTGTAACGACGCCACTGTGAAGGGCGGCACCTACTACCCCGTCACCGTCAAGAAGCACCTGCGTGCGCAGGAAGTGGCCCAGCAGAACAATCTGCCCTGCATCTACCTCGTGGACTCCGGCGGCGCCAACCTGCCGAATCAGGACGAAGTCTTCCCGGATCGCGACCACTTCGGCCGCATCTTCTTCAACCAGGCCAACATGAGCGCGGTCGGCATTCCGCAGATCGCTGTCGTGATGGGCTCCTGCACGGCCGGCGGCGCCTACGTGCCGGCCATGAGCGACGAGACCATCATCGTCAAGGACCAGGGCACGATCTTCCTGGGCGGCCCGCCGCTGGTGAAGGCGGCCACGGGCGAGGTGGTGAGCGCCGAAGATCTCGGCGGCGGCGATGTGCACACGCGCCTCTCTGGCGTGGCCGATCACCTGGCCGAGGACGACACGCACGCGCTGGCCCTGGCCCGCCAATCCGTTTCGCGGCTCAACCGCAGCAAGCCGTCGCCGCTGGCGCTGCGCCAGCCGCAGGCTCCCGCGTACCCGGTTGAAGAGCTGCACGGCGTGATCCCGCCCGACACCCGCAAGCCCTTCGACGTGCGCGAGGTCATCGCCCGCCTGGTCGACGGCTCAGAGTTCGATGAATTCAAGGCCCGCTACGGCAACACGCTCGTCTGCGGCTTTGCCCATATCGAGGGCATGCCGGTGGGCATCGTCGCCAACAACGGCATCCTGTTCGCCGAGAGCGCCAACAAGGGCGCCCACTTCATCGAGCTGTGCTGCCAGCGCAAGGTGCCGCTCGTGTTCCTGCAGAACATCACCGGCTTCATGGTCGGCCGCAAGTACGAGAACGAGGGCATCGCCCGTGCCGGCGCCAAGATGGTGACGGCCGTGGCCTGCGCCCAGGTGCCGAAGTTCACGGTCATCATTGGCGGCAGTTTCGGTGCCGGCAACTACGGCATGTGCGGCCGCGCCTACAGCCCGCGCATGCTCTGGATGTGGCCCAACGCGCGCATCAGCGTGATGGGCGGCGAGCAGGCCGCCAGCGTGCTGTCCACGCTGCGCCGCGACGGCATCGAGTCCAAGGGCGGCCAATGGAGTGCGGAGGAGGAAGAAGCCTTCAAGGCGCCGATCCGCCAGCAGTACGAGGACCAGGGGCATCCGTACTACGCCAGCGCCCGCCTGTGGGATGACGGCGTGATCGATCCTGCGGATACGAGGCGTGTCCTGGCGTTGGGGCTCAGCGCTGCGTTGAATGCTCCCATTCCGGAAACCAAGTTTGGCGTGTTCCGGATGTAGTGTGCGCCTGAGGCATTGACTCCATTCACATCATGCGTACGACCATTGAGATTGACGATGAACTGACCGGGCGGGCTCTCGCGGAAGGTGCGTTCAAGAGCAAGAAGGCGGCCGTGGAGGCCGGCCTGAGGCTGGTTGTGCGGCAGGAGGCCGGGCGTCAACGTCTTGAGGGACTCAAGATCACGATCCGGCCGCTTGAGCCGGACGACAGCCTGGAGGCGATCACTGAGCTGCTTCACGCGGCCTACGCGAGCCTGGCCGCGCAGGGTTGGAATTTCACCGCCGTGAATCAATCCGTTGACGTGACGCGCCAGCGGTTGCAGGGCGCGCAGGCTTTCGTGGCTGTGTCGGAAAATCGACTCGTCGGCACGGTGGCGATTCGCGGCCCCAAGCCGAGCAACGAGACTTACATCGGTGATCCGTCCCCGAGCCTCTACACCACGCCTGGCACTGCCATCCTGGCGCAGCTGGGGGTTCATCCGGACTGGCGGGGCCAGGGCTTGGCCGAGCGGCTGATCGATGCAGCAGAACACTGGGCGCGGGTTCAGGGTCACCATCAGATCGCCCTGGACACCGCCGAGCCGGCCTCTGCCTTGCGTGCGCGCTATGAACGACGCGGCTACGTGGACGTCGGCAGCGTGCAATGGCAAGGGAAAACCTATCGCTCGGTGCTGATGTGCAAGCAAATGCCTTTGGTCGAGCAACACGAGAGTCGATCACCATGACCCACCATCTCACGGTCACCCGCGAAGGCCATGCGGCCCGCGTCACCCTCAATCGCCCCGACGTGCGCAACGCCTTCAACGAAGCGCTGATCGCCGAGCTGACGGCCACGTTCAGCGCACTCGGCCAGGATGCACGCCTGCGCGCCATCGTCCTCGCCGCCGAGGGCAAGGCCTTCTGCGCCGGTGCCGACCTGAACTGGATGAAGGCCATGGCCGGCTACTCGTGGGAAGAGAACCACGCCGACGCAGGCCGCCTGGCCCAGATGCTGTGGACGATCTACAGCTGCCCCGTGCCCGTGATCGCGCGCGTGCAGGGTGATGTGTATGCCGGCGGCGTGGGCCTGGTGTCCTGCTGCGACATCGTCGTGGCCGTCGAGTCCGCTGGTTTTTGCCTCTCGGAAGCCAAGCTCGGCCTGCTGCCCGCCACCATCGCGCCGTATGTCGTGCGCGCCCTGGGCGAACAGGCCTCGCGCCGCTATTTCGTGACGGCCGAGCGCTTCACTGCCGCCGAGGCGCACCGCCTGGGCCTCGTGCATGAGCTGGCCACCGCCGAAACCTTGGACGAGAAGGTCGTCGCGTTGACGAGCGCCATTGCAGGCAGCGGCCCGGCCGCCGTACGCGCGTGCAAGAAGCTCGTGCAGGACGTGGCCCACGCGCCCATCACGCCCACGCTGCGCGAGGACACGGCCCGCCGCATCGCCGACATCCGCGCCAGCGATGAAGGCCGCAGCGGCGTGCAAAGCTTCCTCGGCAAGACGCCCCCGCCATGGCTCTGAACGAGATCGGTCTGCCGCACCTGTTCGCCCTGGCCGCTGCGCTCGGGTGGGCCAGCGGCATGCGTCTCTATGCCACGGTGTTGATCGTCGGCCTGGCCGGCCGCTATGGTGGCCTGCCGCTGCCGCAAGGGTTGCAGGTGCTCGCGCACGGCGGCGTGCTGATCGCGGCCGGTGTGCTCGCCGCCATCGAGTTCCTGGCCGACAAGATCCCCGCCGTCGATTCGCTCTGGGATGCGATCCACACCGTGATCCGCATTCCCGCAGGTGCGGCCCTGGCCGCCGGCGTGCTCAGCGCGCAAGGGGTGGACGGAGACGCATGGGCCGTCGTCGCCGCACTGCTCGGCGGTACGCTGGCGGCCACCGCACACGCGGCCAAAGCCGGCACGCGTGCTGCTGCCAACACCTCGCCCGAGCCGTTCTCCAACATCGCGCTCTCTCTGGCCGGCGATGCGCTGGTACCCGCGCTGCTGTGGCTGGCCTGGAGCCATCCGCTGCTGGCTACCGTGCTGCTGGTGCTGCTGATCGCCGTGGCGCTGTTGCTGATCCGCCTGACCTTCCGTTTCCTCGCCGGCCTGTTCAAGAAGTTCCGAACCGCATGACCTCTGCTCCAAACGACCTCTCTCAGCGCAGCCTCGCCGCCGTCTGGCACCCCTGCACGCAGATGGCCCGCGCCGTGCGCACACCGCCGCTGGCCATGGCGCGGGGGCAGGGCGCATGGCTGCACGACGTCGATGGCAACCGTTATTTCGACGCCAACAGCTCCTGGTGGGTCAACCTCTTCGGGCACGCGGACGCGAGCTTGAACGCCGCGATCAAGCAGCAGCTCGACACGCTGCCGCACGTGATGCTGGCCGGCTGCACACACGAGCCTGCCGTGCGCCTGGCCGAGCGCCTGAGCGCGCGCACGGGCAACGCTTTGGGTCACTGCTTCTTCGCCAGCGACGGCGCGAGCGCGGTCGAGATTGCGCTCAAGCAGAGCTTCCACAGCTGGAAAAACCTCGGCCGCGCTGAGAAGCGAGAGTTCGTCTGCTTGAAGAACGGCTACCACGGCGAAACTATCGGCGCGCTGTCGGTCACCGATGTCCAGATCTTCCGCGATGCCTACGACGCGCTGCTGGCGCGCGCCCACATCGTCGCCTCGCCCGACTCGCGCCTGAACAACGAGGCCGAGGCGCTGGGCGCGATGCGCGCCGTGCTGGAGCAGCGCCACGAGCACATCGCTGCCGTCATCACCGAGCCGCTGATCCAGGGCGCGGCCGGCATGGTCATGCATTCGCCGTCCTACCTGCAGGGCCTGCGCGAGCTGACGCGTGAGTTCGACGTCCATCTGATCGTCGACGAGATCGCGATGGGCTGCGGCCGCACCGGCACCTTCTTCGCGTGGGAACAGACGGGGGCCGCCGACTGGCCCGACTTCATCACGCTCAGCAAGGGCATCACCGGCGGCACGCTGCCGCTCTCGCTCGTGCTCACGACCGAGGCCGTCTATCGGGCCTTCTGGAGCGAGGACATCACCCGCGGCTTCTTGCACTCGCACAGCTACACCGGCAATGCGCTCGCGTGCGCGGCGGCTAACGCGGTGCTGGACCGTTTCGACAATGGCGAGCTCGATCGCATCGCCGCGCAAAGCCTAGCGATCGCTAACTCGTTCGATCCACTGACACGGGATAATCGCGTCCGCCATTTGCGCCAGCGCGGCATGGTTCTCGCGTTCGACGTGGCCGAGCCCGTCGAGCGTTTCTCCGAAAAATTCCACTTGGCGGCGCGAAAGCACGAACTGCTGATTCGCCCCATCGGTAGCACCGTCTACCTGATGCCGCCCTACCTGATCGATGCCGAAACGGCGCAGTGGCTTGCCCACGCCGTCACGGCCACCTTGAACGATGTTGCTTGACCACCTGAATCAGAAACTCGCTGCCATCGAGGCAGCGGCACAGACGCGTTTCCTGCGCACGGCCGAGACCGGCACAGCGCCGGTGCAGCGCGTGGCCGGCCCGGCCGGCGTGCAGGAGCTGCTGATGTTCTGCTCCAACGATTACCTGGGTCTCGCCGCCCATCCCGCCATTGCCGAGGCGCTGGTTGAGGGTGTGCGCCAATGGGGCGGCGGCTCCGGTGCCTCGCACCTGATCAGCGGCCACTCTGCTGCGCACCAGCAGCTGGACGACACGCTGGCGCGCTGGTTCGCGCCGCACATCCCCAAGGCGCGGGCGCTGAGCTTCTCCACCGGCTACATGGCCAACATGGCCGTGCTGACGGCCCTGGGCGACGCCGAGGCCGAGATCTTCAGCGAAAGCCTCAACCACGCCTCGTTGATCGACGGCGCGCGCCTCGCACGCGCTGAAGTCAAGCGCTATGGCCATTGCAATCTGGCCGAGCTGCGCAGCCTGCTGTTGGCCAGCACAGCCCGCATCAAGCTGATCGTGACGGACGCCGTCTTCAGCATGGACGGCGACATCGCGCCGCTGCGCGAACTGCTGGCGCTGGCCGATGAGTTCGACGCCTGGCTGATCGTCGACGACGCCCACGGCTTTGGCGTGCTCGGCGAGAAGGGCCGCGGCGCGCTCGAACACTTCGGCCTGAACAGCGAACGCCTGATCCTGGTCGGCACGCTGGGCAAGGCGGCGGGCCTGTCGGGTGCCTTCGTCGTCGCACACGAGACGATCACGGAGTTTCTGCTCCAGGCCGCGCGGCCCTACATCTTCACCACCGCGTCCAGCCCGCACATCGCACACGCGCTGGTGGCCAGCCTCGCGCTGATCGAAGGCGATGTGGGCCGCGAGCGCCGCGCCAACTTGGTGGACCTGCAGGCGCGCCTGCGCGCGGGCATCGAGCGCCTGCTGCCCGCGCGCCCGGGGTGGCGTCTGGCCGCATCGAGCACGCCCGTGCAGCCGCTGATCGTCGGCGGCAATGCGCAGGTGATGCACCTGGCCTCCACGCTGGAGCGCCAAGGCCTGCGCGTGCCGGGCATCCGCCCGCCGACCGTGCCCAAGGGCGAAGCGCGCCTGCGAATCACGCTGTGCGCCACGCATACGGCGGCCGATGTCGATCGCCTGCTCGCCGCACTGGAGGCTGCATGAAGGGCTTCTTCATCACCGGCACCGACACCGAGATCGGCAAGACCACGACCACCGCCGGCTTGGTGCACCTGTTCCAGCAGCAGGGCAGGCGCGTCACGCCGATCAAATCGCTGGCTGCGGGTACGGAGGTTGACGGACCCAACAAGGGCATCAACGAAGACGTCGCCCGCCTGCACGCGGCGCAGACGCTGGGCCTCACGCCCGAGCAGATCTGCCCCCCTCGTGCTGCGCGAGCCCTGCGCCCCGCACATCGCCGCCAAGCTCGAGGGCCGCAGCATCGATGCCGACCAGCTGCTGAAGTCCATCCGCGCAACGGCAGCGTTAGGTGATCTTGCGCTGATCGAAGGCGTGGGCGGCTTCCGCGTGCCGCTCGTGCCGGGCTTTGACACCGCTGATCTTGCGGCGCAGCTGCAACTGCCCGTGGTGCTCGTCGTCGGCCTGCGCCTCGGCTGCATCAACCACGCGCTGCTGACGGCAGAAGCCATCCGCGCGCGCGGCCTCACGCTCGCCGCCTGGGTGGCCAACACCGCAGACCCCCATCAACCCCATGTGGCCGACAATCTGGCCGCATTGGACCAGGCCCTAGCGGCGCCCTGCTGGGGCCACGTGCCGCGTCTTACCGATCCCTCTCCGGCGGCTGTTGCCGCGCACTTGAAGGTTGCATTGCAATGAACCAGATCCAGACCACCACGCCCACGACCGATGCCGACCGCCGGTTGCCTAAGCCCCTGACCGTCGCCGAAGTCGCCGCCCTGTTCGAGCTGCCCTTCAACGACTTGCTGTTCCGCGCGCAGCAGGTGCACCGCGAGCATTTCGATGCCAACGCCGTGCAGCTGTCCACGCTGCTGTCCATCAAGACCGGCGGCTGCGAAGAGGACTGCAAGTACTGCCCGCAGTCGGCCCACTTCGACACCGGCCTCAAGGCCGAGAAGCTGATCCCGCTGGAAGAAGTGATGGAAGCCGCCCGCGCGGCGAAAGCCAACGGCGCCACCCGCTTCTGCATGGGCGCCGCCTGGCGCTCGCCCAAGGATCGGCACCTCGAAGTCATCGGCGAGATGATCAGCGGCGTCAAGGGCCTGGGCCTGGAGACCTGCCTGACCGCCGGCATGCTGGGCGAGGGGCAGGCCGAACAGCTGAAAGACGCGGGCCTCGACTACTACAACCACAACCTCGACACCGCGCCCGAGTTCTACGGCCAGATCATCACCACCCGCACCTACCAGGACCGCCTGGACACGCTGGAGCGCGTGCGCGCTCAGGGCCTGAAGGTCTGCTCCGGCGGCATTGTTGGCATGGGCGAAACGCGCCGCCAGCGCGCCGGACTGATCGTGCAACTGGCCAACCTCGATCCCTATCCGGAATCGGTGCCCATCAACAACCTCGTGCAGGTCGAAGGCACACCGCTGGCCGGCACGCAGGCGCTCGATCCCTTCGAGTTCATCCGCACCATCGCTGTTGCCCGCATCTGCATGCCGCGCGCCATGGTCCGCCTCTCGGCCGGTCGCGAGGAAATGCCCGAAACCATGCAAGCCCTGTGCTTCATGGCCGGCGCCAACTCCATGTTCTATGGCGACAAGCTGCTGACGACCAGCAATCCGCAAGCCGTGAAGGACCGTGCGCTGCTGGACCGCCTGGGCATGCACTGCGCCACGGAAGCCGAACTGGGCGCCGAGGAAGCATCGGGCGAGAGCTGCGGCCACTGCCACTGAACGCATCAGTTAGCCAGCTAGACCGCTGAAGGCGGCGAGGAGACGAAGTTGTTCAAGAAGATCCTGATCGCCAACCGCGGCGAAATCGCCTGCCGCGTGGCAGCCACCGCGCGTCGCATGGGTGTGAAGACTGTCGCCGTCTATTCGGATGCCGACGCTCAGGCCCGCCACGTTGCCGCCTGCGACGAAGCTGTCCACATCGGCGGTTCGACGCCCAAGGAGTCCTACCTGCAATGGCAGCGCATCCTCGAGGCCGCCAAGGCCACGGGTGCGCAGGCCGTGCACCCGGGCTACGGCTTCCTGAGCGAGAACGAGGACTTTGCTCAGGCCTGCCATGACGCGGGCCTCGTCTTCATCGGCCCGCCGCCTGCCGCAATCAAGGACATGGGCCTGAAGGCCGAGTCCAAGCGCCTGATGGAGAAGGCCGGCGTGCCGCTGGTACCGGGCTATCACGGCGCCGACCAGGATCCCGCACTGCTCAAGAAGGAAGCCGAGCGTATCGGCTTCCCCGTGCTGATCAAGGCCAGCGCCGGCGGCGGTGGCAAGGGCATGCGCGCGGTCTACGCGGCTGACGAATTCGACGCCGCGCTGGCTTCTTGCAAGCGCGAGGCGATCAACAGCTTCGGCGATGACGCCGTGCTGATCGAGCGTTATGTGCAGAAGCCGCGCCACATCGAGATCCAGGTCTTTGGCGATGGTCACGGGAACTGCGTCTACCTGTTCGAGCGCGACTGTTCGGTGCAGCGCCGCCATCAGAAGGTGCTGGAAGAAGCGCCGGCTCCCGGCATGACGGCGGAGCGCCGCGCGCAGATGGGTGAAGCAGCGGTGGCCGCCGCCAAGGCCGTGGGCTACCAAGGTGCCGGCACCGTGGAATTCATCGCCGAGCAGGACGGCCGCTTCTACTTCATGGAGATGAACACCCGCCTGCAGGTCGAGCATCCGGTGACGGAAGCGATCACGGGTCAAGACCTGGTGGAGTGGCAATTGCGCGTCGCCGCCGGCGAGCCGCTGCCGCTGCAGCAATCGCAGCTGAAGATGCACGGGCATGCCATCGAGGCCCGCATCTGCGCGGAGAACCCGGAAGGCGGCTTCCTTCCTGCCACTGGCACACTCAAGGTGGCGCGCTGGCCGGAGCATGTGAGCTTCGAGCGCGGCGATGTCCGCGTGGATGCCGGCGTGGGCGAGGGCGATGCCATCTCGCCCTTCTACGACTCGATGATCGCCAAGCTCATCGTCTGGGGCGAGGACCGTGCCCAGGCGCTGGCCCGGCTTGACGCCGCGTTGCGCGACACGCACATCGTCGGCCTGCACACCAACGTGGCCTTCCTGCGTCGCTGTGCCGCGACGAAATCCTTTAACGAGGCCGATCTGGACACCGCGCTGATCGAGCGCGAGAAGGCTGCGCTGTTCGGCCAGCCGGGCCTGCCGCTGGCAATCGGCGCCGCTGCAGTGATCGCGCGCACTCTCGCAGAAGAAGCGCAGACCGTGGGCAACGACCCCTGGAGCGCGCGCGACGGCTGGCGCATGTTCGGCTCGGCCCGGCGCCGCTTCGAGCTGGAGGTTGATGGCGAGCACCAGCGCGTGCTGTTCAGCCGCGCCCACGGTGGCGCCATGAGCCTGACGGTTGGGGGCGAGACGTTGTCGTTGGCCGTCTCCTCGCAAGGCCTGGAGCAGCACGAGCTGTTCCTCGGCGAGCAACGCATCCGGGTGCAGACCTACAAGCAGGGCGAGCAAGTCACGGTGTTCGCCGATAACGGCTCGGCCCAGCTGACCGAGGTCGACGTGCTCTCGCATGCTGGCGAGGCCGGCGGCGCAGCGGGCCGGCTCACCGCGCCGATGCCGGGCAAGATGGTGGCCTTCCTTGTCGGCGCCGGCGATGCCGTCGAAGCCGGCCAACCGCTGGCGGTGATGGAGGCCATGAAGATGGAACACACGATCAACGCCCCGCGCGCCGGCAAGGTGGCCGAGCTGCTGTTCGCCGTGGGCGATCAGGTCGGTGATGGCGCCGAGTTGCTGCGTCTGGAGTCCTGAGGCGACAATCAAGAAATGATGCGCACGCTGCTGAAAGTTGTCGACGTCAAGCGGCAGGCTGCCGAGGACCTGGCGTTTTGGCGGGCTCGCCCGGCCGCCGAGCGGCTGGCGGCTGTCGAGATGCTGCGCCTCCAACACGAAGGCATTGCCGAACAACCCGATGCTCAACCCAGACTTCAAAGAGTTTGCCGAGTTGCTCAACGCGCACCGCGTTGAGTACCTGGTTGTCGGGGGCTATGCGTTGGCTGTTCATGGCCATCCGCGTTACACCGGCGACATCGACTTCTGGCTGCGTCCCGAGCCGGGCAATATCGAACGCCTGCTGGGCGCGCTGCGCGATTTTGGTGTCGCCTCGTTGGAACTCAAGGTCGAGGACTTCGGCATCGATTCCGTGATTCAGTTGGGCCAGCCTCCCAGGCGAATTGATCTGCTGACGGGCATCGATGGCGTGTCCTTCGATGACTGTTTTGCGCGCCGCGAGGTGGTGGAAGTCAGCGGCGTTCCGCTGAACTTCATCGGCCTCGCTGATTTCAAGGCCAACAAGCGCGCGACCGGCCGCCACAAGGACCTGGCTGATTTGGACAGCCTGGAAGACTGAGCAGGACCCTGATGTCACTCCCCACCCAAGTCAGCCTCGTCGATGTCGGTCCGCGCGACGGCCTGCAGAACGAGAAGCAGCCCGTCTCCACCGAGGCCAAGACGCGCCTCGTGCACCTGCTGCAGGACGCGGGTCTGAAGGAGATCGAGGTCACCAGCTTCGTCAGCCCCAAGTGGGTGCCGCAAATGGCCGACAACACGGCGGTGATGGCTGCCATCGAGCGCCGCGCCGATGTGCGCTACTCGGTGCTGACGCCGAACATGAAGGGCCTGGAAGCGGCGCTGCCGACCAAGCCCGAAGAGATCGTCGTCTTCGCCGCCGCCAGCGAGGCCTTCAGCCAGAAGAACATCAACTGCTCAATCGCCGAGAGCATCGAGCGCTTCGCGCCCGTCGTCGAAGCGGCGCACGCCGCCGGCATCAAGGTGCGCGGCGCGCTGTCGTGCACGGTCGGCTGCCCCTACCAGGGCGAGGTCACGCCGGACGAGGTCGAGCGCGTGGTGCAGCTGATGAAGCGCATCGGCGTCGATCACATGGGCATTGCCGACACCATCGGCGTCGGCACACCCAACAAGGTGCAGGCCGTGATGGAGCGGGCGCTCAAGCACTACCCACTGCACGAGATCAGCGGCCATTTCCACGACACCTACGGCCAGGCGCTGGCCAACATCTACGCCTGCCTGGAGATGGGCATCCACCGTTTCGACGCCAGCGTGTCGGGCCTGGGCGGCTGCCCGTACGCCAAGGGCGCGACGGGCAATGTGGCGACGGAGGACGTGGTGTTCATGCTCAACGGGCTGGGCATCGGGACGGGCATCGACATTGACAAGCTCGTCGATGCAGGCGCCTTCATCTCGAGCGAGCTCGGCCGGCAGCCGGTTTCGCGTGTGGCGCGGGCGCTGCTGGCGAAGCGAGTGGGCTGAATCGCCGGTCTTTTCGACGGAAAGGCCCCGGATCCGCGGACTTATCATCCGCCGCGACATTCACCCCTAATGGCGAATTCGCACGGAGGATCGTGGCCCGAAGCGAGCAACTGCAGGAAGAGCGCGAAGACGACGAGGCGCGCGTGACGTCGCCGCTGCGCCGTCGCAGCCTGCTGCTGCTGGCCGCCAGCCTCGGCGGCTGCGCCGGTTCACTGAATTCGTTGGGCGAGTTCGCGGTCAGGACCACCGACAAGGCCAACGCGCTCTTCCAGCCCGCCGCCAAGCGCCGCTACGCCAATCCGGTCATCGAAGGCGGACATCCCGGCCCCAGCGTCTGCCGCGTGGGCGACGACTTCTTTCTCGTCAGCGGCAGCTTCGACATGCTGCCGGGCTTGCCCATCCATCACAGCCGCGATCTGATCAACTGGCGCCTGCTCACGCACGCCGTCACGCGGGACACCGAGCTGCTTGGTGCCGGCGGCTTCAGCGCGCCCGTGCTGCGCTGGAAGGACGGCCGCTTCATGCTCTCGGCCACCTGCGCCACAGGCACCGTGACGATGACGGCGCGCGACATCATGGGCCCGTGGTCTGTGCCTCAGCCGGGTGAGGCGGTCTCGCCGCTGATCGAGCGCGGCGGTTTCTTCTACCGGCTGCTCAAGCAGGGTGAGGGCTGGGACAGTGGCCTGTGCGTCGAGCGTGCGCGGACGCCGCAAGGGCCGTTCGAACCTTGCCCGGCCAACCCCATCGCCAGCCAGCGCAACAACGCGCTGGAGGCGCTGCAGATGCTGGGTCAGGGCGATTTGGTGCAGGCCGCCAACGGCCGCTGGTGGTTGCTGATCGAAGGCTCGCGCCTGGCCGGCCGCGCCCAGCCGCTGGGCTCTGAAGTGCTGCTGGCGCCGGTGGGCTGGGGCGCCGACGGCTGGCCCGTCGTCAACGAAGGTCGCCCCGTCACGATGGAGCTGGCGGTGGACGATTTGCCGCCGCCGCGCCCGTGGCCGGCGCTGCCGGTGCGGGAGGAGTTCAAGGGCCCAGGCCTGCCGCCACACTGGACGTTTTTGCGTGGCCTGGCGGGCGGGTTGTGGGACCTGTCGGAGCGGCCGGGCTGGCTGCGGCTCAAGGGCACGACGGTGGGTCTGGCGGATGCATCGGGCACGCCGGCCTTCGTCGGTCGAGCGCTCACGCGGCAGAACCTCCAGGCCAGCACGCTGCTGGACTTCGCGCCGCTGGCCAAGGATCAGCAGGCGGGCCTGGCGCTGCGCATGGACGAGAACCATCATGCCCTGCTGCGTCTCTCGGGGATTCCAGTGCGCCGCGTGGAACTGGTGCTGCGCAGCGCGGGCAAGGAGCGCATCCTCGCCACGGCGCCGCTGGGGCCGGCGTCCTTCGGCCCGGTGCGGTTGCAGCTTGACGCTCAGGCTGACCGTTATGAATTCGCCTTTGCCGGCGAGGGCATGGAGATGACGCCGCTGGGCAGCGTACCCATCACCGTGCTCGCCGGACTGGACCTCGCCCTCGACCCTGCAAGCCGTGGACGAGGCCTGTCCGTCGGGGTTTACGCCAGTGGCCCGGGCTCGATGCCGCCTGCGGATTTGCAGAGTTTCGACTGGGTACAGCGCTAAAGTCGCCCGTGAAAAGAACCACGAGGAGATGAGCGCATGCGCAAGATGCAGACGATGAAGGCGGCCGCTGCCGCATTGGCTTTTGCCGCCGTCACGGGTGCCCCGGGCCTGGCCCACGCCAAGGGCGAGATTGTTGGCGTGTCCTGGTCCAACTTCCAGGAAGAGCGCTGGAAGCGCGATGAGGCCGCGATCAAGGCTGCAATCGAAGCCGCGGGCGGCAAGTACATCTCCGCCGATGCGCAGGGCTCCAACGAGAAGCAGCGCGCCGACATCGACGCGCTGCTGACCAAGGGCGCCAAGGTGCTGATCGTGCTGGCGCAGGACGCGCAGGCCGTGCTACCGGCCGTGGCCAGTGCGCGTGCTGCGGGCGTGCCAGTGCTGGCGTACGACCGCCTGATCGAAGACCCGAACGTGCTCTACCTCACCTTCGACAACAAGGAGGTCGGCCGTCTTCAGGCCAAGGCGGTGCTGGCGCTGAAGCCCAAGGGCAACTACGTCTTCATCAAGGGCTCGCCCAGCGATCCGAATGCGGACTTCCTGCACTCGGGCCAGCTCGAGGCGCTCAAGCCCGCCATCGACAGCGGCGCCATCAAGATCGTTGGCGAGCAGTACACCGAGAACTGGTCGCCCGAAGTTGCGCAGCGCAACATGGAGCAGCTGCTCACCAAGAACAAGAACAAGGTCGATGCGGTCGTCGCATCGAACGACGGCACGGCCGGCGGCGCGGTTGCGGCGCTGCGCGCGCAGAACCTTGCGGGCATCCCGGTCTCGGGCCAGGACGCCGACATCGCCGCGCTCAACCGCATCGCTCGTGGCGAGCAAACGGTGAGCGTGTGGAAGGATTCGCGCGAGCTAGGCGGCGCTGCCGGTAAGTTCGCCATGCTGATGGCCGCCAAGACCAAGCCCGCCGCCATCCCCGGCGCCACGCCCTGGAGCGGCGGTGCCAAGAAGCTCACCATCTCCTCGGTGTTCCTCAAGCCCACGCCGATCACGGCCGAGAACTTGAAGCTCATCATCGACAGCGGCTGGGCGACCAAGGCGCAGGTCTGCGCGGGCGTGGCCGCAGCCAAGGCACCGGCGGCCTGCAAGTGAGGAGCCGGCTCGAAGGCGCGGGCTTCGACGCCCGCTTCAGTGCCCTGGTGCTGGCGCTGGTGGCGATCTGGATCTCGCTGTACGTCGCGACGGACGGCGTCTTCCTCTCGCCGCGCAATCTCTACAACCTCTCCATCCAGACCTGCGTCACCGCGCTCACGGCCTGCGGCATGGTCTTCCTGATCGTGGCGCGGCAGATCGATCTCTCGGTCGGCTCGGTGATGGCCTTCGCCGGCATGCTGCTGGCCTGGGCGCAGGTGCGCTGGCTCGGCATCGAAGGACCGATGGGCTGGATCGTCTCTTTGCTTGTCGGCGTGGGCGGTGGCCTGCTCATGGGCCTGTTCCAAGGCTGGTGGGTGGCGTGGCGCGGCGTGCCGGCCTTCGTCGTTACGCTGGCCGGCTTCCTGATGTTCCGCGGCGCGGCGTTCCTCGTCTCCGATGGCCAGACGCTGGCGCCGCTGTCTGACAGCTTCCAGCGCCTGGGCGGCGGTCCCGGCGGCTCGATCGGTCCGCTGTGGAGCTGGCTGCTTGGCGGCGCGGGTTGCGCAGCGCTCGTCGCGCAGACCGTGATGGCCCGCCGTTCGCGTGCGGCCTACGGCGCGAAGCAGCATCCCGTGTGGGCCGACGGCCTGCGGCTCGCGCTGATCTGCGCCGCGCTGCTGGCCTTCGTGGCCGTGGTGTGCGCGTATCCGGATCCAGCTGCTGGAGACGAAGCTGGTGAAATTGGGAAGGGCATCGCCGTGCCCGTGCTCGTGCTGCTCGTGATCGCGCTGCTGCTCGACGTGCTGGCGCGGCGCACGCGCTTCGGCCGGCACGTGTGGGCGCTGGGCGGCAACCCCGAAGCGGCGCTGCTCTCGGGCCTGCCGACCAAACGCCTGCTGCTGCAGCTCTTCATGCTCAGCGGCGCACTCGCGGCCGTAGCGGCCATCATCACCACCGCGCGGCTCGGCTCGGGCACGCATTCGATCGGCCAGATGGCCGAGCTCTACGCCATCGCCGCCACCGTGATCGGCGGCACCTCGCTGGCCGGCGGCACGGGCTCGATCGCCGGCGCCATCGTTGGCGCGCTGCTGATCCAGAGCCTGGACAACGGCATGGTGCTGCTCGACGTGCCGAGTGCGCAGCGGCAGATCTTCATCGGCATGATCCTGATCGCTGCGGTTTGGTTCGACGGGCTGTACACGAAGGGAGCGAAGCGATGAGCGCGGCACTCGTAGAAGTCGCCAACGTCAGCAAGCGCTTCGGCGGCCTGCAGGCCGTGGACGACGTGAGCTGCGATCTGCACGAGGGCGAGGTCGTCGGCCTGCTGGGCCACAACGGCGCCGGCAAGAGCACGCTGATCAAGTTGCTCTCGGGCGTCTATCCGATCGATGCGGGCGAGATCCGCATCCGCGGCAAGGCCTGGAGCTTCAACAGCCCGATGGACGCGCGCGCCGCCGGCATCGAGACCATCCACCAGAGCCTGGCTCTGGCGGAGAACCTCGACGCACCGAGCAATCTCTTTCTCGGCCGCGAGCTGCGCACGAAGTTCGGCCTGCTCGACACCGACCGCATGGAGCACGAGGCGCGCCAAGTGATCCAGCGCCTGAATCCGAACTTCAAGGACTTCAAGAAGCCGGTGGGCGCCATGTCCGGCGGCCAACGCCAGACGGTGGCCATTGCCCGCGCGCTGCACTTCAACGCCCGCATCCTGATCATGGACGAGCCCTGTGCGGCGCTCGGCCCAGCCGAGACGCGTATGGTGCTGGACACCATCCTTCGCTTGAAAGCCGAAGGCATCGGCATCTTCCTGATCAGCCACGACATGCCCGACGTGTTCGAGGTCTGCGATCGCGCCACGGTGATGAAGAACGGCGCCGTGGTCGACACGGTGAAGGTGGCCGAGGTCACGCCCGAGGACGTGCTGGGCATGATCATCCTGGGGCAGAAGCCCAAGGGCGCGGCGATCAGGTCTTGAACTTGATCAGCAGCTTCAGCAGCTTCATCGGCCCCTTGTCGTACGGCGGCTGGAACATCATCTGGATCGCCGAGAACGGGCCCTGGTAGAACACCGGCCGCAGCTTGGAGAAGGTGATGAAGCCTTCCTTGCCGTGGTAGTGGCCCATGCCGCTGGGGCCGACGCCACCAAAGGGCAGGTCGTGCTGACCCACGTGCAGCAGCGCCTCGTTCACCGACACGCCGCCCGACATCACGTTCGAGATGTAGAACTGCTGCAGCTCGCGGTCGTTGGTGAACGGGTAGAGGGCCAGCGGTCGGTCGTGGCCGTTGATGTGCTCGACGACCTCGCGCTTGTCGCTGTAGCTGCGCACCGGCAGGATGGGGCCGAAGATCTCGCGCTGAGAGAGCTCCATGTCCGGCGTCAGGTTGAAGACCAGGCAGGGCGGGAACTTGCGCAGGGCGCGGTCGGGCTTTTGATCGGGCACCAGCTCGACGACGCGCGCACCCTTGGCGCGCGCGTCGGCCAGGTGGCCTTCCAGCCGCGCGTAGGAACGCTCGTCGATGATCGAGGTGTAGTCCGCGCTGTTGAGGTCCGGGAAGCGTTGTGCCACGAGGCGCTTGCAATGTGCGGCAAACGCATCTTCCTGGCCCTGGGGCAGGAAGATGTAGTCGACGTTCGTGCAGATCTGGCCCGCGTTGAACATCTTGACCCACATGATGCGTTCGGCGGCCTTCTCGATGGGGAAGTCGGGGCCGACCACGGCCGGCGCCTTGCCGCCGAGTTCGAGCGTTACGGGCGTGAGGTTGCGCGCCGCGTTGGCCATCACCGCGCGGCCGGTCGTGCCCGAGCCTGTGAACAGCAGGTGGTCGAACGGCAGGCTGGAGAACGCCGGGCCGCGGCCGCCGCCGTCTTCAAAGAACGCAAGCTTGTCCGCCGCGAAATACTTGGGCGTGACTTCCTTGAGCAGCGCGGCCAGGTGCTGCGAGTTTTCGCTCATCTTCACCATCGCGCGGTTGCCGGCACCAAGGATGGCGGCCAGCGGGCTGAAGGAGAGGTTCAGCGGAAAGTTCCACGGCACGATCACGCCGACCACGCCCAGCGGCTGCGGGATCACGCGGTTCTTGGCCAGCGGATACATCGCCATGTCGATGTGGCGGCGCTGCGGCTTCATCCACTTGCCGAGCTTTTTGCTGATGTCCTTGATCGACTCCAGCACGACGAAGTACTCGGCGAACAGCGTCTCGAAGGCGCTGCGGTTGCCGTAGTCCTTGCAGATGGCCTCGACCAGTTGCTCGCGGTGGTCCTTCAGCAACTGAGCCAGCCGGTCGAGATCGGCGCGGCGCTCGGCCAGGCTGGGCTCGGGATGGGCCAGATAGGCGCGGCGCTGGGCGTCGAAGGCTTGCTGGAATTCCAGCGGGATGTCGACCAGGCTGTTCTCGGGCAGGCGTGCGTTCATCTTGTTGTCTCCTCGGGAACGTCGAGCATAAACCCATAGTCATGGCTACGGTGCTGCTGGGAAACGCGAACCTCTCAGCACCCAGGCGCCACAATCGGCAGCCATGCAAGCCTTCTCTTTCGCCACGACGCCGCGCCTGCTGGTCCAGCGCGGCGGCTCCGCACACCTGGGCGAGCAAGCCCGGCGGATGGGCGCCAGCCGCGTCTTCCTCGTCAGCGATGCGGGCCTGATGCGGGCCGGCGTGGTGGAACCGGCGCTGGCCTCGCTGCGCGCCGCTGGCATCGACGTAACCGTGTATGCCGACGTACAGGCCGACCCGCCCGAAACCGTGGTGCTGGCCGCTGCACAGCTGGCGCGCGACGCGGGCTCGGACCTCGTCGTCGGCCTGGGCGGCGGCAGCTCGCTCGACACAGCCAAGCTGGTGGCGCTGCTGGCCGGTGGCTCCGAATCGCTCGAGGCGATCTACGGCGTGGATCTGGCCCGCGGTCCGCGGCTGCCGCTGGTGCTCGTGCCCACCACGGCGGGCACGGGCTCGGAGGTCACACCGATCTCGATCGTCACCACACCCACGCACGAGAAGAAGGGCGTGGTCACGCCGCTGCTCTATCCGGACCTGGCGCTGCTCGATGCCGAACTCACGCTCGGCCTGCCGCCGGCCGTGACGGCGATGACGGGCGTGGACGCGATGGTCCACGCCATCGAGGCCTACACGGGCCGGCTCAAGAAGAACCCGCTGTCCGACGCCTTCGCGCTCGACGCGCTGAAGCGGCTCTTCCATCACATCGACCGCGTGGTGCAGACCGGCGCGGACATCGAGGCGCGCGAGCAGATGCTGCTCGGCTCCTGCATGGCCGGCATCGCCTTTGCCAACTCGCCGGTGGGCGCGGTGCATGCGCTGGCCTATCCGCTGGGCGGCCACCATCACGTGCCGCACGGCTTGTCCAACAGCCTGGTGCTGGCGCCGGTGCTGCGCTTCAACCTCGAGGCAGCGCGTGCGCACTACGCCGAGCTCGGCCGCGCGGTGCTCGGGCCTGCGGCTTCGGCCG
Source organism: Burkholderiaceae bacterium UC74_6 (assembly GCA_042701975.1). Taxonomy (GTDB): domain Bacteria; phylum Pseudomonadota; class Gammaproteobacteria; order Burkholderiales; family Burkholderiaceae_C; genus JAFALK01. The sequence continues at coordinate 1,844,463 of CP170561.1, forward strand.
AGGATTTCGTCGCGGCCATCGAAGCGCTGGTGGCGCGCATGCCGTATGCGCAGACGCTGCGCGAAGTCGGCGTGAGCGAGCCTGAGCTGGCCTTGCTGGCCGAAGATGCACTCAAGGTCCAGCGCCTGCTCGTCAACAACCCGCGCGAGGTGCAGCCTGCCGATGCACTCGCGCTCTACAGGGAGGCCTTCTGAATGCCGGCTGCCCATGCAACGCCGCTGCGCGACACGCGCCTGTCCGACTTCCCGCATGTCTTCGAGCTGCCCACACGCTGGATGGACAACGACATCTATGGCCACGTCAACAACGTCAGCTACTACAGCTATTTCGACACGGCGGTGAACCGCTACCTGATCGATGCGGGCGTGCTCGACATCCACAAGGATCCGGTGGTGGGCTTCGTGGTGGAGACCGGCTGCAGCTACTTCCGCGCCGTCGCCTTTCCCGATGCGCTGCGGCTCGGCCTGCGCGTGGCGCACCTGGGCACGAGCAGCGTGCGCTATGAGATCGCGCTGTTCCGCGCGGGCGAGGAGGACGCACCGGCGGCAGTCGCCCACTTCGTGCACGTCTATGTGGAGCGGGCCAGTGGGCGATCGGCGCCCATTCCGCCGGCGGCCCGCGCGACACTGCAGCAAATCCTCGTTGTGGCTAACGCGTCTGGCTGACGCTTGAATTTGACGTTAGAGTGGTTCCATCCTGCGGCCTTTGCTGTGGGTTGCAGCGGCCATGGACCTTCGTGACGACGAGCTGGAGTTTCTGGACGACGACGCCGGAGCGCCACCTGCGTCCGCCCTGGAGGGGTGGCGCATCCTGATCGTCGACGACGACGAAGGCATGCACGTGGCCACGCAGCTGGCCTTCAACGGGTTTCTCTTCGCCGGTCGGCCGGTGCATTTCGAGAGCGCGTTCAGCGGTGCAGAGGCGCGCAGTCGCCTGGCAGCGGACGAGCCCTACGCCTGCGTGCTGCTCGACGTGGTCATGGAGACCGATCACGCGGGCCTGGACACGGTGCGCTACATCCGGCGCGAACTGCAGAACGACCTGCTGCGCATCATCCTGCGCACCGGCCAGCCGGGCACGGCGCCTGAGCTTTCGGTCGTGCAGGACTACGACATCAACGACTACCGCGAGAAGGGCCGCACGACGACGGAGCATCTGCGCACCTCGGTCACCGCGGCGCTGCGCAGCTACCAGCAGCTGCAGACCATCCAAGAGAACCGCCGCGGCCTGGAGATGGTGATCACGGCCTCGGCCTCGCTGCTGTCGCAGCAGAACCTGGCGGATTTCGCCTCTGGCATCCTGACCCAGATCGCGGCGCTGCTGCATGTGCGGCCCGAGGGCATCGTGTGCGTCTCGGCGCGGCGCGGGAATGAAGCGTCCGTCACGCCGGAGCTGCAGGTCTTTGCCGCCGCCGGCCGTTACGCGCCGCATGTGGAGAAGCCGCTGCGGGCGCAGGACGATCCGGCCTTGGTGGAGCTGATCCGCGGCGTGCTGCGTGAACGCGTCAGTCGCTTCGGCGACCGCGTGAGCTACCTCTACCTGCCGGTGACCAAGCTCGGCGAAATCGTCGTGGTGGTCAACAGCGACGGGCCGATCGGGGAGATGGACCGCAAGCTGCTCGAACTCTTCGGCATCAACATCGCCATCGGCTTCGACAACGGCTTCATGTACCGCGAGATGGAGCGGCTGGCCTATGTGGATTCGCTGACCGGCCTGCCCAACCTGAACGGCCTGGACCGCCGGCTGGGCGATCTGGAGGACGCGGAGAAGCGGCGCGTGCTGGCCTTTGCCGACGTCGATCACTTCGAAGGCATCAACGACGGCCTGGGCCGAGTCGCGGGCGATGGCGTGCTTCGCCATGTGGCCAGCGTGCTGGCTGCTTGGCCGGGCTTGGAGGTGGTGGCGCGTGTGCGCGGCGATGTGTTCGCCATCGTCTACGGCGTGGACGAAGCCGGGCCGACGCTGCCGCTGCTGGAGATCAGCCATCGGATGAAGCAGCGCATCGAGATCGATAGCCATCCGCTCAACCTGAGCCTGACCATCGGCGCCGTGGTGTTCCAGTCCGGCCAGCAGGCGGTGAGCGCGCTCGTGGCCAATGCCGGCGTGGCGCTCAAGGAGGCCAAGCGCGAGCGCCAGGGCGGGCACCTGTTCTTCGAGGAGGGCATGAACGCCGAGCTGCGCCGGCGCCTGCACCTCACCGCGCGCATGGACGAGGCGCTGCGCCGCCAGGACTTCTTCCTGCTCTACCAGCCGCAGATTGACCTGGAGAGCGGGCAGCTCGTGGGCGTGGAAGCGCTGGTGCGCTGGCGCGACGGCGGCGAGGTCATCCCGCCCAACCATTTCATTCCCGTGGCCGAGAGCTCGGGCCTGATTCTGCCGCTGGGACGCTGGGTGCTCGAAGAAGCCATGCGGCAGCAGCGTGTGTGGGCCGCACAGGGCATCGCGCTGCGCATGGCGGTGAACGTGTCGTCCCGGCAGCTGCGCGAGGACGACGACCTGGTGGACTTCATCGACGGCCTGCTGAAGAACGGCACGCCGGTGGCATTGGAAATCGAGGTGACCGAATCCGGCGTGATCGGCGATCACGAGGGTGGCATGGGCCGGTTGCATGCGATCCAGCAGTTGGGCGTGCAGATTGCCATCGACGACTTCGGCACCGGCTATTCATCGCTGGGCCAGCTGCGCCACTTGCCGGCGGATCGGCTCAAGATCGACCGCGCCTTCGTCAAGGGCATCGAGACCGATCACGACGATCGCCAGATCGCGGAGATGGTCGTCGGCATGGGCCGCCGGCTGCGGCTCTCGGTGCTGGCCGAAGGCGTGGAGGACGAGGCGCAGCGCGACGTGCTCAAGGCCGTGGGCTGCAACGAGGCGCAGGGCTATCTGTTTGCGCGGCCGCTACCGCCGGACGAGGTACTGGCGCTGGCGCGCAAGATGGGCGTGGTGGCGTCAGCGCCTGCCGCTTCCGAGCCTCAGTGAAGCGTGCGGCGGTCGGGGCCGCTGCCGGCTGAATCGCCGCTGCCGCCTTCGCTGTCGTCGCCGCCTTCGTCACCATCGCTCTTGCGCTGGTCTCCGAGCTTGTACACATTGCCCTTCCAGCGGCCACGGGCCGGGCGGCGCGCGCGCTGGATGGCTTCGACCGCCTGGGCTTGAGCCTGCGCACGCGCCTTGCGCCGCAGCGGATCGCGCGCCAAGGCTTCCAGGCGCAGCTGCCAGCGGCGCGGCAGGGCCATGTGGATGAGCAATGCCACTGCGGCAATGAGCCCCAGGGCAGCCAGGATTTTCTCGACGACCATGGGCGGGATTATCCGCATGACCAATGGCCGTGCACGCGCTGCTGCCTAGAATCCCCCCGCCCGTGAATTCTTGCGGGCGATTTTTTTGCTTCTCCACACAGAAGACGCAGCCTATGAAGAAGAACCGTCCCGCAGCCCTGGGCTGCCTCGCGCTGGCTCTGGCCGCCGCGCTGTCCACCGGCCTGATGGCCGCCGCGCAGGCCGCTGATGCGCCGAAGGCCGCCACTGGCCTCACGCTCGAGCAGCTCTACCGCGCCAAGCCCTACACCGGCACCAGCGCGCAGGAGATCGAGTTCAGCCACAGCGGCCGTTATCTGGCCTATCGCTGGAACCCATACGGCGAGCCGGGCACGGATCTTTACGTGTACGACACGCAGACCGGCAAGACGCAGCGCCTGACGTCGCCGCTCGTGATGGCCGCGTACGACGCGCCGGAAGACCTCGAACGCTTCGCCGCCAAGCGCGCGCAGAAGACGGCCGAGATGGAAGCCCGCCAGGCCCGCGAGGAAGCCCAGGTGGCCTACCTGCGGGGCGAGAAGGTCGATCTGGACCAGTGGGACAAGGCCGATCTGGAGAAGGTGCGCGCCGAAGCGCAGGCCAAGTGGGCCCGCGACGAAGCCAAGAAGGCCGCCGACAAGGCCGACGCCGAAGTTGAGAAGCAGGCCATGGCCGCGCTCGAAGCCCGCCGCGGCGGCAAGGCTGTGCCGGCTGCCGCCAGCGCCCCGGCCAGCGCAGCCAGCGCCGCTACCTTCCCCAAGAAGGAAGACTGGGAATGGAGTGAGGAGCTCAAGAAGTGGCGCGACAAGAACAAGCTCAAGCCCACCGACACCTATCCGGGTGTGACGCAGCTCGTCTGGGCCCACCAGAAGGACGAGCTGGTGTTCCAGTACCGCGGCGGCCTGTTCCGCTGGCAGGCTTCGGCGGCGGGCAAGATCGAGGCGCTGCAAGCCACCGGCCGCAAGCTCACGGCCAATGCCTACACCGCTGACGATGCCGGTTATGTGTTCAGCGACGACAAGCGCGTGCTGCGCGCGCGCTTCAACGGCGGTGGCGGCGTGGACGTGCTCAACCGCGAGCTGATCCATCCGGACGATGCCGACAAGAAGTACAAGATCGAATCGACCGTGATCAGCGAAGACGGCCGCTGGATGTCGCTCGCCGCCGAACTGCCCGCCAAGACCGGCCCGGACGGCAAGCCCGTCAAGCCCACGACGGCCACCGTGGAGATCATGCGTTATGACCAGCGCTGGGCCGGCGCCAAGAAGACCGACCGCGAAGAAGTGGCCGACGACAAGCGCATGGAGCCCGATGTGGCGCTGTACATCCGCCGCGTGCCGCAGGCCGGTGAAGCGCCTTCGCGCCAGCCGCAGCCCGTGTTCACGCACGCCGGCGGCGATGTCTGGTTCGAGATGAGCACCGTGGCCTGGGCCAAGGACGGCAGCCACTACGCCTTCACCACCTGGGAGCGCGAGAAGGAGCTGCTGCGCGTCTACCTCGGAACGGCCGACGAGAACGCCAAGCCCCAGATGGTGCTGGAGCGTCGCGGCGACGTCGGCCACGAAGTGGTCAACGTGCTGGCTCCGCGCTTCACGCCCGACGGCAAGAGCCTGGTGCTGGGCCTGGACGAACAGCAGTACCGCCAGCCCTACGCCATTGATGTGGCCACCCACGCGCTGCGTCCGCTGCTCAAAGGCGACTTTGAAGCGACCAAGGTGCTGGGCTTCACGCCTGACAGCAAGGCCATGTTCGTCACCGCGAACAAGGAAGACTTCGCCGGCATGAACGTCTGGCGCGTGGACCTGGCCAGCGGCGCCATGACGGCGCTGGGCGACAAGGGCGAGATGTACCGCAGCGCCGCCGTCTCCGACGACGGCCGCCTCGTGGCCGCCAACGGTGGCAACTGGGCCGCCCGCCCCGAACTGAAGCTGCTCTCCGGTGTGCAGGCCGTGGCCGAGAAGACGCTCACGCAAAGCCACGATGCCAAGGCTTGGGGCCAGGTCGACGTGCTGCGCCCCGAGCGCTTCACGTTCAAGAATCGCGCTGGCGATGAGATCCAGGGTTATGTCTTCAAGCCCGCCGGCTGGAAGGCCAGCGACAAGCGCCCGGCCGTGATGTACGTCTACGGCGGCCCGCTGAACGACCGCCACATTGTCGAGCTGGACAGCTTCCAGCAGACGGCCTACCTCTTCGGCATGTACATGGCCTCCAAGCACGGCTATGTGATGGTGACCGTGGATCCACGCGGTCATTCGAACTATGGCCGCAAGTTCAGCGACGCCAACTGGGAGCAGCCGGGCAAGCCGCAGGCCGACGACCTGGAAGATGCGCTGAACTACGCCGCTAGCAACTTCGGCGTGGACAAGACCCGCGTGGGCCTGACCGGTTGGAGCTTCGGCGGCTTCCAGACCCAGTTCACGATGTACACCAAGCCTGAGCTGTTCGCCGCCGGCATCGCCGGCGCAGGCCCGACGGAATGGGAGAACTACAACGCCTGGTACACCGGCCGCACGCTCGGCAAGACCGACCGCAGCAAGGCTTCGCTCAAGCGCTTCTCGCTGATCCCGCTGGCCAAAAACCTGAAGAAGCCGCTGCTGCTCGTGCACGGCATGGTCGACGATAACGTGCTCTACCAGGACACGGTGAACGTCTACCGTGCGCTGCTCGAATCGGGCAAGGACGCGCTGGTCGACCTGTACCTGGACCCGGAAGGCCGCCACGGCATGGGCGGTGCGGTGCAGCCGGTGAACCTGCACCGCAAGTTCGAGGCGTTCTGGGTGCGCAACCTGGGTGAGGGTGCGGCGAAGTAAGCTGCCTTCAGCGTCATAAACAAGGCCCGGCAATGCCGGGCCTTTTGTTTGGCTGCCGCGCTGGATCAGGCGTCGAGCGGTGCGCCGGGGCCGAGCGTCTGCTGCAGGAAGGCCTCGAGTTCCTTGAGCACCCGTTCGAAATACGGTCGATGGCTCAGTCCATGATCCCCGCGATCGAAGGTGATGAACTTGTGCTGCTTGTGGCCCGCCTTGGTCAGGGCGGCGTCCATCTGCTCGCTTTGGGAGTAGTCGACCTGCTGGTCCTGGGTGCCATGGAGGATCACGACAGGGACCTTGATCTTCTCGGCGTAGAACACGGGCGAGGTGGCGCGCAGTTGCTCCGCATCGTCTTTTGAATCGCCGATTTGCTCACGCAGCACCTCGCGTTGGCCGAAGCTGTACCAGTCCGATATCCAATCCTGCAGATTGCAGACCGGCGCAACGGCAAATGCCCCGCGATAGAGCTCCGGATCCTTGGCCACGCCCTGAAGTGCGCTGTAGCCGCCGAAACTCCAGCCCACGATGGAGATCCGAGCCGGGTCGACGACGCCATCGGCGATCAGCTTCTTCACGCCGTCGGTCACGTCGTCCTGTGTCTCCAGGCCGCAGCGGCGCAAGCCGGCCTTCATGTAATCCCAGCCGTACCCCGTCGAACCTCGGAAATTGACTTGCAGCACAGCGTAGCCACGGTCGGCCGCAAAGGCAGAGAGCTCGTCGAAACCGATGGTGTCGTGGCTTTGAGGGCCGCCGTGAGGCAGGACCACCAGCGGGAGGTTCTTGGCCTTGCTGCCGATGGGAAGGGTCAGGAAGGCATGCAGTTGGAAGCCGTCGCGGGCCTTGAAGTCGAAAGGCTTCTTCAGTGCGATGCGCTGGGGGTCGAGCCCGGGGTACTGGGAGCTGAGCACGTCGAGCTTGCCCGTCACCAGGCTGCCGAGCATCAGCTGCGAGGGCCGGCCGGGCTCCGTTGTGCTGAGCAAGAAGCTGCCGCCGAAGCGGCTGAGGCCGGCCAGCCGGTTCCAGCGCTTGGGCAGGATCTTGTCGAACTGCGCCTGCATGGCCTGGTAGTTCGGATGCCAGTAATACCGCGAACTGGTTCCCTTGTTATCCACGACGGAGATGCCGACAGCCTCTCCACTCAGGTCGTGAATCAGCACGCCGTTCAAGTTGAAGTCCGGATCGGCCATCTTGAGGGTGAGCGTGGGCTTGGCCTCTCGCAGATCCATCGTATAGATGGCCGTGAGGCCGTTGTTGCGTGAGCTGACGTAGAGGACGTTGGGATCCAGGCCGAAGCCGAGCACGGAGATGGCCTTTTCGTTGAACTCGACCTTTTCCTTGTTGAACTGTCGCCAGTTCTCGCCGCTGGGATCGCAGATCCAGAGTTCGCGGCCGCCGCCCTTCTTGGTATCCCAGACATACCCGATACGGACCCGGTGGCTGGCGTCGGTGTACTCGAAGGAGATGTTGGAGCGTGGGGCTTCGTAGAGACGGCGCTCGGCCGTGTTCACGTCGACCTTGTAGACCGCTGTACCTACCGTGAAGTCGTCATGGCGAAGCGTCAGCAGGATGTGATCGGGATCTTCGGGAAGGAAATCGATCACATGGTCTTGAATATGCGAATACTGGCCCGAATACATGCCTCCACTCTGGGTGAGCGTCTTCTTGATCAGGTTGATCTGGTTGCTGCCGTCAGCGTCCGCCGCGAAGAGCCGGGTCTCGTACCCTTCGGACTTGGTCGTGGCCGAATCTCCGTCGCGCTTGAACAAGTAGACGAGGCTGAACACCAGGCGGTTGTTGTTCGCCCATTCGACCCAACGGATCTTGAACTCAAGGTTGTCCGTCTGGATCACGCCGGCGGTCTTGCCGGTCGTGAGATCGCGCGTGACGATGGTGGACTTGTCCGCGCTGTTCATGACCATCACCAGCTTCTTGCCGTCCGGCGACAGGCTGTAGTCGCTGAGCAGCGGCCCCTCGACGAATCCCTTGACGGGCGTCGGTTGGCGCTCAGTTGCATTGGCTTGCGCGTCAAGGCCCCAAGGCAGCCCTAGCGAGGCTGCACTCATGCCCTGTACGAATCGACGGCGCTTCATTGATCTACTCCCTAGAGTCGGTGAACTTGAACCGACGCGATGCTAGGGAAATGGAGCCGTTTGTGCTTTGAGGGATTCCCCAATTCAAGCGCTGTGCAGCGCAGCTCAGGCCCGCAAAGTGAATAGTGCCAACGCACTGTCCGGCAACGCCCGCGACAGCTGATCCCGCTGCTCCGGATCCGCAATTCGCACACGCGCCGCTTCGTCCAGCGAATCTTCGTTGGCGCCCAGCAGCACCATGGGCTCCAGCAGCGCGGCACTGCGCGCGTCGGTGAACAGCGGCTCCCAGGCTGCGGCGGCGATGTCCACTGCGCACATGAAGCCCACGGCCCAGTCCTCGCCGTCGGCGATCTCGTCGGCTTCGTCGGCGTCTTCGGACTCGGCAGGAACGTCCGCCACGCTCAGGATCGGCTCCCAGGCTTGTGGGTGGTCGCGCCATTGAACGGCGATCGAATGCAGGTGCCGCAGGATCAGCAGCACGGCCTTCTTCTTCTGCTTGCCGCTGGGGAAGGGCAGGTTGCCTTCACCGTCGCCGCCCCAGATCAGCGTCAGCCAGTCGGCGCCCGGGCGTTCATGCAAGGGAATGGGCGTGAGCAGCAGGCCAGCCAGGTAGCCGTCCAGGGCCTCGATGTTCATCACGGCTTCGCCGGGGAGTTCGGACAGCAGCTCGTCCAGCGCCATCAGCTCGTCGTCGGAGAGCGGCAGGAAGTCGGAGGAGGGGTTGTATTTGGGGTATTCCATGTTCTGTTGCTTAACCGTGGCGTCCGTGGCGGCTCTTGGGTTTCTTGGCGTCGAACTCGGCCAACTGGGCCTTCAGCAGGTTCATCAGCACGCGGGCGTTGGCTTCGCTCATGGAAATGACCGTGCTGGGCTCGATGCCCTCCAGCGGCTTCTTGTCAGACACCAGGGCGTCGACCTTGAACACCATCAGGCCATTGATGGTGTTGGAGGCAGCCTTGAGCTTCTGGATCTCGATGGTATGGATCTTCATGGGGTTGAATTGTCCATGGCAGACTGCGGGTATGAAAGTCATTTCATCCCTGCTGATCGCCGCCAGCGTCATTGCGGCCACGCCGGCCTGGGCTGCGGAAGCTGCTGCCACTGCAGCTGCCCCCGCTCTCAAGCCGATCTACAACGAACAGGCCGATGCCCGCGCCGAGCTCAATCTTGCGCTGGGCGAGGCCGCCAAGGCCAAGAAGAACGTGCTGATCGTCTTCGGCGCCAACTGGTGCAAGGACTGCCGCTCGCTGTCCGAGAAGATGGGCAGCGGCGAGCTGGCCAGCCATGTGGACAAGCGCTTCGTGGTGCTGAAGGTCGACGTGGGCCGCTTCGACAAGAACGTCGATCTGGCCAACCAGATGGGCGTGCCGCTGAAGAAGGGCATCCCGGCCGTGGCCGTGCTGAAGAACGACGGCACGGTGGCCAGCGCCACCGGCGCCGGCGAGCTGGCCGACGCACGCGGCATGGGACCTGACGCGGTGCTGAAGGTCTTCGAGGGCCTCAAGGCTCACTGAGATCGAAGGCGGAGCGGATCCATTCGATCCGCTCGCCTTCGATGGCCACCACGTCGCACCGACAGGGAGGCAGCGTGGCCAAGCGCAGCAGGACGTGCTGTGCCGCATAGATCAGGCGCCGTTGCTTGGCGCCTGTGGGGCTGGCTGCGCCGCCGCCGTGTGCGGCGTTCCTGCGCGTCCGCACCTCGGCAAAGACCAGGGTGCCATCGCGGTCACGCTGGATCAGGTCCACCTCGCCCGCGCGGGGCGAAGGGCCGCGGGCCACTCGATAATTGCGCTCCACCAAGCGCAGGCCGCGGGCCTGCAGATGCGCCAGGGCACGGTCTTCGGCCGCGTCGCCCACGGCCTTGGTCACCTGTGGAGAAGACTTCTTGCTGAACAACATCGACGCCTCGGTTCTCATGCAGGCCGCGCAAGCTGCGGCGGGCGGCCAGCAGTATCCGGTCGCCACGCTCTACGTGGTGGCCACGCCGATCGGGAATCTTGCTGATTTGAGCCTCAGGGCGATCCATGTCCTGGGCTTGGTGGACGCCGTGGCTTGCGAAGACACCCGCGTCACCGCCGGGCTGCTGCGTCACCTGGGTCTGCACAAGCCGTTGATCACGGTGCACCAGCACAACGAACGCGAAGGCGGCGTCGCGCTGGTGGCGCGCCTGCAGGCGGGTGAGCGCATTGCCTACGTGAGCGACGCGGGCACGCCGGCGGTTTCCGATCCTGGCGCTGCGCTGGTGGCTGCGGTGGCCGCGGCCGGTCTGCGCGTGCTGCCGATCCCAGGCGCCAGCAGCGCCGTCACGGCACTCAGCGTGGCGGGTGACGACAAGGCGCAGGGTTTCGCTTTTGCGGGCTTTCTGCCGACCAAGGCGGCTGAGCGGCGCTCAGCCTTGCAGGTGTTGATGGGCAGCGCTCAAAGCCAGCTGATCTTCGAGGCCCCACATCGCATCGAGGCCTTGCTGGCACTGCTGGCCGAGCTGGCCCCAGCGCAAAAGGTCACCGTCTGCCGTGAGCTGACCAAGCAGTTCGAGACCGTGCACACGGCGCTGGCCTCTGAGCTGCCGGCCTGGCTGGCGGCTGATGCCCAGCGCGAGCGCGGCGAGTTCGTGCTGGTGCTGCACTCGGCCCCCAAGGAGGCGGCGGAAGAGCTGCCCGCCGAGGCGTTGCGCGCGCTGGGCTTGCTGCTCGACGCCCTGCCGCTCAAGCAAGCCGTGGCGCTAACGGCTGAAATCAGCGGTGAGTCCAAGAACGTGCTCTACGAACGCGCGCTGGAGATGAAGAAGGCTCGCGAAGTCTGACGACCTCGCGAGCCGCAATGACACAGTCAAAAAGGCCTGCAAGGCTTACACCTTGCAGGCCTTGCGGCGCTGAATCTCTTCAGTTCGCCGTCTTTTCGTTGTGCTTCTCCGCGTGGATGTCCTTGCTGGCCTTGTTCTGCATCTTGGCCAGGTGGCGACGTTCCTTGGCGGTGACCTTGCCGTCGGCCTTGTCCTTGGCCTCGGTGGCGTCGATGCGGGCCTGCTGCTTCTCCAGGTGCTGCGTTTCCTTGGCAGTCAACTGGCCGCTGGCAGCGCCGTTGGCGATGCGCTGTTGCTGGGTGGCTTCGCGCTGGTCGACACGCGGCGTGGCGGTGTTGTCAGCGAGGGCCAGGCCAGAAAGGGCGGCCAGAGACAGGGCGGCAATGATCTGAACAGTCTTCTTCATCGAATCTCTCCTCGGTCTCGTTTTCGACAGGGCCTCAGGGGAGGTCTGGATTACTTCGCGGCGGAAGCGGCGCCTTCAGCAGCCTTGGCGGCCTTGGCCTTGTGGTGCTTGGCGTGATGCTTGGCGGTGCTGGCAGCCGGGGCGGGCGTTGCAGCAGCGGCCGGCATCGTGGCGGGCGTTGCAGCGGGTGCAGCGGTGGCGGCCGGAGCGGCGGCGGTGGTCTTGGCAGGAGTGGCGGCCGGGGTGGCAGTTTCCGCGGCGAAGCTCAGGCTGCTCAGAGCGGCGAGCGACAGGGCGGCGATGATTTGCGTGCGCTTCATACAGGTTCTCCTTGAGGGGGCGGTTTTGAGGGCCGGACAACGCGTCGGGCTTGTGGAGACAACGACGAATTCTTCCTGCCGGTGCACCTGTTCTTTGTAAAAATCTGTGGCCTTGCAGCAGGCTGTCCGCGGCTGCGCTTTCCATCTTTCAGGACCCCCTTGGCCTCCCTGTCTGACAGCTTTGTCATGGAGCCGACAGCATCGCGTCGGCACCGCCCGCATAGATTCCCGCCCATGATCCGATCACTCCCTCCAGCGCTGGCTCCCTTGGCGCTTGCGCTCGTGCTGGCCGGCTGCTCGCTGGCCCCCACCTATGAGCGCCCCGGCGTGGCCGCGCCCGCAGCCTTCGAAGAAGACGGCGCCTGGCGCGAAGCCCGGCCCGGCGTGGCTGCTGCCAACGCGCCTTGGTGGCAGGCTTACGGCGATGCCTCGCTCGATGCGCTGATCGAGCGCGCGCTCAACGCCAACCAGACGCTCAAGCAGTCTGAAGCCCAGCTCCGTCAAGCCCAGGCGTTAGCAGCCGGAGCCAGCGCCACGCTGTGGCCGCAGCTCGGCGTGAGCGGCCAGGCCTCGCGCCAGCGTGCGCAGGCGCTCAGTGGCTCTTCGCTGTACGACACGCGCGCCCTGGGCCTCACCGCCAGTTGGGAGCCCGACCTCTGGGGTCGCATGCGCTCTGGCGCGGATGCGGCCGACGCCACGGCCCGCGCCAGCGCGGCGGATCTTGCCGCGGCGCGCCTGTCGCTGCAGGCTGCGGTGCTGAACAACTACATCCAGCTGCGCGTGGCCGACACGCTGAACGACACCTACGAGCGCACCATCGCGGGCTACGAGAAGTCGCTGAAGATCGCCGAGTCGCAGGCGCGAGCGGGCGTGGCCACGCCGGCCGATGTGGAGCTGGCCCGCAGCACCCTGGCCACCGCCCAGGCCCAGGCCGTGGACGTCAACCTGCAGCGCCGCCAGCTCCAGCACGCCTTGGCCGTGCTGCAGGGCCAGGCGCCGGCCGACTTCAAGCTGCCCGCCGGATCGCTGGCGATGAAGCTGCCGGTGATGCCGCCGGGCTTGCCCTCCGCCCTGCTGGAGCGCCGCCCCGACGTCGCCGCCGCTGAAGCCCGCGTGCAGTCCGCCAACGCGCAGATCGGCGTGGCCCGCGCCGCGTGGTTCCCGCGCCTGACCTTCTCCGGCAATGGCGGCGAGACCTCGCTGGGCCTGTGGTCCGCCTCGCCGCATCGCGTCTGGGCCCTCGGCGCCGCACTCACCGCCACGCTGTTCGATGGTGGCGCTCGCCGCGCCGTCAGCGACCAGGCCACCGCCGCCTTCGATCAGGCCGCCGCAGGCTACCGCCAGACGGTGCTGCAGAGCTTCCAGGAAGTGGAAGACAACCTTGCCGCGCTGCGCGAGCTGGCGCGCGAGCGCGAGCTGCAGATCACGGCGCTGAAGGCCGCACGCGAATCCGAGCGCGTGCTGCTGCGCCAGTACCAGGCCGGGACCTCGACCTATGTGGCGGTCATCAACGCACAGGCGCTGTCGCTCAATGCCGAGCGCAGCCTCGTTCAATTGCAAGGCCGTGAGCTGACGGCCAGCGTGGCGCTGACCAAGGCGCTCGGTGGCGGCTACGGTGTTCAGTCGCAGAAGAAAGAACAACAGTGAAGACCAGCAACAACTCCAAGACCTCCCCCCGCAAGGCCCTGATCATCGTCGGCCTGGCTTTCGGCGTGGCGCTGGCCTGGCCCGTGATCAAGCCGCTGGTGATCGGCGATGCGCAAGCTCAATCCAAGCCCGAAGGTGGCAAGAAGGGCGGCGGCGCGCCGGTGCCCGTGCGCACGGCCCTCGTCACGCAAGGCCCGCTGCCCAACGCGCTCTCGGGCATCGGCACCGTGCTGGCTGCGCAGAGCGTGACCGTGCGCTCGCGCGTGGACGGCCAGCTCGACAGCGTGCACTTCAAGGAAGGCGACGACGTCAAGGCCGGCCAGCTGCTCGTGCAACTGGACGACCGCACCCTGGCCGCCGCCGTGGCGCAGGCCGAGGCGCAGCGTGCGCGCGATGAAGCGCAGCTGACCAATGCCGAGCACGATCTGCAGCGCTACAGCGACCTGATCAAGGACCAGGCTGCCACGCAGCAGCAGCTCGATGCCCAGCGCGCGCTGGTGCGCCAGCTGCAGGCCGCCGTGCGCAGCGACGCCGCCACGCTGGCCGCCGCGCGCGTGCAGCTGTCCTTCGCCCGCATCACTTCACCGATCAGCGGCCGCGCCGGTGCGCGCCTGGTGGACGCCGGCAACATCGTGCACGCCACCGATGCGGCGGGCCTCGTCGTCATCAACCAGATCGACCCGATCAACGTGCAGTTCGCGCTGCCCGATGGCAACTTCCAGGCCATCAACAAGGCGCTGCGTGATGCCGAGAAGTCGGGCACGAAGAAGAAGCTCGCCGTGCAGGCCCTGGACCGCGACACCCACGCCGTGCTGGCCGATGGCGAGCTGACGCTCTTGAACAACCAGATCGACACCGCCACTGGCACCGTGCAGATGAAGGCGGTCTTCCGCAATCGCGAGCACAAGCTGTGGCCGGGCCAGCAGGTCGAGGCACGGCTGGTGCTTGGCGTGGACGACGATGCACTCTCAGTGCCGCCGGCCGCCGTGCAGCGCAGCCAGCAGGGCCTGTTCGTCTACGTGATCGACGCCGAAGGCAAGGCACGCGTGCAGAGCGTGGCCATGCGCGAGGTCGATGCCCGCCGCGTGCAGATCACGCAAGGCTTGAAGGCCGGTGACCGCGTCGTCGTTGACGGCCAGTACCGCCTGACGCCGGGCTCGAAGATCAGTGATGTGGCGGACAAGCCCAAGTCGGCAGCCTCGGCTGCTTCCGGAGCTTCGAAGTGAGCATCTCCACCGCCTTCATCAAGCGCCCCATCGGCACCACGCTGCTGGCCGTGGCGCTGGGCCTCATCGGCGTGGCGGCGTGGCCGCTGCTGCCGGTGGCGCCGCTGCCGCAGGTGGACTTTCCCACCGTCCAGGTCACCGGCCGCCTGCCCGGCGCCAGCCCCGAGACCATGGCCGCCAACGTGGCTCAGCCGCTGGAGCGCCAGCTCTCGCAGATCCCGGGCCTGACGCAGATGACCTCGGTCAGCACGCTGGGCCAGACGCAGATCTCCCTGCAGTTCGACCTTGACCGCGCCATCGACGGCGCGGCGCTGGACGTGCAGACGGCGATCAACTCCGCCACCGGCCAACTGCCCAAGAACCTGCCCAGCCCGCCTTCGTTCCGCAAGATCAATCCGGCCGACCTGGCCATCGCCATCTTCGCCGTGCAGTCCGACGTGCTGCCGCTGACCGAGGTGAACGACTACGCCGACAACGTGCTGGCGCAGCAGATCTCGCGCATCAAGGGCGTGGGCCTGGTGAACATTTTCGGCGTGCAGAAGCCCTCGGTGCGCGTGCAGGTTGATCCGGCGCGCCTGAAGGCCGTAGGCCTCTCGCTCGAAGACGTGCGCGGCGTGATCGCCAGCGTGACGGTGAGCAGCCCGACCGGCACCATCGACGGCCCGGCGCAGGCCTTCAACGTCTACACCAACGACCAGATCCTGCGCGCCAAGCCGTGGAACGACGTGGTGCTGGCGTACAAGAACGGCGCGCCCATCCGCATCCGCGACATCGGCGTGGCCGTCGATGCGCCGGAGAACGTCAAGAGTGCTGCCTGGGGCTACGCCGGTGCCGGCGCGGCCGAGGGCTCCAACATCACGAACGGCCGCACCATCCTGTTGGCCGTCGTGAAGGAGCCGGGTGCCAACGTGATCGACACGGTGGACCGCGTGGAAGCCGCGCTGCCTCGCTTCCGTGAATCGATCCCGCCCTCGATCACCGTCAACAAACTGATCGACCGCACGCAGACGATCCGCGCCTCGGTGCACGAGGTGGAGTTCACGCTGATCCTGTCCATCCTGCTCGTGGTGGCGGTGATCTTCGTCTTCCTGCGCGACGTGGCCGCCACACTGATTCCCAGCGTGACCGTGCCGCTGGCCCTGCTGGGCACTGCGGCCATCATGTACGCGCTGGGCTACAGCCTGGACAATCTCTCGCTGATGGCGCTGACCATCGCGGTGGGCTTCGTCGTCGACGACGCCATCGTGATGCTGGAGAACATCTACCGCCACATCGAGAACGGCATGGGCCGAATGGAGGCGGCGATCAAGGGCGCCGAAGAGATCGGCTTCACCATCGTGTCGATCTCGGTCTCGCTGATCGCCGTGTTCATCCCAATTCTGCTGATGGGTGGCATCGTCGGCCGGCTGTTCCGCGAGTTTGCGGTGACGGTGACGGTGATGATCATCGTCAGCGTGATCGTCTCGCTGACGTTGACGCCCATGCTGTGCTCGCGCTTCCTGACCGACCAGCATCACGTCAAACACGGCAAGATGTACATGGCTTTCGAGCGCGGCTTCGACCTGATGCTCTCGGGCTACCGCCGCGGCCTGCAGCTGGTGCTGCGCCATCCGCTCATCACGCTGATGAGCTTCCTGGCCACGGTGGCGTTGTCTGTCGTGCTGTTCATCAGCATCCCGAAGGGCTTCTTCCCGCAGCAGGACACCGGCTTCATCGGAGGGCAGATCATCTCGGGCCAGGACACTTCGTCCACCGCGATGTTTGAGCGCATGATCCACGTGGCGGAAATCGTGCGCCAGGATCCGGACGTGTCCGGCTTCGGTGTGGCGGTGGGCGGTGGCGGCTTCAACCAGGGCAACCTCTTCATGGGCCTGCGCCCGAAGGACCAGGGCCGCGAGGCCACGGCGGACGAGATCATCGCTCGCCTGCGCCCCAAGCTGTCCAAGCTGCCGGGCGTGCAGGTCTTCCTGCAAGCCGGCCAGGACGTGAACGTGGGCGCCCGTCAGTCGCGCACCCAGTACCAGTTCACGCTGACCGACACCAATCTGGACGAGCTCAACGACTGGGCGCCGCGCGTTACCGAGCGGCTCTCGCACATCAAGGGCTTGACCGACGTTTCGAGTGACCAGCAGAACGCCGCGCCGACCGCCAACATCACCATCGACCGCGAGCGCGCTGCCACCTACGGCATCACGCCGGCGGTGATCGATTCGACGATCTACAGCGCCATCGGCCAGCGCCAGGTCACGCAGTTCTTCACGCAGCTCAACAGCTACAACGTGATCCTGGAAGTGACGCCGGAGCTGCAGCAGGACACGCGCCTGTTCGACAAGATCTACATCACCTCGCCGACCTCGGGCCAGCAGGTGCCGCTGTCCACCTTCGTGAAGGTGGATACGACGCGCACCGGCTATCTCTCGGTCAACCACCAGGGCCAGTTCCCGGCGGTGACGGTGAGCTTCAACCTCGACCTTGGCCATTCGCTGGGCGATGCGGTGAAGGACATCGAGGCGGCCATGCGCGAGATGAACGCCCCGGCCACGCTCTCTGGCAGCTTCCAGGGCACGGCCCAGGCCTTCGGCGATTCGCTGCGCACGCAGCCCTACCTGATCGCCGCTGCGCTGATCGCCGTGTACATCGTGCTGGGCCTGCTCTATGAGAGCTACATCCATCCGCTGACGATCCTCTCCACGCTGCCTTCGGCCGGCGTGGGCGCGCTGCTGATCCTGATGGCGGGCGGCTTCGACCTCTCGGTGATCGCGCTGATCGGCATCGTGCTCCTGATCGGCATCGTCAAGAAGAACGGCATCATGATGGTGGACTTCGCGCTCGAGGCCGAGCGTGAGCGCGGGCTCGGCCCCAAGGAGGCGATCTACGAGGCCTGCCTGATGCGCTTTCGCCCCATCATGATGACGACGATGTGCGCGCTGCTCTCCGGCCTGCCGCTGATGATCGGCCACGGCGCCGGTTCCGAGCTGCGCCGTCCGCTGGGCTTTGCGATGGTGGGCGGCCTGATCCTGTCGCAGATGCTCACGCTGTTCACGACGCCCGTCGTCTACCTCTACCTCGACCGCGCCCACCACTGGTACGTGAAGCGCAAGGAAGCACGCGTCGCGCGCAAGGCCGCGGGAAAGACTGAGGCCGCATGAAGGTGCTGATCGTCGAGGACGAGCGCAAGACCGCCGACTACCTCCGTCAGGGGCTGACGGAGCAAGGCTGCACGGTCGATCTCGCTTTCGACGGCATCGACGGGCAGCACCTGGCCGTCCATCACGACTACGACGTGATCGTGCTCGACGGCATGCTGCCGGGCCTGGACGGCTTCGAGCTGCTGCGCTCGCTGCGCGCGGTGAAGAACACGCCGGTCATCATGCTGACTGCGCGGGACGGCGTGGAGGACCGCGTGCGCGGCTTGCGTGAAGGCGCGGACGACTACCTCGTCAAGCCGTTCTCTTTCGTCGAGCTCTATGCGCGGCTGCAGGCGCTGAACCGTCGCGGCCGTGCGCAGGAGGCCACGCTGCTGCGCGTCGGTGATTTGTCCATCGACCTGATCGCCCGCCGCGCCACGCGCGACGGGCAGCGGCTCGACCTGACGGCCAAGGAATTCGCCCTCGTCGCCCTGCTGGCGCGCCGCCAGGGCGAGATCCTCTCCAAGACCACCATCGCCGAGCTGGTGTGGGACATGCACTTCGACAGCAACACCAACGTCGTCGAGGTCGCCATCAAGCGGCTGCGCGCCAAGATCGATGCGCCGTTTGCCAAGCCGCTGCTGCACACGATCCGCGGCATGGGCTATGTGATGGAAGAACGTGAAGCCTGAGTCCATTTCGCTGCGCCTGGCGCTGATGTTTGCGCTGGCCGCCCTGGTCGGTTTCCTCGGCATCGGACTGGCTTTGCGTGAGGTGCTGCATCGCGAGCTCACACGCCAGCAGCAGGATCAGGTACTGGCTCGCATGGTCGACATGCGCTATTTGCTCGAACGTGGTCGCGCGGACGATCTGGCCGAGCGCGCCAAGCTCAAGATCGAGACGCTGGCCAGCACCGGCCGTGTGCACTACTGGATGTGGAGCACGGACCCGAAATGGCGCCTGGGCGCCGAGGCCGAGGCACTGGCCAAGCAGGCCGATGGCCGCATCCGCCACATCGACGTGGCCGGCGTGCCGATGGCGGTTTCCGCCGTGCAGCTCGAAGCCACGCCCGTGCGCGGGCCGATGGTGCTGATCGTCGGCGTGACCAGCGACCCCTTCGACCAGACGACGAGCCGCTTCGAACGCATGCTGCTGCCCATCGTGCTGGGCGGCGCGCTGGTGGTGGCAGCGCTCGGTTACTGGATCGCTCGCGTGGGCCTCAACCCGGTGCTGCGCTTGTCTTCCGAAGCGCGCCGCATCGGCCCCACGGCGCGCAAGCAGCGCCTCAGCCAGGCCGCATTGCCCGTGGAGCTGGCCCAGCTGGGCCAGAGCTTCAACGCCGCGCTGGACCGGCTGGAAGGCGCGTATGTTCAGCTGGAGAGCTTCAACGCCGACGTGGCCCATGAGCTGCGCACGCCGCTGGCCAACCTGATCGGCCAGACGCAGGTGGCGCTCTCTCGTGATCGCAGCGCGCCCGAGCTGCGCGAGCTGCTGCACACCAATCTCGAAGAGCTGGAACGGCTGCGCGCCATCGTGGCGGACATGCTCTTCTTGGCTCGCGCTGAGCAGGGCGAGCGTGCGGCGCAAGCCGTACCGCGCTCGTTGTCTGCCGAGCTGACGAAGACGGTGGAATTCTACGAAGTCCTGCTCGACGAAGCTGGGCTCTCGGTGCAGATCGAGGGCGATGCGCAGGCCGTGATCGAGCCCTCTCTGATCCACCGTGCGATGAGCAATCTGCTGCAGAACGCGATCCAGCACGCGCCCTCCGGCAGCACGCTGATTGCTCGCGTGGCGCCGGGCGATGGACACATGGCCGAGGTCAGTGTGAGCAACGCGTTAGCACAGCCGATTCCTGCCGATCAACTGACGCGGCTGTTTGATCGCTTCTACCGTGGCGATGCATCGCGTGCGAACAGCGAAAACAACCACGGCCTCGGCCTGGCCATCGTGAAAGCCGTGGCGCTGATGCACGGTGGCAGTGTCCTTGCACGTTGCGAGCAAGGGCAAATCACGGTCGGACTCTCGATCCCTACAATCGACGCATGATTGCCCGCGAACCCACCATCGCCCGTCTCGCCACCGCCCGCGCCCAGCTGCTCGAGCCCTATGGCCTGACGGAGGCCACGCTGTCCAAGGCCTTGCGCCTGATCACCGAGCATCGCGTGGACGATGCCGATCTCTACTTCCAGCACACGCGTGCCGAGGGCTGGAGCCTGGAGGAGGGCATCGTCAAGAGCGGCAGCTTCTCCATTGACCAGGGCGTGGGCGTGCGTGCCGTGGCTGGCGAGAAGACGGCGTTTGCCTATTCCGACGACCTGTCCGAGGCCGCGCTGCTCGATGCGGCCCGCACCGTGCGCACCATTGCCGCCGCCGGCCAGAGCCGTCGCGTGCGAGTGCCCTCCCAATCAAACATCGCGCCGAGCCGGGTGCTCTACGGCGAGACCGACCCCATCGCCAGCCTGGACAGCACGGCCAAGGTTGCGCTGCTGGAGCGCGCAGAGAAGATGGCCCGTGCCAAGGACCCGCGCGTGGCGCAGGTCATGGCCGGCTTGGCAGCTGAGCACGAGGTGGTGCTGATCGCCCGCGCCGATGGCACGCTGGCCGCCGATGTGCGCCCGCTGGTGCGCATGTCCATCACCGTGATTGCCGAATCCAACGGTCGGCGTGAAGTGGGCAGCGGCGGCGGCGGTGGTCGCTTCGGCCTTGCGTACTTCACTGACGAGATGATCGCAAGCTACGTCGATCAGGCCGTCAACGCGGCGCTGACCAACCTCGAATCGCGCCCGGTCCCGGCCGGCGAGATGACCGTGGTGCTTGGCTCCGGCTGGCCTGGCGTGCTGCTGCACGAAGCTGTGGGTCACGGCCTGGAAGGTGACTTCAACCGCAAGGGCTCGAGCGCCTTCTCCGGCCGCATTGGCCAGCGGGTGGCGGCCAAGGGCGTGACGGTGCTGGACGACGGCACCATCCCTGATCGCCGCGGCTCGCTCAACATCGACGACGAAGGCTGTGCCTCGCAGCGCAACGTGCTGATCGAGGACGGCATCCTCAGGGGCTACATCCAGGATGCGATGAACGCGCGCCTGATGAAGGTGGCGCCCACCGGCAACGGCCGCCGCGAAAGCTACGCCCACGTGCCGATGCCGCGCATGACCAACACCTACATGCTCGGCGGCAAGGACGATCCCAAGGAGATCATCGCCAGCATCGAGCGCGGTCTCTACGCCACCAACTTCGGCGGCGGCCAGGTCGACATCACGAGCGGCAAGTTCGTGTTCTCGGCCAGCGAGGCCTTCTGGGTGGAGAAGGGCAAGATCCTGTATCCGGTCAAGGGCGCCACCATCATCGGCAACGGGCCGGATGCGCTGACCCGTGTGAGCATGATCGGCAACGACATGCAGCTCGACACCGGCGTGGGCGTCTGCGGCAAGGAAGGCCAGAGCGTGCCGGTCGGCGTCGGCCAGCCGACGCTGCGCATCGACGGCCTGACGGTCGGCGGTACGGCTTAAACCACCTTCACATTCAACGTCGGCAGGCCGACGATTGAGCCTTCCATGATGTCGCCCGGCACGACCGGGCCGACGTTCTCCGGCGTGCCGCTGTAGATGATGTCGCCGGGCATCAGCTCAAAGGCCTGCGAGAGCTGGGCGATCTGCTCGGCCACGTTCCAGATCATTTGGCTCAGGTCGGCCTCCTGCTTCACCGCGCCGTTGACCTTCAACTGAATCGCGCCGGCCTTGATGTGGCCGACCTGCGCCACCTTGTGGATCGGGCCGACGGGCGCGGAGTGGTCAAAACTCTTGCCGATCTCCCAAGGCTTCTTCTGGTCGCCCATGCCGCGTTGCAGGTCGCGCCGCGTCATGTCCAGGCCGACTGCGTAGCCGTAGACCAGGTCCAGCGCCTTCTCGACCGGCACGTTGCGCCCGCCCTTGTGCAGCGCGGCCACCAGCTCCAGCTCGTAGTGGTAGTTCTTGGTGAGCGTGGGGTAGGGGTGCTCGGTCATGTGGCCCGGCGCCACGAACTGAACGGCGTCGCTGGGCTTTTGGAAGAAGAAGGGGGGCTCACGGCTGGGGTCTGACCCCATCTCCTTGGCATGGGCGGCGTAGTTGCGGCCGATGCAGTAGATGCGGCGAACGGGGAAGAGTTCTTCGCTGCCGGCCACGGGGATCGTCGGCTGGGCCACGGCGAACAGCGCCTTGTTCGCTGTTGTGGGTGCAGCGCCGGCGGCGGAAACGGTCAGCCCGCCGATGGCGGCGCCGACCAGGGCTTTTCTTCTGTCCATCTGTCTTGTCTCCTGAATTTGGACGTTAGGGAGTGAAACGCCGTGGGCGAGTATGGTCAAGCCGGGATGGCCCTGCTGGCATCGCGGCCCGCGAGGCTCGCTTCACCGAGCGCGAAAGCTGGATCGGGCATCCGTGCTAGATTTCGGCCCATGTCTTCGCAAGCCGTGTTTTTTAGCTTTTGGTTTTATCCCTGCCCCGGCGGTGGAGAGATCTGAGCGCGCGCTGTAGACAGACGCAACAAGATTCCCCCAAACCGCCGGGCCCGAAAAGCCCGGCGGTTTTTTTATGCCCAGTTTTTTCAGTTGCCCCCGAGGAGACGAGAGATGAACGCCAAGACCGCCAAGCCAGAAATCCAGGCCGAGCGCTGGTACTCGCACGAGGACAAGACCAGCGAGACCGACGACCAGCGCATCCGCGACGTCACGCCGCTGCCGCCGCCCGAGCACCTGATCCGCTTCTTCCCGATCTCGGGCACGCCGATGGAGCGCCTCATCACCGGCACGCGCCAGACCATCCGCGACATCATGCAGGACAAGGACGACCGCCTGCTGCTGATCATCGGCCCGTGTTCCATCCACGATCCGGCCGCCGCGCTCGAATACGCGCGCAGCCTGAAGGAGATGCGCAAGAAGTACAAGGACACGCTGGAGATCGTGATGCGCGTCTACTTCGAGAAGCCGCGCACGACGGTCGGCTGGAAGGGACTGATCAACGACCCGTACCTGGACGAGAGCTACCGCATCGATGAAGGCTTGCGCATCGCGCGCCAGTTGCTGCTGGAGATCAACCGCCTGGGCCTGCCGGCGGGCAGCGAATTCCTCGACGTGATCAGCCCGCAGTACATCGGCGACCTGATCTCCTGGGGCGCCATCGGCGCGCGCACGACAGAGAGCCAGGTCCACCGCGAGCTGGCCTCCGGCATCAGCGCGCCGATCGGCTTCAAGAACGGAACGGACGGCAACATCAAGATCGCCACCGACGCCATCCAGGCTGCCGCTCGGCCGCATCACTTCCTGTCGGTGCACAAGAACGGCCAGGTCGCCATCGTCGAGACGCGCGGCAATCCGGATTGCCACGTGATCCTGCGCGGCGGCAAGGCGCCGAACTATGACGCCGAGAGCGTGGCCGTGGCCTGCGCCGATCTGGCCGCGGCCAAGCTGGACACGCGCCTGATGGTGGACTGCTCGCACGCCAACAGCTCTAAGCGCCACGAACGCCAGCTCGACGTCGCCAAGGACATTGCGGCGCAGATGAAGGCCGGCAGCCGCTCGATCTTCGGCGTGATGGTGGAAAGCCATCTGCACGACGGAGCGCAGAAATTCACGCCGGGCAAGGACGATCCATCCAAGCTGGAGTACGGCAAGAGCATCACCGATGCCTGCCTGGGCTGGGACGATTCGATCGAGGTGCTGGAGGTGCTGAGCGAGGCGGTGAAGGCGCGTCGCCAGCGCTGAGCTTCAGCGGTAGAGCTCCGGGCTTGGCAACTGCCAGTCGTAGCGGATGGCGGCCAGGCGCAGGCCGGCCACGCAGACGATGCCGATCAGGAAGGCGTGATCGCGCTTGAGGCCCGCTGCACGCAAGCCCTGGTAGAGCGCGATGCCCACGATGGCCGCCGTGGCGTAGATGTCCTTGCGCAGCAGCAGCGGCACCTGGCCCGAGAGCAGATCGCGCACCACGCCGCCGCCCACGGCGGTCAGCGTGCCCATCAGCAGCGCCGGCACGCGCTTGATGCCGCAGTCTTCTGCCAGCTCCGTGCCGGTCAGGGCGAAGAGCGCCAGGCCCAATGCGTCGGCCACACGCAGCCCCTTCATAGCCCCGGGGGAGAGCTGGCCGTAGGCAGCCGTCAGCAGCGCTGCAACGCAGATGACGACCAGGTAGCGGCCGTCGCGCATCCAGCCGATCGGGTGGCGATTGAGCAGCACGTCGCGCAGCGTGCCGCCACCGATGGCCGTCACGGCCGCCAGCACCAGCAGGCCGAAGAGATCGAGCCCGGCCTGCATGGCCGCCAGCGCGCCGGAGACGGCGAAGACGGCCACGCCCATGAGATCGAACCAGTAGAGCATGGGCGGCAGTTTATGGGTCGCGCTTGAAGTTGTTCGATCTGGCCCAAAATATCGGCCGCCAGCGCGAAAGCGCCCCCCACTGACTCCCATCGGACTCCATGACGAAGCAAACCCATTCCTTCCAGGCCGAGGTCAAGCAGATCCTGCACCTCGTCACGCACTCGCTCTACTCCAACAAGGAGATCTTCCTGCGCGAGCTGGTCTCCAACGCTTCCGACGCCTGCGACAAGCTGCGCTTCGAGGCCCTGGACAACGCCGCCTTGTTCGAAGACACGCCGAACCTCGAAGTGCGCGTTTCGTTCGACGAAGCCGCCCGCACCGTGACCATCAGCGACAACGGCATCGGCATGAGCGCCGAGGAAGCCATTGCGCACCTGGGCACCATCGCCAAGAGCGGCACGCGCGATTTCATGGCCAACCTCTCGGGCGACCAAAAGAAGGACGCCAACCTGATCGGCCAGTTCGGCGTGGGCTTCTACTCGGGCTTCATCGTGGCGGACCGCATCACGGTCGAATCGCGCCGCGCCGGGCTGCCGGCCGATCAAGGCGTACGCTGGAGCAGCGAAGGCACGGGCGACTATGAGGTTGAAGCCATCAACAAGCCCGGCCGCGGCACCGAGGTGATCCTGCACCTGCGCGAAGGCGAGGACGAGTTCCTCAAGACCTGGCGCCTGAAGTCCGTCATCAGCAAGTACTCGGATCACATCTCGCTGCCCATCCTGATGAAAAAGGAAGAGTGGCTGCCGGATGAAGCCAAGTCGGTGCTGACCGATGCGTGGGAAAGCGTGAACAAGGCTTCGGCCCTGTGGGCGCGCGCCAAGAGCGAAATCACCGAAGAACAGTACGAAGAGTTCTACAAGCAGATCTCGCATGACAGCGATGCGCCGCTGGCCTACACGCACAACCGCGTGGAAGGCCGCAGCGAGTACACGCAGCTGCTCTACATCCCCAAAAAGGCGCCGTTCGACCTGTGGAATCGCGACAAGCGTGGCGGCGTGAAGCTCTACGTCAAGCGCGTCTTCATCATGGATGACGCCGAGGCGCTGATGCCCGTCTACCTGCGCTTCGTGAAGGGCGTGATCGACTCGGCCGACCTGCCGCTGAACGTCTCGCGCGAGCTGCTCCAGGAGAGCCGCGACGTGAAGGTGATCCGCGAAGGTTCGACCAAGCGCGTGCTGTCGATGCTGGAGGCTCTGGCCAACAGCGAGGACGCCGCTGAAGCGCAGAAGTACGCCGAGTTCTGGGCCGACTTTGGTCCGGTGCTGAAGGAAGGAATGGGCGAAGACCACGCCAACCACGAGCGCCTGACCAAGCTGTTTCGCTTCGCCTCGACCGAAGCCGACAGCGGCGTGAGCTTCGAGGACTACGTCAAGCGGATGAAGGAAGGCCAGGAGGCCATCTACTACATCACCGCAGATTCGCTCTCTGGCGCCAAGAACAGTCCGCAGCTCGAGATCTTCCGCAAGAAGGGCCTGGAGGTGCTGCTGCTGACCGACCGCGTGGACGAGTGGATGCTGTCCAACCTCTACGAGTTCGAGGGCCACACGCTGCAATCCGTGGCCAAGGGCGCCGTGGACCTGGGCAAGCTGCAGGACGAAGACGAGAAGAAGGCCGCCGAGGCAGCCGCTGAGGCCAGCAAGCCGCTGATCGACAAGCTCAAGGAAGCGCTGAGGACCAAGGCCAAGGACGTCCGCGTGACGACCCGCCTGGTCGATTCGCCCGCCTGCATCGTGGTGGAAGAGGGCGACATGAGCGGCCACCTGGCACGCCTGCTGAAGCAGGCCGGCCAGACGGCACCCGCCAGCCTGCCCACGCTGGAGATCAACGCCGAGCACGCGCTGGTCAAGAAGCTCGAGGCCAGCGGCGAGCGTTTCGACGATCTGGCCCAGGTGCTGTTCGACCAGGCCGTGCTGGCCGAAGGCGGCACGCTGGAGGACCCGGCCGGCTACGTGCGCCGCATCAACGCCCTGCTGACCCAGCAGTGAAGAATTCCCGTTGAGGGAAAGTCCGCCCGAAATCTGGCGGGCGCACTGGAGAAAATGGCCCTGTCATCACTGGCAGGGCCATTTTTCATGTCTCGCACTCCCACGGCTCGGGCGCTCGCCCTCGTGCTTGCTCTTGCGCTGAACTTCGACGCTACGGCTTTTGCCGCCACCAAGCCCGCGCCGGCGGTCGCCGCGCCCGCTGCGGCGCAGCAGGAATACCGCTTTGGCCCCAGGCCCGGCTGGGTCGTCGATCCCGGCGTGCCGCAGCCGCCGTCTGAGAGCGCCGCCGTCCAGGTGCTGCTGATGGACCACCAGACGCGCCTGGAGCCGGCCGGCACGGTGCGATACCAGCACGCCATCCGCGCCATCACCAGCACGGCAGGCCTGCAGAACGGTTCGCAGATCACGGTCGATTTCGATCCCAGCTACCAGCGTGTCGTCGTGCACCAGCTGCAGCTGCTGCGCGAAGGCAAGCGCATCGACAAGCTCGACCGCAAGCTGATCAAGTTGCTGCACCGCGAGCCGCAGTTGGAGCGCCAGATGGTGGATGGTCGAAAGACGCTGTCCATCGTGCTGGACGATCTGCGCGTGGGCGATCGGGTGGAGTGGTCGGCCTCGGTGATCGGCGACAACCCGGTTTTCGACGGCCGCTTTGTCGACACCGAATGGACCAGCACCAGCATGGGCCCGGTCGGCTTGGTGAACCTGCGCATGCTGGCGCCGGAGAGCCGCAACATCCGCTTCCGCGCGCCCAAGGAGCTGGTCACGATCAAGGACCAGACCGACAAGGGCTGGCGCGAGCTGCTGATCCGCCGCGCCAATGCCCCGCAGTTCCACTACGACCCGACCGTGCCGGCCGCGGATGTCGTTGTCGACCAGATCGAATACAGCGAGTTCGCCGACTGGGCCGATGTGGCGCGCTGGGCCGAGGGCCTGTTCAAGGACACCGGCGGCGGCGCCGCGCTGACGGCCAAGGCCGCCGAGATCCGCGCTGCCGCGGCCACGCCCCGCGAACGCCTGCAGAAGGCGCTGGACTTCGTGCAGGGCGACATCCGCTACTTCGGCACCGAGATCGGCGCCAACTCCCACCGACCGGCCAAGGCCGAGCAGGTGCTGCAGCAGCGCTTCGGCGACTGCAAGGACAAGTCGGCCCTGCTGGTGAACCTGCTCGCGCTGCTCGACATCAAGGCCACGCCGGCCCTGGTGCCAACCTATCTGCGCGAGACGACACTCAAGCGCCTGCCCAGCCCGCTGAACTTCGACCACGCCATCGCGCTCGTGGAACTCGATGGCAAGAGGCTCTGGCTGGACGGCACGCGCGCTTTCCAGCATGGCAGCCCTGAGTCGCGCAACAGCGAGGCGCTGGGCGCTGCGCTGCTGGCCCGCGCCGATCAGACCGCGCCGCAGCCCTGGCCCTACGACCTGCGCGCTGCGCGCATCGAGACGGTCGACCGCCTGACTTTCGGCCGCCTGCAGGACGAGGGCAAGGTCGAATCGGTGACGGTCTATTACGGCAGCATCGGCGAGCGAGTGCTCGACGCGCGTTCGCAGATGCCGGCGGTCGATTTTGAAAAGCTGCTGACCACGCCGTTGCTGCGCGCCTATCCTCACTTCACGCTCGATGGATCGCCGGTGGTGGAAGAAGTGCCCGGTCGCAACGCGGTGCGCGTCACGCAGCGCCTGCGCACCGGCGAGTACTGGCGCCTCGTCGACCGCTACTCGCTCTCGGGCGACTGGTCGATGTTCCAGCTGACGGAGACGCTGCGCCTCTCCGACCAGAACCCGCGCACCCAAGCCTTGCAGACCGCCACGCCGGGCCTGTACACGCAGCGCGTCGAGTGGGTCACCGAGGATCCGCTCTACCCGACCGAATCCGACAGTCGCTTCAGCGAGGGCAACGCGCAGTTCTCGCTCGGCGTGGACTATCACAGCGGCCCGCTCAAGGCTTCGATCACGGCCGAGCTGCAGCTGCTGACGGACCGTGTGGAGCCCGGGCAATGGCAGGCGTATCGCGACGCGCTCTTCAAGGTCTGGCCGCGGCTGGGCAACAGCATCACCATTGCCCGCGCTCGCGCCCAAGGATCAGGACGCGATGAAGGAGAAGCTCAAGACGCTGCGCGTGCCGATCAACGCCACGGAAGAGCAGGGCAAGGCGCACGTGCGCGTGCTGGCCTTCGGCCTGATGTTGGCCGACAAACGTCTGCCGCCCAAGGCGCGTGCGCAAGTGCTGGTGCAACGCGGCGAGGCAGCCGATCACATTGGCGAGCTGGGCCTGGGCCGCCAATCCTTCGAAGAGGCGGCCAGGCTCGATCCGCAAGCCAGCGAGCCCTTGGCCGGACTGGCCGTCAACGCCTTCCTGCGCGGGCGCGACGCCGAAGCCATCGCTTCGGCCGATCAGGCGCTGGGCCTGAAGGCCGACGACACGGCCAGCCGCTACATCAAGGCCTATGCGCGCCACATGTCCGGTGACTACGCTGGCGCGCGCTCCGATCTGGCGACGATCCTCGTTTCCAACCGCGAGGTGGACCAGGGCTACGGCAGCATCTGGACCTTCCTCAGCGCGCTGGGCCAGGGCCAGGACGCCATCAAGGCCACGGATGAACTGCGCCCCGGCAACGCACGCCCGGCCTGGCCGAATCCGGTGTTGCGCTTTCTGCGCGGGGAGATCGACTTCAAGAGCGCCCTCGCTGAAGCCGGTGCCGAGAAGGACCGCAGGGCGCAGCGCGAGTGCGAGCTCTACTTCTTCGCCGGCCGCAAGGCGGCGCTGGAGAACAAGGCCAGCGAGGCCAAGGTGCTGTTCAGGGGCAGCCTGGGCACGGGCGTGAGCGAGTTCCTGGAATACAGCCTGGCCAAGCGGGAGCTGGCGCGGCTGGGGAACTGATCGGTTCTGCGATCACATGTCCCAGAACCGGTACTCCTCTTCCTCGTCGGCTGCCACTGCGGGCGGCGCGGCGACTGGCGCTGCCATGTTCTGCAGCTGCTCGCGAAGCTTCGCCACCTGATCGTTCCAGTAGTTCGGCGTGCCGAACCAGGGGGAAGGCGATCGGGAAGGCCGGATCGCCCCAACGCTTCGCCAGCCAGGCGCTGTGGTGGATCATGCGCAGCGTGCGCAACGGCTCGATCAGCGCCAGCTCGCGGCGATCGAACTCGGCCACCGTTTCGTAGCCTTCGAGCACGTAGGCAAGCTGCTGGCGAGACGAGAGTTCATCGCCCGAGAGCAACATCCACAAGTCCTGCACGGCCGGACCGGTGACGGCGTCGTCGAGGTCGACGAAGTGCGGGCCGCCGTCGGGCGTCCAGAGGATGTTGCCGGGATGGCAATCGCCATGCAGGCGCAGCACTTGCAGATCGGGCAAGGCTGCAAAGGCTGCATCGATGGCTTCGATGCAGCGATCGACCGTCTCGCGCCAGGCGGAGCGGATCTCGAGCGGTACGGCTTCGCTGCCCACGAGGAAATCACGCGCCTCCACGGCCGGTGCACTGCTGGCCCAGCGCAGGCGGTGCTCGAAGGGGCGACGGCGGCCGACGTTGTGCAAGCGGCCGAGCAGGCGGCCGATCCAAGTCAGCACTTGCGGATCTTCAAGCTCGGGGCCGCGGCCGCCTTGGCGGCCGGTGACGGCGAAGCGCTGGCCCTGCTCGTGGCGCAGCGTGCTGTCGCCGAGCTTCCAAGGCGCGGCCACCGGGACCTCGGCTTCGGCCAGCTCGGCGGCGAAGGCGTGTTCTTCAAGGATCTGCGCGTCGCTCCAGCGGCCGGGCCGGTAGAACTTCGCCACAGCGACGGGGCTCAGTCCCGAACCTTCCTCCAGATGGACCTGGATCACTCGGTTCTCGAAGGAATTGAGCTGCAGCAGGCGGCCGTCGCCATACAGGCCGGCGGCCTCCAGGGCATCGAGCATGAATTCTGGGGTGAGGGCCGCGAAGCTGCGGTCGACGTCAGGGTGGCGGCTCATATCCGCCGATTGTCGCCTCGCCCGAAGGACTGGCCCTCAGCGCGGGCCGCGACCGCTGCTGCCGTAGCGCGGTGTGTCGACGACGACGCCGGCAATGTCGTTCGGCGCCTCGTCGGGGTACTGCGAGTCCGTGCCGAGTGGCTCGGCGAAGGAGCGGCTGTGCGCGAAGCCGCTGTTCGAGCCCAGTCGGCCCGGGCGGGAGGCTTCAGGGTCGAAGCGGCTGTCCGGGGCGAAGAAGGAATCGGCAAAGATGGCGGAGTCCTGCCAGAGGCTGGCGCGCTCCTGCTGGCGCGAGGCGTGCGTGGCCGCACGGCGCTGCGGGATAGGGGCCGCCTGCGGGCCGCGCGACTGGCTGTTGGAATACGGCACCAGCAGCTGCAGCTCGGCGGCGCTGGGCAGGCTGTCGATCGGGCAGCGCAGGTAGCGCACGCGGCAGGCCGACAGCACGGACTGCTTGATCTGCAGGTTGCGGCCGGAGATGGAGCGCTCGCCGTCCAGGTCGATGGCGGCCAGCACGCGGCCGTTCGGGCTGCAGATGGCAAAGCTCACGTGAATGGTGCCCAACAGGTCGAACCAATAACGGACCTCGGTGGCTTCGTTGGGCTGGCAGAAGCGCACCAGCGGCAGCTTGGCCAGGATCACATGGTGGGGCAGCGCTTCCTTGAGCAGGCGGTAGACGCGGCGCTCGTCGGCGTTGAAGACTGGGCGTGCAGTAAGTGACCACTCACTGGGCAATGGCTTGGCCTTGGGGCCGGGCCGACGCAGGACCCACAGCAGCAGACCTGCCAGGAAGGCAAAGCCGGCGGCAATGGCGATGATCCAGGGCGTGGCGTTTTGCATGCTTCCTTGCGTGGCGCGGAGGCCTTGAAGGGTGGAAAAGCGCCATGAAAGCGCTTCTTTTGAGGCGACTGTCACGAACTGTAGCCGATGACCCGGTGGCCACCGCCTGGGATTGGCCCCTTGCGCATCCCACGTTCAGGGGTTTTGTTGTGCCAAAGCTGGATGAGCGTTCGCAATGCGAACGACTTCAGGGCTTGTGCATGCCCGGCAGGCGTGTTGTGACGCGGCGCACAAATTCTTTGAAGCGGCGCAGCCGGCGCAGGTGGCGCTTGAACTCGAAGTCCACCTCGGCCAGGTGGCGCTCCAGTGCCTCGTCCACATGGGAGCCCATGCTGTCCACGGGCAGGCGCAGCCAGGCCTCGGACTCGCTGCCCGAGCGTTCCACCGTGGCGCCGGCCTTGCGGGCGATGCGCAGCATGGGCGTGTTCTCGCTCAGGGCGTGGATGAAGAGTGACTCGATGCCGCGGTTGCGGGCGTGCAGGCTGGCGCGGTCGAACAGCCGCTGCCCCAGGCCGCGGCCGCGCACGCTGTCGCTCACCGAGACGCCAAACTCGGCCATGGCCGGCTGGCCCGGCCGCTGAGGCGCAGGAGCGTAGGCCAGGTGGGCCATGGCCACCAGCTCGAGCCGGCGATTGAACACGCCCAGCACCTCGTCGCGGCCGAAATCCAGCCGTTCGACATACTGGCGGATTTGCTCGTCCGAGGCGGTGTAGCCGAAGCGCAGGTAGCGATCGTTGGCACTCAGCGCCAGCAGATGTCCGGTGATGCGCTTGCGATGCCGCGCCGCCAGGGGCCGGATGGGCACCCAGTCGGAGGTCAGCTTGCGAAGGCGGGACAGGAAAGCCATGGTGAGTCGCTGATCATAGGGCCAAGGGTTTTGAATTGCTGCAGCGCAGCAAAATTGCCTTGAGCAAAGACTGGGCATGCGGCACGCCAGATCGCCAGCGGCGGGGGTGCCTTGGCAAATCGGGCGCTTCGCAGTACACTAACGGGCTTTCCCCGAATTGGCTTGAGGGGGAAGAAGCTGACGCGAGAGGTTGTGCATTCATGACACAGCACCGAACGCAGCTCATTTTTCAGCCATTTTGAGAGTTACTCATGAAGACCTTCAGCGCCAAGCCGGCCGAAGTGACGCACGAGTGGTTTGTGATTGACGCCACCGACAAGGTGCTCGGACGTGTTGCCAGCGAAGTGGCACTCCGTTTGCGCGGCAAGCACAAGGCCATTTACACGCCTCACGTCGACACCGGTGACTTCATCGTCATCATCAACGCAGACAAGCTGCGTGTCACGGGCAACAAGGCCACCGACAAGGTGTACTACCGTCACTCGGGCTTCCCTGGCGGCATCTACGCCACGAAGTTCAAGGACATGCAAGCCAAGCATCCGGGCCGCGCCCTGGAGAAGGCCGTCAAGGGCATGCTGCCCAAGGGCCCGCTCGGCTACGCCATGGTCAAGAAGCTGAAGGTCTACGCCGGTGGTTCCCACCCGCACGCCGCTCAGCAGCCCAAGGCCCTGGAAATCTAAGGAACGACGATGATCGGAAATTGGAACTACGGTACCGGCCGTCGCAAGTCGTCGGTCGCTCGCGTCTTCATCAAGAAGGGCACGGGCCAAATCATCGTCAACGGCAAGCCTGTTGAACAGTACTTCGGCCGTCAGACCTCCATCATGGTGGTCCGTCAGCCCCTGCTGCTGACCAACAACGGTGAAGCCTTCGACATCAAGGTCAATGTCCACGGTGGTGGCGAATCCGGTCAAGCCGGTGCCGTTCGCCTCGGTGTGACCCGCGCCCTGATCGACTGGGACGCCAACCTGAAGCCCGAACTGAGCCGCGCCGGCTTCGTCACGCGTGATGCGCGTGAAGTCGAGCGTAAGAAGGTCGGTCTGCACGGTGCACGTCGCCGGAAGCAGTTCAGCAAGCGCTGATCGATCTGCAAGCTGTGTTTTCGCAGCTGTGCACAGAGAAGGCCGCTTAACAAAGCGGCCTTTTTATTTGTTGGACAATACAGGTCTACGTGATCGAACAGGAATTCCCCATGAGCGCAGTTCTCGAATCCCCCCTGGCTGGTGCCGACGAGATGCCCGTGCCGCTGGTCTTCACCGACAGCGCCGCCGCCAAGGTCGCCGATCTGGTGGCTGAGGAAGGCAACCCGGAGCTGAAGCTGCGCGTCTTCGTGCAAGGCGGCGGCTGCTCGGGCTTCCAGTACGGCTTCACCTTCGATGAGGCTGTCAACGACGACGACACCCAGATGAGCAAGAACGGCGTCACCCTGCTGATTGACGCCATGAGCCTGCAATACCTGATGGGCGCCGAGATCGACTACAAGGAAGACCTGCAAGGCGCCCAGTTCGTCATCAAGAACCCGAACGCCACCACGACTTGCGGTTGCGGTTCGAGCTTCTCGGTCTGACGTTCAGCTTCAGCTGACCCGTGAAAAAGCCGCCCTCGGGCGGCTTTTGTTTTTGGCGCTCAGGCTGGGTAGAAGCCGCCGAGCAGACGTGGTCCGGCCGCGCCTGTCGCGCTGGGCAGGTTGCCGGGCAGGCGGCGCATGAAGCGCATGGCCAGCCAAGCGAAGGCGGCGGCCTCCACTTCCATCGCCGGCAGGCCGCGTGCATCCGTGGCCATCACGGCGGTGAACGGTAGCAGGGCCTCCAGCCGCGCCATCAGCGTGTCGTTGAGCGCACCGCCGCCGCAGACGAGCAGCTCGGCCGGTTGCAGGGGCAGGCTGTCGATCACGGCGCGCGCCGTCAGCTCCAGCAGCGTGGCCTGGACGTCCTCGGGCTTTTCGGTGCCGTCGAGGTAACGCGCCAGCCAAGCGCAGTTGAAGAGGTCGCGGCCCGTGCTGCGCGGTGGCGGCAGCGCGAACCAGGGCTCGGCGAGCAGCCGATCCAGCAGCGGCTGCAGCAGCATGCCACTGGCCGCCCAGGCGCCGCCAGCGTCATAGGGCTGCTTCAGGTGTTCGAGCACCCAGAGGTCCATCAGGCAGTTGCCAGGGCCGCAATCGAAGCCGGAGGCGCGGCCGTCGGCGCGCAGCAGGCTCACGTTGCTGATGCCGCCGATGTTCAACACGGCGATCTCGCGTCCAGCCTGACCGAAGACGGCCTGGTGGAAGGCCGGCACCAGAGGCGCGCCCTGGCCGCCGGCCGACACGTCGCGGCTGCGCAGATCGGCCACCACGGCCATGCCACTCTGTTCCGCGAGCAAAGAAGGATTGAGCAACTGCAGCGTGTAGCCGGTGCCATCGAACTCGCCGGGGCGATGGCGCACGGTCTGGCCATGGGCGCCCAGCGCAGCGACGGCGTTTGCCGGTTGCTCGGCTTTCTCAAGCAATTGCAGGCTCACCTCCGCATAGGCACGGGCAACGCCATTGGCGGCCAGCGCAGCGCGGTGCAGCTCGTCCGCGCCTTCGGGCTTGTTCAGCGCGAACAGCTCGGCGCGCAGCGCCTTGTCGAAGGGGAGGTGGTGGTGGGCGAGGACTTCGATCTGCTCGCCCGGAAAGCGGGCCAGCACGGCGTCCACGCCGTCCATCGATGTGCCTGACATCAGGCCGATGTACAG
This sequence comes from Burkholderiaceae bacterium UC74_6, assembly GCA_042701975.1. Lineage (GTDB taxonomy): Bacteria > Pseudomonadota > Gammaproteobacteria > Burkholderiales > Burkholderiaceae_C > JAFALK01. Next base: position 1,878,863 of record CP170561.1, read on the forward strand.
CTCAGCGCTCATGGGTGAGAGAGAAGGGAGTTCAGTCGGCCGAGGTGCTGCCGCTCTGGAGCGATTCGGCAGCGGCCAGCGGGGCCTTCAGCGCTGCCACGCTTTGCAGGAACTGCGCGCGTGCGGTGGCTGGCAGCGGCACGCTTTCGGAGGCGCGGGCGATGACGCGCGGGTCCTTCTGCTGGCCGTTGACCTTGAATTCGAAGTGCAGGTGCGGGCCGGTGGCCCAGCCCGTCATGCCGACGGCGCCGAGCTGTTGGCCTTGCAGGAGGCGCTGGCCCTTCTTGACGTCGATGCGGCTCAGGTGGGCGTAGACCGTTGAGCGGCCGCCGCTGTGCTGGATCTGCACCACGTTGCCGAAGCCGTTCATCCAGCCGGCCGTGGTGACGACGCCGTCGCCCACGTTGCGCACAGCCGTGCCCTTCGGCGCGCCATAGTCCACACCCAGATGCTGCTTCCAGGTCTGCAGGATCGGGTGGAAGCGCATCGAGAAGCCGGAGGTCACGCGCGAGAACGCCAGCGGGCTGGCCAGGAAGGCGCGCTGCTTGCTCTGGCCGTCAAAGCCGTAATAGCCGCCCTTGCCGGTGCTCTTGTCGAGGAACCAGGCGGCCTGATAAGTGTGGCCGTTGTTGACGAATTCGGAGGCCAGGATCTGGCCGCCGGCGCCCTCCCAGGTGACGGGCTCGCCGTCAGCGGTGCGGGTCTCGAAGACCAGCGAGAAGCGGTCGCCTTTGCGGAGTTCGCGGTGAAAGTCGATGTCGCCCGAGAACATGTCCGTCATCTGCTGGGCGATGGCGTCCGGGATGCGGGCTTCGTCGGTGGCGGCGAACAGCGAGCTGCGGATCTCGCCGCTGGCCAGACGCACTTCGGATTGCAGCGGCGCTTGTTCGATGCGGGCGTTCAGGCCACCTTCTTCGCCCGCCGCGCTGCGGGTGATCGTCAGGCGGGTGAACTGGCTGGCTTGGTCTTCCGGGCGCAGGGCCGGGTAGCGCACAACCATGGACTGCACTTCGCCGTCGGCATTCGCCGCGATCTGCACCATCTTGCCAGGGCGGCCTTGCAGAACCTGCTTGGCGGTGGCGTCGGTGCGCAGGAACTTGGCGAAGACCGGGTCGTAGGCACCCAGGCGCTTGAGCAGGGAATCGGCCGTATCGCTGGAGCGGGTCAGGTCGGCGCGGGGCAGGGCGACTTCGTAGTCGGCCAGGGCACTGAGCTGCTCGTCGAGGTTCTCGGTCTGCACCGCCTCGGTGATGAGGCGCTGCGAAATCTGGGAGGCATCCGGCACCAGCGGCGCCACGCCGAAAGCGGTCACGCCAAAGGCGCTGATCAGGCCCAGCAGCGTGCCCGTCAGGGCCTTCGGATGACGTGCGCAAAAGCCCTCGGCGGTTGCAAGGGACTTTTTAACTTCAAGAATCCACTTATTCACGCGATGCGGCGGCAAAAACCGGTATTTGCGTTGTTCTGAAGCCATCTTGCCGACGGCGCGAGGGAACGCAGGCTCCCTTAGAATCCACCTTTCGTCCTCAATGCAGAGGAGGGAGGGGGAAAGCAGCGGCGAGTATACCGGTGCCCTTGTCAGCCTTCTCCCACGCAAACCCGCAAGATCCCGGTCTTTACCTGTGCCCTTTTAGCCATGTCCGAAGTCAGCTCTGCCGCCAGTCACCCCATCAGCGATCGCGTCCGCGAAGCGCTGGCTGTTACACGTCGCGGTGTCGAGGAGCTGATTCCTGAGGCCGACTGGCTGAAGAAGCTGGCCCGCTCCGAAGCCACCGGCCAGCCGCTGCGCATCAAGTTCGGCATGGACCCGACCGCCGCTGACCTGCACCTGGGACACACCGTGGTGCTGAACAAGCTGCGCCAGCTCCAGGACCTGGGCCACACCGTGATCCCGCTGATCGGCGACTTCACGACCATGATCGGCGACCCGTCGGGCCGCAACAGCACCCGCCCTCCGTTGACCCGCGAAGACATCGAGGCCAATGCCAAGACCTACTTCGACCAGATCGGCCTGGTGATCGACATCGATCGCGCCGAAGTCCGCTACAACAGCGAATGGAGTGACCCGCTGGGCGCGCGCGGCATGATCCAGCTGGCCGCCAAGTACACGGTGGCCCGCATGATGGAGCGCGACGATTTCGCCAAGCGCTTCAGCACCCAGACGCCCATCTCTGTCCATGAGTTCCTCTACCCGCTGATGCAGGGCTATGACTCGGTCGCGCTCAAGAGCGACCTGGAGCTCGGCGGCACCGACCAGAAGTTCAACCTGCTGATGGGCCGCCACCTGCAAGCCGAGTACGGTCAGGAGCCGCAATGCATCCTGACCATGCCGCTGCTGGTGGGCCTGGACGGCGTGGACAAGATGTCCAAGAGCAAGGGCAACTACATCGGCATCACCGAGCCGGCCAACACCATGTTCGCCAAGACGCTGTCGATCAGCGACGTGCTGATGTGGGACTGGTACACGCTGCTGTCCTTCAAGCCTGAGGCCGAGATCGCGCTGCTCAAGAAAGAGGTGCAAGGCGGGCGCAATCCGAAGGACGCCAAGGTGGCGCTGGCGCTGGAAATCACCGCCCGCTTCCATGGTGCCGCGGCGGCCGATGCCGCGCTGGCCGACTTCAACAACCGCGCCAAGGGTGGCATTCCCGACCACGTGCCAGAGGTGAGCCTCACCGGCGCGCCGTTGGGTATCAGCAAGCTGCTGCAGATGGCCGGCTTGGTCGCCTCGGGCAGCGAAGGCCAGCGCATGGTCGAGCAGGGCGGTGTGCGCATCGACGGCACGGTGATCAGCGACAAGGGCCTCAAGGTCGAGGCCGGTTCCTTCGTCGTGCAGGTCGGCAAGCGCAAGTTCGCACGCGTCACCCTCAGCTGAGGATGACGCGCTGAGCGTTCAAGGCCAGCGGCTGAGCTTGGCCTTCGGCGTCTGCACCGGCTTCGCGGCCACCGATTTCAGCAGCTCCGCCACCGCGCGTTCCAGCTGCGCATCCTTGCCTTCGAAGCTCGCGCGCGGCGGATTGTCCACGTCGATGTCGGGCGTCACGCCCACGCCTTCAATGATCTGATTGCCGTCGGTCAGGGTGACCTGTGCCAGCTCGGCCGCGCGCGCCATGCCTTTGTCGAGCAGGCGGTTGTTGTCCGACAGCCAGACACCGGCGCCCGCCGTGCGGCGGCCGATCAGCGGGCCCAGGCCCAGGCGCTTGAAGCCTTCGGAGAAGGTCTCGCCGTCCGAGTAGGTGTCGCTGTTGATCAGCACAGCCACGGGGCCGCGGAAGGTCTGCTGCATGTTCGTCATGTACGGTGCCGCTTCGTTCGGATTGCGGTCCTGCCAGCGCATCCAGGTGCGGCGCGAGAGGATGTCGAGCAGCCAGGAATCGATGGAGCCGCCGTTGTTGAAGCGCACGTCGACGATCAGCGCGTCCTTGTCCAGCTGGGCATAGAACTCGCGGGCGAAGTCGGCCATGTTGGCGCCGACCATCGCGCTCAGGTGCAGGTAGCCGATGCGCCCGTTCGAGGCCTTGGTCACCGCAGCGGCGCGGCCGCGTTGCCAGTCGGTCAGCACGAGTGCGCGGTTGCGGTCGGCGGAAACGGGCTTGACGATCAGCTGGCGCGCTGGCGCAGCGCCGCGCTCGACGCTGATCAGCACCTGCTGGTCGGCCTGACCGCGCAGCAGTTCGGCCAGATCGGGCACATCGCCCGTGGCGCGGCCGTTGATCGAGGTGATCACATCGCCTTCACGGATGTCGAGACCGGCGCGGGCCAGCGGCGCCAGTTGCTCGGGCAGCTCCGGGTCGCCTTGCAGGATGTGGTCGATGCGCCAGCCTTTGCCGGCCACCTTGCTGAACCGTGCGCCGAGGCTCGCCGCTGCAGGCGCCTGATCGCCACGGCGCAGCTCGGGTGTGACGATCTGGCTGTGCAGCAGGCCGACTTCGGCGCTCATCATGCCGAAGATCTCCGACAGCTCGGAGCGCTCGTTCACGCGCTCGACCAGTGGCGCGTACTTGCTGCGGACAGCCCTCCAGTCGACGCCGCGCATCTTCGGATCGAAGAAGGTGTCGCGGTGCATGCGCCAGGCGTCGGTGAACATCTGACGCCACTCCGCCTTGGGATCGGTGGCGATCTGCCAGTTGGTCCAGCGCACGATGCTGCGGGCGAACTCGGTCGGCAGCTTGGGCGCGGCATCCACGATCAGCACTTCACTCTCGCCGCGCTGGAGCATCAGCTTCTTGCCGTCGGCGCTCAAGCCATAACGGCGCACTTCAGCGGCAACGGTGTCCGGCTGGCCGCCGTTGGCGTCGATGGCGACCGTCTTCAGCGCCGTCTTGCCGTCGGCATCTTCCAGCCACCACAGGCGCTTGCCGTCGGTCTTGAGCTCGCGGTAGTTGCCGGCGGGCAGCGGCAGCTGATAGAGGCGTTCGGTCAGGCCGTTGAAGTCGATGGCGGGCAGTGCGGACTTGGCGGCGTCCTTCTTGTCGCCGGCCTTCTCATCCTTCTTCTCTTCCTTGGCCACGGGCTTCTCCAGCTCGTCGGGCGCAGTGAAGGGGAAGCGCTCGCCGGCCTGCAGGGCCAGGGCGTAGACGCGATTGCGATTGCGGAACTCGGCGCCCGTGTTGCGGTCGCCCCAGGGGCTGCCGTTGCCGAGCTTGAACTCGCGGGCCGAGACGAAATAGAGCCAGTGGCCGTCGGCACTGAAGGCCGGCGCGCCGCTGTCGTAGCGGCTGCTCGTCAGCGGGCGCAGCTTGCGCTCATCGACGCTGTAGAGCATCAGCGTGTCGCGCTCCAGCACGTCGGTGCCGCGGCCGTAGGCGAGGTGGCGGCTGTCGGCTGACCAGACGATGTTCTTGAAGGTATCGCGGCGCTCCAGGTGGTCGATTTCCTGCGTGCTTGCGCCGCCGGCGGCCTTCAGGTCCGTGAGGAAGAGGCGGCCCTGCTGGTCCGTGTGCGCCAGCCAGCGACCATCGGGCGAGGGCAGCAGGCTGGTGCGAAGGCTCGTGGCGCCGTGCGTCAGCGCTTCGGGCTTGCTCAGGCCATTGGCCGCAAAGCGCCAGATCTCGACCTCGCCGCCGAAGTCGCACAGGGCGAAGACGCTCTTGCTGTCGCTGCTGAACTCGCTGTCGCGGCAACGGCCGTCGGCCGGCATGGGCAGCTCGGCACGGCGCGCTTCAGCCACGCCTTGCGTGGCCAGGTGGCCGCGGCTGCTCAGCGATACGAGCTTGCCGTCGGGCGAGAAAGCGACGTCGGAGAGGAATTCCTGCGGGCGGGCGACGAAGCGTTCGCGCGATTGGTCGAAGTCGCCGCCGAGCTCTGGCTGGACGAGGCGATCACTGCCGTCGTCGAGATCGAGCACGTGCAAATCGGCGCCGAGATCGAAGGCCACGCGACGGCCCGCGATCGAAGCCTGGCGAATGTCCCAGTCCTTGAAGCGCGTGTGCTGGCGCAGATCACCGCCTTGCGCATCGACCGACCACAGATTGCCGCTGCCGTCGCGATCGGAGATGAAAGCGACGCGCATCTTGCCGGCGGACGTCAGGTAGGGCATCGGCCGGCGGTCGTTGAAGTCGGACTTGGCCAGCAGCGGCTTGGCTTCAGACGTGCCCTGCAGATCCAGTACCCAGACGCTGGCCATGCCGCCGCCGCGGTAGTGGCGCGCGTTGTCGCGGTGCTGCGAGACGCCGTCGCGGGTGAAGTAGAGCCAGCGGCCGTCGGCGGAAATCATGCCATCGCTGGCCTGATCGACCGGCAGCGCGCGGCGCGTGCCGGTCTTGGGATCGACGGCGTACAGACTCACGCCCGGGCGGCCATTGGCCGTCGGCGCGGTGAAGAGGACCTCGCCGCTGGCGGCATAACCCCAGACCTTGACGGACACACCGTCCCACGTGAGGCGCTTCGGCAGACCGCCGCTCATCGGCATCACGTACAGGTCGCCTGCGTTCGTGCCCATGCTGCCGTCGTACTGGCCGGTGAAGGCCAGCCATTGGCCGTCGGGAGAAATCGCGGGCTGGGTCTCCAAGCCTTGGTGCGTGGTCAGCCGCGTGGCCTTGCCGCCGGTGAGGGCCGATTGCCACAGGTCGCCTTCGGACACGAAGACCAGGTTCTGCGCGGAAAGGGCGGGTTGGCGGTAGAAGCCCGGTGCGGCGTGGGCTTGTGCGGCTAAGGCTGCGGCCAGCGTGGCCACGAGCAGGCGGGGACGGAAGGCGAGAGGCATGAGGCGGGCACCATCAGTGTTCGATGAGCGGGCGATTGTGCCGGCGCCCCAGGCGCCGTGCCGCCAGTCATGGCGCCACCACGAAAGCTCAGCGCGGCTTGGCTTCGTTGGCGATGCCAGCGGCCACGTGGCCAGCCGGCACATGGCGGCTGGCGCTGGCGATGTGGCCGAGCTGGTCGTCGAAGAAGAAGTCGGGCTCGAACTCGCGCAGGAACTCGCCCTTGCCCAGGCCGCCGAGGAACATGGCCTCGTCCACTTCGATCTGCCAGTCCATCAAGGTGCGGATCGCGCGCTCGTGGGCCGGCGCACTGCGAGCCGTGACGAGCGCGGTGCGCACGCGCATCTCGTCGGCGCGGTCGCTCTGCAAGCCATGCAGTGCGACGAGGAAGGACTTGAACGGCCCGGCGGCCATCGGCGTGCCTGCGTGTTCTGTCTCGTGCAACTGGAAGGCGTTGAGGCCCTCGCGCTGGAAGACCTGCTCGGCCTCGTCAGAGAACAGCACGGCGTCGCCGTCGAAGGCGATGCGCAGTTCATCGGGATGCGCGGCCGAGGCACGCGCGGCTTGCGGCGCCACGCGCGCGGCGGCCACGCCCGAGTCGAGCGCCTGACGCACGTCGGCTTCGTTGGCCGAGAGGAACAGCTGGGCCTGCAAGGGCCGCAGGTAGCGGAATGGGCTCTCGCCGCGTGTGAACACGCCGCGCTGGATGGGCAGGCCGTAGTGGCGCGCTGAGCGGAACACGCGCATGCCCGAGATCGGGTCATTGCGTGAGAGCACGACGACCTCCACGCGCTGCTTCTCCGGCGTGTTGAAGCGCAGCAGCTTGGAGACCAGTGAGAACGCAACGCCCGGCTTGGCCGGCTCGTCGAGGCGTTGCTGCTGCAGGGCCATGTAGGCGCGGTCGTCGCTGCCTTCGAAGAGCTGGTTTTCTTCCTCGAAGTCGAACAGCGCCCGCGAGGAGATCGCGATGACGAGCTGTCCGTCGAGGCTGGCGGGCATGTTCTTCTACTTGACCCAGCTGTTCATCTGGATGATCGGCAGCATCACGGACAGCACGATCACGAGCACGATGCCGCCCATGAAGACGATCAGCAGCGGTTCCAGCAGCGTGGCCATGGTCATGGCGCGGCGCTGCACTTCGTTGCCGAGCTGGCGCGCGGCGCGGTCGAGCATCTGCGGCAACTGGCCGGTCTGCTCACCCAGGCGCGCGAACATGGCCAGCAGGCCCGGATAGCGCTTCTTGTCGGCCAGGGCCGAGCCGAGCGGCGCGCCCTCGCGCACCAGCACGACGGTGTCCAGCGCGTCCTGGCGCATGGCGGCGTTGGAGAGCGTCTCGGCCGCCGCCTGCAACGCTTTGAGGATGGGCACGCCTGCGCCGGCCAGCATGGCCAGCGTGCCGGCAAAACGCGCGGCGTTGTAGCCACGGGCCAAGCGGCCGATCAGCGGCAGGCGCAGCCAGCCGGCGTCGAAGCGCTGGCGGAAGGCTTCGCCGCGCAGGGCCAGGCGCAAGAGCGTGAAGCCGGCCACCAGGCCCAGGGCCAGCAGCCAGCCCCAGTGGCGGACGAAATCGCTGATGCCCAGCATCACCACCGTCAACAGCGGCAGCGCCTGCTTGGACTTGGTGAACACCTGCGCCACCTGTGGCACGACGTAGCTGGTCAGGAAAAGCACGATGCCCATCGAGATCAGGGCCACGATGATCGGGTACGCCATCGCGCCGATGAGCTTGCCGCGCAGTTCCTGGCGCTCTTCCAGGTCGTCGGCCAGGCGTTCGAGCACGGGCCCGAGCGCGCCGCTCTGCTCGCCGGCTGAAACCACGGCGCAGTAGACGGCGTCGAATTCGCGCGGCACCTGGCTCAGCGCGCGCGCGAAGGTGGAACCGGCATTGACTTCGGCCTTGAGCTGGGCGATGAGCTCGCGCTGGCGCGGCGACTCGGCCTCGTCAGCCAGCACGCTCAGGGAGCGTTCCAGCGGCAGGCTGGAGCTGATCAGGCCAGCGAGCTGGCGCGTCCAGACGGCGCGGCCGGTGGTGCTGAACACGCGCCGCTTGAAGATGGAGCCCGACCCGGCCGGCGTGGCGTCGACCGTCACCGGCTCGACGTTCAGCGGCACGAGCGAGCGCGTGCGCAGGGCCGAGCGCGCGGCGCGCGGGTTGTCGGCCTCGATCAGGCCGCTGGTGTTGCGGCCTTCGTCGGTGAGCGCTTCGTATTTGTACGCCGGCATGGAGGGTTACTCGCGCGTCACCCGCAACACCTCTTCTTCAGAGGTGACGCCGGCCGTGATCAGGCGTTCGCCGTCTTCGCGCATGGAGCGCAGGCCCGCGCGTTCAGCGGCGGTCTTGATCTCGGCCTCGGCGGCCTGGCGGTGGATCAAGTCGCGCACTTCGTCGTTGGCCTGCATCAGCTCATAGACGCCCGTGCGGCCCTTGTAGCCGGTGCCCGCACAGGCCGGGCAGCCCACGGGATGCCAGCGGCCGTGGCCGTCCTGGCGGCGGCATTCAAGGCAGAGCTTGCGCACCAGGCGCTGGGCCAGCACGCCGAGCAGGCTGGAGCTGAGCAAGAAGGGCTCGACGCCCATGTCGATCAGGCGCGTGACGGCGCTGGGCGCATCGTTGGTGTGCAGCGTGGCCAGCACCAGGTGGCCGGTCAGCGAAGCCTGGATGGCGATCTGCGCCGTCTCGTAGTCGCGGATTTCGCCGATCATGATCACGTCCGGATCCTGGCGCAGGATGGCGCGCAGGGCCTTGGCGAAGGTGAGGTCGATCTTGGCGTTGACCTGCGTCTGGCCGATGCCAGGCAGCTCGTACTCGATCGGGTCTTCGACCGTCAGCACGTTCGTCGTGCCAGTGTCCAGCGTCTGCAGCGAGGCGTACAGGCTCGTCGTCTTGCCCGAGCCCGTGGGGCCGGTGACGAGCACGATGCCGTGCGGCTGGCGGGCGAGCGTCTTGAAGGCGGAGAGCACGTCGCCGCTCATGCCTAAGCCTTCGAGTGTGAACTTCGATTCGGTCTTGTCCAACAGGCGCAGCACGGCGCGTTCGCCGTGGGCCGAGGGCAGGGTAGAGACGCGCACGTCGATGGCGCGGCCGCCGATGCGCAGCGAGATGCGACCGTCCTGCGGCAGGCGCTTCTCAGCGATGTCGAGCTCGGCCATGATCTTCAGCCGCGAGATCAGCGCCGCGTGCAGCGCGCGGTTGGGTTGCACCACCTCGCGCAGCGCACCGTCCACGCGGAAGCGCACGCTGCTGGAGCGCTCGTAGGGCTCGATGTGGATGTCGCTCGCGCCGTCCTTGGCAGCCTGCGTGAGCAGGGCGTTGAGCATGCGGATGATGGGCGCGTCGTCGGCGGCTTCGAGCAGGTCTTCCACGGCGGGAAGGTCTTGCATCATGCGCGAGAGGTCCGCCGAGCTTTCGACCTCGCCCACGACGACGGCGGCGCTCGATTCACGGCCCGCATAGGCGGCGTGGATGCGTTGCATCAGCTCGTTGGTCGGCGCGGTTTCCAGGCGGTCGAGCTCGAAGATGCGCTGCAGCTCGGACAGCGTAGACAGCCCGACTTCTGGTGCGGCCCACAGCACCAGCTGCTGCCCGTCGTCCTCGAGCAGCACGCCGTGCGACCTGGCGAAGGCGTAGGGCAACGGGTGCTTCATCGCAGCCATCACTTCTTGTCTTGCAGGGGCTGCAAGGGCAGTTGCGGGCCCGAAGCGGCCGGGGACGGCGGCAGCACCGGCGCGCCGGTGTCGGGCAGCACGAACTTCTTCTCGGGCTGCGTGTCCTGCTGCAGCGCGCGGATGGCGTCGTAGCGGTCCAGCGTGACCTGATCGGCGCCCTTCTGGTCGCGCATCACGATCGGGCGCAGGAAGACCAGCAGGTTGGTCTTGATGCGCTGGCGGGTCTGGTTCTTGAACAGGTTGCCGATCAGCGGGATGGAAGACAGGCCGGGTACGGCGTCCACCGTGTCGGCATATTCGTCCTTCATCAGGCCGCCCAGCACGATGATGGAGCCGTCGTCCACCGCCACTGTCGTTTCCACCGAGCTCTTGTCGGTCGTCGGGCCATTGGCGCTGTTGGCCGTGGTGGCGACCACCGACGAGTTCTCTTCGTACACCGTCATGCGCACGGTGTTGCCCTCGCCGATCTGGCTGCGCACGCGCAGGGTCAGGCCCACGTCGTTGCGGTTCACGGTCTGGAAGGGGTTCAGGTTGGCGGTGCTGGAGCCGGTGTTGGTGTAGCTGCCGGTCACGAAGGGCACGTTCTGCCCGATGACGATCTTGGCTTCCTCGTTGTCCAGCGCCACGAGGTTGGGCGTGGACAGCACGTTCGCACCCGTGGTGCCTTCCAGCGCATTCGCCAGAGCGCCGAGCGTGATCTTGCCGCCGATGTTCTTGAACACGGCGAAGTTCATGCCGGTCTGCGCGGGGCTGGACGACAGCAGGCTGCCAACGGCCGTGGTGCCGCTGATCGCGGCCACGCTGCCGTTGATGATGTTGGCGCTGCCGGTGCCGAAGTTCGTGCCGATGCCGATCGGGTTGCTGCTGTTCTTGTCGCCGAACAGGTTCTGCCACTGCACGCCGAACTGGCCGGCCTTGGAGACGTCGACCTTCACGATCATCGATTCCACGTAGATCTGCGCGCGGCGGCCGTCGAGGCGCTCGATGGCGTTGCGGATCTGGCGGTACAGCGGATCGCTGGCGGTGATGATCAGCGAGTTGGTGCTCGGGTCGGCCTGGATGAAGCCGCCGGTGCTCGGCTGCGGAGATGCAGCCACCGGGTTGGTCGACTGCGGCGAGGTGCTGCTGGTCGTGCCGCTGGTGTTGTTCAGCGTGTTGGCGGTGTTGGTCGGCTGCGTGGTGCTCAGTGGCGAGCTGCCGCTGTTGCCACTGCTGCCGCCACTGCTGCCGCCCGCGGGGAAGGCGGCGCGCAGCACCGTGGCCAGCTTCACCGCGTCGGCGTTCTTCAGGTAGACGACGTGGATGTTGCTGTCGCTGCCCGAGGGCTTGTCGAGCTTGAGCACCATGGCCTTGAGCGAGGCCAGCTTGGCCTGGCTGGACGAGCGCAGGATCAGCGCGTTGCTGCGCGGATCGGCCAGCACGCTGGCACCGCCTTGCGTGGCCACGCCGGCCGGTGCGGCTGCGCCACCATCGGCCAGCTTCTGCACGATGGGCGCAAGGTCGGACGCCACCGAATGCTCGAGCGGCACGACTTCGATCTCGGTCGTGCCCGGCACGTCCATGGCCGCGATGATCTTGGCGATGCGCTGCAGGTTGTCCGCGTAATCGGTGATGACGAGCGTGTTGTTCGTCGGGTTGGCGTTGATCATGTTGTTAGGCGTGATCAAGGGCCGCAGCACCGCGACGAAGTTGTTGGCGTTGTCGTGCTCGATGCGGAACACCTGCGTGACGATCTGGTCGCCGCGCGGCGCCGTGTGATCGACCACCACCGTGCCCGTCTGCATGCGCGCCTCGGCTTCCGGCACGATCTTGAGCAGGCCGGCGGTTTCCACCGCGGCAAAGCCCTGGGTGCGCAGCGCGGCGAGGTAGCTCAGGTAGGCCTCGCGCACGGGCAGCGGCTTTTCGCTGGTGACGGTGATCTGGCCCTTGACGCGCGGATCGATGACGACCTGCTTGTTCAGCATCACGCCGATGGCGCGCGAGACGGCCTCGATGTCGGCGTTCACGAAGTTCAGCGTCACGGGCGCGCTGGACACGGCCGGTGCGCTCTTGGATTCGGCCGCCACGCCACCGAGGGCGATGGCCAGGGCCAGCAGCAGGGGACTCTTGTTCATGCTCATGGTCATCCCAGGGAAATGAGGGAGCGCGCACCTTGGCGCTGCCCGATGATGTTCAGCAGGTTGTCGAGCGCCGCTTCGCGGCCCTCAGCGGCCGTGGCTTCGCCACGGAATTGCGCACCGCGGGCATCGATGCGGCCCGAGCCTTGCAGCTGCAGCGCGCCTTGCAGGGTTTGCAGCTGCAGGGTGTTGCCTTCGGGCGCGCCGGCCAGGCTCAGCCGGTAGCTGCCCAGCGGCGACAGGGTGGAGACGCGCGAGCTGAAGTCCACCAGATCGACTGCCACGCGGCCTTGCTGGCGCCAGCCTTGGGCGTCGAAGTGCAGGGACAGGCCTTGCACGGTCAGTCGCAACTGGCCATTGGGCTCCAGCGTGTTCCAGGGTGTGCCCAGGCCGCCCAGCAAGGCGGCGGGCCAGCGCAGCAGGCCTTCGCCGCCGTCCTTCACGGCCACGTCCATGCGACCCCAGCCGGGGCTGAGTCGCAGTTCCAACTCGTCCTTGATGCAGCAGTCCTGCCGCGCATGCACGATGAAGGACAGGCCGCTCCACTGCGTGCGCCAGTGCAGGCGATCGGGCAGGGCAACAGCACCTCGGCTGCCGGCGCCGCCCGAGAACACGAGCAGGCCGCTGCCATTCCACACGCTGCCGCGCGCGTCGGACAGTTGCAGATGACCGTTCGTCGATCGCGCCAGCAGTTGCGCAGCCAGGCTGGCCGGTGCCCAGACCACCAGCGCCAGCAGGGCGCCCGCGAGCGCTCCGGCCACCGCCCAGCGCGAGGTCCTGATCATCGGTTGCCGCCTCCGGGCAGCGTGAGGATCAGGTTGCCGCTGTAGGCATCGCCGGCGCGCTGCAGGTGGGCTTCGACGGCGCGGGCGCGGGCGGCGCTGCGCGCTTCGGCCAGCAGGGCCGAAAGCTGCTCGCCGCGGATGTCTTTCAGATTGAGGATGGCGCGGTCGCCGGCCACTTGCAGCTGGGCGGTCGGTCCGAGCCGTTCGGCGGCGGCCTGCAGCGCCTGGCGGGCTTGCGCGGCAGGCACGGCGGGCACGGCGCGCAGCAATTGCGCTTCAGCGGCCTGGGCCTGCATTTCCATCAGGCTCTGATCGAGCTTCTCGCGTTCGGCCGGTGCGCCACGAACCGTCTTCCACGCCGGTGCGAGGGCCACGGTCCAAAGCAGGAACAAGCCGATCAGCCAGGCCAGGGCCAGCACGGCGCGCTGCTCTTGCGGTTGCAGGGCTGCGTAGCGCTCCTGCACGGGGGCGAACATGCTTTTCTGGGTCATGACTTGGCGCGGCTGAGGACCATCTGGTTCTCCTTGTTCTCGACCTGCCAGCCATCTCCGCGCAGGCGCTGGGAGAAGGCATCGATCTGAGCAGGATTCCAGCCCGTGGAGGAGATGCTGAGCTTGCCGGGCTCGAAGCTCAGGCCCTCTGCAGGGCCCAGGCCTTGCGGCCAGGCAGCGGCGGCGGCACCGAGCAGGGCCTCAAGATCACCATCGCCGGACAGCCCGGCTGCCACGCGCAGGGCTTCGGTTTCGCGGCGCATCTGAGCGGGTGCATCGAGCACGGCACGCACTTGCGGGTAGGTTTGCGTGAGCGTGCTGGTGAGGGCGCTCTTGCGCGTCTCCAGCTCCTTGCGGTCCTTGAAAGCGATGAGGTTCAGGCCCAGCAACTGGATGACCAGCAGCGCGGCCAGGCCCCAGCGCAGCGCCTTCCAGCGCGGCTCGCGCGCCTGGCGCAGGATCTGGCGAGCCAGCTGCAGGCCACGTGCGCGGGGCGCGAACTCGAACTGGGCAAGATTCCATGGGCTGGAGGCGGCGGCCAGTGCGCGCTGTTCATTCGAGCGCACGGCCACGTCGGCGCCGAGCCAGGACTGTGCGGCGGCGGCGCTGGCGGGCGAGGCGGTCCAGGCCGTGGTTTCGAGATGCGGTGCAATCAGTTGCCGCGTCAGCGAGCCTTCCACAGGCAAGCTGGCCACGCCTTCGGCATGGCTCCAGTGCAGCTGCCCATCGTCGAAGTGACCCACCGAAGCTTCACCAGGCCAGGAGCTGGGCACGATGCGATCGACGCGGACCTGGGCGGCTTCGAGTGCAGCAAGCTGACGGGCGAGCCAAGGGCGCGAGCAGAGTGCGATCCATGGTTCGCCGTTGCTCGAATCGCCTGACAGCGCAAAGTGAACGTCGTCGGCATCGTCGAGCAGCGATTCCTCCAGCAAGCCCGCCAGGGCCTGGCGGAGCAGGCGGCCAGCCTTGGGCACGGTGGTGCGGCGCCACGCCACATCGGCGTCGGCCAGCACCAACACCACTTCGGACGCCGCCGGCAGCGGCAGGCCGCGGCCGTGCGGGCCGAGCTGGCGACCGTCGGGGCTCAAGTGCCAGGCCATGGCGTCCAGGCTCGTTGGGGCGGTCTGGCTTTCGGCCAGGCCTTGCGAGCGCAGCCGTTCACGGGGCGGCAGGAGGAGGAGCAAGGTACTCATGAGGATCGCGGATTCTAGGTGGCGCGTCCGACAGGCCGAATGACGCCGCTGGTTTGCATCATGGAGGCAAACCCTGGGGGCCACTCGGGTTGGGGGTGTCGCTGCTGACCTCGCTGGCGGTTTCGCGTTCGAGCACGCTGACGCTCACACCGACACGGCGCACCAGCGCGCGCTGGACCAGCACGTGTTCGTCCAGCCGCAAGCGACCGGTCACGTAGAAATAGGACGAGACCACGCTGGCCCGGTCGGCTGGCAGCACGACCGAGCTGGGCAGATAGGGCCCGGCATCGGCGGTGGACGCCAGCGGCGCGTTCTGGCGCGCTTGCACCAGGCGTTCGGCCGAGGCCAGGTCCAGGCCTTCGACCAGGGCGGCAATAACTTCGCGTGGGGCGGTGTTGAGGTTGACCGGCGTGCTTTGCGGCAGCAGCGTGAGGAACGGCGCGAGGCGCGCGACAACATCCTGGGGCAGGCCCAGCCAGATGAGGTCGCGGGCGCGGTCGATCTGCAGCGGCGCGTCGGCGGCGGGCTCACTGGCGAAGGCGGCGTGCAACTGCTTGTCGATCAGGCTGGCCGTACCGGGCGACGCGCCGGCCAGCTCGCAGAGCTTGGCCAAGGTGCGCTGCTCGATCAGCAGGCGCGCGGGATCACTCACCAGCAGGTTGCGCAGGTTGTAGCGGGCCTGGGCGTCGTCGATGCGCCCGGAGAGGAAGGCGGCCGGGCCATCGTCAGCCGGCGTGCCCTTGTCATCGCCGCCGAGAAAGGTCGAGAGGCGCGCCTCGGCCAGCGGCACGGCCCAGGGCTCGCCCAGGTGGTCCCAGTTCTTGCGGTTCTGGTTGCTGACGGCGTCCTCGCGCAAGATCAGCCGCGCCCAGTCGAGCGCGCCGAGCAGCATCCAGTCGGCCTGCGAGCGAGAGCGCTCGGAGGCCTCGACCTGCAGGGCGCGCTGCTGGTGCCAGACCATGGCCGCAGCCAGCGCCGCCACCAGCGTGACGATGATCATGGCGGTGAGCAGGGCCGCGCCGCGCTGCTTGCGCTGCAGGAAGGCGCTCATGGACGCGCTCCGAGCAGGACGGTCTTGCTGAGCTTGCCGCCAGGGTCCTTGAAGCTCAGCACCACGCGCAGGCCGGTGGGCAGGGAACTGCTCGTGACTGCGGGAGTCGCCACCGGGCCGCTGGCAGCATTGGCGGGCTGCTCGGCGGCCTGCGTATCGGCACTGGACTGCGCGTTGGTCCAGGCCGTGCCGCGGAAGAAATACATCTGCCAGTCGGTGATGCCATCCAGCGTGGCGATCAGGCGCGCGTCGTTCTCATTCTGCTGGTAGCTCTGCAACACGTTCTCGCGCAATTCGTCCTGACGCTGCACGGTCGGGCCGGCCCAGCGGTAGAGGCGACCGCTGCGCAGGGTCCAGGCGATCAGCTGCAGACCTTCGGTCTGGCGGCGCGTGATGCGCAGGCTCGCACCATCGAAAGCAAGGCCCGGCGTGACGCCACTGTCCTGTGCGGCCTGCACATCACGCTCGAATTGTTCGAGCACGGTCTGAAGCCGCATGGTGCCGTCGAGGTGGCTTTGGGCCACCTCGCGGGTGGATATCAATGCGTCCAGGGCTCGCCAGGCCATCAGCGCCATGAGCGCCAGGATGACGAGGGCGACCAGGACTTCCACGAGCGTGAAGCCGGCTTGGCTGGGAGACGGCTGGCGCTTCAACATCAGTAGCGGGACATGATGGTGGAGAGCGTCAGCCGCGGCGAGCCATCGGCATCGCTGATGATGGCGTCGACACGGCGGAAGTTGGGGTTCAGCGTGCCGGTCACGACTTGCCGGCCTCGGTAGGTGCGCCCCATCTGCTCGCAGTTGAATTCACTCTCGCCCGTACCAGGGAACTGTTGCGTGAGGCGCAGCTCGGCCAGTTGATTCTCCGCACAGAGCTGGGCGGCCAGCACGGCGTCCAGGCGTTCGGCGTTGCTGGTCAGCGCGCCGGCAGCTTTCAGGCCGGCAGCCAGGGCGACAGCCACGAGCACGAGGGCAACGAGCACCTCGATCAGAGTGAAACCGGCACTCCGGTTCGGCGAGCCGGCATGCCGGCTCGTCAATCCGCGCTTCCTGCTCGTCTTCATGGCGTGGCAGGTTGCACGTTGAAGGGTGAGAGCCCGTCGGTCGCCAGCACGCGCTGGTGCGAGCCCAAGCTCAGCACCACTCGCTGCGCGCCGACAAAGGGTTCGGGTCCGAGGCGCACCGAGGCGTTGCCCAGCATTTGCACCTCGACCGGCTCGCCCAACCAGGCTGCAGGCAGCTCGAATCCTTTGGGAAGGCCGGTAAAGCGGAACTGGGCAAGGCTGCTGCGCTGGTTGGCCGGCAGCGGCGCCCAGCTGGCGGGCAGGCCATCCGCGCGGGCCTCGGCGCGGGCCATTTCAAACAGCGTGGCCAGGCGTTCGGCTTCGCGTTCGAGCTGCGCTTCCTGGGGGTCACGCAGCGCAAGGCTGACGGTCGCGATCGCCACCGCGATCAGCGTGATCACCACCAGCAGTTCGATCAGCGTGAAGCCGCTTGACAGTGCACGCGGGCGATGGTGCCGGCTGTCACCAGTTGCCGATGTCCGCATCGCGGCCCTCGCCGCCCGGTTTGCCGTCGGCGCCAAGGCTGTAGACGTCGATTTCGCCCTTGATGCCGGGGTTGGCGTACTGGTAGGGGTTGTTCCAGGGGTCGTTGGGCAGCTTGTCCAGGTACGGACGCCAGCCGGGAGCGGCTGGGCCGGCGCTCGGCTTGTGGACCAGGGCATCCAGGCCTTGCTCGGCCGTAGGGTAGCGCTGGTTGTCCAGCTTGTAGAGCTTGAGCGCCTGCATGAGGCTGGCCACATCGCTTTTCGCGGTCGTGACGCGGCTGTCGTCCAGGCGGTCCATGACGTTGGGCACGATCAGCGCCGCCAGCATGCCGATGATGACGAGCACCACCAGCAACTCGATCAGGGTAAAGCCGCTGTTTCGGCGTGTGCGAAGTTTTTGATGCATGAGGAACGGCAAATTGGCGGCCTGGAACGGGATGCGCGGTGCATCATAATCAAAGCATGTTGGCGCGCGTTTCAAGTTTTGTAGTCTGGGCCCTGGTGGCGGCTTCCGCCGTCTTTTGGGGAACGCAATTGTTTGCTCGCCCGGCCCAGGTACCGGCGCGCGCCGTGCAGCTTCAAGCAGGGGCGTCGCAGGATTTCTCCCGCGTTCTGGGGGCTGCCGCTGTCAATACGGCGACCCCGGTGCCGGCCGAATCGCGCTTCAAGCTGCTTGGCGTGGTGGCGCCTCAGGCTGCCCAAGGTTCTGAGGCTGGCGTTGCGCTCATCACGGTGGATGGCGTGCCGCGTGCCGTGCGCGTGGGCGCCATCGTCGATGGCGACTGGAAGCTGGTGAGCGTGGAAAAGCGCGCCGCCACGATCGGCCGCGATGGCGCCGTGACCGCGCGTCTGGAATTGCCGGAGATCCTGGGCGCACTCTCCGTGGCGCCCAGTCCGCAGGTGCAGGCCCAGGCACAGGCTCGAATGGCAGGGGAAGCGATGGCGCCCCCCGCACTGCCGACTCCTCAGCAGTTCACACGACCTGAGGCGGAGAACCGTCCGCCGGTCGGTTCGCCGACGATGTAAGCCAGCAGCGCTTCAAGCCTTAAGCCGCCAAGCCGCCGAAGTTGCTGTTGCGCACCTCGACCGGCTCCCCAACATCGCCCAGCACCGCAAGCGCACTGCGCAGCATCGGCCACGACAGCGCGGCGCCCGTGCCATCCATGCTCTCGAGGCCGAGTTCAAGCAAAGCGGAAGCGTGGAAGCTGGCCAGCGCTTCGTCGATGCCGCGGTGGCTGCTGCTGCGGCAGAACAGCACGTAGTCCGTCACCGGCGGTGCGATGCGCGAGGCCACCTTGAGCGCAGCACAGGCGCTGATGCCATCAACGAGGATCAGGCTGCGCTTGCTGGCCGCGACCAAGATGGCGCCGACCATCACGGCGATCTCAAAGCCGCCGTAGGCCGCGAGCACTTCCATCGGATCGCTGATATCACGGTGACGGATTTGCGCAGGCTGGAGCACCGACATCAGCTGGTTGAACTGATCGTGCGGCATGTCGGGGCCGGAAGCGATGAAGTCCCGCAGCGGTGCTCCCGTCAGATGCGACAGCACAAGGGCGGCAGCTTCTGCTGAACCTTGACCCAGTCCGGCCAGGGCCAGCACGTTGCCGGGCAGGTTGTCGGCGATCTCCATGCCGGCGCGCACGCCGGCGTGCGCAAGCTCCAGGTTCATGGCCTGGCCGACGCGCGAATTGCGCGTGCCATGCGCGATCTTGCGCATGAGCAGTTGCGGATGGGCGCCGAGCTTGTCGGAGATGCCGCAATCCACCACCCGCATCGCCACGCCTTGGGCGCGCGCGAAGTGGGCCAGGGGCAACTGCTCTTCCAGCGCCAGCCGCGCCAGCTTGTGGGTGGGGTGTCCGAACGGCATGGGAATGCCATCGACGGCCAGGCCGTGGTCGGCCATGAAGAGGGCCAGCATCGGATCCCGGAATCGCGGCAGCAGGCTGTCCTGGATCAGCCCGAGGCGCACGGCCAGCAGCCGCAGCTCACCCACGCCACCGGCCAGCGCCGCGCGCTGTTCGACACGCTCGCGCAGCGCCTGCTCAAGCGCTGCGTTGGCTGTCGGCGAGATCAAGGATTGCTTGATGGGCATGGCGCCAGATTGTGCTATCGCGTCAGAAGACTGTCATGGGCAGACGTCCCCAGAACCGCTAGGCTGGAGCAAGCTCAGAGGAAAAGCCGGTATACAGGATTCTGGGTCTCGTCCTCGAAGGGATAGCCCAGGGTATCGAGGAACTCCCGAAGAGCACCCGCGTCCCCGCGCGGCACCTGGATGCCGACAAGGATGCGGCCGTAGTCGGCGCCCTGGTTGCGGTAGTGAAAGAGACTGATGTTCCAGTCCGGGTGCAGGCTGTCCAGGAAGCGCAGCAACGCGCCCGGCCGCTCGGGGAAGATGAAGCGGTACAGCCTTTCGTTGCGGGCCAGTTCGCTGTGGCCGCCGACCATGTGGCGCACATGCTGCTTGGCCAGTTCGTTGCCGGTGAGGTTCAGGGCCGGGAATCCGTGGCGCTCGAAGTTGCGGGCCAGCTTGTCGGCCTCTTCGGGCTTGGTGATGCTGATACCGACGAAGATGTGGGCGGCCTCGGCACCGGAGATGCGGTAGTTGAACTCGGTCACGCTGCGCGAACCCAGCAGGGCACAAAAGCGCTTGAAGCTGCCGCGCTCCTCGGGGATGGTCACGGCGAACAGGGCTTCGCGCTGCTCGCCGACCTCGGCCCGCTCGGCCACGAAGCGCAAGCGGTCGAAGTTCATGTTGGCGCCGCTGGTGACGGTGAGGAAGGTCTTGCCCTTGCAGCCGTGCTTGGCCACGTACTGCTTGATGGCAGCCACGCCGAGCGCGCCCGAGGGCTCGAGCACGCTGCGCGTGTCCTCGAAGACGTCCTTGATGGCGGCGCAGACGGCATCGGTGTCCACGAGCACGAAGTCGTCCACCAGCTCGCGCACGATGCGGAAGGTTTCCTCGCCCGGCAGCTTCACGGCCGTGCCGTCGCAAAAGAGCCCCACGTCGTTCAGCTGCACCCGCTTGCCGGCCTTGACGGAGCGGACCATGGCGTCGGAATCGCGCGTCTGAACGCCGATGATCTTGATCTCGGGCCGCAGTGCCTTGACGTAGGCGGCGATGCCCGAAATCAGGCCGCCGCCGCCGATGCCGACAAAGATGGCGTCGATGGGCCCCGGATGCTGGCGCAGCAGTTCCATGGCGATGGTGCCCTGGCCGGCGATCACATCGGGATCATCAAAAGGGTGGACGAAACTGAGGCCTTGCTCGCGCTCGAGCTCCAGGGCGTGGGTGTAGGCGTCGGAATAGCTGTCCCCAATCAGCACGACTTCACCGCCCAGCGCCGCCACGGCGTCGACCTTGACCTTGGGCGTGGTCACCGGCATGACGATGACGGCACGGCAGCCAAGCTTCTTTGCGGAGAGCGCCACACCTTGTGCGTGATTGCCGGCCGATGCGCAGATCACGCCCTGGGCGAGGGCTTCCTGTGAGAGGTGCGCCATCTTGTTGTAGGCACCGCGCAGCTTGAAGCTGAAGACGGGCTGCTCGTCCTCGCGCTTGAGCCAGACCTTGTTGCCGATGCGCTTGCCAAGGTTGCGCGCGGGCGTCAGCGGCGTCTCGACAGCCGCCTCATAGACCTTGGCATTGAGGATGCGCTGCAGATAGCTGCCCGGCGTCGGCTTCAGGCTCGGGCGGGAAGCCGCATCCGTCGTCTTCTTGTTTTTGCGCGCGGCGCCAGCCTTGCCTGACATGGGGGTCTCCGGTTTGTGCAGCGCCGCATGATAGGGGAGGCCTCGTCCCTTGGCGCATGGACGAAAAAAAGCCCGAGATCTTGCAATCTCGGGCTGAATCCACCATGGAGGCGGTGGAGGAGACAATCGGTGCGAAGAATCAGCTCACGGAACGTTCGTCCAAACGTTTGCTAATTCCTGAATCGCTTGGACAAATTCTAGCGTGAGCTATGTTGCATCGCAATATATTTTTGTGATTTGTTTGGGAAAAGCTTGGAGAAGTGACGATGGAATGCACGGTCAACTGGATGTCGGCGGCAGGGATGGCTTTCGTGGCCGAGACGGGAAGTGGGCATCTGCTCACCATGGACGGCGCGCCGGATGGCGGTGGCCGCGACCTGGCGCCCCGTCCCATGGAGACGGTGCTGGCCGGAACCGGCGGCTGCACGGCCTATGACGTCGTGCTGATCCTCAAGCGCGGCCGCCACGATGTGCGCGGCTGTGAGGTCAAGCTCAAGGCCGAACGCGCACCGGTCGAGCCCAAGGTGTTCACGGCCATCCACATGCATTTTGTGGTGACGGGCCGGGGGCTGAAGCAGGACGTGGTGGAGCGCGCGGTGGCGCTCTCTCACGAGAAGTACTGCTCGGCCAGCATCATGCTGGCCAAGACGGCAGCGATCACGACCTCAGTGGAAATCGTCGAGGCCTGACCGCCATCTAGATGTGGTGAGCGGTCAGCGTCATCGCCTTCGCCGCCCATCGCATCAGCAAGGGCACCGGCGCTGGCAAGGGTTGAGCTCCGGCTTGCCGGGCTTCCTCCGCATGGCGAGCTTCGTCTTCCTTCATGCGCTGGACGATGCGGCGTGAGGCCGTGTCTTCTGCGGGCAGTCGATCCAGGTGGCTGGCGAGGTGCTCTTCCACCTGCCTTTCCGTTTCCACCACAAAGCCAAGACTGATCCTGTCGCCCGCCAGGCCGGCAACGGCGCCGATGGTGAAGGCGCCCGCGTACCACAACGGTTTGAGATAGCTGGTGTGCGTCCCCAGTTCCTCGATCCGCTGCTGGGTCCACGCCAGGTGCGAACGCTCTTCCTGCGCTGCGTGTTCGAAATGCGAACGCAGCGCGGGCGTGCGGCTGAACAGGGATTGGGACTGATAGAGGGCCTGTGCACAGACCTCGCCCACATGGTTGACGCGCATCAGCGCCCCAGACAACTTCTGAGCGTCCGCGCTCAGATTTGGGGCTTCACCGCTGTCAAAGACCTCGGGCGTGCCCCGCGTCAGAACGGTCTTGAGCCCCTGGTCCAGGCTGGAGAGCAGGCGATCGAGTGGCGACAAGGGCAGGGCGGGCATGGTCTGGGCTTCCGGGAAACCGGGGCAGTTTAGTCGGGGCCGTACGCGCAACTTTGTGCGTGGCTTTGTGCGGGACTTTGCGCGCGGCTCGATGGGCCAATCGGATTCTGGTAAGTCCCATCCGCGCTGTGACGCATTTGTGATACCCACAACGCGTTGCAGATCGACAACATTTAAGTTTGTTGGCTTTGCCGAAGGCGATTCGTCTGGTGCAATACGACCCAACTTCCGCGAGGGGGTTGGTCCCGTGCGTCGCTGTATCGGCAACGCGAGATCGGACCTCAATGAACACATAGGAGTCATCTAATGAAGAAATCTCTCGTTGCGCTGGCCGTTCTGGGCACGCTGGCTGGTACCGCTTCGGCGCAATCGTCGGTGACGCTGTTTGGTGTGATGGACGCTGGCGTTGCCTTCCTGAAGGGCGGCGGCGTGTCGACGAACCAAGTCGTGTCGGGCGGCCTGAACACCAGCCGCTTCGGCCTGCGTGGCACGGAAGATCTGGGTGGTGGCCTGAAGGCCAACTTCTGGCTGGAAAGCCAAGTCAACGAAGACACCGGCACGTCTGACTCCGGTGGCAAGTTCTGGAACCGTCGCGCTACGGTTGGCCTGTCTGGCGATTTCGGTGAATTCCGTATCGGCCGCGACAAGACCTCGGTCCGCAACATCATTGACGAATTCGACGCCTTCGGTGGCGTGGGCTTCGGCGATATCACCGCCAACTCGAAGTTCTCGAGCTCCAATTTCGGTGTCACGGGTAACACGCTGGGTCAGAACCGCAACGACAACGAAGTCCGCTACTTCCTGCCGAGCAACCTCGGTGGCATCTACGGCTCGCTGGACATGGGCTACGGTGAGGGCGTTGGCGGCCAGAAGCTCTATGGCGGCCGTCTGGGCTACAAGGAAGGTCCGCTGAACGTGACGGTCGGTGCGTCCATCTCGACGCTGGCCAACAATGCCAAGTGGGGCCACGGCGCTGTCGCCGCTTCGTACGACTTCGGCGTGGTCAAGATCGGCGTGCTGGGCATCGAAGCCAAGCTGGCTGGCCGCAAGCAAGACGTCTACGGCGTGAACGCTACGGTCCCGATGGGCCAAGGCGTGTTCAAGGTGCAGTACGCCCAGTCGAACGCCAATGCTCGTGCCGAAACGGCTGCCACCGGCTTCGCTGCTGTCTACGACGCTCGCCTGATCTCGGCTGCCTACATCTACAACGTCTCCAAGCGTACCTCGCTGTACGGTATCGTTTCGGACCTGAAGAACAAGGGCAACGGCACGATGGTCCTGGCGATCTCGCAAGCCACTCCGGCTGGCCTGTCGACCCCCGGCGGCACGTCCTCCGGCTTCAACGTCGGTATCAGCCACTTCTTCTGATCGGTGTGAGCCGGCTTCGTGCCGGTTTCGATCAGCCAAAGGCCGCCTCTCGAGGCGGCCTTTTCTTTTGCCCGAGGCGCTTGTCTCAGGGCTTTCCCCTTTGAGCCAGGCCGCATCGCCTGACATCCTCGTCAGCAGATGCTTGCCTTCATTCTTCGCCGCATTGCCCAGGCCGCGCTCGTGATGCTGGCCGTGGCCTTCATTGCCTTCACGCTGTTCCAGTACGTGGGCGATCCGGTCAACAACATGCTGGGTCAGGATGCAACGCCCGAGCAGCGCGAACAGCTCAGGCGCGATCTGAGTCTGGATTCATCGGCGCCTGTCCAGTTCGCGCACTTCGTCGGCAATGCTGCGCGAGGCGAATTTGGGCTGAGTCTCAAGCAGGGCCGCTCGGTCTCCAGCCTGATCGCGGAGCGATTTCCCGCCACCTTGGAGCTGGCCGTCATGGCCGCGGGTCTGGCCTTGATCGTTGGCATACCGCTGGGCGTGCACGCCGCGTTGCGCCGGGGCCGACCGAGCGCGCAGACGACGCTGTTGCTGTCCCTTTTGGGCGTCTCGCTCCCCACCTTCCTGATCGGCATCCTGCTGATCCTCGTGTTCTCGGTCTGGCTCAAATGGTTGCCCAGTTTCGGGCGAGGGGAGCTTGTCGATCTCGGCCTCTGGTCCACCGGCCTGGCGAGTGCCGACGGCTTGCGCCATGTCGTGCTCCCCGCCATCACGCTCTGCGTGTTCCAGGTGGCGCTGATCATGCGATTGGTGCGCGCCGAGATGCTCGAAGTGCTGCGCACCGACTACATCAAGTTCGCCCGGGCCCGCGGCCTGTCCAACCGCGCCGTGTACTTCGGCCACGCGCTGCGCAACACGCTGGTGCCGGTCATCACGATCACGGGCCTACAACTGGGGTCCTTGATCGCCTTCTCCATCATCACGGAGAAGGTCTTCCAGTGGCCCGGCATGGGCCTGCTCTTCGTGCAAGCCGTGGAGTTCGCCGACATCCCGGTGATGGCGGCCTACCTCTGCCTGATCTCGCTGATCTTCGTGAGCATCAACCTGCTGGTGGACCTGCTCTACTTCGCCGTCGATCCCAGGCTGCGCGTGCATCAAGGGAGCGGCCATTGAGTTCAGCAGCGCTGCGGCGATTCTTCGCAGGTGATGTCTGGTGGTCCTTCCGCCGTTCACCCGTGGCCATCGGCGCGGCCTTGGTCGCTCTGGCCTGTATCTTCTGCGCCGTGTTTGCCGCCTGGGTCGCGCCGCACAATCCCTTCGACCTGACCACGCTGGAGCTGCTGGACGCTCGCCTGCCACCCAGCTGGATGGAGGGCGGCTCGCCCAAGTACTTACTGGGTACCGACGATCAGGGCCGCGACCTGCTCTCGGCCTTGATGTTTGGTGCACGCATCTCGCTCTTCGTCGGCTTTGCCTCGGTGTTGCTGTCCATGCTCGTGGGCGTGAGCCTCGGCCTGCTGGCCGGCTTCCTCGGCGGCCGGATCGACAGCCTCATCATGCGCATCTGCGACGTGATGCTGTCCTTTCCCGCCATCCTCGTTGCCTTGCTGATCGGCGGCGTGGTGCGGCTGCGCTTCCCGCACGCCCCAGATTCGCTCTCCTTCATGGTGCTGGTGCTCGCGATCTCGATGACGGGATGGATGCAGTACGCGCGGACGGTGCGCGGCTCCACCATGGTCGAGCGCAACAAGGAGTACGTGCAGGCCGCGCGCGTGATCGGCGTGCGCTCCTGGCGGCTGATGTTTCGCCACGTGCTGCCCAATGTGCTCGGCCCGGTGCTGGTGTTGGCCACCATCCACGTGGCGGCGGCCATCACGCTGGAAGCCACGTTGAGCTTTCTTGGTGTGGGCGTGCCGCCAACGATGCCGTCGCTGGGCACCTTGATCCGCGTCGGCAATGATTTCCTCTTCTCCGGCGAATGGTGGATCGCGATCTGGCCCGGCTGCATGCTGGTGTTGATCACGCTGTCCATCAACCTGCTGGGCGACTGGTTGCGCGACGCGCTGAACCCGAGGCTGCGATGAGCAATCAAGCGCTGCTCGAAGTGAAGCACCTGCGCGTCGAGATCCCCACGCGCGGCGGCACGCTGCTCGCCCTGGACGACATCAGCTTCGAGATCGCACCGGGCGAAGTGCTGGGCGTGGTCGGCGAATCGGGTGCTGGCAAATCGCTGACGGGCGCCAGCATCGTCGGCCTGCTCGACCCGCCGAGTCGCATCGCAGGCGGCGAGATCGTGCTGCAGGGCCAGCGCATCGACCAGCTGTCTGACGAGCAGATGCGTCGCATCCGGGGGCGTCGCATCGGCGCGATCTTCCAGGATCCGCTCACCTCGCTGAATCCGCTGTACACCGTGGGGCGGCAATTGGTTGAGACCATCACCACGCACCTGGACCTGAGCCCATCCGCTGCCCGCAAGCGCGCGATCGAGCTGCTCGAACAGACCGGCATCCCCGCGGCCG
This sequence comes from Burkholderiaceae bacterium UC74_6, assembly GCA_042701975.1. Lineage (GTDB taxonomy): Bacteria > Pseudomonadota > Gammaproteobacteria > Burkholderiales > Burkholderiaceae_C > JAFALK01. The sequence continues at coordinate 1,904,826 of CP170561.1, forward strand.
CAGCGCGCATCGATCAGTACCCGCACCAGTTCTCCGGCGGCATGCGCCAGCGTGTCGTCATAGCGCTGGCGCTGGCGGCTGAACCCCAGCTGATCGTGGCCGACGAGCCGACCACGGCGCTCGATGTCTCCATCCAGGCGCAGATCATCGAGCTGCTCAAGACCGTCTGCCGCGAGCGCGGTGCCGCCGTGATGCTGGTGACGCACGACATGGGCGTGATCGCTGAAACCTGCGATCGCGTGGCGGTGATGTATGCCGGCCGCATTGTCGAGATCGGCCCGGTGGCCGACGTCATTCATCGCCCTGCGCACCCGTATACCGTCGGCCTCATGGGCGCCATTCCTTCGATGGAAGACGAGCGCGAGCAACTGCTGCAGATCGACGGCGCCATGCCGCGCTTGAACGCCATTCCGACCGGCTGCGCATTCCATCCTCGCTGTGCAAGGGTGATGGAGCGCTGCAAGTCCGAACGCCCCGAGCTCCTGGCCACCGCCGGCCCGGCTCGCGCCGCCTGCTGGCTGCACGAGGAGCGCTCATGAGCCTTGTCCGGGTCCGCGATCTTTCCAAGACCTTTGACGTCTCGGCCCCGTGGCTCAACCGCGTGATCGAAGGCCGGCCGCGCCAGTTCGTCCATGCCGTCGATGGGGTGAGCTTCGAGATCGAGCGCGGCCAGACGCTGGCGTTGGTCGGCGAGTCGGGCTGCGGCAAGAGCACGGTGGCGCGCCTGCTCGTGGGGTTGTACAAGCCGACCGCGGGGAGCATCAGCTTTGACGGGCGCGACGCCGCTGAGCAGTTGGCAGGACCCGATGCGCTCGCGCTGCGCCGGCGCATGCAGATGATCTTCCAGGATCCGTATGCCTCGCTGAATCCGCGCTGGAAGGTCGCTGACATCGTCGCCGAGCCGCTGCGCGAGCATGGCTTGCTGAAGGGCGCCAAAGCCGTTCGAGAGCGTGTCGACGAACTGCTGGATTCCGTGGGCCTGGCCGCGCAGGATGCCGCGAAATTCCCGCACCAGTTTTCGGGCGGCCAGCGCCAGCGCATCTCGATCGCGCGCGCGCTGGCCACGGCGCCTGAATTCCTGGTGTGCGACGAGCCCACCTCGGCGCTCGACGTGTCGGTGCAGGCCCAGGTCCTGAACCTGATGAAGGACCTGCAGCGCCGGCAAGGGCTGTCCTACCTCTTCATCTCGCACAACCTGGCCGTGGTGCGGCATGTGGCCGACCGCGTTGGCGTGATGTATCTCGGGCGGCTGGTCGAGCTGGCCGATCGGCAAACGCTCTTCGCCCAGCCGCGCCATCCCTACACGCGCATGCTGCTCGACGCGATTCCCGACGTGCAGATGAGCGGCCGGGCACGCACGCCCGTGCAGGGCGAGGTGCCGAACCCCCTGTCACCGCCGAGCGGGTGCAGCTTTCATCCGCGCTGCCCGCACGCCAACGAGCGGTGCAAGGCCGAACGGCCGATGCTCACTGAATTCCAGGGCATCCGCGTGGCCTGTCACGCCGTCATCGAGGGGCGGACGTAGCAGCGGCGCTCGACGCTGGCGCCGAGGCCGTGCTGGCCGGAGCGGCAGCAGCCGGCTTGGGCAGATACAGCGGCCCTTTCTGCCCGCAGGCACTCATCAACCCTGCCAACGTCAGGAGCAAGGCGGCGAGGCATACACTTTTGACTTTCATCCGCAAAGTGTATCCAGCATGTCTGCAGCTTCCCGTGTCGTGACTCCGTTGACCGACGCCGACTATCACGCCAAGACCCATGCCGTGCTCAGCGGCATCGAGGCCTGCGCCGATCGCTGGCTGGACGAGGACCTGATCGACATCGACACGCAGCGCAACGGCGGACTGCTGGAGCTGTCCTTCCCGAACCGCAGCAAGATCATCATCAACACGCAGCCGCCACTGCACGAGATCTGGTTGGCCGCCAAGGGTGGTGGCTATCACTTCGCCTATTGCGACGGAGCCTGGCTAGACACGAAGGACGGCACAGAGTTCTACGCACTGCTCGCCCGCGAGGCGAGCGCGCAGGCAGGGCAGGCGCTGAACTTCAGCGTCTGAATCAGCGCCTGAACAGATCGAGGATGCTCTTCTTCTCGTCCTCGCTCGGCGGGGCGGGCGCCTTGTCGCTGCCCAGGGCCTTGACGCCTTGGCCGGTGGAGAACTCCTCGTAGTACCACTCGCCGTTGACGTTCACCACGCCTTCGGGCGGCGGGATCTCCGACACCGGCACGCCGCGCAGCGCGGTCTGCATGAAGTCCACCCACACCGGCAGGGCCAGGCCGCCGCCGGTTTCGCGGTCGCCGAGCTTGCGTGGCTGGTCATAGCCGATCCAGACCACGGCCGCCATGCTTGGCTGGAAGCCGGCGAACCAGGCATCCATCGAATCGTTGGTCGTGCCGGTCTTGCCGTAGATGTCGGGGCGCTTGAGCGTGGCCTGCGCCTTGGCGGCGGTGCCGCTGCGCGCCACTTCCTGCAGCAATCGATCCATCATGAAGGCGTTGCGCGGTTCCACGGCGCGCTGGTCGTCCGAGAAGCCCTGGCGGCGCGGCGCGGCGTAGAGCACGCGACCGCGGTCATCCGTCACCTTGGAGATCAGCTGCGGCGTCACGCGAAAGCCGCCGTTGGCAAAGACCGAGTAGGCCTGCACCATCTGCATCGGCGTGACCGAGCCCGCGCCCAGCGCCATGGTCAGGTAGGCTGGGTGCTTGTCGGCCTCGAAGCCGAAGCGGGTGATCCAGTCCTGGGCGTAGCGCACGCCGATGCTCTCCAGGATGCGGATCGACACCATGTTCTTGGACTTGGCCAGCGCTTCGTGCAGCGGCATCGGGCCTTCGAACTTGCCGTCGTAGTTCTTGGGCTCCCAAGGCTGGCTGCCGGTCGTGCCGGCGTCGAAGAACAGCGGCGCATCGTTGACCACGGTGCTGGGCGTGAAGCCCTTCTCGATGGCTGCCGAGTAGATGAAGGGCTTGAAGCTCGAACCCGGTTGCCGCCAAGCCTGGGTGACATGGTTGAACTTGTTCTTGGCCCAGTCGAAGCCGCCCACCAGGGCGCGCAACTCGCCCGTCTGCGGGTCCATGGCGACGAAGGCGCCTTCGACCTCCGGCAACTGCGTGATGGACCAGATGTCCTTGCCCGCCTTGTCCTGACCGATCTTGATGACGCGGATGACGGCACCGCGGCGCACGCGGGTCTTCGGATTGCCCTTCTCGGACAGGCCCGAGGTCGCGGGGCGCAGGCCTTCGCCGGTGAGGGTCAGGGACTCTCCGCTTTGCAACACGGCGACGACCTTCTTCGGATCGGCCTCCAGCACCACGGCGGCCAGCAGCTCGTCGTTGGGCGGGTGGTCGGCCAGAGCCTCGGCCACGCGCGCATCGACATCAGCGCTGTTGGCGGGCAAGTCGATGTAGGCCTCGGGGCCGCGATAGACCTGGCGGCGCTCGTAATCCATGATGCCGGCGCGCAGGGCGCGGTAGGCGGCGGCCTGCTCGTCGGCGCGCACCGTCAGATAGACGGCCAGGCCACGGGTGTAGGCCTCGTCGCCGTACTGGTTGAAGATCAGCTGGCGGGCCGCCTCGGCCAAGTATTCGCCATGGGCCTGCAGGCCGATGCCGCTGCGGTAGTGCAGCTTCTCGGCCTTGGCGGCGTCGCGCTCTTCCTCGGTGATGTAGCCGGTCTCGTACATCCGCTCGATGATGTACTGCTGGCGGATGCGGGCGCGGCGCGGGTTGTCGATCGGGTTGTAGGCCGACGGGGCCTTGGGCAGGCCGGCCAGCATGGCGGCCTCGGCGATCGTCAGATCCTTGATCGGCTTGCCGAAGTAGATCTCGCTGGCCGCCGCGAAGCCGTAGGCACGGTGACCCAGGAAGATCTGGTTCATGTAGATCTCGAGGATCTGCGGCTTGGTCAGCGCGGTCTCGATCTTCAGCGCCAGCAAGATCTCGTAGATCTTGCGGGTGAAAGTCTTCTCGGTGCTCAGGTAGAAGTTGCGCGCCACCTGCATCGTGATGGTGGAAGCGCCCTGGCTCTTGGAGTCGCCCACATTGGCCAGGCCGGCGCGGATCACGCCGAGGTAGTCGACGCCGCCGTGCTGGTAGAAGCGCGCATCCTCAATGGCGAGGATGGCGTCCTGCATGCGCTTGGGCATCTCCTTGATGGGCGTGAAGGAGCGGCGCTCTTCACCGAACTCGCCCAGCAGTTGGCCGTCGCTGGACAGCACGCGCAGCGGCAGGCGGGGGCGGTAGTCGGTCAGGCCCGAGACGTCCGGCAGGTTGGGATAGGCCATCGCCAGGGCCAAGCCCACCAGCAGCAGGCCGCAAACGCCTATGGCCGCGGCGATACCTGCGAACCAGGCCAGGGCGCGGACCAGGAAATGCACGGCCGGATGGCGGGGGGCAGCACGAGAGGGGCTGCCGTTGCCGGCGGATGTGCCGCCGGATGATTTGGCGGACTTCTTGGGGTTGTCACTCATGGGTGCGCGGCATGATACATGGCCGTTGGATGCGCGAGACAGCGTCACAACGGGGTTGGTCAGAGTGTGCTTTTATGCACCGTCGAATCTTCAACTACCCCGCCGACCGCGTGTATGGTACGCAACGCAGAGTTACTTGCTGTGACCGGTTTTCCTTTGGGCCACAACGGGTTTGCTGCTAGCATTCAAGCGATTTATTAATAGGCTGGGCGCGTCTAATTGCAAAATAATTGCAAAGGTATGCGTCGAGTCTCGGCGTTAGGGGAGCCGCCTCGTGGGACTACTTGATGTACTGCTGAACCGCAAGCATCCGCCCATGATTGGCCTGGATATCAGTTCGTCCAGCGTCAAGCTCGTGGAGCTGAGTCAGACGAAAACAGGCGAATTCGTGCTTGAGAGATTCGCATCCGAATCTTTCGAAAAGGGCTGGATCGCCGACGGGCAGATCGAGAAATTTGATGAAGTTGCCGAGGCCGTGCGCCGCGTTGTCGCACGCAGCGGCAGCCGCACGCGTGACGTGGCCATGGCCATGCCGCAATCGGCCGTCATCACCAAGAAGATCATGTTGCCCGCGGGCCTGCGAGACGAAGAGCTCGAAGTGCAGGTCGAGGTCGAGGCCAACCAATACATCCCGTTCTCGCTCGATGAAGTGAGCCTGGATTTCTGCGTCATCGGCCCGAGCCCGACCTCGGTGGGTGATGTGGAGGTGCTGATCGCCGCTTCACGCAAGGACCGCGTCCAGGACCGCCAGGGTTTGGCGGAAGCCGCAGGCCTGAAGCCGGTGATTCTCGATATCGAATCGCACGCCTCGCGCATGGCGATGGGCCGCTTGATCGCCGCTTTGCCCAATGAAGGCAAGGATGCACTGGTCGCACTTTTTGAGATTGGGGCCGATACCACCAGTCTCAAGGTGTTGCGCGACGATGAAATGCTCTACGACCGCGACCAGGCTTTCGGTGGCTCGCAACTCACCCAGCTGATCTCGCGCCAGTACGGTTTCTCCTTCGAGGAGGCCGAGCAGAAGAAACTCGCCAACGACCTGCCCGAGGATTACGAGACGGTCGTGCTCAATCCTTTTGTCGACGGCCTTTCGCAGGAAATCGGCCGCGCGCTCCAGTATTTCTTCACCAGCACGCCGCACCACAAGGTGCATTACGTGATGCTGGCCGGCGGCACGGCCACGCTGCCGGGCCTGAAGGAGCGCGTCACGGAATTGACGGGCTTTGCCTGCATGGTTGTGAATCCTTTCGAAAACATGGCCTTGGGTTCGGCGGTGCGTGAACCCAAGCTGCGCCGAGAGGCGCCTGCCTACCTCACGGCTTGTGGTCTGGCGATGCGGAGGTTCTTCCAGTGATCCTCATCAACCTGCTGCCGTACCGAGAGGAACGGCGCAAGCGCCGCAAGCAGGCGTTCTTTGCTGGCATGGGCCTGGCGGCCATCGTCGGCGCGGTGGTGGTGGCGGCGATCTTCCTGCTGCTGCAATACCTCACCATCGAGCAACAGCGCCGCAACCAGTACCTCAAGACCGAGATCGAGAAGCTCGAACTGCAGATCCGCGACATCGCGAACCTGCGCGCCGAGATCGATGCGCTGAAGTCGCGCCAAAAGGCGGTCGAAGACCTCCAGACGGACCGCAACACGCCGGTGCACCTGATCAACGATCTGGCCAAGACGGTGCCCGAAGGCATCTACCTCACCTCGATCAAGCAGAACGAGAAGGTTGTGACGCTGGCCGGCATCGCGCAGACCAACGAGCGCGTCTCGGAGTTCATGCGCAACATCTCGCGCGAATCCGAATGGCTGGACAAGCCCGAGCTCGGTGAAATCAAGCTGGCCAATGTGAGCGCCGTGGGCCGTGACCAGAAGCGCCTGTTCGAGTTCAACCTGCAGGTCACGATCAAGACCGCGCCCGCCGCTGACGCACCCGGTGGCAAGGCCTCCGGCGCAGCCGGGACCGCCGCCGTACCGGCCAAGGGGACCTGAAGCCATGGCGAGCAATCTCAATCTCAAGTTCGATTTCGCGACGTGGTTCCAGAACCTGCAACAGCAGTTCCAGGGCCTCGATCCCAAGGAGCCGGGCCAATGGCCGCTGGCGCCCAAGATCGCCGTGGGTGTGGTGGTCATCGTCGGCGTCGTCGTGCTGGGCTGGTTCTTCCTGCTCTCTGACGAGAACGACGCGCTGGACGCCGAGCGCGCCCGTGAGCCGGCCCTCAAGTCCGACTTCACCAGCAAGGTGGGCCAGGCCGCCAACCTGCCCGAGCTGCGCAAGCAAAAGCTGCAGGTCGAGGAATACGTGACCCAGCTGGATCGCCAACTGCCCGGCAAGGCCGAGATGGACGCGCTGCTGTCGGACATCAACCAAGCGGGCATCGGTCGCGGCCTGCAGGTCGAGCTGTTCCGACCAGGCCCCGAGGTCGTCAAGGACTACTACGCCGAGCGCCCCATCGCCATCCGCGTGGGCGGCCGCTATCACGACATCGGTTCCTTCACGGCTGACGTGTCCAACCTCTCGCGCATCGTCACGCTGCACAACCTCGTGGTGACGGCCCCCTCGGGCAAGGACCAAGGCGGCAGCCTCGGCATGGAGGCCACCGCGCGCACCTACCGGTACCTCGATCCGACCGAGGTGCAGGAACAGAAGAAGGCCAAGGCTGCGGCCAGGGCCAAGGAGGCGAAGCCATGAGTTCTCGCCTGATGACAGTGGCCGTGCTGGGCTTGGCGGGCTATCTGCTGGCCGGCTGCTCGAGCGATGCCGACGAGCTGCACCAGTGGATGGAGCAGCAGCGTCGCGATGCCCGCCCGACCGTCAAGCCGCTGGAGCCGCCGAAGAAGTTCCTGCCCGAGCCTTACACGGCCGGCGGGCTGGTGGATCCTTTCAGCGTGCAGAAGTTGAGCGTCGCCGTGAAGGCCGAAGCCACGCAACCCAACTCGCTGCTGACGGCCGAAATGAACCGTCGCCGCGAGCCTCTTGAGGCTTATCCGCTCGACAGCGTGAGCATGGTCGGCAGCCTGACCCGCAAGGATCAGCGCTACGCCCTGCTGCGTGTGGACAACCTGCTCTACCAGGTCAAGGTGGGTGACTACCTGGGCCAGAACTTCGGCAAGATCATGAAGATCAGCGAAACAGACATCACCTTGCGGGAAATCGTCCAGGACGCTGCAGGCGAATGGATCGAACGCACCAGTACCCTCCAGCTTCAGGAGAAGGGGCGATGAAAACACTGCAGGAGAACTCCAAGATGGGATGGCCCCGCAACGCTCGTGCGCTCTGTCTGGCGCTGACACTCGGCCTCATGGGCACGATGCCCGCCTGGGCCGAGAACGTCATCAAGTCCATCAGCTCCGTGCAGCAAGCCGGCGCAGAGATGGTTCGTATCGAAATGACCGAGCCGCTGGCCGCGTTGCCAAATGGCTTCACGGTGCAGACGCCACCGCGCATCGCCATCGACCTGCCCGGCGTGACCAACGGCATCGGCCGTCCGGTCGTCGAGATCAACCAAGGCAATCTGCGCTCGGCCAACGTGGCGCAAGCCGGTGACCGCACCCGCATCGTGCTGAATCTGCGCCAGGCCTCCGGCTATCGCGCAGAGCTCCAAGGCAATGCGCTGGTGCTGCTGCTGGACGCCGCGCCGGTCCCGGCGGCTGCCAACGCCGCGACCGCTGCGCCCGTTCACTTTGCCCAGAGCCAGAACGCCAGCACGCTGGCCCTGCGCGACATCGACTTCCGCCGCGGCAACGACGGCGCCGGTCGCGTCATCGTCAGCCTGCCGAGCGATCAGGTCGGTGTGGACATCCAGCAGCAAGGCCAGGCCCTCGTTGTCGAGTTCCTGCGCTCCAGCGCACCCGACAAGCTGCGCCGCAAGCTCGACGTGACCGACTTCGGCACGCCGGTGCAGATGATCTCCACCACCCAGATCGGTGATCGCGTGCGCATGGTGGTCGAACCCAAGGGCAACTGGGAGCACAGCGCCTACCAGAGCGACAACCAGTTCGTGCTGGAAGTCCGTCCGCAGAAGGTCGACCCGAACAAGCTGGTGGCCGGCCCGGGCTTCGCGGGAGACAAGCTCTCGCTGAACTTCCAGAACATTGACGTTCGTGCCCTGCTGCAGGTTATCGCCGACTTCACCAACTTCAACGTGGTGACCAGCGACACCGTCACCGGCAGCGTTACCCTGCGCCTCAAGGACGTGCCTTGGGACCAGGCGCTGGACATCATCATGCAGGCCAAGAACCTGGGCCTGAAGAAGTCCGGCAACGTGCTGTGGATCGCGCCCAAGGATGAGCTGGCCGCCAAGGAAAAGCTCGAGCTCGAGGCCAAGCAGCAGATCTCGCAACTGGAGCCGCTGCGCACGCAGAGCTTCCAGCTCAACTACACCCGCGCAGAAGAAGTCGCCAAGGGCCTGACTGGCCAGAACAACGCCGGTGGTGGTGGTGGCGGCGGTGGTGGCAGCACCAACACGCGCATCCTGTCGTCGCGCGGCAGCGTGATCTACGAGACCCGCACCAACCAGCTGTTCGTCTCGGACATCCCGTCCAAGCTGGAAGAGATCTCGGGCCTGATTGCCAAGATCGACATCCCGGTTCGCCAGGTCCAGATCGAAGCCCGTATCGTTGAAGCCAGCGACACCTTCGGCCGCGCGCTCGGTGTCAAGCTCGGTGCCAGCGACCTGCGCGGTCAGCAAGGCGGCATCCCGGGCTACAAGCTCGGCGGTTCGAACTACATCACCTTCGGTGGCAACTACAACGCCGTGGGCGCCCAGACGAACCAGGGCGCCAGCGCCGGCTACGGTGACACGCAGTTCATCAACCTGCCGGCCAACGTCGCAGCCGACGCCTTCGGTGGCGGCACGGCGGCCAATATCGCGCTGTCGCTGTTCAGTGCCACGGCCAACCGTTTCCTGAATCTGGAGCTCTCGGCCCTCGAAGCCGACGGCAAGGGCAAGATTGTCTCCAGCCCGCGCGTCATCACGGCCGACCAGACCAAGGCGCTGATCGAGCAGGGTGAAGAAATCCCGTACCAGCAGGCCACCTCTTCGGGTGCCACGTCCATCTCGTTCAAGAAGGCCGTGCTGAAGCTTGAGGTCACCCCGCAGATCACACCGGAAGGCAATGTGATCATGACGGTCGACGTGAACAAGGACAGCCGCGGCACGCTGACCCCGCAGGGTTACGCCATCAACAACAAGCACGTGCAGACGCAGGTGCTGGTCGAGAACGGCGGCACCGTCGTGATCGGCGGTATCTACACGCAGGATCAGCAGGAAAGCCAGGACAAGGTCCCGCTGCTGGGCGACATCCCCGTGCTGGGCAATCTGTTCAAGAGCACGTCGCGCACGGCCGTGAAGACGGAACTGCTGATCTTCCTGACCCCCAAGGTGGTCAGCGACAAGGCAGCGGTGCGCTGAACTCTCATATCGGCGATAGGGAAGGGGCGGAAAACCGCCAACGCAGGAGTTTGAAGACATGATCAAGTTCGATGATTGGGGCGCCTTGCGCCAGTTCGGTCGGCGCACGAAACTGTGCGTCACCGCAGGCGCGCTGGCTGCCGTGCTGGCAGCTTGCGGCGGTGGCGGCGGGTCCTCAGGCGATTCGGTCTTCCCCGGACCGGCGACGTCCTCTCCGACCACGGGCGGTGGGGGCTCAACGGCCACGGCAGCCGACCTCGTCGTCGTGCTGAGCAAGACCAGCCTGGCCAACACCACCACCGACTCCCTGACGGCCACCGTCACCGCCATCGACAGCAATCGCAACACGGTCTCGGCCGTGGCGGTCAGCATCTCGGCAGACAGCGGAGCCATCGTCACGCCGTCGGGTACCGCGACCGGCACGGACGGCACGGTCAAGGCCACCATCACTGAAGGCAGCGACACCAGCGCCCGCACCATCACCGTCACGGCCAAGGCCGGCTCCGTGACGCGCACGGTGAGCTTTGACGTTGTTCCGGCGCCGTCCACGACGACGCCTCAAGCGGCTGACCTGTCCTTGTCGCTGGATTCCAGCAGCATCAACAACTCCGGCAGCACGGTTGTCACGGCAACGGCCACGGCTGTTGACACGAACCGCAACGCACTGACCGGCATCCCGATCCAGTTGTCCGTGGACTCGAACGCCATCGTCGCCGTAGGCAGCGGCCAGACCGATGCGTCGGGCAAGGTGACCGGTGCGGTCAACATCGGCAGCGACCATTCGAACCGCACGATCACCGTGACCGCCAAGAGCGGCAGCCTGACGCGCACGGCGGCCTTCAAGGTCATTGGCGCCTCGTTGCAGGCTACGGCCGTGCCGACGGTGCTCACCGCTGGAGCCGTGGGCAACCAGGTCAGCTACACGTTGTCCGACGTCAACCGGAACGCGATGAGCGGCCAGGCCATCTCCGTCAGCGGAAGCGGCCTGACCACGGTGACCGGGACGACCGACTCGAACGGCCAGTTCAACTTCGTCTACACCGCGCCCACCACGCCTGGCGCATTGGTCATCACCGCCACCGCAGGTGGTGCGAGTGCGTCGACGTCGGTGACGATCTCGTCCGGTGCGTCGACCGTGCCGACCGTGACCACCACGGTGTCGTCCAAGACCCTGACCGTGTCGCCGAACGTGGTCCAGGTGAACACTTCGGGCACCAACAACATCACGACGCTGACGACGCTGTTCCTGTCCTCCAGCAACGCGCCAATCCCGAACGTTCGCGTGCGCTACGACCTCAACGGCGACACCAACAGTGTGGGTGGCACGATCGGCTCGGGCACCAGCCTGATCTACTCGGATGTCAGCGGCAATGCCACCAGCACCTACGCGCCGGGCGCAATCAGCAGCCCGACCGATGGCGTGACGATCCGCGCCTGCTGGGACTACAACGACTTCGCGGCCGGCACCTGCCCGAACTCGGTCACGAAGACGCTGACCGTGGCTTCGAACCCCGTCTCGATCACCATCGGTACGGACAACACGGTTTCCAGTGGCCCGTCCGGCCTGACGTACGTGAAGAAGTACGTGTTGCTGGTCGTTGACTCCGCCGGCAACCCGAAGCCTGACGTGCAGATCTCGGCTTCTGTCGACCTGACGAGTTACTTCAAGGGCTTCATGTGGTGGAACGCGGTCACTTCGCAGTACGACACGCACTCCTACAACGCTGTGGGCACCGATATTGGCGTTCGGGCTGCGGCTTGCGCCAATGAGGACGTCAACCGCAATGGCGTGATCGACACGACCAGCGGCAATGAGGACGCCAATGGCAACAGCCAGCTGGATCCCCGCAAGTCGGACGTGTCCATCACCCTGGTCGGCTCGACGAAGACCGACAGCAACGGTGTCGCCGTCGTGCAGCTGGAGTATCCGAAGAGCATCGGCAACTGGGTGGGATTCAAGATCTCGGCCTCGGCGGCAGGGGTGCTGAGCCCGCCGGCGACGTACCTTGACGTCCTGCCGGTGCTGAGCACGGACCTGAAGACGCAGTCGCCTGTGCCGCCCTTCATGGTCAGCCCGTATGGCACGCGCCGCGACACCACGACCGATGCAACCATTGGCACCGTCACCAACCTCTGCACGAACTCCGACTAAACCGATCGCCCTGATCGGCATGCCCGGCGGTGGCAAGTCCACCGTCGGTCGGCATCTGGCCAGGGCGTTGAATGTGGCGGTGGTCGACACGGACTCGCAGATTGAAGAGCGGATCGGGGAGCCGATCCGCTCTTTTTTCGAGCGTGAGGGCGAGGCCGCGTTCCGCGATATCGAATCGGAAGTGCTGGCGGCCACGCTCGCCGGCATGGGCGACGGACTGCTGGCAACGGGTGGCGGCATCGTCCTGCGTGAAGCCAACCGCGAGCTGCTGCATGAGCACGCCACCGTGCTCTACCTCCGCTCCACCCCCGAAGAACTCTTCCGCCGCCTGCGCCACGACACGCAGCGCCCGCTGCTGCAGGTGCGTGACCCTTTGGCCAAGCTGCGCGAGCTCTATGCGCAGCGAGATCCGCTCTACCGCCGCACGGCGCACTACGTGCTCGAGGCGGGCCGCTCGGTCCACGGGCTCGTCAACATGGCGCTCATGCAGCTGGAGCTAGCCGGCATCATCTCGCCCGATCAGGTGGCCGCCACCGTCGGTGCCGAGCCGCCCCGTACACTCGATGCATGACGACGACGTTCGAGACCGTTTCCATCCAGCTTGACGACGACCGCGGTTACGACATCCTGATCGGCCCAGGCCTGCTCGACAGCCCCGCCTCCTTTGAGGCCCTGCCGCGTTCCGCACGCGCGCTGATCGTCACCAACGAAACCGTGGCGCCGCTCTACCTTGCGCGCCTGCAGGCGCAGTTGGTGCCGCTGCACCGCGAAGTGGATGCCGTCATCCTGCCCGATGGCGAGCAGTTCAAGGACTGGGCTTCGCTGAACGCCATCGTCGACCGCCTGCTGGCGACCGTCTCCGACCGCAAGACCGTGCTCTACGCACTGGGCGGCGGCGTGATCGGCGACATGACGGGCTTTGCCGCCGCCATCTACATGCGCGGCGTGCCCTTTGTGCAGGTGCCCACCACGCTGCTGGCCCAGGTGGATTCGTCCGTCGGTGGCAAGACGGCGATCAACCACCCGCTCGGCAAGAACATGATCGGCGCGTTCTACCAGCCGCGTCGTGTGATCGCAGACCTCGACACGATCGACACGCTGCCCGCGCGCGAGGTGTCTGCCGGCCTGGCCGAGATCATCAAATACGGACCGATCGCCGATGCCGCCTTCCTCGACTGGATCGAAACCCATCTTGATGCCCTCGTAGCGCGCGACAAGGCCGCTCTGGCCTACGCCGTCAAGCGTTCCTGCGAGATCAAGGCCTGGGTCGTCGGCCAGGACGAGCGCGAGGCCGGCCTGCGCGCCATTCTGAACTTTGGCCACACCTTCGGCCATGCCATCGAGGCCGGCCTGGGCTATGGTCAATGGCTGCACGGCGAGGCCGTGGGCTGCGGCATGGTGCTGGCCAGCGATCTTTCCGTACGCCTGGGTCTGACCGATGCGGCCTTGCTGCCCCGCATGCGGCGCCTGATCGAGCGGGCGGGGCTGCCCGTCGTCGCGCCCAAGATGCCCGTCAAGCGCTGGCTGGAGCTGATGCGGGTGGACAAGAAGTCCGAAGGCGGCGAGATCCGCTTCGTGCTGATCGAAGGCCTGGGCCGCGCGGGCCTGCATGCCGCGCCTGACGAGCTGGTGGCCGAGGTGATCAACGCGCACTCATGATCCACAAGCGGCTCGCTCCCTACGCCTGCCACCCGCGCGAGTCGCGGGGCCGGCGCCATGCCGAGCCTGCCGCCCCGACGCGCGACGATTTCCAGCGCGACCGCGACCGTATCGTCCACAGCACGGCCTTTCGCCGGCTGGTCTACAAGACCCAGGTCTTCCTCAATCACGAGGGCGATCTGTTCCGCACGCGGCTCACGCATTCGCTCGAAGTGGCCCAGCTCGGCCGTTCGCTGGCGCGCAGCCTGGGCCTGGACGAGGACCTGGTGGAGACCATCGCGCTGGCCCACGATCTCGGCCACACGCCCTTCGGCCATGTGGGCCAGGATGTGCTCGATGAGTGCATGAAGCCCCATGGCGGCTTTGAACACAACTTCCAATCGCTGCGGGTCGTGGATGAGCTGGAGCAGCGCTACCCGGCCTTCAACGGCCTGAACCTCAGCTTTGAATCGCGCGAGGGCATCCTCAAGCACTGCTCGCGTCGCAATGCCGAGCTGCTCGAAGCGCGCGAGCCGGGGGGCGTGGCCGCGCGCTTCCTGAAAGGTCAGCAACCCAGCCTGGAAGCGCAGCTGTGCAACCTGGCCGACGAGGTGGCCTACAACGCCCACGACATCGATGACGGCGTGCGATCGGGCCTGGTTGACCTGGAGCAGATCGAGGCCGCCGTGCCGCTCGTGCGTCGGCATCTGCGCGCGACCCTGGCCGAGTATCCGGCGCTCGCCGGCAAGCGCCTGCTGTTCGAGACGATTCGCCGCATGCTGTCGGCCCAGGTCTACGACATCATCGACGCCACCACCGCCGCGCTGATGGAGGCTGGCCCGCAAAACGTCGATCAGGTGCGCGAGTCGCCCGCGCTGGTGCGTTTCAGCCCGGCCATGCGCGAGGAAAGTACCCAGCTCAAGCGCTTCCTCTTTGCCAACCTCTACCGGCATCCGCAGGTGTCCGCTACGCGCGAGCGGGCCGAGGAAGTGCTGCGCGATCTCTTCGCCCACTACATGAACGACGCGGCCGCGCTGCCGCCTGAGTTCGCCGCCAACCCCGACCAGCCGCGCGCGATTGCCGACTACATCGCCGGCATGACGGACCGGTACGCGCTCAAGGAACATCAGCGGCTCACGGGCAAACGCCTGTTCTGAAGTCGCCAACCCGAGCCCGACTGCGCAGATTCTTGGGGTCTGACCCCATAATCGAGCCATGGCACGACTTCCTCGCTTGGCGCTGGCTGGCCACCCGCACCACATCATCCAGCGTGGCCTGAACCGTGAGCCGATCGTTCGCGATGATGTTGACCGAGCCAGGCTGCTGGCCGAAATCCAGGAAAGCGCGGCGCTCCACAAGGTCGCCATCCACGCCTACGTGCTGATGGACAACCACTTCCACCTGCTGGCCACGCCAGAGACAGGGGAGGGGCTGTCGCTGATGATGCAGTCGGTCGGCCGGCGTTACGTGGCGGCCTTCAACAAGCGACATCAGCGCAGCGGCACGCTGTGGGATGGCCGATTTCGCGCCGCTCCGCTGGAAGCGGATGCTCACTTGCTGGACTCCATGCGCTTCATTGAGCTCAACCCGTTGCGCAGCGGCTATCAGCTTGCCGGCGCGCAGGACTATCCGTGGTCGAGCGTAGCCCATCACCTGGGCCGCAGGCGCGATCCGCTGGTGCTGGATCATCCGCTGTACTGGGCGCTGGGCAACACGCCCTTCGAGCGCGAAGCTGCCTGGCGCAGCTGGCTGGACCAAGGCGTCTCGCCCGAGGAGGCGCGGCGGCTGATGGACTCGGCGCACAAGGGCTGGCCGCTGGGGGGCGCAGGCTTTCTGCGCCGGCTGAGCGAAGACCAGGAGCGCCCGGTGGCGCCGCGTCCGCGCGGGCGGCCCCCTCGCAAGCAGGTCTGATCTTGATGCGTCTGATGATATGTCCCCATTTATCGACAGCCGCCATTCGTCAATGATTAACAAAGGGGTCTGACCCCATTTCGTTTTTCTTGTGCCTCTTGCTGCGCCGCAGTAAATTTCGGCGTCCCCGAAAAAGCAGGAGAGAGCCGTGAGCGCCGAACAGATCAATGCAGAGATCCAAGACCTGGAGGCCAACGGCCTGTATCGCCAGGCCAACGAGAAAGACGCTTGCGGCCTCGGCTTCGTGGCCCACATCAAGGGCGTCAAGGCGCACCACGTCGTCCAGCAGGGCCTGAAGATCCTCGAGAACCTCGACCATCGCGGCGCTGTCGGTGCTGACAAGCTGATGGGCGACGGCGCCGGCATCCTGATCCAGATCCCCGACGACTTCTATCGCGCCGAAATGGCCCAGCAGGGCGTCGAGCTGCCGCCGCCGGGCGAGTACGGCGTGGGCATGATCTTTCTGCCCAAGGAAGCCGCTTCGCGCCTCGCCTGCGAGCAGGAAATGGTGCGCGCCATCAAGGCCGAAGGCCAGGTGCTGCTGGGCTGGCGCGATGTGCCGGTGGACCGCGACATGCCAATGTCGCCCACCGTGCGCGAGAAGGAGCCCGTGATCCGCCAGGTCTTCATCGGCCGCGGCCCCGACATCATCGTGCCCGACGCGCTCGAACGTAAGCTCTACGTGATCCGCAAGACGGCCTCGAGCGCCATCCAGGCCTTGAAGCTCACGCACAGCCGCGAGTACTACGTGCCCAGCATGAGCTGCCGCACCGTCATCTACAAGGGCCTGCTGCTGGCCGACCAGGTGGGCAAGTACTACAAGGACCTGCAAGATGCGCGCGTGGTCTCGGCGCTGGCGCTCGTGCATCAGCGCTTCTCCACCAACACCTTCCCCGAATGGCCGCTGGCCCACCCGTACCGCATGGTGGCGCACAACGGCGAGATCAACACGGTGAAGGGCAACTTCAACTGGATGCGCGCCCGCGAAGGCGTGATGAAGTCGCCGGTGCTCGGCGACGACCTGAAGAAGCTCTACCCGATCAGCTTCGAGCACCAGTCCGACACGGCCACGCTGGACAACGCCGTCGAGCTGCTGACCATGAGCGGCTACCCGCTCGCCCACGCCGTGATGATGATGATCCCGGAAGCCTGGGAGCAGCACGAGCAGATGGACGAGCGCCGCCGCGCCTTCTACGAGTACCACGCGGCCATGATGGAGCCGTGGGATGGCCCGGCTGCCATGGTCTTCACCGACGGCCGCCAGGTCTGCGCCGCACTGGACCGCAACGGGCTGCGCCCCGCGCGCTACTGCGTGACGGACGACGACGTCGTCGTGCTCGCCTCCGAATCCGGCGTCCTGCCCGTGCCGGAGAGCAAGATCGTCAAGAAGTGGCGCCTGCAGCCCGGCAAGATGTTCCTGATCGACCTGGAGCAGGGCCGCATCGTCGATGACGAGGATCTGAAGAACCAGTACGCCAATGCGCGCCCCTACCGCCAGTGGATCGAGAACGTGCGCGTCAAGCTTGATGACCTGCCGCCGGTGCAGACGCCCGACATGCCGTTCGAAGCCTCGCTGCTCGACCGCCAGCAGGCCTTTGGCTTCACGCAAGAAGACATCAAGTTCTTGATGGCGCCCATGGCCATCAACGGCGAGGAAGGCATCGGCTCCATGGGCAACGACTCGCCCCTGGCTGTGCTCTCGTCCAAGGACAAGCCGCTCTACAACTACTTCAAGCAGCTGTTCGCGCAAGTGACCAACCCGCCGATCGACCCGATCCGCGAGGCCATCGTCATGTCGCTCAACAGCTTCATCGGCCCCAAGCCCAATCTGCTGGACATCAACGCCGTCAACCCGCCGATGCGCCTTGAGGTCAGCCAGCCGATCCTGGACTTCCAGGACATGGCCCGCCTGCGCGCCATCGAGTCGCACACCAACGGCAAGTTCAAGCCCTTCGAGCTCGACATCTGCTATCCGCAGGACTGGGGCCATGCCGGCGTCGAAGCGCAGCTGGCTTCGCTGTGCGCGTCGAGCGTGGATGCAATCCGCACCGGCCACAACATCCTCATCATCACGGACCGCCATCTGAGCGGCGACCGCGTCGCGATCCCCGCGCTGCTGGCGCTCTCGGCCGTTCACCACCACTTGGTGCGTGAGGGTCTGCGCACCACGGCAGGCCTCGTCGTCGAGACCGGCACGGCGCGCGAAGTGCACCACTTCGCCGTGCTGGCCGGCTACGGCGCCGAAGCCATCCACCCGTACCTTGCGCTGGAAACGCTCGCCAACATGAGCGCCGAGCTGCCCGGCGAGCTGAGCACGGAGAAGGCCACCTACAACTACATCAAGGCCGTGGGCAAGGGTCTCTCCAAGATCATGTCCAAGATGGGCATCTCCACCTACATGTCCTACTGCGGCGCGCAGATCTTCGAGGCCATCGGTCTGAAGAGCGACTTCGTGGAGAAGTACTTCCGCGGCACGCCCACGCAAGTCGGCGGGATCGGCGTGTTCGAAGTGGCCGAGGAAGCCATCCGTCTGCACCGCGCGGCCTTCAGCACCGATCCGCTGCTGGAGACCATGCTCGAAACCGGCGGCGAGTACGCCTGGCGCGTGCGCGGCGAAGAACACATGTGGACGCCCGATGCCATCGCCAAGCTGCAGCACAGCGCGCGCAGCGGCAAGTTCGAGACCTACAAGGAATACGCCCAAATCATCAACGATCAGAGCAAGCGCCACATGACGCTGCGCGGCCTGTTCGAGTTCAAGTTCGATCCTTCGCAGGCCGTGCCGCTGGAGGAAGTCGAATCCGCAGCCGACATCGTCAAGCGCTTCGCCACCGGCGCGATGTCGCTGGGCTCGATCTCCACCGAAGCCCACGCCACGCTGGCTGTTGCCATGAACCGCATCGGCGGCAAGAGCAACACGGGTGAGGGCGGCGAAGACCCGGCCCGTTATCGCAACGAACTCAAAGGCATCAAGATCACCGACGGCACCAAGATGTCGGACGTGCTCGGCACCAAGGTGATGGCCGTTGACACGGAGCTCAAGGCCGGCGACAGCCTGCGCTCGAAGATCAAGCAAGTGGCCTCGGGCCGTTTCGGCGTCACGACCGAATACCTGGTCAGTGCCGATCAAATCCAGATCAAGATGGCCCAGGGCGCCAAGCCCGGCGAGGGCGGCCAGCTGCCCGGCGGCAAGGTCAGCGAGTACATCGGCTTCCTGCGTTACTCGGTGCCCGGCGTCGGCCTCATCAGCCCGCCGCCGCACCACGACATCTATTCGATTGAAGACCTGGCGCAGCTGATCCACGACCTGAAGAACGTGAACCCGCGCGCCGATGTTTCGGTCAAGCTCGTGTCGGAAGTGGGCGTGGGCACGGTGGCCACCGGCGTGGCCAAGGCCAAGGCCGACCACATCGTGATCGCCGGCCACGACGGCGGCACGGGCGCCTCGCCCTGGTCCTCCATCAAGCACTGCGGCACGCCGTGGGAGCTGGGTCTGGCCGAAGCGCAGCAGACGCTGGTGCTGAACCGTCTGCGCGGCCGCGTGCGCGTGCAGACGGACGGCCAGTTGAAGACCGGCCGCGACGTCGTGATCGGCGCGCTGCTCGGCGCCGACGAGTTTGGCTTCGCCACTGCGCCGCTGGTGGCCGAGGGCTGCATCATGATGCGCAAGTGCCACCTCAACACCTGCCCGGTCGGCGTGGCCACGCAGGACCCGGCACTGCGCGCCAAGTTCACCGGCAAGCCCGAGCATGTCGTCAACTACTTCTTCTTCGTTGCCGAGGAAGCGCGCCAGATCATGGCCCAGCTCGGCATCAAGAAGTTCGAGGACCTGATCGGCCGCTCCGACCTGCTCGACACCAAGAAGGGCATCGCGCACTGGAAGGCCAAGGGCCTGGACTTCAGCCGCGTGTTCCATCGTCCTCAAGTGCCGGTCGACGTGGCTCGCATCCACGTCGAGAGCCAGGACCATGGTCTGGAGCGCGCGCTCGACGTCAAGCTGATCGAGAAATGCCTGCCCGCCTTCGACAAGGGCGAGAAGGTGCAGTTCATGCAGGAAGTGACGAACGTGCGCCGCACGGTCGGCGCCATGCTCTCGGGCGAGCTCATCCGCCGCAAGCCCGAGGGCCTGCCGGACCACACCATCTTCATCCAGATGGAAGGCACGGGCGGCCAGAGCTTCGGCGCCTTCCTGGCGCAGGGCATCACCTTTTACCTGATCGGCGATGCCAACGACTACACAGGCAAGGGCCTGTCGGGTGGCCGCGTGGTCGTGCGTCCGAGCATCGACTTCCGCGGTGACGCCACGCAGAACATCATCGTCGGCAACACCGTTCTCTACGGTGCAACGCGCGGCGAGGCCTTCTTCCGTGGCGTGGCCGGCGAGCGCTTCGCGGTGCGTCTGTCGGGCGCCTCGGCGGTCGTCGAAGGCACGGGTGACCATGGCTGCGAGTACATGACCGGCGGCACCGTCGCCGTGCTCGGCAAGACGGGCCGCAACTTCGCGGCCGGCATGAGCGGCGGCATTGCCTACGTGTTCGATGAAGACGGCAGCTTCTCCAAGCGCTGCAACACCAGCATGGTGGCGCTGGACAAGGTGCTGCCTTCCGGCGAGCAGGAGGCCAGCATCGACAAGGCGATCTGGCACCACCTGGGCGACGCTGCGCAGCAGACCGACGAAGCCATCCTCAAGAAGATGCTCGAAGACCACCACCGCTGGACCGGCAGTGCCCGCGCGCGTCAGATCCTCGACCACTGGGCCGAATCGCGCGCCAAGTTCGTCAAGGTCTTCCCGCATGAATACAAGCGTGCGCTTGGTGAGATCCACGCCGCCAAAGAGACGGCCAAGACCATCGCCGCCGCCAAGGCCACCGCTTAAGAAAAGTAGAGAACCGCATCATGGGAAAAGTCACTGGCTTCATGGAATTCGAGCGGCTGGAAGAGGGCTACGAGCCCGTCACCGCGCGGCTGAAGAACTACAAGGAATTCGTGATTGGCCTGAACACCGATCAGGCCAAGCAGCAGGGCGCACGTTGCATGGATTGCGGCACGCCCTTCTGCAACAACGGCTGCCCGGTCAACAACGTCATTCCGGACTTCAATGACCTGGTCTACAAGGGCCGCGTTGAGGACTGGGCCAACGCCATCCGCGTGCTCCACAGCACCAACAACTTCCCCGAGTTCACCGGTCGCATCTGCCCCGCGCCCTGCGAGGCGGCGTGCACGCTCAACGTGAACGACGATGCGGTGGGCATCAAGTCCATCGAGCACGCCATCATCGATCGCGCCTGGAGCGAAGGCTGGGTCAAGCCTCAAGTTGCTGCCGTGAAGACGGGCAAGAAGGTCGCCGTGATCGGCTCCGGTCCCGCAGGCCTTGCCGCCGCGCAGCAACTCGCGCGCGCCGGCCATGACGTCACCGTCTTCGAGAAGAACGATCGCATCGGCGGCCTGCTGCGCTATGGCATTCCCGACTTCAAGATGGAGAAGAGCCACATCGATCGCCGCGTCGAACAGATGCAGGCCGAGGGCGTCACCTTCCGCACCGGCGTGCTCGTGGCCGATCTGGGCGAAGGCTCCAAGGTCACCAACTGGGCCAAGGAATCGATCAGTCCGGCCGAGCTGGCCGAGCAGTTTGACGCCGTTGTGCTTGCTGGTGGTGCAGAGCAATCGCGCGATTTGCCCGTGCCCGGCCGTGATCTGGCCGGCATCCACTTCGCGATGGAATTCCTGCCGCAGCAGAACAAGATCAACGCGGGCGACAAGTTCAAGGGCCAGCTCCGCGCCGACGGCAAGCATGTGATCGTCATCGGTGGCGGCGACACCGGCAGCGACTGCGTGGGCACGAGCAACCGCCACGGCGCCAAGAGCGTCGTGCAGTTCGAGCTGCTGCCCCAGCCGCCCGAAGTCGAAGACCGCCCGCTGACCTGGCCCTACTGGCCGATCAAGCTGCGCACGTCTTCGAGCCACGAGGAAGGCTGCGAGCGCGAGTTCGCCATCGCCACCAAGGAGTTCCTGGGCGAGAAGGGCAAGTTGACCGGCGTGAAGACCGTCCGCCTGGAATGGGCCGGCGGCAAGATGACCGAAGTGCCCGGCAGCGAGCAGATCCTCAAGGCCGACCTGGTGCTGCTGGCCATGGGCTTTGTGAGCCCGGTGCCGGCGATGCTCGAAGCCTTTGGCGTGGCCAAGGATGCGCGCGGCAACGTCAAGGCAACGACCGATTTCACGGGCGGCTACAAGACCAGCGTGGACAAGGTCTTCGCAGCTGGCGACATGCGCCGCGGTCAGTCGCTCGTCGTTTGGGCGATCCGTGAAGGCCGCCAGGCGGCGCGAGCGGTGGACGAGTTCCTGATGGGGGACAGCGCGCTGCCGCGTTGAGCGTCGAAGGCGCATGCCAAGAAAAAAGGCCCGCTGATGCGGGCCTCGTTGTTGGTGCTGGTCTTCGCGATCAGTTGGCCAGCGGGATCTCGCGCCAGTTCAGCCGGGTGAAGGGTTGCTGCGTGCCCGGAGCCGGCGGGGCCTTGGTGACGCCGCCCGTATCCGTGCCGTAGAAGACGTCCGACTTGTTCTGCGTGCCCGAGGTGATGACCGAGATGTCCGTCACCACGCCGCTGACGTTCAGCACCGCCACGTTGCCGTTCAGCGAGCTCTGGCCTGAGCCGAGGTTGATCATGTAGATGCGGCTGGAACCCGAGGGGTTGCAGGCGTCCGAAGTCGTCGGCTTGGTGCTTGAGAAGATCACGGAGTTGTAGTTGTCCGTTGCGTCGCTGATCACGCGCCAGTTGGAGCTGGCACCGACCGTGCCCAGGTCCAGGTACCAGCCGGTCTTGCTCGCATAGTTGATCGTGACCGGCTGGGTCAGGTCGGTCAGGGCCTGCAGATTGGTGCGCTGGATCGGGTAGGTCACGCCGCTGGGCAAGTTGGCGGTCGTGCCGAAGGCAGCCGCCGTGCCGTCGATGATGGCGTAGAAGCTCTGCACCTGGGCCGACGAGATGTCGCTCGGTGCCAGAGCGCGGCCCGTGCCGACGGTGACGTAGCGCTTGTTCGTGCCGGGCTGCACCATGATCAGCGGGCGCGAGGTGACCGATTGCGCAACGTTGCTGGCGTCCTTCAGCACGGCCAGTTGCGTGGGGCTGGGGTAGCCGCCGCTGGCAGCCGAGACGTCGAAGCGCCACAGGTTGCCCAGCAGGTCGCCGGCGTAGACCGCGTCTGCCGTGCCATCGGCAAAGTCGAGCACGAAGGGCTGGACCTGGGCCAGGCCGGCCGGGTTGGTGGTCGTGCCGGCACCGGTGCTGATCTTCTCCAACAGGGCGCCCGTGCGCGGATTCAGGATGTACAGGGCACCGACGCCGCTGGTGTTGTTGTAGCCGGCGCCGAACATCACGACCCAGCCGTACTTCTTGGTCTTCACGATGGCCGGCTGGCCGTAGGTGAAGCCCAGATCGCTGTCGGTGTACTCCCACAGGATCTTGGTGGCGATCGTGGTCTCGGTGGCGGTGGAGCTCGGCGTGGTGGTCACGTCGAGGGCATAGACCGCCTTGCCGCCCTTGCCCAGGCCGCCGACGACGATGGTGCGCCAGTCGGTGCCGGAACCGCCCACGGTCTTGCCGAAGTCGACGTCGGCCGAGGCAGGCGTGCTGTCCACGTAGTAGTGGTGGTTGAAGTTCGGATTGCCCAGCGCGGCGAGGCCGTCCGTGTTCGGAGCGGTCGGGCCGTTGAAGAGCGGGCTCGGGATGTAGGCGAACAGCTCCTTGCCGGCGGTGCTGCCAGTCAGCGAGCCGTCCACGACATGCAGCATGCCGTCGTTGGCGCCTGCAAAGACCTGGGTCACGCGCGAGGAATTGCTGCTCTTGAACGTGGCGTAACCGGGGTTGCTGGCGTCCGAGTACGCGGCGGCCGGTGCGCCCACGGGCAGGGCCTTGCCGTTGACGATGTCGCCCAGCACGGCCACGCGGGTGCGGTAGGCCTGCGAGCTGCCCGAGACCGTCGAGTTCTGCTCCTGCGAGCGGTCGCCTCGCAGGTAGTTCAGGTAGTCGGTCGTGTCGGCGCCGGTGCGGTAGCTGGTGTCCAGCATGGCCAGCAGCGTCGAAGGCACGTTGGCGGCGCGGAAGGGCACGCCGGCGTTGGTCGACGGGTTGTAGGTGATGATCTTGCGGCCGGTGTCCCAGCCCGTGCCGCTGGCCTGCGTGCCCAGCGTGGCCGCGAAGCTCCAGGCCTGCGCCAGCGTCGGCGAGGTGGCGTTCGGGTCCAGCGTTGCCGTGCTGGCTACGAGGTCGCCGGTCCAGTTTTTGGCGTCGTACTGCGAGGCGTAGCTGGCGATGTCGGTACTGGCGATCTGCGAGGTGGCCGTGGCGAACGAGGTGGTGTAGGCCTTGAGCTTGGAGGCGATGCTGGCGAAGGCCTTGCTGAGGCCGGCGACCATCAGATCCGGGCGGTTGGCCGTGTAGTAGTTGTCCGGGCGCAGCTGCGTGCCGACGGTGTCGGAGCTGTCGCCCGTATGCCACCAGGCCGTGGGCAGGTCGCTGGTCTGTGCCGTGGCATTGAAGCTCGTCGGCACCGTGAAGCCGCCGTACTTGGCCGCCAGATAGAACTGGTTGTTGGTCTCGAAGCCGGACTCCAGCACGTCCAGGTAATAGGTCTGGATGGTCTGCATGCCGACGGTCTGCGGCGAGTTCGCATCGTCGGGACGGATGTCCTGCGTGTTGGCCCAGTAGGCCAGGCCGGCCATGAGGGCGCCGTTGTTGTTGCAGCAGCCGCCGTAGTTCACCTGCGTGGCCAGCGAGGAATTGCCGATCATCGTGCCGACATAGCTGGTCCAGGTCTGCGAGTTGACCGTGTCCGAGCTCACAAGCGCGGGCATGGAAGGCTCGGAGGTGCGAACGGTCGAGCCCGGCAGATTGCGGTCGGCGTGGGTGTTCACGTCGCCGATGCCCAGGATGAAGTTCTTCTGGCAGGCGTACTGGATGGGGTCGTCCCAGGTCGTGATGACCGGGAAGCCGTCCACGTAGGTCGTGATGTCGGCCGTCGTGGCGCTGGCGTTGGTCTGCCTGGGATTGGTCCACTCAGGCACGTTGCCGACATTGCGGTAGTAGCGCTGCACCGCGTAATAGAGCTCGCTCACCGGGTCATAGGTCTTGTAGCTGTTGGAGGACCGCGTGATCGAGCCGAACTTGTTCAGGTAGTTCATCACCCCGCTGTTGGTCACCGGCACGCCATAGGCGGTGGCCGTGGTCGACGCATCCGTAGAGTCGGGGTTGATGTTCATGATGCCCGTGCTGGCCGACCACTCCGACAGGCCGTTCGCGATCGGCGTGCTGCCGGGCACCGGCTGCGTCGGGCCGACGAACTTCATGCGCGCGCGCATCACGCCGGCATCGCGGTAGAGCGAGCTGTCGGTGAGGTAGCCGAAAGCCGAGAAGCGGATGCGGTCCGAGTACTGCTGGATCAGGCCTTCCGGCTTGTACGAGGTGCCGTACTGCTTGCAGTTGTCTTCCAGGCCGCCGGCACCGGAGCTGTTGTCGCAGACCTTGACGCGGGCGTAGATGTCGAAGTTCACCGTCGCCGTGCCGGACGGCGCATTGCCGGTCATGTCGGCGGCGCTGCTGCCGAAATTGCCCGTGCCCGAGTTGTTGATGCGGAACTTGGCCCCCATGCCCGAGACGTGGACGTAGAGGTTGCCCCAGCTCATCGGTGTTGCGCCGGCAATGATCGAGCTGCTGGTGATCGAGCGGTCAGGCGCCGTGCCGCCCTGGCCGCTGGCCCAGGCGCGTTCCAGGATGGTCGTCGTCGAATCGTCCTGCGAGCGGTAGCCACCCGTCAGCGCCCAGCGAAACGGGTCGATGGTCTGCATCGTGGCCCAGTTCAGGAAGTTGCCGCTCCACTTGCTCGAGCAGGTGTGGGTGGTCGCTGCGCCGGCCGGCTGGAAGTAGCTGTTGCCCGGCGTGACGGAGTTGTACGTGTAGTTGTAGCACTTGTCCGGATCGAAATAGCCGAGGTAGGTACTGGCCGACGCGTAGGTGACGTTGTGGGCCACGCCCAGTGCCGTCGGGAACTCCACCGAAAGCGCCAGGGCGAGGTTGCCCGGTACCTGGATCGAGGTGAACACCGGCTGGTCGGCCAGCGAGGTCTGCGCCGTCGCGGGCAGGTTCGCGCACAGCAAGCTCAGCGCCAGCAGGGCGGATGAAGAGGATCGGGTCAGGATCATGATCGGACTCCGAGGCGGCCTTCAGAGGGAGAAGGTCGATTGAAAGAAGGATTGGGCGTTGCGCGGGCCGGTCACGCGGACCGTCAGGCGATAGATCGGTTGCGGCGGTGGTGCCGTGCGCGTGCAACTGGCCGAGCGGCAGGTACCGCCGGTGGGCGAGGGCACGGAAGACATCATGCAGCTGGAGGAGCTCGGCACCGTGGTGCCGGTGGCGCAGAGGCGGTCCACGACGTAGCGCACCGTGATCCCAAGGTCGGACACGGTGATGTCCTTGCCCGTCGTCGAGACACCCGAGCCATTGAAGGTGGAATCGGTGCCCAGCAGGATCGTCGGAATGCCTTCCACCGAGGTGGCAAGCATGGTGGCGCTGTAGTTCTCGGCAGCCAGGTTGCTCTGGCGCGAGATGTCCGTGCCCAGCGTGCCGCCTGTGACCATCAGCGTATTGCGCACGTAGTTGAGGGCGCGTGCGCCCTGATTGGACATGTCGCGCTTGAAGCCGTAGCTGCCGGTGGCGGACAGCGAGCTGTTCATCGAGCGGATCATGGCGGCTGCGCCGATCAGCAGCACGACCAGCGTGACCAGGGCGACGACCATGATGACGCCGCGCTGGCGGCGTGCAGAGGAGCGGGCGTTGCGAGGCTTCATGGCACGATCTGCGAGATGGGAGTGGCGGTGAAAGTCGAATCGATCACCGGCAGTTGCTGAGCGTTGCGCAGCGGAACGGTGAAGTCGACCACCTTGAAGTGCCGCTGCAGGTCGGTCCCGGAGATCGTGACCGTGGTCTGCAGTGCGGTGGCGAGATCGCCGAACAAGGTGAACGTGGTGGGAGAGACGTTCGTCTTTTCGATGCGGTCCGAATGCACAAGCATGGCGACGCGAATCGCGCGGATCTGCATCAGGTTGTTCTGGGCAGCAGCCGTGCCTGCGGTGAGCGCTGCGACCGTGAAGCTGCCCGTCGGCTGGACCCAGGTGTCGACGATGCCGTCGAAATCCGTGTCCAGGCCGTAGAGCGCGCGCATGTCCCGCACGTTCTCGGCTGCCGGATAGACCGCACCGCCGTTGTCGTTCCCGAGGAGGTCAACGGCCTTGAGCTGGTGGTCGGTGTCCACGCCATACAGGCGCATCTGCGGATAGTTGGGCGTGGTGCCGCTGGCATTGCCGAACAGCAGCACGCTGGTGACGAAGCCGCCCGGATAGTTGGCCGGGTTGCCCAGGCCCGTGGCGTAGCCCGACAGCGAGACGCTGCCGCTGGTGGCCGCGTAATAGGTGCCCCCCAAGGTCACGGCCGTGTTGGTGCCTGTGCTCGCGTAGGTGGAAGCCACCTGCGTCATCATGCAGGGCTGGCCGGTCTCGATCATCAGCATCAGGTCGTTGGCCTTGATGCCGACGCTGCTCAGCAGGTCCACCTGGCTGAAGGTTACGCCGTTCGGCCGCACGCCGATCGGCACCTCGCCGACGCCGGAGGTGCCGCCGATGATGGCCAGCACATCGCTGCCGTTCGCGCCGATGCCGGCGTGGATCAGGGCCGGAATCAGGCGGACCGACAGCGGCACCGAGGCGAACGGAGCAGCGAAGGCCGTGGTCCTTGGCAGGATCTGGGTGCCGCTGCGCGTCACGTTGAGCGTGCAGCCCAGGGCGCGCCGGTAGGCCGTCAGGTCGGGCTGGTCGATGGCATTGGCCACCGCCGGGTTGTTGTCACGCGCGCTGGACAGAAAGCCCGAGCCGGCGGTGCGCAGCTGGCGGTCCAGGTCGTAGCTGACGAAGCCGATGTTCTGGCCCATCACCGCATTGCCCTGGACCTGGCGCTTGCTGGTTTCGTAATTTCGGGTCACGGCCATCAACGCAATGATGACGACCAGGCCGACGGTCATGGCCACCATCAGTTCGATGAGGGTGAAGCCGGTCTGCCGGAGACTGCGGGAGGAGGAGGTTGAGGCGTGCATGATCATCACGGGATGACGACGTCAGTCTTGTATTGGCGCGCCTGGCCACTGGGCGTGGTCCAGCTCACGGTGACGCGGGCGATCCCGGATGCCACGACGACGGTGCCCGAACCACCGGCCAGGCCACCCGCAGGATTGGCGGTGGAGGACACGCGTTGCGTGCTCCAGGCGCTGACGGTAGCGGCCGGGACGGAGACCGTGCCGGCGTTCCACATGATCGTGGCCATCTCGTTGGCCAGCAGCGCGGCCCGCAGGTTGTCTTCACTGCCGACCGATGCCTGCGTGGCACGCGACACCAAGGACAGCAGGCCGAGGATGCCGAAGCTGACCAGAAGCACGGCCGCCAGCAGCTCGATCATGGACATGCCGGCCTGGGCCCGGCGGTGAGGGGCTGAACGCTTCATCACGGTGGGCATCCGTCCGGGTTGCTGGCCGAATAGGTCTTGGAGGGATCACACATGCGCACGGCGCCGGCCAGGCCGACCGTGATCTGGAGCGGGCGATCCCCGGCCGACGTGCTGCTGGTGGCCGAGAAAGTGACGGTCCCCGAGGTCGAGACCGTGCAGGCAACGCCCGCTCCGGTGACGCCGCTGGCCAGTGCGATGGGCCAGCCGTTCGTGCCGAAGCAAGCCACGCCCGGGGTGACCGTGACGTCCGTGGTGCTGTCCGAGAGATTGCCGCACTGCACGACTTCCTCGGTGTCACCGGTGTAGAGCGGGATCGTCTTGATGATCCAGGCGCTGCCGTTGGCGCTGTACGTGGGGATGGTGCCCGGGCAGCTGCTGGAGGCCGCGGCGCGATACAGGACCACGCGCCGGTAGCGTTTGACGGCTTCCGCCTGGGCCAGTCGGACCTGGCTGGCCACCGATTCGGTGGCGGCCCGTACCTTGGCGTTGGCGATCCATGTCCTGAAAGCAGGCATGGCCACGGCGGCGAGCACCGAGGCGATCGCCAGCGTGACCATCAACTCGATCAGCGTGAAGCCGCGCGCGACGCGGTCCGGCCGCATCAGCTGCATGTGTCGCCCTTCTTCTTCTGCCAGTTCAGGGCGCAGCTCGACCAGCCGCTGCTGCCGCCCGAGACGACGGTGGCGCGGACGTTCGCCTGATTGACGGTGAACTTGATGCCATAGACGTTCGTGCCCGACTTGCCGTCTGCCTGAATCAGGTAGGTGCTGGCGCCCGGCGTGCCAGAGCAGCTGAAAGTCCACTTGTCCAGAGCCCCGTAGCCGGAGCAGGGCGTGGTCAGCGAGCCGGACGTGGCGTACGTGCGGTTGTCCTGGTAGTAGCGCTCCATCTCGGCTTGCAGGGCCGCCAGGCCAGTCTGGCCGTCCACGACCGCGCCGCGCAGGATGTAGTCCCTGTACTGCGGGATCGCCACCGCCGCGATGATGCCCACGATCGCCACCGCAATCATCAGCTCGATGAGCGTGAAGCCCCGGGCGATGAGGCGGTTGCGCTTGAACTTGACGTTAGACATATGCATTGGCTTCTCCATGGCGTGGCTGAATTTTCGGATTCGGGTGCGCAGCATGCGTGACCGCTCATCCGTCTGCCAGCTGCGTTTGTCGGTTAGCGGCTACGAAGTGTGAAGAAGTTGCGCAATTGGGGGCGACCTGAACGAGGACTATCGTTTCCCCTATGATGTCGATTCCATGACGCGGCCTTGAGCCCGGCTCGGCTCATGACCCAGCAAGAACAACCCACTTCTGCCGCCCCCCCGCTGATCGAGTTGCGCGACGTTCGCTGCGGCTATGGCGGCCGCACCATCCTCGACGGCGTCAATCTGCGCCTGGAACGCGGCCAGGTGCTGGCGCTGATCGGCACCTCCGGGGGCGGCAAAACGACATTGCTGCGCCTGTTCGGCCGCCAGATCCGGCCCAGCCACGGCCAGGTGCTGTTCGATGGCCAGGATCTCGCGCCGCTCAAGGAAAGCGAGCTTTACGCCGTGCGCCGGCGCATGGGCATGCTGTTCCAGTTTGGTGCGTTGTTCACCGACCTCTCGGTTTTCGAGAACGTGGCCTTCCCGCTGCGGGAGCACACGAACCTGCCCGAGTCCATGATCCGGGACCTGGTGCTCATGAAGCTCAACGCTGTCGGACTGCGCGGCGCGCGCGACCTGATGCCCAGCGAAGTTTCGGGCGGCATGGCGCGGCGTGTGGCCCTGGCCCGCGCCATCGCGCTGGACCCGGAAGTGGTGCTGTACGACGAGCCCTTTGCCGGGCTGGACCCGATTTCGCTGGGCGTGGCGGCCCGGCTGATCCGCGACCTGAACGACGCCCTGGGCCTGACCAGCGTGATCGTCACCCACGACCTGCACGAGACGTTCGCCATTGCCGATCGCGTGGCGATGGTCGCCAACGGCGGCATCGTGGCCCAGGGCACGCCGGATGAGCTGCGCGCCAGCGAGGACCCGCTGGTGCGCCAGTTCGTCAATGCCGAGCACGACGGCCCGGTGCGCTTCCACCAGCCGGCACCGCCGGTCGGTGAAGATTTCGGGGTGGGCGTGGCATGAATGCACTGATCAACTTCCTGGGCCGCATCGGCGGTGCGGTGCGCGGCGAGACGGCCGACATCGGCGCCAGCGCACGGCTCTTTGCTCAGCTGTTCCTGCGCTCGGGGACGGCGCTGCGTCGCTTCCGGCTGACCAGCGACCAGGTCTTCTTCCTGGGCAATCGCTCGCTGTCCATCATCGGCGTGTCGGGCCTGTTCGTCGGCTTCGTGCTGGCGCTGCAGGGCTATTACACGCTGCAGCGCTACGGCTCGGCCGAGGCCGTGGGCCTGCTGGTGGCCTTAAGTCTGGTGCGCGAGCTGGGCCCGGTCGTCACGGCCCTGCTGTTCGCGGGCCGGGCCGGCACTTCGCTGACGGCCGAGATCGGCCTGATGAAGGCGGGCGAGCAATTGACGGCCATGGAAATGATGGCCGTTGATCCCGTGCGCCGCGTGCTGGCGCCGCGCTTCCTGGGCGGCATCATCGCCATGCCCTTGCTCGCTGCGGTTTTCTCGGCCGTGGGCATCATGGGCGGCTGGCTGGTGGCTGTGCCGCTGATTGGCATCGATGCGGGCGCCTTCTGGTCGCAGATGCAGGGCGGCGTGAGCGTGTGGGCCGATGTGGGCAACGGCTTCATCAAGAGCCTGGTCTTCGGCATCACCGTGACCTTCGTCGCACTGCTCGAAGGCTGGGCCTGCAAGCCCACGCCTGAAGGTGTGTCGCAGGCGACGACGCGCACGGTGGTGGTCTCTTCTCTGGCGGTGCTGGGCCTGGACTTCGCCCTCACCGCCATGATGTTCTCAATCTGAGAGTTGTAGAGGTACAGGGAATGGAAAACTCCAAACACGATGCCTGGGTGGGATTCTTCGTGCTGCTCGGTGCAGCGGCACTGCTCTTCCTGGCGCTCAAGGCCGGCAATCTGCTGAGCCTGAACTTCGACTCCACCTACCAGGTGCAGGCGCGCTTCGACAACATCGGTGGCTTGAAGCCCCATGCTGCCGTCAAGAGCGCAGGCGTGGTCGTGGGTCGCGTGGAATCCATCGTCTTTGACGACAAGATCTTTCAAGCCCGCGTCACGATCAATCTGTACAAGAACGTGGCATTCCCCAAGGACAGCACGGCCAAGATCCTGACCGCCGGCCTGCTCGGCGAGCAGTACATCGGCCTGGAGCCGGGCGCCGACGAGAAGAACCTGGTGGCGGGCGATCTGATCAAGAGCACGCAGAGCGCTGTGGTGCTGGAAAACCTGATCGGCCAGTTCCTGAACAACAAGGCCGCGGAAATGGGCAGCAGCCCCAGCAGTGGGGCGGCCAAGCCGTGACCAGCATCATGATGAAACAGATGTTCCGTATTTTCACGCTCGTGCTGGTGGTCCTGGCCGTCTCGGCCTGTTCCGTCCTGCCTCAGCGCGGCAACGCCTCCAAGGGTCAGAAGCTCGACCCGTGGGAGAGCTGGAACCGCAAGGTCTTCGCCTTCAACGAGGAGCTGGACGCTCACGTGCTGCGCCCGGTCGCCACGGCCTACAGCGAGGTGGTGCCGGAGTTCATTCGCAAGTCGGTGGACAACGTCTTCTCCAACGTCGGCGACGCCTGGTCCGCCGTGAACCTGCTGCTGCAGGGCCGGCCCAAGCTGGCGCTGACGCAGGGCATGCGCTTCGCGGTCAACACGGTGTTCGGCATGGCCGGTGTGTTCGACATTGCCAGCGAGGCCGGCCTGGAGCGCAATTCGCAGGACCTGGGCCAGACCTTCGGCCGCTGGGGCTTCGGCACCGGCGCCTACGTGGTGTGGCCGCTGTTTGGCCCGTCTTCGGTGCGCGACTCGCTGGCCCTGCCGTGGGACCGCCTGGCTTCGCCGGCCATCGTCTTCGACGACGGCAAGGCCAAGGTGGCGATCTACGCGCTGCAAAGCATCAACGCCCGCTCCAACTTCCTGCGCGCCAGCGACATGCTGGGCGACATCGCGCTCGATAAATACACCTTCTATCGCGACGCTTACCTACAGCGCCGGGGCCACTTTGAGGACGATGATGAGGCCGAGGTGCTGGTGCCCGAGCCCGCGTCCTCCAGCCCGGCTGCATCGGCTGAAGCTGCCAGCGCGCCTGCAAGCGCCCCGGCGAGTGCTCCAGCCTTGGCTCCGGCCAGTGCGCCGCAGTGAACCAAAACTTAGCGCCGCGCGTTCAAGGACGCGTGGTACTTGAAAGGAAAACGATGCTTGTTACCAAACGTCAACTGATGGCTGTCTTCGCCGCCGGCGCTGCAGCCCTGACCTTCAGCTTGTCTGCCCAGGCCGCCGACAACAGCGCCCCTGACCTCCTGATCCGCCAGCTCTCGCTCGACGTGCTCGAAACCGTCAAGAACGACAAGGCCATCCAGGGCGGCGACGTGAAGAAGATCAACGCGCTGGTCAATGAAAAGATCATGCCGCACGTGGACTTCCAGCGCATCACGGCCACGGCCGTTGGTCGCTTCTGGCGCCAGGCGACGCCTGAGCAGCAGCAGAAGCTGATGGACGAGTTCAAGGTCCTGCTGGTGCGCACCTACTCGGGCGCGCTCACCCAGATCAAGGACCAGAGCATCGCCATGAAGCCGCTGCGCGCAGCCGCTGAAGACACCGAAGTCGTCGTGCGCACCGAGATCCGCGGTCGCGGTGCCGACCCCATCCAGCTCGACTACCGCCTCGAAAAGGTGGGCGCCATCTGGAAGATCTACGACGTGAACGTGCTCGGCATCTGGCTGGCCGACCAGTACAAGAACAGCTTTGCCCAAGAGATCGGTGCCAACGGCATCGACGGCCTGATCAAGGCCCTGGCCGCCAAGAACGCCGCTGCGGCCAAGTGAGCGGCAGCAGCAACGCGAGCCGGAGCGCCACCACCATGCTGAAGCTGCCTTCACGCGTTCGCATGGACCAGGCTGGTGCCGCCTGGGGCCAGCTCTCCGCGCAACTGCGCGTGGAGATGGCGCAGGTGCATGGCGGCGCGGGCACGCAGATCGAGCTGTCGGCTGCCGAGCTGACGGACTTCGATTCCAGCGCGCTCTCGCTGCTGCTCGGCGCCGCGCGCATGAGCACGGAAGCCGGCATGCAGCTCAAGATCGAGAAGGCGCCACCGGCGCTGATCGATCTTGCACGCGTGTACGGCGTGCAGGAGCTGCTTCGGCTGGCCTGATCAGCTCGCCCGCATCAGCTGGCGTAACGCTTCGAGCGCAGGTTGCGCTTGATCTCCTGAAGCATCGGCCGCAGGCCCTGGCCGCGGCGCAGGGCCACGCCGGTCGTCAGGATGTCGATGGCGATCAGGTGCAGCAGGCGCGACACCATCGGGCTGTAGCGGTCGAAGTCTTCCGGATGATCGACCGCCAGCAGCACCTGGCCGGGCGCCTGGCCCAGCGCGGCCAGCGGCGAGCCGCTGGTGGTGATGATGATGGTCGTCGCGCCCTTCTTGCGGGCGATCTCGGCGGCGTCCAGCAGGTCGCGTGAGCGGCCCGAGTTGGAGATGACCACGGCGCAGTCGCCCGGGCCCAGCATGGTGGCGCTCATCAGCTGCACGTGGCCGTCGCTGCAGGCGGCCGTGGCCACGCCGAGGCGGAAGAACTTGTGCTGCGCGTCCTGCGCCACGATGCCCGAGTTGCCCACGCCGTAGAACTCGATGCGCCGGCCATGCTCGGCCGCTTGGGCCAGGGCCGAGATGGCGCGCTCGAAGGCGTGGCTGGCGGCGTCGTTGCGGTACTGCAGCAGGGCGGCCACGGCGTTGTCCACCACCTTGACGATCAGGTCTCCCGGCTTGTCGTCCTCGTCCACGGCGCGGTGCACGAAGGGGACGCCTTCGTTCACGCTGCCGGCCAGCTTGAGCTTGAAGTCGGCCAGGCCGTCATAGCCCACGCTGCGGCAGAAGCGCACAACGGTCGGCTTGCTGACGTGCGAGCGCTCGGCCAGTTCGGCGACCGGCAGGCTGGCGAAGCTGCGCGCATCGGCCAGCAAGAGCTTGGCCACACGCTGCTCAGCAGGCGGCAGGGCGGGCAGGGCCGCCTTCACGCGTTCGAGGATGGACATGTTCAGGTTTCCTCGAGCCAGGAGTAGCCGTCGCGCGCGACCAGTGCGCTCGCTGCGGCCGGGCCCCAGGAGCCGGCGTTGTAGTGGCGCGGGCCGGTGGTGTCGGCGGCCCAGCTGTCCAGGATCGGCTCGACCCAGCGCCAGGCCTGCTCCTGCTCATCGCTGCGCACGAACAGGTTCAGGCGGCCGGCGATGGCGTCCAGCAGCAGACGCTCGTAAGCGCCGACGCGGTTGGTGGCGAAGGCCTTGTCGAAGTCCAGGTCCAGCGAGACCGGTGTGAGCGCCTCGCCGCTGGCGCTGCCCTTGCTGGCCAGCAACTGCAGCTCCAGGCCATCCTCGGGTTGCAGCTTGATGATCAGGCGGTTGGCCTGGTTGGCGCCGGGGAAGATCGGGTGCGGCACTTCGCGGAAGTTGACGACGATCTGCGCGTCGCGGCCGGGCAGGCGCTTGCCGGTGCGCAGGTAAAAGGGCACGCCGGCCCAGCGCCAGTTCTGCACCTCGGTGCGCAGGGCGACAAAGGTCTCGGTCTGGCTGTCGGCGGGCACCTTGGATTCCTCCAGATAGCCGGGCACGGCCTTGCCCTCGACATTGCCGGCGCGGTACTGGCCACGGATCACGTCGCGCGACACGGTCTCGGGCGTGAAGGGCTTGAGCGAGCGCAGCACCTTGAGCTTCTCGTCGCGGATGGCGTCTGCATCGTTCGTGCTGGGCGGCTCCATGGCGATCATGGTCAGCAGCTGCAGCGCGTGGTTCTGGATCATGTCGCGCAGCGCGCCGGTCTGGTCGTAGAACGGGCCGCGGGTGCCAACGCCCAGGCTCTCGGCCAGCGTGATCTGGATGTTGGCAATGCTCTCGCGGCGCCACAGCGGCTCAAACAACGCGTTACCAAAGCGCAGCGCCATCAGGTTCTGCACCGAAGGCTTGCCCAGGTAGTGGTCGATGCGGAAGGCCTGTTGCTCGTGGAAGACCGAGCGCACGACCTTGTTGATCTCCTGCGCGCTGGCCAGGTCGTGGCCCAGCGGCTTCTCCAGCACCACGCGCACCTTGTCGTGGTTCAGGCCGGCGGCACCGAGCTGCTGGCAGATCTGCGTGAAGAGATGCGGGCTGGTGGCCAGGTAGAACACCACCGTGTCGGCCGGGCCGCCTTCGCGATCGGCCAACCATTGCTTGAGCTTGCCGTAATGCTCGGGCTGGGAGAGGTCCATGCGCGAGTAATGAACGAGCTCGGCGAACTTCGCGAACTCCTCGTCGTTCGGGCGCTTGGAGCCGTCCACTTCCTGGAAGCGTTCCTTGAGCCAGGCGCGGTACTTCTCGTCGCTCTGCTCGTCACGCGCCACGGCCAGGATGCGGCCGCCGCCCGGCAGCTTGCCGTGTCGGAAAGCCTGGAACAGCGCGGGCATCAGCTTGCGCCATGTGAGATCGCCCGTACCACCGAAGAAAACCAGATCGAAAGACATGCTGTGCTTGTTCAGTTGATGTAACGAAGTTACTGGAATTATGATGCACGAGTTTCTTCCGGGGGTCAATCGGCGCCCGGGTGCCCTCGATAATCCAGCGGTATTTCCCAGCGGGCCAAGCCCAAGCAGATCGCCATGAACCAACTCGAGCAACTCAAGTCCCACACCACGGTCGTCGCCGACACCGGCAACTTCAAGCAACTGGCGCAGTTCGCCCCGCGCGACGCCACGACGAACCCCTCGCTGATCCTCAAGGCCGTGCAGTCGCCCGACTACGCCCACTTGCTGGAAGAGGTCGTGGCCGCTCACAAGGGCAAGCCGACGGACGAGATCGTCGACCAGGTGCTGGTGCGCTTCGGGCTGGAGATCCTGAAGGTCGTGCCGGGCCGCGTGTCGACTGAAGTGGATGCGCGTCTCTCGTTTGACAAGCTGGCCAGCATCGCCCGCGCCAAGCGCATCATGGCTCTGTACGAGAAGGCCGGCATCGGCCGCGACCGCGTGCTGATCAAGCTGGCGTCCACCTGGGAAGGCATCCAGGCCGCAGCCGAGCTCGAGCGCGAAGGCATCCACTGCAACCTGACCCTGCTGTTCTCCTTCTGCCAGGCTGTGGCCTGCGGCGACAACGGCATCCAGCTGATCTCGCCCTTCGTCGGCCGCATCTACGACTGGTACAAGAAGACGGCCGGCAGCAGCTGGGACGAAGCCGCGCAGGCCGGCGTCAACGACCCGGGCGTCAAGTCGGTCACCCAGATCTTCAACTACTACAAGCGCCACGGCATCAAGACCGAGGTGATGGGCGCGAGCTTTCGCAACGTCGGGCAGATCCAGGCGCTGGCCGGCAGCGACTTGCTGACCATCAGCCCCGATCTGCTGGCCCAGCTGCAGGGCTCCGAGGCGCCGCTGAAGCTCGCGCTGGACGCCAAGGCCGCTGAAGGCATGGACCTGCCGCGCGTGTCCTTCGACGAGGCCGCCTTCCGCTACGCTCTCAACCAGGACGCCATGGCCACCGAGAAGCTGGCCGAAGGCATCCGCCTGTTTGCCGTCGATGCCGGCAAGCTGGACCAGATGATCGAAAGCCTCTGATGTCCTACCCGCGTTGCGACCGCACGAACGCCTGGAGCGCGCTGGGCGAGCACTTCCTCGCCCAGGGCTGGCAGTTCGATCTCCGCCACGCCTTCGCGGCCGATCCGCAGCGTTTTGCGGACTGGTCGCTGCAGGCACCGGCGGTGTTTGCCGACCTGTCCAAGAACCGCATCGATCACACCAGCCTGCAACTGCTGCTGCAGCTGGCGCGTGAATGCGGGTTGGAGTCGCAACGCGCGGACCTGTTCAAGGGCGCGCCGATCAACCTGACCGAAGGCCGCGCCGTGCTGCACACGGCCCTGCGCGCGCCGGCGGGATCTGATCGCTGGAGTGGCGAGGTGCAGGCCGCGCTGGAGGAGATGCTGACCTTCGCCGAGTTCGTGCGCGACGCGGCCAAGAGCGGCATTGCCGACGTGGTCCACATCGGCATCGGTGGCTCCGACCTCGGCCCGGCCATGGTCGTGCAGGCGCTGCAGACCTACGCCAAGCCGGGCCTGAAGCTGCACTTCGTCTCCAACGTGGACGGCCACGACATCGCGCCGCTGCTGCGCGAGCTGGCGCCGGCCACCACGCTTTTCGTCGTCGCCAGCAAGACCTTCACCACGCAGGAGACGCTGGCCAACGCGCTGACGGCCAAGGCCTGGTTCCAGACCAGCGGCGGCGCCGACATCGCCCGCCACTTCGTCGCCACCACGACCAACACCACGGCCGCGGCGCAGTTCGGCATCACGCGCACCTTCGGCTTCTGGGACTGGGTGGGCGGCCGCTACTCGCTGTGGTCGGTCATCGGGCTGCCGATCGCCATCGCCATCGGCGCGGACAACTTCCGCGCCCTGCTGGCCGGCGCGCATGCGATGGACCAGCACTTCGCCAGCGCGCCGCTCGAGCGCAACCTGCCGGTGCTGATGGCGCTGATCGACATCTGGTACCGGAACTTCCACGGCTTCACCAGCCGCTCGGTCGCGCCTTATCACCAGGGCCTGCGCCGCCTGCCGGCCTATCTGCAGCAGCTGGAGATGGAGAGCAACGGCAAGGGCGTGGACCGCGAGGGCCATGCGCTGGGCTACGCCACCAGCCCGGTGGTCTGGGGCGAGGCGGGCACCAACGGCCAGCACGCCTACTTCCAGATGCTGCACCAGGGCACGGACGTGATCCCGGTGGAATTCATTGCCGTCCAGAAACCGCGTTATGGCGAGCACGTGCTGCCCACCGTTCAAGCGCGCCTGGCGGACCAGCATCAGAAGCTGCTGGCGAACTGCCTGGCGCAATCGCAGGCGCTGATGCTGGGCAAGAGCTTCGAGGAGGCGCTCAGCGAATCCGCGCCGACGGCCAGCCGCGAGCTGGACGCCGCCACCATCGCGCGCCATCGCAGCTTCCCCGGCAACCGGCCGAGCACGACGCTGGTGCTGGACGAACTCACGCCCGGTTCGCTCGGTGCGCTGATCGCGCTCTATGAGCACCGCGTCTTCACGACCGGCGCGCTGTGGGGCATCAACAGCTTCGACCAGTGGGGCGTGGAGCTGGGCAAGGCCCTGTGCTCCAGCCTGCTGCCGCGCCTGCAGAGCGGCGACACCGCGGGCCTGGACGGCTCCACGGCCGGCCTGCTCAAGCACCTGCAATCCTGATCCTCTCCCTCATGGCCAAGCAGTACAACATCGTCTTCGATTTCGGCGGCGTGCTCTTCCATTGGCACCCGCCGAGCTTCCTGGCGCGCATGTGGCCGGGGCAGGACGGCGAGGCTTCGGCTCGCGCCTTCTTCGAGAACTACCAGGGCGCCTGGGGCGAGTTCGACCAGGGCCTGATCACGCAGGATGAGGTCATCGCACGCATCGCGGCCAAGAATGGCTGGAGCGAGGCGCAGGTTCGCACCATCGTCGAAGCCGTGCCGGCGGAGCTTGCGCTCAAGCCCGAGACGGCGACGCTGATCGAGGAGCTCAAGGCCGCGGGGCACCGGCTCTTCTTCCTCTCCAACATGCCCGCGCCGCTGGCCGAGCACCTGGAGCGCAGCCATCCGCTGGCGCGCTGGTTCGAAACGGGCGTGTTCTCCAGCCGCGTGCAGCAGTGCAAGCCGGGCCGCGAGATCTTTGCCACCGCCGAGGCCACCTACGGCGTGCCCGCTGCCAGCCTCGTGCTGCTGGACGATCACCCGGCCAATGTGGAAGCCGCGCGGTCCTTCGGCTGGCAGGCCGTGCTGTTCCGCGACGCTGCGCAAGCGCGGGCGGAACTGCTCGCTCAAGGTTGGGCACTCGCCTAAACTCGCGCCACCTCTTTCATTCAAGGATCGGAGCCTCCATGCGCGCACGTCTCGCCGCCCTGCTGCTGTTGCCCCTGGCCCTGCTCGGCCCGCTGCGTGCTGAAGCCAGCCCCGAGTCCGATGCGCTGAGCGCCTGCTTGGTCGGCGCCACCAACACGGCCGACCGCGAAGTGCTGGCACGCTGGATCTTCCTGGTGATGGCGCAGCACCCGACCGTGGCGTCGCTGGCCAACATCTCGCCAGCGGTGAGGGACGATCAGAACAAGCAGTTCGCCGGCCTGATCGAGCGGCTGATGACTGTCGATTGCCGCAGCCAGTCCCGTGCGGCGATGACCAGCGGCAAGGGCTCGGGCTCGGATGCCGCGCTGCGTACCGGCTTTGAAGTATTGGGCCGCATTGCCATGGAAGGCGTGATGGGCCACCCGGCCGTCAACGCAGCCATCCTCGAGTACCTGAAGTACCTGGACCTCAACAAGTTCAAGGACCTGCTGATTCCCTGATCAGGGACGCAGGCAAACGCAGGCAAACGCGCGCTAACGCCTCAGTTCAGCGCGTTGTTCTGCTCGTCGGGGTCGGCCGGCGGCGTGGCTTCTACGCGGAAGCTCTCGCTGGCCCAGGCGCCCAGGTCGATCTGACGGCAACGCTCGCAGCAGAAGGGCCGCCACGGGTTGTTGGGGCCGTAAACGCTGTCGCCCTTGCAGGTCGGGCAGGGAACAATCTTCTCGTCTTGCATCTTCTTCAGGGTCACGCGCACAGCGTCAACTCAAAACTGGCGTCCTCAGGGGCCGCTTTCAAGCGACCCGTTTCATCTTGTCGCATCAGGCGGATGGCCACCATCAGCTTGTTGCCGGAGTATCGGGCACCAGCCCCAAGCTCGGGTCGATGCGCATGCGCAGCAGCTGGTAGGTGCGCCCGGCGCCCAGGCTCTGCTGGTACTGGCCGGCCACGGCCGCCACCTTGTGCGCGCTGCCCGAATCGCGCAGCAGCGACAGCAGCACCGACAGCGCCTCGGCCAGCGGCATCATGGACTGGGTCCACTGAAGCAGATCGTTGCGGCGGCGGGCCGGCAGGAACTGCTGCCAGGCGTAGTAGCCAGGCAGGTCGAACTCGCAGGTGCCGCCGGGGATGCTGATGCGGCTGCGGATGCTCATCAGCCAGTCGTTGGCCGCGAGTTGCGCGCCGGCCTTGCCTTGCACGGCATTGAGCGCGGCGTAGGAGCGTTCGATATTGCTGACAATCTCGTCCAGCGCGGCTTCGGAGATGTTGGGGTTACCGCGGTAGCTGTTGAGCTGTGCCTTGTGGCGCTCCAGCTCCTTGAGCAGGTCGGACTTGAGGTCGGCGCGGGAGGCCACGTCCATGATCTCGAACAACGTGACCAGGGCGAAGTGGTGGTCGAGCGCGGACTCGCGCTCCATCAGTTGACCGAGCCGGTCGAACAGATGCTCCAGGCGCAGCATCGTGCGGATGCTCTCGTTGAACGGGTACTCGTACAGGATCAAGGCGGCGTCTCGAGCTTCAGCGTGGATGCGCCCGATTGTTCCACAGCGCTGCAAGCTGTCGCACTTCTTCGCAAAGGCCGGCGGGCGTCATGCCGCCGTCGTTGTAAATCACGGCGTCGGCCTGCGCGCGGCGAGCCTCGCGCGTGGCCTGCGCGGCGATCACGGCCTGCACGGTTTCGCGCGGCCAGCCGGAGCGCTGCATGACGCGCTGAATCTGGGTTTCGACCGCGCAATCGACGACCAGCACGCGCTCCACGCGCTCGCGCCAGCCACCCGATTCGACAAGCAGCGGCACGTCGAAGACGATGATGTCGGCCGCGGACGCTGCGGCCTGGGCTTCGCATTCGGCGCGGATCATCGGGTGCAGCAGCGCTTCAAGGCGCTGCTTGGCCGACGGATCGGCAAAGACCCGTTCGCGCATGGCATTGCGATCGAGCGCGCCGTCCGCGCCGATCATCGCGGCGCCAAACTCTGCGGCGATGGTCGGCAAGGCGGCACCGCCGGGCGCGGTCAGCGAGCGGGCGATGGCGTCGGTGTCGACCAACGTGGCACCGAGATCGACCCAGCAACGCGCGACGAGGCTCTTGCCGCTGCCGATGCCTCCGGTCAGCCCGATGCGCAGCGGCTTCTTGTTCACATCAGATTCGACCAGCCCATCCAGTCGAGGACGGTGGCCTGACCCGCGAACAGCACGACCACGCCGCCGCCGGCGAGGAAGGGGCCGAAGGGCACGTAGCGGCCTTCGCGCAGCGCACCGCTGAGCTTCATGCCGATGCCGACCACGGCGCCGACGATGGAGGCCGCCAGCACGATGGGCAGGATCATCTGCCAGCCCAGCCAGGCACCCAGGGCGGCCAGCAGCTTGAAGTCGCCCTGGCCCATGCCTTCGCGGCCGGTGACGAGCTTGAACAGCCAGTAGACGGACCACAGCGAGAGGTAGCCGAGCAGCGCGCCCTTGAGGCTGTCGCCCAGCGGAATGCTCCAGCCCATCAGGGAGACGATCAGGCCGGCCCAGAGCAGGGGCTGGTTGATGCTGTCGGGCAAGAGCGTGGTGTCCCAGTCGATGCCGGACAACGCGATCAGGGCGGCCAGGAAGCCGCACCAGGGCAGGATCCCCGGCTGGGGGCCATAGCGCCAGGACAAGGCGCCGAACGCCACACCGGTCAGCAGCTCGACCAGCGGATAGCGCACCGAGATCTTGGTCTTGCACTGCGAGCACTTGCCACCCAGGCGCAGCCAGCTGAGCAGGGGCAGGTTCTCGTGCCAGGCGATGACGTGGCCGCATTGCGGGCAGCGCGAGCGCGGCGCGGCGATGCTCAGATGCGGCAGCTTCTGCATGCGCTCGGCCTGGGCGTTGGCGGCGGCGGCCAGCGGGTCGGCCTGCGCCTGCGTTGCACCGCATCGCGTGAGTGCTTCGGCGTCAGACAGGGCATCGGTGCCCTCCATCACCCAGTCGCGCTCCATCATCAACGGCACGCGGTGGATGACGACATTGAGGAAGCTGCCGATGCAAAGCCCCAGCAGCCCCAGTGCCCAGGGCGACAACAAGAACTCGTAAGCCATCAGACGACTTGGCCGAGTTTGAAGATCGGGAGATACATCGACACGACGATGCCGCCGATGATCGTGCCCAGGAAGACGATGATGAACGGCTCCATCAGGCTGGACAGCGCCTTGACGGCCTCGTCCACTTCTTCCTCGAAGAAGTCGGCCGCCTTGCCCAGCATGTGGTCGAGCGAGCCGGATTCTTCACCGATGCCGGCCATCTGCAGCACCATGGTCGGGAAGATGCCGGTCTGCTGCATGGAGGTGGTCAAGGCCGAGCCGGTGGAGACATCGCGCTGGATCTTCTCGGTGGCCTCCTGGAAGACCGCGTTGCCCGAGGCACCACCGACGGAGTCGAGCGCCTCCACCAGCGGCACGCCGGCAGCGAACATGGTCGCCAGCGTGCGAGTCCAGCGCGCCACGGCGGACTTGTAGAGCAGGTCGCCGAAGATGGGCAACTTCAGCAGGAAGCGGTCCATGAACTTCTGCATCTTCTCGCTGCGCTTCCAGGTCTGGAAGAACATGTACAGGCCACCGCCGATGCTGCCGAAGATCAGCCACCAGTAGCTGACGAAGAACTTGGACATGGCGATGATGAACAGCGTGGGCGCCGGCAGGTCGGCGCCGAAGGACTTGAACACGTCCTCGAAGGCCGGCACCACGAAGATCATGATCACGGCCACCACGACGAAGGCCACCACGGCCACGGCGATCGGGTAGGTCAGGGCGGACTTGATCTTGCCCTTCAGGGCCACGGTCTTTTCCTGGTAGATGGCCAGGCGATCGAGCAGCGCTTCCAGGATACCGCCCGACTCGCCGGCTTCGACGAGGTTGCAGTAGAGCGCGTCGAAGTACATCGGGTGCTTGCGGAAGGCGGTGGAGAGGTTGGTACCGGTCTCCACGTCACCGCGGATGTCGTTGAGCAGCTTGGTCAGGCGCGGGTTGGTGGCGCCGCGGGCGACGATGTCGAAGGATTGAAGCAGCGGCACGCCGGCACGCATCATGGTGGCGAGCTGGCGGGTGAAGACGGCGATGTCCTTTTGCTTGATGGACTTGCCACCCGAGGTGCGGCGCTTCTTGACCTTGTTGACGAGGATGCCCTGGCGGCGCAGCGCGGCGCCGACCATGGCCTCGCCGCCGGCGCGCAGCTCACCCTTGACGACCTTGCCGTTGCGGTCCTTGCCTTCCCACTCGAAGACGAACTCCTTGATGTTCTTGGCCATTGCGCCTGTCGCCATCGTCTTGCTCCCGTGCTTTCGTCTTCTTTACTCGTTGGTGGCGGCCAGGACTTCTTCCAAGGTGGTCACGCCCATGCGCACCTTGACGAGGCCGAATTGCCGCAGATCGCGCACGCCCTCTGTGCGCGCCTGAACGGCAATGTCCATGGCCGTGCCTTCGGCCAGAATGATCTTCTGGATCGGCTCGGTGATGGGCATCACTTGGTAAACCCC
This sequence comes from Burkholderiaceae bacterium UC74_6, assembly GCA_042701975.1. Lineage (GTDB taxonomy): Bacteria > Pseudomonadota > Gammaproteobacteria > Burkholderiales > Burkholderiaceae_C > JAFALK01. Next base: position 1,948,360 of record CP170561.1, read on the forward strand.
GACCCGGCCGCGATACCCGTTGTTGCAATTGCTGCAGCCGACGGCGCGGTAGGGCTTCCAGCTGCCGTCCAGTTCTTCCTCGCGGTAGCCGGCGCGCACCAGCGCGTCGCGCGGGAATTCAGCCGGCTGCTTGCAGTTCTCGCACAGGCGGCGCACGAGGCGCTGGGCGGTGATGAGCAGCACGCTGGAGGCGATGTTGAACGGTGCCACGCCCATGTTGAGCAGACGGGTCAGCGTCTTGGGCGCGTCGTTGGTGTGCAGGGTGCTCATCACCATGTGGCCGGTCTGAGCGGCCTTGATGGCGATGTCGGCCGTCTCGAGGTCGCGGATCTCGCCGACCATGATGATGTCCGGATCCTGGCGCAGGAAGGACTTCAGCGCGGCCGAGAAATTGAGGCCCGCCTTGTCGTTGACGTTGACCTGGTTGATGCCGGGCAGGTTGATTTCAGCCGGGTCTTCCACGGTCGAGATGTTCACGCCCGGCTGGTTCAGGATGTTCAGGCAGGTGTAGAGCGACACGGTCTTGCCCGAGCCGGTCGGGCCCGTGACCAGCACCATGCCGTAGGGGCGGGCGATGGCATGCATCAGCCGCTCCTTCTCGATCTTCTCGTAGCCCAGCGCATCGATGCCGAGCTTGGCCGAGGACGGGTCCAGGATACGGATCACGATCTTCTCGCCGAACAGCGTGGGCAGGGTGGAGACGCGAAAGTCGATGGCCTTGGAGCCGAACTTGAGCTTCATCCGGCCGTCTTGCGGCACGCGGCGCTCGGCGATGTCCAAGCGCGAGATGACCTTGATGCGCGAGGACAGCTTGTCCTTGATCGCAATGGGCGGCTGGGTGATTTCGCGCAGTTCGCCGTCCACGCGGAAACGCACGCGGTAGTGGTATTCGTAGGGCTCGAAGTGGAGGTCGGACGCGCGCATGTTGATGGCGTCCACGAGCATCTTCTGCAGGAAGCGCACCACCGGCGCGTCTTCCACATCGGCGATGTCTTGCTCGTCTTCCTGCGGCGTGCCGTCTTCTTCGGCGATGTCGAAGTCGAAGTCCTCACCGGCGATATTGGCCAGGGCTTCGGCCGCGCTGGCGGAAGAGCCGGCCAGCATCTTCGTGAGCTTGTCGTGCTCGACGATGATCCATTCGGGCTGGAGCTGGGTGGCGAACTTGACGCGCTCCACCACCTCCTGGTCGGTCGGGTCAGCGCCGCCGAGGTAGAGCTTGCTGCCGCGCCGGCCCAGGGCAACGACCTGGTACTGATGCGCCAGCTTGGCGTCGATCAGGTCGCGCGGCAGGCGCTGCATGTCCATCGCGTCCAGGTCCAGCAGCGGAATCGACAGGGCCTGGTGCAGGGTGTGCGCCATGTCGGTGGAGCTGACGACGCCGGCACCGATGGCGGTGGTCACGAAGCTCTGCTTCTTCTCGCGCGCCTGGCGCGCCAGATCCTCAGCCGCCTTGGGCTGAAGCTTGCCGGCATGCACGAGCATGCGGGCAACGCCCGTCAAGGCGGAGGAAGGCGGCTCGACCAGGGTCGTTTCCACGATAAGGATGCGTTGCGAGACAGGTTGAAGGCGGGGCGTGACCGCTCTAATGGCCATTTTGCGCGCATGTTCACGCGCATGGGAGGCCAAGTGCAGGGCGATCGACTCGTCACTGTAATCCTGTCCCATGACAGGGTCTTGGGCTGAAGTGTGGCTTTTGCCCTCTATTACATGGCTGTCTGAGCCGCTGCGGGGCCGATACAACACCCGGACAAGGTGCCGGGGACAAGGCGCTGCTCAGCGGAAATCGCGGCTTTGCGTCGTCAGGCGGCCCAGCAGGGGCGTGAGGTCCTCGAAGCGGCGGGCCAGCAGATGCTGCACACCGCCGTCGCCGCGCTGCCAGCGGCCGTGCACGGCCAGCAGGCGCGAATGGATGATGGTTTCGCGGTGGGCGGCGTAGACGTCGGGCCAGACGATCACCTGCACATTGCCGGTCTCGTCTTCCAGCGTGACGAAGAGTGTGCCCTTGGCCGTCTGCGGCATCTGCCGGCCGCTGACGATGCCGCAGGCGCGGGCCGTCCTGCCGCTCGGGTAACGCGTCAGTTCTTCGGCGTTCTTCAGGCCCTTGGCAGCGAGGCGGGGACGCAGGATGGCCAGCGGGTGGCGGCGCAGGGTCAGGCCGGTGGCGGTGTAGTCCCAGAGCACTTCTTCATCTTCGCGGGCGGCTGGCAGCTCGAGCTGCTCTTCCTGGGCCTGGGCGCCGTGCAGCAGCGGCGGCAGCGTGTGCAAGGCGCTGGCCTGCCAGACCTGCTGGCGGCGGTGGCCGGCCAGCGAGGCCAGCGCATCGGCGGCGGCCAGCTGCTGCATGTCGGACTGCGTGAGGCCGGCGCGCAGCGCCAGGTCCTGCGGATGCTGGAAAGGAGCCTCGGCACGGGCCTGCACGATGCGCTCGGCTGCAGGCGCGCCCAGGCCCGAGACGAGCCGCAGCCCCAGGCGCACGCAGTTCAGCGACTCAAGCTTGCTGTCGACATCGCTCTCGCTCACGTCGGCCGGCTTCACCTCCACGCCGTGGCGGCGTGCGTCCTGCACGAGCTGGCTCGGGCTGTAGAAGCCCAGCGGCTGGGAGTTGAGCAGGGCGCACAGGAAGATCGCCGGCTCGTGGCACTTGAGCCAGCTGCTCACGTAGGTCAGCAGGGCGAAGCTGGCGGCGTGGGATTCGGGGAAGCCGTAGGACGAGAAGCCTTTGATCATGTCGAAGATGGACCTGGCGAACTTGTCCGTGTAGCCGTTGGCCACCATGTTGTCGACGATGCGGTCGTAGAAGGCCTGCAGGTCGCCGGGGCGCTTCCAGGAGGCCATGGCGCGGCGCAGCTGATCGGCCTCGCCGGCGCTGAAGCCGGCGGCGATCATGGCCACCTGCATGACCTGCTCCTGGAAGATCGGGATGCCGAAGGTGCGCTCCAGTGCCTCTTCAAGGCGCTGCGGGTATTCGATCTTCTCGCCACGGCGCGCGCTGTCGCGGTTCTTCAAGTACGGATGGACCATGCCGCCTTCGATGGGGCCGGGCCGCACGATGGCGACCTCCACCACGAGGTCGTAGTAGTTGCGCGGCCTGAGGCGCGGCAGCATGGACATCTGCGCGCGGCTCTCGATCTGGAAGATGCCGACGGTGTCGGCCTTGCAGATCATGTCGTAGGTGGGAGAGTCGCCTTCGGGGATGCTGGCCAGATCGATGTCCAGGCCGCGCCACTGCTTGTAGAGCGCAAAGCTGCGCCGCAGGCACGACAGCATGCCCAGCGCCAGCACGTCCACCTTCATGAGCTTGAGCGCGTCGATATCGTCCTTGTCCCACTGGATCACGCTGCGCTCGGGCATGGCCGCGTTCTCGATCGGCACGATGCGCGACAGCGGCCCCTCGGTCAGCACGAAGCCGCCGACGTGCTGGCTCAGGTGGCGCGGCATGTCCATCAGCTGCAAGGTGAGGTCGCGCAGCAGGCCCAGGCGCGGGTCGTTCTCGGGAATGCTCAGGTGCGAGGAGTAATGGCTGTGGCCCTTGGCCAGGTGGTCGATCTCGTCCTCGGGCAGGCCCAGCGCCTTGCCCACGTCGCGCAGCGCGCTCTTGGGCCGGTAGCAGGTGACCACCGCCGTCAGCGCGGCGCGGTCACGGCCGTACTTGCGGTAGAGGTACTGGATGACCTCCTCGCGCCGCTCGTGCTCGAAGTCGACGTCGATGTCCGGCGGCTCGTTGCGCTCCTTGCTGATGAAGCGCTCGAACAGCATGGTGCTGCGATTCGGGTCGACCGAGGTGACGTGCAGGCAGTAGCAGACGATGGAGTTCGCCGCTGAGCCGCGGCCCTGGCAGAGGATCTCGATGGAGCGCGCATGGGCCACCACGTCGGCCACGGTCAGGAAGTAGTGCTCGTAGCCCAGTTCCTCGATCAGGTCCAGCTCGTAATCGATGCGCTTCTGCCATTTGTCCGGCACGCCCTTGGACCAGCGCTTGGCGGCACCAGCCTGGGTGAGTGCGCGCAAGTGCGCCATCGGCGTCACGCCCTCGGGCACGACCTCGCTGGGGTAGCAGTACTTCAGCTCATCCAGCGAAAACTGGCAGGCTTCAGCCACCCGCAGCGTCTCGGCCAGCAGCTCGGGCGGATAGACCTGGGCCAGGCGCAGGCGGCTGCGCAGATGGCGTTCGGCATTGGGCTGCAGGTCGTAGCCGCAATCCATCACCGGGCGATTGAGTCGCGTGGCGGTCATCACGTCCTGCAAGGCCTTGCGCGAGCGGCGGTGCATGTGCACGTCGCCGGCCGCCACCAGCGGCAGGGCTGTGGCTTCGGACAGCGCCTGCAGGCGCAACAGCCACTGCGCATCGCCGGCCTCGCGCAGCAGCTCGACGGCGATCCAGGCGCGGCCGGCGAAGTGCGTCAGCAGCCAGCGCGCCTGCTCCAGCAGCTCGTCGTCTTCGCGTTCGCGCTGGGGCACGAGCAGCGCCAGGCAGTCGTCGAGCGCGGGCGCGTGAATGCGCGACCAGCGCAACTCGTACGTGCCCTTGGGGCTGTCCATCCGCAGCCGGGTGATGAACTGGCTGAGGTTGCCGTAGCCGTTCATGTTGGTGGGCAGCAGCACGAGGGTGAAGAGCGGCTCGCCGTCATCAGCGCGCACCAGGAATTCGGAGCCGACGATGAACTGCAGCTGCGGCGACTCCATGCGCCGCAGCTGCACATGCGCGCGCACCACGCCGGCCAGCGAGCATTCGTCGGTCAGCGCCAGCGCCGTGTAGCCCAGCTCCTCGGCGCGTTCCACGAGCTCATCGGGGTTGGACGCGCCGCGCAGGAAGCTGAAGTTCGAGAGGCAGTGCAGCTCGGCGTAGGAGGGCGGGATCAGCCTCATGCGAAGACCCCATGCAGGAACCAGCCCTGCTCGTCGGTGCTCAGCCGCTCGTGGTAGATCCACAGCAGCCCGCTCGTCTCACCGAAGTAGAGGTAGTAGTCGCGCTGCTGGCCGGCGCCGTCCCACCAGCCGCTTTCCACGCGATGTGGGCCGGTGATTCGCAGCAGCGGGCCGTGGTGCAAAGGTTGTTCGTTGCGGGCCGAGAGCCGCAGCGGCGGGTCGAGCAGCCAGCTGGGCTGCGGCCCCGGCGGCGGGCGTGTGGCAGCGGCCCTGCCGGTCTTTTGTGGGGGCCAGGCTGTGCATGCCTGCATGGCATCGAGCCGGTGGTCTTCAGCCAGCTTCACACCGCGCACGCACTCGGGCCCGAGGCGCACAGAGAGCCGCTCCAGCAGGAGATTCAAGCTCTCCCTCGGCTTGCCGTCGGTGGCATCGACGAGCAGGCTTTCGCTGGATTCCTGCCGGGCAATCGCGCCCTCGGCCTTGAGCATCAGTTCACCGGCCGGCGCCGCCAGTTCGGTGCGGGCCAGGTGCTCGCCCAGCAGGCGCGAGAGGTGGTGGAAATCGCGCGTGGCCTCGGCCGTGTGCAGCTGCAGCTCGCCGCTGGCGGCGCTGTCGCGCGGGCGCATGGCGTCGTACTGCCAGCTCAAGGTGAAGGCCTGCACGCCGGCATGCCGCGCGGCCAGCCAGGCGCAGAGCTGGCGCAGCAGCCCTTGCGCGTGGTGGTGCAGATCGGGCGCCTGCTCGACGCGAAACGGCAGCTCCAGCCGCGCCTCGAAACGCTCGGGCAGCTCCAGCCACTCGTGGGCTTCAGGCATCCGGCCGAAGGCCTGGTCCAGCGCGCGCAGCAGTTGCGGGCCAAAGCGCCGCGCCAGGGCGGGGCGGGGCAGGCGGCGCACGTCGGCCAGACGCCGGCAGCCCAGGCGTTCGAGCATCGGCTGATGGGCGGCCACGGCACTCAAGGCGGTGAGCGGCAATGCGTCGAGATCGGGCGTTAGCGCATGGGTACGCAAGCAGGCGAGGGCGGCCAGGCTGCTCTCGGCCCAGGGCGAGAGCAGCAGCGCAAGGCCCACTTCGGCCGCGCCGGCCTGCAGCTTTTCTACCAGCCCTTCCGGCCCACCGAACAGGCGCAGGCTGGCGCCGGCTTCGAGCACGATTGCCTCTTCGAGCCGGGCCACGCGCGGGCTGAAGCGAAGCGCCAGCCACGCGCAAGCCTGGAGCCCGTCATCAGTGTCCGACGAGGCTTGGAGCGCGAGCCACCACATGGGAAGGAACCGAAGTGCGTTGAGGCAGCTTGGCGCTGCGCATGCGGGGCGTGAGCAGCGGCCCGAGCTGGGCCGGGGTGGCGTCCAGCGCCAGCCAGCCTTCATGGGCCGGGCCGCGGCGCTTGATCAGATGGATCTCGATCTGCCAGGGTTCGCGGGCGCGCAGCCGCACCCGCAGCGGAGCGGCCGAGGACTGCGCAGCGACGGCCAGCGGACGGAACAAAAAGATCGGCACCGAGCTGGCCAGTGCGTGGGCCTGGAGCCGGCGGATCTGCTCGGGCCGCGCGTCGCGCGCCTCAGGCAGCCAGGCCAGCACGGCGCCGCCGTCGCCCGAGCGGATGGCCTGCTCGATGGCCCAAAGGCGCAACTGTGGCGTGGGCGGCTCGATCAGCAGCAGGGGGCCGGCCGTGAGCCCCGGCAGATGCGGGCGATGCGGCGGGGCGATCAGCAACACGGGCTTGGCCGGCCGGCGGGCCAGCAGCGGGGTGAGCAGCCGCCATTCCAGGCTGCCGGGGCGCTCCAGCAAGATCTCGTTCAGGCCGCCGAGCGTCCAGCCGCCGCCGGGCAGCTCGGCGTCCAGCCGCGCAAAGCCGCTGGGCAGGCCCGGGCGCGAGCTGTCCAGGCTGTCGGCGTGGTGGACGGCGGCGGGCAGGGGGCGGGTGGCGACGGGAGCGGCGGGGGAAAGCATGGCCAGGATACTGTATGAACGTACAGTATATGAATCCCGCTCCCCAGTGCAAGCGGTCCCCCTTCAGAATGAGCGGATGAACGACGATTTCTTCGCGCTCCCCGACTTCAAGCCCGATCAGGCGCTGCAGAACCTCAAGCGCGCGCTGCGCGACCTGCGCTCGCTGGCCGAGCGCGGCAAGGGTTTTGAGTTGCAGGGGCAGCCGGTGCTGGAGTTCAGCACGGACGAGAAATTGCTGCATGCGCGCCTGGCAAAGAAGCCATCGCGCAGCCCCGAGTGGGAGACGCGCAGCTGCAAAAACAGCGCCGAGGTGAGGGCGCTGCAGGATGAGATCAAACGCCGCGTCGCCCGCTGGACAGACGAGGATTGATCGGTCCGTAGATCAGATCGGCTCAGCGCAGGGCCAGGACCTGTGCCGGAGCGACGCCGCGCAGCGATGCGCTGGCCATCCGGCCTTCGGCCCGGGCTTGCGCCACGAGGTGCTGCGGCACCGGCGCGTGCGCCGTGAAGGCGGCCAGGCTGCGGCCGGATTGCGCCCATTCTTCCGCGCCGCCCACCAGCCAGTGCACCCGGCCAGGGCTCACGGCACGCAGCGAAGCCACCAGGGCCTGGGCGCGCTCATCGCCGGGCTCGCCATAGACGACCACGTCGCGCGACAAATCCAGTCCGGCCTGGGAAACCGCCGACTGCAGGGCCGCCAGATCGCCGCGCTGCAGCCAGGCCTGGAGCAGGGCTGCGTCCACCTGGCGTGCGCCGGGCAGGCCGCGAGCGGCCGTGGCGCGCAGATCCCAGGCGGTGGCGCCTTGGGCCAGGGCCTTTTCGGCGGCCGGAGCGCTCAGTGCTTCAGCCTGGGCGACGGTCTGGCCCAGAGCCAGCAGGACCAGCAGCGCGGTGACAGCGAGACGAATCTTCATGATGGCCGCACTCTAGAGAGTGGCCTTCATAACGTCCAATACAGAATCTCTGGATGCTTATGCTGTGCTGGAATTAAGGGCTGGGGCCGGGAGATATGTGTTCTCCACGATTGCTGGCCGGATTCGCCGCAGTTACCGTCCCGCCGCTGAGCTGAAACAAGGCGCTCGGAACAGATCAACCCTAGGAGACAAAGCAATGAAGAAGCTGGCAAAGCTGGCCACTGTGGCCCTGATTCCTGTCTTGGCGTGTGCGAGTGGTGCGGCTCGGGCCGACTTCCCGGAAAAGACCGTGACCTTCGTCGTGCCCTTCGCGGCCGGTGGCCCGACCGACAAGGTGGCGCGCGACTTGGCCGAGGCCATGCGCAAGCCGCTGGGCGCCACCATCGTGATCGAGAACGTCGGCGGTGCCGGCGGCACGCTGGGCGCCACCAAGGTCGCCCGCGCCCCGGCCGACGGCTACACCCTGCTGCTGCACCACATCGGCATGGCCACGGCACCGGCGCTCTACCGCAACCTGCCCTTCAAGGTGCTGGACGATTTCGAGTACCTGGGCATGATCAATGAAGTGCCGATGACCCTGATCGGCCGCCCGACGCTGCCGGCCAACAACTACGCCGAGCTGTACAAGTGGCTGGAAGCGAACAAGGGCAAGATCAATCTGGCCAACGCCGGCATCGGCGCGGCCTCGCACCTGTGCGGCTTGCTGTTCCAGAGCGCCCTGAAGCTGGACATGACCACGGTGCCCTACAAGGGCACGGCGCCGGCCATGAACGACCTGCTCGGCGGCCAGGTCGACATCATGTGCGACCAGACCACCAACACCACCGGCCAGATCGAAGGCGGCAAGGTCAAGGCCTTTGCCGTCACGACCAAGCAGCGCCTGGCCAACCCGGTCTCGCTGTCCAAGCTGCCCACGCTGGACGAATCCGGCGTCAAGGGCTTTGACGTGACCATCTGGCACGCGCTGTACGCCCCCAAGGGCACGCCCAAGCCGGTCCTGGACAAGATCAACGCCGCGCTCAAGGTGGCGCTGAAGGATCCGGAATTCCAGAAGCACATGGTGCAGCTGGGCGCCGTGGTGGTGACCGATGCCCGCGTGAACCCGGCCGAGCACAAGAAGTTCGTGGACGCCGAGATCCACAAGTGGACGCCGATCATCAAGGCGGCCGGCCAGTACGCCGATTGAGTGAAGCGTTAGCAACGCTTGGACGCAGGCCCGCTTCGGCGGGCCTTTCTACATCCGCATCGGGATCGTGACCGGCCCGTCGTTGACGAGGCTGACCTGCATGTCCGCCCCGAATTCGCCGCATTCGACGACGGCGTGGCGGCTGCGGGCATGACTGAGTACATGCTCGTACAAGCGCCGCCCTTGCTCGGCTGGCGCAGCGCCGGTGAAGCTCGGTCGGTTGCCGCCCGAGACATCGGCGGCCAGCGTGAACTGCGAGACGATCAGCAAGCCGCCGCCCACGTCCTGAATGCTGCGGTTCATCTTGCCGGCCTCGTCGGCGAAGACGCGCAGCTTGAGCAGCTTGTCCACGAACCGCTCGGCCCCGCTTTCGGTGTCGGAAGGCTCGGCGCAGACGAGCACGAGCAGGCCCGCGTCGATGCGCCCGATGAGCTGACCGTCTACTTCGACGGACGCGCGTTTCACCCGCTGCAGCACGCCGATCACGACTGCGCCTCCACGTCGGTGGGCAGGAGCTGGATCGTGGCGCGCAGGCCGGGCACGGCGGCCAGCAGCGCGGCCTCGACCTCGCCGCGCATCGCTGCTGCTCGCCCCAGGCTCCAATCGGCTGGCGCGTGCATGTGCAGGTCCACGAAGCGGCGCTGGCCGGCGCTGCGGGTGACGAGGTGATCGAAGCGGATGCTCTGGGCGGCGAAACGCTCCAGCACCGCGTGGATGGCTTGCAGTGTGGGTGCGTCGAGCGCGGCGTCGAGCAGCCCACTCGAGGATTCGGCCACCAGATGCACGCCCTCGCGCAGGATGTTCACGGCCACCAGCAGCGCCACCGTCGCATCCAGCCACAACCAGCCGGTGAAGTACACGCCGACCAGGCCGACGACGACACCGGCCGAGGTCCACACATCCGTGATCAGGTGGCGCGCATCGGCCTCCAAGGCCATCGAGTTGAGCGCGCGCGCCTTGCGCAGCATCGCCCAGGCCAGGCCGCCGTTGAGGATGGAGCTGACGACGGTGAGCGTGAGGCCCAGGCCCAGCCCTTCCACGGGCTGCGGCGCCAGCAGGCGCTGGACCGAGCCCCAGGCGATGCCCAGGGCGGCGGCGATGATGAGCAGGCCCTCGAAGCCACCGGAGAAGAACTCGGCCTTGTCGTGGCCGTAGGGGTGGCCTTCGTCGGGCGGCTGGCGGGCCAGGGTCAGCATGGCCAGGGCGAAGAGGGCGCCGGCGAGGTTGACGCCGGATTCGAGCGCGTCGGCCGCCAGGGAGACGGAGCCGGTCCACCACCAGGCGCCGGTCTTGAGTGCGATGGTGGCCACGGCCACGGCGACGGAAAGTTTCAGATACGAGGAAGCCTGCATGGGCCGCGATCCTACCGAGTCCGCTCCTACAATTTGCGCGAAATTTGAACCGGAGCCTCACCCACCATGACCTCGACCAGCGCGCAGCACTCCACCGACGTCTCCCACATCGCCCCGCGCGAGAAGGCCGAGATCCTTTCGCAGGCGCTGCCCTACATCCGCGAATTCCACGGCAAGACCATCGTCATCAAGTACGGCGGCAACGCCATGACCGATCCGGAGCTGCAGCAGGACTTCGCCGAGGACGTGGTGCTGCTCAAGCTCGTGGGCATGAACCCGGTCGTCGTGCACGGCGGCGGTCCGCAGATCGAGGACGCGCTGAACAAGCTCGGCAAGAAGGGCCACTTCATCCAGGGCATGCGCGTGACCGACGAAGAGACGATGAGCGTCGTCGAATGGGTGCTCGGCGGCGAGGTGCAGCAGGACATCGTCGGCATGATCAACGCGGCGGGCGGCAAGGCCGTGGGGCTCACGGGGCGCGACGGCGGCATGATCCGCGCCAAGAAGCTCAAGATGGTGGACAAGGACGATCCGGCCAAGGAACACGACATCGGCCAGGTCGGCGACATCGTCTCCATCGACCCGAGCGTGGTGAAGGCGCTGCAAGACGACCAGTTCATCCCGGTGGTGAGTCCGATCGGCTTTGGCGAGCGTAACGAGAGCTACAACATCAACGCCGACGTGGTGGCCGCCAAGCTGGCCACCGTGCTGCAGGCCGAGAAGCTGCTGATGCTGACCAACATCCGCGGCGTGCTCGATAAGAACGGTGAGCTGATGACGGAGCTGACGCCGCGTCGCATCGACGAGCTGGTGGAAGACGGCACGATCAGCGGCGGCATGATCCCCAAGATCGCCGGCGCCATCGATGCCGCCAAGAGCGGCGTCAACGCCGTCCACATCATCGACGGCCGCGTGCCGCACGCGATGCTGCTGGAGATCCTCTCGGACCAGGCCTACGGCACGATGATCCGTTCGTACTGAGCGGCTGAGCGGCGCCGCGTTCTGCGGCGAAATCGTTTTCATGTTGGTGGCGTGAACCGCGCCTGGCCAGCCTCAACGGCCGCTCCGTGCTGCACCTGGCCCCGCCCAGGGCTTCACCTTTGACGAGAATGCGCAGCTCCTGACCGTCTCTTTGCACACGGTGATGACCAGCGTGAAGCGCGTTTACCGCAAGCTGCACGTGCGCTCCAAGGTCGACGCCATTCACGAAGCGCGAAGGCTCGGCTGGCTCAGGGATTGATTGCTGCGCCCGGAAGCTCCCCGGCAGCCTCGGCGCCTATGCCAGAATGGGTCAACCCCATCCCTGACCCGCGCCCGATGACCGACGAACTGAACGCCGCCGCCGAGCCTGAGGCGCAAGAAGCCCCATCCGCCGCGCCTCGCAAGCGCCCGCGGCCGGGCGAGCGCCGGGTCCAGATCCTTCAAACGCTGGCCGGCATGCTGGAGCAGCCGGGCGCCGATCGCGTCACCACGGCCGCCCTGGCTGCGCGCCTGGATGTCAGCGAGGCAGCGCTCTATCGCCATTTCGCCAGCAAGGCGCAGATGTTCGAGGGCCTGATCGAGTTCATCGAGCAAAGCGTCTTCACCCTGGTCAACCAGATCACCGAACGTTCCCTGAGCGGCGAGGGCGAAATTGCCCAGGCGCACAAGATCGTCTCCGTGCTGCTGCAGTTCGGCGAACGCAACCCGGGCATGACCCGTGTGATGGTCGGCGACGCCCTCGTCTACGAGAACGAGCGCCTGGTCGCCCGCATGAACCAGTTCTTCGACCGCATCGAATCCTCGCTGCGCCAGGTCCTGCGCGCTGCCGCGGAAGGCCGCGGTTCGTCTACGCCCACGGTGGACGCCAATGCCCAGGCTTCGGTGATGGTCAGCTTCGTCATCGGCCGGCTGCAGCGCTATGCGCGTTCCGGTTTCAAACGTTCGCCCACCGAGCAGCTCGACGCCGCGCTGAACATGCTGGGCGCCTGAGTCTTTCATTTTCTTCCCATGTTTGATTCGCTGCTCAAGCGTGCCGAGACGCTCGTCGGGCGCCTCGAGGCGCTGCTGCCCCAGGCGCTCGCCGCTCCCGACTGGTCGGCCTCGCTCGCCTTCCGCTACCGCCGCCGTCATGGTCGCGGTGCGGTGCTCGAAGCCGTCCAGCACCTGGCCCTGATCCGCCTGGGCGACCTGAAGGAAGTCGAGCCGCAGAAGGAGCGCCTGCTTCGCAACACGGCGCAGTTCGTGGCTGGCAAGCCGGCCAACAACGTGTTGCTGACCGGCGCGCGCGGCACGGGCAAGAGCTCGCTGATCCGCGCCTGCTTGCAGGAGTACGCGCCGCGCGGCCTGCGCCTGATCGAGGTGGACAAGAGCGATCTCGTTGACCTGCCCGACATCGTCGAGCTCATCGCCTTGCGACCCGAACGTTTCGTGATCTTCTGCGACGACCTGAGCTTTGACGAGGGCGAGGCCGGCTACAAGGCGCTGAAATCCATGCTGGACGGCTCCATCGCGGCGGCCAGCCCGAACGTGCTGATCTACGCCACCAGCAACCGCCGCCACCTGCTGCCCGAGCAGATGCGCGACAACCTGGCGGCCAAGTACGACGAGAACGGCGAGCTGCATCCCGGTGAGGCGGTGGAGGAGAAGATCTCTCTGTCCGAGCGCTTCGGCCTGTGGCTGTCCTTCTACCCGTTCAGCCAGGACGAGTACCTGGCCATCGTCGGCCAGTGGCTGCGCTTTTATGGCTTGGGCGAAGAGCAGATAGCCACGGCCCGCCAGCCATCGCTGGTGTGGGCGTTGGAGCGCGGCTCGCGTTCGGGTCGGGTAGCGCACCAGTTCGCACGTGACCTGGCCGGGCAGTTGGGCATGGAGGGGCTCAAGCATGAGTGAGCGCAAGCCCGTCGATGTGGCCGTGGGCGTGCTTGTTGCGCCTGACGGCAAATTCTTGCTGACCTCGCGCCCGAGCGGCAAGGTCTATGCGGGCTACTGGGAATTCCCCGGTGGCAAGCTCGAGGCCGGCGAGACGGTCGAGCAAGCGTTGCGCCGCGAACTGCACGAAGAGCTGGGCATCACCATTGGCGCCGTCCATCCGTGGAAGGTCGAGATGATGGACTACCCGCACGCGCTCGTGCGGCTGCATTTCTGCAAGGTCTTCGAGTGGTCGGGCGAATTCGAGATGCGTGAGCAGCAAAGCATGGCCTGGGAGAACTTGCCCGTGCAGTCGCAGCCCGTGCTGCCCGGCACGATTCCCGTGCTGGACTGGTTCGCCGAAGAGCGCGGTCACGCGGGCGCCACCTACCGCACCTGGCTCGACGACATCAGGTGGGACGAGCAGGGCCTCGTGCCCGTGATCGCGCAGGAGCAGGGCACAGGCGACGTGCTGATGTTCGCCTGGATGAATCGCGAATCGCTGGCGCTCACGGCCGAGAAGGGCGAAGCCGTCTACTGGAGCCGCTCGCGCAAGAAGCTCTGGCACAAGGGCGAGGAGTCGGGCCATACGCAGACGGTGCATTCGATCCGCATGGACTGCGATAACGACGTGGTTCTGCTGACCATCACGCAAAATGGCCACGAGCCTGGCATTGCCTGCCACACCGGTCGTCACAGCTGTTTCTTCCAACGCTACGAGAATGGGGCGTGGCACGCGGTCGAACCGGTGCTCAAGGACCCGGAGAGCATTTACAAATGAGTGACGACGATATCCTCAAGCGCATCAGCGAGGTGATCGAGTCGCGAAAGCCGGAAAACGGCGGCGATCCGGCCGCGAGCTATGTCGCCAAGCTCTTCTCCAAGGGCCTGGACGCGCCGCTGAAGAAGGTGGGCGAGGAGGCGACCGAGTTCGTGCTGGCGGCCAAGGACGGCGCGACGGACAAGATCGTCTACGAGTGCGCGGACCTCTGGTTCCACAGCCTCGTGGCCCTGGCCCATTTCGGCATCAAGCCTGAGGCCGTGCTGGCCGAACTGGCCCGCCGCGAGGGCCTGTCTGGCCTCGAGGAATTCGCTTCCCGTACCCCGTCGACCAACAACAAGGAGAGCCCCGATGGAAGACAGTAACGTCGTCAACAACGAAGTCGTCTCCGCTGTATCCGCCGAGAAGCTCGCCAGCCTCAAGCAGCTGACGCAGGTGATCTACATCCTCTACGCGCTGGGCTTCTTCACCGGCGTGACCTGGATCGTGGCGCTGATGATGAACTACATCAAGCGCGAGGACACCGAAGGCACGATCTACGCCAGCCACTTCACCTGGCAGATCCGCACCTTCTGGTGGTGCACGCTGTGGACGGTCGTGGGCTTCATCACCATGCCCTTGCTCGGCCTGGGTTTCCTCGTGCTGGCTGGCAACTCCTTGTGGGCCATCTATCGCATCGTCAAGGGCTTCCTGAACTGGAACGACAACAAGCCCATGCCGCTGCCGGCCTGAGCGGAGCGGCATCAAGGCGTAAAGGATTGCAAAAACATGAGCCACGACCCGAACTGCGTCTTCTGCAAGATCATTGCCGGGCAGATCCCGGCCAAGAAGGCCTACGAGGATGAGCAGGTGCTGGTCTTTCACGACATCGCGCCGTGGGCGCCGGTGCACATCCTCTTGATTCCCAAGGTCCACATCCCCACCTTGGCCGATGTGACGGCCGAACATGCGGGGCTGCTGGGCCACATGACCACTCTGGCGCCGCGGTTGATGAAGGAGCTTGGCGTCACCAATGGTTTCCGCACCGTCATCAATTGCGGACCTGACGGCGGGCAGGAGGTTTACCACCTCCACATGCACGCGTTTGGCGGTCCGCGGCCCTGGCTCAAGGGCTGAGCCGTCCGGAACTAAAATCTGTCAATTCCATTCGAGGAGAAAACTATGGGTTCATTCAGCATCTGGCATTGGCTGATCGTTTTGCTGATCGTGGTGATGGTGTTCGGCACCAAGAAGCTGAAGAACGTGGGCACCGACCTGGGCGCCGCCGTCAAGGGCTTCAAGGACGGCATGAAGGACGGCACCGCAACGGCCGAGGCTCCTGTGCCGCCGTCGCAGCAACTCGGCGCCAGCAAGACCGACGTCGACGGCCAGACCATCGACGTCGAAGCCAAGCAAAAGCACTGAGTCTTGAACGGCTGACCGCATGCTTGACTTCGGCATCGACAAGATCGCCCTGATCGGGGCCGTGGCCCTCGTGGTCCTCGGCCCTGAGAAGCTGCCGCGCGTGGCCCGCACCGTGGGCCACTTGCTGGGCAAGGCGCAGCGCTACGTGGCCGACGTGAAGGCGGAGGTCAATCGCTCCATCGAGCTCGAAGAGCTCAAAAAGATGAAGACCCATGTGGAGGACGCGGCGCGCGACATCCAGACCTCCGTTCAAAAGGAAGTCGATGGCGCCAACAACGCCTTCAACGAGGTCTGGAGCGATCACAACAGCATTGGCGGCCCGTCGATCGATCCGCTGCCGCCCTTCTACAAGCACCCGAAGAAGAACTGGCGGCTCAAGCGCGGCGCCACGCCGCAGTGGTACAAGCAGAAGAACCAAGTGCGCCGCAACGTGCAGTCCGGCGCCGCCCGCGTGGCGCGATTCCGTCCGCGCAGCGTCCTCTAAATGCCGCAAAACTCATCTGACTCCGACGACGAGCTCGCCGGTACCGAAGCCCCCTTCGTCTCGCACCTGATCGAGCTGCGCGACCGCCTGGTGCGCGCCACCATCGCCGTGCTGGTGATGTTCGTCGTGCTGTGTGTCTTCCCGACGCCTGCGGTGCTCTACGACTGGCTCGCCGCGCCTTTGGTGGCCCATCTGCCGCCGGGCTCCAAGCTGATCGCCACCAACGTGATCTCTCCCTTCCTGGTGCCGATGAAGATCACGCTGCTGGCTGGCTTCTTGCTGGCGCTGCCGGTGGTGCTCTACCAGGTCTGGGCCTTCGTGGCGCCGGGGCTGTACTCGCACGAAAAGAAGCTCGTGCTGCCGCTGGTGGTCTCCAGCACCTTGCTGTTCTTCGTGGGCGTGGGCTTTTGCTACTTCTTCGTCTTCGGCAAGGTCTTCACCTTCATCCAGCAGTTCGCGCCCAAGAGCATCACGGCGGCGCCGGACATTGAGGCCTACCTGGGCTTCGTGATGAACATGTTCCTGGCCTTCGGCGTGGCCTTCGAGGTGCCGGTGATCGTGGTCGTGCTCGCCCGCATGGGCATCGTCAGCGTGCCCAAGCTGCGTGAGTGGCGCGGCTACTTCATCGTCATCGCCTTCATCGTCGCGGCCGTCATCACGCCGCCGGACATCGTCTCCCAGCTCTCGCTGGCCATCCCGATGTGCGTGCTCTACGAAGTGGGCCTGCTGGCCGCCAACTGGTTCGTCCGCTACTCGAGCAAGCCGGCCGAGGAAGAAGAGAAGTCGAGCGCTCAGTCCGGATCCTGATCCTGATCCAGATCGGGCTTGGGCGGCGGCGGTCGCTGCCCCACCTTGAGCCGCAGCTCCATCGCGCGCTTGCCGCGCAGCAGCTTCACCGCCACGCTGGCGCCCGGCTTGAGCGCTGACACGGCGGCCAGCAGCTCCGGCGGGTTGCGCACCGCGCGGCCGTTGATCTCCTGCAGCAGATCGCCCGCCTGGATGCCCGCGCCTTCGGCCGGGGCCTTGCGCACCACGCGGCTCACCACCACGCCTTCTTCCGCATCGAGCTTGAGCGCTTGCGCCAGCTCGGGCGTGAGCTCGCGCGTCTGCACGCCGATCCAGCCGCGTTCCACCCGGCCATGTTCCAGCAAGGCGGTCATCACCTCGCGCGCCGTGCTGGCGGGAATGGCGAAGCCGATGCCCAGCGAGCCGCCGCTGCGCGAGAAGATCGCGGTGTTGATGCCGACGAGATTGCCCTCGGCGTCCACCAGCGCGCCGCCCGAGTTGCCCGGATTGATCGCCGCATCCGTCTGGATGAAGTTCTCGAAGGTGTTGATGCCCAGCCGCGAGCGGCCCAGTGCCGAGACAATGCCCGAGGTCACCGTCTGGCCGACATTGAACGGATTGCCGATGGCCAGCACCGTATCGCCAACCTGCAGGTCCTGCGCATCGCCGAAAGCAATCACGGGCAGCGTGTCCATCTCGATCTTGAGCAGCGCGACATCGGTCTCCGGATCGGCGCCGACCAAGCGCGCCCGCGCTTGCCGGCCATCGGCCAACTGCACCTCGATGTCCGACGCGCCGACCACCACATGGCTGTTGGTCAGCAGATAGCCGTCGGCCGAGACGATCACGCCGGAGCCCAGGCCCTGCTGTGGCATGTCCGGTGAGCTGCCGCCGAAGAAGCGCGACCACGGATCGCGTGGGTTGACGCGCGGCGGCGGCTTGCTGGCAGTGATGGAAACGACGGCCGGCGCGGCGCGGCGAGCGGCCTGCGCCAGGCCCGGATGGGCCGGGGCGGGGCGGCTGGCGGCACTCGCGAAGGGACCGACCAGTTGCACCGGGCCCACAGAGCGGGGCGCCGTGTTCAACCACTCCGGCTTGAGGGTGGCCAGCACGAAGAGCACGGCCACCGCGACAGTCGTGGCCTGGGCGAAAATCAGCCAGAGTCTGCGCACTTCCACACCACTCCTCGACCATGATTCACCGTCACGATCTCGTCCGCCATTTCGACAGCCTGCTCGAGGCCGCACGGTTCAAGGATTATGGGCCGAACGGTCTGCAGGTCGAGGGCCGCGAGCAGATCGGCCATCTCGTCTGCGGTGTCACCGCGAGCCTGGCGCTGATCGATGCCGCCATCGAGGCCAAGGCCGATGCCATCCTCGTTCACCACGGCTTGTTCTGGCGCGGCCAGGACGGCCGCGTCACGGGCTGGATGAAGCAGCGCCTGGCCAAGCTGCTGGCCCACAACATCAACCTGATCGCCTACCACCTGCCGCTCGACGCGCATGCCGAGCTCGGCAACAACGCGCAGCTTGCGCGCGTGCTGGGCTGGCGTGCCGATGCGCGCTTCGGCGAGCAGGATCTGGGCTTTGTCGGTGCCATCGATACCGATGTGGCGGCGTTGGCGCAACGGGTCGAGCACAGCCTTGGCCGGCCAGCGACAGTCGTGCCCGGCGATGGCCGTCGCCTGCGCCGCGCGGCCTGGTGCACGGGTGGTGCGCAAGGCTACTTCGAGGCGGCGATCGCAGCCGGTGCCGACGTGTTCCTCACCGGGGAAATCTCGGAGCCGCAGGCCCATTACGCCCGCGAGACGGGCGTGGCCTTCATCGCCGCCGGCCACCACGCCACCGAACGCTACGGTGTGCAGGCGCTGGGCGCGCATGCGGCCGAGCAGCTGGGCCTGAGCTGGCAGTTCATCGATGTGCCCAATCCGGCATGACGGGCAATTCCCCTGCAGTCTTCTGTCCTGCACATGCTCCAATCCCACCCATGGATTCGCCCCGCCTGCTCCTGACCATGGGTGATGCCTGCGGCATCGGCCCGGAGATCATCATCAAGGCGTTTCAACAGGACGGAGGCGCCGGGCTGTGCGTGGTGGGTGACGTGGAGCTGATGCGCCGCGAGACGGCTGGTCGCCTGCCCGTGGCGCAGCTCGATTCGCCGCTGCAGCAGGCGCCGCCGGGCAGCCTGCCGGTGTGGCAGCCGTCGGACCTGCCCAAAGGCCTGCTCGAATTGCCGCGCGGCCAGATCGACGCGCGCGCTGGCTTGGCTGGCGCACGCTGCATCGGCGCTGCCGTTCGCGCCGTTCAGCAAGGCCAGGCCGAAGGCATCGTCACCGCGCCCATCCACAAGGAAGCCCTGCACGCAGCCGGCGTGCCGTACCCGGGCCACACCGAGATGCTGCAGGACCTGGCCTCGCAAGGCGGCGTGGTGCGGCCGGTGCGGATGATGCTGGCCAATGAGGAACTGCGTGTCGTGCTGGTCACCGTGCACTGCTCGCTGCGCCAGGCCATCGAACAGGTGAGCTTCGAGTCGGTGCTGCAGACGGTGCGCATCGCCGACGCCGCGCTGAAGCGCTTCGGCATCGAGCGGCCGCGCCTGGGCGTTGCCGGCCTGAACCCGCATGCGGGCGAGGGGGGCCTGTTCGGCAGCGAGGAGATCGACCACATCGAGCCCGCGATCAAGGCCGCGCGTGGTGATGGCATTGATGCGCGCGGGCCGTTCGCGCCGGACACCGTCTTCATGCGGGCCCGCAAGGGCGAGTTCGACGCCGTCATTGCCATGACGCACGACCAAGGCCTGATCCCTGTGAAGTACCTGGGCGTGGAGCAGGGCGTCAACGTGACGCTGGGCCTGCCCTTCGTGCGCACCAGTCCCGATCACGGGACCGCCTTCGACATCGCAGGCCAGGGCAAGGCCGATGCCAACAGCATGCTGGCCGCCATCCGCATGGCGCGCGTGCTGAGCGTCGCGGGCTGAGCTCAGCTGCCGCGCTTTTCGCGCAGCGTCTGCATCACCTGCTGGGCCTTGTCCGCGCAGCCCAGGTCACCGCCGCTCTCGATCGTCTCGATGGCCAGCAGCAGCTGCGTGCGGGTCTGCACCAGCCGCTCCTGCAGCTGCTCGATCTCCACGACCTTGCGCCTGAGGCCCTCCAGCATTTCGCTGTGCTGCCATTGGCCGGGCGCCGCCGGCAACAGGCTGCGGATCTCCTCGAGCGAGAAACCGGCGCCCTGGGCGCGCGTGATGATCTCCAGCGTCCACAGTGCGTCCGGGCCGTAGTGGCGATAGCCGTTCTCGCGGCGCTCCACGGCGTTCAGCAGGCCGCTGGCCTCATAGAAACGGATGCGCGAGGGGGCCAGCCCGCTGCGCTGCGCCAGTTCGCCGATCTTCACCAAATACCTCCAGATTGCGCTTGACCTTCAAGTTAACTTTAAAACTAGAGTTCGCGCCAGGTCAACACAAGCCCACTGCTCATGAAACTGTTCGAAGCCCTGCAACTCCCCAATGGTTCGTCCCTCCCGAACCGCATCGCCAAGGCTGCCATGGAAGAAAACATGGCCGATGCCGATCACGCGCCCTCCGAGGCGCTGATGCGCCTGTACCAGGCCTGGGCCGACGGTGGCGCCGGCCTGCTGATCACAGGCAACGTGATGGTCGATCGCCGCGCCATGACCGGCCCCGGCGGCGTGGTGCTGGAAGACGCGGCGCAGTTGGAGCGTTTCCAGCGCTGGGCGCGCATCGGCCGCGGCGGCGGCGCGCAGTTCTGGCTGCAGATCAACCACCCGGGCCGCCAGATGCCGGCGGACATGGGCCAGCCGACCTGGGCACCCTCGGCCGTGGCACTGGACCTGGGCAAGATGTCCAAGTTCTTCGGCACGCCCCAGGCCATGACGGCTGCGCAGATCGCCGAGGTGATCGAGCGCTTTGCGCGCACGGCCGAGCTCGGCGAGCAGGCCGGCTTCTCGGGTGTGGAGATCCATGCCGCACACGGCTACCTGCTGAGCCAGTTCCTGTCACCGCTGACCAACCAGCGCGAGGACGAATGGGGTGGCTTGCTGGCCCATCGCGCGCGGCTGCTGATCGAGGTGGTGCGGGCCGTTCGTGCCCGGGTCTCGCCGGGTTTCACCGTGGCCGTGAAGCTCAACTCCGCGGACTTCCAGCGCGGCGGTTTCAGCGCTGAGGATGCGCGCCAGGTCGTGCAGTGGCTGAACGATGAGGCGGTCGACCTGGTCGAGCTGTCCGGCGGCAGCTACGAAGCCCCGGCCATGCAGGGCCAGGCGCGCGACGGCCGCACGCTGGCGCGCGAGGCCTACTTCGCCGAATTCGCGCGCGACATCCGCGCCGTCGCTCGCATGCCCGTTCTGGTCACTGGCGGCATCCGTCGCCTGGCGGTGGCTGAAGAGGTGGTGCGCAGCGGCGTGGACATGGTGGGCATCGCCACGGCCCTGGCGATCGAGCCCGACCTGCCGAATCAGTGGAAGGCCGGTAAAGACAGCGCCCCTGCGCTGCGGCCGATCCAGTGGAAGAACAAGGTCATGGCCTCGATGGCCAATATGGCGGCGGTGAAGTTCCAGCTCGGAAGGCTCAGCCGCGGGAAGTCGAGCCAGCCGGGTGTGTCGCCGCTGCTGGCCCTGATCAAGCAACAGTTCGCGGCCAAGCGCCAGACGCGCAAGTACCGGGCCTGGATCAGTGTTGTGAGTTGAGCGCCGCCAGCTGCTTGCGCGCCCGCGCCTGGGCGCGTTCCAGCAGGTACGCGTTCTCGAAGGCGCGCAGGCGGCCGGCCTCGCACATGCGCTTGAGCATGCGCGCCGTCATGGTCACCGTCTCCTGGTGCTTGCTGCCCTGCGTGAAGATGAAGAAGCTGCGGCCCGCGCTGATGTGGGCCAGACGGACCTTCTTCCACTCATCGCCCACATTCATGCGGTAGGCAAAGCCGAGCTGCAGGTGGTCGATCAGCAGTTCGCCTTCGACGGGCTCCGGCGCTTCCTGCAGGGCCGGCAGGCCTTCGATGCTGATCTCGTCGGACAGCAGCGGCACGTCGGCGTGCTCGCCCGGCGGGACGACGATCTCGATGTCGACCTGGCCGTTCCAGTCCACGCCGGCCTCGTCCATCAGGCCCAGGCTGCGGGCTTCGGCCTCGGTCAGACGGGCGCCCACGTCGAGGTCGGCGCCGACGCTGGAGCCCGAAGGCAGATCCTTTTCGTTGGGCGGCGCGACGCCGAAGACGGTTTCCAGCTGCTTGGCCAGCAGATTGGTTTCCAGTGGCGTCAGGGCCTGGCCCTTGAGCGATTCGGCGTGCGCGGGCAGCAGCTCGGCAAAGAAGCCCTTGCGTGCGGGCTCGGGCCACTGGATCAGGTCCAGGCCTTCGTTGAGCGTGCGCATCAGCATGGGCAACTGGCCGAGGAAGGCCTGGCGCGCTGCGGTGCCGGTCTTGGGCTGGACGCTCATGACGAGGTCGCGGCCGAACAGACGCAGGCGCTGCTCGCGTTCGGGCGGCCCTTCGCGGTTGGCCAGCACGATGGCCTGGCTCCACACCTGGGAGAGGAAGTCGCGCAGGAACGGGGCGCAGGGCACTGGGCCCAGCGCCGACTGCAGCTGCTGCATGTACTTCTGCTGCAGGCGCAGGTCGATTTCCTTGCGCTCGACGAGATTGGCGGCATCGCCCTGGGCCTTCAGGGTGGCAGCGGTCTGCTCGGCGATGAAGGCTTCCAGTTCGTCCAGCTTGGCTTCGTAGACGTCGATGCGGTCAAAGTCGCCTTCGGCCACATCCTGCACCAGCTCGCGCACCCGTTGCAGGAAGGCGCGGCCGGGGTCTTCGGAGAAGTCGTCATAGGCGCAGGCCAGCGAGGCCATGCGGTTGACGAAGCGGCGCACCGGATGGCGGCGCGAGGAGAAAAACGTCGGGTCGCCCAGCGCCACGCGCAGCACGGGCAGCTGCAGCCGGGCGACAAGGCGCGCCATCTGCGGCGGCACCTTGTTGTCCGACAGGATCTGGTCGAAGAGGCTGCCCACCACGTCGATGACCATGTGGTCGAGACGGCCGGTGGCGGCCTGGCGGAGTTCTTCTCGGTGCTGGACGATCAGGTTGGGTGGCAGAGGCACGGCCGACCAGTCGACACCGGGGCCGCCATCGCCATAGCCCGAGGGCTCGAAGCCGCCGGCCTGGCTGGGATGGAAGCCACCGCCGCCGCCGCCAGCCGTGAACGGGACGGAGGAGAGGCGACGGATCAGGTCCATCATCTGGGGATCGACCACGCCGAAGCCGCCGCGGGGACCATAGCCGCCTTGGCCACCATGGCCGCCGTGGCCGGAATGACCACTGGGGCCGTAGCCGCCGCCGTGTCCGTAGCCGGTGTGGCCGAAGCCGCCGTGGCCGGAGCCATGGCCGCTGGGGTGTGCGCCCGGGTGCGTGCCGTGGCGTGAATCGAACTCGCCGTGATTGCTCGGCGGGCCGCCCTGCAGCGACTGGTTGCGCGAGTGCGGATCGGCGCCGCGCACGCGCAGGTCCTGCGGACGCAGACCGCGGTTGCGGAACAGCTCGGCGATGTCGGCATAGCAGCCGCGCATCTCCAGCGCCAGCGCGCGGGTCATCTCGTCGACGAGGACCTCGCGGGTCTGGGTGTCGTCGCTGACGGCGTTCACGCCTTCCAGCAGAGCGCCGCCGACGAGCTCGGGCCGCAGCGGGTTGCGTTCGCCCTGGCTGACGCCGAAGACGTAGGACTCGACCTCGCGCAGCTCCCACTCGCTGTGGTGGCCCAGAGCCAGGCCGATGCGATCGGCGGCCACGAGGGCGTCCACCTGGTCGTCGTCCATCAGGGAGAGCTCGCTCCAGTCCTTCTTCTTGTGGGCCGGAACGGGGGCTGCGGCCGCGGCGGAGCTGTGCTGCTCGTTGGCGACTTGGTTGCGCAGGGATTGGTAGAACTGGTGGCCGAACAGGGCCTGCTGCTTGCGGAACACGAATTGCGCGGCCAGCAAGGCGTCGCGCTTCTTCATGTTGCCGGCCGAAAGCGCGGCCATGCCGAGGCCTTCGGCGCAGCGCTCGGCAGCTTGCTCGGCGGCCGTGCGCATGCGCTGGATGGCGGCATCCAGGTGCGGATTCAGGCGGAGGTCGGGGGCGTTCATCAAGCGTTGCTCAGGCAGCGCGCCTGACGCGCAGGCGCTGCTGAACCTAGTATCGCGCCAATGAACAGGCCCAATCCCTTGCGGGGGACTGCCGGGGCCCCGCAGGGTGCCAAATAGCTAACAAATCGCGCGCAGGAAACTTTTTCTTACCGGTGTCGCGGCTCACTTGCGCAACGAATCGCGGATCTCGCGCAACAGCAGGACGTCTTCCGGCGTGGCGGCCGGCTCGGCCGGGGCCGGGGCGGGCTCGGCGCGCTTGAGCTTGTTGATGGCGCGCACCATCATGAAGATGATGAAGGCCAGGATGACGAAATTGATCAGCACGGTGAGGAAGCCGCCGTAGGCCAGCACCGGCACGCCGGCCTTGCCCAGGGCCTCGGCCGTCATCGCGCCCTTGTAGTCCGCCGGGATGGCGCTCAGGGCGATGAAGTGGCTGGAGAAATCCAGGCCGCCGAAGATGGCGCCCACGATGGGCATGATCAGGTCCTTGACCATGGAGTCGACGATCTTGCCGAAGGCGCCGCCGATGATCACGCCCACAGCCAGGTCGATCACATTGCCCTTGACGGCGAATTCGCGGAATTCAGAAAAGAAGCTCATCGGTTCCCTCCCTTGGGTGCAGATTGGTGCTGAATTCGGGCGATTGTGCCGGTCGAAACAAGGGGGGTACCCCGGGCAAGCCCTCAGGTTCTTGCTGATGGGAGTGCCCTATGGCGGCCCTTAGAATCTTTTGTTGTGTCTGATCCCTGCCATCGCTTATTGATGAGGCTGGGGGCGGGGCAGGAGACTGCAGCCCCGTGATAGGTGTATCTCGCGAACAGAAGTCTGATGAAGGACCCTCATGAGTGACCAGCAAGTGGACCAAGGCAAGCGCGTCTGGCTTATTGCCACGGGATGCGTAGGCGCAGCAGGTGGCGTGGCCACTGCCGTGCCGTTTGTCAGTACCTTCCAACCCTCCGAGCGGGCCAAGGCCGCCGGCGCCGCCGTGGAGGCGGACATTTCCGCCCTCAAGCCCGGCGAGAAGATGACCGTCGAATGGCGCGGCAAGCCCGTGTGGATCCTGCGCCGCACGCCGGAGATGCTCAAGTCGCTCGACAAGTCGAACGGCGAGGTGGCCGACCCGGCCTCCAAGCGCACTGCCTACCCGACGCCCGAGTACGCCCGCAACGAGTGGCGCTCGATCAACAAGGAATACCTCGTCGTCATCGGCATCTGCACCCACCTCGGTTGCTCGCCGTCCGACAAGCTCGTCCCCGGACCGCAGCCCTCGCTGCCGGACACCTGGGAGGGCGGCTTCCTGTGCCCCTGCCATGGCTCCACCTTCGACCTGGCCGGCCGCGTGTTCAAGAACAAGCCCGCGCCGGACAACCTCGAAGTGCCGCCCTACATGTACCTGTCCGAGACCAAGATCCTCATTGGCGAAGACAAGAAGGCCTGAGTCCCCCCGGGATTCCCTGCGCCTTCCAACTGCACACAGGATGACGAGACATGGCTGAATTCAAAGAAGCGCCCGCGGGCGCCGGAGCCGGCGAGAAGCTGCTGACCTGGGTGGACAACCGCTTCCCGGTCACCAAGTTCTACAAGGACCACCTGTCCGAGTACTACGCGCCGAAGAACTTCAACTGGTGGTACATCTTCGGTTCGCTGGCCCTGGTGGTGCTGGTGATCCAGATCGTCACGGGCATCTTTCTCGTGATGAACTACAAGCCCGATGCGGGCCTGGCCTTCGGCTCGGTGGAACTCTCCATCATGCGCGACGTGCCCTCGGGCTGGCTGATCCGCTACATGCACAGCACGGGCGCCTCGGCCTTCTTCATCGTGGTCTACCTGCACATGTTCCGCGGGCTGATCTATGGCTCCTACCGCAAGCCGCGTGAACTGGTCTGGGTGTTCGGCTGCGCGATCTTCCTGTGCCTGATGGCCGAGGCCTTCATGGGCTACCTGCTGCCCTGGGGCCAGATGAGCTACTGGGGCGCGCAGGTGATCGTCAACCTGTTCTCCGCCATCCCCTTCGTCGGCCCGGACCTGGCCCTGCTGATCCGCGGCGACTACGTGGTGGGCGACGCCACGCTGAACCGCTTCTTCAGCTTCCACGTCATCGCCGTGCCGCTGGTGCTGCTGGGCCTGGTCGTGGCGCACATCTTCGCGCTGCACGAAGTGGGCTCCAACAACCCCGACGGCGTCGAGATCAAGGCCAAGAAGGACGCCCTGGGCCGCCCGCTGGACGGCATCCCCTTCCACCCGTACTACTCGGTGCACGACCTCTACGGCGTGGGCCTGTTCCTGATGGTGTTCTGCGCCATCGTGTTCTTCGCACCCGAGATGGGCGGCTACTTCCTGGAAGCCAACAACTTCATCCCGGCCGACCCGCTCAAGACACCGCTGCACATCGCCCCGGTCTGGTACTTCACGCCGTTCTACTCGATGCTGCGTGCCACCACCTCGGACATGATGCCCTTCCTGTGGGCCTTCCTGGTCGTGATCGACCGGCTGGTCGTCAGCCGCGCCAGCGCGCCGGGCTGGATGAAGATCGGCTACAAGGGCGTGCTCGCCTTCTTGTTCTTCGCCTTCGGCGTGCCGGCCGTGCTGATGGGTTGGGCCGGCATGAACGTGCCGGACGCGCTGGTGCCGTTCCTGTCCGGCGCCGACGCCAAGTTCTGGGGCGTCGTCGTGATGGGCGGTGCCGTCATCATCCTGTTCTTCCTGCCTTGGCTGGACGCCAGCCCGGTCAAGTCCATCCGCTACCGCCCGAGCTGGCACTTGTGGATGTACGTGGTCTTCGTCATCTTCTTCGCCGTCCTCGGCTACCTGGGCGTCAAGCCGCCCTCGGCCACCGGCGGGCTGATCTCGCAGATCGGTACTTTGGTCTACTTCGGCTTCTTCCTGCTGATGCCGTGGTGGAGCGCCAAGGGTGAGCCGCGGCCGGTGCCCGATCGCGTCACCTACCACGCTCACTGATCGCAGCAGGAGACACGACATGAAGAAACTCATCATCTCCCTCGTGGTCGGCCTGGCTGGACTGGGCGCAGGCATGGGCACTGCCCAGGCCAACGAAGGCGGCATCCACTGGGATACCTTCCCGGTCGACAAGATGGAAGACATGGCCTCGCTGCAAAACGGCGCCAAGCTCTTCGTCAACTACTGCCTGAACTGCCACGGCGCCAACTACATGCGCTACAGCAACCTCCGTCAGCTGCACCTGACGGACGAGCAGATCAAGGGCAACTTGCTGTTCACCACCGAGAAGATCGGTGATGTGATGAAGGTGTCCCTGGAGCCGCGCCAGGCCAAGGAATTCTTCGGCGCCGCGCCGCCTGACCTCACCGTCATCACCCGCTCGCGCTCTGAGCTGGGCAAGGGCACGGGCGCCGATTACGTCTACACCTACCTGCGCACCTTCTACCGCGATCCTTCCAAGGCCACCGGCTGGAACAACCTCGCCTTCCCCAGCGTGGCCATGCCCCATGCCCTGTGGGAGCTGCAGGGCGAGCGCGCGGCGGTCTTCGCCGAAGAGGAAGACCCGCACGAGCACGGCAAGAAGACCGAAGTCTTCAAGGGCTTCCAGCAGCTCAGCCCCGGCAAGCTCAACGAGCGCCAGTACGACGAGGCCGTGGCCGATCTGGTTGCCTATCTGCAGTGGATGGGCGAGCCGGCACAGGCCCAGCGCTACCGCCTGGGTGTGATCGTGCTGCTGTTCCTGTCGGTGTTCACTTTGTGCGCCTGGAGGCTCAACGCGGCGTACTGGAAGGACGTCAAGTAGAATCCGGGCCTTACGGCTGAAAGACGCAGCGGCTTCAACCCCCGCTGCGTTTGCTTTTTACAGGTCGAATCCGTCACACTTGCGGACTTCGCCCTATACACCGCTCAAAACCCCCGGGAGCCCGCCACCATGATGGTGCTTTACTCTGGAACTACCTGCCCCTACTCGCACCGCTGCCGTTTCGTGCTGTTCGAGAAAGGCATGGACTTCGAGATCCGCGACGTCGACCTCTTCGCCAAGCCCGAGGACATTGCGCTGATGAACCCGTACAACGAGGTGCCCATCCTCGTCGAACGCGACCTCATCCTGTACGAATCGCACATCATCAACGAGTACATCGACGAGCGCTTCCCGCACCCGCAGCTGATGCCCGGTGACCCGGTGGCCCGCGCCCGCGTGCGCCTGTTCCTGCTGAACTTCGAGAAGGAGCTGTTCGCCCACGTCAACGTGCTGGAAGGCCGCAGCCAGGCCGCCAAGGCGACCGACAAGCAGCTCGAGAAGGCCCGTTCGCAGATCCGCGACCGCCTGACTCAGCTTGCGCCGATCTTCCTGAAGAACAAGTACATGCTCGGTGACGACTTCTCCATGCTCGACGTGGCCATCGCTCCGCTGCTGTGGCGCCTGGACTACTACGGCATCGACATGTCCAAGAACGCGCTGCCTCTGCTGAAGTACGCCGAACGCATCTTCTCGCGCCCGGCCTACATCGAGGCGCTGACGCCGTCTGAAAAGGTCATGCGCAAGTAAAGCGCCTGCCGTTTTGGCCGATACCGAAGACATGGATTCCAGCAGCAGTAGCTCCGACAAGGGCGCCACCTCCACGCGCCCGTACCTGATTCGCGCCCTGCACGAATGGTGCAGCGACAACGGCTTCACGCCCTACATCGCTGTCCACGTGGACCGGCATGTGCAGGTGCCGATGGAGTACGTCTCCAACAACGAGATCGTGCTCAACGTCGGCTTCGAGGCCACCAGCTCGCTGGAGCTCGGCAACGAGTTCATCAGCTTCAAGGCGCGCTTCGGCGGCGTGGCACGCGAGATCGTCGTGCCCGTGGACCATGTCGTCGCCATCTACGCCCGCGAAAACGGGCAGGGCATGGCCTTCCCGGCGCCCGCGACCGGTGCAACCGGCCCGACGACCGTTGCAGCGGCACCCGCCGCTGCTGAAGCGGCAGCCACCGCGCCCGCAGCCCCGGCTCGCGGCCTGCGACTGGCGCCTGCTCCCGCCTCTGAGGACGAAACCCCCGAGGATGATGGCCCGGGCGGCAGCGGCGGCGGACGCCCAGCCCTCAAGCGCATCAAGTAAGCCTCTACAATCTCATCCTCGTGTCGCCGGCTTAGCTCAGTTGGTAGAGCAACCGCCTTGTAAGCGGTAGGTCATCAGTTCGAATCCGATAGCCGGCACCATCTATCCAGCCCGTTGGTCTAGACTCTAGACGTGCGGGTTTCTGAAAAAGTCCTTGCGTGATAAGCATTTATCGCGCAAGGACTTTTGCTTTTATAGCCATCCGAGCCCCACAGACTATCGCGTTAAATCGGGTCAGAGCGGGTCTATCGCAGCCCGCTTTTCACCAAACGCTCACCAAACGTGCGCCCCTCTGCTTCTTCGAAGCACCTCCCTGGCGGGTCTTGATAGGGGCTGGGCAGGCTGCTCGACACCCGACGCATGTTCTGGACGTAGCCATAGTTGGCAGGGGTAGGTGATTCATTAGCCCTGTGAGTCATATTAGCTGTTCAGCAAATATGGAAGTTTTGCATAAGTTAGTCGATTGACGTAAATTTGCTGTGCAGCTAATATGGCTCCTATGGCAAATGTCCCTGACCCTCGCGTTCGACTTTTTCTTGATGCCCTTGACCAAATCACAGGGCTGCAAGTTGTCGAATGCAGGGCGGAAGAACCATTTGAGGCTGAAGGCAAGCGACTAAGACTAGATTTCCTAGTGCACGTCCGCCTAGGGGACGAGAGCAGGGTCACAGCGCTTGGCGTTGAGGCTATGGACAACGTCTATCCGCGCGACGCCCAAATGCTAACGGTGAGGTTCGCTGCGCGCGCCACATACCTGGTCGGTATCGACGAAGTGCCAATTGTGGTTGCGACCTACCTTAGCGATGGTGCAAAAAAGCTGCTCCGAGACGGTGACGTCAACTTCTATGAAGTCGCATCAGGGACGCTCTACTTTAAACACGGGCTGAGGCACATTGACATCCAACGGGAGGGCAGCGGGCCTGCGGAACGAAAAATCCGAAGCGTTTTCAACGGCGCGCGGGAGCAGGTCGTCCATGCCCTACTCGAGCATTGGCGGCGAGAGGGTGGCGACGCCTGGGTGTCGGGCACCGACCTCGCAGAAATGGCAGAGACGTCGCCATTCACGGTGTCGACTACCCTGCAGGAGCTTGAACGACAAGCCTGGGTTGACGTCACTGGTGCTGGGCCAACTTTGAGGCGCAGGCTCAGCCGCCCGGAAAACTTGCTTGATGCCTGGGCTCAGGCCTGGAGGCAGAAGTTGCCTAGCGAGAAGCGTACTCGGTGGTATGCCTATGCCAATGGCCGCAGCGGCATTCTCGACCACATGCTTTCGCGGCTTGCTGACTTCGATGGCTGGGCGCTAACTGGCGCTGGCGCGGCCAATACGGTTGTTCCGCATCTCACAGCTGTTGACCGTGTGTCCATCATCGTCCCGCCTGGCCTGGGCAAAGACTGGGCTGATGACCTGAAGCTTGAGCCGGCGGAAAAGGGAGCAAACGTGACCTTCATCGAGCGTACCGGCGCATCGCTGATGTTTGGCGATTCTCATCCAGACCGGCCAGGCTCACGCTTCGCAAGTCGTTTTGTGATGTACCTGGACCTATTGGATGGTGTAGGAAGAAACAAAGAGCTCGCAACCGAGTTTCGGAGTCGCGCGCTGGGATTGGGAGCAATGGTTGATGGCTGAAAAACACAACAAGGCCTCGCTCTACAGCAAGGAGACGACGCTCGCCTGCGAAATCGCGCTTGGGCTGCTTCATGAGGCATTCGGAGGGTTCAAAGACAGCCTGCTGGCGGGCTGGTGCCCCGCTACCTAGCACCGGCCGAGCCGGCCCATGTCGGCACAACGGACGTCGACATCGTGCTCGACGTCCAAGTCTTGCTTGCCGGCGAAGACTACAGTTCGCTGCGGAACCAACTGAAGAAGGCTGGCTTCCAGCGCTTGGTTCGAGACGGCATGGCAAGCTCTTGGCAGTGGCAATTACTAGTCGCGGGCGTGGAAGTTATCGTCGAGTTCCTGGTGAACTCCAATGGCCCGGAAGACAAGGGGCTTGTTCAATTGGACGGTGAGGACATTTCAGCCTGCAAGATTCCCTATGCAGCGATGGCGAGCCGCTGGTTTGTGTCCCGAACCATCCGGTTCGAAAGACCTGATGGCGCAGGAGTCTCGTCGGAGACCATCCGGCATGCTGATGCCGCCGCCTTCGTGGCTCTGAAAGCGCTGGCGATGAAGTACAGGTACGAGGCCAAGGACGTTGCCGACCTCATACATGTTCTACGGAACTACGACGGCGCGCCAGCGTCCATTGCGGAGCAGTACGCCACAAGGCTTACCGCAGGAGAGTTCGCGGTGCCACTTAGTCTGGCACTGAAAACCCTCGAGGAAAAATTCTGCAGTGATGGACACACAGAAGGTTTCCTCAAGGACGGTCCAGGGCGCTACGTCCAGTTCTACGAAATCACAGATGAAGAAGAGCGCACGCTGGAACTCCGCCAGGTCAGCGGACTCGTCACTGAATTTACCCAGGCGGTGCGCACAAGGACTGCAGCAACTGGCGCACCTGTTGTCTAGCAACTCAACGCTCGGCATGATCTGCGCGGCAGCGACCTGACCACATTGACCGTGACGATCTTCCAAAACGAGGGGCGCCTTGTCCAACAACCGCCGAAAGCGCTACGAAGATCGAGTCCAGGCTCAGGTCCTGGGCGCCATCGAAGACGCGGTTCGTCGAGCCATGCAGGGGCAATCTTTCGAGGACGAGAAGTTCGACTGACATGGCGCAGATCCTCTACACCAGCGTGATGCCCTCCGCAGAGGCCCTCAAAGCCCTCTACGACACCACCGGCTGGACACCGCAACCACGCCCGGTCGATGTCTTCGCCGCCGCCCTGGCCGGCTCCTGGTCCACTTGCTCGGCCTACGCTGCGGAGCGTCTCGTTGGCTTCGGGCGCGTCATCTCCGACGGCGTGCTGCATGCCTACCTGAACGAGATGATCGTGGCACCGGACCAGCAGGGCCTGGGCATCGGTCGCCAGATCCTGGACCGATTGGTTGCCCATTGCCTCTACAACGGCGTGACCGACATCCAGCTCTTCTGCGCCGAGGGCAAGGAAGCCTTCTATCGCAAAGGCGGATTCGTACCGCGAGGGCCAAGCCGGCCGGGCATGCAATACCTGCCGCATAGCGCTTGAAACGCCGGCCAGAAGAACCTCATGTCCGACCTGCCTGATCAACCCGACCCCCCGCCTGCTGCGCCGTCTGCTGCGCGCCAAGGACCGCATGGACGCAGCCTCGCACGAGGACTGGCCCATCACGCGGCTGGCGAGCGTGAGCAAGGTATCGGAGGCCCATTTCGCCCGCGCCTTCCGCCAGGCCTTTGGCGTGCCGCCCCATCGCTACCTGCTCACGCGCCGGATTGAGCGTGCCGTGGCCCTGTTGCGCGAGACGGAACTGCCCATCACCGAGATCGCCTTCCAGACCGGCTGGGCGAGCCTCGGCACCTTCGGCCGGATCTTCCGTGACGTGACCGGCGAAACGCCGGGTGGCATCCGCAAGCGCTGGCGGGCCGAGGCTGCGGCGCTGGGGCCAGTGCCGGCCTGCGTGCTCAGCGCCGCCCTGCGCCCGAACCTCAACACCGCAGTTTTGGAGAAGCGCCGCCGCGCAGCGGCCGGTACAAACACGACTCATCGCAACACCCTCAACGAGGAAACGAAATGAGCCAAGGCATTCAATCGATCGGCCTGTATGTGCACAACCAGGACGAGGCGCTGGACTTCTATGTCAACAAGCTGGGCTTCCAGATCCACACCGATGTGCGCAACGGCGCCTTCCGCTGGCTGACCGTCCAGCACCCCGAGCAGCCCTCGTTCCAGCTCGGCCTGTACGTGCCCGGAGCGCCGATGCAAGACGAGGCCACCGCTCAGGCGCTGCGTGCCCTCGTGGCCAAGGGCGCGATGCCGCCGATGGTGATGAACGTCAGCGATTGCCGCGGCCTGTACGAGAAGCTCAAGGCCATCGGCGTGGAGTTCACGCAGGAGCCCGTCGAGCGCTACGGCAATGTGGATGCGGGTTTCCGCGATCCTTCCGGCAACGGCTGGAAGATGATCCAGTCGGCCGGCTGATCGGTTGATCGTCAAGTGCGCGGGGCAGCCTCATGTACGCTCGCTTCCTCATGAGCGATCCGATCACGATCCGTCCCGTCGAAGCCCGCGATCTCGCCGCCTGGCGCCCGCTCTGGGACGGCTACAACGCCTTCTACGGCCGCAGCGGTGCCACGGCGCTGCCCGAGGACATCACAGCCGCCACCTGGGCGCGATTCCTCGATCCGGCCGAGCCGATGGAAGCGCTGGTGGCCGAGCGGGCCGGGCAGATGGTCGGCCTCGTCCATCTGATCTACCACCGCAGCACCAACCGGCTGCAGCCGGTCTGCTACCTGCAGGACCTCTTCACCACCGAGGCTGCGCGCGGCCGCGGCGTGGGCCGGCTGCTGATCGAGGCCGTTTACGAGCGCGCCGCCCAAGCCGGCAGCCCGCGCGTGTACTGGCAAACGCACGAGAGCAACACCACGGCGCGCGCGCTGTACGACAAGCTCGCGCGCCACGCCGGCTTCCTGGTCTACACGCGGGAGCTCTGACGAGCGCTCTCGCGATCAATCGCTGACCAGCGCCTTGAGCCGCGCGCGGTTGCCCTTGACCCAGCCCAGCAGTTCCTCGGCCGGCATCGGCCGCGCGATCATGAAGCCCTGGGCGGTCTCGCAGTTCAGCGTGCGCAGCAGCCGCCAGTCGTCCTCCTGCTCCACGCCCTCGGCCACCGTGTGGATGCCTAGGCGCATGCCCATGTCCAGGCTGGACACCAGGATGGCCTTGCGGTTGTCACGCTGGCTTGCGCCGTCAACGAAGAGGCGGTCGATCTTGAGCTCCGTGAACGGGCTGCGCGAGAGCGTCTGCATGCTCGAATAGCCCACGCCGTAATCGTCCATGGACAGGCCAAAACCCTTGAGGCCCAGCCGCGCCAGGTTGGCCATGGCGCTGGACCTCATGATCATCGTCTCGGTCACTTCCCAGATTACCTGTGCGGGCTGCAGGCCGCGGTCCTTGACCAGCCCCACCAGCTGGTCGGCGAAGCGGTGTTTGGACAGATCATCGGCCGCGAGGTTGATGCTCATCGTCAGCTGCGGCAGCACGCGCACCCAGTCCTGCAGCATGTCCAGCGACTGCCGCACGATGGACAGCGTGAAGCGCGACATCAGCGGCGTGCCTTCCAGATGCGGGATGAAGTACTGCGGACCAAGGATGCCTTCCTTGGGGTGTGCCCAGCGCGCCAGCGATTCCACGCCCTGGATCAGGCCAGTCTTCAGCGAGATCTTGGGCTGCACATAGGGCCGGAACTCATCGCGCTCCAGCGCTTCCTCGATCGCCTCCAGCGTGATCAGTGGCTTGTTCATCGAGGCCGCGTGCGGCGTGGCCCGCATGTCAGCAGCCTTGAGCATGTGGGTCAGCGTCGCCAGCGTCACCGGCTTGGCCAGCGTGCCCAGCAGCCGCATGCTCGAGGAATCGTCGCGCAGCGCTTCCACGGTTTCCAGCAGGCGCGGATCGCGCGCGCTGGTGGCGATCAGGTTGACGGCGAAGGACTGCTCGGCCAGCCGCCCGATCAGCTCGATGCCGTCCATGCCTGGCATGTCGATGTCCGTGATGATCAGGTGCAACGGCTCGGCGCCATGCTCGTCGATCAGGTGCAGGGCCTCGATGCCGTCACCGGCTTCCAAGATGGTGCCGTAGTTTAGGGTCTTGAGCAGGCCGACCAGGTGGTTGCGCTGCACGGCCGAATCATCGACCACCAGTACCACGCGATGCCCGGCGTCGCGCGGCGATTCGTCGTGTGGGGTGGGTGAGTTCATTTGGCAAATCCGTTCAGCTCGCGCAGTTCGCGGCCGATGTCGTTGAGGGAAAGCACGCGGTCGGCTGCGCCCAGCTTGATGGCTTCACGAGGCATGCCGAAGACCACGCAGCTGGCCTCGTCCTGCGCGATGGTGCGTGCGCCGGCATCGTGCATCTGGGCCAGCCCGGCAGCGCCGTCGTCCCCCATGCCCGTCAGGATCACGCCCAGCGCCTGTGCGCCGGCAGCCTTGGCAACCGAGCGGAACAACACGTCCAGCGAAGGCTTGTGGCGCTTGACGGGGGGGCCGTCGACCACCTCGGCGATGAACTGACCCGAGCTGTCGCGACGCACCTGCATGTGGCGCCCGCCCGGTGCGATCACGGCCAGGCCCGGCACCAGCACGGTCGGGGCGTTCAGCTCGATCACATTGATGCGCGAAAGCCCGTTGAGGCGTTCGGCAAAAGCGGCCGTGAACTTCTCCGGCATGTGTTGCACGACGACGATCGGCGGCGAGTGCGAGGGCAGGCTGGTCAGCACCGATTCCAGCGCCTGCGTGCCGCCCGTGGAAGCGCCGATGGCCACGATCTGCGGCGGCGAGCCCGCCCGGCGCGGCTCGGCCGAACGCGAGGGCACACCCGCTGCCGCAGGTGCGGCGGCGGGCGTCGCCGCGCTCGGCGTGAGCGCCGCCATCGGCCGCAGGCGCGAGACGTTGGCCGTGGCCGCGATGTTCACGGCCGTCACCATCTCCAGCGCAATGCCCTCCAAGAAGCGGCGCACATCGGTGCGCGGCTTGGTGATGATGGACACGGCGCCCGCGGCGAGCGCCTCGACCGTCGCGGTGGCGCCGCGCTCGGTGACGGCCGAGCAGATGATCACCGGCGTGGGCCGCTCCGCCATGATCTTGCGCAGGAAGGTGATGCCGTCCATGCGCGGCATCGCCACGTCGAGCAGGATCACGTCGGGCCACTCGATTTGCATGCGCTCCATCGCCAGGATGGGATCGGCCACGGCGTGCATGACCTCGATGCCTTGGACGCCCGAGAAGATGGACGTCAGCACCTGGCGCACGACGGCCGAGTCGTCGACGATCAGGACCCGGACCTTGCCTGCGATCATCGGCGAACCTCCTTTTGCTGTGATTTCGGGCGAGCCGGCGTCGGCGCCCGCTGCTCATGCCTGACCCAGACCTCGCCGGTGCGCACGCTGAAGGCGATGCGGCGGTGGCCGGCGTCGAACAGGCTTTCCGAGACGACGGTGATGCCGGCTTCGCGCAGCATGCTCAGCGCCGCCTCGCCGTTGC
This sequence comes from Burkholderiaceae bacterium UC74_6, assembly GCA_042701975.1. Classification (GTDB taxonomy): domain Bacteria; phylum Pseudomonadota; class Gammaproteobacteria; order Burkholderiales; family Burkholderiaceae_C; genus JAFALK01. Next base: position 1,984,275 of record CP170561.1, read on the forward strand.
GCCGCCCGATGTCCTTGCCCAAGCGTTCGGGCAGCTCGAACATCGCGCCGCCGCCGAAGACCTTGGCCTCGCACTCGCGCGCGTCGCAGCTGCGCACGGCCAGGTCGGCCACCATCATCTTCAGCGCGTCGGCGCCGTAGCGGGCGCTGGCCGGCTGCCGGTGCTCGGCGCCGGTGCCGGGCAGCAAGAAGTGCGACATCGCGCCCAGCTGCATCTTCGGATGCCACAGCGTGATGGACACGCAAGAGCCCAGCAGCGTGCTGATGCGGTGGCGCGCGTCGCCGGTGAAATGCTCGCCGGGCATCAGGAAGATGGGAATGACGCGCTGTGTACTCATGGCTCGTGAACTCAGCGCTTGCGGTAGACCGAGGGCGCCACGATCTCGAAATCGGCGCTGTGCTCGGACAGCGTTTCGGAGTGGCCCACCAGCACGTGGCCGCCGCGACGCAGCTGCAGAGCCAGGCGCTGCACGACCTGCCGCTTGGTGTCGCTGTTGAAATAGATCATCACGTTGCGCAGGAAGATCACGTCGAACTCGCCCAGGCCCGAAGGCAGCGGTCGGTTGAGGTTGATCTGCGAGAACTCCACGCGCTGGCGCAGCTGCTTGTCCACCAGCAGCGTGCCGGTGTGCGGGCCCGTACCGCGCAGGCAGTAGGCCTGCCGGTAGTGCGGCGGCGTGTGCGAGGTGCGGCTTTCCGGGTAGTGGCCGGCGCGCGCGCGCGCCAGCATGCGGCTGGAGATGTCCGAGGCCTGCACCTGCCAGGCCAAGCCTCTTTGCGCATCGTCCAGCGTCATGGCGATGCTGTAGGCCTCTTCGCCGCTGGCACAGGCGGCGCTCCACACGCGCAGGGCACGGCGCTGCAACCGCGCCTGCTCCGCAAGGTTGCGCAGGAAATCGAAGTGCGCCATCTCGCGAAAGAAGTAGGTCTCGTTGGTCGTCAGCAGGTCCACCACCACCTGCGCCTCGGCGCCGGCATCAGGCTTGCCGAGCAGGGCCAGGTACTCGCCATAGCTGCGGCAGTTGAGCTGCCTGAGCCGCTTCATCAGGCGGCCGCTGACCAACGCCTTCTTGTTGTCGCCCAGCACGATGCCGGCCGTCTCGAACAGGAAGGAGCGAAACCGCGCGAAGTCGGCGTCGCTGATGTCGAGCAGGCCGGGGTCGCTGATCACCGCTGCGTCTCCAAGGGGGCCGATGCGACCTGGGCAGCGCCCAGTGCGGCAAGCTCGTCGATCGACAGCACCTGCTCCATGTCGAGCAGGATCACGAAGCGCCCCCCCGCCTTGCCGATGCCGCGGATGAACTGCGTGGCAATCTTCATCCCGAAGCTCGGCGTCGGCCCGATGTCTTCCGGCGCGATCTCCTGCACCGCCATCACGGCATCGACGATCACGCCGATGACGATGCGCGCGTCCAGCGGCCCGGTCTCGATGATGACGACGCAGCTGCGTCGCCCGATGCTGGTGGCCGTGCGGCCGAACCGCAGGCTCAGGTCCAGCACCGGCACGACCGCGCCGCGCAGGTTGATCACGCCGCGCACCGTCGGCGGCATCAGCGGCACGGCGGTGACGCCGCCGTATTCGATGATCTCCTTGATGGACAGGATGCCCGTGGCGTAGGCCTCGCCATCGAGCACGAAGGTCAGGTACAGGTTGGTGCCCGCACTGCTGTCCGGCGGCGTGGGCGCGGCCACCAATTCGGAGCTGGAGCGGCTGCTGGCTGGCATGTCGGTACTCCTGCTTGGCGTTCAATAGCGAACGAAGAGCGATTCGTCCACGCCGCTCTCGTTGTCGTGCCGGGCCGCACCGCCCGGGTGGTGGATGGCGGACCGGCTGCCTCGGCGCGCGGTGAAGCGTTTGCCCTGCGATGCCGCGCTCATCGTGCCGCCCCGTCCATCGTGCACGCGGAAGAAGCTCACGATGTTCTGCAGCTCCTCGGCCTGGCCGCTCATCTCTTCGGCGGTGGCGGCCAGTTCCTCGGCGCCTGCGGCGTTCTGCTGCGTGGCCTGCGAGAGCTGGCCCACGGCGCCGTTGATCTGCGCGACGCCGCTGCTCTGTTCCTCGCTGGCCGCGGTGATCTCCTGCACGAGCGAGGAGGTCTTCTTGATGTTGGGCACGATGGCGTCAAGCAGGCTGCCGGCGCGCTCGGCCAGCTCCACGCTGCCGGCGGCCACTTCGCCGATCTCGGCCGCCGCCACCTGGCTGCGTTCGGCGAGCTTGCGCACTTCGGCCGCCACCACGGCAAAGCCCTTGCCGTGTTCGCCGGCGCGCGCGGCCTCGATGGCGGCGTTCAGCGCGAGCAGGTTCGTTTGGTAGGCGATGTCGTCGATGATGACGATCTTCTTGGCGATCTGGCGCATCGCGGCCACCGTGCTCTTCACCGCTTCTCCGCCTTCGCCCGCCTCACCGGAGGCCTTGCTCGCCATGGCGTCGGTGACGCGGGAGTTTTCGGTGTTCTGCGCAATGGAGGCCGTCATCTGCTCGATCGAGGCACTGGTCTCTTCCACACTGGCGGCCTGTTCGCTGGCCGCCTGCGACAGCGACTGCGCCGTGGCGCTGACCTGCTCGGCCGCACCGGTCAGGCCCTGAGCGCCGGCCGACACCTCCGACACCACCTGCGAGAGCTTGTCTACCATGCCCTTGACCGCGGCCAGCATGCTGGAGCTGTCGCCCTCGCGCAGCTTGATGTCCACCGTGAGGTTGCCGTTGGCCACCTCGGTGACCATGGCCGCCGCGTAGGCTGGCTCGCCGCCCAGCTGCTTGAGCAGGCTGCGAATGATGAGCACGCTCAGCAGCACACCGGTCACCAGGCCTACCGCCAGCAGGATCGTGTTGAGCCTGAAGGCCTCGTGGCCGTCGTTCTGCGCCGTCTTGTAGTACTGCTCCGAAAGCGGCAGCTGCAAATTGCTGAGCTTCGTGAGCGCATCCCGCATGGTGCGGTAGTGGACGCGCGTCTGGACGATCTGCGCGTCGAAGTCCTTGCCGCCCAGCGATGCCAGGGCTCGCCTGCGCGCCTCCAGGTACTTGGACCAGCTGTTCTGGATCATGTCGATGGCCTTGTGCTCATCTTCAACGGGCTTGGTGGTCTCGTAGTCCCGCCAGGCCTTGGCGAACGCCTCGTCGGCCTTGGCGATGTCGGCGAGGCGCTGCTGCACGTCGCCTTCGCTCAGACCCAGATACGCGCGGTCCGAGATCTGCTGCATGGAAGCGCGGGCGATCTCGGCGGCGTCGCTGGCGTCGGACATGTAGACCATCGCGAGCATGCGCTCCTTGTAGACGTAGTCCAGTCCGCCCTGTACCCGCTCCACGCCTCTGAGGCCCGCCCAGCCGACCAGCAGCATTGCCGCCGCCATGGCACCGACGAGGATGACGAGCCTCCATGCAACCGAGAGCTGATTGAACATTTGAGTGGTCTCCGGCTCAATGCGCGGCAGGCAGCCGCAAGGGGTGGGATGTCAGCCGCTCCAGCAGGGCGGCCACGTCGAGGATCAGCGCCACTTCGCCGCTGCCCAGTAGCGTCGAGCCGCTGACGGCACGCAGCTGCGAGAACACAGGCCCGAGCGGCTTGATGACGGTCTGGAACTCACCGATCAGCGAATCGACGACCAGGCCTGCACGCATGCCGCCCGATCGCACCACGACCACGCTCTCGCGCCGCGGCGTCGTGCCGGCAACGCCGAACACCTCGCGAAGGCGCAGATAGGGCAGCACCTCGCCGCGCAGGTCCAGGTAGGCATGGCCGCCCTGGCTGGCCGCGCCGGTGAAGTCCACGCATTCCTCGATCATGTCCAGCGGCACGACGAAGGCGCCGTCGCCCACGCGCACGAGGAAGCCATCGATGATGGACAGCGTGAGCGGCAGCCGCACGCTGACCTTGGTGCCGCGGCCGGGCTGGCTGTCGATGGAGACGGTGCCGCGCAGCGCCGCGATGTTGCGCCGGACCACGTCCATGCCCACGCCGCGCCCGGAGATGCTCGTGATCTGCTCGGCCGTGGAGAAGCCGGGCTCGAAGATCAGGTCGTAGACCTCGGTGTCGCTGGGGTTGGCATCGGGCGCGATCAGGCCGCGCTCCACCGCCTTGGCCAGGATGCGTTCGCGCGAGAGCCCGCCGCCATCGTCGCTGACCTGGATGAGGATGCCGCCGGAGTCGTAGCGCGAATCCAGCCGCACCACGCCGCGCGCGGGCTTGCCGGCGGCCAGGCGCACCCCGGCCGGCTCGATGCCATGGTCGATGGCGTTGCGTACCAGGTGCAGCAGCGGATCGCCGATCTTCTCGACCACGGTCTTGTCCAGCTCGGTGTCCTCGCCGCTGGTCTCCAGGGCGATGTCTTTGCCCACCTCGCGCGCCACGTCGTGCACGGCGCGCTGGAAGCGCGCAATCGTCGTGCCGATGCGCACCATGCGCAGCTGCAGCGTGTTGTCGCGCACCGCCTGCACCAGCGCCGCCACGTGGGTCGTGCTCTCCAGCAGCTCGCCCGCGTGGGCCGTGCCCAGCGCGCGGGCCAGCAGATGGGCGCCTGCGGCCGCGATGGTCAGCTCGCCCACCAGGTCGACGAGCTGGTCGAGCCGGTCGGCGTCTACGCGGATGGTGCGCGTCTCCGACCGCGGCTCGCTGCGGCGCTCGACCGTCGTGCCGCCAAGCTGGCGCTGACGCTCCAGCGCCGCCTCGACGAGCTGGGGCTGCACCATCTCTTGGTCCACGAGCACCTCACCCAGCAGCTGGTCGCGGGTCGACTGCGCGGCCAGCGCGGCGCTGAGCTCGCGCTGCGTCACGCTGCGTCACGCTGCCGCAGGCCACGAGGATGTCGCCGAGCCTGTGGCTGGCGTGCGTCTGTGAGTTGATGAGCGCGACGAATTCGCTGATGCGGCTGTGCGGCGGCAGGATGCGGATCTCACTGTCCTCGCGCACGAAGTCGAACACCGACTCGATCGTGGCCTTGCTCTCCTCGCAATCGAAGGAGATCTCGAAGCCGAGGTAGCACTGCTCGGGGTCCATCTCCATCACGCCGGGCAGGGTGTCGTGCAGGGTCTGGATGTGCTCGATGCGGCCGATGTCGCTCAGGTAGTGGATGAAGGCGATCGGATCCATGCCGTCTCGCAGCACGTTGGCGCCGAAGCGCAGCGAGAGATGCCAGTACGCGTTGCCGTCCCCGCCGCCGCCGATGCGTTCGAGCTCCTCCGAAGGCGCAATCAAGGCACCGAAGCCGCTGTGGCCCGAGCGCGGCGCATAGCGCTCAAGCTGGGCGAGCAGCGGTGCACCACCCTTGGCGCCGATCAGCTCAGGCTCGGCATCGGGGTCTCTCTCCAGCTCGTCCATGCAGCCGTTGAGGTGGTCGCAGCAGGACAGCAGCAGCACCACGAGCGAATCGTCCATCGACAGCTCGCCGGCCCGCACCGCATCCAGCACGTTCTCGCAGCCGTGGGTGAAGGCGACGATGGCGTCCAGCCCGAACAGTCCGGCCGAGCCCTTGATGGTGTGGGCGGCGCGAAAAATGGCGTTGATCGTCTGCGCCTGCTCGTTGCCCTGCTCGACTTCCAGCAGCGCGCCCTCCATCGCCTCCAGCAGTTCGCGGCTCTCGGCGATGAACGCAGTCATCGCGGCTTGCATCTCGCTCTTGAAGGAGCTCATCGCTCTCCCTCCACCAGGATCGGATCGCCGAAGAAGCCGGCCAGGTTGAGCAGCTCGAAGGCCGCGGCGACGGCGCGGCTGTGCGAGAGCAGCTGCAGGCGGCGCCCGCTGGCGTCGGCCTCGCGCTTGGTCAGCATCAGCAACTGCACGCCGGCGGTGTCGATCTCGGTCACGCCGGCCAGCTCGACCTCGAGCACGGCGTCAGCCTCGCCGAGCGCGTCGATCAAACGCTCCTTCAGCTCGGCCGCGCGATAGATGCTCATCTCGCCTGCGATGGTCAGTCTGGCGTTCATGGCAGGATCAATTTCTTCACCGCGCCGAGCATCACGTCGGCGCGGAAGGGTTTGAGCATCCATGCCCGCGCACCGGCGGCGCGGCCTTCCGCGCGCTTGCTCTCGCGCGGCTCGGTGGTGAGCATGATCACGGGCGTGAAGCGGTAGGCCGACAGGCGCTTGACCTCCTTCAGGAAGGTGATGCCGTCCATATTGGGCATGTTGAGGTCGCTGATGATCAGGTGCACGCGCTGGCCGTTCAGCTTGGAGAGCGCGTCCACGCCGTCGCAACCCTCGATCACTTCGTAGCCGGCGCCGCGCAGCGTGATGCCCACCACCTGGCGCAGCGAGGCCGAGTCGTCGACGATGAGGATGGTCTTGGCGCTCATGCGCTTCAGAAGTAGGTGATGGTCGCGTCGGCCTGCGTGGTGCGCGCCGTCGACGGTGACAGCTCCTGCAGGTCGGTCACCGCAACGTGGCTGCGGTGGATCACGCGCTCCTCGTCCATGGCGTAGCTGTCTTCCAGCCGGCCGAGCAGGCTGTCCACGTCCACGCTCATCGGCCGGCCGGTGGCGTCGAAGTGCTGGCAGCTCTGTTCGAGCTGTTCACGGCACTGGCCGATGCTCAGCCGCACGTGGGCGAGCACCTGGTCGATGCGGTCCTGAAACTGCAGCCCGAGCGTGGTCTCCTGCAGCTCGGTCAGCACGGCCTCGCGCTCGGCGCGCCAGAGCGCGGCACAAGGCTCGTAGGCCAGATGGGGTGGCAGCGTGCGGCCCACCAGCAGCACGGCGTTGGAGAGGTGCAGGGCGACCGCCTCGGTAGCCTGGGCGGTGTGCTCGCCGGCCATCTGCAGCTGGGCCTGCCAGACGGGCAGCAGCAGCTCGGCCATGCGGGCCTGAGCCTTCAAATGTTCGTCCAGTGTGCGGCGCTCGCGCTGCGCGCGGGCCCGGGCCATCGCCCACAGCGTGAGCGCGGCGGCGAGCAGGAAGAAGCAGCCGACTGCTGCCAACCAGCGCGGCGACCCCAGTGCAGCGATGAACAGCGCGGCCAGCCCGGACAGGCCGAGCCAAAGGTGATCCACAAGTCGGCGTGAGCCGCTCAGTTTCTCCCTGGTCAAGCAGAAGTCTCCTCGTGCGCGGCGCCCGCGAGGGCCGCATGGATGGACGATCTGTCTTTTGCTCGGTTGACTGAATGCTGTGCGCGCTCAACTAACGAGTCAGATGCTTGCATCAAACCGGCATGACCTATGTATAGGGCCAAACGACCCGAATGGTCAATGAAAGCTTGGGCGCAGTGGGCCGCGATGCGCCCGGATGGGGGGTTAGCGAACGGCGGTCTGGACTTTCACCCGCACCCGGGCGGGCTGGATGCCGGCCTCGGCCAGCATCTGTTCCAGGCGGGGTTGCAGATGGCGCAGCTTGGCGGCCACGGCAGCATTGGCGGCCAGCAGGGTCCAGCCTTCCTCGTCCAGCGTGCCGGGGCTGACGAAGCGTTTGAGCGCACCGGGCAGGGCCGGTGCGACCAGGGCCATGCGCCGGTTGGACTCGCGCAACATCCAGCCCAGGCGCCCCAGGCTCTCCGACAGGCGCAGGGCGTCCTGGATCCCCAGAGGATCGGGCACGGTGCGGGGAGGCAGGAGTCGGTTCATGGGCGGGAGGCTTCCAGACCCGAATGCTAAACTGACCAGCTTTGCCGCGGCGGGTTTTCCCGTGGATTGAGTTCTCTGAAAGAGCCCTCAATTCCCTCCATCACTCCCGCCGCGACCACAAAACCAACCCGAACCCGCGCATGTTGCCCAAGCTTTTGACCCAGATTTTTGGTAGCCGTAACGAGCGCCTGCTCAAGGGCTATCGGCGCGTGGTGGCCCAGATCAATGAGCTGGAGCCGAAGTTCGAGGCCCTCTCCGATGACGAGCTGCGCGGCAAGACGGCCGAGTTCAAGCAGCGGATCCAGGGGGGGGAGACGCTGGAATCCATCCTGCCCGAGGCCTTTGCCGTCTGTCGCGAGGGTTCCAAGCGCGCGCTGAAGATGCGCCACTTCGACGTCCAGCTGATCGGCGCCATGGTGTTGAACGCCGGCAAGATCGCCGAAATGCGCACCGGCGAGGGCAAGACGCTGATGGCCACGCTGGCTGTCTACTTGAATGCGCTGACCGGCAACGGCGTGCACGTGGTGACGGTCAACGACTACCTGGCCCGCCGCGACGCCGAAGAAATGGGCGTGCTCTACAAGTTCCTTGGCCTGAGCGTCGGCATCAACATGCCGCACGTGCCGCGCGAGGAAAAGCAGGCCGCCTACGCCGCCGACGTCACCTACGGCACGAACAACGAGTACGGCTTCGACTACCTGCGCGACAACATGGTCTACGAGACCGCCGACCGCGTGCAGCGCAGCCTGTCTTTCGCCATCGTGGACGAGGTGGACTCGATCCTGATCGACGAGGCCCGCACGCCGCTGATCATCTCCGGCCAGGCCGACGACCACACCGACGTGTACACGGCCATCAACCTGGTGGCCCCGCGCCTGAAGAAGCAGATCGGCGAGTTGGACCCGCGCACGGGCGAGGGCGTGATCGAGCCGGGCGACTTCACGGTCGATGAAAAGTCCCACCAGATCTACCTGACCGAAGACGGCCACGAGAACGCCGAAAGCCTGCTGACTGAGGCCGGCCTGCTCGCGCCGGGCGCCTCGCTCTACGACGCAGGCAACATCACGCTGATGCATCACCTGTATGCAGCGCTGCGCGCCCACCACGTCTATCACAAGGACCAGCACTACGTCGTTCAGAAGGACGAAGTCGTCATCGTCGACGAGTTCACCGGCCGCCTGATGACGGGGCGCCGCTGGAGCGATGGCCTGCACCAGGCCGTCGAAGCCAAGGAAGGCGTGAAGATCCAGAGCGAGAACCAGACGCTGGCCTCGATCACCTTCCAGAACTACTTCCGCATGTTCGGCAAGCTCTCCGGCATGACCGGCACGGCCGACACCGAAGCCTACGAGTTCCAGGAGATCTACGGCCTGGAAACCGTCGTCATCCCGCCGAACCGCCCGACCATCCGCAAGGACGAGCTCGACCTCGTCTACAAGACCACGGCCGAGAAGTACAACGCCGTGATCGAGGACATCAAAGAGTGCCATGGCCGCGGCCAGCCGGTGCTGGTGGGCACGACCTCGATCGAGAACTCCGAGCTGATCTCCCAGCTGCTGGACAAGGTCAAGCTGCCACACAACGTGCTCAACGCCAAGCAGCACGCCAAGGAAGCCGAGATCATTGCCCAGGCCGGCCGTCCGGGCGTGATCACCATCGCCACCAACATGGCCGGCCGCGGCACGGACATCGTGCTGGGCGGCAATGTGGAGAAGCAGGTCTCCTTCATCGAGGCCGACGAGGCCATTCCTGAAGAAGACAAGGTCGGCCGCATCGCCACCCTGCGCGGCGAGTGGAAGAGCCTGCACGAGAAGGTCAAGGCCGAAGGCGGCCTGCGCATCATTGCCACCGAGCGCCACGAAAGCCGCCGCATCGACAACCAGCTGCGCGGCCGTGCCGGCCGCCAGGGCGACCCGGGCAGCTCGCGCTTCTACCTCTCGCTGGACGACCAGCTGATGCGCATCTTCGCGGGTGAACGCGTCAAGGCCATCATGGACCGGCTGAAGATGCCTGAAGGCGAGGCGATCGAGGCCGGCATCGTCACGCGTTCCATCGAAGGCGCGCAGCGCAAGGTCGAGGCTCGCAACTTCGACGTTCGCAAGCAGCTGCTCGAATACGACGACGTCTCCAACGACCAGCGCAAGGTCATCTACCAGCAACGCAACGACATCCTCGAAGCCGCCGAGCTCGGCGCCCAGATCGGCAACCTGCGCGCCTCGGCCCTCGGCGACGTGGTGCGCACCTATGTGCCGGCCGAAAGCCTGGAAGAGCAGTGGAACCTGCCCGAGCTGCAGAACGTGCTCAAGACCGAATGGCAGCTGGACGTGCCGCTGACCGAGATGGTGGCCAAGAGCGACAGCATCACGGACGAGGAGATCCTCGAAGCCGTGGTCAAGGCCGGTGATGCTTCCTTCGACGACAAGGTCGAGCGCGTGGGCCAGGAGCAGTTCACGCCCTTCATGCGCATGGTGCTGCTGCAGCACATCGACCAGCACTGGCGCGAGCACCTCTCCGCGCTCGACTACCTGCGCCAGGGCATCCACCTGCGCGGCTACGCCCAGAAGAACCCCAAGCAGGAATACAAGCGCGAGGCCTTCGAGCTCTTTGGCACCCTGCTGGACGTGGTGAAGATGGAAGTCACCCGCGTGCTGCTGAACGTGCGCATCCAGACGCAGGAAGAAGCCAGCCAGGCTGCTGCCGCCATGGAAGAACGCGCCGGCGAGGTCGCCAACGTGACCTACACGCACCCGAACGAGGACGGCTCCGTCTCGCAGGAGCTCGACCCGGCCACCATCGCCGAGCGCTTCGGCCACGTGGGCCGCAACGATCCTTGCCCCTGCGGTTCGGGCAAGAAGTACAAGGCCTGCCACGGCAAGCTCAGCTGAGCTTCGCGTAAATCGTAGTCAAGGCGCTACGGGCACCCCCTGTTTCGGTGGTTTTGCCGGTGTTTTATGTGGATTTCCCCGCGGACGAGGGGAAGCGGGCGGCCCAGGGCTCGATAGAGTCCGGGCTCGTGACGCACAAGACGTTACATCTACCACGGTACAAAACACCATGAGCGCCAAGACTCTGAAGACGACTCTCGCAGCCGCCCTGCTGGCCCTTGTCGGCATTGCGCAGGCCAGCCCGACGCCGAGCTCCAACTCGGTGGTGATGGCGCCCAATATGGGCGGCGGTGGCTTCTCGGCAGGCATCTCCGCCACCAAGACGGTGGCCGGCGATTTCGTTGACGTCTTCAACCTGACCGGCCTGGAGGGCTGGCTGCAGGTTGACGGGCTGCTCAAGACCTTGGGGACCGGCGGCGCCGATATCGACTTCTACAGCGTGCTGCTGAACGGCCATGCGCTCGAACTGAGCCAGACGGCCGTCGGGCCCTACGCCGACTTCAAGGAGCTGGCCAGCCTGGTCCAGTACGACGTGCAGGGGCCGCTGGTGCTGACCGTCAGCGGCCACGCCGGCGGCAACGCGGCCGACGGCACGCAGATCGCGGCCAGCTATTCCGGCAGCGTCAACGCCATGGAAATTCCTGAGCCCGCCAGCATCGGCCTGGTGGCCATCGCTGCTGCAGGCGCTGCCTTCGCTGGCCGTCGCCGCAAGTTGGCCCGCTGACCGGAAAGCACGCACATGCTGATCAACAAGACCACCGCCGCCGCCCTGGCGCTTGCCCTGGCCGCCACGGCCTCGTTCAATGCGCAGGCCGATGACGTCGCCTACGGCATCAACCTCAGCGGCTCGACCAATGCCGGCTTCTCGGCCGGCCTTTCGCCTCTGACGGGCGCATCCGTCAATCACCAGGTTTCGGGCGCTTTCACGGACACCTTCACCTTCACCGGCTACAGCGGCGCCAGCATCGTCGACGTGTGGCTGGACACCTCGGTGAGCTTTGGCAACGAGGCCACCCAGCAGATTGTCTTCACCAGTGCCACGCTCAACGGCATCGCGCTGACGATCGATCCGGCGGAAACCTTCAACAAGACCGTCTTCCGTACGGCAGAACTGGTCCAGCAATCCACGAGCGGCCCGCTCGTGCTGGTGGTGACGGGCTATGCCGGGCTGCTCGACGATGTGAGCCGCCAGATCTCGGCCAGCTACTCGGGCGGCATCAACGTGGCCGTCTCGCCCGTGCCGGAACCCGCGCCCTACGCCATGCTGCTGGCCGGCCTGGGCGCCGTGGGCTTCATCGCACGCCGCCGCACCCGCTGAAGCGCTGCTGTTTCTGCTTGCAAGGGCTCCTTCGGGGGCCCTTGGTCTTTTTACAATGAGCTTTTCTCACCGCTGCCTGAACCGCCATGCCCGTCAACTACCAGACCCCCGAAGCCGCCTCTCTGCATCCCGTTCCCGGCGTGCGCCTGGGCGTCACCATGGCTGGCGTGCGCAAGGCCAACCGGCGTGACCTCAGCGTGATCGAGCTGGCCCCGGGTTCCAGCGTGGCGGGCGTGTTCACGGCCAATCGCTTCTGCGCTGCGCCGGTGCAGGTCTGCCGCGAGCATCTGGCCGGCGGACGGGAGATCCGCGCCATCCTCGTGAACACCGGCAATGCCAACGCCGGTACCGGCGCCGACGGCCTGGCCCGTGCGCGCCAGAGCTGCGAGGCGCTGGCGGGTCTGATGGGCGTGCAGCCCTCGCAGATCCTGCCGTTTTCCACCGGCGTGATCATGGAGACGCTGCCCGTCGATCGCATCGTGGCCGGCCTGCCTGGCGCGATTGCCGCGCTGAAGGCCGACAACTGGTCCGAGGCCGCCGCCGGCATCATGACCACCGACACCGTTCCCAAGGCCGCCTCGCGCCAGGTGCAGATCGGAGGCGCCACCGTCACGCTCACCGGCATCAGCAAGGGCGCCGGCATGATCCGCCCGAACATGGCCACCATGCTGGGCTACTTGGCCACCGACGCCAACGTGGCGCCGCACCTGATGCAGGCGCTGGTGAAGGAAGCGGCGGACCAGAGCTTCAACCGCATCACTATCGACGGCGACACCTCCACCAACGACAGCTTCGTGCTGATTGCCACCCACCAGGCCAAGAACGCCCGCATCGAATCGCTGGACGACGCCGATGGCCGCGCCCTGCGCGCTGCCATCGTCGCCGTGGCCCAGGAGCTGGCCCAGGCCATCGTGCGCGACGGCGAAGGCGCTACCAAGTTCATCACTGTGCAGATCGACGGTGGCAAGACTGAGGACGAATGCCGTCTGGCGGCTTACGCCATCGCCCACTCGCCGCTCGTGAAGACCGCCTTCTTCGCCAGCGACCCCAACCTCGGCCGCATCCTGGCCGCCGTTGGTTACGCCGGCATCACCGACCTGGACCAGACGCTGATCGAAATGCACCTCGACGACGTCCACGTGGTCACGCAAGGCGGCCGCAACCCGTCCTACCGCGAGGAAGACGGCCAGCGCGTGATGAAGCAGAGCGAGATCACGGTGCGTGTGGATCTCAAGCGCGGCAAGGCCAGCAGCACGGTCTGGACCTGCGACCTGAGCCACGACTACGTGTCGATCAACGCCGACTACCGCAGCTGAGCCCTCAGCTCAGAAATTGATCGCACGGGTCTTGAGTCCCTGCGCGACAAGTCCCGCATTTACCAGCTGCGCTTGCTCGCGGCTGTTGAACGGGTAGACGGCGGGCCGCCAGCCTTCGGGCGTCAGGAACACCTGCGACTGCAGGCCTTCGAGGCCGGCGATGGGCCGGTTCGGGTCCGGCTGCAGCACTGCCAGGATCGCGGCCAGCAGCTTCTCGGCATCGGCTTTTTCCTTCGACGCCGGGCCGACCAGCGCCACCACGATGGGTCGCGCGGGCGCGCTCGCGCCGGCCTCTCCCGGCGCGACCGAGAACGGTGTCTTGCGCGCCTCGAAGGGCGTGGGCGCCGAAGCAGCGGAAGCCGGCACGCCTCCGCCCAGCGGCGGTGATTCCTTGGTCACCTTGCGGCCGCGGCCGCTGAGGTCGGGGGCGATCTGCGGACGGATGTCGGGCCGGTTGTCGGCTTCCGAGGCCGCGCTGGTCGCGGCACTGGCAGCCGTGGGCGTCGATGCCGCCGAAGCGGCAGTCATGGCTTCGGAAGCGGCTGCAGAAGCAGCCAAGGCGGCCGAGGCGGCCTCGCTGGCCGGCGCTGAAGCCGCCAGAGCCGCCGCCGATGCAGCCTGCTCGGCCGACATCACGCGCCCTGAAGCCGCAGTGGAAGCCGCCGATGCCGCCGAGGCCGCACCATGCGCGCCGCCTGAGCCCACGATCCGCCAGGTCGGAACCCCGAAAAGAACGGCGGCAATCGCCACGGCCAGCGTCACGCGCCGCCAATCCCAGCAGCGCGAGCCCAGCACCGGCGGACGCAAGCCGCCGCGCCCGATCAGCACGCGACCGCGCCAGGCGCCGGCATCGATGGCCGCGCTCTTGACGTAGATCTCGCAGGGCCAGGCACCGCTTTGGTCGTCGGTGGACGCGGCCAGGGCATCGTCTACCGGCACCTCGCGCAACGGCCAGGTCTCGTCGCCGGGCTTGGTGCTGTAGCCGTTCTGGATCGCGAACGCCGCGATGCGGCGCGTGGAGATCTGGTCGATGAAGCGCTCGCTGAACACCGGCCACAGCGTGCGCGGGCCGCGCTTGAAGAGCTGTGGCAGGCGGCGCAGCAACTCCATCGGCGAAGGCCGGGGCGGCGTCTCGCGGTCGGCCAGCAGGTCGAGCTCGATGGCGTTCGGATGTGGATCGGCAGCGACCGTCGTGCCTTCGTGGAAGGCCTCGGCCAGGCTGGCGGGCGAGACCTCTTGCGTCAGCGTGGGTTCGACCGGCGGCCGCGCGCCCAGGCCCGGCGGGCCGCTGCGCAGGAACGGCAAAGCCACCACGCCGATGGTGTGGACGTCGTAGAGGGTGATCCGTTTTGCAAGCGGGTGGCGGTTGTGCCAGTCCACGACCTGCTCGGCCAGGCGGTCCATACGCGGTTGTTCTGTCTATGGGCGTAGAAAAGCAGCTTGCAGTGTGCCGGTGCCTCAGGCTCGCCGGTCCACCGAATAGCGCATTATTTCGCTGGCAGACTGCTGAAGAAGTCCCACATCAGGTCGTTGGCCGAAATCTCCTTGCTGGGCTTGCGGCCAGCGAAGTTGGCGCCGCCGCCGGGCCAGGAGTGGCCGCCGGTCTCGGTCACGCACAGCTCCACCGTGGCGCCACCCGCGCAGCCGGTGTGGCGTTCGCAGTAGGCGCCTGGCTTCTCCAGCACCCGCTCGGGCTCGGCCTTGCACTGGTTGCGCTTCACCCAGCGGCTGATCGTCTCCGGTACGCTGACGAAGGGCGCGACCTTGCTGCTGTCGCGGAAGGCCTGCGGGCCGGCGCCGCCGTTGAACAGCACGTGGTCGTCGTCGCGCGCATGGAACTCGATCACCGCCACGGGCTTGGAGGGTGTGCAAGACAGCGTGTTGTCGGAGCCCGCCACGGGCGCGATGGCCGTGAACACGTCGGCCGCCTCGCAGGCCAGGCGCTGGGCCAGCATGCCGCCGTTGGACATGCCGGTGGCGTAGACGCGCCGCGCATCGACGGCCAGGCGCCGCTCGACATCCGCCACCACCGCGCGCAGGAAGCCGACATCGTCGATGTTGCGGTCGCGCGCCTGGCCGCAGCAGGTGCCGGCATTCCAGGTGGCCAACGGGCCGCCAGGCAGGCGGCTGAAGCCGTTGGGGAAGGCGACGATGAAGCCGGCCTGTTCGGACTTGGTGATCAAACCGTACTGCTCGTCACGGGCCTGGAAGTTCATGTTGCCGCCGCCACCGTGCAAGGCCACCAGCAGCGGCATCGGCCTCTCGGGTGCGTAGCTGCGCGGCACGTGCAGCAGGTAGGCCCGGCCCATGCCGCCGTGTTCCAGCGTGTAGCGGTAGTCGCCGGGGCCGGTGATGACGGCGGGACCGTCTGCCGCGGGCGAGAACGTCGGCAGCAGGGTGAAGAACAACACGATGAGCGCAACGCGGATGGGCTTCATGGCCCGAGCATAAATCGGGTGCATGTTTCCGTTCATTGCTCCCCAAGCTGGTGCCAGGGGCGCTCGTCTTGTCGGACTTCGTGACGCGGATCGCCCAAATTGCAGCCCTGCGGGCCGCCCCACCGTGGCACAGGCCTTGCTCAGAGTGAGGCAATGAAGAACATGTCGCTCCATACGCCAGCCGCGCAGCGCATCCTCCTGGTCGAGGACCAGCTCGAGGTGCTGGCCGTACTGCAGGACGCGCTCGAGGAAGCCGGCCATCCCGTGCTGGTCGCCCGCGACGTGCAGACCGCCTTGGCGCTGGCCCAGGCCGAGCGCCCCCACGTGATCGTGATCGACGCTGACCGACCGCGTCTGGCGGGCAGCGATCTGCTGCAGGGCCTGCAATCGAACGCCGCCACCGCGGCCATTCCCGTGATCCTGCTGATCGCTTCCGGTAACGCGCCGGTCGACCTGCCGCCCGGCGTGGTGGACCGGCTGATCAAGCCCATCCGCCCGAGTGAGCTGCTGGCTGCGCTGGCGGCACGGCGCGGCGAACGCGCCGGCGGCCGCCCGGTGCTCGACGCCTTCGGCCATGCCAGCGTGGTCGTGCACGAGAAGGACGGCCGCTGCAGCTGGCAGAGCCCGCTGGCGCGCGAGCTGATGGCCACCTTCTTCCTGGGCGGCCACTTCGAGCGCGGCCGTCTGCCGCCCGAGGTGATGCTGTGGATGCACCGCGAGGTGCTGCGCCGCCGCGCTGGCGGCGAGCCTTCTGGCATGACCGTGATGCCGCCGCCGCAGGACCCGCGCTCGCTGCGCCGCGGCAGCCGGCGGCTGTCCTTCACGCTGCAGGCGGCGGATGCTGATGCCTACGGCGAAGGGCAGTGGCTGGTGGTGATGCGGGAGTCGGACGAGGCGTTGAGCCCGGTGACTTGAGCGGATTTCAAGTCCAGCGCCTGGCTGCGGATTGCCACGTAGCGGTGGCGGAGCTCCCGCTTGCAGCGACTTGCGTGGCAGGCCACAGCAGGAGGTCGAGCAGGGCGACCGTGTCGGGCAATGAGTGCCCGTTGATGCCGTTTTTGTTGAGGAAGGCCTGCCACCGGCGAGTCTTGGCCGTGTCGCCGCTGAATTGCGGGGTCAGGGCCAAGGGACGCTCGTTGGGCAATGCAGTCTGCCGGCGTGCGAAGGTGGCCGTGATGGCCGCGGCGAGCAGCGCACCGTCCAGATCGGTCTGCCGGGCGATGACGGTCAGATCGAAGAGGTGATGCCATCTGCCATGACCAGCGAGTCGATCTCGCGGAAGGCGGCGATCAGATGCGCATCGTCGTCCGGGCCGAATCCCAGCAGATCGGCGTCCCGCGTGGCGCGATGCGGGGCGTCGTACCAAAGCGTGAACAGCAGCGCGCCTTTGAGCAGGAAGCTGTCGGCATGCCTGGACTTACCCAGCCGGGCAAGCAGTCGCTCCATGGCAAATCGATTCAGCAGCAGGCTGTAGTCCTCGCCACGCTGCTTGGCCAGCGTCAGCAGCCGTGCCAGGACCGGAGCCGCGGCGTTGGCCGTCATTGCCGTCATTGTGTGAGGGCCTCGAGATAGGGCTGCATGACGCGCTCCACACGATTGATCCGCGCGAAATGGCCGAGCTCGTCCATGTTGAACCTGCGGCTGCGCCAGGCGTCCTTCAGCGCCTCCAGGGCCACGTCCAGGCCGATCTTGCGGCGGAACTTGAAGCAGTCCGTCACCGTCTTGGCGGCGCTGTACACGCGGATCGGCGCCCCGCGATCGGTCACGGTCTGGACGCCTTCCGCGTAGGCGGCGCCGCGCAGGCGGGCAACGCATAGGGGCGGATAGTCCAGCCGGGGCGCCTGGGTGCCCTCCGGCAGGGCAATCCAGACTTCGTGCGGCATCTGCGTGCCGATTTCATGGAACTGCAGTGCGCTCAGCAGGCAGAGCACGGCCTTGGGGACGCGCTGGCAGATCTCGATCAGCGTCTGGTGTTCGGTCGGCTCCGCATCCGGCAGTGCGTACAGGCCGCGCGCCAGGCGTTGCAGCTTGCCAGCCTGCTGCAGCTTGAGCAGCAGCTGGGGCGACCATCCTTGTTCGCGTACATCTGCCGCGCGCAGCACGCGGCGGTGTTGGGCCAACTCGAGGATCTGGTCGGATTGAGTCATGGGTTGAAGTTTAGTATTTGCATTACTTTATAACAAGTGATGCAAATACTAAACTTCAACCGACTCGACTCCTCAGGCCAGTTGCTTCACCAGCCAAGCCTGCAGATCGTCGACCTCCTCCGGGCACACCGAATGCGGCATCGGATAGTCGTGCCACTCGATGGTGTAGCCCAGCGATTCCAGCTTGGCGCGCGAATCGTGGGCGCGGGCGATTGCGACCACCGGGTCCTGCGTGCCGTGGGCCATGAAGATCGGCACATCGGCATTGGCGGCGTTGCGCTCGGCTTCGATCTTGTCCAGCAGCGGCAGGTAGCCCGAGAGGCAGACCAGGCCGGCCAGGCGTTCGGCGTGGCGCAGGCCGGTCATCAGCGTCATGGCGCAACCTTGCGAGAAGCCCATCAGCACGATGCGGTTCGCCGGTACGCCGCGTTCCACTTCACGGGCGATCAGCGCCTCGATCTCGGCTTGCGATTCGCGCAGGCCAGCCTCATCCTCGCGGCGGACGAGGTCCATTCCCAGAATGTCGTACCAGGCGCGCATGCGGTAGCCGTTGTTGATCGTGACCGGTCGCACCGGCGCGCTCGGGAAGACATAACGGACTGCGCCGACGGCAGAAAGATCCAGCTGCTGGGCGATGGGCACGAAGTCATTGCCGTCGGCGCCGAGGCCGTGCAGCACGACGATGGTGGCTGATGCGTCGGGGCCGGTCTGGCCTTCCAGCAGTTCGAGTGGCATGTCGGTGACAGTGAAGACGGGAGATGCCGGCGATCATAGGCGCCATGGCAACCCTCACCCTCGTGCGCCACGGCCAGGCCAGCTTCGGCGCCCATGACTACGACCAGCTCAGTGCCCGCGGCGAGCAGCAATGCCGCCTGCTCGGCGAATACTGGCGGGCGCGCGGCCGGCGCTTCGATGCGGTGCTGATGGGCACGCTCAAGCGCCATGCGCAATCGCTGGCGGCTATCAATGTCGGCCTGGGCAGTGCACCGCCAACGCCGCAGCTTCACGCGGGCCTGGACGAATACGACAGTGCGGCGCTGATCCAGGCCTTGCGTCCGGATCAGCCCTTAGCCAAGCCAACGAATGCGGAAGAGGTGAAGGCCTGGTTCCGCGTATTGCGCGAGGCGCTGCGGGCCTGGGCGGCGGGTGCGATCGAGCCCGTCGGGATGAAGCGTTATGCCGAGTTCTCGGCCGGCGTGGCGGATGCGCTCGAGCAGGTCCGACGCTCAGGCCTATCGGGCCATGCCGAAGTGCTGATCGTCTCCAGCGGCGGCCCGATCTCCACGGCCGTGGCCCAGGTGCTGGGCGCGCCCTTCGACTCAGCCATCGAGATGAACCTGCGCCTGCGCAACAGCGCGCTCAGCGAGTTCTCCTTCACGCCCAAGCGCCACGTGCTGCACAGCTTCAACCAGCTGCCGCATCTGGACGGGCCGGATGCGGCAGGACTGGAGACCTACGCCTGATCCTGATCGATCAGGGCTTGACGAACTTCAGCGTCATGCGGTCGCTCTCGCCGATGGCTTCGTACTTGGCGCGGTCAGCGTCCTTGTTCGTGTAGGTCGGCGGCAGCGCCCAGACACCGTTCGGGTGATCGGCTGTGTCCTTGGGGTTGGCGTTCACCTCGGAGCGGCCGGCCAGCTTGAAGCCCACGCTCTCGGCCATCTTGATCACGTAGGCCTCGTGCAGATAGCCGGTGCTGGCCTGCGCATCCTGCTGGCGCGAAGCGGGCAGGCGGTGCTCCTCCACGCCCAGCACGCCGCCGGGCTTGAGCACGGCGAACATCGCGCGGAAGGCGGCGCGCGTCTTGTCCTCACCCAGCGGCACCCAGTTGTGGATGTTGCGGAACGTGAGGACCATGTCAGCGCTGCCCGGGGCGCCCAGGTCGAACTTGCCTGCATCGACGTCGAACACGCCGATCTTCACGCGGTCGTACACGGCCGGCGCGGCGTCAAGCTTGGCCTTGAAGCGGGCGGCGGCGCGGCGGGCGCCCTCGCCCACGGCGTCGGGGTCGTTGCCGGCTTCGACGAGGCGGCCCTTCTCGCGCACATAGGGCGCCAGGATCTCGGTCCACCAGCCGCCACCAGGGATCAGCTCGACCACGGTCTGGTTCGGCTGGATGCCGAAGAACTCCAGCGTGGCCGCGGGATGGCGGAAGTTGTCGCGCGTGGCATAGGCGGGCGTGCGCTGGGCGCCGCTGACGGCGGCAGCGAGCGCAGCATCGGCGGCCTGCGCAGCGTTGGCTGCGAACAGCGAGGCGAGCAGGGAGGAAATCAGCAGCAATCGACGGTTCATCTGTGTCTCCTGGACAATCCGGTCATGTTTACGAATTTGAGCCCCGAACTGGCGGCCGAGCGCGCCCAGCCTGATGCCGTCCAACGATTCATGCGCCTGGTGCAGACGGCGCTGGACGACAACAGCCTGGGCAAGCTGTTGTTGAGCAAGTACGAGGGCAGCGAGCCCCAACTTGAACGCCTGACTGTGCGCGAAGTTCGGCTCCGTGACGAACGTCACCTCAGCTTTTTGTGGCGCTACGCCACCCGCGACGTCACCAAGAACCACAGCCTGCCCGAAGGCCTGGAGCTGCTGCGGGGCCTGCTCAGCGGCGACGCCTTCCAGAACGCGCATCTTCACACTGCGACACAAGAAGTGCAGCTGGCCTTCAGCCGCAAGGGCCGGCCGAGCATTCGCGTGGGCAAGGTGGCCGGGGCCGTTGCGGCGCCGGCCGCGGCCGCTGGACATGACAAGGAAAAAACGCGTTACCTCGACGTACAGGCACCCTGGTGGGGCGAGCTCGGCCTGACGCATGAGCACAAGGGCACCGCCTCGCTCGTGCCGGCCATGTCGCGCAAGTGGAAGCAGATCAACAAGTTCATCGAGATCTTCGGCGCCGCCTTCAAGAGCTCGCCGCTGGCGGCCAGCCCGGACGTTCATGTCTTTGATTTCGGCTCCGGCAAGGGCTACCTGACCTTTGCCATGCACGAGTGGATCAGCGCCCAGGGCAAGGCGGCGCAGGTGACCGGCGTCGAGCTGCGCGAGGACATGGTGCAGCTGACGAACGGCATTGCGCGCAACCTCGGGCGCGAGGGGCTGGTGTTCGATCAGGGCGACGTGCGCAGCTACACGCCGGCGCGCCTGGACGTGATGATCGCCCTGCACGCCTGCGACGTCGCCACCGACTACGCCATCCACCTGGGCCTGCGCGGCAAGGCGGCCATCATCATGTGCTCGCCCTGCTGCCACAAGCAGCTGCGCCCGCAGATGCAGCTGCCGGCGGCCCTGAAGCCGATGCTCCAGCACGGCATCCACCTGGGCCAGGAGGCCGAGATGGTGACCGATTCGCTGCGTGCGCTGCTGCTCGAAGCTGAGGGCTACGAGACCCAGGTCTTCGAGTTCATCGCGCTGGAACACACCAGCAAGAACAAGATGATTCTGGCCGTGAAGAAGCAGGGCGCGGCGCTCGCGGCGGCCGAGAAGCGCAAGCCCGAGGTGCTGGCGCAGATCGCGGAGATCAAGCGCTTCTATGGCATCGAGAAGCAGGAGCTGGAGAGCTTGTTGGCCTGCTGAGGCCGCTACGATCGGCCCACAACACTTTTCTCGTGGGAGGTCGTTCATGATGAAGAAGCTCTTGCTTGGCTTGGCACTGACGATCAGCTCGGCGGTCCAGGCTGCACCACCGCTGCCGGACAGCAACTTTCTCTACGTAATCGGTAACGGTGAGGTCAGCGTTCCGCCTGACAGGGCCCGGATCGAGGTGACGGTCCGCGCCAGTGGTCCGGACCACCAGAAGGCCTTCGCTCAGCTGCAGGCCGATGCCAAGGCCGCCATGGCGGAGGCGAAGACGCTCGGTGTGGCGGACAAGGATATTGACGCGCACCGCATCGGCAAGAGTCGGCGGTATGAATCGGGCACGAGCCCGGGCTTGCCCGAGCTGGAGCAGACCGTGAGCTTCGAGCTGGCGGATCTGGACAAGGCCGTGGCGCTGGCCGATCTCGTGATGAAGCTGCAAAGCGTGCACGAGGTCAGCAGCAACTTCTATGTGTTCGACATCAAGCCGGCCGAGGCCAACGCGACCTCCAAGGCTGCGGCTGACGCGCTGCAGCGCGCGCAGACCCTGGCCAAGCTCATGGGCCGCAAGCTCGGCAAGGTGCTGTCCGTGGCCGTGGAGCCGGAGGGATCCATGCGCGAGCGATTTGGCCAGGGCGGGTCATTCGGAGGCGGCTTGGCTGCGATGCGCCGCGAAGTTGCGGATCACCGCGTGCCCAACGGCATCGACTTCACGGCGCGGCTCTACGTCATCTACGCGCTCGAATAGCGCTCGCCGGTTCAGGGCGACTGCAGAAAGCTCACCCGCCCGATCCACCCGCGCTTCCTGCGCTCCAGCCGAGCTTCGACCGCCTCGCCCTCGAAGCTCGCCGCCCTGTGCTCCAGCCGCGCCGGGTCCAGGCCTTCAAGGCAGTTCACGTTGACCACGGCATACAGATGCCCGTCGATGCGCGAGGTGACGACCGGCGGCACGCCGCAGATCGAGCAGACGTGGAATTGCGCCGTCTTCGTGCCGAACTCGTAGGCGTTCACGCGTTCCGGGTCGTGCAGGGTCACCTCCAGGCTGCCGGCTGGGCAGGACGTCCACACGCCGCCGTGGCGTTGGCAGAAGGTGCAGTCGCAGGCCCGTGCCGCGACGGGTGCCGGTGCATCGGGCGCGCCGTCGAGCGTGAAGGTGATGTTGCCGCAGTGGCAGCGACCGTGGATGCGCATGGGCCGATGCTAACGGCCCCGGGGCATGTTGGTCCGGCCATTTCTGCTTCGGCGTCGCCCCAGGGCCGCAAGCGATGCGGCCGACTTCAGCCGTCGTGACGGCGGCGGACGACCGCGCCGATAGCGAACAGGCCGACGCTCAGCAGACCCCATTCAGACCCCATTCCGCAGGTTCCGGAACAGCGGTGCGTGACGGAGCTGTCGTCCAGGCAGGCGCCGTTGGAGTCCGCACCGGAGAAGGTCAGCGTGGTGGTTTGCGGAACTGCATGAGGGACTCCTGAGTGTGCGGACGGGGTGTCCACAACGCTCGATGAGTTCCGCTTCAGGCCTCCAAGGTCGCCTTCCAAGCTAGGGGCGATTCGATGGCGGGATAACCCGAGCTACCGCTGCAGCAACTGCGCCACCGCCGCCAGCGCAATCACTTCCGGCTGCTTGCCATGGATGCGCGGGATGCCGATCGGACAGGTGACATGGGCCATCTCCACTTCCGTGAAGCCGCGCGCCTCCAGCCGGTGCCGAAAGCTCGCCCATTTGCTCTTGCTACCGATCAGGCCGATGAAGGGCAGGTCGCCGTGCTCGCGCTGGCGCGTGAGGCAGGCGGCGACGATGTCCAGATCCTCGGCATGGCTGAAGCTCATGATCAGCACCTTGGCGCTGGGCCGCACATCGGCCACGGCGGCATGCACGGGGTTGGAATGCTCGGCCTGCACGTGCGGAGGCAGTGGGATGGGGAAGATCTCGTCGCGGCTGTCGAACCATTGCGTGCGCACGGGCAGGCGCGTCACCAGGTCGACGATGGCGCGGCCCACGTGGCCGCCGCCGAAGAGGGCGAGGTCGAGCAGGGGCGGCGCGGACAGGCGTTCGACGAGGCCTTCGGCGTCGCCGGCATCCAGCAGTTCCAGCCGCATGTGCACCACGCCGCCGCAGCACTGGCCCAGGCTCGGCCCCAGGGCATAACGACGTTCATGAGCGTCAAACGGCTGAGCCAGTTCGAGCAGGCGGCGACCCTCGGCCATCAGCTCGTGTTCCAGCTGGCCGCCGCCGACGGTGCCGCACACGTTCGTGGCCGTGACAGCCATCCAGGCTCCGCGCTCGCGCGGCCCGCTGCCCTCGACGCTGGCGACGGTGACGAGGACGGCTGGTGTGCCGCGGCTCAGGAGCCCCGGTAGGTCGAATAGCTCCATGGGGAAACCAGCAGGGGCACGTGGTAGTGCGATTCGGTGTCGGCAATGCCGAAGTCCAGCGGCACTTCGTCAAGGAAGGGCGGGTCGGGCAAGACCACACCGCGGGCGCGGAAGTAGTCGGCCACGTCGAAGACCAGGCGGTAGCGCCCGGGCAACAGCGCATCGCCCTGCAGCAGCGGTGCATCGGCGCGGCCGTCGGCGTTGAGCTGCAGCGTCAGCAGCGGCTGGCCTTCGCGGTAGAGGCGCGCCGCCATGCCGGCCGCGGGGCAGCCGTTCATCGTGTCGAGGACGTGTGTGGTCAGTTTTCCCATGATGCTCTGGCGAGGGAGGATGGCTTATCCTAGCCCGCATCATGCGATATCCACGCGACCTGATTGGCTATGGCGAACACCCGCCCCAAGCCCAATGGCCCGGCAAGGCCCGCATTGCCGTCCAGTTCGTCCTGAACTACGAAGAGGGCGGCGAGAACTCCGTGCTGCACGGCGATGCCGGCAGTGAGCAGTTCCTGTCCGAGATGTTCAACCCGCCGGCCTTCCCGGACCGGCACCTGAGCATGGAAGGCATCTACGAATACGGCTCACGCGTGGGCGTGTGGCGCCTGCTGCGCGAGTTCGAGAAGCGCGCGCTGCCGCTGACGGTCTTCGGCGTCTCGATGGCGCTGGAGCGGCATCCGGACCTGACGCAGGCCTTCGTCGAACTGGACCACGAGATCGCCTGCCACGGCTGGCGCTGGATCCACTACCAGAACGTGGACGAAGCCACCGAGCGCGAGCACATGAAGCGCGCCATGGACATCATTCAGCGCCTGACGCTCAATCGCGCCACGGGCTGGTACACCGGCCGCGACAGCCCGAACACGCGCCGGCTGGTGGCGGACTTCGGCGGCTTCGAGTACGACAGTGACTACTACGGTGACGATCTGCCCTTCTGGCTGCAGGTGAAGAAGACAGACGGTCAGCTCGCACCGCATCTGGTCGTGCCCTACACGCTCGACTGCAACGACATGCGCTTCGCCCTGCCGCAGGGCTTCAGCCACGGCGACGAGTTCTTCGAATACCTGCGCGACAGCTTCGACGTGCTCTATGCCGAAGGCGAGGATTCACCCAAGATGATGAGCATCGGCATGCATTGCCGTCTGCTCGGTCGGCCGGGCCGCATGCGCGCGCTGCAGCGCTTTCTCGATCACATCGAAAAGCACGACCGCGTGTGGGTCTGCAAGCGCGTGGACATCGCGCGGCACTGGCGGGCGACGCATCCGTTTGATGCGAAGACGGCGTTTGTGTGGGAGTGAGGGGCGCCGCGCGACCAGGCGGCTGACCGTGATTGCGGGTTCAGCGTCCTTTGGCCAGCACCACGCAGGTCTTCGGAATCTTGTCGTGCCAACCACGCTCGCCGAGGCAGGACAGCGCCTCGAAGGGAATGAAGCGGCAGGCGGTACGGCCCAGCACCTGACCGATCGTCGGCTTGCCGCCGGTCTCGGTAATGACGCGGGTGCCAAAGATCAGCTTGCCCGGCGTCCGTGCCCAGATCCCTTCGAAGAAGGTGTAGTAGGCGAAGACGATCATGATGCCGAACAGGAATTCATGGCGCTGGAGGAGGGTCGCCGTCCCGGTCCCGCCGTCGAGGATGGCCAGCGCGAGTCCGACGCAGAACGAGAGGGCGGCATAGCCGGCATAGTCGACGATGAGCGTGCCGAAGCGGCGGCCTTTGCCGGCCGGCACGAGCTGCTGCTCGCCCGCCGGGTCCATGTCGGACACGTCGCTCGACGGCGGTTGATAGGGGTTGGCGCTGGCGTCTTGGGTCATGATCCTCACCTCGTGCTGTTGTAGTGCCGCATTCGTTGAAGCGGCTGCGTCGAAGTGTCCCTGCGCAGGCGTACGTTCGGGCAGCGGGAAAGCCCCGAGCCAGCGGATCAGCGTGCGAAGCGCCGATCCGAGGCCAGCCACAAGCCCCCAAACGTCAGCGCCCCGTTCAGCAACAACAGCTCCAACCCGATGCCGTAATGCCCGAACAGCGCCGCCTGCTGGCGGTCCACCCCCCAGCAGATCAGCGGCGCGGCCAGGCACACCCAGGGCACCAGCGCATCGCGCGGCTGCAGCTTGGTCAGCATGCCGAACGCGAACAGTCCCAGCAGCGGGCCATAGGTGTAGCCGGCCAGCTTGAGGATCAGGCCGATCATGCTGGGGTCGTTCAGCCAGCGGAACACCATCACCGCGATGAAGAAGATCGCCGCGAAGCTCAGGTGCACGCGGCGGCGCACGGACGTCTTCTTCGCCTCGCTCCAGTCCGCGCGCTTGTCCATGCCGATCAGGTCGATGCAGAAGCTGGACGTCAAGGCCGTGAGCGCGCCGTCGGCGCTGGGGAAGAGGGCGCTGATCAGCGCGATGACGAAAACGATCTGCACCCAGTCCGGCAGATGCCCCAGCACGACGGCGGGGAAGAGCGCATCGCCGCGCTCGGCCATGCCGCTCTTGAGCGCAAAGAGCTGCAGCAGGCCGCCCAGGAACAGGAACATCAGCACCACGCCGAGCATGATGACCGAGAGCAGGACGACGTTCTTCTGCGAGTCCGACAGGCGCTTGACCGAGATGTTCTTCTGCATCATCTCCTGGTCCATACCGGTCATGGCCACGGCGATGAAGATGCCGGCGAGCAGCTGCTTGCCCCAGAAGCTGCGGCTGGCGACGTCGGTCACGAACACGTCGGACAGGCCCTGCGCCTTTAGCGCCGAGAGGCTCTCGCCGAACGACAGGCCCAGGCCGTTCAGCAGGTAGACCACGCACACCACCAGCCCCAACAGCATGCCGCTGGTCTGCAGCGTGTCCGTCCAGACGATGGTCTTCACGCCGCCCTCGAAGGTGTAGAGCAGGATCAGGCCGATGATCACGAGCGACGTCAGCCAGAAGGGCAGACCGAAGGAGTCGAGGATGGCGTCCTGCAAGATCTTGATGACCAGGTAGAGCCGCGCCGTGGCGCCCAGCGTGCGCGAGACCGAGAAGATGCCCGCGCCGGTGCGGTAGGCCTGCGGCCCGAGTCGCTCGCCGAGGAAGCGGTAGATGGAGCTCAAGCGCAGCCGGTAGTACAGCGGCAGCAGCACATAGGCGATCACGAAGTAGCCGATGAACTGGCCCAGCGCGATCTGGAAGTAGCTGAAGGCCGCGGCGCCCACCTGGCCCGGCACGCTGATGAAGGTCACGCCCGAGAGCGAGGTGCCGATCATGCCGAAGGCCACCAGCAGCCAGTGGCTGTTGCGGTTGCCGACGAAAAAGCTCTCGTTGTCAGCCCCGCGCGAGGCGAACCAGGCCACGCCCAGCAGCAGGGCGAAGTAGGCCACGACGAGTGAGAGCAGCAGGGTCGGCGACATGGACGCAGATTATGAAGAGCGGCCCTGGCTCAGGTCATTCCCGCCGCTGATGCAGACATAACCCTGGCCGATGTCCGTCAGCCGTTGAAGGAGCCCCAGAGCTCGGTTTCGACGAACCAGCGCGGCAGGGTCGCCACTTCGATCTCCATGCGTTCACCGTCGACGACCTGGGCCAGCAGCTTGTGCTTCGAGCCAGAGTTGTCGAAGACGTAGGCACGGTGGGCGATTCCGCAGGCCTCCGTCATCAGGCCGATGGATCTGGCGTAGCGTTCGCGGATCTTCCTGGCAGGCACTGGATGGCCGCCAAGCTTGACGCGTCGGCGCACCCGGTCCATGTTGATCGCCGGGTCATCGGTGGCGACGAAGTACAGATAGACGCGGTAGCCCTTGGCACGGGCCTCCTTCATGAAGTCGACCTTGTCCCGCGATGACATCACGGTCTCGAAGGTGAACGTCCGCCCTGCCTCCAGCAATTCACGTCTTACCAGGTCTGCGAGCACCGAGGCCAGGTAGGAGTTGTAGGGGCCGGGCACCTGCAGGAGCAGGTCGGTACTGAGGGTCATGCGGCCCGCCAGCGCATCCAGCCCGAGCGTCTGTGCAAAGCCGGAGGCCCGCAGGCGAGCTTCGATCCGGGTCAGGACGGCTTCGGCCTTACCGATCAGGCCCAGTGCCTTCAGGTCGAGCGTGCCATTGGTCGTGTGCAGGCTGCGCTCGATCTCGTCGGCGTTCACGAAGACGCCAATCCATTCAGGCTTCAGGTCGCCCTTGATGGTGCTCTTGCCCGACCCGTTGGGGCCCGCCAGTATTCGCAGCCGCGGCTGGGCCGGCTGCTTGCGGTCAGGCGGCGGCTTCGGGCTTGGCACGCTTGAGGACCAGGCCGACCCTGACACGCTTGCCGGGCGGCAGCGCCTTGATCACTTTGGAGCTGCCGTCGGCTTTGCGCTCGACCACCATGCCCTTGCTGGTCTTGACCACCACGGCACCTGTTTGGGCCAGCGCCTGCTTGTAGGCCTCGTGGCCCGACTTGGCCGCCAGCTCGGGGAAGCGTCGTTCGGCGGCGCGCATCGCTGCTTCGGTCAGTGGGGAACGGCGTGACATCTTGAACTCGCGGCGGAGAGGGGTACGGGAAGTCTATCAGCGCTCTACGCGCTCAATAGCTGCGGCCGCCCTTGAACTGCGCGTGCTGCTTGCGTGCCAGCTGGGCGTGTCGCCCCATGGCCTCGAAGGTCACGCGCGCATGCGCATGCATGATCGCCAAGCCCAGCGCATCGGCCGCATCCTTGCCGGGCAGCCCCGGCAGCTGCAGCAGGCGTTGCACCATGGCCTGCACCTGGTCCTTCTTGGCCTGGCCGTGGCCGACCACGGCCTTCTTCATCTGCAGGGCGGTGTATTCGCTAACCAGCAAATTCGACGACACCAGCGCCGCCAGCGCCGCGCCGCGCGCCTGGCCCAGCAGCAGGGTGGACTGCGGGTTGACGTTGACGAAGACGATTTCCACGGCCGCGCAGTGCGGCTGGTAGCGGGCCACGACCTCGCGCACGCCTTCGAACAGGATCTTCAGCCGGCCGGGCAGGTCGCCCAGCTCGGGCGCTTCGGCGCCGATGGTCTTGATCGTGCCGCTGGCCACATAGGCGTGACGCGAGCCCTCGACATCGATGACGCCCCATCCCGTGGTCTGCAAGCCTGGATCGATGCCGAGGATTCTCATCAGGAGGCTCCCAGCGAAAAGTACCAGTGCACCGAATGGAAGAACACCGGCGCAGCAAAGCACAGCACCGCGATGCGGTCCAGCAGACCCACGGCGCCGGTGATGGAGCTGCGGTTGCCCCAGTAGACGACGCCGCCGTCGCGCTTGAGCGCCTTCATCACCAGGCCGCCCAGCGTGCCCGCGCTGGTGGCCAGCAGGGCCATGCACAGTGCCTGGCCGACCTTGAAGGGCGTGATCCAGTACAGCAGCATGCCAATGAAGCCGCCTGCGAACTGGCCCAGCCACCAAGCGCGCAGCGAAAAGCTGCGGCTGATGCGGCGCGCGAGAGGCCGGCGGCGCACGGTGCGGCTGGCCACTTCCTGCACGATCTGCGCAACGCCGACCACCACCACCATGAAGAAGAACAAGAAGGCGCCGCGGCCTTCGTAGCCGGGGAAGTCCAGCAGCATCAGCGCCGGCAGGTGCGACAGGCCGTAGACACAGACCATCAGGCCCCACTGGATCTTGGCGTTGCGCTCCAGGAAGCGGTGCGGGTCGTCCGACAGCGCGCTGGCCACCGGGATGGCCACGAAGCCATAAACCGGGATCAGCACTGAAGCCAGATCGAAGTGCCGCGTGCCGACCAGCGCGTACTGCAGCGGCAGCAGCACGAAGAAGGCGAGGATCAGGCTGCGGTGGTCGCCGCGGCGCGTGTGCATCAGGGTGATGTACTCGCGGAACGCGTAGAACGAGAGCAGGCCCACCAACACCGAGGCGCCGACATGGCCCGACAGCCAGGCCACCCAGGCGATCATGGAGCCGACCCAGATGGCCTTCATGTCGCGCTTGAACTGGCGCCAGTTGTCCTGGGCGTAGGCCGTGCGTTCGCCGCTCTTGAGCGAGTAGGCCAGACCGCCGATACCGATCAGGAGCAGCGCGCCGAACAGGCCGACGAAGAGGACAGCCACCTGGCTGCTGGCGTCCAGGCCTTTCAGCGACTTGATGAACTCGATCATGCGCCGCCCCCGGCCGGACGTTGCGCGATCAGCGCCTCGCGGGCGCGTGGCAGGAACGCGGCCTTGTCTTCATCGGCGCCCAGCGTCAGCGGCTCGCCAAACGTGACGGTGCACAGGATGGGCACGGGTACGACCTCGCCCTTGGGCATCACGCGCTGCACGTTGTCGATCCAGGTTGGGATCAACTGCACTTCGGGGAACTGGCGCGCCAGGTGGTAGAGCCCGGCCTTGAAGGCCTGCGGATCGCCCTTGTTGGAGCGCGTGCCCTCCGGAAAGATCACCAGCGAATCGCCGGCCCTGAGCGCCTCGACCAGCGGCTCCAGCGGATCCTCGTCCGGCGTGGCGCGCGTGCGGCTCACGTAGACGGCGTTGAACACGGCGCTGGTCAGCCAGGTGCGCAGCGGGCTCGACGTCCAGTAGTCGCGGGCGGCGATCGGGCGGGTGCGGGCGCGCAGCTCGCGCGGCAGCGCGGCCCAGATCAGCACCCAGTCGAAATGGCTCTGGTGATTGGCAAAGTAGATGCGCTGCTCCGCGGTCGGCGGGCAGCCCTTCCAATGGCCCTGTGCGCCCGTGATGAGGCGTGAGAGCGAGGCGAGGAAGAGGCCGGTGATATCGGCAAGGGACATGGGGCTGGATTATCTCCGGGCCGCGCGGAACAACCCAAAGCGGTGCACGCGGCGGGAATAAATATCACGTCGTGATAGAGTGCCGGTCCTTCCCCGCCTCCTTTCAAGCCCTATCGCGTTTCTCACGCCTGCCGTCCATGGCCGACAAGCCTTCCCCGCTGAGCAAATCTCACTTCGAGACCCTGGCCGAGTTCCGCTACCAGATGCGGCGCTTCGAGCGCTTCTCGGAACTGGCGGCGCGCGATGCCGGCCTCACGCCGCAGCAGTACTTGCTGATGCTGCAGGTCAAGGGCATGCCGGGGCGCGATTTCGCGCTCGTGGGCGAGCTGGCCGAGCGGCTGCAGATGCAGCACCACGGCGCCGTGGCGCTGGCGACCCGCTGCGAGGCCCAGGGCCTGGTGGAGAAGCGCCCGGGCGAGCAGGACCGCCGCCAGGTGCAGGTCCATCTCACGGCGCAGGGTGAAAGGCTGCTGCGCCGCCTGGCCGATCTGCATCGCGCCGAACTGAAATCCCTGCGTGGCGTGTTCGCCGTGCCTCAGATCGATCTCGAAACATGAGTGATTCACGCCGCGAGCACGAACGTGCGGACTTCGACCAGCAGGCGACGCGCCTGGCGCTGATGAGCGCCCTGGCCGTGGTGATCGGCCTGCTGGCCACCGGCGGCGCATGGCTGCTGCTGGCCATGATCCGGCTGTTCACCAATCTCTTCTACTTCCAGTCGCTGTCACTGGCGCCGCATTCGCCGGCCGCGCACACGCTCGGGGCCTGGGCAATCGGCCTGCCCGTGCTGGGCGGCCTCATCGTCGGGCTGATGGCCCGGCTCGGCACGGACAAGATCCGCGGCCACGGCATCCCCGAAGCCATCGAGGCCATCCTGTTTGGCCAGAGCAAGATGTCGCCCAAGGTCGCCGTGCTCAAGCCGTTGTCTTCGGGCATCGCCATCGGCAGCGGCGGGCCCTTCGGCGCGGAAGGGCCGATCATCATGACCGGCGGCGCCATCGGTTCGCTGCTCGCGCAGTACTTTCACCTGAGCGCCGCGGAGCGCAAGGCGCTGCTGGTGGCCGGCGCGGCGGCGGGCATGACGGCGGTCTTCGGCACGCCGCTGGCGGCCGTGCTGCTGGCCATTGAGGTGCTGCTGTTCGAGCTGCGCCCGCGCAGCCTGCTGCCGGTGGGCATCGCCTGTGCCGCGGCCGGTTTCGCGCGGCCCTGGCTGCTGGAGCCCGGCTACCTGTTCGCGCTGAACACCGGCGAGCCGGGGCCGTGGACCTTCCTCAGCTGCTTGCTGGCCGGGCTGGTCTCGGGCCTGCTGGCCACTGGCCTTTCGCGTGCGCTCTATGCCATCGAAGACGGCTTCGGCCTGCTGCCGCTGCACTGGATGTGGTGGCCGGCTCTGGGCGGCGCGGTGGTCGGCATCGGTGGCTGGCTGGAGCCGCGCGCGCTGGGCGTGGGCTACGACGTGATCGACGCGCTGCTGCACGGCCAGATGCCGGCCGGCCAGGCGCTGGCGCTGATCGCCTTGAAGGCGGTGATCTGGCTGGTGGCGCTGGGTTCGCTGACTTCGGGTGGCGTGCTCGCGCCGGTGCTGACGATCGGAGCGGGGGCCGGCCTGCTGCTGGGCGGCGTGATGCCGGGCGGCGACGCGGCGTTGTGGCCGCTCTTGTGCATGGCCGGCGTGCTCGGCGGCGTGATGCATGCGCCCTTGATGGCCGCGGCCTTCGCCTTCGGGCTCACCGGCGACGCCCCCGCACTGCTGCCGCTGCTGACCACGACGCTCGTCTCCTACGGCGTGACGGTGCTGATGATGCGCCGCTCTATCCTCACCGAGAAGATCGCGCGCCGCGGCCGCCACATCTGGCGCGAGACCGGCGTCGATCCGCTGGAGCGCCATGCCGTGCAGGAGTGCATGAGCCGCGGCGTGCGCAGCGTCGACGCCGAGGCGCGCGTGGACGATGCGTTGCGCCAGCACTTCGGCGCCGCGCAGCTGCATCGCGCGTTCCCGGTGCTGGACCAGGGCCGGCTCGTCGGCATGCTGGACCGCGAAACCCTGCTGGCGGCCGCGCCCTCGGCCAGTTGTCGCGAGGCCTGCGAGGGCCAAGCGCTGCACCACGCGCTGCCGTTTGAGAGCTGCCGAGCTGCAGCCACGCGCATGGCGCGGTTGCAGCTGGAGCGGCTGCCTGTCGTGGATGACGCCGACGGCCTGCACCTCGTCGGCCTGATTGCGCGCAGCGATCTCGTCGAGACTGCGCTGACCCATCATCACGAGGAGGAGCTGCGGGAACGGCCGCGGCACCTGGCCTGGTGGAGAAGCCGCCGATGAACGTCGCCCAATCCCTTCTGCGGTCGCTTCTGCAACTGGCCCGCGATTGCTGGCCGGCACGCATGGGCGTCAGTGGCCGCGAGCGCGTGCGCGCGGTGCTGGGCGGCCTGCTGGGCATCGCCTTCACCGCCTGGCTCTCGCGCAGCCTGCACGGGCAGGGTGCGTGGATCGTTGCGCCGATCGGTGCCAGCGCGGTGCTTGTGTTCGCGGTGCCTGCGAGCCCGCTGGCCCAGCCCTGGTCGGTCGTCGGCGGCAACAGCCTGTCGGCACTGGTCGGGTCGCTGTGCGCGATACTGATTCCAGATCCCGCGCTGGCCGGTGCGGTGGCCGTCGGCGGCGCGATCGCGCTGATGTTCGCGATGCGCTGCCTGCATCCGCCCGGCGGCGCGGCGGCCCTGCTCAGCGCCCTGGGGGCCGTGCCTTTGAGCTTCGTGCTGTTCCCGGTGGCGGCCAACTGCCTGCTGCTGGTGCTGGCCGGCATGGTCTACAACGGGCTGACGGGGCGACGCTATCCGCACGCACAGGGCCGTTCGGCGCCCGCGAGTACCGAGGCCTCGGCGGCGGCACGTTTTTCAGCTGCCGACCTGGACGCTGCGCTGGCCCACTACAACCAGGTGATCGACATCCCGCGCGATGACCTGGAGGAGCTGCTGCATCACGCCGAGGCTTCGGCCTACCGGCGCAGCTTCGGCGATCTGGTCTGTGCGGACATCATGAGCCGCGAACCGCTGGCGGTGGAGTTCGGCACGCCGCTGGCCGAGGCCTGGGCCTTGCTGCAGGCGCGGCACGTGAAGGCGCTGCCGGTGATTGACCGCGTGCGCCGCGTGGTGGGCATCGTTACCCAGGCCGACTTTGCACGGGTGGCCTCGAACGACGGCGTCGCGCTGAACGAGCGCATCCAGGCGCTGCTGCGCCCGAGCGGCCGCAGCCACGGCGTGAAGCCCGAAGTCGTGGGTCAGATCATGAGCAGCGATGTGCGCACCGTGACGCTCGAACAAAGAGTGAGCGAACTCGTGCCCCTCTATGCAGAGACCGGCCACCACCACCTGCCCGTCGTGGACGGGGAGCGGCGATTGGCCGGCATCGTCACGCAGAGCGACGTGATCCGCGCGATCAGTGTCGGAAGTGGCGCACGCCGGTGAAGACCATCGCCACGCCACGCTCGTCGGCCGCGGCTATCACTTCCTGATCGCGCATCGAGCCGCCCGGCTGGATCACGCAGGAGGCGCCGGCATCGGCCAGCACGTCCAGGCCGTCGCGGAACGGGAAGAAGGCGTCGCTCGCCACGACCGAGCCCTTCAGTTCGAGGCTGGCGTTGGCGGCCTTGATCGAGGCGATGCGGGCCGAGTCGATGCGGCTCATCTGGCCGGCACCCACACCCAGCGTCATGCCGCCGCCGCAGAAGACGATGGCATTGCTCTTGACGTACTGGGCCACGGTCCAGGCGAAGAGCAGGTCGTCGAGTTGCTGGGCGCTTGGCTGCAGCTTGGTGACGACCTTGAGGTCGGCCTTCTTGAGGAAGTGGTTGTCGGCGCTCTGCAGCAAGATGCCGGAGCCCACGCGCTTGCTGTCGCCGAGGTTGCGGCCTTGCAACCAGGCGGTATCGCCACCGGGCGGCAGGTCGATCTGCATCAGGCGCACATTGATCTTGGGCGCAAAGATGGCCAGCGCTTCGGCGGTGAAGGCCGGCGCCATCAGCACTTCGACGAACTGCTTGACGACGAGTTCGGCCGCCGCCCTGTCCACCACGCGGTTGAAGGCAATGATGCCGCCGAAGGCGCTGGTCGGGTCGGTTTTGAAGGCCTTGGCATAACTCTCTGCCGCATCGGCACCCACGGCCACGCCGCAGGGGTTGGCGTGCTTGACGATCACGCAGGCCGGCGCATCGAAGCTCTTCACGCATTCCCACGCCGCATCGGCATCGGCGATGTTGTTGTACGAGAGCTCCTTGCCTTGCAGCTGCTTGCCGGTGACGAGCGAGCCGGGCGCCGGATACAGGTCGCGGTAGAGCGCGGCGCTCTGGTGCGAGTTCTCGCCGTAGCGCAGGTC
This sequence comes from Burkholderiaceae bacterium UC74_6, assembly GCA_042701975.1. Taxonomy (GTDB): domain Bacteria; phylum Pseudomonadota; class Gammaproteobacteria; order Burkholderiales; family Burkholderiaceae_C; genus JAFALK01. The sequence continues at coordinate 2,018,923 of CP170561.1, forward strand.
CTGCACCTTGACGAAGCTGCTGTTCATCTGCGCCGGGTAGGCGTTGTGCGAGCCGTCTTCGTTGATGGCCGAGAGGTAGTTGCTGATCGCCGCGTCGTACTGGGCGATGCGGTTGAAGGCTGCGACTGAGGCAGCGAAACGCGTCTTGTCGCTGGTCTTGCCGGCGCTCTTGAGTTCTTCCAGCACGCCCGCGTACTGCGAGGCGTCGGTCAGCACCGTCACGTCTTTCCAGTTCTTGGCGGCGCTGCGCACCATGGCCGGGCCGCCGATGTCGATGTTCTCGATGGCATCTTCCAGCGTGCAGCCGGGCTTGGCGACGGTGGCTTCAAACGGATACAGATTCACGGCCAGGATGTCGATCGTGTCGATGCCGTGCTTTTGAATCGCGGCCACGTGCTCGGGCAGGTCACGCCGGGCCAGCAGGCCGCCGTGGATTTTCGGGTGCAGTGTCTTGACGCGGCCGTCCAGCATCTCGGGGAAGCCGGTGTGCTCGGCCACTTCGGTCACGGGCAGGCCGGCGTCGGCCAGCAGCTTGGCAGTGCCGCCGGTGGACAGCAGGCGCACGTTCAGCGCGTGCAGGGCCTTGGCGAAATCGACGATGCCGGTCTTGTCGGAGACGGAGATGAGTGCGGTCAGTTGAGTCATGGTGTCAGCAGTCAGAGGATCTTGTGGTCGGTGAGCTTGCGGCGCAGCGTGTTGCGGTTGATGCCCAGCCAGTCGGCGGCGCGACTCTGGTTCTGGTCGGCCTTGGCCATCACCACTTCGAGCATGGGCTTCTCCACGAGCTTGAGCACCATGTCATAGAGGCTGTGGGGCGTCTCGCCGTCGAGGTCGCGGAAGTACAGCTCCAGGCTGTCGCGCACGCACTGTTCGAGCGAGTTGTTGTTGTTCTTGGGGGCGATCATGGGTCGGTCTTCTCTTCTTATTCAGTGTCTTCTTCGGCGTCGTCGTCATTGGCCGCCACGTAGGTCAGCCGCTCCGTCTGGTCGGCCAGGGCCGTGAACCACAGGCGCAGGGCCTGCAGTTGCTCGGCGCTGCTTTCCAGCCGGTTCATGCGCTGGCGGAAGTCCTCCCCGCCCGGCAGCTGTCGCACGGCCCAGCCGATGTGCTTGCGCGCGGTGCGCATGCCCGTCAGTTCGCCATAGAGGCTGTAGTGGTCGTGCAGGTGTTCGGTGAGCCACTCCAGCGCGTCAAGCACGCGCGGCGGCGCTAGCTCCTCGCCGGTGGCGAGGTAGTGCGAGATCTCGGCAAAGATCCAGGGCCGGCCTTGCGCGGCGCGGCCGACCATCACGGCATCGGCGCCGGTCAGGGCCAACACTTCGCGGGCCTTTTGCGGGCTGTCGACATCGCCGTTGGCGACGACGGGAATCTTCAGCGCGTTCTTGACCGCGCGGATGGTGTCGTACTCGGCCTGGCCCTTGTAGCCCTGCTCACGCGTGCGGCCGTGCACGGTGACCATGCGAACACCGGCGGCCTCGGCGGCGCGGGCGATGTGCACGGCGTTCTTCTCGGTGGCACACCAGCCGGTGCGCATCTTGAGCGTCACGGGCACGTCGCCCGCGGCTGCGACCACGGCCGAGACGATCTCCAGCGCCAGCGGCTCGTCTTGCATCAGCGCGGAACCGGCCCACTTGTTGCAGACCTTCTTGGCCGGGCAGCCCATGTTGATGTCGATGATCTGGGCGCCGCGCTCGATGTTGTAGACGGTGGCCTCGGCCATCATGGCGGCGTCGGTGCCGGCGATCTGCACGGCGATGGGGCCGGGCTCGCCATCGTGGTTGGCGCGCCGCGAGGTCTTGAGCGAATTCCACAGGTCCTTGCGCGACGTGACCATCTCGCTGACCGCATAGCCCGCGCCCATGCGCCGGCACAGCTGGCGGAACGGCCGGTCCGTCACGCCGGCCATCGGCGCAACGAACAGGTTGTTCGGCAGCAGGTGAGGGCCGATCTTGACCTGTGCAGGGACCGGGGCGGGCATGGGAGGGAATTGCTGAAAAAAGAGGCAAGATTATAACGGCGGCCCGTTGCCGTACTTTCATAATCGGGCGCAATGGAAACCCAACTCCAAGCCTGGATCGAATCCCTGCTCGCCCTGCTGGCCCTGCCCAAGGTGGGCCTGGCCAGCGTGTTCCTCGTGAGCCTGATCGGCGCGACGCTGCTGCCGCTGGCCTCGGAGCCGGCCGTGTTCCTCCTCGTCAAGAGCGACCCCAGCCTGTTCTGGCCCGCCGTCTTCGTGGCCACCGCCGGCAATACCCTGGGCGGCATGATCAGCTGGTGGATGGGTTATGGCGCCGAACGCGCCTTCGAGCGCGCCACGCACCGTTCGCCCACCCAGCTCCGCGCCATGGCCTGGATGCAGCGCTTCGGGCCGCCGGCGCTGCTGCTGTCCTGGCTGCCTGTGATCGGCGATCCGCTCTGCGCCGTGGCCGGCTGGCTGCGCCTGCCGTTCTGGCCCTGCGCGGGTTTCATGGCCGTGGGCAAGTTCGTGCGCTACACGCTGATGACGGCGGCCCTGATCTGGGTCTGGCCCCAGCTCGCTTGAGATGGGCTTGAGGCGATGTGACTATTGCCGTGACCTCCCGCACGGCCTTCCACCGGCCGCAGAATCGCCGGCATGAGCTCGACACCTCCCACTGCCTACCAGCAGCTGCACGCCCGCAACGCGCGCCTGCATCGCCTGTCCCACCTGCACGCCATCTGCTCCTGGGATCGCGCCGCCAACATGCCCGCCAAGGGCAACGAATCACGCTCCGAGGCGCTGGCCGAGATGGAGGGCCTGCTGCACCAGCTGAGCACCGACCCCGCCTGGCCGGGCCTGCTGGATGCGGCCGGTGCGGAGCCGCTCAGCGCGGACGAGCAGGCCAATCTGCGCGAGACGCGCCGCGCCTGGTTCTCGGCCAACGCGCTGCCGCAAAGCCTGGTCGAGGCCAAGAGTCTCGCCGGCTCGCGCTGCGAGCACGCCTGGCGCAGCCAGCGCCCCGCCAACGACTGGGCCGGCTTCCTGCCCAATCTGCGAGAGGTTGTGAAGCTCTCGCGCCAGGAAGCCGCGTTGCGAGCCGAGGCCACCGGCCTGTCGCGCTACGACGCGCTGATGGACCAGTTCGAACCCGGCATGCGATCGGCCGAGGTCGAGCGCGTGTTCGCCGATCTGCGCAGCTGGCTGCCGGGGCTGGTCCGCGAGGTCTGCGAGAAGCAAGCCAGCGAGACCGTGATTCAGCCGGTAGGCCCCTTCGACAAGCAGGCGCAGCGCGCCCTGGGCCTGGATGCGATGCGCCTGCTCGGCTTCGACTTCGCCGCCGGCCGCATGGACGAGAGCGTCCATCCCTTCTGCGGGGGCGTGCCCGAGGACGTGCGCATGACCACGCGCTACAGCGAGCACAGCGTGCTCGAAGCGCTGATGGGCACGGTGCACGAGACCGGCCACGGCCGCTACGAACAGAACCTGCCGCGCGAATGGCTGGGCCAGCCGCTGGCGCGGGCACGCTCGATGGCGCTGCACGAAAGCCAGAGCCTCTCCTTCGAGATGCAGTTGGGCAGCCATCCCGCTTTTGCCAAGCTTTTGTCGCCGCTGCTGGTGCAGCACTTCGGTGCCCAGCCGGCCTTCGAGCCCGGCAACCTCAACCGCTTGATGACACGCGTTCAGAGAGGCTTGATCCGCGTGGATGCCGACGAGGTGACCTATCCGGCCCACGTGATCCTGCGCTTCGAGATCGAGCGCGCGCTGATCGAAGGCGAGATCGAGTGCGAGGACATCCCGGCGTTGTGGGACGAGAAGATGCAGGAGCTGCTGGGCCTGGATACGCGGGGCGACTACCGCAACGGCCCGATGCAGGACGTGCACTGGACCGACGGCGCCTTCGGCTACTTCCCCTGCTACACGCTCGGCGCCATGTACGCGGCGCAGTGGTTCGCGGCAATGCGGCGCGAGCGCCCGCAGCTCGATTCAGAAATCGCCGCCGGCCAGCTCACGCCGGTGTTCGACTGGCTGCGCGACAAGGTCTGGACCGCAGGCAGCCGCTTTGAAACGGCCGAGCTGGCCCAGCGCGCAAGCGGCGAGACGCTGAACCCGGCGCACTTTCGCGCGCACCTGCGCTCGCGCTACCTGGGCGTCTGAGGCTCAGGCCGCCAGCTTCTTCGCGGCGGTCTTCTTTGTAGGCGCTTTGCGGGGCGCCACCTTCTTGGCCGGCGCGGTCTTCGCTGCCGCTGGCGCCTTGGTCGCCTTCAGTGCGGCCACCTCGGCGCCCAACGCATCGAGCTGCTCGCGCAGCTCACGCACCTCGGTCGCCGTCGGCATGCCCATGCTGGTCAGCGCCTGCTCGACGCGGTGCTCGAAGATCGATTCGAGCTGGCTCCACTGCTTGCGTGCCTTGTCGCCGATCTTCTGGCCGAACTCGGCGCCGGAGCTGCCGAACTTGTCCATTGCCATTTCCTGCGTGCGCTGCTGCAGCTTCAGGCCCTCGCTCACGAGCTGCTCGAAGAGCTTGCTGCCTTCACCGCCTTTCGAGAAAGCGCCCAGGCCCGCGGCCCAGATCTGCTGCGCCGAGGCGCGCATGCTCTGCGTCAGCGGGTTGTCGAGAAAGCCTGGGGGCAGGCTGGAGAAGAAATCCGGTGCAGCTTTTGCTTCCTTCTTGGACATGGGACCCGCTCCTTCATCATCGTCGTGATCAAGACATAGGCGACGAGTCTAAGCGCCGCAGCTGCGCCTGCGCCAGTGCGGCGTACAGCGGCACGGTGATCCAGCGCGAGAGCAGGCTGGCGCCCAGCGCGGCGGCCATCAGCGTGAGCACCATGGCGTGGCCGTCCACCATCTCCATCACGATGATGAAGGCAGTGAGTGGTGCTTGCGTCACGGCAGCAAGAAAGGCCGCCATGCCGATCGCGATCAGCGGCGCGCTGGCGCTGACGTCCATGTGGAGCGCCTGCGAGAAGAAGGCCACGTCAGCGCCCACGCCCGCGCCGATGGCCAGCGACGGCGCGAAGATCCCGCCCGGCACGCCCGACCACACGGCCAGCCAGGTGGCCAGCACGCGCAGCGTCACGTACAGCAAGGGCAGGCTCGGCGCATTGCCTTCGACGAGATGGCGTGTGTAGTCGTAGCCCGAGCCGAAAGCAGCTCCACCTGATACCACGCCCAGCACCGCACAGATGAAGCCGCAGCCCGCCGCGAAGCGCAGCGGATGGCGTGCACGCCAGGCGCTGAACCGGTCCTTGCCGCCGGTGATGGAGACGAGCAGCAGCCGCGCAAAGAAGCCGCCGAGCAGGCCGCAGCCGACGGTCACGGCCAGCGCGGGCAGCAGGTAGTTCCAGCCCAGGTGCGGCACGCGGATCACACCGAAGTAGGTGTTGTTGCCGAAGGCCGCCACGGCGACCAGGCCGGCGAGCACGATGGCCGTGATGATCAGGCCGCTGGAGCGATGCTCGATGCGACGCGTGAGTTCCTCGATGGCGAAGATCACGCCGGCCAGCGGCGCATTGAAGGCCGCCGCAATGCCCGCTGCGCCGCCCGCGACGAGCAGCCCCTGCTGGTTCACCGCGAAGCGCTCCGGCAACCAGCGTTGCGCATGTTGCATCACGCCCGCCGCGATCTGCACCGAAGGACCTTCGCGGCCGATCGGCAATCCGCCCAGCAGGCCCGCTGCGGTGAGCCCCATCTTGGCGATGGCCAGGCGCAGCGAGACGAAGAGGCTCACACGCTCCGGCTCCACCTTCGACGACAGCGCCGCCATCACCTGCGGAATGCCCGATCCCGAGGCGCCGGCCGCGAAGCGCCGCGTGCACCAGGCGATGGCCAGGGTGAGCAGTGGCGTCCACACCAGCGGCGCCCACCACTGCCATTCGCGCAGCGCGGTGAAGCCATCGAAGGCGGCTTCGCTCAGGTGCGTGAAGACGACGACCGCGAGACCTGCGGCGGCGGCATAGGCAAAGACCACGGCCCGGCCCAGCCACTGGCGCCAGTCCGCCAGGTCGGCCCGCATCTCCTCGATGAAATCGGGCTGGGGGTGATGCTCATTCATCGGAATCAGTTTAGAGCCGCGAATGTTGCTGACTGCTAAGTCGAGAAATTTGACGGAGGCAATTTCAGCGAGCTTTCAGGCGCTCGCAAGCGCATGAATGCAGAACGCTTTCCATCTCGGGCATGGCTTTTGCGTCAACAGCGCTGCGCGACACAACGCCAACTTGGAGGCACTGACCATGAAGATTCGTAAAGGAATATGTCCAGCACTGTCCGTCATCGGCATTGCGCTGGCTTGTCTATCTCAACCCGCGTCGGCCATTCCGACGCTGGTCTTCGCTGCCGGTGGTGGTGGTGGCGCCGGCTATTGCTGCGGTCAGCCGGGCGGTGCCGGGCAGTCCGGCACGGCAGGCCAGACCGGCGGCGATGGCGGCTTGGCCGGCACGGGCGGCGCCGGTGGCACCGCAGGTATGGGTGGCATGGGCGGCTCATCGGGCAGCATGGACGGCGGCGGCGGAGCGGGTTGGCTCGGCGCGGGCGGCAGCGGTGCGGGCACCGGCAGCGGCGCTGGCGCCTCGGGCGGTAACGGCGTGGGTGGCATGTCCATGCCCAGCTGGGCCGGTGGCCTGGGTGGCAACACGTCGGGCTTTGGCATCGGCGGCTACGGCGGCGGCGGCGGTGGCGGCTGGCAAGGTGGTGGCGGCGGTGGCGGCTACTCCGGTGGTGGCGGCGGATCGGGCCAGACAGCCAACGGCGGCGGTGGCGGCTCCTTCGCCGATGGCGCTGCGCAAGGCCTGACCATCACGGGCGGTGCCAACGGAAGCTCCACGTTCTACGCAGACAGCGTGCTGGGGCGCGGCGCGGACGGCAGCATCAGCATCGGCGGCACGCTGTTCAACTTCACGGGCGGCGAGCAGACCTTCACCGCAGCCGTGGCCGGCTTCTATGACTTCGTCGTCATGGGCGCACAGGGCGGGCAGGGCGATGCCGACCTGGGTGGCTATGGCACCAGCCTCGTGGCCAGCTATTACCTGAACGTCAACGAGACCCTGGGCCTGGTGGTGGGCGAGGGCGGCTTCAGCGGCAATTGCTGCGGCGTGTCGGGCGGCGGCGGCGGTGGCGGTTCCTTCGTCTACGTGCTCGATGCCGGCGATACCGGCAACCAGGTGCCGGAGCCGGGCAGCCTCTCGCTGGTGGCGCTGGCGCTGCTGGCGGGGCTCAACCCCATCGTTCGCCGACAGCGTCCACGCTGAGCGATCAGGGCCTGCCAGTCCACTCAGTCGAAGTCGACGGTGACGAGCAGGCCCTGGCCTTCGGGCCCGGCCTCCAGTCGGATGCGCGCGCCGTTGCGTGCGGCCGCGCGTTCGGCAATGGCCAGGCCCAGACCGCTGCCTGTCTGTCCCTGGCCCGGCACACGGTAGAAGCGCTCGAAGACGCGTTTGCGCAGGCCCTCTGCGATGCCGGGTCCCTGGTCGACGAAGCTCAACGAGCAGCCACCTTCAGTTCGCGGTGCGAGATGGACCGAGATCCGCCCGCCCTCCGGCGAGTACTTGATCGCGTTGCCGATCAGGTTGTCCACCAGCGCCCACATGCTTTCCTCGTGCAGCGCGCGTTCGCAGGGCGCGTCGGCCTGGAAGTCGATGTCGATGCCACGCTGCAGGGCCAGCGGCACGGCGCTGGCGAGACGGTCGCGCACGAGCGCTTCGACCGAGCGCGTGGGCAGTTCTTCGTCGCCGGCCTCCGAGCGCGCACGCTCCAGCGCCAGCAGCTGGTGCACGACGCGCGTGGCGCGAGCCACGCCTTCACGCAGGCCGGCGCTGACCTCCGCATGGCGCGCCGGATCGTCGGCGGCGTTGCGGCTTTGCAGCAGGTGCGCGTTGAGCTGGATGGCGGCCAGCGGTGTCTTCAGCTCGTGGGCGGCGTCGGTCAGGAACTCGTGTTCGTTGTCGATGCGCTTGCGCAGCTGCGCCATCAGCTGGTTGATCGAGGAGACCAGGGGTGAGAGCTCGCGGTAGGTCGATTCAGGCAGCGGCGTGATGTCCAGCGCCGAGCGGCTTTCAATCGATCGCGCAATGCTGTTCAGCGGCCTGAGGCCGATGCCGATGATGAACCAGGCCGGTAGCAGCAGCAGGGGCAGGCTGAAGATGGTGGAGCGGGTCAGGAAGCTCACGCCCGAGTAGCTGAGCATCCAGCGGTCATCAACCTCGTGCGTGCGTTCCACGACCAGGCCGCTGGCGGCGTCGCGCGATACGGTTTGTACCCAGGTGTTCTCGTCGCCGACGCGCGTCTCGCCGGTGAGCGGCAGCTTGTCAGGCAGCTCGGGCCGGGAGTTGTAGAGCAGCGCGTCGCGTTGCCAGATGCGCACCCGAACGCGCGAGTGGTAGTCCAGGTCGCGGAACATCGCGGCGCGCACATCTTCGAGCGAGGCCGCGGCCTGGCGGATGCGATCCGGCTGGCCGGAAAGCTCGACCATGTGCAGCAGCAGCTCCTCGGTGTGGGCCTTGTTCTCGGCCGCCGTGCGGGCGCGCTGCGTGGCGCGCGCTTCCATCGCCACATAAAGAAAGCCGCACAGGAACACCAGCAGGATGACCACGCCGAAGCCGATCATCAGCCGCCGGAACAGCGAGGATTGTTGGTCAGGCTGCGTTGCCACTTTGCATGATGTAGCCGACGCCTCGAACGGTGCGGATGTGTCCATCGCCGATCTTCTTGCGCAGATTGGAGATGTGCACATCCAGCGTCGCGCCGTCGCTGAAGGGCAGGGCGCGGCGTTCCAGCTCCGCGCGGGTGAGAACGCGATCGGCCTGCTTCATCAGCGTGAGCAACAGCGCGTATTCGGTCTTGGAGAGCAGCACGGACTCGCCGTCGAGCGTGACGCGCATGCGGCGTTCTTCGAGCGTGAGGTTGCCCGAGATCCACAGCGCCTCGGTCTCGGTCGGCGCGCCGCTGCGGCGCAGGATGGCGCGCAGGCGCACCAGCAGCTCGGGAATCTCGAAGGGCTTGATCAGGTAGTCGTCCGCGCCGTTGTCGAAGCCGCGCAGCCGGTCGCGCAGGCCGTCGCGCGCTGTGATGATGAGCACGGGCACATTCAGTCCCGCGGCGCGGATGGACTGGATCACGTCGTTGCCGTCGGCATCGGGCAGGCCCAGGTCGAGCAGCACGGCGTCGAAGTCCTCGGCCTGCAGACGCTCGACCGCGTGCGCGGCCATGCGCAACCAGACGATCTGGTGGCCCTCTTCCTTGAACACGGTCAGCAGGGCCTGGCCGATGTTCAGGTCGTCTTCGATCATCAGGAGTTTCACGCGGCCAGTTTAGTCCCGCGTGCATCGGCTGATGGCGCTCACATACCGCTGAATCTTCAGGTTAGCTTCAATGGTGCTTCATGGGAGCTAAAGCTGAATCTTTAGAGAGTCTTCAGCGGCTCGCAGTCCCGATTGACGCTCCAATGCGCGCTCTTGATCATCGCGTCCGTTCCGCCAAGAGAACACAGACCGATCACGACGACTACAACATTGGAGAGACAAGACATGGTCAAGACACCGGCCCTGAGGCCTATTGCCCAAGCGTGTGCCCAAGCGTGTGCCCAAGCGTGCGCCCAGGCCTGCGCGCTGGCACTGCTGGCGATCCCCGCCGCCCACGCGCAGACGGCTGACAAGGCAGCCGACAAGACCGCCGATACCCAGCAGCTGGAGACGGTCGTCGTCGACGGCATCCGCAAGGGCATCGAGGACTCCATCGCCACCAAGCGCAATGCCACTTCCATCGTGGAGTCGGTGTCCTCCGAAGACATCGGCAAGCTGCCGGACGTGACGGTGGCCGAATCGCTGAGCCGCGTGGCCGGCGTGGCGACGCAGCGCGACAAGGTCAACGGCCGCGCCACGCAGGTGAGCGTGCGCGGCATGTCGCCGGCCTTCAACGGCTCGCTGCTCAACGGTCGCGAGCAGGCTTCGACCAGCGATGCGCGCAGCCCGGAGTTCGATCTCTTTCCCGCAGCGCTGACCAGCAGCCTGCTGATCTACAAGACGCCGGAAGCGAGCCTGGTGGGCCAGGGCCTGGCGTCCACCATCGACCTGCGCACGATCCGTCCGCTGGACTACGGCAAGCGCGTGATTGCCGGCGGCCACATGCGCGAGAAGCTCGGCGTTGATGCGGGCTCCGATACCGGAACGGGTCACCGCTCCAACCTGGTCTATGTGGACCAGTTCGCCAGCAAGACCTTCGGCGTGGCCGTGGGCCTGTCCAGCTTCCGCGAGGACAACGGCGGCGAGCTGCGCTTCGACAATTGGGGCGGCTGGGCGCCGACGGTCGACTACAACGGCCAGCAGGTAGCGGTGCCGGGCGGATTCCTGGCCGAGACGGTCAAGCGCAAGAGCAGCCGCGATGCGGCCTTCGGCACGCTGCAGTACAAGCCGAGCAGCAACTTCAAGACGACGCTGGACCTGCTGTATTCGCGCGGCAACCAGCAGGAGAAGCACACCGGCATCGAAGGCGCCGTGCCTTTCGGCACCGGCCCGTACGACTCGAACGGCGCACTCACCAACGCCACCATCGTCAACGGCGTGGCCACCAGCGGCACCTTCAGCAACTACAAGGCTGACGTGCGCAACCACATGTACTCGAACAAGGACCACCTGTCCTCCGTCGGCCTGAACAGCGAACTGCGCACGGGCGACTGGCGTTGGGAGCTGGACGTCGGGCACTCGCGTGGCGTGAAGAACATCAGCAACTTCGAGACGACCGCAGGCCAGCCGGGCAACACGCCGGACGCGCAGCTGGGCTCGATCACCTTCAGCGGTTTCAACGGCCAGAACTTCATGGATGTGAAGTACGCGCCGAGCCTGAACTACGCGGATCGCAAGGTCGCCTTGCTGACCGACGTGGACGGCTGGGGCGGCGGCCCGAACAGCCCGCAGGCTGGCTATGTCTCGCTGCCAACCATCACTGACACCGTCAACACGCTGCGCTTCACCGCGCATGACGACGCCGGCTGGGGGCCGTTCGATGGCACACGCTACGGCTTCAACTACACCAAGCGCGACAAGGCGCGCCTGGGCCAGGAAGGTCGTCTCTACGTGCTGGGCGGCAATGGCTACGCATCGGTGACGATGCCCGGTTCGGAGACGGCGATGGCCGGCGCCTCGGGCATCCAGGTGGCCAGCTGGGATCCGACCGGATCGCTGGGCAGCATCTACGGCATGACGCGCTGGGTGGACCAGACCGTGCTGTCGCGCGACTGGACGGTGGGCGAGAAGGTCGGCACCGCCTACGCGGTCGGTGACTTCAGTGGCAAGCTGGGCAGCGTGGGCTACAGCGGCAACATCGGCTTCCAGCTGGTGCACACGCAGCAGAGCGCCACCGGCAACCAGGTGGACCTGGCCAACTGCACGGGCATCACCGTGGACAGCTGCCCGTACAAGGTGCGCACCGACGGCACGAGCTACGACGACTTCCTGCCGAGCCTGAACCTGACCTTCGACCTGGGCAACCAGCAGCTGTTGCGCATCGGCGCGGGCAAGCAGGTGGCGCGCGCCAACCTGAACGACATGAAGGCCAGCCTGGACTTCGCGGTGCAGAACGCCACCTCACTGCAACCGGCGCTGACGGGCTTTGCGGGCAACCCGCAGCTCAAACCCTACAAGGCGAAGGCGCTGGACGTCTCGTGGGAGAAGTACTTCGACAAGTACGGCTACATCAGCGTGGCGGCTTTCTACAAGAAGCTGGACAACTACATCATCAACGCGCCGCGGCCCTTCGACTTCGGCCCCTACACCGGTGCCAACACGCCGCTGCCCACGAGTGGCCCGTACAAGAACTCGACGCAGGGCTTCCTAACGCAGCCCGTCAACGGCGACGGTGGCAATCTGCGTGGCGTGGAACTCACAGCCAACCTGCCGTTCCGCATGTTCACGAGCTGGCTGGATGGATTCGGCATCACGGTGAGCCACTCATACAGCGAGAGCTCGATCGGCCTGCCCACCAGCGGCTTCGTGAGCCCGGAGAACGGCCCGGTGTTCAAAGACGTGGTCACGCAGATCGGCCTGCCGGGCCTGTCGAAGAACGTGACGTCAGCGCGCCTGTACTACGAGGCGCACGGCTTCCAGCTGAGCTACGCGGCGTACAAGCGCTCGGACTTCATCGGCCAGATCCTGGACTACCGCAGCGATGCGCAGTTCACGTACATCAAGGCCGAAACCATCGTCGATGCGCAGATCGGCTATGAATTCCAGGGCGGCTGGTTGAAGGGCCTGTCCGTGCTGCTGCAGGGCCACAATCTGTCGAACACGCCGTTCCGCGAGTACACGAGCAATCCGGACATCGTCACCAACCAGATCAAGTACGGCAAGACCTACCGACTGGGTGTGAACTACAAGTACTGATTCCATTGCTCCGCCTGCCGCGCTCCTTCTTGCTTGCCAAGGCGGAGCGCGGCTTTTTCTGACCTGGTCCGATTCAGAAGCATCTTTTCGACGTGCCTTCCAAAGCTCCCTTCCTCCGCCTCGCCGCTTCGTTGTTGCTGGCCTTCACCCTCGTGACTGCATCGAACGCAGCGCCCGGCGAGATCGACCAGCCCAAGCCCTACGTGCAGTTCAAGCATCCGGACTGGGCCAAGGACGCGACGCTGTATGAGCTCAACACGCGCCAGTTCACGCCCGAAGGCACGCTGGCCGCGGCCGAAACGCAGCTGCCACGCCTGGCCCAGCTCGGCGTGGGCATCCTGTGGCTGATGCCCATCCACCCGATCGGCGAGGTGCAGCGCAAAGGCAGCCTGGGCAGCCCGTATGCCGTGCGTGACTATCGGGCGGTGAGCCCAGAGCTCGGCACGCTGGCCGATCTGCGCCGCTTCGTCGCCACGGCGCACAAGCTTGGCATGCACGTGATCCTCGACTGGGTGGGCAACCACACGGCCTGGGACAACGTGCTCGTGAAGACACATCCCGACTGGTATGTGCGCGACGAGCACGGCCGCTTCCAGCCCACGCCCTGGTACGACTGGGCCGACATCATCGACCTGGACTACGACCAGCCCGGCTTGCGCCACTACATGCGCGAGGCCCTGCAGTACTGGGTGCGCGAGGCCGACATCGACGGCTACCGCGTCGACGCCGCGGGCCTGAGCCCGCTGGACTTCTGGGAGCAGGCGGCGAGCGATCTGCGCGCCATCAAGCCCGTCTTCCTGCTCGCCGAATGGGAGAGCCGCGACCTGCATGCGCGGGCTTTTGACGCCACCTACGCCTGGTCGTGGTGGGACGGCATGAAGCTGGTCGCCGAAGGCCGGGCCGACGCCACCTCGCTGCATCCGTACTACGCGTGGAACCGCAAGTTCTATCCACGCGATGCCTACCGCATGCTCTATACGACCAACCACGACAAAAACTCGTGGGAGGGCACCGAGTACGAGATCTTCGGCCTGGCTGCAGAGGCCGCCAGGGTGCTGAGCTTCATCAGCGAAGGCCTGCCGATGGTCTACAACGGCCAGGAGGCCGGCAACCGCAAGCGCCTGGCCTTCTTCGAGCGCGACCCGATCGCATGGAAGGCCGCGCCCGAGGGTGAGCTGCTCGCCCGACTGATCGCGCTGAAAAAGCGCCACTCGGCCCTGTGGAACGGCGCCGCCGGCGCGTTGATGGAGCCGGTGCCCAACAGTGCGCCGCAGCAGGTGCTGAGCTTTGTGCGGGCCGATGCCAGGAGCAAGGTGCTGGCGGTCTTCAATCTCTCGGCCAAGCCGGTGCAGGTGCAGTTCAAGGGCGAGCGCGCGGCCGGGCGCTACAAGGATTTTTCCAGCGGTGCCGAAGTGTCGATGAAGGATGACGGCACGCTCACGCTGCCGGCCTGGGGTTGGCGGGTCTTCGTGCAATGAAGCGCTGGCTGTGGCTGATGGCGTTGGTGGCCACGTTCGCGCACGCTGGTGATCTCGCTCGCGTTCAATCGCCTGACGGCCAAATCGCACTGACCGTTCAGACCGATGCCGACGGCCGCCTGGCCTATCGCGTGGACCGCCGGGGGCAGCCGCTGGTGGCGCCGTCTCGCCTGGGCTTCGTGCTCGCCAATGCGCACCAGCTCGACGGTGGCTTCGTGCTGCGCGCGCAGAGAACCAGCGATCACGACGACACCTGGGAGCAGGCTTGGGGCGAGAGCCGCTGGGTCCGCAATCACTACCGCGAGCTGTTCATCGAGCTGGAGCAGCCTGAGCCCGCTCATCGACGCATGTCGCTGCGCTTTCGCGTCTTCAATGAGGGTCTGGGCTTTCGCTACGAGCTGCCCGAGCAGGCGGCCTTGGCGGAGACGCGCATCCTCGACGAGCTGACCGAGTTCGACTTCGCCGAGCCCACCACCGCCTGGTGGGTCGCAGCTGGCGAGCGACTCGTGCTGGAGTACCCGGTGCAGCGCGGTCCGCTGGCGGAAGTGGGTTTGGCCAACACGCCGCTGACGATGCGCACCAAGGGTGGCGTGCATCTGGCGTTGCACGAGGCTGCGCTGGTGGACTACGCCGCGATGTGGGTGCGCAAGGTGCAGGGCCAGAAGCTGCGCGTGCAACTGGCGCCTGCCAGCACCGGCGCACCAGTGGAGAAGCGCGGCGCCTTCGTCACGCCGTGGCGCACGCTGCAGGTGGCAGACAGCGCGGCGGCGCTCTATGCCTCGTCGGACCTCGTGCTCAACCTGAACGAGCCCAACCGGCTGGGCGATGTGTCGAGCTGGTTCAAGCCCGGCAAATTCGTCGGCGTGTGGTGGGCCATGCACCTGGATCGCGAGACCTGGTCGAGCGGCCCGCGCCACGGCGCCAACACGGCCAACGTCAGGCGCCACATCGACTTCGCGGCCGAGAACGGCTTCGGCGGGGTGCTGGTGGAAGGCTGGAACATCGGCTGGGATGGCAACTGGGTGGGCAGCACCTCGGCTTTCGAGTACACAAGGTCGATGGCGGATTTAGATCTTGAAGCGTTGGCCGCCTACGCGAAGCAGCGCGGCGTGAAGCTCGTCGGCCATCACGAGACCGGCGGCAACGTGGTGCGCTACGAGCAGCAGATGGAGGCCGCTTACGCGCTGTACGAGAGGCTTGGCGTTGACGTCGTGAAATCGGGTTATGTCACCGATGCCGGCGCCGCGCAGTTCGCCGACGCGGCGGGCGGCGGCACGCATTTCGGCTTCACCGAATCGCAGGAGGGCGTGCGCCACTACTTGAAGGCCGTGCAGGAGGCCGCGCGCCACCACATCGCCGTCGACACGCACGAGCCCGTCAAGGACACCGGCGTGCGCCGCACCTGGCCAAACTGGGTGTCGCGCGAGGGCGCGCGCGGCCAGGAGTACAACGCCTGGGGCGAGCCGATCAACACCGTGGGCCACGAGGCGGATCTGGTCTTCACCCGCATGCTCAGCGGGCCGATGGACTTCACGCCGGGCATCCTGAGCCTTGAAGGCGCACGTGGCCGCAAGCTCAACAGCACGCAGGCGAAGCAACTGGCGCTGTACGTCGTGCTGTATTCGCCGGTCGCGATGGTGCCGGACCTGATCGAGCACTATCGCCGCTGGCCACAGGCCTTCCAGTTCATCAAGGACGTGCCGACCGATTGGGCCGAGACCCGCGTGCTGGCTGGCGAGGTGGGCGAGTACGCGGTGATGGTCCGAAAGGATCGTCGCAGCGAAGACTGGTACCTCGGCGCCGTGACCGATGCGCAGGCGCGCACGGTGCGCGTGCCGCTGGACTTCCTGGCGCCCGGCCGCCGCTATCGCGCCGAGATCTATCGCGATGGCGATGCCGCCGACTACCGCAACGACCATCGATTCGACCTCGTTGTCGCGCGACGCGAAGTCACGGCGGCCGATGTGCTTTCGATGCGCCTTGCGCCTGGTGGCGGCTTCGCCGTCCGCATCGCGTCTTTGCAACTCGACGTTGCCGCCGATGAATCACACCATGTGGGCCTGTTCCGCTGAAGAGGCCGCCATGGCCGGCCTGTGCGAAGACATTCGCACGGCCTACGCGCGCCTGACCCGCACCGAGAGGCGCGTGGCCGACGTCATCCTGGCCGACCCTGAAGCCGCGCTGGAGACCGCTACCGCGCAGCTGGCTGAACGGGCGGCGGTCAGTCAGCCGCAGGTGATCCGCTTTTGCCGCGCCATCGGCTTCGAGGGCGTGACGAGCTTCAAGCGCGCGCTCGCGGGTAGCCTGGCGCTGAGCAGACATGGCCTGGCCCGCGACGGTGCGGCGCATCCCATGCTGGCGCACAGCATC
The DNA here is from genome assembly GCA_042701975.1 of Burkholderiaceae bacterium UC74_6. GTDB lineage: Bacteria > Pseudomonadota > Gammaproteobacteria > Burkholderiales > Burkholderiaceae_C > JAFALK01. The sequence continues at coordinate 2,035,101 of CP170561.1, forward strand.
TCGGCCCTGGCGCGCATGAACGCGCATTGCGATGGAGCCGCGCTGCGGCGCGCAGCAGCGGCTCTGGCCGAAGCCCGGCTGGTCGACGTCTGGGCCGATGAAGCGCAGCGCCCCTTCGCCGAGCTGGCTGTGCGCGCCCTCTGGCGCCTGGGCCTGCATGCACGGCCGGCGTGGGCGGGCGAAGCGATCTCGCCTGCTGCGCGGGTGGTCTGCCTGATGCTCGGCGCCGCGCCTGCGGCCCGTTCGACGGTCATGGCCGCTGCTTCGGCGGGGCAGGCCGTGATTGTGCTCTGCGATTCGCCGCAGGAGGGCTGGTCCGCTGCGACGATCCAGCTCTGCACCGGCCCCGAGCCCGAGGACACGCCGGCCTTGCTGGCGCTGCAGATGCTGTACCTGCTGCTCGGCGAGGTGCGGCGCCTGAGTGCGTGTAACACGGCCACCGAGCGCCAAATTCCGCACGCGCGCGGCGGCGTCTTCAGTTACAGCTAACCCCCATTTCCAGCGGAATCCCTACAGTCCTGCTCCAGATCTTTCTGATCCTCAGTTGCCAGCCGGCGAGCGACGCCGGGCTGCGGACGGAAGTCCTTGAAGTTGGAGTGCCGAACGTGGTCGACTGGGGATGGCGCGCGCTGCGCGCAGGGGCAATGTTGTGCGGTCTGGGCCTGACGGGCGCTCTGGCGAACAGTGCGCCGGTTGCACCGGAGCAGGCGCCCAAGAACGATTTTTCGAGTCAGATCGTGGCAGCCGACGTGCTGCAGGTGATCGAGCGCGCTTTCGAATCGGGCGAGGTGCGCGGCCGGCCTTTCGCCGTCGTCGACAAGAAGCAGGCCCGCATCTACGTCTTCGATGCCGAAGGCCGTCTGGCCGGCATTGCACCTTCGCTGCTTGGCCTGGCCAAGGGCGACGAGTCCGCACCGGGCGTCGCCAGCAAGATCGCCACCGGCATTCCGCTCGGTGAGCGAACCACGCCGGCCGGCCGCTTCGAATCGGAGCCGGGCCGCAACATCAAGGGTGAGGCCATCGTCTGGGTGGACTACGCCGCCGCCATCGCCATCCACCGCCTGCGCCCCGCGCCAGCTGCCGAGCAGCGTCCGCAGCGGCTCGCATCAGCCAATCCCGAAGATCGACGCATCTCGCTGGGCTGCATCGTCGTGGCGCCGGAGTTCTACGACTCGGTGATCGCGGCGACGCTTGGTCGCCAGCGTGGCGTGGTGTACGTGCTGCCTGATGCACGCCTGCCCGATGCTCGCCTGCCTGGTGCTCGCCTGCCTGGTGCCCCCGCTACTCAAGCGTCCGCTCGCGTGCCGGGTGCGGATGACAACATCCAGCCTGAAGCAGCAGGCCGCGTCGCCGTGAAGGCGGGCGGTTGACCCACCCAATTCAGCGCGCTGTCAGTCCCCTACAGCAATCGCCAGCCAGATTCACCAGCACTGCAGCTGTCTTGTTGGATCTGCCACGGGAGCGGGCGCATCGTTTGGCCATTCGGTGACAACGCGACCGTGATTGCCGAGGCCGAGCGCCATTTCTATCTTGATGGTGTATCGCTTGTCGTCACAGATGACGAGGTATTCACTGCCGTCCTCCAGCTCTACGCCACCGATCTTTGCGGTCAAGACGGATCGCTCTGAGCCGGCGCTGTCCTTCTCCCAAGGCAACAGCGGCAACCGCGGCTTTCGCTGTAACACGAGCGTGCATTCGCGCAGCACTCCGTGTTGCAAAACCTCGGCTCGCTTCATTTCCACAATCCTCGATGATTCCATGGCGAGAATCGTAGTCCGGCGGGCCGCGCAGATTCGGTGGATTTTCCCAGTTCGGGTCGTACCGCACGACTCACGTTTCAAGCGTCCGGAATGTCTTAGTCGCATAGATTCTGCGATTTGCAGGAGGCTTGCAGGACGGCTCGTGGAGATGCAAAAAGCCGCGTTTCCGCGGCTTCTACAAATCCTTGATACGCAAGGAAAATTCTGGTCGGGGTGAGAGGATTCAACCGTTTCCAGCCCCTTCAAAACGGTTCCGTTGCCGCAGAATTGCCGCAGATTCCTTGAATGGCCATTTGTAGTTGGCGCTGAGCGACGTGCGCCGTTGGCCCTGCAAGACTCAGTAGGAAATCGGCTTATCGTCGAGCCATTTGGCCGCTGTTCGAGTCGTCGAACGGGCTCCTATGGAGCGCGCAATTCCTGCCCGGCGAGTCTCCGGTTCGCTGGCTTCGGCGCCGTGTTGCGAGCGTCCGAGTCAACGGCAGGAAACAAGCTCTGGTCCTTCATGGTGCGGCTGATGGAACCCATCCAAGCAGCTTTACGTAGTAGCGTGTGGACCGTCCGCCACCGACCTGCTCAAGCAAGCCCATGGTCTCCAGTTCGATGAGTTCGCGCGACGCAGTGGCTCGAGAAGTCGCAGCGATGTTCTTGTACTTCTCGGTGCTCATGCCGCCTTCGAAGCCTCCGGGACCAGCGTTGAGGAGGAGATTCAGAACCTTACGCTGGCGCTCGTTCAGTGGCTTGTTGTTGTGCTCGAGCCAGAACCGTGCCTTGACCAGCGTGTCATCCACGACCTTGGATGCTGCCTCGCAGGCCGCTTGCATCTGCTCGACGAACCAGCGGACCCACTCAGTGACGTCGACCCCGCCGTGCTGTGCCTTCTCGAGTTGGGCGTAGTACTCGTTGCGACGTTCAAGCAGGCGCTGCGACGTTCGAAAGAGGCGACTGACTTCGCCGCTGTCGCGCGCCAGCACCAAGTCCACAAGAACCCGGCCTACGCGGCCGTTTCCGTCTTCGAAGGGGTGGATGGTTTCGAACCAGAGGTGCACGAGCGCCGCTTTGACCAGCGTATCGACCTCGGCTTCGGTGTTGAACCAATCCAGTAGCCTGCCCATCTCGTTCAGCACCCGCACGGAGGGCGGTGCTTCGTAGTGGACTTGCTCGCGCCCGACCCGCCCGCTCACGATTTGCATTGGTTCTTCGTGTGCGCGGTAGCTGCCGACTAGGATTTTGGTCATGCCGGAGTGGCCCGTCGGGAATAGCGCGGCTTGCCAGGCGTGTAGGCGCTCGTGCGTCAGAGGCTCAGTGCAGCGAGTCACTGCATCGTCCATGATGTCGAGAAGGCCCTCGACATTTCGCGGGGCATTGGGGCCGTTTGGGTCGCCAACACCGAGGCGACGGGCGACCGAACTGCGAACGGCAGCAAGGTCCAACCGTTCGCCTTCAATGGCCGCCGTTGCCATGGCTTCCTGGCTCCATGCCTCAGCCGCGAGCTCTTGCTGTTGGTCGAATCCTAGGACAGCCAGCTTGCCCTCCACCACGCCTTGGGCGCGGCGTGCCTTGGCTACAGCCTCACCAACCTGGGCGGCGTCGTAGCGCAGAGTAGGCCAATCTGGCTGCTGCCAGACGTATCGAGGGGCGTCGGTCATGAGTGGCAATGAGTCGAAAATTGACTTATTTGGCTCAAAATATGAGTTGAATATGAAGTCTATTCGACTCAAAGGAGCTTTGGAAGTTATTTGACGCACATTTTGAGTTGATTAGTCAAGGATTCGCCTCAGGATGGCGGTCTGACCTGCCCGGATTCTTCGAGACACTGATTCCAAGAGAAGATGGCTCCATCCCCCGAGGAGCCCATGAAGAAGAGTCGATTCACGGAAGAGCAAATGGTCGCGATCCTGCGCGAGGCGGACCGCACCACGGTGGCCGAGACGGCCAAGAAGCACAAGGTCAGCGAACCCACCATCTACGCATGGCGGAAGCACTTCGGCCAGCTTGAGGTGGCGGACGTCAAGCGGCTCAAGGCGCTGGAGCTGGAGAACAACCGGCTCAAGAAGCTTCTGGCCGAGGCCACGCTGGACAACGCCATCCTGAAGGAAATCAACGCAAAAAATGTATGGTCCGCCCCGCGTTTGCAAGACTTCAGGCATCGGCAAGTCAGCTCGCACAAATGTATTCGGCCTCTCGCGAGTGGACTGCTGTTGCAGCCAGGCCGTGATGAGATTCGCACGCAACGTCCCCAATAAATGGAACGGGCTCAAGGCCCGCTTTTTTGGCCGGGTTTACGTCGCGTCGATCTACTGTTTTGCCATCAACCTAGAGTCGAGCAAGCTACGCTGGGTGTTCTCAAATGGTGTCGATCGCCGTTTCAGTTGGCGGCACTGATCGCCTGCGGAAGCCGGCGCTCATAGAGGGTCCCCGGCTTGGTCAGGATGACCCACGCAATCCGCGCCAGCTTGTTGGCCAAGGCCACGACGACCTTGTTGTGATGCATTCGGCCAGCCAGCCCAGTGATCCAGGTGCCGAGCCGGTCGTTGGTCCGATCCAGATGCATGACGCAGGATCTGGCGCCATGAATCAGGAGTCGGCGGAGGTAGTTGTTGCCGCGCTTGCTGATGCCCATGAGATGCGTCTTGCCGCCGGTTGAATACTCAGCTGGCGTCAAGCCGATCCAAGCGGCGAGATCACGAGCGCGCTTGAACTGCTTGCCAGCACCAACCGCAGCAACGATGGCGGAGGCGGTCAGAGCGCCGATGCCAGGGACTGACGCCAGTCTTCGAGCCATATCGGATGCCGCCGCAGCAGCGTGAATCTTCTGGTTCAGGCACTCGATCTCCTTCTCCACCTCGCCCAGATGCCTGGACAGATCGCCCAGCAATTCCCGAAGCGCCGGTGTGAGATCGTTGGCGGTGTCGGCCAGCACGCCGGGAAGGGACGCTTTGAAGCATCCGACCCCCTGGCGCATTCCGATCCCGAATTCCAGGCAGTAGGCCCGCATCTGGTTGATCAGGCGGGTGCGCGTGGAGACGAGCAATTCACGGCTGCGATGGAGAAACTGAAGCTCAACCTGCTCATGGTGCTTGACCTGCACGAAGCGCATAGTGGGCCGGCTCACGGCCTCCGCGATCGCCATCGCATCGACGGTGTCGTTCTTGTTGGACTTGACGAACGGTTTGACGAATTGGGCCGGGATGATCCTGACGTCATGCCCCAGCTGCGCGAGCTTCCTGGCGAGCCATTGGGAGCCTGGGCAGGCTTCCATGCCGACGCGCGCAGCAGGAATGTTCACAAAGAACGCCACCACACCTGCGCGGTTGAGCTTCGCCTTCTTGACGGGTGCTCCGCCGGCATCCAGGCCGATGACATGGAACCAAGTCTTCCCGAGATCAATTCCGTAGATGACGGCGATCTTGTCGTCCTTGCTCATGATGGTCTCCTGTGAAAGCGAAAGCCTCAACATACGCCCTAGGAGCGGGGCGGACCATCTCATTAATGGTGAGCCCGCTGGCTCGGCGCGAGCAACTGGCCTTCGTGCGCGCACGGGGTCTGAGTCTGCGCCGGGCTTGCGGGCTGCTTGGCATGTCACGCTCCACGCCCAGTTACGAGCCGCGCCTGCCGGCTACGGATGCGCCGGTGCTCGCTGCGATGAAGGAGCTGTCTGCGCTGTACCCGCGCTACGGCTACCGACGCATTCGCATCTTCTTGCGCCGCAAAGGGTTCGAGCTGAGCTGGTCGCGCACGCATCGTCTCTGGCGTCAGGCCGGATTGCTCGTGCCCAGGAAGCGGCCTCGCAAGCGCATTGCCTCCGTGCGCCCGCGAATCCACACCCCCTTCAAAGCCAACATGGTCTGGGCCTATGACTTCGTCTTCGACACCACCGCCAGCGGCCAGCAGATCAAGTGCCTGACAGTGGTGGACGAGTACACCCGCGAGTGCCTGGCTATCGACGTGGCGGGTGCGATCCGATCCAAGCGCGTGATCGAAGTACTCTCGCGTTTGATCAGCTTGCACGGGGCGCCGCTGTTCATGCGTTCCGACAACGGCCCTGAGTTCGTCAGCCAGGCCATCTTGGAATGGATCTCGAGCGCCGGCATCGCCACCGTGCTGAACGATCCTGGCAAGCCTTGGCAGAACGGCACCGACGAGAGCTTCAACGGCAAGTTCCGCGATGAGTGTCTGTCCATCGAGTGGTTCCGCTCGCGCCGCGAAGCTGCCATCCTGATCGAAGCTTGGCGCAACCACTACAACGAGGTCCGTCCGCACAGCAGCCTGCAATACTTGACCCCGGTGGAGTTCAAACAGCAACTCCGCCAAGACCTGCAACCCGCCGTCTTCTAGGAATAACTGTCTCGATTAAACCGAGCAGGTCAGGTTCGCGATCCGAAAGGTGGTCGCTGCAAAGATTCTGCGATTTGCAGGACGCTTGCAGGATGGCTCGCAGAAATGCAAAAAGCCGCGTTTCCGCGGCTTCTACAAATCCTTGATATGCAAGGAAAATTCTGGTCGGGGTGAGAGGATTCGAACCTCCGGCCTCTACGTCCCGAACGTAGCGCTCTACCAGGCTAAGCTACACCCCGATTTGTCGTCCGTCGCCGCAGCCTTACCAATCTTTGATCAGTAAGATCGCTCAACCGACTGAGCCGCAAATTCTAGCAGAGATTCCTGCCACTTGTTAAGGGGCAGCATCGAAAGTGCATCCTGTGCTGCATGCGCTTCGGCGCGCGCGGCCTCGCGCGTGGCTTCGAGGGCACCGGTGGAGCGCACGATGGCGACGATCTCGTTGAGCTTCTCGACCTCGCCATGCTCGATGGCATGGCGGATCAGCGCGCGTTCATCGGCGGTGCAGCGCTCCATGGCGATCAGCAGCGGCAGCGTGGGCTTGCCTTCGCGCAGGTCGTCGCCGATGTTCTTGCCCAGGGCCTGCGCGTCGCTCTCGTAGTCGAGCACGTCGTCGATCAGCTGGAAGGCGGTGCCGAGGTGGCGGCCATAGCTGGCGCAGGCTTCCTCGGTGGCGATGTCCGCATCGGCGAGCACGGCGCCCAGTCGCGCGCTGGCTTCGAAGAGCTTGGCGGTCTTGTAGCGGATGACGCGCAAGTAACTGTCTACGCTGACGTCAGGGTCGTGCATGTTCATCAGCTGCAAGACCTCGCCCTCGGCGATGACGTTGGTGGCCTCGGCCAACACTTCCAGCACGCGCATGCGGTTGACCGACACCATCATCTGGAAGGCGCGCGAGTAAAGGAAGTCGCCGACCAGCACGCTGGCGGCGTTGCCGAACAGCGCGTTGGCCGTCTGCTTGCCCCGGCGCAGCATGGATTCGTCGACGACGTCGTCGTGCAGCAGGGTGGCGGTGTGGATGAACTCCACCACGGCCGCCAGCTCGAAGCGGCCGGTGTCCTCGCAGCCCAGGGCGTTGGCGAAAAGCAGCACCAGCTTGGGGCGCATGCGCTTGCCGCCAGCGTGGACGATGTAGCCGGCGATCTGGTTCACCAGGGCCACGTCGGAGGTCAGGCGGCGCTGGATAACGACGTCAACCTCGTCCATCTGACCTGCCAGCAGGCCCAGCACCTCGGTGAAGACGGCAGAAGGAGCGGCGGGATGGGCGGTGGCAACGGGCACAGGCTGCTTTCTTGTAATAGGCGCGCGATTATAGGAAGCGGGGCTCCCGAACCCGGGGTCGTGGTCGGGAATTTGGTGTTTTCCCGCAGTCGTGCTAGAATCGCGGGCTCTGCGCCAATCATGGCTGCAGAAATCGGTGTCTGCGCTCGGCTTTTTCCGTGCGTGGACGGTCAATTGAAAGGGCTGATATGTACGCGGTCATAAAAACCGGTGGTAAGCAATACAAGGTTGCTGCCGGCGAGAAGATCAAGGTAGAACAGATTGCTGCGGAAGTTGGCCAAGAGATCGTGATCGATCAGGTTCTCGCTGTCGGAAACGGCGCGGAACTCAAGATCGGCACCCCCTTGGTTGCTGGCGCAAGTGTGAAGGCCACGGTTGTGGCGCACGGTAAGCACGACAAAGTGCGCATCTTCAAGATGCGTCGTCGCAAGCACTACAAGAAGAGCCAGGGCCATCGCCAGATCTTCACGGAGCTGGAAATCAGCGCCGTGAACGGCTGATCGTTGCCTCTTCCTCGCCAACACTGAATCAAGGAGCTGATCCATGGCACAGAAAAAGGGCGGTGGTTCCACACGGAACGGCCGCGACTCCAAACCGAAGATGCTGGGTGTGAAGGTCTACGGCGGCCAGACCATCTCGGCAGGTTCCATCATCGTGCGTCAGCGCGGTACCAAGTTCCACGCTGGCACGAACGTCGGCATGGGCAAGGACCACACGCTGTTTGCGCTGATTGACGGCACCGTGTCGTTCGCCAGCAAGGGCGAGCTGAACCGCTCGACCGTCATCGTCACTCCGGTCTAAGTTCACCGATGACGAAGCGAGGCCCCGGTCACCCGGGGCCTTTTTATTTCCGGCCCCGCTAACATTGCAGACACACCATGAAATTCGTTGACGAAGCGACCATCGACATCGTGGCCGGCAATGGCGGCGCCGGTTGCGCCAGCTTTCGGCGCGAGAAGTTCATCCCCTTCGGCGGCCCTGACGGCGGCGACGGCGGCCGCGGCGGCAGCGTCTATGCCGTGGGCGACCTGAACCTCAACACCCTGATCGACTACCGCTACGCGCGACGCCATGAGGCGCGCAACGGCGAGGCCGGTCGCGGCTCCGACCAATACGGCGCGGCGGCGGACGACATCGTCCTGCGCATGCCGGTCGGCACCATCATCACGGACCTGGAAACCGAGACCGTGATCGCCGAGCTGCTCGAACCCGGCGAGAAGATCCTGATCGCCAAGGGTGGCGACGGCGGCTTCGGCAACCTGCACTTCAAGACCAGCACCAATCGCGCCCCGCGTCAGAAGACGCCCGGCTGGCCCGGCGAAGCCAAGAAGCTGCGCCTGGAGCTGCGCGTGCTGGCCGACGTGGGCCTGCTGGGGCAGCCCAACGCCGGCAAGTCCACGCTGATCACGGCCGTGTCCAACGCGCGCCCGAAGATCGCGGACTACCCGTTCACCACGCTGCACCCCAACCTCGGTGTGGTGCGCGTCGCTCCTGAGAAGAGCTTCGTCGTGGCCGACATTCCCGGCCTGATCGAAGGCGCCTCGGAGGGCGCGGGCCTTGGCCATCTGTTCCTGCGCCACCTGCAGCGCACGCGCATCCTGCTGCACGTGGTGGACCTGGCGCCGTTCGACCCGGAAGTCGATCCGGTCAAGGAAGCCAAGGCCATCGTCGGCGAACTGAAGAAGTACGACCAGGCGCTGTACGAAAAGCCGCGCTGGCTGGTGCTGAACAAGCTCGACATGGTGCCCGAGGAAGAGCGCGAGGCGCGGGTCAAGGACTTCGTCAAGCGCTACAAGTGGAAGGGTCCGGTCTTCGAGATCTCTGCCCTGACGCGCGAAGGCTGCCAGCCGCTGATCCACGCGATCTACGAGCAGGTGGCGGCGGCGCAGAAGGTGCACGTCGAGGCTGACGTTCGTTTCGATTCCGCGGAAGCCGCCGGAGACGAATGAAAGACGCCAGGCGCATCGTTGTCAAAGTCGGCTCAAGCCTCGTCACCAACGAAGGCCGCGGCGTCGATGCTGAAGCGATCGCCAACTGGTGCCGCCAGATCGCGGCGCTGATGCGCGAAGGCCGCGAGGTCGTGATGGTCTCCAGCGGCGCCATCGCCGAAGGCATGAAGCGCTTGGGCTGGACGGCCCGCCCCAAGGAACTGCACGAGCTGCAAGCCGCGGCTGCCGTGGGTCAGATGGGCCTGGCGCAGATGTACGAGACCAAGCTGCGCGAGCAAGGCATGGGCAGCGCGCAAGTGCTGCTCACGCACGCCGACCTGGCCGACCGCGAGCGCTACCTGAACGCCCGCTCCACGCTGATGACGCTGCTGGCGCATCAGGTGCTGCCGGTCATCAACGAGAACGACACGGTCGTCAACGACGAAATCAAGTTCGGCGATAACGACACGCTCGGTGCGCTGGTGGCCAACCTCGTCGAGGCCGATGCGCTCATCATCCTGACCGATCAGAAGGGCCTGTACTCGGCCGACCCGCGCAAGGACCCGAACGCGCGCTTCATCGACGAAGCCGTGGCGGGCACGCCGGAACTCGAAGAGATGGCCGGCGGCGCAGGTTCCAGCATCGGTCGCGGCGGCATGCTGACCAAGATCCTGGCCGCCAAGCGCGCCGCCGGATCGGGCGCCTCCACCATCATCGCCTGGGGCCGCGAGCCCGACGTGCTGCTGCGCCTGGGCGCCGGCGAAGCCATCGGCACGCACCTGCGCGCCAGCACGCAAAAGCTCGCCGCCCGCAAGCAGTGGATGGCGGACCACCTGCAGCTGCGCGGCGCTGTCGTCGTCGATGCAGGCGCGGAAGCCAAGTTGCTGGGCGAAGGCAAGAGCCTGCTGCCCATTGGCGTGACCGAGGTGCAGGGCGAGTTCCATCGCGGCGACGTGGTGGCCGTGCGCAATGCTGCGGGCCGCGAGCTGGCTCGTGGCCTGACGAACTATTCAAGCGCAGAAGCGCGCCTCATCGCGCGCAAGCCTTCGAGCGAGATCGAGCGTGTGCTCGGCTACGTGGCCGAGCACGAGCTGGTCCACCGGACCAATCTAGTGCTGGTCTGATCCGCCGCCGCCACTGTGGTGGTTGTGCTCGTCATCGGACGGCGCCCCTGCAGGCTCCTCCTGACGCGTCGATTGCGGCTGCTGGTCATGCGGGTCATGCGGGTCATGCGGGTCATGCGGGTCATGCGGGTCATGCGGGTCATGCGGGTCGTGCGACTCATGGCCGTGCCGCGCGTCAGTTCGAGGCGCCGGCCGCATGCCCGAACGCAGGTAGCGGTTGTGATGGTTCAGGCGCGGCAGGTAGCGCGCCAGCTCGGTCAGCGCCATCTCGTACACGCCGCGCTTGAACTCGATCACGGCCTCCAACGGCACCCAGTACTCGTTCCAGCGCCAGGCATCGAACTCCGGGTGGTCGGTGGCACGCAGGTTCATGTCGCTGTCGCGGCCGGTCAGCTGCAGCAGGAACCAGATCTGCTTCTGGCCCTTGTAGTGGCCGCGTGCGTCGCGGCGGATGTAGTGCTCGGGCACCTCATAGCGCAGCCAGTCGCGCGTCCGCGCGACGATTCGCACATGCTCCTTGTGGAGCCCCACTTCTTCGTGGAGCTCTCTGTACATCGCCTGCTCCGGCGTCTCGCCGTGCTTGATGCCCCCTTGCGGGAACTGCCAGGAGTGAGTCCGGATGCGTTTGCCCCAGAACACCTCATTGCGCTGGTTGAGCAGGATGATGCCGACGTTGGGCCGGAAGCCTTCACGGTCGAGCATAATCAACCTCGATTCTTAGTTGATTCATTATTGCATCGGGCCGCCGCTCCGGCGTGATCCTCGCTAACCCCAACTTTCCATGCCATCGCCGCGAGTCCGGCGGTAGGTCCAGTTGCTATGAAAGCCAGCCAGTTCTTCGTCTCCACCCTCAAGGAAGCGCCCGCCGATGCCGAGGTCATCAGCCACAAGCTGATGATGCGCGCCGGCATGATCAAGCGCCTCGGTGCCGGCATCTACAACTACATGCCGATGGGCCTGCGCGTGATCCGCAAGGTCGAGAACATCATCCGTGAAGAGATGGTGCGCGCCGGTGCGGTGGAGCTGCTGATGCCGGTCGTGCAACCGGCCGAGCTGTGGCAGGAGACGGGCCGCTTCGACAAGATGGGCCCCGAGCTGCTGCGCGTGAAGGACCGCCACGATCGCGACTACATCATCCAGCCGACCAGCGAAGAGGTGGTGACCGACATCGCCCGCCAGGAGCTGCGCTCTTACAAACAGTTGCCGAAGAACTTCTTTCACATCCAGACGAAGTTCCGCGACGAGCGCCGCCCCCGCTTCGGCGTGATGCGCGGCCGCGAGTTCACGATGAAGGATGCCTACTCCTTCGACCGTGACGTAGAAGCCGCCGGCAAGTCCTACGAGACCATGTTCGCCGCCTACGGCCGCATCTTCGACCGCCTGGGCCTGGAGTACCGCGCCGTGGCCGCCGATACCGGCGCCATCGGTGGAGACCGCTCGCACGAGTTCCAGGTGATCGCCGACACCGGCGAAGACGCGCTGATCTATTCCACCGGCTCCGACTACGCCGCCAACATCGAGCTGGCCGAGGCCGTGGCCCTGCTGGCCGCGCGTGCCGACGCCAAGGTTCAGCTGACCAAGACGCCCACGCCGGGCAAGAGCACCTGCGAAGACGTGGCCGAGCTGCTCGGCCTGCCGCTGTCGCAGACGGTGAAGTCGCTGGTGCTTTCCACTGACGAAGTCGATGACAAGGGCGTGATCGTCAAGACGCAGGTCTGGCTGCTGCTCGTGCGCGGCGACCATGACCTGAACGAAGTCAAGGCCGGCAAGGTCGAAGGCCTGAAGGGCGGCTTCCGCTTTGCCACCGCTGGCGAGATCGAGAGCGCCTTTGGCACCAAGCCCGGCTATCTCGGTCCCGTCGGTTTGAAGAACGTGAAGGTCGTCGCCGACCGCACCGTCGCGCTGATGAGCGATTTCGTCTGTGGCGCCAACGAGGCCGGCTTCCACTACACCGGCACCAACTGGGGCCGCGACCTGCCCGAGCCCGATGTCGTGGCCGACATCCGCAACGTCGTCGCCGGCGATCCCTCGCCGGACGGCAAGGGCGTGCTCGCCATCCAGCGCGGCATCGAAGTGGGCCATGTGTTCTACCTCGGCACCAAGTATTCCGCTGCGATGAACGCCACATTCCTCGACGAGACCGGCAAGCCCAAGCCTTTCGAGATGGGCTGCTACGGCATCGGCGTGACGCGTATCCTCGGCGCCGCCATCGAGCAGAACAACGACGCCCGCGGCATCGTCTGGCCCGATTCGATCGCGCCGTTCACGGTCGTGGTCTGCCCCATCGGCATGGACCGCAGCGAAGAGGTCAAGGCCGCTGCCGAGAAACTCTACGGTGAGTTGCAGGCGCTCGGCGTTGACGTGCTGCTGGACGACCGCGGCGAGCGCCCGGGCGCGATGTTCGCCGACTGGGAGCTGATCGGCGTGCCGCACCGCATCGTGCTGTCCGATCGTGGGCTGAAGGAAGGCCAGGTCGAGTACCAGGGCCGTCGTGACGCCGAGGCCACCAAGCTGGCCGTGGCGGACGTGGTCTCCACGCTCAAGGGCAAGCTGGCACTTTGAAGCGCCGGGCCCTTCTGATGAGCGCCGCTGCAACTGCTGCAGCGGCGTTTCCTTGTACGAGCTGGGCTGGCGCCCAGAAGGAAGAGGCGCTGGCGGACTCCATCCGCCTCGCGCTTTCGGCCGCCATCGCCAACAGCGCGCCGCCGCGTCCGCGTTTCGAGGAGATCGAGCCGCGCCTGGTCTACCTGCGCTGGCTCAACGCCATGAGCGAGCGGCTCAAGAAGCGCCTGACGGAAGCGCAGACTCGCATCGAGTTCCTCGAAACGCTCTGGTACGAGGCCACACGCGCGGGCCTGGAGCCTGCGCTGGTGCTGGGCCTCGTGCAGGTGGAAAGCGGCTTCCGCAAGTACGCCATCAGCACGGCCGACGCGCGCGGCTACATGCAGGTCATGCCCTTCTGGACCCGCCAGATCGGCGACGGCAATTCGTCGAGCCTCTTCCACATGCAGACCAACCTGCGCTTCGGCTGCGTGATCCTGCGCCACTACCTCGACATCGAGAAGGGCGACCTCTTCATGGCCCTGGGTCGCTACAACGGCTCGCGCGGGCAGGCGCAGTATCCGAATGCGGTGCTGGCGTGCCGGAAGCAGTGGTTGCTGCCAGGCGAGAAATAGTTGACCCCTCGCGCCCAGTCTCGCCTCGATGAACGCCGGTGAGCCTGGTCGGTCCCCCGAGGGGCGGCGAAGCATGCGGCGTCGTGCCGCCTGTTTCGCCATTCGGGCCGGCTCGGGAGCGGCCCAGCGCTCGGCCCGAAATACAGGCGCGCTGGCGGAGATGAAATGCTGGCAGCCCTGCTACTTTGAGGGCTCGAGCTTCGCGACGCGAGCAGAATGCGCACGTAGCTCTGAACGCAACTGAGCGAGGAAGGCCGGATTCACGATCGCTCCTTGGCCTGAATGCGTTAGGTCGTTGGGCTGGATCATGCGGTGCAGCCTAGCTGGACACACGGTCACTCGTGTCAGTTCAAGTCAAAGTCCTTGCCAGGCCTTGGGTGCAGCACCTGCCACACCACAGAGTTCGAGTACTCGCTCGGCACTCTCGTTCACGATCTCCTCCACGCTCTGCGGCCGGTGATACAGCGCCGGCAGCGGCGGGAAGCAGATGCCGCCCATCTCGGTCACGGCCACCATGTTGCGCAGGTGGGCGAGGTTGAACGGGGTTTCGCGGACCATCAGCACGAGGCGGCGGCGCTCCTTGAGCGTGACGTCGGCCGCGCGGGTCAACAGGTTGTCGCCAAAGCCGTGGGCGATCGCCGCCAGGCTCTTCATCGAGCAGGGCGCCACCACCATCGCTGCCGTGGCAAAGCTGCCGCTGGCCACGCAGGCGCCGACATCGCCGGGCGAGTAGGCAAAGCTCGCTTCAGCCTCCAGCGCCTTGCGGTCCAGCCCCAGCTCGTGGTGGACGTTGAGCACGCCGGCTGGCGTGACGATCAGGTGCGTTTCGAGGCCCAGTTCGCGGCCACGACGCAAAAGGCGCAGCCCATAGGCTGCGCCCGTGGCGCCCGTGATGCCGACGACGAGACGTTGGCTCAAGCGGCCAGCGCCTGCTGCAGTTCGCCGGCTTCGTACATCTCCATCATGATGTCCGAGCCGCCAACGAACTCGCCGTTCACGTAGAGCTGCGGAATCGTCGGCCAGTTGGCGTAGTCCTTGATGCCCTGGCGCACGCCCTCGTCTTCGAGGACGTTGAAGGTCTTCAGGTCCGTCACGCCGCAGGCCTTCAGGATCTGGATGGCGCGGCCGGAGAAGCCGCACATGGGGAACTGGGCCGTGCCCTTCATGAAGAGCACCACGCGGTTGCCCTTGACCAGTTCGTCGATGCGTTGCTGGACGTCGCTCATTCTTTCGCTTCCATGGGAGTGCTTGTAGATGGCGCAATTATCCCCGAGGGGCAAAACCCCCGGCAGGAGGGCGCTTTCAGTAGCTGTAGGACAGGCCCAGCTGGAGCAAGGGCTTGTAGCGCATATCGCGCAGCACGTCGTCGAGCTGCACCGGCGTCTGCCCCAAGCGCAGGCCGCTCAGCGCGGTGTTGGTCATCAGGCCCAGGTCGGCCGAGAAGCTCAGACCGCTGTGCAAGGCGTGGCCGGTGTAGCCGATGCCCAGGTAGGACATCGAGGCGCTGGGCTCGCTGGTGTCGGGGGTGCCGAAGCTGCGCAGGCCGAAGTTCAGGCTGCGGTTGCCGCTGTTGCCCAGGGCCAGGCCCGAGCTGGTTTGGGTGAGCGAAAGAGGCCCGAGCAGCATGCCGCCGGTAGCCCGCAGACCACCCCGCACGCCGGACAGGCCAGAGCTGGTCAGGTAGTAGTCGCCCAGCATGTTGACGCTCAGCACCCTGTTGCCCAGGCGCATGCTGTCCAGGCCGAAGCGGTCGGTGTCGACGTTGGAGAGCTGGAAGCGCGCCTGCCAGCGCGGGCCGGCCGTGGCGCTGAGCGTCACGGGCTTGAGATCGAGTTGCAGGCCGTCGGCGGCGCGCGCCGGGGCGGTGACGAAAAGGGCTGACAGCGTGGAAAGGGCAAAAAAGCCCAGGGAAGTCAGCGGGACGGTGCGAGCACGGAACATCATGGCGGCCTCCTCCTCTTCGTTGACACGGCACCCCAAAAGGGAGCGTGGGAGGACCATACTACGCCCGCCGTGAAGGCTTGTGGCGAAGATTTGTGGGCAGTTTTCCGCTCTAACCGGGGGACGGCCACCAACCGCCACTCACTCGCGGGTTGCCGCCGAGGTCGTGGCGCAACGCCAGGTTCCGAAAGCCCCGATCCCGCAGCAGCTCGGCCACGGATTCGGCCTGGTCGTAGCCATGTTCGAGCAGCAGCGTGCCGCCGGGCAACAGGTGATCGGGCGCCGCCGTGATGATGGCGCGCAGGCTGTCCAGACCGTCCCCGCCGGGCGTCAGCGCCGTGATCGGCTCGTGGCCCAGGGCTGCCAAGTGCGGATCCTGCCCGGCGATGTAGGGCGGGTTGGAAACGATCAGGTCGAACCGTCGTCCGGCCACGGGCGCCAGCCAGCTGCCAGCATGGAACTGCACGGCCAGACCCAGTGCCTTGGCGTTGTCTTCGGCCACCGCCAGCGCGCCAGGACTCAGGTCGATGGCATGGACATCGGCACCCGGGCAGCGATGCTTGATCGCCAGCGCGATGGCGCCGCTGCCAGTGCCCAGGTCGATGACGCTGGCCTGCGGCGTCAGCAACTCCAGCGCCCAGTCGACCAGCACTTCGGTGTCCGGCCGCGGGATCAGCGTGTCGGG
Source organism: Burkholderiaceae bacterium UC74_6 (assembly GCA_042701975.1). Taxonomy (GTDB): domain Bacteria; phylum Pseudomonadota; class Gammaproteobacteria; order Burkholderiales; family Burkholderiaceae_C; genus JAFALK01. The sequence continues at coordinate 2,051,331 of CP170561.1, forward strand.
GGTGACGCGCAGCCGCAGGCCATGGAATTCCTGTTCGCCGACGAGGTACGCAAACGGCTCGCCGCCGGCACGGCGCTCCAGCAGCGAGCGGGCTTGCGCTTCGTCCACCGGCGCATCGTCATGCGTGATCAGCCAGGCGCGGTCCTGCTTGAGCAGGTGGGCCAGCAGCAGCTGCGCGTCGAGCCGGTCCACGCCCAGCTCGCGCGCCAGCGCCAGCGCCTGGCCGACGATCACGCGCCGCCCTCCAGCAGCGCCAGCTGCTCAGCCGCCTGTGCCACCTGCAGGCCCTTGATGACCTCGTCGAGATCGCCGTCCATGATGGCACCGAGCTTGTACAGCGTCAGGTTGATGCGGTGGTCGGTCAGCCGGCCCTGCGGGAAGTTGTAGGTGCGGATGCGGTCGCTGCGGTCGCCGCTGCCGATCAGGCCCTTGCGCGTGGCGGCTTCCTTGGCGGCGCGCTCGGCGCGGTCCTTCTCCCGCAAGCGCGCGGCCAGGACGGACATCGCCTTGGCCTTGTTGCGGTGCTGGCTGCGGTCGTCCTGACATTCGGCCACGATGCCCGTCGGCAGATGGGTGATGCGGATGGCGGAATCGGTCTTGTTGACGTGCTGGCCGCCGGCGCCGCTGGCGCGGAAGGTGTCGATGCGCAGCTCGGCCGGGTTGAGCTGGATCTCCTCGGCCTCGTCGGGCTCGGGCATCACGGCCACCGTGCAGGCGCTCGTGTGGATGCGGCCCTGGGATTCGGTGGCCGGCACGCGCTGCACGCGATGGCCGCCGGATTCGAACTTGAGCTTGCCGTAGACGTCGGCTGCCTCCACGCGGATCACGAGCTCCTTGTAGCCGCCGAGGTCCGAGCTGCTCTCCGACATGATCTCCGTGCGCCAGCCGTTGCGTTCGCAAAAGCGCAGGTACATGCGCGCCAGATCACCGGCGAACAGCGCCGATTCATCCCCGCCGGTACCGGCGCGGATTTCCAGGAAGGCGTTGCGCTCGTCGTCCGGATCGCGGGGCAGGAGCGCGAGCTGCAGCGATTCGTCGAGTGCAGCGATGTCTCCCTCAGCGCTCGCGATCTCCTCGCGCGCCAGCTCGGCCATGTCGGCGTCGTTGAGCATCTCGCGGGCGGCGGCGAGATCGCTCTCGCGCTGCTGGTAGCGGCGGTACTGGCCGACCAGCTCGGCGGCTTCGGATTGTTCCTTCGACAGCGCGCGGTAGCGCTTCATGTCGCTCGTGGCGGAACCGTCGGCAAGGATGGTGTCGAGTTCGGCGAGGCGGAAGGCCAGTCGTTCGAACTGCTGGCGCAGGCTGTCTTTCATCGGGGGTCTCTCAGAGCTTTTGAACAGGCGAGGGCTGGTGTTGCACCAGCGCCGCTAAAGCTCGGAAGGACCCTTGGAACTGCCGCGCAGGAACAGCCGCGAGACGGTTTGCGCCAGCTGATCGCGCTGCTCGCCGTCGGTGGAATGCAGCTCGGCCAGCGTGCCGTGCAGCATCTTCTGTGTGATGCCGCGGGAGAGTGCCTCCAGCGCTTCCTCGATGGAGCCACCGCGAGCCAGCAGCTTGCGGGCGCGGGCAATCTCGGCCTCGCGCCAGCTGTCGGTCTGCGCGTTGAGCGACTGGATCAGCGGCACGGTGCCGCGCTGGTCCAGCCAATGCACGAAGTTCTGCACGCCCACGTCGATGATGGCCTCGGCCTGGGCGACGGCGGCCTGGCGCTTCTCGCCCGCCGTCTGCACGAGCTGGGCCAGATCGTCGACGGTGTAGAGGTAGACGTCGTCCAGCTCGGAGACCTCGGGTTCGATGTCGCGCGGCACGGCCAGGTCGACCATGAACATCGGGCGATGGCGGCGCTTCTTCAGCGCGCGTTCGACGGCACCGAGGCCGATGATGGGCAGGCTCGAAGCCGTGCACGACACGACGGCGTCGAACTCGTGCAGGCGCTCGGGCAGATCGGCCAGGCGCAAGGCCTCGGCCGAGAAACGGCTGGCGAGCTTCTCGCCGCGCTCCAGCGTGCGGTTGGCCACGGCAATGCCGGCCGGCGCCTTGGCCGCAAAGTGCGTGGCCACCAGCTCGATCATTTCGCCCGCGCCGACGAAGAGCACGCGGATTTTGCCGAGGTCTTCGAACAGCTGGCCGGCCAGGCGTACGGCGGCGGCGGCCATGCTGATCGAGTGGCTGCCGATCTCGGTGCTGGTGCGCACCTCCTTGGCCACCGAGAAGCTGCGCTGGAAGAGCTGGTGCAGTGTGGTGCCCAGCATGCCGGCCTGTTCGGCTTCCCTAACGGCCTGCTTCATCTGACCGAGGATCTGCGGCTCGCCCAGCACCATGGAATCCAGCCCGCTGGCCACGCGGAAGGCATGGCGTGCGGCGGCGCTGTGCTCCATCACGTAGGCGTGGTCCAGCAGGCTGCTGGCGCCCACGCCGCCCACGCCGGCCAGCCACTCGATGGCGGGCTGGATCGCGTTGCGATCGGCCGCCACATAGAGCTCGGTGCGGTTGCAGGTGGAGAGCAGGGCGGCCTCGGAGGCGGCCGGGGCGCCGGCGTGCAGGCGCTGTCGCAGCGTCAGCAAATTGGGCGCCAGTTGCTCGAGCGTGAACGCGAACCGCCCGCGCAGATCGAGCGGCGCGGACTGGTGGTTCAGGCCCAGGGCAAAGACAGACATGGAGCGATTGTAAGATTTAGGACCATGACCCCACTCGACGCCTTCTGGCACGTTGCCAACCTGTTCGCGCCCGCCTGGGGCGTGGCGTTGCTGGTGGCCCTGATTGCCAAGCTGATCTGGCGCGGCGAGCTGAAATCCATGCCCTGGCGCCGGTTGGCGATGTGGGGCGCGGCGGGCGGCAGCATCGCCGTGCTCGCCGCCTTGGTCCTGCTCGGGCGCGACGGCCGCATGGCCGGCTACGCCCTGATGCTGGTCGGCATCACGCTGCCGCAGTGGTGGCTGCTGACGCGCCGCTGATCTCCTCGGTCGTCACGACCTCGCCGCGCAGCGAGTGCGCAAACGCGGTCGTGATCCGCACGTCGATCAGCTGGTTCATCAGCCGCGGATGGCCCTTGAAGTTGACGATGCGGTTGCACTCGGTGCGGCCCATCAGCTCAGAGGCGTCCTTGCGTGAGGTGCCGGTGACCAGGATCCGCTCGACCTTGCCGACCATGCCTTCGCTGATCTTCACCGCGTTCGCCTCGATGGCGGCTTGCAGCTCCTGCAGGCGACGCACCTTCTCCTCGTAAGGCGTCGCATCTTCCAGATTCGCCGCCGGCGTGCCGGGGCGAGGGCTGAAGATGAAGGAGAAGCTGGCGTCAAAGCCCACGTCCTCCACCAGCTTCATCAGCTTGGCGTGGTCGTCTTCCGTCTCGCCGGGGAAGCCGACGATGAAGTCGCTGGCGATGCGGATGTCCGGGCGGATGGCGCGCAGCTTGCGCACGATGCTCTTGAACTCCAGCGCCGTGTAGCCGCGCTTCATGGCCATCAGGATGCGGTCGCTGCCGTGCTGCACGGGCAGGTGCAGGTGGTTCACCAGCTGCGGGATCTTGCCGTAGGCCTCGATCAGGCGCGGGCTGAACTCGTTCGGATGGCTGGTGGTGAAGCGCAGGCGCTGGATGCCGGGGATTTCGGCCGCGTATTCCAGCAGCAGCGCGAGGTCGGCGAACTCATCGCTGTCCGCCATCTTGCCGCGATAGGCGTTCACGTTCTGGCCGAGCAGGTTGATCTCCATGACGCCCTGGTCCGCCAGGCCGGCGATCTCGGTCAGCACGTCCTCGAACGGGCGCGAGACTTCCTCGCCGCGCGTGTACGGCACCACGCAGTAGGAGCAGTACTTCGAGCAGCCTTCCATGATCGACACGAAGGCCGAAGCGCCCTCGACCTTGGCCGGCGGCAGGTTGTCGAACTTCTCGATCTCGGGGAAGGAGATGTCCACCTGCGGGCGGCGTTGCTCCTGGCGCGCAGCCAGCATCTGCGGCAGGCGGTGCAGGGTCTGCGGACCGAAGACCACGTCCACGTAAGGCGCGCGCTCGATGATGGCGGCGCCTTCTTGCGAGGCGACGCAGCCGCCCACGCCGATCATCACGCCCTTGGCCTTGAGATGCTTGACGCGGCCGAGGTCGCTGAAGACCTTCTCCTGCGCCTTCTCGCGCACCGAGCAGGTGTTGAACAGGATCAGGTCCGCGCTCTCGGGATCGTCGGTCTTTTCATAGCCTTCGGCGGCGCCCATCACGTCTGCCATCTTGTCCGAGTCGTACTCGTTCATCTGGCAGCCGAAGGTTTTGATGAAGACTTTTTTGGTCATGGCAGGTCCGGGTGTGTTCTTGCGCGCAGCAATCCCCGAACGGCCATTCATTCACCGCCCGCGGAACGGGCGATGGATCGGCTCACAGCGGGGCTGGTATGTGTCCAGGGGCTGCAATATGCGTGATAAGGCCGCAATTCTACCGGCGGCGCCTCTTCAGGGCTTCTTCCAGGTCTGCGTCGCCGCGTCAAATTGCCAGGCCGCGGCTTCCTGCGGCGTGCGTGGCCACAGCTTGTTGGCCAGCTCCGCCGAGTTCAGCACCCACACCGTCAGCAGCAGGCCCGAACTGGGCTCGACCACGTAGTGGACGATGGCTTTCTGCCCCGTGAGGCTGCCGGGCTGCAGCAGCATGTTGGTGTCGCTGAAGACGCGTCCGCCGGGTGCCAGCTTGGCGGGCTTGCCGTTGATGAGGGCGTCCGGATATTGCGTCAGCAGGAACTCGCCGCGCAGGGCGGTGGGCGGGAAGACGCGATGCGTCTGGGCCTGGACGGCTGGCGCGGCGAAGGCAGCGCTAACGCTCAAAGCCAGCGCAAGAAGATGGCGGCGTTGCAGCATCTGGATCACTCCATCGACCAGCCGTGGCTGACGATCAGCGACTGGCCAGTCAAGGCGTTGGTCGGGAAGGCCGCGAACAGCAGAGCCACGCGGGCGACGTCATCCAGGGTGGTGAACTCGCCGTCCACCGTGTCCTTGAGCATGACCTTCTTGATCACGTCTTCCTCGCTGATGCCCAGCGTCTGCGCCTGCTCGGGGATCTGCTTGTCCACCAGCGGCGTGCGCACGAAGCCGGGGCAGATCACGTTGGCGCGCACGCCCTTGGTCGCGCCTTCCTTGGCTACGGTGCGGGCCAGGCCCAGCAGGCCATGCTTGGCCGTCACATAGGGCGCCTTCAGCAGCGAGGCCAGCTTGCTGTGGACCGACCCCATGTAGATGATGGAGCCGCCGCGGCCCTGCGCGTACATGTGCTTGATGCAGGCCTTGGTGGTGAGAAAGGCACCGTCCAGGTGGATGGCCAACATCTTCTTCCACTCGGCGAACTCGAACTCCTCGACCGGATGCACGATCTGGATGCCGGCGTTCGACACGAGGATGTCCACGCCGCCAAAGGCCGCCACCGTGGCCTCCACGCTGGCGTTAACTTGCTCCTCGCTTGTCACGTCCACGGCCACGCCGATGGCCTGCCCACCGGCGGCCCTGATCTCCTCGGCCGTGGCCTGAGCCGCGGCGAGGTTGAGGTCGGCCACCGCCACCTTGGCGCCTTCGGCCGCATACAACAGCGCGATTGCCTTGCCGATGCCGCTGGCGGCGCCGGTCACGTAAGCCACTTTGTCCTTGAGCTGCACGGGAACCTCCGCAAAAAGATTGAACGGGCACAGTGTCGCTCAGAGCCGATGACGCTGCAGCGACGCTGACTTCAGCGCGCGGACTGGTAGCCCTCCAGCTGCAAGACCCTCGCCCTTCACCGGAAAGCGGGCGATCCCCTTGTTCGCGCCGCTCCAGCCGGCGATCAGGCCCGGCGGCCGGCCAACAGCGTTCAGGCAAGGCACAGCCTTCGGATCGGGCAGGCAGATGCGCAGCGGCACTGCCGTCGCCGCGGCAACCTGGCAGCTCAGCGCAGCGACCGGGCGGTCAGAAGATGCCGATGTCCTTGACGCTGTAGTTGCCGATCTGCGGCAGCACGAGGGGCAGATCACCGGCGCTGACGCCCATCCAGGTCGCTAGCGTGGCGCCGAGCTGATCGACCGCCGTGCCCGGCAGCAGCCGGCCCTGGCCCACGTCGTGCGCGCCGCCCAGGCCGTACTCGGGCATGTCGCCGATGAAGCGGCCACCCTTGACGGCGCCGCCCATCACGAAGTGGTGGCTGCCCCAGCCGTGGTCGGAGCCGTCGCCGTTGCTGGTGAGTGTGCGGCCGAAATCGCTGGCGGTGAAGGCGGTCACCTGCTGCGCCACGCCCAGCTCGGTCATTGCGGCCTGGAAGCTGCCCAGTGCACCGTCGATGTTCGAGAGCAGGCCCGGGTGCTGATCGACCAGGAAATCGTGCAGGTCGAAGCCGCCCAGCGAGACGAAGAAGACCTGCCGTTTGGCGCCAAGGCTCGATCGTGCGGCGATCAGCTTGGCCACCATCTGCAGTTGCATGGCCAGGTTGTTGGCGGTGTCGAACGGCGTGGCCAGCGCGGGCAGGCCGGCCAGCGCGCTGGAGACGATGCCCTGCGCGTTGACTGAGCGCGAGACCACGGTGTTGAGCTCGCTCTCCATCCAGTGGCTGCGGTTGTTGGCGGTGATCAGGCTGCGCAGCGCGTCAGCACAGGCCTGCGAGCCGTACAGCGGCTTGGTGATTGCGTTGATGGCGACCGCGCCGCTTGGCGCGATCTGGTACTGCACGGCCTGCTGACCGGCCATGAAGACGGCGTTGCCCGAGACGTTGATGCAGGTGAAGGTGGCGTTGCCGTTGCCCGAGAGGAAGAGGTCGCCCATGCGGCCGCCCCAGCCCGAGATCGCGCCTTCTGGCGATGAGGCCTGCCAGACGCTTTGCTGGTCGTTGTGCGAGAACAGCTTGGGCGGCAGCGGCACGCTCTGCGCCTGGTACTGCGCCAGCGTGGTCGGCTGCACCAGCGTGCCCACATTGAGCAGCACGCCGAGCGAGCCGGCATCGAAGAGGCCCTTCATGCGCGTGAGCTGCGGCGCCAGCGCCAGCTGCGCGCCACCGGGCAGGGCGGTGCTGGGCGTCAGCGGCAGCAGTTGATCGCGCGCGGTGGCCAGGGTCTGGCGGATCTGCGCGTAGCTGGCGTAGGTGGTGGCGTCGTACGGCACGACGGTGTTGGCGTAGTCGTTGCCGCCGTAGAAGAAGACGCAGACCAGGGCCTTGTAGTCGCTCGCGGTCTGAGCGGAAGCCTCGGCCATGGCCGCCAGGTTCAGCGCCCAGGGCGCGGCGGTGCCCATCAGGCCCAAGGCGGAGCTTCGGCGCAGGAATTCGCGGCGCTGGAGTTGTTTCACGCTCATTGCAGCACCTGGTATTCGGGAGTGGCCATCACCATCAGGATCGCAGCCTGCACGCGATTCTTCTTGTTGGCATCCGTGGTCGAAGCCATCGTGCCGATGGCGGTGACGAGGCTCGAGCGCGTGGCAGAAGACAGGCTGGAGCCGGTCAGCAGCAGCGACCAACGATCGACGAGCGCGGCGGCGTCCACGGAGCCGGCCAGTTCGGCGTCGTACACGGGCTTGAGTTCGCCGATGCCGTTGGCGATGACGCCCTGCATGAAGTTCAGATAGCCGGCCACCGAGCTCTCGTTGCAGAGCTGGAACTCCGGCGCGGTGACGTTGTTCGTGCCCAGCTGCGAGTTCGGCGGCACATAGCCGGGGCGGAAGAAATTGAAGACCGAAGGACTGCGCATCGGGCTCTGGCCCAGGCGGCTGGCGGGGTTGCTCAGGTCGCCCACGTTCCACAAGTCGGTCGGCGAGGCAAGGCCGACGGCGCGCGCCCATTGCAGGAAGCGCATCACCGGCTCGCGCAGCTTGCCGCTGCCGTTGCCGCTGGGCGCGGCACGGGCTTCCTTGTCGAGCAGGATGGCGCGCAGCACGGCTTTCAGGTCGCCGCGCACGCCGGCGCCGTTGTCGTTGAACACGGCGGCGATGCGTGCCACGTAGGCCGGACTCGGGTTGGAGCACACGAAGCGCTGGATCAACTGACGGCCGATGAAGGGGCCGACGTTCGGATGACTGGCCAGCGTGTCCAGCGCGACGCCCAGCGCGGCGGGACCGTCGGCGGTGGCGGAGATGCTCACGTCCAGCACCTTCTTGGCGCCGGTGGTGAAGCGCGCGGCGATGTTGACCATGGGCCGCTGCGCGTAACTCGGCTCGGTGTTGCTGGCGTTGTCGAACTCCCAGCCGGTGAAGACCGCGGCCAGGTCGGTGATCTGCTGCTGACCGTAGGTCGGGATCGGCTTGCTGGAGCCGTCGAGCTTGGGCGTGCCGTCGAGATTGAGCTGCACCAGGCCGATGGAGAACAGCTGCATCACTTCGCGTGCGTAGTTCTCATCGGGCAGGCGGCCGGTCTTGGGATCGGCCTTGCGGTTGCCGCGCATGTTCAGGTAGACGCCCATGGCCGGCGAGAGCGTCACGGCCTGCAGCAGCGCGCGGTAGCTGCCGAAGGCGTTGGCCTCCAGCACGTCCACGTAGGCGGCAGTGAGGAAGCCGCGCCAGGCCACGGGGATGCCGTTCATCGAGGCCACGAAGATCTCCGACAGCGCCAGCACCATGCGCTGGCGCAGCACGTCGGGCGAGCTGATCAGCTTGCGCCACAGCGTGTTGTCCGCGCCGTTGAAGTTGTTGGCGTTGGTGGCCACGGCGGCATAGCCGGCCGCCACCATCCAGTCGTAGTGGCTGCTCGTGCGGGGCAGGGCGAACTGTGCGTCCAGCCAAGCGGCGTAACCCTGCGCCTTGACCGTGGCGATGCCGTCCGTCGTGCCACCGAAGGCGGCCTGGGAGAGAAAGCGCGAGGCCTCGCCATCGCTGGGCGTGGCCGGAGGTGGCGCAGGCGCCGGGCCGGGCGCGGGCGAAGGGCCGCCCCCGCCACCGCCGCCGCCGCATGCGGCCAGCGTGCTCGAGACGGTGAGTGCGGCCGGGCAGGCCAGCGGCCTGGGCGCCCGGGTCGGCGTAATGAATGTGGTGTCGGCTTCCATCTCCCCCGCTCGATCGTGTGTTCGGGCGCAATCTAGTTGATGCAGCCCAGGGACGGTGAAAGGACTTGTAAGGGACGAAGCGCGGATCCATCCAAACGTCCGGAAATTCACAGGCCGGCAACGAGGGGACAGCCATGCGCAAGACTTGCACCGACACGCAGCTGCGACAGATGTTGCAAGCGGCCCACCAGCGCCGCGCGATTGCGGAGGCGCTGGCCGACTGCATCTCGCTGGCCAACGAGGCCTACGCCCGGCGGCACGGCTGCGATCCGATCGAGCGCATCGGGCGCAACCTGCTCGAGCTGGTGCCGACCGAGGATCGCGACGCCGTGCGCGCGCAGATGGCTGCGGCGCTGTGCACCGACGAGGTGCTGGAGAGTTGCCAGCCGGATCATCGAGGGGGATTGGACGCCGGCGATTCAGAGGACGGGCCGGGTCTGATCGAGCAGGCCGAGCCGCGTGTTCAGCTTGCCAAGACCGCCTGACCGAGGAGAACCTTGCCCCGAAACTCAGGGCTGGGCCGGCTTGGTGCAGAAGGCCGTCGTCTGCGTGTGGTCCGCGCCCCAGGTGCGCCAGCCGTGCGTGTCGATGTGGATACGCCCCGAGGGATAGCGCGACAAGCCCATGTGCAAAGCCTGGCCCTGGGTCTGCCAAAAGCGGCACAGCCGCTGGTCGGTCTCGTCGCTTTCCGCTGGCGTGGCGACGGGGCGGAAATCGATGGCGAAGGACCGCAGGTGAGCGCTGCCCTTGGCGCCACCGGCGCAAGCGTTGAGCGTCTCGTCGCGATAGCCGGAGTAGACGACGACGCGGCCGAGCACGCCTTGCGCGCGCATCGTCTTCAGGAGCGTGAGCACCGAGTAGACCTCGGGCCACTGCGCCTCGGGCGGCAGGGCGTAGGGCTCGGCATTGCACTTGGCCCAGTCGCTGGCGGAGCGCAGCAGCTCGTGCAGCGGCACCTGCTCGGCCAGGCCGCGGGCGTCGAGCTGGGCTGCGAAGGCTGCTAACGGCGCGTTCGTGCGGGCCCGCCATTCGGCAAAGCTTTGCTCGGTGCGGATTTCGCCATCGGCGTTCGGAGCCGGAGCCGGAGCCGCAGGTGGGTTGCTGGCGCAGGACGCCAAGAGGAGCAGGGGTGCGAGCAGCAGGGCGGTCTTGGTCATCCCGCCATTGTTGCTCGCCCGCTCAGTTCAGGCCCAGCTGCTCCTCGCGCAGCCGGCGGATGTCCCGGGCCGGCGGCAGACCGAAGAAGCGGCTGTACTCCCGGTTGAACTGCGACGGGCTTTCGTAACCCACGCGATGCCCCGCCATGCCCGCGTCGATCTGCTCGCTGAGCATGATGCGGCGCGCCTCCTGCAGCCGCAGCTGCTTCTGGAACTGCAGCGGGCTCATGGCCGTCACTTCCTTGAAGCGGCTGTGCAGCGAAGACACACTCATGTGCGCCTCGCGCGCCAGCGCCTCCATGTGCAGCGGCTGGTGAAAGTCGTTGTACAGGCGCTGGATCACCTGGGCCATGCGCTGGCTGTGGCTGTTCACGATGGCCATCTGCGCGAGGCGCCAGCCTTCCGGGGCGCGCAGCAGGCGGTAGAGGATCTCGCGTTGGCACAGCGGCGCCAGGGTGGCGATGTCGCCGGGCGAGTCCAGCAGGTTCACCAGGCGCAGCACGGCATCGAACAGCGTCGTCGTCATCGTGCCGACAAAGAGGCCGCGCTGGGCCTGGCGGCTGGCGCCGGTGTCCAGGTCCTTGAGCTCCAGTGCCAGGGCGGCCACATCGCGCACATCGAACTCGAGCTTGAGGCCGAGGTAGGGATGTTCTTCCGAGGCCTCGATCACGTGGCCCGAGACCGGCAGGTTCTGCGAGGCGACCAGGTAGGTGCCACTGTCGTAGTCGTAGACCTCGTCGTTGAGCAGCACACGCTTGCTGCCCTGGGCCAGCACGCAGAAGGCCGGTTGTTGCAGGCCATGCGCGGGCGGGCGCGCACGCGTCATGCGCACCAGAGTGAGGCGCGGGACGACGGTTTCGTAGATCCCGTCGACGCCGCCGGTGTGGCGCTCGATCTGCGCGGCCAGGTCGGCGCGCATGACGGTGATCTTCATCTGTTCGGCCGAGCGGTCTTCGCTGTCGGCTCGCTTGAAGGCTGTCAGCATGAACGAACAGTAATGTTTGCGGCGCCGTTTGTCTTGTGCCCCAGGGGCCAAAAGAAGGCCGGCTGGAGCTTCGTGCAAGGACTCAAGAGGATTTTGCAAGCGGCCGCACCGGCACCGCCGCACCCGCGAGGATCGTGCAATACCCGGCGAGGAATGGTCTAACGCCTGACCTCAGCCGACTTCTACAGTCACTCCTCATCAATCAGGAGCTGACCGTCATGATTCGATCACTTGGAGGTCTTCGCCGCTTTACTCGCAGGTTGGGTCGCAGCTTTGGCAGCAGGCTTGGGCGGCTTTCCCGGCCAGGCCCGCATCGCCGACTCGGCCACCTGCACCAGCGCTTCGCGGCTCGCGCCGTCGGCAGCCTGCATGGACATGCCGCGCATCACCGTGGCGTAGAAGCCCGCCAGCGCCGCGGCATCGGTGCCGGCCGGCAATTGCTCGCGCTGGATGTCGCACTCGATGCGGCAGCGAATGCCGTTCACGCTGGCCTCGCGCCGCTTGGACAACGCCGCCTGGATGTGGGCCGAAGCCTGGCTGCAGTTGGTGGCGGCCATGGCGATCATGCAGCCGCGCGGATGGTCGTTGCAGGTCTGTTCCTCGGCCAGTTCCAGCATCAGCCGGCGGATCGCGTCGAAGGCGGTGGGTTCTTCTTCCAGCGCGAGCGGGAAGCCGGCGCCGGGGCCGTTGGCATAACGCTCGATCGCAGCGAAGAACAGCCGCTCCTTGTCGCCGAAGGCGGTGTAGAGACTGGGTGCGGTGATGCCCATCGCAGCGGTCAGCTCGGCGACGGATGCGGCTTCGTAGCCACGCTGCCAGAAGACGTGCATGGCCTGCTCAAGGGCCTTGTCTCGGTCGAACGACAGCGGGCGGCCGCGCGGCTTGACAGCCTTGGGCTCTTCGATTTTCATAATGATCGATAATAAATGTCTTGACGAGTCCGCGCAAGCCAACTACATTGCAATTTCGTAACGCATACTACGAAAATATTTGAAGGCCAGCCATGATCAAGCTCCGTCTGCTCCCAGTATCGCCGCGCCGCTGTTGAGGGCGCCGCCCGGCTGAGGCGCTGAAGTTCGCGCCGCCGTCGTTTTCGTTTCTTTTCCTCCTGTTTTTTGCCTGCCGTTTGCGGCCCAGGTCGGGCCGCGGCATTGCCCAACAAGTTCCTTCCACCTCTTTTCGGAGTCCGTCATGACCCAATCGTCGAACCTGTTCCCGAACTCTGGCCGTCGCCTCTGGGTGGCCGGCACTTCCTTCGCCGCGCTGAGTGCCGTCGCGGCTGCCAGCTATGTGCTGCTGGCCAGCAGCCCGGCTTCGGCCGAAGCCCCGCCCGCTGCGCCGCCGGCCACGCCTGTCTCGGTGGCCATCGTGCAGTCGAGCGAAGTGCAGACCTGGGAAGAGTTCTCCGGCCGCCTCGAAGCCGTCGAACGCGTGGAGCTGCGTCCGCGCGTGCCCGGCACGGTGCAATCGGTGCACTTCCGTGAAGGCGCGCTGGTCCGCCAGGGCGATCTGCTGCTGAGCATCGACCCCGCGCCCTACCAGGCCGAAGTCGATCGCGCCGAAGCCCAGGTGGCCGCCGCCAAGGCCCGCGCGCTCTACACGAGCAGCGACGTGGCCCGCGCCCAGCGCCTGTGGGCCGAGCAGGCCATCGCGCAACGTGAGCTGGATGAGCGCAGCAACGCCCAGCGCGAAGCCGATGCCAACCTGCGTGCCGCCCAAGCCGGCCTGCAAGCCGCCAAGCTGAACCTCTCCTACACGCAGCTGCGCGCGCCGGTCTCGGGCCGCGTGGGCAAGCTGGAGATCACGGTGGGCAACCAGGTCGCGGCCGGTCCTTCGTCGCCGGTGCTGACCACGCTGGTGTCGGTGAGCCCGATCTACGCCAGCTTCGACGCTGACGAGCAGACCATCTCCAAGGCCCTGACCGAGCGCAGCAAGCTGGACCATGTGCCGGTGCAGATGGGCACGATGGGCCAGGACGGCACGCCGCTGGCCGGCCACCTGCAGTTGATCGACAACCAGGTCAACGCCAAGAGCGGCACCGTGCGCGTGCGCGCCGTCTTCGACAACAAGGACGGCTCGCTGATGCCCGGCCAGTTCGCCCGCGTGCGCATGGGCGAGGCCGGCAAGCGCGATGCACTGCTGATCAACGAGCGTGCCGTCGGCACTGACCAGAGCAAGCGCTTCGTGATGGTCGTCGCCAAGGACAACCGCGCCGAGTACCGCGAAGTCAAGCTCGGCGCCGCGGTGAATGGCCTGCGCATCGTGACCGATGGCCTCAAGGCCTCGGAGCGCATCGTCGTCAACGGCTTGCAGCGCGTGCAGCCGGGCGCCTTGCTGGCCCCAACACAAGTCGCGATGGATGCCAAGGCTGAGCTTCAAGCCAAGGCCGCAGCAACGCCGGCCAAGAGCTGAGCCGCCGCTGCTGAAGAAGAAAGAACCCCGCCATGAATCTCTCCAAATTCTTCATCGACCGGCCGATCTTCGCCGGCGTGATCTCGGTCCTGATGGTGCTGGCCGGCCTGATCGCCGTGCGCGGCCTGCCCATCTCGGAATACCCCGAGGTCGTGCCGCCGCAGGTGGTCGTGCGCGCCAACTACCCTGGCGCCAATCCCAAGGTGATCGCTGAAACCGTGGCCACGCCGCTGGAAGAAGCGCTCAACGGCGTGGAAGGCATGCTCTACATGGGCAGCCAGGCCACGACCGACGGCCTGATGACCTTGACCGTAACCTTCAAGCTGGGCACCGATCCCGACAAGGCCCAGCAGCTCGTGCAGAACCGCGTCTCGCAAGCCGAGCCGCGCCTGCCCGAAGAGGTGCGCCGACTCGGCATCACCACGGTCAAGAGCTCGCCCGACCTGACGATGGTCGTGCACTTGCTCTCGCCCAATGGTCGCTACGACATGACCTACCTGCGCAACTACGCGCTGCTCAACGTCAAGGACCGCCTGGCGCGTCTGCAGGGCGTGGGCGACGTGCAGATCTTCGGCTCGGGCGACTACGCCATGCGCGTGTGGCTTGATCCGCAGAAGGTGGCGCAGCACGGTCTGTCGGCCGACGATGTGGTGGCTGCCATCCGCAGCAACAACATCCAGGCCGCTGCCGGCGTGGTCGGCGCTTCGCCGGGCCTGCAGGGCGTGGACCTGCAGCTCTCGGTCAATGCGCAAGGCCGCCTGCAGTCCGAGGAAGAATTCGCCGACATCATCGTGAAGACCGAGGCCAACGGCGCCGTGACGCGCCTGGGCGACCTCGGCCGCATCGAGCTCGGCGCTTCCGGCTACGCGCTGCGCTCGCTGCTCGACAACAAGGACGCCGTCGCGCTGCCGATCTTTGCCGCGCCTGGCTCCAACGCGATCCAGATCTCCGACCAGGTGCGCGCCACCATGAAGGAGGTCAAGCAGTTCATGCCTGAAGGCGTGGACTACGAGATCGTCTACGACCCGACGCAGTTCGTGCGGGCCTCCATCGAATCCGTGGTGCACACGCTGCTGGAAGCCATCACGCTGGTGGTGATCGTCGTGATCCTGTTCTTGCAGACCTGGCGCGCTTCCATCATCCCGCTGCTGGCTGTGCCGGTTTCGGTGGTGGGCACGTTCGCGGTGATGCACTTGTTCGGCTTCTCGATCAACGCGCTGTCGCTGTTCGGCCTCGTGCTGGCCATCGGCATCGTGGTGGACGACGCCATCGTGGTGGTGGAGAACGTCGAGCGCAACATCGAGGCGGGCCTCACGCCGCGTGACGCGACCTACCGCGCGATGCGCGAGGTCTCGGGTCCGATCATCGCCATCGCGCTGGTGCTCGTCGCCGTGTTCGTGCCGCTGGCCTTCATCACCGGCCTGACGGGGCAGTTCTACCGCCAGTTCGCGCTGACGATTGCCATCTCGACGGTCATCTCCGCCGTGAATTCGCTGACGCTCTCGCCCGCGCTGGCTGCGATGCTGCTCAAGGGCCACGATGCGCCCAAGGACGCGCTGACCCGCGGCATGGACCGTGTCTTCGGCCGCTTCTTCAAGGGCTTCAACCGCGTGTTCAAGCGCGGCTCCGAAGCCTACGGCGGTGGCGTGCAGAAGGCCATCCAGCGCAAGACGCCGATGCTGGTGCTCTACGCCGGCCTGATCGTGCTGACCTTTGGCCTGTTCAAGATCGTGCCCGGCGGCTTCGTGCCGGCGCAGGACAAGCAGTACCTGATCGGCTTTGCCCAGCTGCCTGACGGCGCCACGCTCGACCGCACGGAGGACGTGATCCGCCGCATGACCGACATCACCATGAAGACGCCGGGCGTGGAACATGCCATCGCCTTCCCGGGCCTGTCGATCAACGGCTTCACCAACAGCTCCAACTCGGGCATCGTGTTTGCCTCGCTGAAGGACTTCGACCAGCGTTCCGGCAAGGGCCTCTCGGCCGGCGAGATCGCGGGCAAGCTCAACGCGCAGTACGGCCAGATCCAGGACGCCTTCGTCGTGATCTTCCCGCCGCCTCCGGTGCAGGGCCTGGGCACGACCGGCGGCTTCAAGCTCCAGCTCGAAGACCGCGGCGGCCTCGGCTACGAAGCCCTTGACCAAGCCGTGAAGGCCTTCATGGCCAAGGCCTACAAGACCCCCGAGCTGGCCGGCATGTTCACGAGCTACCAGGTCAACACGCCGCAGCTCTACGCCGACATCGACCGCACCAAGGCGCGCCAGCTCGGCGTGGCCGTGACGGACGTGTTCGACACCATGCAGATCTACCTCGGCAGCCTGTATGTGAACGACTTCAACAAGTTCGGCCGCACGTATTCCGTGCGCGTCCAGGCCGATGCGCCGTTCCGCGCCCGTGCCGAAGACATCGGCCAGCTGAAGGTGCGTTCGTCGTCGGGCGAGATGGTGCCGCTGTCCGCGCTGATGAAGGTGCAGAACTCGGTTGGTCCGGAACGCGCCATGCGCTACAACGGCTTCCTCTCCGCCGACATCAACGGCGGCCCGGCCCCGGGCTTCAGCTCGGGCCAGGCACAAGAAGCCATCAAGCGCATTGCCGCCGAGACGCTGCCCAAAGGCATCAGCTACGAATGGACCGAGCTGACGTACCAGGAAATCCTGGCCGGCAACTCCGCGATCTGGGTCTTCCCGCTCGCCATCCTGCTGGTCTTCCTGGTGCTGGCTGCCCAGTACGAAAGCCTGACCCTGCCGCTGGCCATCCTGCTGATCGTGCCCATGGGCCTGATGGCGGCGATGACGGGTGTGTGGCTGACCAAGGGCGACAACAACGTCTTCACGCAGATCGGCCTGATGGTGCTGGTGGGCTTGAGTGCGAAGAACGCGATCCTGATCGTGGAGTTCGCTCGTGAGCTCGAGTTCGCCGGCCGCAAGCCACTCGAAGCCGCGATCGAGGCCGCCCGTCTGCGCCTGCGCCCCATCCTGATGACCTCGATGGCCTTCATCATGGGCGTGATCCCGCTGGTGCTCTCGCACGGCGCTGGTTCGGAGATGCGGTCCGCCATGGGCGTGGCTGTGTTCGCCGGCATGATCGGCGTGACCGCCTTCGGCCTCTTCCTGACGCCCGTGTTCTACGTGCTGCTGCGTGCGCTGACGGGCAACCGTCCGCTCAAGCTGCACGGTGATGCCGATGCCCATGTCGAAGCCTTTGCAGGCGCCGATGCGCTGCACGGCTCGGGCGGTGACGCTCGAGCACTGCCGGCCGCTCCGCGCCATGACCATGAATGAATGAACGGAGCCACAAAATGAAACTCCATGCTTTGATCCCCCTGGCCGCGGCTCTGGTGCTGGCCGGCTGCGCCAATCTGGCCACGCCGGACTCGCACCCGATGCCCGACGTGCCCGCCAGCTTCCAGGGCAGCAGCGTGCAAGGCACGGCTGCCGCAGCGACGGCGCAGTGGTGGAAGTCGTTCGCCGATCCGCAGCTCGACGCGCTGACCGAACAGGCCCTGGTCCACAACACCAGCCTGCAGCTGGCCGCCGCCCGACTGACGCAAGCGCGCGCGCTGCTGCGCAACGCCGATGCAGCGCGCTGGCCGCAGGTCGGCGTCTCGGCCGGCTCCGGCCGCGCCGGCGGCGACTTCAACCGCGCCCAGGCCCAGGCGGGCACGCTGCACGAGCTGCGGCTTGACGCCTCCTACGAGGTCGACGTGATCGGCCGCATCGCCAAGGCCAGCAATGCCGCGGCGCTGGACGTGAAGTCGCGCGAAGCCCTGCTGCAATCGACGCGCCTGCTCGTGCAGTCGCAAGTGGCGCAGACCTACTTCGCTCTGCGTGCGCTCGATGCCGAACGCGCTCTGATGCGCGAGACGGTGGCGGCGTATCAAGAGACGCTGACGCTGACCGAGCGCCGCCACGCCGCCGGCGACATCGCCGAGCTGGACCTGGCCCGTGTGCGCACCGAAGTGGCGGCCACCCAGTCGCAGGCGCTGGAGCTCGACCGCAGCCGTGCTGAGCTGGAACATGCGCTGGCCCTGCTCGTCGGCCAGTTGCCCAGCCAGCTGAGCCTGGCCGAGGCGCGCTGGAGCGAACTGCTGCCGGCCGTGCCCGCCGGCCTGCCCAGCGCCATGCTGGAGCGCCGCCCGGACGTGATCGCCGCGCAGGCCAGCCTCAAGGCCGCGCAGCTGCGCGTGGGCGTGGCGCAGACCGCCTGGTTCCCCACGCTCTCGCTCACCGCCAACGGCGGCGTAGCCTCGCCCGAGCTGTCCGATCTGTTCAAGCAGTCGGCCGGCCTGTGGGGCGTGAACGCGCTCTTGAACCTGCCGCTGTTCGACGGCGGCCGTCGCAAGGCCGGCGTGGAAAGCGCGGCTGCGGAAGCAGATGCCGCCGCTGCCGGCTATCGCGAGCAGGTGCTGGTGGCTTTCAAGGAAGTGGAAGACCAGCTGTCCTCGCTGCGCCTGCTGTCCGAGCAGGCCGAGGTGCAGCAGCGCGCGGTGGCTTCGGCCGAGCGCGCGCTGACGCTGTCCGACTCGCGCTACCGCAACGGCCTGGTGAGCCAGCTCGAACTGCTGGACGCGCGCCGCAGCGAACTGACGCTGCGCCGCCAGGCCTTGCAGGTTCGGTCGGCGCAGTTCCAGTCGACGATTGCGCTGATCAAGGCGCTGGGCGGCGGCTGGGCCTGAGGCCTCCCCCTCGTCCTCCTCTTCCTCCGATCTGCTGATGGTGTCTGAGCGCGGTCTTGCTACGCTCCAACGCTTTGGCGGGTTGGGGGATGGCCATGAACGGGTCAGTCAAAGAATTGCGGTATCCCTTGTCCGCGCTTGGACTGTTGCTGATCGTCGTTGCCTTGGCCATGCTGCAGCGCAGCCACCTCAAGGCGGCGTTGATCGAGACGGAAAGAATCGTCATCGCCGAGGACGCCATTTCGGCGCAGGTGGGTGCCTGGAGGTTCCTCGGGCCCAACTTCCCGAAAGGCTTCGTTCCTGATTCTCAGGGTGACCAGATGCTGCCTGCGCTGGTGCAGGCCAACTATGAAAAACGAGTCCAGACCATGGTCGGCGCCCAACTCGGTTTGATCGGGACCATGGGCTGCGACACCTGGAACTGCCGGTACTCTGCCGGCTTGCTCGGTGGTCGCATCTGGATCGACGTGAGACCCATCCAAGGGGGCGAGATGGAGCAACTGCTGGCCAAGAACATTGGCAGCGGTGCGAAGGTCGGCGATTGCGGGGCGAAGCCGCGAAAACCTTCTGACGATGAAGTCCCATGTCTTGGCGGGAAGGCCGTGCTCTTTTGTGCCGTGGTGATGAATGTGCCCGGCCGTGACGCCGCATTGATCGGAGACGGGCATCGGTTTTGTGTGACCAACGTCCACCCGGTCGAGGACAAGGTCGATTTCACCGTGGTGAGACCTCAGGTGGTAGGCGCCGCAGTGAGTTGGGAAGGCGAGCCGGAGGCCATTCAGTTCTATGGCCTGCTCGGCGCAGAGGAGTTGCAGGCGGACGCGACGCGGATCGGCGAGGCGTTTGGCGTCACGGGTGTTAACGCCCTGAACGTCTATCGCGACCTGAGGATCAAGTACGAGCAGGAGTCCGTAACGCTGCCTGGCGTCAGCCTCGCGGTGCGGGAGTCCGAACTGCTGCCCTTTGCGTTTGCCTTGTCCATCGGGCTGGGCGCCTGGGCGTCCTTCCTCATGCGAGGAGCCCGGATGAATCTCCCGAAGGACGATGGCGCGCCTTGGGTTCTCGTCGAGCCGTTTCGCCAATTCCGCAGCGTGGGCTGGGCGGACAAGCCGCTGGCGCTGCTCGAGCTCGTGGCCTTCGGAATCTTCCACATGGCCTGCATCCTGACGCCCTTGCTCGTTGTCGGCGCGATGCTTCTTGAGCGGACCTTGCCCAGAGGCGGCCTGTATCTGGCCGCTGCCGCTGCGGGCGTGCTGACCGCATCGATGCTGTATTCGTACCTGTTCATCGTGCGGGCCGCATTTCGCGATTCCATGAAACCCACCTGGCGCAAGGTCAGAGTCAAATGACGCTCGGGGTCAGCGCAGCCATTCGGCCAGCGGCAGGAAGGCCACCGTACTCGGCTGCGTGGCGGCCAGGTCTTCCGGCTTCCACGCCACGCCGGCAATGCCGGCCAGGCTCAGCAGCAGTGAAGTGTCCGGGCCGGGCATGCAGGAGCGCAGCCCGTCGCCGAAAGGTACGACGCTGACGCAGCACAGCCCGGTGCCGACGCGCGCTTCGTCGCCCTGAGCCGCATCGGTCGCCGTGCGGATCGCCGGCAGCTCGGGCATGCGGCCCTGCAGGCGCCGCAGCAGCGGCACGGTGAACGCCACGAAGCTCGACAGCGCGGCCAGCGGACAGCTGGGCAGGACCATGCAGGGCCGCCCGAGCACCTCGAAATGCTGGGGCGCGTCCAAACCTTCGAGCGGCGTCTTGACGCGGCTGTCGACGACCAGAATCAGGTCGCAGGATTTGGACAGGCGCTGCAGCGCCGCCGATTCGGGCAGCGCCGGTTCCGCGATGCGCAGGCCGTGGGTCTGAACGCCCATGCGCTCCAGCGCGGAGCGGACCATCACGGCGCCGACCGTGGCTTCGCGATTGCCCTCGATCTGCAAGGTGACGACCACCGCGCGCAACGGCGCGCGGACCGCCACGACGCCGTGGGAGCTGGCGGCCAGCAGCGGCAACAGATACCACTCCAGCCGCGTGCCGGCCGGCAGCACATGGCTGCCTTCGCGCCCGTCGCATTGCGTGTCCACCACAGTGTCACGCGCCAGCACCCGGCCGCCGGCGGTGGCCAGCGGCAGCTCCTGGATGGCCGGCGCCGTTCGAGCCATGGCGGCGATGGCCAGCTGCGTCGCGTGCAACTCGTGCAGGGTGCGAATGCCCGCGCTGCTGCGTGCCGCAGGATCCGTGTGTTCGGCGATCAGCAGGGTGGGGCCTCGAAAGGTCGGGGTGGTCATGCTTTCGATGATGGGGCGAGGCGGTCGGATCGAAAGAGCACAGTCCGGCCCGTACCGCGCACGCACAGAACTGTGCTCCAGGCTCGACGGCCCAACTGTGTTCTTCGGCGCAGTGCCACCGCGAACGAAAATGGCACCATGAACAAGCGAAAAGAAGTCCCGGGCATCCGACCCTATGGCGGCCCTGCCGGCGGATGGGGCGCCTTGCGCGCCACCGCCCAGGCCGTGCAGCAGCAGATGACGCTGACCGAAGCGCCCATCCTGCTGATGCGTACCAACCAGCCGGCTGGTTTTGACTGCCCGGGCTGCGCCTGGCCGGACAAGGAACACAAGTCCACCTTTCAGTTCTGCGAGAACGGCGCCAAGGCCGTGACCTGGGAGGCCACGAACAAGCGCGTCACGCCCGAGTTCTTCGCCCAGCACACGGTCACCGAGCTGCTGCAGCGCTCCGACTTCGAGCTGGAAAGCCTGGGCCGCCTGACGCACCCGATGGCCTATGACGCCGAGACGGACCGTTATCTGCCCGTCAAATGGGAGGCGGCCTTCGAGCGCATCGGCGAGCTGCTGCGCGGACTGGATTCGCCCGATCAGGCGGAGTTCTATGCCTCCGGCCGCGCCTCCAACGAGGTGGCTTTCCTGTATCAGGTGTTCGCCCGCGAGTTCGGCACGAACAACTTCCCCGACTGCTCGAACATGTGCCACGAGGCCACGAGCGTCGGGCTGCCGCAGTCGATCGGCATCGGCAAGGGCACGGTCTCGCTGGATGATTTCGAGCAGACCGAGCTGATCCTCTCCATCGGCCACAACCCGGGCACCAACCACCCGCGCATGATGGGCACGCTGCACGAGGCGGCCCGCCGCAAGGTGCCGATCATCGTCTTCAACCCGCTGCGCGAACGGGCGTTGGAGCGCTTTGCCGATCCGCAGAATGTCGTCGAGATGGCCAGCTATGGCTCGACGGGCATTGCCAGCAGCTACTACCAGGTCAAGGCCAGCGGCGATGCGGCGGCGCTCAAGGGCATCATGAAGGCGCTGCTGGCGCTGGATGCCGCTGGAGCCGGCTCGGGCGGTGTGATTGACCACGAGTTCATCGCCCAGCACACGCAGGGCTTCGAAGCCACCCGCGCCGATCTGGACGCCACGAGCTGGGCGGACATCGAGGCCGAGAGCGGCCTGAAGCGCGCCGAGCTGGAAACCGTGGCTGCGGCCTACGCCAAATCCAACGCGACCATCGTCGCCTACGGCATGGGCATCACCCAGCACAACCGCGGTACGGGCACGGTGCGGCTGATCGCCGACCTGCTGCTGATGCGCGGCAACTTCGGCAAGCCCGGCGCCGGTATCTGCCCGCTGCGCGGCCACTCCAATGTGCAGGGCAATCGCACGGTGGGCATCTCGGAAAAGCCCACGGCGGCCTTCCTGGAACGCTTCGAGAGCGTGTTCGGCTTCAAGCCGCCGCAGCATCACGGCCACGACGCCGTGCAGGCCATGCACGCCATCGAAGCCGGCACGGCCAAGGCGTTGCTGTGCCTGGGCGGCAACCTGGCCGTGGCGCTGCCGGACCCGGAGCGCTGCTATGCGGCGATGCGCAAGCTTGAGCTGAGCGTGCAGCTGGGCACCAAGCTCAACCGCTCGCACCTGCTCGTGGCGCGCGAGAGCTTCCTGCTGCCCGTGCTCGGCCGCACCGAGCTGGACGTGCAGGGCGGCGAGATGCAGTCGATCACGGTCGAGGACTCGATGTCGATGGTGCACGCTTCAGCCGGGCGCTTGAAGCCGGCTTCGGAGCATCTGCGCTCCGAGGTGGCGATCGTCGCGGCCATCGCACGCGCCACGCTGCCAAGCAGCCGCATTGACTGGATGGGCCTGTCCACCGACAACGACGCGATCCGCGAGCTGATCGAGAAATCCATTCCGGGCTTCGACGATTACAACGAGCGCATCCGCGTGCCGGGCGGCTTCCGCCTGCCGCTGCCGCCGACAGAGCGCCGCTGGCCCACGCCCACGGGCAAGGCGCAGTTCTCGGTCTTTCCTGGCGTGCGTGCGCGCTACGAGCCCTGGGGCGAGCAGGCGCTGCGCCTGATCACGATCCGCAGCCACGACCAGTACAACACCACGATCTACGGACTGGACGACCGTTACCGCGGCGTCTTCGGCCGTCGCGACGTGCTGTTCATGAACGCGGCCGACCTGGCCGCGCGCGGGCTGGAACACGGCGACGTGGTCGACATCGTCACCGACGTGCCGGGCCGCACCCTGCAGCTGCCGGGCATCACCGTGATCGAGTACGACGTGGCTCCCGGCACGGTGGCGGCTTACTATCCCGAGGCGAACGTGCTGGCACCGCTGGACTACATCGACAAGGACAGCGGCACGCCGTCGTACAAGTCGATCCCGGTGCTCTTGAAGAAGCAATGATCGTCCGCCCCAAGCAGAGCTGGTTGCGCCTCCTCTTCGTGTGGAAGGGATCGGTGCTGCAGTCCATCATTCCGCAGCTCGCCTTCATGACGGTGGTGAGCTGCGTGGCGGTGGCCACGCACGGGCGTGTGTTCGGCGAGAAGATCCCCCTCAACACAACGCTGCTGACGCTGTTCGGCCTGACGCTGGCGATCTTCCTGGGCTTTCGCAACACGGCCAGCTACCAGCGCTTCGATGAGGCGCGGCATCTGTGGGGGCAGCTGCTGATCTCAGCTCGTGCGCTGAGCTCGCAGGCGCTGTGCTACTTGCCGAAGGAAGAAGCGCAGGCGGTGGCGGACGAGGTCGTGGCCGTGGTTTATGCACTCAAGCACGAGCTGCGGCAGAGCGATCCGACGGCGGATCTGGAGCGCCTGCTGGGCGCGCAGCGGACGCGCGCGCTGATGAGCCGCAGCGAGTGGGCACCGGTGCTCCTGCATCAACTGCGCCAACGCCTGGCCGAGCACAACAGCGCGGGTCAGATCTCGGACACGCGCTTCTGGACACTGGACGCGCAGCTGGCTGAACTGGGCCGCGCCGTGGGTGGCTGCGAGCGCATCGCCTCCACGCCGATTCCCTTCGCTTACGGCGTTCTGCTGCACCGCACGGTCTACACCTATTGCGTGCTGCTGCCCTTCGGCCTGGTGGACGCGGCCGAGGTGTTCACGCCGCTGCTGTGCGTGTTTCTGTCCTACACCCTGATCGCGCTGGAGGCCATCGCCAATGAGGTGTCCGAGCCGTTCGGGCTGACGCCGCATGCGCTGGCGCTGGACGCGATGAGCCGCAACATCGAGCGTTCGGTCTTCGAGCTGTGCGGCCGCGAGCTGCCGCCGGCGGTCGAGCCGGGTTCGGCCTACCAGCTCACCTGAGTTGACGGGGCTTGGATCGGGATGCGAGCATCAGACATGCTTGGCTTCTTCGAACGACTGGCTGACGAATTTGCAAAGCGCTTCGCCGGCTTGGCGAGCCGCCTGCCCAGTCGTATCGGCGGCTGGATCGTGCTGGGCACGCTGGTCGTGGCGGCGGTGCTGGTGCTGGCCACCATGCTCAACCTGCGGACCAGCCGCGAGGAGGAGATCGACCACATCCGTGAGGCCGCCGACAACCTGGCCAATGGCCTGAGCGTGGAGGTGGCGGCAGAGGTGCGGCTGGTGGACAACTCGCTCGCCACCATCACATCGCGTTATGCCAACGCCCCCGACGCGGCTGCGCGCGAACGCGTGCTGGCCGAGGCGCTGCGCGAACAGGCAGCGCTCCTGCCCTTTGCCAACGCGCTGCGCGTGGCGAACGAAAAGGGCCAGGTGACCGCGGGTCTGGCGCTGGGCGAGGAGGCTTTCTCAATCAGCGATCGCGCCTACTTCCGCCAGGCACGCGAAGGCGGCGGCACCGTGATGTCCGAGCCCATCTTCAGCCGCGCCATCAAGGACTGGTGCATCATCGTCGCGCGACCTCTGGTCACGCAGAAGGGGGAGTTCCGCGGCATGGTCTACGCAGTGCTGGCCAGCTCGCACTTCCATGCGTTGTTCGCCAAGCTGGCGATGGGCCACGACGGCTCGATCACGCTGCGCTCGGACGAGATGCGCCTGGTGGCGCGCTTTGCGGCTTCGGCGCCCACGGCCTCTTACGGGCTCGGCAGCTCGGACGTCTCGGCCGCGCTGGAACGCCAGCTGGCGCTGAACCGCGAGCAGGGCTGGTACATCACCAAGACGCCGATGGACGGGATCGAGCGGCTGTTCGCCTACCGGCATGTGCCGGCCTATCCGCTGACTGTGTTCGTGGGCCTGAGCACGCAGACCTACCTGTCGCACTGGCGGGCCGACGAGCGTCGCCAGTGGTTCTTCACCGCTGCCGTCATCCTGATGGTGGCCAGCGGCTTTGCCTACGTGCTGCTGCAGCACCGGCGTCTGCTGTCCGCCAATGCCTACACGACCCGCCTGGCGCGCGAGCAGCAACTGGTGCTGGACAACGACATGGTTGGCATCATCCGCGTGCAGGACCGTCGTGTGGTCTGGGCCAATCGCGCGGTGAGCCGGCTGCTTGGCCATGCAAACGTGGTGGGCCAATCGACGCGCGTCATCTACCCGGACGACGCCACCTTCGAGATGGTCGGCCAGCTCGGCTACCAGGCGCTGGCGCTGGACGGGCGCTTCCGCACTCAGCTCAAATTGCGTCGGGGCGACGGCAGCGATATTTGGGTGGATCTCAGCGGCGCTGCGCTGAGCGTGGAGGAGTCGGTCTGGATGATCGTCGACATCGACCAGCTCAAGCACAGCGAGGAAGACGCGCAGTACATGGCGCTGCACGACCCGCTTACGGGCCTGGCCAACCGCCGCCTGTTCGAGGAGCTGCTGCGACAGGCGCTGGCGCAGGCGCGCCGGCATGGTGGTGGGCTGGGCGTGTGCTACATGGACCTGGACGGCTTCAAGCCCATCAACGACACGCATGGCCACGACGCCGGCGACGCCGTGCTGCGCGAGATCGGCGCGCGCCTGCGCCGCGAGCTGCGCAGCAACGATTCGGTGGCGCGGCTCGGCGGCGACGAGTTCGCCTGGCTGCTCAGCGATGTGCACAACGAGGCCGACGCGATGAAGGCGCTGGAGCGCTGCCTGCGCGCCGTCTCGCAGCCGATCGCGTTGGACAGCGGGCAGTCGGTCAGCGTCGGCGCGAGCATCGGCCTGGTGATGAGCAACGAGCACCGGCAGGAGTTCGCGCAGTTGCTGGCCGAGGCCGACGAGGCCATGTACGCCGCCAAGCGCGGCGGGCGAGGGCGGATCGAGTCGCGATCGGCTGATCGCTGATATCTGATCGATCAGCGCGCGCAGTTCGTCGCGATCTTGCCGACCGTGATCACCGCCCGTTCGATCTCGTGCGACCACGGGCTGCTGTAGTTCAGCCGGATGAAGTGCTGATAGCGGCTGGAGACCGAGAACATCGTGCCGGGCCCGACCGTGATGCCGCGCTCCAGCGCCTCTTGATAGAGCTTGAGCGCATCGACCTGCGGCGCCAGCTCCACCCACAGCACATAGCCGCCCATCGGCTGGGAGACGCGCGTGCCTTCGGGGAAGAAGCGCAGCACGGTGTTGCGCATCAGGCTGGCCTGCTGAGCATAGGTCTTGCGCAGGCGGCGCAGGTGGCGCTCGTAGCCGTCCTGGCCGAGGAAACGGGCGATGGCGATCTGCTGCTGCGAGGGGGTGGCCAGCGTGTTGAGGAACTTGAGCTTCTCTACCGCGTCGCGGTAGCGGCCCGGCAGTGCCCAGCCGATGCGGCAGGCCGGGGCCAGCGACTTGGAGAAGGAAGCGCAGTGCAGCACCCGGCCTTCGGTGTCAAACGACTTGAGGCTGCTCGGGGGCGTCTCGCCGTAATAGAGCTCGTTGTAGACGCCGTTCTCGATCAGCGGTATGTCCAGCCGGCTGGCCAGCGCCACCAGCTCGCGCTTGCGCTCATCGGGCATCTGAAAGCCCAGCGGATTCTGGAAATTGGGCATCACCATGCAGGCGGCCAGCGGTTGGACCTTGGCAACGGCCTCCAGCGCCGCGAGGTCGATGCCCGTGATCGGGTCGGTCGGCACCTCGACGACCTTCATGCCCATGCGCTCGATGGCCATCAGCATGGCGTAGAAGGTGGGTGATTCCACCGCCACCACGTCGCCCGGCCGGGCCACCGCCTGCAGGCACAGGTTGATGGCCTCGGTGGCGCCGAGCGTGATGATGATCTCGCCGGGATCGACGACCAGACCCTGGTCCAGGTAGCGCTTGGCCACGGCACGGATCAGCTGGGGGTGGCCCGGGGGCAGCGCATCGTTCAGGCCGGCCGTGCTTTCCTGGGCGGCCTCGAAGGCATAACGGTTCAGTTTGTCGGAGGGAAAAGCGGCCTGGTCTGGATAGGGCGATCCCAGTGGTAACGCGTCATGCGAGGCGATGGAGCGCAGCGTGGTCAGGACCAGGCGGCTCACGTCCACCGGGGCTGAAACACCCAGGCCGGCCAGCGAAGGCGGGGCGTTGAGCAGGTCCACCGGCAGCTCGCCGCCGTCGCGCCAGCTCACATAAAAGCCCGATTGCGGCCGGCTCCGCACCAGACCGCGGCTTTCCAGCAACAGGTAGGCGCGCAGCACGGTGGTGATGCTGATCTGGCGCTGCTGGCTCGTCTGGCGCACCGATTGCAGCCGGTCGCCAAGGCGATACACACCACTGCGGATCTGGGCTTCGACGTCGTCAGCAAGCTTCTCGTAGAGTTTCATTCTTTGCGTATTCTGCGGTTTCGCCAGCAACGTGATACACTTCAGGCATAGATTCGCACAAGACCGTTCTTTCAAGGTCTTAACTGCAGCCCCGCCGGTCTCCCCAAAGACCCTATCTCGCGAGCGGCTCGCTTCAGCTTCACTTCCCCACTGATTGCTCTTGAGTGTTTCTGTCCCCCGCAGGCCGACGTGGCTCCGGGGTGTTCCCGCACATTTCATTTTTTAGAAAGAAGAAACACCATGACCATCCAAACCGGCACCGTGAAGTGGTTCGACGACGGCAAGGGCTTCGGTTTCATCGCTCCCGCCGATGGCACCAAGGACCTGTTCGCCCACCACAGCGAAATCCGTAACAACGGCGGCTTCCGCACCCTCGCCGAAGGCGCGACGGTGGAATTCGAAGTCAAGGACGGCCCCAAGGGTCCCCAGGCTTCGAACATTCGCCAGGTGTAAGCGAACGCACTGAGGCTGACGCCTCAAGGCCGTGCGGGGGGCGGCTAGACCTTGTGTCCATTTCCCCCCGACCCAAACCGCGCCAAGACGGTACATCCGATCAAGGCGCACACCTCAATAAGATCATGCAAATTAAAAGCATTGAGGTGGGGCGTTTCCTTGTCTCACCCATGACCAACCCCGACACTGACGGTCAATACGTCGCGTCGGTTTCCATCCGCTCCGGCAAGGGCATGGCCAGCGTGGATCGCGTGTTGCGATTCACGCCGCTGTTTTCCAGCCGGCGCGCCGCGCTGCGCTACGCCACGGTCGAAGGCCGGGCCTGGGCGATGCGGCACTGACTGAATCAACCCACTCAGGAGAGCCCCACGATGGCGAAGGAAGAACTGATCGAGATGCGCGGCGTCGTGAACGAAGTCCTGCCTGACTCGCGTTTCCGCGTGCGACTGGACAACGGGCACGAAGTCATTGCCTACACCGGCGGCAAGATGCGCAAGCATCACATCCGCATCCTGGCGGGCGATGCCGTCACGCTGGAACTGTCGGCTTACGACCTGACCAAGGGCCGGATCACCTTCCGGCACCTGGAGCGGCGCGGTCCGATGTAAACAAGTAGAGGCCCCTCGGGGCCTCTCTTCATTGGTGGGTCCTCCACGGGTCCCCTCCCTTGTGGATTGAATCGCCTCCCTGGACGCCTATAACTGATGCAGGGCCTCAAAGCGTTGGGGCCCTCGTTGTGCGTCAGCCTACAGGGAGAAACAACATGTCCAATGACACTCGCAGCGCATTCCAACAGCAGTTGGTCGAAGCGCTCGTCGAAAGCAAGGCGTTCAATATCGCGGCGCTGGGCTCCACGCTTTCCAAGTTCGGAGAGCGCGCGGCACTGCACGGCGAATCGATCGCCGTCATCATCAACAAGCATTCGATATGGGCCTGCGGTAATCCGGGGCCGGATCTGAACATCCTGCAAGGAGGCGGCCCGACGACGGGGCCGTGAGCGGCCGGCCGACGGCCTGCTGGGATCGCGAGGATCTGCTGCGGCGTGTTCGGCATGCGCTGGACATCGCCGCGCAGGCGCTTCGTCAGCTGCATCTGTCCAAGGACGATGCCGCTCCATCGGATCTGGCGCCTCCGTTGATCGATGCCAAGGTCGCTGCGGAGGCGGCGATGCTGCTGCGCTCTGCCGCCTTCCTGGCGGACGAAGACACGAGCATTGCACGGCAATGTGCGGGGCTGGCGCAGTTGATCGGGCCACAGGCGCGCAGCGAGGCCGTGCTTGCATCCATGTGCCAGGAGCCGGGCGCAGCGCTTGAGCACGCGGCCGCCCACATCCACCTTCAGGCCCTGGGTTATGGCGATGAAGGCGTGGATCTGCTGATGCAGGACCTGCTTGCGGATGAAGGCCTGCCTTCACCCGGCTTGTTGATCAAGCCTGAACTGGAATACCACTGGCTGCGACAGATCGCCACCGGAGCCACCGCCGAGCGGGATGGAGCGCGCTTGATCGCTGGCGCCTGCTGGGCGCGGCCGCTCGATGCGCTGGGCGCGGCTGTCCATGACTACTACGCCTTCACTCATGTGGTGCTTCATGCCAGCGACATGGGGCGGCGCGCCGTGCAGACGCCAAGGCCGGTGTCGGCAATTGAAGCGGACGCGGAGGCCGGGCTGGCCGCGTCGCTGGATGCCGGCAATTTCGATCTGGCGGCCGAACTCCTGTGGACCTGGCCGATGCTGGACCGCCCCTGGAGTGCCACGGCGGCCTTTGCCTTCTTCACGCTGGCGGCCGAGCAGGACGCGCATGGCTTCCTGCCTGGCCCCGGCTATCGAAGCGCCGACGCGCGCAATCTCGGCGAAGCGCAGCGCGGCGCCTATCGGCTGCAGAGCTCCTACCACGCCGGCATTGTTTTTGGCTTCCTGTGCGCGGCGGCGCTGCGGCCGGGGCGTGCGCCGCCGGCCCGGCTCGCGACAGGATCCCCGAGCGAGCGCGTGCCCCAACTGATGCGGCAACTCACGGAACGTTCGGAGGCGGCAAGTTGGCGCTCGGCGATGAACGAGCTGGACGTCGGGCAGCAGGCCCTGCTGGCCGACTTCGTGCTGGCCGTGATCTTGCGGCGCGCAGCCGCCGCCAGCGACTTGTGCGCGCTCCGCGAGGGGTTGCAAGCCGCCGCGGAGCTGGAGCTGGCCGATGGCCCGTCGCCGCGGCAGGCCCTGGCGCTGCTGCGGCGAGCCATGCTGATGGCGCGGATCAGCTCCCCTTCGCAGCCTTCCAGCGCTTGAGGATGTCCGCCTCCTGCTCCGGCGTGAATGCGAGCTTGGTGCGTGCGCCCTGTTCTACCTTCTGCTGCGCCTTGTACCAGGCCAGCGTATCGACCACCGTCTGCTCGATCGGGCGGAAGCGCATGCCGGCCTTCACTGCGCGCGCGTTCTTCCAGGTGTGGAAGCCCTTGGTATCGCCGTAGTAGGGCGACCAGATCGGGAACTCGACGTCCTCCTGCTTGGACATGAACTCCGAGGAGATCCAGGTCAGCGAGCTCTTGGCCGTGGTGGCCTTCTGGCAGGCGGTCACGCAGCGGCCCCAGTTCATCGGCTCGGCCGGACCCACGGCGTTGAAGGCGCCCGTGGTGTTGTTCTCCACCACCTTCACCAGCCATTCGGCCAGGTCGCGCACGTCGATCAGCTGGAAGGGGTCCGTCGGCGCACCCGGCACGGCGATCTCGCCGCCCTGGTCGAAACGCACCGGCCAGTAGGTGAAGCGGCCGGTCGGATCGTCCGGGCCCACGATGTAGCCGGGGCGGACGACGGTGGTGCGGCCGGGCAGGGCCTTCTCGGCCGCCTGCTCGCAAGCCGCCTTCAGGCCGCCGTAGTTTTCGAAGTTCTTGCCCATGGTCTCGACCTTCGGGTCGGCGAGCACGGCCAGCGGCGTGTCTTCGTCGCCGCCGATGGGGCTGGGTTCCTTGTAGCAGCTGATGCTGGAGATGTAGATGTACTGCTTGACGCGCGGCGCCAGCAGTTGCGCGGAGGCGCCGACCATGCGCGGGTAGTAGCCCGAGTCATCGATCACGGCATCCCATTCGCCGGTCTCCAGCGACTTCAAGCCCTCGCCCTTGAGCGGATCGCGGTCGCCCTGGCGCTTCTCGATGTCCGGGAACAGGCCGGGGCGCGTCTTGCCGCGGTTGAACAGCGTCAGCGTGTGGCCGCGGGCCTTGGCCACCTCGACGATGGCCGGGCCGAGGAAGCCCGTGCCGCCGAGGATGAGGATGCGCTTCGGTGCCGCGGCGCGGGCGATGGAGCCAACGCCGAGCAAGCTGACACCGCTGAGTGCCGAGGCGGCCTGGAGGATCTGCCTGCGCGAAAGGTCTTTCTTCATGCTCATGTCTGCTCCTTGTTGATTTCGCTCTCTGACGTACCGGCACGCCGGCCGACCAATCGGCCCAGCCACGCTGCAATGCCCACCCACACACCCGTGCTGCCCAGTGCCGCCACCGACACCGGCACGGCCAGTGCTGCGAAGAAGCTCGGCGCCCACACGCCCAGGAAGTCTCCGCTGCGGAACACAAAGGTGTCGATGAAGGCCTTGGACTTGTACTTCTCCTCCGGCCCCAGCGGGATGTAGAGGATCTCGCGCGCCGGCCGGTCCACCGCGTAGTGGACACCGCGGCGCAGGATCTGAACAGCGGCCAGCACCGCGTAGGTCGGCAGCACGACCAGCGCACCCATGCCGGCGAGCGTGAGCAGCGGCAGCACCAGCAGCACGCCAGACACGCCGATCCAGCGCAGCAGCCGGCTCGTCACCAGCAATTGCAGCAGCAGTGTCAGCACGTTCACGGCCACGTCGATCTTGGCGAAGGCCGCCGTGCGCTCGGCCCGCGTGCCAAAGCTTTTGGCGACGATATCGCCCTGCATCAGGTAGAGGAAGGTGGAGGTGATCGCGAACAGCAGCATGTACATGCAGATCGTCTGCAGATAGCGCGAGCCCATGATGGCCTTGAAGCCGGCGCGGAAGTCCGGCCCCGGTTCGCGATTGCGCTCTCCAGTCTCTGACAGCCTGAAGCGGCGCGCCAGTTGCAGCATGCACACGACCGCCACTTCCAGGCTCAGCGCCGCGATGATGTTCAGCCCCGTGGGTTCCAGATGAAAGCCCAGCGGGCCACGCGTCAGCGCTTCCGTCACCGCCGCGCCCACCACGGCACCGAGCGTGCCGCCCATCGAGATCATCGCGAACAGCCGCTTGCCCTGGTCCTCGGTGAACACGTCGGCCATCAGGCTCCAGAACACCGACACGACGAAGAGGTTGAAGACACTGAGCCAGACGTAGAAGACATAGCCCAGCAGCGTGCCGCCGTGCTCGGGCAGCAGCGCGAACAGCACCGCGAAGAGCAGCAGGTTGGCCGCAAAGAAATGCGAGACCGCCGGAATGAAGCGCTTGCGCGGCAGGCGCGAGACCAGCGCTGCGTAGAGCGGATGAGCCACCAGCATCACCACCATCGTGGTCGTCATCAGCCAGGGCAGCTTGTCCGCGCCCTGCGCAATGCCCATGGCCTCGCGCACGGGGCGCAGCAGGTACAGGCTCATCAGCAGGAAAAAGAAATAAGCCGCGGCCCAAAGCAGGGGCGCGGCCTCGCCGGGGCGCAGCAGCACGAGCCGCTGCAGCAGCGGCGTCGACGCCTTCGGAGAATTCGAAGCGGTGGTGCTGTCCATCGGGGCGCGATTAAACACCTGCGCGCCCCGGATGCAGCAAGTCATGTGTCGGCCCGCGCAGGGGCCGACATCGATCACATGGGCAAACCGATCAGAGCTTGCCTGACACCGTGACGAAGAACTGGCGCGGCGCACCGACCAGCAGGGTTTGGCCCGTGCCGTTCGGATCGCTGTTGGTGAAGCCGTTGGAGCCGACCGTCGAGATGTAGGTCTTGTTCGTCAGGTTGCTGACGCCGAACTGCAGCGTGCCTTCGGAGATGAAGCCGAGGCTCTTGCTGCGCACGCCACCGCTGATGTTCAGCAGGGCGCGGCCTTGCACCGAGTTGTCGTTCAGGTAGGTGTAGTAACGCTTGGACATGTAGTCCGCACCGATCGAGCCGAAGAGCTGGCCGTTGTCGTAGCCGAGGCTGGTCTTGTACATGGTGTCGGGGGAGTCGACCACATGCTTGCCCTTGATCGCCACGGGCGTGCCGTTGTTGATCACGTTGTCCTGGTAGGTCGAGCGGCTCTGGCTCAGGCTGTTGTACCAGGTGATGCCAGGAGCCAGGCGCAGCGAGAGCGCCGCTTCCACGCCGATCGAGCGCACGCCGCCGACGTTGGACAGCACCGAAGGATTGCCCTGGATGCCCGAGCCTTGTTGCACGGCGAGCTGGCGGTCGTGGAAGTTGACGAGGTAGGCGGTCAGCGAGCCCTGGTACAAGCGCGTCTGGGTGCGCCAGCCGGCTTCGAAGCTGTCCGAGGTCTCGGGCTTGAGGGTGCCCTTGATCGCGTTGAAGCCCGCAGCAGTCGTGGAGAACGGGCCACCGGTGCCAGCGGCCTGGTAGACGCGCATGTTGCGCGCGGCGCCGGCAAAGAGCTCGTCGATGTCGGAGAGCTGGTAGTTCACGCCGATCTGCGGCAAGAAGCCCTTGCTGGCCGTGATGCTGCCGCTGGGCTGGGTGGTGCCGACCTGCAGATCACCGTCGATCTTGGCGCGCAGCGACTTGAAGCCGAAGCCCAGCGTCAGATCCTTGGCCAGCGACACCGTGTCAGACAGCGAGAACTGCGTCGTCTTGGTGGTGAAGGCGTACTGCCACTGCGTGAAGTATGGGTTGCTCGGGAACTCGTAGACCGACGGGATGGCGTTGGCGGGCGCGTTGTAGAAGCGGCGGGCCTGGTCGAAGTCGTTGTTCTCGAACCAGAAGCCGGCCTTGATCAGATGGGCGCCCATCTCGTACTCGAGCGTGGAGACGAGGCCGTCGCGGTGGATGCTGTACTCGGTCGTGCGCAGCGACAGCACCGGTGCGGTCGGTGCGGGCGGGTAGGGCGTGAACCACAGGCCCATGCCCTTGTTGTGGTGGTAGTAGGCGGTGGTCTTCAGGCGCAGCTGATCGCTGAGCTTGGCGTCGAGCGTGATGCCAGCCAGCTGGTCGTCACGCAGGCCGGCGCCGGCGTAGTAGGCGTCGTCGCACTGGGCCACGTAGGTGGTGCCGTTGTTGCCGCACAGCGTGTTGGCAGCGTTCAGCGCGGCGGTGAAGTTGGGATAGAAGTTGTCCCAGTCCTTGCCCAGGCGCTTGATCATCTCCAGCGACATGTCCTGGTAGTCGACCTCGCGGCGCTTGGAGGTGTTGATGAAGGCCGAGAGCTTGCTGGCACCGAAGTTCTTCACGTACTTCAGGTTCCACTGCTCCAGGCGCTGCTCGCCTTCGCCCTTCCACTTGTCGGCGTTCTGGTTGGTGTAGCTGATGTAGAAGGAACCGAACTCGCTCTCGCCGGTGTCCACGCGCAAGAAGGTGCGGCGGTTGGAATCGCTGCCCACGGTCTGCGCGGCCTGGAAGCCGAACTTCTTGAGCGGGTCGGACGAGTAGAACTGCAGCGTGCCGCCGAGATTGCTGTTCGAAGCCGTCTCCAGCGAGCCCGTGCCTTGCGACAGGTAGGCGCGGTTGACGTTCTCCGAAGAGATGGCGCGGCTGATGTGCAGGCCGTTGGAGTTGCCGTAGGACATGTCGCCCAGCGGCACGTCGTCAAGCGTGAAGCCGAGCTGGTTCTGCGAGAAGGAACGCACCGTGATGCGCGTGGACCACTCGTAGTTGCCGAGCGCGTCGGCGGACTGGAAGTTCACGCCAGGCAGGCGCGAGACGGTCAGCAGCGGGCTGGTGCCGGCAACGGCGCCTTCGAAATCGGCGGCGGTCAGGCCTTGCACCGAGCGCAGCTGGCCGCGGCCCTGGGTGACGGTGACGCGTTCCAGCTCGGCAGTGCTGGGGGCAGCGGTTGCTTCATCCGACTGTGCCCGTGCGGGCAGGGAAGCGGTCATGCTGGCAAACACGGCGAGCATCGCGGTGGCGAGAGCGGAAGGCTTGAAGGACTTGGACATCTTGTGGACTCAGGTCTGGTTGGAGGGGCTGGGCCGCCACCCGGGCGAAGTGCCGGGGTGTTGGGGCGGGCGCAGTCTCACAGCCGTCCACAAAGGGATCGTGACAATGACGAGGATGGGCCCGTCAGTGCGCTGGATCCGCAACGTCACACAAGCGTCGGCGAATCGTCACGCGCTCATCACGAGGCGTGGGTGCAATCGCGCTGCATGCATATTTGATATAAACACCTATTGATAATCAAATTATCGTATCATATGTAACATTGAAGCGAATTTGTGGTTGCTGAAGCAAAATTGAAACATCAGATGAGTGGACGAGTTAATCGTTTTGGCTGACGATTCGCATTCCTGAAGCATTTTGGAATGGATGGAGTCGGAAATGAGTAACAACAGCGTCGGCTTCGGATGGCTGGCGGAGAAGCTTGGAATTCAGACCGCCCAGCCGCTTCGGACGCTGTCTTGCATCGGCAAGACCCGAAGCGAGACTCAGACCAACAACCAAGTGTTGCGCGTCTTTCCGGCCGCCTATCAACCGGCGGACACCTTCGCAGGACATTTCGAGTTTGGCCTGAAGTACGAGGAAATTCACCTTGAGTTCCTCTCGCGCCTGTTCAGCCGAATCGATCCGCGTGACCTGGAGACCTGGGTCAGCGCGGAGCCCACTGGTCAGTACGCGCGTCGGGCAGGATTTCTCTTCGAGTGGATCTCGGGTCGGGTTCTGGATGCTCCTGATCGAGCGGCGGGCAACTACGTGGATGCCTTGTCGAGCGACCACTATGTGACCCGCACAGAGCCGCTTCGGAATCGGCGCTGGCGCGTCTATGACAACCTGCCAGGCACTCCGGCTTTCTGCCCGCTCGTGCGTCGAACAGCGCAACTGGTCGCCGCAGCCGACTTCGACACCAAGGCCGAACTGGAGAAGCTCGATCTCGAGTTCGGAGCGGACGTGCTGATGCGAAGTGCCAGTTGGTTGACGCTCAAGGAGTCGCAGGCCAGCTTTCTCATCGAGCGCGAGGCGGACAAGTCTGACCGCATCAAGCGATTCGCTAACGTAATTGCCAAGCACTCCGGGCGCATCCCGAATCCCTTGGACTTGCCTTCGCTTGAAACGCTGCAGCAGGGCATCCTCGGCGACAACGCGCTGCGAAAAGGCTTGCGTCGCTCGCCCATCTTCGTAGGGCAGGAGACGATGTACCAGAACATCGTTCACTACGTTGCCCCCCGCTACGAGGATACGACGGAGATGCTGCGGGGCTTGCAGGAGTTCGAGATTGCAACCAGAAAGGCTTCTCCGCTCGTGCGCGCCGCGGTGATCGCCTTTGCCTTTATCTACATCCACCCGATGCGCGACGGCAATGGTCGCATCCATCGGTTCCTGATCAATGACACCCTGCAGCGGGATGGGGCGATTCCCGCCGGTGTGATCCTGCCGATTTCGGCCACGATTACGAACTCAACGCGGGAGCGTGCCGACTACGACCGGGTACTTGAATCCTTCTCAAAACCCTTCATGGAGCGCTATGGGACTGCATGTCGTTTCGGAGTGCAGTACGAAGCCGCAGACGGCACGCCCACGAACTTCTACTTCGACGACTACGCTGAAGCCACGCACGCTTGGCGATTCCCGGACCTGACGCAGCACGCGATCTATACGGCAGCCATCGTTGCCAAGACCATCACGAGGGAGATGGCCAACGAAGCTCGCATACTGATCCGCTTCGACCAGGCAATCAGTCGACTCAAGGACGTAGTGGAGATGCCGAACTCCGATGCGGCCCGAATCATTCGGTCCGTTAAGGACAACCAATGGCGGGTGTCGAACAAGCTGCGCGGCGAGTACCCGTTCCTAGAAGAGGAGATCATGCTCCTGCGAGTGACCGAGGCGATCCATTCAGCCTTCGAGGACAGGGAGCCGGTCGAAATCGTTGACGACAGAGATGCCAGCCGAAGCGAAAGCCCGGGGGATTCAGGCATCAAAGTACTCAGGGGTCCTTGATGCGGCCTGCCTGGCTGCTGCAATCGGGAGCCTTACGTTCCTGGCCGAGACCACCGATCAACTCCTTGAGCACGAACTGACGCATCGACACAGCTGCGCCACCGGCTGGACTTGGTTCGGTGCAAGTCGATGGCACACGCCTGCGGCATCGGCTTTTGCTACTGGCCTGCCTCGAGGGGTGGCGTATCCAAGGCCGTATCCAAGCTCGTTTCGAAGCGAGACCCTGAAAATGCGAAAAGCCCGATGGACACTGGCCTTTCGACCGATTCCAACGGGCTTCAAAATTTTTGGTGGCGCTTCAGGGATTCGAACCCCGGACCTGCGGATTATGATTCCGTCGCTCTAACCGGCTGAGCTAAAGCGCCTGTGAAGCCCGCTATTCTAGCGATGTTTTGGGGGACAATGCAAGGCTCCCCGAAAAAATTTTAAACCCGCGGCGGTCGATCCCAGCAGATGTTCAATTACCTCAAGAAGAAGCTCGGCTTTGCCGCTGAAGAGGCAAGTCAGCCTGCGGCGCAGGAGGTGGTGGTGCAGAGGCCCGTCGCCGTCACGCCCGTCGAGGCAGCTGTATCCGAAATCGCGCTCGCGCCCACGCCCGCCGCGCCGCGCCAGGGCTGGATGGACAAGCTCCGCGCCGGCCTGCGCAAGACGGGCTCCAGCATCGCCCAGGTCTTCACCGGCACGCAGATCGACGACGCGCTGTATGAAGAGCTGGAAGAAGCGCTGCTGATGGCAGATGCGGGCGTGAAGGCGACCGAGTTCTTGCTCGAAGACCTCAAGCGCCGCGTCAAGGAAGCCAAGGCGACGGAGCCCCAGGCAGTGCGCGGTCTGCTGATCGATGCGCTGAGCGATCTGCTCGCGCCGTTGGAGAAGGGCCTGGCCGTAGGCGCCGCGACGCCGACGGTGATGATGGTCGTGGGCGTGAACGGCGCCGGCAAGACGACCAGCATCGGCAAGCTCACGCGCCACCTGGCCGAAGACGGCCAGAAGGTGCTGCTGGCTGCGGCCGACACCTTTCGCGCCGCTGCGCGCGAGCAGCTCGGCGTGTGGGCCGACCGTGCGCAGGTGGAGATCGTGGCGCAGGAGGGCGGTGATCCTTCGGCTGTCAGCTTCGACGCCGTCACCGCAGGCCGCGCGCGCGGCTGCGACGTCGTGATCGCCGACACGGCCGGCCGCCTGCCGACGCAGCTCCACCTGATGGAAGAGCTCAAGAAGATCAAGCGCGTGATCGGCAAGGCGCAAGAAGGCGCGCCGCACGAGATTCTGCTGGTCGTGGACGGCAACACGGGCCAGAACGCACTCTCGCAGGTCAAGGCGTTTGACGATGCGCTGGGCCTCACGGGCCTGATCGTCACCAAGCTCGACGGCACGGCCAAGGGTGGCGTGCTGGCGGCGATCGCGCGGGAGCGCGCCATTCCCGTCTACTTCATCGGCGTGGGCGAGAAGCTGGAAGACTTGCAGACCTTCAGCGCCCGCGAGTTCGCGCAGGCGCTGCTGGAATAACGCCTCAGCTGTTCAGCAGAGCTGATCGATCACTTGAAGCCGGGTGGCATCCCGCCGCCCATCAGGCCCTTCATGGCGCCCAGCTTCTTCATCATCTTCATCATGCCGCCGCCGCTGAACTTCTTCATCATGGTGCGCATCTGGTCGTACTGGTTCAGCAGGCGGTTGACCTCCTGAACCTGGACGCCGGCACCGGCGGCGATGCGGCGTTTGCGGCTGGCCTTGGTCTTGCCGTCGAGCAGCAGGCTCGGCGTCGAACGCTCCTTGGCGGTCATGGCGCGCATGATGCCTTCCATGCGGCGCATGTCGCGCTCGGCGCGGTCCATGTCTGCGGCACCGGCCTTGGCGCTCATTTGCGCGGGCAGCTTGTCCATCAGGCTGGAGAGGCCGCCCATGTTTTTCATCTGCGACATCTGCGCAAGGAAGTCGTCGAGCGTGAAGCTGTCGCCGGCCTTGATCTTCTCGGCCAGCTTCTGGGCCGAGGCCATGTCGACGTTCTTGGTCACCTCCTCGACCAGGGCGACGATGTCGCCCATGCCGAGCACGCGGCCCGCATGGCGGTCGGCGTCAAAGACTTCCAGGCCGTCGATCTTCTCGGAAACACCAGCGAACTTGATAGGCGCGCCGGTGATCTGGCGCACGCTCAGTGCTGCGCCACCGCGTGAATCGCCGTCCAGCTTGGTCAGCACCACGCCGGTCAGCGGCAGTGCTTCCTTGAAGGCCTTGGCGGTATTGATCGCGTCCTGGCCCTGCATGGCGTCGACGACGAACAGGGTTTCCACCGGATTGAGCTGGGCGTGCAGATCGCGGATCTCCGCCATCAGCGCTTCGTCGATGGCGAGGCGGCCAGCGGTGTCGACGAGCAGCACGTCGAAGTAGTGGCGCTTGGCGTAATCGAGCGCAGCGGCGGCGATGTCGCGCGGCTTCTGGTCGGGCGCAGAGGCGAACCATTCAGCGCCGGCCTGGGCCGTCACGGTCTTGAGCTGTTCGATGGCGGCCGGGCGGTAGACGTCGGCAGAGACCGTCAGCACCTTCTTCTTGCGCTTCTCGATCAGGTGCTTGGCCAGCTTGGCGGTGGTGGTCGTCTTGCCCGCGCCCTGCAGGCCGGCCATCAGGATGACGGCGGGCGGCTGGGCGGCGAGGTTGATGTCGGCCACGCCTTCGCCCATGGTGGCGGCCAGCTCCTTTTGCACCACAGAGACCAGCATCTGGCCCGGGTTCAGCGAGCCGACGACCTCGGTGCCGAGCGCCTTTTCCTTGACGCGGGCGATGAAGTCGCGCACCACGGGCAGGGCCACGTCGGCCTCGAGCAGGGCCATGC
The DNA here is from genome assembly GCA_042701975.1 of Burkholderiaceae bacterium UC74_6. Classification (GTDB taxonomy): domain Bacteria; phylum Pseudomonadota; class Gammaproteobacteria; order Burkholderiales; family Burkholderiaceae_C; genus JAFALK01. The sequence continues at coordinate 2,090,820 of CP170561.1, forward strand.
GCACCTCGCGCAGCATGTCCTGCACATTGCTCTCGGTGATGCGGGCCTGGCCGCGCATCGTCTTCACGAGGCGACTCAGGCGGTCGGTCAGATTGGAAGCCATCGGGTGGCACCGGGGGCGAAGGCCCGGTGTCAAAAGTACACTGTGGGCCATGATTTTATCGCCCCCCGCTTCGGTCACTCAGACCACCGCCGCCACCGCCCTGCTCGTGGCCAGCGCCGTGGCCGTCGGGGCTTACTTGCTGCTTGCACTGACACGCTGGCCGGACTCCCGAGCGCGTGCCCTGATGGCCGCGGGCTGGCTTGCGCACGGAGTGGCGCTGTTTATCGACATCGGCGGCGTGGGCCTGGATCAGCCGGCCACGCGCTTCGGGTTTGCGCCGGCGCTGTCCGCCACGCTGTGGCTGGTGATCGCCGTCTACCTGATCGAGAGCCGCCTGCTGCCGCTGGCCGGTGCGCGCCGCGTGCTGTGCGGCCTGGGCGTGGTGATCGTGGCGCTGGCCGCGGCGTTCCAGGGCGCTCCGCACCCCACGGTGTCGCCGTGGGCGCCGCTGCACTGGCTGCTGGGCCTGGCTTCCTACGGCCTGTTCGGTGCTGCCGTGCTGCACGCGCTGCTGCTCAACCGGGCCGAGCGTCAGCTGCGGCTCAAGACCAAGGCGCCGCAAGGCGAGGCGATGCCGCTGCTGCAGCTGGAGCGGCTGACGTTCCAGTTCGTGGCGGCCGGCGTGATCGTGCTCAGCGCCGCCATTGTGCTGGGCTGGTCGATCACCGCGCAATGGCGCTGGGACCACAAGACGCTGTTGAGCCTGCTCGGCTGGTTCGTGCTGACGGGCCTGCTGGTGGGGCGGCGGGTGTTCGGCTGGCGCGGGCGTCTGGCCACGCGCTGGCTTTATGTGGGCGCGGTCCTGCTGCTGCTGGCCTACGCCGGCTCGCGCTTCGTGTTCGAGGTGATCTTGCATCGCCCGCCTGTCGCTTGATCCCGAACTTGAGCCGATGAAATACCTGCTGCTCTTCATCCTGCTGGCGGTCGTGTTCTACAAGCTGACCGGCCGCCGCAACGCGCGCCCGGCTGAACAACAGAAAAAACCCGCCGCGCCGCTCGCACCGCAATCCATGGTGAGCTGCGCTCAGTGTGGCCTGCACCTGCCGCAGAATGAGGCGCTGCCCGGCCGCGGCGGTGTGTTCTGCACCGCGGCGCATCGCGCCGAGTTCGAGGCCAGCCACCCATGACCGATTCGAACCAATCCTGGTTCGGTCCCGGCCTGTTTGGCGAGTCCAGCGTCCCCTTCGATGAACTGATCGACAGCGGCGGCACCGGCCCGCAGGGCCTGGACGAATTGCGCGGCGAAGGTTTCGCGCGCCTGTATCGCGCCTTCCTCGGCGCTCGCGTGGCGCTGGGCCTGGTGCTGGTGACCACGCTGCTGCTGGCCAGCGCGCTGGGCTCGACGAGCGTCGGTCACTGGAACATCCTGCTGTGCCTGACCTATGGCGTGCAGGCCCTGGCGCTGTGGCTGCTGCCGCCGCTTTCGCGCGGCGCCACGCCGGAAGCGCTGGCGCGGCCCACCAGCTGGCACTGGCTGGCCAGCATCGGCATGGACCTGGCGATCTTCAGCCTGCTCCATATACAAGAGGGTCCGACGGGCATCAGCTACAGCGCGCTCTTCGTGCTGCCGATGCTGATGGCCGGCGTGATGTCGCCGCGCCTGATGGCCTTGGCCACGGCGGCGCTGGCCGCGCTGGTGGTGCTGGGCGTGGCGGCGCTGGCGGTCTGGCGTGGCAACGATTCGGGCCTGCGCATGACGCAGGCGGGCCTGGTGGGCAGCGGCTTCTTCGTCGTGACGCTGCTGGCCAGCGAGATGGCTTCGCGCCTGGCGCGCGAGGAACGCGCGGCGCGCGGCAGCCTGGACCTGGCGCGGCAGCAGGCGCAGCTGAACCGGCTGGTCATCGACGAGATGCAAGAAGGCGTGCTCGTCGTCGACCGCAGCGGCCGCGTGCGCGCCGCCAATCCGGCCGCGCGCGGCCTGCTGGCCGATCCGGCCCTGCGCGTGCGCATGGTGCGCGGAGCGCCTTTCCCTTTGCGCGGCGTGCCGGCCTGGAGCGCGCTGGTGCAGGCGGTGGAGCAGGCCTTTGCCGAATCGCGCTGGCCCGAAGCCGGCCGTGACGTGCTGCTGCAGTTCGAGAGCGGCCTGCAGTGCAGCCTGCGCCTGCGCGTGCGCTTCACCCGCCGACGCGAGCTGGACACCAGTGAGGACCTGTGCGTGCTCTTCATCGAAGACAACCGCCGCGTGGCCGCCCGCAGCCAGCAGGAGCGCCTGGCCGCGATGGGGCGGATGTCGGCCGGCATCGCCCACGAGATTCGCAATCCGCTGACCGCCATCGCGCAGGCCAACGCGCTGCTGTCCGAAGACACCAGCGACCCGCAGACCCAGCAACTCACGCGCATGGTGGCGTCGAACGTGCAGCGCCTCAAGCGCATCGTGGACGACGTGATGGAAGTGGCGCCGGGTGCCACGCCCGACGCCGTGCCACTGGACGCGGCGCTGCTGGTGGCCGAAACCTGTGTGGAATGGGCGCGCACCAACAACCTGCCGTCCGACAGCGCCCAGGGCCCCTTGCGCTGCGAGGTGCCGCGCGAGCCGCTGATCGTCAGCTTCGAGCCTGAGCACCTGCGCCGCGTGCTCGTCAACTTGCTGGACAACGCGCAGCGCCATGCCGATGCCGGCAACGCCAGCGTGCGCGTGCGCCTGGCCGAGCGCGACGGGCAGTGGGCCTCCTTGAGCATCTTCAGCGCCGGCGCGCCGATCCCGGCCGAGGTCGAGCGCCACCTCTTCGAGCCCTTCTTCTCCACCCGCTCGCGCGGCACGGGGCTGGGCCTGTACATTTGCCGGGAACTTTGCGAGCGCTACGGCGCGCGCATCGGCTATCAGCGCCGCGCCGCCGTTGACGAGCAGGACCTGGCCGGCAACGAATTCACCGTGCGGCTGCGCCGCGCTGCTTCTCCATTCAACGCGACCGCCAACGCATGACTGCTGCGCAGAGCTTCAGCCTCCTGATCGTCGACGACGAGCCCGACCTGCGCACGCTCTACGAGCTGACGCTGCTGCGCGAAGGCTACGAGCTGGAGACCTCGGACAACGTGACCGACGCGCTGGCACGCCTGGAGCGCCGCCGCTACAGCGCCGTCATCACCGACATGCGCCTGCCCGACGGCTCGGGCCTGGACATCCTGGCCTGGCTGGAAGCCAACGGCCGCAAGGAAAAGGCCCTGGTCATCACCGCCTTCGGCTCGGCCGAGAACGCGGTGGAGGCGCTCAAGGCGGGCGCTTATGACTACCTGACCAAACCGGTCGATCTGCGCCAGTTCCGGCTCGTCGTCGCTTCGGCGCTGGGTCGGCTGCCGCAAGGCGTGGCACCGCCCCCCAAAGGCGGCGAGCATGCTCGCGCCCGGGGCCGCGCCGACGAATGGGCCGACGAACGGGCCGACGATCTGCGCTGCGCCGCCAGCGACGGTCGGTGCGGTCACGCCGCCGGAGGCGCTGTCTCGCCTGGCCGGCAAGTCCGCCGCCATGCAGCAGGTGCGCGAGCTGATCGAGAAAGTGGCGCGCTCGATGGCGCCCGTGCTGCTGCAGGGCGAATCGGGCACCGGCAAGGAGCTGGTGGCGCGCGCCGTGCATGGCAGCAGCCCGCGTGCGCGCCAGCGTTTCGTGGCGGTCAACTGCGGCGCCATTCCTGAGCAGCTGCTGGAAGCCGAGTTCTTCGGCTACCGCAAGGGCGCCTTCACCGGCGCCAACGAAGACCGCGAGGGCTTCTTCCAGGCGGCCGACGGCGGCACGCTCTTCCTTGACGAGATCGGCGACCTGCCGCTGGCCATGCAGAGCAAGCTGCTGCGCTCCATCCAGGAGCGCTCTGTCCGCCCGGTGGGTGCGGTGGCCGAAGCGCCGGTCAATGTGCGCATCCTCAGCGCCACGCACAAGGACCTCGGCGCCGAGGTGCTGGCCGGCCGTTTCCGCCAGGACTTGTATTACCGGCTCAACGTCATCCAGATCCGCGTGCCGCCGCTGCGCGAGCGCATCGAGGATGTGCCGGTGATCAGTGAGCGGGTGCTGGAACGGATTGCCGAGGATGCTGGCGTCTCGCCCGCGCCGCGGCTCACGGCGGCCGCGCAGGAACTGCTCGCGCGCTATCCCTTCCCCGGCAATGTGCGCGAACTGGAGAACCTGCTGCACCGAGCGCTGGCGCTGTCGGGCGGCGAGGCCATCGACGCCGCCGACCTCGGGCTGCCGGAGGAACTGCTCGACGATTCGCAGTTCGGCACGCTGGAGCCTGTGCCTTCGCCTTCGCCTGCCACAGCGCAGCGTGCGAGCGCGAGCGGCCTGCCCGCCGATCTGGCCGGTTATCTGGACGACGTCGAGCGCGGCATCTTGCTCCAGGCGCTGGAGCAGCACCGCTTCAACCGCACGGCCGCGGCGGCCAGCCTCGGGCTTTCTCTCAGGCAGATCCGCTACCGCATGGCGCGCCTGAACATCACCGAGGGTGAGTCCGGCGCGCCGGAGGCCTGACACGACCCTGCCAGGTCCTAGGACTTGTACCAGTGGTGAAAGCGGATGTGTCGCGCGGCGGCCAGGTGAGTGTTGCGCTTGACAGTCCGCGAAGCCTTGAACGACGCGGCCTGGCGGGCGATTTGCGCCGCTAACGCCCATTTCATGCGGCCTTCGGCGGTGACATGCCGATGCCATCGCGGCACACGGGCCTCGGCCCTTCGGCGCTACTCAAATCGCTTTCGCAGGTCAAGGGGTTTACTCCGATCTGTCACGCTATCCGTAGTGCTTGAAGGTGGGTCAGCCCCCAGATATAGTGTCTTTCATGCTATCCTGCGGACCTCGCAATCAGCCCATGCGAATGCTTCAAAACACGCATGCAGCGACCCTTCCTTCCCTGATGAAAAACCAGGCGAACAGGCCAGCACAGGCAGACGCGGCATCCACAGGTTCGGCATGGACCTTGGAAACAAACAACACGATCGGCATCCCGCTTCCGCGCCAGCTTGCGTCGCGGAAACGGGAGGCAGCCAAACCCAAGAAACACTGAACATTCGAGCGCGCTGCAAGCAGCGCGTCGGGGGTTCTTTTCCCGATTCACGGAGAGGAAGTTGACGATGCAAACGCAAGTCGTAGCAGGCAAGCCTGAAGGTGTGATCCACGCTGGCGCAGAGGTGCAAACCGCGCAACCGGTGCAGAACGCCTACTCCCAGTACCAGATCATCCGCCGCAACGGCGCGGTCGTGGCCTTCGAGCCCAGCAAGATCGCCGTGGCGCTGATGAAGGCCTTCCTGGCCGTGCACGGCACGGGCGGCGCGGCTTCGGCCAGCGTGCGCGAGACGGTCGATGGTCTGACCGAGAACGTCGTCAAGGCGCTGCTGCGCTCGCGCCCTGCCGGCGGCGCAGTACATATTGAAGACATCCAGGACCAGGTCGAGCTGGGCCTGATGCGCGGTGGCCACCACGAAGTGGCCCGCGCCTACGTGCTCTACCGCGAGCGCCGCGCCCAGGAGCGCGCCGCCAAGGGCGAGACGCAAGAGGCCGTGACGGCTGCCCTGCACGTGATCGACAAGGGCGCGCGCGTGCCGCTCGACGTGTCGGCCTTGCAGGCCCTGATCGCCTCGAGCTGCGCCGGCCTGGGTGCCGACGTCAAGCCCGAGCCGATCTTTGCCGAGACCCAGCGCAACCTGTACGACGGCGTGCCCATCGACGAGGTCTACAAGGCCTCCATCCTGGCTGCCCGCACCCTGATCGAGAAGGACCCGGGCTACACGCGCGCCACCGCACGCCTGCTGATGCACACGATCCGCCGCGAGATCCTGGGCGAGGACGTGACGCACGAGCAGATGAACACCCGCTACGGCGAGTACTTCCCCCAGTTCATCAAGAAGGGCATCCAGGCCGAGCTGCTGGACGAGAAGCTCGCCCAGTTCGACCTGGCCCGCCTGGGCGCTGCGCTCAAGCCTGAGCGCGACATGCAGTTCGACTACCTCGGCCTGCAGACGCTGTTCGATCGCTACTTCCTGCACGTGCGCGACGTCCGCATCGAGATGCCGCAGGCCTTCTTCATGCGCGTGGCCATGGGCCTGTCGCTGAACGAGATCGACCGCGAAGCCCGCGCCATCGAGTTCTATGAAGTGCTGTCCAGCTTCGACTTCATGTCGAGCACCCCGACGCTGTTCAACTCCGGCACGCGCCGCTCGCAGCTCTCCAGCTGCTACCTGACCACCGTTTCCGATGACCTCGAAGGCATCTACGAAGCGCTGAAGGAAAACGCGCTGCTGTCCAAGTTCGCTGGCGGCCTGGGCAATGACTGGACCCCGGTGCGCGCGCTCGGCTCGCACATCAAGGGCACGAACGGCAAGTCGCAAGGCGTCGTTCCCTTCTTGAAGGTGGTGAACGACACGGCCGTGGCCGTGAACCAGGGCGGCAAGCGCAAGGGCGCCGTCTGCGCCTACCTGGAAACCTGGCACCTGGACATCGAAGAGTTCCTGGAGCTGCGCAAGAACACCGGCGACGATCGCCGCCGCACCCACGACATGAACACGGCCAACTGGGTGCCCGACCTGTTCATGAAGCGCGTGCTCGAAGGTGGCGACTGGACGCTGTTCAGCCCCTCCAGCTGCCCCGACCTGCACGACCTGTTCGGCGCCAAGTTCGAGCAGGCCTACGTGGCCTACGAGGCCAAGGCCGACCGCGGCGAGATCAAGCCCTTCAAGCGCACGCCGGCCCGCGACCTGTGGCGCAAGATGCTGACGATGCTGTTCGAGACCGGCCATCCCTGGATCACGTTCAAGGACGCCTGCAACGTGCGCTCGCCGCAGCAGCACGTCGGCGTGGTGCACTCGTCCAACCTGTGCACCGAGATCACGCTGAACACCAACGACACCGAGATCGCCGTGTGCAATCTCGGCTCGGTCAACCTGGTCCAGCACTTGAAGGACGGCCAGATCGATCATGCCAAGCTGAAGAAGACGGTCAGCACCGCCATGCGCATGCTCGACAACGTCATCGACATCAACTACTACGCCGTCAAGAAGGCGCGCGACTCCAACCTGCGCCACCGCCCGGTGGGTCTGGGTCTGATGGGCTTCCAGGACGCGCTGTATGCGCTGCGCACGCCCTACGCCTCGCAAGAGGCCGTGGAGTTCGCCGACCGTTCGATGGAAGCGATCTGCTACTACGCCTACCAGGCCTCGACCGAGCTGGCAGCTGAGCGCGGTCGCTACAGCAGCTACCGCGGCTCGCTGTGGGACCGTGGCATCTTGCCGATCGACTCGCTGGAACTGCTGCGCGAAGAGCGCGGTGGCCACGTCGAAGTGGACCGCAGCTCGACGCTGGACTGGGATTCGCTGCGCGCCAAGATTGCCGAGCACGGCATGCGCAACAGCAATTGCGTGGCCATCGCCCCGACCGCCACCATCTCCAACATCATTGGCGTGGACGCCTCGATCGAGCCTTGCTTTGGCAACCTATCGGTCAAGTCCAACCTCTCCGGCGAGTTCACCGTGATCAACGAATCGCTGGTGCGCGACCTGAAGAAGCTGGGCCTGTGGGACGACGTGATGGTCATGGACCTGAAGCACTTCGACGGCTCGCTGCGCCGCATCGACCGCGTGCCGGAAGAGCTGAAGAACCTGTACGCCACCGCTTTCGAGGTCGACACGCAATGGCTGATCGAAGCCGGCGCGCGCCGCCAGAAGTGGATCGACCAGGCCCAGTCGCTGAACCTCTACATGGCCGGCGCCTCGGGCAAGAAGCTCGACGAGACCTACAAACTCGCCTGGCTGCGTGGCCTGAAGACGACCTACTACCTGCGCACGATCGGTGCCACGCACGCCGAGAAGAGCACGGTCACGCGCTCGCAGCTGAACGCCGTTTCTTCGGGCTCGAGCTCGGGCTCCAGCGCGAGTTCGAACGACGCGATGAGCGCTGCACCGGTCATGCCGGAGGCCGAAGGCGCCGTTTGCATGATGCGTCCGGGCGATCCGGGCTTCGAGGAATGCGAGGCCTGCCAGTAAGCAGAAAAACGCGGGGATCTGAAAAGTGCAAATCGCTCAGATCCCCGTGTTCATCGGCTCAAACGTCGATGCATGAGTTTTTCGAGAGTCGAATTCATGCATCGCCGAACACGTTCTGCCGGGACTTCTTCACGACGCATTCGATGCAACACAGCAACGCGTGAGTGCATCGAAAGTCAAGAAGTCCTTGGTGTTTGAACACAACACTCTGATAATTCGCCAGATAGGAAGTCCACCATGCTGGATTGGGAAGAAGACCTGAAACCTGCCGCACACCCTCAAGGGTCCAACGCGATGCCGATGCCAAGACTGGCTGAGGCGGTGTCCGCGACCCCGGCTCAAGCTGCCTCGCACGCAGCGGTTTCCGTGTCTCCCGCTTCTAACGCGCAGGCTGCTGAACAGCGCCGCGTCAAAGCCGCAGACAAGCGCATCATCAACGGCCAGACCGACGTCAATCAGTTGGTGCCGTTCAAGTACAAGTGGGCCTGGGAGAAGTACCTGGCCACCTGCGCCAACCACTGGATGCCGCAGGAAGTGAACATGAGCCGCGACATCGCGCTCTGGAAGGACCCGAACGGCCTGACCGAAGACGAGCGTCGCATCATCAAGCGCAACCTCGGCTTCTTCGTCACCGCCGACTCGCTGGCCGCCAACAACATCGTGCTGGGCACCTACCGCCACATCACGGCGCCGGAAGCCCGCCAGTTCCTGCTGCGCCAGGCTTTTGAAGAAGCGATCCACACGCACGCCTATCAGTACATCGTGGAGTCGCTGGGTCTCGACGAATCCGAGATCTTCAACGCCTACAACGAAGTTCAGTGCATCCGCGACAAGGACGAGTTCCTGATCCCCTTCATCGAGGCGATCATGGATCCGGGCTTTGTCACCGGCACGACCGAGAACGACCAGACCCTGCTCAAGAGCCTGATCGTCTTCGCCTGCTTGATGGAAGGCCTGTTCTTCTACGTCGGCTTCACGCAGATCTTGGCCATGGGCCGTCAGAACAAGATGACGGGCGCTGCCGAGCAGTACCAGTACATCCTGCGCGACGAGTCCATGCACTGCAACTTCGGCATCGACCTGATCAACCAGATCAAGCTTGAGAACCCGCAGCTGTGGACGCCTGCGTTCAAGGCCGAGATCAAGGCGCTGTTCCTCAAGGCCGTCGAGCTCGAGTACCGCTACGCCGAGGACACCATGCCGCGTGGCGTGCTGGGCCTCAATGCTTCCATGTTCAAGGGCTATCTGCGCTTCATCGCGAACCGCCGCGCGGTGCAGATCGGTCTTGAAGAGCTGTTCCCGAATGAAGAGAACCCGTTCCCTTGGATGAGCGAGATGATCGATCTGAAGAAGGAACGCAATTTCTTTGAAACGCGCGTCATCGAATACCAATCCGGTGGCGCATTGAGCTGGGACTGATGTCGGACACATGGCAAGCCCTGCGGCTTGGCATGTGCCTAAATCAGGCCGGACCGCCTGCAAGCGGGACGGCTGATGCAAAGCCTTCGGGCGTTGCCATCCCGGCAGTGTGAGAGATCAAGGCTGGCCGCGACTTCTGCCAAACATAAGAGCAGCAGCGCGAGTCGGCACGACAGGATTCATCGACCTGAGGCACTCTCCAGTGACCTTGGGCGATGGATGACTATCGGGCCCCGGCGATAAGCCGTCCCGGTGGTGTTTTTCTACTTGATCAAGGAGAAACTGAAATGGCAACTGCAACGAAGAAGGCTGCTCCCAAGAAGGCTGCAGCGAAGAAGGCTCCGGCCAAGAAGGTCGCGGCAAAGAAGGCTCCGGCCAAGAAGGTCGCAGCGACCAAGAAGCCGCCCGTGAAGAAGGCTGCTGCGAAGAAGGCTGCACCGGCCAAGAAGGCCGCAGCAAAGAAGGTCGCCGCTAAGAAGCCGGCAGCCAAGAAGGTCGCTGCCAAGAAGCCGGCAGCCAAGAAGGTCGCTGCCAAGAAGCCGGCAGCGAAGAAGGTCGCCGCCAAGAAGCCGGCAGCCAAGAAGGCCGCCGCCAAGAAGCCGGCAGCCAAGAAGGCCGCTGCTCCGAAGAAGGCTGCTGCTGCGAAGAAGCCTGCTGCCAAGAAGCCGGCCGCCAAGAAGGCTGCTGCTCCGAAGAAGGCCGCCGCCAAGCCTGCTGCGAAGCCTGCTGCCAAGAAGGCCGCTGCTCCGAAGAAGGCCGCCGCCAAGCCTGCCGCTGCTGCGAAGCCCGCTGCTGCTGCTGCTCCGGCTCCCGCTCCGGCTGCCAAGACGGCACTGAGCCCGCAAGCTGCATGGCCCTTCCCGACGGGCGCCAAGCCCTGAGCCTTCGAGCTCTGACTGAATGCCCGGTTCATCTGGGCTTCACCAAAACCCGGCTTCGGCCGGGTTTTTTTATGCATGCGTGAGCGCCACCATCGTTGCCGTTGCAGCAATGTGATTAATCACAACAGTGGCGGCAATAAGCCGCATTCCGGGCCAGATCGGCAAGCTTCTCCTACAGCGCAATCCCTGAGGCGCAGGCAACATAACGCCCAATTCCCCTGGACCCATCTCTAGCTGCATCGTGTTGGCCGAACCTTCCCTGCTCAGCGAATTTTTCCTCTTCCGTGATGGCGCGCCCACGGCATTGCTGCTTGGGCGCTTCCAGCCCTGGCTCGTCTTGCTTTCCGTGGTGGTGGCCTCGCTGACCTCCGCGCTGGCTCTGCAACTGGCTGGCATGGCGCGTCTGGCCACCACGCCGGCAGCGCGCCAGCTCACGCTCTTCAGCGGCTCGGTCGCCATGGGTGGTGGCATCTGGTCCATGCACTTCATCGGCATGCTGGCCTTCAGCCTGTGCACGCAGATCGAATACAACGGCCTGGTCACGGGCCTGTCCATGCTGCCGGCGCTGTTCGCCTCGTGGGTGGCGCTGGCCCTGCTGGCGCGCGGCACGCTGGGCAAGCCGCTGTGGGTGCTGGGCGGCGTGCTGGTGGGTGCGGGCATTGGCGCCATGCACTACACCGGCATGGCCGCGATGCAGCTCACCGCGCAACTGCGCTACGACCCGATCTGGTTCGGCGCCTCCATCGTCGTGGCCGTGCTGCTGGCCATGCTGGCGCTGTGGATCCGCTTCGGCCTCGAACACCGCGTGAACCGATGGGTGGCCGTGGCGCTGGGCGGTCTGGTGATGGGCTGCGCGATCGCCGGCATGCATTACACCGCCATGGGCGCTGCGCGTTTCGTCGGTCCGGAAGAAGCCAACTGCGTCGGCGGCACAGACCGCAACGGCTTTCTGGCGCTGGGCATCACCATCGTCACACTGACCATCAGCCTGCTCACTGCCGGCGCCAACGGGCTGCTGCGCTACCGCGTGCTGAACCGCCAGCTGGGCCTGGAGAAGCAGCGCATCCAGGCCATGTTCGACACGGCCGTTGACGGCATCCTCACCACCAACCGCAAGGGCGTGGTGCAGAGCTTCAACGGCGCGGCCGAGCAACTGTTCGGCTGGCGCGCCGATGACGTCATCGGCCACCACGTCAGCGAGCTGATGCCTTCGGCCGAAAGCGGCCTGCGTGATCCGGCGCTGGCGCATTTCCTCGACACCGGCAACGCCAGCGTGGTGGGCACGGGCCGCGACGTGATGGCGATGCGCCGCGATGGCAGCCATGTGCCCGTGCGCCTGGCGCTGGGCCGCGTGGAGCACCAAGGCGATGTCCACTTCATCGCCTTCGTCACCGACATCAGCGAGCGCCAGCGCATGGAGCTGGCCCTGCGCCAGAGCGAGGAGCTCTACCGCAGCCTGATCGCCAACAGCCCCGGCGTCACCTTCCGCTGCAACATCGACGCCGACTGGAGCATGGTGCTCGTCAGCGAGGCGATGGAGACGCTCTCGGGCTGGCCGACGAAAGACTTCCTGGATGGCCGCATCCATTGTGGCGATCTCGTGCACCTCGGCGACCGTGATCGCGTCAACGCCAGCATCCACGCCGCCGTTGCCGCCGATCTGCCGTACTCGATCGAGTACCGGCTGATGCGCCGTGACGGCGGCCAGCGCTGGGTCTCGGAGACCGGCCGCGGTGTGCGCGACGAGCAGGGCGTGCCGCAGTGGATCGACGGCGTGATCGTCGACATCGACGATGCCAAGCAGCTGCAGCGCCAGCTTGAACAGGCGCGCGACGAAGCCGAGGAGGCCGCCGCCGCCAAGAGTGCCTTCCTGGCCAACATGAGCCACGAGATCCGCACGCCGATGAACGCCATCCTCGGCTTCTCGGAGCTGATGCTCGACACGCAGCTCAGCGACTTGCAGCGCAAGTACCTCGGCACGGTGCGTGGTTCCGCTCGCTCGCTGCTGGGCCTGCTCAACGACATCCTCGACACCGCCAAGTTGGAGAAGGGCGCGGTCGAGCTGGAACAGATGGACTTCTCGCTGCTGGCCGTGTGCGAGCAGACGCTCAACTCGCTCAGCCTTGGCGCCCAGCGCAAGAGCCTGAAGCTGAGCCTTGACTACCCGGAGACCGAACCGCGCTACTTCAAGGGCGACCCGCTGCGCGTGCAGCAGGTGCTGGTCAACATGGTCGGCAACGCCGTCAAGTTCACCGAGAAGGGCGGCGTGCGCCTGAGCATGCGCCTGGAGCAGGGGCAAATCCACGTGGCCGTCGCCGACACCGGCATTGGCATTGCGCCGGACCGCATTGAGCGCATCTTCGACGCCTTCGCGCAGGCCGATGCCTCCACCACGCGCCGCTTCGGCGGCACGGGCCTGGGCACCACGATCTCCCGCCAACTGGTCGAGAAGATGGGCGGGCGCATCGAAGTGGAGAGCGAAGTCGGCAAGGGCAGCACTTTCCACATCTGGTTGCCGCTGCCCACCGGTCGCGCTGTGCTGCCGATGGACGAGGCTGTGGGCGTGCAGCTGCCGCCGCTGCGCGTGCTGATCGCCGACGACGTGCCGCAGAACCTCGAACTGCTGCAGCTGATGTTGGGCCGCGAGGGCCACCAGGTGCGTGCCGTGACCAATGGCCTGGAAGCCTTGCAGGCCTTCACCGAACAGGAGTTCGACGTCGTGATGATGGACGTGCACATGCCCGAGCTGGACGGCCTGGGCGCCACACGCCGCATCCGCCAGTTCGAGCTGCACCACCGGCGTGCCCGCACGCCGGTCATCGCGCTGACAGCCAGCGTGCTTGAGGACGACCGGCAGGCCGCGCTTGCCGCCGGCATGGACGGCTTCGCCACCAAGCCCATCGAGCCGCCGCTGCTGCGCGGCGAAGTGGCGCGCGTCATGGGTCTCACACCCACCCAGGCGCCTGTACCTGGCGGGGCATCCTTCGCCACGGATCTGGTGCTCGATCACGAACAGGGCCTGCGCCTGTGGGACCAGGCCAGCGCCTGGCGCCGCGCGCTGCGCCGCTTTGCCGCCGAGCAGGAGCAGGGCGGTCCACGCCTGATGGCCCTGCTGCGCAGCGGCCAGTGGCTGGAGGCTCGCGCCCTGGTGCACCGCTGGCGCGGCGTGGCCGGCAGCCTGGCCCTGCCGCGCGTGCAAGCGGCGGCGCAGCCCATCGAAGAACATCTGCGCCAAGGCCGCTATCCGGAGGCTGTGGCCGAAGGCGAACGACTCGTCACCGCCTTGGGCGAAGCGCTGGTGGCGATTGAAGAGCTCAGCGCCGGCGCGGCGTCCGCACAGGCGCCGCTGACCGAGCCTGGCGGCCTGGCGGAGGGTGCGCCATCACCCGAGCTGGTCGGCCGCCTGGACCGGGCGCTGCGCCGCGGCGAACTCGATGACTCGGCGCTCGCCGGCCTCGTCCAGCAGCTCGGCCCGATGCGCTGCGCAGCGCTGATCGAAGCGCTCGACGGCTTTGACTTCGAACGCGCCCTGCAGGCCTTGGCCGAGCTGGGCAGGCAAGGACAGGCCGCATGACGACGACGATGACAACGCCGCCGCCTGACAGCCGCCCCAAGCTGCTGCTGGTGGACGACGAGCCCGCCAATCTGCAGGTGCTGCGCCAGGTCCTCATCGAAGACTACCGCCTGCTCTTTGCCCGCGACGGCTACAAGGCGCTGGAGCTGGCGAAGAGCGAAGCGCCGCAGCTCATCCTGCTGGACGTGATGATGCCGGGCCTCTCGGGCCTGGACGTGTGCCGCACGCTCAAGGCGCAAGCCGCGACGGCGGCCATCCCCGTCATCTTCGTGACCGCGCTGGCGGACACGCAGGACGAGGCCCAGGGCTTCGAGGCCGGCGCGGTCGACTACATCAGCAAGCCGATCAGCCCGCCGATCGTGCGTGCGCGCGTTCGCACGCATCTCTCGCTGGTGCGCGTTGAGGAGCTGCGCGAGACGCGGTTGCAGATCGTGCAGCGCCTGGGTCGCGCCGCCGAGTACAAGGACAACGAAACCGGCTGGCACGTGCTGCGCATGAGCCACTACTCGCGCATCCTGGCCCTGGCCGTCGGATTCAGCGAGTACGAGGCTGACGACCTGCTGCACGCCGCGCCGATGCACGACGTCGGCAAGCTTGGCATCCCCGACGCCGTGCTGCAAAAGCCCGGCCCGCTCGACGAGGGCGAGTGGGAGACGATGAAGCGCCATCCGGAGATCGGCGCCGAGATTCTGGGCAATCACGAGAACGGCCTGCTCGGCATGGCCCGCCGCGTGGCGCTGGCCCATCACGAGAAGTGGGACGGCAGCGGCTATCCGAACGGCCTGGCCGGCGAGGCGATCCCCATCGAGGCACGCATCGTCGCTATCGCCGATGTGTTCGACGCGCTGACCAGCGTGCGGCCCTACAAGCAGGCCTGGTCGGTCGAAGATGCGGTGAAGTTCCTGCGTGAGCAGTCGGGCAAGCACTTCGACCCGCAGCTGGTCGAGCGCTTCATCAGCGAACTGCCGGCCGTGCTCGAGGTGCGCGACCGCTTCCTGGAATCTGACTGAGCGGCTGAGCGCCCAAGCGTTCAGGGATAGAACAGCACGACGTCGTAGCCCGTCACGCGCTGATCGCCAGTGGCCAGCAGCACCTGCAGGTTCAGGTCCGTGCCGCCGTTGATGCTGGTGCCGACCGCTGCGCCCTTGTCGGTGTGGAAGTCCTTCGGTGAGAGTGCGCGGCGCGCGATCACGGCGCCCTGGGCATCGCTCAGGCTCAGCTGAATCCAAGGCAGGGCCACGGCGACGCTGCCGCGGTTGAGCAGCGAGACCGTCAGCTGGTACTGGTTGCCCGCGCCGGCCTGCGCCAGGCCGGTGTTCTCCACGCTGAGCACGTCGATGTGGCGCCAGGGCTGGATCTCGCAGCCTTGCATGGAGCACAGCGAAGTCAGCAGCGGGCGCGTCGACGGGTATTGAGCGGCCAGCGCATCGCGGAAGTGCAAGGCGAACTGCGCGCCGAGCACCACCGTCAGCAAGCCGGCCGCGACGCCGAGCGCGAGGCGAACCTTGGGCTGGCTCCAGCGCTCCTTGGCCTGAGCGCGGCGCATGAAGGACGGGATTGGCGGCGCGGCCGGTGCCTGCTCCGCCACGGCCTTGCTGCCGGTGTCGATCTTGGCGCCGCGCTTGGACTTGGGCTTCTTGCCCGCTTCCGGCGCTTCAGCCTGCGCCTGCAGATTGGGCGCCAGCACCACGTCGTCGCCCATGTCGGTGGGCACCTCGGGCAGGGTAGCGGTGGGTTCGGCGCGCAGGGCGGGCTCCGGCGCCGGCGCGGCTTCGGGCTCGTCAACCCAGCGCGGTTCGTCGTAGGCGCGATCCTCAAAGCGGGCGTGTTGGGATGCCTCGCCCAGCGGCTCGTCGTGCACGAGCGGCTGCGTGCGTTCGTCGCGCAGCGGCGCTTCTTGCTCCTCGGGCAGGTCGATGTGCTCGAAGCTCGATTCTTCCTGCACCCGCGCGGCCTCGATGCGCCGGGCGTGGTCGTCTTCACGGTCGAGCCCCGGATGGGCTGGCGCCGTGGCGGTGGCGGGCCAGGGCGGCGGGGCTTCACGCTCGATGTCGAAGAGCTGCTGCCGCGCATCGAACACCTCGGCACAACGACCGCAGCGCACCCAGCCTTCGGAGACCCGAAGCTGGTCCTGCACGACGCGGAAGATGGTGCCGCAGGCGGTGCAGCGGGTGGCGAGACTCATGATGGCGGCATCATGCCACGCACCTGAGCGAGTCAAGCCTTGCGGTGGGCCGTCATGAGGATCCAGCCGTCCTCGCTGTCGCTCACATCCAACTCGACCCAGGGCGCGTAGGCGGCCTTGAGCTCATCGGCCTGGCGTTCCAGGATGCCGGCCAGCACGAGGTGCCCGCCCGGCGCCACGTGGCCGCACAGCAGCGGCGCCAGCAGCTTGAGCGGCGAGGCCAGGATGTTGGCCAGCACCAGCGGGTACTCGCCGCAGGCGAGATCGGGCAGGCCGGCGTTGAGCGTGACCTGGTTCTCCGCCGCATTGGCGTTGGACGAAGTGACGGCGGCGGGATCGATGTCCACGGCGTCGATGTTTTTGGCGCCATGCAGGGCCGCGCCGATGGCGAGGATGCCGGAGCCGCAGCCGTAGTCGAGCACGCGCGGCCAGGCCTCGGCATGGTGCGCGATCCAGCGCAGGCACATGCGCGTGGTGGGGTGCGTGCCGGTGCCGAAGGCCAGGCCCGGATCCAGACGCATCACGGTCTTGGCCTGTTCCGGCGCTTCGTGCCAGGACGGCACGATCCAGAACTCGGGCGTGATTTCAACGGGCTTGAACTGGCTCTGCGTGAGCCGCACCCAGTCCTGCTCTTCGATGGCCTGGATGCTCTGCACGTGCACATGCTCGGCCCAGTCCTGGGCCAGCAGCAGCGTCACGCACTCGGTGGCCTCGGCCTCGGTGTTGAACAGGGCCTTGACGCTGGAGCGTTGCCAGCCCGGCTTCGGAGCCGGCATGCCGGGCTCGCCGAAGAGGGCCTTCTCGGCATCGGTGTCGGCATCGGCGTCTTCCACCGAGACCGCGAGCGCGTCGATCTCCATCAGCGCATCGCTGACGATCTCGACATCGTCCTCTCGACAGACGAGGACCAGCTCATACAAGTACGACATCAGCGCTTGTGCTCCTGCATCCAGCTTTCCAGGTAATGGATGCTGGTGCCGCCTTCGATGAACTTGGCGTCGGCCATCAGCTCGCGGTGCAGCGGGATGTTGGTGCTGATGCCTTCTACGACCGTCTCGCTCAGGGCGATGCGCATGCGAGCCAGGGCCTGCTCACGCGTGTCGCCGTGGACGATGATCTTGCCGATCATGGAGTCGTAGTGCGGCGGCACGAAGTAGTTCGTGTAGGCATGCGAATCCACGCGCACACCGGGGCCGCCGGGGGCGTGCCAGGTCGTGATGCGTCCGGGCGAGGGCGTGAACTTGACCGGGTCTTCGGCGTTGATGCGGCACTCGATGGCGTGGCCGCGCATCGTGATCTGGCGCTGCGTGAAGGGCAGTTTCTCGCCGGCGGCGATCAGGATCTGCATCTGCACGATGTCGATGCCCGTCACCATCTCCGTCACCGGATGCTCCACCTGCACGCGGGTGTTCATCTCGATGAAGTAGAACTCGCCGTTCTCATACAGGAACTCGAAGGTGCCGGCGCCGCGGTAGCCCATCTTGCGGCAGGCGGCGGAGCAGCGGTCGCCGATCTTCTCGATCACGCGGCGCGGGATGCCCGGTGCCGGCGCTTCCTCGATGATCTTCTGGTGGCGGCGCTGCATGGAACAGTCGCGCTCGCCGAGCCAGACGGCGTTCTTGTGGCCGTCGGCCAGCACCTGGATTTCCACGTGGCGCGGGTTCTCCAGGAACTTCTCCATGTAGACCTGCGGATTGCCGAAGGCGGCACCGGCTTCCGCGCGGGTCATCTGCACGGCGTTGACCAGCGCGGCCTCGGTGTGCACCACGCGCATGCCGCGGCCACCGCCGCCGCCTGCGGCCTTGATGATGACCGGGTAGCCGACCGTGCGGGCGATCTTGATGATCTCCTTCGGGTCTTCCGGCAGCGCGCCTTCGGAGCCGGGCACGCAGGGTACGCCGGCCTTGATCATGGCCTGCTTGGCCGAGACCTTGTCGCCCATCATGCGGATGTTCTCCGCCGTCGGGCCGATGAAGGTGAAGCCGCTGTTCTCCACGCGCTCGGCAAAGTCGGCGTTCTCGGAGAGGAAGCCGTAGCCCGGGTGGATGGCCTCGGCATCGGTCACCTCGGCGGTGGCGATGATGGCCGGCATGGACAGGTAGCTTTGCGACGAGGGCGCCGGGCCGATGCAGACGGCTTCGTCAGCCAGCTTGACGTACTTGGCGTCGCGGTCGGCTTCGGAATAGACAACCACCGAGCGCACGCCCAGCTCGCGGCAGGCGCGCTGGATACGCAGCGCGATTTCGCCTCGATTGGCGATGAGGATCTTCTTGAACATCTCGCGGTCCGGCTTATTCGATGATGAACAGCGGCTGGCCGAACTCGACGGCCTGGCCGTTCTCGCAGAGGATCTTCGTGACCGTGCCGGTCTTGTCGGCCTCGATCTCGTTCATGATCTTCATGGCCTCGATGATGCAGATGGCCTCGCCTTCCTTGATGGTCTGGCCCACTTCCACGAAGGCCTTGGCGTTGGGGCCCGAAGCGCGGTAGAAGGTGCCGACCATCGGCGACTTGACGGCGTGGCCGGTCTCGGCAGCCGGGGCAGCCACGGGGGCGGCAGCCGGTGCGGCGGCCGCTGCGGGCAGCGGCTGGGCCGCCATCGCCTGCATCACGGGGGCGGCCATGGGCACGCCCGCCACCGAGCCGTCGGACTTGACGATGCGCACCTTGCCGTCGGCTTCGGTGATCTCCAGTTCAGAGATGTTGGACTCCGAAACGAGATCGATCAGGGTCTTGAGCTTGCGCAGGTCCATGGGAGGGCTCCTCTTCTTGGTCTTGGACGTGTGGGTTCGTACTTGCCGTTCCGGCGGCGCTGCCCGGGGTTCAGGCGGCGCGGAGTTTCTCGATCACATGCGTGAGTGCCAGGGCATAGCCCCGGGCGCCGAGTCCGCAAATCACACCCTCGGCCAGATCCGAGAAGTAACTGTGATGGCGGAAGGTCTCGCGCTTGTGAACGTTGGACAGATGCACTTCAATGAAAGGCAGGCCCACGCCGGCCAGCGCGTCGCGGATGGCCACGCTGGTGTGAGTGAAGGCTGCCGGATTGATGATCACGTAGCGGCAACCTTGGGCCTTGGCCTGCTGGATGCGGTCCACCAGGGCACCTTCGTGGTTGCTCTGGAAGGTTTCCAACTTGTAGCCAGCATCCCCAGCGATCTTGGCAAGATCTGCATCGATCTGCGCCAGAGTCGTCGAGCCGTAGACCTCGGGTTCCCGGGTTCCCAGGAGATTGAGGTTGGGGCCATGGAGCACCAGGATCTGCATCAGAAGCGCACCCTGTCCGGGCACGGAAAAGCGGAAAGGGCGAACTTTACGCTTTTTGGACGACGATCAATGCAAACGTCCAAAAAATGAATGATGACTAGCAAAAGAGTTAGCGCGAACCCGGAGGGACTTGAGGCCGGGGCTCAGGAACGGGCCAATTTGCGCAGTTCGGACAGTTCGGTGGGCCCGAGCTTGCGCCAGGAAATCTCGCCGCGGACATCGAAAGCGACCGAGAAAGGCAGGCCGCCCTGCACGTTGCCGAGCATGCGCACGAGGTCGAAACCCGTCAAGCCGGCCAGACCCAGGGGCAGGCTCAGCGGCAGATGGCTCAGGAAAGTCTGGACCGCCGGGCGTGAATCGAGGGCCAGTCCGAGCACGTTCCAGCCCGGGGTTTCGGCCGCGAACTGCTGGATGTCCGGCAGCTCCTTCACACAGGGCTTGCACCAGGGTGCCCAAAAATTAATCAGCAATGGCTTGCCGCGCAGGCTGGACATGAGCAGGTCCCCGCCATCCACGCGCTCGAAATGCGAAGCCCAGAGGGTCTCGGCGGCGGGCGAAAGCTTGGGTTTCTGGCTGGCACGCAGGGCCACGCCGGCGCCGCCCAGGGCAGCGACCAAGCCAGCGCCGATCATCAGGGGCCGTCTTTTCATCATCGTCATGAAGCTTCGGTCTCCAGCAGTTTGCGCAAGGCGGCGAGGTCGCCGCGTTCGGTGAGGCCGCGCGCGTCGGGCTTGAGGGCACCGCGCAGCGCGTCGAAATCCAGGATGGTCAGGCACAGGGTGACGGACTCGCCCAGGGCGCGGCAGGGCGCGGCCAGAATCAGGACGTCATGATCGCCTGCGCTGCCCACGTCGTAGTCGATGTTCCAGTTGATCATCGCGATCTCGGCCGCCTTGGCGTCATCGCAGAACAGCTGGAGGTGGACATTGTTCAGCCGGGTGGCCGTGCCGCGCCAGACGGCGCCGGTCAGGTGCGGGCGGAACTCGGCCAGCCGCTCCATCCAGGTGGCGGCCAGCTCGCGCAGGGCGAGCAGCTCGGCCGGCTGGGTGTCGGCGCAGAACAGGGCGAGGTAGTCGCGCACCTCGTCCTCCACCTCGTCGTTGGAGGGCAGCGCGCTGCGCTTGGGCAGCCCCAGTGTCTTCACGGCGCGGTGCTTGGCCGGGCCGTACTCCAGCCCTTCCTCGACGATGAGGCGGGCCGCCGTGGCGGCGATCTCGCGGCTCAGCTCGTCATTCATGGAAGTTCAACCGCGACCATGCGGGCTTCGATGGTGCCGGCTCGGCCGACCACATAGCCCGAGCCGGGCCGCTTCTCGAAGCGCTTGGGCGCCGGCAGCATCACGGCCAGCCGCGCTGCCTGGTTGGCTGAGAGCCGCGAGGCGTCCACATGGAAGTAGTTGCGCGCCGCGGCCTGGGCGCCGAACAGGCCCTCGCCCCACTCGACGTTGTTCAGATAGATGTCCAGGATGCGGCGCTTGTCCAGCAAGGCCTCGAGCATCAGGGTGATGACCAGCTCCTGGCCTTTGCGCAGGAAATGCCGCTCGCCCGAAAGGAACAGGTTCTTGGCCAGCTGCTGCGTGATGGTCGATCCGCCGACGATCTTGGGCTGCGGCGCTGGCTTGCTGCTGGCTGGCGCACCCGGATGCTCACGTTTGGGTTGCCGGGCCGCGACCTTGGCGGCCTGTGCCTCGGCCTTCTGGTTCTTGTCCCAGGCCTTCTCGATGGCGTCCCACTCGACGCCGCCATGATCGACGAAGGCCGCGTCCTCGCTGGCGATCACGGCGCGGCGCAGGTTGTTGGAGATGGCTCCGTCGGCCACCCACTCCTGCGCCCAGGCGATGCTGTGCTTCTCCACCGCCAGGCGCAGCATCTCGGAGCGCTGAAAGCTGGTCGACTGCGGTGCGACCACGTTCATCAGCGCGATGCGCAGCCCGAACCAGAGCTGCAGGCACACCAGGCTCAGCAGCAGCAGGGCGATGAATCTGAGCGCGGATTTCATGCTGCAGGCAGCTCGGCGCGCAAGGCCGCCAGCACGGGTGCGGTGTCCGGACGCACGCCGCGCCAGATCAGGAAGCTCTCGGCCGCCTGCTCGACCAGCATGCCCAGCCCGTCGCGCGGCGTGGCACCGGCAGCACGCGCCCATTCAAGAAAGGGGGTGGCGGCCGGGCCGTACATCATGTCCACGGCCAGCGCCTGCGGTGCGAGCACGCTGGCGGGCACGGGCACGCCGGCGCCGGCAAGGCTGGCCGCAGTGCCGTTGATCAGCACTTCGAAGCCGCTGCCGCAGTCGCCCAGGCCGCAGCCGTGCAGCTGCACGCCGTGCCCGGTGGCATAGGCGGCGTGACGCTGAACGATGGCATCAGCTTTTTCCACTGTGCGGTTGGCCAGCACGATGGCGGCCGGGCGCGCAGCGATCAGGCTGCCCAGTACACCGCTCGACGCACCGCCCGCGCCCAGCAGCAGCACGCGGCGGCCGGCGAGCTTGAGGCCGGCGTTGTTCTCGATGTCGCGCACCAGGCCGACGCCATCGGTGTTGTCGCCGAGCCAACCGCCCTCCGTGTCCGGATCGAAGCGGATGGCATTGACCGCCCCGGCCAGCGCGGCGCGCGGCGTGTGCACGCGGGTCAGCTCGAAGGCCTCGAACTTGAAGGGCACGGTGACGTTGCAGCCTGAAGCACCCTGCGCGGCAAAGGCACGGACGGTGGGTACGAAGGCGTCCAGCGGACACAGCAGCCGGCCGTACTCGACGCGCTGGCCGGTCTGCTGCGCGAACAGCGCATGGATCGTGGGTGACTTGCTGTGCACCACCGGGTTGCCGACGACGGCGTAGCGAGAGATCTTCGAAAGGGAGGTCTTCGTCATGGTGCCGTGCTGCCGCTGACTTGCGCTTCCAGCCCATCTTCGCGCGTGAAGCGGAAGCGCGAGGTGATCACGAGCACCTCGGCGCCCTTGCGCATCGCGGCCGTGAAATTGCCGAAGGGCGAGGCCGCGCGCACGATGGCCTCGGCGCGGCGGTCCAGGTTGGCGTTGCCGGAGCTGGAGACGATGTCCGTCTCGATCACGCGGCCGCGCAGGTCCACGTGGATGTTCATGGTCAACGCGCCGTAGAGCTTCTTGCCGGCGTGCATGGGGAAGTCGCGCGTGCCGCGTTCCTCGATCTTGCGGCGCAGAGTGTCGTAGTACTGGGCGTAGACGACCTCGCGCGTGGCCGGGCTGATGTAGCGCTTCTTGGGCCGGGCGTTCTCGTCGTTGACGCGCTTTTCGATCTCGGCGAGCAGTTCCACCAGCTGGCGGCGGCGCTCGGCCTGGGCTCGGGCTTCCTGGCTGGCGTTGTCGCGCTGCGGGTCGGGCGTGGGCAGCAGGGCCAGCTCGCGCCGTACTTGCGTGAGCAACTGCTGCTGCACCTGCTGCAGCCGCGCGATCTGGGCGTGCTCCACCACGGTGGAATCTCCCACCTCCATCAGCTTGCTCGGCGGCAGCGGCGAGGTGGCGCGGCCCTTGTCGGCCTGGCCGCCGCCGCTGAGGTTGGCCTGGGCCAGCGCTTGTGCGTTGACGGGCGCCTCGGTCGACTTGGCGTTGACCAGCACCACTTCCAGCGGCGTGTCCTCGAAGATCCGGTTGAAGCCCTCCGGATCGACGATGCGCAATGCCAGCAGCCCGCCGTGCACGGCCACGGAGATCAACAGCGCGATCTGGAGGCCCGAGAGCTTCATTCGGCGGCGGTGGTCTCGGCGGGTACTTCGTTGACGTCGATGGCCAGGGTGAGCGGGCCGCTTGTGGTGTCGTCTTCGTCCTCGCCGCTGTCTTCTTCAGCGAGGGCCTGGACGACGCCGTCCAGGCGCTCGATCAGATTGGCATGCAGGTCCAGCGTCATCTCGTCGATGCCGGTGACGCGCACCTTGACGTGAGCACCGCGCTCGAAGGACTCGCAGCCCAGGGCCTTGAAGACCAGGGGCAGGTCATCGGCGCGGACGAGGCCGTCCTTCATCACCGTGGCCGTCAGCTCCTTGATCTCGTTCTGCACGATGTAGCGCAGCGTCCAGAAGCGCTCGATGCCGTTCTGGAAGCCGTTGTAGGCCGAGTAGGCGGCGTCAAAGCCCGAGATGATGGAGAACAGCTGCGCATCCTTCGGCTTGAAGGGCGCGGCCAGCGCGGCGGTCTTGCCGTGGCGGGCGCAGCAGATGATCTGCCACTGGTTGACCAGGTCCACGTAGCGGCGCAGCGGGCTCGTTGCCCAGGTGTACTGCGCCACGCCCATGCCGGCGTGCGGCAGCGCCTTGACGCCCATGCGCACCTTGATGCCGGGCGCCAGGCTGGCCTGGCTGCGGTAGATGCCGGGCAGGCCCAGCTGGGCGAGCCAGCCGCCCCAACTGGAGTTGGCCAGGATCATGGCCTCGGCCACGATCAGGTCCAGCGTGGAGCCGCGGGCGCGCACGCCGATCGAGACCTGCTCGCTGCCGTCGGGCTCGCGTTCGCCGCCCGAGTCGAGGCGGAAGTTGTAGTCCGGCCGGTTGAAGTTCTCCGGCTTGCCGCGCACCACTTCGCGGGCGGCCTTGAGGCTCTTGGCGAGGCGGTAGAGGAACTTGAGTTCAGCGCCGAAGGCGTAGTCGGCCGGGGATTCGCCCGTCAGCGAGGCTTCGGTCACGATGCCGTCGAGCTTGTCGTGGCGCAGGTTGGCGACGATGGGCACGCGCTCCAGCTTGGTCTCGAAGCTCTTCACTTCGAGAGAGGCCTCGTCAATCTTGAAATAGATGGAGACTGCCGGGCAGTCGCGGCCCTCGATCAGCGTGTAGGCCTGCACCACGTCGTCCGGCAGCATGGTCAGCTTCCAGCCCGGCATGTAGACGGTGGAGAAGCGGTCGCGAGCCACCTTGTCCACGGCCGAATCCGGCGCAAAAGCCAGGCCCGGTGCGGCAATGTGGACGCCGAAGCTGATCTCGCCCGATCCCAGGCCTTGCACGGACAGCGCGTCGTCAATTTCCGTGGTGCTGGAATCGTCGATCGAGAAGGCCGCCACCTCGGCGCGCGGCAGCTCTTCGGTGATGGCCGGGGCCGTCAGCGCGGGGAAGCCGGCGCCCTTGGGGAAGTTCTCGAACAAGAAGCGCTTCCAGTGGAACTGGTAGGCGCTGGTGATGGCGCCAGCACTCTTGAGCAGGTCCAGCGGCGCCTTGTGCGCCAGCTTGGACGCCTCGACCACGGCCTTGTATTCCGGGCCGTTCTTGTCGGGCTTGAACAGGATCTTGTAGATCTGGTCGCGGATTGGCTGCGGGCATTGGCCTTCGGCCAGCTCCTTCGCCCAGGACTCGATCTGCAGGGCCTGCTGGCGCTTGCGCTCGATGCCCAGCAAGGCGGCCTTGACGATGTCTTCCGGCGCCTTCTTGAATTGACCTTTGCCGGCGCGGCGGAAGTAATGCGGCGCCTCGAACAGGCGGAACAGCGCCGCCACCTGGTGGGCAGTGCTGGCCTTGGCGTCGAAGTAGTCGCGCGCGAGGTCGGCAAAGCCGAACTCGTTCTCGGGCGCGAACTCCCAGGCCAGGTCGAGGTCGATCTCCTGGGCCAGGCGCTGGCCCTCCGCGATCAGCTCGGCGGGCGAGGGCTTGTCGAACTTCAGCAGCACATTGGCTGACTTCACTTTCACGCGCTTGCCCGATTCGAGCTCGATCTGCATCGAGGCTTCGGCTTCGGACATCACACGGCCGGCGAGGAACTTCCCGGCGTCATCGAACAGGGCGAACATGGAGGCGATTGTCGCTGATGGCGGGGGTGTCTTTAAGGTCACAGACTGTGACCTTAAAGACAAGGTCAGACCGTCATCCCGCCCGACACCTCGATCACTGCCCCATTCACATAGCTCGCCTCATCGCTCGCCAGGAAGGCATAGACGCTGGCGATTTCCTCGGGCTTGCCAAGGCGGCGCAGCGGGACGTGCTCGCGCATCTGCTCAATGACCTTGTCCGGCACGGTGCCGAGGATGGGCGTCTCGATGAAGCCCGGGGCGACGGCGTTCACGCGCACGCCCTTGGGGCCGAGTTCGCGGCTCCAAGTCTTGGTGAAGCCGATCACGCCGAACTTGGCGGCGGCGTAGTTGGTCTGGCCGAAATTGCCGTAGATGCCCACGACGGACGAGGCGTTCAGGATCACGCCCGAACCCTGCGCCACCATGGCGTCGGCCACGGCCTGGGCGCAGTGGAAGACGCCGCGCAGGTTGACGTCGATGACGGCGTCGAACTGCGCCAGGCTCATCTTCTGCAGGCGCGCGTCCTTGGTGATGCCGGCGTTGTTGACGAGCACGTCCACGCGGCCGTAGGTCTCGAGCACGCTGGCCACCATCAGGTCCACCGACACGCGGTCGGTCACGTCGACGATGTGGCCCTCGGCGGTTGCGCCGAGCGCCTTGCAGGCCACGACGGCGGCCTCGACGCCTTCGGCGCGCAGGTCGCAGACGATGACGGTGGCGCCTTCCTTGGCGAACTTCAAGGCGGTGGCCAGGCCGATGCCTTGCGCGGCGCCGGTGACGATGGCGATCTTGTTGGCGAGTTTCATGGCTTGAGGAGGAAGCGGGTGAGTGCGGGGAGGTGGTCTTCGAAGTCGGTGACGCCGTGGTCGCTGCCTTCGAGCAGGAGGATCTCGGCGCCCTGGTAGCGGGCGTGCATCTCGCGCCAGTCCAGCAGTTCGTCTCCCTTGGCGATCAAGGCGAAATAGCGGCGCGGGTCGCGCAAAAGGCCGGGCTTCATGGCCTGGAGCTGGCCCATGAATTCCGGTTTCACCTCGAAGGCGAGGCTTGGGTCGTGCCAGTAGGTCTGCGTGCCGATGTACTTGTGCAGGTCGCGCGCCGGATCGATGGCCGGGTTGATCACCGCGGCGCGGCAGCCGAGCGCCTCGGCCAGCACCGTGGTGAAGAAGCCGCCCAGTGACGAGCCGACGATGGCCATGCGATCCACCGGCCAGCCGGCCACGAGCTGCTCGCAGTGGGCGATGGCTTCTGCGGGCGAGGGTGGCAGCCAGGGGTTTTCAAAGTGCAGCTGCGGCTGTTCTTCGGCCACCCAGCGCGCCATGCGCTGCGACTTGGCGGACTGCGGCGAGGAGCGGAAACCGTGGAGATAAAGCAAGTGGGAAATCATCGGCGACAATTCTGCCCGTGAAGCAAGCCAGACCGCCGCTGGCCCGATCTTGGAAACAAGGGGCTGGAGGAAGGTCCGGACTGCATAGAGCGGCGTAGCAGCTAACGGCTGCCCGGCGTAAGCCGAGGATCAGAGCAACAGAGACGAGTCGGGGAGGGCGCAAGCCTTTCACGGGTGAAACGGGCAATCTCTACGCGCAGCAACACCAAGTAGGCCAGTATTGACGCGGCTCGCGGAGCTGGCGGGTAGGTGGCACCGAGCCGGGCAGCGATGTCCGGCCCAGATGAATGGCGGTCACGCGGCGGGGCAACCCGCCGCGCACAGAATCCGGCCTATCGGCTTGCTTCACTCTTTTCCCTTGTTTCTTGCAGCTGGCTTGCGCACTCTCGGAGCGTGAAATCGTTCATGGGCGTCTGGGCGTGCTGCGAACAATCGACCCTCTTCGTGCCCAGGCCTTCGCCGTGGGCCCGCCCAGATGAACTAGTCTTTCTTCGAGCGCGGAAGTGCAGCGCGACGCACTGAGTTTCGAAGGGAGACACAAATGAATCTGAACCAGGTGCGCGTGAAGACCAAGCTGCTGCTTGGCTTCGCCTTTTTGGCCGCCATCGTCCTGATGGTGTCCATTCTTGCCCTGCGGTCGCTGGGGCGTTCTGACGATCGATTCGTCAGCTATCTCGACTCCGTGGGCCAGCGGTCCGAAGCGGCGGTGAACATCCGCAACGCGGCGGCGCGGCGGGCCATCTCGGCGCGCAATCTGGTGCTCGTCACGCAAGAGGGTGACCGGGCCACTGAGAAGACCGACGTCGTGAAGGCCCACGAGGAAATGCAGACGGCCATCGAGCGGCTGAAGAAGCTCGTGGACACCTCCACCGACACGACGAGCGAGGACCGCGCCAAGTTGGCCGAGATCGTGCGCGTGGAAAACCTCTACGGACCTGTGGCGCTTGACATCGTGGCCAAGGCGCTGGACGGCCGCAAGGAAGAAGCGATCGCGAAGATGAACGCCGAGTGCCGGCCGCTGCTGGCGGCACTGCTCAAGGCCACTTCCGAATACGTTGCCTTCGAATCCGAGCAGGCCAAGAGCCGTGCGGAGGCTGCTGTGCAGGCCTACGAGTCCGACCGGCTGGTGCTGATCGTGGTTTGCGTGCTGGCCATTGCCGCCGCGATCGCCCTGGGCATGTACCTGGCCGCGGCCGTCACCCGGCCGCTCAACCGCGCCGTGCATCTGGCCGAAGCCGTGGCCTCGGGCGACCTGAGCTCCGACATCGTCGTGGACCGCGGCGACGAACTGGGCCAGTTGCTCTCCGCGCTCAAGCGCATGAACGGCAGCCTGGTCAGCATGGTCGAGCGGGTGCGCCAGTCGGCCGACGGCATCGCCACGGCCTCGCAGGAAATCGCCACGGGCAACCAGGACCTGTCGGGTCGCACCGAGCGGCAGGCCTCGGCGCTGCAGCAGACGGCCAGTTCGATGGCGCAGATGACCAGCACCGTTCACCAGACGGCCGAGAGTTCGCGCCAGGCCAGCCAGCTCGCCCAGGCCGCGGCCGAAGTGGCCAGCCGTGGCGGCGCCGTGGTGCAGCGCGTCGTCGACACCATGGGCCAGATCTCCGAGTCCAGCCGCAAGATCAGCGACATCATCGGCACGATCGACGGCATCGCCTTCCAGACCAACATCCTCGCGCTGAACGCCGCTGTCGAAGCGGCGCGGGCCGGCGAGCAGGGTCGCGGTTTCGCGGTCGTGGCCGGTGAGGTCCGAAGCCTCGCGCAGCGCAGTGCGCAGGCTGCGCGCGAGATCAAGTCGCTGATCGGCGCCAGCGTCGAGCGTGTGGAAGCCGGCAGCCAGTTGGTCGGCGAGGCGGGCACGACGATGACCGATGTGGTCAACCAGGTGCGCCGCATGACCGACCTGATGAGCGAGATCAACGCCTCCGCCAACGAGCAGAGCACCGGTATCGGCCAGGTCAACGAGGCGGTGGCGTCGATCGACCAGGGCACGCAACAGAACGCGGCGCTGGTCGAGCAAAGCGCGGCCGCGGCGGACAGCCTGAAGCATCAGGCGGCTGGTTTGCTCGAGGTGATAGGTCAATTCAAGACGACCTGAAGGGCCTCTGGCCATTGCATCGACAATCGGTGCAATGAATCCCGAAGCAAGCCGCCTGTGGCGCGGCCCCCGCTGGGCGTTGGCCATCCTGCTGGCCGCCCTTGCCACGGTGGGCCCGTTCTCCATCGACACCTACCTTCCCGCCTTCACCGGCATCGCCGCCGATCTGGTGGCCAGTCCGGTGCAGATGCAGCAGACCCTCTCGGGCTACTTGTTCGGCTTCGCGGTGATGAATCTCTTCCACGGCGCGATCTCGGACAGCGTCGGTCGTCGCCCGGTGATCCTGGCGGGCATGTTCGTGTTCGGCCTGGCCTCGCTGGGCTGTGCGCTGTCGGATTCGATCGGCCAGCTGGTGTTTTGGCGCACGGTGCAGGGCATGTCGTCGGGCGCTGGCGTGGTGTGTTCGCGGGCCATCATCCGCGACATGTTCCCGGCGCACGAGGCGCAGCGGATGATGTCGCAGGTGACGCTGTTCTTCGGCGTGGCGCCGGCGGTGGCGCCGATGGTGGGCGGCCTCTTGTTCGTGAACCTGGGCTGGCGGGCGATCTTCTGGTTCCTGGTGGCGGTGAGCATCGTGCTGCTCGTGGCGCAGTGGCGCCTGCTGCCCGAGACGCTGCACCGCACGGCGCGCCAGTCCTTCCATCCGATGGTGCTGCTGCGCGAATACGCGCGGCTCACCACCAGCCGCACCTTCCTCGCGCTGGCGTTCACGGCGGGCATTCCGTTCAACGCGGTGTTTGTCTACATCCTCTCGGCGCCGGTGTTCCTGGGCGAGCACCTCAAGCTCGAACCCACGCAGTTCTTCTGGTGCTTTGTCTGCGCGGTCAGCGGCATCATGGGCGGTGCCTTCTGGAGCGGACGGCTGGCTGGCCGCATCCCACCGCGCCGGCAGGCGCGCCGCGGCTTCATCATCATGGGCGCGGCCACGATCCTCAACCTGCTGCTGAACTGGTTCGTGCCGCCCAGCGCCTTCTGGGCGCTGCCGCTGCTGACCCTGCTGGCCCTGGGCTGGTCGCTGATGACGCCGGTGGCCACCATCCTGGCGCTGGACCAGGTGCCCGAGCGCCGCGGCATGGCCTCCTCGCTGCAGGCCTGCCTGGCCAGCCTGGCCAACAGCATCCTGGCCGGCCTGATCGTGCCGCTGGTCATGCATTCGATGATGGCGCTGGCCATCACCTCGGCCGTGATGATGCTGATTGGGCTGCTGGCCTGGACCTGGGTCAAGCGCCGCGTCGGCTGAGCATCGGTAAAGTCCGGCGCCTAACTGCCGAAATCATCGTCATGCGCGCCTCCCAACTGCTGCCGTTGTCCCTGCTCGCCCTCTTGATGCTCCACGGCCCTGCCTGGGGCCAGGATGACGCCGCCCTGCAGCAGCGCCTGGCCGACCGGCTCAAGCTCAGCGATCCGGCCTTGAAGCCTCGCCGCACGACGGTGCCGGCCGGCACCGCCAGCGCGCCCGCCAAGGCCAAGGCACCGGGCAAGGCAGCTTCCAAGGCCGCCGGCCCGTGGGATTACGCCGGCGATGGCTCGCCCCAGCACTGGGCCGAGCTGGCGCCTGAGTACCGCCTGTGCGGCGTCGGCACGCGCCAGAGCCCGATCGACCTGCGCGACAGCATCAAGGTCGAGCTGGAGAAGATCAACTTCGACTACCGCCCCAGCGGCTACGCCGTGCTGGACAACGGTCGTACCGTGCAGGTCAATCTGGCCGGAGGCAACACGCTGCAGGTGATGGGGCGCAGCTTCGAGCTTCGCGAGTTCCGCTTCCATCGCCCGAGCGAGACCCGCGTGATGGGCCGGCAGTACGACATGGACATCCAGCTCGTGCACAAGGATCCGGACGGCAACCAGGCCATCGTGACCGTGCTGGTCGAGCGCGGCCCGGACAACAAGCCGCAGGCCGCCGTGCAGCAGGTCTGGAACAACCTGCCGCTGGAACGCTCGATGCCGCAGACCGCCGCAGACCAGCTCGACCCGCTGCAGCTGCTGCCGGCCGACCGCCGCTACTTCACCTTCATGGGCTCGATGACCACGCCGCCGTGCAGCGAGAACGTGCTGTGGCTGGTGATGAAGCAGCCGATCCAGCTGACCAGCAACCAGATCGGCATCTTTGCGCGGCTCTATCCGATGAACGCCCGACCCTTGCAGTCCTCGTCGGGCCGCATGATCAAAGAGTCGCAGTAGCGTCCTTGCTGCCAGCGCTGCTGAGCAGCGGCGCGAATTCCACCTGGAAGCGCTCCACCGGCTGCGGCCGGCCCAGCGCATAACCCTGTCCTTGATCGCAGCCCATCTCGACGAGCAGGCTGCGGGTGGTCTCGTTCTCGATGCCTTCGCCGGTGGTCACGAGGTTCAGGCTCTTGGCCATCTGGATGATGGCGCGGACGATGGCACGGTCCGATTCCCGCTCGCCCAGGCGACGCACGAAGCTCTGGTCGATCTTGAGCTTGTCCACCTCGAAACGCTGCAGGTAGGAGAGGTTGGAATAGCCGGTACCGAAGTCGTCGATGGAGAGCCGAACGCCCAGGCGCTTGAGGCCGTGCAGCGTTTCCACAAAGCCTTCCGGATCGTGGATCAGCGCCGATTCCGTGACCTCGAGCTCCAGGCTGCCTGGCGGCACGCCGTGCTTGTCCAGCGCCTGGGCCACCACGGCCTCCAGCGTGCCGCGCTTGAACTGCACGGTGGAGACGTTGACGGAGATCGTGAGGCCTTCGAAGGGCGAGCCGCGCCAGGCGCGCAGCTGGCGGCACGCTTCGTCCAGCACCCATTCGCCAAGCTCCACCACCTGGCCTGACCGCTCGGCCACGGGAATGAAGCGGCCCGGCGGGATGTTGCCGCGCTCGGGATGCGTCCAGCGCAGCAGGGCTTCGGCGCCGAGCAGGCGGCCGGTCGTGAGGTCGAGCAGCGGCTGGTAGTTCAGGCGCAACTCGCTGCGCGCGACGGCCTGGCGCAGGCCGGTGCTGATGTTCAGGTCTTCGAGCATGTTGGCGTTCATGCGCTCATCGAAGAAGCGGAACACATTGCGGCCGGCGTCCTTGGCGTGATGAACCGCCACGTCGGCCTTTTGCAGCAGGGTCTCGAAGTCCTGGCCGTCGCCAGGGAACATGGCCACGCCGATTGAGCAGGACACCGCCACCGTCATGCCGGCAAAGCGGAAGGTCTCGCTGACATGGCCCAGCACGTGCGAGGCCACGGCTGCGGCTTCCTCCGAATCGCCGAGGTCGGAGGCCAGCAGCAGGAACTCGTCGCCGCCGTAGCGCGTCACCGCGTCGTAGCGCCGCATGTGCTCCTTCAGCCGCATGCCGATCTGGCGCAGCAGCTCGTCGCCCACGCTGTGGCCCAGGCTCTCGTTGATCTGCTTGAAGTTGTCGATGTTGACGAAGACGAAGCCCACCTGCCGGCCGTGCCGTGCCGCGTGGGCCATGGCCGCTTGCGCAACGGAAAGCGCCGCGACGCGATTGGGCAGGCCGGTCAGCGCGTCGTGCAGGGCCTGGTAGCGGATCTGCTCGGTGGCTTCGCTGGCGCGCCGCACTTCCGAACGCAGCCGCGAGAGGGCGCTGCGCAGATCGCCGGCCAGCATGTAGATCATCAGGCCGCAGGTCGTCAGGATCACGGCCACGTAGGTGAAGTGCGACCAGCCGACGGGCGTCATGTCGAATTCGCGCAGGCCGGTCTCCGAAGCCCAGGCCATGCAGGCCGTGGCCGCGAGCATGAAGAGCAGCTGCAGGATGAAGTTGCGCGTGCGGCCCAGCATGTTGGCTGTTACGAGGATGCAGGGATAGACGAGGATGGCCGGGCTGTAGATGCCCTGGTTGAACCACATCGCGGCCGTGGCCAGCAGGGTCAGGGTCCACAGCAGCAGCATGGAGGCGGCCTCGACCAGGCCGATGTGGTTGAGCACGACGCTGAAGGCCACGCTGG
This sequence comes from Burkholderiaceae bacterium UC74_6, assembly GCA_042701975.1. Taxonomy (GTDB): domain Bacteria; phylum Pseudomonadota; class Gammaproteobacteria; order Burkholderiales; family Burkholderiaceae_C; genus JAFALK01. Next base: position 2,123,338 of record CP170561.1, read on the forward strand.
CGAAGGCGCCGCCGAGCATGGCGGTGGTGAACCAGTCGCCCTTGAGCCCGGTGGCCAGGCTGGCCGCGAACAGGCCGGCGAACACCAGTCGCGCCAGCTGCACGATGCGGTGAGAACGCAGCGCCTGCTCTTCTCCGCCCGCGGGTTCAGGGTCGGACTCGGGAACGGGCAGGTTGTCCGCGTTCACGAGCCCTCCGCTCCTCAGGCGCGACCGGCCGAGTGATCGAGCCAGCGCCGCAGCGTGATGAAGAGCTGCTCGGCCACCACGGGCTTGGCCACGTGGTCGTTCATGCCGGCGTCCAGGCAGCGCTGGCGTTCATCGGCGAAGGCATTGGCCGTCATGGCCAGGATGGGCAGGTGCCGGCCCCATTCGTGCGAGCGGATGGCGCGGGTGGCGTCAAGCCCGTCCATGCGCGGCATCTGGATGTCCATGAGGATCAGGGCGTAGGGCTGGGCGCCGGCCATGGCCAGTGCCTGCTCGCCGTCGACCGCCACATCCACCGCCAGGCCGGCGCTGGTGAGCAGGGCCACGGCCACTTCCTGGTTGACGGCGTTGTCCTCGGCCAGCAGCACGCGCGTGCCCAGGTAGGGCTGCAGCAGCGCGCGGGCTGCGGCACCGCGCGATTGCGAGCTGCCCGATGCGGGCGCGGAAGGCGCCTGGCCGACCTTGTCCAGGCGCAGGCGGAACCAGAAGCGGCTGCCCTGGCCCGGGCTGCTGCTCACGCCGACCTCGCCGCCCATCAGCGCGGCCAGGCGCCGGCAGATCGCCAGGCCCAGGCCCGAGCCGCCGTGGCGACGCGTGCTGGAGGGGTCGGCCACCTCGAAGTCCTGGAACAGGCGCGTCTGCGCTTCCTGGGCGATGCCGATGCCGCTGTCCTGCACCTCGAAGCGCACGCGCAGCGCGTTGCTGTCTTCCGATTCCACCTCGGCCCGCAGGCGCACGAAGCCGGCATCGGTGAACTTGACCGCGTTGGCACCGAAGTTCAGCAAGACCTCCGCGATGTGGCGGCGATCGCCCAGCAGCGAGACGCGCACCAGCGCCGGATCGACCTCCTGGCGCACGGCCAGGGATTTCTCGGTGGCGCCGCGGGTCAACTCGCCGGCCACCTGCTCCACCATCTCGCCGATGGTGAAGGGCGCGCGCTCCAGCTTGATCTTGCCGGCCTCCAGCTCGGAGAGGTCCAGCACGTTGTTCACCAGGCCCAGCAGCTGCTCGGCGGCCTCGCTGATGCTGGCGATGCGTTCGCGCTGGCGCGGATCGGCCAGCTCGGACTGGGCCAGGTAACTCAGGCCGATGATGGCGTTCATCGGCGTGCGCACCTCGTGGGAGATATTGGCCAGGAAGGCAGTCTTGGCCAAGCTGGCGGCCTCGGCCGCGCGGGTGGCTTCGGCCAGCTCGGCGGTGCGGTTGGTCACCAGGTCTTCGAGGTGATGGCGGTGGCGGTCCAGCTCCATCGCATCCAGGCGCTGACGCGAGATGTCGGTCAGGAAGCCGCTCCACAGCACGCCGTCGCCTTCTTGCACGGCGATGGCGTTGCCAAACAGCCAGCGCTCCCCGCCATTGCCGGCGGCACGGAACTCCAGCTGCCAGGGGCTGAGCTCGCGCGCCGAGGCCTGCAGGCTGTCGCGCACACGGGCCCGGTCCTGGGGCTCGATGCGCTCAAACCAGGGGTCCGAGTTTTCCAGCAGCGTCTCGGGGCGCAGCCCGAAATAGCTGGTCACGGCCTCGGAGACGTAGACGAAGGTGTAGCGCCCGTCGGCATGGCGGCGCAGCTGGAACACCACGCCCGGCACGGTGGCGGCCAGGCCGCGCATGCGCTCCAGCAGGGCCTGTTGGGTGTCGAACTGCTGCGAGAGCGCGTCGCGCATCTCGCCCAGGCGCTGGCCAAGCAGGCCGATCTCGTCCTTGCCGCGTGGCGGCAGCTCGGCGCCGAAGCGGCCGGCGGCCAGGTCGTTGGCGAAGCGGCCCAGGGCATGCAAGGGGCGCAGCAGGCGGGAGTTGAGCAGGGCCAGGACCAGGGCCAGCGAGACCAGCAGCTGGCCGCCGACCGTGAAGGCATACAGGCGCCGCTGGCGGGAGAGCGCCTCGGCCGCGAGGTGGTCGTCCAGCTCGACGCGGATGTGGCCGATCAGCTGCTTGCCGTGGAAAACCTCGCGCCGGCCCTCGATGCTGTGGCCGCGGCGGCGGTCGGTCTGGCTCAGTTCGACGAAGGCGCCGCCCTGGGTGGCGTCGGTGACGAGGATGCTGACGACGTCGGGCGACTTCATCACCGCCGCTGCGACCTCGCGGGCGGAGACGGCGTCCAGGTTCCAGAGCAGTTCGGGCAGGCTGGAGGCCAGCACGTCAAGCTTGGCTTCCAGCTCCTGCTGCTGCTGTTCGGCCGCGGCTTGGGGTTCGCGCAGGCCGATCAGCAGGCCGCCCACGATCAGCGCTGGCAGCAGCAGACCGATGCTGGCGCCGAGCGCCAGGGCGAAAAACAACGTGCTGGTGGTTTTCTTTTTGTCCATCGGAAGGCGCGGGTACCGGTCGACCGGCTCGGCGATTGTGACCCAGGACTGAGTGACTTGGGCGCTGGCGCGTACGCCAGGCGGGGGCCACGCAACGGTGCGGGTCCGCCCGCTTGTGGTGCGGCCGAAACCCCGGGCTTGACCGAGATGAAGCGCGGGCACCACGCAGGGGTTGGCCGAGGCTGCCTTGGCGCGCGGATTGCTTTACTCTGGGGAGAACGCAGGTTCAGTAGGAGGAGCTGGATGATTCCCATGTTCGACGAAATGCGTGCCGCGGACCGCACCCGCGACCATTACCAGGCCTATGAGCGCTGGCTGAACGCGCAGGCCGAAGGCCTGATGCAAGCCCGGCGCGAGGAGGCGGAAGTGATCTTCCGCCGCGTCGGTATCACCTTCGCCGTCTACGGTGACAAGGACAGTGGGGAGGGCACGGAGCGGCTCATTCCCTTTGACCTGATCCCCCGCGTGATCCCGGCGCACGAATGGCGCGAGATGGAGGCCGGCCTGCGCCAGCGCGTCACGGCGCTGAACCGCTTCATCCACGACGTCTATCACGGCCAGGAGATCCTCAAGGCCGGCATCGTGCCCGCCGACCAGGTGCTCAAGAACGCGCAGTTCCGCCCCGAGATGATGGGCGTGGACGTGCCGGGCCAGATCTACTCGGCCATCGCCGGCATCGACATTGTGCGTGCCGCCAACGCGGACGGCTCGGGCAGCTACTACGTGCTGGAGGACAACATGCGCGTGCCCTCCGGCGTGAGCTACATGCTGGAGAACCGCAAGATGATGATGCGGCTCTTCCCCGAGCTGTTCGCGCGCCAGCGCATCGCGCCCGTGGCCCACTACCCCGACTTGCTGCTGGAGACGCTGCGCAGCCTCGCCCCGCAAGGCCTGGCCAGCGAGCCGACGGTCGTGGTGCTCACGCCGGGCATGTACAACTCGGCCTACTTCGAGCACGCCTTCCTGGCCCAGCAGATGGGCGTGGAGCTGGTCGAGGGCAAGGACCTGTTTGTGAAGGACGGCTTCGTCTACATGCGCACCACGCGGGGCGCCAACCGCGTGGACGTGATCTACCGCCGCCTGGACGACGATTTCCTGGACCCCAGCGTCTTCCGCGCGGACTCGCAGCTGGGCTGCGCCGGCCTGGTTGACGCCTACAAGGCCGGCCACGTGACGCTGGCCAATGCCGTGGGCACCGGCATCGCGGACGACAAGTCCATTTATCCCTACGTGCCGGACATGATCCAGTTCTACCTGGGCGAGAAGCCCATCCTGCACAACGTGCCGACCTGGCAGTGCCGGCGCAAGGAAGACCTGGCCCATGTGTTGGACAACTTGAAGGACCTCGTCGTCAAGGAAGTCCACGGCGCGGGCGGCTACGGCATGCTCGTCGGCCCGGCTGCGACCAAGGCCGAGATCGAGGCCTTCCGCCAGGTGCTTGTCAGCCGGCCCGACAACTACATCGCCCAGCCCACGTTGAGCCTGTCCACCTGCCCGACCTATGTGGAGGCCGGCATCGCGCCGCGCCACATCGACCTGCGGCCCTTCGTGCTCTCCGGCACGCAGGGCGTGCAGATGGTGCCGGGCGGGCTGACCCGCGTAGCACTCAAGCAGGGTTCGCTCGTGGTCAACAGCAGCCAGGGCGGTGGGACCAAGGACACCTGGGTTTTGGAAGTCTGAAGAAGAGGGAGGTAGAGAACATGCTTTCAAGAACCGCAGACCACCTCTTCTGGCAGTCGCGCTACATGGAGCGGGCCGAGAACACGGCGCGCATCCTCGATGTGAACTACCAGGCCTCGCTGCTGCCGCAGACCCCCGAAGTGGCCGAAGCCGGCTGGCGCAGCGTGCTGTCCATCTTCGAGCTGCTGCCGGCCTACACCGCCAAGTACGGAGAGATCGAGGCCGAGCGCGTGCAGGCCTTCATCGTCAGTGACGAGAACAACCCGTCGTCCATCGTCAGCAGCCTGCGCGCGGCGCGAGAAAACGCGCGAGCCGTGCGCGGTGCGCTCACGACTGAGGTGTGGGAAGCCACCAACCAGACCTGGCTCGAGTTCCGCCGCCACCTGAAGGACGGCACGCTGGCCCGCGATCCGGCGGCGCTGTTCGAGTGGGTCAAGCTGCGCGCCCACCTGGCCCGCGGCGTGACGCTGGGCACCATGCTGCAGGACGAGGCGCTCGATTTCCTGCGCATCGGCTCCTACCTGGAACGGGCCGACAACACGGCGCGGATGCTGGACGTGAAGTTCCACGCCGTGAAGGGCGAGCCGCGCGAGGAAACGGCGGCACCGCGCGATCCGGCGGCCGAGTTCTACCACTGGTCCAGCGTGCTGCGTTCGGTCTCGGCCTTCGAGGTCTACCGCAAGGTCTACAGCAGCGTGATCGTGCCGGAGAAGGTGGCCGAGCTGCTGATCCTGCAAGAGGGCATGCCGCGCTCGCTGGCGCATTGCATGGGCCGTGTGCAACACAGCCTGCAGCGCGTGGCCAACGCGCAGAGCGGCGAGACGCTGCGCCAGGCGGGCAAGCTCAAGGCCGAGCTCGATTATGGGCGGATCAACGAGATCCTCGCCACCGGTCTGCATGCCTACCTGATCCAGTTCCTGGAGCGGGTCGGGGATCTGGGCGCGGACATCAGTCGCGACTTCCTCATCCCTTCCTGAATCGTCCCGAATCGTCACATTGCCGGGCCAAGCTGTACGGGCCTCGTTGTCTAGGAGTCTTGCGTGTCCATTCACGTCGCCCTCAAGCACGTCACCCGCTACCGCTATGACCGGCCGGTGTCGCTCGCGCCCCAGATCGTGCGATTGCGGCCCGCGCCGCATTGCCGGACGAAGATCCTGAGCTACTCGCTGCGCGTCGAGCCCGAGCAGCACTTCGTCAACTGGCAGCAGGACCCGTTCGCCAACTACCTGGCGCGGCTGGTGTTCCCCGAGAAGACGCAGGCCTTCACCGTCACCGTGGATCTGGTCGCCGAGATGGCGGTCTACAACCCCTTCGACTTCTTCCTGGAGCCGCAGGCGCAAAAGATCCCGTTCAAGTACGAGGACGGCCAGCGCGCCGAGCTGGCGCCGTATCTCGCGGCCGACGAGCCCGGGCCGCTGCTCAAGAAATACCTTGCGGGCATCGACCGCAAGCCGCGCACGACGATCGACTTCCTCGTCGACCTCAACCAGCGCCTGCAGCGCGACATCTCCTACCTGATCCGCATGGAGCCCGGCGTACAGACGCCCGAGGTCACGCTGGGCAAGGCCAGCGGCTCTTGCCGAGATTCGGGCTGGCTGTTGGTGCAGATCCTGCGGCACCTGGGGTTGGCGGCACGCTTCGTCTCGGGCTACCTGATCCAGCTGGCGCCGGATGAGAAGGCGCTTGACGGCCCGAGCGGCACCGAGGTCGACTTCACCGACCTGCACGCCTGGTGCGAGGTCTACCTGCCGGGCGCTGGCTGGATCGGCCTCGATCCCACCTCGGGCCTGCTCGCCGGCGAAGGCCACATCCCGCTGGCCTGCACGCCGCAGCCTTCGAGCGCGGCGCCGATCGAAGGCGCGGTGGACGAGAGCGAGGTCGAGTTCGAACACGAGATGGGGGTCACCCGCATCTGGGAATCGCCGCGCGTGACGCAGCCCTACACCGATGAGCAATGGGAGTCGGTGCTGAAGCTGGGCAATCTCGTCGACGCCGATCTCAAGCTCGGCGATGTGCGCCTGACCATGGGCGGCGAGCCGACCTTCGTCTCCATCGACGACCGCGACGGCGCCGAATGGAACACCGACGCGCTCGGCCCCACCAAGCGGCTGCGTGCGCAGGAACTGGTGCATCGGCTGCGTGAGGAATACGGGCAGGGTGGCTTCCTGCATTTCGGCCAGGGCAAGTGGTACCCGGGCGAGCAGCTGCCGCGCTGGGCCTTGTCCATCCATTGGCGCAGCGATGGCGAGCCGTGCTGGCAGGATCCTTCGTGGTTTGCCGACGAGCGCGGGATGCATGCGTACGACGCGACGGATGCGCAGCGCTTCATCACCGCGCTGGCCGGCCATTTGGGTCTGGCGGATGAGTTCATCCAGCCAGGCTACGAGGACCTGTACTACTACCTCTGGCGTGAGCGTCGCCTGCCGGTGAACGTCGATCCCTTCGACGCGCGGCTCGATGACGAGCTGGAACGCCAGCGCCTGCGCCGCGTGTTCGGCGCCGGGCTCTCGGCCGTGACCGGTTATCTGCTGCCGCTGCGTCGCGCCGAAGGGCCGGAGCTCGATGGCGGCCCGTGGGTCACCGGCCGCTGGTTCCTGCGCGACGAGCGGCTCTACCTGACGCCTGGCGATTCACCGATGGGCTATCGCCTGCCGCTCGATTCGCAACCGTGGGCCGCGGCGTCCGATCGGCCCTACCTGATCGAGCAGGATCCGTTCGCGCCGCGCGAGCCGCTGGCTCGCGCGGCGCAGACTGCAGCGCAAAGCGCGCAGCCGACGGCTTCGGCACAGCCGGCGCAGGCCACGGTGCGTCGCGCCCCGCGCGAGTTGAGCGAGGCCGAGCTGCGCCAGCCGCAGCGTTTTGAGAGCGCCGCAGGCATCACCCGCACGGCCCTGTGCGTGGAAGCGCGCGACCCGCGCCGCGCCAACGGCCCGAAGGCTGAAGCCGTGGGCCAGGCGAGCGGCGTGCTTTACGTCTTCATGCCGCCTTTGGCGAAGCTGGAGGACTATCTCGAACTGCTCGCCGCCATTGAAGCCACCTGTGTGGAGACCGGTTGCAAGATCGTGCTCGAAGGCTACGGCCCGCCGCGCGATCCGCGCTTGAAGGTGCTGCAGGTCACGCCTGATCCCGGCGTCATCGAAGTCAACATCCATCCCGCGCACAGCTTCGAGGAGCTCGTCCACAACACCGAGTTCCTCTACGAGGCGGCGCGACTCTCGCGCCTGTCCAGCGAGAAGTTCATGATCGACGGCCGCCACACCGGCACCGGCGGTGGGAACCATTTCGTGCTCGGCGCGGCCACGCCAGCCGATTCACCCTTCCTGCGCCGGCCCGACGTGCTGGCCTCGCTGCTGGCGTACTGGCACAACCACCCCAGCTTGAGCTATCTGTTCTCGGGCCTCTTCATCGGCCCGACCAGTCAGGCCCCGCGCGTTGACGAAGCGCGACAGGACCAGCTGCGCGAGCTGGAGATTGCGCTGGGCGAGATCGAGCGCGCCCGCCAGCGCTATGGCGAGCAGATGGCGCCGTGGCTGGTGGATCGCACGCTGCGCAACATCCTGGTGGACGTGACCGGCAACACCCACCGCAGCGAGTTCTGCATCGACAAGCTCTACTCGCCCGATTCCAGCACCGGCCGGCTTGGCCTGCTGGAGCTGCGCGCCTTCGAGATGCCGCCGCATGCGCGCATGAGCATCGTGCAGCAGTTGCTCTTGCGTGCCCTGGTGGCGCGCTTCTGGCGCCAGCCCTACACCGCGCCGCTGGTGCGCTGGGGCACGGCGCTGCACGACCGCTTCATGCTGTCGACCTTCGTCGCCCTGGACTTCGAAGACGTGATCGGCGAGATGCAGCGCGCCGGCTACAGCTTCGACAAGGCCTGGTTCGCACCGCACTTCGAATTCCGTTTCCCCAAGGCCGGCGCCTTTGCCGCGCGCGGCGTGGAGGTGAGCCTGCGCAATGCGCTGGAGCCCTGGCACGTGATGGGCGAGGAGGGCACGGCCGGCGGAACCGTGCGTTATGTGGATGCGTCTTTGGAGCGGCTGGAACTCAAGGTCACTGGCCTGATCGACCCGCGCCACCGCATCACCGTCAACGGCCAGCCGGTGCCGCTGCAGCCCACGGGCCGGCCGGGCGAGTTCGTGGCCGGCGTGCGCTTCAAGGCCTGGTCGCCACCGTCTGCGCTACACCCGGGCATCGGCGTGCACGCCCCGCTGACCATCGACCTGGTGGACGGCTGGATGGGCCGCTCGCTCGCCGGCTGCCGCTACTTCGTGGCGCATCCGGGCGGCCGCAACTACCAGACGCTGCCGGTCAACGCCTACGAAGCTGAGAGCCGGCGCCTGGCGCGCTTCTTCAGCATCGGCCACACGCCGGGTCCGATCGAGGTGCGCGCGCCAGAGCCCAGCTGGGAGCATCCTTTCACGCTCGATTTGCGCCGCGTCCGATAGGCGCGACGCAGACCGGGCATGATGCGCGTACTCATGGCGGCCCCGAAAACTCCACTCCAGACCAGCCTCCTCGGCGAGGACACGCCCGATGGCGTGGCCCTCGCCACGGCAGCAGCCCTGCGCGGCCACGACGGCCACTACAGCGAGCTGCACGACCAGCTGATGCGCCCGGGGCTGCAGCCCAAGGCGCTGGGCGTGCTGTGGCAACGCTTCTTCGCTGCTGGCACGGCCGCAGGCTGGCAGGACATGGCGGCCAAGGCCCAGCGCACCCAGCGCCGCGTGCGCGAGGACGGCGCCACCTACAACGTCTACGACGACGGCGGACAATCCTCGCGCGTCTGGCCGCTCGAACTGCTGCCCATGCTGATCGGCCCGGCCGAATGGGCGGCCATCGAGCGCGGCGTGATCCAGCGAGCCAGCCTGCTCGAAGCCGCCATGGCCGACATCTACGGCGAGCGCAAATTGCTCGACCAAGGCCTGCTGCCGGCTTCGCTGGTCTTTGCCCACCCGCAGTACCTGCGGCCCATGCACGGCTGCAAGCCGCTGGGTGGCAGTTGGCTGCAGTGCGTGGCCTTCGAGCTGATGCGCGGGCCCGACGGCCTGTGGTGGGTCGTCGGCCAGCGCACGCAGTCGCCCTCGGGCTTGGGCTATGTGCTGGAAAACCGCCTGATCGTTGCCCAGCAATTCCCCGAGGCCTTCCGCGATCTCAATGTGCAGCGCCTGGCGGCGGGCTTCCAGTCGGCCTTGCAGGGGCTGATGCGGCTCTCGCCCGAAGGTTCGCGTGCCCGCGTCGTGCTGCTGACGCCGGGGCCGCGCAATGAAACCTATTTCGAGCACGCCTTCATGGCGCGCTACCTGGGCGTCACGCTCGTCGAAGGCGGTGACCTGACCGTGCGGGGCGACAAGCTCTATCTCAAGACCTCGCTGGGCCTGGAGCGCGTGCATGTGCTGCTGCGCCGCGTGGACGACGAGTACCTCGACCCGCTCGAACTGCGCTCGGATTCGGCGTTAGGCGTGCCGGGTCTGCTGCAGGCCATGCGCGCCGGATCTGTCGTCGTCTCGAACGCGCCCGGCGCCGGCTGGCTGGAAAGCCCGGGCCTGGCCGCCTTCTGGCCCGGCGTGGCCAAGGCCCTGCTTGGCGAGACGCTGCTGCTGCCTGGCGCCACCTCGTGGTGGTGCGGCGAGGACGCCGCCTGGGCCGCGCATCGCGGCAAGCTGTCCGATTACGTCGTCTCGCCCACCTTCCCGAGCGGCGAGGCCACGCGCAGCTTCCGCCCCGAACTCGTGGCGCAGATGACGCCGCAGCAGCGCCAGGAGCTGGCGGCGCGCATCGACAACGAGCCCGCAGCGCACACCTTGCAGGCGCGGCTGCGGCCTTCGGAAACGCCGGTCTGGCGCGACGGCCTGCTGGAGCCGCGCGCCGCCGTGCTGCGCGTCTTTGCGCTGACGGATGGCGAAGGCGGCTTTCATGTGCTGCCGGGCGGCCTGACCCGTGTGGATCAACGGCTCGACTCGCAGCGCCCGGCCGATCCTTGGCTGTCCATGCAGAGCGGCAGCGCCAGCATCGACACCTGGGTGCTGACCGAAGGCCCGGTGGACGCCACCAGCCTTTTGCCCAAGCCGCTGGCCGCGTCCGACTTGGAGCAGGTGCACTGGACCGTGACGAGCCGCTCGGCCGAGAACCTGTTCTGGCTGGGCCGGTATGCCGAGCGCGCCGAGAACTGCGTGCGCCTCGCGCGGCTGACGCTGGAAGCGCTGGCTGGCTATCAGCGCGATGGCAGCGCGCCCGAGCTGCTGCGCGTGCTGGACACCCTGGCGCGCCGCAGTGGCCTGGTGGGCGACAGCGTGCCGGCGGCGGAGCAGTCAATGCGCGTCTTCGAACGCAGCCTCGTCCACGCGCTGGTTGACACACACGAAGCGACCAGCGTGGCCTGGAACCTGCGCGCCTTGCAGAGCTGCTCGCACGCGCTGCGCGAACGCATCTCCAGCGAACACTGGAAGCTGATCCACGACACGGCCGACCAGTTCAGCAACGAGCTGAGCCAGTTGCTGGCCGGCAAGCAGGCGGCACCGCATTCGGCCGTGCTGGCTGTGCTCGCGCGGGCCGATACGCACCTGGCCGCCATCACCGGCGCGCAGACCGACCGCATGACGCGCGATGACGGCTGGCGATTGCTGTCCGTCGGCCGGCAGATCGAGCGGCTGGATTTCCTGTGCAGCGTGCTGACCGAAGGCTTTGCGGAAGGGCTGCCCGCGAGCGAGTCGGGCTTCAACCTGCTGCTGGGTCTTTTCGATTCGAGCATCACCTATCGCGCCCAGTTCCCGGGTCGGCGCGAGGTGTTGCCGCTGCTGCACCTGCTCGTGCACGACACCGACAACCCGCGCTCGCTGGCCTGGGTGGCGCGCACCTTGCGCGAGCGCTTCATGAAGCTCTCGCGCCACGACCAGGACTGGGCGCTGGAGGCGGCGCACCCGCTGCCGCGGCCCGAAGACTGGTCGCTTGCCGAGATTGGCCGGCCCGATGAGGCGGGCCGTTATGTTCGACTGACTGCTGCGCTGGACGACGCCAGCGAGCAGGCGCTGACGCTGTCGGTGCAGATCGGCCGGCGCTTCTTCAGTCATGTGGGGCGGATCGACCGCCTGGTGTGGCAATGAGTGAAGAAAAAGACACCCGTCCGATGCGCTGGCTGCGCGTCCGGCACGACACCGACTACGCCTACGACGCCGCCGTGGAGTTGGCCCATCACCTCGCCTGCCTGCGACCCCGCTGCACGCCGGAGCAGGAGGTGCGCGGCTGGCAGTTGTCGATCACGCCGGCGCCGGATGGCTGGATGGACGGTGAACTGGCCGATCAGGACGAGCCAGACGATATGGCCAAGGGCCAGCTTTCGACCGATCCCTGGGGCAACGGGCGCTTGGTCTTCAGCCATTCGCTGGTGCATGAGCGCTTGACGGTGACGAGCAGCTTCGAAGCCGGCGTGCGCGCGGCAGTTGAGCCCGATGTGCAAGCCAGCCCCGCGTGGGAAGAAGTGGCCGCGAGCCTGCGCTATCGCGCGGGCGCCGTCGCCACCGAGGCGGTGGAGTTCACGCTCGCTTCGAGCTTCGCGCCGCACGATTCGACCCTCGCTGCCTTCGGCAGGCGTGCGTTCAAGCCGGGTGTGAGTCTGGCCGCCGGTGCACTGGCGCTGATGCAGCTGATCCATGCCGAATTCAAGTACGCGCCGGCCGCCACCAGCGTGGCCACGCGCGCGCCCGAGGCCCTGGCCGGCCGGCGCGGCGTTTGCCAGGATTTCGCCCACGTGATGATCGGCGCCTGCCGTTCTCTCGGTCTGGCCGCGCGCTATGTCTCGGGCTACTTGCTCACCCAGCCGCCGCCCGGCAAGCCGCGCCTGATCGGCGCGGATGCCTCGCACGCGTGGGCGCAGGTCTGGTGCCCAGTCCACGGCTGGATTGCGCTGGACCCGACGAACGACACGCTCGTCGGACACGATCATGTGACGCTCGCCTGGGGCCGCGACTATGCGGATGTGGCGCCGCTGCGTGGCGTGATCCGTGGCGGGGGCAATGCGGAGCCGAAGGTTGGGGTGACGGTGGAGCCTATCGAGCCCTGAGGCGCTTGAGCCAATTCAAGCCTTCGGTGGTGCCATCGCGCGGCTTGTATTCGCACCCGACCCAACCGTCAAAGCCGAGTTCATCGAGAAGGACGAGTTGATCGAACTGCTCGGGCTCGTGCCGGTCGGGCAGGCCAGCGATCTGCACGTGCGTGATGCGATCAATGGCGTTGCGCAGGGCGACGGCGATGTCCGCCTCTGTGTGACCGGCGTGATAGAGGTCGAACTGCAGGCCGAGGTTTGCGGCGCCGACGCTTTCGATCAGGTTCAGCGCCTGGGCCGTGTCGCGCAGGAAGTAGCCGGGCACGTCGTGCGCATTCAGCGGCTCGACGCTCAGCGCGATGCCGGTCTTGGCGGCCTCGCGCAGATTGGCGATCCAGAGCTCGCTGCTTGATTCGTCGGCCAGGCCCGACATCACATGGACGCGGGCGCAGTTGATGGCTTTCGCATAGGCAACAGCCTCGTCCATGCTCGCGCGGAAGTCCGCCTCGCGGCCAGAGAGCGCCGCCAGCCCGCGTTCGCCTCTCGCCCAGTCGCCGGGCGGTGCATTGATCAAGGCGCAGATCAGATCATGCTCACGCAACAAGGCCGCCACGCGGGCGGCCTTGTGCTCGTAAGGGAAGAGGATCTCGATGGCCTTGAAGCCATCGCGCGCCGCCGCGGCAAACCGATCTTCAAAGGCCAGCTCCTGATAGAGCCAGCTGAGGTTTGCCGCGAAATCGAACCTCAAGCCTTGCCTTGATTGGCCACGGCTGCGGCAGCCTTGGCCGCCGCTTCTGCGTCGCCCAGGTAGTAGCTGCGAATCGGCTTGAGGTTCTCGTCCAGCTCGTAGACGAGCGGGATGCCGTTCGGGATGTTGACGCCGACGATGGCGTCGTCCGCGATGTTGTCCAGGTACTTGACCAGGGCGCGGATGCTGTTGCCGTGGGCGGCGATCATCACCCGGCGGCCGTGCTTGATGGCAGGCGCGACGACCTCGTTCCAGAACGGCAGCACGCGGGCGACCGTGTCCTTCAGGCATTCGGTCAGCGGCACGTCCTCGGGGTTGAGCTTGCCGTAACGCACGTCGCTGCGTTCGCTGCGCGGGTCGGTGGCTTGCAGGGCCGGCGGCGGCGTGTCGTAGCTGCGGCGCCAGATCAGCACCTGTTCGTCGCCGTACTGCTTGGCCATGTCGGCCTTGTTCAGGCCCTGCAAGGCGCCGTAGTGGCGCTCGTTCAGGCGCCAGTTGTGGATGACGGGCAACCAGGTGCGGTCCATCTCGTTCAGCGCATGCCACAGGGTCCAGACGGCGCGCTTGAGCACTGAGGTGTAGGCGAGGTCGAAATCGAGGCCCGCTTCCTTCAGCAGACGGCCGGCCTGCTTGGCCTGTTCGACACCGGTGGGCGTCAGATCGACGTCGGTCCAGCCGGTGAAGCGGTTTTCAAGATTCCAGGTGGATTCGCCGTGGCGGATGAGAACAAGTTTGTACATGACGCAAGCGGTTGAAGGAGGGCAAAAACGGGCGAAATCATTCTAGGTTTTAAAATCCGCCGCTTTGCCACCTGCCGGGACGCCCGCCTTGAAATTCTTCATCGACAACTGGTACCTCATTCTGGCCGCCCTGGTCTCCGGCGGCTTGCTGCTGTGGCCTACGCTGCGCCGCGGCGGCGCTGCCCTGTCGCCGGCCCAGGCCGTGCACCTGATCAACCGCGAGAAGGCCGTGCTGATCGACGTGCGCGACCCCGAGGACTACGCCAAGGGCCACGCTGCCGGCTCGCGCAACCTGCCGCTTGCCACACTCGAAGGCGAGAAGTCGCTGCCCAAGAACAAGACCCTGCCTATTGTGCTGATCTGCGGCAGCGGCGCACGCGCACAGCGCGCAGCTGGCATCCTTGCAAAACTGGGCCATGAGAAGGCCCAGGCCCTGGCCGGTGGGTTTCCGGCATGGCGTGATGCCAATCTGCCTGTCGAGAAGACCGAAAGAACCGAGAAGAGCGCCTGAGCGTTCTTGGTGAGAGAGAAGAAGAGAACCGCCGCCATGCAAGTCGTGAAGATGTACACAACCCAGGTCTGCCCGTTCTGCATCCGGGCCAAGATGCTGCTGAAGAACCGCGGCGTGCAGGCCATCGAGGAAGTGCGCGTGGACCTGGACCCGACCCAGCGCGACGCCATGATCGAGCTGACCGGCCGGCGTACCGTGCCTCAGATCTTCATTGGGGACACCCATGTGGGGGGCTGCGACGAGCTCATGGCCCTGGATCACCGAGGTGAACTGCTGCCCCTGCTGGCAGCCGCCTGAAAAACAAGGGCGGGCAGACCCGGACGGGTCTGCCGTGGGCCCTGATCCATAATCTGAGCACCGCCCGTCGAGAAGACGGGCTTCCCTTTTTTGGAAGCATCCCTCATGGACCAAGACAACGCCGCCACCCCCGTGTTCCAGATCCAGCGCATGTACCTGAAGGATCTGTCGCTGGAGCAGCCGAACGCGCCGCAGATCCTGATGGAGCAGAACCAGCCCCAGGTGGACATCAACCTGGCCCTGGCCGCTGAAGTCATTGCCGAAGGCGTCTTCGAGGTCACTGTCACCGGCACCGTCACCACCAAGGTCACCGACAAGACCCTGTTCCTGATCGAGGCCAAGCAAGCCGGCATCTTCGAGATCCGCAACGTGCCGCAAGAGCAGCTCGACGGCATCCTGGGCATCGTCTGCCCGCAGATGATCTACCCCTACCTGCGCAACATCATCTCTGACGTCTGCACCCGCGCTGGCTTCCCGCCCGTGTTGCTGACGGAAGTGAACTTCCAGTCGATGTTCGAGCAGCGTCAGGCCCAAATGGCTGCCGCCGGCGAAGCCAGCCCGGCCATCAACTGATCGCTGGCCGACTGATTTGAAAATCAGCGTTCTCGGGGCCGGTGCCTGGGGCACGGCCCTGGCCATCCAGGCCGCAGGCAGCGGCCATGAGGTGATGCTGTGGGCGCGCGATGGCGCGGCCGCGGCCGAGATGCGCTTCGCGCGTCGCAACACCCGCTACCTGCCCGAGAGCGAACTGCCGGAAAGCCTCGTCATCACCGACGAGCTACCGGCCGCCGTCGCCCATGCGGGCATGGACGGCCTCATCGTCATCGGCACGCCCATGGCGGCACTGCGCTCCATGCTGGCGCCCTTGCCCGACGGCGCGCGCGTGCTGTGGCTGTGCAAGGGCTTCGAAGCCGGCACCGGCCTGCTGGGCCACGAGATCGCCCGCGAAGTGCAGCCGCGCCTGCGCGCCGGCGTGCTCTCGGGCCCGAGCTTTGCGCAGGAAGTGGCGGCGGGGCAGCCCACGGCGCTCGTCGCTGCCAGCGCGGACGCCGATCTGGCGCAAGCCGCGGTCGATGCCTTCCACCGAGAACGTCTGCGTGTCTACACCTCCACCGACCCGGTCGGCGTGGAAGTGGGCGGCGCCGTCAAGAACGTGATGGCCATCGCCACTGGCGTGGCCGACGGCATGAACGCCGGCCTCAATGCCCGCGCCGCGCTCATCACGCGCGGCCTGGCCGAGATGCTCCGTCTGGGTGTGGCCTTAGGCGCCAAGGCGGAGACCTTCATGGGTCTCTCCGGCATGGGCGATCTGGTGCTCACCGCCACGGGTGATCTCTCGCGCAACCGCCGCGTCGGCCTGATGCTGGCGGAAGGCAAGCCGCTGCCGCAGATCCTGCAGGAGCTGGGTCATGTGGCCGAAGGCGTGTACAGCGCGCCCACTGTGCTGGCACGCGCCCGTGCAGTCGGGGCTGAAGTGCCGATCACGGAAGCCGTCTGCGCCTTGCTGGATGGCCGTCTCACGCCCGCTGCCGCCATCGATCTGCTGATGGGTCGGCAGGCTCGCTCCGAGCACTGACTAAGCGCCTTCGGCGTAGCCGTTCTGCCGCCAGGCATCGAAGACGGTCACTGCAACAGCATTCGAGAGATTCAGGCTGCGCTGCCCGGCGCGCATGGGCAGTCGCACGCGCTGGCTTTCCGGAAAACTGTCGCGCAGCGCGGGCGGCAGGCCGGCGGTCTCGGAGCCGAAGACCAGCCAGTCGCCCGGCTGCCAGCGCTGCTCAGCCAGCAGATGGCTGCCGCGCGTGGTGAAGGCGAACATCCGGTCGCGGGCCGGCGCCGCTTCGCGCAGAAAGGTTTCCCAGTCGGCATAGCGCTGGGTTTGAGCGTACTCGTGATAGTCGAGCCCGGCGCGTTGGAGCAGCTTGTCTTCCATGGAGAAGCCCAGCGGCTCGATCAGGTGCAGGTTGCAGCCCGTGTTGGCGGCCAGGCGGATCACATTGCCCGTGTTGGGCGGGATTTCCGGGTGGACGAGGACGATGTGGAACATTGGGCGATTGTCTCTCGGCGCATTTGGCGCTCATTCCGCGCTCATTCCGGTGTGCGAGCCATCACCCACGCCTGCACGCTCGGCGCTGCCACGCATGGCAGACAACGCATTGGCCCGACAACAGCCCAGTCTTCATCGGATCAATATACTGCCCGCTCTCATGTCGTCCCGTCCCCAATCCATTGATCCCCAGGCCGCTCTGCACCAGGCGCGCCGGCTTTCTCGCAACGCACAGGCTCCCTGGCTGCACGGTGAGGTGGCGGATCGCATGATCGAGCGGCTGGCCGTCATCAAGGTCCAGCCTGAGCGGGTGCTGCAGTGGTCAGCCTTCCTGGGCGACAGCCACCAGCGCCTGGTCGAAACGTACCCGCGCGCCGCTCAAGTCTGCGTGGAAGCCGTGCCCGAGCTGGCCGAACGCAGCCGCGAGCAGCATGCGCGTGGCTGGCTGGCCAAGCTGGCCGGCAAGGCGGCCGTGGAGGTGCTGGAGCCTGCGGCCCTGGCACCGCAATCCGCCCAGCTCGTCTGGTCCAACCTGGAGCTGCACGCCCATGCCGACCTGCCGGCGCTGATCGATCGCTGGCACAAGGCGCTGGCGGTCGAGGGCTTCGTGATGTTCAGCTGCTTCGGTCCGGACAGCTTCGGCGAGTTGCGCGAGCTGCACGCCAGGGAAGGCTTCGGCCTGGCCGGCCCCGAGTGGTGGGACATGCACGACGTGGGTGACCTGCTCGTGCAGGCCGGTTTTGCCGATCCGGTGATGGACCAGGAGCGCATCACGCTGACCTGGGGCGACGCTGAGAGCTTGCTGCGCGATCTGCGCGCGCTCGGCGGCAATCTGGCCCCGGCACGGTTTGCGGGCCTGCGCACGGGCGCCTGGCGCCAGCGCTACCTGCAGGCGCTCGAATCCTTGCGCGGCGCCGACGGCCGGATCGCGCTCTCCTTGGAGCTGGTCCAGGGCCACGCCTTCAAGCCGCAGCCCAAGCTTCGCGTCGCAGAGCGCACGGAGGTTTCGCTGGACCGGATGCGCGAGATGCTGACCAAGAAGCCTTGAGGCCTTGGGTACCCCGAAGCCCTGATGCTTTTTGCCCCCAAGCGATGCGAGGGGAAACACTGGGGGCGGATGCCCCGGAGGGCTGTGGGGGCTAAGGCTAAAATCCGCCGCCGATTGGCCTTTTGGCTGCCCATTTTCCTGGGCGGACGAACCGGGTTGGAGCGCCGGGCGCCAACGGCAGACATGCGAAGGATTTCCCCGCTGGTGGATCGAAGTTCGCGGGGTGGTCCTCTCGGTTGAATATGAACGAGAAGTGACAACCATGACGATTGAAAACGCAGCAGTGCAACGCGGCTGGACCCGTCTCAAGAGCTGGTCTTTCGCGGCAGCGCTGGCCTTCTCTACGCAGGTGGCCTTGGCAGCCAATCCTGTCGGTGACCTGCCGGGCGGCCCGGCGGTCAACGGGATCAATCTGCAGCCGCCGGTCACGAAGATCGCGCACGAGCAGATGTGGTTGCACAACTTCATGATGATCATCTGCTTGGTGATCTTCATCGCCGTCTTCGGCGTGATGTTCTATTCCATCTTCAAGCACCGCAAGAGCAAAGGCGCGGTGCCGGCCAGCTTCCATGAGAGCGTGGTCGTGGAAATCGCCTGGACGATCGTCCCCTTCATCATCGTCATCATCATGGCCCTGCCGGCGACCAAGGTCGTGGTGGCCATGAAGGACACGACCAACCCCGATCTGACCGTCAAGGTCACCGGCTACCAGTGGAAGTGGGGCTACGACTACATGATCGGTGAGGGCGAGGGCATCAGCCTGCTGTCCACGCTGGACGTCAAGCAACGCCAAGCCTCCGACGAGGGCAAGCCCACGGGCGACGACTACCTGCTCAAGACCGACAACCCGCTGGTGGTGCCGGTGGGCAAGAAGATTCGCATCATCACGACCGCGGCCGACGTCATCCACTCCTGGGGCGTGCCGGCCTTCGGCGTCAAGCAAGATGCGGTGCCCGGCTTCACGCGGGACACCTGGTTCAAGGCCGAGCAGACCGGCATGTACTACGGCCAGTGCGTGGAGCTGTGCGGCAAGGAACACGCCTACATGCCGATCAACGTGAAGGTCGTGACGGCAGAGGAATACACCGCCTGGGTGACCGAGCAGAAGAAGCTTGCGGCCGCCAAGGCCGACGATCCGAACAAGGTCTGGGAATCCGGCCCGCTGATCGCGCGCGGCGAGAAGGTCTATGCCAACAACTGCGCCGTCTGCCACAAGCCCGACGGCAAGGGGGCCGGCCCGATCAAGCCGCTGGACGGTTCGCCCGTGGTGCTGGACGCCGACAAGACCAAGCAGATCCACACCGTGCTGACCGGCACCGCCAACGGCATGCCTTCCTGGAAGGCCCTGAGCGACACCGACCTGGCCGCCGTCATCACGTATACCAAGAACAACTGGTCGAACAAGACCGGTCAGATCGTCCAGCCTGCTGAAGTGCTTGCCGCGCGCAAGTGATCCCCAGCGCACACTGAAGGAAGAGACAAGATGAGTGCAGTGCTTGACCACCACGGTCACGATCACCACGCGGACGATCATCACGACCACCACGCCCCGACCGGCTGGCGCCGCTGGGTCTTCGCCACCAATCACAAGGACATCGGTACGCTGTACCTGCTGTTCTCGTTCGCCATGCTGATGGTGGGCGGCATCCTGGCGCTGTGCATCCGCGCCGAGCTGTTCCATCCGGGCCTGCAGTACTTCAACCCGGAGATGTTCAACCAGTTCACCACCATGCACGGCCTGATCATGGTGTTCGGCGCCATCATGCCGGCCTTCGTGGGCTTCGCGAACTGGATGGTGCCGCTGCAGGTCGGCGCGTCCGACATGGCCTTCGCGCGGATGAACAACTTCAGCTTCTGGCTGCTGATCCCCGCGGCGCTGATGCTCGTTGGCTCGTTCTTCATGCCTGGTGGCGCACCGGCTGCTGGCTGGACGCTCTACGCGCCGCTGACGCTGCAGATGGGGCCGTCCATGGACGCCGGCATCTTCGCCATGCACATCATGGGCGCGAGTTCCATCATGGGCTCGATCAACATCATCGTCACCATCCTGAACATGCGCGCTCCGGGCATGACGCTGATGAAGATGCCGATGTTCTGCTGGACCTGGCTGATCACCGCCTACTTGCTGATCGCCGTGATGCCCGTGCTGGCCGGCGCCATCACGATGACGCTGACGGACCGCCACTTCGGCACCAGCTTCTTCACCGCCCAAGGCGGTGGCGACCCGGTGATGTACCAGCACATCTTCTGGTTCTTCGGCCACCCCGAGGTCTACATCATGATCTTGCCGGCCTTCGGCATCGTCAGCCAGATCGTGCCGGCTTTCGCCCGCAAGCGCCTGTTCGGCTACGCCTCGATGGTGTACGCCACGGCCTCCATCGCCATCCTCTCGTTCATCGTGTGGGCCCACCACATGTTCGCCACCGGCATGCCGGTGACGGGCCAGCTGTTCTTCATGTACGCCACCATGCTGATCGCCGTGCCCACGGGCGTGAAGATCTTCAACTGGCTGGCGACGATGTGGCGCGGCTCGATGACGTTTGAAACCCCGATGCTCTTTGCGGTCGGCTTCATCTTCGTGTTCACGATGGGCGGCTTCACCGGCCTGATCCTCGCGATGGCGCCGGTGGACATCCAGCTGCAAGACACCTACTACGTCGTGGCCCACTTCCACTACGTGCTGGTGGCCGGCTCGCTCTACGCGCTCTTCGCCGGCTTCTACTACTGGAGCCCGAAGTGGACCGGCGTCATGTACAACGAGACGCGCGGCAAGATCCACTTCTGGTGGTCGCTGATCGCGTTCAACGTGACCTTCTTCCCGATGCACTTCCTGGGCCTGGCCGGCATGCCGCGTCGCTATGCCGACTACCCGGCCCAGTTCACCGACTTCAACGCCCTGGCTTCGGTCGGCGCCTTCTTCTTCGGCTTCGCCCAGGTCTACTTCTTCCTGTTCATCGTGCTGCCGGTGATGCGCGGCAAGGGCAAGAAGGCCGAGCAACAGCCTTGGGAAGCCGCCGAAGGCCTGGAATGGGAAGTGCCTTCGCCGGCCCCGTTCCACACCTTTGAAGAGCCGCCCAAGCTCAACGCTGCGGCCACCAAGGTGATTGGCTGATGGACAAGATGACCGAGCAGAAGAAGGCCAATCTGCGCCTGGCCCTGATCCTGGCCAGCGTGGTGGCGGTCTTCTTTGTCGGCTTCATGGCCAAGGCCGCCCTCTGGGGTTTCTGAGGCAAGCACCGATGTTGAAGTCGCGCTGGTCTTCTGTTCTTCGCCGCGAGAACCTGCGCATGGCCGGCAAGCTGGCGGTCGTCGTCGCGCTGATGGGGGGCTTCGGCTACGCGATGGTGCCGCTGTATCGCTCGATCTGCGAAGCACTGGGCATCAACTCGCTCACGCAGGCCGACAAGCGCGAGCTGGTGCGCAACACGCAGGTCGACGCCAGCCGCACCATCCGTGTTGAATTTGATGCCAACGCACACGGCCCCTGGGCCTTCAAGCCGGCGGTGAGCCACCTGGATGTCCATCCGGGCGAGGTGACGACGGTGATGTACGAGTTTCGCAACTCGCAGTCGCGCACCATGGCGGCCCAGGCCATCCCCAGTTACGCGCCCATCCAGGCTCAGTCGCACTTCAACAAGCTCGAGTGCTTCTGCTTCAATGAATACACGCTCGCTCCCGGCGAGAGCAAGCAATGGCCGGTGGTCTTCGTCGTCGACAGCAAGCTGCCGCGCGATGTGAAGACCATCACCCTGTCCTATACGTTCTTCGAAGTGCCAGGCAAGCTGGCCAAAGTGAAGGCGCAGGAAGGGAAGACGTGAACGTCGAGCCCGGCGAGGATCTGAAGGAAGCAGCGGCGCGGCCCCTGTCTTTTTTCCAGACGATCCGCGCCGTGGCCTGGTCCTTCTTCGGCGTGCGCCGGGGCAAGGACTATGAGAAGGATGTAGCCCAGCTGAATCCGGTGCATGTGATCATCGCCGGCGTCATCGGAGCCCTGCTGTTTGTGTTGCTGCTCGTGCTGCTGGTCCAATGGGTGATCAGCAGCGGCGCAGCGAACGGATAGAAAACGGATAGAGAAAGAAGAAAGAGGAGATCGACATGTCGGCATCGACAGGCAAGACGCCTTACTACTTCGTTCCGGCGCCTTCACGGCACCCGGTGATGGCGGCCACGGGTCTGCTCTTCGTCATCCTTGGCGCCGCCCAGTGGGTGAACGGACACGACTGGGGCAAGTACGCTTTGCTCGGCGGCCTGCTGTGGCTGTTCTTCGTGCTCAAGCAGTGGTTCAGCCAGGCCATCAGCGAGAGCGAAGGCGGGATGTACAGCAAGCGCATCGACCTCTCCTTCCGCTGGAGCATGGGCTGGTTCATCTTCTCCGAGGTGATGTTCTTCGGCGCCTTCTTCGGCGCGCTGTTCTGGGCCCGCGTGCATTCCGTGCCCAACCTCGGCAGCCTCGACAACGCGGTGCTCTGGCCCGACTTCAAGGCCCTGTGGCCCAGCGTCGCAGCCGGCGCCACGGCCTCGCCGGCCGGCGTGGTGGAAGCCTTCCGCACCATGGGCCCCTGGCCCATCCCGACGATCAACACCGCGCTGCTGCTGACCTCCGGCGTGACGCTGACCATCGCGCACCACGCGCTGATCGCCAATCACCGTGCCAAGTGCATCGGCTTCATGTGGCTGACCGTGCTGCTGGGTATCACCTTCATCGGCTTCCAGGCCTATGAATACCACCATGCCTACTCCGAGCTCAACCTCAAGCTCAGCTCCGGCATCTACGGCTCCACCTTCTTCATGCTGACGGGCTTCCACGGCTTTCACGTCTTCGTGGGCATGCTGATGCTGCTGTTCATCACCCTGCGTCTGATGAAGGGCCACTTCACGCCCGAGCACCACTTCGGCTTCGAAGGCGCCGCCTGGTACTGGCACTTCGTGGACGTGGTCTGGCTCGGCCTGTACATGGTCGTGTATTGGATGTAAGACGCGCAGCGTCTTATCCATCAAGCCATCCAGCAAAACGCCGCGGTGATCGCGGCGTTTGTCTTTACTGCACCGGCAGGCCGGTCGGGTGAATCCAGCCGAGCAGCCAGGCCAGCAGGATGAACAGGAACAGTGCCACCGAGAGGCTGATGCGCACCGTCAGCGCGCGGGCCATGTCGCCCTTGCCGCGGTTGCGCAGCATGAAGAAACCGGCTGCGGCCAAGGCGCCGAGGATGAACACGAAGGCGAGCACAATGACGATCTTCATGGCGGGATTATGCGGCGCTTGATCATTCTTCTTGCGGCCCTGGTGGGCTGCGTGCTCACCGGCAGCCTCGGTGTGTGGCAGCTCACGCGCGCGCAGCAGAAGATCGCGCTGGCCGCCAGCCAGGAGCAGCAGGGCAAGGCCCATCCGCTGGACAACGCGCAGCTGCCGGGCGAGCTGCATCGCCGCGTCAAGCTCACCGGCCACTGGCTCAACGAGCGCACAGTCTTCCTCGACAACCGCCCGATGGGCAACCGCTTCGGCTTCTTCGTCGTCACGCCGTTCAAGCTCGACGGCCGGGCCGATTCCATCCTCGTGCAGCGCGGCTGGCTGCCGCGCAATTTCGAGGATCGCAGCAAGCTGCCGGAGTTCGATTCGCCCGAAGGCACGGTCACCGTCGAAGGCATGCTGATCGAGGCGCCTTCTCGCGTATTCACCCTCGGCATCGAGGACCCCGGCCCTATCCGGCAAAATCTCGATTCCGCTGCGTTTGCCCGCGAGATCGGCGAGCCGCTGCTGGCGCTGACCGTGCAGCAGACCGGTCCGGTCGAGGCCGCCGGATCCCCGAGCGATGGCCTGCTCCGCGACTGGCCCGCGCCGGACCTGGGCCTGCAGAAACACTACGGCTACGCCTTCCAATGGTTTGCGCTTTGCGCGCTGATACTCGGTCTCTATGTCTGGTTCCAACTCCTCAAGCGACCCCAAGCGCGATCCTCTTGAACTGACCGTCCACAGCCTGCCCGAACCCAGCCTCGCCTTTCGCAAGAAGCGCGGGCGCTGGCAGATGCTGCTGGTCGTCGCGGTCTGCGCCGCGCCCGTCATTGCCTCGTACTTCAGCTTCTACGTGCTGCGCCTGACCGGCAAGCCCAACGGCGAGCTGATCGAGCCGCCGGCCGAGTTGCCGGCTCAGCTCACCTTGAGCGATCTGCAGGGCAAGCCCGTCGATGCCGCCTCGCTCAAGGGCCAGTGGCTGCTGACACTCGTGCAGGACGGCAGCTGCCCCAAGACGTGCGAAGAGCTGCTGTTCGAGCAGCGCCAGCTGCGCGAGATGCTGGGCAAGGAGCGCGACAAGGTCGACAAGCTTTGGCTGATCCCTGATGACGCTGCGCCCCGCCCCGATCTGCTCGCAGCGCTGATGCAGGGCGTGCCGCCGACTGTGCTGCGAGCCCCGCGTGCGCAGATCGAAGCCTGGCTGCATCCCGTGAACGGCACCTTCGCGCTGATCGATCCGCAAGGGCGTTTCATGCTGCGCACCAAGCCCGCTGCCGAGCCCAAGGCCATCAAGCAGGACCTGGACCGTTTGCTCAAGGCCAATGCGGGTTGGGACCGCGCCGGACGATGAGCGTCGATCTCTCGCCCATCGGTCAGGTGGCCGCGATCGGCGCACTCGTCGCCGGCAGCGCGCTCCTGTGGCTGCGCTGGCGTTCGCGTGGCGCTAACGTGCTGGCTGCACTGACGGTGCTGACGCTGTTCCTGACCTTCGACCTGATCCTCTTCGGCGCCTTCACCCGGCTCACCGATTCGGGCCTGGGCTGTCCGGACTGGCCTGGCTGCTACGGCCACGCCAGCCCCGTGGGCGCGCACGGCCAGATCAGCACGGCGCAGGAAGCCATGCCGACCGGCCCGGTCACGCACGGCAAGGCCTGGATCGAGATGCTGCACCGCTACTTGGCCAGCGGCGTGGGCCTGCTGTGCCTCGCGCTGTGCGGCCTCTCATGGTGGCAACACAAGAAGCAGGGCAGCAAGATATCTCCTTGGTGGGCGACGCTCACCTTCGTCTGGGTCTGCGTGCAGGGCGCGTTCGGCGCGCTGACCGTGACGATGAAGCTCTTCCCGGCCATCGTCACGCTGCACCTGCTGCTCGCCCTGGGCCTGCTGGCGCTGCTGGCGTGGCAGATGGCAGCGTTCGAAGAAGGCCGGGCCCTGCGCCTTTCGCAAGGCCTGCACCGCGCCGCATGGCTGGTGTTCGCGCTCGCGTTGGCGCAGATCGCGCTGGGCGGCTGGGTCAGCACCAACTACGCCGTGCTGGCCTGCGCCGAGGTGCCCACCTGCTCGGCCGGCCAGTGGTGGCCCGATCCGGACTTCCGTCAAGGCTTCGAGCTATGGCGCCACCTGGGCCAGACGGCCGACGGCGGCCTGCTGCCCTTTGCGGCGCTCACTGCGATCCACATCGCCCACCGCATCGGTGCCGCAGTGCTGGCGCTGGCGCTGCTCGCCTTCGCCTGGGCGCTGTTCCGGGCCGGGCAGAACATGTGGGCGCGCCGCTTGCTTTTGTTGCTCGTCTGGCAGATCGCCAGCGGCCTGTCCAACGTCGTGCTCGGCTGGCCCATCGTGGCTGCGCTGGCCCACACGGGCGGCGCCGCCATGCTGGTGCTGATGCTCAGTCTTTTGCTGGCGCGATCGCACGCTGATCGCATTGCTGAGCGCATCGGCGCCCGAATCCCTTACGCTTGAGCCTTATGTCTTCTCCCACCACCGCTGCCCATCCCGCGCTGCCCTCGCGCTGGCAGCAGTTCTACCAGCTCACCAAGCCCCGCGTGGTGCAGCTCATCGTCTTCTGCGCCGTCATCGGCATGGCCCTGGCCGTGCCGGGCTGGCCCGACGCCGCCCAGTGGAAGCTGATCGCCGCCGCCACCGCCGGCATCTGGCTTGTGGCTGCGGCGGCCGCGGCGTTCAACTGCCTCGTCGAACAGCAGATCGACGCCAAGATGAAGCGCACCGCCTGGCGCGCCACGGCCAAGGGCGAACTCGGTCGCGCCCAGACGCTGCTGTTCTCCGGCACCTTGTGCGCCGCCGGCTCGGCCCTGCTCTGGTTCGAGGTCAACCCGCTGACCTGCTGGCTCACCTTCGCCACCTTCGTCGGCTATGCGGTGATCTACACCGTGCTGCTCAAGCCCACCACGCCGCAGAACATCGTGATCGGCGGCGCATCCGGCGCCATGCCGCCTGTGCTGGGTTGGGCCGCGCTGCGCGGTGAAGTCGGCTTCGAGGCTTGGCTGCTGTGCCTGATCATCTTCCTGTGGACGCCGCCGCATTTCTGGGCGCTGGCGCTGTACCGCACCGAGGACTACGCCCGTGCCGGCCTGCCGATGCTGCCCGTCACGCACGGCAACGAATACACCCGGCTGCAGATCCTGCTCTACACCTGGGTGCTGCTGGCCGCCTCGCTGCTGCCCTTCCTCACCGGCATGAGCGGCTGGTTCTACCTGGCCTGCGCGCTCGTGCTGGGGCTGATGTTTTGCTGGCATGCGATCCAGCTCTGGCGTTCGTACAGCGATGCCTATGCGCGCAAGACCTTCCTCTTCTCGATCTGGCATTTGTCACTGCTGTTTGCGGCGCTGCTGATCGATCACTACCTGCCGTCCTGATGATCATGAAGAAGCTCCTCCTGCCCGCCGTCCTCGGCTTCTTGCTGGCCGCGTGCAATCCGCAGACCTCGTCGGCGCCCGTGTTCAAAGGCGTGGACCTGACCGGCGCCGAATACGCCCGCGGTTTCAAGATGAAGGACTTCGACGGCCGCATGCGCACGCTCGACGAATTCAAGGGCAAGGTCGTCGTGGTGTTCTTCGGCTACACCCAATGCCCTGATGTTTGCCCGACGACCATGGCCGAGCTGGCTGCGGCCAAGAAGCTGCTGGGCGCCGACGGCGACAAGGTGCAGGGCGTCTTCATCACCATCGATCCGGAACGTGACACGCCCGAACTGCTCAAGGCCTATCTCGGCAGCTTCGACAAGAGCTTCATCGCCCTGCGCGGCGACGACGACGAGACCCGCGCCGTGATCAAGGAGTTCAAGACCTACGCCGCCAAGGTGCCGGGCAAGGAGCCCGGCAGCTACAGCATGGACCACACGGCGGCCAGCTATCTCTTCGACCCGCAGGGCCGCGTGCGCGTGTTCGAGCGCTACGGTGCGGGGCCGCAGGCGCTGGCGGACGACATCAAGCAGCTGCTGGCCAGCCCACAATGAAAAAGCCCGGCATTGCCGGGCTTTGTTCTTTCGCGAAGCGCGAGAGTGCGAGGATCAAGCCTCCGCAGTCAACGCCTTCTTCATCTTCTTCATTGCCGCCGTCTCGATCTGGCGGATGCGCTCGGCACTCACGCCGTATTCAGCAGCCAGCTCGTGCAGCGTCATGCCGCCCGAGGCGTCGTCGTTGACCTTGAGCCAGCGCTCTTCGACGATGCGGCGGCTGCGCGGGTCCAGAGTTTCCAGGGCGCGGGTGATGCCGTCGCTGGCCAGCGAGTCGCGGTGGCGCGATTCCAGTACCCGGGTCGGCTCCTGGCCTTCGTCGGCGAGGTAGGCGATCGGTGCGTAGCTTTCACCGTCGTCATCCGATTGCGGCTCGAGGGCCACGTCGCCGCCGGCCATGCGGGTTTCCATCTCCAGCACTTCCTCAGGCTTGACCTTCAGCGTGCTCGCGACCTGTTCGATCTGGGCGGCGGTGAGCGCGTTGCGGTGGATGACGTCGTCCGCCGCTTCCGCTTTCATGCTGTGCTTCATCGAGCGCAGGTTGAAGAACAGCTTGCGCTGGGCCTTGGTCGTGGCGACCTTGACCAGGCGCCAGTTGCGCAGGATGTATTCGTGGATCTCAGCCTTGATCCAGTGCATGGCGTAGCTCACCAAGCGCACGCCCTGTTCCGGGTCGAAGCGCTTGACGGCCTTCATCAGGCCAACATTGCCTTCCTGGATCAGGTCGCCCTGGGGCAGGCCGTAGCCCATGTACTGGCGCGAGATCGAGACCACCAGGCGCAGGTGCGACAGCACCAGCCGTCCGGCGGCTTCGAGGTCGCCGCTGGCGCGCAGGCGCCGGGCGGCATCGCCCTCTTCCTCGGCGGTCAGCAGGGGCAGGCGGTTGATGGCCGAAATGTAGGCGTCCAGGTTGCCCAGAGAGGGGACCACGGCAAACGGGTCACGCAGAGCAACGGCATTGGAGGCGGTCATGTTTGCTTTCCTTCGGAAAACGAACCTGTGGGTTCAAAACGGACCCAGACGGGTCCCATGGCTGAAGATATTAGCACTCTATAAGAGTGAGTGCCAAAGCCTGTGGAATGTCCTGATATAGGACCAAGGTGGAGGAATTTCAAGGCCTTGATGGTGAGCGAATGCTCACAATCTGCGCGCCAACCCTGAATCAGGCCTTAACCGGCGCCCGCATCAGGGTCTGATCGAGCAGGGCCAGCATGGCCGCCACGTCCACCGGCTTGGTCAGGTAGGCGAGGGCGCCCAGCTCGTTGCTCGTGTCGGCCTGCTCGGGCAGGGCATCGGCCGAGACCACGATCACGGGCAGGGTCTCGGCCGACCAGCGCTGGCGCAGCCGGCGCAGCACTTCCAGGCCGTTGAGGTCGGGCAGCTGCACATCCAGCAGCAGCAGGTCGGGCAGGCGGTCGGCCAGCGCGGCCAGGCCGGCCTGGCCGGTGGCGCAGACCTGCAGCTCCAGCCCGGGGCGCTGCTCGATGATGCCGCGCATCACGGCGGCGTTCACCGCGTTGTCTTCGATGTAGACGATGCGCCGCGGCGGCAGCGGGCTGCCCGGTGCAGCAGCGGCACGTTCCTCGCTGGCGCTGCCGTGCGGCCGGCCGGCGGGCAAGGTGAGCGTGAAGACCGACCCCTCGCCCTCGGTGCTTGTCGCATGCAGCTCGCCACCCATCAGCTCGGCCAGGCGCCGCGCGATCACGAGGCCGATGCCCGTGCCTTCGGTCTGGCTGCGCTCGCGGCCCAGGCGGTTGAAGGGCTGGAACAGGTGCTCCATCTGCTGGGCGCTCATGCCCAGGCCGGTGTCGTGCACGGCCAGCTCCACGCGACCTTCTGCCAGCCGGCTGCGGACCCGCACCTGGCCTTGTGGTCGGTTGTACTTGACGGCATTGGAGAGCAGGTTGGTCAGCACCTGCTTGACCCGCGTGCGGTCGGCATGGATCCAGCGCGCCTCGGGCCCCAGCTCCAGCTGGATGGCCACGCCGCGCTCGCGGGCGGGCACTTCCACCAGTGCCAGCGCCTCGCCCACCAGCTGCGGCAGGTCGAGGTTTTCCGGCTGCACGGCCAGCACGCCGGCCTCGATGCGGGAGAGGTCCAGCATGTCGTTGATCATGGCCAGCAGGTGCCAGCCGGCCTGCTGGATCTGCACCGCGCGCGAGAACTGGCGCTGGCCCAGCGGCTCCTGCGGGTCGATCTCCATCAGCTGGACAAAGCCCAGCATGGCGTTGAGCGGCGTGCGCAGCTCGTGGCTCATGCGCGAGAGGAAGTCCGTCTTGGCCTGGTTGGCCAGCTCGGCGGTCTGGCGGGCCTGGACCAGCTCCTGCATGCGCAGCTCGTCGGTGATGTCCTCCACCACGGACAGGAAGCGCAGCGGCTGGCCCGCGGCGTCGTGCAACAGCCGCACCTGCACGCGGATGTCCACCTCGCGGCCCTGGCGCGTCTGCACGCGCATCTGGTGGTGCACCGTGGCCGCGCGGCCCTCCAGCAGCTGGTCGGCCACACGGCGCATCTCGGGCAACTGGTCCGGATGGACAAGATCGGCCATGCGCAGCTCGCGCAATTCCTCGAGGCTGCGGTCCAGCATGCGGCAGACCTGTGGATTGGCGTCCTCGATGAAGCCGTTCACGCTGGAGAAGGCAATGCCCACGGGCGCGTCGGCAAAGATGGTGCTAAAGCGCTGCTCGCTCATGCCCAGGGCATGGGCGGCCTCCACGCGTTCGGCCATCTCGCGCTCCAGCGCGGTCGTGCGCAGATCCACCAGAGCCTCGACGAACTGCGCGCGGCCCGAAACCAGCAGCAGCATCATGCCCAGCAAGCCGGTTGCCAGCAGACCCACCACGGCGAAGGGCAGCGCGGTGCTGTCACTGCCGTAACTGCTGACCGGCGCCGTGGCGCGCAGCAGCCATTCGCGGCCCGCCAGGTCAATGCGGCGCTCGCGCACCAGCACCTGCGGCCCCGGCGGCGCCTCGCAGCCCACGGGACCGGCCAGGCGATCCAGGCGGCCGCCGTCTTCGTCGAGCATGCACAGCTGCAGCTCGGGCGCAGAGCTTCGCATGACGCGATCCAGCGCCGCATCGGGCCGGATGGTGGCGAAGGCCACGGCCCGGACGCTGGCGCGGCGCTCTTCTGCGGTGGTGGGCTGGCCCGCGTAGACCGGCGCGTAGACCACCACGCCGATCACGCCCTTCTTGTCCTGGCTGAGCTGCAGCCGCGTGGTAGAGCGCGCCTCGCCGGCCGTGAGCGCGCGCATCAGCGCCGTGCGGCTGGCCGCCACCGAGCGCACGTTCACGCCCAGCGCTCCTGAATTGCTGGCCAACGGCTCGATCAGCCGGATCGCCATCATCTCCTCGCCTTCGGGCGGCTCGACGTCGCCCGGCAGCTTGCGATCGCTGGCGTGATAGCGCGTCAGGCCCTCGGCCTGCGCCGCGCGATCGAAAGCAGCGACGTCCTTGCGCGCCACGGGCATGGCCACGCCCAGCGCGCGCAGGGCGCTGCCCTCGGTCAGGAAGGCGGCCGCGCCGCGCTCGAATTCCTTGCGCCCCAGCTCCGGCGTGGCCAGCGTCATGCTGCGCACGGCCTCCAGCGCCAGCCGCACCTCGCGCAAGCGCGTCTCGAGCTGTTCGGTGGCATTGAGTGCGTCCCGCTCGAACAGGTTGCGCGAGCGCTGCAAGTCCCACTGCATGACCGCCACGGTGGCCGCTCCCATCAGTGCACAGCACAGCAGCAGCGGCAGGCCGACGGTGACGCGGCGTGGTGCCCAGGTCTTGCGCGGACGGCCGAAGATCGTCAGCGCCATCGGCGTGGCGACGAGCACCCCGCAGGCATCGCCAACCCACCAGGACAACAGGTTGTCCCAGACGGCGCCCGGGAGCAGCTCGCCGCTGAAATACAGCGCTGCCGTGCTCAGCCCCGACGAGATCAGCGTGGAGATCAGCGCGCCCCACAGCACGAAATTCAGCAGCTCGCGCAGGCTGTTCAGCAGCAGCGGCCGGGCGCAGAAGCGCTGTACCAGCACCGCGCCGACCCAGGCCTGCAGAGAGCCGAAGCAGGCAATGGCCAGGGGCGTCCAGTTGAGCGGCTCGCCCATGTGGCGCAGCAGCCAGGCGTTGACGAGGGCGGCGCCGACGAAGATGGCGGGCAGGCCACGCCAACCCCAGGTGATGGCGATCGCCAGCCCGAGGCCGGCGGCCGGGAAGAAGGGGGAGGCGAACCGCGGCGAGACCGTGATGCTCAGGCCCAGCAGGCCCAGCAGCACATAGGCGACGACCAGGGCCAGAAGCACCCAAAGAAGACGGCCGGACATGCGCGGTTGCTGCATATGCGGCCGATTGTGCATGGCGGCGCTGGTGCCAGGTTCCTGCAATTGCGGGGGAACGTGCCAATATGCTTGAGCGTCATTGTGGGCCGGGCATGCTGTTCGCTAGGAAGCGTCCGAGCCCCTGGCCTCTCCCAGCCTCTCCCAGCGAGCTGACGATCTGAGCCCAGCGAACCAGCTGTGGCCGGTCCGCGTTGTTACCGCTCGCCGGGTGAGGGTACATACCTCGCGCTGATTCCGCAGTCTCGGATGGAGAGTCGACGCCAAACCCCTGGCTTGCCAGCCCGGCCCAGCGGGCCTCGGGTCAGTGCCCGCGTTCTCTTTCAACATCGTGTCCTGAACGTCCACGAAGCAGGTCGGGTGTCGTCGGCTGTCGCGGCTCAGACTTCAGGCCTCGGGCCCAGCCCATCACGTACTTCTGTAGATAGGGCATGCCGCGAAGAAAGTCGGCAACGCGCTGGGCAAGTTCTCGATCGCCCGGTACTTCCGACGTGGCGAGGGCCTGCGTGATATGCGCCCAATTTCTTGCCGCCTCGGAGCGGCTCTTGAGCTGCCTTTCTCCTGTCTTGTCGTCCAACTCACCGTTCCTGAGCACGCCTGCTTGCTTCGCCCTGAGCCTCCACAGCGGGTCGAAGTTGCGCACTTCACCACGCGACGCCTGGTGCGTCGCTTCGGCCTCGACGCCCCAGTCTCGCAGCTTCGCGGCGAAAGTCTGGCGCCACCGATGCAAGTCTGGCTTCCCATGTTGCAGGCGCATGCCTGTTGCGGACTCCGCCCTCACGCTGAGGTGCACGTGCGGATGGGCCTGATGCTCATGCAGAACCATGACGTATCGATAGCCGGCCAGTTCGGTATGGGCGAAATCTCGCACCGCGTTCTTCAGCAGCGTTGCGTCCACGCCCACCCGCACGGTCAGCATGAGGTAAAACGCCTCCCTTCGGTGGCTGACCTCTTTGATCAGCGATCCCCCATAGCGCCATTGCTCAGTCAAGTCCCGTACGGCTTCGTGGCCTGCGCGTTTTACGCCGCGGTCGTCCTCGATCTCGATCTGGCCGTCCCTGGTGATGTATCGCAAGTGCGCCGTGATCGCACGCATTCCCCGGCCTCCGCCCGTCACCCGAACCATCACCTGCGGTGTGTGGCGAACGGTCGCCTCGATTCGCGCTCGAATGGCGTCTGCCCTGTGCCGGAGCATCCCGCCCAATCGAGGCGTGTAGTCAGGCTTCATCGTCCGGTTCGAGGGGTAGAACAAGCGTTCACCCCATTGGACCAGCAGGACGTCGATGGAGCGATCAGCGCTCATCGGCGTCCTCGGCGGTAGGGCTGAAGCTCGGCGATGAGGACGGCTGAGAGGGAGAGGTGCTTTCTCACATCGACGATCAGGGAGCTGAGGCTTGCGCGGAGCGGCTCCAGTTGCGTAGCAGGCACCTTGCCCAGCAACTGCGCGAACGCGTTGAGGTCTGTTGACATCGCTGCCAGACGGTCTGTCGAGGCCCTCAAGTCCAGGACTGATGCAGCATGGTGAGTGGGGACGGGTAGCGGCACCTTGCCGTCCAAGAGCGCACCGACGTAGCTGCCGTAGGTCATTTCTGCAGCGCGGGCGCGGCCGATCAGCAAAGCTGCATGTTCGGCGGACATGCATAACAGGACTTTGGCCCTGGGGCCCGGGCGCGCTTGCGCTCGCTTACGGGAGGGCTTGTCGAGCCCCAAAGGATCCGACTTGCCGTCGAGCAAGGCCTGCGCGGCTCGTCTCAGCAATGCGGTCGTCGTCGTTCGCTGCTGCAGGGCGCTCTCACGCAGGCGCGACACCAGATCACCGCGAAGTTGCACTGACAGCCGGTCGCGAATCGCGGCGCTCGCGGGCTTGTCCGCAGCGCCAGTCTCTTCTCTTGAGGCGTGCACGGCCGGAGCGTCCAGCCGATCAAGCTGGGGGTCGCCGGGGAGCGTCGCGGTGCGCATGTTTTTGATCGTGCGCCTAGCCGACATTGAAGGGAATAGCGGCGTGAACAGCCCCCAGCGTCCCCAGCAGTCTCAGTGGATCCCGATTGATCTCGGAGCGTCCAGGCAGCTTTACATACCGTGTCGGCAATAGGCAACGGCCGCAGTTGAAGCGAGCCGCTGGCGAGGCTGGGGCCTTGGATGGCGCCGGGGACGTTGGCCAAGACCGGCGGAAATCGGTCTTGCGCGAATCCAGAAAGAACGGCTTAGCAGGCCCGTCATGTTCTGCACGGCAACTCTGGCGATAGACCCGGCCAAACCTGGGATGACATAGGGCAGGCTGCGCGGGTGGGCACGCCAGAGCTATCACCAGTCCTTCATCCAATCCGTCAGCCTCAACGTCGCTTTGGCGACGTGGGCCTCCACAGTTGAAATGCTCAGCCCGAATCGCTTGGCGAGCTCCTGATAGCTCACCCCCTCGAGCCGATGTGCCAAGAAGATCTCTCGCGTTTTGGGCGTGAGACGACTCAACGCCAGACTCAGCCTGGCCATGCGCTCCTTGGCGAGCAGCACATCTTCCGGGGGTGGCCTGAGGTCAACCAAGACAACGTCTTCGATGAGCACTTCTTCACCGTGGCTCACACGTATGCGATGTTTGTCGATGGACAAGTTCAACGCTGTGCGCATGAGAAAAGCCTCGGGCCGATCGACCTCATGGTCTCGCTGGTAGCAGGCGAGGCGAACGAACGCTTCTTGGACGAGGTCCTCCGCATCATGCGGAGTCCGCCCGCGGCGCATCAGCGCCGAGCGCACACGAGAAAAGACACCAGACCAGTCGGGGACGAATCGCGCATTCATTCGTTGTCGCCCTCTAGCGTGTTCGCCATGCGACCTCAAACGCGGCGGGTCGGTTTGGTCGATGTGTGGCGGTAGGACCTCTCGCTAGGAGGGGAGCCTTGGCGTGAATCATTTGAGACTCCATGCTCAGATGCGCCGGACGGTGGCTGGTGCTCTGCCTGAATTGGAAGAAGGTAAAGGTCCCATTCGATTTGCAAATGGTACTCTAAAGAAGGCTACCTGTAGTAGCCTTCTTTAGAGTAGTCGACCTTTAAAAGGGCTACGGCGAGACTCGAAGGCGTGAAAACAACGTCCGCTTATGAACCGGCTCGCAGCCGTCTCGCTCGCAATCTCGTCCGGTTTCGAGCTCGGCTCGGCATGAACCAGGATGAGCTGGCTTACAAGGCCGGCCTTCATCGTTCATATGTGGGCCATCTGGAGCAGAAGAGACGAAATCCCTCACTCGAAAACGTCGAGAAGCTGGCGTTGGCTCTCGAAGTGGACATACGCGAGCTCTTCTCTGCCGACGCTGTTTAAGCTTGGTGCGGTAGATCACCGGCCTAAGCTGCCGAATGGCACGCTCCCCAACATGCGCGGGAGTGCATCGAAAGCACGCTGCGCTCGCGGAACTCATGGCATTCGCATACCGTTCAGAAGCGGCAAAGCCCCGCAGATGCGGGGCTTTGGGGGCGATTCGGCCGGGACCGGCGAGTAGATCTGATCGCCTGAAACGGCCTGTTCAGATCAGACGTTGAACAGGAAGTTCAGCACGTCTCCATCCTTGACGACGTACTCCTTGCCTTCCGCGCGCATCTTGCCCGCGTCCTTGGCGCCGGTCTCGCCCTTGAACTGGATGAAGTCGTCGAAGGCGATGGTCTGGGCGCGGATGAAGCCGCGCTCGAAGTCGGTGTGGATCACACCGGCCGCCTGCGGGGCGGTGTCGCCCTTGTGGATGGTCCAGGCGCGCACTTCCTTCACGCCGGCCGTGAAGTAGGTGTGCAGGCCCAGCAGCGAGAAGCCGGCGCGGATCAGGCGGTTCAGGCCCGGCTCGTCCTGGCCCATCTCGGCCAGGAACATGGCGCGGTCCTCATCGCTCATTTCCGAAAGCTCGGCTTCCGTCTTGGCGCAGATGGCCACCACCGGGCCGTTCTGGGCGGCGGCGTATTCCTTCAGGCGATCGAGGAAGGGGTTGTTCTCGAAACCGTCCTCAGCCACGTTGCCCACGAACATCGCCGGCTTGGCGGTGATCAGGCACAGCGGCTTCACCAGCGCCCACTCTTCCTTGGACAGGTCCAGCGTGCGCACCGGCTTGCCCTCGTTCAGCACGGGCAGCACCTTGTCCAGCACCTTCACCAGCGCGATGGCTTCCTTGTCGCCAGCGCGGGCCACCTTCTGGTAGCGGTGCAGGCTCTTCTCCACGGTGGAGAGGTCGGCCAGGCACAGCTCGGTCTGGATGACTTCGATGTCGGAGATCGGGTCGACCTTGCCGTTCACGTGGATGACGTTCGGATCCTCGAAGCAGCGCACGACATTGACGATGGCGTCGGTCTCGCGGATGTGCGAGAGGAACTGGTTGCCCAGGCCTTCGCCCTTGGAGGCGCCGGCCACCAAGCCGGCGATGTCCACGAACTCCACGATGGCCGGGACGATGCGCTCGGGCTTGACGATGCCCGCCAGCGCGTCAAGACGCGGGTCCGGCAGCTCGACGATGCCCACATTGGGCTCGATCGTGCAGAAGGGGTAGTTCTCGGCGGCGATGCCGGCCTTGGTCAGGGCGTTGAACAGGGTGGACTTGCCGACGTTGGGCAGGCCAACGATGCCGCATTTGAGGCTCATGGGGGACTTTCTGGGGATTCGGACAAGGTCCGGGAGAACCCGACATTTTAGTTCCTACAATTCCGGCCCATGCAAACCTACGACGTCCTGGTCCGCGGAAACGGCTGTGTGGGCCGGGCTTTGGCGCTCGCGCTGGGCGCGCAAGGCCTGCGCGTGGCCCTGCTGGGGCTGCCCTCTTCCGGGGGCGCAGCGGCCGCCGTCGAGGACGTCCGCACCTATGCGCTGAACGCCGCTTCCATCGCCCTGCTCAAGGAGCTGAAGGTCTGGGACAGCCTGGCGGCCGACGCCGTCACGCCAGTCTTCGACATGCAGGTGATGGGCGACCAGCCCGGCAGTCGGCTCGATTTCTCCAGCTGGAGCCAGGGCGTCAGCCAGCTGGCCCACATCGTCGACGCCGCTGAACTGGAGCGCCAGTTGGCCGCCGCGCTGCGCTTCTCGCCCCACGTCAAGCTCGTCGACTCGGCCGTGCCCGCCGCTCTGACCGCCCTGTGCGAGGGCCGCGATTCCGCTGGTCGGGCTGAGCGTGGCGTGCGTTTCGAACCGCGCAACTACGGCCAGCGTGCGATTGCCGCGCGCCTCATTGCTGCTGAACCGCACCAGGGCGTGGCCCGCCAGTGGTTCCGTGGTGCCGACGTGCTGGCGTTGCTCCCTTTTGATCGACCGCAGCAATGCGCCTCGTACGGTCTGGTCTGGTCGTTGCCCGATGCCCGCGCAGCCGAGCTGCTGGCCCTGGAGCCCGAAGCCTTCGAGCTGGAACTGAGCGCCGCCGCCGGCGGCCTGCCGCTCAAGCTCGCCAGCGGCCGCGCCGCCTGGCCGCTGCAACTGGCGCGCGCTGAGCCGCTGCTGGGCCCAGGCTGGGTGCTGCTGGGCGACGCGGCCCACACCATCCACCCGCTGGCCGGACAGGGCCTGAACTTGGGCCTGGCCGATGTGGCCGCCCTGGCCCGCGTGATCCGCGAGCGCGAAAGCTGGCGACCCCTGGGCGACGAAAGGCTGTTGCGCCGCTATGAGCGAGATCGTGTTGCCGCCACCTGGGCCATGGGCGAGTTGACCGATGGCCTGCAAAGGCTTTTCGCCACTGACAATGCAGCCCTGCGCGAATTGCGCAATCGCGGCTTGGCCGCGCTCAATGCCCTGCCGCCGCTCAAACGCTGGCTGACGGGCCAAGCCCTTGGAGTCTGAAGTGAAGAAGTACCTGCCGAAGCTCGTTGCCCTGCTCGCACTGGCCGTGCCGCTGCTCGCGCCCGCCAATGAGGCCGTCATCCGCAAGAACCTCGCCGAGAAGCTGACGAATTTTCCGAAGCTCGACGAAGTCCGCCCCTCGCCCATGCCGGGTCTGTGGGAGGTGCGCATCGGCAACGAGATCCGCTACACCGACGCCACGGGCAGCTTCCTGATCGAGGGCGATCTCATCGACCTCAAGGCCATGCGCAACCTCACGCAGGACCGCATCGAGAAGATCAACCGCATCGAGTTCTCTGCGCTGCCTCTGAAGGATGCCGTGGTCTGGAAGACAGGCACCGGCGCACGCAAGATCGCGGTGTTCGCTGACCCGAACTGCGGCTACTGCAAGCAGTTCGAGCGTTCGCTGCAGAACGTCAAGGACTTGACCGTCTACACCTTCGTCGTGCCCATCCTGGGTGGCGATTCGCCGGACAAGGCCCGCGCCGTCTGGTGCGCCAAGGACCGCACTGCCAGTTGGAAGGGCTGGATGATCGAAGGCAAGCCGCTGGTCAAGCCGCTGAGCGCGTGTGATGACGCCGCGATCCAGCGCAACGCCGAGCTCACCCGCCGCTATCACATCAACGGCACGCCGGGCATCTTCTTCGAAGACGGCAGCCGCTCACCGGGCGCACTCACTCTCGAACAACTCGAACGCCGCCTGGCTGACATCGCCAAATCCTCCTGACCTCTTCACACATGACCACCGCCACCACCTTCGCCCTTGCCGATCCCGAACACGCGCCACAGGCGCGGCGCATGGCCTGGGCGGGGCTTGCTCCCTTTGGCATGGGCACAGCCCTGATCTGGCTCTTCAGCGGGCACAACCCCGACGAGCACGCCTGGGTGAGCCTGGCACTGTCGGCCTACGCCGGCCTGGTGGTGGCCTTCCTCGGTGGCATCTACTGGGGCCTTGGGTTCATGCAGCAGCAGTCGGCGCCGCCGCACTTCATGTGGGGTTGCGTGCCGGTGATCGTGGGCTGGATCGGCGTGGTGATGCCGCCGTATGCCGGCTTGGTGGTGCACGGCGTGATGCTGGTCGTCTGCTATGCGGTCGATCGCCGCTTCTACCCGGCCATGGGCGCCAAGGCCTGGCTGAACCTGCGCTTCCGCCTGAGCGCCGCTTCGGCACTGCTGTGCTTCCTGGCGGCTGCCGGTTGCTGATGAAGGCAGGCGGCTGATGCTGCACTACCGCGTCGACCTCAGCGAGCGCCTGGCGCATGACTACCTGCTCACGCTGACGCTGGATGCGCCCGCCGCCGGCCAGGTCTTCAGCCTGCCGTCCTGGATCCCCGGCAGCTACCTGCTGCGCGAATTTGCCAAGCAGCTGTCCGAGCTGCGCGCCGAGCAAGGTGGTGCCGCGGTACCGGTACAGCAGCTCGACAAATCCAGCTGGCGCGTGGACTGCACTGCTGGCGAGCCGTTGACCTTGCACTACCGCGTCCACGCCTTTGACACCTCCGTACGCACGGCCTGGCTCGATGCGCGCCGTGGCTTCTTCAACGGCACGAGCCTGTTCCTGCGCGCTCACGGCCATGAGGATCAGCCGCACGGGATCGCGATCAATGATCTGCCCGAAGGCTGGAAGATCGCCACTGCGCTGAACGAGCTGCGTGCCGCCAACTACGACGAGCTGGTGGACAGCCCGGTCGAGCTCGGCGAGTTCTGGTCCGGCGAGTTCCAGGCCGGCGGCGTGACGCACCAGATCGCGGTGGCCAGCGCCTGGCCGAGCTTCGACGGCGCGCGCCTGCTGGCCGATGTTCAACGCATCTGCGAAACGCAGATCGCCTTCTGGGGCTGCGCTCCGTTTGAGCGTTATGTCTTCCTGCTGAACTGCGTGGATGAAGGCGGTGGCGGGCTGGAACACCGCGCCAGCACCGCCCTGCTGGCTGCGCGCCGCGAGCTGCCGCGCGTGGGCATGGGCCCTGCCGACATTCCGGACGGCTACGCCAACCTGCTCACGCTCTTCAGCCACGAATACTTCCACGCCTGGAACGTCAAGCGCCTGCGCCCCGCTGAACTGGCGCGTTATGACTACCAGCACGAGAACTACACCGAACTGCTCTGGTTCTTCGAAGGCTTCACGTCGTACTTTGACGAGCTGATGCTCCTGCGCGCCGGCCTGATCGAGGCGCCGCGCTACCTCAAGATGTTGGCCAAGACGGTGAGCGGCGTGCAGGCCACGCCGGGTCGCCTGCGCCACAGCCTGGCCGAGGCCAGCTTCGAGGCCTGGATCAAGTTCTACCGGCCCGACGAGCACACGCCGAACCTGACCGTCAGCTACTACGGCAAGGGCGCGCTGGTGGCCTGTGCGCTGGACCTCTCGCTGCGCAGGGAAGGACGCAGCCTCGACGAGTTGATGCGCTCGCTTTGGGAGGGCAGCGAAGGTGGCCCGATCGACGAGGACGACATCCTCACCATTGCGGGTTCCTGTGCCAACGAGCTGCGCGCCTGGGTGCATGGCACCGCCGAGCTGCCGCTGCGTGAGCTGTTCGAGCGCTTTGGCGTGGCCTGGCGCGAGGACGCGCCGAATCTGGCCCAGCGCCTGGGCCTCAAGGTCAGCGAAAGCGCGCTGACGGGCGTGCAGGTCAAGCAAGTGTTCTCCGATTCCGCGGCGCTCGCGTCGGGTTTCTCGCCGGGCGACGAATTGCTGGCCTGCCAGGGCTGGCGCCTGCGCCGTTTGGATGACGCGTTAGCTCTGCTGCCCGCGGGCGAGAAACGGCTGCACTTCCTCGTGTCGCGCGACCAGCGCCTGGTCGAGCTCGACTGCGAGCTGCCGGAGGTCAGTGCCGGTATGGGCACCGTGCAGCTCCAGCTTGCCGATCCGGCTGCGGCCAAGGCCTGGCTGTCCTGACATGAGTCTCAGGCGGATCGCGCCGCTGCTGCTGGCGCTGCCTGTATTGGCCGCCCATGTGGGCGTGGGCGAGATGGTCCATCGCTGGGA
This sequence comes from Burkholderiaceae bacterium UC74_6, assembly GCA_042701975.1. Classification (GTDB taxonomy): domain Bacteria; phylum Pseudomonadota; class Gammaproteobacteria; order Burkholderiales; family Burkholderiaceae_C; genus JAFALK01. Next base: position 2,163,255 of record CP170561.1, read on the forward strand.
TGCCGATCTGCGCGCCGACACCGCCGCGCCGCCGCCGATCAGCGTCTCCTTCGTGGAGGAGATGAAACCCAAGCAGGTGCTCTCCGGACCCAAGGCGCATGCCCGCATCGAAGGCTCGCGCTTGGACGCACTTGGCGCCGACCGGGCCTTGAGTCTGCCGCCCGACGTTCCCGCACCGAACGTACCGCCGCCGCCCGATCCTGTGGCCTCGGCGCCCGGACCGACCACCGCGCAGGCCCAGGATGGCGAGCCCGGCCCCGAATGGCCGCTCTCCACCCGGCTCGACTACACGCTGACGGGCTACTACCGCGGCGAGGTCACCGGCAGCGCCAACGTCGAATGGCGGCGCGACGGCTCGCACTACCAGGTGGCGCTGGAGTTCTCGGTCGGCGGCATCGTCTCGCGCAGCATGGTCAGCGATGGCCGGCTGGGGGCCAAGGGCATCGAACCTCAGCGTTATGACGAGACGACCAAGATCGTGCTGATGTCGCCGCGCCGCGCCAGCATGAGCTTCGGCGGCACGGGCCAGCAACTGCAGCTGGCCAACGGCAATGTGATGGTGCAGCCCGCAGGCGTGCAGGACACGGCCAGCCAGTTCATCCACCTGACCTGGCTCTTCCTGACCGGCCGCGCCGAGCTCAAGCCCGGCACGGCTGTCGACATACCGCTGGCCCTGCCGCGCAAGCTCTACCCCTGGCGCTACACCGTGAAGGAACAGGAGCTGCTGTACACGCCGCTGGGCGAGATGTGGGCCTGGCACCTGGTGCCTTCACGCGTTGACGCCCCGATCAACGGAGACCTGACGGCCGACGTGTGGCTGGCGCCGACGCTGCAGTACCTGCCCGTGCGCATCCTGATCCGCCAGGACGCCGAGACCTATGTGGACCTGCTGCTGGCTCGTGCACCGCGCCAGGCGGCGGAGCCACAATCGAGCCCATCAAAGTAGAGGAGTCATCAAGCCATGAGCAGCAACTACGAATGCATCCTGACCGAAGTGCGAGGCGACGGCACGCGCAAGACCGGCCTGATCACGCTGAACCGCCCCAAGGCACTGAACGCGCTGAACGATCAGCTGATGGACGAGCTGGGCCAGGCCCTGCTGGCCTTTGACGCGGACGACGCGATCGGCTGCATCGTGCTGACCGGCTCCGAGCGCGCCTTCGCCGCCGGCGCCGACATCCCGACGCTCAAGCAGCACGACTTCATGAGCGCGTACACCAGCAAGCTCATCACCAAGAACTGGGAAACCATCCTGCAGGTGCGCAAGCCCGTGATCGGCGCCGTGGCCGGCTACTGCCTGGGCGGCGGCTGCGAGCTGGCGATGATGTGCGATTTCCTGATCGCGGCCGACACCGCCAAGTTCGGCCAGCCCGAGGTCAAGCTGGGCCTGACGCCCGGGGCCGGCGGCACGCAGCGCTTGCCGCGCAACGTGGGCAAGAGCAAAGCGATGGACCTGTTGCTGACCGCCCGCTTGATGGACGCAGCGGAAGCCGAGCGCGCCGGCCATGTTTCGCGCGTGGTGCCGGCCGACAAGCTGATCGAGGAAGCGCTGGCCGCTGCCGAGACGATCAACGGCTTCAGCGCGCCGGTGGTCGCCCAGATCAAGGAGCTGGTGAACCTGTCCTTCCAGCTGCCGCTGAAGGATTCGGTGGCCGTGGAGCGCCAGTACTTCCACGCGTTGTTCGGCACGCCGGACATGGTGGAAGGCACGGCAGCGTTCCTGGAGAAGCGCCCGGCTGCGTTCAAGCACGGGCGCTGAGGAACCAGCTGGCCGCTACTCCAGCGGCCCGCGCAGCGTGGTCGGCTGGAAGCCGTATTGCAGCCGCGCCACGCTGCGGCGCAGAACCGCGTACGGGATCGGCTGGCCATCGGCCGTCATCGCGCGCCCTTGCCAGAACACCTGGCCGGCGGCTGGCACGGCTTCCTTCAGTGCGTCGTGCACCGTCTCTTCGAACGTGTAGGGGATCAGGTCGCCCAGGTCGTTCCAGACGCAGATCTGGCCGCCCATCGCGCGCTCGGTCTGCGGCGAGGTCTGCTCCCAGCGCTCGTACAGCTCGCGCGCATCGAGCCGCGGCTTGAAGTAGCTGACGAAGGGCACGATGTACCACTCGCCCGACGACTCCGACCACCGGTTCACGTAGAGCGACCAGTCGAAGTTGGTCTTCTTGTCGTGCTGCCAGTGCTGCACGATCAGGCTGCGCTGCAGGCCGAGGCCCGCGAGGTTCTCGTTGCCCCAGGTCTGCACGTGCTTGCCCTTGCTCTCCAGGTAGCTGGCGAGCGCGTTCGTGTACGCCACTTCATCGGCCGGCAACGCGTGGCCGCCGCCGAGATTGACTTCGTCAGCGCCGATGTGGATGTAGGGCGAGCGGAACCAGGGCAGGAATTCGTCGAACACCGCCTTCACGAGCACCAGTGACTCGGGCCGGGCCGGATCGAGGCTGCCGCCGCGGTCGCCGGCCAGCGCCAACTCGGGATGCAGGCGGAGCAGCGAGGCCGCGTGGCCGGGCGTGTCGAACTCGGGCACGATCGTCACGCCTTCGAGCGCGGCGGCGTCTTCCAGTTCGTCCCAGTCGGCACGCGTGTAGTAGCGGCCGTCGTCGGATTTCGGCTGCTCGAAACCGGGCCGGTCGCTCTTCAGGCGGAAGTTCGTGGCGACGATCTGGCGTGTCTTCGGGTCGACGACGTGGTCGTTCAGGTGCAGGTGCAGCGTATTGAGCTTGTACGTGCCCATGAAGCGGATGTAGTCGAGCAGGAACTGCTTGCTCGCGAACTTGCGGCCGACGTCGAGCATGATCGAGCGTTCGAGGCGCCGCGGCGAGTCGAAGGCTGCGCCTTTCTCCAGTCGCAGCGGGCCGCCCTGGGTGTCAGCGCCGTTGAGCTTGAGCATCTGCAGCACGGTGAGCAGGCCGTAGCGCAGACCGTGGACGTCCGACGCCTCGACCAGCACCGATGCTCCGATGTCGAGGTCGTAGCTCTCGAACGGCGGCGGGATGCCTGCCACCGGGCAGCTCGTGAGGTGCAGCACAATGTCATTCGCGCGAGGCGTCGTCGCGCCGGTGAGCACCGGCAGGCGGACGCCGGACATGGAAGCCAGCTGGTCCGCAAAGTGTCGGGCCACGCCAATGGGCGCCGGCCCTTCGCCACGGACCACGATGCGCGAGCGGGCCGACAGCGCCAGCTCGCCGACGCGGCCCCGCCACTGCTGCAGCGTGGGGATCACCCAGGGCGCCGGATTGCCACCTTGCTCCGCGCTCACGAAGCCCCCGCTGGACCAGGGGCGGCAATCGGCAGCGCTGGCTCGTGCGCCAACAATCAGTGCCAGCAGGCACGCAAGAAAAGCGGCCCGCATGGCGCTGGATCAGCCTTCGCGGCGCAGAGCCGGGAAAAGAATGACGTCACGGATCGACGGCGAATCCGTGATCAGCATCATCAGCCGGTCGATGCCGATGCCGCAGCCGCCGGTCGGGGGCATGCCGTATTCCAGGGCGCGGATGAAGTCGGCGTCATAGAACATCGCCTCTTCGTCGCCTGCATCCTTGTTGGCCACCTGGGCCTGGAAGCGCGCGGCCTGGTCTTCGGCGTCGTTCAGCTCGGAGAAGCCGTTGGCGTACTCGCGCCCGGTGATGAAGAGCTCGAAGCGCTCGGTGATCTTCGGGTTGGTGTCCGAGGCGCGGGCCAGCGGCGAGACCTCGACGGGGTAGTCGATGATGAAGGTCGGCTGCCAGAGCTTTTCTTCCACCACGGCCTCGAACAGGCCGAATTGCAGCTCGGGCAGGCTCCAGTGGGCGTGGGCTTCTTCGCCGGCGGCCTTGATCTTGCCGCGCAGGACCTCGGCGTTGTCGGCTTCTTCCGGCGAGAGACCGGCGATCTGGATCAGCGAGTCGCGCACCGAGAGGCGCAGGAAGGGCTCGTCCAGGTGCACTTCCTTGCCGGCGTAGGTCACGCGGGCGGTGCCGGTGGCGCAGCGGGCGGCGTGGCGCAGCACTTCTTCCGTGAAGTCCATCAGTTCATGGTGCGTCCAGTAGGCCGCATAGAACTCCATCATCGTGAACTCGGGGTTGTGGCGGACCGAGATGCCTTCGTTGCGGAAGTTGCGGTTGATCTCGAACACGCGCTCGAAGCCGCCGACGATCAGGCGCTTCAGATACAGCTCCGGCGCGATGCGCAGGTACATCTCCTGGTCCAGCGCGTTGTGGTGCGTGATGAAGGGTTTGGCGTTGGCGCCGCCCGGGATCGGGTGGAGCATCGGCGTTTCCACTTCCAGGAAGCCGTGCTCGACCATGTACGAGCGGATCGAAGACACGGCCTTGGAGCGCGCCACGAAGCGGGCGCGGGCGGCCTCGTCGGTGATCAGGTCCACATAGCGCTGGCGGTACTTCTGTTCCTGGTCGGCCATGCCGTGGAACTTGTCGGGCAGCGGGCGCAGGCTCTTGGTCAGCAGGCGCAGGACCGAGACGCGCACCGACAGCTCGCCCGTCTTGGTGCGGAAGAGCGTGCCTTCGGCGCCGACGATGTCGCCCAGGTCCAGGTGCTTGAACTGCTCGTAGGCCTCTTCGCCCACGCCGTCCTTGGTCACGAACAGCTGGATGCGGCCGGTGGCGTCCTGCAGGGTGCCGAAGGAGGCCTTGCCCATGACGCGCTTGAGCATCAGGCGGCCAGCCACGCTCACAGCGACGGCCTGGGGCTCCAGCTCCTCGTTGGCGATGTCGCCGAACTTCTGGGCCAGGGGCAGGGCGCGGTGCTGGGGCTTGAAGTCGTTGGGGAAGGCCACGGCCGATTTCGCGCGGATCGCGGCCAGCTTCTCGCGGCGTTCGGTGATCAGCTGGTTCTCGTCTTGGGGCGCGGGAGCGGCTTGAGGCGTGGTGTTCATGGGCAATTCAGGAATTGGACCGGGGATTTTAAGGGCTGACTCCGTAGAATCCCCGCCCATGCTCATCACCGATCGTCCGATCCGTTTTGCCCTCGTGGGCTGCGGGCGCATTTCCAAGAACCACATCGAAGCCCTGGCCAAGCACGCCGGCCGGGCCGAATGGGTGGGCGTGTGCGACCCGAACGCCGAGGCGCGCGCCGCCGCGGCCGCAACGACGGGCGCTCCGGCCTTCGCTTCGCTGACCGAGCTGCTCGCCGGCTGCGCGCCCGATGTCGTGGTGCTCGCCACGCCTTCAGGCCTGCACTCGCAGCAGGCCGTCCAGATCGCGCGTGCCGGCCGCCATGTACTCACCGAAAAGCCCATGGCCACCAAGCTCGAAGACGGCATTGCCATGGTGCGTGCCTGCCGCGATGCCGGCGTCAAACTCTTCGTCGTCAAGCAGAACCGCCTGAACGCCACGGTGCAGCAGGTCAAGAGCGCCATCGAGGAAGGCCGCTTCGGCCGCATCTACATGAGCACGGTGAACGTGTTCTGGACCCGCCCGCAGAGCTATTACGACGCTGCCAAGTGGCGCGGCCGCTGGGATCTGGACGGCGGCGCCTTCATGAACCAGGCCAGCCATTACGTCGACCTGCTCGACTGGCTCGTTGGCCCCGTGGACAACATCCACGCCTACACGGCCACGCTCGCGCGCGACATCGAGGCCGAGGACACCGGCGTGATGAGCCTGCGCCTGCGCCACGGCGGCCTCGCGTCCATCAACGTGACCATGCTGACCTACCCGCAGAACCTCGAAGGCTCCATCACCATCCTGGGCGAGAAGGGCACCGTGAAGATCGGCGGCACGGCGGTCAACAAGATCGAGCACTGGGATTTTGCAGAGAAGCGCCCGGAAGATGACGCCGTCAAGGCTGCCAGTTACGACACCGGTAGCGTCTACGGCTTCGGCCACCCGCTCTACTACGACAACGTCATCAAGACCCTGCGCGGCGAGGCCAGCGCCGAGGTCGACGGTTACGAAGGTCTGCGTTCGCTCGAGATCCTGATCGCTGCCTACCGCAGCGCCCGCGACGGCCAGCGCATTGGCCTGCCCCTGGTGTTCTGACCATGTGGAAACATGAATCCGCCGTCATCGATGAGGGTGCCTGGATCGGCGAGGGCACGAAGGTCTGGCATTTCGCTCATGTCTGCAGCGAGGCGCGTATCGGCAAGAACTGCTCGCTGGGCCAGGGCGTGTTTGTCGGCAACGATGTGCTCATGGGCGATGGCTGCAAGATCCAGAACAACGTCTCCGTCTACGACGCCGTGACGCTGGAAGACGAGGTCTTCTGCGGCCCGAGCATGGTCTTCACCAACGTCTACAACCCGCGCGCTGCTGTGGTGCGCAAGAACGAATACCGCCGCACCATGGTCCGCCAGGGTGCGACGCTGGGCGCCAACTGCACCATCGTCTGTGGCGTCGAGATCGGCCGTTATGCCTTCGTCGGTGCCGGTGCCGTCGTGCAGAAGAACGTGCCCGCCTTCGCGCTGATGGTCGGCGTGCCGGCGCGCCGCATCGGCTGGATGAGCCGCAACGGCGAACGATTGAACTTCGTGGACGGCCTGGCCGTCTGCCCCGCCACCGGCGAGAAATACCGCCTGACTTCTCAACCGAGCGGCGAGACCGTGGAACTGCTGTGAGCGCTTCGTCTTCTCTTCCCTTCATCGACCTGAAGTCGCAGTACGCGGCGCTCAAGACCTCCATCGACGCGCGCATCCAGCGCGTCCTCGACCACGGCCAGTACATCATGGGCCCCGAGGTCAAGGAGCTGGAAGCGGCGCTGGCCACCTACGTGGGCGTCAAGCACTGCATCACCGTGGCCAGTGGCACCGAAGCCCTGCTGATCGCGCTGATGAGCATGGACCTGCAGCCCGGTGACGAGATCATCACCACGCCGTTCACCTTTGCAGCCACGGTGGAGACCATCGTGCTGGCGGGCCTGAAGCCCGTCTACGTGGACATCGAGCCTGACAGCTGCAACATCGACGCCGCGAAGATCGCCGCAGCCATCACACCGCGCACGAAAGCCATCATGCCGGTGAGCCTGTACGGCCAGGTGGCTGACATGGACGCCATCAACGCGTTCGGCCTGCACGTGATCGAAGACGCTGCGCAGAGCTTCGGCGCCACGTACAAGGGCCGCAAGAGCTGTGGCCTCTCGACCTGGGGCGCGACGAGCTTCTTCCCCAGCAAACCGCTGGGTTGCTATGGCGACGGCGGTGCGCTGTTCACCGATGACGACCAGCTGGCTCAGGCCGCTCGGGAGATCCGCGTCCACGGCCAGAGCGCCCGCTACACGCACACGCGCCTGGGTGTCGGCGGTCGCATGGACACGCTGCAGTGCGCGATCGTGCTGGCCAAGCTGGAACGCTTTGACTGGGAGATTGAGCAGCGCCTGAAGATCGGCGCGCGCTACCAGCAGCTGCTGGCCGATCTGCCGGTGCAGCGTCTTGCGGTGCGCGACGACCGCGACTGCGTCTGGGCCCAGTTCACCTTGCAGCTGGACGACCGTGACGGTGTGGGCAAGCGGCTGAACGAAGCCGGCATCCCGACAGCCATCCATTACCCGAAGCCGCTGCACCGCCAGCCGGCCTATTCCGAGTTCGGGCAGGACGTGTCCATGCCCAACGCCGAAGCCGCGGCCTCGCGCGTGATCAGCCTGCCGATGAGCGCGGACCTGACCGAAGCGCAGCAGGACGCCGTGGTGGCAGCGCTGAGGGCTGCGCTGGCCTGATGCAGCGAGGACTGCTGCGCGCCACCTTCACCCTGCTCGCCGGTGGCGCGCTGGCGCAAATCCTCCCGCTGCTGCTGGGGCCATGGCTCACGCGGCTGTACACGCCGGCCGAGTTCGGCCAGTACGCCTTTGTGTGGACGGTGGCTACCAACCTGGGCGTGGTCGCTTGCGCGCGCTTCGAGTTCGCCCTGCCGCTGGAGCAGGACGAAGGCGCTGCCGCGATCCTGCTCGGCCTGTGCGTTCGCGTGCTGGCCGGCGTGCTGCTGGTCTCCGCGCTCGTGGCCGCCGTGCTGGCGCAGGACCTGCCGCTGGCCTGGAGCCTGCCGCTGGCCGTGCTGGCCAGCAGCCTCACGCAGCTGCTGATGCAATGGGCCACGCGAGCTGAGGTGTTCCATCGCCTGGCGCTGGCGCGCATCGTGCAGTACGGTGGTGGCGCCGTGCTGCAGGTGGTGCTGGGCACGATGGCGTTCGGTGCCTTCGGCCTGGTGTGGGGCGCGCTGATCGCTGCGCTGTTGGCGGCGCTGTTGCTGATGCGTCCTTCGCCGCAGGGGGGATGGACGGGCTTGTGGGGGCAGTCGCGTGAGGGCTTGCGCGAGATGGTGCGCAAGCACCGCGACTTCCCGATCTACAACACGCCGCACGCCTTCGTGGGTGCCTTGCAAGACAGTCTGGCGCTGTGGTTGATCGCTGCGGCGATCGGCGACGCGCAGGCCGGCTTCTGGGCCCTGGCGCTGCGCTATCTGAAGGCGCCGGCCAGCTTGGTTGGTGGGGCGCTCTCGCAAGTGCTCTATCCACGCCTGGCGCAGGCCGGCAGCGTGCAAGAAGGACGCCGTGTGGTCCTGCAGGCCATGGCCGTGCTGGGCGGCCTGGCGGTGGCCCTGATGCTCGTGCTGATCGCTATCGGGCCGTGGCTGTTTCGTACCGTCTTCGGCGCGCAATGGACCGAGGCCGGCGAGCTGGCCCGCGCGCTGGCGCCCTACATCGCCGTGCACTTCGTGGCTGCGCCCCTGTCCGTGGCGCCCATGGCCTGGAAGGCGCAGGCCTGGATGCTGAGGCTGGCGCTCGTCGGCCAGCTGATGTTCATTGCCGGCCTGGCCGTCGGCCTGCACTGGGGCGGCCTGATCGGCGCGGCCTGGGGTGTCTCCGGCATGATGCTGGTCTATTTCGGCTACTTCTTTGCCAAGCTGGCGACGTGGAAGTAAGAGGGAAATGAGCGGGAAATGAGAGCCCTGATCAACCGCCTGCGCCGCCGCATCGCGCGCGCCTTCCTGTACCGCATGGTCTTTGGTGAGACCGGTGCGCCGAACACGCGCATCGCGCCCTCCACGTGCATCGAGGGCGAGGCGGGCCTGAAGTTGGCCGATCACGTCTTCATCGGCCAGTTCAACTTCATCGACGCAACGGCGGGCCTGGAGATCGAGGAGGGCGTGCAGATCACGAACTTTGTCTCCATCGTCACGCACAGCTCGCACCGTTCCATCCGACTGCTGGGCCGGCGCTACGCCGATTGGCTCGGCACGCCGCCGGGCTATGTGAAGGCACCGATCCACATTGGCGCGTTTTCCTTCATCGGCCCGCACAGCCTGATCGAGGCGGGCAGCCGCATCGGCCGTGGCGTGGTGGTCTGCGCCTATTCGCAGGTGCGCGGCGAGGTGCCGGACTACGCCATCGTTGCCGGCCAGCCGGCCCGCGCGATTGGCGATGTGCGCGAGCGCGATGTCGCGCTGCTGGCGCAACACCCCGAGCTCGTTGCGCATTACGAGGAACTGTTCAAGTGAGATTGGTCCTGATCGGTGATGGCGAGAGCCCGCACCTGCTCAAGTGGGCGCGAGCGCTGAGCAAGGAAGTGGACCTGTGGGCCGTGTCCACGCGCGGCTTTGCGCCGGAGTTCAACTTCCTCCTGCCGGCCAAGCAGATGCTGGCGTTGCAGACTGCGCCCGATCACGGCGGCGGCAACATCGCCTTGCTCAAGAAACTCCCCGAGCTCGGCGCCTGGCTCGCGCGCGTGAAGCCCGACTGGCTGCATGCCCACTACCTCACCTCAGCGGGCACGCTGGCCTGGGCGGCCAAGCGCGGCTGGGGCCTGAAGGCGAAGATTGCGGGCTCGGCCTGGGGCAGCGACATCCTCGTCACGCCCAATCAGGGCTGGAGCTACCGCTGGCTGACGAAGAAGGTGCTGAGCCAGTGCGATGTGCTCACCTCGGACTCGCAGCACATGGCGGCGCGCATGCGTGAATTGGCACCCGGCCAGCTTCGAGGCGAGGTGATGGTCTTCCCCTTCGGCCTGGAAAGCCTGCCCAAGCAGGGTGCGAAGAAGGAGCCGTGGCTGTTCTTCGCCAACCGCGGGCTGGAGCCGATCTACCAGCCGCACCTCGTGATCGAGGCCTTTGCCGCCGTGGCGGCGCAGCGGCCCGAGGCGCGGCTCGTGGTGGCCAACGATGGCTCGCTGCGCGCGGCGCTGGTCGATCAGGTGAAGAGCCTGGGCCTGGCCGATCGCGTCAGCTTCACCGGCCGCCTGGTGGCCGCCACCATGGCTTCGCACTACGCACGTGCCCGCTGGTTCCTGAGCCTGCCCGCCAGCGACTCCGTGGCTGTTTCGGTGCTCGAAGCCATGTCGCACGAGTGCGTGCCCATCCTCTCTGAGCTGCCGGCCAATCGCGAGCTGATCGGCGCCGGGGCAGGGCGGGGCATCGTGCTGCCCGAGCCCGCGCAACTGCCCACGCTGATCGAACAATTCGACAATCCGGATGATGCCGGTCGCGCCAACCGCGCCTGGGTCACCGAACACGGCCTGTTCCCCCCCGCCGTCCAACGTTTTCTGGCGCGCCTGCGCGAGCTGTCCTGACTGACTGAATGAAGATCCTCCTGATCAACCACTATGCCGGTTCGCCCGAGCTCGGCATGGAATACCGCCCCTACTACCTTGCTCGCGAATGGGTGCGCGCCGGCCACCAGGTGATGATCCTGGCCGCATCGCAATCGCATGTGCGCAGCAAGCAGCCGGTGCCGGGCCCGTACCGCATCGACGGCATCAACTACCAGTTCTACGACACGCCGGAATACAGCGGCAACGGCATCGGCCGCGTGATGAACATCTGGAGCTTCTGCCGGCAGGTCTGGAAGGACGCCGACATCATCGCTGGCGGTTTCGAGCCCGATGTCGTGATCGGATCGAGCACCTACCCGATGGACATGTGGGTGGCCCGCCGGATTGCGAAGAAGGCCAAGGCCAAGCTGGTCTACGAGGTGCACGACCTCTGGCCGCTGTCGCCCATCGAACTCTCCGGCATGAGCCCGCGCCACCCCTTTGCGATGCTGTGCCAGAAGGCGGAGAACGATGCCTACCGGGATGCGGACCGGGTTGTCTCGATGCTGCCCAAGGTCCACGGGCACATGGCGGCTCATGGCCTGGACCTGAAGAAGCTCATGATCGTGCCGAACGGCATCACGCTGGACGAATGGGAGGGCGCGGCGCCGGCCTTGTCCGAGGAGCTGACGCGTTACTTCGACGCACAGCAGGGTCGCGTGGTCGTCGGCTATGCCGGCTCACATGGCTTGCCCAACGCGCTCGACGTGCTGCTGGACGCCGCCCACCTGCTCAAGGACGAGCCCATCAGCATCGTGATGGTCGGCGGCGGTCACGAGAAGGCCCGCCTGGCTGCTCGCGTGCGGGCCGAGGGCCTGTCCAACGTGACGATGTTCGATCCCATCCCCAAGGCCCAGATCCCCTCGCTGCTGGCGCGGCTGGACATCGCCTACATCGGCTGGCAGCGCACGCCGATCTACCGCTTCGGCATCGCGCCCAACAAGCTGATGGACTACATGATGGCCGAGCGGGCGGTGCTGCACTCGGTCGAAGCCGGCAACGATCCGGTGGCTGAAAGCCAGGCGGGCCTGACCGTGCTGCCCGAGGATCCGATGGCCGTGGCCGTCGGCCTGCGCCGCTTGGCAGCGCTGACCGCCGAGGAGCGCGCTGCCATGGGCCGCCGCGGGCGAGCCTTTGTGCTGGCCGAGCACACCTATCCGGTGCTGGCGAAGCGATTCCTGGACGCCGTGGCGACGTTGTAAAATCATCAGCGCATCACTGCATCAGATGAGGTCTGCCATGAGAACCACGCTTGAAATCGACGACGACCTGCTGCACGCCGCCAAGGAATTGGCGCGGCGCGAGGGCGCCAGCGCCGGCGTCGTCGTCTCTCGCCTGTTGCGCCAGGCCCTGACGGGTGCCGGTGCGCGGCCGGCAGCTGTCCAGCCAAAAGCTGTCGGAGGTTTTCTGCCGTTTCCTGCCAAGCCGGGATTGATCATCACGCAGGAACATATCGACGCCATACGTGACGAAGAGGGCATCTGAGTGCGCTCGCTGCTCGACGTCAACGTGCTGCTCGCACTGCTGGACGCCAACCACATTCATCACGGCCTCGCGATGGATTGGTGGCGTGATCATCACGCCCGGGGCTGGGCGTCCTGTCCGTTGACCCAGAACGGTGCCTTGCGCATCCTGTCCGGAGCGTCCTATCTGAACCGTCAGGCGCCCGGTGTCGTGGCCGATCGACTGAGCATGGCGACTTCGCAAGCCAGCCATGAATTCTGGAATGCCAGCTTCAGCTTGATCGAGCCGGGCATCGTCCGCTGGGACCGCGTGACCGGTTCACGCCAGCTGACGGATATCTATCTGCTGGCGCTGGCGGTCAAGAATGATGGCCGCCTCGTGACCCTCGACAAGCGCATCACCGTGGAGCCGGTGTCCGGCGCCAAACCCAAGAACCTGCTCACGCTCTCATGAACGACGCCAAGCCCTTCCTGCCATTCGCCCTGCCCGAGATCGGCGACGAAGAAATCGCCGAAGTCGTCGACTCGCTCAAGAGCGGCTGGGTCACGACCGGCCCCAAGGCCAAGAAGTTCGAGGCCGCATTCACCGAGTTCCTGGGCGACGCGCAGGCGGAATGCATTGCCGTCAACTCGGCTACGGCGGGCCTACACCTGGCGCTGGAAGCCATCGGCATCGGCCCGGGTGATGAGGTCATCACGACCACTCACACTTTCACGGCTACCGCTGAAGTGGTGCGCTACCTCGGCGCAGACGTGGTGCTGGTCGACATCGACCCGAAGACCCTGAACATCGACATTGCCGCCATCGAGGCCGCGATCACGCCCAAGACCAAGGCCATCCTGCCCGTGCACTACGCCGGCCTGGCCGTGGACATGCTGGCCGTGCTGGACATCGCCCGCAAGCATGGCCTTCGCGTGGTGGAAGACGCTGCCCATGCCCTGCCCACGACGATCGAGAAGGAGCTGATCGGCACGCTGGGCAGCGACGCCACCGTCTTCAGCTTCTACGCCAACAAGACCATGACGACGGGCGAGGGCGGCATGCTGGTGACGCGCAATCCCGAACTGGCCAAGCGCGCCCGCGTGATGCGCCTGCACGGCATGAACCGCGATGCCTTTGACCGCTTCACGGCCAAGGTGCCGAGCTGGTACTACGAGATCGTGGCGCCGGGTTTCAAGTACAACCTGACGGACATCGCGGCCGCGCTGGGCCTGCACCAGCTCAAGCGCCTGCCAGGCTTCCAGGCGCGCCGCGAGGCGATTGCCAAGCGCTACAACGAGGCTTTCGCCGATCTGCCGCTGGTCCTGCCGCCTTGCGCGCCTGAGGGCGACACGCACTCCTGGCACTTGTACGTGCTGCGCCTGGCGGACGACGCCGGCATCGAGCGTGATCGCTTCATCGAGCGCATGTTCGAGGCTGGCATCGGCTGCAGCGTCCACTACATCCCGCTGCATCTGCAGCCGTACTGGCGCGATCGTTACGGCCTGAAGCCTGAGCAGTTCCCGGAGTCGCAGAAGGCGTTTGAGCGGATGGTGAGCATTCCGCTGTACACGGCGATGAGCGATGCGGACGTGGAGCGTGTGATCGAGACTATCCGCGCCATTCTTCGCGATTGAAGATGAGCAAGCGACTGTTCGACATCGTGTGCTCGGGCTTGGGGCTGTTGCTGCTGTCGCCCCTGCTGCTCGTGCTCGGGCTGTGGATCAAGCTCGATTCGCCAGGCCCGGTGCTGTTCCTTCAGGAGCGCGTGGGCCGTTTCGGCAAAACCTTTTTCATCCACAAGTTCCGCACCATGCGCGCCGACAACGCAGGCCTGCAGATCACGGTGGGCGCCGATCCGCGCATCACGGCGGCGGGCGCCTTTCTGCGCCGGACCAAGCTCGACGAACTGCCGCAGCTCTGGGACGTGCTGCGAGGCGCAATGAGCCTGGTCGGCCCACGACCCGAGGTGCCCCGCTATGTGGCGCTGTACACGCTGGCCCAGCGCGAGCTGGTGCTTTCCGTGCGGCCAGGCATCACCGATCTGGCTTCGCTGCAGTACCGCGACGAAGGCGAGCAACTCGCGCGTTCGGCCGATCCCGAAAAGACCTACGTGGAGCAGGTCATGCCAGCCAAGCTGGCCCTGTCCGCCCGTTATGTGCAGGAGGCCAGTTTTGCCGGCGACCTGCGCTTGATCCTTGCCACCCTGGCCGCGCTCGTGCGCTGAAGAAGAATCGCCACCCATGTTCTGGCTCTCGCTCGACGCCTCCCTCACCCGCATCCGCCCGCAGCGCGAGCGGCTTTCGCTGCTGCTCGACGGCCTTGTCATTGCGCTGGCCTGGCAGGCCACCTACCTGTTTCGTCTGGGCTTCCGCTACTGGCTGATCGAGCGGCCGCATTACGACGCTGCCGTGATGGGCGGCCTGGTCGTGCTCTACATGCTGGTGCTGTGGCTGTTCAAGGTACCCAAGGGCATGTGGCGCTTCAGCGGCTTCGGCGAGATCAAGCGGCTGACGGCGGCCAGCGTGCTTGCCGGATTGATCGGCGCGACGGTGGTGTTGATGCTGCACCTGAGCGGCATTCCGCGTGCCGTGCTGGCGCTGCATCCGGTCTTCTGCGTGATCGGCCTGTCGATGATGCGCATGGGCTACCGCATGCTCTACGAGCACATGCGTGGTCGGATCAGCGGTGTGGCGCAGGACACGCATCGCGCGCTGGTGATGGGTGCCGGACAAGCCGGGCGTCTCGCCGTGGCGGGCATCCAGCATCAAGGCTTCACGGTTGTGGGCTGGCTGGACGACGACGTTGACAAGGCCGGAGCCCGTGTGGCGGGCATCCCGATGCTCGGGCGCCTGGAGGACACGCCTGCGATGGCGCAGTTGCACGGCATCACACATTTGATCGTCGCGATGCCGTCGGCAGGACGAGAGGCGCGGCGTCGCGCGCTGGACATTGCCGGCAGCACCGGACTGCACGTGCTGACGGTGCCGAGCAGCGAGGAGTTGCTGCACGGACGACGTGTTGATCAGGTCCGAGATATTGAGCCTGAAGATCTGCTGGGCCGCGAACCTGTGCAGCTGGATGAAGGCGGCATCAGCGAATGCCTGTCCGGCAAGGTCGTGCTGATCACTGGCGCCGGTGGTTCGATCGGCTCGGAGCTGTGCCGGCAGGTTGCGCGCTATGGCCCGCAGAAGATCGTGTTGTACGAGCTGTCGGAGTTTGCGCTGTACACGATCGAACAGGAATTGGGCGAGAAGTTCCCGCACATCCCGCTGGTGCGCCTGGTGGGCGATGTGAAGGACCTGGAGCACCTGCGCCATGTCTTCGGCAAGTACAAGCCGCAGATCGTGTTCCATGCGGCCGCGTACAAGCATGTGCCGTTGATGGAGGAGGATAACGCGTGGGCTTGTGTCCGGAATAACACCTTGGGCACGTATCACGCGTGTCTTGCGGCGGCTGAATCAGGCGTCGAGCGCTTCGTGCTGATCTCGACGGACAAGGCGGTGAATCCGACCAATGTGATGGGCGCGAGCAAGCGTGCGGCCGAGCTCGTCATCAGCCACATGGCGGGGCAGGGCCACGCCACGAAATTCATGGCGGTGCGGTTTGGCAATGTGCTGGGGTCGAGCGGGAGCGTGATTCCGAAGTTCAAGGAGCAGATTGCGAAGGGCGGGCCGGTGACGGTCACGCATCCGGACATGACGCGCTACTTCATGACCATCCCCGAGGCTGCGAGGTTGGTGGTGCAGGCGGGGGCGATGGGGGAGTCAGGACAAGTGTTTGTGCTGGATATGGGAGAGTCCGTCCGGATCGTCGAACTGGCGAGAGCGATGATCAAGCTGGCGGGGCGCGACGAGCAGGAGATCGAGATCGTGTTCTCCGGCATGCGGCCGGGCGAGAAGCTCTACGAGGAGTTGCTCAGCGACAGTGACCAAACCTTGCAGACCAAGGTGGGCCGCCTGCTGCTTGCCAAGCTCGATGACACCGCAGCGGCTCGCAGCGTGGCCCAGTGGCTGACATCGAGCCGGGGCGCGCAGAACAGAGATGCCGATGACAGCGAAGCTCGCAGCCTATTGCGTCAGCTGCTGGGCGAGGAGTATCGGCGTGCGTCCTGAAATCGTACGCGGCACGGATTCGGCCGATGACAGCCCCATGAGCGGAGGCGCCCGGAGACTGCAGGGCAGGCGCGAGCTCGCCAGCCGCATGATTTGGTTTTTCGGCGCAATAGTCGTGGCGCACTTGCCCTTCTGGCTCTTGTCGCAGGTCTATGCGTTGGAGCGGCCGCAACTGAACGTGGAGCTGTTCGTTGCCGCTGCCGTGTGTGCATGGCGACCTGCTGCCGGATTGCCGCTGCTGCTGCTGGTGTGGGGCGTTGACGGCTTGGTGAGTCAGTCCGTGACCTACCGGTTCGCCACATCCATTGCCTTCATGGCGAGTGTCAGATTCGCAGGAGAGCTCGATTGGACTGAACTGCTTTCCACAGGCAGCCTGGTGGGCGCGGCCTTGTTCTTGGCGGCCTTCTTCGGATCGTGGTGGATGGCGCGGCGCCGGCGGCCGGAATGGCGCCTGACGATTGCTTCGCTGGTTGTGGTGCTCGTGCTCGATGCATTGAACGGCTCCTCGCGCTTCGCCTTCATCGACCGCCGATTGTTGGCCGTGAACCTGGCTGGTGCACCGAGTCTGACCTTGTACGCCCAATTCCGGGCGGCGCAGCTGCACCAGCCGCCGACGGTCCTCGGTGTCGAAGAGTCGGTATCGACGAGCCTGGGCTTGCGGGGCTGGGCGCGGAGTCACCCAGACCGTAGTATCTGGCTCGTGTTGGTCGAGTCCATGGGAAGGCTGCAGGATGCCGGCCTGCGGCAATACGCGCTGGACGCCATGGCGCAGGCAACGCAAGGCGGAAATTATCGACTGGAGTCGGCGCGCATGCCCTTCAAAGGGGCGACGACGTCTGGTGAACTCCGGGCGCTCTGTGGTTTGGCCGGCAACTATGCGGACTTGACGCCTGCGGAAGGCGCCGCCTGCTTGCCGGCTGACCTCGCCCGCATGGGTTGGTCCACAACCGGAATGCATGGTTTTTCAGGTCGGATGTTCGACCGCAGGGCTTGGTGGCCGACGATCGGGCTGCAGCAATTGCTGTTTGGCAGGGACCTGGGCGACTTGAAGACCTGCGGAGGCGCCTTCAAGGGCGTTTGCGACGCAGACCTCCTCGGCGCAGCGGCGCGGCGAGTCGCCCAACCCCGACAATTCGTCTACTCGCTGACGCTGAACACTCATTTGCCACTGGATCCCGTTGCCGTCCCGCCTGACCTGCGGCGAATCTGTCGGCAAGCAGGCGTGACGGAATCCGTGTGTGCACTGACTGCAGCACATGCCGCCGTGCTGAAGACCATTGGCAAGCTCGCCGCTGAAATGCCGAATCACCGACCTTTGGTCGTCGTCTTGGGTGATCATGCCCCGCCCTTCGTCGACGCCCGCTCCCGCAGCGCCTTCGACAACGACATCGTGCCCGTGTTCGTCCTGTGGCCTTCGCCGAGTTGATGGATGAGGGAGGGGACTGGTGGTCCGCCGAGGTGTTCGTATTCACCGTCGGCGCTGCGCGTCCGCGTTGTCTCTAAGCGCCAATCTTTTCCGGTGACAATACCGCCGCCTGCTTCGCAGGCTAGATGAGTAACGAGCAGAGGGAAATTTGGTTGCACAGTTGAATCCGCTGGTGGTCGATCTTGACGGCACGCTGGTCTATACAGACACCTTGCATGAGTCGGCACTGCAATTGCTGCGTGACCGGCCTGCAAGCACGCTGAAGATCCCGTTCTGGCTGGCCGAGGGCAAGGCGTCAATGAAGCGCAAGATCTCCGCGCTGGCGCAACTCAATCCCGAGACGCTTCCCTATAACAAGCCCCTGCTGGATTGGTTGCGAGAGCAGCGCGCAGCCGGGCGCCGGATTGTGCTTTGCACAGCCACGGACCGCTCAATCGCGGAAGGGATTGCCCGACACCTGGCCGTGTTTGACGAGGTTATAGCCACTGATGGCGAGGTCAACCTCGCCGGACCCAATAAGGCGGCCGAGTTGGTGGCGCGCTTCGGCGACGGCGGATTTGACTACGCGGGCAATTCGACGGCAGACCTAGCGGTCTGGGAGAAGGCGCGCGAAGCCGTCATCGTCAACGCGTCCGGAGCGCTGCTGGAGAAGGCGCGCAAGCGCTTCAAGGTCAGCAAGGTGTTTGCCGCGCCGACCCAGGGGCTCAGCGTTTGGCGTCGGGCGCTGCGCCTGCACCAATGGCTCAAGAATCTCCTGCTCTTCATGCCGCTGCTGGCTGCTCATCAATTGAGCGACGGGCGCGCATGGGGCCTGTTGGGCATTGCATTTCTTGCCTTTAGTCTGTGCGCATCTTCCGTCTATCTGGCAAACGATTTGCTGGACCTGGAAAGCGACCGTATTCATCCGCGCAAGAGAAACAGGCCGTTCGCCAGTGGCGTGCTGCCGGTCTGGATCGGCGTCGCGCTGGCCCCCGTGCTCTTTGTGTGCAGCCTGTTACTGGCGGGCCTGGTCGGTCCAGGCTTCCAAGGCTGGCTGGTTGTCTATTTTGTGCTGACCTGCGTGTACTCCTGGGTATTGAAGCGCTTGGTACTCATTGATTGCCTGACGCTGGCGATGCTCTATACCTTGCGCGTGCTCGCTGGTGCCGCTGCAGTCGGTTTGGATCTGTCCTTCTGGTTGCTGGCCTTTTCCGTGTTCCTGTTCCTCTCGCTGGCGTTCGTGAAACGTTATGCTGAACTGGAACTGCAAAGGGAGAGTGGCCGCAGCAAACTGCACGGCCGCGGCTATCACACCAATGATGCGCCGCTGATCCAAACCATGGGCATCACAGCCGGACAGGCCGCCGTGCTGGTTCTTGCGCTTTACCTGAATAGCGACGCCGTCACCAAGCTCTACAAGAACCCGGAGATCGTCTGGGGCGCTGTGCCGATCATGCTGTTCTGGATCCACTGGATGTGGATGCAGGCCCACCGTGGGCAGATGCACGATGATCCGCTGGTGTTTGCGGTGAAGGACCGGACCTCCCTCGTGGCTGGAGCTGCCATTGGCCTGTTTCTAGCGTTGGGGACGCTTGGGTGGCTATGACGCCCGTCGCCTCCTGGGGGCGCCTCTCTTTCGCGCCGCACCGCGTTGTGCCTGTTGTTGACCGCGATCGTGCGATGGACACGCTGCGCTCAAGTCAGTCGGGTATTGCGCATGGCATGGGCCGCAGCTACGGCGATGCCTGCCTCAACGCGGGTGGCGTCCTGTGGCGCACGACGGGCTTGGACCGCTTCATTGCCTTTGATCCGGCCACCGGCCTGCTGCGCTGCGAGGCCGGCGTACTGCTGCGCGACATCCAGCAGCTGGTCGTGCCACAGGGCTGGATGTTGCCCGTCAGTCCGGGCACACAGATGGTCAGCGTGGGCGGGGCCATCGCCAACGACGTGCATGGCAAGAATCACCATGCGGTCGGCTCGTTTGGGGACCATGTGCGGCGCATTGCGCTGCAGCGCACGGACGGGCGACGGATCGAATGCGGCCCGGATTTGTTGCCCGAGTGGTTTGCGGCCACCATCGGCGGCGTCGGGCTGACGGGGCTGATCGTCTGGGCCGAGGTCCAGTTGCGGCCAGTGAAGGGCCCGTGGCTGGATACCGAGACGATCCCGTTCGACTCGCTGGACCAGTTCTTTGAACTGAGCGAGAAGTCCGAGCAGGATTGGGAATACACGGTCTCGTGGATCGACTGTCTGGCCGGCGAGCAAGGGCGCGGGCTCTTCATGCGCGGCAACCACGCGGAGACGGATGCACCGGCGCCGCGCGCCAAGTCGCCGCGCCGGGTGCCCCTCACGCCGCCTGTGTCCCTGGTCAACGGGCTGAGCCTGCGGGCTTTCAACGCGGCGTATTTCCGGATGGGGCAATGGCGGGCCGGCAGGCGGCGCGAGCATTACCAGGCGTTCTTCTATCCTTTGGACAACCTGCTGGAGTGGAATCGGATCTACGGCCCCCGTGGCTTCTTCCAGTATCAGTGCGTCGTGCCGTTCGACAACGGGGCTCAGGTGACGCGCGACATGCTCAGGGAGATCGCCCGGTCCGGAAAGGGATCGTTCCTCGCCGTCCTAAAGACCTTCGGACGCCGTTCCGCGCTGGGCATGCTCAGCTTTGCGCAGCCGGGCGTGACACTGGCGCTGGATTTTGCGAACACCGGGCCCGAGGTTGAGCAGTTGTTTGTTCGGCTGGACGGTCTGGTGGCCGAGGCCGGCGGTAGGCTGTACCTGGCCAAGGATGCGCGCATGCCGCGACCGTTGTTCGAAGCCGGATACCCCAGACTGCAGGAGTTCCTGGCCTATCGAGACTCGGGTATGTCGTCAGAACTTTCACGTCGCCTGATGGGCGTTTGAGTTCTCGTGTTCAAAGGGAAGTGAGACGAGAGAGATGAAGAAGATCGTTATCGTGGGCGCAAGTTCGAGCATGGCCGAGCATTGCGCACGCCTCTGGGCCAAGGCCGGTGCCGCGCAGTTCGTGCTGATCGGGCGGAACTTGGCGCGGCTGGAGACCGTCGCGCAGGACCTCCGGGTGCGTGGCCCTCATGTGGCGGTAGAGGTCCGCAGTGTGGATTTCGAGCTTGCGCAGGACATCGCCGCGCTGGTGAGCGAGATTGCCAGCCAGGGCGCCATCGACGTCGCCCTGATCGCGCACGGGGCACTGCCGGATCAGGCTCAGTGCCAGGATGAACTCGCGCAGGCTGCGCAAGCGCTGTCCATCAACGGCGTGTCTCCTGTGCTGTTTGCGGAGGCGTTCGCGGGTGTCATGCAGCGTGCCGGCCGTGGCGCGCTGGCCATCATTGGTTCCGTGGCCGGAGACCGCGGGCGCAAGTCCAACTATGTCTATGGCGCCGCCAAGGGCATGGTCGATCGCTACGCACAGGGCCTGCAGCACCGCCTGGCGGGCAGCGGCGTTTCAGTCACCCTGATCAAGCCGGGGCCCACGGATACGCCGATGACCTCGCATCTCAAGCAGCAGGGGGCGAAGCTGGCCAGTGTCGAATCGGTGGCGCAGGACATCGTGGACGGCATCGCTGCCGGGCGGGCGCAGGTGTATGCGCCGAAGAAGTGGGCGCTGATCATGGCAGTAATCCGGAGCCTGCCGCGGCCCATCTTCCACAAGATGAACATCTGAAGCCGCGTTTCCCAACTTTCATTCCTCATTGAGAGCAGTCATGAAAATCGTACTTCCGGGCGGTGCAGGCCTAGTGGGCCAGAACCTCGTTGCCCGCCTCAAGGACAAAGGCTATCGCGACATCGTCGTGATCGACAAGCATCGCAACAATTTGGAAGTCCTGGCGCGCGTGCAGCCGGAGATCAAGACCGTGCTGGCCGACCTCGCCGAGCCCGGCGCCTGGCAGCAGGAGTTTGACGGTGCGGACGCCGTGGTGATGCTGCAGGCCCAGATCGGCGGCAACCACCTCGAGGAGTTCGTGCGCAACAACGTCGAGTCGACACGCCTGATCCTCGATCTGGTGCGCCGCTACAAGATCCCGACGTTGGTGCACATCAGCTCGTCGGTGGTGGAATCCGTGGCGGACGATTTCTACACGAACACGAAGAAGGACCAGGAAAAGCTGGTGCTGGACAGCGGCATCACTTGCCCGGTGCTGCGTCCGACATTGATGTTCGGATGGTTCGACCGCAAGCACCTGGGCTGGCTGTCGCGCTTCATGCAGAAAGTACCGTTCTTCCCGATCCCCGGCCATGGCCGCTATATGCGCCAGCCGCTGTATTCCGGCGATTTCTGCAACGTGATCATCGCCTGCCTGCAAGGGCGCGTGCGCGAGGGCATCTACAACATCTCGGGGCACGAGAAGGTCGACTACATCGACATCATCCGCGAGATCAAACGTGCCACGCGGTCGCGCACGCCGATCGTTAAGGTGCCCTACAGCGCGTTCTATGCGGCGCTGTGGGTCTGGGGGCTGTTCGACAAGAACCCGCCATTCACCACCCAACAACTTGCCGCGCTCAGCGCCAAGGACGAGTTCGAGGTGATCGATTGGCCGGGGATCTTCGGCGTCCAGCGCACGACGTTCCGCGATGCCGTGGAAGAAACATTCAACGACCCGCGTTACGGGCAGGTCGTGCTCGAGTTCTGAGGATCATTCATGACGCAACAACGCATTGCGGTGCTGGGCGCCGGGCCGATGGGCCTTGCCGTGGCTTACCAGTTGGCCCTGGACGGGCATCGCCCGGTGGTGTTCGAGGCCGACGACCGGGTGGGCGGCATGACCGCGACGATGGATTTCGGCGGGCTCGACATCGAGCGCTACTATCACTTCCATTGCACCTCTGACATCGCCTTCCTGCAGATGCTCGATGAGCTCGGTCTGTCCGACCGCATGCGCTGGGTGGCCACCAAGATGGGCTACTGGTACCAGGGTCGCCTGCAGGCCTGGGGCACACCGATGGCCTTGCTGGGCTTCAAGGGTCTGAGCCTGGCCGCGAAGATCCGCTCGGGTCTGCACGCCTTCATGTGCATTCGCCGCAACGATTGGAAGCCGCTGGACCACGTCGAGGCCACGGGATGGCTGCGCCGCGGCGTCGGCGCGGAAGCGTACGAAGTCCTGTGGAGGAAGCTGTTCGAGCTGAAGTTCTACGACTACGCCGACAAGCTCTCGGCCGCCTGGATCTGGAGCCGCATCCGCCGCATCGGTCGCTCGCGCTACAACATCTTCAAGGAGAAGCTCGGCTACCTGGACGGCGGATCGTCCACGCTGCTGCAGGGCATGAAGGCTGCGATCGAGAAGCGCGGTGGCGAGTTCAGGCTCAGCACGCCGGTGCAGAAGGTCGTCATCGAAGATGGCCGCGTGCGCGGGGTCGAAGTCGCCGGAGGTCTGGAAACCTTTGACAAGGTCATCAGCACCGTGCCGCTGCCCTACGTGAGCCGTCTGATGCCGGACCTGCCTCAGGACATCCTGCAGCGCTTCCAGGCCTTGAAGAACATCGCGGTGGTGTGTGTCATCGCCAAGCTGCGCAAGCCCGTGACGAACAACTTCTGGCTCAACACCAACGATCCGGACATGGACATCCCCGGTGTGGTCGAGTACACGAACCTGCGCCCGCTCAAGGACCATATCGTCTACGTGCCCTTTTACATGCCGGGCGAGCATCCCAAGTTCGCCGAAGACAACCAAGTCTTCCTGGAGAAAGTGCGCCGCTACCTCAAGCGCATCAATCCCGCGCTGACGGACGATGACTTCATCGACATGCGTGCCAGCCGGTATCGCTACGCCCAGCCGATCTGCGATCCGGGCTATCTGGAGCATTTGCCGCCGATGTGTCTGCCCGTTGGGGGGCTGTGGGTGGCCGACACCTCGTACTATTACCCCGAGGACCGCGGCATTTCAGAGAGCATCGGCTTTGGCCGGAACATGGCGCGGGACGCGACGGCGTGATTGCTGCTTTCAAGTCCCGACAGTTCCTGGTCTTCCTGTTCACCGGCGGCTTCGCTGCAGCTGTCAACTTCGGCTCGCGCATCCTGTTCAACCAGTGGATGGGCTATTCGGCCGCCATTGTGCTGGCTTACCTGGTGGGCATGGCCACGGCGTTTCTCCTGGCGCGGCAGTTCGTGTTCACGGACGGCAAGCAGTCACTACATCACTCGGTGATGTACTTCGTGCTCATCAATCTCGTGGCGGTGCTGCAGACCTGGGTGGTGAGCGTCGGGCTGGCGAACTACATGCTTCCGGCGCTCGGCATTGAGCATTTCGTGCCCGAGATCGCCCACGCGGTCGGTGTGATCGTGCCTGTGTTCACCAGCTACCTGGGGCACAAGCACTTGTCCTTCCGCTGAGCCGGCATGCGCATCAAGGCCGCTCTGCTGGGCTTCGCGGTGCTGACGGCGCTGTACCTGGGCGCGCTCGTATGGCTGGATGCGCGGCGCCAGGTGTTCGACGGGCTGGTGTCGTTGGTGAGCGTGCTGCCGGTCCTCGTTGCGATTTCGCTCGCAACCTACGGCGCTCGCTATGCGCGCTGGTATTGGCTGCTGCTCCGGGCCGGCTACCGCGTGCCGGTCTGTCTGGGCTTTCTGGCCTACTTGGCCGGCTTTGCCTTCACCGCCACGCCGGGGAAGGTCGGTGAGTTGATCCGAATTCGCTATTTCGAGCCGATGGGCGTGCCGGCATGGCGGGTGATCGCGGTCTTCGTGTTCGAGCGGGGAATGGATTTGCTGGTGGTGCTGGGGTTGGCGATGCTGGCCATTCAAGACGCACATTTGTTGGCCCTGAGCGCCGGTTTCGTCCTGCTGTGCCTGGGTCTTGTGGTTCTGCTGGGGCGCCACCCCGCGGTGCTGCACGACTTGGCTTATCGGCTGGATGGGGCTGGCCTGCGGCGCACAACATCAGCCCTGCGGGCGCTGGCGCGGGGACTGGGCGGCGCGGCGGTCTGGCTGCGGCCGGCTGATGTAATGCTCAGTGTTCTGGCCGGCGTCTTGGCCTGGGGTGCGACGGCATTTGGATTTGTGTACCTACTTCGCCACCTGGGTGTGACTGGGCTGCCGCTCGCCGAATCGCTGGCGATCTACCCTTTGTCCATGCTGGCGGGCGCCGCTTCCATGTTGCCAGGGGGCATCGGGTCAACAGAAGCGACGATTACTGCCTTGCTGCACGCATCGGGCGTGCCACTGGAAGTGGGCGTGATGGCGGCTGTGGGCGTTCGTCTGGCGACGCTGTGGTTCGCCATTCTGTGCGGTCTTGCGTCGGCTGCAGTCCTTGAAGCAGGATGGCCGGCCGAGCGGGCGACCACTCGCGCCTGAAACGGGCGGGAAAGGCGGCGTCGGCTCTTGATGGTCCCGGGTTCATCAGCAGACCAAGCAACTTCACGACTGAAGGCTTGAATGCCTGGATCGCTCCAGTGTGCGCCTCAATGATTGACCGGCACCGGTGGCTGGTAGATTCCCAGTTTCATGGATTGCGTGAGCACGGCTGTGACCGGCTTGTACAAGCCGATCGCCAGTTGTCGACTCACGGCGGGATCCAAGTTCATTTCCGTCGGTGAGGCCGCGCCTGCCGGAGCTCCGGATTGGCTCAATTGCCATGCGGCCATTTCAAGAGAGACAGCCTGTTGGCGACCTTGAAGGAAACGATAACCGGCTTGGTTGGAAAGAACATAAAACGCGAGGCAGCAAATAATGGTCGCACCCATCAGCGCACGCTTGAGTAGCGTGCGTTGCATCTGCTGAAGGTAATTTTCGGCGACGAAGATGTACGAAAGAATCAGCAAGAGGTTTGAATAAATCCGGTATCGCGAGGCTAGGCTCTGCTCCAATCCCAAACCAGAGCGAATGGCTGAAACGCCCGCCGCTGTCAGCACCAAGAAGAGAAAGAAGTAGAACACAGTCGGATTTTTCTTCGAATAACCCCGCCAAGCTGCGAAGGCCCAGAGTATCAGTAGGCCTGTGCCGAGCGCGACGCTGGGCATGTAGCCCTGGTATCTGGCGATGGACGAGCCCATGAACGCCAGCATGTAAGTGACGTATAGATGCTCCGTCGGCTGGATCGCAGCTGCCGGTTGGCTCAATTGCGAAGGGTGGAAATTGTAATTGCTGAAGTAGATTGCGGCGATAAGGGCGAGAACGATAGCCCAGATACCGATATGCCTCCACCGACGCTGTTCCGCGAGCATCAATGTGCCGATGGGGCCCAGCAAGAAGCCACTGCCGGAAGCCGCCGTTGAAAGCACCATCGCGACGCATGCACTTGCAAAGGAATATGCCGTGTTGCGGGTGAGCAGGAGGATGGATAGCAATGAAAAGGCTAACACTGGCAGATTTTGTAAACCAGCCATACTAAAGTTCAGCGTGGACGCGTATTGCAGTTGAAACAGCAAAAGGCCCACTGGCAACAATAGCAGCAGCTGCGACTTGCGTGTGTCATTTGAGAATTTAAATGTCTTAACTAGCAATGCGAAAATTCCGGCGACGAAGGCATTGCCAAGTATTGACAACGTCTCGAAATTGATTTTTCCGGATAGCTCATATTCAATGGCGAAGATCGCGCTCTCGAACGATAGCTTGTATTCGTTGTGCTGATAGTTGACGATGTGACCCAGCTTGGCGCCCAGATTCGAAGATTGGCTATAAATGTTCAGTGAATTCAGAATCGCGTAATAATCGTCGACGATCGGAATGTTGACGGCCGTGCGCGCGAGCATCCAGTAGAATATCGTTGCTGGTATCAAGCCGGCCATGCAGCAAACCCACCAATCCGTGCGGCGGGGAGAGGTTTGAGTGGGTGTTGTCATGTTTTGTTAGCGGGGCGGCGCGAAGTCAATCGGTTAGGGGATGGCCGAGCGGCAAGGCCACAGTCACTGCGCAATTCAAGCAGCAGCTGAGTGCTCAAGTAGTACCCATCCATGCCGAACCGTTCGGCTTCGCGAACGGCGTCGCAGTCGTGGACAGGATGCACGAGCAACGCCATCGGTGGGTGCGCGCCGTTCAACGCGGCGAGTCGGTACAACGGCATTGTGAATGCGTGAATGCCAAGGCGTGGTGCTTCCCCTGCAATGTGCTCGAGCGACCTGCGGGCTCGATAGGCGGTCACGATAGGCCCCGGAAGCGGTAGCTGCTTTGCCCACGTTGAAAACAAAACGACGTCTGCAGGACGATACAACTGGAAGATGAGTTGCGTGGCCGCCGGGTCGTTCGCAAACTCTTGCACGATGGCTGCGCCAGCCGTCGGGAAGTCTGTCTTGATGTCAAGAATCAACCACGCTTGATGTTGCGCCGCGGCATGCAACGCATCCGCCAATGTGCATTCGCCCGGCACCCAGGGCAGGGGTTTACTGGGGCCGTGATGACAGCGCAGGCGGCCATCTGTATCCAGCCAGACGTCAATCTCAAGGAGCTTCAAGCCCGAGGCGACTGCTCGGTCAAGCGCTGCAATCGTGTTCTGGCTCGTCTGTTCGGATTCTCCCAGTGCGTGCGCGATCAAGATCGGCTTCGGCGAACCATCGAGCCAGCGATAGTCAAGCCCAGACGGCAAGGGCTGCAGCGCTCCCCAGTCCTCTCCGTAGCGCACACGGCCCCACGTGTCCTTGAGGGTTTCACTCCACCAATGGATATCCATCCAGCGCAATGCAGGTTCGCTGACGCTGGCAAGCACCACGATCGCGAGCGCGCCAAAAAAAATGCGCACATGCAATTTCACTTCAAGCTGCCTTCAGGAGTCGGTGCCCGCGAAAACGTGACCCACCAGAAGGCCGACGACAACCAGACCTTGAGAAGACTCGTCAGATGCCATTGCAGATGGCGCCGCGACCGGCGGCTATCTCGTTGGGCGTCATGTACGCTCGTAGCGGCAGGCTCCATTACCACCGCGAATCCAGCGCGGGACAAGCGAGCACAAAGATCGTAGTCTTCGCAATAAAGAAAAAAGCGCTCGTCGAACCCCCTCACTTGCCGATAAGCCGCGGCCGGAAACATCATGAACATGCCTGCGAGCCAGAAAAACTTTCCTCCAGCGGCACCGGGATCGATACGGCCTGCTGAGGCATCGATCTTTCGCCGTACAAGGGACCAGGGTGTCAAGTTCTCACGCACGGAATCCTCTGCATGGCCAGCGGAATCGACAATGCGCGGCGCAATGACGCCGAGCGTCGGCATTCGCGCAGCGCGCTCAAGCAGGGGCGGGAAAGGGTTGGTTGGAAGTCGAAGATCAGGATTGAGTACGGCGAACCATGGCGTATCGCAATACTGGAAGGCTGCATTGTGGTTCGCTCCAAAGCCCTGAGGGATCTCGTTCCGCACGATCTTGATGTCAAGCGCCGGCCAATCCTCCACGCGGAAGACCTCATCGTGCAGATTGAGAGTCAAGACGATCCGGTACGGCACGGGAGCCCAGTGGCGGGCAAGATCCTCCAGAAGTCCTGTTAGCAGCGGGCCGTGACCATGGCTGACGATCGATAGCGTAATGACGGGCGAGGGCATGGCAAATTTGCTGGCGTCAGCTGATTACTTTGCAGGTGCAAGCGCGGTGAACAGCGCCGCATAGTCCGCAGCAACATCCACGAAGGAGCGGTAGGGCACGCCTTGCTTGGCGAGCCCCCAGGGGCCTTCATCGGCAATAGCTTCATTGAGCGCCTGGACAAGCGCCTCAATTCGTCCCGTTTCGAAGAAACGCACCTCCCCGTCGTAAAACTCTCGGTGCACGGGGATGTCGCTGCAAAGCACATTGACCCCTTGAGCGAGCGCTTCAGCAATCGGCAGATTATGTCCTTCAGCGAGGCTGGGGCTCAGTAAAAAGCGGCAGGCTGCATACCAGGCGCCGAGCTGGGCATCATTGACACGGCTATGTTCTTCCAAAAGGACGCCGTGCTTATGGCACACCGAGCGCGCGGCTTCAGGTAGCGTGCCCACAACCCGAAGAACCAGACCTTGCTCAGGCCCGCGACTGCGCACGAAGGCTTCGCATGCCGCTAGATTGTTCTTGTGCGCTAGCGCATTCGTGATGAGCAAGACAAACGGCGAGGCTGCACGCGCTTCTTCGACGAGGCGCGCGTCGCAATGCTGCACCACAGCGTCTCGGCCGGAGCGAATCACGGTGATCTTGGATTCATCGACGCGATAGTTGCGCAAGACCGCGTCACGCGTTGCATCGGAGATGGTGACTACCCG
This sequence comes from Burkholderiaceae bacterium UC74_6, assembly GCA_042701975.1. Taxonomy (GTDB): domain Bacteria; phylum Pseudomonadota; class Gammaproteobacteria; order Burkholderiales; family Burkholderiaceae_C; genus JAFALK01. The sequence continues at coordinate 2,191,892 of CP170561.1, forward strand.
CTCGGCGCCACTCAAGATTGCGTTGAAAAGCTCGCGATAGAGAGGTAAGCGCCAATCGTTGCGGTAAACATGCTCGATGTTGATGCAATCGTGCACCGTCAGAACATGGTGATGTGCATGAAGCGGCCCTCGTTGACAAGGTGTCCAGAAGACTGCGTCCGGTCGGCCACGGTGCAGCAATTCGCGGGTGCGCTCCAGCCTCTTCCATGGGCCTGAGGTGAAGGAATCGATCGTGCCCGGCCAGCCCAGGTGCTGCATGACGGCGGCGTAATACCGCCGGACACCGAAAGATGAACTTGCCACAGCCGCGGCATTCACAGTTAGATTCATCTGAAAAGCAGTGGAGCCGTTTTGAATTTTGTGTGTTCTGGCCAGCATTTGGAGGTTATGGCCCGCTGGCGGCGCCTGCTGCGACGGATTCGGTGCGAATCAGCGAGAAGGTCACCGGGAGCCGTTGCCAGCCCGCCCGGGCGACGGCGACCGCGTTGGTGGCTTCGCCCTTGACAATGACATAGTCTCGCCGTGTCGGTGGTATGTGATTGACATAGAGGCCCACATGCCCATTGATGGCACCGAGATCTGTCGAATCAGCTAGGTTGAGCGCCACGACCTTGGACATCAGGTCAGCAGCTGCGATACCAGTGCACGCCCTGTTGTACTCGACAAAGGCGTTTGACATCATGAATAACGTCAGGACCGCCGCGAGCATTCGTTGCGCAAACAGCTGACGAGGCAAGAGTGCGATCAAGAATGGAATTACGAACAGGAGGTATCGCTGTGCGGGCCGCGTCATCGAGAACACAACGAGAATTGCGACGATAGCCCACCACAATGCGGTCGAGAAGCGCCCAAGCTCGCGAGGCCGCAACCACAACGGCAATATGAGCCCAGTAGCCACCGCTGCGAATATTGCAGTGCGCAAGCCTGAAGGGACCCAACGGTCGGCAGGTCCCAGGTTCATTTCGCCGTTGTCTACGATGCCGAAGTACCCGACCACGGCCATTGCGCCGAGCGTCAACAACACACTGCGCCAATGGTTCGCGAGCGAACGCGCCACGGTTGGCAAGATCGGCAGCGTCGGCATTGCAAGAAGTACCAAGTAGCCTGCGTAGCACACGAAATTGCTGGCAAAACCGCCTAGGGTGAACTGGTGCTTTGCTTGAAATTCTGGTGGCGTCAGCCAAAAGCCGAACGCCGCATGGGCCATCGTGAGATAGACGAGCAGCGGGGCTGCTGTTGCGATCAAGAAGGCAGCGGCTGGCCTCAGCGGCCAAGTGCGGGGCGTGCCCCGCAGGTGGTATGCAGCAACGACCAGGGCCAGAAAGGCTGCGTGGTACTTCAGCACGGCAGCGCAGCCCAGCACGAGACCGCCGAACATCGCGCGCCGGACCGAGACCGGGCTCTGGAGCAGCAATGAAATGGCCCAAACGCCCAGTGCCATTGGGAAAAAATCCGCTGTAGCTCTTCCTGCGTAAATCCACACCAGCGGATTCAGCAGGACATATGCGGTCACGAGGTGAGCATCCGTGCGCCCAAGCGCGGCGCAAATGCGCTGAATTGCGAGAGCCAGCAATGGCAGGCCCAGCAAGACAACAATGCGGAGTACTTGCAGCAACGGCACGCTAGGAAGGACGCGTGACACTTGTGCCGCCAGGAATGGCATGCCTACGGTGTTCGCTTGGACAGAGAAATATTCGCTGAGTAACTCAGGCTGACCCACCAGAAAGTACTGGGCAGCATCGGCGAAGGAGTGTTCAAAGTTGATCGGGGGTAGGAGTAGCAAACTGGCATGCACAACGACGGCCAACGCAGTGATCATGGCAGCGGGCCAAGAGGGAGTGCTGCGTTTCAGAAGCGACTTCTCATCCATTTAGGCGAGCCCTCTCGACAGCCATGTTCTTCTGAGGCCTTCTTGATGCTTGGCGAGGCCTGGGTTTGCGGGACGCCAGGTGGTGGCTTGCCAAAATCCAGGCAGCGATCAAAGTAAGAAACATTTCCCCGTTGAAGTAACCACCGCTGCGAACGTACAGGCGGAGCAGCAAAGAGGCCATCGTGGAGTGGGCGAAAACGATTACGGCAGGCACATGGAGCTGGCCAGTGGCAACGCGCCGAAGGATAAGGATGGATCGCAAGGCGTACGCCGTGGCGGCCGCCGCTATGGTGAGGCCAAAAATTCCCAGTTCGGCACCAAGCTTTGCAAGCAGAAAACTGCCATCAAGAAGGTTGAGGTCTTCCCCTTGCATCATCGCGTTGATGATCTGCGCCGCGGCAACATCCGTACCGTGAATGCCCAATTGCTGAAAGCCCTGGCCGAGGAAACTACTCCGTTCAAGTCCTTCAAACAGTAGCTGCCATCCCTGGACATATACAAGATTCGACAAGTTTGAATTATTGTCGGAGAAGAAGTCAATGCGTTCTGTGTAGTACGACAGATCCAATTGGGCGAGAACGGCGCACAAGATGAGGGCGAACGCGATCAAGTGGGATCTCTTGAGACTGACCGCCGCAATCAACGCGACTGCCACAGCGAGCGTGAGTGTCGTGATGAGAGCCATTCCAAGAACTGTGCCGATCAGCAGCCAGGTACGTTGGGGGCCTTTGGCCATTACGCAAAGGTACATAAGTACCGGAGCCAGCGGCAAAGCGAAGCCTGCCGGCTCAGTGAATGGGAAATAGGGGCGAGGCCAAGGGGCGCCAGTCAGTGTAGGTGGGGCAAATTCAATCAGGCCAAGCAGTGCTACGCCTAACATGAAATAACCGAGATGGCGCATATCGCGCCTGAATCGATCTTCGGGAATCCGGTATATCAGGGGCGCAATATGGGCGCTGCCGAATAGCAGGAGAAAGAAGAAAAGTAGTGAGGACAGTGCCCGCACCCACTCTACGGCTTGAAATGTAGAAGCCACGACGAGGTGGCAGAGAAGCATCAAGCAAGCAAGGAGCGACAGCATGTCACCGCTGCCGCGCAGGGACCGGCCCGAAATCCAGCTTGCGAAAAGCGCGAACAGAACAACAAGTCCAGTTCCTGGCGCGTACGTGTCTACGATCCGAAAATAGAAGAGCCCGGCCGGGACGACCGTGGCCAGGAAAATCATCCAGCGACTCCCGTTGAATGGCATGCCGAATCTACGTCGCGGCGCTGTGAGCGACGTTCTCGCTTCCGCGGAGTCAGCGTTCATTGGGCGTGACTGCCATCCGGAACCCATCGCGAATCCCGGACCAAAGTCGTGCCGCTACTCGGCGTTGTAGCAAAAGTGCCGACGGAACTCGCGTCAACAATACGTAGGCAAGCGCGATTGCCGCTCTCATGCCTCGTAGATTCTTTCGTATGAAATAAATGCGGTTGCGATTTGCGTAATAAACCGTGAAGGGTGAGTGCGCGCCGCCTGTCGAAGTGCTGACCTTGTGCATTACGACTGCATGCGGCACGTAGCGGATGCGTATTTGATTGCGTGCCAGCCGCCAAACAAAATCTGTGTCGTCGTAATAGACAAAGAAGCTCTCATCCATCAGACCGACACGCTCGAACACGCTAGACGCAATCATCATGAAGCAAGTTGGAGCGTAACCAACATGTGTTTGATGATCGAGCTGGCCCTTGTCTGGTTTCATCATGCCGAAGTGCGGTGTTCGCATCGTCAAAGAGTCGATGCGCCCCCCTCCGTACCAGATCAATTCGGGCTCATCGAAGTACATGATTTTGGGCGTCGCGACCAATTCACCAGAACTTGTAGCGTCGAGCAGCAGACCAATCGTACCTGGGCCAAATGCGGTGTCGTTGTTAGCGAGCAAAACGTGGGTGCAGCCGTCAGCGAGCGCCAGCTCAATGCCTTGGTTGTTTCCGCGAGCTACGCCAACGTTGGCATTGTTAAATATGACGACGGCGTCAACGTGATGCTCAGTCGCAAGCGAGCGCGCGAGTATTGAGCCCGAGTCCGTCGAACCGTTATCGATGACATAGAGGCGCAGGCGCAAGCCGTTCTGTTTTGCAAGACTGCTGAAGAAATCCGATAGAACTTCGTCGCTGTTGTAAAGCACAGTGACTATTCCGACGAAGGTGAGAGGTTCGCTCATGATGGAGAGTTCAAGGAACGGGTACTGGAACCGGCTTCGACACGCTTCCATTGTCTCGTATTCGTGTCAAAGATCTTGATCGCTCGGGCAGGGGCGCCTGTCGCGACGCAATAGTCGGGGAGGTCTCGCGAGACAACAGAGCCGGCGCCTATCACGCAGCCTCTGCCAATGCTGACATCGGAGAGGATGACACTATGCGCACCAACGAATGTACCCGCGCCGACTACTACGCTCGTTGGGCGATCAGGGAGGCGCGCGCCGATTCTGGGTTTGGTATCGGGGGGGTCGTTCGGATGGTATGTATCGACGATGACGCAATACGGAGCGATCGACACGTCATCCTCGATCACAACGCTTGACTGGCAGACGATATGCACGCCTTGCTCGATATTCACGTCCTTCCCGATGCGCATCGTCGGGGTCCAGGTTGCTCCTGCAGGTCGAACGATCTCCAGACGTGCACCGTCGCGAATCAGCGTACCGGCGCCAATGAAGATGCGTTCAGGTTCAACGACAAGCATTGGTGAAAAGAGCACGGATCGCTTACCCAAGCTGCCAAGTCTTCTGCGCCACCAAAAGACCGAAATGAATCTACGCAGGAGAGATTTGGGGCTCATGCTTATGCCCCAAGGGTTCGAATTTCGACGGAACGGGGCGTGAGAGATAGGTCAGCGGTCACAGGATGGCCTTCCAATGTGCGATGAACAGATCGATGGGGGCAAATACAGCCAGTGGCAGCACAACGCTTACGAGCGCGAATCGCATCGGATGAGGGGTGAGTTCAGGTGTCCTTCTGGCATTCAGGAGGAGTACGCTCAGAATCGCAACAACGGCACCTACGAGCGTTCCTGCTGCAATTCCGGTCGTCTGGAACAGCGATCCCAGGACAACAGTCGCAACCAAATTGCACAGCCCCTCACCAGCCGCCGTGGCCAAGGCCCGACGATGCAGCCCGGTCGCGAGGAGCATCATTGCATAGGGCGATGCAAGATTTCGCAGAGCATGAGCGCCGACAAGGATCAGCAATAGGGGCGACAGTGGCTCCACGTAGCGCGGACCGACCCAGGCAACGATACCGCTGTGAACAAATAGAAGGCAGAGCGTGAAAAGGCAATTGAGAACGATCGCGCAGTACAGAGTTGCCTTCATCAAAAGCCTTGGCAGCTCGTTGCGGCGCTCGGTGTTCGCATGCAGGGCCGCCGCCGTCGTGACCAGGGGCGAAAAAAGTGCGCCCAATAAACCCGCCAATACCGTAGCAACTGACATGGCCAGGGAGTACACGCCTGCCTGCTCAAACGCGACATGGCCGACCATGACGACTCCTACGGAGTTGACGAGTAGCGTTGCAATGCTCCAGACGGAAAGTGACGCGCAGTAATCCAGCAATTCGCGCTGCTGCTTTCGATCGACGGGCATTCTGCGATTTGCGACGCTCCATCGGAGGACGGTTCGCATGACGTACCGCATCAGCGGCCAGAGCAAAGCAGAGCCCGCGGCCAGCAATGCAGCTAGACCCACCAATCCCATGTTGGCTCTAGTTCCGGCCCAGACCGATCCGACGACGAGCAGTCTGACGACGACTTGAACAGAAACATAGATGATATTTCGGTGCAGCCCTTGAAATACACCCATTGGCACGATCGCCAGGAGTTGAGAGGCTGTTGAAAGGCCGATCATCAGCACGACAAACTCAAAGCTTCCAAGCAAATGTTGGGGAATGCTAGGAAACAGGAGTGGATAGCAAAAGGCGAGCGCAGCAGCTGCAATCGATGCCGCCAGGCAAGCCCAGGTGGCAATGCAATTCGCCGCACGGACGATGTGCTGCATCGTGTCGGGGTTGTCATTGCCCTCCGCCTGGGCAATGGCACGGGCTGTCGCGGTCTGGAGTCCTAGGCTCAGCAGGTTGATGTACGCGACAATTTGCAGCGCGAGGCTCCATGCTGCAAATTCAACAGGCGGCAGGTGACTGGAGACGATCGCAGGCAGTACCAGATTGAAGGCGGCTGCGCTCCCTCCTCCGACCAAGTTGGCAGCAGAATTGCCGAGCCAACGGCGTGTTGTGCTTGTCACGCCACTGGGCGCGGCATTGTTCCGCGAAGAGTCATGGTGACACCGACTGCCACTGCCCAGTTTTCGGATCGTAGCTCTTCACCAAGCGGGCCGGGCTGCCGGCAATCATCGAATAGGCGGGGAAGCTCTTCGTGACGACGGACCGCGCGCCTACCACGCAGTGGTCGCCCAATGTGACGCCGTGCAAGACCACGCAGCCGTAGCCGATAAATACATTGCACCCTATCGTCACCGGCCCCTTGGACTCCAGCGGCTGCTGCATGATCAGACCGGCGCGGGGATCCAGACCGTGAGCGCTGTCCGAGATGTAGACGAATTCACTCAGCACGCAGCCGTCGCCGATCTGCATGGGGTGCATTGCGTTCAGTTGTGCAAAGCCACCGATGTAGACGTTGTTGCCGAGCGTGATGCTTCCGTTCAGCGGAACGCCCGCATATTGCTTGTGAGCGTGGAATAGGGAGAAACGTCCGACCGAGCAGTCGGATCCCAGCTGAATCCGGTCGCGGTTGGGAATGTTCCGGGGCAGGCGAAATGCCGAACGGGGCCCCATCACGACCCCGCGTGGCCGAAAAAGCAAATCCTTGACGGCCTGCTTCAATGCCTGCTTGACTTTCATGCCCCGGTCTTGCTCAATCCAAGTCGCGTCAGTTCGGCCATGGCTTCTGCAGACCGATCGATCAATACGGGCTGCGTAAGGACCCAGTCGCAGAAGGCTCGCAGTCCTTCAGCAAGTGAAACCGAAGGCTCGAACCCGAGCAACCTGCGTGCGCTCTTCAGGTCCGCATAGCAGTGCCGAATGTCTCCGGCTCGGAAGTCGCCCGAAACTTGCAACGCCGAGGAGCTGCCGAGCAAGTCGCGCAACAGGCAAGCGACTTGCATGACGGGCGTCGCAACGCCTGACCCAATGTTGGCCACCGTGAATGGCGAGAGCGCTGCGTCCAGGGCAAGGTGGATGCCTCGCACAACATCGCTCACGTGCACGAAATCGCGACTCTCCAAGCCATCCTCGAAGATGTTGATCGGCAGGTTTTGCCGCATGCGATTCGAGAAGATCGACAGGATGCCGGTGTATGGGTTGCGCAGTGACTGCCGCTCGCCGTATACGTTTTGGAAGCGCAACGCAACGACGCTCGTGCGGTAAGCCTCGGCGAAGATGCGGCCAAGGGTTTCGTTGGCAAGCTTCGTGGCTGCATAGACAGAGGCCGGGCTCGGACTGACGTCTTCCGGGGTCGCGATCAGCTCAAGAAATTCGCCTTTCGGACCCGTTGGCTCGAATTTGCCTGCGGCCAGGTCGGCTACGGCGCGAGATGGCGGTACAACAACTTTGTCGCCCATCCGGTAGGCACCCTCTCCATAGACCGATCGGCTCGAGGCAAGGATGACCCGCTTAACCTGCTTGTGTTTCGTCGCTATCGCTTCGAACAGTGCCGCGGTGGCTTGTTGGTTGACGTCGTAGTAATGGGCGATGCGGTACATCGATTGCCCGGTGCCGGTCTCCGCTGCAAGGTGAACCACCGCGTCAGCGCCTTGAAGGGCTGCGTCCATTGCCACGGCGTCGCGCACGTCAGCGCGGACAAACTCAAGGCCTGCGGCGCCGTGATTCAGCCAATTGACGTCCGTTCGCGGCAATGCTCCATGGATCTGCGGTGACAGGTTGTCCAGTACGGTGACCTGGTGCCCCATTTTCAAGAGTTCGGGAACAAGCCATGAGCCAATGAAGCCAGCGCCTCCGGTAACGAGAACTTTCATGCGATCAGTCTTATGAGTAACAGTGATGCGAAAAACGCGTGCGCTTCCGAGTCATGCGATGCGCATATCGACTCAGTTCGGCGACAACGCTGGCCGCGACTGGCCCGCGTAGGCTCAGCTCCTGCGGGCTCGATTCAAGCCGTTGATGATGAAATAGCCGCCTAAGAGCAAAGCTGCGGCCAGTGCACTGCCTAGGGCGATGGTGCTGCGGCGGGGCTTGCTCTTGCGCTCGGGTTTGACCGCCGAATCCAGTACCTGGATTAGCGTGCCTTCCCTGGCCTCGTCCATCCTGGCCAGCTCGAATTGCTTGGCGTAGATCTCAAACAGGGCTTCCTGATACTTGAATTCGCGGTAAGCCGAAACATAGTCCTGGTTGCCGCCAGAACCTGCAGGCTTCTCAATCAGGGCCAGTTGGCCTCGCAGACCGACCAGGGTTGCTTGCGTTTGCTGAACTTCGGGCGCACTTTCCGTCAGCGTCTTGCGCAGTGCGCCCAGCTTGACCTCATTGGATGCGATCTCGGCCTTGGTCTTGGCGTAGGCCTCTGCTGCCGCCCTGGGCTCACTCTTCAATGCGCCAGCAGTAAACCCGGTCTTCTCAACACGAAGCTGGGCGGCCTGGAGTGCGTCCTTCGTCTTTTGCAGTTGTTGCTCGAAGAACGCACGCCGTTGCTGGGCTTCGGTGAGCGCCAGGTTGTTCGTGACCCAACGCAGCTCGGTCACGTAGGCGTTGGCGATGTTGGCTGCGCGGGTCGGGTCCTTGTCGTCGAATTCGATGAAGATCAGGTTGTCTTTTTTTCCGGCCGTGATGCGAACGTTGTCGCCGAGCCGCTTGCGCGCATCTTCAAGGAATTTCGATTCGTATACCTCTTGCAACTTGAATCGTTCGATGATGCGATTGCTCACGGTTGCGCTTTGCATGATCGAGATGTACTGGTCCGCTGGACTCTTGATGGCTCCGCCGCCAAAGGCGCTGAGGGCTCCCAGAGAAGCTAGAGCCGATGCGGCCGAGTTCTGTTGCTGTTGCGGGCTGACGATGGTGGTGCGTGCAGTGAATGTCGGAGCAATCAGGAAACTTGCGCCATATCCGCACGCGCCGACAATGAACGCCGCGGCGGCAACCTTCAACAGGTGAGGGCGCAATGCGACCCACATGTCGGCAATCTGAAGGCCATCGGCATCGACGTCGAAATCATCAAGTGGGGCATCTGCCGAGGTCGGCATCATGGAAGTGGACTGGGCTTGCATGATCGTCAGTTCTTGATGGTCTTCAGCGCCGCAGCACCCAGGCCGAATTGATAGAGGATCTGCGTCCAGTCCTTCGCCGATTGGATGAAGGTGGTCTTGTCCAACTCCTCTGGAACGAACACCGTATCGCCAGGCAAGGCCTTCAGGCCGTCAATGCCGGAGCCGAAACCTAGCCAGCCCGAGGTCGCTTGGCGCGCGCTGATCACGCTGCCATTGGCGCGGAGGACGAAGATGCTGCCGACGTCAGCGCCGCGCTTGGTGCCGCCTGCAAGCTTCATCACCTCATCCAGCGTGCTGCCTTGCATCAGCAGGTAGCTGCCGGCGTTGAAGACGCTGCCGAAAACGCCGACCGTGTTCGGACGTGCGGGAATGGTCAGGCGGTCCCCATCCTCCACCGCCAGCTGAGGCAGTGTGCTCCCGTCGGGCTCCAGCTGGAGCACGATACGGCCGCTCGGGCGCACCGAACGCAGTCGCTCAATCAAGCGGTTGGTGCCAGCAGCACGCTGCGTTTGTGCGGCAGCCTCATCGGCGGTCGCCGCGCGTTGCGTTGAAGTGGCGCGCGTGAAATCCGTTTCCAGATCGCGCAGCGCGCGGTCATAGTTCTCCTGCTGAATCTTGCGAACACTTTCCCGGGAGAAATCGGTACCGAAGACGAACGCGCTGGGGGTCAATCCGCCGGCCGCGCTCAATGCGTCCTGCAAGGTGCTGGCCGGGGGCAGGAGATAGTCTCCAGGGCGCAGCACTTCGCCCTCGATGCGCACGCGCTTGTACTGGCGGCCTTGTGCCAGCATTGCATCTACCGCGCTGAAGGCGCGGATCACGTCGCCATTGCTAATGGGGGACTTGTTCTCGGCAGGCAGATCGAGCTGCACGACGCGCCGATCGTTGCGGTCGCTCAGTCGTTCGACCGAGATCCGCGAGCGGTCAGCCACGGCGCTGAAGCCGCCGGCCATGGCCAAGACGTCCGTCACCGTTTCGCCGGGCTTGAGCTCGACGATGCTGGCCTTGTTGACGCTGCCGAGGATGGCGGCTTGCGGGCCGATGGGCCCAATGTAGATCACGTCTTCGGCCTGCAACGGCAGGTCCGCCGACTTGTCGCCGCGCAGGAGCAGATCGTAAATGTCGAAGCGCGAGATGGTCTTGCCAGCCCGGCGCAGTTCGATCTGCCGGAAACTGCCTGCCGCGGAAGGCCCGCCGGCCTGCATCAGCCCGTTGACGATGGTGGACAGGCTGCTGACCATGTAGGGGCCTGGCCGGTGCGTGAAGCCGGTGACATAGACGCGGAAGCTGCGCAGCCGTCCCAGGGCCGTACTGACCTGGAAGTTCTTGAAGACCTGCGCCACGCGCGCATGCACCACATTGTTGAGATCGCCGTAGCGCACTCCAGCCACCATCACTGGACCGACTCGAGGGATGTTGATGCGCCCGACGCGGTCGACGACCAGTCGCAGATCGCCATCAACTGAGCCCCAAAGCGTCACCTGGACTTCATCGCCAATGCCGATGATGTAGTCCTCTCCCACTGCGCGCGGGCCTTCGGTGGTGCCACGGACACCTTCGAGCATCAGGTCTGCACCCATGCGGCGGATCTGAAGAGGCGGACGGCTGTCCATGCCGTCGAGCTGCTGCTCGCTCAGGGGTGCCGCGTATTGAGTAATGTCGACGCCCAGTTGCCGATTCACGTAGAGTTCGAACTCGCCCGGCTCATAACGTGCGCGGGGCGCCCGACGAGTCTCGGTCGGCGTACGGTCTTCATCTCCTCCGGCGCGAGTGCGATCGGTCGTCGCGGCGCTAGGCGCGCTCAGGCGAACGGGGCCAGGCGGCGTGCTGGCGCCCGTTGCGGTGTCGGTGTCTGCTGCAAACGTTAGCGAAGCAAAACCAAGGCAAAGCGCGAAACCCAGGGTTCGGGCGAACCATGTGCCACGAACAGCGGAGCGGAGGTTTCCAGCAGGTACGAAGCCGCGAGAGCTGGCGTCTACGAAATTGAGCATTGGCATGCAAAAAGCGGGCGGACGTGCCACCGGGGGGGACTTTGCGGTGCGCGCATTCTAGGGCGAGGTGGAGCCGGTTTTGGCCGATTCGGAAAGTGCCATCCGAGAATGCATACGATGTCGAGAACGGGGTGTCCATGGGGTCGAAATGGCAATATTGACTTTTTGAGCGCTTGTCCCGTTCGCGTTCGGGGAACTCACACGTTGCTGAATTGCTGCGTTGCGGAAGATCTGGCTTTGCTGCAATTGGTCCTTGCGCTGGGCTCGCTACACTTCGCGCATGCGTTTTCTCCTGATTCCGTTCTTCGTGGCGGTGTTGGTCTCGATTGCCGTGATCATTTCCTCGCGACGCCACGGGCATTTCTCTGCTGACCACGACCTCTCCGGGCCGCAAAAGTTCCATGCCACCCCTGTGCCGCGCATCGGCGGAGTGGGAATCTTCCTGGGCTTGGCCCTGTGCGCTATAGCCTCCTGGTGGCAAGGCCGCCCCGACGCCGAAATCGGCCTGAAGCTCCTCTTCTGCGGCCTCCCAGCCTTCATCGCCGGCCTCGTCGAAGACATCACCAAGCAGGTCTCCCCGGCCAAGCGCCTTGCCGCCACCGCCCTCTCTGCCGCCCTCGCTGCCGGCCTGATGGACGCCTTGATCACTCGCACCGACATCGTCGGCCTGGACTCGCTTTTCCAGTTCGCCGCCGTCGGCTTTGCCGTCACCGTTTTCGCTGTCGCCGGCGTGGCCAATTCCGTCAACATCATCGACGGATTTAACGGCCTCGCCTCCATGTGCGTGATGCTGATGCTGGCTGCCTTCGCCTACGTGTCCTACGAGGTGGGCGATCTGGGACTGACGTTCTGGTCCATCGCCGGCATCGGTGCCACGCTGGGCTTTTTTGTCTGGAATTTCCCTGCGGGCCTGATGTTCCTGGGCGACGGCGGTGCCTATTTCCTGGGTTTCCTGGTCGCCGAGATCGGCATCCTGCTCGTCGTGCGCCACCCTGAGGTCTCGCCGCTGTTCGCCCTGCTGGTCTGCATCTACCCGGTGTTCGAGACCCTGTTCTCCATCTACCGTCGCCGCTTCATCCGCGCTACGCCGCCCGGGCTGCCGGACGGCATCCATCTGCATTCGCTGATCTACCGCCGCCTGGTGCGCTGGGCAATCAGCGCTGAAGACGCGCGCGCCATGACTCGGCGCAATTCCATGACCTCGCCCTACCTGTGGATGCTTTGCATTTCCTCGTTGGTGCCGGCGGTGCTGTTCTGGGATTCGACGCTGGTGCTGCTGATGTGGCTGGTGCTGTTCTGCCTGGTCTACGTGGTGCTTTACTGGCGCATCGTGCGTTTCAAGACGCCGCGGGTCCTCACAGTGGCGCGCCGTCGTCTCGACCCGTCGGCCAACGCCGAACCGGCTGCGCAGGAAGACTGAATACAGGGGATAAGGCATCGTCGGCGATAATCGCCGGCTATGACCGAACCCCAGACCCCCGAAGCCACCGCGGTTCCCGCACGCTTCGACACGCTTTCCCTGGACCCGAAGCTGCTGCGCGCCGTAGCCGATCAAGGCTATGCCACGATGACGCCGATCCAGGCCAAGGCGATCCCGATCGTCCTGGATGGGCGGGATGTGATGGGCGCCGCCCAGACGGGCACGGGCAAGACGGCCGCCTTCTCCATCCCGCTGCTGCAGCGCATGCTCAAGCACGAGACGGCCAGTGTTTCGCCGGCGCGCCATCCGGTGCGCGCCCTCGTGATCGCGCCGACGCGCGAGCTGGCTGACCAGGTCGCCAACAACGTCAAGGCATACAGCAAGCACACGATGCTGCGCGCCGCCTGCGTGTTCGGCGGCGTGGACATGAAGCCGCAGACGCTGGAGCTCAAGAAGGGCGTCGAGGTGCTGATTGCCACGCCGGGCCGCCTGCTGGACCACATCGAGGCCAAGAACTGCGTGCTCAACCAGGTCGAGTACGTGGTGCTGGACGAGGCCGACCGCATGCTGGACATCGGCTTCCTGCCCGACTTGCAGCGCATCCTGTCCTACCTGCCCAAGACCCGCCAGACGCTGCTGTTCTCGGCCACGTTCTCGCCCGAGATCAAGCGCCTGGCCCAGAGCTATCTGCAGGACCCGGTGCTGGTCGAGGTGGCCCGCCCGAACGCCACGGCCTCGACCGTGGAGCAGCTGTTCTACAGCGTGACCGACGACGACAAGCGCTCGGTGGTCAAGAAGATCCTCAAGGATCGCGCGATCCGCCAGGCCATCGTCTTTGGCAACTCCAAGCTCGGCGTGGCCCGCCTGGCCCGCTCCTTCGAGCGTGATGGCCTGCGCACGGCCGCACTTCACGGCGACAAGTCGCAGGACGAGCGCCTGAAGTCGCTGGCCGCCTTCAAGCGCGGGGAAGTGGATCTGCTCGTGGCGACCGACGTGGCGGCCCGCGGCCTGGACATCGCCGACCTGCCGGCCGTTTTCAATTTCGACGTGCCGTTCAACGCCGAGGACTATGTTCACCGCATCGGTCGTACGGGCCGTGCGGGCGCCTCCGGTATCGCGGTGACCCTGGTCACCAAGGCCGATGCCCGCAATATGGCGGACATCGAGAAGCTCATCAAGCGCAAGGTGGAACTGGACGCCATCGAGGTCGAAGACGATCGCCCGCGTCGCCCGCGCCGCGAGTTCGAAGCCCGCGACGAATCGCGTGGTCGTCGCGATGACGAGGGTGGTGGCAGTGCCGGCCGCAGCGAGCGCCAGGAACGCAGCGAGTTTCCCCGGCCTGCCTATCGCGCTCCGGCCCCTGCGCCGCGCGACCCCTTCTTCGACAAGCCGTACGAATCTTCGCAGGCCGCCGACAGCGAGAAACCGGCCTGGGAAAAGAGCTCCGCTTCGTCGTCGAGCGCGCCGCGTGGCCTGTCGACCAACATCAAGCCCAAGAAGAAGGTGGCTGCGCTGTTCGGCGCCAAGCCGCCGCCGGCTCCGGCCCCGGTCGAGGGCTGATCCAGCCCTCCCGATCGATCAGTTGATCAGTTGATCGGTTGATCGGTTGATCGGTTGATCGGTTGATCGGTTGATCGGTTGATCAACCCAGGATCGCAAAAACTGCCGGCACCTTGTCCGGCAGTTCTTTTTGGCCGATCGCCATTCGGCGACGCAGAGGCTGCGGGTGCTGCCGCCCGGCAGGGTGAGCCCGCAGGAGACCGACAGCCGCGTGCTCGGCTTCAGCGTAGACAGCAAGGCCTGGAGCAGGGCGGTGTTGCGGTAGGGCGTTTCGATCATCAGCTGCGTCTGCTGCTGCTTGATCGACAGCGCCTCCAGCTCGCGGATGCGCGCGGCGCGTGCGCCGGCTTCCACCGGCAAGTAGCCGACGAAGGCGAAGCTCTGGCCGTTCAGGCCGCTGGCCGAGAGGGCCATCAACAGCGAGCTCGGGCCGGAAAGCGGCACGACCTCGATGCCCGCAGCATGCGCGGCCTCCACCAGCAGGGCGCCCGGATCGGCCACGGCCGGCAGGCCGGCTTCCGAGATCAGGCCCACATCGTGTCCGTCGAGACAGGGCGTCAGCAGCTTGCGCCAGTCGGGGCTTTGCGTCGGTTTCCCACCCTTGGGTGGCCGGGGCAGCTCCTGGATGTCCAGCGCCTGCAGCGGCTGCGTCAGCGGCACGATCTCGTTCACGCGCTTGAGGAAAGCGCGCGTGGTCTTGGCGTTCTCGGCCGCCCAGTGGTTCAGCCGGGCGGCGGTCTGCAGGATGTGCAGCGGCAGCACCTGCTGCAGGTCCACGGCGGCGCCATCCACGCCGAAGTCCAGCGTGTTCGGCACGAGGTAAAGCTTGCCCTTGTTGCTCATGGACCGAATCACCTCAGCGGATCGATGCCGGCCTGGCGCAGCAGGTTGGCCGTTCGGATCAGCGGCAGGCCGATCAGCGCCGTCGGGTCGTCGGATTCGATGGAGTCCAGCAGGGCGATGCCCAGCGTCTCGCACTTGGCGCTGCCGGCACAGTCGTAGGGTTCCTCCAGCCGCAAATAACGCTCGATCTCGGCGTCATCGAGCGGGCGGAACGTCACGCGCACGGGCGAGAGGAATTCGCCGGTGAAGCCCGGCGCCACCACGGCCACGGCGGTCTGGAAAACGATGGTGCGACCGCGCATGCGGCGCAGTTGCTCGACTGCGCGTTCGTGTGTGCCGGGTTTGCCGATGGGCTCTCCGTCCAGATCGGCCACCTGGTCCGAGCCGATCACGACCGCCTCGGGGAAGCGCGCGGCCACGGCGCGGGCCTTGGCCAGGGCCAAACGGCGGGCGAGGGCGGCGGGAGCTTCGCCAGGCAGTGGGGTTTCATCGACCTCGGGCTTGGCCACCTCGAAGGGCAGGCGCAGGCGCTCCAGCAGTTCGCGCCGGTAGCGCGAGGTGGAGCCCAGAATCAGTTGCGGTGCAGTCATTCGGCGAATTGTCGGGGAATACACTTCGTGCCATGAAATCCCGTGAGCAATCCGCCGCCAAGCTCGACGTCGAGGCTTTTGCCCGAGATGGCGGCCATCTGGAGGGCCAATGGCCCGCCGTCGAACTGGAGCGCCTGGCCGATGCGGCCGCGCCCGAAGCCCCGGCCAGCGGTTGGCCGGCCGTGAGATGGTCCCTGGAGGGCGAGCTGCGCGAGCGCCGCGGCGCCGAGCCTGAAGTCTGGCTGCACCTGGAGGCCGGCGCCGAGGTGCAGCTGACCTGCCAGCGCTGCCTGCACGCCGTGGCCGAGAGGGTCGAGGCCGAGCGTTCCATCCTCTTCGTCCGTGGCGAGAACGAGGCCGCCGATCTGGATGCCGACAGCGAGGACGACGTGCTGGCGCTCACGCGCAGCCTCGACGCCAAGACGCTGATCGAGGAAGAGCTGCTGCTGGAACTGCCGCTCGTGCCACGACACGAGGTCTGCCCGACGCCGTTGGCCGCGCCGGTTGACGATCTGCCGCAGGTGGCAGAAAAGCCCAATCCTTTTGCCGCGCTGGCCGCCCTCAAGAAGAAGTAGCCAGGATTTGGGTTTTCCCGCGATGCGTGCTACACTCGCGGGCTTTCCCCGGTTCTATCTGTCAATCATTGTCTGCAGATTGCCTGCAGCCGGGGCGTGGGGCCGAGTTTCCCCACTCACTACCCCACTGGAGAATTCAACATGGCCGTTCAGCAAAACAAGAAGTCGCCTTCCAAGCGCGGCATGCACCGTTCGCACAACGCACTGGTGACCCCGGGTACCGGCATCGAGCCGACCACCGGTGAAGTGCACATGCGTCACCACATCAGCCCCAACGGCTTCTACCGTGGCCGCAAGGTCCTGAAGACCAAGGCCGAGGCCTGATCTTTCTTGACCGTCGCAGCGCGCTCTCCTTGAGCAGCTGCGAACCACGTCAGCCCACAAATCCCGGACTGTGACACTCGCAGTGCCGGGTTTTGTCGTTTCTGGAAGACTCGCTGGATACACGTCCTGCAGGAGCTTTCAGATGGTTTCCACTCGGGGCGCGCCCGCTTGAACTGGTGGGCGGCCTCGCGTAAGGTCAGCCGTCCTGGCCCGTTAGCTAACCGATGCTCTCTCCGACTCCCCTAGACACCGTGCGCCTGTCCGTCGACTGCATGGGCGGCGATCACGGACCCTCGATCACGCTGCCGGCCGCCAAGGCTTTTCTTCAAGCGCATCCCAAGGCAGAACTGCTGCTCGTGGGCCGGCCTGAAAGCCTGGCCGAGGCCGCCAACTGGCCGCGCGTCACCATCGTGCCGGCCGCGGAGGTCGTCGAAATGCACGACCCCGTGGAAGTGGCGCTGCGCCGCAAGAAGCAATCCTCGATGCGCATCGCCATCGAGCAGCTCAAGGCCCGCGATGGCCAGCAGCCGGCTGCCCACGCCTGCGTTTTCGGCTGGCAATACCGGCGCACTGATGGCCGTGGCGCGCTACCTGCTCAAGACGCTGGAAGGCATCGATCGCCCGGCCATTGCCACCGTCATGCCCAACACGAAGCAGGGCTACACCACCGTGCTTGACCTCGGCGCCAACGTCGATTGCACGGCGGAGCACCTGCTGCAGTTCGCGGTGATGGGCAGCGCCCTGGTGTCGGCTGTCGATGGCAAGGAAGAGCCCAGTGTGGGCCTGCTGAACATCGGCGAAGAGATCATCAAGGGCAGCCAGGTCATCAAGCGCGCGGCCGAGCTGCTGCGCGAGGCCGATGCCGCCGGCCACCTCAAGTTCTTCGGCAACGTCGAAGGCAACGACATCTTCAAGGGCACGACGGACCTCGTCGTGTGCGATGGTTTTGTTGGCAACGTCGCGCTGAAGGCCGCGGAAGGCTTGGCATCGATGATCGGCGCCAGCCTGCGCGAGGAATTCGGGCGTTCGGTGTTCACCAAACTTGCCGCCATCGTCGCGCTTCCTGTCCTCAACCGCTTCAAACATCGCGTGGATCACCGCCGATTCAACGGCGCAGCCCTTTTGGGCCTGCGCGGCCTGGTGTTCAAGAGCCATGGCTCGGCCGATGCCTTTGCGTTTGAGCAGGCCCTGAACCGCGCTTATGATGCCGCCCGCAACCGGCTTCAAGACCGGGTTCACGATCGTATCGTCGCCACGCTGGCCGCCATGCCGGCTCCCACGGAGGGTGCGGGCGACGACTCTGGAGATGAGGCGGCTTCCGCCGCTCAAGCTGCATGAATTTGCAAATCCCGAATACCCCGCGGTACTCCCGCATCCTCGGCACGGGCAGCTATCTGCCCCCGCGCCGTGTCAGCAATGACGACCTGGCCGCCCAGCTGGCGCGCGACGGGATCGAGACGTCCGACGCCTGGATCATTGAGCGCACCGGCATCCGCGCTCGCCACTTCGCCGATGACGGCGTGGCCGCCAGCGACCTGGCCCTGCCTGCCGTGCAAGCTGCGCTGCAGGCCGCCGGCATGGAAGCGAGCGAGATCGACCTGATCATCGTGGCGACCTCCACGCCGGACATGGTCTTCCCGTCCACGGCGGCGCTGCTGCAAGGCAAGCTCGGCATCGCCGGCTGCCCCGCCTTCGACGTTCAGGCCGTGTGCTCGGGCTTCGTCTACGCGCTGACCGTGGCCGATTCCATGATCAAGAGTGGCGCAGCGTCCAAGGCGATCGTCGTCGGCACCGAGGTGTTCTCGCGCATCCTCGACTTCAAGGACCGCACGACCTGCGTGCTCTTCGGCGATGGCGCCGGCGCCGTGGTGCTGGGCGCCAGTGAAACGCCCGGGATCGTGGCCACCGAGCTGCACGCCGATGGCCGCCATGTGGAAGTGCTGTGCACGCCGGGCCATGTGTCGGGCGGCCAGATCCTTGGGCATCCGCTGCTCAAGATGGACGGCCCGGCCGTGTTCAAACTCGCCGTCGGCGTGCTGGAAAAGGTGGCGCGCTCGGTGCTCGAGAAGGCCGGCCGCACCGAGTCCGACATCGACTGGCTGATCCCCCACCAGGCCAACATCCGCATCATGGAAGGCACGGCCAAGAAGCTGAAGATGCCGCTGGAGCGCATGGTCGCCACGGTGGCCGAACACGGCAACACCTCGGCCGCCTCGATCCCGCTGGCGCTGGACGTTGCCGTGCGCGACGGTCGCATCAAGCCGGGCGACACGCTGATGCTCGAGGGCGTGGGCGGCGGCTTCACCTGGGGCGCCGTGCTCCTCGATTTCTGAGATTTCAAGATGACGCAATTCGCATTCGTTTTTCCGGGCCAGGGCTCGCAGGCCGTCGGCATGCTCGACGCCTGGGGCGACCACCCGGAAGTGCTCCGCACGCTGGCTGAGGCATCAAGTGCGCTCGGCGAAGACATCGGCGCCCTGATCAAGAACGGCCCGAAGGAACAGCTGGACCTGACGACCAACACCCAGCCCGTGATGCTCACAGCCGGCATCGCCTGCTACCGCGCCTGGATCGCCGAGACGGGCCTCACGCCCGTGGCGGCTGCGGGTCATTCGCTGGGCGAGTACACCGCCCTGGTCGCATCCGGCGCCCTGAGCCTGGCCGACGCGCTGCCGCTGGTGCGCTTTCGCGCGCAGGCCATGCAGGAAGCCGTGCCGGTTGGCGTGGGCGCCATGTACGCCATCCTCGGCCTGGAGGGCGAAGCCGTGCGCGCGGGCTGCGCACAAGCGGCAGCCGAGAGCGGCGAAGTGATCGAAGCGGTCAACTTCAACGACCCCAAGCAGACCGTGATCGCCGGCTCCAAGGCCGGCGCCGAGAAGGCCGCCGAGATCCTCAAGGCTGCCGGCGCCAAGCGCGCGCTGCCGCTGCCGGTGTCCGCGCCTTTCCACTCCAGCCTGATGAAGCCTGCCGCCGAGCGCCTGCGCGAAAAGCTGGCCAGCGTGCGTTTCGGCGCTCAGGCTTTCCCGGTGATCAACAACATCGACGTGGCGGTCACGACTGAAGCCGATGCGCTGCGCGATGCGCTCTACCGCCAGGCCTTCGGCCCGGTGCGTTGGGTCGAAGTCGTCCAGGCGCTGAAGGCTCGCGGTCTCACCCACATCATCGAATGCGGCCCGGGCAAGGTCCTGGCCGGCATGGCCAAGCGCATCGATGGCGAGCTGCAGAGCGCCACCATCTTCGATCCGGCCTCGCTGGCTGAAGTCAAGGGAATGCTATGAGTGAATCGACCAAGCAAGTCGCGCTGGTGACCGGCGCCAGCCGCGGCATCGGCCGCGCGATCGCCACGACGCTGGCGAGCCAAGGCTATAAGGTCATCGGCACGGCCACGACCGAATCCGGCGCCGCTTCGATCACCGAAGCCCTGGCTCCGCTCGGTGGCCGCGGCATCGCGCTGAACGTCAACGATGCGCCGGCCGTGGACGCCGCCATCGACGCCATCCTCAAGGCCGACGGTGGCCTGCACGTCCTCGTCAACAACGCTGGCATCACGCGCGACCAACTGGCCATGCGCATGAAGGATGACGATTGGGACGCCGTGCTGGACACCAACCTCAAGGCCGTCTTCCGCCTCTCCCGCGCGGTGATGCGCCCCATGATGAAGCAGCGCTACGGCCGCATCATCTCCATCACCTCGGTGGTGGGCGCCTCCGGCAACCCGGGCCAGGCCAACTACGCAGCCGCCAAGGCCGGCGTGGCCGGCATGACCCGCGCCCTGGCCCGCGAGCTGGGCAGCCGCAACGTCACCGTCAACTGCGTGGCCCCCGGTTTCATCGCCACTGACATGACCGAAGTGCTGCCCGAGGCCCAGAAGGCCGCGCTGCTGGCACAGATCCCGCTGGGGCGCTTGGGCGCCCCGGAAGAGATCGCCGGCGCCGTTGCGTTCCTGGCCAGCCCGGCGGCCGGCTACATCACCGGAACAGAGCTGCACGTCAATGGCGGCATGTTCATGAATTGAGGATTTGACCCCCTCTGCCCACCGGACGCCCGGACGGTGAAGGCGCTGACTTGCTCAGGCCTTAGAATCCCGGGCTGTCTTTAGCAAACCCCTCCTGGAGGAGTGTCATGAGCGATATCGAAACCCGTGTCAAGAAAATCATTGCCGAACAACTCGGCGTGCCCGAAGCTGACGTGACCAATGAAAAGGCCTTCGTCGCCGACCTGGGCGCTGATTCCCTGGACACGGTGGAACTGGTGATGGCTCTGGAAGATGAGTTCAGCATCGAGATCCCCGACGAAGAAGCCGAGAAGATCACGACGGTGCAACTGGCGATCGACTACGCCGTCAAGCACCAGAAGGCCTAATCGTTTTTCTTACTGAGTTCCGCATGAGCCGTCGTCGCGTCGTCATTACCGGTCTTGGCCTGATCAGCCCTGTGGGCAACACGGTCGAACAAGGCTGGGCCAACATCGTTGCCGGTCAGTCCGGCATCGACACCATCACCCGTTTCGACACCACCGGCTTCGCCTGCCAGTTCGCAGGTGAGGTCAAGGGCTTCAAGGTCGAGGAGTGGATGAACTCCAAGGAAGCGCGGACGATGGACACCTTCATCCACTATGGGCTGGCTGCGGCCATCCAGGCGGTGAAGGACGCGGGACTCAAGACCAACGGTGAACTGAGCGAAGAGGAGGCCGAGCGTATCGGCGTGCTCATCGGCTCGGGCATTGGCGGTCTGCCGATGATCGAGGAAACCCACGCCGAACTGGTGAACCGCGGCCCGCGCCGTGTCTCGCCGTTCTTCGTGCCGGCCTCGATCATCAACATGATTTCTGGGCAGGTGTCGATTCGCTACGGCTTCCAAGGCCCGAATCTGGCCATCGTCACCGCCTGCACCACCGGCCTGCACGCCATCGGCGAAGCAGGGCGGTTGATCGAGTACGGCGATGCCGACGTGATGATCGCCGGCGGCGCCGAGTCGACCGTCTCGCCGCTGGGCATCGGCGGCTTTGCCGCGGCCCGCGCGCTCTCCACCCGCAACGACGATCCCAAGACGGCTTCGCGCCCCTGGGACAAGGACCGCGACGGCTTCGTGCTGGGCGAGGGCGCTGGCGTGCTGGTGCTCGAGGAGTACGAACACGCCAAGGCCCGCGGCGCCAAGATCTACGCGGAGCTCGCCGGTTTCGGCATGGGCGCCGATGCGTACCACATGACCGCACCGAACGTGGACGGCCCCAAGCGTTCAATGAAGGCTGCGCTGCGCAATGCCGGCATCAATGCCGATCAGGTCGACTACATGAACGCCCACGGCACTTCCACGCCGCTCGGTGACCTGAACGAGACCAACGCCATCAAGCTGGCCTTCGGCGATCACGCCAAGAAGATGACCGTCAGCTCGACCAAGTCCATGACCGGCCACCTGCTGGGCGGCGCTGGCGGCATCGAGTCCGTCTTCACCACGCTGGCCGTGCACCACCAGATCGCCCCACCGACGATCAACATCTTCAACCAGGACCCCGAGTGCGACCTGGACTACTGCGCCAACACCGCGCGCGAGATGAAGATCGAGTACGCCGCCAAGAACAACTTCGGTTTCGGCGGCACGAACGGCACGCTGATCTTCAAGAAGATCTGAGCTGAGGCGCCCAGCGCCGGCGTTCATCATCCAGACAGCGCCTGAGCCGCGGCTCCAGGCGCTTGTTTCTTTCCTGGCCGGCCTTTCTGCGGCTGCGCTGCTGGCGGGTGTCTCGCTGCATTGGCCGGCTGCCGTGTGGCTCACGCCGCTCATTCCGGTCGTCACCGCCTGGGCATGGACGCTGGCACGCGTGCAAGCGCGATGCCTGATCTGGGACGGGCAGGGCTGGCCGCTGGCAGCGCCTGACGCTGTCGACGAGCCGTGTGCCGCCCGGCTGGAACTGCTGTTCGATCTCGGATCCTGGCTGCTGCTCCGTGCTGATGGTCCGATCTACCTGCCCCTTGCGCGCCGGGAAGTCCCGAATCAATGGACGCAGCTGCGGGCCACACTCGTAACAGCCCGGCCGCACAATCCCGGCCCATGACGAACCTCGAAGACGCCGACGATCTGCTCGTGCGCCGCGCCCAGGCCGGTGACGTGCGCGCCTTCGAGATGCTGGTCGTGAAGTACCAGCGCCGTGTCGAGCGCCTGATCGGCCGCATGGTGCGCGATGTGGACCTGGTGGCCGACATCAGCCAGGAAACCTTCATCCGCGCCTGGCGCTCGCTGCCGAGCTTTCGGGCCGAAAGCGCCTTCTACACCTGGCTCTACCGGATTGCTGTCAACAGCGCGAAACGGGCGCTGCAAGGCCTGCAGCGCGATCCGCTGGTGCTCGAGGCCTCCCTCGATCCGGGGGGGGATGGTGAGGCTCGGGAACTTTTGCCGGCGATGGAGGCTCTAAATCACGGTGAGACTCCCGAAGGCCTGCTGGCCGGCAAGGAGTTGGCCGAGGCGGTCCATGCCGCCGTGGCCAGCCTGCCCGAGGATCATCGCCGAGCGCTGGAGTTGCGCGAGGTCGAGGGCCTGGCTTATGAGGAGATTGCGGTGGTCTTGGGCTGCCCGATCGGTACGGTGCGCTCGCGGATCCATCGGGCGCGGGAAGCTGTGGCGGCGCGTTTGCGGCCATTGTTGGGAAATTGATGGAGCAGCATGAACGGAAATCTGCAGTCCTTGTCAGACTTGGCTGACGGCCGAGCGAGCGAGCAGCAGCTCGACGCGCTGCTGCGTCAATGGTCCGAAGACGAAGGCCTGCGCCGCGACTGGGAAGCCCTGCAGCTGGGCGGCGAGGCGCTGCGCAGTCCCGACCTGGCGGCACCCGCCCAAAGCAGCGCGCAACTGCTCGCAGCCCTGCGGCAACGCATGGCTGCCGAGCCCGTCGTGCTCCAGTCGGCGCAGGCTCGGCGCTCCAGCCGCTGGCTGCCGCCCATGGGCGTGGCAGCAGGCTTTGTCCTGCTGGCTCTGCTGACGCCGCGCCTGTTCCTGCCCCTGACCCAACCCCAGCGCGCGTTGACCGAAGCTGACTCGAGCCAGGCCCTGGTCGCCGTGCCGGGCAGCGGTGCGCTGGATTCGACGAACTCCTTCGTGCAGACCATCGTCGCCCCGCAGCAGCCGGGCCAGGTCTCGTCCCAGGCCATGCAGGCTTCCGAACGATTGCTGAGCCTGCCGCCGCCGTACTCGCCGACCGGCGCAGCGAGTGAAGCGGTGAGTGGTGCGGCGAGCGGGGCCGCGATGCCCTAGTATTGCGGGTCGCTTTGTTCGATCCCGCTCATCATGCAATTCAAGCTTTCTTCCCTGCTGGCCGCCAGCGTGCTCGGCGCTTCCTTGCTCATCGGTGCTCCGGCCCAGGCGCTCGCGCACGAGCTGCCGGACTTCACCACCCTGGTCGAACAGGTCGGCCCTTCGGTCGTCAATGTGCGCACGACAGAGAAGATGAAGGTCCGCGCCGGCAACGGCCAGCAGCTCGATCCGCAGGTGCTGGAGCTCTTGCGCCGCTTTGGCATCCAGCCGCCGAACGGGCAGCGCAAGGCCCCGCCTGCGAACGGCAATGGTGGGGGCAAGGGCGGTGGCAAGGGCAAAGCGCAACCGGAGCAGCCGCAAGAGGACGATGACGACGACAACGATGGCCTGCCGCAGCGCCGCGGCCTCGGGTCGGGCTTCGTCATCAGCGCCGACGGCTTCGTCATGACCAACGCCCACGTGGTGGCCGGCGCCGACGAGATCTTCGTCACCCTGACTGACAAGCGCGAGTTCAAGGCCAAGCTGATCGGCAGCGACGTGCGCTCCGACGTGGCCGTGCTCAAGATCGACGCCAAGAGTTTGGCCCAAGTGAAGATCGGCGATGTCGGCAAGCTCAAGGTCGGCGAATGGGTGATGGCCATCGGCTCGCCCTTCGGCTTCGACAACACCGTCACCGCCGGCATCGTCAGCGCCAAGCAGCGCGACACCGGCGACTTCCTGCGCCTCATCCAAACCGACGTGGCGATCAACCCCGGCAACTCCGGCGGCCCGCTGCTCAACATGCGTGGCGAGGTGGTGGGCATCAACTCGCAGATCTACAGCCAGTCCGGCGGCTTCATGGGCATCTCGTTCGCGATCCCCATTGACGAGGCCATGCGCGTGGCCGAGCAGTTGCGCGGCGGTGGCAAGGTGCAGCGCGGCTTCATTGGCGTGGTGCCCAGCGACCTGTCCAAGGAAGTGGCCGAGTCGATCGGCATGGGATCCAGCCGCACCGGCTCGATCATCACGAGCGTGACCGCCGGAGGCCCGGCCGACAAGGCCGGCATCCAGGGGGGCGATGTGGTCACCAAGATCGACGGCAAGTCCATCGAGAACACCGGCGAGCTTCGCCGCGCCATCGCGGCCGTCAAGCCCGGTGGCAAGGTCGGGATCCAGATCTACCGCAACGGCGCCTACAAGGACTTGGCGCTGACCGTGGCCGAGATGCCCTCCGACGCTCAGGCCCAGGCCACCGAAGATCAGGACAGCAAGACTGAAGAGAGCACCGCGCTCGACTCGCTGGGCCTGGAAGTGGCCGAGCTGACCGATGCCCAGAAGAAGGACCTCAAGGTCAAGGGTGGTCTGCTGGTGCAGGATGCCGACGGCCCGGCAGCGCGTGTCGGCTTGCGCGAAGGTGACCTGATCCTGTCCATCAACAACGTGGACGTGAGCACCGTCAAGCAGGCGCAGGCGGTCCTTGCCAAGGCCGAGAAGAACAAGTCCGTCAACCTGCTGGTGCGCCGCGGCGACATCACCAACTTCGTGCTGGTCCGTCCGACCCGCTGAAGCCAGAGGGTCTTCCCGGGTCTTTCCGCGATGCGGGATGCCTGAAAAGGGGGTCAGGTGTCGGCCAAAGTTGGTGGGCACTGACTCGCGGAGGGCTGGGGCCGGATTGCCTCTCCAAAGAGATAGAATCGGGCCTCGCCGGACGCGTTTGTGGCATCGCCAAACCAGGAATCCGAACGGCTTTTCGGGCTTCCAAACGATCCACAGCTGATCCACAAGCGTTTGTGGATAAGTTGTGAATAAAATTCCTGTTGGAGGCCTGCAACGAGCGCAAATCCAGCATTGGTGCGGTTTCCGGCGGGGGGCTTTTCGCTACAATGGAAGCCCAACAAGCAGTTGCCATACGTTTTGTTGGAAGGCGCGCCAGAACTTTGGGCGTGCCTTTTTTTTACCTGCAGCAGAGCCTCAAAAGAGGCCTTCAGTCGCTGCGCGAGATGAGCTTTCTGCGCAACCGCTGCGCTGTTGAAGTCTCCGGCACCGCGCACCGCGAGTTAGAGCATGAACCACATCCGCAATTTCTCCATCATCGCCCACATCGACCACGGCAAGAGCACGCTGGCCGACCGCATCATCCAGCGCTGCGGAGGACTTTCGGACCGCGAGATGGAAGCGCAGGTGCTGGACTCGATGGACATCGAGCGCGAGCGCGGCATCACCATCAAGGCGCAGACCGCGGCGCTCAAGTACAAGGCGCGCGACGGCCAGGTCTACAACCTGAACCTGATCGACACGCCCGGACACGTCGACTTTTCTTACGAAGTCAGCCGCTCCCTGTCGGCCTGTGAAGGCGCGCTGCTGGTGGTGGATGCTTCCCAGGGCGTGGAGGCCCAGACCGTTGCAAATTGCTACACGGCGATGGATCTCGGCGTCGAGATCGTCACCGTGCTGAACAAGATGGACCTGCCCAACGCAGATCCCGAAAACGCCAAGGCCGAGATCGAGGACGTGATCGGCATCGACGCCACCGACGCCATCCCCTGCAGCGCCAAGACCGGCATGGGCATCGACGACATCATCGAGGCCGTGATCGCCCGCATGCCGCCGCCCAAGGGCGTCGTTGAAGCGCCGCTGCGGGCCATGATCATCGACAGCTGGTACGACGCCTACGTGGGCGTGGTGATGCTGGTGCGCGTGGTCGATGGCACGCTGCGCAAGGGTGAACGCATCCGCATGATGGCCTCCAACGCCGTCTACCCGGCCGACAACCTGGGCGTGTTCTCGCCCAAGAGCGAATCGCGCGACCAGCTCAACGCGGGCGAGGTGGGCTTCATCATCGCTGGCATCAAGGAGCTGCAGGCCGCCAAGGTCGGCGACACCATCACGCTGGAAAAGAAGCTGCCCAACAACCTCGGCCCGGCTGAAGCAGCGCTGCCCGGCTTCAAGGAAATCCAGCCGCAGGTCTTCGCCGGCCTGTACCCGACCGAGGCCAGCGAGTACGACCAGCTCCGCGACGCGCTGGAAAAGCTCAAGCTCAACGACAGCTCACTGCGCTACGAGCCGGAAGTCTCGCAGGCGCTGGGCTTCGGCTTCCGCTGCGGCTTCCTGGGCCTGCTGCACATGGAGATCGTGCAGGAACGCCTGGAGCGCGAGTTCGACCAGGACCTGATCACAACCGCGCCCAGCGTGGTCTACGAGGTGGTGATCGGCAGCGGCGAGGTGATCGAGGTCGAGAACCCGTCCAAGATGCCCGAGATCGGCCAGATCCAGGAGATCCGCGAGCCCATCGTGACCGTGCACCTGTACATGCCGCAGGAATACGTCGGCCCGGTGATGACGCTGGCCAACCAGAAGCGCGGCAACCAGATGAACATGGCCTACCACGGCAAGCAGGTCATGCTGACCTACGAGATGCCGCTGGCCGAGATCGTGCTGGACTTCTTCGACAAGCTCAAGAGCGTCTCGCGCGGCTACGCCTCGATGGACTACGAGTTCAAGGAATACCGAGCCGCCGATGTGGTGAAGGTCGACATCTTGATCAACGGCGACCGTGTGGACGCGCTGTCCATCATCGTCCACCGCGCGCAAAGCCAGTTCCGTGGCCGCGGCGTGGCCGCCAAGATGCGCGAGCAGATCCCGCGCCAGATGTACGACGTGGCCATCCAGGCCGCCATTGGCGCCAACATCATCGCCCGCGAGAACATCAAGGCGCTGCGCAAGAACGTGCTGGCAAAATGCTATGGCGGCGACATCACGCGCAAACGCAAGCTGCTCGAAAAGCAGAAGGCGGGCAAGAAGCGCATGAAGCAGATCGGTTCGGTCGAAGTCCCGCAAGAAGCCTTCCTGGCGATCCTCCAGGTTGAAGACTGATAGCCAAGCTAGATCGAACGAAAACATCTGATGAATGTCCTGACCGGTATCCTCTACGCCGCCCTCGTCGCCTATCTGGGCGGTTGGTATCAGGGCTACTGGAGCGGCGATTTCACGCTCCTGCTCTTCATCCTCACCGTCGCCACATTTCTTTACTGGCTGGCTGAGCGTTTCCACTACAAGCCCAAGCGCGAGGCTGCCGCTGCGAAGCTGACCGAGGGCGCGGCGGCGCGCCGCGAGGCGCTGGCCGCCAAGGGCATCACCCGCGTGGACGGCGATCTGCAATCGGTGGAAGGCGCTCGCGAACAGCTGCTGATGCAGCCCTGGTGGCTCGACTGGACCGCCGGCCTGTTTCCGGTGATCCTGCTCGTCTTCCTGCTGCGCAGCTTCCTGTTCGAGCCCTTCAAGATCCCCTCGGGCTCGATGGTTCCGACCCTGCTCGTGGGCGACCTGATCCTGGTGAACAAGTTCCACTACGGCGTGCGTCTGCCGGTGATCGACAAGAAGATCATCTCCAACCACGACGTGCAGCGCGGCGACGTGATGGTCTTCAAGTTCCCGGAAGACACCAGCCAGAACTTCATCAAGCGCGTGGCCGGCATCCCGGGCGACGAGATCCGCTACGCCGACCAGAAGCTCTACATCAACGGCAAGCTGGCCGACGTGCAGCCCGAGGGCGCCTTCTACGACGCCGACGGCCGCGCCACCCGCCCCCTCTTCACCGAGACGCTGGGCGAGAAGAAGCACGCCATCTTGGTCGACCCGCAAGCCGGCCGTCCCGTGTCTGCTGATGAGTTCCCGTACCGGGACAACTGCGTCTACACGGCGACCAGCATCACCTGCAAGGTGCCGGCCGGCCACTACTTCATGCTGGGCGACAACCGTGACAATTCCCGCGATTCGCGCTTCTGGGGCTTCGTGCCGGATCGCAATATCGTCGGCAAGGCCTTCATGGTCTGGATGAATTTCGGTAATCTCAGCCGCATCGGCACCTTCTTCAACTGAAGAAGCCCGGCCGAACAGAACAAGATCTGAACCGTCGAAACCTACCGTGAGGAGAGTCTGATGCCCCTTCGTCGCCCTGCATCCCAGCGCAGTGAACGCCGCCTTGGCAAGCAGCGAGGCATCAGCCTCTTCGGCCTGCTCTTCTGGGCTGTCCTCCTGTCCTTCGTGGGTGTGGTCGCTGCAAAGACCTTCCCGACGGTGCTCGAGTACTACACGATCAAGCGCGTCATCCACAAGATCGCCCTGGACAACCCGGGCACCGTGCCGGCCGTGCGCGCCGAGTTCGACAAGGCCCGCCAGGTCGAGTACTCGCTGACCAGCATCAGCAGCGCCGATCTCGTGGTGACCAAGGAAAACGAAAAGCTCGTCATCAGCTTCGCCTACGACCGGCAGATCGAGCTCTTCGGCCCCGTCTTCCTGCTCATCAAGTACGAGGGCAATTCGAACTGACACAACGGATGAACGCTGCACTCGCCGCACTCCAGCAACGCCTCGGCTACCGTTTCGGTCAGCCCGAGTTGCTGCAGCGCGCGCTGACGCATCGTTCCTTCGGCGCCGATCACAATGAACGGCTCGAATTCCTCGGCGACGCCGTCCTCGGCCTCGCCGTTTCCAGCCAGCTGATCGAGCGCCACGGCGGCTCCGACGAAGGCGACCTGACCCGCATCCGCGCCCACCTGGTGCGAGAGGAAAGCCTGCACAAGCTGGCCTTGTCGCTGGGCCTGCCAAGCGTGTTGCGCCTGTCCGATGGCGAGGCCAAGGGCGGCGGCGCGCAGCGCCCCTCCATCCTGGCCGACGCCTTCGAAGCCGTGCTGGGCGCTGTCTACCTCGATGGCGGCTTCGACGCCGCTCGTCTGCTGATCGAACGGCTGCTGGGCGAAGTCATCGCCACGGCCGATTCCTCCGGCGACTGGGCCAAGGACGCCAAGACCGCGCTGCAGGAATGGCTGCAGGCGCGCAAGCTGCCCGTGCCGGCGTACCGCATCACCGAAACCCGCGGCCAGGCGCATGCACAGACCTTCGAGGTCGAATGCGCCGTGGCTTCGCTCAACCTCGTCCACAAGGGCGAGGGCCGCTCGCGCCGCGTCGCCGAACAGGCGGCCGCGCGCGCCATGCTTGATGAGCTGATGGCCGGCGACAAGCCCGGCTCCGGCCTGCGGGACTGAATCCATGACTGAAAACACCACCCCCGCCCAGCCCGGCGCTTCGGCGCAGCGCTGTGGCCTCATCGCCATCGTCGGTCGCCCGAACGTCGGCAAGTCCACGCTGCTCAACGCCCTCGTCGGGCAGAAGGTGTCCATCACCTCCGACAAGGCCCAGACCACGCGCCATCGCATCACCGGCGTGCGCACCGTGGACGAAGCCCAGTTCATCTTCGTGGACACGCCGGGCTTCCAGACCAAACATAACGCCGCGCTCAATCGCAACCTGAACCGCACGGTGCACGGTGTGTTGAGCGATGTGGACGTGGTGCTCTTCGTTGTCGAGGCCGGCAAGTTCGGCCTGGATGACGCGAAGGTGCTGGCCCTGCTGCCCGAGGACAAGCCGGTCGTGCTCATCTGCAACAAGCTGGATGCCGTGCACCGAAGGGCTGAATTGGCGCCCTGGCTCAAGAGCATGCAGGAGCGCCGCAACTTCAGCGAGTTTGTCCCGCTCTCGGCCAAGAAGGCGGCCGACGTGACGCGCCTCTTTGGCATCCTCAAGCCCTACCTGCCCGAGCAGGGCTGGTTCTACGAGGAAGACGCGCTGACCGACCGCTCGGAGAAGTTCCTCGCCAGCGAGATCATCCGCGAGAAGCTCTTCCGACTGACCGGCGACGAGCTGCCGTACACCTCCACCGTCGTGATCGACAAATGGGAAGACGAAGGCGCGCTGCGCCGCATCTCGGCCTCCATCGTCGTGGAGCGCGAGGCGCACAAGGGCATGATCATCGGCAACGGCGGTGAACGCCTCAAGCGCATCGGCATGGAGGCGCGCCAGGAGCTCGAGCACCTGATGGATGGCCGCGTGTTCCTGGAGCTCTGGGTCAAGGTCCGCTCCGGCTGGGCCGACAACGAAGACCATCTGCGTTCCTACGGATACGAGTGAGCAAGGCAGCGCCTCAACAGGCCTTCGTCCTGCACCACTACGACTGGAGCGAGTCCAGTCAGATCCTGGACCTGTTCTGCCGCGACATCGGCCGCACGGCCGCTGTCGCCAAGGGCTCCAAGCGCCCGTTCTCGCAGCTGCGCGCCGTGCTGCTGCCCTTTCAGCGCATCCAGGTGAGCCTGTCCAAGCCGGCGAAGGACGCAGCCGCAGAAGGCGGGGAGGGCGTGCCCACCTTGCGCAGCGCCGAATGGATCGGCGGCACGACGCTCCCGGCCGGCAGCGCGCTGTTCTCCGGCTACTACCTGAACGAGCTGCTGATGAAGCTGCTCGCCCGCCAGGACCCGCATCCGCGCCTGTTCGATGCCTATGCGGAGACGCTGGCTGAGTTGCATGCCACCGAAGACAGCGAATCCCAGGCGGCACTGCGCGCGTTCGAGTTGCGCTTGCTTGCGGAGGTGGGCCTGCTGCCGGACCTGAGCGTCGCCACGCTCACCCAAAGCCCCGTGCAGGCCGGCCGCGCCTATGCGATCTCGCCCGAGGCCGGCGTGATCGCCGCGCCCTCCAGTGATTCCGCGCAGCTGGACGGTGCCCAACTCATTGCCCTCCAGGCAGCGCTGCTGCACGGCTCCTTTGCCGCGCTGCGCCAGGCCTGCCTGCCCGCCATCCAGCCCCTGCGTGCGCTGCTGCGCGGCCTGCTGCTCTACCATCTGGGGGGCAAGCCGCTGCGCACCCGGCAGCTGATGCTCGATCTCCAGAAGCTCCTCGATTGATGGTTGGATTGATGAATCCTCTCGTTGCCCCCGACATGCGTTGCGCCCTTTCGGTCAACGTCAACAAGGTCGCGCTGCTGCGCAACACGCGGCATCTCGGCATCCCGAGCGTCGTGCGCGCCGCTGAAGCGTGCCTGCTGGCCGGTGCCCAGGGCATCACCGTGCATCCGCGGCCCGATGCGCGCCACATCCGTGCCGAAGACGTGCGCGAGCTGGCCGCGCTGATGAAGCAATGGCCGCAGGCCGAGTACAACATCGAGGGCAACCCGACCCAGAACCTGATGGACTTCGTGCGCGAGTTCCGCCCGCACCAGGTCACGTTCGTGCCCGACAGCGAAGCGCAGTTCACCTCCGATCACGGCTGGAACTTGGCCGAAGACGGCACGCGCCTGCAGCCGCTGATCGACGAATGCCGTTCCTTGAGCGTGCGGGTGAGCCTCTTCATGGATCCCTTGCCCGAAGCCATGGCCCACGTGGCGGCCTTGGGCGCCGAGCGCATCGAGCTCTACACCGAGACCTTTGCCTCGGCCTTCGGCACGGCGCGCGAAGCCGAGGTGCTGGCCGGCTTTACCGCCACTGCACAGGCGGCGCTTGCGGCTGGCCTGGGCATCAACGCCGGTCACGATCTGAACCAGCCCAACCTCACGGCCTTCCTGCGCGCTGTTCCCGGTGTGCAGGAGGTGTCGATCGGCCATGCGCTGATCGCCGACGCGCTGGAGGCCGGCTATGCCGAGACCGTGCGCGGCTATCTGCGCGCCATCCAGCAGGCCTACCTCTAACGCCCATGATCTACGGCATTGGTACCGACATCTGCGACATCCGCCGCATGCGCGAGACCCTCGCGCGCCGCGGCGACCGTTTTGCCGAGAAGGTGCTCGGCCCGCACGAGATCGAAGTCTTTCGCCAGCGGCGCGCGCGCCACGAGACGCGCGGCCTGGCCTACCTGGCCACGCGCTTCTCGGCCAAGGAGGCCTTCTCCAAGGCCATCGGCTTAGGGCTGGTGATGCCCATGACCTGGCGCGCCTGCGAGATCGTCAAGGCGCCCAGCGGCAAGCCGGAAGTCCGTCTGCACGGTGCCCTGGCTGAGTGGTTCGAGGCGCGCGGCTTGCGCGCGCACGTGACGGTGACCGACGAAGTCGACTATGCAGCCGCCTTCGTCGTCGTCGAGCAGCCGCCTCAGCCTCGGTAGTTGTCCAGCAGCTTGTAGCCGCGCGCGTAGAGCGCGAACAGCGTCGCAGCCACGAGCGCGAAGCCCGCAAAGAAGAACATCTGGAAAGCCGTCACTGACAGGCCTGTCGAGCCGATCCAGGCCGTGGCGCCCTCGCTCTTGACGCTGCTGTTGGACAGCAGCACCCACAGGTTGCCCATGGTGACCGAGAGGTTCCAAAAGCTCGTGATCACGCCTTTCATGGCCAGCGGTGCCTGGCTGTAGGCGAACTCGAGGCCCGTGGCCGAGACCAGCACTTCGCCGATCGTCAGCAGCACATAGGGCAGGATCTGCCAGGTGATGACGAGCTTGTCGCCGCCGTCCATCATCAGCTGCATGCCGCCGACCACGATCCAGGCCAGGCCCGAGAACGCGATGCCCATGCCCATGCGGCGCAGCGCCGTGATCTTCAACCCCATGCGCGAGAGCAGGGGGAAGAGCACCGTGTTGTTGAAGGGGATGAGGATCATCACCAGCGCCGGGTTCAGCGCCTGCATCATCGAGGACTGGAACCACTCGGGCTTGGCCATCTGGTCGGCTTGCAGCACCCAGGTCGAGGCCTTCTGGTCGAACAGCGACCAGAACGGCGTGACGAGCGCGAAGAGCACGAGCAGCCGCAGGACCGAGCGCACGGCGTCGACGGCCTCGGCACCATGCTTGGGCACGGCGCGGTCAAGCTGCATGGCGGCACCGATGCCGCCGAAGGCCATCACCAGCAGCAGCGCGAGGCACAGCGCGGCCACCAGGCCCAGCGATTCATAGCGACTCACGGCATAGACCGCTGCGGCCAAGCCAGCCAGCGCCACGCCGGCACCGACGCCACCACCGCCGAGCGCTGTGCGCACGACCTTGAGGAAGCTGTTCGGATCCTCGTGCGCCGTGGGCTTCACGTGCACGTACTTGTGGCGGCCGGACCAGAAGATCAAGGTGGCGATCGCCATGAACACGCCGGGAATGCCGAAGGCCACGGCCGCGCCGAAGCTCTTCAGCAGAATCGGCATGAACAGCGAGGCGAAGAAGCTGCCGAAATTGATGATCCAGTAGAAAGCGTCGAACACCTTCTGCGCCAGGCTGCGGTTGCTCTTGTCGAACTGATCGCCCACGAAGGAGCTCACCAGCGGCTTGATGCCGCCCGAGCCCAGCGCGATCAGGAAGAGGCCGAAATAAAAGCCCTGGATGCTGTGCTCGAAGATCGCCAGGCAGGCATGGCCCGCCACGTACAGCATGCTCAGGCGCAGGATGGTGTTGTACTTGCCCCAGAAGCGGTCGGCGATCCAGCCGCCCAGCAGGGGGAAGAAGTACACGCCGATCACGAAGGTGTGGAACACCTCCTTGGCTTCGCCCTTGCGCAGCTCCTCCGGGATGGAGAGCAGCAGGCTCGTCATCAGGAACACCGTGAGGATGTTCCGCATGCCGTAGAAGCTGAAGCGTTCGCAGCCTTCGTTTCCGATGATGTACGGAATCTGGGGCGGCATTTTGGGCGCCGGGGTAGCGGCGCCTGCACCTGCACTCTTGTCGATGGGTAGAGAGCTCATGGCTGTCGATGGAATGGGGAAGGGCGCACTGTAAAGCAGACGTTTCCCGATGCCATCGGAGCATTCCCGGCGATGGGGCCTGGACTGAGGCCCCGGCCGGCGCCTCAGTCCAGGCGCTCGCTCTTCATGCGCATCTTCATCAGCATGGCCATCTTCATGTCCACCTTGCCGGGCAGCTCGGTGTCGATGTTCATGGTCATGTCGAGGTCGTTGCGCAGCGGGATGCGCTCGGCCAGGCGGTAGGCGAGGGCGCCCTTGCCCGATCCGGTGGCGGTGATCTTGGGCTGGGTGGGGGCGCTGGCGTCGCCGGCGGTGGCGAACTGCATCTGCACGGCTTCGTCGAAGTGGGCAACGCCCTGGTGGACGGACTTCAGCGTCAGCTTGATCGTGGCCGACATCTTCATGTTCTGTGGCAGTTGTGCCATCGGCATCTGCATGTTGAACGGGATCTCGGCGCTTTCGCCGATCTTGAGCTTGCGGCCTTCCAGCTCGGCGAACTGGCCGCCCAGCTGCTGCAGCATCTGGTTGACCAGGGCCTGCTGCGCGGCGGCATCCAGCTTGACGCTCAGGCCCTTCATGCGCAGCAGTTCCACCTTGGTGTGCTGCTGGGTGTTCAGCAGCGCGTCCATCTCAAGCTCGGCCTGCGGGGCGGGCATGTCCTTGACCTGGCCATCGGGCATGCGCAGCTTGAGCTGGCCGCCTTCGCCGCGGATGTGCATCAGGTAGTCGCCCTTGGCATCGACCTCGCTGGCCTCGGCCCGCATCTGCAGGGCCATGTCCATCGCGAAGCCCTTGCCCATTTGCTGGCGGCGCTCGGCGATCTTGGCCGCTTCATCGGGCGGCGTTTCGGCGCCGGGCAGCATGTCCATGGTCGAGCTGATGTTCATGCCGATGTTCAGGCGCTGCTTGATGCCCGGCAGCGGGCGAAAGTGCAGCTCGATCTCCTGCGGATCGGCGGCATGGGCCGGCAGCGCGAGCGCGATGGCGAGGGGCAGCAGGAGCTTGGCAAGCATGGTGGCGAACCTTCGTGGAAGAGATCGCTCATCATGCCGCCAGTTCGCGGGTCCGGCGTGAAAAAGCCGCCGGAGCTTGCGCCCGGGCGGCTGTTCCTATTCCCCTTCCGGGGAAATCAGGCGTTAGCGCAGATCAGCGCTCGAACTCAGCGTTCAAAAGGCAACTTGATCTGGCTGAGATCCTTGCGGGTCTCGACCAGCACGAGCGGGCCTTCGTCCACCACGACCAGCGGAGGACGCTCGCGCGGCACGTGCACGGGCTTGGGCTCGGCGGCGATGGCGGCTTGCACGGTGGCGACCTTCTCGGCGTCCGAGTTCACCCATTGCAGGCCAGCGACTTCGGCCACGGTCTGCAGGGCATCGACCGGCAGCACGAAGCGTTCGACCACGATGGGCGCGGCGGACGGAGCCGGTGCGCGCACGGGTGCTGC
The DNA here is from genome assembly GCA_042701975.1 of Burkholderiaceae bacterium UC74_6. Taxonomy (GTDB): domain Bacteria; phylum Pseudomonadota; class Gammaproteobacteria; order Burkholderiales; family Burkholderiaceae_C; genus JAFALK01. The sequence continues at coordinate 2,227,481 of CP170561.1, forward strand.
TGCAGCGACCGGCGCGGCGACAGCGGCGACTGGCGCTTCGGCAGCGGCGGCCACGGCTTCGATCGGCTGGCTGGCCTCGTCGGCCTGCGCGTCGATCTGGCCGTCAGCGGCAGTGCCATCCTCACGGCGCTCGCGGCGATAGCGGTCGCGGCTGCGGCGGCGGCGGGTGCCGTCACGACCATGGCCTTCGCCGGTGTCGTCGCCCTCGGTGATTTCCACGCCTTCCGCGCCTTCCGCACCCTCTGCATTCTCGGCAGCGGCGGAGGCTTCGGCACCTTCAGCGGCTACGCCATCGGCGGCCAGCTGAGCGTTTTCCTCGCCATTCACTGCAGCGTTGGCGCCTTCTTCACGACCACGGCCACCACGACGGCGACGGCGGCTGCGGCCTTGGCGTTCCTCGGTCGTGCCTTCGGTGCCCGGCTCATGGCTGGACGGCTCGACGGCTTCGGCCTGCGTGTCGACGAAGGCCGGCGGCGCTTCGTGAGCAACGTTCGCTGTGTTGTTCAGGTCCAGTGCAGCTTGTGCCTGAGCCTGGCCTTCGCCGCGCTCACGGCGCTCGCCACGTTCGCGGCGGCGGCTGTTGTCGTTGCGATCGCCACGTTCACCACGTTCTGCGCGTTCGCCGCGCTCTGCGCGCTGCTCGGTGCCCTCGACCTTGTTCTCCGGCTTGCCTTCGCCACGGTCGCCGCGTTCGTTGCGACGGCCGCCGCGCTCACCGCGCTGCTGCTGTTCGCCGCCACGGGCTTCCTGCGACTTCTCGCCGCGTTGACCTTCGGCGCGTTGACCGTCGCGTTTGGCATTGCGATCACCGCGATCACCGCCGCGCTCGCCACGTTCACCGCGCTCGCCACCGCGTCCACCGCGTCGGTTGCCGTCACGGCCACCATCGCGGCCGCCTTCGCGCTTCTTCTCGGCGGGCTTGGCTTCGACCGGGGCCGGAGCCGGAGTGGCTTCAGCACCGCCGAACAGCTTCTTGACCCAGCCGAAGAAGCCGCCACCGGCCGGCACGGGCGCGGCCACCGGGGCTGCGGCCACGGGAGCGGCTGCCTTGGGCGTCTCGGGCTTCGGGGGAGCGATCGGCGCCGGCTGCTCGGGCAGGATGCCCTTGATGACCGGTTCCTGCTTGTTCTTCTTCTCGTCCTTGCCGTCGCTGCGACGGGTGATGCCCACCTCGTCGGTCGGCTCGTCGATCATCGTGTAGCTGGCCTGCAGGTTGTCCAGACGCGGGTCGTCGTGGCGCAGGCGCTCGAGCTTGTAGTTCGGCGTTTCGAGGTGCTTGTTGGGCACGAGCAGCACGGTCACGCGCTGCTTCATCTCGATCTTGGTGATCTCGGTGCGCTTCTCGTTCAGCAAGAAGGAGGTCACTTCCACCGGCACTTGCACGTGCACGGCAGCGGTGTTGTCCTTCATGGCCTCTTCCTGGACCATGCGCAGGATCTGCAGCGCCGACGATTCCGTGTCGCGGATGTGGCCGGTGCCGTTGCAGCGCGGGCAGGTGATGTGGTTGCCTTCGCTCAGGGCCGGGCGCAGGCGCTGGCGGCTCAGTTCGAGCAGGCCGAACTTGCTGATCGAGGCGAACTGCACGCGGGCGCGGTCGTTGCGCAGCGCGTCGCGCAGGCGCTGTTCCACGTCGCGGCGGTTCTTCGACTCTTCCATATCGATGAAGTCGACGACGATCAGGCCGCCGAGGTCGCGCAGGCGCATCTGGCGGGCGATTTCATCGGCCGCTTCGAGGTTGGTGCGGGTCGCGGTTTCCTCGATGTCGCCGCCGCGGGTTGCGCGGGCCGAGTTCACGTCCACCGAAACCAGGGCTTCGGTGTGGTCGATCACGATGGCGCCGCCCGAGGGCAGGTTGACCGTGCGGCTGTGGGCCGTTTCGATCTGATGCTCGATCTGGAAGCGGCTGAACAGCGGCGCGTCGTCGCGGTAGCGTTTCACGCGATGGCCCTGGTCGGGCATCACGTGGTTCATGAACTGGTGGGCCTGCTCGAACAGGTCGTCCGTGTCGATCAAGATCTCGCCGATGTCGGCGGTGAAGTAGTCGCGGATCGCGCGGATCACGAGCGACGACTCCTGGTAGATCAGGTAGGCACCCTTGCCGCCCTTGGCCGCATCGTCGATGGCGGTCCAGAGCTTGAGCATGTAGTTCAGGTCCCACTGCAGTTCGGCAGCGGAACGGCCGATGCCGGCAGTGCGGGCGATCAGGCTCATGCCCTTCGGGTACTCGAGCTGGTCGAGGTTTTCCTTCAGTTCTTCGCGGTCCTCACCCTCGATGCGGCGTGAAACGCCACCGCCGCGCGGGTTGTTGGGCATCAGCACAAGGTAGCGGCCAGCCAGGGAGACGAACGTGGTCAGGGCGGCGCCCTTGTTGCCGCGCTCTTCCTTCTCCACCTGGACTAGCAGCTCTTGGCCTTCGCGGATCGCGTCCTTGATGGTCGCGTTCTTGACTTCCACGCCTTCGCGGAACCACTGGCGCGAGATTTCCTTGAAGGGCAGGAAGCCATGGCGGTCTTCGCCGTAGTCCACGAAGCAGGCTTCGAGAGACGGCTCGACGCGCGTCACCACAGCCTTGTAGATGTTGCCCTTGCGCTGTTCGCGGCCTTCGATTTCGGTTTCGAAGTCCAGCAGCTTCTGGCCATCGACGATGGCCAGGCGACGCTCTTCCTGCTGCGTCGCATTGATCAGCATGCGTTTCATCAATCACTCCTCAGTGCAGGCGAGCTGCACGACATTCACATGTGCTCGACACACGAGCAATGGAGGAGAACCGAGGAAGGAATCGCCCTGGACTGAGTGCCTTGACCGGTTGAAGCGATCGGCAGTTCAGCGTTGGCGCGTGCGACCCGACAGCGAGGGCGGGGATCCGGCTCCGTCGTCCCCGACGCGCTCTTGGCACGGCCTGACCACGGCCGGGCGTCGTAGCGCGCGGGCGGTGGTGGTGGGGGAGGGGGAGTGAATCATCCGCTGGGACTGGCTGGACGCTGGGCTGAAGACCTTGCGGTCTCCAGCCGTGAAACCTTTGTTTGTCGCCTGCAGGCCCTTCAATGGGAAGCGCCGCGTCAGGCTGGTTCTGTCTACATTGCTCTGCCGCGCAAACCGCAAGACCGCCAGGTCACTTGGGGACAAGGCCCGCCTTGCGAGGGATGCGCGTTGCATCACCTTTTGACGCGGCTCTTGCCGCGCCCTGCCTCTGCACCGCCGGTGATTTCCCCGGGTTCACCCGGTAAAATCTGAAAAATCAAACACTTACGGCGCAAAGGTAGTGAGCAACATTATAGGGGCGAAAGCACGGGGGGCGGCTGCCGCAAAAAGTGAGCATTTGCCTGCTCCGGCTCCGGACAAACCCCAGGTTCGCCGCGTCATCATCGATGAAGGCTCGGCCGGGCAGCGCCTCGACAACTTCCTGCTGCGCGAACTCAAGGGCGTGCCCAAGACCCACGTCTACCGCGTGATCCGCGCCGGCGAGGTCCGCATCAACAAGGGCCGAGCCCAGGCCGACACCCGGCTCGAACTGGGCGACGAAGTGCGCATCCCGCCCGTCCGTGTGGCCGCCAAGCCCGAGGTGCCGGCCGCTGCGGCGGCCCCCGCCCGTGAATTCCCCGTCGTCTTCGAAGACGACCATGTGCTGGTCATCGACAAGCCGGCTGGCGTCGCCGTCCACGGCGGGTCCGGCGTGAGCTTCGGCGTGATCGAGCAGCTGCGCCGCGCCCGCCCCACGGCCAAGTTCCTGGAACTGGTGCACCGGCTCGACAAGGAAACCTCCGGCCTGCTGATGATCGCCAAGAAGCGCAGCGCCCTCGTCAATTTGCAGGATCAGCTGCGGGAGCGAGAAACAGGCAAGACCTACGCTGCCCTGGTCTGGGGCGAGTGGCCCGCCAAGCTCAAGGTGATCGACGTGCCGCTGGTGAAGTTCATCGGCGGCGACGGCGAGCGCTGGGTGCGCCCCGGCAAGGAGGGCGACGAGGACGCCAAGCGTTCGATCAGCCTCGTCAAGATCATGCAAAAGCTGCCGGGCTGGAGCCTGCTTGATGTGACGATCAAGACCGGCCGCACGCACCAGATTCGCGTGCACCTGCAGCAGGCCGGGCATTCCATCGTCGGCGATCCCAAGTACGGCGACTTCGAGCGCAACCGCGAACTGGCGCGCGGGCCGCTGAAGTTTGATCGCATGTTCCTGCACGCGCGCAAGCTGTCGTTCCAGCATCCGGCGACCAACGAGACGGTGAGCTGCGAAGCGCCGCTGCCACCTGACTGCCAGAAGCTTCTTTCTTCATCCGCTGTATGAATTTCGACCTGATCGCCTTCGACTGGGACGGCACGCTCGCCGATTCCACCGGCCTCATCACCCGCTGCATCCAGAACGCCGCTGAAGACGTGGGCGAGCCGCGCCCGTCCGACGAAGCGGCCGCCTATGTGATCGGGCTCGATCTCTCGCAGGCGCTCGCCCACGCGGTGCCGGGCCTGCACGCCGATCGCTACCCCGAGTTGGGCCTGCGCTTTCGCCACCACTGGCTGAGCAATATGGAAGAGATCGTGCTGTTTGACGGCACGGCGCAGATGCTGGCCGCGCTCAAGGCGCGCCACCACTGGCTGACGGTGGCCACCGGCAAGAACCGCCGCGGCCTGACCGAATCGCTGCGCCGCGCGGAGCTGACCTCCATCTTCGACGGCAGCCGCACGGCCGATGAGACTGCCGGCAAGCCCAACCCGCAGATGCTCATGGAGCTGATGCGCGAATTCGGCGCCGAGCCCGAACGCACGCTGATGATCGGCGACACCACGCACGACCTGCAGATGGCCGTCAACGCCGGCTGCGCCTGTGTGGGCGTGAGCTTTGGCGCCCACGATCACGAATCGTTCGCCGAATTCAACCCGCTGTTCGTCGCCCATTCCACGGCCGAGCTGCACGACTGGCTGATGCAGCATGGCTGACGAGCCGATCATCGAAGCGCCGCGTGAAGTCTGCGGCTCCGAAGCGCTGGAGGAACGCGGCAAGGCCGTGGCCTTCGAGGTCGTGCAGTGGCGCCAGCCCGTGCGCGCCTTCGCCCTGCGCTTCGACGGCGAGGTGCACGCCTACCTGAACCGCTGCGCCCACGTGCCGACCGAGATGGACTGGCAGGAGGGCGAGTTCCTGGACAGCGGCAAGGAGTTCATCATGTGCAGCATCCACGGCGCCGTCTACGACCCCAAGACCGGCCGCTGCGTGACCGGCATGTGCGGCCGAACGGGCCTGACCAAGCTCCGTGTCGAGGAAAGCGAGGGGAGGGTGTATTGGTATCCTTCCCGCGACATCAGGCCTGCTTTTGAAGAAGAAGACGACGTCAAAAAATGAATTCCCCCGACCAGCAATCCAACCCGCAACGCCCTGAGCTCGACGCCGCGCTGGCCGAGTTCGCCCGCGAATACCTGCGTGAGCGCCGCCGCAGCCGCCGCTGGAGCTGGATCTTGCGGGCCTTCTGGCTGCTGCTGCTCGGCAGCATTGCGTGGGCGCTGTTCGCGCCGCGCTGGCACGTCAATGCGTCGACCGCGCCCCACACCGCCCTGATCGACGTGCGCGGCGAGATCGCCGAGGACACCGAGGCCAGCGCCGAGCTGATCGTTGCCGCGTTGAAGGACGCCTTCGCCGACCCCGGCGCCGAGGCCATCGTGCTGCGCTTCAACTCGCCCGGCGGCAGCCCCGTGCAGTCGGGCATCGTCAACGACGAGATCAACCGCCTGCGCGCCAGCTATCACAAGAAGGTGTACGCGGTCTGCGAAGAGATCTGCGCCTCGGGCGCCTACTACATGGCGGTGGCGGCGGACGAGATCTACGTGGACAAGGCCTCGGTCGTCGGCTCCATTGGCGTGCTGATGGACGGCTTCGGCTTCAATGGCGCCATGGAAAAGTACGGCGTCGAGCGCCGCCTGATCACGTCCGGCTCCAACAAAGGCATGCTCGACCCGTACTCGCCGCTGAAACCCAAGCAGCGCGAATACGCCCAGGCGATGCTCGACCAGATCCACCAGCAGTTCATCGCCGTCGTGCGCGAGGGCCGCGGCAAGCGCTTGAAGGAAACGCCGGACACCTTCTCCGGCCTGTTCTGGAACGGCGAAGAGGCCGTGAAGCTCGGCCTGGCCGATGACTTCGGCAACCTCGACTATGTGGCGCGCGAGGTCATCAAGGCCGAAGACGTGGTCGACTACACCCCGCGCGACAACGTGGCCGAACGCCTGGCCAAGCGCTTCGGTGCTGCGATGGGCGAGAGCATGGTCAAGGCCGTCGGCGGCCGGACTCACATCCGCTGATCCGCCGATGCGCCGCGCGCTGGCCCTGCTCGTGTTCGTCGCCGTGCAGATGCCGGCGCATGTGGCCGCGCAGGTCCCCCAGCCGCCGCAGCTGACGCTCGAATCCCTGCCGCGCCCCAGCACGCCGCCGCCCGAAAAGGGCACGGTGGTGCCGGCCCAGGTGGAGCGCTGGCGCAAGGAAGGCGAGGCCGCGGAGAACGGCGATGGCCAGCCGCGCGACGCCGTGCTGGCCGCCCAGCTCTACTGCCGCGCCGCGCGCTACGGGGACGCCGTCGCCCAGTACGACCTCGCGTGGATGCTGACCAACGGCCGCGGCATCCAGCGCAACGATGCCGAGGCCGCGCACCTCTTCGCCGCCGCCGCCGAGCAAGGCCTCACCCAGGCCGAGAACATGGCGCAGCGCCTGGGCACGCCGCTGGGCCCCCCGCCGCCCTGCCTGCGGCCGCCTGAAGAAGACAAACAACTGCTCGAAGCGCCCAAGATCGCCAAGGCGGGCAACAAGATCACCGCGCAAGGCTTCGTCAGGCTGCCGCCGCCGGCCAACGCACCGGCCGCCATCGTGCGCTTTGTCGAGCTGGTGGCGCCGGACTACAAGCTCTCGCCCACGCTCGTGCTGGCGCTGATCGCCACCGAATCCAACTTCGATCCGCTGGCCCGCTCGGACAAGAACGCGCAGGGCTTGATGCAGCTGATCCCCGAGACCGCGCGGCGCTTCAACGTCGTCAACATCACCGACCCCACGCAGAACATCAAGGGCGGCATGGCCTACCTGCGCTGGCTGCTGGCCTACTACCAGGGCAGCGTGCCGCTGGCGCTGGCCGCCTACAACGCCGGCGAGAAGGCCGTGGACCGTTATCGCGGCGTGCCGCCGTACGCCGAAACTCGCGGTTATGTGCGCCTGATCCTTGCGCGCGTCGGCGGCCAGGTCTGGCATCCGTATGACGCGAGCAAGGCTGATCCTTCGCCGATGCTGCTGCTGCGCTGAGGCTTACGTCGTCCGAATCATGCGAAAACTCCTGCCCCTCCTGCTGATCGCCGCCCTGACTGCCTGCGCCTCTCCGAAGCCCAAGCCGCGTTTGGACGATGCGCACTTCCTGCTCCTGGGCGAAGTGCACGACAACGCCGCCATCCACGACATGCGCGCCGGCGTCCTGCGCAATTTGCTGGCGGACGGCAAGCGCACGGTGGTTGTCTTCGAGCAGATGGGCCGGGATCGAGACGCAGCTCTCGCCGCCGCGCCGCGTGATGCCGAAGCCATCGCCGATGCCGGCGCACTCGACCGCAAGGGCTGGCGCTGGCCGTTGCACAAGCCGGTGATTGACGCTGCATTGGCCGGCAAGGCCGGCATCGTCGGCGGCAATCTGGAGCGCGACAAGGCGCGCGCCCTGGTGCGCGACGGCGAATCCGCCTGGCCGGCCGATCTGGCCCAGCTGCGCGCCAACAGCGTCTGGGGTGATGCGCAGCAGAAGGCGATGGTCGACGACATCGACCAGGGCCATTGCGGCGCGATGCCGGCGCAGATGATGCCGGGCATGGTGCTGGCCCAGCGCGGCCGCGACGCCGCGATGGCGCAGGCGATGCTGGCCGCGCGTGCTGCGGGGGCCGAGCGCGTGGTGCTGATCGCCGGCAACGGCCATGTGCGCCGCGACCTGGCCGTGCCGCTCTACCTGCGAGCGGCCGGCGTGCCGGCGAACGACATCTTCAGCGCGGCCTATATGGAGCAGGGAATGGAGCAAGGCAGCGACCGGGCGAAAGGCGCCTACGACGCCGTCGTGCGCCTGCCGGCGGCCGAGCGCGAAGATCCCTGCAAGGCGCTGCTCAAGAAGTGATGCTTCAGCGCTGCTTGCGCACGCCCTTGGGCAGCAGCGCCGCCACCAGGCCCAGCAGCGGCAGGTAGGCGATCGAGTCGTACACGAAGGCGATGCTCGTGCGGTCCGCCAGCAGGCCCAACACCGCGGCGCCCAAGCCGCCCATGCCGAAGGCAAAGCCGAAAAACAGGCCCGACACCATGCCCACCTTGCCGGGCATCAGCTCCTGCGCGTAGACCAAGATGGCCGAGAAGGCCGAGGACAGCACCAAGCCGATGACGAGCGTCAGCGCCGTCGTCCAGAACAGGTTAGCGTGCGGCAGCAGCAGCGCGAACGGCGCCACGCCCAGGATCGAAGCCCAGATCACGGGCTTGCGGCCGATGCGGTCGCCGATCGGGCCACCCGCCACCGTGCCCACGGCCGAGGCCAGCAAGAAGGCGAACAGGTGCAGCTGCGCGCTCTGCACCGAGAGGCCGAAGCGGTCGATCAGGTAGAAGGTGTAGAAGCTGCTCAGGCCGGCGATGTAGAAGTACTTGGAGAAGATCAGCACCAGCAGCACGACGATGGCGCCGGCCACCACGCGGCGTGGGTAGGGCGCCACCACGGCGGCGGCCCTCTTGCCGGCCGCTGCGATGTGATGCGCGGCATACCAGCGGCTGACCTGCAGCAGCAGCCCGATGCCCAGCAGTGCGGCCAGCGTGAACCAGGCGACGCTCTTCTGGCCGAAGGGCACGATGACGGCGGCCGCCAGCAGCGGGCCGATGGCCGTACCCGTGTTGCCGCCGACCTGGAAGACCGATTGCGCAAAGCCATGCTTGCCGCCCGAGGCCAGCCGCGCGATGCGCGAGGACTCCGGATGGAAGATCGACGAGCCGATGCCCACGAAGGCCGCCGCCAGCAGCACCGTGTGGAAGTTCGGCGCAAAGGCCAGCAGCAGCAGGCCGATCAGCGTGGACGTCATGCCGAAGGGCAGCGAGTACGGCTGCGGCCGGCGGTCGGTGAACAGCCCCACCAGTGGCTGCAGCAGCGAGGCCGTGAGCTGGTAGGTCAGCGTGATCAGGCCGATCTGGCCGAAGCTCAACGAGAACTCGCCCTTGAGCAGCGGGTACATGGCCAGGATCAGGGACTGCATCATGTCGTTGACCATGTGGGCCGTGCTGATGGCGCCCAGGATGGGGTAGGACGGCCCGGTGCGGACCACGGTAGCGTTTGTCATGGCGGAATTGTGGAAAATCCGCCCCTGGTTGTCTCGCGCCAATCCACCATGAACCATCTCAAAACGGACATTGCGGCCGGAAAGGCCAACCGCCGACCCAAGGCCCTGCCGGAGATCTTGCGGGAGATCGAGGCGGCGCCTTCACCCATCACCTGCCGCGCCACCGACTATCCCGCCGGCTGGCACATCGAGGCGCACTCGCACTCGCGCCACCACCAGCTGATCTATGCGGTGCAGGGCGTGATGCTCGTGCAGGCCGAGGCCGGCCGCTGGGTCGTGCCACCCACGCGTGGCATCTGGATGCGCTCAGGCATGCAGCACGAGATCCGATGCGTGGGCGAGGTCCACATGCGCAGCCTGCTGGTGGCTGTGGACGCCGCGCCGAAGCTGCTGGAAGAGACGCAGGCCGTCGGCATCTCCGCCCTGCTGCGCGAGCTGATCCGCTCGGCCATGGAGGTGCAGCAACCCTACACGGCCGGCACGCGCGACGGCCGGCTGATGCGGCTGATCCTCGACGAGCTGCGCGGCCTACCCGTGCTGCCGCTGCATCTGCAGATGCCCACCGACGCGCGCCTGCTCAAGATCTGCCGGGCCCTGCAGGCGCAGCTCGACGACGCTTCCACGATGGCCGACTGGGCGTGCCACTTGTCCATCGACGTGAAGACCATCCAGCGCCTTTTCCTCAAGGAGACCGGCATGACCTTCGGCCAGTGGCGCCAGCAAGCGCGGCTGCTGCACGGGCTGGAGCTGCTGGCCACGGGAGCCAAGGTCATCGACGTGGCGCTTGCGCTAGGCTACGAGAGCCCCAGCGCCTTCGCCGCCATGTTCCGCAAGCAGTTCGGACAGGCGCCGAGCCAGTTTTTCATCACCAACGCCTGAATCGCAAGGAATCCGCATGACCATCGAAACCGAAAGCGACATCGTCGCGCTCCAGCGCATCGGCGGCATCGTCTCCTTCGTGCTGCACGAGATGTTGCAGGCTGCCGAACCGGGCATGACGACGCGCGAGCTGGACGCCATTGGCGCAAGGCTGCTGGAGCAGCGCGGCGCCCGCTCCGCGCCCCAGCTGACCTACAACTTCCCTGGCGCCACCTGCATCAGCATCAATGAGGAGGCCGCTCATGGCATCCCGGGCGACCGCGTGATCCGCGCTGGCGACGTGCTGAACGTCGACGTGTCAGCCGAACTGGGCGGTTACTTCGCGGACACGGGCGGTACGCGCGTGGTGCCGCCGACGAACCCGCTGAAAACGCGGCTTTGCCACGCCACGCGCGAGGCACTGGAAGCCGCGATGAAGCACGCCCGCGCCGGCCGGCCGATCAGCGGCATCGGTGCCGCCATCGAGCGAACGGCCAAGACCTACGGCTTCAAGATCATCGAGAACCTCGGCAGCCACGGCGTCGGCCGCGCGCTGCACGAGGAGCCCGAGCACATCGCCGGCTATTTCGACCGGACCGACAAGCGCGTGCTGAAGGAAGGCATGGTCATCACCATCGAGCCCTTCCTCTCCACCAAGAGCCGCATCGTCGAGGAGACCGACGATGGCTGGACGCTGGTGGGCGTGCCGGGCAATCTGTCGGCGCAATACGAGCACACGATGATCATCACCCGCGGCGACCCGATCGTGGTCACGCAGCACTGACCTGCCGATCCGGGAGCTGCCGATGAATGCCGATGAACAAGCCATCCGCGCGATCCACGAGCGCTGGATCGAAGCCGTCAACGCAGGTGATCTCGACAGCCTGCTGGGCATGATTGCCGACGACGTCGTCCTTATCAATCCAGGCCAGGAGCCGTTCGGCCGTGAAGGCTTCATCGCCGGCTTCACGGGCGCGCATGAGCGGCTGCTGCTGCGCTGTGTCAGCGAGCCCGACGAGATCGTCGTGTCCGGTGACATGGCCTACACGCGCTGCACCGATTCGCTGTCGATCCAGCCTCGCGCGGGCGGCGAGCCGACCAGGCTGTCCGGTCATCGCCTGACCGTCTACCGCCGCCAGCCCGATGGTCGCTGGCTGCTGGCGCGCGACGCGCACACACTGCAGCCGGATTCTTCCGCTTAAGGTTTCTGAAGCAGGGCCACGCTGCCCTGGCCGCCGTCGGCACAGATGCTGACGATGGCAAAGCTGCCGCTTGGCAATGCCGCCAGTTCCTTGATCGCCTGGCTGAGGATGCGTGCACCCGTGGCGCCGAAGGGATGGCCGAGCGCGGTGCTGCCGCCATTCGGATTGATGCGATCGCGAGGGAAGCGCCCGAAGCGCGACGGCTCAGCAATGTCGACCTTCTCGCGCAGGAAGCCCTCGTCTTGCAGGGCCTGGATGTGGAACAGTACCTGCGCGGTGAAGGCCTCGTGGATCTCCCACAAGGCGACGTCTTCATAGCGCAGGCCGTGGCGGGCCAGCAGGCGCGGGATGGCAAAGGCCGGCGCCATCAGCAGGCCTTCCACGCGGAAGTCCACGGCCGAGATTTCCCAGTCCACGAGGCGCACGCGGTGGGCGTTGGCCGGCAGCCTTTCCATGCCTGCGGCAGAGCCCACCCACAGCGCGGCTGCGCCATCGGTCAACGGTGACGAATTGCCGGCGCTGAGCGTGCCCTGGCCGCTGGTGCGATCGAAGGCGGGCGGCAGACGCGCGAGCTTTTCCAGCGAGGTGTCTTTGCGCGGAATACCGTCGCGAGCCACGCCCTCCACGGGGATGACGAGCTCGTCGAAGAAGCCGCGCTCCCAGCCGGCGACGGCGCGCTGATGGCTGTCGAGCGCGAGCTGGTCCTGATCCGCGCGGGCGATCTTCCATTGCTTGGCAGTGATCTCGGTGTGCTCGCCCATGCTCAGGCCGGTCGTGCGGTTGGTGACCGAGGGCAGGTAGAGCTGCACGTCGCGCAGCTTCAGCTCCGTGGCATGCGAGAGCTTCTGCCCCAGCGAGCGCGCCTTCTGGAAGCCGCGCATCCAGTCCGACAGGTTCTGGCCAAGACCCAGCTGCACGCGGCTCATGCTCTCGGCGCCGCCCACCAGGGCCAGCGCGCGGCCGCGCGAGTCGTCGATCATGCCGGCGGCCTCGAAGGCGCCGACCATGCTGGTGGAGCAGGCCATCACCGTCGAGAAGGCCGGAATGGTGGCGGGCGCACCGGCTTCCATCAGCACCTCGCGGCCGAGGTTGCTCCAGGTGAGGTTGGGCGCCACACAGCCCCAGACGGCGAAATCCGGTTGCCCGCCCTGCAGCTGCACAAGCATGGCCTGCGCCACCGGCACGGACAGGCCCAGCGCATCGCGCGCCGCCAGTGCTCCGTCGACCTTGGCGAACGGCGTTCGAACGCCGGCTGCGAGCCAGATGTCGGGGCGGGCGCTGAAAGCTGTGCTCATGGCGGGTTCTCCTGGTGTCCGCTGAGTATGTCAGTCAGGCCGTACTTGCAACGGCCAAGGGTTGTCGGTAGCGCTCAGCCGCCTGTGAATGCGAGAGATTCGGACCCAAAGCGCGGCGAGCCGCGTCGAAGCGTTCCCAATCCTGCGCATCGGGCAGAGAGGGAATCGTGATCAGCTCGTGGCGATCCAGCCCGGCCAGCGCGGCGTCCACCATCTCCTCCACCGGCATCACGATCTGCGGCGGCAGCTTGTGCACCGGCGTGCCGGCGACGTTCCAGAAGTCGGTGCTGGTGGCGCCGGGCAACACCGCCTGGACCTGCACGCCCTTGGGGCCGAGCTCGTGCTGCAGCGCTTGCGAGAAGGTCAGCACAAAGGACTTGCTGGCCGCGTAGACGCTGTTCAGCAGCTCCGGCGCCAGCGCCACGATGGAGGCGATGTTGATGATCGTGCCGCCGCCGCGGGCCACAAAGGCGGGTGCCACGGCGTGCGTGAGCCGGGTCAGTGCGGTGACGTTGAGTTGGATCATCTTGCAGAGGCGGTTCACTTCCGAATCGACCAGCGGCTGTGTGGCGCCCACGCCGGCGTTGTTGACCAGCACGGTGATGCGCGTATCGCTCTCCAGCACCTGGCTGACGTGGCGCATGCCGTCCAGTGTGGTCAGGTCCGCGCCGATGAAATCGACGCGGCGGCCGGTGCTGCGCGTGATGCGGTCAGCCAGGGCCTGCAGCTTGGTCAGGTCGCGGGCCACGAGGATGAGGTCGTGGCCGCGCCGGGCCAGCCGGTCAGCGTAGACCGCGCCGATGCCGCTGGAAGCGCCCGTGATCAGGGCGACGCCCGGGTTTGTCGATGGGGAAACTGCCACGTGAATACCTTTCTGCACGGACCAGGAATCAGGTCGATGCAGGCACTCTAGGAGCGGCGCTCGCTGGGATTAAGAGGCTTGGCGGCAGTGGGCTATTCAGGAATCCGCAATAACGATCATTTCGTGCGGACCGGATAATCGACCGCAGCCGAGGGAGGGGCGTACCGATGGACCGTATTGCAGCGATGAACGCTTTCGTCCGCGTGGTCGAGGCGGGCACTTTCACCAAGGCGGCGGACACGCTGGACCTGCCTAACGCCACGGTCACACGGCTGATCCAGGGCCTGGAGCAGGATCTCAAGGTGCGGCTGCTGCACCGCACCACGCGGCGCGTCACCGTCACGCCGGAAGGCGCCACCTACTACGAGCGCGTCGTCCGCCTGCTGGCCGAGCTGGGCGATATCGAATCCACGACCCGCCAATCGCTGGCCAAGCCTTCCGGCCGGATCAAGGTGGAAACGGCGCCGGGCCTGGCTGCGCGCGTGATCGTTCCGGCGCTGAACGCTTTCTACGACGAATACCCGGACATCGCCATCGAGCTGAGCGCCAGCAACAAGCACGCGGACATGATCGGTGAGGGCATCGACTGCGTGATCCGCGCGGGCGGCGTCAACGAGCAGTTGATGGTGGTCCGGCGCATCGGCAGCCTGAGCTTCACGACCTGCGCCACCGCCGAGTTCGTCAAGCGCCACGGCGTGCCGCAGACGCCCGAGGAGCTCAAGGAGTTCCCGACCATCGGCATGATCTCGGCCACGACGGCCGGCCGGGGCGCGCCGTTTCGCTTCAACAACGGCAGCACGGAGCTGGAGTTCGGCAACCTCTCGCACCGGCTGCTGGTCGGCGATACCAATGCCTACGTCGCCGCCGGCCTGGCGGGCTTGGGCATCGTGCAGCTGCCCTCGTACGCGGCAGCGGCGGCCCTCAAGTCCGGTGCCCTCGTGCCCCTGCTGACCGAGTGGAGCGAGAGTGTGACGCCCATCCATGTGATGTACGCACCGAACCGCTTCCTCAGCGCCAAGGTGCGCGTCTTCATCGATTGGGTGGCGACGTTGTTCGAGCAGCACGAGATGCTGCGTCGCGAATAAGCGCGGCTTGGATCAGGCCGCCAGCGGCTCCACGTCGTCGAAGGGCCCGGGATCGCCAGCCAGCAAGATGCGGTTGCGGCCGGTGGCCTTGGCGCGGTAGAGCGCGGCATCGGCGCGCTTGAGCGCCTCGCCCACGGTGCGTGCGCCCAGCTCGGACAGGCCACCGCTGATCGTCACGCGCAACCCGTCTGAATCGTGCTCCGCCACGCCGAGCCGCAGCTGGTCCAGGCGCTTGAGCGCGTTCGTCTCGTTGGTGAAGGGCAGCAGAACGGCGAACTCCTCGCCGCCGATGCGGCCCAGCAGATCGCTCTCGCGCAGGCTGCCGCGCAGGGCCTGGGCCACGTCCTTGAGCACGCGGTCGCCGGCGGCGTGGCCGTGCTGGTCGTTGACCTGCTTGAAGCGGTCCACGTCGATGATGGCGATGCAGACCGAACCCTGCTGCCGGCTGGCAAGCTTCTGCAGCTTCTCGGCCTCCTGCAGGAAGGCCCGGCGGTTCAGCAGGCCGGTGAGTTCGTCGACCATGGCGAGATGGGTCATCTTGTCCAGCGCGGCGGTCAGCTCCTTCTTGGTCTGGCGCAGCGAGAGCAGGTTCATCGCCTGCCGCGCCAGGCCGCGCAGCAGCTGCAGCTGCTCGGCGTTGAGCGGGCGGCGTACTTCGTCGGTGATGCACAGCGTGCCGAGCTTGTGGCCGTCATCCGTCTTGATCAGCGCACCGGCGTAGGTGACGATGCGCGAGTCCTTGCGCCGCTCGGCGATGGCCTTGGTGCGGTCGTCCAGGCGCACGTCTTCAGCGATCAGCATGTCGTCCTCGTGCAGGGCGGCGCTGCAGTAGGTCTCCTCCTGGCCGCGCACCGGCGGATTCTCGGGATCGGCGATGGTGATGAAGGCGTTGGGCAGGCCGGTGACCAGCGTGGCCATGTGCGTCAGCACCTGCAGGTCGGCGAGCACCCAGTCTTCCAGCGTGTCGGCGGTCTTGTCTTGCACGTTCATGAGCTCGCTCCTTCTTTCAGGAAGGTCAGGAAGAGTCGCGGCAATCCGGCTGCGGTGCAGTTTCAGCATTTTGTCAGCCTCCGGGCCTCAGTGCGCACCGCCAGCGTCCACCGGCGCCTGCGATCGCACGGGCCGGGCCAGCCAGACCAGGGCGATCAGCAGCGTGAACATCAGGGCCGAGCCGATGAAGATGTCGTCGGCAGCCATGGTGGCGGCCTGCTGGTCGATGAAGCGGTTCAGCTGGGCCGCTGCCTGTTGCGCGCCCAGGCCCAGCTTGCCGAAGAGGGCGAAGGCGTCGCCGGTCTCGGCGCTGGCATTCGTGATCGCTTCTGTCAGGTGGGCGTGGTGCAACGTGGCGCGGTCGTCCCACAGCGTCGTGGTGATCGAGGTGCCGAAGGCGCCGGCGGTGATCCGCACGAAGTTGGACAGGCCGGTGGCCGAGGGGATGCGCGCCGGATCCAGGCCCGACACCACCACCGACAGCAGCGGTGTGAACAGGCAGGCCACGGCCGCGCCCTGGATGAAGGTCGGGATCATGATGGACCACTGGTCGACCTGCGGCGTGAACTCCGATCGCATCAGCAGCACGGCGGTGAAGACCAGGAAGGACGTCGTCGAGATCCAGCGCGGATCGACCTTGGGCAGGATCTTGCCCACCAGCGGCGAGAGCAGCACCGCCAGCACGCCCACCGGCGCCAGCGCAAAGCCCGCGGCCGTGGCCGTATAGCCTTGGAACTGCTGCAGCCACAGCGGCAGCAGCACGACGTTGCCGAAGTACACGAGCCAGGCCAGCGAGAGCGTCACCGCGCCGATGGCGAAGTTGCGCCGCTTGAAGAGCTTGAGGTCGACGATGGGGTGCTCCTCGGTCAGCTCCCAGATCAGGAAGATGACGAAACCGATCGCTGCCACCAGCGCCATGGCAACGATGGTGGGCGAGTGGAACCAGTCCAGCTCCTTGCCCTTGTCCAGCACGATCTGCAGCGACCCGACCCACAGCACCAGCAGGCCCAGGCCCACGCTGTCGATGGGCAGCTTCTTGGTCGGCGTCTCGCGCTGGCGGTAGACGAACCAGGTCACGCCCGCGGCGACGAGGCCGACGGGGATGTTGATGTAGAAGATCCAGGGCCAGGAATAGTTGTCCGTGATCCAGCCGCCCAGCAGCGGCCCGGCAACCGGTGCGACGAGCGTCGTCATCGACCACATCGACAAGGCCATGCCAGATTTGGCCGGCGGGTAGGAGCCCAGCAGCATCGCCTGCGAGAGCGGAATCATTGGCCCGGCCACCAAGCCTTGCAGGATGCGGAAGAAGATCAGCATCTCCAGGCTGGGCGCAAAGCCGCAGAGCCAGGAGGTCAGCACGAACAGCAGCACACTGGCCGTGAACAGGCGCACCGCGCCCAGCCGCTGCGCCAGCCAACCCGTCAGCGGCACCGAGATCGCGTTGGCCACGCCGAAGCTCGTGATGACCCAGGTGCCCTGGTTGGAGCTGGCGCCGAGGTTGCCAGCGATGGCGGGCAGCGAGACGTTGGCGATGGACGTGTCCAGCACGTTCATGAAGGTCGCCAGCGAAAGGGCCAGCGTGCCCATCACCAGCGGCAGGCCCGTGAGCGGGCGTGGGGTGCTTGCGGCATTCATGGTGGTTCCCATGATCAGTCAGCGGAGACGGCGGCGGCGCCCGCAGGCGAGGTCTTCACCAGCGCCGTCACGGGGCGAGGCCGTGCATCGGCATGCGTCGTCAGCACGTTGTTGCTGGCGATGATGTCGCGCACGCGCAGGTCGGCATCGCGCTCCAGCGAGTCGAACACCTCGGTGCTGGCGAAGAACTTCGGGCGCGGCGCGTCGGCCAGGATCTTGCCGTCCTGCCGGCTCACGTCCACCGTCACGTCCATGGACAGGCCCACGCGCAGCGGATGCTCGGACAGCTCGGCGGGATCGAGCTCGATGCGCACCGGCACGCGCTGCACGATCTTGATCCAGTTGCCCGTGGCGTTCTGCGCCGGCAGCAGCGAGAACGCCGAGCCCGTGCCGGCGCCCAGGCCGGCCACCTTGCCGTGGTACTCGATCTTCTTGCCGTAGACATCGGCCTCCAGTTGCACGGTCTGGCCGATGCGCAGCTGGCGCAGCTGGCTTTCCTTGAAGTTGGCATCCACCCAGACATCCTTGAGCGGCACGACGGACATCAGCGGACTGCCGGCCGCCACCTTCTGGCCCAGCTGCACGCCGCGCTTGGCGATGTAGCCATCGACCGGCGCGGGCAGCACTGAGCGGTTCAGCGCGATGTAGGCCTCGTGGACGCGCGCGGCGGCGCGCATCACGTTGGGATGCTGGTCGACATTGGTGCCGGCGGTCAGCGTCTGGTTGGAGGCCAGCTGTTGGCGTGCAGACACCAGCGCTGCCTGCGCCGCCGCCACGTTGCTGCGCACGGCGCTCAGCTGCGACTGCGCGTGCTTGAACTCCTCGGCGCTGACCGCGCCCGATTGGGTCAGCGCCGCGCGGCGCTGGGCGTCGTCCTCGGCCTTGGAGAGGTCGCTCTGCGCGCGGGCCAGCTCGGCCTCACGCAGCGCGATCTGGGCGCCGAGCGTGCCGTTGTTGGCGTAGAGCACGCGCACCTCGCGCACGGTCTGCGCCAGCTGGGCCTCGGCCTGCTCCAGCGCCACCTGGGCGTCGATGCGGTCCAGCTTGACCAGCGTCTGGCCGGCGCGCACGAAGTCGGTGTCGTCGGCGCCGATGGCCACCACCGTGCCGCCGACCTGCGGCGTGATCTGCACGACGTTGCCTTGCACGTACGCGTTGTCCGTCGATTCGTAGTGGCTCAGCACGAGCGCGTAGTAGCTGGCGTAAGCGGTGGCGGCGACGGCCACGGCGGCACCGAAGCCGATCAACCACTTGCGACGGGTCTGGCGCAGCGGGGTGGCGGCTTGTTCAGGGGAGGCGTTCATGATGAGGTTCTCCGAAAGGGTTTCAGTTCGATTGAAGGGCGAGCTTCGAGAAAGGGGGTGTGGCAGGCTGTGCGTAGCCGCCGCCGAGGGCGCGGGCCAGCAAGGCTTGCGAGTCGAGCGCGCGGGCCTTCTGCTCGGTCTCTGCGCTGCGCTGGGTCAGCACATTGGTTTCGGCGGCCAGCACGCTCAGGTAGGAGCCGAGCCCGACGCGATAGCGCTGCACCGAGAGTTCGTAGGCGCGCTCCGCGCTGGCCAGCGCCAGGCGCCGCTCGTTCAACTGGCGCTGTACCGAGCCCACGCTGCTGATCGCATCGGCCGCGTCGCGCAATGCCTCCAGCACGGTGGCGTTGTAGGCCTCGACGGCGCTGTCCACCTCGGTCGCCTTGCCGCGGTAGTTGGCACGCAGGCGGCCGGCGTCGAAGAGCGGCAGGCGCACGGCCGGGCCGACGCCCATCTGCCGGCTGCCAGCTTCAACGAGCTGGTTCAGGCCGATGGACGAGAAGCCGGCGAAGGCGAGCAGGTTGATGCTCGGATAGAACTGGGCGTGCGCGGCTTCGAGCTCCTGCGAGGCCGCCTCGACACGCCAGCGTGCGGCCGTGATGTCGGCGCGGCGACCGAGCAGATCGGCCGGCAGAGCATCGGGCGTGGGCAGCAGCTGCACTTCGACCAGGCGCGGCGACAGCTCGTCCAGCGCATTCGGACCCTGACCGCTCAGCAGGGCCAGCGCATGGCGGGTCAACTGGCGCTGTTCGTCGATGGACTCGATGGCAGCGCGGATCTCGGGGATCGCGCCTTCGCCCTGGTGCAGTTCGACCGTCGTGTCCAGGCCGGCGCGCACGCGCTGCTGGATCAGATCGAAGATGTCCTGGCGCTGCGCCAGCGAGCGCTCCAGCACCTCGCGCTGCTCGACCAGCCGCGCCAGTTGCACGTACTGGCGCACGATGTTGCTGGCCAGCAGGACGCGGGCGGCCTGGTCGTCGGCGACGGCGGCGCGCTGGCTGCCAATGGCGGCGTCGAGCTGAGCGCGCTGGCGGCCGAAGACGTCGAGCTCCCAGCTGCCGCTGAGCAGCAGTGAGGCCGAGGTCTGCGTGTGGCCGGCCAGGATGGGAGGCAGGGCGCTCTGTGCGGAATAGCGCTCGCGGGTGGCGTCCAGCCCGGCGTCCACGCGGGGTTGGCGGTTGGCGTCCACCAGATTGGTCAGCGCTTGAGCACGCTCAACGCGCAGCCGGGTCAGTGCCAGGCTGGGATTGGCGGCCAGGCCGCGCTCGATCAGCGCGTCGAGGCGGGCGTCGCCGTAGGCTTGCCACCAGTGGTCCTGGAGTTCGACCGGCGTGCCCTTCAGCGGCGCCAGGGCGCTTGCGTCCGCCAGTTTGGCCTGGGGGTGGATGCCCGCGGGGCTGGCGCAGCCGATGAGCGTGAGCGCCACGCTGGCAACCGCCAGCAGCACCGTCAGGCTGTAGAGATGTCGACCGATCTTGTCCATGAGTTCGTTCCTCCGAATCGCATGGCGAGACTGTAGGAATCGGGACTCTTGTGAAAAATAGGGTCAGTCGAAAAACGGCATTGGCGAATTCACAATGATGGCTCTTCTCGGGAGCTCGGCATGACGGCAAAAGATGGTGACGACGAAGTCCGGCTGCAGGCCTGCATCGACAGGCTGGCGCCCAAGATCCAGAAGCTCGGCCGGGCGGTTCGAGCCGCGGTGCGCAAGCGCTTCCCGACGGCCAACGAACTCGGCTACGACTACGGTGACTTTGTCGTGATCGGCTACTCGCCGAACGACAAGGGCATCGATGCCGTCGTGGCCATCGCGCTGCGGGCGACCGGCGTGTTCCTGTATTTCAGTCAAGGTCCGCAACTGCCCGATCCGAAGCAGATGCTGCGCGGCACGGGCAAGCAGGTGCGCTTCATCGAGCTGGCTGACGCCAAGCAACTGGCGGATCCCGACGTGGAGGCGCTGATCACCGCCACGATCGCGCAGGCACGCGTGCCCTTGGCTGCGCAAGGCAAGGGCCGATTGATTTTCAAGGCCTCAGGCGCCAAAAAGAACAGGAGGTCGGCTCAGAAAGCTAAGGCGTGACCGGCGACAGGAGGCTGGCGTCCCGCGCCAGCAGCCACCTGCCGTCCACGCGGCGTAGCACGGAGAGGACCGGCCCGGCGCGCTCCGTCGGTACCTCATCGCCGGGCGACGTGACCTTGACCGAGAGCTGTGTCCACGCATAAGCCATATCGCCCGACGCCTGGACTTCCTGGACCGTCGCCTGCCCCTCGAACTTCGGGCGCGGGCCGCCGGGCGGCCTCCGGGCCATGGCTTCGAACGCCGCCGTTCGCAAGAGCGGCCGCCCGGTGACGAGGAAGACGACGTCGTCCGTCATCAGGCTGAGCACCGTCTCCCACATCACCCTCAGCGCTCGTGGCCCGCCAGGTCTGCACCAGCCGGCGGAGCTGTTCTTCGTCGCTCGACATGAAGTGAGGCGACGTCCCGGCCGTGCGTTCAGTGTTGCGGTCGCCAGGCGCTCTTGCTTTTGACTTCGCCTTCCGACGACTTGTGCAGGCCGCGGATGCTGATGGCGCCCAGGCAAACCTGGAGCACGACGAAGGCATCGGCGTGCATCGCGACGCCCCAGCCCATCCACAGGACATTGCTGAACAGAAAGAGCCAGAAGCCCGCATGCCGGCGCCGTGAGCGGCGTGAAGCCAGGAACCAAGCAGCGGCCATCGTGATGACCATCGCGGGCCATTCCAGCAGTCTGAGTTCGTCCATGGCTGCATTCCTCCGGGGAGGTGCCATCTTGCGACCGATCCCTCTGATCGCTTGCAGGGAAGTGCGCTGACTCCGCGTAGTCCCGCGCCGACCTCTGCGCCGGCCGATGCGGCTTGCGATGCGATTTGCGGGCGTGGCGGTGTCCTACGACGCCTTGGCGACGTTGAACGTAACGTGTGGTTGCAAATCTGGAGCCCACCATGCTGGCCACCTGCCCCAATCAACTCGACCTGCACTACAAGGGTCGAAACATCGCCGTCATCGTCGCCCGCAAGGCCCAGGCTGGGGCTGGGGCGCGCTGTTCGACGATCTGCGTGGCATCGAATGCGAGGACAGCAGGTTCCCGAATGCTTGAGCTGGCGCTGGCGGATGCCAGGCTGTCGGTGGAAGATTTCATCGATTCCGGCGATCACTGAGCGCACACCGCAGGCGGGTGGCGCTCGACGATCCCCCATCCGCCACGTGGTCTCGTGAAATTTGCATTCAGTCTTGCGCGGAAATCGCCGATATTGAAGAGATGGACATCGCCAACTCCTCCAGCGTCAACGCAGCGGTCAGCAGTGCCTCCAGCAGTGAGCCCGGCTCGGTCGGCAACGCCGCCGGTCTGCTGGTCCTGCGCAAGGCCATGGAGACGCAGGAAGCCGGCGCCGCCGCGCTGCTTGCCGCCCTGCCACAACCGCCTGCGCTGGCGAGCGAGGGCAGTCTCGGACGCAACGTCAACACGTACGCCTGAACTGGCGCGCTAAAGAACCCCGACTTCGCCCGGTTCGGCGCTCCCCAGAGACCCCAGCACTCGCTGCGGGCTGCTCGCGCTCGGCGACTCTACGTACACGCATTTCTTGCTGCGGATGACGGGATCTATAGCTGAGATCTGTTTGCCGTTGCAGATTGCCGAGATTCACAAGAATTGCGCTCTGATTAACGGAGGGCCGTTCTGCAGCGAGGCTGTGTGAAAACGCGCCCGTACGGCCTTCCTGTGAAAGATCGACGCGTCAGATCGCCCCAGGAACGACGATCGTTGCTTCGCCAAGGGTCGAAGGACACCCCAAAATGCTGCCTAACGGCGTTTTCACACAACCTCCAGCGAAAGCTGTCGGTCAACCCGCCAAGCGTGGCGGCCGCACTGACCTAGGCCAAGCGCTGGAATTCAGCGGCGTCGCTAGCCATTGGTTGCGGTGACCGCGCGGGCCTCATCGCTGCACCCTCCGCAACAGGACGGTTTGTGACCGATCATCGCCATCCAAGACGGTTATCGAACTCTCTCCATAACCCTGTGCTTCCGTAGTGAGCGTGCAGGCTCGAGTGAGCCAGTCAGCGCCAATAGGAACAACATGCCATTCTCGAAGCGCCGGTAGGTCGAATTCCCCGTTGTTTGATGAAAGAACCATATGCCTTGGAAATTCAGCGCAAAAGAGGTGCGCTCCCGCGATAGGGCTCCGCGATTCAGCGTCAAGCACCCGTCCGGTAACTTGTCCGTGCAGAGCAGTGCGTCCTGGCATGCAGCCAGACAGTGCGAACACAATCGCGGCTGTATAGGCTCTCATCCTCCAAGCTAGCACGGTCGTCTCTCCCGAGTCTTAACTATCAGCTTGTATGTGAAGAACGCGAGCACGCCACTGAACACCGGCGCAATCAAACATGCAGCACCGAAAGCGGCAATATCTGGTACGTCGCAGGTCATGCTCCCTTGCTGGCACTTCCATATCAGCGAGAGCGCCGAGAAAGCAAGCACTCCGAATAATGGAAGGCCGATGACAAAGCTGGCAACGGCTGCCATCAGGGACCAGAGCTTCGCCGCGGACATGCTGTTTGAGGGTTCGGATTCCTGGCGCGCATTTGAGCACGCGTAGTCCGATATTGGCCGGTCATATTCCCCTGGCCCGAACCGGCTGGTGATGCTCGCTCAACGCCTGCTTCCAGCCTTGAACTATCAGCCGCTCCAATTCCAGATTCATGCCTATCCAATGTCGAAGGCGTTGCCCAAGACCGTTGCTACGTCCCTCGGCAGCGCATTGAAGTTCGCAGCGCAAAGCGAGCTCTGAGGCTGTCACAAAGCGTCCCGCCCATACGTCTTGCAAGGTGTGGGCGGCCGATTTCAGCGCTGTCCTGTTCATCAACGGCGGGAGTACAGCGACATGAATGTGACCATCATCGGAGGCAGCGGCCTCATCGGAAGAAATCTTGCGCCCCTGCTTGAGCGGGCCGGCCATCGCGTGACGCTGGCGTCACCGTCGCGAGGGGTCAATACCTTGACCGGGGAAGGTCTGACGCAGGCGCTGGAGGGCGCGGAGGTGCTTGTTGACGTGAGCAACTCCGCGTCGTTTGAAGAGCAGGCGGTGATGCAGTTCTTCCGCACATCCACGACGAACCTGCTCGCCGCCGGAGAGGCGGCGGGTGTTCGCCACTACGTTGCGCTGTCGGTGGTCGGGGCCGACCGGCTCGCCGACAACGGCTATATGCGCGCCAAGGTGGTCCAGGAGGCCCTGATCCAGGGTGGAAAGGTGCCGTACACGATCGTCCGCGCAACCCAGTTTTTCGAATTCCTGACGGCCATCGCCGCGGACGGGGTGGACGGCCGAGCCGCGCGCGTTTCATCCGCGCTGTTCCAGCCCATGGCAGCTGAAGATGTCGCGCTGTGTCTGGCGGGTGTGGTGCCCCAAGCTGCGCGCAACGGCTTTGTGGAAGTGGGCGGGCCGGAGCGCATGCCGATGAATCAAGCTGTGCAGCTGGCGCTCGATGCGCACGGCGACGCCCGGCACGTTGTTGCGGATGCACAGGCCCCGTACTTCGGCTCCGTGCTGACGGATCAATCGCTGGTCACGGGCGGTGGTGCCCAGGTCGGCGCGACCACGCTCGACGCGTGGCTGGCCAAAGTCGCCACGCCGCACGCTCGTTGAACAGGCCCCCGCGCACGGGTCAGGCACCGTGCGCCCAAGGGACAGATTTGCTTTGAAGAGGAAGATTCCATGAAGACAAGATCGATTGCATCGCTTGCCGCAGTACTCCTTTGCAGTGTGCTGCTCGTCTCCCACGCCAGCGCGGCCGACGTGAAACAGTTGATGGTCCAACCGCTGCCCGAGCTTCCGGGCAAGGAGGTGGTGATGCTGGAGGTGTCCTATCCTCCGGGTGCGAAGGACATGGCGCATCGGCACGACGCCCACGCCTGGGTATACGTCCTGGAAGGGACGATTCAGATGCAACTCAAGGACGGACCGCTCGTCACGCTGAAGGCTGGCGATACCTTTTACGAAGGCCCCAACGATGTTCACGTTGTCGGTCGGAATGCCAGCGACAGTGCACCTGCGCGCTTCGTGGTCGTGCTTCTCAAGCGCCAAGGTGCCCCGGTCCTGACCCCGGTGGTTGGGCATCGGCAGTAGCTTTTCCGCTCGTTTTGCTGGCCGGCCGACTGATTCAGTCTTGCTGACCGGCTTGCTGAGTCGCCGCCTCAGCACGCTCCTCAGCGCCCAGCGAACCCAGAGCGCGCCGAAGGCCGCTCGCACTCGGCGACTCAAGGTACAGACATTTCTTGCCGTGTCGCTTGCAATGGTCCTTCACCCGCCAGTACGCGTCGTGGCTGATGCAGCCGGTCTGGCAGATCACGAGGTCTGCGGCGGCAAGGCTGGCGTCGAGCTTGG
Organism: Burkholderiaceae bacterium UC74_6; assembly: GCA_042701975.1. Classification (GTDB taxonomy): domain Bacteria; phylum Pseudomonadota; class Gammaproteobacteria; order Burkholderiales; family Burkholderiaceae_C; genus JAFALK01. The sequence continues at coordinate 2,252,420 of CP170561.1, forward strand.
CGACGGCGTCTTCCTCGCCGCCGTCGTGGTGCAGAAAGCGGCCGCCGGTGCGTTCGATCAGCTGCCGATAGATCGGCACCACGGCTTGCCGCCCGCCGACGCAAAGCACGGAGCGTTCGCCAAGCGTGGGCAGCTCGGGCTCTTCTGGTGCGGTGAGTTGGACAAGCGCGGCGGGTGACGGGGCTTCGGGCAGCACATCGCGCCGGTCTTCCGCCTGCTGCTGCGCCACCAGCAGCGCGCGTTCCAGCTCATGGATGCGCGCCAGCTGCAGTCGGATCTGCGTGGCCTGTTCCTGGCGGTTGCGCAGGCCGGGCACGGCAGCTTCGAGTTCGCGGAACTCGTCTCTCAGGCTGGCGATCAGGGTGTCGCGGCCCAGCAGCTCGGCGCGCAGCTGGACGAGCTGGGCCGACTGCTGCTCGATCTGCTGGGCGCGTTCAGCAAGCAGGCGGGTGCTGCGCTCCTGGGCTCGCGCGAGTTCGCGGGCGAGCACGGCGTTCTCTTCGATCAGTGCGTCGAGCTTCTGCAGGTCGGCGCGATTGGCCGAGCCGACCTGGTGCTGCAGCATGTGGATGTCGCGGAGCACGCGCTCCTGCAGCGCGGCATCGCAGCGCGAATGGGTGAGCGTTGCCCAGAGCGCGCCAGCCACGTCGGTGCCGGTTTGCTCGGCTTCCCACCAACGATCGAGCGCGACGGTGGTCTTTTGCTGGGCCGCCAGGCGGATGGCGCGCAGGTAGCGCTGGTCGAGCTCCTTCTGCAGCAGCTCGGCCATGGCCGAACGCTGGCCACAGGCGTTGATGGCGCCGCAGTGCAGCTCGTAGTCGTCGGCCAGGGCCGTGCCGCCCAGCTGCTTGTCCACGCGCTTGCGCAGCACGGACATCGGGATGCACACGCCGATCACGGGGCAAAGTGCCTGCATGGGCAGCTCCCAGAGGCGGCGTCGGCGCGAGCCGCGGGCGGGGATGGCGATATCGTGGGGTTTGCCGTCGCACATGTGTCGGTACTCCTCAGTTCAGGGCAAAACTCACCGGGTACTCGACCCAGCTCATCAGGGCGTGCCCGCCGCGATGGGCGGGCACGAAACGGCAGTCCTGCGTGAGACGTTGCGCCGCCTCGTCGAGCAGGCGCCAGCCGCTGCCGCGGCTCACCAGCACCTCGGCGGCGCGGCCCCGTTCGTCCACGCGCACGCGCAGGAGCACGCGGCCCTCCACGCCGCGCTCGCGCAGCAGCGGCGGATAGTGGCGGGCAACGGTCTGCTCGGTGCACTGGCGCGAGGGTGGCAGGGCGGCCTGGTAGTCGGGCTCGGCGAAGGGTGGCGGTGCAACAGCGGCTGCGGCGATCGCAACGGCGGGCGATGCCACGCTCACCGGAGCAGGCGTCGGCCCGGCAGCGGGCGCGGCGAGCGTGATGAGCGGGGCCTCCAGCGCAGGCATGCTCGGTGGCGTGAGGCGAGGCACCGGCACAGCGAGCTGCGCGACCGGTGAGGGCGCGCGCGCCGGGGCATCGATCAACTGCACGCGGATCGATGAAGCCGCGAGCGGCGATGCTGGTGAGCGCAGCGCCCACGCCAGGCTCAAGCCAAGCGCGGCGTGCAGGCTGATCGTGACCAGCGCCACTGCCGCACGCCGCGGGGTCTTCTTCATGCGGCCTGCTCCACATGCCGAGCGGAGCTCGCCACGATGGCCACGCCCTCGGCATCGCGCAGCATCCGCAGGCGCACACCATAGGTCTGTTCGAGCAGCGGCAGCACGGCCGGCACGGCGCTGCAGTCGGCACGCACGCGGCCCTCGGCCAGCAGCCACAGGCGGTCGAAATGGTTGAAGGCCATGCTGAGGTCGTGCAGCACCGCCAGCAGCGCGTGGTTGCGTTCGGTGGCGAACTGCTGCAGCGATTGCATCAGCTCCAGCGCCAGGCCGGGATCGAGTGCGGCCAACGGCTCGTCGACGAGCAGCAGGCCGTTGCGCGTGTCCGAGGCTTGGGCGAAGACACGCGCCATCTGCACGCGCGCCTGCTCGCCACCGGACAGCGTGTCGAAGCGCCGCCCCGTCAGATGACCGGCGCGGGCCTGAGCCAGCGCTTCGCGGACGATGCGCTCGCGTTGCGGGTCGTGCGGCAGGCTCACGCGGCCCAGCGACACCACCAGCTCCACCGGCAGGCCGAAGGCGACTCCGTGCGATTGCGGCAGCACGGCGCGACGGCGGGCCAGTTCGGGCGCGGACCAGTCGTCCAGCTCCCGGCCGCCGAGCAGGACGCAGCCGGTCTTGGCGGGCAGCTCGCGCGCGATCAGGCGCAGCAGGCTGGACTTGCCCGCGCCGCTGGCGCCGAGGATGGCGACGCGCTCGCCCGCCTGCAGGCTCAGCGAGAACGGTCCGAGTCGCGTGCCGCCGAGTTGCAGCGTGGCGGCTTCGAGTTGCAGCAGCTTTTTCGTGCTCATGCTTGTGCTCATGCCGTGCCCATCCTTCGCAAGGCACCGCGCAAGAGGAAGAGGAACCACGGCGCGCCGATCAGCGCGCTGAAGATGCCCACGGGGATCTCGGCCGGCACCGCCAGCGTGCGCGCTGCAGTGTCGGCCACGACCAGCAGCAGCGAGCCGCACAGCATGCTGGCGGGCACGACCTGCCGCGCATCGGCGCCGACGAGCTGTCGCGCCAGGTGCGGCGCCATCAGCCCGATGAAGCTGATGCTGCCGCACCAGGCCACGGCCAATGCGCTGAGCAGGGCAACGATGGCAATCGCGAGGCCACGCAGGCGCTGCACGTCCACGCCCACATGCGAAGCCACGGCTTCACCGAGTGCGAGCGCATTGAGCTGCGGCGCGAGCCGGCGTGCCAGCGCGGCCATCGCGATCAGCACGACGGCGGTGGTGAGGGCCATCGCCCAGTTGGCGCCGGCCAGCGAGCCGAGCGTCCAGAAGTTGATGGCGCGGAGTTGTTCGTCGGTCGCCAGGAAGCTGCACAGGCCGACGACGGCGAAGGTCAATGCCTGGATGGCCAGGCCGCTGAGCAGCAGGGCTGCGATCGACCCCGGCGCCAACCAGCGCGCCAACTGCTCAAGCGCGAAGCACACGCCGAGTGCGCCGACGAAGCCGACGAGCGGCAGCACCCACAGGCGCGCCTCGGCCGGCAGGGCCAGCTGCAGGCCGGCGAAGAAGGTCAGCGTCAGCGCCACGGTGGCGGCGGCGCCGCTTGTCACGCCCAGCAGGCCGGGGTCGGCCATCGGATTGCGGAACAAGGCCTGGCTCAAGGAGCCAGCCAGGCCAAGTGCAGCGCCCACGCCCACGGCCAGCAGCAGGCGCGGCAGGCGCAACTGCCACAGCACGTAGGCGCCGCCCGTGGTGGGCTCGCTGCTCCACGGTGCGCGCAGCCAGTCGTCCGCCGCGATCGATACGGCGCCGAGCTGAGCGGAGACGATGAGCATCAGCGCCAGCACCACGCCGAGGATCGCCATGCGCGGGAGCGTGCCCATGCGCAGCGCAGGTCGCGTGGCCGGCAAGCTCAAGCTCATGGGGAAACCTCCGTGCTCCGCACTGCGGTGCGAGCAGGCTCCGGAACGGCCGGGCGTTTGCTCATGCCAATGCCTTCGCCAACTTGCCCACCGCCTGCGGCAGGCGCGGGCCGAAGCCCAGCATCTCCAGCGCGTCCATCGCCACCACCCGGCGCTTCTGGCCGGCCGGCGTCTGTGCCAGGCCGGGCAGCTTGAGCAGGCCGTCGATGCCGCCGGCGGCTTCCAGGCCCTGGTCGGTGCAGAGGATCACATCCGGCGCTGCAGCGATGACGGCCTCGGGCGTCAAGGGCTTGTAGCCGCTGAATCCGTGCGTCGGCGCCTGCAGCGCGTTCATGCCGCCGGCGTAGTTGATGACGGCATCGGCCGCCGTCTCCTGACCGGCGATGCGGACCTGGTTCATACCGTGTGAGAGGATGAAGAGCACGCGCGGCGGCTTCGCGGCGGGACGGATCGCGCGGACCTGAGTCCATTGCTGGTTCAGCCGGTCGATCAGGGCGCGGGCCTCGGCCTTGCGGTCGAGCAGCTCGCCCAGGCGCGCCGTGCGGTTGATCAGTCCTTCGAAGCGATGGTCGGCGCGCAGCACGTGCAGCGGCACGCGCGCGGCCTCGACCTGGCGCAGCACGCCGGGCGGGCCGGCGTCCTCGGTGGCGACGATCAGGCTGGGCGCGAGCGAGAGCAGCCCTTCGGCGGAAAGAGTGCGCGCATATCCGACGTTAGGCAGCTGGGTGGCCGCCGCCGGATAGAGCGAGGTGCTGTCCACGCCGACGAGCAGGCCTTGTGCGCCGAACTCGTAGACGATCTCGGTCAGCGCGCCGCCGATGACGACGACGCGCGGCGCGGGGGCAGCGTGAGCCAGGGGCATGAGGGGTGTGAAGGCTGAAGCACCCAGCAGATGGCGGCGGCTCAGCACGACACCTCTCCCTCGACCAGGCTTTCCAGCAGCGAGCGCCAGTCGCAGCGCTCGGGCTGGCCGGGCTTGCGCTCGCCGAAGAACTGGCAGATCAGCCGGCCTTGCGCGTCGAAGAGTTCGAGCGAGCAGACGAGGCCGTCGCTGGTAGGCTTGCGCACGACCCAGGCGCTGGCGATGTGGTCCTCGCGCAGGTGCAGGTTGAAGCCCGGGTCCAGCACGTTGAGCCAGGGCCCCATGACCACGACCTTGTGCACCGGGCCGCTGTGGATCTGGATCATGCCGGGGTTGCCGACGAAGCACATGATCGACACGCCCAGCTGAGCCGCGCGCTGCAGCAGCTCCTGCGCGCTGCCGGTGGCCGCCTGCTGCACGTACTCGGGGTCGGCCAGGCGCAGTGCCTGTGTGCGCGAAACGCCGTGGCGCTTGAGCAGGCCGAAGAACTCGTGCGTGTCGCGCAGGGCGGCCCAGTCGCTGCGGAAGGCGGCGGCGTCGATCTCGGCGTCGGGCTTCTCGGCGGGTTCCTTGAACGCCTCGCCGAGGGTCAGGCCCGGCTCCTGCTGCTCGTCGGCGAAGAGCTGCACCAGCGCTGCGTAGGCCTCGCGGGTGCTCTCCGGGCGCACGATGATCTTGTGGATGGCCACGCCGGCCGCGTCGAAGAACTGCAGGCTCTGCTGCAGCGCGCCGTCGGCCAGGCGTTCCACCACGGCAAAGCCGTGCGCCCATTGCGAGTAGAAGAGTCGCAAGTCGATGGCGCCGCCGAGCACCAGGCCCATGAGCCGTTGCGGACCCATGGCGCTGGCGGCTCGGTAGGTGCCGACCTTCTCGTGCACGCAGGACTCGTTGCGGGTCAGGGCCATGACGTCGCCGAGCGGTTCGAGCGCTTCGACGAGGTCGGGCCACTCGGGCCGCAGGCGGATCGCCCTCAGCGGCGATTCATCGGCGCTGAACTCGCCGACGTGGGCCGCGATCAGCGCGCCCTCGGGCAGTTCGAGCTTGGCGGCGATGTCGCGATGGCGGGCTTTGGCTTCGGCCCGCAAGGTGGCAAAGGCCTGGCGGGTCTGGGCATGTTGGCTGGCTTGCATGGGAAGCACTCCTCGAGGGTCAGAAGTCGGCCTTCAATGCGAGCTGGAACTCGCGGCCGGGGGCGGTGTACGTGTCGATCACGGTGCTGTTGGTGGCGATGCCGCGAACGTCGGACCAGCGCCAGTACTTCTTGTCGGTCACGTTGGCCACGAGCGCCGACAGACGCAGGTTGGGGCTGATGCGCCATGCGCCGCCGAGGTCGAGCACGTCGTAGCGCGGCGTCAGGTAGTAGGTGGAGACGCTGGCGGTGCCGGGCTTCTTGGCATCGGCGTGCTGCCAGGCGGCGGTCCATTCAAAGGCGCCGGTTTCATAGCGCGCCGAGAGCGAGGCGCGCAGCGGCTGCACGGTGTCCAGTGGTGTCTCCACGCCGTTCTTGGTGCTGTGGCCGCGGGTGTTGGCCAGCGCGCCGTTGATCGTCAAGCCGGTGAACGCCTGCCAGACGAAGCGCGCCTCGACGCCGTGGATGCGGGCGTCAGCCAGGTTGATGGACTGGAAGATCAGCGGGTTGTTTGGCGCGCCGCTCCCGCCGACGATCTCCTGGCTGATGAAGTCGCGGTAGCGGTTGTTGTAGGCGGCGAGCTGCCAGGAGAAGTCACCCGCCTTGCCGCGCAGGCCCAGCTCCACGCTGTTGGCATGCTCGGGCTTGAGGTTGGCGTTGCCGATGCTGGTGTAGCCCTGCGCCGGGTTGGCGAAGCCGTTGTTCACCTGGTCCGGCGAAGGCGCGCGGAAGCCCTGCGACCACTGAACGTACGGTTGGGCGAAGGAGCTGGCCCGCCAGACCAGGCCCAGGCGCGGCGTGACGGCGCTGTCCGAAAGGCTCACGGCCGTGCCGGTGTAGCCGGCGGCATCGGGCTTGAGCGAGAAGCGCTCGTAGCGCAGCGCCGGGATCACGCTCAGCTCGCCGAGCTCGACCTCGTCCTGCACGAAGGCGCCGGTCTGCGTGAAGCGGGTGTCGGGGAAGGGCTTGGACGGGAAGGGATCGCCGGCCGTGGGCACTGTGCCATCGCGCAGGCCGCGCACCTTGTTGCGGCTGAAGTCGAGGCCGTAGCTCAGGCGCTGGTGGCCGAGCTGCGTCTGGCCCTGCGTGGAGAGGCCGGCGATGTTCTCGCGGTAGTCGCCGATGCGGGTGCGGTCGGCGGCGGTGTTGCGGTCCTCGGCAGAGAACTGGCGGGTGCGGCTGCGCTGCACGTAGACCTGCGTGCGCAGCTGCTGCAGCCATTCGCCGTTGAGGTCCTCGTAGCGGTGTTCGAGCGAGAAGCGCTCCTGGTCGAGGCGGTCGCGGGCATCGAAGTCGATGACGGCGGTGGAGGCCGGGCTGCCGCTCGCCGGGGGTGCGGCGCGTGCGCTGAGCACTTCGGTGTTGACGTCGCGGCGGCGCGCGTCAAGCGTGGCCATCAGGCGCTGGTTGGCGTCGATCTTGTAGCCGGCCTTGGCCAGCAGGCTGTGGCTGCGCGTGTCCGCCGGGTTGGGTGCGGTGCGGCGGGCGTCGGGCGAGGTGTTGCTGCCCATGTTGTCGGTCTCGTGGCCGCGGCGCTCGGTGGCGAGCAGCAGGCCTTGCCAGGCGCCGGCTTCACCGGCGACGGCGGCGGTGACCTTGGCGGAATCGTCCACGCTGGCCGCGCCCACGCGCAAGAAGCCGGCGGTGGAACGGCGCGCCTTGCCTTGGCCGAGCAGCAAGTCGTCCGGATCGAGCGTGCGCAGCACCAGGGCGCCGCCCAGGCCGTCGCTGCCGAACTGGGCCGAGGCCGGGCCGCGCAAGACTTCGGCCGTGGCGAGGCTGTCCACGTCCAGGTAGTCGGTGCGGCTGGTGGCGATGGGGCCGAAGCTGAAGGCCTGCGGGGCGCGGATGCCGTCCACCAGGATCGCGATCTGATTGCCTTCCAGGCCGCGGATGTTCAGGCTCTCGTTGCCCGAGCGGCCGGCGCCGGTGGCCACCGAGAAGCGCGGGGCGGAAGAGCGCAGGGCGAGGTCGACTTCCGAGTCGAGCAGCTCCTTCAGGTCGCGCGGGTCTCGCGCCTCGATCTTCTTGGTCCCGTAGACGGAGACGGTGCTCGGCACGTTCGTCGCGTCGCGCTCGGTGCGCGTGGCGCTGACGGTGATTTCGCCGAGCGTCGTGGCCGTTGCTTGTTGAGCTTCTTGTTGGCTGTGGGCCTGGGTGCCGATGGCTGCAATGCCAAAAGCGAGCGCGGTCTTGCGCAGCATGTACGAGTCCTTGGTGGAACTGGCACGGGCTGGCGAAGAGCTGGCTGGTGCGGTGGATGAAAAGAGAAGAAAGGGCGGAGGCTTACTTGGTCAGGATCAGCTTGCCCAGGGCGGTCATGCGCAGCCGATAGACCTGGCCGGCGTGCTCGATCTCGATCTCGCGGCGTCCGGCGAACAGCTTTTCGCTGCTCAGGCGCGGCGCCGCCGGGATCGGAACGGGCACCGGAGCAGGTCGGCTCGGCGGCGGTGTTGTGGAAGGCATTTAGTCATCATAAATGAGAACGATTCGCAAATGCAACAACTATGAAGCGAAGGTCAACGGACGTCTTCGTGGCGGCAGGCGGCCGCAACTGCGCATAAGAACGCTTCGTATGCAGAGCTGCCGCGCGCGGATATGGCTTGGCAGCCACACGGGCTCACGCACAATGGACGGCAATCGACAAACACCAGCGAACAAGAGGAGAGCCCCATGAAAGGCGACGCCAAGGTCATCGAATTCCTGAACGCCCAGCTCAAGAATGAGCTCACGGCCATCAACCAGTACTTCCTCCACGCCCGCATGCTCAAGAACTGGGGCCTGGAGAAGATGGCCAAGCACGAGTACGAAGAGTCCATCGAGGAGATGAAGCACGCCGACAAGCTGATCGAGCGCGTGCTCACGCTCGAAGGCCTGCCCAACCTGCAGGACCTGGGCAAGCTCTACATCGGCGAGAACGCTGTGGAGACGCTGCACTGCGACCTGAAGATCGAGATGGGCTCGCACCCGTTGCTCAAGGAAGCCGTTGCCTACTGCGAGAGCGTGCGCGACTACGTCTCGCGCGAGATCCTGGAAGACATCCTCTCTGACACCGAGGACCACATCGATCACCTGGAAACCCAGATCGAGCTGGTGGCCCAGCTGGGCGAACAGAACTGGCTGCAGAGCCAGGTGGGGTTCGGCGAGGGCAGCTGAAAAGCGCCCATATTGCACACGGCAATGCGAACATGATTGAGAAACGTTCGCATTTGCGGTAGACTTCGGGCCAGAGTTCGTTTCTGGCCCACCATGATCGTCTGCCTTTGCCACCGAGTTTCCGACCGCGACATTCGCAAGAGTGTCGAGGCGGGCGTGCGCAATTTCGACGTGCTGCAGGACGAAACCCGCGTCGCCTCGGCCTGCGGTTGCTGCCATGAATGCGCCCGCGAGGTCTTCGACTCCGCCGTCTCCGGCTGCCCGGGCGTCTGCCACATCGACGATGCCGGGCAGGCGCGCAAGACCATCGCACTGATCCCCGCCTGATTCACTGATACTGCCCGCTCCAAGAAGGAGTGCGGCATCGTGGTGAATCGTTTCGACTGGCAGACCGCCTACCCCAGCGTCCGCGCGCCCCTGTTCGCGCGCAACATCGTGTCCACCTCGCACCCGCTGGCGGCGCAGGCGGGCTTGTCCATGCTTGCTGCCGGCGGAAACGCCGTGGATGCAGCCATCGCGGCAGCGGCCTGCATGACGCTGGTCGAGCCCTGCTCCAACGGCCTGGGTTCGGACGCCTTCGCCATCCTCTGGGATGGCCAGCAATTGCACGGCCTCAATGCCTCCGGCCCAGCGCCCGCCGCTTGGACGCCCGAGCATTTCGCCAAGACCTACGGCCAGGGCCACAAGGCGCCGCCCTTGCGCGGCTGGGGCAGCGTCACCGTGCCTGGCGCCGTGGGCGGCTGGATGGCGTTGCACAAGCGCTTCGGCAAGCTGCCGTTTGCCGAGTTGCTGGCGCCGGCCATCCGCATTGCGGAGCGCGGCTACGCCGTGCCCGTCGTCGTGCAGCACAAGTGGGCGATGGCCGCGGCGCTGCCGGACCTTGTCAAGCAACCCGGCTTTGCCGCCACCTTCCTGCCCAAGGGTCGCGCACCTGAAGTGAGCGAGCTGTTCCGTTTTGCCGAAGCGGCGCGCACGTTGCGCCTCATCGCGCAGACGGGCGGCGAGGCCTTCTACCGAGGCGAGGTCGCGCATGCGCTGGCAGCTTTTGCAAAAGAGACGGGCGGCGCGCTGACCGCCGCCGACATGGCGTCCTACGAGCCCGAATGGGTGGGCACGATCAGCCGCGACTACGCCGGCCACACGCTGCACGAGATCCCGCCCAACGGCCAGGGCATTGCCGCGCTGATTGCGCTGGGCATCCTCGAGCATCTGGACCATCACAGCCACGCGGTCGACAGCACGTCGGCCCAGCACCTGATGATCGAGGCGATGAAGCTGGCCTTCGCCGACACCTACCGTTACGTTGCCGATGCCCGCAGCATGCGCGTGAAGGTGGATGATCTGCTCGACCCGGCCTACTTGGCCGAACGGGCCCGGTTGGTGGATCCGCGCAAGGCGCAGGATTTCCAGGCTGGCAACCCGGTCAAGGGCGGAACGATCTACCTCACGGCAGCGGACGAGAGCGGCATGATGGTGAGCTTCATCCAGAGCAACTACCTCGGCTTCGGCTCAGGCCTGGTGCTGCCGGGCTATGGCGTTTCGCTGCAGAACCGCGGCCATTGCTTCACGCTGGAGGAAGGCCACGCCAACCAGGTCGCGCCGGGCAAGCGGCCCTTCCACACCATCATCCCGGCCTTCCTCATGAAGGATGGCGCTCCGCAGATGAGCTTTGGCGTGATGGGCGGCAACATGCAGCCGCAGGGTCACCTGCAGACGCTGGTGCGCATGCTGGACTATGGCCAGCAGCCGCAGGCCGCCTGCGATGCCCCGCGCTGGCGCTTCAACGAGGGCCTGTCCATCAACGTCGAGAAGCACATGCCGCTCGAGACGATCGAAGGCTTGCGCGCGATGGGCCATCAGGTGGGCGACATCTTTGATTCCTACCAGGACTTCGGCGCCGGCCAGTTCATCTGGCGGCTGGGCGACCCTGCCATCGAAGGCTACATGGCTGCCAGCGATCCGCGTCGTGACGGGGCTGCAGTGGGGTACTGACCATGAAACGCCGTGAACTCGCCGCTCTCTTTGCCTCGGTCTTTGCTGTGGGTTGCGGAGGGGGTGGGAGTTCGGGGGCGCCGTCACCTTCGCCCACGCCGGGGCCATCGCCCGGCCCTTCACCTGGGCCTTCGCCCGGTCCTTCGCCGGCCGCACCAACGCTGACGACGCTCAACAGCAGCCTGTCCAGTCCCTGGGGCCTGGCCTTCCTGCCCGGTGGCGAGATGCTGGTGACGCAGAAGGGCGGCAGCATCGTGCGCCTCGCGGCGGATGGGCGCAGCACCGTGGCCACGCTCACGGGCGTGCCCGCCGTTGCATCGGCCGGGCAGGGGGGGCTGCTCGACATCGCGCTCGATCCGGACTTCGCCACCACGCCCTGGGTCTACATCTCCTATGCCGAACCGGGCACGGGCGCGGAGGCCGGCAAGAGCGGCACGGCGGTGGCGCGCGGCCAACTCGTCGGCAACGCGCTGCAGAACCTCGCTGTGATCTTTCGGCAAAGCCCGAAGGCTTCCAGCTCGAAGCAGTTCGGCTGCCGGCTGGTCTTTCGCGGCGACAAGACGCTGTTCGTGGCCCTGGGTGAGCTTGATTTGGGCAGCCCGGCGCAGGACCTGGGGACGACACTTGGCAAGGTCGTCCGCATCAATCGCGACGGCAGTTTCCCCACGGACAACCCGAACATGGGCGCGGGCGCCTTGAAGGGCATCTGGAGCCTCGGCCACCGCAACCCGGAAGGCGCAGCACTGCACCCGAGCACCGGCGAGCTCTGGATCAGCGAACACGGCCCGCAAGGCGGCGACGAGATCAACATCTCGCGCGCCGCAGGCAACTACGGCTGGCCGCTCGTCAGCTACGGCTGCAACTACGGCGATCCCGTGGGCAACGCCTGCCGCATCGGCGGGGGCACGCATGCGCCGACCTATGTCGAGCCGCTGACCTACTGGGTGCCCACGTCGATCGCGCCTTCGGGCCTGGCCTTCTACACGGGCAGCATGTTCCCGGAATGGCAAGGCCAGCTCTTCTGCGGCGCGCTGGCCGGCCAGGCGCTGTGGCGCTTGACGCTCTCGGGCAACACGGTGAGCGATCGCACCTCCATGTACGGCAACCTCGGCGAGCGCTTCCGCGATGTCCGCCAGGCGCCCGATGGATCCATCCTCCTGCTGACAGACAGTGGCAAGTTGATGCGCATCTCACGCTAAACTTTGGGCCTTCTTTCTCCTCACGCTGCAACCGAGGCCCTTCATGACCAAGCTGCTGGATCGCACGCGCCCCTGATTGGGCGCCCAAAACCGCCGATCAGAACTGGCCGCCCGGCTCAGGGCAGGCCGCAGCTTGGAGACATTCATGAATTTGCTGACCCTGGCCCGGGAGCGCCTTTTCAAGGCCTTGGCCCTGGCCCCCGACGATCTGCTGCGCAACGCCATCTACCGGCGGCTGTGGACGTCCATCCTCATCAGCTCCCTCGGCGCGCAGATCACGATGCTGGCGCTGCCACTGACGGCTGCGGTGCTGCTGCATGCCTCGCCGACGCAGATGGGCCTGCTCACCTCGATGGAGATCTTGCCCTTCGTGCTGTTCTCCCTGCCTTCGGGCGTGTGGCTGGATCGCGTGAAGAAGCTGCCCGTCTACGTGGTGGGCGAGGCGCTGCTCGGCCTGGCCGTGCTCAGTGTGCCGATTGCCGCGCAATTCGGCTGGCTCGGCATGCCCTGGCTGTACTTCGTGGCCTTCGTGCTCGGCACGGTCTACACGACGGCCGGCAGCGCGGCGCAGATCGTGCTGACGCAGGTGGTGAGCCGCGACCGTCTGGTTGAGGCGCACGCCAAGAACGCGCTGGCATCGTCTGGCGCCGAAGTGGCCGGCCCCGGCGTGGCCGGCGTGCTGATCAAGCTGCTGGGCGCGCCGCTGGCGCTGGCCGTGGACGCCTTGCTGGTGCTGACTTCGGCCTTCATCCTGCGCGGTGTCCGCGTGCAGGAACAGCTCGTGAAGAAGAGCGGCGCCGACTTCTGGCGCGACCTGAAGGAGGGCCTGCGCTTCGTGCGCAGCAACGTGCTGCTGGTGAGCCTGGCCAGTGCGGTGGGCTGCTGGCAGTTCGCCAACCAGTCGGCCCAGGTCGTGCAGATCCTCTACGCCACGCGCGAGCTCGGCCTGTCCAGTCACAGCGTGGGCCTGAGCTATGTGGCACTGGGCGTGGGCACGGTGCTGGCCAGCGTGTTCGGCCACCGCATCAGCCGTCGCGTGGGTCCCGGACCGTGCCTGGTGCTGGGCTTCGCCTCCTGCGGCGTGGGCTGGCTGCTGCTGGCCCTGCTTCCCAAGGGCGCGATCGGCGTGGCGGGCTTTGCCTTCATGCTGTTCACCTTCGGCATCGGCGCGGTGCTCATCTTCATCAACTTCCTCTCGCTGCGCCAATCGGTCACGCCCGCGCCGATGCTGGGCCGCATGACGAGCACGATGCGCTGGCTGATCCTCATCCCGGCTGGCCCCGGCGCACTGGCCGGCGGTTGGCTCGGCGAGCACGTGGGCCTGCGCGCGGGCCTGGCCCTGGCCGGGGGCAGCGCACTGCTGCTGAGCCTGTTTGCGTGGCGACATCCGGTGATCCGCCGGGTGCGCGAACTTCCCCAACCTGTGGAGACGGTGGTGATTGCATGAGCTCAACGGATCTCGTCCTGATCGAAGTGCCCGAAGAAGTCCGCAGCGAGCGCCTGCTGCTCGCCGTACCGCGCGCGGGCATGGGGCCGCTGCTGTACGAGGCGGTGGCGGAATCGATGGAGCGCATCAAGCCCTGGCTGCCCTGGGCGCAGGAGCAGCCAAGCCTGGAGGAGTGCGAGGCCAAGATGCGCCGCATGCACGCCCGGTTCATCCTGCGCGAAGACCTGCCCTACCTGATCTTCGACCGCGAGCGCGAAGGCCGACGCCTGCTCGGCGGCGCCGGCCTGCACCGCATGGACTGGGGCCTGCGCCGCTTCGAGATCGGCTACTGGATCCGCTCATCGGCCGAGGGCAAAGGGTATGTGGCCGAGACGGTGAACGCGCTGGCCGAGCTGTGCTTCCAGCAGCTGAGTGCGCGTCGTGTGGACATCCGCGTGGATGTGACGAACGCGCGCAGCCGCGCCGTGGCCGAGCGCTGCGGATTTGCGCTGGAGTCGATCGTGCGCAATGAGAGCCTGTCCGCGGCGGGTCAGCCGCGCGACATGTGCGTCTACGTGCGCCTGGCCTGAGGCCAGGCGCCCTTTGCTCAGAACAACGTGGCCTTCAAGCCCAGCTTGTAGGTGCGGCCATACTGCTCGTACTGCACGTTCAGCGCGGGCGTGCCGAGGTAGGTGTAGTAGTGCTCGTTGTTGAGGTTGATGCCGTCGAAGGTCAGCTGCAGTGACTTGCTGATCTTGTAGCTGAGCGAGAAATCGATCTGTCGCTGGCGCGCGACGATGCGGTCCTGGCTGGCGTCCAGGATGTCGGTGCCCAGGTCCAGCAGGTACTTGGATTTCTGGTTCACAGCGATGCGCGTGCTGACCGGGCCGGCCTCGTAGCCGAGCATCAGGTTGATCGTCGTGTTCGATTGGCCCGGCAGCGCGATGTCGCGCGTCAGCTGTGTCTTCGCCGTCGCGTCATAGCGGCCGATCTGCGCGCTGGAGTGGCTGAAGGTCGCGTTTGCGCCCACGATGAAGCCGCTCATCCAGCCCGGCAGCATGCGCAGCTGCTGCGAGTACGACAGTTCCAGGCCGCTGATGCGCGCCTTCGGTCCGTTGGCATAACCTGTGACGCTGGTGTAGCCCACCCAGTCGCCCGTGCCCGCCAGGTTGGTGCGGTAGGTGAAGTCCTTGATGTCCTTGGCGAAGGCGTAAGCCGAGACCGCGCCATCCTGCCCCAGCAGCTGTTCCAGGCCGAGATCCAGGTTCTTGGCACGCATCGGCTTGAGCAGCGGGTTGCCGACAGTCGCTTCCGTGGCGCTGGAGAGATCGACGGCCGGCGAGAGCTGGTCGAAGTTGGCGCGCACGACGGATTCGGTGAATGCGCCGCGCAGGCTCAGCTCCTTGCTGAGCTTGTAGCGCGTGTGCAGGCCGGGCAGCCAGTTGCCGTAGCGATCCTCGAAACGCGTGGCGGTGATGGCGTTGGCCACCGAGCCGCTGAAGCCGTTGGCCGAGAAGTGCGTGCGCTCGTAGCGCAGGCCGGCCAGCACCATCCATTGCGGGCTGATGTCATAACTGGCCTGGACGTAGGCGGCGTCGATGTCCTCGTGCACGTCGAAATCGGCCAGGGCCGAGGCGCGCGCCACCAGGGCCGGAGCGCGCGGCAGGCTGGCCAGTCGCGCCCAGACGGCGTCCGAGCTCATGGCCGGGCCGATGCGGCCCATGCTGAAGTCGGATTCATCGCCGGTCACGAAGGCCGAGAGCAGCGTGGAGCCAGCGCCCCAGTAGGCCGGATTGCCGGCCGTGCCGCTCGTGTACGCCCACTGGTCGGTGTCGTTCTTCTTGTCGCGGCGGCTGAGCTTGCCGCCGAACTTGAGCTCCAGCTTCTCGCCGTTGCCGAAGTCGAAATTGCGCGAAAGATCGAGGCGGCCGTTGTGCTCGTCGTCATCGCTCTTGCGCTTTTGCAGCGTGATCGAGTTCAGCGTGTACTTGCTCGCGTCGTAGAGCGCGGCCGGGCCGGTGACCAACGGCTTGACGGTGTCGGTGAAGGACACGCCGGCCACGTTGTTCTGGCGGAAGCGCGCATCGTTGATCTGCTCCGGCGTGCGCTCGGTGCCCAGGCCATAGCCCAGGTTGGCCTGCAGCAGCCAGTCGCCGAAGTCCTGCTCGGTGCCCAGCACGAGCGAGCCGATGGCGCGCGTGTACTTGCGGTCGCGCAGGCGGCGTTCGGCACGCACGGTACCGGCCGCGCCTTCGGCGATGGAGCCTCCGGTGATGTTGCTGATCGTCAGGCGATCGCGCTCTTCATCATCAGAGAAGCGCGAGAGCAGGCCACGCAGGTAGAAGCTGCTGCCGTCAGTCGGCTTGTATTCGATGTTGGCGCCGAAGGCCTTGCGTTCGCGGACCGGTCGGTAGTGGCGCAGCTCGACGCCGGCCAGTTTGGTGCCGGACCAGGTGCCGTCGGTCTCCACATCCTCGGAGCCGAACTTGCGCCGCTCGGCGTTCAGTGCGGCAGCAACGCCGAGCTTGCCGTCCATCAGGCGCGTGGCGCCCAGCAGACTCAAGCCCGGGCTGGTCTGACTCGTCAGCTGGTCACGGCTGGCGGTGGCGCCGACGCTGAGCAGGCTCTTGGGCAGGTCGAAGGCCGAGAGCGTCTTCACATCGACGGTGCCGCCGAGCGAATTGGCGTCCATGTCGGGCGTCAGCGACTTGATGACTTCCAGCGAGCGGATCAGGCCCGAGGGCAGCACGTCCATGCTCACGCCGCGGCGGCTGGCTTCGGGTGAGGGCACGAGCGAGCCGTTGACGGTGATGGTGTTCATGTCGGGGCCCAGGCCGCGCACGACGACGTAGCGGCCTTCGCCCTGGTCGCGCTGCACCGAGACGCCCGGGATGCGGGCCAGCGCTTCGGCCGCATTGGCGTCGGGCAGCGCGCCGATGTCATCGGCCACGACGGCGCTGACGATGTTGTCCGCGGTTTCCTGGATCTTCAGCGCCTTGCGCAGGCTCGAGCCCTGGCCGGTGACGACGACGCTGTCGAGCTTCTCCGCGTTCTGCTGTTGCGCTTGTGCGGGCAGGCCGAATGTCAGCGTGGCAGCGGCCAGTGCGTGCAGGTGCAAGGAGCGCAGGACCTTGTCATGTTGGTGTTGTAGCGTCATGGGATTGCAGTCAGGGAACGAAAGCGCTGCAGCGTAGGAAACAGATGAGAAATCTCCGTGACAAGATCAGCAACATCGCGTGCGGTGTTGCATTGCTGAGTGGATGCTGCGTGCCCGTCATGGCGGCGTCATCGCTGGATGCCATGCTGGGCTCGAAGACGCCGTACCTGCCGCAGCAATCAGCGCTCAGCTACGAGCGTCCGCCCGAGGGCTTCGTGATCGAAGGGCTGCAGCTGGTGGCGCGGCATGGCTCGCGCGGGCTGACCAAGCCGGGACCGGATGAACGCCTGCTGAAGGTGCTGCGCGAGGCTCACGAACAGCAGGGGCTGGAGCCAGCGGGCGAGAAGTTGCTTTCCGCCGTGGAACGCTTCATCCGCGCGCAGCGCGAGGTCGGCTATGGCAACCTGAGCGCGTTGGGCGAGCAGGAGCAGCAACAGCTCGCTCGCCGCGCCGTGGCGCGTTTGCCAGGCTTGTTTGAAGTCGGCGCGGTGCCCCATGTGCTGTTGCAGAGTTCCGGCGTCGATCGCGCCGTGGACAGCGCGCGGAATTTCGCCTCGGCGATGGGCGAGGCCGCACCGCAGTTGAAGCTGCCCTCGCAGCCGGAGACGGATCGCTTTTTGCTCTATTTCCACAAGCTGCGCACCGGCGGTGAGGGCGCGGATACGCCGGAGCGTCAGCTCACGCTGCGACGCAGCCTCGCCTATCAGCAGTGGCTGCGCAGCCCCCAGTTGGAGGCGGAGCAGCGCCGCATCGATGCCGATCCGCGTTTGCGCGATGCCGCGGTAGCCGGCCTCAAGCCGCTGTTCACGGCCGAGTACCTGGACCGACATGCAGAGCAGCTGCAGGACTGGGGCAAGGACCTCATGGAGCTGCGCGGTGCGGCGGCCGGGCTGCGCCTGGAGATGGGTTTTGACTTCGGCCGCTTCTTGTCGGCCGAACAAGCCGCCGTGTTCAACGAGCACGACGACGCCGAGGACTTCTACCGCAAGGGCCCGGGCCTGAGCGAAGCGGGCGACGTGCCGTTCGCCATCGCAGGCCAGTTGCTCGATACGCTGTTCGCGGGTCTGGACGGCAGCGAGCCGCGCGTGCGTCTGCGCTTTGCGCACGCCGAGATCGTGGCACCGCTGGTCTCACGGATCGGTATCAGCGGCATCCATCGGCCGCAGCCTCAGGCGCGTCCGTATGCGTGGGCGATCAACCCATGGCGGTCTTCAACGGTGATCCCGATGGCGGCGAACGTCCAGTGGGAACTCTGGCGCGGACCGCAGGACGAACGACTGGTGCGCATGTTGCTCAACGAGCGTGAGGCCGACTTCGTGCCAGCCTGCGAAGCAGCGCGCTGGCGGCCGGGCAGCCACTTCTACCGGGTGCAGGCGCTGCGGGCCTGTTACGACGGCTTGAAGTGATCAACGGCGTCGGTGATGAGGCCGTCGATCCGCAGCGTCATCAGCTCCTCGGCGCGCGCCGCGTCGTTGACGGTGTAGACCATTGCCTTCATGCCCGCGCCGTGGATGGCGGCGATGGTGTCGTGGTCCATCAGCGGATGGTGCGTGACCACGGCCACGCAGCCGAGGTTCTTCGCCTGCTCCAGCCAGCCGGGCTTGAGCGCATCCAGCAAGAGCGCGCGGGGCAGTTCGGGTGCGGTTTCCATGGCACCGAGCAGGGCCGGAACCTGAAAGCTGCTGAGCAGCGGCGGCACCTGGCCGGCCCAAAGCCGCTGCGCTTCGCGCGCGGCGACGCGGCCGGTCTCGATCTCGGTGCCCGGTGAGGGCTTGATCTCCAGGTTGACCGTGCAGCCCTCGGCGATGCAATAGGCCGCCACCTCGTCCAGCGTGGCCAGCCGCTCGCCCGCGTAGGGGGCGCTGTGCCAGGAGCCCGCGTCGAGCCGCGAGAGTTCGCCCCAAGATTTCTCGCCAGCCGCACCGCTGCCGTTGGTCGTGCGTTCCAACGTGGCATCGTGCAGCAAAAAGGGTTGGCCGTCGGCGGAGAGCTTGACGTCGCACTCATAAGCCTTGAAGCCGTAGCTGCGGCCGAGCCGGAAGGCGGCCAGGGTGTTCTCGGGCGCGAGCTTGCCGGCGCCGCGATGGGCGATCCACAGGGGGTAGGGCCAAGAGATCATCCACCCATTCTGACAGTGCCCCTGCCGGGATGGCGGCTTGTTGCACTGCGGTACGATGCCGGTCTGTTGCGCTGGCTTCGTTCGCACCCCCGGAACGCTTCACGCCTGCGGGTCACAAGCCCTCATCGCTTTCACTCCTGCCGCCCCTGGGCGCCCGACGCGTCCCGCCGCCATGAATGCACCGCATCCGCTGATGCCTGAAGTTAGCTCGCATGAACCCGCGCCGCGCCTGCGCGAGATTCCGTACAACTACACCTCCTTCTCCGACCGGGAAATCGTCATCCGCTTGCTTGGCGCGCCGGCCTGGGTGCTGCTGAACCGGCTGCGCGAGGAACGCCGCACGGGCCGCTCGGCCCGCATGCTGTACGAGGTGCTGGGCGACATCTGGGTGGTGCAGCGCAATCCCTACCTGCAGGACGATCTGCTGGACAACCCCAAGCGCCGCCAGCTGCTGATCGAAGCGCTGGAACACCGCCTGGGCGAGATCGAACGCCGGCGCGATCCGGGCGCCGACGCGCAGCGTGACGCCTACGTGGGCGAGCTGCTGACCGCCGCCCGCGCTGCCGTGGCCGGCTTTGCCCGCTACTTCGGCGATGTGTACGACCTGCGCAAGCGCGCTGCGCGCGTGCTGGGCCGAACCACGGCCAAGGACAACATCAAGTTTGACGGCCTCTCTCGCGTGGCGCACGTGACGGACGCCACCGACTGGCGCGTTGAATACCCCTTCGTTGTGCTCACGCCCGACACCGAGGCCGAGATGGCGCAGCTGGTCAAGGGCTGCATCGAGCTGGGCCTGACCATCATCCCGCGCGGCGGTGGCACGGGCTACACCGGCGGCGCGGTGCCGCTGGTGTGGAACTCCGCCGTCATCAACACCGAGAAGCTCGAAGCGCTGCGTGGCGTGGAAGTCATCGAGCTGCCCGGCGTGGACAAGCCGGTGGCGACGGTCTTCAGCGAAGCCGGCGTGGTCACGCAGCGCGTGGCCGACCTCGCTGAAGCACACGGGTATGTGTTCGCGGTCGATCCAACCTCGGCCGAGGCCTCCTGCGTGGGTGGCAACGTCGCCATGAACGCGGGTGGCAAGAAGGCCGTGCTGTGGGGCACGGCGCTGGACAACCTGGCCAGCTGGCGCATGGTGACGCCCGAAGCCAAGTGGCTGGAGGTGGTGCGCCTGAATCACAACCTCGGCAAGATCCACGACGTGGAGGTGGCGAGCTTCCAGCTGAACTACTTCGACGCCACCGGCAAGAAGCTGGAACGCACCCAGCGCCTGGACATCCCGGGCTCGACCTTCCGCAAGGAAGGCCTGGGCAAGGACGTGACGGACAAGTTCCTCGCCGGCCTGCCGGGCATCCAGAAGGAAGGCTGCGATGGCCTGATCACCTCATGCCGCTGGATCGTGCACCGCATGCCGGCGCACGTGCGCACGGTGTGCCTGGAGTTCTTCGGCAACCCCAAGGACTGCGTGCCGTCGATCGTGGACATCAAGGACTTCATGTTCGAGGAGATGAAGCAGCCGGGCGGCGCGATCCTCGCGGGCCTGGAACATCTCGACGACCGTTATCTGAAGGCGGTGGGTTACGCCACCAAGAGCAAGCGCGGCGGGCTGCCGAAGATGGTGCTGATCGGCGACATCGTGGGCGACGATGCCGACGCCGTGGCCCGGGCCACCAGCGAGGTCGTGCGCCTGGCCAATGGCCGCAGCGGCGAAGGCTTTGTCGCGGTGAGTGCTGATGCGCGCAAGAAGTTCTGGCTGGACCGCAAGCGCACGGCGGCCATCTCCAAGCACACCAATGCGTTCAAGGTGAACGAGGACGTGGTGATCCCGCTGCCGCGCATGGGCGAGTACACGCTGGG
Source organism: Burkholderiaceae bacterium UC74_6 (assembly GCA_042701975.1). GTDB lineage: Bacteria > Pseudomonadota > Gammaproteobacteria > Burkholderiales > Burkholderiaceae_C > JAFALK01. Next base: position 2,272,818 of record CP170561.1, read on the forward strand.
CATCGAGCGCATCAACATCGAGCTCTCGCTGCGCAACAAGCTCGCGCTGGTGGACGAGTTGCAGGCGTTGTTCGCCGCTGGCCGGCTGCCGCTCGGCAAGAGCGACGATGCCGGCGACATCCCGAGCGCCGAGCTGCTGGAAGACCGCGTCGGTCAGGCGCTGGCGCTGCTGAGCGAAGTGCGTGCGCAGTGGCAGGGCTGGCTGGACGGCGTCGACGAGCATTTCCCCGGCCTGCAGGACCACACGCTGCGCGCCTCGTGGAAGGCGCAGATCTACAAGCCTTTCGCCGAGACCATCTTCAACGGCGGCGCCTTCAAGCCGCTGCTGGACGAGTGCAAGCGCATCCACGCCGAGGTGCTGCGCGGCCGCGTCTGGGTGGCGCTGCACATGCATGCCGGCGACGGCAACGTGCACACCAACATCCCGGTCAACTCCGACAACTACGAGATGCTGCAGACGGCGCATGAGGCTGTGGCGCGCATCATGAAGCTGGCGCGTTCGCTGGACGGCGTGATCTCGGGCGAGCACGGCATCGGCATCACCAAGCTGGAGTTCCTGACCGAAGACGAGCTGGCCGGCTTTGCGCGCTACAAGGCCGAGATCGATCCGGAAGGGCGCTTCAACAAGGGCAAGTTGCTGCGTGGCCAAACCACGTTTGCAGATCTGACGAACGCCTACACGCCGAGCTTCGGCTTGATGGGCCACGAGTCGCTGATCATGCAGCAGAGCGACATCGGCGCGATCAGCGAATCGATCAAGGACTGCCTGCGCTGCGGCAAGTGCAAGCCGGTCTGCGCCACGCATGTGCCACGCGCCAACCTGCTCTATTCGCCGCGCAACAAGATCCTGGCGACCTCTTTGCTGGTTGAGGCCTTCCTGTATGAGGAGCAGACGCGCCGCGGCGTGTCGATCAAGCATTGGCAGGAATTTGAAGACGTGGCCGACCACTGCACGGTCTGCCACAAGTGCGCCTCGCCATGCCCAGTCAAGATCGACTTCGGCGATGTGACGATGAACATGCGCAACCTGCTGCGCAAGATGGGGCAGAAGAGCTTCCGTCCGGGCAACGCGGCGGCGATGCTGATGCTGAACGCGACCTCGCCCGAGACGATCAAGCTGGCGCGCGCGGCGATGGTCGGCGTGGGCTTCAAGGCGCAGCGCCTGGCTAGCGATCTGTTCAAGCGCATGGCGCGCAAGCAGACGCAGGCGCCGCGCGCCACGGTCGGCACCGCGCCGATCAAGGAACAGGTCATCCACTTCATCAACAAGAAGTTGCCGGGCGGTCTGCCCAAGAAGACGGCGCGCGCCTTGCTGGACATCGAGGACCGCGACTACGTGCCCATCATCCGCAACCCGGCCGCCACCACGGCCGAGACGGAGGCGGTGTTCTATTTCCCGGGCTGTGGCTCGGAGCGCTTGTTCTCGCAAGTGGGCTTGGCGACGCAAGCGATGCTCTGGCATGCCGGCGTGCAGACCGTGCTGCCGCCGGGTTACCTGTGCTGCGGTTATCCGCAGCGCGGCTCGGGCCAGTTCGACAAGGCCGAGAAGATGATCACCGACAACCGGGTGCTGTTCCACCGCGTGGCCAACACGCTGAACTACCTGGACATCAAGACGGTGGTGGTCTCCTGCGGCACCTGCTACGACCAGCTGCAGGGCTACAAGTTCGAAGAGATCTTCCCGGGCTGCCGCATCGTGGACATCCACGAGTACCTGCTGGAGAAGGGCATCAAGCTCGAATCCCAGGGCAGCTACCTCTATCACGACCCCTGCCACACGCCGATGAAGCAGCAGGAGCCGATGAAGACGGTGAAAGCGCTGTTGGGCGACAACGTGGTCAAGAGCGAGCGCTGCTGCGGCGAGAGCGGCACGCTGGGCGTGACCCGGCCAGACATCTCCACGCAGATCCGCTTCCGCAAGGAAGAAGAACTGCGCAAGACCGAGGCCGAGCTGCGCGAGAGCGGCAAGGTCGGCGCCCAGGACAACTTGAAGATCCTGACCAGCTGCCCGAGCTGCCTGCAAGGCCTCTCGCGCTATGGCAACGATCTGCAGAACGGCTTGCTGGAGGCCGACTACATCGTCGTGGAGATGGCGCGCCACATCCTGGGCGAGAACTGGATGCCGGAGTACGTGCGCCTGGCGAACGAGGGCGGCATCGAGCGGGTGTTGGTGTAATGATTCACCGGGCTTGCCCCCTCATTCGGGCCAAGGGTTTTTCCGGGTTTGTCTTTGATCTGTCAAAAATCTGCCCAAATAGACTATTAGTCTTGCGCCCAAACCAAGCTCGAGGAGCCCGCCCATGTTTCGCAAGACCCTGATCGCTGCCGCCCTGATGGCCTCCTGCGTGGCCGCATCGGCCGACAGCTTTGACTGGGGTACGCATGCCGCCACCGAGGCGGGGCAGCGCAACGTGGCGGCAGGCAGCTTTGCCGACTACTACGAATTCAGCTTGCTCAACCCGATGACGATCGCCGGCGCAGCCGTGTCGGTCAATCTGACGCTGGGCAACACTGCGGCCTACCAGATCAACAACGGACTGCTGAGCCTGTGGCAGGACAACGGTACGCTGGGCAGCGATGGCAGCGACACCCTGCTGGGTGCATGGTCCTACAACGGCACCTCGGGCGACCTCAGCCATGTGCTCGACCTGACGGGCGGCAACTACTACTACATGGTGACCGGCGTGGCCACTGGCGCGGCCGGCGGCCTCTACAGCGTGGCCTCCACCATCACCTCGCCCGTGCCGGAACCCGAGAGCTACGCGCTGATGTTGGCCGGCCTGGGCGTGATCGGCTTCATCGCGGGGCGCCGCCGCCGCTGAGCGGGTTGTAGGTCGCCGGTACACTGGCGATCATCATGCCCAGGCCAACCGAGATCACCGTCCACCAGCAGTCACGCCAGCTCGAGCTGGCCTTTGATGATGGTGCGCGCTTCTCGATTCCCTTCGAGCTGATGCGCGTCTACTCGCCTTCCGCCGAAGTCATGGGCCACGGTCCGGGCCAGGAAGTGCTGCAGACGGGCAAGCGCGAGGTCGGCATCGAGGCGCTGGAGCCTGTCGGCCACTACGCCGTCCGCCCGCGCTTCAGCGACGGTCACGACAGCGGCCTCTTCACCTGGGACTACCTCTACAAGCTCGGCGCCGAGCAGCAGGCCCTGTGGCAAGCCTACGAGGAGCGTCTGGCTGCCGCAGGCCGAGGCCGCGACGATCCCATGCCCGGCGCTGCGTCCTCCCATGCGCATTCGCATGCCGGCGGCCACTGCAGTCATTGAAAGCACAAGAACATGAGCAGCACCCATTTCGGATTCGAGACCGTTGATGAGACCCAGAAGGCCGGCCGCGTGCGCGGGGTCTTCGACTCGGTGGCGTCCAGGTACGACGTCATGAACGACCTCATGTCCATGGGCATGCACAGGGCCTGGAAGGCCTACACCGTGGCTGTGGCCAACCTGCGGCCCGGTGAGAGGGTGCTGGACATCGCCGGCGGCACGGGCGACCTGTCGCGCGCCTTCGCCCGCAAGGTGGGCGAGACCGGCATGGTCGTGCACACCGACATCAACGAAGCCATGCTGCGCCAGGGCCGCAACCGCCTGCTCGACGAAGGCCTGGTGCTGCCCACCAACCTGTGCGATGCGGAAAAGCTGCCCTACAAGGACGGCAGTTTCGATTTGGTGAGCGTGGCCTTCGGCCTGCGCAACATGACCCACAAGGACCAGGCGCTGGCCGAGATGTGCCGCGTGCTGCGCCCCGGCGGCCGACTGCTGGTGCTGGAGTTCTCCAAGGTGGCGCCGCCGCTGCAAAAGCCGTACGACTGGTACTCCTTCAAGATCCTCCCGCGCATCGGCCAGCTCGTGGCCGGTGATGCCGACAGCTACCGCTATCTGGCGGAATCCATCCGCATGCATCCCGGTCAGGCCGAGCTGAAGGCGCTGATGAAGACGGCCGGCTTCGGCCATGTGGACGTGCACAACCTCAGTGCAGGCGTTGTGGCGCTCCACGTCGGGATCAAGTGCTGAGTCGTCCTTCAGCGACGTTCTGAGCCAGCCACCCCCCGAGTTGCGGGGCTGCGTGGAACTTGGCACTTCCGCACGTATCTGACCTATTTGCCGACTTGCACCCGCTGAACCCGGGTGATCCCTAGCTGTTTCCTGCAACCGTGGGAGCGCTTGAAACAAGTTGCGTAGATAAACTCGTTCGACCTGGGAAGAGGTCTTTATCTCCATCCGTTGCTCTGTTTCAAACAGCGGTAATGGGCGGCGAAGAAGATCAGCCGATTAGCGGGCTGGAAAGCCATCGAATACGTGAAGGACAGACAACAATGAAGCACGAAATCTCGAAGAAGCGTCTCAAGCTCGCCACGCTGGCAATTGCTGCCTTGGCCCTGACGCTGACCGCCTGTGGTGGCGACAAGGACAAGGCTTCGCAGACCGCCGCCAAGGTCAACAAGGAAGAGATCACTGTCCACGAGATCAATTTCGTGCTGTCGCGCCAGCAGGGTCTCAAGCCCGAGCAGGCCGAGGCTGCAGGTCGCCAGGTGCTCGAGCGGCTGATCGAGCAGCAACTCGCCGTGAGCAAGGCGCAGGACCTGAAGCTGGACCGTGAACCCGCTGTGGTTCAACAGCTCGAGATGGCCAAGAAGGAAGTCCTGGCTCGCGCCTATGTGCAGCGTGTCGGTGAAGGCGTGGCCAAGCCGACGGCCGAAGAGATTTCCAAGTACTTCGACGAGAAGCCGGCCCTGTTCAAGGAGCGTCGTCTCTACAGCTTCCAGGAAATCAACATCGAGGCCAAGCCCGAGCAGTTCGATGAAATCCGCACCAAGCTGGAAAGCGCGAAGAGCATCAACGAATTTGCCGAGTACCTCAAGGCGCAGCAACTGCGCTTTGCCGGTAATCAGGTCGTGCGCGCCGCAGAGCAGCTGCCGCTGGGCAGCCTGGACGCCATCGCGCGCCTGAAGGACGGCCAATCGCTGGTCAATCGCACGCCCAACGGTCTGGTCGTTCTCTATCTGGCTGGCTCACGCAGCCAGCCGGTGAGCCTGGATCAGGCCCGTCCGGCGATCGAGGCCTACCTGTGGAACCAGCGCAAGACCGAGGCCGTGCAGAAGGACATGAAGGCCATGCGCGAAGCGGCCAAGATCGATTACGTCGGCAAGTTCGCGCAGGCCGCGGCTTCGGCTCCAGCTGCAGCGCCGGCGCAAGAGGCGGCTTCGGATCCGGCTGGGCTGGACAGTGCGGCGATTACCAAAGGGTTGAAGTGATGAAATCGCTGCTGCTGGGGAGCCTGCTCGTCCTTGCCATGCATTTGCCTGTAGCGCAGGCGCAATCAACGCCCGGTTCTGCTGCAATCGCTGGAGCGGCCTCAGCTGAGTATCGGCTTGGCGCGGGCGATCTGATCCGGATCACGGTTTTCCAGAACCCCGACATGACCTTGGAAACGCGAGTTTCCGAAGCCGGCACCTTGTCGTTTCCGCTCTTGGGCTTGGTACGCCTTGGAGGGCTCTCCGTTTCTCAGGCTGAGCAACTGATTGCCAACGGCCTGCGGGATGGCAACTTTGTCAAGAGCCCACAAGTCACGATTGCTCTGTTGGTCGTCAAAGGCAACCAGGCCAGCGTGCTTGGACAGGTCAATCGACCAGGGCGCTATCCGATCGATGTCACGGACATGCATGTGACGGACCTCCTTGCCAATGCCGGTGGCGTTGCGATTGCCGGTGGTGACGTTGTGGTGCTCTCGGGCAGCCGAGATGGGAAGCCTTACCGACTGGAAATTGACCTCCCCGGCATTTTCGAAACAGCGGGACGGGCCAAGGACGTCGTGATTCAGAACGGCGATGTTTTGTGGGTTGACCGTGCTCCGACGGTCTATATCTATGGCGAAGTTCAGCGTCCAGGTGCAATGCGCCTGGAGCGAGGCATGACGCTGATGCAGGCTCTGGCAACCGGAGGTGGTGTAACGCAACGCGGAACTGAAAAGGGCGTGCGCGTGAACCGAAAGGATGCTGAAGGACGGATCCAGGTGATTCAGCCTTCACTGAACGACGCACTGAAGGACGGTGACGTCGTCTATGTGCGTGAAAGCCTGTTCTGACATTCGGAGTCCCGATGACTGTCACGCAATTTTTCGCCATCCTGGGCGCCCGCTGGAAACTGTGCCTGCAGATTTGTTTAGGAACAGTCGTGCTGGCACTCGCCATCAGTTTCCTGCTGCCCAAGCGCTACACAGCAACGGCATCGGTCGTGCTGGATGCCAAGCCGGACCCGGTTTCCGCCATGCTCTACAACAGCTCGTTGAGCCCGGGTTTCGTTGCAACGCAGGTTGACATCATTCAGAGTGAACGCGTTGCGCTGAAGGTGGTGCGCAACTTGAAGATGGGCGACAACCCCGCCATTCGCGAGCAGTGGAGTCAGCAGTCTGGTGACGGCGGGACGCTTGAGCAGTGGCTGGTCGATTCCTTCCAGCGCAATCTCGATGTGAAACCTGCACGCGAATCGAATGTGATCAACGTGACCTACAGCGCACCGGATCCGCGGTTTGCGGCTGCGTTGGCCAATGCGTTTGTTCAGGCCTACATTGAAACGAATCTGGAACTGCGGACCGATCCGGCCAAGCAGTACTCGAGCTATTTTGATGCTCGCGCCAAAACCGCACGCGATGAGTTGGAAGCTGCTCAGAACAAGGTTTCGGCGTTCCAGAAGGCCAAGAGCATCATCGCCACCGACGAGCGATTTGATGTCGAGAATCAACGGCTGAATGATCTTTCCGGGCAATTGGTTTCAGTTCAGGCCCAGGCGACTGATTCGAGCAGCCGGCAGAGTGCAGCTGCTGGCGGCGCGGGCGAGCGAATGCAGGAGGTTTTGAGCAATCCTGTCGTATCGGGCTTGCAAGCAGACCTTGCGCGAGCAGAGGCGCGGCTTCAAGAGCTCAGTGCACGCTATGGCGACGCCCATCCTCAGGTCATCGAGTCGAAGGCCAATATTGCCGAACTGAAGAAGCGCGTTGACGCGGAAACCAAGAAGATCACGGGGGGGGTCGGCGTCAGCAACTCCATCAACCAGCAGCGCGTTGCAGACCTCCGAGCCTCGCTCGAAGTTCAGCGCAACAAAGTCTTGCAGATGAAGGCAGTCCGAGACGAGGGGCAGGTTCTGCTCAAAGACGCGGATAACGCCCAGCGCAACTATGACGCTGTGGTGGCCCGATTGAATCAAAGCAATCTCGAAAGCCAGGTTACTCAGAGCAATGTCTCCCCGTTGGCATTCGCTACCCCACCGGTGAAGCCTTCGTCACCAAAGTTGGTGCTGAACGCCGCCGTGGCGACCTTCCTGGGCTTGCTGCTTGCGGTGGGTGTTGCCTTGGCGTTGGAGTTGTTTGACCGCCGCGTGCGCAGCGCCGACGACGTGGTGCAGGCGATTGGCGTGCCGGTGCTGGGCGTGATGCCATCGCCAAGCGCTCGACGCCTCTTCAGCGCCACCCATGCCAACCAACTCATGCAAAAGCGCCTACTCGGTCAATCGGGTTCGGCGACCAAGGGAGCCTGAAGGTGAGTGATACCCAAGAAGCAGTCAAAGCCGAACGCTCCATCGGCGACATCATCCGCGACGCACGCAACTTGACGGCAGCTGAGGTCGAGCAGGTGCTGTCCTACCAACGCGAAAAAGGTGTGCGCTTCGGTGAAGCGGCCATTGCGCTGGGATTGGCCAGTGAGGACGAGGTGCTCACGGCATTGGCCCGGCAGTTCGACTATCCGCTTGCCGCCGCCGACAAGCGCAACGTGAACCCCGAGCTCGTGGCGCTCAATCAACCTTTCTCGGTTCAGGCCGAAGCGTTTCGCGCGATCCGCAGCCAGGTCACCATGCGCGCGAGCCCGAACCCGCAAGATCGGAAAGCCTTGGCTGTGATCAGTGCGGGCACTGGAGATGGCAAGACGTTCTTTGCTGCCAATCTCGCGGTTTCGCTGGCTCAACTTGGCGGTCGAACCCTGTTGGTCGATGCTGATCTGCGCAGTGCGCGCCAGCATCAGGTGTTTGGTCTTGCGAATTCTGTGGGACTGTCCTCGATCTTGTCGGGGCGCGCCGAGTCTCAGGTGATCGAGCGCGTAGAAGGTATACCGAGCTTGTTCGTTTTGCCCGGCGGACCGTTACCGCCCAATCCATCAGAACTTGTTGAGCGCCAAGCGTTCGGCCTGTTGATGCAGGAGCTCGTATCCAAGTTTGACCATGTCGTGGTTGATACGCCTGCTGCTGTCATGGGGGCCGACTCGGCAGTTGTGGCGGCTCGTTGTGGATCTGCAGTGGTCGTTGCCCGTAAGAATTTGTCGCGCGTGGCGGGTATGCAGGATCTCTTGGCCAGCCTCACGGGCAGTGGCGTCGAGATCATTGGCGCCATCGTCAACGAGTTCTGAGAGCGGGGCAGGGCGTGTTGAGCAGCAAGAAGCGCGAACCGGTTCTTCCGGCCGCGGTGGATCTTCCGGCGGCACTTCTTATTGCTGTCGGGCTGGCATGCATGTATGGCCCGCGGTACCTGGAACTGAGCCAGACGATCTGGCGGTCCGACGAGCAAGGCCATGGCCCCATCATTCTTGCGGTCAGTCTCTGGCTGTTGTACTCCGCCCGGCACACGCTGGAACAGCTGAAGAGCCACCCTGCTCCTGTGCAAGGCTTCTTGCTGCTTGCCTTTGGCAGTCTCCTCTTTGCCGCTGGCTATGCGCTGGAGAGTTGGATATTTCAGATCGGCTCGCAGATTCCCGTGCTTGCCGCGTTGGTCCTCATCTGGCGAGGTTGGCGGGGTTTGCGCGTGGTCTGGTTTGCGCTCTTCTTCATGTGTTTCATGATTCCGTTGCCTGAAGCGCTGGTGTCGGCCGTGACCGCTCCCTTGAAGTCGGCTGTGTCAGCCGTGGCCAGCTCGCTCTTGTATGACATGGGCTACCCTGTCGGTCGATCAGGCGTCATGCTGACCGTCGGGCCCTATCAGCTCATGGTGGCCGATGCTTGCGCGGGGCTGAACTCGATGTTCACGCTCGAAGCGTTGGGGATGCTGTACATGAACCTCATGCAATACAAGTCGGCCAAGCGCAATGTATTGCTGGCTCTGGCGCTGATTCCGACGGCGTTTGTGGCCAATGTCTGCCGGGTCATCATTCTTGTGTTGGTCACCTATTACTTTGGCGACGAAGCAGGGCAGGGGTTCGTTCACGGCTTTGCTGGAATGGTGCTGTTCATGGTGGCGTTGATGCTGATGCTCGTGTACGACAAGGGCCTCGGCTTCTTCTTCGAACGACGCCAAAAGGCGGCATCGTGAAGGCCACAAGAATCAAGGCGATTGCCATTGCGCTGGTCTTGCTCTGTTCTACGGCGCTTGGACATTGGGCTCGACCCACAAGGCATCTTTCGGATCAGGTGGCCAAACTCGATATTGAATCGGTTTTCCCCAAGCAATTTGGCGAGTGGAGAATCGATACCAATCAGCCTGCAACGATCATCTCGCCTGACGTTCAGCAGCAGCTGGACCAGATATATGGCCAGGTCCTGAGCCGCACGTACGTCAACAGCCAGGGCTACCGGATCATGCTGTCAGTCGCCTACGGGGGCGATCAGTCCAGCGCAACGCGAGCCCATCGTCCTGATGTTTGCTATCCGGCGCAAGGATTTCAAGTTGAATCCAGCAATGACGCCTCGATAGAGATCACGGGCAGGGCGCTGCCCGTGAGGCAGATGGTTGCGAAGCTCGGCGCTCGCAATGAGCCGGTCACGTATTGGTTGACCGTTGGAGACGTTGCTGTCGTCTCGGGGCGGGCCCAAGCCCGGGCGCAATGGCGCTATACCCTGCAGGGCCTGATTGCAGATGGGATGCTGGTGCGCGTCTCGAGCATTGACTCGGACAGCGCGCGAGCCTTCGGCATTCAAGACCAGTTCGTCCAGCAAATGCTTGGAGCCTTCGACTCGATGTGGATCCCGCGCGTCTTCGGTTCCGCTATTGGCGGTCAATAGTTTTTTGCATCAGAGAACATGACATGACCCAGTCCAAGAAGATTGCTCTCATCACCGGCGTGACCGGCCAGGACGGCGCGTACCTCGCCGAGTTGCTGCTGAACAAGGGCTATGTCGTCCACGGCATCAAGCGCCGCTCGTCGCTGTTCAACACCGACCGTGTGGACCACCTCTACCAGGACCCGCACGTCGACAACCAGCGCTTCAAGCTGCACTACGGCGACTTGACGGACTCCACCAACCTGATCCGCATCATCCAGCAGGTCCAGCCCGACGAGATCTATAACCTGGCCGCCATGAGCCACGTGGCCGTCTCCTTCGAGACGCCCGAGTACACCGCCAACGCCGACGGCATCGGTACGCTGCGCATCCTGGAAGCCATCCGCATCTTGGGCCTGGAGAAGAAGACCCGCTTCTACCAGGCTTCGACTTCCGAGCTCTACGGCCTGGTGCAGGAGATCCCGCAGAAGGAGACCACCCCCTTCTACCCGCGCAGCCCCTACGCGGTGGCCAAGATGTACGCCTACTGGATCACGGTGAACTACCGCGAGGCCTATGGGCTTTATGCCTGCAACGGGATCCTCTTCAACCATGAGAGCCCGCTGCGCGGCGAGACCTTCGTCACCCGCAAGATCACGCGGGCCATCGCCCGTATCGCGCTGGGCCTGCAGGACTGTCTGTACCTGGGCAACATGTCCGCGCTGCGCGACTGGGGCCATGCCAAGGACTACGTCGAGATGCAGTGGCTGATGCTGCAGCAGGACCAGCCCGAGGACTTCGTCATCGCCACCGGTGTGCAGTACAGCGTGCGCCAGTTCGTCGAGTTCGCGGCCACGGAGCTGGGCATCACGATCGGCTTCGAGGGCGAAGGCGAGAGGGAAGTTGGCATCGTCAAGGCCATCACCGGTGACAAGGCCAAGTGCAAGGTCGGCGATGTGATCGTCAAGGTCGATCCGCGCTACTTCCGCCCAACCGAGGTCGAGACGCTGCTCGGTGACCCGAGCAAGGCCAAAGAGAAGCTGGGCTGGGAACCCAAAACGACGCTCAAGGAGTTGGTGGCCGAGATGGTGCTGGCCGACTACACATCTGCCCGGCGCGACAGCCTCGTCAAACTCGCCGGCTTCCAAGCGTACGACTACAACGAGTAACGCCGTCCGCCAGGTCCCCCTTCAGCAGGAGGTCAGATGAGTCAGATTCAATATCAGCGCGAATACTACGATCGGGTCTACAGGGACGAGTCTCTGAGCTATCTCGATTCCACGGACCCGTTGGTTCGATTCGTGACGGACTGGCGAATCCAAGAAGCCGTGCGACGCCTGCAGGTCGCAGCAGGGCAGCGCGTTGACCTGGACACGCCGATTTTGGTGATGTGTGCGGGCGGCGGCGGTGAGGGCTCGGCCTTGTGCAACCTCGGCTTTCGGGATGTCACGGTGTCGGACATTTCAGCGCAGGGCGTGACGGCGGCGCTGGAACGTGACCCGCGGTTGAAGGGACTGGTGCTGAATGCCCAGCAGGCACAGCTCGCCGATGGGAGCTTCGGCGTTGTGCTGATCCAGGATGGCTTGCACCACTTGCCGAGCCCTGTTCAGGGCTTCACCGAGATGCTTCGGCTTGCCTCTGTTGCCGTTGTATTTTTGGAGCCGCATGACGGCATGGTTGGCCAGCTGATTGGCACCAAATGGGAACGCGGCGACAACGCAGTGAACTACGTTTTTCGCTGGACCCGCAAACTTGTCGAGGACGTTGCAAACTCCTACCTGGGGCCTGATTCTTTCCACAGCTTCAGTTTTTCCTTCTGGCACCACAATCTGGCGTTCGAGCGCTTGGGCAAGGCTGTCGGCGGCGGTCCTTTCGCCGTGAAGATCCTGAAGGGCCTCAAGAAGGCGCTTGACCTCGTTGCCGCAAAGGCCGGAAACCAGTTCTGTGGCCTCGTCCTGCGCATCGAGCGGAACGACGGTGTGGAAGCGAAGGCCGCATGAACCGCAACGCAAAGATCTATGTGACTGGCCACCGTGGCATGGTGGGCTCGAGTCTCGTGCGCCGCTTGCGAGAGGGCGGATACACCAACGTCCTGACGACGAACCGGGATGCCTTGGATCTGCTCGACCAACGCGGCGTCCACGCCTTTCTCGCCGAAACAAGGCCAGACTACATCTTCATTGCTGCGGCCAAGGTCGGGGGCATTCAAGCCAACAATCTCTATCGCGCCGAATTCCTGTATCAAAACCTCATGATTGAGGCCAACTTGATACATGGTGCGCATTTGGCGGGCGTGCAGGATCTGATGTTTCTTGGTTCGAGCTGCATCTACCCAAAGCTTGCACCTCAGCCGTTGACCGAAGACAGCTTGTTGTCTGGGCCCTTGGAGCCCACCAACGAGCCCTATGCAATCGCCAAGATCGCTGGAATCAAGCTCTGCGAGGCTTACAACGCGCAGTACGGGCGACGGTACGTCAGCGTCATGCCCACGAATCTATATGGCCCCAATGACAACTATGACCTGATGAGCAGCCATGTCCTTCCGGCGCTTATCCGCAAGGCGCACGAGGCCAAGTTGCGGGGCGACGCCGAGCTGGTGGTCTGGGGCACGGGAACACCATTGCGAGAGTTTCTTTATGTCGACGATCTGGCCGACGCCTGTGTGCATCTGATGGAACATGGCTACGACGGACCACTTGTCAACATCGGTTGCGGTCAGGACATAACGATCCGCGAGCTCGCGGAGACGGTCATGAGGGTTGTGGGCTTCAAGGGTCGCATCGTCTTTGACGCGAGCAAGCCTGATGGAACTCCACGCAAGCTGATGAGTGTGGACCGTTTGTCGGGCCTGGGTTGGCGTGCACGAATTGGCCTGGAAGAGGGCATCCGTCGAGCCTATGAGAGCTCCCCCATGGTCTCGGCTGCGCCGCTCGCATGAGCCTCCCGACAGGCAAGGGAGGCTTCATGTCAACCGACGCCCCCGAGGCCGCCAAGCAAGCAGACGCTGAGCGCAAGGCTGTCGTCTGGTCGGTATTGAATGCTTTGGGCACGAAGGGCACGAGCCTGGCGATTTATTTGCTTTTGGCCCGGCTTCTCGGCCCCGAGGTTTTCGGTGTCGTGGCACTCGGACTGGCGGCCACGACCCTGCTCGAAGCGCTCTGCGAACACAAGCTCGGCAGTATCCTGATTCAACGGCCGCAGGTTGGCAACGCTGAGCTGAATTCCGTCTTCGCTTTCCAGACGGGTTTGGGCATCCTTTGCGCAGCAGGGTTGGCCATGAGCGCGGGCGTGTTGGCTGCGTTGCTTTCCGAGCCGCGGCTGGCTTTCGTGTTGCCTTGGCTGGCGCTGGCGATGGTGTTCAACGTCGCTACCTTCGTTCATGACGCCCTGCTCCGTCGCGACTTGCGGTTTCGCGCACTGACGCTGCGGAACCTGGCCGCGAACGTGCTCGGAGGCGCTGTCGGCATTGCCCTTGCATTCCTCGGCGCAGGGCTGTGGAGCATGGTCGCCATGGTTCTGACCAGCGCCGTCACGGGAGCGATCGTGATCTGGGGCGCAGCGCGGTGGCGTCCCACAGGCCGCTTCGCCGCCGATGCATTCATGCCGCTGTATCGAGACGCTCGACATGTGGCCTGGCCGAACATCTTGGGCAGCCTGGCTCAGCAGGCCAACATGTTCATCGTCGGCCATTTTTTTGGTGCAGCTGTTGCGGGGCACTACGCGTTTGCATTGCGCATCTACGACGTGGTGATGCGCATCACCACGTTTTCCTTCAGCGAGGCTGCTTTCCCCATACTCGCAAAACGAACCGATGATCCGGCACTGTACCGAGAGGGCTTTCTTGGCCTCATCAGTTCAACAGGTTGTTTGACCGTTGGCCTGCTGATGGTGGCAGCGGGAATTGTTCCCGCTGCAGTGCCTCTCGTCTTCGGGGCGAACTGGGCGCCGGCTTCGGACTACTTGGTGGTCTATCTCGTTGGCGGCGCCTTGATCTCGATGGGGGCCTACAACGACGTCACGCTGATGGCGTTTGCCGAAACGCGCAAGCTGGCCAGCACGTTTTACGCGTCCATCGCACTCTGGTTGCTGCAGTTGCCGCTGTTGCCGCATGTCGGTCCACTGTTTCCAGCCGTGGCCTGGTTCGTCAAGGAGATGTTCATCTTCCCGCCGAAGTCCCTCTGGTCCTTGCGCCTGATGGGCCTGCCTGTGCAAACCTATCTGCGACTGACACTCAGCGTCCTGGCGGCCGGAGTCCTTGCGCTGGTCGTCGTTTCCTCGGTTCGGTGGTGGTTGGGTACGGCGACGTATTTCGGCCTGGCTGCTTGCGGACTCGTTGGGTTGGCAGTTTTTTGCGGCGCTGCTGCAGCACTGGGGGTCACGGGAGCGCGCTCAGCGCTTGCGCGGCTGAGCCTGCTGCTTGGAACGCGCTGAGCGCGCCGGGCATCGAATGAGAAAGCTGTTATGAACGTAGCAATTCCGTACCACCTCCAAAGACTGTGGAGCGCGAGCTTTCTGGCCAAGTGCGCGCTTGTGGCACTTGTGGCCTTTCTGATGTTCTTCTTCGCTGCAGCCTCGGTCATCCTGCCCTGGTGGTTCGTGCTGGTCGTGGTGCTGTTCCCGATCGTGCTCGTCGCTGCGTTGGCGATGCCCGTGTTTGGCCTGTTCATCATGCTGGTGCTGGTGTGCGGGCTGGTACCGGAATCGCTTTCGCCGAGCATCAAGCTGGGCGCCGGGCAGGTGAAGGCGCACGAGCTTTTCATGCTGCTGATGCTGGGCTTCGCACTGGCGCGACGCGATGCGATCAACAGCCTCAAGCCCTATGTCGGTTGGCTGTTGCCCGTGTTCGGGATCCTTGCCTTGACGGTCTCGGCGGTCATGGTGGCGTTCTTCATCTACCGAACGGCGCCACGCGACATCTTCAGCGATGCGCGCAATTTCCTTGGATGGCTGCCGCTCTTTTGCCTGGTTGGCATGATCCGTACACAGCAACAGCTCACTCGCTTGCAAAAGAGCATCATCGCCTTGGGGCTGTTGGTGTCGCTGGCGGCCCTGTTGCAGTTCTTCACCGGACGTTCCTTCGTGCAGAACGCTCGGGTCGAGGAATTGGCCACGCTCAGCCAGTCGCTGGACTTGACGCGTTCTATTGTTGGCGCGAGCAACTACTTCCTGATCTTCTCCTTGTACTTGCTGCTGGCTCGAATGATGACTGGCTCGACATCGGTGCTGGCGGCCTCGCCCTTGGTGGTCTTTCTTGTGGCTGGGCTGGTCGTCAACTTTGGACGCGGAGTCTGGCTGACGAGCCTCGGCGGAGCGATTCTGTTGGCGTACTGGCTCGCGGGTTGGCGCGGCATCGGGCGCATCGTTGTGGCTGGGTTGCTGGGGCTGGCGCTTGCGCTGGGTGCCTTGGCGCTGGCCAAACCCAAGATCATCGAAGCCGCGTACGAGCGGCTCGTCAGCGCTACCAGTGAGAAGTTCGAACGTGACACCTCGTTGGGCTGGCGTCTCGAAGAGGTCACGGACGCTACCGAGAAAATCCAGGGCAGCCCCTTCGTCGGAGTTGGGGTAGGCACTGCCTACAAGCCCCTGATCCGGATGAACGGCCGCAGCACGACGGTTTCTGACGAGGTCATGACACGCTACATCCACAACGCCTATGTCGGGCTGTGGCTCAAGCTGGGCATCTTGGGCCCCTTGTGCGTCGCCGCCATCATCTGGGGCGTCTTGCGGCGAGGACTGAAGATGGCGCGTGAAGCCAAGGACGTCAAGACGAAGGCACTTTCGCTGACCATTGTGGCGAGCTTCGTGGTGCCTGTTGTCACGTCCATCACGCAGCCTGAATGGCTGGATCAGACGGGCATCGCATTCTTCGCAACGGTGCTGGCGCTGCAGATCATCGTGCATCGTCTGGCAACTGCCGGTGAGCCGGAAATCCGAACCTTCGGCATCCCCAAGCGTGCTGAGCAAGCGGCGATCGTCCTGTGAAGTCGAGTGACACATTGCCCATGCCTCCGCGCGTTTACGTGATCCTGCTGAATTGGAACGGCGCCAGCGATACCATGGCTTGTCTCGAAAGCCTGATGCGACTGGAGCACGCCAACTACCAGTTGGTCGTCTGCGAAAACGGATCGGCCGACGACTCGGTCGAGCGTTTGCGTGCCTGGGCATCGGGGCCGGCGGGCTGGCGCATGGTGGAGTACGCGCGCGATCTGGCTGAGCATGGTGGCATTGCAGGCGATGAAGCGGATCTGTTCATGCTGCATACCGGGGCCAACCTCGGATTCGCCGGCGGATGCAATGTCGGTCTTCGTTTCGCCACGGCGCGCGGCGATGCCGATTTTGTTTGGCTGTTGAACAACGACACCGAGGTGAGCCCGGATGCCTTGTCAACCCTGGTCGCCCGTGCGTCGCAACCGGACTCGCCTGGCATCGTCGGTTCGCTGCTGTGCTACTTCGACGAGCGCGATCGCATTCAATCCGTAGGTGGTGGCACTTTCGACGAAATGCGGGGGACCACG
Organism: Burkholderiaceae bacterium UC74_6; assembly: GCA_042701975.1. GTDB lineage: Bacteria > Pseudomonadota > Gammaproteobacteria > Burkholderiales > Burkholderiaceae_C > JAFALK01. The sequence continues at coordinate 2,289,294 of CP170561.1, forward strand.
TTTCACATTGCTGAGGGGGAATCCAGAGCAGGCTTGAGTCAAATTCGGATTCGGGAAGCCGAAGCGACCATGACCTACGTCGTCGGAGCCTCCATGCTGGTGAGCAGCGATTTTCTGGCGCGCGTGGGCCTGATGGAGGAAGACTACTTTCTCTATTATGAAGAAATGGACTGGGCTGAGCGCGCGCGTCGTGCACAGCCGCCTTTCAAGCTGGGACTTGCCGCTGACTCCGTGGTCTTCCACAAAGTGGGTGCATCGGCAGGAACGCACCAGAAGTCTCTTTCATCGCTGCAATACCTGACCCGCAGTCGCATGCGCTTCATCAAGCGCTTTTATCCCCGGCGCCTCAGAAGCGTGCGTTTGCATGTGGCATGGGAAGCCGCGAAGGCCCTCGTCAAAGGGCGCGTTGCGGAGGCGAGGCTCAAGATGATGCTTGCCTTCTCGTCTTTGAAGTTGTGACCATGACTAGAAAGTTGAAGCTGCTCTGGATCGCGCGCACCTGTCCATTCCCCGCCAACGATGGGGAAAAGCTGCGCGTCTACAACTTGCTCAAGAACCTGGCGCGCACGCATGAGATCACCTTGGTGTATCGCCAGATCGAGCCCGAAGAGTCGAGCGGCGCCGAGGAGCTGGGGCGCTTTTGCAAGGCTGTGCATGGCGTGCCGGTGGGCCGGCCGCGCGGCGTTCTGGGGCGCTTGAGGTGGGCGATGCCCTTCGTTTTTTCGCCGTATCCGATCTCGCTGTGCACGGTGTTCTTCAAGCCCATACTGTTGGTGCTTCAAGATTTGGTGCGGACTGAGCAGTTCGACATTGTCCAGGTCGAGCACTCGTCATTGACCATCTATCTCGACCACTTGAACTTTGCAGCAAGACCGCCTTGCGTCCTGACGCTGCACAACATCGACTATGTTCGCAATGAACGGATCCTGGCCAATTCTTCTTGGGGCGTTGCCAAGTTCTACCATTGGCTCAATCAGCGAAAGTTCAAGCGTTGGGAGCTTGAGTCGCTCGGACGCTACGAGCAGTTGATTGCGATGTCGGAGCTTGACCGCGATCTGTTGCTTCGCGAGATGCCTGGTCTTTCGGTGACGGTGGTTCCAAATGGCGTGGACGTCAACGCTGTCCCCTACGAACCGGTTGCAGCGAGCTCGCGAACCATGATCTTTGTGGCCTCCATGGATTCCGAGGCGAACCACGACGGAGCGATGTTTTTCCTTCGCGAAGTCTGGCCGTCGCTGCAGCGGGGGGGCGTCGCCTGGTGATGAAAATGGTGGGGCGTGCACCACAGCCGGAGTTGCTGGCCCAGCACAACGGCGACGACGTGATTGTGACCGGCAAGGTGTCCGAGGTCCTGCCGTATTACCGCGAAGCCTTGGTGGCGCTGGTGCCGTTGCGATCCGGCGGCGGTACGCGTCTCAAGATCATTGAGGCATTGGCCGCCGGCACCCCTGTGGTTTCTACGACGGTGGGTTGCGAAGGATTGGAGGTCACCAACGGACAGGACATCCTGATTGCCGACACGCCAGCGACGTTTGCAGCGGCCATTGAAAGGCTGCTGGCTGAATCGCAATTGGCCAAGGACCTGAGCCGGGCGGGGCGATCGCTCGCCGAGCAACGCTATGACTGGGCTCTGATCGCGCAGACGCATGAGCGAGTCTATGAAGCGGCGATGGGCTCGCCAGTGGGAGCGCTCGGATGAACCTGCCGCGCATTTCTGTCGTGACCTCTTGCTTCAACGCGGAAGCCTGGGTGGACCACACGCTCAGCTCCGTACTGCAACAGCAATACCCGAACCTGCAGTACATCTTCATTGACGGCGCGTCGACCGACGGGACCTTGAACGTCGCCCGGCGGTATGAAGATCAACTCGCAATCCTGCGCAGCGAACCTGACGACGGCCAGTATCACGGGATCCAAAAGGGCATGGCCCTGGCAAACGGAGAGATTCTCGCGTGGCTCAATGGGGACGACATTCACTGTCCTTGGACCCTTTCGGTCGTCGGTGAGGTGTTTGCTCAGTTTCCAGAAGTGGACTGGATCATCGGAACACCGTCATACATGAACGGTCGAGGCCAATGCATGCGGGTCTCCGGAAACTCCGGGACAGCCTACCCCCGCAATTACATCCGCCAAGGATGGTTCCGCAACGAACTCGCCGGCTACTTGCAGCAGGAAAGCATGTTCTGGCGGCGCAGTCTTTGGGAGCGTGTGGGTGGGCTGGATCTTTCATTGAAGCTTGCGGCTGACTTCGACCTCTGGCGGCGCTTTGCCCAACATGCGGAACTGGTGTCGGTCAATGTTCCGCTTGCCTTGTTTCGCCAGCATGCCGAGCAGCGCTCGGCAGTCGGGTTGCAGCGCTACGAAGCAGAGGTCTCAAGCATCTGCGCAGGTCTTCCGCGAGCGCCGGCCCTCTGGTCGACTCTGGCGCGGCAGGGTGAAATGGGGCGCCATGCGTGTCGAATGTTGTCGTGGCATCGCAGTCCCGTGCTTTCGTATTCGCCAGCAGCGCAGCGCTGGATCAAGACAACCTCATTGCGGCCGCTCGCGCGCACGTCTGTAGCCGATCTGCTTCTCGAGCGAACGGCAAGAAGCTTGGCTCAATGAAGGCGAAGGCAAGCTGACATTGCCTTCCGCAATCAATTGCAGGCTGCCGGCTTTTCGTCGAACATGGCTGGCGAGAGCGAGGTGTCAAGGAACTGATTGGCGTCGTCTGTGACGCGGGAGCACATCTCAGGGCCGTTGCGGAATGCAAAGGACAAGGCACCGTCGTTCTCATTCCAGTTCCACAGGCGCGCGGTGCCGCGGTTGCCCCGGATCGTGATGTTGCTACAGGCGGAGAGCGCACGAACATAGTAGGCGAGGTAGGTCAAGCTGCTGGGCGCAGTGCCACGGTTGTCGACGCGGTTGTTCTCGACCAGGATCTGGTTGCCGCCGGCCACGCCGATGCCCGTATTTGTGACCGTCACGACGACGTTGTCGTGCACCCATATCCAACTGCCACCGTTGTCGCCAACCGTGATCCCGCCGCCTTCCTTGGACGTCCCGCCTCGGATCCTGTTGTAGGCGATCTCGATCGGGGCCGAAGGCATGCCGCTGGCGGCATACATGCTGATGTGATCTTCATATCCCTTGACGCCGGTTCCATAGTTGGCGTCGGACACGTTGCAGGTCACCTTGGAGGGAGAATTGCCGCCGCTGACAGCGTTGAATTGCACAGCTTGGCCGTTGTAGTGCGGGCCCCGGATATTGAAGAAGTAGTTGCGGTCGATGACCAAGGGGCTGGTGGAACGGTGCGCTTTCACGCCGCTGGCCACATCGTGAATCACGTTGCTCTGCACGACGATGTTCGTAGCGCCTTCGAGAATGAAGATGCCATAGTCCGTGCTGCCTCCACTTGGGCCGCACGGACCGATCCGTGATCGCCGAATGGTCACATTTCGAACGCCGGCACCGACCACGACGCATGGTCCCTGCGGATTCGAGATGTCGAGGTTCTCGATCAACTGGCCTGACTTGGCGTCGATCCGGCCGGATTTCCTCAGGCCCTGCAAATCGTCGGCGGTCGGTGTCAGCGTTGTTTGCGTCGCGTTGCCGGGCAGCGGCACTGCCAAGGGCTTGCTTGTGGTCTCGAGTGGGCCGGAAGGTGTTCCGTCATCGCCGGGGGCCGGGCTACCACCACCACAAGCCGCAAGCAGTAGCGCCGGAAGGAAGAGGTTGATCATGCGCGTGGAGCCCAGGAACTGCATTTGAACCACCGTTGTGCGAGTGAGGCATAGCGGCAATTCTCAGCAGCATGTCGGAGATCTCGATGAGCACTTCTTGGCGCGGAGGAGTCCGCGCAGGTAAGCCCGAGTAACAAGGCGAGTCAGCTCGCGCCGAGTTCGCGAGCCAGGATTTCGACGATTCGATCGGCTGCCTTGCCATCCCACAGGTGCGGCCGGCGTCCGCGCTTGCCGCCAGTGCGGATGGTTTGCAGCGCGAGTGGAATGATGGTCATCGGATCTGTGCCTGCCAAGACATTGCTGCCTTCGTCGACCGTCACCGGCCGCTCCGTGTTCTCGCGAATCGTGACGCAGGGCACGCCGAGAGCCGTAGTTTCCTCCTGGAGACCGCCGCTGTCTGTAAGCACGATCGTCGCGTCCTTCCACAGGTGCAGGAAGGACATATAGGCCTGGGGACCCAGGAGCGTGACTCGATCGCCCAGCTCGATGCCGAACTTCTCAATGTTGGCGCGAGTGCGCGGATGCACGGGGAAGACCAGCGGCAATTCCGCCGAGACAGCGCGCAGCACCTGGGCCACGCGCTCCAGTGACTCAGCACTGTCCACGTTGGATGGACGATGCAGCGTGACCACGCCATAGCGCGCATGAGCACGCTTGAAAGCGTCCGTCTCCAGCCCCGAGACGTCCATGCTCTTGAGCTTCTCTGCTTGATAGAGCACGTTGTCCACCATCACATGACCGACATCGAAGACCACCTTGGGGGCCTTGCCCTCCCGCAGCAGATGCTCCCGACCGCTGGGCTCTGTGACAAAGAACCAGTCCGTGATGGCGTCGGTCACCAGGCGGTTGATCTCCTCGGGCATGCTCATGTCACCACTGCGCAGGCCGGCTTCCACATGGGCGACAGGAATCCAGGCCTTCTTCGCGACGATGGAGCAGGCCAGGGTGGAGTTCACGTCGCCGACTACCAGGCAGGCAGCAGGCTTGTCCTCGCGACACAGCTGTTCGTACGCGATCATGATCTTTCCAGTCTGCTCGGCGTGGCTGCCGCCACCGCAGCCCAGGCGCACATCGGGGGCTGGAATGCCCAGCTCTTCGAAGAAAACCTCATTCATGTCTCGGTCGTAATGCTGACCTGTATGGACAATCTTCCAATCCAGTCGCCCGTCGGCCTGCAGCGCCCGCACGATGGGTGCGATCTTCATGAAGTTCGGACGCGCGCCGGCGATGAGGTGAATGCAGGGCTTGTTGGACATGACGATGGATCTTGGGGTTAACGCCCGGACGGGCGCAGGAATTCACACAGGGCGTACCAGATGAAGCGCGAATTGCCGATCAGATAACGCTTCCACAGTCGGCCTGGCTCCTGGCAAAGACGATAGAACCATTCCAGGCCGTTGTTGCGCATCCATGCAGGCGCCTGGGACTTGGTGCCTGCGATCAACGCGAAGGCCAGGCCCACGCCCAGGCTGACTGGACCTAGCGCCGGCTGCTGCGCGGCCATCCAATACTCTTGCTTGGGGCATCCGAGGCCGACAAACAGCAGGGACGCGCCGGAGGCGTTGATACGCTCGATGGTGGCCGGATCCATCGGCGGTTCTGCCGACAGCAAAGGAGGGGACTCGATGCCCGCGATCTCCAGGCGGGGGAAGCGCTTCAGCAGTTCCGCCCGCAACGGTGCAATTTCGTCGGGCATGCCGCCATAGAAGTAGGCTGAAATGCCTTCTTCCGGGGCCCTTGCGCAAAGTTCCAACACCAGGCTGGGGCCGCGCACACGTTCAGCGTGCAGGAGGCCCAGCAGGCGGCGCTGAGCCCAGACGAGCGGCATTCCATCCGCGGTGACGGCCAACGCCGACTGCATGATGGCCAGCAGCTTTGGCGTGCTGCGTGCGCGGGTCAGCATGTCGACGTTCGCAACGCACACCACCCCCCCCCGCCGGGCACGGGCGGCTTCAAGAACCTGCTGGCAGGCATCCGCCATGCTGCCGGTGTCCACGCGCACGCCGAACAGCGCTTGCGGGCTCAGGCCGGGCATGATTCGCTTGAATGGGTGGGCATGGTGCGGGATTCTATGAGTGAGAATGCGTCGCAGCGCCACCGGCGCCACCCATTGACCTCAGGGGATGCACTTGAAAGTTCTCGTCACCGGCGCGGCCGGCTTCATCGGCATGCATGTCAGCCAGATCCTGCTCGGCCGTGGCGACGAGGTCGTCGGCCTGGACAACCTGAATGACTACTACGACCCGCGCCTCAAGCACGACCGCCTGGCCCGGCTGACGCCTCGCCCCGGGTTTTCCTTCGTCCACATGGACATTGCCGACCGCGAGGGCATGGCCAAGCTGTTCGCAGAGCACCGCTTTGATCGCGTCGTGAACCTGGCCGCGCAGGCCGGCGTGCGCTACTCGCTGCAGAACCCCCACGCCTACATCGACAGCAACGTCACCGGCTTCATGAACATCCTGGAGGGCTGCCGCCATAGCGGCGTGCAGCACCTGGTCTATGCCTCCAGCTCCAGCGTCTACGGGGGCAACACGCTGATGCCCTTCTCGGAACACCAAGGCGTCGACCACCCGGTCAGCCTGTACGCCGCCACCAAGAAGGCCAACGAGCTGATGGCGCACACCTACAGCCATTTGTTCCGCCTGCCGACCACGGGGCTGCGCTTCTTCACGGTTTACGGCCCGTGGGGAAGGCCTGACATGGCCTTGTTCCTGTTCACAAAGGCCATCCTGGAAGGTCGGCCCATCGATGTGTTCAATCACGGCAAGATGGTGCGTGACTTCACCTTCATCGACGACATCGCCGAAGGCGTCGTCCGCACGCTGGACCGTATCGCCACGCCGGATCCGGCTTATGACGCGAACATTGCCGATCCGGCTCGATCCAATGCGCCGTACCGCATCTTCAACATCGGCAACCATTCGCCCACGCCGCTGATGGATTTCATCTCGGCGATCGAGAAGTCCGTGGGCCGCGAGGCGGTCAAGAACTTCATGCCGCTGCAGGACGGCGACGTGCCGGCCACCCATGCCGACGTCGAGGAACTGGCCGAGTGGACGGATTTCCGCCCCGGCACGCCGGTGGCCGAGGGCATCCAGCGCTTCGTGGCCTGGTATCGCGAGTACTTCCGGGCGTAACGAAACTGTCGAGGAACGGACACGAGACCGACATGTGTGGTCTCGATGATCCTCGACATGAAAGTCACGACCATTGGGACCGGCTATGTGGGGCTGGTCACAGGCGCCTGCCTGGCGGAGATGGGCAATCACGTCGTCTGCCTGGACGTCAACGCGGAGAAGATCCGGGTGCTCAACGAGGGGGGCATCCCCATCCATGAGCCGGGCCTGGACGCGGTGGTGGCCCGCAACGTGGCTGCGGGCCGCCTGCAGTTCACCACCGACGTGGACCGCGCCGTGGCGCACGGCACCCTGCTGTTCATCGGTGTGGGCACGCCGCCGGACGAAGACGGCTCGGCCGACCTGCAATACGTGCTGGCCGCCGCCCGTTCTATCGGCCAGCGCATGACGGACTACAAGGTCGTCGTCGACAAGAGCACCGTGCCCGTCGGCACGGGTGATCGGGTGAAGGCGGCCATCGACGAAGAGCTGAAGAAGCGAAGCGTCGAGGTGAACTACGCCGTCGTCTCTAACCCGGAATTCCTCAAGGAAGGCGCAGCGGTCGAAGATTTCATGCGCCCGGATCGCATCATCATCGGCTCCGAGGACGAGCAGGCGACGCTGCTGATGCGCGCGCTCTACGCGCCGTTCAACCGCAACAACGATCGCGTGATGGTCATGGATCGCCGCTCGGCCGAGCTGACCAAATACGCCGCCAACGCCATGCTGGCCACGCGCATCAGCTTCATGAACGAGCTGGCCTTGCTGGCGGAGAAGCTCGGTGCGGACATCGAACTTGTGCGCCGCGGCATCGGCTCGGATCCGCGCATCGGCTACAGCTTCCTGTACGCAGGTGCCGGCTACGGCGGCTCCTGCTTCCCCAAGGACGTGAAGGCCCTGGTGCGGGCAGCGAGCGACGAGGACATCACGCTGCGCGTGCTGACGGCCGTCGAGGAAGCCAACGACCGTCAGAAGCTCGTGCTGGTGGACAAGGTCAAGGCTCGCTTTGGAGAGGACCTGAAGGGGCGGCATTTCGCCATCTGGGGCCTGGCCTTCAAGCCGAACACCGACGACATGCGGGAAGCGCCGGCGCTGGTCATCATCGATGCCCTGCTCAAGGCCGGTGCCAGCGTGGCGGTCTATGACCCAGTGGCCATGCCCGAGGGCCGTCGCATCCTGGGCGAGCGCTCAAGACTGGCTTTTGCAGATCGGGCGGAGTCTGCGCTGGAAGGGGCGGATGCCTTGCTGCTCGTGACCGAGTGGAAGGAGTTCAAGAGCCCGGACTTCTTCGGCATCAAGGCTGCGCTCAAGACGCCAGTGGTCTTCGACGGCCGCAATCAGTATGAGCCGACGCTGTTGAACTCCATCGGGCTCGAGCACCACGGTATCGGGCGCTGAGACGCCACGGCAGCCGCAGCGCCTCCCTCGATCACGCTGCAGCCTGACTGGACTGTGTGCCGCCGCTCAGACTGCTGATCTCGTCATAGCTCTTGACCGCGGCGTTCGCAGCGTTCTGGGCCGTCTGCTTGGCAGCGTAGGCTTGCGCTTCTTGTTCGCTGACCTTGCCGTCCTTGTTCGTGTCGGCCGGATCGTAAGTCTGGCTGGACGAGGACGACGCGCCCTGGGCTTGCGGGGCGCCGCCTCCACCGCCTGAGGGAGGTGCGCCGTGCGGGGCGCCGCCGTTGCTGCCAGCCGCTTGAGCCTGACCTTGATGCTCCGCCTCATGGGCCTTCATGCCCGCGGCCAGCTCAGATTCGCTGACCTTGCCGTCACCGTCAGTGTCCGTCTTCTTGAATTCGGCCGTGGCACGGGCCTGCGCATCCGCCGAATCCGCGGCATTCGCACCCTGGGGCGAGATGCTGACCATGGTGGATTCGAATTCCTGCTCGGAAACCGATCCATCACCGTCAGTGTCCATCTTCTTGAACATCTCCTCGGCGTCCGGCCGCTTGTGGGCGCCTTTGACGCTCCCGCTGCCGACGGTGTTGGCGTCGATGGTGCTGCTGTTCAGACCGCTGATCATGGGGCTACTCCTGTTGCTTGAGCCATGCATGAGTCAGTTTCGTCAGCGGTCGACCCGCGTTGAGGGCAGAAACGTTTCTGCGCGGGTAAAGATGCGGACACAAAGGCCCATCACAAAGGCCCATCACCAAGGCCAACGCGCGAACGCCACACGGCCGATGCTGTCAGTCGAAGGCCAATGCCTGAGACAGCGGCGGCGCCTTCGCGTCCTTGTCCGCCAGCTGCGGCGTGATGCTGCCCAGCGGCCACTCGATGCCGATGCCAGGATCGTCCCAACGGACTGAACCTTCGGCCTGAGGGGCGTAGTAGTCGGTCGTCTTGTAGAGGAAGTCGGCCGATTCCGACGTCACCAGGAAGCCATGCGCAAAGCCCGGCGGGATCCAGAGTTGACGTTGATTTTCAGCTGACAGCTCAACGCCGACCCAGCGGCCGAAACGCGGGCTGCTGCGCCGCATGTCTACGGCCACATCGAACACGGATCCAGCCACGCAGCGCACAAGCTTGCCTTGCGCATTGGGCGGCAGCTGGAAGTGCAGGCCACGCAGAACACCGCGGCTGGAACGGGAATGGTTGTCCTGCACGAAGCGCAGCGTGTTGCCGGTGGCTTCGTTGAAGCGGGCTTCGTTCCAGCTCTCGGTGAAGAAGCCGCGAGCGTCGCCGAAGACGCGAGGCTCGATGATCATGACCTCGGGCAGGTCGGTGGGGGTTGCAGTCAGCAGAGACATCAGAAGATCTTGTCAGTCAACAGGGAACGCAGGTACTGGCCGTAACCATTTTTCAGCATGGGGGCCGCGAGCGCTTCGAGCTCCGAGGCGCTGATCCAGCCGCGGCGGAAGGCGATTTCCTCAGGGCAGGCCACCTTCAGGCCTTGGCGCTTCTCCAGCGTGGCGATGAATTGGCCGGCTTCGAGCAGGCTGTCGTGCGTGCCCGTGTCCAGCCAGGCGTAGCCGCGGCCCATGATCTCGACGTTGAGCTGAGCTTGCCGTAGGTACTGAGCGTTGACATCGGTGATCTCGAGTTCACCCCGCGGGCTGGGCTTGGTGGCGGCAGCAATGTCGCAGACCTGCTCGTCGTAGAAGTACAGGCCCGTGACGGCGTAGTTGCTCTTGGGGGCCTTGGGCTTTTCTTCGATGGAGAGGGCTCGCCGCTGAGCATCGAACTCGACGACGCCGTAACGTTCAGGGTCGTGCACGTGATAGGCAAACACGCTGGCGCCTTCGGTCCGCGCGTTCGCGTTGTCGAGCAGGTGCTGCAGGTCGTGGCCATGGAAGATGTTGTCGCCCAGCACCAGGGCGCTCGGGCTGTTTGCCACGAATTCGCGGCCCAGGATGAAGGCCTGAGCCAGGCCATCAGGGCTTGGCTGCACGCAGTACTGGATGTTGATGCCCCAGCGCGAGCCATCGCCCAGCAAATGCTGGAAGCGCGGCGTGTCCTGCGGCGTGCTGATCAGGAGGATGTCGCGCATGCCCGCCAGCATCAGCGTGGACAGCGGGTAATAGACCATGGGCTTGTCGTACACCGGCAGCAGCTGCTTGCTCATGGCCAGGGTGGCCGGGTGCAGTCGGGTGCCGGAACCGCCGGCCAGGATGATGCCCTTGCGGGTCTTGCTGCTCATCAGAGGATCTCCATCAGCATGCGCTCGACGCCAATCTGCCATTGGGGAAGGGTCAGGCCGAAGGCCTGCTGCAGCTTGGCCGTCGAGAGTCGTGAATTCAAGGGACGACGGGCGGGCGTGGGGTACTCGCTCGTGGGAATGGGGAGGATCTGGTCTGGCGCAACCTTGACGGCGGCGCCGCGTGCGCGCGCAAACTCGATCGCGTGGTGCGCATAGGCATGCCAACTCGTCTCGCCGCCAGCAACCAGATGGTAGAGGCCGCCCAACTCGGGCTGCTGCCGGGCGGTGCGGATCAGGTGGGCTGAGACGTCTGCGATCAGATCGGCGCCCGTGGGCGCACCGATCTGGTCGTCAATGACCTTGAGCTGTTCGCGCTCGGCAGCCAGTCGCAGCATCGTCTTGGCGAAGTTGCCGCCGCGCGCCGCATAAACCCAGGAGGTGCGCAGGATCAGGTGCTGGCAGCCGCTGGCGCGGATGGCGTTCTCACCTTCGAGCTTCGTTGCGCCATAGGTGCTCAAGGGGCCGGTGGCAGCCCCCTCATCGCGAGGCGTGGAGCCACTGCCATCGAAGACATAGTCCGTGCTGTAGTGGACGAGCAGCGCGCCCGATTCGCGGGCAACCGCAGCCAGACGTGCCGGTGCCTCGGCGTTGATGGTGTGGCACACGGCCTGTTCGCTCTCGGCCTTGTCCACGGCCGTATAGGCCGCTGCATTGACGATGACTTGCGGGGCATGCTGCCGCACCAGTCGGGCCACGGCCTCAGGGTCGGCCAGATCGGCACCCTGGGAGCGATCGAGCGCGACAAGGTCTCCCAATGGCGAGAGCGAGCGCTGCAGTTCCCAGCCCACCTGGCCCCTGGGGCCGAGCAAGAGGATCTTCATGCGCCGTACTGCTTGGAAACCCAATCGCGATAGGCGCCGCTTTGCACGCGGGCCACCCATTCCGGATGATCGAGGTACCACTGCACCGTCTTGCGGATGCCGGTCTCGAAGGTCTCGGCCGGACGCCAGCCGAGTTCGCGCTCGATCTTGCGGGCGTCGATGGCGTAGCGGCGGTCATGACCCGGTCGGTCGGTCACGTACGTGATCAGCCGCGCGTACGGGCCTTCGCTGCTCGGGCGCAGTTCGTCGAGCAGGGCGCAGACCGTCTTGACGATGTCGATGTTGGCCTTCTCGTTCCAGCCCCCGACGTTGTAGGTCTCGCCCAGCCGACCGCCGGCCAGCACGGCGCGGATGGCGCTGCAATGGTCGGTGACGAAGAGCCAGTCGCGGATCTGCTGGCCATCGCCGTAGACCGGCAGAGGCTTGCCGGCCAACGCGTTCACGATCATCAGCGGGATCAGCTTCTCGGGGAAGTGATAGGGCCCGTAGTTGTTCGAGCAGTTGGTGGTGACTACCGGCAGACCGTAGGTGTGGTGCCAGGCGCGCACGAGGTGATCGCTGGCGGCCTTGCTGGCGCTGTAGGGGCTGTTGGGCTCGTAGGCGTTGGTTTCGGCGAAAGGCGGGTCCTGGGGCTTGAGCGAGCCGTAGACCTCGTCCGTGGAGACGTGGTGGAAGCGGAAGTTCGTCTTGGCGTCGCCCTCCAGCGTGTTCCAGTAGCCGCGTGCGGCTTCCAGCAGCGTGAAGGTGCCATCGACGTTGGTGCGCATGAAGGCGCCCGGGCCGTGGATCGAACGATCCACATGGCTTTCCGCCGCGAAGTGCACGATCGCGCGCGGGCGGTGTTGCGCCAGCAGTCGATCCATGAGCGCGCGGTCGCAGATGTCGCCCTTGACGAAGACATGACGGGCGTCAGGCTCCAGCGAGGCCAGGTTTTCCAGATTGCCGGCGTAGGTCAGCGCGTCCAGCGTCACCACGGGCTCGTCGCTTTGCGCGAGCCAGTCCAGAACGAAATTGGCGCCGATGAAGCCGGCGCCGCCAGTTACAAGAATCGTCATTTGCTATTTGCGGCCGTAGGTGTCCTCGAAACGGACGATGTCATCTTCACCCAGGTAGGAACCGGACTGCACCTCGATGATTTCCAGCGGCACCTTGCCCGGATTGGCGAGACGGTGCGTCTGCCCCAAAGGGATGTAAGTGCTCTGATTCTCGCTCAGCAGGATGAGCTGGTCGCCATTGGTGATCTCGGCCGTGCCCGAAACCACGATCCAGTGCTCGGCGCGGTGGTGGTGCATCTGCAGGCTCAGCGATGCCCCGGGCTTGACCATGATGCGCTTGACCTGGAAGCGCTCGCCGTGGTCGATGCTGTCGTACCAGCCCCAGGGGCGGTGGACCTTGCGGTGCAGACTCTGCTCGCCGCGCTTCTCGGCGTCCAGATGAGCGACGATCTTCTTGACCTCCTGGCTGCGAGAGCGGTCGGCGACCAGCACCGCGTCGGGAGTCTCGACGATCACCAGGTCCTGAACACCCACCGCGCTGACCAGCCGGCTGGTGGCATGCACCAGCGTGTTGCTGCTGTCGCTGATGATGACGTCGCCGCGCGTGGCGTTGCCGGCCGCGTCTTTGGGCGCGACCTGCCAAACCGCTTCCCAGGCACCGAGATCGTTCCAGCCCGCTTCAAGGACGACCATCGACAAGGCAATGTCGGTCCCGGGGCAGCGTTCCATCACGGCGTAGTCCACCGATTCGGCGGGCACGGCGGCGAATTCCACCTTGCCGGGGCGGACGAAGCGATGGTCGAGTTGGCGGGCATCGAAGGCCTTGCGTGTTGCGGTCGCAATGTCGGGGCGATGGCGCTCCAAAGCCTTCATCCAGGTGCTGGCTCGCAGCACGAACATGCCGCCGTTCCAGCAATAGCCTTCGGCCACGTAACGCTGTGCCGTGGCGGCGTCAGGCTTCTCGACGAACTGGGCCACGCTGCCATCGGCATGGGCCTGGATGTAGCCATAGCCGGTCTCGGCGCGGTCCGGCTTGATGCCGAGGATGACGATGCGGCCATCGGCGGCCTGGATCACGGCGTCGCGCATCGCGGCGACGAAAGCGGACTCGTCCACGACTGTCTGGTCTGCCGGCGTGACAACGAGCACCGGATCCGTGCCATCGGCCATGGCCTGCAGCGCCGCCAGGGTCAAAGCGGGTGCCGTGTTGCGTCCCATGGGTTCGAGGACCGCGGCCAGCGGGTCTTGCCCGATTTCGCGCAACTGGTCGAGCACCATGAATCGGTGCTCTTCATTGCCCACGATGATCGGTGCGCCAACGTTCAGGCCCTTGCCAGCGAGGGCGGCCAAGCGTGACGCCGCCTGCTGGAACAAGCTGCTGTTGCCCGACAAGATCAGGAATTGCTTGGGATAGCCGGCGCGGGACAGCGGCCAAAGCCGCGTGCCGCTCCCGCCGGCCATGATGACTGGCTGCACTGCGATATTCGTCATGGGAATCTTCTGGAGAACTAATTGTTTTGCTGAAAGCCCGACGGATTCAGGCGCTGCCAACGCCAGGAATCCTCGCACATTCGCGCCAGGTCGAGTCGGGCCTGCCATCCCAGCAGATCGCGCGCCACGGCCGGATCGGCCCAGCAGGCCGCGACATCGCCCGGGCGGCGCTCCACGAATTCGTAAGGCACGGCACGGCCGCTGGCCTTTTCATAGGCTTGCACCAGCTCCAGCACGCTGTAGCCGCGGCCGGTGCCGAGGTTGACGGTGAAGGAGCCCGGCTGATCCAGCAGCCGGCGCAGCGCAGCCACATGCCCTTCGGCCAGGTCCAGCACGTGGATGTAGTCGCGCACGCCGGTGCCGTCGGGGGTGGGGTAGTCGTTGCCGAAGACGGCGAGCTTGGCACGCCTGCCGACGGCCACCTGCGCCACATACGGCATGAGGTTGTTCGGCGTGCCGCGCGGGTCTTCGCCGATCTGGCCGCTTTCATGGGCGCCAACCGGGTTGAAGTAGCGAAGGCTGGCGGTCTGCCAAGCGGGATCGGATAGGCCGACGTCGGCCAGGATGCGCTCGCCCATCAACTTGGTGGCACCGTACGGATTCACGGCCGAGGTAGGCGCGTCTTCTCGCAGCGGCAAGCTCTCCGGCGTGCCGTAGACAGTCGCGCTGCTCGAGAACACGATCCTCATGCAGCCGTGCCGACGCATGGCCTCGCACGTGCTGACGAGGCCGCCGATGTTGTTCCGGTAGTAGGCCAGCGGCTGGGCGGTGGATTCGCCCACGGCCTTGAAGGCCGCGAAGTGCACGACGGCAGCGGGCTTGTGGGCGGAGAAGACTCGCTCCATCGCCGCCGCGTCGCAGACATCAGCCTGTTCGAACGCCGGCGTGCGGCCCGAGAGCCGCTCCAGGCGGCGCAGCACCTCGGGCGAGCTGTTGGAGAAATTGTCGACACCCACCACAGCGAACCCTGCCGCTTCAAGCGCCAGCCAGGTATGAGAAGCGATGTACCCGGTAGCGCCGGTCAGCAGGATGGTGGGTTTCATTGCATTAGTAGAACAGGATCTGCCCGCTGCACCCGATGGAGTTGGCGGTGTACGGATACAGGGCAGCCGGTCCGGTGCGCCACTGGCGGCCGGCTTGGCAGCTCATGCTGATGCCCCGCGAATATTGCCAGCCGGCACTCAGGTTCAGGCTGTAGTCGCGGAAGTCATAGACCGTCGGGGTTGTGCCTCCCGAAGGCGTCGTGCGCAGGCTGCTGGGCGAGTACGAGGCATTGGCGCCAAAGCTCAGCTTGCCGCTGTATTGGTAGGTGCTCGAAACGCGCAAGGTGTTGACCACCTGATCCTGGGCGTAGCTGGAGTAGCTGTAGCCCAACACGCTCAGGAACGAGGTCTGAAGGCCGGTGTCATGCACGAACTGGGTCGTGAAGGCCAGCTTGCCGGTCGGGCGCCAGATCCAGCTGACCTGCCCGGTGGTGTGCGAGGAGTCCTCGCCCGCCGAGTTCTGGTGCTTGGAATTGCCGCGGCTGAGGCGCCAGTCCAGCGTGCTGGCGCCGCTCATCACCCAGGTGCCAGTGAAATCCACGTCATGGCGCTTGAAGCTGTTGGCCGTGGTCTGCCCTGTCAGCAGGTCGCGGGTGTAGTACGGGATCTCGCCATTCGTCAGCCGGTAGTCCACGCCCAGCCGCAGCTTGTCGCTGGGGCGCCAGCTCGGGCCGATCCAGACGTCGTGCTGCGAGTAGTCGAGCGGTCGGTAGTAATCGTTGCTGTACTTGCGGCGCTGGTAGTCCGCGCCGACGTCCAGCGTCCACTCGGTGACCACGCCCTTGTGCGCCACGAAGCTGGCGTAGTTGTCGGTCACGACGTTCTTTTCGTACTGCGGCACGTAGCCGTAGCCCACATTGTTGTTGCTGAGCTGCCGCGAGCCGCCCACGGTCACGTTGCCCGAGATGTTCTCGACCGTGTACCAGTCCAGGCCGGCCCGGCCGCTGTAGCCGATGTTGTCGAGATTGCGGTTGTGCTGGTAGCGGTTGCCGCTGATCGAGCCATCCGCAGTCAGATGCTGCCGGCCAAAGCGCTGATCCAGCCCGCCCAGTAGGCTGCCGGTGGCGACGATGTCGCTGTTCGACCGGTCAGCCTGCGACGTTCCGCTGGCAGCCCGGTAGACGTTCGAGAGATGCGTCAGGCCTCCGGATACGCCAACGTACCAGGGTGTCGTGTTGTCTTGGGCCTGGGCCTGCGCAAACGCGGCCTGGGAGCTCAAGGCGGTCAAGATGGCGGCGAAAACGGGGGCGAACTTTTTCACTTGGGATCTCGGTACTGCTGGGGTCAGTAGGCATGCCGGTCGAAGACGACCAGCCGTACGGTGCGCACAATGATTTGCAAATCCAGTGCAAGGGACCAGTTGCGCAGGTACTCGAGGTCGTACTCGACCCGCGCCTTCATCTTGTCGACGGTGTCGGTCTCGCCTCGCAAGCCGTTCACCTGAGCCCAGCCGGTGATGCCCGGCTTGACCTTGTGACGCACCATGTAGGCCTTGATCAGCTTGCGGTATTCCTCGTTGTGGGCCACGGCGTGCGGGCGCGGGCCGACGATGCTCATGCGCCCCTGCAGCACGTTGACGAACTGCGGCAGCTCGTCCAGCGAGGTGCGACGAATGAACGCGCCAAACGGCGTGATCCGCGAATCGCCCTTGGTGGCCTGCTTGACCACTTGGCCGTCGTCCTGCGTACGCATCGAGCGGAACTTGTAGACGATGATTTCCTCGCCATCCAGGCCGTTGCGGCGCTGCTTGAAGATCATCGGCCCGGGTGAGCTGAGCTTCACGCCGACGGCGAGCACCAGCAGGATTGGCGAGATCAGCACCAGGATCAGGCTGGAGAGCACCACATCGCTGATGCGCTTGACGAGCTCGTTCGTGCCGGTGAAGGGCGTCTCGCAGATGCCGACGACCGGCACGCCATTGATGTCCTGCAGCCGGCCCTGGATGATCGAGATGCCGAACACGTCCGGCACGAAGAAGAGCGAGGCCGTCGTGCCCTGGATCTGCTCCAGCAGTTGCACGATGCGTGGCTGCGAGCCCAGGGGCAGGGTGATGTAGACCTCGCGCACGCCATGCTTGCGGATGTATTCGCTCGCCTGACTCAGGGTGCCCAGCATGTGTCCTTGCGCCTCGGCGTGCACGCGCTCGTCCTGGCGGTCGTCGAAGTAGCCGAGGAAGTCCACGCCCTTGTCCTTGCCGTCCCGCAGGGCCCGGGCCACCTTCACCGAGAGGGCGCTGGCGCCGATGATGATGGCGCTGCGCCGCGCCTGTGGCTTCAGGGCCTGCCAGCGCAGCACTTGGCGACCGAGTTCCACCGCGGTGATCTGAGCGATCGGCGTCAGGCCGGTCCACCACAGCAGCACATGGTCCTCGAAATAGCCCATGCTGTTGGTGGCGTAGCCGCACAGCGCCAGGATGATCAGCAGCACGATCCAGGACGAGATGACGTCGATGGCCGCACTGACGGGGTGCATGGCAAAGCGGTTTCGCCCTGGGAAAGTCAGGGCGAAGACCAGCAGGCACAGGGTCAGCGTGGAGCGCAGCACCGGCTCGCCGAACCAGGCGTTGATCGCCAGGAACGAGAGCACGATGATCCCGGGCTCCAGGAAGGCAGCGACGAGGGACTCCACGGACTGCGGCGCGCTGTAGAACGTTCTTTTGTAGCTCCGGTCCTCGAACATCGTGGGACGACCCTTTTCCTTTGCGTCTCTGTTGCGCCGGCCTTGCCGGCTTCGCCATGGGGAAAAATATTTTCTACCAACTAAATTTCCCTTCTTCCCCGGCTTCCCCCTTGGTTCGGCGTCACCACCACAGTCACTGCCTACAATCCCGGCCATGTTTCACGAATGGTCAACCCTCTTCGCGCCGGCAGTACAGGATCGCATGGTCCTGCTACTGAACCATGTCATCTCGCGTGAAAGCCACGCCATGGCCCGCCTGGCACCTTTTTCCGGCCGCACCGTGGTGCTGCGCCTGGCCGGTTGGCCCAAGCTGCTGCCCGCTGCGCCCGACCTGAACCTGGCCGTCACCCCCGCCGGCCTCTGGGAGCGATTGGACGCCTCGCCCGGGGAAGCCTTGTTGATCGAAGTCGATGCCTCGAATCCCGCCGCGCTCGCGCTCGGCGCGATCTCGGGCGAAGCGCCGCGCGTCCAGCTCAGCGGCGACGCCGCCTTTGCAGGCGTCATCAACGGCCTGGTGGCCGAGCTGCGCTGGGACATCGAGGACGACCTGGCCGCCGTGGTCGGCCCGGCCGTGGCACACCAGGTCGGCCGCGTCGGCAAGGGCATTGCCTCTGCACTGAGTCAACTTGCTCGCCAGGCCGATGCCCTTCGGCAGCGCGCCTGATTCCGCGCCGGCATGCGATTCCTTGCCCGGCTGATCAAGATCGTCTGGACGATCCTGCGCTTTGGTCTTGACGACCTGGCCCTGTCCGGCCTGCGCCGCACGCGTTTTCGCCTGCTTCGGCGTGTCATGTCGGTCGGCCGCAGCTGGGACGAGCCGCGCGGCGTGCGCCTGCGCCTGGCGCTCGAGCACCTCGGCCCGATCTTCGTCAAGTTCGGTCAGGTGCTGTCCACCCGGCGCGACCTGATCCCGCACGACATCGTCGAGGAGCTCGCCAAGCTGCAGGATCGCGTGCCACCGTTCCCGGCGGCGCAGTCGCGCGCGCTGGTGGAAAAGGCCTTTGATCAGCGCATCGAAGACCTGTTCGCCAGCTTCGATGCCGAACCCGTCGCCAGCGCTTCCATTGCCCAGGTCCACTTCGCCACGCTGAAGGACGGCCGAGAAGTCGCCGTCAAGGTGCTGCGCCCGGGCATGCTCAACGTCATCGACGACGACCTGGCCCTGCTGCGCACCCTGGCCGCCTGGATCGAGCGCCTGTCGTCCGACGGCCGGCGCCTGAAGCCGCGCGAAGTCGTGGCCGAGTTCGACACCTACCTGCACGACGAGCTGGATCTGGTGCGCGAGGCCGCCAACGCCGCCCAGCTGCGCCGCAACATGGAGAGCCTCAAGCTCGTCATGGTTCCCGAGATGCACTGGGACCTGTGCCGGCCCGAGGTCATCGTGATGGAGCGCATGAAGGGCATCCCGATCTCGCAGACGGATCGTCTGGTCGAGGCCGGTGTCGACCTGAAGAAGCTCGCCCGCGACGGCGTCACCATCTTCTTCACGCAGGTCTTCCGCGACGGCTTCTTCCACGCCGACATGCACCCTGGCAACATCCAGGTCAGCCTGGAGCCCGCCACGTTTGGCCGTTATGTGGCGCTGGACTTCGGCATCATGGGCACGCTGACCGAGGTGGACAAGGACTACCTCGCCCAGAACTTCATCGCCTTCTTCCGCCGTGACTACAAGCGCGTGGCCGAGCTGCACATCGAGTCCGGCTGGGTGCCACCCGCCACCCGCGTCAACGACCTGGAAAGCGCGGTCCGTACGGTCTGCGAGCCGCAATTCGAAAAGCCACTCAAGGACATCTCGCTGGGCCAGGTGCTGATGCGCCTGTTCCAGATCTCGCGCCGCTTCAACGTCGAGATCCAGCCCCAGCTCGTGCTCCTGCAGAAGACCCTGCTCAACATCGAAGGTCTGGGTCGCCAGCTCGACCCGGATCTGGACCTGTGGAACACCGCGCAGCCCTTCCTGGAGCGCTGGATGGATGAGCAGATCGGCTGGCGCGCCCTGTGGCGCCAGCTCAAGAACGAGGCACCGCGCTACGCCCAGCTGATTCCTGAGCTGCCGCGCCTGTTGCACGACGCCCTGGAGCGCCAGGCGACCCGACCCGGCCAGCAAGACCAGTTCGTGCGCCTCATCGAGGAGCAGCGGCGCACCAACCGGATGCTCGCAGCACTTCTTTGCGCAGCCCTCGGGTTTGCCATCGGTGCGCTGGCCGTGCTGGCACGCCAGGCTTGGGGATAATTCGGCGCCGATTATTTGCATCCCGGCCACGTCGATGGCCTGACTCTTGCTGCCCTCCCAGACCATGAACATCACGCTGATCGTCTTCGTCGTGCTCTACCTCGTCGGCACCCTGGCCATTGGCGCCTGGGCCGGCACGCGGATCAAGAACACGAGCGACTTCGCCATCGCCGGCCGTTCGCTGCCGCTGATCATGGTGGTGACGACGACCTTCGCCACCTGGTTCGGCGCCGAGACGGTCATGGGCATGCCCACCAAGTTCGTCAGCTCGGGCCTGGGCGCCATCGTCGAAGACCCGTTCGGCGCCGGCACCTGCCTGATCCTCGTCGGCCTGTTCTTCGCCATCAAGCTCTACCGCCAGAACCTGCTGACCATCGGCGATTTCTACCGCCAGCGCTTCGGCAAGGGCGTGGAGATCTTCTGCTCGGCCGCCATCATCCTCAGCTACCTCGGCTGGGTGGCTGCCCAGATCACGGCCCTGGGCCTGGTGTTCTCGGTGCTGACCGGCGGCGCCATGAGCGAGACGGCCGGCATGATCGTCGGCACGCTGGCCGTGCTGGTCTATGTCGTGATCGGCGGCTTCCTGGCCGTGGCCTGGACCGACTTCATCCAGATGATCGTGCTGGTGGTCGGCCTGACCGTGATCGCCTTCTTCGCTGCCGACCTGGCCGGCGGCGCCGACAAGGTCATTGACCTCGCCAAGAGCAAGGACCTCTTCAAGTTCTGGCCTGAACCCAAGTTCACCGACGTCGTGATGTTCATTGGCGCCGGCCTGACCATGATGCTGGGATCGATCCCGCAGCAGGACGTGTTCCAGCGCGTGATGTCCGCCAAGGACGAGAAGACCGCCCGCAACGGCGCCGTCATCGGTGGGGTGAGCTACATCCTGTTCGCGGCCGTGCCCATGTTCATCGTCACCGCCGCCATCGTCGTGATGGGCCAGCAGGCCGCCGATCTGGCCGGTGGCGAGGAGTATCAAAAGCTGCTGCCGCTGTTCGTGCTGACCAAGATGCCGTTGCTGATGCAGATTCTGTTCTTCGGCGCGTTGCTCTCGGCCATCAAGAGCACGTCTTCGGCCACGCTGCTGGCGCCTTCGACGAGCTTTGTCGAGAACATCCTCAAGAACATCCGCCCCGGCATGCGCGACCGTCAGCAGCTGCTGGCCATGCGCCTGACCATCATCGCGTTCGCTGGCCTGGTGCTGGCCTACGCCATCGCCATGAAGGGCACGTCGATCTACGAGCTGGTCTCGGCTGCCTACCAGGTGACGCTGGTCGGTGCCTTCGTGCCCCTGGTCTTTGGCATCTACTGGCAGCGCGCCACTACGCAGGGCGCGATCTTCTCGCTGGTGGCCGGCATTGGCGTCTGGGTCGTGATGTTGCCCCAGGTCAGCAACCTGGCTGCGGGCTTCCCGGGCCAGCTGGCCGGCCTGATCGCGGCGTTGGTCGCCATGGTGGTCGGCAGCCTGATGCCGCAGGTGCTGAAGGACCGCAAGGACCACAAGCGCCACGTCACGGGCCTTCCGGACGAAGCCGCGGCCTGATTCCAGGCACCGCCCAAGGGCTTCCCCGGGGGCGCCGGCTATAATTTCGCCTTTTTCGTCAACAGCTTAGACCGAAAGCCATGCCCATCTACGCCTACGCCTGCAGCGCCTGCGGCCACGCCAAGGACGTGCTGCAGAAGCTCTCCGATGCGCCGCTGAGCACCTGCCCGGCCTGCGGGGCGGAATTCTTCTCCAAGCAGATCACCGCCGCCGGCTTCCAGCTCAAGGGCTCGGGCTGGTATGCCACCGACTTCAAGGGTGGCGGCGCCAGCGCGCCCAGCGCAGCTACCGCACCGGCTGCAGCTGCGTCGACGGACGCTCCGGCCGCTGCTCCGGCCCCCGCCCCGGCTGCCCACACCTGCAGCAGTTCCTGCTCCCACTGAGGCATCGCCTGAGCCCATGCGCAAATACCTGATCACCGGCCTGCTCGTCTGGCTTCCGCTCGCCATCACCGTCTGGGTGCTGCTGTGGGTGCTGGGCATCATCAGCGGCGTGTTTGGCTCGGTGATCTCGGGCCTGCAGGCCGTGTTGCCGCCGGCCGCCGACGCATGGCTGGAAAGCCTGCGCCACGTGCCGGGCCTCGGGCTCGTGATCCTGGGCACCGCCGTGCTGCTCACGGGCATGTTCGCCGCCAACATGTTCGGCCAGTGGTGGCTGCGCCAGTGGAACCGTCTGCTGGGCCACATCCCCATCGTCAAGAACATCTACAGCTCGGTCAAGCAAGTCTCCGACACGCTGTTCTCGAGCAGCGGCAACGCGTTCCGCGAAGCCGTGCTGGTGCAGTACCCGCACCAAGGTTCATGGACCATCGCCTTCGTCACCGGCCAGCCCGGCGGCGAGGTGGCCGATGCGCTGGGCGCGGAGGAGCACGTCAGCGTCTACGTGCCCACCACGCCGAACCCGACCTCGGGCTTCTTCCTGATGATGCCGCGCGCCAGCGTGCGGCCGCTGGCGATGAGCGTGGACGCTGCGCTCAAGCACATCATCTCGATGGGCGTGGTGCCGCCTGAAGTGCCTTCCGCTGCTTCGGCTGAAACAAATATCGCGGCGAATAATCAGCCGGGCTGAGTGCCCCGGCAAGCGCTCAGCCCGTCATCCGCGAGAGCCACGAAGACACCCTCCGCCGCGCAAGGTTTGAGCGCGGCCCCGAACAAGATCCCTGGAGTTGAAATCATGCGAACCTGCTATGCCGGCCAAGTCAGCGAGAAGCTGCTCGACCAGACCGTGACCCTGATGGGCTGGGCCCATCGCCGCCGCGACCATGGCGGCGTCATCTTCATCGACCTGCGCGATCGCGAAGGCGTCGTCCAGGTCGTCTGCGACCCGGATCGCGCCGACATGTTCGCCATCGCGTCCGACGTCCGCAACGAGTTCTGCCTGAAGATCGTCGGCAAAGTGCGCGCCCGTCCGGCCGGCACCGACAACGCCAACCTCGTCAGCGGCAAGGTCGAGGTGCTGTGCCACGAGATCGAGGTGCTGAACCCCTCCGTCACGCCCCCGTTCCAGCTCGACGACGAGAACCTCTCGGAGACGACCCGCCTCACGCACCGCGTGCTGGACCTGCGCCGCCCGTACATGCAGAACAACCTGATGCTGCGCTACCGCGTGGCGATGGAAGTGCGCAAGTACCTGGACGAGCACGGCTTCGTCGACATCGAGACCCCGATGCTGACCAAGAGCACGCCCGAAGGCGCGCGCGACTACCTGGTGCCTTCGCGCGTCCACGACGGCATGTTCTTCGCGCTGCCGCAGTCGCCCCAGCTCTTCAAGCAACTCTTGATGGTGGCCGGCTTCGACCGCTACTACCAGATCACCAAGTGCTTCCGAGACGAAGACCTGCGCGCTGACCGCCAGCCCGAATTCACCCAGATCGATATCGAGACCTCGTTCCTCACGGAAGAAGAGATCCGCTCAATGTTCGAGGGCATGATCCGCCACGTCTTCATGAAGGCGCTGAACGTGGACCTGGGCGAGTATCCGGTGATGAAGTACTCCGAAGCCATGCACCGCTTCGGCTCGGACAAGCCCGACCTGCGCGTCAAGCTCGAGTTCACCGAGCTGACCGACGTGATGGGCGATGTCGACTTCAAGGTCTTCTCGACCCCCGCCACCACCAAGGGTGGCCGCGTTGTGGCGCTGAATGTGCCCGGCGGCGCGCAGATGAGCCGCGGCGAGATCGACGCTTACACCGAGTTTGTCAAGATCTACGGTGCCAAGGGCCTCGCCTGGATCAAGGTCAACGAAGCCGCCAAGGGCCGCGAAGGCCTGCAGTCGCCGATCGTCAAGAACCTGCACGATGCAGCGATTGCCGAGATCCTCAAGCGCACCGGCGCCAAGGACGGCGACCTGATCTTCTTCGGCGCCGACAAGGCCAAGGTCGTCAACGATGCCATCGGTGGCCTGCGCCTGAAGGTCGGTCACAGCGATTTCGGCAAGTCCACGGGCCTGTTCAACGACGTCTGGGCGCCGCTGTGGGTCGTCGACTTCCCGATGTTCGAGGAAGACGAGGAGAACAAGCGCTGGTCCGCCGTTCACCATCCGTTCACCGCTCCGAAGGACGGCCACGAGGACCTGATGACGACGAGCCCCGGCGACTGCATCGCCAAGGCCTACGACATGGTCCTCAACGGCTGGGAACTCGGTGGTGGTTCGGTGCGTATCCACCGTGCCGACGTGCAGGCCAAGGTCTTCGAGGCCCTCAACATCTCGCCCGAAGAGCAGAAGGTCAAGTTCGGCTTCTTGCTGGACGCCCTGCAGTACGGCGCGCCCCCGCATGGTGGCCTGGCTTTCGGGCTTGACCGCATCGTCACGATGATGACCAAGGCCGAGTCCATCCGCGACGTGATCGCCTTCCCGAAGACTCAGCGCGCCCAGTGCCTGCTGACCGGCGCTCCGAGCTTTGTCGACGAGAAGCAGCTGCGCGAGCTGCACATCCGCCTGCGCAACTCGGCGGTTGCCGGCGGCAACGCAGCCTGAGGGTGACCTGACGCTCAGGCAGAGCGTTGGCCGGAAAGGGCGCCTTCGTGGCGCCCTTTCCTTTTTGTGCCGTTTCTTTGCCTAATAGTCCGGCGCGTCTTGCTTGGCCGGCCGCACGGCGCGAGACTTGCTCCTTCCAAATCTGAGGGGCAGCACAAATGGTCGAGTTCGAACTCAACGGCAAGGCCGTTTCAGTCGATGTGGATGGTGAGCAGCCGCTGCTGTGGACGCTGCGCGAGAACCTCGCGCTGACGGGCACGAAATTCGGCTGCGGCATGGCACTGTGTGGCGCCTGCACGGTCCACGTGGACGGCCAGGCCACGCGCTCCTGCATCACGCCGGTCGGCAGCGTGGCGGGCAAGAAGATCACCACCATCGAAGGCATCGGCGCCAGCCGCGTCGGCAAGGCTGCGCAGGTCGCCTGGCTGGAGGTGGACGTGCCGCAATGCGGCTACTGTCAAAGCGGCCAGATCATGAGCGCCTGCTCGCTCCTGGCTACCAAGAAGAAGCCCAGCGACGCCGACATCGACGCCGCCATGGCCGGCAACATCTGCCGCTGCGGCACCTACAACCAGATCCGCGCGGCCATCCACACCGCCGCCGATCAACTCGCCAAGGGAGGCTGATCATGCAAGCCACCCGCCGCGAACTTCTGAAGGCCAGCGCCTCGGCCCTGGTCATCGGCTTTGCCCTGCCGCTGCCCGCGCGCCGTGCGATGGCGGCTGCGTCGAGCACCG
Source organism: Burkholderiaceae bacterium UC74_6 (assembly GCA_042701975.1). Taxonomy (GTDB): domain Bacteria; phylum Pseudomonadota; class Gammaproteobacteria; order Burkholderiales; family Burkholderiaceae_C; genus JAFALK01. The sequence continues at coordinate 2,314,344 of CP170561.1, forward strand.
CAGCCTTCACTCCAAGTGCCTGGCTGCGCATCACGCCAGACAATCTCGTCACCGTCATCTGTGGCTCATCCGAGATGGGGCAGGGCGTGCTCACCGCCATCCCCATGCTTGTCGCCGAAGAGCTCGATGCCGACTGGGGCAAGGTCCGCGTGGAACAGGCGCCCGCCAGCGCCGTCTACAACAACCCCGCCTTCGGCATGCAGGGCACGGGTGGCAGCAGCACGGTGCGCGCCCACTGGATGCCGCTGCGGCAAGCCGGCGCTGCGGCGCGAGAGATGCTCGTCGCCGCCGCTGCCACCGAATGGAAGCTGCAGCCCGATCAGCTGCGCACCGAAGCCGGCCGCGTGATCGCGCCGGATGGCCGCAGCAAGGCCTACGGTGAACTTGTCGGTGCCGCGTCCGGCCTCACGCCGCCCGCCAAGCCCAGGCTCAAGGATCCGAAAGCCTTCAAGATCCTCGGCAAGCCCACCAAGCGCCTGGACAGCGCCGCCAAGGTCAACGGCACGGCCCAGTTCGGCATCGATGCTCAAGTGCCCGGCATGCTCGTGGCCGTGATGGCTCGCGCCCCGCTGCCCGGCGTCAAGGCCAAGAGCTTCGACGCCGCCAAGGCCAAGGCTGTGAAGGGCGTGGTCGACGTGATCGACACCAAGAGCGGCGTGGCGGTGCTGGCCAACGGCTACTGGGCCGCCAAGAAGGGCCGCGAAGCACTCGATGTGCAATGGGACTTCGGCAATAACGGCGATAAGGCCGGCTTCAACACCGCCAAGCTTGCCGCGATGATGGGCGACGGCGTCAAGAACGCCAAGGCCGTGGCCAAGAAGGCGGGCCAGCCGGATGCGGTGCTGCCTGCGGGCGCTAAGAAGATCGAGGCCAGCTACGAGACGCCCTATCTGGCCCACGCCTGCATGGAGCCGATGAATTGCACGGCCTGGGTGCAGGGCGAGAAGGTCACCATCTGGGCCGGCACGCAGGCGCAAGGCCCGGTGCAGATGACGCTGGCGCAGATCGCTGGCGTCAAGCCCGAGAACATCACCATCAACACCGCCATGCTCGGCGGCGGCTTCGGTCGGCGTTTTGCCCCCGACTTCACGGCCGATGCCACCGAGCTTTCCAAGCGCAGCGGCAAGCCCGTCAAGCTGATCTACAGCCGCGAGGACGACATGGCCGCCGGCTTCTATCGCCCGCCAGCCATGGGCCACTTCACCGGCGCCGTGAGCAAGGACGGCAAGCCGCTGCTGTTCCAGGCCGCCGTGTCCGGCCCGGCGCTCGGCGAAGACACCGGCTTCGGTAAGCTGCCCGAAAGCGGCGTGGACGAGGAAGCCGTGACCGGCATCGCCGACCATGCCTACGAGATCCCCAACCAGCTCGTGACCTACGGCCGCGTCGAACCGCCGCCGCAGGTCTGGTTCTGGCGCTCGGTCGGCCATTCGAGCAACAGCTTCTTCACCGAGAGCTTCATCGACGAGATGGCCCACGCTGCCGGCAAGGACCCGCTGGCTTTCCGCCGCGCCATGCTCAAGGACAAGCGCCAGCTCGGTGTGCTGGAACTGGCCGCCGCCAAGGCCGGCTGGGGCAAGCGCAAGCTGCCCGCCGGGCATGCGCTGGGCATCGCCGTGGCGTCCAGTTTCGGCAGCCATGTGGCCGAAGTGGCCGAGGTCTCGGTTGGCAAGGACGGCACGCCCAAGGTCCATCAGGTCTGGGCCGCGGTGGACTGTGGCCTGACCGCCAACCCGCTGACCATTGCGCGCCAGATCGAAAGCAGCATCTGCTACGCGCTCTCCGCCGCGCTGTATGGCCGCATCAGCTATGAGGCGGGCCGCGTGCAGCAGAGCAATTTCCACGACTACGGCGTGGTGCGCATGCCCGAGATGCCCAAGGTCGAAGTGCACATTGTTCAGAGCAGCGAGCCGCCGGGCGGCATCGGCGAGCCCGGCACGCCACCGCTGGCGCCCGCCGTGTGCAACGCGATCTTCAAGGCCACCGGAAAACGGGTCCGAAAGCTGCCGATCGACCTGGCTTCGGCCTGAAATCAAGCGTCCGAAGGGCGCAATCCAACCGCTTGAATGGGCGGTCAGCGATGCGCCCGGATCCGCTGAACCATTGAGTCAGGTCCGATTCGTTTCAACAAGCCATCGAAGAAGCCCCTGGCGCCCGCGCGCCAGGGGCTTTTTGCTCGCTATGCTTGAGCCCGTGAACGCCCGAAACAAGATCCACGAGCTGCCGAGCGCTGAACAGCTGGCTGCCACGACTGCCGCAGAAAACGCCCGCTGGGAGCGCGTCGTCATGCGCCGACCCGGCCTGGCGCTGACCCGCCTGCTGCGCATCGTCATGCGCCGCGAGGAAGGCCCGGCCACGCGCCGCGCCCTGCTGGGCGTGTTCTTCGTGCTGGAACGCTGGGGCCGTGCCACCGAGCTGCAGAGTGATCTGGAAGGCGCCCTGGCCCAAGCGCGGCAGAAGAAGGAATTCGAGGACGCGGCCGAGCTCTCCGAAGCCCTGGCCCGCTTGCACTACCAGCGCGGCGACTATGCCCAGGCCTGCATCGCCTGGAGCGAGGCGCTCGACTGGGCCAGCGACGAATCGCGCGTGGCCTGCGCCGCCCGCGTGGGTATCGCCCACCTCTGCTACGCCCTGGGCGAATGGGCGCGCGGCGGCCGCGTGGTGGATCAGGCCGAGCTGCACTACCCCGGCCTCAAGGACGACGCCTACCTGCGCGCCAAGATCGCCCTGAACCGCGCCGCTACGCTGCGGATCACGCAGGGCCCCTACGCCGCGCTGCCGGCGCTGCGCGAGGCGCTCTCCGCCGCCCAGACCGCCGGCCACCGCGACTACCAGGCCGAAGCCATCTGGCACCACGCCAAGTGCGCGCGTGACAGCGGCGAGCAGGTGCTGTCTGAGCAGCTCGCCAATCAATCGCTGCGCTTGGCCAAGGCTTGCGGCTACCGCTGGCTGCAGGGCCAGGCCGCGCTGCTGTTGTCCGAACTGCACGCCGACGACGCCGCGCTCGACTGGGCCGGCCAGGCCATGACGATCGCCGAATCCCTGCAATCGCGCTCGCTGCAGGCGGCCGTGCACGCCCGCCTGGCCGACCTGATGCGCGAACGCGGCGAGCTCGGCCCCTCCTGGCACCACCAGCAGCAGCGCCAGCGCCTGGAAGCCACGCTCGACCAGGGCCAAGTGCCCGCGCGCCTGGAAGCCCTGGCCCGCTTCGACACCGATCCGCACGGCGCCGATGCCTTGCTGCTCGCCCTCGACAATGAAAGCTGGGTGCTCAGCCGCGACACCGACTTCGAAGCCGCCTGGTCCTCGCTGCGGCCCCGTCTGGTTGAAGCGTTAGGCCTCATCGATGCCCAGCTCTGGTGGGACCGCAGCCGCACCGGCTCCTACGCCTGTCTGCCCATGGGCCCGAGCCTGCCGGCCGAGCAACTCAAGAGCTACTTTGGCGGCCTGCCGCACCGCTTCTCCGAGCCGCCTTCGCGCTTTGAGCTCACGCTTACCCAAGGCGGCAAGCCCGCGGCCCTGCTGTGGCTGCTGCGCTCGCCGGGTGCCGTGTGGTCGCATGCCGACTCGGTGCGCGCCCAGCGCCTTGCGGCCTTGATCGAAAAACTGCTGGAGCAGCTCGCCAGCGGCCAGGCCAGCCAGGCGCGATTGCAAGAAGCCCTGGGCGGCGCTGCCGAGCTGGTGGACGCCGCGCGCAAGCTGGTCAAGCGCCTGGGGGGGCGTGAGTTCACGCCCTCCGACCGCGAGGCCCTGCGCGACGAAGCGCAGTGGCTGCTGGACGGCGCGGCAAAGCTCGAGGCTTCTTGCTTGGCAATGATCCACAAGGCATGAGTTTGGCTTTCAAGATCCCGGAGTCCGTGCTCGTCGTCATCCACACGCCCGAGCTTGAAGTGCTGATGATCGAGCGCGCCGACAAACCCGGCTACTGGCAGTGCGTGACCGGCTCCAAGGATGCGCCGGACGAGCCGCTGGAGACCACCGCGCGTCGCGAGGTGCTGGAAGAAACCGCAATATCCGGCGGCGTCCTACGCGACTGGCAACTCTCCAACGTTTACGAGATCTACCCCGTCTGGCGACACCGTTATGCCCCAGGCGTGACCCACAACACCGAGCACGTCTTCGGCCTCACCGTGCCTGCGGGAACGCCTGTGACGCTCTCGCCGCGCGAGCACCTGCAATACCGTTGGTTGCCTTGGCGTGAAGCGGCCGACCTCTGCTTCTCGCCCTCGAATGCCGAGGCGGTTCTCCAACTTCCCCAATTCGTGTAGCGTCAAGGGCATGATCAAGCCCGCCTTTCGCAACACGATCCAGGGCCCACAGTCCAGCCTGCTCAGTCCGCACCTGCGGGTGGCCACCTACAACATCCACAAGGGCGTGCGCGGCATGGGTCCGAACAAGCGGTTGGAGATCCACAACCTCGGGCTTGGCGTCGAGGCGCTCGATGCCGACGTGATCTTCCTGCAGGAGGTGCGCCGCTTTCACCATGGCGATGCGCGCACCTTTGACCACACCTGGTTCGGCTGGCCCGACCAGGAGCAGGCCGACTTTCTTGCGCCCGAGGGCTACGAGGTGGCCTATCGTTCCAACGCCTTCACCAAGGGCGGCGAGCACGGCAACGCGCTGCTCTCGCGCTGGCGCATCGGCGACATCGGCCACCACGATGTTTCCGATCACCGCTTCGAGCAGCGCGGCCTGCTGCACGTGCCGATCGAATGGCACGGCGAAACGATCCACACCGTCTGCGCCCACCTGGGCCTGATCCACTCCAGCCGCGTGCGCCAGGTCGAACGGCTCGGTGCCTTCATCGAATCCCATGTGCCGGCCGGCGCGCCGCTGGTGATCGCGGGCGACTTCAACGACTGGGGCGAAAGGCTCGATGCGCCGATGCGCGGCCTCGGCCTGGAGCGCGCGCGTTCGCCTTCGGGCGCGCGCCACGCCACTTTTCCTTCGCGCCTGCCCTTCTTCACGCTGGACCGTATCTACACCCGCAAGCTGCGCTGCGTGAGCATGCAGGTGCCGCGCGGCCTGGCGTGGTCGCGCATGTCGGACCATCTGCCCCTCATCGCCGAGCTGGAACTTCACTGATGGCGCGCCGCGCTCGTGAAGTCCACAGCGAACGAAGGCGCCGCCGCTCATCGAGCTGGTACGGCCCGGTGCGCCCGGAATTCAGCGGCAGCAACGAGGCACGCCTGCTGCGCGGCGGCGATGCACTGTTTCCGCAGATGCAGGAGGCGATCGACCACGCGCGCAACGAGGTCTGGCTGGCCACCTACATCTTCCATCGGGATGCCGCGGCCGAGACCTTGCTGGCCTCGCTGCTGGCCGCCGCGCAGCGCGGCGTGCGCGTGCGCATCGTCGTCGATGGCTTCGGCTCGCTGGCCAGCATTCCCTGGCTGCTCGAAGCCACGCAGGGCACGACCGTGGCGCTGGCCATCTTCCGCCCCATCGGCCGCTGGTGGAACTGGCTGCAGCCGGGCCAGCTGCGGCGCCTGCACCAGAAGCTCTGCGTCGTCGATGGCGAACGCGCCTTCGTGGGCGGCATCAACATCATCGACGATCGCATCGACCTGCGACACGGCCCAGGAGACGCGCCGCGCCTGGACTTTGCCGCCGACCTGCGCGGCGCCGTGGTGGAGCCCATCGAGCAGGCGGCGCGCGCCGTCTGGAGCCGCGCCTGGCTGGGCCGCGATTTCGGCGAAGAGCTGCTCGCCGTGGTGCGCAGCCCCGAGCCCATCCGCCGCATGCGACGGTTGCTGCGCCGCCTGCGCATGCCGCGCGGTGACGGCCGGACAGGCATCGGCCTGGGCCTGGCGCCGATGTGCGCGGCCTTCGTGCTGCGTGACAACCTGCGCCAGCGCCGCACCATCGAACACGCCTACATCGAGGCCATCGAGTCCGCGCGCACCAGCGTCGATCTGATCACACCGTACTTCTATCCGGGCCAGTCCTTCCGCCGCGCGCTGCGCCAGGCCGCAAAACGCGGCGTGCGCGTGCGCCTGCTGCTGCAGGGCAAGGTCGACTATCTGCTGGCCGGCATGGCCGCCCACGCGCTCTATGCCGAGCTGCTCGGTCACGGCGTGCAAATCTTTGAATACACGGCCTCCTGGCTGCATGCCAAGGTTGCCGTGGTGGATGGCCGCTGGGCCACGGTGGGCAGCTCCAACATCGACCCGCTCTCGCTGCTGCTCAACCTGGAAGCCAATGTGATCGTGCTGGACGACGACTTTGCCGCCGATCTGGAGCGCGAGTTCGAGCGCGCGCTGGCGGATTCCGTTCAGGTCAAGGAAAGCGGTGGCAGTGGCTGGCGCGGCGTGCTCAGCCGTGCGGCCGTGGCCTGGGTGGCCTATGTCTATCTGCGGGTGGCGGGCGCCGCGGGCCGGTACTGAATCCGCTCAGGGAGCACCCTGAGAGACCGCGCAGATAACGGTGTATTTGCGCGCAATGCGCGCTTTGGTAATAGTCACCACGCAAATGCCGCGAGTCCCGATGGTTGGCTTGCTGGCGGAAACACACAATTACACACACGGACGGCCAATCGCTCAGGGGGCCGGACGTCGGGGATCGCGAGGTTCCTGCCGGTGAACGAGGCGGACATCAGATCCGGCCGTTCCTGATGAAGTCTGCGGAAGTGGCGCCCAAGGATCCGTCCTTCGGCGCCACTTTTCATTGAGGCGTCCGTGTGGGCTTCTTACCCCAGCGTGGCGAAGCCCGTCGCACGCGTGACGAGATCCGCCAGCTGCCGACCGGCCACCAGATCGGCGGCACGTTCGATGTCCGGCGCCAGGTAGTGGTCGTCCGGCATCGGTGGGCAGGCGTGGCGCAGCAGGGCGTGCACCTCCTCCAGCGCGGTCGAGCTCTTCAGTGGCCGCAGGAATTCGAAGCCCTGGGCAGCGGCCAGCAGCTCGATGCCGATGATGTGGCCCGTGTTGTCCAGCATGTCCGAGAGGCGCCGCGCGGCGAAGGTGGCCATGCTCACGTGGTCTTCCTGGTTGGCGCTGGTGGGCAGGCTGTCCACGCTGGCCGGATGGGCGAGCGACTTGTTCTCGCTGGCCAGCGCGGCCGCCGTCACGTGGGCGATCATGAAGCCGCTGTTCAGGCCCGCGTTGGCCGTCAGGAAGGGCGGCAAGCGCGACACACCGGTGTCGATCAGCATGGCGATGCGGCGTTCGGCGATGGCGCCCACCTCGGCAATGGCGCAGGCCAGCGCATCGGCGGCCAGCGCCACCGGCTCGGCGTGGAAGTTGCCGCCGCTGATCATGGCGCCGTCGTCGGCGAAGACGAGCGGGTTGTCGGTCACGGCGTTGGCCTCGCGCAGCAGCACTGCGCTGACATAACGCGTTTGGTCCAGGCATGCGCCCATCACCTGCGGCTGGCAGCGCAGGCAGTACGGGTCCTGCACCCGCTCGTCGCCCTCGCGGTGCGAGGCGCGGATCGCGCTGCCGGCGAGCAGGGTGCGGTAGACGGCCGCCGCCTCGATCTGGCCGGGCTGGCCGCGCACGGCGTGGATGCGTGCGTCGAAGGGGCCGTCGCTGCCACGAGCGGCGTCCAGGCTGATCGCGCCGCTGACCAGGGCCGAGGCGTAGAGCGTCTCGAAGCGCAGCAGCGCGTGCAGGGCCAGCGCCGTCGAGGCCTGCGTGCCGTTGATCAGTGCCAGGCCTTCCTTGGCCGCCAGCTCCAGCGGGACCAGGCCGTGCTCGCGCAGCACCGCGAGGGCAGGGCGACGCTTGCCCTCGACCAGCATCTCGCCTTCACCCATCAGCGCCAGCGTCATGTGCGAGAGCGGCGCCAGGTCGCCCGAGGCGCCCACCGAACCCTTGACCGGCACGAAAGGCACGAGGCCGGCGTTGAAGGCATCGAGGATGCTCTGCACGACCACGGGCCGCACGCCCGAGAAACCGCGCGCCAGAGACGCAGCCTTGGTGGCCAGCATCAGGCGCACCACGGCCGGGTTCATCGGCTCGCCCACGCCCACGCAGTGCGAGCGGATGAGGTTGCGCTGCAGCGCGGCGAGTTCATCCCGGCCGATGCGCTTGCTGGCCAGCTTGCCGAAGCCGGTGTTGACGCCGTAGACCGGATCGTCACCGGCGGCGGCGGCCAGCACGAGGCGGGCGCTGTTGTCGATGTCGGCCAGTGCCTGCGGCACCAGCGCGAGCGTCACGCCGCCAGCATGGATGGCGCGCAGATCGGCCAGCGTGAGCGAGCCTGGCGTGAGCGTGAGCATGGGAGTGAGGGAAGTCGTTTGCATCTCAGTTCTTCTTGTTCAGCATCGGCAAATTGAGGCCTTGCTCTGCGGCGCAGGCTTCAGCCGCTTCATAGCCGGCATCGCCATGGCGCATCACGCCCGTGCCCGGATCGTTCCACAACACGCGCTCGATGCGCTTGGATGCGGCATCGGTGCCGTCGCACACGATCACCACGCCGCTGTGCTGCGAGTAGCCCATGCCCACGCCACCGCCGTGGTGCAGGCTGACCCAGGTGGCGCCGCCGGCGGTGTTGAGCAGGGCGTTGAGCAGCGGCCAGTCGGAGACGGCGTCCGAGCCGTCCTTCATCGATTCCGTCTCGCGGTTCGGGCTGGCGACGGAGCCGCTGTCCAGGTGGTCGCGGCCGATCACGATCGGGGCCTTGAGCTCGCCGCTCTTCACCATCTCGTTGAAGGCCAGACCGGCGATGTGGCGCTCGCCCAGGCCCAGCCAGCAGATGCGCGCCGGCAGGCCCTGGAAGGCGATGCGCTCAGCCGCCATGTCCAGCCACCGGTGAAGCTTGGCGTTGTGCGGGAACAGCTCCTTGAGCTTGGCGTCGGTCTTGCGGATGTCTTCCGGATCGCCGGAGAGGGCCACCCAGCGGAACGGGCCCTTGCCTTCGCAGAAGAGGGGGCGCACGTAGGCGGGCACGAAGCCGGGGAAGTCGAAGGCGTTCTTCACGCCTTCATCCAGCGCGACCTGGCGGATGTTGTTGCCGTAGTCGACGACGGGGATACCCATCTTCTGGAAGTCCAGCATGGCCTGCACGTGCACGGCGCAGCCTCGTGCCGCAGCGGCCTTCAGCTCGGCGTGCTGCGACGATTCGGCGGCGGCGGCCTTCCATTGCTCCACCGTCCAGCCGACTGGCAAGTAGCCGTTGATCAGGTCGTGGGCCGAGGTTTGGTCGGTCACCAGGTCCGGACGCACGCCGCGCCTGACCAGCTCCGGCAGGATCTCGGCCGCATTGCCCAGCAGGGCGATCGAGATGGCCTTCTTCTCGGCCGTGTACTTGGCGATGCGCGCCAGCGCGTCGTCGATGTTCGTGGCCTGCTCGTCCACATAGCGCGTCTTCAGACGGAAATCGATGCGCGATTGCTGGCACTCGATGTTCAGCGAGACCGCGCCAGCAAAGGTGGCGGCCAGCGGCTGCGCGCCGCCCATGCCGCCGAGACCTGCCGTCAGCACCCACCTGCCGGCCAGCGAGCCGCCGTAGTGCTGGCGGCCGGCTTCGGCAAAGGTCTCGTACGTGCCTTGCACGATGCCCTGCGTGCCGATGTAGATCCAGCTGCCGGCCGTCATCTGGCCATACATCATCAGGCCCTTGCGATCGAGCTCGTTGAAGTGCTCCCAGTTGGCCCAGGCCGGCACGAGGTTGGAGTTTGCCAGCAGCACGCGCGGTGCGTCGGCATGCGTGCGGAACACGCCGACGGGCTTGCCGCTCTGGATCAGCAGCGTCTCGTCGTCGTTCAGTTCCTTGAGGCTGGCAAGGATCTGCTCGAAGCAATCCCAGTTGCGCGCGGCCTTGCCGATGCCGCCGTAGACGACGAGGGCGTCCGGATTCTCGGCCACGGCTGGGTCCAGATTGTTCTGGATCATTCGGTAGGCGGCTTCGGTCAGCCAGCTCTTGCAGGACAGCTCGATGCCTTGCGGGGCACGGACAACACGGGGCTTGGCGCTCATGGGCAACTCCTGGATATCGAGGCGGCGGTGAATGTTGCGCTGGATTCTGCTTGTATAGACAAGCATAGTCAACTACCATCGCGACCATGGCAACAGTGGCTCCTGCATATCTCCAGGTCAAGAACCACCTGCGTGAAGGGATTTCCGGCGGGCGCTGGTCGCCCGGCGACCGCCTGCCCTCCGAGGCCGAGCTGGTCACGCAGTTCGGCTTGTCGCGCATGACGGTCAACCGCGCCCTGCGCGAGCTGGAGCAGGAGGGGTTGGTCGAGCGGGTGCAGGGCGTGGGCAGCTTCGCCGCGCAGCTGCACCGGATCTCCTCCACGCTGACCGTGCGCGACGTCCATGAAGAGATCGCCGAGCGCGGCCACCGCCACGAGGCGCGCGTGCTGCTGCTGGAAAAACTGCGCGCCACGCCCGAACAGGCGGCCCTGTTCGGCCTGCGCGCCAGTGCCCCGCTGTTCCACAGCGTCATCGTCCACCTGGAGAACGGCCGCGCCATCCAGTGTGAAGACCGGCTCGTCAATCCGGCCTGCGCGCCGGATTACCTGAAACTCGATTTCACGGCCATCACCCCCACGCAGCATCTGCTGGAGGTTGCGCCCTTGTCCGAGGCGCGCTACACCATCGAATCCATGCTGCCGAGCAGCGAGGAAGCCGCCTGGCTGGGCATCGGCCGGCGCGATCCTTGCCTCGTCGTGCGGCGCGTGACCTACAGCCGCGGGGCCACGGTGACGGGCGTGAAGCTTGTGCATCCGGGGGCCTTGTACAGCCTTGAAGGGAGTTTCAAAACATGAGCTGGAGCGTGGTGAATGGTGAGGCCGTCGAGCCGCAACGTTGGAAAAACGGCGGAGGTTGGACCCGCGAGTTGCTGGCCTGGCCGCATCCCGCGGACTGGCAGCTGCGCGTGTCCGTGGCGGATATCGAAGCCGACGGCCCGTTCTCCAGCTTTCCCGGCATCGACCGCTGGTTCGGCGTGCTCTCCGGCGAGGGCGTTCGCCTCTACGAATACGAGATCCGCCTCGGCGACGAACTGCTGCATTTTGATGGCGCGCTCGGCCCTGATTGCGAGCTGCTGAACGGCCCCACGCGCGACTTCAACCTCATGCATCGCCGCGGTGTCGGCACGGTGCGCGTGCAGGACGCGAGTCAGCCCTGCGCACTGAGCGGCGAGCTGATGCTGCTGTTCACCGCAGCCGGCGGCGTGATGCGCCACGGTGGCCGCGAGCACCAGCTCGACAAGCTCTCGCTGGCCTGGTGCATGCAGCCCGCCGCGCAGCCCTTGAGCTTCGAGGGCGCGGGGCCGGCCTGGTGGATCTGCTGGAGCCCGAATGTCTGAGCTGTACCGCAACGCACGGTTGGTCACGCTGGCCGGCGCTGAAGGCTGGGGCATCGTCGAAGATGGCGCCCTGGTCGTCGAAGGCGAGAAGCTGGCCTGGGTCGGACCGACTGCAGCAGCCCCGGCTTGCGACATTGCAGTTGACTGCGGCGGTGCGCTCATCACGCCTGGCCTGATCGACGCTCACACCCACCTCGTCTACGCCGGCGACCGCGCGCGCGAGTTCGAGCTGCGCCTGCAAGGCGCCAGCTATGAAGAGATCGCCCGCGCCGGCGGTGGCATCCGCTCCACCGTGGCCGCCACGCGCGCCGCAAGCGAGGAAGAGTTGCTGGCGCTGGCGCAAGCGCGGCTTGATGCGCTGATCGCCGAGGGCGTGACGACCATCGAGGTCAAGTCCGGATACGGCCTCTCGCTGGAAGCCGAAAGCCGCTGTCTGCGTGCCGCTCGACAGTTGCAGGGTGCCGATGTGCTGACGAGTTATCTCGGCGCACACGCCGTGCCGCCGGAGTACGCCGGCCGTGGGGACGACTACATCGCCGCCGTCTGCGACTGGCTGCCGCAGCTGCATGCGCAGGGCCTCGTCGATGCCGTCGATGCCTTCTGTGAGAACATCGGTTTCACGCCTGCTCAGACCCGTCGTGTCTTCGAGGCGGCCCGGGCATTGGGGTTGCCCGTCAAGCTCCATGCCGAACAGCTGTCGGACCAGCAAGGCAGCCAGCTTGCCGCGAGCTTCAGCGCACTGTCCTGCGATCACCTCGAACATCTGAGCCCCGAGGGTGTGCAAGCCCTGGCCGCGAGCGGCACGGTGGCGATGCTGCTGCCCGGCGCCTTCTACTTCCTGCGCGAGACCAAGCTGCCGCCTATCGCGGCGCTGCGCGAGGCCGGTGTTCCCATGGCCGTGGCGACGGACCACAACCCCGGCACTTCGCCCACGCTGTCTCCGCTGCTGATGCTCAACATGGCCGCCACCTGCTTCCGGTTGACGCCCGAGGAAGCGCTGCGCGGCATGACCGTCAACGCCCGCGCGCGCGCTCGGCTTGGCCGATCGCGGTCGCCTGGTGGCCGGTGCGCGCGCCGACTTCTGCCTCTGGGATGTGAAGCACCCCAGCGAGCTGGCCTACTTCTTCGGGCGCAATCCGCTGCGCCGACGTGTGCTTCGAGGTGCTGCATGAATGAAGCTGCCGTTTTCAAGCTGAGGCGCGGCACCACGCCGCTGCTGATCAGCATGCCCCACGTGGGCACCGAAATTCCTGCCGATCAGATCGAGCGTTATGTCGACCGCGCCGCGCGCGTGGAAGACACTGACTGGTTCCTGGAGCGCCTGTACGGCGGCATCGCCGAGCGCCTGGGCGCGAGCCTCATCGTGCCGCGCTACTCGCGCTTCCTGATCGACCTGAACCGTCCGCCGGAAGACACGCCGATGTATCCCGGTGCTTCCAACACCGAGCTCTGCCCGACGCGCTTCTTCACCGGCGATCCGCTCTACCGTGAAGGCCGCGCGCCCGATGAGGCCGAGAAGCTGCGCCGCCGCGAGACCTACTGGCGCCCGTACCACGACACGTTGCAAGGTGAGCTGGACCGGCTGCGCGCCGCGCACGGCCACGCGCTGCTGTTCGATGCGCACAGCATCAAGTCCGAATTGCCGTGGCTCTTCGAAGGCCAGCTACCGGCGCTGAACCTCGGCACCGTGGAAGGCCGCTCCTGCGCGCCGGCCATCACCGAGAGCCTGGGCGCGCTGCTGGGTGGCCAGGGCCGCTACAGCTCGGTCGTCAATGGCCGCTTCAAGGGCGGGCACATCACGCGCCACTACGGTCGGCCCGATCTGAACCAGCACGCTGTGCAGCTGGAGATGTGCTGGCGCTGCTACATGGATGAAGACCGCATGAGCTACGACGAAGCTCGCGCCGTCGAGGTGCAGCCGCTGCTCGAAGCGCTGCTGCGCCGCTATCTGGAATGGAAGCCCGCGTGACGACGCGCTACCTTGCTCCACTGGCCTGGGTGGACGGCCGTTGGCAGCGCGAGGTGTGCCTGAGCGTTGACGCGCACGGCCACTGGTCTGCGATCGAAACCGGTGCGCCGGGCGAAGGTGCAACGCGGCTGAACGGCCCAGTGATCCCGAGCCTCGTCGATGCCCACAGTCACGCCTTCCAGCGCGCCTTTGCCGGCCTGGCCGAGCGGCGCGAAGCCGGTGCCGACGACTTTTGGTCCTGGCGCGACCGCATGTACGGCCTGGCCCTGAAGCTCTCGCCCGAACAGGCGCGTGCCATCGCGGCCCAGCTCTACGTGGAGTTGCTCAAGGGCGGCTACACGCAGGTCTGTGAGTTCCACTACCTGCACCACACGCCGGACGGCGGCGCCTATCCGCAGGATGAGCTGGCGATGAGCTGGGCGCTGGCCGACGCCGCGGCCGATGCGGGTCTGGGCCTGACGATGCTGCCCGTGCTCTACGCGCGCTCCGGCTTTGGTGAGCCCGGACTGCGCGAGGACCAGCGGCGCTTCCGCACCGACGCCGCCTGGGTGCGTCACGCGCAGGCCCGCATCGCGGCTGCCAAGCGTCCGCTGCTCAACGCAGGCGTGGCCTTGCACTCGCTGCGCGCGGCGAACGCTGCCGACATCACCGAGTTGCTGCGCCTTGTTGGCGACGAAGACCTGCCCATCCACATCCACATCGCCGAGCAGCAGGCCGAGGTCGCAGCCAGCTTGGCCCACAGCGGCAGGCGGCCGATGGAATGGCTGTGCGCGAACGTGCCGGTCGATGCGCGCTGGCAGCTGGTGCACGCCACGCACGGCACGCGGAAAGAGATCGAGTCGGTCGGCAAGACCGGCGCCGGCGTCGTGATCTGCCCTGGCACGGAGGCCAACCTCGGAGATGGACTGACCGATCTGCCTGCGTGGCTGGATGCCGGGGTGCCGATGAGCCTGGGGTCCGACAGCCATGTCACGCGCTGCGTCGTGGAAGAGCTGCGTTGGCTGGAGTATGGCCAGCGCCTTGGCCTGCGGCAACGCAACGTCAGCGCTGCGCCGCCTCAGCAAGAGTCCACCGCAGCGCGCTTGTTCGAGCTGCTGCGCGCAGGTGGCGCTCGGCCTGCTGGCCTGGCGCAATGGGGCCTGGAGCGAGGTGCGCGCGCCGACTTCCTCGTGCTCGATGCCCAGGCCTCCGGCTTGCTGGGCTTGCCCGCTGAGCATCTGCTCGACGGCTTCGTCTTCGCCACGCAAGGCCCTGCCGTGCAAGACGTGTTCGTGGCGGGTCGCGCCGTCGTCAGCAATGGGCGGCATGCGCAGGAAGATCGCGTGGCCGAGGCCTTTGCCGACGTGATGCAGCAGCTCTGGGGCTAGCTAGCCGCGCATGAACGGCGCGCCCTGATCGACGCTGCCGGAGCTCATCAGGAGGTCGATCACCTCCAGCGCCGTGCGCACCTTGAAGGGCATCAGCAGCAGCCGCTTGGGATGCAGCTCGCGCACGCGGTCCACCGCGGCCGGATCGAGCCCTTCGGCCAGCAGCGCCGTGGGCAGGTCGCGCGGATTGATGGTGCCGCCTTCGCGCAGGCGCTGCAGCACATCCAGCCCGCCAAGGTCCTCGCCCACGTTGAGCATCAGGCCGTCGAAGCGCTCCGTCTCCAGCGCCGCGCGCGCGGCTTCGAGCGAGCTGGTCTCGTGGATGTCCACGCTGGCAAGCTGTCGCGCCACATTGGCCAGCGTGCTGCGGAACAGGGAGTGCGGCTCGACGAGCAGCATGCGTTTGCGCGGCGTACCGGCGGCGGCGACCATCAGGCCTCCCGCGCCTTGCGGTTGCGCAGCTCCTGCACGATGGCATCGCGCAGCGCGCCGAGGATGGCGCGGTCGGTGGCATCGAAGCGGCGCGGCTCGGGCGAGATCAGGCACAGCGTGCCCACGCGTACGCCCGGCGAGAGCTCCAGCGGAGCGCCGGCATAGAAGCGGATGTGCGGCGCGTCGACGACCAGCGGGTTGTCCGCGAAGCGCGGATCGGCCAGCGTGTCCTCGATCACCAGCGGCTCGGCCTGCAGGATGGCGTGACCGCAGAAGGAGATCGAACGCGGCGTCTCGCAGGCGTCCAGTCCCACGCGCGACTTGAACCACTGGCGATCGCTGTCCACCAGGCTCAGCAGCACGGTGGGCACGTCGAACTCATCCCGCGCGAACTGCGTGATGCGGTCGAAGCGCTGCTCCGGCGGCGTGTCCAGGATCAGCAGGTCCAGCAGCGTCTTGAGCCGTTCGGGTTCGTTGAGCGGCGTGGGGGCGTTGAGCATGGTGCGGCAAATCGGTTCTGGTCACGATACCTTGGCGGCTTGCGTCAAGGCAAGGGGGGAGCGGTGTCAAGGTGCATCCAGCTCGCGCTCCAGCCGCTGCAGCTGCGCGCGTATGGCCGCTCCCGTGCTGATCTGGGGGTTCGAGTAGCCGTCCGTCTTGCCCGCGTCCTTCTCGCGAGCGGCGATGAGCTTGCGCGCTTGGGCGTGAGCAGCCTCAAATGAGCGTGTCTTCTGCAGTGCATCGACGTACAGGGCCTGGCCGAAGAAGGTCAGCGGCGAGCGCGAGCCGCAGCCGTAGGAAGTGTGGGTGGCGTCGGCTGCGGTCATGACGAGCGTGTCGTCACCCGCCAGCGGTGCAATCCAGCTGCCCGAGTAGCAGGCCGAGATCGAGATCACGCGCCAACGCACGCCTGCATCGTCCAGCCATTGGCGCAGCAATTGCGGCGTGATGGATTCCGTCTCCAGTGGCCAGGTGCTGGTGGCGAGCTGACCGTCGGCGCCGCCATGCGAGGTGAGGTGCAGAAACAAGATGTCGTTGTCCTTGTTCATGACGGTGGCCATGCGCTCGATGACCTTGTGCAGGTTGGACGGCGTGGCCCAGGGTCGGCTCGTGGAGGTGGCGGGGTTGACGACGAGTTGCACGGTCCGGGGGGCGGCCCGAAAGCGCTCAGCGAGGGTGTTGGCAACGACCTCGCTCTCGCGCATGAACACGTCCTCCGTGGCATACGGCGCGTAGGTTGCGGCGAAGAGGGCGATATGGCCGGACTGAGACGGGCGCAGTTGGGCCAGCGCCTGGTCCAGCAGCCGCGGCTGCGCATCGACGACTTGCTGATTGAGCACCAGTCCGCGGTAGTCCGGCACTTCCTTCTTCGGCGGCAGCCACCAGAAGACCACCGGCGCCAGCCAGGCCCCGACGACCAGGGAGAGCGCTGTCAGCACCACCGCAAACACCTGCGCGACTCTCGTCCTCGCGTAGCGCCACAGCATGCGGATCTGGACCAGACCGAACCAGACCACCGGCGCCAACCACCAGGCCCATTGGCCTGAGAGCGGCCAGCTCTCTCGAGGACCGAAGATCAGCCTGGCCGCGATGAAGACGGCGACTTCAAGAAAGCTAAAGACCAGCGATGCCCAGCACAGGAGTGCAAACAGCATCCAGGCCGGCGCGGGCTCCTCTTCTTTGGTGGGTGAGGACCGCACGACGATCCAGCACATCCAGATGCCAAGCGCGATGCTCGGCCAGCCCTTGAGCACCGCCCACGGGTCCAGTATCGGATCGCCCTCCAGCAGCCCGTGCTGAAAAATGCAGGCGAAGACATAGCCAGCAATGATCGGCTGCGCCACCATCGCTGCGCCACCGCGAAGGGCCTGCCAGCGCGGCGCCTTGAACATCAGCACCCGCGTGCTCTCCACCAGCCAACGGGCAAGCTGCCCTCCTTGCGGTGCAGGCTGTGCCTCGATCGCTGCTTCGTCCATGCGACATCGCTCCCTGATGTTTTCGCGGCGGTCCTCAGGCCCTTTGAGGGGCCTCGGCGTCAAGGCCGTTTGACGGCGGGCCTGACGCCCTGCGCGAGCGTAGCAGCCGCGCGCACCTGGCCCACTTCCACGCTTTCCCAGTTCATCAGGGTCGTCTTGCTGTAGCCACGCAGCAGCTCGCGTTGCGCGGCGTCGTGCGTCAGCAGCGCTTCGATCACGGCGGCCATCGCCGCCTCAGCACCTCGCACCGCGCCATCATCGATCTTGAGCGCCACGCCCAGGCCCAGCTCGGGCAGCGCCGCGCAGAACACGCCCTCCGCGCCGACCTTGCAGCACACGCGCTCGCCGAAGGCCTCCATCACGCGGGTGTCAAAGCGGTTCGAACCTGCCACGAAGAAGGGCTGGCGCGCGATGGCCCGGCGCAGGCGCAAGGCCGCGGCTGCGCGGCCGGGCGAGAGGCCGTTGCCCGTGCCGGCGCGGGCAAAGCCGAGCGCCAGCGCGCGCAGCGGGATGCCGAAAGTGGGAATGGAGCAGCCGTCCGTGCCTCGCGGTGCGCTGTCAAGGTCGGCGCCGGTTGCGGCGGCCAGCGCTGCCGACACTTCGCGCATCGCCGGATGATCGGGGCGGATGTAGCCGCGCGCGAATTCGCCGGGATCCGCACCTTGCGCTGCCGCCAGCTGGCAGGCCACGCAGACAAAGCCCGCGTGCTTGCCCGAGCAGTTGTTGTGCAGCGGCGTGGCCGTCTCGCCGCGCGAGAGCATGCCGCGCAGGATCGGGTCGCGCGTCGGCCAGTGCGTGCCGCATTCCAGCGCGTTCACGTCGAGCCCCGCCTTGGCCAGCATGCCGGCCGAGGTGGCCACATGCTCGGGCTCGCCGTTGTGCGAGGCGCAGGCGATGGCGAGCTCGGCGTCGGTCAGCCCGAAGCGATCGGCCGCGCCGCTTTCCACCAGCGGCAGCGCCTGCAGCAACTTGACGGCCGAGCGCGGGAAGATCGGGCGATCGACATCGCCCAGCGCCGTCACCACACGGCCATCGGCATCGACAATGGCCAGCGCGCCGGTGTGGACCGACTCCACCGTGGCGCCACGAAGAACTTCGACAAGAACGGGATTGCTCATTCGTGAACTGTAAATTGCTGGGCGTCGATTTCAGCAGCGCCCCGACACGCCACAAGCCGATCACCGTGGCTCGCGGCAGCCTGCACGGCCACGTGCTGCGGCTTGAAGAACTGCTGGCGCTGCCGAGTCTGGCCGATCTGGCGGCCTTGCTGCAGTCGGGCGAGTGGCTCGGTGGCTTCGATTTTCCGTTCGGGCTGCCGCGTGAATTGGCCGTTAGCCTGGGCTGGCCGCTGCAGTGGGGCGAGCTGATGAGCCGTTATGCCTTGATGCCGCGCGCCGAGATCCGCGCAAGCTTCAAGGCCTTCTGCGATGCGCGCCCCGTGGGCGGCAAATTCGCCCATCGCGCCTGCGACGCGCATTCCGGCGCGCACGCCAGCATGAAGTGGGTGAACCCGCCGGTGGCCTACATGATGCATGCTGGCGTGCCGCTGCTGATCGGCGCCGATGCCACGCTGCCAGGCCTGCGCGCGGGCCGTACCGATCGCATCGCGCTCGAGGCCTATCCCGGCCTGCTGGCCCGCGAGGTCTTGGGCCGGCGCTCCTACAAGAGCGACGATGCCGCCAAGCAGACAGCGGAACGCCTCATCGCCCGCAAGGACCTGATCGAGGCGCTGGAGCAAGGTCGCACACGGCTGGCTTTGCGATTGAAACTCACGCATGCCCAGCGCGACGCACTGGCCGGCGATGCGCGCGGCGATCTGCTGGATGCGGTGCTCTGCCTGATGCAGGCGGCGTGGGCGAGTGGGCAGCCGGGCTACGGCCTGCCAGCGCAGATGGATTCGCTGGAGGGCTGGATCATTTCAGCCTGAGCTTGATCTCGTAGAGCTTCGGCCACAGCTTGCCCGTCACGAACAGCCGCTTGGTCCCCGCGTCGTAGGCGATGCCGTTGAGCACGTCCACCTGCTTGCCGCGGCGCTCCGATTCCGGCAGCAGGCCGCGCAGGTCGATCCAGGCGGTGACCTTGCCGGTCTTCGGGTCGATGCGGGCGATGCGATCCGTCTGCCAGATGTTGGCAAAGATCTCGCCTTCGACCCACTCCAGCTCGTTGAGCTGATCGACCGGCTTGCCCTCGGCAGTGACCTTGATGCGGCGCTTTTCGGTCAGCGTGGCGGGATCGAGCACGCGCAGCTCGGCGGTGCCGTCGCTCATGTAGATCTGCGTGTCGTCGCGCGTCAGCGCCCAGCCTTCGCCGGGGTAGTTGAAGCGGCCCTTGAAGGCGAAGCCTTCGATGTCGAGCACGTAGCCGACCTGATTCTTCCAGGTCACGCCGACGATCTTGTCGCCCCAGTCGACGATGCCTTCGCCGAAGATGTCGCCCGGCAGCGCCACACCGCCGACGACCTTGCCGGTTTCCAGCTCGACCTTGCGCACGCTGGACGCGCCCTCCAGCCCTGTGCTCTCATAGAGGTAGCCCTTGCGGAAGAACAGGCCTTCGGTGAAGGCGCTGGTGTCGTGCGGCCGGGCCTTGACCACCGTGAAGGTGTAAACGGGCAGGGCAGCCTGGGCCGAGACGGCTGCGCCGACCGATGCGGCAGCCAGCAGCGCCGCGAGGAGCATGCGTCGAACTGCCACGTTACTTGCGCATCAGCGTGGACTTGCCGAAGAGGGACTCGATCAGGTCCACCGCCAGCAGGGCCGTCTTGTTGCGCACGTCCAGAGCGGGGTTGAGCTCCATCACGTCGAGCGAGCCCATGCGGCCGGTATCGGCGATCATCTCCATGCACAGCTGCGCCTCGCGGTAGGTCGGGCCACCGGGGATGGTGGTGCCCACGCCAGGCGCGATCTCAGGGTCGAGGAAGTCGACGTCGAAGCTCACGTGCAGGTGGGTGTTGGCATCCAGCGTTGCGAGAGCCAACTCCATGGCGTGACGCATGCCCATCTCGTCGATGTAGCGCATGTCAAAGACTTCAAGGTCCTGCTCGTGCACGAAGCGCTTCTCGCCTTCGTCCACGCTGCGGATGCCGATCTGGCGGATCCACTTGGGGTTGATGGCCGGCACCTTGCCGCCGATCTCGATCAGCTCCTGCGGGCCGAAGCCGCACAGGCAGGCCACGGGCATGCCGTGGATGTTGCCGCTGGGCGTGAGGCTGCTGGTGTTGAAGTCGGCGTGGGCGTCGAGCCAGAGGATGCGCAGCTTCTTGCCGGTGTCGCGGCAGTGGCGGGCGACGGCGCTGATAGAGCCCAGGCCCAGGCAGTGGTCGCCGCCCAGCAGGACGGGCAGGCGGCCGCCGGCCAGCTCACCGTACACGGCTTCGTGCACGGTGCGGTTCCAGGCGGTCACTTCGGCCAGGTGGCGGTAGCCGTCCACCGGCGGCAGCCAGGGGTTGCTGGGGCCGGAGAGGTTGCCGCGGTCCACCACGTCGCAGCCGCGTGCGGTGAGGGCCTCGCCGATGCCAGCCACGCGCATGGCCTCGGGGCCCATGCTGGCGCCGCGGGCGCCGGCGCCGATGTCGGTGGGGGCGCCGATCAGGGAAACATTTCGGAGCAGGGTCATGATGCTTTGGTCAGTTCGTATTCAGAGTCGAGCAGCTCCCAGGCCTCTTCGGCCGTCTCGACGAAGCGGAAGAGGTTCTCGTCGCCGGGGCTGATCATGCCGGTCTCGATCAGCAGGTCGAAGTTGATGAGCTTGCTCCAGAAATCGCGCCCGAAGAGCAGGATGGGGCGCTGGCGGCTCTTGCCCGTCTGGATCAGCGTGAGCACTTCAAAGAGTTCGTCCAGCGTACCGAAGCCGCCGGGGAAGGCCACCAGGGCCACCGCGCGCATCAGGAAGTGCATCTTGCGCAGCGCGAAGTAGTGGAAGCGAAAGCACAGCTCCGGCGTGATGTACGGGTTGGGCGCCTGCTCGTGCGGCAGCACGATGTTCAGGCCGATGCTTTTCCCCCCCACTTCGAACGCCCCGCGGTTGCCGGCTTCCATGACGCCGGGGCCGCCGCCGGTGACGACGTAGATCGGGTTGGCGCTGTCCTTGGTGGCGGTGGTGACGAGGGCCGCAAAACGCCGCGCTTCCTCGTAGTAGCGCGCCATCTGCACGCGCATCTCGGCGCGATGGATGGTGACGGGGTCGCCGCCGCGCTGCGCTGTGGCCAGCATCTCTTGTGCGCCTTCCAGCGAGGCGATGCGGGCGCTGCCGAACATCACGATGGTGTGCTCGACGCCCAGCTCCTGCTGCATCAGCTCGGGCTTGAGCAGCTCCAGCTGCATGCGCACCGGGCGCATCGATTCGCGCAGCAGGAACTGCTCGTCCGTGAAGGCGAGGCGGTAGGCGCTGCCGGGGGCGTCGTAGTCGGGCGACGGGACGGGCGCCATGGCGTCGTCGTGCGCGCTCTTGAAGTTGCGGGCCTTGAGTTTCTTTTTGGACACTAAAAAACCTCCATGCGGAGCACTGCGGTGCGAGCCACTTCCGGAGCGGCCGAGCAGTGGCTCATGCGTGCATTGTCTTGCAGACGGAACAGCCTGGATCACGCGCCAGGCGCAACTCGCTCCATTCCATGCGGCGGGCGTCGAGCATCAGCAAGCGCCCGGCAAGGCTGGGGAGGGTGGTGGCCAGCAGCTTGAGCGCTTCGGCCGCCTGCGTGGCACCGATGATGCCGACGATGGGTGCGAACACGCCCATGGTCGAGCACGCGATTTCCTCGACCGGTGCGTCCGGCGGGAACAGGCAGGCATAACAGGGCGCTTCAGCGCAGCGCACGTCGTAGACCGACACCTGGCCGTCGAAGCCGATCGCCGCGCCGGAGACCAGCGGTCGTCGGTGCCGCACGCAGGCCGCGTTGACGAGCTGGCGGGTGGCGAAGTTGTCGGTGCAGTCGAGCACCACGTCGGCTTGACTCACCAGCTCGTCGAGCAGGACAGCGTCGGCGCGCTGCTGCACGGCCTGCACTTGTACGCCCGGATTGAGCTGGGCCACGGCCTGCGCTGCCGATGCCACCTTGGCCTGGCCGATGCGGCTGCTGGCGTGGGCGATCTGGCGCTGGAGGTTGGTCAGCTCCACGTGATCGTCATCCACCAGGATCAGCCGGCCAACACCAGCCGAGGCCAGGTACAGCGCCACCGGCGAGCCCAGGCCGCCTGCGCCGACGACGAGTGCCGTGGCATCGAGCAGCCTTTGCTGGCCCTCGATGCCGATCTCGTCGAGCAGGATGTGCCGCGAGTAGCGCAGCAGCTGGTCGTCATTCATGCGCGGATGGTAAAACGGCCCGCGTTCGCGGGCCGTTGCTGGGTGTTTCGCTGAGATGCGATCAGGGCTGCTTTTCCTCAGCCTTGGTGTCGGCCCTGGCTTCGGGCTTGCCGACCGTCACGGCCTTGCTGATCGCCACGGGCTTGCCTTGCAGCTGGTTCAGCGCCTGGCGCAGCGGGAAGTCTTCGGTCGAGCCGTACTCGGGCAGCGGCTTGATTTCCTTCTTGGCGGCGCGATCCTCTTCCAGCTTCTTGCGGGCTTCCTCGCGGGCCTTTTCCAGGGCCTCGTCCTTGGCTTCCTCGCCGTTCTTGAGGTGGCGCTCCAGGTCGGCCTCGCGGGTCAGCAGAGCAGCGAAGATGTTGCCTTCTGCGGTCTCGTCCACCGCCACGTCAGGCGTGATGCCCTTGGACTGGATGGAGCGGCCGCTCGGGGTGTAGTAGCGGGCGGTGGTGATCTTCAGCGCGGTGTCTTCGCTGAGCATGAAGCTCTGCTGGACCGAGCCCTTGCCGAAGGTCTGCGAGCCCATGATGACGGCGCGCTTGTTGTCCTGCAGGGCGCCGGCCACGATCTCGCTGGCCGAGGCCGAGGCGCCGTTCACCAGCACCACCACCGGCACGTTCTTCAGCGCGGCCGGCAGCTTGCGCAGCGGGTCGCTGCCGCCGCGACGGACGTAGTCGGCCGGATCGGCGCGGAAGTCCATGTTGGAGTCGCGCATCTGGCCCTTCATCGAGACCACGTCGGCATTGCTGGGCAGGAAGGCGGCCGAGACAGCCACCGCGCCTTCGAGGATGCCGCCCGGATCGGTACGCAGGTCCAGCACCAGACCCTTGATGTTCGGGTCCTGCTTGTAGAGCTCTTCGACCTTGCGGGCGAAGTCGTCCACGGTGCGTTCCTGGAACTGCGTGATGCGAACCCAGGCGTAGCCCGGCTCGACCATCTTGGCGCGCACGCTCTGGACCTTGATCTCCTCGCGGGTGATCGTGACCGGGAAGCTGCGCTGCTCGGTCTTGCGGAAGATCGTCAGCGTGACCTTGGTGCCGGCGTCGCCGCGCATCTTCTTGACGGCCTGGTCGAGCGAGAGGCCGCGGACCAGGGTGTCGTCGATCTTGGTGATCAGGTCGCCGCCTGCCAAGCCGGCGCGAAAGGCGGGCGAGCCTTCAATCGGGGAGACGATCTTCACGAGGCCGTCTTCGGCGCCGATCTCGATGCCCACGCCGACGAACTTGCCGGAGACGCTCTCCTTGAAGTCCTTGTAGCCCTTCTTGTCGAAGTACTGCGAGTGCGGATCCAGGCCGGCAACCATGCCGCCGATCGCGTCGTTGATGAGCTTCTTCTCGTCGACGGGCTCGACGTAGTTCTGCTTGACCTGCTCGAACACGGCGGCCAGGCGTCGCATCTCGTCGAGGGGTAGCGGGGCGAGGCTGCCGGAGGCATTCGCCTGCAATTGCAAGGTGGCCAGCGCGCCGGCCACCACACCCAGGGCCATCCAGCCCGCGACTTTCAGTTTGGCACCCATGATGCTCTTCCCGTCAAAACTGCTCGAACAACTGCTTGGTCAGTCCTGCCGCCACACGGGTGATGAACCCTTGATGACGGTGTCGCCAGTATAGGGCGACCCTCGGAATATGGACGGAAGTCAGGGGCCTTCAAGAGGGGGGATAGCGGCCCTTTTCATCGCATTCCGTCGCATTCCTGCTGGGTCTGCGCCAGATTGCACGGAATCCGGACGTCCGGTCCGGAGGCTAGAATTGCGGCGTCGAAAAAGGCTGGCTTGGTTTGGTAAGCCCAAGTCCTTTCGCGAACGAAGACCCGTTCTTCGTCCTCGAAGGCTCTGTCGCAGCCCTGCGCATGTGACCCCACGACGAACTTGCGGCGCCCGCTCCCGGGCGTCAGACGGTTCGTCCGAGGGGATCGCAAGACACATTCCCCGGTCGAACGACCGCTTCTGGAGTTTGTCTCATGCGTGATTTCCACAACCTCGATACCCCTCAAACCCCTCAAACCCCTCAAACCTCTCAAGTCCTCATTGCCGGCGCCGGCCCGGTGGGGCTGTTTCTCGCCTGTGAACTGCGCCTGGCAGGCGTGGCCGTCACGGTGCTGGAGCAGACCGAGAGCCCCGCGTCACCGCTGAAGCGCCTGCCCCTCGGCCTGCGCGGCTTGTCCATCCCGACGCTGGAGACCTTCCAGCGCCGTGGCCTGCTGGACGCCATCACCGGCCCGCAAGCCAGCGCCGCCACGCCCGGCGCGCACTGGATGCAGCAGCAGCGCCGACCCGGCGGGCACTTTGCCGGCATCCAGTTCTTTGAGGACCAGGTCGACCCGAGCCGCTGGCCCTGGCGCCTGCCCGACGCCATCTGCCGCAGCGTGGCCGTGAACATGGAGCACATCGAGACCGTCCTCGCCGCACGCGCGCTGGAGCTCGGCGCCGTGATCCGGCGCGGCTGCGGCGTCAAAAGCTTCGAGGTTTCGGACGGCGGCGACACGATCACTGTCCAGGCCGGCGGCGAAGCGTTCCGCGGCCAATGGCTGGTCGGCTGCGATGGCGGCCGCAGTACGGTGCGCAAGCTCGGCGGCTTTGAGTTCATCGGCACCGAGCCCGAATTCACCGGCTACTCCGCGCTGCTCGACCTCGCCGACCCCGAGGCTCTGCCCGCCGGCCGGCACTACACGGGCGCTGGCATGTACACCTTCCAGCGGCCGGGCACGGCGGCGATGGTCGACTTCGATGGCGGTGCCTTTCACCGCAGCCAGCCTGTGACGGTCGAGCATGTCCAAGCCGTGCTGCGGCGTGTCTCGGGCGTTGATGTCACCGTCACCGCGTTGCATCACGCCACCACCTGGACCGACCGGGCCCACCAGGCCACCCGCTACCGGCGCGGCCGCGTCCTGCTGGCCGGCGATGCCGCACACATCCATTCGCCCTTGGGCGGCCAAGGCCTGAACCTCGGCCTGGGCGATGCGATGAACGTCGGCTGGAAGCTCGCCGCCGTGGTGCGCTGCGAAGCGCCCGAAAGCCTGCTTGACAGCTACGAGGCCGAACGCATGCCCGTCGGCGCGCAAGTGCTCGACTGGTCCCGCGCTCAGGTGAGCCTCATGCGCCCCAGCCCCAGTTCACGCGCGATGGCTTCCGTGATCCGCGATCTGGTCGAGACGGGCGATGGGGCCACGTACTTTGCCGAGCGTGTGCTGGGCGCGACCTTGCGCTATGACCTGGGCGGCAATTCGCATCCGTTGGTGGGCCGCAGCGTGCCGCACTTCGCTCTGAAGGACGGCACGAGGCTCGCAGATCAGCTGCGGGCAGGGAAGGGCGTGCTGCTGGACCTGTCCATGGCTGAAGACGACCTCGGACTGAGCGCCGTGCTCGTGCGCGCAGACGGCGTGGTGGCTTGGGCTGCCGACCTCGGCGTGGCGGATGAAGAAGGCCTGGAGCAGGCCTTGGCGCAATGGTTCAGCATGGTCCCTCCGGCGGGAATCGAACCCACATTTGCCGCTTAGGAGGCGGCCGTTCTATCCATTGAACTACGGAGAGAGATAGAAGCGCGCGGATTCTAGTTGATCGCTCTGGAGAGGAGGCTGCGCGGCAAAGGCCTTACCGAGGCCTGGGTTCGAACAGTTGCCGAGGCTTGCCGCCGGCATCGGTGAGCTCCAGGGAGTCGCCCTGTACGTGCAGGGACCAGCCGTTGCTGAACGAAATCGCGTCGGTGGTGATGGATCCGCGCAGCACCGTCTGGCCTGACGGATCATCCGAAACGATCGGGTGGTAGCTGCCGACCCGATCATGCTGACCGCCGGGGTGCGCGAGCAAGATGCCGACCCACTTGTCCACGTGGCCGGTGCCCGAGACGATGCCGCCGGCCTGCATGCTGCGGATCTCCGTGACCGAGCCCGTGCCTGCAACTTCCACATTGCCGATGGTGCCGATGGCAAGCCGGGTCTTGCCTTCAGGATGCTTGATGTAGACGTAGCCCTCCAGCCCCTGGGGACCTCCCGTGGGCATCGCATTGAGCGAGACCTGCCCGACCACACCGCCCAGCGCATTCGATGCACCTGGCTTGGTCCCCGGCGCGACCTGGCTCCACTGCGCCCAGTTGTTGGGCATGTCTCCGTAGTGGTTGACGACAACGGCGGCGCCAATACCGCCACCGGCAAGCCCGCAGGCGAAAGCAACCACCCAGACAACGATTCGTTGATTCATCGAAATCGATCCTTGCAAATCCACTGAGAGGACGGCCAGAAATTCTACGGGCGCCTGCGCGGGCCGCTTCACCACCGCCACTGCCAGATCAGATCCAGCGCGTTGTCCTCGCCCGTCTGCATCCGCAGCGTGAAGCGTCGCGCAATCCGGTAGATCAGCTGCCAGCTGCCCGTCGTCGCGTTCAGGCTGCGCTCGTACGCGACGTACCAGTTGCGCGAGAGCTGGCGGCCGATGTGGACGATGGTTTCGCGGGCCTCGCCTTCGCTGCCGGTCAGCTCGCTCTGGCGTACGGAGATGTCGTCCAGTCCGAGGCGCTTGATGAGCTTGGAGGTGTCGCCTTCGCCCTCGCCCGCGAGCAGCGCCAGGGCGGCGCGTTGCAGCAGGGCGGTGTCGGCGCGGCCGAGTTCTTCGGGCCCGCGGCCGAGCAGCAGCCAGGAGAGCTTGTCGCCATCGCTCATGTCGGGCTCGGAGTAGAGCTGGATGCGCGGCGCCAGCGCGGTGCCGGTGACGAGCACGCCGACGCGCGTGTCGGTGTCGGGCCGCACGGCGAGGATGTCCAGGCGCGGGTTGTCGTAGGCGCCGTTGAAGATCACTTCGCCGCGTTCGACTTCGAGCTTTTGGCCATAGGCCGCGTAGGTGCCGCCGATCGTGCGCACCGTGCCTTTGAGCCGCGGCGGTCCCGCTTGCTGAGTCAGTTCAAGCTGGCCGGCCAGGCGCGTCTCCAGGCCGCGGCCGCGCAGCTTGAGCTGGTCGCCCAGGTCCACCGCCAGACGCACGTAGACCTTGCGCGGCTCGGCGGCCGAGCCGGTAGGCGCGCCGGGCGTGGCCGATGTGGCAGTGGCATTGCGCTCCGCCAGTGGCCGCAGGATCTCGACGTCGTCGCCCAGCGTGGGTGCACCGGCGCGGGTGAAGTCGAACAGGCCCGAGTCGGCGCGCATCTGGCCTTCAAGCTGCAACTCCTGCGGCGTGAGGTTGGCGCTCGCCTGGCCGCTCAACACGAGGCTGCGGTCTACGCGCTGGAAGACGGTGAAGTGCTCGGCCTTGAGCGAAACCAGTGCGCGCGGGAATTCGCCGAGCCGCGCCTCGCCGCTCGCTTCGATGTGCCCTTCACCGCCGCGAAACGTGAGGCTCTGCACACGGGCTGTGTCGCCATCGAAGGCCATCTCGAAGCTGCCCTGGTCCAGGTTCACGCCCATCAGCATGTGCCGCGCGGAGAGCCCGCTGCCGCGCGCATTGCCCGACAGATGCGCGGCGCCCAGCGTGCCGCCCAGGTCCACGGCCGATTCCAATCGGCCGCCCAGGCGCCAGCCCGCAGGCAGCAGAGCACCCCAGCCACCCAGCTCGGCCACCTGGATCTTGAGCTGGCCGGACAGCGGCGCGTTGGCCGCCGGCACGAGGGCGTCGGACTTCACGACGATGTTGCCCGTCAGCTCGCCCCAGCCCGTGCCGGACAGTTCGGGCGTGAAGCGCCATTCGCCGTTCTGCGCGGTGAGGCTCAGCCTGGCGGCGTTGAGCCCCAGCGCGCGGCTGCGCTTTTGCTCGTCGGTCACGGTCAGATCGCCGCTCTGGCGTTCGATCAGGGCTTCGATGTCGACGCGATCGCGCGTGTCCAGGCGAACGTGGCCCGCCACGCGCAGGTCGCCGCCCCAACCGAAGTCGGACTGCCAGCGCGCCAGCAGCGGGCCGACGGCGAGCGTGTCCAGCGTCAGCGATGCATGGATCTCGGGCAGCGCGTTGGCCGCTCGTGGCGCCTGCCATTCCAGCCGGTTCCAGCGCCAGCGTGCGCCGCCCAGCTCGACGCTGCCGGGCTCGGCGCGAGCGGCCAGCAGCTCGCGGGCTGCGCTGAAATCAAGCGTTAGCGCCAGGTCTTCCACGGCCAGCATCGCCGGCAGGCGCGTGTCCGTCGGGCGGGCGTTGAGGCTCACATGTCGGCCCGTCCAGCGCTTGGCCTGCCAGCTGCCTTCGAGTTGCGCGTGCACTTCGCCCGCCAAGGCCTGCGAGGGCGGCTGGCCCGGGCGGTGCAGCAGGCCGCTGGCATCGAGTTTGGCGCGGTGGTTGTCCAGCGTGCCCTTGAGTTCGAGGCGCGCGTTCTTGAGCGTCTGCCCCGCCAGCTGAACGTCGGTGAGCTGCAGCTGCCCGTCCACGCTCGCGCCATTGGCCTGCAAGCGGCCTTCAGCGCTGCCGGCCAGCCGCTGCTTGGAGCCCAGCAGATCGAGCAGCGCGTTGAACTCGTACAGCTTCGGCGCCTTGAGCTGGCTGTTCAGCGTGAGCTGCGGGCTGCTCGGTTTGCCGCTCAAGCGACCACTGGTCTCCAGCGTGTTCGACTGCAGGGCCAGGCGCGACTGGAAGTCGCCGCTGCTGTAGCGCGCCGTGCCGCTCAGCAGGCCCTTGAGCTCCAGCGTGGCATCGCCCTGCGGCCACTGATCGGCACCGCCGGTGCGCAGATCGGCACGGCCCTGGCCGCTGAGCTTGGTGCTGGCGATGTCGTTCCAGAAGGCGTGCGGGTCCAGCTCGCGCAGCTGCGCCTCGGCGTTCAGGCGCCACCCGGCGCCCAGCAGTTCGGCCTCGCCTTTGAGGTTGGCCTGCGCGCTGCCGGAGACCAGCTCCGCGCGGCTGACGGTGATCTTCTCCCCGGCAATTTGAGCGGCCAGGTCGAGCGTGGCCTGCTTGCCGCTCAAGTGGCCCGTTAGCGTCAGCGGCTGGCCGGGCGCTCCCGCCAGGTCCGCGTTGCCGGCCAGCAGCATCGGCGCGGCGCGGCCGTCGATGCGTTCGGGGCGGATGTCGGTGAACTGGGCCTGCACGCGGAAGCGCTGGCCGGCTTCGAGCCGGCCCTGGCCGCTGATCGAACCGGCGGGGGCCTTGCTGCTGCCCAGCCGCGCCTCGAAGTGCTCGATCTGCAGGCTCTGCCATTGGTCCGGCCTCGCTTGCGCGCGCAGGGTCAGGCTCTGCACGGGCAAGGCCTGCTGGTCCCAGCGGCCGGCGGCGGCGTTGCTCAGGCGGGCGTCGAGCTTGGCGGGTTGGTCCCAGCCGGTGGCGTCGATGGTGGCGCTGCCGCTGAGTTGGGTCTTGGGCAGGTTGTTGGAGAGCGCCTGCAGGTCCAGCGATTCGGCGCGGGCCTGCACTGCGTGCAATGGCCAGGGCGCGAAGGGCTGCAGCTGGCCGGAGAGCTGCAGCTGCTGGCCGCTTTGCTCCAGCTTCGCTTGCAGGCCGAGCGTGCTCAGCGGCCCGTTCAGGTCGGCCTGGCCGCTCCAGCTGGCATCGCGGGCCTGGAGCTGGGCCTGGACCTTCATCTCACCCTGCGTGGCGATGCGCGCCTGGCCGGAGAGTTCGAGCTTTTCCCAGCGCAGATGCGTCAGCTCGGCGCTGTGTTCCGCGTTGCCAAGGCTCAGCCGACCTTCGATCTCCTGCAGCAGCAGCGTGCCCTGGCGCAGCCGCGCCAGCTGCAAATGGCTGATGCTCAATTCGAGCGGCATCAGCAGATCGGCGGGCGCCTGGGCCTTGGTCTTGGAAGGTGTCAATTCCAACGCCACTTCATCGGCCGAGAGCCGGTCGAAGGCCAGCGATTTCCAACCCAGGTGAGGCGCGCTCCAGCGCAGGCCATCGATGCGGATGTGATCGGCGCCGAACTGCAGGTCCACACGCCGCGCCGCGAAATCGCCGAGCAGCGCGCCTTGCGGGGCTTCCGCCTGCACGCCGGGGATGTGACGCAGCAGCCAGGCGCTGCCGGCTTCCGTGAAAGGCAGGGCGACGGCGAGGCCGAGCGCGGCGAACAGCGGCAGCGGCGCTGCGAACCAGAGGCTGCGCTTCCAGATCTTCACAGCACGACCCCGACCGTGAAGTGGACGCGCCACTGATGCGCCTGAAAGCCGCGCGCTACGTCGAGCTTGAGCGGCCCGATCGGGCTGCGGATGCGCAGGCCCACACCGGCGCCCACCTTGGGTTTGAAGCTGCCCCAGCGGTCGGCGGCGTTGCCGGCGTCGACGAAGGCGGCGCCCCAGATCAGCGGCCAGTCGGCCGAGAGGGGATGCGCCGCCTCCAGGCTCGCCGTGGCGGACACGCGGCCGCCGACGGTCAGGCCGTTCACCTGCGGGCCGAGCTCCTGGTAGGCGTAGCCGCGCACCGAATCGTCGCCGCCGGCACGGAACAAGAGCTTCTGCGGCACGCCGACTTTTGAAGAAGCGAAGACCTGGTCCAGCTCGATGCGCGCGGTGCCGTACCAGCTCGAAGGCAGGCGGTCGTAGCGTTGGAACTTGAATTGAGCGCGGCCGAAGAAGCCGGCCTCTTGCGAGCTGCTGTCCGCGCGGCCCGCGCCGACGAGCAGCAGGCCCTGGTTGCCCTCCGTGGGCAGCACCAGGCTGTCGAGCCGGCGGCGCGTCCACTGCACGTTGTATGAGAAGGCCTGCGAGGTATCGCGGCCGGTTGCAGTGGTCTGCAGGGCGCGCAACGCTTCCACATAACTGAAACGTTCATCGTGGCCGCCGGGCCCGCTTTCCTTGATGCGGCCCAGGCGCAGGCTGGTGTTGGTGAGGATTTCGTCGCCGCTGCGGTCTTCCTCGATCTGCGCGGAGACGAGATTGCGCGAGAGGTCGGGCTGCGGATGCGAGCTCAGCTCCACCTCGCCCAGGCGCTGGTCGCGGCCGTAGACGAGTTTGCTGCGCAGGCGCACCGGCAGGTCCATGGGCCGGCGGTTCAGGTATTCGAGCGAGATCGTCTGACCGCTGTTGGCGTGGTAGCCAACGCCCACCGTGGCCTGCTGGCGCGGCGCCTCGCGCACACGCACGAGCACCGGCGTGGCGGCGGCGTTGTCTTCGTCGGCCTGCAGCTCCACGCTGGCGCCGTCGAAGAGCTGCGTGCGCTGCAGTCGCTCCTGAAAGTCCAGCAGCTTCTGCGCCGTGTACGGCGTGCCGGGCTGGAAGCCGGCCACGCGTTGCACGGTCTTGGCGTCTTGATACGAGAGGCCTTCGATGCGCAGTTCGCCCAGGTGGTAGAGCGGGCCGCTCTTCATCTTGAGGCCGAGCTGCACGTCGAGCAGCTCGGTGTCGACCTTGGCTGAGGTCTCGTCCCAGTCGGCGCGGGCATAGCCCTGGTCGCGGGCGCGGGCCAGCAGGTCGATCTTGGCGCCGCTCCAGGCCGACTGCGTGAAAGGCGCGCCGACGGGCAGACCCCAGCTGCGGAGCAGCAGCTCCGTCAGCTGTTTGTCCTTCTCGATCTCACCGGTGAAGCTCATGCCCACGCCGCCAATACGGCTGCGCGGGCCGGGGTCGACTTGCAGCATCAGCACATCGCCTTCGCGCTTTTGCGTGATGTGCGGATTGAAGTAGCCCTCGGTCTGCAGCAGGGCCTTGGCTTCATCGGGCGCGGCGGCGGCCAGACGCTGGATCTCCAGCTCGGAGAGATCGAGCTTGTCGCGCAGGGCGCGCGAAAGATCCAGATGTTCTTCCAGCAGCGGGCGCAGCGCCTTGGGCGCCTCGATGCGGAGCTCCACCGCCTGCGCACTCCAGCAACCACACAGCAGCACGAGCGCAGGGAACAGGCCTTTCTTCATTTGCTCAAGAGCCGCATCGCCCCTTCGAGTCCGGACAGCGAGAGCGGGAACATGCGCTGGTGCATCAACTGCTGGACGATCGCAATGCTCTGCCGGTACTGCCAGACGCCTTGCGGCTCGGGGTTGATCCAGGCGTATTTGGGGAAGGCGTGGGTGAGGCGCGAGAGCCATTCGGCGCCGGCCTCCTCGTTCATGTATTCGACGCTGCCACCGGGCTGCAGGATTTCATAAGGGCTCATCGTCGCGTCGCCGACGAAGATCAGCTTGTAGTCGCGGTTGTACTTGCGAATGATGTCCCAGGTCGGGAACTTCTCGGCGAAGCGGCGGCGGTTGTTCTTCCACACGAAGTCGTAGACGCAGTTGTGGAAGTAATAGAACTCCAGGTGCTTGAACTCGCTCTTGGTGGCGCTGAAGAGTTCTTCGACGCGGTGGATGTGCTCGTCCATCGTGCCGCCCACGTCCATCAGCAGCAGCACCTTGACCTTGTTGTGCCGCTCGGGCTGCATGCGGATGTCCAGCATGCCGGCGTTGGCGGCGGTCTTGTGGATGGTGTCGTCGAGGTCGAGTTCCAGCTCTGAGCCCTCGCGAGCGAAACGGCGCAGGCGGCGCAAGGCTACCTTGATGTTGCGGGTGCCGAGTTCGAGGTTGTCGTCGTAATCGCGGTAGGCGCGCTGCTCCCACACCTTCACCGCACTCTTGCCACCGCCCTTGCCGCCGATGCGCACGCCCGCCGGGTTGAAGCCGCCATTGCCGAAGGGGCTGGTGCCGCCCGTGCCGATCCAGCGGTTGCCGCCTTCGTGGCGTTCGTGCTGTTCTTCGAGCCGTTGCTTGAGGGTTTGCATCAGCTCATCCCAGCCCATGGCCTGGATGGCGGCTTTCTGCTCGGGCGTGAGCTCCAGGTTCAGGTGCTTCTTGAGCCAGTCCTCGGGCAGCTCCTTGGTGAAGTCGGTCAGCAGCTCCACGCCTTTGAAGTAGGCCCCGAAGGCGCGGTCGAACTTGTCGAAGTGGGCCTCATCCTTGACGAGGGCGGTGCGGGCGAAGTGATAGAAGTCGTCGATCGACGGCGGCGGCTGGCCTTCACGACCGCCGATCACACCGGCTTCCAGCCCTTCGAGGAGGGTCAGGAATTCGCGCACAGACACCGGCAGCTTGGCCGCGCGCAGGGTCTGGAAGAACTGGATCAGCATGATGCTTCGAGCTTATTCAGCGCCGCCATGCTTGGCCAGCCACCCCAGAAACTCCCCGTACCAAAGCTTGCTATTCCTCGGCTTCAGCACCCAATGGTTTTCATCGGGGAACCACACCAGCCGCGCATCGACGCCGCGCGCCTTGAGTGTGTTGTAGTAGGCCAGGCCCTGGGCATCGGGCACGCGGTAGTCCAGCGCGCCGTGGATGACGAGCGTCGGCGTCTTCATCTTCGCGGCATGGGTGCTCGGGCTCGTGGAAGCGATCTTGGCCGGATCGTCCCAGTACCAGGCGCCGAACTCGCGCTTGTGGTCGCTGTAGCAGTCGTCGGCGAACATGGCCTGCCAGTCGTAGCAGCCGGCATGGCAGATGTAGGCTGCATAACGGCCAGGCTTGGCGGTGCCGTTCATCCAGGCCGTCATGTAGCCGCCGTAGGAACCACCGGCGGCGAAGACGCGCTTGGCGTCAAGCCAGGGCTTCTTCAGCGCCCAGGTGGTGGCGGCTTCCACGTCCTTCTGCACGATCTCGGCCATGCGGCCGGTGATCGAATCCTTGAAGGCCTGGCCGAAGCTTGACGAGCCGTGGTAGTTCACGCTCATCAGCACATAGCCGCGCGCGGCGAAGGCCTGGTGGTTCCAGCGCCAGTGCCAGCTGTCGCCGAAGGCCGTGTGCGGGCCGCCGTGGATCAGTTGCAGCAGCGGGTATTTCTTGCGGGCATCGAAGCCGGGCGGGTAGTGCAGCCAGACCTGCACTTGCTTGCCCTCAGCGCCCTTGATCCAGACCTCTTCATGCGAGCCAAAGGCGTGATCGGCCATCAGCGCATCGTTGAAGTGCTCGATGCGCTGCGGATGCACGTCGGCCACGCAGGCCGAGAGCCGCGGCGGATGGGCCAGGCCGTCGTGGTTGACCACGAGGATGCCGGCGGCCACGGAGAAGCTGGTGGCGTTGCCGCCCTCGAAGACGATGTCGGCGCGGCGCTCCGGCAGGTCGAAGCGCCAGAGGTGGCGGCGGCCGTGTTCCTCCGCGGTGAACAGCAGGGCTTCGTCGTCGTCCGACCATTGCAGCGGCGCTTCGGGCTCGCGGTCCCAGTCTTCGCTGAAGAGCGCCCAGCGGCCCTTTTGATCGAGCACGCCCAGGCGGTTCGGTGCCGTCGCGCCTTTGGCCTGGTGGCTGGCGATGAAGCCCAGGTGGCTGCCGCCGTGGCTGTAGGCCGGGGCGTTGAAGTCATAGCCCTTGTCCTGCAGGATCACACGGTGCTTGCCTGTGCGCAGCTCGATCTCGGCGAGTGCGCGGCAGTTCTCGATGCGCTTCTCTTCAGCGGGGTCGAAGGCGAAGGCGATGCGCTTGCCATCGGGCGAGATGTCGAAATCCTTGGCCTCGTGATAGGCGCGGTGCAGGGCCAGGTCGGTGCCTTCGAAGAGGTTGCGCACCTTGCCCGTGGCCACGTCCAGCACGAAGAGCTGCGGCTCGCGGCCCATCGGCAGCTGGTGGTCCCAGAAGCGGTAGAAGGTCTGCTCGGTGACGTAGGCGCTGGCCTTGCGCGCCTTCCATTCCTTCATCGCCTTGGCTTGTGCGGCCTCGCCCTTGAGGCCCGGCCAGGCCCAGGCGATGAAGGCGATGCGTTTGCCATCGGGAAACCACTTGAAGGCCTCGACGCCGCCGGGCAGATGCGT
The DNA here is from genome assembly GCA_042701975.1 of Burkholderiaceae bacterium UC74_6. Lineage (GTDB taxonomy): Bacteria > Pseudomonadota > Gammaproteobacteria > Burkholderiales > Burkholderiaceae_C > JAFALK01. Next base: position 2,349,234 of record CP170561.1, read on the forward strand.
GAGGCGATGCGCCTCTCCGCCATCGGGGGCGATCAGGTAGAGCTGCGCCTCCTCGTCCTTGTGACCTTGCTGCTCGCGGCGCGCGACAAAGGCGATCTCGTCACCCATCGGGCTCCAGCTGGGGGCGCCGTCTTTCTCGCCGCACTGCGTGAGCCGGCGCGGCTCGCCGCCGAGCGTGGAGAACAGCCACAGGGCGCTCTCGCCCTTGTTGTCTTCCATGCTGTAGCGGGTGACGGCGGCCACGCCCTGAGCGCCGTCCGGCGAGAGGCTCGGCGCACCGACGCGCTCCATCGCCCAGAGGGCGTCGGCGTCGAAGGTCTGATGGCCGGCGGCTTTTACGCTTCGCGTGGTTTTTCGAGTTGCCATTGCAGGTGTGTTTTGACGACGGGCCATTCGGCCGCGGTGATGCTGTAGACGGCGGTGTCGCGCAGCGTGCCGTCCGGGCCGCGGATGTGGGAGCGCAGGATGCCGTCCAGCTGCGCACCCAGGCGTTCGATGGCGCGGCGGCTCTGCAGGTTCAGGCGGTGGGTGCGGAACTCCACGGCGATGCAGGCCAGCTGCTCGAAGGCGTGGCCCAGCAGCATCAGCTTGCACTCGGTGTTGAGCGGCGTGCGCTGGGCGCTGGCGCCGTACCAGGTGGAGCCGATCTCGACGCGGCGGTTGGCGTTGTCGATGTTCATGAAGGTGGTCATGCCGACGATGCGTCCCTGGGCATCCAGGACCGTGAACGGCAGCATCACCGCCTGGTCCTGCAGCTTCAGCCGCCGCTCGATCTCGGCTGCCACCTCATGCGGGGCCGGCACGCGGGTGTACCAGAGCTTCCACAGATCGCCGTCGCAGCAGGCGTCCTGCAGGCCGATCTCGTGCTCGCGTGACAGGGGCACCAGCCGCGCGTGGCGGCCGCTCAGTTCAACGGGGCTGCACAGCGGGGTCGTGTTCATGGGGGTCAGCGGTTGCGGCTTTGCATGTAGACGAGCTTCTCGAACAGCGTCAGGTCCTGCTCGTTCTTGAGCAGGGCACCCACCAGCGGGGGGATGCTGACCTTCTCGTCCTTGGCCTGCAGCGCGTCCACGGGGATGTCCTCAGCCAGCAGCAGCTTCAGCCAGTCGATCAGCTCGGAGGTGCTGGGCTTCTTCTTCAGGCCCGGCAGGTTGCGCACATCGAAGAAGTTCTTCAGCGCTGCGGCCAGCAGGTCTTTCTTGAGGGTGGGGAAGTGCACGGCGACGATCTTCTGCATCGTCTCGGCATCCGGGAACTTGATGTAGTGGAAGAAGCAGCGGCGCAGGAAGGCGTCCGGCAGCTCCTTCTCGTTGTTCGAGGTGATGAAGACCAGCGGGCGGTGTTTGGCCTGGATGGTCTTGCGCGTCTCGTAGCAGTGAAACTCCATGCGGTCAATCTCGCGCAGCAGGTCGTTCGGGAACTCGATGTCGGCCTTGTCGATCTCGTCGATCAGCAAGCACACCGGCTGCTCGGCCTCGAATGCCTGCCAGAGCACGCCCTTGAGGATGTAGTTCTCGATGTTCCTGACCTTGTCCGAGCCCTCGATGCCGGAGAGCTGGCTGTCGCGCAAGCGGCTTACAGCGTCGTATTCATACAAACCCTGCTGCGCCTTGGTCGTGCTCTTGATGTGCCACTGCAGCAGGGGCATGTTCAGCGCCTGCGCCACCTCCTCGGCCAGCATCGTCTTGCCCGTGCCGGGCTCGCCCTTGATCAGCAAAGGACGCTGCAGCGTGGCCGCCGCATTGACCGCCAGCATCAGGTCGGGAGTTGCTACGTACTGGTCCGAGCCTTGGAACTTCATGGTTTCTACGGGGAGTTTGCAGGGGAGGGCAGGGCGAAAAGTCAGTATAGGCGGTGCAATAATCGGCCGGCCTTAGAAACCAGAACCCTCGGGACCATGAAGAGACTGCTGCAGATTTCGTTCGTGTTGGCCGCTGTTGTGACAGGCGCTGGCGTGGCTCACGCCCAGAATGCCGAAGCCGGCAAGGGCAAGGTGGCGATGTGCCAGGGCTGCCACAGCATCCCTGGCTACCAGGCCAGCTTTCCTGAGGTCTACAAGGTGCCGATGATTGCTGGCCAGAACGCCAAGTACATCGTCGCCGCACTCACCGCTTATGCGAAGGGTGACCGCAAGCACCCGACGATGCGTGGCATCGCCGGCTCGCTGACGGAGACCGACATGGCCGACGTGGCCGCCTACTACGAGTCGCTGGGCAAGGGCGCCGCCGCTCCTGCCGACGCTGCTCCCACGGGCGATGTGGCCAAGCTGCTCCAGAAAGGCGCCTGCACCTCCTGCCATGGCGCCAACCTGAGCAAGCCGCTGACCGGTGCCGAGCCCAAGCTCGCCGGCCAGCACGCCGACTACTTGTTCGCCGCGCTCAAGGCCTACCAGGCCAAGAAGGCGCTGGTGGGTCGCGACAACGCCATCATGGCCGGCCAGCTCAAGGACTTCAGCCACGACGAGCTGAAGGAAATCGCCGACTATCTCTCCAAGCTGCCCAGCGAACTGGCCAGCGTTCCCGAGAGCCGCTTCCGCTGAATGGACTGAGGGCCCCGGCGCTTCGCGCCTCGGCCCTATTTCGCCGGTTTGGCGTCCGGCCCCTTCAGGCCTTCCCCGGCCCGGGCCCCGCTGTGCTGGCCGTTCTGAACGGTGATCACGCCGTTGACGATGACGGCATCAAAGCCGGCAGACATCTGCTGCGGATCCTCGAAGGTGGCGCGGTCGTGCACCGTCTTGTCGTCGAAGACGACGATGTCGGCGGCGTAGCCCGGGCGCAGCAGACCACGATCGGCCAGCTGAAAGCGCTGGGCTGCCAGTGAAGTCATGCGGCGTATGGCTTCTTCTAGCGGCATGACGTGCTCTTCGCGCACGTACTTGCCCAGCACGCGGGCATTGGTGCCATAGCTTCGCGGGTGCGGCATGCCGACGCCGTTCTGCACGCTGCCGTCGGCGCCGATCATGGCGAAGGGCCAGGCCATGATGCGGCGCACGTCTTCCTCGCTCATGCCGTGGAAAGTCATCTGCGCGCCGCCGGCCTGGACGATGTCGAGCAACGTCTGGATTTCGGCCTCGAGCGTGGCGGGGCGGCTGCGCTGCAGATTGATCTCGCTGATGCTGCGGCCGTTCAGGGCGGGTTCGCTTGCTGAGCGCGCCACCACGGCGTACGCATAGCTGGGCCGCTTGTTGCGCCGGGCGCTTTGCAGGATCTCTTCCGCAATGCGCGCGCGCGTGGCCGGATCGCCCAGGCGCTGGCGGATGGCGCTCTGGCCGCCTTCCACCGCCCAGTCGGGTAGCACGACGCTCAAGGTGGTGCTGCTGGCCGTATAGGGGTATTGGTCGATGGTCACATCCAAGCCTTCCGCGCGCGCCTGATCGACCAGCGCCAGCGTCTCCTTCGAGCGGCCCCAGTTCGCTGGGGCACTGACCTTGAAATGCGAGATCTGCACCGGCAACTTCGCCTGGCGCCCGACGTCCAGCGCCTCGTTGATGGCCTCCACCACCTTGCTGCCCTCGTCGCGGATGTGTGAGGCGTACAGGCCGTGGTGCCGCGCAGCCACCTTGGCCAGGCCCACGACTTCGGACGTGTTGCTGAACAGGCCCGGCAAGTAGATCAGCCCGGTGGACAGGCCCACGGCCCCCTCGTTCATCGCCTGGTCCACCAGCGCCTCCATGCGCCGCTGCTCCTCGGGCGTGGCCGGGCGGTTGGACAGGCCCATCACCTGCTTGCGCACAGTGTTGTGACCGACGAGGGTGGCCACATTGACAGACACGCCGGTCCTGGCCACGTGATCGAAGAAGGCCTTGACGCCCTGCTCGTCGGAGCCGCCGCAGTTGCCGGTGATGAGGGTGGTGACGCCGTCCTGCACGAAGTTGTCGGCCGTCGGCCTGTCGAAGAGGTTGCCCTCGAGATGGGCGTGGGTGTCGATGAAGCCGGGCGCGACGATGTGGTCCTTGGCGTCTATCACGCGCCGGGCTGTCATGCCTTCGAGCGGACCGACGGCCACGATGCGTCCGCCCTGGATCGCGACATCACCGCGCACCCAGGCATTGCCGCTTCCATCGACGATGCGCCCGCCGCGGATCAACAGATCCACCGGCTCGGCGCCGGGCGCCTGCGCGCGAGGCGCATCGGCGCACGAGACGAGCAGGAGCGTCGCGCACGCAAGGAGGCTGAGGCGCAAGGCGGCGCGGATGGCGAGGCGTGGAGTCATCTCGAAATTGCTACCGTAGAGGCAAGGCATTATGTCGATGGCACAGCCGTTGTGCGCCAATCGGCTATCCGTGTGAGCGATACCGTATTGAGCCTGAGCCCACGGCATACTCGGCCTGTGCTCAAGAAGATCCCCACGCGCGAAGTCCGCCTCGGCATGTTCCTTCAGTCGCTGGAGGGATCCTGGTTGGCCCACCCCTTCTGGAAGACGCGCTTCTTGCTGCAAGATCCGGCTGACCTCTCGGCCTTGCACAAGAGCGGCGTTCCAGCCGTGTGGATCGATGTAGAGAAGGGCGCCGATGTCGCCGGCGCGGCACTTGCGCCGCAAGCCGCGGTGGCTGCAGTTCCTTCTGCGCCGGCCGATCCCGCTGAATCTCTCGCCGTTGCCGAGGATGCGCCGCTGACCCGCGTCGAACTCCTCAGCGAGCTCGACCGCGCCGCGCAGGTCGTGAAGCGCTCGCGCCAGAAGATCGTGCTGCTGTTCAACGAAGTGCGCCTGGGCCGCGCGGCCGACGTGGAGCAGTGCCTGCCCGTCGTGCAGGACGTGGCCGATTCGGTCTCGCGCAATCCGCAGGCCCTGATCAGCCTGGCGCGGCTCAAGACCCGCGACGACTACACCTATATGCACTCGGTGGCCGTGTGCGCGCTGATGGTTTCGCTGGCACGGCAGCTCGGCATGGACGAGGCGCGCACGCGCGAAGCCGGTCTGGCCGGCCTGCTGCACGACGTGGGCAAGATGCTGGTGCCGGCCGACGTGCTGAACAAGCCCGGCCGCCTGAGCGATGACGAGTTCGACATCATCAAGCTGCACCCGACGCGCGGCTTCGAGCTGCTCAAGTCCGGCGGCGCCGCGCCCGATTCCTCGCTGGACGTGTGCCTGCACCACCACGAGAGGATGGACGGCACAGGCTATCCGGCCAAGCTCCAGGGCGAGCAGATCAGCATGCTCGCGCGCATGGGTGCCGTCTGCGATGTGTACGACGCCATCACTTCAGAGCGCGTCTACAAGGCGGCGTGGGATCCAGCCGTCTCGCTCTCGCGCATGGCGCAGTGGCAGGGGCATTTCGATCCGGTGGTGTTCCAGGCCTTCGTCAAGAGCTTGGGCATCTATCCCGTGGGCAGCCTGGTGCGGCTGGAATCGCAGCGTCTGGCCGTGGTCGTGGAGCAGGGCGAAGGCATGCTCCTTACGCCGCGCGTCAAGGCTTTCTATTCGCTGCGCGGCCAGACGCGGGTGCAGCCCAGGCTGATCAACCTGGCCGACGGTACGGACCGCATCGTGGCGCGGGAAAGTCCGTCGGACTGGAGCTTTCCGGATCTGGCGGAGCTGTGGTTGCAGGGGGTCTGAGCTCGGCGGTCTGGAGCTGCCTGGCCTAGTTGCCGGCGCTGGCTGTGACTTAACCACCATACCGGACGGCCCTCGGTCCACGTTGCTGGTCGTGACCGCTTCAAGAGGCTGTTCCGCAGCGAGAGCGGCTCGCCTGTATGTCTGTTTCAGAGCGATGCAACGACCGCTCTTGACGCAAGGCGCCGCTAGCAGCCTGTTGCAATCGTTCGTACCATTCGACGGCCATGCTGGCACTGAAATGGGAGTTCCCAACGATGACGACAACCGTTCCAACGCTCTACGAATGGCTTGGGGGTATCGAAGCGCTCACCCGGCTGACCGAGCGCTTTTACGAGCGCGTCGCCGTGGACGACGTTCTCGCACCCGTGTTTGCACACATGGGTGCCGATCACCCGGCACACGTGGCCGCGTTTCTGGCGGAGGTCCTGGGCGGTCCGGCTGACTACTCCGCGGAGCACGGTGGTCATCCACACATGATCCGCCAACACCTGAATCGACACCTCACCCAGGAAAAGCGCCGTCGCTGGGTCGAACTGCTGCTGTCAACCGCAGATGAGCTCGACATGCCGGACGATCCCGAATTCCGCTCAGCCCTTGTCGGCTATCTGGAGTGGGGCTCGCGGCTCGCGGTCATCAACTCGCAACCAGGCGCGACGGTCAACCCGGATGCGCCTATGCCGAAGTGGGGATGGGGCGAGGTCAAGGGTCCCTACACGGGAGAATAGTCGGGAGAGTGCTTGCTCATCTTCCATCGCTGAAATGAATGCAATGGAGCTTGCCGCTGAAGATCGGGAGCCGCCGGCCACCTGCTCGGCAGTCATGCCGGGTGCCATACTCGGCTTGGCAGAGTTGTTCCATCTGCCACTGCGTTCTGCGGACTTGCCAGCAACTCTACAAAGGATCCACCATGACCTCCAAGAATCTGCTTCGCGTCGCTCTGATCTCGGCTGTTGTGATCAGCAGCGCTCCGGCGCTTGCTGACACCAAGGACGCCGCCACCAAGAAGGGCGCGTCTACGCACCAGACGCATCACTGCAAGCTGGCCGACGGCACGATGGACATGAGCAAGACCAAGAAGGCCTGTCTCGCCGGCAAGGGAACCTGGGCCAAGGACGCGCCTGCTGCTGCGGCCTCGGCATCAGCTGCTTCTGCTGCAGCAAAGAAGTAGCCTGACTCACCTGGGATGCGGAAGATCCCAGGTCGAGTGATGCAGGACCACGGCGCTGCGCCGAGCGTTCGGCTTCAGGCTGGAAGCAGACCTTGGAGCAGGTGGTTCGATACGGCCATAAGCGGAAGGGAATTCCACCAGTCCCATCTGAAGTAGACATGCTCAAATCTTGGTCAAGACTGGAAGCAAGTGGCACCAAGCGTCCTTGAAGACATGAGCAATCCGACGGCATCCCAGGTTATCCATGAGCGGCTTGCGGCCGAGTCGGTCGTACGCCGGGCAATCGCCGAGCTTCAAGCACCGTCCGTGTCCTTTAACCTCGTGTATTGCGAGCCGACCGACAACCCCGCCCTCTTTGTAGACGTCGATGGTCCATTCGGCATCGGTCGTCTGACCTGGTGGTCAACTGGCAACCTTCATGCTGAGGCCATCTGTGCGACGAGCGGTGAAGACTTGCTGGCCCAAGATGTGGATGCGCCTTCCGCTGACCAAGCCGTGGCGACGCTAAAGGAAATTGCTTCTGTGCTTCTCCGTGTGGCACCCACGTAGACAGCACCAATGCCGGTCCTTCTTGTACAGGTCAATCGTTTCGTAGACGAACACCAACCAGGCTTCGTGGAGTGTTCGCTGGTCGACGCTTCGGGCAGGATGCACGTGTTTATCGAGAAGGGGCCTATCGTTTCCGCCGAGCGCCTCTGGTCAGATAGTCCGTACCCGCAACCCGGTGCCATCGCGTGCGTGGTTGAGGGTGAAGTCAGAAGGCCAGTAGGTGAACCCCTTCTTCAGGTCAGCACGGAATTGCCTTGGCATGTCGAGTCCACAACAGGAGAAACTCAATTTGTTGTTCGCTTCGACCAGGTCCGAAGCGAGCATGCAGCATAAGCCGGCGTCTACGGCTACAGGCTGAGAGCCGTCGTTTGCGCCCGGGGAATCTCGCCAGTCCGTGTCGCGCTACTCGTGCTCAAATGTTTGGCAAGACTCATTGCCTGCAGTTTCGGTCGGCGCTCGCTCTTCTATGAATGGCCGACCTGAAGCTAGGGCGACTCACCCGGTGGGAGTGGAGAAGGATGACTCCAAAACATGCGATAGCCTTTGTTGTCTCCGCCGTGATGGCGGTTGGCGTTTCGTACTACGGGTACAACTTCTTAGGCGCCGAGGAACGCGTACGCCGGCTGTGTTCGCAAATTCAACCAGACATGCCTGTCGCCCGGCTTCGTGAATTCGCTTCAGCCCATGGGCTCAGCCCCTTGCCCCCAGATTCGGGCGTCGGCTATATCGTCGAATCCAAGACGTTCGGTCGCTTCGGATGCAAGGTGCTTCTGGAAGGGGGCGTCGTGAAGGAAGCCGAATACAACTTTGCTGGCTAAGGCAACTCTTCCGACGGCGTCAGGCTGAAAGCGGTCCTGGTGGCAGGCGGTTAGAGGTGTCGGGACGGTTCAGTCTAGAACCGTTGTGCGCATAGTGTTGAAGTCTTCAAGGACCACGAATCCGGGAACGACTCCCAAAATGGGTCCGCAAGCCAAAGGCACGTTCGACTCAAATCTGAGCGGGAATACTTCAGCGGCAGATGTCTTGCCCAACAGGGCGTAGCTACGTGAGACATGCTCCGGCGATGGTTTCACCATGCCGCACCAGAAGAACACCTGTCCGTCGGCAACCACCACAGCCGGCTGAAGCGTATCTAAGCCAGCCTCGCCTTGGTCGGATGGCGTGACGTAACCCATGTGTGTCGAGCCGTCAGCCAGCGTCACCAAGGCTCTGACAATAAACATTCCATCGGCCGGGTCGAGTGGTCCATCCACTTCGTAAGGCCGGACTGTCGCCTCGTCCTGCCCATCGTTGCCCTCTTCATCGAGCGCGAATTCCCAGATGGCATGGCGCTCTAGGTCTGCGGACGAGAGTTCATACACCTGCCTACGGATGTTTACTGTGCTCATGGTCGAAGCCTATCCGAATACCGTCGGTCGCCAGCGGAAGCAACGCGCCCGAGGGACTGCTTTCGCTGCGACTCAGGCGACGGCGTCAGGCTGGAAGCGGCCGGTCGCTGTTGCGAGCGTCCGAGGCCCTTAGTCCAATCGCCTCGCCTCTACACCGCTAACGCTTCAGACTGAGCACCATCACGCCAGCGGCGACAAGCGCTATGCCCAACCATTCACGGGCAACCGGGCGCTCTCGTAAGAAGAGCACTGCGAACAGCGTTACCAGCACTAGGCTCAGCTTGTCCACTGGCGCCACCCTGGAAGCCTCGCCGACCTTCAACGCTCTGAAGTAGCAAACCCATGAGGCACCTGTTGCCAGCCCTGATAAGGTCAGAAAGATCCAGGTCTTCGGCGAGAGGGTGAGCGGATCGATCCATTTTCCTGTGGACACGACGAATACCGCGAGCACACCGAAGATGATGACCACGCGCACCAGCGTAGCCATGTCCGAGTCGATGCCAGCCAGACCGATCTTGGCGAAGATTGCCGTCATCGCGGCGAAGACGGCCGACAACAAGGCCCAGATGAACCAGCTGGCGGCTGCAGTGTTCGAAGTCATGGCGCACTCCTCGTGACGAGGCACATGGAGTGCCTCATGGCCACCGACTTTACTGACTGACCTGCTCCAGTTGCCATTGCTCGATCACCTGCGTCGGCCCGAGGTGTTCATCGAAGCCACGCACCACGATCTCGGCCCTGCCGTTCGCACGCACGGCGACCTCAGCCCAGGCATACATCCGATCACTCGGCCGGGAGGCTTCTGCGGCGCCGGCGGCGAACGGCGAACCGCCCGAGCCCACGATCACCTGCCAGGCCTTGCCGCCTTGCGAGAGGCGTGGTTGGGCCGCGTTGTAGATGTGCTCATGGCCGCTGAAGTAGGTGGCGCCGAAGGCCTCGATAAGATCCCAAAATGCATCACGCTCGGCTGGCCGGACTTCGAGCCCGCTCTCCTTGTCCGCCGCACGCGGATTGAAGTCGTAGGCGAACGCCATCTTGTGGCCGAAGACGAAGAAGCGCTTTGCACCGCGTGCCTTGGCTGCCTCGAAGTCCTGGCGCAGCCAGGCCACGGGCGCCGAGCTGTCGTGCCCCACCGGATCGGTGTTGATGATGGCGATGTGCACCAGGCCGGCATCCAGCGAATAGCTCAGCTGGCGCTGCGAGGTGGTGATGCCGTCGCGGCCGGGCGCCGGGCTGTTGTCGATGTTCCAGCCCACCAGCGGCAGCCCAGTCGTGCGCAGCCAGCGGGCCTCGTCGAGGATGAGATCGCCCATGTTCGCGCGCCACGCGTCCGCCAGCTCCGGCTGCGCCAGCTTCACGGACTTGCCGTCGGGCTGGGGTGTCGGCATCTGGAGCTCGTGATTGCCGGGCACCGGCAGCACGTAGGTGCCACGCTCCATCAGGCCGGCCACCATGCCGCGCCAGTAGGCGTACTCGCGGTCGAGCAGCGCCGGGTCATGGGTGTAGCCCATGACCATGTCGCCGTTGAACATGAGGGCCTGCGCCTGGTGCGAAGAGATCTCGTCGAGGATGCGGCTGAGCACTTTCGTGTTCTGCAACCAGCGACGGTCCTGCGCATCCAGCTCCTTGTCCTTGGCGTCGGCACGGCTGTCGCCGACCGTGGCAAACCGGAACACCACGGGCGAAGGCTCCGCGACCGCCGCGCTGCAGAGCGCAGCCGCAGCCAAGGCGCACAGGACGCCTTGCACGGACCGAGGGATCGTGGGCATATCCCGCCCCCTCAGAACTCGGCCTTGGCCGAGACCTGGACGCTGCGCGGTGCCTGGAAGATGTACTGGTCACCCGCCAGCGTCTTGCCCGGGGTGATCGAGGTCACGTCCTGCTTGCCCATCAGGTTGAAGATGTTGAGCTGGAGCTTGAGTCCCTTCAGGCCCATGCCGAGCTGCGTGAAGCGGTAGGACAGGCTCAGGTCGGTGTTGGTCGTGGCCGCCGTGTGATAGCGGTCATAGGCGGTCGGGTTGGTGGCGTCGTAGTCGGCTTGATAGATGCGGCCCGTGCGCTTCCAGATCAGCGAGGCGCCCCAGGGGCCGGCGTTGTAGAGCGCGCCAAGTGCCGCCGTCGAATCGGGGGAGCCGGAGATAGTCTTGCCCGTGTCGTTGGCGGTGGCCTTGTTGATGGAGCCGTTGACGTAGGCCGCAAAGCCACCGCCCACCAGCCAGGTCATCTGGCCTTCCACGCCCTTGTAGGTGGCACCGCCCACGTTGACGTAAGCGGCTGCCGTGCCGCCCAGGCCGTTGGAGACGTACTTGTTGGTGAAGTCGATCCGGTAGACATCGGCGTCCCAGGTCAGCGACTTGCTGCGGCCGACGATGCCCAGCTGGTAGTTCGTGGACTTCTGCGGGTCCGTGCTGTTGTGCGTAGGATCAGCGATGTAGAAGGACTTGAGGTCCGGGATCTGGAAGCCCTTGGCGTATTGGGCGTAGGCGGCCAGGCCCGCGCCGAGACGCTGGTTGATGGTCAGGAAGGGCAGCGTGGCGCCATAGGCGACGCTGGTGTTCTGCGCAATGCGCGTCGTCTGATTCACGGTGGCGCTGACGGAGCGGGTGATGTCCACGCGCTTGATGCCCGGTGTCACCAGCGTGCCGGCAATCGGCTCCCACTCGAACTCAGCGTACGGCTGCATCGAATGGATCTGCGACTGCTGGTCGAAGAGCACGCTCGGGTTTTGAACCGGCGTCGGCTTGGTCTCGCGCGGATCGCGGATGCCGCCCAGGCTCAGGTCGAGGTCGTACTGGTGGCGATCGGTGTCGGAGCTTTCGGACCAGAGGCCCATGCGCAGCAGGCCGGCGTCGGTCTGCAGTTCCGAGCGCAGCATCGCGCCGTAGGCACGGTACTTGTTCTGCTTGTCGATGCCCGGGATGTCCTTGTTGCCGACCGGTCCGATCTTGGTGCCGGGCGCAGTCATGCCCGTCGGATCGGTCGACGAGATGGTCTGGTTGTCGTAGGAGTAGGTGTAGACCTGCGCTTCCGTCGAGAAGCTGGCCGACCAGCGCGAACGCAGGCGCATGTATTCGAAGTCGGTGTCCTTCTCCGTGTGGTTGTAACCCACGTAGTTGAAGCTCGTCGGGTCGTTGTTCAGGCTGAAGTTCTTGCCGTACTTGGCCACCTGGTCGAGCGTCGGGCCCTTGCTGTTGTCTGGCTGCTTGTAGCTGATGCGATTGACCGAGCCGAACAGCGTGAGCAGGTGATCGGCCGACAGCGGCTGATCGATCTTGAGTGTGACGTTGTTGCTGGCGATGCTGTTGAGCGTCAGGTAGCCATCCGACGTGAGACGCTGCACGTTGAGTTGCACCGTGGCCTTGTTGAAGCGGCTCAGCTGGCCGGATTCAAGCGCTGCGCCGAGCAGCTTGGTGTTCCAGTTGCCGTACGAGCCGAAGACGCTGCCCGAGGCTTCCTTGCCGGCCTGCTTGGAGAAAATGTTGATCGAGCCGCCGAAGGTGGCGTAGCCCATGTTGCTGGCATTGCCCGGGCCGCGGTCCACGACGGCGCTGCCCATCACGGCTGCCGGGAAGAAGGACGTCGAGTGGTGGGCGGGGTTGTTGGTGTCGCCCCAGGGAATGCCGTCGAAGGTGATGTTGTACTGGTCGTCGCTGAAGCCACGCAGCGTGGTCTTGGTCTCGGAAAGGCCCGGGCCGTTGGCCGAGTCGCCCGACACGCTCGGAGCGATGGCCACCACACGGCTGTATTCGGCCGTGGGCGCCACCGACTGCTCGATGAAGTCGCGCGAGATGACCGATTGCGGCTGCGTCGCCAGCAGGCTGGACTGGGTCGGGGCCACCGAAGAGGCGCTGTCCTTGTCCTTGAGGTAGGAACCCGTCTGAGCGGACACCGCCACCGGGTCCAGCGTGACCACGTCGCCGCCCGGCTTGCCGTCTTCGGCGAGCGCGAGACCGTGGGTCGAAGCCATCAGCCCAGCCAGGGCGAGGCAGCGCGCAACGGGGCGCAGGACAAGGCGAGGGGACGCGGAGGCAGGGAGGCTCATGGTGATTTTTCGATGAAGGCCGCTTCGGCCGGGTTGGCGGGAAGCGGCGAACTCTAAAAATCCCCCATGAACCTTCAGTGACATGTGGCGGGGGTGCCATGCCTTCGGCGTATCAACATCGCCTTAACACGCTCTTCACGGAGGCCTCTGTATGCGCGCGCACACCCGAAGAGCCGGCCCTCTGAGCCGCGGCAGGCGAAGCAATCAGGGAGCGCTGTTGACCACCAGCAGCGTGAAGCTGTCGGGCTTCATCACGCGACGGCCGGATTTGCCTTCAGGCTGCGGCTCGAAGTCAGCCGTGACGAGGAAGACGCGATGGCGCTGCTCGTCCACTGCCAGCGTGCGCGCACCGGGGCGCGTGGTCACTGTCTGCACGACGCGGTAGCCCGCGCCCTTGTCACCCTGGATCACGCTCAGGCTGCCGTCGCCTTGCGCGCTGAAGACCAGACGGCGCCCTGCGTCAAAGCCCGCCGCGTCCACGCCCGCTCCGATCGCCACATGGCCGACGACGCGGCCATCGCCCGCATCCAGCACCAGCAGCGTCTTGTTGTGGCAGGCCACGAAAAGGCGCCGCTCTTCCCTGTCGATGGCCAGACCTGCCGGCTCGTCGCAGCCGGGCAAAGGCCAGTTGGCCTGGACCGCGGCCCTGTCCGTGTCGATCACCTGCAGCAGGTTCTTGTCCTCGATTTCCACGAACATGCGGCCCTTGCCGTCGGACACTGCGGCCTCGGGCTTGCCAGCCAGCGGCAGCGTGTGGGCGACGCGGTCCGTGGCGGTGTCCACGAAGGTGGCGCTGTGCGACTTGCCGTTGAAGGCGAGCACCTGGCGGGTGGTCGGATCAAAGGCGATGAAGTCAGGGCCCACGCCGTCCGGCGTGGCGATGCGGCCCAGCACTTTCAAGGTGCTGGGCGCGAACACGGTGAGGGAGTTGTCGCGGCCGTTGCTGGTGTAGGCCTTGTCTAGGCCCGTGGCAATGGCGATGCCGTGAACGCCCGGCGTATCGGGAATATCGCCGACCACCGTGCCGCTGTCGGGATCGACCACTTGCACATGTGTGCCGCGCGAAATGAAGAGGCGCTGCGTGGCCGGGTCGTAGGACAGGTAATCCCAGCCGCCCTCGCCGCCCAGGTGTACGGTCTGACGCACTCCGTATTCGGTCGCCTGTGCAGTGGCGCCGAGCACAGCCAGGGTCAGCAGAAGGGCATTCCAGATCGTTCTCATGTCGTCCTCGCGATGAAGGGCGGCCCCATCCTCGAGGCCTGTCCCCGTGAGCGGCTATGGTAGTGACTCCACGGCTTTCTCGGCGGTTGTGTCCGCTTTTGGGGATGCCGAATGATCTAATTGAGCGGCAGCCTCCGGTCGGAAGCGGCTTAGGCACTAACGCGGAGCTTCAAGGCTGGCGAGCCTAGCGCGGGCTCGCAATGAAAAGCGGTTTGCGCTGCGTTGTCCGCAGCTTTTCTCCCGACCCGGGCCCTTGACGTCGATTCACCGGGCCTCCAGGCAAAATCCAGATGATCGGGGCGAGCCTGGCGTTAGGCCTGCCGGGAAGTACACCTTGAAAATGGAGCAGCATCAATGGCGCTGACGAAGAAGGGCGAGTTTTGGTACGGGACGACGTCAGGCGACACCCAAGCCGAGCTGCGCAGCTACAGCATTGCGAACCGCCATGAGGCCGTCCGATTTGCCGCGTCCAAATGCGATTGCGGATGCCGGACCTTCGCGCTGCAGACCGATGAAGAAGCCGGCGTAGCAATCCGCACCTGCACCGACTGCGGGCAGGAACACCCGATGGGCGACAGCGCGGACTACGTTGAAGAAGCCGCGCCAGAGACACACGAGTGCGTATGCGAGAACGAGGTGTTCGAGCTGATGTCCGGCGTCTCCGTGTACGAGGGCACACATGGCGTGGGCTGGTACTACATCGCCTGCCGCTGCGTGGAATGCAATCTGGTCGGGGTCTTCGCAGACTGGAAGTGTGAAGCGGGTGATGCGGCGGCCTTTCTCGCCAAGGTCTGAACTACCGAACCCCACAGAGATCAGGCTCGCGGGCTTGTGGTCACGCTAGGCTCGGGCTCAGCCCCTTACGTCGGCCGCTGAGCGACAGCTTCGAGGCGCCCCATCTGATCCCGCTATGGTCTGCGTAAGGCTGACTGCCGTCATTCGGCTCGCTCAGGTGAAGGGCTAATCCTGACCCATTGCAGTCCTTCGACTTCTCAGATTCAACGCCGAAGAGCGGTCGTTCGTCAGGTCTTCATCCAGGCGACGGTCAATGAAGCCCCCCTCTGCACAGCCAGACAGAAGATTCCTCGCTGGGGTGACCACTGGCGGGATGGGCCCCGATCCAAGCAACCGCACCTGCGGTCGAAACTGCCTCAAGCCGAGGTCGCCGACTTGCAGATGTATAGCAATTGATATACATTTACTCAATGAGTCGATCTGCCACTTTGCCACCCATCCGTGTTGCGCCCGAGACCAAGGCCAGCCTTGAGGCCGTACTACGAGAAGGCGAGTCATTGACGCAGTTCATCGAGAACGCCGTTTGCCGCGAGGCCGAATTCCGCACCGAGCAGAGCGCCGCTGTCGCCCGGGCGAAGAAGGCATTGCGCAGCGCTGATAAGGGCGTCGGCTTGTTGACCACTGATGAGTTCTTAGCTGGTATGGAGCGGCGTGCTCAGGCAGCACAGCAGCGCATCCGTGAGGCGGTGGCTTCCAAGAACAAGCGGGCTGCGGGTTGAGTGGGCGGCATAGAGTTGTTCCGACTGTCTCGTTCCAGGAGGACATCGAGCGCCTGGAGGAGCACATCATCCAGCGCGAGTTGGCAAGCAACACGCCGGATGACACCTGCCTCTTCAGGTTCCGCGATGCGGTGGAGCGCGCGATGGGAGTCCTATCTTTCGCACCACACAGCTGTCGTCGATCCGAGGAACAACGGGAATTCCGTGAGCTGATCATCCCCTTCGGTCATGGCGGGTGCGTCGTCCTGTTCGCGATCCGTGACGTTGATGTCGTCTTGCTCGCCGCGAGGGACCAGCACGAACACGACTATCGCTGACGAACTTGGGCCGACGCCTCTCAACGGGCAGCTGACTCGCGCAATTCAGACCTTCCCAAAGCTGCCCTCCGTGGCCGATGGCTTATGGCCGATTTCGTCTATTCAGGCATGGCTTTGGAAAGTCCGCCCCCGCTGCCTCCCTGCCGACGCGGACAGGCTGGAAGCGGTCGTCGCTGGACCGAAAGGAATCAGTAATATCGCCTGCTCACCTAACCATTCAGCTTTGCAATGAAAAAGGTAAGACTCGCTTCCATAGTGTTCGCAGCAGGCCTTCTTGGCGTCCTGTTCATAGTGACTACGCATAGGGACCATCGGGAGCGGACGGCGATCAACGGAAACGAGGACCTCATCCTTGGCGCAGACGAGATTGTTGCCCTGGAAGGCGAAGCGCGCGCGGGCAGTACGGAAGCAGCAATCCGGCTTGCAAGATATTTCGACATGATTGCGCTGGACAAGGCTGCAGCCAGAAAGTGGTGGCTTCACGCCGCTACGCACGGAAACGCTAGAGCACAGTACGCAGTTGGCCTTGCGATGATGAATAGCGACGTGCCAGATGAAGTACTGAAGGGTAGGCAATGGATGGAGCGTGCTGCGCTCGCCGGCGATCGCGCCGCTGAGCTTCTGTTGGAACAGCGCCCTGCCGCACCCGCAAGCGAAGCCAAGTCGCCTCTTTGACTCGCCACTTGCGCGGCCACTCTGACTCGCCGAACTACCGCTTCCGCTGCGACGCAGCCTGCGCATTCAGGCTGCAAGCCGTCGTTGGACCTGCAGCAACGGCAAGGGAATTTCACCCACGCGAGCCATGCGCGCCAGCTCAAATTCGCGGCGGAAATCGTGAGCGGACCGCAACACGCAATGCAATGGGAGAACACGGAATGCATCTGGAGCGAGCTTCTTCGTTTTTGTTTCTCGTGTGGACCATCGTTGCGGCGCTGGTCTGGTGGAGAAGGGTGAAGTCCCCTTGGCTCTTTCTGACGGTTACCCTGCTTGCAGGGCTTGGCGCTCAAGCGGTGTCCGATTTGCTGTGGGCTATGTGGCAGGCTTCGGGCAATCAGTTCGTTTCGGTATCGCCCGGAGAAGCCCAAGCCGTGTCGTTGCGTGACGCAGCGTTCCATGCGGTAGTCACGCTCTGTATCGTCGCTCCGGTCTGTCTAAAGCTGAGCAAGCGGCTTTAGGCTGGAAGCGGCCTCACAAAGGCGGACTTCACGCCGACCACACAAGCGAACGGGACAATGGTGACCATGTACTGCAAGCTGGCGTGCAATGAATAGCCGACTCCTCACCGCTACGCCTCTTTTCGTAGCATTGCTTGGTGGAATCTACTTCGGCCTGTTCTCGTGCGGCGGCTACGCTTGGCACGAAACGGCATTCGCTTGGACGCTCCTCGCCGGCACTGTTGCGTGGCTCGCTTTGCCCCGAATACGACAGCAGCCTATGCGGCTTCGGATTCTTGTCGTGCTGTTGCTGCCTCTTGCATTCGGAACCGCGCAAGCTGCGGCTGCACCGTTCTATCCTGCCAGCCCGGATTCTCTCGGAGCCTTTGTCCGTTCTTTCGTGCGCGCCATCCAGTACGGCCCCTGCTGAATCGGGTCCTTCAGTCAGTGATGGTCGGTGGTTGAACGAGAGGGTTCGCTCCCTGGGGGCTAGGTCCGCTTCCGCTGCGCCGCAGCCAGCGGACTCAGGCTGAGACGTACCCCTCAATCAATCGCCTGATATCGCTGCGAGTTGCCGAAGACTTACGCGTTCAGGTACGTGAATCGACTGCGCGCCAAAAGCTTCTTGAAGTCTCGATCAAAGCTGACCAGATGCTCCGCCTGATGATCTACTGCGGCTGCCAGCCAGGCATCGGGCAAGTCGTTGCCGCCAAGGTTCTTCTCTAAGCAGAGTAGCCGGAACTTTGGCCACTCCGGTCCCAAAGGTGCCAACTGCACACCAGGCATAGCAAGGATTGCATCGACGAACGCCACGGCATCGACAGTGGGCGTAGGGTGAACAAAGATTCTTGGGCTCGTCACAAGACGCAAAAGGCTTGCAATCACCATTGGCATCAAAGTGAAAGAAGCCCCTTGCTCTGCGGCGCCAAGTGCGCCTTCCAACCATTCGCGAGCAATCGCGTGATGCGGATGATCGCTGCGCGAGGCTGCGACCAGAACATTGACGTCAGGCGTCATCGCCCAATGCCTCGAGGAGTGCCTTGTTACTTCGCGACTCTACGCCCTCGACGAGACCGCCTCGGCCTTTAAATACAGGTAAGCGTGCCTGACCCCGTGCCGGGGCCACAGTCTTGACGCGCAACCGCAGTTGCAGCCCTTCTTCAATCAACCGAGTGAGGCTGGTGCGCTGTTGGGCCGCCAACGCTTTGGCGTTGGCAATCAGTTGATCGTTCAGATCGAGCGTCGTCTTCATGGGGAAATTGTACAGATTTCTGTATAGAAAATGGACCCAAACAGATCTGCCCCCACCCAGCAAGGGCCTCACGGAATTCGGCCCACCCGAAAGCCGCCAATCGCGACTGGCTGGTCTTGGCCGACTCAGGTACTCGAGGCGAGTCTACAGGTGTGGATCAGACCGCCAGCGCAATCGGCTGGATCTCTTTGGCGATGGCTTTACCGCTCTCGATCTCCGCCATCCGCAACTCGTATGCTGCTTGAAGGTTCAACCAACCCTTAGCCTCGCTGCCAAAGTAGCGCTCCAGGCGAAGGGCCGTATCAGCCGACACGCCGCGCTCGCCCTTGATGATCTCGCTGAGACGCGAGTAGGGCACATGCAATGCCATGGCCACGGCGCGCACGCTGACGCCCATGGGCTTGATGTAGTCCTCCAGCAGGATTTCACCAGGGTGGACAGGACGCATGCCATTTTTGAACATGATGCACTCCATTGATATTCAGGATTTGAATGCCAGCTGAGCCTGGCTCAATGCGGGTCCTCGATGAGCACGTCATAGGGACCGCTGGCACCCCACTTGAAGGTGAGCCGCCACTGGTCGTTAATCCGCACATGCCATGCACCGTCGTATTCCTTCAGGTCATTTCCTGGCGGGGCCTTCATGAAACTCACCGATGGCGCTGCGTCAAGCTGGGCCAGTTTGCGCTCGGCTACGCTCTTGATGTTCACGAACCGCCGACTCTTGCCCGTGGTGAACAAAGCCTCAGTGTCGGAGCAGGCGAACGACTGAATTGACATGCAGGATATTTTATCCGTTAACCGGTTAACAGTCAATCCGACAGAGGTTTTGGCTTTGCGCTAGGACGCCTCAACGACAGACGGATGGATCTGCTCAGCAGATTGCCTGGAACCTGCCGTTCGCGAACGGCAGGTTATGGCCGGGGCGACCTATTCAGGCATCGTGTTGAAGGACCGGATCCGCTGCGACGCGGTCGTTTAGGCGACTGCTCGCAGACTGGTGGGCCTGCCGATCGTCGTGCTGTGCCGGGTGACTGCTCCCGGGCGGACGGGTAGCCTAGCCCGATGGCTGCAACGGTTCGAAGGCCATATTGACGCGGATCTGCACCAGCAGTATCTTGACCCGCTCGACGTCCGGTCGCGAAGGAGGCTCACATGGTCACATGGGAAATCCAGGGCACGGAGTTGGTCAACTGCAATTGCTCCTACGGCTGCCCTTGTCAGTTCAACGCCTTGCCAACCTACGGTTTCTGTGAGGCGATGGGGGGCATCGCCATCGACAAGGGGCATTACGGCGATGTGACGCTGGACGGCCTGCGCATCGGCTTCGTCTTCCACTGGCCCGGGCCGATCCATGAGGGAAAGGGGCATTGCCAGGCCGCCGTCGATGAGCGCGCAACGCCGCAGCAGCGAGAAGCCCTGCTCAAGATCATGTCCGGCCAGGACACCGATCCTTTTGCCACGATGTTCGCGGTGTTCGCCACCACCGTCGAAACGATGCACGCGCCGATGTTCACTCGCATCGACTTCCAGGTCGATGTCGACGCTCGCCGTGGTCATGTCAGGGCCAGCGATCTGTTCGAGGTCACGGGCGAGCCGATCCGCAACCCGGTCAGCGGTGCCGAGCATCGGGTTCGCATCGACCTGCCCGCCGGATTCGAGTACGAGCTCGCGGAAATCGGCTCGGGTTCGAGCCAATCCACCGGGCACATCGCGCTCAAGCTCGACAAGACGTATGCGCAATTCGCCAAGCTGCACCTGAACAACAAGGGGCCGGTGCGACACCGCCAGGCTGCCTGATCCAACGGTCCTGGGCATCGCCGCAGGAGCACGCCATGCTGCTGATCGCGCTTGGCGCCATCGTCGCGCTCGCCTGGTGGTTCCTGTGGCTCGGCGCGGGCATGGGAATGCCAGCCAGCGAGATGACGGCGGCCCTGCTGTTCCCGCACCGATACCCCGGACCGCCAGGCGACATGAATGCCACCTGGCAGATCGTGCTGGCCATGTGGTGGGTGATGATGATCGCCATGATGACGCCGGCAGCCCTGCCGCTCGTCGCCTTGTATCGCCGTGTTCTCGTGCACCATCGAACGCCGGGCTGGCAGGTCGACGGTTCTTCGGCTCTGCTGTTTGCCGGCTATGCGGGAACATGGCTCGCGTTCTCCGCGCTGGCCACGGCCGTCCAATTCGCCCTGCAGCCGGCGGGCTTCCTCTCCGACATGACACTGTGGTCGCGCAGTCGCTGGCTGTCGGCTCTGGTGCTGGCAGCTGCGGGGGGGTATCAGTTCTCGCCTTGGAAGCAGCTCTGCCTCTCCCGTTGCCGCAATCCGGCGAGCTACCTGACTCGCTTTGCGCAACACGGCGCGCTGGGTGCCCTGCGTCTCGGCGTGCGTCACGGCGCCTACTGCGTCGGCTGCTGCGGCCTGCTGATGGCGCTGCTCTTCGTTGGCGGCGTCATGAACCTGATCTGGATCGCCGCACTCTCGGCGCTCGTGCTTTGCGAAAAGCTGCTGCCGGGAGAGCAACTGACGGCTCGGGTGACCGGAACGTTGCTGCTGGTGTGGGCGGCGGCGACTCTGGTGGTTTGAAGGCTTGATGCAGGGCCGTGCCTCGGATGTCAGCACCGGGTCGAGGGTGTGTGAAAACTCGATCAACCGACATTTTCTGGTGTCCATCGGCCCTTGGCGCGGCAACGATCGTCGATCCTGGAGCGATCTGATGCGTCGAGCTTTCGTGCGAAGGTCGCAGGGGCGAGTTTTCACACACCCTCGACCCGCAGCAGACTATGAGGCGGTGGGGGCGACCAGCTAGTCGATTCCAGGACCGTGAATGTGCGGCTTGTTGGCACACGCGGCGCTGTTGCGCCGCCGCGCCGTGGGACTAGACTTCGCAGCATGACAGCAAAAGCGCGCCGTGGATTCTGGCGCCGGCACGGGTGGCCGGTCTGCGCGCTGTGGCTGGCCGCCCTGGGCGCGGCGGCGCGGGCCGATGAGTTCACGGTTGGCGTCGAGGAGGTCGATTACGCGCCCATCATGAGCGTGGTCGATGGCCGCTATGACGGCTATGCCTTCGAATTGCTGGAGATGTTTGCCCGCAGCCAGGGGCACCGTTTCACCTATCGGCCACTGCCCGTCAAGCGCCTCGTGCCCTATCTGGTCGATGGCGGCATCGATCTTGCATTTCCTGACAATCCGAACTGGCGCGGCGATGTGAAGCGAGGACATCAGCTGCATTACTCCGAGCCCATGGTGCCGTTTCAGGATGTTGTCTTCGTCCGTCCCGAACGCGTTGGCCTGCCCTTGAAGCATCTTGGCGTGGTGCGCGGCTTCACCCCAAAGCGATTTCAGCAGCAGGTCGACGCCGGCAACTTGGTCGTGATCGAAGCGACTGCTCCCTCCAACCTGATCCAGATGACGCTCAGTGGGCGCGTCGACGGGGTCGCGCTGGCAGCCCCCGTGGGCCGCTACCAATTGCACCAGATCGGCCGCGACCAAGCGCTGCAGCCTGCGCCGGGGCTGTCTGGCCGCTTCGAGTTGCATTACCGGCTGTCCACGTTGCGACATCCGAAGTTGATCGAGCAATTCAACGACTTCCTGAAGGCCGAGGCCGCAGCGATCCTGGCCTTGCAGAAACGCTATGGCTTGTGAGGCCCGGCAGTCCCTTTCTCACGCTGCAACGTTCTCACTGCGCTCTCGTTATCGCGCGGGCTTGAAGGGCAGGGGGACAAGGGTGTGCTCGAAGCGGCTGGTCGCCTTGTGAGCCGATTGGTTGGTATTCGAAGCGAAGATACGCCGGTGCTCGTGTGCTGGCGTCACGACTATTTGCCCGCGTTGGCGCGCGAGGTACTTCAGCGCAATGCTCCACCCATCTTGTGGCCGGAGGAGCGATTCGACATGACGTGGGTCATTCGCGACGACGGTACTGGCGGCACCTTCGTCCAGACACCGCAACTGCTCGTTTCCGGCGATCAGGCTCGCGTCACTAGCTAAAGAGTCGGCTGCTCCAAATAGAAAGGCCTAGCGGTTTGAGTCGCTGGGCCTTGTCGGTTCCGGATCTCGAAGATCACCTTGAGGGTAGTTGCCTTACCGCCTCCGCCGCATCGGGAAATCGACGGCCCAAGGATATCCTGATCGGCAACGCGTCAGGGTAGGCGTAGGCCTCGTATCCGTGTAGGGTCGCAGGTAGTACGCCATAAAGCAGCCCTTGGTGAGCTTCCGCTCCTGGCCGGTCGCGATATGTCGACTACCGATGCTGGGCGTCGGCTATCAGCCTGACGTCGTCGGCTGCGCCGCAGCGAAAGCAGCCGATCGACTCGTTCGGCTGAGTGCACGGTTGCGGCAGAAGACCAAGCCGTTCCCACAAGCCAGCGGGAGTGTCACCCGGAGGGCTGAAGGTAAATCACGACTGCAGCAAACATCGCCTCAACTAGCAGCGCGATCAACCAGAGCGCCCCGTGGGCTAGGGCTGAAAGCTGAGCAACGGACCGAGGCTTGCCGAGGGGCGTCGTCGCTCGAGCGATCGAATTCCCCATCTAGGAGCTAGACGGGGGACGCGTGAAGCTTGACCCCCAATGCCCTTGCAACTTTCAGTACCGTTGCGAAGCTCGGGTTTCCTCCCGCGCCCAGAGCGCGATACAGACTCTCTCGGCTCAACCCCGCGTCTTTGGCGACTTGCGTCATGCCCTTTGCGCGAGCAATGTTTCCGAGCGCCTTGGCAATTCCGGCAGCGTCGTCAGGTGCCTCCTCAAGCCAAGCATCAAGGTAGGCTGCCATTTCTTCCGGCGTACGCAGATGCTCCGCCACATCGTACGACGATGTCTTCGTGGGTTTCGTTGTCGCGGTTCTTGGCATGGGACTACTCCTTGAAGTTCTTGGCCAGATGAATTGCTAGCGAAATGTCTTTTTTGCTGCGTGGCCTTGTCGCCGCCAATCAGCAACAACAAAAGCCGAGTTCCACGCTGCGTGTAGTAGACGCGGTAGCCCGGACCTACATCGATCTTGAGTTCGGAGACACCATCCGTGAGATCTCGGTGCTGTCCAGGATTTCCATCAATCAAGCGATCCACGCGCACCAGAATCCGCGCCCGACCCATGCGGTCCTTCAGACCATCAAGCCAATCGCGGTACTCGTCTGTCTTCTCCACTCGCATTGATCAAGTGTAGCCCAAACGATACAATTATCAAGCTTGCCGACTTGATGCGGCCAATAGCCAAAGCTGAGCCGCGGACCGCGGCCCTTTCTTCACCGACCAGATTGAACGCCTTCATACCGGTCAGACATAGACATCTGAAGATGGCCGACGCTGTGAGTTCGTATCGGCATGGCCAGCGGCGGGAATCGCTGCATAGCGCGCCGTCCGCCGACCGCTTCGGGGTGGTCAATTCGTGACCGCAACCATCGGCATCGGGTCGAGAATTTCCATTGCCTCGCACCTGCCGCCACCGAGGCACTACCAACGCCGTACCATCCGTCTGCAAACACGCACACTCACCGTCAAGCGTGCGTCAAAACGCATTCGGAGGCGACCTTGAAGTTGATCGCAGTTTCTACGGGCTTGGCCATGCTGACCATCGCAGGCCTCGGAACCATGTCGCCGCCAGCGCGGGCTGAGTCTGGCGCCCCGCACATTCCGCCATCAGGGGTGATTGGAGTCAGGGAAGAAATGCTTCACCCGGACTTCTGGATCGCGCGCGCATCACATCCTGAAAAGCGGCTTCTGACATCAGGGGCCATCCAAGCACGAAACGCCCGCACCTTGGCCAAGGATCCCGCCCTGGTGGATCTGTCCGCGTTGCCATCGACGCTCACGCAGGCGCAGGCGATGAAGTGGCTGCAAGACACGATGGCGTCTCCACCGAACTCGCTGGTCAGTCGCCTGGGAGAACCGATCGCGTCAACCTCGCTGGAGGAAGTGGCGAAGAATGCCTTCTCTGAGGCACTTCCTGCCAGCATCACGCTGCGTTGGGGATTGAGCGTTCGACGCGCGCCCCTGCGCTTGATGCCAACCAAGCTCGAAGGTTTTGCGTCGAAGGAGTCCACCGACGTTGATGCATTCCAGGCCGGCGTCCTCTTTCCCGGTGATGCTGTGGCCATCGTTCACTCGAGTCGCGATCAGTTGTGGGACTTCGTGTTGACGGCACAAGGGCCGGCGTGGATTGCGAAGGAAGACGTCGCCGAAGGGGACCGCAACGTTGTTCTCGGCTATGGAACAGAAGGTCCATCCCGAGTTGTCATCGGCGACACGGTTCAGACGGTCTTCACGCCGGAAGCGCCCGACGTGTCCGAGCTCCGCCTGGATATGGGCGTTCGGCTGCCGATCGCTGCGGTTTCGCCAGACCAGCCCATCAACGGCCAAGGTGCGTATGCATCGTGGGTTCTCAACATGCCCGTCAGGAGCCGAGAGGGAAGGTTGCTGTTCAAGCCTGCCCTCTTGCGCCGTACAACCGAGACTTCGGCCGACTATCTGGCGCTCACCCGCGCCAACATCATCCGGCAGGCCTTCAAGTTCCTGGGCGAACGCTACGGTTGGGGTCACACTTACAACGCCCGGGACTGCAGTGGCTTCACGAGCGACGTGTACCGCAGCATGGGTCTGATCCTGCCGCCGAACTCCGGAGCGCAAGGCAGGAGTCCCGAGTTCAAGCACCAGCTCTTCACGGCCGCGGATTCGCACGAAGCGCGCGTACGAGCTGTCCAAAACGCTCAGGTCGGCGATCTCGTCGTTGTGCCTGGCCATGTGCTGATGATCCTGGGCACGATTGACGGCAAGCCCTATGTGATTCAGGACGTTCCCTTCGCCGTGTTCCCTAGCGAGGGCAAGCTGCGCTGGACAAAGCTGAACCAAGTCTCTGTGACGCCGCTGCTACCGCTGATGGCGGACAAGGATCAGACCTACGTCGATGCGATGACCAGCCTTGTGCACGTGACCGCCTCAAACTAGACGCCCTCGGAAGAACACAAAAACTTGTGTCTGAAGCTATGGCAAGACAGTTTTCTTGAATCGATACTGAGGCCGACATGATGGGCCTCTGATGCGCAGCAAACTGTTTGTTCCCGGCAGCCGACCCGAGCTGTTCGCCAAGGCCTTGGGGGGCGCGGCGGACGCGCTCTCCATCGACCTCGAAGACGCCGTGGCCGAGGACCGCAAGGCCCAGGCGCGCGTGGCGGTGAGCGAGTTTCTCGCGAGCGAGGCTGCCAGGACTTCCGACAAGCTGATCATCGTGCGCGTGAACGCACGGGTCAGCCCGCATTTCGAGGCCGACCTGCGCGCCATTGCTCAGCCCGCCCTCGGCATGGTGAACCTGCCCAAGCCGCAGTCGGCCGCCGAAGTACAGGCGACGCTGGCGGCCATGGATGCGGCCGGCATCGCGCGCGGCGTCACCCTGCTGGCCAACATCGAAACCCCCGCCGCGCTGCGCCGCGCTGCCGAGATAGGCGCCGCTCACGCGCGGGTGGCCGGGCTCCAGCTGGGCCTGGGCGATCTGTTCGAGCCGGCCGGCATCGACCGCCGAGTTCCCGCCAACGTGCATGCGGCGCAGTTCGCCCTGAGTCTTGCTGCCGGTGAGGCGGGCGTGTTCTGCTGCGACGGCGCCTGGCCCGATCTTCAGGACGAGGCAGGCTTCCGTGCCGAGGCACAGATGGCCCGCTCGCTCGGCTTCGTCGGCAAGAGCTGCATCCACCCGAGCCAGGTCGCCGCCGCCAACGCAGTCTTCGAGCCCTCCGCCGAAGAGCTCGCGTGGGCCCGGCGCATCGTCGCTGCGGCGGCGCAGGCCGAAGCCCAGGGCCGCGGCGCCTTCGTCGTCGATGGCCGCATGATCGACGCGCCTTTCCTGCAAAGGGCTCGCAGCCTGCTGCTCGCTGCCCCAAGAAAGTTCCCCGCATGAATTTCCTGACCCGCGCCCTGGCCTGGCTGGCGCTTGCCCTGTTCACCGTGCCCGCGCTGGCCGCCACCGAACAGGTGGCCAGCGTGCGCGTGGGCTCGCTGCCGGCGCTGAGCGCGGGCGAGCCGGTGCAGGCCTTGCTGAGCGTCGAGGGCCGCTTGGTGGCGATCGGCGCAAACCAAGCCTGGCTGCTCGCGCAAGGCGACAAGAACACCGCAGCCGCAAGCGCCTGGAGTGCGCCCCAGCCATTGCCCACAGGCAAGGCATGGCTGGGCGCGGCATTGCCGGCGACGGTCGGCCGCATCGATCGCCTCGTCTTCGCCGACGGGCGGCTGCAAGCCCTGCCGCTCGCGCCATTGCCGCAGCCGCTGAACCACGCGCAGGCCGCCCAGCTCGGCGGCGCTGTCTTCGTGGCCGGCCGCTCCGCTGACGGGCAGGCGCGGCTCTATCAGCTGGCGCTGGCTGACTCGAACGGCGCTTGGACTGCGCTGCAGGGCTGGCCCGGCGAGGGCGATCCTGTCGCCCTCGTCGGCCAGACCAACGCGCTGTTCCTGAGCCTGCCGGGCCGGCAACTGCGCTGGTCCGCCGACCGCGGCTGGAGCGTGCAGACCGCGCCGCCGGCACCGCTGCTCGCCGCCTCCGGCCGTCCCATCGGCCAGGCGCACGTGCTCTACCTGGCCGGCGCTGCCGGCGAAGCGCGCAAGCTGCTGAGCTTTCACACCATCACCGGCGCATGGGCCGAGATGCAAGGCGGCCTGCCCGTCGGCGCGACGCTGGCCGCCCCCTGGCAGACCGGCCTGGCGTGGCTGGAGGGCGCCGCCGGGCGTGGCGGTCACGCCTATGCTGCCGGCAGCGCTGAAGTCGAGGCCAGCAAGCTGCTGCTCAAGTGGCTCGACTGGGTCGTGATCGTTGTCTACCTCGTCACCATGCTCGGCATGGGCCTGTATTTCTACCTGCGCGAGAAGCGCAACTCCACCTCGGACTTCTTCGTCGGCGGCCGCTCGATCCCGTTCTGGGCGGCAGGCGTGAGCCTGTACGCGGCCAACACCAGCTCGATCAGCTACATCGCGATCCCGGCCAAGGCCTTCGAGACCAACTGGCAGTACTTGACCAACAATCTCGTCGCCGTCGTGGGCCTGATGTTCGTGGCCGTGTGGATCGTGCCGCTGCTGCGCCGGCTCGACCTGATGAGCGTGTTCTCGTACCTGGAGACGCGCTTCCATCCGGCCATCCGCATGCTGTCCAGCGCGTTGTGCATCCTCGTGCAGCTGGGCAGCCGCATGAGCGTGATCCTGTTCCTGCCCTCGCTGGCGATCGCCACCATCACGGGCATCGACATGGTCTGGAGCATCCTGCTGATGGGCGGCTTCACGATCGCGTACACGGCGCTCGGCGGCATGAAGGCGGTGGTGTGGACCGACGTGGTGCAGCTCGTCGTCAAGATGGGCGGCGCGCTGTTCGCCATCGGCTTCATCATCTGGCACCTGCACGGCGGCTTCGGTGAGCTGGTGCAGCAGGCCGCGGCAGCGAACAAGACGCGCATGTTCGACTTCAGCTTCGATCTGACCAAGGCCACGGTCTGGGGCTTCATCTTCCTCGTGCTGTTCGACGTGGTGCTGACCTTCCCGAAGGACCAGGTGCTGATGCAGCGCACGCTCTCCACCAAGAGCGACCGCGATGCCGGCCGCTCGATCTGGGCCTTCGCCGCCATCATGATTCCCGGCGGCTTCGTCTTCTACTCGATCGGCACAGCGCTCTACGTCTACTACCAGGCCAACCCGGGGCGCATGAATCCGCTGCTCTCGATCGACGCCACCTTCCCGATGTTCATCGCCGCCGAGCTGCCGATGGGCGTCACCGGGCTGATCATCGCGGGCATCTTCGCCGCGGCGATGGCCACGCTCTCCAGCATCATGAACAGCGTCGCCACGCTGGCTTCGGTCGACTTCTACGAGAAACTCGTCAAGCACAAGGACCAGAAGAAAAGCGTGCTGTTCGCCGAGCTCATGACGGTGGCGGCCGGCATGATCGGCGTGGCCTTCGCGCTGATCCTCTCGCGCTACGACATCCACTCGCTGTTCGACGTCTCGATCGAGCTGGCCGGCCTGCTCGGCGGCGGCTTCGCGGGCGCGTACACGCTGGGCATGTTCACACGGCGCGCCAACTCGCAGGGCGTGGCCATCGGCGTGGCCTCGGCCATCGTGCTGACGACGATCGCGTGGTGGTTCAAGCTCGTTCACCCGTACTTCTACCTGGCGATCTCCATCCTCCTGTGCATCGTGATCGGCTACCTGGCGAGCCTGCTGTTCCCGCCGCCGCAACAGTCCTTGAAAGGGCTGACGATCTACCGCGATGATTGAGGGCTCATGGACACTCAGTTCCTCCGCACGTTCGTCGCCGTCGTCGACCAGGGCTCGATGGCCGCGGCGGCGCGCCTGCTCAACATCACGCCCGCTGCCGTGGCGCAGCAGATCCGCACACTCGAGCGCGAGATCGGCGCGCAGCTGATCGCCCGCGTCGGGCGTACCGTCAACATCACAGAGTCCGGCGCGCGCGTGCTGCCGCGCGCCCGTGAGCTGCTGCGCGACGTCGCCGACCTGCGCACCGCCGCCAACGACGATCCCGGTGCGGGCGAGCTGCGCCTGGGCGCGGGCACCAACGCACTGACCGGCATGCTGCCCGACATCCTGGCCCGCATGGTCGAACGCTTCCCCGGCATCCAGGTGTTCATCAAGCCCGGCTACTCGCCCGAGCTGCACCGCGCCGTGGACAGCGGCGAGCTCGACGCTGCCATCGTGCTGCAGGCGCCGTTCGCGCTGCCCAAGACCTGCGACTGGGAGCTGCTGCGCGAGGAGCCGCTGGTCGTGCTGGCGCCGGCCCGCATGGCCGGGCGCGATCCTCACGAGCTGCTCGCCACCGAGCCGCTGATCCGCTACGACCGCAGCCAATGGGGCGGGCGCCAGGCCGACCGCTACCTGCGTGCCGCCGGCATCGCGCCGCGCGAGCGCTTCGAGCTCAACGCACTGGGCGCGATCGCCGTGATGGTGGACCGCGGCCTCGGTGTCTCGCTGGTGCCCGACTGGGCGCGGCCCTGGCCCGAGGGCTTGAACCTCGTGCGCATCCCGCTGCCGCTGGAGTTCGAGCCGCGCCGCATCGGCGTGGTCTGGTCGCGCACGACGATCCGCATCCGCCTCGTGCAGGCCTTCTTGCAGGAAAGCCGCGCGGCCATGGCGGCGCAGCATGGCTGACCGCCGACGGGTGCTGGCCCTTGCCGCGGGCGGCCTGCTGCTCGGCGGGGCGGCGCTCGCGGCGGAAGAAGACGCACCAGGCTCGCAGCTCCTTGCGTCGGGCGTGCAGACGTCGCTTGGTCCCATCGACTTCCAGCTCTACCTGCCCGCCGGCTACGCGGCCTCGGGCGCAGCGCGCCATCCGCTGCTGCTGCTGCTGCACGGCCGCGGCGACCGCATGGCGGCGTGGACGCGCGTGCGGCCCTTGCTGGACCGGTTGATCCGCGAGGGCAGGATCCCGCCGCTGATCGCCGTCATGCCCGATGCGCCGTGGAGCCGGCGCGGCGGCTACTACGTCGATTCTGCGCACGAGGGTGGCAGCCCCGTCGAGACGCTGCTGATGCGCGAGCTGCTGCCGCACATCGATGCGCAGTGGCGCACGCGCCGCGAGCGCGAGGCACGCATCATCAGCGGCTACTCGATGGGCGGCTACGGCGCGCTGCGCTACGCGCTGGCCTGGCCCGGGCAGTTCGGCGCTGCGCTGGTGCTGAGCCCCGCCGTCTACACGCCGCTGCCGCCGCTGGGTTCGAGCGCGCGCGAGTTCGGTGGCTTCGGCCGCGGGTCCGAGCTGTTCGTCGACGCGATCTACCGCGAGCGCAACTATCCGGCGCTGCTCGCCGATGCCGCCGAGCTCAGGCGCGACCTGCCGTTGCGCGTGTTCATCGCCGCGGGCGACCAGGAATACAAGAACCCCCGAGCCCTCCGAAGCGCTGCATGACATCGACATGGAGGCGCACCTGTTGTACAGCCGCCTCAGCCGCACACCGCGCACGCAGACGGCGCTGCGCATCCTCGACGGCGGCCACGACTGGCCGGTCTGGGAACCCGCCTTCCATGAGGGCCTGCTCTGGGCCGCTCAGCGGCTCGGCTGGCGCTGAGACGGGATCGGAAGACGCAACAAAAGCTGTCGTCTGAACATAGACCCGGGCCATTTCTGTTTGTTCTGCGCTGGCCGAGACTGGCGCCGCGCACCCTCAGCTCGATCTGGCCGGTGCATCCATAACCACATCAGAGACAAACGCCATGAAACACGTCGCCGTTCCGGTTGCCCTGCTCACCCTTGCCACCGCCATCTCGGCCGCCTATGCGCAGGAAGCGGCACCGCCGCCGGCGGCGGCGACCGATGCGGTGCCCGCAGCTGCCGACACGGCCGGCGATGCCGCCGCCACCAGGGACGACAAGGCCGTGCAGCTCGAGCGCACCATCGTCACCGGCACGCGCACGGCGAAGGCCATCGACAAGATTCCCGGCGCCATCACCGTGGTGGGCAAGGCGGAGCTGATGCAGAGCCTGGCCGTCACCGAAGATGCCACCGCCGTGCTGGCCCGCTCGGTGCCCGGTTACTCGGAGTCCTCGCAGGCGATGAGCAACACCGGCGAGAACCTGCGCGGCCGCATCGCGCTGCGCCTGTTCGACGGCGTGCCGCAGGGCTCGCCGCTGCGCGAAGGCACGCGCAACGCGACGTTCACCGACATGGGCATCGTCGGGCGCATCGAGGTGATCAACGGCCCCTCGGCCTCTGAAGGCATCGGCGCGGCAGGCGGCATCATCAACTACATCTCGAAGACGCCGTCCAAGATGGGTGACGAGTTCCAGCTGACGACGCGGCTGTCCACCGACGACGGCAAGGCCGAGAGCCTGACCTGGAAGGCCGGCCTGACCTGGCTGCGCAAGACCGACGACTACGACCTCGTGCTGGCCGGCTCGCACATCGACCGCGGCATGAGCTACGACGGCCACGGCCGCTTCATCGGCCTGAACACCAGCGGCTCGCTGATGGACTCCAAGTCCAACAACTTCTTCGGCAAGTTTGGCTTCGACTTCGGCGAGAACAAGAGCCAGCGCCTGGCCTTCTCGGTCAGCGCCTTCAAGGTCCAGGGCGGCAACCACTACATGCTCCAGGACGGCGATCGCACCACCGGCGTGACCAACACCTCGGTGCCCAACACGGTCGTCGGCTCCAAGGCCGAGTTCAACGACTTCAAGCAGGCCACGGCCTCGTACACGAACAGCGACCTGTGGAGTGGCACGCTGCAGCTGGACGCCTACATCGCGCGCCAGGCCATGCGCTACCCGGCCGAGAACACCGACGACAAGCAGGACCCGCTGATCGCGCCGCTGGGCACGCTGTTCGACCAGTCCGAGATCCTGGCCCGCAAGAAGGGGCTGCGCAGCTCGTGGAGCCGCGCCGACGTCTTCGCCGTCAAGGGCCTGGAGTTCCGCGGCGGTGTCGACCTGACCGAGGACAACGCGCAGCAGCGCCTGGCACTGACCGACCGCCTCTGGGTGCCGCCGATGATCTACCGCAGCTGGGCGCCGTATGCCCAGCTGTCCTGGGACGTCGGCCCGCTGACGCTGTCGGGCGGCGTGCGCCGCGAGGACGGCAATCTCAAGGTGGACAGCTACACCACCACCTACTACCGCAAGCGCGTGGCCGTGCAGGGCGGCAAGCTCGACTACGAGGCCACGCTGCCCAACGTCGGCCTGGTGCTGCGGCTGCCGGCGGACTGGTCGGTGTTCGCCTCCATCAGCAAAGGCTTCACGCTGCCCAACGTCGGCATCCCGCTGCGCAACATCAACTACCCGGGCCAGAGCGTGGCCGGCATCCTGGACCTGCAGCCCATCCTGGTGCGCAACAAGGAAATCGGCGCGAACTGGCGCGGCAAGGGCGCGAGCTTCGGTGCCTCGGTCTACCAGTCGTACTCGAGCCTGGGCGTCTCGCTCTCGATCGATCCGGTCACCAACGACTTCATCATGAATCGCGCGCCAGTGCAGATCAGCGGCTTCGAGCTGACGGGTGACTATTCGCTCAACCGCGAGCTCAAGTTCACCGCGCTGTATTCGCGCATTCTCGGCAAGACCACCTTCACCGCCGGCGGCCCGCTGACCAAGCGCATGGGCGTGAACGACACCAACCCGGACAAGATCGGCGGCAGGATGAACTGGCAGTTCATGCCCGGCGCCGAGCTCACGCTGGGCGCCACCAAGCTGCTGGACCGCGATCTCAACGTGGGCACGAGTGCTGAGGAGCACACCAAGGGCTACACGCTCTGGGACTTCAGCGCCAACTACGACTGGGGCCGACCGGGCAAGACGACGCTGGGCATCGAGAACCTGACCAACAAGTTCTACATCCTCAGCTGGTCGCAGCTTGCCGGCTATCGCAACTACTGGTCGGGGCGCGGCCGCGTGGTCTCCCTGACGCACACCGTGACCTTCTGATGAACCTCTCCAGCGTCCTCGTCGCCGGCTCGGCCAATCTCGATTTCGTCGTGCGCGCCGGCCATGTGCCGGCGCCCGGCGAGACCGTGCTGGGCCGCGACTTCGCCACCTTCCCTGGCGGCAAGGGCGCCAACCAGGCCGTGGCCGCGGCGCGCGCCGGCGCGGTGCCGGTGAGCATGCTCGTGGCCCTGGGCAGTGATGCCTCGGCCGAGCCGATCGAAGCCTCGCTGCTTGGCGCCGGCGTGCAGCTGCACATCGTGCGCGTGAAGCACGAAGCCACCGGCTGCGCTTTCATCTGCCTGGCCGACGGCGCCGAGAACGCCATCACCGTCGCGCCTGGCGCCAACATGGCGCTGCGCGCGGAGCACCTGCCCGCGCTCGCAGGCGTCAGCCATCTGCTGCTGCAGCTGGAGACGCCGCTGGACACCGTCACCGCGTACGCACGCAGCGCCCGCGCCGCCGGTGTGCAGGTGGTGCTCAACGCCGCACCTGCGCGTGCCTTGCCTGCGGAACTGCTGGCGGCCGTGGACGTGCTGGTGGTGAACGAGGGCGAGCTGGCTGCGATCACCGGCGTCCCTGTCGGTGGTGCTCACGGCGGCGTTGAAGCCGCACTGGCCAGGCTCGACGTGCCCTGCGTCATCGTCACGCTGGGCAGCCAGGGCTGCCTGGCGCGCCAGCATGGCGAGCTGATCCGCCAGGAGGCGTTCAGCATCGAGGCGCTGGACACCACGGCCGCTGGCGACACCTTCTGCGGCATGCTGACGGCGGCGCTGAGCCAGCGGTTCGCGCTGCCCGAGGCGCTGCGCCGCGCCAGCGCTGCCGCGGCCCTGGCCTGCACGCGGCTCGGCGCGCAGGCGAGCATCCCCACGGCGCATGAAGTTGCTGGCCTGCTGGCCGAAGAATTCCCTACGATCCCCGCATGACCGATCACATCCTTCCCCCCGGTGACGACGAGCGCGAGGCGCTGAAGACCGAGTACCGCTTCTCCCACGTCACCACGGGCCGCTACCTGCCCACGCCGGGCAAGGCGCCGGGCTGGCCCTTCGCCGAGATCGGCCACTGGAAGATGGACGCCAAGGGCACGGCCGAGGACTGGATCCGCGAGCTGATTGACTGGCGCCGCGAGCACCTGATCCGCATCGGCTACGACGACGCCAACTACCGCCGGCCCGAGCTGCAGTGGGCGCAGCGCAATTTCGTGCACGTGCAGATGATGGTGGAGGACCGCTACTTCTTCGACCCGACGAAGGGCGAGAAAGGCGAGTACACAGTCGACCGCTACCTCGACGATCTCGAGGCCCGCTTCGGCGGCGTCGACTCGGTGCTGATCTGGTACATCTACCCGAACATCGGCGTGGACGACCGCAACCAGACCGATCTCGCGCACGACATGCCCGGCGGTCTCGCGGGCCTGAAGCGTGCGGTGGATGCGTTCCACCGCCGCGGTGTGCGCGTCTTCCTGCCCACCAAGCCCTGGGACAACGGCACGCGCCCGCCCGAGCAGCGCGACTGGCACGCCATCGCCGGCATCATCCAGGCCGTCGGCGCCGACGGTATCAATGGCGACACCTACAACGGCGTGCCGCGCGCCTTCTTCGACGCCTGCGACGCGCTGGGCTGCCCGGTCGTGCTGCAGCCGGAATCGACGATCTCCTCTGAAGAGCAGCTGATCTGGAATGTGCAGAGCTGGGGCAAGAAGGTGCCCGCCGACGTGATTCCGAGCGTGGCCAAGTGGAAGTGGCTGGAGCCTCGCCACATGATCAACGTGGAGAACCGCTGGGGCCGCAACCGCAGCAACGACCTGCAGTACATCCACTTCAACGGCGTCGGCTACAACGCTTGGGAAAACGTCTGGGGCATCTGGAACCAGCTGACGCCGCGCGACGCGCAGACGCTGCGCCGTATCGCCACGCTGCAGCGAGCCTTCGCGCCGCTGCTCGTCAGCATGGACTGGCGCCCCTACGCGCCGACGCTGCAGCCTGGCGTGTTCGCCAGCCGTTTTCCCGGCCCGGGCCAGACGCTGTGGACGCTGGTCAACCGCATGGAGTACGAGGTCGCCGGTGAACAGATGGCCTTGCCGCACAGCGAGGGCGCACGCTATTTCGATCTGTGGAACGGCCGCGAGCTGCATCCGCGCATCCTTGACGGGCAGGCGCTGATCGAGCTGGCCCTGGAGCCGCACGGCTACGGCGCCCTCCTGCTGACCGAGATGGGGCAGGGCGTGGACCCGGCCTACCTGGCGCGCGCTGCCGAGTGGGCGCGAACGCCGCTGCAAGGCCTCACTGCGCGCTGGCAAGCGCTGCCGCAGAAGATGGTCGAGACAGCGGCGACGAAGCCGCAGGCGCGTGCTCCCGAAGGCATGGTCAGCATTCCTGCCGCCGAGTACGACTTCATCGTCGGCGGCATCGAGATCGAGGGCCAGACCTGGGCCGGCGTGGACGTGCAGTACCCGTGGGAGAGCAGCCCGCGTCGAGGCCACCGCCATCGCCTGCAGATCAAGGCTTTCCACATGGACCGCCATCCCGTCACGAACGCCGAATTCCATCGCTTCGTCGAGGCCAGTCGTTATGTGCCGCGCGACGCCCACAACTTCGTGCGTGACTGGCAAGACGGCGCGCCGCGATCGGGCTGGGAGAACAAGCCCGTCACCTGGGTCAGCCTGGAAGACGCGCGTGCCTATGCCGCCTGGGCCGGCAAGCGCCTGCCGCGGGAGTGGGAATGGCAGTACGCGGCCCAGGGTCTGGACGGGCGCCCGTACCCCTGGGGCAAGGCCTGGGATGCCCAAGCCGTGCCCGAAGCCCACCGCGGCCGCGCGATGCGTGCGCCGGCGGACGTGGACGCGCACCCGCGCGGCGCCAGCCCCTTCGGCGTGCTGGACCTGGTGGGCAACGTCTGGCAGTGGACCGACGAGCACGAGGACGAGCACACCCGCGCCGCCATCCTTCGCGGCGGCAGCAGCTACCTGCCGCAGACCTCGCACTGGTACTTCCCGCAGGCCTACCGCCTCGACCAGCATGGCAAGTACCTGCTCATGGCGCCGAGCAAGGACCGCTCGGGCGGCATCGGCTTCCGCTGCGTGGTGGACGCTGGGTGAGGAAGCTCCAGCTGGCAATGACAAGAATGACGACCTTGAATGCGCAACTCGGCGGCCTTCTCGGGGCCGCACTGGATGCCAACCGGCGCGGCCGGCTCTTGCACTTCATTCAGGATGAAACCAGCCCCGCGATGGCCGTCTTCGCGCCCGCGCATCGCGAGCAGAACCTCGAAGGTGACTGGTACGGCGAGCACGCCGGCAAATGGCTGGCTGCGGCGGCCAAGGCGGCGGCGCGCAGCACTGATGCGCTGCTGCATGCGCAGGTCGAGCGCGTGGCGGATTTCCTCTGCGAGGTGCAGATGCCCGACGGCTATCTGGGCACCTACGCCGCGCCGCGCCGCTTCACGGTCCCGCAGCCGCCCAAGCCCTGGAGCTGGAACGGCGAGCCGAGCGTGCGCACCTGGGACATCTGGACACACAGCTACCTCGTGCTCGGCTTGCTGGAGGCGCATCGCTGCTTTCCGAACGAGCGCTGGCTCGCGGCGGCGCGACGTATCGGAGACCTGTGCCTGCAGACGCTGGCACAAGGCGGGATCGACATCAACGAGCTTGGCAACCACCACGGCATGTCGGCCACGGTCCTGATGGATCCGGCGGTGGAGCTGTACCTCGTCACGCGCGAGCCGCGCTACCTGGAACTCGCGCAGCGGATCCTGGCGCAGGCCGAAGCCAATCCGGCGCTGGCGCTGGTGAGCCGCGCACGCGCCGGCGTGGACGCGGCCGACATCGGCACCGGCAAGGCCTACCAGCTGGCCTGGAACCTCGTCGGCTTGGCCAAGCTGCACCGCGCCACGGGCGAGGCCGCGTATCTCGATGCCGTGCGCCAGCTCTGGCGCAGCATCCGCGAACAGCACCTGAGCCTGGGCGGTGGCCCGTGGGGCGGCGTTGCGAACCGCTCGCGCGAGGTGTTCAACGCGCCCGGCGCCTTCAACCCACAGGGCTATGTGGAGACGTGCTCGACGCTGGCCTGGATCCAGCTCAACCGCGAGCTGCTGCACATCACCGGCGAGGCTGTCTTTGCCGAAGAGATCGAGCGCAGCGCCTATAACGACCTGCTCGGCGCGTTTGCGCCGAATGGCGAGGACTGGTGCTACTACTCCTTCCCCAACGGCCGGCGCGTGCACACGACCTACTGGCGCTGCTGCAAGAGCAGCGGGGCGATGGCGCTGGAAGAGCTGCCGGGCGTGGCCTATGCGCTGGACGAGCGGGCCGGCGCGCTGACGGTCCATCTCTACGGCGCCGGACGTGCCACGGTCGGCAGTGTGCGCATCGAGCAGGAGACGGCGTATCCGGCTGGCGGCAGCATCCTTGTGCGGGTCCACGCGCCGGAAGCGGGCGCACGTCTGGCCCTGCGCCTGCGCATCCCGTCTTGGGCCGAAGGCGCGCGGCTGAGCCTCAATGGCGAGGCGCTGTCAGCGCCTGAGGCGGGCGGCTACGCCGAGATCCCCGCGCGCGAATGGCGTGGCGAAGAGCAGGTGCGCCTGGATCTGCCGATGGTGCCGCGCCTGCACCACTGCCTCAACCAGAACACGCAGGAATCGCGCGCGCCGGACGGCTCGCCGGTGGCCCAGCAGGTGCTGCGCCACGAGTACATCGCCGTGACGCGTGGCCCGCTCGTCTACGCCACCGACGGATTGATTGACGGGTTCAAGACAGAAGAGACCGTGCGCCTACCGTCCAGCCTGCGCGAGCTGCCACCGTCCCCCGAGACCCCGGATCAGGACGGCGCTCCCGGCATCGAGCTGGCCTTTGGCCACCGCGGCCCGATCGTCATGCAGCCGTACTACCGTGCCGGAGGCCGCCTCGACGGCGCCTGGCGTCTGACCTGGCTTTCTCTGGCCCCTTCTTCCGCATCATGAGCCGCATTTCCCAAGGTCCCCTGGCCGGCATCCGCGTGCTGGATCTCAGCGCCTACATCGCCGGTCCCTACGGCTGCTCCCTGCTCGCCGACCAGGGCGCAGAGGTGCTCAAGGTCGAGCCACCCGACGGTGACAACCTGCGCAACTACCCCTCCACGCTGGCCGACGAGAGCCGCGCCTTCCTCGGCGTCAACCGCAGCAAGCGCGGCATCGCGCTCGATCTGAAGAAACCCGAGGGCCTGGCCGTTTTGCTGCGCCTGGTGCGCGAGGCCGATGTGCTGGTGCACAACTTCCGACCGAGCGTGCCCAAGCGCCTGGGCATCGACTTCGAGACACTGCAGGCGCTCAACCCGCGGCTGATCTACTGCGCCGTCACGGGCTACGGCGAGACCGGCCCGATGAAGGACAAGGCCGGCTATGACCAGGTGCTGCAGACCATGACCGGCATGTGCGCGCTGCAGGGCAAGCCGGGCGGTGCGCCGGAGATCCTGTACGGCTCTGTGGTGGACTACTATGCCGCCGCCTTGCTGGCCGGCGGCGTGTCCTCCGCGCTGTTCGAGCGCGAGAAGAGTGGTCTGGGCCAGTACGTAGGCGTGTCGCTGCTGCGCAGTGCGCTGACCATGCAATCCGCGCGCCTCGTTTGGGCCGACGGCGAGCCGCTGGACATCGGAAGAGACATGCGATCGGGCGGTGTCACCGGCATTCATCCGACCCGCGAAGGGCATCTCTACATCTCGGCGAACACGGTGCGCTTCTGGTCCGCCCTGTGCGAGAAGGTGGGCCTGCCCGAGCTGGCACTCGACGAGCGCTACGACACCGTCAAGAAGCGCGCCCAGCACGCTGGCGAACTCGTGCCGCGGCTGCATGAGGCGCTGCGCCAGCACGGCGCGCGCGAGTGGGAGGCGATCTTCGGCGATGCCGTGCCCTGCGCCGCGGCGCTGCGGGTGGAAGAGATGTTCGAGCATCCGCAGACGCTGGCCGAGGGCATGATCGCCCGCATGCCGCATCCGGTGCTGGGCCACTACCGCGGCCTGTCGCGCTCTATCACCTTTGCGCGTACGCCGGGCCCAGAGCCCTTCGCTGCGCCGCTGCATGGGCAACACGCTGATGAAGTTCTGAAGGAGCTGGGCGTGAGCGCGGAAGAAGTCGCTTCCTTGAGAAGCAACGGCTCAGTTTGCTAGCACTGCGAACCCGGCGCGGAGGGGCCTACGCCTATTTTTCAGGCGAGCCCGTCGACAGGGGCATGAGCACTTCGGGACGAGCCGGCAACGCGCTCGCCGCTATTTCGAACTTGCCCTCCGCCAGCGCCGCGCTGTCGGACATGATGCTGACGGCCTCATTCAACAGCGTGTCGGTGACGGTGTCTCTGGATTTTTCTCGGGCGAGATCCTTGTCGAGCTTGCGTTCGTTGAACTGCAGGCCATCGTCCGCCAGTGTGCTGACCGTGCTCTGCCCCGCGCTCGCTCCGCCAGTGCCCAGCAGGGCGGCCAGGCGCTTCTCCGAGGCAGCGCGCTCCTTGCGTCGAACCTCTTCATTCAGCGAGATCGCGTTCTTCTTGCTTTGCTTCTGCGCTCTGGCCAGGTCCTCCAGCAGGTTCTGATAGTCGCGGTCACGCTCAACTCGACTCTCATGCCAGGCCAGCAGGCGGGGCAGCTGCTTTGCAATGTCGCCCACAGGCGCGTAGTCAGCCGCCGTGACGTGGGTCCAGGGCAAGGCGTTGCCGTAGCTCGATTCGCCGAACAGCGCGTCGTCGCCGCTCTTTGGGAAGGCGATGTCCGGCGTCACGCCGCGGAGCTGCGTCGTTCCGCCGTTCACTCGAAAGAACTGCGCGACGGTCATCTTCAGCTCGCCATAGGCCGGTGCAGTGTTCCTGGCGATCTGGTCAAGGCTGACGACGGTCTGGACCGTGCCCTTGCCGAAGCTGGGCTCTCCGATGATCACGCCGCGGCCATAGTCCTGGATCGCGGCGGCGAAGATTTCCGTTGCTGAAGCCGAGCCTCGGTTGATCAGCACCCCCAGAGGTCCATCCCAGGCCTGGCTGGTGCTGGTGTTTTTCTCCACAGTGATGCCGCCCTTGGCATCGCGCGTCTGGACCACCGGCACCTTGCCAACGAACAGGCCCGTCAGGTTCACCGCTTCGCGCAGCGAGCCCCCACCGTTGTTGCGCAGGTCCATCAGCACCGCATCCACGTTCTGGGCCTTCAGGTCCACCAGCAGCCGGGCCACGTCGCGCGTTGTGCTGCGGTAGTCCTTGTCGCCCTTGCGAAGCCCGTCGACATCCTCATAGAAC
Organism: Burkholderiaceae bacterium UC74_6; assembly: GCA_042701975.1. Classification (GTDB taxonomy): domain Bacteria; phylum Pseudomonadota; class Gammaproteobacteria; order Burkholderiales; family Burkholderiaceae_C; genus JAFALK01. Next base: position 2,389,027 of record CP170561.1, read on the forward strand.
GAGGGCAAGGTGATCACGCCGACCAGGCGCTTGCTCGCGCCCGTCGCCCCCGTCGTCACCGAATAGACCTTGGCCTTGGCCGCACTGTCCTTCACCGTGATGGTGTTGCGCGTCAGAACCACCTTCTTGCTGGATGCATCAGCACCGCTGTCGGCTGGCAGGACGTCGAGCCGCACCGTCGAATTCACCGCGCCGCGAATCAGCGCCACCGTGTCATCCAGGCGCCGGCCAACCACATCCTCCATCGGCCCGTCCGCGCCCTGCGCCACGCCCACGATGCGGTCGCCGACCTTCAACTGTCCCGACAGGATCGCGGGCCCGCCTGCCACCAGCTCCCGGATGGTGGCGTAACCGTCGATATCGACCAGCACCGCGCCGATGCCCACCAAGGACAGCCGCATCGAGATGTCGAACGCCTCTGCGGCACGCGGCCCCAGGTAGTTGGTATGAGGCTCGATCGCCATCGTGTAGGCGTTCATGAAGGCCTGAAAGGCGTCGGCGTTGGAGATCTGCCCAGGCTCTTGATGGCGCTGTCGTAGCGCTTGTCGAGGATCTTGAGGATCGCTGCGTCGTCCTGACCGGCCAGCTTGAGCCGCAACCAATCGTTCTTGACGCGCTTGCGCCAGAGATCGAGCGACTCGGCCTCGGTCGCCGGCCAGGGCGCGTCCTTGCGGGTGATCGCCAGCGTTTCGTCTCCGCCGAAGTTGAAGCCCTTGCGCAGCAGGCTGCGCGCATAGCTCAGCCGCTCTGCCGCCCGACGTTCATACAGGTTGAAGATCTCGAACGGCGTGCGCAAGTCATCGCTCAGGATCGCGTCGTCAAGCCGGGTGCGGTTGGTGGCCAGGCGATCGACGTCGGACCGCAGGAAGTAGAGCTTCTCGGGGTCGAGCGTCTTCAAGTACTGGTCGAAGATCTTGGCCGACAGCGCATCGTCAAGCGGGATGGCCTTGTAGTGGTAGCGGGACAGCAACTCCGCAGCCAGATGGGCCGCCTTGGCCTCCTGTACCTCCGGGCTCAGCAGCGGCGGGTAGGCCGGAGCCGAATCCGCAGCGGCAACCTGCATTGCCGCCGTCAGGGCCAGCGCACACCAAATCAGCTTTTGTTTCAATCGAGCTCCATCACCATTGAACGGTCCATGGAAGTCTCGCACACGCGGATTGGCCGCGAATGAAGGGCGCCTGAAGCGCTCAGAGCCTGCCTGTGCGGAGCCTTCTCTGTTGTCTCCGATCGGTTTGTACGTATCGATTTCTTTACGCGGATGGCAAGAATCGGCGCACACAAGCACAAAGGAGACATGCGATGAAATCGCTCGCCTTGGCCGTCGCGCTGCTCGCGCTGGTCGGCACCGCGCATGCCGATGACCCGATCAAGATTCTGTTTGTTGGCAACAGCTACACCTTCGGCCGCGCCGATCCGGTGATGCGCTACAACGCCGCGAACGTGCACGACCTCACCGCCGGCTTTTACGAGCAGAACCAGAGTGGCACCAACGCCTGGGAGCCCCATCCGTGGGGCGGCGTGCCGGGCATCTTCAAGGAGATGACGGTGCAGGCTGGCCTCAACTATGACGTGTCCATCTCCGCTCGCAACGCCGCTACGCTGCGCGGCCAGTTCCTGAACACGGCCAACAGCACCTGGGACATGCGCGGCAACGTCGCCAGCCGGGACTGGGGCGTGGTCGTGCTGCAGGAGCAGAGCGATGCGGCGCTGCCGGCCGGCAAGGGCAAGAATGCAAATGCCGCGCAGTTCCAGGCCTACGCCAACCAGTTCGAGAAGTTCATCCACAACGGCGCTGCACAGACCTATACCGAGACCCAGCTCTACGGCAGTCTGGCGGCTTGCATGGCGACGGGCCTGAGCCAGGGCTCCTGCAACACCACCCGCAACATCTCGGCCAACCCGAACGCCGACGTCAACACCAAGGTTTACCTGACCGACACCTGGGCGCGTCCGGACATGGTCTTCTCCCACCAGAACATCACCAACGACCCCAACACGCCCGACGGCGCGCCCATCCCCGATGGTACGGGGACGAGCGCCACGCTCTACTACTCGAACCTGCAGGACATGACGACCGACCTGCACAACACGATCTACGGCGTGGCGGCCGCCAACAAGGGCTTCGCGGGGGTGGTGGCGGCTGGCGATGCCTTCCAGCTTGCCGTCAACACCGGTCTGGCCGCAGCCACCGGCTTCTACGACTCCAACGGTGTCTGGCAGACGCCCGCCACCGGCATCGACTTGTGGTGGAAGGACCGGCTGCATGCGAGCGTGTACGGCTCCTATCTCGATGCGCTGATGCAGTTCGGCACGATCACCGGCCTGAACCCGTTGACGCTCGGTGCAGGCGAGCAGGCCGCCATCGACCTGGGCATCGACAGCACCACGGCGCTTGCGCTGCAGAAGGTCGCCAGCACCCAGCTGGGCTTCACGGCTGCGGTGCCGGAGCCGGGCTCGTGGGCGCTGTTCGCGGCTGGGCTGGCAGTGGTCGTCGGCCTGCGCAGGCGCCGTCCGCACGCGCGCTGAGCCGATCTACCGGCCGGCGTCGCTTACAGTGGCGCCGATGACGAACCGACTGCAAGACGAAGCTCGCCGCCTGTTCCCGCCGCCGCTGCCGGACGGCCGCGTGCGGGCGCTGTGCATCGAGCTGGCCAGCCCGGCCGACTGGCGGGCGTTCGGTGCGTTGTGGCGCGGCGTCCAGGCCGAGCTGGAGCTGCCCGCGCCGGGCATCGCCATCAATGGCTGCCACGGCTACCAGCTGTGGTTCTCCATGGCAGCGCCCGTTGCTGCGACCGAGGCCGAGGCCTTCGCCGAGGCCCTGCGTCGGCGCTGGCTGGCCGAAGCGCTCCCGCAACGCGTGCGCGTGCTGACGGCCAATCTCGACGGCATCCTGCCCCCGCAGCAAGTGGCCGTCGAGCAATGGGCCGCCTTCGTCGCTCCGGACCTCGCCCCCGTGTTCGAGGACACGCCCTGGCTCGATGTGGAACCCAGCGCGGAAGGGCAGGCAGACCTGCTGTCGCGGCAGCAGCCGATCCTGCTCGGTGCCTGGCAGGAGGCGATGCGCCGGCTCGGCGCCGCGCCTGTACCCGCGCAGGCCGTTCGGCCTGCTGTGCCGACTGCACCGCTCGTCAGCAACGAGAGCGATCCGCGCGCCTTCTTGCTGCGCGTGATGAACGATCCGCAGGTGGAGATGACGCTGCGCATCGAGGCCGCCAAGGCACTGCTGGCGAATTGAACCTGACCGGGACCCGCGTTAGTTGCCCCGGCGCCCCAGCCACGGCTCCAGCCACTTCATCTGCCCCCGCTCGCGCCCGTCTGCGTACGGCTCGATCGAAAGCATGTAGTCACCCCAGCGCGGACCGCCGGCCCACCACAGCCAGCCGGCCCACACGTCGGCATTGCCGTGCAGATGCTCGAGCGCGCCTTGCACGGCCTGCGCGCAGGTGGCGTTGTCGCCGCCGCCGAGTTCGCCCAGCAGCGCCCGGTAGCCGTACTGGCGGGCCCAGGCGGTGAAACGCTCCAGGCGCTCGCGGCCGATCGTCGGGCTCACGCATTCGGGGCTGGTGCCGGAGCCGTCCTTGTCGAAGTACTGGTGCACCTCGATCAGCACCCGGCCGGCCGGGTCCCTCAGGCGGCCCATCACCTCGGCATTGGCCGTGCCGTACCACTTGCTTTCGAACCAGCTCCAAGCGCCGGTGTAGCCGTTGCCGGGCACGGTGATGAAGTTGGTGGCGCCGGTGTGTCGGATGGTGTCAACGGCGATCTGCGCGGCGGCGATCCAGGTCTCGGTCTGAAGGCTGTGCGGCTCGTTCATCAGGCCGAACAGCACTTGCGGGTTGCCCTTGAACTCCAGCGCCAGGCGCTTCCACAGATCGGCGAAGGCCAAGATGGACACATCCTGTGAGCCGATGCGCTGTTCCTTGTCTTTCACGACATAGGCCGCGTAGTTGTGCGGGTCCAGCAGCACGGAGAGTCCGCGCGCCGTCGCGCCGTCCACGAACTCGTGCAGGCGCTTGAGCTCGGCGGCATCGAAGTCACCCTGCAGCTTCGGTTGCAGCCGCTCCCAGCGGAAGGCGATGCGCATGAGGTTCATGCCGTGCCGCTGGTAGTAGACGGTGCTGTCCACGCTGGGGTAGACGTAGTCCTTGTCGTAGACGCCGGGCAGGTTTTTCTCACCCCATTCGGCGCTGGAGAGGCTGACGCCTCGCCATTCAAGCGGCGGGGTGGTGCTGACGGCGTTGTTGTTTGCGGCGTGCGCGGCGGTGGCGCCGCACAGCAGTGCGGCGATCAGAACGGTTCGGATCATTGAGCGGGTGGGACGATTTGGAGGGCAGCCAATACGTCCTGGCACGCGCCCATGGTGTGATAGTCGGTTTTTCCGGCGGGACTCTTCTCGTCGGTGACCTTTGAGTTGTCTGGCGCGAGGATGCGATACCAGGCGCCATGCACATGGTCAACAAAGTGTAACCAGGCATAACGCCAGATTCGCTCGTACCAGGCCCAGTGGTAATCCTCACCTGAGCGCACCGCGAGCCATGCAGCGGCGGCCAGGCTTTCGGCCTGGACCCAGAAGTACTTGTCGGCATCGCACACGCCGCCGCCCTCGCTGTCGGGCGCAAAGCCGTAGACGAGGCCGCCGTGCGTGGCGTCCCAGCCCCTGGCCATCGCGGTGTCGAAGAAGTGCCGCGCGGTTGGATAGAGCCACTGCGGCGCCGAGTCGCCGAGCCGGCGCTCCAGCATCAGCAGCAGCTTGGCCCATTCGGTCAGGTGGCCAGTCTGGAAACCCCAGGGCCGGAAGATGTTGGTTTTGTCCTCGCGGTTGTAGTCCCAGTCGGGCGTCCAATCGGTCTTGTAGTGCTCCCACACGAGGCCGCCGGCCAGCGCCGCCTGGCGCTGCGTGACGGAGGCGGCCAGTTGCAGCGCGCGCAGCAGATAGCCCGCCTCGCCGGTGGCGTGGTGCGCGGCCAGCATCGCCTCGCAGGCATGCATGTTGGCGTTCTGGCCGCGGTAGGGACCCAAGCGCCAATCCGGCGTGGCTTCGTCGGCATAGAGCCCGTGCGCTGGCTCCCAGAAGCGGCGCTCCATCAGCTCGAAGGTCTCGGCAATGCCGGCACGCGCGCTTTCCACGCCGACCTCCAGCGCGTGCGCATGAGCCAGCAGCACGAAGGCGAGGCCGTAGCAGTGGTTGGTGCCATCCGTGACCGTGGCGCGGCCCTCGTGCCAGTCGAGCGTCCACGCGTAGCCACCATGATTTCGATCAGGCTGCGCGTGGGCTTCTCGCACGAAGGCCAGCGCATGCGCCACATCGTCCAGCGGCGCACCGAACCAGCGCCGCGCCAGCGCGTGGTTGAAGACGAAGCGCGTGCTGGAGACGAGGTGGCGCGTGCGCCGGTCGTAGATCTGGCCATCGTCCTTGAAGAACTGGAAGCAGCCGCCGCTGGCGTCGCGCACGCGCGGCGCGTAGAAGGCGAGTGTGTGGCGCATGTGCGCCCACAGGGCTTCCGGCTTGCGCATGTCCGGCATCGTTGTTGTCGGCATCGTCATTTGTTCAGCACCTCGCGCTGAAGGAAAGCGCTGAGCTCCTCGGCCATCAGCTGGTGCACGTCGATGCGCGGGTGCGCGTAGGCAAAGGCCTCGAAGCGATAGCTCCACACCTTGTTGTCGCCCTCGGCACGCAGCGTCCGCGCGGCCTGCTCGATGCCGCGCAGCACAGCCGGCTCTTCTTTCCAGGCCGTCATGCCGCCAACCAGCAGCACGATCTTCGCCGCCGGATAGCGGGCACGCAATTCGCGCACGAAGGCCAGGTAGCGCGGCGCGAAGTCCGCCGCGATGCCGCGGCCTTGCGAATGCGGGAAGCCGTAGTCGTTCTGACCGAGGTTGAGGAAGACCACGTCCGGCGCCCTGTCGCGGGTGTCCTCCGCCACGGGGGCAACCGGCGCTTCGAGGTACGGTGCATATCGGTGCCACACCTGCGGCATCAGCAGCGGGTCCCAGGCGGCCGTGATGCCGATGCCGCTGACGGCAAAGCCCAAGTAGTCGGCGCCGAGTTTGGCCGCGGTGACGGCGCCATAGGCGCGCGTGCCGTCGTGGCTGGAGAGATCGTCGTACTGGTCGGTGCCGATGTCGCCGTCGCAGGCGCCAGCGGTGATCGAGTCGCCGTAGAAGGCGAAGCGCAGCGGCCGCGGCGCGGGCGGCGCTAGCAACAGGCCGCCTTCGCTCAGACGCAGGCCGATGAAGAGGCTCTCGGCCTGCGAAGCCTCGCTGCGCTTGAGGATGCGCAGCTCATGCTCGCCGTCGGCCAGCGCTTCACGCAGGCGCCACTCGGCCGCGCCGTCGCCGGTCAGCGCCAGCAGGTGACGGCGGCCATCGATCTCCACCGTGTAGTAGTTCGTCTTGCCGCGCGTGGGTTGGAAGCGCAGGGCGAGGCTCTTGCCAGTGAAGCGCGCGCGGATCTCCGTGCCGCTCCAGGCCATCAGCCGTGCGCCGTCGACGGCCTGGCTGCGGCCAACGAGGCGCAGGCGGGCATCGGTGGCGGGGATCAGTCCGGCGGTACTCGATGGCGTCTCGCGCACGAAGTCGCTGGTCTGCAGGGCCGGCGGGAAAATGCCCGCGCCCATCACCGCCAGCAGGCTCGCCGGGCGGCCGCTGCCCGCCCACTCGTCGCGCTTCATGCGCACATGCAGCAGATGCGCGCCGGCCTCCAGGCCGCGACCGATGACGGTGTAGTGCCAGCCCAGATAACCGTGCCGCTCGGGCACCTGGCCGCGCACGGTGACGGCGGGGCCGTCGTCCACCCAGGCCTCGAGGTTGCGGTAGTGCTCGCTCTCAGCATGGAAGATCGCGACCTCGCTGCCCCAGACAAGGAAGCTCGCCGTTGCGTCGTCGGCCTTCGCCATCCAGCCCGGCTGCTGACCGGTCCACTCGGGATGCACTTCGCCGCCACGCGCGAAGCCGGTGTTGCGCCAGGGCTTGAGTTCTTCGCCGCTCCACATGCGGGTGAATTCGTGGGCGCGGCCGTAGACGGGGGCGGGCAGGGCGTCGCTCGCGCCGGTACGGTGGGCGGTACTGCGGGCGGTGTTGCCTGCTGCTGCGACGGCGCGCAGCGTCTGCTCGATGGCCTGGGCAATGCGCTCGTGGCCGCGTGCGTTGGGATGAACCGGCTCGTCGTAGAGACCGGCCCAGCCGCCGTGGGCGTCGGCCCAAGTGCCGAAGTCCAGCGCGGTGAGGCCGTAGTGGCGGGCCAGCTTCAGCTGGATTTCCACCGCGTCGCGCGTCTGGTTGCGGGCCTGCGTGAGCGCCAGCACCAGCACGGCCGGGTGTGATGGCGAATTCATGATGCGGCGCAGCAGCGCCTCGTAGCTGCTGGTGCGCACGGCAGGGTCCAGCCACTGGTCGTTGACGCCGAACTCCACGATCACCAGATCCGGCTTGGCAGCCAGCACCTGCGCGTTCACACGTTGCACTGCAGCAGCGGAGTCCGTGCCGCTCACGCCCGCGTTCACCAGCTTCACGTTCGAGCCGAGCGCGCGCGCCAGCAGCGCGGCATAGCCCTTCTCGCGCGGCGGCTGGGCGGCGTAGCCCGTCGTGATGGAGCCGCCCAGCGTGGCGACGGTCAGCAGCTCGCCGGCCGCCAGCCGGCCCATGAAGGCCTGCAGGCGGCTGTCGACGGTGGGAGAGGGGGCCGGCGGCACATCGGCAGCCTGCGCTGCCTCAGCGGCCAGCAGCAGGTGCAGCGCGAGTCCCATTCCCTTGGCAAGTCCTTTCAGCCAGCTTTGCATGTTCGAAGGAGTTTAGTAAACGGGCGCATTGTGAGACTTCGGAAAGCCTTCGTGTTGTGGTCTGGAGCCCGAAAACATCCGTGCTATCCCTGGGGCTCAAATTTCGTTTAGGAAACAAAATGCACAACAAATGGTTGTTTAGTCAAAATTCGGAGACAAGATCGAAGTGAGCCCTGAACGACTGAGCGCTCTTCACGAGGGCTGGAATCTGGCTGAAGTGTCGGCCGGTGCCGGCCCCGAGGCGATCGCATCCCTGCCCGAGTCTGCCTGGTTGCCGGCGCGCGTGCCAGGCACGGCGCATGGCGCCTTGCTGGCCGCCGGGCGCATCCCCGATCCCTACTACGGCCGCAACGAGCTGGAGGTGCGCTGGGTGGGCGAGCGCGCCTGGGCCTGGCGCCTGCGCTTCGAGGGCGGCGAACTGGCCGCGCACGAAGACCTCGTCTTCGAGGGCCTGGACACCTACTGCACGGCCTGGCTGAACGGCCAGCCGCTGCTCGCCTCCGACAACATGTTCGTGCCGCACCGTATTGACGTGCGTGATCGCCTGCGGCCGGGCACCAACGAACTGCTGCTGCGTTTCGACTCGGCGCTGGAGTGCGCCCGCGCCGTCGAGGCCGTGCACGGCAAGCGTGCCCTGTGGAACGGCGACAGCTCGCGGCTGCACGCCCGCAAGGCGCAGTACCACTTCGGCTGGGACTGGGGCCCGGAGCTGCTGACCTGCGGCCCGTGGCGCGCGGTGCGCCGGCATGGCTGGCAGGTGCGGGTTGACGATCTGCTGTGCGTCAGCGAGGTCGATCTGGACAAGGGCAGTGCCAGCGTGCAGGTCAGCGCTCGCGTCGAAGGCGAGCTGTCGGGGCTGAGCTGCCGCTTCACGCTGCGCGACGCGGAAGGCCGCTGCGTGGCCGAGCTGAGCCTGCCCGCTACGGCGGCTCATGGCCGCATCGAAGTCGAGCAGGCCCGCCTGTGGTGGCCGCGCGGCCTCGGCGAGCAGCCGCTCTACCTGCTGGAGCTGCGGGTGCTGGATGGCGCCGTGGTGCTGGCCGAAGACCGCCGCCGCATCGGCCTGCGCCGCCTGCGCCTGCTGCAGCAGCCCGTGGCGGGGGAGGCGGGCAGCAGCTTTCATTTCGAGGTCAACGGCACCGAGCTGTTCGCCGGCGGCGCCAACTGGATTCCCGACGACAACCTGCTGGAGCGCATCACGCCCGAGCGCTACCGCGAGCGTGTGGCGCAGGCGGCGGCGGCCAACATGAACATGCTGCGTGTCTGGGGCGGCGGCGTGTACGAGCAGGAAGCCTTCTACGAGGCCTGCGACGAACAGGGCCTGCTGGTCTGGCAGGACTTCATGTTCGCCTGCGGTGTTTATCCGGCCAACGTTGACTTCCTGACCAGCGTTCGCGCCGAGGCCGAAAGCGCGGTCAAGCGCCTGCGCCACCACGCCTGTCTGGCGCTCTGGTGCGGCAACAACGAGGACTACCAGATCGCCGAATCGGTGGGCCTCTACGGCCCCGGCGTACCGCTGGAGAACTTCGAGGCGCTGGCGATCTACGAGCAGCTGCTGCCCGAGGTCTGTGCCGCACTCGATCCGCAGCGACCCTACTGGCCCGGCAGCCCCTTCACGCCGCGCGTGGATGACGTCGGTCGCACCACCGACCAGACCTCCGGCGATCGCCACAGCTGGGAGGTCTGGCACCAGCAGATGCTGCCGTACCAGCGCTACGGCGATGTGCAGGGCCGCTTCGTCAGCGAGTTCGGCATGCAATCGCACCCGTCGCTGGCGTTGTTCGAGTCCGTGCTGCCCGAGGCCGAGCGCTATCCCGAAAGCCGCACCGTGCAATGGCACAACAAGGCCGGCTCGGCGGCGGGGCCGGACGGCCATCGCCGCCTCGCGGTCTACTTGGCCGACAACCTGCATGCCGAGTCGATCGGCCCGAGCCTGGCGAAACAGGTCTACGCCACGCAGTTCGTGCAGGCCGAGGCCATGCGCGTGGCCTACCAGGACTTCCGCCGCCGCTGGCAGCGGCCCGGCGCGCGCGCGGTGAGCGGCGCGCTGGTCTGGCAGCTCAACGACTGCTGGCCGGTGACGAGCTGGGCGCTCATCGATTCGAGCGGCGAGGTCAAGCCTGCGTGGCATTCAGTGCGGCGTGCGTTGGCATCGCTTTCAGTGGCGCTGCGATTGGAGCGGGGCCAGGCGCGCATGGCGCTGATGAACGCGCTGCCCGAGCCGTGCCCGGCGCGGCTGGAGCTGCGCGTGTTTGCCCTCGATGGCCGGCTGCTGGTCGAGCATGAGTTGCTGGCCGAGTTTTCACCTAACGGCTGTGTCGAGCTGACACAGGCGCTGCCCGACTTTGGCGACGAAGCCGTGGCCGCCGAGCTCTGCGCCTTTGACGCCCGCGGCGCCGCCGAGCTGGCCCGCGACTGCGCCTGGACCGAGCCCTTCAAGTTCCACAAGCTGTCCGAGGCCCGCATCACCGCCACGCGCGAGCGCGGCACCCTGCTGCTGACCACCGACAAGCCGGTCAAGGGTCTCTGGCTGAGCGCGCAAGGCTCGGCCCGAGGCTTCATCGACAACTTCATCGACCTGATGCCCGGCATGCCGCGCAAGGTCATCGTGCGCGGCGAGCTGCCGCGTCGCTTGGAGTTCCGTGCGCTGGATCAGTCCGGTAGCGCGATCAGGGAAGGGGGCGCTGAAGGCAAGTAGCAAGACTGAAGAGGGTGCAATGTTGTGTCTGGTCCACGGACTCGGATTGCCCCTAGGTTGCGAGAAGTTTCCGGTTGTTATCGTTACCAACAGATGCGGCAAAGCAATAGCCGCACGCCATGCATGCAGCCTTTGGAAGAGGGCCGCATGACATCCACCAAAGAGGAGCAACGAGGATGAGACATTTCAAAAGGACAACGCTGTCCTTGGCTGCTGCACAGGCCATCGCCGTCATAGCGGTACCGGCCTTTGCGCAGGAGACAGCACCGCAAACCCAGGATGCGACCGCAGCTCCCGCCAAGGCGGACCAGAAGCTGGAGTCGGTGATCGTCACGGGCCGCAGGGCCGCGCTGGCGTCGGCGCAGAAGATCAAGCAGGACTCCGACGAGATCGTCGATTCGGTCGTGGCCGATGAAATCGGCAAGCTGCCGGACCGTTCGGTCTCCGAAGTGCTGCAGCGGATCGTCGGCGCCACGATGTCGCGCGTGTCCGCCTCCAATGACCCGGTGCACTTCTCGGTCGAAGGCTCGGGGGTGAACATCCGGGGCCTGACTTACGTGAGCGCGCAGCTCAACGGCCGCGAGACCTTCAGCGCCAACCAGGGTCGCAACCTGGGTTTCGAGGACGTGCCGCCCGAGCTGATGGCCGGCGTGGACGTCTACAAGAACCCTTCGGCCGAGCAGATCGAAGGCGCCATCGGTGGCCTGGTGAACCTGCGCACGGCGCTGCCCTTCGACTTCAACGGTTTCAAGGGCGCGATCTCGGCCGACGTGTCGCGCAACAGCCTGGCCAAGAAGAACAAGCCCAGCATCTCGGGCCTGCTGTCCAACACCTGGAACACCGAGGCCGGCAAGTTCGGTGCGCTGATCGACGTCGCGCACTCGCTGAGTTCCAACCGCACGGACGGCCTGGTGGTCGACCCGTTCTACAAGGCCACGCCGACCAGCACCACCTGGTACTCGCGCGACATGTCATGGAAGCAGCAGTTCTACGATCGCACCCGCGACGGCATCTACGGCGCGCTGCAGTGGAAGAAGGACACGGTCGAGTCCTCGCTGACCTTCTTTCGTTCCAAGTTCAAGTTCAACTGGAACGAGAACAACGTCAGCGCCCAGGTCGACCCGTATAACGTGGTGGTGCTGAACGGCGTCTATGACGCCAACGGCGTGATGCAGAAGGGCACGCTGACCGGCAAGCAGGATGCCAACGGCAACTACACCGGCCTGGAGGTCGAGAACCAGACGCGCTATTCCAAACGCCAGTCACAGACCGACGAGCTGTCGTGGAAGATCTCGGGCAACGTCAACGAGCAGCTGACGCTGACTTCGGACTTCCAGTACATCAAGTCCAAGACCAACAACTTCGACTCCACGGTGGGCACGGGCGTGCAGCTGCCGCAGGAGACCGTGGACTACACGAGTTCCATGCCGCACCTGGTGTTCGACCAGACCAGCCTGAACATCCTCAACGACTCCAGCAAGTACTACTGGGCGATGATGATGGACCACCTGGACAAGGGCAAGGGCACGCAGAAGGCCTGGAAGGGCGACGCGCGCTACGTGTTCCGCGATCACCCGATCCTGCAGGACATCCGCTTCGGCGTGCGCATCGCCAAGCGCGATGCCGAGACCATCAACAGCAACCCGAGCTACAACTGGGCCACCATCACGCACGCGTGGCAGGTGGGCTGGAACATCGGTGACCTGGCCTACGTCAGCAACTCCAACATCCCCACCTACAAGAACAGCTACGGCGACTTCATGGGTGGCGGCAAGGTCTCGCTGCCTTCGCTGTACTTCCCGGCGGCTTCGGTGGCGTTTGACTGGCCCAACAGCTACAACAAGCTGCATCAGCTCTACCTGAACCAGTGCCAGGCCTTCCAGCCCAGCTGGATGGCTCCGGGCCAGACCGGTTGCGACCTGAATGCCACCAGCATCCAGGGCGGTGGTGCCTGGGCGCCGACTTCGTTCGGCACCGATCCGGCCGGCCGCAACACGCAGTCGGAGACCACGACGGCGGGCTATGCGCAGCTGCGCTTCTCGTTCGAGGATTTGGGCACGCCGATCGACGGCAACGTCGGCCTGCGCGTCGTCCACACCAAGAACGCGGCAGACGGCTACACCATCCTGACCACGCAGGCGGCACCCGCCGGCGCGGGCGGCGTGGCGGTTCCTTCGCTCACGCCGTTTGCGACGGAGCAGAATTTCAACCAGAGCTTCACGGACGTCCTGCCGAGCCTGAACCTGAAGTACAAGGCCGCGCCGGACCTGCAGTTCCGCTTTGCCGTGTCGCGCGCATTGGCCCGTCCGCAGTTCAGTCAGATGCAGGGCTACCTGCAGATGAACCAGACCATCGAGGTGGACCAGACGACCACGCCGCCGACGGTCAAGAAGGTGAACCTCACCGGCACGGCCAGCGGCAATCCGAACCTCAAGCCGATCCGCTCCGATCAGGAAGACGTCACCGCCGAGTGGTACTTCTCCAAGACTGGTTCCTTCACGATGGCGGTGTTCAACAAGAACCTGAAGGACATCATCGTCAACCAGGCGTTCAACCGCACGGTGAAGGACAACAACGGCAACAACGTCAACTTCGTGTTGAACGGCCCTGTCAATGGAGCCAAGGGTTATGCGCGTGGTGTGGAAATGGCCTACCAGCAGTACTTCGACGGTCTGCCGTCGCTGCTGCAGGGTCTGGGCGTGCAGGCCAACTACACCTTCGTGGACAGCAAGGTGAAGCGCTACAACGCCGTGTACACCGGCTATTGCTCGCCGGGTGCGGGTCAGGACAACCTGAACCTGTACATCAACGGCTGCGATACCGATGGCCGCTCCTTCGGCGACATGCCGCTGGACAACCTGTCGCGCAACGCCTTCAACCTCGCGCTGCTCTACGACCGTGGTCCGATCTCTGCCCGCCTGGCCTACAACTGGCGCGGCAAGTACCTCTACGGCGTGGCGCTGAACTCCGACAACACCGGCCCGAACCAGACCAACGCACTCGACACCAATCCCAACAGCGCGACCTACGGACAGCACAACCTGCCCGTCGGCCTGCCGCTGTGGGCTGATGCGTACGGTCAGCTCGATGCCGGCGTTCACCTGAAGATCGGCAACGACTTCTCCGTGGGTCTGGAGGCCACCAACCTGACGAACAAGATGTACAAGCAGATCATGCAGCAGCACATCGGCATGATCGGCCACAACTTCTTCACTTCGGGCCGTGGCTACAAGTTGAGCGCGCAGTACAACTTCTGACGCGCAGACGAAAGCGAAAGGGCGCCGCATGCGGCGCCCTTTTTTCATTTCGCAGGCCTGTTGGCTACATCGCGCCTGCCGCGCAATACTTCCGCACGAACTCCGCATGATCCGGCATCACCGCCACGCAGTTGGCGATGGTGTCGGCCACGCCCTTCAGGTAGGCCGCCGTCTCTTCCACGCCCTGCAGCTCGGCCAGCGCCAGCCAGCCCTTGGGCCGCAGGTTCTGGCCTTCCATCACCTCGAGCCAGCTCGGCTCGCGGAAGAGGTCGCCCTCCACGTAGACGAGGCGCCCGCTGGCACCGTAGAGCGCCATGCGCCGGCTCACCGTCTCGGGCACGGACATGTGGGCGCAGGCCTGCCAGAACTCGCTGTCGTCGCGCTGGTTCAGGTGGTAGTGCAGCACGATGAAATCACGCACTGATTCATAGCGCTGGCGGCTGCCACGGTTGTATTCGGCGATCTCCACCGGATCGAAGCCGGTGTGCGGGAAGGCCTCGATCAGCTTGGCGATGCCCATCTGGATCAGGTGCAAGGCCGTGGATTCCAGTGGCTCCACGAAACCGGCCGACATGCCGATGGCCACCACGTTGCGCTGCCAGGCCTGGGCGCGCATGCCGGTGCGGAACTTGATCAGGCGCGGCTCGGCCAGGGCCGGGGCGTCCAGCGTGCCGAGCAGGACGGATGCGGCCTCATCGTCGCTCATGTGCAGGCTGGAATAGACATGGCCGTTGCCCACGCGGTGCTGCAGCGGGATGCGCCACTGCCAGCCGGCGCGGTGCGCGGTAGAGCGGGTGTAGGGCAGCAGCGGGCCGTGGCTCTGGCTGGGCACGGCCAGCGCGCGGTCGCAGGGCAGCCAATGGCTCCAGTCCTCGAAGCCCACACCGAGCGTCTTCTCGATCAGCAGGCTGGCGAAGCCCGAGCAGTCGATGAACAGGTCGCCTTCGACGAGCTCGCCGCTCTGCATCTGCACGGCACGGACATGACCTTGCCAGGGCCCCGGCTCCTCGTTGAGCAGCACCTGCACGACCTTGCCCTCGGTGCGGCGCACGCCGCGTTCCTCGCTCAGCTTGCGCAGGTGCTTGGCATAGAGCCCGGCATCGAAGTGGTAGGCGTAGCCCAGTGCCTCCAGTGGCGAGTTCTTCATCTCGGGCTTGGGCAGCATGAACTTGTGGGCCCGCGCCGCCATGTTGGAGATGGCATAGGCATCCAGCGGCTGGGCGCGGCCCAGGGCGCGCATGCGCAGCCAGTACTGCGAGAAGTCCACGGGCCACAGCGATTCGCGCCCCACGCCGCCAAAGCCGTGGATGTAGCGGTCGCCCTGCCGGCCCCAATTGATGAACTCGATGCCGAGCTTGAAGGTGCCGTAGGTGGCCTTGAGGAAGGCGGCCTCGTCGATCTTGGCCAGGCCGTTGAACATGCGGATCGGCGGGATCGTGGCTTCGCCCACCCCGATGATGCCGATCTCCTCCGACTCGACCAGCCGGATCTCGTAGGGCGGCTTCAATACCGCGCTCAGTGCCGCAGCGCTCATCCAGCCCGCCGCGCCGCCGCCCACGATCACCACCTTGCGCAGCGGCTTGCCCATGTTCTGCATCCAGTGCTCCTCCGAACTGCTTGTTTGTCCTTGTGCGAATGGAGGAAAGTCTAGGCAAATGAACCTTGTTTAGCACGAGCGCAATCCCGCAGCACCGATGACACAATGCAGCGAACTAAACAACGGCAGGAGCCCGTCAGATGAATGCGAAGCGGGCAGTGACGATAAGAGAACTGGCGCAGGCGGCCGGCGTGTCCATTGGCACCGTCTCCCGCGCCCTCAAGGGCCAGAGCGGCCTGTCCGAAGAGACCCGCGCCGAGGTGCTGGCCGTGGCGCAGCGGCTGGGCTACGACACCGCCAAGCTGCGCACCGGCAAGCCGCGTCGCGTGCTCTTCCTGTACCGCCGCAGCCTGGGCTCGCTGCTCTCCAATGATTTCTACTCCGTCGTGCTGCACGGCGCAGAGACCGCCTGCCGCGAGCACGGCGTGCCGCTCTCGCTGATGTCAGTTGCGGCGGGCGACGACATTGCCGCGCAGGTGCGCCGCCACGAATCCGAGGCGCTGATCGGCGCCGGCTACTTTGACCCCGAGCTGATGGAGACCATCCGCAAGTGCGAGCTGCCGCTCGTGCTGGTGGACCACTTCTACCCGGGCGTGCGCAGCATCAATGACGACAACCTCAGCGGCGCCTGGCTGGCCACGCGGCATCTGCTGGAAGGCGGTGCCAAGCGCGTGGCGGCGATCTTTGGCCCGCATGAGCACCATTCGGTGGCCCTGCGCGCCAAGGGCTTCCGGCGCGCGCTGTTCGAGGCCGGCCGGCTCTTCGATCCCGATTATGAAATCACGCTCGACCCCACGCAGGACTACCGCGACGCCGGCCATGAAGCCATGCGCCGCCTGCTGGACTTGCCCGAGCCGCCGGACGCCGTCTTTGCCTACAACGACTCCACGGCCCTGCACGCCATGGAGATCTGCCACGAGCGCGGCCTGCGCATCCCGGAAGACATCCGCTTCGTCGGCTACGACGACATCGGTCTGGCCGCCCACGCCAAGCCGCCGCTGTCCACCGTGCGCGTGGACAACGCCGCCCTGGGCCACGTGGCGGCGTGCGTGCTGATCGAAGGCGACGCGGCGCTGGCCGAGGCGCTGCTGCCGGTGGAACTGGTCGTGCGCGAGAGCTCGCGCATCGAGCCGGCGCCGCGTGCGCGCAAGGCTGCGCAGAAGCCGGCAACCAAAGTGGCAACCAAAGTGGCAACCAAAGCGGCAACCAAAGCGGCACCCAAGGCGGCGCCGAAGCCAGCCGCCAAGGCGAAATCAAAGCCTCGCCGCTGATCCCGCACCGCTCAGGCTAGGTGTTAGCCCCCGACCCGCTGGGCGGCTTGATCACCAAAATACGGCTGTTTACTAAAAATGCCAGTCGCGCGAAACGGATGCGGCGGCCAAAGGAGACAGCCGTGCTTGCGCCCCAGAAACTGCCGCCGCCTCAGCAGAGCGCCGGCGATCGCGTTGCCTTGCCCCAGAAGATCGGCTTCGGCCTGGGCTCCTTTCACGACATGTGGGGGCACTGGCTCTACCAGTCACTGATCTTCCACGTCTACAACGTCTTTCTCGGCGTAGCGCCGGGCCTGATCTCGACGGTGCTGGGCATCAAGATCTGCGTGGATGCCGTAGCTGACACGCTCTTCGGCTATTTCTCGGACAACACGCGAACGCGCTGGGGGCGCCGCCGGCCCTTCATGCTGGTGGGCGGCATCCTTGCGGGCATCGGCCTGCCCCTGCTGTTCGCCGTGGGCCGTGGCTGGAGCGAGCAGGAATACTTCGTCTACATGCTCGTCTCGGCCTGCCTCTACGTGCCGGTGATGAGCTGCTTCTACATGCCGTGGAACAGCCTGGCCTCCGAGATGACGCCCGACTACCACGAGCGCACTCGCGTCATGTCGGTCAAGAACGCGATCCAGAAGCTGCCCGAGCTGGCGATGTTCGCGGCCGCGCAGTTCACCACGCTGGTGATCTTCAACGACTCGACCGGCAAGCCCGACATCCTCAAGGGCGCGCAGGTCTACACCACCATCCTCGGATGCATCCTGGTGGTGGTCTCGATCTTCATCTTCGTGCTCACGCGAGAGCGCTACTACGAGGCCGTGGTCAGCAAGAGCTTTCAGCGCGTGCAGTTCCGCGACACGCTCTACCGCGCACTGCGCAACAAGCCCTTCCGCCAGATGCTGGGCGCGATGATGGCCTTCAACCTCGGTACGGCGATGGTGAACCTGCTCGGCTACTACACGACCCTTTATTACGTCTGCCATGGCGACATCGCCCTGGGCACGAAGTGGAACTCGCTGATGGGTGTGGCCGGCATGCTCTTCGGCCTGGCCGGCATTCCGTTTGCGGGCTGGCTCGCGCGGCGCCTGGGCAAGCGCGATGCGCTGCGGATCATCCTGGTGCTGGCCATCGGCGCGTTCATCGGCGACTGGTTCTTCTACAACCCGGACATGCCCTGGCTGCAGCCTTTCGCGAGCGGCTGCCTCGCCTTCTCGTCGGCCGGCTTCTGGACGCTTTACGGGTCGGCCATGGCCGACGTGCTGGACCACGACGAATTGCAAAGCGGCCAGCGTCGCGAAGGTGCCTTTGCGGCCTGCGGCTCGTGGATCTCCAAGGCGGGCCTGGGGCTGGGCAGCCTCGCCTCAGGCTGGATCCTGCAGTTCACCGGCTTTGACGCCAAGCTGCCTGTGCAGGGCGAGCAAGCCATCCTCATGATCCGCGTGCTGCTCTCGGGCCTGCCGATCATCGGCCTCGTCATCGCCATCGTTGTCGTCTCGCGCTACTTCCTGACCGAGCAGCGCATGCACGAGATCCGCGAACAACTCGAAGCCCGTCGTGGCACCGTTTGAGGAGAGAGATATGCAGAAGTTTCTCGTTTCGCTCGTTCTGCTCTTGTCAGCGGTTTCCAGTTTTGCGCACGAGACCTTGCGCCTCGACGCCCCCAAGCCCAATCTCGCGCCCACGCCGCCAATGGGCTGGAACTCCTGGAACAAGTTCGCTTGCAATGTCAGCGAAGGCCTGATCCGTGAACAGGCGAAAGCCATGGCCGATTCCGGCATGAAGGCCGCCGGCTACCGCTACATCGTCATCGACGACTGCTGGCAGAAGAGCCGCGATGCCGACGGCAACATCCAGCCCGACGCGGAGCGCTTCCCCAGTGGCATGAAGGCGCTGGCGGACTACGTGCACGCGCTGGGCCTGAAGTTCGGCCTCTATTCCGACGCCGGCGTGCTCACCTGTGGCGGCCGACCCGGCAGCGCAGGTTATGAATTCCAGGATGCGCGCCAGTACGCGAAGTGGGGCGTGGACTATTTGAAATACGACTGGTGCGCCACCGGCCCGCGCAACGCCGAGGCGGCGTACACGATCATGGCGAAAGCGCTTCGCCAGTCGGGTCGCGACATCCTGCTCTCCATCTGCGAATGGGGCACCAGCAAACCCGGCAAGTGGGCGCATCCGGTGGGCCACATGTGGCGCACCACAGGCGACATCCGCGATGCCTGGTCCGGCCCCAAGGACTGGTCGCACGGCATGGTGGACATCCTCGACATGCAGGCCGATCTGTGGACCGACTCGGCGCCCAACGGCTGGAACGATCCGGACATGCTGGAGGTCGGCAATGGCGGCATGAGCAACACGGAGTACGAGGCCCACTTCTCGCTCTGGGCCATGCTCGCCGCCCCGCTGGTGGCCGGCAACGACATGGCCAAGATGGATGCGGCGACGAAGCGCATCCTCACCAACACCGCTGTGATCGCGATCGACCAGGACCCGCTGGGCCGGCAGGCGCGGCGCGTCTCGAAGGAGGGCGCGCTGGAAGTGTGGGTGCGGCCGCTGGCGGGTGGGGATCGGGCGGTGGTGCTGTTCAACCGATCTGAGAAGCCGGCGGAGATCGGCGTGGATTGGGCGCAGCTGGAGTGGCCTGCCGGCTTGAAGGCTGATGTGAGCGAGCTGTGGAGCGGCAAGAAGACGAAGGGCGCCAGCGGGCGCTTTGGCGGCAGCGTGGCGCCGCACGGCGTGCAAATGCTGAGACTCACGCCGACGCCCTGATCGGCAGCTGCTAACGGTCATTTCAGGCTGACATGGGTGTGTAGGTACGTAGGAACATTGCTGTCAGACCGGATGGACAGTAAGCACCGTTGCGGCAGAGTGGGCACCGTCCTGTACAGCCTCCAAGAACGCCGTGTCCGAGCCCCATCAAGTCGATCGCCGACAGTTGCTGCGCTGCGGCATGGCCTCTGCGCTGCCGCTGCTGGGCCTGCCGCCTGTGCAGGCGTCGGCCTCCAATGCCCTGGTCGTCGGCGGCCTGCCGGTCACTTGCAACCTGACGCTGCCCGTGGCCTGCGTGGCACGGGCCCGCAACAACAGCGCCGGCACAGGCGCCAAGTTTGAGTTCGAGTACAGCAAGTACAACGGCTGGCCGGAGATCAAGGAAGCCTTGATGTCCAACCGCATCCAGGCCGCCTACATGCTGGCGCCGCTGGTGATGGACCTGGCGGACAAGCGCATCCCGGTCAAGATCGTCTCGCTGGGCCATCGCTCGGGTGCGGTGATCATGGTGCGCACCGATTCGCCCTACAAGAAGTTCAAGGACCTGACGGGCAAGCGCATCGCCATCCCGAGCCGCTTTGCCGTGGACTTCCTTTTCCTGCGCAAGATGCTGGCGCAGGAGGGCATGACGCCCAAGGACATCCAGATCGTGGAGATGCCGCCGCCCGACATGCCGGCCGCGCTCTACGCCAAGGCCGTGGACGCCTACTGCACGGGCGAGCCTTTCGGCGCCTCCGCTCAACGTGCCGGTTATGCCAAGCCGCTGCGCATGACGCGCGATGAGTGGCGCAACTACATCTGCTGCGTGCTGACGGTGCGCGAGGAGCTCATCAAGGACAACCGCCCGATGGTGCAGGACCTGGTCAATCACGTGCAGGGCGCCGGCAACTGGCTGGACCTGCAGGCCGGCAACCGCGAGAAGGCCATCCAGATCGCGGCCGGGCGCAAGTACTTCAACCAGGACCCGAACATCCTTCGCTTCGTGATGGAGAACCCGACCGACCGCGTCACCTACGGCGACCTGCGCATGATTCGCTCCGAGTTCGAGGAGCTGATGCAGCTCTCCATCGAGGCCGGCACGATCAAGGCGCCCGTGGCCTACGAGAAGTACATGGACGAGAGCTTCGTCAAGGCGGCCAAGGCGGCCCCGATCACGCTGTGAAGGTGATGAAGTTGCTGCGTCGTTGTTTCGCGTGGGTCGCATCGCTGATGCTGGCTGTGCCGCTGCTGGCCAGCGCCGCGCCCGCCTTGAAGGCTGGCGTGTTCGAGCCGCCCTACGCCGCACCGGAATTCCCGGGCGGGCTGTCGAGCACGGCTGCCTCGGCCAAGGGCGATCTCAAGCTCCAGACCTTCCGCGGCAAGCTGGTGCTGCTGGTCTTCGGCTTCACGCACTGCCCTGAGATCTGCCCGACCACGCTGGCCACGCTGGCCCAGGCGCGCCAGCAGCTGGGTGCAGAGGCCAAGGACGTGCAGGTGGTGTACGTGAGCGTGGACCCCGAGCGCGACGATGCCGACCGCGTTCGCAAATACCTCGGCGCCTTCGATGCCAGCTTCGTCGGCGGCACCGGCAAGCCGCAGGCGCTGGAATCGCTGCGCAAGAACTACGGCGTGATCGCCAAGAAGATCGAGGCCAAGGCCGGCACCGAGAACTACGGCATGAGCCACTCCACCTCGGTCTTCCTGATCGACCGCGAAGGCCGGCTGCGCGCGCTGATGCCCTACGGCCATCCGCCGGCAGATTTCGTCCACGACCTGCGTCTGCTGCTGGCCACCAAGTGAAGCAAAGCCTGCGCCGCCCTGTGCGCCATCTCTTGCTCTGGCTGCTGCCGGCGGCCCTGGTCTGCGGAGCCGCATGGGCTGCGTTCGCGCCGCTGCATCTCGACTCGCGCGACGAGGTCTTCGAAATCCCCAAGGGCACCTGGGCGCAGCGCATGGCGGGCAACAAGGATCTTGAGATCCTGCCCGATCGCATCGACCTCACGCTCGGCCTCAACGACCAATTGCTGCTGCGCAATCTCGACGAGGTGCCGCAGCAGTTCGGCCCCGTGCTGATCATGCCGGGGCAGAGCTTCCGGCTGCCCTTCGAGGTGGCCTCCACCTACAGCTTCGATTGCACCGCCCACGCCAGCGGCCAGATGAGTGTGGTGGTGGCCGAGCATCCCGACACCCCGTGGCAGCGACTGCAATGGCGCTGGCACCGATGGACGAAAGCAAGCGCGCCAGGCAAACCCAAGAAGACGCATCAGCACTCATGAACGACAACAACACAACGACAAGCTCAGGCGGGCAGATGCTGCGCGTGCTCGGCCGCCTGCTGCCGCCGCTGGCGGTGATCGCTGCGGTGCTCGCCGTCTGGTGGTGGTCCGTCGCCCGCAGCGACAGTCCGATCTTCCCGACGCCCTGGGGCGTGGTGACGGGCGCGTGGGAGCTGGTCGAAGACGGCTCGCTGTGGGAGCACATCCGCGCCTCGCTCACCCGCGTGGGCATCGGCTTCGGCCTGGCCGTGCTGGTGGCCGTGCCGTTGGGACTGTGGATGGGCTGGATGGCCGGCGCCTACCGCACGCTCAACCCGATCTTCCAGATGCTGCGGCCGATCTCGCCGATCGCGTGGATCCCGCTTGCCATCCTGTGGTTCGGCATGGACGACGTCTCGCCGATCTTCCTGATCTTCATCTCCTCGGTTTTTCCGATGATTGTGCAGACCACCAACGGCGTGCACACCATCGAGCGCCGCTACCTGCGCGCCGCGGCCAACTTCGGAGTGCCGCGCAGCGTGCTGTTCCGGCAGGTGGTGATCCCGGCCGTGCTGCCCGAGATCATCGTGGGCATGCGCATCGGCATCGGCGTGGCCTGGCTCGTGGTCGTGGCGGCCGAGATGATCGCGCTGCGCTCTGGCCTGGGCTACCTCATCATGGATTCGCGCAATGCCGGTAACCGCTACGACCTTGTGATCGCCAGCATGGTGATCATCGGCGTGATCGGCCTGCTGCTCGACGGCAGCACGCGTTTGCTTGAAAAGCTCAAGACGGTGAAATGGCGTTATGTCCGATAAGCACGAAGAACAACAACAGCAGGCGCAGCACGCGAAGATCAAGATCTCGATCGACGACATCCGCAAGAGCTTTGTCGACGCCAAGGGCGCTACGCTGCCGGTGGTGGGCGGCCTGAACCTGCAGGTGGGTGAGGGCGAATTCGTCGCCATCGTCGGCCCCTCGGGCTGCGGCAAGTCCACGCTGATGAACATGATCGCCGGCTTCGAGCGGCCTGACAGCGGCCGCGTGCGCATCGATGGCCGCGACGTCACCGGCCCCAGCCCCAAGGGCATCGTGATCTCGCAATACGGCTCGGTCTTCCCCTGGCTCACCGTGCAGCAGAACCTGATGTTCGGCCTGCGCGGCACGGACCACGCCGAGACACACGCCGAGCGCATGGCCCTGGCCGATCACTACGCGGCCATGGTCGGCCTCAAGGGCTTCGAAGGGGCCTACCCGCACGAGCTCTCGGGGGGCATGCTCAAGCGCGTAGAGCTGGCACGCGCCTTCATCGTCAAGCCAGAGATCCTGTATCTCGACGAACCGTTCTCCGCGCTCGACGCGCTGATGAACATGAAGATGCGCAACGAGCTGCTGCGCATCCTGGCCGAGGAACGCCACACGGTGCTGCTGATCACGCACGACGTGGAAGAGGCGATCTACATGGCCGACCGGATCATGGTGCTGTCGCCACGGCCGACGAAGATCCAGGCGAGCTTCACAGTCGACATGCCGCATCCGCGCAAGCTGGCGGATGTGAGGGCGCAGGAGCTGCGCGAGGCGATCCTGAAGGAGTTGGGACTTTAGCGGTCCACGGGAAACGACAGTTAGCACCTTCCCCCGAATTCGCGCAGAATCGGCTCCATCCAAAGGGGAGGAGGTCGCTCATGAGAAGCACCCGACTGCGCAGGGCACTGACTCTGCTGGTAGGCATTGCCTGGGGATCGTTCGTCACGGGCGCCGCGGCGCAGGACGCGGCGGGCATGGTCAAGACGCTCAAGGGGCAGGCCCAGGTTGATCGTGCGGGCAAGACGATGCCCGTGCGGGTGGGCGATCCGGTGATGGAGGGCGATCAGTTCAGCACCGGCCCGGATTCGTCGATCGGCATCGCGCTGCGCGACGACACCTTGCTGGCGGCAGGCGCCAAATCCACGCTGATCATCAAGCGCTTCGCCTTCAACCCGACGACGCACGCCGGGCGGCTGGATTCCACCGTCAAACGAGGCACGCTGGCGGTCATCTCCGGCAAGATCGCGCACGCCAATCCTGATGCCGTCCAGTTCAGCACGAACGCGATGACGCTGGGCGTGCGTGGGACGGAATTCATCATCGATGCGGGCGATCAGCCATGACCGGCCGCTATCTCTACCCGTACCGCTTCCTGCTGCTGATCGCCGTCCTGCTGCTCGGCGCATGCGCAGCCGAGCAGCGCGTCATCCTGCTGCCCGCGCCTGACGGCAAGGTCGGCGCCGTGGAAGTCAGCAGCGCTGCCGGAAAGCAGCGCGTGGACACGGCCTACGGCGGTGCCAGCGTCTCTCAGCAAGGGCAGATCCACGCCACGGCCAGCGATGCCGCGAAGGTGGACCGCGAGTACGGCTCGCTGCTCGCCGCGCGGCCGCCGCGGCCGGTGAGCTTCGTCGTCTACTTCCAGAGCGGCTCGTCGACCGAGCTAACGCCCGATTCGAGCGCCGTCGTGCAGAGCGTCCTTCAGGAGCTGGGGCGGCGCGCCGCGCCGGAGCTGATCGTGACCGGCCACACGGACGCTGTCGGCACGGACGAATTCAACGACCGGCTGGCACTGGAGCGCGCCCAGACCGTGGTCGAGTTCCTGCGCCGCAACGGCATCGGCGCCAAGCAGATCGAGGCCGTTGGGCGCGGCAAGCGCGAGCCCGCGGTGCGCACGGCGGACCGGGTGGCCGAGCAGGCCAACCGCCGCGTCGAGATCACGATCCGATGAGCGCGGCGGGGCATCCCGCCGGCGCCGGCCAGCGGGCCTGGGCTGCATGAAACTGGACCTGCCCCGCTCGCAGCCCTGGCTCAAGCGCCTGATCGGTGGCACGCGAGGACGCCCGGTGGCGCTCGTCGCGCTGCTGGTCTTCGTCTTCGTGCAGATGGTGCTGGCCCTGCCGCGGCATTGGCAGGCCGCGCTGCCTGGCTCGGTCATCGACACCGTCCGGGTGTTGGGCACGCCGCTGCAGGCTGCGCAGCTCGGTCTGTTCGACGCCTATCAGTCGCTGTCGCCGCGCCAGGTCAAGAGCCAGCCTGTCACGATCGTGGCCATCGACGAGAAGAGCCTGGCGTCGGTCGGCCAATGGCCTTGGCCGCGCGATCGACTGGGTGCGCTGGTGCATGCGATCCAGAAGCACGAGCCAGCGGCCGTCGGCCTCGACATCTACATGCCCGAGGCCGACCAAAACTCGCCCAACCGCCTGGCCGATCGCCTGCAGCCGGATCAGTTTGCGCTGAGCGAGCAGCTGCGTGCCTTGCCCACCAGCGATGCACAACTCGCCCAGGTACTGCGTGAGGCGCCGACGGTCCTCGGCGCCGCCGGCTTCGGCTTCGACACTTACACCACCAGCGAGGCCTTGCTCGGCGTGCCGGTGGTGACCCACGGTACGGATCCGCGGCCGTTCTTGCAGGCCTATCCGCGCGTGCTGGCCAGCCTGCCGATCCTGCAGTCGGCGGCCCGTGGGCAGGGCTTGCTGAGCGTCGACACGGGCGGCGGCAGCGTGGTGCGACGCATGCCCTTGGTCGCGCGCATCAACACCCAGCTGGTGCCGAGCTTCGGCATGGAGATGCTGCGCGTGGCCACGGGCTCGTCGGCCGTTGAGGTGCAGGCGCAGGCCCACGGCGTGACCGAAGTCCAGGTTGCCGACCTGAGCGTGCCGTCGCAGCCTGAGGGCGATGTCTGGCTGCACTTCGCGCCGCTGTCAGCCGGGCAGGGGCGTTATGTCTCGGCCTTCGACGTGTTGCATGGCATTGCCGATCCGGCCCAGCTGCAGGGCAAGCTGGTGCTGGTCGGGCTGACCGGCTCCGGTCTTAACGACATGCGCACGACCGCGCTGCACGAGCTGGTGCCGGGCGTGGAGATCCAGGCTCAGCTGATCGAATCGCTCTTCGACCGATCGCTGCTGCAGCGGCCGCTGTGGCTGGCGGCGCTGGAGCCACTCTTGGTGATGTGCGCCGGGCTGGCGCTGATCTGGTACCTGCCGCACTCCGATCGCCCGCTGGCGCGCCAGTTCAAGGCGCATCCGCGCTGGGCCATGGGCTTTGTCGTCGTCGTTGCCGTGGTCCTGCTGGTGCTGGGCATGCTGGCGTTCCGCAGTTACGGCATGTTGTTCGATGCCGCGGGCGTGGCGATTGGCCTGACGCTGGTGTTCGGCACCCTGATCGCCAGCGCCATGCTCGACAGCCTTGGCGATGCGCAGCGCAAGATGGTCCACCTCGTGGAAAGCGGCCTGGCCCTGGGACGCGAACACCAGCGCGAGGGCCTGCTGCGCGTGACGCTGAACAGTGCCCGCCACATCAGCGGCT
Organism: Burkholderiaceae bacterium UC74_6; assembly: GCA_042701975.1. Taxonomy (GTDB): domain Bacteria; phylum Pseudomonadota; class Gammaproteobacteria; order Burkholderiales; family Burkholderiaceae_C; genus JAFALK01. The sequence continues at coordinate 2,414,954 of CP170561.1, forward strand.
GTGAGGCCGCGCTGATCTATCTGAAGACGCCGGAGCAGTCGCTCGCCGTGGCGGCCCAGGTGGGCTTCGATGCGGCGGGGCTGACGGACATCCCGCTCGCCGGCGCAGCCTCGCCTGCGCCAAAGCCACCGGCCTTGCGCGCGATGGAAGAGCAGCACACGCTGATCATCGACTGCGCGCGCGGCGGACCGCACGCCCAAGGCCTGTTGCTGCGCCCCGCCTCGGGGGCGGCCGTCCGTTCCGCGCTGACCGTGCCCATCATGCCGCGCGAAGGCCAGCTGCTCGGCGTTATCCAGCTGATCAATGCGGTCGACCCGCTCAACGGCAACATCGTGGCTTTCAACGAGCGGGTGACGCCGTTCATCGAGGCCCTGGCCGCGCAGACGGCCATCGGGCTCGACAACCAGAACCTGGTCGAGGCGCAGAACGCGCTGATCGAGTCGATCATCAAGATCATTGCCGGTGCCATCGACGCCAAGAGCCCCTACACCGGCGGCCACTGCGAACGCGTGCCCGAGCTGGCCATGATGCTGGCCCGCGCCGCCTGCGATGTGCAGGAAGGCCCGCTCGCTGACTTCAGCTTCAGGACGGACGAGGAGTGGCGCGAGTTCCGCATCGGCGCCTGGCTGCACGACTGCGGCAAGGTGACCACGCCCGAATACGTGGTCGACAAGGCGACCAAGCTCGAGACGATCTACAACCGCATCCACGAGATCCGCACGCGCTTTGAGGTGCTGCTGCGCGATGCGGAGATCGAAAGGCTGCGAGACATCCACGAGCGCGGCATCAGCGCCGAGGTGGCGGAGCAGACCTATGTGCAGCGGCGCGAGCAGCTGCAGGAGGACTTCAGCTTCCTGGCCACCTGCAATGTGGGCGGCGAGTTCCTGGCGCCGGAACGCATCGAGCGCATCCTGCAGATCGGCGAGCAGACCTGGCTGCGGCATTTCGATGACCGGCTCGGCTTATCGGATACGGAATTGCTGCGCTACGCCGGCAGCGAGGCCGCGCCATTGCCGGCCCAGGAAAAACTGCTGGACGACAAGCCCGAGCACATCATCCAGCGCACCGCCGCGCATGCACGCGCCGTGCAGCAGGGCTTCAAGCTCACCGTGCCGGAGCACCTCTACAACCACGGCGAGCTGCACAACCTTCGCGTCAGCCGCGGCACGCTGACGGAGGAGGAGCGCTTCAAGATCAATGAGCACGTGATCCAGACCATCATCATGCTGGAGCAGCTGCCGCTGCCGTCCAATCTCCAGCGCGTTCCTGAATATGCCGGCACGCACCATGAGACGCTGACGGGCTCGGGCTATCCGCGCAAGCTGCGCGAGGAGGAGCTGTCCATTCCCGCGCGCATCATGGCCGTTGCCGACATCTTCGAAGCGCTGACCGCCTCGGACCGCCCTTACAAGAAGGCCAAGACCCTGACTGAGTCGATCAAGATCCTGAGCTTCTTCAAGAAGGACCGCCACATCGATCCGGTGCTGTTCGACCTGTTCCTGACTTCCGGGGTCTACCTGGACTATGCGAAGAAATATCTGCAGCCTGAGCAGATCGATGAGGTGGATATCTCGCGTTACGTCGGGTAGAGCGATGGCGGCGCAGGTGCAGGCGCGGCCATGGTCGGTCAGATGAAGTCCAGCGTCGGCATGCCCGCCCGCGCTTGCAGGCATTGCCACAGGTAGATCGCCACGCCGGCGTCACCCGTCCAGAGATTGAATCGGCCCATGCGGTGGGTCTCGCGCTGCTGCTCAACCTGAATCAACGCGTGCATCGCGAAAGCCCGGGCTCGATCCAACCAGCGCATGTCTCCGCTGCGCTCGTAGAGCACAAGAAGAGCCTGACCATTGCCCGCGGTGCCGTGGCACAGGCCGGGGCCCTTGGCCAGTGGCCCGGCGTTCCACACGGCTTCGCCCGCGGCCAGCAGCATCGCGTCCAGCTGTGAGTCCTGCCCCACCGGGAAGTCAGCCAGCGCCGTGATGATCCCCGGCGCACCGTGGCACCACTGCACCAACCATTTCGTGGATGCCTGATTCGCCGCTGACGCCAGCGGCTGCGGTGGCCAGTTCAATCCTTCGGGACCTTGGGCGGCGGTGGCTTGCAGCGTGTGGGCAGTGCGCCGGTAGAGCGCAGCGCGGCGCTCGGGCGCCAGCAACTCCGCGCCCTTGAGCATCGGATGCACATTGCCGGCGAAGCCGTGCGCCGCTCCGAGGTAACGCGCGCTTTGACCGTAGAGGTCTTGCGTCCAGATCCAGCAGGGTGGCTCATCCGTGCTGATGCGTGTGTCCCAGCGCTCCCACAGCGCGTCCACGTTCTGCAGGAACAAACTGCTCCAGCGCGCCTCGCCGGTGATGCGCCAGAGATGCCACGCCGCCAGCATCGTGCCGGGCGCCGCCCACAGCGGCTCCAGCGCGGGATGCCCGATGTTGGCTTGCACTTGATGGTGCAGTCGATCGGCCACGGCGGCATCGCCTGTGGCCCGCGACAGCGCCAGCAGGATACCGACTTCGCCGAGGTAGAACGACGGCACGACTTCGCCCGTGTCCGGCTCGGCGATGTAGGCCGCGTGAGCCTCGTGCAGCAGGGCCACCGGGTCAATCGACTGCAACTGCACTGCGCCGGCCTGCTGAAGATGCCACAGCGCCCAGGCCAGGCCCGCGCTGCCGAGGTAGAGGCTCTTGAAGCCGCTGGCCGGCGTGTCGCCCTCATCGTCTGATGGGTGCACGGGCCAGTGGCCCTGTGGTGAGTGCAGCGCACGGCTGCGTTCGATGTCGCGCACGATATCCTGCAGGCCCGCGTGGGCGCGCTGAGGATCCCAGGGCGTGTTGCACAAAGGCTCGTGGCGGGCAGCGTCAAACAGCATGTGGGTTCGCTCTCAGGTTCTGAAAGAAAAGAGGCCCGCGTCACATGCGGGCCTCTTTCATTGCAATGAAGCAGCGGATGCTGACGGCGAATTAGAACTCGCCCTTCACCGCCTCATACAACTTCTTGAACCTCGCGTGCCTGGGCGCCAGCTCCGCCGCCAGTGCAGCATCCGGCTCCACAGATCGCGCCAGCTCCGGCGTCTTGCAGACATCCGCCAGCGAGCCACCGCAAGCCATCCACGCCAGACGCGCCGCGCCCAGCGCGCCGCCGGCCTCGGCACCCACCGCGTTGTCCAGCCGCACGCCCAGCATCGAGGCGAGCATCCTGGCCCACCACTCGCTGCGCGCACCGCCGCCGACGAGCCACAAGGACTCGGCAGAACCGCCGCCGGACTTCAGTGCTTCCCAGCCGTCGAGCAGGCCGAAACCCACGCCTTCGAGCACGGCATAACCGAGTGCTGCAGCGTCATGCTCATGCGTCAGACCGAAGAAGACGCCCTGTGCATTGGCGTTGTTGTGCGGCGTGCGTTCGCCCGACAGATAGGGCAGGAACAGCGGCGCCTGCGCGCGCGCTTGAGCCGACATCTGCGAGACCTTCTCGATCAGCGCCGCCTCCTGCCCCGGCATGCCGAGCAGTTGCGTCACCCAGCGCAGGCTGCTCGCCGCGCTGAGCATCACGCTCATCTGGTGCCAGGTGTTGGGCAAGGCATGGCAGAACGCATGAACGGCGCGGGCCGGGTTGGGGCTGAAGCGCTCGTTGCACAGGAAGATCACGCCCGAGGTGCCGAGCGACAAGAAGCCCTGGCCCGGACGCACGACGCCCATGCCTACGGCGCTGGCGGCGTTGTCGCCACCACCACCGGAGATGACGACACCCTTGGACAGGCCCCAGCGTGCGGCCAGCTCGTCCTTCAACACGCCGCCCGGCTCGCTGCCTTCCACCAAGCGCGGCATGTGGCTTTCGTTCAAGCCCGTCAGCGCCAGCGCCTCGGCCGACCAGCGGCGCTTGGCCACGTCCAGCCACAGCGTGCCGGCCGCGTCGCTCATCTCGCCGATGTGCTCGCCGCACAGGTGCAGGCGCAACCAGTCCTTGGGCAGCAGCACCTTGGCGACCTTGGCGAACAGCGCCGGCTCATGCTCGCGCATCCACTGCAACTTCGGGGCCGTGAAGCCGGGCATGGCCAAGTTGCCGGTGATGGCAGGCAGCTCGGGGCAGTCGCGCATCATCTGCTCGCCCTGCGCCGCGCTGCGGCCATCGTTCCAAAGAATCGCCGGACGCAACACCTCGCCCGCGGCATCGAGCGTCACGGCGCCGTGCATCTGGCCGGAGAGGCCGATGCCGCGCACCTGCGCCAACTCGGCGCCGTGAGTGCTCTTGAGCTTGGCCATGCCTTGGTCAAGCGCAGCCCACCAGTCGGCGGGGTTCTGCTCGCTCCACAGCGGCTGCGGCCGCTGCACGGTGAGGCCTACGCCGGTGGTGGTGACGATCTGGTGCTGCTCGTCGAGGAGCAGCAGCTTGATCTCGGAAGTGCCGAGGTCGATGCCGAGGAACATAGGTGTTAGCTGCTAACCGTTGAATCAGACGTAGTCGTTGACGACATTTTCCAGTCGTTCCTGACGGCCCGAACGCGGTTGCGGCGACAGGTTCTGCGCGTGCACCACGGCAGCTAGGTCGTCCAGGCTCGCGCCCTTCAGGATCTTCTGGCCCAGGTCGCCGTTCCAGCCGGCATAACGGCCTTCCACAGCGTCTTCGAGCTTCTTGCTCTCGAACAGCTCGGCCGCGCAGATGAAGGCGCGGGCCATCGTGTCCATGCCGCCGATGTGACCTTCCAGCTGGTCGGTCGGCTCGATCGATTGGCGGCGCACCTTGGCGTCGAAGTTCGTGCCGCCGTTGCCGAAGCCGCCGTTGCGGATGATCTCCAGCATGGCCGGAACCAGGGCGACGTGGTTGTTCGGGAACTGGTCGGTGTCCCAGCCCAGTTGCTCGTCGCCGCGATTGGCGTCGATGGAGCCGAGGATGCCCAGGGCGCGGGCGGTGGCGACTTCATGCTCGAAGCTGTGGCCGGCCAGCGTGGCGTGGTTCACCTCGAGGTTGACCTTGACTTCGTTCTCCAGGCCGTAGGTCTTCAGGAAACCATAGACGGTGGCGCTGTCATAGTCGTACTGGTGCTTGGTGGGCTCTTGCGGCTTCGGCTCGATCAGGATGGTGCCCTTGAAACCGATCTTGTGCTTGTGCTCGACCACAGCCGAGAGGAAGCGGCCGTACTGGGCCATCTCGCGCTTCAGGTCGGTGTTCAGCAGGGTTTCGTAGCCTTCGCGGCCGCCCCACAGCACGTAGTTCTGGCCGCCCAGGCGGTTCGTCCACTCCATCACGTGCTTCACTTGCGCGGCGGCGTAGGCGAAGACTTCGGGATCGGGGTTGGTGGCGGCACCGCTCATGAAGCGGCCGTTGGAGAACAGGTTGGCCGTGCCCCACAGCAGGCCCACGCCAGTGTCTTGCATCTTCTTGCCGGCAGCTTCGAGCAGCGCGTCGAGGATGCGGTTGGATTCGGCGAGCGTCTTGCCTTCGGGCGCCACGTCACGGTCGTGGAAGCACCAGTAGGGCAGGCCCAGGCGGGCGAAGAAGTCGAAGGCGGCGTCGAGCTTCATGTGAGCTGCCTTGACCGGATCCGCTTCATTGAACCACTCGCGCTGGAACACGGTGTTGCCGAGGCCGAAGACGTCCTCGCCCTTCCAGCAGAAGTTGTGCCAGTAGCAGACCGCGGGGCGCAGATGCTCGGCCAGGGTCTTGCCCAGCACCACGCGCTTGGCGTCGTACCACTTGTAGGCGAGCGGGTTCTTGGATTGCGGGCCCTCGTACTTGATGAAGGGGAGGTTGGAGTAGGCGGTGCTCATGGTGGTCATCCTTGAATCAGAGCGGGGTCGGTGAGAGTTCAGGCCGGAGCGAGCCCAGCAGCGCGGCGGCGCTGGTCCAGGTCATCGGCCATCTTGAGCGTCGTCTGCTTGTCCAGCTTGTTGAAGTAGAGGCAGACCGCGCAGGCAGCAAAGAGCAGGCCCACGACGATGCTGGAGCTGAAGCGATAGCCTTCCAGCGCGTTGGCTGCGGCGGGCGCGTGGGTGTCGTAGTCGAAGAAGCCGGCCAGCAGCCACAGCAGGCTGGCCGAGCCGAGCGCCAGGCCCGCCTTGAGCGAGAAGCCGATGGTGGCGAACACCATGCCGGTGAAGCGGCGGCCGGTCTGCCATTCGGAGTAGTCCGCCGCGTCGGCGTACATCGACCACATGATGGCGCAGGTCGGCGCAAAGGCGATCGAGCCGAAGAAGGCCTGGCCGACCATGCCCCACACCGAGGTCGGCGTGAGCGTGTACATGTAGAAGGCGTTGAACGCGCAAAGCACGAAGCACCACAGCGCCACGGCGCGACGGCCGAAGCGTTCAGCCAGGCCGGTGGACAGCATGATCACGACGATGGTCGTGCCCTGGCCCACCATGTTGACGATGCTGTTGAACACGTCGGCGGCGTTGGAGTTGCCCGCAGTCTCGCGCGTGCCGTGCACGATGTAGCCCAGCGCATCGGCCAGGCTGCCGGTCGATGCAGCGTCCGGCGTCGTCAGGCCCAGCATGGCGACGAAGTCGAACATCGCGCCCTTGTCGGCGAAGTGGTGGTAGTAGTTGTAGTGGGCGCCGCCGCGCAGGGCCAGCATGCCGAACTGGAAGACGGTGTAGAGCACCAGCGCGATCCACGGGCCATTCTTCAGCAGGTCAGAGAAGTCCTGCTTGGGCGAGCTGGCGACCTGCGCCACGGGCTTGACGCGTTCCTTCGTGGTGAAGAAGGTGATGGCGAACAGCACCAGGCAGGCCACGGCCCAGATCGTCATCGTGACCTGCCAGCCGTGCTGGCGGTCCGCGCCTTGCGCGAACTTGGCCACCAGCGGCAGCGTGAAGCCGCCCACGACGAACTGCGCGATGTTGACGGAGATGAAGCGGAAGGAGTTCAGCTTGTTGCGCTCGTTGAGGTCTGCCGTCATCACGCCACCGAGGGCGGAGTAGGGCATGTTGTTCATCGAGTACAGCGTCATCAGGATGGTGTTGGTGATGCCCGCGTACGCCACCACCATGCCCATGCTCCAACCCCACGCCGGATCGGGCGCGCTGTAGGCGGCGATCATCACCACGGCCCAGGGCACGGCGGTCCAGATGATCCACGGACGGAACTTGCCCCAGCGGGTGTTCGTGCGGTCGGCCAGCACGCCCATGATCGGATCGAAGACGGCGTCCCACAGGCGCGGCCACAGCAAGATGGCGGCGGCGGCATTGGCGCTCAGGCCGAAGATGTCCGTGTAGAAGTTCAGCTGGAACAGCACCATGGTCATGAAGACCAGGTTGGCCGCGGCGTCGCCGGCGCTGTAGCCTGCTTTTTCGAGGAAGGAAAGGCGGTGGGCCATTGCGGCTTGTCTCCGGATTTATTTTATTCGGCGGCCGAATTATCTATTAAAAACGGCCTTCATAGCTGAAGTGGTCGAAATCCGCGATCACGCGACGGTCGTCCTTGAACTGCAGGTCCTGGCAGGCGATGCCGACGAAGTTGCCCGTGAAGCCGAAGCTGCGGGCGAAGCCGTTGACGAATTGCGTGGCGTACTCGTCGCTCAGGTACTTGGTGTCCAGCTCCGCGCCGAAGGCCTGCCAGGCGGCCTCGCCCTGGCGGAAATAGAACTGATAGACCGAATGGCGGAACTCCACGGCCAGATCGACCGGGCCGTCGGCGAGCGGGATCGGCGTGGCGTTCTGGAAGATGGCGCCATCCTTGTTGAAGTTCAGGCAGAGCACGCGCTGGCCGGCGTCATCGTCGCGGCTGACATGCAAGTAGGCGTGGTTGCTGGTGTTGTAGTACGCCACCAGGCCGGCCATCTGATGCAAGCTCGTCGGCTTGAACTCCAGGCGTGTTTCCACGCGGCAGTTGAAGTGCTGCTGGCGGCGCGCGACCAGGCTCTGGTCGAACAGGCTCATCAGCGATTCGCCGCCCTTGAGGCGCAGGAAACCGGGGCGCTCGGTCAGCGAGATCCAGTCTTCGGTGAACGGGCGGCGCAGCGAGTTGAGGTGGTGGTTCAGCGTCTTGCTGTTGTCGAAGTCGTCACGCGGCGCTTCGGCCGGGAAGGGATGGGCTGCCAGCTTGGGCGCGCGCACGTTCAGATGCGGCACCTGGCCGCCCCCTTCGATCTCGGGCCAGTCGTCTTCGCGCCAGTGAATGCGCTGGATGCCGGTCTCGCGGCCCAGCGGGCAGTGCAGGCCAGCGTAGCCCTTGGCGGGATCGTTGGCGGCGGCGTTCGGGCCGCTCCATTCGAGCGGGCGGCCACACAGATGGGCCAGGAACCATTCGCCGTCGGCGGTCTCGACGAGGCTGGCGTGGCCGGAGCGCTGCAGGCCGTCGGTCTTGAGCTTCCAGGCGGTGAGCAGCGGATTGCCCGGCAGCGTCTCGTAAGGGCCGTCGATATTGCGCGAGCGGGCCAGCGTCACAGCGTGCTCGTAGTAGGTGCCGCCTTCAGCGGTGAGCAGGTAGTACCAGCCTTTGCGGTGGTACAGGTGGGCACCTTCGACCACACCCAGCTCCGTGCCCTTGTAGATGTTCTTGATCGGGCCAACTGTTCTCTTCTCTGCGTGGCTGTATTCCTGCAGCAGGATGCCGTTGAAGTGGTTCTTGCCCGGCTGGTGCGTCCACTGCTGGTTGACGAGCCATTGGCGGCCGTCGGCGTCGTGGAACAGGCTCGGGTCGAAGCCCGAGCTGTTCAAGTAGATCGGTTCGCTCCACGGGCCGTCGATGCTCGGCGCGGTGATCAGATAGTTGTGCGTGTCCTTGTGCGCGCCGATGGTGGAGCGCACGTCGGTGTAGATCAGCCAGAACTGGCCTTGCGAATAGCTCAGGCAGGGCGCCCATACGCCGGCCGAATCGGGGTGGCCGGTGAGGTCCAGCTGGCTCTTGCGCGTGCAGGCGTAGCTGTGATGGCGCCAGTTCACCAGGTCGCGCGAGTGGTGGATGCGCACGCCGGGCCACCACTCGAAGGTGGAGGTGGCGATGTAGTAGTCGTCCACGCCGTCCTTGCCGGGCACGCGGCAGATCGAGGGATCGGCATGGAAGCCCGGAAGGATGGGGTTTTGGATCATGGTGCTCATATGGACGTGTAGGGGCGTTCTAGCCTCTTGTCGAAAGTGAGAGAGATGCGGCGGCGCGTGGCCAGCCGGCGAAGATGAGGACGGCGCCGATCAGCCCGAGGCCGACGGCGGCGGTGAGCGCCTGCGTGGCGCCCGAGAATTGCGCGGCGGCCAGGCAGGCCTGCCAGTTGGCGGCGATCGTCCAGGCCAGTGCCAGGCCAAGCACGGCCACGATGCCGCCGGCGATGAGCAGCGGCTTGTGCGCGATGGACAGGTCCAGGCCGCCGTCCACATCGGCGCGCTCGAAGCGGCCGCGCAGGAAGAACCAGAACATCGCCAGCGCCGAGAGATGCATCACGCCGGCAAAGATGAACACCGCCTGCTGCGTGCCCGTCCACTGCACGGCCAGCGCGGCCAGCAGGGCAATGAACATGCCGCCGATGCCTCCGGCCATCGAACCCAGCCCCACGACGGCGCCCGAGACCTTGGTGGGGAAGAGGTCCGTGGCCGAAGTCAGCAGATTCGCCGACCAGGCCTGGTGGCAGGCCGTGGCCAGGGTGATCAGCGCCACGCACAGCGCAAAGCTCTCGCTGTAATAGGCCAGGATGGAGCCCGGCATGCACATCGCCGCCGCGCCCATGGCCACCATGCGCGCGCGGCCCACCGGCCAGCCGCGCTGGGTCAGGAAGCTGGAGAACCAGCCGCCCGCGATCGAACCCACGCTCGAACCCAGGTAGACCAGCGCCACGAGGCCCGCGCTCTTGAGCGGGTTCTGTCCGCGCTCGCGCTCCAGGTAGGAGGGCAGCCAGAACAGGAAGAACCACCACACCGGGTCCGTCATCAACTTGCCCAGCAGGAAGGGCCAGATCTGTCGGTGGCGCAGCAGCGCCACCCAGGGCAGCTTCACCTGGCTCTCGCTTTGCGGTTGGTTGGCGCGGATGTGGGCCAGCTCCTCGGCCGTCACGCGCGGATGCGTTTCAGGCAGATGGAAGCCTCGCTGCCAGAAGATCAGCCACAGGAAGCCCACCACGCCGATGGCGATGAAGGCCCACTGCCAGCCGAAGCTCAAAGCGAGCCACACCGTCACCGGCGAGGCGATGATGCCCAGCGCCGTGCCCGCGTTGAACAAGCCCGTGGCCAGCGCGCGCTCTTGCTGCGGGAACCACAGCGCCACGGCCTTCATGGCAGCGGGGAAGTTGGCCGCCTCGGCCAGGCCCAGCAGGAAGCGCACGATGACCAGGCCCAGCACCGAAGCCACCAGGCCGTGCGCCGCGCTGGCCAACGACCACAGCACGAGGGCCGCAGCCAGGCTCTTCTTCACGCCGAAGCGGTCGATGCCCGCGCCGATCAGCGGCGGGAAGGCGGCGTAGGCCAGCGTGAAGGCGAAGGTGATCCAGCCGTAGTCGGCGTCGGAGAGGCCCAGGCCGCCGCTGCTCAGCGGCTGCTGCAGGCTGGTCTTCAGCACCGACAGCGCGTTGCGATCCAAGTAGTTGATCGTGCAGGCGGCAAACAGCAGCGCGCAGATGAACCAACGCTCGCGGCCCAGTGGTGTGCCGGGCGGCGTGTGGGGCAGGGAGCTCATTGCGCGACGATCGGGCTGTTAGCGCTAGCGATCCGCGCGCGGCGAGGCTTGTCGGACCGCCAGCTGCGCTGGGGGCTACCGAAAGCGGGGGTGTTCAAGGCTTGTGTCTCCAGAAAATGAATGCTCGGTCATGCTCTTTGTGGCATGCTTGCGGCATCAAATGTAGCGCTACCATTTTATCCTGCCAAGCCGGATTTCCTGCGGGTATTCACCCGGATCGGGCTGATACAGAGAACAGAAGAGGCGAAGAGTGAGACGGAGACAGTTTGTTTTTGGCCCCATGTTCCATCGGGTCTTGGGTTGGGTCGTGGCGGTCCTTTTGGCAGGCGTTGCGGGCACGGCCCGCGCCGAAGACGGGCACGAGTTGTGGCTTCGCCATGCGGCGCTGGAGGGGGCGGCGCGCACAGCCACCGCGCAACAGGCGAGGGTGGTCGTCAACCTTGAACCCGATTCACCGACGCTGGCCGCCGCCGTGGCGGAGTTGCAGCGCGGCGTGAAGGGCATGACCGGCCGCGAGCCGGCTCGCGCGGCTCAACTGGAGGCCGGCGCCTTGGTCCTGGCCCGCCCGGCCAGCCTGGCGAAGCGGGGGCTAACTTTGAATCTGGACGTACCCGCCCTGGGTGCCGAGGGCTATCTGCTGCGCCATGCCACGCTGCAGGGCAAGCCCGTGACCGTCATCGCCGCCAACAGCGGCATCGGCCTGCTCTACGGCAGCTTCGCCTGGCTGCGCGCGGCCGAGACGGGCGCCGATCTGGCCCATCTCGATCAGCAATCTGCGCCGCGCATCGAGCGCCGCCTGCTCAACCACTGGGACAACCTCGACCGCACGGTGGAGCGTGGCTATGCGGGCTCCTCCTTGTGGGATTGGTGGCGCCTGCCCGACATGCGCGATCCGCGTTACGTCGAATACGCGCGCGCCAATGCGTCGCTGGGCATCAACGGCGCGGTGCTGAACAACGTCAATGCCAAGGCCGAATCGCTGACCCAGCCTTATCTGTTGAAGGCTGCGGCGCTGGCGGACACCTTCCGGCCGTATGGCGTGCGCGTCTATCTCTCGGCGCGCTTCTCCTCGCCGATCGAGCTCGGCGGCCTGAAGACCGCCGATCCGCTCGACCCCGCCGTGCGCGCCTGGTGGAAGAAGAAGGTCGATGAGATCTACACCCTGATCCCGGATTTCGGCGGCTTCCTCGTCAAGGCCAACTCCGAAGGCCAGCCCGGCCCGCAGGACTACGGCCGCAGCCATGCCGACGGCGCCAACATGCTGGCCGAGGCCTTGGCACCGCACGGCGGCATCGTGATGTGGCGCGCCTTCGTGTACTCACAGCACGATGCCGACGACCGGGCCAAGCAGGCCTACAACGAGTTCAAGCCCTTGGACGGCCAGTTCGCCCCCAACGTCATCGTTCAGGTGAAGAACGGCGCCATCGATTTCCAGCCGCGCGAGCCGCTGCATCCGCTGTTCGGTGCGATGCCCAAGACGCCGCTGGCGCTGGAGGTGCAGATCACCAAGGAGTACCTGGGCTTCTCCACGCACATGGCCTACCTGGGCTCCTTGTTCGAGGAGACGCTCAAGTCAGACACAGGCTACGGCTCCACCACCGCGCAACTGCTGATGAAGCAAAAGCCCAGCGTCTTCGCCGGTGTGGCCAACATCGGCACCGATCGCAACTGGAGCGGCTCGCATTTCGACCCGGCCAACTGGTACGCGTTCGGCCGCATGGCCTGGGATCCGGAGCTTTCTGCGCAAGCCGTGGCGCATGAATGGGTGGTGCAGACCTGGGGTGCTGACCCTCAGGTTCAGCGCATCGTCGAATCGATGATGGGCGGCTCGCGCGAGGCGGTGGTCGATTACATGACGCCGCTGGGCCTGCATCACCTGATGGGATCGGGCCATCACTACGGCCCGGCGCCCTGGGTCGCCGACCTGGAGCGGCCGGACTGGAATCCCGTTTATTACCACCGTGCGGGCAAGGACGGCATCGGCTTCGATCGCTCGCCGACGGGCAGCAAGGCCACCGAGCAATACGCGCCGCAGCTGGCCAAGCTGTATGCCGATGCACGCACGACACCCGAGCCGCTGCTGCTGTGGTTCCATCATCTGCCCTGGGACTACAAATTGCGTTCAGGCCGCACGCTGTGGACTGAGCTGATCGCGCACTACGACCGCGGCGTGTCCTACGTCGGCACGATGCGCACGCAATGGGAAGGGCTGCGCGGCAAGGTCGACGCCGAGCGCCACGCAGAAGTGGCCGCAGCGCTGGCGCAGCAAGACCGCGAGGCGCGCTGGTGGCGCGATGCCTGCCTGGCGTACTTCCAGTCGGTCTCGGGCCAGCCGTGGCCGCAAGGCGTGCGCAAGCCCGAGCTGTCGCTGCCTGAATACCAAGCCTTGCGCTTCCGTTTCGTCCCGGGTCATCACTGATCCGGCCCTGACCGCGCGATCAAGTTTTGCTTGCACAATGTCACCGAGCTGACGGTTCGTACGGAGGTCGTCGGCAGCAATCACAGAGCATGCAGAAGACTCGAGGTCCAGATTGAAGCCCAAAGCCAGCGCCGCAACACGCCCAGCACGCAGCTCCAAGGTGGCCACCATCGCCGACGTGGCCAGCCTGGCCGGCGTCTCGCCCATGACGGTTTCGCGGGTGGTCAATGGTGAACAGAACGTGCGTCCCGACACGCGGGCCAAAGTGCTGGCCGCCATCGAATCGCTGAACTACCGGCCCAACCAGGCTGCGCGCCACTTGGCGGGTTCGCAGCCGGTACGCATCGGCATGCTCTACAACGACCCGAACGCCGGCTATCTCAACGAGTTCCTGATCGGGCTGCTCAACAAGGCCGGCATGAGCCATGTGCAGCTGGTCGTGCAGAAGTGCGAATCGCGCGAGCATGAGGACAAGCAGGTCGAGGCCATGATCGCCAGTGGCATCGACGGGCTCATCCTGCCGCCGCCGTTCTGCGACTCGCGCGCGTTGCTGGAGCTCGTGGTCAACACCGACACGCCTTCCGTGGTGGTCTCCAGCGCGCAGCCGGACGAGCAGGTCTCCTCGGTGGGCATCGACGACTTCAAGGCCGCCTACGAAATGACGCGGCACCTGCTGCAACTTGGCCACCATCGCCTGGGCTTCATCATCGGCGACCCGAACCAGAAATCCAGCGAGAACCGCTTGAACGGCTTCCACGCCGCGATGCGCGATGCGGGCCTGGTGATCGAAGAGGAAGAAGTGCTGGCCCAAGGCATGTTCACCTACCGCTCGGGCCTGGATGCGGCCGAGTCGCTGCTCTCGCAGAAGCAGCGCCCCACGGCCATCTTCGCCAGCAACGACGACATGGCTGCGGCCACGGTCGCCATCGCGCACCGCATGGGCCTGGACGTGCCCAGCGACCTGACCGTGGTGGGCTTCGACGATGCGCCGTTGGCCACCACCATCTGGCCCGAGCTGACCACCGTGCGCCAGCCCATCATGGACATGGCGGCCCAGGCCGTCGATTTGCTCGTTCGCCAGCTGCGCGCGCGCCGCGCGGGCGAATCGCCCGGCAGCGAGCATGTGCTGATGGACTTCGAGCTGATCCGCCGGCAGTCCGACGCCGCGCCGCGCCTGCGCCCGCCTGCACGGCTGGGCGCAGCGGGCTGAAGCCAGGCTTGCGCGCGCCTGCGTTTTTGGTATTTGGAGTCCTTGCATGATTGAAGAAGAACTGACCGCGCTGCGCTTCGAGCGCATTCTGCTGACCGGTGCGGCCGGCAACCTCGGCCGCGTGCTGCGCCCGCGACTCAAGCGCTACTGCAACAAGCTGCGCCTCTCCGACATGGCCGACCTGGGCCTTGCCGCCGAGGGCGAGGAGCTGTTCAACACCCGCCTGGAAGACAAGGCCGCGGTGAGCGCGCTGCTCGAAGGCGTGGATGCCGTCATCCACTTCGGCGGACTCTCGACCGAGCACGACTTCGAGAGCATCCTGGAAGCCAACATCCGCGGCTCCTTTCACATCTTCGACGCGGCCCGCAAGCACGGCGTCAAGCGCGTGATCTTCGCCAGCTCGGTCCATGCCACCGGCTTCTACAAGCAGAGCGAGACCATCACGCCTCAGGCCGCCGCGCGGCCCGACGGTAACTACGGCTTGTCCAAGGCCTTCGGCGAAGACCTGGCGCAGTTCTACTTCGACCGCTACGGCGTCGAATCGGTCAGCGTGCGCATCGGCTCCTGCTGGCCCGAGCCCGTCGACCGCCGCATGCTGGCGAGCTGGCTGAGCTTCGATGACATGGAGCGCTTGCTCGTGGCCTGCCTCACGGCGCCCGTGGTCGGCCACTCGACCATCTACGGCGTGAGCGACAACCGGCAGACCTGGTGGGACAACAACAGCGCCCGCCACATTGGCTACAAGCCCAAAGACAGCTCCGAGCAGTTCCGCCTGAAGCTGGAGGCCAAGCAGCCGCACATCGACACCAAGGATCCGGTGGCGATGTACCAGGGCGGCGCCTTTGTCACGCTCGGCCCGTTCGAATAGCCGAGGCGGGCCGCAAGCTGCTCCGCTTGGACGCTGTGAAGTGCGCAGCGCGTGCGCACGCGCTGAACTGTTGCCTCAGTTGTGCGGCTTTACGTCGACTTGGGAACATTCCTGAGGTGATCCGGCCGGTCTCCCCTTAAGATGCGCGCAAAGATAGCGCTACCATCCGCTACGGAGGAGACATGATCCATCGCCCCTGTGCGCTCAGGAAGAGTGCAGTACTGCTGCTGTGCCTTGCCGCAGCGCTTTCCGCTGCATCGGCCAAACCAGCCCAACGATCCAAGGGCGCCGAGCCCGAGCACTGGGTCTCCGCCTGGGGCAGTGCCCAGATGGTGGCCGAAGGCAACAACGCCTTGCCGGCCGACCAGTGGGCCGACGCCAGCCTGCGCCAGATCGTTCGCATCTCGCTGCCGGCCAAGATGCTGCGCGTTCGCATCAGCAACGTCTTCGGCACCTCGCCGTTGCGCATTGACGGCGGCTCCGTCGCTCTCGCGCAGCAGGTCGGATCGCCGGAACTGCAGCCGGGCACGGCGCGTGAGCTGCGCTTCATGGGCGAGCCGGGCGTCACCATCCCGCCCGGCGCCGAATACCTGAGCGATCCCGTCGAGCTGCAGGCCGCAGCCGGCGCCGATCTGGCGATCAGCCTGCATTTGCCCGCAGCACCCACGCCGCAGACCGGCCATCCCGGCTCGCGCAGCAAGAGCTTCGTGATCTCTGGCAACCAGGTGATGAGCGAGCAGTGGGCCGAGCCGCGCACAGCGGAACGCTGGTACCTGCTGGCCGATGTGGAAGTGCGCGCACCGCGTTCGGTCGGCGCCATCGTGGCACTCGGCGATTCGATCACCGACGGCTACGGCGTGAAGACCGACGCCAACACGCGCTGGACCGACTTCCTCTTTCAACGTCTGCAGAAGGATCGCAAGCCGCTGCAGATCGGCATCGTCAACACCGGCATCGGGGGCGGCCGGCTGCTGCGCGACGGCCTCGGCCCCAACCTCTCGGCTCGCTTCGAGCGCGAGGTGCTGGGCCGCTCGGGCGTGAGCCACGCGGTGGTGCTGATCGGCGTGAACGATCTCGGCGTGCAGCACCGCAACAAGGAAGACAGCCCCGAGGCGCGCGCCCAGCTGATCATGGAGCTGAAGGCCGGCCTGCACAACATCGTCCAGCGCGCGCACGCCCACGGCATCTGCGTGATCGGCGGCACCGTCACGCCCTACACGGGCAGCGACTACTACAAGCCCGGCGCCGAGAACGACGCCGACCGCCAGACGCTGAACCGCTGGATCCGCGAGAGCGGCACCTTCGATGGCGTGGCCGATTTCGATGCCGCCACGCGTGATCCCGCGCATCCCGAACAGTTGGCCGCCTGGGCCGGCTTCGGCGACGGCCTGCACCTGAGCGCCGACGGCCAGAAGGCCTTGGCCGAAGCGATTCCCCTGAAGGGCTTGAGCGCCTGCAAATGGAGCTACAAACAATGAAGCCGCTGTTCTCGCGCCTGTGCATGGCGCTGACTTTGGGCGTTAGCGCTGCCGCATCCCTCGCTCAAGCCGCCGACCTGCCCACGTTGCGCCGCCAGGGCACGGCGACCCAGCTGATCGTGGATGGCAAGCCCTTCCTGGGCCGTGGCGGCGAGCTGGGCAACAGCAGCGCTGAGCCCGACTACCTGCGCCCCTACTGGCCCAAGCTCAAGGCCATGAACCTGAACATGGTCGTGGCGCCGGTCTACTGGAACCTGCTCGAGCCGCAGGAGGGCAAGTTCGATTTCTCGACCATCGACGGCTTGCTGCGTGACGCGCGTGCCAACGAGATGCGGCTGACGCTGCTGTGGTTCGGCAGCTGGAAGAACAGCATGTCCTGCTACGTGCCGGACTGGGTCAAGCTCGACGCGCAGCGCTTCCCGCGTTCGCGCGATGCCCAGGGTCGCGCGCTGGAGATCCTCTCGCCCTTCATCGACACCAATCGCGAGGTGGACCAGCGCGCCTTTGCCGCGCTCATGCGCCATCTGCGCGAGGTGGACACGCAGCACACGGTCGTCATCGTGCAGGTGGAGAACGAGATCGGCATGATCCCCGACGCGCGCGACCACGGCGCGCCGGCCGAGAAGGCCTGGAACGCGCCGGTACCGGCTGCGCTGATGAAGGCGCTGGAAGGCAATGCCGACAAGCTCGCGCCCGAACTGCGCGCGCTGTGGCAGGCCGCTGGATCCAAGCGCTCGGGCCGCTGGGACGAGGTCTTTGGCCCCGGCGCCGCGACCGAGGAACTCTTCATGGCCTGGCACTTCGCGCGCTACACCGATGCGGTCGCCGCCGCCGGCAAGCGTGAGCTTGCGCTGCCGATGTATGCCAACGCCGCGCTGATCCGCCCCGGCTACCAGCCCGGCCAGTACCCGAGCGCTGGCCCGCTGCCGCACCTGATCGATGTCTGGCGCGCCGGTGCGCCCACGCTGGACTTCATCGCCCCGGACGTCTACTTCCCCAACTTCGCGCACTGGGCGCGGCTGTACACGCGCTCCAACAATCCGCTGTTCGTGCCGGAAGCGCTGCGCAGCGTGGACGCCGCGGCCAACGCGCTCTATGCCTTTGGCGCGCACGGCGCCATCGGCTTCTCGCCGTTTGCCATCGAGTCGAGCACCGAGCCCGGCGCCAGCTATCTGGCTGGCGGCTTCGATCTCGTGCGCCAGCTCACGCCGCTGTTGAGCGAGAAGATGGGCCGTGGCCAGACGCTGGGCTTTCTGCAGGAGTCGCCCGAGGCCGTGCAGCCACAGCAGCAGCGCATCGGCCGCTGGATCATCAACGCCAGCTTCGAGCGCAACGCACCGCCGCAACTGGCCGACGGTCTGGCCGTGGTGATCGGCACCGAGAACAGTGCCTTCGCCGCCGATCGCCGCAATGGCGCGGCGCCCGCGGGCGGCCTGGCCATCCAGCTCGGCGAGGATGAGTTCTTGTTCGCCGGCATCGGCATCACGCTCACCTTCAACAGCATCGAGGCCGGCTGGCAGGTGGGCCTGCTGTCCGTCGAGGAAGGCCGTTACGAGGATGGCAAGTGGGTGCACATCCGCTGGCTCAGCGGTGACCAGACGCACCAGGGTCGCCACGTGCGGCTCGAGCCCGGCAAGTTCACGACGCAGCGCGTGAAGCTCTACCGCTATCGCTGAACTCAGACGCAAGGTTGCTCCAGATGAAGTTTGTCATTGCAGTTTGCGCAGCGCTGCTCAGCGCCGCGGCCCAGGCCCTGCCGACCACGCCGTGGCTCGTGGAGCGGCCGGCGCCCGGCGCCATGCCCCTGATCGAGCCGGCGCGCATCGTGCCGATCCACGTGGCCGCCGAAGACTGGCCCGGCGTGCGCCGTGCCGCCGCCGATCTGCAGGCGGACTTCGAGCGCGTCGCCGGCCGCAAGCCGGTGTTGAGCACCGCGCCGAACGGCCAGGAGGCTACGGCCGTCATCGCCGGCACGCTGGGCCGCAGCCCGCTGATCGATGCGCTGGTCGCCAGCGGCAAGCTCAAGGCCGATCAGCTGAGAGGAAAGTGGGAAGGTTTTGCCATCGAGCTGGTCGAGCAGCCGATGCCTGGCGTGGCGCGTGCGCTGGTGATCGCGGGTAGCGACAAGCGCGGCACCATCTATGGCATCTATGAACTCTCGCAGCAGATCGGCGTCTCGCCGTGGAACTGGTGGGCCGACGTGCCACCGCAGCGCCACGAGCGGCTCTTCGTGCCGGCCGGCCTCAAGCAGTTCGATGCGCCCACCGTACAGTACCGCGGCATCTTCCTCAACGACGAGGAGCCTGCGCTCGGCGGCTGGGTGCGCGATCACTACGGCAAGTTCGACCACCGCTTCTACGGCCGGCTCTTCGAGCTGATCCTGCGCCTGCGCGGCAACTACCTGTGGCCGGCGATGTGGAACCCGGCTTTCTTTGCCGACGATTCGCTCAATGGCGCCACGGCCGAGGAATACGGCGTGGTGATCGGCACCTCGCACCACGAGCCACTGATGCGCGCCCATCACGAATGGGACTCGGCGCGCATGGGGCCGTGGGACTACCGCCGCAACGAGGCCATGCTGCAGCAGTTCTGGGCTGGTGGCCTGGCGCAGTCGCGCGGCACCGAGCGCGTCATCACGCTCGGCATGCGCGGCGACGGCGACGAGCCGATGTCCGCCGCCAACGACATCCCGCTGCTGGAGCGTATCGTGGCCGACCAGCGCAAGCTGATCAACACCGAGCCCGATGCCAAGACCGCGCCGCAGGTCTGGGCGCTGTACAAGGAAGTGCAGAGCTATTACGAGCAGGGCATGCGCGTGCCGGACGACGTCATGCTGCTCTGGAGCGACGACAACTGGGGCCATCTGCGCCGCCTGCCGACCGCGGCGGAGCGCAAGCGCAGCGGCGGCGCGGGCATCTATCTACCACCTCGACTACGTGGGTGGCCCGCGCAACTACAAGTGGCTCAACGTCACGCCGCTGCCCAAGATCTGGGAGCAGATGCGCCTGGCCACCGAGGCCGGCGCGAACCGCATGTGGATCGTCAACGTGGGCGACCTCAAGCCCATGGAAGTGCCGACCGAGTTCTTCCTCTCCATGGCCTGGCATCCGCAGGCGTGGACGGCCGAGCGCATGGACGGCTACCTGCGCCAGTGGGCCACGCGCGAGTTCGGGCCCGAGCATGCGGGCGAGATCGCCGAGATGGTGGCGCTCTACGCCAAGTACAACGGCCGGCGCAAGCCCGAGCTGCTGCAGCCTGATACCTACAGCCTGACGAACTACCGCGAGGCCGAGACCATCGTGCGCGATTGGCGCGCGCTCTCGGCTCGTGCCCAGGCGCTGGAGTCGAAGCTGCCGCGCGATCAACGCGATGCCTTCTTCCAGTTCGTGCTGCATCCGATCGAGGCTTGCGCCATCGTCGGCGAGCTGTACTACACCGTCGGGCTCAATCGCCTGTACGCGAAGCAGGGCAGGGCGCAAGCCAACGCCATGGCGCGCCGTGCGCGTGAGCTGTTCGCGGCCGATGCCGCCTGGACGCGTCGCTACAACGAGGAGCTGGCCGGCGGCAAGTGGCGGCACTTCATGGATCAGACGCACCTGGGCTACACCTATTGGCAGGAGCCGCCGGTGAACGTGATGCCGGCGGTGAGCGAGGTGCAGCCGAAGGCGGGTGCCGACATGGGCGTGGCGGTGGAGGGCAGCGAGAGCGGCTTCACGCTGCGTGCCGTGGCCGAGCTCGCGGCGGCGGACCAGCAGGCACGCCGCATCGAGGTCTTCAATCGCGGTGCTCAGCCCTTCGATTTCAAGGTGCAGGCCAATCTGCCCGCGGTGCGCATCGAGCCGGCCAGCGGCCGCGTCGAAGCTCAGCAGGATTTGAGCGTCAGCGTCGACTGGGCTGCACTGCCGGCCGGTACCACGCAGGCCGTCATCGTGATCGAAGGCGCAGGCCGCAGCCAGCGCGTGGTGCTGCCGCTGGAGCGCCGTTCGCGCGATGGCGTGAAAGGTTTTGTCGAAACCAATGGCGTGATCGCCATCGAGGCGGGGCACTTCGACCACGCTGTGGCAGCGCCGGGCCGCGAGTGGCTGCGCATTCCCGATCACGGCCGCACGCTCTCGGGCATGAGCACCGCAACGCTTGCCGCTGCCGCCTCGGCCAGGCCCGAGATGCACCTGGCCTACGACGTTCACCTGTTCAAGGCAGGCATCGTCAAGGTCGTCGCCACGCTGGCGCCCACGCAGAACTTCTCGCCCGACATCAACGGTGGCCGTGGCCTGCGCTATGCCGTCTCCTTCGACGACGAGCCGCCGCAGATCGTCAACCTGAACGCGGACGCATCGGCCGCCGCGTGGGACCGCAGCGTGGAAGACGAATCGGTGCAGCAGACCACGCAGCATCAGCTCGCCAAGCCCGGCGCGCACGTGCTGAAGTTCTGGGCCATCGATCCCGGCGTGGTGCTGAACAAGCTCGTCATCGATGCCGGTGGCCTGCAGCCCAGCTATCTGGGCCCGCCGGAGAGCACGCGCATCGGCGCTCAGTAACACGGCTTGTTAGCGACAGCATTCGCGCCAAACTCCCTTCTGCTCAAGGGGGCAAGTTGGTGCGATTTGTCTATGAAAACGCTGTCATTGCCAGGGTTTCTGTTGCTTTTGCGTGCATGACGAATGCCATTCGGGATTGTCTTGATTGGCGATAATTCTGTTGTGCGGCACCATGCAAATGGTTGCGCTAACAAATTCGCAATTCCGCAGCTGAGTTCCGCTGACCAAAGTGGCCGCATCCAAAGACGGCCCGACACAGGAGACAAGTCATGAATCACCCCCTTCCGCGTTCGCGCGGCTCGATGGCCTATGGCTGGAAGCGCAATGCAGCGCTCAGCACCACCCTGCTGGCCGGCCTGATCTCACAAGCCTACGCACAGCAAGCCGCCGCTCCGGCCAAGGCCGACGAGCAAAAGCTCGAGACCGTCGTGGTCAGCGGTTATGCCGCTTCTCTGGCTTCGGCCGCCAAGGACAAACGCAATGCGGTGGGCTTCGTCGACACCGTGTCCGCTGAAGACATCGGCAAGTTCCCCGACGCCAACATCGCTGAATCGCTGGCCCGCATCCCCGGCGTCCAGGTGAGCCGCGACATCTCGGGCGAAGGCGTGAACATTTCGGTCCGCGGCCTGGGTTCGAGCTTCACCAAGATGACGCTGAACGGCCAGTCCATCGCCGTGGCTTCGGCCAGCCTGGACGCGCAGAACGTGAACCGCGAAGTCGACCTGGACCTGATGCCGGCCGACCTGTTCTCCAAGCTGACCGTCTACAAGAGCCCCAACGCCTCGCTGATCGAAGGCGGCAGCGCGGGTACCGTGGACATGCGCAGCGTGCGTGCCTACGACAACCCGGGCCAGCACCTGATCGCGTCCTTCTCGGGCACAGACAACACCATCGCCGGCAAGTGGGGCCACAAGGGCCTGGTGATCGCCTCCACCACACTGCCCAGCGGCCTGGGCTTGCTGGTGGGCGTGTCCTTCGCTGACAACAAGGTGCGCACCAACGGCTTTGAAAGCGTGGGCTGGACCAACCCGAACCTGAGCGCCGCGCAAAGCAGCTCCACCACCCGCAACAACACCGGCGGCGGCAACTGGACCATCCCGGCCACCGTGCCCGCCAACACCGGCAATGGTCTGACGACCGGCGCTACCGTGGACCAGGCCTTCCTGCTGGCCCACAACCCCGGCCTGACGATCACGCAGATCGACAACGCCCTCGTGCCGCGCCTGGGCCGCCTGATGGACCAGCAGGGCGATCGCAAGCGCCTCTCGGGCGTGTTCAACGCCGAGTTCCGTCCGAACAAGGACGTGAGCATCTACCTGGATACGCTGATCGCCCGCAAGGACAACGACCTGCGCCGCATCGACATGAACTGGGCCGTGCGCAATGGCGCGTCCATCCCGCTGAACCTGCAGGTGGATGGCAGCTGCGAGAACGGCTGCGTGGTGACCAAGGGCACCTTCGCCAACACCCAGTACTTCCTGGAAGTGCGTCCGGTGATCGAAACCACCAAGCTGTGGAACACCAACCCGGGCATGGAATGGCGGATCAGCGACACGCTGAAGTTCGACGCCCAGGCCAACGCCTCGCGCGGTACCTACAAGCGTGAAGCGCCCACCGTGCTGATCGCCACCGCGCCCAACTCCGGCGTGACGGTGAACTACGACAACACGAGCGGCGACATCCCGAGCTTCACGTCCAACGTCGACGTCAACAGCGCTGCGGCCTTCGGCTGGAACGGCGGCCGCGTGAACGTGCAGGACGAGTACCGCACGACCAAGACCAAGGGCGCGCGCGCCAACCTGAAGTGGGGCGACGACCTCTTCTCGATCAAGGGCGGCATCGCCTACGACGAGGCGAGCCGCTCGATCCGCGCCACCGACAACTCCGGTGCGTGGCAGGCTGCCGTCTGCGGCAACAACCCGACCGTGTGGCTGCCCAGCCCCAACGGCGCTCCGGGCTGCACCGGCAACAACACGCCCGGCACGAACTCGGGCCTGTACCCGGCCTACGGCCAGGGCTCGACCGCCGGCAAGACCGGCCCGATCCTGAACCAGGGTTCGCTGATCCCGAGCTCGGCGCTGGCCAGCTATGTGGTGCCCGGCCCCAACGGCTTCATCACCGTGGATTGGGACCGCTTCGCCCGCGACTCCAAGTACTCGCAGTACGAAGCCACGGCCCTGCCCGTGACGTCCTCGGCTTCGGGCGCCTCGGTGGGCGACATCGCTGAAAAGGCCACCGGCTTCTACCTGGAAACCGCCGGCCAGACGAACCTGCTGGGCCACCAGCTGCGTTACGACGCCGGCGTGCGCTACGTGCACACCCAGCAGACCATCGGCGGCGTGGCCACCACCCCGGCGGATCCGCGCAACGCAGGTGCAGACGGCGTCACTGGCACGGCCGACGATCTCGGCGATGGCGCCCGCTATCCGGCCCTGCAGAACTGGGTCTCCATCCCGAGCAGCTACAACAATGTGCTGCCCTCGGGCTCGCTGGCCTACAACCTGACCGACAGCCTGGTGCTGCGCAGCTCGCTGTCCAAGACGATGACGCGCGCCAACCCGAACGCGATGCTGCCCGGCATCAACTTCAGCGACCCCTCGGCTGCCAGCGGTTCGCTGGGCAACACCAAGCTCAAGCCCTACCTGTCGAAGAACCTCGACCTGGGCGTGGACTGGTACAACGGACGTGAAGGTTATGTGAGCCTGACCCACTTCGAGAAGCAGATCTCCGGCTTCACGCAGACGGCCAACATCACCATGCCCTTCAGCGCCCTGGCGCCCTATGGCGTGACCTACGGCTCGATCACCGGCCAGCAGCAGGCTGCCATCGACTCGCGCGGCGGCCAGGGTGCGGCCACCGTGATCATGTCGCAGCAGGTCAACGTGGACGGCGACCTGAACATCCATGGCACCGAGCTGGGCGTGCAGCAGTCGCTGGACCGCTGGCTGCCGATCAAGGGCTTCGGCTTCACCGGCAACGTGACCTACGTGAAGCAGAACTCCAAGGTGCCAGGCGCCGTGGCCCTGGGCGTGCCCAAGATCACCAACAACCTGACGGTGTACTACGAGCGCGCTGGCTACATGGTCCGCCTCTCGCATAACTATTCGCAGGGCAGCCAGGTGGCAGGCAACAACCAGAACGGCGTGGCCGCGGCAGCGCTCTTCGTCGATCCGTACAAGCGTCTGGACATGTCCATGCGCTTCGACCTGGAGACGATCCTGAACATCGAGCATGCACCGCAGCTGTCGATCGACGTGGGCAACCTGACGAAGACCTCGCAGCGCACTTACTTCCAGTTCAGCAACGCGACGTACTCGGAATACAAGCCGGGTCGCCAGGTCACCGTGGGTCTGCGCGCGCAGTTCTGATGATGAGTTGACCTGAGAAGGCTCAAGCCTTTCGAGGCGGGGTGGATGCGCAAGGGCGTCCATCCCGCTTTTTTCTTGGGTGGCGCGAGTTTGCTTCGTACTTTGGTGGCTTGTGGCGATGCAGCGTCTGGCTTGCCCGCCCCGCAGGCCCCGCCCGCAAGTCGATCATTGCGCAGCAATGCTCGACTGCCCTCGGCGCTCGCGCGCCGGCCAGGTATGCAGCGCGCACTGCTCGCACCGCCAAACCCATGAAGCTCGCGGCCAAAAAAATGCCCTGGCATTGAGCCAGGGCATCAAGCCTCTCCGTGGTCATGAATCACTTCGAGGATTGCAGGTGCTTCGGGGATGGCTGAGGCTCGCGCTTTGCATCCCGGATCACGGCGCGGCCAGGGGTTTGAACAATCCGTTCACGTCCAGCCAATGGACGAACACCGGCAGCCAGCCATTGGCCGTGTTGCCGGGATATCCGAGGCCGAATCCATGACCGCCGTTCTGGTAGAGATGGAATTCAACCGGCCGCCCGGCATCGAACCACGACTTCACCACGCCGAACTGGCCGCGGAACAGGAAGTCGTCGGAGGCGATGACGTTGAACATCGGCGGCGCATCCTTCGGGACGTCCACCGGGCCCATGCCGCCGTAGATCGGCGCGATGAAGGCCAGCTTCATGGTCCTGGAGTGCAGCGCTGCATGCAGGGTGAGCGCGGCGCCGGCTGAGAAGCCCGCCATGCCGATGCGATGCGGATCGACGCCCCACTCCTTCGCGCGCGCGAGGACGAGTGCATAGGCCGCCTCGGCATCGGCCAGTTGCAGGGAAAGGTCGGGGTTCAGAGGTGCTGACGGCCCGTCACCTGAGCCCGCTGCGGCGAACAGGCGGTTCATCGAGGCCTGCAGGCCGTCCAGCGAGTCCGGCGTGGGGATCAGCCGGTACTTGAGCACGAAGGCCGCGATGCCGCGATCGGCGAGCGCCTGGGCGACCTTCCATCCTTCGTTGTTGATCGACAGCCAGCGAAAGCCGCCTCCTGGCGCCACGATGACGGCGGCGCCATTGCCCTTGCCGGGGGCCGGCAAGAACGGCGTGAGGGTGGCGGTGCTGACGTTGTGCACCATCGACTCGCCCCACTGGCGGAACCAGCCTTCGGGTGCTGGCTGCCGTTCGACGCCGCCGGTGCCGAGCCGGATGGCCTCAGGCTCGGCGGGCGGCTGCAGCGGATGGAGAGCGCCGTCCTGTGCGAACGCGCGGGTGGCGGGAACCAGCATCAGGACCAGCGCAGTGCCGGCCGACAGCAGCGCTGAACGCGTGGAAAGTGAGGAAGGCATGGCGGTCATTGCAGTTGAGTTGCTCAGCGCGGCAGCAGCACCTGCCGCGCCCAGGTGAAGCTCACGCTCTCGGACGGCGCACCCGTTCCCGGCTGCCCGCCGCCGACGCTCAGCCGGTAGCTGCCGGGCATGATCTGGCGCACGCCATCGCGGTCCACGAAGCTGAGATCCCGGGCGTTCAGCCGGAAGCTCACTTCGCGCCGCTCGCCGGCCTTCAGGTGCACGCGCTGGACGCCGCGAAGCGCCAGGCGCGGGCCGCCTTCGAAACGGAAGGGGCTGATGTAGAGCTGCGCGACCTCGTCGCCGTCACGCGTGCTGGTGTTGGTGACCGCAGTGCGCACCAGCAGGCTCGGCTCGGTGCCGTCTTCTTGCTTCTCCATCGTGGGCGCTTCGTAGCGGAAGGCCGAATAGCTCAGCCCGTGTCCGAACGGGTACACCGGCTCGCCGTCGAAGAAGCGGTAGGTGCGTCCTGTCATGCGGTAGTCGTCGAAGGGCGGCAGGTCGTCAGCGCTGCGATAGAACGTGACGGGCAGGCGGCCGGCGGGGTTTGCGGCGCCCGCGATCACCTGCGCGATGGACAGCCCGCCGCCTTCGCCCGGGTACCAGGCCTGCAGGATGGCCGCGGCGTTCGCCTTCGCCCATGACAGATCGACCGCGCTGCCGCTGAGGTTCACGACGATCACGGGCTTGCCGAGCTGCGCCGCAGCCCTCAGGTAGTCGCGCTGATCGGCGGGAAGGTCGAGCTTGGTGCGGTCGCCGCCCTGGAAGCCGTCGATCTTGACGGGCATTTCCTCGCCCTCGAGGTCCGAGGTCAGGCCGACCACGGCCACGATCACGTCCGCATCCGCCGCAGCGGCGCGCAACTCGGCCAGCGGCTGGCGCGACACGCGTTTCCAAATCATGCCGGGCGGGGCCGCCGCGCCGGTTTCCGTTTCGAAGCGCACGGCGTAGCGCTGGCCCTGCTTCAGCTCCAACTGCGTCAAGGCAATGGGCTCGGCCCAGCGGGTCGGGCGACGGGCCAGCAGAACCTCGCGTCCATCAACCCGCACGGTGCCCTTGACGCCCGCGACGCCGAGGCGGTAGCTCCCCGTCTGCGGAGCGACGATGAAGCCGGTCCAGACGATGCGCGTTGCTGCGCCGGCCTCGGGGAAGTCCTGCACGCGCGATTCGAGCTGCGGCACGACATGGTGGGCAAAGGCGGTCGTCTGGAAGCGGCGACGACCTTCCTCGGTCGGTGAGCCGGGTGCCAGCTTGAAGTAGCTCGCCCGCAGGCCGGCGCTGCCGTCGGGCGCGACGAAGGCGCTGAACGGCAGCGGATCTCCATCGGTGACGGAGGGACCGAACGGCACGAGCTTCACCTGCTGCGAAGACAGTTGCTGGCGCAGCCCCTCGAACACCGTGAGCGTCGGCCCGGTCTGGCCAGACGAGTAGTTGCCCCGCATCACGCGCCTGGCGTCCGCCAGCGGGCCGACCACCGCCACGCGAGCCGTGGCGCGCAGCGGCAGCGTGCCATCGTTCTTCAGCAGCACCAGGCTCTCCAGCGCAGCGCGCAGGGCGAGGGCGCGATGCTCGGCCGAGTTGATCGTCTCGGGAGCGGGGAAGCTGCGCTCAGCCAGGCCGGGCAGATCGCCGTTGCGCAGGCGAGCAGCGAAGAGCCGCACCAGCGCGTTGTCGATGTCAGCCTGGCGGATGAAGCCGCGCGCCAGCGCTTGCTTGTAGCGCTCGCCCAGGCCCGGCGTGTGCGACAGCGTGGCGACGTTGCATTCGTTGTCCATGCCAGCCTTCAGGGCCGCGGCGGCGCCGGCTGCTGGGTCGATGGCGTATTTGTGGTGCGCGCTGATGTCGATGACGGCATCGCAGTCGGACACCACGTAGCCGGAGAACTTCCAGTCCTGCCGCAAGGTTTTCACCAGCAGGCTCTGGCTGGCGCAGGCGGGTTCGCCATTGATGCGGTTGTAGGCGCACATGATCGAGCCGGCCTGGGCCTCGACGATCGCGGCACGGAAGGCCGGCAGGTAGGTGTCCTCCAGATCCTGGGCCGAAACCCACACGTCTGCGAAGTGGCGCGTGGATTCGGGCCCGCTGTGCACGGCGAAATGCTTGGGACTTGCGATCACCTGCGGCAGCGCCGCATCCGGTCCCTGCATGCCGCGCACGAAGGCCTTGGCCAGCGTCGCCGTGAGGAAGGGATCCTCGCCGTAGGTTTCCTGGCCGCGACCCCAGCGGGGGTCGCGGAAGATGTTGATGTTCGGCGACCAGGTGTCGAGCGAGCCTCCGATGCGGCTCGGGTTGGGTTTACCGCGTCCGAGCGCATAGACGGCCCGCACCTCTGTGCTGATGGTGGTCGCGACCTCACCCAGCAGACGTTCGTCGAAGGTCGCCGCCAGCCCGACGGGCTCGGGGAAGTTCGTCGTCGCACCGGGGCCGAAGGCGCCGTGCAGCGACTCGGTCCACCAGTTGTAGGCCGGGATGTTCAGCCTGGATATGGCCGGCGCGCCGTTGAGCAACTGCTCGACCTTCTCATCGAGCGTCAGCTGCGAAACGATCTGTCGGGCTTGGGCGTCGGCGTCGATGAACGGCGATGCGGTCGATAGGCTGCTGAACAACAGGCCCCAGGCAAGGGCAGCGACGGGAAGGATCTTCACGCGGTCTCCAATCTGTTCTTGTGTGCGCATTGTGTGGTAGCGCAACCAGATTTGGAATACCGTGTTTCCGAGGGGCTGTCGGTCGCTTTGCGGTCAGCCCTTGGCTCGTATGGAGCGGCACTGCAGCGCGAATCCCGTGATGAAGAGGATCAGCAAGGTCAGCAGCGCTCGGCCAACGAGCGGATCCTGCGGCCCGGTCGCCCAGGGGTGCCCAAGCGGCAGGCGCTTCAGGGTTTCGACCGTTCCAGGCACGAGCAGCAGAAAGAAGCTGAAGGACGGGCCGAACGCCTCCAGATAGGGGCGCAGGCGCCCGAGGAAGGTCAGCCGCGGCACGAGCAGGCCCGCGAACGCGGCGGCAAGGGCCAAGGCTCCCAGCACGTGCCCGGGGTTGAGGCCGCCCGTGCTGGACAGCCCGAACGACGTCAGCACCGACAGCGTCAGGCCAAACAGGTAGATGCGTCCCGCCAGCCGGGAAGCATCGATACGGCCATGGCGCACGAAGCTGTACAGGGCCGCGACGATGGGTGGGAGGCTGATCAGCGTGTGGGCGATACCCAGGGGAGAAAGGGGACTTTGCATGATGACAATCTACTAGTAGGTAGGTTCTATGGTCAAAAAAATCCGAGCAGAAAACCGCTCGGGGGTGGGGAGGGGTCAGGACGCCACGCCGAGGCTGCGGATCGCCGGTTTCACGATGGCGTGAAAGGCCTTGGGGTCGTTCAAGGCACGCGCAACAAGCATCGCGCCATGCACGGTGGCCATCAGCGAGCGGGCGGCTGTCGCTGCATCCTTCTCAAGGTGGATCTGGCCAAGGCGCGCTCCCTTCTTGAGAACGGATTCCAGCCAGTCGCGCAGAGCCTCGAAGTGGGCCTGCACCTCGACGGCCACTTCCTCGGGGATGGTGGGCATTTCAGTTGCAAGCATGGCGTTGATGCAGAAGGAAGGGGCGCCGCTGCGGATGCATTTCGCCCAATGCTCGGCATAGACGTCGAGCGCTGCCAGAGGATCGTTCACCTGGCTCTCGAGCAGCGACAGGCCCTCGATCATCTGTTCGCGGTGCTGGACCACCACGGTCTTGACCAGTTGCGCCTTGCTCGGGAAATGATGGTGAATGCTGGCCTTGGTGATGCCCACCTGGGCCGCAAGGTCGGCATAGCTGAAGCTGTGATATCCCCCAGCGGTGAGCAAGGCGCGCGCCCGGCTGGCGATCTCCTGGGCCTTGGGGGAGAGTTCATCTGTCATGGTGACTCGAGGCTGTTCGTGATGGAGGTGCGGCTCTGCGGCCGCTGGCGAAGCAGCAGCTGGAGTCGAAGTTCTACCATCCTACTAGTTGGATGATCACATTGTCAATTGACCTGTTGCATCGCCGGGTTGAATCCACCGGCGATCTGGGTCAACCATCTTCTTCAATCACGAGCTGCGCACTGCACAGACGATCAACGCAAATCCGAGCGACCGCTGTAGGGCGTTGCCTATTGCGCGGGCATCAGCCGGGTCGGCAGCGGCACTTCTGGCGTCCGAAGCGCATCCTGCCTTCGGCCAGGAGCAGAAGTTCGACTAGAGCCGGTTTCGTGGGGGCGGACAACTTCGACGCGCCGATGCGCCAGCGACTTGTAGTGCCCGCCGAAATCGATCACGCCGACCTGGGTCGGCTACCTCTTGTCCACGCTGCCGAGGCCGTTTGACGGCTGCGTAGCGTTGTTCTGTTGCTGCTGCGCTTTGATGAAGGAGTCCGCAGCCTCCAGTCCGTAGCTTCGCTCGACCTTCTGCATCGCGCTTTGCTTGTCGACGGTCCACTCCTTGAACGGCGTTTCGGATGCTGACTCGCGACGCATCTCGGCAAGGATGTCGCCGCGGGTCACACCTGTTTCCAGACGGCTGCGCCACAGCTTCGCCCATTTGGCCATGGGCCCGTCGTACACGTTTTGTGCCAGCGACCCGAGGGCTCGATAGGCGTCGTCTCCCTTGCCGGCATAGGCATAGACCAGTGCCGCGGATCTGGCGAGCGCGTCGACCTCGCGGGCGCTCTGCCAAGCCAAGATGATGTCCTGCAGCGCCGCATCACTCGGCGTGTCAGTGGCGGCCACCTCGGCCCTGAAGAAAGCCAAGGCAATTTCGGGCGATTGCGGGTTCAAGCCGTGCGCGCGTTGCAAGTGCTGCCGCGCGGCCTGGATAGAGGCGCGCCGGGAACTACCTTCACTCTGTGCGGCAAGCCGCAGGTTTGCCATGCCGGCCAAATACAGGGCCTCGAAGTTGGCGTTGTCTACCCGCAGGTCGGCATCCAGCCGAGACAAGGCCTGCTGGGGATCACCCCAGTCGATCTGCGCCCGGCTCAAGGCGAGACGGGCCAGCGCGTCGTCCGGGAACCGGGCCGTCAGCGCTGCGACCTTCTTCAGCAACGACTCGCCGGCCTGCCGGCCCGGACAAGATTTCAAGGCGGCGTCCGCCAGAACGAACTCTCCCGCCACCTTCGACAGCGCACTGAAACTGATCCGGGCCGACGGGAGGGACTGAGGGGCTACGCGCAAAGCCGATATGCCCCGAAGCCCATACCGCCACATCACGCTGCTGAGGTCCCGAGTCTTCACACCGAAGGCACGTTCGAACGCTACGGTCGGCGAAGCGCCATCGCCGACGAGCATGAGGTAGCGGTTCATGCGCTTGCGGTTGTCATCCGACGACAGCATGTAGTGCACCAACAGCCAGGATTTCGCTTCGTACTCAAGACGCACCCCGGCGGCTCCGCCATAGCTGCGAGCGTTGGCGAAGTTGTTCTGCAGAACGTCGTCATATTCCAGGCTGTATCTTCGGCCGTCGTTCAAGAACTTCAGGTAGTCGGCAATGCCTTTCGGGACGCGCCCCACGACCATCTGCTGCTCGGAAAACCGAACGCTGGAGAAGTACTGGGCGAAGCCGTCGATGAACGACACCGGAGTGCGGATGTCGGTGTGGCGATACAGGAAGTGCCTCGCGTACGCCTCGAAAACGTAAGACAGGCTGTCGTTCAGCGAGGACTTGTCGAGCTGTGCGTCGCCCAAGCTGGGAATGCGATCCAACAGGACCCCAGCCCCCTGCACGCCGGATGTGCAACTGCTGTACAAGCCCACGGCATCGCTTGGCGCGCCGTCATCCACTTCCACAAGACCCGAGAGCCGAGCGTGGAAGTAAAGCGTCAGCTTCGGCTCCTTCGGCTCGACCTGGTGCGCGGGCTGGGTATAGACGCGCAGCAGGTAATCGAGCTTTTCCAGGTTATCCAGCAACGGGGTGACGTCTTCCTCCCGGGTGTCCGAATAAACGACGAAATGCTGGCTCTCGGCACGGAACCACTTGGAGATCTCAGCCTTCTTGCCGGCCACCTGCACGCGCTCGAGGTTGACAGAGTCGGGCTGTTGGGCGCCAGTGGCGGAGCCGGCCGAAAGCAGGCATACGGCGGCGGCGAGGGCGTTCGCCCAGGAACGGTTGCGCATGGATCCCCACCTCAGAACGTTCATCGATATCCTCTAGCGAGCTCGGACTCCTGCTTGACAGGATACCTTTCGCCGCCGCTCAGCACTGCCCATTGCTATTCGGCCTGGCTTGGTCGCATGCTGGCCGGCTGCCGCCATACCCTCACACGATGCCGCGCCGACATGGTGCTCGTGACCCTCTCTGCGCGTCCAGTCAGCCGGAGCCGTGGCTCAAGTAGGGCGTGAGCACCTGCGCCAGGCCCTTGGCGTTGGTGGCCAGCAGCAGGTCACCGGTATCCTTGCCGGGCAGCGTGTGCTGGCTGGCCGCGCCGCCGGCGAGGTGCACCCAGTCCAGTTGCCGGATGCCCGGTTTGGCGACACGGTGCTTGGCGCGGACGATGGCCACCACCATGCGCGGGTCTGCCGCCACCGCCACGCGCTGGTAGCGTTTCAGCGCGCGCACGTTGGCCCGGGTCACGCGGTCTTGCAACAGCTCGGTGTTGATGCCGTGCAACAGGTCGTTCTGGGCCGCGGCCCGGCTCACGTGGCGGGTTTTGGCCAACATGTAGCGCAGACGGGCGCCCCAGCCCAGGCCACGCATCTCTGCCGCATACAGGCGCAAGCGCCCGCGGGCGAAGCGCGCCAACTCCCATGCCGCCCCCGCTCGGGAGGGGAGCTGCCGCACCGGGTTCACCATCACGTCGCCGCCCTGGGATGATGGGTCCACCAAGCCCAGGAAGGCCACGATTTGCCCCGAGCCGCGCAGCTGGCGCATCATCTCGAACGCCACCACTCCGCCGAAGCAGATGCCCAGCAGCAGGTAAGGTCCTTGGGGCTGCGCGGCGCGCAACGCCTGCATATAGTTGGCCGCCATCTCCTCAACGGTTTCGAACGGCGGTGCGAGCCCATCCAGCCCCACCGACTGCAGGCCGTGAAACGGCTGGTCCGCTCCCAGTTCTCGCGCGAGTGCCGACAGGCCCACCACGTTGCCGTAAATCCCCGGCACCACGAACAGTGGCGGCCGGCCCGTGCCATCACCGCCAGTGATGGTGACGAGGCAGGTGGGCGTGGCAACCGCCGCCACGTCTTCGCGGTACAAGCGCGCCAGTTCGCGCACCGTTGGGGCCTGGAATAGCGTGCCCAACGGCAGCGTTTTCTTCAGCACAGCGGTGCTATGAGCAAACACTTGAGCGGCGAGCAGCGAGTGCCCCCCCAGCTCGAAAAAGTTGTCGTCTGGTGCCACCCCGTCAACGCCCAGCACCTGCTGCCAGATCCTGCACAGTGTGCGTTCCAGCTCGTCGGCCGGCTCGGCCTTCGCGCCGAAGGCGGTGGCGCCCAGCCGCAGCGTCGGCAGTTGCGACCGGTCCACCTTTCCATTGCTGAGCACTGGCATTTGCTCCACGGCGATGAACTGCTGCGGCAGCATGGACTCGGGCAGCCTCTGGCGCAGGTGCTGGCGAAGGTCGGCCGGCGCCAGCAGGGCCTCACGCGGCTGCACATAGGCAACCAGCATGGGTGCACGTTCCGGCGGCTGGTGCAGCAGCACCGCGGCCTGGGCCACGCCCGGGTGGCCAGCCAACAGGGCTTCGATTTCGCCCAGCTCCATGCGCTGGCCGCGCAGCTTCACCTGGCCATCGTTGCGCCCCCAGCACTCCAGCAAGCCGGTGTCCAGCCAGCGGCCCAGGTCGCCGGTGCGGTACAGGCGCTCGCCCGGCTGAAACGGATGGGGAATGAAGCTACGCGCCGTCAGCGCTGGCTGGTTCAGGTAACCGCGCGCCAGTCCCACGCCACTCACCATGATCTCGCCCACCACGCCAATGGGCACTGGCTGCAGCCAGGCGTCCAGCACGTACACCTGCAAGTTGGCCACCGGCCTGCCTATGGGGACGCGTCCGGTGGTGGCGTAGCCCGGTGGGATGGCGAAGGCCACCGCGTCGATCGCGGTTTCCGTTGGCCCGTAGAAATTGAACACCAGCAGATGCGGCAAGCGCTCCCTGAGCTGCGCCAGCAACTGGCCCTCCAGTGCCTCGCCGCCGCATACCAGGCAGCGCAAACCAGGCCAATCCAGGGCGATGCCGCTGCCCAGCAGCGCCTTCAGCAAGGTGGGCACCAGTTGCAGCACGGTGATGCCCGCCTCCGAAATCTGGCGCGCCAGCGCCACCAGGTCGCGCGCACCCTGCGGGTCGGACAGCACCACGCAGGCCCCTGCATACCAGGGTGCGAAGAACTCCAGCACCGAGGCGTCAAAACCTATCGACGTCTTCTGTAGCAGCCGATCGGACGTCCGCAGCGCCAGCGTGTCGCTGATCCACGGAATATGGTTGCAAATGGCCCGATGGCTTATCTGCACGCCCTTGGGCTGGCCGGTGGAACCCGAGGTGTAGATTACATACGCCAACTGCTGCGGCTGCACGGCCACTGCCGTTGGCCTGTCATCCCCTGCCAGCACGTGGGGAGCCCACTCGCTGGTTACGAGCAGCGCGGCCGGCAGGCCGTCAAACGCAGCGGCCTGGGCCGCATCCACCAGCACCGCGGCGGCGGCGCAGTCCTGTGCCATGAAGTGCAGGCGCTGCGGCGGCAGCTCCGGGTCCAGCGGCACGTAAACACCGCCGGCCTTCAGCACCGCGAGCAGCGCCACCGGCAGCTCCAGGCTGCGCTGCATGCACACCACGACGCAACGCTCTGGCCTCACGCCGAGCCGGGTAAGCCGCGCAGCCAGCCGGTCTGCGCGTGCGTCCAGCTCGCGGTAGCTGAGGGCTTCGCCGTTCATCCTGATGGCAACGCCTTGCGGCCTGCGCAGCGCCTGGTGTTCGAACAACTGGTGCAGGCCCAGGCCGGATGGATACGGAACGGCTGTTTGGTTCCATCGCACCAGCAACTGCTTGCGCTCGTCGTCCGGCAGCATGGGCAGCTGCATGACAGGCTGGGCGGGGTCTTGCAGCACGGCAATCAACAACCGCTGGAAATGCTGGTGCATGCGCTGCACGGTGGCGGGCTCGAAGAGGTCGCTGGCGTACTCCCACACCACGTCCAGGCCATCGGCGGTTTCGGTAAGCGTCAGTGTCAGATCAAACTTGGACAGGCTGGCCGGCAACGTCACGGGTTGCACTTGCTGGCCTGGCAACACCAGCGCTCCCCGCGGATGGTTTTGCAGAGCGAACGCCACCTGGTATAGCGGGTTGCGGCTGAGGTCGCGCTGTGGCTGCAACTCGGCCACCAACTGGTCGAACGGCAGTTCCTGGTTTTCATAGGCGTTCAGCGCGGTCTGACGCACAGCGGCCAGCAACTGGGCAAACTGCGGGTTGCCACCCAGACGTGTGCGCATCACCAGCGTGTTGACGAAGTAGCCGATCAGGCCCTCCAGCTCGGGGCGATTGCGGCCGGCCACCGGCACGCCGACTGCCACCTCGTCCTGCCCGGCGTGGCGCGCCAGTAGCACCTGGAACACCGCCAGCAGCAGCATGAACAGCGTGACGTTCTCGCGCTGCGCCAGGGCCTTCAACTGGGCCAGCGTGTCGGGTTCCAGCGTGAAGGCACACTGCGCCCCTCGGTAGCTGGCCCGGGCGGGCCGGGGATTGTCGCCAGGCAGGCTCAGCGTACTCAGGTCGCGCAGCTGGCCGCGCCAGTAGGCGAGCTGGCGCTGCAACTCGGGGCTCCGTAGGCGCCGCTGCTGCCACAGCGCAAAGTCGGCGTACTGCACCGGCAATGACGCCAGGCCCGATGCGTCGCCGTCGGCGGCATACAGGGCGCCCAGCTCGGTCAGGGCCAGGCCCATGGACCAGCCGTCCGACACCACGTGGTGCAACACCAGCAACAGCAGATGCTGCTGCTTGTCCACGGGCAACACGTGCACCCGAAACAAGGGCGGCTGGGCCAGGTCAAACGGCTTCAAGGCCAGCGGCAGCAGCCTGTCCAGCCAGGCCTGCGGCGTTGCCGCCTCGCCGTCCAGCGCAGGTTCCAGGTGCAGGGCCGAGGGCTGCATTTCCGCCGCGCAGACCTGCTGGCGCACGTCGGCATCGACGAACACGCAGGCGGTGCGCAGGCTTTCGTGCCGCTGCAGCAAGGCCTGCACGGCGCGCCGCAGGCGCGCCATGTCCAGCGGGCCGGCCAGGTGAAAGGCCCGCGCCGAGTTGTACAGGCCATTGGGCCCCATCAACTGGTCAAGGAACCACAGACCCTGCTGCGCCGATGACAAGGGGACCTGGGTGTTCGGCGGCCGCTGCGGCACGGCATCGGCCGCCCCGGCTTGGCGGCCTTGGCGCAGGCGCAAGGCGAGCAGTTGCTGGCGCGCCTGGGCCGGGTCCAGCGGGGCGTTCATGGGGCGCGGCCCGCCCGGCGCTCAGGCACGTGGTTCTCCGGCTTGCTGCGCTTGCGCAAGCAGCAGGGCCACCTCTTCGTCGGACAGCTGGGCGATCTCCTCAGCAAGTGCCTGCGACAGCGCTGCCACGGCCGCATCCACCTCGGCGGCCAGTGCCGCCACCGTGGGTAGGCGAAACAGCACCGGCACCGCCAGGCTGGTACCGAATTGCGCATTGATCCGGGTCATGGCCAGGGTGCCGCGCAGCGAGTCGCCGCCCAGCGCGAAAAAGTTGTCGTTCACGCCGACGGCCGCGCAGCCCAGTACCTGCTGGAAAATGCCGGCCAACTGCTGCTCGGTGGCACTGCACGGCGCGGCGAAGGTGGTGACCAGCTGGTCCTTCAACTGCGCATGCAGGCTCAGCCGCTGCACCTTGCCGGTTGGCCCCTTGGGGATGGTCGTGGCCAGCACGATGCGGGACGGCACCTTGAAGTCCGCGAGGCGTGCAAATAGGTGATGGCGAAGCTGCGCCTCGTCCACTTGCACCCCGGAGCGCAGCACCACCACGGCCGCCAGATCTTCGCCCAGCGACGGGTGGGGCACAGAAAACGCCGTCGCCTCCAGCACCTGCGGGTGCGCCAGCAAGGCCTCATCCACCTCGCGCGGCGACACCTTCTCGCCGCCGCGGTTGACGATCTCCTTGATGCGGCCGGTGATGTACAGGTAGCCGTCGGCATCGAAACGGCCCTGATCGCCGGTGCGGAACCAGCCGCCGCAATAGGCCTTGGCGTTGGCCTCGGGGTTGGCGGCATAGCCGGCAGTGACGCTGGGCCCGCGGATGACGATTTCGGCTGGCCCGGCGTCATGCGCCAGCAACTGGCCGGCCTCGTCCATCAGCGCGATGTCGACGCCGGTGGGCAGGCCCACCGAACCGGGCTTTTGCCGCCCCGGCGCCAACGGGTTGCAAGCCATCTGGTGCGTGGCTTCGGTCATGCCGTAGGCCTCGATCACCGGCGCATCGAACAGGCTTTGCAAGGCGGCGAAGGCGGACGGCGGCAGCGCTGCCGAAGACGAGCGCACGCAGCGGAAACGGTGCGCCGGCGCCAGCTGCCGATAGCGCGTGCCCTGGGCCAGCAACGCTTGGTGCATGGTGGGAACGGCGGTGTACCAACTGGGCGAGAACGCGGCTACCCAGTCGAAAAACGCCGCCGGCTGAAAGCCCGGCGTGCACACCATGCTGCTTCCCGCGCGCAGCGAGGCCAGCAACGCCGCCACCAGGCCATGGATATGGAAAAGCGGCATCACGTTCAAGCAACTGTCGGCCGGCGTCAGGGCCAAATGCTGTGCGACATTGCTGGCCGAGGCCAATAGGTTGGCCTGCGTCAGCGGGACGATCTTGGGCCTGGCCGTGGTTCCAGAGGTGTGCAGCACCAGCGCCACGTCCTGGCTTTGCGCGAAGACAGGAGCACCTGCCGCCGCTTGGGGCCGCAGCGAGAAACGGCCGGCCGGCTGACTGGCATCTTCCGCCACCTCCAGCACGCGCAGGCCCAGTTCGGTGGCGGCCGCGAGCGCAGCCCCAGCGTCAGACGGGCGCAGCAGCACCGCCTTGGCGCCCAGGTCATTCAGATAGAAGCGGAACTCCTCGGCCGTGTAGGCCGGGTTCAATGGCGCACAGGCGGCGTAAGCCGCCACACCCAGAAATGCCGACGCCATCTCCGGCCCGTTGGGCAGCACCACCGCCACCCGGTCCTGTGATGTCAATCCCAGGCCGTGCAGTGTTGCGGCAATCTCGCGCACCTGCTCCCACAGGCCGGCATAACCCAGGCCGGCACGCCCAGGTGCCAGCAAAGCCGGTGCGTCGCGCAACCGCACCGCCTGCCGCTCGAGCAAGGCGGCCAGCGTCGTGACGGATTCTTGCTGCGTCAACATGTGACTCTCCTGACGGCCTGGGGGCTGTTGCGTTGTAACCGCTCCGCCTCACTGCGGAAAGCTCTGGCTGTATGGCCGCCGCAACGCCAAGGGTCGCGGGCGCAAGTACGCCGCTACGGAATAGCTGACGTTCAATCACAGCTTGCCGGCAGCAATGTGCGGCGACGACAGCGACGCCCTTGAAAAGTCATCCCAGAGAAGCGCCCATCTGATTGCTCCAGCCAGGAGCAGTCGGTCACGATGGGCAGCTTCGCGCCGCTTCGGCCGGCCGCGCGCGCCACGATGCCGATTGCGCGCGTGGAGTCCGTGGAGTCGATAGCGTCGGTTATGGCTTGCTTTTGCCGGCGACGCCCTTGCGCGCTAGTTCGATAAAGGCTTTCAGGTAGTCGATGTGCAATTCGCTGTCGCGGGCGCCAAGGTAAATCTGCTTGGCAACACCCTTCTTGCCCAACTGCACGGGCACGACGTCCATTCTCTCGGCGTACTCCTCGACGAGCCAGCGCGGCAGGGCCGCCACGCCGCGGCCACTGGCGACCATCTGCAGCATGATGTCCGTGGTCTCGATGCCCTTGTGGCGGCGCGGTGAGATGCCGGCGGGCATCAGGAACTGGGTGTAGACGTCGAGTCGCTCGATGTCCACCGGGTAGGTGATGAGCGTCTCGCCCGTCAGATGCTCCGGCTTGGCATAGGCCGCATCGGCCAGGGCATGGTCGCTGTTCACTACCAGCACCTGCTCGTAGTCGAACACCGGCTCAAAGTGCAGGCCCGGCTTGAACAGCGGGTCCGGCGTCACCAGCAGGTCGATCTCGTAGCCGAACAGCGCGCCGATGCCACCGAACTGGAACTTCTGCTTCACGTCCACGTCCACATCGGGCCAGCCCGCGAGGTACGGAGAAACGATCTTCAGCAGCCACTGATAGCAGGGGTGGCACTCCATGCCAATGCGCAGCGTGCCGCGCTCGCCGGCCGCGAACTGGCGCACGCGCTCCTCGGCCAACTCCAGCTGTGGAAGCATCCGGTTGGCCACAGCCAGCAGGTATTCGCCGGCCTGGGTCAACCGCAATGTCCGTCCCTCGCGCAGCCAGATCTGCGTGCCCAGGTTGTCTTCCAGCTTCTTCATTGCATGGCTGAGCGCGGACTGGGTCACGCAGAGCACATCGGCGGCGGCTGTCAGCGTGCCGTTGCGCTCCACCTCGCGGATCACGGCGAGATGCGAGCGTTCAATCATGAGCGAATTCGATGAATTGTTGAAAAAAGACCATTTTACGTCATGGATTCAGATCCCTACGATGCCGCCATCGGCAAGTCTTCGGACGCCAACACGCTCACGCCCACCATGAATCAACAGCTTGCTTTCGCCATCAAGAGCATTTGCTTCGATGAGAACTACCACCCATCGGAGAACACGCGCATCACCACCAATTTCGCGAATCTG
The DNA here is from genome assembly GCA_042701975.1 of Burkholderiaceae bacterium UC74_6. GTDB lineage: Bacteria > Pseudomonadota > Gammaproteobacteria > Burkholderiales > Burkholderiaceae_C > JAFALK01. The sequence continues at coordinate 2,454,497 of CP170561.1, forward strand.
GCGCGTGGGCAGATGCGCCAGGAGAACCTGCGCAACGCCCTGAAGATGATCGACAACCGTTTCAACGCCTTGGCGCGCTGGGACAACCCCAAGGGGGATCGCTACGCCGTTCTGCTCGAAATCATTTCCGTTGAAATGAATATCGGCACCGGCACCGGCACCGGCAGCAAAGGTGACGCCTTCCCCGCGATCGAAATTCTGAAGACCCATATCGTCGACAAGCAAACCGGCAAGCACATCGAGGGCATCGTGGGGAACAACTTCTCCTCCTACGTGCGGGACTACGATTTCAGCGTCTTGCTGCTGCAGCACAACAAGAACCAGGCGGCCTTCAGCATCCCGGACAACTTTGGCGAGCTGCATGGAAAGCTCTTCCAGCACTTCGTCAACTCAGATGCCTACAAGCAGAATTTCGCCAAACCGCCGGTCATCTGCCTCAGCGTCTCGGACAACAAGACCTACCACCGGACGGAGAACCAGCACCCGGTGTTGGGTTTTGAATACCTGCCCAACGAGTCATCCCTGACCGAGAGCTATTTCAGGAAGATGGGGTTGCAGGTTCGCTTCTTCATGCCGCCGAACAGCGTGGCGCCGCTGGCGTTCTTCTTCTTCGGTGATCTGCTCAACGACTACACCAATCTTGAGCTCATCAGCACCATCAGCACGATGGAGACGTTCCAGAAGATCTATCGGCCCGAGATCTACAACGCCAACTCCGTCGCGGGCGCTTGCTACCGCCCGAACCTGAAGAACCAAGACCATTCGGTCACGCAAATCGTCTACGACCGCGAAGAGCGCAGCAGGCTGGCCTTTGAGCAGGGGAAGTTTGCCGAAGAGCACTTCATCAAGCCCTACCAGGCCGTTCTCGAACGCTGGTCAGCCGACTACGTGCACTGATCCATCAAACCCCAATCCGCCCAAAATGAAAAAACTGTTGCCCACCTCAACCGCCGGCAGCCTGCCCAAGCCCTCCTGGCTCGCCGAACCCGAGACGCTCTGGTCGCCCTGGAAGCTGCAGGACGCTGAACTGGCAGATGGCAAGCATGACGCCCTGCGTCTGTCGCTGCAGGAGCAGCAACACGCCGGCATCGACATCGTCAGTGATGGAGAGCAATCGCGTCAGCACTTCGTCACGACCTTCATCGAGCACCTCGACGGTGTCGACTTCGGGAGGCGCGAAACCGTCAGGATCCGTGACCGCTACGACGCCAGCGTCCCGACCGTGGTGGGCCCCGTGTCGCGCCAGAAGGCGGTCTTTGTCGAAGATGCCAAGTTCCTGCGTCAGCAAACCAAGCAGCCCATCAAATGGGCCCTGCCAGGTCCCATGACGATGATCGACACGCTCTACGACGCCCACTATCAGAGCCGCGAGAAGCTGGCCTGGGAGTTCGCCAAGATCCTCAACCAGGAGGCCCGGGAACTCGAGGCCGCTGGTGTCGACATCATCCAGTTCGACGAACCGGCCTTCAACGTGTTCTTCGATGAGGTGAACGACTGGGGAATTGCCACGCTGGAGCGGGCCATCGAAGGTCTCAAGTGCGAGACTGCCGTGCACATCTGCTACGGCTATGGCATCAAGGCCAACACGGATTGGAAGAAGACGCTGGGATCGCAGTGGCGGCAGTACGAGCGCACCTTCCCGAAGCTGCAGGCCTGCAGCATCGACATGGTCTCGCTGGAATGCCAGAACTCGCGCGTGCCCATGGACCTGATCGAACTGCTTCGGGGCAAGAAGGTCATGGTCGGCGCCATCGACGTGGCGAGCGAGACCGTCGAGACGTCGGAGGAAGTCGCCGCCACGCTGCGCAAGGCACTCCAGTTCGTGGATGCCGACAAGCTGTTGCCCTGCACGAACTGCGGCATGGCTCCTCTGTCTCGTACCTTGGCCCGAGCCAAGTTGGAGGCGCTGAGCGCAGGCGCGGCAATTGTCCGCAAGGAACTGGAGACCTAAGAGATCATGTCGCTGACCGTACCGCCATCGAGCCCCTGCGTTTGCGCTTAAGCGCTCGGGCACGACGCATCCGGCAACCGTTTGAACGCCCGATAATCCGACCGCCCCGCGGTTTTTTGCTTTTCCAATGGGAGGGCGGGAATTAATAGGGAACGACAGAAGGGTCGCTTGCGACCCCAGCTGTGGCTGCCCCCGCAACTGTGATCGGCGAATATCGCGTCCATCAGCCACTGGCCCAGTGCCGGGAAGGCGGACGCGATGTAGCGACCCGAGAGCCAGGAGACCTGCCGCGGAGCGATTGTTTGTGACTTGGGGCGGGGTGTCTCCGAGCAAGAATCGCTGCCGTGCAGCGAGCGCCGATTCGGTGTGCCTGTTCAATGTCGGGCGACCGAGGGCGTTCGCTCGCTTGCATCCCTCTTGCCAAGCCTCGCTCCGCTTAGGAGAAAGCGCTTGTCCCCCTGTATCGAACCCACTGCCGCCATGACCGTCGTGGACATGGTCTGGCCGGATCAATCCAATCACCACGGCACCTTGTTCGGCGGCGCGGCCTTGTCGATGCTGGATCGCATGGCCTTCATCATGGGCAGCAAGGCGCTGCGCGGCTCTGTCGTCACGGCAGCCGTCGGCCAGCTGAACTTCGCAGCGCCAGCCCCCGCTGGGCATTTGGTGGAATGCCGGGCGGCCGTCGTCAAGCGCGGCCGCCGTTCGGTGAGTGTCGAGACGCAGCTTCTGGCCGAGGATCTGCTCAGCGGCGCACGCACGCTTTGCCTCAGCGGCGAATTTGTGATGGTCCGCCAGGAGGACGACGGTGCACCACCGCCTTTGGTCAGCGCTGCCGAAGAAGGGTCGGAGAACGCGGCCAACTTCGCATCAGCCACCGTGGCAGAGATCGTCTTCCCGGGCCATGCCAACCATCGAAGCCTCTTGCACGGCGGACCCGCGATGGCCTGGATGGCCAAGGCCGGGTTTGTCGCAGCTACGCGCCAGGTTCGACGTACCGTGGTCATGGCAGCGAGCGAAAAACTCGACTTCAAGGCACCGGCGCATGTCGGCGAGGTCGTCGAGGTCACCGCCCGCGTCACCGGCGTCGGCAATCGCTCTGTTCAAGTGCAGACGCAAATGTGGGCAGAGTCGCCGACAACAGGAGAGCGCCGCCAATGCACGTCGGGTCAGCTGGTATTTGTCGCCATCGATTGAAGCCAGATAGGGCCAACGTGCCTCACCGCGCACCAATCGGTTGGTGACGAATGGAGCGGCATTGGATCAGGGTGGTGCTCAGACTTCAAGTCTGATCATGACCGACAAGAAGCGCGACTCGTCCATCTGGCCCCGACCATGGGCTCGGCTCGGCCAGGCGAGGAAAAATCTGTCGAACCAGCAGCATTCCGGACTTAATGCGCGTTTTGAGCGGTATCGGCACGGGTTTTCTCTGGGGCATGCGCTAACGAACGGCCTCGCATGGGACCCAAAATCGGCCGCCATGCTTCGCGTAAGCGAGGCGCATCGATTGGAGAAAACAGTGAAGCGTTTGCTGGGTCTGGCGGCAGTAATCGTTACATGGTTGGGAATGATCGGCGGCGCGTCGGCGCAGCAGAATTTGCGCATTGGCATGGTGGCCGGCTTCTCGGGTCCCGTGGCCAGCCTCGCGCAGGAGAGCGCTGAAGGCGCGCGCCTGTACTTCGACTCGGTCAATGCCCAGGGCGGCATCAAGGGTCAGCACATCGAACTCGTCACGGTAGACGATCGATACGACGCTGCGATGGCGCTGGCAGGCGCCAAATCCCTCGCCGACCAGGGCGTGCTCGCGCTGATGCTAAGCCGCGGCACCGGCCCGACGGAGGCCATGCTGCCGGTGCTGAAGGAAAACCGCCTGCCGCTGATCGCGCCAGCCACTGGCGCCATCAGCCTGCGCGAGCCGGCTCAGCCCTATGTCTACAACCTACGCGCCAGCTATCGGCGCGAAGCCGAGCGCGCCGTCACGTATCTGTCCGGCATCGGCGTGAAGCGTATCTCCATCGTGCAGGTCAATGACACCTTCGGCAACGACGCCAGCATTGGCGCAATCAAGGGCTTGGAAGAGAAGAAGCTGCGCGCGATGTCGAATCTGCGCTTCGACCGCAAAAAGCCCGAGCTCGCGCCGACCATGCAAGCCCTCACCCAAGCCGGCATCGAGGCCGTCGTGCTGATCGGGCCGGGTGATGCCGTTGTCGAGGGCATCAAGGCATTGCGCGCCGCCGGCTCGAAGGCCCCGGTCGCGACCTTGTCCAACAACGCTTCGAGCGATTTCGTGAAGGCGCTGGGCGAGAACGCGCGCGGCGTCGTCGTGACCCAGCTCTTCCCGTACGAGCGCTCGACGTCCAGCTCCTTGGTGCGCGAGGCTCTGGGCCTGGCAAGGGCGGCCGGCCACAGCGAGCTGACGCCGGCCCACATCGAAGGATTCGCCGCCGCCAAGCTCGTTGTCGAAGCGCTCCGGCGCGCGGGCAAGAACCTGAGTCGCGAACGGCTCATCAAGGCGCTAGACGGCGCGACCTTCGACCTGGGTGGCTTGCAGGTGCACTACTCCGAGAAGGACCACACGGGTCTGGAATTCGCCGACGTCTCCATCGTCGACCGTTCCGGCAAGTTCATGCGGTAAGCCCCAACGCGCCCGCTGGGGGGGGCGCCTCATCATCGAAAGCAGCGCTAAATGTGCCTGCACGATCCACGCGAGCCGGCGTCGATGAAAGCGCGCCAGGGGCTCGTGCTTCTCAAAGAGCAAACCACCGATAGGAAGGCCAGACAGCACGAAGAAGGGGTTGACGTCCACCGTGCCAAAGTTGACGCCCGGCACCGGGAAGAGTTGCCCCACCAGCAGCGTGAGGGCAACCGTCAAGATTGCTCACGTGTCCCGTGATCTGATCGGTCGAAATCATCTTGTTATCCCATCCCTGAAACGCGGCGGATGTTACCGGCGGGATGAGAGCTGCAAGCTCCCTGCCTCAGGGGCGGAACATTCGCCTTCGCCCGCTGCCCAGCGCTTTGTCCGCCGTCGTTGCGGACCTGCTGACAGGACCAGGCTGGAAGCTGTCAATGGACAAGCATCGTCCGGCGGCTATGGTGGCGCAGCAAGCGCATCGAGGCTGGAAGCCAGAAGCTGGAGCCCCTTCATCAATCCGCTGGGGGCTGTCCGCGCACTGGCCTTCGATAGGCACCTGCGCTTGTCCGGGGCTGGGTCGCAACGTATCGACTCAGGGAATTGGTGACCTGCAGCCAAAGCGTCCAGCACAGCATCCGGATGGCATGCGGACGCCGATCCCCTGAACTGGCTAACGGGCTCGCGTGTCAGAAACCGCCATGAACGCGTACGGCGTCATGATCTGACCCGGCTGCGGGCGGGGGACTGCAAGAAGCACGGCATTACTGCGCTGAAGGTCTGGTGGATGAGCGCGGGGCGCGATTGAGGCGCATGATCGCTCAATGAATATCCGCCTTGGCTTCGAGATCGCGTACAGGCTTCCCCAGCCGACGCCGATGATCCTGACTCTCCATCTCCACCATTCCAGGGTCGGGGATCTCGAACGTCCAGACCATCTCATAACGAGCCCAGCCGTTACAACCAGCGGCTACCGCGACCTTTTCGGGAACTGGTGCACGCGTTTGGTCGCACCGGCTGGGCGATTTGTTGTGAGTTCGGATTCAGTGGTCCGCGACGGGGGTCTGCCCGACATCGTCGCCGCCAATGTCCAGCAGGTGTTCGTCGAGCGCCTGCCCGAGTCAACGCTGGTGTACTTGCTTGGCAGCCGCTATTGCGAGACGGATCTGCTGTCCGACTTCGCCTGGAAGAAGTTTGGAAGTGGCCCTACGGGTTGGCAACGCGTGCAGGCGATTTGCGACTACGTTCATCGGCACATCGAGTTTGGCTATCAGCACGCGCGACGTACCCGGTCTGCCTTTGAGGCGTTCAAGGAGGGGCAGGGCGTATGCCGAGACTATGCGCACCTTGCCATTGCGTTGTGCCGCTGCTTGAACATTCCAGCGCGGTACTGCACTGGATACCTTGGCGACATCGGCGTTCCACCTCCCCACGGCCCCATGGACTTTGCAGGATGGTTCGAGGCGTTCCTGGGTGATCGCTGGTACACCTTCGACGCTCGCAACAATGTGCCCCGCATCGGTCGTGTCCTGATGGCGAGAGGCCGCGATGCCAGCGACGTCGCGCTTTCAAGTACGTTCGGGCCCAACGAGCTGGACGGCTTCAAGGTCTGGTGCGATGAAGTGCATTGACGCTTCCTCTCGTGCACGCCGCGCAGCTCTAGACTCGTCTCCTCAAGACACAACGTCTTGACGCTTCACAACTAGCTCTCGAAGCACGTCTACTTTGCGCGATGCATCGGCATCCTTGGAATGCACGGGACTCCCCAAAACTATTTCTTGATTCTGTCAGTTTGAGCGACCGAGCAGCGTCTGCTTCCAGCCTGCTTCCGTCAAAACGGCAACTTCACTCAAGGGGTGCCTTCTGCCGCACCTTGACGCCAGAAAGCGCAAGCCAAAGTACAGCGAGGCCAAGGGCTGCACTAGGGAGCGCATAGTAGGCAACGTAGAGCGCCATCGAGTCGCCGGCCGCAGCACGACCCACGAGCAGAATCGGAAGGTCAAGCACAACCCAGGCGATGAAGGCAGTCAAGACACGAGAGTCGGAGTTCGAAACCAACGGCGCATGGCAGCTCGGGCATGAGAACTCACGTCGAATGCGCAGGCGTACCAGCGATTGATTGCAGTTGGGACAAAGCGGGGGCACGCGGCACATTTGAGCACGCTACCCCCGCTGCGGGTTGGTGAATTTCCCGGCGCTGGCAGCAACCGCTTCCAGCCTGGCGCAGCCGACGATCTCGCAGCGCTTGCGGTCGTTCGCCGCATGACCTGCGGCAACCGTCTGGCGTAGGAATTCAGGGGCCGCCGAAGCCAGTCGGCTGGAATGAAGAGCTAAGCCCATTCATCGCGTGACGAAGAATGAGTCAAAGGCGGCTGGCAGTTGCGAAAGCGGAACGGCTGAAGCTGTAGCCGCAGAAGGAGCTTGCACGTCGATAAATCCAACGCGTGTTTCAACGTCGTACTCACCGAGCGCTTGATCAAGAACCAGGAATGCAATGCCCGCATAGGTCTTGTGGGAAGCCTTCGTGTAGCCAGGAATAACTACCGTTAGCCCCGCCTTCTGACCATCGGGTTGGAGCAATACAGAAATAGAGTTTGCCTTGACCGAGACACCGTTGTACTGCAAGTCGAACGGATCGCGACGCGGTCGAAATTTGACGAACTTCCACTTCGGTAGCGATGGAGCCGCAGCGAACAATGCCTCGACTTTTGGAAAGGCATCGCGAATTCCGTCTGCGCTGATGACGAACTCACGCCTATCGCCGTCCTTGGGACCAAACTCGAAGGTCAGGCTGCGATGAACCTTGTGCATCTCCGCTGCCAATCGGTCGAAGGTTCGTTCCTGATCGGGCTCGAAGTCAAAAAGAGTGGCTTGGTTCTTCTGAAACCAACTCCAAAAGTCTGCCTCCGGTGTTGCGTCGGAACGGCTCGAGAAGAAGCTGAGAATCGACATGAGCGCGATGAGTACGGTGCGATGGAGTTTCATAGGCCTAACGTTGTAAGCAGACCGTTCAGGACTTCTGTTCAACATTTGAGCACTCTCGCGCCGCCTCGGTCTGGTGATATTCCCCTGCAGCGCCCCTAGAGTCCGCTCTCAGCCTGACGCCGTCGGCCGAGTCACGGCGAAAACGAACATGCCTGCTTGACGAGGAACATCGTACGTAAGCACCTGAGCTAGGCAAGGCGGAGGCGCCACCGTACCTATAGGCCCCGCGGTGCCGACAATGTTGGCGCCGTATGTTGGGCAACTGGAACAAGCATTACGGGTCGACGTTCGTCACTCCACGAATGCAGCGGCGTAGCACCAAAACCTTGTTGGAGAACTTGAGGGCCTTCTCGACCTGTTCCGATCCCCTGCAGTTGTGGACGGAATCTACAAATCACCCCTGTGCCAGCGTCCGGACTTGCGGTGCCACAAGCGCCCCGCCGTAAATGCGGAAATCCTGCACCCGCCCATTGAAGAATGGATCCTGCCCGTACTGCGCTCGACCCAGCCAGTTCTGCGCGGTCTTGCCGAGCTGGTACGGTGCCAGATCCATCGTCGTGATCGAAGCCGTTGCGGCACCATCGACGTACAGCGTGCAGGTCTTGTCCTTGAGCGTCATTGCCAAGTGCACCCAGCGGCCAGTCGCCAGCGGTCCGGCCGAGACCGTCTGCTCGCCGAAGTAGCTGGTGTTGGTCACACTGATCCGCATCGTGTCCGGACTCACTAGCAGTGCGAGGTAGGTGATGTCGGTCGAGCCGAAGTCGAAGACTCGCGCATTGCCCTTGCCGACGCCGTTCCACCAGACCCAACCCGCAATCGTCACGTCGCCGATGCCGGCCAGCACGCCCTCGGGCAACGCGAGATAGCCGCTCGCGCCATCCAGCGCGAGCGCCTTGGTTCCGGCCTTTCGGCCTTCGCCCCACGACGCGCCCCCGTTGAGCGCGCCCGCGACCCCGCGGCCGCTGACATCTCGCGCTGTTGTGCCCTGGCCGTCGTCCAGCGGCAAACTCACCAGCAAGGGCGCGTCGAGGTTGACCGTAGCGGCTCCCGAGTTTGAAAGCACTGCACCGGCGCTGTCGAGCGCGCGGATCTGGTACTGCCACTGACCCTGCGTCACCGACGCATCAGTCCAGGTGTTGAGCGCGCCCGTGCTGATGCGGCCCAGTTCCGTGTAGTTGCTGGCGCCAGATGGCGCGCGCAACACCGCATGCTCCGCAGCATCCGTGCTACCCCACCACGACAACTGCGCCGCGCCTCCGCGCACGATCGCCTGCACCCCAGTGGGTGCGACGCGAGACACGTCCGCGTCCCGCGAAAACGTCAATGTGCCGAAGCTCAGGTCGTCGCCCAACCAAGTGTTGCCCTCCGGGCGAAGTTGCGCGGCCATCGCGCTGACCCACGGTGCCGCCAAGCCTTTGCGCTTGACGTAGTGGTTGTAAACCGCCTCCCAGCATGGCCGACCATTCGGCCGACCATCGTCAGAAACGGCCGTCATCGTGCCCTGGCGATTGCTGTAGACGAAGAATGGCAGCGCATAGAAGGCACCTGAAGCATCCTTCAGATTGGCCTTCGCGACGTATTCAGCGCCAGCCAGGAACCGGTTGTCGTCCTGGCCGTACAGGTCATCGCCTTGGTTCCACGCCATCTCGAACAGGCTGGCGGCCATGCTGATACTGAGCGTTGAGTGTCCCTGGTCCCGACCGCTTTCCTGCCATTGACCCATGTGGCCTGGGTGTCGCGCGTAGACCATGTGCTGCAAGGCGCCATTGCCACGGCCGTAATTGAAGTAGTTGAGCGCTTCGTTGTAGATGTCGACGCGGTCGCAAAACACGCCGATGGACAACATGCCCGCCAATGACAACAAGTCCCAAGACGCCCAGTAGTTCGTAATGTTGGCATCGTTGTGACTTTTCAGGAAACTGCTCGTCAACGGATAGAACTGGGTCAGCAACCATTGCTGGCAAGCGGTCACGTCAGTGGCACTCCACCCGCCGTAGGTGCGCAGGATCTCGGCGGCGTTGGCCCACTGATAGCCGTAGATGCCCGCCGCAATGAAACGGTCGGCGTTGCCGGTCAACGTCGTCATCGTGGAGACCCATGCGTTGACGTAGCGCACTGCCTGGTCGGCATAGGCGGCATCACCAGATACTTTCCAGCGCAGCGCCAACTGATAGGCACGCTGGACATCCTCGACCATTGTTCGGAAGTTCTCGCCGTCGCCACCACGGATGACGGTGGCGACCGGCTGAGGATCGCGGCCGAGCTGTGCGCGGCTGCTACCCGTCAGCGCACGATAGCCGCTGGCCCAAGGCTCTCGACCGCTAGCGATCTGCGTGCGCATACGGGTGAAGTCGACCTCGGTATGCAATAAGCCCGGATGTTGGAAGGTACGCGCAGCAGCAGCCGCGCCGCTGGGCGCCGTGCCGGTGGCAGTAGAGCCGGTTGACCCGGTCCCAATCGAACCACCACCGCTGGTGGTCTCACCCGAAGCCGTGACGTTGGTACCGCCCGATCCACAAGCGGCCAGGCCAATCGACGATCCACCGGTCGCGAGCACCCGCTGCATCCAGCGGCGGCGGGTGCTGGTCGATGCGAGCCAAGCTTCAAAGTCGAAGTCCATCATGATTGCGATTTGCCCAATGCAAAAGTGTTCCCGGAAGTCATCACGCGTCTGCGCGGCGAGCATCTTGACTCAGGACTTTCGAATGTCCTTCGCGCGTTTCATTCTGTGACTCTGTGACGTCGGACTTGAGCGACACCTGACTCCACCGGATCAGCGGTCTGGCATCGCAATCAAGACGGCCCAATCTGGATGCCGACGGCGCATTTCGCGCTATTCCCGTTCAGGGACTTCCCGTTGGGACTACTGTTCTGCTGTGCGTTGAATCTGATAGTCGGATGATCGGACCGATCGGGCGGTCACTGCTCTCATATGTCTGTCGTCGACCCGGTGCTGCCGGCGCGCCCGCGAATTGACTGGCCGAAAGAAGTCAGTGCAGTGCGGTCTGGGAACGTAGCGCCGCTCCAAGGAGCCCGCGCAGCGGAAGCGGCCTTCCACGACAAGGAGCCGTCGCGCGAGTTCACTCTGACCGCACAAATGTTCGGCAGCATTCGCGGTTATGAGAAAACGCGTTGCCCTTGTGTTGGTGGTGACTCTGCTCGGGGCCTGTAAGCCAGCGGTTGAGACCAGCAACATTTTCGTTTTCGTGGCTCCAGGTGGCCGCCACAGCGCGAAGCTGGATTTGATCATCGGTGGGCCACCGATGGGCGGCGCAGTTGTCTGGCAGGAGCTCCGCATCGTTTCGTCGAAATCGGAGGGGCATCCTGGCCAGTCGGACGCGACGCTCGTACTTAGTTCGACGCGAGAAGACTCACCATGCGTGAGCGTCCAATGGCTATCGCCAGCGACGCTACTCGTTTACACCCAGAGGGACTCCAAAATCACGCGCGTGAACTCGACTGTCGACGGTGTGCGAGTGCTGTACGAGGAAGCCAGCCTTCCCAATTGAGACGCCCATCAGCAGAAGACCGCCGTGGCAAGCGCGTCGAGCCTGAGTGCCGTCAAGCCATCGACGTCAACGCAGAGGCGTCACAGCGGGGGCTCCGACGATGCCGTACTTGGTCAACGCATCGGCCGTTGGCATGCAGTCAGGATGCCGGAGCGCGCCGATGGCCGCTTCCAGCCTTGCGCGGTCATGGGCCTCGATCAGGCGAACGCCCACTCCTTGCCGACTCAACTGGCGTGACGCTATGCGGTGCTCACGGCCGCAGGACTTGCGACGCGAACGCATGCCAACCCGGCGTGTCCCACAGCAGCCCGACGACGACCGCGGACGGCAGAAATAGCGCCAGCCAAACCAGGTACGCCCGCTGCATCGACCGGTGCCTGACCAGGTCCCACAGGAACATTGGCGACACGGCCATCAATGTGTAGAGCTCCGTCGCCAAAGGCGCCTCTGGCATGGTGGTCGGCAGCCAACCAATCCGGTCGATCGCCGCCGGCAGGGGGAGGGCGGTCGCCAGGAACATCATGCGTTTGTGGAAGTCGGCGTCGATCCGCCGCGCGCGCAAGGCCAAGGCAATGCAAACGGGAAAGAGAATGCCGATGCGCACCTGCAGCAAGGAGATGTTGTCGAGAAAGCCCAGCAGATGCTGCAGTTGCTCCTGCACCGGGGGCGGTGCCGCCTGTGCCGCGTTCCAGACCTGGTGATAGATCGTCGGGACGAGAACGATGCCGACGACGACGATCGCCGGAACCAGGACGAAGGCCACGCTCCCGAGCATCAGGTGCGCCCCGCGCCGGCCGGTCGCCATCAGCGTGGCCTGAGTGAGCAGCAGCAGCAGAAAAGCCCCCATGAGGATGGCGTGTGCATGCAGGGCGATTGGAAACGGCGCTCGCGCCCCAGCTCGCACCATTTCGACCTTCATCAGGGAGTCCGGGATGAATCCCGTCAAAGTGATGACGACGAAGAACGCCGCCATGAAGACCCAGATCCACCGGTCGACGGCCTGCGCGAACGCGCTGTCGGCCGATTGCAATGGCAATGCATGGTTCGTGCTCATGGTGCTCCTCGCTCGTTTGTCTTCACAACGAACTGGCCCGTCACTGCACCAGCAACCGCTTCATGGTAACGCTGCCTCCCTGCGCCGTGCAGAAACTTCCGGGCCCTACAGGTGCGGCGATCACCGTGCCCTGCACGCATGGGTGAACGTCCGTTCCCAACCTGTGGCGGGCCCAGAGTCCGCTCCAAATCTGCTCGCCTGGCTGTAAATTCGCGGGTTTCGTCAATTCAGCAGCGCGACCTCATGCCCAAGAACTCTCACAAACCTTTCGTCATCGGTGTCGCAGGCGGCAGCGGCAGTGGCAAATCCACGGTGACACGCCAGGTGTTGGCAGCCATCGGGTCGGAGAACGTGGCGGTGGTCATGCAGGACGACTACTACCGGGACCAATCCCACATGCTGCCGGAGGATCGGCGCAAACAGAACTACGACCATCCCGATGCCTTCGACTGGCCGCTGATGACGCAGCACCTGGCTGCGCTGCGCAAGGGCGAGGCGATCGAGATGCCGGTGTACGACTTCGCAGCCGACAACCGCTCCCGCGAAACCATCACCGTGAAGCCCGCACCCGTGATCGTGGTCGAGGGGCTGTTCGCCTTGTACGACACCAAGCTCTGTAACATGATGTCCTTGAAGATCTATGTAGATACGGCCTCGGACGTGCGCTTCATCCGTCGGCTGCAGCGCGATATTTCGGAACGCGGCCGCAGCACCGAGTCCGTGGTGAACCAGTACCTCGAAACCGTGCGCCCCATGCACAAGCAGTTCATCGAGCCGACCAAGCGCAACGCCGACGTGATCCTGCCGCATGGTGCAAACGGTCCGGCGGTGGACATCATCACGACCAAGGTGATGAGCTTGTTGAGCAATACGGGGCGTGGGTGAGATGCCGACCTCTGATCATGGATAAATTCTTGCTGCAGCAGCAGGTGCTGGAGCGGCTCGCCGAAGACCTGCTGCAAGCCGAGGAGGCTGCGCGGGTGGCGCATGAAACGGCGACTCACGAAGAGAACATCGCCGAGAACAAATACGACACGCTAGGCCTTGAAGCCGCTTACCTGGCCACCGGCCAGGCGCGTCGCGCCGAAGCTATCCGCCAGGCGATGGCCAACTGGCGCCAATTCCGCCCTCGCTCCTACGATGCCAGCAAAGGCATTCAGATCGGCGCGCTGGTCTGCCTGGTCGATTCCGACGACAAGCAGCAACAGCTCTTTCTCGGCCCGGCTGGAGGCAGTATGAAGTTGGTCAGTGGCGCTCAGATCGTTCAGGTCATCAGCAGCGAAGCCCCTTTGGGCAGGGCCATGCTGGGCAAATGCGAGGGTGATGCGGTGTCAGTACAGGGGGCGCCCGTCCGACAGCAGTTTGAGGTGCTGCGGGTTCATTGAGCCGCAAGCGAGTTCACGCCTCTCCCATGCACCCATCGACGCCGACGCCGCAGGCACCACTCGCCGCCTCAAGCCCACTGCTGCCGCGGCTCTATACCTTTCGCCGCTGCCCCTACGCGATGCGCGCACGGATGGCGCTGCTGCAAGCCGGGCGGGTCTTCGAGGCGGTGGAGGTCAGCTTGCGCAATAAGCCGGCGAGCTTGCTGGCCTTGTCTCCCAAAGCTACGGTGCCCGTGCTGCATTTGCCCGATGGCAGCGTGATCGAGGAGAGTTGGGACATCATGCGCTGGGCGCTGGCAGTGCCCGATGCGCAGGGCTGGTGGGCGCGGGCGCAGTCGCCTGCGAACCTTGACCTGGTGCGGCGAAACGACGCCGACTTCAAACACCACCTGGACCGGTGGAAGTACGCCCAGCGGTACGCGAGTGAGACCCTCACGCCAGACGCACACCGCGACAGGGCGCTGGACGTGCTTCTGCGACCGCTGGAGGCACGGCTGCACAGCGCGCCCTATCTGGGATGCGCCACGCCATGCGCGACCGACCTGGCCGTGTTGCCCTTCGTCCGCCAGTTCGCCGCGGTTGAGCCGGGATGGTTTGCCACGCTGGACTTGCCATCGGTACGGTCATGGCTAGACGGCTGGCTTATCAACCCGCTGTTCGCTGCTTGCATGCACAAGTTGCCCGCAGAAGGCGTCAATCCCTTTCCGCCGCTCTGAGCTTGCTTGGCCGTCCGCCATCGCTGGCAGAGCAGCCTCCCGGCACGGGTTGTGACGAGCCACGTGGTCAGTCACGTCGACACTCGTAGCAAGCGCGCAACGGGTGCCGGCAGCACTGGGGCACGGGCGGGTGCGGTGCGCCTTTGGTGGCGCCGAGAAGCACAGTGGAGCCGGGCGCGCGCATCTGGTGCGCATCAACTTCTGATTCGGACTGTCTGTCTGAGCCCAGCGTAGCGGGACGAGTTCGGGCCGCGCCCGGTTCCACGAGCATCGCAGGGAGTCGGCCTTTGGCCGACCGCCACCTCAGACGCGCGCACCCGCACGGGCCGCAGCGCAGCCCTGCGCTCCATCCTCAATAGGATTTCAACGCCCCTTGGCCTTCCGCCAAGCCGCGAATTCATCTGCCACGCCCGGATCCGTCGGCGGGTAAAGGCCCAGGACGCTGCGGCCATCCTCGATCACCTTCTCCTGCACGAAGTCCTCGAACACCGTCATCTCCACGGCTTCGTCAGCGATCGCATCGGCAATCGCAGCCGGAATCACGATCACGCCTTCAGCATCACCCACGACGATGTCGCCGGGAAAAACCGGTGCATCGCCGCAGCCGATCGGCTCGTTGATGCCGATGGCCTGGTGCAGCGTGAGGTTGGTCGGTGCGCTCGGGCGCTGGTGGTAGGCAGGCATCGAGAGCTTGGCGATGTCGGGGCTGTCGCGGAAGCCACCGTCGGTCACGATGCCGGCGACGCCGCGCTTCATCAGGCGGCCCACCAGGATGCCGCCGGCCGAAGCGGCGCGCGAATCCTTGCGGCTGTCGATGACGAGCACCGCGCCCTCGGGGCACTCTTCCACGGCTTTGCGCTGCGGATGCGCGCGGTCCTGGAAGACGCTGATGGTGTTGAGGTCCTCACGCGCCGGCATGTAGCGCAGCGTGTAGGCCGGACCGACCATGTTGGGCAGGCCGGCGTTCAGTGGGCGAACGTCCTGGATGAACTGCTTGTGCAGGCCGCGCTTGAACAGGGCGGTGCACAGCGTGGCCGTGCTCACGCCCATCAGCTTCTTTCGGGTGGCGGGATTCATGGTGTCGGGTCTCACTTCAGTAGATGACTGGCTCCGGCACGGGCGTGCCGAAACTCGTTTCGAGGAAGTCGAAATCGCAGCCCTCGTGGGCCTGCAGGATGTGCTTGCCGAACATCCAGCCGTAGCCGCGCTCGTAGCGCTGCGGCGGCGGTTGCCATGCGGTGCGGCGCGCGGCGAACTCTTCGTCGCTGATCTCCAGATGGATCGTGCGGCCAGGCACGTCCACGGTGATCAAGTCGCCCGTCTTCACGAGCGCCAGCGGACCGCCCACGAAGGCCTCGGGGCTGCAGTGCAGCAGACAGCCGCCGTAGCTGGTGCCGCTCATGCGTGCATCAGACAAGCGCAGCATGTCCTTCAAGCCGAGCTTGAGCAGCTTGGTCGGAATCGGCAACATGCCCCATTCGGGCATGCCTGCGCCCTTGGGGCCGGCGTTGCGCAGCACGAGGATGTCGTCGCCAGTCACGTCGAGAAGCGGATCGTCCACGGCCTTCTTCAGGCTCGGGTAGTCGTCGAACACGAGCGCTCGGCCGGTGTGCTTGAGCAGGTGCGGCGCGACGGCGCTGGGCTTGATCACCACGCCATCCGGCGCGATGTTCCCGCGCAGCACGGCGAGCGCGCCCTCGGCGTAGATCGGGTTGTCCAGCGGGCGGATCACGTCGTCGTTGAAGACTTCTGCATCGGCGATGTTCTCGCCGATGGTGCGACCGTTGACCGTCATCGCGTGCAGGTCGAGCTTGCCCGCCATCGTCTTCATCATGGCCGGCATGCCGCCGGCGTAGAAGAAGTCTTCCATCAGGTAGGTGTCGCCGCTGGGCCGGATGTTGGCGATCACGCCCACATGGCGGCTCGCCGCGTCGAAATCATCGAGCGTGACGGCCAAGCCCGCGCGGCGGCTGATGGCCACCAGATGGATGATCGCGTTGGTGCTGCAGCCCATCGCCATCGCCACGGCGATACCGTTGGCAAAGCTGCCCGCGCTCAGCATCTTCTTCGGCGTGAGGTCGTCCCACACCATCTGCACGATGCGGCGGCCGCATTCGGCGGACATGCGCACGTGGTTGGCGTCCGGCGCGGGGATGCTGCTCGCGCCCGGCAGCGTGAAGCCCAGCGATTCGGCGATGCCCATCATCGTGGCCGCCGTGCCCATGGTCATGCAGGTGCCGTGGCTGCGCGCGATGCCGGCTTCCATCTCGGCCCAGCTCTTGTCGGAGAGCTTGCCGGCGCGGCGTTCGTCCCAGTACTTGAAGGCGTCCGAGCCGCTGCCCAGCGTGCCGCCGCGCCAGTTGCCGCGCAGCATCGGGCCGGCAGGCAGATAGATGCAGGGCAGGCCCATGCTCAGCGCGCCCATCAGCAGGCCCGGCGTGGTTTTGTCGCAGCCGCCCATCAGCACCGCGCCATCGACCGGGTGGCTGCGCAGCAGCTCCTCGGTCTCCATGGCGAGGAAATTGCGATAGAGCATCGAAGTGGGCTTGACCATGCTCTCGCTGAGCGAGATCGCGGGCAGCTCCAGCGGCCAGCCGCCGGCCTGCAGGATGCCGCGCTTCACGTCCTCCACGCGCTGCTTGAAGTGCGTGTGGCACTGGTTGGCATCGCTCCAGGTGTTGACGATGGCGATCACCGGTTTGCCGATGAAGTCTTCGGCCGCATAGCCCATCTGCAGCACGCGGCTGCGGTGGCCGAAGCTGCGGAAATCATCGGGAGCGAACCAGCGCGCGCTGCGCAAGTCTGCTGCCTTCTTCATGTGTTCATCGCTCATGCCTGTCCTCGCGATTCGACCAGCCAGGCCGGCGCATCCTGCAGCGCCACCGGGCGCAAGAAGCGCTCCATTGCCGCATCGCCCACGCTGGTGGTGAAGGGCTGGGTGGAAGAGGGCCACGGGCCGCCGTGCTGCTGGCCGGCCGTCACGGCCACGCCGGTGGGCACGCTGCCGAACAGCACGCGGCCGGCGATGTTCTGGGCGGCGGTGACGAGGCGGCGGTTGTCCGGCGTGTCGGCATCGGCGCCCCACAGCGTGACGGTGAGCGTGCCTTGCACGGCGTGCAGCACTTGCAGCGCTTCTTCGGCGTCCTTCACGGTCACGACGAGGCAGGACGGGCCGAAGACTTCTTCGCGCAGCACTTCGTCTGCGATGAAGCTGGCGCCGCTGGCGGCGAACAGATGGGCGCCGGGCGCGTTGTCGGTGGCCGACGCGGCAACGAGCGTCTTCACGCCCGCGCGGCCGTGCAGCTTCGCCACGCCGGCGTTGAAGCCAGCGCGGATGCCCGGGTGCAGCATCGCGTGCGGCGTGCTCTTGGAGAGTGCTTCGGCCAGCTGCCTCACGAAGGCCTGGCTCGCTTCATCTTCACGCACGATCAGCACGCCGGGACTGGTGCAGAACTGACCGCAGCCGAGCGTGATGCTGCCGGCTAGCACGGTCGCCTGCGCTTCGTCCGGGGCTTTCAGGGCGACGACCGGATTGATCGAGCCCAGCTCGCCATAGAACGGGATTGGCCGCGGACGCGCATTCGCTTCGCGCCACAGCGCAACGCCACCGCGCACGCTGCCGGTGAAGGCCACCGAGGTGATGGCCGGATCGCGAACCAGCGTCACGCCCACGTCGATACCCGCGCCTTCCACCAGCTGCAGCACGCCGACGGACAAGCCCTGCGCGGCCACGCAGGCCGCAGCCAGCGCGAACACGGCGCGCGAGAGCTCCGGGTGGCCCGGATGCGCCTTGATCACGACCGGGCAGCCGGCGGCCAGCGCCGAGGCCGTGTCGCCGCCGAGCACGCTGAAGGCAAACGGGAAGTTGCTGGCCGAGAACATTGCCACCGGCCCCAGCGGCACGGCCACGCGTGTCAGTCGAGGATGGCCGGCAGGCGGCGCGCCGGGCACGGCGGCGTCGTCCAGCACGGGCTGCGCCGCGCCGCCTTCGATCAGGGCCGCGAAGCGTTGCAGCTGGAAGCTGGTGCGGTCGAGCTCGCCGTTGAGGCGGCCGGTGCCCAGGTGGGTCTCGCGGTCGGCCAGCGGCACGAGGGTTTCGCGCGCGGCTTCCAGCGTGTGGGCCAGGGCACGCAGAAGGGCGGCGCGCTGGGCGACGGAGGTGGCGGCAAGGGTGGCGGCGGCCGAGGCGGCGGCGGCGCAGGCAGTGCGGATTTCCGCGGCGGTACTGTCAGTGAGCTTCATACGTTAGGCAAGGCAGGGCAGGGGAAGGCTTGTTTCTCGTCATCATCGGGCCGGTCGGGTCGGCATGGCGCGCAGGGCGTCGGCAATGGCGCCGCGCAGCGGCTTGGCACGCAGCTGGGCATCGAAGGGGCAGCAGCGCTTGGGCAGGCCGTCGGCGCGCGGCTGGAACTCCTGCAGCCAGCTGTGCGGATCGGCCAGGCCCCAGCACAGGAAGCGGTTCAGGCGCGGGACGTCCAGCGTCGTGTCCAGCCAGTCGCGGGCCAGCGCCGCCACGCCGGCGTCGCGCTCGGTGAAGTCGGCGGGCAGGGCCTTGTCGTTGACGTCGAATTCCGTGATCAGGATGTCCAGATCCATGGCCATCGCTTCGTCGAGGAAGCGGCGCCACTGGCGCGAGCGCTCGGCGTTCGGCGTGACCGGTGTCTCGTACACCCCGATGTGGGCCTGTACGCCCAGCGCCTGCACGGGCGCGCCGCGGCGCTTGAGTTCGGCCAGCAGCTTGAGCACGCCCGTGCGGTGCGCCTCGTTGTCCGCGCCCCAATCCATGAAGTCGTTGTAGACCAGCTGGGCATGCGGCGCGTGCTCGCGCGCCAGGCGGAACATCAGCTCGATCTGGTCGATGGAGGCGAGATGCGGGCTCAACAGGTTCTCGTGCAGCTGGCCGGTCTCGCGCACCACGGCCTCGTTCACCACATCCCAGCTCTCGACATCGCGGCCGAAGTGGGTGCAGGTGCTGCGCACGTGCTCGGCCAGCAGCCGCTCGACGCCGGCGCGGGGCTTCGGCCCGAAGTCGTATTGCCTGATCCATTGGGGCAGCCACTTGCTGTCCATCCACAGCAGGCAGTGGCCGCGCATGACCATGTTGCGAGACTTCACCCAGGCCAGCATCTCGTCGGCCGCGGCAAAGTCCAGCGGCTTGGTCGGATCAGGCTGGATCTGTGGCCACTTGGTTTCGTTCTCAGGCACCAGCACGCTGCACTCGCGGGCGGTCAGCTCGCGGTAGGGCGTGTCGTGGAAGCGCGAGCGCCGGCCCAGGCTGCCGAGCGTGCTGCCAAAGCGCACGCCCTTGGCCCGCGCCAGGCTGTCGAGGGAGGGCTTTTCAAGGGCTTCTGCCGCCGCCGCCCAGGTGTTGCCAGCCAGCGCAAGGCTGCCCGCACCCCAGGTCAGCGAACGCGTGAACGAGCGTCGCGTGAACGTCATGGTGGACCTGTCTCCGTCTAATTGTGAGCGCTATCATAAATGCAGAAAACAGCCCTGTGTGGGCGGTTTCGCAAAGGCCTGTGAACAGGCCGCGGGGCTCAGGGGGCGTTCAGGCCTGGAGACGGAAGACGCGCACGACGTCGGCCAGGTTGGCAGCATCGCTGACCTGGCCGATGCCCTGCATCTGCTCGTGCGTGGCCGAGCAGATCTCGGTGACCAGCTGGGTCACGCGCTGCACCTGGTTCACGATCTCGACCATGGTCTGGTCGGTCTGGTCGGTCTGGTTGACGAGGGATGCGCTGTTCTGCACCGTCTCCACGCGCTGCACGATCAGGCCCTTGATCTGGCGGGCGGCCTCGGCGCTGCGCTGCGCCAGCGCGCGCGCCTCGCCGGCCACCACCGCAAAGCCGCGGCCCCGCTCGCCGGCGCGTGCGGCTTGCACCGCAGCGTTGAGCGCGAGGATGTTGTTTTGGAAGGCAATGCCGTCGATCACGCTCGTGATGTCTGCGATCTGACGCGAGCTGCCGGTGATCGGCTCCATGGAGCCGACGACCTGCTGCACGACCGCGCCGCCGAGATCCGTCACGGCGCTGGATTGAGCAAATCAGCGCGCGTTTGGAAACGACACCACGCTCCCGTCAAGCGGGAGTTGCTGCCTGCGAGGGCCGGCTCCGTCTTCGGACAAGGGCGTAGGCGTGGCCGGATCAAATGTCGCCTCGACAGTGGAGCGGCCATGCAAGGTGAACGCATCAATGACGAAGGGCAGCCCTTGCGAGTGCTCGAATGTCGGCCGATCGCTGAGATGGAAGTGCAAGTGCGGGGCACCGGCACTGCCTGTTTGTCCGAGCTGGGCGATGGGCGTTCCGCGCTGCACCCGCTGGCCGGCTCTTACTTTCAAGCTGCCGGAGCGCAGATGCGCGTAGTGGGCATAGACCCCGGGCGAGATCTTCAGGATCACGAAGTTTCCATAGAGCGTGCGAGCCGTCAGGTCGTCCGGCCCCTCGAGCGGCGTCAAGGGCTTGCCGTCGAGGACGCCATCCCGGGCGTCAACAACGACACCGTCCGCCACGGCAAGCACCTCCTGGCCGTAGCCCACCCAGTCTTCGTCAACGCTGGTCGCCAGGTTCTCGTGACGACTGCGCAAGGAGTGGTTCGCCTCGTCCAGTCCAAACCAGTCGATCGCAAAACGTTGAGGGATGGAGAGCGTGCCGTCCACCGCAACCAGGCTCCCCCAGTGATGCGAGAGCGCGTTGCCCGGCCCTTCGACGGCCAACCAGCGTCCGCCTCGCAGCGGAGCGGAAATCCGAACGGGTGAAGTCCTGTCGATGGCCACATGGACGTCGTCAGCACGCTGCAGTTCGCCCTTGGCGGTTTGCAGGCTGATTTGGTGTCTCAGGTTGAGAGGATGCGCCTTCGGCGGCAAGGTCAGCCACACGAACAGCGTCAACGTGCGCCCGGACTGGATCGGGACGCCATCGCGAGGTACGGGATCCGGTGCTGGTCGGTTCAGCAGGTCATACAACTCGGCGCCTTCAACAACAGCCAGCGGCTTCGTGTCGGTGCCGGCAAAGACAGCGACACGCATCAGTTTGAGCGGGTTGTCCTCGTCCTGAAAGCTGGTCAGCCGCATCTCATAGGCGACGTGCCGTTGCCGATCGCTACCAACGACCGGTTGGGGCGGGAACGGAATCCGTGCTTCGATCTGGGCTTGGTGAACGGCCGGGGCGTCTATCGGCGCCGCCGCAGCTTCGGCTCGCATCAAGGAGGCCACCGTCAGCAACACGATCGCCACAGTCCTGGCCAGCGTCATACCTTCTCCAATGGGTGTCTGAACTTGCACGGGGAGAAGCGGAGCGCCAAGTGGCGGAAGCGGTGAGATTCGAACTCACGGAAGGCTCACACCTTCGACGGTTTTCAAGACCGTTGGATTAAACCACTCTCCCACGCTTCCAGGTTTTGCGCGCGTCTCCGTCCCGGAGCAGCGCGGGTCGCATTCTACTAGCCCGCGCCGTCCTCTCGTGTTCGGATTGCGGCATCGTGCCAATGCCGCAAAGGTGTGCAAGCGGTCGCTTCAATAGTTGACTCACCGTCAATCTCGACGGTGTCCGGCAACACTACTTCACGGCTTCGGTGTTAAGCCTTCGGTGCTAAGCGTTTGCGAGATCCAGATCGCGCGTCTCGCGCGAGAAATACAGCGCCGCAAAGGTCAGCACGCAGTTGGCGGCCAGGTACAGGCCCACGCCCGTCAGGCCATAGTTGCGATTGAGATTCAAGGCTACGAGCGTGGGCACCGAGGCGCCGGTGATCGAAGCGATGTTGTAGGCCAGCGAAGCGCCGGAGTAGCGCACTTCGGTCGGGAACATTTCGGGCAGCAGCGCGGCCATCGGCCCGAAGGTGCAGCCCATCAAAGCCATGCCGACGACGATGAAGATGGCCACCGAGGTCGGCGTGCCTTGATCGAGAAAACCCGGCATGGCGAGGCCGAAGGCGAAGATCGCGAGCGTCACGCCCATCAGCCAGCGGCGGCGGCCGATGCGGTCGGCCCACAGCCCCGCCAGGCTTGTGAAGATGCCGAACACGATGGCGCCCACCAGCAGCATGCCCGTGAAGGTGTTGGCGGGGATGCCCAGGCCGGTCGGATGGCCCGCGGCCGAGAGCGCCACCGGGCTCTTGGAATACACCTGCACGAAGGCCGTCATCAGATAGAAGATGACGTAGGTCGTCGTCATGATCAGCACGCCTTGCACGAGGCGCAGGCCGTGCTTGCTGATCACGGTGGAGACAGGCGCGTGCAGCTGGCGCCCCTCCTTTTCCACCTGCTGAAACACGGCGCTCTCGTGCAGGGTCAGTCGTACATACAGGCCCACGCCCACGAGCACGAAGGACAGCAGGAAGGGAATGCGCCAACCCCAGTCCATCATGGCCTGCGGGCCGAGCAGCCAGGTCACCAGGAAGAAGCCCGCGTTGGCCGTGAACAGGCCGATGGGCGCGCCCAGCTGCGGGAAGCTGCCGAACCAGCCGCGCTTGCCGGGCGGTGCGTTCTCTGTCGCCACCAGCGCCGCGCCGCCCCATTCGCCGCCGAGGCCGATGCCCTGGCCGATGCGGCACAGGCACAGCAGGATCGGCGCCCAGATGCCGATGCGCTCGTAGCTCGGCAGCAGGCCGATGGCCACGGTGGACAGACCCATCGTCAGCAGCGACGCCACCAGCGTGCGCTTGCGCCCGATGCGGTCGCCGAAGTGGCCGAACAGCGCCGAGCCGATCGGCCGCGCCAGGAAGGCCAGCGCCAGCGTGGACAGCGACAGCAGCGTGGCCACCGCCGGATCGTCCTTGGCGAAGAACTGCGTGTTGAACACCAGCACCGCGGCAGTGGCGTAGATGTAGTAGTCGTAGAACTCGATCGCCGTGCCGACGAGCGAGGCGATGGCGACCTTGCGGGGCGAGTTCCGCGGGACGATGGCGGCTGTGGAGGCTGGCATGTTGGTCTCAGGCTCTTGGACTTGTTCGGGGCGCGAGGCAGCATAGCAGTGCGTGCTGCGCGCAAGGCTGCTGCAAAGTCCTTGCCCGAGCACTGTTCGCCCGCCGCCGATATCCTCGCGCGTTGCCACGGAACCTTGTTGCATGACCTCTGCTTCCCCGTCCCACGTACCCGCTCCCGCGCCGCTCACCCGAGGCCTGCTCCTGCTCATGGCCGCCATGTGTGGCCTGCTGGTGGGCAGCCTCTATTTTTCGCAGCCGCTGACGCTGGACATCGCGCGCGACCTGGGCCTGGCGCCAAGCACGGCCGGCTTCATCGTCACGCTCACGCAGCTCGGCTATTGCGCCGGGCTGCTGCTGCTCACGCCGCTGGGTGACAAGGTCGAGAACAAGCGCCTGGTGCTGTGCACGATGGCGTCTTCGAGCCTGGCCCTGCTGGCTGCGGCCTTCGCGCCTGATGGCTCGGGCTTTCTGATCGTCTCCTTCGTGCTGGGCCTGACGGCCTGCGCGGTGCAGATGCTGGTGCCGCTGGCCGTGCACATGGCCGAGCCCGAGCGCCGCGGCCGCGTGCTCGGCGTGATGACGGGCGGCCTGCTGCTGGGCATCCTGCTGTCGCGGCCGGTGTCGAGCGCGCTGGCGGGCTGGGGCAGTTGGCGCACGGTGTTCGGCAGCGCTGCGGTCGTGATCGCCGTGGCGACGGTCGTGCTGGCCTGGCGGCTCCCGACCTATCGACCCGTGGGCGGCCATTCGTATGCGAGCCTGCTGGCTTCGCTGTGGACCGTGCTGCGCGGCACGCCCGTGCTGCAGAAGCGCGCCTTCTCGCATGCGGCGCTGTTTGGCACCTTCAGCCTCTTCTGGACGAGCGTGCCGTGGCTGCTCACTGCGCACGGCATCGGCCAGCACGGCATTGCGTTGTTCGCGCTGGCCGGCGCAGGCGGCGCGCTGATCGCGCCCATGGCCGGCCGTTGGGCCGATCACGGCCACACGCGGCGCGTCACCATCGTGGCGATGCTGATCACGTCTGCCGCTTTTGCAGCGACCTGCGCGGGCGGCCCGATGTGGCTGCTCGTGTTCGCCGGCATTGCGCTCGACGCGGGCGTGCAGGCCAATCACGTGGTCGGCCAGCGCGAGGTGCTCACCGCCAGCAACGAGGCGCGCAGCCGCTTGAACAGCGTCTACATGTGTGTGTTCTTCATCGGTGCTGCCATCACCTCGTCGATGGCGGGCGGCCTGTATCAAATCGGCTGGCAGGCGGTGGCGGCGGTGGGCGCGGCGTTGCCCTTGGTGGCGCTGGCGATCTACCTCGCGTTCGGCGCACGCCAGGTGCGCTGAGAGGGCTGCTCAGCCCTTGCCTGGCTTGCGCGCCTGCTCGCACTGCACCTGCACGATCTCGCGCACGCGGCCGTCGTCCTCGACCAGGGCCGCGCTCAGCTCACCGCCCCATACGCAGCCGGTGTCCAGCGCCAGCAGGTCGTCGCGGCGGATGAGTCCGAGCGTGGACCAGTGGCCGAAAGCGATGCGCGTGCCGGCACTCTTGCGGCCGGGCACGTCGAACCAGGGCATGAGGCCGACGGGCGCGGAGGCTGCGCTGTCCTTGGTCTCGAAGTCGAGGCGCCCCTCCGCCGTACAGAAGCGCAGCCGGGTCAACGTGTTGATGACGAAGCGCAGCCGCGCCGTGCCGCTCAGGTCTTCGCTCCATTGGTCGGGCTCGTTGCCATACATCTCGTGCAGGAAGGCGGGCAGGTCCGGTCCGCGCAGCACGGCTTGCACTTCGGCGGCCAGCGCCAGCGTCTGCGCTTCGTCCCACTGCGGCACCACGCCGGCATGCACCATCAGCCAGCCATGCGCGGCGTGGGCCACGTGGCGGTGGCGCAGCCAGTCGAGCAGGGCGGGGTGGTCCTCGGCCTGCAGGATGGGCGCGAGCGAGTCGTGCTTGTGGGCCGGACGCACACCGTGGGCCAGGGCCAGCAGGTGCAGGTCGTGGTTGCCGAGCAAGCAGGTGGCGGCGTCGCCTAACTTCATGAGCAAGCGCAGCGTCGGCAGCGAGGCGGGGCCGCGGTTGACCAGGTCGCCCAGCAGGTACAGCCGGTCGCGCGAGGGGGAGAAATCGAGGCGTTGGAGCAAGGTCTCGAGGGCGCCGCAGCAGCCCTGGACATCACCGATGAAAATGTTCATATCACTCGTGGTTGGGCGTGCGCGGCTCGGTACAGACAGCGAGCCGAGCCCAGCGGACGTCGTGGAGCTGGCTTTGCCAGACCACCGGCGGCGCCCCCCTGGAGGGGGTGGCGCGAAGCGCCGCGGGGGTGGTCCCGTTCCAGGGATTGTGCTGTCGGAATCGTCATCACGCTCTGATACGCTAGCCGACCTTTTGCTTGTTGCGCCTGCCGCCGAGGGTTATCCCTTGTCTGCAGGCGCTGTTCATGGATACCGCCCTCGTTCTCCTGCTGATTTTCCTCAACGGCCTGTTTGCCATGTCTGAGATGGCGCTCACCGCGGCCCGCAAGGCCCGGCTGCAGGTGATGGTGGAAGCGGGCGAGCACGGCGCCCAGGCGGCGCTGGACCTGCACGAGAACCCGAACAAGTTCCTCTCCACCGTGCAGATCGGCCTCACGTCCATCGGCGTGCTGAACGGCATCGTGGGCGACGCCGCCTTCTCGGGCCCGCTGTCGCGCTGGCTGCTGGAGATGTTCTCGATGGGCCAGCGTGCCGCCGAGGTCACCGCCACGGCCATGGTCGTGGCCATCATCACCGTGCTGACCATCGTCTTTGGCGAGCTGGTGCCCAAGCGCATCGGCCTGATCTTCCCGGAAGCCGTGGCGCGCGTGGCCGCGCCGCCGATGGAAGTGCTCTCCGCCGCGGCGCGCCCGCTGGTGAAGAGCCTGACCTTCGCCACCGAATTCACGCTGGGTCTGATGGGCCTGCGCGGCCGGGGCGCGCGTGGCGTGACGGAAGAAGAAATCGCGGCCAGCCTCGAAGAGGGCCTGGACGCCGGCGTGATCGAGGAGCACGAGCACCAGATGGTGCGCAATGTGTTCCGGCTCGATGAACGCCAGATCGGCTCGATGATGATCCCGCGCGCCGAGATCGCCTGGCTCAATGTGGATGACGACGCCAGCCAGGTGCTGGCGATGCTGAGCGCGCACCAGCACAGCCGCTACCCGGTCTGCCGCGGCGGCCTGGACGACGTGCTGGGCGTCACCACGGCGCAGAAGCTGCTGGAGCGTTCGCTGTCGGGCCACCCGCTGGCCCTGGCCGAAGAGCTGGACGCGCCGGTCTTCGTGCCGGAAACGCTCTCGGGCCTGGAACTGCTGGAACACTTCCGGACGCAGGACGCGCCGCTGGTGTTTGTGGTGGACGAATACGGAGAAGTGCAGGGCGTCGTGGCCCTGCGCGACGTGCTGGAAGCGATCGCGGGCGAATTCAAGGCGCCCGCCGATGGTGAAGGCTGGGCGGTGCAACGCGCGGACGGGAGCTGGCTGATCGACGGCCTGATGCCCGCCACCGAGCTCAAGGACCGCCTGGATCTGAAGGAACTGCCCGAAGAAGACCGTGGGCGCTACAACACCCTGGCCGGCATGATCATGCTGCTGCTGGGGCGTCTGCCGCGCACGGCCGATGTGGTGGAGTGGAACGCCTGGAGATTCGAGGTCGTCGATCTCGATGGCAAGCGTGTTGACAAAGTGCTGGCGCAGAAGCTGGCCGATGAAGGAGTGGAAGAATGACGAACCCCGTGCTTTATGCAAACCTGACCCCGCTGGATCGCGTGGTCCACAAGAAGCTGCGCCTGCGCACCGAGACCCCGGTGACGGACCGCATCGCCAACCAGAATTCGCTGTTCCTGGCTGCGGCCGAGTTCGTCGAAGCCTGCAAGGAGTTCCCGATCGTCTTCGTGCGTGTCGGTGAAGCGCCTGAAGGTGGCCGTCCGGCTGTGGCCCCGCTGGCCGTGTTCGGCGTCAAGCCGGGCGAGAACCTGTTCATCAAGGACGGCAAGCTCGACACGAACTACGTGCCCGCCTACCTGCGCCGCTACCCCTTCGCCATGGCCCGCCTGGACCAGAACAGCGATCAGATGGCCCTGTGCTTCGACGCTGAATGGCAAGGCTTCAACGAGACCGAAGGCAACGAGCTGTTCACCGAAGCCGGCGAACCGACCGAGTTCCTGCTTGGCGCCAAGACCTTCCTCGAGAACTTCGAGAACGAAGTCGAGCGCACCCGCCAGGCTTGCGACAAGCTGATGGAGCTGGAGCTGCTGCAAGAGATGCGCTTCGACGCCACCTTGCCGGACGGCGAAAAGCTGGCCGTCGATGGCTTCATGGCCGTGGACGAGAAGAAGCTGACCGAGCTGACCGACGCGCAAGTGGTCGAGCTGGTCCGCACGGGCCTGATGTCGCTGATCGAGATGCACCGCATCTCCATGTCCAACATGAACCGACTGGCCGCCTTGAGCGCTGCCGCCGCCAAGGCCTGATTCCTACAAGTCAGCTTCGTGACAAGGGGGCGCATCCGCAAGGGTGCGCCCCTTGTCTTTTGCGGCCAACACGCCAGCTCAAATCCCTACGCTCATGTCATGCGCCTGCCTTGCCGAAGGAACAGCATGAAGACCGACGGCGGACGGACGTAGGAGCCGTAGGAGACGGCCGCGTAAGCGATGTATCCAATGGTTTCCGAGGTGAAAAGTTCGCTTTTCAAGCCTTAGACTCCCCCCAATTGAGGGTTTTTTGTTCGCAGTTTTTGAGCAAGAAGGGTGTTGCAGTATGGATTTTGAGGCGGCAATCGAAGTGGGTGCTGTCGGTCTTGAAGTATTCACGACCGTTCAGGGACACCACCAAGCAGGGGCTGAGGCCCTGGTCGCTCGCCGCTATGGCGCTCGCGGTTACACCAACACCCATCTCTCCACGCGCAACGAGGCGGCCCTGACCGTGTGCTCCGCCCGCCAGGGCGACCGCATCGTCGGCACCATCGCCGTTCGCTTCGACTCCGAAGCCGGCTTCAACGCCGAGTCCACCTTCCCCGAAGAGATCCGTGCCCTGCGCGAAGCCGGCCACGACCTCTGCGAATTCAGCCGCCTGGCGGTCGACGAGGACATCGCCGACAGCAAGCACGTGCTGGCCCAGATCTTTCACCTGGCCTACCTGCATGGCCACCGCCTGGCCGGCTGCCGCACCCTGGTCATCGAAGTGAACCCGCGTCACGTGGCCTTCTACCGCCGCCTGCTGGGCTTTGAACTGCTGGCCGGCCCGCGCCGCAACCAGCGTGTGGACGCGCCGGCCGTGCTGATGACGCTGGACCTGGCCAAGGCTGAGGAATGGATCGCCATCTATGGCGGCAACCCCGAGCTGTCGGGCAGCACCCGCATGCTCTACCCGTACTTCTACGGCGCCGAGGAAGAGGGCGAGATCCTTGCGAGGCTGCGCCAGTAAGACGCCTCCTGCCTCACTGAGTTTTCTTTACAGCGCGCCGAGCTGTCTCGACAGCAGGCGCGCTGCGTCTTTGAGGGCGCGGCCCACCGGGCCTTCCAGCTTCAGATCGAAGCTGCCGCTCGCGCCGATCAGCGTCAGGCACAGCGCGATGCGCCCCTGCTGATCGAAAACCGGCGCCGCCAAGGCGCTGATGCCCTGGACCACCGCGTCCTTGGTGCTGGCGATGCCACGCTCGCGCACCTCGGCCAGCAGGGTTTCGAAGTCGGCATCGAGCCGGCTGCTTTCGCCGGCCCCCTTCAGCGCCTCACGCACCTCAGCCGCAGGCAGATGCGCCGCAAACACGCGGCCCGAGGCCGTGCCGCGCAAGCTCATCACCGTGCCGTGGCGCATGCTCACATGAACGGGGCTCGGCCCTTCCGCCACGCGCACCACCGTCGGCCCGCGGTTGCCCCAGACGGCGATGGCGGCGGTTTGCCCGGTCTCGATCGCCAGCGCCTCGATGGCCGGCGTGGCCAGGCGCACCGGGTCGAACTGCTGCAGGCTGATCAGGCCTAGCTGCAGCGCCAGCGGCCCCAGGCCGTAGCGGCCGCCTTCGTTCTCCTGCACGACCAGCCCCAGCTTGCCGAAGCTCACGAGGTAAGGATGCGCCTTGGCCGGGCTCATGCCGGCGGCTTGCGCCAGCTCCTTGAGCGGCAAGGGCCGGCCGTGATGGGCGAGGGCGATCAGCAGCTGGCCGCCCACTTCCACGCTCTGAATGCCGCGTGGCGTGCGTTCTGGATTCATGAGCTGAATGTTAGATATAGACAAACTCGTTTGCAATCATAGAATTCTGGCATGACGCTCAATCGGCGGGCGAACCCAGGAGACAAGGCATGGCGGAACTGAACTACCTCAGCGGCTTCGGCAACGAACACGCCAGCGAGGCTCGACCCGGCGCCTTGCCCGTCGGGCGCAACAGCCCGCAGCAGGTGGCCTTCGGGCTTTATGCAGAGCTGCTGTCCGGCACGGCCTTCACCGCGCCGCGGGCCGAGAACCTGCGCACCTGGATGTACCGCCGCCAGCCCTCGGTCGTCGTGAGCAGCTACGAGCCGTTCTCGCAAGCCCTGCTCAAGACCGGCGCGCGCGATGGCGAGGTGGCGCCGCCCGATCCGCTGCGCTGGGCGCCGCACGCCGTCCCGGACGACCCGCTCGATTTCGTCGAGGGCCTGCGCACGATGTGCGTGAACGGCGACCCCGAGACGCAGACCGGCATGGCCGCCCACGTCTACCTGTGCAACAAGAGCATGGGCCGCCGCGCCTTGGTCAACGCTGACGGCGAACTGCTGATCGTGCCGCAGCAAGGCGCGCTGCGCTTGACCACCGAGTTGGGCCTGCTGGACGTGAAGCCCGGCGAGATCGCCCTGATCCCGCGCGGCATGGCCTTCAAGGTCACGGTGGCCGGGCCTTCGCGTGGCTACATCTGCGAGAACTACGGCGCCGCCTTCCGCCTGCCCGAGCTCGGCCCCATCGGCTCCAACGGCCTGGCCAATGCGCGCGACTTCCTCGCCCCGGTGGCCGCCTTCGAGGACAGCCCCGGCGCCTACGAGATCGTCAAGAAGTTCGGCGGCCGCCTGTGGACCGCGCGCCAGAACCACACGCCCTTCAACGTGGTGGCCTGGCACGGCAATCTCGTGCCCTGCAAGTACGACACGGCGCATTTCATGACGATCGGCACCGTGAGCTTCGACCATCCGGACCCGAGCATCTTCACCGTGCTCACCAGCCCCAGCGACACGCCGGGCTGGGCCAACGCGGACTTCGTGATCTTCCCGCCGCGCTGGATGGTGGCCGAGAACACCTTCCGCCCGCCCTGGTACCACCGCAACGTGATGAGCGAGTTCATGGGCCTGATCACCGGCCAGTACGACGCCAAGCCCGAGGGCTTCAAGCCCGGCGGCGCCAGCCTGCACAACGCCATGGTGCCGCACGGCCCCGACACCGAAGCCTTTGCCAAGGCCAGCGGCGCCGAGCTCAAGCCGCACAAGCTGGAGAACACGCTGGCCTTCATGTTCGAGACGCGCTGGCGCCTGGCGCCCACGGCCTTCGCGCTGAACGGCGGCGCGCTCGAATCCACCTACGCCAACTGCTGGGCCGACCTGCCTGACAACTTCCAAGCATGAGCTTGCTCGACTTCACCCATGACCCCGCCGCCCTCAGCTGGGTCGAATCGGCCAACGCGCCGGACTGCGATTTCCCGCTCCAGAACTTGCCCTACGGGCGCTTCCGCCGCGCCGGCAGCGATGAGGACTGGCGCTGCGGCGTCGCCATCGGCGACCAGATCCTGGACCTGCGTCGCGCACTGCCTGCGGGCCGCTGGTCCACGGCGCGCCAGGTCGATCTGCATGCGCTTGCCGAGGGCGACCTGAACCGCTTCATGGCGGCACCGGCCGATGCACGTCGCGCCGTGCGTCATGCGATCTATGCAGCGCTCAAGGCCGGCAGCCCGCAGCAGGCGCTGTTGGCCTCCTGCCTGATCGCGCAGAGCGAGGCCGAGATGAGCCTGCCCTGCCGCATTGGCGACTACACGGACTTCTACACCGGCATCCACCACGCCACGACGGTCGGCAAGCTGTTCCGTCCGGACAACCCGCTGCTGCCCAACTACAAGTGGGTGCCGATCGGCTATCACGGCCGCAGTTCCTCTATCGGCGTCAGCGGCCAGGATGTGTATCGCCCGATGGGCCAGCTCAAAGGGCCGCAGCACGAGGTGCCGGTCTTCGCGCCGAGCCGCAGGCTCGACTACGAGCTGGAGCTGGGCGCCTTCGTGGCGGGAGCTAACGAGTCAGGTGCGCGCATCCCGATGGAGCAGGCCGACGCGCACCTGTTTGGCCTGTGCCTGCTCAACGACTGGTCGGCGCGCGACGTGCAGGGTTGGGAGTACCAGCCGCTCGGTCCCTTCCTGGCCAAGAACTTCGCCACCACGATCTCGCCCTGGATCGTGACGATGGACGCGCTGCAGCCCTTCCGCGCGCCGCTGGCCGCGCGCCCCGAGGGCGACCCGCAGCCGCTGCCGCATCTGGACTCTGCGCAGAACCGCAGCGAGGGGGCGTTCGCGATCGAGCTGGAAGTCTGGCTGCAGACGGCTTCGATGGCCGAGCCCGCGCGGCTGATGCGCTCCAACTTTGCCGAGACCGCCTACTGGACGCTGGCGCAGATGCTGGTCCATCACGCCAGCAACGGCTGCAATCTGCAGCCGGGCGATCTGCTCGGCACGGGCACGCAGAGCGGCGCGCGGCCGGAAGAGGGCGGCTCGCTGCTGGAGCTGTCCGATGGCGGCAAGCGTGCGATCACGCTGCCCGGCGGCGAGATGCGCAGCTTCCTCGAAGACGGCGATACCGTGATCCTGCGCGCATATGCTGTGGCCGCGAATGCGCGGCGCATCGGCTTCGGTGAGGCGCGGGCCCAGGTGCTGCCGGCGCGATAACTTCTCCTTTCAGCGCGGTGCGCTGGCGGCGGGCGAGGGCCTTGGCGCAGGCCCAACAGCCTTCGGCTCGGTCGCCGTCACCTCGCTCGTCAGCGGCCGGACCGACTTGTAGGCAGACTTCTCTACCGACTCCAGCAACTTGCCCATCATCTGCTGCGGCGTCATCTGCTGGGCCACATCGAGCGCGGTGGACATCGGGTCTGCGTACTTGGTGTTGTCGAAGAAGCGCTGGCGCTTGAGCAGCGCCAGGCTCTTTGCATCGAAGGTCAGGCGCTCGAAGTACATGTAGGGCGCCACGTAGACCGATGAGTGAGCGGTTTCGCCGGTGTTGGGGTTGATGGTGCGGTAGTCGCCATCGACCTCGGTGGTCGCGATGTCCGACATGCCCGAGCCGTCCGACATGCCGCTGATGTCGATGGATTGGCGCGCCAGCGGCTGCACGTAGATGCCGATGCCGCTGAGCTTGGTGCCCATGCCCTTCATCTCCAGGAAGGTGTAGGCCGGCACGACCACTTCCACGCGGTCCCAGCCCTGCCGAGCGGGCAGGCTCCGCAGGTGTTCAGTCAGCGCGCCCAGCACCAGATCCTGGCGTTGGGCACCGCGGGCCTTCTCCACCCGTTCGGCCAGGTCGGCTGGCATGGTCCATTGCAGCAGCACGCGTGTGGAGGCGGGCTCTTCTTCTCCGATGGCCTTGTCCAGGCCGCGCAGCACCGCGTAGTTCAAGGCCTGGTTGGAGACCTGCAGCGTCTGGCGTGTGTAGGGCTCCAGATGGCTGCCTGCCGATTCGCGCTGTCGCACGAACTCGATCCGATCGCCGATGGCGGCCAGCAACGCCACGGTCTGCGGTGGCTTGGGCTCGGCAGGCGTGTTCGGTGCGGCGACGGCCAGCAGGGGAAGGACGAGGGCGAGCGCGGCGAGTTGTCTCATGATGGCGATGAAGTCCTGTCGTCGTGCGGCGATGCTAAGGCCGGTTGGCGAAGTGCTTGTGAAGAGGGCGCAAGACGAGGGCGAACAGCGCAACGCCCAAGGCGATGCCGATGGCATCGGCCAGCAGATCGGCCCATTCGCCATCGCGTCCGGGGATGAAACTCTGCACGATCTCGATGAAGCCGCCATAAGTCAGCAGGCCGAGCGGCGCCCGGCGCCAGTGCTGCGGCCAGCTCCAGGCCGCGAAGACCATCAGGGTGCTGAAGGCGCTGAAGTGGTTGAGCTTGTCCCAGCCGAGATCGGCTTGAGGCGGCGGGTGTGGCGTGAAGGCCAGCCAGCTGATGACGACGAGCAGGACGAAGAAGCACAGGCGGCTGAGCCGCAGGAGCGAAGTCGAATTCATGGGTGCGATTCTGCCCAGTACGCGGGGTCGAACAGCATCATTCGGACCCCTCAAAATCCCGTGCTAGAATCTTTGTCTTTAGCCGGTGTAGCTCAGTTGGTAGAGCAGCGCATTCGTAATGCGAAGGTCGGGAGTTCGAGTCTCTTCTCCGGCACCAAAAATCAATGAGCAAAGGCGCCAGATTCTGTGATCTGGCGCCTTTTTCGTTGTTGGAATCCGCTTCTTCACCGGCCCGACCGGCCCCTCACTCCACGTGAGCAACGGCTACAGCACGGCCACGACGCCGGGCCGCTACTCGCTGAGCGGCTGGGGCCCGGGCAGGTCCGCGGAACTGCCTCATCGCATGCGGATTTCGGCCTCGGTGGCGCGCCGCATCGGCAGCAATCCCGCCCCAAGCTGCTCAATGGCAGCGACCAAGACGGCGGCCTGCACCGCGCGCGGGCCTGGTTGGTGGCGAGCCTGAGCTTCTAGCCGTCGGCTCTTCAAGCGCGCAGGCCGGCACGCAGCCAGAGGAGCACCGCGGCCGCCAAGCCGAGGTGGTAGAGGTCCACGCGCGGGATGCCCAGCCATTCGCCCCGTGAGCCGACGACGAGCCCCACCAGCGCAAAGAGCGCGCCGCCCGCGATCGCCAGCGGCCAGTGGCGCGAACGCCCCGGCCATGCAATGACGACGAGCGCGAGCACCGAGATCGCCAGATCGGCGGGGGAGGGCAGCAGCAGCGCGGCTACGCCCAACGCCGCCAGGGCAGCGTTCCATTGGGCCCTGCGAAACGCCCGCGCGGCGATCAGCAGCAAGCCCAGCCGCGCGGCGAGGAAGGTGAGCGTGTCGTGCGGCGCCACCATCGGCTGCGCCCCCGCGTAGACCGCCGCGCCCAGCAGCGCCGCGAGCCCGATCAGGCCGAAACCGAGGGCGGCGAGGTACGCACGCTGGCGTGCCGCATCAAGGACGTTGACGGCGCAGCACGCAGCCAGCACCAGTTCACAAGCGATATGAAGCCACATCGCTTCAGGCTACCACGCTGTTTCAGCAGATTCAGTGGTGCCGGGCCAGCCTGAACTTGCCCACGGTTTCGGCCAGGCTGCCGGCCTGCTCCTTGAGCGAGCTGGCGGCGGCCGTGGCTTCTTCCACCATGGCCGCGTTCTGCTGCGTCATCTGGTCCATCTGCGCGATGGACTGGTTCACCTGCTCGATGCCGCCGGTCTGCTCGCGGCTGGCCGCGGCGATCTCGCCCATGATGTCCGTCACGCGGCGCACGCTGCTGACGATCTCGTCCATGGTCTTGCCGGCCTCGTCCACGAGACGCGTGCCCAGCTCGACCTTCTCGGCCGAGTCGCCGATCAGGCTCTTGATCTCCTTGGCCGCCTGCGCGCTGCGCTGTGCGAGCGTGCGCACCTCGCCGGCCACGACCGCGAAGCCGCGGCCCTGCTCGCCCGCGCGTGCCGCTTCAACCGCGGCGTTCAACGCGAGGATGTTGGTCTGAAAGGCGATGCCTTCGATCACGCTGATGATGTCCACCACGCGGCGCGAGGCCTGGCTGATCGCGCCCATGGTGTCCACCACCTGCGCCACCACCGTGCCGCCACGGCTCGCCACTTCGGAGGCCGAGGCCGCCAGCTGGCTGGCCTGCGCGGCGTTGTCGGCGTTCTGCTTGACCGTGCCCGTCAGCTCTTCCATGGTGGCGGCGGTCTCCTGCAGCGCGCTGGCCTGCTGCTCGGTGCGGGCGGACAGATCGGTGGTGCCGGAGGCGATCTCGGTGGAGGCCGTGCTCATCGTGTCCGTGCCTTCGCGCACCTCGCTGACGATGCGCTCCAGGCTGCCGTTCATGTCGCGCAGCGCCATCAGCAGCTGGCCGGTCTCGTCCTGAGAATGGCGGCCATCGAAGGCATTGGTCAGGTCGCCGTCGGCCACGCGGCGCGCGGCGGCCACAGCGTTGGCCAGCGGGCGTGTGATGCCGGTGCTCAGGCGCCAAGCGATCAGGGCGCCGAGCGAGATCACGAAGACCGCCAGCAGCGAGAGCATCCAGCGGCTGCGCGCGGCGATGTCGTCGATCTCCTGGGCCGTCTTGTCGATGACCTTGCGCTGGTAGTCCAGCAGCGACTGCATCAGCCGCTCGTAGTCTTTCGAGGTCGGGATGAAGTTCTGCGTTAGCACGCTTTCAGCTTCCGCATCCTTGCCTTCGCCCTTGAGCTTGGTGATGCTGTCGCGCGCCGTCACGTAGATTTTGCGAGTCTTGGCCAGCTCGTCGAAGATGGCTTTTTCCTCGGGCTCTGTGATCAGCGCCTCGACCTTCTCGGCCAGCGCCTGAGAGGATTTGGTGGAGGCCGCCGCGTCTTCGGCGAAGAACTTGACCAGCGAGGGATCGCTGCTTTTGGCGATGGCCATCGTGCGCCGGATGCCCGAGTAGACGTTGCGGTACCAGTCCGAGAGCATGCGCTCCTTGGCCAGGGGCTGGGCCATCATCTCGTGCGTGTGGCCGGCCACATCCTGCAAGCGGACGATGCCGATCACGGTGGCCAGGGCCAGGAAGAACAGCACGGCACTGAAGCCGAGCGTCAGCTTGCGTCCGATGGTGAGGGACGATCCGCTTGCAGCAGCCATTTCACGCTCCAGGGCAGGGCAGGAGCTTCAAGCATAACGAGGCTGTATGACTGACGGGCGCTGAATTTTTCAAGCGCCTGTCTTGACGCCCAACGCTCAGGCGGGCTTGGCTTCTTCAGCCTCAAACTCCAGCAGCTTGCCGAAGAACAGGCGCACGACCAGCAGCAGCACGCCGGCAGCCCCCACCAGCGCGGCATGCAGGCCCCAGAAGGCCGGGCCGGGCAGCACGTGCAGCAAGCCGGCAAGCCAGCCGACGAAGAAATTGCCGATGAACAAGTGCAGGTAGTAGATGCCCACCACCATGCCGGCCATGCCGCGCGGTGCGGCACGCGAGTACAGCGACAGGCCCACCGGCAAGATGTTGGCGAAGCCGAGGTCGTTCACCAGCGTGAAGACCAGCGTCCAGATGAAGCCGACTTTGGCGCCGGTGCTCTCCACGATCTGCGCGGCGGCCACGAGCGCGAGCGGACCCAGCGCGGCGATGAAGCAGCCCAGCGCGATCTTGACCAGGTCGCTCGGCTCCTTGCGGCGCTTGGCCCACCAGGCCCAGAACGCCAGCGAGAGCACCATGGTGCCGGTGCCGCAGATGGCGTCCACCGATTGCAGCCACGTGACCGGCACTTCCCAGCCAAACAGCACCAGGTCCATGTGCTCCTCAGACCACAGCGGGAACGCGTTCTGGAACTGCTGGTTGCCGACGATGGAAAGCATCAGCGCCGGCAGCAGCACCACGAGCAGCACCATGCGCTTCCAGTCCTGCGTCGTCAGCGGCGGATGGGATTCCCGGGTCTTGGCCCCGCGCGGCGTTTCTGGCGGCAGGTAGGGGCGCGCCATCAGGTAGACCACGAGGCCGATCAGCATGCCCACGCCCGCAGCGCCGAAGCCCCAGTGCCAGCCCACCTTCTGTCCCAAGGTGCCACAGACGAGCGGGGCCACGATCACCGCGATCTGGACCGCCAGCATGAAGATCTGGAAGGCGCGCGAACGGCGCTTGTCTTCAGGCGCGTACAGGTCGCCGACCTGCGCCGAGATGTTGCCCTTGAAGCAGCCCACGCCGATGATCAGGCAGGCCAGAGCCCAGAGGAAGTACACCTCAAAGGCCATCAGGAAGTGGCCCAGTGCCATCATCAGCGCGCCGATGACCACGGTCCGGGTGCGGCCCAGCAGCCAGTCCGCCACGAGGCCGCCCAGGATCGGCGTGAAGTACACCAGGCCGGCGTACATGCCGAAGATCATCGAGCCGAGCTGCTGGGGCGAACGCGGGCCGAAGATGCTCTCGATCACGTGCCGCAGGCTGTCCATGCCTGACACGTTGCCGATGTGCTCCGGCTGGAACAGGTAGTTCACGGCATACAGGCCGAGCAGGCCCTGCATGCCGTAGTAGGAGAAGCGTTCCCACAGCTCGCAGAAGGCGAGCCAGCCGAGCCCGGCGGGGTGGCCGAAGAAGGCGGTGTCGGATTTGGAGCTTGGGGCGTTGTGCGCCTGCTCCAGCGTTGCGGTTGCCGTCATGGGGAACCTTGAAAGCTGTGAAGGAAAGGAATGTGGTCCATCACGGCTTGGTTCACAACCCGCGCGGACCCGGAGGAAATCAGGCCTGGCGGGCGATCAAAGACCGGCTTGGCGGTGGTAGGCCGTGACGCGCTCGACCTCGTTCTTGGAGCCGAGCACGACGGACACCCGCTCGTGCAGCTTGGTCGGCTGCAGATCCATGATCCGCTCGTTCGCGTTGGTCGCCGCGCCGCCGGCCTGCTCGACCAGAAAGGCCATCGGGTTGGCCTCGTACATCAGGCGCAGCTTGCCAGCCTTCTCGGGCTCGCGCTTGTCCCAGGGGTACATGAAGACGCCGCCACGGGTCAGGATGCGATGCACGTCGGCCACCATGGAGGCGATCCAGCGCATGTTGAAGTCCTTCCCGCGCGGGCCCTCGACGCCTTGCAGGCACTCGCCGATGTAGCGCTGCATGGGCTCGGCCCAGTGGCGCTGGTTGCTCATGTTGATGGCGAATTCCTTGGTGTCCTCGGGGATGGAGACGGAATCGTTCGTCAGCACGAAGCTGCCGGTCTCGCGGTCCAGCGTGAACATGACGACGCCGTTGCCCAGGGTGAGCACCAGCGTGGTCTGCGGGCCATACACGCAGTAGCCGGCGCAGGCCTGCTGCTTGCCGGGCTGCAGGAAGTCCTGATCCGTCACGCCGCGCGTGTTCGTCACCTTGCGCAGCACCGAGAAGATGGTGCCGATGGAGACGTTCACGTCGATGTTGCTCGATCCGTCGAGCGGATCGAACAGCAGCAGGTACTCGCCCTGCGGGTAGCGGTTGGGCACGGCGTAGATGTCTTCCATCTCCTCGCTGGCCATGGCCGCGAGGTGGCCGCCCCATTCGTTGGCCTCGATCAGCACCTCGTTGGCGATGATGTCGAGCTTCTTCTGGACCTCGCCCTGCACGTTCTCGCTGCCCGCCGTGCCCAGCACATCACCCAGGGCGCCCTTGGTAACCGAGATGGCGATGCGCTTGCACGCGCGCGCCACGACTTCGATCAGCAGGCGCAGCTCCTGCGGGATGTGGCCGTGCTCGCGCTGCTGCTCGATCAGGTATTGGGTAAGGCTGATACGACGGGTCATGGGACTGCTCTTTCGCGTGAAGTTCAGGCTTGTTGCAAGGCGCGTTCAATGATCTCGCGCACGTCGCTGGAGAGATCCGGCTTGGCGGCCACGCGGCGGATCGCTTCGAGCGCGGCGCTGCGATAGGGCTCGGCCAGCACGCTCCAGCGGTCCATCACGCGGGCCAGGCGGCCGGCGACTTGCGGGTTGATCGCGTCCAGCGCCAACAACTGATCGGCCCAGAAGACATAGCCGGCTGCATCAGCGCGGTGGAAGGCCGCCGGGTTGTTCTTGCACAGGTTCAGGATCAGGCTGCGCGCGCGGTTCGGGTTCTTGAGCGTGAAGTCCGGGTGCTGGGTCAGGGCCTTGGCCCGGGCGAAGCTGCGGCCGTCGCGCTCGGGCGCCATGGCCTGCAGGGCGAACCACTTGTCGATGACCAGGGCCTCGTCCTTGAACAGGGCGTGGAACTTGGTCAGCGCCGGCTCGGCCAGCTCGGCATGGCCGTTCACGAGGGCGGCGAGGGCGCCCATGCGGTCGGTCATGTTGTTGGCGTCCTTGAAGCGCTGATAGGCGCGGCCCAGCCAGGTGCCGGCGTCCGTGCGGTTCTGCGCCTTGGCATCGAGCACGAGCATGGAGAGCGCCAGGTTGGCCAGCGCGCGCTTGCCGGCCGGGACCGGGTCGGGCGTGTAGCCGCCGGCAACCTGGTTGGCTTCAAAAGCGGCGATCCAGTCGTCGCGCAGCGCGTCGGCCAGTTGCAGCTGAGCGGCTTCGACGGCGGCGTGGATGTCTTGTGGATCCACGACCTCGAGCTGCTCGGCGATGTAGGCCTCGCCCGGCAGGGTCAGGGCCAAGGCCTTGAAGGCGCTGTCGAGCTCGCTGCTGTTCAGCACGGCGCGCATCGCTTCGATGAAGGCCGCGTCGAGTTCGAGCTTCTCGCCCGAGCGCACGGCGCCCAGGATGCGGTTCAGCGCCAGGCGCTGGCTGGCTTCCCAGCGGTTGAAGGCATCGGTGTCGTGCGTGAGCAAGACGAGCAGGTCTTCGTCGCTGAGGCCATCTTCCAGCAGCACGGGCGCCGAGAAGCCGCGCAGCAGCGAGGGCACGGGCGCTTCGCTGATACCGCTGAAGGTGAAGGTTTGCTCCGCCTGGTCGAGCACCAGCAGCTGTTCGGCCAGTTGGCGGCCATCGCGGCTCAGCAGGCCGGTGGCCACAGGCACGACCTGCGGCAGCTGGCCCTTGTTCTGCTGGCTGATCGTCAGCGTGTAGGTTTGCGCTGCGGCGTCGTACTGGCCGCGCGACGTCACACGCGGCGTGCCGGGCTGGCTGTACCAGCGCTTGAAAATGTCAAGGCGTGCGGAGAGCGCCGAGCTCGGGTTCGCGTCGGCGATGGCTTGCGCGAAGTCATCGCAGGTCACGGCCTGGCCATCGTGGCGCTCGAAGTAGAGCTTCATTCCGGCCTCGAAGCCGGCGCGGCCCACCAGCGTCTGGTACATGCGCACGACTTCCGAGCCCTTCTCGTAGACCGTGGGCGTGTAGAAGTTGTTGATCTCCACATAGCTGTCCGGGCGCACCGGATGGCTCATGGCGCCGGAGTCTTCGGGAAACTGCAGGGCGCGCAGGTTGCGCACGTCCAGGATGCGGCAAACGGCGCGCGCGCTCGGCTCGGCCGCCATGTCCATGCTGAACTCTTGATCGCGGAAGACGGTCAGGCCCTCTTTGAGCGAGAGCTGGAACCAGTCGCGGCAGGTCACGCGGTTGCCGGTCCAGTTGTGGAAATACTCGTGGGCGACGACGGATTCGATGCGGCCGAAGTCAGCGTCGGTGGCCGTTGCGGGCGACGCCAGCAGGGTGCTGGTGTTGAAGATGTTCAGGCCCTTGTTCTCCATCGCGCCCATGTTGAAGTCGGACACGCCGACGACCATGAAGCGTTCCAGATCCAGGGGCAGGCCGAAGCGCGCCTCGTCCCAGATCACCGAGGCGATCAGCGAGTTCATCGCGTGCTCGGTCTTCTCCAGGTCGCCGCGGCGCACGAAGATCTGCAGCAAGTGGTCCTTGCCCGAGCGGGTGCGCACGCGCTGCTCGCGGGCGACCAGATCACCGGCCACCAGCGCGAACAGGTACGAAGGCTTCGGGAACGGGTCGTGCCACTTGGCGAAGTGGCGGCCGTTTTCCAGCTCGCCCTGTTCCTGCAGGTTGCCGTTGGACAGCAGCACCGGGAACTTCTTCTTGTCGGCGCGCATCGTGACCGTGTAGACGGCCATCACGTCCGGGCGGTCCAGGAAGTAGGTGATGCGGCGGAAGCCCTCGGCCTCGCACTGCGTGAAGAAGCTGCCGCCCGAGGTGTACAGGCCCGACAGCGCGGTGTTCTTCTCAGGCGCGCAGGTGTTGCGGATCTCGAGGTCGAAGTCGGCGTCGGGCGCGTTGTCGATGATCAGCAGGTTGTTCTCGCTGCGGAACGACACGCTCTGGCCGTCGATCAGCACGCGCAAGACGTTGATCTCTTCGCCATGCAGCGACAGCGGGCCGTGCGCCACCGCCGTGTTGCGCTCCAGGCGCATCTTGGCGGTGACGATGGTCTTGGCCGGGTCGAGGTCGAAGCTCAGGTCGACGGTGCGGATCCAGTAGGCCGGCTGGGTGTAGTCGGCGCGCTGGATCAGGGGGCTGGTGCCTTCACGCATCATGTGGGCTCTCCAAAATCTTCTTGTACTTCGTCTAACGAAACACCCCGCGAGGTTCGCGGGGTGCGGCAGGTCTTACACGCCTTGTTTGAGGCTCTCTTGAATGAAGGCGTCAAGATCGCCGTCGAGCACCTTCTGCGTGGCAGAGGTCTCGTAGTTGGTGCGCAAGTCCTTGATGCGGCTCTGGTCCAGCACATACGAGCGGATCTGGTGGCCCCAGCCCACGTCGGTCTTGGTGTCTTCCAGCTTCTGCTGCTCTTCCATGCGCTTGCGCATCTCGTGGTCGTACAGGCGCGAACGCAGGCGCTTCCAGGCCACGTCGCGGTTGCTGTGCTGGCTGCGGCCGTCCTGGCATTGCACGACGATGCCGGTCGGGATGTGAGTCAGTCGAACTGCGGAATCCGTCTTGTTGATGTGCTGGCCGCCGGCGCCGGAGGCGCGGAAGGTGTCGGTACGCACGTCGGCCGGGTTGATGTCGATCTCGATCGAATCATCGACTTCCGGATAGACGAACAGCGAGGCGAACGAGGTGTGGCGGCCGCCCGAGGAGTCGAACGGGCTCTTGCGCACCAGGCGGTGCACGCCGGTCTCGGTGCGCAGCAGCCCGAAGGCGTATTCGCCTTCCACCTTGATGGTGGCGCTCTTGATGCCGGCCACGTCACCGGCCGACTCGTCTTCCATCGTCGTCTTGAAGCCCTTGCGCTCGCAGTACTTGAGGTACTGGCGCAGCAGCATGCCGGCCCAGTCGTTGGCCTCGGTACCACCGGCACCGGCCTGGATGTCGATGAAGCAGTTGCTCGGATCGGCCGGGTTGTTGAACATGCGGCGGAATTCGAGCTCCTCGACCTTCTCGCGCAGCTTGGCCGCGTCGGCCTCGATGGCCTCCAGGCCGTCGAAGTCGCCTTCGTCCTTGCTCATCTCGAAGAGCTCGGCGTTGTCGGCCAGATTGGTGGTCAGGTGGTTGATCGTGTCGACCACCGTGTCCAGCGTGCGCTTTTCCTTGCCGAGTTCCTGGGCCCGCTTGGGGTCGTTCCAGACGTTGGGGTTCTCGAGGGCGGCGTTGACTTCGTTCAGCCGCAGTGCTTTGCGGTCGTAGTCAAAGATACCCCCTTAGCGCGTCAGTACGCGCTGCGAGGTCGGCGAGGGTGGTGCCGATGAGGTTGATGCGTTCGATATCCATGGGGCTTCCAGGTTAGCCCGGTATTTTCGCATGACAGGACCGGGCCGGATCAGGGGTTCAAGGCTTGAGGTGCTGATCCAGGAATCGCTCCATGCGCCGGGCCCAGTCGATCTTGTTTTCCAGCAGGCGCCAGCCGTGGGCTTCGTAGTCGTAGACAACCCATTCCGGCGGATTGCCGGCGTCCTGCATGGCACGGCGCAGCCGGGTGCCGTGAGCCAACGGCACCCGCACGTCCCGGTATCCGTAGGCGAGAAGCACCGGCGCCTTGATGCGCTCGGCCTGGGCCACGGGGGAGTTGGCGGTGAGCATCTCCTTGTCCTTTTCAGCGTCGCCGACCATCTCCGGCATGGTGTAACGGCGCGAGGTGTCACCGAGGTCGTCAGTCACGACCCAGTTGCCCTTCAAGTACAGGAACGGATCCGCCAGGGCCAACCAGGCGATGCCGCAGCGATAGAGCTCGGGCTGGCGCACCAGGCCCATGAGCGTGCCGTACCCACCGAAACTCGACCCGGCAATGCAAGCACGCCCGGGCGCCGCCAGGCCGCGTTGCTGTGCCCAAAGCAGGGCATCGGCAATGTCGTCCTGTATGGCCTGGCCCCATTGCTTCCAGCCGGCCTTGTAGTGCACGTCGCCATAACCCTCGCTGCCACGGAATTCCGGACTGATCACGAGGTAGCCGCGAGAGGCCAGGAACTGCTTCATCGGCTCCCATTGCCAAAAGCCGTCGCGCACCCAGGGACCGCCATGGACCATGACGACAGCCGGAGGCGGGGAGCCCTTGGCTGTCGTGGTGGGCAGGGTCAACCAGAGCGGCAGCTCCCTGCCATCTCTTGCCTTGATGCGCTGGAAAGCCACGCGCGCCATGCGCGCAGGGTCGATGCCGTCCATCACCTGGCTGACAACGCGCCAACGATCACCATCCGCTTCGTAGAGCAGCAGCACACCGGGGTCGCGATCGGCGTAGCTGCGCAGCAGGGCCACCATGTCCGGCGCGCCGCAGCGGCGGCAGCTGATCCGGTTGACGCGACCGGGAAACATCCCGTCCACCTTGGCCTGGAACTGCTTCATGGCCGGGTCGTACCAAACGGTCTGTTCGGTGTCGGCGTCCACGCGCACGCCAAGGGCTGGGCCGCCGGCACGTTCCTGGATGAGCCCGCCCCTAAAGTCAAAGCCCGGCACGCGCACCAGCGGAGGCTCGACCGGCTTGAGCGTCTCGGGATCGAGGCGCGTGAGCACGGCATAGCCTTCGGGCCCCTCGTTGTGGGTCACGTAGAGCGTGCCGTCGTCGTCCACGGCATCCGGTTCAAAGCTCCCGTGGCCGACAGCGCTTTCCTCGAGCAGCTGCCAGGCGGCTTGGCCGGGGCGCCGCCAGTACAGCGAACTTCGGCCCTTGTCCACGACCGTGGCCAGGCGCGGCTCGCCCTTGCTGTCGAAGACCCAGCTGCTCACGCCGGTCGGGGCGTCCTTGATGTCGATCTTGCGCGTCGTGCCGGTGACGGTGTCCAGCCACATGGGCGTGAGGGTGGCAGGCTTGCCCGCATCGCCGGCCACCATGTGTCCGACGATGACCTCGTTCGGCTTCACGCCGGGCTGCTGCATGGGGATGTGCAGCAAGAAGTGCCACATGTCCAGCAGGCGCCGGTCGGCGAAGTAGTCAGAACCGCCGCGATGTCGCTTGATCAAGGGCTGGATCGCTTCGCCCTTGACGTCGACGGCGTACAGGCCCGGCCCGATGTAGAGGTCGTCGCCGCTGCCGTCTTGCAGGTCCACAACGTTGAAGACCAGCCGGTCGTCGCTGACCCAGTCGAACACGCGCACGTCGGAGTCGGCGTATTCCGCGATGCGGCGCAGGCTGCCGCCGAACTCGATCACCGTCAGCCCGACGCGCTTGCCTCCATGTGCCGTGGTGAGCGCGAGGTA
This sequence comes from Burkholderiaceae bacterium UC74_6, assembly GCA_042701975.1. GTDB lineage: Bacteria > Pseudomonadota > Gammaproteobacteria > Burkholderiales > Burkholderiaceae_C > JAFALK01. The sequence continues at coordinate 2,498,829 of CP170561.1, forward strand.
CTTGCCCGAGGGCGACAGTTTGGCGCCGAGCACCGTGGCCTGCTGGAAGAAGCGTTCGACCGGCACGGGTGGGTCAGCCGCAGGATCGTCGGCCGCGGCGAGGCCGCACCACGCAGCGCAAACCAGGGCGATCAGCCCTCGAAAGATGGCGGGGCGGGCGTTGGGCAGCATCCGGTCAGTTCAGGTTCTTCGCCAGGAACGCCGCCATCCGCTTGGCGAAGTCGATCCGGTTGTCGGGGTTGTACCAGCCGTGGGCCTCGAAGGGGTAGGTGATCCATTCCGGCGGATTGCCGGCCTTGATGAGCGCCTCGCGCATGCGCTTGCCGTGGGCGACGGGCACGCGCTCGTCGGATTCTCCATAGGCCAGCAGCACCGGGGCCTTCATCTTCGAGGCCAGCAGCACTGGGTTGTTGGCCGCCAGCATGGCGGCGTCGGCCTTGATGTCGCCCACCCGCTGCGGCAGACCGTACTTGCGGCCGGCATCGGAGATGTCGTCCTGGGTCCAGAAGCTGCCTTCCAGGAAGAGGTTCAGGTCGGCCACGCCGACCCAGGCCACCACGCAGCGGAACAGCTCCGGGTAGCGCACCGGCCCCATCAGCGCCGCGTAGCCGCCGTAGCTGGCGCCGGCGATGCAGGCCTTGCCCGGCTTCGCCAGCCCCTGCTTCTGCGCCCAGAGCAGGGCGTCGGCCAGGTCGTCTTCCATGGTCTGGCCCCATTGCTTGAAGCCGGCGCGCAGGTGCTCGTCCCCGTAGCCTTCGCTGCCGCGGAACTCGGGCTCGATGACGAGGTAGCCCTGGGCCGCCAGGAATTGGGCGTCGCTGTCCCACTGCCAATGTCCGCCACGCACCCACGGGCCGCCGTGCACCAGCACCACGGCCGGCACGGGCTTGCCGGGTTCCAGATTGCGCGGCTGCGTGATCCACAGCGGCAGGTCGCGGCCGTCGCGGGCCTTGATGCGCTGGAAGTCCAGCGAGCCTTGCGTCTTGGGATCGATGCCGTTGCGGACCTTGAGCAGGAACTTCAGCTTCTTGGTCGCGGCGTCGTAGAGGAACAGGACGCCGGGGTCGCGGTCGGAATAGGACTCCACCAGGGCAACCATGTCGGGCTGGCCGCAGCGGCGGCAGTCGATGCGGTTGACGCGCCCCGGCAGGCGGGTGTCGATCTCCTGCTGCACGGCCTTCATTGCCGGATCGAACCAGACGGTCGCTTCGCCGTCGGCGTCCACTCGCACGCCCAGGCTGCTGGCGCCCGGCTTGTCGTTGAGCAGGTGGCCGAGGAAATCGAAGCCGGGCACGGCCACCATGGGGGTGTCTTCCGGCGCGCCGGTCTTGAAATTGAAGCGCGTCAGCACCTCGGTGGCGCCGGGGCCGGAAGCCTGCACGACGTACAGATGGCCGGCATCGTCCACCGAGACCACGTGGAAGGGCATGGACAGGGCATCGCCCTCGGCGATCTGGTGCCAGGTGGTGTCGCCTGGGCCGCGCCAGTGGTAGGCCGCGCGGTCCTTGTTGCGGGTATAGGCCACGCGGGCATTGCCGGCGCTGTCGAACCACCAGTGCAGCACCTCCCGCGGCGCGCCCTTGCCCACTTCGGCCCAGATCCAGCCGCCGGTGCGGACGTTCAGCCAGAGCGGCGTGACCGAGGAGATGCCCTTGTCGCTGAAGCCCAGCTGGCCCACCAGCACCGTGCCGGGCTCGACACCGGGCTGCGGCTTGGGCACGGTCAGGAGCATGTGGTTGTAGGCGAGCGCTTCGTCCTTGCCGTCGGTGATGAAGTTGGAGCCGCGGTTCACCAGCTTGCGCGGTTTTTTGCCGTCGAAGGTCACGCTGAACAGGCCCGGTGCGTAGCGGTGCATGTCCGAGCCGACGCTGCGCAGGTCAATGGCCGAGAACACCAGGCGTTCGTCGTCCGCCCAGTCGAATTCATAGACGTCGGCATCGGTAAAGCTAGCGGGGCGGTAGAGCTGGCCGCCGCCCTCGATGTCGAGCACGCCCACGGTGACGCGGTCGCCGCCCAGCGAGGTCTTGATCGCCAGCCGCTTGCCGCCCGGCGAGAGCTTGACTTGCAGCACGGTGGCGTGCTGGAAGTAGGCGTCCGGCGCCGTCGCCGAGGGCGGGGGCGGGGGCGGGGGCGGGGCCGTCTGCGCGCTGGCGTTCAGGCCGCCCATCGTCGCCAGTGCCGTTGCAACAGTCAGATGCAGCCAAGCGCGCATGAGGTCTCCCTTGCTCATTGTTTGTTTTTCGTGCCGCCGCGATGCTGCCAGAAACTGCTCTGCATGGCAGCGCTTCCCGCTGGGAGTTTTCACCAGGGTTGGCGTTCACCAGGATGGGCAGCGTCATACTGCGCGGCATGCCCGATGAAGCAGACCTCAAGAAGCCGCAGCCCGACCAGCGCTGGCGCCGCACGCGCCGCGTGACGCTCGTGCTGCTGGCGGTCTGGGCCTTCGCCGGATTCGGGCTCGTCTACTTCGCGCGGGACCTCAACCGGTTCGAAATCCTCGGCGGACCGCTGGGCTTCTGGATCGCCTCGCAGGGCGCGGTGCTCGTGTTCCTGGGCGTCGTGATCGTCTTCGCGGTGCTGACGAACCGCGGCCAGAGCGGCGACGGATCAGGGCGCTGACAGGAAATCTTCGAGCCGCCTCGCCAGCCGCTCCGGCTGGTCGTGGTGCAGCATGTGGCCCGCATCGGGCAGGACTGCCAGCTGAGCACCCGCGACCACGGCCCGGCGCCGTTGCAGCTCGGTCTTCGGATAGCGGTCGCCCCAGAAGCCGGGGAAGGGCGTGTTCGCGCCTTCTACCCACAGCAGCGGCGCCGTGATCTGCTGCCATTGCGCCTCGATCTCGGCCCATCGGTAGGGCACGGGGTTGGCACGCTTGTGAGCCGGGTCCGCGCGCAGCTGGTATTCCTCATGGCCCGTCTGGCGCGACCAATGGCCAGCCAGCCACAGTGCCTTGTCCAGGGCCAGGCGCGGGTTGGTCTTGACCAGGCGCTCGGCCACGGCAGCGAGGCTGGCGTAGGGCTTGAGCTGCTGTTCGACCTTGAGCTCGTCCAGCCACTGGACGATGCGCTTTGGCGCACCCTCAGGCGCCACGTCGGGCAGGCCGAAGCCTTCGAGGTTGATGAGCTTGCGCACGCGCTCGGGCCGCAGGCCGGCATAGCTCATCACCAGGTTGCCGCCCATGCTGTGGCCGAGCAGGTCCACGGGCGCATCGGGGCTGACGGCGTCGAGCAGCGCATCCAGGTCGCCCAGGTAGTCGGGGAACCAGTAGCTGTCGCTGCCGCTCGATTCGCTCATGCCGAAGCCGCGCCAGTCGAAGGCCAGCACCTCGCGGTCCTGTTGCAGCGCGTCGACGATGAACTGGAACGAGGCACCCACGTCCATCCAGCCATGGGCCATCACCAGCAGCGGTTGCCCGGCGCGTGGCGTGCCCCAGCGCAGCAGGTGGTGGGTGAGGCCGCGCAGCGTCAGGAATTCGTCGCGATGCAGGCGGCGGGCGGAGTAAGGGATCGGCTTCATGGCCGCGACTTTAGGGGAAGGCGAGAATGCCGTGCATGAAGCCCAGCTACAGCCTCAGAGCGGCCACGCCGCAAGACGTTCCCGGCATCGCCAGCCTCGTGGAGGAACTGGCGGTCTTCGAGCAGCTCGAACACCTGCTCAAGCTCACGCCCGAAGCGCTGCAGGAGCACCTCTTCGGCCCGCGCCCCGTGATCGAAGCCTGGGTCGGTGTGATCGAAGGCGAGCTGGTGGCGTATGCCATCTGCTTCACCAGCTATAGCACCTTTCTCGGCAAGCCGGGCCTTTACCTCGAAGACCTCTACGTGCGCCCCGCCCACCGCCGCAGCGGCCTGGGCAAGGGCATGCTCAAGCACCTGGCGGCGCTGGCCGTGCAGCGCGGCTACGGCCGTTTCGAATGGACCGTGCTGGACTGGAACGAGGACGCCATTCGCTTCTATGAAGGCATGGGTGCCGACGTGCTGCCCGACTGGCGCATCTGCCGTGCCACCGGCGAGGCGCTGGAGCGCATGGCCGGCTGATCGGCCGGTGCAGCCTTTCAGTTCTCTTTCCGCGAGCCCCCCGTACTCGCGGTAGTCCCCAACCCCAGAGGGCGACCCGTCTCGCTATCCTGTCCACAGGGACCCACGCTGAAAATCAGCTGACCGCGAACGAGAGGGGTCGGTCGATGGTCGATGCCGCGTTACTGAGCCGCTGCCGGCGCATGGCGGAGATCGCCGCGGCCGCCGTGATGGCTGCTGCGCTGGCAGCGCTGACGGGCTGGTGGCTGGACATCGAGCCGCTGCGCGCGCTGATTCCTGGCATGACGCCGATGAATCCGGTGGCTGCCGTGTGCTTCGTGCTGGCCTGCCTGGCGCTGTGGCGCCACCGCTTGATGCCCACGCCGGCTGCTGCTTCCGGCCTCGCCTTCTTCAGCGGCGCTGCGCTGGTCTTTGTGGGTGTGTCACGCGTGCTGGGCTACGCCACAGCGCTGGACCTGGGCGTCGATCGCATGCTGTTCCCCGACACTCTGCGCGGCAACCAGATGGCGCCCAACACGGCCAGCAACTTCATGCTGCTCGGCCTGTGCCTCATGCTGGTGGCGCGCGGCCGTTCGCTGTTCGTGGGGCAGGTGCTGGTGGCGCTGTCATCCACGGTGTCGTACATGGCATTGCTTGGCTACGTCTACCAGGTGCCGCTCTTTGGCCTGCCGGGCTATGTGCCCATGGCCTTCCATGTCTCGCTGTGTTTCCTGGTCATCGAGATGGGCCTGCTGGCCAGCAGTGCGGACGGCGGCTTCGTGGCGATGCTGATGAGCAACCGCACCGGTGGCAGGGCGGCGCGCAAGCTGCTGCCCGCAGCGCTGCTGCTGCCTTCGGTCCTGGGCGGTCTGGGCATCCTGGGCATGCGCCATGCGCTCTTCGCGCCCGAGTTCACCGTGGCCCTGATGGCCACCTTCTGCGGTGTGGGCCTGGCCGCGCTGATGCTGGTCACGGCGCGTCGGCTCAATGAAGGCGACGCCGAGGTCGAGCGCTTGCTGACGGTGGACGTGCTCACGGGCGTGATGAACCGCCGCACGATTCTCGAAGTGCTCGGTGCCGAGACGGCAGCGTGCCTGCGCTACCGCGTGCCGCTGTCCACGTGCATGGTGGACATCGACCACTTCAAGCACGTCAACGACGACCACGGCCACGCCTGCGGCGACGAAGTGCTGCGCGCTGTCGGCAGCGTGATCCAGGCGAGCCTGCGCGAGACCGATGCGGCAGGGCGTTATGGCGGCGAGGAATTCGTCGTTGTGCTGCCGCACACCAGCGCCGAAGGTGGGGTGGCCTATGCCGAGCGGCTGCGCATTGCGATCGAGCAGTTGGAGGTCCCGGTGGCTTCAGGCCAGGTCCTGCGTGTGACCTGCTCGATCGGCATTGCGCAGATGGCGAGCACGGAATCCCCTCAGCCCGACCAGGCGCTGGCGCATGCAGACCAGGCGCTGTATGCGGCCAAGCGCGGCGGGCGCAACCGGGTGCAGATGGCGCCGCACTTGGCGCCGGTGAAGCCTTCAACGATGCAGCGCGGGCCTGAGGCCATCGAACCCGCCATGCTTGGACAGGTTTCCGGCGCTGGCGCCAGATCAGCCGAGGACAAGCCTACTTCTTGAAGCAGTCGCCTGACGTCGGCGGCAGCTTGGCGCGCGAGTCGAAGGGATCGATCGTGCTCAGTCGGTTGGCGACGATCTTGGTGCATTTGGTGCCCTGGCGGACCATGGTGGAGTTGAGGCCGTCGGTCGTGGTCAGGGTCTCGACCGGCAGCGTGCCGGCCGCATCGGCAACGCGGTACTCGATGGACTTTTTGTTCGGCTGGCCGGCGTGCAGGTCGTTGGCCGTGAGGTCCTTCGCCGTCGGCTTGGCCGCTTGCATCTGCAGGGGCAGCGCAAGGTTCAGGCGCGCGGGCGGCGCCGAGGCTGCGGACGCTGCCGGTGCTGCTGCCACGGCCACCGCTCCCGTGGTGGGTGGCGGTGCGGTGACCTGCACCTCGGGCATGGGCACGTAGGTGAGGCGCTTGTTCGGGAAGAAACCCACCTGCAGGTTCGGTCGCATCGGCCGCTGCGGCTCTGGCGGAACGATGCGCAACACCAGCGATCGGACCTCTTGCAGCGGCTCTGCGCGCTGACGGCTCAAGCCCACGAACAACAGACCGTGGAAGAACAGCAGGACCAGCAGCAGAGGCCAACGCGCGCGCCGGGCCGGAAGCAAGGGAGGGGTCATCGCGGGCCACTGTAACAATAGAAGCATGAGCAAGAAGACTGCACACGTCAGCGAAACACCGGCCACCCAGTTCCTGCGACAGCACGGCGTGGCCTTCACCGAGCATGTCTACGACTACGTGGAACACGGCGGCACTTCCGAGTCCTCGCGCCAGCTCGGCGTGCAAGAGCACGCGGTGGTCAAGACGCTGGTGATGCAGGACGAGAAGGCCGAGCCGCTGATCGTGCTGATGCACGGCGACCGCACCGTGAGCCTCAAGGCGCTGGCGCGGCAGATCCCGTGCAAGAAGGTCGAGCCCTGCAAGCCCGAGGTGGCGCAGCGGCACAGCGGCTACATGGTCGGCGGCACCTCGCCCTTTGGTACGCGCAAGGCCATGCCCGTGTTTGTCGAAGGCACCATCCTCGGCCTGGACAAGATCTGCATCAACGGCGGACGGCGCGGCTACCTCGTGGGCATCGCGCCTGGGGTTCTCACCGAGCTGCTGGGGGCGGTGGTCGTCGAGTGCGCGAATGCAGAATAGAGGCTTATGCAAAACGTCCTCTTTCCCCTGCTGGCCGCCATCGCTGCCTACCTGATCGGCTCGCTGTCCTTCGCCGTCATCGTCAGCCGCGTGATGGGCCTGTCCGACCCGCGCTCCTACGGTTCTGGCAATCCTGGCGCCACCAATGTGCTCCGTTCGGGCAACAAGGTCGCCGCGGTGCTGACGCTCATCTTCGACGCATTGAAGGGCGCGATCCCGGTGCTAGCGGTCAGGTTCTACGGCACGAGTTTCGGGCTGGAAGAAGGGACCGAGGCGCTGGTGGCGCTGGCGGCCTTCCTGGGCCATCTGTGGCCGGTGTTCTTCAAGTTCGTGGGCGGCAAGGGCGTGGCCACGGCGGCCGGAGCCATCCTCGCGCTGAACTGGATGCTGGGGCTGGTCACGCTGGCCATCTGGCTGATCGTGGCCTTCATCACCCGCTACTCCTCGCTGGCCGCGCTGGTGGCTGCCGTGTTCGCGCCGCTGGGCCAGCTGCTGATCTTCGAGGCAGGACCTGCGGCCGGCGCGCTCATCGTCATGGGCCTGCTGCTCGTCTGGCGCCACCAGGCCAACATCAAGAAGCTGATGGCCGGCACCGAAAGCCGCCTCGGCCAGAAATCCTCAGCGGCTGCAGCATCTGCTGCTGCGCCGGCTGCTCACAAATCCAAGAAAGGCAAGCACTGACATGACGACCTCTCCCCTTCAACGCTTCGACGTCGGCGCGCGCCTGTCTGAGATGGCCGTGCACAACGGCACCGTCTACCTTGCCGGCCAGGTGCCCGAGGACCAGACCAGCGACATCGAGACGCAGACGGCCCAGGTGCTGGCCGCCATCGACAAGCTGCTGGCCCGCGCCGGCACCGACAAGAGCAAGATCTTGATGACCCAGATCTTCATCGTCGACCTGGCCGACTTTCCCGGCATGAACAAGGTGTGGGATGCCTGGGTCGTGCCCGGTCACACGCCGCCGCGCGCTACCGTGCAGGCCAACCTGGCGCGGCCGGGCTGGCGCTTGGAAGTGGTGGTGACCGCGGCGCTTTGAGCCTGCGGCCTCAGAGGGGCGTGGGCGTCATCTCGATGGTCAGCTCGACGCCTTTCTTGTCTGACATTTTCAGGCTGGCCTTTTCGCCGGCCTTCGTGATCAGGCGCGGGGCGGTCTTGTAGTCGCCCTGGCGCAGGTGCATGCGCAAGTCCCAGCAGCTTTCGCACTTGTCGCTGGGCTGGGCAGTGACGTCGAACTCTCCGTCCCCGCTCAGCTTCACCACATGCGCCTGGCCTTTGGCGAGGTCCACGGTCTGGTTGTAGACGTCCACCAGCGCCGACTGCACGAACTGCACGTGCATCACCAGCCGGACGGCAGGCTTGGCGACCTCCGACGACTGCAACGCATGGACAGTGCCCGCGCCCAGAAGTGCAGCGAGCGACAGGACGGCCAGACCGCTGCGGCGGCGGGCGAGGGCGTGGGACTTGAGCATGGCAACCCTTTCAACAAGAGGATGGCGCGAGCGCCAGGAGGACCACAACGGTCCGTGCGAAGCCAGACCCTGGGCGCTGATCAGGGCGTGGGCGTAATCGGCATGCTGCTGCGGTGAGCGGCTCAGCACGGCAGCATCGCAGGCCAGCTCCTGGTCGATGCGCTGCGCGCGCAGCGCCACCCAGGCCAGCGGGTTGAACCACTGCACGGCGCAGCACAGCACGGCCAGCAGGTTCCAGAAGTTGTCGCCGCGCGCCCGGTGCACAGCCTCGTGGGCGAGGATCAGCTGCTGCTGCGCGGGCGTGAAGCGCGATTCGAAATCGGCCGGCAGCACAAGACGCGGCGGGAACAGACCCATCAGACCCGGCCCGCTGCCGATCGGGCCGCGCCAGTGCTGATGCGCCGCATCCCAGCCGAGCGTGCGTCGATAGCGCAGCTGCTGCAGCACGAGCAGGGCCAGCACGACGATCACGCCAGCGCCCCAGAGAAGCAGCGGCGCCGACGTGCCTTCGACCTCGGCGGGCAGGGCGATGGTCGACGCCGCCGGCACTTCGGCCTGCACCAATTGATGCAGTGCCAACCCGGGCCGGCTCGCGGGCGCCTGGGCCACGAGCATCAACAGCGGCACCAGAAGCCAGCCTGCATACGCGCACGCTGCGCCGAACGCGCGCCGCAGCAACGGACGAAGCGTCAGCACCCCGAGCAAGATGCCGCTGAACTGCAGCGTCAGCATCGCCAGCGTGTTCGTCATCACTTGCGCTCCTGTTCGTCGATCAGCTTCTTCAGCGCCTTCAGGTCGGCTGCCTTGAGCTTGCGGTGACTGGCGAAATGCGCGACGAGCGGTGTGAGGCTGCCGCCGAAGAGGCGATCCAGCAACCCCATGCTCTGTTCCGACAGCCAGGCTTCTCGCGCCAGGATGGGCGAGTAGAGAAAGCGCCGCCCATCCTTCTGCGCGCTGATCGCGCCCTTGCCCAGCAGTCGGTTGAGCAAGGTCTTGACGGTGGCCGTCTGCCAGTCCTGCTGGCCTGCCAGGGCCAGGGCGATCTCGTCGCCCGACAGCGGCGCGCCTTGCTGCCACAGGACCTGCATGACGATGCTCTCGGCTTCGCTGATGTTCATGGTGGGTCTGGATTGATTACGCGTGTAATTGAATTAATGATTACACGCGTAAATGATTGCGTCAAGAAAAAACCGCGAGGCAGTCGCCTGCACTCGCGGTTGTGTGGGCCGGTCGACTTACTGGAAGTCGGCGCTCAGCGTGATGGTCGCCATGCGCGGGGCGCCTTCGTAGTAGAACGCGCCGCTGGACGTGTAGCTCACGTTGGTGGGCGTGACGTAGGTCTTGGCGTTCAGCAGGATGCCCGAGGAGGGGCTGAGGTAGCGCTTGTTGGTGATGTTGGTCACGTTCACGCGCACTTGAGCAGCCTTCATCATGCCGAAGTCACCCAGCTTGTAGCCGCCTTCGAGGTCGAACACGCGGTAAGCCGGAGCGGCCTCGTCGTTCATCAGCGAAGCGTACTGCGAGCCGGTGTACTTGCCCTTGGCGCGGACATACAGCGGGCCTTGCTCGTACTGGATGGCCAGGGCGGCCAGGTACTTCGGCGTCGTCGCGAATTGCTTGCCCGTGGTCGGCAGCGTCACGGTCTTGGTGGCGACGATGTCGTCCTTCATCTCGCTCTTCTGGGCCGTTACCGAGGCGTAGGCCGAGAAGCCGTTGTAGACCTTGGTGGCCGCTTCCAGCTCGATACCGTGGTTGTTCACGCGGCCGGCGTTCGTGTAGACGCTCAGCTGGGTGTTCGGATCGATGGCGGTGGCCTGGCGGTTCTTGAAGTCCGAGTTGAAGTAGGTCACGCTCAGCGAGCCCATGCTCGACTGGAAGCGATAGCCGACATCGGTCATCGTGGTTGTCTCAGGCTGGATCTCGGCCCAGGGCGTGATCACGCCGTTGACGAAGCGCACGTTGTTGCCCGTGAAGGCAATGTTCGGGGGCGCGCGGAAGTTCTTCGAGACGTTGGCGTAGACCTGGTTGCTTGCGTCCAGATTGAAGCGCACGCCGATCTGGGGCAAGGCCTTGGTGTACGAGCGCGAGATCTGGTAGTCCTTGTACACGGTCGTGCCGCCGGTCGTTGCCGTGGCCGAGGTGTACGAGGCGTTGCCGCTCTCGTTGGCGTAGTTCGTCACGTCGCGCTTGAGGGTCGGCACGCGCACGCCCAGGTACAGCATGCCGCGGTCGTCCATGAAGCTGAACTGGTCACTGACGTAGGCTTGGTGGGCCGTGCTGATCGTCTTCTGGTCACGGAACTCATAGCAGCTGCCATCGGCGCGCTGGACGCAACCGGTCTGCAGCCACATGTCGGCCGGCGTACCGTCAGCGTTGAACTGCACGCCAGGCTGGGTCTGGCGGTGCTGGGCACGCTCGAACCAGGCGCCGAACTTCAGGTAGTGGCTGCCGATCGTGGTGCTGATTTCGGCCGTGACGCCGGGACGCTGGGTCTTGGTGACGCTCGAGCGGGCAATCTTCCAGGTGTCGAGGGTGTCGCCGTCGCCATTGAGGTCCACGGCGGTGAGGGTGCGGGTGCCGTTCGTGGCGGCGCCCAGCAGGCCGCCGTTCTCCTTCAGCGCAACTTCAGACCAGCCGCCATTGCCGAAGCCGTACCACATGTAGGGCTGCACCTTCAGGTAGGTGTTCTCGGCCAGCTTGAAGGAGCCGGAGACCGAGGCAATCACGTTCTCGAACGGGTTCAGCGAGGTGCCCCAGAACACATTGGGGGTGGTCGCTGCCACGTCAACCTGAGCACCTGCGCCAGGCGTCTTGTGCGGCACGAACGGCGTGTCGTAGTCGGTGTAGTAGTTGGCCGCCGCGGTGGCCATACTGTTCGACAGGATGTTGTTGTTGACGGCGCGGTTGTAGAGCACCGAGCCCAGGATCTTGTTGTCAGGCGACAGGTCGAGCGAGAAGCCGAAGTCGATGTGATCCTTCTTGGCCTTGCCCTTGCCCTTCCACTTGTCAGCCTCGGTGTGCGAGTAGCTGATGAACAGCTTGGCCATGTCGTTCATGAAACGACCGCTGTCCAGGCGCACATAGGTGCGGGTCAGGTTCAGGTCGCCCAGCGTCTGGGCGAAGCGCACGCGGCGCTTGTCTTCCGGATCGCAGGTGATGATGCCAACCGAGCCGCCCGAGGCGCTGCCGCTGGCGGTTTCGAGTTCGGTCGAACCTTGGGCCACGGTGGCCTGGCAAACGTTTTCCTTGTCGATGAATTCTTGCGGGTAGACAGCGAAGTTGCCCGAGTCATTGACCGGCACGCCGTTGACCGAGAAGCCGATCTGGTCCGAGTTGAAGCCACGGATCGTCAGACCGCCGCCGAACAGCCCGGTGGCGTCGTTGTTGTAGGTGTTGACGCCGGGCAGCATGGAGATCGACTGGTAGATGTTGCCGGTCGAAGGTTCCTTTTCCAGCGAAGCCTTGGTGGCGATGCTGCGGTTCTTGACGGAGTCGTCGTTGACCATCAGGCCCGAACCCAGCTTGTTGCCGGAACCGACCACGACGACGGTGCCCAGACGAACCTTGTCGTCCTGGACGCGCGGGGTGGCCGAATCCTTGTCCTCGGCGGCAGGCGCAGTCGTTTGCGCGTGCGCGGCAGACATGGCCAGGGCCATCACGGCCAGGCTCAACGAAGTCCGCGCAAAGCGAACCATGTGCTGATCAATCATCCCAATCACTCCTGTTGAACGCGCTATGCGCGGCTATTACAAAAACCAAAAAAGAAATCTTCGAGCCGCCGCTTCCGGAGCGGCCTTGCTGCCTGTCACAGTCCCGGGAGCCCGCGCAGGCTCGCGGGCGCGCGCCGTTGGGCTAATGTTTCCCGGCCGTAAACCAGTCGCACTGAATGTACCTATTTGAAGGTCCGCAAACGTTTTCTTGCGCCATTTGCAACATCTGGACAAACTACATTGTAAGGACTTCACGTTTGTGGCTGGCTGGGCGGCGCCCGGCAGAACCGGGGCCTGACTTGGGTGTCGCTTGAATGGCTCGATGGCTTTACGAGCAGGCAACAATTCGGCACGCGGCGTAACAAGGCTCGCAGCATCGCCGGCGAATGTTGCATGGGCATGACATCCCAGGGCGTCTAAGATCCGCCGCCTTCCGTTCATGGATCCAGCTCAAGGAGTCTGTCTTGCTATCCAGAAGCTTTGTCGTATCAGGGTTTGCCCTGGTGCTCGCCGCCTGCTCGGCGACCCAGTCGACCACGCCGGCGGCCCCTGCCGAGACCCGCGTCCATCACCTCAACATCCTGGCCATCAACGACTTCCACGGCAACATCCAGGACAACTCGCCCACGCCGCTGACCATTCGCCTGACGGATCCGGCCACCGGCAAGAAGGGGGCGGGCGAGCCGGCTGGCGGCATTGCCCACTTGGCCACCGCGCTCAAGACGCTGCGCGCCAGCCGGCCCGGTGCCGTGCTGGTGGCGGGCGGCGACTTCATCGGCGCCTCGCCGCAGAACTCCTCCATGCTGGCCGACGAGCCGACGCTGGCCGCATTCGCCCAGCTGGACGTGACCGCGTCGGCCCTGGGCAATCACGAGCTCGATCGCGGCATGCCGGAGCTGCAGCGAAAGATCAGCGGCAAGTGCCCGAGCACCGGCTGCGCCTTCCCCGGTTTTGCTGGCGTGCCATTCCCCTTCCTGGCCGCCAACTTGCTGGATGAATCCACCGGCCGGCGCATCCTGCCGGCCTACGTGATCAAGGAGATGGACGGCATGAAGGTGGCCTTCGTCGGCGCCGCCACGCTGCAGACGCCGGCCATGTCCCTGGCCCGCAACATGAAGGGCCTGCGCTTCACCGACGAAGCCGAGTCGCTCAACGCGCTGGTGCCGGAACTCAAGGCCAAGGGCGCGCAGGTGCTGATCGCCGTGATGCACGAAGGCACCGACTACCTCGGCGAAGCCAATGTGCCCAACTACGACTGCGGCAACATGAAGGGCCGCGGCGTGGACATCATCCAGCGCCTCGACCCGGCCTACGCCATGGTGGTTGGCGGCCACAGCCACCGTGCCTATGTGTGCAAGGTCGGCGGTCGTCTGCTCACGCAGGCTGGCAGCTTCGGCGGCTGGGTGACCACCATCGCTCTTGATGTCGACAACAGCGGCAAGCTGCTCAAGGCCGATGCCGTCAACGAGCCGGTGCTGCAATCGCGCTACCCGGCCGATCCGGCCTTCGCCAGCATCGCCGCCAAGGCCGAAGCGCTGACGGCTTCCGAGCGGCTGCGTCCGGTCGCCACGCTCAAGGGCCCGCTGCGCCGCCAGCCCGAAGGCGTGTACGGCGACGCCGCACTGGGCAACCTGATCGCCGACGCCCAGCTGGCCTACGCCCGCAAGCAGGGCGCGGTGGACATCGCCATGATGAACCCCGGTGGCATCCGCACCGACATCAACCCCGCGCCCGGCAAGCCCGTGACGGTGGGCGATCTGTTCGCCGTGCAGCCCTTCCATAACGACCTCGTCGCACTGACCATCAGCGGCGCCGATCTGCGCGCCATCCTCGAACGCGGCCTGCCCAAGGCGGGCGCCTCGGCGCGCATGCTGCAGGTGTCGCACACGCTGCGCTACGAGTGGACGCGCGGTGCCGATGGCAGTGCGCGCCTGCTGAGCGTCACGGTCGGCGGCCAGCCGCTCGATGCGGCGCGCGACTACCGCCTTGTCGTAAACGGTTTCATGGCCGATGGCGGCGAAAGCCTGAGCGAACTGCGCCTGGGCCGCGACCGCGCGACGGTTGGTGAAGACCTCGACGCGCTGGTCGACTACATGAGCGAACACCCCGATGCCGCCGAGCATGTGGCCCCGGGACGCATCCTGCAAAAGGGTGAAAGGGAAGACCCGAGGAAGTAACCCGTTACGGCGACGGCACCTCGGCGCTAGACTGGGTTGCCGCCTCCGCAGTGGTTTGCAGCAGCGGAGGGCAGGGCGGCCTCGGGAGGGTCTCGCATGCCGTTGCAGTGGAACTTGGGCAGGAGGTTCGGCGCAGCCTGGCGGGCCGCCCGGGCCGCTTGGCGCCGCGGCGGCGCGCCCGCTCCACCGCCCATTTCGGCCGTTGCCCTGATGGAGAGCTGGAGCAGCTCACGGTTGCTCGACACCCTGGCCGACTACCTGCCTTGCGGGCTCGCCGTGTTCGACGCGCAGCAGAAGCTGATCTGCGCCAACCGGCAGTACTGCGAGCTCATCGACATGCCTGAAGGCCTGGTCGAGCCCGGGCGCTTGAGCTTCACGGACATCGTCCAATACAACCGCCGACGCGGCGAATACGGATTCGGGCCCGACGCCGATCAGGTCCAGGCCAGGCTGCTCGCTTTCGTTCATTCGCCCGACGACATGCGCCTCGAGCGCCGCCGGCCCAACGGTGCAGTGCTTGAACTCAACGGCGCGCGCCTGCCCGATGGCGGCTTCGTCATCACCGCGATGGACCTGAGTGAGCGCCGTCGCTTCGAGGCCGACCGCGAGCGCTCCGAGCACCTGCTGCACAGCGCGATGGAAGCCATCGACGTCGGCTTCGTGCTCTACGATCCGCAGGACCGGCTCGTCGTCTGCAATGAACGCTACCGCAGCGCGCACGCCGAGATGGCCGATCTGCTGCAGGGCGGCGCGAGCTTCGAGACCATCACGCGCGCGCAGGTCGAGCGCATTCCTGCGCACAGTGCCCATCGTCATCCCGGCGGGCGCGAGGGCTGGATCGCCGAACGATTGGCCCAACACCGCAGCGGCTCCGGCACCATGCAGTTCCGCTCCGGCGAAGGCGAGGCTGGCCGCTGGTTGCGCGTGGTCGAACGCAGGCTCGATGACGGCCACACCGCGATCTTCCGATTCGACGTGACCGACCTCGTGCGCGCCACCGAACAGGCGCAGCGCGCCTCCGAGGCCAAGAGCCAGTTCCTGGCCAACATGAGCCACGAGATCCGCACGCCGATGAACGCCGTGCTGGGCATGCTCAAGCTCCTGCAGAAGACCGAACTCAGCTCGCGCCAGCTCGACTACGCGGGCAAGGCCGAAGGCGCTGCGCGTTCGCTGCTGGGCCTGCTGGGTGACATCCTCGACTACTCCAAGGTCGAGGCCGGCAAGATGCAGCTTGACCCGCAGCCCATGCGCATCGACGGACTGCTGCGCGAGCTCTCCGTCATCCTCGCCGCCAGCGTGGGCCGCAAGAACGTGGAAGTGCTGTTCGACGTGCCGCCGGACCTGCCGCGCTGCGTCGTCGGCGACTCCATGCGGCTGCAGCAGGTGCTGATCAACCTGGCCGGCAATGCCATCAAGTTCACCGAGGCCGGCGAGGTCGTGCTGAGCCTGCGCCAGCTCGCGCTCGATGAGCACGCGGTCGATCTGCATTTTGCGGTGCGCGACACCGGCATCGGCATCGCACACGAACATCAGGAGCGCATCTTCAGCGGCTTTACGCAGGCCGAGGCGTCCACGTCGCGGCGTTTCGGCGGCACGGGCCTGGGCCTGTCGATCAGCCGCCGGCTCGTCGAGCTGATGGGCGGACATCTTTCGCTGGAGAGCGAGCCGGGCCGCGGCAGCTGCTTCTTCTTCACGCTGCGCTTCCCGCTGCACCAGATGCCGCGCGAGACCACAGCCGGCCAGGCCCCGCGCGCGCTGCGGGCGCTGCTGGTGGACGACAACGCCAGCGCGCGCGAGATGCTCGGCACCATGGCGAGATCGCTGGGCTGGCAGGTGGAGCTGGCGGATTCCGGCACCACGGCACTGCAGCGTGCGCGCGATGCGCAGTCGCGCGGCCAGCCCTTCGAGGTCGTGCTGGTCGACTGGGTCATGCCCGGCATGGACGGCTGGCAGACCAGCCGCGAGCTGCGCGCCATCGCGGCTGAAGGCCAACCTTCGCCGCCCGTCGTCGTCATGGTCACGGCCCACGGCCGCGAGATGCTGGCCCAGCGCAGCGAGACCGAGCAGGGCCTGCTCGACGGGTTCCTCGTCAAGCCGATCACGGCCTCGATGCTCAGCGATGCGGTGTCCGAGGCGCGCGGCCCCGGCGCCTTGGGTATGGCTTTCGAACCCGCGCCCGAGCCGGGGGCGGTGCTGCATCGGTTGGCTGGCCTGCACGTGCTGGTGGTGGAAGACAACCTCAACAACCAGCAGGTGGCGCGCGAGCTGCTGCAAGGCGAGGGCGCCGTCGTGCTGCTGGCCGGCGATGGGCAGCAGGCGCTGTCGCTGCTGGCTCAATCCAAGCGCGGCCCGCCACGCATCGACGCCGTGCTGATGGACGTGCAGATGCCGGTGATGGACGGCTTCACCGCCACGCGCCTGATCCGCCGCCAGCTGGCGCTCACGCTGCCCGTCATCGCCATGACGGCCAACGCCATGCCGCAGGACCGGCAGGCCTGCCTGGAAGCCGGTATGAGCGAACACGTGGGCAAGCCTTTCGACCTGGATGCGGTGGTGGCGCTGCTGCTGCGCCATTGCGGCGTGGGCGGGGCCCACCTCGCTGCACCACGCGGGGTGGGCCGAGCCAAGCGTGCGCTGCCACTGCCGTTGCTGGCACGTGCGCGCGAGTCCGGCATCGAGCTGGGCGAGGCGCTGGGCCGCATGTCCGGCCGTGTCGACCTCTTCCTGCGCGGCGTGCAGGCGCTGAACGAGGCGCTCGACCAGGTGCCCGAGCCTTGCCTCTCGCCCGACGGCACGCAGCTGCATGGCGTGCGCGGCCTGGCCTCGATGCTGGGCCTCATGCCCCTGGCGCGCATCGCGCAGGAGGCCGAGTACGCGCTGCGCGAAGGCCGGCAACTGCCGGTCGATTGGTCGACGCGCTGGAGCGAGACCTGCCAGAGCCAGCTGCGCGCGCTGGCCCTCGTGATCCAGGACATCGAAGCGGTAGAAGAGCACGACGAAACGCCGGTCGAAGAGGAGTACGCCGACTCCGAGCTGGGTCAGCAGCTCGGTCAGCTGATCGAGCTGCTCGAAGGCTCGGACATGGCGGCACTGGAACTGCACGACCAACTGCGCGAGCGGCTGCGCGCCGACTGGCCCGGCACGGCGGCTGCGCTCAGCGGCGCGCTCGCGGGCCTGGACTTCACCAGCGCGGCCGGCCACTGCCGCGCATTGCTGCGCGCCACCACGGTGGCCGCCGAACTTGACGAGGTCGTGCAGTGAGCGGTGCCCCGACGTCCTCCTGGCCCACCACCCAGAACGGCCTGCTGCAGCTGCTGGGCCGGCGCCCGCGCCTGCTGCTGGTCGACGATCAGCCCGTCAACATCCAGGCGCTGCACCAGGTCTTCGCGGCCGACTGCCAGGTGCTCATGGCCACCAGCGGCGCGCAGGCGCTGGCGCTGTGCCGCGACAAGCAACCCGATCTCGTGCTGCTGGACGTGCAGATGCCGGGCATGGACGGCTTCGAGCTGTGCGCGCGCATCAAGGCCGATTCGACGCTCGCGTCCATCGCCGTCATCTTCGTCACCTCCAACGACCTGCCCGAGGACGAGACCCGAGGCCTCGAAGCCGGCGCCGCCGACTTCATCACCAAGCCCTTCAACCCGGCCGTCGTGCGCGCGCGGGTGCGGGCGCAGCTGACCATCAAGCTGCAGGCCGACCTGCTGCGCGAGATGGCTTTCATCGACGGCCTGACCGGCGTTCACAACCGCCGCCATTTCGACGAGCAGCTGGAGATCGAGATGCAGCGCGCCCTGCGCAGCCGCGAGAACCTGGCTCTGCTGCTGACCGATGTGGACTTCTTCAAGCGCTACAACGACGCCTATGGCCACCTCGCCGGCGACGACTGCCTGCGCCGTGTGGCCCGCACGCTCAAGAACTGCCTGCGCCGCCCCGGCGACGTGCTGGCGCGCTACGGCGGCGAGGAGTTCTGCTGCATCCTGCCCGACACCGACCTGGCCGGCGCTCTCGCCGTGGCCGAGAACATGGAAGCTGCCGTGCGCTCGCTGCAGATGGAGCATGCGCAATCCGATGTCTGCCTTTTCGTCACCGTGAGCCTGGGCGTGGCCGTGAGCACGGCAGGGCGCGGGGAATCCGCGAAGCTGCTGAGCCTTGCGGACGAGCAGCTCTATCGGGCGAAGGCGTTGGGGCGGGGGAGGTGTTGCGGGGCAACGTGGAGCGGGTGATGGGAATCGAACCCACGTAGTCAGCTTGGGAAGCTGAAGTTCTACCATTGAACTACACCCGCATCGCCGCAGAGTCTAACGCGATGATTGCGCCGTCGCCCTCCACGCCTCGCCGAACTTCTCCAGCTCCGCCCCATCCAGATCAGACACCGCCCAGTACTGCATCGCCCCATCACTCCAGCGCACGACGTTGAAGCCGCGCAGCTGGCTGTGCTCCTGGGTCCACGCGTGCTCGGCGGGCCAGACGAAGACGTCGATCTTGTGCAGGCGCAGCTGGAAGGCGAGCACGGCCGTGGGGCGGCCCTGCAGGGTCTGCACGCGGCCGCCGAGCAGGGTGAAGCCGGGGATCTCGTCGAGTACGGTCGGTGCGTAGTCCAGGCGGCCCTGGAACCACGGCTTGACCTGATGACGGTTGCTCGAAGCCACTTCGAACAGAGGCCCGACCTGCAGCGCGCGAACGTGGCCGGCGACGACTTCGGCGGTCACGTCCGGACTGGCGGATTGCCAGCGTTGCACGCCCAGCGTCAGGCCGACGCCGACCGACAGACCGAGTGTGAGCAGCGCCATGCCGGCCAGCAAGGCGCGGCGACGAGGAAGAGGAGGAGGAAGAGGCGAGGGCAGTGGCGCAGGCGCGGGCCCGGGCCCGCTGGCCGCGCTTTGCAGCGCGACCTGCGTGCGTACCGCTGCCTGTAGCGCCTCGCTCGCGGGATGGCGGCTGGCGTGCTCCCGCAGCAGTCGGCTCAGTTCTTCGTCGTTCATGGCCACCCCGCGTAAGTCAGCAGTTCCTTCAGGCGCGCGCGGGCTCGCGAGAGTCGCGACATCACCGTGCCCACCGGCACGCCGGCGATCTGCGCAATGCTGCGGTAGTCGAGTTCCTCCAGTTCGCGCAGCACGATCACCTCCCGCAGCACCGGCGAGAGCGCGGCGATGGCGCGATCGATGGCGTCGCGCTCGCGCTGGCGACTCACCAGCTGTGGCGGCTCCGGTGCGGTGCTGGGCAAGGCTTCCCAATCGCTGTCGTCCAGGCCGGTCAGCTCAGCGCGGCCTTGTTGACGGGCCAGCGCGGTGAAGCAGGTGTTGCGCACGATGGCCAGGAACCAGGGCCGCGCGTCTTCGCCTTCGCGCAGGCCGCTCAGGTAACGCAGGGCCCGCAGCGCGGCTTCCTGCACCGCGTCTTCTGCAGCCGCAGCATCGCGAAGCAGCCAGCGCGCGAGGTTGTGCGCCGCATCGAGATGCGGCAGCACCAGGGTCTCGAAGCGCTGGCCCGGCGTCATGATTTACGCGCTGATCTCGAAACGGCCGTCCATGCCTTCGTGTCCTTCGCCGCAGAAGTTGTCGCAGAGAAAGTGCAGTGTGCCAGGGGCCGTGGGCGTGAAGGCAAAGGCCACGGCGCGGCCGGGCATGAGGTCCAGGCGGCGGTCGAGGTCGGGAACGTAGAAGCCATGGGCGAAGTCCAGCGCCTTGACCTGCAGCACGACCGGCTCGCCGACCTTGAGCGCGATGACGTTGGGCGTGAAGCGAAAGCGCTGGGCGGTGATCTCGATCTCGCGCGGCGCGGCTTGCCTTGCGCGGGCCAGTTGCAGGAGTGGCAGACCTGCTGCCAGCGCCAAGAATGAGCGGCGACGATTGTGCATCGCTGTCGTCATGTGCGCGCTGCGACTGCGGCGGGATTGATCGGATATTCCGTCGCTGCGGCCTGGCCGTTTTCCATCTCGATGCCGCGCCAGCCCAGGCCTCGGTAGGGTGCGTTCTCGTCCCAGGGCAGCGGCAGTGGCTTCTCGGCCGTGCCCGGTGCCGGCAGCGGGAACATCAACGAGCGTGCCGAGTGATGCGCGATGTGCGCGGTCATCTGGTGGTGCTCCTGGTGGATGTGGCCGTAGAACACGGTGACGTGCTTGTGCGGCATCAGCAGCTCAAGCGCCTGCGCGCCGTCGCGCGTGTGCCAGTCCCAGCGCGGCACGAGCGGGAACAGCGGCCGGTGGGCGAAGACGACCAGCGGCGCTTGCGGATCGAGCTTGGCCAGCTCGACCTTCATCCATTCGAGCTGCTCGGCGCCGAGCGAGGTGCCGCGGTCCGAGACGTTGTCCAGCGCCATGAAGTGCACGCCCTTGTGGTCGAAGCGGTAGTAGGTCTCGCCGAAGAGTTCCTTGAAGGCGGCGCCGCGGTCCAGCGAGGCGTCGTGCTCGCCGGGCATGAAGCGCACGGTCTGGACCTTGAGCGGCGCGATCATCTGCTTGAACTCGGTCATGCGGCGGCGGCGCTCTTCCGGGTCGTCCGTGGTGTGCGTCAGGTCGCCGGTGAAGACGATGAAATCAGGCGTTGTGGGCAGCGCGTTCACCGCGACCACGGCCTTGGGCAGCGTGCCGCGCGCATCCGGATTGGGCGGGCCCTTGAAGCCCCAGTGCACGTCGGAGAGCTGGACGAAATAGAACTCGTCCGGCGTGCCCATCTTGTGGGCGCAGCCCGCCAGGCCGGAGACGGAAATGGCGCCACCGCCGAGGGCGGCCAGCTGGAGGAAGTCGCGGCGTTGCATCACGGAGCTCCTGTGGATGTGATGCCCTGCAATACCGATGGGGCTGCCGATTTATTCCTTCTTCGCGGTGAGTGTTCGCAAATAGGCGATCAGGTCGGCGCGCTCGGCGGCGTCCGGCACGGAGATGCCCATGGCCTGGCCGGGCACCAGGCGCTCGGGGTCGGTCAGCCAGCGTTCGAGCGAGGCCTCATTCCAGACGATGCCCGAGCGCTTGAGCGCGGCCGAGTACCCGCTGAACCCCGGCGCGGTGCCGGCCAGGCGGCCGAACACGCCGCGGTGCTGCGGTCCGAGGCCGGGGCGTTCCACCGAATGGCAGGCGGTGCAGCGCGCTTGGTAGAGCGCCTGGCCACGCGCCGGATCGGCGGGCGCAGGCAGAGCGAGCGAGGCCTGCGTAGACAGGCTGAGCAGGACGGCGAGGACTGTGCGCATGGCAACTCCGATGACGATGCTCTATTTACTGCTCGCACGCTCCGCGTATTCCCTGAACGGCGCCTGAGTCACAATCCTTTGATGCAAAAAACACTGCACGCTCTCACTCTGGCCCTGCTCGCTCAGGCCCCGGCCTTCGCTGCCGAAATCACGCTGGAACGCTTCGTCAGTGACCCGCCGCTGGCTGGCGCCCTGCCGCGCCAGGTGGAGGTCTCGGGCGGTGGCGGGTGGATCAGCGAGCTGCGGCCTTCGGCTGCGGATGCCAACCAGCTTGAGCTGTGGGCTCGCCCGCTCAAGGGCGGTGAGGCGCGTCGCCTCGCCTCGGCTGCCGATCTGGGCGGTGTACAGGAGAACCTCAGCGAAGCCGAGCGCATGGCGCTGGAGCGCAAGCGCATCTCGCAGCGCGGCATCACCAGCTACCAGTGGTGCGGCAAGGGCGACGACAAGGTGCTCTTCCCCTATGCCGGCGACCTCTATCTGGTCAACATCGGCAAAGGTGTCCAGCGCCTGACGCAGGATGCCGACGTACCCGAGCAGGACCCGAGCTGCTCGCCCGACGGCAAGCAGATCGCCTACGTGAAGAAGGGCAACCTCTGGGTGCAGAACCTGGACGGTGGCACGCCTCTTCAGTTGACGAAGGACGGCGGCGCCAATGACGTGACCTGGGGCATGGCCGAGTTCATCGCCGCTGAGGAACTGGCGCGTTATCGCGGCTACTGGTGGTCGCCGGACGGCAAGGCCCTGCTGGCCCTGCGCGTGGACGAAAGCGGCGTGCCGCTGAAGACCCGCGCCCGCATCTTCTCGGACCGTACCGAGATGTTCCAGCAGCGCTACCCCGCTGCCGGCACGACCAATGCCAAGGTCACGGCGTGGCGCATCGAAACGGGCTCCAGCGTCGAAGGCGAAGCCAAGCCGCTGGTGCTGCCCGCGGATGCCGAGTACATCGGCAACGCCGGCTGGTTCGGCGACGGCACGCCCTGGCTGCAGTGGCTGCCGCGCGATCAGAAGCGCATGACGGTCACCGAGTTCGCCGCTGGCACGAACGCTGCGCGCGTGGTGATCGAGGAGCGCGACGCGGCTTGGGTGGAAGAGCACAAGGACCTGGCCGAGCTGAAGGGCGTGCTGCGCTCGGGCAAGCCGGCACTGATCTGGAACAGCGAGGCCTCGGGCCGCCATCAGCTGCTGCTGGTGGACCGCGTGACCGGCAAGCGCGAGGCGCTGACGAACGAACCGGAAGCGATCTCGCACGTGATCTGCAACGACGGCCAGCAGGTCGTCTACGCCGTGGCGCGTGATCGCGGCCGTTCGCACGAGCTCTTCGTCATCGCCCCGGGTGCCAAGGCCCGCGCCATCGATGGTGCCGCCCCGCGCCAGTGGCGCGATGCGCGTGGCGATGCGGCGTGCAAGCAGCTGATCATCACCCGCTCCGCTTGGGGCCAGCCGCCGCAGCAAAGCCTGCAGGCCGTGGCAGGTGGCGCCGCAACGCCGCTGCCGGGCGCTGCGCCCGATCCGCTGCTGGCGCAGATCGTGCCCGAGGTACAGGCGCTAGACGTGACCGCCGCCGACGGCAAGACCGTGCTCAACGGCTTCTACATGCGCCCGCTGGCCGGCACCGGCCCGCGCCCCGTCATCACGCTCGCCTACGGCGGCCCTGGCACGACGACAGTGCGCTTTGCCTATGCCCGCGACATCGCGCTGATCGCCCACTGGCAGCGCCTGGGTTACGGCGTGTTCATGATCGACACCCGCGGCATGCAGGAGCGCGATCGCGAGTTCACCCGCGCCCACCTGAACGCCTTCGGCGTGGTGGATGCCGCCGACCTCTTCGCCGCCGTGCGCCAGCTGCCTTCGCTCGTCGCCAACAAGGGCGAGGTCGATCCGGCCCGCATCGGCTTCTTCGGCTGGTCCTATGGCGGCTTCCTGGCGGCACGCGCCATGCTCGACGAGAACACGCCCTTCGCCTCGGCCTTCGGCGTAGCTCCGCCGACCGACTGGACGCTCTACGACACCGCTTACACCGAGCGCTATCTGGGCATGCCCGTCAACGCCGACGGCAGCAAGGCGGCCCCGTACCAGCAGGGCAACCTCGTGATGCGCGCCAAGCTGCTCAGCAAGCCGCTGCTGATCGCGCACGGCACGGCGGACGACAACGTGCTGTTCGACCACTCGCTGCGCCTGATCGAAGCGCTGCAGAAGGAAGGCAAGCTGTTCCAGACCGACATCTATCCGGGCCTGGCCCACGGCCTGGCCGGTGGCAAGGGTGTGCGACTGCACCTGTACCGCACGCTGGATGACTTCTTTGCTCGCACGCTCAAGCCCTGAGTCGCGATGGCGCTCGTGTATTCCACTGAAGCGGGGCGCATGTGCCCCGCTTGCCGCAAGCCGACGGCGGACTGCGTCTGCGGCCAGAAGAAGGTGCCGGCCGGTGATGGCATTGCCCGCGTCTCGCGCGAGAAGCGCAACGGCAAGGTTGTCACCATCGTCAAAGGGCTGCCTTTGCCCGAAGATGAGCTGGCCGCGCTCGGCAAGAAGCTGCGCGCCCAGTGCGGCAGCGGCGGCACGGTCAAGGACTTCGTGATCGAGGTGCAGGGCGACCACGCCGACAAGGTCATGGCCCTGCTGGCCGAGGCCGGGCACAAGGCCAAGCGCGCAGGAGGTTGATTCCATGCTTTCGATGAAGAAGACGCTCGTGTGCTCAGCCCTGCTGCTGGCCGGCGTTGCCGCGCAGGCCGCCGCGCCGCGCGCTGATCTGGCCGATCTGCTCACGCGCCAGGACTACACCGCCGCCACGCCCCAGCTCCAGCGCCTGCTGAAGCTGAAGCGCGTGCCGACCGAGGCGCAGCGCGCCCAGCTCTACCGCTGGCATTTCGCGCGCGACGATGGCGCTGCTGTAGAGCGCCTGGCCAAGCTTGTGGAGCGCCACAGCGCGCCGGTCGACCTGCTCGCGCAAGGCCGCATCCAACTCGACCAGAAGGACTGGGGTCACGCCCGCGCCAACTTCACGCGTGCGCTGGAGATCGCCAAGACGCCGCAGGACAGGGCCGACGCGCTGCGCCTGCTCGGCCAGATGGCTTACCAGCAGCGCGATTTCGATGGCTCGCTGCGCCATCTCCAAGACAGCCTGAAAACCCTGCGCACGGCCGACGCGCTGGAAGCGCTGAACGAGACACTGATCCGCCTGGGCCGCACCGAAGACGCCATCGCCGCCGCCGAAGAAGCGGTGAAGCTGAACCCGTACCACGAGCAGGCGCACTACCAGCTTGGCAACGGCTACACGCGCCGCACCTACACGCAGATGGCGGCGCAGGAAGGCGACAAGTTCACCGCCGCGATGAAGCTCGTGCGCAGCGCGTCCGATGCCTTCGAGCAAGGCCGCTTCGACGCTGCGCGCGACGACTGCTTCGCCGCGCTGCAGCTGATCCCCGACCTGGGCCGTGCCCACGCCATCCTGGCTCGCACGCTGGAAGGGCAGCGCTTCAAGATCGACGTGCACCGCGCCGACTACGAACGCCGCTTTGCCGCCGCGCCGATGCCGCACATCGAGGCCATCGAGCGCTACGTCAGCAACTGGAACTCTCTGACGCCACGCCACCAAAAACGCGTGGCGCTGTCGCTGGCGCCGTGGAAGGCCTACATCCCCGTGCTGGCCGAAGGCGGCGCCACGCTCTACATCAAGCCGATGTACATGCTGCTGTCGCAGGTGCCGAACCAGCAGTCGCTGAAGGACCAGCGCATCGACTACGACTCGCGCCTGTGGGACGACGTGCGCGGTGCCGGCGGCTTCTATACCGTGACCGGCGTCGAGGACGTGGAGCGCACGATCTTCGATCGCTACAACACCGTGCTGCACGAGCTCTCGCACCAGGTGCAGGGCGTGCTGCCGGCGGACAAGGATCGCCGCATCGAGGCGCTCTATCAAAGGGCCAAATCGCGCGACAGCCAGGCGCACATGGCCTTCCTCTCGCGCTACGCGGGCGGCTCGGTGTGGGAGTACTTTGCCGAGGGCGCCAACAGCGCCGACTCGCCGCGCCGCGATCGCTACGACCCGCGCGAGATCGTGCGCGAACGGCTTGTGGCCATGGACCCGGATCTGCTGGCGCTGGTGACCGAGATGTTCGCGGAGAAGGACGTCTCCGCCAGCCTGCCCGTCGCGTTGGCCGGCGGCGGCGATCAGCAGCTGAGCGTCGGCAAGCCCGCCGCTGCGCTGGCCGACTATGCCAAGGCCATCCAGCTGGCGCCCAATGACGAGCGTGTGCAGACCGGCATGCTGCGCGCACTGGCGATCACGGGTGACCGTGCCGGTGTGGCCAGCGTGGCTGCAAAGGCACTGAAAGAGCATGGCCGCAGCGGGCGCATGCTCGCGGCCCTGGCCGATGCGCGCTGGCACAGCGGCACGCCGCTGGCCGAAGTGCTGCAGGAGCAGCGCGAACGCCGCGCGCCCTTGCAGGGCGAGGAGGCCTTCCTCGTCGACCTCGTGCTGGCCGATGGCGAGCGCAAGCAGGGCCAATTCAATGAAGCCCTGGCCGATTACGAGTCGGCCCTGCGCTACCAGGCCGACAGCCCCGAGGCGCTGTGGGGCAAGGCGGCAGCGCTTGCAGGTGCGCGCCGCTTCGACGAAGCCTTCGCCGTCTACGACCGGGTGCTGCGCCTGCGCACCGGCCTCGTGCCCTTGCGCGCCGATCGCCTGGCCGACACGCTGCGCGCTGGCCGGGTTGCCGACGCGCGCGCCCAGCTCAAGGAGGCGCTGCTACTCGACCCGCAGGACCCGCAGCTGCTGGCGCTGAGCGCGTGGATACAACTTGAAGAGAAGGATCCGGCCGCGGCGCTGGCGCAGGCCGACGTGGCACTGGCGCGTGGCCCGTGGTGCGACCTGGCCCTGATCATCAAGGGCAGGGCGCTGCGTGCGCTTGGCCGCGGCGCGGATGCGCTGACAGCATTGGCGCCCGTGCTGCAGCGGATCTCGGAGGACGCCGGGCCTTCGTACGTGTTCCGCGCCGAGCAGTCGATCTGGGTCTCGGTCCACGAGCTGCCCAGCACCGAAAGGGCGCTGCTGAAGGACTGAACGAGGGGCTCAGAGGGGACTGACGGACAATCGGGCCATGAACGCGCCCGCTCCGAAGTCCTCTTCTTCCTTCTCCACGCTCCCGCTCTCCGCCGCCCTGCAGGCCAACCTGGCCCAGCTTGGCTACGCGGAGATGACGCCCATCCAGGCGGCCAGCCTTCCGCTGGCCCTGGCGGGACGCGACCTGATCGCCCAGGCCCAGACCGGCAGCGGCAAGACCGCCGCCTTTGCCCTGGCCTTGCTGCATCGGCTGGACGCCGCACGCATGGATGTGCAGGCCCTCGTGCTCGTGCCCACGCGCGAGCTGGCCGACCAGGTCACGCAGGAGATCCGTCGTCTGGCGCGCGCCGCTGACAACATCAAGGTGCTGACCCTGTGCGGCGGCTCGCCGATGAAGCCGCAGATGGAGAGCCTCTCGTTTGGCTGCCACATCGCCGTGGGCACGCCGGGCCGCGTGCTTGACCACTTGGAGCGCGGCAGTCTCGACCTGGCTGCGTTGAACACCTTCGTGCTGGACGAGGCCGACCGCATGCTCGACATGGGCTTTGCCGACGACATCGCCCGCGTGGCCAAGCAAGCGCCCAAGGCGCGCCAGACGCTGCTGTTCTCGGCCACCTATCCGGAAGGCATCGCGCAGCTCTCGGCCCAGTTCCTGCGCGATCCGCAAACGGTGAAGATCGCCAGCAGCGCAGCGCCCAAGGCCATCGAGCAGATCGCCTTCGAGGTTGCGGAGGCCGACCGCCTGCACGCCGTGGGCGCGCTGCTGCGCCACTACCGGCCCGCCAGCACCATCGCCTTTTGCAACACCAAGCAGCAGTGCCGCGATCTGGTGGACGTGCTCGTCGCCCAGGGCTTCGTCGCCCTGGCCCTGCACGGCGACCTGGAGCAGCGCGACCGCGACCAGGTGCTGATCCAGTTCGCCAACGGTTCCTGCTCTGTGCTTGTTGCTACCGACGTGGCTGCGCGCGGTCTGGACATCGCCCAGCTCGAATGCGTGATCAATGTGGACACCACGCCGGACGCCGAAGTGCATGTGCACCGCATCGGCCGCACGGGCCGTGCCGGCGCGCAAGGCCTGGCGCTGACGCTGGCCAGCCTGGACGAGATGGGCCGCATCGGCCGCATCGAGCAACTGCTCGGCTTCGAGACCCGCTGGCAGCCGCTGGACGGGCTGGCCGAAGCGGCCGGCGGCCCGCTGCTGCCGGCCATGGATACCTTGCAAATTCTTGGTGGCCGCAAGGAGAAGATCCGCCCCGGCGACATCCTGGGCGCGCTGACGGGCGAGGCCGGTTTTGCGGGCACGCAGATCGGCAAGATCAATGTCACGGAATTCCACAGCTATGTCGCCGTGGAGCGCAGCGTCGCGCGCGAAGCCGTGAAGCGGCTGTCAAACGGCAAGCTCAAGGGCCGCAAGGTCAAGGTGCGCTTGCTCACGGACCTGACGTCAGACTGAATCACGCCCCCCAATCGTGAACTCTGGAACACCTGACCCCCGGTGTGTGGGGAATCGGGGGAATTGCGGGTGTTCAGTGCGACGTATGCACGCATCATGGAGCCATGGAGCGCCTAGATTTAGTTGCAAGTGGCCCATCAACCGATGCGGGGCCTGAAACGTTGGAGCAGCACGAGGAGTACGTTATGAGAGCCAACGAAATGCTTGCCGTCGCTGCGCCCAAGTTCCTGCTGCGATTCCAGTCGCTGTTCCACACCGGGCGCGCCCTGGTTTTCCCCTGCGACGCCCAAGGCTGCGTCTTCCTGGACGCCCTGAGTGAAAAAGCCCGGGAGAACTACCTGTTCGCCCGGGCCGTTGTCGGTCATGAGTACGCGTCGCCAGTCGTCCTGGCTGCGTCTGAATAACGCGTTACTTCCAACCGTCCTTCAGCGAAGTGGTCTTGTTGAAGACCGGCTTGCCCGCCGCGTGATGCACGCGGTCCGTCACGAAATAGCCATGACGCTCGAACTGCAGGTGTGTGCCCAGCGCCACACCCCTCAGTGAAGGCTCCAGCCAAGCCTGGGTGATCTTCAGGCTGTTCGGGTTCAGCGCTTCCAGAAAATCCTTGTCGCCGGCATCCGGCTGGGCTTCCTTGAACAGGCGATCGTAAAGACGCACTTCGGCGGCCACGCCTTCATGCGCGCCCACCCAGGTGATCACACCCTTGACCTTGACCGCATCGGCGCCGGGCGTGCCGCTCTTGGTGTCGGGCACGAGCGTGGCCAACACGGCGCTGACTTTGCCTTCGGCATCCTTTTCGCAGCCGGTGCACTCGATCACGTAGCCGTACTTCAGGCGTGCCTTGTTGCCGGGGTAGAGACGGTGGTAGCCCTTGATCGGCACTTCCTGGAAGTCTTCTTGCTCGATCCACAGCTCGGGGCCGAGGCTGAACTGGCGGGTGCCGAGTTCGGGTAGATGCGGGTGAGCCGGCGCACTACAGGGCTCGCGGTGCTCGGTGCTGCCGAAGATGTCGGCGAAGTTAGTCAGCTTGAGCTTGAGCGGATCCAGCACGGCGCAGGCGCGGCCGGCCTTGCCTTCCAGGTCGGCGCGCAGATAGCCGTCGAGCACCGAGTAGTCGAGCCAGGCGTTTTGCTTGGTCACGCCGCTGGACTCGACCATGTTGCGGATGCTCTCCGGCGTGTAGCCGCGGCGGCGCATGCCGACGAGCGTGGGCATGCGCGGGTCGTCCCAGCCGGCCACATGGTTCTGCTCGACGAGCTGGCGCAGCTTGCGCTTGCTGGTCACCACGTAGCTGAGGTTCAGGCGGCCGAACTCGTACTGGTGCGGCAACGGGCGGGCCAGCAGGCCGCCGTCGGCGAGCGAATTCAGCAGCCAGTCGTAGAAGGGGCGCTGGTCCTCGAACTCGAGCGTGCAGACCGAGTGCGTGATGCACTCCAACGCGTCCTCGATCGGGTGGGCATAGGTGTACATCGGGTAGATGCACCATTTGTCGCCGGTATTGTGGTGGGTGGCGCGGCGGATCCTGTAGAGGGTCGGGTCGCGCAGGTTGATGTTGGGCGAGGCCAGGTCGATCTTGGCACGCAGCACCATGGCGCCGTCGGCGTGCTTGCCATCACGCATCTCGCGCAAGCGGGCCAGGTTCTCTGCGGCTGAGCGGGCGCGGAAAGGGCTGGGCGTGCCGGGCGTGTTGAAGTCGCCGCGGTTGGCGCGCATCTCTTCAGCCGTTTGCTCGTCCACATAGGCCAGGCCGGCGTTGACCAGGTACTCGGCCGCTTCGTACATGAAGTCGAAGTAGTCGCTGGCCTGGTAGAGATGGCTCGTGCCGCCCACGTGCCAGTCCCAGCCCAGCCAGGACACCATCTCCTTGATGGCGTCTACGTACTCCTGCTCTTCCTTCTCCGGATTCGTGTCGTCGAAACGCAGATGGCAGATGCCGCCGTAGTCGCGCGCCAGGCTGAAGTTCAGGCAGATGGCCTTGGCGTGGCCGATGTGCAGGTAGCCGTTCGGCTCGGGCGGGAAGCGCGTGCGGATGCGGGCTGGATCGAGCGGTCCTTGCGCATGGTGAGCGGCGCTGCCGGGCGTGCCGGCAAAGTGGCGGCCGGCAAGGGCGCCCGTCTCAAGATCCTGCTCGATGACGTGACGCAGGAAGTTGCTGGGCTTGAGGGGCTCTTCGGAGGGAGCGGAAGGCGTGTTCGGCTGGGACATCCGGCGATTATCGCCGTGGGTTCATTGGCCCTTGAACAGATGGGCGTACATCCGGCTCACGCCCAACTGCTCCTGAGTGCCGCGCAAATGCAGCGTCAGCTTGCCGACCTCGTCGCGCACGGCCCGCTCGACGGCGGTGGCGCGCACGATGGTGCCGCGGTGGATCTGCCAGAACAGGCCCGTGTCCAGCTGCGGCATCAGCTCGCGCAGTGAGATGCGCAGCAGATGCTCCTTCTCGGCCGTCACGGCGCGCACGTACTTGTCGGCCGCCTCGAAGAACAGCACCTCCTCGACGGGCACCATGTGGATGGTCGAGCCCACGGCGGCCTGCAGCAGGCGCAGCGGCTGGACGGCCGGCGCAGCGGCGGCGCCCGGCGCGAGCAGTGCGCGCAGCTGCGCCAGCGTGTCCTCCATGGGCGCGGGCTTGTCGGCCAGGCGTGCCTTCAGCCGCGCCACGGTCTGCGCCAGGCGATCGGTCTGTACAGGCTTGAGCACGTAATCCACCGCCGCCTGCTCGAAGGCCTGCAGCGCGTACTGGTCGTAGGCGGTCACGAAGACGAGCAGCGGCAGCGGCTGAGCTTCGGGCCATTCCTCGGCCAGTGCGCGGGCGGCTTCCAGGCCGGTCATACCGGGCATGCGGATGTCCAGGAAGCAGATCGTGGGCTTTTGCGCCAGCGCCTGCTCCACGGCGGCCTGCCCATGCGGGGCCACCTCCAGCAGTTGCAGCTCGGGCCAGAGCGACTGCAGCTCGTGGCGCAGCTCTTCGGCCAACAGGGGTTCGTCTTCGGCAATGAGTGCGGTGAGGTTCATGGTGCAGCGGGAATGCGGATGCGGGCGAGGGCGCCGCCCTCGGGATGTGCGGTCAGTGTGAATTGAGCGTCAGCACCGTAGCGCGTGGCCAGGCGTTCGCGGATCTGGTGCAGGCCGAAGTGTGTGCCTTCGCTGGGGACAGTCGAGAGGCCGGCGCCGGTGTCGCGCACCTCCAGCACCAGGCCGTCGCCCTCGCTGCGGGCGCTGACGATCAGCTCGCCGCCTTCGACCTGGGGCTCCAGCCCGTGCTTGATGGCGTTTTCCACCAGAGGCTGCAGCAGCAGCGGCGGGATCTGCGCCTCAGCCAGCTCGGGCGGCAGTTCGAGGCGAGGGCGCAGGCGATCCTGCATGCGCACCTGCATCAGGGCGAGGTAGTCGTTCAGCCGGGCGAACTCATCCGAGAGCGAATGGCTGCCGCTGCGCGAGGCCTGCAGCGTGGCGCGCAAGAAGGAGATCAGCTGGTCCAGCATCCCTTGCGCGCGCTGCGGGTCCTGGCGGATCAGCACGCGCAGGTTGGCCAGGGTGTTGAACAGCATGTGCGGCTCGAGCTGGGCCTGCAGCAGCTGCAGCTGGTGCTCGGCGGCCTGCGCCTGCGCCTGGGCCAACTGCTCGCGGCTGCGGAAGTAGTAGCTGGCCACCAGGCTGGGCACGGCGATCAGGAAGATCAGGAAGGCCAGCTGACGCGGCGAGGCTTCGAACAGCGTCGGCGAGTTGGTGCCCGTCAGCGCGTCGGCGATCCAGTAGCCGATCTGGTAGCCGGGCAGGGCGCCGAGCAGCGAGACGAGGGCCAGCAGCAGCCCGCCGACCCGTTTGCCGCCGCGCAGCTTGGCCACCGCTGCGTGCATGAGTTGAGCACCGGCCGAGCAGCAGGCCGTGATGCACAGGCTGTAGAGCAGGGCGCGCGGGAATGCGTCGCCCATGGCCAGGGTGACGCCGACCGCCACGACCCCGGCAATGACGACGAGGATCAGCACTTGACGCTTCAACCTGTGGATGCGGTTGGTCGGGACGGTGGACATGGGGATTCAGGCGAAGGAGGAGCGTGCGGGAGTGAAGGCGGTGCGCAGCACGCTGACCGAACGGCCCAGCATGGCGCCGCTGATCGTACCGAAGGCCAGGCCGGTGCCGAGCTGGACGGCGATCATCGCGCCCCAGGCCGGATGCATCGCCAGCAGCACGCCCTGGGCGAACTTGGCGATGAAGATGGAGAGCATCAGCGCCAGCGGGACCCAGGAGCCAGGCACGACATAACGGCTCGATTCAGCGTCGTAGCGGGCGCCGAGGCGGCCGGCCCAGTCAGCCTTCAGCATCAGCGTGAGCCCCAGGCCCAGGCCGGCGATCCACAGCACGGTCGGCAGGCTGACCAGGCCGTAGTGGCCGATCACGCCCCAGGCGCCGAAACACAGCCAAAAGGCTGGCAGGGCGAGCAGGCGCAGGCGGCTGACGCGCATTTCACCGGTCTGCTTGAGGCCCATGAAGACGATGTAGCCGAGGATGGCCCAGACCCAGGTGGGGATGTGGGAGACGATGGCGGTGGCGAGTTCCATGATGTTTTCAGTCCTGTTTCGTTGAGCGAGGACTGCATGGTCGGCGCGGGAGGACATGGGCGCGACGGCGCTGCGACGAAGCGCAGGCGCGCGGCGCGAAAGGTCAGGGGGAGGCGCGAAATGCGGGCGCCGAAATGAAAAACGGGCCGCCTTGCGCGACCCGTCGTTCCTGCTGAAGCGCAGCGGTTCAGAAAGTTTCCCAGTCGCCCTCGGCCGACTCCGCGGCCGCCGGACGCGGCGCGGGTGCCGGGTTCGCGGCGGGCCTCGGCGCCGCGGGCTTGGCGGCTGCAGCCTTGGCCTTGGCCGCCGGCGCCCTCACAGCGGGCTTGAAGCTCGAAGCGGGCTTGTGAGCCGCCGCAGGCTTGTGAACGACAGCCGCAGGCTTGTGTGCCGGAGCCGACGCATGCACCGGCGCAGCAGCGGCTGCCGAGCGCGACAGCTTGAACACGCCCACCACTTCCGTCATGCGCTGGGCCTGGACCTTCAGGCTTTCCGCCGCAGCGGCGCTTTCTTCCACCAGGGCGGCGTTTTGCTGGGTGACCTTGTCGAGCTGGGTCACGGCCTCGCTGACCTGGCCGATGCCGGTGGTCTGTTCGCGGGTGGCGGCGCCGATCTCGCCGATCAGGTCGGCCACGCGGCGCACCTGGGCGACGATCTCGTCCATGGTGGAGCCGGCCTCGCCGACCAAGCGCGAGCCGGTGTCCACCTTCTCCACGCTCTGGCCGATCAGGGCCTTGATCTCCTTGGCGGCCTGGGCGGAGCGTTGCGCCAGGCTGCGCACCTCGCCGGCCACGACGGCAAAGCCGCGGCCTTGCTCGCCAGCGCGCGCAGCTTCCACCGCGGCGTTCAGCGCCAAGATGTTGGTCTGGAAGGCGATGCCGTCGATCACGCCGATGATGTCGTTGATCTTGCGGGAGCTGGCGGTGATCTCTTCCATCGTCGAGACCACTTGGCCCACGACCTCGCCGCCCTTGGCCGCCACGGTGCTGGCCGAGTTGGCAAGCTGGGTGGCCATCTGCGCGGTGTCGGCGTTCTGCTTGACGGTGGCGTTCATCTCCTCCATCGAGGCGGCCGTCTCTTCCAGGCTCGAGGCCTGTTCTTCCGTGCGCTGCGAGAGGTCGGCATTGCCGGTGGCGATCTGGGCCGAACCGGTGGCGATGGAGTCGGAGCTGGCGCGCACCTGCGAAACGATCTTCACCAGCGAGACGTTCATGAGGCTCAGCGCTCGGACCAGGTCGGCCAGCTCGTCAGCGCCTTCGGCTTCCACTTCCTGCGTGAGGTCGCCCGCGGCCACGGATTCGGCCAGCGACAGCGCGCGGTTCACCGGGCGGGTGATGGAGCGCATGATGATCAGCGCCAGCCCCGAGCCGATGGCGATGGCCACCAGCGTGATCAGCACCATGGTCCAGTTGGCCGACTTGCTGGCAGCCTGGGCATCGGCGAAGTTGGTGGCGCCCACGTCGACCTGCAACTGCAGCAGCTTGCGCAGGGTTTCTTCAAGCGCGGGGGCGCGAGCCGAGACGACGTCGGTGTAGGCCTTCTGCGCCGCATCGGCATTTGCCGAAGTCATCGCATTGGCGACGCCGAGGATGCCCTTCTCGTTGTACTCGGCACGCAGGATCTGGAACTCCTTGAACAAGCGGGCTTCTTCGTCCGTCAGCGTCGTGGCCGCGTAGGCCTCGATCAGCTCCTTGTTGCGCGCGAGGTTCTTCTTGATCTCGGTGTTGCGCTTCTCGATGTTTTCCGGTGCCGGGCGGGCCATCATGTCCATCACCAGCACCCGGTTGCGCACGAAGTTGTATTGCACCTCGGCCAACTGGGCCAGCGGCTTGGTGCGGTCTTCATAGAGCGACTGCAGTGCGCCGTTGACCGCTCGGATGCCCATCACGCCCGTGGCAGAGACGATGACCATCAGAACCAGCACGATGCCAAAAGCCAGCGCCAGGCGGGGACCGATCTTGAATTTTTGGAACAAATTCATGCGCGACTCCGAGAGGTGAAACAGGTGGGTACACCACAAGCGGCGCTCATCATGTCACTGAATGTGTACTCTTGTCGCGCAAATAACGGGCGAATTCCACGACCAGACACAAGCCAGCAAGACTGGGCAGCGGGTCAGGTCAGTCCGGCACCATAACGGGCCGCGTTTCAGCGCTTGCGGCCGCCCAGGATGGAGCCCAGCACGCCGCGGATGATCTCGCGGCCCACGGCCGAGCCCATGGTGCGCACGGCCGAGCGGGCGGCCGCTTCGGCCAGGCCCGGGTGGTGGCCGCCGCGCGGGCCGGTGGTGCCGAAGAGCACATCCTTGAGCGAGCCCAGCATGCCGCCGCCATCATCGGCCGGAGCCAAGGCCGGCGTGCCGGTCGGAACCGGAGCGGAGCCGCCGCCGGCAGGGGCGCCGCCTTGCGCCGGCGCCGCCCCCTTGAGCTTCTCGTACGCGGATTCGCGATCCACGGCCTTTTCATAGACGCCGGCCACCAGCGAGTTGGCGATCAGGCTGGCACGCTGCTCGGGCGTGATCGGGCCGATCTGGCTGCCCGGGGGCAGGACGAAGACGCGCTCGGTGATCGAAGGCGTGCCCTTGGCATCGAGCAGGCTCACCAGGGCCTCGCCCACGGCCAGCTCGGTGATGGCGGTGGCGATGTCCAGGCCGGGCTTGGCTCGCATGGTTTCGGCAGCAGACTTGACGGCCTTCTGGTCGCGCGGCGTGAAGGCGCGCAGCGCATGCTGCACGCGGTTGCCGAGCTGGCCCAGCACCTTGTCCGGAATGTCCAGCGGGTTCTGCGTCACGAAGTACACGCCCACGCCCTTGGAGCGCACCAGGCGCACGACGAGTTCGATGCGGTCCACCAGCGCGTCCGGCGCATCCTTGAACAGCAGGTGGGCCTCGTCGAAGAAGAAGACCAGCTTGGGCTTGTCCAGGTCGCCCACCTCGGGCAGGGATTCGTACAGCTCGGACAGCATCCACAGCAAGAACGTGGCGTAGAGCTGGGGCGAGTTCATCAGCTTGTCGGCCGCCAGGATGTTGATCACACCCTTGCCGCCCTCGGTCTGCATGAAGTCGGCGATGTTGAGCATGGGCTCGCCGAAGAACTTGTCGCCACCCTGGGCCTCGATCTGCAGCAGGCCGCGCTGGATGGCGCCGATGCTGGCGGCCGAGACGTTGCCGTACTGGGTGGTGAACTGAGCGCTGTTGTCGCCCACGAACTGCAGCATGGCGCGCAGGTCCTTCAGGTCCAGGAGCAGCAGGCCGTTGTCGTCGGCGATCTTGAAAACCAGCTGCAGCACACCCTGCTGCGTGTCGTTCAGCGAGAGCATGCGGGCCAGCAGCAGTGGGCCCATGTCGGAGACGGTGGCGCGCACCGGGTGGCCCTGCACGCCGAACACATCCCACAGCGTGGTGGGGCAGCTCAGGGGCGCTGGAGCGTCCAGGCCGCGTTCCTTCAGGATGCCCAGCAGCTTTTCGCTCGGCTTGCCGGTCTGGCTGATGCCGGTGAGGTCGCCCTTCACGTCGGCCATGAAAACTGGGACGCCGAGGCGCGAAAGACTCTCGGCCAGGGTCTGCAGGCTGATGGTCTTGCCGGTGCCCGTGGCGCCGGTGATCAGGCCGTGCCGGTTTGCCAGGGCGGGCAGCAGCAGGCATTCGGCGGTGGCACTCTTGGCCAGCAGGATCGGATCGGGCATCAGGGGACCTCGGGGCGGCAATTTAGAATCCCAGTCTATCCAAGGAAGCAAACCAGAAAGAGAAGAGGCGATGGCAGGTCATTCCAAATGGGCCAATATCCAGCACCGAAAGGGCCGTCAGGACGAGAAGCGCGGCAAGATCTGGACCCGGCTGACCCGTGAAATCATCGTTTCTGCCCGACAGGGCGGCGGCGACATCAACATGAACCCGCGCCTGCGCCTGGCCATCGACAAGGCCAAGGCCGCCAACATGCCGGCCGACAACATCAAGCGCAACGTCGACAAGGCCACCGGCAATCTCGACGGCGTGACGTATGAAGAAATCCGCTACGAGGGCTACGGCATCGGCGGCGCCGCGGTGATCGTCGACACCATGACCGACAACCGCGTGCGCACGGTTGCCGAAGTGCGCCACGCCTTCAGCAAGTACGGCGGCAACCTGGGCACCGATGGCTCCGTGTCCTTCCAGTTCAAGCACTGCGGCCAACTGGTGTTCGCGCCCGGCGCCTCGGAAGACAAGATCATGGAAGTGGCGCTGGAAGCCGGCGCCGAAGACGTCATCACCGACGACGCCGGCGCCATCGAGGTGCTGACCGCGCCGGGTGACTTCGAAGCCGTGAAGAACGCGCTGGAGGCCGCCGGCCTCAAGCCCGAGATGGCCGAGGTGACCATGCGCGCCGATGTCGAAGTCGAGCTGGCCGGCGACGACGCCGCCCGCATGCAAAAGCTGCTCGACGTGATCGAAGACCTCGACGACGTGCAGAACGTCTTTCACAACGCCAGCCTTCCGGAAGAAGCCTGATGAAAGTACTCGTCATCGGCGGCGGTGGCCGCGAACACGCCTTGGCCTGGAAGCTTTCCCAGGGCCACAAGGTCAGCCAGGTATATGTGGCGACCGGCAACGGCGGCACGGCCCACGACCACCGCTACAAGAACGTGCCGATCACCGATGTGAAGGCGCTGGCGGACTTTGCAGAGAACGAAAAGATCGCGCTGACCGTCGTCGGCCCCGAGGCCTACCTGGCCCTGGGCGTGGTGGACGAGTTTCGCTCGCGCGGCCTGCGCATCTTCGGTCCGACCAAGGGCGCGGCCCAGCTCGAATCGAGCAAGGCCTACGCCAAGGACTTCATGAAGCGCCACGGCATTCCCACGGCCGCTTATGAAACCTTCGGCGACGCCGTATCGGCCAAGGCCTATGTGGACCGCATGGGCGCCCCCATCGTCATCAAGGCCGACGGCCTGGCGGCGGGCAAGGGCGTGGTCGTGGCCATGTCGCTCCAGGAAGCGCATGAGGCCATCGAATGGATCCTCGAGGACAACCGCCTGGGCGTGACCCACAACGCCGGCGGCGCCTGCGTGGTGATCGAGGAATTCATGCAGGGCGAGGAAGCCAGCTTCATCGTG
Organism: Burkholderiaceae bacterium UC74_6; assembly: GCA_042701975.1. GTDB lineage: Bacteria > Pseudomonadota > Gammaproteobacteria > Burkholderiales > Burkholderiaceae_C > JAFALK01. Next base: position 2,536,309 of record CP170561.1, read on the forward strand.
CTGTGCGACGGCAAGAACGTCGTCTCGCTCGCCACCAGCCAGGACCACAAGCGACTGCAGGATGGCGACATCGGCCCGAACACGGGCGGCATGGGCGCCTACTCGCCTGCGCCGGTCGTCACGCCCAATGTGCATGCCAAGGTCATGCACGAGATCATCATGCCGACGGTGGCCGGCATGGCCAAGGACGGCCACCCGTTCACCGGCTTCCTCTACGCCGGGCTGATGATCGACGCCGAGGGCAATCCGCGCACGGTGGAGTTCAACACCCGCATGGGCGACCCCGAGACGCAGCCGATCATGATGCGCTTGAAGAGCGACCTCTGCGACGTGCTGATGCACGCCACCGAAGGCACGCTGGACCAGGTCGAGCTGCAGTGGGACCGCCGCGTGGCGCTCGGTGTGGTGCTGGCGGCCGAGGGCTATCCGCTGTCGCCGCGCAAGGGCGATGAGATCACCGGTCTGCCGGCCAATTCGGAATTTGGCGAAGACTGCATCGTCTTCCACGCCGGCACGACCGACAAGAACGGCCAGGTCCTCACCAGCGGCGGCCGTGTGCTGTGCGTGACCGCGCTCGGCGAATCGGTGCGCACGGCCCAGGGCCACGCCTATGAGGCCATCAGGGCCATCTCCTTCAAGGGCATGCAGTTCCGCAAAGACATCGGCCACCGCGCCGTCAAGCGTTGATGCAAGCACCGCTTCTGATCCCCGGTGCGCGACCGGTCCAGCTGCAGGGCAGTGCTGTGGCGCGCTCCATCCTGCGTGCTTTTGGCTGGAGGGTGGACTTCGAAGGCCTGCCGGCGCTGCAGGGCGTGGTGATGGTCTACCCACACACCTCGAACTGGGATTTCGTGATCGGCATCCTGGCCAAGTGGGCCATCGGCATCCCGGTGAAGTTCTGGGCCAAGGACAGCCTGTTCAAGCCGCCGTTGCTCGGCCCGTGGGTCAAGTGGGTGGGCGGCGTACCCGTCGACCGCAGTGGCGGCGCCAAGGGCATGGTCGGCGGCACCGTCGCGCAGATCGTTGATGCCCGCACGAACGAGCAGTTCTACTGGCTGGCCGTGGCGCCGGAGGGCACGCGCTCGTTCACGCCCGGCTGGCGCTCCGGCGCCTACCGCGTGGCGCTGGAAGCCGGCGTGCCCGTGGGCCTCGTGGCCCTGGACTACGGCCACAAGCGAGTGCGCTTCAAGACCTTCGTCATGCCCGGCGGCGACCCGACGGCCGACTTCGCCATGTTCGAACAGGCCCTGGGCGGCCCACGCGCCAAGCGCCCCGAACTGGCCGGCCCCATCACCTTGCGCAAATGAGCCACAGCCCTGCCACCGCCACCGCTGAAGTCCGCCGTTATCTGCTGGGACTGCAGCAGTCCATCGTCGAGGCGCTGGAGTGCGCCGACGGCCAGCCTTTCCTGGTGGATGCCTGGGAGCGCGAGCCCGGCGGCCGGCTGGAGGGCGATGGCCTGGTGCGGCTGATCGAAGGCGGCAGCGTCTTCGAACGCGGCGGCGTCAACTTCTCGCATGTGCGCGGCCGCGTCCTGCCGCCCAGCGCCACCCAGCACCGGCCCGAGCTGGCCGGCTCGCCTTTCGAGGCCATGGGCGTTTCGCTGGTCCTGCATCCGCACAACCCCTTCGTGCCCACGGTCCACATGAACGTGCGCATGTTCGCCGCGTTGCCCGAAGGCCGCGACCCGGTCGTGTGGTTCGGCGGCGGCATGGACCTGACGCCGTATTACGGCTTCGAGCGCGATGCGCAGCACTTCCACAAGACTTGCGAGGCCGCCGTTGTCCGGCATGGCGCCGACCTGCATCCGCGCTTCAAGGCCTGGTGCGATGAATACTTCTTTTTGAAGCACCGCAACGAGCCGCGCGGCGTGGGCGGCATCTTCTTCGATGACTTCGCCGAAGGTGGCTTTGACGCCGGCTTTGCGCTGATTCGCTCGGTGGGCGATGCCTTCGTACCGGCCTACCTGCCCGTCGTCGAGCGCCGTCACGGCTATGCCTACGGCGAGCGCGAACGCGAATTCCAGGCCTACCGACGTGGCCGTTATGTCGAGTTCAATCTCGTCTTCGACCGCGGCACCTTGTTCGGCCTGCAGTCGGGCGGGCGCACGGAAAGCATCCTGATGTCCATGCCGCCGCAGGTGGCCTGGCGCTATGACTGGAAGCCTGACGAAGGCACGCCGGAAGCGCGGCTGTACAGCGACTTCCTGCGGCCCCGCGATTGGGCGCACGAGCAGCCGACTCACCTATGGCTTTGAAGACGGGCTTGTTCGGTGGGACGTTTGACCCGCCGCATCTCGCGCACCGCGCGCTGGCCCAGCTTGCTCTTGAACGACTGGGCCTGGACCGCGTGCTGTGGGTGCCGGCTGGCCGGCCTTGGCAGAAGCAGGGCGTGAGTTCGGCCGAGCACCGTCGCGCCATGGTCGAGCTGCTGATCGAAGGTGAGCCGCGCTTTGAGCTGGACGCTTGCGAGATCGAACGCGCCGGCCCGAGCTACACGGTCGACACCGTGCGCGAGCATGCCGGCGAGGAGCTGTTTCTCATCATCGGGCAGGACCAGTTGGCCCGGCTCGACACCTGGCACGACTGGCAGGAGATCTGCCACCGCGTCACCCTGGCCGTGGCCGCCCGCGATGGCGATGCGGTCGAACCTAACGCCGTCGTCAGGCAGGCCCAGCCGCGCATCGAGCGCCTGAGCCTGCCGTCGATGGCCCATTCCTCCACCGCCATCCGCGCGATCGTCGCGCGGGGCGAGGAGATCCAGCCCCTGGTGGGCACGGCGGTCGCCGGGTATATTGCCCAGCACCGCCTCTACAGCGAAAAGCAATAAGCATGGACATCCGAAAACTGCAACGCGCCATCGTCGATGGACTCGAAGACGTGAAGGCCCAGAACATCCAGGTCCTCAACACCGAGCATCTGTCGCCGCTGTTCGAGCGCGTGATCATTGCTTCGGGCACCAGCAACCGCCAGACCAAGGCGCTGGCCTCCAGCGTGCGTGAGACCGTCAAGGGTCGCGGCATGCAGGTGATGCGCTGCGAGGGCGAGGACAACGGCGAATGGATCATCGTCGACTGCGGCGCCGCCGTGGTCCACATCATGCAGCCGTCGATCCGCGACTACTACCACCTCGAAGAGATCTGGGGCGGCAAACCGGTCAAACTCAAGGCGGCCGACATGGAAGTCAGGTTGGTCAAGGCTTCGGAAGATGCTTCAGCGCCGGCGCCCAAACGCAAGCCCACGGCCAAGAAGCCGCTGACGCCGAGCGCACCCGCGAAGCAATCGGCCAAGAAGGCCGCCGCACCTGCGAAGAAGGCCGCTGCGCCCGCCAAGAAGTCTGCGCCTGGCAAGAAGGCGGCGCCGGTCAAGAAGGGCGTGAGCACGACCACCGGCGTGAAGAAGGCTGCGACCAAGACTTCGGCCAAGACTGCGCCGGTCAAGACCATCAAGGTCGGCACGGCCAAGCCGGCGGCGACGAAGAAGGCTTCGCCCGCAGCCAAGAAGGCGCCGGCCAAGAAGGCTGCACCCGCCAAGAAGGTTGCAGCCAAGGCGACCAAGAAGAAGGCCTGATGCGTCTCGTGCTCGTCGCCGTCGGCCAGCGCCAACCGGCCTGGGCCGACGCGGCCTACGAGGACTTCGCCAAGCGCTTCCCGCCCGAACTCAAGCTGGAGCTCAAGGCCGTCAAGGCCGAGCCGCGCACCAGCGGCAAGACGGTCGAGCAGATGATGACGGCCGAAGCCCAGCGCATCGAGGCCGCCATCCCGAAGGGCGCGCGGCGCATCATCCTTGATGAGCGCGGCCATCAGCGCACCACGGTGCAACTGGCTGAACGGCTCAAGCTCTGGATGGGCGAGGGCCGCGATGCGGCGCTGATCATCGGCGGGCCCGACGGTCTGCTGCCGGCCTTGAAGGCCACGGCCGACGAAACGCTGCGCCTGTCCGACCTGACCTTGCCGCATGCGTTTGCGCGCGTGCTGCTGGCCGAAGGGCTGTACCGGGCCTGGACGGTGATGGTCAACCACCCCTATCACCGCGAATGACACCGCGAATGATCTACCTCGCTTCGCAAAGCCCGCGCCGTCGCCAACTGCTCGAACAGATCGGCGTGGCGCATGAACTGCTGCTGCCCGGCGCCGATGAAGACGCCGAAGCGCTCGAAGCCGTGATCGAAGGCGAGGCGCCGGAGGTCTATTGCGCTCGCGTGACGGAAGCCAAGCTCGATGCGGCTTTGGCAAGGCTCGCGCGTCGCGGATTGCCGCCAGCACCGGTGCTGTGTTCGGACACCACGGTGGCGCTCGATCAGCAGATCCTCGGCAAACCTGCGAACGCGGAGGACGCCCTGCGCATGCTGCGACTGCTCAGCGGGCGCAAGCACCGCGTGATCACGGCGGTGGCGGTGGGCACGGCCGAGCAGCGTCGCGCCATGCTCAATGTCTCCGAAGTCGAGTTCGATGTCGTCGCTGACGCCGACCTGCGCTGTTATGTCGAAAGCGGCGAACCGTTCGGCAAGGCGGGCTCCTACGCCATACAAAGTGAGGCGGCGACCTGGATTCGGCATATCTCGGGCAGTTATTCAGGCATCATGGGCCTGCCGCTTTACGAAACAGCACAATTGCTCCGGCAGTTCTGAGTTCTGCCGCATGACCTGCGCGTCATGCGAGAGCGCTCAAAAAAATTTTCAGATTAGGCAGCGATGGAAGACATCCTGATCAACTGGTCCCCGCAGGAGACGCGGGTGGCCATCGTCGAGAACGGCGCGGTCCAAGAGCTTCATATCGAGCGAACGCTCGAGCGAGGTCTCGTCGGCAACATCTACTCGGGCAAGGTGGCGCGCGTGCTGCCGGGCATGCAGTCGGCCTTCATCGACATCGGCCTGGAACGCGCGGCTTTCCTGCACGTGGCAGACCTGCACGTGAATGGCAGCCTGCCGCGCAACCACGCCGAAGGCCACGTGCCCGTGCCGATCGAGAAGCTGGTGTTCGAAGGTCAGTCGCTCACGGTCCAGGTCATCAAGGACCCGATCGGCACCAAGGGCGCGCGGCTGTCCTCGCAGATCTCGATCGCTGGCCGCATGCTCGTGTTCCTGCCGCAGGACGAGCACATCGGCATCTCGCAGAAGATCGGCTCGCACGAGACGCGCGAAGCGCTGCGTGCGCGCATGCAAGCCCTTGTGGGCACGGCGGAGGAGGGCGGCGGTGGCGGCTTCATCCTGCGCACGAACGCAGAGGATGCGAGCGACGATGAACTGGGCGCCGACATCGCCTACCTGCGCAAGACCTGGGCCGCGATCCGCGAGCGCGCCCACAAGGCCGCGGCAGGATCGCTGCTGCACCAGGACCTGAGCTTGGTCGAGCGCGTGCTGCGCGACCTCACGACCGAGCGCACGGGCTCCATCCGCATCGATTCGAAGATGCAGCACGATGTGCTGCACGGCTTTGGCGAGTCCTTCATGCCCACGGCTGTGGCCAAGCTGGAGCATTACCGTGGTGAGCGGCCGATCTTTGACCTGTGCAATGTGGACGCCGAGGTCGATCGCGCGCTCTCGCGCCGCGTGGACCTCAAGAGCGGCGGCTACCTGATCGTCGACCAGACCGAGGCGATGACGACCATCGACGTCAACACCGGCGGCTTCGTCGGCGCCCGCAATTTCGACGACACGATCTTCAAGACCAACCTGGAAGCCTGCGGTGCCATCGCGCGGCAGCTGCGCCTGCGCAACCTGGGCGGCATCATCATTGTGGACTTCATCGACATGACCCGCGAGGAGCACAAGACCGCGGTGCTGAGCGAGTTCAGGAAGCAACTGGCCAAGGACCGCACCAAGGTCACGCTGGGCGGCTTCACGCAGCTGGGCCTGGTGGAGATGACCCGCAAGCGCACCCGCGAATCGCTAGCCCGCATGCTTTGCGAGCCGTGCCCGACCTGCGATGCGCGTGGCCAGATCAAGACGGCCCGCACGGTCTGCTACGACATCATGCGCGAGATCCTGCGCGAGGCGCGCCAGTTCGCGCCCAAGGAATTCCGCGTGGTCGCGGCAGCCAATGTGGTGGAGATGCTGCTCGACGAAGAAAGCGCCCACCTCGCCGGCCTGTCGGACTTCATCGGAAAGCCCATTTCTCTGACAGCCGAACCGTCCAATCAAACAGAACATTACGACATCGTCTTGCTCTGAAGCCAAAATCCAGCCCCATGAAAGACCTTGCACAGATTCAGCGCCGCACGATGCTCGCGGGCCTGGCCTCGAGCCTCTTCGTCGCCCAGCCCGCGCTGGCCCAGTTCCGCGTGGAGATCACCGGCGTGGGCGGCAGCCAGCTGCCGATTGCGATCCCCGACTTCCGCGACGAGGCCAAGACCGGCCAGTCACTGGCTTCCATCATTCGCGCCGACCTGGAGCGCAGCGGCCAGTTCCTGATCAAAGACGCCGCTGGTGTTCAGCTCTTCGAAGGCAGCACCATCAACTACAGCGAATGGCGCGGCAAGGGCGCCGATGCGCTGGCCGCCGGCTCGGTCGCCAAGCTAGCCGATGGCCGCTTCGACGTGCGCTACAAGCTCTTCGACGTGGTCAAGGGCTCCGACCAGGGCGGCGAAGCCCAGGCCGTGGCGCCTGACGACGTGCGCCTGGCCGCCCACCGCGTGGCCGACGCCATCTATCAAAAGCTGACCGGCGAGCGCGGTGTGTTCTCCACCCGCATGGCCTACGTCTCCAAGATCGGCGGCCGCTACAGCCTGCGCATCACCGATTCGGACGGCGAGGGCGGCCAGATCGCCCTGGCCAGCCCGATGCCCATCATCTCGCCCACCTGGTCGCCGGACGGCCGCGAGCTGGCCTACGTGTCCTTCGAGTCGAGCAAGGCCGTGGTCTGGGCGCAGGAAATCCTCACCGGACGCCGCCGCAAGATCGCGGACTTCCGCGGCTCCAACAGCGCACCGGCCTATTCGCCCGACGGCTCCAAGCTGGCCGTGACGCTCTCGCGCGCCGGCGGCTCGCAGCTCTTCCTGATCAACCGCGACGGCAGCAATGTCCAGCGCCTGACGCAGAGCCTGGCCATCGACACCGAGCCGGTCTTCGCGCCCGACGGCAGCAAGATCTATTTCGTGAGCGACCGGGGCGGTGGCCCGCAGGTCTACCGCATGCCCGTCAGCGGCGGCGCGGCCGAGCGCGTGACCTTCACCGGCGGCTACAACATCAGCCCCTCGATCAGCCCGGATGGCCGCTTGATGGCCTTCATCACGCGCGAGGGCGGCTCGGCCTTCCGCCTTTGCGTGATGGACATGAGCAGCGGCCAGGTCCAGAAGATCACCGACACCACGGCCGACGAGCGCCCGAGCTTCGCGCCCAACGGCCGGCTGATCGTCTACGCCACCCGCGCGGGTGGCCACGACGTGCTGATGACCACTACACCGGACGGTCGCGTCAAGGCCAAGCTGACCTCGGCGGCCGACGTGCGCGAACCCACCTGGGGGCCCTTCACCCGTTGAAACCGCCGAAATCAGGGTTGAGACAGATTGCTCAGCCCATGAGGAATAGTTGCACTTGCTACCAATTGTTTCAGCAAGGCTTAAGAAGGCCTATGCTGGACATGTTGGACAATGTTAGCCGTCCCATCGAGACGATCGACGCCTTGGCGCCATAACGAGCCCGGCTCTACCGGGCATGAACCACACAGGAAGAATCCCCATGAAGATGACCCGCATCGCCCTCTCCGCGCTGGCTCTGGCCGCTATCGCCGGTTGCGCCTCCAAGGTTGACCTCGACAAGCCCGTCGCCCCCGTTGAAAACCGCCCGGTCGCCCAGACCCCGGTGGCCCAGCCCCAGCCGGCTGCTGAACCCAAGGTCGCCACCGTCGACCTGGCCGGCGAACTGGCCCGCACCGTCGACGGCAAGCGCGTCGTGTACTTCGACTTCGACAGCTACGTCGTCAAGTCGGACTACCAAGGCATCGTCGAAGCGCACGCCAACCGCCTGAACAAGCTGAAGACCGTTTCCCTGCGCCTGGAAGGCAACACCGACGAGCGCGGTGGCAGCGAGTACAACCTGGCCCTGGGCCAGAAGCGCGCTGAAGCCGTGGCCAAGTCGCTGGAAGCCCTGGGCGTTCAGTCCGGCCAGATCGAGCCCGTGAGCTTCGGCAAGGAGCGTCCGGCCGCTGACGGCCACGACGAAGCCGCCTGGTCCAAGAACCGCCGCGTCGAGCTGAAGGACAAGTGATGCGGTTTCGCGTTGCGTGCATGGCCCTTGCCTTGGCCGGTTTTTCGGGCCTGACGGCCTTGCCCGCGCGCGCTGCGCTGTTCGAGGATGACGAGGCCCGCCGCGCCATCATCGAACTGCGCGCCAAGGTCACGGCCCTGGAAGAGGCTCGCAGCAAGCTGCAGGCCCAGATCGACGGTTCCGTCGATCCGCTGCGTCGCACGGTACTCGATCTGCAGAACCAGATCGAGGCCCTGCGCGCCGACATGGCCAAGCTGCGCGGCACGAACGAGCAACTCGCTCACGATCTGTCGGAAACGCAGCGCAAGCTGACCGACCAGAGCGACCAGCTCAGCTCGCGCCTGAAACCGTTGGAGCCGCAAACCGTCAGCCTCGACGGCAAGCAGTTCCAGGTCGATCCCGAGGAAAAGCGCCAATACGAAGCGGCCATGGGCATGGTTCGTCGCGGTGACTTCGCCCAGGCTTCCGACACGCTGCAAAGCTTTGCCCGCCGTTTCCCGGCGAGCGGCTATGCGGATTCGGTGGCCTTCTGGATCGGCAACGCCCAGTACGGCAACCGCCAGTACAAGGACGCCATCGCCACCTTCAAGTCCTTCGCCTCGTCGCGCCCGGATCATCCGCGTGCGCCGGACGCGCTGCTCGCCCTGGCCAACTGCCAGATCGAGCTCAAGGATAACAAGGGCGCGAAGAAGACCTTGCAGGACCTGATCAAGACCTATCCCGGTTCCGAAGCGGCCCAAGCCGCGAAGGAACGTGCGGCTGCGCTGAAGTAAGCCGTTATCTGAGCTTATCGACACGCGAAGGGCCTCCAATATGGGGGCCCTTTCTCTTGCTCCCTAAAATCCCGGCATGCCTGAGATCGACCTCCACGCCATCGCAACCCTTGTGCTCTGGGCCACCTTCGGCCTCACCTTCATCATGGGCGCCGTCGCCCAGCGCACCCATTTCTGCACCATGGGCGCGGTGGCCGATATCGTCAACATGGGCTCCTGGGCGCGCATGCGCATGTGGGTGCTGGCCATGGGCGTGGCGATGGTCGGCTTCAACGCCATGGTGGCGCTGGGCTGGATCGACGCGGGCAAAAGCATCTACGCCACGCCGCGCTTCCTCTGGTTGTCCAACATCGTCGGCGGCCTGATGTTCGGCTGGGGCATGGTGATGGCCTCGGGCTGCGGCTCCAAGACCCTGGTGCGCATGGGCGCGGGCAACCTCAAGTCGCTGATCGTCTTCATCGTCATGGGGGTGACGGCCTTCGCCACGCTCAAGGGCATCACGGCCGTGGTGCGCGTGAACACGGTGGACGCCGTGAATGCGCAGCTCGGCACCGGGCAGGACCTGCCTTCGCTGCTGGCTCCGGCCGTCGGCATGACCAAGGGCCAGCTGGCGCTGCTGCTCGGCGGTGTGCTGGGTGCGGCGCTGATCGTCTGGGCGCTGATGCGCGAAGAAGGCCGCACGGGCGATGTGCTGGTGGGCGGCATCGTTACCGGCGCCGTCATCGCGAGCGTGTGGTGGGTGGGCGGGCATCTGGGCCATGTGGCCGAGGACCCGAATACGCTGGAGGAAGTCTTCGTCGGCGCCGCCGCGCGCGAGCGCATGGAGGCCCTGAGTTTCGTGTCGCCCGTGGCCAACACGCTGGACTGGCTGCTGTTCTTCAGCGACAAGAGCAAGGCGCTCAACATCGGCATCGTGGCCGTGTTCGGCATGATCGCCGGCTCGGGCGTTTATGCGCTGGCCACCAAGGCTTTTCGCTGGGAATCCTTCCGCACGACCGAAGACCTGGCCATGCACATGATCGGCGCCGTGCTGATGGGCGTGGGCGGCGTGACGGCGCTGGGTTGCACGATCGGCCAAGGCCTGTCGGGCCTCTCGACGCTGAGCATTGGCAGCTTCATCGCGCTGGCGTCCATCATCGTCGGCGCCTGGGGTTGCCTGCGCTGGCAGCTCTCGCGGATCTGATCGATGCTGGCTGCAACGATCGACGCTGATGCCGAACGCCGCTTCGGCGGGTTGTCTCGCCTGTACGGCGAGCGCGACTACCGCCGCCTGCGCGGCGCGCGCTTCGCTGTCGTCGGCCTGGGCGGTGTGGGCTCCTGGGCCGTGGAGGCGCTGGCGCGCTCCGGCGTGGCCAGCCTGACGCTGATCGACTTCGACCAGGTGGCCGAATCCAACATCAACCGCCAGGTGCAGGCGCTGTCCAGCACCGTCGGGCAATCGAAGGGCGACGCGCTGCGTGCGCGCATCCACGAGATCCATCCGATCTGCGAAGTGAACTTCATCGAGGAGTTCGTCGCTGCGGACAACTGGCCCGCGCTGCTGACGCACGAAATCGACGGACTCATCGACGCCTGCGACCAGGTCCGCGCCAAGGCCGTGCTGGCTGCCTGGGCGCGCGATCACAAGCTGCCTTTCGTGAGCGTCGGCGCGGCCGGCGGCAAGCGCGCGCCGCAAGCCATCGAGGTGGAAGACCTCGCCAACACCACGCACGATCCGCTGCTGTCGAGCCTGCGCCAGCGCTTGCGCAAGTTCCATGCAGCGCCACGCGCCGGACGCATCGGCGTTCGTTGCGTGTTCTCGCGCGAGGCCGTGAAGCGCCCGGAAGCGGAAGGCGAGGCGTGTGACGTGGATGGCACGCTCAACTGCGCCGGCTATGGATCGAGCGTGATGGTCACGTCGAGCTTTGGCATGACGGCCGCAGCCGTGCTGGTTCAGGAATTTTTGGCGCAGGACTTGTCACGAGGGTGAAAACCCTCCTATAATATGAGGCTCTGCTGAAGAGCGCGGCTGAACAGAAATGCAAGGTTGCAAATAGCTCTTTTGGGGTTGTTAGCTCAGTCGGTAGAGCAGCGGACTTTTAATCCGTTGGTCACAGGTTCGAATCCTGTACAACCCACCAGTTGTATTGGTTTTGGCAGAGACACTGGGTGTATCGCAGTGGGTCCTTAGCTCAGTTGGTAGAGCAGCGGACTCTTAATCCGTTGGTCGAAGGTTCGAATCCTTCAGGGCCCACCACTCGATACCCGGCACCGAATTTGCGCAAGCGAATTGCGAAGAATTCGGGTCCTTAGCTCAGTTGGTAGAGCAGCGGACTCTTAATCCGTTGGTCGAAGGTTCGAATCCTTCAGGGCCCACCAGCACAAAGGCTCGACGCTTCAGGCGTCGGGCCTTTTGTCTTTCTGGGCTAACTTCCTCGGCTGGCCCAGGGCGCGCGTATATGCGCTGGCCGACTACCGATATGCCGATTCAGTCGATTTGCGATGAAGAAGCCCGGATCAAAATCCGCTTTTCGCATAACGACGAGTTTCGACGGTGAACTTCCAGCAACTCCGCTCCATCCGCGAGGCCTCGCGCCTGGGCTTCAACCTGACGGCCGTGGCCGAGAGCCTGCACACGTCGCAGCCGGGCGTCAGCCGCCAGATCCGCGAGCTGGAGGAGGAGCTTGGGATCGAGATCTTTCATCGCGCCGGCAAGCGCCTCACCGGCCTGACGGGGCCCGGCAAGGCGGTGCTGCCCATCGTCGAGCGGCTGCTGCATGAGGCGGAGAACCTGCGCCGCGCCGGCGAAGACTTCGCCGCACAGGATCGCGGCACGCTGACCATCGCTGCCACCCACTCGCAGGCCCGTTACGCCTTGCCGGGCGCCGTGCGCGACTTCGCGGCCCATCACCCGGAGGTGGCCCTGCGCCTGCGCCAAGGCAGCCCGCGCCAGGTGGCCGAGATGCTGATCTCCGGCGAGGCCGACATCGGCGTGGCCACCGAAGCGCTGTCCACCTACGAGCAGCTCGTGGCGTTGCCGTGCTACCAGTGGACGCACATTGCCATCGTGCCGCCCAACCACCCGCTGGCGGAGGCTGCAGCCAGAGGCGAGAAGCTCACCGCTGCACGCCTCTCTGAATTCCCCATCGTCACCTATGAGGACGGCTATACCGGCCGCAGCCACATCGACGCCGGCTTCGAGCGTGCGGGCGTGCGCGCTAGCATCGTCATGGAGGCCATGGATGCCGACGTGATCAAGACTTATGTGGAACTGGGCATGGGCGTCGGGTTGATCGCCGCCATCGCCTTTGACGAGCAGCGCGATTCCCACCTGCGTGCCATCGATGCTCGCCACCTGTTCGCGCCCAACCTCACGAGGCTGGGCATCAAGCGCGGAGCCTTTCTGCGCTCCTACGTCTACGACTTCATCGAGACGTTTGCCCCGCCCTTAAGCCCGCAGCTCGTGCGCCAGGCCCTGGCCGCCGAGCAGGGGAGCCGGTTCGAGATCTAGTTCGAGGAAGTCCCGCACGAACGGTGTTGCCGGCTTCGTGCGGATTTCTTCGGGCGTGCCGATCTGCTCGATGCGGCCCTTGTTGAGCACGACGACGCGGTCGGCCACTTCCAGGGCCTCGTCCTGGTCGTGCGTGACGAAGAGGCTCGTCACCGGATGCTCGTCGTGCAGCTGGCGCAGCCAGCGGCGCAGCTCCTTGCGCACCTTGGCGTCGAGCGCGCCGAAGGGCTCGTCCAGCAGCAGCACGCGCGGCTCCACGGCCAGTGCGCGGGCCAGGGCCACGCGCTGGCGCTGACCGCCCGAGAGCTGCAACGGATGGCGCCGGCCCAGGCCTTCGAGCTGTACCAGCGTCAGCAGTTCTTCCACACGGCGCTTGATTTCCGCTTCCGCCGGACGCGTGGCACGCGGGCGCACGCGCAGTCCGAAGGCGATGTTCTCGAACACGGAGAGGTGCGGGAACAGCGCGTAATGCTGGAACACGAAGCCGACGCGGCGCTCGTTCACTGTGAGGTTCGAGGCCTCGGTGCCGTGCAGCCAGAGCTGGCCGGCGTCCGGCGTCTCCAGGCCCGCGATGATGCGCAGCAGCGTGGTCTTGCCGCAGCCCGAGGGGCCCAGCAGGGCGAGCAGCTCGCCTTCGCGAACGTCGAGCGAAAGGCCGTCGGCGGCCAGCGTGGAGGCGCCGAAGCGCTTGTGCAGATTGCGGATTTGGAGGGTCATGATGCGTTCAAGTCCTTCTTGATGCGGCCGCCCACCACGTGTTTGAGCACCAGGGTGACGAGGGCCAGCAGCGCCAGCAGGGAGGCCACGGCGAATGCGGCCGCGAACTGGTATTCGTTGTAGGCGATCTCGATGTGCAGAGGCAGCGTGTTGGTCTCGCCGCGCACATGGCCCGAAACCACGCTGACGGCGCCGAACTCGCCCATGGCCCGCGCATTGCACAGGATCACGCCGTAGAGCAGCGCCCAGCGGATGTTGGGCAACGTGACACGCCAGAAGGTCTGCCAGCCGCTGGCGCCGAGCACGCGGGCGGCCTCCTCCTGCTCGATGCCTTGCGTCTGCATCAGCGGGATCAGCTCGCGCGCGACAAACGGCACGGTGACAAAGACCGTGGCCAGCACGATGCCCGGCACGGCGAAGATCACGCGCACATCGTGCTCGCGCAGCCAGCCGCCCCACCAACCCTGCGCGCCGAACAGCAGCACGTAGATCAGGCCGGCGATGACGGGGCTGACGGAGAAGGGCAGATCGATCAGCGTGAGCAACACCTGCTTGCCGCGGAAATCGAACTTGGCGATCAGCCAGGCCGAGGCCACGCCGAACACCAGGTTCAGCGGCACGGCGATGGCGGCTGCCAACAGCGTGAGGCGCAGCGCGGCGAGCGCGTCGGGTTCGGTGATGGCGGCGAAGTTGACCTCCAGTCCCTTGCGCAGCGCTTCATAAAAGACGCTGGCGAGCGGCACGACCAGGAACAGCCCGACAAAGCTCAGGCTCACCGTCAGCAGCAACCAGCGCAGCCAGCGCGGGTCCTCGGTGGGCTTGAGTGGCGCGGCACGGCGGCGGCCCGCCTCGGCGGCGGGCAGGGTGATCGTCGTCGTGCTGTTCATGTGGTCAGTCCTTGTCTGCGGCGCGTCCAGGCCTGCAGCAGGTTGATCAGCAACAGCAGCACGAAGGACGCCAGCAGCATCACCACGGCGATGGCGGTGGCGCCGGCGTAGTCGTACTGCTCCAGCTTGGTGATGATCATCAGCGGCGTGATCTCGCTGACCATGGGCATGTTGCCGGCGATGAAGATCACCGACCCGTACTCGCCCACAGCGCGCGCAAAGGCGAGTGCAAAGCCCGTCAGCCAGGCGGGCAACAGCGCCGGCAGCACGACCAGAGCCAGCGTCTGCCAGCGCTGCGCGCCGAGCAGGGCCGAGGCCTCTTCCAGGTCCTGGCCGAGGTTCTCGATCACCGGCTGCAGCGTGCGCACGACGAAGGGCAGGCCGATGAACACGAGGGCCACGAACACGCCCACCGGTGTGAAGGCCACCTTGAAGGGCAGGAAGCGACCGATGGCGCCGTTCTCGGCGTACAGCGCCGTCAGCGCGATGCCGGCCACGGCGGTGGGCAGGGCGAAGGGCAGATCCACGATGGCATCGATCAGCTTGCGGCCCGGGAATTCGTAGCGCACCAGCACCCAGGCCAGCACCAGGCCGAAGACGGCGTTCACCGTGGCGGCGGCCAACGCAGCACCGAAGGAGAGCCGGTACGAAGCCAGCACGCGCGGCGCAGCCACGGCGTCGATGAAGCCCTTCCAGTCAAGCGTGAAGGTCTTGAGGAAGGCGGCGGAGAGCGGCAACAAGACCACCAGGCCCAGGTACAGCAGCACCAGGCCAAGGGTCAGGTTGAAACCGGGCAGCACGCTGTGCTGCCGAAGTAGCAGGTTACTTGGGCGCATAGATCTGGTCGAACACGCCGCCGTCCTTGAAGTGCGTGGCCTGGGCGTTGGCCCAGCTGCCGAACAGCTCTTCCAGGGTGAACAACTTCACCGCGGCGAACTCGCCGGCATGCTTGGCCAGGATGGCCGGGTCACGCGGGCGGTAGTGGTTCTTGGCGGCGATCTCCTGGGCGGCGGGCGTGTACAGGAACTCCAGATAGGCCTGGGCCACGGCGCGCGTGCCCTTGCGGTCCACGTTCTTGTCCACCACAGCCACGGGCGGCTCGGCCAGGATGCTCAGCGGCGGTGTGACGATCTGGAACTTGTCCGGACCGAGCTCCTGCAGGGCCAGGTAGGCCTCGTTCTCCCAGGCCAGCAGCACGTCGCCCACGCCGCGTTCGGTGAAGGTCACGGTGGCGCCGCGTGCGCCGGAATCCAGCACCGGCACGTTCTTGAACAGGGCTGCGATGAACTCCTTGGCCTTCACTTCGCTGCCCGTCTTCTTCAGCGCATAACCCCAGGCCGCCAGGTAGTTCCAGCGGGCGCCGCCCGAGGTCTTGGGGTTGGGCGTGATGACAGAAATGCCGGGCTTGACGAGGTCATCCCAGTCCTTCACGGCCTTCGGGTTGCCCTTGCGCACCAGGAAGACGATGGTCGAGGTGTAGGGCGAGCTGTTGCTGGGCAGGCGCTTTTGCCAGTTGGTGGGCAGGAGCTGGGCCTTGGTGGAGATCTCGTCGATGTCGTAGGCCAGCGCCAGGGTGACGACATCGGCCTCCAGGCCGTCGATCACCGAACGCGCTTGCTTGCCCGAGCCGCCGTGCGATTGGCGGATGTTCACGGTGTCCCCGGTCTTGGCCTTCCACTGGGCGGCGAAGGCCTTGTTGACGTCAACGTAGAGCTCGCGGGTGGGGTCGTAGCTGACGTTCAGCAGGTTCACGTCCTTGGCCATAACGTTCAAACTGAGCAGCAGGCTTGCGGCGGCCAGCAGGGACTTGCGCATGTCGGTTTATCCTTGTCGTGATCGGAGACCGGATCCTAGGAACCGGCTCCTGAACAAGGAAGTAATCAAAACGCCGATGCTTGATCGGTAATCGCATATATGAATCCCATCACTCCCATCGCGGAAAGTCAGATCCTGGCCGCCCTGCAAACCGTCATCGACCCCGAGACGGGCCAGGACTTCGTCACTGGCAAGCAACTGCGCAACCTGCGTATCAACGGCGCCGCCGTCACCTTTGACATCGAGCTGGGCTACCCTGCGGCCAGCCAGATCGAAGGCTTGCGCGCGCGGCTCGAAGCCGCCGTCTCGCACGTGGCAGGCGTGGGCCACGTCACCATCGGCATCGCCAGCAAGATCACGCCGCACGCCGTGCAGCGCGGCGTGCAGCTGCTGCCTGGCGTGAAGAACATCATTGCCGTGGCCTCGGGCAAGGGCGGCGTGGGCAAGAGCACCACGGCCATCAACCTGGCCCTGGCGCTCTCGGCCGAGGGTGCCCGCGTGGGCGTGCTCGATGCCGACATCTACGGCCCCAGCCTGCCACTGCTGACCGCCACTTCCGGCCCGCCGCAAAGCGAGGACGGCAAGATGATGGAGCCGCACACGGCCTTCGGCCTGCAGCTGATGTCCATTGGCTATCTGGTGGCGGAGGACCAGGCCATGATCTGGCGCGGCCCCATGGCCACGCAGGCGCTGGACCAGCTGCTGCGGCAGACGAAGTGGCAGGACCTCGACTACCTCGTGGTGGACATGCCGCCGGGCACGGGCGACATCGCGCTCTCGCTGTCGCAGCGCGTGCCGGTGACGGGCGCCATCATCGTGACCACGCCGCAGGACATCGCCCTGATCGACGCGAAGAAGGGCCTGAAGATGTTCGACAAGGTCAGCGTGCCCATCCTCGGCATCGTCGAGAACATGGCAGTGCACGTCTGCACGAATTGCGGCCATGCCGAGCACATCTTCGGCGCGGACGGCGGCCGCAAGATGGCCGAGCAGTATGGGGTGGACTATCTCGGCGCGCTGCCGCTGGCCCGCTCGATCCGCGAGCAGGCCGACGCCGGCCGACCGACCGTGGTGGCCGATCCCGATGGCGAGCACGCCGCGCTCTACAAGAGCCTGGCTCGCACGGTGGCCGTGAAGATCGCCGGCCAGGCCAAGGACTACTCGACGAAGTTCCCGACCATCACGGTGTCGAAAAACACCTGAGCTGCCCACACCCAGGAGCCGACGACGATGATCCGCTTGAATGTCTCGTTAGCTTTGTGGTTCGGCCTTGCCGTGCCTTTGCCGGCGCTGGCCGATTGCAGCCGGCCGCTGCAGGTGCCTGTGGCGCCGATCGGCCAGGCGGTCACGGTGACGGACGGCAAGGTCGGCGGCATCTTTCCGGAGCTGCTGCGGGCCGAGGCCGCCAAGGCCGGCTGCGTGATCGAGTTCCAGCCCGTGCCGCGCTCCCGCCTCGAGAAGCTTTTCGAACTCGGACAGGCCGACCTGCTGATGCCGGCGCGGCGTTCGGTCCGGCGTGACGAATACGGCCACTTCGTGGGCATGATCCACAGCCGGGCCGTGTTGCTGGCCATCGAGCCGCGCGTGCCGGCCATCCGCAGCGCGGCCGAGCTGCTGCGCCATCGCGAGCTGCGCGTGGGCGTCGTGCGTGGCTACGACTACGATGACAGCTACCAGGTGCTGGTCAAGCAACTCGCGGCGCAACAACGCCTGACCGAGGCCACCGATCCCGTCTCGCTGGCGCGCATGCTCGATGCCGGCACCATCGATGTCGCCGTGGTCACGCCCACGGCGGTCACCGGCGCCTTGCGCGCCAGCGGCAAGTGGGCTCCATTGGTCGAGCGGCTGCATTCGATTCCGGTCGACGAACTGGTCTGGGGCGAGAGCGGCGCCTATGTCAGCCGACACGCCTCGCTCAGCGAGGCCGACCGGCGCATTGCGCGCGAGATGCTTGAGCACATCGCCAAGTCCGGTGCGGCGTGGCGGGAGTTCCAGCGCTACTTCCCCGAAGCGAATCTCAGCGAATCCGTTCGCGCGCATTGAGGCGCGGGTTCAAGCGCCGCGTTCACGCCCGTTCGATGCGTGCGGCGTAGCAGCCGCGCCTTGCGTGGTGGGCCTGGACGAAGCGGACTTCGGGCTGCGCGAACAGCCGTTCGATCAGCGTCTCGATTGCTGTTCCTTCAACCACGTCCGCATCGATCATCATGCCCTGCGCGTCAAAGCCGCGCAGTGAGAGCAGCCGGCGCCGCAGGCAGTCGGGCACCGTATTGACCGCGTCGAAAACCTCGCTGGCGCCTTCGCGCACGAAGATGGCGTGGCGACCGCGGTACGGGCTGTCTGCGTCCAGATACTCGTGGTTGAGCAGCAGCACGGTCTCGCCGGGCTCGGCGTCACGCAGCTCGATGCGATCGGGCGCGGCATGCGGCTCGTTGACCAACATGCGCACGACGCCGAGCGCGGCGAGTTCAGCGTCGCTACGGCCGTAGAGCGGAAGAAAGGGTTGGGGATCGAGCCCCTGGATGCGGAAGTTCATGGCTGCATCTTCGCCAGATGCGGGCGCTGTGTCTCGCCGGATTCGGACCCGCAGTTCGCGTGCACCGCCGCGCTTCCGTCAGGCGATGCCCAGCGCCTCTTCCAGCTCGCGCGGCCCGTAAGGCTGCGGCGCATGCGGCCAGGCCTGGATCAGCGTGAGCATGCGGGCATTCAGCGGCGCCTGCCGGCCCTGGCGATGTGCCAGGCGCACGACCTCGCCACAGAGCGCATCGATCTCGGTCACGCGGCCGAGGCTCAGGTCGTCGGCCATGCTGGAGCGCGCCCTTTCGTCGATGCGCAGCATGCGTGCGGCCAGCAGGCGAAACAGCGGCGTGGGCCAGCGCAGCAGCTGCACCAGGCGGAGCGGCGGCAGCGGCGTGAGCTGCGCGGCCTGAACGCCGGCCGCGTGCATCAGCTCCAGCGCCTCGGCCTGCAAGGCGGCCAGGCAGCGCCGGTAGCCGCGTTCGAGCAGCTGCGCGCGCAGCGGCTGGCCCGAAAGCGCGTTGACTGGGTTGTTCAGATTGAGCAGCAGCTTGCCCCACTGCACGGCGCGCAGGTCTTCGTGCTGCTGCAGGCGCACGCCTTGACGCGCGAAGCTGCGCGCCAGTTCGCCCACTGCCGTGCCCGGTCCAGCCTGCACCATCAGCTGGCCGCTGGTGCCGCGGTGGTAGTGCCCGGGTGCGATCTCGGCGATGTTAAAGGGCACCATGCCAGCGCGCACATCGAGTGCGGGCGCAGCGGATTGCGCGCGTTCGGCATTGCCGACGCCGTTCTGCATGGACAGCACCAGGCTGTCTGGCAGCAGCGAGCCTTGCAGCGTCTGCGCCGCCTCGGCGGTGGCGCCGCTCTTCACGCACAGCAGGGTGATGTCGGCTGCGATGCCCGGCGGCGGGCTCTCGTGCAGGTGCAGCCGTTCAGCGGCGACCCGCGTCTTGCGGCCATCGCAATCGGTCAGCAGCAGGCCGCTTTCATCGACGGCATCCAGGACACGTGGCCGGCCGACCAGGTGCACCACGTGGCCGGCTGCGGCGGCCAAGCCACCGAGATAGCAGCCGACCGAGCCGGCCCCCATGACGAGGACCGTGGAGGTCACGGCGTGGGATGCGCGAGATCCCGCAGGATCGTCGGACCGGCCATGCGTTCGATCTCGGCCAGCAGCTCGCCGCCCCAGCCCAGCGCGAACAGCGCTTCGCCGACGACGAACATCGGGCCGACCATCAGGCCGATCAGGTCGTCCACGAAGGCGGGCTTGCGGCCTTCGTAGTAGTGGCCCACGAACTGGATCACCCAGCCCACGGCGAAGGAGCCCAGGCCCCAGGCGAGCCAGGAGCCGGTCGATCCGTCCGCCAGCGGTTCAGCCAGCGCGAAGAGCACGCCGTTGACGATGGCGGTGGCCAGCCCCAGCACGAAGTTGCCGCGCGTGAGATACCAGAGTGTGCCCAGCACGAACACGACTTGGGCCGCCGTGAAGGCGAAGTCGCCGATTTGCCATTGCGCGCGCGCCAGCAGCACGCCGATGGAAAACACGATCATCGGGATGCCGACGAAGTGCGTGGCGATGTTGCGGCGGTCACGGTGATAGCGGGCGTACTGCACCATCAACTCGCTGGCCGGACGGAAAGCATTGGCAGCCATGGAGAGCTCCTCCAAGATTCGTTCGATAGCGAATGCTAGCGCGGTTTGGGCCTGCAACAATGTCTGCCCGACCCCCGGACATCCCCGGAAAACCATGCTGCGGCGCACCCTGAGACTCCTGCTTTCGTCCTGTTGCCTGCTGTTGCTCGCGGCCTGCGGCCCCATGGCCAAGCTGCCCGCCCCGATGCCGCCTGAATCGGGGGGGAGCATCCCCTGGCCCGAGGACGGCGTGACCGAGGCCATCCAGCCACAGCACTCGGACGTGCGGATCCAGGTGTTCAGCGGCGGACGCGTGCCGAAGCTGGGCCACAACCACGTCCTGACCGTGCCGCGGTTGCAAGGGCGCGTCTGGACGCAGGAGCGGGGCCGCACGGACGGCGCGCGCTTCGAGCTGAGTTTCAGGCTCGACGAGCTGGAGATCGATCGCCCTGAATTGCGCGCAGCGATGGGGCCGGCTTTTGCGTCGGTGTTGGATGCCGAAGCCGTTGCCGGCACGCGGGCGCACATGCTGGGGCCGGACAACCTCGAGGCGGACCGCTTCCCACTGGTGCGCATGCGCTCGATCCGGGTGACGGGCCAGGCTCCGCAGATGAGCGCCGAAATCGAGATCGAGCTGCATGGCCAGCGCCGGCGGCAGGCGGTGGCCTTGGAGGCCCGGCGCGATGCGAATGCGTGGGCCGTGCGCGGCGCCTTCAGGCTGCGCCAATCCGACTACGGGATCACGCCTTACGCGGTCCTCGGTGGCTTGCTGGCTGTGCAAGACGAGCTGAGCATCGATTTCACGCTCAGCACCAGGCAGTGATCAGTTCAGCCCCTCGAAGGGCATGACGTTGACGGGCTGCCCGGTGAGCACGTCGCCCTGATCGTGATCGAGCAGGATGATGCTGTCGGCGCGCAGCGCGCAGCCATCTGCGACGGCGAAGCTGCAGGCTCTGGGGGGCGAATCCGGCAGGTCTGCCGTGATGGCGGCGAGTGAATCGTTCGTCATGCAAGCGATTCTGGCAGGGGCCCCGTCAGTCCAGCCTGCGGCTCATCAAGTCCTTGTCCAGGAACCTGCCGTCGGACAGACGGATTGCACATTCGAGTCGACCGTACCGGGTGAACCCCAGGCGCTCGTAAAGACTCACCGCCGGTGCGTTGCCGCGGGTGACGCTCAAAGTGACCAGGACCAAGCCTTCCTGGCGCTGCAGCAGCGCAAGCGCCGACTCCAGCAGCAGCCGGCCGATGCCGTGGCCTTGCGCCTCGGGGTGCACCATCATGCCGGCCACGTGAGCGATATGGCGAACCTTGGCGCGCGGCTCGCGTTCGCAGCTGATCGCACCCAGCAGCTGGCCGCCGCGCTCGACGACGAGCGTGAACAGGCAGCTGCCGTTGGAGCCGCCGGGCAGGCGGCTGCGGTAGCTCGGCGCTTCGCGGCGCATTTCGGTGAGGGCATCCGAGGTGAAGGCCTCGGGATGCTGCGCCAGCATCAGGTCGCGCAGCTGCTTGTAGGCCGGCAGATCGGGTTCGATCATCAGCCGCACGGGAGGCGCTGTGCTCATGAGGCTTGCTGCGCGTCGAGCTCGGCGCGGGTGTTGAGGTTCATGAACTCGTCCTGGATGTCGACGACGCGATGAGGGTGGGAGAGCATCCAGTCCGCCACGCGGCGCTGGCCTTGTGCCAGCGCGTCCACAAGCGAGCCGCGCAACGACGTGTGGAGCAGGGCAAAGAGCGGCTGCAGCCGGCCATCGCTGCTGCGAGGCACGACGGCGAGCGTCTGCTGATCGTCGCGGGCTGCGAGCAGGCACGCCACGAGATCCAGCGGTAGGTGCGGTGCATCGCAGGGCGCGCACACCAGCCATTCGGTCTGCGCCGCATCCAGCCCCGCCAGCAGGCCGGCGAGCGGCCCGTTGAACTGATCATCAGCATCGCGCAGCACTGGCACGCCGAAGACCGCGTAGGCATCCAGGTGGCGATTGGCACTGATCATCAGCGGACCGACCTGCGGTTGAAGCCTCTTGATTACATGCGCCACCAGCGGCCGGCCGTCGAGCAGCTGCAGGCCTTTGTCCACGCCGCCCATGCGGCTGCCGCGGCCGCCCGCGAGAATGAGTCCGGTGATGGCGCTGCGCTTATCCACCGATGTAGTGCATCTCGATCTTCTTTTCGACGATCGGCGCCTGGCCGGAGGAGCGCAGTTCCGAATAGCGGTCGTTGCGGCGCGTCCAAATCGCTGCAATGGCCGAGCGCAGTTCTTCGTCACTGGCACCGTCGCGCAGCAGGCCGCGCAGATCGTCGCCGCGATGGGCGAACAGGCAGGTGTAGAGCCGGCCTTCGGTGGACAGGCGCGCGCGGTTGCAGTCGCGGCAGAAGGCGCGCGTCACGCTGGAGATGAAGCCGATCTCGCCACCGCAGTCGGCATGGGCGTAGCGCTCGGCAGTCTCGCCGGCATCCTGGGCGGGCAGGGGGCGCAGATCGAACTCGCGGCGCAGCAGCGCCAGCACGTCGCCGGAGGGCAGCACCTCGTCCATGCGCCAGCCGTTGCTGGTGCCGACATCCATGTACTCGATGAAGCGCAGGCGCACGCCCGTGCCCTTGAAGTGGCGGGCCATGGGCAGGATCTGGTCTTCGTTGACGCCGCGCTTGACGACCATGTTGACCTTGATCGGCGCCAGGCCCACGGCCTGCGCGGCTTCAATGCCGGCCAGCACCTCGGCGACGGGGAAGCCCACGTCGTTCATGCGCTGGAAGACGGCATCGTCCAGTCCGTCAAGGCTGACCGTCAGGCGTTGCAGGCCGGCGCTCTTGAGCGCGGCAGCCTTGCGGGCGAGCAGGGAGGCGTTGGTGGTGAGCGTCAGGTCCAGCGGCTGTCCTTCGGGCGTCTGCAACTCGGCCAGCATGCCGACCAGATCCTCGATGCCCCGGCGCAGCAGCGGCTCGCCGCCGGTCAGGCGGATCTTGCGTGCACCAAGCGCCACGAAGAGCCGCGCCAGCCGCGTGATTTCCTCGAAGCTCAGCAGCTCGCGGTGCGGCAGGAATTCATAGTGCTTGTCGAACACCTGCTTGGGCATGCAGTAGCTGCAGCGGAAGTTGCAGCGATCGGTGACCGAGATGCGCAGATCGCGCAGCGGACGGCCGAGGGTGTCGAGCAATACAGACATGGGTGGGATTTTCGCTCAGCCCGGGATCAGCCGCCCAGGACCAGGCGTTTAATCCCTCGCCAGCTCAACACCGAGCCGGGCATCTTGGTTTCATTGAGCACGCCGGCAAAGGCGCGGATCAGGCGCGGGCTGCGGCGGGCGCGCCAGATCACCAGGTCCACGAGCCAAGGCCAGCGGTTGAAGCTCGTGGCCTTGCGGTACATCTGGAAGCGCGGCAGCAGGGCCGTGAGCGCGATGGCATAACGCTCTCGCACAGCGGCATCCGAGCCGCCGGCCAGCAGGCTGTCCGCCGCGGCGATGCCGGTCTCCATGGCCTTGCCGATGCCTTCGCCGGTGAAGGCGTAGGTCGTGCCCACGGCCTCGCCGGTGCCCAGCAGGCCTGGGCGGCTCCAGTGCGCGCCGTCCAGGTTGCAACGCAGCGGCGCGCCCTTGAGTTCGCCGACCCAGCGGCCCTGCTCGTTGAGCTGCCGCGCCAATGGATAGACCGTGCAGAATTCGGCGAAGAGCTCGCGCAGGTTGATGTTCTTCATGCTGCGCCGGCCGTCGCCTTCCTCCACGTTGTGCGAGTCGAGCACGGCCACGCCGATGTTGTAGCGATCCTGGCCGCTCGGGAAGATCCAGCCGTAGCCCTGGCGGATGCGTGGATGCCAGATGAAGTGCAGGCCGCTGAGCTGCTCGGCCAGGCCGGGCAGCTCCACATAGCCGCGCAGGGCGATGGAGCTGGGAGTGCGGCGCTCGCACAGGCCGGCGGCCTGCAGTGGGCCCGCGCTGGCGCCGGTGGCCAGGATCACCCATTGCGCGCCGAGCTCAAAGGTCTGGTTGCCGTGTTGCAGTTTGGCGCCGCAGATGCGACCCGCCGTATCGGTCATCGGGGCGAGAAAACGCACGCCCTGCGTGAAGCGCGCGCCCGCCTCTTCGGCCGCCTGCGCCAGCAGATGATCGAGCTCGCGCCGACCGATCACTGCCATCTCGCCCGGCACGTCCACGAAGCCGCCGCGCGGCCCCACGCAATGCGCGTGGTTGACGAGTTGGGCCTGAGCGAGCACGCGTTCCTTCAGGCCCAGGCGGGCGAGGGCGGCCAGGGCATCGGGCACCAAGCCATCGCCGCAGGTCTTGTCGCGCGGGAAGCTCTGGGCATCGACGAGCAGCACCTCGCGTCCGGCCTGCGCAAGCACACGCGCGCAGGCGCTGCCGGCCGGGCCGGCGCCGATGACGAGGAACTCGCAGGAGCTGGGGAACATGGAGATCGGGTGATTGTTGGGAGGCAGGAGGCGCGATTGTGCGGCTTTGGCGCAGCGCTCCCGGGACTGCACCGCTTGTCAGCATTCACCTGCAGCGGTTGAATGCGGGCCATGACTTCAATCCTGCATGCTGACCTGCCTCATTTCGTGTCCTTCGGCGAAGCCTTGACCGATCTTTTCCCCCTGCCCGCCGAGGGCCCGGACCGCTGGCGCGCGGCCTGTGGCGGAGGACCCTGGAACGTGGCGCGGGCGATGTCGGCGCTGGGTACGATGAGCGCCTTTGGCGGTGCGATCAGCAGCTGCAGCTTCGGCCGCGCGATCTGGCAGGCCAGCCAGGATGCGCATCTGGATCTGCGCTTTCTGCAGCAGGTGCAGCAGTCGCCGCTGCTGGCGGTGCTGGAGTCCGTCGATCCGCCGAGTTACTTCTTCGTCGGCGAGAACAGCGCCGACCTGCACTACCACCCCGAACGCATGCCGAGCGGCTGGACCGAAGCGCTGCGCTGGGCGCACTTCGGGGGGCTGAGCCTTTCGCGCCCGCCGCTGGCGGAGCGCCTGGTGGCCGTGGCCACGCACGTGAAGGCCGTGGGCAAGAAGGTCAGCTACGACCCGAACTTCCGGCCGCAGATGGACTCGCGCTACGACGACACGCTGCACCGCATGTGCAAGCTGGCGGACTTCATCAAGGTGTCCGACGAAGACCTGCGCGGCCTGTTCCGCAGCCGCGACCACCACACGGGCCTGGCGCAGATCGGCGCCTGGAACCCGAAGGCCTGGGTGCTGGTCACCCGCGGTCCGGGCCCGGCGACGCTGTATCGCGGCATGCAGGAATGGCAGGCCGTGCCGCCAGCGGTGAAGGTCGAGGACACCGTGGGCGCGGGCGATGCCACCGTGGCCGGCTTCGTCAACAGCCTGATGACCGATCCGGATGCGCCGCCGCAGCGCCACTTGGCCTGGGCACTGGCGACAGGGGCGGGCGCCTGCACCGCTGCCGGAGCCAGCCCGCCAAGCCCGGCGCTGGTGGCCACGCTGGCGGCTCAGGTGGTGGCGACCTCGGACTGAGTCAGTTTCCGGCGCTTCCTTGCCGCGGGCCGGTTCATCGTCTATGATCTACCGACCGGTCGGTAAAGAATTCATTCGACTGGAGGCACGAGGAGACAAGGCATGGCAGAGCAGCGTGATCAAGCGCCAAGTGTCGAGGTCCGTCACGACGGCCCGGTCCGCACCCTGGTCCTGAACCGCCCGGCGGCGTTGAACGCCTGCACGGGCGCCATGCTCGTGCAGTTGCGCGAAGCGCTGGAGTCGGCCGCTGCCGACTCCAGCGTGCGCTGCGTGCTGCTGACCGGCGCGGGCCGCGCCTTCTGCGCTGGCCAGGACCTGAGCGATCCGTTGGTTGCGCCCGTCGAGGGTGAAGCTGCCAAGGACCTCGGCCCCATGCTCACCGACTACTACAACCCGCTGCTGCGCCTGCTGCGCGAGCTGCCCGTGCCCACGGTGGCCGCCGTCAACGGTGTGGCGGCTGGCTCGGGCGCCAACCTGGCGCTGAGCTGCGATTTCGTGCTCGCCAGCGAGAAGGCCAGCTTTATCCAGGCCTTCAGCAAGATCGGCCTGGTGCCGGACAGCGGCGGCACCTGGCTGCTGCCGCGCTTGGTGGGGCGTGCGCGTGCGCTGCAATTGGCGATGCTGGGCGACAAGCTGCCCGCGGCTGAAGCCGCCGCCATCGGTCTGATCGCGCGCTGCCTGCCGGAAGGCGAGCTGATGCCCGAAGCCGCAGCGCTTGCTGCGCGGCTGGCCGCCATGCCGACGAAGGCGCTGGTCGAGACGCGCCGTGCCATGGATGCCGCTGTGCTGACCGGTTATGCCGACGCACTCGACGCCGAGGCTGTGCTGCAAAGCAGCCTGGGCCGCGGCGCCGACTATCTGGAAGGCGTGTCCGCCTTCCAGCAAAAGCGCGCTCCTGTCTTCACCGACCGCTGAAGAAGAACTCGCCCGCCATGACGCCGCAGCAAACTGCCGAAGCCGTCCGGGACTTGATGCTGGCCAGGGACAGCGCGAGCCGGGCGCTCGGCATGGAAGTGCTGGCCATTGCCCCCGGCAGCGCCACGCTGGCCATGACCGTGCGCGAGGACATGCTCAACGGCTTCGAGCTGTGCCATGGCGGCCTGATCGCCACGCTGGCCGATTCCGCCTTTGCCTTCGCCTGCAATTCGCGCAACGAACGGACCGTGGCCTCGGGCTTTTCCATCGACATCGTGGTGCCAGGCCGGCCGGGCGACCGCCTGACGGCAACGGCGCGCGAGCTGCACCGCGCCGGCCGCACCGGCGTCTACGACATCACGGTGCGCAACCAGCGCGACGAACTGGTGGCGGAGTTCCGCGGCAAGTCCTATGCGCTCAAGGGCCAGACGATCGTGGAGGGCCTCGCATCATGACGGTCCGGCGGCCCGCACCCGGCGATCTGGAACCCATCGAGTGCGCCAGCCGCGACGAGCTGCAGGCGCTGCAGCTGCAGCGTCTGCGCTGGACGCTGGCCCACGCCTACGCCAACGTGCCCCATTACAAGGCGGCCTTCGATGCGGCGGGCGTGCATCCCTCTGACCTGAAGACGTTGGCCGACATTGCGCGCTTTCCGTTCACCAGCAAGAAGGACCTGCGCGACAACTACCCCTTCGGCCTCTTCGCCGTGCCGCGCACGCAGGTGGCGCGCATCCACGCGTCCTCGGGCACGACCGGCAAGCCGACGGTGGTGGGCTATACGGCGAAGGACATCGACCACTGGGCCCACCTCGTCGCCCGCTCCATCCGCGCCGCCGGCGGGCGGCCCGGCGACATCGTCCACGTGGCCTATGGTTACGGCCTCTTCACCGGCGGCCTGGGCGCTCACTACGGCGCCGAGCGCGCAGGCTGCACGGTCGTCCCGATGTCCGGCGGCCAGACCGAGAAGCAGGTGCAACTGATCACGGACTTCAAGCCCGACATCATCATGGTGACGCCGAGCTACATGCAGGTGCTGATCGAGGAGTTCACGCGCCAGGGGCTGGACGCGCGTGAGTCGTCGCTGAAGGTCGGCATCTTCGGCGCCGAGCCCTGGACCGAGGCCATGCGCCGCGAGATCGAGAGCAGGGCCGGCATCGACGCCGTGGACATCTACGGCCTGTCCGAAGTGATGGGCCCGGGCGTGGCCAGCGAGTGCATCGAGAGCAAGGACGGCCCGGTGATCTGGGAGGATCACTTCTATCCCGAGATCGTGAACCCCGAGACCGGCGAGCCGGTGGCCGACGGCGAGGAGGGCGAACTCGTCTTCACCTCGCTGAGCAAGGAAGCGCTGCCCATCATCCGCTACCGCACGCGCGACCTCACGCGGCTGCTGCCGCCCACTTCGCGCAGCATGCGCCGCATGGGCAAGATCGTCGGCCGCAGCGACGACATGCTGATCATCCGCGGCGTCAACCTCTTCCCTACGCAGATCGAAGAGCTGGTGCTGCAGATGCCGGAGCTGTCCGGGCAGTACCAGCTGGTCGTCACGCGGCAAGGGCATCTGGACGAAGTTGAGGTGCGCTGCGAGATGCGAGGCGCAGGAGATGCTTCGGCGCTGAGCCGGCATTTGCAGGAACGCATCAAGACCTTGATCGGCGTGAGCACGCGAGTCAGCGTCGGCGCCCCGGATTCGATCGAACGCACGCTGGTCGGCAAGGCGCGCCGCGTCGTCGATCTGCGCCAGAAGTGAACAGAGAAGGAAGGAGTCAGCCATGTACACCCAAGCCATGAGCGTCGGCCCGCAGGATGCGGCGAGCAAGGCCGAAGACGCCCGCCTGATGGCCGGCTTCGACGCCCGCATCGATGCCGGCGACTTCATCGAAGCCAAGGACTGGATGCCCGAGCACTACCGCAAGACGCTCGTCCGCCAGATCAGCCAGCACGCGCACTCCGAGATCGTCGGCATGCTGCCCGAAGGCAACTGGATCTCGCGCGCGCCTACCTTGAAGCGCAAGGCCATCCTGCTCGCCAAGGTGCAGGACGAAGCGGGCCACGGCCTCTATCTCTATTCCGCCGCGGAGACGCTGGGCACCAGCCGCGACCAGATGCTGGACGCGCTGCACACGGGCAAGGCCAAGTACAGCTCGATCTTCAACTACCCGACGCTGAGCTGGGCCGACGTCGGCGTGATCGGCTGGCTGGTGGACGGCGCGGCCATCATGAACCAGGTGCCGCTGTGCCGCTGCTCATACGCGCCCTATGCGCGGGCCATGATCCGCGTCTGCCGTGAGGAAAGTTTCCACCAGCGCCAGGGCTATGAGTCGCTGCTCACGCTGATGCGCGATGGCACCGAGGCGCAGAAGGCCATGGTGCAGGACGCCGTCAACCGCTGGTGGTGGCCTTCGCTGATGATGTTCGGCCCGCCCGACGATGCCTCGCCCAATTCCGAACAGTCGATGCGCTGGGGTATCAAGCGCATCTCGAACGACGCGTTGCGCCAGAAGTTCGTGGACGCCACCGTGCCGCAGGCCGACATCCTTGGCGTGACGCTGCCCGATGCCGATCTGAAATGGAACGCCGAGCGCGATGCCTACGATTTCGGCAGCATCGACTGGGACGAGTTCTGGCGCGTGGTGAACGGCGAAGGGCCGCTGAATCGCGAGCGGTTGAACGCCCGCGTCAAGGCCTGGAACGACGGTGCCTGGGTGCGCGAAGCCGCGCTGGCCCACGCCAAGAAGCAAGCAATGAAGGAGGAAGCAGCATGAGCACTCAGAACGAATGGCCGCTGTGGGAAGTCTTCGTCCGCTCCAAGGCGGGCCTGGACCACAAGCACTGCGGCAGCCTGCACGCCGCCGACGCCAAGATGGCCGTACAGATGGCGCGCGACGTCTACACCCGCCGCCAAGAGGGCGTGAGCATCTGGGTCGTGCCTTCGAGCGCGATCACGGCTTCCGATCCTTCGGACAAGGGTGCGTACTTCGACCCGATGGAAGACAAGGTGTACCGACACCCAACCTTCTACGAGCTGCCCGATTCGCTGAACCACATGTGATGAGCGGGCCCACGACATGAGTGCATCCATCCAGATCGGCTCCGCAGCACCGTTTCGTTATGTGCTGCGACTGGCCGACACCTGCTTGATCTCGGCCCAGCGCCTCTCCGAGTGGTGCGGCCACGCGCCGATCCTCGAAGAAGACATCGGCATGAGCAACATCGCGCTGGACCTCGTCGGCCAGGCACGTGCGCTGCTGAGCCACGCCGCGGCGCTCGATGGCCGCGGCCATGACGAAGATCAACTGGCCTTCCTGCGCGAGGAGCGCGACTACCTGAACCCGGTGCTGGTCGAGCTGCCGCGCGGCGACTTTGCCTTCACGCAGCTGCGCCAGGCCGGTCTCGCCCTGTGGCTGCTGCTGTTCTGGCCGAAGCTCGAAAAGTCGGGCGACGCCGAACTGGCCGCCATCGCAGGCAAGGCCGTCAAGGAAGCGCGTTATCACTTTGAGCATGCCGGTGACTGGGTCGTGCGCCTGGGCGACGGCAGCGAAGAATCTGCAGCGCGCATGAAAGTGGCGCTGACCACGCTGTGGCCCTACTTCAACGAGCTGTTCGACACCGACGAGATCGACGCCATGCAAACGCTTGGCCCGGCCTGGAGCGAACTGCGCGATGCCTGGCATGAGCGCTTCGCGACGCTGCTGCAGAGCGCAGACCTGCCCGTGCCCGGCCCCAGCAAGTACCAGAGCCGCGGCCGCAACGGCGTGCACAGCGAGCACATGGGCCCGCTGCTGGCGCAGATGCAGGTCCTGCAGCGCGCCTATCCCGGCGGCAAGTGGTGATGACGGTGATGGACCAGGCCTGCACGCGCCTCGAAGCCGCACGTGAAGTGCTGGCCCAGGTGCCCGATCCCGAGATCCCGGTGCTGACGCTCATGGATCTGGGCATCGTGCGCGATCTGCGCCTGCGTGAGGACGGAACGGACGGCCTCGAAGTCGTGCTGACGCCGACTTACAGCGGCTGCCCCGCCACGGAGGCCATCGCCGACGATGTGCGCGCCGCGCTCGCCCGCTTCGGCGAAGTGCAGATCACGTTGCAACGCGCCCCCGCCTGGACCACCGACTGGATCAGCGAAGACGGCAAGCGCAAGCTGCGCGAGTACGGCATCGCGCCGCCCGGCTCCACGCAGGACCTTGCACAAGGCATCAAGCCGCAGTTCCCGTCCTGCCCGCGCTGCAGCAGCCGGCAATCCGAGAAGCTCTCGGCCTTCGGCTCCACGCCCTGCAAGAGCCTGTTCCGCTGCCGGGCCTGCGGCGAACCCTTCGAATACTTCAAACCGATATGAGCTTGCACTTCCATCCGCTGCGTGTGAACGAGGTCCATCTGGATGCCGAAGACGCCCTCGTCATCGGCTTCGAAGTTCCGGTCGAGCTGCGCGAGACCTTCCGCTTCACGGCCGGCCAGTACCTGACGCTGCGCGCCGATGTGAACGGCCAGGACCTGCGCCGCTCGTACTCGATCTGCGCCGGCGAGGGCGACGGCGTGCTGCGCGTCGGCGTGCGGCGCGTGGAAGGCGGTGCCTTCTCCAGCTTCGTCCATGGCGGTCTCAAGCCGGGCGATGTGATCGAGGTCTTCCCGCCGCAAGGTCGTTTCAGCCTGCCGCAAGCGAAGGGCCCGCGCCACGTGCTCGGCATCGCCGGTGGTTCAGGCATCACGCCCATCCTCTCGATCATGAAGACGCTGCTGGAGCGCGAGCCCCAGAGCCGCTTCACGCTGCTCTACGCGAATCGACGCCAGGCCAGCGCGATGTTCAAGGAAGAGATCGAGGACCTGAAGAACCAGCACATGGGCCGGCTCTCACTGTTCCACGTGTTCTCGCGCGAGATGGTCGATGCACCGCTGTTTGCCGGTCGGCTCGATGCCGGCAAGCTCGCGCAGATTTTCGCCACCGCCGTGCAGCTCAAGAACGTGGACGAGGCTTTTGTCTGTGGCCCGTTCGAGATGAACGAGCACGCCGAAGCCGTGCTCTCCGCGCTCGGGATGAAGGCTTCGCAGATCCACATCGAGCGCTTCGGCACGCCCGAGATGCAGCAGGGCCGCGCCGCGCCGCACGAAGTCAAGGACGGCGACGCGCAGGCCATCGTCACGCTGATCCGCGATGGCCTCGCGCGCGACTTCGAGTTCTCGCGCGAAGATCCGAGCCTGCTCGACGCGGCCGCGCGTGCCGGCATCGAAGTGCCCTATTCCTGCAAGAGCGGCGTGTGCTCCACCTGCCGCTGCAAGCTGGTCGAGGGGCAGGTGCGCATGGACAAGAACTTCGCGCTGGACAAGGCCGAAGTGGCGGCCGGCTTCATCCTCTCGTGCCAGGCGCACGCGCTGACGCCCAAGATCGTCATCTCCTTCGACGAACGCTGAGCACACGACACCATGGCCCGCGGACGCGCCTCCACCTTTGACGCCCAGCGCGAGGAGATCCTCGCCCAGGCAGCCCGGCTCTTTGCCGCGCAGGGCTTTGTCGGTACCTCGATGAACGAGGTCGCCGAAGCCTGCAAGCTCTCCAAGCCCACGCTCTATCACTACTTCAAGGACAAGCATGAGCTCGCCATGCAGATCTGCGAAGGCCATGTGGCGCGGCTCGCGGCACTAGTCGATGAAGTGAAGTCCGAAGGCTTGCCGCCTCGCGAGGAATTGCGCGCGCTGATCGAGCGGTTCGTGCGCGAGTACGGTCTGGCGCAGGACGCGCACCGTGTGCTGACCGAGGACGTGAAGTTCCTTGCCGAGGCCGATCGCGAGCGGCTGCTCGACGTGCAGCGCCGCGTGGTCGACGCCTTCGCGCAGAGCCTGGTCGCCGTGCGGCCGGAACTGAAGGCCGCCTCGCTCGCCAAGCCGCTGACCATGCTGCTGTTCGGCATGATCAATTGGATGCATACCTGGCTGCGGCCCGACGGTGGGTTGAGCCACGAGACCATGGCGCCGCTGGTGGCCGATCTCTTCTTCGGCGGCGTGACCGCCCTCCAAGTTTGACGGAGACTGATTCCATGCAAGTCCTGCAAAGCCTGATCGCCGATCGCTGGATCGGGAGCACTGCCGCACGTTCGCTGCGCTCGGCCATCAATGGCCGTGCCGTCGCGCAAACCCACGCCGAGGAACTTGACTTCGGCGAGGCCACGCACTTCGCACGTACAACCGGCCTGCCAGCGCTGCTCGCGCTCGACTTCCAGCTTCGCGCCGCGCGGCTCAAGGCGCTGGCCAACTTCCTGATGGAGCGAAAAGAGCAGCTCTACGCGATCTCGGCCCACACCGGCGCCACGCGCGCGGACTCGTGGATCGACATTGAGGGCGGCATTGGCACCTTGTTCGCCTACGCCTCGATGGCGCGGCGTGAGCTGCCCTCGTCGAACATGGCCCACGAGGGCCCGGTGACGCAGCTCGGCCGAGAAGGGCAGTTCATCGGCACGCACGTGCTCGCGCCGCGTCGCGGCCTGGCGGTGCACATCAACGCCTTCAACTTCCCAATGTGGGGAATGCTGGAAAAGTTCGCGCCGAGTTTCGTGGCCGGCATGCCCTGCATCGTCAAGCCCGCCACGGCGACGAGTTATGTGGCCGAGGCCTGCGTGCGCCTGATGATGGAATCCGGCCTGTTGCCGGCGGGCAGCCTGCAGCTCGTGATCGGCAACTCGGGCGATCTGCTGGATCGACTGCTGGAAACGGACGTCGTCACCTTCACCGGCTCGGCCGACACGGCGGCGATGCTGCGCGTGAACAAGAACCTGATCGCCCGCAGCATTCCCTTCAACGCCGAAGCCGACAGCCTCAACTGCGCCATCCTCGCGCCCGATGTCGAGCCTGGTGATCCGGAGTTCGAGCTCTTCGTGCGCGAAGTGGCGCGCGAGATGAGTGCCAAGACCGGCCAGAAGTGCACGGCAATTCGTCGGGCCATCGTGCCGCGCCAGCACGTTGATGCTGTGGCGAGCATGCTGCGGGAGCGGCTCGCGCGGATCAAGGCGGGCGACCCGTCGGTCGAGGGCGTGAAGATGGGCGCGCTGGCCAGCAAGGACCAGCAGGCCGACGTGGCCGAGCGCGTGGCGATGCTTGGCAAGGGCTGCGAGGTGCTGCTGTCGGAACGCGACGGTTTTGCTCCGCTGGGTGACGGCGTCAGCGAGGGCGCGTTCTTCGCGCCGACGCTGCTGCTGTGCCGTGATGCGATGCGCAATGAAACCGTGCACAGCGTCGAGGCCTTCGGTCCTGTTTCAACGCTCATGCCTTACGGCGATTTCGACGAGGCGCTAGCCCTGGCCGCCAAGGGCCGCGGCAGCCTCGTCGGCTCCGTCGTCACAAAGACGCCTTCCATCGCAGCCAAGGCCGTCTTCGAGGCCGCGGCCTGGCACGGTCGCCTGCACATTCTCGACCGTGAAGCCGCCAAGGAGAGCACCGGCCACGGCTCGCCGATGCCAGCGCTCAAGCACGGCGGCCCGGGCCGCGCCGGCGGTGGTGAGGAACTCGGCGGCACGCGCGCCATCAAGCACTATCTGCAGCGCTGCGCCGTGCAGGGCTCGCCGACGATGATCACTGCCATCACCGGCGAGTACCAGCGCGGCGCCAAGGTGCGTGAAGAGGCCGTACACCCGTTCCGCAAGCACTTCGAGGAGATCGAAGTCGGTGATTCGCTGCTGACGCACCGCCGCACCGTGAGCGAGGCCGACATCGTCAACTTCGGCGGCATCTCGGGCGACTACTTCTACATGCACTTCGATGAGATCGCCGCCAAGGACACGCAGTTCGGCCAGCGCATCGCGCACGGCTATTTCGTACTGTCGGCCGCGGCGGGCCTGTTCGTCTCGCCGGCCCCAGGCCCAGTGCTGGCCAACTACGGCCTGGACACGCTGCGCTTCATCAACCCCGTGGCCATCGGCGACACCATCCAGGCACGCCTGACCTGCAAGCGCCGCATCGACCGCGGCAACCGACCCGACCAACCGCCGCAAGGCGTGGTGGCGTGGGATGTGCAGGTGACCAATCAGCGCGGAGAGCTGGTGGCGAGCTATGACATCTTGACGCTGGTGGCGAAGAAGCCGGTCGGCGGTTGAGGGGCGACGCGACGTTGCGCCGGTCCTCGGATCGGGCGACGCACGCGTCAGCGTCGCTTGTGATGTCAGTCGCGAAGCGACAGCAGCGTCGCCAGTGGCCACGCTGAGCGCTCACACCGCCATCGCATCCACTAACACCCTCCCGTCCAGCAGCCGCAACACCCTCGATGCCTGCGCCGCATGCTGCGCCGAGTGCGTGACCATCACCAGCGTCGCGCCTTCGGCGTTGAGCTCGCGCAGGATGCGCATCACTTCGTCGCCGTGGGCGCTGTCCAGGTTGCCGGTCGGCTCGTCCGCCAGCAGCAGGGCAGGCCGGGCGGCGATGGCGCGGGCGATGGCCACGCGCTGCTGCTGGCCGCCGGAGAGCTGATGCGGCCGGTGGCCGGCGCGGTGCGAAAGGCCCAGGCGCGTCATCACCTCATCCACGCGCTTGCGCTGCTCGCGCATGGGCAGCTCGCCGTACTCCAGTGCCAGCGCGATGTTCTCGGCCACGCTGAGGTCGTCGATCAGGTTGAAGCTCTGGAACACGAAGCCGATGCGACCACGGCGCAGGCGCGAGAGGCGGGCCTCGGTCCAGCCGGCGACGTTCTCGCCGTCGAACCAGTACTCGCCGCTGCTCGGCACGTCGAGCAGGCCCAGGATGCCCAGCATCGTGGACTTGCCGCAGCCTGAGGGGCCGGTGATGGCCAGGTATTCGCCGGCCTCGATGTCGAGGCTGATGCGGTCGAGCGCGGTGGTTTCGATATCGCCGGTGTGGAAGGTCTTGCTGAGGTCGCGGATCTTGAACATGGCTTGGTCTTTCATCAGTCCTTGAATTGAAGAGCGGGCGCACCGGCAAAGCTGCGGTAGCTGGAGACGACGACACGCTCGCCCTCGCGCAGCCCGGCCAGCACCTCGGCCTGGCCGGCGGCGCGGCGGCCCAGTCGCAGTTCGCGGCGTTCGGCGCGGCGGCCATCGGCATCGAGGACGAAGGCCCAGGCGCCGCCCGTGTCGGCCGTGAAGCCGCGGTCCTCGATCAGCAGCGCGGGCTGCGGTTGGCCCAGCGTGAGCCTCGCATCGAGGCCCTGGCCGACCTGCAGGCCGGCAGGCGCATCGCGTGGGAACTCCAGCTCCACGCTGAAGCGGCCTTCCTTGACCTGCGGATCGATGCGTGTGACCTGCAGCGGATGTGATCGACCTTCGACATCGAGACTGCCCTGCAGGCCGACTGCGATGCGCGGCAGGTAGTACTCGTCCAGCCGCGTCAGCAGCTTGAAGCGGCCGGTGCTGTCGATGCGCGCGATGTGGCTGCCGGCGCGCACGCGCTCGCCGATCTGCAGCGCAAAGCCGGTGAGGCGGCCGGGCACGGGGGCGCGAACGGCCAGGCCATCGCTGGCGGCGCGCAAAGCGGCTAAGCGGCGATCGAGATCGACGACGGCGCGCTCCATCGCCCGCACCGATTGCTCGCGCGTGGCCAGTTCCTCCCGGCCATCCGCGCGCAGCTGCTGGAGCAGCGCCTCGGCCTGCTCGAACTTGTCGCGCGATTCGTCAAGCGCGGAGGTCGAGACGAAGCCTTGCGCGGCCAGCGACTCATTGCGTCGGAATGCGCGTCGAGCGCCCTCGAGCTCGAAGCTTGCCTGCGTCAGCTCTCGCCGGTGTGCAGCCTGCGCTGCGACTAGCTGCGCACGGAAGGTGGCCAAGTTGGCGAGCTGCTGCGCGGCCTCGCTCGATCGGGCCATCAACTCCTGCGCGTGCTGCGCGCTGGCCAGCACGTAGAGCAGCTGGCCCTGCTGCAGCTCTGCGCCGTCCTTGACCAGCACCTGGTCGACGCGGCCGTCCTCGGCGGCATCGAGCAGCACGGATTGCAGCGGCTGGACCGTGGCGCGGCTGATCAGCACGTCGTGGAACAGGCTGGCCCGCGCGGTGACGACCTCGACATCGGCGCGATTCACCGGCACGCCGCGCGGCAGCTGCTGCCAGGCGAAGCCGGCCAGCAGCGTCGCTCCGGCTGCCAGCGCCACAAGGCTGGCGCGGCGGCGGGCCCTGCGGCCCGGCAGCGCCGGCCGGTCCATGGCTGCACCGCTGTGCAACGGCGCTGGCTTCATCTGCATCATCCGCGCAAGGCCTCGATCGGGCGCAGGGCGAAGGCGGCGCGCAGGTGCCGCCACACGGCGGCGGTGGTCACCAAGGCGAGCAGCGCGACGGTGGCTGTCAGCGGCAATGCGGCGAAGGGCCCCATCGGCGCGCGCTCGACGAAGGCTGCCAGCCAGGCCTGGGCGAGCCACGCGGCCACGGGCAGGCCGATCAGGCAGCCGGTACCGGCGACCATCGCGAACTCGCGGGTCAGCAGCAGGGCCACGGCGCCGCGGCCGGCTCCATGCAGCTTGCGCAGCACGATCTCGCGTTCGCGCAGGCGCAGCGTATACGCGGCCAGTGCGTGGATGCCGACTGCGGCAAGCAGCAGGGCAATCAGACTGATGACGCCGACGAGCTGGGCCTGGCGGAGATCGTCGCTGTACTGCAGACCTTGCTGGTCGCGGACGCTGAGCACCTGCGGCGGTTCTTCGGGAAACTCGGCTGCCAGCAGCTCATCCAGGCGCTGCTTGGTCAGCGCCGGATCGCGGCTGTGCACGCTGGCCGCACCACCGCCCAGTTCGGCCTGCGGCAGCATGAGCACCGGCACGTGCTGCGTGCGTGCGCCTTCGAGATGCACGTCCTCGGTGACGGCCACCACGTTCACGGGCTTGCCGTTGTTGAACACGGGGCTGACCTGCAGCGTCTGGCCGATGGCGGCCTCGGGACTGGCGAAACCCAGCA
Organism: Burkholderiaceae bacterium UC74_6; assembly: GCA_042701975.1. GTDB lineage: Bacteria > Pseudomonadota > Gammaproteobacteria > Burkholderiales > Burkholderiaceae_C > JAFALK01. Next base: position 2,573,592 of record CP170561.1, read on the forward strand.
GCTGTGCCGCGCCGCGATCGATCACCGCGCCGTTGATCGCGGCCTCCGACTCATGCGTGGCAGAAAGCCGGCCGGCGAGCAGCGGCACGCCATAGAGGTCGAGCAGGCCTGGCGTGAAGATCATGCCGGTGCGCAGGTTGGTGCGCTTGCCATGCGGACCGGTGAAATCGGAATGCCAGTTCGCGAAGTTGCGGCCCGGCACGTCGTTGCTGGCTGCAGCGTTGATCACTTCGGGCCAGCGGCGCATGCGCTCCAGCAGGGCCAGTGTCTTCTGCGGCGGCGTGCCGAAGGGAATGTCGAAGGCCAACCGGTCCTGCACGAGGAAGCCGCGCTCCAGGCTGGCTGTGTAGCGGTTCTGCCAGAGCACGACCGCGGTCAGTGCCGCGAACAGCGAGGCAGCGCTGAACTGCAGCACGGTCAGGCCACGGCGCAGCCAGCGACCGGCACGACCTTCGCTGTGGCTGCGGCCGGCCAGCGATTCTGCGGCGCGCACGCGCATCGCAATGGCGGCCAAGGGCAAGGCGCTGGCGGCGGCCACGAGCACGCACACGAGCACAGTCGCGACCAGCATGCCAGGTGCGAGCACCGAGTGATCGCTGCCGTGCTGCAACAGAAGGCCCATCGCCGGCGTGGCCCACCAGGCCAGCAGCGCGCCCAGCATCCCGGCCAGCAGGCTCACGAGCAGGGCCTCGACGAAGAATTGCAGCACGAGCGCCGCAGCGCCCGCGCCCAGTGATTTGCGCAGGCCGATCTCGCGCTGACGCTTGAGCGTGCGCACGCTCCAGAGGTTGACGAAGTTGATCATCGCCAGGCCCAGCACGCCGGCAGCCGCGGCTGCGAGCGCGCCCATTTGCAGCACGCGGCGCTGGTGGCCAGCGCCGTGCAGACCGAGGTCCGTCACGGCCATGCCGCGCAGATAGGCCGGCTTGCCGCCGCCCTTGAGGAAGTCGGCGGGCAGGCCCTCCGGCGCGGGCTGCTGGTCCATCAGGTGCTGGGCCAGCTCGCCGAAAGCCGCGGGGGTGACGCCGGGCTTGAGCCGCGCGAACACGCGCCCCGCGCCGAGGAACCAGCCGCTCTCCTGTTCGATGAAGACCTTGGCGCGCGGCGAGTTGAAACCGGCCAGGGCCTCGTAGCGATGCAGTTGACCGTTGTGGCTGGCATCGGGCAGCACCGCCATCACGGTCAGTGTGATGCGGGTTTCAGCGCCAGGCGCGTCGGTGAAGCCTGGCAGCGCGACGACCACCTGCCGGCCCAGCGCCTGGCGCGTGCCGAACAGCTTCTCTGCAGCCGATTCGGTCAAGGCCAGGCCTTCGGGTGCGTTCAGCGCAGCGGCCAGATTGCCGGCGACCGGGTGCAGGTCGAAGAGAGTCTCGATGTCGGCGTCGGCCAGTGTGGTGGCGAGCTTGGCGCTTTGCGGCCGGCCTTGCACGCCGGCCTCCACGCGCATGCTCAGATCGATCTGCAGCACGCGGGTCATCGCTTGCACCGGGGCATCGGCGGCCTTCAGGCCCTGATAGAGCGCCACGGCGGGCACATCGCTGAACCAGTCCGTGCGGGTGCCTCCGGGGCCGCGAACCTGCCATTCGAGCGTGACCAGCCGATCGGCCTGCGGCAGCTCGGCATCGGCACTGAGCTTGTCGAGCACGAAACAGGCGCTCAGCAGCGTCAGTGCCAGGCCCAGAGCCAGGCCCAGGATGACAATGGCCGCCTGCCCGGGCGCGGCGCGCAGCTGGCGGCTCGCAAAACGCAGGTGACGAACGAAGTGAGTGGCTTGCATCATGCGTGCATCTGAGCACGGGTGCCTGTTCGCTTCCGGACAGTGTGGCCTGCTATGGTCTCGGCCCAGATGAGTCCCTCTGCGCCACTGCCCCGAATCCTTGTGCTCGACGATGACCCCGATGTGGGTACCGCTGCGCGCATGGCCCTGCGTCGCCGCTTCGGCGCTGTGGGCCTGATCGAGGACCCCGCTGAACTGACGCACCAGCTCGACGGACAGCGGCCCGACGTGTTGCTGCTGGACATGAACTTCGCGCCCGGCCGCACCAGCGGCGATGAAGGCCTGGAGTTGCTGTGCCAGGTGCTGGCCCAACCCGGCGCGCCAGCGGTGGTCGTCATGACGGCGTATGCAGAAATCGACCTGGCGGTGAAGGCTGTCAAGCTCGGTGCGTTCGACTTCATCACCAAACCCTGGGACAACGAGCGACTCGTGGCCACGCTGGAGGCTGCGGCGGTGAGCCGCGTGCCGCGCGAGGATCGGGGCGAGGATTCGCCGCTGCTGGGCACGTCGAAGGCGATGGTCGACTTGCGCCGCGTCATCGCCACGGTGGCGCCGACCGAAGCCCACGTGCTGATCCTCGGTGAGACGGGCGTGGGCAAGGCGCTGGTGGCGCAGGCGCTGCATGCCGCCTCGAGGCGAGCTGATGAGCCTTTCCTTGCCCTGGACCTGGGCGCGCTATCCGACAACTTGTTCGACAGCGAGATCCAGGGCTTTCGTCGCGGCGGCACGCTCTTCCTCGACGAGATCGGCAAGCTTGGATTGAACGCGCAGACCCGGCTGCTGTCCGCGCTGGAGCGACGACAGGCCAGCGAGCTGCGCGTGCTCAGCGCCACTGCGCTGGACGAGGTGGCGCTGTTCGATCCGCAGCGCTTTCGAGCGGACCTGCTGCAGCGGCTGAACACCATCGTGCTGCGCGTGCCCCCGCTGCGAGAACGTCGCGAGGACATCGGTCTGCTGGCACGCCATTTCCTCGCAGCCTACGCGGCGCAGTACGGCAAGGGCGGACGGGAGCTGTCGGGGGCCGCGCAGGCCGCACTGCAGGTGCACGACTGGCCGGGCAATGTGCGCGCGCTGCGCCAGGCCTGCGAGCGGGCGGTGATCCTGGCCACCGGCCCGCGCTTCGAGCCCGGCGATTTCGCCCTGCAGGCGAACCACGCCCAGACCGCCCGCATCGCGCCGCTGGCCGAGCGCGAACGCGCGGCGCTGGAAGAAGCGCTGCGCCGCGCCCAGGGCAACATCAGCGAGACCGCGCGCCTGCTGGGTTTGAGCCGTGCGGCGCTGTACCGGCGTCTGGACAAGCATGGGCTTTAGGTTGCAGGTTGCGCTCGGCGCCGTGCTGATGAGCGCGGCGGCTGCGGCCGTGGCGATGCTGCAGGAGTGGCCGCGCCTGCAGGTGGCGGCGGCGCTCGTGCTGCTGAGCGCGGCCGGCTGGGGCTGGCGCGCGCTGCAGTCGCTCACGCGCCCCTTGCCGGTCGCGGTGCCGGAATTCGGATTCGATGCTCATGCAGCCGAGGAGAAGCTGGCCCTGATCGACGGCCAGATCGAGCACATGCCCGTCGCCTTGTGGGAACAGCCCGAAGGCGGAGCCGTGCAGCCACTGAACGCGCGAGCGAGGCGCTTGTTGGCGCCGGGCGGCGTGGTCGAGCGCGAAGCGCTGTTGCAGGCGCTGGCAGCCACACCTAGTGGGCATCTTCTGCGCATCCAGACCGAGCGCGGCGAGGAGCGCTGGCTGAGCGCGGGCACGCGCGTGGCGCTGGCTGGACAGGACCGGCGGCTGCTGGCACTGCTGCCCGTGGAGTCCGAGCTGGAGGCGGCAGCGCTGACGGCCTGGCAGCAGCTCGTGCACGTGCTGACGCACGAGATCATGAACTCGCTGACACCCATCGCTTCGCTGTCGCGGTCGGCGCGTGAGCTGCAGGGCGATCCTGCGGCTGCTGAAGACCTGACGCTGGCGCTGGAGACGATCGCGCGCCGCTCCGAGGCGCTGAGCCGTTTCGTCGCCAACTACCGGCGCATCAGCGAGCTGCCGCCGCCGCGCCTGGAGGCGCTGCAGGTCGCGGATGTGTTCGCGCGAATCCAGCAATGGGCAGGCGCGGATTGGCGTGAGCGCGGCGGTGCGCTGCATTGCGAGGTGGAGCCGGCCACCTTGAGCCTGATGTCCGATCCGGATCAGCTGGAGCAGGCGCTGCTCAATCTGGTGAAGAACGCAGCGGAAGCGACGGCGGGCATGGCGGCGCCAAGGCTCGACCTGCGGGCGCGACTGGCGCGCGGCGGGCGCTTGATGATCGAGGTGCGCGACAACGGCCCGGGCGTGCCGGCCGAGCTCGAATCACGGATCTTCATGCCCTTCGTGAGCGGACGCGCGCAAGCGGCTGGAGCGGACGCGCGCGGCATCGGCCTGGCGGTCGTTCGCAATCTGGTTCACGGGATGGGCGGCACGGTGCGCCATGTGCGCGTGCCGCAGGGTGGGGCGTGCTTCGTGCTGAGCTTTTAGGCTCAGCCGCCGTCGCCGACCATCGGCCGACTGCTGGTCTGCGCCTTGGCGGTGGCTTCAGCGCGGCGTGCGCCGGTGAAGCGCTTGGCCCAGTAGGCTTCGCGCATGTCGTCCACGCGGATGGCGGCGCCGGTGCGCGGGGCGTGCACGAACTTGCCGTCGCCCACGTAGATGCCCACGTGGGAGAAGGTGGCGCGCATGGTGTTGAAGAACACCAGATCGCCGGGCTTGAGCTCTTCCTTGCGAACCTGGGCCAGGCTGCTGGAGCGGGCCTGCTCGTCGGCGCGGCGCGGCAGCACCAGGCCGATGGAGTTCTCGAAGATGTGCCGGGTGAAGCCCGAGCAGTCGAAGCCGTTCTCCACCGAGGCGCCGCCGTACTTGTAGCGAACGCCGAGGAAGTTCATGGCCGAGAGCACGAGGCCCGAGGCCTTGTCGCGCACCTTGTCGAGCATCGTGCCGTCGGTTTGCGGGACCAGGCCCTGCTCCTGCAGGAAGCGGCTCACCGCGTCAGCGGACGTCGCTGCGGTCGCGGGGGTCGATGCGGTGCTGCCGATCAGCGCTTCCTTGGCTGCAACTTCCTTGGCGGCTGCAATCTGCAAGCTCTGGCCGTAGGCACCCATCACCATGCCGGCCGGCGGTGCGGTCGGTTCGGCACGCGCCGCGAGCGCGCACAGGCCCAGCGCGCCGACCATCAGGGTCTGGCGCAGCAGGGCTTGGGGAGCGGTGCGGCGAACGTGTTTCATGGGTGTGGCGCGGACTGTAGAGGCCCCCTCAAAAGGGCGTCAATCGAATCCACGGCAGTGGGCGAGTAACTCGGGGTAAATCCCGTGAGATCGGCCACGTGTTGAGGCGAAACCAAGGGCAAACCCTGAATTGGAACACAGTCGGGCGTGGGCCTCGCGTCAGCTAGGCGGTCCACCATGCAATTCATCACACAAACAAGCATCCGGAGACAAGCAAGATGAGCCAGAGCTATGAGCAGTTCCATGCCCGCTCGCTGAACGAGCGCGATGCGTTCTGGGCCGAGGAGGCCCGCGCCATCGATTGGGAGACGCCGCCCCAAACGATCTGCGACACCAGCCACGCCCCGTTCGCGCGCTGGTTCGTGGGCGGGCGCCTCAACCTCTGCCACAACGCGCTGGACCGCCACATCGCCACGCGCGGCGATCAACCGGCCCTGGCCTGGGTCTCCAGCGAAGTGGACCAGGAGCGCAGCTACACCTACCGCGAGCTGCTGGCCGAGGTCGAATGCCTGGCAGCCATGATGAAAGAGCTGGGCGTGGGCCCCGGCGACCGCGTGCTGGTCTACATGCCGATGGTGGCCGAGGGCGTGATTGCGATGCTGGCCTGCGCGCGCATCGGCGCCATCCACTCGGTGGTGTTCGGCGGCTTCGCCAGCGGCAGCCTGGCCACGCGCATCGACGACGCCAGCCCGAAGCTCATCGTCAGCGCCGATGCGGGCAGCCGCGGCGGCAAGGTGATCGCGTACAAGCCGCTGCTGGACGAAGCCATCCGCCTGGCCGCGCACAAGCCGCAAAGCGTGCTGCTACTGGACCGCGGCCTTGCGCCGATGGAGAAGCAGGCCGGCCGCGATCACGACTACGCCGAGATGCGCAAGCGGCTGATGGGCACGCACGTGCCCTGCGTCTGGCTGGACGCCACGGCGCCGAGCTACACGCTCTACACCAGCGGCACGACCGGCAAGCCCAAAGGCATCCAGCGCGACACCGGCGGCTACGCGGTGGCGCTGGCGGCGAGCATGAAGTACATCTTCGACGGCAAGCCCGGCGAGACCTTCTTCTGCACGAGCGACATTGGCTGGGCCGTGGGCCACAGCTACATCGTCTACGGCCCTCTGATCATGGGCATGACGGCGGTGATGTACGAAGGCCTGCCGATCCGGCCGGATGCAGCGGTGTGGTGGAGCATCGTCGAGAAGTACAAGGCGACCGTGATGTTCAGCTCGCCCACGGCGATCCGCGTGCTCAAGAAGCACGACGAAGCACTGCTCAAGCAGCACGACCTGTCCTCGCTGCGCGCGCTCTTCCTCGCTGGCGAGCCGCTGGACGAGCCGACCGCGCAGTGGATCGCCAAAGGCATCGGCGTGCCTATCATCGACAACTATTGGCAAACCGAGACCGGCTGGCCGATGCTGACGCTCTCGCGCTTTGTGCCGGGCGTGCAGTCGCAGGTGCCGAAGTTCGGCTCGCCGGGCAAGGCCGTGTTCGGCTATGACGCGCGGCTGCTGGATGAGAGCACGGGCCAGGAGATCACCGAACCCGGCAAGAAGGGCGTGCTGACGCTGGCCTACCCGATGCCGCCGGGCTGCCTGCAGACGGTGTGGGGTGACGACACGCGCTTCGTCAGCACCTACTGGTCCACCGTGCCGGGCCAGCAGATCTATTCGACCTTCGACTGGGCCACGCGCGATGCCGATGGCTATTTCTTCATCCTGGGTCGCACCGACGACGTGATCAACGTGGCGGGCCACCGCCTGGGCACGCGCGAGATCGAGGAGTGCATCAGCAGCCACGCCAACATCGCTGAGGTGGCGGTGGTGGGCGTGCAGGACGCGCTCAAGGGCCAGGTCGCGATGGCCTTCGCGGTCTTGCGCCGGCCGGTGGACGACGTAGCAGCGGAAGAGGCCAGCGTGCTGCAGCTCGTCGATCGCCAGATGGGCGCCGTGGCGCGGCCTGCGCGGGTGCGCTTCGTGACCGTGCTGCCCAAGACGCGCTCGGGCAAGCTGCTGCGCCGCGCCATCCAGGCGCTGTGCGAGGGGCGCGATCCGGGCGACCTGTCCACCATCGAGGATCCGGCGGCGCTGGAGCAGATCCGCAGTCTTCTTGCCTGAGGGCTGGCATGACGAGCAGCACGCGCGGGGTCGCGTGCCCGCGCGGCAGAATCCCAGCACTTTTCATTTCCGGATGGACTTGCCCATGAAGCTCAAGACCCCGTTCCTGCTCGCCGGTCTGACCCTGGCCGGTCTGGCCGGCGCGCAGACCGCGCCCCAGCTGCCTTCGCCGGCCTTTCCGATCTTCAAGACGGTGGAGAGCGTCAACATCGCTTGCGATGAAGGCTTGAACGCGGCCAATGCCCGTCTGAAGCGCATGGAGGCCCGCAAGCCCGATGCCGGCTGGATCAGTGCCTTCGATGCCCTTTACGCGGCCAACGAAGACGACGGCTCGTCCATCGATTTCCTGCAGTACGTGGCCGTGAAGGGCGATATCCGCGATGCGGCCCAGGCCTGCTCGCTGCGCTGGACTGAGTACAACTCGGCGCTCTCGCAGAACCCCAGATCTATGCGGCATTGAAGGCCCTCAAGCCCAAGGACGCGGCGGACAAGGAGCTGGTCCGCGTGCAGCTGGAGCAGTTCGAGACCGCGGGCGCGGCACTGCCGCCGGCCAAGCGCGAGCGCGCCAAGGCCATCATCGACAAGCTGGCCGCGCTGGACCAGCAGTTCAACAAGAACATCCGCGATGCCGGCGTCAAGGTGCGCTTCACTGAAGCCGAGCTCGACGGCGTGCCCAAGGCCGTGTGGGAAAAGGCCCCGCGCGAGGCCGATGGCCGCGTGGTGCTCGGCGTCTCCTATCCGGTCTACGGACCGGTGATGCAGCTGGCCAAGTCCGAAGCCGCGCGTGAGCGCATGTGGTGGGCCAAGATCAACGAAGGTGGCCCTGCCAACATCGCGCTGCTGACCGAGCTCCAGCACCTGCGCAAGGAGTTGGCCGGCCTGTTCGGCTACGACAACTACGTGGACTACAAGCTCCACGACAAGATGGCGCACGACGGCAAGACCGCGTGGAAGTTCCTCGACGAGATCAAGGACACCGTCAACACCAGCGACCGCACCGACACGGAGGTGCTGCGCCAGGCCAAGGCCAAGGCGCTGGGCCAGGACCCTGCCAAGACCGAGTTCAAGGCCTGGGACAAGAGCTTCTACGCCGAGCAGGTGCGCCGCGAGCGCTATGCGGTGGACCAAGAGGCCTTCCGCGCCTACTTCCCCTCCGAGCAGGCGCTGGCCTTCGTGCAACGCGTGGTCGAGAAGATGATGGGCGTGCGCTACACCAAGGTGGACACCGAGCTGTGGGCGCCCGGCGTCGAGGCCTTCGTCGTGACCGACGTGGCCACGGGCAAGCCGATCTCGCAGCTCTACGTGGACCTGTACCCGCGCGAGGGCAAGTACAACCACGCCGCGGTGTGGGGCATCCGCAGCGGCAGCACCGAGCTCAAGCGCACGCCGGCGGCATCGCTGGTGGTGAACCTCAACGACAAGGGCCTGTCGCTGGACGAGATGGAGACGCTGCTGCACGAGTTCGGCCATTCGGTGCACAACAACCTCTCGATGACGCGCCATGCGCTTCAGGCCGGCACCTCCACCGTCCATGATTTCGTCGAAGCCCCTTCGCAGATGCTCGAAGACTGGGTGTATGACGCCAAGGTGCTGGCCGTGATGAGCGAGGTCTGCCCCAGCTGCAAGACCGTGCCGCCCGAACTGCTGGCCAAGGCCGTTGCGGCGCGAGATTTCGGCAAGGGTTCCGGCTATGCCCGCCAGCGCCTCTACGCCGCCTATGACCTGGCCCTGCATGGCAAGGACGAACCCGAGCCGCTCGCGCTCTGGGCTCACATGGAAGGCGAAACGCCCATCGGCTATGTCAAGGGCAGCCTGTTCCCGGCGGGCTTTGCTCATATTGCTGGCCCCGACTACAGCGCCGGCTACTACGGTTACCTGTGGAGCAAGGTGATCGCGATGGACCTGCGCACCGCCTTCAATGCCGACAAGCTCGATCCCAAGGTGGGCAGGGCCTACCGCAACAAGGTGCTGGCGCAAGGCGGACAGCATCCAGCCGATCAACTTGTGAAGGATTTCCTTGGTCGTCCGTGGAATTCCAAGGCATTCTTCGAGGACCTGAAGCGCTGAGTCTTTTTCTCGACCCGGCGCCGCAGGTGTCTCCTGTGGAGTCCTCAAGCCGTAACGACGGCGTTCCCCGCCCAGCAGCCCAGTGCCGCTGGGCGGTTTTTATTTTTTGAGCCGCTCAATCACTGCGCTGCCGAGCCGCGGGTACGCTTGCCCCATGTCGTCGTCCATTGAACTGAGCCCCGCCGTCCGCAGGTTTCTGCCCTGGGTCGTGGCCCTGGCCTTCTTCATGCAGTCGCTGGACATCACGGTGCTCAACACCGCGCTGCCCGGCATGGCGCGTGAGCTCGGCGCGCATCCGCTGCGCATGCAGTCGGTGGTGGTGGCCTACATGCTGACCGTCGCGCTGCTCATCCCGGCCTCGGGCTGGCTGGCCGATCGATTCGGCACCCGCACGCTCTTCCTCTGGGCCGTCGGCCTGTTCACGCTCGGCTCGCTGGCCTGCGCGGCCAGCCCGAACCTCTCGCTGCTGGTGGGCGCACGTGTGCTGCAGGGCGTGGGTGGCGCGCTGCTGCTGCCGGTCGGCCGCCTTGCGGTGTTGCGCGCGTTTCCGAAGGAGGAGTTCCTGCCGGTGATGAGCTTCATCGCCATCCCGAGTCTGGTCGGGCCGCTGGTGGGGCCGACGCTGGGCGGCTTCCTGGTCGAGTACGTCAGCTGGCGCTGGATCTTCCTGATCAACCTGCCGGTGGGTCTGGCGGGCCTGGTGGCGGCGCGGCGCTACATGCCGCAGTACCTGGGCGAGCGGCGCAAGTTCGACGCGCTGGGCTTTGTGCTCTTCAGTGCGGGGCTGATGCTCTCCAGCATGGCCTTGCAGGCGCTGGGCGAGCGCATGCTCAGCTCGGCACTTGCGGTGCTGGGCCTGGCGGCGGGGCTGGCCTGCCTGTCGGCCTACTGGCTGCATGCGGCACGCACACCGGCTCCGCTGTTCAACCCGGCGGTGTTCTCGGTCTCCACCTACCGCATCGGCCTGATCGGCAATCTGTTCGCCCGGCTGGGCAGCGGTGCCACGCCTTTCCTCACGCCGCTGTTCCTGCAGTTGGGTCTGGGCTTCACGCCGAGCGAGGCGGGGCTGTCGATGATCCCAGCCGTGCTGGGCGCCATGGTCGTCAAGGCCTGGGCCACCGGCCTGATCCGGCGTTTGGGCTACCGGCGCGTGCTGGTGGGCAACACGCTGTTGTTGGGTGCGCTGATTGCCAGCTTCGCGCTGGTGCCGCGCGATGTCGGCCATGTGTGGCTGTTCTTCCACCTGGGCGTGTTCGGCCTCGTCAACAGCATGCAGTTCACCGCGATGAACGCGCTGACGCTCTCCGACCTCGGTCCGGAAACGGCGAGCAGCGGCAACAGCCTGCTGGCGGTGGTGATGCAGCTGTCCATGAGCCTGGGCGTGGCGAGTTCGAGCCTCTTCTTGCTGCTGTTCTCCGGTGGCCAGTCCGGTTTGCCGGAGGCACAGACGGACCTGCTGCCGGCCTTCCACCTGACCTACATCGCCATCGGCGCGATGGCTGCCCTGGCCGCGTTCATCTTTGCGCAGCTGCGGCCGCAGGAAGGCCGGACGGACGGCGAGGTTTCCGTCATGGCGGAGGATTAGCATCGGCCTCAGCGGCAATCTCGCCGCAGCATGAGGAGCAGGACATGGGACTGTTGGATTCCTTGATCGGCGCGGCCAGCCAGGCCATGAGCAACAACAACGGCGCACAAGGCGGACTGAGCGGGCAGGGCGGCGGCATCGACCTGGGCGGCCTGCTCGGCAGCCTGATGGGCAACGGTGCCGTGCAGGGCGGGCTGGCGGGCCTGCTGGAGCAGCTGCAGGCCGGCGGCCTGGGCGAGCAGGTGAAGAGCTGGATCTCGCAAGGCTCGAACCTGCCGGTTTCGGGCGACCAGATCGCCTCGGCCCTGGGCAGTTCCGGCGGCTCGCTGGGTCAGCTGGCGCAAGCCCTGGGCCTGAGCCATGGCGACGCGGCGGAGCAGCTGGCGCAACACCTGCCGCAGCTGGTCGATCACCTGACACCCGACGGGCAGATGCCCGCCCACGATTCGCTCAGCGACTTGCTGGGTCAGATGATGGGTCAGACGGGCGGAAATCCCGCTCGATGAAGCGCAGCACCGCATCCTCGTGATGCGGTGCAATCACCTCGTGGGCCAGCTGCTTGAGTTCATCGAGCGCGTTGGCCACGGCGATGCCGCGATGCGCGGTACGGAACATCGACACGTCGTTGACGTGATCGCCGAACACCACCAGCTCACGCTCGTGCAGGCCGTAGCGCTCGGCCAGGCTGTGGATGGCCTGCGCCTTGCTCGCCTTGGCGTCATGCACATTCAGCCATGGATAGCCGGGCATGTAGAGGTCGTCGGCCAGGTGCATCTCGATGGTGTTGCCGCACAGCGCGTCGATCTCGGCGTACAGCGCTTGCAGGGGCGCTGATTCGGCGATCACCAGCAGCGTGATGGCCGGGTGCACGAGCTCGTCGGCGATGCGGTCCGTCTGGCGCAGACGCGGGTCCTGGCCTTGCTGGCGCTCCTCGACGAAGCGCCGCTGGCCTTCGTTCTGCACCGATTCGAAGAACAGCCGGTCGCCCTTGGGCCCATGCGTGAGCACGAAGGGCGTGAAGCCGTGCCGGCGCATCAGCATGAACACGGCCTGCGAGAGCGCCGGGTCCATGGCGTTGACGAGTTCGTGGCGGCCGGTGAGGGCGTCGCTCAGGTAGGCGCCGTTGCTGGAGATAACGGGCAGCTTGAGCGGCACGCCCTCGAAGATCTTCTGGATGGAGACGACATGCCGCGCGCTGGCCACGCTGAACTGCAGACCAGCATCAAGCAGGCGGATGAGCCCTGACTTCGTGGTGTCGGAGAGCCGGGCTTGGGGGTCGAGGAGCGTGCCGTCGAGGTCGGATACGTAGAGCGTCAATTACAGAACTTCTGATGCGAAATCCGCCAGCCTCGAACGTTCGCCGCGGGCCAGGGTGATGTGGCCGCTGTGGGCCCATCCCTTGAACTTGTCCACGGCATAGGTCAGGCCCGAACTGCCCTCGGTGAGGTAAGGCGTGTCGATCTGGGCCAGGTTGCCCAGGCAGACGATCTTGGTGCCGGGGCCGGCGCGGGTGATGAGCGTCTTCATCTGCTTGGGCGTGAGGTTTTGGGCCTCGTCGATGATGACGAACTTGTTGAGGAAGGTGCGCCCGCGCATGAAGTTCAAGCTCTTGATCTTGATCTTGCTGCGCACGAGATCATTGGTGGCGGCGCGGCCCCATTCGCCGGCGCCACTGTCGCCACGGGCCAGCACTTCGAGGTTGTCGTCGAGCGCGCCCATCCAGGGGCTCATCTTTTCTTCCTCGGTGCCGGGCAGGAAACCGATGTCCTCGCCCACGGGCACGGTCACGCGGGTGACGATGATCTCGGAGTAGCGGCGCTCGTCCAGCACCTGCGAAAGGCCGGCCGCCAGCGTGAGCAGCGTCTTGCCCGTGCCGGCGGTGCCGGTCAGGGTGACGAAGTCGCACTCGGGGTCCATCAGCAGGTTCAGGGCGAAGTTCTGCTCGCGGTTGCGGGCAGTCACGCCCCAGACGCTGTGCTTTTGGTTGCCGAAATCCTTGAGCGTGCGCAGCACCGCCGTCTTGCCGGTGATCTCCATCACCTTGGCGTAGAGCGGCGTGGCGCCCGGCGCTTCCAGGTAGACGAGCTCGTTGACCAGCAGCGAAGGCACCAGCGGGCCGCTGATGCGGTAGAAGGTCAGGCCGCCCTGGCTCCAGCTCTCCATGGTCTTGCCATGGCGCTCCCAGAAGTCGGCCGGCAGGGCCTGCACGCCGCTGTAGAGCAGGTCGGCATCTTCCAGCGTCTTGTCGTTGCGGTAGTCCTCTGCGGCCAGGCCCAGCGCGCGGGCCTTGATGCGCATGTTGATGTCCTTGGACACCAGCACGACTTCACGGCCCGGGTACTGGCCCTTGAGCGCCTGCACCACACCCAGGATCTGGTTGTCCGCCTTGCCCTGGGGCAGGCCTTGCGGCAGCGGCATGTCGACGAGCTCGGTCTGGAAGAACAGCTTGCCGCCGGCTTCACGATGGCCGGTGCCGTCCAGCGGCAGGCCCTTGGCCATTTCCTCGATGTTGCTGGTCTTCAGGTCCGCAGCGAGCGAGTCCAGCTCACGGCTGACCTGGCGCACGTTGCGCGCCACTTCGGTCATGCCCTTCTTGTGCCCATCCAGCTCCTCGAGCGTGATCATGGGCAGGTAGACGTCGTGCTCCTCGAAGCGGAACAGGCTCATCGGGTCGTGCATCAGCACGTTCGTGTCGAGCACGAAGAGCTTGATCACGCCGTTGCCCTTCTTCTTGGGCGCCTTGCCGCGGGCGGCAGGCCTTTCAGCACGCGCATTGCCGGCCGGCGGGACGGCCGTGAGGTCGGGTTGTTTCTCGGGGAGCTTGGCCACCGGCGAGAACAGCGCGGCGGGCTTGGCACTGGCCAGCTTGAGCAGCGGGCCCTGCTTGGGCGGGGCAGCCACAGGTTCCGGGTGGCTTTCAGCAGCGGGTCTCGGGCGGGAGGTGTCGGGTTTGCTCACCGCCAGCGAGCTGGAGTATTCAGATGCGTCTAGGCGACTGGCGCGTTTGGTCGGGGCTTTGGGCAGAGGCATGTGTGGCGCTGGTGCTCGTCGGTGAGGAAATTGCGTGCCCAGAAAAGCAAAAAGCCGCACAGGCTGCTGTGCGGCTTGACGCTGGGATCTGGACGTTACGACTCGGGGTCATGGCGCTGATTATGCACAAACGTGTGACAGCCAATCCATGTCGGCGAACGGGGAAAACGAGCGGGCGCCGAAAACAACAAAGCCGCCCTGGATTCGATTCACGGGGCGGCTTTGGTTTCATACTGCGGGGCTCCCCCCGACAGAGTCAGCGGACCTGATCAGGCGGCTTCCTTCTTCAGCGCCTTCACGGCCTTGAGGACTTCGTCCACGTGGCCGGCGACCTTGATGCCGCGCCATTCGGCACGCAGCACGCCTTGCGGGTCGATCAGGAAGGTGGAGCGTTCGATGCCCTTGACCTTCTTGCCGTACATGATCTTGTTCTTGACCACGCCGAACATGTGGCAGAGCTTTTCTTCGGTGTCGGCGATCAGCTCGAAGGGCAGTTCCAGCGTCTGCTTGAACTTGTCGTGCGAGGCCATGTTGTCGCGGGAAACACCGAGCACGACGGCGCCGGCCTTGACGAAGTCCTTGTGGCGATCACGGAATTGCATGGCTTCCGTGGTGCAACCGGGCGTATTGTCCTTGGGGTAGAAGTACAGCACCACGGACTGGCCGAGGTAGGTGTTTGCTGTGAACTTCACGCCGCCGGTGGCAAGAGCTTCAATTTCCGGGAGGGGTTTGTTGAGCGCTGGCGTCATGTGGGCGTTCTTGCATGAGTCAATGCCCGGGGTGGGCAATAGCCCGAAATTATAACCGCTCCAGATGTCCCTCGGCCTGGGGCGGCCCCTCACCTGCGCTTGGGCCTGCTTCTCGCCGGAATCTTCCCCCGAATCAACGCTCGATCAGCAGCGCCGCCAGCACCGAGCGGCCTTCGCTGGCCAGCACGTTGTAGGTGCGGCAGGCCGCGCCAAAGTCCATGGTTTCCAGGCCGATGCCGGCATTGATCAGGCTGTAGGACAGGGCGGGTGAGGCAAAACGCAGCTTCGAGCCGGTGCCCAGGATGACCAGCTCGGGCTTCATCCCCAGGATCTGCTCGAAATGCTCGGGCGCCAGGTCCTCGAAGCGGTGCACGGGCCACAGCGCGACCTGGCCGCGCCAGGGCACCAGCACGCTGTCCCGGTAGGGCATGCCGTTGATCCACACGCACTGGCCATCGTGCTGGGAGATCACGTTGCCGCCGAGCTGTTCGTCGAGTTGAAATTTCATGGAGGCTCGCTTGTGGATTGCCGGTGCCTGCGGGGCTAGAGGCCGGCAACCCCTGTGTTCAAATCAAAAATCGCATTTTCTCGCCCTCAAGCCCTAAGGGAGCCTGTCCTTGAAGCCTCTGCCCAAGTCAGCCAAGCTGGCCAACGTCTCCTACGACATCCGCGGACCTGTCCTGGACAAGGCGCGAGCGATGGAAGAGGAAGGGCAAAAGATCATCAAGCTCAACATCGGCAACGTGGCCGTGTTCGGGCTGGAGCCGCCGGACGAGATCGTGCAGGACATAATACGCAACCTGCCCGATGCGGCGGGTTACACCGATTCCAAGGGCCTGTTTGCCCCGCGCAAGGCCGTGGTGCACTACAGCCAGGAAAAGGGCGTCAAGGGTGTTTCGGTCGACGACGTGTATCTCGGCAACGGCGCCTCCGAGCTGATCCAGATGGCCGTCTCGGCCTTGGTGAACGACGGCGACGAGATCCTCATCCCCGCGCCCGATTTTCCGCTCTACACGGCAGTGGTCGGCCTCTCGGGCGGCAAGCCGGTCCACTACATCTGCGATGAGCAGTCGGACTGGATGCCGGACCTCGCCGACATGCGCGCCAAGATCACGCCGCGGACCAAGGCCATCATGGTCTGCAACCCGAACAACCCGACTGGCGCGCTCTACCCGACGAACGTGCTGCTGGAGATCATCGAGATCGCCCGCCAGCACGAGCTGGTGATCCTGGCCGACGAGATCTACGACAAGACGCTCTACGACGGCAACACGCACACCAGCATGGCCTCGCTGGCCGACGATGTGCTGTTCATCACTTTCAACGGTCTCTCGAAGAACTACCGCTCCTGCGGCTACCGCGCCGGCTGGATGATCGTCTCGGGCGAGAAGCGCCATGCGCGCGACTACATCGAGGGCCTGAACATGCTGGCCTCGCTGCGCCTGTGCTCCAACACGCCGGGCCAGCTCGCCATCCAGACCGCACTGGGCGGCTACCAGAGCATCAAGGATCTCGTCGCACCCACCGGCCGCCTGTGCCGCCAGCGCGATCTGGCCTACGACCTGCTCACGCAGATCCCGGGCGTCTCCGTCGTCAAGCCCAAGGCCGCGCTGTACATGTTCCCGCGCCTGGATCCCAAGATCTACCCGATAGCCGACGACCAGCAGTTCGCCTACGAACTGCTCGCCGAAGAGAAGGTCCTGATCGTGCAGGGCACCGGTTTCAACTGGGTGGCCAACGACCATTTCCGGCTCGTTTTCCTGCCCAACGTCGACGACCTGACGGTCGCCGTCGGCCGCATCGAGCGCTTCCTCTCGAATTACCGCAAACGTCACAGCACCTGAGTCTTGTTATGAAACCCATCAAAGTCGGCCTGCTCGGCATCGGCACCGTTGGCGGTGGCACCTTCCACGTGCTGCGTCGCAACCAGGAAGAAATCAAGGGCCGCGCTGGCCGCGGCATCGAGATCGCCTGCGTTGCCGACCTCGACACCAACCGCGCCCGCGCCATCGTGGGCGATGCCTGCGAAGTGGTGGCCGATGCCCGCGTCATCATCGACAACCCCGAGATCGACATCGTCGTCGAGCTGATCGGCGGCTACGGCATTGCCAAGGAGCTGGTGCTCGCCGCCATCGCCAAGGGCAAGCACGTGGTCACCGCCAACAAGGCGCTGCTGGCCGTGCACGGCACCGAGATCTTCGCCGCCGCGCACGCCAAGGGCGTGATGGTCGGTTTCGAGGCCGCAGTGGCTGGCGGCATCCCGATCATCAAGGCGCTGCGCGAAGGCCTGACGGCCAACCGCATCGAATGGGTGGCCGGCATCATCAACGGCACGACCAACTTCATCCTCTCGGAGATGCGCTCCAAGGGCGCCTCGTTTGCCGACGTGCTGCGCGAAGCCCAACGCCTGGGCTATGCCGAGGCCGACCCCACCTTCGACATCGAAGGCATCGATGCCGCCCACAAGGCCACCTTGATGAGCGCCATCGCCTTCGGCATCCCCGTGCAGTTCGACAAGGCGCATGTGGAAGGCATTACGCAGCTGCAGGCTGCCGATATCAAGTACGCAGAACAGCTCGGCTATCGCATCAAGCTGCTGGGCATGACCCGTCGTCGTGACACGGGCTTTGAGCTGCGCGTGCACCCGACGCTGATCCCGAGCAATCGCCTGATCGCCAACGTCGAAGGCGCGATGAACGCGGTGGTGGTGCAGGCCGACGCGGTGGGTACCACGCTTTACTACGGCAAGGGCGCCGGCGCCGAGCCCACGGCATCGGCCGTCGTGGCTGACCTGGTCGATATCACCCGCCTGGCCACCGCCGACCCCGAGCACCGCGTGCCGCACCTGGCCTTCCGCCCGGATGCCCTCAGCAGCGCGCCGATCCTGCCGATCGAAGACGTGCGCACCAGCTTCTACCTGCGTCTGCGCGTGGCCGACGAAGCCGGCGTGCTCTCGCGCATCACCACCACGCTGGCCGAGAACGACATCTCCATCGACGCCGTGCTGCAGCGCGAGTCCATGGAAGGCGAGCGCCAGACCGACCTCGTCATCCTGACCCACGAAACCGTGGAAGGCCGCATGAACAAGGCCCTGGCGCTGATGCAGGCGCTGCCGACCGTGCTGGCGCCGATCGTGAAGCTGCGCAAGGAAGAGTTGGCGTGAAGTACCGCAGCACGCGCGGCGATCCGGCGCTGCGATCCTTCAGCGAGATCCTCCTTGAGGGCCTCGCGCCGGATGGCGGCCTCTACCTGCCCGAGCACTACCCGCAGGTCGACGATGCCACGCTCACGAAGTGGCGCAGCCTGTCGTACGCCGAGCTGGCCTTCGAGGTGCTAACGCTCTACATCGATGACGTCCCGGCCGAAGACCTGCGCGCGCTCGTCAAACGCACCTACACGGCAAAGGTGTTCGGCACCAAAGAGATCGTGCCGCTGAAGAAGCTCAGCGACGGCATCTCGCTCGAAGCCCTGTCCAACGGCCCCACGCTGGCCTTCAAGGACATGGCGATGCAGCTGCTCGGCCAGCTGTTCGAATATGAACTTGGCCGCCGCGGCGAGACGCTCAACATCCTCGGCGCGACGAGTGGCGACACGGGCAGTGCCGCCGAATACGCGATGCGCGGCAAGAAGGGCGTCAACGTTTTCATGCTGAGCCCGCACGGTCGCATGAGCCCCTTCCAGCAGGCGCAGATGTTCAGCCTGCAGGACGCCAACATTCACAACCTCGCCGTCGAAGGCGTGTTCGACGACTGCCAGGACATCGTCAAGGCCGTGTCCAATGACCTCGACTTCAAGCGCAAGTACCGCATCGGCACGGTCAACTCGATCAACTGGGCGCGGCTGCTGGCGCAGGTCGTCTACTACTTCGCCGGCTATTTCCAGGCCACGAGAACGAACGCCGAGAAGGTCAGCTTCTGCGTGCCTTCCGGCAACTTCGGAAACGTCTGCGCGGGTCACGTGGCGCGCATGATGGGCCTGCCGATCGCGCAGCTCGTCGTCGCTACGAACGAGAACGACGTGCTCGACGAGTTCTTCCGCACCGGCACCTACGCGCCGCGCGGTGCCGCGCAGACGCACGAGACTTCGAGTCCTTCGATGGACATCTCCAAGGCCAGCAACTTCGAGCGCTTCGTGTTCGATTTGCTGGGCCGTGACGGCGCGCGCACGCGTTCGCTGTTCGGCGGTGGCGCGTTCACGCTGAGCGCTGATGCACACGCGCGGATCGCGAGCTTCGGCTTCACCTCGGGCCGCTCCACGCATGCAGACCGCCTTGCGACGATCAAGCGCTGCTGGGAAGCTCACGGCGTGCTGATCGACACGCACACAGCCGACGGCCTCAAGGTGGCGCTGGAAAAGCATCAGCCGGGCGTGCCGATGATCGTGCTGGAGACAGCGCTACCCGCCAAGTTCGCGGAGACCATCCGCGAGGCCGTTGGCTTCGAGCCGCCGCGGCCTGCGGGCCTGGAGAACATCGAATCGCTGCCCAAGCGCTTCGATGTCGTGCCCGCCGACATGAACACCGTGAAGCAGTACATTGCCGGACATGTTGAGCTTTGAAGAAGCGAAGTCCCGCCTGATCGCTGCGGCCCAGCCGCTGGGCCATGTGGAGGACGTCTGCACTTTCGACGCCTTGGGCCGCGTGCTCGCTGCCGACGTCGTCTCGCTGCTGGACGTTCCGCCCGCCGACAACTCGGCCATGGACGGCTACGCGTTGCGCCTGGCTGATGCCGGCCTGCTGCTGCCGGTGAGCCAGCGCATCCCGGCCGGCGTGATCGGCCAGCCCTTGCAGCCCGGCACGGCGGCGCGCATCTTCACCGGCGCGCAAGTGCCGCCAGGCGCGGATGTGGTCGTCATGCAGGAGCATTGCGAGCTGGACGGCGATGCGGTGCGGATCAAGCAACCAGTCAACCCCGGCCAGAACATCCGCCGCCGTGGCGAAGACGTGGCCGTCGGTGCCACCGTGCTCGCCGCCGGCTGCAAACTCGATGCGGCGGCGCTCGGCATGGCCGCCTCGGTGGGTGCGGCGCGCCTCGGTGTTGCCAGGCCGGTGCGCGTGGCGCTGTTTTCCACAGGCGACGAGCTCGTCATGCCCGGCGAGCCGCTCAAGCCCGGCGCCATCTACAACAGCAACCGCTACACCTTGCGCGGCCTGCTGCAGTCGCTGGGCTGCGAGGTCGTGGACCTGGGCATCGTGCCCGACCAGCTCGAAGCCACGCGCGCTGCGCTGCGCGAGGCTGCATCGCAAGCCGATCTCATCCTCACCTCGGGCGGCGTCTCGGTGGGCGAAGAAGATCATCTGCGCCCGGCCGTGCAGGCAGAGGGCCAGCTCGACCTCTGGCAGATCGCACTCAAGCCCGGCAAGCCGCTGGCGTATGGCAAGGTCGGCGCCGCGCACTTCATCGGCCTGCCCGGCAATCCGGTCTCCAGTTTCGTCACCTTCCTGATGCTGGTGCGGCCGTTCATCCTGCGCCTGCTCGGATCAACTGCCGTCGAACCGCGCCGCTATGCACTGCGCGCTGACTTTGCCTGGCCGAAGCCGGACAGGCGCCGTGAGTTCCTGCGAGCGCGGCTGAACGCGGCCGGCGGGCTCGATCTCTTCCCCAATCAGGGCTCCGGTGTATTGACCTCGGTCGTCTGGGGCAATGGCCTCATCGACAACCCGCCGGGGCAGGCGATTGCCAACGGTGATACCGTGCAGTTCATGCCGTTTTCTGAATTCCTTTCCGCATGATCACCGTCCGCTACTTCGCTTCGCTGCGTGAGAAGCTGGGTCCCGAGGAGCGCGTCATGTGGCGCCAGGGCCTGACCCTGGCCAGCCTGCGCGATGCGCTGATCGCCAAAGGTGCCGACCACGCCAGCGTGCTCTCGCGCGAACGCGCTGTGCGCTGTGCGCTGAACCAGCTGATGAGCGGCGAGGAAGCCCTCATCCCCGACGACGCCGAAGTCGCGTTCTTCCCGCCGGTCACCGGGGGTTGAAGTGCAGGGGCTGCATCTCACCGCCGACCTGGGTGGCTGCAAGCCCGATTCACCGCTGATGCTCGACCCCGCAGCGCTGCGCGCGCTGTGCGTCGAGGCGGTTGCCGCTTCGGGCCTTGGCGCTGTGGCCGAACTGTTCCATCGCTTCGAGCCCACACCGGGCGCCGAACAGAGCGGCATCACCGGCGTTGTCCTGCTCGCCGAATCGCATCTGGCCGTGCACACCTGGCCCGAGATCGGTGCTGTGACGCTTGATGTCTACGTCTGTAATCTGGGCCAGGACAACAGCGCCAAGGCCGAGGCCCTGATGGAGCGACTGGTCGCTGCCCTCACGCCGCGCCAGGTCGATCGCCAGCGGCTGCTGCGGGGGCGCTGAGCGAAGAAGGAGACGCGCGGCGCAGCGTGCTGATCAGGCCTGCAGCCAAGGTCAGCACTGCCGAGATCGCGAGGCCCCAGCGCGGTGCCATCGAGGTGGGCAACAGCGCGAACAGAAAACCCATCAGCAGGCTGCCCAGTGTCTGGCCGCTCAGGCGCGCCATGCCCTGCATGCCGCCGGCAGCACCGCTGCGTTCCTTCGGCGCGGTCATCAGCATGTTGCGGTTGTTGGGCGTCTGGAAGAAGCCGAAGCCCAGGCCGGCCAGGGCACTCGCGACGACGAAAAGCACGATGTGGCCTTGCAACGGCAGAGCCGCGCAAGCCGCAAGACCCACAGCCATCGTCAGCCCGCCGGCCGCGCACAGCCAGGCCGTGGGCACGCGATCGGCCAGGCGCCCGGACAGCGGCGCGGCTGCCATCACGGCGATGGGCCACGGCGTCATCAGCAGGCCGGTGGCTGAGGCGCTCAAGCCCAGCGCGTGTTGCAGATGAAAGGGCAGGGCGATGTAGCTGGCCATCTGCCCTGTGAAGCAACAGACGGACGCGATCACCGAGATTCGAAACGAATGCCCGCGCAGCAGGTCCAGCGGAATCAGCGGCGCAGCGCGCGGCATTTCGCGCCGTACCAGCGCCCACAGGCCCAGGCCCGACAGCACGAGCAAACCGATGCCGAGCACCGGCGCAGTCATCAGCTTATCGCAGCCCATCACGAAGGCCGCAAACAGTCCGGCGTTCAGCACGATGCTGATACCGTCGATGCTGCGCGCCGAGCCCGATGCACGCGGCAGTTTCGAGCAGGCCATCAGCACCAGCGCACCTAGCGGCAGGTTGACGGCGAAGAGCCAGCGCCAATCGGCGATGGCCAGGATCGCCGCGCCGATGCCCGGTCCGGCGGCGGATGACAAGGCCACGGCCAACGCATTCCAGCCGATGGCCGCGCCGAGCAAGCGCTTGGGATAGGTGAAGCGCAGCAGGGCCAGGCCCAGCGGCATCACGGCCGCACTGCCCAGGCCCTGGAGGAAGCGCGCAGCAACCAACCAGCCCATCGAGGGCGCAAAGGCACACAGGGCCGAAGCCAGCGTGAAGAGCGTGACGCCCGCTGCGAACACGCGCCGGTAGCCGAAGCGCTCGCCCATCGCCGAGGCTGGCAGCAGAAACATCACCACGGCCAGCTGGTAGCCGGTGACGATCCAGACCGTCTCCGATGGCGGGGCGCGCAGCTGCAGCGCAATGCTGGGCAGCGCGACGTTGGCGATGGCGCCGTCGATGACGACCAGGGCCAGCGCGCCGAGGATGGCGATGGCGGCGAGGAGGCGCTGCGGCATCGGCAGGCCGTCGGCTTCAGGCGGTAGGGGGGCGGAAGACATGGCGCGCAGCATAGGGTTCGGCGTCGAAGCACGCAGCCGGCAACCGCATAAGCCTTGCAGCCTTTGCGGCTGTCGGCGGCGTCAGTTTCGCGCTCGCTTGCGGCCCATCAGGTAGTTGGGCCCCGCGCCCAGCGCATCAGCCTCGTCGCCCGGATTGAACAGTGCGCACTTCTTCAGCGAAAGGCAGCCGCAACCGATGCAGCTGTCCAGCTGATCGCGCAGCCGGGTCAGCGCCGCGATCCGCGCATCGAGCAAGGGCCGCCATTCGCGCGAGAGCCGCGCCCAGTCGGCCGCTGTGGGTGTGCGCCCCTCGGGCAGCGAGGTCAGCGCCGCACGGATCTGCTCCAGGCTCAGGCCGAAGTTCTGCGCCGCGCCGATGAAGGCCACGCGGCGCAAATCAGCCCGCGCATAGTGGCGGTGGCCGCCGCCGGTGCGCTGGCTTTCGATGAGGCCCTGCTCCTCATAGAAGCGCAGGGCGCTGGTGGCGATGCCACTGCGGCGCGCGAGTTCTCCGATGGGGATTCGATCCTGCTTGTCCATGAGGGGGATGGTCAACCAATGCTTGACTTCAAGTGCACTTGAATTTGCATTATCGGCGCCATCGCAAACACGCAAGTCAGGAATTGACATGTCACCTCTCGCCGAACTGCATCGCCAACTCGATGCCTCGCTTGCCTTCGGGCC
Organism: Burkholderiaceae bacterium UC74_6; assembly: GCA_042701975.1. Lineage (GTDB taxonomy): Bacteria > Pseudomonadota > Gammaproteobacteria > Burkholderiales > Burkholderiaceae_C > JAFALK01. Next base: position 2,596,547 of record CP170561.1, read on the forward strand.
GTCCCACGGCGCGCGCTTCTCCAACCATCTGCCCATGGCCCTGCATGCGGCCTGGGAGCTGGGCGCACAGCCCGAGCGCCTGGCGGAGCAGGTTTCACATGAGGCCGGCAAGCTGCAGCCGATGCCCGCTCCAGCGCACAGTGGCGCCGACGACTGGCGTGAACTGCTTGGGCGGCGCGAGGCCTATGCCGACTTGCGTGCCTTGATCGATGCGGACATCCAGGCGCGCGGCGCCGAGGCCGTTCTGCGCAGCCACGTGCCGGTGCTGATCAACTCGCCGCACGCAGCCCTGTTCCACGGCATGATCCGCACGGCTCATGCGTACGAGAGCGACCACGACGGTGAACTGGGCGCTGCGCTGGCGTACTGGGCTTCGGCCTGGGGCATGCCGCCGATGGGCGGTGAGGTCGAGAAGCTCGATTTCGAGCGCTGGCGAGCCTGCCTGATCGATGCGCTGGGGGAGGTGAATGGACGCAGCTTCGGCGAGAGCGTCCGCGCGGCCACGCGCGGCCCGTCTTACGCAGCGCTGGCCGATGCCCTGAACGAAGATGCGCACTGGGTGCTGCGCCGCGAAGCGCTGATCCTGCTGGCGCTGGACGCCTATCTGGCCAGCCGCAATTTCGTGGCCCTGCACCTGATCACGGGGCTGCGCGCGATGCGCGTGCTCGCGCCCTTCGTGCCGGATTGGCCCGATGTGCAAGCCTGGATGACGCGGGCCTTCACGGCTGGCTGGCTGGGTTCAGGGCTCGTCCTGCGTCCGCACGAACTGCCCGAAGCGGCGCCGTGGCCGCTGCTGCGCCAGAAGGCGCTGGACCAGCTCGACGAACACGTCCTCAAGCTGGTCCATGCCTGCTGGCAGGAGGATCGCATCCGCCCTGACGCGCGCTGGCGCAAGGCGGCGGCTCTCGCCCTGGGTTGAATGATCAGAACGAGTAGTTCAGACCGACGTTGACCTGCTGGACCTTGATGGTCACGCTGTCCGTGCCTTCGCCGATGGTGTTGGAGCCGAAGTTCACGTACTCGGTGCGCAGGCTGATGTTGTTGGCGACCTTGAAGTCAGCGCCGACACCGACCAGGGCCTTGTTCTTGTGGACCGAGGCGCTGACGTTACCTTCGGTGGCTTCCAGCGTGTTGCGGCTGTAGCCGGCGCGCACGAACAGCGAGATGTTGTCGGCGACCGGCAGCTTGCCCAGGCCCGACACGTTGACGGAATTGGCGGTCAGCGAGAAGCCGGTCTCGCTCCACTTGCCCAGGCGCTGGGCTTGCACTTCGACGGCGAAGTTGGCGTTGAAGTTGTAGCCGAGCTGGGCGCCGAAGCTGGTTTTGTTCTCGGAGCCGCCTTCGTCCTTGAACTTGGTGGAGCCGAGCACGACGCCGCCGTAGAAGCCGGTCTCGTCGGTGGCGGCAGCCATGGCGGAGGAGGACAGGACGGCCAACGCGGCCAGGGCAATGATCTTCTTGCTCATCGAATATTCTTTCTGAGTTGAATGCTTGGACAACGCCCGCTCCCCGCGGGCTGGCCGCATGTTAGGTGCCATGTCGGCAAACTTTAGGCATGTGGCTCGCGTGAATCTTTACGAATTGTTCAACCGCGGCGCGCCAATCCGGCGGCCGTCTGTACGCCGCGCGTGTATGCCTCTTCGAAGACCGAATAAGCGGCCAGGTCGCTGTGCGCAAAATGCACGCGGCCCTGTGTCTGATGCAGCGCAGTCAGGGCGTCGGAGCTGCGCAATCCAGGCGTGGGAATGCTCATCGCATGGCCCCAGCGCATCAGCTCCACGCGCTCCAGCTTGTGGGGCAGATCGGCGTGCAAGAGCCCCAATTCGTTGACCACCTGCGCGGCCCAGTGGCGCCAATCCTGCTCTAGCAATTCACGGCGGTGCGACTCGGGCAAGGCGGAGTAGAACGTCAACAGCAGCGGCGGCAGATCGGGGCGCAGCAGCTGGTGGCCCGCGTCGACATAACCGAGAGACTCAGCGCCATGGCGGACGTTGTCCCAGGCCATCGGCAGGCCCGGGCGTTCCAGCAGCGGCTCGCTCAGCAGCAGGTTGGCGACGAGCCATGGCGCGTGGCGCTGTGCCTTCACGGCAGCGTCCAGCGGCGCGATGCCTTCGCCCAGCAGCTTGCGGGCGACGAACAGCGGCGTGGCCATCACGAGCTGCTTCGCGCTCCAGCGTTCCGGTGCGTCGGCCTTCTCGTTCCAGGCCAGCGCGGCGACGGCCTCGCGGCCATCTTCCACGCGCAACACGGTGCGGCCGGTGAAGATGCGTTCGCGCAGCGGATCGGCCATGTGCCGCGTGAGCCAGGCGTTGCCCTCGGGCCAGGTCAGTACGGCTTCGCGCTCGGCGGTTTCCATGCCCGGCGGATGAAAGCCGTGCCGGCTGGCGAAGTAGTGCAGGCCGGCCCAGGCGGAGACGGTCTTGGCATCGGCGCCGTAGTCGTCGCGGCAGCAGTAGTCGAGGTACCAGCGCAGCGAGGGATGCGTCAGGCCCTGGTGATCGAGCCAGGCGGCAAAGGGCTGGGCATCGAGCGCGGCGTGAGCAGCGGTCCAATTGGCGCGGCGCGTGGGCATGGCGAAGCCGAGCTGCTTCTGCGCGCTTTCCACCAGCCGCGCGAACTGCACGTACTGCACGGCGCACGCCTTGTCCTCGGCGGGCGGCAGCAAGCCCTCGACCCATTGGCCCTTGTAGAAGAGCCGCTCCTGCGGGCTGTGGCAGAGGTTGCGCTCGTCCCAGACGGTGCGGCCGAGTTGCTGCCGCACGAGGCCGAAGTCTTCGAGCAGCTGGTAGACCTCGCGCGTCTCGGCGTTGGGCAGCGGCAGGTAGTGCGCACCGAGCGGGCAGGCGCGCCCGCCCACCTTGGCGCCGCGCGCGTTGCCGCCGGCCTCGTCCTCGAGATCGAGCAGCGCGAAGTCGATATTGCGTTTTGCCAGTTCGCGCGCGCAGGCCAGACCGGCCACACCGGCGCCAATGATCAGCACATCGGTCTTGCGGATCGGGCCCTCGCCCACCACCTTGGGCAGCGGTGCACGCAGCCGGTGGCCGCGCGTGCTGCTGGCGCCGAGCCAGCTGCCTTCGAAATGCACTTCCTTCGGCTGGCACCCGGCGAACAGGCTGGCGCCGGCCGCCAGCATCAGCTCACGCCGCTTGATCGACTCCATTCAATGCACCTGGCCCCACTCCTGCTCGAACTCGCGCACGAGCACCTGGTTTGAGAGGCGGTTGACCTCGGTCGGCACGCGGTCCATGTCGGGCGGGAAGACCAACAGGCTGTCCAGGTCCTGCAGCGTGAGGAAGCGCAATCCGGCGGGCAGCGTGGCGGGCTTGTGCCAGGGCCGGCGGCCGGCCAGGATGAAGCCCCATTCGCCGAAGCTCGGCACGTTGGCGTGGTACGCCGTGGTGGAGAAGCCGACGGCCTCGAGCGTGGTCGCCACGGTCCAGAAGCTGCGTCGTGCCACCAGCGGCGAGGTCGTCTGCACCACCGCATAACCGCTGGCGGAAAGATGCTGCTCCACGAGCTTGTAGAAGCTCTCGGTGTAGAGCTTGCCGAGCGCGAAATTGCTGGGATCGGGGAAGTCGATCACGATCACGTCAAAGAAGCCTTCGTGCTGTTCCAGCCAGCCGAAGGCATCGGCGTTGACGATCTGGACTTTCGGGCTCAACAGCGATTCGTGGTTGAGCTTCTTCATGTTCGGCAGCGTGGAGAAGAGCCGCGTCATGTGCGGATCCAGCTCGACGAGCGTGACGTTCTCGACCGATGGATAGCGCAGGATCTCGCGGACGGCCATGCCGTCGCCGCCGCCGAGCACCAGCACCTTCTTCGGCGCGCCCTGCGCAGCCATCGCCGGATGGACGAGGGCCTCGTGATAGCGGTATTCATCCTTGGAGGCGAACTGCAGATTGCCGTTGAGGAAGAGCCGCGTGCCGTTGTGGCCTTCGGTGATGACGATGCGCTGGTAGTTGCTGCTTTCGCGCACCAGGATGCGTTCGCCGTAGAAGCGGTCCTCGGACCAGCTGGTGAGCTGGTCCGACGCAAGGAAGGCCGCGAGGAGCAGAACGACGCTCACGCCGCAAGCCAGCGCATGCGAGGCGAAGGCCCGCAGCTCGGCGCGGAACAGCACCAACGCCCACACGGCCACGGCCACGTTGAGCAGACCGAAGGCCAGGCCGGTGCGGATCAGACCCAGGTTGGGCACCAGCAGCAGCGGGAAGGCCAGCGCCACGACGAGGGCGCCGAGGTAGTCGAAGGTCAGCACCTGCGAGACGAGGTCCTTCAGGCCCAGCCGCGAGCGCGCGTGGCGCTTCATGATGCGCATCACCAGCGGGATCTCGAGGCCCACCAGCATGCCCACCAGCAGCACCAGCCCGTAGAGCAGGGCGCGGAAGGGCGCGAGGCTGCTGGGCGGCAGGAAGCTGTGGGCGCAGAACAGCGCCGCGGGCATCAGCCCGCCGACCAGGCCGACGAGCAGCTCGATGCGCAGGAAATGCGCCACCAGCTGCCGCTCCAGGAAACGTGACAGCCACGAGCCCACACCCATCGCGAACAGGTAGGTGCCGATGACTGTGGAGAACTGCAGGATCGAGTCGCCCAGCAAATAGCTGGCCAGCGCACCGGCTGCAAGTTCATAGACCAGGCCGCAGGCCGCGACGACGAAGACGCTGGCCAGCAGCAGGAGTTCGGCGAGGGAGACGCGCGCGGCGTGTTCCTCGTGAGCGTCTTGGGATTTGGTCGTGGCGGACATGGCGCGAGAGGCTATCACGCGCCCCGGCTGCATCCAGAAGTTCAGCGCGCGGTGCGCAACTTCTCCGCCAGGCCCCGGTACATCTCGACGCGTGGACCGCCGAGGGCGACGGCCTTTTCCGCGGCCTGCAGTGCTTCAGCCTGCTGGCCGGTGCCCCCCGATTCCATCAGCACCTGGGCCAGGTTGTTCCAGGCGTCGGCCAGATCCGGACGAACGGTGACGGCTTGCCGGTAGGCCAGCGCTGCACCGGGCAGGTCGCGCGAGGCGTAGGCCGCGTTGCCGGCGCCGAGTAGCAGGATCGGTTCGGTCGGCCAGCGCCGCAGGGCGGTGGCGTAGGCGATGCGTGCGGCCTGGGCATCGAGGCGTTCCAGCGCCGCCACGGCCGCACCGAATTGCGCGGGCTGTGCGGTGGTCGGCAGCTCGTTCAAGGGCAGGGCGACCATGGACCAATGGCCGCTGCGCGCCCAGGTTCGCTCGAAGGCGCTCAGCGACATCTCCATCCGTTCCGTGCGGCCCGAATGCAGTGTCAAGGTGTGGCGGTCCCGGTCGTAGCCGATCACGACGGCGTAGTGCCAGACCGGGTAGATGGGCAGCGAGAGATTCTGGAAGACCAGCACCGGGTGGCCAGCGGCCACTTCGGCGAGCAGGTCCGGCAAGGAGGGGGCCAGCGCATAGGCGGCCAGGCCGTTGCGGCGGGCGGCGATCAGCATTTCCTGCTGCAGCGAACCCTTGCGGCCGGGCAGGTAGACCTGCGGCAGCAGCTGTTCCGGCGTGGCCCGCTTCACGCCGCTGGATTGCAGCACCATGGCCAGCGAGGCGGGGCCGCATTCGTGCTCTTCCTGGGCGAAGAAGGGCACGTTCTTGAGTTCAGCCCGGGCCGGCAGCGTGGCCGGCCAGGACTGTTCCAGCTGATGCAGCTGTGGCGGCGAGGCGCAACCGCCCAGGCCGCCGCAGAGCGCGGCGGCGAGCAGCAGTGCGGCCCCGGCGCGCGCCGCAGCGCCCAGCTTCATCGCACCGAGCGGGTGAACGGGAAGACCTTGGTCAGGCCCAGGATGTCGGTGACCAGCAGGATCACGAACACCGTGAACACGATGCCCAGCACGTCGCCGCCGGCGGGGGCCTGGGCGACGCGGTCGGCCATCTCGGCGGCTTCGTCGTCGCTCATGGCGTCCACGCGGGCGAGGGCGGCGTTGGCGTCGACGCCTTGCTGAACCAGCGCCTGGCGAACGTCCTCGCGGGCCATGAACTGCTTGATGCGGGTGCGGTTGTCGATGGACTGGGTCTGGGTGGCCGACAGCAGGGCGTCCGTCGGCACGATATCGGCGGAGGCGCGCATCGGCAGGGAGGCCAGCACGATGGAGAGGGCGACGGTGGAGGCAATCAGGCGTTTTGTTTTCATGGGGGTGTTCCTTCTTATGAGTCAAAGAGCGGGCGGAATTAGATCGCGCCTGTGCCGCCTCGCGACGGCATCGAGGCACGAAGATGTTGCAACTTGCTGCAGCGGGCCAGCGTAGGAGAGCAGGAGAAGATGTGGCAAGCTATCCGTCTGTTTCGAACGTTATCGCCCATGAACCCGACTCTGCGCCTTCACCCCAACGACGACGTGCTGATTGCCCGGCAACAGCTGCTGGGCGGTACTGTGGCGGATGGCGTCACGATCCGCGGCTTGATCCCGCCGGGCCACAAGGTGGCGGCCCGGGCGGTCGCAGCTGGCGAGCCGGTGCGGCGCTACAACCAGATCATCGGCTTCGCCCGCCAGGCGATTGCCCCGGGCGAGCATGTGCACACGCACAACCTCGATGTGGGCGCCGAGCACGGCGCCTTTGCGCGCGATTACGCCTTTGGTGCGGACACCAGGCCCGATGCACCGCGCCAGCATGCCACCTTCATGGGCATCAAGCGCGCGGACGGCCGCGTGGCCACGCGCAACTACGTCGGCGTGCTGACCAGCGTGAACTGCTCGGCCACGGTGGCGCGCGCGATTGCCGATCACTTCGCTCGCGGCGGGCTCGAGGCCTTCCCGAATGTCGACGGCGTGGTCGCGCTGACGCATGGCAGCGGCTGCGCCATGGATGGTGAAGGGCTGGGCATGCGCCTGCTGGAGCGCACGCTGGCCGGCTATGCCACGCACGCCAACTTCGGTGCCATCTTGGTCGTGGGCCTGGGCTGCGAAGCCAACCAGATCCAGAGCTGGCTGGCCCACAGCGCGCTGAACGAAGGCAAGACGCTGCGCGTTTTTAACATCCAGGACGTGGGCGGCACGAGCGCCGCGGTGACCAAGGGCATCGAGGTCGTTCAATCGATGCTGCCCGAAGCCAATGCCGTGAAGCGCGAGCCCTGCGGCGTGGAGCACATCACCGTGGGCCTGCAATGCGGCGGCTCGGACGGCTACTCCGGTATCAGCGCCAACCCGGCGCTGGGCGCGGCGGTGGACCTGCTCGTCGCCCATGGCGGCACGGCGATTCTTTCGGAAACGCCCGAGATCTACGGTGCTGAACACCTGCTGACGCGGCGCGCCGTCTCGCCCGCCGTGGCCGAGAAGCTGATCGAGCGCATCCACTGGTGGGAGGAATACACCCGCATCAACGAAGGCGAGATGAACAACAACCCATCGCCGGGCAACAAGGCGGGCGGGCTGACGACGATCCTGGAAAAGTCTTTGGGTGCCGTGGCCAAGGGCGGCACGACGAACCTGCAGGCCGTCTACGAGTATGCGGAAGCCGTGAAGCAGCACGGCTTCGTCTTCATGGACACGCCGGGCTACGACCCGGTGAGCGCCACGGGCCAGGTGGCCGGCGGCGCCAACCTCATCGCCTTCACCACCGGCCGCGGCTCGGCCTACGGCTGCGCGCCAACGCCCTCGCTCAAGCTGTCCACCAACACGGCGCTGTGGCAGCGTCAGCAGGACGACATGGACATCAACTGCGGGGAAATCGTCGATGGCCAGGCCACCATCGCCGAGATGGGCCAGCGCATCTTTGAGCTGATGCTGGCCACGGCCTCAGGGCAAGCCACGAAGAGCGAACAGCACGGCTACGGCCAGAATGAGTTCGTGCCCTGGCAGGTCGGCGCGGTGATGTGATTTCGCCGCCCGCGTGTGCCGGGCGAGGAACATCACAAGAAGACCGAGGAGATCCCTTCATGACCAAGACTTGGGCCCGCCGGCTCGGCCTGGCCGTGGCCGCATTGCCGCTGTTGTTCACCGTTGTCGTTGCATGGGAGCAATGGCAGCAGCCGCCCGAGCTCGATCGCCAGCTCTTCATCGAACGAGCCAAAGCCTACGAGGCCCGCATCCAGCGCGACGAGTTCGGCGTGCCGCACATCAGCGGGGCGCGCGACGTGGACGTGGCCTACGGCCTGGCCTGGGCGCATGCGGAAGACGACTTCGCCACCATCCGCGATGTGTTGCTGGCCACGCGTGGACAGCTGGCCGCGGAGAAGGGCGTGGGCGCAGCGCCGACCGACTACCTGGTGCGTCTCTTCGGCGTCTGGGAGGCGGTCAATGCGCGCTACGAGACCGATCTGCCGCAAGACGTGAAGGCCGTGCTGCAAGCTTATGCCAACGGCATCAACCACTACGCTGCCACGCATCCCGAGGTGGCCACGCGTGGCCTGCTGCCCGTGCGCGGCCAGGACATCGCCGCGGGCTTCGTCTTCAAGTCGCCGTTCTTCTTTGGCATGGAGGAGGTGCTCAAGCGATTGACGGCACCGGCAGCGCCCGCATCGAAAGAACCTCCGAAAGGATCGAACGGCATCGCCGTTGCGCCCAGCCGCTCGGCCGACGGCGCCACGCGCCTGCTGGTGAACTCGCACCAGCCGTACACCGGCGCCGTCGCCTGGTACGAGGCCGTGCTGCAAAGCGGTGAGGGCTGGCACGTGGCCGGCGGCTTCTTCCCCGGCGCGCCCTTCATGCTGCACGGCCACAACGAGAATCTGGGCTGGGCGCACACGGTCAACAAGCCAGGGTTGATCAACGTCTACAAGCTGACGCTCAATCCGGCGGATCCGATGCAGTACCGCGTGGACGGCCAATGGCGCCGCTTCGAGGTGAGCGATGCCGCGCTGCGTGTGCGCCTCTTCGGCCCGCTGCACTGGACGGTGCATCGCCCGGTGCTCCACTCCATCCACGGCCCCGTGCTGCAGACCGACAGCGGCACGTACGCACTGCGCTGGGCCGGCATGGGCGAGGTGGACCAGCCGCTGCAGTACTTCCGCGAGAACAAGGCGCGCAACCTGCAGGAATGGAAAGCGGCGCTGGCGATCAACGCGGTGCCCAGCCTCAACTACATCTACGCGGATGCCCAGGGCCACATCGGCTTCGTCTACAACGGCAAGTACCCGGACCAGCCGGGCGGCGTGGACGGCAATGTCGACCAGCCCGGCGACCGTTCCGACGTCGTGTGGCGCAAGTACCTGCCCGCGAGCCGCGTGCCCCAGGTCTGGGATCCGGTTTCGGGCTTTGTCTACAACTCCAACAACACGCCGCTGCAGGCAACGGGCGATGGCGATCAGTTGAAGGCTGCGGACTTCCCGCCGAGCATGGGCCTGGAGACGCAGATGAACAATCGCGCGCTGCGCGTCGAGGAAACCTACGGCGCGGATCTGGCCATCACGGCCGAGGCCTTCGAGCGCTACAAGTACGACCTGCGCTACAGCGAGCGCTCGGAGACGGTGAAGCTCGTCGACGAGCTGCTGGCCATCGAAGCCAAGGACGACAGCATGCGTGCGGCCCAGGTGCTGCTCAAGCGCTGGAACCGCGGCGCCGACCAGGCCAACCGCGAAGCGCCGCTTGTGCTGCTGACGGCCTACAAGGTGCTGGCCTACCGCGGCCCGCGCTTGATGACGCCTGAGGCTGGCCTGCGCGAGGCGATCGCTCACCTGAAGAAGCACTTCGGCCGCCTCGATCCCAGCTGGGGTGAGATCAACCGCATCCAGCGCGGCAAGCTCGATCTGGGTATCGATGGCGCCCGCGACACTTACCGTTCCGTCTGGGGCGAGACTCAGCCCGACGGCCGACTGAAGGCCAACGCGGGCGACACGCTGATCATGTTCGTGGAGTGGGACAGGCAGGGGCGCCTGAGTTCACGCAGCGTCCACCAGTTCGGCTCCGCCACGCTCGACGAACGCTCCCCGCACTACGCCGACCAGACGCCGCTCTTCGTCGCGATGAAGACCAAGCCGGTGCTGTTCACGTCCGAGCAACTGGCGGGGCATGTGCGGGAGGACTATGTGCCGGGGAGGCGCGGGCGCTGAAAGAGTGTTGTGCTACTTGTTTGGCGAGCACCCATGAGCACCACGACGATCCGCGTTGAAGACGAACTGAAGCAGCGTGTCAATCAGGCCGCCGAACGGGCCGGCAAGACGCCGCACGCCTTCATCGTCGAAGCCATTGCGGCCAAGGTGGCTGAGGACGAAGCGGCTGCTGAGCTGGAGCGCATTGCCGACGAGCGCTGGAGCCGCTTGCAGGAGAGCGGCAAGACCGTGGCCTGGTCTGATGCACGTCAATGGATCGAGGCGAAGTCGCGTGGCGAAAAGACGCGCAAACCCGTGGCACGCAAGCTCGCTCGCTGAATGCCGCGCCTTGAACTGGAGCCTGAGGTGCTGGACGACTTTGATCAGATCTTCGATCACGCTGCAGCGTTTGATCCAATAGGAGCCGCCGACCGCATCCGGGCCATCATCGAAGCGCTTGACGTGTTGAGCTCCAACCCCTTCATCGGCCGGCCGGTGCCGGGCGGCAAACGAGAGCTCGTGATCGGCAAACAGGGGCGGGGCTACGTTGCCCTGTACCGCTATGCACAGCCGGTGGACATCGTCTTCGTGCTGGCGGTTCGCGCGCAGCGCGAGGCCGGCCAAAGGCGGGAAGCCTGAGCTGTCAGAGCACGACGCTTAACCGTGAATGGCGGCAGACACGATCAGCCCGATCGCGATGCACATCGCCGCCACCACCACGCCCAGGGCGAGGTTTTTCTTCTCGATGATCTCGCCCCAGAGGTCGTAGGGCGTGAGCTTGTCGATGATGATGAAGCTGATCCAGAAGATCAGCACGCCGATCACAGCGTAGAGGATGGAGCCGAGCACGATGGCCGGCTTGAGCCATTCGATTCCAGTCATGGTCTTCTCTCCTTCGTCTTCGTCATTTGTGTCCACCACCGCCGCCCGAGCCGCCGAACGAGCCGCCGCCCCAGGAGCCGCCGCCGCTCGGGTAGATGCGCCCGCCGCCGTGGCTGTTCAGGCATTGGGTGTATTCGGCGCTTTGTGTGCCGTAGGCCTGAGCGTAGCTGGCGCAGTCGTCGGCGCGTGAGGAACAACCCCGCGTCAGCAGCGCGATCAGGATCAGCAGGATGGCGAAGACGATGATGGCCTTGATCACGCCGCTGCCGCTGCCGGGCCGCGCGTCGCGAACGGGCAAGGCGAGGCCGAAGGCGCGCATGACGGTCGCGGCATCGAGCTTGTCGCCCTGGCTCCAGGTGACTTCGTCCTTGGTGGCCTCGCGTGAGAGCAACTGCGTGCCGCTCGTGTAGTCGGACACCTTGACGACGTCGTCCTTCTTGAGCTGCCAGTAGAACTCGCCCTGCACATGGACCGTGCGGGCGCCATAGCGGTACTTCAGCGCATAGGTCTTGCTCTGCCACTGCACGCGATCGCCGCTGGTGGAGGGTGAGCCGGTGAGCGGGCGCACGAGGCTCCAGCCGTCCTCGGCATCGACGAGGAAGGCGAAGCCCTCGGTGGCGTTGAAGAGCAGGTATTCGCGCCACTGGCTCTCTTCGTCCTCTGAGCTTTCCGGGATGTCGGCGCGTTCTTGGTAGCCGACCACCTGCCACGTCACCGCTGTGCCGTCCACCAGGGGCAGCGTGCCCTGCTTGCCGAGCGGGATGAGCGGTGGCACGCCCATAGCCTGGGCGTAGTGCGAGAGATCGGCACCGGCGCCAGCGCTGATGTCCACCACCGAGCCGCACTGCGGGCAACTGATCGACTTGGTGCTTTCGAGCTTGGGTTCCAGCGTTGCGCCGCAATTGGGGCAGGGGATGGAGCGGCTGTTCAGCGTCTTGCTGCTGTCTTCACGCAGGCCACTCAGAGCCAGGTCGGCCAGGCGCACCGAGCGGCCGAGCGACCACTGCGGCTTTTCAGGTTTGCTGTATTCGAGCGAGCCGACTTCGTCCTGCGTGCTGCGCAGCTCGGCCACCAGAAAACTCGCGCCCAAAGTCGGCGGGCGCGGCAGTTCGCCTTGCGCCGCGGCCAGAGTGACTTGCGTCAGCGCGGCAACGGTGAAGGCCTGGCCGGCGAGGATCTGCTGCTGGCCCAGCACGAGCGCCATGGCCGGCGGCGCGGCCTCTGGCAATTCAGCGTCGAAGCTGAGAACGAAGCGCCCGTTGTCTTCCGACAGCCAGGCGCTCTTGCCACCATCGAACAGCGCGTGCCATTCGTTCCAGCTGCCCTCGGCATACGAGAGCTGCAAGCGCCCGACGATGGTGAAGGGCTCTCCGGCGTACTTGCCGCTGGCGCCGAGCTGCAGGGGCGAGTAGTCCTCGAACAGCTCGGCACTGACACCGATCTTGCGCAGCGACTCGCCATCGCGCACGAGCGTGCTGCGGCAGAAGCTGCAGACTGCGCTGGCGCTCGCCGCGGAGGCGAACTCGACCGGTGCCCCGCAGTTGGGGCACGCGGCCTGCCAGCGGCGCTGCGTCGTGGCCAAGCGCTAGCTCGCCGTCAGCTGAGCTTCTTGAGCAGTTCGGCCTTCTTGGCGGCGAACTCATCCTCGGTGAGGATGCCCTTGGCCTTCAGGTCGCCAAGCTTTTCCAGCATGGCCATCACATCGTCGGTGGCCTGCTTGGCGCTGGCTGCGGCAGCCTGCGGGTTCAAGCCCTGGTTCATCTGCTGCGCCATCACCTGGCCCAGCGCCAGGCCGGCGCCCATGCCCATGGCGTCGCCGGCAATGCCGCCGCCACCCTGACCGATGCCTTGTGCCATCTGGGGGATGGCCTGGCCGGTCTGGTACTGCATGAACTTGCCCATGTCGTTGCCGATCATGCCCATGCCAATCTTCTGGTCGAGGATCTTCTGCAGCTCTTCGGGCAGGGAGACGTTCTGCAGCGTGACCGATTCGAGTTTGAGGCCCAGGGCCGCGAAGGCCGGCTGGGAGGCTTCCTGCAGCGCCTTCGCGAATTCCACCTGGTTGGCCGCCAGGTCCAGGAAGGGCATGCCGCTGCTGGCCACCGCATCGCTGATGTGCTGCAGCATCAGGCCGCGCAACTGGCCGTCCAGCTCCTGCACGGTGTAGGTGCCGCGCGTGCCGGAGACTTCCGTGTGGAAGAGCTTCGGATCGGCAATCCGGTAGGCGTAGTTGCCGAAGGCGCGCAGGCGCACGGCACCGAAGTCTTTGTCACGAATGGTGACTGGCTGTTGCGTGCCCCAGCGCTGGTCGATGCGCTGGCGGGTGCTGAAGAAGTAGACGTCGCTCTTGAACGGGCTCTCGAAGAGTTTGTCCCAGTTCTTCAGGTAGGTGAGGACGGGCAGGGTCTGCGTCGTCAGCTTGTACATGCCGGGGCCGAAGACGTCGGCCACCTTGCCCTCGTTGACGAACACCGCCATCTGCGACTCGCGCACGGTGAGCGAGCCGCCGTACTGGATTTCCATGTCGGCCATGGGAAAGCGCCAGGCCAGCGTTTCGTCGCTGTCCTCAGTCCACTGCAGGATGTCAATGAACTGTTTCTTGATGAAGTCCATCAGGCTCATGGTGAGGCCCCTCCGTTCATACAACGCAGCCACGATCCGGCCGCGGCGCAAGTATGCGGCATCCGGGCTGCGGACTGCCGCATGCCAAAAGTCAACATTCACCATAATGCCCCCATGACGAAGCAAGTGACCATCCAGACCGAGGACTTCGACCTCTCCGCCGAAGCCGCCGCCGTGCGCGCAGGCGACGGCGACGTGGGCGCCGTCGTGGCCTTCGTGGGCACGGTGCGCGACCAGTTCGGCCAGCTCTCGGGCATGGAGCTGGAGCACTACCCGGGCATGACCGAAGCCGCCATCGAAACCATGATCGAAACGGCCCGCAAGCGCTTCACGCTGCGCTCGGTGCGGGTGATTCACCGCGTGGGCAAGCTGAGCCCGCGGGACCAGATCGTGCTGGTGCTCACCACCTCGCGCCACCGCCAGGCGGCCTTTGAAGGAGCGGAATTCCTGATGGATTACCTGAAGACCCAGGCGCCGTTCTGGAAGAAGGAAGTGGATGCTGCAGGGGAGGGCCGCTGGGTCGATGCCCGCTCGGAAGACGATGCCGCCCTGGCCCGCTGGGGCATCACCTTGGAGAACGCACGATGAACGCACTGGCCGTGGCCGTTGGCGCCGCCATGGGCGCCCTGGCCCGCTGGGGTGCGGGCGTGTGGCTGAACACGCGCTGGGTCGGCGGCTTTCCGCTGGGCACCCTGCTGGTCAACGTGGTGGGTGGCCTGCTGATCGGCATGGCGCTGGAGTGGTTCGGCCGCCAGCCTAACGAGCTGCTCAAGCTGCTTCTGGTGACGGGCTTCCTGGGTGGACTGACGACGTTTTCCTCGTTTTCGGGCGAATCCCTGGCCATGTTGCAGCGCGGGCATTTCGGGCTGGCGCTGGCGCACACGCTGGTTCATGTGCTGGGCTCCCTGGCTGCTGCGGCTGCCGGTTTCTGGCTGATGCGCTCCATGGCTTGAATTTCCGGCCAGTGGGGCCATATTCGTCGGCATTGGAGGTTTTTGATCACCATGCGGCCTGTTCACGAAGTGCAGGTCCAAGCCGAGTACCAATATGCGCCCTGACAAATTCACTACCACGCTGCAACACGCCCTCGGCGAGGCCCAGAGCCTGGCCCTGGCGCACGACAACCCCTACATCGAGCCGCCCCACCTCGTGGTGGCCATGCTCACCCAGGACGACGGCCCCAAGGCCCTGCTGGAGCGCGCCGGTGTGCGCGTGTCGGCGCTCAAGGCTGCTGCCGAATCGATGATCGCCGGCCTGCCGCAGGTGCAGGGTGCTGACCAGCAGGTCGGCGCCGGCCGCGACCTGATCGTACTGCTGCAAGCCGCCGAGAAGGAAGCCGGCAAGCGTGGCGATGCCTTCATCGCCAGCGAAATGGTCCTGCTGGCCCTGAGCGACGCCAAGTCCGACTTTGCCGGCGTGGCACGCGGCCATGGCCTGACGCGCAAGGCGCTGGAATCTGCCATCGAAGCCGTGCGTGGCGGCGCGCCCGTGGACAGCGCCGAGGCCGAAGGCCAGCGCGAGGCGCTCAAGAAGTACACGCTCGACCTCACGGAGCGTGCGCGCATGGGCAAGCTCGATCCGGTCATCGGCCGCGACGACGAGATCCGCCGTGCCATCCAGGTGCTGCAGCGCCGCTCCAAGAACAACCCCGTGCTGATCGGCGAGCCCGGCGTGGGCAAGACGGCCATCGTCGAAGGTCTGGCTCAGCGCATCGTCAACGGCGAGGTGCCGGAAAGCCTGAAGAACAAGCGCGTGCTCGTGCTCGACATGGCGCTGCTGCTGGCCGGCGCGAAGTTCCGCGGCGAATTTGAGGAGCGTCTGAAGAGCGTGCTCAAGGAGGTGGCGCATGAAGAAGGCCGCGTGATCCTCTTCATCGACGAGATCCACACCATGGTCGGCGCCGGCAAGGCCGAAGGCGCCATCGACGCAGGCAACATGCTCAAGCCCGCGCTGGCGCGTGGCGAGCTGCACTGCATCGGCGCCACTACGCTCGACGAGTACCGCAAGTACGTGGAGAAGGACGCCGCGCTGGAGCGCCGCTTCCAGAAGGTGCTGGTGGATGAGCCCACCGTGGAAGCCACCATCGCCATCCTGCGCGGCCTGCAGGAGAAATACGAAGTCCACCACGGCGTGGAGATCACAGACCCGGCCATCGTCGCCGCGGCCGAGCTCTCGCACCGCTACATCACCGACCGCTTCCTGCCCGACAAGGCCATCGACCTGATCGACGAGGCCGCGGCCAAGATCAAGATCGAGATCGACTCCAAGCCCGAGGCGATGGACCGGCTCGACCGCCGCATCATCCAGCTCAAGATCGAGCGCGAAGCCGTGCGCAAGGAGACCGACGAGGCCTCGCAGAAGCGCTTCGAGCTGATCGAGGAAGAGATTGCCAAGCTCGAGCGCGAGTACGCCGACCTGGACGAGATCTGGCGCAGCGAAAAGGCGCAGGCCCAGGGCTCGGCCCAGCTCAAGGAGGAGATCGACCGCATGAAGTTCCAGATCGAGGAACTCAAGCGCAAGGGCGACTTCAACAAGGTGGCCGAGCTGCAGTACGGCAAGCTGCCGGCGCTGGAGAAGAGCCTGAAGGAAGCGCAGGACAAGGAAGCGAGCAAGACCGCGGCCAGCAAGGCTGGCGCGGACCGCCCGCAGCTGCTGCGCACGCTCGTCGGTGCCGAAGAAATCGCCGAGGTGGTGGCGCGCGCCACCGGCATTCCAGTCGCCAAGCTGATGCAGGGCGAGCGCGACAAGCTGCTGCAGATGGAAGGCAAGCTGCATGAGCGCGTCATTGGCCAGGACGAGGCCATCACGGCCGTCTCCAACGCCATCCGCCGCAGCCGTGCGGGCCTGTCCGACCCGAACCGGCCGCTGGGCAGCTTCCTCTTCCTCGGCCCGACGGGCGTGGGCAAGACCGAGCTGTGCAAGGTGCTGGCCGGCTTCTTGTTCGACAGCGAAGAGCAGATGGTGCGCATCGACATGAGCGAGTTCATGGAGAAGCACTCGGTGAGCCGTCTGATCGGCGCGCCGCCCGGCTACGTGGGCTACGAGGAAGGCGGCACGCTGACCGAGGCCGTGCGCCGCAAGCCGTATTCCGTGCTGTTGCTCGACGAGGTGGAGAAGGCGCACCCGGACGTGTTCAATGTGCTGCTGCAGGTGCTGGACGACGGCCGTCTGACCGACGGCCAGGGCCGTACCGTGGACTTCAAGAACTGCGTGATCGTGATGACCTCGAACCTCGGTTCGCAGCACATCATGCAGCTCAGCGGCGAGAGCGACGAGATCATCCGCGAGGCGGTGTGGAAGGAAGTGAAGGGCCATTTCCGCCCCGAGTTCCTGAACCGCATCGACGAGACGGTGATCTTCCACGCGCTCGGCTCCGCGCACATCGCGGACATCGCCCGCATCCAGTTGCGCGTGCTGGCCCAGCGCATCGAGCGCATGGACATGAAGCTCGAGGTCAGCGATGCCGCCGTGGCGGACCTGGCCAAGGCCGGCTTCGATCCGGTGTTCGGCGCGCGGCCGCTGAAGCGCGCGATCCAGCAGCGCATCGAGAACCCGCTGTCGCAGCTGATCCTGCAGGGGCGCTTTGGCCCGAAGGACGTGATCCCGGTCGAGGCCGACGGCGAGGGCGGTTTCAGCTTCGGACGGGTCGTCCACTGAACGCTGGCTAAACGAAGCTGGATGCGCTGAACCAGTCGGTTATGTGTATCGTGCGGGCATGCACGGAGCCGCCCCCATCGTCGTCGCTGCCCTTTACCTTCATCCCATCAAGGCCTGCGCGCCGCTGGCCGTCTCCCGGCTCGACTTCCTGCCCGATGGCCGCGTGGACGGCGATCGCGAATGGGCCGTGCTCAACGACGAAGGCGTGGCGAGCTGGCAGGGCGCCTACCCGGCCCTGGCCTTGCTGCAGCCGCGCTTCGAGGGCGATGAGCTGGTCTTGAGCGCGCCGCAGCAGGGCGAGCTGCGCCTGTCGCGACGCCTGAGCGATCGGCCCGGCCGCGCCGGTTTCTGGAACGAGAAGACCAGCAGTGTCGACTGGTTCGATGCCTTCGACGCGGGCGACGAGGCGGCGGCGATGCTGACCCGCCTGTGCGCAGCGCCGCTGCGCCTGGCGCGCGTCAGCGAGGCTGCGATCCTGCGGCCCCTGAACAACGCCGTGCACGTCGTCGGGCGGCCGTCGGTGCAGGAGATTGACGCAGCGCTGGACCTGCGCCGCTTCCGCGCCAACGTCGTGCTGGACGGACCGGAGCTGCTGCCCTTCATGGAAGAGAACGCGACGGCCCTGAGCTGGGATGGCGGCCGCATCGAGCTGTACGCGCCCTGCGTGCGCTGCATCGTGCCGGACGTGGATCCGCTGACGGCTGAAGTCGACACCTCGGTCGGCCAGCGCGTAGCGGCGGCCAGCGCGCAGCGCAAGCCCGGCGGGCCCTCGTGCTTTGGCGTCTACGGCCGGCTGCAGGCCGGTACCTCGCTGGTAACCGGAGCGGCAGTCGGGTTGGAGCTGGACTTCTAGAATCAGCCCTCGTTCCCGTCATCTTCCCCATCTTCTTCGCGAAGCATTCCTCCTGATGAGCAGCACTCCCGTCGTGATTGTCGGCGCCGGCCTGGCCGGACTGACCGTGGCCCTGCACCTGGCCGACCACATGCCCGTGACCGTGCTGGCCAAGCGCGAACTCGGCGTGGGCGCCACCGCCTGGGCGCAGGGCGGCATCGTCGGCGTGCTGGGCAGCGACGACAGCATCGACAGCCACGTGCGCGACACGCAGGATGCCGGCGCGGGCCTGGTCGACGAAGCCATGGCGCGCTTCATCGCCGAGCGCAGCGCCGCCGCTGTGGAATGGCTGGTGGGGCAGGGAGTGCCGTTCACGACGGACGACGAAGGTCCGCTGGGCCTGCACCTGACGCGCGAAGGCGGCCACGCGGTACGTCGCATTGCGCACGCGGCGGATGCCACCGGCAAGGCCATCCACGACCGCTTGCTGGGCGCGGCGCGGGCGCATCCGAACATCCTGCTGCGCGAGCGCTGCATGGCGCTGGACCTGATCACGTCGCGCCACGTGCAGCGCGAGGAAGCGCCGCGCTGCTACGGCATCTACGCGCTGGACATCGACGCCGGCCAGGTCGAGGCGCTGCCGGCGCGCGCCGTGGTGCTCGCCACGGGCGGTGCGGGCAAGGTCTACCGCTACACGACCAACCCGGACACCTCCACCGGCGACGGCATCGCCATGGCCTGGCGCGCTGGCTGCCGCGTGGCGAACATGGAGTTCATCCAGTTCCACCCGACCTGCCTGTACCACCCGGAGGAGCGCAGCTTCCTGATCACGGAAGCGCTGCGCGGGGAGGGCGCGCATCTCAAATTGCCCAATGGCAATGGGGGAACGCGCTTCATGGCCGCGCACGACGAACGCCTGGAACTGGCCCCGCGCGACATCGTGGCCCGCGCCATCGACTTTGAGATGAAGAAGCACGGTCTCGACCACGTGTGGCTGGACGCCACGCACCTGGGCGAAGAGTTCCTGAAGTCGCACTTCCCGACCATCCATGCGCGCTGCCTCAAGCTCGGCATCGACATCGCGCGACAGCCGATTCCGGTCGTGCCGGCCGTGCACTTCACCTGCGGCGGCGTGGTGGCCGACGCCCAAGGCCGCGCGGACCTGCCGGGCCTCTACGCCATCGGCGAGACCGGCTACAGCGGCCTGCATGGCGCCAACCGCCTGGCGAGTAACTCGCTGCTGGAATGCGTGGTGCTCGGCCGCTCCTGCGCGGAGGACATCGCCGCCCAACCGGCCCTGCCCGCCGCGCCGCTGCCGGCCTGGGACGAGAGCCAGGTGGAGAACGCCGACGAGCAGGTGGTGATCGCCCACAACTGGGACGAGCTGCGCCTCTTGATGTGGAACTACGTCGGCATCGTGCGCACCACCAAGCGGCTGCAGCGCGCGCTGCACCGCATCGAGCTGCTGCGTGCCGAGATCGACGACTACTACGCCAACTTCCGCGTCAACCGCGACCTGCTGGAGCTGCGCAATCTCGTCGACTGCGCAGAGCTGATCGTGCGCTCGGCCCTGCTGCGCCGCGAGAGCCGCGGCCTGCATTACAGCCGCGACTATCCGGGCACGTTGCCGGCGAGCTTGCCGACGGTTCTTGTCGCCGATATCCGGCGTTAGGCGATTTAGGCTGTTTTGCGCAGCGCGACCCGCGCTTCGACAAACTGGAACGCGAAGCTCACCGCCTCGTTGATGGCGGTGTCGATCTCATGGCGCTCGTTGGGCGTCATGTAGAAGCTGAAGTCCACCTCGTGGCGGATGTAGCGCGGGGGCAGGCGGTTCAACGCCACGCAGGCCACGTCGCAGAGCAGGTCGGCATCGCGGCCGATGGCGGGGTGGGCTGCCGCGGCCCCGGCGACGGCGGCGAACACTTCGCGTTCGTGGTGGTTGTACAGCGAGCTGAAGTCGGCCATTCGGGTCTCCGGTGCGGGTAGGTCTTCGTAGGCTCCAACTTTACGTTCAAGCGGCGCCCAGGTGCGGGACGAAACCAGGCATCTTGCCGGCCTTGAGTGCCGCCGTGAAATCGAGCATGCGCTCGATGCAGGCCAGCGCCTTGACGCGTGTCGGCTCTTCCACATGGATCGCGCCCTGGCCTTGCTCCAGGCAGTCGATCACGCCTTGCAGGCCGTTCATGGCCATCCACGGGCAGTGGGCGCAGCTCTTGCAGGTGGCCGAGTTGCCGGCGGTTGGCGCTTCGATCAGCGTCTTGCCCGGCGCCAGCTGGCGCATGCGGTGCAGGATGCCGTTGTCGGTGGCGACGATGTATTCCTGGGCTGTGCCCTCAACCACCGCCTTGATCAGCGCCGAGGTCGAGCCCACCACATGGGCCTTGTCGACCACGTTCTTGGGCGACTCGGGGTGCACCAGGATCTGGGCCTGCGGATGCTGCTCGCGCAGCAGGTCCAGCTCCAGGCCCTTGAACTCGTCATGGACGATGCACGCGCCGTTCCACATCAGCATGTCCGCGCCGGTCTGCTCCTGGATGTAGCGGCCCAGGTGGCGATCGGGCGCCCAGAGGATCTTCTGGCCCTGGGCCTTGAGGTGGTTGACGATCTCCAGCGCGCAGGAGCTCGTCACCATCCAGTTGGCACGCGCCTTCACGGCGGCGCTGGTGTTGGCATAGACGACGACCTGGCGGTCCGGATGGGCGTCGCAGAAGGCGGCGAATTCATCGGCCGGGCAGCCCAGGTCCAGCGAGCAGGTGGCGTCCAGGTCGGGCATCAGCACCTGCTTCTCGGGCGAGAGGATCTTGGCCGTCTCGCCCATGAAGCGCACGCCGGCCACGATCAGGGTCTGGGCGGCGTTGTCGCGGCCGAAGCGGGCCATCTCCAGCGAATCGGCCACGCAGCCGCCGGTTTCCAGAGCCAGGTCCTGCAGATCGCCGTCCACGTAGTAGTGGGCCACCAGCACCGCGCCGCGGGCCTTGAGCAGTTCGGCTGCGCGGGTCTTGAGCTGCTTGCGCTGCGGCTGGGTGAGCGGCGCGGGGACCTTGGCCCAGGCATGCGCGGTGCAGCTGGCGCCGCTGGCGTCTTGGCGGGTGTAGTCGAAGAGGGCTTGTTCGGTCATCGGGCGGGGCGCGGATCGGGCGATCGTTCTACGGAAAACGGCCAGATTGTCGCCTGCCTGCCCTCGTCACCCACGCGGACAAAAAAAGGCCCGGGCAAGCCGGGCCTTAACTACCACGGGGAAATGAGCGGCACCGTGAGGTGCCCCCATCTCTTCATCAGCATTTTGTATGCCAGCCCGCGGCTTCCAAATTTTTCACTTGCAAATCAACGGTTTGTCTTGGTATCCACAAATCGGCCAGCACGGACCGTCAAGTGTGCCGACAACAAATTGCGCGATCAGCGCGCACCGCGGCGGCGGGCGGCGAAACCCAGGCCGGCCAGGGCCGTGGCCACCAGCGCCAGGCTGGCGGGTTCGGGCACGCTGCTGCCGACTTCGACCAGGATGGACGAACGGGCGATTTCGCGGCCGGTGAAGAGGTTGTAGGCCTCCAGCACGACGCCGTACTCGCCCTTCTCGGTGGGGTCGAACTGGCTGTAGCTGGTGAGGAAGCCAAGGTTCTGCGAGTTCTGCGTGCCGCCGAGCAGCAGCCAGCTCATGTCGGTGTAGCTGGAGATGTCGTTGCCCTTGGCTTCGTCAAAGTCCACCAGCAGGCGATACGCCGTACCGAAGCTGCCGCCCTTGGCGTAGTAGTCGTAGTTCCACAGGGCCAGGTTGTCACCCGCGCCATAGGCACCGGCTTGCACGGTGAAGACGCCGGCGCCGTTGTTCGTCACGGCCGGGCTGCTGAAGCGCGGGGTGACGCTCAGGCCCAGGGTCAGGTTGCCGGCCGCCTGCGTGATGGCGACGTTCTGGTTTGAGATGCCGGAGCCGCCGAAGGTGGCGCCGTTCAGCTGGCCGAAGCTGGTGAAGCTGACGCTGACCGGGGAAGCGAAGGCGCTGCCGGCTGCGAGGGCGACGGCGGCAACCGCCAGCTTGCTGGTGAAACTCATGTGGATCCTCTCCCTGGTGTTCTGTGAACGAGACGTGAAAGGCCGCGATGATGTCAGGGTCAAGAAAAAACATAACCCCCCGTTTCAGCGGATCCAGCTCAGAACAGCTCGCCGCTGGTGTCCACGCTGCGCACTTTGAGGGCGCTGGATCGGGCCTTGAGGGCGACCACCTCGCCCGGCCGGCTCAGGCTGCCCACGCGCACGCCCAGCAGGCGCAGGCGCCGGCTCAGGTCCACGCGCTTGAGGCAGGAGCCCGCGGCGGCGCGCAGTTCCGCCGCCGTGGCAATGGGCTGCTCCAGCGTCACGTCGCGGGTGACGGTGACGAAGCCCTCGAAGCGCAGCTTGATGCCGATGGTGCGGCCGAGATAGCCCTTGCGCTCCAGGTCGCCGGCCAGCAGCTCGCACAGCCGCGTGAAGATCCGGCCGAGCTCCGCCTTGTCGTGCACGGCGTGCAGGTCGCGCTCGAAGGTGGTCTCGCGGCTGATCGACACTGGCTCGCTGTGCGTGACCACCGGGCGCGAGTCGCGGCCATGCGCCGCCTCGTACAGCCAACCCCCGTAGTGGTCGCCGAAGCGATCGACCAGCAGCGCCGGATCGGCGGCGGCGATCTGGCCGATGGTCTCCAGCCCCATCTGCTGCAGCCGCGCGCCGGCCTTCGGGCCGATGCCGTTGATGCGCCGCACCGGCAGCGGCCAGATGCGCGCGGGCACGTCCTCGGCCATCACCAGCGTGATGCCGTCGGGCTTGTCCAGCTCCGAAGCGATCTTGGACAGCAGCTTGTTGGGCGTGATGCCGATCGAGCAGGTGAGGTTGGTCGCCCGCAGCACCGAGTTCTTGATCTCCCGTGCCACCGAACGCACACCGCCGAGCGGATCGTGGCCAACGGCTTCTCGCACGCCGGGCACCTCGGACAGGTCGATGTAGATCTCGTCGATGCCGCGGTCCTCGATCACCGGCGCCACCTCGGCCACGGCGGCCTTGAAGAGGCGCGAGTAGCGGCGATAGGCGTCGAAATCGGTGGGCAGCAGGATGGCGTCAGGCGCGCGCAGGGCCGCCTTCATCAGGCCCATGGCCGAGAAAACGCCGAGGTCGCGCGCGGCGTAGGTGCTGGTCGTGGCCACGCCGCGGCCGGTGTAATCGCGCAGCTTTGCAAATCTTCGGGTGCCATCGGCCTGCGTCACTGGCGCGTGTTCGCGCCGCCCGCCGATCACGACCGGCAGGCCTTTCAGCTCGGGATAACGCAGCAACTCGACGGAGGCGTAGAACGCATCCATGTCGAGGTGAGCGATCAGGCGCTCGGGCAGGGACATGCGCCGGATTCTCGCCCGCTGTGTTGACGAGGCATGGCAGCAGCGCAGCTTGAAATTTGAGCCACCCAGCCCTAAGCTCAATATCCAACCCACGATGATGGAGGCCGCCATGCCCCGCTATATGGTCGAACGCACCTTCCCCGAAGGCCTGCACATTCCCCAGAACGAGCAAGGCGCTCAGACCTGTGCTGCTGTCGTCGAGACCAACGCCGCCAGCGGCGTGACCTGGGTCCATTCCTACGTGGGACCGGACAACAAGAAGACCTACTGCGTCTACGACGCGCCGAACCCGGAGGCCATCCGCAAGACGGCTGAACAGCTCAAGCTGCCGATCGACAAGATCACGCAGGTGTCAGTGCTGGATCCGTACGTTTACCGCGGCTGAAGTAGAGCCGCTCGGCGGCGCTTCAGCGCTCGAAGCGCTGCGCCAGCGCGTCGGCTGCGCCCGCGTAGCCGCGCTGTTTGAGCTGCGCGACAAGGGTCTGGTCGATGTCGCGCCGGCTCAGCACAGTGGACAGCGAGTCGTCGGCCACGGGTGCAGGCTCGAGCATCTCCCACTGTCCCGTTGCCACGTCGATCAACGCCAAGCGCAATCGGAGGCGCATGTGCTCGCGCTCGTCGGGCAGCATCCAGCCGACGACAGGCACCCACGACACATGCGAGGCGATGTTGTCCTTGCGGGCGCTTTCCAGTACGCCCCAGTACACCAGCAGCTTGTCGCAGCCGCCCTGGGCCGCAGCCAGGCGCAGTGAGCGGGAATAACTCTGCGGATCGACGGCGTCGTTTGGCGAACGGCTGGGTGAAGCGGCGCGGCCAGAGAAGCCGGTGGCGTTGTAGCGCGCCTTGAGCGCCTCCATCATCGGCGCGTCGGGGAACATCGCGCCGGACTGTATGACCAGCAGCTTGCTGGATCGGCTCAGGCTCAGCATGCGTGGATGGGCCAGCGCAGCGGTGATGTCGGCGTCGCTTGGGCGTGCGTCGCGGGCGATGCCCAGCACATCGAACTCGCTGAGCTCCGGCGCGGCGTTCGCAGCGCAGCCGTAGCCGCGCGACGGATCACAGTCCGAGTTGGAGATCGAACGCGTGGCGCAGCCGGCCAGCAGGGCCAGGAGCAGCACGGGCAGGGCGATGAAGGCGCGAGTGGTCTTGAGCATGTGGACATGCTCGCGGTTGGCACTCAGCGGCAACCTCCGCGAATACCCGCAGCTGTTGTGCCAAGTTGTGAGCCGCTGTATCGGGGGGAGGGGCGGATTC
Organism: Burkholderiaceae bacterium UC74_6; assembly: GCA_042701975.1. Classification (GTDB taxonomy): domain Bacteria; phylum Pseudomonadota; class Gammaproteobacteria; order Burkholderiales; family Burkholderiaceae_C; genus JAFALK01. The sequence continues at coordinate 2,621,127 of CP170561.1, forward strand.
AGGCCAAGCGCGCGCGATGCCGCGCCACCTGCGCCCGCACCTGCGCCGGCGCCGTGCCGCCGAGGATGTTGCGCGCTTCGAGCGAGCCGCGCAGCGACAGCACGCCGAACACGTCCTCGCCGATGCGGGCGTCGAACTTCTGCAGCTCGGCCAGCGGCAGCTGCGAGAGGTCCACGCTTTGGGTGATCGCCGTCTTCACGGCATGCGCCACGATCTCGTGGGCGTCGCGGAAGGCCAGGCCCTTCTTGACGAGGTAGTCGGCCAGGTCGGTCGCCGTGGCATAGCCCTTCAACGCAGCGCGTTCCATCGCCTCGGGCTTGACCGTGATGCCGGCGGCCATTTCGGCAAAGATGCGCAGCGTGTCCTTCAAGGTGTCCACCGTGTCGAACAGCGGCTCCTTGTCTTCCTGGTTGTCCTTGTTGTAGGCCAGGGGCTGGCCCTTCATCAGCGTGATGAGCCCCATCAGGTGACCGACCACGCGGCCGGTCTTGCCGCGCGCCAGCTCGGGCACGTCGGGGTTCTTCTTCTGCGGCATGATCGACGAGCCGGTGCAGAAGCGATCCGCCAGATCGATGAAACCGAAGCTCTGGCTCATCCACAGGATCAGTTCTTCGGAGAGGCGCGAGACGTGCACCATCACCAGCGACGCAGCAGCGGTGAATTCGATGGCGAAGTCGCGGTCGCTGACGGCGTCGAGGCTGTTCTGGCAAACGCCTTCCATGCCCAGCGTCCTGGCCACGCGCTCGCGGTCCAGCGGGTAGCTGGTGCCGGCCAGCGCGGCCGCGCCCAGCGGCAGTCGGTTCACGCGGCGGCGAACGTCGGTGAGGCGCTCGGCATCGCGGGCGAACATTTCCACATAGGCCAGCAGGTGGTGTCCGAAGCTCACGGGCTGGGCCACTTGCAGGTGCGTGAAGCCGGGCAGGATGACTTCGGCGTTCTTCTCGGCCACATCGACCAAGGCCAGTTGCAGTGCGCTCAACAGGACCGCTAGCTCATCGATCTCGCCGCGCAGCCACAGGCGCACATCGGTCGCGACCTGGTCGTTGCGGCTGCGGCCAGTGTGCAGCCGCTTGCCGGCGATGCCGACGAGTTCCGTCAGGCGTGCCTCGATGTTCAGGTGCACGTCTTCCAGGTCCAGCTTCCACTCGAAGGTGCCGGCCTCGATCTCGCTCTTGATCTGCGCCATGCCGCGCTCGATGGCGGCACGGTCTTCGGCGCTCAGGATGCCTTGCGCGCTCAGCATTTCCGCGTGCGCCAGGCTGCCGGCGATGTCGGCCTGCCACAGGCGCTTGTCGAAGAACACGCTGGCCGTGTAGCGCTTGACCAGATCGCTCATCGGCTCCGAGAACAGGGCGGACCAGGCTTGGGACTTGTTGGCGAGTTGGTTGTCGGAAGGCATGAGCGGCTCGTTCGGGGTGCGCTGGCGGAAAACCCTGAATTCTAGGCGTCCCTAGGCAAGCGTCTCGGCCCAGTTCAGGATGATCCGGTGCAGCTGTTCCAGGCCGTCTCCCAGGGCAGCCGGGCCGGGCTGCAGGATGTCGGGCGACTTGATCTCGAAGAGCTGGCCGTTCCTGACCGCCGGCACGTCCTCCCAGCCGGGGCGCGCGGCCACTTTCTCGGGTCGGAACTTCTTGCCGCACCAGGAGCCGATGATGATGTCCGGCGCGCGGCGCGGCACTTCGAGTGGATCCGCAATGATGCGGTTCTTGCCCAGGCTCTGCGTGGCGAGTTCGGGGCAGCAGTCGTCGCCGCCGGCCAGGCCCACCAACTCCGAAACCCAGCGGATCCCGCTGATCTGCGGCTCGTCCCATTCCTCGAAGTACACGCGCGGCCGGCGGGGCAGGGTGGCGGCTGCGGCCTCGGTCGCCGCGATGCGCGCATGCATCTGCGCGAGCAACGGTGAGGCCTTTCCCATGCAGCCGAGCATGCCCGCCACCTGCGCCAGCATCGAAAAGATCTCCGCCACCGAACGCTGGTTGAAGACGGTCACCTGGATGCCATGGCGGATCAGTTGGCTGGCGATGTCGGCCTGCAGGTCCGAGAAGCCGAAGACGCAATCGGGCTCCAGCGCCAGGATCTGGTCGATCTTGGCTGACAGGAAGGCGCTGACCCGCGGCTTCTCGGCGCGCGCGCGGCGCGGTCGCACGGTGTAGCCCGAGATGCCGACGATGCGCGCCTCCTCGCCCAGCATGTAAATCCACTCGGTCGTCTCCTCGGTGAGACAGACGATGCGCTGCGGGCCCTGGGAGACCGCTTGGAGCAAGGGAAGAGGCATGGCTTCGAACACAATCCGGCGTGATGCGCGCGCATGGTACTTCCTCCCCCTCCTGGTCGTTGTCGTCCACCTTCGACGTCTGCCACGTCGGCGTCGTGCTGCGCGCCGTGCTCGGCGTGGAGGGCGCGCTCGCGTTGGGCCTGATGCTCGCCTTCAACGAGCCGCAGCAATGGATGATGGCCCTGGCCAGCGCCACCATGGCCAGCCTGCCTGCCGTGCTGGCCTGGTTGCTGATCGTGTGCGGGCTGAGCCGCGCGCTGGCGCGATCGGGTCGCAGCGTGCAGGCCGTGGCCCTGGTGGTGCTGGGCGCCGCCTGCGCGGTGGCAGGCCGCGAGCTGCTGGCGATGGCCAGTGCGGAATCCCCGCCGATGTGGCATGTGTTCGGCGTGGCCATCGTCGGTGCCTGCATGGCCGGCGTGATGCTGGCCTGGCTGCGGCAACGCGCCCGGGAACAGCTGCCGGCCGACACGCAGGCGCAGTTGGCCGAGCTGCAGTCGCGCATCCGGCCGCACTTCCTCTTCAACACGCTCAACAGCGCCATGGCCCTGGTGCGTGTGGATCCGCAAAAGGCCGAAGGCCTGCTCGAAGACCTGAGCGAACTCTTTCGCGTGGCGCTGGAAGACCAGGGCGCGGCCGTGAGTCTGGCGCAGGAGATCGACCTGGCGCGCCGCTATCTGGAAATCGAGCAGGTGCGCTTCGGCGAACGGCTGCGTCTGGATTGGCAGTTGGACGAGGAAGCCGGCGCGGCCCGCGTGCCGCCGCTGCTGCTGCAGCCGCTGGTGGAAAACGCCGTGCGCCACGGTGTGGAGCCCAATGACGAAGGCGGCGAGGTGCAGGTGCGCACGACGCGGCGCGGCAGCGAGGTCGAGATCCTCGTCGCCAACAGCGTCGGCGCGCCGAGCCGCATCCCGGGCCACGGCCTGGCGCTGGACAATCTGCGCCGCCGTCTCCTGCTCATGCATGACGTTGCCGCGCGCTTCGAGCTTCAGCAGGAACCGGGGCGGTTTACTGTGCGCATCATGGTGCCGCTATGAGTTTGAGAGTCCTCATCGTCGATGACGAGCCCCTGGCACGCCTGCGCCTGCGCGGCTTGGTCGAGGCCTGCACCGAGCCACGCGCGCAGGTCATGGCCGAGGCCGCCACCGCTGCGCAGGCGACGAGTTGGCTGCGCGAGCACGGCTGCGACCTGATCCTGCTCGACGTGCAGATGCCCGGTGCCGACGGCCTGCAGTTTGCGCAGGCCCTGCGCGAAGGCAACGCGCCCGCGCCGGCCATCGTCTTCGTCACGGCCCACGGCGAACATGCGCTGCGCGCCTTCGAGCTCGAGGCGGCCGACTACCTGACCAAGCCCGTGCGCCGCGAGCGTTTGCAGGAAGCCCTGGCCCGTGTGGCGCGCCGAGTGACCGAACGTGCTGCGATGTCCGGCTCGCCGGCGAACGCCGGGCAACTGGACGATGCCCAGGTCGTCGTCGTCAGCGACCGGGGCCGGCTGTTGCGCGTACCCATCGCCGAGGTGCTGTACTTCAAGGCCGAGCTCAAGTACGTGACCGTACGCACGGCCGAACAGAGCCTGGTGATGGACGCCAGTCTCTCCGATCTGGAGCAGCGGCTCGGCGAGCGATTCCTGCGCGTGCACCGCAATGCGCTGGTGGCGCGTGCGGCGGTGCGTGAGCTGCAGCGGCATGCCGTGAGCAACGAGATGGGCGAGTTGGAAGCCGATGGCGGCGAGGTCGGATGGGCTGTGAGGATCGCCCATGTGGACGAATGGATCGCGGTGTCGCGCCGGCAGGCGGCGGCGGTGCGTGAGGCTTTGGTGGCGCACGATTGATGCGTTGGGCTGCAGTTGTTGGCGGGGCGGGGCTGGTCCTGGCGATGGCGCTGTGGTGGCAGTTGCGTGGGCAGGCGCCAGCCGCCGCCGCAACGGCAGCAATTGCGGCTGCGCAGCAGCCTGGCGACAACTGCGCCGTCCTGCCGGAGATGGGTCGCTACTTTGCAAAGCTCAGCGAGGGTGGCGAACTTGCGGCAATGCGCCAGCTTCCCGACACGCCCCCGCCATGACAATCCGTTAGCATCCGCGCCGGTTCCTCGTCCCTCTCCCAAGCAGCACCCATGAAAGACAAGCGTTTCTTCCCCCGCCAGGTGGTGGAAGCCAGCGGCAACCGCTGGGACTGGGTGATGCTGCCCATCGTGCTGGCCTTCTTCACGCTGGTGGCCCTGGCCGCTTCGCAGATGGCCAAGCCTTTCCACCTGGGCGAAGCACTGCCGATCAGCCTCGAGCCCGAGGTGCTGCCGTATTACCTGCTGCGCACCACGCTGCGCATGTTCATCGCACTGGGCGCTTCGCTGGTCTTCGCCTGCGTGTTCGCGGCGCTGGCAGCCAAGGTGAAGGCGCTGGAGAAGGTGCTGGTGCCGCTGCTGGACATCCTGCAGTCCATCCCCATCCTGGGCTTTCAGGCCATCGCTGTGGCCCCGTTCATCGCGCTGTTCCCGGGCAACCTGTTGGGCGTGGAGTGCGCGGCCATCTTCGCAATCTTCACCTCGCAGGCCTGGAACATGGCCTTCTCGCTTTACCAGTCTTTACGGACCGTGCCGCAGGAGCTGAAGGAAGCGTCCAAGGTGTTCCAGCTCTCGGGCTGGCAGACCTTCTGGCGGCTGGAGCTGCCCTACGCCATGCCGGGCCTGCTGTGGAACATGATGATGAGCATGTCCGGCGGCTGGTTTTTCGTCGTGGCTTCTGAAGCCATCTCGGTGGCCAACCAGGACATCAAGCTGCCGGGCATGGGCTCGTACATCGCCACTGCCATCGAGGCGCGCGACATGCACGCCATCGGCTACGCCATCCTCACGATGCTGGTGGGCATCGTGGCCTACGACCAGCTTTTCTTCCGCCCGCTGATCGCCTGGGCCGACAAGTTCCGCTTCGAGGAATCGGGTGGCGAGAACGCGCCGAGCTCATGGATGCTGACCTGGCTGCTGCGCACGCAGCTGCTGCAGCGCATCGGCGATTGGCCCAACAGCTGGTTGGAGCGCAGCTTCCGCTGGTTCCGCCGCGAGTACGACGGCACCTCGATCCGCGCGCGCACCACGCCGATCAATCCGCTGTGGGGCCGCGCCTGGGATGCGCTGCTGATGGCGGGGCTGCTCTATGCAGCGGTGCGCCTGATCAGTTTCGTCCACGCCGAAGTGGGCTGGGGCGAGGCCGCGCACGTGGTGGGCCTGGGCTTCCTGACGCTGGCCCGCGTGCTGCTGCTGATCGTCGTGGCTTCGCTGATCTGGGTGCCTGTCGGTGTGTGGTTAGGCATGAACCCGCGTTGGTCGAACAAGGTGCAGGCGCTGGCGCAATTCCTGGCGGCCTTTCCGGCCAACCTGATGTTCCCGCTGGCCGTGATGGGCATCGTCTACTTCACGCTCAACCCGGACATCTGGCTCTCCCCGCTGATCGTGCTGGGCACGCAGTGGTATCTGCTCTTCAACGTGATCGCGGGTGCCTCTACCATCCCGCAGGAGCTGCGCTTTGCCGCGCAGAACCTGGGCCTTTCGGGCTGGCTCAAATGGCGCCGCTACATCCTGCCGGCGATCTTCCCGAGCTTCGTCACCGGCGCCATCACGGCCAGCGGCGGCTCGTGGAACGCCAGCATCGTGGCCGAGTACGTGCAGTGGGGCGACACCACGCTGCAGGCCCACGGCCTGGGCAGCTACATCAAGCAGATGACCGACGCGGGCGACTTCCCGCGCCTGGCGCTGGGCATCGGCGTGATGTGCATCTTCGTGATGGCCATGAACCATCTGCTGTGGCGCCGCCTTTACCGCCTGGCCGAGTCCAGAATGCATTTCTGAAGGATTGGAGCGAGCGATGACTGCACTCGTTGAACTCAAGAACGTCGCCAAGAGCTTCAAGGCCTCGGACGGCACGCCGCGCTCCGTGCTGGAGCACGTGGACTTCACGCTCAAGGAAGGCGAGATCGTCGCGCTGCTGGGCCAGTCGGGCTCGGGCAAGAGCACGCTGCTGCGCATCATGGCCGGCCTGATTCCGGCCGACGGCGGCGACGTGCGCTACCGCGGCCAGCCGCTGTTCGGCCCGGCCGCGGGCATCGCGATGGTGTTCCAGTCCTTCGCGCTGTTCCCTTGGCTGACTGTGCAGAAGAACGTGGAGCTGGGCCTGGAAGCGCGTGGCGTGGACGCGGCCGAGCGCGAGAAGCGAGCCGAAGCAGCCATCGACATGATTGGCCTGGCCGGCTTCGAAGGCGCGCTGCCGCGCGAGCTCTCGGGCGGCATGCGCCAGCGCGTGGGCCTGGCGCGTGCGCTGGTGACCGAACCCGCCGTGCTGCTGATGGACGAGGCTTTCTCGGCGCTGGACGTGCTGACCGGCGAGCGGCTGCGCAACGAGATCCTGGAGCTGTGGGGCAGCGGCGAGATGCCGACGCAAGCCATGCTCGTCGTCTCGCACAACATCGAAGAGGCCGTGATGATGGCCGACCGCGTGCTGATCTTCTCCAGCAACCCGGGCCGCGTGCGCTCCGAGCTGCCGATCAATCTGCCGCGCCCACGCGATCCGGACAGCATCGAAGTCCGCAACCTCATCGATGAGGTCTACAGCCTGATGACGGCTTCGCCACACGCTGTGGCCGGCGCCACCGAGCCGGTGCGCCCGCACGTCAACGATCGCCTGCCGGAAGCCGACGTCAATTCCATGGAGTCGTTGCTGGAGCTGCTGCTGAGCGACTTCGAAGGCCACGCCGACCTGCCCAAGATCGCCGACGAGAGCGAGCTGACCGACGAGGAGCTGCTGCCGCTGTCAGACGCGCTGCATCGCCTGGGCCTGGCCAAGCTCGAGCATGGCGACCTGGTGATCACGGGCCTGGGCCAGCGCTACGTGGAAGGCGAGCACGAGTTCCGCCGCATGATCTTCGGCCAGCAGCTGCTGGCCCATGTGCCGCTGATCGCCCACATCCGCCACAGCTTGGAGCAGGAGCAGAGCGGGCAGATCAAGGAAGAGCCGTTCATCGAACTGCTCGGCGAGAGCATGGACCGCGCGGAAGCCGAACGCGTGCTCAAGGTCGCCATCGAATGGGCTCGCCACGGCGAGGTCTTCGAGTACAACTTCAATACCGGCCTGATCCATCTGCCGGAGCCGGACGACATCTGAGAAGGAGCCGGCCGGTCCGGCCGGGCGCTCAGGACGAAGAAGAAGACTTGATCTTCGTGTAGGCGAACAGCACGATCAGCGCGCCCACCACCGACATGATGATGCCGGCCGGCTGGAAAAGCGCACCTTCCGCGGCCGCGCCGGTGATCAGGCTCGAGATGAGCCCGCCCACGAAGGAGCCGACCACGCCCAGCACGCCCGTCATCAGCCAGCTCATCTGCTGGGTGCCCGGCATGATGAGCCGCGCGATTGCGCCGATGACGATGCCGACGATGAACATCCACAGATAGTGCAGCATGAGGCCCCCAGGAGAGGAATGTTGGTGCCCGATGCTAGCCAGCGGGGATCGAGGGCCGTGCGCGGAGTTACCCTGTTGTCAAGCGTACGGGCTCATGCCGCCGTCACGCCGAACACCTGTCGCAGGTAGGCGAGAAAAGTCTCGTCCTCGCACATCGTCTTGCCCGGGCTGTCGCTGAGCTTGGCCACTGGCTGCCCGTTGGCATGCGTGAGCTTCATGACGATGTGCAAGGTCTTCAGGCCCATGTCGTTGGACAGCGAGGTGCCGATGCCGAAGCCCAGTTGCGTGCGGTCGGCGAAGTGGCGATACAGCTCCAGCGCCTTCGCGATCGTCAGGCTGTCGGAGAACACGAGACGCTTGGTGCGCGCGTCGATGCGCAGCTTGGCGTAGTGCGCCAGCGCCTTTTCGCCCCACCACACGGGATCGCCCGAGTCGTGGCGCAGGCCGTCGAACAGCTTGGCGAAGTAGAGATCGAAGTCGGCCAGAAAGGCATCCATGCCGACGACGTCGGTCAGCGCGATGCCCAGGTCGCCGCGGTACTCCTGCACCCAGCTCTCCAGCGCGGCCTTTTGGTGGTCGCGCAGGCGCACATCCAGCGCCTGGAAGGTCTGGAGGTATTCGTGCGCCATCGTGCCGATGGGCACCAGGCCCAGCTCGCGCGCCAGCAGCACGTTGCTGGTGCCGCGGAAGAAGGGCGCGGCGTCGCGCGAGAGGCGCTCCAGCACCTCGCGGTGCCAGACACCTGAGAAGCGGCGGCGCAGGCCGAAGTCGAAGAATTCGAAGGGCGCGGCACGGTTGGGCGTGTACTGTGACTCTTTGGAGAAATCGCGCAGCTGCTGCAGCTTGGCGTCGAGCCGGCGACGGCCTTCCGCGATGGCAGCCTCGGCATCGAAGCGGCGGAAGTACAGCTCGTTGACGATGGCCAGCACGAAGATCTCGAAGCCCATCACATGGACCTGCGGGCCGCGCGCGATGATGTCCAAGTGCGGACCGTTGGCCTTCACCGTGATGAAGGCGCGCTGGAAGCGGAAGATGCGCAGGAAGTCGATGAAGTCGCTCTTGATGAAGCGCAGCGAGGCGAGGTACGCCAGCTCGTCTTCTCGAAAGCTCAAGCTGCACAGATGGTCCAGCTCGCGCTCCAGATCGGGCAGCAGCTCGGCCAGCGGATAGCTCGCTTCGTTGCGGCAGTGGAAGGCGTACTCCGCCTGCGTCTGTGGATGGCGGTGCAGCATCGCCTGCCACATCGTGAACTTGTAGAGATCGGTCTCGAGCAGGCTTGAGATCACGGGCGGCTTGTTGTTGCTCATTCGATTTGCGCTCCGCGTGCCTTCATGTCTTCGAGGAACGCCATAGCCTGAGTCTCGAAGCCGTCCACCGGGCTCATGCACCGGCTCAACAAGCGCAGCTTGTGCGGCGCCACCTGCGCTGCCAGGTGCTCCACTGTGGCCTTGACGCAATGGCTGCTGGCCTCGCCGGCGATGACGATCTCGTCGGCCTGCTCGAGCAGGTTGATCAGGGCGCGATTGAGCTGCGTGCCTTCGTCTTCGCTGCTCGGCACTTCGGCCTGCAGCGCGCTGTAGTGCTCGGTCCAGGGGTTCATGCCCTTGAGCACGTAGTTCACATTGCGCTGGTGGCGCAGCTGCCAGTCCTGCAATGCCGCTGTCAGCTCGACATGAACGTTGTGCCCCCAGGTCCCGATCAGGCAGTGCGCCGGCCAGACCATCAGCGTGTAGCGGCCCTGGGCTTCCAATGCTCGCGCATATGCGATTGCACGGGGCAGGGCGTTGGCCAGGCGTGGGCGGAACTCGCCGGCCTCGATCTGCGTGGCGGTGATCGGCGTGAAGGGTGAGACGTCGCCACCATCGCCGTGCTGCCAGAAGCCCGGGTGCGCGATGTCCAGCAGCTGATGCGAATCGAGCGTGACCGTGATGGCGTCGAACGCTTCGTCTCGCACCCGCGCGGCCAGGCGACGCATGTCGGCGTCGGCCCCGGCCACGGGCAAGGCTGCGCCGGGGATGTCGCAGAAATCGTTCTGCGGATCGATGACGAGGAGGTGCTTGCTCATGACGGCAATGTAGCGCTGCCCCGCGCTTGCTACAGTGCGCCAGCGACAAATCCCCAAGACGGACTGCCATGAGAACACCCAGCCTCCTGCTTGCTGCCCTGACCCTTGCCCCGGCGCTGGCCCAGGCCGATCCCCGCCAGCACGTCTACGTGGAAACGCGCCTCTCGCCGGACGGCCGCATCGTGGCCTCGGTCGAAGGCGATGCCACGCCCAGCGGCGGCTCCCCGGTCGTGCGCGAGCTGGTGCTGCGCGATGCCGGCAGCGGCGCCGAACGCAAGGTCGCGCTGCCCTGCGGCGAGAAGCCCGAATGCTGGCCCGCTGCCCTGACGTGGACGCCGGACGCCAAGCGGCTGAGCTTCGTGCTGCGCACGCCGGGCAGCCATGCGCGATCGATCTACCAGGTGGGTGTGGACGGCGCCGGCCTGATGCGCCTGCTGGCCTTCGACGGCACCGTCCAGTCTTTGCGTTATGGGGCTGATGGCGTGCTGGCCATGCTGGCCACCTCCGGCGCGTTGAAGGAGACGGGGGCGGTCGAAGCCGGCGCGCCCATCTCTGGCGAGCTCGAAGCCGCCACGCCCTCGCAGCGCCTGGCTGTGCTGGAGCCCGGAGCCACCGCGCTGCGCTGGATCTCGCGCGATGGCCTCTACGTCTACGAGTACGACTGGATGCCCGGCAACCGCGGGTTCGTGGCAACGGCCGCGCCCGGTGATGGCGACCGCAACTGGTGGGTGGCCAAGCTCTACGCCTTCGACGGCCTGAAGACGCCGAGCGAGCGGGTGCTCTATGCACCGCGCAACGCGCAGGAACAGCTGGCCGAGCCCAAGGTCTCCCCGGATGGTCAACGCACCGCGCTGATCGTGGGCCTGATGAGCGATTTCGGCTCCACTGGCGGCGATGTGGTCGTGCTGCCCACGCAGGGCGGCGAGCCCATGGCGCTGACGCCGGGCCTGTCGGCCTCGGCCGACGAGCTGAGCTGGGGCTGCGACGGCCACTTGCTGGCCCTGGCGCTGGCGGGCGACAAGCTCGTGCAGTTCGACCTGGGCGACGGCAAGGCCCGCGTCGCGCCGCAGGCCCGGTGGACCAGCACCGACTCGCTGAAAGACTACGGCAACGCCTGCAAGGCGCAGGTGGCGGTCGCCGTGCACGAGACCTTCACCACGCCGGCCGAGATCCAGATCCAGCGCGACGGGCAATGGCGCGACCTCACGCGCCGCAACGCTGCGCTGCCGCGGCCGGCCATCACGGCCCGCTCGCTGAGCTGGACGAACGAAGGGCGCACGGTGCAAGGCTTCCTGCTGATGCCGCAAGCGCAAGCTCAGACCACCGCCAAGCGGCCCATGATCGTCGTCGTCCACGGCGGCCCGGCTGGCGCGCATCGGCCGCGTTATGTCGGTCCGGGTGCCGTGCGCAGCCTGCTCGACAAGGGCTATGCCTTCCTGCTGCCCAACCCGCGCGGCAGCTTCGGCCAAGGCGAGGTTTTCACGCAGGGCAATGTCAAGGACTTCGGTCACGGCGACCTGCGCGACATCCTGGCCGGCGTGGACGAAATGATCCGGACTGAGTCCGTCGACCCGCAGCGCCTGGGCATCATCGGCCACAGCTACGGCGGCTTCATGAGCATGTGGGCCGTCACGCAGACCACGCGCTTTCGCGCCGCCGTCGCCGGCGCCGGCATCGCCAACTGGCAGAGCTATTACGGCCAGAACGGCATCAGCGAATGGATGCCGCCGTACTTCGGCGCCACGGTCTACGACGATCCGGCCGTCTACGCCAAGTCTTCACCGATCAACTTCATCAAGCAAGTCCGCACGCCGGTCTTGGCCTACGTGGGCGGTGCCGACATCGAATGCCCGCCCGCGCAGACGCAGGAGTTCGGCTCGGCCCTGCGCGCGCTCGGCGTGCCGGCTTCGACGGTGATCTACGACGGCGAAGGCCACCGCTTCCGCAAGCCCGAGACGCTGGCAGATATCGAGAAGCGCACGGTCGCCTGGTTCGAGCGCTGGCTGCGCTGAGGCATGAATCTGCGAACGCTCTCCGCCTGGGTTTGCGCCCTTTGCGTTGTGGCGTTCAGCAGCGTGCCTGCGCATGCGAAAGAGCAGATCGTCGTCGGCTCCAAGCGCTTCACCGAGAGCTACATCCTCGGCGAGGTGGTGGCGCAGGCGGCCCGCCGCGACGGCGTCAAGGCTGAGCATCGACAGGGCCTGGGCAATACGGCGGTGGTGGTCGAGGCCTTGAAGACGGGCTCGATCGACGTCTACCCGGAGTACCTCGGCACGATCGAGCGCGAGATCCTCAAGCTGCCGACGGGATCTCCCACTGAGCTGGTGAAGGCGAAGCTCGCTGAGATGGGCTTGGCAATGGGCGTGCCGCTCGGCTTCAGCAACAGCTACGCGCTGGCCACGACGGCAGCCACCGCCAGCGCGCAAGGCCTGCATTCGATGAGCGAGCTGCGCGCGCATCCCGCGCTGCGCGTTGCCATCTCCCAGGAATTCCTGGGCCGCGAGGATGGCTGGCCCGGCCTGTCGGCGCGGTACGGATTGCCGCAGCGGCCGACGGCGATCGATCACGGCCTCTCCTACCAGGCCTTGGCCTCCGACCGGATCGATGTGACCGACATCTACACGACCGACGCGAAAATCGCCGAACTCGGCCTGGTGGTGTTGGCTGACGATGCCGCTTATTTCCCGCGTTATGACGCCGTGCTGCTCTACCGCGCGGACTTGCCGAATCGTGCACCGATGGCGTGGCAGCGCATCACCGCGCTGCAAGGCAAGGTCGACGTGAAGCGGATGATCGGGATGAACGCCGAGGCCGAGCTGCGCGGCAAGAGCTTCCCGGAGATCGCGGCGAACTTCCTGAAGGGCGCGGCGCCCGTGGGGGCTGCAGCAACGACGAATGCGCGCCGCTCGATCTGGACGGCCACCTTCGGCAACGATTTCTGGCGCCTCACGCGCGAACACCTGACGCTGGTGTTCGTGGCCGTCGGCATCGCGCTGCTGATCGGCGTGCCGCTCGGCTCGTTCGCTGCCGCTCATGAGGGGCTGGGCCATGCCATCCTCGGTGGCGTTGGCGTGCTGCAGACGATTCCTTCGCTGGCGCTGTTGGCGGCGCTGATCCCGCTGCTCGGCCGCATCGGCACGGTGCCGGCCATCGTGGCCTTGAGCCTGTATGCACTGCTCCCCATCGTGCGCAACACGGCCACCGGCTTGCTGCAAGTCCCCAAGGGCATACGCGAGGCGGCGATGGCACTCGGCATGAGCCCGTGGCAATCCTGGCGGCTGGTGCGTCTGCCGCTTGCCCTGCCCGTGATCGCCGCCGGCGTGAAGACGGCCACCGTGATGACCGTCGGCACGGCCACGATTGCCGCCTTCATCGGCGCTGGCGGCTACGGCGAACGCATCGCGCAGGGCCTGGCACTGAACGATGGCACGACACTGCTGGCCGGCGCTATCCCGTCAGCCGCGCTCGCGCTGCTCGCTCAGGCGACGTTCGAGATCCTCGAACGCTGGCTCAGCCCGTATTCCGCAAACCCGCAGCAATCCCGTTGATCGACAGATGGATGCCGCGCTGTACGCGCTCCATCGCCGGATCCTCTGCCCGCTTCTCGGCAGGCACCGCGCGGAAGCGACGCAGCAACTCGACCTGCAGGTGGTTCAGCGGATCGATGTAGGGGAAGCGGTGCTCGATCGAACGCGCCAGCGCGGGGTTGGCGGACAGGCGTGACTTCTCGCCCGTGATGAGCGTCAGCGCTTCCTGCGTGCGAGCAAACTCGTCGGTGATGGCAGCGAAGGTCTTCTTGCCCAGACGCTTGTCCTCCACCAGTTCGACATAGCGAGCGGCGATGCCGAGGTCGGTCTTGGCCAGCACCATGTCGAGGTTGGAGATCAGCGTGCTGAAGAAGGGCCACTGTTTGTACATGCGGCGCAACAGGGTCAGGCGCTGGTCGCGCTCCTTGCCGGGCTTGCCCAGGAAGGCGAGCACGCCGGAGCCGAAGCCGCACCAGCCTGGCAGCGCCACACGGGCTTGGCCCCAGGAGAAGCCCCAGGGGATGGCGCGCAGGTCTTCGATGGCGCTCGTGGCCTTGCGCGAGGCTGGGCGCGAGCCGATGTTCAGGCCGGCGATCTCGCGCAGCGGCGTGGCGGCGAAGAAGTAGTCTGCAAAGCCCTTGCCGTCGTAGACGATGCCGCGGTAGGCCTTGAAGCTCAGGTCGGAAACGGACTGCGCGGCTTCCAAGAAGGCTGCGGGCGCCGCCTGCGTGGGATGCAGCAGCGTGGCTTCGAGCGTGGCGGCGACCAGCGTTTCGAGGTTGCGTCGGCCGATGTCGGGGTTGGCGTACTTGGAGGCGATGACTTCGCCCTGTTCTGTCAGTCGAATCTGGCCGTTAACGGTGCCCGGAGGCTGCGCCAGGATGGCCTGGTAGCTCGGACCGCCGCCGCGTCCAACAGTACCGCCGCGGCCGTGGAAGAGACGCAATGTGGGCTTGTGCTTCATGCCGTCGAACAGCGCCACGAGAGCGATCTCGGCGCGGTAGAGCTCCCAGGAGCTGGTGAACACGCCGCCGTCCTTGTTGGAGTCGGAGTAGCCCAGCATGATGTCCTGCTCGCCGCCCGAGGCGCGGATCAGCGCGGCGATGCCGGGCAGGGCGTAGAACTCGCCCATGATGACCGGTGCCTCGCGCAGGTCGGCGATGGTTTCGAACAGCGGGGAGACGATCAGCTCGCTCTTTGCGCCGCGATCGAGCGTGCCGGTCAGCACGCCGACTTCCTTGAGCAGCAGCAGCACTTCGAGCAGGTCGGAGACGGACTCGGTGTGGCTGATGATGTAGTGGCGCAGCGCCTCGCGGCCGAAACGGTTCAGCGCCTCGCGCGCGGCTTCGAAGATGGCCAGCTCGCCTTGCGTGGCTTCGCTGTAGACAGCACCGGTCACGCGCACGGGGCGGGCGTCGTTGAGCAGGCCCAGCAGCAGCTTGCGGCGCGCGGCTTCGTCGAGTGCGCTGTAGTCGTCGGCCAAGCGCGCGGTGGCGAGCAGCTCGGCGATCACGGCTTCGTGTTGGTCGCTGCTTTGGCGCAGGTCCAGTGTGGCGAGGTGGAAGCCGAAGACGCGCACGGCGCGGATCAGCGGCTTCAGGCGCGGCGCTATCAGCGCGTCAGCGTGATGGCTCTTGAGAGAGGCCTCGATGACGCGCAGGTCGGCCAGCAATTCATCGGGCGACGCATACGCGTTCTGCGGTGCGACAGCGTGGCGCAGCGCCTCGGTGCCGGTCAGCTCGTGCAGCGTGGCGGCGAGGCGCGAGTACATGCCGGTGAGGGCGCGGCGGTAGGGCTCGTCCTTGCGGTGCTCGTTCTGGTCGGGGCTGCTTTCGGCCAGCGCCTGCATCTCGGGCGTGATGCTCGTCAGGCGCAGTGAGATGGACAGCTCGGCGCCCAGCTCGTGGGCCTCGGTCAGGTAGTGGCGCAGCGCCACTTCGCTCTGGCGCTTGAGCGCGTGGCGCAGCGTGGCGGCGGTGACGTTGGGGTTGCCGTCGCGGTCGCCGCCGATCCAGTGGCCCATGCGCAGGAAGCTGTTGAAGTCGTGGCCGGGCAGGGCCTCTTCCAGCTCTGCGTACAGGCGCGGAATCTGGCGCAGGAAGGTGGCGTTGTAGTAGGACAGCGCATTCTCGATCTCGTCCGCCACGGTCAGCTTGGAATAGCGCAGCATGCGCGTCTGCCAGAGCTGGGTGACGCGGGCGCGGATCAAGGCTTCGTTCTGCTGCTTCTCGCGTTCGGTGTGCAGCGTGTCGCGTTGGCCGACGAGTTCTGCAATCGCACGTTCGGCATCGAGGATGCTCTTGCGCTGCACTTCCGTCGGGTGGGCGGTGAGCACCGGCGAGATGAAGCCGTGCTGCAGCGTGCGCGCCACCTCGTGCGGGCGCACGCCGGCCTCCGAGAGCTTGTCCAGTGCGAAGGCCAGCGAGCCGGCCTGCGAGCTGCCGGCGCGTTCGTGGATCTCGCGGCGGCGCACGTGGTGGCGGTCTTCCGCGATGTTGGCCAGATGCGAGAAATAGCTGAAGGCTCGGATCACGCTCACGGCTTGGTCGGCCGAGAGGCTCTTGAGCAGTTTGTCGAAAGTCTTGCCAGCCTGCGCATCGCGCTTGAGGCGATACGCGACGGCCAGCTTGCGGATGCGCTCCACCAGCTCGAAGGCGTCGCGCCCTTCCTGCTCACGGATGACCTCGCCCAGGATCCGGCCCAGCAGGCGGATGTCGTCCATCAGCGGCTGGTTCTTGTCCAAGGCGGTGGGCTTGGACTTGGCCTTGGTGGCGCTGGCTTTGGCAGTGAGGCGGGGCTTCGTCGTGGGCATGGCGGTCTTCCGTCGTGTAACCAAGTTACTTAAAACCGAATGTATCAGTTTCGCCCCCGATAATCCTTCGCATGATGAGCAAGTTGATGATCGCCACGCGCGAAAGCAGGCTCGCGCTTTGGCAGGCCGAACACGTGAAATCGCTGCTGCACGCCCGCGGCCTGACGGTGGAGCTGCTGGGCATGACGACCCGCGGCGACCAGATCCTGGACCGCACACTGTCCAAGGTCGGCGGCAAGGGCCTCTTCGTCAAGGAGCTGGAGACGGCTATTGAACAGGGCCGCGCGCGGCTGGCCGTGCATTCGCTCAAGGACGTGCCGATGGAGCTGCCCGAAGGCTTCGAGCTGGCGGCGATCCTGGAGCGCGAGGATCCGCGCGATGCCTTCGTTTCCAACCAGTACGCCACCTTGGCCGATCTGCCGCAGGGCGCGGTCGTCGGCACCTCTTCGCTGCGTCGAGTCGTGCAGTTGCTGGCCCAGCGACCGGACCTGCGCATCGAACCGCTGCGGGGCAATCTCGACACCCGCCTGCGCAAGCTTGATGAAGGCGGCTATGACGCCATCGTGCTGGCCGCTGCTGGCCTGATGCGGCTGGCCTTGGCGGAACGCATCCGCGGACGCTTCGCCGTCGAGGAGATGATTCCGTGCGCTGGGCAGGGGGCCTTGGGCATCGAGGTGCTCTCTTCCGACGCGGAACTCAAGGGCCATCTTCAGGCCTTGACCCATCGTCCTACATGGTTCGCCACGCAGGCCGAGCGCGCCGTCTCGCGCGCCCTGGGTGGCAGCTGCAGCGTGCCGCTGGCCGCGCATGCGGTCTGGGCTGACGGTCAGCTTCAGCTGACAGCGGCGCTGGGCAATGCGCAGGAGCCTGCTCGTGCGCTGCTCAAGGCGGCGGTCGCGGGCCCGGTCGACAACGATGCCGCTGCGCTCGCCCTGGGCACGCAAGCGGCCCAGCTGCTGAAAGAGCAGGGCGCGGCCGGCTATCTGAGCGCATGCTGATCCTCACCCGCCCGCAGGCGCAGGCGCTGGAATGGCAGCAGCGCCTGGAGAGGTTGGGTGTGCCGTCGATCAGCCTGCCGCTGATCGGCATCGAGAACACCGACGGTGCGGCGGCGCGCGAGGCATGGGCGCACCTGCCGCGCGCAGCGCTGGCCTTCTTTGTCAGTCCGAATGCGGCGTCAGCATTTTTCGCTGCGCGTGCCGACACTTGGCCCGAGCAAACGCTTGCCGCCTGTGTCGGCCCTGGCACGGCGCGTACCTTGATCGAGCACGGCGTGCCGGAGGCGCTGATCGTCCAGCCGCCCGCTGATGCCGAGAGCCTCGATTCCGAACATCTCTGGCCGCTGCTCGAAGGGCGCGACTGGCAAGGCCGGCTTGCGCTGATGCTGCGCGGCGAAGGCGGCCGCGACTGGCTGGCCGCGCGTCTGCGCGAACGCGGCGCGCAGACGCGCGACGTCCATCTCTACCGACGCGTCCGTCCCGTGTGGAGCCTCGACCAGCGTGAGCGTTTCGAGGAGGCGCTGCAAGTCCGCCACGTCTGGCTGCTCTCCAGTGCAGAAGGTGCGCGCCACCTGCGCCAGCTTGCACCGCACACCGACTGGAGCGGGCAGCGCGCCATCGCCACGCATGAGCGGATCGCGGCGGCGGCCTACGAGCTGGGCTTCGGCCATGTCGTTTTGACGCGACCCGATGCCGAAGCGGTGAGCGAGGTCTATCGAGCGATGTAAGGGTCCACCCTAGAATGGTTTCCATCGTGAGTGAAGACCCGAACACGCCCGCTGCCGCAGCCCCCGCAGCATCTCCTGCGGCCACACCCGCCGCCTCCGCTGAACGCATGCCCTCCTGGGCCGGTCCGTTGGCGATTGCCTTGCTGGTGATCTCCCTTGGCGCGCTGGCTCTGGCCTGGCAGGGCTACTCGCGCCAGCAGTCGCTCGAAGAACTGCTGGTGCGCCGCCAGGAAGCCAACCAGGCCGATGCCGCCAACGCCAAGGCCAATGCCAAGGCCGCGCAGGACCTGGCGCGCGACACCGCCGCCAAGGTTGCGCTGCTCGACGCGCGCCTGGCCGAGGTCGCCCTGCAGCGCGCGCAGCTGGAAGAGCTGATGCAGTCCATGTCGCGCTCGCGGGATGAGAACATCGTCAACGACATCGAGGCCGCCGTGCGCGTGGCGCTGCAGCAGACTGTCGTGACCGGCAGCGCCGAGCCGCTGGTGGCTGCGCTCAAGCAGGCCGATGAACGCCTGCAGCGCTACAAGCAGCCGCGCCTGGAAGGCATCCGCCGCGCCGTGGCGCGCGACCTGGACCGCGTCAAGGCCGTCAGCGTGGTCGATGTGTCGAGCCTGGCCGTCAAGCTCGACGAAGCGGCGCGCCTGTTCGACGAGCTGCCCTTGCTGAACGACGCGCGCGCCAATCCCCGGCGTGAGGCTGCATTGGCTGCTGCACCCAAGGCCGCTGCATCGGCTGCTGCCGCGCAGCGCCCGGAACCGCCAGCCGAAGAAGGCCGCTGGGCCCACTGGATGTGGCAGTTGGGTCGCCGCTGGGATGCCGCGTCGACCAGCATCTGGGGCGAGACCCGTGAACTGGTGCGGGTGACGCGCATCGACCGGCCCGAAGCCGCGCTGATCACGCCCGAACAGAGCTTCTTCCTGCGCGAGAACCTCAAGCTGCGCCTGCTCAATGCGCGCCTGGCGCTGCTGAGCCGCCAGTTCGACACGGCCCAGAACGATCTGATGGAAAGCCAGAGCCTGATCGCGCGCTACTTCGATGGCGGCTCGCGCAAGGTGGCGGCGGCGAACGAGCTGCTGCGCCAGGTAGCTGGCCAGGCGCGGCAAGTGAACGTGCCGCGTCCTGATGACACGCTGGCCGCCTTGGCTGCCGCTCAAGCAGGGCGTTAGGCATGCGCGGCATCATCTGGCTGGTATTGCTCTTTGCCGTCGCCGTGGTGGCGGCGCTCACGCTGGGCAACAACGACGGTCTTGTCAGCTTCTACTGGAAGGGCTGGCGGATGGACGTTTCGCTCAACCTCTTCCTGATCGCGCTGTTCGTCAGCGTCGCCGTGATGGTCAGTGCCTGGCACGCCATCAACGCGCTGGTGAGCCTGCCCCGTCGCGCGCGCGAGTGGCGCCTGGCGCAGCGCGAGCGTGGCGCGCAGATGGCGCTGCGCGAGGCGCTCGGCGACTACTTTGGCGCCCGCTACAGCCGCGCCCAGAAGGCGGCGCAGCGGGCGCTCTCCATCCAGGGTTCGCTGCCGGACGAGCAGCAGGACGACGACTTCCTCACGCTCGCGCATCTGCTTGCCGCCAACAGCGCGCACCGCCTGCAAGACCGGCGCCGCCGCGACGAACAGCTGGACCTGGCGCTGGCCAGCGCCAGCCGCGGTGCCACGCAGGAAGGCGCACGTCTGCTGGCCGCCGAATGGGCGCTGGACGATCGCGACGCCGGCCGCGCGCTGGGCCTGCTGGCCGAGCTTGGTCCCGGCGTGGCGCGTCGCACACAGGCGCTGCGCCTGAAGCTGCAAGCCACGCGCCTGGACAAGCATCCGCTTGAAGCGCTGCGCACGGCCCGCTTGCTGGCCAAACACCAGGGCTTTTCCAAGATCGCCGCGCAGGGCCTCTTGCGCGCGCTGGCCTTCGAGGCCGTCGATGTGGCCAGGGATGTTGATCAGCTGCGCGCCGTCTGGCAGCAGCTGGACAGCGCCGACCGCCGCGACGCCGTGGTGGCCTCCCGTGCGGCGACGCGCGCGGCGGGTCTGGGCGCGCATGACGATGGCCGCGGCTGGCTGCGTCCGTTCTGGGAAGACATCGGCCATGTGCCCGCAGACGAACGCGCCGCGCTGGCCGATGCGCTGGTGCTGGTGCTGCCCGGCCTGGGGCCGGAGTGGCTGCAGCGGCTGGAATCCGCCGTGCAGCAATTCCCGCGTGACCGGCATCTGGCCTATGCGCTGGGCCACGCGCTGGCCGAGCGCCAGCTGTGGGGCAAGGCCCGTCTGGCGCTGGAGCAGGTGGCGGACGATCACCACATGCCGGTGGCCGCGCGCCGCCGCAGCTGGCTCACGCTGGCCCATCTGGCCGAGAACGATGGCGACCTCGATCGCCGTGCGCGCTGCTTCGAGGCCGCTGCAGTTCTTCAGTAAATCCGGCGCCGATTCTTTACGACTCGGTGAAAACCATGCTATAGTGCAAGGCTCAGCGCGGCTGTAGCTCAGTTGGATAGAGTACTTGGCTACGAACCAAGGGGTCGTGGGTTCGAATCCTGCCAGCCGCACCAAAAATCAATAAGAAGAACCAAGAAAAACAAGAAATGCTCAAGCACCGATTCGTAGTCGGTGCGTGAGTCAAAAAAGTAAAAATTTAGCGGCTGTAGCTCAGTTGGATAGAGTACTTGGCTACGAACCAAGGGGTCGTGGGTTCGAATCCTGCCAGCCGCACCAAGAACTTCGGTTTTGGATCGACGGGTCAAACGTTCAAGCGTTTGGCCCGTTTTTCTTTTCTGCTCTTCTTTCAGCGATCCATCTCTCGCCAGCGCGCGTAGATGCGCGCGAACTCGCCGCGCTTGTCCAGCTCGGCGATGGCGTGCTCCAGCAGCTCAACGCTCTCGTGCGGCAGCTTCTTGGACGCCAACATGTACAGCCGCGTCGTGTAGATGGTGGCGGGCAGCACGCGCACCTTGCCTTGCAGGCCGGCCTCGCGGACCACGGCGTTTATCCCGGGGCTGCGGTAGAGGAAGAAGCGGCCGCGGCCGAGCAGCAGCTTCTGCAGATTGGATTCAGCGCTCAGGCTGTTGTCGTCGACGATGAGGCCGCCTTCGTTGGCCAAGGCCGTCATCACCGACAGGCCCTTGACGCCAAGGATCGCGCCATTGGCACCGAGCTTGCGGATGTCGTCGAGATTGGCAACGTCCACCGGATCGTCGGCGCGCGCCGCCACCTGGTACTTGGACTGGAAGAGCGCCGGCTGAAGAAAGAGGGCGCGGGTCTCGCGCACAGCCGTGCGGGCGAGGCCGCAGGCGACGTCCAGCGTGCCATCGGCCAGGCGGTTCTCGATGCGGGCCGTGGGCTCGGCGCGGTCCTCGCCAACGAAGCGCAGCCGCGGCTCCTGCCGTTCAATCGCGCGCAGGGCATCGACGCAGAAGCCGACCGAACCGGACGGCGTGGTGATGAACTTCGGCGCGGACTGGTCCTGCGCCACGATGCGCAGCACGCGCACGGACGACGCAGACTGCTGCGCCCGCGCGGCACTTGGGATCAGGATCGACAGCGTCAACAACAACAGCGGCGACAACAGCGGCGACAACAACGGCAACAGCGCCCAAGGCCTGGGGCTCGCTCTCCTCATGGCTCCTCCTTCATCCGCCCCGGTCAGCGTACAGCCCTTTCGGTCTGCCGCCCACCTGCTAACGCCTATTTTTGGCGCAAGCTGACTTCAAGCGTGATGATGACCGGCGTGAGGATCCAATTCGCCGCGTGCCTGCCGCACGACGCTCCATGCGCCGCTGAGTGCCAGTGTGGCCATGAAGCCGGCCACCAGCAGGTCGGGCCAGGCGCTGCCCGTGCCGAACACGCCCAGGGCCGCGGCCATCACGGCCACATTGCCGATGGCGTCGTTGCGCGTGCACAACCAGACCGAGCGCATGTTGGCGTCGCCAGAACGGAACTTGTAGAGCATCACCGCCACGCCCAGGTTGACGGCCAGCGCGGCCAGGCCCACGGCGCCCATGGTGGCAGCCTCAGGCGGCACGCCATGGCCGAAGGACCAGATCGCGCGGCCCAGCACGATGGCGCCGAACAGGCCCATGCAGGCTGCCTTGAACAGCGCGGCACGGGCGCGGGTGCTGGTGGCCATGCCCAGCACGGCCAGGCTGATCGCGTAGTTGCCGGCATCGCCAAAAAAGTCGATCGAGTCGGCCAGCAGCGAGACCGATCCCGAGCTCCACGAGGCAGCGAACTCGACGAAGAACATCAGCGCGTTGAGCACGAGCGCCACCCACAGCGCGCGGCGGTAGCGCGGGTCAACGGAGGGTTTGGCTTCGTGGGCACAGCAGTGGGCGGACATGGTGGTTTCAGCTTTCAGTCTTGGAATGGATGCGATTGGAAAGCCTGGAGCAGGTCCAAGGTCAAGGGGAGGGAAAATCGCCTCCATGAACAAGGCCTTCACCAAGGAAAGCGAGGGTGGCGACGACGATGACGATGTCGCGCTGCCCGCATTGCCGCAAGGCACCAAGAACTACATGACGCCCGAGGGTTATGCGCGGCTGCGGGCGGAGTTCATGGAACTGCTGGACGTGGAGCGCCCGAAGATCGTGGAGATCGTCTCCTGGGCCGCCAAGAACGGCGACCGCTCCGAAAACGGCGACTACCTCTACGGCAAGAAGCGCCTGCGTGAGATCGACCGCCGCCTGCGCTTCCTGACCAAGCGCCTGGACATCGCCGAGGTGGCCGATCCGAGCCTGCACCATGGCAGCGACCAGATCTTCTTCGGCGCCACCGTCACCTACGCCAACGAGGCCGGCGACGAGCGCACGATCACCATCAAGGGCATCGACGAGAGTGACAGCCTGCAGGGCGAGGTGTCGTGGATCTCGCCCATCGCGCGGACCTTGCTGAAGGCGCGCGAAGGGGATGAGCTGCAGTTGGTGACGCCCAAGGGCGTGGAGCGGATCGAGGTGATCGAGGTCCGGTATCCAGAGCCCAAGGCCTAGGTAGCCGGCTTGACCCGCCAGGCCTTGATGACGGCCGGTGAACGCTTCAAGGTGCGCAGTACATCGGCCAGATGCAAGCGGTCGCGCACGGCAATCAGCAGGCTCACCTCGGCGGTCTCGCGCTCCTGCGATTCCTCGCTCATCGCGATGTGGGTGATGTCGGCCTCCGCCATGCTCACGGCGGTGGCCACCTGCGCGAGCATGCCCTTGGCGCTGCGCATCAGCACGGTGACGGCGGCTTCATAAGTGCGGCTGAGTTCCTCGCCCCAGGAGACGGCGATCCAGTGCTCGGGGTCGCGCTGGAAGAGGCGGCGGCCCGTGCCGCATTCGGCGGTGTGGACGATCAGGCCCTCACCGCGGCCGAGGTAGCCCTTCACGTCGTCGCCCGGGATGGGACGGCAGCACGGCGCCAGGCGCACCGAGGCGCCTTCGCTGCCGTCGAGCGTGACTTCACCGTGGGCCGGCGCGTCGTCAGCGGCAAAACGACCCATGGAGAGCAGCACAGCGTCGGGGCGCTGGCCCTGTTCGGCCAGCATGCGGGCCAGCTTCTTGGCGACGATGGTGGCGATCTTGCGGCCCAGGCCCACTTCCACCAGGAGTTCATCCACCGTGCGGGCGCCGGCCCAGCGGGCCAGGCTTTGCCAGAGCTGGGCAGCGGCCTCGTCCTCGTCGTCCAGGCTGGGCAGGGCGAGGCCTTCGGCGCGCAGCGCCTGGGCCAGCATCTTTTCACCGAGCGTGCGGGATTCTTCCTGCTCGAGGTTCTTCAGGAAGTGGCGGATCTTGGAGCGCGCGCGGCCGGTGCGCACGAAGCTCAGCCAGGCCGGATTGGGGCGGGCGGTTTCGGCCGTGACGACCTCGACCACGTCGCCGCTGTGCAGCGGCATGCGCAGCGGCACGGGCTCGCCGTTGACCTTGGCGGCCACGCAGTGGTCGCCCACGTCGGAGTGGATGGCGTAGGCGAAGTCCACCGGCGTGGCGCCCTTGGGCAGGGCCATGATCTTGCTCTTGGGCGTGAAGACGTAGACGGCGTCGGGGAAGAGGTCGATCTTGACGTGTTCGAGGAACTCGTTGGCGTCGCGGGTTTCGTCCTGGATGTCGATCAGCGATTGCAGCCAGTTGGCGCCCAGCTGCTGCATGCTGGTGGACGACTCGTCCGTCTTGTACATCCAGTGCGCGGCCACGCCTTTCTCGGCCACGAGGTGCTGGGTCTCGGTGCGGACCTGGAACTCCACCGCCGTGCCCATGGGGCTGAGCAGCGTGGTGTGCAGCGACTGGTAGCCGTTGGGCTTGGGCAGGGCGATGTAGTCCTTGAAGCGGCGCGGCTGCGGCTGGTAGAGCTGGTGCAGCACGCCCAGGGCCACGTAGCAGTCGTACAGCTCGTGCACGACGACGCGAAAGCCGAAGATGTCGCTCACCTTGGCGAACGAGAGCCGCTTTTCGCGCATCTTCTTGTATATCGAATAGAGCGTCTTCTCGCGGCCCTGGATCTGCACCTTGAGCGGCGAGTGGGAAAACGCGTTGACGACTTCCTTCTCGATGCGGGCGACCAGGTCGCGGCGGTTGCCGCGGGCGCGGCTGACGGCCTTTTCAAGCGCGGCATAGCGCCACGGATGGATGTACTTGAACGAGAGCTCCTGCAGCTCGCGGTAGATCTGGTTCAGGCCCAGGCGGTGGGCGATGGGGGCGTAGATGTCGAGCGTCTCGCGGGCGATGCGCTGGGCCTTGTGCACGGCCATGGAGTCCATGGTGCGCATGTTGTGCAGGCGGTCGGCCAGCTTGATGAGGATGACGCGCACGTCGCGCGCCATGGCCAGCAGCATCTTGCGGAAGGACTCGGCCTGGGATTCCTCCTTGGTGGAGAACTGCAGCTTGTCCAGCTTGGTCAGGCCGTCCACCAGCTCGGCGGTGGGCGAGCCGAAGCGCTCGATCAGCTCCGTTTTGGTGATGCCGCAGTCTTCCATGGCATCGTGCATCAGCGCGGCCATGATGGCCTGGGCATCCAGTCGCCATTCGGCGCAGATGCCGGCCACGGCGATCGGATGGGTGATGTAGGGCTGGCCAGAGGCGCGCAGCTGACCCAGATGGGCTTCGTCAGCGAACTTGTAGGCCTCGCGCACGCGCTTGAGGTCGGCCTTGGCCAGGTAGCCCAGGCGCTGGGCCAGGGCGTCGTACGAAGACGCCTCGCCGGGCAGGACTTCGGCGGCGGCGGGCGCAGCGCTGCGCAGGCCGAGACCGGCGAAAGACGGCAGTTTGACAGTGGCAAATGAACGCAGACCCATGCCCCGAATTTACAGCATGGGCTCCCGGGGCTACGCCCTGGGGATTTGCGACGTCAATTTGAGGTCACAAATGAAAACGGGCGCTTCGAAAAGCGCCCGTCGAACCGAAGCGTTAGCAGGGCTTAGACCGGAACCTTGCGCAGCATTTCCACGCCGACTTCGCCAGCGGCGATTTCGCGCAGGGCGGTGACGCCGGGCTTGTTCTTGCTTTCGATCTTGGGCGTGTGGCCCTGGCTCAGCATGCGGGCGCGGTAGGTCGCGGCAAGCACCAGCTGGAAGCGGTTCGGGATCTTGGTCAGGCAGTCTTCGACGGTGATGCGGGCCATTTTTGTTCCTTCAAGGGAGGTCGAGCGCTTTGAACACGGCGGAACGGTTCCGGCGCTGAGCTGCGTATTTTAACCGTTGTGCGTGGACGATGGTTTTCAGGTCGAAAAGTGCGGTTTCGAACAGCGCGTTGATGACGATGAAATCGAAGTACCGGGCCTGCGCCACTTCCTCGCGGGCATTGGCCATTCGCTCGGCGATCACGGCCAGTTCGGTGTCGCCGCGGCGCTGCAGGCGCAGGGTCAGCTCGTCCCAGCTCGGCGGCAGGATGAAGATCAGCACGGCATAGGGGAAGAGCTGCTTGATCTGCAGCGCGCCCTGGTAGTCGATCTCCAGGACCACGTCGTCGCCGTGGGCCATGCGGGCCTCGATGGCGGCGCGGGAGGTGCCGTAGAGGTTGCCATGCACCTCGGCCCACTCGAAGAAGTCGCCGTGGTCGACCTTGGCCTTGAACTCCTCGGCGCTGATGAACCAGTATTCGCGGCCGTGCTGTTCCTGGCCGCGCGGGGCGCGCGTGGTGTGGGAGATGGAGACGTCGAGCTTGGCGTCGACTTCCAGCAGGGCCTTGACCAGGCTGGATTTGCCCGTGCCGCTCGGGGCGGCGACGACGAAGAGATTGCCGGGGTATTCCATCGGTCGGAATTATTCGATGTTCTGGACTTGTTCGCGCATCTGCTCGATCGCGACCTTCATTTCGACGGAAATATTCGTCAATTCCAGGGCCGAAGCCTTGGAGGCGAGGGTGTTGGCTTCACGCAGCAGTTCCTGGATCAGGAAGTCCAGCCGCTTGCCGAGCTCGCCGCCCTTCTTGAGCAGCCGCTCGATTTCCTCCAGGTGGGCGCGCAGGCGGGCCAGTTCCTCGGCCACGTCGATGCGGATGGCATAGGCCGCGGCTTCATTGAGGGCACGCTCGCGCAGCTGCTCCTCGGAAATCGTGGTTTGCGCACCGGTGGCGGTCAGCGCTTCTTGCCAGCGTTCCAGGAAGCGCTGCTGTTGGCGCGCGACCACGGCGGGCACCAGAGGCTCGGCTTCCTTGGCCAGTTCGCGCAGGCGGCTGACCCGCTCCAGCAGTACGGCCACCAGCTTTTCGCCCTCGCGGGCACGGGCTTCGAGCAATCCGGCCACGCAGGCGCGGGCAGCTTCGAGCGTGGGTTCGTCGAGCTTCTCGGACGTGGCGCCGCCGCTGCGGCACCACTGCAAAGCTTCATGAACGGACAGTCCTTGAGCCTTGGACAGCCAGGACTGGACGTTGGATTCCAGCCGCGCCAGGCGCATCAGCTGCTCGGGCTGAGGCTGAGGCCAGGCGCTGTCGCTTTCGCGCTGCGTGTTGACGCGCAACTCCAGCTTGCCGCGCTTGACGCCGGCGGCCACCAGCTCGCGCAGAGCGGGTTCCAGTCCGCGCAGCTCTTCCGGCATGCGCAGCGACAGGTCCAGGAAGCGTCCGTTGACGGATCGGATCTCGACGCTGACGCCAGCGGAGGAGATTGTTGAATTTTCACCTTCTGGGCGAGCTTGCGACGCGGCGCTCGCGTATCCGGTCATGGAGTAGACTGGCATCGATTCAACAGGGGTAATCAAAGCACGATTATGTCAAAGCCAAAACCAGCGCCCCTGCCCGCTGGTACGGTTGTCGGGGGCTATCAGATCATCAAGCGCCTGGCGGCTGGTGGCTTCGGAGTCGTGTATCTGGCCGAAGATCCTGAGCACCATCTGGTTGCGCTCAAGGAATACCTGCCGTCCAGCCTGGCCGAGCGCTCGCCCGGCGAGCTCACGCCCCGCGTCAAACCCGAGAAGCAGCCGCTCTACCGCCTGGGCCTGAAGAGTTTCTTCGAAGAAGGCCGCTCGCTCGCGCAAATCTCGCACCCCAGCGTCGTCTCGGTGCTGAATTTCCTGCGCGAGAACGAGACCGTCTACATGGTGATGAACTACCTGCAGGGCGACACGCTGCAGGATTTCATCGTCACCGCACGCGACATGAAGCGTGACAAGGTGTTTCGCGAGTCCACGATCCGCAGCCTGTTCGACGAGATCCTCAAGGGCCTGCGCATCGTCCATCAGCACAAGATGCTGCACCTGGACATCAAGCCGGCCAACATCTTCATCACCAACGACAACAAGGCCGTGCTGCTGGACTTCGGCGCCGCGCGTGAAGTGCTGTCCAAGGAAGGCAACTTCATCCGCCCGATGTACACGCCCGGCTTCGCCGCGCCCGAGATGTACCGTCGCGATGGCTCGTTGGGCCCCTGGACCGACATCTACGCCATTGGCGCCTGCATCTACGCCTGCATGCAGGGCTATCCGCCTAACGATGCCCCTCAGCGCATCGAGAAGGACCGCCTTGCGCTGTCGCTCTCGCGCCTGCGCAACGTCTACTCCGACAACCTCATCGAGGTCACCGAGTGGTGCATGTCGCTGGATCCGCTGGCCCGCCCGCAGAGCGTCTTCGCCCTGCAAAAGGAACTGGCCCGCGAGACCGAGCGCCGCTACACCAAGCTCAGCTTCAGTGAACGCCTCAAGCTGCAACTCGAGAACTTGAAGACCGGGGCCAAGGCCTGATCCTGCGATGAGGTTCAATGTCTTCCAGGTCAGCCGCAAGGGCGGGCGTGAAAAGAACGAAGACCGCATGGGCTATTGCTACACGCGGGATGCCGGTCTGTTTTGCGTGGCGGACGGCATGGGCGGCCACCCGGAAGGCGAGGTCGCCTCGCAGATGGCCTTGCAGACGCTCGCGGCCCTGTTCCAGCGCGAGGCCAAGCCCCGCCTGCAGGATGCCCAGCGATATCTCAGCGACGGCGTGCTGATCGCGCACCAGCAGCTGCTGCACTACGCCAAGGCCAAGAAGCTGCCGGATACGCCGCGCACCACGGTCGTGGCCTGCGTCATGCAGGGCGACCACTGCTACTGGGCCCATTGCGGCGATTCGCGCCTGTACCTGGTTCGCCAGGGCAAGCTGATCGCCCGCACACGCGACCACTCCTACATCGAGCTGCAGGAGGCGCTGCAGCGCCACGGCAGTGGCGGGGTGAGCGGCGCAGAAAAATTCAACCGCAACGTGCTGTTCACCTGCCTGGGCAGCCCGGGAAAGCCCATGGTCGATTGCCAGGGGCCGCTGCGGCTGGAGAAGGGCGATCGGATGCTGCTCTGCTCCGACGGCCTGTGGAGTTCGCTCAGCGACGAGGAGATCGTCGGCCGGCTGGCCACCTCGCCGCTGGAGGAGAGCGCTCTGGATCTGGTGGAACAGGCCCTGCGCAAGGGCGGCCCACGCTGCGACAATGTCACCGTCGTTGCCGTGGAATGGGAAGGCGAGGGCGAGCTGAGCAGGGATTCGAGCCAGGAGCTCGACGAAAGCGGCTTTGCCACCACCATTCAGGGCGGCGAACCGCTCGAAGCGCTGGACGAGGTCGAGATCGAACGCGAAGTGCGTGAGATCAACGAGGCCATCCACCGCACTCGCAAATAGTCCTAACTGGATCGTTCTCCCATGACTGCTGAATTCAAGCGCAGCGGCGCTCGTGCCGCTGATTCGCTGCGCCCCGTCACCATCACCCGCAACTACACCCGCCACGCCGAGGGCGCGGTGCTCATCGAGTTCGGCGGCACCAAGGTGCTCTGCACCGCCTCTGTCGAAGAGAAAGTGCCGCCGCACAAGCGCGGCTCGGGCGAAGGCTGGGTCACCGCCGAATACGGCATGCTGCCCCGCGCCACCCACACCCGCAGCGACCGCGAAGCCGCCAAGGGCAAGCAGAGCGGGCGCACGCAGGAGATCCAGCGCCTCATCGGCCGCTCGCTGCGCTGCGTGTTCGACCTGAAGCTGCTCGGCGAGCGCACCATCGCCCTCGATTGCGACGTCATCCAGGCCGACGGCGGCACCCGCACGGCGGCGATCACGGGCGCCTACGTGGCTGCGGCCGATGCCGTGAACTGGCTGCTGGCCCAAGGCAAGATCACCAAGAGCCCGATCAAGGACGCCGTGGCTGCGATCTCGGTCGGCATCGTCGAAGGCGTGCCGCTGCTGGACCTCGAGTACACGGAAGACTCGGCCTGCGACACCGACATGAACGTCGTCATGACCGCGGCGGGCGGCTTCGTGGAGCTGCAGGGCACGGCCGAAGGCGCGGCCTTCACGCGCAAGGAAATGAACGCACTGCTGGACCTGGCCGAGAAGGGCATCGGCGAACTGCTGACGGCGCAGAAGGCTGCGTTGGCCGCCAAATGAAGCTGGTCCTTGCCTCGAACAATGCCAAGAAGCTCAAGGAGCTCTCGGCGTTGTTCACGCCGCTGGGCGTGGAGCTGATCACGCAGGGCTCGCTCGGCATCCCAGAGGCTGAAGAGCCCTTCCACACCTTCGTGGAAAACGCGCTGACCAAGGCTCGTCATGCTTCCGCAGCCAGTGGCCTGCCAGCACTGGCTGATGACTCCGGCCTGGCCGTCGAATCTCTCGGCGGCGCGCCCGGCGTGCTCTCGGCCCGCTACGCCACGCTGTTCGGCCAGCCCAAGAGCGACGCCGACAACAATCGCGTGCTGCTCGAGCAGCTGGCAGGCAAGACTGACCGCGCCGCGCGCTTCGTCTGCGCGCTGGCGGCTGTTCGCTCGGCCGACGATCCCGAGCCGCTGATCGCCATGGGCCGCTGGCAGGGCGAGGTGCTGGAATCGCTGACGGGCGAGGGCGGCTTCGGCTACGACCCGCTGCTGTTCATCCCCTCGCTGGGCAAGAGCGTGGCCCAGCTCACTGCCGAAGAGAAGAACACGCTGAGCCATCGTGCGCTCGCCACGGTCGATCTCCTGAAGCAAATGCGCGAGGCCTGGCACCTTGGCTGACCTGCTTCACATGATGCGGCCGGGCACGCTGAACCTCGCTGCCCTGCCGCCGCTCTCGCTGTACGTGCACCTGCCCTGGTGCCTGAAGAAGTGCCCCTACTGCGACTTCAACTCGCATGAGTTTCGCAATGGTCGCGAGCTGGATGCCGACACGGCGAACCAGTACCTCGCCGCTTTGCGCGCTGACCTCGAAGCCGCGCTGCCGCTGATCTGGGGTCGGCGCGTGATCAGCATCTTCATCGGCGGCGGTACGCCGAGCCTGTTCTCGCCCGAAGCCATTGCGCAGCTGATCTCCGACATCCGCGCTCGCCTGCCGCTGGAGCCGGCCTGCGAGATCACGTTGGAAGCCAACCCGGGCACCTTCGAGCGCGAGCGCTTCAAGGGCTTTCGCGCGGCGGGCGTCACGCGGCTGTCCATTGGCGTGCAGAGCTTCGATGATGCCAAGCTCAAGGCGCTGGGTCGCGTGCACAACGCCGACCAGGCGCGCGCCGCCGTGGAAGAAGCGGCCTCGGCCTTCGACACCTTCAACCTCGACCTGATGTATGCGCTGCCGGGCCAGACGCTGGCCGAGCTGGAGCGCGAGCTGGACACGGCACTGAGCTTCAAGCCGCCGCACTTCTCGGTCTACCACCTGACGATCGAGCCCAACACCGTCTTCGCCACGCGCACACCGGAGCACCTGCCCGACGCCGACCTGGCCAGCGAGATGCTGGACCTGATCACCGCGCGCAACGGGTCAGCCGGCTTGGCGCGTTATGAGGTCTCGGCCTATGCGCGCGAAAACCATCGCTGCTTGCACAA
The DNA here is from genome assembly GCA_042701975.1 of Burkholderiaceae bacterium UC74_6. GTDB lineage: Bacteria > Pseudomonadota > Gammaproteobacteria > Burkholderiales > Burkholderiaceae_C > JAFALK01. The sequence continues at coordinate 2,652,166 of CP170561.1, forward strand.
CCTGAACTACTGGGAGTTTGGCGACTACCTCGGCATCGGCGCTGGCGCCCACAGCAAGCTCAGCTTCGCCAGCCGCGTGCTCCGCCAGGTGCGCTGGCGCGAGCCGGCAGCCTACATGGCCAAGGCTGTTGAAGGTGCGGCGGTGTCGAACGAGAACGAAGTGGCGCGCAAGGAGCTGCCCTTCGAGTTCATGCTCAACGCGCTGCGCCTGAAAGAGGGTGTGCCGGTGATGACGTTCCTGGAACGCACGGGCCTGCCGCCGTCGGCAATCGCCCGGGGCCTGGAAGAGGGCCGCGCGCGCGGCCTGCTGGTGGCGGATCCGGCGCGGATCTGCGCCACCGAGAAGGGTTTTGACTTTCTTAGCGACCTGCAGTCGCTGTTCCTCTAGCCGAAGGCGACTGGTCGAGGGTCAGACGCGGTTCATCGACATGCCCGCCGTCGCGCGCAGCCGCTCGATCAGCTTGGGCGCGATCTGCGGCAGTGGCAGGACTTCGTCGGCGGCGCCGGCGGCAATCGCCTCGCGCGGCATGCCGAAGACCACGCAGGTGGATTCGTCCTGGCAGAGGTTGTAGGCGCCAGCGTCCTTCATGACCTTCATGGCCTTGGCGCCGTCCGCGCCCATGCCGGTCAGCATCACGCCCAGGGCGTTGGGGCCCACCACGCGTGCGGCCGAGAGGAACAGCGCCTCGACCGAGGGCTTGTGGCGGTTCACCGGCTCACCGTCCTGCACACGGGCGATGTAGTTGGCGCCGGAGCGCTCCACCGTCAGGTGCAGGCCGCCCGGGGCGATGTAGCCGTGGCCGGGCAGGATGCGCTCGCCGTCCTGGGCTTCCTTGACGCGGATCTTGCACAGGCCGTCCAGGCGCTTGGCGTAGCTGGTCGTGAAGCCCGGTGGCATGTGCTGGGTGATGACGACGGCCGGGCAGTCGGCCGGCAGGTTGATGAGCACGTCCTTGGTGGCCTCGGTGCCGCCGGTGGAGGCGCCGATGAAGATGATCTTCTCTGTGGACATGCGGCCCACGCTGGCGATCGTGACGGGCGCAGGCGGCGCCGCGGTCGTGCCGCCGGGCACGGGCACGCTCGAGCGGTGCACGCGGGCCTTGGCGGCCACGCGGATCTTGTCGGTGATGTCTTGCGCCAGCTGGCGGATGCCTTCGGCCACGCCGATCTTGGGCTTGGCCACGAAGTCGATGGCGCCGAGTTCCAGGGCCTTGATCGTTACTTCCGCGCCGCGCTCGGTCAGCGTGGAGACCATCACCACCGGCATCGGGCGCAGGCGCATCAGGCGGGAGAGGAAGTCCAGCCCGTCCATGCGGGGCATCTCCACGTCCAGCGTGATGACGTCGGGGTTGAGGTTGCGGATCATCTCGCGCGCCACCAGCGGGTCGGACGCGGCGCCGATGCATTCCATGTCGGGCTGGCGATTGATGATCTCGGTGAGGATGGAACGCACCAGCGCCGAATCGTCCACCACCACCACGCGGGTCTTTGCCATCTCTTCGTACTCCGTACTGTCTGTCTTGCTTGCTACTGTGTCTCTTCGCCTCAGAACAGGTCGATGCTGCCGCCCGAGGAGGCCACGGGCTGCACCTTCTGCGCGGCGGCGCGGTCCTGCTGGACGAGCGCGTCGGTGTTGGTCGGGGCCAGGCGCTTGACCATGGCCTTGCCGCTGTGCGGCAGGAAGCAGACCTTGCGCGGATACACGTCCATCACGTCCTTGCTGACGATGGGGATGCGCTCGGTCTTGAGGTAGTCGATGACGAAATTGGTGTTGCGCTCACCGACGTTGATGCTGTTCATGCCGGAGATGACGGCGCCGCCGCCGAAGATCTTGGCTTCCATGCGGCTCTTGATGGCGCCGCGCTTCATCATCTCGTTGATCAAGAGTTCCATGGCGAAGGAGCCGTAACGGCCGGAATCGCCGGAGCCCTCGGGCAGCATGAAGTGGTTCATGCCGCCGATCTGAGCCGTGCGGTCCCACAGGCAGGCGGCGATGCAAGATCCCAGCGTCGTCATCACCAGCAGGTCTTCGTTGTCCACGAAGTATTCGCCGGGCAGGATCTTCACCGCGGCGTTCTTGAAGTGGGCGTCGTAGAAGAAGAACGAGGCCTCACCCTGCTTGCGCGGCTGCTGCTTGAGGCGAGCGACGCGCTCGGCCCCTGCGGCAGCGGGATTGGGAACCAGGCTCATACGCGCTCGTAGATCGTCTTGCCGCGCAGCTTGAAGAGATCGCGCGACTCGGTAAAGTTCTCGGAATGCCCGACGTAGAGCAGGCCGCCCGGTCGCATCACGCGGTGGATGCGCTCCAGCACCTTGCGCTGCGTGGGGCCGTCGAAGTAGATCATCACGTTGCGGCAGAAGACCAGGTTGAAAGGCTCGCCGAGCTGCCAGGTCTGGTCCATCAGGTTGAGCGTGCGGAAATCGATGCCTTTCGCCAGCTCGGGCTTGACGCGCATGCGACCGGCATTGGCCCCCGTGCCTTTGAGGAAGAAGGCCTTCTGGCGCTGCGGCGACAGGCCGCGCGAATCGATGTTGTAGACGCCCCGGCGTGCGGTGGCCAGCACGTTGGTGTCGATGTCACTGCACACGAGCTGCACGGGCGGGTTCGAGCCCATCGATTCGTGGCAGGTTATGGCGATGGAGTAGGGCTCCTCGCCGGTGCTGGCGGCGCAGCACCAGATGCGCACCGGGCGGTCCTTGACGGCCTTGAGGTCGGTCGCCAGGGAGTGGAAGTGATGCTCTTCGCGGAAGAAGTTGGTGAGGTTGGTCGTCAGGCAGTTGACGAACTCCTGCCAGTCTTGCGCGTTGCCGCTGGACTCCAGTGACCTGAGGTAATCGGCAAAGCTGCGTTGGCCGGTGTCGCGCAGGCGGCGCGATAAGCGGCTGTAGACCATGGCGTGCTTGCCATCATGGAGGCTGATGCCCGCGTGCCGGTAGATCAGTTCGCGGACCCGGTCGAAGTCTGCGCGACTGAAGCTGAACTCGTGATCGACGGTGTCGGCGGGCTCGGCACTGGCGATGGGCGGCATACTTGGAGCTTGGGGTTGGGCCTGGGACGGCCTGATTTTGCATGGCCGAGCCGCGAGCGCCAGCAATTTCGTCTCTGCTGCACGGCAACATCGGCAAGAGGTCTCACTTTTGCGTCAATGCGGGTGTGCCGCTGCTAGACTGCCGATCGAATCCTGAGCAGCAAGCTTGCAGCTCTCTTGCGACCTTGAACCGACCCGCCAATCCCGCCTTCATCGATGCCCGCAGCCTGCGGCTGGAGCAAGCTATGCAGTTGCTGCAGCAGGCCGGCACGGTGCTGCCCGATGCGGAGCCGCACTCGGCGCTTTGGGTGCAGGCTGTGCTGGACGCGCTGTGCGACCTCTCCAGCAAGGATGCCCTGACCGGCCTGGCCAACCGCCGCAGCTTCGAGATGACGCTGGAGCGCGAGATCGACCGCGTGGCGCGTTCCGGCGAAGCCGCGCTGCTGCTGGCGCTGGACATTGACCGCTTCAAGGCCATCAACGACACCCACGGCCACAACGCCGGCGACCTGGTCATCCAGACCGTGGCCCGTGCCGTGGCCCATGTGGTGCGGCCGATGGACACCGTGGCGCGCATCGGAGGCGAGGAGTTCGCCGTCATCCTGCCCAACTGCGGCAGCGCCTACGGGCTGACGGTGGCCGAGCGCGTGCGCGAGCACGTGGCCGAGCAGCGCGTGGAAGTGGCGCCGGGCCTGGAGTTGACCGTCACGGTCAGTGTCGGCGGGGCCTTCGCCCCGCAATGGGTGCGTTCATCGGCCCTGCTGTGGATGGAGCGGGCCGACCGCCAGCTCTACCGCGCCAAGGCCGAGGGCCGCGACCGCGTGTGCATGGAGCCGCTGGTCGATTCCGAGGTCAGCGCCGAAGAAAAGGGCATGCTGTTCGCCTTGACCCAAATGGAAACCGAATGACGACGACTCCCCCCACCCGCGGCACCGCCCGCACCCTCGCCGTCACCAGCGGCAAGGGCGGCGTGGGCAAGACCTTCGTCACAGCCAATCTTGCTGCTGCGCTGGCCGGGCGCGGCCTGAAGGTCCTGGTGCTGGACGCCGACCTCGGGCTGGCCAACCTGGACGTGGTGCTCAACCTCTACCCCAAGCTGACCCTGCACGATGTCTTCACCGAACGCTGCACGCTGGACGAGGCCATCCTGCCCGCGCCGGGCGGCTTCTCGGTGCTGCTGGCCGGCTCGGGCATGGTCGAGTATTCGCGCCTCACGCCCGACGTGCGCGACAAACTCCTGCACATCCTCGACACCGTCAAGCCGCGGTTCGACTGGGTGTTGCTCGACACCGGCGCCGGCATCTCCGACGTGGTGCTCTACGCCATCTCGCTGGCCCAGGATGTGTTGGTCGTGGCCACGCCCGAACCCACTTCGCTGACCGACGCCTACGCCACCATCAAGGTGCTGGCCACGCAGCAGGAGCGCCGCAGCATCGGCCTGCTGGTCAATCAGGCCAACCGGCCCGGCGAAGGCCGCCTGATCTGCAACCAGCTGCAGCAGGTGCTGCAGCGTTTCGCTGGCGGGCTGTCCGGTGAGGGCTTCCAACTCAACCTCCAGGGCGAGGTGAAGAACGACGTCGCCGTGCGCCAAGCAGTGCTCAAGCGCCAGCTGCTGCTGGAGAACTTTCCCGGCAGCGACGCGGCACAGGCCATCAAGGCCTTGGCCGCCAAACTCGCACCCTGAGCTTTTATTGCCGTGATGGAAGAAGAGCAGAAGGCTTCGCAGCCGGCGACGGCATTCGAATGGGTCGGCGGCGAAGGCGTCGTGCGTGCGCTGGTCGATCGCTTCTACGACTTGATGGATCTCGAGCCGGCGTACACGCACCTGCGCGCCGCGCATGGTCCGAGCCTGGACGGCGCGCGCGACAAGCTGTTCTGGTTTTTGTGCGGCTGGCTCGGCGGGCCCGATCACTACATCGAGCGCTTCGGGCACCCCCGGCTGCGCGCGCGGCACATGCCGTTTCGCATCGGCATCCGGGAGCGCGACGAGTGGGTGGCCTGCATGGCGCAGGCCATGCAGGAGACCCAGCTGGACCCGGCCCTGCAAGCGCGGCTGACCGAGTCCTTCATGGGCACGGCAGACTGGATGCGCAACCTCTGAGCTGCGCACCCAGCCGCTGCTGGATCACTCCAGGCGGAAGTTGAACTCCTGCGTGAAGCTCACATTGCCCGGGCACTCATAGCCGCCCAGCGCCCGTTCGATCGCACCCTTGAAGGCGCGCAGGCTGCGGCTGTCGATGCCCGCGCTCAGCGCCTGGATCTGGATGCTCGTCACGCGGCCGGCCTGCGTGCTGGCGGTGATGCGGAAGGTGGCGTCACCCGCGAAGTTGACGGCCGGCATCTCAGGCGAGGTCATGCGGGTGCAGACGTCGCCGGCCTTCACGACCTTGGGCTCGGCGCGAGTGACGGGGCCGGGAATCGTCGAGCCGATGGGACCGTCGGCGAGGCGAAGGCCGTCGTCTCGCGGAGGTGCCGGCGTATCCTTGGCGATGTCCCAGGGGACCGTCGGCACGTCTTGCTGAACGGGATCTCTGGGCTGAACGAGGTCCCGATTCACCAGGTGTCGGTCGATAGGCTCCGGCGGCTTCGGCTGCTTTTCCTTCACCACAGTCACCATGGGGTCCTTCGGCTTGTCCGGCGCCTTGACGATGAACGCCCCTGCAAAGCCGATGACCAGGATGACATGGACACCAATCGCCAGGCCGAGGCCCGTGAGACGCGATGCCGGCCTGTAGCTTTGAGCGGCCGGAGTGGCGGTGAGGTTCATCATGCGCTTGCTCCCCAAGAGATGAGTTGAAGAAAGACGATGCACCGGTGCAAGCCCAGACTAGCTGGACTCGGGGTGCAAGGTCAATCGGGGAGCAACAGGTGCGCGCGGCAAGCGCGCAACGCCAGAGGTCAGGACTCTTCTAGCGGCGCACGGAAGCGGGCGACGGAAGGGAAGGGCGGGTAGTCGATCTCGAAGCGCACGCCCACGAAATCGTCGAGCTTCCAGCCCGCGCGTTCGGCGGTGAAGTGCAGCAGCTCGCGGTGACGTGAATAGTGGCGGTTGTCCAGGTTGGACAGGTTCTCCAGCTCCACAGCCTCGGGCTCCAGCCCCATGCGCTCGAAGTCGCTGAACTTGCTGCCATCGTTGAAGGCGGCGCTGAACAGGCTCAGCTCGGCGCCATCGAGCAGCTTGAGCGAGCGGTGCACGAGCACGTCCAGCGTCAGGTGTTCGGTCGGCGCCAACACGTTGACGCAGAACTCGGCGCTCTCGCCTTTGACGCGCGCATACCGCGAGCCCAGGCCGCGCTGGATCTCGCCCAAGAAGAGCGAGAAGGCGCCGACCCGGCCGGTGGCCGACGGGCCCAGCTCGTAGTAGGTGACGCTGCCCTCGGCGTGCGTGATCATCGGCGGCACGTCTTCGCAGAACTCGGGCAGCAGCATGGACTGGCCCAGCGCCGCCGAGGCCGACAGCGGCTTGCTGGACAGCTCGGATGCAGCGGCCGCGCCGCCATCGGGCTGCACGTGGTGACGCACCATGCGCCAGCGCGCGTCGGGGCGCATGCGCTTCACGTCCACCCAGCCCGTGGCGGTGACGGCGTCGACCCGCTCGGCATTGGCGGCATTGGGTGCCAGCATGATCAGCTGCATGCGCTCCTTGGCCTGGATGCCCCACAGGCCCGAGGCGCCGCGGAACAGCAGCTTGCGGCTTTGCGCCAGCGCGTCCTGGCCCTGCGGCACGCTGTCCAGCATCAGCTGCAGCGTGCGGCGGTTGCCCACGTGGCTGGCGATGGCGATGTTCAGGCCCAGCGCAGCGGCGCGCGAGCTCTCGATGCGGGCCTCTCCCGCGGTGGTGGGCGTGAAGGCAGTGATGAAGATGCTGAGGGCTTCCTCGCCGGGCAGCTGCAGCAGGGCTTCTTCGATGCGCTCGGCGCGCACCATGCGCGAGACCTTCCAGCACAGCACGCGGTCCACGTTGATGTGGCGATGCACGGCCTGGGGCTTGAGCGGATCGCAACCGGCCGCCAGGATCAGTTCACGCAAGCTGCCGCGCAACTGTTCGGCGGCTTTCTGTACTTCTTCGTGGAGTAGTTTGTTCACCATGGTCCGCTACGGCAAAATTCTCCCCGCCCTCTGACTTGTGGTCAGCCCTCGGCGGATTTCAGCTGGATGGTAGCGCCTCGGCCGTGACCACCGTCCAGCAGGACCATCAGCGCGCCGGCGCCGCCATCGCTGGCCTTGGCCTGCACGAAGGCCAGCACCTCGGCCTTCTGCACCAGCCAGCGCCGCACGCGGCCCTTGAGCACGGGTTCGCGGCCCGGCGAGCCGTTGCCCTTGCCGTGGACCACGCGCACGCAGCGCAGGCCGCGGCGCGAGGCGTCGTGCACGAAGGCGGAGAGCGCCTCGCGCGCCTCATCGCGGCGCAGGCCGTGCAGGTCGATCTGCGCCTGCAGTGCCCAGTGGCCGCGCCGCAGCTTGCGCACGACCTCCAGGCTGGTGCCGGGGCGGCGGAAGGAGAGGCTCTCGTCGGTTTCGAGCAGCGACTCCACGTCGAAGTCGTCCGACAGCGCCTGCAGCAGCACCGCGCGCTCATCGGCCTCGCGCTGCTTGGGTTCGGGCGCGGGCGGCTCGCGGTCGTGCACGGCCAGCTTGCGATCCGGCAACGGCGTGATCGGGCCGACGCTGAGCTCGAAGAGCCGCCGCTCCTGCTCGGCCAGCCTGGCGGCGGCGGCGCGGCGCTCGCGTTCCTCCTCGACCAGGCGCTGGCGGACTTTGAGCTCCTGGTGCAGGGTCTTGAGATCGGCGAGCGATTTCACAGCAGCCCGTTCTCCGCGAAAGAGTAGGGCTCGCCCGTGCCCACGACGAGGTGGTCCGCGACGCGGACCTCGATCAGGGCCAGCACGGCCTGCAGCCTCTCGGTGAGGTACCGGTCGGCCGGCGAAGGCTTGACCACGCCGCTCGGGTGGTTGTGGGCCAGGCTCCCGGGGCCGAGCGCCAGCAGCTTTTCACGGGGGCGGGCGTCAGGAGGGAGGTCGGACAGCAGCATGGGGAAGGACGACTAAAATCGCCCTCAGTTTATAGAAGCGCTCTCCATGACCCCCCGCATCGAACCCGGATCGTTCCTGACCCTGCATTACCGCCTCAGCGGCCCGCAGGGCGAGGATCTGGTCAACACCTTCAACGACAAGCCCGCCACGCTCTCGCTGGGCACGGGCGAGCTTGCCCCCGCCATCGAGTCGCGGCTGATCGGCCTGGAAGAGGGCGTGCGCACGAGCTTCGAGCTGGCCGCGGGTGAAGCCTTCGGCGAGCACAACGCCGAGCTGCTTCAGCGCGTGGGCCTCAAGCTGCTGCGCGACATCGGTGATCCGCACGAGGAATACAACGTCGGCGACGTGGTGCAGTTCCCCACGCCGGACGGCCGCGGCGCCTATGCCGGTCGCGTCCAGGAAGTCGGCAACGACTGGCTGCTGTTCGACTTCAACCACCCGCTGGCCGGCCAGCCGGTGAGCTTTGAAGTCCAAGTGATCGGGGTGCTGTGATGACGCAGGAAGTCTTGCTCGCTGAACCCCGCGGCTTCTGCGCCGGCGTGGACCGTGCCATCGAGATCGTCGAGCGCGCGCTCGTCAAGTTCGGCGCGCCGATCTACGTGCGCCACGAGATCGTGCACAACACCTACGTCGTCAACGACCTCAAGTCGCGCGGCGCCATCTTCATCGAGGAACTCTCGGAAGTGCCGGCCGGCGCCACTCTGGTCTTCAGCGCCCACGGCGTGAGCCAGGCCGTGCGCAAGGAGGCGGCCGAGCGCGGCTTCCAGATCTTCGACGCCACCTGCCCGCTGGTCACCAAGGTCCACGTCGAGGTCGCCAAGCTGCGCCGCGAGGGCTTCGAGTTCATCATGATCGGCCACAAGGGCCACCCCGAGGTCGAAGGCACGATGGGCCAGCTGACCGACGGCATCTACCTCGTGGAAGAGGCGTCCGACGTGCAGCACGTGCGCGTCAAGGACCCGAGCAAGCTTGCCGTCGTCACCCAGACCACGCTGAGCGTGGATGACACGGCCGAGATCCTGGCCGCCGTGCGCAAGCACTTCCCGCAGGTGCGCGAGCCCAAGAAGCAAGACATCTGCTACGCCACGCAGAACCGCCAGGACGCGGTCAAGGTGCTGGCGCCGCAGGTCGATGTCGTTGTCGTCGTCGGCAGCCCGACCAGCTCCAACAGCAACCGCCTGCGCGAGCTGGCCGAGCGGCTGGGCACGCCGGGCTATATGGTCGATTCGACGGAAGACCTCAAGGCCGAGTGGTTCGAGGGTCGCGACAAGGTCGGCCTGACCGCCGGCGCGAGCGCGCCCGACGTGCTCGTCCAGGCCGTGATCACGCGCCTGCGCGAGCTGGGCGCCACCAGCGTGCGCAGCCTGCCCGGCGTGGAAGAGCATGTGCGCTTCCCGCTGCCGATGGGGCTGGGCGACAAATCGATGGCCGAGGTAGCGGCGTCGCGATCTTGATCGTCGGACGATTCCAGCTAACGCCGTGGCGCCACTGACAGACGCCGCCCCAAGACATTCGAAGAATCGGAAAGAACACCCATGCTTGACATCACCCTGCTGCGCAAGGACCTCGACGGCGTCGTTGCCCGCCTCAGCACGCGCAAGAACCCGCAAGCCTTCCTCGATGTGGAGCGCTACAAGGCGCTCGAGGCCGAACGCAAGACCCTGCAGGTCCGTACCGAAGAACTGCAAGCCCGCCGTAATGCGCTGTCCAAGGCCATCGGCATGAAAAAGGGCAAGGGCGAGGACGCATCGGCCGAGATGGCGGAAGTGGGCGGCATCGGCGAGCAAATGAAGGCCGGCGCCGAGCGCCTGGACGCCATTCAGGGCGAGCTCAACACCATGCTGATGAGCGTGCCCAACCTGCCGCAGGCCAGTGTGCCCGTCGGCGAGGATGAGACCGGCAATGTGGAAGTGCGCCGCTGGGGTACGCCGCGCACCTTCGACTTCGCAGTCAAGGACCACGTCGACCTGGGTGCCCCGCTGGGCCTGGACTTCGAAACCGGCGCCAAGCTCAGCGGCTCGCGCTTCAGCTTCCTCAAGGGCCCGGTCGCCCGGCTGCACCGCGCGCTCGCCCAGTTCATGCTGGACGTGCAGAGCACCGAGCACGGCTACACCGAGTGCTACACGCCCTACATCGTCAACCGCGACGTGCTCGAAGGCACGGGCCAGCTGCCCAAGTTCAAGGAAGACATGTTCTGGGTGCTGCGCGGCGGCGATGAAGAGCAGGCCGAGCAGTACCTGATCTCCACCAGCGAGATCTCGCTGACCAACAGCGTGCGCGAGCAGGTGCTCGACGCTGCCGTGCTGCCCATCAAGCTCACCGCGCACAGCCCTTGCTTCCGCTCGGAAGCCGGCAGCGGCGGCCGTGACATGCGCGGCATGATCCGCCAGCACCAGTTCGACAAGGTCGAGATGGTGCAGATCACGCATCCCGAGCAGAGCGACGCTGCGCTTGAGGAAATGGTCGGCCACGCCGAAGCCATCCTCAAGAAGCTCGGCCTGCCGTACCGCGTGATGGCGCTGTGCACGGGCGACATGGGCTTTGGCGCTGCCAAGACCTATGACCTGGAGGTGTGGGTGCCGGCGCAGGGCGTCTACCGCGAGATCAGCAGCTGCTCGAATTGCGAGGCCTTCCAGTCGCGCCGCATGCAGACCCGCTTCAAGAACGCGCAGGGCAAGAACGAGCTGGTCCACACCTTGAACGGCTCCGGCCTGGCCGTGGGCCGCACGCTGGTGGCTCTGCTGGAGAATTGCCAGAACGCCGATGGTTCGATCACCGTGCCTGAAGCGCTGCGCGCGTACATGGGCGGCGTGGAATTGCTGAAGCCCTGAGCTTTTCTGCTATAGTCGCGGGCTCCACACAAAACACCCGGGAAGGTGGCAGAGTGGTTTAATGTACCTGACTCGAAATCAGGCGAACGGTCAAACGTTCCGGGGGTTCGAATCCCCCCCTTCCCTCCAGGAATTCATTGCACGTCAAATGAGTTGGAAAGCCCGCAGAGCCTCAGTGCACTGCGGGCTTTTTCGTTTCCGGGGCCGCTCTAGGCGAGCTCGGAGACCCTCACGGGTGATGCTGCAAGCTCAACCCGGTTGCGTCCCTGCTGCTTTGCCCGATAGAGCAATGCATCCGCCTGGGCGATCAGGGTCTCGCCGTTGAAATCCAGACCGAGCCTGCGCGAGGTGCAGCCGATGCTGACCGTGAGCGGCGCGCCGTCGGGCCGGGCAACCTCACGGGAAACGGCCTGCAGCAAGCGGTCAGCGAGATGACCGGCGCGATCGAGATCGGTCATCGGCGCCAGAATGCAGAACTCCTCGCCGCCGGTGCGTGCAACGGTGTCCGTCGGACGCACGTGCTCGCGCAGGACTGCCGCCACGCGGACCAGCACCGCATCGCCGGCGGCATGGCCGTGGCGGTCGTTGATCTGCTTGAAGTGATCGATATCGACCATCAGCACGGCACACGTGCCGCCGTGCGCCGAGCCACGGGCCTGCTCGGCCGACAAGGCGTGGCTCAGGGTCCGTCGATTGGCCAGGCCTGTGAGCGGGTCGTGCTGACTGAGGTGATTGAGCTCGCGCGTCACGCGCGTCACGGCCATGACGGCCAGCACCACATTGAACAAGCTGACGAAGCAGGTCAGGGAAACGACGGTCAGGTAGTTGACCGTGCTGGGCGCGGTGGGGGGCGGCACGGCATCCTGTCCGAAGGGCAGCAGGGCCCGCAGGACCCGCGCTGCAAAGAGCAGGGCGACTGCAAACTGCGGCCCGCTGACCAGCAGCGCTGCGCCCCAGCCGAACTCTGCGCGTATCGGCCGGGCGGTCACCAGCGACGAGCGGAGCAGGCACAGCGAGCAGATGGCACTGATCAGTGTGCCCCTGAGCGGCGTGCTCAGCACGCCGGCCGCGTCCGCCAAACCGACGATCAGCGCCGCCAGCACCGCAAGAAGGTCGGGTGTCAGCGGCGTCGACAACTGCAGAAATTTGCCCAGGCCGCGCCACAAGGCCGTCAGGGCGCCGACCAAGGTTAGGTTGGCCAGCGCAATCAGCCAGGCGATATGCGCGCCGTTCAACAGCAGCCCGGTCAGGGCCGACACTGCGGCGCTCAGGCAAAACACCGCCCAATAGGCGGCCGCAGCGGGGGCCAGTCGAAGCCGCAAGCCGGCAATTGCCCACCCCACCGCAACGACAGAGACCTGGACGGCAAATACGAGATAAAGCAATTGAGTGGCGCTCATGGCAGCCGATCCACCGAAGGCAGGGGTCAGGAAACGAAGGTCCGCCAGTGTGCCTGAATAGGTCAAGTTGCCGAGGGTCGCTCCGCTGTTCATTGCCGCTCTCGGCGGCTAGCGTCAGCGCACCGATGCCAACGGGAGGCGGCGATGCAAGGGTGGCGGTTTTCGTGCCTGCTGACGGGCCTTCTTTTCGCGGCGACTTGCGCCCAGGCGGCAGACGGCGCCGCCAGGGGGCGCCTGCTCGGCAGCATGAGCTGGGTCGAGGCGCGCGCCGCGCTGACGCCGCAGACGGTGGTGGTCATTCCACTGGGCGCCGAGTCGAAGGAGCATGGACCGCACCTGCCGCTCAACACCGACTTCCGGCAGGCCGAGTACTACAAACAACGCGTGCTCGCGGCGGCCGACGTGGTCGTCGCCCCGACGGTCAACTACAGCTTCTATCCCAATTTCGTCGAGTACCCGGGCGCCACAAGCCTGAGCCTGGGCGTGTCGCGCGACATGTTGCTGGAGATCGTGCGCGGCCTGGCCAGCTTCGGCCCACGGCGCTTTTACGTGCTCAACACCGGCGTCTCGACCAATCGCCCGTTGGCCCAGGTGCGCGCCCGCCTGGCTGCCGAGGGCATTGCCCTTGCCTATCTGGACCCCATCGGGCCCCGCGTGAAGGCAACGGAAAGCCAGGTCGAGACTCAACAGGAGGGAGCGCATGCCGACGAGATCGAGACCTCGATGATGCTGGACATCGACGCGTCGATCGTCGACATGAGCAAGGCCACCGTGGAGTACCTGCCTCGCAAGGCCAATGCTCGCGGCATTTGGTCGCTGGACCCCAAGAGCCCGCTGTACAACCCGAGCGGCATCTATGGCGACGCCACGCGTGCCACGGCGGCCAAGGGCCGCTTCATCAATGACGCCAAGGTCCGCGTCATGCTGGACGACATCGAGGCACTGCGCCGGGCGCCGCTGCCGGTGCGCCTGGAGCGCCAGTTCGTCAATGGCAGCCTGGTGTCGGCCAACGACCCGGCCGCCTCGTTCACGGTCAACAAGGATTTTCATTACATCGGCGGCCAGCGCATCGACCTGTTCAAGCTTGCCGGGGCCGAGCAGCATTTTTTTGTCGACGTGTCGCCCGGCAACTCCATCCGGCGTTTCTACTGGCTGCAGTTCGAGCAATTCCATCCCGACAACGACAAGGTCTACAACTACGCTGGCATCGTCCAGCAGCCGGTGCCCCTTGGGCGCCTGCTTTTCATGGGCGATGTGCGCGTGAGCCCGAACTACTTCACGATGGACGACCGGCCCGGCTCCGACTCCAAGGCTGCCGAGAATTTCCTGCGCTCCCTGGGTCTGAACATCGACGGCACCTTCGTCACGCTGCGCCTGTTCCATCTGACCGACGCCAGCCGGCGCAAAGAGCTGATGGTCATCTACGGCGAGCGCTTGATGCCGGATACCGACGCGAGCGCCGTCAAGGCGCAGATCATCGAGCGCGCGCAGACGGGTATGGAATTGCGCTGACGCGGCGCGAAGGCCTCGACGCCGCAGGAATTTGCTTCCGCCCCTCGAGTTGCGTCGAGGGGCGGGTGGGAGCTCAGTCCTTGCTCAGCGACTTCGCCGCCTGCTCAATCAGCTTCACCACCGCCTTCGGCTGCGAAACATAGACCGAGTGCGACCCCGCCACCTCAACCACCGTGGCACCCGCACGCTGCGACATCGCACGTTGCGCCGGAGGCGGGATCATCTTGTCGTCCTGGGCCACCAGGTACCAGCTCGGCTTGGTCTTCCACGAAGCCGACGTGACTTCGCCAGCCAGGGCGGCCACACCCCAAGGCACTTGCGAGGCGGCCATGAAGTTGGCTTGCTGCACGGGCAGATCACCGGCGAACGAGGCCGCGAACTTGGCTTGGTCGAGCAGCAGGAAACCGTCTTGCGGCGGCAGGATCGGCGGCACCGGCGCGCCCGGCACGGGGTTGGCGATCAGCTTGGCGACCGATTCGCCGGCATCGGGTGCGAAGGCGGCGATGTAGACCAGGCCCGAGACCTTGGGGTTGTTGCCGGCTTCGGTGATGACGACGCCACCGTAGGAGTGACCGACCAGGATGACCTTGCCCGGCTTGGCGTTGACGACGCGCTGGGTGAAGGCGACGTCATCGGCCAGCGAGGTGGTCGGGTTTTGGACGATGCTGACGTCGTAGCCGTCCTTCTTGAGGAGGTCGTGGACCTGTTGCCAGCCGGAGCCGTCGACGAAACCGCCATGGACCAGGACGATGCTGAGGGAGAGGGCGGAAGCAGTGGTGAGCATGATGGACCTTTCGAAGAAGAAGTAGAGGATGTTCAGGAGTTGAAGGGCTCTCTCGAAGTCATCGGTGCTGCTTGTTGTTCCTTCGAGATGTTAAAATGATAGTGCACTAATCAATCGTGCACAATATAAATTGACAAAACCATTCCACTCCCGTGGACAAACCGCTGTCGACAGGACCTGTTGCTGGACGGGGGCTGCGGCTGGGGCTAGGCGGCTTCCTGATCGAGGGCCAGCTGTGCGCGCAGTTCGCGCAGCTTGCCGGTCAGGTCCTGCGCTTCTTCGAGCGTGCAGGAGGAGGCGCTCGCGATGCCGGCCTGGATCGTCTTGACCTGGGCCTTGAGCTGGACGCCGGCATCGGTCAGTGCCAGGACGATCTTGCGGTCGTCGGCCGGGTCGCGGGTGCGCTGAACATAACCGGCAGCTTCCAGGCGCTTGAGCACCGGCGTCAGCGTCGGCGAGTCGAGCGCCAGGCGCTTGGCGATCTGCGAGAGGTTGCTCGTGCCGCCGCTCCACAAGGCCAGCATCACGAGGTACTGCAGGTAGGTCAGGTTCAGCGGTTCCAGCAGCGGCTTGTAGGCCTTGGACATCGCGAGCGAGGCCGAGTAGAGGGCGAAGCAGAGCTGGTTTTCCGGCATCAGCGCTTCAAGATCTTCGGGGCCGCGAGGCTTGGCTTGCTTGGGCATGCGGGCAATGTAGCACCGGCCTCGAAGCCAATTTCGCTCGAGGAATAGACTCCGGATTTGGACGATTACAAAACAAATGTGGACTCACAAGGCTAGATAGTCCTGCTCGCGGTGCCTATCGTTACGTCACCGCAACCCACCTTGGATTCATCACCATGAAGACTGTTCTGATCACCGGCTGCTCCTCGGGCTACGGCCTGGCCACCGCCCGCCGTTTCCACGCCATGGGCTGGAAAGTGGTGGCCACCATGCGCAAGCCGCAAGCTGAACTCCTGCCCGTCTCCGACCGCATGCACGTCGTGGCGCTCGACGTGACCCGCCCCGAGAGCATCGCCGCCGCGCTCTGGGCCGCCGGGCCGATCGACGTGCTGGTGAACAACGCCGGCATCGGCGTGGTGGGCGCCTTCGAAGCCACTTCGCTGGAGCTCACCCGCGAGGTGTTCGAGACCAACACCTTCGGCGTGATGGCGATGATGCAAGCCGTCGTTCCGCAGTTCCGCGAGCGCCGGGCCGGTGTGATCGTCAACGTGACCTCCAGCGCCACGCTCGCCGCCTTCCCGCTCGCAGGCGTCTACACGGCGAGCAAGACCGCCATCGAAGGCCTCACCGGCTCGGTGGCCCATGAGCTCGGCGCCTTCGGCATCCGCGTCAAGCTCGTCGAACCCGGCTATGGTCCGACCACGCGCTTCACGCAGAACGGCGGCCAGCGCATGCAGGGCCTGATCCCCGAGGCCTATCGGCCTTTTGCCGAGCCCATCTTCGCGGCCTTCGCACATCCGGCTGCCGTCACGACGGAAGCCGACGTCGCCGAGGTGATCTGGCAAGCCGTCCACGACACGACGGACAGGCTGCACTTTGCCGCCGGAGCCGACGCCGTCGCGCTCGCCGAGGCGGCCTGAGCACCGATGAGCGATCCGCTGACCGAAGTCGTGCAGCTGCTGCAGCCGCGTGCCGTGCTGGCCAACCCGATCAGCGGCAAGGGCAGCTGGGCGGTTCGCTATCCGCAGTTCGGGCAGCCCAGCTTTTGCATCATGCTGGAGGGCTGCTGCCAGCTGGCCGTGGTCGGGCACGAGCCGGTCGCGCTGGCAGCCGGCGACTTCGTGCTGCTGCCGACGACGCCGGCGTTCACGATCTCCAGCTTGCTGCCGGCGCTGCCTGTCCTTCTCGATCCGCACGCCGTCGGCGGCCACGGCGAAGTGCGCTACGGCGAGCACGGCGCCGAGCCCGACATGCGCTCGCTCGGCGGCACCTTTCTCTTCGGTGAATCGGATCCCGAGCTGCTCGTCGCCCTGCTGCCGCAGATCGTGCACGTTCGCGGATCGGCGCGACTGGCGCGGCTCGTGCAGATGGTGAGCGAGGAGTACGAGGAACAGCGGCCCGGCAACGAGTACATGCTGTCGCGCCTGACCGGCATGATGCTGATCGAGGCGATGCGCGCGATCAGCGCAGACGAGGCGCCACCGGGCCTGCTGCGCGGGCTCGGCGACGAGCGCCTGGCGCCGGCTCTGCAGCAGATGCATGACCGGGTCGATCACGGCTGGACCGTGGCCCAACTCGCGCAGGCCGCTGCCTTGTCACGCTCGGCGTTCTTCGATCGCTTCACGCGAACGGTGGGCGTGGCGCCGATGGAGTACCTGCTGTCCTGGCGCATGGAGATCGCGAAGCGACTGCTGCGCCGCGGCGAGCTGAGCATCGCCGAGATCGCCGAGCGCGTCGGGTACGCCTCGACCAGCACCTTCAGCACGGCCTTCACCCGACGCGTCGGGAGATCGCCGCGGCAGCATGCGAACGCGGCTTCCTGGCAGGCCACTGCAAGCGCTTGATGCTTGATATATCGTGGCTGCCCGCCATCGATCCCTCCGCGTCCATGACAGACTACATCGCGCCCGTTCCGCTCGACAAGGCCTACCGACTGCTCAACCACGGGCCCACGGTCCTGGTTTCGGCGCGTCACGGCGGCGTGGACAACGTCATGGCCGCGGCCTGGTCCTGCGCGCTCGATTTCTCGCCACCCAAACTGACCGTCGTGCTGGACAAGGAGACGAAGACCCGCGAGCTGGTGGAGCAGAGCGGCCGCTTCGTGATCCAGGTGCCCAACCAGTCGGAGGTGTCGATGACCCATGCCGTCGGGCACAGCAGCCTGCGCGACGATCCGGGCAAGCTGGCCCGCTGCGGCGTCGAGCTGTTCGAGCTCGACGGCCACGAGCAGGGCTTCGTCGCCGGCTGCTCGGCATGGCTGGCTTGCCGCCTGATCGCCGAGCCGCACAACCAGCAGTCCTACGACCTGTTCATCGGCGAGGTGATCGGCGCCTGGGCCGACAGCCGCGTGTTCAGCAACGGCCACTGGACCTTCGAGACCGCACCGCCGGAGCTGCGCAGCCTGCACTACGTGGCCGGTGGACGTTTCTACGTCATCGGTGAGGCGCGGGACGCCTAGCCGCGGACAGAGGCTTGAAGCTCAGCCCGCGGGCTCCCGAACCTGGATGACGTTGCCTTCCGGATCATGGCCGTCGCAGGCCCTGAACCCGCGAGCGCTCCACTCGTGCCGCGTGTCCTTGATCGAGCCGCCCAGCGCCGCCGCCATCGTTCTGGCCTCGGCGACGCTGCGCACCGGCAGACAGAGCTTGAGGTAGGCGTCTTCTCGCACCGCGACACCGGCGTCGATCGAACCGCGCGGATCGGGCTCGCCGCGCAGCCGATGCACGACCAGCTCCAGGCCGGCCACGGCCAGGACGACGTGGTCGTTTTCCGCCACCATCACCTTCATCGCGGCGACCGTCTCGTAGAACCGGGCCACGCCCTGAACGTCGACGACGAACAGGACGACGCTCGGATTGGGCAACTGATCTGACATTTGCTGACTCCTTGTGCGCCACTATCCCCGCGGGAACAGACCCACGGGATCGCTCTCGTCCTTGAGCTCCACGCCGCTGACACCGCGTCGCAGCGCCTCACCCATCAGCCAGTCCAGGCGGTTCGCCGCGTCGGCGTAGCCCAGGCCCTCCGGCCGGACGTTGGAGATGCAGTTGCGCTGGGCATCGCTGCGGCCGCGCCGTGGCCTATGCGTGAGGTAGAGACCGAGGCTGTCTGGCGAACTCAAGCCCGGCCGCTCGCCGATCATCATCACCGCCAGCTGAACGCCCAGCGCTTCGCCGATCTCGTCGGCCAGCGCCACGCGGGCCTGATGCGCAATGACGAGAGGGGCGAGCCGTACGGTGGTCGGCAATCGCGGCCGGAGCGCGGCCAGCAGCGGCGCCGCATGGCGCTCGGCAGCGAGCGCAGACAGGCCGTCGCCGATCACGATGCAGACATCGGCAATTTGACCGGCTTCCTGCCGCAACGTGCACAGGCGCCGGGCGTCTTGCGCATCGAGCTGGCGACCCAGGTCGGGGCGACGCAGGTAGGTCGCCCGGTCGACGGCCTGGCTGCGCGCATGCTCGACGGCCCAGCCCTGCTCGCGCAGGAGGCGGGCGAGGGCTTCGGCATCGAGGCTCGCGTGGACTGCGTCGCGCGCCATCGCATGGGCCCAGCCGAAGCGCAGGGTCTCGTCCGTCGGCATGCCGGCCCCCGCGCGGCCCAGGGCCAGTCGCGCGGGGGTGGCGGCGCGCAGCGCTTGCCAGTCGTTGGGCGTGACGATGGGGGAACGGTCTTCGTCGTCGCTCATGGCGCTAGCGCCTTCAGGCTGCTCATGGCGGCCAGCCACTGATCGGTGGAAGGCGTGGGCAGCCGGTCCACGCCTGCGCTGATGCCCATGCGCTGCAGCCAGGCCTCGAACTCGGGCGCGCGCTTGCGGCCCAGCAGCTGGCGCAGGAACAGCGCGTCGTGGAAGGAGGTGCTCTGGTAGCCCAGCATCACGTCGTCCGCGCCGGGCACGCCCATCATGAAGTTCAGGCCCGCCGTGGCCAGCAGCACCATCAGCGCGTCCATGTCGTCGGCGTCGGCTTCTGCGTGGTTCGTGTAGCAGATGTCGCAGCCCATCGGCAGGCCGAGCAGCTTGCCGCAGAAGTGATCCTCCAGGCCGGCGCGGATGATCTGCTTGCCGTCGTACAGGTACTCCGGCCCGATGAAGCCGACGACAGTGTTGACCAGCAGCGGCTCATAGCGCCGTGCCAGAGCGTACGCACGCGCTTCGCAGGTCTGCTGGTCCACGCCGAAGTTGGCGTTGGCCGAGAGCGCGCTGCCCTGGCCCGTCTCGAAGTACATCAGGTTGCGGCCGAGCGTGCCGCGCCGTTGGGCGCGGGCAGCGTCATGCGCTTCGTCGAGCAGCTCAGGCGTGACGCCGAAGGAGAGGTTGGCCCGCTCCGTGCCGGCGATGGACTGGAACACCAGATCGACGGGCGCGCCGGCTTCCATCAGCCGCAGCGTGTTGGTGACGTGGGTCAGCACGCAGCTCTGGGTGGGGATCTCGAAGCGCTGGATGACTTCGTCCAGCATGTGCATCAGGCCCATCAGCACGGCGGGGCTGTCCGAGGCCGGGTTCACGCCGATGACCGCATCGCCCGCGCCGTAGAGCAGGCCGTCCAGCACCGAGGCGGCGATGCCACGCAGGTCGTCCGAAGGATGGTTCGGCTGCAGCCGCACGGCCAGATGGCCGGGCAGGCCCAGCGTGTTCCTGAAGCGCGTGATCACGCAGCACTTGGCTGCCACCGCGATCAGGTCCTGGTTGCGCATGAGCTTGGACACGGCCGCCACCATCTCCGGCGTCAGGCCCGGCGCCAGGGCGCTCAGGGTGGCAGTGTCGGCCTGCTCGGAGAGCAGCCAGTTGCGGAAATCGCCCACCGTGAGGTGCGAGACCGGTGCGAAGGCCGCTGCATCGTGGCTGTCGATGATCAGCCGCGTGACGTTGTCTTCCTCGTAAGGCACTAAGGCTTCGTTCAGGAAGCGCTGGAGCGGCAGCTCGGCCAGCACATGCCGTGCCGCCACGCGTTGCTGCGCCGTGGCCGCAGCAATGCCGGCCAGTTCATCGCCCGAGCGCGGCGGGCTGGCAACGGCCATCACCTGCTTCAGATCGCGGAAGCTGAAGACCTGTGAGGCGATTGTGGTGCGGTAGCTCATCGCAAGAGAGGATGCCGGCATGCGGTCAATGCAGCAAGAGCTGTGCCACCAAGGCCGTGGACAATCACCCGCGATGCCTCGCCGAGCCCGCTCCGCCCCCAAGGACCACCATCACGTCTACGTCGTGCTGCTGTCCGAGCGTGTCTGGAACGAGCCGGCCTATCGCAAGGCCAATCCGGAACACGACATCCTCAAGCCCTGTCTTTATGTGGGCATGACGGGCCTGGACCCAGACCTGCGCTTTGACCGCCACATGGCCGGCGTGCAGGCCAACCGCTTCGTGCAGCAATACGGTGTGCGGCTGATGCCCGAGCTGTACGAGGTCTACAACCCCATGCCCTACGAGGCCGCGCGGGACATGGAGGTCGAGCTGGCCATCGGCCTGCGCGAAGCCGGTTACGGCGTCTGGCAGGCCTGAGGCCAACTTCTTACTTCGCCCGGCGTCGCTGCACCGCGGCACCGATCAGGCCCAGGCCCAGCGTCAGCAGGGCGTAGGACTCGGGTTCCGGCACGGCCGCGGCAGCCGTGACGGCCGTGTACTCCAGGCTCAGGAAGCCGCTGCCGTTGAAGGGCAGTTGCCAGCCCTGGTCGGGGATCGTGCTCCAGTGCGCTTCACCGAGGCCGAAGCCGGTAGCGTCCTGTGCCGTCTGCGTGCGCGAGAGCTGCACGTGCGTCACGCTGGCATCGCGATGTACTTGGTGTTGGCCGCCAGGTTCAGGCCGAGGTTGTCGAACTGCAGCGTGGTGTAACCGCCGGTGGCGTTGTAGCTGCCGACGGTGGCCAGGCTGGTGGTCAGCAGGGCGGGTCCGACGGTGTTGACCGCCTGGTTCTGCGCGTTCTGCCGGAGTTCTACTGCGCGATGGGCAGCTGTAGCGACAGCGACTGTTCGTCGAGGGCGTAGAAGCTGAAAGACGACAGCTGCGAGAAGAGCTGAACAGACGCAGTTGAAGGCAAACTCCACCCTCACGCGAGGGAGGAGACCTTCAGATGATCCAGTTGCTGCTGCAGGCGCTGCTGACCGGCGTCGTTCTGAGTACCGCACTCCCGGCGCAGGCCGATGTGCCGACCGGCCCGCTGCTCGTTGCCGCGGACATGAGGACCCACCTCGATCTGTCTGGGCCCTGGCATTACTCCATTGATCCGTATCGATCCGGGCTCGCCGGCTTCCACGGCGAGCCGCCCGATGCGGGCCAGCAGCGCTGGCGCGATGTCGATGTGCGTGCGGCGATGGCCCAAGACAACCGCGTGCTCTATGAGTTCGACCTGGCGCATTCGCCGACGGCGACGCTGCCTTCGTCCTGGCTCACCCAGGCACCGGAGCTGCGCCACTACCAGGGCCTGATCTGGTATCAGCGCACGTTCAAGTTGCGGGCACCGCCCGCATCGAACCCGGGCCGACAGTTCCTGCGCTTCGGCGCGGCCAACTACAAGACCGTCGTCTACCTGAACGGCCAGCCGGTCGGCCGGCACGAAGGCGGCTTCACGCCGTTTGCCTTCGAGGTGACGCAGCTGCTGCGCGAGGGCGACAACCAGATCACCGTCGGCGTCGATTCGCAGGCCACGCCGGCCACCGTGCCGCCGCCCGTCACCGATTGGGAGAACTACGGCGGCATCACGCGGCCGGTGCTGCTGGTCAGCACGCCTGCCACCTACGTGGACGATGCCTGGGTGCGGCTGACGCGCGACGGGCAGATCGCCGTCGATGCACATCTCGACGGTGCGCAGGCGGCGCATCAAGCGGTGCGACTGCGCATCGACAGGCTCGGGCTGGACCTGGTCGGCACAACCGATGCCAATGGCAACTGGCATGCGCGCGTGCTTGCACCGCTCGGGCTGGATCGCTGGTCGCCCGACAACCCCAGGCTCTACGATGTGGTGATCGAAGCCGGCGAGGACCGCTGGCGCGATCGCATCGGCTTTCGAACGATCGAGACGCGTGGCGCGGACATCCTGCTCAACGGCAAGCCGATCTTCCTGCGTGGCATCTCGCTGCACGAGGAAGAGATCGACCCGAACCCGACGCGCAATATCACTACCGACGCCGCGCGCGCGCTGCTGGGCGAAGTGAAGAACGGCCTGCACGGCAACTACGTGCGCTTGGCCCACTACCCACATTCAGAAGTGATGACGCGCACGGCCGATGAGCTCGGCCTGCTGGTGTGGAGCGAAGTGCCCGTCTACTGGCTGGTGGCCTGGCCGAACCCGGACACGCTGGCGACGGCGCGCCACATGCTGGCCGAGAGCATCCTGCGCGACCGCAACCGCGCTTCGATCGCGATCTGGAGCGTGGCCAACGAAACGCCGCCGAGCGATGCCCGCAACGCCTTCCTGCGCACCTTGGTGAGCGATGTGCGCAGGCTCGACGACTCACGTCTGGTCAGCGCTGCGCTGCTGGTCGAGCGGGACCCGAAGGCGCCCGTGCCGACGATGAAGATGACCGACCCGCTGGCGGCTGTGCTCGACGTCATCGCGATCAACACCTACAACGGCTGGTACACGCCGGACCGGCTGGCCGATCTGCCGGGCAGTGTCTGGCAGCTGCCGGCCGATGTGCCGCTCGTGTTCTCGGAGTTCGGCGCCGATGCCAAGGCGGGCTTCCAGGATGGGCGTGATGCGCCGAGCAAGTTCTCCGAGCAGTTCCAGGCGGAGTACTACCGCAAAACGCTGGAGATGGCGGACAAGGTGCCGAGCTTGCGCGGCCTGTCGCCGTGGATCCTGAAGGACTTCCGTTCGCCGCGCCGGCAGAACCCGGATTTTCAGCAGGGCTGGAATCGCAAGGGGCTGATTTCAGAGACGGGGCAGCGGAAGTTGGCGTTCAAGGTGCTGGCGGAGTATTACGAGAAGAGGGAGCGGCAACCGCATTGATCGCCGCGCCTTCCAGGATCCTCTGCGGCCCGCCGTGGCGTGCCAAATTCAGCATGGCCCGGCCGACGTTGGCGGTCGTGGTCATGGAACCGGGGCGCAGCCGATAGAGCCCGCGCAGCAGCGGCCCCAGCAGGTCGTAGAAGAAGCGGTAGCTGCGCGTCTTGGACTGGATGCCGTCCAGCGGAATGATGACGCCGGGCCGGAACATGTAGGCGGCCTTGAAGGGCATGCGCAGCAGGGCGTTCTCGGTGGCGCCCTTCACGCGGGCCCACATGCTCTTGCCGCTTTCAGTGCTATCCGTGCCGACGCCCGAGACATAGATGAAGGTCATCAAAGGATTCCAGCGCGCCAGCCGGGCCGCGACGGCCACGGTGAGGTCGTAGGTCAGGTGACGATACTCTGCCTCGGTCATGCCGGCGGACGACACGCCCAGGCAGAAGAAGCAGGCGTCGCAGTCCAGCAGTTCGGCCTGCAGCGGATCGAGATCGAAAAGGTCCGCTCGAACGAGTTGTGTGAGCTTCGGATGCTGCATGTCGAGCGGCGCCCGCCCCACGCTCACCACCTGCTGTACGGCCGGATCCTTCAGGCACTCAAGAAGAGCGCCCTGGCCGACCATGCCGCTGGCACCGAATAGAGCGATCTTCATGCTTGCTTGGCCATCAAGGTTTTGGGTTCCAGATAAGCGCTCATGCCCCACTTGCCCATCTCGCGTCCGATGCCGGAGTGCTTGAAGCCGCCGAACGGCGCTCGCGGTTCGTGGGTCAGCGTGTTGATGAGCACGCGACCCGCATCGATCTGACGTGCCACGCGTTCGCAGCGGTGAAGGTCTGTGCCCAGCACCAGCGCGCTGAGACCATAGCGTGTGTCGTTGGCGATGGCGATGGCGTCGGCTTCATCCTCGTAGGGAATGAGGGTCAGCACGGGGCCGAAGATTTCTTCGCGGGCGATGCGCATCTGGTTGTGGGCACGGGTGAAGAGGGTGGGTTGGACGAACCATCCGGCGTTCAGGCCTTCGGGCCGGCCTGCGCCGCCTGCGAGCAGTGTCGCGCCTTCTTCCTGTCCGATGCGGATGTAATCCTGCACGCGCTCCCACTGCTTGCGGCTCACCATCGGGCCGATGTCGGTATCGGGGCGGCGTGGGTCACCGGAGCGGACCTGCGCCACCGCCGCTGCGGCCACCTGCTCGAACTCGGCCAAGCGGCTGCGCGGCACGAGGATGCGCGTGCCGGCGATGCAGGCCTGGCCGCTGTTCATGAAGCCGGCCTGCAGCACCAGCGGCATGACGGCGGCGAAATCCGCGTCCTCCAGGACGATCGTGGGCGACTTGCCGCCCAGCTCCAGCGTCACGCGCTTCATCGTGGCCGCGCCGGCGACCAGCAGGTGCTGACCCACGGCGGAGGAACCCGTGAAGGAGATCTTGGCGACGCCGGGATGGCGGGCGATCTCTCCGCCGACGACATCGCCGCGGCCGTTGACGATGTTGAACACGCCCGGCGGCAGACCGGCCTCGTGCAGCGCCTCGGCCACGACCTGCGTCTGCATCGCACTCATCTCGCTGGGCTTGATCACGGCCGTGCAGCCGGCTGCCAGCGCGGTGGCCAGCTTGTTGCAGATGAAGCCTGCGTTGCTGTTCCACGGCGTGATGAGGCCGGCCACGCCCACGGGCGTCTGGATCACCGTGGCTGCGCCGGCCTGTTCCTCGAAGGCAAAGGACTTCAGCGTCTCGATGGCCTGAAGAATGACCTCCGCCGGATAGGTTGCCATCCAGCGGCCGCGCGCTGCGGGCGCGCCGTACTCCAGGAGAACGGCTTCCATCAGCGCGTCTTCGCGCGCCACCACGGCGCTGTGCATGCGCTGCAGCGCCGCGATGCGCTCTTCACGCGTGGTGCGCGACCAGGCAGGCAGGGCGGCTCGGGCCGCTTCCACGGCGCGCTGCGCGTCCTGCGCATCGCCCAGGCGCACCTGGCCGATGACTTCTTCGGTGCTCGGGTTGTGGAGGTCGAACCATTCCTGGCCGTGCGGCGTGACGAATTCGCCATTGATGTAGAGGTGCTCGATGCGTTGCATGACAGGGTTCCTTGAGGGGGGATGGAACGAAGTCTAGGAATGGTTTATTGTTCTGATAAGCCGTCTTTTTAATGATGATGAATCCATAAATTCAGGACTATCCATGCACAAGACAGGAATGACCGAGCTGGAAGTGGTGCTGGCCGTCGCGCGTCGCATGAGCTTTCGCGGCGCCGCGCAGGAGCTGGGCATGTCCACCACCGCGGTGAGCAGTGCCGTGGCCGGGCTGGAGGCGCGACTGAAGGTGCGCCTGTTCAACCGCTCGACGCGCAGCGTGGCACTCACCGATGCGGGAGAGCGTTATGTCGAGCGCATCGGCCCGGCGCTGGCCGAGATCAAGAGCGCGGGCGAGGAGGCGGTCAGCGGTCAGGACGTGCCCAGCGGCACGCTGCGCATCAACGCGCCGCAGGGGGCGGCCACGCTGCTGATGGCGCCGCTCTTCAGTCGGTATGCGGAACGCTACCCGGACGTGCGCATCGACATCGTCAGCGAGTCACGCATGATCGACATCGTCGCCGAGGGCTTCGATGCCGGTGTGCGCCTGGCTGAAGCCGTACCGCAGGACATGATCGCCGTACCGCTCTCGCCCGACATCCGCATGCTCGTCGTGGCCACGCCCGACTACCTGCGGCGCCACGGCACGCCGCGCCAGCCGCGCGACCTGCTCAAGCACCAGAGCATCGGCATGCGCATGTCGCACGGCGGCATCTACCACTGGGAGCTGGAGAAGGGCGGCCGCAAGCTGCAGATGGACCTGCCGGTGCGCATTGCGCTCAACGAGATGCTCGCCATCAAGCAGGCCATCCTGCTCGGCTTGGGGCTTGGCTTCATCTCCGAGTGGTTCATCGAGGAGGAGCTCAAGACCGGGGCGCTGGTGCCGGTCTTGCCGTCATGGTGTCCGTTCTTCGGTGGCCTGCGGCTGTACTACGCCGGCCATCGCTTCGTGCCGGCGCGGTTGCGTGCGTTGATCGGGCTGATCCACGAACTGCAGCTCAGCCGGCTGCAGCAGCCTCCGCGCTCGACGCCGCATCCCAAAGCGCCGAGAACTCCGGGCGCTGAGAGGTCTTGAGTTCCAGCTGGCTTCCGGTGCCTGAACGCGTGGGCAGCGCGTCGCGGCTGCTGAAAGCTTCCAGCGTCATCGCCAGATCGAGGGCAAAGGTCGGGTCGCCGACTTGCCAGGAATGGCAGAAGGTGCCGCGAAAGGTAGCGGCCTTGGGGTCGATGCTTTCGAAGTAGCGTGTGCAATCCACGTTGACGACCTTCGGATCGATCGGGTTGGCAGCACCGGTACGGCCAGCGCGCGGCGACGTGCCCAGGCGCTTGGCGTTGGAGACGCCCAGCACGGCATCGTGGCCATTGCTGTAGTTCGTCAGCCGCACGATCCGGTCCATCATCGGCCTGGCCCAGGCATCGCCGGTCGAAAGCGTCGTGCTGGCGACATCCCCGCTGATGAAAGCGACCTGCGCCAGCCGCCAATCTGACTTGAAGATGGAGCCTTCCTTTGCCGTCTGCGCAAAGGCTTCGAGGGCCACGTAGGCGCCGGTCGAATGGCACAGCATGTGGATGTCGACCGTGCAACTCGGATCTGGCTCGCGCACTTTACCGGTTGAAGTCCTGCGGGGTTTGGTCAGCAGCAAGGGCAGCAGCTGCGTCACGATCTTGCCCGCGACGGTGGCGGCGTCGTGCCGATCCTCAAGATAGTTGAGTGTCGAATTGTCAGACGGCCAGTCGAAGGCGATGACGACGCCGCGCCAGCCGGCCTGGGTCAAGCTGCTCTGCAGCTCGCGCGTCTTCCACAGTACGGTGGCCGTGTCGGTGTTGTAGCCGTGCAGGAAGAGCAACACATTGCCCGACTTGCCGGTGATCTCGTTCAGTACGCCGGAGTCAGCGGCATCGACGACGGCATCTCGCCACTGCGCGGACGCGATCTTGTTCCCAGGGCCGTAGTCGGTCTCCAGATTGCCGATTTCCAGGAAGGTGATATCGCCGGGCTCGTCACCGAATTGATTGGATTTGATGTTTCGCGCGCAGGCGATGTAGCAATTGTCTGAAGGCATGTCCGCTCCCCTGAAGATGCCGTGGCTGCCTTGCCCGCGCGATCGATTTCGCGCTGGGCGGCGGCCGGATCATTCGAGCGCCGGAACAGGGGAGCGTCATTCGGGAGGACCCTGCAAGAACCTGGTGGGCTGTCTGATTTTGTGACGTTCCGATCGTGAAAGCGCCCAGCGCCTCTCCCTTCTTGAGGATGCCCGTTCGTCTCGATTTGTATGCAATGGCGGCAGCCATGGCACGACCGGGAGGGGCCAATGGACAAAGAATCAAAACCAGGGGGCGGCGCGTTCCCGAGCAACGGCATCGTTGCCGTCGTGCTGTTGGTGGCGGGGGCCCTGTTCGTGCGCGAAGCGCCCTTGCAGAACACGCGGCCGGCTTCGAACGAGGCGCGGCTGGAGCGTCGCGACACCGGCGGCACCAAGGCTGAGCAGAACGTCGAGGCGCGGCTCTGGCAGGACCCGCTGGGGGCCGTTGCCAAGTTCCGCGCGGAGCTGCTCAAGACGAGCAAGGACAAGCTGGAGGCTGAGGACAAGCGTCACCTCAGCAAGCCCTTGGTCGACCAGGTCGCCGAGAAGGAGCGCACCTACAAGCGCAAACCTCAAGTTTTCGCGGTGTTGATGACGGGCGGCTCTTATTCGGAGAACGTCGAGAGCCGCAGACGCGAGCGCTACGCGGTGCTGGCCGCGCTTGATGCGAGTCGCCTGTCGCCCGCGGATACCGAACATCTCGGCTACATCCTGCCGGTCTTCAAGCAGGGCAGCGCAGCGGAAGCGCCACTGCCGGTGCCCTATGAATGGTTTGACCCGGCGACGGATGACGAGGGTGCTGACGCGGCCACACCGCCGGTTCTGGTGTTGTGGATCAGCGGCGAGTTGCTGGGTGAAAAGCCGCTGCGGCGCATCCAGGATTTCATCGACGAATTCCGCGATGGCCATGCGATGTGGCGCGTGCTCGGGCCGAGCTCGTCTGACGGGCTGAAGGCCATGATCGACGAGGTTGATGAGGGCACTGGCATCCAGCGCCTGAACCCTGAACAGGTGCGCATCTACTCGCTGTACGCCACCGTGCCCAGCACGGTGGTGGGCCGCAGCACGAATGAGAACTTGCCGTGCAGAGGCAAGATGGACGACTGTCTGGCGAACAAGCTTTCGATGGTGCGAACGCTCGGGGATGACGCAGGCCTGGCCCGGGCCTTGATTGATGAACTGAAACTCCGCGGGCTGCTCGCATACAAGCGCACGGGCGATGCCAAACTGTCTTTCGAGGCCTTCTGCAAGACGCGCGAGCTGCAGGACGTGCCCAGCCAGATCGCCGTCGTGGCCGAGTGGGACACGGTCTACGGCCGCAACTTCAGAAGCCAGTTCATGCCGACACCGGAGCAGGCAGGGTTTTGCGTCGACAGCTTCAACTACGTGCGAGGCCTGGACGGGCAGGCTGCCGAAGCCAATTCGGCGGGCGCCAAGGAGGGTGGTGCTGCCAAGCAAGATGGCGCGGGCAAGGACGAATCACGCCGCAACGACGGCACCTTCATCGAGGTGGCGGAGGGACAGAGCCAGTTTGACTATCTGCGCCGCCTCGCGATCCAGATGCGCAACCGCGACCGGATGCTCAGGCGCAACAGCGCCGACGGGCAAGGCTTCCGCGCCATCGGCATCCTGGGCAGCGATGTCCACGACAAGCTGCTGGTGATGCAGGCGCTCAGGGCGGATTTCCCCGATGCCATCTTCTTCACCACCGACCTCGATGCCCGGCTCCTGCATCCGCGCGAACAAGCCTGGGCCCGCAACCTCATCGTCGCTTCCAACTTCGGCCTGCGCCTGACCGGTGCCCTGCAAGGCAGCGTGCCGCCGTTTCGGGACAGCTATCAGACGTCTGCCTTCCTGGCCACGCGCCTGGCCATGAACGACGCGTTGCACGCAGCAAAGCCGGACCTCTATGCCGAGGTTCCGGTGGAGTGGATTCAGCATTGGTTCCATTCGGCGAGGATCTTCGAGATCGGCAGAACCATGGCCTTCGACTACACGGGGCGGGCGCGCAGCAAGGGGTTGGAGCCAGGCGTGACCTGCCTTGCCCAGGCCTTGGCGAAATGCAATGACATCCACCCTGCCGGCTCGGCGCTCTATCCCACGCCGCGGCGGCTGGCCGTGGCCGTGATCCTCAGCGTGCTGATCCTGCTGATCTGGCTGCCGCCGGTGTGCGCGGCCCGACGCGCCAAGCGCTACCTGGCGCAACTGGTGATGGATGTCGGGCGCAGCGGCAAGCGCCTCGTGCCGTTCGCCGTCTGTGTGTTTGGCTTCGTCGCGCTGCAGTTCGTCATCCCTTGGGAACTGGCCGGCCAGTGGAAGCCTTTCGCGGCCCGCATCACCGATGGTGGTGAGCCCATGCTGGCGATCGAAGGCATCAGCATGTGGCCCAGCGAGGGCCTGCGCATCGCCACCTTGCTGCTGAGCTGCTGCCTGATCCACAGGGGCTGGCTGATGCTGAGCTACAGCCTCATGGACATCAACGAGGAGTTCAAATCCAAAGGCATGCGCACAAGGCTCGAAGCCAGGCAGAACAAGGTCGATCAGGGCACCACGCGATGGTGCAGAGTGGCCCAGATGTTCTGGATGGCCTGCATTCCTCCGCTGCACAAGCAGGTGCCGCAGTTTGCACGTCGCGGGATGCGGGATGAGGCCATCGACTTGTGGGGCCAGCACGTCGTCCAGGACCGGTTCCGCGCACGGCTGGCCCGGGCATTCACCTTCGCCGGGCTCTCGGCCCTCTTGACCTTCCTGCTGCTCGCGGTCGTCGGGGACGACACCTTCCTCCCGGGCCGCGGTTCATGGGCCATTGCCGTCCACGGCAAGCTGGGGGGCTGTTGCAACCATCGCCATGTACTTTCTGCTGTTCTACGTGGTGGACGCGACGGTGCTCAGCGTGCATTTCATTCGCGGCCTGAAGCGCCTGCGTGGAGTGGCCGGTAACTGGCCCAGGGCCACGCTGCAGAAGTTCACGGACGAGATGGGTGTTCCTTCGCCCTTTGTAGAAACCTGGATCGACCTCCAGTTCGTGGCACGCCGGACGAAGACCGTGACGCAGCTCATCTACTACCCCTTCATCGCGCTGTCGCTGTGGCTGCTGTCGCGGAACCCGGCCTTCGATCGCTGGGCGGTCTCCGTCGGCACGATCGCCCCGGCCGTGATCGGTGCCGGCGTGGCGCTGAGTTGCGCGCTGGCCCTGCACTGGGTCGCCGAGTCGTCCCGCACACATGCACTGGAACAACTCAGCAACGAGATATCGCGCCTCAGCGGTGGTGGCGCGAACGCGGGGCCATCGGTCAAGCTCGATCAGCTCAAGCAGATGCAGGGCCGGATCGAGGCAATGACCGAAGGCGCCTTCGCGCCCTTTTGGCAGCAGCCGCTGCTCAAGGCCATGGCACTGCCTTTCGTGGCGTTGGGCGGCACCAGCCTGATCGACTACCTGGCGCTGGCCAACCTCTCCTGAGCGCGCGCCAGGCCGCCGAGCCACTGCCGGTAGACGCAGCACGCCAGGCGGTGCAGGCGCGCGGTGCGCTCGGGCAGGGCGCGCAGGATCTCGGCCTCCGACTGCGCGGCCGGTCCGCGCGCATTCGCAAACTCGTGGCGCGATTCCTCGCACCAAGCGCGCACGCTGTGCTCGGTGACTTCCAGGTGCGACTGCAAGCCCAGGTGCGGCCCCTTCATGAAGCCTTTGTTCAGGCAGTGCATGCCGAATAGCGTCCGCGTGGCGCCCTTGGGGATTTCGAAGGTGTCGTAGTGCCAATTGAACAGCTCCACCTGCGTCTCGCCGCCGAAGAGATGGCGCGCCGTCGGCGTCACGCTCTGCCGGCTCCAGCCGATGTTGGGCCAGGCGTTGCGTGTCACGCTCGCACCGAGGGCGCGCGCCAGGAGCTGCGCGCCGAAGCAATGGCCGAGCACAGGCACATCTTGCGCCACCGCCTGCTCCAGCAGCCGCAGCTCCTCGGCAACCCAGGGCAGGTGGTCGTCGTTCGCGCAGGCGTTGCTGCCCAGCACGACGATGCCGCTGCAATCGCGGGCCCGCAGCGGCAGATCACGACGCGAAGCCTGGAACACGACGCTCGGGATGCCCTGTCCATGCAGGAACTCCATCAGATAGCCGGGGCCCTGGCTGGCCTCGTGCTGGAGGAGGGCGACTGGATTCATGGCTGTGGCCGGCAACGCGGCCGGCCTCTTGTGGTGAGGACTTCAATCTAGAGCCGCTCGCCTCAAGGCCGTGCAAAGTTTTGGCGTGGAGGTATCAAGAAGGAATCAGGTGCGTATTCGGGATGGGAGCACATCAGTGCAGCAGCGTGCTGAAAATGGCCACGTAATCCTGCCCAGATTCGTCTGTGGCAATTGATGGGGTGCTGCCAGGCTGGTGGTTTCGGCCAGAAGTGGAAGTCCGTCAACGTCCGATCTCCGCCTCTCCAATCTGGCGCGGTCCGGCGCCTTAGTGGAATTCGAAAACCCAACTTTGGCCTTCTTCACCGTTTGGCCGTATGGACCGAAAGCGCATGGATCCTGTCCGATATGGTCAATGCGTTGTGGTCTAACGGCGTGCGAATGGGGCGTGATAGCAGCGTTTGTTGAGCGCTCATTGCATCGGGTGCAACACCACTGATGGAAATATTCACTTTGCTGCGGATCTGGCTCGTGCTCCGCGTTCTTACGCTGACTTGCCTTCGCAAGTGGGCACAAATAAGGCAAATTTAGATCGGCATCACCATTGTAGGTGGATCAATTTTCGGCCGGTTACAACGCCCCGGAGCTTTGGAGCCAGCTGGTTGGTCCTTTGCGGACTCAACGGATCTGAGCGCGCCTATCTCATAACAGTACGGCCTGTTTAGTAAATCAAAGGATAAATCAAGGGTCCGTGCTAGTGGACGATCAAGCTTGTCTGGCAAAAATTGCCGCGGGCTCAAAAGGTTCGGCCTTCGGCAAAGTTGAAGTCTCGCGCTTCAATATCGGGGGCGCGTTCAGTTTGATTGCAGCTCACGTAGATGAACGGAACAAGCAATATGGATTGCGGAGGAACATGTGAATGCTCTCGCTGGCGTGCGCGTTGGTGTCGTAAAGCACAAACACGAACCGCTAGGCTCGTCGGCTCACGACTCAAGTGCCCGTGGATACGGGCACGCGCGTGACGTGGCAGTGGGACGCGGCAGACTTTGAAAGCGAGACCGGGCCAAGTGGCACGATCAGCAATCGGCATTTTCTCCGTGCAGCGGGGCAGCGCGTGGGCGTCCTGATCAGCGCGGGCGCTCTGCCAGCGTTGGGGAGTGCTCAAACGGCGCCTACCGATTTGATTGCCACGACGCTGGTGAAAGTGGAGTATTGGCATAAGGATCATATTGGCAGCTTGATCACGACGAGTGATCACACTGGGGCGGTGACCGCTCGCTACGCCTATGACCCATTTGGAAAGCGTCGGTACACCAATGGTACATATGACGGAGCTGGTAATTTGGTGATCGACTGGAGTCCGTCCCTGAATTTCGGCACTGATCGAGGCTA
This sequence comes from Burkholderiaceae bacterium UC74_6, assembly GCA_042701975.1. Taxonomy (GTDB): domain Bacteria; phylum Pseudomonadota; class Gammaproteobacteria; order Burkholderiales; family Burkholderiaceae_C; genus JAFALK01. Next base: position 2,685,011 of record CP170561.1, read on the forward strand.
TACCGGGCACGAGCATCTCGATGATGCAGGCGTTGTCCATATGAACGGCCGTCTATTCGATCCGCTGCTGGGGTTATTTATGCAAGCTACAGCGGGAATTGCTAACCCACTAAGCTTGCAGGCCTACAATCGTTATGCATATTGCGAGAACAATCCCTTAACTTGCCATGATCCGACAGGTCTGCAGGCGGTCCTTCCGGTGCGTAGCGCAACCGCTACTATCGCAATGGCACGCGAAGGGGAGATGACTCAAGTCGGGATTTATATCTCCACGGCGTCTGCCAATATCGCATTCAGCGGAACGCCCCGTCCTGTGGCTTTGCACAAGATCAATCAGTCAACGAGTGGGTATTCGACGCCGATAGACTCCGAGACGTGGCTAAAGGAGAATGGTGCGCTTCTTGCGGCTCATGGACTTAATGCTCAGAATATCATTGCCCAGATGAATGCCTCTAGATCCATCGCCACCGGGAACATCAATGATTTGGCAGTGATTGAGGCGATGAGTTCTCAGACGTTTATCTCAATGCAATTGAATGATTGGATTGCATATAGGATTTTAAATCCCACGCCGATTGAGAAACTTCGAAATGAAATTGCGGTAGCCGCGACAAAACTGGCTGATACTCCAATGTCGCCGAAGGGTATTGCACCTGATGACGCAATCCTAAGGGGACAGCAAGCACAACTTGAAGTTGAAAGAAATATGTTGATTGGGCTATTGAAGACCATTCAGGACTTATGCTCCGAGTGTAGTGAGCAGAGTCTCTCAAGTCTGAAACTAGTTGCCTCGCCGCTTGAACCCGGGGACTACGACTCCAGATTTTCGCCGGACACACTTGCAACCTTTAGCCAAAGAGACGGAGGGCAGGCAATTTTCTTTCAGACGTTCTTTAGGATGCCAGGGTTTGTTCAAGTGGCTTCGGTGCTTCATGAGTATTTGCATTCGCTTCCCAGCAATATCGCAATATTCAACGCTGCCACGCCGGAGCAAATGTTGCTGGATCATGCCTCGCGACCTTGGGAGGCGCCTGTTATTGCGATAGAAAAAGAATTTCGCGAACGCAATATGCCGTTTCTTTGGAAGCTTACCGATACACTTTATTATCAGCCGCCAATATATCGGAAGATTGTCGATCCTGAGTCAAGAAGGGGGCCGAGATGAACCGCTTGAGGAATTTGAGCCTGTTTTTTCTGCTGTGGACGCCACTTTCCTGGTCGAGCGCAGTGACGGCAGAATATTCTGATCACGTTGTCTTTAAGTTTTCGGAAGGAAGGCGGACTGAAATTAAATCTGAATCTCTGGTCGGCTTTGGAAAAATCTCGGCTTCAAGAAAAAATAATTGCCTCCCTGGTGAATATGGAGATCCGTTTTTTAAGGTGATTTCTGTCGAAAACGAAGCCCTGGAGTCTGGGTTGGCCCAGGTGCGTGGAAATAAGATTGTGGGCGAGTTGATTGAGCTTGGATACCCTCGGAAATATATAAGTCAGGGGGTTGTACAGTTCTCGACCGTGAGTGCGCTTGCCCTAAATGTGGAAGAAGCTCAGCCTGGTGCGGTCTTGGTGTACTGGTGGTGTAGTTCATCACCCGATAGGAAATAGAGTAGGCGGATGGCGCCGGCTCCAGACGTCTTGAGACTAAGCCTGAGCTAGCTGTGAAGAGTCAAGACGTTGTTGCCTGAGTCAGGAAGACGGGACATAGGCGAACGGCATCCAATGCCGTGATGTGGGCGATGCCAGTTGTAGTGATGAATCCAACGCGTCAGCGCGTTGGTTCTATCGCGCGAATGCTGGTAGGTCTGGCCGTAGGCCCATTCGCGCAGTGCGGACTGGATGAACCGCTCTGCCTTGCCGTTGGTTTGGGGACGGTAGGCCCGTGTGAAGCGATGCTTGATGTTCAGCTCTGAGCAGGCCTGTTTGAAGTCCTTTGACCTGAACGGCGAACCGTTGTCGGTCAGCAGCGCTCGCACCGTGATGCCCAGCCCCGCGTAGTAGCTCACTGAAGCCTGCAGGAAGGCCACAGCGCTGGTCTTGCGCTCATCCGGATGCATCTGCGTGAAGCCAATGCGAGCGTGATCGTCCACGGCGACGAACAGGACCTCCCAGCCAGCGCCACCGAACGTATCGGCCCGATTGCCTGTCACGCGATGACTGGGCCGCTCGATCCGCCCCAGCCTCTTGGTGTCGATGTGCAGCAGATCCCCTGGCGCCTCGTGTTCATAGCGCACGACCGGCTCGGCCGGGCGCAGGTCGCTGAGCTTGGACAAGCCCGCTCTCCTGAGCACACGGCTGACTGTGGCCTTGGAAACGGCCAGGCTGGAGGCGATGTCTGCTTGAAGCATGAGCTTGCGGCGCAACTCGACAATGGCCAGCGCCTTGTTTGCGTCGATGGCATTGGGGGACTTCTGCGGCCGTGAGGACTTGTCGAACAACGCCACCTCCCCTTGAGCAAGATAGCGCCCGAGCCATTTGCGGGTGGTCATCTCGCTGACGCCATGCGTCGTCGCTGCCTGCGCCACAGATTGGCCTCGCAACGTGATGTCCTGAACCATTTCGATTCGACGCGCGTAGGTCAATCGGGCATTCTTATGAATGTTCATCCTGGCTGTCCCCCTGAGCTGACTGGGGGTTTGGCGATTTCCAGTCTCTCAGAAGCAGTCCGGGTGAACACCCGATACAACCTATTGGAACTTCACAGCTAGTGATCGTGTGCGTGATGCACATCGGGCACATGGGCATGGCTGTGCCTCAGCGGCTCGTGATGGTGACGATGGCTGTGCGACCCTGTCGGCATAGGGTTGTGAGCGTGGTTGTGGTGCCCATCGTCGTGAGCATGGGCATGCTCGTGGTCCAGTTCCTCATGGTCGTGTTCGTGGCCATGGTCTTCAGCCAGGTGCAGGATCACGCCGGCCAGCATCAAGGCCGCGCCCAATGCCATGCCAAGCGTGGCGGAGCGTTCGCCCAAGACCAGGGCAATGACGGCACCAATGAAGGGTGCGAAGGCAAACACGCTGCCAGTGCGAGCTGCACCGAAGGCCCGCTGCGCGAGAAGATAGAGCCGCAGGCTCAGGCCGTAGCCACTCGCGCCAATGGCCAGCAGGGCCAAGGCCGCCTGCCAACGGGGCGCCGGTTCACCGAAGCACCAAGCCAGCGCGCTGGTCATGCCCGCGCCAATAATCGACTTGCCGAGGACCACCTGGCCCGGATCGCGTTCGGCCAGAGCCCGGGACAGCGTGCTGTCCACGCCCCAGGCGGCGGTCGCGCCGAACACGGCAACGATGCCAAGGAACTCCGCGCCGGCCTCAAAGCGCCGGTCGAGCACCAGCACAACACCACCCGCGAACAGCAGCAGCATGGCCATCCACACGCGGCGATCCATTTCCTCGCGATACAGCAGGCGCGCCAGCAAGGCCGTAAAAACAGCTTCCAACGCCAGCATCAGGGACGCGCTCGTTCCGCTCGAATGCTGAAGGCCCCATGCCAGGGCCACTGGACCGACGCCAGCGCCAAAGAGGGCCGTCAGCACCAGGCGCTTCAAATCGCTTCGCCTCAGCTCCGCCTCGCGATCAACCGGCTTACGGACCAAAGCACCGAGAAGTGCTGCCCCTGCGTATAGCAGCGCGGCAGTCGAGAGCGCACCCATACCCACACCGACCCGCTGAACAAGTGGGGTACTGATACCGAAAAGGACGGCCGCGGCCAGGGCGAGCGCGGCGCCGCCTAGCGCTGGCAGGTTCGCAATTCGAGATTGACCTGTGTTGCCCATTTCGGATCTGATCTTAAAGGGCTGGACGACGGGAATCAGGCGCGCTGCAGGGACGTTTCACAGACCGCAACCGGTCGGTGGCGACCCTTCGAGCGCCCGAGGCGAGAGGCGATCGCCCAACAATGACTGCTCCTTGGTGGCAGTGCGGTCTTGATGACCTCTTGACATCCGGCCTGCCAAATTTGACGGGGCCTTGAGGGTGCAATGCCTACATTGGTCGCGAGTCCACAGACTTCCGGCGAATCGCGCAAGGAGAGGACTCAGGATGGAGTCAATCATGGCGCTCAAATCGGCAAGTTCATCGCTCAAGAATCGGGAAACGGCAGAGGCACGCAAGCCCTCCAGCATCTCTCGCCTGGCCCCAGCTGGGGCACCAAACCCACGAGAAGCGTTGTGGTGCAGCCGGCACGCGGGCGGCTATTCAGACTGGATGGATGTCGGGTTCAGCAAGCCGGCGCGGCGGTCATAGTCGCTTGGGCGTCAGCTATCTCCTGACCGGCGACGCCACTGCGGAGCAGTCCAGGGAGTTAGCGAAGACCTCGTCCCCCTGACTCAGATGGGAGTCGAGCGCCACAGGCACGATCCAATACCTTTCTACGGGCATGTACTGGCTCTTCCTGTGCCTCTCCAGAAGCAGCCCGTAGCGCTCGTTGTCTGCGTGGGGCTGTGTACGGCAGTCGATCTGAATCGGTATGCCCGACGTCATCTGGGCCACCTCTCCGGCGAACCTCAGGATCTTCCATCCCGCGCTGTAGGGGTGCGCCGCCATGGACGCGGAGATGCAGCCGCTGAGAGCGCTGGCCAGGGCCGGTGGCAGGACCCACTTGCCAGCCCTTCGTGCAAGGCCCCGGGGGGTCATGACTTGTCATCCCCGTTGATGGGTGGTGCGGACATCAGCCGGCCACCTCCCAGCGCTTGATACAGCGCTGCCGTATCGGCGAGCCGCGCTGCCCGAGCTTGCGCGATACCCAGCAAGGTCTGCAGATGGACTTGCCGGGTTGCCAGCACGGCGGGCTGGCCGACGGCCCCCAGCTCCAGCTGACGTTGCGCCATGTCCAGATTCCTGCGAGCCGCCTGCTCGGCCTCGGCACCGGCCGCCAGCGCCCGCGCGTCGGCATACAAGGCGTGCAGCGTGTCCGCCACGTTCTGGCAGGCCGCAATGACCGTGGATCGGTACTCGGCCGCCGCCTGCTCCCTTGCGGCCTCAGCGGCCCGCTCCCGGTGCGTCAGCGCGCCCGCCTGGAACAGTGGCTGAACGAGGTCGGCGCCGACGCTCCAGAATCCTCCGCCAGCCTTGAACAAGCGTGACAGCTCGAGTGCTGAACTGCCGGTTGTCGCGCTCAGCATGATGGACGGCAGCCGTGCGGCTGCTGCAGCGCCGACATTCGCGTTTGCGGCGCGCAATTGCGCCAGCGCCGCGCGCACGTCGGGTCGCTGATCCACGAGCTGGGCGGGCAGTGTCAGCGGCAAGGTCTCCGGCAGGTGCAGATCGTCGAGCCCGAAACTCTCGATCTCGACCTGGTCCGGCAGTGCGCCGGTCAACGCAGCCAGCAGGTCACGCTGCTGGGCCAGCTGCTTCTCCAGGGCGGGCAGGCTGGCTCTGGCCTGTGCCAAGGCCGCTTCCTGGGTCGACACATCAAGCGCGCTGCCGGCGCCCAACGCCTGCTGCCGTTTGCTGATATCCAGCATCCGGCTGGCGGCGACGACGGCTTGATTCGTGATGTCGAGTTGCGAACGCAGGAGGGCCAACTGAATGGCCGCCGCCACTACGTTGGTGCTGAGGCTGACCGCCGCCGCCTCGCGTTGCATGCGCTGGACTTCGGTCTGCGCCTCCAGGGATTCCACGGCGCGTCGGTTGGATCCGAAGACATCGGGCACGTAAGCAATGTTCAGCTGCGCGGTGAGCAACGCGTACAAGTTGCTGCCCGATGCCGCCGGGCTGGCAACCGGCTGCGCGATGCCCTGCCGGGTCGGCATGAAGTGCAGATCGGCACTGGGCCAGTACCCACTGCGTTGAGCCAAAGCCGTTTCCTGGGCGACGCGCAGGGCGGCATCCGCAGCCTGCAGGTCCGAGTTGGCGCGGAGCGCCCCATCGACGAGCCGATTCAAGGCTGCAGAGCCGAACACTTCCCACCAGTGCGACGGAACGGCCATGCCCGCCTTCATGCGCTGGGCGCTGCCCGTCAATGTCGAGGCGGTTGCGGTCTGTGCAGGAAACGGCGTCGGCGCGTAGGCAGTCGATGCGGGGGGCGCCGGCGCCTGGAAGTCCGGACCTGCAGCGCAGCCAGCGAGCACGAGGACGCCTGTCAGCACATGCAGGCACTTCATGTCGGATCTCCTTCGTTGTCGAACTTCACCAAGCCCTCCTTCGGATTGCGGGCCACAGCCGCCAAGGTACGCTTCTCGATCAGGTGGTACAGGGCTGGCAGCAGTACAAGCGTGAGCACCGTGGCGCTGATCAGGCCGCCGACCACCACGGTGGCGAGCGGGCGCTGGACGTCGCTGCCCAGCCCATGCGCCATCGCTGCCGGCAGCAGGCCGAGTGCCGCAACGGTGGCCGTCATCAGCACCGGGCGCAGACGCTCACGCGCCCCCTTGACCACGGCCTCCTCCAAGCTCACGCCGGGTGTCTTGCGCCAGCGGTTCAGGTTGGAAACCATGATGATGGCGTTGAGTACCGATACACCAAAGAGCGCGATGAAGCCCACGGCGCTGGAGACGTTGAAGGTCATGCCGCGCAGGTGCAGCGCCAGCAGGCCTCCCAGAGCAGCCAGCGGAACGGCCGCCATGATGAGCGCGGGCTGGCGCAGATTGCGGAACTGGCCAAACAGCAGCACGAACATCAGGGCCAACACCATGGGGCCGATCACGGCCAGTCGTGCCTGCGCCCGTTGCTGGTTTTCAAACTGACCACCCCAGCTCACGTCGACGCGACTGTGGTCGTAAGGCACGCGCTCCTCGATCTTGGTCTGCGCCTCCGCGAGGAAGGTTGCCAGGTCCCGTCCGCGCAGGTTCAGTCGCACCGTCAGATGCCGGCGCCCCATCTCGCGCGTGATGGTGGTCTCGCCCTCCGCAAAGCCGATGCTGGCGATCTGGCCCAGGGCGACCCGGGCACCGTTGGAGGCCGGCAGAGTCAGCTCGGCCAAGGCACGCGGGTCGCTGCGCGAAGCGCCGGTGAAGCGGGCGGCAATGTCATAGCGGCGGTTCCCGATGTACACCTGCGTCACCGGGCTGCCCCCGATGCCGCTCTGGATCAGTGCCATCACGTCGGCCACGTTGATGCCGAGCCGCGCTGCGGCGGCGCGGTCCACCTCGATGCGCAGCTGCGGCAGCGGGGGCTCCTGGTCCAGTGCCACGTCGGCGGCCCCCGGGACCTGCTCCAGCACGTGGGCGACGGCGGTGGCGATGCTGCGGGTCTGCACGAAGTCATCGCCGTAGACCTTCACGACGAGATCGCTGTGCGCGCCGGCCAGCTTGTCGAGCACGCCGTCGATCATCGGCTGCGTGAAGCCGACATCGATGCCGGGCAGTCGGTGGAATCGCTCAGACATGTGGTCGATCAGCTGCAGCTTGGTCCAGCCCGAGGTCCAGCCGTCGTACGGTTTTAGCGTCACGGCCGCCTCGATGTGGGAAGGCGTGAACGGATCGGTGCCGTCGTCGTTGCGTCCGAGTTGGGTGACGATGTGGTCAACCTCCTTGAACTCCAGCGCCGCGGCGCGCAGTTGTCCGGCCATCTCGCTCGCCTTGTCGATCGAGATGCCGGGTGGCAGCGTGACCTGCAGCCAGATCGAACCCTCGTCGAGATAAGGCAGGAAGTCGCGGCCGAGCGTGGCGCTCAGGCCCATCACCACTGCAAGCGTTGCCGCGAAGAGCGCCAGCGCCCACCGGGTCCGGCCGATCAGCCCTTGCAGCATGCGCTCGTAGCGAGGCGCCAACCAGACGAGCAGCGGGTTCTTGAAGCTCCGAACCGGCTTGCGATAGGCCCAATAGGCCAGACCGGGGATCAGCATCAGCGCCACCAACAGCGCGCCCAGCAGGGCGAAGCCGACGGCAAAGGCCATTGGCGCGAACAGCTTGTACTCGATGCGTTGGAAGGCGAACAGCGGCAGGTAGGCCACCATGATGACGCCCATGCCGAAGAAGATCGGCTGCGCGACCTGCAGGGCGGACTTCACGACGTCGCGGCCGCTCATGCGCCCCTCGGGCTCGCTCTCGCGCTGGCGCAGGATGGTCTCCATCACCACGATGGCGCCGTCCACGATGATGCCGAAGTCAATGGCGCCAAGCGAAAGGAGGTTCGCCGGGATGTGATAGTGACGCATCAGGATAAAGGCGATCAGCAGCGACAGCGGGATCGTCACGGCCACGATGACGGCAGCACGTGGTGAGCCCAGGAACAGCAGCAGCACGAGCGTGACCAGGGTCATGCCCGCGAACAAGGTCTCGCCGACCGTGTGCACGGTGGCCTTCACCAGGTTGCTGCGGTCGATGTAGGGAACGATCTGCACGTCCTTGGGCAGAATGTGCTCGTTGAGTTCCTGGACGGCAGCGTGCACGCCCTTGAGCACCCGCGATGGGTTCTCTCCCTTGAGCAACAGGGTGATGCCTTCGATGGCATCGGCGTTCCGGTCCATGCCCAGCACGCCGTGCCGCTCCTGGTTGCCCAGCACCACCTGGCCGACGTCGCGCACCAGCACGGGCACGCCGTTCTTCTGCGTGACGACGATGTTGCCCAGGTCCTCGAGGTTGCGCAGCAGGCCCACACCACGCACAACGAGGCCCTGCTCGCCGCGCACCATGATGCTGCCCCCGGCGCTGGCATTGTTGGCGGAAATCGCCTGGGTGATCTGGGCGAGAGACAGGCCGTATTTGGCCAGGCGAAGCGGATCGAGTTCGACCAGGAACTGCGTCGTCACGCCGCCGAAGTTCGCCACGTCCACCACGCCGCCCACCTGCTTGAGTCGCGGGATGACTTTCCAGAACTGCAGCTCGGACAGCTCGCGCAGGCTGCGCGTCTTGGACTGCAGGGTGTAGCGGTAGATCTCGCCGATGGGCGAGGTCAGTGCGTCCAGCGCCGGCTGGGCACCGTAGGGCAGGCTGACGGATCCGATGCGCTCCTGCAGGCGCTGGCGCGACCAGTAGTCCTCGCTGCCATCCTCGAAGACCACGGTGATCAGCGACAGGCCGAAGGTGCTCTTGGAACGCATCACGTGCATGCCGGGCGTGCCCATGATCTCGCGCTCCAGTGGAATCGTGATCTGCTGTTCGACCTCCTCGGCGGCCAGACCGTTCACCTGCGTGACCACCTGCGAGGTCACGTCGGCGATGTCCGGATAGGCCTCCAGCGGCAGTTGTGTCCAGCACCAGCCGCCGTACAGGGCCGTCAGAACGAAGACCAGCACGACAATGCCGCGCCGGTTGAAGCACAGGGTGACGAGACGCTCAATCATTCAGCAGCACCCCGTTGCGAACGACCACGCGCTCGCCAGGCTTGAGGCCGGAGACCACTTCGATCTTGTCGCCGACCTGTGCACCCAGCACGAGCTCGCGCGCCTGGAAATGCCAGGGCGAGGTCTCCACGAAGGCCCTGCTGGAGAAAGCCCCCTGGACCACGGCCGTCATCGGCAGCAGCAGGCCGGCGTGCGGATGCCCCAAAAAGGTGGAGCGCGCGAACATGCCCGGCTTGAGTCGCCCCTCCGGGTTGTCAAAGCGAAGGCGCACCTTGGCCGTGCGGGTGTCGGGATCGAGCAATTCACCGATGGACTGCACTTGACCCACCATGGCATCGGGCAGCGCGTCGAGTTGCACGCGCGCTTGCTGGCCGGCATAGAGCTGGCCCAGATCCTTCTCTTGTGCATTTGCGGTCACCAGCACACTGGAGAGATCCGCCACGGTCATCAACGGCGCCGTTGTGTCGTTCCAGTAGCCGCCGGTGCCCGCTTGCAGATCGACGATACGGCCACGGATCGGTGAACGCACGGCCAGCAGCTTGCCGTCGCCCGAAGCGCTTGCGCCCAATTGAGCAAGGCGTGCCTTTGCGCGCACCCATTCGCTGTGGGCTTGCTCGAAATCGCTGCGAGCCTGCTCGACATCTCGGGTTGCCGCGATCTGCTCATTGCCGAGGTGGGCGACACGCTCGGCATTGGCGCGCGCGAGCTCCAGCGCTGCCTGCGCCTTGCGGGCATCGCTGGCCGCCTGGCCGTAGTCGGGCGCGTCCATGGTGAACAAGACATCGCCGGGATTCACGTTGTCGCCCAACTGCTTGTAGAGGCGCACGATGCGGCCGCTGGCCGGTGTGAGCACCTTGACCAGCCTGGCCGGGTCAGCTTCGACGGAGGCCGGCAGCACCAGCGGCGTGGACACCTGCTCCGCGGCCAGGACTTGCAGTTCGAGCACGCCCCGCAGTGGCGAGCGCTCGGGGATGACGATGGCATTGCCTTCGTGGACGCTGCCAGGCACGCGCTGAGCCGACTCGGCCGGTGCCGCACGCAAGTTCAGGGTCAGAAGGGCAGCCAGAGCGCCGGCCCCGGTCAGGGCGACGATGAGGATCGGTTGTTTGCGCAGCATGATGGGTCGCTTTGTCAGGCGGGCCGGCAGGATAGTCAGGCGCGCCTGAAGAACGCCCCAAGATTTCCTGAATTTCTCTTCAGGAAATGCGCGCTGTTTCATCCGCCGCCGATTCGGTGGGAGACTGGTGCCGAAATTGCCCAGCACTCAAGCGCACATGAGAATTCTTTTGGTCGAAGACGACAGGAAGGCGGCACAACTGCTGGCGCGTGGTCTGACGGAGGAAGGCTTCATCGTCGATCTCGCGCATTCCGCCGAGGCTGCCGACGAACAGGCGGCCGCGGTCGACTACGACCTGGTGATTCTGGACTGGATGCTGCCCGGTCAGGCCGGCCTGGATTGGTGCCAGCAGCTGCGGCAGCAAGGCGGCCAAGTCCCCGTCCTGATGCTGACAGCGCGCGACGCGCTGCAGGAGCGCATCAAGGGTTTGAACGCCGGTGCGGACGACTACCTGACCAAGCCCTTTGCGTTCGAGGAGCTGCTGGCCCGTGCGCGGGCGTTGCTGCGGCGCTCGGAGTTCACCAGGCCCACCGTGCTGAGCGTTGCGGACTTGCAGCTGGATCCGTCCACTCAAACCGTCATCCGCGACGGCTCCAACATCGACCTGACGCGCAAGGAGTACGCGATTCTCGAGGTGCTGATGCGCCGAAACGGTGGCATCGTCAGCCGCTCGCGGCTGGCAGAACAGGTTTGGAAGGCCGATCTCGTGGGCATCGACAACTTGATCGACGTGCATGTCGGCAACCTGCGCCGCAAGATCGACCGGCCCGGTTTGCCGACGCTGATCCAGACCGTGCGCGGTCGCGGCTTCCAGCTTGTGGCACCTGGGGCTCGTGATGCTTAGCTTCCGGCGCCGCTTCGTCCTGGCCCAGTTTGCGGTCACGGCTGTGGCGCTGAGCCTCGCGGCGATCCTGGGGTACCTGGTCTTGGCCAGTTCCGTCCGCTCCCAGCTCGATGCCGCGGTGCTGGCGCTGGCCGAGACGGAAGCCGGCATCCTGGCCGAATCCCGTGGGCAGTCCATCGCCATTCACGAGGGAGCCCAGGGCCACGCGCCGTTTTCCTTCATCCGGCTCGATCGGCTGGTGCAGATCATCGATGCCGACGGGAATGTGCTGGCTCGCAGCGCCAATCTCGGTACAGCGAAGCTCCCGGCCTCGGCCGAGGTCTTGCGCGAGCTGGCGTTGGGAGAGACTGTGTTCGAGACGGTCTACGGCTTCGGCGACGAGCCGGTTCGAGTGGTATCGGTGCCGGTGCGCGTCGGGGATGCGTTGCGCGGCGTTCAGGTCGCGGGGTCGCTCGACGATGTCAATCACGTCGTCGAAGCCGCAGGGCTTCTCTTCCTTGGTTTGGGTGCTTGCCTCGTTGTTGCATTGGGGACGACCAGTGCGCTGCTGACGCGTCGCATGGTTTCAGCCATTGACGACATCGTTCAGCGGGCCCGCAGGATCGGGCAGGCCAACTTGAGCGAGCGCCTGCCGCGTTCAGAGAGCCGCGACGAGATTGGCCGGCTGGTGGAGACGCTCAACGAGATGCTTGCGCGCATCGAGCACGCTTTCGAAGCCCAGCGACGGTTCACGGCCGATGCGTCGCACGAACTGCGCTCCCCTCTGTCCCGACTGCGGGCAGAGCTGGAGATTTCATTGCGACGAACCCGAAGCGCCGAGGAATACAGGCTCGCGCTTACGTCCTGCCAGGAAGAGGTTGAGCGGCTGACCCTGCTGGTCGACGAACTTCTCGTGCTGGCACGGCTCGATGCAGGTCAGGAGCGAAGCCCGGCGGATGTTGTTCGCTTGGACCTGCTGGCTGCCGATGCCGTACGGCGGATGGAACCTGCCGCACTTGAGAAGAAGATCAAGCTCGTTCAGGAGAGCTCAACCAGGATCGATGCAATGGTTGGCGCTGGGCCGATCAATCTCGTCCTTGGCAATTTGCTCGACAACGCAGTGAAGTATTCGCCGGTCGGCTCCACGGTGAGCATTCGTGTAGGTGAGGACAGCGCGGCGGCCTTCGTCGCTATCGCGGACGATGGCCCTGGGTTAAGCCAGGCGGACCTTCCTCACGTGTTTGATCGCTTCTTCCGGGGCGAGGTTGCCCGCTCTGCCGATGTTGCAGGCCTTGGCCTAGGGCTGGCCTTGTCACAGGCAATGATTCAGGCGCACGGCGGTCACATCGAGGTTGCCAGTCGCGCAGGACACGGTGCCGAATTCATTCTTCGCGTGCCTCTGTCGGGGGCAGGGGGCTCCTGAAACCCGGCAGCTTGCCAAGCTGCGTTAGCCTTCGGTCTGCCCCCCATTCGCACGCAATCAGAAGGACCCTCGTCATGGCCGACAAGCTCTCCGCCCCCTTCGTCCTCGAACGCCGCCTGGCCGCGCCGCGCGAGCTCGTCTTTGCCGCGCTGACGCAGGCCGAACACCTGGCCCACTGGATGAGCCCGCCCGGCATGGAGCTCTCGCATTGCACGGTCGATGCGCGCGTCGGCGGCGTCTTCCACTACGCCATGCGGCCGCGCGGCGTGCCCGGCGCTCCGGAGATGTGGGGCAAGTGGACGTTCCGCGAGCTGGCCGCGCCCGAACGCCTTGTCGTCGTCGTGCAGTTCAGCGATGCGGCAGGCGGCGCCACGCGCCATCCGATGGCACCGCAATGGCCGCTCTATACGCTCTCCACCACGACGCTGTCCGAAGCGGACGGCGGCGGCACGCTGATGCGCCTGCAGTGGCGAGCGCTGAATGCCGACGCGATGGAAGAGGCGATCTTCGATGCCTCGCATGCCAGCATGGCCATGGGCTGGGGCGGCACGATGGATACGCTCGACGCCTATCTGGCGCGCATCCGGCGCTGAAGCGAGCAGACTTCCATCGCGACGACCAACACGACAGCCGCCACGCCCACACCGAACAGCAGCGCGTAATTGCCACCGCTGTGCGTGAGCAGGAAGGACATGCCGTAGGCGCCGGCCGCCTGCATCGTGGCGAAGGCGACCGTGGCGCGGCTCCAGGCCTGTCGATGCAGGTCCGGGCGCCCCGCCAGCAGCTCATGCAGGCGACCCAGCACGAGCGGGACGACGCCCGGCGTCAACGCGCTCATCAGCACGCTGGACACGAAGAGCCCGGTCCGCCCGAACAGGCCCAGCAGCGCAATTGCCATCGCAACGAGCAGCAGCGCATAAGCCATCTGCAAGGCGCGCTTGAGGCCCAGCCGATCGGCCAGCTGGCCGGCCGCCACCGGCCCCGCCATCGCACCGATGCCGAAGGCCACCCAGAAGCGCGAGCCGGAGACCACGCCTTCACCAAGGCCGCGCGCCACGTAGTCCACCAGGAAGACCATGTGCGGCACGACTGCCAGGCCGACCAGCGCGTACTGCAGCCACAGCGCACGCAGCGGCCAGCTGGCCGGCAAGCTGGAAGACTCCGCGTCGTCGGTCGCCGTGCGAGCCACTTCGCCTTGTGGCCAGCCGCTCCACGCGGCGCCGGTCAGCAGCAGCGACAGCGCGGCCAATCCCGTCCAGGTCAGCGCCAGGCCGTGCTCCAGCAGCAACGGGATCAGCGTGCCGGATGCGGCCACGCCGAGCCCCACACCCAGGAACACGAGCCCGCCGGCGAGTCCGCGCCGCGCCGCTGCAACGCAAGTCAGCACGGCTGGCGCTGCCAGCACCATCAACACGCCGCCGCCAAAGCCTGAGACGAAGCGCCAGACGAAGAACCAGCTGAAGCTCAGCGGCCAAGCGCAGGCCAGCAGCGTCAGGCTGGTGACGAGCATCGTCCAGCGCAGCACCGCGCGAGCGGCCCACCGCGAGGCCAGCGGATTGGCGGACAAGGCGCCGGCCAGATAACCCGCCAGATTTGCGGCACCGAGGTAGGCAGCTTGCGAGGCATCGAACCAATGCGCCTGCACGATGGCCGGCAGCAGCGGCGTGTAGGCAAAGCGCGCCAATCCCAGCCCGACCAGGTAGGCGCACAGGCCGGCCAGCACGGCGCGCCAAACCGGTGGCGAAGGGGATGGTGATGGCGCGGGCATGGACGAAATGCTACAAACAGTCGGTAGCCGATTGAATGCCTGTCATTCGGCGTTCAGTATTTCGCTAAGAGGATGAATCCATCATGGACCGGATCGACGCAATGAAGGTTTTCGTGGCCGCACTGGGCGAGGGCAGCCTGGCCGGCGCGGGGCGCAAGCTGGGCAAATCGCCGGCCGCTGTCAGCCGGGCGATCGCCTTCTTGGAGCATCACGTTGGCGCCGAGCTGCTGCACCGAACGACGCGCTCCATCAAGCTCAGCGAGGCCGGTGAGCGTTATGCCGTGGCCTGCCGGCGCATCCTCACCGATCTTGAAGAGGCCGACATCGCCGCGGCCGGCGAACGCTCCGCCCCGCGCGGCATGCTGACCATCACGGCACCCGTGGCGGCAGGCGAGAAGATGCTGCGCCCGATGCTCGATGCCTTCATGGACAAGTTCCCCGAGGTGTCCGTGCGCCTGCACATGCTGGACCGCCCCGCCAACCTGATCGATGAAGGCATCGACGTGGCGCTGCGCATCGCGCATCTGGCCGATTCCACGCTGGTAGCGCAGCGCGTGGGCGAGGTGCGGCGCGTGATCGCGGCTTCGCCACGCTACCTCGCGAGGCACAAGCGCATTCACGAGGCGGCCGACCTGGCCGAGCACCAGATCGTGTCGATGACGCATTTCGGCATCGATGCCTGGAGCTTCCCGCCCGCGCCCGGATCGACCGTGCCGCGCAGCGTGCAGTTCGCGCCGCGCTTCGTCGTCAACAGCGTCCGCGCGGCGGTGGCCTCAGCGGTGCAGGGGCGCGGCGTGGTGCGGCTGTTCTCGTACCACCTGGCCGATGAAGTGGCGGACGGCTCGTTGAAGATCCTGCTGCCCGGTGATGAGTATGAGCCGCTGCCGGTGCATCTGGTTTCGCCTCACGGGCGGCTGGCCGTTCCCAAGGTGCGCGCCTTTGTCGACTTCGCGCTGCCGCGGCTGCGCAAGGCCTTTGACGAGCACGCGCTGGTGTGCAGCAAGGCGGTGAACGCGGCCACCAAGAAGAGAGCCCGCGGCTAGCATTCCATCGATTCCCGGAAGAGTGATTGCCGAACGGTGGCTATTCAATCTTCGGGTGCACGAACCTAGATTTCCTTTCACGACGGCAGCGCATGGAGCGGCTGCCGCGAAATCGAGTGAATGGAATGAAAAGGAAATCATCATGAGTGCATCCATCAAGCCCAACGGCAAGACCGCCGTCGTCACCGGCGCATCGAGCGGCATCGGCCTCGGCATCGCCCGTGCGCTGTTGGCCGCAGGTTGGAGTGTCGTCGGCAGCGCCCGCGGCGAAAAGCGCCTGCAGCAGGCCGGAGCCGAGCTGAACGCGGGCGAACGCTTCGTCGGCGTGAGTGGCGACATCACCGACCCCGAGACCTCCAAGCGCCTGATCGACACGGCCGTCATCCGCTTCGGCAGCATCGACCTGCTCGTCAACAATGCCGGCATCTTCCTGCCAAAGCCCTTCGTGGACTTCACGCCGGCCGAGATTGAGGAGCAGATCGCCACCAATGTCAAGGGCGTGATCTACGCCTCGCAGGAGGCGGCGCGCCAGATGGTGAAGAAGGGCCGCGGCAGCATCGTCAACATCACGGCCTCGCTGGCGCTGCAGCCGCGCAGCAATGTGCCGGCCTTCCTGGCGGTGCTGCTCAAGGGCGGCCTGAACGCGGCCACGCGCGCACTGGCGCTGGAACTGGCGGGCAAAGGCGTGCGCGTGAATGCGGTGGCGCCCGGCATCATCGACAGCCCGATGCATGCGCCGGAAACTCACGGTTTCCTGAAGACGCTGCAGCCGGTTGGACGGCTCGGCACCGTGGATGAAATCGCTGCGGCCGTGCTCTACCTGGCCGACGCCGAATTCACCAGCGGCGCCGTGCTGCCCGTGGACGGCGCAGCCGCCGCAGGCAACTCTTGATCGAATGATTGAAAGAAGAAGGAGCGCACCATGCCGTTCGTCAACGTCCTCATCACCCGCGATGGCGTCACCCGGGAGCAGAAGGCTCAGGTCATCGCTGAAATCACCGAGACCCTGCAGCGGGTGCTGAACAAGAGGCCCGAGCAGACGCACATCGTCATCGACGAGGTGGACACCGACAACTGGGGCCACGCCGGCGAAACGCAGACCGTCATCCGCGCGCGAGCGCGTGGCGAGTCGAAAACCTGATCCTCAAGGCATGAGCCGATAGCCCACCGCAGTCTCGGTCAGCAAGTGCCGGGGCTGCGCGGGGCTTTGCTCCAGCTTCTGGCGCAGGTTGCCCATGTACACGCGCAGGTAGTGGTTGTCGTCCACATGCGAAGGCCCCCACACGGCCTTGAGCAGCTGGCGGTGCGAGAGCACCTTGCCCGCGTTGGCGATCAGGTGCGTGAGCAGCCGGTACTCGATGGGCGTGAGGTGCACGGCCTCGCCTGCGCGCAGCACGCGGCGCGCGGCCAGGTCCACCTCCACTTCGCCGAAGCGGAAGGTCGTCTCGGCCGGCGCGTTGCCGGCCGCAGCGGCGTTCTGGCTGCGGCGCTGTGCCACGCGCACCCGCGCCATCAGCTCGCCCACGCTGAAGGGTTTGGTGAGGTAGTCGTCGGCGCCGGCGTCCAGCGCGGCGATTTTGTCGGCCTCGTCGCTGCGGGCTGACAGCACGATCACCGGCACGCCGGACCAGGCGCGCAGGTCTTTCAGGTAGTCCACGCCATCGCCGTCCGGCAGACCCAGGTCGAGCACGATCAGGTCCGGGCGGCGCGTGCCGGCGTCGAGCAGGCCCTGGCGCACGGTCTCGGTCTCGTTGACGATCCAGCCTTCGGCTTCCAGCGCCATGCGCACGAAGCGGCGGATGCTCGGCTCGTCTTCGACGATCAGCGCGATCGGGTTCGGTTTACTCATGGATGTCTTCGATCTCGGGAATGCTGGGCGGATGGCCCAGCGGGAAGGAGAGCAGGAAGGCCGCGCCGCCGTCCGGCAGGTTCTGGGCCCAGACGCGGCCCTGGTGGGCCTGCATGATGGCGCGGCAGATGGCCAGCCCCAGGCCCACGCCGGGCGTCGTCGATTCGCTCTTGGCTCGCGCGAACTTCTCGAACAGCGCTTCTTCGCGGCCAGCGGGCAGGCCGGGACCGTTGTCGCTGACGCTCAATTTCAGCGCATCGTCCTGCACCTCGGCCGCAATGCGGATCGTGCTGCCGGCCGGCGTGTACTTGGCGGCGTTCTCCAGCAGATTGCACAGCACGCGCTCGATCAGCACGGCGTCCAGGTTGATCAGCGGGAGACCAGGCGCCAGATCGATCTGCACCGTGTGCCCGTGCAGCACGGATTGCATGGCCTGCAGCGCGCTGCCGACGACCTCCTCGATGGGCTGCCATTCCAGCCTCAGCTGCACGGCGCCGCTCTGCAGCCGCGCCATGTCCAGCAGGTTGTTGACCATGGCGTTGATGCGCTGCGATTCGCGCTGCAGCGAGCGCGCGAGTTCCCGGTCGGCATCCGGCAGGGCAGGGCGCGCGGCCAGCGTTTCGGCCAGGCCGTAGACCACGGCCAGCGGCGTGCGCAGATCGTGCGAGAGCGCGGAAAGCAGCGAGTTGCGCAGACGTTCGGATTCCACGTGCACCAGCGCGTCCTGCGCCACCTCCACGTAATGCACCCGCTCCAGCGCCTGGCCGACGATGGAGGCGTAAGTGTCCAACTGTGCGCGGCGCTCGGGCTGCATCACGCTGGCCAGATCGCGTGGGCGCAGGGCCAGCACGCCGCGCGCGCGCATCGGCGCCTGCAGCGGCAGGTAGAACCAGGGGCTGCCAGGCAACGTGTCGGTGGCCAGGCCCGCCGCCTGACCGTGGTCGAGCGCCCAGCGTGCGGTGCCGAGATCGGGCGCTTCCTGCGCATCGCCGGAAGCAAAAGCCGGCGGCAGTGCCAGCTCGTCGTCCAGGTTCAGCGCCAACACCCAGGCCGGACCGTGCAGCTCGCGCGAGAGGCTGGCCTGCGCGCTGTCCACCACCTGCTCCGTCAGCAGCGCGCCGGCCAGCTCGCGGGTCAGCTCGAACAGCGCGCGCGATCGCGCTTCGCGCTCGGCGGCGACAGTCGCCTGGTAGCGCAGATGGGCAGTGAGCTGGCCCGTGACCAGGCCCACGACGAGCATCACAGCAAAGGTCAGCAGGTACTGCACGTCGGACACCGCAAAGCTCATCTGCGGCGCGACGAAGAAGAAGTCGAACAGGCCCACGCTGACGAAGCTGGCCAGCACGGCCGGCCCACGGCCCCAGCGCATCGCTACGCCCACCACCGCCAGCAAGAAGAGCATGACGATGTTGGTGAGATCGAAATATGCGTGCAGCGGCCAGCTCAAGGCCGTCGTGGCCAGGCAGACCACGGCGGCACCGAGGTAGCGCTGCCACTGGCTCACCCAGTGGTTCCAGGCTATGCCGCTCTCGGTTTCAGGCGGCGCGCTCCTGGCGGTGGCCGGCAGGCCGATCTCGATCAGGTCCACATCGGCCGCCGCTTCGGACAGCCGGTCGTGCAGGCCAGCGCCGCCGAGCCAGCGCCGCCAGGGGGCTTGCGTTGCGGCCCGGCCCAGCATCAGCTGCGAGAGGTTGTTCTCACGCGCGTAGCGGATCAGCGCCGGCGCCACGTCATGCTCCTGCAGCACGGCTGTGGCCGCACCCAGGTCGTGCGCGAGGCGCACCACGCGCAGGATGCGTTCGCGCTGCGCATCGGACAGGCGCTGCAGCTGCGGTGTCTCCACGTAGACCGCGTGCCAGCTCACGTTGAGCTGCTGGGCCAGCCGCGCTGCGCTGCGCACCACATGCTCGGCGCGCGGTGTGGGTCCGATGGCGCAAAGAATCGCGGCCTCGGTCTTCCAGACCTGGCTGATGGCCTTGTTGCTGCGCCAGGCCTGCACGTCGTCCTCGATGCGATCTGCAGTGCGCCGCAACGCCAGCTCGCGCAGGGCCATCAGGTTGCCCTTGCGGAAGAAGTTCTTCGCGGCACGCTCGGCCTGCGGGCCGGCGTAGACCTTGCCGGCCTTCATTCGAGCGAGCAGCTCGTCGGCGGGCGTGTCGACGATCACGACCTCATCGGCCGCGTCAAAGAAGGTGTCGGGCAGGGTTTCCTGCACGCGCACGCCGGTGATGCCGCCCACCACGTCGTTCAGGCTCTCCAGGTGTTGGACGTTCAGCGTCGTGTAGACGTCAATGCCATTGGCCAGCAGCTCTTCCACATCCTGCCAGCGCTTGGGATGGCGGGAGCCGGCCACGTTGGAATGCGCCAGCTCGTCCACGAGGATCAGGGCAGGCGATTTGTCCTTGAACCGCTCCAGCGCGGTGTCCAGGTCGAACTCCGGCAGCTTCTTTCCACGGTATTCCACCTGCCGCGCCGGCAGGATCTCCAGCCCCTCGGCCAGGGCCGCCGTTTCGCTGCGGCCGTGCGTCTCGACCACGCCGACGAGCACCTGCACGCCTTCGCCGACGAGCTTGCGCGCGGCCTGCAACATCGCGTAGGTTTTGCCCACGCCGGCGGAGGAGCCGAAATAGATGCGCAGCCTGCCGCGCGAGGCCTTGTGTTCTTCCTCGCGCAGCTGTTCCAGCAGCGCATCGGGATCAGGCCGCTGATCGATGCCCATCACAGCCACCCGGCCTTGCGGAAGCGCCACCAGAGGAAGACGCAGACGCCGGTGATCACGCCCAGCGCCAACGGATAGCCGTAGATCCACTTGAGCTCGGGCATGCGTTCGAAGTTCATGCCCCAGATGCCTGCAAAGGCCGTGGCGGCGGCAAAGATACCGGCCCAGGCGGCCAGTCGTTTGGTGACGTTGCTGTCTTCGATGGCGACCATGGAGAGGTTGGCCTGGATCGCGGTGGCGATGGTCTCGCGCACGGATTCGATGGCGCCGTGAATGCGCGCCAGGTGGTCGGCCACGTCGCGGAAGTATTCGCCCGTGCGTGCGCAGACCGGCGGGATGCGGCCGCCGTGCAGCTTGGAGAGCATCTCCAGCATCGGCGCCACGGCGCGGCGCAGCAGCATCAGCCGGCGCTTGAGTTCGTACAGGCGCTTGATGTTGTCCAGCGCCGCGCCCGGCGTGAAGATGCTCTGCTCGATCTCCTCGAGCTCAGACTCGAGCAGGTCGACGATGGGGAAGTAGCGGTCCACGACCGCATCCATCAGCGCGTACAGCACGAAGCTCGGGCCCTGGGCCAGCAGCTCGGGTTCGCGCTCGCAGCGCTCGCGCACGCCGAGGAAATGCGTCTTGCTCTCCTGCCGCACAGAGAGCACAAAGTTGGGGCCGCAAAACACCGCCACCTGGCCGACGCTGAGATCACCCGCTGCCCAGTCCACCAGGTGCATGACAGCGAACACGGTGTCGCCGTACTCCTCGACTTTGGGCCGCTGGTGGCTGTGGGTTGCGTCCTCGATCGCCAGCTCGTGCAGGTTGAACAGGCGCCGGTACGGTTCCAGTTCCTCGACCGTCGCATCCCGCAGGGCGACCCAGACAAAGCAGTCTGGGCGTTCCAGGTAGGGTGCGAGATCCTCCGGCTGTTCCGGTGAGAGGTCGGCAAGCTTCTTGCCCGCTTGGTAAGCCGCGCAGTTGATCAGCATTGCCGGATTGTCACTCGCAGGCAGCAGCTCAGAACGTCTTGCCGATGCTGATCACGAGACCGGTGGTGCCCACGCGCTTGGCGGACTCGCCGGCCGCGTTCGCCACCTGGTAGAAGCCGCGCTTGGCGTCGGTGCCGATCACGGCGCCGGTCACGGTCAGGCCGTGGAACTCCTTGGCCAGCGAGAGTTTGTAGTCGGTGTACGAGAGCTCACCGTAGTGCTTGACTTCCATGCGCCCGACGTGGGTGCCGAGCGTCAGGCCGTCGCCCAGATCGAAGCTGTAGTTCAGGTCCAGGTAGGCGCTGCCCTTGGAGCCGCCGCGCGCCGGCAGCGCGCTGAAGTAGGCGTAGCCGGCGGTGGTGCTGTTCAGACCGAAGTAGTCGGTGGCAGCGATCGACAGCTTGGCGTTGAACGAGCCGGCCGTGATGGCGGCGTAGACGTCCACGTTGGTGTACTTCTCGTTTGTAGCCACGCCGGGTGCGCTGTTGAGCTTGGCGCCGGGATAGACGTAGGCCAGCGCGCCGAAATCGAGCGTCACGTCCTGCATGGGCGAGAACTTGTAGCCGCCGTACAGGTCCCACTCCAGGCCGGCGCCGTTGTTGTAGCTGTTGCCGGAGACGTTGGACATCCAGGTGCCCAGGTACGCACCGCTGCTGTGCGCGTAGTCCAGGCCGCCCTGCACGGCGGGCAGCTTGTAGGTCTGGCTGATGCCGCGGAAGCGGTAGTCGCTGGTGAGGCTCAGGTTGCCGGTCAGGGTGTGCTCGGGCGTGGGCGCTGCTGCTGCGGCGGCCTCGGCGGCCGGAGCATCAGCGGGAGCTTCGGTGGCCTGCACGGCCTCGGCGCGTGCTGCGCCGCTCAGCATCGTGGCGACGGCCAGCAGGATCAGGGTTTGCGAAACGGAATAGGTGTTGTTCTTCATGAGGGTCTCTTTACTGCGGAGCGAGGGGGAGGGGCGATGAAGCCCGCTCCGATCCATGCGGATGTGTTTCTGGCTTCATCGCGCGGGCGCTAGTGCGCCCGTCTTGAAAGTCGAACGCCGGGCGTTCAGGCCTTGAGCTTGTCCAGCGCCAGGTTCAGCTGCAGCACGTTGACGCGCGGCTCGCCGAAGATGCCCCAGTCGCGGCCTTCGGTGTTCGCCTCGATGAGCTGATAGACGGTGTCGACGCCGAGTCCGCGCTCGCGCGCCACGCGGGTGGCCTGGTAGCGGGCGGCGGCCGGCGTGATGTGGGGATCCAGGCCGCTGGCCGAGGCCGTGACGAGGTCGGCCGGCACCGGCGCCGTGTTGCCGGGGTCGGCTGCGCGCAGGGCCTCGACGCGGCCCTTCACGGCATCCGTCAAAGCGGGGTTCAGCGGGCCCTGGTTGGAGCCGCTGGAGCCGCTTGCGTTGTTGGACATCGGTGCGGTGGCCGACGGGCGGCCCCAGAAGTACTTGGGCGAAGTGAAGTTCTGGCCGATCAGCGACGAACCGACGAGCTTGCCGTCGCGCTCGATCAAGCTGCCGGCGGCCTGCTTGGGGAACAGCGTCTTGCCGACGCCGGTGACGGCCACTGGGTACAGCAGGCCGGTGATGACGCTGAGCGTGACGAACAGCGTCAGGGCGGGGCGGAGCATGGCTTTCATGGAATGCCTCCTTGGATGAGGTGCTTAGATGAGATGGCCGGCGACCAGGATCATGTCGATCACCTTGATGCCGATGAAAGGCACCACGATGCCGCCGAGGCCGTAGATGAAGAGGTTGCGGCGCAGCAGCGCGGCCGCGCCGATGGCGCGGTACTGCACGCCCTTGAGCGCCAGCGGGATCAGCGCCACGATGATCAGCGCGTTGAAGATCACCGCGGACAGGATGGCCGAGCTGGGGCTGTGCAGCGCCATCACGTTGAGCGCACCAAGCTGCGGATACACGCCCACGAACATCGCCGGGATGATGGCGAAGTACTTGGCCACGTCGTTGGCGATGGAGAAGGTCGTGAGCGACCCGCGCGTCATCAGCAGCTGCTTGCCGGTCTCCACCACTTCCAGCAGCTTGGTCGGGTTGGAGTCCAGGTCCACCATATTCCCGGCCTCCTTGGCGGCCTGGGTGCCGGTGTTCATCGCCACGGCCACGTCGGCCTGCGCAAGAGCGGGCGCGTCGTTCGTGCCGTCGCCCGTCATCGCCACCAGGCGACCCTCGGCCTGGTAGTCGCGGATCATCTTGAGCTTGGCCTCAGGCGTGGCTTCCGCGAGGAAGTCGTCCACGCCGGCCTCGGCCGCAATGGCCGCTGCCGTGAGCTTGTTGTCGCCCGTGATCATCACCGTCTTGATGCCCATGCGGCGCAGCTCGGCGAAACGCTCCTTGATGCCGCCCTTGACGATGTCCTTGAGTTCGACCGCGCCCATCACGTGCAGACCGTCGCACACGACGAGCGGCGTGCTGCCGCGGCGCGCGATCTCGTCCACGGCGCGCGTGACTTCGAGCGGGAACTTGCCGCCCAGGGCTTCGACGTGATGACGGATCGCCTCGCCCGCGCCCTTGCGGATCTGGCGCGGCTGGCCGGAGGCGGTATTCAGGTCCACGCCGCTCATGCGCGTCTGCGCGGTGAAGGGCACGAAGTGGGCGTTGATGGTCGAAAGCTCGCGCTCACGGATGCCGAACTTGCTCTTGGCCAGCACGACGATGCTGCGGCCTTCCGGCGTTTCATCGGCCAGCGAGGCGAGCTGGGCCACATCGGCCAACTGAGCCTCCGTCACGCCCGGAGCAGGCACAAAGGCGCTGGCCTGGCGGTTGCCCAACGTGATGGTGCCGGTCTTGTCCAGCAGCAGCACGTCCACGTCGCCGGCGGCTTCCACCGCGCGACCCGAGGTGGCGATCACGTTGGCTTGCATCATGCGGCTCATGCCGGCCACGCCGATGGCGGACAGCAGACCGCCGATGGTGGTGGGGATCAGGCAGACGAGCAGCGAGATCAGCGCGGTGATGGAAACGACGGTGCCGGCACCTGCAGCTTCGACGCTGAAGATCGAGTAGGGCAGCAGCGTCACGGTGACGACCAGGAACACC
The DNA here is from genome assembly GCA_042701975.1 of Burkholderiaceae bacterium UC74_6. Classification (GTDB taxonomy): domain Bacteria; phylum Pseudomonadota; class Gammaproteobacteria; order Burkholderiales; family Burkholderiaceae_C; genus JAFALK01. Next base: position 2,708,980 of record CP170561.1, read on the forward strand.
AGCGTCAACGCCACCAGCAGGATCGTCAGCGCGATCTCGTTGGGCGTCTTCTGGCGCTTGGCGCCTTCCACCATGGCGATCATGCGGTCCAGGAACGATTCGCCCGGATTCACGCCGATGCGCACGACCAGCCAGTCGGACAGCACGCGGGTGCCGCCGGTGACGGAGGAGAAGTCGCCGCCGGATTCGCGGATCACGGGGGCGGATTCGCCCGTGATGGCGCTTTCGTCCACCGAGGCCACACCTTCGATCACTTCGCCGTCGAGCGGGATCATGTCGCCGGTCTCGACGAGCACGACATCGCCCTTGCGCAGCTCATCCGACTGCATCGGGTGCCACTGCGCGCCGTGGCGCGGGTCGTGCAGCTTCTTGGCCCAGGTCTTGGCCTTCAAGCCGCGCAGCGAGGCGGCTTGCGCCTTGCTGCGGCCTTCGGCCAGGGCTTCGGCGAAATTGGCGAACAGCACGGTGAACCACAGCCAGGCCGAGATGCCCAGCATGAAGGCCGAGCCTTCGGTGCCGGCCAGCTCGGGGTTCTTCAGGCTCGCGGCCCACAGGCCGGTGGTCAGGATGCTGCCGACATAGACGACGAACATCACCGGGTTGCGCCACTGGACGCGCGGGTCCAGCTTCTCGAACGAGGCCTTGATCGCCGGCTTCATCAGCGCCGGATCCAGGAAGGAAAGTTTGGTTTGAGTGCTTGTCATGATGGATCAGGCTCCCCACAGCATCAGGTGCTCGACCATCGGGCCGAGGGCGAGAGCCGGGACGTAGTTCAGCAGGCCGACCAGGAGCACCGTGCCGATCAGCAGCACGATGAACAGCGGACCGTGTGTGGGCATCGAGCCGGAGCTCTGGACCAGGCGCTTCTTGGCGCCCAAGGATCCGGCCATGGCCAGCACCGGCACGATCACGCCGAAGCGGCCGATCCACATCACGAAGGCGAGCAGCGTGTTGTAGAACGGTGTGTTGGCCGAGAGTCCGGCAAAGGCCGAGCCGTTGTTGTTGCCGGCCGAAGTCAGCGCGTAGAGGATTTCAGAGAAGCCGTGAGCGCCCGGGTTGGCGATGCCGGCCTTGCCGTCAGCCGCCAACACGGCGATGGCCGTACCCACCAGCACGACGAGCGGCGTGACGAGGATGGCGATGGACGTCATCTTCATCTCGTAGGACTCGATCTTCTTGCCCAGATATTCCGGCGTGCGACCGATCATCAGCCCGGCGATGAAAACGGCCAGGATGGCGAACACCAGCATGCCGTACAAGCCCGTGCCCACGCCGCCGAAGACCACTTCGCCCAGCTGCATCATCACCAACGGGACCATGCCGCCGACCGGCGTCATCGAGTCGTGCATGGCGTTGACGGCGCCGCAGGAGGCGGCCGTGGTGATGACTGCGAACAGGCTCGTCGCATCCACACCGAAGCGGGTTTCCTTGCCTTCCATATTGCCGCCGCTCTGCAGCGCGCTTTGCGTCTGGTCGACACCGAGGGCCGTCAGGTGCGGGTTGCCCGCCTGTTCGGCGCCCGTGCAGACGATCACGCCGACGATGAACATCGAGCTCATCGCCGCCAGGATCGCCACGCCCTGGCGCGAGTCACCAACCATGAAGCCGAACACGAAGCACAGCGCGGCCGGGATCAGGAAGATCGACAGCATCTGCGCGAAGTTGGCCAGCGGGGTCGGGTTCTCGTAGGGGTGCGCCGAGTTGGCGTTGAAGAAGCCGCCACCGTTGGTGCCCAGCATCTTGATGGCTTCCTGCGAGGCGACCGGGCCCATCGCGAGCGACTGCACTTCGGTCTTGGCGTCTTCGGTGACGGCGTTGCCCTTGTCGTCCTTGAGCGGCTGGCGGGCGGCGTCGAGCTTGGGGTTCTGGTAGGCGTTGACCTCCAGCGTCGTCGCATCCTTGTAGCCGTCGAAGTTCTGGATCACGCCCTGGCCGACCAGGAAGATCGCGAACACGAAGGACAGCGGGGCGAGCACCCAAAGCGTCACGCGCGTCAGATCCACCCAGAAGTTGCCGATCGTGGTCTTGAGCTTGCTCGCGAAGCCACGGATCAACGCAATCACCACGACGATGCCGGTGGCAGCCGAGAAGAAGTTCTGCACCGTCAGCGCCAGCATCTGCGTCAGATAGCTCATGGTGCTTTCGCCGCCATAGCCCTGCCAGTTGGTGTTGGTGACGAAGCTGATCGCCGTGTTGAAGGCCGAGTCTGGCGTGATGGCCGCCATGCCTTGCGGATTCAGCGGCAACACCGCTTGGAATCGCTGCAGTGCGTAGACGATCAGCACGCCGATGAAGTTGAACAGCAGCAGCGCGATGGCGTAGCGCTTCCAGTGCATGCCTTCTTCAGCTTTGACGCCTGCGACCTTGTAGAAGACGCCTTCGACCGCCTGCATCCAGCGGGGCAGGCGGCCGTCCATCACGCGGTGAATCCAGCGCGCCAGCGGCCAGGCCGCAGCGATCAAGACGACCATGAAGAGGCCGAGATTGATCCATCCGAGCTTGTCCATGTCAGAACTCCTCGGCGCGGAACATCGCGACCAGCAAATACACGAACAAGCCAGCAGCAACCAGGCCGCTGATCCAGTAAAGGATGGTCATTTGCGGCCTCCTTCGAGCTTGTGGCTGGCGACCGCCAGTCCGATGGCGAGGCCGAACAGCGCCAGGCTGAGCCCCAGGAAGAAGAGATCCATTGCAGTCCTCGTTGAAAGGGAAATTTCAATGAGAGGAGCGTAGGAGTCGGGGCATCAAGGCCTTGTAGAACTTGAGGGGGGCGGTATCAAGATTCCGTAAAGAGACCGACCCAGAATCCGTGTTGCCAGCAAGAGCGGGTGAACCCGAGGAGAGGGTTTGCGAGCCCCTTGAATGGGCGGGGTGGGCGCCATCAATACGGATGGACGGTGACTTTCATCACACCCTAGGATCGGCCCACGAATCAAGCGCGGCAAGCCGGGCTGAAGTTGTAACCACCCGCTGATCTCGCAATGGGAGTCTTTGGTAGCGCGCAATGCGCAAGCAATGAGGGGGTTGGAAATGAGGGGTAAAGCATTGACTTCGGTGGGCAAGGGCGTGGCCGTTGCGGCGCTCACGATGGCGGCTGCGGCCGCGTCGGCTCAGAACCTGGTGACCAACGGTGATTTCGAGACTGGGACCTTCGCGGGCTGGACGACGGCCATCAATGGCGTCTACGACGGGGTCGACGTACTGGCTCCGCAGGCGGGAAGCTTCGCGGCCTTTTTCGGTGCCGCCACGCCAAGCACGATCAGCCAGACGCTGAACACGGTTGCGGGGCAACAGTACTACGTCAGCTTCTGGCTGCAGAACGAGAACAACCTCGGCTCCTTCGTGCCGAATTCCTTCTCGTTCAGCTGGAACGGCAATCAGGCGATGGCCTTTGCCGATGCGGATGCCTTCGATTACACGCGCTACACCTTCGCGCTCGATGCCACCGGCGCATCCACGACGATCAGCTTCTCCTTCATGCAGGAGACCTCCTTCCTGGACTTCGACACGGTGGAAGTCAATGCTGTGCCAGAGCCCGACAGCTTCGCGCTGACCGGCCTGGCCGGCCTGCTGGCCGTCGGGGTCTCCAGTCGCCGCAGGCGAGCGGCGACACCGCCAGAAACAAGCCCGTCCTGAGCTTCACCGGCAGTACCGGGCCTCGCGGCCCGGTACTGCCGTTTTCCGTTCGCACCCCAACCCAGGCCGCGGCGTCCGCCCGCGGTCCAACCGGAGCGAGTACATGAACCACGTCATCCACAAGGCCGGGCTTTGCGCCGCCTTGACCGTGCTGGCCGCGACTGCGGCGGCACAGACCTCCACGGCAGACGCGCTGATCCAGGCTGTCCCCAGCGATACGGCCGTCAATCCGGCCTTCGTGAGCCGAGCCACCGCGCCCACGACCGTCGTGGTCCTGATGTCCGGAGACTCGGTGGCCAAGGTGCAGCAGCACCTGGGCAGAAAGCTCGAAGCCAGCGAGCGGGCCTCGATCATGGCGGCACGTCGTGCCGAGCATCAGGCCTTGCAGCCCACCATCGAGGGGCTCGGCGGCAAGGTGCTGTCGCACCTGGGCGGGGCGCTGAACGGCATGAAGATCCGCATCGCCAAGAACCGGATCGCTGCGATCCGCAAACTGCCAGGCGTGGTTGACATCAAGACCGTCGGTACCTACGAGCGCGTCAATGTCAACGAGGTGCCCTTGATGGGTGCCCCGCAGGCCTGGCAGGCGGCCGCGGGGAACTTCCTTGGCCAGGGCATGAAGATCGCCATCATCGACACCGGCATCGACTACACCCACGCTGACTTCGGTGGTCCCGGCACCGTTGCGGCCTACCAAACGGCCAAGGCCACCAGCGCGCTGCCGGCCAATCCCGCGCTGTTCGGCCCGGGCGCGCCCAAGGTCAAGGGCGGCATCGACCTGGTCGGCGACGCCTACACCGGCGCCAACACGCCGGTGCCCGATCCCAATCCGCTGGATTGCGAGTACACCTCCGGCAGCGTCGGTCACGGCAGCCACGTGGCTGGCACGGCGACCGGCCTGGGCGTCACCGCCAGCGGCGCCACCTACACCGGCTCGTACAACGCCGGGGCCTACACGCCGGGCGCCTTCCGCATCGGCCCTGGGGTTGCTCCCCTGGCTGATCTCTACTCGGTGCGCGTCTTCGGCTGCACCGGCAATACCAATGTCGTCGCCGATGCGATCGACTGGGCGGTGGCCGCCGGCATGGACGTGATCAGCATGTCCCTGGGCTCGAACTTCGGCAACGCCTCCAATGCAGACAGCGGCAGCCAGGCCGAGGCCGCTGCCGTGGCCAATGCCACGGCAGCCGGCATCCTCGTCATCGCCGCCTCCGGCAATGCCGGCCCGGTTCCCTACATCACCAGCGCCCCGGCCGTCTACGAGGGCGCCATCTCGGTCGCCGCGACGGACGCGCTGCCTGGCATTCCAACGGCCAGCCTTGCGTTGGCGAGCGGTCCCACGATCACGGTGATCAACGCCAATGGCGGCGCCTTCACCAACAGCAGCAGCTATCCGATCCGCGTGCTTCGCAACCCCGACGGCTCGGTCTCGCTCGGCTGCAACCCGGACGAATACGACCCCACCAAGACTGGCGTCAGCCTGGTCGGCAAGATGGTCGTGACCGCGCGCGGCAACTGCGCTCGCGTCTACCGTGCCGGTGCCGCGCAGCACTTCGGCGCTGCAGCAGCCGCGATGATCAACAACGCCGCGGGACTGCCGCCCTACGAGGGGCCGATTCCCGGCGGTGCCACCGACCCGGTTGCCGGCAATACCTTTGAGCCAGTGACGATTCCCTTCTTCGGCATCTCCCTGACCGATGGCCCGTCCGTCAGCGGCCCGACCGGCGGCCCCTCAGCAGTCAGCGCCGTCGCGCTGAACACGGGTGTGCAGACCAACGCAGGCTTCGAGAAGATCGCCAGCTTCTCTTCCCAGGGCCCGCGCATCGGCGACAGCGTGCTGCGCCCCGGTGTCACCGCGCCCGGCGTCTCCGTGGTCTCCGTGGCTTCGGGCACGGGCAACGGCTTCCAGATCCTCTCGGGCACGTCGATGGCCACTCCGGGCGTCGCTGGCGTGGCCGTACTGACCAAGCAGGCCCACCCCGGCTGGTCGCAAGCGGACCTGCGCGCCGCCATCGTGCAGACCGCCAGCCCGAGCAAGATGCTGGATCTCCTGCAGCGCAACGAAGGCGCGGGCCTGGTCCAGGCGCAGAACGCCGTCACGACGCAGGCTGTCGTGCGCACGCCGGATGAAAGCGTGTCCTTCGGCTTTGCCGACCTGCTGACCGACTTCAATGGCACGAAGACCGTCACGGTGCACAACTTCAGCGCCAAGCCGATCCAGTTCAACATCACGTCGACGAAGAGCACCGGCCCGGCCGGCACACTGGTGACCGTGCCACCTTCAGTGACCGTCAACGGCAACAGCGACGCCGCGTTCCCGGTCAGCCTCTACGTGCCGGCAGGCTCGGTCGGCGGCGGCACGGGCTTCCAGGACATCGGCGGCTACATCACGCTGACGCCCGCGAGCTCCCGCCTCAACGGCAACGTCTCGCTGACTGTGCCCTTCTACCTGGTGGCCCACAGCCGCGCGAACGTGGCGGTCGCCCCCTCGGGCAACACGCTGAACATGACGAATGCAGGCGGGCAGATCAGCGGGACGACGGTCTTCTATACGCTCGGCCAGTACCAGCCGACGCCACAGGGCATCAACCAGGCCGATGTGCGGGCGGTCGGCGCGAGGCTGTCGGGCACGAACGTGATCTTCGGGGTCAACACCCACAACCGCACGTCCACCACCTTGGGCTTCCAGGAGTTCGACATCTGCATCGACAGCACGGGTGGCCCGGGCTTCACGCCGAACAAGATCCTGATCGGCATCAACGGCAACTTGCTCAGCACTTCGCTGGCGGTTTCCCAATTTGCCACGGCGGTCTTCCCGACGGACGCGAACTGCAACATCAACGGCAGCGGCACGATCCTGTTCACGGTCACCCAGCCGACCGACGGTTCGACCCTGCAGCTGCCCGTCACGCGCGCCAGCCTGGGCCTGACGGCCGCCAACCCGCGCTTCAAGTACGTCATGCGCTACTTCGGCTCCGACGGCTTCGGCGCGCAGATGCCTGGCATCGGCAGCTTCAATGCCTTCACGCCGAGCGTGAGCTTCAGCGCAGCGCCTTTGATCCCCGCCAACGGCTCAGGCAGCGCCACCTTCACGGTGAACGCCGAAAACGCCAACTCGCCGGCCCTGGGCGTGATGGTGTCCGTGCCGGACAACGTCTCCGGCGCCGCACAGGGCCAACTGGTGGCCTTGCCGCCTCCGCAGTAAAGACGACTTGATCATTGAATGCGGCGAGCCGAAATGCTCGCCGTTTTTTTTGGCTCGTCCCGCAACCTAGAATTTGCTGCATCCCCAAACCTGGCTCCGAGAGCCACAGGACTGCAGCCATGTTCAAACACCCCAGCCGCCTGCCGATGTTGGCGCTTCCGATGGCGGCCCTGCTCAGTCTGGCCACGCCCGCCGCGCTCGCCGATACGCTGGCCGATGTGACGCCAGCGGTGGCGGTGGCCGCACCGGTCACCATCACCACGCCCAGCGGCCTCAGCTACGTGATCACCAAACAGGCCAAGGGCCGCCATGCGCAAGCCGGCGACATGTTCTACAGCAACTACACGCTGCTGCTCACCAACGGCAAGAAGATCGACAGCTCCCTCGACCGCGGCCAGCCCTTCGGCTTCGCCGTGGGTGCGGGCCAGGTCATCAAGGGCATGGACGAGGTGGCCCTCAAGCTGGGCCTCGGCGACGAGGCGGTGGTCCTCATTCCCGCGAGCCTGGGATATGGCGACAAGGGAGCGGGGCCCATCCCTTCCGGCGCGACCCTGGTCTTCGTGATGCAGGTCGTGGAGATCCGGTCCAAGTGATCGGTGGTGGCGGCACGCATGCACACGACGACCCCAAACCGATTTCGCTGGCTGTTGCTCCTCTGCGTGGCGGCGGGCGTGGCGGCAGCGCTTTGGAGCTGTACGTCGCTGGGCGTTCTGGCCAAGGGCTACCTGGAGATCGAGGCGGCTGAGCTGCAGTCCCGCATCTCGCCGCGCTTCCCGGTGAAGCATTGCAAGACCGTGCTGCTGTGCGCGGAACTCTCCAACCCGGTCGTCACGCTCAGCGAGGGCGACAACCGGGTGGGCTTGTCCGTGGACATCAAGATCAATCTCGGCCCGCGTGAACGATCCGGGCACCTGGGCATGAGTGGGCGACCACGCTATGCGCCCGGCCAGGGCCAGCTTTTCCTGGACGACCTGCAGGTGGATCAGGTCGACGTGGGCGGCGTGTCTGGGGACCATGCGGAGTGGCTGCGATATGGGGCGACGCTGGCTGCGCAGAAGGCCCTGCAAGACCGCCCGGTCTACACGCTCGATGAGCGCACGGCCAAAGGTGCACTTGCAAAGCGAGCCATCAGCGATGTGCGCGTGACAGGGGGCAAGCTTCGGGTGGTCTTTGCGGGCTCGACCGAACAGCCCTAGCCTTTTGTGCGATCCCGGCAAGGCGCTTGCCAACCTCGGCGAGTGTCCCTATAGTTCACCAAATGGTGAACTATGAACTCGAGCTCGACGCTGTATTCGCGGCGCTGTCGAACGCAGGACGCCGATGCATCTTGTCGCGGCTGGAACGCGCTGGCGACCAGTCGGTGAGCGAACTTGCCGAGCCGCTGGGCATCAAGCTGCCGGCCATGCTCAAGCAACTGGGCGTGCTGGAGGACGCTGGCCTGATCACCCGCCACAAGGACGGGCGCACCGTACAGGTCAGCCTGGCCGCGGGCCCGCTGGGTGACGCCACGGACTGGCTGCGGCGCTACGAGCGATTCTGGTCGCCGCGCCTCGACCGCCTCGCCGTGGCGGCCGAATCCATTGAATCCCGGAAACGAAAGGTACGCCCATGAGCAGCATGACACTGGTCCGACGCATCGCGGCGTCACCCGACACGGTCTTCGACCTGCTGTCTACAGCCGAGGGCATCGCGCAATGGTGGGGCCCCGACGACGGCCCCGTGCTGTTGTCGGAGTTCGACGCGCGCGTCGGCGGCCGCTTCCGCCTGCGATTTCGCATGCGCAACGGCAGCGAGCATGAGGTTCACGGCGAGGTGTTGGAACTCGCGCGGCCTTCGCGACTCGTGACCAGCTGGAACTGGCTTGAGAACGAGGGCGAGCCCGCCTCGCGCCTCGAGATGACCCTGCGCGCCATCGACGACGGCTGCGAACTGGTGTTCACGCACGCCCTGCTGCCGGATGAGGCCACCGCCCGCGGCCACGAGAAGGGCTGGAGCGGCTCGCTGGACAAGCTCCAAAGTGCCGTCGACCGGCACGCCAGCAGCGGACGGTCAGCCGACCGGCCTCTGCATCAGGAAGGGTAGAGCGCGGTCGAGCAGCACTTCCGCCGCCTCCTCGGCGATGTAGTGCCCGCACGGTAGTGCCTCCCCGCGCACATCGGTCGCCACTCTCCGCCATTCCTCCAGCGGCCGGAAGCAGCGGTGGACCACGCCTTCTGCACCCCACAGCACGAGCAGCGGCGTGGACAGCATCCGGCCGCCATCCCGATCCGCGCGGTCATGGACCAGGTCGATGCCGGCGGCGGCGCGGTAGTCCTCGCAGATGCCATGCGCCGTGCCGGGCAGGGCCAGGCAACGGGCGTATTCGGCCAGCGCGCGCGGATCGAAAGGCGCCAGGCCGGCGCTGCGGCGGCCCATGACCTCGCGCAGGTAAGCAGCCGGGTCGGCCTCGATCAGGCGCTCGGGCAGCGGCGCCGGCTGGATCAGGAAGAACCAGTGCCAATAGGCGCGGGCGAAGGCCTCGCCCGTCTGCTCGTACATGGCCAGGGTCGGGGCGATGTCGAGGAAGACGGCGCGATCCACGCGCTCTGGATGGTCGGAGGCCAGGCGGTGCGCCACGCGGGCGCCGCGGTCGTGGGCGAGCAGGCTGAAGCGCTCGAAGCCGAACTGCCGCATCAGCGCCACCTGGTCCGCAGCCATCGCGCGCTTGGCATGACTCCCATGATCGACGGCAGCGGCAGGCTTGCTCGAATCACCATAACCGCGCAGATCGGCGGCGACCACGGTGAAGTGCTCGGCCAGCTTCGGTGCCACGCGGTGCCAGATGGCGCGGGTCTGCGGGTGGCCGTGCAGCAGCAGCAGGCCCGGCCCCGAGCCGCCGACGGAGGCCGCGATCTCGACGCCTTCGCCCACCTCGAAGCGGCCATGCCGGAAGCCGGGGAAAAGTGCTTCGAGCTCGGGGGGTGGGGTCATGCGAGGGGCTCCTGCGTTCAGCTTTGCGACAGATGGTACGCACAGCCTGCGATGCTGGTGCGCAGGGCCGGTGAGCACGGCGCTAGGAAATTGCGTACGCGCCGGCCCAATACCTTTACATTCGGAAATCAGATCCTGCCGGAGGTGCCGCCATGACCCTGCTCACCCGCCTGAAGATCGGCCCGCGTCTGCTGTTCGGATTTGCGAGCGTGCTGTTGCTGACGCTGGTCGTCGGCACCTTCGCTGTGAACCGCATCGGCAAGGTCAACGATTCCACCGCCGACCTGGCGACGAACTGGCTGGCGGGCATGCGGGCCTTGGGCGAGTATGGCGACGGCATGAGCGACATCCGCCGCGCCGAGGCCATGCACGCCATGGCCAGCGAAGCCGCGGAATTCGAGCTGGAGGAGCGCAACATCCAGAAGGGCAAGGAGCAGACGGCCCAGGCCTGGAAGCGCTACGCGGTGACGGTGACCACCGAAGAGGAGCGTGTCCTGGTCCGGCAGATCGAAACCGCGGAGAAGGCCTACTACGACGAGCTGGCCAAGCTGCTGGCCCGTTCGCGCCAGAGCACGACGCCCGAAGCGATCGCCGAAGTGAAGAAGCTGCACAAGACCGTGACCAAGGCGGCCTTCGACGCGCTGGATGTCGCGTTGAGCAAGAACATCGAGTTCCAGACCGCCGGCGGCGACGTCGCCTACAAGGATTCCCAGGACAACTACCAGTCCACGCGCGTGGCCGTGATCGTGCTGCTGCTGCTGGCGATCGCGGTGGGCATGGGCCTCGCGCTGCTGATCACGCGCTCGATCACGGCGCCCATCGCACGTGCCGTGGAAGTGGCCCAGACCGTGGCCGACGGCGATCTGACGTCAAACATCCAGGTGAACACGCAAGACGAGACCGGCCAGCTGCTCACGGCGCTGAAGAAGATGAACGAGAACCTGGTGCGCCTGGTCGGCCAGGTGCGCAACAGCTCCGATTCCATCGCCACCGGCTCGGCCGAGATCGCCAGCGGCAATGCCGACCTGAGCCAGCGCACGGAAGAGCAGGCCAGCAACCTCGAAGAGACCGCGGCCTCGATGGAACAGCTCACGGCCACCGTCCAGCAGAACGCCGACACGGCACGCCGCGCCACCGAGCTGGCCAGTGGTGCAGCCGGCGCGGCCGAGCAGGGCGGGCGCGTGGTGAGCCAGGTGGTGTCGACCATGGACGAGATCACCGACAGCAGCCGCAAGATTGGCGACATCATCGGCGTGATCGACGGCATCGCCTTCCAGACCAATATCCTGGCGCTGAACGCGGCGGTGGAAGCGGCACGCGCAGGCGAACAGGGGCGCGGCTTCGCGGTGGTCGCTTCTGAAGTGCGCAGCCTGGCCCAGCGTTCGGCGCAGGCGGCCAAGGAGATCAAGAACCTGATCGGCGCCAGCACCGAAAAGGTGGAGAACGGCGCACGCCTGGTCAACGCGGCGGGCGAGTCCATGAACACCATCGTCACGCAGGTCAAGAACGTGAACGACCTGATGCGCGAGATCAGCGCGGCCAGCGTCGAGCAGAGCAGCGGCATCGGCCAGATCGGCGATGCGGTCAACCAGCTTGACCAGGTCACGCAACAGAACGCCGCGCTCGTCGAGGAGAGCGCGGCCGCCGCGGAAAGCCTCAAGCAGCAGGCGGCCAGCCTGACGCAGCTGGTCTCGACGTTCCGCCTGCGCTGATTCTTCTTCCGATCAGGCTTTGCCGAGCTGGTCCCGCAGCGGTAGCTGCCGGATCCGCTTGCCTGAGGCCGCGAAGATCGCGTTCATCAGGGCCGGCGGCACCGGGCCCATCGCGGGTTCGCCCACGCCGCCGAGCGGCTGATCGAACCCGCTCGACGGCATGATGTGCACGGCGATCTTCTTGGGTGCCTCGTACAGCCGCGCGATCTCGTAGTCGTGGTAGTTGCTCTGCTCCACGCGGCCGTTCTTGAAGGTGATCTCGCTGTGCAGCGCGTGGCTCAGCGCCATCATGCAGGCGCCCTCGATCTGCGAGCGGATGCGGTCGGGGTTGATGGCCGGGCCGCAGTCGACGGCCACGTCGATGCGCGGGATGCTCAAGGCGCCCTTGGGTCCGACGACGACCTCGGCCACGACGGCCATGTAGGTCACGAAGCTGTAGTTCGCGGCCAGGCCCAGACCACGGCCCTTGGGCATTTTGCGGCCCCAGCCGGCTTCCTTGGTCACGCGCTCGATCACGCCGCGCAGCCGGCCGGTGTCGACCGGATAGACCTGCGGCGATTCGCCGTGGTTCCAGTCGTCGCCCATGCTCGGCGGCGCGATCTGCCGCGCAGGGCCGATCAGTTCGAGCAGGAAGTCCCGGTGATCGCGCTTGACCGCATGCGCCAGCTCGGCCACGAAGCACTGCGCTGCGAAGGCATGCTGGATGTTGTTCACCGAACGCAGCCAGCCGATGCGCGTGTGGGCCGTGGCGGCCGGGTTCTCGATCCGGATGTTCGGGATCGCATAGGGGATGTTGATCAGCCCCAGGCCGAGCTCGAAGGTCGCCAACTGCTTGGGATCGGGCGCGAAGATGGAGAAGATGGTGGGCTCCGCCGCGCGCTGCAGCCAGGCCGTGACCTTGCCCTTGGCGTCGAGCCCGGCCTCCAGGTGCTGGGCGGTGACGGTGTGGAAGTAGTCGTTGTGCAGATCGTCCTCGCGGGTCCAGGTGACCTGCACGGGCGCGCCCTGCATGGCCTGCGAGAGCAGCGCTGCCTCCACCGCGAAGTCGGGCTTGGACTTGCGGCCGAAACCGCCGCCGAGCAGGGTGACGTTGACGGTCACCTTGTCCATGCCCAGGCCCAGGCGCTTGGCCACGCGCTCGCGGGCGGCCTGCGGTGATTGCACGGAGGTCCAGACCTCGCACTTGCCGTCGGCGATGCGCGCCACGGCCGAAGGCGGCTCCATCGTGGCATGGGCCAGGTGCGGCACGTAGTAGCCGGCTGTCACGCGCTTGGCGGCCTTCTTGAGCGCGCCTTCGGCATCGCCGTCGTTGCGCACCACCTTGCCGCCGGGCTTGGACACGGCCGCCTCCAGCTCGCGGCGGAAGGCGACCGAGTCGTAGCTGGCGTGCGGGCCGTCGTCCCACTGGATCTTCAGCGCCTCGCGGCCCTTGATGGCGGACCAGGTGTCCTTGGCGATCACGGCCACGCCGCCGAGCGGCTGGAATTCGGACGGCGGCGGCGGGCTTTCCAGCTGCAAGATCTTGACCACGCCGGGCACCTTGAGCGCATCGGCCGTGTCCACGGACTTGACTTTGCCGCCCAGCACCGGCGGCCGCGCGATCACGGCAAAGAGCTGACCGGCCAGGCGCGTGTCGATGCCGTACTGCGAGCGGCCGGTGACGATGACCTCGGCATCCACGAGGCCGCTGTCTTGCTTGCCGATGTAGCGGAACTCCTGCGGGCTCTTGAGCCTGAGCGCGTCGCGCGCCGGCACCTCGAGCTTGGCGGCGGCTTCGGCCAGCGCGCCGTAGCCCAGGCTTCTCCCGCTGGCCTTGTGCGTGACCATGTGGTTGCCGGCCTTCACCTCGGCCACGGGAACGCCCCAGGCCTGCGCGGCGGCCAGCTCCAGCATCGTGCGGGCGGCGGCGCCGCAGCGGCGCATGGGCATGAACCAGTGGCGCATGCTGCGCGAGCCGTCGGTGTCTTGGTTGCCGTATCGCTCTTCATCGCCGGGCGCCTGCACGACCTTGCACTTCGCCCAGTCGGCTTCGAGCTCGTCGGCCAGCACGCGGGGCAGGCTGGTGCGCACGCCCTGACCCATCTCCGAGCGGTTGACGACGATGCTGACCGTGCCGTCCGCCGCGATGGCGACGAAGATCTTCGGGCTGTCGCGCAGGCCTTGCGGCATGGCGTCGCCGCCGTACTTCTTGGGCTCGTCGGCACCGGCACTGTCGGGCAGCCCGACTGCGAGGACCAGGCCCGTGAGCGGCAGGCCTTTCAGCAGGCTGCGGCGGCTGATGCCTACGGCTTCATCAGGAGTCTGCGATTGCAGCAGCGAGCGGGGAATGAAGGCGTTCATGCGGCACCGCCTTCCAGACCGGCGGCCGTCTTGATGGCGCTGCGGATGCGCGTGTAGGTGCCGCAGCGGCAGAGATTGCCGCTCATGGCGTCGTCGATGTCCTTGTCCGTCGGCTTCGGCTTCTTCGTGAGCAGGGCCGTAGCGCTCATGATCTGGCCGGCCTGGCAGTAGCCGCATTGAGGCACGCCGATCTTCATCCAGGCTTCCTGCACGGCCTTGCCGGTCTTGCTGGCGCCGACGCCTTCGATCGTGACGATGGCCTTGCCCTTGGCGGCCGAGACCGGTGTCTGGCAGGCGCGGCTGGGTTCGCCGTCCAGGTGCACAGTGCAGGCGCCGCACAGCGCCATGCCGCAGCCGAACTTGGTCCCCGTCATGCCCAGATGGTCGCGCAGCACCCACAGCAGCGGCGTGTCGTCACTCGCCTCCACGTTCACTGACTTGCCATTGATTTGTAGGGTGGTCATCGAGGTCTCCTCAATTGAAGGCCCCGTGACTGTCCTACCAAATGAAGGCAAGCGGCAATACCCCTGCGGCCCGCTCCACTTCTTTCAGATCCGTTTGCCAACAGTGTTCAAACTGAGTGTGGAAGGCCACCACCAGGAGGTGTCCGGCGGCTCTACCGGCTGGGGCAGGGCGGCGGACGACAGCCGGATCACGTGGCGCCGGCTCTTGCGTACGAAATCGATCTCGGCCTTGTGCTTCTCCAGGAAGAGCTCGCGGAAGGAGCCGTCGCGCAGGATGTTGCGCAGGCCGGCCTCCAGCGCCTGGGCCAGCGGTTCGTTGCCGCGCCGCACCCAGAACCAGATCGGGTAGTCGTAGTAGAGCGTGTGGGTCGGCTCGATCGCCAGTTGGGGGGTTAACTCGGCATTCGCGCGCATCTCAGCAAAGACCTCATTGGCGCCGCGCGAGAGCGCCTCGAAGCGGCCGGTGGCCAGCATCTGGTAGAGCTTGCTGGCGCTGCTGACCAACTCCAGGTGCATGCCGTTGCCCTGCATGATCGGCACGTCGGCCCATTGCTGATGCGTGCCGTAGCGGACCTTGTGCAGGATCTCCTCGTCCGTCATGCGGCTGAAGCGGTCCACGTCCTCGCGCCGCACCACCAGCACGCGCAGGCCGATCAGGCCCTTGAGCAGATCGACGCGGATCGGCCGCAGATGGGCCATGCGCTGCGCGGTGATGCCGAAGGCGCCGATGTCCGCCTGCCCGTCCTGCAGCAGCAGCTCGGTGCGGCCCTGCGTGACAGTCTCGGCGCCGGCTTCTTCGATGCGCATGGAGCGCCAGGGCTCGGGGGCGGCGGCCAGCGTCAGGCGCAGCACGTCCCAGCGGAAGTCCACCGCCGAGCCGCCGGGGAAGACACGCAGCGCGATCGCGCTGGGCGTGCTGGCCCGAACGGCGGACGCGGCCGGCGCAAGGGCCAGGCCGCCCAGCAGATCGCGGCGTCGGAGCATGCCTGCTGCGCCTTGCGCAAGAGCTTCGCGGGTCGCCCGTTCGGTCATGGCTGTGCCGCCACGCCGGCCGTGGCGGATGTGTTTGCGCTGATTCTGCCGCGTGCCGAGCCCGCCGGGGGCGTCTTTTCCGTTCAGCAGGTGGTCGTCGCCCTATCCGTCGGCCAGACCCGCCAGGCGTGCCTTGACCGTTGCCACGAGCGGCTCGATGGCCGAGGGAGGGAAGGGGGACACGCTGCTGACGTTGATCTCGCAGAGCACGTAGCGTTCGGGATCTTCGGCCGTCGGCTCGCCGAACATGAAGTCGCAGTCCCAGAGCAGGGGCAGCTGATGGCGAGCGAGCCCCACGCACTGGTGCAGTTGCTCGATCCATCGCGTCTCGAGTCGTTGCCTGAGAAGCTGGAACTGCGGCAGCTCGGGCGGGTGATAGAGCCTCGGGCCGGGTGTTGGAGCGGGCTCGTTGGCTGTGGCCGGGAACAAGGCGTTGACGGCCTGATGTCCGAAGCCGGCCACCCGGTCCCCGACCAGGTAGGCGCGCACCATGCCGTCCACCAGACGGGGCTGCCAAGCCTGGTCGATCATGTGGCCGCCGCTCTCGGGCTCGAAGTACGGGGCGAGCCGCTCCAGCAGCGCCGGCAGGGAGAGCAGCTCTTCCTCGCTGCCGCGTTGCGCGTGCCGAACCTTGAGCAGCGACGAGCCAGCGAGAGCCTCGATGCGCCAGACGCCGATGCCGCTGTGGCCGCGATGCTGCTTGAGCACGCGCGGGCCTTGGACGAGCCGCTGCGGCAACTCTTCGGCCAGCTGGGCGAGGCTGTCCACACGAACGACATCGCTGCCGAAGGGCAGCTCGCGCACGTCCACCAACACGTCCTTGGTGCCGAGGCGCAGGATCACGTCCGGGTGCGTGCTGACGAACACGCCGGTGCCGGCCGCTTCACGCAGCACGGCGTCAAGCCGGTCACGTCGACGGCCGGACTCGATGGGGTTGCACCAGACCAGCACGCCGTCAACGCCGCGGAGCTGAGCTGCCACTTCTTCTGCGAAATCGTCGTGATAGACCGCCGGCTCGGCGGCCACACCCGCGGCCGCGAAGGCCTCGAACAGCGCGGCGAAGCGGCTCTCCGCAGGATCGTTGCGATCTCGCGTGGCACGGTCGCCGGGATAGAGAAGGGCGAGGGAGGGCATCCAGGTTTCCTTACGTCTACCCTAAGGCCCTTGTCGCTCACGCGTCAAGCCGAGAGGGCCTGCATCGCCCGGAACAGGTCCGCCTTGCCTTCGAAGCCGATACCGGGCAGATCGGGCAGGGTGACGAAGCTGTTCTCCACCTTCACGCCGTCGGGGAAGCCGCCGAAGGGCTGGAACAGGTCTGGGTAGCTCTCGTTGCCGCCCAGCCCCAGGCCGGCCGCGATGTTGAGCGACATCTGGTGGCCGCCGTGTGGGATGCAGCGGCTGGCGGACCAGCCGTGCTCATTGAGCATGTCCAGCGTGCGCAGGTACTCGACCAGGCCGTAGCTCAGCGCGCAGTCGAACTGCAACCAGTCGCGGTCCGGGCGCATGCCGCCGTAGCGGATCAGGTTGCGTGCGTCCTGCATGGAGAACAGGTTCTCGCCCGTGGCCATCGGGTTCTTGTAGTAGTTGCGCAGCGTGGCCTGCAGCTCGAAGTCCAGCGGGTCGCCGGCCTCCTCGTACCAGAAGAGGTCGTATTGCGAGAGCGCCTTGGCGTAGGCGATGGCCGTGTCCAGGTCGAAGCGGCCATTGGCGTCCACGCAGAGCTTCTGGCCGTCTTGCAGCACGGAGAGGACAGAGTCGATGCGGCGCAGGTCTTCGTCCAGCGAAGCGCCGCCGATCTTCTTCTTCACGACCGTGTAGCCGCGGTCGATGTAGCTCTTCATCTCGTCCTTGAGCTTGCCGTGGTCCTGGCCCGGGTAGTAGTAGCCGCCGGCGGCGTAGACGAAAACCTTGCGGTTGGGCGTGCCATTGCCGTAGCGCTCGGCCAGCAGTTGGAACAGCGGCTTGCCTTCGATCTTGGCCACTGCATCCCACACGGCCATGTCGATGGTGCCGATGGCCACCGAGCGCTCGCCGTGACCGCCGGGCTTCTCGTTGGTGAACATCGCGTTCCAGACCTTGTGCGGGTCGAGGTTGCGGCCCGTGTCGTCGAGCAGCGAATCGGGTGCGGCTTCCAGGATGCGCGGGATGAAGCGCTCGCGCATCAGCTTGCCCTGGCCGTAGCGGCCGTTGGAGTTGAAGCCGTAGCCGACCACGGGCTTGCCGTCGCGGATCACATCGGTGATGACCGCAACAAGGCTCAGGGTCATCTTGCTAAAGTCGATGTAGGCATTGCGGATGGGCGAACTGATCGGCAGCGTCTGCTCGCGGATTTCGACGATCTTCATGGGTGGTCTCCAGGGAAAGTGCGCTCATGATCACGATTCGCACGCGCTGCGGCCAATGCTCATTTCTTCGACTTTGATGCTTTGAAAGCACCGCCCATTTCGTGTCCCCGTTCCGCATGTCCATGAACCTCTCCTGGCTCGAAGATTTCCTGGCCCTGGCGGCCACGGGCAACTTCTCGCGCGCGGCCGAGGAACGCCACATGACCCAGCCCGCCTTCAGCCGCCGCATCCGCGCGCTGGAAGAGTGGCTGGGCACCGAGCTCTTCGACCGCAGCAGCCAGCCCGCACGGCTCACCGCAGCCGGCGAGTGGTTCCGCGGCACGGCCGAGGAGCTGCTCGCCCGCATCGCCCGCGTGCCCGGCGAGGCGCGTGCGGTGGCGGATGCGCAATCGGCCACGCTGCGCTTCGCGGCCACGCACGCCTTGTCGTTCACCTTCCTGCCCGACTGGTTGCGCGGGCTGGAAGAACGCATCGAGATCGGTCCGGTCAGCCTGGTGTCCGACGTGCTCGAACGCTGCGAGGCGATGCTGCAGAAAAGCCAGGTGCAGTTCCTCGTCAGCCACGCACTCAACCCGCAGCCGAAGCCGTCTTCCAGCGGCCTGGAAGCACGCGGCTTTCCCTGGCTGGACGTGGGCAACGATGCGCTGGTCCCCGTCTCGGTACCCAACGAGCAAGGTCGCCCCCGCCACGCGCTGCTCGACGCAAGGGCTGATGCGCCGCTGCAGGTGCTCAGCTACAGCCCCGAGTCCGGCATGGGTCGCATGCTGCGCGAGGTCCACGGCGGCGCACTCGACCGCTTGCCGGCGCAGCTCGCGGTCCAGGCGCATCTGGCCTCCGCGCTGCGCACGATGACGCTGAACGGGCGTGGCATGGCGTGGCTGCCGCGCAGCCTGATCGCTGATGACGTCGCCTCAGGACGGCTCGTGGAGGCCGCACCCGCCGAGTGGCAGATCCAGATGCGGATCCGCCTCTATCGCGACAAGGCGGCGCTGGACCTGGCTGGCGAGGCGTTCTGGGCCGCGGTGCGTGTGGCCGGCGGGTGAGCCTGGGCTGCGTTCAGCCGCGCTTGATGACCCGGGCGACCTTGCCGTTCTTCACGTGCACGACGGTGGTCCGCAGCCCCAGGGCAGTCTGCTCGGGGAACTCCACCACGGCAACGTCCGCGGCTGACTTGGGCAGCTTGGCGCCCACATGCTTGGCCAGATCGGCGATCAAGGTGTCGGGCTTGGCGGCGCCGACGGGCTTCGGTTTGCCGGCAAGGGTCAAGGCCACTTGCGGCGCCTGCTGGACCACCCGGCCCAAGGGCCGGATGTGCTCGGGAACGGCTTCCCGGGCAATGCGCAAGATGTCGGAGTTGCTGTTCGTCGCCATGATTCCTCCGATTACAAGGTGGCCTCGGCATGACCATAGCACTGTGCCTGAAGTACGGTTTTCAACACGTACTTCTGGTCACTGGTGTTCTGGCTCAACGCCTCTTTGAGGTAGGCCGCCTTGGCCAGGCGCAGTGCTTCCGCTGCGGGCTTGCCCTTGCCCAGCTGCTTCCAGACCAAGGCCATCAACGCGGGTCCGAATGCGTTGAAATCGCCAGCGGTGGCGATCCAGTTCGAGCGGGTTGCGCCGAACACGACCTTGGCACCATGCGACAGGCAGGCGAGCGCGACCTGATTCTTGGAAGTCCTCGCGCCCTCGGTGGCCGGCGCGATGTCCAGCATGGCCGAGTAACAGGAGCTGAAGGACACCACGGCGCCGCGCAGATCGCACAGGTCGAACAGCTGCGCGGACAGTGCGCGCACGAACTCCGCATTCGTGTCGGAGCTGTGGCCCCAGAGCGAGTCCCAGTCCGGGTCGAAGTTGGCACCATGCAGAAGGATGTGAAAGCGGCCCTTGCCGGAGATCTTTGCCGTCAGACCCGCATCGGCGACCTTGGCCGGCGGTGAAAGCCGGGGCTTGCCTTTTGCGCCGGTGGTGGCGCCGGGAATGGCACCATGCACGAAGTTCGCGGCGCCGTCGAATTCGTCGGCCGCCTCTTCGAACGACCCTGCCGGCGTTGCCGTTTTGGGGGCGGCCACTTGGTGCGCCAGCATGGCGAGGAAGGTCGCAGCATCCGGCGTTGCATCGTCCGGGATGCGCGAGACGGCCCGGGAAGGTGCGTACTCCTCGACGGCCTTGCCCGGAGCAGCGCCATAGGGTGCATCCGTCGGGATGTCCTTGTCGTCGTCGTGCGACTGGCCGTAGGTCGGATTGGGGCGCATGAAGGGCGGGATCAGGTCGTAGCCGCCGATCAGGCAGGCCGGGCCGGCACCCAGCTTTGCGATCTGCGCGCGGATGCCTTCCGGCGACTGCCCCGTCACGTCGACGACTTCACCGAGCCGGCCAACGGCCTTGAGGACTTTCTCGCCGGACGAACCGTACTTGGCCCGTACGCGAGTCGTCGAGCAGATGACGAACATGGGACCCCCGTTCGGGAAATCGGCAGCGCAGGCCGCCTTGTAGGACGAGCTGAGTATGACCAGCGCGAACGTCGATGGGCCAACGCGGATCAGCAAGTTTGAGGACGGCGGGCTGCAGGACGAGACCCGCCATTCAGCGATTGAAGCTGACCACCAGGAAATCCACGAAGGCCCGCACCCGCGCCGCCAGCTGATGGCGCTGCGGATAGACGGCGTAGATGTCCGCATCGGGCGTGGAGAACTGCGGCAGCACCTGCACCAGCCGGCCGTTCTTCAGGTAGCGGTCGATGTCCCACTCGGCGCGCATCAGGATGCCGTGGCCGTCCAGCGCCCAGTTGACGGCGATCTCGCCGTCGTTGGTGGTCAGCGTGCCGCGTGTCTTGACGGCCTGCGTGCTTGCGTTGCGCCCCTTGCCGCTGGAGAGCCGCCACAGGCCGTAGGCCTCTTCGCCCTGGCGAATGCCAATGCAGTTGTGCCGCGCCAGCTCGGCCGGCACCTTGGGCGTGCCATGGCGCGCCAGATAGGCCGGTGCGGCGCACAGCAGCCGCCGGTTGGGAGCGATGTGGCGGGCGATCACGCGGCCGTCGGGCGGTGCGCCGAAGCGGATGCAGACGTCAAAGGAGTCGTCCGTCAGCGGCGGCGGATTGACCGAGAGCTGCAGCTGCACTTCGAGCTGCGGATGCTTGCGCACGAAGCGCGAGATCAGCGGCGCCACATGGCTGCGCCCGAAGCCCAGCGTTGCATTCACCCGCAGCAGGCCGGTGGGCATGGCCTTGGAGACGCCCAGCAGTTGCTCCATGTCGTTGATGTCGCCGAGGATGCGCCGCGCGTGCTGGAGGTACAGCTCGCCCTCGGGTGTCAGGCTCATGCGCCGGGTGGTGCGGTTGACCAGCGAGACGCCCACGCGCGACTCCATCAGCGCCAGGCGCTTGCTCACCGCCGGCGTGGTGATGCCGAGCTCGCGCGCCGCAGCGCTCAAGGAGCCCGCGCCGGCGAGCGTGTTGAAGAAGCCCAGGTCCGCGGGCTGGATGGCGGCGGCGGTCTGCTGCATGGGATTGTTAGCTTTGAGTTAACAGTGGATTCACTTTAGCGGTGATCTGCAAGGGCGTCGACGGCCAAGAATCTCCTCAGGATTCCATTGACGGAGACACGCACCCATGAAGACCTACCGCATCGCCACCATTCCCGGAGACGGCATCGGCAAGGAAGTGATTCCCGCCGGCCAGCAGGTGCTGGAAGTGCTGGCCTCGACCAGCAGCAGCTTTCGCTTCGAGTTCGAGGCCTTCGGTTGGGGCGGCGACTGGTACCGCGAGCACGGCGAGATGATGCCGGCCGACGGCCTGGACGCCTTGCGCGGCAAGGACGCCATCTTGTTCGGCTCGGCCGGCGATCCGGACATCCCCGATCACATCACGCTGTGGGGCCTGCGCCTGAAGATCTGCCAGGGCTTCGACCAGTACGCCAATGTGCGGCCCACGCGCATCCTGCCGGGCATCGATGCCCCGCTCAAGCGCTGCGGGCCCGAGGACCTGAACTGGGTCATCGTGCGCGAGAACTCCGAAGGCGAGTACGCCGGTGTCGGTGGCCGCGTTCACCAGGGCCATCCGCTGGAGGCAGCCACCGATGTCTCGATGATGACCCGTGCCGGTGTCGAACGCATCATGCGCTTCGCCTTCAAGCTGGCCCAGTCGCGGCCGCGCAAGCTGCTGACCGTCGTCACCAAGAGCAATGCACAGCGCCACGCCATGGTGATGTGGGACGAGATCGCCGCCCAGGTGGCCCAGGACTTCCCGGACGTCAGCTGGGGCAAGGAGCTGGTCGATGCCGCCACCGCGCGCATGGTCAACAAGCCGGCTTCGCTGGACACCATCGTCGCCACCAACCTGCACGCCGACATCCTGAGCGATCTGGCTGCGGCCCTGGCTGGCAGCCTGGGCATTGCGCCCACCGGCAACATCGACCCCGAGCGCCGCTACCCCTCGATGTTCGAGCCCATCCACGGCTCGGCCTTCGACATCATGGGCAAGGGCCTGGCCAATCCGGTCGGCACCTTCTGGTCAGCCGTGATGCTGCTGGAGCATCTGGGCGAGATGGATGCCGCGGCGCGCCTGATGGCGGCCGTGCAAGCCGTGACCGCCAACCCGGCGCTGCACACGGGCGACCTGGGCGGCAAGGCGACCACGGCGGAGGTGACGGCGGCGGTCTGCAAGCAGCTGGACAACGGCGGCGAGCGCAAGGCGGCCTGAGCGCAGGCGAAACGAGATGAACACCGTCGCGGCCCGCCAGCTGCTGCGGGACATGTTCGACGCGGCCATCGCGGCCGCGCAGCCGGCGCTGTGCGTGCCGCGTTTGCTGCCCGCGCCGCCCAGAGGAAACGGCCGCCTGGTCGTGATCGGTGCCGGCAAGGCGTCGGCCGCCATGGCCAAGGCGGTGGAGGACCACTGGAGCGGGCCGCTGTCCGGCCTGGTGGTCACGCGCTACGGCTATGCCCAGCCCTGCCAGCGCATCGAGATCATCGAGGCTGCACACCCGGTGCCGGATGCGGCGGGACTGGCCGCCGCACACCGCATGCTGGCCGA
Source organism: Burkholderiaceae bacterium UC74_6 (assembly GCA_042701975.1). Lineage (GTDB taxonomy): Bacteria > Pseudomonadota > Gammaproteobacteria > Burkholderiales > Burkholderiaceae_C > JAFALK01. Next base: position 2,731,713 of record CP170561.1, read on the forward strand.
GGTGCGCGGACTGAGCGCCGACGACGTCGTGTTGTGCCTGATCTCTGGCGGCGGCTCGGCGCTGCTGCCCCTGCCGCTGCCGGGTCTGACGCTGCTGGACAAGCAGACCATCAATCGTGCGCTGCTGGCCAGCGGCGCCAGCATCAGTGAGATGAACTGCGTGCGCCGCCATCTCTCCGCCGTCAAGGGCGGGCAACTGGCCGCCGCCTGCCATCCGGCGCGCGTGATCAACCTGCTGCTGTCCGATGTGCCCGGCGACGATCCCGTGGACATCGCCTCAGGCCCCACGGTGGCCGATCCGAGCACCTGCGCCGACGCACTGGAGATCCTGCGCCGCTACGCCATCGACGTGCCGCCCGCCGCGCTGGCGCTGCTGAAGTCCGGTGCCAGCGAGACGCTCAAGCCCGGCGATCCGCGCTTGCCCGTGATCGAAACCCACCTCGTCGCCACGCCGCAGATGGCACTGCAAGCCGCCGCCCGCGTTGCGTATGCCGCCGGCATAACGCCTTACGTGCTCGGTGACTCGATCGAAGGCGAAGCGCGTGAAGTCGCCAAGACCCTGGCCGGCATCGCACTGCACGTGGCCGGCCGCGACGAGCCGTTCGCCAAGCCCTGCGTGCTGCTCTCGGGCGGCGAGACGACCGTGACCGTGCGGGGCCGGGGCCGGGGAGGGCGCAACGTCGAGTTCCTGCTTTCACTCGCGCTGGCGCTGCAGGGCCGGCGCGGCATCCACGCGCTGGCCGGCGACACCGACGGCGTGGACGGCCAGGAGGAGATCGCCGGCGCCCTCGTCACGCCCGACACCCTGGCCCGCGCACGTGCCTTGGGGCTCCGGCCCCGCGAGCGGCTCGATGACAACGACGGCCACGGCTTCTTCGACGCGCTCGGCGATTCGGTCGTGACCGGTCCGACGCTGACCAATGTGAACGACTTTCGCGCCCTTCTGATCACGGACTAGACAGCAAGCACCATCACAACAGGAGACGACAGACATGATCGACAAGAGCAAGCATTCGGCCACGCGACGCTGCCTCATCGGCGCTGCGGCAAGCGCGCTGGTCCTGGCCAGCAGCGCCGCCTTCGCCCAGCCCTGGCCGAGCAAGACCATCACCCTCGTCGTGCCCTTCCCGCCGGGCGGCACGACGGACGTGCTGGCGCGCACCCTGGCAGACAAACTGAGCACCGCTCTGGGCCAGACGGTGATCGTGGAGAGTCGCCCCGGCGCGGGCGCCACGCTGGGCGCGGCCTATGTGGCCAAGTCCCAGCCGGACGGCTACACGCTGCTCGTCGGCGCCGTGCATCACACCATTGCCACCAGCGTCTACAAGAAGCTGCCCTATGACTTCCAAAAGGACTTCGCGCCGATCACGACGATTGCGCTGGTGCCCAATGTGCTGACGGTCAACGTCTCCACGCCGGTCAAGAACGTGGCGGATCTGGTGGCCATGGCCAAGGGCCAGCCGGGCAAGCTGACCTATGGCTCCAACGGCAACGGTACGGCCCAGCACCTGATCGGCACGCAGTTCCAGAACATGACCGGGACCGAGATCGTTCACATCCCCTACAAGGGCAGCGGCCCGCTGGCGACCGATCTGCTCGGCGGCCAGATCACGATGTCCTTCGACACCGTGACGCCGGTGCTTCCGCACATCAAGGCGGGCAAGCTGCGACCACTGGCGGTGACGACGATCAAGCGTTCCTCCGCGCTGCCGGACGTGCCCACGCTGGACGAAGCCGGTCTCAAGGGCTTCAACCTCGGCACCTGGTTCGGCGTGCTGGCGCCGGTGGCCACGCCCAAGGAGATCGTGGCCAAGCTCAACACCGAGATGGTCAAGGTGATCCAGTCGCCGGACTTCAGGAAGCGCATGGAAGAGATCGGCGCGGAGCCCATCGGCGACACCTCCGATCACATGGCTCAGCAGATCAAGGCCGAGACCGAGAAGTTCTCCAAGCTGGTCAAGGAGGCCAAGGTCACCATCGATTGAGCGTCAGCGCCGACGGCTGCCGCGCTCAGGTTGCCACCACAGCTCGGGCCGCTGCAGCGGCGTCTCGGGTGGCAGCAGCGGGTTGTCCAGACTGATGATGCGCCGCTCGGCGATGCCGAGCTTGTCCAGGTGCGGCTGGAAATGCTGGCGGAACAAGCGCGGCAGCGTGCCGTCCTGCACCAGCGAATTGAGCGAGCGCGTCAGCGGCGCCACCAGGTCCGCATGCGGCTCGCCCAGGAAGGCATAGCTGGCGGCCGGATAGCGCAGCACGAAGCCCGGCGCCACCATCAGGTCTTGGGCGGCGAAGTTCTGCAGCTCGTCCAGCGCCTCCAGCACCGAGCGCGGGAAGTAGTCGATGCGACCTGCATGCAGCATCTCGAAGAGCCCGCGGCCGTCAACGACCGTGTCCACGCGAAAGCCGTTGGCGCGCAGGATCTCGACATCCGGCCAATGCAGGCCCTGGCCGGCGCGGCGGCTGGCCAGTTCCTCGCGGCTCACCGGCTTTTGCCAGCGCGGCAGGTCGGTCTTGCGGATCAGCGCCACCCGCCAGCCCAGCAGGCCGCGATCCAGCGGGATGCGCAGCGGGTGCAGCTGCTGCTCGCGGGCGCGGCTGGTCATGGTCCACATCACGTCGAGCGGCGAATTGCTGCGGTTGAGCTCCAGCTCCATGCGGCCCTGCGACATCGGATCGAAGGGCTGGGCCTTCAGCCGGTGCGGCAGGCCGGCGCGCTGCAGCGCCATGCCGAGCAGGGCGACAGCGTAGGTATTGAACAGGTCGGCGCCGGCCGATTCCATGTAGCGCAGCACGGGCGCCGCTGTCGCGGAACGGGCCTTGCCGCAGCCCAGCGCGGCGAGCGAAGCGATCAGGCACTGTCGGCGACCCAGCATGCGTCAATCTTCGCCGTTGGCTTTCGAAGAGGTGCTCCACACGGAACGCAGCGGCGCACGCAGTGCGGGATGGAAATGCTCGGGCTGCAGACCGCGCAGCTGAGCAGGCAGCCACGGATTGGCCAGCGCAATCAGCTGCCTGGGCAGTGCGCGCTGGCCGTTCAGGATGGGACCGATGCCCGGCGTGCGGGCCAGCAGCGCGGCCAGCGATCCATCGGCATGCGCGGCACGCAGGCCGCGGCTCAAGGCCGATTGCAGCGCGGTGTTGCCGCGTGTGACGAAGAAGACGCGCGGGTAGGGATAGAAGAGGCCGAGCGTCGGCTCGATCTGCACCTGCGGTGATGACGCGCGATCCCGCTCCAGGATGCTGTGCGCTTCGTCGGCGCCCAGCGGCACGAGATCGAACCGGCCGCCTTCGAGCATGCGCAGCAGCTTGGAGAAATCGCCCTCCTCCACACGCAGGCCGGCGTTGCGCAGGATGCGGCTGTCCGTCCAGTCCAGCCCCTGGCCGAAGACAAACGGCCAGAGCTGCTCGATGCGCCGCAGGCCTTTGAGGCGCTTGAGGACTTCGGCCCGGCCCAGCAGCAGGCGGCAGCCGCCGATGCCGAAATCGATGGGGATGGGCACGAGGTCCACGCGCTCGGCCAGCTTGCCGGCGCTGCCGTTGTCGATCACGTCCACCTGGCCGGCTTCCAGCTGCGGCCACGCGGCCTTGCTGGAGATGAGCTGCTCGCCCAGGCGCAGCTCATGGGGTTGGCCCGAGCGCTGCAGGGCGAGCTCCAGCACCTGGTAGCCAAAGGCATGTTCAGGGCGTTCGAGCAGGCGCGGGTAGGTCACGCGCAGCGGCTCGGTGGTGGCCATGGCTCCGCCGGTGATGGGCATCAGCGCAGCACTCAGAACGACCTGGCGACGAAGGGGGGAGTGCATGCGGATGGTTATATCAGCCTAACGGTTAAAATAAGCGTCTCTCTTGGGGAGTAGCCGGCTTCCAACGGCTCGCAACGAGCATTTTGGAAGCGCCCGCGTCAACACACTCGAGCCCCCACGGCTCGTGGCGCTGGCAACCCGCTTCAGCTGGGTAGGCGAGACCAACGATGTGCCAGCACGACAAACTTGAAGGTCGGGCGGTGTTGGCGCGTCGTTGTGACTCCGCCCGACCTCGCACTCTCGAACAGCATGAATTTCATCTCCACCGCCGCACTCGCCCTGGCGATGTCGACCGACGCCTTCGCAGCCGCCATCGGCAAGGGCACCGCCCTGCACAAGCCGCGCTGGTCCGAGGCGCTGCGCACCGGCGCCATCTTCGGCGCCATCGAGGCGCTGACGCCGCTGCTCGGCTGGGCCCTGGGCCTGGCGGCCGTCGGCTTCGTCAAGGTCTGGGACCACTGGATTGCCTTCACGCTGCTCGGCGCGCTGGGTCTGCACATGATCTGGAACGGCTTCAAGACCGATGAGAACGAAGACGAGGCTGCAGGCGAATCGCAAAAGCCCACGCGCCACGCCTTCATCGGCCTGGCGCTGACGGGCCTGGCCACCAGCATCGACGCCATGGCCGTTGGCGTGGGCCTGGCCTTCGTGGACGTCAACATCGTTGCCGTGGCAGCCTGCATCGGCCTAGCCACCTTCACCATGGTCACGCTCGGCGTGATGCTGGGCCGCGCGCTCGGTGCCGTGGTGGGCAAGCGCGCCGAGATCCTGGGCGGCGTGGTGCTGATCGCGGTGGGCGCGGCGATTTTGTTCGAGCATCTGAGCGGCGCGGCCTGAGTCTGCTCACTTTGCGCTCCTGAGCGTCTTGGAAGCCGCCGCGCACTCGTCCTGGTCCGCCTCCGCGTTTTGCGGTGCGTAAGGGTTCTGCAGCTCCAGCACGGCGCGCTTCTTCAGACCCGCGGCCTGGATCGCGGCCTGGTTGAACTGCTGGAACAGCCGCTCGAAGGAGCCGTCCTTCTGGGCGCGGCGCAGGCCGGTCTCCAGCTGCTTGGCCAGCCAGGTGTTGCTGCGGGCCACGTAGAAGTACGAGCACATCGGGTAGTGCAGGGCCAGGCTGGGTTCGATCTGCAGGCCGAGGCGGGCGTGGGTGGCGGCTTCGGCACGGATCTCGGCAATGCCGCGCGGCAGGTAGTCGAAGCGTTTGGCGGCCAGCATGTTGAAGAGGTCCTGATAGCGCATCGCCTTCACGACGGCCAGGCCGTTGATGCCGAGGATGTCGGTGTCCAGCCATTCCGCCACCTGGCCCGCGCTGCGCGTGCCCAGTTGCTCCACCGTGCGGACGCCGGCAAAGGCCTGCTCATCGGCCGACCTCACCAGGAACAGCCGCCAGCCCAGCAGGCCCTTGTCCAGCGGCACGCGGATGCGCAGGAACTCCTGGTCGAGCTGCTGGGTGGCGGGCGCCCACATGACGTCCACGCCGTCGCGCTGCGCCAGCCGGTTGAAGGCGCGCGCAATGCCACTGGCGTGGGGCGTGGGTTGGGGGAAGAGCTTTTCGTCCGACTTGGCGAGTACCAGCTTGAGCAGGCTGGCGTAGTAGTTGCCGCGCTGGTCGGCCGAGCCTTCGCCGGCCGGGTAGAGCACCAGCTCGGGCGGCGGTGCGCCAGCTGCGCTGGCGGGGGCGGCTGGACTTGTTGGAATGGTCGGGGGCGTTCCGGCGAAAGCCGCATCCGGCTTCAGCAGGAACGCCCCTGCGACGATGAGAACGGCAGCTGAGCGGGCCATGACAAGGCCCCAGCTGCGCAAGGCATGCATTTGCAGCATCCGCCGTCCTCGTTCCCTGAGTGGGCACGTTTGTACTGGAAAGCGGCGCTTTCGACACCTGTCAAACATCGCGGGTTGACAGGGTCGCATGGTCAGCGTGAACTGGTGGTTTGCGGAGGCGCGGGCAGCGCGCCGGGCAGGTGCTTGGCCTCGGTCCAGCCCAGCGCCTTGCGGGCTTCCTCGGGCACCGGCAGCGGCTGCACGCCCTCAGGAACCCGGGCCAGCTCGAAGCGGCGCAGCTCGGGGCTGCGCACGATCGTGCCCTGCACGGCCAGCTCGGCGCGGCCCTGCGACTCGACGCCTGGCACGGCCTTGCGGAAGTCTTCCAGCGTGGCGAAGGTGGTCTGGCAGTTGTCGCCCGCCACAGGGGCCCACTTGATCAGCGGCTGGGCGGCCTTGCCACCTGCGGCACGCAAATAGACGTTGCCTTCCACACGGCCCGACATCGCTTGCGTGACCTTGCCGCAGGTCACCGGCGCTTGCTCGAAGCGCAGCAGCGGGCCTTGCGCGTTCGCATCGCCGATCAGCAGATTGCCTTCGAAGACATGGCCCGTGCGCTCGTTCACGTCCGGCCCGGTCTGCGGGTGCCAGCCGAAGTGGTCGCCCTGGGCGCTGCGCTCATTGCGCTCGAACACCGCCGGCGAGTTGACGAAGGTGTTGTTGTAGACCCGGGCCTTGGAGCTGTTGAGCACGCGCACGCCTTGCCAGTTGTTCACGAAGACGTTACCAGCCACGACCACGCCCTTGGAGATCTCGAAGAACAGTCCGGCCTGCGTGCCTTCCACATGGTTGTTGATGAACTGGCCTTCGACGTTGCCCACGTCGTACCAGACGCCGTTCGAGTCCGGGTGTTCGATGATGAGGTTGTCGCGCACGACGACGCGGTGCGACTGGTTGAAGATCTTCACCGCCGCCGGGTAGTAGCCGGTCAGTTGCTCGGTGTTGTTGCGACGGACGATGTTGCGCTCCAGGAGCACGTCGTTCGAGCCGATCACGTAGATGCCCTCGGTGCCGGTGTCGCTGATCAGCGAGTTGCGGATCACGAGCTTGTCGCCGCGGAAGTAGCCGGCCACGCGCGAGCATTGCGTGATCGTCACGTTCTCCAGCAGCGTGCCCACGACCTCCTTGCCGTGCTCGGATTCAGGCGAGGGGCCGACCGGATCATCCGTTGGTTCTTCGGAAACGAGCGTGGACGGCTTCTTGCCCTCGATGTCGATGGCGCGGTAGGCGTACTGCGTGAAGGTCAGGCCGCGCAGCGCCGGACCCTTGCGATCGGAGGGCTTGCCGTTCACCGGCCGGGAGGGGCGGTGCAGGGCGATGTCATGCGCGGTGATCTCCACCGTGCGGCCGGCGGGATTCGCGCCGATGTAGACGTAGCCCATGGCGTAGTCCACGTAGAAGCTCCGGGGGCCGAGCTCGCCTTCCCAGGCGGCGGAGTGCAGCCGCTCGCCGTCGATGAAGACCATGTCGTTGTTGAAGCGGTGCAGCGGTGTGAGCATGCCCTCGCGCTCCTTGCGCCACCAGCCCAGCGGCTGAGCCGGGAACAGCGCCGTCCAGCGCGTGCGCCACACGTTGCGGCCAAGGTTCTCCCACTCGGTCGCCACGCGCGTGCCCTTGAGCACCGGCGTCTCGTCCTGATACGGCTGGATGGTGACGCCCTGGTTCAGCTCCAGCCCGCCGGTGCGGTAGGTGCCGCCGCGCATCACGATGGCATCACCGGTCGTCACGCGGGCGATGGCGGACTCGATGGAGGTGGGCTGCTCGAGCGACGCGCCCGAGGCATCGGCCTTGCCCTCGGGCGAGACGAAGAACACGTGCGGTGCCTTGGGCACGGCGTAGCGCTGGGGCACCGGACCATACGGGCCGCCGGAAGGTTGGGCGATGGCGGTGCCGACGCCAAGAGGGCTGCAGAGCAGCGCGACCAGCAGGGCGAAGGACGGGCGAAGGCGAAGCGAGGGGGTGGGGTGCATGGTGTCTCCGGTTCTTGTGTGCCAAAGTTTACGGTAGCGCTACCAAATCACGAAAACGCACGCTTCAGCGAATGTCTGGAATACGACATTTCACATATCCGCAGCAACAATTCTTCGTTCCACCTGAATTGGCCATTGGCCCCCCAACGAGGATTCACATGAACTTGAACAACATGCGCGTCGGCAGCCGTCTGGCTGCCGGTTTTGCGCTGATCCTGGCCCTGCTTGCCGTGATGCTCGTGATCAGCGTGCTGCGGATGAACAGCACTTCGGCGGCGATGCAGAACATGATGGCTTCGCCGCTGGCCAAGGAGCGGCTGATCGAGGAGCAGCTGCGCAACGTGGCTGTAGGCGTGGTGCGCGGCAAGGCCATTGCCAAGAACGCCGACGGCGGGCTGGAGGCGCTGTTTCGCGACGAGGCCAAGGCGTCGACCGTGCGCGGCACGGAAATCCTCAAGGCGCTTTCCGAGATGCCCGCGGACGAGCACGAGAAGCCGCTGATGGACAAGTTCAACTCCTCGCGCAATGCCTACCTCGATGCTCGCGACCGCATGATGGCGGCCAAGCGCGGCGGCAATGCGGAGGAGGCCAACAAGATCTACGATAGCGAGTTCAGCGTCGTGGCGCCGGCCTATGTGGCCTCGCTGCAGGCCGTGCTGGATTTCCAGCGCAAAGTGATCGACGACATGAACAAGCAGATCGCCGCAGACACATCGCGCGGCGAAGTGCAGCTCGCGGTCCTGGGTGTGATCGCGATCGCGCTGGGCGTGGTCGGCGCCGTGCTGCTGACCCGCTCGATCACGCGCCCGATGGCGCAGGCCGTGAAGATCGTTGATGCCGTGGCGCAGGGTGACCTGACGCAGCAGCTCGACGTACAGGGCAGCGACGAGATCTCGCACCTGGTGCGCTCGCTGGGCCGAATGAGCGAAGGCCTGATGCGGCTCGTGCGTCAGGTTCGCGAGTCCTCGGAGAGCATCCAGATCGCCAGCGACGAGATGGCCACCGGCAATCTCGACCTGAGCGCGCGCACCGAGCAGCAGGCCAGCGCACTGGAGGAGACGGCGTCCTCGATGGAGCAGCTGGGCTCGGCCGTGCGCCAGAACGCCGACAGCGCGCAGCAGGCCAATCAGCTCGCCCTCAACGCCTCCGACGTGGCGGCGCAAGGCGGCGAAGTGGTCGAGCAGGTCGTGCAGACCATGAAGGGCATCAACGATTCCTCGCGCAAGATCGCCGACATCATCAGCGTGATCGACGGCATCGCCTTCCAGACCAACATCCTGGCGCTGAACGCCGCGGTGGAAGCCGCGCGCGCGGGCGAGCAGGGCCGCGGCTTCGCCGTCGTGGCCTCAGAGGTGCGCTCGCTGGCCGGACGCTCGGCCGAAGCGGCCAAGGAGATCAAGACACTGATCAACGCCAGCGTCGAGCGCGTGGAAGTGGGCTCGGCCATGGTCGACAAGGCCGGCGCCACGATGACCGAAGTCGTGACCAGCATCCGCCGCGTGACCGACATCATCGGCGAGATCAGCTCGGCCAGCGGCGAGCAGTCCTCCGGCGTGGCCCAGGTCGGTGAGGCCGTCACGCACATCGACCAAGCGACGCAGCAGAACGCGGCGCTTGTGGAAGAGATGGCCGCGGCTGCGAGCGGGCTGAAGTCTCAGGCCGAGCAACTGGTGAAGGTGGTGGCGACCTTCAAGCTCGCCTGATCGGGAGGCACAGAGGCGCTCAGTGCTCGGGCCGATCGTGCAGGCCGTAGTGCTGCATGATCTGCTCCAACTGGCCTCCCGCGCGCAAGCGCTGGAGGCCTTCGTCAAAGGCCTTGGCCAGGGCCGCAGATTCGGCGCGGGCTGGTGACAGCGCCAGGTAGGCGTAGCGTGCCGGTTCGCAGCCGGCGTTGCGCAGCTGCAGCTCCGGGTGCGAGCTCAGGATGTACTGCACCAGGCTCTCGTCCTCGACGAAGCTGTCCAGCCGCTGGCTCATGACCATGCGCGCCATGCGGTGGGTGATGTCGTCGCCTACGCTCACGTCGAATTGCGCGGCCTTGGCGGCGATGGCCTGGTCCAGCCTGCCGCCATACGAGTAGCCCTTGACGATGCCCACACGCTGGCCTTTGAGCGAGCCGATGCCGGCGTAGCTCCAGCGCTGCCCGGGCGCGGTGTAGAAGCAGTACTGGTTGCGCGAGATCGGCGTCTTCGGAAAGACAAAGCCCGGCGCCTCTTGCTTGAACGTGGAGGGGGTGGCGCCGTAGTGGCCATCGCGTACGTCCTGCAGCGCGCGGGCGTAGTTCTCGTTGATCAGCCGCACCTGGATGCCCCGCGGCTCGAAGACAGCACGGAGGATGTCCAGGGTGAAGCCCTCATGCCGGCTGCCGGCCGTGCAGCTGAAGGGGCACCAGAAGGCGGGGGCGGCGACGGTGAGTTCGTGCGCTGCAGTGCCTGTCGAAGCAGCCTGCGCTGGCGCTGCGCTGACAAGCAGGCCCAGGCCCGCCAGCCCCAGTGCCGCGACGCCGACTTTGAAGTTCAAGGCAGCATCTTCACCTTGATGTTCCGGAAGTGCACCTCGCTGCCCGGGTCATGGCCCTGCAGCGCGAAGGTGCCGTGCGCGATCAGGCGTTCTTCCAAACCCTTGGCGCGCGGCGGGTTGCTGGGTTCCTGCGTGTAGTCGACGATCAGCTTGCCGTTGATGCGCGTGACCACGTGCAGGCCTTCGACGCGGATGGTCATGGTCTGCCACACGCCGTCCGGTGCGGTCACTTCGGGATAGTCGACCACGCCCCACAGGCCGCCGGTGCGGCTCGGGTCGCTGTGCGAGTTGTTGACCTGCACTTCGTAGCCCTTGCTCGGCCAGCCCACCTCCTGCCAGAGGGTGTGGAAGTACACGCCCGAGTTGGCCTGCGGGAAGGTCTTGAGGTCCACGCTCAGCTCGAAGTTCTTGAAGTCGTGGTTGCCGACAGGACCGAGGTAGAACAGGTGCGAGCGTGGGCCCTTCACCACGATGGCGCCGTCCTTGACGCTGAAGCTGCCGGGCTTGTCGCTGGCCTTCCAGTTGTCGAGCGACTGGCCGTCGAACAGCAGTTGCCAGCCGTCGGCCTTCTCGGCGGCGGTGAGCGTGTTGGGTGGCGCGTCTGCTGCGATCGCATTCGTGGCGAAGGCAGCGGCAGCGGCGAAGGAGAGCAGGGTGCGGCGATTCATCATCATCATGATCAGGAGACTCCAACAATCTTGAGCACCGCCAGCGGCGGGCCGTCGAAGGTTTGCGAAGGGGTGTTGCCGACGAAGCCGAGGTCCTTCATGCCCTCAGGCGTCGTGTAGAAACCGCCGGCCGTGAGGTCGCGGAAGCGGGAGAAGAAGCGCACGTGGTCGTGCAGCGGCGAGTCTTTGGCCACGGGCTTGCACAGCTCGTCGGCGATCTGTGATTGCTGCTCGAGCTTCGCGGCTGCGAAGACGGCACCGAAGCGCTTCTCGCTCTGCGCGTCGATCCAGGCCAGGCCCTTGAGGATCACGGCGCGGTCCTTCTGCTGGTCGTCATACGGAGCGCTGATCCATTCGTCGATGAAGGCCTCGACATGCAGATCAGCGGCGCTGGGCGAGCGGTCGTCGGCCGGGATGATCAGCGCACACAGCGCGGCAGCACAGCGGCGTTCGCGCTCGGTGAAGGACAGCGGCCAGAGCTCGCCGCTCTTGTAGCGGCGGACCAGATCGGGGTCGGTCCCGATCTTCTTGGCCTTCTGCGATTTCTGCGCGGGCTTGGCGGCGGCTTCGAGAGCCGGGCTCGAGGCCGATGCGGCCAACAACCATTGGAGGGAGGTGCGGCGGTCCATGTCTTAGAGCTCCTTCTTGCGCAGGCGATCGACGATGTGGTCGGCCGTGCGCCAGGCCAGGGCCATGATCGTGAGCGTGGGGTTCTTGTCGGCGTTGGAGGCGAAGGGCGCGCCGTCCGTCAGGAAGAGGTTGGGCACGTCCCAGGTCTGGCTCCAGCGGTTGACGACCGAGCTGCGTGCCTCGGCGCCCATGATGGTGCCGCCGACCTCGTGGATGATTGAGCCGCCGGTGGCGATGGCTTTGGCGCCGTCGAGCTGCGCGCCACCGCGCACCTTGCCGCCCATGGCCTCGACGATGTCCACGAAGGTCTTCTGCATGTGCGCGGCCTGCCGCGTCTCGTGCTCGCTCCACTGCCAGTGGAAGCGCAGCACCGGGATGCCGTACTTGTCCTTGGTGGTGGGGTCGATCTCGCAGAAGGATTTCTCGTTCGGGATCATCTCGCCACGGCCTGAGAAGTAGACGAAGGAGCCGTAGTAGCGCCGCACGTCCTTCTTGAAGTCCTTGCCGTAGTTGCCGCCGTTGAGCCAGGTGAGGCCCGAACCGGTGCCGAGAGACGGCATGCGCTTGCCGCTGCTGATCTCGATGTGATAGCCGCGCGCAAAGCCGAGCTGGCCCTTGAGCTGCTCCTTGTACAGCCACCACGGCGAGTACACATGGCCCCCGCCGGCGCCGTCCTCGTTGTGATCGGGCAGGCCTTCGAGCATCGGCACCTGGCCGGAGACGTCGCTGCCCACGGTGTCCATCAGGTACTTGCCCACCAGGCCGCTGCTGTTGGCCAGGCCGTTCGGGAAGCTCGTGGACTTGGAGTTGAGCAAGATGCGCACCGACTCTGCCGCGCTGGCCGCGAGCACGACGACGCGGCCGTGCACTTCCACGTGCTTGCCGGTGGTCTTGTCCACGAAGCTCACGCCGCGCGCCTTGCCATCTCTGCCGAGGATGACCTGATGCGCCATCGCGTTGCAGACGATGTCGAGATTGCCCGAGTCCAGCGCCGGCGGCAGGTGCACGGCCGGCGACTGATACGTGGCGCGGATCGAGCAACCGCGGCCGCAGGGCGTGGCCCAGAAGCAGGCGGCGCGGCGCTGCATGTCCTTTTCAAGAATCGCCTGAGCGCGCGCGTTGCCGGGGTGCAGCTTGGCCGGCAGGGTCTTGTGGTCCAGCGCCTTGGTCAGCACCGCGCGGTGGATGGGCACCACGGGCACGCCCAGCGGTGCAGCGCGCTGCTTGATCAGGCGCTCGCCCACGCGCGCAGCCGGTGGCGGCAGCAGCACACCGTCCGGTGAGTCGGGCGTGTTCTCCATGCCTTCGTTGGAGCCGTAGACGCCGATCAGCATCTCCACCTTGTCGTAGTAGGGCGCCAGCTCCTCATACGTGATCGGCCAATCGAAGCCCAGACCGTCGCGGCTCTTGGGCTTGAAGTCGTAGGGGCCGTTGCGCAGCGAGATGCGGCCCCAGTGGTTGGTGCGGCCACCGAGCATGCGGGCGCGCCACCAGTCGAACTTTTGCTGCGGATCGTCGTTGGCCTGCGTGTAGGGCTCCCCGGGCACTTCCCAGCCGCCGTCGACGGTGGCGTCGTGGAAGCCGAAGGGCTTCTCGGGCGTGCTGGCGCCGCGCAGCGGGGCGTCGGCGTTGGTCTGGAACATCGGCGTTTCTTTGACGATGTCGTAGTTGCGGCCGGCTTCCAGCATCAGCACCTTCACACCTTCCATGGCGAGGGTGTAGGCCGTCTGGCCGCCGCCGGCGCCGGAGCCGACGACGATCACGTCGTACTCGCGCTTGAGCGTTTTTGGAGTCACGTAAGGCAAGTTGGGTCTCCTTCAGAAATCGATCCAAAGGCCGTTCGATGCGACGGCTCTTTCGACGAAGCGGACGCCGCGCGCGCCGTCTTCGACTTTCGGGTAGTCGCCGCTGCGCGTGTTGTTGCGCAGGTCAGCGGCCAGGTCGGTGTAGAGATTGGCGAAGGCCTCGATGAAGCCTTCGGGGTGGCCAGGCGGCAGGCGGCAGGCGCGCTTGGCGACGTCGCTCAGGTTGGCGGAGCCGCGCGTGAGCCTGCGCGGCGGCTCGTCGAGCGGCGAGTGGATGAGCGTGTTGGGCTCCTCCTGGCGCCAGTCGAGGCTGCCGGTCTCGCCGAAGACGCGGATGCGCAGGTCGTTCTCGTGGCCGATGGCGATTTGCGAGGCCATCAAAACGCCGCGTGCTTTGCCCGTCAGGCGCAGCAGCACGCTGGCGTCGTCGTCGAGGGTGCGGCCGGCGCCGAAGCTGGTGAGTTCGGCGCACAGCTGTTCGATCTCCAGACCAGTGATGGTGTGCAGCAGGTTCTCGGCATGCGTGCCGATGTCGCCCAAGGCGCCGCCGGGGCCGCTCTGCGCGGGATCGGTACGCCAGCTCGACTGCTTGTTGCTCGTGCGCTCCATCGCGCCGGCCAGCCAGCCCTGGTGGTACTCGACGATGACCTTGCGGACCTTGCCGATTGCGCCGGCCTTTACCAGCTCGCGCGCCTCGCGGACCATCGGGTAGCCGGTGTAGTTGTAGGTGACGGCGAAGGCGGTCTTGCGCTCCTTGACCAGTTTCACCAACTCATCGGCTTGGGCCTGCGTGTGGACCAGGGGCTTGTCGCAGGCGACGTGGAAGCCGGCGTCGACGAAGGCCTTGGCCACTTCGTAGTGCAGGTGGTTGGGCGTGACGATGACGACGACGTCCACGCGTTCATGCGCGGGGCGGCGTTGTTCGTCGGCGAGGAGGGAGCGCCAGTCGGGGTGGTTGCGGTCTTTGTAAAGACCAAGTGCTTCGCCTGATGCGATGGACTTTTCGGGGGAGGAGGAGAGGGCGCCGGCAATCAGTTCATAGCGGCCATCGAGTGCCATGGCATGGCGGTGGACGGCGCCGATGAAGGCGTCCTTGCCGCCGCCGATCATGGCCACGCGCAGCTTGCGCGTCATGCCATCCCCCCGCTCTGCTTCGAGCGATCAAACACCGCATCAAACGCCCCATGCGCCGGCGGGAAATCGAGCTTCCGACAAAACGCCGCACTCTCGGTAGCACCGTGAACACGATCCATCCGGCTGTCTTCCCATTCGACCGACAACGGCCCCACATAGCCCACGTCATTCAACGCCACCATGATCGATTCAAAGTCAATCATCCCGCGCCCCACGCTGCGGAAATCCCAGCCGCGCCTCGGATCGCCAAAGCTCGTGTGGCCTCCGAAGGTGCCGACCGTCCCGTCGCCGCGACCCCACCACACGTCTTTCATGTGGACGTGGAAGATGCGCGGCCCGAACTGGCGGATGAAGCGGATGTAGTCCACGCCCTGGTAGCCGAAATGGCTCGGGTCGAAATTGAAGCCGAAGCGCGAATGCTGATCGACGGCCGCGAGCGCGCGTTCGCTCGTGGCGATGTCAAACGCGATCTCCGTCGGATGCACCTCCAGCGCGAAGTTCACGCCCTGGCGGTCGAACTCGTCGAGGATCGGCTTGAAGCGCCGACCGAAATCGGCAAAACCCGCGTCCCAATAGCTCTGAGGTGTCGGCGGAAACGCATAGGCTGCGTGCCAGATCGATGAGCCGGTGAAGCCCGTCACCCGCGTCACGCCCAGCAGCTTTGCGGCCTTCGCGGTATCGGCCAGCTCTTGCGCTGCACGTTGGCGCACACCCTCGGGCTCGCCATCGCCCCACACGTGCTTGGGCAGGATGCTGCGGTGGCGTTCATCGATCAGGTCGCACACGGCCTGGCCGATCAGGTGGTTGCCGATGGCGTACACCTCCAGGCCGTGCGAGGCCAGCAGCTTGCGCTGCCCCTCCGCATAGCCCGGCTCGGCCAGCGCGCGTTGCACATTGAAGTGATCGCCGGCGCAGGCCAGCTCCAGGCCGTCGTAGCCCATGCGCTTGGCCAGCGGCGCGAGTTCAGCAATGGGCAGGTCGCCCCATTGGCCGGTGAAGAGGGTGATGGGGCGGGTCATGATGTCTCGCAACTCAGAACGGTGAATCCGGGAAGTAGAAGTCCTTGGCGTTGTCCTTGGTGATCAACACCGACGGGATGATGGTCTTGGGCGGCAGCTTCTGGCCCTTCAGCCGCGCCTCGGCCGTGAGCTTGATCGCGTCGTAGATGAACTTCGGCGAGTACGACACGTTGGCCTGGATGCGCGGATCCGTGCCGGCCTGCAGCAGCTTGACCATGCCCTTGGCACCCGCGCCGCCGAAGACCAGCTTCACGTCCGTGCGCTTGGCCTGATCGATGGCTTTCAACACGCCGAAAGCCATGTCGTCGTCCGACGCCCAGACGGCGTCGATCTTCTTGAAGCGGGTCAGGAAGTCCTGCATCACCTTGAAGGCATCGTCGCGGTTCCAGTTGCCATGCTTGGCGTCCAGCAGCTTGATGCCGGGGTACTTGGCCAGCGCGGAACGGAAGGCGTCCATGCGCTCGTTGTCGATGGTCGTCGGGATGCCGCGCAGCGCGACGATCTCGCCCTTGCCACCCAGCTGCTTGCCGATGAACTCGGCCGGCACGGCGCCGAAGGCCGTGTTGTCGCCGGCCACGTAAGCGTCCTGGGCGGAGCCGTCCGTCAGGCCCCGGTCCACCACCGTCACGTACACGCCCTTGCCGTGCAGCTGCTGCACCGGCTTGGTCAGCGCCGCCGACTCCTGCGGCAGGATCACCAGGGCCTCGATCTTGTTCGTGGTCAGCAGGTCCTGCAGTTGGTTGGCCTGCTCGCCGGCCGATGCCGCAGCCTTCACCGTGATCTTCAGCCCCGGGTACTGCTTTTCCAGGTCCTTCTTGGCCTGGTTGGCCCAGTAGACGATGCCGGCGGTGAAGCCGTGGTCTGCGGCGGGGATCGCCACGCCGAGCTTCAGGTTGGCCGTCTGCGCTTGTACGCCGAACGATGAAGTTAGCGCCAGGGCCAGTATGAGTCTGCGGTTCAACATGTTCGTTGTCTCCTATTTATCTTTTGCGCCTTTGCAGGAAGGCCACCGCAATGATGACCGCGCCCTGCACGGCGGCGTTCAGGTGGATGCTGATGAAGCTGGTGAGGTTGAGCACGTTGCCGATCACGGACAGCAGCAGCGCGCCGACCACGGTGCCGGCGATGCTGCCCGATCCGCCCTTGAGCGCCGTGCCACCGATGATGACGGCCGCGATGGCCTCCAGCTCCCATAGCAAACCCGTGGTCGGCGAGGCGGAGCCCAGTCGCGGCACGTAGAGCAGGGTGGCGATGCCCACCATGGCGCCGAGCACGACGTAGGTGCAGAGCTTGACCGCATCGACGTTGACGGTGGCATACCGTGCAACCTGTTCGTTAGACCCGATCGCCTGCACGTGCCGACCATAGGCCGTGCGCTGCAGCACCGCACCGGCCGCCACCGCCACGGCGGCGAACACCCAGACCGGAATCGGCACGCCCAGCAGCGAGCCGTAGTAGACCGGCGCATAGGCATCGGCCAGCTCGTTGTCCAGCGTGATCGCGCCGCCATCGGCAGCCCAAGTCAGCACCGCGCGGAAGATGCCCAGCGTGCCCAGCGTGACGATGAAGGGCTCGATGCGCCCGCGCGTGATCAGCCAGCCGTGGCAGAAGCCTAAAGCTGCACCGATCAGCACCGCGCCACTGGCGCCCGCGAGCACCGCCATCGTTGGCGAGAGCCCATGCGCGCCGAGCCCGTTCATCAGCAGGATCACGCAGCCCGCGATCAGCGCTGCCATCGAGCCCACCGAAAGATCGATGCCGCCGCCCACGATCACGAAGCACATGCCCACCGCAATGATGCCGGTGAAGGTCGTGCGGCTCAGCACGTTGAGCGCGTTGTCCACCGTGGCGAAGTCGGGGTTGAGCAGGCTGGCGATGATGCACAGCACGACGAGGCCCACGAGCGGGCCGAGGCCGTGCAGGCTGAACTTCTTCTTGCTAGTGGGTTCCAGTGGCATGAGCGATCAGCTGTTCTTCCGTGGCGCCCACGGCGTCCACGATGGTTTGCAAACGGCCGGCACGCAGCACGGCAATGCGGTGGCACAGGCCGATGAGTTCCATCAGCTCGGATGACACGACGATCACGGCCAGGCCTTGTGCGGCCAGGCCCTGGATCAAGCCATACAGCTCGCGCTTGGCGCCCACGTCCACACCGCGCGTGGGCTCGTCCAGCACGACGACACGCGGGCGCGGCTGCAGCACCTTGGCCAGCGCGAGCTTCTGCTGGTTGCCGCCCGAGAGCGAACCGGCGCGCACATCCAGCGATCCGAGCCGGATGCCGAATTCATCCACGGCGCGTTGCAGCGCGGCGGCCTCTTCGGCGGGCTTGAGCCACGCGGGCAGCGTCATCAGCGTGAGGTTCTCGGCCAGGCCGAAGTCGATGTGCAGGCCCTTGCCCTTGCGGTCTTCGCTGAGGTAGGTCAGGCCCAGGGCGGCGGCCTCGCGCGGCGTGCGGATGCGCACGGCCTGACCGGCGAACTCCACGGAGCCTGTGGCGCCCCGCCGCAGGCCGAGCAGGCCCTCAAACAGTTCGGTGCGGCCCGCGCCGACGAGGCCGGCAAAGCCCAGGATCTCGCCTGGCGCCACCTCGAAGCTCACCTCGTGCGCCCAGCCCGGCACACTGAGTTTGTCCACGCGCAGCAGCGGCGTGGCCTCGGGCCGTGCGGTTCGCGGCGGGAACAGATCGCTCAGCTCGCGGCCCACCATCAGGCTGGCCATCTGCGCGCGGCTCACGCTGCTCGTCGGCGCGCGGTGCACGAAGCGCCCATCTCGCATCACAACGATCTCGTCCGTCAGCCGCTCGACCTCTTCAAGCTTGTGGGAGATGTAGATCAGCGTCACGCCGTCAGTCTTGAGCCGCGCGATCAGCGTGAACAGCGCTTCGGCTTCGGTCGGCGTGAGCGTGGCCGTGGGTTCGTCCATCACCAGCACACGCGCACGGCGCTGCAAGGCCTTGGCGATCTCCACGCGCTGTTTCTCGGCCAGGCTCAAGGAGCGCACGAGGGCGGTGGGCGAACAGTCGAGGCCCACCTGTTGCAGCAGCTCCACCGTCGTGGCGTTCATCGCCGCATCGTCAAGAAAGAACATCCCGCGCCGCAGCTCGTGGCCGAGGAAGATGTTCTGCGCGATTGTCAGATCCTCGGCCAGCGCGAACTCCTGGTGGATCATCGCGATGCCGCGCTTCTCTGCAGCGCGCGGGCCGTCGAAATGCACGGCCTCGCCGTCGATCTGCAGCTCGCCGCCGCTCGGTGCCTCGTAGCCGGCCAGGATCTTCATCAGCGTGCTCTTGCCCGCACCGTTCTCGCCGAGCAGACCGACGGCGCGGCCGGCTTGCAAGTCGAAGCTCACGCCATGCAGCACCGGCACCGGGCCGAAGGATTTGGCGATGGCGTTGAAAGCCAGGGTCTTCATGGCTCGGGCCTTCTCGGGCTTAGGCGCCGGTCTTCAATCCTTGAACGAAGCGCAGGCTGTTCGCCGCACTCTCCAGCGCGTTCTTCGGCGCGTCGTGCTCGACGAAGAAATGCTGGATGCCTGCGGCCGCCGGATCGGCCAGCAGCGCGGCGAAGTCGATCAGCCCCGGACCCACGTCGGCCATCGTGCGGTGGGCGTCTTCCATGTCCATGGTCAGCAGGTCCGTGCCGCTGGTGATCTTCGGCAACGCACTCAGCTGCTTGAGATGTACCAGTGGGAAGCGCCCCGGATGCTTGCGCAGTAGCGCCAGAGGATCCTGGCGCGCGGCGGCGGCCCAGTACAGGTCGAGTTCCATCTGCACGAGCTTCGGATCGCACTCGGCGAGCAAGATGTCGTAGGGCCGCTGGCCGTTGATGGTGGCGAACTCGAAGTGGTGGTTGTGATACGCGAACTGCAGGCCCGCCTTGCGGCAGAGTTCACCGGCCTTGTTGAACGCCTCGACGCGGCGCTTCCAGGCGTCCAGATCGGCCCACTGTTCCTTGGGCATCCAGGGGCAGACGAGGTAGTGGTGGCCGATGGCCAGCGCATCGTCGATCGTGCGCTGTGCGTCCGCGCCGAACAGCGCGTCGCCGATATGGGCCGAAGGCGCCTGGAGCTTGAGCTCCTGCAGCAGCGCCTTCACCTCGGCCGGCTTGCGGTCGTAGTAGCCGGCGAACTCGACTTCCCTGTAGCCCATGCCGGCCAGCGCCGCGAGCGTGCCGCGGAAGTCCTTCTTCATTTCATTGCGCACCGTGTACAGCTGGATGCCGGGGCGCGGGATGGGCGGCCCAGGCGCAGCAGCGGCGCTCGTGGCAATCGTGGCAATGGGAACTGCACCTGCGGCCATGGCGGCCAGCAACAACTCGCGTCGGTTCATGGAACGGGACCTCTGAGGAGTGGGCTCGGGGCGCATGTTAGCGAGGTTCAAGGGAGCGCTACCGCAAATTGCTGGCGCAGTCTTTACAAGCTATTTCGCCAACGGACTGGTGCACCACTGCCGCTCGCAAGGAATGCCGTCGTGGTCGCCATCCATTTCCGTGCCGGGGCAGTTGCTGAGGAAGTACTTCGCTTCGGCGCAGGAGGTCATCTGCGAGCAGTGTTTGCGGCCGTCGCAGCGGAAGGTGGGGGGTGGGGCGGCAGGCGCCGGGGCGATGGGTTCCGGGGCGCGAATTTCGGCGGGGGCCGGCGGAGCCGGTGCGACCATGACAGCATCGCGCGGTGGCAGTCTGATCTTGGCGGCGTAGAGCAAGCCGGAGCCGACCAGGAGCGCAGCGAGCAGCAGCCGGAAGCCGGTCCGCCGCTTCACAGGGCTTCTCGACGGCGGAATATGACGCACGGAGGAAGCCAGCGCCTCCCGCGTGACGCGCGAAGCCTGCGGTCTGCCATCCTTGTCTCGCCCCAGCTCGTAGATCAGCCGCTCACCCACAGCCGGCCGGGTACCGTCGCGCGGAAAGGCCGAGACATGGACGAAGACTTCGCGACCACCGTGGCTCGGCGCGATGAAGCCGAAGCCCTTGTCGTCGTGCCAGGTGCGCAGCGTGCCGGTGAGCGGCATGACTGTCAGTCCTTCGCGGCCTTCACTGATTCGCCTGCAACATCGCCGCCATCTTCTGCTGGATCAGCTGGATCGCCTTCAGCGGCCGGATCATGACCTTGAACTCGACGATCAGGCCGGCTTCGTTCCACTTCAAGATGTCCACGCCGTTGACGAGCACGCCGTCGATCTCGGTTTCGAATTCCAGCATCGCGTCCGAGGGGCCGACGATCTCGCGCACGTAGCGGAAGGTCGGGTTGAAGAAGACGTGGAAGGCGGCGGAGAGATAGCCTGCGGTGATCTGCCGGCCGTGCTGCGGCGTGTGGACGACGGGCGAGATGAAGACGGCGTGTTCGTCCAGCAAGGCGGCAATGCCGCGCGCGTTGCGTTCGCGGACCAGGCGGTGCCAGGCTTCGAGCGGACGTGAAGTGAAGCTCATGCGGGCACCTCCGGCAGTTCGGGCGCATCCAGCCCTTCGAAAGGATCGGCCCAGGCGGGGATCTGCATCAGGCGCTGGTTCCATGCGGCCACCGCCGGGTAGTCGTCCAGCGGCAGGCGGGCCACATCGTTGAAGGGCAGGAAGGCGGCCATGCGGAAATCGGCGTAGCTGAGGCCGCTGGGGAGCAGCCAGTCTCGGCGGCTCAGCTGCTGCTCCAGCACGCGGGCGCTTTCGTGGAAGAGGCTGAGGCCGCGCGCCACTTCGGCCTCGTCGATGGCGCCGAGGCTGTAGCGCTGCTTGGTGCCGCGCTCGAAATGGACGATGTCGCCGGCGAACATGAAATTGCACTTGGCCCAGCTGACCCAGCGGATCAGGTCGGGCAACTCGTGACTGGCGCGGCCGGTGCGCCAGAACTCGGAACCCACCATCTGCGAAAGCCGGCAGGCGATGGCGTCGGCCTCCCAGAGTGGCGCGTCACCGTCCTCGGCCAGGATGGGCAGGCGCAGCGAGGGGTTGAGCGGCAAGAACCTGTCGGCCTGGCCAGGCGCGAGCGGCGCCGCCCATTCGAGCGTGACGGGCGCCTGCAGATAACGCGCTGTTGCCACTGACAGCCGTGGATTGGGATTGCGCGAGTAGTAGAGGGTGGGGCGCACCGGGGTCTCCCTTTGTGATGTTGCGGATTCTTGCCGCCATTCTTGCGAGCTGGCGCCGGGTGGCAAGAGGACCTTTCCCTGTGAGGCGACGCCGGCGCAGAATCACTTCGTGCGCCTAGCGAACCGCCTTTCATTCGCGGCCTGGCTTCTTGCCGGCGCGTTGCCACTTGCCCTGCCTGCGCGGGCAGCCGAGGCGCTGGAGATTGCTGCGCCCGACAACCGGGCCTTTGCGCCGGCGGTGCTGTCGGTGCTGCAGCAGGCCTACGGCAAGCTCGGCGTGACGGTGACCATGCGCACGGTGCCGCTGCGGCGAGGCATGCCTATGGCCAGCATGGGCGAGCTCGATGGCGATATGGCCCACACCGCCGCTTCGCTCAAGGAATGGCCGGATCTGGTGGTCGTGAAAGTGCCGGTGGCGCGTGCGGTGTTCTCCGCCTATCTGCGAGCCCCGACCTGCCCGGCCCAGGTGAGCCGGGCCGAGCTGGGCGCGAGCCGCGTGGCCTACATGCGCGGCACACGGGCCGTCGAGGAGGTGCTGCCGGCTGCGGCGCTGCGCGAGACGACGAACAACCTCGACGCGCTGCGCCACGTGCAGCGCGGCTTCACGAGCTACGCGGTCGTGGGGCAGATGGAGGCCGACGCCCTGATCATCAGGAACGCCATGCTCGACCTTTGCAAGGTGCCGGAACCCGTGGTCGTCACCGAGCTGTACCACTCGCTGAACCCACGCCACGCACAGCTGGCGGCGCGCGTGGAACGGGTGCTGCAGGAGATGGCCGAGCAGGGCGAACTCAAGCGGATCTGGACGCAGGAAACGCAGCGCTCGCAGAAGGCCTTGCTCGACGCGCCCTAGCCGCCAGCGGACTGGCCGCGAAAGCGCAGCCGGTACTCGGTTGGCGCCACGCCCACCCGGCGCTGGAAGGCACGGCGGAAGCCGTCGACATTGGCGTAACCCACGGCATCGGCCACGCGCTTGAGCGGCGCCGGCGAGTCCTCCAGCATCCGGCGCGCCGCATCGATGCGTGCCTTCTCCACGAACTCGGCCGGCGAGAGCCCGGCTTCGCTGCGGAAGACGCGCGCGAAGTGGCGCTCGCTCATGCCGGCCTGGGCGGCCAGCGCCGGTACGCTGAGATCGGCCGTCAGCTGGCGCAGCACGCGCTCCTGCACCTGCCGGATCGACGAACGTTCGGCCGTCTGCGCGGCCAGGTGCGCGCTGTACTGCGACTGGCCGCCGGGCCGTTTGAGGAACATCACCAGCTGGCGCGCCACGCGCAGCGCCAGATCGCGGCCGTGGTCTTCCTCGACCAGGGCCAGCGCCAGATCCATGCCCGCCGTCACGCCGGCCGAGGTGTAGAGGGCGCCGTCGCGCAGGAAGATGGCATCGGCGCTCACGTTCACCTGGGGATGCTCCGCGCTCAAGCGCTCGGCGAAGCGCCAGTGGGTCGTCACCGTCTTGCCGTCGAGCAGGCCTGCGTTGGCCAGACAGAAGGCGCCGCTGCAGACCGAGCCCAGCCGGCGCACCTTGCGCGACTGTCGCGCGATCCAGGCATGGGCGACCTTGTTGCGTACGAGCATGTCCACGTCGGCGCTGCCAGCGACGAGCAGCGTGTCGATGGCGCCGCGATGCGAGGCCAGGGTCGTATCGGCCATCAGGCTCAGGCCGCAGCTGCTGCGGATCTGCCTGGGGCCCGTGCTGATGAGCTGCAGCCGGTACGCCTTCGGGTCGCCGAGCTGCTGGCAAGCCTCGGCAAAAACGTCGGCCGGACCGGCCACGTCGAGCAGTTGGACCTTGGGACAGGCGAGCAGGGCGACGAGCATGGCGGATTTGCTTTCTGATTTGGCTGAAAACGTCGTGTCATTGAATTAGAGCCAAAGCAAGTATGGCTGAAACTGTCGGATATGGAAATTCCTGCCTGAGGAGGCGTTCATGTCATCAACCGCCAGCATCACTGCTTCCCCCGCCTCGTCCCGTACCGGACTGGGCTCCGTCCGGCACTTGCCGGTCAACCTGTTCGCCGCCGTGATGGGGCTGGCGGGCCTCTCGATGGCCTGGCGCCTCGTACAGCACCAATATGGATTCGGCGGCGCGCTGGGCGAGGGTGCAGGTTGGCTGGCGGTGATGCTTTTCGTCGTGCTGGCCCTGGGCTATCTGACCAAGGCGCTGCTGCATCCGCAGGTGGCCCGAGCCGAGTTCGATCACCCGATTGCGGGCAACTTCTTCGGCACGATTGCGATCTCCATCCTGTTGCTGTCTGCCGTGCTGCGTCCGTACGGTCAGACCCTGGCGGAAGTCGTCTGGACCTTGGGCTGCGTCGTCACGCTCGGCCTGGGCTATCACGTCTTCGGCCGGCTGCTACGCGGCAAGTCGGATGCGGCGCACGCCGTGCCGGCCTGGCTGATCGCCGGCGTGGCCGCGCTGGACATTCCCGTGACCGGTGGGCACATGACGATGGCCTGGGCGCCAGAGCTCCAGCTCTTCGCCGCCGCCGTGGGCGGGATGCTCGGGCTGCTCATGTTCACGATGATCGGCACGCGGCTGATCCACCACGAGCCGCTGAGCGGGCCGATGGTGCCGTCCCTGATGATCCTGGTGGCGCCCTTCGAGGTGGGTTTCCTGGCCTATGTGAATCTCGTGGGAGGCGTGGACCGTTTCGCTGCGTTGCTCTTCTACTTCGGACTGTTCATGTTCGTCGTGCTGGCGCCCAAGGTCTTTCTGCGGGGCTTGAAGTTCGGCCCGACCTGGTGGGCGATCGGCTTCCCGGTGGCGGCGCTCGTCAACGCGGCGCTGAAGTACGCCGCTGTCCATCCGAGCTGGCCGCTGCAGCTCGTGGCCGGGGCCTTGGTGATCTTCCTGACCGTGGCGCTGGCCGTGCTGCTGGTGCGCACGCTGCACCTGCTGCTGAGCGGGCGACTGCTGTCGGCTTGAAGGCGGGAAATGCCGGGCAATTCCGGGTCAGTTCCGGGCTTGCGGGCGGCAGGCAGCCTTGAAGATGCTGCCCAAACAGTTCTTCGACGGGTGTCCGCCATGGTGTCCAGCGTCAGCGGCTCGCTGCTCAGCTATCTCAACAATGCTTCCGGCTCCGATGGATCCGCGTCGGGCAGCGCCCTGACCGGTCTGGGTACGCAGGCGAGCAAGAAAACGGCGATCTCGCAGTCCGCGCTGGACCGCGTGGCCGGTTCCTTCAAGATGGCCACCCAGGCCAAGGCGCTGGAGACGGCACAGGCGGCGTTGGGCAAGGAGCTGCGCGCCGCTATGAGCCAGGCCGGTGTGAAGCTGCAAGGCAGCGTGGACTTCTCGATGAGCAGCAAGGGCGAGGTGCAGATCAAGGGCGCGGACGCCGACCAGGCTGCGGTCAAGAGTTTCCTGAAGGCTGACACGACCAAGCCGAGCTTCGTGAGCCGCATCGCCGATCAGGCCAAGCAGGCGATCAGCCTGTCGAATTCCATCCAGCAGGGCGCTGCGATTTCGCAGGCCGCGCGCTACGGCAGCGATGGCAGCGGCGTGATGTCGCTCTACACCTCGCTGATGCAGAACACGGCCGCAACGACGGTGGTGTTCAGCGTGTCGGCCAACGCCAGCCAGCTGAGCTATCCGGGTTCACTTTCAGCTCAGGGCTGATTCAAGCTTGAAGCCGGTCGCGCTGCGCCAGCGCGGGGAAGAGCTTGCACCACAGGCCCACGACCACCAGGGTGCCGATGCCGCCCAGCAGCACGGAGCCCACGGGCCCGAACAGCGCGGCCGTCACGCCCGATTCAAACTCGCCGAGCTGGTTGCTGGCGCCGATGAAGACAGAGTTGACGGCACCCACGCGGCCGCGCATGTCGTCCGGCGTTTCCAGCTGGACCAGCGACTGGCGGATCACCACGCTGAACATGTCGGCCGCGCCGCTGACGGCCAGCACGGCAAAGGCGGCCCAGAACGAGGTCGTCAACGCGAAGCCGATCATGCACAAGCCGAACACGGCCACCGCGCCCAGCAGCAAGTGGCCGGCCCGTCGCTCGATCGGCACCCGGGCGAGGACCAGGCCGACGATCACCGCACCTAACGCTGGAGCTGAGCGGAGCAAGCCCAGGCCTTCGGGGCCGGTGTGCAGGATGTCCTTGGCAAAGATGGGCAGCAGCGCCGTGGCGCCGCCGAGCAGCACCGCGAACAGGTCCAGCGAGATCGCGCCCAGCACCACCGGCCGCTGCCAGATGAAGCGGATGCCTGCTGTCAGCTGCGCCAGGTCCGGCGCGGGCTTGGTGACGGGCACCGGGCGATGGCGAATCGTCGTCACGCCGAGCACGCCCAGCACCAGCAGCACCAGCGAGACGGCATAAACCACCGCCGCGCCCCAATGCGTGGCAGTGCTGACCGGCGCGTTCAGCGCCATGGCCACACTGGGTCCGAGCGCATACAGCGCGCCGCCCAGCGCCGGGCCGGCGATCACCGCCGCCTGCATGCAGGAGCTGGCCGCAGCCACCGCGCGCGGCAGCAGGCTGGTGGGCACGAGCGTGGGCATCAGCGCTTGCTGCGAGGGCATCTGGAAAGCACGCGCCACGCCCAGCAGGACGGAGAGCAGCAGGATCATGCTGGCGCTGACCCAGCCTTCGGCGCTGGACACGGCGAGCACGGTCGCCACGAGGCATTGCAGGCCCAGCGCGCCGCAGAGGATCAGGCGCCGGTCGTGCCGGTCAACGTAATGGCCGGCCGGCAGCGTCACCAGCAGCGCGGGCAGGAACTGCGCCAGGCCGACGAGGCCGAGATCCCAGGCGCTGGAGGTCAGGTCATACATCTGCCAGCCGAGCGCCACCATCAGCATCTGGGTGGCGGCGCCGCCGGTCACGCGTGCACTGAGGAGGCGGAGGTAGTCGTGCTGGTCGCGCAGCCTGGGATTTGTCGTCATCGCCGCGAGTCTAGGTGCAGCGACGAGACGCCGCCGGCGCGCAGACTGCTCAGGCCGCGTGTTCGGCCGCCACCGGCCGCGTCTCGCCGGTTTCGACGAGCGTGCGCGTGGCGTTCACCGAAGCGTAGATCCACAGGATCTTCATGCCCTCGGTGGCCGACATGTTGCGAAAGCGGTGCGGCACGTTCGGCGGGATGAA
This sequence comes from Burkholderiaceae bacterium UC74_6, assembly GCA_042701975.1. GTDB lineage: Bacteria > Pseudomonadota > Gammaproteobacteria > Burkholderiales > Burkholderiaceae_C > JAFALK01. The sequence continues at coordinate 2,758,241 of CP170561.1, forward strand.
GGTGGTGTCCAGCGGCTTGAGCTCGTGCACCTCGCCGGCGATGTCGAGGAAGGCGTGGCCTTCGAGCAGCACCACGCTCTCTTCGCAGTTGTGGCTGTGAAAAGGGATGGCGGTGCCGGGGCCGAACTCGGTGATGCCGTTGATGAAGCTGCTGGCCCCGATCGAGGGCAGCACCAGCGGCGTGGTGCGCGCACCGCCGCCACGGTCGTGGCTCTGGATCTGGTCGGGCCGCAGGACGGCGTGGTGTTGGGTCATGAGCTGCTCCTCGGGTCTTTCAGACGTGGGCCGGTCCGGTCCACACCGTCTTGGCGTTGGTGAATTCGTGCAGGCCCAGGCGGCCGAGCTCGCGGCCGTAGCCCGAGGCCTTGATGCCGCCGAAGGGCAGGCGGGGATCCGAGGCGACGAGGCCGTTGACGAACACTGCGCCGGCCTCGACATCATGCGCCAGCCTTGCTGCGCGCTCCAGGTCGCCGGTCCACAGCGCGGCGCCAAGGCCGAAGGGCGTGCCGTTGGCGACGGCTATGGCTTCGGCTGGATCGCGCACGCGCAGGATGGCGGCGGCCGGGCCGAAGGTTTCCTCGCGTGCGGCGGTCATCTGCGGCGTGACGTGGTCGAGCACGGTGGGTTCGTAGAACGCGCCGCGCACGCCCCAGGGCCGGCCGCCCAGCAGCAGCCGCGCGCCCTCATGCACCGAGGCCTGCACCTGGGCGTGAAGCTCGTCGCGCAGGTTCGCCCGCGCCATCGAGCCCTGCGTGACGCCGGCGCTCAGCGGATCGCCGATCACGAGCCTTTTCACCTGTTCGCAGAAGGCTTCGACGAAACGGTCGGCCACCGCATGTTCGACGATGAAGCGCTTGGCCGCGATGCAGCTCTGGCCGGTGTTCTGGAAACGCGCCTTCACGGCAACGCTGGCGGCCGCTTCGATGTCGGCATCGGCCAGCACGATGAACGGGTCAGAGCCGCCGAGCTCCAGCACCTGCTTCTTGAGCGCCTGGCCCGCGGCGGCGGCGATGCTGCGACCGGCCGGCGTCGAGCCGGTGAAGGTGACGGCGGCGATGCGGTCATCATTGATCAGCTGCGGCACCGCGGCCGCGCCGACCAGCAGTGTCGTGACCAGGCCTTCGGGCAGGCCCGCGCGGCGGCACACGCCTTCGATGGCCAGCGCGCACTGCGGCACATTGCTGGCGTGCTTGAGCACCAGGCCGTTGCCCGCGGCCAGCACGGGCGCGACCGCGCGCATCACCTGCCACAGCGGATAGTTCCAGGGCATCACGGCCAGCACCAGGCCGAGCGGGTCGCGCACGATGCGGCTGTCGGCGGCGCTGCTGGGCACGACCTCGTCGGCCAGGTGCAGGGCCGCGGTGTCGGCGTAGTGCTCGAAGTTCCAGGCGCATTTCTCGACCTCGCCCAGCGCTTCGGTCAGCGGCTTGCCCATCTCCAGCGAGATGAGCAGGGCCAGGTCGGCCTTTTCGTCGCGCAGCTGCCCGGCCACGCGGCGCAGCAGCGGCAGGCGCTGCGACAGCGGCGTGCGCGCCCAGCCGCGCTGGGCCTTGGCGGCGGCTGCCAGACGCTGCTCGATGGCGCCGGGCTCGGGAGCATCGAAGCGGATCAGCAGGGCTTCGGTGGCGGGGTTGACGGACTGGATCTGGCGGCTCATGCGGGGACTCCTTCTTGCAGCGGTGCGATGCCGAGCTCGGTGGCCAACGTGCCCAGCTCGTCGAGCAGCGCGGCCGAGATCGGGATGCCGCCGTTGGCATGGCGGTGGCGCTTCTCGAAGCTCTGCTCGCCGGGCAGCCAGATGCGGTCCACGCCGGGCAGTCGCTCGCTGCTGCGGATGTCGCGCACCAGCTGATCGACCTGCTGCTTGAAGACGGCCGGATCGCCGAAGGCGGCGAGGTCGATCACGAGGATGGCCTGGCCGGTGTTGGTGGTGGTGGTGAAGTCGGCGTTGAAGTCGATCACGTCACGGCCCATGGCGGCGCCGCCCAGCGTACCGGCCAGCAGGCCGACGATCAGCGCCAGGCCATAGCCCTTGTGCTCGCCGATGGGCAGCAAGAAGCCCTCGTTCGAGCGCTTGGGGTCGAGCAGCGGCTGGCCCTGGCGGTCGATCATCCAGCCGGGCGGCATCATCTCGCCGCGCTTGGCCTTGGCCTTGACTTTGCCGTAGGCAGCGACGGTGGTGGCCATGTCGAGCACGACGGGCGGCTCCTCGGCCGTGGGAATGCCGGCGGCGATCGGGTTGGTGGAGAGCAGCATCTCCGCGCCGCCCCAGGGCGGCATGTGGTTGGCGTTGCCCACCGCGAAGTACAGCCCCAGCATGTCGTGCTGCAGCGGTTTGCGCGCATAGAGCGAGGCCGGTCCGGCGTGGTTGCTGTAGCGCGTTCCGACCCAGGCCACGCCGGCCGTGCGGGCCTTCTCGATGGCGAGATCGACAGCGCGCGAGACGACGAGATGGCCCATGCCGTTGTCCCCATCGATCACGGCCATGGCCGCGCGTTCGTGCACGACGCGGATGTCCGGCTGCTTGTTGATGCCACCGGCTTGCAGCCGCTTGCTGTACTGGGCCAGGCGGATCACGCCGTGGCCGTCGCTGCCTTGCAGGTCGGCCTCGGCCATCAGCGCGGCCACCTGTGCGGCGTCGGCCGGCGGCAGGCCTTGGGCGAGGAAGGCGCTCTCGATGAAGCCACGCAGCGCTTCGAAGGTGACGGTACGGACTGCAGCAATGCTCATCTTCATCAATCGGCCTTGATGCCGCGTTCCTGGATCAACTTGCGGTACAGCTCGTACTGCGCCTTGGTGGCCTGCCCGAACTCCGCCGCACCCATGCCGCGCGGCGTGATGCCCAGCGCGATCAGCCGCTCGTGCACGGCCGGGTCGGCCAGCGCCTTGGTGATCTCGACGTTGAGCCGCTGCACGATGGGCTTGGGCAGCTTGGCCGGGCCGATCAGGGCGAACCAGGAGTTGAAGGTGAAGCCGGGCAAGCCCGCTTCGGCAAACGTCGGCACGTTCGGGTATTGCGCCAGGCGCGTGGGCGTGGAGACCGCCAGCAGCCGCAGCTTGCCGGACTGCAGCAGCGAGACCACGGTGCCCAGGCCCTGCATGCAGGCATCCACCTCGCCGGCCGCTGCCGCGACGGCGGCGGGCGTGGCGCCCTTGTAGGGCACGTGCATCATGTCCAGCCTGGCGCGCGAGAGCAGCAGCGCCATGCCGATGTGCTGAGGGCTGCCGTTGCCGCCCGAGCCGTAGCTGAGCTTGCCTGGCGAGGCCTTGGCGGCGGCGAGGAACTCGGCCAGCGTCTTGTAGGGCGAGTCGGTGCGCACGACCAGGCCCCATTCCACCGTGCCCACCAGCGAGATCGGCTCGAAGTCCGTCAGCGTGTTCCAGGTCAGCCTGGACTGCAGGTGCGGCACCATCGTCAGCACGCTGTCGTTGACGCCGCCAAGCGTGTAGCCGTCCGGCGCGGCGTGGGCGATCTTCTCGGCGCCGATCATGCCCGCGGCACCGGCGATGTTGTCGATCACGAAGGTCTGGCCCATGTGCTCGCCGACCTTCTGCAGCACGATGCGAGCGCCGTTGTCCACGGCACTGCCGGCAGCCAGCGGCACGATCAGGCGGATGGGCTTGCTGGGCCATTTGTCCTGGGCGAAGACGTCCAGCGGCGTGACCGCTGCGGCGGCCAGGGCGGAAAGCGCGGCACGGCGCGTGGTGTTCATCGGTTTGTCCCCGTGTTGGTCTGTGTGAATGCAGGAAGCGGGGCTGAGCGTAGGGGCAGCTGGTGCTGGCGTCCAATGCTGGATTTGCGCCGTGCCATATCATTCTGCGATTGATCCGTGTGGATGGCCGGGCCCTCTCATGCACCTCAGAACCCTGCGTTACTTCGTGACCGTGGCCGACTCTGGCAGCCTGACCGCGGCCGCCGCTGCCATACCGATTGCGCAACCTGCGCTGACCCGTCAGATGCGCGATCTGGAGGCCGAACTGGGCGTGCAGCTGCTGCAGCGGCTGCCGCGCGGCGTGCGGCTCACGCCGGCGGGCGTGAGCGTGTACGAGTCGGCGCAGCGCATGCTGGCTGAAGCCGCGCGGCTGCAGCAGAAGCTGGCGCGCGATCAACTGCCCGAGAAGGCCACGGTCGTGCTCGGCGCCTCACCCACGCTGGCGCGCCTGCTGCTGCCCGGCCTGTTCGAGAGCTGCATCGCCCTGCAGGACCGGCTCACGCTGCGCTCGCGCGAGGCCTTCACGCCCGCCTTGCTGGACTGGCTGGAGCGCGGCGTGGTGGACATGGCCGTCGTCACCAACCCTGAGGCCGGCCGCGCGCTCTTGCTGCAGCCGCTGTTGACTGAGCCCTTCGCCGTCATCTCGCACGAAAGCCTGCGCCTGGGTGCCGTGCTCCAGCCCGGCCAACTGGCCCGCATCCCGCTGCTGATGACGAGCCTGCATCGTGGCATCGTCGAGCGTCAGCTCGCTCCGCAGGGCAGGGCGCTGAACATCCAGGCGGAGATCGACTCGGTCGACTCCATCCGCGAGCTCGTGCTGCGCGGCCGCGGCGTGACCGTCATGCCGGTGTCCGTCTTCAAGGAAGGCGGCCAGCCGCCGCCGCATCTGGTGATGTCCGAAGTCTCCGGCGTGCAGCTCCATCGCCAGCTGGTGCTGGCCACGCGGCCGGATCGTTATGCGAGCCCGGAGCTTTCCTTGGTGCACGAACTGGTGGACGCCGAGTTTGCGCGGCTGTCGCGGCTGGGGGCGTTCAGCTTCGGGCGGTCTTGAGTGACACTCGGCCCCCATGAAGCTCCGCCTCCCCAACACCTACGTCCTGCTGGTCATCCTCCTGGCCCTGATCGCTGCGGCGACTTGGCTGGTGCCCGGCGGGAAGTTCGACACCGCGCAGGTCAACGGCAAGACGCTGATCGTGCCGGGTTCGTTCCACCTGATCCCGGCCAAGCCACAAGGCTTCGTGGCGCTGCTCACCGCGCCGATCAAGGGCTTTGTGGAAGCGGGACTGATCATCGGCTTCGTGCTGCTGGTGGGCGGCGTGTTCAACGTGCTGCACAAGAGCGAGGCGATCGACGCGCTGATCAAGACCGTGGCCCGCGCGCACAGCCGCTCCGCGCTCGTGCGCGCGTTGGCGATCCCGGTTTTCTTCACGCTGTTCTCGCTCGGTGGCGCCAGCTTCGGCATGGCGGAGGAGGCCATCCCCTTCGTGCTGATCTTCATCCCGCTCGCGCTTGCGTTGCGGCTGGATACGCTGACGGGCGTTGCGATTCCCTTCGTGGGCTCGCAGATCGGCTTTGCCACGGCCTTCCTCAATCCCTTCAACGTCGGCGTGGCGCAAGGCATCGCTGGCTTGCCGCTGTTCTCGGGCATTGGCTACCGCGCCATCTGCTGGGTGATCGCAACGGTGGTGTCCATCGCCTTCCTGCAGTGGTGGGCGGCGCGCATCCGCCGCAACCCCGAGCTGAGCCCGACCTATGCCATGGACCAGGAGCGCCGCGCCAAGCTCGATCTGGCCAGCTTCGAGAACTTCGCCGGCATGACGATGCGCCACCGCCTCGCGCTGACGATCTTCGGTGGCTCGCTGGCCGTGATGATCTGGGGCGTGGTGGCGCAGGGCTGGTACATCGAGGAGATCGGCGCGCTCTTCATCGTGATGGCGCTGCTGGTGGGCTTCGTCGCGCGGCTCTCGTCCGATGAATTCGTCGCCGCGTTCATCCAGGGTGCCAAGGACCTCGTCGGCACCGCGCTCGTGATCGCGCTGGCACGCGGCACCGTGATCCTGATGCGCGAGGGCCAGATCATCGACACGCTCCTGAACTGGCTCGCGCCCTTCGTGGCCTCCGAAAGCCACGTCTTCGCCGCGCAGAAGATGTTCATGATCCAGTCCGTGATCAACTTCTTCATCCACTCCGGTACCGGCCAGGCCGCGCTGACCATGCCCATCATGGCGCCGCTGGCCGATCTCGTGGGCCTGTCGCGCCAGGTGTCCGTGCTGGCCTTCCAGTTCGGCGAGCTGACCACCACCATCATCCCCACCTCGGGCATCACGGTTGGCGTGCTCGCGCTCTCGGGTGTGCCGTACACGACCTGGGTGCGCTGGCTGCTGCCGTTGCAGGGGTTGTATCTGGTGATGGCATTGGTGCTGCTGGCGGTGCCGGTGTGGATGGGGTGGTCCTGACCCCGTCAGTCGACAACCGCAGGCTCGTTCTCCGTGTGCCGCTCGGGCTCGGTGGCGCGGAGGACTTCTTTCAGAACGGAAGTGGCGTACGTCCCGGCGGGCAAAGAGAACGTGAGCACCAGTTGATCGGCCTGCGGCCATTGCCATGACAGGTCCGCCGGGCTCGCCACCAGGGCGCGGCGCTCCTGATCCAGACCAGCGTGTTCCATGCCGTCACACAAGGTGGGGTGACGTTCAGCCACTGCGTTTTCCAGCGCCTGCGCTTGATCGGTGCTGATCACGCGGCCCCGTCCCCAGAGCGGTCCGGTGGGCCGGCCGGCCTCGTCCATCACATCACCGGGCAGCGTTTTGCCCCAGAGCCCCTGCCGAATTCGCAGCGCCAGCACTTCATTGAAGACGAAGGAGCGCACCGCCGACAGGTAGATGCCCTTTTTCTTCGGGTTGCGCACGCGGATCTCGCGCGCCAGCATGGCCCGGCCCTGCTCGACGTTGCCGCCCTCAAAGCCGAAACGCTGGGCGCCAAAATAGTTGGGCACGCCCAGTGACGCGATGGCCTTGAGGTTGGCTTCAATGGCGTCGCGCTCGCCGATCACGTCACGCAGCACGATGCGGAATCGATTGCCCTGCAGGTCACCGGGCCGCAGCTTCTTCAGGTGGCGGCTCTGGCCCAGGACCTTGAATTCCGGGTGCTGAAGCCCGGTCAGGTCGGGCGTCTGGCCCTTGGGCAGATGGATGCTGAACCACTGGCGCGTGACGGCGTAGCGGTCCTTGAGGCCGGCATAGCCCACGTCCCTTTCTTGCACGCCGGTGGCGTCGGCCAGTTGCAGGGCAACGAAGGCGGTGTTGGCACCGTTCTTTTCGATGTCCAGCCAGATGTGTTCGCCCTCACCGCAGGGCAGCTGCAGCGGCAGTTCGGTCACGGTGAAATCCTCGTTGAGGAGTTTCAGAGTGGCGCTGGCGCCGGTGGCCGGATAGGCGTTGGGCCATTGTGGCAAGGTCGTGTATTGAGCGTCGGTCATGAGCGGTCTGTCCAGGCGGTGATTCTCTCCCCACCCACCTGCCCGGACTCCGTCTTCCTGATGGCTTGACATGCAGGCAAATACCTGCCTATTATTCGCTAACGCACAAACACGACGGATGGACGCAGACAAGGTTTTCAAGGCGCTGGGCGACCCGACCCGCAGAAGGCTGCTCGATCTCCTTTGCGAGAAGAACGGCCAGACGCTGGGCGAGCTCTGTGAGCACCTGGACATGGCGCGGCAATCGACGACCCAGCACATCGGGATCCTCGAGGCCGCCCATCTGGTGAGCACGGTCTGGCGCGGTCGCGAGAAGTTGCACTTCATCAATCCGGTGCCGCTGCACGAGGTCTATGAGCGGTGGGTGCGCAAGTTCGAACGTCAGCGGCTGGAGCTGCTGCACGACCTGAAGCGGGAACTCGAAGGAGAGTAGAGATGACGACGACAGCAGGAAGCAACAAGAGCAGTTTTGTGTACGTGACCTTCATCCGTTCGACGCCGGAGAAGGTGTTCGAGGCCATCACCCGGCCCGAGATCGCGCGCCGCTACTGGGGCCACGAGAACGTGTCCGACTGGCAGCCGGGCTCCGGCTGGCAGCACGTGCGCGACAACGCTGAGCGCACGGTCAACATCGTGGGCAAGGTGGTCGAAGTGGTGCCGCCTTCGCGCCTCGTGATCAGCTGGGCCAGCCCGTCGACCGCGAATGATCCGCAGAGCTACAGCCGCGTCACATTCGAGATCGGCCAGTACGACGGCAGCGACGGCGGCATGGTCAAGCTCATCGTCACGCACGACGAGCTGGAGCCCGGCAGTGGCATGGACAAGGGCATCCGCTCGGGCTGGCCGATCGTGCTGTCCAGCCTGAAGTCGCTGCTGGAGACGGGGCAGGGCATGGACGTGTTCGCCAAGCCCGCTGCCGCCGTCGCTGCGGCCACGGCCTGAGCATCATGGACCGGCTCAAGACCCGCCCCTACACGGGCCGCTGCGCCTGCGGCGCGGTGCAGTACAGCACTGCGCACGAGCCCGTGTTCCAGAACCATTGCCAGTGCCGCGATTGCCAGCGCCGCAGCGGCACCGGACGCGGCTCCTGGCTGACCTTTGCGCACCGCGCCGAGATGGAAATCACCGGCGAGCTGCGCTACTGGAAGACGGCGGCCGACAGCGGCCAGGTGAAGGTCCACGGCTTCTGCCCGGTCTGCGGCACGCCGGTGTGCCTGGGCTTCGAGGCCATGCCGGACCTGATCGCCGTGCCGGCGGGCAGCCTCGACGAGCCCGAGCGCTTCGAGCCGCAGGTGCTGACCTTCCGCTCGCGCGGATGGGCCTGGGATGCGGTGCCCGCTTCGATGAAGACCTTCGAGCGGATGCCGACGGGCTGAGTGCGTGGGATCAGCGCGGGCCGGCGTCCAGCACGAGCACGGACTTCGGCGGCAGCGTCAGCGATCCGTTGAGCTCGATGCGGCGACCGCTGGTCACGTCGGTGGCCGTCACGCCGGCTTGCGGCAGGACTTCGTCGAAGCGCGAAAGATCCAGCGTGAGCGGCTGATCCCGACGGTTGATGGCCACCATCACCAGGCCTGGCGTGTGGCGGAAGAAGACGTACGAACCCTCCTGCGGCACGTACTGCGTCATGCGGCCCTGTGCGATGGCAGCGCTGGTCTTGCGCCAGTTCAGCAGGCGCGCCAACCAGGACTGCAGCTCGGCCAGCTCCGGCGCCAGGCCGCGGCCGGTGAAGGCGTCCACGGCGTCGCCAGCCCAGCCGCCTGGAAAGTCGGCGCGCAGCAGGCCATCGTCCTGCTCCTTGGGGCCGCGCAGCGCGATCTCGTCGCCGTAGAAGAACTGCGGGATGCGCGGCGCGGTGGCCACGAAGGCGAGGGCGATGCGCTGCAGTGCGAGGTCACCGTCGAGCGCCGCAAAGATGCGCGAGCGGTCGTGGTTGCCGGCGAAAAGCGTCAGGCGCGCGGCGTCCGGGTAGAAGGCATCGTGCGCCATGGCGGCGTAGAGCTCGTAGAGCCCGCGCTGATGGCCCTCGGGCGTGGTGAGCGCCGCGCGCAGGGCGCCTTGCACGGGGAAGTCCATCATGCTGGGCATGCCTGCGTCGTAGCCATCGCGGTTGCGCGCACCCCGCTGCCAGTAAGCCACCATGGCCGCGTCGTCGCTCATCTCCTCGCCAACGAGCGTGAGCTTCGGGTATTCGGCCAGCACGCGTCGCGTCCATTGCGCGAGGAAGGGCTTTTCGGCATAAGAGAAGGTGTCTTCACGGATGCCGGCGAGGCCTGCCGACTCGATCCACCAGATCGTGTTCTGGATCAGGTACTCGGCCAGCAGCGGTTGGCGCTGGTTCAGGTCGGGCATGGTGTCGACGAACCAGCCGGCGGTGAAGGACTCACGGTCGCGTTTCGCAGCATGCGGATCGAGCGCGGCGATGTGGGCGTGGTTGGTCTGCTCGTAGTGCTTGCCGTGGTTGATCCAGTCGCGCATGGGCAGGTCGGCCATCCACCAGTGCTGGTTGCCGATGTGGTTGAGCACGATGTCGTGGATCAGGCCGATGCCGCGGTCCTTGGCCTGCGCGGCCAGCTTCAGGTAGTCGGCGTTCGTGCCGAGGCGCGGATCCACGCGGTAGAAGTCCGTGATCGCATAGCCGTGGTACGAGTAGTGGTCCTGGTCATTGGCCTCGACCGGCGTGAGCCAAAGCTGTGTGAAGCCCATGCGCTGCATGTAGTCCAGGTGCGCGATCACGCCGGCCAGGTCCCCACCATGACGACCTCCCGGATCGGCGCGGTTGGGGCGCTCGTGGGTGGCGGGTATGTCGTCGTTGCTGGGATCGCCATTGGCGAAGCGGTCCGGCACGACGAGGTAGACCGCGTCCGCGGTGTCGAAGCCCTTGCGTTGCGCGGAGCCGGCAGCGCGGGCGCGCAACTCGTAGGACTCGGTGGCAACGACGCGGCCTTCGCGCATGAAGTCGATGGCGACGCGCCCCGGCTTCACGGACGGTGCCAGTTCGAGCTGCAGGAACAAGTAGTTGGGGCTGTCTGCGGCGCGCTGGCTCACCAGCTTCACGCCCGGCGCCTGGATGCGGGCGCTGAGCGTGCCGACCTGCTCGCCGTGCACCATCAGCTGCAAGCCGCGATGCGACATGCCGGCCCACCAGTTGGGTGGTTCGATGCGTTCGATCGGAGCACCGGCACGGGCCGGGCCCGCGATGCAGGCGAGCGCCAGGATGAGGGTGGGGGCGAGGCGGCGGGTGAGTTTCATGGGGAGGCGGGTGGGGTGGCGGAAGTCAGAAAAGCCAGGGCTTGTTGGCGCTGGGCGGTGTAGCGCTCGATCAGGGCTGCGCAGCTGAGCGCCTCGTCGCCATGGAAGAGGGCGCCGGCGGCGCGCAACATCGGCTCATGGTGCTGGAGCGCGGCCAGCAGCCAGTCGGCGCGGCGCAGCGTCATCGGCGTGCAGCTGCGGCCGCGCAAGTCGTCGTCGAGGTCGAGCAGGTGCGAGCGCCAGTTTTCGCTCAGATAGAGCGTGTCCAGGTCGCCGCCCGGCGCCAGGGCCGCCGCCCAGCGCGCCGTGATGCCGTCGAGCCAGGCCGTCATGTGGGCAGCGGCTCCACGCTCGCGCAGGTCCGAACGCAGCTGGCGATAGGCCTGCAGCGCCAGCAGCTTTTCCAGCCGGAAGGCAGCCAGCGCGGCGGCCTCGCCCTCGGCCTGCTCGGTCTCCAGCAGGGCGGCGCAGAAGCTGCGCGTTTCGAAGCGCTCGGCCGGGTGGAACATCGGCAGGTCGCCACCACCGGCGCTGCTGAACTGGCGCAACGGATCGAAGCGGTAGCAGTAGCCGAAGTCGAACAGGCGCAGCTGACGGCCGTCGTCCAACAAGTTGCCCGGCGCGAGGTCCCAGTCGAACAGGCCTTCAAGCCACAGTGCGCACAGCGCCTCCAGCACCTGGCTGAGGCGGCGTTCGTCCCAGTCGGCGCGCGTGATCGACTTCCCCTCGATCCAGGGCGAGAGGATCACGCCGTGCCGCAGCGAGGCCCACTGCGTGTCCACCAAGGCCGTCCAACGCGCCTCGCCACCGGGCGCGCGCTTCAGCGCTTCGATATCGATGCGCCGCTGCACCTCGTTCAGGAAAGAGGTGCGGCCATCGATGTTGTGGACCCGGGCCACGGAGCGCGCGATCTTGAGCGTCCAGTGCCGGCCTTGCGCTTCGAGGCGATGGACCGTGGCGGTCAGGCCGCCGTCGAAGGTCTGGGCCACGGCCGGGCTGCGGGCGGTCATGGTGGCGAGCTCGGCAGCATGCCAGGGCAGGCCGTCGAGCGCGCCGAACAGCAGCTCGGCACCGCTGGAGAGCAGATCGAGCTGGCAGGCCTGGCGTTGGGCGTCGAGCGTGGGTGAGGCTGGGGCGTGGTTCATGCGGTGGGGCGCAGCGGTCGGTGACAATTGTGGAGACGAGGCACGGGCCGCGCATCCATCCCCGGGGTGGAGCGATGCCTCCACCGGCCCTGATCACACCTGATCGCACCCATGACCCTGCCTGCCGCCCCCCAATCCCTGCCGCTGGAGATCGCCGCCGCCTTGCTGGGCGAGCGCGATCCTGCGCGCCTGGCGGCGTTCGTCGGCGAGCCGCGCAGCGAGGTGGAGCTGCGCTGCGCCGCTCTCGCGCTGCCGTCCGAGGACGCCGACCGGCTCGTCTCGCACTGGCTCACGCGAGCCGGTGCGCCCGCGGCTGTGCACGTGGATCGCGCGGTGGCCACGCTGGCTGGTGCCGGCGAACTGGCGGCCGCTGCGCGCCTGGCCGTGCGCCACGGCCGCCGCAGCACGCAACGCCTGCTCCTGAGCGCGCACGGTTGGGCCTTGCTGCTGTCAGCGACACGTGCCGTGATGGACACGCTGTTCGAGAGCGTCCTGGCCGATGCGGAACCGCTCGACGACGCACTGCATGGCCTTCACCTGCTCTGGCTCGTGGAGGCGCGTCGCCTCCCGCACGAAGCCGCACGTCGGCTGCGGGCAAGACCGCTGGCCGATGCTGGCGTGCAGGCCCTGGTCGAGTCGCGCTGCGCGCAGATGTTTGACGCGCCCGTCGAGGCATTGCGTTATGCCGATGGCGCGGTGGGTCTGCTCCCCGAAGGCGAGCATCCGGCCGCCTCGCTGGCGTTGTTCGCACGCGGCTTTGCGCGGCTGGAGGCCGGATGGCCCGAGGCGGCGCTGGACGACCTTGGCCTGGCCCTGCGCGGTGCCACGCGCGACGGTCATCGCCTGCTGCAGATCGACGCACTGCATGTGCTGGCTCGCGCCCACGACGAGCGTGGCGACGACGCAGCCTGCGGCGCCAGCCTGGCGCGCGCGCTCTCGCTGGCGGCCCAAGCGGGCGTGCAGCAGCTGCCGGCGCTCGATTCGCTGCGTCGCCTGGCCGCCTGGCGGGCGCTTCGCGATCGATTGCTGGGCGGCACGCAGGCGACGGGCGCGCTGACCGAGGCTGTGCCGTGGGGTCATGCCTTTCCGGCGCGCGTCCTGCAAGGGGCGCAGGCGCTGCTGGATGGCCGTTGGGCCGACCTGCGCGATCTCGTTGAAGCCCTGCAACAGGAGCAGGAGCAGTCCTTCCTGCCGCTCAAATGGCGCGCCGAGTTCGGCTGGCTGCGCCTGGCCCGGGCGGCCCGCGCGGGCCTGCCGTGGCGAGGAACCGGCGGACAACCGGCCGACCCGGCTACGCTGGCCGGCCTGCAGCTGCGCCTGCTCGATGCCGCCGGTCTGGGGGCGATGAGCGAGGCTGCATTGGCAGACGATCTCTCTCGCCGCGGGCTGCGTCGCCTGGCCGCGCGGTTGAAGTTCATCGGCGCGCTGGCCGACGGCGATGAGGCCGGTTTGCTGGCCTGGTGGCTCGATCCCGCGCACGATCCGCTCGACGCGCTGTGGCTGGCGCCGCGTGCGCTGCCGGCCCTGGAGCGGCTGCGTCACGCGCCCGGTCTCGGCAGCGACGCCGAGGCGCCGCTGCGACTTGCCGCGCTGCTGAAGGCCTTGGCCGGGCCGGCGCTGGATGTGGTCGGCGCCGCGGCTCTGCCTTCGAACGTGTCCGAGCTGACCGCGCGCGAATGGGAGGTGCTGCGCCTGATCGCCGCAGACTTCACCAATGAGCAGATCGCGACCCGCCTCGGCGTGTCGGTGGTGACCATCAAGACCCACATCAACCGGGGCTACGCCAAGCTGGCCGTGGCAACGCGCGCACAAGCCGCGCAGCGCGTGCGCACGCTACTGGCCTGTGCGGGGATGGCGGCGACAATCCCTGCATGAACGAGCCGCTGGTCCCTGTCGATCCCGATCCCGTGCCGCAACCGCCGCCGGAGCTGGATTTCGATGCCTGCTGCGGCAACGGCTGCGATCCGTGCATCGTGGATCTGCACTGTCTGGCGATGGACGACTACCGCCAGGCCTTGCGGGCCTGGCAGGCGCGGCATCCGGAGGCTGATCCGGCTGACAGTCAGGCGGTCGTGGCCAGCTCGCCGAACCTGTAGCTCGACACGGTCAGCGCGCCCATGAAGTCGGTCTCGTGATAGATCCGCTCGGCGCGCTCGCCCTCGGCGGCACCGGCGGCCACGAACAGCGGCACGAGGTGGTCTTCACGCGGATGCGCGATGCGCGCAGCCGGGGCCTGGTCCCAATGCAGCAGCCGTTCGCTGCGCTCGGCGCCCGGCAGCTCCATCGTCTGGTCCAGCCAGTTGCCGAAAGCAGCTGAGGCCTGGCCGCCTGCTGGACCGAAGGCGCGCAGGTTGTGATAACTGAGGCCGCTGCCGATGATCAGCACGCCTTCGTCGCGCAAGGAACTGAGCGCGCGACCCAGGGCCAAGTGGGCGGCGGGCGAGTAGCCGTGCTGCATGGCCACCTGCACCACGGGCACGTCGGCCTCGGGGTACATGGGGAAGAGGGTGGAGAAAGCGCCGTGGTCGAAGCCGCGCTCGGCATCCAACTGGCTGGGCAGGCCCGCCGCCGTGATCAGGGCTTGCACGCGCGCAGCCAGCACCGGATCGCCGGGCGCCGGATAGACGATCTCGTAGGTGTGCGCCGGGAAGCCGCCGTAGTCGTAGATCATCGGCGGGCGGGGCGAGGCCATCACGTCGAAACCTTGTTCCTCCCAGTGGCCGGAGATCATCAGCACCGCGCGCGGCCGGATCGGCTGCTCGGCCGCGATGGCCTTGAGCGAAGCCTCCAGCAGGCGGAAGTTCTCGCGGAACGGACCGTCCATGTAGGGCCAGGGGCCGCCGCCATGGGAGATGAAGTAGGTGGGGAGCTGGGTCGTCATGATGGCTTCAGTGTGCGCCCGGGTGGCGTCGGCCGCGTCCAGCGGATTTGGATGCAGCGTTCAAATCCAGAATGCGGCGCTGTCTTACATCTTGCTACGGCAAGGGGACTGTCCTACACGGTAGGCTTGGCCGCCATGAAGACCCTCTCCCTCCTGCCTGTCCTCGCGCTCCTGCTGGTGGCCGGATGCGCGACCCGTCCCTCCGGCCCTAACGGCGTGCCTGGACAGACTCCGGCCCCGGGTGCCGTCACGCCGCCGGCCGGCCCGACCCAGGCAGACCTGGACCGCCGCCGCGACTTCGACGCCGCCCTGGACAAGTGGAACGGCGCCTCCACCACCGAGCTGCAGGCCAAGATGGGCAAGCCCAACGCCACGGCCAAGGATCCGGACGGCACCCTGGTCTGGGCCTATGTGCGCTCCACCGGCAGCACCTCGGCCACCGACCCCAACCGCTTCTCCTGCACGGTGCGCTTCCTGGTGGACGACAAGACCCGCAAGGTGCGCGGCCACCGGATCGAAGGCTGCTGAATCCCGCGCGGCCACGCCGGCCAGAGAATCGCGAGCATGACCATTCGCCTCAAGCACATGCAGTTCTATGGTCGCTTCGACGCGCGCTGCGACGTGGCCGGCTTCAGCTTGGCGCGGTTGCAAGCGCATACGGCAGAGCACCACGTGCACGCTCACGAGCATGAGGACGGTCACTTCATCGTCGTGCTGGGAGGGCGCTACCGCAGCAGCGCGCGCGGGGTGGACGCTCGGCTGGGGCCGGGCGATGCGCTGTGGAATCCGCCAGGCACGCGCCACTCCGACAGCTTCGAAGCCGGTGGCGCCTTCTTGGCGCTGAGCCTGTCCGCCAGCGTTTCCCAGGGGCTGGGTCTGAGCGATGGCGGCGCGCGTCGTCTGCAAGGTCGCGTCCAGCAGGGCGCGCAATTGCTGGCCATGCTGCCGATGGCCTTGGATCTGGGCGGGCTGTTGGACCTGGAGGACAACTGCCACCAGCTTTGCGCATTGACTCGGGGCACGCCCAGGCAAGCAGCACGCAAGGAAGCGCCCGAGCCGGCCTGGCTGCGGC
Source organism: Burkholderiaceae bacterium UC74_6 (assembly GCA_042701975.1). Lineage (GTDB taxonomy): Bacteria > Pseudomonadota > Gammaproteobacteria > Burkholderiales > Burkholderiaceae_C > JAFALK01. Next base: position 2,773,779 of record CP170561.1, read on the forward strand.
GCTGCATGGAGCAGCTCATCGATGAATGCGAGCAGCCTCACGCGCTTGCCACATTGGCGAGCGTGGCCGGCGTGCACCCGGTCTCCTTGTCACGGGCATTTCGGCGCCACTACGGGCTCTCGCCCGGGCAGTTGCAGCGGCGGGCGCTGCTCAACCGCGCAGCGCGCTTCTTGCGCGAGGGCAGGGCGATTGCCGATGTCGCTGCCGCTCTCGGGTTCGCTGATCAGAGCCACTTCACGCGCCTGTTCCGCGCCGAGTACCGCTGCACGCCCGGCGTGTGGATGGCCGGGTTCAAAACGTTCTAGACGTCTTGTGGGCCTGGCACGACCATGCGGGGCATGAAGACCTCTGAACTTCCTCGCCGCTCCCGCCTCCTGGGCCTCCCGGCTTTTCTGTTCGTCGTACCGCATGTCGTCGCGATGGCGGCCGAAGCGCCAGCTTCGCTGCCGGATCAGGACCGGGCCGCGCTCGAAGCCCTTCCGGGGGCGACCAGCGTGCTGCTGCAGCAGCACGGCCGGCTTCTCGTCGAGCTTTATGCACGCGGTGCCGATGCGCAGACCCTGCATGACACCCGCTCGGCCACCAAGTCCGTGACGGCCCTGCTCATTGCCGCCGCCGAGCAGGACGGCTTTCTTGGGCGCGACACGCCGGTCTTTGCTGCCTTCAAGGACCAGGAGCCGATCGCCAATGATGGGCCGACCAAGCGTGCCATCGTCGTTGAAGACCTGCTGACCATGTCTTCGGCGCTTGACTGCGATGACAACCAGGACGCCAGTCCCGGCAACGAAGAGGGCATGTACCCGCAGCAGCGCTGGCTGCGCTGGGCGGTAGACCTCCCCACGCGCAAGTTCGAGCGCGATGGCCAGGGTCGCGGCCCATGGGCCTACTGCACGGCCGGCGTCTTCCTGCTCGGACAGTTGATCGAGCGCCGCGTGCCTGGCGGGCTCGAGGCCTATGCGCAGCGGCGCCTGTTCGCGCCCATGGGCATCACACGCTGGGAGTGGTCGCACTCGCCCAGCGGCGAGGCCATGACCGGGGGCGGGCTGCGCCTGCGCACGCGCGATCTTGCCGCGCTGGCGCAGATGCTCTTGCAAAAGGGGCAGGGGCCGGCAGGCCCGCTGCTGAGACCCGATCAGGTGACCCAGATGCTTGCGGTGCAGCGGCCCACGCCGTTCGGCCAGAACTATGGCGAGCTGTTCTGGCAGCGGGACTACGACCTGCGCTGCGGCCGCTTCAGCACCTGGATGATGGCCGGCAACGGCGGAAACCACGTGGTGATGGTCCCCGCCCTGGACGCCGCGGCCGTCCTGACCCGCACGCACTACAACCAGCGCGGCATGCATCCGCAGAGCTGGGATTTCGTCGCGGCGCTGCTGGATCGACATCTGTGCAGCGCTGCGCCCAAGCCCTGAATCGGCACTGCCTTGTGGGCTGGGATAATCCGCCCCCATGACGATTCCCGATCCGGGCGCAGCAGAAGAACTCCAAGAGCTGCACGAAGCCCGATTTGAAGACTATTTCCGCGAGGGCGAGGCGCCGGCCGACGCGCTGCTCTGGTGGCAGCTCGAGCGCAACGAGCCGCTGCTGGCTGCCCTGCGCGCGCTCACCCACGGCCCGCAGGCTCTGGTGCGGCTGCGCACCTGGGTCTTTCTGGAGCTGATGGCCCTGCCCGAGGCGCGCATCCCGCGCGACGCGCTGAACCGCCATTTCCGCAGCCTCAAGGAAGAGGCGCTGGAGCTGGTGCTCAAGCGCCTGCGCGACGCCCAGCTGCTGGTCTGGGACGCCTCCACCCAGCATTACGGCGTGACGCCGCTTGCCCAGCAACTGGTGGGCCTGCTCTCGCCGTTGACGCAAGGCCAGCAGGGCGAGGAAGACTCAGACCTGGCGGGTCTGCTCGCCCACGTGGCCGGCTCCCACCAGCTTGGCACGCTGGCGCCCGCGCAGCTCAACCATCTGAAGGCGCAGCTGTTGCGCCTGCACGAGGAATTTGCCGACGCCATCGCCAGCGGATCCGAGTTCCGCCTGCGCCGTGCGCGCGAGCGTTTCGAGCGCGCGCTCAAGCTGGTGGACAAGGCCAGCGAGGTGATGAGTGCCATCATCGGCGAGGCCCAGGGCGATGCGCGGCTGGAACGCCTGGCGCGCGAGCTGGGTCTGGCCCAGGCACGACTGCTGGCCATGGCCAGCCAGTTCAACCGCGCGCTGCAGCAGGCCGACCGCCAGCGCGTGACGCTGGGCTCCACCGGTGTCACGACGACCGACGTGCGTCGCTGGCTGCAGAACCAGCACTTTCTTGAGAACCTCGTGCTCGGCGCGCTGGAGCGGCCGGTGCACCCGGTTTTCATCGGCCAGCGCGAGCTGCTGGACACGACCGAGGCCGAGTTCGAACGCGACCGCCCGCAGGCCAAGACCGCCGAGCCACTGCCCGAAGGCATGGCCGCGCCCGAAGGCCAACTGGCCGTGATGAGCCTGCCGCCCGAGATGGGGATCATGCAGGCGCTGCTGAACCGCTGGACCGCAGCCGGCGAAGTTGAGCAGAGCCTGGCGCCTGCCGTCCTGGGAGGCAGTTATGCCCTGGCCAGCTACCGCGCCCAGCTGCTGCCCCTGCTCGGCGACGAACAGGCCCGGCATCTGGTCGGTGCTACTGGCGACATGGCCCGCCAGCCCTGGCGCAGCGAATGGTCCGCCGAGCAAGGACTGTCGGACGACGAGTACATCCGCTGGATGAGCCGTGGCGTGCTGAGAAGAGAACAAGAGCAACAAGAGTCCAAGACATGAGCCCAACTTTCGACGAAGCGGCACAACTCGCCGCCCAACTGCTGGCCCGCCGCTGGCTGCCGCGCACCCATACGCTGGTCAAGAAGGCGCTGATCGACACCGAGCTCTGGAACGCCGTGGGCGTGCGCCTGGCCGGCGTGGGCATGAAGCTGGTGGACAACGTCTACGCCGACCACATCAGCCTGGCCATGCAGCGACCGGCCGAGGTGGCCGTGTTCGGCGAGACCGGTCTTGCCGCCAACAACAACCTGGAGCTGCCGCGCGACGGCGTAGCGCTGTTGGTGGTGTTGTGGTCTCTGATCGTGCTGCCCAAGCGCCAGCGCCAGGTCGCCCGCGTGGATGCGGTGGACCCGGGGCAGGGCGAGATGTTCGCCACGCAAAAGCCCATGCCCGCTGCTGAAAGCGTGGCGCCGGTCGTCTCGTACAAGAGCCTGCTGGCCGACTTCGGCAAACAGCTCGGCGGCCAGCTGCGCATCAACACGCACCTGAAGCAATTGAAGGACTACGGCTTCATCACCCGCAAGGGCGAAGACATCGCCGAAGGCCCGCTGCTGGACCTGCTGCTCGACTACGACTTGCTGGCCCCGCGAATCCTCGACGGTGCGCTGGCCGATGTGCTGGCACGTTCGACCGACGCAACCATCGCGCCCGAGTTGGCCCTGATCCAACAGAAGCGACAAGAGCAAGAAGAAGAGCAAGACTGATGTTCCACCTGCAATCTCTCGAACTCCTGCACTGGGACTACTGCCGCCGCGTGCAGGTGCCGCTGGACGGCTCCATCATCACCATCGCCGGCCCCAACGGCTCGGGCAAGACGACGCTGCTGGACGCGCTGCGCACCCTGCTGGGCCTGGAGTGCTCGGGCGGCCGCACCTACAAGACCTACGCGCGCCACGCCAACGCCGATGCCGCCTGGCTGCGCGCCGTGGTGGACAACAAGCCGCGCAGCCGCCAGAACTCTGATCGCCCCTTCGCGAAGGCCTCACTGCTCTACGCCGACCAGGTCACGCTGGTGTGCCGCATTGAGCGCCACGGCGGCGACTGGCAGCGCCGCTATGCCGTGATGGACGGCGAGCATTCCATCGAGCAGCTGATGGAGCGCGGCGACAAAGACTTCATGGGCATCGAAGCCTGGCGCAAGCGCCTGGAAGCCGCCGGCCTCACGCGCGCCATCGGCCGCGTGCTGGCGCTGGAGCAGGGCCAGACCGACCGCCTGTGCGAGCTCTCGCCGCGCGAGCTGCTGCGCCTGGTCTTCGAAGTCTTCGGCGACCAGGAAGTGCTGGACCGCTACGACCAGGCCCGCAGCCACCAGCAGCAGCTGGAGAAGGAAGTGGAGCAGGCCGTGCGCGAGCTGGCCCATGCCCAGACCCAGCTGACCGAGCTGGGCTTGCGCGTTAACAGCTACCAGCAGCACCAGCTGCGCCTGCGTGAACGTGAACGCCTGGCGGCTGAAGTGCTGCCTGTCATGCAATGGGCCGAGGCTCGCGGCCGCACGGCGCAGGATCTGCGCGAGCTGCATCGCCAGCGCCTGTTTGCCGGCCATGACCGCTCGGGCTTGTCCGCCAAGCGCGCCGCGCTGCACGGGCTCTTCAATGCCACCGAAGCCGCGAAGGCCAGGCTCGAAGGCTTGAACCGCTCGCGCGTCGACGCGCGCCAGGCCTTCCAGGATGCGCGCGATGCAGAAAAGCCGGCTGAGGAACTCGTCAAGCGTGAGGAGCACCTGAAGGCGCTTGCCGCAGTCGAGACCGACGCGCATGAGCTCGTCCGCGTGACTGATGAGCTGGCCACGCAGCAGCTCAAGCTGCGCGAGTCCTACTTCACCGCCAAGCAGTCGCACGACAAGGCCAGCGCCGCGCTGGACAGCCTGAGCGGCCAGAAGCTGCCGCCGCCGCCCGTTGAAGTGACGCGTTTCCGCAAGCAACTCGATGAAGCCGGCATCCCGCACCACGTGCTGGCCGACTGCATCGACATTGCCGATGAAACCTGGCGCGCCGCCGCCGAAGGCCTGCTGCGCCCCTCGCGCTGGGTCGTCGTGCTGGGCCGCGTGCAGGACGAGGCGCGTGCCTATGCGCTGGCCTCCAAGGAACGCTACCGCCACTATGTCGTGGCCGAGGGCGAGCTGCCCGCTGCCGCGCCCAAGGGCAGCCTGCTGGCCGCGCTGTCTGTCAGTGCGAAGTTGCCGTCATGGCTGGCCAAGCAGCTCGGGAGCATCCAGTGCGTGAAGGACACGGAGTCCGGTGCGCGCATGGGCGGCGAGTGGATCACCGAGGACGCCTACTACCGCGATGGCCGCGGTGGCCGCAGCCTGTGGATCGAGCCGCGCGACTACCAGTTCGGCGCCTCTGCCATGGTTTCGCGCCGCGGCTCCATCGAAGCCGAGATCGTGCGCCGCGATGCGGAGCTCTCGCGCATCGTCAAGGAGCAGGCCGAGGTCGAGAAGCGCCTGAAGGACGCCCAGCGCGCCGCGCAAGGTCACAAGGCCGCGCAGGAGCTGACCGAGCGCGCCGACGAGTTCGCCGAAGGCCGCCAGCGTCTGGCCGGTCTGGCGCAAGCGCGCCGCGAGGCCTCCACGCGCATGAGCGCGCTGGACGTCGAACACGACCAAGCCGTCAAGCAGGCCAACAACGCCGAGCGCGACTACGAAGCCGCGCAGGCCGGCCTGAAGATTGAAGAGCAGCAGCTCGGCGGCCGCCAGCGCGAGCACGAAGAGCGCCGCAAGGCCCTGACCGCCGCCGCGCAGGAATCGCGCAAGCAGCGCAAGGCCTTCCCGTTCTCGTGGGTGCATGCGGCTCGCCTGGCCGATCTGCGCGACGAGTTCGAGACCGCCACGCAGGCCCGCATTGCGCTGGCCCACCTGGAGAAGGAACTCGAGACCGGCAGCTGGGAGCTCGACGCGCAAGTGCTGGAACGCCACGCTCGCATGAAGGTGCAGGTCAGCGAGGAAGAGCTGCTGCTGTCCGACCGCAAGGCCAGCAACGAGATGGCCCGCATCGCCTCGGGCAACGCCCGCGAGCGCTACATCGACGTGCTGCGCGCCACCATGCGCCGCTACAAGAAGAACGTGGCCGAACTCGGCGAGCTGGCCGGCGTGAACGCGCAGGCCGACCTGCCGCACCTGGACAACGACGACATCGTGCTGGCGCAGGCCGGCCTGTCAGTGCGCTTCAACTTCGACGGCAAGGGTGAAGTGGGCCTGAACGACGGCGAGGCCTCGGGTGGCCAGCAGGTCCTGAAGAGCCTGATCCTGCTCGTGGGCCTGATGAAGGACGACGACGCGCCGGGCGGCTTCGTCTTCATCGACGAGCCGTTTGCCCACCTGGACGTGCGCAACATCCAGCTGGTCGGCCATTTCCTCAAGTCGACGCGCGCGCAGTACCTGCTGACCACGCCGATCACGCACAACGTGGAAGTGTTCGAACCTTCGGACATCACGCTGGTGACGAGCAAGAAGCCGCGTGGCGAGCGCTGGGCGCCGCCGATCGGAGTGCTGGCGCGGCGGCCGGAGGTTTCGGAATACGCCTGATGCCGCGAGGCGGCCAATCGTGATACACAGCTGACCCGCTGGTACTGCCGTGAATCGGCTGCACAGTGACGAGCATCGGAACAGGTGCAGTCTGCGGATTCCATGGAACTATCAGATCAAGGGAGCAGGGTTGATGCGTGGATCGAAGTTGCGATTGGGTGCGGGTTCGACCTGGTGGCGGGGAGCGGCAGTCGCTGTGCTGGCCCTTGCATTGGGTGGCTGTGGCGGGGGAGGCGGAGGCAGCTCCAGCGCTCCTCCTGGGTCAAGTACTCCTTCCCTGCCGTTGCAGGCACTCAGGATCTCGCCCACGGTCGACACGGAGGCCGCGCTGGATACGAAGGTGGTGCTGGAATTCAGCCAGGAGGTCGATCCTTCGATGTTCAGTGCTGCAACCGTGACGCTGCAGTCGCCCACCGGTGCGGTGCCGACGGCAATCTCGTATTCGCAGACCACCCGACGCCTCACGGTCACGCCCACGGTGCGCCTGGCCGTCAACACGGCATACCTGGTTACCGTCAAGAGCAGTGTGAAGAGCCTGAGCGGATTAGCGCTGGCCAAGGATTTGACGGTGCCTTTCACCACCGAACGTGTGCACTGGGCCCAGGAAACGCAGCAGGATGCGATCACGGGCAACAACGGTGACCTGGTGCTGTTCGATGTCGACGGCGACGGCCGCAAGGATGTCGTGCGGCTGATCAGCGGCAATACGGGATATCCGGCCCTGATGGTGTCCAGGCAACTGGCGGATGCAAGTCTGGCTGCGTCGACTGAGCTGGTGCCCGCGTTGCCGGGCTGCCAATGGACGGCGATCGCGGTGGGTGACCTGGACGGAGACGGCCTGCCTGATCTGGCAACGTTGAGTGCCCCCGTTGGTGGTGCATCCGGCACTCCATGCGGGTTGCAGGTGTTCACGCGCGACGGCTCCGGAGGACTCCGGCGTGGCCCATTGCGGCCCGCAGGAGAGGCGGCCAATCAGCTTCGCGTGGCTGACCTGAACGGTGATGGCCGTGACGACGCTGTTGCGGTCGACTATCGAGATAACCTGATTCTTTGGTACCAGACGGCCGGGGGTGGGCTTGCGGATTTCGTTCAGATGTCCACGGGCGGTATGGCGGACCTGCAGATCGGCGATATGAATGGGGATGGCCGCATGGATCTGATCGGCATTTCGAACTACTCGGGACCGCGCCGCGTCACGATCTACACCCAGCTCGCGGGCGGTGGATTTGCCGCGCCCACCTTCATCACCATTCCGGTGGGGAGTCTGGGCGGGAGCTGGACGGATGGCTATGGTCCCAACGGGATCGCGGTGGGCGATGTGAACGGCGACGGCCGCGATGACCTGGTTGCGACGTTCGGCGGCAATACGCCGAACGCGCGGCTGATCACGTATCTGCAGGGTGCCGATGGTGTCCTGCAGGCCCAGCCGAGTGTCAGCGTCTACGAGGGACCGCAGGCCGTGAAGATCGCGGATGTCGATGGCGACGGCAAGCTCGACATCGTTGTCGGGCACCAGGGGTGGTCGACGTTCGGGGTCATCTTCCAGCAGCCGGGCGGCGCGTCATTCGAATACCTGTACCCCGTCGCATTGGGGCAGAACATCAACAATTCGCGCTGCTTTGCCGTCGGTGACCTCGATGGCAACGGCCTGCCTGACGTGGTGCTCAATGTCGGCTACATCATGGCGGTGTACAGGCAGACCCACTGACGGCGCAGGGAGATCGACGCAATGATGAACAAGCGCTTTTTGGGTGTGATGTTGGCGGTGGTGCTGGCTTTGTCGACCAGCGCATGCGGGCGCAAGTCGGAATCGGCAAACGCGATGGGCGGCCCGGCAGACGCAAAACTGATGGCCGACAAGCGGGTGCTCGATGCCTCCGCTTCCACGGAGCCGCTGTTGAGCTACAAGCACGAGCTTCAGATCCAGGTGCCCACGGGGCAGCTCGAGCCGGGTCTCCAAGCGTTGAAGCAGACCTGCCAGGCAGCGGCCGAGCATGCCTGCATCGTCATGAAGGCGAGCCAGATCCGCGGCCTGCACGCCGAGATCGTGATGAGCGTCCGGCGCCAGGCCGTGGAGGGCTTGCGCTTGCAGGCCGTGGGTTTCGGTAAGCTGGTCAGCCAGAGCACGCTGGCCGAGGACATGACGGGGCCGATCACCGACGTGACGCGCCGCCTGGCGATGCAGAAGGCCCTGCGCGAAGACCTGCTGGAGCTGCGCAAGCAGTCGCGCGGCAACATCGACGCCTTGCTCAAGACGACGGAGAAGCTGGCTGAAGTTCAGGCCAGCATCGAGGCGGCCGAAGGCGATCTGGTGACCTACCGCAACCGTGTCGCCATGGACGAGCTGCGGGTGGGTCTTGACGCCGACCATCCGAGTTATCAGGAAGAACGCCATCCGGTGCAGGATGCGCTGAAGAATTTCGTCAGCAACCTGGCCGACGGTCTGGGTGCGCTGATCCAGTTCCTGGCCCTGGCTGCGCCTTGGCTGCTGCTGATCGCTGCGCTGCCTTTCGTCTGGCGCGGCCTGCGCCGAATCTGGAAGTTAGGCCGGCGCTGAATTTCGAATATGCATTTGCGCGCCACAGTCATTGCTTTGGACTGATATGGCTGCTTTTGTCAAACATTTCGATTCCGAACGCAAGCGGCCTGGGGCGATGCGGCGCAAAGTCTGCTGCGACGATGGATCAGACTGATATCCGCGGGTTGGTTACCGCTCTACATCTATCCGTCGTGGAAGCTGCCTCTGTCTAGGATCGCGGGTTGCCGAAGGCCTTCCGGTGTAGTCCGGTTGAGGATTCTTCCAATCGTTTAGCTGCCCCGCATCGCCGCAGGCCGCTCGCGTTCGTTCAGTTCAGTGTGGGTGTGGCTTGGCGAGCTATGGCCCATACGAAGCCGGCAAGTTCGCGGGCCACGGCGACGCAAACCTTGTTGTGCTGCACCCCTCGTGACGCCAATTGCGAGAAGCGCTTGCTCAAGCGCAGCTGTGCCTTCCAGGCGTGATCGCGCACCGTCTGCGGCAATGCCTCGCTGCGCGCTCGGAGTGTGGCGCTCATTCGGGCGGGGAACCGGTAGTTCCAAGCAGCCTCCGTCAGCAGTCGCCTGGCATGGGCGTTGCCGGTCTTGGTGATCGACCCGCGCCGCACGCTGTTGCCGCTGGAATGCTCCGACGGCACCAGGCCGAGGTAGCCCATCAAGCCCCGTGCAGAGGCGAAGCGATTGATGTCGCCGATCTCGGCAACGAGCCCGATGGCACTGACCACGTCGATGCCCCGCAGTCCGCGCAACGCCGCGACGACGGACTCGAAGCGCCAGCCTTTGATCGTTTCACTGAGCGCATCTGTGAGCCGTTCGACGCGTTGTTCGGCCGCCTGCACGGCAAGCTGGTACTCCGCCAGCGCGACGCGCTCGCCGGCATGCTCAAAGCGCTGCTCAGCGATCCAGGTCGCATGGCTCTTGTTCCACGACGTCTTGCCCGGATATCGCCGGTCGTGCCGCAGCAGGAAGGCCTTCAAATGCTGGCGCGCCTTGAGCCTTGCATTCACCGCGTCCTCCCGTGCCCGGCACAGGTCGCGCACCGACTCGTGTTCTTCGTCGGGCACCCAGATCGCCTTGAGCTCGCCGGCACGCGCCAGCTCTGCCAACCGGGCGCAGTCCCGCCGGTCGTTCTTGATCCGGTCACCGAGGCGCCGTGGGATCAGCGACGGCGCCACGATCTTGCAGCGATAGCCCCTCTTGCAGAGCTCCCGGTACAGTCCGTAGCCGGTCGGGCCCGCCTCGTAGACGACATGGATCTCATCCGGCTCGCCAGCCTTGGCCAGCGCCTTGAACACCTGCCGGACGTCCGAACTCACCGTACCCACGAAGCGCGCCGGCTCTCGGCTGGCATCACAGGCCGCAATGCTGATGGTGTCCCTGTGGACATCCAAACCGACGAAGAACTTGATACGCTCGTCCATGGCTCGTCTCCTTGCTGTTGCGCCTGGCCCGTCCAGACGCATGTGGCTCGGCACACCTCGGTGCGCAACCCACGTTACTGGAGACGGGCCCCTTACGCTGGGCTAGCAGCCATGATGTCTAGGATGAGCCTCCCCACAAGAGGAGGCCTCCCATGTCCCTGCGCATCAACGACACCGCACCGAACTTCACCGCCCAGACCACCCACGGCCAGCTGAATTTCCATGACTGGATCGGCGACAGCTGGGCCGTGCTGTTCTCGCACCCCAAGGATTTCACGCCCGTGTGCACGACTGAGCTGGGCTACATGGCCAAGATCGAGCCCGAGTTTGCCAAGCGCAACGCCAAGCTGATCGGCCTGTCCATCGACCCCGTGGACAACCACGAGCGTTGGGCCGCCGACATCGAAGAGACGCAGGGCTCCAAGGTCAAGTACCCGATGATCGGTGACACCGACCTGGCCGTGGCCAAGCTCTACAACATGCTGCCCGCCGACGAGGCTGGCACGAGCGAAGGCCGAACCGCTGCCACCAACGCCACGGTGCGTTCGGTGTTCGTCATCGGCCCGGACAAGAAGATCAAGCTGATGATCACCTACCCGATGACCACCGGGCGCAACTTCGACGAGATCCTGCGCGTGATCGACTCCATGCAGCTGACCGCCAAGCACAAGGTCGCCACGCCGGTGAACTGGAAGCCGGGCGAGGACGTGATCATCACGCCGGCCGTGTCGAACGAGGAGGCCGCCGAGAAGTTCCCGGGCTTCAAGACGATCAAGCCGTACCTGCGGACCACGCCGCAGCCGAAGTAATCGGTCAGTCGAGCGGGGCGATCAGGCGACGAAGGCGCCGATTGCCTTGCGCGCGACCAGCATGCAGCGCACCAGGCCGTCCTGTGCGCCGCTGCCACGCTTGCGCAGGAACTGCTCGGCCGGCGAGTCGGGGTGCTCGAATTCGAAGCCGCTCAGCTGGCTGTCGCCGAAGTCGGCATCGCGCAGGTCGCGGCTCCACACACGGCGGATCGGGCCACTGAACTCGCTGTCGGCGCGGTCATCGAGCATCAGGCGCACTTCGTAGTGCTCGCCGCTCAGGCGGTCGGCGCCCGTCATCACCTGCAGGCCGCTGTGGCTCAGGTTCATCACCAGGCCGTTGCTGGCATCCAGTTCCTCGGGGCTGGTGTAGACCCACAGCGGGATCTGGCGGGGCTGCAACTCGGCCGGGGCCAGTTCCACCCGTTCATGGGCGCGCAGCTCGTGCGAGGAAACGTCGTCGTGAGGGGCGGTCGTGGTGTTCATGGCAGCCTCTTCCCGGTTGGTTGCAGATGGGATGACGAGCCGAGTGTGCCACGCAAAAAAATCACCCAATATGACGCTCGGGTAAATCGTTAGTTCCTGGCATGGGTAACCTTGTATTCCGCAACTCCGGGCAGCTCGTTGATGCGGCTGGCAAAGCGAATCAGGGTCTGGCCGCGGTAGTTTTCCTCCGCCGTGCAGACGAATCGCCACTCCTCGCACTGCTCGCGGAAAGCGATCTGCAGCGAACCGGGCGCGAAGCGGTAGCCGAGCCGGTGGGCGAAGTCCGCCAGCTCCCGCTGGTCGAATCGGCGGGTGGGCGCCCCGACCAGCACGACGTGGATGGCCGGGTGCGACGGCAGCTTGGCCTCCAGCATGGCGCCCCACATCATCATGGTGGCGCACAGCGCCGTCATCGAGATGGCGGCGAGATAAAAGCCCATGCCCACGACGATGCCGACACAGGAGGCGACCCACAGCGAGGCGGCGGTCGTCAGGCCCGAGATGTTCATGCCTTCTCGCATGATCACGCCCGCGCACAAGAAGCCGATGCCGGTCAGCACGCCTTGGACGACGCGTGTGGGGTCGGTGAACTGGGGGATCGAGCCGCCGGCCGCATGCCCGCCGAACCACTGCAGTGGGTAGGCCACGATGATGGTCACGGCACAGGAGGCCGTGCAGACCAGCGCGTAGGTGCGCATGCCTGCCGCGCGGCCGTGGTAGGCCCGCTCATAGCCCAGGGCCAGGCCCAGGACCGTGGCGCCGAGCAGGTGCAGCAGCATCAGCACATTGGCTTGCCACTGCACGCCGCTCCAGTAACGGGTCAGTTGATCGAACGTCAGCAGGTCCATCGCGCCCCCTCGCTCCTGGGGCTGATGCTATGCCGGCGGTCTCCCGACCGCCAGTCGGGAGCCTGTCAGACCAGGATCAGATGGACAGCAGGTCCACTTCAAACAACAGCGTGGCGTTGGGCGGAATCACGCCGCCGGCGCCGCGCGAGCCATAGCCCAGTTCGGCCGGGATCACCAGCATGCGCTTGCCGCCGACCTTCATGCCCTGCACGCCTTCGTCCCAGCCGCGGATCACCTCGCCGCCAGCCAGGTTGAAGCGGAAGGGCTGGCCGCGGTCCTTGCTGGAGTCGAACTTCTTGCCGCGCAGGCCGTCCTTGTAGAGCCAGCCGGTGTAGTGCACGGAAACGCGCTGGCCGGGCTTGGCTTCGGCGCCATCGCCCACCACGGCGTCCTGGTACTGCAGGCCGCTGGGGCTGGTCGTCAGGTCCAGCGAGACGGGCTCATCGCCGCCGGCCACGCCGAGCAGGCTCACCTCGAACATCAGCGTGGCGTTGGGCGGGATCACGCCGCCGGCGCCGCGGGCGCCATAGCCGAGTTCAGGCGGGATCACGAGCACGCGCGTGCCGCCGATCTTCATGCCTTGCACGCCTTCGTCCCAGCCGCGGATGACCATGCCGCCGTCCAGCTCGAACTGGAAGGGGTCGTTGCGGTCCTTGCTGGAATCGAACTTGGCGCCCTTTTTCCAGTCCTGGCCGTCCTTGGCATACAGCCAGCCGGTGTAATGGACGGTGACGTCGTGGCCGCTCTTGGCTTCCTTGCCGTCGCCAACGACGGTGTCTTCAAACTGCAGGCCGCTGGGGGTGGTGTTCATGGGGTTCCTTCTTCAAGAAGCCTGGGGCTTTCGACAAAAGCGGCATTGTCCCTCAGCCGCCGGATGGCGGGGCCTCAGACGCCCAGTTCGTAGACCTGGGCCTGCCTGCGCTCATCGGGGCTGTGGCCCAGCAAGGCCTGGTCCCACTCGGGCGCTTGCGCGCCCGGCTGCAGGCGCCCGCCGCTGGCCATCTGGGCGGCCTCTTCGGTGCTGCCGTCAAACTCTGCCAACTGCCTTCGCTCGACGTCAAAGAGCCGTGCCAGCATGAAGCCGCCCGATTCGATGAGCACCAGCCAGCGCGCGACGGGGCGCAGCGCTGCGGCGTGGTGGCGGCCCGGGAGTTCGTTGCCTATGCCTTGGTCCATGGCGACCTCCATGGCGCATTAGGCCAAGCGGCCACCGCGCTGGCAAGCACCTCGGCGCTGGACAGGCCGCTTGCTTTCCCGCCCAGGCTCAGGCCCAGGCCCAGGGCCTGGGCGGCCTGGCGCAGGGCCGCAGCCGGATCGGAGAGGTCCAGCGCCGCCGCCCCGTTCTGCTTGGACAGCTTCTCGCCGTTCTCGCCCAGCACCAGCGGCGTGTGCAGGTAGCGCGGCGTGGGCAAGTCGAGCAGGCGTTGCAGCAGAATCTGGCGCGGCGTGTTGTCGGCCAGGTCTTCGCCGCGCACGACGTCGGTGATGCCCTGGTCGGCGTCGTCCACCACCACGGCCAGCTGGTAGGCCCAGAGGCCGTCGGCGCGCTTGAGCACGAAATCACCGACCTCGGATTCGATCTGCTGCGATTGCGGGCCCAGCCGACGATCAGTCCATTCGACTGTCGCGTTGTCCGTGTGCAGCCGCCAGGCGCGCACCGGGCGGTCGTGGGTGCCTTCGCGGCAGGTGCCGGGGTAGACCAGCTCGCCGTTGCGGGCGCGCGGGCCGGCCGCCTCGGCAATTTCCTTGCGGGAGCAGGCGCAGCCGTAGGCGTGGCCGGCTTTGATGAGCCGATCCAGTGCCGCCTGGTAAAGCGCGCCGCGCTGCGATTGCCAGACCGGCGGCTCGTCCGGGATCAGGCCGCAGCGGGTCAGTTGGTCGAGGATCAGCGCGTCCGTGCCGGGCGGGCAGCGGGGCAGGTCCACGTCCTCGATGCGCACGAGCCAGGTGCCGCCGTGGGCGCGCGCATCGAGCCAGCTGGCCAGCGCGGCGACGAGCGATCCCGCGTGCAGCGGGCCGGTGGGGGAGGGGGCGAATCTACCGATGTATGCCATGCCAGGGCGCGAGGAGGCGGCCCGTAGAATGCCCGCCCATGAGTTACCAGGTTCTTGCGCGCAAGTATCGCCCCCATAGCTTCGAGCAGCTCGTGGGCCAGGAGCATGTGGTGCAGGCGCTGGCCAATGCGCTGACGCAGGGCCGGCTCCACCACGCCTACCTGTTCACAGGCACGCGTGGCGTGGGCAAGACCACGGTCTCGCGCATCCTGGCCAAGAGTCTGAACTGCACGGGCCCGGACGGGCAGGGCGGCGTTACCGCCAGCCCCTGCGGCCAGTGTGCCGCCTGCCGCGACATCGATTCGGGCCGCTTCGTCGACTACGTGGAGCTGGACGCCGCCTCCAACCGCGGCGTGGAAGAGATCTCGCAGCTGCTGGACCAGGCCGTCTACAAGCCCGTGGTTGGCCGCTTCAAGGTCTACATGATCGACGAAGTGCACATGCTCTCCACCCACGCCTTCAACGCGATGCTGAAGACGCTGGAAGAGCCGCCCGAATACCTGAAGTTCGTGCTGGCCACGACCGATCCGCAGAAGGTGCCGGTGACGGTGCTCTCGCGCTGCTTGCAGTTCAATCTGCGGCCGATGGCGCAGGAACATGTGCGCTCGCACCTGGCCCACGTGCTGGAGGCCGAGAACGTGGCTGCCGATGCCGGTTCGCTGCGCCTGATCGCACGCGCCGCGCGCGGCTCCATGCGCGATGCGCTTTCGCTGACCGACCAGGCCATCGCCTTCGGTGCCGGCCAGCTTGAAGAATCCGGCGTTCGCCAGATGCTGGGCACGGTGGATCGCGGCCATGTGGTCGGCATCCTCGATGCCCTGATCGCCGCCGACGGCCCCGCCGTGGTGGCCGCGGCGGACGGCCTGCGCAGCCTCGGCCTCTCGGCCGGCGGCACGCTCGAAGACCTGTGCAACCTGCTCCAGCTGATGGCCGTGGCCCAGGCGGCCCCCAAGGCGCTGGACGAGCAGGATCCCGATACCGCCGACGCCCGCCGCCTGGCCGGCGATCTGCCGGCCGATGAGATCCAGCTGATGTACAGCATGGCGCTGCATGGCCGGCAGGAACTGGCGCTGGCGCCCGATGAATACGCCGGCCTGCTGATGGTGCTGCTGCGCATGCTCAGCTTTCGTCCCACGGGCCTGAGCCCGGTCCGTGCGAACAAGCCTGAGGCTGTCGCTGCGGCGGCTGTGCCGGCGCGTGCTGCTCCGGTGGCGGCTCCTGTTGCTGCCCCGGCGCCTCCCGCCCCGGCGCCGGTCGTCTACGCACCGCCTGCGCCGGCACCTGCGCTCTCGGTTCGTGAGCCTGCAGTCGCGCGCACGTTCAGCTCTCGGCTGAGCCCGCAGCTTGTCCGTACCGAACCGCCGCCAGCGCCAGCTCCGGCGCCTGTTCAGAAGCGCGCCGCTGCGGACGACGAGCCGCCTCCGTGGCTTGACGATGTGCCCATGGCCGACGAGTCCGGTGAACCCATCGGCATGGATGCGATGGACGCCCCTGCCGATGACGACGGCCCCGCTGGAACGGGCGCCTATGCCTCCACCGCTGGCACGCCGGTCGCCCTTCTCGCCACGCCGCAAGGCGAACGCTGGGCCGAGCTCGTGCGCGGCATTGAAATCACCGCGCTCACCCGCACCTTGGCCATGCAGGCCCAGTGCCTGTCCTTCGAGGATGGAGCACAAGGCCTGATTGCCCGCCTGCGCGTGGAAAGCGATTCGCTGCGCCAGCCCGTAATCAAGGACAAGTTGCAGGCCGTGCTGAGCGCGGCCCTGGACAAGCCGGTGACGCTGGAGGTGGAAGCCGGCGTGCCTCAGGATTCACCCGCGCTGCGTGACCAGGCCGCCGGCCAGGCCCGCCAGCGCGAGGCCGAACAGATCGTGGTCGACGACCCGGTCGCCAAAGAATTGATGTCGCAGTTCAAGACGGCGCGCATCGTCCCGGGGTCGATCCGACCCCTTCACTGAACAACGCAGTTAGCAAATTAGTTAGGAACCATCGCCATGATGAAGAACCAGATCGCCGGCCTGATGAAGCAGGCCCAGGCCATGCAGGACAACCTGAAGAAGGCCCAGGACGAGCTCGGCAATATCGAGGTCGAGGGCCAGTCGGGCGCCGGCCTGGTCAAGGTCACCATGACCTGCAAGCACGAAGTCAAGCGCGTCGCCATCGACCCGAGCCTGCTGGCCGACGACAAGGACATGCTGGAAGACCTGGTGGCCGCCGCCTTCAACGACGGCCTGCGCCGCGCCGAGCAGGTCAGCCAGGAAAAGATGTCCAAGGTGACGGCCGGCATGCCGCTGCCGCCCGGCATGAAGTTCCCCTTCTGAGTTTTCTGACCGCCGCTTGAACAACGCACTCGAACAGCTCATCGAGGCGCTGCGGCGCCTGCCGGGCGTGGGCCAGAAGTCGGCCCAGCGCATGGCCTACCACCTGCTGCAGCATGACCGCGACGGCATGCAGCGCCTGGCCGCGGCCCTGAGCGCGGCGGGCGCCGACATCAAGCATTGCCAGCGTTGCCACACCTTCAGCGAAGCGCCGCTGTGCCCCATCTGCTCGGATGCAGGGCGCGACGGACGTTTGCTGTGCGTGGTGGAGTCGCCCGCCGACCAGGCCGCGCTGGAACGCACGGGCTCCTTCGGCGGCTACTACTTCGTGCTGCTGGGGCGCCTGAGCCCGCTCGATGGGCTGTCCACGCAAGACATCGGCGCGCAGCAGCTGCTGACCCGCGCCACCGATGGTGGCGTGGAAGAGGTCATTCTCGCCACCAGCTTCACGGCTGAAGGCGAGGCCACCGCCCACGTGCTGGCACAGGCCCTGCGCGCGCGCGGGCTCAAGGCCACGCGCCTGGCGCGCGGCGTGCCGATCGGCAGCGAGCTGGAGTATGTGGACCTGGGCACGATCGCGCATGCGCTGGTTGATCGACGATAGCAAGTGAGGGACAGGCAAGCGGCGGGCGGTGCGCCCTCGTGCGCTACCATGGGCCCATAGACCGTGAAGTCGTCAATTTGAAGCTTTCGCCTGGTTCGCTACCGTGAGCCTTGCCGAAAGCCCTCGCCTTGATCGCTTGGCGCATCTGTTCGCGCCACACGCCGTGGCGCGAAATGCGAGGACCCGATGGTGCCTATTTCGTCAGATCCCGAAACCCTTCGGGCCGCCTTGAGCCTTTGTGTCGATGCGCTCCAGCGTCGCAAGGCGAATGAAATCCCCGAGCCCTTGCTGGAGCAGCTCATCGAGCGAGACTGGCTGGAATGGCATGGCGGCACCTTGCGCCTCACGACCACCGGCCAGAACATTTATCGGCGCGAGCTTGCGCTGTCAAAAGCCGGTGCCAATGCCGGCGCGCAGGATCGACAGTCAACCGCACCCACCAGGAGAAGCTGATGCCAGCGAAACCGAACTACCAATACGAAAAACGCCAGCGCGAGGTCGCCAAGCAGAAGAAGAAGCTGGAGAAGGCCCAGCGCAAGACCACGCCAACCCCGGCGAACGAGTCCGGGAATCCCGACAGTCCCGAAAGCACCGAGAGTCCGAAGAGTTCCGAGTGAGCCGGCCCCTATGATCCGCGCTTTGAAATCCTCAGAACTCCAATGACCACCGTCGCCAACCTGTGCATCATCATCGCGGGCGTGCTGCCCGTGATCTGTGCCGGCATCGCCAAGGGCAAGGGTTTTGGCAAGCGCCGCCGAGAAGGCGGTTTCGACAACAACGATCCGCGCGCCTGGCTGGCCAGGCAATCGGGCTACCAGGCCCGCGCCAACGCGGCCCAGAACAACAGCTTCGAGGCGCTGCCGTTGTTCATCGCCGGTGTGCTGGCCGCGCAGCAGATGCACGCCGACCAGGCGCGCGTCGACACGCTGGCTTGCGTGTTCATCGCCCTGCGCCTGGCCTTCATCGCGCTCTACCTGGCCGACAAGGCCACGCTGCGCTCGCTGGTCTGGGCCGCAGGCCTGGCCTGCAGCATCGCGCTGTTCTTCCTGGCCTGATCGTCGCCGCTGCGCGTGCTGCTCAAGCTCGCGTGACGACGACCTCCAGATATTCCGCAGGCATCACGAGCGAGCCAGGACCCGCGCGGTTCTGGCTCTCCAGCAGCTCGGTGAGCTCGGCCGCCAGCGCCTCGGCCTTCTCCGGCGTCTGCGCCGCAAAGGCCTTGTGCACAGGGCCATACCAGTTGCGGAAGACCTCGATCCAATGCGCTGCCGAGCGGTAGCGGAACACGAAGTCGCGCGGCGTGATCTGCAGCGCCGCCGCCTTGCTGCCGAACAGCTCGCGCAGGTGCGCCTCGGTGCCCCACAGCGAGGGCGGCTGCACGCCCGCTGGCGGCGGCACATAGCGGCCCAGCACCTTGAATACCTTGCCGACGAGGCTGTCCGGCGTCCAGTTCGCCAGGCCGATACGGCCGCCTGGGCGCACCACGCGCGCCATCTCGCTCGCAGACTTGAAATGGTCGGGCGTGAACATGACGCCGAAGGTGGACAGCACGACGTCGAAGCTTGCGTCGCCGAAGGGCAGGGCCTCGGCATCGGCGGTCTGGAAGCTGACCTCCAGCCGTTCAGCGCGCGCGCGTTCGGCCCCGCGTTCCAGCAGGCTGCCGACATAGTCCGTTGAAGTGACGATGCAGCCGCGGCGCGCCGCGGCCAGCGTCGCGTTGCCGTTGCCCGCGGCGACGTCGAGGACGCGTTCGTCGGTCTTGAGGTCGGCGGCCTCGGCCAGCTGCTCGCCGACGATCTGCAAGGTGGTGCCGATGACGGCGTAATCGCCCGAGCCCCAGGCGGCCTGCTGGCGGGTCTTGAGGGCGGCGAAGTCGATGGCTGCGTGCATGATGAGCGGTCTCCCAGTGGGGTTGCAAGGCGCCCACTGTCGGAGCAAGGCTGCTTGCTGTCCTGTCCGATCGTCGTCCGCTCTTGCCCGAGCGTCCGCCGCGGCCCGAGAATCGCCGGACGGATAGACGCTTTGGGGAGGATCGCCATGAGCATGGAGAGCATTGCCGCCGCCATCGAGCGGGTCAGCGTTGCGCTGCAGCGCAAGCCGCAGGCGGGCCCGCACGACGACTCCGCCGCCACCGCCCGCTGGGCCGGCGGCCTGCGCACTCAGATCCACAGCGACAGCGGCCGTTCGGTGGCCACCGACATGCCCACCGAACTCGGCGGCGAGGACAGCGCGATGACCCCGGGCTGGCTGTGGCGCGCCGGTCTGGCCTCCTGCGCGGTGACGCGCATTGCGATGGTCGCGGCCTCCGAGGGCATCGAGCTTGAATTGCTCGAAGCGCGCACGACGAGCCGTTCCGACACGCGCGGCATGCTGGGCCTCAACGAGCCCGATGGCCAGCCCGTGCCCGCCCAGCCGCTGAGCGTCGAGCTGCATGTGCGCATTGCCGCGCCCGGCGTGCCAGCCGAGCGGCTGCGCGCGCTGGTCGAGTCGAACGCGGGCTGCTCGCCGGTGAGCTGCGTGGTCCAGCAGCCGCTGCCGCTGGCCCTGCGCGTTGACGTGGCGGCGTGAGCGTCTGAAGGCATGGACGCTCTCTCGCAAACGCTGCGCGTGGTCCGCCTGGTTGGTGCGATCTTCCTGCACGGCCGCTTCACCGCGCCGTGGTGCTACCAGGCGCCGCATGCCGATGCGGCGGCGCCTCATCTGGAGCCGACGGCCGAGCGCGTCGTGATCTTCCACATGATCACGGAGGGCGAGTGCTGGGTGGAGCTCGACGGCGAGGCGCCGATGCGGCTGGTGGCTGGTGATGTCATCATCTTTCCGCAAGGCGATGCCCACCGCATGAGTTCAGAGCCGGGCCTGCCGCCGGCGACGGGAGCGCGGCTGCATGAAGTGCTGGCCCGTCGCCCACGGCTGCTGGCCTATGGCGGCGGCGGGGCGACGACCAAGCTGGTCTGCGGCTATTTGGCCTGTGACGCGCGACTGGCGCGCATCCTGCTCGCAGGGCTGCCGCCGCTGCTCAAGGTCAGCGTGCGTGGCTCGGATGCGGGCGAGTGGCTGGAGGCCTCCGTGCGCTATGCACTGGCTGAGGCGCGCTCACCCCGGCCCGGCGGCCATGGCTTGCTGGCCAAGCTGGCCGAGGTGCTGTTCATCGAGGTGCTGCGCATCTACATGAACGAGCAGGCGCAGCAAGGCACGGGCTGGCTGGCCGGTGTCAACGACCGCGTCGTTGGTGCCGCGCTGCGCGCCTTGCATGCCGAACCGGCGCGGCCCTGGACGTTGGAGGAACTGGCGCGCACGGCGGGTGCATCACGCTCGGTGCTGGCAGAGCGTTTCCATCAGCTCGTGGGCCAGTCGCCGATGCAGTACCTCGCGCAATGGCGGATGCTGCTCGCCTCCAACCTGCTGGCGCGCAGCAACGCGCCGCTGGCGCACATCGCCGAGGAGGTGGGTTACCAGACGGACACGGCCTTCAGCCGGGCCTTCCGGCGCGAATACGGCATGCCGCCTGCGGCCTGGCGGCGGCGTCAGGCCGAGGCGGCGGCAGCTGCCTGAAGTTCAGCGCTGCAGTGCGGTCTTGCCGCTGCCGGCCTTGGCTGCGATGACCTGGCCGCCGCGCGCCTTGCGCTCGGTCGGCTTGGCGGCGGTCTTGACGCTCGGCTTGCTGGCGGCGGGCTTCTTGGCGGCGACTTTGGTCGTCGTTGTTGCTGGCGCCGCGAGCGCGGGCTCAGGCCGGGTCGTGTAGATCACGACCATCTGCCCGGTCTTGAAGCTGCTCTTGGCTCCGACCTTGTTCCACTGCGCCACCTGCGAGGTGCCCACGCGATAGCGGCGCGCCACGCTGGCCACGCTCTCGCCGCCCTTGCCGGCCTTGAACGAGACCTTGCGCAGCGGCGGCACATCGGGCGCGAGGTTGAGCGCGGCGCTGTCGGCCAGGCGCTCGGACACGTCCATGTCGCGCTTGGCGGTGCGCGGCACCAGCAGCGTGGAGCCGGCCTTCACGAGCATTTTGGGCGGGATGCGGTTCACGTCGCGCAGCTGGGCTTCGCTCATGCCCGCTTGCTTGGCAGCGTCAGCCGGCTTCATGGTCTTGGGCACGACCCAGGCGGTCCAGGTGGCGAGCGGGCCGCGGTGCGCTTCGAGGTTGCTGGCGAAGCGGCTGACGTTGTCGTAGGGCAGCAGCAGCTGGTCCGTGCCGTTGGCCAGGATCACCGGCTTGTTCATCTGCGGGTTGAACTGGCGGAACTCGTCCTCGCTCATCTCGGCGAGGCGCGCGGCCAGGGCCACGTCGATGTCGCGCTCGATGCGCACGGTCAGGAAGTACGGGTGGTTCTCGATGCCGGGCAGCGAGAGGCCGTAGTTGCCGGGCGCCATCACGATGTTCTTCACCGCCTGCAGCTTGGGCACGTAGTAGCGGGTCTCGTCGGGCAGCTTGAGGCTCTCGAAATCGGTCGGCAGGCCGGCGCGCTCGTTGCGGGCGATGGCCTTGGCCACATTGCCCTGGCCCCAGTTGTAGGCGGCCAGCGCCAGGTGCCAGTCGCCGAACTGCTTGTACAGGCGCGTCAGGTAGTCGAGCGCGGCGTTGGTGGAGGCCAGCACGTCGCGGCGGTCATCGCGGAAGATGTTCTGCTTGAGGTCGAAATCGCGGCCCGTCGCTGGCATGAACTGCCACAGGCCGCTGGCCTTGGCGTTCGATTGCGCGGTGGTGACGAAAGCGCTCTCGACGAAGGGCAGCAGGGCCAGCTCGGTGGGCAGGCCTCGCTTCTCGCATTCCTGCACCACGTGGTAGAGGTAGCGCGAGCCGCGCGACGTCATGCGCTGCACGTAGTCGGGGCGGGCCGAGTACCAGGCCTCGGCGCGGGCGACTTCGCTGTTGTCCAGCACCGGCATGGTGAAGCCGGCACGCACGCGCATCCACAGGTCGGCCTTGGCGGCAGCGTCGTCGAGTTGCACCTTGGCGCCGGTCATGCCGTCTTCGATCTCGACGGCGGCGGTCTCGGGTTCGGCAAGCAGTGGCGCGCTGGCGGCGCTCAGGGGCGCGATCGCCGGGGCGGGAGCCAGCGGCGCGGCTGCGGGCGCGGGGGCCGAGGCCGTGGTTTGGGCGGCGGCGTTTTGCTGGGGGAGGCCGGTGCAGGCGGCCAGCAAGCAGGCGAGGGAGAGGGAGAAGGCGAGGGGCGTGAGTCGGTGCAGGAGGGTCATCGGAATTCGTTCTTCCACTGTCGCAGCGCGGCAAAGACAGCCACGGGGTCGGCCTCGGGATTCACGGGGGACAGCTCGGATTGATAGCTCTGCGCGGAGCGGGCCACTTCGGGCTCGGCGGCGCGCAGGAAGGGGTTGATGGCGCACTCCACCGCAATGGTGGACGGCAGCGTGGGCAGGCCGCGCTCGCGCTGCATGGTGGCCCAAGCCTGGTGCGCACGCAAGGCGGCATTCCCGGGCTCCACATGGCGGGCAAAGCGCAGGTTGGACAGGGTGTACTCGTGGGCGCAGCACACGCGGGTGTCGCCGGGCAGAGCGGCCAGCTGCGAAAGGGATGCGTGCATCTGCTGGGGCGTGCCTTCGAAGAGGCGTCCACAGCCGGCGGAGAAGAGGGTGTCGCCACAGAAGAGCAGCGGCGCTTCGTCGGCCGTGGCCTCCCGGAAGTAGGCGATGTGGCCGGCGGTGTGGCCGGGCACTTCAAGCACCGTGAACTTCGCGCCCAGCAGCTCGACCTCGTCGCCCGCGTGCAGCGGCGTGTACGGGCCGGGGATGTCTTCCATCGCTGGGCCGTAGATCGGACCTTGCACCACGGCGCGCAACTCGGCCAGGCCGCCGACATGATCGGCGTGGTGGTGCGTCACTAGAATGCCCGCGAGACTCAAGTTCCGCTCGGCCAGCGCCCGCAAGACGGGCGCGGCATCGCCGGGATCGACGACCAGGGCTTCACGGCCGTTGTCGAGCAGCCAGAAGTAGTTGTCGTCGAAGGCGGGCAGCGGTGTGAGTTGCACTCAGGATTCCATGACCATCAGAGAAGCCTCGATTGTAGAGTTGGCCGAGTGGCTGCAAACCCCACCCGGGCGTTATCTGCTGGGCTGGGAGCAGGGGCAGCTGGACGCCGTGGTGGCCGACATCTTCGGTTTCCACGCCCTGCAGCTCGGCCTGCCCGAACTGCCGGCCCTGGCGGCGAACCGCATGCCGCACCGCTGGCTGGCGCTGGACCACGTGAGCGGCACGGAGCTGGCCTGCGCCTCCGTGCACTGCGAATTCCATGAACTGCCCTTCGCCACGGCGAGCCTGGACCTTGTCGTGCTGCCCCACGCGCTGGAGCTGGCGCAGGATCCGCACGCAACGCTGCGCGAAGTGGAGCGCGTGCTGCGGCCCGAAGGGCGCCTCCTGATCCTGGGCCTGAACCCGGCCAGCCTCTGGGGCCTGCGGCAGAATCTGGGCCGGCTGCGTTCGCGCAAGCGCCAGCTCTTTTTGCCGCGCGCCGGAGACTTCATCGGCTACTGGCGGTTGCGCGACTGGCTGCGCCTGCTGGGCCTGGAAGTCGATGCCGCTCGTTTCGGCTGTTATGCGCCGCCGCTCAAGAGCGAGAAATGGCTCTCGCGCTGGCGCTGGATCGAGCGGGTGGGCGCGCGCTGGTGGCCGGTGCTGGGCTCTGTCTACTTCATCAGCGCCACCAAGCGCGTGCAGGGCATGCGGCTGGTCGGCCTGGCCAAGGGCAAGAAGGCCAAGACGCGTGCGGCACCCGCCGTGGCCGTCAATTCACATCACAAGAAATAAACAAACCGTTAGCTGTACATGACCGAACTGAAGATCAAGAGGCCCCAGGTGACCATCTACACCGACGGCGCCTGCAAGGGTAATCCCGGCCGCGGCGGCTGGGGCGCCTGGCTCAAGGCCGGCGAGCACGAGAAGGACATGTTTGGCGGCGAGAAGCTCACGACCAACAACCGCATGGAGCTGACCGCGCCCATCGAGTCGCTGGCCTCGCTCAAGCGCAGCTGCGACGTGGTCATCTACACCGACAGCGAATACGTCCGCAAGGGCATGACCGAATGGATCAGCGGCTGGCAGCGCCGCGGCTGGAAGACGGCCGACGGCAAGCCGGTGAAGAACGCCGAGCTCTGGCAGCGGCTCGATTCGCTGTGCAAGCTGCACAAGGTCGAGTGGCGCTGGGTCAAGGGGCACTCGGGTGATCCGGGCAATGAGCGTGCCGACGAGCTGGCCAACCGCGGCGTGGAAAGCGTCGCCTGATTGATTGATCGATCGAATTCATCTGGAAGCACATGGACAACAAACCGCTGATCGACTGGCATTCGATGTTCATGGGTGTGGCCCTGCTGGCCGCCGCGCGCTCCAAGGATGCGAAGAAGCGCAACGGCGCCTGCATCGCCAGCAAGGACAACAAGATCCTCGGCGTGGGCTACAACGGCCTGCCGCGCGGCTGCGACGACAACGACCCCGCCTACTGGGCCGATGACGACGGCGACCCGCTGAACTCGCGCCACAGCTACATCGTCCATGCCGAGGTCAACGCCATCCTCAACTGCGTGGTGCTGCCGCTGACCGACAGCACCATCTACGCCACGCAGTTCCCTTGCCCGCGCTGCACGCAGTCCATCATCCAGGCCGGCATCAGGCGCGTGGTCTTCCTGGAGCGCAAGGATCACCACCAGGCGGCCAACGCGGCATCAAGCAAGATGCTGACCGATGCTGGCGTGCAAGTGCACCAGCTGAGCGAGACGGCGATGGCTGCGGCGCAATGGTGCGAGGAGCTTCAGGGCTTCATTGCCGCGAAAACCTGAACTTGGCCTGAACTGGGCCGGATTTCCGGCCCTTTTCTCGCTTAAGCCGGATGTGCGATCCGCGGATCATCGTGGGCATCATGATCATCCCGCTGCACCTGCTGCCCGAATCCGGCCCCGAGCTGAGCTATTCGCTCGCCGGCCTGGAGATTGATCCGAGCCTGGTGCCCGGTCGGACGGTGGATCTGGAGTCGCCCATCGCCAGCGCGGTGGAGCTGTCTGCCCTGCAGCGTTTTGCGCAGATGATGGACGGCCAAGGCCGCCGCGTCTCGGCCACCCGCATGGTCTACGACCGGCTCTACGCCTGCGAGCGCCTCGCCGAGGCCTATGGCAGCGACGACGTGGCCCTGCGCGAGCTGGCCATCACGCTGTACGCCGGTTACGAGCGCGCCGGCGAGTGGGAAGCGCTGATCGGCTGATACGCCACCAGCGCTGCCAGCACGGCCCGGATCGCACCGCAGGCCTGCGGTGATTCCAGCATCGCTTCTTCCGTGACACAGCCGCCCAGCAAGGGCACGGCGATGGAAGCATCCGCCACGCGCGTGGTGGACATCGTGCACAGCACTTCGCTCAGCGATTCATACGCGTGGTGAGCGCGCGGCGAGGTGTTGACCAAAGCCACCGGCTTGCCCACCACGCCTTCGTCACTGACCAGCCAGTCGAGCGCGTTCTTCATCACGCCGGAGACGCCGTGTGCGTACTCGGGGCTGGCGATCAAGAGCGCATCGGCGCGGGCCACGGCGGCGCGCAAGTCCTGCACCGCTGCGGGCGGCTGCGCTTCCAGATCGGGATTGAACAAGGGCAGGGCGCCCAGGCCCGCATAGACCTGCACGCGCAGCGGCGCAGTGGCAAGCCGGGCGGCGGCGCGGCAAAAGGCGCTGTTGATCGAAGCCTGGCGCAGGCTGCCGGAAAGGGCGAGGACGTGCATGGAGGCGCAGCTTACAAGGCCGTGAGCCAGTCGCAGCGCAGGCGACCGCGCTTGTGCAAGCGCGCCCGGCCGCTGACGTAGAGCGAGGGCAGCGCCAGCGCGACGAGCCAGAAGAGCAGGAACTCGTCGTCGTGGAAGATCGCGCCCAGGGGCAGGGCGATCCAGCCCATCGTCCAGAGCATGCAGACCAGATCCCACGCGTGCAACTCGGCCGGGCGGCGCGCACCGTGCAGCCGCAGCCATTGGCGGATGGCGCCCATCTGGTTGAGGGTCATGGCGATCTCCAAACGGCTGGAAGATGCTCCTGATAATTCCCCATCACCGCCGCTGCATCAACTCCCCATATGCGCCTGCAGTTTCTTGTCGTGATCCTTGCCTGTACGGCCGCTCATGCCGGGCCCGATGCCGGGCCGGATGCCGCACTTCTGGCCGCCGCGCGCGCCGAGCAGCCGCTGCTGCTGGAGCGCCTGGCGAAGTTCTGCGCCATCGAAAGCGGCAGCCACGACGCCGCCAATCTGGCCCGCATGGCCGACGCGCTCGAAGAGCCCCTGCGCCAGCTTGGCGCCGAGGTCGAGCGCATCGCGCCAACGGAAATCGATCGTATGGAGGACACGCCGGCCACGCCCGGCGCCGCGATCAAAGCCACCTTCAAGGGCAGGGGAAAGCGCTCGGTCCTGCTGCTGGCCCACATGGACACGGTCTATGCGGCCGGCAACGCGGCACGGCAGCCGTTTGCCGTCATTGGCGACCGTGCCTACGGTCTGGGCATCCTGGACGACAAGCAGGGCCTGGCGCTGGTGCTGTCCACGCTGAAGCTGCTCAAGGACCGCGGCTTTGACGACTACGCGCGCATCACCGTGCTGTTCAACGGCGACGAGGAGATTTCCTCGCCCGCCTCACGCCGCTTGATTGCGGAGTTGGGCGCCACGCACGACGCGGTGCTGTCCTTCGAGGGCGCGGGGCGGGAGTCGATCTCGCTGGCCACCTCAGGCATCCTGGCGGTGCACCTGGACGTGCGCGGGCGCGCCGCCCATGCCGGTGCGCCAGCCGGTGCGGGCGTGAACGCGCTGGAAGAGCTGGCCCACCAGATCCTGCAGACCCGCAAGCTGTTCGACGGCGACGAAGGCCTGAACCTGAACTGGACGCTGGCCCGGGCCGGCGAGGTGCGCAACATGATCCCGCCAGAGGCCTCGGCCCTGGCCGATGTGCGCCTGACCCGACCCGGCGACGCCGAGCGCGTGCAGACCCGGCTGCGCGACGCGGTGCTGGACCAGCTGTTGCCCGAGGCCCGCATCAGCCTGCGCTTCGAGAACCGACGCCCGCCGATGGCTGCCACGCCCGCCTCGCGTGCGCTGGCCGCACGGGCTGTCAACATCGCGGCCGAGCTGGGCCTGAAGCTCAGCGTGCAGGACCAGCCCCTGGGCGGCGGCACGGACGCCGCCTTCGCCGCCCTGAACGCCCGTGGCCCGGTGATCGAGAACCTGGGCCTGCGCGGGGCCGGCGCCCATGCCGCACAGGGCCAGCAGGCCGAATACATCCTGGTCAGCTCCATCGTTCCGCGGCTTTACCTGGCTTTACGGCTGGTGGAGGATGTCCTTCGGCATGGGGACGCTAACGGTGTACGCTAGCGGGTTTCGTCAACCTGACATCACACAACGATGAAGAAGACTCTGCTCGCCAAGGCCGCCACCCTGGCCCTGATGGCCGTCGCCCTGCCTGGTCATGCCAACGAAGGCATGTGGATGCCGCAGCAACTGCCGCTGATCGCCAAGTCGCTCAAGGCCACGGGCCTGAAGATCGCCCCGGAACAGCTGGCCAAGCTGACCGAGTACCCGATGGGTGCGGTGATCTCGCTGGGCGGCTGCACAGCCTCCTTCGTCTCGCCGCAAGGCCTGGTGGTCACCAACCACCACTGCGCCTATGGCTCTATCCAGTACAACTCCAAGCCGGAGAAGGACCTGCTGAAGAACGGCTTCCTGGCGCAGAGCTTTGCTGAGGAACTGCCGGCCGCTCCGGGCTCGCGCGTGTTCGTGACCGAGAGCGTCACCGACATCACCGCCCAGATCATCGACAAGACCGTGCAGGCCGCGACCGGCGCCGCGCGCGTCAAGGCCATCGAAGCCAACGAGAAGAAGATCCTCGCCGCTTGCGAAACCCCCGGCTACCGCTGCCGCGTTGCCCCGATCTATGGTGGCTCGGCCTACCAGCTGTTCAAGCAGATGGAAATCCGCGACGTGCGCCTGGTCTACGCGCCCCCGATGGGCGTGGGCAAGTTCGGCGGCGACACCGACAACTGGATGTGGCCGCGCCACACCGGTGACTTCAGCTACTACCGCGCCTACGTGGGCCCGGACGGCAAGCCCGCTGACTACAGCAAGGACAACAAGCCCTTCGAGCCCAAGTACCACCTGAAGCTGGCCAAGGATGCGCTGAACGAAAACGACTTCGTCATGGTCGCGGGCTACCCCGGCACGACCAACCGCATGCGCCTGGCGCCTGAGGTGGCCTTCGCCTTCGGCGAGTCGCAGCCTTCGCGCATCAAGATGTTCGGCGAGTCCATCGCCACCATCGAAGCGGCCACCGCCGGCCGCAAGGACGCGCAGATCGCCATGGCCAGCACGATGGCCGGCCTGAACAACACCTGGAAGAACCTCGGTGGCCAGCAGAAGAGCTTCGAGGACAGCCCGGAAATCATGGCCCGCAAGACGGCCGAGTTCAACGGCCTGAAGGCCTGGGTGAACAGCGATGCCGGTCGCCGCGCGCAATACGGCGAGTCGATCGCCACGGTCGAGAAGCTGCTGGCCGAGCGCCAGGCCATCACCAAGCGCGAGTTCTTGCTCGCCGGCACCAGCCCGCGCCTGCTCACCGCTGCGCGCCAGCTCTACAAGTACTCGCGCCAGCACCAGCTGCCCGATGCCGAACGCGAAAGCGGCTGGCAGCAGCGTGACGACTCGCGCATCCGCTCGGGTCTGCAGACGATCGACCGCCGCTACGACGAAGCGACCGACAAGGCCCTGGTCGTGCACTTCCTGGTGCAGTACCTGGCCCAACCGGCCGACACGCTGAACAAGCCCTTCCTGGCCGCCCTCGGCTTGGAGGCCGGCATGAAGGAAGCCGCGATCAAGGCCCGCGTCGACGCCGTCTACGCCGGCTCCACGCTGGCCAAGAGCGCCGACCGCTCTGCCTGGTTCGACAAGGCTCCGGCCGACTTCCAGGCTTCGAACGACTCCTTCATCAAGGCTGCCGTGGCCCTGGCTGCCGACGACGAAGCCCGCGAGAACCGCGACAAGGAATTCGCCGGCCTGCTGCAGCCCGCCTACGCCAAGACCATGCAGGCCGTGATCGCCTGGCACGCCTCCAAGGGCGAGGTTGTCTATCCGGACGCCAACGGCACGCTGCGCATCACCTACGGCAAGGTCACGGGCCGCAACCCCGGCGCCGACGGCACCAACTGGACGCCGTTCACCACGCTGCGTGGTGTGCTGGCCAAGGCCACCGGCGAAGGTGAGTTCGACGCTCCGGCGGCCCAGCTGGCTGCCATCAAGTCGTACAAGCTGGACCGCTACGGCATGAAGTCCATCGACTCCGTGCCGGTGAACTTCCTGTCCACGCTGGACACCACCGGCGGCAACTCGGGCTCGCCCGTGCTGAATGCCAAGGGTGAGCTGGTCGGCCTGTTGTTCGACGGCACGCTGGATTCGGTGATCGACGCCTGGGACTTCAACTCCAAGATGTCCCGCTCGATCTGCCTGGATGCTCGCTACATGCAGTGGCAGATGAAGGTCGTCGACCATGCCGACCGCCTGCTGAAGGAAATGGGCGCTGAGTAAGCTCCCATGAACTGGGCGGCACGCACCGGCAGTACCGGGCGTGCCGCCCTTTTTCCATTGAAGAACTGAACTTTTCGATGACCAAGCTCTTGATCCCCGCGGCGCTGGCCGCACTGGCGCTGCCCGCTCTCGCCGTTGAAGGCATGTGGATGCCGCAGCAACTGCCGCTCATCACCAAGGCGCTCAAGGCCGAAGGCCTGAAGCTTGCGCCTGAACAGCTCGCCCACCTGACGGAATTCCCGATGGGCGCCGTGATCTCGCTGGGCGGCTGCACGGCTTCCTTCGTGTCCGCACAGGGACTGGTCGTCACCAACCACCACTGCGTCTACGGCAGCGTGCAGTACAACGCCAAGCCGGAGAAGGACCTGCTGAAGAACGGCTTCTTGGCGCAGAGCTTCGCCGAGGAGCTGCCCGCCGCGCCGGGCTCGCGCGTGTTCGTCACCGAGGCGATCACCGACGTCACGGCCCAGGTCATCGACGCCACCGTGCAGGCCGCCACGGGTGCTGCGCGCACCAAGGCCATCGAGGCCAACGAGAAGAAAATCCTCGCCGCCTGCGAGACGCCGGGCTACCGCTGCCGCGTCGCGCCGATCTACGGCAGTTCGGTCTACCAGCTGTTCAAGCAGATGGAGATCCGCGACGTGCGCCTGGTCTACGCGCCGCCCATGGGCGTGGGCAAGTTCGGCGGCAACACCGACAACTGGATGTGGCCGCGCCACACGGGTGACTTCGGCTTCTACCGCGCCTATGTGGGCGCTGACGGCAAGCCCGCCGACTACAGCCCCGACAACAAGCCCTACGTGCCCAAGCACCACCTCAAGCTGGCCACGCGCCCGCTGAACGAGGGCGACTTTGTGATGATGGCCGGCTATCCCGGCACGACCAATCGCCTGCGCCTGGCGCCCGAAGTGGCGTTTGCCTTCGGCTGGCAGAACCCCGCGCGCGTTCGCCAGATGGGCGAGTCCATCGCCATCATCGAGTCCAGCACTGCCGGCCGCCGCGATGCGGAGATCGCCATGGCCAGCCAGCTCGCCAGCCTCAAGAACAGCTGGAAGAACCTCGGCAGCCAGCAAAAGAGCTTTGACGACAGCCCGGAAATCCTGGCTCGCAAGACGGCCGAGTTCGATGCGCTCAGGAGCTGGGTGAACGCCGATGCCGGCCGCCGTGCGCAGTACGGTGAAGCCATCGCCACCACGGAGCGGCTGCTGGCCGAGCGCCAGCAACTGGCGCAGCGCGAGTTCCTGCTGGGCAACGGCACCAGCCCGCGCCTGCTGACGGCGGCGCGCCAGCTCTACAAGCTTGCGCGCCAGCAGCAACTCCCCAATGCCGAGCGCGAGAGCGGCTTCCAGCAGCGCGATGAACTGCCGCTGCGCCAATCGCAGCAAGCCTTGGACCGTCGCTACGACGAAGCGACGGACAAGGCCCTGGTCGGCCACTTTCTGGCGCGCTACCTGGCCCAGCCAGCCGACACGCTGAACACCGCCTTCGTGTCCGCCCTCGGTCTCGAAGCTGGCATGACCGAAGCGGCGATCAAGGCCCGCCTCGACGCGCTCTACGCCGGCTCGACGCTGGCCAAGGGCGCTGACCGCGCCGCCTGGTTCGGCAAGTCACCGGCGGAGTTCCAAGCTTCGAACGATTCGTTCATCAAGGCTGCGGTTGCGCTGGCCGCCGATGACGAAGCCCGCGAGCAGCGCCAGAAAGAATCGGCCGGCCTGCTGCAGCCCGCCTACGCCAAGACCTTCCAGGCCGTGCTGGCCTGGCACGCCGCCAAGGGCGAGGTCGTCTATCCCGATGCCAACGGCACGCTGCGCATCGCCTTTGGCAAGATCGGCGGCCGCAAGCCCGGTGCCGATGGCACGAACTGGACCGCCTTCACCACGCTGCGCGGCGTGATGACCAAGGCGACGGGCGAGGGCGAGTTCGATGCGCCTGCTTCGCAGCTCGCCGCCATCAAGTCGTACAAGCTCGACCGTTACGGCCTGAAGTCCATCGACTCCGTGCCCGTGAACTTCCTGGCCACGCTGGACAGCACGGGCGGCAACTCAGGTTCGCCGGTGCTCAATGCCTGGGGCGAGCTGGTCGGCCTGAACTTCGACCGCACCATCGACTCCGTCATCGGCGACTGGTACTTCAACACGCAGACCGCGCGCCGCATCGGCGTCGACGCGCGTTACATGCAATGGCAGATGAAAGTCGTCGACCACGCCGACCGCCTGCTCAAGGAAATGGGAGCGGAGTGATGACGATGAAGCGCCGTGAACTGCTCTCTGCCGGTGGCGCCTTGCTGCTGGCGCCGCTGGCCGGTGCCGCGCATGCCGCAGCAGACAAGCCGACCGCACTAGAAGACGCACTGCGCGCCGTGGTCGAGGACGAGCGCTATCCGCTGGCCGGCCTGTCTACGCTGGTGATGCGCTCGGGCCGCATCGTGCAGGAGGCGCAGTTTGGGCAGCGGCACTACGCGCCTGAGTTGCCGATCACGCGCGACACGCTTTTCCGCGTCGCCTCGATCAGCAAGTTCGTCGTTGGCCTGGGCGCGATGCGCCTGGTGGAGCAGGGCAAGCTGGATCTGGACGCCGACATCGGCGATGTGCTGGGCGTGCGACTGCGCAACCCGGCCTTCCCGAAGGACCAGATCAGCGTCTCGATGCTGCTTTCGCACACCAGCTCGCTGCGCGATGACGCGGGCATCGCCTTCCCGGCCGACGTCTCACTGATCGACAAGCTCAACGCCGAAGGCAGCAAGAGCTGGTCCGCCGACCACGGTCCGCGCTGGTTCGCCTACTGCAACCTGAACTACGGTCTGCTGGCCACGCTGATGGAGAAGGTGACCGGCCAGCGCTTCGACCAGCTGATGCGCGAACTCGTGCTGACGCCGCTGGGCATGCTCGGCGGCTTCAATGCGCTGACGCTCTCCGAGATGGAACGCTCCAACGTCGCCACGCTCTACCGCAAGCAGCGCGTGGAACCCGCCAAAGAGGGCTCGGACAGCAAGGAAGACCGCGAGATCTGGGATGCCACGGCACCCTGGCGCGCGCAGACCGACGACTGGACCGTCAGTCCGCCCAAGCCCATTGCCAACATCGACGCCTACGTGCCCGGCCGCAACGGCACGCTCTTCGGCCCGCAAGGCGGCCTGCGCACGCGCGTGAGCGACCTCGGCGCGGTGATGGCCATGCTGATGAACGGCGGCATGCACCAGGGCAAGCGCTTCCTCAAGAAGAGCAGCATCGATCGCATGTTCTCTGAGGTCTGGCGCCACGAGATGAGCAAGGGCAACGGCGACAACTTCGCTGGCGAGTTCCTCGCCTGGGGCACCGGCGCCCAGCACTTCATCGACAAGACTGGCCCCGGCTGGGGCGACCGCCTGCTGGAGAAGGGGGGCGTGCAGGCCTGGGGCCACCTCGGCTTCGCCTGGGGCCTGCAGGCCGGCTTCATGATCGACGCCAGCCGCACACGCGGCATCATCTACGTGAGCAGCGGCCACGCCGCCGATCCGCAATCGCATCGCGGCCGCTTCTCTTCCTTCCCGCAATGGGAAGAGAAGGTGCACGACCTGCTGTGGACCACGGCGGTGGCACAACCCTGACATAACTCTCTGTCATGGCTGACACGCGCATTGGCATGTGCGTGTCACTCCCTTCGGTAGTGGAATGCAGCCCGGACTTGCTTTGCAGTCCGACGCAGTGCGAAACATCCGATAAACGTCCGAAAACGTCAGACACGTCTGACAACGGAAGGGAGACGCTCATGCTGCAACGCCATGCACTCGCGCATGCCGCCGCGCTTTGCCTGCTGGCCCAGGCGCATCAAGCCCAGGCTCAAGCCCAGGAGACATCCAAGCTCGACCAGGTGGTGGTCACTGGCATCCGCGCCTCGATCGAGAAGTCGATCGACACCAAGCGCAACGCCGACACCAACGTCGAAGTGGTCTCGGCAGAGGACGTGGGCAAGATGCCCGACAAGAACATCGCCGACGCGCTCTCGCGCCTGCCGGGCGTGAACGTGCAGTTCGGCGGCGCGCTGGCAATGGACGAGGCCGAGCGCGTGGCCATCCGCGGCACGAGCCCGAACCTCAACCTCGTCACCGTCAACGGCCACGCACTGTCCTCGGGCGACTGGCACGTGGGCGACCAGGGCGCCAGCGGCCGCAGCGTCGGCTTCTCGCTGCTGCCCTCGCAGCTGATCGGCCAGGCCATCGTCTACAAGAACCAGAAGGCCGACATCACCGAAGGCGGCATCGCCGGCAGCGTGGACATCCGCCTGCGCAAGCCGCTCGATTTCAAGAAGCCGCTGACGGGCGAGCTCTCGGTCGGCGCCGTCTATGCCGACCTGCCGCGCAAGACCGATCCGCAGGTCTCGGGCCTGGTCGCGCTCAAGAGCGCGGACGGCAAGATCGGTCTGCTGCTGCAGGCCTACATGGAAAACCGTCACCTGCGCCGCGATGGCCAGGAAGTGTTCAGCTATGCGGTGGTGTCGGCAGCACAGGCGGCGGCGTCGGGCAACGCGGCGTTGGCCGGCCTGCGCATGCCCAACGTGCTGAACGACGCCCTGTTCACCGGCGTGCGCAAGCGCAAGGGCGCGTCCTTCGTCGCGCAGTTCAAACCCAACGATGCCTTCGAGGCTTCGTTCTCGGGCTTTCGCACCACGCTGACGGCGGACAACGTCAACACGTCTGGCTTTGCCTTCGGCTCGCAGCTCGTGGGCGCGGGCTGGCTGCTGCAAAACGCCAAGACCGATGGCAACGTCATCACCTCGGCCAACATCGTGCGCCCTTCGAACGCACCGCCCACGCAACGCGTGATCGGCTTCGAGTACGACCAGATCCTGCGCGACGGTGCCAAGTCGCTGTCGTCCTTCTACGACCTCGACGCCACGCTCAAGCTCGATCCCAAGTTCACCATCACCGCGCGCCTGGGCACGACCAAGGGCAGCGGCGTGACGCAGGACCAGCCGCAACTGACCTTCGGCTACATCAACCCGAACATGAGCTACCAGGTCAACGGCAGCCGCCCGACCGACTGGAGCATGACCGACGCCATCAGCGGCCAGGCCGTGGACTTCAGCAACCCGGCCGGCTTCTCGCTGATGAGCAACACGGCGGCGTCCGTGAAGTCGGTGGACAAGGAGAACTACGCGCACCTGGACGGCACCTACCAGATGGAGGGCTTCATCACCGCGCTCAAAGCCGGCGTGCGCATCTCCGAACACAAGCGCAGCTACGACGTGCTGGGCGGCCGCTGGAATGCGCAAGACCAGGGCCAGACCTTCACGGCCGTCACCGGCGGCTCGCTGGTCGGCACGAACTTCGTTCCCGCAGGCGCGCTGCCTGCTCCGGCCGGGCTGTATCCGTCCAACTGGGCCTCGGGCATCGACGGCACCTTCCCGCGCAACCTGTTCCGCTACAACGAGGCCCAGCTGCGCGCCTTTGGTGCCGCCTACATGAACTGGGACCCGGTGGCCAACCGCTCGCTGACCAGCGGCTATGCGGTGAAGGAACAGAACTACGCCGTCTACGGCATGGCCGAGTTCGAGGTGAGTTCCGCGCTGACCGGCAATGTGGGCCTGCGCATGGCGAACACGACGGTGGACTCGACCTCCTACCAGTCGCTGTCGCAATGCGTGGTGCTGCAGCCCTGCGCGGTGCCAGGCGCCATCGTCGGCTCCAAGCTCGGCACCTACCTGCCGCGCACCGTCACCACTGACCACTACGACCTGCTGCCCAGCCTGAACTTGCGCTGGGACGTGGCGCTGCAATGGATCGCCCGACTGGGCGTGTCGCGCTCGCTGGGCCGCGCCAACTACAACGAGCTGGCCGGCGCCGTGTCGCTCAACGACACGCTGCTCACCGGCTCGAGCGGCAACCCCAAGCTCAAGCCCATCCTGTCGAACAACATCGACCTGTCCGTGGCTTGGTACTTCGCGCCGCGCGCCTACGCCTCGTTCGGCGTGTTCGACCAGCATCTGCAGAACTATGTGAAGGCCGGTGTCTCCAACATCGACTACTTCAACATCACGCAGAACAAGATCACCACCTACGCGGTCACCTCGCGCTACGGCGTGAAGGCGCAGCTCAAGGGCGTGGAGGCGGCGCTGGAACTGCCGGTGAGCGGTGGCTTCGGCGTGGGCGTGAACGGCACCTACGTGGACTCGCACGACCAAGACGGCGTGGACATGCTGGGCACCTCGAAGTGGACCTACAACCTGCGCGGCTTCTACGAGAACGACAAGCTCTCCGCCAGCCTGGCCTGGAACTACCGCAGCGACTATTCCTACACCTACGTGGGCAACGGCTCCAAGACGCCAACGATGTCGGGCGGCGTGGTCACGGCCTACAACGGCGAGAAGTTCTACAAGGGTTACGGCGGCCTGGCGCTGTCGATCGGCTACAAGATCACGCCGGACATCAGCATCCATTTCGACGGCAACAACCTGACGAATCCGGTGCGTCACACCTACGAGATCAGCGAGAACGCGCCTGCCTACTGGCACGAAAGCGGCCGCCAATATTTCCTGACCCTGAGAGCAAAGATCTGATCTTGTGACGAGCCGGCGGGTTCACGCGGACTGCTTACACTCAGCCGCATGAGCTTCGCCGCACTTCGCAAACACGCCATCGCGCTGCCGGGCGCCACCGAGGACATCAAGTGGGGCGCCGACTGGGTGGCCAGCGTCGGCGCCAAGATGTTCTTCGTCGGCGGCCCTGAGCCCGATGGCTGGACGCACTGCTCGTTCAAGGTGGACGAGCACCGCTTTCTTGAAATCTCCGGCCTGCCGGGCTTCATGCCGGCGCCCTACGCGGCGCGCTACCACTGGGTGGCGCTGAAGGATCCGAAGGCGCTGCCGCTGGCGGAGCTCAAGGCGCTCGTCACCCGCTCGCATGAACTGGTGGCGGCCAAGCTGCCCAAGAAGACGCGCGTCGCGCTCGGAATCCACGCATGAGCGTGTTCACCATGGCCCTGCGCCAGCTGCTGCGCGATGCACGTGCGGGCGAGCTGCGCCTCCTGATGCTCGCCGTCACGCTGGCCGTGGCGGCGCTCTGTGCCGTGGCCTTCTTGTCGGACCGGCTCGATCAGGGCCTGCGCCGCGATGCGGCCCAGCTGGTCGGCGGTGATGCCGTGGTCGTGAGCGACCAGCCGACGCCCGTTCAGTTGCGCGAGCTGGCTGGCCAGCTGCAGCTGCAGACGGCGACGACGGCCAACTTCCCGAGCATGGCGCGGGCCACCGACAGCCAGGGCGGCGGCAGCCGGCTGGTGGCGGTGAAGGCGGTCTCGGACAGCTATCCGCTGCGCGGCAAGCTGCGCCTGCAGGACGGCCGCCTGGCCGGTGCGCCGGCGCGTGGCGAGGTGTGGCTGGACGCTGCCGTGCTCGACGGGCTCGAGCTGCGCCTGGGCGACACGCTGCTGCTGGGCGACGCCAGCTTCACCATTGCCGGCGTGATCGACAACGAACCCGACCGAGGTGCGGGCTTCATGAGCTTTGCGCCGCGCGTGATGCTGCAGGCCGACGATCTGGCGGCCACGCACCTGGTGCAGGCGGGCAGCCGCGTCACGTACCGGCTGCTGGTGGCGGGCACGCAGGCCTCGAAGTTCATCGGCCAGGCCAAGACCCTGATCGAAGGCGGCCAGTGGCGCGGCGTGCGGCTGGAATCGCTGGAAGGCGGCCGGCCCGAGATGCGCCAGACGCTTGATCGCGCGGGCCAGTTCCTGCGCCTCGTGGCGATGCTCTCAGCCCTGCTGGCGGCCGTGGCCGTGGCGCTGGCGGCGCGCGACTTTGCCGCCCGCCATCTCGATGCCTGCGCCATGCTGCGCGTGCTGGGCCAACCGCAGCGGCGCATTGCCTGGGCCTATGGCCTGGAGTTTGGCGTCGCGGGCCTGGTTGCCAGCCTGGCCGGCGTGGCGCTGGGTTTCGGGCTGCATTTCGTCTTCGTGGTGCTGCTGGGCAATCTGGTGGGCGTGGACTTGCCCTTGCCATCCTTGCTGCCCGCGCTGCTGGGCCTGGGCCTGGGCGCGGCGCTGCTGCTGGGCTTCGGCCTGCCACCGGTACTGCAGCTGGCCAGCGTGCCGCCGCTTCGCGTGATCCGGCGCGATCTGGGCGGGCCGCGCGCGGGCTCGCTGCTGGCGCTGGTGCTGGGCCTGGGCAGCCTCGCAGCCATCCTGCAGGTGATGGCGGGCGACGCCAAGCTCGGCTGGATCGCGGCTGGCGGCTTTGCGGCGGCAGTGCTGTTCTTCGCGCTGCTGGCCTGGGGCGCGGTGCGCCTGCTGCGCGCGGTGGTGCCGCAGGCCAATGCGCCGCGCTGGTTGCTGCTGGCCACGCGCCAGTTGGCCGCTCGGCCGGCGTTTGCGGTGCTGCAGACCTCGGCCCTTGCGGTGGGCCTGCTGGCGCTGTCGCTGCTGGTGCTGCTGCGCACCGACCTCATCTCCAGCTGGCGCGCCGCCACGCCGGACAAGGCGCCGGACCGCTTCGTCATCAACATCCAGCCCGACCAGGCCGAGCCTTTCCGCGCGCGCCTGGCCGAGGCCGGCGTGCAGCAGTACGACTGGTACCCGATGATCCGCGGCCGGCTGGTGGCGGTGAACGGCGATGCCGTCAACGCCAAGCGTTATGCCGAAGGCCGCGCGCGCGGGCTGGTGGAGCGCGAGTTCAACCTCAGCCACAGCGCCACGCTGCCGGGCCACAACCAACTGGCCTCGGGCCAGTGGCAAGCGGGCGAAGGCCTGAGCGTGGAAGAAGGCCTGGCCAAGACGCTGGGCTTGAAGCTCGGCGACGAGCTGCGCTTCGACGTGGCCGGCACCGAGGTCGCTGGCAAGATCACCAACCTGCGCAAGGTCGACTGGGCCTCGATGCGGGTCAACTTCTTCGTGCTGTTCCAGAAGGCCGACATGCCCGAGCTGCCGGTGACCTACATCGCCGCCTATCGCTCGCCTGCGGCGCAACGCGCGGGCCTGGACAAGCTGCTGGCGCGCGAGTTCCCCAACCTCACGGTGGTCGATGTCTCGGCACAGCTCAACCAGGTTCAGGCGGTGATGGACCAGGTCATCGGCGCCGTACAGTTCCTCTTCGCCTTCAGCCTGGCCACGGGCCTGGTCGTGCTGCTGGCCGCGGTGGCCAGCGTGCGTGAGGCCCGCACGCGCGAGTTCGCGATCATGCGCGCCTTCGGTGCCACTTCGCAGCTGCTGGGCCGCGTGCAGAGCGCCGAGCTGCTGGGCGTGGGCGCGCTCGCGGGCTTCCTGGCCGGCGCGGTGGCGCTGGTGATCAGCGCCTTCCTCGCACGCCAGGTCTTCGAGTTCGACTGGCAGCCGCGCCTGTGGGCGCCGCTGGTCAGTGCTGCGGTCGGCGCGCTGCTGGCGCAGGCCGCAGGCTGGTGGAGCCTGCGCAGCGTGCTGCGCCGTCCGGTGGCGCAGACGCTGCGCGAAGCCAGCGCCGAGTGAGTGCTTAGAAGGTTTCCCAGTCGCCGTCGGCGGCGGGCGCCGGGGCAGGGCGGGCGACAGGCGCCGCTGCCGAGGGTGCCTGCATGGCCTTCTCGATCAGCGGGCCGTTGCCCTTGGCTTTGGCCTTGGGCGCGGGGCTTGCGGGCTTGGCGGCTGGCCGCGGCGCGGCGCGGCTCGCGGGCTTCGGCGCAGCCACGGCGGCCAGGCGGGAGGCGGCCTTCGCCGCCGTGTTGACCGGCGCCGGCTTGGACGCGGGCACGCCCAGCGCGCTGTGCTCGCCGGCATTGGCATCCACGCGGAAGACCTGCACGGCGGCCACCAGCTTGTGCGCCTGTTCGCGCAGACTTTCGGCAGCGGCAGCGCTTTGCTCGACCAGCGCGGCGTTCTGCTGCGTCATCTGGTCC
Organism: Burkholderiaceae bacterium UC74_6; assembly: GCA_042701975.1. Taxonomy (GTDB): domain Bacteria; phylum Pseudomonadota; class Gammaproteobacteria; order Burkholderiales; family Burkholderiaceae_C; genus JAFALK01. Next base: position 2,813,523 of record CP170561.1, read on the forward strand.
AGCTGGGCCACGCTCTGGTTCACGTTGACGATGCCGTCACTCTGCTCGGCCGAAGCCGAGGAGATCTCGCCGATGATGTCCTGCACGCGCTGGACGCCGCTGACGATGTCGCTCATCGAGACGCCGGCCTGCTGCACCAGCTGCGAGCCGACTTCGACGCGTTCCACGCTGGCCTGGATCAGGCTCTTGATCTCCTTGGCTGCTTCGGCGGAACGCTGGGCCAGCGAGCGCACTTCGCCGGCCACGACCGCGAAGCCGCGGCCCTGTTCACCGGCACGGGCCGCTTCAACAGCGGCGTTCAGCGCGAGGATGTTGGTCTGGAAGGCGATACCGTCGATGGTGCCGATGATGTCATTGATGCGGCGCGAGCTGGCGTTGATCTCTTCCATGGTGGAGACGACCTGGCCCACCACTTCGCCGCCCTTGGCAGCGGCCTCGGCGGCGGAGCTGACCAGCTGGTTGGCCGTCAGCGCGGAATCGGCCGTCTGGCGCACCGTGCCGGTCAGCTGCGTGAGCGAACCGGCGGCGGCCTGCAGGTTGGAGGCGGTCTGCTCGGTGCGTTGCGAGAGATCTTGGTTGCCGGTGGCGATCTCGCTGCTGGCCGTGCTGATCGAATCGACCGAATGGCGCACCGTGCCGATGGCCTGGGCGAGCTTCTCGCGCATGGTCTCGGTCTGCTGGATCAACTGGCCGATCTCGTCGTTGCGGCGGCTGCGCACGGCGTGCGTGAGGTCGCCCGAGGTGATGGCGCCCAAGGCCTCGGTCAGTGAACCGAGAGGCTCGGCCACCCACTTGTTCATCATCCACGCCAGGCCTAGGCCCAGGCCGATCACGACGACGCCGATCAGGCCCCAGAGCAGCCACATCAGCTTGCGCGTGGTGGCTTGGGCCTCGCCGCGCGACACCTGGGCCACGACCCAGAAGCCGGTCTTCTCGCTCTTTTGCAGCACGGCGAAGTTGTCCTTCTCCGGGCTGGACAGGATGTTGGGTGCGTCGTCGAGGAAGGCCTGCCTGTCCTTCAGCTCGAACAGCGTCTTCACGAAGCCCGGCTCCATCTCGGCGAGCAGCTTGCCCTTGGCGGTCGGGTGCGCCACCAGCACGGCCTTGGCCGGATCCTTGGTCGGATTGACGATGTAGGTGCCGCCATGTTCGAAGAACTTGGCGTTGGCGACCATGCGCTCGACGGCGCCGTCGAAGGCGTCGAGGTCGAAACCGATGAAGAGGATGCCGACGATCTTGCCGCTGCTGTCCTTCACCGGGTCGTAGCGGGTCATGTAGTTCTTGCCGAACAGCGTGGCGCGGCCCGTGTAGGCCTGGCCGCTGCTGACGCTGGCGTAGGCGGGCGAGGCCTTGCCGAGCATGGTGCCCATGACGCGCTCGCCGGCCGGGTTCTTCAGCGAAGTGCTGACGCGCTGGAAGTCGTCGCCCTTGGCGGCGAAGACCGTGGCCACGCCGCCGGTGACGGCGGTGAAGCGGTCCACATGATCGAAGTTGCCGTTGAGCTTGACGCCGCCGTTGCTCAGCTCCGTGCCGCCGCTGTCGAGCGCGAACTCGCCCTTGAACTCGCCGCGGAAGTAGCCGTAGTTGCGCTCCACCATCTGGCGCGCGGCGCCGTCCATGGCGTCGAGCGCGTCGACCAGCGAGGCGGTCTTGTCGCCGATCCAGGTGCGGGTGCGTTCGTCACCGGCCTTGGACAGCATCAGGCTGATGGTCAGGCTCATGGCGATGAGCACGGTGGCGATGCCGGCGGCGCCGAAGAGCGAGACGCGGCGGGCGATCGAAGTGGAAGTGGAGGCCATGTTTTTATTACTCCCTGAAAGTCTTGAAAGTCCTGAAGGTCCTGAAGGTCCTGGAGGTCCGAGGACCAAAGAAAAAGGCGGCCCCAGGGGCCGCCTCAGTCTTGAGCGCGGCACCGGGCCGCTGTGGGCGCGGTCAGGCCGCTGCTGCCACGGCGTCCATCAGGCCCATGTCGGCGCTGCTCATCAGGCCTTCGATGTCCATCAGGATCAGCATGCGATCGGACACTGAGCCGATGCCGGTGATGAAGCTCGTGTCCACGGTGCTGGCGGCCAGCTCGGGCGCGGGGCGGATGGTGTCCTTGGCCAGTTCGAGCACGTCGGAGACCGAATCGACGACGGCGCCGACCACGCGGTTCTTCACGTTCAGCACGATGACGACGGTGAAGCTGTTGTACTCGGCGGTCGGGCATCCGAGCTTCAGGCGCAGGTCCACGATTGGCACGATGACGCCGCGCAGATTGACCACGCCCTTGATGAAATCAGGGGCGTTGGCGATGCGCGTGGGCGGCTCGTAGGAGCGGATTTCCTGGACCTTCAGGATGTCGATGCCGTATTCCTCGGCGCCGAGGCGAAAGGTCAGGTATTCACCGCCGGAAGCACCGGGGCCCTTGGCCTGGACAGCCAGTGCGCCTTCCTGGCGCAGGGCGGGGACATTGGAAGTGCTCATGTGCAAACCCTCGTGATGACTTTGTTGAATCTTTGACTTCAGTGACGCGAGCGCCGGACCATGCTGCCGACGTCAAGAATCAGGGCCACGCGGCCGTCGCCCATGATGGTGGCGCCGGACACGTCGTTGACCTTGCGGTAATTGGCTTCGAGGTTCTTCACCACGACCTGCTGCTGGCCGAGCAGTTCGTCTACCAGCACCGCCACGCGGCCGCCTTCGGCCTCGATGACGACCATGATGTTCGAGGTCTTCTCGAAATCGAAGCGCGGCACGCGGAAGATCTCTTCCAGCGAGAGCACGGGCATGTACTCGTCGCGCACCTCGACCACGCGGCCGGAACCGGCCACGGTCTTGATGGTGTCGGACTCGACCTGGAAGGACTCGACCACCGAGCTCAGTGGCAGGATGTAGACCTCTTCGCCCACGCCCACGCTCATGCCGTCCATGATGGCCAGGGTGAGCGGCAGGCGCACCGAGACCTTCATGCCGTAGCCTTCGGCGGAGTCGATCTCGACCGTGCCGCCGAGCGAGGTGATGTTCTTCTTGACCACGTCCATGCCGACGCCGCGGCCGGACACGTCGGTGACCTGGTCGGCGGTGGAGAAGCCGGGCGCGAAGATCAGGCTCCAGGCTTCGGAGTCGGTCATGCTGTCGGGCGCCTCGATGCCCTTCTCGCGGGCCTTCTTGATCAGCTTGTCGCGGTTCAGGCCGCGGCCGTCGTCGCGCACCTCGATGACGATGGAGCCGCCCTGGTGGGAGGCGACCAGCGTGATCGTGCCCTGCTCGGGCTTGCCCTTGGCGGCGCGATCCTCGGGCATCTCGATGCCGTGGTCGCAGCTGTTGCGCACCAGGTGGGTCAGCGGATCGGTGATCTTCTCGACCAGGCTCTTGTCCAGTTCGGTCGCTTCACCCTGCGTGACCAGCTCGACCTTCTTGCCCAGCTTGGCCGCCAGGTCGCGCAGCATGCGCGGGAAGCGGTTGAAGACCATGGACATCGGAATCATGCGGATGGACATGACCGATTCCTGCAGGTCGCGCGTGTTGCGCTCCAGGTCTGCAAGGCCGGAGGCGAGCTGCTGGTACAGGCCCGGATCCAGGCCGCGGCTGTTCTGCGCCAGCATGGCCTGGGTGATGACGAGCTCGCCCACGAGGTTGATCAGCTGGTCGACTTTTTCGATGGAGACGCGCAGCGTGGACTGGTCCATGCTCGCGCCCTTGGCCTCGGCCTTGGGCGCAGCGACGGCAGCCTTGGGTGCCGCGGCGACGGCCGTGGCTTCCACAGGCTTGACGTCGGTGGATCCGCTTGCGCCGGGCGTGCCCGGGGCGTCGTCGAAGAAACCATAGCCGGGATCCGGCTCTTCCTTGGCGGGCGCACCCGGTGCGTCGTCATGGAAGCCGTAGCCGGGACCGAACGGCGATAGGTGCACCTGCTCGCGGGCCACGTGGAAGGTGAACAGGTCCAGCAGGTCGTTGTCGGCGCTGCTGGTCAGCACCTTGAAGCGGCGGTAGCCGTCGGCCGAAGAGCCGGCGTCCAGCGGCTCGATGGTGCCGAGGTCGGTGATTTCCTTGAACAGCTCGACGAGGTTGTCGGCCAGGCTCAGGTCGGTGAGCGGACCCACGCGCAACTCGAGCAGGCGGGCCGAGGTCTTGAAGTCGGCAACCGGCGCGGCGGCCGCCTTGGGCGCCGGCGGGGGGAGGGGGGGCGGCCTTGGTATCGACCGTGCCGCCTTCGCACAGGACCTTGTAGCTGGAGACGAGGTGCGAGGTGTCGACGATCTCGCTGCTGGCGCCCTGGTGGCGTGCGAGCTGGCCCTTCAGCGCGTCGCCCGACTGCAGCAGGATGTCGACCATCTGCGTGGTGGGCTTGAGCTCGTGGCGGCGCAGCTTGTCGAGCAGCGTCTCCATCTGGTGGGTGAGCTCGGCCACATCGGAGAAACCGAAGGTGGCGGCACCGCCCTTGATCGAGTGGGCGCAGCGGAAGATGGCGTTGAGCTCTTCGTCGTCTGCGGCCTCCACGTCCACGTTCAGGAGCAACTGCTCCATGGAGTCCAGGTTCTCGCCGGCTTCTTCGAAGAAGACCTGGTAGAACTGGCTGAGGTCAATGCCGGCACTGGCGCTTGCGCTGTCTGAAGACATGTCTGCCATGACTCTCGGGTTGCTTACTTGATGACCTTGCCGATCACCTCGATCAGCTTGGCGGGATCGAAGGGCTTGACGAGCCAGCCCGTGGCGCCGGCGGCGCGGCCGGCTTGCTTCATCTGGTCGCTGGACTCGGTGGTCAGGATCAGGATCGGCGTGGTCTTGAACTTCGGGTTGTCACGCAGCTTCTTGGTCAGGCTGATGCCATCCATGCGCGGCATGTTCTGGTCGGTGAGCACGAGGTCGAAGTCGCGCTGCGAGGACTTTTCCCAGGCGTCCTGGCCGTCCACTGCCTCCACCACATTGAAACCAGCGTTCTTGAGGGTGAACGAAACCATCTGGCGCATCGAGGCCGAATCGTCCACAGCAAGGATTGAATGCATCGTCGTCTCTCCGGGAGTTCTGCTTGTTTCGGTAAAGGAGTATTCGAATCTGAGGCGTCAGAAAAGTTCGATGGACCCAGCGTCCATCTCATCCTGCGTCACGGGGTTTGGACGCAGGGGAGCGATTTCGACCACGGTCACGCCGTCCTCATCGTCGCCAAAAGTGTCTCGGGCCAATTGGTCCGCGCAATTGCGCAGCCGCTGGCTGGTATGGGCAATGAGTTGCGTGGCCATGTCCTGGAACTGCAATGCCGTGATCGCTCCGGCTATATCCGACATGACTTGCTGCAATCTGGCATTGTCAGGGGTGTCAACCCCCTCTGCTCCCTTAATCAGGGCGGAAATATGGCTGGAAGCACTGTAAAAATGCGCAGAAAGCGCTTCGCCGGCATCGTCGAGCAGGCGTTGAAGCCGCTCGAGATCGTTGGTGACCGTCATCAGATGGTCCTGGAGCTCGGCGGCCGCCAGCAAAGGGGCCATGCCCTCGCCGTCCTGGCCTGAAATTTCTTCCATCTGCGCGCGCTCTCCAGTTTTATTTATCGCCGTGCCGTGGAAATGGGCCACCACAACACTTTCTTACAAGGTCGGATCTTCGGTAATTCTTATGCAGATGTCGATGTGCCACGGCAAGCCGTGTATCAACTTGTCAAAGTTTCGAGGCATTGTTGGCAAATAGTACGGGAAAACCCTTGGCGGCAACCATTCGGCTGGCTTGCGGATGTTGTGTCTTCGCCCAAGCACGACAGCACGGCAAAATCGTGCGGGTATATCGCTGTCGCTGCTGCTGTGAATAGCGGTTGAACTTCGCGTCTGACGCCTCTATCAGCCGGCATACTGCGCGCCCATGCCCACACCCCTGCCGCCTCCCGATCGAAGCCTGCGCATCCTGCACGTCGAAGACGCCGAACTCGACCACCAATTGCTGTGCGTGCAACTCGAACGGTCGCACCTGAAAGCCCAGGTGCAGCGGGTGGACACGATGGCTCAGATCGAGACGGCGCTGGCGGAAGAGCAGCCCTGGGATGCCGTGATCGCCGACTTCGACCTGCCCGGCCTCTCGGGCTTGACAGTCCTGAAGCGGCTGCGCGAGCTCAAGCGCTTCATTCCCTTCTTGCTGGTCTCCGGCCAGATCGGCGAGGACATGGCCGTGGAAGCCGTGCGTGGCGGTGCTTCCGACTATCTCTTCAAGGGCAACCTCACGCGCCTGGCGCCCGCGCTGCTGCGCGCCATCGAGGCGGCCGAGGCACGCAATGCGCGTTTCGAATCGGAACAGGCGCTGCGCCAGTCCAAGCAGCGTTTGCACGAGTTGGCTGGCCACTTGCAGACGAGCATCGAAATGGAACGCGCCGCGATTGCGCGCGAGATCCACGACGACGTGGGCGGTTCGCTCACGGCCGTGAAGTTCGACCTCGCCTGGATCGCCCGCCATGCCCAGGAAGACATCGTGCGCCAGCGCACCCGTGCGGCGCTGGACACGGTGACCAGTGCGCTGGAGGCCAGCCAGCGCATCATGCACAACCTGCGCCCGGCCATCCTGGACCAGGGCCTGGTGGCCGCCGTGCAGTGGATGGCCGCGGGCTTTGAGCGCCGCACCGGCATCCAGTGCGCCGTGCGGGCCAGCCAGGAACAGATGCAGCTGCCACCGGGCGTGCCCTTGGTGGCCTACCGCGCCGCGCAGGAGGCGCTGACGAATGTGGCGAAGCACGCACAGGCGTCGCGCGTGGACATCGAACTCTCCATGCAGACCGGCGTGCTGACCTTGGAGGTCAACGACAATGGCCGCGGCATCGCGCCGGAGGACCTGGCCAAGGCGCGATCATTCGGCATACGCGGCCTTCACGAGCGCGCGGCCACAGTGGGGGGATGGGTGGACTTGAGTTCGAACAGCACGGGCAATGGCGGCACGAGCGTGATCCTTTCGGTTCCGCTTGCCGATGACGTGATCGACGGTGCGCTTGAAGGCGGCGGCGGCTGGGGCGAGGCGTGATGATCCGCGTCATCCTCTGCGACGACCACGCCCTCATCCGCCGCGGCATCCGCGACACGCTGGCCGACTGCGTGGACATCGAGGTCGTCGGTGAAGCCGGCGACTACGGCGAACTGCGCGCCTTGCTCCACAAGCTCGGCGACAAGCCCTGCGACGTGCTGGTGCTGGACATCAACATGCCCGGCCGCTCGGGCCTGGACGTGCTGCATGTGCTCAAGGACGAGGGCGCGGCCATCCGCACGCTGATCGTCTCCATGTACCCCGAAGACCAGTACGCCATCCGCGCGCTCAAGGCCGGCGCCTTCGGCTACGTCAACAAGGGCGGCGATCCGGCCCTGCTGGTGCAGGCCGTGCGCACGGTGGCGCAAGGGCGCAAGTACGTGACGCCCGAGATCGCGCAGATGCTGGTCGAAAGCCTGACCACACCGGCCACCGAGGCCGCGCACCAGAAGCTCTCCGATCGGGAGCTGCAGACGCTGGTGATGATCGCCTCGGGCAAGCGCCTGTCCGACATCGCCGAGGAGTTGAACCTCAGCCCCAAGACCGTCAGCGTGTATCGCGCCCGGGTGCTGGAGAAGCTGGCCCTGGCGAACAATTCGGAGCTGACGGTCTACGCGATCCGCAATGGGTTGGTGGAGAGCTGATTCGCCATCGAGACTCACGCGATTTGATGGGCTTGTCGAGGTTCCGCGACTACAAAATCGCTTTCAAGGGCAGGCGCCACAAGGACACGCGAGAAGCACCGCTTTGGTTGCCGGCGAGCAGCCAGAACTCGTTGGTGGCGGTGCTCACTTCGTAGACGAAGCCGGTGTGGTGCTGGCCCGGGCTGGGCGCGATCACCACAACGTCGCCGACCTGCGGCGGCGGCGTTCCGCCCGTGGCCACCGGTGCGCAGGCCGCACCGTTGAGGTCGGGCCTTTGCCAGCCGATCCAGGATTTGGCCGCGGCCTGGTCCTTGAAGGGCACCAGCAGTCCGTTGGCGTTGCTTGCGAAGGCTGCGTTGGTGGAGGTCGTCGTCAAGGCGCCGTTGGTGGCCCTCGAGTGGCTCAACACCCAGGTCACGAAAGCAGCGCACCACGGTGTGTTGTCACCCTGATTGCCCATGGGCGGCGTGACGGCATCGAGATAGTCGCAGACGCGCGGATTGCTGGTGGCGCGCGTGCTGCCCTTGCTCTCCACCTGGCCCAGCTCGCCCAACGCGATGTCCAGCCAGGGCGCGGTGGCGTGGCGCTGGAAGACCGGCGTGTTGTTGCTGCTGAGGATGTCGTTGAGCAGTGCTTCGTCGAGCTGGTCCAGCTGGTCGGGTTGATTGAGCGCGGTCTGAAAGATCGCGGCCGTGTGTGTGAGGTTGCCGGCCTTGCCGTAGCGGTAGAGCACGGCCATGGCGCGCATCTCGTCGGTGAAGGTGGTCACCGTGTTGAGATCGGCGCGGTTGGGGAAGTTGGTCTTGGTGTTGAGGTTGTCGGCCAGGGTGCGTGCAAGCCGGGTCGGCTGGCGCAGCTGCGGCAGTACCGATGGCAGCGCGCCGACGCTGGGTCCCGCCTGCACGGGCGGGCGACCCATCAGCTGCGTGAAGCTGGCCAGGGTCAGCTGGCCCGAGCCGGTTTCCTTCAGCAGCGCGGCGCGCGTGGCCGCGTCGATGCCGCCCGTCGAAGGTTGCACGCCCAGGCGCTGCTTCAAGGCCTGCATTTCGCGGTCGGTGAGGTTCTCTTCGAAGCCGGGCTGGGCGCCTTCGACGGTCGGCAGAGTGCTGACCTTTGCGGGCGTCGTTCCCGTGGCCGCAGGGGCCGTGTCCGACAGGATCTGCGGCATGGCGAGCATCGGCAGCGGCAAGGTGCCGGCGCCCCGCACGGCGCTGAGCGACGCGTCGCGCACACGGCCGGCGCTGCGCAGGTCGACGAACTTGTTCAGCAGGCCGAAGAGGGCTGGCGCGCCCAGCGAGATGAACAGGGCCGAGATCACGAGACCGAAGAAGGCCTGCACCCATCCCCATCCGTTGTTCTCCAGGCGCAGCGCAGGCAGGCCCAGCTGCGGCTGAGGGGGCAGCGGGTCGACATGGCAAGGGCCAGACTTCGGCCCTGAGTCGAGGAAAGCTTGGACCTCGGCTTCGCTGGCCTTCTTGGGCGGGCTCTTGTATTCGCAGAACTGCTGCCGCCAGTTGCTGGCACTGTGCCCGATGGGCAGGCGGCTCATCAAAGTCTGTTCCTTGAACACGCAAGCGCTCATCGCACGCAGGTCCCGCAGGCCCATGTCCGCGCAGCGCGCGAAGGCCGTGGGGTCGACGATGAAGAGATTGCGCAGGCCACCAAAGGATTCGGCATTGCGGATCACGGCCAGGATGGAGGAGCTGCTGTCCTCAAGCGCCTTGGCGGCCTCGAGCATCAGGTTGCGGGTATCGGCCCTGTTGCTGGCCGTCACGGCGGAGCCGACCCACGCCTTCACCTGGTTGATGCAACCGTAAACCTCGCGCAGCACCGCGTCATTGGCCTTGCTTTCATCCACGCGCTCGATGGCGGCCTTGAGCGGGGCCTGAATGCGCGTGAGCACCAGGATCCAGACGTCGCTGTTGGACATGTGCTCTACCTTCGGATCCTTGCCGGCCTTGCTGCCTGCCGCGGCGGAGGCTGCGCGGTCAGCAGCTGGCACCTCCTCCGCGCTGCCGAGCGGGCAGGTCCTCTTCGTGTCAATCTCGTCCACGCCGTAGCCTGCGATGGCACGATCCTTGTTGTACGCCTCGTGGAGGCGGAACAGCGCATCGTCGAGCCGGCCGATAGCGCGCGCGCGCGGATCGAGCGCCGGATCGGGCGTCGCCGGCTTCGGCGCGGAAGCCCCAGCCGCTGCCCCGCGGTTCTGCTGCGCCACCAGTTCGCCCAGGGCGCCAAAGCCTTCTCGCAACTCGGGGTCGCTGCCGAACACGTTGACGATGTGGACGGTGTCCACGTTGATGGCGGCGCACAGCAAAAAGGCCAGGATCAGGCCCATGGCTTCCGACCGGCGCTTGAGCCAGCCGTCAGAGCGGTCGCAGATGTCGGTGAACCAGGTGGCGATGGCGAGCTCGAATTCGGGCCAGCCGCTGGTGTTGCTCGGGACCAGGCCGCGCAACGCCTGCAGGTACTGCATGCGGTCCGAGTCCTTCGGTGCCGCCTTCATCAGCTCGTCGATGAATGGCAGCGGCGCACGGCCCTCCGTGGAGGGCAGGTTGCGCGAGGGATTCAAGGCCATCAGCAAGGCCTTGGCGAACAGGTCGCCCGGGATCTGCGAAGGGCCCTTGGCGCGGCGGAGCAAGAAGAGGTTGGAAGAGCGCGGCTCGACTTCGCCGCTCCACAGCGAAGCGATCAGCCGATTCTTCAACACGAGCTTCTTGAGGTCTTGGTCGTTGCCCACGGCCTCGTTCACCGCCTGAAGCAGGATCGACACCCGGCCGCGCAGGATCCCGCCATCCAGGCTCTCCTGCACCTTCATCAGCAGGAAGGAGGCGGCGATGTAGATCAGCAGCAGGCCGATGACCACGTCGATGATCAAGTTCTCCATGGCCGTCCCGTCGTCAAAGAATGTTGTTGTAGAAGGCCTGCCGGCCGATGACGATGGCCGGTGCCTTGCCGCGCGCCCACGTGGGCATCGCCGCGGCCGGCAGGGTGGTGGCCAGGTAATGCTTGGAGTTGAGCGTCGGGTCCGGCAGTCGGCCGGCCAGGGCCTGCTCGGCAATGCCGAGCGCATCCTGGTAGTCGGTGTCCGATGTGGTGCCCAGGCGTTCGATCAGGGGCAGGTTCACGTCGTCGCCGTTCCAGCAGCTGAACTGCTTGGGATCGAGGCACACCGCCTCCGCGGTCGTGCGGCCGCGGTAGCTCACGCGCAGTCGGTTCATCACGACGGCGGCCACCGCCTGCATGCCGATCACGCCTTCGCCGCGCGCCTCGCCCCACAAGGTCTTGGCCAGGATGGTCTGGTCGCGAGACAGGCCGACTGCACCGGCGGGCTGCACTTGCTGCGCTGCCGCCGCAGCCGCTGCGGCGGCGGCAGTCCTGGCCAGGCGCTCCGGCAAGGGGGGCCAATCGCGCGGACCCACCGTGGCCGGATCGTCGCGCGTGAAGGGCTTGACGCAGAACCAGTCCAACGCCGGTGCCACGCAGGTCATGACTGCGTTGGCCTGATTGCTCGAGTCCTGGATGGCGCCGATGTGCATGCCCAGCAGCTCGTCGCCCTCGGACCAGAGTGCTGCACCGCTGTCGCCGCCCAGGGTGGGGCTGGCGGCGCTGTAGCCGATGGCGCCTTGGAGGTAGTAGTCGGCCAGCTGGGCGTTTGCGCCGGTCACGGCGCCCGACCAGGGACCGATCAGCTGGCCTTCGACCACGTCGTTCGCGCGCCGCAGCGACACGCGGCGGCCCGGCGAGGCGTCGCGCGACACGGCGCGGGGCAGCCAGTCGCTGGCCTGTGAATTCACCAAAGCCAAGGCGCCTTCATCGAGCTCGACCAGGGCGGCGTCCATGCTGGAAGGCTGGTTGCCCGGCCCGACGGCAGGCTGCCATTCGCGCAAGCTGCCCACGGTGTCGCTGACGGCGGACAGCGTCACCCGCACCGGATCGCCGAAGCGCGCGGCGGCGTCCGGAGCTACCACATGGCCGCAGGTGAGCAGGTAGCAGCGCTGGCCGTTGAGCCGGTCCCGGACGAGGGCGGTGGCGGTGCCGTCTTCCCGGGTGCGGTTCAGGGTCATGCGTGGCGGCGCCGCCTGCGCCACGAGTGCCGGGGCGCGGACCGGCCGCAGGCGCAGGCCCTGCCATTCGCGTGGCAGCTGGCGCGCGCTGCAGCCATCGCGCAGGTTGACCTCCAGGATGCCGCCGGCCAGCAGCTGGAGGGACTGCACGAGTTCAGGCCTCAGCCAGTCGATGTCCCGTGCGCCTTGCAATGGCGTGCCGCGCCAGCGCAGCGCCAGCAAGCCGCTCAGCTGGGAAAACTGCCTGTAGCCCGCCCACGTGGCGTTCCCTGGACTGGCCTTCATTTGGAGGCCCCGGAAGCGGCAGGCGCTGCAGCAACGGCCGCCTCCGCGGCGTCGTTCACCATCTGGAGCAGCTGCCGGCTGAACTCGTCCAGCGTACCTTCGCTGCAGCCCATGCCGGTGGCCGCATCGGTGGCGAGCTTCACCCGCTCTTGATGGTCGGCGCGCCACTTGGAAACGAGCTCCTGCGCGTCGTCCAGCGACACCCTTCGGGTGCTCCAGAAGAGCAGCACCGCTTGTTGTGAATCGGTATTCAACGCTTGCAGCCGCGTGTCCGTGAGCGTCCACGTCGCATCCTGCGATGTGCCGCTTTGCTTGCGCAGCGTGGCCACCTTGTCGTTGAAGCTCTTGGTCGCCGCCAGGTGGTTCTGAAGCGCCGTGGCGATGTCGCGGGCCCGAGCCTCGGGTGTGACGAGGGCGGGCGTTCCGACCATCAGCGCCTCGTTCAGGGCTGCGTCGACACGGCCGCGGGCCTGCCGCAGGCGGATGCCGGCCGAGCGCAGCAGGACCAAGGTCGTGCGGGCCTCGGTCAGCTGGGAGCGTGCGCTGGCGAGCTGCCTGTCGGTCTCGGCCTGGAAGTTGTTGACGAAGGTCTGCAGGTCGCCGGGCGGCACGCCGCCCGCGGCGGCCTTCCCGCGTCCGAGAGCCGCGGATCTGACGGCCGTGATGCTGTTCAAGGCCTCGGCCGGTGGCGCCGCCTTGCCGGGGCTGGCCTTCAGCGTGGACACCAGCACGTCGCGTCGCAGGCGGAAAGCCCGGATGGTTTCCTCCAGCCGGTTGATGCGGCCCTCCAGCGTTTCCGGGTGGATGACGTCAACGTCGTAGGGGGCGTCGATCTGGTAGCGGCGATAGAGCAGGGGCTCGTACAGGACCATCGCGCAGGCCATGCGCGAAGCGGCCCGCACATACAGCTTGTCGCGTTCCGGAATGCCCGAGTTCAGCAGCCCGTACGTGGCCGTGCCCACGGCGGCGGTGTCCAGCGTGCTCCATTCCGGGTGATGGATCTTCCGGGTGACGAAGTAGGCGCCGAGCGGCCACAGCAACGCGTTGTAGAGGTTCGCGATCTTGGCCTTCTCGGCCCCCATCGTGACGAGCCTGCGCCGCCGCAGGTCGGTCTCCCACATGGCGCGGCCGAGGTCGCCGACGTAGCCGTCCAGCGAGTCCTTCAGCTTCGCATCGCAGAGCCGGGAGCGCCCGTCGGGATCGACGCAGGGCACCTGCTCGGAGTCCGGGAACTCCACGGCAAAGCGCCGGTCGTGTTCCGGCTCCTGGATCGGCGCAAGAATGGTGCAGCCGGCCGCGGCCACGCCCAGTGTGAGCAGGCCGGCGGCCAGGCGAAAACGCTTCGCCCGCTGCGTGAGGGGTGTTCTGTTTGTTTTCATGCGCTCCCTGTTCGTCCCGCGCCCTTGTTTTGGGGCGGATGTTGTCAAGGGCGCCTCAAGTCGGCATCGCTAATCTTGTGGATGCTGTAGGAGAGTTCGAGGGCGAAATGAAACAGCCCTGTTCCCAGGGCCCACCCTAGTAGCGGCGTCACTTCCCCCGGCTACGATCCTCGGTCTCTGCAAGGGAGACCATCATCGATACCGGATTGCTGAAGGAACTGCGCATCGAAGGCGCACATCGAGAGGACCATGAGGGAGGCGGCCCACCGAGATGGGTCTGGGGCGTCATCGCCGCCATCGTCGTCCTCGCACTGATCGCCGGCGCCGCCTGGTGGTTCCTCGCGGGCAACAAGCCCACCACCGTCCAGACGACCACGGCCAAGGCCAACAACGGCGATGCTTCGACCAGCGCCGTGTTGCAGGCCACCGGCTACGTCACTGCGCAACGCCAGGCGACGGTCTCGGCTCTTGTCACTGGCACGCTGGCCCAGCTGCTGATCGAAGAGGGCCTGCACGTCAAGAAGGGCCAGGTGCTGGCCCGCCTGGACAACCACAACCAGGTTGCCGCCCTGGCCGCCAGCAGCGCCAACCTGCGCAGCGGCGAAGCCAACAAGAAGCAGGTGGCGGCGCAGTTGGCCCAGGCGCGCACCGACCTGCGTCGCCAGGAAGAGCTCTTCGCCAGCGGCATGACGACGCAGTCCGCGCTCGACAACGCGCGCCTGGCGGTGGCCTCGCAGGCCGCTTCGCTCGAAGCGCGCGACCGCGATATCGATGCCATGCGGGCCCAGATGGCGCAGGCCCAGCTGCAGCTGGACTACACCATCGTTCGCGCTCCGTTTGACGGCGTCATCACCGCCAAAGCCGCGCAGGTCGGCGAGATCGTCTCGCCGCTGTCTGCCGGTGGCGGCTTCACGCGGACCGGCGTGGGCACCATCGTCGACATGACCTCGCTCGAGGTGCAGGTCGACGTGAACGAGGCCTACATCGCGCAGGTCAAGGCCGGCATGCGCTGCGAAGCCGTGCTCGACGCCTACCCCGACTGGAAGATCCCCGCCCACGTGCTGGCCGTCATCCCCACGGCCGACCGCGGCAAGGCCACGGTGAAGGTGCGCGTGGCGATGGACGAGCGCGACGAGCGCGTCGTGCCCGACATGGGCGTGCGCGTGAGTTTCCTGGCCGAGACTGCCAAGGTCGAATCCAAGCCCGTGCCCGGCGTGCTCGTGTCTCCTGACACGATTCAGCAGCGCGACGGTGCCAAGGTCGTCTTCGTGATGGAAGATGGCCGCGCCCGCCAGCGCGCCGTGAAGCTCGGCGCCGACGTGGGCAAGTTCAAGCTCGTGACCGAAGGTGTGAAATCCGGCGAGACCGTCATCGTCTCGCCGCCCGCTGAACTCAAGGACGGCGCCGCCGTCATGCTGAAGGAAGAGAACAAATGAGCGCATTGATCGAAATCCGCGACCTCTCCAAGGCCTACACCCGCGGCAAGCAGAAGGTGGAGGTGCTGCACAGCGTCAACCTCGACGTGCAGCAGGGCGACTTCCTCGCGCTGATGGGCCCCTCGGGCTCGGGCAAGACCACGCTGCTCAACCTGATGGGTGGGCTGGACGCGCCCACTGGCGGCTCCATCAACGTGGCCGGTGAGCGCATCGACAAGCTGAGCGGCGCCCAGCTCGCCAAGTGGCGCGCCGCCAAGGTCGGCTTCATCTTCCAGTTCTACAACCTGATGCCTACGCTCTCGGCACAGAAGAACGTGGAGCTGCCGCTGCTGCTGACCAAGCTCTCGGCCGCCGAGCGCAAGAAGCGCGCTTCCATCGCCCTGCAGCTCGTTGGCCTGGCCGACCGTGCCACTCACAAGCCCACCGAGCTTTCCGGTGGCCAGCAGCAGCGCGTGTCGATTGCGCGAGCCATCGTCTCCGACCCCACGCTGCTGGTCTGCGACGAACCCACCGGTGACCTGGACCGCCAGTCGGCCGAAGACGTGCTGACGCTGCTGCAGGTGCTCAACCGCGAGCACGGCAAGACCATCGTCATGGTCACCCACGACCCCAAGGCCGCTACGCGCGCGAGCCACACGCTGCATCTGGACAAGGGTACTTTGGTCGAACAGGCTGCTGCCTAAGACGGAGGCGCCATGAAATACCTCCACCTCATCTGGGCCGCGCTGTTCAGGCGCAAGGGCCGCACCTTCCTGACGCTCGTCTCCATCATCACGGCCTTCTTGCTGTTCGGCCTGCTGGACGCCGTGCGCGTGGGCTTTGATCAAGCGGGCAAGAGCGCCAACGGCGCGCAGCGCCTGCAGACGGGCTCCAAGCTCAGCTTCATCCAACTGCTGCCGATGTCGCTCGGCCAGCGCATCACGCAGATCGACGGCGTGAAGGACACGACCTGGGCCAACTGGTTCGGCGGTGCCTATCAAAAGCCCGAGAACCAGGTCTTCAGCTTCGCCGTCGCTCCGAACTACGTGGACATGTATCCGGAGATGGAAGTCTCGGCCGAGGCGCGCAAGGCTTTTGCCGAGACGAAAGACGGCGTGCTCGTCGGCGAGGCTCTGGTCAAGCGCTTCGGCTGGAAAGTCGGCGACCAGGTCCCGATGATCTCCACCATCTTCCCGGATCGCAACGGCAGCCAGAACTGGAGCTTCAAGATCGTCGGCGTGATCAACGTGCCGGACAAGAAGTCGGGCGCCTGGTACAGCCAGATGTTCCTCTTCAACTGGAAGTACTTCGACGACACCACGCCGTGGAACCAGGGCGCGGTGGGTTGGTACGTGACGCGCGTGAAGGACGTGAACCAGGCGGACCGCGTGCTCAAGGCCATCGACGCCATCTCGGCCAACTCCGACCACGAGACGCGCACGCTGACCGAAGCCGCCGCCATGTCCGGCTGGATGAAGCAGGTGGCTGACATCAACCTGATCGTCACCTCCATCATGGGTGCCGTGTTCTTCACGCTGCTGCTGCTGGCGGGCAACACGATGATGCAGGCCGTGCGCGAACGCACGGGCGAGATTGCGGTGCTCAAGACGCTTGGCTTCTCAGGCGAGAGCGTGCTGGGCATGGTGCTCGCTGAATCGGTGCTGATGCTGCTGATCGGCGGCGTGATCGGCCTCGGCCTGGCCAGCGTCATCGGCCCGGTGGCCAGCGCTGGCAGCGGCGGCATGCTGAACCTGCCGGCCGCCGGCCTCGTGAGCTGGATGATCGGCGTGGGCCTGGCCCTGCTGTTCGGTCTGCTGGTCGGCGCTCTGCCGGCGCTGCGCGCCATGCGCGTGAACATCACCGACGCACTGGCCGGGAGGGCATGAAGATGAAATTCCTGAAAAACCTCGGCCTCTTCCTGCTCACCGTCGTGGCGCTGGTCGCATGGGTCGCCATGCCTTGGCAGGGCGCGCTCGTCGTGGCCGTGCTGCTGGCGCTCTACCTGTTCGTGTTCCGCTCCGGCACGCAGACCCGCTCGGTGGCGGCCGTCGGCATCAGCACGCTGGGCCAGCGCATGGGCTCCTCGGCCGTGATCGTCGTCGGCATCGCCGGCGTGGTGGGCGTGCTGGTGGCGCTGCTGGCCATGGCCGAAGGCTATGCCGAAACGCTGCGCAACTCCGGCAGCCTCGACACCTCCATCGTGATGCGCGGCGCCTCGGCCAACGAGGTGTCGTCCAATCTGTCGCGCGAAGACCTCGTGCAGATCGAGCAGGCACCCGGCGTGGCTCGCAATGCCAAGGGCGAGCCGATCATCTCGGCCGAGTCGGTCGTTGCCGCCAACCTGCCGGTGCGTGGCAGCACCACCGGCGACGAAGGCAGCGCCCAGTTCCGTGGCGTCAGCGAAGCAGCCTTTGCCGTGCGGCCCAACGTGAAGATCATCGAAGGCCGGACCTTCCAGCCGGGCCTGCGCGAGCTCATCGTCGGCAAGGGTGCGGTGCGGCAGTTCGAAGGCCTGAAGGTCGGTGCCACGCTGAAGCTGGCCAACCAGCCCTGGACGGTGGTCGGCATCTTCGCCTCGGGCGACGCGATGGAATCGGAACTCTGGGCCGATGCCAACGTGGTGAACGACACCTACCGCCGCGGCCCGAGCCGCAACTCGGCCACGGTCAAGCTGGAGAGTCCGGCTTCGTTCAAGGCCTTCAGCGACGCGCTCGAAGGCAACCCACAGCTCAAGGTCAAGGCCAGCACCACGCTGGACTTCTTTGCCAAGCAGAGCGAGACCATGACCAAGACGCTGCGCATCATCGGCATCGTCGTCGGCTCGATCATGGCCGTGGGCGCGGTCTTCGGCGCTCTCAACACCATGTTCGCTGCCGTGGCCGCGCGCGCTCGAGAAATCGCCACGCTGCGCGCCATCGGCTTTCGCGGCATGCCGGTCGTGGTCGCCGTGATGCTGGAGACCATGCTCCTCGCCCTGATCGGCGGCGCTGCAGGTGGCCTCATCGCCTGGGCCATCTTCAACGGCTACGAGGCCTCCACCATGGCCGCGGGTTCGGTCGGCAAGCTGAGCTTCAACCTGCGCGTGTCCGGCCAGCTGCTGTGGGAGGGCATCAAGTGGGCCCTTGCCATCGGCTTCGTCGGCGGCCTGTTCCCGGCGGTGCGGGCGGCTTCGGTGCCGGTGACCACTGCCTTGCGGGAACTTTGACCACCCCTTCAGGGGCTTGTAGGGCTCGAGTTGTACAGTTGTACAATTCGAGCCATGGATATCGTGATCGACACTTCTGCGATCCTGGCCGTCGTCTGTGGCGAGCCTGGACGCGAGCGTGCCATCGAACTGACCGCCGGCCATTCATTGATCGCACCAGCCTCCCTGTATTGGGAGATCGGTAACGCGCTCTCTGCCATGCTGAAGCGTCAGCGCATCACGGCTGCCCAAGCCAATGCATGCGTGGCGGTGTATCGAAAGATTCCGATCAAGCTTATCGACGTCGATCTGAAGCCGGCCTTGGCGCTTTCGGCCAGGCTCCGCGCGTATGCCTACGACGCCTACATGCTGGTCTGCGCTCAGCAGTCATCTTCTCCTTTGCTGACGCTGGATGCGGCGCTGAAAGTCCACGCACGAACACTCGGCATCGAAGTCCTGGAGGTATAGCGAATGAAGATCTACACGTTTTCCGAGGCTCGCCAGAATTTCGCCGCCGTCCTGGACAGCGCTCAGAAGGAGGGCGCGGTTCGCATCACTCGCCGGGACGGTCGGACCTTCACTATCCAACCCGTTTCCGGTGGCGCATCGCCCTTGGCCGTCAAGGCAGTTCCTCTGGATCTCAGCCGGGAGGAACTGGTCGAGGCCGTCCGCGAAGGACGCGATCGGCGCTGAATCGCGGCCTCAGCGGTTCCACGCCCAGTTCAATCCCACCGTCCACCACGGATCGCGGGCGCCGCCCTGGTGCGCCGCGCGGCTGAGGTCCAGCGAGATCAGCTCGGTGATGAAGTAGCGCAGGCCGACGCGGTGAAGCGGGCGTTGCCCGTCGTCGAACCATTCCAGCAGGCCCTGCCACTGCGTGAAGGGTTGCCATTCGACGGCAGCGCCTCGCGTCGAGCGATCAGGCGAGCCGTTGCGGAACTCCCGGCCGAGATTGAGGTGCAGGGTGACTTCCGGCGTCGCAGCCCAGGTCAGCGGCACGACCAGCCATTGCCCCGCGCGATGAGGCGCCTGGTTCTGCCAGTTCACGCCGGTCGCGGCGCCGAGGCTCCATCCCGGCGCGAATTCACGTGCCCACTTGAGCTGCAGACCGCCGCTTTGCGGTGTGCTGTTGCTGCCGTGGATGCGCTTGCGGTCGATATTCAGGCCCCATTCAAGGGCACCCAGGCGGCAGGCCGGGCCGATGTGTTCCAGATCGCTGCCCGAGGCCTGTTCGGTCCAGACTTCGACCTGGCATTGCCCTGGATCGAGCGTGGTGGCGTCGTCAACGGAATGATGGCCGCCTGCGGCCATGGCGGCCGGGCAGAGGCAGCAGGAGGACAGGAGAAAAGCGGTACCGAACTTCATGGCCGGCATGATCGCAGCCGGAACCTTTCGGCAGCGTGACGCGCTAGCCGAAGACGGCGAGAAGTCGCTCCAGGGCCACGCGGAAGGGCGTTTCCATCAGCGGCAGCGTGGCCAGCATGCCCACCAGGCCGATGGAGACAGTCAGTGGAAAGCCGACCGAGAACACACCGATCTGCGGCGCCACGCGCGAGATCACGCCGAGCACCAGGTTCACGAACAGCAGCATGGTCACCAGCGGCAAGGCGATCCACAGGCCGATGCTGAAGACCTCCGCGCCCCAGGCCTGCGGCTGGGCCGCGCGCAGGAAATGAAAGGGCTCGTCGCCGACGGGGAAGGTGGTGAAGCTCTGCACCAGCGCCTGGATCAGCAGCAGATGGCCGTTGATGGCCACGAACAGGAAGGCCACCATCGAGCCGAAGAAGCGCGAACTGGCCGTGCCTTGCGCGCCGGTCGAAGGATCGAAGAAGCCGGCGAAGTTCAGGCCCATCTGCAGGCCGATGATTTCACCGGCGAACTCCAGCGCAGCGAACACCAGCCGCACGGCAAAGCCCATCGACAGCCCGATGACCAGCTGCTGCGCGATCAGCAGGAGCAGCAACGGGACGTTGTCCAGCACGGTGATGGGCATTGCCGGCAGCGAGGGCTGCGCGCAGACCGAGATGAACACCGCCAGTCCGATGCGCACGCGCAGCGGCACCGCGCGGTCGCTGAAAATCGGCATGCCGGCGAACATCGCCAGGCAGCGGATGGTGGGCCACAGCAGCGGGTTGAGCCAAGCGAGCAGCTGGGCTTCGTTGACGCTGAACATGCGCGTTGGTTGGAGAGGAAATCAGCCGACGACCGAGGGGATCATCTGCAGCGTGCGCTGGATGTACTCCACCAGCTGCGTCATCATCCACGGCCCGGCGATGGCCAACACCAGCACGGCGGCGACGACCTTGGGCACGAAGGACAGCGTGGCCTCGTTGATCTGCGTGGCGGCCTGGAAGACGCTCACCACCACGCCGACGAGCAGCACGGTCAGCAGCACCGGCGCGGCCACCAGCAGCAGCATGAACAGGCCTTGCTGGCCCAGCGTGAAGACTTGTTGGGAATCCATGGGGATTGACGGCTATTGCGCGAAAGAAGCGGCGAGTGATCCGAGCAGCAGGTTCCAGCCGTCCGCCAGCACGAAGAGCATGAGCTTGAAGGGCAGGGAGACCAGCACCGGCGACAACATCATCATGCCCAGGCTCATCAGGACCGAGCTGACGATCATGTCGATGACCAGGAAGGGGATGAAGACGAGAAAGGCGATCTGGAAGGCGCTCTTGAGCTCGCTGGTCACGAAGGCCGGCACGAGCACGCGGAAGGGCACGTTTTCGGGCTTCACGTCGGCTTCCAGCTTGGCCAGGCGCGAGAACAGCGCCACGTCGCTCTGGCGCGTCTGCTTGAGCATGAAGCCGCGCATCGGGCCCTGCGCGCGGTCCAGCGCGACCTCAAAGCCGATCTTGCCTTCGCTGTAGGGCAGCCAGGCATCGGTGTACACCTTGTCGAGCGTCGGGCTCATCACGAAGAAGGTCAGGAACAGCGAGAGGCCCACGATCACCTGGTTGGGCGGCGCGGCCTGCGTGCCCAGCGCCTGGCGCATCAGCGACAGCACGATCACGATGCGGGTGAAGCCCGTCATCATCAGCAGCACGGCGGGCAGAAAGCCCAGGGCCGTGAAGAAGAGCAGGGTCTGGATCGGCACCGAATAGCTGCTGCCGCCCGCGCCCTGGCCGACCAGCAAGGGCAGGGTGGCCGGCGGCGTGTTCTGTTGTGCCAGCGCCGGCAGCGCCAGCTGCGCCAGCAGCACGGCCATCAGGCCCAGGATCCACTTATTGCTGCGCATTGCCGGGGCCCTTGTTGCCGAACTTGCCGAGCAGCTGCGAGAACGAGGGCGCAGCGGCGCCGGGCACCTCGGGCTGCGGCGCCATCGTGTGCAGCGTGGCGATGTTCTGGCCCGTCACGCCCAGCACCAGCCAGCGGCGGTCCTCGCCCTGGCCCACTTCCACGATCAGCAGGCGCTGGCTCGGCGAGATCGGCTGCGTGGCGATCACCCGCATCTGGCCGCTCGTGGCGCCACCACCCATGGGCGTGCGCTTGAGCAGCCACAGCGCGACCGGGATCAGCAGCAAGATGCCGAGGAAGGAGAGAGCGGTAGGGAGCAGGCTTTGGGACATGGCTCGGCCATTGTCGGCCGAACTTGAGGCCCGCGATCCGCCGGAGAAGGACCTCGGGCGGCGTGCTTATCGGCGCTTTGGCGCCGCGGCCTCAGTGGCCTTTGGACAAGCGCCGCATCCGCTCGGACGGCGTGACGATGTCCGTCAGCCGGATGCCGAACTTGTCGTTCACCACCACCACCTCGCCCTGGGCGATCAGGTAGCCGTTGACCAGCACGTCCATCGGTTCGCCGGCGAGGGCGTCGAGTTCCACCACCGAGCCTTGTGCCAGTTGCAGGATGTTCTTGATCGGGATGCGCGTGCGGCCGAGCTCAACCGTGAGCTGGACGGGGATGTCCAGGATCATGTTGATGTCGCCCGAGGGCAGCTGACCCGGCGAAGCGTTGAAGTTGGTGAACTGGACCGGTGCCACCTGCTCGGTGGGCGAAGCCACCTCGGAAGCCACTTCGTCGGCAGGTCGGGCCGGAGCGCCCTCGGCTTCGGCCAGCGCGGCGGCCCACTCGGCCGCCATGGCGTCCTGTTCTTCCTGGCTCGGGCTATCAGGTGACATCTCTCGCTCCCAACCAGCCCGCATCGGGGCCGGTCAACATCTTTTCTACCTTGACGGCGTAGCGGCCGCCCGACGTGCCGTAATGGCAGTCGAACACCGGCACGCCGTCGATCTTGGCCTTGATCATGGCCTCCAGGTCCAGCTCGAGGAAGTCGCCGGGCTTGAAGGCCAGCAGCTGCTCCACCGTGGCTGGCGCGGTGCCGAGCTCGCACACGAGCTCGACCTGCGCGGCCTGCAGCTGGTGCTTGAGCAGGTTGACCCAGCGGCGGTCGGGCTCGGAGGAGTCGCCCACCGTCGTCGAATACAGCACGTCGCGGATCGGCTCCAGCGTGGAGTAGGGCACGCAGAAATAGATCGTGCCGCTGGTGTCGCCGATCTCCAGCGTGAAGGAGGTGCTGACGACGATCTCGCTCGGCGTGGCGATGGTGGCGAACTGCGGCTGCATCTCCGAGCGCTGGTATTCCAGCTCGAGCGGATAGATGCCGTGCCAGGCCTTCTTGTATTCGGCCGTGATCACCTCGACCAAGCGCAGGATCACGCGCTGCTCGGTGGCCGAGAAATCACGGCCCTCGATGCGTGCATGGAATTTGCCGATGCCGCCGAACAGCGAATCGATCACCGCGAAGACGAGCGTCGGGTCGCAGACGATCAGCCCCGAGCCGCGCAGCGGCTTGACCGAGACGATGTTGAAGTTCGTCGGCACGACGATCTCGCGCAGGAAGGCGCTGTACTTCTGCACCTTGATGCCGCCGATGGCGACTTCCGGGCTCTTGCGGATGAAGTTGAACAGGCCCACGCGGATGTTTCGCGCGAACCGCTCGTTGATGATTTCCATCGTGGGCATGCGCCCACGGACGATCCTCTCCTGGCTCGCGAGGTTGTAGTCGCGTATGCCACCGGCCTGCTCTTCCTCGACTTCGAGCTTCTGGCTTTCGCCGGTGATGCCTTGCAGCAGTGCATCGACTTCGTCTTGCGAAAGGATCTGCTGATTCATGGTCTATGGGTCCTGCAGCGCCTTACTGGACGATGAAGCTGGAGAACAGCACTTGCGTGATGGGCAGGTCGCCTTCGGAGACCTTCTTCTTCTTTTTCTTCTTGCCGGCAGCGGCGCCGTCCTCTTCGTCGTCCAGCTCGTAGCCCAGCGGGCGCACGGCTTCGCGCAGGATGTCGCGGGCCAGCTTGTCCTTGCCGTCGGGCGAGAGCAGCTCGGCCGAGGTCTTGTGCGAGAGCAGCACCAGCACGTTGCTGCGGATGGCGGGCAGGAAGGACTTGATCTCGTCGCCGGCGTGCGCGTCGCTGACCTGCAGCGTCACGCCGACCTGGGCGAAGCGGTCGACCTCCTTGTCGGCCAAGTTGACGGTGAAGGGCTCCAGCGGCACGAACACCGGCGGCTCGCCCTTCTTGGCTTCGTGCTTCTTGCCGGCAGGGGCGTGCGTGGCCTCGCCGCCGTCCTCGTCGCTGGCGGCAGCCTGCTTGTTCATCATCATCAGCAGCACGCCGCCGCCCACGAGGACCAGCACGGCCACCGCGGCGATGATGATGATCATCTTCTTCATGCCGCCTCCCTTGGCGGGAGCTTCAGCGGCGGCACTTGCTGTGGCCATGAGCACTCCTGTGGTTTTTCCAAGGCCCGGGCGCCGCCTTTTTTCAAGGCGGCAACAGGGCCAGCTAACCGCAATTATTGATGCAGCCCGGGCGGCTCATGCGGGAATAAGGCTGGAGCCGGGGGGGCAATTCCTCGGATTTGTCTCCAGATATTTCGGCAAATCCGGGCTGACGTGAAGGTCTGGAGCCGCTCCCCGATCCTTGGATCAGAGGGGGAAATCAGGCGTAAACGTCGACCACGCCGCGCGGCTGGGCCACGCGCACGGGCTGTGCAGCGGCGGCCGCCGTGGCGTCGATGCCCTGCAAGCTGGCGTCGGACCCCGATCCTTGAGCGGAGCCGGCTTCGCGCTCGCGGCCGCCCTGGCTCTGCTGGAACACGCCGCCGCCGGCCAGCGTCAGGCCGGCGCCGGCCAGGGCCGCGGCCAGGTCGGGCAAGCCTTGCTCCAGCACGCTGCGGGTGTCGGCCTGGGCCGCGTGGAAGGTCACCTGCGCTTGCTGGCCGTCGAGCTTGATGTTCACCGCCACCGGGCCCATGTCGGCCGGGTTGAGGTGCAGCTCGGCGTGCTGGACGCCATCCTGAGCCAGCACGGTCAGGCGGGCGCCGAGTTCGCTGGCAAAACCGGCGTCGTCCAGCTGGGGCGTGATGTTGACGAGCACCGGCGCGGCGGCGCTGTCGTCATTGGCGGCAGCCGTCGCCTGGCCGGTGGCGCCGGCTTGCGCGGTCGAGGCCAGGCCTTCGAGGCCGCCGCTGCGCGCGCCGCCTTGGGCCGGCAGCACGCTCTTGAGTTCGCTGGCAAAGCTCTGCGCGGCCATGGCCTGCAGGCTCTGCGCATCGCCCAGGTCGGTGAGCTGGGCCTGGATCTGCTGGCCGCGATCGGCCAGCTGCTGGTCTTGCGCGCGGTCCACGGCGCGGCCCTGGGCCTGCGCCACGGCGCTCTGGCCGGCGGCGGACTTGGCCGAAGGATCGGTGCCGGCCGGCAGCTCGCAGACATCGGCACCGACCTTGGACGGCTTGGCCGACACCGGGCCGGTTGCGCCGGCGGGATCGGCCGTCTTGTCCTGCGCGGCGGCCTGGGCCGTCGTGGTGGTGCTGCCCGCGTCGGCCAGCAGCTTGCGGCTGCGCTTGGTCTGCGGTGCGTCGGTCGTCGGGGTCTTCTCGTCAGCGGTGTCGGACTTGGCCTGCGCCGCTGCATCCTTGGCGTCTTTCTTGGTCTCGGCCGGCTTGGCGGTCTGCTCGGCGCTGGTGGTCTGGGCCGTGGCCCCTGGATCAGCCGTTTCGCTGCCGGCCGCATCCCGCGGATCGGTGTTGGCGCTGCCTTGCGCGGCGGCCTGCGATTGCAGGCGCTGCGTCTCGGCCGGCTGGGCCTGTTCGGGCTTGGCGGGCACGGGATCGGTCGGGCTGGGCGTGGACTCGGTGGGCTTGGCCGCTGCGTCGTTGGCGCCCAGGCTGTCGAAGTTCTTCAGCAGGCCGGCGAAGGCGCTGTCACGCGTACCGCTGCTGCCGGCTGCATTGCCCATCTGCAGCAAGGCCTCCGGGCCGCTATTCTGGGGGCCGCGCAGGCCGCCGTTGAGCGTGTTGAGCATGTTCATCAATCAGGTCCTTGGATGGTTGCGCAGCTGATCGCGGGCCACGCGGGCGGCGAACTCATCGCTGGCTTTTTGTTCCTGGCGCTGGCGCATCAATTGCGCCTCGGCCTCGCGGCGTTCGATCAGCTTCTTGATCGCGGCCACACGCATCTCGACGGCCACCAGGGCGGCGCGGGCGGCTTCCAGGCGCTGCTCGGCATGGTCGGCCAACTGGTCTTGCGACTCGATGGCGTCATTGAGCTTGCCGGAGAAGTTCTGGTAGCACTGGACGATGTCCATCGTGCCGCTTTGCGAGAACTGGCGGCCCCAGCGCTTTTCGTAGTCCTGGCGGTACTGGTTGAGTTCACCGGCCGTGCTGCGTGCCTGCGTGGCGCGCTGCTGGCATTCGGCCAGCCACGCCTGGGCCTCGTCGCGTTCGGACGAGACCTTCTCCAGCAGCAGGTTCAGCGTGTGCAGCGAATGGGTGGCACTCACGGTACTTCCTCAGGCAACGCGTCAATCAGGCGGCCATCAGACCAGCCAGCTGTTTGATGCTGGCCGGCAGGTTCGCCTGGGCATTCATGTCTTGTTGCAGCAGGCGGTTCATCTCCGCATGCAGGCGCACGGCCAGATCCAGCTCGGCATCATGCCCGGGGGCATAGGCTCCCAGCTGGATCAGATCACGCGCCTTGTTGAATTTGGCCAAAAGCTGGCGGAATCGTCGCGCGGAATCGAGCTGGTTTTGCAGCACTACATTCGTCATCACCCGGGAGATCGAGCGCTCCACGTCGATGGCGGGGTAGTGGCCGGCCTCGGCCAGGTCGCGCGAGAGGGTGATGTGGCCGTCCAGGATGCCGCGGGCGGCGTCGGCGATCGGGTCCTGCTGGTCGTCGCCCTCGGACAACACCGTGTAGAAGGCCGTGATCGAGCCTGCGCCCGGCAGGCCGTTGCCGCTGCGCTCCACGAGCTGCGGCAGCTTGGCGAAGCAGCTCGGCGGATAGCCCTTGGTGGCCGGCGGTTCGCCAATGGCCAGGGCGATCTCGCGCTGGGCCATGGCATAGCGCGTCAGCGAATCCATCAGCAGCAACACATGTTGGCCACGGTCGCGGAAGAATTCGGCAATCGCCGTGGCGTAGTGCGCGCCTTGCATGCGCTGCAGCGGCGGCGCGTCGGCCGGTGCCGCCACGACCACGCTGCGCGCCAGACCCGCCTCGCCGAGGATGTCCTCGATGAATTCCTTGACCTCGCGGCCGCGCTCGCCGATCAGGCCGACGACGATCACGTCCGCCTGCGTGAAGCGCGCCATCATGCCCAGCAGCACCGATTTGCCCACGCCCGTGCCGGCGAACAGGCCCAGGCGCTGGCCGCGGCCGACGGTGAGCAGCGCGTTGATCGCACGCACGCCCGTGTCCAGCGGCGTGCGCACCGGGTCGCGGTCCATGGCGTTGATCGGGCGACGCTGCATCGGCTCGATCTGCACGTCTTCCAGCGGACCGCGGCGGTCCATCGGATGGCCGTGCGAATCGACCACGCGGCCCAGCAGGCCCTCGCCCATGGGCAGGTGCAGGCCGCGATCGCTGCCGCGGCGCCAGGGGTGGTTGGGCTGGCCGAGCACCGGCTTTTGCAGCGGCAGCGCGCGCGGCACCACGCCAGCTCCGCTGGCCAGGCCGGCCACCTCGTCGGTGGGCATGAGGAAGGCGCGATCACCCGAGAAGCCGACGACCTCGGCGTTCACCGGGCGCTTGCCGCGCTGTGGATTGGCGCCGCTGGAGGGCGGCAGGATCTCGCAGACCGAACCGACCGGCACCTTCACGCCCGAGGCTTCGAGCACCAGGCCGGCCACACGCACGAGCTTGCCTTGCGATTCCAGCGGGCCGCCGTTGGCTGCCAGCCGCGGCAGGTCCGCGAGGAAATGCTCCCAGCGTTCCTTGCGCTCCATCTCAGGCCTCGCCTTCGCGAGCCGCCGCCGGTGCGTCCGCCGCACGCCCGGCGCGGCGGTCTTCCCACACCGAGTTCTCGCCCAGCGTGCCACAGGCCTGTTGCCAGCGCGCGGCCAGGGTGGCGTCCACGGTGCCGATGTCGCTCTCCACGGTGCAACCACCGCGCGGCACGGAGTCGTCCGGAATGATCTGTGCAGCGCGGGCGCGCATTTCCTCGCCGGCGCCGGCCTGCACGAGCGGGTAGTCGTCCGGATGCACGCGCACGCGCACGTGCTTGGCCGTGAGCTGCAGCGCCTCCACGGCGTCGTGTGCCACGCGGGCGATCAGTTCGGGATGGGTCTTCAGCTCGGTGCGCACGACCTGGCGGGCCAGCTCGACGGCGCAGCGCACCAGCGATTCGGCCATCTGGTTTTCCAGATCGCGCATGTCGGCGTCGAAGCTCGTGACCAGGCTGCCTATTTGGCCGCTCAGCTGGCGCGAGAAGCTTTGCTTGAAGGCTTCCAGCGCGGCCAGGCCGTCGCGGTAGCCGTCCTGGTAGCCACCCTGGCGCGCGGCCTTGGTGATCTCTTCATAGTTCGGCGGCGGCGCAGCGGCTTCCGTTTGCTCGGCCGACTTGGCTGCGGTGCCGGTGCCGGTGCCTGCGGCTGCAGCAGCTGTTGCAGCCGGCTTGGGCTCGAGCGGCGGCGGCGCGCTGATGGGGGGGCGCGGAATCGGCGGGCCGTTGAGCGCGTCGGGGTTCCAGGCGCCGACTTCTTCCGGCATTTCCTCGCGCGGGATGAACCGGGCGTAGGACACCCGGCGCTCGCCGTTGCGGCGCTCGGGCTCGGGGACCTGCCGTGGGGGAGGGTGCAGCGGCATAACGAGTTACTTGAGCGGAATGCAGGCCAGGTCAGACAAACGCATCGTCCCCGCCGGACATGATGACGATCTGACCTTCGTCCACCAGACGGCGCACGATCTTGAGGATTTCCTTCTGCTCGCCTTCCACTTCCGACAGCCGCACCGGGCCGCGCGATTCGAGGTCCTCGCGCAGGGTTTCGGCGGCGCGGGTGGACATGTTGGTGAAGATGCGCTCGCGCAGCTCGGCCGTGGCGCCCTTGAGCGCGACGAGCAGCGATTCGGACTGCACTTCCTTGAGCATGGCCTGGATGCCCTTGCCGTCGAGCTTCTCCAGGTCGTCGAAGGTGAACATGTTGTCCATGATCTTCTGGGCCAGCTCGGCGTCGGCTTCGCGGATGTAGTCCAGCACCGAGGTCTCGATGCTGGTGCCCATCATGTTGATGATTTCCGCAGCGGTCTTCACGCCGCCCAGGTTCTGCTTCTTCATGCGCTCGCCGCCGGCCAGCACCTGGCTCATGACCTCGTTGAGGTCCTTCAGCGCCATCGGCTGGATGCCGTCGAGCGTGGCGATGCGGATCAGCACCTCGTTGCGATGGCGCTCGGTGAAGGCGCGCAGCACGGAGCTGGTCTGGTCGTAGTCGAGGTGCGAGAGGATGGCCGCGATGATCTGCGGGTGTTCGTTGCGCAGCAGCTCGGCGACCGAGCCGGCGTCCATCCACTTCAGGCTTTCGATGGAGGACACATCCGAGCCCTGCAGGATGCGGTCCAGCAACAGGTTGGCCTTGTCTTCGCCCAGCGCCTTGCGCAGCACCGAACGCACGTACTCGTCGGTGTCGGCCACCAGAGCGCTCTGGGTCTCGGCGAGCTTGTCGAAGCGCTCGAGCACGATCTCGACCTTCTCGCGCGGGATGACCTTGAGCTTGGCGATGGTCTCGCCCAGCGCCTGGACCTCCTTGGGTTCCAGGTGCTTGAACACCTCCGCCGCTTCCTCCTCGCCGAGCGACATCAGGAGGATGGCTGCTTCTTCTACGCCGCTTTCGTCCATTGCTCTGGCCCTCCTAACGCGATGACTCAGCGCCAGTCATCCACTCGCGCATGATATTCGCGACCGCCGCAGGGTTGTCGCGGGCCAGCTGGCGGGCACGCTCCAGGCGGTTGGTGTGCAGCGGCGATACGAGCGCTGGCACGATCGGGCCACCCATCTCCGCATCGATCAGTTCTTGCGCGGCTTCGCGCTCGGCCTTCTGGGTCTCATCGCGCTCGCGCTGCTCCTTGACCATGTTGAGGGCAGGGCGAACCATGCCGAACACGGCGATCAGGGCGATGGCGACCAGGGCCAGCGGCGTGATCAGGCTGCGGCCGATGTCCACCACGCCGCCCTGGCGCCAGAACGGCACGTCGGCCTCGGGCTTCTCGGGGATGAAGGGGGCGCTGACGATCTTGATGGAGTCACCGCGATCGGTCGAGAAACCCATGGCTTCGCGCACCAGGCCGTCGAGTTTATCCAGCTCGGCCTGGGGCACGGCCTCCTGCGTGGTCTTGCCCTTGTTGTCAGTGATCGAACGGTAGTTGACGACGATGGCGGTGTTGAGCCGGCGCACCGAGCCCACGGCGTTCTTGACAACGCGCACCGTCTTGTCGACTTCGTAATTGGTCGTCGATTCCTTGCGCGAGCTGTTCTGGCCCGAGCCCGTGCCTTGCGCGGTCTGCAGCGGTGCGGAAGCGCCGTTGATCGGGGCCGTGGCCGGTACGGGCGGCTGGTTGGTGGCTGCGCCCGGAATGCCCGTGGGCAGGGCAGGCGTGCTGTTCACCGACTCCATGCTCTGCGCGCTGCGGATCGAGGCGCTGTCGCGGTTTTGGTTGGGCTTGAACTCCTCGGCGGTCGATTCCACCTGGTTGAAGTCCAGGTCTGCCGTGACCGAGGTGCGCAGGTTGTCCTTGCCGACCACCGGCTCCAGCAGTTCCTGGATGCGCTTGGTGTAGCCGGCCTCGATGCGCTGCTTGAACTGCAGCTGCTGGTCATCCAGGCCGCCGTTCTGGTTGTCGGAGCTTTGCGAGAGCAGGGCGCCGGTCTGGTCGACCACGCTCACGTTCTTGGGCGAGAGCTCGGGCACGCTGCTGGAGACCAGGTGCACGATGCCGGCGATCTGGTTGCGGTCCAGCACGCGGCCGCCGCGCAGGGTCAGCATCACGCTGGCGCTGGGCTTCTGCTGTTCGCGGAAGAAGCCGTTTTGTTGAGGCAGGGCCAGATGCACGCGGGCATCGGCCACGTCGGCCATGGCGGTGATGGTGCGCACCAGCTCGCCTTCGAGGCCGCGCTGGAAGTTCAGGCGTTCGCTGAACTGCGTCTGGCCGATGGAGCTCTTGTCCATCAGCTCGAAGCCCACGGTGCCGCCCTTGGGCAGGCCCTGGCTGGCGAGCTTCATGCGCAGGTCATAGACCTGGCCGGCTGGCACGCTGATGATGCCGCCGGGCTCGTTGCGGTAGGGCACGTTCATCTGCGCCAGCTGCGCGATGACGGCGCCGCCGTCCTTGTCGGACAGGCCGGTGAACAGCGGGCGGAAGTCGCCCTGGTTGCTCCACAGCGTGATCGCCAGTACGCAGGCCGCCAGCACGGCCAGACCGGCACCCATCAGCAGCTTGTTGCGCAGGGGCAGGGTCTGCAGCCGCTCCACGAAGGTCACGGTCTTGTGCTCTTCCACCGTCACGGGCGCGGGCACCGGGACGTTGGGAGCAAGGGCAGCAGGGGCGAGAGCGTTGTCCATGAGCCGAGGACGAACCTCTGAAAGCGGGAGATGGGCTGGATTCTGTGGTCATGTCCGGCTCAAGAATGGCTGGAACAGGCCGAGGAAGGGGCCGCAGTTCGGTCCATTGCGAGGTGCCTTGCGCGCCTAAGCTCTCGGCCATCATGGAAGTGAAGCTGCAACCGTTCGACTTCAACGCCGCGCTGGCGCGGGCGGGTCTGGACACGTCCGGCAACCGGATCCAGGGCACGCAGGCGGCCCGTCAGGCCGCCTCGGCCAAGGCTGTGGGTGGCACGAGCTTCGGCGATGCCATGAGCGCTGCGCTCAAGGATGTCAGCCAGACCCAGAACCAGGCCACGCAGATGCAGCGCGAGGTGCAGCTGGACAACCCGAACGTGAGCCTCGAAGAGACCATGGTCGCCGTGCAGAAGGCGCAGATCGGCTTCCAGGCGGTGCTGCAGGTGCGCAACCGCCTCGTCTCGGCCTACTCAGAAATCATGAACATGCAGGTCTGAGGAGCTGCGTTCTTCGCCTACTTTCTGGCCAGGCGGCTCAACTTTTGCGTCTGGTCGATGTAGAGCTGCAGCAGGCGCTGCGCGTCGGGCGCCAGTTGCGAGAACGCGCAGCCGATCGGCGTGCCCAGGCTTTCGTCGCCCAGCGACACATGTTGCAGGCGCAGGCGCGCCTTGAAGTGCGTGTGCCGATCCAGCTCGACACGAACGTCGAAGATCGCGCCCAGCTCAGGTACTCCGTTGCCCTCGTCCTCGGGCGACGTGAGCAACTGCGCCGGCAGCAGCAGCGCCATGCCACCCATGCTCACGTCCAACACGCGCAGGCGCAGCGATTCGCCGCCTTCGATTGGCTGCAGCGTGGCAACCGGCGTGCGTGAATGCGGCTTGACGCGAAAGGCCTTGCGGCGCTGGAAGCGGTAGACGAGGGCGGGCAGGCTGGTTTGCAGCACGGCGTCGCGGCCTTCGCCGGCGCGCACGGGCGGTGCCAGTTCGAACTGCACGCGGATCTGGTCGAGGAAAGCCTCGGCCGTCACTTCCAGGCCCTTGCAGCTGTAATGGCTCATGCCCAGCGGCATTTCCAGCGAGAGCAGGCCGCGCGACAGGTCCAGACCGGTGATGCGGGTGACCAGCGGCTCGGCCTCTTCGCCGATCAGGGTGACCAGGGCGCCGCTGTCGTGCAGCTCGCGCAGGATCGCTGCAATCTCGGCGCTGGAGGCCACGCGGAATTCGCCCAGCTCTTCTTCGGGCAGGGTGGCGAAATCGGTGTCGGCGGCGGTCTGGGGCGCGTCGGTGCTCATCGCCCGAAGCTTACGGCCAAGTGCGGGACCTGACGTGGCTCA
Organism: Burkholderiaceae bacterium UC74_6; assembly: GCA_042701975.1. GTDB lineage: Bacteria > Pseudomonadota > Gammaproteobacteria > Burkholderiales > Burkholderiaceae_C > JAFALK01. The sequence goes on from CP170561.1 coordinate 2,845,637, forward strand.
ATGGACGGCGCGCGAACGGCCGGTGAGAACTTTGTCCAGATCTTCGAGCCAGGGCTCGGCCAGGTGTCGGATCTCCGCATCGTTGAGCAAGATGCGCTGCATGATGCGGGTCTTCAGGCGGGCTTCCTCGGCCGGCAGCGCGGTTTCGGCCGCGGCTTGCTTGAGCTGCGAGATCAGGAGCACGCAGGCACCCTCGAGCTTGACCACTTCGTCCCAGTTGCCGCAGCGGGCGGCCGAGAGCATGTCGGCACTGGCCTGCTCGATCGCTTCGTAGTAGCTCAGAAGTTGCGTGTTCATGGCAGTTGCAGGTCTGGGATCCGGAGATCGGGGGATCGGAAAAAAAGCGAGGGAAAGATCAGGCAGCCACCGGCTGCTGCTGGCGATCGCCGATGGCGAGCCAGGCGTCGCGCACCGGCGTGAGCACACGCTGGCACTCGTCGATGGCCTTGAGGTCGCTGTGCAGGTTGGCGTAGGTCAGGCGCAGGCACATCCAGGTGTAGAGGTCGCGCAGGTCCATGGCCAGCTGGCCGGCTTCGAGGTCCAGGGCGGACTTCAGGCCTTCATCGAGGATGCGCACGGCGCGGGTGATGGAGCGGGCCTTGAGGGCCATGTCGCCGGCCTCGATGGCGGCGCGAGCCTGGTTCATGTCGCTGAACACGCCCTCGAAGAGGAGGACGACCAGCCGGTGCGGGCTGGCACTGCCGACATCGGTTTCCACGCCGACCCGGCTGTACAGGCTGGCCGCCGAGCCGCGTTGTGCGAAGGGGGATGCGTTGGAGCCGTACATGAACTTTGCTTCCTTGTGCTGCCTGTCTTACGTCTTGCCTTGTTATCGGCAGACGGTGGGCAAACTTGAAGCAAAGTTTCTGGAGAGCCCTGCAGGAATGCAAGGCCCTCTCCAGCAGCGGGGTTACTTGCTGTTGGAGGCGGTGAGGGCGGCCAGCTGCTGCTGCACGTAGGTGGACAGGCTGTTCAGCTGGCTCATCTGCGTGTCCAGCGCGTTGTAACGGTCGCGCAGGCGCTGCGAGAACAGGTCCAGGTGGGACTGGAGCTCGTCGCTGCGGGTGTTGTTCTGGTCGATGCGGCCCTGCAGGCCGGTCTGGGCGTTCTTGATCTGGCCATCGAAGCTCAGCGCCGTGTTGGCGAAGCTCAGCAGTTGCTGGCCCAGGCCGCTGTTGCCGGCGTTGCCGCTGTCGGTGCCCATGAAGAAGCTCTTCAGGTCGGCCGTGTTGGCCAGGGCGTTGGTCAGCTTGGTGGTGTCCACCTTCAGCGTGCCGTCCTTCTGCGGGTCCAGGCCGATGTCGGCCAGGCGCGTGAAGGCGCCGCCCAGGCTGGTGGAGCCGCCGCCGGCGTTGCGCATCAGCTGCTGCAGGCCCACCGCGGTGGAATCGCCCTGCAGCGGGCCGGCGCTCTTGCTGTCCTGGTCGTACTTGGTGTCCGTGGCCAGCAGCGAAGACATGGCGTTGTAGGCCGACACGAAGGTGTTGATGGCCGCCTTGATGCCATCGCTGTTTTGCGTGACGCTCAGCGTGGCGCTGCTGTTGGCCTTGAGCAGGTTGATGGTCAGGCCGTCCACCACGGTCTTGAGCGTGTTGGATTCCGAATCGATGTCCAGGCCGTTCACGTTGGCCGTGGCATTGCCGGCAGCGATCTTCTGGGTGAGCGAGTTCACGCCGTTCGAAGGGTCGAAGGCCAGGGCCGAGAGGCCCGAAGCATCGGTGCTGTTGCCGTCGTTGTCGCTGGCGGTGATCTTGAAGCCCTGGCTCAGGCCGGTGTTGGTGCCGCGCAGCACCAGGCGCGAGCCGCTGCTGTCGGTCACGATGCTGGCGGTCACGCCGGCACCGGCCGCATTGATCTGGTCTCGAACCGAGGTGAGCGAGCTGCCATCGGCGATGTTGATCGTCACCGGGCTGCCGGCGCCGGCGGTGAAGCTGCTCTGGTCGGAGCTCCACTGGCCGAGCTGGATCGTCAGGGAGCCGCCGCCCACCGCATCGGTCGTGTTGGTGTAGACGCCGCTGGACAGGGTCTGGGCCGTGGCCAGCTTGGTGACCGATACCGAAACGTTGCCGGCCGAAGCGCCGTCAGCCGCGCTGACCGAAACGCTGGACGAATCGCTGGAATTGGCCACGACCGAGTTCCAGGTGCTCGGGCTGGTCAGGGCCTGCAGGGCGGTCTGCAGGGTGGACATGCTGCTCTGGATCTGGCCGTAGGCGGAAAGCTTGGTCTGCAGGCCTTGCGTCTGGGTGGCCAGGGCCGTGATGGGCAGGCTTTCGGCCGCCACCTGTTTGGACAGCAGGGACTCCAGGTCCAGGCCGTTGGTGCCGATACCGAGCGAAGTGATGGTTGCCATGCTGCTTTACTCCTGGAACCCATTCAGCCACAAAACGGCTGCTAAGACTTGAACGAACGCGTAACGGCCAGCAAAAAGTGGCCGATATGCCTAGGCGATATCGACCACAAGGGGAAGAACTTGAGGGGTAATGACCCCGATGACCCCGTCGGGTTCAGGGCTTAGCGCTGCAGCAGCGTCAGCACCTGCTGGGGCAGCTGGTTCGCCTGGGCCACCATCGCCGTGCCGGCCTGCTGCAGGATCTGGGCGCGCGACAGGGCGGCGGTTTCCGAGGCGAAGTCGGCGTCCATGATGCGGCTTTCGGCGGCACTCTGGTTCTCGGCAGCCACCTGCAGGTTCGAGATCACGGCGTCGAAACGGTTCTGCGAGGCGCCCAGCGTGGCGCGCTGGGTGTTCACGGTGTTGATGGCGGTGTCGATCCTGCCGATCACGGCGGCGATGTCGTCCGGCGTGGTCGTGCGGTCGATCACGGAGCGGCCGGCGCCGGTGTTGTCCGAACCCGAGACGGCCGTGATGGTGTCGTCGGCCTGCAGATTCGTCGTCGTGATGTCGATCGAATCGTTGGTCGTTGTGTTCGGGCCGATCTGGAAGGTCTGCGTGCCTGAGGAATCCGCAAGGATGGCCTTGCCGTTGAAGGTCGTGCCACCCAGGACGCGCTGGATTTCCTTGGCCAGCTCGCCGAACTCCTTGTCCAGCGAGTCCTTGTCGTCGTCCGAGTTCGTGGCATTGCGCGCCTGGACCGCCAGTTCACGCATGCGCTGCAGCGACTGGGTCAGCTGCGAGAGCGCGCCGTCGGCCGTCTGCGCCAGCGAAATGCCGTCATTGGCATTGCGGATGGCCACGTTCATGCCCCGAACCTGGGTTTCCATGCGCGAGGCAATCGCCAGGCCGGCGGCATCGTCCTTAGACGAGTTGACGCGCAAGCCAGAGGACAGCCGCTGCATCGCGACAGACAGCGAGCTCTGAGACTTGTTCAGATTCCGCTGCGCGTTCAACGAAATGATGTTCGTATTGATGGTCTGGGGCATTTCAGCACTCCTGAGAATTCCGGGTCCCTGGGCCCGGTCGGAACACCCGCTTCAGCCGTTGTCGGCGTGGCAGGCCCGGGGGCCGGACTTCGGGCCATGTAAAGCCCGATGGAGCGAATTCTGCGGATGCCGTGCTTTTCCAAAGCCTCGAAAAGGGGCCTAAACCACGCCCAAAAGGAAACCGGGCCCTGGCGTTGCCGCCGGGCCCGGTTGAGGGGGTCTAACTGCTCAGTTCAGCTGATCGATCAGCGCTGCAGCAGCGTCAGCACTTGCTGGGGCAGCTGGTTGGCCTGGGCGATCATCGCTGTGCCGGCCTGCTGCAGGATCTGGGCGCGCGACAGGTTGGCCGTTTCAGCGGCGAAGTCGGCGTCGGTGATCCGGCTCTTGGCGGCGCTCTGGTTCTCCACGCCCACCTGCAGGTTGCTGACCACGGCGTCGAAGCGGTTCTGAGCGGCGCCCATCACGCTGCGCTGGCTGTTCACCGTGTTGATGGCGGAGTCGATGTTGTCGATCACGGTGGCGATGGAAGCCGGCGTCGCGGTGTTGTCGATCACAGAGCGGCCGGCGCCGGAGTTGTCCGTGCCCGCCACGACGGTGATCGTGCCGTCCGTGGTCATGTTGGTCGTCGTCACGTCGATCGAGTCGTTCGTCGTCGTGTTGGCGCCGATCTGGAAGGTCTGGGTGCCGGAATCGTCGCCCAGGATCTTCTTGCCGTTGAAGCTCGTGCCGCCCATCACGCGCTGGATTTCACCGGCCAGCTGGCCGTATTCCTGGTCGAGCGAGTCGCGGTCGGCGCTGGTGTTGGTGGCGTTGCGGGCCTGGACGGCCAGCTCACGCATGCGCTGCAGGTTCTGCGTCACCTGGCCGAGGGCGCCGTCGGCCGTCTGGGCCAGCGAGATGCCGTCGTTGGCATTGCGGATGGCGACGTTCATGCCGCGCACCTGGGCTTCCATGCGGGATGCGATGGCCAGGCCTGCGGCGTCGTCCTTAGCGGAGTTCACCCGCAGGCCGGACGACAGTCGCTGCATCGACTGCGCAAGCGAACTCTGCGTCATCGCAGTGTTGCGCTGCGCATTCAGCGACATCAGGTTCGTATTGATGATGGCGGCCATGGTCTGTCCTTTCCGTGCCGGAAACCGTCTAGGTTCTCCCCGGCGAAATGCCAGGAACTACGAGGCCGGGCAGCTTGCCTTGGCCTCGTTGAGACGTATATCGGACCGAAAACGGACGGACTTGAGCCCTTTTTAGGACTTGCAGCCCGCCCTTCTCTGGAGAAGGGCAGGCGCAAGGGGCTCCGGACCGTCAACCTGACGGGTCTCGTCAGGCTACAGCGGCGGCAGGTGCCAGGGAACCGGCACCTGTGCCTTCATCGAAGAAGCGTCAGCACTTGGGTCGGCAATTGATTGGCTTGGGCAATCATTGCGGTGCCAGCTTGCTGAAGGATCTGGGCACGCGACAGGTTGGCGGTTTCTGCGGCGAAGTCGGCATCGGTGATGCGGCTCTTGGCAGCGCTCTGGTTCTCGACCGAGACCTGCAGGTTGGCAACCACGGCGTCGAAGCGGTTCTGGGCGGCACCCATCACGCTGCGCTGGCTGTTCACGGTCGTCAGGGCGGTGTCGATGTTGTCGATCACGGTGGCGATCGTGGACGGCGTGGCCGTGTTGTCGATCACGGAGCGGCCTGCGCCGGTGTTGTCGCTGCCGGCGACGACGGAGATGGTGGCGTCCGTCGTCAGGTTCGTCGTGGTGATGTCAATCGAATCATTGGACGTCGTGTTCGCACCGATCTGGAAGGTCTGCGTGCCGGCGTCGCTGCCGATGATGTTCTTGCCGTTGAAGGCCGTGCCACCCAGCACGCGCTGGATTTCCTGGGCCAGCTGGCCGAATTCCTGGTCCAGCGAGTCGCGGTCGGCGCTGGTGTTGGTGGCGTTGCGGGCCTGGACAGCCAGTTCACGCATGCGCTGCAGGTTGTTCGTCACCTGGGACAGGGCGCCGTCGGCCGTCTGGGCCAGCGAGATGCCGTCATTGGCGTTGCGCTGGGCAACGTTCATGCCGCGCACTTGCGCTTCCATGCGGGAGGCGATGGCGAGGCCGGCGGCGTCATCCTTGGCGGAGTTCACACGCAGACCGGAAGACAGACGCTGCATGGCCATGGCCAGGGAGTTCTGCGTCTGGGCGGTGTTGCGCTGGGCGTTCAGCGACAACAGGTTGGTATTGATGATGGCGGCCATTTGGGCTTCCTTTCACAAGAACTGATACAGATACAGATAAACGGCTTGCACTGGGGCACGACGCTGGCCTTAGCCGGCCGGGCCACGGATCCGATTTCGCACCCGTTGAAGTGGTTGTCGGACGTTGCTCGGCAGAACTTGAGGCCTGTTTGTCAATAGCCCTGATCTTTTGAAAAGAACCCGATACAACGGGCATTTCTTCTCGCTTTACAAAAACACTTGAAAAGAAGGCTAAAGCGGAAGAGCTGGGGGCGGAAGGTCCGGCTTTTCTTGGTTTTCGGAGCAGGTCGCGGAACCTAAAGTTTTTCGGACGGCAGCCGAGGGGCAAAGCCGTACAGAAGGAGATGCTCATGCTGCAAACCGATACCGCCGCCAAGGTCATCAACGGCGCCCACGCCATTGCTGACGAAATCCGCCGCACCGAAGGCCCGTCCTACGAAGCCCTGATGCTTCTGAGCCGTGCCCGCAACGAGGCCTACGCCGAGGTCGCCCGCGGCGACCTGTCCAGCGGCCTCAACCTGCTCAACGACGCGTTGAGTCAGGTGCCCACCAGCCACGACCTGCTCAGCGACATGGCGGCTCTGCTGCTGGCCGCTGGCGAACATGCCCACGCCGCGAGCTACGCCGCTCGCGCGCTCGCCATCACCCCCACGCACGGGCCGAGCCTTTACACGCTGGCGTTCTCGCTGGCTGCGCAAGGCGAGATCGATCGTGCCATCCTGGCTCTGAAGGAGCTGGCCGTTGACGGCCCGGCCCGTCAGAATCTGATGGCCGAAGCGCCGGACCTGGCGCCGCTGGTCGATCTTGAGCTCGAACGCCTGCAGTCGCGCTGATCTTCTTTCAGCGCGCCTGAAGGCCCAGCCGCATCGCAGCATCCCGGCCCCGACGGTGCCTTGAGCGCCGCCGGGGTTCAGTCATGCCATGAACAAGCAGCAAAGCCTGGCCCTTGTCGTCATCGCCCGCAATGAAGCGCCGCGCCTGCCGCGGTTGCTGAACAGCGTGCGCCCCTTCGTCGACCGCATGCTGGTGCTGGACACCGGCTCGACCGACGGCACGCCCGAGCTTGCGCGCAGCCTTGGCGCGCAGGTCGAGGAGTTCGATTGGGTGGATGACTTCTCCGCCGCGCGCAACCGTGCGCTGGAACTGGCTGGCGCCGACTGGCACCTGGTGCTCGATGCCGACGAATGGCTGGAAGAGGGCGGCGAGCAGCTGGCCGCCTTGCGTTCGTTAACGCCTGATTTCATCGGTGCCGTGGAACTGCTCGATCACTTCGAGGGGGGCACCGCTCATCAGTGGTTGAGCCGCGTGCTGCCAGGCGGGATCCGCTATGCCGGCCGGGTGCATGAGCAGCCTCAGCACCAGCTGCCGGTCCGTCGCCTGGGCGTGCGCGTCGGGCATGACGGGTATTCCAACGAACGCCTGGCTGCCAAGCGCGGCCGCAACCGCGCACTGCTGGAGCAGATGCTGCGGGAATCCAGGGGCGATGCCTACCTGCTCTATCAACTGGGCAAGGATCACGCCGTCTACGACGAGCATGCGCTGGCTGAAGCGGCTTTCGCCGCAGCAGTGGCGAGCGTGAATGCTGACAACCTGCCTTCCTGGTGGTTCGATCTGGTGGCGCGGCGGCTCTACGGCCTCAAATGCCTGGGCTGGCATGCCGAGGGCGTGGAGTTCGCGCAGGAGCAGATGGCGGCCTGCGCCGATTCGCCGGACTTCTTCTTCGCCCTGGGCGACCTGCTGCTGGACTTTGCCGCCGAGCACACCGACCGCGCCCCCGAATTGCTGCCCATGGCCGAAGCGGCGTGGCGCCAGTGCATCGCCATCGGCGAGCGGCCCGACCTGGTGGGCGCGGTGGCGGGGCGTGGCTCGCGGCTGGCGGCGCACAACCTCGCCGTCGTGCTGGACGGAACGGGACGCGGCGCAGAGGCAGCGGTCGTCCGAGAGGCTTACGGCTTGTAGGAAAAAACCTGACAAGGGCCACCGAAGAATCGGGACTCAAGAAGAAGAAATGGCCTGATCCCGGTCGCCTTATCGGCTCTTCACAATGCAACGCATGCCGCTTCAGTGAAGCAACCGGCAGCAACGCAAAGTGGAGCCCGAGACATGAACGCCGATCAGATCCTCACCGAAATTCGCGAAGCCAATCTGTCCTACCTGATGTTGGCGCAGAACCTGATCCGCGCCGACCGCGAACAGGCGCTGTACCGCCTGGGCATCTCCGACGAAACGGCCACGCTGCTGGCCACGCTCTCGCCGGCCCAGATCATGAAGATCGCCAGCGGCAACACGCTGCTGTGCCGCTTCCGCATGGACGACGACCTGGTGTGGGGCCTGCTGACCAGCCACGGCAAGAACAGCGCCAACGACAGCGTCAGCCGCCTGCACGCTTCCATCCTGATGGCCGGTCGCCATGCCGAAGCCGCCTAAGGAGGGCCGCACCATGCGCAACAAGAGCATCCTCTCCGAAGCCCGCCAGATCGAGCGCGCCGTCACCCTGATCAATCTCGGTGCCCGCCTGCAGGTGCTGGAGTCGGAGACCGACCTGAGCTACGAGCGGCTGCTGCGCCTGTACAAGGAAGTCTCGGGCAAGAGCCCGTCCAAGGGCCAGTTGCCGTTCTCGACCGACTGGTTCATGACCTGGCAGCCCAACATCCACGCCAGCCTGTTCCTCAACGTCCACGAATACCTGAACAAGGTGGCCGAGCTGGACGAGATCGACACCGTCATCAAGGCCTACCAGCTCTACCAGGAGCAGACCCGTGCCCAAGGGCTGGAGGAGCTGCTCTCCGTCACCCGCGCCTGGCGCCTGGTGAAGTTCGTGGACAACGGCATGCTGACCATGACCCGCTGCAGCAAGTGCCAGGGCCAGTTCGTCACCCACCCGCACGAGATTGCTCGCCACTATGTGTGCGGCCTGTGCAACCCGCCTGCACGCGCCGGCAAGGGTCGCGCACAGGGCTCGATCAAGATGCACTGATCTGACTGGTTCGTTCGGTGAACGGCCCTGCGGGAAAGCACCGCCGGGCCGTTGTCGTTTCTGCCCCTAGCATGCGCAGCGCTTGAGTGAGGAGGCCGGGTTGACCGCAGAGACTTTCGACTACGTGATCGTGGGTGCCGGCGCGGCTGGCTGCGTGCTGGCGGCCCGGCTTTCCGAAGATCCTTCCGTGCGTGTGTGCCTGGTGGAAGAGGGCGGCCACGACGGCAGCGCGCTGATCCGCGCGCCGCTGGGCTTTGCGCTCGGCGCCAACCTCGGCCTGCACGCCCACAAATATGAGAGCGTGCCGCAAGCCGCCTTCGACGGCCGGCGCAGCTACCAGCCGCGCGGCAAGGTGCTGGGCGGCAGCACGGCCGTGAACGCCATGATGTATGTGCGCGGCCATCCGCAGGACTACGACGACTGGGCCGCGCTGGGCAATCCGGGTTGGGATCACGCCTCGGTCCTGCCCTTCTTTCGCCGCGCCGAGAACAACGAAGTCTTCGGCGGCAACGAGCAGCACGGCCGCGGCGGCCCACTGAACGTGCGCCATCTGCCCGATCCGACGCCGCTGGTCGGTGCCTTCTTGCGCGCGTGCGAGGCCGCGGGCGTGCCTGCCACGCCCGACTACAACGCCGGCCAGCGAGAAGGCTGCTGGCCGACGCAGGTGATGCAGATCGACGGCGAGCGCTGCAGTGCGGCGCGGGCCTACCTGCGTGGCGCGGAATCGCGGCCCAACCTGCGCATCGTGACCGAGGCCCGTGTCGATCGCCTCGACCTGGCCGGGCGCCGCGCCAACGGCGTGCACATCCGGCAAGGCAGCCAGGAGCGGCTGATCCAGGCGCGCCGCGAGGTGCTGCTGGCTGCGGGCGCCTTCGGTTCGCCCAAGCTGCTGATGCTCTCGGGCATCGGTCGGGGCGCTGATCTTCAGGCCGTGGGTGTGCCCGTGGTCCATGACCTGGCTGGCGTGGGTCAGAACCTGCAGGATCACATCACCTGCAACCTGACCTGGCGATCACCCTCGGGGCCCGACACCTTCGGCATCTCGCCCGGTGGCGCCTGGCAGCTGCTGCGCGGCATCTCGCAATGGCGGCGCGAGCGGCGCGGCCCGATCACCAGCAATGTGGCCGAGGGCGGCGCCTTCCTGCACAGCCGGCCGGGGCTGGAGCGGCCCGACATCGAGCTGGAGTTGCTGCGCGGCATCGTCGACGACCACGCCCGCAAGCAGCACCTGGGCCATGGCTTCACGGTGCACGTGGTGCTGCTGCGCCCCAGGAGCCGGGGCGAGGTGCGGCTGCAGAGCGCCGACGCCACCGCGCCGCTGCGCATCGATCCGCGCTACCTCAGCAATGACGACGACCTGCAGGACCTCATCAGCGGCGCGCGCCGCGGGCTGGAGATCTGCGAGGGCGAGGCGTTGAAGGGCCATCGCGGCGACATGCTCTATGCCATGGACCGGCACGACCGCAAATCCATCGAGCGCGAGATCCGCCGCTCGGCCGACACCGAGTACCACCCGGTGGGCACCTGCCGCATGGGCCCGGCCGCCGACCCGCAGGCGGTGGTGGACGCCCAGCTGCGCGTGCACGGCATCGAGTCCCTGCGCGTGGTGGACGCTTCGATCATGCCGCTGATCGTCAGCGGCAACACGACCGCCCCGACGGTCATGATCGGTGAGAACGCGGCCGAGATGATCCGCTCTGGAGCCTGAGCCGTCATGCTGCGCTGGCTGCCCTGGCCTTTGCCGGCATTCGTGAGCTGGGCGCTGGCGTGGATCGTCTTCGTGGCCTTCGTGCGCCTGGGCGACTGGACCGGCCTGCTGCTGGGCATGGCGACGAGCGGCGGGCTGGCGATGCTGCAGACGCGCCGCTGGCGCCGCGTGATCGTGGCGCTGGGCTTCCCGCTCTCGGTCCTGATCCTTTCCGCCGCCGTGCCGGCCTGGGCCTGGCTGCTGCCGGCTGGCCTGCTGCTGCTGGTCTACCCGGCCAGCACCTGGCGCGATGCGCCGCTGTTTCCGACCCCGCGAGGCGCGCTGGATGAGCTGCCCCAACTGGCGCCGCTGCCTGAAGGGGCCCGAATCCTGGACCTGGGCTGCGGCCTGGGCCACGGCCTGCGCGAACTGCACCGCGTCTATCCGCGGGCGGAGCTGACCGGTATCGAATGGAGCCGGCCGCTGGCGGGGGCTTGCGCATGGCTCTGCCCTTGGGCGACGGTCGAGCGGGGCGATATGTGGGAGCGCGACTGGACCGGCTTCGAGATGGTCTACGTCTTCCAGCGGCCGGAGTCCATGGACCGGGTCTGGGTCAAGGCCACGCTGGAGCTGGCGCCGGGCGCCTGGTTGGTCAGCCTGGATTTCGAGGTGGCGGGCCGGGAGGCACGCGCGCGGGTGACGCTGCCGGGCGGGCAGCAGCTCTGGCTGTATCAGCCCGCCATTGCCACCCAACTGTCCGAATCGGCCGGATCGACTGAATCGCCGCCCAGTTGATCCGTTAGCAGTCCCGCAACACTGGCAAACTCGGGCCTTCGGGCTCCTCCGTCCTCAATTACCCTCAAGGCCACAGGGTCTGCGCCGATATCGGATGCAGAGTCCTTGGGTCTTTGCCCGGGCACGCACGGAAATCAAACATGTTTGTCATCATCGGCTGGTTGCTCGCACTGGGTTGCGTCTTCGGCGTCTTCATTGCCCACGGCGGCAATATCGAGGTCATCCTGCACGCGCTGCCGTTCGAGATGATCACGATCTTCGGCGCCGCCCTGGGCGCCTTCCTGGCCAACAACCAGATGAAGGTCGTCAAGGCCACGATGGCCGGCCTGGGTCGCTGCTTCAAGGGCAGCAAGTACAGCAAGGAGCGCTACATGGAGTTGCTGGCGCTGCTCTACGACATCCTGCAAAAGGCCCGCAAGGAAGGCCTGATGTCGATTGAAAAGGACGTGGAAGAGCCGCACAACTCGCCGCTCTTCCAGAAGTACCCCAACGTTGGCCACGACCACCACGTGACCGAGTTCATCACCGACTACCTGCGCATGATGGTCTCGGGCAACCTGAACGCCCACGAGATCGAATCGCTGATGGACAACGAGATCGACACCCACCACCACGAGGAGCACGCCGCTGTCGCAGCCCTGCAACGCATGGCCGGCGCGCTGCCGGCCTTCGGCATCGTGGCCGCTGTGCTGGGCGTGGTGAACACCATGGGCTCGGTGGGCCAGCCGCCGGCTGTGCTGGGCGGCATGATCGGCTCGGCCCTGGTCGGCACCTTCCTGGGCATTTTCCTGGCCTACGGCTTTGCCGAGCCGCTGGCCGGGCTGCTGGAGCAGAAGGTCGACGACGCCACCAAGGAATTCCAGTGCATCAAGACCACGCTGCTGGCCAGCATGCAGGGCTATGCGCCCCAGGTGGCCATCGAGTTCGGCCGCAAGGTGCTGTACTCGGGCGACCGACCCAGCTTCAGCGAGCTGGAAACGCACGTGAAGAAAAAGTAAGCAGCAGGTAAGCGGCCATGGCTGGCGATAGCAAGAAGCTCCAACCGATCATCATCAAGCGCATCAAGAAGGGCGGCCATGCCGCCCACGGTGGCGCCTGGAAGATCGCCTACGCCGACTTCGTCACGGCCATGATGGCCTTCTTCTTGCTGATGTGGCTGCTGGGCTCCACCACCGAGGGCGACCGCAAGGGCATCGCCGACTACTTCTCCAGCCCGCTCAAGGTCGGCATGTTCGGCGGCACGGGCGCGGGCGATGCGTCGAGCCTGGTCAAGGGTGGCGGCCAGGACCTTTCGCGCCAGACCGGCCAGGTCAAGGCCGGCGAGGTCGAGTCGCCCCGCAAGACCATCAACCTCAAGGCCTTCAAGGAAGAGCAGCGCCGCGCCGAGCGCAACCGGCTGAAGGAACTCAAGGCCAAGATCGAGCGCACCATCCAGTCCACCCCGGCCCTGGCGGCTCTGGGCGGCCAGATCAAGCTGGACATGACGGCCGAGGGCCTGCGCATCCAGATCATCGACCAGGACAAGCGCCCGATGTTCGACAGCGGCAGCGCCGTGGTGAAGCCCTATATGCGCGAGCTGCTGCAGGACCTGGGCGAGGTGCTGGCCGAGGTGCCCAACCGGCTGACGGTCGAGGGCCACACGGATGCCCAGGCCTTCCCGGGCAACAGCCGTGGCTACAGCAACTGGGAACTTTCGGCCGACCGGGCCAACGCCTCGCGCCGGGAAATGGTGGCTGGCGGCCTGCCGGACGGGCGCGTCTTGCGCGTTCAGGGTCTGGCGGCGTCAAAATTGCTGGAACCTGACGCGCCCAACAGTCCGCTCAACCGTAGGATTAGCATCATCGTCATGAATCGTGACGCTGAAGACGCAGTGTTGAAGAATTTGCCCGATGATGAGGAATCTTCCCAGGGCGAGGCGGCGTCGGCTGCGACAATGAGCGCCTCGGCACCCAAGCCCTGATACTTAGAACTTGATTCCTGCACCTTTGAGGAAAACGCCATGAGCGCTGACATGAAATTTCTGGTTGTCGACGACTTCTCGACCATGCGCCGCATCGTCCGCGGCCTGCTCAAGGAGATCGGCTACAACAACTGCGAAGAAGCCGAAGACGGCGCCGAAGCCCTGACCATGCTGCGCGCTGGCAAGTACGACTTCGTCGTCAGCGACATCAACATGCCCAACATGACGGGCTTCGAACTGCTCAAGGCCATCAAGGAAGACGCCACGCTCAAGCACCTGCCGGTGCTGATGGTGACGGCCGAAGCCCGCAAGGAAGACATCGTGCTGGCCGCCCAGACGGGCGCCGCCGGCTACATCGTCAAGCCGTTCACCAAGGCCACGCTGGAAGAAAAAGTCCAGAAGATCATGCAAAAGCTTGCCGCCGCGGCCTGATTTCAGGGGAGTCCGCCATGCAAGCAGAACAAACATTCGCCAATCTGGGTTCTTCGGCCGAGCCGCTGATGGTTTCGCCCGAGGTCTTCCAGCAGCTCGGCTCCATCACGCGCGTCCTGCATGACACCATGCAGCAGTTGGGCGTCATGCCCAAGCTGCAGACCGCGTCGGAGGGGCTGCCCGACGCCCGCAGCCGCCTGACCTACATCGCCAACAAGACCGCCGACGCCGCCAACAAGGTGCTGAACTCGGTCGATCAGGCCAAGGCCGACCACGCGCACATCTCGTCGGCGGCCAATGAGATGGCCAAGGCCATCATTGCCGACCCGGTCAAGGCCGTGGCCAGCGGCGCGGTGTTCAACTTCGTCAAGGACGTGGAGAAGTCCACCGCCTCGATCGACAAGCACCTGACCGACATCATGATGGCCCAGGACTTCCACGACCTGACCGGGCAGGTGGTGGCCAAGGTGGTGACGCTGGCCAACGACCTCGAAGACAGCCTGGTGAAGCTGCTGGTGCAGGTGGTGCCGCCCGACCAGCGCGAGAAGGTGGACCCCAACATCCTGCAAGGCCCGGTGGTCAACGCCGAAGGCCGCACCGATGTGGTCACGAATCAAGGCGAAGTGGACGACCTGCTGGCCAGCCTCGGCTTCTGAGCTCAGGCCTCGCGGCCTGAAGACACAAAAGACCCGCTTCGGCGGGTCTTTGCATTTCAGTGGTCGATTCGGGTGCTCAGGGCCAGCGCCTGCGCGCGCTGGAAGGCTGCTTCGAGGCTGCGCGAGAAAGTCGGTGCGTCGAAGAGGCGTTGGGTGCTGCTGCTGGAGACGAGCCGCCGGCGCAGTGCGTTCAAGCGCGCCGGCACGGCGGCCAGGCCGATGGCCAGGGCCACGTATTCATCGGCATCGCGGGCGATCAGCTCGGGCAGGGCAGCCGCTTCCAGCAAGCTGGCGGCCATGCGAGCGGGCAGCGGGTGGCCCATCTGGGTCAGGGTGAGCACAGGCAGACCCATCCAGAAGGCGTCGCCTGCGGTCGTGCCGGTGTTGTGGGGCAGGGTGTCCAGAAAGAGATCGGCCGCCGCGAAATTGGCGAGGTAGGCCTCGCGCGACGTGGGCGCGGCGAAGACCAGCCGCTGCGGATCCAGCCCGAGTCCGCGGGCGCGCTCGCGCAGCTTGGCCGGCGGTTCGTCTTCATCGTCCAGCAGCCACAGCACCGAACCCGGCACCGCGCTCAGGATGCTGGCCCAGGCGGCCAAGGTCTCGGCGCTGAGCTTGCAGGGACTGTTGAAGCAGCAGAACACGAATCCCTGCTCGGGCAGGCCGAGGCTCTTGCGCAGCGGCGCAGTCAGCAGGGCAGCGATCGGGGACTTGTTCATGGCCCAGCCAGTATCCCGGCGAGTGCCCTGCGCCAAAGCCGCAGAGCGAAGGGTGTTGCGCCGCCAGTTTCTGCGATCAAGCCTTCATTTCAGATTCGCCAGCTCCTGCGAAACCAGCCGCACGATCAGCCGGTCCAACGTGTCCACGCCGTAGTTCTGCACGTCATGCACCGTCTCGCGGCCCGGGCCGCTGGAAGGGTCGGCGGCGTTGGCATAGGTCAGGAAGACGAAGCGGCCGCCCGTGTACTGCGCGATCTGGCGCTGGATGTACTCGCCCTGCTTGTCCAGGCCGCTGGCGCCCACGCTGAAGATCTTGATGCCCTTGCCCAGCGCCGTCATCATGCTCTGGTCGTACTGCACGCCGCCGTAGTCGAGGTGCGGCGGGGCGTCGGCCAGCAGCACGACGAGGCGGGTCGCGCCTTCGTTGCGCCAGCTGATGTTGCGCACCGTGTCGTCCAGGGCTTCGTTCATGGCCTCGGGGTAGTCACCGCCGCCGTCGGCGCGCAGCTGGTTCAGCGCGCGCTGGAAGCCGGGCACGTCGTTGCTCAGGTCATGCGCCTTGATCAGGAACTCGTCCACCTTGTCGCGGTAGGCCACCAGGCCCAGGCACAGGTCGGGCTGGCTGGGCAGGGCGCTGATCTGCTTGACGATGCCCTGCAGGCTGGCACGCAGTTTGTCGATCTCATCGTCCATGGAGCCGGTGGCGTCGACGAGGAAGACGAGGTCGAGCCGCGCACGCTGCGATTGCGTCACGGGCAGGCGCAGCTCCACGGCGCTCTTCTGGCCGCGCTGCAGCTGCGTGGAGGCCTGCTGGCCGGCTTTGCGGGCGGTGATGTCGTAACGCTCTGAATGAGCGGGGTCGAAGGCGTCCGGATGCAGCCAGACGCGGCCGGCCGTGTCGGTGCGTGCCCACGTGGTGACGCCGGCCTGGGAACGCACGGCCACTTCCGCGTCGGCCACGCCGTGGCCTCGGGCGTCCTTCACTTGCAGCAAGTAGCGCTCGCGGATGTCGCGCTCGCGGTGCTCGACCTGGGTGCGGGCGCGGAAAGCGAGGTACTCGCCGAAGTCCGCGTTGTCGTCGACCAGGCCGGCCGTCACGATCTGGGCGGGCTGTTGCCGATGATCCAGGGCTGCGGCGGGTGCAGGCGCCTTGATGGAAATTTCCGGCGCCGGAACGTAGGCGGGCGGGGCGATTGCGACGTCGGCGCGCAGGGCGGTCGAACCCGTTGCGCGGACTTCCCTGGCAGCATCGGGCTCGGGCCTGATCACCGGGCGGCTGCGGCCCTGCTCGCGCTGGACCTGCGCGTTGGGCACGATGCGCGTCTGCACGGGCCGCTTGCAGTCGTAGGCGCTGGGTGGGCGGAAATCGGGCGGGGCCTGGACCTTGGTTTGCGGGTCGTCCGTTTCCGGCTTGACATAGCGCTGCGCCTGGCTGGGCAAGGCAAGGGTGGTGCACAGCAGGGCGAGGATGGCGCGCTGGAACATGAGGCTCTCCTGAGAGTGGCGGGTGAGAGCTGGTACGGCGCAGACCGAGCAACGGGGTTAAAAGATTTTTGACCCCATTTGCCCGCCTCGCGCGTATGGGCATGGTCACAATCGCGCCATGCCCGTGGCCCCCGACATGCCCGACGACGATCTGATGCTGGCCTATGCACGCGGCGATGCCGCCGCTTTCGAGCATCTCTATGCCCGCCACGAGGCCGGGCTGTACCGCTTTGTGCGCCGCCTGCTGGGCGCGCGCTTTACCGCCCAGGTCGACGAGGTGTTCCAGGAGTGCTGGCTGCGCATCATTGCGGCGCGGGAGAGCTTTGCAGCAGGTTCCGGCCCAAGCCGCTGGCGCGCCTGGGCCTACACCATCGCCCACAACGCGGCGATGGACCGCCTGCGCGGCAGCGGCCGCGAGGTGCAGCTTGACGGCGGCGACGATGACGAGCCGGGCCTGGACTGGCTGCAGGCCCAGCTGGGCCATGCCGCCCCGGCCGCCGAGGAAGACGCTTTCTGGCGCGCTGCCGGCCAGCAGATGCTGCACTGCCTGGACGAGCTGCCGGCCGAGCAGCGCGCGGCCTTCTTGCTGCACTACGAAGACGGAGACACGCTTGAAGGCCTGGCCACGCGCCTGGGCCTGGCCTTCGAGACGGCCAAGAGCCGGCTGCGCTACGCGCTCAAGAAGCTGCGGCACTGCATGCGGCACTACCTCGTGGACATGGAGGTGGGGGCATGAGCGATCGTCGAGAAGACCCGTGGCGCGATGCCCGCTTCAAGAAGGCGCTGGACAGCGCGCCCGATCTGGCCGAGCGGCCTGCGGATGCGGTACGCGAGGCGATCCTGAGCAAGGCGCGGGCGACAGCGGCACAGGCTGCAGCCGCCAAGGCTGCGCCGCAGCGCAAGCGCAATGCCTGGTGGTCGCTGGGCCTGCCGTGGAATTCCGCGCTGGGGACGGTGGCGGTGGTGTGCCTGGTCTCGGTGCTGTGGTGGCGCGAGGAGCTGCCCAGGCAGGCGGATGAAGCCGCGCCCGCGCCCGCGCCGACCAAGCTGGAGCCAAAGCCTGAAGCCGCCGCGCGTGACCAGGTGGAGGCCAAAGCCAAGGCGCAAGCCGAAGCCGACGCCGTGCGCAGGGAGCGCGCCGCCGAGTCGGAAAAGAAGCTCCAGCGACCGCGTCCGACGCTCGACAGTGCTGCGCCTGCGCTGAAGCCGATCCAGCCGCCGGTGGTTCAGGAAGTTTCGCCGCCGAGTCCGGCGCCGATGGTGGCCATCGTGCCGGCGCCCGCTGCGCCTGCCAAGGCGACCGTGGCCGCGCCGCCGCCTCTGCAGGCCAATATCGCTGCGTCGATGCAGGCGCCGGCACTGCCGCCGCCGGCGCCCGCCGCCGTTGCCGTGCCGGCGCCGGCAGCGGAGCCCAAGGCCACCGTAGCGCGGCGGTCTTCGGATGCCGTCCTCGAGACCATCACCGTCACCGGCCAACGCATTGCCGCTGTCGTGGCATGGACGAAGCTGCGCGTGCGCACGTCTGCCGGCCCAGTGCTTCTGGCCAACGATGAGCTGTCGGCCAGTGGGCAGATCCTGTTGCAGCAGCAACTGCGCGAACAGCGCGAGTTGCGATATTCGGCGGACCGGTCCACCGCCTCAGGTGCGGTCACCTCGGCCCCAACGCGACCACCGGGGCTGGTGGTGGAAGTGCTGGACGGCGACCAGCTTGTCGGCCAGTTGGTCCTGACCGAGGGCGAGCTGCGCCAGCAGCTCGAGGCAGCCCTGGCTTCCAAGCCCCGATAACCCCCCGGTTTCCCCCTCTCATCCGCCTTAAGTTTCCGGTCCTCGGACAGAACAATGCTCTCACGGGTAACCCTGCCCATTCAGCGTTGTCATGGCCGAAGCACAAGCACAAGACAGAAATCTGCCGGCCTCGGCCAAGAAGATCAAACGATCTCGGGACGAGGGCCAGCTGCCGCGTTCGCGGGATCTGGTGCATTTCGGCGTGATGCTGGCCGCCGGTATGGTGTTGGCCTTCGGCGGCAGCCTGATCGTGGACAAGCTGCAGCACCTGATGTCGGCCGGCCTGACCTTCAACGCCGTGACGATCGGGCGCGAGGGCGCGATGGGCGACCGGCTCGGCTCGCTCACCCTGGAGTTCATGACCGTGCTGGTGCCCGTGTGCGGCGTGCTGGTCGCGGCGGCGGTGCTTGCCAATCTGGCCCTGGGAGGCTGGAACTGGACCTGGAAGCCGCTGATGCCCACGTTCACGCACCTGAACCCGCTCAACGGCCTGGGTCGCATGTTCACCGGCGCCGGCCTGGGCCAGGCGCTCAAGGCCGTGGCGCTGGCCCTGGTGCTGGGCGTGGTGGGCGCGATGGTGCTCAAGGACCGCATGGCCAGCTACGTGGGCATCATGTCCGTGCCGCTGCCTCAGGCGCTGGCCTACGCGGGCCACCAGCTGATGGGCGGCCTGCTGTTCCTCGGCATCGCGCTGGCGGTGTTCGCCGGCATTGACGTGCCCCTGCAGCGCACGATCTACCTGCGCCGCCTGCGCATGACGCGCGAGGAAGTGAAGCAGGAAATGAAGGACAACGAAGGCTCGCCCGAGGTGCGCCAGCGCATCCGCGCCAAGATGCGCCAGATGGCCCGCAACCGCATGCTGGCTGCCGTGCCCAAGGCCGACCTGGTCGTGATGAACCCGACCCACTACGCCGTGGCGCTCAGTTATGTCGAGGGCAAGATGGGCGCGCCCAAGGTCGTGGCCAAGGGCGCCGACCTGCTGGCCTTGAAGATCCGCGACATCGCCAAGGACTCCAAGGTGCCGGTGCTGCAGTCGCCCGTGCTGGCGCGCGCGCTCTACGCCCACGCCAAGCTGGATCACGAGATCCCGGCCGCGCTGTTCACGGCCGTGGCGCAGGTGCTGGCCTATGTCTACCAGCTCAAGGCCGCCCTGGCCGGCCGCGGCCGCGTGCCCGATGTGCCGACGCCGGTGGTGCCGCCGGAGCTGGACCCGCACAACAAGCCGAAGGTGGCCGAAGACGCCGACCTCTTCGAAGATGACGTCGCCACGCGGGAGGGCGCTGAACAATGAACGAGCTGATCGCCCGCGTGCAGACTGCGCTCGGCCCGCGCCGCCAGGTGATTGCGGCGCTGGGTGCACCCATCGCCGTGCTGATGGTGCTGGCCATGATGGTCCTGCCCTTGCCGCCGCTGATGCTGGACCTGCTGTTCAGCTTCAACATCGCGATGGCGGTGATGGTGATGATGGTGGCGGCGCACATGATCAAGCCGCTGGACTTCGCGGCCTTCCCGACGGTGCTGCTGCTCACCACGCTGATGCGGCTTTCGCTCAACGTGGCTTCCACGCGCGTGGTGCTGCTGGAAGGCCACACGGGCACGGCAGCGGCGGGCCATGTGATCGAGTCCTTCGGCCACTTCCTGATCGGTGGGAACTTCGCGGTCGGCCTGATCGTGTTCGCGATCCTGGTGGTGATCAACTTCATCGTGGTGACCAAGGGTGCGGAACGCATCGCCGAAGTCGGCGCACGTTTCACCCTGGATGCGATGCCCGGCAAGCAAATGGCGGTGGACGCCGACCTGAATGCCGGCCTGATCAACGAGGCCGAGGCCAAGCGCCGCCGCGCCGAGCTGGGCGACGAGGCCGACTTCTTCGGCTCCATGGACGGTGCCAGCAAGTTCGTGCGCGGCGACGCCGTGGCCGGCATGCTGATCCTGGTAATCAACGTGATCGGCGGGCTGATCATCGGCATTGCGCAGCACGGCCTCTCGCCGAGCCAGGCGGCCGACAGCTACATCCTGCTGGCGGTGGGCGATGCGCTGGTGGCGCAGGTGCCGGCGCTGCTGATCTCGGTCTCGGCGGCGATGGTGGTTTCGCGCGTGGGTTCGGACAAGGACATCGGCACGCAGATCGGCCGGCAGGTCTTCGGTTCGGCCAAGAGCCTGGCCATCACCGCTGGCGTGGTGGGCGTGCTGGGCGTCATCCCGGGCATGCCGCACTTCGTCTTCCTGCTGATCGCCGCGATCTTGGGCTACGGCGCGTGGATGCAGAAGGAGCGCGAGCGCAAGGCTGAAGAGGCGGCCAAGATCGCGGCCAAGCAGGCCGCGTCGCCGGCCACGCCCGAAGCGGGCTCGGAGGCCAGCTGGGACGACCTCGTGCCCATCGACGTGCTGGGCCTGGAGGTGGGCTACCGCCTGATCAGCCTGGTGGACAAGAACCGTGGCGGCGATCTGCTTTCGCGCATCAAGGGCGTGCGGCGCAAGTTCGCGCAGGAGGTGGGTTTCCTGCCGCCGGCCGTGCACATCCGCGACAACCTCGAGCTGCGCCCGAGCCAGTACCGCATCCAGCTGCGCGGCGCCGTGGTGGGCGAGGGCGAGGCTTTCCCGGGCCTGTGGTTGGCCATCAACCCCGGCCAGGCCACGCACAAGCTGATCGGCACCCAGACCAAGGATCCGGCTTTCGGCCTGCCGGCGGTGTGGATCGAGGAGCGCCAGCGGGAGATGGCCCAAATGAATGGATTTACGGTCGTTGATTGCTCGACCGTGGTGGCCACCCATCTTTCACACTTGATGCATGTCCATGCTGCCAAGTTGCTTGGCCGCGTGGAGACCCAATCCTTGGTCGATCACCTGACCAAGCTGGCCCCGAAACTGATCGAAGACGTGATTCCCAAGATGGTCGGCACCGCCACCTTGCAACGTGTCCTGCAGCTCTTGCTGGAGGAAGGCGTGCACATCCGCGACATGCGTTCCATCGTGGAGACGCTGTCGGAGGCTGCCGGCCTGAACATCACCGACCCGATGGAGCTTGCGCGCCGTGTCCGCGTGACGCTGGCCCCAGCCATCGTCCAGCAGATCTACGGCCCGACCAAGGAGCTGGACGTGATCGCCCTGGAGCCCGAGCTCGAACGCCTGATCACGCAGGCCCTGAACAGCCCCGCCGGCGCCGCCCTCGATCCGGGCGTGGCCGACACGCTCACGCAGAGCGCCGCCCACACCACCCAACGGCAGGAGGAGCGCGGCGTGCCGGCCACGCTGCTCGTGCCGGACCTGATCCGCGCGCCGATGGCGCGGCTCCTGCGCCGCTCGGCGCCGCGCCTGAAGGTGCTCTCGCACAGCGAGATCCCTGAGACCCACACCATCCGCATCGGCTCCATCATCGGAGGCACAGCATGAACTACCGCCGCTTTACCGCCCGCTCTTCCCGCGAGGCGCTGCAACTCGTCAAGCTGGCCTTCGGGGACGATGCCGTCGTGCTCTCCAACAAGAAGGTCGCCGAGGGCGTCGAGGTGCTGGCCATGGCCCCCGAAGGCTTTGCGCAGATCGAGAAAGCGGCGTCCCGCGCGCCGCGCGCTCCGCAGCCGGCCTACGAACCCGCGCCGCAGTTCGCCGTACCGACCCAGCCTGCACAGCCGCACAAGAAGAGCTTTGCCGAGCGCGCCGGCCTGCGCCGCGATCCGGGCTTCGGCCCTGACGATGCGATGGCCGATGCCCGCGCCGATCTGCGCGCCGGCCCGCGCGACAGCGTCGGCGAAGACGTGCAGACCCTGGCGATGAGCACACTCTCCTTCCAGGACTACGTGCGTGAGCGCGTGCTCAAGCGCCGCAAGGCCGACATCGAAGGCCGCGCCGACCCGGTCGTGCAGGCCGCGCCGAAAGCCAAGCCGGCTTCGCAAGACAGCGTGGCCACGATTGCCGAAGCCCGCCGTCAGCGTGCCGAGGCCGCGCTCAAGGCCATGCAACCGCGCCGCAAGGCCGAGGCCGAACCGGCACCGATGCTGCAGCCGCAGATCCAGGCCACGCCGGCCCGCCGTGCCCCGCCGGTGCTGCGTGACGAGATCCGCATCGCCAAGCCCGCAGCTGCCGCTGCCGTGGCGAGCACCGCGCCCGCGCGCCGCACCGAGCCGACCCTGGGCGAAGCGCCGCAGCTGGCCGCCGCCGGTGCCGAGTTGCCGCACCGCGGTCCGCGCGAGCAACAGGACATGATGCGCGAGCTGCGAGCCATGAAGGGCATGATCGAAGAGCGCTTCGGCGCCCTGGCCTTCATGGAAAAGCTGCAGCGCCAGCCGGTGCAGGCGCGCCTGACCCAACGTCTGCTGGAGTGTGGCTTCTCGCCGGCCCTGGTGCGCAAGCTGGTCGACGGCTGCCCGGCCGATCTGGCCAGCGTGGGTGGCGACGAGAATGCGTGGGCTTCACATGTGCTGGCCCGCAATGTCGCCACCGACGAAGGCCAGCCGGCCCTGGAAGAGCAGGGCGGCGTGTTCGCCCTGATCGGCTCCACCGGCGTGGGCAAGACCACCAGCACGGCCAAGCTCGCTGCCGCCTTCGCACAGCGTTATGGCGCGGCGCAACTGGGCCTGATCACACTGGACGCCTACCGTGTCGGCGCGCACGAGCAACTGCGCGCCTACGGCCGCATCCTGGGCGTGCCCGTGCACACGGCACATGACCGCAGCTCGCTGGAAGACCTGCTGGAGCTGTTGTCGGCCAAGAAGATGATCCTGATCGACACGGCAGGCATGGCCCAGCGCGACACGCGCACGGCCGAGCTGCTGGACATGGTCAAGCACGCAAGCATCCGCAAGCTGCTGGTGGTGAATGCCGCCCAGCAGGGCGAGACGATCGAGGACGTTGTGCTCTCTTGGCGTGGCGTCGACTGCCACGGCGTGGTGCTCTCCAAGATCGACGAGGCCGTGAAGCTGGCCCCGGCGCTGGACGCGATCATCCGCCACAAGCTGCGCATCGTCGGCGTGGCCAACGGCCAGCGCGTGCCGGAAGACTGGCACCGCCTCTCGAGCCAGGCCCTGGTGCAACGTGCGCTCAAGGTCAACCCGGGCGGCGCCTGGCGCATGGACAACGCGGACGTGAGCCTGCTGTTCGCCGGCGCACCCGTGCAGGACATCGCCAGCAGCGTGCACTGAAAGAACGGGGCTGTACCGATGGACAAGAGTCGCACCCCGAACAACAGCAGCAGCCGCGATCAGGCCGACGGCCTGCGCCGCATCTTCAAGGGCTCGCAGCTGCGGCTGGTGCCTGTGGTGAGCAATCCGCACGTGCCTGAAAGCGGCGTGCTGGTGGAGGCGCTGTGCGCGGCCTTTGCGGAGCAGGGCCTGCACACGCTGGTGGTCGATGCCGCCGAGAGTGCGCCGGCTGCCGACGAGCTGGCCAGCGTGGACCTGGCGGCCTCGGTCGAGCGCCTCTCCAAGGAGGTGTCCTACCTCGCGGCGCGCGGCCTGCCCATGCGCCATCTGGACACCCAGGGCTCGGCCGCCGGTTTCGTCGATGCGCTGGCCCTCGCCCAGCCGCAGGCCGAGGTGCTGGTGCTGCACGCCAGCGCCGCCGAGCTGGCCCGCCTGGTTGGCAGCCGCGAGCTGCGCCCGGTGTTGCTGGCTGGCATCGAGCCGCAGAGCGTGACCCACGCTTACGCCGGCATGAAATGGCTGGCCCAGCGCAGCGGCATCATGGCCTACAGCCTGCTGCTGGCCTCAAATCCACAATTGGCCGTGGCCACGCGGATCGCCGAGCGGATTTCGTCCTGTGGCGACACCTTCCTGGGCGCGCTGGTCCGGGATTGGGCCTGCTTCGACCCACGCACGCCCCTGGCGGCGGCCTTGCCGGCCGAATTGCGCCACATGGCCCGTGAACTATTGAACATAACGGCTGCTTCCGGTGCAATGCCGGCTGGGGAACAGGGCCGGGCCTTGCGTCCGCTCCCCACGCCGCGATACGCTTTCCTGGCCGGAGCAATTTAAATTCAGATGTACACCGCCAAAGGCCGTCTCGACAACTCTGACCTGATCCGTCAGTACAGTCCTCTCGTGCGCCGTCTTGCGCACCAGATGATTGCCAAGCTGCCAGCCAACGTCGAGGTGGACGACCTCATCCAGGTCGGCCTGATCGGCTTGACCGACGCGCTGTCGCGCTTCGACGCCGAGCAGGGCGTGCAGTTCGAGACCTTCGCCACCCAGCGCATCCGCGGCGCCATGCTCGATGAGCTGCGCGGTGGCGACTGGATGAGCCGCGGCACGCGCCGCCAGCAGCGCGAGATCGAAACCGCCGTGCACAAGCTGGAGCAGCGGCTCGGCCGCGCGCCCCTGGAAAGCGAAATCGCCGCCGAGATGGGCCTGCCCCTGGCCGACTACCAGGAGCTGCTGGGCAAGGTGCGCGGTACGCAACTCGTCTACCTGGAAGACATGAGCGGCGACGATGGCGACGAGGATTTCCTCGATCGGCACGTGGCCGACCACGAGGCCAACCCCATCGCCCGTCTGTCAGACGACCGCATGCGCGGCGCTCTGGTGCAAGCGATCAAGAACCTGCCCGAGCGCGAGCAGTTCGTCATGGGCATGTACTACGAGCACGACATGAACCTCAAAGAGATCGCGGCCGTGCTCAAAGTGACGGAATCGCGCGTCTGCCAGCTCCACAGTCAGGCCATTGCAAGGCTGAGGGTTAAGCTACGCGACTGGTAAGCCGGAAGGAGTGCTGTCCCGGCGGATAACGAGTTATTCCACGGAGACAACACGATGCTTTTCGGAGCCAAGCGGTCCTATCCCGCGGTGGCAGAGCCCACAGCCGAAGCCGGGCGCGCTTCCTCTCATTCCTCTTCTTCTGCTCCGTTCGCAGGCCGCACAGGCGCTGCCGAGCAGGCGATCGCCAAGCTTTCCAAGACCGCTTCGGCCCTGGGCCGTGATGCCGCCGAAGTGCGCGGCGCACTGGAAGACACGCAGCGCGTGGTGCAGATGCAGGTCGACGCGATGAACGCATTGGCCGCGGAGCTGGACCGCGTGCGCGCCACGCAAGACGCCATCGCAGCGGCCACCCAGGCCAGCGGTGCTGCGGTGGGCAAGGCGCGCGGCGCGTTGACCGGCGTGGGCGGCGAGGTGGGCGGTATTGTGCAGACGCTCAAGCAGGTTTCGGAAGCCGCGGGCGACATCACCAAGATCGCGCTGCAGACGCGCCTTGTGGCCTTCAATGCCTCGGTCGAAGCCAAGCGTGCCGGTGATGCAGGGCGCGGCTTTGGCGTGGTGGCCGATGCGGTCAAGACGCTGGCCGGGCAAGTCGAGGCGTCGAGCAAGGCCATCGTCGGCGCGATCGCCACGCTGAACGAGCGTGTCGAGCGCTTCAGTCGCGAGCTCAACGCGAACGATCAGCAGCACACCAGCGCCGTGCACGAGGCTTTTGGGCTTGTCGAGCAGGACGTGGCCCGCATCGCGCAGACCGCCGAGACCAGCAGCCGCACCGTGCAGACGCTCAACGAGCGGGCCGGTGAGCTGGGCGAGGACGTGCGCCAGGCGATGAGCAGCCTCAAGATTGCCTATGCCGGCAGCGAGCGCTTTCTGACGGCATCCGAACATCTGATCGAGACCATCGCCGAAAGCGGCTGCGAGGTGGAGGACACGCCCTTCATTCGCGCTGTGCAGCAAGCGGCGGATGAGGTGTCGGCGCTTTTGGAGAAGGCGGTCAAGTCGGGCACGATCAGCATGGCGCACTTGTTCGACGAGCAGTACCGGCCGCTCTCCGGCACCAACCCGGCTCAGCACGAGACCTCGTTCAACGCCTTGGCGGATCGACTCTTCCCGCAGGTGCAGGAACGGCTGCTCTCGTTCAGCGACAAGGTGGTGTTCTGCATCGCTGTCGATCGCAATGGGTATGTCTCTACCCACAACAAGAAGTACTGCCAGCCGCAGCGCCAGGGCGACACCGTGTGGAACACGGCGAACAGCCGCTATCGGCGGATCTTCAATGACCGCACGGGGCTGGCTTCAGCGCGGAACGAGAAGCCGTTCCTGCTGCAAACCTATCGTCGCGACATGGGCGGGGGCAGGTTCGTGCTGCTGAAGGAAGCGGCGGCGCCGATCACCGTCAATGGGAGGCATTGGGGTGGGTTGAGATTGGCGTTTAATTTTTGAGCGGAATCGCTCTTTCAGCTCACGCCGTGAACGCGATATCGACGGGCATGCGGACCCGTGAATGCATGCGCTTGTCGTGGATGCAGATGCTGGTGCCGGTCAAAGACGGCCTTCGAGGGACGCAAGCTGGACGCGCCTGGCTCAGGGCGCCACGCAGGCGCGGTTCTTGCCGGTGTGCTTGGCTTCGTAGAGCGCCACGTCGGCGCGGTCCAGCGCTGCCTCCAGCGTCTCGCCGGCGCGGTAGAGCGTCACGCCGGCCGAGAAGGTCACGAAGACTTCCTTGTCTTCATGCGTGAACAGGCTGGCCGAGAGCGAGCGCTGCAGCCGCGCGAGCACTTGCTGGGCC
This sequence comes from Burkholderiaceae bacterium UC74_6, assembly GCA_042701975.1. Lineage (GTDB taxonomy): Bacteria > Pseudomonadota > Gammaproteobacteria > Burkholderiales > Burkholderiaceae_C > JAFALK01. The sequence goes on from CP170561.1 coordinate 2,872,213, forward strand.
TCATCGATGGGTGTGGCCGGCAGCAGCAGCACGAACTCCTCGCCGCCGTAGCGGGCGACCATGTCGCCGGGGCGCAGGAGGCCCGAGACGCGCGCAGCAAGCGACTTGAGTGCTTCGTCTCCCGCCGCGTGCCCCAAGGTGTCGTTGAGCTTCTTGAAGTTGTCGATGTCCAGTAGAGCCATCGCAAGCGGAGGGGGTTCGCTGCTGGCCTCGCGGGTGCGCCCGGTCTTGGCCTGCTCCTGCTCAAAGGCCTTGATCAGGCCGCGCCGGTTGGCGATCTGCGTGAGCTGGTCGGTCTGCACTTCGCTGGAAAGCAGGCGCAGTTCGTCTTCCAGCGCCTGGACCTTGGCGCTCAGCTCCGCCGTCTGGCCATGGCTGAGGCTCAGCCGGCTTTGCGTCTGCTGAACCAGATCGCGCACGCTGCGGCTTTCTTGCACCATCTCGCGCACCGTGCCGGCCAGGCTTTGCAGGCTGTCGGCTTTCTCGATGGCTTCGGCGTAACGGCCCACGTTGTTCTGGAAGCGGTCGGTGTGCTGGCCGAGTTCGCCGAGTTCGGCCAGCATCTGCTGGATCAGGTGCTTCAGTGCATCGCGGGCGCGGCTGCGTTCTTCGCGCAAGGCGGATTGGCGTTCGCGCGTGGCGGTCAGCAGTTCGGAAACCGAGCGCACGCCGCGGCTGCCCAGGCCTTGGTCGATGGCGGCGGACATGGCCTCGGCCTGGCCGCGCGCCCAGGAATCGTCCTCGGCCAGCTCGACGAGGCTGCCGGCGAGCTCGCGGCAGAGCTGGCTCAGCTCGGTGAAGAGGTGCTGGCGATGGTCCAGCAGATGGCGTGCACGGGCGCACAGCGCCTGCGCCTGCGCCAGCCGCTCTGGCGTTGCGCCCTCGCGGCGCAGGCCTTCGAGGGCCATGTCCAGATCTGCGCTCAGGGCCTCGGCGCGGTTGTTCGGATGAGCGACAGCATGGCGAACCGTGTTGTGCAGTTCATGCCCGATCTCCGGCCAGTTGCCAGCGCCTGTGCCGTTGCCGCTGTTCCCGATTTCGTCCAGCGCGCCATGCAGGCTGGCGTCTGCTTCTTCGGGCGTGAGGAACTGGCTCGGCGTGTCCAAGGGTTCGACGCTGTCGTCCACATCGCTGCCTGAGGCCGCATCCCAGCTGTTCACGAGTTGGGACAGGCGGTGCTGCAGGCGTTGCGCATCGCTGCGATTGGCTTCCAGCACACGCAGCACGGCATCCTTCTTGCGGGCCACCGTCCAGTTCTTGCTGCCGCGCTCCAGGCCACGCAGCAGCTTGGAGAGGCTGGTGGACCAGGCGTCGCCGCTGATTTCAGGCTTGTCTGATCTGTCCGACTTGTCAGAGCCGGCCGGCGCCTCCGTACCAGCCTCCAGCGCATAGGCCCGGGCGTAGTTCTCTGGGGTGGGTTCCAGCTGCTCGCGCGACAGGCGCAGCAGCGCGGCCTTGGCAAGTTGTGCGGGTGCTGCGTTGGCCATCGACGATCGGATCAGGGCTTGAACAGCGGCGGGATGGCTCCTACCCCACCTTCGCCGGCTTCTTGCATCCAAGGCGCCTTGCGCGGCAGCACGGTGTTGGAAAGCCAATGCTCCAGCTCGTTCGGCGGCAGCGGCTTGCTGAACAGGAAGCCCTGCATCTGGCTGCAACCCAGGCGGTGCAGCACTTCCATCTGGCGCAGCGTTTCCACGCCCTCGGCGATCACGCGCAAGCCCAGCGCGCGGGCCAGGGCGATGATGGCGGTGACGACGGCCGAACTCTGCGGCGTGATGCCCAGATCGCGCACGAAGGTGCGGTCGATCTTCACTTCCGAGATGGGCAGCGTGGTCAGGTAGGCCAGCGAGGAATAACCGGTGCCAAAGTCGTCGATGGAAATCTCCACGCCGATCTCATTCAGACGGTGCAGCGCCGGGATGACGTTCTGCAGGTCCTTCATCAGGTTGTTCTCGGTGATCTCGAGCTGAATCGCGCGGTGCGGCACGCCGTAGGCGCTGACGCACTGGTGGATGTGTTCGACAAGATCGGAGCGCTCGAACAGACGGCTCGGCAGGTTCACCGCGATCGAATCGGAGAAGCCGAAGTTCAGCTGCCAGACCTTGGCCTGGCGTGCGGCTTCGCGCAGCGCCCATTCCGAGAAGGGCACGATCAGGCCGGTTTCCTCGGCCAGCGGGATGAACTCGGCCGGCGGCACCAGTCGGCCGCCGTGCTGCCAGCGCATCAGCGCCTCGGCGCCCACCATGCGGGCGGCGCGCACGTCGACCTTGGGCTGGTAGTGCAGCACGATCTCGTTGCGCTCGAGCGCCTTGTGCAGCGCGCTTTCCAGTTCCAGCTTCTCGCGGCCCTGGCCGGCCAGGCGCGGCGTGTACACGGCCGCCGCATTGCGGCCCTGCGACTTGACGGCGTACATCGCCACATCGGAGTTGCGCAGCAGATCGGCCATCGTGGCGCCATCGCGCGGGAACAGCGCGATGCCCACGCTGGCGGTCACGAAGCAATCCTGGCCGCCCACGTAGATCGGCTCGCGCATCACGTCCAGCACGCGCTGCGCCACGCGCTCGGCGTCGCGCTCGTCCGCCACTTCGGGCAGCAGGGCCACGAATTCGTCGCCACCGAGCCGGCCCACGGCTTCCAGCGCACGGTGCGAGCGGCCGCCGACGGATTCCAGCAAGCCTTCCATCACTTGATCGGAATGGCGCACGCAGGAGCGCAGGCGCCGGCCGACCTCGATCAGCAGCTCGTCGCCGGCCGCATGGCCCAGCGTGTCGTTGATGACCTTGAAACGGTCCAGGTCGATCAGCAACAGGCCGACCTGGTGATTGCCGCGGCGGGCCTGTTCAATGGCTCGCTCCACGCGCCAGATCAGCTGGCGGCGGTTGGGCAGGCCGGTGAGCGAGTCGAAGTGCGCCAGCTGGCGGATGCGGTCCTCGGCCTGGCGGCGGTCGGTCACGTCTTGCAGCACGCCGCTGTAGCCGCAGGCGTTGCCGTGTTCGTTGAATTCGGGCTCGGCCTCGATGTGGACGACGCGCTGGCGGCCGTCGAGCAGCGTGACCGGCAGGTCGGTCACCAGCACCGAGTTGTGCGTGAGCACGTCGCGCAGCAGGCGCAGGAACAGCGAGCGGTCGCCCGCCGGCACCATGCGCATCACGCCGACGAAATCGATCGGTTCATGCGGGCCGCGGCCGAATACGCGCAGGGCCTCGGCCGCCATGGAGAAACCGCCGGCATGACTCCACTCGAAGCTGCCCATGCGGGCCAGGTCCTGTGCGCGGGCCAACCTGGCCTTGCTGCGCTCGAGCTCGATGCGGGTGCGGGAGCTGCGCAGCAGGTAGTGCAGGCGGCCGCCGAGCAAGCTCCACTGGTGCGACTTGACGAAGAAGTCGGTGGCGCCCACCTGGTAGGCGCGGGTGATGGAGTCTTCGTCGTCCAGGCCGGTGAGCATCAGCACGGGCGTGGCATCGAAGCCGGGCAGGGCGCGCAGCCGCGTGCAGGTCTCGAAGCCGTCCAGCTCCGGCATGATCGCGTCCAGCACGATGATGTCGGGTGCGCCTTCGGCGATCCTGTTCAGCGCCTCGGCGCCGCTGCGGGCTTCGGTGATGTCGAAACCGCGCTCGCGCAGTGCGGCCGCAGTCAGCAGCAGGGTGACCTCGTCGTCGTCGACGAGCAGCACTTTCGTGTGCTCGGGCAGGTCGTCGGCGATGGCAGCGGTGATGTGCATGTCGGTCAAATCAATCTTCTAGCGGCTCAGGCTGTGGCTTGCAGGCCCGCCAGCGCTGCGCGTGCCTCTTCGATCCCGGCCAGCATGGCCTCGATCTCCGCATCCAGTCCTTCGGTACGGCGTTCGCGCGCCAGCTGCTCCACACGGGCGCAGCGCTGCGAAAGCGCGAGCGCGCCCAGGCTGGCGGAGGAGGACTTGAGCGTGTGCGCCACCTGGCGCAGCTTGTCGCAATCCAGTGCCGGGCGGCGGGCGGCTTCCAGTTCAGGCAGCAGCTTGGCCAGCGAGTCGAAGTAGGCGCGGATGACTCGCGGCAGCAGGCCATTGGTGCCCTGGGGATCAAGTTCGCGAAGGCGCGTCAGCGCTCCTTCGTCGAGCGGCCCGGGATTGGTCGTTGCAGTCTGCATGTGGCGATGAAGGGTTCGGTTCGCTCCGGCTGCCTTGCGGACAGGGGAGCTCAGGCTCGGAATGTACCGCGAGCGCTGCCCGAACAGGGGGCCGGACCGTGAAGGATTTGCGAATCGCCTCCTGGGGCGCGCCCGGGCGTTGTGCCCTTGTCGCGCCGCTGCCGCGCGGCCGATCCGCGGCCGTCGGACCGGACGGGGCTGCCTACAATCGACCGCCATGAACAGCCTCAGCGACACCGGACCGGAAGCGCGACCCGCGGGAAGACGACCGCTGCTGGTCGGCGCGGGGCTGCTGCTGGCCCTGGTGATGCTGGCCGTGCTGGTCACGATGGACGCCTCGGGCCTGGGCTTCCTGATCGGCGCGCTGCTGGTGATGACGCTGCTGCTGCTGGCGATGCTGGCCCTGGGCTGGCACGTGGGCGTGCGCCTGACCCGCCATCGCTACGGCGAGCTGCTGCGGGATGCGCGCATGCAGCTGCAGGCGGCAGGCCAGCTGCAGCGCGACTGGCAATGGGCCAGCGACACCGATCACCACCTGGTGCGCTGGCGTGCTCCGCAGGGCGGGCCGGCGTCGAGCTGGGTGGGCCATGCGGTGACCGAAACCCTGTTCGAACGCTTCGATTGCCCCGGCGACAGCGAGCTGCGCGCCGCGCTGACAGCCCAGCGAAACCTTGACGGCCTGCCGGCGCGCGACCGCTCCGGCCACCAATGGCTGCTGCGCGGCGTGCCCTGCTTCGACGGCCAGGGTCGCTTCGGCGGCTACGTGGGCACGGCCGAGCCGTTGCGCGCCGCCGACGCCGGCGAACAGGCCGAGCAGGCGGCCTTCGGCTACACCATCTCGCACGACCTGCGCGCGCCCTTGCGGGTGGTCGAAGGCTTTGCCCGCATCCTCAAGGAAGACTACGGACCGCAGCTCGATCCCCGCGGCCTGGACCATCTGGAGCGGGTCCTCGGCGCTGCCGGCCGCATGCAGGGCATGATCGACGCGCTGCTGTCGCTCACGCAGCTGTCCAGCCGGCCGCTGGCCCATGCTTCGGTCGATCTTTCCCGCATGGCCAGCTCGATCCTGGAAGATTTCAGCCGTGGCGCGCCTGATCGTGCCGTCGAATTCAGCATCGAGCCTGGCCTGTGCGTCGAAGGCGATCCAATGCTGCTGCGCATGGCGCTGGAAAACTTGCTGGGCAATGCCTGGAAGTACAGTGGCGGCAAGGAGCGCACCTGCATCCGCTTCGAATCGAAGCAAGAGGCCGGTCGGCGCATCTACGTCGTGGCCGACCAGGGTGCGGGCTTTGACATGCGCTTCGCCGACAAGCTCTTCAACGCCTTCCAGCGCCTGCACAGCGCCGGCGATTTCCCGGGCCACGGCATCGGGCTGGCTTCGGTTCGGCGCATCGTGCGCCGGCACGGTGGCGAGGTGTGGGCCGAGGGCGCGGTGGGCGAGGGCGCGAGCTTCTACTTCACGCTGGCCTGATCGAAGACTTCGCGCACGAGCGTCGGCAGGCTCTGTCCGGTGTCCCCAGCGGCTTCAGGACGCAGGCTGCGGCGCCGAGATCCTCGGCACCGGCGAGCGTGGCGGAATCGATGGGCGACGCGAGAAACACGAAGGGCGGGCTCAGGTATTCGCGCAAGTAGCGAACCACGTCGAAGCCGCCGCGGCCCTGCATGCGCTTGTCCAGCCGGGGGCGAGTCCGGGCCGGACGGGATGCGCCAGCAGGATGGCGTCGTCAGGGCTGTCGGCTTCCAGCACCTCGTAGCCCGCTTGTGCGAGGCCGGAAGTCAAGGTGACCAGGGTGGGGAGGTCGTCGTCTACGACGAGGATCTTGCTCTTCGAGGTCGTACTGCCGAGGTCGTACTGCGCATGACCTGCAAACTCCATACGGCGGGAAGCCTGCATGGCCCCAGGTCCGGGTCGTCCGGCCCGTAGGCGGCTTGGGCTTACTCCAAGTGACTTGCCTTCTCGAGCGCGCGCAGCAGGCCGGCATTGACCTCCTGGGTGCCGAGCATCAGGCTTTCAGTCGCATCGCGGAAATCGAAGACCGATTCCGATTCGATGGCGCGCACCAGGCTCAGATAAGGCTGGTAGGGGCCACTCTCGTCCACCAGGGCCTGGCGTACGCGCTCGGGCATGGGGATCGATTGCAGCAGCTTGTCGAAGGGCTGCTTGAGCATGTGGTCCAGCAGCGAGAACAGACCGCAGACGAACATTTCGTCGCGCATCTCGGAGTCGTCCATGCTCTTGGCCAGCTCTTCCATCAGCAGACCGCGGCGAAGTGCACCGAACATGATCGGCCGCATGCTGTGGTCCTTGCTCGCCGTGGTGAGGAGCAGGGCCAGCCAGCGCTTGAGGCGCGAATAGCCCAGCAGCATGATGGCGTGGCGGAAGCTCGACACCTCGACCGACAGCCCGAAGGCGGCCGAGTTCATGTAGCGCAGCAGCTTGAAGGCCAGGCTCGGGTCGCGTTTGAGCGTCTGCTCCAGGCGGTCGATGTCCTCGCCCTGGTCGACGCGCGACATCAGCTCGACGATGACTTGCAGGTCGGCCTGCACTTCCTTGCGCGCCGGGGCATCGGCAGGAGCCTCGTAGCCGCCTTCGAAAGGCCAGGCCGTGACGGCCGCGGCGCCGCGCTTGAAGGCAGCATCCACGTCGGCCGCGCCGCGCAAGCCGGTCAGCAGCTTGGCCGTGCCGGGAGCCTGGCCCAGGGCCTCGGTGCTGGGGTCAAGCAGGTTGAACTTGAAGGCCGGCAGCACGGCGGGCGACATGCCTGGCGAGGGTTGGCCCTTGAGCAGCAACTTGTTACCGTTGGCCTTGAGTGCCTGCAAGGCATCGGCCAGGCTTTCGTCGGCGGCGATGAAGGCCGGCACTTCCAGCGCCACATGGGCGGGGGGCTTGGCAGCGATCACGCCCTTGAGCAAGGCTTCGTGCTGGATGGCCAGGATCACCGGCGTGCCGGTGCCGGTCCAGACCTCGGTGACGGCGGCGATCAGCTCCGCGGGGTCGAACGCCGCGTCGGGCTTGAGCGGCGTGACGTTCAGCCGCGTGGCCGTGACGACGCGCTGTGCGTCGAACTGGGGTGCGAAACCGAGGGCGACGGTGCCGAGGATGTTGTGACTCATGTCCTTTTGCTTCCTGGGCTCCGTGTTGGCGGTGGCCCTGCTATCCGGTGATGTACTGCAACAGCGACATGCGCTGGACCGTCGCGTACGTCTGCAGAGCGGCCTGGTAGCCGGTCTGTTGATTCTGGAAGTCCGAAATGCCCTGGACCATGTCGAGGTCCTCGGCGTTGGATTGTTCCGTCTGCGCGTTCAACTTCAACGCCGCCATCCGCGATTGGGTGTTGTCGAGATTATTCATGGTCTCGCCCACCTGGCTGCGGACATTTTGCATGTTTCCCATCACCGAATCGAGATCCCGCAGCGCCGTGGCGTTAGCCTGCGAGACTTGGGCACCGGTGCGGCTGGCCGTCTTCAGGCCCGAGATGGCCTGGTCGATCACGTCGAACACATGCAGGTTGGCGGCCGAAGGGTCGACGTTGAACTGGTCGCCATCGGCCGGCGAGCCGCTGATGGTCATCGACATCCCGTCGAACTTGATGGCGCTGCCCGACGAGTACGCATCGGTGCCCACCACATTGCCGGTGTTGTTGTCCGTCACCACGTAGTTCTGCGAGGGCGCGCTGCCGTTGATCTGGATGCTGTAGCTGTGGCCCGTCAGCGCCTTGGGGTCGAGCACGTTGCCGCTGTCGATCCAGGCGCCCGGTGCGTCGCCACTGTTGATGTTGGTGCCCGCGCTGGTCACGAAGCTGCCGTTGCCGCTGCGCGCTTGCTCCCAGGCCAGGCGACCGTCCACCGAGAGCGGGTAGTTGCCGAACACGCCGGTCTGGTTGTTGCCCGCCACGCCCACGAAGGCCACGCCGCCGTTTTGGTCCAGGAAGGGCTGGCCGCCGGAACCCTGACCGGCGAACAAGTAGTTGCCGGAGCCGTCCGTGCGGTTGGCGATGGTGAAGAGCTGGTTGCGCAGGTCCTGCACCTTGCTGGCCAGGGCCAGGCGCTCCGAATCCGTGTAGGTGCCGTCGCCGGCCTGCACCAGGGTCTCGCGGATCTGCTGCAGGATGTCGGAGGCATCGCCCATCGCCGATTCGGCCAGCGTCATGGCGTTCTGGCTCGCCTGCAGCGCGCGGGTGTCGGCGTCCACGCGGCTGATCTCGGCGCGCGAGCGCTCGGCCTGCGCGGCGGCCGTCGGGTCGTCGCTGGGCTGCTGGATGCGTTTGCCCGATGTGAGCTGGATCTGCGACTTCTGCAGCTGGGCCTGGCGCGACTGCAGGTTGGTGATGGTGACGTCGAACTGGTTCGCGGTGGAGAGGCGCATGTCTTGGGTCCTCAGGCAGCGAGGGTGTCGAGCAGGGTGGAGAACAGCGACTGTGCGGTCTGCAAGACCTTGGCCGCGGCCTGGTAGCCCTGCTGGAATTGCATGAGGCGCGCGGCCTCCTCGTCGATGTTCACGCCGGCCTGGTTGGCGCGCGAGGTCTCGGCATCCTTGGCCACGGCCGTGGACACCTGGGCCAGATACGTCGCACCCTGCACGCGCGCGCCGATATCGCCCATGGCGGCGGCGTAGGCGTCGTTGATGTTGGCGCCGGGCGTCAGCGTGCCGTCCGGCAGCAGGCCCCGGCCCACGAAGTCTTCCGTCTGCATGTTCAGGAAGGCTTTCGCGTTGCCGTTGTTGTTGCTCGTGTACTGGGTCGCGCTGATGTCGATCTCGTCGCCGGCCTTGGGCACGCCGTTGATCTGCAGCTCGAAGCCCAGGTCGATGGACGGATTGGCGTTGGGCTCGTTGCCGATCGGCTGGCCCGAGGACCAGGTGCCCGTGAGCACGGTCCCGTTGGACAGGCTCAGCGTGTAGTCCATCTTGGTCGGATCGGCGGCGTTTGGGCCCGTGAACTGCAGGCTCATCGGCGCCATCGTCGGATCGACGTTCTTGTTCACCGCATACAGCGAGTTGACCGTGGCCGTGCCCGTGTTGGTCGAGGCGATGGACGCCGACAGCGGCGATGCTGCGGCGATGCCGTTCGGGTCGGACAGCAGTGACTTCATGTTCTGCGCGGCCTGGCTCACCGGCTGCAGCAGGAAGCTGTCCGAGGTGTTCATCGTCGCGCCGCCGAGCGTGATCTTGAAGCCGTCCACGGTGTCGCCATCGGACACCGTGCGCACGACGCCGTCGAAGTTGCGCGTCAGCTGGTAGAGGCCGGGCGCGCCGGTGGGGTCGGCCCGCAGCGTGTAGGTGCTGGCCTGGAGCTGGCTCGCGTCGGTGATCGACAGACCGACCGACGTGGCAAACGTGCCGTCCGGATTGCGCGCGTTGGTGCTGGCGGGCAGGGCGGTGGGCGCAGCCGTGCCAAAGATCGGGCCGCCTGAGCTCGGCGGGTTCGACAGGTCCAGACCCAGGGCCTGCTGGTCGTTCACGCGGTAGGTCAGGGCCGTGGCCATCTGGCCGATCAGGTCCTTGGCGTGCTGCAGGTCGTCGTTCTGGAACAGCAGCCGCGCGGTGATCGAACCGCCGGTCAAAACGCTGGAGTCCAGCGTGCGCGCACCGTTGGTCTCGTTGATGGCCACGCTGGCCTTGGTCGGGTCGTAGGGATCGGCCTGCACGCTCAGCTGCAGGGCCTGGCCGCCCAGCACCAGACGCTGGCCGCCGCCGATGAACACGCCGACCGAGCCGTCGTCGGCCTGCAAGGTCGTCACCTGCACGAACTGGCTGAGCTTGGAGATCAGCTGGTCGCGCTGGTCGAGCAGGTCGTTGGGCGTCTGGCCGGTGCCCGTGGCGCGCGACACGGCGAGGTTGGCCTGCGCGATCTGCTGGGCCAACTGGTTGACCTGGGCGACGTCGGCCTTCAAGTCGCTGACCACGCCGGACTGCAGGCTGGTGAGCTGCTGGCCCGCAGCGGCGAAACGCGCGGCGAGTTCCTGCGCACCCGAAAGCGTCACCTGCCGCGCCGAAGGATCGGCCGGCGAGTTGGCAACGTTGATCAGGTTGTTGAAGAAGGTGCTGGCGGCCGAGCCGATGCCGGTGTCGTCGGTCGGGAAGACCTTTTGCAGCTGGGTCAGGATGTCGGCATGCGTCTGGTCCATGGCCTGCGTGGAGGCCGACTGGATGGCCTGCGCGGTCAGGAACTCGTTGTGGGAACGGATCACGGTTTCCACGTTCACGCCCTTGCCGAAATAGCCCGAGCCGGTGAACTGGCCGGCCGGCGTCGTCAGCACCACCTGCTGGCGTGAATAGCCGGGCGTGTTGGCGTTGGCGATGTTCTGGCCGATGGTCTGCAGCGCCGCCTGGTTGGCGAAGAGGGCGCTGACGCCAAGATTGAGCAGGCTCGATCCCATGGGCGGCTACCTCAAGCCATGGCGCGCTGCACGCGCACGGTGGTGTCGATCACGCGCGCCAGCTTGGCAGCGTAGGCGGGGTCGGTGGCGTAGCCGGCCTTCTGCAGGCCCTGCGCGAAGCTGGCCGCATCGCCCTTGCGCGCTTGCTGCACGACGTTGGCGTAGCGTTCGTTGGAGCTGATCAGGCGGGCGTAGTCCTTGTAGGCGTCGGCATAGCTGTCGTAGGCGCGGAACTTGGCCATCACCTTCTGCGCCTTGCCGTCCACGTACTCCGTGGTCTGCACATCGACGGTCTTGCCGGTCCAGCCCGGCGTGGCCTTGATGGCGAAGATGTTGTGCGAGGGCGTGCCGTCCTTGGCCGTGATGCCGTGCTTGCCCCAGCCGGTCTCATGGGCGGCTTGCGCAAGCATGAAGCTGGCCGGAATGCCCGTGGCCTGCTCGGCCGCGCGGGCTGCGCCTTCCTGGCTCTGGATGAAGCTCTGCACATGCGGCTGCACGCCGCGCTTGGACAGCGTGGGCAGCGGCTGCACGGGCTGCTTGGTCACCTTGTCGTCCGCCACGCCCATCGAGCGTGCCAGCTGCTTCTGGATCGCTTCGGACAAGCCGCCGGGCAGGCCGGTCATCTTGCCGGCGAACTGCTGGTCCAGCATCTCGGTGCCCATCTGGCTGGCCGAGTTGTCCAGCATGCCCGTGGACAGCGTGGACGCCCGCATGCTCTTCATCACCTCCTGCATGAAGAGGGATTCGAACTGCTTGGCCGTTTCCTTGATCGAGGCCTTGGGGTCGCGTGCGGCGGCGCTCTTGAGAGCGTCCAGCGATCGCAGGTCGGTGGACAGCCCCGTGTTGAGGCCGGCCGGATTGAACGGGGTACTGCTCATCAGATCACCTCGAGCTCCGCATTGAGCGCCCCGGCGGTCTTCATGGCCTGCAGGATGGCGAGCAGGTCTTGCGGCGTGGCGCCCAGTGCCGACAGGGCCTTGACCACGTCGGAGAGGTTGGCGCTCTGCGGCATCTGGATCAGCGGGCCGGGTTCCTGCTTGATCGTGATGTCGGACTTCTGCGTGACCACCGTCTGTCCACCCGACAGAGCGTTAGGCTGACTGACCGAGGGCGTGGTGCTGATGGTGACCGAGAGGTTGCCGTGTGCCACCGCACAGTTGTTCAGCGTGACGGCCTGGTTCATCACGATGGAGCCGGTGCGGGCGTTGAACACCACGCGTGCGGCCGGCGCGGCCAGGTCGATGGGCAGGTTTTCCAGGTCGGCCAGGAAGGCCACGCGATCGTCCGGCCCGGTGGGTGCGCGCACGCGCACGACGCGCCCGTCCAGGGCCTGGGCCACGCCCTCGCCCTTGGCCTTGTTGATGGCCTTGGCCACCGCGCGGGCGGTGGCGAAGTCCGCCGCATTGAGGTCGAGCTGGATGGACTCGCCGGTCTGCAGGCCGTTGGCCACGCCGCGCTCAACTTGAGCGCCGTAGGGGATGCGTCCCGAGGCCAGCTGGTTGACCTGCACCTTGGAGCCATTGGCCGAGGCGCCGGCGCCGACGATCACCAGGTTGCCCTGGGCAATGGCGTAGATCTGGCCGTCCGCGCCCTTGAGGGCCGTGGCGATGAGCGTGCCGCCGCGCAAGGATTTGGCATTGCCCATCGAGGAGACGTTGATGTCGATCTTCTGGCCGGGCTGGGCGAAGGCGGGCAGCTCGGCCGTGACCATCACGGCGGCGATGTTGCGTGGCTGCATGGTCACGCCCTGGGGCAGCGTGACGCCGAAGCTCTGCAGCATGGCTTGCAGGCTTTGCTGAGTGAAGGGCGCCTGGGTGGTCTGATCGCCCGTGCCGTCGAGGCCGACGACCAGGCCATAGCCCGTCAGAGCATTGGAGCGCACGCCGGCAACGCCGGCCACTTCCTTGATGCGCGTTGCCTGGGCTGGGGAAACAGCCAGGGCGAGCAGCAGGAGGAGGAGGGTGGTGATCAGGCGCATGGTCGGTCGAGAACTTCTAGGGGCTCGACCGATTCTGCGGATTCTTAAGTGGGCGAAAGGTTCAAAAAGAACCGCGAGAGCCAGCCTATTCCTTGGGCATCCGCCATGGCGCCGCGGCCGCGCTGCTCGATGCGCACATTGGCCACCAGTGTGGACAGCACGGTATTGCCCTGGCCGATCGCGCGGGGGTCCACCTGGCCGGAGAAGCGCAGCGTGTCGACGTTTTGGTTGACGCCGATCTGCTTCTCGCCCGAGATCATCAGGTGGCCGTTGGGCAGCACCGCGGTGACCACGGCCGTGATCGAGCCGGAGAAGTCGTTGGTGTTGGTGTTGCCGCCGGTGCCGTCGTGCTTGATCTCGCCGGCGCCGGTGGCGGTGGCATTGGCCAGCGTCTTGGCGGCGTTCAGGCCCGGCACGGCGGTGATGCCGGCGGAGAGCGAGCTCTTCTTGTCGATCGTGCTGGTGGCGTTCTGCGTGGCGCTGATCTTTTCCGTGATCTGCACGGTCAGCGTGTCGCCGACCATGCGGGCGCGGTTGTCCTCGAACAGCGGGCGGTAGCTGGCCGACTGGAAGATGGCGCCGTTGCTGGGCGGCTGCGGCGGCGTGAGCGGCAGGTCGACCACGGGCAGGTGCTCGAGCTTGACCTGGGGCGTGGGGTAGAGCGTGCTGCACGCCGTGAGCAGGACACTCGGAGCGACGAGCAGGAAGGTGAGGAGCCTTTTCATGAGCGCTCCGATCAGATTTGCGCCAGCTTTTGCAGCATCTGGTCCGAGGTCTGCACGGCCTTGGAGTTCAGCTCGTAGGCGCGCTGCGTCTGGATCATCTGCACCAGCTCTTCGACCACGTTCACGTTCGAGGTTTCCACATAGCCCTGCTGTGTGGAGCCCATGCCGTTGGCGTTGGGCGCGCCGACGTTGGGCGTGCCCGAAGAAGCCGTCTCCATGTAGAGGTTGCTGCCCTTGGGGTCGAGGCCGGCCGGATTGATGAAGGTGGCGAGCTGGAACTGGCCCAGCGTCTGCGGATTGGCCTGGCCGGGCAGGGTGACGCTGACCGTGCCGTCCACGCCGATGGTGATGCTCTGCGCGTTGGCCGGGATGGTGATGCCGGGCAGCACGGTGTAGCCCTCGTTCGTCACGATCTGGCCGTTGGCGTCAAGCTGGAAGGAGCCGTCGCGGGTGTAGGCGGTCGTGCCGTCGGGCTGCTGAATCTGGAAGAAGCCGTTGCCCTTGATGGCCATGTCCAGGTTGTTCGTGGTCTGCTGCAGATTGCCCTGGCTGTAGATGCGCGCGGTGGCCACGGGGCGCACGCCCAAGCCGATCTGCAAACCGGTGGGCAGCTGCGTCTGCTCGGTGCTGGCCGCGCCGCTCTGCCGCAGGTTCTGATACATCAGATCCTCGAAGATGGCGTGCGAGCGCTTGTAGCCGTTGGTGGCCGAGTTGGCGAGGTTGTGCGAGATGGCGTCCAGCTGGGTTTGCTGGGCTTCCATGCCGGACTTGGCAATCCAAAGGGAACGGATCATGGCGGTGCTTCCTTAACTTTCACTCAGCAGCTTGGCTGATTCCTGGCCTTGCGTCTGCGCGATCTGCAGCAGCTTCATCTGCTGCTCGAACTGGCGCGCCGCGGCGATCATGCTGACCATGGTCTCGACCGGGCTCACGTTCGAGCCTTCCAGCGCGCCGTCCTGCACGCGGGCATTGGCGTCGGCCTCGAGGTCGTTGCCGTCGCCGGCGCGGAACAGGCCATCGTCGCCGCGCTGCAGCGGACCTTCCGGCGTGACCAGCTTGAGCTTGCCGATCGGGATCGAGCGCGGCGAATCCTGCGTCTTGGCGCTGACGGTGCCGTCCGCGCCGATGGAGAGTTCTGCGTTCGGTGGCGACTGGATCGGCCCGCCGTCGCCCTGTACCTGCAGGCCGTTGCGCAGCACGAGGATGCCTTCGGAGTTGACGTCCAGCGCGCCCATGCGGGTGTAGGCCTCGGTGCCGTCCTGGGCCTGCACGGCCAGCCAGGACTTGCCGAGCATGGCCACGTCGAGCTTGCGGTCGGTGGAGGTCAACGGACCGGCGGCATCGTCGTAGCCGACTGTGGTTTCGAGCGAGTAGGCCCGCGTGCTTGCGCCGTCGCCCCGCACCGGCACGGCGCGGAAGGCCTGCAGCTCGGCGCGAAAGCCGTTGGTCGAGACGTTGGCCAGATTGTTGGACAGCACGTCCTGACGCTGCATGGCCGCCTTGGCGCCGGCCATGGAGAGATAGATCATGCGGTCCATTGCGTCGCTTCCCTAACTTGCGATCTCAGCGCAGGTTGACGATGGTCTGCAGGATCTGATCCTGCGTCTTGATCGTCTGTGCGTTGGCCTGGTAGATGCGCTGGGCCGTGACCATGTTGACCAGCTCGCCGGTCAGGTCCACGTTGGTGTCTTCCAGCGCGCCGGCCTTGAGTGCGCCGAGGTTGCCGTCGCCGGGCGTGCCCACGATCGGGTCGCCCGAGGCGAAGGTGCGGGCCCAAACATTGCCGCCCTGCGGGGCCAGGCCCTGCACGTTGCGGAAGTTGGCCAGCTCCACCTGGCCGGCAGGCTTGCTCTGGCCGTTCGAGTAGCGGGCCAGGATGATGCCGCTGTCGTCGATGCTGATCGAGGTCAGCTGGCCTGGTGCGTAGCCGTCCTGCGTGAGGTTGGTGACGCCGAAGGACGAGCCGTTTTCCGTGGCCGAGGTCATGTCAAAGGAGATGCCCGAGATCGGCAGCGTGGACGCGCCGACGGAGTTCGTGCCGGCCGGGATGTCCATGTTGATCGACGTCGTCGGGTCGATGGGCGCGCCGCCCTCGGCCGGGAAGGTGATGGTGGTGTAGGGCGCGGTCGGGTTGCCGTTGTCGTCCAGCGCGATGTCGTCGCCGAAGGCATCGGTCGGGAAGGGCGCGCCGTTGGCGGTGGCGAAGACGTTCCAGGTGGTCGAGCCGTCGTCGTTGTCGGCGTTCTTCTGGTAGTACATCGTCACGGCCACTTCCTGACCCTTGGCGTCGTAGACGGTCATGGAGGTGGCGTTGTTGTAGGTCGTCGGGTCCTTGAGGTCGATCGAACCCGGGTTGGTGTCGGAGGCCGTGACCTTGGCGCGCGAGTCGAGGTTGAACTCCATGTTCACCTTGGTCGTCGCCGAAGGCGCGATGCCGGCCGTGGGCAGCTGCAGCGGCTTGGCCAGGCCCGGCTGGATCACGCCCTGGCCGTTGGCGGTGTAGCCCAGCAGCTTCAGGCCGGCGTTGTTGACGATGAAGCCGTCCTTGTCCAGCTTGAACTGGCCGTTGCGGGTGTACATGGTCGGGTTCAGGCCGTCGGTCACCTGGAAGAAGCCACCGCCGTTGATGGCCAGGTCCATGGAGTTGTCGGTCGTCGTGATGTTGCCCTGCGTGAACTGCTGGGCGACGGTCTGCAGCTGCGTGCCGATGCCCACGGGGTTGGTGCCCGCGCCGCTCAGCGCACCGGCGTACACGTCGGCGAACTCGGCACGCGAGGACTTGTAGCCATAGGTGCTGGAGTTGGCGATGTTGTTGCCGATGACGTCCAGGTTCTTGGAGGAGGCGTTCAGTCCGGAGAGACCTTGTTGAAAACTCATGGTGCTTCCTTAGGCGGAGATGCGGGCGAAGAGAACGATTGGTTCAATCAGTTGGCGGCGACGACCGACGAATAGTTGACCGTGCCGAGGTGGGTCAGTTCGAGGGTCAGCTGTGTGCCGTTGGTGTTGACGGCCTGGACGGTGTCCGACGAATAGGTCGTGGCCGCGACGGCGGCGGTGCCCTTGGTGGCCGTGACCTTGTAGGTCAGTTCGGCGTTGGCACCGTAGGTCGTGTTGGGCCAGGTGAAGCTGTTCATGCCGGCGCCTTGCGCGCCGAGCTGGACGCTGTCGATCACGGTGCCGGCGGAGGTCATGATGTCCACCTTCACGTTGTCGGCTGCGGAATCGAGGCTGAAGGTGCCCGTGCCACCGGTGTCCGACATGTCCACGCGCTTGCCGGGCACGAGCACGTCGTGGCCGACCAGCGAAACGCTCTGCAGCGTCTGCATCTGCGTGAACTGCGTGGACAGGCCGCCGATGCTGTCGTTGAGCGTGGACAGGCCCGAGACCGTCTGGATCTGCGCCATCTGGCTCGTCACCTGGGCGTTGTCCATCGGGTTCAGCGGATCTTGGTTCTGCATCTGCGCCACCAGCATCTTCAGGAAGGCGTCCTGCGTCTGCTGGGCGGTCTTCGCGGCGCTCTGGCCCGTCGTGCCCGTCGATGTGCTCGTGGTGTTCAGCGTGGTGTAGTCGAAGCTCATGGTTCAGGCCCGTTCAGGTGTTGCCCAGTTGCAGGGTCTTGAGGAGCAGCGTCTTGGCCGTGTTCATGACCTCGATGTTGTTCTGGTAGGAGCGCGAGGCGGAGATCATGTTGACCATCTCCTCCACCGGGCTCACGTTGCTGTAGGTGACGTAGCCGTCGGCGTCGGCCTGCGGGTTCTTGGGGTCGAGCACGCGGCGCCCGGGCGCCTGGTCTTCGCTGACCTGCGAGACGCGCACGCCGGCTGCGGTCATGTCGTCGCGCGCGCCGACGAGGGCGGTCTGGAACGTGACCTGGCGGGCCTTGTAGGGCGCGCGGTCCGGGCCGGCCACGGTGTCCACGTTGGCCAGGTTGGAGGCCACGACGTTGAGCCGCTGCGACTGCGCGCTGACCGCGCTGCCGGAGATGTTGAAGATCTGGAACATGGACATGGTGGCTTACTCCTCTAACTCCAGATTCAAGCGGCGTTCGGAGACTTCATCGCGTCCAGCGTCGTCTTGACCTGGCCGTTGATGAAGCGCAGCGTGGCTTCGTACTTGACGGTGTTGTCCACGAAGTTGGCGCGTTCGCGGTCCATGTCCACCGTGTTGCTGTCCAGGTTGGTCTGGGCGGGCAGGGAATATTCCTTCTGCGAATCGGACCAGGCACCGGCCGGCGGCTGGATGTGCCCGCTCTGCGTGGTGTTCATGACGGGCGTGGGCTGGATCTCGCCGGTGGCTTCCTTCAGCGCGCGGGCGAAGTCGACGTCGCGGGCCTGGTAGCCCGGGGTGTCGGCATTGGCGATGTTGCTGGCGAGCATGCGCTGGCGCTCCGCGCGCAGGGTCAAAGCCTGGGCCTGGAAGTTCAGCGAGTCGGTCAGTCGGTTCAGCATGCGGTCCTCCCCCTTCAATGGATTGGCGGGGTTTGGGGCATTGTTTGTCGGGGGTCGCCAAACCTTTAGCGGAAATAGCAAGGGCAAAGCCCGCTAATTCCGGCATCGGATGCATGGACACCGTCGAACAATCGAGCCATGTCCAAGCTGCGCACCCTTGCCGTACTGCTGCTCAGCCTGCCGATTCAGTTGTTGATGGCGGGAGGAGCGGCTGCGCAGTCGCCGTCGCCACAAGGCGCACTGGACGAACAGGTGCGCCAGCTCGCCAGCACGGCTGCCAAGGCCCAGCAGCACGGCGCCCGGATCGAGGTCGAAGTCGGTCAGCTGAATCCGCGCCTGCGCCTGGCCGCCTGCGCCACCGTCGAGCCCTATCTGCCGCCCGGCCTGCCCATGTGGGGCCGCACCCGCATCGGCCTGCGCTGCGCCTCCGGTCCGGTGCGCTGGAATGTCAGCCTGCCGGTCACCGTGCATGTCTACGCCCGCGCCCTGGTGGCCGCCCAGCCGCTGCCGGCCGGCACGGTCCTGGCCGCCGAGCATCTGAAAGTGGCAGAAATTGACCTGGCTGGCGAGCCGGGCAGCCCGTTTTTGGAGGCTGACGCGCCGATTGGCCGCAGCCTGGCCCGGCCCTTGGGCGCCGGGGAAACCGTGCGCGCCACGGCCCTGCACAAGCGCCAGTGGTTCGCCGCTGGTGAAGTCGTCGCCGTATCTGCCGGCGGTTCGGGTTTCCGGATCGACGTCAGCGGCACGGCCCTGTCCCCCGGTATCGAGGGCCAGGATGTCAGAATACGCCTCGAAAACGGTCGCACCGTGACGGGGCGTGCGGTGGGAGAACGGCAAGTGGAGGTGCTGCTGTGATCCCCCGGATGAGCGTGTTACCGATTTTTTCTGTTTCGGACCCTCAAGTCCGGCCAGGATGCGTCGATAGAACCGTCAGACCCCAAAGGTATTCGGTCAGGAGAGCATCATGAAGATCGGCAACAGCCCAGAAGGCGCTGCAGCCTCGGTCGCAGTCGAAAAGTCAGGCAATGCCAGCCAGAAGCGTTCGCAGGGCAGCAGCAGCACGGTCCGTCCCGCGACCGAGCAGCAGCAGTCCAGCTCGCCCGAGGCCAGCACCCAGCTGGAACTCTCCAGCACGGCCACCCAGCTGCTGCAGGGTTCGGCCGGCACGTCTGAGACTTTCGACGCCGCCAAAGTTCAGCGCATCACCCAAGCCATCTCCGAAGGCAAGTTCAGCGTCAATGCCGATGCCGTCGCCGACAAGCTGCTGTCCAACGCACAGGATGTGCTGGGCTCGCGCAAAGGCGGCGACCAATCGCATTGATCCTGGCGGTGCCTCAGCCCGGACCTTGAAGAATGCCCGACCGTGAACTGCCGCTCTCTTCCAACCTCGAACAGCCGCTGCTCGAAGTGGAAGGCTGCCTGGAGCGGCTCGGCGCCGCTCTGATTGGCGGCGAAACCAGCCCGATCGAGCCCAGCGCCATCGAGCAACACGCCGAACACCTCCACGCCGCGCTCCGCGAAGCCGTCGAGGCCTTCCGCAGCGCCGCCTCCCAAGGCCAGATTCCCGCCTCGCTGCGCCACCGCCTCGTGCTGGCCGGGGGCCAGATGGCCGCCCAGCGCACCGCACTCTCGCGGGCCAATGTCTCCCTGGATCGCGCCATCGACGTGCTGATGCCGGCCGAGATGGGGGATCTGTACGGCGCCAGCGGCAAGTCCGATCGCCGCTACTTCCCCGGCGGATCGATTCAGGCCTGACTGGGCGCCTTCGCCGGCGCCTTCACCACCAGGCTCACGCCCAGCGCGGTCAGCGCAATGCCCGCCACTGTCAGCGGCGTGATCGCTTCCCCGAACAGCACCCAGGCCATCAGCGCCGTCGTTGGCGGCACGAGGTAGAGCAGGCTCGTCACCTGCGTGGCCGCGCCGCGCTGGATCAGCAGGTACAGCAGCGAGCTGCCGCCCAGCGTCAGGCCCAGCACCGACCAGGCCAGCGCGCCGATCATCTCGGGCTCGAAGCGCACGGCTTCGGTTTCCATCAGCGCCAGCGGCAGCGTGACCAGCAGCGCGGCCAGCAGTTGCACGAGATTGGCGCTGCGCACATCGCAAGGCGCGACAAAACGCTTCTGGTAGAGCGTGCCCACCGTGATCGCGGCCAGCGCGAACATGCAGGCCGCGAGGCTTCCGGGTGTGACCTCGCCGTGGCCGAGCTTGCCCCACACCACCATCAGCAGGCCAGCCAGGCCCAGCATCAGGCCCAGCCACTGCCAGCGCGTCACGCTGTGGCCGCGCCCCGAGAGCCACAGCGCCGTCAGCATCGGCTGCAGGCCCACCAGCAGCGAAGACAGCCCCGCGCCCATGCCGAGCTTCACCGCCGTCCACACGCCACCCAGGTAGACGCCGTGCATCAGCACGCCGGTCAGGCCCAGGTGCAGCCACTGCGTGCGGCCCTGCGGCCAGCGCACGCCAGCGGCGAGCACCCACGCGCCAAAGGCCAGGCTGGAGAAGAAGTAGCGCAGCGCCAGGAACTTCATCGGCGGCGCGTGCGGCATGCCGAAACGCGCGACGATGAAGCCCGTGCTCCAGATCAGGACGAAGACGATGGGCATGGCGCGAAGCCAGGCCGATGAGGACCTCATCGGGTCGCGGCCCGTCGGACTGCGTCCAGGTAGGCGTGACCGTCCGGCGGCAGGCCGCTGCGCTGCGAGGTCCAGATCATCTCGCCCAGCGCTTCCATCGCCACGTGGTGCGCCTCATGCAGGGAGTTGCGCTTGGCGCTCAGCAGATCGACGGCCTGGCGGATGCCGGTCGGCTGGTCGATCGAGCGCTGCTCGGCGATCGTCAGGTGCATGGACAGGTGCAAGAAGGGGTTGGTGCGACCTTCCTCCACCGAGTAGACGGCGGCCAGCGCGGCCTCCTCGTCGGCCAGCTCCGCGTGGTACTCGGGATGCTGATCGATCCACTCGGCCGCGATCGCCTCCATCGGCGTCAGCGGCATCTTGTCGATGAGCTTGCGGTAGGTGGCGCAGAAAAAAGCGGCGGACTTCGAGCTGGGACGGGGCGAACATGCGGTGAATTGTCGCCGCTGGCTCAAGTCCCTGCCGCGTCGCTGTCTTCGGAGGGCTGCGCCCAATCGTGCCGCTGCGGCTTGTTCGCTTTGCGCGCCGCCTGCTCCTCCTTGATCAGCGTCTCGAACTGCGCGCGACCGGCCTTGGCAGCAGCGATCAGGGAGGCCTGGTCGCCGCGCAGGGCCTTGAGTTCTTCGAGCTGTTCGAGGTTGTGCCGCTTGAAGCGCCAGGCGAGGTTGCGCGCGGCGTGGGGCTCCCAGCCCATCAGCTCGAGCACGCTGCGCCCGGTGTTCAGGGCGGATTCGAAGGTCTCGCGTTCGATCAGCTGCACACCGGCTTCGCGCAGGCGGTAGAGGTGCGTGACGTTGCGGGCACGGGCGACGAGTTGGAGCTGGGGGAAGTGCTCGCGCGCCAGCTCGGCGATCTCCAGGCTCTGCTCGATGTCGTCCACGGCGATGACGAGCACGCGGGCCTTCGCGGCGCCGGCGGTGCGCAGCAGGTCCAGACGGGTGGCGTCGCCATAGAAGACGTGCCAGCCAAAGGGCGTGAGGGATTCGATGACGTCGGCGTCGTGGTCGAGCACGGTGGCCGACAGGCCGTTGGCGAACAGCAGGCGGCCGACGATCTGGCCGTAGCGACCGAAGCCGGCAATGATGACGGGCGCGTCCTGCTGCGCCTTGAGCTTCGCCTGGCCGGGCACTTCGCGGCGCGCGAGCTTTGGCACGAGCCAGGCCTGGGCGCCTGCGAGCAGGGCCGGCGTGAGGGCCAGCGAGAGCGCCACGGCTGCCACCAGCGCGGCCTGCAGGCCACCTTCGATCAGGCCCGATTGCGCGGCCAACTGAAAAACGACGAAGCCGAACTCGCCGCCCTGGGCCACGAGGATCACGAACACCGGCCGCTCGGCCGGCGCGATGCCCATGCCGCGCGCCATGGCCACAAGCAGCGCCGTCTTCACCGTGAGCAGGGCCAGCAGGAGCAGGAGCACGGTCAGCGGATCGTGCAGCAGGACTTGCAGGTCGAGGCCTGCGCCGACGGCGATGAAGAACAGGCCCATCAGCAGGCCCTTGAAGGGCTCCAGGTCGGTCTCCAGCTCGCGGCGGTACTCGCTCTCGGCCAGCAGCACGCCGGCCAGGAAGGCGCCCATGGCTTTGGAGATGCCGACCAGGTCCGCCAGCGCGGCCGTGCCGATCACGAGCAGCAGGGCCGCGGCGGTGAATATCTCGGGCGTCTTGCTGCGGGCGATCCAACGCAGGGCAGGGCGCAGCAGCAGGCGGCCACCCAGCAGCAGCGCCGCCATCAGGCCGACGATGCGACCGGCTTCGAGCAGCTGCGTCTGCCAGCCGTGGTGTTCGTGCGTGGCGCCGCCGGCAGCACCCAGGGCCAACACGGGCACCAGTGCCAGCACGGGGATGGCGGCGATGTCCTGGAACAGCGAGATCGACAGCACGTACTGGCCGGCCGTCGTGCTGCCCAGGTTGCGCTCGGCCATCACGGCCAGGGCCACCGCGGTGGAACTCATCGCCAGGCCCAAGGCCGCCACCAGACCCATGCGCCAGGGCCAGCCGATCAGGGTAAACAACGCGAGCAGGAGCAGTGCCGAGCCGACCAGCTGCACCGTGCCCCAGAGGAAGATCGGCCGCCGCAGTGCCCACAGGCGGCGCGGCTCCAGCTCCAGGCCGACGAGAAAGAGCATCAACACGACGCCGAACTCGGCCAGCTCCAGCACGGTCTCGGGCGAATGGATCAAGCCCAGCACCTGCGGGCCGATGACGATGCCGGCGACGAGATAGCCGACGATGGTTCCCAAGCGCAAGGCACGCGCCAGCGGCACGGCCACAACCGCGGCGGCCAGGAAGATCAGGGGAACTTGGAGCCAGTTGCCGTGGTTCATCTTGTCAGGCTGGAGAAGAGGGCGGGGCGTTCGTCGATGGGCACTTCGATGGGCTCGGCGGGATGTTCTTCGGTCGCCCAGCGCGGGTAGCTGGCGAGCTGGGCGGCGAATGCGCGGGCGTGCTGGACGATGTCCTCCTCCTCGACCTGATGCGCTCCGTGCAGCAGCAGCGGCGCCAGGAAGCGCATGCCGCAGTAGCGGGCCGTCTGGCGGTAGGGCAGCAGGTAGGTCTCGATCGGGTGCGCGTTGTGGCCGGCCACGCTGAAGGATTCGGCCGTGCCGCCGGTGCTGCTCACCAGCCACAGGTCCTTGCCGGCCAGGGCGCGGCCGCCGGGGCCGTAGGCCCAGCCGAAACGCAGCACCTCGTCGATCCAGAGCTTTTGCAGGCCCGGCATGCTGTACCAGTGCAGCGGGTGCAGCAGCACGACGAGCCTGGCGGCTTGCAGGGCGCGCTGCTCGGCGACCACGTCGATGGCGTAGTCGGGGTAGCGGCGGTAGAGGTCGACGATCTCGATGTTGGGCAGGCGCGCGGCCTTGGCCGCCGAGAGCATGGCGTGCGTGACGCGGGAGAGCGCCAGGTCCGGGTGGGCGGCAAGGAGCAGGATGTCGGCCATAGAAAGACGCAAATTGGAGACGCGAGCCTACCAGCGGCATGGTGGGTGGCAAGGGAGGCCGCTAATATTCGCGCCACATCGGTGGATGCAGGGGAGCTCTCCATGCCCGTGATCGTGATCGCCAATCCCAAGGGCGGCGTTGGCAAGAGTACGGTGGCCAGCAATGCGGCCGGCTTTCTGGCGCGGCAAGGCCTGCGCGTGATGCTGGGCGACGTGGACCGGCAGCAGTCGGCGCGCCGCTGGCTCGACATCCGGCCCAAGCAGTTGCCGCCCATCGAGGGCTGGGAGCTGGAGGGCAAGGACGTGGTCAAGCCGCCCAAGGGTGTGAGCCACGTGGTGCTCGATACCCCGGCCGGCCTGCATGGCAAGCGCCTGGCCGCCGTCTACCAGCTGGCCGACAAGATCCTCATTCCCTTGCAGCCCAGCCTGTTCGACATCCAGGCCACCTACGACTTCGTGCAGGAGCTGCGCACGCTCGGCAAGCCCGTGCCCGACGTCGCCGTGGTGGGCATGCGGGCCAAGGAGGGCACGCTCTCGGTCGAGCAGCTGCAGCACTTCCTGGCCGAGCTGCAGGCGCCGGTGCTCACGCTGCTGCGCGACACGCAGAACTACGTGCAGATGGCGGCTCGCGGCGCCAGCCTGTGGGATGTGGCGCCGAGCCGCGTGGAGCGCGACCTGCAGCAGTGGCAGCCGATCTGCGAATGGCTGCTGCGTGGCTGATGCGCGCCTGATGGGGCGTCGTCGATGAAGGTCCTGCTGGTCGATGATCACCCGCTGATCCTGGCCGGCCTGGGCCTGCTGATCGACAGCCTGCTGCCCGGCGCCGAGGTGCTGAGCTGCGGCACGCCGCACGGCATGCGCGCGCTGCTGAACCGCCACCCGGACTGCGGTCTCGTCCTGCTGGACCTGGAGCTGGCCGATGCCAGCGGCTTCGAGCTGCTGGCCTGGATCGTCGAGCGCCGGCCGGAGCTGCCGGTGGTGATGCTGGCGGCTTCCGAAGCCGGTGCGGATGCGATCCGCGCCATCGACGAAGGTGCCATGGGTTTTGTGTCCAAGACGGCGCAGCTGGAGACGCTGGCGCAGGCCTTGCAGCTGGTGCTGGCCGGAGGCATCTACGTGCCGCCCGTGGGCCTGGACCTGGGGGCCACGGCACGTTCCCGCCGCGCGGCGCTGCAGGCGGCGGCGCTGGCCGGTGGCGAATGGCCGCAGGCCCTGCAGGCGCTGGGCCTCACGCCGCGCCAGAAACAGATGCTGGACGCGCTGCTGCAGGGCAAGACCAACAAGCTCATCGCCCGGGAGTTGGACTTGTCGGTGGACACGGTCAAGGACCACGTCACGGCGCTGTTCAAGGTGCTGGGCGTGAACTCGCGCACACAGGCCGTGCTGGCGGTGGCCGAGCTGTCGCAGAGCGGGCGGCGCCCCTGACAAACCCGCATCTGTCGCCTGGATGACGCCGGCTGGCGCGCGGCGGGTTCACATTGTCGAATTCCAAGAACCACAACAGGAGACCCGCCCCATGAACATCCCCTCCCTGCGCGATCGGGTCAGCCCCGAAGAATGGCAGCTGCGCTGCGATCTGGCTGCCTGCTACCGCCTCGTGGCGCTCTACGGCTGGACCGACCTGGTCTTCACCCACATCAGCGCGCGGCTGCCGGGCGATGGGCACCGCTTCCTCATCAACCCCTACGGGCTGATGTTCGAGGAGATCACCGCGTCCTCGCTGATCGAGATCGACCAAGCGGGCAAGAAGCTCAGCGCCTCGCCCTTCGAGGTGAACGCGGCCGGCTTCGTCATCCACTCCGCCGTGCACGCGGCGCGCGAGGACGCCGGCTGCGTGCTGCACACCCACACCCGAGCCGGCGTGGCGGTGAGCGCGCAAAAGGGCGGCGTGCTGCCGATCTCGCAGCAATCGACCTTCGTGCTGGCCTCGCTGGCCTATCACGACTACGAGGGCGTGGCCCTGCACGATGAAGAGAAGCCGCGGCTGCAGGCTGATCTGGGCGCCGCCAACTTCCTCATGCTGCGCAATCACGGCCTCTTGACGGTGGGCTGCTCGATCGCCGACGCCTTCCTCTCCATGTACATCTTCGAGACCACCTGCCAGATTCAGCTGGCCGCACAGTCGGGCGGCGGCGAGCTCCTGCAGGTCGATCCGCGCATCGTGGCCGGCGTGGGCGAATCGATGAAGCGCCAGACGCAGGGCCAGGCTGGCGCGTTTGTGTGGCCGGCGCTCAAGCGCAAGCTGGATCGCGCCAATTCCGGCTACGACGCCTGAGTCCACACGCCCACAACAAGAACCACGAGGAGACACCACCATGCAAGGCGACATCGTTTCCAGCATCCTGCTGCCCGCCATCCTGGGCTTCATCATGTTCTCGCTCGGGCTGGGCCTCTCGCCCGAGGACTTCCGCCGCATCGCGCGCCAGCCGCGTGCGCTGATGGTCGGCGTGCTGTGCCACTTCGTGCTGCTGCCGCTGGTCTGCTGGGGCCTGTTGCAGTTGGTGGGCATCACGGGCGTCTTCGCGGTCGGCTTCATGATCCTGGCCGCCTGCCCGACGGGTTCGACCTCGAACCTGCTGACCTACTTGGCGCGCGGCGACGTTGCTCTTGCCGTGAGCTTCACGGCCGTGGCGAGTGTGCTGACCATCTTCACGCTGCCCTTGATCGTCAGCTGGGCGCTGGGCCAGTACCTGGGTGCTGAGCAGGCGGTGAAGGCGCCGGTGGGCGTGCTGATGGGGCAGATCTTCGTGATCCTCGCGCTGCCGGTCAGCGCGGGCATGGGAGCGCGCCACTTCTGGCCGACGGCGATGGCGCGTTTCGAGCGCGTGGCCACGCGCATCGCGACGGCGCTTTTCGTGCTGATCGTGGCGGCGGCCGTGGCCAAGAACTGGGTGCTGCTGCGCGAGAACTTCGCCACGCTGGCGCCGTTCGCACTGGGGCTGAATCTGCTGATGTTGACGGTTGGCTTCGTGATGGCCTGGATCGCGCGGCTGCCGCGCCGGCAGGCGGTCACGCTGGGCATCGAGACGGCGGTGCAGAACGCGACGCTGGCCCTGGTCGTCGCCAGCACGGTGCTGGGCCAGGACGCCATGGCGGTGCCGGGCGCGGTCTACGGCGTGCTGATGTATGCAGGCGGGATTGCGTTTGCGCTGGTGATGCGGCGTTTCACGGCGCCTGAGCCGCAAGCCATTCAGACGAGGGCTTAGACCGGCACTTCAACGGGCGTGTAGGCCAGGCGCACGTAGATCGGCGCAAAGGCCTCGGCCTGCGTGATCTCGAGCAGGCGTTCCCGCGCCAGCTCCAGCATGGCGATGAATGTCACAACCACGACCTGCTGGCCGCGCGTCACGTCGAAGAGCTCTTCGAAGGTGACGAAGCGCTGGCCCTGCAGCCGGCGCAGCACGATGCTCATGTGCTCGCGCACGGAGAGCGCCTCGCGGGTGATCTTGTGGTGGGTCTTGAGCTTGGCGCGGCGCAGGATGTCGAGCCACGCATCGCGCAGCTCATCGGTGTCCACATCGGGGAAGCGCGGCTGCAGCGACTGCTCGATGTAGACCTGGCCACGCAGGAAGTCGCGGCCCAGCACGGGCACGGCGTCGAGCTTGGCGGCGGCGAGCTTGATGCGTTCGTATTCGAGCAGGCGTCGGACCAGTTCGGCGCGCGGGTCTTCAGCTTCCTTGCCGTCCTCGGTCTTCTTGGGCGGCAGCAGCATGCGCGACTTGATCTCGATGAGCATGGCCGCCATCAAGAGGTACTCGCTCGCCAGCTCCAGATTGGTTCTGCGCAGCTGCTCCACGTAGCTGAGGTACTGGGCCGTCACATCCGCGAGCGGGATGTCGAGGATGTTGAAGTTTTGCTTGCGGATCAGGTAGAGCAGCAGGTCCAGCGGGCCCTGGAAGGCCTCAAGGAAGACCTCCAGCGCGTCCGGCGGGATGTACAGGTCCAGCGGCAGCTGGAACAGCGGCTCGCCATAGAGCTTCGCGACGGCAACGCCGTCGACGACTTCGGGTTCCGGCGCGCCAGGGCCAGCGGCGGCCGGCGCGTCGTCAACCAGCTCGGAGCTCAAGACTTGGTCTGGTAGACGTAGGCTTGCTGCTCGACGCGGGCGGTCTGGAAATCGGCCTGGGCGCTGCGGTCGACCGGCTTGTCCCACAGCAGGGCACGGCCGGCACGCTGTTCAGCTTCCAGCGTCGGCTTCTTGGCCTTGAGCTCGTCGATGAAGTTCGTGACGTCGGACTTGTAGGGTTTCCAGAAGAGAGGCATGGCGCGCGATCAGAGTGAAGCCGGGATTTTAGCGGCCCAAAGCAAAGCGGCCGGGCAAGGCCGGCCGCAGGGGAGGGCGAATGCCCGGCCCGCGCTGAGCAAAAAGGGGAGCCCTTCGCCGGGGAGGGCCCATGGATCAGGGGTGCGCTTGAGCAGACAGATTCAGCGCACGCGCATGCCCGGCTGCGCGCCGGCGTGCGGCTCCAGCACGAAGATGCCCGGATTCGCCTTCTCGTCGGCATGGCTGGCGGCCAGCACCATGCCCTCGCTGACGCCAAACTTCATCTTGCGCGGGGCGAGGTTGGCGACGAGCACCGTGTGCTTGCCTTCCAGCACCGACGGATCTGGATAGGCGCTCTTGATGCCGCTGAACACTTGCCGCAGACGCCCTTCGCCCACGTCCAGGCTGAGCCGCAGGAGCTTGTCGGAACCTTCGACGGGCTCGGCCTTCACGATCTTGGCGATGCGCAGATCGACCTTGGCGAAGTCGTCGATCTTGATTTCGGGTGCCAGTTCCTCGCCGCCAGGGATGACCTTGGGAGCTGTGGGCGGCTCGAACAGGGCCTCGAGCATCTGCACGTCCACACGCTGCATCAGGTGCTCGTAGGCGCCGATGGTATGGGCGCCCAGCAGGCGGCCGGCGTCAGCGAACTTCAGCGGCTCGATGTTCAGGAAGCCCTCGACCTTGGCGGCCAGCGCAGGCAGCACGGGCTTCAGGTACAGCGTGAGCAAGCGGAAAGCCTCGATGCAGGTGCTGCACACGTCCTGCAGCACGGCGTCGGCCCCTTCCTTCTTGGCCAGCTCCCAGGGCTTGTTGGCGTCCACGAACTCGTTGACCTTGTCGGCCAGCAGCATGATCTCGCGCAGCGCCTTGCCGAACTCGCGGGTGTCGAACAGCTCGGCGATCGCGGGTGCCTGCGCCTGCAGCGCGTCGAGCAGGGTGCGGCCTTCAACCCCGACCTCGGCCGACAGCTTGCCGCCGAAGCGCTTGGCCAGGAAACCGGCGGCGCGCGAGGCGATGTTGATGTACTTGCCGACCAGATCGCTGTTGACGCGGGCGACGAAGTCCTCGGGGTTGAAGTCGAGGTCTTCCACGCGGCTGTTGAGCTTGGCGGCCAGGTAGTAGCGCAGCCACTCGGCGTTCATGCCGAGGCTCAGGTACTTGAGCGGGTCCAGGCCCGTGCCGCGGCTCTTGCTCATCTTCTCGCCGCCGTTGACGGTGAGGAAGCCGTGCACGTGCACGTGGTTGGGCGTCTTGCGGCCGCTGAAGTGCAGCATTGCCGGCCAGAACAGCGTGTGGAAGTAGGTGATGTCCTTGCCGATGAAGTGGATCTGCTCCACCTTCGGGTCGGCCATGAAAGCGTCAAAGTCCTGGCCTTGCTTCGTCAGGTAGCCCTTGAGCGAGGCCAGGTAGCCGATCGGTGCATCGAGCCAGACGTAGAAGTACTTGCCCGGCGCATCGGGGATCTCGATGCCGAAGTAGGGCGCATCGCGCGAGATGTCCCAGTCGCCCAGGCCGCCGTTGCCTTCGTCGTCCTTGGTGAACCATTCCTTGATCTTGTTGAGCACTTCGCTCTGCAGGCGCCCGGGCGTCTGCGTCCATTCCTGCAGGAAGTTGACGCAGCGCTCGTCGGAGAGCTTGAAGAAGTAGTGCTCCGAGCTTTTCATCACCGGCGTGGCGCCGGTCAGCACGCTGAACGGGTTCTTGAGCTCGGTCGGCGTGTAGACGGCGCCGCAGACTTCGCAGGAGTCGCCGTACTGGTCCTTGGCGCCGCACTTCGGGCACTCGCCCTTGATGAAACGGTCGGGCAGGAACATCGACTTCTTCGGATCGAAGAACTGCTCGATGGTCTTGACCGAGATGAGCTCGTTGTGGCGCAGCGCGCGGTAGATCTCCTTGGACAGCTCGTGGTTCTCGGCGCTGTCGGTGGAGCTCCAATGGTCGAAGGCGATGTGGAAGCCGTCGAGGTAGGTCTTGCGGCCCGAGGCGATGCCGGCCACGAACTCCTGCGGCGTCTTGCCGGCCTTTTCGGCCGCAATCATGATCGGCGCGCCGTGGGCATCGTCCGCGCAGACGAAGTGCACCTCGTGGCCCTGCATGCGCTGGAAGCGCACCCAGATGTCGGCCTGGGTGTACTCCATGATGTGGCCAATGTGGAAATTGGCGTTGGCGTAGGGCAGGGCGGTGGTGACGAAGAGCTTGCGGGTCATGCTGCGGGCATCCTTGGAGGAACCCGCGATTTTAAGTCAGGGCCGACTGACCCGCCGCGCATAACGCCCAGCCAGGACGGAGCACACGATCAGCTGCACCTGGTGATAGAACATGATTGGCAGCACGATCACGCCCAGGCCCGGCACCGCACCGAACAGCAGCTTGGCCATCGGGATGCCCGAAGCCAGTGTCTTCTTGGAGCCGCAGAACACGACCGTGATCTCGTCTTCGGTCGAGAAACCGAACCTGCGCGCGGCCCAGGTCGTGATCACCAGCACCAGGGCCAGCAGCAGCGCCGCGCCCAGCAAGGCCTCGACCAGCAGTCCGGCACCGTAGTTGCGCCACAGGCCAGCATCCACGGAATCGCTGAACGCGCCCAGCACCAGCAGCAGGATCACCGCGCGGTCGATGCCCGAGGTGTAGCGCTTGTTGCGGTGGTGCCAGGCGGCCAGCACTGGGCGGCTCAACTGGCCCACCAGCAAGGGCAGCGCCACCAGCTGGCCGACCTTCAGCACGGCGTCCACGAAGGACAGCGAGCCATGCCCGCCCACATGGGCCGTGAACACCAGGATGGCTGGTGTGAGCACGATGCCCAACAGACTGGAAACCGTGGCGTTGAAGATCGCCGCCGGCACGTTGCCGCGCGCCATCTGCGTCATGGCGATGCTCGAAGAAATCGTCGAGGGCAGGGCGCACAGGTAGGCGAAGCCGAGCGCCAGATCAACGGGCAGCCATTGCCGGAACAGCAGCGTGAGGCCCAGCCCGATCAGTGGGAAGAGCAGATAGGTCGAGGCTTGCACCAGCAGGTGGATGCGCCATCGCGTGAGGCCGCCGGCCAGCTCCTTCAGCGACAGGCCCAGGCCGGTCAGGAAGAAGATCAGCGCCACGCCGGCATCGCCGAGCTTGTCCAGGTGCAGGAACCCTCCGCTGCGACCGATCTCGGGCCAGAAACTGGCCAGGGCAATCATGGCGAACAGGGCGAGGAGGAACCATTCCTTCTTCAGGCGGCGGGGCAGGCTCATGGGTGCAAGGGGAGGAGAAAAAGGCGGTCAAAGGCAGACCAAAGGGGCTTGGCTGCGGGACTGTAACCGTTGCCACTTTTCCCGATCCGCTGTCCCGTTTTTGTCCCAGAACAAGCCATCACTTAGCACAGCAACCTCATCTTTGGATGAGCGAAGGCGCTTAAGTCCCTGATTCGTAAAGGCCGTCAATCATATCCACTGCTGCTGTGGATAACTTTGTGGGCAAGCGGCTTTGGAACGCTCTAAACCCTTGTGGAATGCCGGTGCGCCCTAGTCTGCCTCATTTTTAGGCAAGCGCGCTCTCCGTATATGAATCAATCACTTAGCGCATAAGTCATGCTGCGCCGCCGCAGTGGGGCTCGGGCCTGCAAGCCCCACTTGACGATGCTCAAGTTTGGGGATAAGTCGGCCGTCCGATGCTGGACATGCAGGAAGTCACGAAGCTGTGAAACGGTACTCGTGCTGGGCGTCGCGCAGGATCAAGGTCGGCTTGGCGGCCTTGTCGTCGCGGACCAGTTCGATGCCGGTCATGCCCGGGTCGATGGTGATGTAGCTCTGCGTGCCGTCCTCGTTCTTGCGCAGGGCGACCTCGCTGCTCCAGTGGGCGAACTGAAAGCGCAGCTTGCCGCCCGCGCGGCTGATCTTGACGCTGCCAAGGTCCGGGCTGCGGTAGAGCTTGGCGAGCTTGCCCACTGCGTCCGCGGGCACCGGCAGGATCAGCTCCTGGCGCGCCTTGTCGGCCTCGGCCTTGCGGTTGGCGATGGCCACCTGGAGCTGCTCATCGGCCTCCGGCCGTCCGTCGAAGACGATCTCCAGCAGCTTGCGCAGCAGCGGGCCGCGCAGCAGCACGCCGGCATCCGAATTGGTCAGGATGGTGAAGCCGATGCCGTGCTCGGGCAGCCACATCATGTTGGAGTGAAAGCCAATCATGTCGCCGCCGTGCGAGGCAACGGGCACGCCGTATTGCCGGCTGACGATCAAGCCCATGCCGTAGGTGACGTCTTCGCCGACCATGACCTGAGGCGCGTAGCGGGCTGACCAGTTGGTCTCGGAGATCAGCGGCTGGCCCTCGGGTGTCTTGCCGTGATTGAGCTCCATCAGCACCCAGCGGCTGAAGTCGTTCGGGCTCGTCCACACGGCACCGGCGGGGCGGGCCGGCACGATGGTGTAGTTCCAGTCCATGCTGGCGCGGCGCGTGCTGCCGTCGAAGGCATCACCGTGCGGCATGGCGTGGTTGCCGCGCAGGGCGCGGGCGTAGTCGAAGCCCGTGTTCTTCATGCCCAGCGGGCCGAACAGCAGCTCCTGCATGGACGCGTCGTAGGCCTTGCCGACCTCCTGCCCGGGTTTGAGCGACGCCGCGGCGATGTAGCCGCCCGCGCCGACCATCAGATTGCTGTACTGGAAGACCTCGCCGAACTTGCTCGTTGGCTTCATGGCGCCGAGCTGGTCGAAGGTGGTGGCGGCAGGTGCCTTGCCGCTGGCGAACAGCCATTCGAGGTCCTGGCGCGGCATTCCGGTGCAGGCGCAGACCAGGTGGCGGATCTGGACGCTCTTGGTGACCTCCGGATCGGCGAGATGGAAGGCCGGATAGGCCTCGGCGGCCGGCTGGTCCCAGCGCAGCTTGCCGGCATCGACGGCGCGGGCCAGCAGGGCCGTCGTCATGGCCTTGGTGTTGCTGGCGGCCATGAAGAGCGTGTCGGCATCGACGGGCGCGGGCTTGCCGAGTTCGCGCACGCCCAGGCCACCGGCCCAGACCACCTGGTTGCCGCTGATGAAGCTCAGGCCTACGCCCGGCACGCCGAGCTGCTTCATGCCCTTGGCGACGAAGGCCTTGAGCTCCTCCACGCGCTCGGGCGTCAACGGCTTGGCCGTGCGGCCGGCAAAGCTTTCGCGCTCGTAGCCCTTGGGCCGCAGGCTCTGGAAGAACTTGCCCATCGGCGAGCTGCGCTTCTCGAGCGTGGCCTCGGAGCCCTGAATCAGTAGCACGATCCACGCCTTGCCGTCGCCGGTGCTCGAGCGCCGCGCCACGGCCTGGATGAAGCGCTTCTCGTTGGGCGAGGTTTCGTATTCGAAGGCCTTCTGGTCCACCCAGCCGTTGCGGGCCGAGCGCGGCGTGGCCAGGCGCAGCGTGCGGTTGAAATCGGGTTGAGCCAGCTTCCAGGCCTGGGCGACGGCATCGGCGGCATCGGCCGCACCGGCCAGTTCCACGAGCTGGATCGTCGTGTCGCCCTCGGGGGCAGCGAAGCTCTGCACGGCACCGCTGCTGGTCAGCGTGAACAGCTCGGGCGGCGAGTAGCTGTGGCCGGCCGGTGTCGTGTCGGCCTGGGCGTGATGAAGGCTGGCGGCGATCAGCGTGGCGATCAGCAAACGGCGCATGAGAAGGCTCCTCGGACGATGGGACCCCCAGTGTCCTGCCGTCGAGATGGCCTGTTAGCAGGGCGTTCCCCAAGCTTGACGAGGCGCCCGCGAGCACGAGCCCGGGTAAACGAGGTAAGCGCGGAGCGGTGCCGCGCGGAGGTCGGTCATCGGCGCTCGCTAGAATCCGCCCTTTCGCAAGCAGAGCATCGATCAGCAATGGCATCCAAGACGGCAAGGAAAGCGCAGGCCGCCGAAATCTTCGACTTGAAAAGTGCGTCCCTGAGCCTGCTGGCCCTGGTGCTCCGCTCGGCCGACCTCGACGCCCTGCGTGAGGAGCTCGATCGCCGCCTGGGCGAGACGCCGGAACTCTTCAACTTCGAGCCCGTGCTGGTCGACCTGTCCTACCTGGCGCGCGCTTCGGCGCTGGCCGAAGGCGAGCAGGGATCGCTGGCGCTCGATGGCGAAGCAGCTGTTTGCGCGATCGACCTGGCCGCCCTCGTGCCGCTGCTGCGCGAATACCGCATGCAACCGGTGGCGGTGCAGGGTGCAAATGCTGCCGAGGTGGCTGAGGCGCAGGCGCTGGGCCTGGCCGAGGCCACCGCCGACGCGCTGAGCCCTGCACGCGCCGAACCGCGCGAGGTGGTACGCGAGATCGTTCGTGAGGTGCCGGTCGAAGTGCCGGTTGAGGTTCCCGTGGACCGTGCGGCCACCGCGGCAGTCACCACGCTGATCATCGACAAGCCGCTGCGCTCCGGCCAGCAGGTCTACGCCAAGGGCGGCGACCTGGTCGTGCTGGCCCTGGTCAATCCCGGTGCCGAGGTGATCGCCGACGGCAGCATCCACGTCTACGCACCGCTGCGCGGCAAGGCGATTGCCGGCGCCAAGGGCGACGAGAACGCGCGCATCTTTGCCGCCGTCATGGAGCCGGAGCTGATCTCCATCGCCGGCACCTACCGCACGACTGAAAACCCGCTGCCGCCCGAGGTTCTCGGCCGCGCCGCACAAATCCGGCTCGATGGCGAGAAGCTCGTCATGGAACCCCTGAAGTTTTAAGCAAGCAAGATTTTCAAAAGGATCGATTCGATGACCAAGATCGTCGTGGTGACTTCGGGCAAGGGCGGCGTGGGCAAGACCACGACCAGCGCCAGCTTTGCCACCGGACTGGCCCTGCGCGGCCACAAGACCTGCGTGATCGACTTTGACGTCGGCCTGCGCAACCTGGACCTGATCATGGGCGTGGAGCGCCGCGTGGTCTACGACCTGATCAACGTGATCAACGACGAAGCCAAGATCAGCCAGGCGCTCATCAAGGACAAGCAGGTCGACAACCTCTACATCCTGGCCGCCTCGCAGACGCGCGACAAGGACGCGTTGACGCAAGAAGGCGTGGAGCGCGTGCTGAACGAGCTCAAGGGCATGGAGTTCGAACACATCGTGTGCGACTCGCCCGCCGGCATCGAGACTGGCGCGCTGATGGCCATGCACTTCGCCGATGAAGCGCTGATCGTGACCAACCCCGAGGTCTCCTCGGTGCGCGACAGTGACCGCATCCTGGGCATGCTCAACAGCAAGACCAAGCGCGCGATCGACGGCGCCGAGCCCATCAAGGAACACCTGCTCATCACGCGCTACAACCCCAATCGCGTGGAAGGCGGCCACATGCTCTCGCTGGAAGACATCCACGAGATCCTGCGCACGCCGCTGATCGGCGTGATTCCCGAGAGCGAGATCGTGCTGCAGGCGTCCAACCAGGGCACGCCGGCCATCGCCATGCAGGGCAGCGACGTGTCCGAGGCCTACAAGGACGTGATCCGCCGCTTCCTCGGCGAAGAGCGCCCGATGCGTTTCATCGAAGCCGTCAAGCCGGGCCTGTTCAAGCGCCTGTTCGGCCGCTGATCGGGGAGTGAAACGATGAGATTCCTCACCTTCTTCCTCGGCGAAAAGAAGAGCACGGCCAGCGTGGCCAAGGAGCGGTTGCAGCTGATCCTGGCCCACGAGCGCAGCGGCCGCGGCACCAGCCCCGAATACCTGCCGCAGCTCCAGAAGGAGCTGCTGGCGGTGATCTCCAAGTACGTGTCCATCAGCCCCGGCGACCTGCAGGTCACGACCGAGACACAGGACGGCGTGGAAGTGCTGGCCGTCAAGATCGAGCTGCCCGACGTGCGCCAGTAACTCTCCCCCTGAGAGGGTCTTGCAGGAGGCCTCCTACAGCCGAAAGGTAAGGATTCCGACGTTTCGTCGGCCAAAAGTAGGCGCCCGTCGGATGGCCTTGGCGCTAACCTTCAATTGCGTGGACAGTCGAATCCCAGAAGGTCGATGCCACCGGAAGGGAGCAGCCATGACATGCAATGAAATCGACGCCGATGCCGGTGATTTCCGCATCCGTGCCGGCGCGATCGAGCAGCCCTACGGCTACGTGGCCAGCGTCGTCGTCACGCACAAGGATGGTCACGACAGCGAAGCCTGGCGCGACGATCAGTTGGGCGGCGGCTTCACCTGGGCGACACCGGGCGAAGCCCTGCGCTTTGCTCTGAATGCGGGCCACGACGCCGTGATGTGCGGCATCGGTGGCATGCGCTGACGGTTCACGTCAGCGCAGCTTCCTCATCAGATCGCTTCGGTCCGCTCGTTCAGCCACGCCAGTGCCGCGCCCTGGAGCTGCGGCGCCAGGCGTTCGCGCACCACGGCGTGATAGCCGTTCAGCCACGCGATCTCGTCGGCGCGCAACAGGCTCTTGTCCACGCAGCGCGTGTCGATCGGGCACAGGGTCAGCGTCTCGAAGGCCAGCATGTCGCCGAACTGGCCGTTCTCCGGCGTGTTGAAGGGCACGTTGAGCACGAGGTTCTCGATGCGCACGCCCCACTGGCCGGCGCGGTAGAGGCCCGGCTCGTTCGAGGTGATCATGCCGGCTTCCATCGCCATGTTGGCGTTGGGCACGGCCTTGGAGATGCTTTGCGGGCCTTCGTGCACGTTCATGAAGTAGCCCACGCCGTGGCCGGTGCCATGGCCGTAGTCCAGGCCGGCCTGCCACAGCGGCAGGCGCGCAAAGCCGTCCAGCATGGGCGACAGCGTGCCGCGCGGGAACACGGCGACGGTCAGGCCGATCATGCCCTTGAGCACCAGGGTGTAGTCGCGCTTTTGCTGGGCGCTGACGGTGCCGATGGGCCAGACGCGTGTGATGTCGGTCGTGCCGCCCAGGTACTGGCCGCCAGAATCGATCAGCAGAAGACCGCTGCCTTCGATCCACGCGTACGAATCCGGCGTGGCGCGGTAGTGCGGCATCGCGCCGTTGGCGTTGTAGCCGGCGATCACGGGGAAGGACAGGCCGACGAAGCCCGGGCGCTGGGCGCGCTCGGCGCTGAGCCATTCGTCCACGGTCAGCTCAGAGAGCTTCTCGCCGGCGGCCAGCGCTGCTTCAAAGCGGGCATAGAACTCGCACATGGCCAGGCCGTCCTGCACCATGGCCTCGCGCACGAACTCGGCTTCGGCCACGGTCTTGCGGCTCTTGGCCAGCGTGCTGGGGTTGATGGCCTCCAGCACCTTCACGCCGTTCGGCACGGCTTCGCGCAGACCCCAAGTCACGCGCGCCGGGTCGACCAGCAGCACGCTTGCTGCGGGCAGCGCGGCTAGCGCCTTCGGTGCGTCGGCATAACTCGCCACTTCGATGCCGTCGGCCTTGAGGCGGGCGGCCAGTTCGCTACCGATCTTGCCCGGAGCGACGAAGAGCTGGACCTTGCTGCCGTCCAGCAGCACGTGGGCCATGAAGACCGGGTTGTATTCGACGTCGGCGCCGCGCAGGTTCAGCAGCCAGGCGACGTCGTCCACCGTGGAGATGAAGTGGTGGCTGGCACCCAGGCGCGCCATCGCGGCGCGCACATGGGCCAGCTTCTCGGCACGCGAAACGGCGGCGTGCGGCGCCAGGTGTTCGTAGATGGCCCCTTCGGGCAGGCCGGGGCGGCTGTCCCAGGCAGACTCGACCACGTCCACGTCCGTGCGCAACTGGATGCCGGCCTGCTGCATGGCGGCCCGCGCGGCGTTGGCGGCGGCCAGGCCCAGCACCTGGCCATCGACCACCAGCGTCTGGCCGGGCTGCAGTGCCTGGGCGATCCATTCCAGGTGGACCGGCGAAACAGCCGAGGCCGTCTTGACCAGCTCGATGCCGCTGCCGGCGAGTTCCTTCTCGGCCTGTGACCAGTAACGGCTGTCGGCGAAGACGGCGGCACGGTCCAGCGTCACCACCAGCGTGCCGGCTGAGCCAGTGAAGCCGGACAGCCACTGGCGGCCTTGCCAGCGCTCGGGCAGGTACTCGGAGATGTGCGGATCGCTCGAGGGCACCAGGGCTGCATGGGCGCCGGCGGCGCGCAGGGCGTCGCGCACGCGTTCGATGCGCAGACGGAGGGTGGAGGTGCGGGTGTCCATGGAACGGCTCCAGATCATTCGGGGAAAAGGCGATTTTAGGTGCCGGTCTGCAGGCTGCCGTTGGGCACCCCGTGTGTCATTCCAGTTGGCACCTGACTGGGGCATCCGGTCCACCGCAAGACTCGGCCGTGTACAAGCGCACGAAGCCTGTTCAGGCCCCCGAGGCCGGGGGCCTTCAGGAAGGCCGGCCGCAACCGCGTGACGCTGGCGGCCTGACGCTGCGCGCGCTGGCTCAGAGCTCCGTGCGCAGCGCCCAGAGCTCGGGGAACAGCACCACGTCGAGCATCTTGCGCAGATAGCTCACGCCACCGGTGCCGCCGGTGCCGCGCTTGAAGCCGATCACGCGCTCCACGGTCGTGACGTGACGGAAGCGCCAGAGGCGGAAGGCGTCTTCCAGGTCCACCAGCTCTTCAGCCATCTGGTAGAGATCCCAGTGCGCTTGCGGCGTGCGGTAGACCTCCAGCCAGGCAGCCTTCACGCCTTCGCTGGCGGCGTAGGGTTGCGTCCAGTCGCGGGCCAGCGCTTCGGCCGGCACGGCGATACCGCGACGCTGCATCAGGCGGATCGCTTCGTCGTAAAGGCTCGGCGAGCGGTAGGCCTCTTCCACTTGTGCCAGCAGATCCGGCCGGTGCGCGTGCGGCTTGAGCATGGCCGCGTTCTTGTTGCCGAGCAGGAACTCGATGCGGCGGTATTGCGCGCTCTGGAAGCCGCTGCTGTTGGCCAGATAAGGACGGATGGCGGTGTACTCCGGCGGTGTCATCGTGGCCAGCACATCCCAGGCGTGGACGAGCTGCTCCATGATCCGCGAGACGCGGGCCAGCATCTTGAAGGCCTCGGGCAGCTTGTCCGCGGCCACGTTGGCAATCGCCGCCTGCAGCTCGTGCAGCATCAGCTTCATCCACAGCTCCGAGGTCTGGTGCTGCACGATGAAGAGCATCTCGTTGTGCTCGGGCGAGAGCGGATGCTGGGCGCTGAGGATCTGGTCCAGGCGCAGGTAGTCGCCGTAGCTCATGTCTTTGGAGAAGTCGAGCTGGGCCTTCTCCTCCTGGACGATCTTTTCTCCGCTCATGTGACCGCACCCTTGCGATTGAATTCGGGCTTGCGCCACTCCTGGGCCGCCAGCACCTGACGCAGATGTTCGACGGCATCCCAGACCTCGACGAAGCCCAGGTACAGCGGCGTGAAGCCGAAGCGCATCAGGTTGGGCTTGCCGGCGCGGTAGTCGCCGATCACGCCGCGTGCGATCAGGGCCTGGACGACGGCGTAGGCCGAGCTGTCCATCTCCTCCGACAACGCCAGCGAAACCTGGCTGCCGCGCAGCGCTGGATCGCGAGGCGACTGAACGTTCACGCCGAACTCGGCCAAACGCTCGTCCACGAGGGCAATGAAGGCGTTGGTAAGCGCCAGAGATTTCTCGCGCAGCGCTGCCATGCCGCCGAGCTTTTCGGCCGCCAGCAGCGCGTCCACGCCGCATTCCAGCAGCGCCATCGAGACGACCGGCGGCGTGCCGCAGATGTAGCGGTGGATGCCTGGTGCAGGTTGGTAGCCGGGTGTGAAGGCAAACGGCGCCTCGTGACCCAGCCAGCCCGAGAGTGGCTGCCAGAACTTGTCTGCATGGCGTGGATTGGCCCAGACGAAGGCCGGCGCACCCGGCCCGCCGTTCAGGTATTTGTAGCCGCAGCCCACGGCGAAGTCGGCGTTGGCCGTGTGCAGATCGACGGGGATGGCGCCGGCCGAATGGCACAAGTCCCACACCGTCAGCGCACCGACGCCATGGGCCTGGGCCGTGAGCGTCTGCATGTCGTGGATGCGGCCGCTGCGGTAGTTGACCTGGGTGAGCATCAGCACGGCCAGGTCTTCATTCAGCACTGCGGGCAACTCTTCGGGCCCGTCGATCAGCTTGAGTGTGAAGCCGTGCTGGCGTGCAAGGCTTTCCGCGATGTAGAGGTCGGTCGGAAAGTTCTCGCGCTCCGAGACAATCAGCTTGCGCCCCGGCTGCGCCAGGTTCAGCGCGGCGGACAGCACCTTGTAGAGATTGAGCGAGGTGGAATCGGCGACAACCACCTCACGCTTGCCCGCGCCGATCAGCCGCGCGATCTTGTCGCCGATGCGGCTGGGCAACTCGATCCACCGAGCATCATTCCACGAGCGGATCAGGCCCACGCCCCATTCGTCCTCGACGACCTGACGCGCACGTTCGACGGCATCCAGGGGCAGGGCGCCCAGCGAATTGCCGTCCAGGTAGATCGTCGCCGGCGGCAGCACGAACTGCTTTTTGAGGCCGCGCAGCGGGTCGTGTGCGTCCAGCGTCTCGAAATCGCTTCTTGTCTTCTTCATAGGCTCCTCAGCACCGCACGAACCGGCGAGGCACAGGCCCCGGCAAGCTTGAGCGGCAATGCAATCAATTCGTAGTCGCCCTCGGGCACCTCATCGAGGACCAGGTTCTCCAGTACGCGCAGGTTCAGGCGCAGCAGGCGCTGGTGGCTGTCCAGGCTCTTGCTGCTGGCGGGATCGACGGAAGGCGTGTCCAGGCCAATGAGGCGCACGCCGCACGCGGCCAGCCATTCGACGGTTTCTGGCGCGTAGGCGGTGAAATCGGGATTCCACTGTTCGTCGGCGCGCTCGCAGCAACGCACCAGCACGCGCGGGGGCAGGTTTTCAGCCGCGTGTTCGAGATGCTCGATGCGGATCAGCGGCCCGCAACCCATGGCGTGGATCACGCGGCAGGGGCCCAGGTAGGCGTCCAGATCGACCTCGGCCACCGCCGGCTGATCGTTCCCGTAATGCAGCGGCGCATCGGCATGGGCGCCCACGTGGGGCGACATCGTCAAGGCCGAAAGGTTCACCGGGCAGCCAGGACCCAACTGCGCCGTCCAGCGCAGTGAATAGGGCTCGTCGCCCGGGAAGATCGGCGATTCGGGCGAGACGAGAGGGGAGATATCCCAGAGCTGCTTCTTCATGGGGCGCGAACCTTAGCAGCGCTCAAAGGCGCGTGGTGTCGGTTATTTCCAACTGGAAGTCCACTGAACCGAATTCGACAACAGTCTCTTGCGATTCTCGTTCTTGCCGCCATCTGTCGCACTCCCGACAATTCACCTCACCATGCGCACCTTCGACAAGCTCATCGCCACGATTCCGGACCGCCGGAGCGATGCTTGCGTGCGTCCGTTCATCGGTAGCCGCTCCGGTTCTGCTCTGCACGTCCCCCTGCAAAAGTAGGCGCCAGGTGATGTCCATCTGGCGCGGCCAGACAAGGACTTACCGTGAACTCGAACATCAAGACCCCCCGCGCCCTGCGCAACATTGGCGTTATCGCCCACGTGGACGCTGGCAAGACCACGACCACCGAACGCATCCTGTTCTACACGGGTGAACAGCACCGCATGGGCGAAGTCCATGACGGCGCCACCACGATGGATTTTGATCCGCAGGAACGTGCACGCGGCATCACCATCAACAGTGCCGCCACCACCGTTCACTGGCGCGATACCAAGATCAACCTGATCGACACGCCCGGGCACATCGATTTCAACATCGAGGTGCGCCGCTCCCTGCGCGTGCTGGACGGCGCCGTCGTCGTCTTCGACGGCGTGGCCGGCGTGGAGCCGCAGAGCGAAACCAACTGGCGCCTGGCCGACCAGTATGGTGTACCGCGCATTGCCTTCGTGAACAAGCTCGACCGCACGGGTGCGGATTTCCTGCGCGTCGTCGCCATGATGCGCGATCGCCTCGGCGCCAAGGTCGTGCCGCTGCAGCTGCCCATCGGCGCTGAAGCCGGCTTCGTCGGCGTGGTCGATCTGATCGACGGCCAAGCCCTGGTCTGGCCGAAGGACGACGCCAGCGCCAAGCCCGAAGTGCATCCGATTCCGCCCGAAATGGCCGAAGCGGCGGCGCAATGGCGCCAACGCCTGGTCGAAGCCGCGGCGGATGCGGATGAGGCGGTGCTGAGCGCCTGGATCAACGGCGAGCCCATCGAAGCGTCGGCCATCCGCCGTGCGCTGCGTCGCGGCGTGATCGAGCAAGGCTTGGTGCCGGTGCTGACCGGTTCGGCCTTCAAGAACCGCGGCGTGGAACCGCTGCTGGACGCCGTTGTCGACTACCTGCCCGCCCCTGAAGAGGTGAAGGGCGTGGACGGCCTCGACCGTGAAGGTAAGGGTTTCGCTGGCCTGGTCTTCAAGATCGTGGCCGATGCCCATGGAGCGCTGGCCTATGTGCGTGCCTATCGCGGCAGTGCCGAGCGAGGCGCGACCCTGCTCGACGTGAACAGCGGCCGCAGCGAACGCATCTCGCGCATCTACGAGATGCATGCGGACCAGCGCGTCGAGCGAGAGCGCATCGAGGCGGGCGACATCGTCGCCATCGTCGGCCCCAAGGAGCTGCTGACCGGTCACACCCTGGCCGATCCGCATGCGCCCGTGCAGCTGGAAACCATCGAGACGCCTGAACCCGTGATGCATTTGGCCGTGGAAACGCGCAACTCCGGCGAGCTGCCGGCGCTGTCCAAGGCGCTGCAGGCCCTGCTGCGCGAGGATCCGAGCCTGAAGCTGGCGCAGGACGCCGAGACCGGCCAGACCATCCTGTCCGGCATGGGCGAGCTGCAGCTGGAAGTCAGCCTGGAGAAGCTGCGCCAGCGCACCGGCCTGGCCTTGGCAACGGGTCGGCCGCAGGTGGCCTATCGCGAGACGCTGGCAGCGCCGGTGGAGCTGCGCCAGGTGCACAAGAAGCAGAGCGGCGGCCCGGGCCAGTTTGCCGAGGTGCAGCTGGCTTTGCGCCCGCTGCCTCGCGGTGAGGGCTTTCGCTTCGAGAGCCGCATCGCCGGCGGTGCGATCCCGCGCGAGTTCATTCCGGCGGTGGAGCAGGG
This sequence comes from Burkholderiaceae bacterium UC74_6, assembly GCA_042701975.1. GTDB lineage: Bacteria > Pseudomonadota > Gammaproteobacteria > Burkholderiales > Burkholderiaceae_C > JAFALK01. Next base: position 2,914,569 of record CP170561.1, read on the forward strand.
CCTGCGCCGTGCGGCGCAGAGCGGCTTGCGCGGCCATCCGGTAGTGGATTTCGAGGTTGTGCTGCTCGACGGCGCCTTCCACGAGCGCGACTCCTCGGCGCTGGCCTTCGAGCTGGTAGCCGTTGCGGCGCTGCGCGAAGCGCTGCATCGCGTGGGTTCGGTGCTGCTGGAGCCGCTGATGGCCGTCGAAGTGCTGACGCCGCCGGAAGCGCTGGGCGACGTGATCGGCGACCTGAACCGCCGTCACGGCCGCGTGCGGGCGCAGAGCCAGCGCGGCCAGACAATGGTGGTCGATGCGCAGGTGCCGCTGGCCCGGATGTTCGGCTACATCGGCTCTCTGCGGGCTCTGTCGTCGGGCCGGGCGCAGTATTCGATGCATTTCGACGAATACGCACCGGCGCTGGAGCAGGCTGTCGCCGCCTGAAGCAGTTTTGGCTGCAACAGCGGAAGGGCAAGTCTTCGGGCTTGCCCTTCTTTTCTTCCAGATACTTCAGGTCTAAACTATTCAGGTCTCAAAGGAACTTCACCCATGCGCATCTCCTGCATCGGCGGCGGGCCGGCCGGCCTGTACTTCGCCCTGCTGATGAAGAAGCAGAACCCGAGCTTTGATGTCACGGTCATCGAACGCAATGCCGAGGGCAGCACCTTCGGCTGGGGCGTGGTCTTTTCTGACCAGACGCTGGCCGCGCTGCAGACGGCCGATCCGCAGACGGCGGCGCAGATCCTCGATGCCTTCAATCACTGGGACGACATCGACGTCCGCATCCAGGGGCGCACCATCACCTCAGGAGGTCACGGCTTTTGCGGCATCGGCCGCATGCGCCTGCTGAGCATCCTCCAGGAGCGCTGCCGCGAGCTGGGCGTGGTGCTGAAGTTTGAATCCGAAGCCGCGGACGACGAGGCGATCGAGGCGGATCTGATCATCGCCGCCGATGGCCTCAACAGCCGCATCCGCGCCAAGTACGCCAGCACCTACCAGCCGGACGTCGATCTGCGCCAATGCCGTTTCGTCTGGCTGGGCACAGCGAAGCTCTTCGACGCCTTCACGTTCGACTTCCAGAAGACGGACTGGGGCTGGTTCCAGGCGCACGCCTACCGTTTCGATGAAAGCACTTCGACCTTCATCGTCGAAGCGCCCGAGAACGTCTGGCGCGCCGCCGGCCTGGAAGAGATGGACAAGGACGATGGCATCGCCTTTTGCGAACGACTCTTCGCGCAAGTGCTGGACGGCCACCAGCTCGTCTCCAATGCCAGCCACCTGCGTGGCTCGGCGCAGTGGATCCGCTTTCCGCGTGTGATCTGTCGGCAATGGGTGCATTGGCGTGAGGACGGCGTGCCGGTCGTGCTGATGGGCGATGCGGCTCACACCGCGCATTTCTCGATTGGATCGGGCACCAAGCTGGCGCTGGAAGACGCGATTGCCCTGGCCCGCGACATCGGCAGTCACAAGAGCGATCTGCGTGCCGCGCTCGAGCACTACACCGCCACCCGCTCCATCGACGTGCTGCGCATCCAGAACGCGGCGCGCAACTCCACCGAGTGGTTCGAGAACGTCGAACGCCACGCGCGTCTGGCGCCCGAGCAGTTCGCCTATTCGCTGCTCACCCGCTCGCAGCGCATTTCTCACGAGAACCTGCGGCTGCGCGACAAGCACTATGTGGAGGGCTTCGAGCGCTGGCTGGCCGGCCAGGAGCGCGCCGTACCGCCAATGTTCACGCCGTTTCGCCTGCGGTCGGTGGAGCTCAAGAACCGCGTGGTCGTTTCTCCGATGGCGCAGTACTCCTGCGTGGACGGCGTTGCGGCCGACTATCACCTGATGCACCTCGGCGCCCGCGCCATGGGCGGTGCCGGCCTGGTCTTTGCCGAGATGACTTGCGTGAACCCCGATGCGCGCATCACGCCGGGCTGCCCGGGCTTGTGGAATGACGAGCAGGAAAACGGCTGGCGTCGGATCGTCGACTTCGTGCATGCCAACAGCACCGCGAAGATCGCGATGCAGCTCGGCCACGCCGGTGCCAAGGGCTCGACGCGCGTGGCCTGGGAGGGCATCGATCAGCCGCTGGAGCAAGGCCGCTGGCCTTTGATTTCTGCGTCGCCGCAGCAATACCTCGAAGGCGTGAGCGACTGGAGCCGCGCGATGACGCGCGATGACATGGACCGCGTGAAGGCTGACTTCTGTACCGCTAGCGAACGCGCCGCGCGTGCAGGCTTCGATTGGCTGGAACTGCACTGCGCCCACGGTTATCTGCTCTCCAGCTTCATCTCTCCGCTGACGAATCAGCGAACGGATGATTACGGCGGCACGCTGGAAAACCGGCTGCGTTTCCCCATTGAAGTCTTCTCCGCCATGCGTGCCCTCTGGCCAGAGCATCTGCCGATGAGCGTACGCATCTCGGCGCACGATTGGGTGGAAGGCGGTATCACCCCGGACGACGCGACGCTGATCGCCGCGGCCTTCAAGGAAGCCGGCGCCGACCTGATCGACGTGTCCTCGGGCCAGGTGTCCAAACTGGAGCGGCCCGTCTACGGCCGCATGTGGCAGACGCCGTTCTCGGAGGGCATCCGCAACCGCGTGGGCATTGCCACCATCGCCGTCGGCGCGATCTCCGAGGCGGACCATGTGAACAGCATCATCGCCGCCGGCCGCGCCGATCTTTGCGCGGTGGCGCGTCCGCACCTGGCCAATCCGGCCTGGACGCTGACTGAAGCCGCGCGCATCGGATTCACTGGCGTCGAGTGGCCGCTGCAGTACCAATCGGGCAAGCAGCAGATGGAGCGTGAGTTCGAACGCCAGCGTGCGCTGGCCGCCGCGCCGGTTGCCGAGGAGGAGAAGCTGTGAAGGAGGACGTTCTTCATGCCGTGGTGACGGGCGGTGGCTCGGGCATCGGCCTGGCCGTGGCGCAGGCTCTGGCGGCGGGCGGCATGCGCGTGACCGTGATGGGGCGGAACGTGGAACGCTTGCGCGCCAGCGGCTTTGCCCATCAAGCCATCGACGTGACCGACGAAGCCAGCGTCAAGGCCGCCTTCGCGGCCGTGGGCGCGGTCGACGTGCTGGTCAACAACGCCGGCAATGTCGAAACCGCCCCGCTCAAGCGCACCAGCCTCGAGCAATGGAACCGCACGCTGCAGGTGAATCTCACCGGCAGCTTTCTGTGCAGCCGCGAGGTGATCGACGGCATGAGTCAACGCGGTTTCGGCCGCGTCATCAACGTGGCCAGCACCGCTGCGCTCAAGGGGTATGCGTATGTGGCGGCCTACTGCGCGGCCAAGCACGGCGTGCTGGGCCTCACCCGCGCGCTGGCGCTGGAGCTGGCAGGCAAGGGCGTGACGGTCAACGCGGTCTGCCCGGGCTACACAGATACGGGCATCGTCGAGATGGCGCTTTCCACCATCGTGGAGAAGACGGGCCGCAGCCGCAAGGAGGCGCTGCAGTCGCTGACGGCGGCCAATCCGCAGGCACGGCTGATCCAGCCCGACGAGGTGGCGGGCGCCGTGGTCTATCTCGCTTCCCCGCAGGCTGCGAGTCTCACCGGCCAGGCGATCTCCATCAGCGGCGGGGAGGTGATGTGATGAGCATCGATCTCGAAACCCGCGTCGTCGCGGACGATCACCAGGCGCTCAAGCTCTGGCTGCGCCTGCTGTCGTGCACGACGCGCGTGGAAACGCAGGTGCGCAACCGACTGCGCACGGAGTTTGCCACCACCTTGCCGCGCTTCGACCTGCTCGCTCAACTGGAGCGTTATCCCGACGGGCTGTCGATGCGCGAGCTGTCGCAACGGCTGATGGTCACGGGCGGCAACGTCACCGGCATCACGGATCAACTCGAAGCCGAGGGACTCGTACAACGCGAGACGCATCCGACTGACCGCCGCTCCTTCACCGTCCGGCTCACGCCCGCCGGCCGCCGCGCCTTTCGCAAGATGGCGCAGACCCACGAGCAATGGGTGGTCGAACTGTTCGCCGGCTGGAGCGGTGCCGAGAAGACCCAGGTCTATGGCTTGCTCGCCAAGCTCAAGCAATCACTGGAGACGAAACATGGATAAGCACTTGGCCGAGGGCAACCGCCAAAGCCTGGCGGGCTACGCACCGCGCCACTTCCTGTGGGAGCAGCGCGGCGCCGTGGGCGTGATCACGCTGAACCGCCCGGAGCGCAAGAACCCGCTGACCTTCGAGTCGTACGCTGAACTGAGAGACCTGTTCCGCATGCTGACGCAGGTCGACGAGGTCCGCGCCATCGTCGTGCAGGGCGCGGGCGGCAACTTCTGCTCCGGCGGCGACGTGCACGAGATCATCGGTCCGCTCACCCAGATGAGCATGCCTGACCTGCTGGCCTTCACGCGCATGACGGGCGACCTCGTCAAGGCCATGCGTGCCTGCCCGCAACCCATCGTGGCCGCCATCGATGGCGTGTGCGCCGGTGCCGGCGCCATCATCGCGATGGCCTCGGACATGCGCCTGGCCACGGCGCGCAGCAAGACGGCCTTCCTGTTCACGCGTGTTGGGCTGGCGGGCTGCGACATGGGCGCCTGCTCCATCCTGCCGCGTATCGTCGGCCAGGGGCGGGCTTCGGAGTTGCTCTACACCGGTCGTTCGCTCGGCGGCGAAGAGGGCGAGCGCTGGGGTTTTCACAACCGGCTGTGCGAGCCCGAGCAATTGCTGGAGGCCGCTGGTGCGCTGGGCAACGACATCGCCACCGGCCCGGCCTTCGGCCATGCGATGACGAAGAAGATGCTCCACCAGGAGTGGGCGATGGGCGTGGACGAGGCCATCGAGAGCGAAGCGCAGGCGCAGGCCATCTGCATGATGACGCAGGACTTTCATCGCGCCTATCACGCCTTCGTCGCCAAGCAGCGCCCAGCTTTCGAAGGGAACTGAAGCTCATGGAACACCTGTCCTGGCCCTTCTTCGAAGAGCGGCACCGCGAGCTGGCGGCGACGCTGGAAGCTTGGTGTGCCGAGCACCTCACGCATGTCGATCACAAGGATGTGGACGCAAGCTGCCGAGCGCTCGTGCGCGCGCTCGGGCAGGGCCGATGGCTGCATCACGCTGTGGGCGATGTGATCGACACCCGCGCCATCTGCATCCTGCGCGAGACGCTGGCCCGGCACGACGGCCTGGCGGACTTCGCCTTCGCCATGCAAGGCCTGGGCTCGGGTGCGATCTCGCTGGATGGCACCACCGCTCAACGCGAGCGTTATCTGCCCATGGTGGCCAGCGGCGAGTGGCTGGCGGCGTTCGCGCTGTCCGAACCTGAGGCTGGGTCCGACGTGGCGGCGATGCAATGCAGCGCCACCGCTGATGGAGACAGCTATGTGCTGAACGGCGAGAAGACGTGGATCTCCAATGGTGGCATCGCGGACTTCTACGTCGTGTTCGCTCGCACTGGTGAAGCGCCCGGTGCGCGTGGCATCAGCGCCTTCGTCGTCGATGCCGGAACAAAGGGCTTCGAGATCGCCGAACGCATCGAGGTGATCGCGCCGCATCCGCTGGCGCGCCTGCGCTTCACGAACTGCCGCATCCCCAAGGCGCAGATGCTGGGCGCGCCCGGCCAGGGCTTCAAGCTCGCCATGCGCACGCTGGACATCTTCCGCACCTCGGTCGCCGCCGCCGCCTTGGGCTTTGCGCGCCGCGCGCTGGCCGAAGGTCTGGCGCAGGCGCAGGGCCGCGCCATGTTTGGCAAGCGCCTGGCCGATCAGCCGCTGGCACAAGCCAAGCTGGCGGACATGGCCTGCACCGTGGACAGCTCGGCCTTGCTCGTCTATCGCGCCGCCTGGGCGCGAGACCAGGGCCGCCGGGTCACGCGCGAAGCGGCCATGGCCAAGCTGATGGCCACCGAAGGCGCGCAGCAAGTCATCGACTCCGCGGTCCAGCTCTTCGGCGGCCGTGGCGTGCGCAGCGGGGAAATCGTCGAGTCGCTCTACCGCGAGATCCGCGCGCTGCGCATCTACGAAGGTGCCAGCGAGGTCCAGCAACTCATCATCGCCAGAGAGATCCTGCAATGACGATCTCTGCCCATGTGGACACCTTTGCGCACGACCGCCTGCCGCCGCGCGATCAGTGGCCGGAGCTGATCTTCGAGCTGCCCGAGCTGCAGTTCCCCGAGAGACTCAACTGCGCGGGCGAACTGCTGGACCGCTGGATCGCGGCGGGGCAGGGGGAGCGCCTGTGCCTGCAGGCGCCGGGCGGCCTGCGTTGGACCTACGCTGATCTTCAGCGCGAGGCCAACCGCATCGCCCATGTGCTGGTGCGTGAGCTGGGCGTGGTGCCCGGCAACCGCGTGCTGCTGCGTGGCGCCAATTCGCCGATGTTCGCGGCGTGCTGGTTTGCCGTGATGAAGGTCGGCGCCATCGCCGTGGCCACCATGCCGCTGCTGCGATCCAAGGAACTGGCACAGGTGATCGCCAAGGCCGAAGTCAGCCATGCGCTTTGCGAGGCAAGCCTGGCGGAAGAGCTGGCGGCGGCGCAAGCGCAGTGCCCGACGCTGCGCGCGGTCAGTCACTACGGCAACGGTCAGCTCGAAGCGCAGGCCGCCGCGCAGCCCGCGCTGTTCGACAACGTGAACACCGCTGCCGAGGACTGCTGCATCATCGCCTTCACCTCGGGCACCACGGGCCAGCCCAAGGGCACGATGCACAATCATCGCGACGTGATGGCGATCTGCCGCTGCTGGCCGAAGCACTGCCTGCGTGCCGAGCCGGAGGACGTCTTCATCGGCTCGCCGCCGCTGGCCTTCACCTTCGGCCTGGGCGGGCTGCTGCTGTTCCCGATGGATGTGGGCGCCTCGAGCGTGCTGCTGCCCAAGGCCGCGCCCGAGGTGCTGCTGCCGGCGATTGCGCAGTACCGCGCCACGGTGTGCTTCACGGCGCCGACCTCCTATCGTGCGATGGCGGCGCAGGCCGCGCAGCACGATCTGTCTTCGCTTCGCAAATGCGTGAGCGCTGGCGAAGCGCTGCCGGCGGCCACGCGCCAGCTCTGGAAGACCGCGGCAGGCATCGAGCTGATCGACGGCATCGGCGCCACCGAGATGTTGCACATCTTCATCAGCCACGACGAAGCCCATGCCCGCCCAGGCGCCACGGGCAAGCCGGTGCCCGGCTACCGCGCCTGCATCCTGGGCGACGATGGCCGGGCGCTGCCGCCTGGGCAGGTCGGCCGCCTGGCCGTGAAGGGGCCGACGGGTTGCCGCTACCTGGCCGACGATCGCCAACTGAAGTATGTGCACGAGGGCTGGAACCTCACCGGCGATGCCTATTGCGTCGACGCAGACGGTTACTTCATCTACCAGGCGCGAACCGACGACATGATCATCTCCGGCGGCTACAACATCGCCGGCCCCGAGGTCGAAGCCGCGCTGCTCTCGCACTCGGCCGTGGCCGAATGCGCGGTGGTCGGCGAACCCGACGAAGAGCGCGGGCAGATCGTCAAGGCCTTTGTTGTGCTGCGTGCGGGGCAGGTGGGCGACGAAGCCCTGATTGCCGCGTTGCAGGAGCACGTCAAAGCCCAGATCGCGCCCTACAAATACCCTCGCGCCATCGAGTTCCCCACCAGCCTGCCACGCACCGAAACCGGCAAGCTTCAACGCTTCAAGCTCCGCCATGTTTGAAAGACTGCAAACCGTCCGCTTCGGCCACTGTGATCCGGCCGGTATCGTGTTCTATCCGCGCTACTTCGAGATGCTCAATTCCTTCGTCGAGGACTGGTTCCGCGATGGCCTGGACCTGCCTTTCGAGGACTTGCTCGGCCAGCGCCGCATCGGCATGCCCACGGTCTCGCTCAAGAGCGAGTTCCTGGAGGTCAGCCGCTTCGGCGAGGTGCTGGCGCTGCGCCTGCACCTCGTACGCATCGGCGAGAGCTCGATGACGCTGAACGTGCATTTCGACGGCCTGGACAAGCGCCGCGCGAGCTTCGAGCAGGTGCTGGTCTGCACCGACCTGCAAACCCACGCCTCGCGGCCCTTCCCGGACGATCTGCGCGCGGCACTGGAGCGCAACCAATGAGCACCCAGGCAAAGAAGATCCTGCAGCCGGCCGGCTGGGTCGAGCCCAAGGGCTATGCCAACGGCATTGCCGTGCGCGGAACCCAGGTCTTCGTGGCCGGCCAGATCGGCTGGAACGCGCAGGCCCAGTTCGAGAGCGACGATCTGGTGGACCAGGTCCGCCAGGCGCTGCACAACGTCAGGGCCGTGCTGGCCGAGGCGGGCGCCGAGCCGCGCCACATCGTGCGCATGACCTGGTATTTGATGGACAGGCGCGAGTACGTGATGCGGGCCCGAGAAATCGGAATGGCCTATCGCGAGGTGCTGGGTAGAGAATTCGGGATCGCCATGTCGGCGGTCCAGGTGGCTGGCTTGGTGGAAGATCGCGCCCTGGTCGAGATCGAAGTCACGGCCGTTGTTGTTGAAGAAGAGTAGGAGATTGTCTTGAGCAAACCCCAATTCCAATGGGATGACCCCCTGCTGCTGGAAGAGCAGCTGACCGATGACGAGCGCGCCGTGCGTGACGCCGCCCGCGCCTATTGCCAGGATCGTCTGGCACCCCGGGTGCTGGAAGCCTTTCGCCACGAGAAGACCGATCCGGCCATCTTCCGCGAGATGGGCGAGCTGGGCCTGCTGGGCGTGACCATTCCCGAGGAATACGGCGGTGCCGGCCTCAATTACGTCTGCTATGGCCTGGTGGCCCGTGAAGTCGAGCGCGTGGATTCGGGCTACCGCTCGATGATGAGCGTGCAGAGCTCGCTGGTGATGGTGCCGATCAACGAATTCGCCAACGACGAAACCAAGCGCAAGTACCTGCCCAAGCTGGCCTCGGGCGAATGGATCGGCTGCTTCGGCCTGACGGAGCCCAACCACGGTTCCGACCCGGGTTCGATGATCAGCCGCGCCCGCAAAGTCGACGGTGGCTACTCGATCAGCGGCTCCAAGATGTGGATCACCAACAGCCCGATCGCCGACGTCTTCGTCGTCTGGGCCAAGGACGATGGCGGCCAGATCCGTGGCTTCGTGCTGGAAAAGGGCTGGAAGGGCCTCTCCGCCCCGGCCATCCATGGCAAGGTCGGCCTGCGCGCTTCCGTCACCGGCGAGATCGTCATGGACGAGGTGTTCTGCCCTGAGGAAAACGCCTTCCCGGACGTGCGCGGCCTCAAGGGGCCGTTCACCTGCCTGAACAGCGCCCGCTACGGCATCGCCTGGGGTGCGCTCGGCGCTGCAGAAGACTGCTGGCACCGTGCCCGCCAGTACACGTTGGACCGCAAGCAGTTCGGCAAGCCGCTCGCGGCCAACCAACTGGTGCAGAAGAAGCTGGCCGACATGCAGACCGAGATCACGCTCGGCCTGCAGGGCTGCCTGCGCCTGGGCCATCTGAAGGACCAGCACAAGGCTGCGGTCGAGATCACCTCGATCATGAAGCGCAACAGTTGCGGCAAGGCCCTGGACATCGCCCGCACCGCGCGCGACATGATGGGCGGCAATGGCATCTCCGACGAGTTCGGCGTGGCCCGCCATCTGGTGAACCTCGAGGTGGTGAACACCTACGAGGGCACGCACGACATCCACGCCCTGATCCTGGGCCGGGCGCAGACGGGGATTGCGGCCTTCTGAACCAGCGGGCCGGTATTTCGAGCCGAGCGCTGGGCCGCTCCCGAGCCGTACCACTGAAGCCGCTTGGCGCTCAAAGCGCCGAGCGGCTTTGTCCCCTCGGGGAACCGCTCAGCATCGCCCGCGTTCAGCGCGGTGACGCGGAGCGAGGGGCTCAAATACTCGGCCAGCGGTGCGGATCGATTTCCAGGCGCAGGTACCAGTCCGAGGGCAGGCTGCCCGCCCAGCACAGGTTGTGATGCGGCGTGAGCCGGCGCTTGGCGAAGGTCATGCGCATGTCAGCCAGGCCCAGCAGCTCGGCGCTCGTCCACGTGCCTTCTGCGGGGCTGCTGGCGACGCCGACGGTGACCGTCAGCGGCGGCTGGGCGTTCACGGCCGCCAAGCCGTCGGCCACGGCTTGCCGCAGGTTCTCGCCGAGCGATTGCGCGGCGGTGATGTCAGCCTCGGGCAGCACGACGAAGAACTCGTCGCTGCCCAGGTGCACCAGCCGGGCGGCGGCCGGCACGCTGGCCTTGAGCAGGCCGGCGAGTTGTTCGATGACCGCTTGCGCAGGGGCCGCGCCGGCCTCGTCCTGGAAGTTCTTGAAGTGGTCGACGTCCAGCGTCAGCACGGCCAGCGCCTTCGTGTGCTGCCTGGCCTGTCCAGCGGCCTGCTCCAACATTTGCAGGCCCTGGGCTCGGGGCATGGCGGCGCTCGTGGTGTCGGGCATTGTCTCTTCTCCTTGTCTTGCGATCCTAGGCAGGCGGTCGCGGTGGCGGGTGCTCCATTACCCTAGAGTTTCGGAGCGTTGTCCATCGTGCCATGACCAGCGACATGGATGAATCACCGGCGTAGTATTGTGCTCAGGAAGTGGGAAGGAGACACCCATGAGTGCGCTGTACCGTCTGACGCTGGGCATGTTGATGGGGTTGTTGCTGGGGCTGGCGGGTTGTGCCAGCAACCCCTTGCAAATGGAGCCGGCGACCTACCTGAACGACGCACGTTTCAAGCCTCCCAGCCAGGCGATCCCTGCTGCCACCGAGGTGCTGGCCCCAAGTGCGCAGATGCGCGAGTACCTGCGGACCAATCCGGAGTTTCGGCTCCTGCGTCGGCGCTTGGGTGATCGCGAGGCCTTGGCCGAAGCTCTTTACGCTCGGCCGCTCCTGCAGATCGAGTACGACTCCAGCTTCACGCGCAATGCCGCCGAGGCGTTCGAGGCCAAGAGCGGCAACTGCCTGGCGCTGGTGATCATGACGGCGTCGCTGGCGCATGAGCTGCAGTTGCCAGTGCGTTATCAGGTCGTGTTCACCGACGAGTTCTGGACGCGCGGCGGTGGGCTCAATCTCGTGGCCGGCCACGTCAATCTGACCCTGGGTACGCCCTTCCGATTCACGAGTGGAACGTTGCTCGTCGAGCCCGATCTCCTGCAGATCGACTTCCTGCGAGCCGTTACAGCCAGCGCCTACCGGCGCATGGAGGTGGATGAAAACACCATCATCGCGATGTACTACAACAATCGCGCTGTGGAGTCGCTCCAGGAGGGCCATGTGGACGACGCCTACTGGTGGGCACGCGCGGCGATGTTGCACCAGCCGCGCTACCTGGCCGCGTACAACACCATGGCCGTGATCTATCGCCGGCATGGCGACAGCACAGCGGCCGAGTCGGCGCTGAGAGGCGTGTTGGCGCGGGAGTCCGGCAACGTGCAGGCCCTCTCCAACTTGGCCCTGGTGCTCGGGGACCAGCAGCGCGTGGACGAGGCCAAGGTGGTTCAAGCCCGGCTCGCTGAACTGCAGCCCTATCCGCCGTTCCGGTTTTTCGATCTGGGTGTCGAGGCCATGGGCAAGGGCGAGTACGCCAAGGCGCGCGACCTGTTCCAGCGGGAGATCTCGCGGTCGGCTTACTACCATGAGTTCTATTTCTGGCTGGCCCTGGCCGACTATGCGCTCGGGGACATGAAGGGAGCGAGCAAGAACCTCAGCCTTGCCGCCGAGAACAGCCTGACGCGCAAGGATCACGACCGCTATGCAGCCAAGCTGAGCTGGATCGAGCAGCGGCAAAGGACCAAGGAACAAGTGATCCCGCTGCCGAGTGCTTTGCCGACGGTCAACAACCCCAACCGGGCCTACTAGATCGGCGGCAATCCGTGTCGCGCCCGCGCCCGCTCGCAGGCCTCATCACCGAGGCCCACGGGCGCGCGCAGTCCAAACTCCCGGCACGGCGACGGCCGCCATTCGTAGATGCCGCAGCCGGCTTTCACGCCGACCGTGCCGGTCAACGCTGCACAGCGCGGTTGCGCATGATCGGTGCCGCGCATGCGGCACAGGCTGGAAGTCAGCTCTACGGCCAGGCCATCGGGCACGCTGCCGCCTTCGGATTGCAGCTCCTCGCGGGCAAAGTCGACGCGGAAACTGGCGCAGCAGGCGCCGCAGCTGGTGCAGGGGTTCACTATGATGGTCGGATGAAAAAACTGATCGCTCTCGTCGCACTCGTGGGTGCGAGCCTGCATGCTAACGCCGACGTCAAGGTGACCACCGCCTGGGCCCGTGCCACGGTTGCCCAGCAGAAGGTCACCGGGGCCTTCGCACGCATTGAGTCGACGCAAGCCACGCGCCTGGTCGCCGTTACCTCGCCCGTCGCTGCACGCGTGGAGATCCACGAGATGGCCATGGCTGACGGCATCATGAAGATGCGCGAAGTCGACACCCTGGCCGTGCCAGCCGGCCAGGCCGTGGAGCTCAAGCCCGGCGGTTTTCACCTGATGCTGATGGACCTGAAGAAGCCCGTGGCCGCCGGCGAGGCCGTGCCGCTGAGCTTTGTGTTCGAGGACAAGGCCGGCAAGCGCCAGACCATCGAGGTCAAGGCCGAGGCGCGCGCCCTCGGCAAGTGAATCGGCAAGTCAGGCTCATTTCACCCGCACGACCGTCACCGAGCACTCGGCCTGCGCCACCACCTCGGTGCTGACGCTGCCGAGATAGCGCCTCAGGGTCGAGGCGCTGCGAGCGCCCATGATGATGTGATCGGCCCCGCTCTTGGCGGCGAACTCCACCAGCGCGGCGGCCACGTCCGGTGCCTCCAGCACATGGAAGGTCAGCCGGCCGTCGTCCAGCGCCAGCGACTGCGCCAGCGGCCGCGCCCAGGCGCGCAGCGCCACCAGCTGCATCACATGCTTGCTGCGGCCGGCGCTGTCCGTCAGCTCGTCCATGCCCAGGCGCGCGGTCTTGAGCACGCTCACGCAGGCCAGCCGGGCGCCGGGCGAGGTCTGCACGGCGCGGCGCGTGGCGTCGGCGATCTGTTCGAGCAGATCGGGCGTGGCGCCTTCGACGTCCAGCGCCACCATCGTGATGGGGCTGCGGGCCAGCTGCTCGGTGGCCGGCGCGGTGTGCGGCTCGGCTCCTAGCGTGGCAAACCAGCGGCGCAGCTGGTGCAGGCGGCCTTGCGTGCGCATGCGTTGCGAACGCGAGGTCAGCTGCACGCCCATCGGCTGGCGCAGATCGAGAGCGAGCTGTGCCGCGCTCGGGTGGCGGCGGTCGGGATCGACTTCCAGGCAGCGCAGGATGATCTCTTGCAACCACGGCGGCACGGCCGGGTTGTGCACGCGCGGCGGCACGGGCTCGCGGTAGAGGCGCTGGCGCAGGCCGCGCACGGAATCGGGCTGGCCGAAGGGTCGCTCGCCCGTGGCCAGGTGATACAGCATCACGCCCAGCGCGAACAGGTCGCTGCGCGGGTCGTTGCGCACGAACTGGACCTGCTCGGGTGACATATAGGGTCCGGTGCCCATGGGCAGCTCGAACTCTTCCTCGAGCAGATCCGGCAGGCGCTCGTGGCGCGAGAGGCCGAAGTCCACGAACACCACCGTGCCGTCGTCGCGGAACATGATGTTGCTGGGCTTCACGTCCAGGTGGATCACGTGCTGGCGGTGCAGGGCGTGCAGGGCCAGGGCGACGCGCGCGCCGATGTCGGCCACCTCGTCGATGGGCAGCGGCGCGGTGTCCAGGCGCGGGCGCAAGGATTCACCCGGGATGCGCTCCATGACGATGTAGGCCTGGCGTGTCCAGTCGCCGCGGGCCACGAAGCGCGGCACGTGCGGGCCGGCCAGCGCCGGCACGATCATCTGTTCGACCTCGAAGCCGACGATGGTGGCCGGGTCTTCGCCGCCCTTGATGCGCGGCACTTTCATGATCAGCGGGAAGTCCTCGCCGGCCAGCGGCTCCACCCGACTGACCGCCCACAGGTTGGCCATGCCGCCCTGGTGCAGCCGCTTTTCGAGCCGGAAGCCGTCGAGCACCAGACCTGGCGCCAATGGGCTGCCGAGGGCGGCGCTCTGCACGCTGTCGGGCGCCATCATCAGTGGCCCTCGGACAGGCGTGCGGCCAGGCGCTCTGGCAGGCCGGCTTCGCGGATGCGCGCGGCGGCGGTCTCCACGTCGTAGGGCACGCGGTGGTAGGTGAGGGCGGAGCGCTCGTCGTCGAAGATGGCGTAGCAGGCGGCCGGGTTGCCGTCGCGTGGCTGGCCGCAGGAGCCCGGGATCACCAGCCATTGGCGATGCGGCAGCAGCGGGATCTCGGTACCCGGCTCGGGCCGGAAGTCGCCAGCCTTGCCGGTGCCGGACAGGTGGTACAGCATTGGCTCGTGCATGTGCCCGCAGAAGGTGTAGCGCGCGTCGGTGGCCTGCAGGCTTTGCATCGCTTCCGCGCGGCCCTGGATGTAGACCCAGGTTTCCGGCTGGTAGGCCGAGGCGTGCACAAAGAGGCTGTCGCCGATGCGTTCGCTGATCGGCAGCGCGCCGAGGAAATCCAGCTGGGCTTCGCTGAGGCGGTCGCGCGTCCATTCGATGGCGATGGCGGCATCCGGGTGCATGCTGGCGGGCACGGCATGGCAGGTGAAATGGTCGTGGTTGCCGCGCACGGCGAGCGCGCCGCTATCGCGGACCATGGCTGCAATGCGATCCACCACCGCGGCCGGATCGCCGCCATAGCCGACCAGGTCGCCGAGGAAGACATGGCGATCCACGCCGCGCGTGGCGGCGTCGGCCAGCACGGCTTCCAGCGCCTGTGCGTTCGAGTGGATGTCGGTGATCAATGCGAACTTCATGGCTGCAAGCATGCCATGGCCCGGCGGTCAATCCGGCGCGCACGGGGCTGGGGCAGGGAAAGCCTCATGGTCGCCGGCAGGCCCGGAGCAAAGAATCGGGGCAGGGAAGGCGGCTCGCCCAACAACAAAGAACTCCTGAGCCGCGAAGGTGCTTTTCAACATGATCTCGAGGCACGGCTGGACGAAGCAGGCGCGCAGGGGGCTCCTGGCCCTGGCGCTGCTGTCGCTGCTCCAGTGGGCTGTTGGTGTCGATGCCGTTGCGGCGCAGCCGGTCTGCAGCCGGGCGCTGCAGGTGCCGGTCGCAGCCTTGGGTCTTTCGATCACCGTGCGGGGCAGCGAGGTCGATGGCATCTACCCGCGTCTGCTTCGCGCGCTGGCCGAAGGCTGCAGCATCGAATATGCGGTCGTGCCGCGCGCCCGCCAGCAGGTGATGTTTGAGCTGGGCAAGGCCGATCTGCTTCTGCCTGCCAGCCGCACGCCGGAGCGCGACAGCTACGCCATCTTCGTGCCCATGGTCGCCAATCGCGCCGTGCTGATTTCGGCCAATCCGGCGCGCGCACCGATCCGCAACCTGGCCGAGCTGCTGGACCGGCGTGATCTGACCGTGGTGGTGGTGCGCGGCTTCGATTTCGGGCCGACCTACCAGCAGATCGTCGACACGCTGTCCGCCCAAGGGCGGCTGCGCCAGGCGACCGACGTGCAATCGGTGGCGCGCATGCTGGAGCAGGGCATGGCCGACGCCACCCTGATGTCCAGCTCCACCCTGCTCGGCGCCACGCTCGGCGAGACGCGCTATGCCAACCTCATCGCGCAACTGCGCTACGAGGCCCTGCCGGAATTGCCCTGGGGCGAATCCGGCATCTACGTCTCGACGGTCTCGGGCCTCTCGGCGGCCGAGCGCCGCTACATCGTCGACAAGCTCGAAGCCATCGCCCGCTCCGGCCAAGTGTGGCGCGAATTCGAAAGACGCTATCCGCCCGGTTCCATCTCCGCTAGCATCCGCCCGCTTTCCGCCAAGACTGAGAACAAGGCGGAAGGCAAGACGGACAGCAAAACGGAGGAGTCGGGGAATGCTCAGCGCTGAAGGCTTAGGGAAATCGTTCGGTGATCGTCGCGTGGTCGACGGTGTTTCGCTCAAGCTCGAGCGCGGCCAGACGCTGGGCCTGCTCGGCCCCAACGGTGCCGGCAAGAGCACGACGGTTTCGATGCTCTGCGGCCTGCTGCCGCCCGATGCCGGCCGCGTGCTGGTCGATGGGCAGCCGCTGGCCGGCGATGCCGATCCGCGCAAGAGTCGCATCGGGCTGGTGCCCCAGGAGCTTGCGCTTTACGACGCCTTGTCGGCGCGGGCCAATCTCGAAACTTTTGCCGCGCTGTATGGCCTGTCGGGTAGCACGCGCCGCGAGCGCGTGGACCAGGCGCTCGGCGTGGCCGGCCTGACGGACCGGGCCGCCGATACTGTGGCCACCTACAGCGGCGGCATGAAGCGGCGCCTCAACATCGCCTGCGCGCTGCTGCACGAACCCGACGTGCTGATCTTTGACGAGCCCACCGTGGGCGTCGATCCGCAAAGCCGCAACGCCATCTTCGACGTGCTGGAAAGCCTCAAGGCTCAGGGCCGCGCGCTGCTCTACACCACGCACTACATGGAAGAGGCCGAGCGCCTGTGCGATCAGATCGTCATCATGGACCACGGCCGCGTGCTGGCGGCAGACCGGCTGGAAGCCCTGCTGGCCGGCATGAAGATGGCCGCCATGCTGGAAATGCGCGTGCAAGGCGAGGCCGATCGCGCCGCGCTGGCTGCGCTGCCCGGCGTGCTGGGTGTGGAAGGCGAGGCGCCGACGCTGAGCCTGGGCCTGGCGCACCTGGAGGACGCAGCCGGCGTGCTGCTGGAGCTCAAGCGCCAGGGCGTGCGGGTGCAGCAGTTTTCCACTGCGCGGGCCAGCCTCGAAGGGCTGTTCCTGGAACTGACCGGCCGCTCGCTGCGCGACTGAAGAAGACAACAAGGAAAAGAACAACATGGCTGCCCTGATCGCCCTCGTCAAAGTCCAGATCCAGCTCTATCTGCGCAATCGCCGTGCGCTGATGATCAATGTGCTGGTGCCCATCCTGATCGCCTCCTTCTTCGGCTCACTGTTCGGCGGCAGCGGCAAGAAGGACGCGGCGCCGCTGTCGGTGCCTGTCGCCATCGTCGATGAAGACGGCAGCGAGATCTCCAAGTCCATTGCCGCCAAGCTCGCGGCCGATGCCTCGCTGAAGGCGCAGATGCTGGAGCGTGCGCCGGCCGAGGCGCTGGTGCGCGAAGGCAAGCTCAAGGCCGCGCTCATCCTGGACAAGGGCTTCGGCGCGCAAGCCGGCGGTGCCATGTTCGGCGGCGGCGAAAAGGCGCGGGCCGAACTGCTCTACGACCCGTCCGACAACATGGCCCTGGGCCTGCTGCGTGGCCTGCTCACGCAGTACGCCATGCAGGAGGTGATGGCGAATTCCTTCACCGGTGCCGGTGGCCAGAAGCAGATGGACGACGCGCTGGCGCGGGTCGAAAACTCGACGACCCTCGACCCGAAGCAGCGTGACACGCTCAAGAACCTGTTCGGCAATGTGCGCGAGATCCAGCGCGACTTTCCGGCGGCTGCCTCAGGCGCCGCATCCGGCGGCAACCCGATGATGAGCCCACCTTTCGTGCTCGACGAGAAGGGCCTGTCGTCAGGCGACGGCGGCTACAACGGCTACGCCCATTCCTTCGCCGGCATGGGCGCGCAGTTCGTGCTCTTCATGGGCATCGAGCTGGCGACCGCCATCTTGCTCGCGCGCCGCACGGGACTGTGGCTGCGGCTGCGTGCTGCGCCGCTCTCGCGCTTCACCTTGCTTGCCAGCCATTTCCTCAGCACCACGGTGATCGCCAGCGCGGTGATGGCGGTCATCATGGTGTCCGGCATGGCGATCTTCGGCTTCCGCGTGCAAGGCAGCTGGGTGGGCTTTGCGCTGGTGATCCTCGGCTACGGACTCTTCGTGGCCGGCTTCGGCCTCTTCCTTGCGGCACTGGGCCGCTCGCCCGAAGCCATGCGCGGCCTGGCGGTGATGGCCTCGCTGATGATGGTGATGCTGGGCGGCGCCTGGGTGCCCAGCTTCATCTTCCCGGCCTGGCTGCAGAAGCTCACGCTCATCGTGCCGGTGCGCTGGGTGATCGACGGCCTGGACGCCATGACCTGGCGTGGCCTGTCGTTCGAGGTGGCCGGCCTGAGCTTCGCGGTGCTGGCGGCGTTTGCCGTGGGCTTTGCGGCGCTCGCCTGGTGGCGCTTCGACTGGAAGGAATGAGCGAAGGGCGGGCAGGGCGACGGCCGCTCTGCTCAGGGCAGCAGCAGCACCTTGCCGACGGTCTTGCGGGCTTCGAGCAGCGCATGCGCTGCGGTGCCATCGGCCAGTGAAAAGCGTGCGGCGATCGGCACCAGCAGATCGCCGGAGCTGATCAGCGCGAACAGCTCGGCCGCACGCTGGCGGCGCTGCCCGGCCGAAGTCAGCACGTTCCACAGATCGCCGCCGACGAGGCGCTTGGAGCCGTCCATCAACACGCGCGGATCCACGCTCGGCGGTTGGCCACCGGCCATGCCGTAGAACACGACGGTGCCGCCGGTCCGGACCTGGGCCAGCGAATCGAGCACCGTGGTGCCGGTGGAGTCGTAGACCACGTCGAAATCGCTGCCTGCTGTACCGGCAATGGGAGCCATGATGACGGCTTCAAAGCCCTGGGCGCGCAGATGCTCGGCCTTGGCTTCGCTCGACACCAGCCCCACCATCGTCGCGCCGCGAGCGCGGCCCCACTGCATCAGCAGGCCGCCCACGCCACCGGCTGCGGCATGAACGAGCGCCCGTTGGCCGATGCCAAGCACATGGCTGTCGGTCGCGAGGAACTGAGCCGTCAAGCCTTGGAGCAGGGCGGCGGCGGCGGTTTCTTCCGAGACGCCGTCCGGCAGAGGGATCAGCCGTTCGACATCGACGGCCGCCAGCTCGGCGTTGGCGAACGGTGCGTCGGCAAAGCCCACGCGGTCGCCCGCGACAAAGCCGCTGCCTTCCGGCGCCGTGACGATGACGCCAGCGCCTTCATAGCCCGCGATGTAGGGCGGCTCGCCACGCAGGTGGTAGCGGCCCTGGCGGCGATACACGTCAGCGAAATTCAGGCCGATGGCGCCCAGGCGCACGAGCGCTTGCTCCGGCCCGGGCTGCGGATCCGGCACCTCGATGTACTGCAGCACCTCGGGGCCGCCGAACCTGGAGAAGGTCAGCGCGCGCATGGCTTCAGCCGATGCGCCCGAGCAGCAGGTACTCCATGAGCGCCTTCTGCACGTGCATGCGGTTCTCCGCTTCGTCCCAGACCACCGACTGCGGACCGTCGATCACGTCGGCCGAGACTTCCTCGCCGCGATGCGCCGGCAGGCAGTGCATGAACAGCGCGTCGGGTTTGGCGACGGCCATCATTTCGGCGTCCACGCACCAGTCGGCAAACGCGGTGCGGCGCGCTTCGTTTTCGGCCTCGTAGCCCATGCTGGTCCACACGTCCGTCGTGACCAGATCGGCGCCACGGCACGCATCCATCGGGTCCTTGAAGACCTTGTAGCAATCGCGGTTGGTGATGCCCGCCACAGCCGGGTCGATCTCGTAGCCGCTGGGCGTGCTCACATGGACCGTGAAGCCGAGGATCTCGGCTGCCTGCAGCCAGGTGTTGGCCATGTTGTTGCCGTCACCGACCCAGGCCACCACGCGGCCCTTGAGACAGTCCGCATCGACGATGCCGCGCTGGTTCATGCCGCGGGCCTCGATGAAGGTGAACAGGTCCGCGAGGATCTGGCAGGGGTGGTACTCGTTGGTGAGGCCGTTGATGACCGGCACGCGCGAGTGCGCCGCAAAGCGCTCGATCTTGGTCTGCTCGAAGGTGCGGATCATCACGATGTCGACCATGCGGCTGATCACGCGGGCGCTGTCCTCGACGGGCTCGGCGCGGCCCAGTTGGCTGTCGCCGGTGGTCAGGTGCACCACCGATCCGCCCATCTGGTACATGCCGGCCTCGAAGCTCACGCGGGTGCGTGTGCTGGCCTTCTCGAAGATCATCGCCAGCGTGCGGTCCTGTAGCGGCTGGTACTTCTCATAGTTCTTGAAGCGTCGCTTGATGGTGGCGGCGCGTTCGAACAGATGGGCGTACTCCTCGGCGCGGAAATCCTTGAACTGCAGGTAGTGACGCATCAGCGTGTTCCCCGGCTTCATGACGCGAGGAACTTCTTGACCAGCGGCACGAGGATGGCGGCAATGCCGGCCGCCTCTTCGCTGGACAGGATCAGTGCGGGCACGAGGCGGATGACACGATCGGCCGTCACGCTGATCATCAGGCCGGCTTCGGCCGCCAGGCCCAGCAGGGCGCCGGCGGGCCGATCCAGCTCCACGCCGATCATCAGGCCCTGGCCGCGCACCTCGACCACGCCGGCCACGCCGGCAAGGCCTTCGGTCAGCGCGGCCTTGAGCTCGGCGCCGACCTTCGCGGCGTTGGCCAGCAGGCCTTCCTCTTCCATCAGCGTCAGCGTTTCCAGGCCGGCGCGCATGGCCAGCGGATTGCCGCCGAACGTGGTGCCGTGGTTGCCCGGCTGCAGGACCTTGGCCGCGCGCGGGCCGCAGACGATCGCGCCCACCGGCACGCCCGAGCCCAGGCCCTTGGCCAGCGGCATCACGTCGGGCACGATGCCCGCCCATTGGTGGGCGAACCACTTGCCGGTGCGGCCAATGCCGCATTGGACTTCGTCCAGCATCAGCAGCACGTCGTACTGGTCGGCCACGCGGCGCAGGCCTTGCAGGAAGTCGATGCGGGCCGGATTCACGCCGCCTTCGCCCTGGATGGTTTCCAGGAAGATGGCGGTGATCTTCGGATCGGCCTTCAGCGCGGCTTCAACAGCGGCGAGGTCGTTCAGCGGCACGCGCACGAAGCCGGGCACCAGCGGGCCGAAGCCGGCGTGGATCTTCGGGTTGGCCGTGGCCGACAGCGTGGCGATCGAGCGACCGTGGAAGGCGCCTTCGAACACCATGCAATGCGGATCGGTGTTGCCGCGGTCATGGCCGTACTTGCGGGCGATCTTCAGCGCGGCCTCGTTGGCTTCCAGGCCGGAGTTGCAGAAGAAGACGTTCGTCATGCCAGAGGCAGCAACGAGCTTCTCGGCCAGTTTTTCCTGCAGCGGCACGTGGTAGTAGTTGCTGCAGTGGATCATCTTGGCGATCTGATCCTGCAGCGCCGGCACCAGCTTGGGATGGTTGTGGCCCAGCGTGTTGACCGCGATGCCGCCCAGCCCGTCCAGGTATCGTCGGCCGTTCGTGTCCCAGACCCAGCAACCTTGACCGTGCGACAGAGCAACGGGCAGGCGGCCATAGGTTTGCATCACGTGCGGTTCGGACGGGGAGACTGGGGCGTTCATCGGGTCCTTCCTTGGTTCAAGGATTGAGTTGGAGAAAAAAGAGCGACCTGAGGAGGTCTCCGAGGGTCGCCGGACCATTCTAAGGGTCGCTCCCGATTCCAGAACCGCTAACCGTGCGCTTGTACGGCTTTGGTAACCCTCATGTGCTGCGACGCAGCAAGGGCAAGGCACAATAGCGCCCGTCATGAGTCAGCCCCCGAAACCGCGCGAAGTCTTCATCCAAGGCGTCACCCTCGACGGCCGTACCTTCCGGCCCAGCGACTGGGCCGAGCGTCTGGCCGGCGCGATGTCTTGCTTTCGCCCGGGCGGCTCGGTGGGAGGCCCCGGCGCCTTCATCGGCTACTCGCCGTATTGCACGCCGCGGGTGATCAATGGGGTGAAGTGCGTGATCGTCAGCGAGGAGCTGAAGGACATCGAACCCATGGCCTGGGATTTCGTCATGAACTTCGCCCGCGACAACAAGTTGCAGGTGGCCGAAGCCTGCACGCTGCCCGACAAGCGTGACTGAATAATGTCGCGCGGGCCGAGTCTGCCCGCGTCTTCCCTGTATGACGCCATCGAGCCAGGCGGTTATCCTGCGGCTCTCGTCAAAGGGAGCTGGGGAAACCAGGATGAGTGCGGGAGCGGCGTCATCACCGATCTGGCTGTTGCTGCGCGGCATGTCGCGCGAGGCCGCGCATTGGGGCGCTTTTCCCCAGCAGCTGTGCGATGAAATCCGCCAGCAAGATCCCAACGCCCGGGTGCTGATGATGGACCTGCCCGGCAACGGCCTGCGCTTTCGCGAAGCCAGTTCCGCCAGCGTGCGTGCCACGGTCGAGCGGCTGCGCGCCGATCTGGCCCGCGAGGGCATCACCCAGCCCGTTCACCTGCTGGGCATGTCGCTCGGCGCCATGGTGGCCACCGATTGGTCGTTCCGGCATCCCGACGAAGTCAGCGCCGCAGTGCTGATCAATCCCAGCATGCGGCCGTTTCTGAATTTCTACCGTCCCGCGCGGCCGCTGCGTTTCCTCTGGCTGGCGTTCTTGAGCCTCACACGCCTGGGCCTGCGCCCGCGCGAGGCCAAGGTCCTGCGCATGACGACCCGCCTGCTGGACAGTCGCGAAGCCGTGCTGGACCAATGGGTCAGCGTGCAGCGCGAGCATCCCGTGGCGCTGCGCAACGTCTTCCGCCAGTGGCTGGCCGCTCTGCGCTACCAAGCCAAGCTGTCGCGACCGGTGCCGCCGGTGCTGCTGCTGTGCAGCCAGTCGGACGAGCTGGTGGACTGGCATTGCTCACGCGACATCAGCCGGGCCTGGGGTGCGCCCCTGCGGCTGCACACGCAGGCCGGGCACGACCTGCCGCTGGACGATGGCGCCTGGGTGGCGCGGGCAGTGGGCGAGTGGCTGTCGGCCCATCACCAGGACGGACGCGGCGCCGAGGCGGCTTGATTCGATACGGGAGCCGAAAAGAAAAAGGCCCGCTTTGCAGCGGGCCTCGTTCTTTGCACCGAACTGGGATTTAGGCGGCCAGAGCCTTGATCTTGGCCGACAGGCGGCTCTTGTGGCGAGCAGCCTTGTTCTTGTGGAAGATGCCCTTGTCAGCGACGGAGTCGATGACAGCTTGGGCGCTCTTGAAGAGTTCAGCAGCCTTGGCCTTGTCGCCAGCGACAACAGCCTTTTGCACGTTCTTGACGACCGTACGGAATTTGGAACGCAGAGCCGTGTTGGCGGCGTTGAGCTTGACGTCCTGGCGAGCGCGCTTGCGACCCGAGGCCAGACGGACAGTCTTCTTGACTTTCGATGCCATAAGTATTGATACCCAGTTGGTGCAAAGACCGCGAGTGTAGCACTCAATTGGCAAGATTACAAAGCCGTGATAATGCGCCGCTCTCTCAAACGCCCGCCCCGATGAATCTTTTCCGCGCCGCTTCGCTGATTTCCGCCCTGACGCTCGTTTCCCGCATCACGGGCCTCGTTCGGGAGCAGATGCAGGCCGCGCTGTTCGGCGCCTCGCCGCTGACGGATGCCTTCACGGTCGCCTTCCGAATCCCCAACCTGCTGCGCCGCCTGTTTGCGGAAGGCGCATTTTCCCAGGCCTTCGTGCCGGTGCTGGCGGCCTCCCGCGCCAAGGATGGCGACGAAGCCACCCATGCGCTGATCGACTCCGTGGCCACGGTCCTGGCCTGGGCCTTGCTGGGCGTCAGCGTGCTGGGCGTCGTGGGCGCGCCCGTGCTGGTCTGGATGCTGGGCGCGGGTCTGCCGGCCGAAGGATTCGATGCCGCCGTGGTGATGACGCGCTGGATGTTCCCCTACATCGGCTGCATGTCGCTGGTGGCGCTGTCGGCGGGCATCCTCAACACCTGGCGGCGCTTCTTGGTGCCGGCCTTCACGCCGGTGCTGCTGAACGTCACGGTGATTGCCGCCACGCTGCTGCTGGTGCCGCACCTCAAGGCCTGGGGCTATTCGCCGATCTACGCCATGGCCATCGGCACGATGCTCGGCGGCGTGCTGCAGCTGGCCCTGCAGGTGCCCGCACTGGCGAAGCTGGGCGTGCTGCCGCGGCTGCGGCCCTTGCGCCAGGCCTGGTCGCACGAGGGCGTCAGGCGCGTGATGCGCCAGATGGCGCCGGCCCTGCTGGGCGTCGGCGTGGCCCAGGTCTCGCTGCTGATCAACACGCAGATTGCGCTGTTCGTGGGCCCCGGCGTGGCCACCTGGCTGACCTATGCGGACCGCCTGATGGAATTCCCCACCGCGCTGCTCGGTGTGGCACTGGCCTCGGTGCTGACGCCCAGCCTCTCCGCCGCGCAGGCACAAGGCGAGACGATGCGCTACTCGCAGCTGCTCGACTGGGGGCTGCGCCTGGTGGTTCTCCTCGCGCTGCCTTGCGCTGCAGCCTTGCTGGCCTTTGCCGCGCCGATGATCGCCGTGCTCTACCAGCGTGGCGCCTTCCATGCCGTCGACGTGCAGCAGAGCGCTCACGCCACGATGGCCTATGGCGTCGGTCTGTTGGGCATCGTCGCGGTCAAGGTGCTGGCGCCGGGCTTCTACGCCCGCCAGGACACCCGCACGCCGGTGCGCATCGCCGTGCGGGTGCTGATCCTCACCCAGCTGATGAACCTGGCCTTCGTGCCCTTCCTGGGTGGGGCAGGGCTGGCGCTGTCCATCGGACTGGGTGCCACGATCAACGCGGCCATGCTGCTGATGGGCTTGCGCAAGCTCGGCTCCTACCAGCCGCAGGCGGGCTGGAGCGTCTTCCTGCTGCGCGTGGTGGTCGCCAGCGCGGCCATGGGGGCCTTGCAATGGTGGATGGCCGGGCACTTCGAATGGATCCTGCAAGGCTCCGGCGAAGGTCGCCGCGCTGCACAACTCGCGGGCTGCCTGGGTGCCTCTGCCCTGGTGTATTTCGGCGTGCTCCTGGCCAGCGGCATGAGGCTTCGCCATCTGCTCAAGCGGGGCTAGACTAGGGCGCATGGCGACCCCCATGCGCTTCAATCTCCCGACGCCGCTGGAGTACTTTGCGGCCCTGGTGGCTGACGACAGCCAGATCAATCTGCTCGAAGCTGCCGCCTGCATCGCGCAGGATGAATTTCCCCGGCTCAACGTCCAGGCCGTCGTCGACGAGGTCGACAAGCTCGGCGATCGCCTGATGCGCCGCCTGCCCGGCGATGCAGCAGCCGGTCACCGGGTCCGCGCGCTAACCCGTTACTTCCATGCCGAGCTCGGCTTCGCCGGCAACGTCAACAACTACTACGACAGCGGCAACAGCTACTTGCACCACGTGCTGGCCACGCGGCGCGGCATCCCGATCAGCCTGGCCGTGATCTTCATGGAACTGGCCGCTCAGCTGGGCCTGCGTGCCCAAGGCGTGTCCTTCCCCGGCCATTTCCTGGTCAAGATGCGGGTGGGCACGAACGAACTGCTGCTGGACCCGTTCACGGGCGAATCGCTCTCGCGCAGCCGGCTCGACGAGATCTTGCAGTCCTACCGCCAGGTCAGCGGCCTGGGCGCTGAAGCCGAGATGCCGCTCGAATACTTCCTCCAGCCCGCCACCAAGCGCCAGATCCTGGCCCGCATGCTGCGCAACCTGAAGGAAATCCACCGCCAGGCGCAGGACTGGCCGCGCCTGCTGGCCGTGCAGCAACGGCTGGTGTTGCTGCTGCCCCAGGACCTGCAGGAGCGCCGCGACCGCGGCCTGGTGCTCGAAGCGCTGGGCCATTGGCCGGCTGCTGCTGCCGATCTGACGCATTACCTCAGCGCGCAGGGCGACGGTGACTCCAGCAATGAAGACCTGCGCGCACGGCTGGAGCGGCTGCGCAGTTCCGGACTTCCACCTTTGCACTGACCGGCTGCGCTGATAATCGCGGCCTCCATGAAGCTCACCTCCCACCAACGTCTGGCGTTGGGCTGGGTTCTGGTCTCCGCGGCGGCTTTCGGCCTGCTGTGGCTGCTGGCCCCCGTGCTCACCCCCTTCATCATCGCGGCCGTGCTGGCTTACGCGCTGGCGCCGGCCGTGGAGGCGCTTGCCCGCCGGCGGGTGCCGCGTGCCCTGGCTGTCCTGCTGGTCGAGCTGATCTTTTTCCTGGTCCTGCTGTCGCTGCTGCTGATGGTCGTGCCCATCCTGGCCAAGGAGCTGCCGCTGCTGCGCAACCAGATCCCGGCGCTGGCCCAGGTCTTTGACGAACGTCTTTCGCCCTGGCTGGCCCAGTACGGCGTGCAGGTCTCGCTGGACCCGGCATCCATCAAGGCCTTCGTCCTCAAGTACCTGGATGCCAACCTGGAAGAGTGGCTGGGTACGGCGCTGTCATCGGCCCGCATTGGCGGCTCGATGCTGCTGGCCCTGGTCGGCAACCTGGTGCTGATGCCCATGGTGCTGTTCTACCTGCTGCTGGACTGGCCGCAGTTGATCGCGCGGGCCTGGAGCTTCGTGCCGCCGCGCCTGCTGGACCGCGTGAGCGATTTCCTCGGCGAGTGCGATTCCATGCTGGGCCAGTACCTGCGTGGCCAGCTGCTGGTGATGCTGGCACTGGCCGTTTACTACTCCGTCGCCCTGGCGCTGTGCGGCTTCGATCTGGCCTTGCCCATCGGCGTGTTCACCGGCCTGGCCGTGTGCGTGCCGTACCTCGGCTTCGGCCTGGGCTTGGTGCTGGCGCTGCTGGCGGCCGCGCTGCAATTTGCCAGTCTGCAGGGCGTGCTGCTCGTGGGCCTGGTCTTCGGCTTCGGCCAGCTGATCGAAGGCTTCTTCCTGACGCCGCGGCTGGTGGGCGAGCGCATCGGCCTGTCTCCGCTGATGGTGATCTTCGCCCTGTTGGCCTTTGGCCACCTCTTCGGCTTTGTCGGCGTGCTCGTCGCCCTGCCGGTCAGCGCCGTGGGCGTCGTGGCCGCGCGCCGGCTGCGCCAGCTGTACCTTGGCAGCACTCTCTACCGTTCCCCTTGAAGCAGATCCCGCTCTCCATCGGCCCTGCGC
This sequence comes from Burkholderiaceae bacterium UC74_6, assembly GCA_042701975.1. GTDB lineage: Bacteria > Pseudomonadota > Gammaproteobacteria > Burkholderiales > Burkholderiaceae_C > JAFALK01. Next base: position 2,941,122 of record CP170561.1, read on the forward strand.
CGCTGTTCACCTTTGACAACCTGCTGCCCGGCGCTAACGCCGCGGCGCTGGCCCATCTGCACGCGCTCAAGATCGGCGCGCCGCCGGTCTTCCTCTGGGGCGCCGCCGGCAGTGGCAAGACCCATGCGCTGCGCGCTCTGGCCCATGAGTGGCAGCAGGGCGGGGCGCAGGTCGGCTGGTACGACGCCGACACCAGCCTGCCCTGGGAGTTGCCCGCGCAGCCGAGCCTGCTGCTCTTCGACGACTGCCAGCGCTTCGATCCGCTGCAGCAGCACGCGGCCTTCGCGCTTTTTGTCGAAGCCGCGACCCACGGCCTGGCCGTGGTGGCTTCCGGCAGCGCACCGCCGACCGATCTGGACCTGCGCGAAGACCTGCGCACCCGCCTCGGCTGGGGCCCGACCTTCGCGCTGGAGCCGCTCTCGGAGGCCGAAACGCGTGCGGCCCTGCGCCGCGAGGCCGACCGCCGCGGCCTGCTGCTCTCGGACGAAGTCATCGACTACCTGCTGACCCGCTTCGTCCGCGACCTCAAGCACCTGATGGGCCTGCTGCTGCGGCTCGACGATTTCTCGATGGTGCACAAGCGCGCCATCACCATCCCTTTGCTCAAACAGATGCTCGCCGATGAATCTGACGCTCTTTGACCTGGACGGGACCCTGATCCCCGGCGACTCCGATCACGCCTTCGGCGGCTACATGGTCGACATCGGCTGGGCCGACGGCGAAGCCTGGCGCGCCCGCAACGACCAGTTCTACGCCGACTACTGCGCCGGCCACCTGGATCTGAACGCCTACATCGAGTTCACCACTGGCGCCTGGCGCCAGCGCCCGGCCGAAGAAGTGGCCGCCATGCAGGAACGCTTCAGCCGCGAGGTGATGGCCGACCAACTGCTGCCTCAGGCGCGCGCCCTGGTCCAGCGCCACCAGGCGGCGGGCGATCTCGTGGCCATCGTCACCGCCACCAATGAATTCGTCACGGCGCCGATCGCGCGCGCCTTCGGCGTCGAGCACCTGATCGCCGTCGAGCTGGAGCGCTCGGTGGACGGGGGCTACACCGGCCGAATCAAGGGCACGCCGTCCTTCCAGGCGGGCAAGATCACTCGGGTGCACGAGTGGTTGGCCGGCTTGGGGCGACAATGGCAGGATTTCGAGCGCGTCAACTTCTACAGCGACTCGATCAACGACCTGCCTTTGCTGGAGCTGGCCTCGCATCCCGTGGCCACGAACCCGGCGCCCTCGCTGGAAAAGATTGCCGCCGAACGCGGCTGGCCCATCCTGAATCTGTTTTCATGATTAAAAAGTTCATTGACAAGCTGCTCGGCAAGCCGACTTCCGTGCTGGGCAAGCGCGTCGAGATTCCGGTCTCCGAGCACGGCATCGACCCGAACCTGCTCGACGACCGTGCGGTGCGCGTGGTCGAGACGCTGACCGAAGGCGGCTTCGAGGCCTACATCGTCGGCGGCGCCGTGCGCGACCTGCTGCTGGGCCTGCGCCCCAAGGATTTCGACGTGGCCACCAACGCCACGCCCGAGCAGGTCAAGAACCTGTTCCGCCGCGCCTTCATCATCGGCCGGCGCTTCCGCATCGTCCACGTGGTCTACGGCCGTGGCCGCGAGCATGAGGTGATCGAGGTCTCGACCTTCCGCGCCCTGCTGGGCAGCGAGAGCGCCGAGCACGTCAAGGGCAACGAGAAGACCTCCAAGGCCGAGCTGGCCGGCAAGAGCCACGTGGTGGACGCTGAAGGCCGCGTGCTGCGCGACAACGTCTGGGGCCCGCAGATCGAGGACGCCGCGCGCCGCGACTACACCGTCAACGCCATGTACTACGACCCGCAGCGCCAGCTGGTGGTCGACTACCACGGCGGCCTGGCCGACGCCCGCAAGAAGCTGCTGCGCATCATTGGTGATGCCGAGACGCGCTATCGCGAAGACCCGGTGCGCATCATCCGCGCGGTGCGCTTCTCGGCCAAGCTGGGCTTCGAGCTGGAAGCCAAGACCAAGACGCCGATCAAGGCCTGCCTGCCCCTGCTGGAGAACGTGCCTGCCTCGCGCATGTTCGACGAGATGATCAAGCTGCTGCAGACCGGCCACTCGCTGGCCAGTCTGGAAGCCCTGCGCAAGCTCGGCCTCTCGCGTGGCGTGTTCCCGATCCTGGACGCCACGCTCAATGCCAAGGGCGAGCTGGCCGACGACGCTGCGGGCAAGTTCGTCCGCATGGCTTTTGAAGACACCGATCGCCGCGTGGCGCAGAACCGTGGCGTGGCGCCGAGCTTCATGCTGGCCTGCATGCTGTGGCGCGAGGTCAAGGAGCGCTGGGAACGCAATCGCAAGGCCGGCGAGCCGACCGTGCCGGCGCTGTCGATGGCCATCGACGCGGTCTTTGATGCCCGCATTGGCGACATCTCCGGCCGCGGCAAGCTGGCCACCGACATGCGCGAGATCTGGATGATGCAGACCCGCTTCGAGCGCCGCACGGGCTCGGGCGTGTTCAGCCTGGTGGAGCAGCCGCGCTACCGCGCCGGCTACGACTTCCTGCGCCTGCGTGCCGACGCCGGCGAGGTCGAAGGCGCGCTGGCCGACTGGTGGGACGACTTCGCCCAAGGCAACGAGGACGAGCGTTCCACGCTGCTGGCCGAGGCCCGCGAAACCAGCAAGCAGCAGCCGCGCCGCGTGCCGAAGACGCATCAGGTGCCGCGCAAGGATGCAGCGCCCAGGTCTGTTGAGTCGGCTGAATCGGCCGACGAGCGCGATGACAGCGATGAATCTGAAGGGGGTGGCGAGAGCGCTTCCTCCTCCGCCCCGAAGAAGCGCCGCCGCCGTCGCAAGCCGCGTCCCGCGGGAGCTGCGCCCGCCGCGGCCGAGTGAGCGGATTGGCGCTGACCGAGGCTTTTATCGGCCTCGGTGCCAATCTGGGTGACGCCGCTGCCGCGCTGCGCAGCGCGCTGGACAAGCTGGCCCATCTGCCGCGGACGCGTCTGGTCCAGGCCTCCAGCTTCTACCGCACCGCGCCTGTCGATGCCGGCGGCCCGGACTACCTGAACGCTGCCGCTCGCATCGAAACGGGCCTGGATCCACATGCGCTGCTCGACGCGCTGCAGGCCATCGAGCTCGACCACGGCCGTGAGCGCCCCTATGTCAACGCACCGCGCACGCTGGACCTGGACCTGCTGCTCTACGGCGAGCAGCACATCGCCAGCGCGCGCCTGACCGTGCCGCATCCGCGCATGCTGGAGCGCGCCTTCGTGCTGCAGCCGCTGCTGGAGATCGCGCCCGAGCGGCGAGACCTTCAAGCGCATCTTGCAGCGCTTGCTGATCAAAGGATAGAAAGGATCCAAGGACTGTGAACTTGCTCACCTCCATTGCCGGCTGGCAAACCATCGGCCTGCTGATCGCCTCCAACGTCTTCATGACGGTGGCCTGGTACGGCCACCTCAAGAGCCTCTCCACCAAGGCCTGGTGGGTGGCAGCCATGATCAGCTGGGGCATCGCGCTGTTCGAGTACCTGCTGCAGGTGCCGGCCAACCGCATCGGCTTCAATGCCGGCTTCAGCCTGGCGCAGCTCAAGATCACGCAAGAGGTGATCACGCTGGGCGTCTTCGTGCCCCTTGCCATGCTGTACATGGGCCAGCCCTTCAAGACCGATTTCATCTGGGCTGGCCTGTGCCTGATGGGCGCGGTTTATTTCATCTTCCGTTCAGCTTGAAGACGGCCGGCGGACCGGATCCAGGCCGCCAGCCCTTACACTCCCGGCCGCGCCATATCAGATGGCAATGACGGATTGATGACGTGCGGGTCCCGTTCCCGCCTGGGAGATGCCATGTTCTTCGGCAAGCTGCTGCCCCGCGAGGGCAATTTCTTCGAACTTTTCAACACTCACGGCGGCCACATCGTGGAAGGCGCGCGCGCCTTCATGCTGATGATCCAGAACTACGCTGATCCGGACAAGCGTGAGAAGTACGCCGTCGAAGTCGACACCGCCGAGCATGCCGCCGACCGCGTGACCGCCGAGGTCAACCGCTTGCTGCACCGCACCTTCATCACGCCGATCGACCGAGAGCAGATCCACGGCCTGATCAATGCCATGGACGACATCGTCGACCTGCTGCAAGACTCGACTGAGACGCTGCAGCTGTATGACGTGCGCTCGATTCCGGACGACGTGATCCGCCTGGCCGAGCTCTCGGCCAAGTGCTGCGAGCGCGTGCAGCACGCCGTGAGCCTGCTGCCCAACATCAGCGAACCCAAGACCGCTGAGGCCGCGATCAAGACCTGCGAGGAGATCGATCGCCTGGAAGGCGACGCCGACCGCGTGATGCGCAAGGCCATGTCGGCCCTGTTCCGCGAGCAAGACGACGTGCGCGAGCTCATCAAGCTCAAGGCCATCTACGAACAGCTGGAGTCGATCTCCGACCGCTGCGAGGACGTGGCCAACCTGATCGAAGGCATCGTGCTGGAAAACGCCTGACCATGACTGCAGATTCCGCCTTCTGGGTCGTGGCCCTGCTGGTGGTCATGGCCTTGCTGTTCGACTTCATGAACGGCTTCCATGACGCGGCCAACTCGATCGCTACCGTGGTCTCGACCGGCGTGCTCAAGCCGCAGCAGGCGGTGCTGTTCGCCGCGTTCTTCAACGTCGTGGCCATCTTCGTCTTCGGGACCCACGTGGCGGCCGTCGTCGGCAAGGGCGTGGTGGATCCAAGCATCGTGGACAACCATGTGATCTTCGGGGCGCTGGCCGGGGCCATCGCCTGGAACCTGATCACCTGGTGGTACGGCATTCCTTCGAGCAGTTCGCACGCGCTGATCGGCGGTCTCGCTGGCGCGGCCGTGGCCAAGGCCGGTGCGCACAAGCTGGTGGCCTCGGGCATCCTCAAGACCGTGGCCTTCATCTTCGTCTCGCCGGTGCTGGGCTATCTGCTTGGTTCGCTGCTGATGGTGGCGGTGGCCTGGCTGTTTCGCCGTTCCTCGCCGCTGCGTGTGGACAACTGGTTCCGCCGCCTGCAGCTCATCTCGGCCGGCCTCTACAGCCTGGGCCACGGCGGCAACGACGCGCAGAAGACCATCGGCATCATCTGGCTGCTGCTGATCAGCTCGGGCTACGCCAAGCTGCAGGACGCCTCGCCGCCCGTCTGGGTGATGATCTGCTGCTACTCGGCCATGGGCCTGGGCACGATGTTCGGCGGCTGGCGCATCGTGCGCACCATGGGCCAGAAGATCACCAAGCTCAAGCCCGTGGGCGGCTTCTGCGCCGAAACTGGCGGGGCGATGACGCTCTTCCTGGCCAGCGCGCTGGGCGTGCCGGTCTCCACTACGCACACCATCACCGGCGCCATCGTCGGCGTGGGTTCCACGCAGCGCGCCTCCAGCGTGCGCTGGGGCGTGGCCGGCAACATCGTCTGGGCCTGGATCTTCACGATCCCCGCCGCGGCCTTCATGGCCGGCATCTGCTACTGGGTGAGCCTGGAGCTCTTCTGAGCGTTCAGCGCTCGGCCTGGCTCTCGAAGTAGCGCTGGGCCGAGAAGGCGATGGTGGACATCAGCGTGATGCCGCCAATCGCCACGCCCAGCACCACCGCAATGATCGGCCCCCAGCGCGTGGCGCGCGCACCCCAGCGCTCATCCGGCGAGAGACCGTAGAACACGGCGCAAGCCGCGCCTTGGAACAGCATCAGCCCCAGCAGCGGCAGCAGCAGCCAGGCCAGGCGGTCGTCCTGGCCGAAGGCCTCCATGCGCTGGACGCCGTAAAAGCCGGCCAGCGTCGGCACGGCATGCAGCCAGGCCAGCTTGTCTCCCAGGCCGCGCAGGTAGAAGCGGTGGGCACCGAAAGCGCCGCCCAGCAGCGCAGACCAGGCAGTGATCGTCTTGGACTTGCCCAGCGTCGTCGATGACGTCGCCGCCATCACGCGGCGTCCACCGCGTCGCCCTGGCCCAGCTGGCGCTGCATCAGCACCACGTCCAGCCAGCGGCCGAACTTCCAGCCGGAGCTCTTCAGCACGCCGGTGTGCTCGAAGCCCAGGGCCGTGTGCAAGCCAACCGAGCCCTTGTTGTCGGCATCGCCAATCACGGCCAGCATCTGCCGGCCGCCGGCCGCTTCGCAGCGCGCAATCAGCTCGGCCAGCAGCAGCTTGCCCAGGCCCTTGCCCTGGGCCGTCGGCGCGAGGTAGATCGAATCTTCCAGGCAGTAACGGTAGGCCAGGCGAGGGCGGAAATAGTTGGCATAGGCATAACCGGCCACTTTGCCGTCAACCTCGGCCACCAGAAAGGGCAGGCCGCGCGACAGCACCTCGGTGCGGCGGCGGGTCATCTCGATGACATCGGGCACTTCGGTCTCGAAAGTGCCGGTGCCGTGCAGGACGGCGTGGGCGTAAATCGCCTGGATGGCGGGTAAATCGGCCTCGGTACTGGGGCGCAGAACGATCTTGGGTTGCATGGGGTTTCCAGATATTGCGCGGCGAGTTTATAATCTTTGGTTTTCGGCGCTGGTCTGGCAGGTGTCAGGCGTATCTACAGCAAGCTGAAGACAATTGATTCTCTCGCCCTGAGTGTCTCCCGGAGCGTTGGATCGCAGATTCATTCAAGGATTCATCATGGTCGTGATTCGTCTCACCCGCGGCGGCGCCAAGAAGCGCCCCTTCTACAACATCGTCGTTGCCAACAGCCAGAACCGTCGTGACGGCCGCTTCATCGAGCGCCTGGGCTTCTACAACCCCGTGGCTTCGGGCGCTGCCGAAACGCTGCGCGTCCAACTGGACCGCGTGGCCTACTGGACCGGCGTCGGTGCGCAAATGTCGCCCGCCGTGACCCGCCTGGTCGGCGAAGCCAAGAAGGCTGCCGCCTAAGTTTGCATGACGCCCGATTTGCAAGATGCGGCCTTTCCGGCCGACGCGATTGAAGTCGGGCGCATTGCAGATGCCTGGGGCATCAAGGGCTGGGTCAAGGTCCAGTCCTTCTCGGCGAATGCCGACGCGCTCTTTGCCTCACGACGCTGGTTTTTGAAACCGGCCGAGGACAAGAAGCCTGCGGTGGCGGTGAAGGCAGCTCAACAAAGCCTGCCGCCCCTGCTCAAAATTCTGGCCTGCCGCGAACACGGCGACACCATCGTCGCCAACGCGGAAGGCGTGGCCGATCGCAATTCGGCCGAAGCGCTGCGCGGTGCGCGCATCTTCGTTTCGCGCTCACTCTTCCCGAGCGCCGATCCCGACGAGTACTACTGGATCGACCTGATCGGCCTCTCCGTGGTCAACCGCGAAGGCGAGCAACTCGGCACCGTGCTGGGCTTGATGGACACCGGCCCGCACAGCGTGCTGCGCATCGCGCCCGTGGGTTCGGTCGAGCCGATCAAGCCCGAGCAGGAGCGCCTGATCCCCTTCGTCGGCGCCTTCGTCGACGACGTGAGCCTCGAGAAGAAGCTGATCACGGTCGATTGGGGCCTGGACTACTGACGCAGCCGTGGGCTAACCATGCGCTTCGACGTCATCACGCTCTTCCCCGAGCTCTTCGAACCCTTCCTCAAGACCGGCGTCACGCGCCGCGCATTCGAGTCCGGCCTCGTCGACGTGCGCCTGTGGCCGCTGCGCGATCACGCTTTGGGCAACTACCGCCGCGTGGACGATCGCCCCTTCGGCGGCGGCCCGGGCATGGTCATGCTGATCGAGCCGCTGGAGCGTGCGCTGGAAGCGGCCAAGGCCGACCGAGGCGGCGAGGTGCCGGCCATCATCCATTTCACGCCGACCGGTCGCCGCATCGACCAGGCGCTGGTGCAGGACATGGCCGCCGGCCCAGGTGCCGTGCTGCTCTGCGGCCGCTACGAGGGCATGGACCAGCGCTTCCTGGATCGTCACGTCACGCTGGAGCTGAGCCTCGGTGATTTCGTGCTCTCCGGCGGCGAACTGCCGGCGCTGGCCCTGCTGGACGGCATTGCCCGCCTGCAGGACGGTGTGCTCGGCGACGCAGCCTCCCACGAGCAGGACAGCTTTTCCGACGGCCTGCTGGACTGCCCGCACTACAGCCGCCCCGAGGTCTTCGAGGGCCTGCCCGTGCCCGAGGAACTCCTCTCCGGCCACCACGCCAACATCGCCCGCTGGCGCCGCGAGCAGTCGCTGCGCATCACGCTGGAGCGCCGGCCTGATCTGATCGAAGCCGCCCGCGCGGCGGGCAAGCTCTCCAAGCAGGATGAGCGCTTTCTGCAGGCCTTGCCCAAGGGTTAATCCTCGGGTTATACTGTCGGGCTTGATCCTCTGGCGGGTCGAGCATGAGGAGTAAGAGCCTCATGCAACTCCACAAACAACTTCGCCGCCACGATCATGGAGAAACCACCATGGATCTGATCCAAACCCTTGAGCAAGAAGAGATTGCTCGCCTGAACAAGACCATCCCGACGTTCGCCCCCGGCGACACCGTGATCGTCAGCGTCAACGTCGTTGAAGGCACCCGCAAGCGCGTGCAGGCCTACGAAGGCGTCGTGATTGCCAAGCGCAACCGCGGCCTGAACAGCAGCTTCATCGTGCGCAAGATCTCGAGCGGCGAAGGCGTGGAACGTACGTTCCAGCTGTACAGCCCCCTGATCGCCACGATCGAAGTCAAGCGCCGCGGTGACGTCCGCCGCGCCAAGCTGTACTACCTCCGCGAGCGTTCGGGCAAGTCGGCTCGAATCAAAGAGAAGCTGGCTTAAGCTGGCCTGCGCTAGCTGTGCCAAAAGGCCGCCTTCGGGCGGCTTTTTTATTTTCTGTTCCTGTTGAAGCGCAAAACGGGGATTGGCTACCGCTGAGTTCGGGCGTTGGATTCGCTGCATCTGAACGTTAGGGGATCTTGCTCGAGCGCACGATGGTCCGCTACCGTGCCTCCCAGTTCGGCATCAAGGCGCTGCAGGGTCTGACGCTGCACGCGAGATCTTTCCCGTGACGAACACGGTCTATGTGGTCGGCCGGGATGCGGTCACGGCAATGCCTAAGGCCTAGGCGTTAGAGTGGGCGATCATGTCCGGCCCTGCAACACGCCCCCTGATCCTCCAGCCCGAGACCGTTCCCGTCATCAGCGTGGACGATCACCTGCCGGCCCTCGATCCCGATCGACTCACGCCCGAGGCCTTGCGCGGGCGCTTCGCCGATGCGTCGCTGTCGTGGGAGCACGAAATCCGGGGCGATGGAGGCCTTTTCGCCAACCGGCCGCCAGCCCAAGCCGCCGTACTCATCCCGCTCGTGATGCGCGAATCCGGCCTGCAGGTGCTGCTGACCCGGCGCACCGCCCACCTGCGCTCCCATGCCGGCCAGATCAGCTTCCCCGGCGGTGGTGCCGAGCCTGAGGATGGCTCGCCCGAAGCCACCGCCTTGCGCGAGACGGTCGAGGAGATCGGCCTGGGCGCCGAGCACATCGAGATCCTGGGCCGCCTGCCCGAGTACATCACCGTCACGGCCTTCCATGTGATGCCGGTGGTGGCGCTGGTGGCACCGCCTTTCGCGCTGAAGCTCGACGATTTCGAAGTGGCCGAGGCCTTTGAAGTGCCCCTGGCCTTCCTGATGAATCCAGCCCACCACCGCCACCATCGCTACGAATTCGAGCGTGATGGCGAGCAACAGGCGCGGCCCTTTCTTTCCATGCCGCACGGCGACCATTTCATCTGGGGCGCCACGGCAGCCATGCTTCGCAATCTCTATCGCTTCCTCGCCGTCTGACCCACGCTGACCCGCGGCTATCATTTCGGACATGAACTTCTTCGCGGTCCTGCTGGCGCTGCTGTGCGAACAGCTCAAACCCCTGAGACATGGCAACAGCGTGCATGAGGCCGTCATCGGCTGGGTGCGCTGGACGGGCCGCAATTTCGACGCCGGGCGCGAGCACCATGCCGGCGTGGTCTGGGGCGTCACGGTGCTGGGTCCCTCGCTTGCCGTTGCGGCGATCTACCTGGCGGTCCACCACTTCAGCTCGGCCCTGGCCCTGGTGGTGGACGTGGTGATCCTGTACTTCACGCTCGGCTTTCGCCAGTTCAGCCACTACTTCACCGACATCCGCGACGCGCTGGAGCGCGGTGACGACCTCGAAGCCCGCCGCCTGCTGTCCGAATGGCGCCATCTGGACGCCAGCGAACTGCCGCGCACCGAGCTGCTGCGCCACGCCATCGAGCACTCGCTGCTGGCCGCGCACCGTCATGTGTTCGGTGTGTTCTTCTGGTTCATCGTGCTGTCCACCGTGGGCTTGGGGCCAGCGGGCGCGGTGCTCTACCGCATGGCCGAGTTCGCCGGCCGCTACTGGGCCTTCAAGAGCCGCACGCTGGAGGCGCCGACCAACGAGCGCCTGATGCAGATCTCGCAGCGCATGTTCGGCCTGATCGACCACATCCCCGCGCGCCTCACGGCTACGGGCTTTGCCATCGTCGGCAACTTCGAGGAAGCCGTGAACGTCTGGCGCCGCGACGCCAGCCTCTGGCTGCATCCCAACGAGGGCATCATCCTGGCCTCCGCCGCCGGCGCGCTCGGCCTGCAGCTGGGGGGCGCCGCCCCCCCAGGCGTCACGCCAGATCGCAGCAAGACCTTCGAGAGCGGCGTCGATGCCGAATCCACCGGCGCCAGCGGCTCCACGCCGGGCGCTGAGCCGGTGCTGGGCCACCTGCAGAGCGTGGTGGGCCTGGTGTGGCGCTCCGTCGTGCTGTGGATGCTGCTGTTGGCGCTGATGACGCTGGCCAATCTGCTGGGCTGAACCGGCTTTCCTGCGGCTTGCGATCCGTCTTTGCCCTTGTTGGGCTTGTGGAAATATGATGACAATCATATTTTTGCTACAGTTGGGCCATGAACTCACAGCCCCGCATCCCGCAAAGCAAGCGCGAGCAGACGCATGACCGCATTGTCGAGGTCGCGGCCCGCGCGATCCGCCGCCGCGGCTATGACGGCGTGGGCGTGGCCGATGTGATGCGGGAAGCCGGCCTCACGCACGGCGGTTTTTACTCGCACTTCGATTCGCGGGAAGCCTTGTTGGTCGAGGCCGTCGAGCGCGCCAGCAAGGACAGCGTCGAGCAGATCACCCAGAACATCGAGGAACGCGTGGCGCGCGGCGATACGCCGATCCGCGCGCTGATCGAGAGTTACCTCACGGAGGCTCATCTGGCCGGTGTCGAACTGGGCTGCCCGGTGGCCGCACTGGGTTCGGAAATGCACCGCCAGTCGCCTGCGCTGCTGGCCGCTTCGGCCGAACGCGTGCAAGCCATGATCGCCCGTGCGCGCGCCGTGCTCCCAGCGCAGCATGCGAAGGAGCAGGCACCGGTGCTTGTCGCCACCTTGATCGGCGCGTTGCAACTGGCCCGTGTGCTCGGCGTCAACGCTCAGGGCAGGGCGGTGCTGGCGGCCACGCGCAAATCGCTGCTCGAAACCTACGCCGGCTGAAAGCCGACCTGCAAGCCAACGCCCATTTCAATCGCTCAAAAATATGATGATCGACATATTTTGTACGGGCACACACGCTTCTCGATCGGACAGGAACTCACCATGAAACTCGAAAACGCCGTCGTCTTCATCACCGGCGCCAACCGCGGCCTCGGCCTGGCTTTCGCACGCGAGGCCCTCGCTCGCGGTGCGCGCAAGGTCTACGCCGCCGCGCGTGATCCTTCCAAGGTCACGCTGCCGGGCGTCGTCCCCGTCAAGCTGGACGTGACCAAGGCCGATGAAGTGGCCGCCGTCGTCCGCGATTACAAGGACGTCACCGTGCTCATCAACAACGCCGGCATCGCCGAGTTCGGCGGCTTCTTCGCCGAGGACAGCGCCGCATCGGCCCAGCGCATGCTGGAGACGAACTTCTTCGGCCCGATGCGTCTGACCAGCGCCTTCGCACCTGTGCTGGCCGCCAACGGTGGCGGCGCAGTGATGAACGTGCTGTCGGTGGCCAGCTGGATCAACGGTCCGCTGCTCGGTGCCTACGGCGCCACCAAGTCGGCGGCCTGGGCGCTGACGAACGGCCAGCGCATCGAGCTGGCTGGCCAGGGCACGCAAGTCGTCGGCGTGCACGCGGGCTTCATCGACACAGACCTGACGACCGGCATCGACGCGCCCAAGAGCACGCCCGAAGCCATCGTCAAGGCCAGCTTCGATGGTCTGGAGAGCGGCGCTCTGCAGGTGCTGTCCGATGCGATCAGCCAGCAGGTCCATGCGGGCCTGTCGGCCAAGGAATCGGTCTATCTGCACCCCATCACAAGGTGAGTGATTGCGGGCCAGCCTGGTGCGGATGGATTCATCTTGGGGCTGGTCCTGCACATGCTGGTGCTTGCGGATGTTTGCTGAGGCGAAGCTGTCCTGACGCCATCGGCGCGCATACAACAAGGGCTCCTCCTGGGGTGACTTGACCGGCTGCTTCGTGCATCCTGCGTCCACCATGGACCTGCGTCTCGAACTGCGCGGTATCAGCAAGCAATATCCGGCCGTGAAGGCCAATGACGGCGTCAGCCTGCGGGTGGCGCCGGGCCAGATCCATGCCGTGCTCGGCGAGAACGGCGCCGGCAAGTCCACGTTGATGAAGATCATCTACGGGGCCGTGCAGCCGGACGAAGGCGAGATGCTCTGGAACGGCCAAGCCGTGCGCGTGAAGAGCCCGGCCGAGGCGCGTGGCTTGGGCATCAGCATGGTCTACCAGCATTTCTCGCTGTTCGAGACGCTGACCGTGGCCGAGAACGTGCTGCTGGGCCTCGATGAAAAGCTCGGCCGCGAGGCGGTCAGCGCGCGCATCCGCGAGGTTGGCCAGGCCTATGGTCTGGAGATCGATCCCGCGCGGCCGGTGCACACGCTGTCGGTCGGTGAACGTCAACGCGTCGAGATCATCCGCGCGCTGCTCACGAAGCCGCAGTTGCTGATCCTCGACGAGCCGACCTCGGTGCTCACGCCGCAAGCGGTCGAGAAGCTCTTCATCACGCTGCGTGCCCTGGCGGTCAGCGGCTGCGCCATCCTCTACATCAGCCACAAGCTCGACGAGATCCGCGCGCTGTGCCAGCACTGCACCGTGCTGCGCGGCGGCAAGGTCACCGGCGAGGTCGATCCGCGCGAGGTCGACAACGCCGAGCTCTCGCGCCTGATGATCGGCAGCGCGCCGCAACGCGCGGTGCACACGGCACACGCCACGGGCGAGCTGGCGCTGCAGGTGGATGGGCTCTCGCTGGAGAAGTCCTCGCCCTTCGGCACCACGCTCAAGGACATCGCGCTGGAGCTTCGCGCAGGCGAGGTGCTGGGCATCGCGGGCGTGTCCGGCAATGGCCAGCAGGAGCTGCTGGCCGCGCTCTCGGGCGAGGACATGCGTTCGCGCAAGGGTTCGATCCGGCTCTTCGGCCATGACATCGCCCAGGCCGGCGCGCGCCAGCGCCGCGCGCAAGGCCTGCATTTCGTGCCGGAAGAGCGGCTCGGCCGCGGCGCCGTGCCTACGCTCTCGCTGGCGCAGAACGTGCTGCTCACGCGCACCGAAGCGCTCAAGCGCTTGGGCTGGATCGTGCCGGTGAACATGGACAAGCTGGCGGACACGCTGATCCACCGCTTCGGCGTGCGCTGCGGTGGGCCGGCTGCGGCGGCCAAGAGTCTGTCGGGTGGAAATCTGCAGAAGTTCATCGTCGGCCGCGAGATCGATGCCCATCCGCGCGTGCTCGTCATCGCGCAGCCGACCTGGGGCGTGGACGTGGGTGCGGCCGCGCAGATCCGGGCCGAGTTGCTCAAGCTGCGCGACGAAGGTTGCGCCGTGCTGGTGGTGAGCGAGGAGCTCGATGAACTCTTCGAACTTTCTGATCGCATGGCCGTGATGGCGCAGGGGCGGCTCTCGCCGTCGATCCCCGTGGAGGACGCGACCGTGGAGCGCATCGGCGCATGGATGAGTGGGCTGTGGCCCTCGGAGGCCGGCAAGGCGCCCGATCAAGGTACGGAGAGTCGCCATGTTCCGGCTTGAGGCGCGCCCGCAGGCTTCGCGGCTGATGTCGCTGACTTCGCCGCTGCTCGCGCTGGCGGCCACGGTGCTGCTGGGCCTGCTGCTGTTCAGCCTGTTGGGCAAGGATCCCGTAGCCGGCCTCTCGATGTTCTTCTGGGAGCCGATCCGCAGCGGCTATGCGCTGAGCGAACTCACGCTCAAGGCCACGCCGCTGATCCTGATCGCGCTGGGCCTGGCGGTGTGCTTTCGCGCCAATGTGTGGAACATCGGCGCCGAGGGGCAGTTCATCGTCGGCGCACTGGCCGGCGGCTGGGTGGCGATGCAGGCCGAGCCGGGCAGCAGCGGCGCGCTGGTGTTTGCGGTGCTGTTGGCCGGCATGTTGGGCGGCATGGCCTGGGCTGCGATCACGGCGCTGCTGCGCGACCGCTTCAACGCCAGCGAGATCCTGGTCAGCCTGATGCTCGTGTACGTGGCGGTGCAGCTCTTGAACTACCTCGTCTACGGCCCGTGGAAGGACCCGAACGGCTACAACTTCCCGCAGACGATCACCTTTCTCTCGCCGGCCCGCATTCCGAAATTGTTTGACGGCCTGCGCGTCAACATCGGCGCGCCGATCGCGCTCGTGATGGTCGGCCTGGCCTGGTTGCTGATGTTTCGCACCTATGCCGGCTTTGCGCTCCAGGTGGGCGGCCTGGCGCCGGCGGCGGCGCGCTACGCGGGCTTCTCGGCGCGGCGTTCGATCTGGATCTCGCTCTTGATCTCGGGCGCGATGGCCGGCCTGGCGGGTGCTCTCGATGCCGCCGGCCCGCAAGGCCAGCTCACCCCGCACATCCCGATGGGCTACGGCTTCGCGGCCATCATCGTCGCCTTCGTCGGGCGGCTGCATCCGGTGGGCATCGTGTTCTCCGGCCTCCTGATGAGCATGTTCTACATCGGTGGCGAGTACGCGCAATCGCGCCTCGGGTTGCCCAAGGCGCTGACGGGCGTGTTCCAAGGGCTCTTGCTCTTCATGCTGCTGGCCGCCGACACGCTGATCCACTTCCGCCTGCGCTGGAGGAAATGAGCCGTGGACCTCGCAACGCTTGCCAACCTGATCGCCGCCACGCTCAACGCCGGCACGGTGCTGGCCATCGCCGCGCTGGGCTTGCTGATCAACGAGCGTGCGGGCGTGGTCAACCTCGGCGCCGAAGGGATGATGCTCGTGGCTGCTATCGCCGGTTTTGCCACCTGCGCTGGAACGGGCAGCGATACGCTCGGCTTCCTTGCAGGCGCTGCGGCCGGCGCGGCCATGGCGGCGCTGTTCGGCTGGCTGGTCATCTGGCTCAACACCAACCAGTACGCGGCCGGCCTGGCGCTGAGTCTGTTCGGCGTGGGCTTCTCGGCTTTCGTGGGCATGGGCTATGCGCAGGTGCAGCTGCCGCCGCGACCGAACTTCCAGATCCCGCTGCTGGCCGACATCCCCTTCCTCGGCACGGCGCTGTTCAAGCAGCACCCGATGGTCTATCTGGCCATCGCGCTGATGCTTGGCCTGAACTGGTTCTTCGACCGCACGCGGCCCGGCCTGGTGCTGCGCGCCATCGGCGAATCGCCCGAATCCGCGCATGCGCTGGGTTATCCCGTCAGGCGCATCCGCCTGGCCGCCGTGATGCTGGGCGGCGCGCTGTGCGGGCTGGCGGGCGCCTACGTGTCGGTGATCTACACGCCGCTGTGGGTGGACGACATGATCGCCGGCAAGGGCTGGATCGCGCTGGCGCTCACCACCTTCGCCACCTGGCGGCCGGCACGCGTCTTGCTGGGTGCTTATCTGTTCGGTGGCATCACGATGCTGCAGTTCCATCTGCAAGGGCAGGGCGTGCAGGTGCCGAGCCAGGTGCTCAGCATGCTGCCCTATCTGTCCACCATCGTGGTGCTGGTGTTGATTTCGAGCAGGGCCGGCAGCTTCATCCGCGTGAACATGCCGGCCTCGATCGGCAAGCCGTTTTTCCCGGGCGCCTGAATTTGGGATCAGGCGTCTTCATTCGTCACCAAGGAGAGTCCATGCGTGCTCATCACCGCCTTGCGGCAGTTTCCACCGTGCTGATCGCCGCGGCCCTGGCCGGTTGCGGCAAGAAGGAAGACGCCACACCCCCGGCCGCCGAGGCCGCCAGTGCGGCGAGTGCGCCGGCCACCGCCGCTCCGCTGAAGATTGCGTTTGCCTACGTCGGCCCGGTCGGCGACGGCGGCTGGACCTTCGCCCACGACAACGCCCGCAAGGCGCTGGAGAAGGAGTTCGGCAACAAGATCGCCACCAGCTATGTGGAGAAGGTGCCCGAAGGCCCCGATGCCGAGCGCGTTATCCGCGAGATGGTCGGCCAAGGCAACACGCTGATCTTCGGCACGACCTTCGGCTACATGGAGCCCATGCTCAAGGTAGCGGCCGATTCGCCCAAGGTGATGTTCGAGCACGCCACCGGCTACAAGCAGGCCGCCAACATGCGCACGTACGACTCGCGCACCTATGAAGGCGCCTACATGGCCGGCGTGGTGGCCGGTGCGATGAGCAAGACGGGCACGCTGGGCGTGGTCGGCTCCATCCCCATCCCAGAGGTGATCCGCAACATCAACAGCTTCACCCTCGGCGCACAGAGCAGCAACCCGAAGATCAAGGTGAAGGTCGTGTGGGTGAACGAATGGTTCAACCCGCCCAAGGAAACCGAAGGCGCGCAGAGCCTGATCGATGGCGGCGCCGATGTGCTGATGCAGAACACCGATTCCTCGGCCGTGCTGCAGACCGCTGAGAAGAACGGCAAGTACGCCTTCGGCTGGGATTCCGACATGCACAACTACGCGCCCAAGGCCCACCTGGCCTCGGCCGTGATCAACTGGACGCCGTACTACGTCAAGGCCACGCGCGAAGCGCTGGAAGGCAAATGGACCGGCAATATGCACAGCTGGTGGGGCGTGAAGGAGGGCGCCATCGACCTCGTGGCCATCGCCGACGCCGTGCCCGCCGAAGCCAAGGCCCACATCGGGAAGGTCAAGGCCGGTCTCAAGGACGGCAGCTTCGTGATCTGGAAGGGCCCGATCGCCGGCCAGGACGGCAAGGACCTCCTGAAAAAGGACGAAGTGGCCGACGACAAGTTCCTCTCGGGCATCAACTTCTACGTCAAGGGCGTGGAGGGCAAGGTTCCGAGCGGCAAGTAAGAAGCCGTCCCATCATCCAGCAACGACCAGGAGAGGCCCATGAAATCGAAGATTCCGCTGATCGCACTTTCTGCGTTGGCCGGCGCCGGCGCCGCGCACGCTGCTGACTGGAGCGACACCTCCATCGGCGCCCGCTACGGCACGCAGTTCCGTGAGCCCTACAACCCGGAAGACATCAGCAAGTACATCGTCAACCTCACCCACGCCAGCGGCTACAAGTACGGCAGCAACTTCCTGAACGTGGACCTGCTGATGTCGGACAGCAAGGATCCAAGCAACATCTCCTCGGGCAACGGTGCGCACGAAGCCTACATCGTCTACCGCCACACGCTGGACCTGGGCAAGGTGATGGGTTCCAACCTGTCTTCGCCCGGTATCCGCGGCTGGGGTGTGATGGCCGGCTTCGACTGGAACACCAAGACCGACGCCACCTACAACTCCAAGAAGCGCATGTTCGTGCTCGGCCCCACGGTCATGTTCGACGTGCCGGGCTTCTTGAATGTCAGCCTCGTGCTGCTCAAGGAAAGCAACCAGCCCAGCGGCTTCAGCTTCGCCACCAACGCCAACTATTCGGTCAGCCGCTACAGCTACAAGACCCACCCGATGCTGACGGCGGCCTGGGGCATCAACTTCTCCGACCGCATCTCCTGGGAGGGCTACGCCAACTTCATCGCCTCCAAGGGCAATGATGAGTTCGGCGGCAAGACCAAGCCCGAAACCAACATCGACATGCAGCTGATGTACGACGTGACCGGCACCAAGACCTTCAAGGTCGGCATCGAGTACCAGTACTGGAAGAACAAGTTCGGCAACGATTCAGGCGGCCCGGCAGGCAGCGGGGCGTTTGCCAAGACGCCGATGATCCGGGCGGAATATCACTTCTGATCCGAAGAATCTTCACGAGGAGCGCCCTGCGGGGCGCTCTTCTTTTTCAGGGGGCGCTCAGGCCTCGCGCACGTCCGCCAGCACGGTCTCGCCGAAGTCGCTTCTGCGCAAGTAACGCAATACCTTGGCGGCAGCGCCGGCCGGGCTGTCCAGCGCACCTTCGCTCTTGAAGGCGGCAAAGCGCGGCTGGTCGGGGAAGAGCGCCGGATCGCCGCTGCGCAGGCGGATCTGCATGTCGGTGTCAATGATGCCCGGCGCCAGCGAGACGACCTTCGCGCCGTCCAGCGCCATCGCCCGCGAGAGGTTGTCCATGCCCGCCTTCACTGC
This sequence comes from Burkholderiaceae bacterium UC74_6, assembly GCA_042701975.1. Taxonomy (GTDB): domain Bacteria; phylum Pseudomonadota; class Gammaproteobacteria; order Burkholderiales; family Burkholderiaceae_C; genus JAFALK01. The sequence continues at coordinate 2,959,393 of CP170561.1, forward strand.
GCAATACGGCGCCGTACCGGCCATGGCGCGTCGGCCGAGACCCGAGGAGATGTTGAGGATGCGCTGCTCGGTGCGCTTCATGTGGGCACAGCCCTGGATGAAGGCCTGCGACAGCAGCATCACCGCCTCCAGCCCTACGCGCACCGTTGCCGAAAGCTCTTCGAGCGAGACACTTTCTACAGGTCCCGGCTGGCTCACCAGCGCCGCGTTGTTGATCAGGTGGACGCGCGAGAAGCGCTCCAACGGCTGATCCTTCAGCCAGTCGCGCAGCTTCTGCGCCACGGCCAGCGGCTCCGCCAGATCGGCCTGCCATTGCAGCAGTTCTGCGCCGCGGTTGCGCGCGGCGATCGCCAGGGCCGCGCTCTGCTGACGCGCCAGGCCCAGCACCACGTGGCCGGGTTCGAGCAGCTGCTGCGCCATGGCCTCGCCCATGCCGCGCGAGCTGCCGGTGATGATGAAAAGCTGCTGCTGCTGCTGCTGCTGCTGTTGTTCGGTGCTCATGTCTTCAGAAGTCAGGAGGAGATTCGAGCCGCAAGCCGCGGCCGGGCAGTTCGAGGAACGCGGCGTGCAGCATCAGCCGCGGTGCGCTGACGCCACCGTACAGCGTATCGCCAACAATCGGGTGGCCAATGGATTTCAGATGCACGCGCAGCTGGTGCGAGCGGCCGGTGACGGGCTTGAGCTCCAGCCGGGAGCAGTCGTCTTCGTGCGCCGTTACGCGCCAGCGCGTCAGCGAAGGCTTGCCGGTCTCGTGGTCGACCTTTTGCAGCGGCCGGTTCGGCCAATCGGCGATCAGCGGCAAGGCGATCTCCTGCCAGCCTCGGTCCTCGACGTGGCCCATGACCAGCGCAACGTAGCGCTTGTTCACGCGCCGCTCCGCAAAGTCCAGGCTCAGCTCGCGTTGCGCATCAGGCCCGCGCGCAAACAGCAGCAGGCCGGAGGTGGCCTGGTCCAGCCGGTGCACGGTCAGCGCCTCTGGATAAAGCTGCTGCAGCCGCGTCACCGCGCAATCGGGCTCGGTGCGGCCGGGCACGGAGAGCAGGCCGGCCGGCTTGTCCACGACGATCAATGCGTCGTCGATGTGGACGATGTCCATGCGATCACTCGTCCGCGCTCAGAACTGGTGGATCCAGCCTGTCTGCAAGGCGGATTGCGGGTTCGAGCCCGCGTCGCGCACCTGCGTCAGCGCCTGCAGCGTGGGCAGGCCCAAGGCCTTGAGCGTGCAGGCCGCCACCGTGCCGGTGCGGCCAATGCCGTGGGCGCAGTGCAGCAGCACGGAGTCGCCTTCGCGCAGCTTCTCGGCAATGCGCGCCACGCCGGCGCGGAGTTCCTCGCCATCGTCACCCAGGCCGAAGTCGCGCATCGGCAGTTCGAGCAGTTCGCAGGGCAGGGCGTCTTGCTGGATGGCGCGGAAGTAGTCGGGCGAAGAGCGCTGCACTTCCACGCTCGGGTTCAGGCAGACGATCAGGCCGAGCTGGACGCGTCGGGCTTCGTGCAGGAAGTCTTCCCAGGATTCGAGGCGGCCAGGCATGGAATGCAGCCAGAGCTTGCCGGCAACGACGGCGGGCAGGGTGACGGGGCGGAAGGGCATGACGCTATTCTCGATCGGGATCAAGCGAGCCAAGGCCCTTCGATCTGCTCGCGGGTTTCGTCGACGGCGATCTGCCAGAGCCGGGCCATGGTGGCCTCGTCGCGCTGGTAGTGGCCACCATAGCAGCCGTCGCCCAGGTACTCGCGCTTGGCTTCAGGGCTCATCAGCGCCATGCGGGCGTAGTCCACCAGCGGCTTCGGCTCCGTGGGCTGCACCACGCCTTCGAGCCTTGTCAAGCCAGCGAAGTTCTCCATCCACGAGGCGTGCGAGGCCTGCGGATCGTGCTCGCGCACGAAAGCCATCGTGCGCGGCGCGGCCCACCAGTTGTGCCAGCGCAGTTGCAGGCCCGGGTGCTCACTCGTCAGCTCCTGCAGCACGCTGGCCGCGCCGTTGTTGCCGCCGTGGCCGTTGACGATCAGCACGCGCCGGAAACCGTGGTGCTGGAGGGAGCCGATCAGGTCACGCAGGACGGCGAGCAGTGTCTCCAGCCTCAGCGTCATCGTGCCCGGATAGGCCATGTAGGTCGGTGTGAAGCCATAGGGCTGGGCCGGAAAGACCGGCACGCCCAAGGGCTCGGCGGCGGCCACCGACACGGCTTCGCAGAGCGTGGCATCCACCGCCAGCGAGAGCCTCGCGTGCTGCTCGATGCTGCCCAGCGGCAGCACCGCGCGGTCGTCGCGCTGCAGGTAGTCCTCGACCATCCGCCAGTTGCAGTCCTTGATTCGCATGCCGGGATTGTGCGACCAGACGCATGACATGGATATGTAAACAAATGGTTTATAAAATGCGATGATGCGGCGCATGAGCAGCACCGCCGTCCCCGCATCTCCATCCCCCTCGGCTCCCGTCAAGCATCCCTACTGGGTGCTCGCCACCGTCTGCGCCATGGCGCTGATGAGCACGATGGGCGTGTCCATGCCTTACCCCATCCTCGCGCCGATCTTCGTCGGCGGACCGGTGGACGGCTTCACCCACTTCGCGGGCCTGGATCCGCGCCTGCTGATGGGCGTGGCGCTGGCGGCCAATCCGCTCGGTATCCTGATCGGCAGCCTCTTCATCGGCCCGCTGTCGGATCGCTACGGCCGCCGCACGCTCTTGAGCTTCACGCTGACGGCCTGTCTGCTGGGCTATCTGCTCACAGCCTTTGCGCTGGACCAGCGGCTGTACCCGCTCTTCGTGATCGCGCGCTTCGTCACCGGCCTGACCGAAGGCAACACCGCCGTGGCCCGCGCGCTGATCGCTGACATGAACGCGCAGATCGACCGCACCCGCGCCTTCGCGCTGCTCAATGCCTGCTTCTACATCGGCTGGCTGATCGGCCCGCTGGTCGGCGGGCTTACTCTGCATCTGGGCGACGCCGTCCCCTTCTTGCTGGCCGCCGCCGCGATGCTGCCCTGCCTGCTGGTCCTGTACCTGGCGCTGCCAGCCAGCGCGCGGCAATCCGGTCCGCTGCACCTCTTGCGCTCGATGCGCGAGCATCAATCGCTGGGCCTGCTGGCACGCGATCCGCGGCTGGTGCCGCTGTTCCTGCTGCAGCTGTCGTACACGCTGGGGATCAACGCGCTGTACGAGTTCTCGCCGCTGTGGTTGCTGGAGGTGCTGGGCCTGGGCAGCAGCGGCATCGCCTGGGTGACGGCCGCACAGTGCGCGGCGATGACGCTGGCCAGCCTCGTCGCAGGCCGGCTGATCAGCGGGCCGCCGCGCCTGCACCGGGCCGCGCAGGCCGCGCTGCTGGCGGCGCTGTGCATCGTGCTGCTGGCCGGCGTCCCAGGCTGGTTCGGCGTGGCTTGCATCATCGGCGCGGGCGCTTCTCAATCGCTCTACAACGCGGTGCTGCCGGCGTGGATGTCCGAACGCTTCGCCGACCACGGCCAGGGCCGCGTGATGGGCCTGTTGACCACCACCTTCTGCATCGCCAACGTGACCATCGCCTTGGTGGGCAGCGCGCTGTCGCTGTTGTCCGTGCGCTCGGTGATGGCGTTGGGCGGCGTGTGCTGCGTGATCTCGGCCAGCCTCCTGCTGCGCCACGCGAGACGCAACCCATGAAGAGCACCGAAGACCGGCTGCTGCAGGCGCTCAAGAGCGCCGGGCCGCAGTCCGCCGCCACGCTGGCCGCTGCCTGCGCGATCACGCCGATGGGCGCGCACAAGAGCCTGCAGGGCCTGCAGGCGCAAGGCCTGGTGGAAGGCGAGGACGAAGCTGGCTCCGTCGGCCGGCCCAAGCGCATCTGGCGGCTCACGGCCGTGGGCCACGGGCGCTTCCCGGATCGGCATGCCGAGCTGTTCGCGCAGATGATCGGATTCATGGAGCCCGAGGCGCTGGAGCGGCTCATCGGCCAGCGCGAGGCACAGATGGTCGAGCAGTACGGCGCCGCGCTTGCTGGCGCCAAGAACGTCGGCGATCGCGTGCGCAAGTTGGCCGAGCTGCGCGCGGCCGAGGGCTACATGGCCCGTGCCGAGAAGTCCGGGCGCGACTGGCTGCTGATCGAGGACCACTGCCCGATCTGCACCGCCGCCGCGAGCTGCCAGGGTTTCTGCCGCTCGGAGCTGGAGCTGTTTTCAAGGGTGCTGGATGCGCCGGTCGTTCGCGAGGAACACCTGCCGGCCGGCGGCCGCCGCTGCGTCTACAGAATTCGCGCCGCCTAGCCTCAATTGCCGCGTTACGCGCGATTTCAGCGTTAGGCTGACGGCCTATGAATTCCGCACGCCCTCGGCTGCTGTCCCTCGCCTGGCCCATGTTCGCCGAGATGCTCTTCGGCATCGGTGTGAGCGTGCTGTGTACCGGCATGGCCGGTCGAATCTCTGACGACACCGGTGCCGCCTTTGCGATGGGCACCCAGCTCGCGGCCACCTTGTTCCTGCTGTTTCGCATCATCGGCGCCGGTGTGAGCGTTGTCATCACTCAGAACCTGGGTGCGGGCAAGAAGGAGCAGGCCGATGCCGTGGCCCGTGCCGCGGTGGGCGCCAGCAGCTGGATCGGCGGCTTCTCGATGCTGGCCGCGCTGGCCTTTGCCACGCCGCTGCTGCGCGTGCTCAACACGCCGGAAGATGTGCTGCCGCTGGCCGTGCCGCTGCTGCGCTGGCTGGCGCCGGCCATCCTGCTCGATGTTTGGAATGCGTCGATGGTGAGCGTCATGCGGGCGCACATGCGCTCCCGGGACACGCTGGCCGTGATCGTCGTCATGCAGATCATCGTCATCGCCTTGGCCATGCCGCTGATGCCGCGCATGGGGCTGGAGGGCTATGCGCTGGCGCTGTTCGTCAGCCGCGTGGTGGGTGTGGTGCTGCACCTGTGGCTGTGGAAGCTGCGCCTGGGCCTGAGGCTGCGCGCCCACGACTGGTGGCGTCTGCCGCGCCGCGAACTGGCCGACGTGCTGCACATCGGCCTGCCCGGCGCGGCAGAGAACCTGGCCTATCGCCTGTGCTTCATGGCCGGCGTGGCCGCCATCGGCACGATGGGCACGCACGCCGTCGCCACGCATGCGTACACGATGCAGCTGATGTGGGTGGTGCTGCTCTTTGGCCTGTCCATCGGTTTTGCCGCCGAGATCATGGTCGGCCACATGATCGGCGCCGGCCAGCTGCACGCGGCCAACCGCCTGCTGCGCAAGGCGCTCAAGCTCGGCTTGATGGCGGCGGTGGTCATCGCCAGCTGCTTCGCGCTGGCCTCGCCATGGCTGCTGACCTTCTTCACCAACGATCCGTCCATCATCAGCATGGGCGCCACGCTGATGTGGTGGACCGTGCTGATCGAGCCCGGCCGCACCTTCAACCTCGTCGTCATCAACGCGCTGCGTGCCGCTGGTGATGCGCGTTATCCGGTGATGGTGGGCGCCTTCTCGATGGTCTTCGTGCTGGCCGGCGGCGCGTGGCTGCTGGGCGTGCACTTCGGGCTGGGCCTGGTCGGCGTGTGGATTTCGTACGCGGCCGATGAATGGATCCGCGGCTTGCTGATGTGGCGCCGCTGGGCGCGGCATGACTGGGTACCTTACGCGCGGGCAACGCACCGGCGCGTAAGGTTTCGCGCAGCATGAGCCGGACTACTTGAACTTCAGCTCCTGCAGCAGCTCGGTGCCCATGATTTCGCGGATCTGCAGGCGATCACCCGACTCCTTGGCCATCTGCGCAGAAGTCTTCTTCTTCCAGGCCGTGTATTCGTCGTCGCGCTTGTCGCCTTCGGGCCCGGTGGCCAGGCGGTCGGTGACGATGACCAGGTAGAGGTGGGCCTCACCTTTGCGCGGGTATGCGTTTGCAAAGACCATGTAGCTCTTGATCCAGCCCTTGGACTTGGCGAACTCCTGATCGGCCTTCCATTCCGCGGCCAGGAACTTGGCGTAGCCCAGGCTGCCGCCATCCTTGAGTTGCACGCCGGTGACTTCCCAGAAGTCTCCGCCCGTCATCGGATAGTCCCCTGCGCTGGCGCGCAGGGGCAGGAGCGCCGCCGTCGAGAAGATCAAGGCCGACAGCATTCCCCTCATCAATGCGTTCTTCATCTGGTTCTCCTTTGTTCAGCCACCATGGCTGAATCAAAGAGCCTAGGACGCGGGCGCTATCCGTACAACGTGTGGATTAGCCCCTGATGCCAACACGTGATGTGCCACTTCCGGGCAGATTTCTGAGTCTTGTCTTTCGGCCCGCCTTCTAGAATTTCGCAATGCCTGATCAACCTCTTGTATTGCTGGCCTGCCTGTGCGCGGCCTGGTGCCGTGTCTGCGATGAATACCGACCGATCTTCGAGCGGCTGACCGCTGATCTCGACGGTGTGCAGGTGCGCTGGATCGACATCGAGGACGAGGCGGAGGTGCTCGGCGATCTCGACATCGAGACCTTCCCCACGCTGCTGATCGCCGGCCCCGATGGCGTTCGCTTTGCCGGGCCGACGCTGCCGCAGGAAGAAGTGCTCAGCCGCCTGCTGGCTCACACGCTGACGAAGACGGAGGCGGGTGCGCAATGGCCGTCGTTCGATGCGGAGTTCGCCGAATTGGCCAAACGGCTGAGCGGCTCGGCTGCTTAGCTATGGCTGTCCCGTGGCAAGCACGGTCTCGTACGCGGCCAGATCCGCATCCGAGAAGCAGCAAAACACGACCGACTCGACGACGGCATTGCCGGACAAGAACTCTTTCACGCTGACTACGGCAATCCTCGATGCCAGATGGATCGGATAGCCATAGATGCCTGTGCTGATACTTGGGAACGCCACGGACTTGGCGCCGCACGCGGCTGCCAGTTCCAGCGATTTCCGATAGCAGGCCGCCAGCAGCTCCGGCTCGCCGTTCATGCCGCCGCGCCAAACCGGGCCCACCGTGTGAATGATGTGCCGTGCTGGCAACCGATAGCCCTTCGTCAGCTTGGCCTCGCCCGTCTTGCATCCGCCAAGCAATCTGCATTCATGAACAAGATCGGGGCCAGCGGCGCGATGGATGGCGCCATCGACGCCGCCACCGCCCAGCAGCGACGAATTGGCTGCGTTCACGACGGCATCGATCTGCAGCTTGGTGATGTCGCTCTTGATGGCGCCGATCTGCATTCCGATGACCGCGTGTTCAGGCAGATCTCGGCAGCACCCAATCCCTGCGCGGGAAATGGCAGGTGTAGCCGTTCGGATGCTTCTCCAGGTAGTCCTGGTGCTCGGGCTCCGCTTCCCAGAAATCGCCCACCGGTTCGAGCTCGGTGACGACCTTGCCAGGCCACAGGTCGGAGGCGTTCACGTCGGCAATCGTACGCAGGGCCTCGGCCTTTTGCGCCTCGCTCTCGTAGTAGATGGCCGAGCGGTAGGAGGTGCCCAGATCGTTGCCCTGGCGGTTCTTCGTCGTCGGGTCGTGGATCTGGAAGAAGAACTCCAGCAGCTTGCGATAGCTGGTCTTGGCGGGGTCGAAGACGATCTCGATGCCTTCGGCGTGCGTGCCGTGGTTGCGGTAGGTGGCGTTCTTCACATCGCCGCCGGTGTAGCCCACGCGAGTGGAGACGACGCCGGGCAGCTTGCGGATCAGGTCCTGCATGCCCCAGAAGCAGCCGCCAGCCAACACTGCTCGTTCAACAGCACGTTCAGTCATTTCACTTGCTCCAGATATTGGCCATAACCCTCGGCCTCCATGTCATCGCGATGGACAAAACGCAGCGAGGCGGAGTTGATGCAATAGCGCAGGCCGCCGCGGTCGCGCGGGCCGTCGGGAAAGACGTGGCCGAGGTGGCTGTCGCCATGGGCGGAGCGCACTTCGGTACGGACCATGCCGTGGCTTTCGTCGCTTAGCTCCTGCACGTGCGCCGCCTCGAGCGGTCGCGTGAAGCTGGGCCAGCCGCAGCCGGATTCGAACTTGTCGGTCGAGGCGAACAGCGGCTCGCCGGAGACGATGTCCACGTAAATGCCGGGCTCGTGGTTGTGCAGGTATTCGCCGGTGCCGGGGTACTCGGTGCCGCTCTCCTGCGTGACGCGGTACTGCTCGCGCGAGAGGCGCGCGATGGCATCAGGATCTTTGCGGTATGCGCTCATGAATCGGGTTACTCCACTTTGAAAGCTCCCACGATTCTGACCAATTCCGCCGCTTGCTGCTTGAGACTGTCCGCTGCCGCCGATCCCTGCTCGACCAGGGCCGCGTTTTGCTGGGTCATGCCGTCGAGGTGAGCGATGGCCGCGTTGATCTCGCCGATGCTGCTGCTCTGGCCCGCGGCAGCGCTGCTGACCTCCGTGATCAGGCCGCTGACGCGGGCCACCGAGGCGACCAGATCCTGCATCTGACGCCCGGCCTGCTCGACGAGAACACTGCCGCCCTGCACCTGTTCGACGGAGGCGCTGATCAGGCTGCGGATCTCCTTGGCGGCTTCGGCCGAGCGCTGCGCCAGCGTGCGCACCTCGCCGGCAACGACGGCGAATCCGCGGCCTTGCTCGCCGGCTCGCGCGGCCTCGACAGCCGCATTCAGAGCAAGGATATTCGTCTGAAAGGCGATGCCGTCGATGGTGGCGATGATGTCGGCAATGCGCTTGGAGGAGTCGCTGATCCGGCCCATCACGTCGACGACCTGGCCCACCTGCGCGCCGCTGGTGTCGGCAGCCTGGCGCACGCCCTGGGCAAGATGCTCGGCCTCGCGGGTGGAGGCGGTGGTGTGGCCCACACTGTCGGCCAGGCTGGCGCTGGAGGCGGCGGTTTCTTCGAGCGCCGCTGCAGCCTGTTCGGTGCGCTGGCTCAGGTCGAGGTTGCCGGAGGCCACGTCGGCGCTGGCGCTGGAGATCTGGTCGGCCGCCTGGCGCACTTGGCCCACCATGGCGGCCAGGCGTTCGACGAAGCGGTTGAAGGCGTCCGAAAGGCGGCCGAGCTCGTCCTCGCTGTTGACGTGCATGCGGCGTGTGAGGTCGGCGTCGCCGCTGGCGATGTCATCCAGCAGGCTGGCTGCGCGCTGCACCGGCGCGGCCACGGCGCGGGCCACGATGATGACGACGAACAGCGCCACCGCGCCGCCCACGAGTGCGGCGAGCAGCGTGGCCTTGAGCACCGCCGCGCGGGCCGGGCCCAGCAACTCGGCCTCGGGCACATCGGCCACGACGTAGAGCTTCAGGTCGGGCATGAAGGCCGCGGCCGCGATGTTGCCGCCGTGCTCGATGCTGGTGAACTCCTTGCCCGAGAGCAGGGCCTTGCTCGTTGCCGCGTCGAAGCCGGGCAGGGCGTCCAGCGTGGCCTTGGCCTCGACGAGCTTGGCATCGGTGTGCACCAGCAGCTGGCCGCTGTCGCGCACCAGGAAGACGTGGCCGGTCTGGCCGATCTTGAAGCCGTTGACGAGGCTGCTCACGGCCTTCATCGTCAGGCCCAGGCCGGCGATGCCGCGTTTGCCGCCCGGGGCCTCGAAGCGGGTGTTGATGAAGAGCATCAGATCGCCGCCGGGTTCGCGATCGATGTCGAGCGAGTAGGGCTTGCCGCCGTTCAGGAAGCCGGTGAACCACTGGTCCTTCTCGGTGATCTGGCGCAGATTGCCGGCGTCGGTCAGGTACTTGCTCGTGGCCTGCGAAACCCAGAAGACGGAGGCCGCCTGCTGCTGCGCCTTGAACTGCTTGGCGTGCCGCATCCAGGCGGCCATGCCGTCATCGCCGAGGCCTGCAGCCTCCCAGGCCAGCAGGTACTCGTTGCTGGAGAGCGTGCGGGCGGCGGTGAGCGGGATGTCGAACTGGCGTTGCAGCTCGGCGCGGATGCTGCCCAGCTGTGCGGGCAGCTCGGTCGTCGTGACGCGTTCTCGCATCGCGCTGCCGGCCAGCCAGGTGTTGAGCACACCCGAGATGAGGATGAAGACGAGCAGGCATCCCGCCATGCTCCAGACCAGCTTGCCGTTGATCGACAGACGACGCCACAGACCGCTCATGATCGCTCCGTTTTTTTGTTCTGGTGCGATCGAGAATAACGTCTTGTTTCAGCTGAGCAGGGCAGTACTGACCCGGAAGGTGATCCACGCGGCCCCGTAGGCCAGGCCGAACAGATAGGCCAGGATGATGGCCGGATATTTGTAGCCACCGGTCTCGCGCCGCACGGCCGCCAGCGTGGACATGCACTGCGGCGCAAACACGTACCAGGCCAGCAGGCTCAGTGCGGTGGGCAGGCTCCAGCTGGCGGAGATGAGCGGCATCAGCGCATCGGCCGTGTCCTCGCCGGTGGCGGAGAGCGCGTAGACCGTGCCCAGGCTGGCCACGGCCACTTCACGCGCGGCCATGCCGGGGATCAGCGCCACCGAGATCTGCCAGTTGAAACCGATGGGCTCCAGCACATGGGCCAGGCCCTTGCCGAGCATGCCGGCCACCGAGTATTCGATCGGCGCGCCGGTGGCGCCGGGCGGCGGGCTGGGGAAGCTGGCCAGCAGCCACAGCAGCAGCGTCATGACCATGATGACGCCACCCACGCGCTTGACGAAGATGGCGGCGCGCTGCCACAGGCCGATGGCGATGTTGCGCGGCGAAGGCCAGTGGTAGATCGGCAACTCCATCATCAGCGGGCGCACTTGCGAACCGCCGCGCGTGAAGGTCTTGAGCACCCAGGCCACCATCATGGCGCCGACGATGCCGGCGAGGTACAGCGCGAACAGCACCAGGCCCTGCAGCTCCAGACCGCCCCAGACCTGGCGCTTCGGGATGAAGGCGCCGATCACGAGCGCATACACGGGCAGGCGGGCCGAACAGGTCATCATCGGCGCGATCAGGATGGTGACGATGCGGTCGCGCGGGTTGGCGATCGAGCGCGTGGCCATGATGCCGGGGATGGCGCAGGCAAAGCTGGACAGCAGCGGGATGAAGCTGCGGCCCGACAGGCCCACCGAGCCCATGATGCGGTCGAGCAGGAAGGCCGCGCGCGGCAGGTAGCCGGATTCCTCGAGCACGAGGATGAAGAAGAACAGAATCAGGATCTGCGGCAGGAAGACCAGCACCGAACCTGCGCCGGCGATCACGCCGTCGACGATCAGGCTGCGCACATAGCCCATGAGGCCCTCGGCCGGCAGCAGCGCGCCGACGCTCTCGCCGATCCAGGACATGCCGGCCTTGATGGCGTCCATGGGCGGCTGTGCCCACGAGAACACGGCCTGGAAGAGCAGGAACAGCACCACCATCAGGATGATCGGGCCAGCCACCGGATGCAGCAGCACGCGGTCCACGCGGTCGCTGGGCAGATGCGGCAGATGCTGGTCCGCGCCGATGGCCTGCAGGATGCGGCGCACGGCCCGGTGGTCTTCGGCCGGATCGGTGTTCTCGACCACGGCGACGGGGCCGCTGGGGATCCACACGTTCGGCTGGTCGAAGATCGCGCGCAGCTCGTCGATGCCTTCACCGGCCGTGGCCACCGTGCGGACGACGGGCACGCCGAGTTGAGCAGACAGTGCAGCTGGTTCGATGTGCAGGCCGCGCTTGGCGGCCAGGTCGGCCATGTTCAGTGCGACGACGACCGGCAGGCCCTGGCGCTTGACGGCCAGCACCAGGCGCAGGTTGCGGCGCAGGTTGGTGGCATCGACCACGCACACGACCAGGTCGGGCTTCTTCTCGCCCGTGGCGCGGCCGGCCAGCACGTCCACCGTCACGCGTTCGTCGGGCGAGCGTGGATGCAGGCTGTAGGTGCCCGGCAGGTCCAGCAGGCGCAGGGCCGTGCCGGCGGCGCTTTTGAGGCGGCCTTCCTTGCGTTCGACGGTCACGCCGGCGTAGTTGGCCACCTTCTGGTTGGAGCCGGTCAGCCGGTTGAAGAGGGCGGTCTTGCCGCAGTTCGGGTTACCGACCAGGGCGAGCAGCTTGCCGGCCGGGTGGATGTGGATGATCGATTCCATCAGCTGGCTGCCGTCACGCTCACGCATTCCGCTTCCGCGCGGCGCAGCGCGAAGGTCGACTCGCCGACCCGGATGACCAGGGGATCGGCGCCGGGCAGGCCGCGCGCCATCACGCTGACGGGCTCGCCGGGCAGGAAACCGATCTCTTCGAGCCACTGGGCCCATTCGGGCGCGTGTTCCGGTGCCCGGACGCGCTGCACCAGCAGGGCATCACCGATTTCAGCGTGGGCGAGGCTTTGGGGGGCGGACATGCTTTGTTATCGAGAATTATTCGCATCATTGTAGCCATGGGCGGAGATCCGCTCCCGGGCGGGGCTGTGTCTGTTGCGCAAACGTTTGGCTACGCAACAGTCCGGCGGGTTCAGGCCCCTACAATGCGCGCTCCTTGCAACATCTTTTGCTGCCATGAAACTTGCCGTTAGCGCTGTCCTGACCGCCATTGCCGGCCTGCTGGCCTCGTCCGTCCAGGCCGATCCGGCCATCATCTTTGACATGGGCGGCAAGTTCGACAAATCCTTCAACCAGAGCGCCTACGAGGGCGCCCAGCGCTGGGTGAAGGAAACGGGCAAGAAGTACATGGAGTTCGAGATCTCGAACGACACGCAGCGCCTGCAGGCCATCCGCCGCATGGCCGAGCGCGGCGCCGATCCCATCATCTCGATCGGCTTCGCCCAGGCTTCGGCGCTCGACCAGATCGCCAAGGATTTCCCCAAGACCCACTTCGCCATCATCGATGCCGTGGTGAACAAGCCGAACGTGCAGTCGGTGATGTTCAAGGAGCAGGAAGGCAGTTATGTGGTGGGCGCCATCGCCGCTGCTGCGAGCAAGACCGGCAAGGTCGGCTTCGTCGGCGGCATGGACATCCCATTGATCCGCGCCTTCCAGTGCGGCTACGAGCAGGGCGTGAAGGCGACCAACGCGAAGGCCGAGGTGTTCTCCAACATGACCGGCACAACGTCTTCGGCCTGGAACGATCCGACCCGCGGCGCCGAGCTGGCCAAGGCCCAGTTCGCCAAGGGTGCTGACGTGGTGTTTGCCGCAGCCGGCGGCACGGGCGTGGGCGTCTATCAAGCGGCCAAGGACGGCGGCAAATTCGCCATCGGCGTGGACAGCAACCAGAACCATGTGCAGCCCGGCACCATGCTCACCTCCATGGTCAAGCATGTGGACGTGGCCGTGTACAACGTGCTCAAGGGCTGGACGGGCGGCACGCAGGTGCTGGGCCTGAAGGAAGGCGGCGTGGACTACGCGCTGGACGAGCACAACGCCAAGGTCTTCACGCCGGCGCTCAAGACGGTGGCCGAGAAGGTCAAGGCCGACATCGTGGCGGGCAAGATCAAGGTGGTGGATTACCGCGCCGCCAACGCCTGCAAGTAACGCGAAGCCCACAGGAATGAGCGCTCCGCTCGCCGTTCGGCTGGACGGCATTTCCAAGCGCTTCGGCGCCGTGCAAGCCAACCGCGGCGTGAGCCTCGAGGTGGCGGCCGGCACCGTGCACGGCCTCGTCGGCGAGAACGGTGCGGGCAAGAGCACCCTGATGGCCATCCTCTACGGCTACTACCAGGCCGACGAGGGCGGGATCGAGATCCACGGCCAGCCGGCCCGGATCGCCAACTCGCACGAGGCGATCGCGCTGGGCATCGGCATGGTCCACCAGCACTTCATGCTCGTGGACACGCTGACCGCGCTGGACAACATCATGCTCGGCGCCGAGGGCGGCTTCTTCCTGCGCGCATCCAAGGCGACGGCCCGCAAGAAGCTGCAGGCGCTGATGGCCGAGACTGGCTTGATGGTCCGCCTCGACGCATTCGTGGGCGATCTGCCCGTGGGCGAGCTGCAGCGGCTGGAGCTGCTCAAGGCGCTCTACCGCGGCGCCAGGGTGCTGATCCTCGATGAACCCACGGCTGTGTTGACGCCGCAGGAAACACTGCAGCTCTTCGAGACGCTGCGCCGCCTGCGCGAACTCGGCACGACCATCATCCTGATCACCCACAAGCTCAAGGAAGTGATGGCGCTGTGCGATGCCGTCACGGTGATGCGCCAGGGCCAGGTCGTGCACAAGACGCCGATCGGCGAGACCAGCCCCGAGCTGCTCGCCGAAGCGATGGTGGGCCGCAAGGTCAACCTCGGCCGTGTGGCTTCCGAGCAGACCGCGGCTGACGACCAGCAGCGCCTGATGGTGAAGGGCCTGAACCTCAAGGACGCGGCCGGCGTGGCGCGCCTGAAGGACGTGAGCCTCACACTGCGCGCCGGCGAGATCGTCGGCGTGGCCGGCGTCTCGGGCAACGGCCAGAGTGAGCTGCTGGAAGTGCTTTCGGGCATGGCCGCGCCCCACTCGGGCGAGTTGCAGATCGGCGCCGTGCGCTTCACCGCCGAGGCCTGGCTGGAGCCTGGCCGCGCGCGCGAACTCAAGCTGGCCCATGTGCCCGAAGACCGCCACGCCTGCGGCATGGTGCTGAGCTTCCCGGCCTGGGAAACCGCCGTGCTCGGCTACCAGCACCAGGCGCAGTATCAGAAGGGCGCTTCGATGAACCACGCCGTCATGCGCGCGCAGACGGCCGAGATGCAGGAGCGCTTCGACGTTCGCCCGCGCGACGTCAACCTCGGCTCCAGCAAGTTCTCGGGCGGCAATCAGCAGAAGCTGATCCTGGCGCGCGAGATCGGCCAGGCGCCGGCGGTGCTGCTCGTCGGCCAGCCGACGCGCGGCGTGGACATCGGCGCCATCGAATTCATCCACGGCCAGCTGCGTGCCTTGCGCAACGCGGGATGTGCCGTGCTGCTGGTCTCCAGCGAGCTCGACGAGATCCTGGCGCTGGCCGATCGCGTGGTCGTGATGAACGCCGGCCACATCACGGGCGAGCTGCCCATCGAGGCTTGCGATGAAAAGAGTCTGGGCCTTTTGATGGCCGCGGAGAAGGCTGCATGAGCCAACCCTTGAACCTCCCGCGCTGGGTCGACGTCGGCCTGCTGCCGCTGTGGAACCTCGCCATCGCGATCGCGGTCGCCGGTCTCGTCGTGTTCGCCATCGGCCAGAGCCCGCTGCAAGCGGGCTTGACGCTCGTGCAGGGTGCGCTCGGCTCGGCTCGCGGCTTGGGCTACACGCTGTACTACGCCACCACCTTCACCTTCACCGGCCTCGCCGTTGCGGTCGCCTACCACGGCGGCCTGTTCAATATCGGCGGTGAAGGCCAGGCCACGCTTGGCGGTCTCGGCGTTGCACTCACTGCGCTGTGGCTCGGCCCGCATCTGCCGGCACCGGTGCTGCTGCCGCTGCTGGTGATTGCCGCCGCGCTCTTCGGCATGCTGTGGGCGGCCATCCCGGCCTACCTGCAGGCCTGGCGCGGCAGCCACGTCGTCATCACGACGATCATGTTCAACTTCCTCGGCGCCACGCTGAACGTCTACCTGCTCGTGAACTGGCTGCGCCCGGCCGGCGGCATGGCCGTGGAGAGCGCCGAGTTCACCGAAAGTGCCCGCATGCCGGCGCTGCACGAGTTGGCCGCCAAGATCGGCATCGAGCTGCCGTCCTCGCCGCTCAACCTCAGCCTGCTGATCGCGATCGCCGCCTGCTTCTTCGTCACCTGGTTCCTGTGGAAGAGCCGCGCCGGCTATGCCATGCGCGCCGTGGGCAGCGCACCGCGCGCCGCGCACTACGCCGGCATCCGCCCGCGCATGCAGGTGCTGATCGCCATGGGCCTTTCCGGCGCCTTGGCCGGCCTGGTGGGCGTCAACGAGATCTCGGGCGTGCAAGGCAAGCTCACGCTGGACTTCGTGGCCGGCGCAGGCTTCACCGGCATTGCGGTCGCGCTGATGGGTCGCAACCATCCGGTGGGCATCGTGCTGGCCTCGCTGCTGTTCGGCGTGCTGTATCAGGGCGGCGTCGAAGTCTCCTTCGACATGCCCGGCTTCACCCGCGAGATGGTCACCACCGCGCAAGGTCTCGTCGTGCTGTTCGCCGGTGCAATGGCGATGGTGAGCGCGCCGCTGTTCGCCAAGATCTTTGGCAAGTCCGCGAAGACGATCAAAGGGAGCGCGTGATGGACGAAATCCTCATCGGTTCGCTGATCGCCTCGACCCTGCGCCTGACCACGCCGCTGCTGCTGTGCGCGCTGGCCGGGCTGGTCTCGGAACGTTCGGGCGTCATCGACATCGGCCTGGAAGGCAAGATGCTCGCGTCCGCCTTTGCCGCCGGTGCCGCCGCCGCTGTCACGCACTCGACGGGCATCGGCCTGATCGCTGCCATCGGCGTGGCCTGCTTCTTCTCGCTGGTCCACGGCTTTGCCTGCGTCACCCACCGTGGCGATCAGGTCATCTCCGGCGTGGCGCTGAACATGGTGGCCGCCGGCCTGACGGTGGTGCTGGGCATCGCCTGGTTCAACCAGGGTGGCCAGACGCCGGCCGTAGAAGACGCGGTGCGCCTCAAGAGCGTGATTCCGGGCTTCGAAGAAATCACCTCCGGCTGGGGCTCGGCGCTGGGTAACGCCTTCCTGAGCCACAACGTCCTGGTTTATCTGACCCTGGCCCTGGTGGCTGGCGTCTGGTTCTTCATGGAGCGGACCCGTACGGGCCTGCGCTTGCGCGCCGTGGGTGAGAACCCGGCGATGGTGGACGCCGCCGGTGTGTCCGTCCCGCTGCTGCGTTATGCCGCGCTGATGATCAACGGCGTGCTGTGCGGCCTGGCCGGCAGCTACCTGGTGCTGGCGCAGAACGCCAACTTCAGTCCCAACATGACCGCCGGCCGCGGCTACATCGCCCTGGCCGCGATGATCTTTGGCAAGTGGAAGCCGGTGCCCACGCTGTTCGCCTGCCTGCTGTTTGGGTTCCTCGATGCCGCCGCGATCCGCCTGCAAGGCGTATCGTTGCCCGGTATCGGTGAGGTGCCCGTGCAGCTGATCCAGGCACTGCCCTACGTGCTGACAGTCGTGCTGCTGGCCGGCTTCATCGGCACGGCGGTGGCGCCCAAGGCCCTCGGCCGCCCCTACGTCAAGGAGCGTTGAGATGACGCCTGAATTCATGCAGCGACTGCTCGAAGCGTCGCTCGCGGCGCGTGCGCATTCGCATTCGCCTTACTCGGGCTACGCCGTCGGCGCGGCGATCGTCGACGAGCACGGTCGCATCCACGTCGGCGCCAACATGGAAAACGCCGCCTACCCGCAAGGCTGGTGCGCCGAAGCCAGTGCCTTGACGGCGATGGTCATGGCGGGCGGCAAGCGCGCCAAGGCCGTGCTGATCACGGGCCCCGGCCCCGAAGTCATCACGCCTTGCGGCGGCTGCCGCCAGAAGCTGCGCGAGTTCGCGGCAGAAGACCTGGTCATCATTGCCGGCGACCCCAGCGGCATCAAGAACCAGTGGACCCTCGGCGAGCTGCTCCCGCACAGCTTCGGCCCCAATCATTTGAAGTGAAGAAGAACACCATGATCGACAACACCACCCTCGAACCCAAGATCGCCACCACCGTGGACAAGCTGCAGCGCCTGTTCGGCGCCGCGCCCGAAGTGGCCGTCGTGCTGGGCTCCGGCTGGGCCGGCGCCGTGGATCAGGTGACGGACGCCAAGCACCTGGCCTACACCGAGCTGCCGGCTTTCCCGCAGCCCAAGGTCGAAGGCCATGTGAACGAGATCGTCATCGGCAAGATCGGCCAGCAGCGTGTCGTCATGCTGCGCGGCCGTGCCCACACCTATGAGAGCGGCGATTGCACCGGCATGGCCGGCGCGCTGCGCAGCCTGGCCCGCTGGGGCGTGAAGGCCGTGGTGCAGACCAACGCCTCGGGTTCGCTGCGCTCGCACAACCCGCCGGGCAGCCTGGTGCTGATCAGCGACCACATCAACGCACCGCAGCGCTCGCCGCTGATCGGCGAGCAGGGCAGTCATCGCTTCGTGGACATGAGCGCCGCCTATGACCGCGAGCTGCGCAGCCACGCCATCCAGCTGGCCCGCGCGCAAGGCAGCGTGGTGGGCGAGGGCGTCTATTGCTGGGCCGTCGGTCCGCAGTTCGAGACGCCGGCCGAGATCCGCATGTTCGCGGCCTGGGGCGCTGACCTGGTCGGCATGAGCACCGTGCCCGAAACCATTCTGGCCCGCCACGCCGGCCTGCGCGTGATGGGCATTGCCCTGGTCACCAACATGGCCGCGGGCATGTCTGATGAGGCGCTGACGCACGCGCTGACGCTGCAGCAGGCCAAGGCCTCGAGTGAGCGCGCCGCGGCCTTCCTGGGCTCGGTGATCGCTTCTTTCGCTGATCTGCCTTCGCTTCATGGCTGATCTTCAAGCCACGGCACGCGAAGTCCTGGCCTGCCTGGACCTCACCAGCCTGAACGACGCAGACACGGCTGCCGACATCGAGCAGCTGTGCCACCGCGCGCAGAACGCCCACGGCCCCGTGGCCGCCGTCTGCGTGTGGCCGCGCTTCGTGACGCAGGCGCGTGCGCTGCTGCCGCGCGCCATCAGCGTGGCTGCGGTGGCCAACTTCCCCGACGGTGCTCTGGATCTGCCGCGCGCGCTGGCCGATATCTCCGCCATCGCCCAGGCCGGTGCCGACGAGGTTGACCTCGTGCTGCCCTACCGCGCGCTCAAGGCCGGCAAGCGCAGCGAGGTGGCCGAATTCCTCGATGAGGCCCGCTTCGCCACCCGCCCGCTCACGCTCAAGGTCATCATCGAAAGCGGCAAGCTGCAGGACCCGGAGCTGATCGCTGAGGCCACGCGCCTGGCGCTCGCGGCCGGCGCGGATTTCATCAAGACCAGCACCGGCAAGAGTGCCGTCTCGGCCACGCCCGAGGCTGCGCGCGTGATGCTCCGCGAAATCGCCGCCAGCGGCATGGGCAACGCCGGCTTCAAGGCCAGCGGCGGCATCCGCACGGTGGCTGATGCGGCCGTCTATTTGGAGCTGACACGCGCCGCGCTGGGCACCGTGAGCCCGCAGCGCCTGCGCTTCGGTGCGAGCGGTTTGCTGAACGATATCGAGGCCGTGCTGGGCGGCGGCGTTCAGCCGGCGGCTGAACCTTCGAGTTACTGATTCTTCGATCGATGTCCGACGAACCCAAAGACAAGAACCCTGAGCATCCGCGCCGCACGATCAAGAGTTTCGTCGTGCGCGCTGGCCGCATGGGCACGGGCCAGATCAAGGCCCTGGCCGAGCTCGGCCCGAAGTTCGTCCTGCCCTTCCAGCACAAGCCGCTGGATACTGCAGCCACCTTCGGCCGCAGTGCGCCCGTGGTGCTGGAAATCGGCTTCGGCATGGGCGGCGCCACGGCGCAGATCGCCAAGACTTTGCCCGACCACGACTTCATCGGCTGCGAGGTGCACGAGCCCGGCGTGGGCGCGCTGCTCAAGCTGATCGACGAACAGCAGATCGGCAACATCCGCATCTTCCAGCACGATGCGGTTGAAGTGCTGGAGCACATGATCGCGCCCGGCTCGCTGGCCGGCGTGCACATCTACTTCCCGGATCCCTGGCACAAGAAGAAGCACAACAAGCGCCGCCTGATCCAGCCGGAATTCGTGGCCAAGCTGGTGAAGCACATCAAGCCTGGCGGCTACCTGCACTGCGCCACCGACTGGGAGCCGTATGCGCAGCAGATGCTGGAAGTGCTGAGCGCCGATCCGCTGCTGGTGAACACCGCCGCGGGCTACGCTGAAAAGCCGGCGTATCGCCCGCTGACCAAGTTCGAGAACCGCGGCATCAAGCTCGGTCACGGGGTCTGGGACCTGGTGTTCAGCAAGCGCTGAAGCGCCGGAGCGGCGGCTCCAGTACATTTCGCACCATGCAACTGAGCGGCAAACACATCCTTCTGGGCATGTCGGGCGGCATCGCCTGCTACAAGGTCGCCGAGCTCGTGCGCCTTTTGGGCAAGGCCGGCGCCACGGTGCAGGTGATCATGAGCGAGGGCGCCGAGGCCTTCATTACGCCGGTGACGATGCAGGCGTTGTCCAACCGTCGCGTGGTGACGAGCCAGTGGGATGCGCTCGAGCCCAACAACATGGCGCACATCAACCTGAGCCGCGAGGCCGACCTGATGTTGATCGCCCCGGCCAGCGCCGACATGATCGCCAAGCTGGCCATCGGGCGCACGGACGAGATCCTCTCGCTGACCGCGTTGGCGCGCCCGATGGACCGCTGCCCGCTGCTGGTGGCGCCCGCCATGAACCGCGAGATGTGGGCGCATCCGGCCACGCAGCGCAATGTGGCCCAGATCCAGGCCGATGGTGCGTTGGTGCTGGGTGTGGGCACGGGCGACCAGGCCTGCGGCGAGATTGGCGATGGCCGCATGCTCGAGGCGAGCGAACTCTTCGAAGAGGTCGTCGCACATTTTCAGCCCAAGCTGCTGGCCGGCCGCAAGCTCTTGATCACCGCCGGCCCGACCTTCGAGCCCATCGATCCGGTGCGCGGCATCACCAATCTGTCCAGCGGCAAGATGGGCTTTGCCATCGCACGCGCGGCAGCTGAGGCCGGTGCCGAAGTGACACTCGTTGCCGGTCCGGTGCACCTGGCCACGCCGCGCCATGTGCGCCGCATCGACGTGCAGACGGCGCAGCAGATGTATGACGCCGTGATGCCCGAGGCCGCGCGACACGGGATCTTCGTGGCCACGGCTGCAGTCGCTGACTGGCGGCCGCTCAAGGCCAGCGATCAGAAGATCAAGAAGGACCCGAACAGGGACGGCAAGGGCGCTAACGCGACATTCGAGCTGACCGAGAACCCTGACATCCTCGCCGCCGTCGCTGCCTTGCCCAGGCCGCCGCTGTGCATCGGCTTCGCCGCCGAGAGCGAGAAGCTGGCCGAGCACGCGCGCGCCAAGCTCGTGCGCAAGAAGGCGGCGCTGATCGTCGGCAACATCGGCCCGGCCACCTTCGGCCGCGACCACAACGCGCTGCTGCTGGTGGATGCCAGCGGCGAACGCGAGATCCCCCACAACGACAAGCTCAGCCTTGCGCGCGAGCTGGTCCGTGAAATTTCCAAGAAACTCTCATGACCGCTACTGTTGATCTCAAGGTGCTCGACGCCCGCATGGCCGAGCAACTGCCCGCCTACGCGACGCCCGGCAGCGCTGGCCTGGACCTGCGCGCCTGCCTCGACGCTCCCGTCACCCTAGAGCCTGGCCAGACCACGCTGATCCCGACCGGCCTGGCCATCCACATCGCCGATCCCGGCCTCGCCGCGCTGATCCTGCCGCGCTCGGGCCTGGGTCACAAGCACGGCATCGTGCTCGGCAACCTGGTCGGCCTGATCGATTCCGACTACCAGGGCCAGCTGATGGTGTCTTGCTGGAACCGCGGTCAGACGACCTTCGTCATCAACCCGATGGAGCGCGTCGCCCAGCTGGTGCTGGTGCCGGTGGTGCAGGCGGCGTTCCGCCGCGTCGAGGAGTTCGGCGAGTCGCAGCGCGGCGAGGGCGGTTTCGGCTCGACCGGCAAGCACTGAGGCCCGATGCCGCGGGCGCTGGTGATCCTCGCCATCCGCGCCTACCAGCGCTTTATCTCGCCCTACAAGGGCTTTTGCTGTGCCTACCGCGTTCACACGGGGCGCTGCAGCTGTTCGGAGTTCGGCCGCCGAGCCGTGGCGCGCAAGGGCGTGTTCACCGGGCTGATGCTGATCGATGCGCGATTGCAGCGCTGCGGTGAAATGCATCGCCGCCACGCGCGTCGGCTGAGCGCCCAGCGCGGCGTGATCGATTGCGATTTCGTGCCCGACGTTTCAGACGCCTGCGATTGCGCGGACGTGTGCAGCCCGGGCTGCGACGGCTGTGATTGGCGCAACCGGCGCAAGAGCAGCCGCGAGCGCAATGTCCGCATCAAGCCCGGCCGCTGGCCGGACGGTGATGCCTCGAATCAGCGCTGAAACTCAGTGCAGCGTCTCGTCCGGAGGCGTGCCCATCTCCACGCTGAACATCGGCTCGCCGACGCTGCCGGCAGCGATTTCCTCTTCCGTCGCCTCGCGCACGTCGAGCACCGTCAGGTGCATGCGCAGGCCGATGCCGGCGAGCGGGTGGTTGCCGTCCAGCACCACATGCTCGGGGTAGACCTCGGTCACGGTGTAGACGGCTTCGACGGGCATGTCTTCGGTGCCAGCGCCTTCGGGCGGGCCTTCGAACTGCATGCCGACCTCGACGCCATCGGGGAAGATGGAGCGCGGCTCGAAGCAAACGAGCTTGGAGTCGTACTCGCCGAAGGCGTCCTCGGGTTCGAGCGCGATGCTCGCGGAGAAGCCGCTCTCCTGGTCGAGCAGGGCGGCTTCCACTTTGGCGAAGAGGTCGTCCCCGCCGTAGAAGAATTCCATGGATTCAGCCAGCTCGTCGATGAGCTGGCCCTGAGCGTCCTCGAGTTTCCAGCGCAGGGAAACGACGCAAGGGGCAGTGATTTGCATCGGCGGATTTTCTCTCAAGTTGAGCCGGCTTTGCCGGGCAACTTGAACCCCCTCGGGGGCGGGCCGGGCATGCCCGGCTCTGGGGGCCTCGGTACGGGAGAATGCGGTCCCATGGACATCGCCAACAAGACCCCGTTGCTCGCCGGCCTCTCGCCCGAGCAATTCATGCGCCGCCACTGGCAGAAGAAGCCGCTGCTGGTGCGCCAGGCCCTGCCCGGCATCACGCCGCTCGCCACGCGAGCTGAACTGGCCGCGCTGGCCGCCGGCGAAGAGGCCGAGGCCCGCCTGGTCACGCACTTCGACGGCGAGTGGAAGCTGCGCCAGGGCCCGATCCCCAAGCTGCCGCCGTTCACCAAGGCGGGCTGGACCCTGCTGGTGCAGGGGCTGGACATGCATGTGCCGGCGGCCCGCGAACTGCTGGATGCCTTCCGTTTCGTGCCCGAGGCGCGGCTCGACGACCTGATGATTTCCTACGCCTCGGACGGCGGCGGCGTGGGCCCGCATTTCGACTCCTACGACGTCTTCCTGATCCAGGTGGCCGGACGGCGCCGCTGGCGCATCGGCGCGCAGAAGGACGCCGTGCTGCGCGACGACGTGCCGCTCAAGATCATTGCCAACTTCGAGGCCGAAGAGGAGTTCGTGCTCGAGCCCGGCGACATGCTCTACCTGCCGCCGGGCTGGGCGCACGACGGCGTGGCCGTGGGCGGCGATTGCATGACCTGCTCGGTGGGTTTCCGTTCGCCTTCGCGGTTGGACTTGGCGCGTGACCTGCTGCCTCGCCTGCTCGACGACGCCGAGGAAGATGGCCGTTATGCCAACCGCGTGTATGCCGATCCGAAGCAGGAAGCGACGGCGCAACCCGGGCTTGTGCCGATGGTTTTACAAAATTTTGCACGTGACGCTGTCGAGCGTGCCTTGCGGCAGCCACTGGCGCTGGAGCGTGCGCTGGGCGAGGCGCTGACCGAGCCCAAGCCTCGCGTCTGGTTCGCCATCGGCGAGCCGCTGCCGCAGGGGGCCGGTGCAAAGCTCGATGCCAAGACGCGCATGATGTATGACGCCTCGCACGTCTTCATCAACGGCGAGTCGTACCGGGCCGGTGGCCGCGACGCTCAGCTGATGCGCCGCTTGGCCGACGCGCGGGAGCTTGAGGCGCGCGAGGTGGTGCGGCTTTCCGAAGGCGCGCGCGAACTGCTCGACCAATGGACCGAAGACGGATGGATACAAGCATGGACGGCGTGAAGCTTGGTGTTTTTGAGGGGCGCGCAGCCTATGAAGAAGCGCTGCGCAGCGTCTTGATTGCCCTGTGTGCGCAGGGCAGCCGCGAGATCTTCTGCATTGCCGATGATTTCGTGGATTGGCCCTGGTCCGACGTCGCCGTGGTCGAGGCGTTGACGCAGTGGGCGCGCCGCGGCCGCACGCTGCACCTGATGGGCAAGGGCTTCGAGAACATGCGCGAGCGGCATCCGCGCTTCGTGCGGTGGCGGACCACGTACGACCACTGTGTGGACGCCCGCGAACACGAGGTGGAGTCGATGGACAGCCGCACGCCGAAGGCCGGCGTGTTCGAGGCCGGCGGCCCCGAGCGGCTCTCGCTGCGGCTCTTTGACGAAGGTCACTACCGCGGCGCGGTGAACGTCGACGCCGGCGACGCCCTGCGTTTGCAGGAATGGTTTGATGTACTCCTGCAACGTTCCGGCTCGGCATTCCCGGCCTCAACCCTAGGGCTTTAACGAATTTCTTGCTTATAATGAATGGCTAGGCGAGGGAAGCGCTCGAGGTTTTCCGCGTCTTGTTCTGGAAGCCACACCGGCGTTGTTGCTTGTGTGGCTTCAAAATTACCGGTAATTGAAAACGTCGTTTAACGATCTTTGAGGACAAGTATGAAAAAGTCGATCCTGCTGGCTTCCCTGGTTGCTGCTGTTGCCCTGGCCGCTTGCGGCAAGAAGGAAGAAGCTGCTGTCACCGCTCCGGCTCCCGCCGCTTCGGAAGTCGCTTCGGCTCCCGCTGTTGACGCTTCGGCTCCGGCTACCCCCGTTTCCGACGCTGCTTCGGCCGCTACGGAAGCCGCCAGCAAGTAATTCCGCGGTGCCTTCGGGCACCTTGGCATTTGCTGAAAAAAGCCGCTTGGCGCAAGCCAGGCGGCTTTTTCTATTTTGTTTTCAGGAAAACCGGAAATTTAGATTTCCGACCAGCCGAATCCCTCCTGGGGATCGGCC
Source organism: Burkholderiaceae bacterium UC74_6 (assembly GCA_042701975.1). Classification (GTDB taxonomy): domain Bacteria; phylum Pseudomonadota; class Gammaproteobacteria; order Burkholderiales; family Burkholderiaceae_C; genus JAFALK01. The sequence goes on from CP170561.1 coordinate 2,983,842, forward strand.
ACACCAATTTCAGCGGCCGCGCAGCCTCGCACCGGGGCCAGCGCAGTGGTCGCCAGGGCAGGGCTGTTGTTGCGCTCGGAGAGATGGGCCGCCACGACGGTATGAAGCCCGGCGTGCTGGACCTGGGCCAGCAACTCGGCCGCCGTGGCGTTCGAGAGATGCCCGTGCGTGCCCAGGATGCGCCGCTTGAGCGATTCCGGATAAGAGCCTGATCGCAGCATCGCCTCGTCGTGATTGCACTCCAGCAGCAGGGCATCGAGCCCGCGCAGGGCAGCCAGCGGGCGCGGGGCGATGGAGCCGATGTCGGTCAGGACGCCGAAGTGGCGCAGGCCGTCGGTGAGTGTGAGCTGCAGCGGCTCGTTGGCATCGTGGGGCACGGAGAAGGGCTGCAGGCAGAGGTCGCCGACCTCGACCGTGTCGCCGTCGCTCACGAACCGCAGCAGCGCCGGATCGAAGTCCGCATCTCCCATGGCCCGCCAGGTGCCCCGACTCGTCACGATCGGCACACGGTGCTTGCGTGCCAGCGTCAGCACGCCGGTGGCGTGGTCGCCATGCTCGTGCGTGACGAAGACGGCGGCCAGCTCACCCGGCTGGGTGCCGGCGCGCTCCATGCGGCGCGTGAGCTCGCGCAGGGAAAAGCCGCTGTCGATCAGGACCAGCGTCGTGGTGATGCCTTGTGAGGCCTCCACCAAGGTGGCGTTGCCGCTGCTGCCGCTGCCGAGGCTGGTGAAGCGCATTGCTTCCCGCTCCTACTTCTTCGTTCAATGAAAAACGCCGCTGCATGGGCAGCGGCGTTGGTCAAGCCTTGTCGAGGGCTTACTTCAAGTCGTCCATGAGCATCGAGAGGATGCGCTTGGCGTTCTCGTCTGTCGACTGCTTGCCGGTGTTGTCCAGGATGAGCACCGTGCTCTTCTCGCCCTCGGACTGCACCTTGACGCGGTACTTGTTGGCCCAGCCCGATTCCTTGGCGCCGAAGAGCTTCTGGAAGAAGTTGGGCTCTTCCTTGCCGGCTTGCGTCGGGTCGGCGTAGCGCAGGTAGAACAGGCCTTGCGTGCGGTCGCGGTCTTCCACCGTGAAGCCATGGCGGTCCAGCGACTGGGCCACACGGCGCCATGCGCGGTCGAAGCCTTCGGCCACAGCGAGCTGGTTGGGCACGTCGGTCAGCGAACGCGGCTTGGTGGCCACGGCCACATCGTCGGTCTTGGCCGGAGCGGCCGGCGTGGCAGCTGCCGGAGCGGTCGAGCTGGCCACGGCCTTGGCGTCGGTTTCCTGGCCGCCGAGCTTGAGCATCAGGCGCGACAGCATGGTGGCTTCGAGCTGAGGATCGTTCGGACGCGGGCGCCAGACCAGGTTGGAGCGGCTGCTGTCTTGGAAGACTTCGGCCGTGCCTTGCTGGGTGATGTAGAGGTTGGTGCCGCCGGCCGGATCACGTTCCAGGCGGGTGCGGTACTTGTCGCGCAGGCCGGTGTCCCAGAGGTTGTCGAAGACCTTGCCCAGCGTGTTGCGGATGATGTCGTTGGGCAGCTTGGAGCGGTCTTCCAGCCAGTCGGTTTCCATCACGCCGACTTCAGCGGCTTCGCTGCCGATGGCAAAGCCCTGGTCCAGCCAGAAGTTGCGGACCTGCGGCCAGAGCTGCTCGGGCGACAGCGCGCTGTGCAGCCAGCGTTCGCTGTTGTTCTTCTCGAAGCGCACGTCGCCGACGGCGTTCAGGGCGATGCGCGGCGAACCGGCGACAGGGGTGCCTGCCGTGGCGCGCGGCGCCGTGCCGTTGGCGGCCTGGGCCTGCATCTCGGCGGCGCTGATGACCGTGCCCGGGGCGACGGTCTTGTTGTTCAGCTGGCTGAGGTCGGGCGGGACCTGCAGGGCCTCGACCTGGCGGGCCTGGGTGCGGTAGTTGCTCTTGTCGCCGCCGAACCAGTCGCTGATGGTGCTGCAGCCAGCCAACGATGCGGCGAGCGTCAGGACCGCAAGGCGGACGGACGTGGAAGAAAAGGCCAAACGGGTCATGGAACGGGTCACGCTGGAAATCTCCAAGGGGCGGCCGCCGATTTGTTGAAAAACGGCCGCGGCGAAAAAGTCTCGGGTGCGATTAGAGCAGACCGGCGTCCACCATGGCCTGAGTCACGCTCGCCTGGCCTGCGGCCGTCAGCGGAGTGATCGGCAGGCGCAAGCCGGGCTGGATGCGGCCCAGTTTGGCCAGCGCCCACTTGGCGGGCGCCGGGCTCGGTTCGCAGAACAGCTGCTTGTGCAGGCCCAGCAGCTTCATGTGGATGCCGGTGGCCGTCTTCACGTCGCCGGCCAGCGCTGCCTTGCACATCTCGCTCATCAGGCGCGGGGCCACGTTGGCCGTCACGCTGACGTTGCCATGACCGCCCAGCAGCATCAGGGCCACGGCCGTGCCGTCATCACCCGAGTAGATGCTGAAGCTCTTCGGTGCATGCTTGATCAGCCATGCAGCGCGCTCGATGTTGCCGGTGGCTTCCTTGACGCCGAACACGCCCGGCAGCGAGGCGCAGCGCAGGGCGGTCTCGGGCTGCATATCAGCCACGGTGCGGCCTGGCACGTTGTAGAGCATCATCGGGATGTCCACGGCCTCGGCGATCGCCTTGTAGTGCTGGTAGATGCCTTCCTGCGAGGGCTTGTTGTAGTAGGGCACGACGGACAGCGTGCAATCGGCGCCGACCTTCTTGGCGAAGTGGCTCAGCTCGATGGCTTCACGCGTGTTGTTCGCACCCGTGCCGGCCATGATGGCCACGCGGCCCGCGGCATGTTCGACGGCGGCGCGGATCACTTCCGCGTTCTCTTCCATGCTGACCGTCGGCGACTCGCCGGTGGTGCCCACGACGCAGATGCAATTGGTGCCTTCGGCAATGTGCCAGTCGATCAGGTTGCGCAGCGCCGAATAGTCGATGGCGCCGTCTTCGAGCATCGGCGTCACGAGGGCGACGATGCTTCCGGAAATGGGCTTCATGGAATAGGTATCGAACAAATTGGAATCGGGAGATTCTAGTCGGGGCGCACAGCCGCAATCCGCTGCACGAAGCGGGGGTTCTCCCCCGGCTCGTAAAGATCTTCGTAAGCGGCGATGCGCAGGCCGGCGCAGGCCTGGATGAGCTCGCCGGGCTGCAGCAGGAAATCGGGCCGCGAAGGGCGGCCGATGCTTTCCTGGCCGGTGGCGAAGGTCTCGTAGATCAGCCAGCCGCCCGGGGCGACGCTCTGGACGATGGTGGGCAGCAGCGGGCGCCAGAGGTAGTTGGTGACCAGCACGATGTCGAAGCGGCGGCCTTCGAGCGGCCAGGGGCCCGCCTCGATGTCGGCGTTGATGATCTCGACCTTGTCTTGCCAGGGCGCGGTGGCGGCCACGTCGCGGTCGACGCCTGTGACGGTCATGCCCAATTCCAGCAGATGCGGCAGATGCCGGCCGCTGCCGCAGGCGAGGTCCAGTGCCGTCTTGCCGGGTTGAGGTGCGGCGGCCCAGCGCAGCAGCCAGGGGGAGGGTGCGGAGAGCTTGTGCATGGTGTCGGTTCTCAGGGCTGGGCGCTGGAGGTGGTCTTCTTCTTGGGCGCCGGCTTCTTCTTGCTGGCGCCAGCCTTCTTCTTGGCGGGCGCTTCGGTGCTCTGGCTGGAGGCATCGGCGCTGTCGGCCACGGCCTCGTCCTGCGTCAGCAGCCGGCCGCCCTTGACCCGCAGCAGCGGCTGCTGCACGGCTTCGAGCTTCTCGGTCGGGTCCTCGGCCAGCAGCAGGAAGCTGGCTTCGCAGCCCGGCTCGAAGCAGCCCAGCTGCCGTTTGGGGAAGAGCGCGTGCGGCGTGGCGATGGTGGCCATGCGCAGCAACTCGACGTTGGAGAAGACCTGCGTGGCGGCCAGTGCCTTGAGCTCGGCCTGCGCGGTCTCGGTGAAGAGATCCGAGCCCAGCAGCAGATTCACGCCGGCCTCCTTGAGCACCAGCAGGTTGCGCTTGAGCGCTTCAGCCTGCGCGTTCTTCAGCTTGAACAGCTGCGAGGACGCCAGCCCGGTGATGACTGCGACCTTCTGCCGGTTCGCCTGCACGGCGCTCTCGGCACTGATCTGGAAGCGCTCGGGCGGCTCGCCGGGCGCCTGCGAATAGCCGGGGATGTGGTCAATGAAGTCCACGCCTGCACGCAGGGCGAGGTCGAAGTCCGCGGCGGTTTCCACATGGGCGATCACGCGCAGGCCGGCCTTGCGGGCGCGCTGGGCCAGCGCGATGGCCGTCTCGGCGTTCAAGCCCTGGCGGCCCGAGTACGCCAGCACCAGCCGCAGCGCGTCACTCTTGCGGGCCATCACCAGCGGCCATTTGCGGTCCACGTCCTCGGGCTTGTCCATCACGATGACGGCCTTGTCGACGAAATCCGCGCGGGTCTTGCCCGGCGAGGCGGCCACCAGGGCTGGCAGCGGCTGGCCTTCGGAGCTGGTGACGCATGCGGTGACGAAGACCACGTCCGGCGTCTCGGGCTTGGCAAAGCGCGGCCGCACGGGATCGACGCCGGCCGGATCGCCGCACAGCATCGCGGCGTAGTAGACGCCCTCGGCCACGTAGCGGTTGGCAAAACGGTCGGCGCCCCACTCGTTCTGCAGGTTGTAGTTGTGCGCCTCGGCCAGCGGCGGCAGCAGGAACTGGTTCTTCAGGTCCATGCTGCGGTTCACCTGCCTGGGCTTGGTGGCGGTGAACTTGCCATCCACCACATAGAGCGTGCCGCGCTTGAAACCGGCGCCGTCGAACCAACTGGCGTTCTTGAGCATCAGGCTCAAAGGGGCGCTGGCGACGAAGGGGCGGCTGGCGGTTGGCTCGGCGTTTGCAGCAAAAGTGGCAGCAATGAATGCTGTGACGAAAAGAAAGCGGGGCAGTCTCGGCATGGGAGGCAAATCCTAGTTCATACAATCCCGCGCCATGGCAAGCAAAAGCAATTCCGCCCAGCCGGGCAGTTATGGGGAAGCCTCGATCCGCGTGCTCAAGGGCCTGGAGCCCGTCAAGCAGCGGCCGGGCATGTACACGCGCACCGACAATCCGCTGCACTGCATCCAGGAAGTCATCGACAACGCGGCCGACGAAGCCCTGGCCGGCTTCGGCCGCCGCATCGACGTGATCCAGCACGCCGACGGCTCGGTCTCGATCGCCGACGACGGCCGCGGCATCCCTTTCGGCCTGCACCCCGAGGAAGGCGTGCCGGTCATCGAGATCGTCTACACCCGCCTGCACGCCGGCGGCAAGTTTGACAAGGGCTCGGGCGGCGCCTACAGCTTCTCGGGCGGCCTGCACGGCGTCGGCGTCAGCGTGACGAACGCGTTAGCGAAGCGCCTGGAAGTGACCGTCTGGCGCGAGAAGCAGGTGGCGACGCTGGCCTTCGAGCACGGCGATGTGGTCGAGGCCGTCAAGGTGCGCCCGGCCGATACGTCGGGAAGAGGGGGCGACCGCAAGCAGGGCACGACCGTGCGCGTCTGGCCCGATGCCAAGTATTTCGAGGCTGCCGAGCTGCCCAAGGGCGAGCTCGTTCACCTGCTGCGCTCCAAGGCCGTGCTGATGCCGGGCGTGACCGTAACGCTCAAGAACGAGAAGAGCGGCGACACGCAGACCTGGACCTATGCCGGCGGCCTGCGTGACTACTTGATGCAGACGCTGGCCGCCGATCCGCTGATCCCGCTGATCGAAGGCCAGCAGTACGCCACCGCCGCCGAGAGCGAGAACTTCGCCGAAGGCGAGGGCGCGGCCTGGGCGCTGGCCTTCACGGAAGAAGGCACCGTCATGCGGGAGAGTTATGTCAACCTCATCCCGACCGTGGCCGGCGGCACGCACGAGAGCGGCTTGAAGGATGGGCTGTTCGCCGCGCTCAAGGGCTTCATCGAGATGCACTCGCTGCTGCCCAAGGGCGTGAAGCTGATGCCCGACGACGTGTTCTCGCGCGCCAGCTTCGTGCTGAGCGCCAAGGTGCTCGATCCGCAGTTCCAGGGCCAGACCAAGGAACGCCTCAACTCGCGCGATGCGTTGCGCCTTGTCTCCACCTACGTGAAGCCCATGTTGGAGCTCTGGCTCAACCAGCACGTGGAGATGGGCAAGAAGCTGGCCGAGCTGGCCATCAAGCAGGCCCAGACCCGCCAGCGCGCCGCGCAGAAGGTGGAGAAGCGCAAGGGCTCGGGCGTGGCCGTGCTGCCCGGCAAGCTGACCGACTGCGAGAGCCGCGACATCACGCTGAATGAGGTCTTCCTCGTGGAGGGCGACTCTGCCGGTGGCTCCGCCAAGATGGGCCGCGACAAGGAAACCCAGGCCATCCTGCCGTTGCGCGGCAAGGTGCTCAACGCCTGGGAGGTCGAGCGCGACCTGCTGTTCAAGAACAACGAGATCCACGACATCTCCGTGGCGCTGGGCGTCGATCCGCACGGGCCTAACGACACGGTTGATCTGACCGGCCTGCGTTACGGCAAGGTCTGCATCCTGTCGGACGCCGACGTGGACGGCTCGCACATCCAGGTCCTGCTGCTGACGCTGTTCTTCAAGCACTTCCCGCGCCTGATCGAGGCCGGCCATGTGTTCGTGGCCCGCCCGCCGCTGTACCGCGTGGACGCGCCGGCCCGCGGCAAGAAGCCGGCCGCCAAGATCTACGCGCTGGACGAGGGCGAGCTGACCGCCACGCTGGACAAGCTGCGCAAGGAAGGCGCCCGCGAGGGTTCGTGGACCATCAGCCGCTTCAAGGGCCTGGGCGAGATGAGCGCCGAGCAGCTGTGGGACACCACGCTCAACCCCGAGACTCGTCGTCTTTCGCCGATGCAACTCGGCGCGCTGGATTTCGCCGCCACCGTGGAGCTGATGAACAAGCTCATGGGCAAGGGCGAGGCCGGTTCGCGCCGCGAGCTGATGGAACTGCACGGCGACGCGATCGAAATCGACGTATGAAGCACATTGCCGTCGCCTTGCTCCTCGGTTCGGCCGCGCTGTCCGCGCACGCCGAACTGTGGGGTTATGTCGACGGCGCCGGCGTGGCCCGCGTGGCCGATCGCAAGCTCAACGGCAGCTACAGCCTCATCATGGGCGACGGCAATACCGCCCAGGGCCGCGTGCCCGGCAAGCTCGACGGCAGCGAGAACCTGCTGACCTGGCTGGAGATCGCGCCCGAGGTCAAGGTCCAGCAGCCGCTGCTGCGCGAGGCCGCGGCCCGACACGGCGTGGACATGGAGCTGCTCAAGGCCATCATCACCGTCGAATCCGGCTTCAAGGCGGACGCCGTTTCGCCGCGCGGCGCCTTGGGCCTGATGCAGCTCACGCCCGACGCCGGCGAGCGCTACGGCAAGACGCGCGAGCGCGGTGCCCTGCTCAACCCCAAGACCAACATCGAGGCCGGCGCACGCATGCTGGCCGACCTGATCCGTCGCTTCGGTCGCATCGACGCGGCCCTGGCGGCCTGGAACGCGGGCGAGGGCACGGTGCGCCGTGCCGGCAACCGCGTGCCCGACATCGCTGAAACCCAGGCCCATGTGCAGCTCGTGCTTGAGCTCTACTGGGCCCTGCTGCAACGCAGCCTGCCCGCCAAGGCGCGGCAGATCCGCATCGAAACCCAATGACGACTCAACAGACTTCGATCGACTTCAACCCGCCCTCGGATTCGGGCGATGCCCTGACGCTGGCGCATTACGCCCAGCAGGCCTACCTCGAATACGCGCTTTCGGTCGTCAAGGGCCGCGCGCTGCCTGACGTGTGCGACGGCCAGAAGCCCGTGCAGCGCCGCATCCTCTACGCGATGGAGCGCATGGGCCTGACCTTCTCGGGCACCAGCGGCGCCAAGCCGGTCAAGGGCGCTCGCGTGGTCGGCGACGTGCTCGGCCGCTTCCACCCGCACGGCGACCAATCGGTGTACGACGCGCTGGTGCGCATGGCGCAGGATTTCTCGCAGCGCTACCCGCTGATCGACGGCCAGGGCAACTTCGGCTCGCGCGACGGCGACGGCGCCGCGGCCATGCGATACACGGAAGCCCGCCTGGCGCCGATCGCGCGCCTGCTGCTCGATGAGATTGACGAAGGCACGGTGGACTTCCGCGCCAACTACGACGGCTCCACCGAAGAACCCGCGACGCTGCCCGCGCGGCTGCCTTTCGTGCTGCTCAACGGCGCCAGCGGCATCGCCGTGGGCCTGGCCACCGAAGTGCCCAGCCACAACCTGCGCGAAGTGGCCTCGGCCGCCGTGGCGCTGCTGAAGAACGACAAGCTCTCCGACGACGAGCTCTTCGGCCTGGTGCCTGGCCCCGATTTCCCCGGCGGCGGCCAGCTGATCAGCAGCTCCGAGGACATCCGCTCGGCCTACCTGAGCGGGCGCGGCAGCTTCAAGCTGCGCGCACGCTGGAAGATCGAGGACATGGCGCGCGGTCAGTGGCAATTGGTCGTTACTGAGCTGCCGCACGGCACCAGCACGGCCAAGGTGCTCGAAGAGATCGAGGAGCTGACCAACCCCAAGGTCAAGGCCGGCAAGAAGGCGCTGACGCAGGAGCAGGTGCAGCTCAAGGCCAGCGTGCTCAACGTGCTGGACACGGCCCGCGACGAATCGAGCAAGGACGCGCCGGTGCGCCTGGTGTTTGAGCCCAAGAGCCGCACGGTGGAACAGCAGGAGCTGATCACGACGCTGCTGGCCCACACCAGCCTGGAGACTTCGGCCTCGGTCAACATGACCATGATCGGTGCCGACGGCCGCCCGACGCAGAAGAGCCTGCGCCAGATCCTCGTCGAATGGCTGGGTTTCCGCCAGCAGACGGTGCAACGCCGCACCGAGCATCGCCTGGCCAAGGTGATGGAGCGCATTCATGTGCTCGAAGGCCGCCAGCTGGTGCTGCTGAACATCGACGAGGTGATCCGCATCATCCGCAACAGCGACGAGCCCAAGGCCGCGCTGATCGAACGCTTCAAGCTCTCGGACCGGCAGGCCGAGGACATTCTTGAAATCCGCCTGCGCCAGTTGGCGCGCCTGGAGGCGATCAAGATCGAGCAGGAGCTGGCCAAGCTGCGCGAGGAGCAGGCCAAGCTCGAAGACATCCTGAGCAGCCCGGCGAGCCTCAAGCGCACGGTGGTCAAGGAGATCGAAGCCGACGCCAAGCAGTACGGCGACGACCGCCGCACGCTGATCGAAGCCGCCGAGCGCGTGGTGGCTGAAGTGAAGATCGTCGACGAGCCGGTCACGGTCGTCGTCTCGATGAAGGGCTGGGTGCGGGCGCTCAAGGGCCACGAGGTCGATCCGGCTGCGCTCTCGTTCAAGAGCGGCGACCAGCTCTACGGCACGTTCCCCTGCCGCAGCGTTGATCCCCTGATCGTCTTCGGCTCCAACGGTCGCGTGTACTCGGTGCCGGTTTCCGTGCTGCCGGGCGGCCGCGGTGATGGCTCGCCGATCACCACGCTGATCGAGCTGGAAGCTGGCACTCAAATAGCGCACTACTTCGCCGCAAGCCCGACGCAAAAGCTCGTGCTGGCCGGTACGGGCGGCTTCGGCCTGATCGCGCAACTGGGCGACCTGGTCGGCAGCAAGAAGGCCGGCAAGACGTTCCTCACGCTCGAAGGCAAGGAAGCCCCGCTGCCGCCGGCTGCGGTGCCTGCGGGCGAGGTGCTCGGCGTGCAACTGGCCTGCCTGTCGATGGAAGGCCGCTTGCTGACCTACGCGCTGGATGAGCTCAAGCACCAGCCCAAGGGCGGCCGCGGCCTCACGCTGATGGACCTGGAAGCCAAGGACGCCTTGGTGAGCGTGGCCGCCTTCACGACGGCCCTGCAAGTGCTCGGCAGCGGCCGCGGCGGCAAGGCCAAGGACGAAGTGCTCAAGGGCGCAAACCTTGCGGGCTACGCCGGCAAGCGGGCGCGCAAGGGCAAGTCGGTGGAGGGGATGCAGAAGGTCATGCGGGTTCTCGCCGCCTGATATGGGAGCCAAGACCTGGATGCTCGTGGCGTCGGATGACGACGCCCGCAAGGCTTTGCAAGGGCCACCGGTGCTGGACCGTGCTGCGACTTTGCGCCTGTGCTCGGCACTGTTTCCCGGCGAACAATTGGAGGAACGCGGCGAGAGTTCGCTCCTGGAAGCCTTGCCCTACGGCCGCGAGGTGACAGCCGGCGTGGTGAACGGTGTTGCGGTGGTCGCCTGTTTCGACTTCCTGCTCGAACGGCCGTCGCAGTTGCCGGTGCGCTTTCTCCAGGCGCTGGGAAAGCGGCATGTCTATCTGCATTGCATGATCAGCACGATCGACGGCTTTGCGTATGCACACTGGATCGACGGCCAACTGCAGCGATCGCTGAGCCTCGCGGCTGACTCCGGCGTGATCGAGGACATCGGCGAGCGCTACGAATTCGAGCGGCCGTATTGGGCGGGCGAACATCCGGCCTGCGATCCCGATGAAGAGCCGGACAGCTATCCCTTTGTCTTCCATCCGCTCGATCTGGGTGAGGCCGCGCTGCGGGAGTTCTTCGGCTATCAGCTGGAAGGCTTGGTGGACGACAGCCTGCTGGAGCCTGAGTCGGTCCCTCTTCTTCGCTTCGAGCGCCGCCTGCCGTGGTGGCAGCGGTGGCTGAGCAGGCTGAAGGCCTGACTTTTGTCCAGGGCCGGGAGGCCCTGGCTATGCTCGTTCCACCTCAAAAGTGGAGCGAGACATGCAAGACCTTGAATCGCCGCAGCGCCGTCAACTGATGGCGGCGGCAGCCGGCATGGCCGTGAGTTCCACCGGCGCGATGGCGGCGGCCCTTGATTCCCCCAAGCCGCTCAACATCCTCATCCTTGGCGGCACCGGCTTCATCGGCCCGCACCAGGTGCGCTACGCGCTGGAGCGCGGCCACAAGCTGACCCTCTTCAACCGTGGCCGCCGCCCCAAGGAATGGCCGGCCCATGTGGAAGAGGTGACCGGCGATCGCGACACCGGCGACTACGAGGTGCTCAAAGGCCGCAAGTGGGACGTGTGCATCGACAACCCGACCACGATCCCGGCGTGGATCCGTGGCGCGGCGGCGGTGCTCAAGGGCAATGTGGGGCAGTACATCTTCGTCTCCACTGTCTCGGTCTATGCTGACGACGAGAAGCCAGGCCAGGACGTGGACGGCCCGCGCGCCGTCTACAAGGGTGCCGACCCCTTTGCCGAGACGACGGCCACGCTGCGCAAGGACATCGGCGGGCTGTACGGTGCGCTCAAGGCGGTGTCGGAAGACGAGGTGAACCGGCAGTTCGCCGGCCTGGCCACCATCGTGCGGCCGGGCCTGATCGTCGGCCCCGGTGACGAGACCGACCGCTACACCTACTGGCCCGTGCGCCTGGCGCGTGGGGGCAAGGTGCTTGCGCCGCCGCTGGCCGATCCGGTCAAGTACATCGATGCGCGCGATCTCGGCCAGTGGATCATCCGATTGGCAGAGCAACGCACGATGGGCACCTTCAACGCCATCGGACCCCGGGACGAGCTGAAGACGGGCACGCTGCTGGAAGGCATCAACAAGGCCGTGGGCGGCAAGGCACAGCTCGTGCCGGCGACCTCGCAATGGCTGGAGGACAACAAGGTCAACGCCTGGAGCGATCTGCCGCTGTGGGTACCGGGCGAAGGCGAGACGGCGGGCTTTCATCGGCGCTCGGTGGCGCGATCCTTTGCTGCGGGCCTGACGTTTCGGCCTGCGGAGGAAACCGCGCGCGACACGCTGGCCTGGTGGAACGCACAAGACGAAAAGCGCCGCGCCAAGCTGCGCGCCGGCCTCTCGTCCGACAGGGAAACCGAGCTACTGGCGAAACTGGGCAGCTGATCCGGTGTATGGTTTGATGCATTGACTGGAGGATGCGATGCACGACAACCATCACCACAGCTTTGGCGAACTCTTCAGCCAGCTCGGTCTTGCGGCCGATCCCCAAGGCATCAAGGATTTCATCGCCTCGCATCGGCCGCTGCCGGACACCATCCGCCTGGCGGACGCGCCGTTCTGGAACCCCAACCAGGCCGCCTTTTTGCGCGAGGAAATCCAGCGCGATGCCGACTGGGCCGAATTGGTCGATCAGCTCAACGTGGCGCTGCGTCAGGCCTGACGGTTGGCCTCATCGGCCCGATTTGCGTCGGGCAGGCCCGGCGCCATGAAACCGCCTTCAGCATCCTGCTCCCACCCACGGAACAGGCTTTCCTGGGCCATGCTGGCCACGACCTCGCCGTTGCGCGAGTAGACCGTCGCTGTAGACAGCCCGCGCGCGCTGGCCGTGCAGGGGCTGGTGGCGTCGATCAGCAGCCATTCGTTCGGATTGACCGGCCGATGGAACCACACGCTGTGGTTCAGGCTGGCGATGTACAGGCCCGTGCCGAGCTTGGTGCCCACGAGCGGCTCCAGCGCGGTGAGCGGGAACCAGTAGTCCGACAGATAGCCCAGCGCCGCCTGCTGCAGGGCCAGCGCCTCGGGCGCGATGGGCTCCACCACGCGAGCCCAGTAGCGGAAGCTCGCGCGGCTGCGGTTGCGCTCGAAGAGGAAGCGCTCGGCATCCACGGGCCGCAGCTCGACGCTGCGTGAATTGCCGAGGCGGTCCTTCACCAGCGTGGGCAGCGGCGGCAGCAGGTCGGCGCTGTCGATCAGCACCTGGCGCAGGCTGCGCAGCTCCTCGGGTGGCGGAACGCCGTCGGGCAGGGCGGCGCTGAACTCGGGCGCGGGTTCGCCGCGATGGAATGACACGTTGGCGCTGACCACGGTGCGCGGCCCTTGGGTGCCCAGCACCTGCTGCACACTGAAGTTCAGGCCGCGCATCAGCTGGCGGACTTCGTAGCGCATCGGCACGCCGGGCTTGCCGGCGGTCAGGAAGTTGATCTGCACGCAGTGGATGGGCGCCGAGCCGCGGTTGGCTTCGGCCGCGGCCATCATGGCCTGGCCGACCATCTGGCCGCCGTAGAGCGCGCCGTTCATGTTGGCGTCGGAATGCGCGCTGTGGAAGGCGCCTTCGCCGTCGCGGCTGAGGCTCAGCAACACGCCCAGGTCCTTGCGGTCCCAGGACGGGTCGCTGCCCAGCTCGGGCACGACCGTGTTGATGTGGTGATCGGCCGCGGGATGGGCCGGCTTGGAGGGTGTGGACATGAGAGGGCAGGGAACGCGAAGCCGAATCATAAAAGGGCGGGTTTTGTGTCGGCCTCGGCACATGCGCTTCACCTGATGTGCGACTTGGTTGCTCCAGGTAAGCCCCGCGTAAATAGCCGGGATCGGGCCGGCCAGTTCGTCGCATCACACAGGGGCTCCCTGCCCAAGCATGTCGTGGCTTCCTCACTCGTGAAAGGACTCCACCATGAACGTTTCATCCTCCACCACCTCGTCCGCGGACTGGGCGCAGCTGCTGATGCAGCGGGCGGCCAGCAGTTCGCAGACGAGCCAGACCGGCCAGACTGGCGAGGATCCCTTCGCCTTCTCCATGGATGGCGGGCTGCCGCCACCGCCGCCGATGGACTCGGGCGACAGCAGCACGACCAGCGCCAGCAGCTCGGACCTGCAGATGCCCACCACCTCCATGGGCGGGCATCACGGCCATGTGCACGGCCACGGCGAAGGCGGCAAGGATCCGCTCACCGCGCTGGACACGGACGGTGACGGCAGCGTCTCCTCCGACGAGTTCGGCCTGTCCACCGCCACCGATGCCGAGAAGAAGCTGTTCTCGGCCATCGACACAGACGGCAACGGCTCGCTCTCCAGCACCGAGCTCAGCGACTTCAAGTCCAAGATGTCTTCGGCGATGGAGGCCAAGCGCGCCGCGGACGAATCCGGCAGCGTGTCCGGCGACTCGTCGTCGGTCGCCAGCAAGGCCACCGATGCGCTGACGAAGCTGCTCTCGGCCATCGACGCCAACGGCGACGGCTCGCTTTCCAGCACCGAGATCAGCGACTTCAAGACCGAGATGACCAACGCGCTGCAGTCGATGCAGGCCAGCACGAGCACCAGCACGTCCAGCGATGGATCGAGCTCCAGCAACAACAGCTCGAGCTCCGGCAGCAGCAACTCGGCGGCCCTGCAGGCCATGCTCCAGCGCATCAGCCAGGACTACCTGAGCCTGAGCGCCAGCGGGTATTTCGGCTCATCGACCGGCAGCACGGTCAACCTGACGGCCTGATCCCCTCCGATGGCGACGGCGCCCCGGAGGAGTTGTCATTCGGAAACTGCGACAATCGGGGGTTTGGTCCCCAAAACCCCCGATTTTCCGAAGAGAGCCCATGGCCCAGTACGTCTTCTCCATGAACCGTGTCAACAAGACGGTTCCCCCCAAGCGCCACATCCTCAAGGACATCTCGCTCTCCTTCTTCCCCGGCGCCAAGATCGGCGTGCTGGGCGTGAACGGCTCTGGCAAATCCACGATCCTGAAGATCATGGCGGGCGTGGACAAGGAGTACGAGGGCGAAGCGATCCCGATGCCCGGCATCAAGATCGGCTACCTGGAGCAGGAGCCGCGCCTGAACGCCGAGCAGACCGTGCGCGAAGCGGTGGAAGAGGGCATTGGCGGTGTGCTGGCCGCCAAGAAGCGCCTCGATGAGGTCTATGCCGAATACGCCGAGCCGGATGCCGACTTCGACAAGCTGGCCGCCGAGCAGGGGGAGCTGGAAGCCATCATCGCCGCCGCCGGTTCCGAGAACACCGACCTGCAGCTGGAGCTGGCTGCCGACGCGCTGAACCTGCCGCCCTGGGACGCTCAGATCGGCGTGCTCTCTGGTGGTGAAAAGCGCCGCGTCGCCCTGTGCCGCCTGCTGCTGTCCAAGCCCGACATGCTGCTGCTCGACGAACCCACCAACCACTTGGACGCTGAATCCGTCGAGTGGCTGGAGCAGTTCCTGCAGCGCTTTCCCGGCACCGTGGTGGCCATCACCCACGATCGCTACTTCCTGGACAACGCCGCCGAGTGGATCCTGGAACTGGACCGCGGCCACGGCATTCCCTGGAAGGGCAACTACACCGAGTGGCTGGACCAGAAGGAACGCCGCCTGGAGCAGGAGCAGAAGTCCGAAGACGCTCGCATGAAGGCGATGAAGGAAGAGCTGAAGTGGGTGCGCTCCAACGCCAAGGGCCGCCAGGCCAAGAGCAAGGCGCGTCTGGCCCGCTTCGAGGAACTCTCGGACGTCGAATACCAGCAGCGCAACGTCACCAACGAAATCTTCATTCCCGTGGCCGAGCGCCTGGGCAATGAAGTGATCGAGTTCGAAGGCGTGAGCAAGAGCTTCGGCGACCGCATGCTGATCGACAACCTGTCGTTCAAGGTCCCGGCCGGCGCCATCGTCGGCATCATCGGCCCCAACGGTGCCGGCAAGTCGACGCTGTTCCGCATGCTGCAGGGCGTAGAGCAGCCGGACAGCGGCACGGTCAAGATCGGCAAGACGGCCAAGATGGCCTTCGTCGACCAGAGCCGCCAGAGCCTGGAAGCCGACAAGACCGTGTGGCAGGACGTCTCAGGCGGCCTGGACAACATCACCGTGGGCAAGTTCGTGATGCCCAGCCGTGCGTATCTCGGCCGCTTCAACTTCAAGGGCAACGACCAGCAAAAGCTGGTGGGCAGCCTCTCCGGCGGTGAACGCGGCCGCCTGCACCTGGCCAAAACCCTGGCCCAGGGCGGCAACGTGCTGATGCTGGACGAACCGTCCAACGACCTGGACGTCGAAACCCTGCGCGCGCTGGAAGAGGCGCTGCTGGAGTTCGCCGGCTCGGCCATGGTCATCAGCCACGACCGCTGGTTCCTGGACCGCATCTGCACCCACATCCTGGCCTGCGAGGGCGACTCGCAGTGGTTCTTCTTCGACGGCAACTTCCACGAGTACGAAGCCGACAAGAAGAAGCGCCTGGGTGAAGAAGGCGCGCGCCCGAAGCGCATGCGCTTCAAGCCCATCAAGTGATCTGAATCGCGTTCTGCAAGGGAAGGGCTGGCGTTTGCCAGCCCTTTCTGCTTTTGGGCTTTCGCAGCTGACCTGAAACCTTGCGGCAACCCTTCAAAACGTCTTTACAATTGTTTTCTGCTTGCATATCAGGGGCTTACGCGCGCCGCTGAAGATTTCCCTACCGCAGCACACCGCCGCGAACAAGCAGGAGATCTCAAGATGGAACTGAGCCGAATCCTCAAGACGGGCGCCGCCACGCTGGCAATTGCTCTGGGCGCCGCCGCTGCCCAAGCCCAGCCACCGATGGACCATGGCCGCATGCCGCCCGCGGGCGAGATGGGCATGATGCACGAGCGCATGTTCCACGACCTCAAGGCCGTGGACGCCACCGATGCGCAGAAGCAGCAGCTCCACGCCATCTTCAAGCAGGCCATGGACGACAACAAGGCCGCCAGCGAACAGCTGCGCAAGCTGCACGAGCAGATCGGCGGCTTGCTGGCCGCGCCGGTGGTCGATGCCAACTCGGTGACCTCGCTGTCGCAGCAGGCCCAGACCCAGCATGACGCCATCGCCACCCGCATGACCCGCGCCCTCATCGACGCCGCCAACGTGCTCACGCCCGAACAGCGCGCCAAGCTGCAGGCCCTGCACAAGAAGCAGGCTGAGCACATGAAGGAGCGTTTCAAGGAGCGCGCCGCCCGCAAGGGCGCCGCAGCCTCCGCACCGCAGTAAGCCACCGGGCCTTCCCTGATCGATCGTCAAGGAAGGCCCCGTCTTCATCAGCAAACTCATCAGCCCACGGGAGCTCGCGTATGCTTGACACCTCTTCTTCCAATACTCACAGCCGGACGCAATCGCGTCCTCTTGACGCTTCTACGCCGATGACCGCACCCAAGCTGCTGCTGATCGACGACGATTCCCGCCTGACCACGATGTTGGGCGATTACCTCAAACGAGCCGGCTTCGACATCACGGTCGCCGGCTCTCTGGCCGCCGGCCGCGAGCAGCTCAATCACGAGCGCTTCGACCTGCTGGTGCTGGACATCATGCTGCCCGATGGCGACGGCCTGGAGTTCTGCCGTGAGCTGCGCAGCGGTTCCAACAAGCGCCTGCCCGTGCTGATGCTGTCTGCCCGCGGCGAACCGATGGACCGCATCCTGGGCCTGGAGCTCGGCGCCGACGACTACCTGGCCAAGCCTTTCGAGCCGCGCGAGCTGCAGGCCCGCGTCAAGGCCCTGCTGCGCCGCTCCGAGCCGCAGGCCGACGAGAACGACGAGGTGCTGCGCTTCGGCCGCCTGGAGATCGACCTGGCCGCCCGCCTGGCCCGTCTGGACGGCAAGGCCTGCGAGCTGACCAGCCACCAGTTCGACCTGCTCGTCGTGCTGGCGCAGAGCCCCGGCCGCGTGCTCTCGCGCGACCAGATCATGGACGCGCTCAAGGGCCATCCGCTGGATGCCTTCGACCGCTCCATCGACGTGCACGTCTCGCGCATCCGCGCCGTGATCGAGGAAGACGTCAAGAACCCGCGTCGCGTGCTCACGGTGCGCGGTGTCGGCTACGTCTTCGCCAAGAAGCAGGATTCCGAATAACGTGATTCCGTCCGAGAACGAGCGGCCATGAAGTCGCTCTACTTCCGCATCTATCTCACCCTGGTCGCGCTCTTGATGGCTTTTGCCTTCGGCGCGACCTGGCTTTTCCAGCGCCAGATGGAGCACGAGCGCGGCACGGCCGACGCCGCGGCCAACGAGCGCATGATCGCCATGGGCACGTTGATCCACCACGCCCTGCCGGCGGCCAGCGCGCCGCGCGAACAGCAGGCAGCGGCCATCGCCGAATGGGGCCAGCGCCTGCGCATGGCCATCGCCCTGCAGGACGACAAGGGCCAGCGCATTGGCGCCAGCGAGCTGTTCAAGCGCCGTGAGGACGAGCCGCTGTCACGCCAGGTGCTGCTGAGCCTGGACGACGGCCGCAGCCTCGTGATGATGCGTGCGTGGCGGCCGCAGCCGGGCGTCCTGCCGATGCCGGGCTCGGGTCCGCAGCATCTGCAACGCCGCGAGCTGCAGGGTGGCCAACCGCCGCAACAGCAGCAGCCCGCCTTCCAGCAGCCGCTGCAGCTCTGGGGCATGCCGTGGCTGGGACAACTGCCCAGCGGCGAGGCCCTGGCGACCGTGCTGGTCCTGCTCTTCGTGGGCGTGGCGGCCGGCGCCTACCCGGTCGTGCGCCGGCTCACCCGCCGTCTGGAAATGCTCAAGACCGGTGTCGAAAGCTTCGGTGCTGGCAACCTGGCCCAGCGTGTGGACGACCGCGGCCGCGACGAGGTGGCGGCCGTGGCCCGCAGCTTCAACGATGCCGCCGGTCGCATCGAATCTCTGCTGCGCTCGAACAAGGCCCTGCTGGCCAACGCCAGCCACGAGCTGCGCTCGCCGCTGGCACGCCTGAAGATGGCCTTTGCCATGCTCGACGAAACGCCGCCCGAAGGTCGCGCGCATCTGGCAGCAGAGATCGACACCAACATCGCCGAACTCGACGCCCTGGTCGAGGAGGTGCTGCTCGCCAGCCGCCTCGAAGCCGGCAGCTCAGCCGCGCCGGAGCTGGTCGACGTCGTCGGCCTGGCCGTGGAAGAGGGCGCGCGTGTCGGTGCAGAACTGGAATCCAGCCAGGCCGACCTCACGGTCCTCGGTGAAGAGCGGCTGCTGCGCCGCGCGCTGCGCAACCTGCTGGAGAACGCACGCCGCTATGGCGGCGACGATGTTCAGGTGAGCGTTGGACGTGTCAATGCAGCAGGAGGAGACCAGATCGAACTGCGCGTGCTCGACCGCGGCCCTGGCGTGCCGGCGCCGATGCGCGAACGCATCTTCGAAGCCTTCTTCCGCCTGCCCGGCCATGCCGAACAGGCCGGCGGTGTGGGCCTGGGGCTCTCGCTGGTCAAGCAGATCGCCGAGCGCCACGGTGGCACGGCGCGCTGTGAGGCGCGGCCGGGCGGCGGCTCGGTCTTCGTGCTCAGCTTCCCGGCTGTGGTGCTTGGTTCTGGCGGTGTAGCCAGCGCATGAAGAGCGTGAGGCCCAGGGCGGCGAGCACCAGCCCCGCCGTGGCCGCGCTCCAAAAACCCGAGGCGCCGCGCAGTGAATCGGGCACCCGGGGTGAGCCGCTGAAGGCCATGTAGTAACCCCCGCCGATGCCCACGCCCCAGATCGCCAGCGCGTAGATCACCACCGGCGCCGTGGCGATGTGATACGCCCGCAAGATGTTGGCCGCCACGGTCTGCACGGCGTCGGCCATGTGGAAGATCCAGACCCACAGCAGCAAGGGCAGGGCGGCCGCGAGGATGGCCCCGTCGTGCGTGTACAGCCGCAGCACCTGCTCGCGAAACAGGAAGCAGGCGCCGCCCATCACCGCGGCAACGCCCAGGCCCAGTTCCATCGAATGGCCGGCCACGCGCCGCGCGTCCTCATGGTCGCGCGCACCCACGGCCTGCGCCACCAGCGTGCCGGAAGCAACGCCGATGGCCATGGGCATCATGAACATCATCGACACGAGGTTGATGGCCAGCTCGTGGCCCGACACCGTCGTCGGTCCGAGCCGCGCGATGAAGATGGCCATGAACGTGAAGCCCGTGACCTCGATGGCGATCGAGCTGCCCATGGGCAGGCCCAGGCGCAGCAGGGCGCGCAGGTCGGGCCAGTGTGGCTTGTGCAGGCCACCGTGGCGCAGGCCGAAGCGGTCGTAGAACTCGTCCCGGCGCAGCATCCACAGGCCCGCCGCGCACTGGATCCACATCACGATGGCCGTGGCGATGCCGCAGCCCAGCGTGCCCAGCGACGGGATCGGCCCCGCGCCCCAGACCAGCAGGGCCGAGAGCGGGATCTTCAGCAGCAGGCCGCCGACCTGCAGGCTCATCACCGCCTTGGGCCTGGAGACGGCCGTGTTGAAGCCGCGATAGGCTGTGAACAGCAGGGCCGGCGGCAGCGCCACGGCCAGGGCCAGCAGGTACTCGCGGACGCGGCTCTCCACCTCGGCGCCGGCGTGCGCGATGGCCAGCAGCGGCGCGGGAAAGATCAGCACCGCATTGCCCAGCACCGCCAGGAAGATCGCCAGCCACGCCGCCTGGTGCAGCTGCCGCCCGGCCTTGTCCAACTGGCCCGCGCCGAAGAGCTGGCCGACGATGGGAGACACCGCCAGCACCACGCCCATCAGCCCCACGAAGACGCTGACGTAAATGGCTGCGCCCACGGCCAGTGCCGCGAGGTCGATGGCCGAATAGCGGGCCAGCAAGAAGGTGTCCACCGTGGCGAAGGCCAGCACGGCCACCTGGCCCACGAAGACCGGCCAGGCCAGCGGGACGAGGCGCCGCAGGTCGGCCCGGAAGGAATGTCTCATTCGTTGTTCTTGCCGGTCGTCTTGTTCTCGTGGGCACGCTCGGCGTAGCGGTTGAAACGCCAGGCCGTGGCCTCGATGGAAATGCGGCGCCAGGTCACGCGTTTCTCGGTCGGCGTCATCACGCACCAGTTCTGCACCTCGTCGAAGGTACGGCCGCAGCCCTTGCAGAGCTCGTCGCCCTGGCTGGTGGAGCAGATGGCGATGCAGGGCGCGTCGGGCGTGGTTTCGTACCAATCGAGCCAGGCTTGCATGGCCGGCGCAGGCAGGGCGTCTTCGTCGACTTCGCTGCGACGTTCGAAGACCATCAAGCCATAGACCTCGGCCAGCGCCGTCAGCTCCGGCGCCATCGGTTCGCCGACGGCCGTGGGCGAGCGTTGCCGCCACCAGTTGATGGCGGATTCCAGATCGGTGATGTGCAGGGCAGCCATCAGTAAGCCAGGCCCATCGAGGTGCGCACTTCGCGCAGCGTCTTGCGTGCCACGGCGCGCGCTCGCTCGGTACCCAACTCCAGAATCCAGTGCACCCGTTTTGGATCAGCAAGCCACTCGTCGGCCCGCTCGCGCCACGGTGCCTGTTCCTTCTGGATGGCCTCGATCAGCGGCTGCTTGCAGTCCAGGCAGCCGATGCTTGCCCGACGGCAACCTTGCGCCAGCTCGCCGCGCGTGGCCTCGTCGGTGTAGACCTCGTGCAGCGCCCAGGCTGGGCAGCGCGCGGGCTCGCCGGGATCGCTCAGCCGCACGCGCTGCGGATCGGTCGGCATCGTGCGAACTTGTTCCGCCACCACCTCGGGCGCGGCGCGCATGGCGATGCCGTTGTCCAGGCTCTTGCTCATCTTGCGGCCGTCCAGACCCGGCACGCGCGAGGTCTCGGTCAGCAGAGCCTGCGGCTCGACGAACGCCGTGCCGTACTGGTGGTTGAAGCGGCGTGCCACCTCGCGCGTGATCTCCACGTGCGCCGACTGATCTTCGCCCACCGGGACGAAGGCGGAGCGGTAGAGCAAGATGTCGGCCGCCTGCAGCAGCGGATAGCCGAGCTGGCCGTAGCTGGGTGCGGCCTGGTCCTTGTAGCCGGGCACGCGTTCCAGCCAGGAAACGGGTGTGCTCATGGCGAGCAGGGTGAACAGCTCGGCGTGCTCGGGCATGCGGCTCTGGATGAAGAGCGTGCACTGCTCCGGATCGAGGCCGGCGGCCAGCCAGTCCACGACCATGTCGTAGGTGTTGTGCTCCAGCTCTCCACGCTCGGGCGTGCGGTCCGTCAGCGCATGCCAATCGGCCACGAAGAAGAAGCAGTCGTGCGTGTCCTGCAGCCGCACCCAATTCTTGAGTGCGCCGTGGTAGTGGCCCAGATGCAGGGCGCCGGTGGGGCGCATGCCAGAAAGCACGCGCGGGCGGGGTTGGTGTTCAGCGGTCATGTGAGCCGGCCATTATTACAATCGCGGCCCAATGAAGCGCATCGTCATCCTGATCTCGGGCAGCGGCTCGAACATGAAGGCCATTCACCAGGCCTGTGTTGCAGAAGGCTGGAATGCCCAGGTCGAGGCCGTCATCAGCAATCGGCCCGATGCCGGCGGCCTGGTCTACGCCCGGGAGAACGGCCTGAACGCCGTGGTGCTGGACCACAAGGGCTTTGCCAATCGCGAGGCTTTCGATGCCGAGCTGATGAAGGCGATCGACGCCCATTCGCCCGACCTCGTTGTGCTGGCCGGCTTCATGCGCATCCTCACGCCGGGCTTCACCGCCCACTACGCGGGCCGCATGCTCAACATCCACCCCTCGCTGCTACCGGCTTTCACAGGCCTGCACACGCACGAGCGCGCCATCGAGATGGGCTGCAAGTTCGCCGGGGCCACGGTTCATTTCGTGACGGCCGAATTGGACCACGGCGCCATCGTCGCCCAGGCCCAGGTGCCCGTGCTGCCGGGCGACGACGCCAAGGCGCTGGCCACGCGTGTGCTGGCGCAGGAGCACCGCATGTACCCGGCTGCGGTGCGCTGGTTCGTGGAGGATCAGCTGCAGATCGAAGGCTTGGTCGTGCGCCACAAGGGCGGCGCTTCGCAAGCCTTCGGCTGAATCGGGCGTTAGCCTCAGCCGATCGCCCCGGCCAGGATGTTGATCGACAGCGCCAGCACGCCCGTGTTGAACGCGAACGCCAGCACCGTGTGCACGAGCACCAGCCGGCGCATCGGCCGTGAATTGACGGCGACGTCAGACGTCTGCGCACAGGCCGAGACGGTGGCGGAGAAGTACAGGAAGTCCAGGTAGTCCGGCGTGTCCTCGTCGCCGGGGAAGTCCAGCCCGTGGCAATGGCCCTTGCGGTGAAAGATGCTCGCGTAGGCCAGCGCAAACTCCACCGCCAGGAAGAGCCAGGTGCCAGCCACTGTGACCAAGGCCAGGATCAGATGCGGCCAGCCTTCGCCTACGCCGATGCCGCTCTTGACCTGCATCTGCTCCAGGGCCACGGCCACGAGCGAAGCAGCGGCGCCGCCGCCAGCAAGCAGCAGCACCGTGCCCATGCCATCCGCGCTGGCCATGGCGTGGCGCTGCAGGTCCTTGTCGGTGACGCGAAACATCATGTGCAGCGCCAGCGCCAGATACAGCCACACACCGACGTTCCAGCCCAGCAGCGCGCGGCTCAAAGGCTCCATGTGGCTTGGCCAGGCCAGGGCCACGATGATGCCCACCACGGCGCTGCTCAGCAGCCGCTTGCGCGTGCGCAGCGCGGAAGGCAGCTTCATCGTCATGCGGGAACAGGCGTGAAGCGGCGCTGCACGACGCCGTCCACCTCCAGCGTGCCGAAGAACATCGCGTGCGGGCGCAGCCAGATGCCGGAGTCGTTGTAGAGCGGGCGGTAGACCACCAGCGGCTCCAGCGTCTCGCTGTGACGGCCCACGCCGATCACTTCGTATTCACCGCCCTTGTAATGGCGGTAGCGGCCGGTTGGCGTGTCGGGCAGGGGCGGCAGGTCGTCTTGGCTCATGCGCCGGCATCGTAATGCGTGGATGTATCGCGTCAGTGAGCGAGCAGCTGTTTCGTCATCACCCCCCAGGGCGGCGAGAAGAGCAGCCAGATCGAGAGGCCCTGCAGCGCCGCGCTGAACAGCGCTGCCAGCACATAGGTCTTTAGCAGTTGCCGCCGTGTGATCAGGTCGTAGACGGCGATGGCGCCCACCAGCAGGGTCGAGATGAGGTACAGCACGCACCACATTCCCAACGGGTTGTGGCCGAGCAGGCCCATGATCGGGCCGCCCAGCCAGCGCGCAAAGCCGGCAGGGCTGAGCGCGAGCAGCCCCAGCAGCATCAGCCGCTTGTGCGCAGCGCCTTGGCGGCGCAGGACCAACGCTGCCCCGACCAGCACCGCGAAGATCGTGATCGAGGAGAGCGACACGGCGAGAAAGGCCGGATTGCTCTCCGGCGTGCCGTACTGAAGGCGGCCGTTGACGATGGCCGTGACGGGTCCGATCACCGCCATGAAGGCCGCCAGGCCCGCGCCCCACAGCCCGAGCTTCCTGTGCAGTGCGTGCCGGTGACCGCGGATCAGCGCCATCTGCACGGTGAACAGCACCAGCCAGCCGACAAAGGCTGCCGCGTGGACGTGCACGATCCAAGGGTAGTCGAGGCCGTGGTGCTCGAGGTGCTCCGCAACGCTGTGGCCGAAGCCCATCAGCGTGCCCAGCCATACCAGGGCCAGGATGATCTGCACGCCGTGCCGATCCCAACGGTGGTGCGGCGCAAAACGGTGCTCCGCTGCCGAACTGCCGGGCGCTGTGGCAAGCATGCTCGATCTCCCTCTCCTGGCTGAGGCGCAAGCGTGCCAGAGCCGTGCGGCCTTGGGCTCGGGACAATCCCGTGACGCCCCTCGTCGATAATCGGGCTTATGCATCCGAATGCCCTCCTGGAAATGACCACCGAGCTGGTCAAGCAAGTACTCAAGCTCGACATGCCCGCCGACGGCGTGGTCTCCGCCTTCTTCCGCAAGAACAAGAACCTCGGACAGCGCGAACGCCACACGCTGGCCGAGACCGTCTACACCGTGCTGCGCCAGCGCCTGCTGCTGGGCCACCTGGCCCAGAGCGGCTCCGGCCCGATGGAGCGCCGCCTGGCCATCCTGGCCTGGGCCGGCAACCCCGGCTTCCTCAAGGGCGCGCTGGCGCCCCAGGAGCAGGCCTGGCTTGACCAGCTTGAGACCATCGATCGCAGCACGCTCGCCCCGAAGCTGCGCCACAACATGCCCGACTGGCTGGCCGAGCCGTTGCTGGCCCGCCTGGGCGAAGAGCAGTTCTGGAAGCTGGCTGCTGCCATGAATGAGGGCGCGCCGCTGGACCTGCGCGTCAACACGCTCAAGGCCAAGCGCGAAGAGGTCGTCACCGCGCTGCACGCCGCCGGCATCACCTGTGAACCCACGCCGTACTCGCCCTGGGGCCTGCGCATCCAGGGCAAGCCGGCCCTGGCCAAGCTCGATCTCTTCACCAGCGGCGGCATCGAGGTGCAGGACGAAGGCAGCCAACTGCTGGCCCTGCTGCTCGACCCCAAGCGCAGTGAGATGGTCGTGGACTTCTGCGCCGGCGCCGGCGGCAAGACGCTCGCGCTGGGCGCTGCCATGCGCAACACCGGCCGCCTGTACGCCTTCGACGTCTCGGGCCACCGCCTGGACGCGCTCAAGCCCCGCCTGGCGCGCTCCGGCCTGTCCAACGTCTATCCCGCCCAGATCGCCCATGAGCGCGACGAGCGCATCAAGCGCCTGGCCGGCAAGATCGACCGCGTGCTGGTTGACGCGCCGTGCTCGGGCCTGGGCACGCTGCGCCGCAACCCCGACCTCAAGTGGCGCCAGTCGCCCAAGGCCGTGGCCGAGCTGCAGGAGAAGCAGAGCGCCATCCTGGCCAGCGCCTCGCGCCTGCTCAAGCCCGGCGGCCGGCTTGTCTACGCCACCTGCAGCCTGCTGGACGCCGAGAACGAGGCGATCGCCGAAGCCTTCTCCGCCGCCCACTCGCAGTTCAAGCGCCTGGACGCCGCCGAGCTGCTGACCAAGGCCCAGGTCGCCAACGCCGAGAGCCTGTGCGAGAACGGCATGCTGCGCCTGTGGCCCCAAGTGCACCAGACGGACGGCTTCTTCGCCGCCGTGTGGGAGAAGGCGTGAGGATCTCAGCGTGAACTGGGATCTCCCCGATCCCTTCATCCTGCCCGTGACGCCTGAAGGCCCGGACATCGACGGCCTCGACCACACCAACAACGCCGTCTACGTGAAGTGGTGCGAGCTGGCCGGCTGGGCGCATTCCGAGGCCCTTGGGCTGTCCATGGCCGACTACCACCGCCTGGACCGCGCCATGGCCATCCGCCGCGGCGCGTACGACTACCTGCTGCCGTCCTTTCTCGGCGAGCGGCTGCTCCTGGGCACCTGGCTCGTCAACGGCGACGGCAAGCTCTCCATGCAGCGGCAATTCCAGCTCCTGCGCGAGAGCGACGGCGCCACGCTGATGCGCGGCGTCTGGGATCTGGTCTGCATCGAGATCTCCAGCGGCAAGCCCAAGCGGATGCCGCCGGAGTTCACGGCCGTCTACCAGACCGTTTCGGCGGCGCAGGCCTGACGCTGAACCACAGGGTTATTCCGAATTTCTCAATAGTCAGTTCCTGGCTTGCTGGTTTTTCCCAGGGGCGATGGTCTTCAGAATTCAGTCCATGGTTGCAGCGGTCGTTGCAGCCACCGACAGAAGAGCAGTACCCCACTGAAGGACACCATCATGAAGACCCCGACCGCTTTCTCCGCCGTTCTCGCCACCGCCCTGATCTCCGCTGCCGTGTTGTTCGCAGCACCGGCTTCCGCCGAAGTGACGCGCGCCCAGGTTCAAGCTGAACTGGCCCAGGCCCGCGCCAACGGCGAACTGCCCAACTACGGCATGGACTCCGCCTACGTGACTGCCCAAGCTCAGAAGGGCGGCAAGAGCCGCGCCGATGTGCAGGCCGAAGTCAAGAAGGCCCGCACCGACGGCACCCTGGCCGCCCAGCGCGCCGACAACGGCAACGCTGCGAGCGTTGAGCGCCGCGCCGCCAAGGTTGAAGCTACCGCGGAATAATCGGCGTCAGCGCATGGGCCACAATGGCCCGATGCAGCAGACTGAAACCTCCGAACAAGCCCGCAGCAATGCGGGCTTTTTACGTGTCAGCGCCGCGCTGGCCGCACTGAACCATCCGCATGTGCCGGTCTGGCTCGAAGCCTCGGCCCGCACCTCGCAGGAAGCCGCCGACGCGCTGGGCGTGAGCCTCGGCCAGATCGCCAAGTCGGTCGTTTTCCGCCGCAAGAGCGACGAATCTGCGGTGCTCGTGATTGCCTCCGGCGACCGCCGCGTGGACGAAAGCCTGCTCAAGACTCACACCGGCCCGCTCGGTCGCGCCGATGCCGACTACGTCAAGGTGCGCACGGGCTTCTCCATTGGCGGCGTCTCGCCGCTTGGCTTCGCACCCGAAGCCGGGGAGGGGCCGACCCTCTTCATTGACCGCGAGTTGTTCCGCTTTGACATCGTCTGGGCCGCTGCCGGCCACCCGAACGGCGTGTTCAAGATGACACCGGCCGAGTTGGAACTGCTGACCAAGGCGCCGGTGATCGACGTCGTGAAGCTGTGACAGTGACCGAACCCGAAGTCCCTTCGCCCTGCGTGCTCGTCTGCCGCATCCACGAGGAAAGCGGCTGGTGCGAGGGCTGCGCGCGCAGCATCGACGAAATCATGATCTGGAGCCGCGCGAATGCGGCGACCAAGTTGGCGATCTGGGAGCAGTTGCCGGAGCGGGCGGCGTGGCTGCAGGAGCTGGGCGTGCCGGTGCCGCCGATTGTGCTCAAGACCGGCTGAAACGCTGGCGGTCTCGTTCAGTCCCACCTGTGCGAGACGATGCAACCCTGCGCAGACTTGCCCGAAGGAAAGTAGGCCACTTCGTACTTGGCTTTGGCCGCAGCATCGAAGGCGCCCTTGGGGCTTGAATCCAGGATCTCGATCCTTGTTGGCGCACCGTTCTCGACGTCCATCCGAATCAAGGTCCAGCCATAGGGCGGTCGCTGGACGGAGTTCTTGTGAAACTCGGATGCGCCCAGTGCTCTGCACGCCTCCGTGAGCGGCGTGAAGCCGGGCTCTGGCGCGACTGGCAGGCGTGGGGGCTGCGTGGCGCAAGCAGCGAAGGCGAGCAGCGGGAGCAAGAAGACGTGGATCAGGCGCGACATATCGAGGTTCGTCGTGTCAGGCGTTGCCGTTGCCGACGCTGCGTTTGATGGTGAACACCGCCAGAAGAAAGAGGGCGCAAGCGCCAAGCTGCGCGGCGGCCTCCGCGACCGATGGCGGAAACACCAGAATGAAGCCATGCCCCTTGATGAGAGACGAGAAGCTGGACACGGCGAAGGGCATGAAGAACAGCCGGAAGGTCTGCCAAGGATCGGCGGCTTTGGCAGCGGCGCTGCCGACACTGAGCAGCAGAGCAATGCCGACGACCACGCTGATGCCCAGAGAGTTGAGCCAGATCGCGGGTGACGGATCGAAATGCTTCGCGACCGTGCACAGGTACCAGATGAGATAGCACCAGAGGACGATCTTGCCTGCGGATAGGCGTGCGAAGTAGTTGCTACACCACTTCACCACCAGCCTCCTTCAACAGTTCCCGTAGAACGGAACGATGGCAATGCTCTTCTGCCTCGCAATAGCAGCCGACCGAGAAATTCGAAGACTTCGACAGGGTCGCCAACAGCTCAATCGTGCGTGCCGCTTCTGGAGCCGCCATTTCGCTTCTGTACTTCTTGATGAATGCCCGCCACTGTGCCGGCGTTTCGGCCGCTTGGCCCAGCTTGACGGTATCGGGGGTGGGCGCGAGATTTGGGTACCAGACGTCGTACCAGTTCTGTGATGAAAACTCCGACTTTGGCACGCCGCGCGGTGGGCGTCGAACCGTGCCGATGCGCAGGCCCTCGTCTTCGGTTCGTGGACTTCCGAGTCTCACGATTCGAACTGTCATGTACGTCTCCTTGTGCTGCCCAACGAACTGGCTCACCCGCCCCGGCCAACGCGGCTGAATTGGGTCGGCTGCGTGAATTCCCACTTGCACTTGGTTTGGTCGTCCTCCGCGCACCCGGCGGGCGTCGGCGACGGCCTTGGCGCGGGGAATTGTGATCTCGCATGTGGCCGATGCGGTTCTTCCCGCATCTTCCTGACACCCGCATGTCCAGCCCACCTAGTGGCATTCCCTGAATCTCCCACTTTTGCCGCATTGTGAAACCGCCCTCAAGGGTTGCACCTGAGTTTGTCAGCGTCGTTTCAGTCTCGCGTCAGAGCCGGGTCAGTGCCTGCGCTCACAGTCCCGCCCCAGGAGACGCCGGGTGGCGGCTTCGCGCACAAGAACGGAGACTCACAAATGGCAACTGCAAGCGCAGCGTCGTCCGCCGCGCCGATGACAGCGGAAGAGAAGAAGGTCATCTTCGCCTCTTCGCTGGGCACGGTGTTCGAGTGGTACGACTTCTACCTGTACGGCACCCTTGTCGCCATCATCGGCAAGCACTTCTTCACCGCACTCGATCCGGCTTCGCGCGACATCTTCGTGCTGCTGGGCTTTGCAGCCGGCTTCCTGGTTCGCCCCTTCGGCGCGCTGGTGTTCGGTCGCCTCGGTGACATGATCGGCCGCAAGTACACCTTCCTGGTCACGATCCTGATCATGGGCTTGTCGACCTTCTTGGTCGGCCTGCTGCCGACCTACGGCACGGTGGGCATGGCTGCTCCGGTCGCGCTGATCGGCTTGCGCATGCTGCAGGGCCTGGCGCTGGGCGGCGAGTACGGCGGTGCTGCCACCTACGTGGCCGAGCACGCTCCGCACGGCAAGCGCGGCGCCTTCACCTCGTGGATCCAGACGACGGCCACCTTGGGTCTGTTCCTGTCCATCCTCGTGATTCTGGGCACCCGCACCATCGTCGGCGAAGAAGCCTTCAGCGACTGGGGCTGGCGCGTTCCCTTCCTGGTGTCGGCCCTGCTGCTGGCCATCAGCGTGTGGATCCGCCTGTCGATGAACGAGTCGCCGGCCTTCAAGAAGATGAAGGCGGAGGGCAAGACCTCCAAGGCGCCGCTGTCCGAATCGTTCGGTCAGTGGAAGAACCTGAAGATCGTGCTGCTGGCGCTGTTTGGCCTGACCATGGGTCAAGCCGTGGTCTGGTACACGGGCCAGTTCTATGCCCTGTACTTCCTGACCGGCCCGCTCAAGCTGGATGGTCCGACGGCCAACATCCTGATCGCCATCTCGCTGGCCATCGGCACGCCGTTCTTCATCGTGTTCGGTTCGCTGTCGGACAAGATCGGCCGCAAGCCCATCATCATGGCCGGCTGCTTGATCGCTGCGCTGACCTTCATGCCGCTGTTCAAGGCCCTGACGAGCGCCGTCAACCCCGATCTGGCCGCCGCGCAAGCTGCCTCCAAGGTCGTCGTGACCGCCGACCCGAACGAGTGCTCGTTCCAGTTCAACCCGACTGGCACGGCCAAGTTCACCAGCTCCTGCGACATCGCCAAGCAAAAGCTGTCGGCATCCTCGGTCAGCTATGACAACGTTGCTGCCACCGCTGGCACGCCCGCCACGATCACGGTCGGCGACAAGGTCATCTCGACTGCCGTCACGCCCGAAGAGATCGCCACGGCCAAGGCTGCTGCCGAAGCCAAGCTGGCCGACCTGAAGGCTGCCGCCACGCCCGACGCCAAGGCCGTCAAGGCCGCTGAAACCAGCGTGAAGACGCTCAGCGATGCCAAGACCGCCAAGGACGCCGTGCTGAGTGCCAACCTGAAGGCCGTCCTCAAGTCGCATGGCTATCCCGACAAGGCCGATCCGGAGAAGGTCAACAAGCCGATGGCTGTGTTGATCCTCGTCGTGCTCGTGCTGTTCGTGACCATGGTCTACGGCCCGATTGCCGCCATGCTGGTCGAGATGTTCCCGACCCGCATCCGCTACACCTCGATGAGTCTGCCGTACCACATCGGCAACGGCTGGTTCGGCGGCCTGCTGCCTGCCATGGGCGTGGCCATCGTGGCGCAGACCGGCAATATGTACAACGGCCTCTGGTACCCGATCGTCTTCGCCAGCATCACCTTCGTGGTGGGCATGCTGTTCGTGAAGGAAACCAAGGACCGCGACATCTACGCTGGCGACTGATCGAAGTCCAAGCGTGAATGAGTGACAAGGGCGCCCCGCGGGGCGCCCTTTCTTCTTTTCAGCTGCGCCGCAAGCGCGCTCGGTTTCCTGGTCTTGGCGGCTGCCGACGGAAAGCACGATGGGTCGAAGCTCTTGCGTTGAGCCAGAAGCGCAAGGATTCCTTGCGGCGCAAGCGCGTCACGGCCAGATCAGCGCCGAGCTTTTCGATGGCGCCAGCGGTGGCGGGCGGCAATTGGAGGAGTGCGCGGGCAGTCTTCGGAATGAATATAGATTCTGACAATCAAGCCAATACTCTGTCAGCTTCTATATTCACACCAATCAGAGCAGCGCTTCTTCCGTCCCCGCCCGCTGTGGCGCCACCAGCGGCAGCACGATGATCATCTGGGCGCCCGCACCCGGCGTGCTGCGCACCTCGATCTGGCCGCCCAGCACGTTGGTGACGATGTTGTGCACGATGTGCATGCCCAGGCCCGAGCCGCCGGTCCCGAGCTTGGTGGTGAAGAAGGGGTCGAAGATGCGGCGGCGCACGGATTCGTCCATGCCGCGGCCGTCGTCGGTGACGGACAGCAGCACCTCGCCCGGCCCGGCCGAGCAGCAGCGCAGCTGCACGTGGCCTTGTTCGAGCCCGTCAAAGGCGTGGACCAGCGTGTTCATCATCAGGTTCGTGATCACCTGGCCCAGTGCGCCGGGGAAGCTGTTCATCATCAGCTCGTCTTCAAGCTCGGTCTCGATCACGAACGGCGTGCGCTTGAAGCGCGGCTCCACCATCACGAGCACGTCCTTCACCACCGAATCGAGCGCGAAGTCGCGGCGCAGGTCGGAGGTCTGGTCGATGGCCAGCTGCTTGAAGTCACGCACCAGGTCGGCGGCCTTCTGCACATTGCGCTGCAGGATGTCCTGGCCGCGGCGCGTGTCGCGCACCAGTTCTTCCAGCGAGCTGCGGCGCATCGGCGCTTCGCCGCGGAGCATGGCTTCGAGCTGCTTGTAGCGGTCGTCCAGCGCCGTCACCACCGTCAGCGAGTTGCCCAGCGGCGTGTTCAGCTCGTGCGCCACGCCGGCCACGAGTCGGCCCAAGGAGGCGAGCTTCTCGGATTCGACCAGTTCGCGCTGCGCGGTCTTCAGATGTTCCAGGGCCTCGGACAGTTCACTGTTGCTGGCCGTGAGTTCGGCAGTGCGCTGCTCCACCGTGTCTTCCAGCGTGGCCGCGTGGCGGCGCAAGGCCTCGAAGGCGGAAAGCAGGGCCTGGCGCATGCGTTCCATGGCCATGCCCACACGCGCGATTTCGTCCGTGCCGGCCGGGCGCACAGGGCGGTCCAGCCGGCCGGCGGCCAGGGCCTCGGCGGCTTCGGTCAGGCGCGTCATCGGCTGCAGCGTGCACAGCTGCATCACCCACAGGATCAGGGCCGAAGACACCGTCAGCGTCAGCAGGCTTCGCCAGAGTGCACGGCCGATGTCGGCCAATTTCTCGGCCAGCACCGGCGCGGCGCTCATCGTGATGGTCAGCTTGCCGATCTCGCGGCCGTCGCGCAGGATGGGGCGGGTCTCGGTCAGCGTGGTCTCATCGGCCTCCACGGGCTGCGGGCGGTGGTGGGTCAGGAAGGGCTTGGGCGAAGACGCATCCATCACCTGCATGGAGACGAAGCGCGGATCGTCGAACTGCGCCTTGACGATGGGCTCGGCCAGCTCGGCCGTGAACTGCCAGACCGGCTCGGCCAGCGACAGCGCCATCACCTCGGCCGTGCGCGAGATTTCGCGGTGCAGGGATTCGAGCGCCTGGCGCTTGCTGGCCTGCGCGTCGTAGAGCAGCACCAGGGCCGTGGGCAGCAGCAGGCCCACGCCCAGCGCCAGCACGACCGCATACCGCAGCGACATGCGGCGCAGCAGCCGCATGCCCAGGTTGTCGTTCGGCTCTGCAAGGACGGTCGCGCCTTGTTGCTGTTCCTGCCCTTCACCCGAGTCTATGGACATGTCTGGTTCTTCCGTTGCTGGAGGCCTCCCGGGCGCACCTTGCACGCAGGATAACGTCAGCAACCCCTGATGGGGAGAGGAGCCGTCGCATTCGCGACTCGAAGAGTGCCGCTTGCGCCCTTCCGAATCCCCCAGCGGGGCGCGCCCGTTACAAGCCGGCAAGAATGTCGGCATGAAGAATCAGAAGCTCTGGCCGGGCTTGTTGTTGGCCGTGCTGGGTGCCATCGCCTTCGCGGGCAAGGCCATCATCGTCAAGCTGGCCTACCGCTACGGCGTCGACGCCGTCACCGTGCTCATGCTGCGCATGCTGTTCGCGCTGCCGATGTTCCTGTTGCTCGCCTGGTGGGCCGGCCGCGATGCGCCGCCGCTGACCCGGCAGGACTGGATCGCCATCGTCGGCCTGGGCTTCTCGGGCTACTACCTGGCCAGCTTCCTGGACTTTGCCGGCCTGGCTTATGTAACGGCCAGCTTCGAGCGCCTGGTGCTCTATCTGAACCCGACGCTGGTGCTCTTCCTGGGTTGGCTGCTGTTCAAGCGGCGCGTCAGCGGGCGGCAGATGCTGTGCCTGGCCGTCAGCTATTCGGGCGTTGTGCTGGTCTTCGGCCAGGAGCTGGGCGCGCAGGGCAGCCATGCGCTGCTCGGCGCGGCGCTGGTCTTCGGCAGCGCGCTGAGCTATGCCTTCTACCTGCTCTACAGCGGCGAGGTCGTGAAACGCCTGGGCGCCATGCGCCTGACCGGCCTGGCCTCCAGCGTGGCCTGCGGCTTTTGCATCGGCCAGTTCCTGCTGCTGCGGCCGGTGAGCCTGATCGCCACGCTGCCGCACGAGGTGCTGTGGCTGTCGGTGCTGAACTCCGTCGTCTGCACGGTGGCGCCGGTGCTGATGCTGATGATGGCCATCGAGCGCATCGGCGCGGCGCTGGCGGCGCAAGTGGGCATGGTCGGGCCGATGGCGACGATCTTGATGGGCACGTTGCTGCTCGGTGAAGCGTTCACGCCCGTGGTTGCAGCGGGTACGCTCCTGGTCATGGGCGGCGTTTGGCTGCTGACGAAGTGGAGATAGCAAGATGGACTTGGGACTCAAGGGCCGTTGGGCCCTGGTGTGCGCGGCCAGCAAGGGCCTGGGCCGTGGGTGCGCTGAGGCGCTGGTGGGCGAGGGCGTCAACGTGGTCATCACGGCGCGTGGGGCCGAGACGCTCGAAGCCACAGCCACCGCGCTGCGTGCGCTGAACTCCAGCGTTAGCGTGATCGCCGTGCCTGGCGATATCACGACGCAAGCCGGCCGCGCCGCCGCGCTCGCGGCCTGCCCGCAGGTGGACATCCTCGTCAACAACGCCGGCGGTCCGCCGCCCGGGGACTTCCGCGATTGGGGCCGCGATCAGTGGATCGCGGCGCTGGACGCCAACATGCTCGCGCCCATCGAGCTCATCAAGGCCACGGTCGACGGCATGGCCGCACGCGGCTTCGGGCGCGTCGTCAACATCACCTCAGGCGCGGTCAAGGCGCCGATCGACACGCTGGGCTTGTCCAATGGCGCGCGCTCGGGGCTCACCGGCTTTGTGGCGGGCCTCTCGCGGCAGAGCAAGCTGGCCGGCCGCAACGTGACGATCAACAACTTGCTGCCGGGCGCTTTCGACACCGAGCGGCTGCAGAAGAACTTTGCCGCCAGTGCCGCCCGCACGGGCCAGGCGGCCGAAGACTTCGCGGCCAAGCGCCGCGTCGGCATTCCCGCGCAACGCTTTGGCACGGCGGCGGAGTTCGGCGCGATCTGCGCCATGCTGTGCGCTGAACAGAGCGGTTATCTGACGGGGCAGAACATCTTGCTCGACGGCGGCGCCTACCCCGGCACGTTCTGAGCGCCGTGCTTCAGTCGCGCTCGATCATGCGATAGGCGAGGGCGCCAGCACCGCGCTGCCACAACCGCCCAGCACCAGCCAGAAGGTGCCGATAAATTCCGCTGCGTATGTCCTGATGTCTGTGACTCCTTGGATCAATGGACTGAGTGCAGGGATGAACCGCAGTGGCGGTTGCAGAGCGTGCCGCAGGTTTGCTGCGGGCCTTCCCCCTATAGTGCTGAAGGCGCTCGTTGCGGGCGTTGCAAAGCGCGTCTCGTGAACGATTGCCGCCGCGAACGCCGGTCGAGTTGATAGCGAAAACTAGGGTCACTGCCGAGGATCCGGTTTCGGGCGAACCCCGACAATCGCCGCCATTCCTATTCCTACACCGCGAGACAGCCGATGTCCTTGCTCCGCAAACTGTTTGTCTTCCTGCTGCTGCTCGTCATCGCGCTGGCTGCCGGTATCTACTACTTCTTGCATGGCAGCCTGGCCCAGCTCGACGGCCAGCGTTCGATCGGTGTCAGTGCGCCTGTGGAGTTGGCCCGTGATGATCACGGCTACCTGACCGTCACCGCCGCCAATCGCCTGGACGCCGCGCGCGCGCTCGGCTTCGCCCATGCGCAGGACCGCTTCTTCCAGATGGACCTGCTGCGCCGCAATGCCGCGGGCGAGCTGTCGGCCCTGGTCGGGGCCAAGGCCGTGAACCTGGACAAGAGCCGCCGCATCCACCGCTTCCGCGCCCGCGCCGAAGCCGCGTTTGCCACGCTGTCCGACGGTGAGAGGGCGCTGCTGCAGGCCTACACCGACGGTGTGAACAAGGGCCTGGCCGCGCTGGAAACGCGCCCGTTTGAATACGGCCTGCTGCGCCAGAAGCCGCAGGCCTGGAAGCCGGCCGATTCGCTGCTGGCCGTGCTGTCGATGTACCTGGACCTGCAGCGCGGCGAAGGCCGTGACGAGCTGGCGATGGGTGTGCTCAAGGAAAGCGTGCCCGCCGACTGGTACGAATTCCTCACGCAGCAAAGCAGCGACTGGGCCGCCGCCGTGGACGGCAGCAAGCCCGCGCCGATTCCCGTGCCCAAGACGCCCTGGCCGCAGCAGCTGGGTGCGAGCCTGAAGACCGCCTGCGCTTTTGATTGCAAGCTGACCGACTCGCGCGACATCGGCTCCAACAACTGGGCCGTGGGCGGCAGCCTGACGGACACCGGCTCGGCCATCGTCGCCAACGACATGCACCTCGGCATCCGCGTTCCGCACACCTGGTACAAGGCCCAGCTGCGCTGGAAGGAAGAGGGCAAGGACTTCACCATCACCGGCGTCACGTTGCCCGGCATGCCCGCCGTGGTCGTGGGCTCCAACGGCAAGCTGGCCTGGGGCTTCACCAACAGCACCGCCGACTGGACCGATGTCATCGCGCTCAAGCTCGACCAGACCGGCACCAAGTACATGAGCCCGACCGGCGAGAAGCCGCTGACGGTGTACAAGGAACGCATCGAGGTGGCCGGCGGCGAGGCGGTCGAGATCGAGGTCAAGGAAACCGAATGGGGCCCGGTGATGGCGCCGCCGTTCGACCGCTACGCGCTGCGCTGGGTGGCCTACGACAAGGAAGGCCTGAACCTGCGCTCGATGGGTCTTGAGCATGTGGACACCGTGGCCGAGGCGCAGAAGATGGCCGTCGGCGTGGGCATCCCCGCCCAGAACTTCATGACCGCCGACAGCCAGGGCCACATCGGCTGGACGCTGATCGGCTCCATCCCCAAACGCCACTACGCGCCCGGCGCCGACATGGACACGCCGCAGGACTGGTCCACCGGCGCCACCGGCTGGGACGGCTACTACGCCGCTGGCGAAAAGGTGCCCAAGGTCTACGACCCGCTTGATGCGCGCCTGTGGAGCGCCAACCAGCGCATGGTCGGCGGCGCGGATCTGGCCATGATCGGCACCGGCGGCTACGACATCGGCGCGCGCGGCCAGCAAATCCGCGATGACCTGCGCGCCAAGAAGCATTTCAAGGAAGCCGACCTGCACGACATCCAGCTCGACGACCGCGCGCTCTTCATGCAGCGCTGGAAGCGCCTGCTGCTCGACGAGGTGCTGACCGGCGAGTTCGTGGCCCGCAACGGGCTGTCCGACTATCGCCACGCCATCGAGACCAGCGCCGACCGCGCCACCGTGGATGCCGTGGGCTACACCTGGGTGCGCGCCTTCCGCGACCGCGTGCTGGAGCAGATGTTTCAGCCCGTGGCCTCGCTGCTGGAATCGAAGAACCTCGCAGCCAAGGACCTGAAGTTCCCGCCCGAAACGCCGGGCTGGGCCCTGATCCAGGCACGGCGCACCGACATCCTGCCGGTGGGCAACACCTGGAAGCAGTTCTTCGAGCGTGCCGTGCTCTACAGCCGTGAGCAGGTGCTGCAGAAGACCGAAGGCAATCCGGACAACGTGCGCTGGGGCCGGCAGAACCTCTCGGCCGTCAAGCACCCGCTCTCCAGCGCCGTGCCGCTGCTGGGCCGCTTCCTCGACATGCCCGAGGTCGAGTTCAACGGCGACCGCCACATGCCGCGCGTGCAGCAGCCGGTGCATGGCCAGAGCGAGCGCATCGTCGTCTCGCCCAGCCACGAGGACAAGGGCATCATGGCCCTGCCGGGCGGACAGTCGGGCAACCCGATATCGCCGTACTACCGAACCGACTATGCGGATTGGGTCAGTGCCAAGCCACTGCCCTTCCTGCCCGGTGCTGCGCAGCACAAGCTGACCCTGATGCCCTGACGTCATGAAGGACGCCGGGGGGTGAATCCTCCCGATTGAGGCCCCCGGAACGCGCCGATTTGGCAGAATCGGCGCAACTTTTGAGGAGGTCGACATGAAGAGAATTTCCGAGGTTCTGGTTTCGTCGCTGTTCCTGGTGGTGCCGCTTTCGGTGCATCAGGCAGCCCATGCCGAAGACCCTGCGCCGCAGGTCGAAAAGTGCGCCAAGAAGCTCGGCGTGCTCGCGCTGGCCGAGCCGCAGACCGGCTGGAACTACCTCTCTCATTACGGCCTGGGCTCACCCGCCGCGCTGCTGCGCATCATGGTCCAGCAGTCGGGCTGCTTCGACGTCGTCGAGCGCGGCCAGGCCATGCAGAACCTGCAGCAGGAGCGCAACCTCGCCGCTGCCGGCGAGATGCGCCAGGAATCCAACATCGGCAAGGGCCAGATGCAGGCCGCCGACTTCGTCATGACGCCCAACGTCCAGATCGCCGCCAACAACACCGGCGGCGTGGGCGGCTTCCTGGGCGGCAAGCTCGGTGTGCTCGGTGCCATCGCGGGTGGGCTCAAGTTCAAGGAAGCGTCCACCAGTTTGCTGATCGCCGACGTGCGCTCCAGCATCCAGGTGGCGGCGGCCGAAGGCAAGGCCACCAAGACCGACTTCTCGCTCGGTGGCGTGGCCTGGGGCGGCGGCGCCGTGGGCGGCCTGGGCGGCTACACCAACACGCCCGAGGGCAAGGTCATCGCGGCCAGCCTGCTGGACAACTGGAACAACATCGTTCGCCAGATCCGCGACCAACCTTCGCTGATCAACAAGGGCAGCGCGTCCGGCGACGCCAATGCGGCTGCTTCCACGCAGGCCGGCGCCCCGATCCCGGCCGGCGCCGTGCTGCGCGCCAAGATCGCCAACGTCAAGGTCTACGCCCAGGCCTCGCGCGATTCCAAAGTCGTGGCCACGCTGACGCCGCGCGACGACCTCGTGGCCAGTGGCGAGGTCAAGAACGGCTTTGTCTATGTGGACGCCGCCAACTTCAGCGGCTGGGTGCAGAGGACGCTGGTCGCGCAATAACGCGTTAGTTACTCGGGTCAGTTCCCCGCACATGACAGCTGTCATGTGCGGCGCATGACAGGCGCGACTGCACGCCGCGGCCCTCGATTCCTACAGTGGAGCCATCCCTACTCCACTTGAGGAATCGACCATGAAGGACTTCCAGAAGATCGCTCCCTGGCTTGCCATCGCCATCGGCATCGCCGCTGCCTGCCAGTCCGGTGCCAAGGCCGCGACCGTTGCTGCTGAATCCGCCAGCTTCGCCGTGCACGACGCCACGGTGTTCGACGGCAAGCAGCGCCTCGAACACATGGACGTGCTGGTGAAGGACGGCCGCATCGCCGCCATCGCCCCGGTCAGCAAGAAGCTGGTCATGCCGGCCGGCGTGCCCGTGGTGCAGGGCGCCGGCAAGACCCTGCTGCCGGGGCTGATCGACGCTCACGTGCACAGCTGGGGCACGGCCCGACGCGACGCGCTGCGCCTGGGCGTGACGACCGAGCTCGACATGTTCACCGACCCGCGCCAACTGCCCGCTGCACGCCGCGAGCGTGAAAGCCTGGCCGCGGCGCAAGGCGCTGACCTCTGGTCTGCCGGCACCCTGGCCACCGCACCGGGTGGGCACGGCACCGAGTACGGCTTCAAGATCCCCACGCTGACCAAGCCCGAGGAGGCCGAAGGCTTCGTCGCCACTCGCCAGGCCGAGGGCAGCGACTACCTGAAGATCGTCATCGAGAACGGCTCCGCCTACGGCCACCCGATGGCGACGCTGGACGGCCCCATCATCAGCGCGCTGACGAAGGCTGCGCGCTCGCGCGGCATGCTCAGCGTGGCCCACGTGGCCACCGCCGACGATGCGCGCCTGGCCTTCCAGTCTGGCGTGGACGGCCTGGCCCACATGTTCATCGACCGCCCGCTCGATCCCTCCAAGCCCGCCGATGCCGCCTTCATCGAGCAGGCGCGCAAACACTTCATCGTTGCCACGCTGGCCGTCAATGCCAGCCTCTCCGGCAAGCCCTATGGCCGTGAGCTGACCGAGGATCCGCGCCTCGCACCCTGGCTGAGCACCACGCAGAAGGGCAGCCTGTCGGGCGCCTTCGGCGGCGACTGGAGCAAGCCGCACTTCATCGTCAACGCGATGGCCAACACCCGCACGCTGCATGCAGCCGGCGTGCCCATCCTGGCCGGCACCGATGCCGGCAACCCTGGCACCGCGCACGGCGCCAGCCTGCACGGCGAGCTGGCCCTGCTGGTGCAGTCCGGCCTGACGCCCGCGGAGGCGCTGAGCGCCGCCACCGCCGAGCCGGCGCGCATCTTCGGCCTGAAGGACCGCGGCCAGATCGCCGTGGGTCGCCGCGCCGACCTGCTGCTGGTCGAGGGCGACCCCACGAAGGACATCACCACCACCCGCGCCATCGTCGGCCTGTGGAAGAACGGTCTGCCCGTGGACCGCAGCCTGCAGCCGGATGAAAAGCCCGGCGTCGCCGCCGCCAAGGCGCCGACCAGCACGCTGATTGCCGACTTCGCCGGCGAGGGCGTCGCAGCCCGCATCGGCCAGCCCTTCATGGTCAGCACCGACGCGATGATGGGCGGCAAGTCCACCGCGACGTTGGCCGTCAAGAACGGCGCGCTGGCGGTGCAGGGCACGGTGGACGGCGGTCTGCCCTACGCCTGGGCCGGTGCGCTGTGGATGGCCGGCACCAAGCCGATGGACCCGGTGGACTTCGCCGGCCGCAAGGAGCTGGTCTTCAAGGTCCGCGGCCCGGCGCGCAGCGCCACGGCCATGATCTTCAGCGGTGAGCAAGCGCAAGGCCGCCCGGCGACGCTGCCCTTCACCATCCAGCCCGAATGGACGGAAGTGCGCCTGCCGCTGGACAAGTTCAACGGTGCTGACCTGGCCCATCTGCGAGCCCTGGCCTTCACTGCTGGTTTGCCCGCGGGCGAGTTCACGTTCGAGCTCGACGACATCGAACTGCGCTGATACTGAGCGTTATGCGATTCCCCCAAGCGCACCCCAACTCCTTGCTGGCCACGGTGGCGCGTGGCCAGCTGGCTTACCCGATCGGCAATCTGTTCTGGCTGGTCTATGTGCTGGCCGCCGCGATCTGGATGCCGCTGAGCCTTGAGCTGCGCATCTTCACCTGGGCCAGCCTTGTCGTCTTCCTGCCGCTGTACTTCGCAGGCTGGTGGGGCGATGCGGCCAAGCTGCCACGCTACACGCTGGCGATCGCGGTGCTCGGCCTGGCCAGCGTGCCGCTCAACGCGGTGTTCAGCTACGTGCTCTACGCCGCGGCCTTCATCCCGTACTGCGGCACGCGCCGGCAGTCGATGGGCTTGATGGCCCTGCTGCTGATCGCTTTCGCGGCGTTGGCTTCGACGGATCCCCGGTTCTCTCCGCTGGTCATCGGCTTCGGCGTGCTGCTGAGCCTCGTGATCGGCTTCTTCGGCTGGAGCGCCCGCCATGGCGCCAACCGGGACGCGGCGCTGCG
Source organism: Burkholderiaceae bacterium UC74_6 (assembly GCA_042701975.1). GTDB lineage: Bacteria > Pseudomonadota > Gammaproteobacteria > Burkholderiales > Burkholderiaceae_C > JAFALK01. Next base: position 3,024,272 of record CP170561.1, read on the forward strand.
GCTCTCGCATGAAGAAGTGCGCCGCCTCGCCGCCAGCGCCGAGCGCGAACGCATTGGCCGCGACCTGCACGACACGCTGGGCGCCACGTTGGCCCTCATCGCCATCAAGAGCGAGCTGGCCGGCCGCTTGATGGATCGCGATGCCGCTGCCGCCAGGGCGCAAGTGGCGGACATCGAGACCGTGGCCCGTGAAGCGCTGGTGCAGGTGCGCGCCGCCGTGGCCGGCATCCGCTCGGCCGTGCTGGTGGCGGAAGCCGCCTCGGCCCGCGTGCTGCTGGAATCGAGCGGCGTGGCCTTTGGCGCCGATCTGGATTCCCTGCACCTGCGGCCGGAAGCCGAAAGCGCTCTGGCCCTGGCCCTGCGCGAGGCCGCCACCAATGTGCAGCGCCATGCGCGCGCCCAGGCCGTGCGCGTGCGCCTGCGTGCCGAGGACGACCACGCGGTGATGACCATTCAGGACGACGGCAGCGGCGCGCCCGTGCGCCGTGGCCATGGCCTGCGCGGCATGGAAGAACGGCTGGAGAGCGTGGGCGGCAGCGTGGAGATTGCCTCGGTGCAGAAGGGCGCCGAGCGCGGGACGCGGCTGACCCTGCGCGTGCCGCTCGCCGATTCGATGCAGGACGAGGTCGTTGCACCTGACGACGCAGCTCAGCTGATGGTGCGCCCCGCATGACCATCCGTGTATTGCTCGCTGAAGACCAGGCCATGCTGCGCGGCGCTCTCGTGGCGCTGCTCTCGCTCGAACAGGACCTGCAGATCGTCGCCGCCGTCGGCGATGGCGAGGCCGCCGTGCGCGAGGCCCACGCGCTGCGGCCCGACCTGCTCATCACCGACATCGAGATGCCGGGTCTTTCGGGCCTGGAAGTGGCGGCCCGCGTGAGCCGCTTCGACAAGCCCTGCAAGGTCGTGATCCTGACCACCTTCGCGCGCGCCGGCTATCTGCGCCGCGCGCTGGAGGCCGGCGTCTCGGCGTACCTGCTCAAGGACACGCCCTCCGAGCAACTGGCGGAGGCGCTGCGCAAGGTCCACGCCGGTGGCCGCGTCATCGCGCCCGAGCTGGCGGCCGAAGGCTGGGTGGAGGCCGATCCGCTGCTGGAGCGCGAGCGCCAGGTGCTGCGCCTCTCGGGCGAGGGCGCCACGGCCGGCAAGATCGCCGAGCAGCTGGGCCTGTCGGCCGGCACGGTGCGCAACTACCTGTCCGCGGCGATCGGCAAGCTTGGCGTGGACAACCGCATCGAGGCCTACCGCATGGCGCGGCAAAAGGGCTGGCTCTGAAAGTGGCCTAACGCCTTGCCGAGACGGCAATGCCCGCCACGATCAACGCGAAGGCCGCGCCGTGGTACCAGGCCGGGCCTTCGCCGAGCAGCGCCAGCGAGAGCAGGGCGGCGAACAGCGGCGTGAGGTTGAAGAAGAATGCCGCCGTGGCCGGCCCGGCTTCGGCCACGCCCATGCCCCAGCAGCGGTAGGCGATCAGCGAGGCCGCGATCGTCACGTAGGCCAGCGCGAGCACGACGGTGAGGCTCCAGTGCACATAGGCGATGCCCATCGCAAACTCCGCGCCGGCAAAGAGCAGGGCCCACGGCGCACCGAATACGCATTGCGCCATCAGCGTGCCGGCCCAGTCCCAGGGCGGACGTTGATCGAAGGGCGGGCGCACGAGCATCCAGCTGTAGACGGACCACAGCACGATCGCCACCAGCATCAGCAGGTCGCCCGCCACCAGATGCACCGCCGCCAGCCGCTGCCACGAGCCCTGGCTGAGCACCAGCGCCACGCCGGCCAGCGAAAGCACGGCGCCGATCACCTCACGCCCCCGTGGCTTCACGCCGTGGCGCAGGGCGCCCACCGCCAGCATCCACGCCGGCATGCTGGAGGCGATCAGCGTGACGTTCAGCGCGCTGGAGCTGTGGACCGCCGCATAGAGCATGGCGTTGTAGCAACCCATGCCCAACAGGCCCAGCACGCCGAAGTAATGCCAGTGCTTGCGCAGCAGTTCCGGCGCGGCCCGCAGCGAACCGGCCAGCGGCAGCAGCAGCGCGAAGGCCAGCGCCCAGCGCAGGCCGTTGAGCAGCACGGGCGAGATCGCACCGGCCACGTGCCGACCGAGCACGGCGTTGCCCGCCCACAGCAGTGGAGGCAGGGTCAGCAACAGGGTCAAGCGCAGTGTGAGTCGCATGGTTCGCGGCGGACCTTACCATCGCCGACCATGACCACAGAACATGTCATCCGCGTTCCCCAGGCCGGCGGCCCTGAACTGATGAAGCTGGAGGCCGTCGAGGTCGGCGCACCAGGTCCGGGCGAGGTCCGCATCCGGCACCATGCCTGCGGCGTCAACTACATCGACGTCTACCAGCGCACTGGCGTCTATCCGCTGCCCATGCCGTTGTCGCTGGGCATGGAGGCGTCAGGCGTGATCGAAGCGGTAGGCGAGGGCGTCACACACCTCGGCGCAGGCGATCGCGCTGCTTATGCCAGCCAGCCGCCCGGCGCCTACAGCACGGCGCGCGTGCTGCCGGCCCGTTCGGTCTTCAAGCTGCCAGATGCCATCGCGCTGGACGCGGCCGCGGCCCTGGTGTTCAAGGGGCTCACCGCGCAATACCTCTTGCGCCGCACCGCCTGGCCGGGCCTCGTGCAGCCGGGGGACTTCGTGCTGTTCCATGCCGCGGCGGGCGGCGTGGGCCTGATCGCCTGCCAATGGGCCAAGGCTCTGGGCTGGCAACTGATCGCCACGGCGGGCTCGGACGAGAAATGCGCCATGGCGCTCGATGCCGGCGCGGCGCACGCCATCAACTACCGGCGCGAGGACTTCGCGGCGCGGGTGAAGGAGATCACTGGTGGCAAGGGCGTGAAGGTGGTGTACGACTCGGTCGGCGCCGATACGTTTGAGGGCTCGATCAATTCGCTGGCGCCGTTTGGACTGATGGTGTCCTACGGCAATGCCTCGGGCGTGGTGCCGCCGGTGAATGTGGGCATGCTCGCGGCCAAGGGCTCGCTCTACCTGAGTCGACCGACGCTATTCACGCACATCTCGACCATGGAATCGGCGCAGGAGATGGCGGCTGACCTGTTCTCGTTTGTGACGAGTGGGGCGATCAAGGTGCACATCGGGAAGCGCTACGGGTTGGCGGACGCGGCGCAGGCGCATCGGGATTTGGAAGCACGGGCGACGGTGGGATCGAGTGTCTTGTTCGTCTAGACGGACGCCCAGGCGACAGCAGGGGTCAGCGCCGAGACTCGGCGTACCCGGCCGAGCGAGTTCGTCAGAGATGTCGGTGGAGATATCCGCCTAGCGGCGGCGAGGGCCCTCCTCGGTCGGAGCGGGCGCGGTTCGTTAGCGCCTGCGATCGGACACTCGCCTGCGATCGGGCACTCGCAGCCTGATGCTTGACAGGTGCTTCTTTGCTTCCTTTCTTTGCTCCAGCAAGGAAAGGGAGTCGCCAAGCCGGGCGAGTCTGACGGGTTGCACCCTCAGGTCACTCACCCAAAGCGCTCGACTCAAGCCAGCGCCTCATCCAGCTCCCCAGGCCGACTGATCGGCGCGGGCACACAAGCCCGCAACGGCACCTCAAAGCTGAAGCACGAGCCTTTCCCAGGCGTGCTCTCCGCCGACACCTGCCCCCCCATCAGATCCACCAGCCGCTGCACGATCGTCAGCCCCAGCCCCGTGCCACCGTAGCGGCGCGTGATGGACCCATCCGCCTGCGTGAACGGCTCAAAGATCTTGCCGATCTGCTCGGGCGTCATGCCAATGCCGGTATCCGTCACAGCGAAGCGCAGCCGCAAGCCATCCTCAACAGAAGAGGACACACGAGAAATCTCCACCCGCACCTCACCTTGATCGGTGAACTTCAGCGCATTGCCCACCAGATTGATCAGCACCTGGCGCAGCCGCAGCGCATCGCCCATCGCGGTGACCGGCACCTCGGGCTGGATGCGCGCATGCAGGCGGATCTGCTTCTCGTGCGCCTGCACCAGCAGCGGCTGCAGCGATTCGCGCAGCGTGTCCTGCAGATGGAAGGCGTGAACCTCCATCTGCATCTGGCCGGCCTCGATCTTGGCCACGTCCAGCAAGTCGTTGATGATGACCATCAGCGCCTTGGCCGAGTTGTGGGCCAGCTCGATGTACTTGCGCTGGCGGTCGTTGAGTTCGGTCTGCAGCACGAGCTCGGTGAGGCCCAGCACGCCGTTCATGGGCGTGCGGATCTCGTGGCTCATGTTGGCGAGGAAGCTGCTCTTGGCCTGGCTGGCTTCCTCGGCGGCGGCACGGGCGGCTTCGAGCGCGTCCTGGCTGGCTTTGAGATCCGCGATGTCGCGGGCGTCGAGCTGGAGCACGCGGTCGCCGGTGACCGGGTCGCGCATGGGACGCATGTCCACGGCGTGCCAGCGCGGGCCGGCGGTGGTGAGCAGTTCAAGATCGGCGCGGTAGCTGCCGCCGGCCTGCACCGTGTCGAAGGCGACCTTGCCTTGCTCGGCATCGGCGAACAGGCCTTCGAACTCCATGCGGCCGATCCGGGCGGCGGGCTTGCCGAAGGCAAGTGCTGCGGCCGGGTTGCGCATCAAGGTGCTGCCGTCGCGCAGCGAGAACACCGCCACGCGCATGGAGCTGTGCTGCAGCGCCTCGACGCCGCGCAGCATCGATTTGTCGGAGCCGCTGTCGAGCTGGTCGGCCGCGATCAGCATGACCTGCCGGCCTTCCGGCGTGCGGATGCCGCGCGAAACCAGCATCACCGTCGTGGGTTTGCCGCGCGGGAAGAGGGTCCATTGCTCGCGCACGAGCTTGCCCAGGGCGTGCTCGGCGGCGGCGGCCATGAGCCGCTCGCTGAAGCCTTCGTTCTGGCCGGAGAAATGGTCGAAGCGGCGCGACAGGAACTCTTCCGCCCGTTCGACGCGCCAGAAGCTCAGGGCCGCTGCGTTCGCCCAGAGGTTGCGGCGGTGCTCGAAATCGAACACCCACATCGGAACATCGAGCCAGTCATAGTGGCTCAGGCTGGAGAAGTCGAGCATGGCGGAACTGCAAAATTTGCACGGGATTGTCGAGCGCTCCCATGCGGGGCCACGTGCTCAAAATCACGCTCTGTCCTACTTGATCGTTAGGTGTTTTGCCGGATTTGAGTGTTGCGGGCAATTCAAGCCAGGAGTAAAACGGTTGAACCTGACCGCAAGTCCACCGGAACTCAGACAAGCAAGTTCACATCGAGGAGAGACCACCATGCGCAAACGCATCTACTGGCTCCTGCCTGACGGTGAAGCCGCCCGCAGGACCATGAACGAGCTGCTGCTCGCCCGCATCGGCGAAATGCACATCCACTTTGCCGCCGCCGACGGGGCCGACATGAACGGCCTGCACGCCGCCAACGTGCTGCAGACCTCGGACCTGATCGGCTCCGCCCAGATGGGTGCGCTGGTGGGCGCGGGCCTGGGCGCGGCGGCGGGTGCGCTGGCGGCCTACGTGCTGTCAGAAACGGGCGCCACGCCGCAGGTGCTGGTCATCGCGCTGGCGGCCGTGGGCGCGGCATTGGGCACGTGGATGTCGAGCATGATCGGCAGCTCCACGCCGAGCCGCAGGCTGCGCCGCTTCGAAAATTCCATTTCGGCCGGCCAGTACCTGCTGATGGTGGACGTGCCGAACCGGCGCGTGGACGAGATCGAGGAGTTGCTGGCCCGCACGCACCCCGAAGCGCACTTCGAGGGCGTGGAGCCCAACGTCCCCGCGTTCCCGTAAGTCGAGATCAGCCGCGCTTCACGCGCCGCAGCTCGTCGAAGATGAGCAAGGCGGCGCCGATCGTGATCGCGCAATCGGCGATGTTGAAGGCCGGGAAGTAGTAGATGTTCTTCCAGTGGAAGAGCAGGAAGTCGACCACGTAGCCGTGCCACAGGCGGTCGATCACGTTGCCCACGGCGCCGCCGAGGATCAGCGAGAGCGCTAGCGCGAACAGCGTCTGGTGGCCGTAGCGCTTGAGCATCACGCTGATGAAGACCACCGCGGCCACCGCCAGGCCCACGAAGAACCAGCGCTGCCAGCCGCCGGCACCCGCCAGGAAGCTGAACGCGGCGCCGGTGTTGTGCGCGCGAACGAGCGAGAAGAAGCTCGTCACGTAGTGGCTGTCTCCGAGCTGGAAGACCGAGACGATCAGCGCCTTGACCAGCTGGTCCGCCACGATGACGAGGGCGGCAACGGCCAGCCAGAGCTTGAGGTTGGTGTTGGAAGGCTTGGCGGGCATGTCAGGCGATCGTGCGGGTTTCGCCTGCGCCGTACAGATTGCTTTCGCAACGGCCGCACAGGGCAGGGTGCTCAGCGCTGGTGCCGACCTCAGCGCGGTAGTGCCAGCAGCGCTCGCACTTGGCGTGGGCCGAAGGCGTGACGGCCACGGAGAACTCCTCGGCCAACACGGCATTCGCGCCTGACGTGATCAGCACGAACTTCAGGTCCTCGCCCAGGCTTTGCAGCAGGGTCAGGTCGGCGGCATTCACGCCCAGCTGGACTTCAGCCTGCAGCGACGAACCGACGGCACCCGTGGTGCGCACATCCTCGATGGCCTTGTTCACCGCATCGCGGATCTCGTGGATGCGATTCCACTTGGCAATCAGCGCTTCGTCCGGCGTGCCGTGCTTGGCGTAGGTCTGCACGAAGATCGAATCGTTCTTGCCCGTGAAGACAGTCCAGGCTTCCTCAGCCGTGAAGCTCAGGAACGGCGCCATCCAGCGCAGCATCGAATGCGTGATGTGCCACAGCGCCGTCTGCGCCGAGCGGCGCGCCAGGCTCTTGGGGGCACTGGTGTAGAGGCGGTCCTTCAGCACGTCGAGGTAGAACGCGCCGAGGTCTTCAGAGCAGTAGACCTGCAGCTTGGACACGACCGGGTGGAACTCATAGCGCTCGTAGTGAGCCAGGATGTCGGCCTGCAGCTCGGCCATGCGGGCGAGCGCATAACGGTCCACTTCCAGGAGCTGGTCCAGCGGCACGGCATCGGCCGCAGCATCGAAGTCGCTCACGTTGGCGAGCAGGAAGCGCAGCGTGTTACGGATGCGGCGATAGCCGTCCACCACACGGGCGAGGATCTTGTCGTCACCGGCGATGTCGCCCGAGTAGTCGGAGGCGGCCACCCACAGACGGATGATCTCGGCGCCGAGCTTCTTGCAGGTGTCCTGCGGGTCCACGCCGTTGCCCTTGGACTTGCTCATCTTGTGGCCCTTGCTGTCCACGGTGAAGCCGTGGGTCAGCAGGCCCTTGTAGGGCGCGCGGCCGTTGAGGGCGCAGGAGATCAGCAGCGACGAGTGGAACCAGCCGCGGTGCTGGTCGTGGCCTTCTAGGTAGAGATCGGCCTCGGGGCCGGATTCATGTGCAGCGCCGGCATGGCTGCCCTTGAGCACGTGCTGGAAGGTCGAGCCGGAGTCGAACCACACGTCCAGGATGTCTTGGCCCTTGCTGTACTGATCGGCTTCATCGCCGAGCCATTCGCGCGGATCGAGCTTGGCCCAGGCTTCGACGCCGCCTTGCTCCACCAGCTGCGCGGCGCGCTCGATGAACTCCAGCGTCTTCGCGTGCGGCTGGCCACTGTCCTTGTGCAGAAAGACGGGCAGCGGCACGCCCCAGCTGCGCTGGCGCGAGATGCACCAGTCGGGGCGGCCGGCGATCATGTCGTGCAGACGGACCTTACCGTTCTCGGGGTAGAAGCTCGTCTGCTCGATGGCGGCGAGCGCGGTCTGGCGCAGCGTCTGCGCCGCCTTGTCGACGGTGAACACGCCGTCGCCTTCGTCCATGCGCACGAACCACTGTGCGGCGGCGCGGTAGATCACCGGCGACTTGTGGCGCCAGCAGTGCGGGTAGCTGTGGGTCAGCTTGCTATGCGCCATCAGACGGCCAGCGTCTTCCAGCGCCTTGGCGATGACCGGGTTGGCCTTCCAGATGTGCTGGCCACCGAACAGCGGCAGTTCTTTCTCGTAGACGCCGCTGCCCTGCACGGGGTTCAGGATGTCCTTGAAGTCCATGCCATGCGAGATGCAGCTCTGGAAGTCATCCAGGCCGTAGGCGGGTGCCGAGTGGACCACACCGGTGCCGTCGTCGGCCGTGGCGTAGTCGGCCAGGTAGACGGGGCTGGTGCGATCGAAGCCCGGATCGACGTGGGCCAGCGGATGCTTGAAGCGGATCAGGTCGAGGTTCTTGCCCTGCGTCGTGGCGACGACCTTGCCTTCGAGGTTCCAACGCGCCAGGCACTTCTCCACCAGCGCCTCGGCCACCATGAAGAGGCCGCGCTCCGTGTCCACCAGAGCGTATGGCAGCTCGGGGTTGAGGTTCAGCGCCTGGTTGGCGGGAATAGTCCAGGGCGTGGTTGTCCAGATGACGGTGAAGGCGTCCTTCTCCAGCTTGGGCAGGCCGAAGGCGGCGGCGAGCTTCTCGGGCTCGGCGCACAGGAAGGCGACGTCCACAGCGGGCGACTGCTTGTCCGCGTATTCGATCTCGAACTCGGCCAGCGAGGAGCCGCAGTCGAAGCACCAGTAGACGGGCTTCAGGCCGCGGTACACGAAGCCGCGCTCGAACAGGCGCTTGAGCACGCGGATCTCGCCGGCCTCGTTGGCGAAGTCCATCGTGCGATACGGGTGGTCCCAGTCGCCCAGCACGCCCAGGCGCTTGAAGTCCTCGCGCTGCTGGTCGATCTGCTCGGCGGCGTAGGCGCGGCTCTTGGCCTGCACCTCGTCGCGCGGCAGGCCGCGGCCGTAGGTCTTCTCGATCTGGTTCTCGATCGGCAGGCCGTGGCAGTCCCAGCCGGGGATGTAGGCGGCGTCATAGCCCTCGAGCTGGCGCGCCTTGACGATCATGTCCTTGAGGATCTTGTTGACCGCGTGGCCCATGTGGATCTGGCCGTTGGCGTAGGGCGGGCCGTCGTGCAGCACGAACTTCGGTCGGCCGGCGCTGGCCACGCGCAGGCGCTTGTAGCGGCCTTCGTCTTCCCAGCTCTTCACCCAGCCTGGCTCGCGCTTGGGCAGGTCGCCGCGCATGGGGAAGGGCGTGTCGGGCAGGTTCAGCGTGGAACGGTAGTCTGGCTTGGCGGCGTCGGTCATGGCGGGGCTGCGGCGTGTGGCGCCGCGATGCAGAGTTGGGGCGAGGGCGAATTTGAGAGGGGCAGTGCCGAAGCAGTGGCCCCGTCAAATTCGATCGCGAGTGGTCTGGCGGCGGGTGGCCAGCCAGGCGCGCGCGTCCGTCACATCCTGGCGGATGGCGGCGGTCAATGCTTCCAGGCCATCGAACTTGGCCTCGTCGCGCAGTTTGTGCAGGAATTCCACGCGGGCGATTTTACCGTAGGCCCCCTCAGGGCCCAGTTCGGCCGTCCAGTCCAGGCAATGGACTTCCAGCAGCACCCGGCCGGCGTCCTCCACCGTGGGGCGGTTGCCCAGCGAAGCCACACCGTCCAGCGGCCGATCTGCCAGGCCATGGACCCGCACCGCGAAGATGCCGTGCGCGGCCGGCTTGTCGTGGCCGAACTCCAGGTTCAGCGTCGGAAAGCTCAGCGTGCGACCCAGCTTGGCGCCGTGCACCACGTGGCCCGAGATCGCATAGGGCCGGCCCAGCAAGGCGGCGGCGCGCTCCATCTCGCCGGCGGCCAACGCCTCGCGCACGGCCGAGCTGGACACGCGAAGGCCGTGGACCTCATAACTCATCATTCGAGCGACATCGAACCCCCGCTGCTGGCCGGCAGCATCGAGCGTGGCGTAGTCGCCCTGGCGCTTGGCCCCGAAGCGGAAGTCATCGCCCACCAGCACGTAGCGCGCGCCCAGCCCGTCTTGCAACACCTGCTGGATGAAATCCTGCGCGGGCAGCGAGGCCAGGTGCTCATCGAAACGCAGCACCACGACCTGATCCACGCCGCAGCGTTCCAGCTCACCGAGCTTGTCGCGCAGCGTGGCGATGCGGGCTGGAGCCAGCTCGGGCTTGCCCAGCTTGTGGGCGAAGAAATCGCGTGGATGCGGCTCGAAAGTCAGCACACAGGCCGGCAGGCCGCGGTGCCGGGCTTCAGACTTGAGCAGTGCCAGCATGGCCTGGTGGCCGCGATGCACGCCGTCGAAATTGCCGATGGTCAGCGCGCACTGGCGCGCGATGCCGGGGTGGTGGAAGCCGCGGAAGACTTGCATATCAATCAGGGAGCCTTGCAGGCCGGCATGGCGGCCATGGCGCGGTCGAAGGTGTAGACGGGAGCTGCGCTGCGCGACTGGGCCTTGGCCACGATCATGCAGTCGGCGAAGCCGGCCTTGGAATCGGCGAACAGTGCTTGCGCCTGACGCAGCACCTCGCGCGACTCGAAGCCCAGTGTGGCGTTGTCGGCCAAGGCCTTGAGTGCCTGGGCGAGTATGGCCCGGTCCAGGCCATAGGCACGATCCAAGGTCCAGGCCAGCTCGGCCAGCACGATGTCGGAGACGAAGAGCGCGTCGTCTTCGCCGGCGTGCGCGTCGAGCAGGTCGCGAGCCTTGCAGGCCTGAGCTTCGTCGTCGCGGGTCAGCAGACGAACGAGGATGTTGGTGTCCAGCGCCGGCATGAGATCAGCGCTTGGCTCGCGCCTTGACGGCGGCGCCAATGCCCTCGTCCATCTCGGCCACCGTCTTGGCCTTGCGGCCTGGTGTGTGCAACAGGCCGAAGAGGCTGGCCGAGCCGCGCGCGAGCACGCGCACCCGCAGCGAACCATCCGGCTGCGGCTCGAAATCGAGCTTGGTGCCAGGCTCGATGCCGAACTGGTCGCGGATGGCCTTGGGGACCGTCAGTTGGCCCTTGTCGGTCACGGTGGCGAGCATCGCGTGTTCCTTGCGAATATGGACGAATCTGGATTCTATGCTTTGGTAAGGAATCCTGATTTGTCCTTACTCATGGATCAGCGACGGACTGCTGACCCACGTCCATTGCCCCGGCGCCAGGTCGGCGGGCAGCACCAGCTTGCCGAACTGCGGCCTGTGCAGGCTCTCGCAGCGATTGCCCATCGCCGCCACCATGCGCTTGACCTGGTGGTACTTGCCTTCCATCAGCGTCAGGCGCAAGCCGGTTTCGTCGAAGGCCTCGGCGGCATGGGCGACGACGGTCTCGGGCGGGCGCTGGAACTTGGCGGTTTCGGGGTCGCGCAGCACCACGCCGTCGAGCAGCTTGTGCACCTGCTCGGGCGTGACCGGGTGCTTGCAGCGCGCCTCATAGACCTTGGGCACGTGGTGCTTGGGGCTGGTGAGCTTGTGGATCAGCGTGCCGTCGTCGGTCAGCAGCAGCAGCCCGGTGGTGTCTTCGTCGAGACGGCCGATGGGCTGCACGTTGCGCTCGCGCAGCGGCGGCGGCAGCAGGCTCATCACGCTCGGGTGGTGCTTGGGTTTTTGCGAGCACTCGTAGCCGGCCGGCTTGTTCAGCAGGATCAGGGCCTTCTCGTAGTAGGGCCAGGTCTTGCCGCTGACTTCAAACGTCAGGCCCTGCGGCTCGAACTCCTCGTCCGGGTCTTCGACGACCTGGCCGTTGACGCTCACCTCGCCATGCTGGATCAGGCCCGAGCACAGCCGGCGCGTGCCGAAGCCTTGGGAGAAAAGGATGTGGGACAGCTTCATGATGTCCCGCATCGTAACGGGCCGCTCGTTTCGCTATTTCTTCTTCTCTTTCTTCCCTTGGTCGTAATGCCACTTGATGGCGAAGAACATGCCCGCGCCGAACACGAGAAGCTTGAACACAAGGAAAACTACAGGGAACCAATCCATCATTTGAAAACTTCCAGGCTATGACTTGACACGATCTATCGTGAGGAACGCCACCTCAGGGCGCTCGCATCACTTCCAGCGCCGACACCGGCGCCGCCGCATTTCCCCACGACTGCCGGATGAACGTCGCCACCGCGGCGATGTCCTCGTTGCTCAGCACCTGCTTGAACGGCGGCATGCCGAAGGGCTGCGGGTTGCCCGGCGTGCTGGGCGCGAAGCCGCCCTGGCGGATCACTTGCACGAGATTGCTCGGCACGGCCAGCGTCACGGCGCGGTTGCCGGCCAGGGCCGTGTAGATGCCGGGCACGCCTTCGCCGCGCTCGCCATGGCAGGCCGCGCAGTGTTGGGCGTAGAGCCGCTTGCCCCGGGTGAGGGTGTCGAAATCGGCTGACTTGAATTCGACGCGTGGCTGCTTCTGGACGGGCAGCGCAGCGAGGTATCGCGCCATCGCGTCCAGGTCGGCAGGCGCCAGATGCTGCGTGCTGCCTGCCACCACTTCCGCCATCGGTCCGGCCACGCTGGCGGAACCGGAGACGCCGTCGCGCAGCAGTTGCACGGCGGTGTCGTGCGCAGCCTGCTGCAGGCCCGCTTCGCCCGGATCGGCGAGCGAGGGGGCATACCAGGCGCCGTCGGGCATCAGGCTGCCGCCGAACTCCGCTGACGCGCCCGAGCCGCCGAGGAAGTTGCGGCCCGAATGGCAGGCCGCGCAATGCCCCAGCCCCTGCACGAGGTATTTGCCGCGGTTCCAGGCGGCGCTTTGCTTCGCATCGGGCTCGAACGCCGCAGACCTGAAGAACAGCGCGCGCCAGACGGCCAGCGCGGCCTGCGTGTCGTAGGGGAAGCGCAGTGCGTGCGCTTCATTCGCCTTCACGGCTGGCGGAACGGAGCGCAAGAAGGCGTACAGCGCATCGGAGTCCTCGCGACTCACGGTCGTGAAGTTCGGATACGGGAAGGCCGGATAGAGCAGCCGCCCGTCCTTCGAGCGGCCATGGTGCATGGCGCGCCAGAACGCGGCGGAGGACCAGCTGCCGAGGCCCGTCTGTGCATCGGGCGTGATGTTGGAAGACACGATGCTGCCAAAGGGCGTGTCGATGCGACGGCCACCGGCGTAGTCGGCGCCGCCGGGCACGGTGTGGCAGCTCTTGCAGTTGCCGGCGCGCGCAAGGTAGGCGCCGCGCTGGATGGCGGCGGGCGTTATCGGCGTCGCAGCCGTTTCGACCAGCGACCCTTCACCGCGCACGTTCAGCCAGGCGACCAGAGCCGCCACGCACAGCAGCACGACGCACAGCGCAGCCGCGCTCTTCACCAACCCTTGGCGCGAGCTCGTCATTCGACGCTCCCGCAGCGGATCGGCAGCGGCTCGCTCGATGCGGCCTGCGGATGCGTGCCCAGCGGCAAAGTCTGCGCCGACAGCCAGCGCGCGACCAGCTTGGTTTCATCGGCGCTCAGGCGCTGCGCGACAACGGCCATGCAGTCCGGCGCCCTGGCCTTGCGCGAGCCGGTACGCCAGTCGTTGAGCTGCGACACGAGATAGCCGGCGGGCAGGGTGAGCAGCCCCGGCATGGCGGGCTGGCGGCCGGCCATGTTGTCGCCATGGCAGGAGACGCAGGCGGGGATCTTGCGTTCGGGCGCGCCCTTGAACACGAGCTGCTCGGCCGTGCGCTGTTGCTCGGGCGTGAGATCGTGAGCGCGCGCGGCGGGGTAGGGCAGATCGAGCTCGGAGAAGTAGCGGGCGATGTCGTGCAGGTAGTCGTCCGACATGAACTCCAGCAGGTGATTCATCGTCGGGTTGGAGCGGCGGCCCTCCTTGAAGTTCTTCATCTGGTTGAAGAGATAGCCCGCCGGCTTGCCGGCGATGCGCGGGAAGTAGCCGCTGTCGGTGGCGCGGCCTTCCTTGCCGTGGCAGACGACGCAGGCCTGCATGCGCTGGGCCATGGTGTTCTGCACCACCGGCTGCACCACCGGCTGCGCCCGCGAGCCGCACACGCCGAGCAGCAAAAGACCTGCAAGAAGGAAGCGCTTCATGGCCATTCAGTGTCCGAGCGATGAAACCGCGAGGTTCGCCAGCCCCCAGATCGTCAGTCCGAACAGCGCAGCCAGCAGCACGGCCACGCCGATAAGCGCCAGCGGTTTTGCCTCGGCCAGCTCACGGCGCGGCGCACCGCCGCCAATGCCGATGAAGCTCCACAACACCATTCGTACATACCGGATCGGACTCATGATCGGACCTCGCTTTCAGGCTCCACTGTGCCAAAGCCCGCGCCGAAAGCCCAGGCTCAGATTTCGATAAAAAATAGCAGATCAGATGCATTAATTCTGGATATTCCACAGTCAGGCTCATACGCCGGTACAGTGGTTCTGAAATCAGAAATTAGGCATATCAGACTCCATGAAGCGCTACGAAGCCCTCGCCCATGAGATTGCCGAATCGATCGCCGCTGGCCAGCTGCGCGCGGGCGAGCGTGTGCCCTCGGTGCGCGAGGCCAGCCGCAGCCGCGGGGTGAGCCCTTCGACGGTGTTCGAGGCCTACTACCTGCTCGAAGCGCGCGGCCTGCTGCAGGCGCGGCCGCGTTCGGGCTATTTCGTCAGCCCTGCGGTGGGCAGGCGGGCGGAGCCGGAGAGCTCCAAGCCCGTCGCGAGCGATCGCGCCGTGGCCGTGTCCGAGCTCGTCTTCCAGGTGCTGGGCCACACGAAGAACCGCACGCTCGTGCCGATGGGCTCCGCCTTCCCGAGTCCTGCGCTGTTCCCGCTGTCCAAGCTCGCGCTGGCAACGGGCAAGGCGCTGCGCCGGCTCGATCCGTGGCGAACCGTCGAAGACCTCTCGCCGGGCAGCGCGGCGCTGCGCCGTCAGATCGGCCTGCGCTATCTCGGCATGGGGTGTGGCGTGGATACGGAAGAACTCGTGATCACCAATGGCGCCATGGAGGCGCTGAACCTCTGCCTGGAGAGCGTGACGCAGCCCGGCGACCTGGTGGCCGTGGAATCACCGACCTTTTACGCCGCATTGCAGGCGCTGGAGCGGCGCGGCCTGCGCGCGGTGGAGATCGCCACGCATCCACGCACCGGCATCGACGTGGCCGCGCTTGCCGCCGCGCTCGCCCAGCATCCCATCAAGGCCTGCTGGCTGATGCCGAACTTCCAGAACCCGCTCGGCAGCCTGATGCCCGACGGCGCGAAACAGGCGCTCGTCGAGCTGCTGGCGCGGCATCAGGTGCCGCTGATCGAGGACGACGTCTACGGCGAGCTCTACTTCGGCGCGCACAAGCCGCGGCCGGCCAAGGCCTGGGATCGGCAGGGCCTGGTCATGCACTGCAGCTCGTTCTCGAAGACGCTGGCGCCGGGCTACCGCGTGGGCTGGGTGGCCGCCGGCCGCTTCGCGCGCGAGGTGGCGCAGCGCAAGCTGATGAGCTCCCTCGCAGCGCCACTGCCCTCGCAGGAGGGCCTGAGCGAGTACCTGGAACATGGCGGTTATGACCGCCACCTGCGCCAGCTGCGCGCCACGCTGGCCCGCCACCTGCACGCGGTGCAGCGCGCCATCGCCAAGCACTTTCCAACCGGCACGCGGGCCACGCAGCCCGAGGGTGGTTACTTCGTGTGGGTGGAGTTGCCGCCGCAAGTCGATGCGCTGGAACTTCACCGGCTGGCCCTCTCGCAGGACATCAGCCTGGCGCCGGGCCCGCTGTTCTCGGCAGACCGGCGCTTTCGGCACCACGTGCGAATCAACTTCGGGCACCCCGATCATCCAGGCTTCGAGCAAGGGCTCAAGACGGTTGGAACGATCGCCGCCGCGCTGGCGCGGTCATCGGTCTTCTAACCGCCTGTCACAGCGGCAGGCGATCGCTCAGCGACGGCAGGGCGATCGCACCGCCGACCAGGCGCTGGTCGTGCCGGTAATCCTCGTGCACCTCAATCCGCCAGTCGTCGCGGCCGAAGCGCTTCTTCAGGCCCGCGGCCACGCGGTCAAAACCAAAGGCATCACCCGCATTGCTGTCCAGATGGTGGATCCCGGGCTGCGGCCGCTGCAGCAGGCCCAGCAGCGCCTGTGCCGTGTCGCACATGAACGAGCAGGCCGGCATCCATGCGCGGCTGCAGCCCACGCGAGCTTGCTCGCGCTGCCATTGGTCCAGCGTGAAGAGCATGTTGTTGCCTTGCCGCTCGGCATCGATCTGCCAGCCGATGCGCACGAGCTGCGCGGCCGCGTTGGCGGCCAGCACAGCGTCTTCGCACGAGATCTTGTAGCGCCCGTAGTCGCTCGATCCGGTGCGCGGCGAATCCGGCGCATGCGGGCCGTCGGGATCGAAGACCATCACCGTGCTGGTGAAGAGGAAGGGAATGCCTTGCGCTGCGGCGTATGCAGCCAGCAGGCCCGACCATTCGGCGCTGCCCATGGCCAGATGGGCGATGGCATCCGGGCGCTGCGCTTGCAGCCAGGCGCGCGCGGCATCTGAATCTTCAGTCGACACGCGCTGGCGATCCCAGGCAAGCACTTCCACGCCAATTGCCGCCGCAGCTTCGGCCAGGCGCGGCGCCAGCGTGCCACTCAGGCCCGTGATCAACAGTCGCTTCATGCGCAGCGGATCTCCAGCACGTTGACTCCAAGCTTCAGCTGAGACTTGAAGGCCGCCAGATCCAGCACAGCAGCGCCCACGCGGTACGGATGATCGGCACGACCGAACTGCAGCGCCGAGCCGTTGAGCGTGAGGCCTTGCACGCCATGGCCCTTGGGACCGAGCTGGTAGCGGATCTCGAAATCGTGCCCCAGCCAGTGGCGCTGCACGGTCAGGCCCGAGAAGCGCTGCGGGATCACGGGGTCGATCAGCAGCTCGGTGCTCTCGGTGCGCAGGCCCAGCAGGCTGCGCATGATCAGACTCAGCGCGATGCCAGCACCGCTGGAGTAGACGCGCCACCCGCCCTCGAAGGCGACGCGGCCGGAATTGATGTCGCCGTAGTGCTCCTGCGCCACATAGCGGTCCGGGAAGGCTGCATCCGAGCTGCTGTAGTAGCAGTTGGCCTGGCGCGGCGCGGCGCCGGGGATCAGGTCGCTCAGCGCAATCGGGTGGGCGCGTTCCAGCGCGGCGAAGAAGGCCTCGGCGCGTCCCAGCACCGCCAGGCTTTCGGCATAACGCAGATGCGCGTGCATGTACATCAGCCCGATCTCGCGGCCGAAGTTGGCAGCGCTCTCGGCGCGCTGGAACAGGATCTGCGGGCCGCCGCGATAGACCATCGGCGCATCGAAGAGCCGCGCGCCGTCGGGGCCGAGCAGGTGCTGCTCGATCAGCTTGAAGTGACTTTCCGCCTGCGCCGGGCTGAGCATGTGCGAGAGCACGCCGTGCATCATCGGCAGCAGGCTGTAGGCCACGCCGGAGCGGCCGTCGCGCGGGTGCAGCAGGTACTCGGGAGTTGCGGCGCCTGGGGTGAACAGCGCATAGCCGGCCAGCACGCCGTCGGGCATCAGCAAGCGCTCGAAATCGGCGCGCACAGCGGCCGCCTGGGCTTCCATCGGCTCGGCCAGCGCGGCACGGCCCACGGCGCGCAGGCCGCGAGCGAGCGTGTCCAGCATCTGCACGTGCAGGGTCACGGTCCAGCTGGAGCACATGTGCTCGCGCATGCGCGGGTCGGCCGGCTGCAGCGCGTCGTTCCAGTCGCCGTGACCGTAGGAGACCAGCTGCGTGCCGGCCACCGAACGCGAGGCGATCAGCTCCAGCGTGCGCTGCACGTGTTCGATCAGTGGCAGGGCGGGCGCGCCGTGGAAGGGCAGCGCCACATCCAGCAGCGCACCATCGCCGCTGGCCAGCAGGTACTGACCCAGTGCCAGCAGTGGCCAGAAGACGATGTCGCCGTGCGAGTCGTCGGCGCGGATGCTGGCTTGCGCGTCGAAGAACATGAACCACTGCGGCCAGTCGCCGTCGGCGTTCTGGTTGGCGAAGAGCAGCTGCAGCAGCTCGCGCACTGGCTCGTGCCGGCCGAGCGAGAGCAGCAGCTCTACCGGGCCCTGGCTGACGTCGCGCGTGCCCCAGCCGCCACCGGTGAACTGCTCCAGGCCGCGCGGTGCCAGGTAGTGGATCAGCGCGTTGTGCTCGTACCAGGGCAGGATGTCCTGCAGCCGGCGGATGGCGGCGGGCGCGTTGGCGTCCAGCTTGGGCAGCGTGGCGCTCAGGTCGGCTTCGGTGGGCAGTTGCGGCGCCGGCTGGGCCTCGATGAGCGCGCCTTGCAGCTGCAGCTGCAGCTCGGGCGTTGCGCCGAAACGCAGGGCCAGCATCGGGTGGCCGCGCGAGGCGCCATCGGCCATCACGAGGCTGTCGTCGCCCATCGCCAGCCAGCTTTCGCTGGCCGTGAGGCGCAGGCCCAGCCGTGCATCGCGGCGCGAGCGCAGCAGCAGGGCACGGTTGCTGACGTTCTCCATCAGCGGCATGCCGGGGCAGGCGGCATCATCGCCGTCCAGCGCCAGATCGAGCGTGAGCAGCAGTGGCGCTTGGGCGCGCACGCGCAGGTTGACCTGGCTGGCGGGATCGGCCGAGGCGGTGGCTTCGATCTCGATCACGCCACCTTCATGCGCATAGAGCCAGCGCACGGCATGCGGCTGCATCTCGAAGGCGCTCGGGCGGTCGAGCAGCTGCCACTGGCCGTCAATCTCCACGAAGATCCGCAGGCCTTGCGAGCGGAACAGGCCCAGCAGGCTGCGCTGCGTGCTCAGCATGCGGTTGGCCGCCACGTGGCCTTGCGTGAGCATGGAGTGAAAGACGCCGTCCATCCAACAGGTTGAGGTCATCGCCGATTCGTCGGGCACCAGGCGCTGGCCGCTGCGCAGCAGGTGGCCGTGCGGGCGCAGCACGGCGGCCTGCTTGGTGGCCATCACGACGTGGCTGGATTCGCCGTGGAAGAAGCTCAGCAGCGCGCCGCTGCCATCGCGCTCCACGTGCCGCCAAGGCGCGGGGAAGTGCGCTTCGGCGTTGAAGCCGGTCGTCGAGAGAACCGGTGCGCTGGTGAAGAGGCTGGGCACCGCCGCCGTGCCCGAGGGCGCGGCGTCGAAGGGGGCGAAGCTCGCTTCGGGTGCGGCAAGCAAGGCATCGACGATCGCAAGATCCGCGTCCGAGCTGGCCGCCGGGTGATCGTCCTGCAGCAGCGAGAAGAAGCCGAAGCGGCCCGTCTGGCCCGGTGCGAGCGAGAGGGCCTCGTCCTGCAGCAGCTGCATGGCGTGCTCGCCTTGCAGTCGCTGGCTCGGCAGATCAGCCTGAAAGCCCGCGCCACGGCAGACCTGCAGCGTGTCGGTGCCGTAAGCCACGGCCTTGCGCAGCGAACCGCTCAGCAGCCAAGGGTTCTTGCCCTTTTGCGCGAGGTTCTGGCGCGTGGCGATCAGCCAGCCGCGGCTGGCGTGCTGCAGCGGCGAATGGTCAAGGTACTGGCTGACGTAGTACTCGTTGGTGCGCACGGCGCCGGCGCCGGCCAGGGCCACGTCCTGGGCGAGCACGGCGTCGATCTCGGCCGCATCGGGCCCGAGGTTCTCGACCTGCAGCTGCCAGAACCACGCGGCCTGCGAGGCGGCCAGGCGCAGCTGCAGGCGCCAGGCCAGGCCTTGCCATTCGCCCTGCCATTCGGCCTGCGTGTCCGTGGTCGAGAGCGTCTGCTGGGCGCCGAGCAAGGGCAGGGCCGCAACGACCATGCTGCCAGCGCGGCGGCGCAGCACGAGGTTCAGCGGGCCGCCTTCGAGCTCGTTGCCGGTGAAGAGATTGAGGCGCAGCGGATTGGCGCCGGCGAGCGCGTCGAGGGTGGCAACGCCACCCTGGCGCAGCAGCTGAACTTGGATCTGGGAGGGGCTGGTGAGTTTCATGGGGAACCCATCGGTACTAGCAAGACTTCTGAGGAATCGGGAGGCAGGACCAGCTCGCGGCCTTGCCAGACGAGCGTGCGGCCCTGGCTGTCGCTTGCGCGCGGCAGCATAACGGTGTCGTTCCAGGCCAGGCGCAAGGCCAGGCCCGAGTCCGATGCGGGACGCTTCAGGCTCAGGCGCCAGCCCTTGCCTTCGCGGCGCAGCTCGTAGCTGAGGGCGCCCTGCGGTGTGTTCAGGTTCTGCACGCCCACGCCGTGATCGAGCCAGGCGGTGGGAATGCCGGCCGCCAGCACCATCAGGCCGGGCTGGCGTTCGTAGGCGAACAGGTCGAGCGCGGCGCGGATGTAGTCGGAAGAGACCCAGGCGTGCGGCATGTCGCCGAGGAAGCGCGGCTCGCGGTAGCCGCGGCGCAATACGACTTCCGCCCACTGGTTCCAGCCCTGCGGGCGCTGGTCGGCGAAGAAGAAGTCCAGCATGGCTTGCGCGCGGTCCGGCCAGCCGAGGCGGGCCAGCGCACCGACATTGCGCAGCTCATAGGGCGTGTAGTCGTCGCTCTTGTTCAAGCCCTGGCGGCGCGTCTCCGATTCCTGCCAGTAGCGCTCGTACGTGTTGCGCAGCAGCTCCTGCGGCACGTCGGCCTGGGCCGGGTCAAGCGCCATGCTCGACGAGGTCGGATCCACATCGCCCCGGTCGGCGGCGCCGGCCAGGGTGTTCAGCTTGAAGCGCTGGGCCGTGGCGATGAGCGAGGCGTTGAGCTCGGTGGCGAACTGGTCACGCCAGCCAGCCCATTGGCGGGCTTCATCCGCGTGGCCCAGGGCTTCGGCGATGGCGACGGCATCCTTGTAGCCACGCAGGCCCCAGAAGTTGTCCCAGTAGGAATACGCCGGCTTGTCGGAATAGCCCTCGTGGCTGATCGAGGGTGGCAGCAGGCCGAAGAGCTGCTTGCGCTCGGGTAACTGGTTATTTGCAGTGCGTTCGCTCTGGCGTTGCTGCTCCATGTAGAGCAGGGCGCCGCGCACACGTGGCCACATCTTGGTCAGCCACTCCTTGTCGTGCCCGTAGCGCCAGACCTCGGCGATGGCGAAGATCAGCTCGCCCTGGCTGTCGTTCTCCGCCACGGGGTCCGCGCCGCGTGCGTCGACGCAGCAAGGCACCTTGCCCGAGGTGTACTGATAAGGCGCGAACCAATCAACGAACTCGCGCGCCACATCGAGCCGGCCCAGGCGCGCCAGGCCTTCGACCATCATGGCGCCGTCGCGGATCCAGCTTCGGGCGTAGGAGCGGGTGCCTGGGCGCAGGGCGGGGCCGTCGCGCGAGAGGAGGATGTGGGCGAGGGCGGTCTGCAGCGTGTCGGCGATGCGCTGCTGTTCAGGCGGGACGATCAGCTTCACACCGCCCAGCCGTTCTCGCCAATGCAGGGCCTGCTCGTCGAAGGCAGCGGACGAGGGAAGGTCCAAACGCTGGCTCGTCAAAGGCAGCATGAAGACGAACTCGCGTGGCTTGCCTGGCGCTATGGTGATCAGGGCCTGCCCCCACCATGCAGAAGCCATGCCCTGCGGGTCGACCAGGGGCGCATTCAGCGGCGACGCCCTGCGAAGCGCATCGAGACTCAGTCCGTTGGCAAAACCTGCAGCGCGCCATTGGCCGGCTTGCGCAGGCACGAGGAAGGCGCGGCCATCGACCCAGAGTGCGCCGTCGCGCTGCTCGACTTGCTGTACCGGCGTCACGCCGCCCGGGGTGTTGAGGAACTGCTGCGGCGGATTGACCTGCCACGGGCGCAGCACCAGGCCGAAGTCTGCGCTCAAGGGCTTCTTGCCGGTGTTGCCGAGCTGGTAGCGCGCCAGCAGCCGTCCGTCGGGCAGCGCCGCCGTCTCCATCCGCAGCGTCAGGCCTTGCGGCCAGCCCCAGGTCACCTCGGGCATGGGAAGGCGGCCGTCGCGCAGGCTCTGCTGAACGACGGCGTTATGCCAGTTGAGCCAGTCGCCGTTGGCCAGGCGGATATGCGGCTCGATGCTGGGACCGCCGCGCTGCGGTTCCAATGCGCCATCCTCGCTGACAAGCGCTGGGTTCTGTCCTTCTGCGCCGACCACGGTCCAGTAGTTCTGCTGGCCGAGGAAGGCACGCGGCACGTCGCCTTGCGGGAGCTGCTGGGCGATGGCCTTGAGCATGCTGTTGCGATCGGTCCACTCAATGGGGCCGGGCAGCTGCAGGTCCTTCATGGACTTGGCACCGACGAGGCGCAGGTAGCGAGCTTCGCTTTCCGGCAGCCAGAACGCGTCGAGCTGGCCGTTCACGGATTGGGTGGCGATCTGCGTCCAGCGCTGGCCGTCCACCGAGGTTTGCACGCTCACCGGGCCAGACGCCCGCAGGCCCTGGATGAGCAGGCCCATGAAGTCGCGGTTGCGGCCGAGGTCAAGGTTGAGCTGACCTGCGGCTCCGCGAATGAGGCGAGGTGCGGGCGGCGGACCCTGCTGCGCCTGCAGCTGCGTGAGCTGCAAATCGGCCACGCACAGCCGACCAGCACCGCCGCCCTCGGCGCTGTTGGCCGCAGCGACGACGACTTCAAGCGCTGCCGTCTTGCGCAGCTCGTGATCGGCCTGCGGCCCCCACGCAAAGCTCACATGGCGACGCTTGATGCGCCAAGCTTCACCGCCGACCTTGGGCGCATAGCCGTTGCGGCGTGCCCACCAGACGTTGTCGCCGCCGGCATCCACCAGCTTGAGCTGCACGTCGTTGGCCTTGCCCGTGCCGCTGAGTTGCAGCGTCAGCGCAAAGTCCTCGGGCCAGTCCATCGGCAGATCGCGCCTCATCACCGCGTAGCCGGAGACGCCGTGGAAGTCGTAGTCGAGGCAGAGCTTGCCCGCTTCACGATGGAGTTGCGCGCCGACTTGCTCGGAGGCGCTGGCCTTCCAAGGCGATGCGGTCTTGAAGTCATCCAGCACCGCAGCCTGCGCTGTCGGCACGGCCAAGCTCAGCGCAATCATCAGCGCCTTCATTGCTTGACCCCACCGAGCATCAGCCCCTGCATGTAATACCGCTGCAGCGCCAGGAACAGCAGCAGCACCGGCAGCACGGTGATGACGGCGCCGGCCATCATCAGCTCGCTGTCCTGCACGTGCTCGCGCGAGAGCGAGGCGAGTGCGACGGGGAGGGTATAGAGCTGCCCATCGGTCAGCACGATCAGGGGCCACATGAAATCATTCCAACTGCCAAGGAAGGCAAACACCGCCAGCGTGACGATCACCGGCTTGAGCAGGGGCAGCACCACGGCGAGGAAGATGCGCCACTCGCCAGCGCCGTCCATGCGCGCGGCTTCGATCAGCTCGCCAGGCACGTTGCGCGCGTACTGGCGCACGAGAAAGATGCCGAAGATGCCTGCAAAGCCCGGCACCAGCACGCCCATGTAGCTGTTCACCAGCCCCATCTGCTTGAGCAGCAGGAAGAGCGGCAGCATCGCCACCTGGCCCGGGATCACCAGTGCGCCGATCAGGCCCGAGAAGATCGCATCGCGCCCGCGCCACTGCAGCTTGGCGAAGGCGTAGCCGGCCAGCGTGTTGAAGGTGGTCGAGATGAGCGTCGAAGCCACGGCGAGCAAGAGGCTGTTGCCGAAGGCGCGCGCCAGGCCACCGCTGCCCAGCAAGGCGCGGTAGTGCGCCAGGCTCGGGTCGCTGGGCAGGATGGGCGCGGGGTTGTGGCTGGCTTCGCCCGGCGCCATCAGCGAGACGGAGACCATCCACAAGAGCGGGAAGCACACCAGCAGCGCGGCGGCGCTGAGCGCGGCGTTGATCGCCCAGGTTTTTGCCTTGGCTTTGTTGCTCATGCCTCGACCCCCGCTCGCCGCGTGAGCCACAGCAATCCGCGCGACACCGCCACGATGATCACGAACAGCACGAAGGCGAGCGCCGAGGCCTGGCCCAGGTTCCACCACTTGAAGCCGTCTTCGAACATCAGGTAGAGCACGCTCTTGGTCGATTCCAGCGGGCCGCCCTGGGTCATCACATAGGGCTCGGCAAACAGCTGGAAATAGCCGGCGATCGTCAGGATGCTGACCATCAGCAGCGTGGGCGCGATGCCGGGCAGGGTGATGTGGCGGAACTGCGCCCAGCTCTTGGCGCCGTCCAGGCGTGCGGCTTCGTAGAGGTCTTCCGGAATCGCCTGCAGCGCGGCGATGAAGATGATCATGTTGCCGCCGAAGTTCTTCCACGCCGCGAACAGGATGATGGCGGGCATGGACCAGTGTGGATCGCCGAGCCAGTCCACCGGATGCAGGCCGATGGCGACGAGCGCGTGGTTGATCAGCCCGTAGTTCGTGTGCAGCAGGTAGCGCCAGATCACGGCCACCGCCACGAGCGTGGCCACGACCGGCGAGAACAGCGCCGTGCGCAGCACCGGCTTGAAGCGCACGAGTTTGCTCTGCAGCATCACCGCGAACAGCAGCGACAGGCCCACCGAGAGCGGCACGCCCAGGGCCACGAAGTACAGCGTGTTGCCCAGCGCCTTCCAAAAGAGCGGCCTTTGCAGCACGCTCAAGTAATTGTCCAGACCGACGAAGCGCAGGTTCTTCAGCGAAGCCAGCGCGTAGAGGTCGAAGTCGGTCAGGCTCAGGCACAGGCCGGCCAGCACGGGCAGCAGGAAGAACAGGCCGATGACCGACAGCGCCGGCAGCGCGAAGCTCCAGGCGGCGAGCTGCTGGCGACCGAATTGAGAGCGGCTGGAGCTGCGGCTCATGTGCGGCTCCTCATCCAGCGGCGCTTTTCAAGAATCTTGTCCACGATGCGGTCGATGGCAGTGGCGGTGGCGTCTGTGGAGGTGCCGTCATGCGCGGCGTGGGCGGCGAGGTTCTGCATCTCCTGCACGATGCGTTCCCACTCGGGCACGGGCGGAACCGGTTTGGCGAGCGCGAGTTGCTCCCGATAGGCGCGAGCCTGTTCGTCGGCTGCGAGTTTGGGCAAGGCCCAGCTCTTGGCGCGCGGCGGCAGGCTGCCGGTCAGTTCATAGAAGCGGCCCTGGATCTCGGGGCGGCTCAGGTACTCGAGCAGTTTCCAGGCATCGGCCTTGCGCTTGGAGCTGCGGAACACGGCCAGGCTGGCGCCGCCTGCGATCGAGGCGCCGACACCGTTCGGCCCGGGCAGGGGCGCCGTGCTCCATCGCGATTGAAAGTCAGCCGGCAGGCGGCGGCGGAACTCGCCGATGTTCCACGGGCCGGAGATGTAGAAGGCGAAGGTGCCTTTGCCGAACTCCAGCCAGAGGTTGGAGATCTCCTGGTTCGACTGCAGCGGCGCGTAGCCCTTGCGGATCAGGTCCAGATAGAAGGAGAGGGCGCGGCGGAAGCCCGGCGCGCTGAAGTTGCCGCGCGTGTCGCCGTCGCGCAGCAGGCGGTCGTCGCCTTGCAGGCCCAAGGCCAGCAGCGGTTCGAATTCATTGGACGGCAGCAGCAGCGGATGCGCGACCACGGGCTTGGGGCCTTTGGAGAGCGCCTCCATGCACTGCAGCCACTCGGCCCAGGTGCGCGGTGCGCGCTGCCAGCCCACTTGCGCGAGCAGGTCGGTGCGGTAGTAGATCAGGCGCGTGTCCACGTACCAGGGCAGGCCGAGCAAGCGCTGGTCCACCTGGTTCGTTTGCCAGATGCCGTCGAAGTAGTCGCTGTGGTCGAAGCCACCGGACGTGATCCACGGCTCCAGCGGCTCGAGCGCGTCGAGCGCTGCCAGCTCGGGCACCCAGGTATTGCCGAGCTGGGCGATGTCGGGCGTGGCATCGCCAGCAAAGGCTGTCAGCAGCTTTTCGTGGGCAGCGGTCCAGGGCAGTTGTTCGACCTGCACCGGCACGCCGGTCTCGCGCGTGAAGCCCGCAAGCAGCTCCTGCGCTACTTCGCCTTCGCGCCCCATGCCCCAGAAGACCAGGGGCTTGTCGGTGCGCGTGCAGCCGGTGGCGGCCAGTGCTGCAGCTGCCGCCGTACCGGCCAGCATCTTGCGCCGGTTCACCCCAGCCACCCGCCCTTGAAGCCGGCGCGCTGAAGACCGGTGCGCAGATGCATGTTCTTCTTCATCGCCTTCCACACGATCTCGCCGCGATAGTTGGCCAGCATGGCCAGCATCGGACCCTGGTCGATGCCGAGGTAGTCCTTGTTGAACCAGCCCATGCCGGGTACGACGCGGCCGTTGCGACTGCTCGCGCCGGGGAAGTCGAAGGTCGGGTTGAAGGAATCGAGGAAGCCGTACTTCTGGTAGAGCTTGTCGCCATAGCGTAACTTCATGTCCATCAGCGCCGGAATGCAGATCTCCGGCGCGAAGGCGATGGACGCGCCCGCGCCATAGGGCGCCAGCGTGCCGTCGTCGATCGGGCCGTATTCGCCGTTCACGCCGCGACCGGCATAGGAGATGAAGCGGCGCTTGCGGCCTTCGATCTCGACTTCGGTATCGGCCGGGCCGTCGCTGGCGCTCACGCCCCAGAGCGTGGCGCCGTAGCCCTTGAAGCCCATCGGGTTGACGGTGGCGTAGGTGCGCTGCGCGTAGGTGGCGCGGCGCGAGTTCTCGAAGTAGTCGAGCTTTTTGTCCGGCGACTTCTCGCGCAGATAAGCGTCGCTCAGTCCGCGCATGTCCACCCAGCACTGCGTGAACTGGTGGCCGAACAGCGGCCCGAAACGCAGGAAGCGCTGGCCATAGGCCTCGCCCCAGGCGCGTGGCAGCGTGGAGGCCCACGCGCCGTAGGCGCTTTCGCTCACCGGCTTGCCGGGCGAGCCGAGCGCCAACAGGTAGAGGATCTGCGATTCGTCGTAGGCGCGCCAGTCGTGGTCGAACAGGCCCTTCTCGGGCGACCAGCCGTGGCAGATGGCCGGCGAGCGCGGCATGAAGCCGTTCCAGTCCACGCGGGCATAGATCGTGTCGACGATGCGGCGGACCTCGACCTCGCGTGCAGCCGCGCCATCGAAGTAGCTCTGCACGGCCAGCATGCCGGCCAGCAGCAGGGCGGTATCGATGGTGGAGAGCTCGCAATCGCGGAAGCGCGTGCCGGTCTCCATGTCGAGGAAGTGATAGAAAAATCCGCGATGACCGGCCTTGCCGGAGGCCTCGGGGCCTTGAGGAGCATCGCGGAAAAACTTGAGCGTGGTGAGCACGCGGCTCAGGCCTTGCTCGCGGGTGATGAAGCCGCGCTCCATGCCGACGATGTAGGCCGTGAGGCCAAAGCCAACAGCTGCAATCGAGCAGAAGCTGGGCGTGGGCCAGCGATCGGGAACCAGGCCGGTCTTGGCGTCGGTCGTTTCCCAGAAGAAGTTGAAGGTGCGGCGTTCCAGGTCGTCCAGGAAGGCGCTCTGCGCAGGCGTGCGCGTAGCCGTCTGCGGCGCAGTCGTCGTGGAGGCATCGGCCAGCGCCCACGAGGGCACAAGCAGAGCGCTGCCGGCACCGAGCAGGAGCGCCCGGCGTTGGAGGAAGAAGTCGTTCATGCGAGGGGGGCTGACTGCGCCCGAGTGTCGGGCGCAGTCAGCTTGACGGCAAGGTTAGAAGGCGTAAGACACGGTCACCTTGTAGGTGCGCATGCTGCCGCGGATGTCGTTGGCCTTTCCGAGGGTCGGGTTGTCGCCACCGAGGTAGTTCTGCGGGTTGCCCGGACCGCCGGCCCAGTCGTCATAGAAGCCCCAGTTGGTGCGGTTGAACAGGTTCAGCGCATCGGCACGCACCTTCAGCGATCCAGGGCCGATCTTGAAGTCCTTGAACAGACCCATGTCGAAGCTGCTGTAGTTGCCCGACTTGCCTTCCACGTACACGCACTTGTCCCAACCGTTGGCGCAGCTGGTGATGCGGCGCGGATTGCCCGTGTCGTAAGTCCACTTGCCCGAGACGCCGAGGCCCCAAGGCAGCTTGTCGGTAAAGCCGGCCAGCACCAGGCGGTCCTTGGCCAGCATGTACGACGGGTTCCAGCCGTGCGTGCCCTTGCCATAGGTCCAGTCGAAGATGTCCGTGCCCCACTCCTTGTTGGTGGTCTTGCCATCAGCATGGGTGTAGGCCACCGACACGCTCCAGCCGCTGGCGGGCGTGTAGGGCTTCTCGAGCTTGACGAACAGGCTGGTGGTCTTGATCTCGCCGACGGTGTCGCCCAGGATCAAGTTGCCGTAGCCGTTCGGGCCGCCCCACAGCGGGTCGATGTTGCTTTGCGTACCCCAGCCACCGTTCGGATCGCGGTTGCCGCTGAACCAGACGAACTGGTTCTTGGCATGCTGCTCGGTGATCGAGACATCGGCGTTCCATTCGCCAATGGCCTGGCGCACGCCCAGGCTGAACTGGTCGGCGAACGGCATCTTGTAGTTGTTCTTGATCAGCCAGATTTCGCCGACCTGCGCGTTGTGCTGCTTCTCCTGCAGGGCCTGGTTGGCCATCGTGCGGTCGTAGCTGCGACCCGCGCCGCCGTAGATCACGGTCTGCTTGTCGCCCAGCACGTCGTACGAGAAGCCCACGCGCGGTGCCAGCGCGCCCTTGTAGGCCTTGCGCGAGCTGCCGTTGGCGATGTAGTCGTCGATGTTGACGCCGCCCTTGGCCAGCGACTGCGCATACGTCTGGCCGGCCGGCGCGGTGATGCCGCCGATGGTGCGGCCATCCAGCCCGTGCACCGCCGTCACGATACCGCTCGGCGTGACGTAGTCGTTGTTGAGCATGTTGTCTTCGTAGTCCCAGCGCGCGCCGAGCGAGACATCCAGTTGCTTCGTGATCGACCAGTCGTCCTGCAGGTATAGGCCGAACTGCTTGTTGTTGAAGTTCACGTCGACCGGCGTGGCCGCTGGCGTGATCTGGCACTGGTCGCTCTGAAGGCCGTTGCTGGACACGTTGGTGCCCGTGCAGAGGCCGTTGGCGTAGTAGGGCTGGCCGGTGGTCGTGTCCACGATCACGTTGACCGCCGCCACACCGTACTGCGTGCCGCCGAGGCGGTACTTCATCGCCTTGAGCTGGGCGCCGCCCTTGATCACGTGGCCTGCGATGCCGGTGTAGGTCAGGTCGTCCTTGAGGTAGACCTCGCCCTGCTTGCGGTCTTGCATGTCTGGCGAGCCGCCCACCCACAGGATGTCCTGCGAGTTGTTGAGGGCAGGCGTCGTTGCCGAGATCGGGTACTTGTAGCGGAACAGCGTGCCGCCGGTGACCGAGTGCGGGTTCCAGCGCGAGTCGGCAAAGCCGACCTTGGCCTCGTTCAACCAGGGGCCGCGCGTCCATTCGTGCGCGACGTCCAGGCGTGACTCGGTGGTCTTGCTGTCGGATTCGGTGGAGGCGGCAGCGATGCCGCTGGAGTCAGTCAGGTTCTTGGCGTGTTCATCACGCAGCGTAAAGCTCACGTCCAGCTTCTGCTCGTCGTCGATCTGCGCCGAGAGCTTGCCGAACAGGAGGTTCTCCTTGAAGGTGCGCTTGTACTGGCCCTGCTGCGACTTGAGGCCGCTGACGAGCGTGGCACTGGCCGGGTACTTGTCGAAGTTCTTGCCGACGATTTGCATCGGGTTGTCGATCTGCTTGCCGTCGTATGCCAGGAAGAAGTGCAGCTTGTCCTGCACGATCGGGCCGCCGAGCGAGAAGCCTTCCTCGTACTGGCTGAAGGAGGGGCGCGCAACGCCCGCTGCCTCGCCGTCCTTCTCCTTCGGGCTGAGGGCGCGCCAGTTCGAACCCGTGCGGTTGCCGTAGACCTCGCCGTGGAGTTCGTTGGTGCCGGACTTGGTCACGGCCGTGATGCCCAGCGAAGTCAGCTGGTCGTATTCGGCCTTGTAGTTCTGCGTCAGCACGCGGTACTCGCCGATGGCGCCCTGCGGGAACGGATTGCCTTGGCTGCTTTCCTGGCCCACCACGCCGCCGCGCAGGATGTTGTTCTTGCGGCCGACGCCGTCGATGAAGATGTTGACGCTGTCTTCGTTCTGCGCACCACCGCGAATACGCGTGCTGCCGTCCGTGCCGGTTTCGAACTGCGCGCCCGGCGCCAGGTCCACGGCCGAGAGGAAGTTGCGCGTGAATTGCGGCAGGTTCTCGATCATCTTGGTCGAGACCAGGGTGCTGACCTGCGTATCCCGAACGCCTTGGCGCTGGGCCGTACCTGTCACGACCACCGTGGCGAGCTGATTGGTGCCGCTGGCCAGGTCGAGCGTGGCGCTTTCGCCGACCGACAGCGTGACCACGCTGCCCTGGCTGGCGCCCGCAACGCGGATTTCATAGGTGCCCGGGTTCAGGCCGACGAGCACATAGCTGCCGTCGGACAGGGTCTTGGCGCGGTAGGTGTTGCCGTTGGCCTTGTTGACGGCGACCACGTCGGTGCCGGCCGGCGCCTTGGCGCCCGCGGCCGTGATCTGGCCGCGAACGGTGGCGGAAGCGGTCTGCGCCTGCGCCATCCCCCCAGCCACCAGCGCGGCCGTCAGCACGCCCAGTCGCATCAGCTGTCTCGGCAGCTGCGGTTTAGAAATTCGGTCCATGGTCTGTCTCCTGCTGTTGTGGTTTGGTGAGTGATTGAAAGAAAGAACGAACGAAAAAACGAACGAACGGAAAGCTGCCGCTAATTGGGTCCTTGTGTGCGGCCGGGACTCTGGCTGGAAGGGCGAACCATCAGTTCGACCTCCAGGGTTTGTTGGTGGGTGTTGAGGGCCTGGGTGGTGTTGATGTCGCCGCCGATCAGGGCCACCAGGGCCTCGACGGCCAGGCGGCCCAGTTCGACCACGGGCACGCGCACGGTGGTCAGGGCCGGGGTCAGGTAGCGCGAGATGGGGATGTCGTCGAAGCCGGCCAGGGCCAGGTCGCGCGGCAGTTGCAGGCCGGCTTCTTGCAGGGCGCCGTGCAGGCCGATGGCGGTCATGTCGTTGGCGGCGAAGACGGCGTCGGGACGTTCGGTCAGCGCCAGCAACGCATGACCCGCCGCGGCGCCGCCGGATTCGGTGAAGTCGCCGGGGAATTCGATCGGCTCGGTGCCGGGCCAGAGTTCGGCCAGGGCTTCGCGGTAGCCGCGCTGGCGTTCGGCGGCCTCGAAGTTGCCGGCCGGACCGGCCACGAAGGCCACGCGCCGCACACCCTGGGCATGAAAGTGCTGCATCACGGCCCGGGCGCCGCCGTAGTTGTCCACGGTGAAGGAAGGATGGGGCGTGCGGCCGGCGGCGGTGCCCATCAGCACGGCGGGAACGCCGCCGGGCAGGTTCTGGTCCAGGAAGTCCGGGTCGGCGTGGGGGGACAAGACCAGCAGCCCGTCCACCCGGCCGTGCATGGCGCGCAGGGCGGCGGCGGCCTCGCGGGCGTCGCCATGAGAGCTGGACAGCAGCAGGTGCTGGCCGTGGGCGCGGGCGGCCACGTCGATGCCGCGGATCAGCTCGGAGAAATATTCGCCGTGCAGGTCGGGCAGCAGGGCGCCCAGGGTTTGCGTGGATTTGGTGATCAGGCTGCGCGCGGCGCCCGAGGGCGAAAACCGCAGGGCCTGGGCCGCTTCCTCGATGCGCTGGCGGGTGCCGGGCAGCACGTTGTTGGCGCCGTTGAGCGCCCGCGACACCGTGGCCACGGACACGCCGGCGGCCTTGGCGACGTCGCGGATGGTGGCGGCCATCAGGCGCCCCGTCCTTCGATGCGAGCGTTCATGAGCTGACTTGTCTCCGCATTTTTGGTGTCATGTAAACGTTTACATGAGAATTTAGGTGCCGCCGATTGATGTGTCAATCCGGGTCAGCAACGGATGTGGCGTGGCCGACTCAGCCCGGATCGGGTGCCCCGGAAGGGTTGCCGAGGCTTGATTCCAGAGTGGGGGCGGGAAAATTCGGCGGCAAAGGGCCCCAACAAAAGGGGGGCGCCGAAAAAAAGTGATGTAAATGCCTAAAGTCTGCGCAAGGTCAGCCGAAAAGCTCGATACGACCCGCCCGTAAGGGGTCGGTACCCAGGAGATCGAAGTCGATCGAGAAGGAGGGGTGCCGACGGGGCAGGGGTCCAACAGGAGTCATTGAACATGGTCAACGCCGTCAACAGCAGCAACGCCGCCGAAAGCTCGGTCGTTGTGGCTGCGCGCGTCCATGTGGCGGATGCTCCGGCACCGGCTCCGGTGCCTGTCCACACCCCCGCTCCGGCCCCGGCGCCGGACAGCACCCGGGTGACGATTTCCCCGCAAGGCCATGCCACGGCGCAGCTCGATGTGGCCGCCCGCACGGCCACGCGGCTGGCTTCCGGCGCTCGCGACCTGGAAGCCAATGCCAACGCCAGCGCCAACGCCCAGGCGCAGAAGACGGCCACGGCCGAAGCCACCAGCCGCGCGCTGGCGCCGCAGCACCGCGAGGCCCGCGTCGGCCCGGCGCCGGCGCCGTTGAACCTCGATCCGCTGCCGCTCAAGCATGTGCCCGTCATTGCCTACTCGCCTGCCGATGGCAACGAGGACGGCCATGTGACGACCTCGGAGCGCGAGGACTACGACTTCCACCACGCGCCTTCGCTGGCGGCCGAACCCGGCCACGATGTCGATCTGAGCGCCTACACCTCGATCGCCGGCAACTGAGGCTGGGGTTTCCACTGATCCGGTGACGATCGGCCCGGGCCGCTGCGTGGACTAGGCTTGCCGCTTTTCCAGAATTGGCAGGTTCACACGATGTCCAGAATCGCAGCTTTCCGCCGCAGCTTTGCGCTGGCGCCGCTGGCGCTTTCCCTCACCTTGGCGGGCTTCACCGGCCTGAGCCGGGCTGACGACAAGATCCCCGGCATCGACACGGCCGGCTTCAACACCGCCGCGCGTCCGCAGGACAGCCTCTTCGATGCCTTCAGCGGCCAGTGGCTCAAGGCCACCGAGATCCCGGCCGACAAGTCGCGTTGGGGCTCCTTCAGCGTGCTGGCCGAGCTCTCGGACAAGCGGCTGAAGGCCATCGTTGATGAGCTGGCCGCCAAGCCACAGAAGGTCGGCACGACCGACGCCAAGGTGGCGAACTTCTACGCGGCCTTCGTCGACACCGCCCGCCTCGACAAGCTGGGCCTGGCGCCGCTGGGGCTGGAACTGGCCGAGCTCGATGCCGTCAAGACGCCCAAGCAGTTGGCCAGCTGGATGGGCAAGGCCCAGGGTGTGTGGCTGACGCCGATCGGCCTGCAGGTGGAAGTCGACTTCAAGGAGCCGAGCCGCTACACCGTGCTGAGCGGCCAGTCTGGCCTCGGCCTGCCCGACCGCGACTACTACCTCAAGGACGACGAGCGCATGAAGGCCGCGCGCGCCGCCTACGAGACCTACCTGACCCAGCTCGGCAAGCTCTCCGGCGACAAGAAGGCCGCCGAGACCGCGAAGATGGTGCTGGCCCTGGAGCGGCGCATCGCCGAGGTCCACTGGGCGGCCGAAGACATGCGCGATCCAGTCAAGATCTACAACCCGAAGACGCTCGAGCAGATCACGGCAAGCGCGCCGGGCCTCGACTGGGCCGCCTTCGTGGCCGCGGCCGACCTGAAGAAGCTCGACCGCATCTCTGACACCCAGCCCAGCGCCACCACCGGCATCGCCAAGCTGCTGGCCGAGGTGCCGCTCTCGCAATGGAAGGCCTACTTGCGCCTGCACATGCTCGATGAAGCCGCTGGCGCGCTGCCTCAGGCCTATCGTGATGCGCGCTTCGCCTTCCGCGGCACAGCGCTCTCCGGCGCCAAGGTGGCGAAGCCGCGCTGGCAGCAGGGCATCGACGAGCTCAACGGCGCCATGGGCGAGGCGCTGGGCCAGGTCTACGTGCAGCGCTACTTCCCGGCCGAGAACAAGGCCCGCATGCAAAAGCTCGTGGACAACCTGCTGGCCACCTACAAGGACAGCATCGACGGCGTCTCCTGGATGACGCCCGAGACCAAGGCCGCCGCCCAGGCCAAGCTGGCCAAGTACACGACCAAGATCGGCTACCCCGAGAAGTTCCGCGACTACAGCAAGCTGGACGTGCGTGCCGGCGATGCCCTGGGCAACCGCATCCGCGCCGGCCGCTTCGAGTGGTTGCGCAATGCGCATCGCGCGGGCGGCCCGGTGGACCGCACGGAATGGGGCATGAGCCCGCAGACCATCAACGCCTACTACAACCCGCTCTACAACGAGATCGTGTTCCCGGCCGCCATCCTGCAGCCGCCGTTCTTCGACATGACGGCCGACGACGCGGTGAACTACGGCGGCATCGGCGCGGCCATCGGCCACGAGATCAGCCACGGCTTCGACGACGAGGGCAGCCAGTTCGACGGCGACGGTGCGCTGCGCAACTGGTGGACCGAGGCCGACCGCAAGGCCTTCGAGGCCATCACGTCCAAGCTCGTCGCGCAGTTCGATGCCTACGAGCCACTGCCGGGCAAGCACGTGAACGGCAAGCTGACGCTGGGCGAGAACATCGCCGACCTGTCCGGCCTGCAGATCGCCTACAAGGCCTACAAGCGCTCGCTGGGCGGCAAGCCTTCGCCCGTGATCAACGGCACGACCGGCGAGCAGCGCTTCTTCATGTCCTGGGCCCAGGTCTGGCGCGACAAGATCCGCGAGCAGCGCCAGCTGCAGCTGCTGGTGATGGATCCGCACTCGCCGGCCGCGCTGCGTGCTGACGGCGGCGCCGTCAACCACGACGGCTTCCACGAGACCTTCGGCACCAAGCCCGGCGACAAGATGTACAAGCCGAGCGCGGATCGCATTCGCATCTGGTGATCGCCACGCAGCCCAAACACGACCTCGCCACGCTGGCGGTGCGCTACCGCTGCGATGGCGGTCGCACGGTCGAGCGGCACGAGCACCAGGGCTCGTTGCGCCTGCTCAAGAGCCTGCACCCGGAAGGGCCGGGCATCTGCCACAGCGTGCTCGTGCACCCGCCCAGCGGTCTGGTCGGTGGCGACACGCTGGAGATCACGCTCGAGGTGGGCGAGGGCGCTCATGCCCTCGTCACCACGCCGGGGGCGACTCGCTTTTACCGCAGCCCCGAAGGCGCTGTTGCGCTGCAACGCGTGAACGCGCGCCTGAGCGAAGGCGCGCGGTTGGAATGGCTGCCGCTGGAGTCGATCGCTTATCCGGGATGCGAGGGCGAGAATGAAGCGCGCTTCGAGCTGGCCGCCGGTGCCGAGCTGCTCGCCTGGGACCTGACCGCGCTGGGCCTGCCGGGCGCGGGCCAGCCCTTCGACAGCGGGCGCTTCACACAGCACCTGGAAGTGCCGGGCCGCTGGCTGGAGCGCGGCTGCATCGCGGCCGATGACGCGCTGCTGATGAACGGCGCGCTCGGCCTGGCCGGGCATCGCTGCCTCGGCACGATGGTCTTCGCCTCGGGCAGCGACATCGAGCGCGGCCGCCGCGAGCGTGCGCTCGAAGCGGTGCGTGAGCTGATCGAGGCGCATCCCTTGCGGCTGCAGGCCGGCGTCACGGCGGCGCAAGTCGATGTGCTCGTGCTGCGCGTGATTGCGCCGCTGGTGGAGCCGGCCAGCACCTTGATGCGGCAATGCTGGGCCGCGTGGCGGCATGAGCTGTGGGGATTGAGCGGCGATGCGCCGAGGTTGTGGGCGACCTGAGACGGGGAGGGCGCCGTCGCGCCGCTCCCTGCCCCTCGGTACGGCAGGCTCAGTACGGCAGGCTCAGTACGGCAGACTCAGGTAGTACTGACCCAGCTCCGTCAACTGACCATTCGCCCCAAGAAGGCTCGTGAAGTGCGTGTCGTTCGTCCAGCGCCCGGTGAACCAGGCATAACGGAAAACATCAGCGCGTTCCTCGCAGAGCTTGACCATGTCGGCCATCTGGGCCTTTTGCTTGGCCACGCTGTCGATCTGCGCCGTGCCGTCGCCGGTGTGCCAATTTGCCATCTCGGTCACCCAGAAGGGCTTGCCGTATTTCGTCAGCCGGTCGAGCTGATCCTTGAGCCCATAGTCGTACCAATGGAAGGCCAGGTAGTCGATCTGCGGATCGCGGCCGCCGTTGGCAGAGCGGTAGGCGGCGTAGAAGGCATCGAGCCACAGGACCGGATCGGCGTAGCCCGTCATCGTGCCCCAGTTCATTGCCGGGCCGACGAGCTTCACGCCCGTTTTCGCGGCCACGGCCTCGTACTGCGGCCACAGCGTGGCTGCGGCCTGTGGCGTGAGGTTGGCCTGGTCGGTCAGGTTGGGCTCGTTGAGCAGGAGCAGGTGCTTGATGCTCGGGTCGGCGGTCAGCACCGCCTCGATGTCGGAAGCCGTGAAGTCGCGCCACAGCATGGGCACGAAATCCATGCCGTAACGCGTCGAATGATCGGCCGGCACGGTGCTCTTGGGCTTCTGCCCCCAGCCATACCACCAGCTCACGCCAGGCGCGAGCGCCTGCAGGTCCTCGGCGGTGCCGAGGTCATAGGCGATGCCGCGCTTGGCGCTCTTGGTGGGCGTGCCGCTGCTGGGCGGTGGCGCGGCGACAGGGCCTGAGGCCGGCGGAGGAGGGGGCGGCGGCGTCGCCGGAGCCGGCGAAGGCCCCGGTGCGGGTCCGGGCGAAGGCGTGGCCGCGCTCCCGCCGCCACCACCACAGGCCGCCAGGCCCGCGGAAGCCACCGCAGCGAATGCCACCGCGAGCCAGCGCCGACGCTGGCGTTCGTGATGCCCCGCGCTCACAGCGATTGCAGGAAGGCCAGCAAGGCGTCCCGGTCCGTTGCAGACAGTTGTTCGAAGTTCTGGCGGCTCTTGGTCGACTCGCCGCCGTGCCACATCACGGCCTCGATCAGCGTGCGCGCGCGACCGTCGTGCAGATAGCCGACCTTGCCGGCCGTGCCGGCCACGCGCTCGGTATAGCCGATGCCCCACAGTGCCGAAGTGCGCCACATAGAGCCCTTGGCTTGGCCTTCGACGAGGTTGTCGGCGAGGTCCGGTCCCATGTCGTGCAGCAGCAGATCGGTGTAGGGCTTGATCGACTGGTTGCGCAACTCGGCGAACTCGGTGGTGCTGCCGGTCTTCAGGTCGCTCACATGGCAGGCCGTGCAGCGTGCAGCCTGGAAGACCTTGGCGCCCGCAGCCACCTTGACCGGGTCGACGTTCAGATAGGGCAGAGGACTCACGCCCTTGGGAAAGCCGCTGGTCTGGCTGCGCTGTGCGGGCACGGCGAGCAGACGCAGGTAGCGCGTCATCAGCGTCAGCTCGTCTTCGGTCAGGCCCTTGTCCGTCTTGCCGGCCGTGCATTTGCCGGAGAGGCAATCGCGGTTCGGAAAGACCGGCGTGGTGACGGCCATGTCGAGCAGCGCCGCGCTTGCGGCCTGGTGGCGCAGGCTGAACTTCGCCGCCTTCCAGCCGAAGCGGCCCAGGCGCACGGCGCCGGTTTCCGGATCGAAAACGTAGTTGGCCGTGCCCTTCACGCCATCCGCGTCAGGCGTGCTGCGAACGCGAGAAAGGATGTCCGCGTCACTGACCGCTTCAAGAAGGCCCACGCCGATCATCGGCTGCGCGCTGCGCAGCGAATACACGCTCGGCGTCGGTCCGTCGAAGGCCACGCGCGGCTTGCTGAGCGTGACGGGCGTGCCGTCGCCCAGCGTCACCGTCTTGGTGTCGAAGCCGGCCACGCGCACGGCCGTACCCCAGTCCTGCGGGGCGCTCGTGCTCAGCGAACGGGCGTTCATCTGCACGTTCATGCCGTAGATTGGATGCGGCACCTGGTTGCCGCTGCCGTCCAGCGTGGCGGTGCGCACGGCCATGGTGTCGAGCTTCTGGTTGATCGCGCTGGGCGCCAGGCTGCGGCCGTTGCCGATGTGACAGGCAAAGCACGATGACTGGTTGAAGCGCGGCCCCTGCAGGCCGACGGCGTCGGTGTTGCGGTCGTTGCCGTTCTCGTTGTGATCGCCGGTCCACAGATTGGTGTGGATCCAGCGGCGGCCCTCCACAAAGCGCTGCATGTTCTGCATGCCGATCTGGTTGTTCGGCTGCTGGAAGATGAAGGTCGAGTTGTCCGCGTAGTCGTAGGAGACGGAGCCGAGGCCGCCTTGCAGCGTCTCGTCTGGCAGCGGCGCGTTCATCAGGCGCGGCTGCACGCCGTACCAAGGCCGCAGGCCGGAGCCGACCACATAGGTCACCTCGTTGGTGTAGTAACGGAAGGCGCCGCCGTCGCCGATGGCATCCATCGAAGCGCGCGACGAGAAGAAGGAGCCGGTGAACTCGATCGCGTCGCCGAGCTTGATGGAGCGCGAGGCCACGTTCGTGCCGTTGGGCACCATCACGCCGTTGGCGTTGGCCGAGAGCGCGTTGTAGCCCGGCACGCTGTCGAGCACCACGCTGCAGCCATCGTTGGCGTACTTCACGCCGTTGTAGCCGGCGCCCGGCGTGCGCAGCGCGTTCTGCGGCGGCTTGGGCACGATCTGGCAGGCGGTGATGTCCTGGAAGCCTGCCGTGTAGGTGGCGTCGTCCAGCAGGTCGCCGGGCGACATCCAGCCGTAGCCGGTCACGCCCGGATCGTCGAAGCGGCGGAAGAAGGACTGGCCGCCGCCTTTCTGTGCCTGCTGGTAGTACTGGTTGACGACGATGGTCGGCTTGGTGACGCCGGCCACGCGGCTGTTGTCGATGAACTCCACGCCCCAGGTGCGGTTCTTGAAGTAGTTGGCGACGAAGTTCAGGTAGGCACCCGGGCCTTTGTCCTGCGGGTTGCCGGCGGCGTCCACGGTGTCGTTGACGCCATAGCCGATCTCGTTCCAGTCCTCGCCGCGCTCGCGGGCGTGGCGCGAGCGGCCGACCATGCCGAAGCGGGTCACGAGCGTGCCGTCGGGCAGCGTGAACTGGATGGTCTCGACCGGATCCTGCACGGCCGGCGTGGCGGC
This sequence comes from Burkholderiaceae bacterium UC74_6, assembly GCA_042701975.1. Taxonomy (GTDB): domain Bacteria; phylum Pseudomonadota; class Gammaproteobacteria; order Burkholderiales; family Burkholderiaceae_C; genus JAFALK01. Next base: position 3,062,515 of record CP170561.1, read on the forward strand.
CAGCGCGTTGCCGTCGGCCGGGAAGGCCAGCGCCGTGGTGGTCAGTACAGGCAGGGAGTTATCGCTGCCGGGTGACTTGAAGGACACCTCGAGCAGCGAGTAGCCGTACTGCGTGGCGCGGGCCACGCCCTGCATGCGCACGTAGCGGACGTTGGCGTTGAGGTTGTAGAACTCCTCGGTGCCGCCCTTGCCGCCCACCACATAGCGGATCTGGTACCAGGTCACGCCGTCGTCGGAACCCTCGATCACGTACTCCTTGCCGTAGGCGTCCTGCCAGTTGAGCTTCATGTAGCCCAGCTGCGTCTTGGTGCCGAAGTCGAACTGGATCCACGCGGCATCGTCCTTGGCGCTGGACCAGCGCGACACCATGTCGCCGTCGATCGCCATGGGCGCTGACAGGTTGTTGCCCTCGATGGCCGACGAGGTCGCCGTGACCACCTTGACCGCGACGCCCGGGTTGCTCACGTTGACGCCGGCCGGCAGTTGCATGGAAGGCGGCAGCGCGGGCGCTGCGGCTGGCGAGCCGGTGGGCAAATCCACCGGCTGAGACGTCGGCGGCGTTTCCAGCGCGGGCTCCGACGAAGCAGGCGCGGGCGACTGCGCGGGTGAGGAAATCGGCGGCGGAGGAGGGGGCGGCGGCGAGCCCGTGGAGGCATCGCCTCCACCGCCGCCGCCACCGCAGGCCGTCACGGCCGCGGTCATTGCAAAGAGGATGGACAGACGGGGGGACAGCTTGGACAACGCTGATGCGCGCGCTCGCAGCCCCGAGACACGGAGGGTCTGGGTCATGGTGTGTTCGCTTGTGGCTTGTTCTTGGATCGGCACGCGCCGTGTTCTCCAGCGCATCGCAAGGAAATCATGTCAGTGCACGTAACGGGTTAGCACTCGACATGTAAGCCGATATGTAGCGACGCAGCGCACAGTGTTGGGGCGACCGCGTTGCCGCGCAGTTGGCCGCAACACGGCCTTGCGTTGGCGCCTGGGCAAGACGCGATCTGCCGTGTGCGCGGAACCGGGCGTGCGGCCTGCGAACCGTTGCAAGCGGTTTCAGATCCCGTTGGAAACGGTTCGACTGTGGCAGCGCGGCGACTCGGCGTCGCCGCGTCATCAAGGCGTCATGCGGGTGGGCAGATCAGGCGCGCAGGCTGTTCATCACCAGCTTCGTGATCAGCGCGTGGGCCGCGTCGAAATCGCTGTCCGCGAGTTTGCGCTTGCCCATCACCACCGCGAACTGCGGGCCCAGGTCGGCGTAGGCCTGCGTCGAGGACCAGATCATGAACATCAGGTGCGTGAAGTCGATGCGCGCCACCAGGCCCTGCCTGGCCCAGCGTTCGAAGGTGCGCACATTGGCGCGCAGATGCGGCACCACGCTCTGCGTGAGCTGGCTCGCGTAGCGCGGCGCGCCGGCCATCACCTCCCGCGTGAAGACGGCCGAGCCGCCGGGCCGCTCGCGCGAGAAGCGCAGCTTGGCGCGGACGTAGGCGCTGATGGCGGCCTCGGGCTCGTGCTCGCGGGCCAGGGCGTCCATGCTGCCCAGCCAGGACTCCAGCACGCTGTCCAGCACGGCGGTGTAGAGCTCTTCCTTGCTGGCGTAGTAGTACAGCATGTTCTGCCGGCTGATCTCGAGCGCCGTGGCGATGCTGTCCAGCGAGACACCCTCGAAGCCGAAGCGCGCGAACTGCGCTTCGGCTTCGGCCAGGATCAGGCCCTGCTTGCGGATGCGCGCCACGCTGGGCTTGCGCGGCTCCGTGGGCTTGTTCGGCGACTTCTCCATGCACCCATTGTGTGCGGCAGCGCCCCGTCCCGTCGTCATCGGGTATCTACTTGGTGGTCAAAATTTTACTAAGGAGTAAATTTTCGAGCTGGCGTAGTTTGGATCGAGAACGGATGGAGTCGAGATGACGGACATGCAATCGGATCAGGCGTTAGCACAAGGGCTGGAAAAAGGGCTCGACCACAGCTGGCTGCCCTACACCCCCAACCGCTACTTTCGCGAGCACGCCAAGGTGCTGGTCTCGGCCAAGGGCGCCTACTACACGATGGCCGACGGGCGGCGCCTGTTCGACTGCCTCTCGGGCCTGTGGTGCTGTCCGCTGGGCCACGCCCAGCCGCGCATCACCGAGGCGCTGACGCGGCAGTCGCAGGAGCTGGACTACGCCACCGCCTTCCAGTTCGCCAACCCGCAGGCCCTCAAGCTCGCCGCGCGCATCGCCGAGATGGCGCCGGCCGGCATGAGCCGCGTGTTCTTCACCAACTCCGGCTCCGAGTCCGTGGACACCGCGATGAAGATGGCCTATGGCTGGCAGCGCCTGCGCGGGCAGGGCGCGCGCACCCGCTTCATCGGGCGTGAACGCGGCTACCACGGTGTGGGCTTCGGCGGCATGTCGGTCGGCGGCATGGTGGCCAACCGCAAGATGTTTGGCCCGCTGATGCTGCCGGGTGTGGACCATCTGCCACACACCTACGACCGCAGCCAGATGGCTTTCTCGCAAGGCCAGCCCCAATGGGGTGCGCACCTGGCCGAGGAGCTGGAACGCATCGTCGCCCTGCACGACGCCTCCACCATCGCGGCCGTGATCGTCGAACCCATGGCCGGCTCCACCGGCGTGCTGGTGCCGCCCGTCGGCTATCTGCAGAAGCTGCGCGAGATCTGTACCAAGCACGGCATCCTGCTGATCTTCGATGAGGTCATCACTGGCTTCGGTCGCGTGGGAGCAAACTTCGGCGCCCACCGCTTCGGTGTCACGCCCGACCTCATCACCTTCGCCAAGGGCATCACCAACGGCGTGGTGCCGATGGGCGGCGTGATCGTGGCGGACCACATCTTCGACGCCTTCATGGGCGCGGACGCGCCGCCGCATGCGGTCGAGTTCCTGCACGGCTACACCTACTCCGGCCATCCCATGGCCGCCGCGGTGGGTCATGCCGCGCTGGACCTGCTGGTGGGCGATGGGCTGATCGAGCAGGGCCGCAGCCTGGAGCCGGTGCTGCAGGAGGTGGTGCATGCGCTGAAGGACGAACCCGGCGTGGTCGATGTGCGCAACATCGGCCTGGCCGCCGGCATCGACTTGGAGCCGCTGCCCGGCCAGCCGGGCCTGCGGGCGATGAAGATCTTCGAAGCGGGCCTGGACGAAGGCCTGCTGCTGCGCTTCACCAGCGACACCATCGCGCTGGGCCCGCCGCTGATTTCCACCGTGGACGAACTGCACGCCATGGGCGAGGCCCTGCGCCGCGCCATCCGCCGCGCCTTCTGAGGGGAGCCATCTTGGACAACAACGAAGCCACGCGCGCCTGCGGCATCCACGCCGCGCGCCTGAACCTCGCGGACTACGCCGTGAACTTCGGCGACGCGCATCCGCCGCTGACCCGCGCGCAAGCCCTGATCGAAGCCGAGCGCTGCTACTACTGCTTCGACGCGCCCTGCATCGCCGCCTGCCCGACGGGCATCGACATCCCGACCTTCATCCAGCGCATCGCCCAGGACAACAACCGCGGTGCGGCGCGCGCGATCCTGGAGGCGAATCCGCTGGGCGGCATGTGCGCGCGGGTCTGTCCGACCGAGGTGCTGTGCGAACAGGCCTGCGTGCGCAACAAGAACGAGGACAAGCCGGTGGAGATCGGCAGCCTGCAGCGCTACGCCACCGATGCCCACTTCAAGTCGCCGGGCGCGCCGCTGTTCACGCGTGGACCCGCCAGCGGTTACCGCGTGGCCGTGGTGGGCGCAGGGCCGGCCGGCCTGGCCTGCGCGCACGGCCTGGCGCGGCGCGGGCACGAGGTGGTGATCTTCGAGTCGCGGCCCAAGCTCGGCGGCCTCAACGAATACGGCTTGGCCACCTACAAGACGGCCGGCAACTTCGCCCAGCAGGAGGTGGACTGGCTGCTGTCCATCGGCGGCATCGGCACGCGCTGCGGTCAGCAGCTCGGGCGCGATTTCACGCTCGATCAGCTGCTCGTGGAATACGACGCCGTTTTCCTCGGCCTGGGCCTGTCCGGCGTGAACGCGCTGGGCATTGATGAGCCTGAATTGAACGGCCTGCGCGCAGCGGTGGACTTCATCGCCGAGCTGCGCCAGAGCGATCCCGCGCAGGTGCCCGTCGGCCGCCGCGTCGTCGTGATCGGCGGCGGCATGACGGCGGTGGACGCCGCCGTGCAATCGCGCCTGCTCGGCGCCGAGGAGGTGACCATGGTCTACCGCCGCGGTCCGGCATCGATGGCGGCTTCCGAGGTGGAAGTGCGCTGGGCGCAGGAGAACGGCGTGACCGTGCGGCACTGGGCAGCGCCGCAGGCCGTGCTGGGCGAGGGCGGCCAGGTCAGCGGCATGCGCTTTGTCACCACGGCGCTGCAGGACGGCAAGCTCGTGCAGACCGGCGAGCAATTCACGCTCGCCGCAGATATGGTGCTGAAGGCCATCGGCCAGACCTTCATCGACGAGCCGGTCGGTGCGGCGATCAGCCTCAAGAACGGTCGCATCGCCACCGATGACGACGGCCGCAGCAGCCATCCGCGCGTCTGGGCCGGCGGAGACTGCCGGCACGGCGGGCGCGACCTGACCGTCGAAGCCGTCGAGCACGGCAAGCGCTCGGCTGTCTCCATCGACGCCGCGCTGCGCGAAGACATCGCTTCCACCGCCCGTTCCCAGGAGGTCCAACGTGGCTGATCTCACCACCACCTTCGCGGGCATCAAGAGCCCGAACCCGTTCTGGCTGGCTTCGGCGCCGCCGACCGACAAGGAGATCAACGTCACCCGCGCCTTCGAGGCCGGCTGGGGCGGCGTGGTGTGGAAGACGCTGGGCGAGGATCCGCCGGTCGTCAACGTCAGCGGGCCGCGCTATGCCACGCTGATGTCGCAGGACCGCCGCGTGATTGGCCTGAACAACATCGAGCTGATCACGGATCGCCCGCTGCGCACCAACCTGGAGGAGATCGCCCGCGTCAAACGTGCCTGGCCCGATCGCGCCATGGTGGTCTCGCTGATGGTGCCGGTGGACGAGGCCGCCTGGAAGCGCATCCTGCCAATGGTAGAAGACGTGGGTGCCGACGGCATCGAGCTGAACTTCGGCTGCCCGCACGGCATGAGTGAGCGCGGCATGGGCGCGGCCGTGGGCCAGGTGCCCGAGTACATCCAGCGCATCACCGAATGGTGCAAGCACTATTCGAAGCTGCCCACCATCGTGAAGCTGACGCCCAACATCACCGATGTGCGCCAGCCCGCGCGCGCCGCCAGGGCCGGCGGGGCCGACGCGGTGAGCCTGATCAACACCATCAACTCCATCATGGGCGTGGACCTGGACCGGCTCACGATGCTGCCCAGCACCGATGGCTGGGGCTCGCACGGCGGCTACTGCGGCCCGGCGGTGAAGCCCATCGCGCTGAACATGGTGGCCGAGATCGCCCGCGATCCGCGCACGGCCGGCCTGCCCATCTCGGGCATCGGCGGCATCACCACCTGGCGCGACGCGGCGGAGTTCATCGCGCTGGGCGCCGGCAATGTGCAGGTCTGCACCGCGGCCATGGTCTACGGCTTCAAGATCGTGCAGGACATGTGCGACGGGCTCTCCAACTTCCTCGACACGCAGGGCATGACTTCGGTCGAGGAGCTGCGTGGCCGGGCCACGCCGAGCGTGAAGGACTGGAACGCGCTCAACCTCAACCATGTGGAGAAGGCCGTCATCAACCAGGACAGCTGCATCCAGTGTGGCCGCTGCCATGTGGTGTGCGAAGACACCTCGCACCAGGCCATCACGGCAACGAAGGAAGGCAAGCGCCACTTCGAGGTCAAGGACGACGAATGCGTGGGCTGCAACCTCTGCGTGTCCATCTGCCCGGTGCCGGACACGATCACGATGCGCGTGCTCAAGCCGGGCGAGATCGACCTGCGCACCGGCCGCCCGGTGAGCGGCGAGTACGCCAACTGGACCACGCACCCGAACAACCCGGGCGCCACCTGCGCCACTTCCCCGACGGCGGCATGAGTCTTGCGTCGCTTGAGCTGTAGATCGAAGGACATCAACTCAGGAGCACTTCATGGACTCGTCGAGCAGTGAGCATCTTTCCAACGCGGACCTGGCGCCCACGCTGCCGCGGCAGCGCACCTGGCGCTGGTACCACTTCGCGGCGCTGTGGGTGGGTATGGTCATGTGCATCCCAGCCTACACGCTGGCCGCGGGCCTGATCGACACCGGCATGTCCTGGGGGCAGGCGGTGCTGACGGTCTTCCTCGGCAACTTCATCGTGCTGATCCCCATGCTGCTGATCGGCAACGCGGGTGCCAAGTACGGCATTCCGTACGCGGTGCTGGCGCGAGCATCGTTCGGCACTCGCGGGGCGCGGCTGCCGGCGCTGCTGCGCGCGCTGGTGGCCTGCGGCTGGTACGGCATCCAGACGTGGTTCGGCGGCATGATGATCTACACGCTGATCGGCACGCTGCTGGGCCATCCGCTGGATGCCGACAAGCTGCCGGGGCTGGGCATCACGGGCGGGCAGCTGGTCTGCTTCCTGGTCTTCTGGGCGCTGCAGTTCTATTTCATCGTCCACGGCATCGAATCCATTCGCAAGCTGGAGACCTACACCGCGCCGATCAAGATCGTCATCTGCTTCGTGCTGCTCGGCTGGGCCTGGCAGCGTGCGGGCGGCTTCGGCCCCATCCTGGATCAGCCCTCGCAGTTCGTCGAAGGCGGTAAGAAGGCCGGGCAGTTCTGGGCCGTGTTCTGGCCTTCGCTCACCGCGATGGTCGGCTTCTGGGCCACGCTGGCGCTGAACATCCCGGACTTCACCCGCTTCGCCAAATCGCAGAAGGACCAGCTCGTCGGCCAGGCCCTGGGTCTGCCCGCGCCGATGGGCCTGCTGGCCGCGCTGGCGGTGATCGTGACCTCGGCCACGGTCGTCATCTACGGCAAGGCGATCTGGGATCCGGTCGACCTGGCCAGCCGCATGACGGGTGCCGCCGTGCTGATCGCGCTGATCGTGCTGCTGATCGACACCGTGAGCGTGAACCTCGCCGCCAACCTCGTCGGCCCGGCCTTCGATTTCTCGGCCCTGGCGCCGCGGCAGGTCTCCTACCGCACGGGCGGCTTCATCACCGCCGGCATCGCGCTGGCGATGATGCCGTGGAAGATCCTGGAGTCCACGCAGGGCTACATCTTCACCTGGCTGATCGGCTACTCGGCCCTGCTGGGGCCGGTGGCGGGCATCCTGATCGTTGACTACTACCTGATCCGTCGCACCGAGCTGGCGGTGGGTGATCTCTACGTTGAGGGCGGCCGCTACAGCTACGGCTCGGGCTGGAACTGGGCCGCCATCGCCGCCTTCGTGCTCGGCGTGCTGCCCAATCTGCCGGGCTTCCTGAACGCCGCGCTGCCCGCGCAGTTCAGCGGTGTGGCCGAACCCTTCAAGTTGATATACACCTATGCCTGGTTCGTGGGCATGGCCGTGGCCGCTGTTGTGTACCGCGTGGCCATGGGCGCGCGCGCGGCGCCGGTGCCCGCAAGAGTTTGAGGAGATGGTTCGATGACGACGAATGCCTTGCTGATCCGTGGTGCCACCGTGGTCAATGCCGACTGCGAAACGGCGGCCGACGTGCTGTGCGTGGACGGCCGCATCGCCGCCGTGGGCGCCGCCGCCGCGGTCCAGGCGCCCGCAGGCGTGCAAGTGCTGGACGGCAGCGGCCAGTATCTGCTGCCCGGCGGCATCGACCCGCACACCCACATGCAGCTGCCCTTCATGGGCACGGTGACGCAGGACGACTTCTTCAGCGGCACCGCCGCGGGCCTGGTCGGCGGCACCACCTCGATCATCGACTTCGTCATCCCCAACCCGCAGCAGCCGCTGCTGGAGGCCTACCACCAGTGGCGCGGCTGGGCCGAGAAGTCCGCTGCTGACTACGGCTTCCACGTCGCGGTGACCTGGTGGAGCGAGAGCGTGCACGCCGATATGGGCCGGCTGGTGAAGGAAGAGGGCATCAACAGCTTCAAGCACTTCATGGCCTACAAGAACGCCATCATGTGCGATGACGAAACGCTGGTGAACAGCTTCCGCCGCGCGCTGGAGCTCGGCGCCATGCCCACCGTGCACGCGGAGAACGGCGAGCTCGTCTACCTGCTGCAGCAGGAGGTGGCCAAGATGGGCATCACCGGCCCCGAGGGCCATCCGCTCTCGCGCCCGCCGATGGTGGAGGGCGAGGCCGCCAATCGCGCCATCGCCATCGCCGACGTGCTGGGCGTGCCGATCTACATCGTGCATGTCTCCTGCATCGAAGCTGCCGAGGCCATCGCCCGCGCCCGCGCGCGCGGCCAGCGGGTCTACGGCGAGGTGCTGGCCGGCCATCTGCTGATCGACGACAGCGTCTACCGCCATCCCGATTTCGCCACCGCCGCCGCCTATGTGATGAGCCCGCCGTTCCGGCCCAAGATCCACCAGGAGCACCTGTGGCGCGGCCTGCAGAGCGGCCAGCTGCACACAACGGCCACTGACCACTGCACCTTCTGCGCCGGCCAGAAGGCGGCGGGCAAGGACAACTTCGCCAAGATCCCCAACGGCTGCGGCGGCATCGAGGAGCGCATGGCCGTGATCTGGGATGCCGGCGTCAACACCGGCCGGCTCACGCCCAGCGAGTTCGTGGCCATCACCTCCGCCAACTGCGCCAAGGTCTTCAACCTCTATCCGCAAAAGGGCGTGATTGCTGAAGGAGCGGACGCCGATCTCGTGCTCTGGGACCCACAGGGCACGAAGACGCTCTCGGCCAAGACGCATCACAGCCGCAACGACTTCAACATCTTCGAAGGCCGCACGGTGCGCGGCGTGCCGAGCCACACCATCAGCCAGGGACGCGTCGTGTGGGCCAACGGCGACCTGCGCGCCGAGCAGGGCAAGGGCCGCTATCTGAAGCGCGCACCTTTCGGGCCGAACTTCAAGGCGGCGCAGGCGCGCTCGCAGGACCTGGCGCCAAGCGCCGTCATCCGCTGAACGAGGACGTTATGGATCAGAACCATCTGCGCATCAACGGCGAACGCCTCTGGGCTTCGCTGATGGAGCTCGCGAAGATCGGCGCCACGCCCAAGGGCGGCGTCTGCCGGCTCACGCTGACCGATCTCGACAGGCAGGGGCGTGACCTCGTCACGCGCTGGGCCCGCGAAGCCGGCATGACGGTCACCATCGACAAGATCGGCAACGGTTTCATGCGCCGTGCGGGCCGCAACAACGCGCTGCCGCCGATCATGACGGGCAGCCACATCGACACCCAGCCCACCGGCGGCAAGTTCGACGGCAACTACGGCGTGCTGGCCGGCCTGGAGGTGGTGCGCACGCTGAACGACCACGGCATCGAGACCGAGGCGCCGATCGAGGTCGCCTTCTGGACCAACGAGGAAGGCTCCCGCTTCGTGCCCGTGATGATGGGCTCGGGCGTGTTCGCCAAGGCCTTCACGCTGGAACATGCCTACGCGGCGACGGACACCGAAGGCAAGACCGTGCGCGGCGAGCTCGAGCGCATCGGCTACATCGGTGATCAGGAGCCGGGCGACCATCCGATGGGCGCCTACTTCGAGACCCACATCGAGCAGGGACCGGTGCTGGAGGACCACGACATCACCATCGGCGTGGTGCAGGGCGTGCTCGGCATCCGCTGGTTCGACTGCACCGTCACGGGCATGGAGGCCCACGCCGGGCCGACGCCGATGGCGCTGCGCAAGGATGCGCTGCTGGCCGCCACGCACATCATGCAGGACGTGGTCGCCGCCGCCCATCGCCATCCGCCGCACGGGCGCGGCACGGTGGGCATGGTCCAGGTCTTTCCGAACAGCCGCAACGTGATCCCCGGCCGCGTGAAGTTCAGCATTGACCTGCGCAACTCGACCGACGAACTCGTCGACCGGATGGCCGAGGAGGTGAAAGCCTTCGCCGCCCAGGTGGGGCGGGAGCACGGGGTCGAGGTGAAGATCGAGATGGTCTCCAGCTACTCGGCCATTGCCTTCCATCCCGACTGCACCGAAGCCGTGGCACGTGCCGCTCAAAAGCTCGGTTACTCCAACATGCCGGCTGTCTCCGGCGCGGGGCACGACGCGGTCTACATGGCGCGCCTGGCGCCGGCTGGCATGATCTTCATCCCCTGCAAGGACGGCATCAGCCACAACGAGATCGAGGACGCCAAGCCCGAGCACATCACCGCCGGCTGCAATGTGCTGCTTCACGCGATGCTGGAAAGAGCTGGCGCGAAACTCGTGTAGGACTGACACCATGGCCACCGCCAACAAGACGCAACCGACCGATGCCAGCGTGGCGCAGTACCTCGCCGCCATCGAGGACGAAGCCCGCCGCCAGGACTGCGAGGCGCTCGTGCGTCTGCTGCAGAAGGTGACTGGCGAGCCGGCGCGCATGTGGGGTACGGCCATCGTTGGATTCGGCAGCCGCCACTACCGCTACGAGAGCGGCCGCGAGGGCGACACCTGCCTCGTGGGTTTCGCCTCGCGCAAGGGTGATATCAGCGTCTACGGCACGGGCAGCGCGCCGGATCGGGACGCGCTGCTGGTCCAGCTCGGTAAGCACAAGACCGGCAAGGGATGCCTGTACATCCGCAAGCTCTCCGACATTGATGCGAAGATCCTGGAACGGCTGGTGGCGCAGTCCATCGCCGCGGAGCATTAGCAAGCCCTCAAGCAGTCAAGCAGTCAAGCAGGATCAATCCCATCATGAGTTTCGAAACGAGCGGCGCGCTCGACATGTCCACGCCCGAGGCCAAACGCGAGGCCTATCGGCAGCTGCGCGCGCAGGTGCAATCGGTGTTTGAAGGCGAGCGCAACCAGCTGGCCAACCTGGCGCAGTTCTCGGCCCTGATTTTTGGTGCCGTGCCCGATCTCAACTGGGCCGGTTTCTACATGGCCGATGACGGGGGGCGTGAGGAACTCATCCTCGGTCCCTTCCAGGGCAAGGTCGCCTGCGTGCGCATCCCCTTCAGCCGCGGCGTCTGCGGTGCCAGTGCGCGCACGCGCGAGATCCAGCTCGTGAAGGACGTGCACGCTTTCCCCGGCCACATCGCCTGTGATTCGGCTTCGCAGTCAGAGCTGGTGTTGCCCGTCGTCGTGAACGGCCGCCTGATCGGCGTGTTCGACATGGACAGCCCGTCGCTGGCGCGCTTCGATGAAGAGGACGCGCGCGGCATGGGCGAAGCGCTCGCCCTGCTGGCTCAGGCGACCGACTGGGCCTGATCGCCTGAGCTCAGCAGCAAGCCGGCGAACTTGCGCCTGTACGCCGCTGGCGTCAGCCCGACCTCGCGCTTGAACAGGCGACGGAAGAAGGTTGGGTCTTCATAGCCTACTTCGGAGGCCACCTCGTCGATGCTGGCTGCCTGCCGCTCGATGATGCGCTTGGCCTGCTCGATGCGCAGCGCATGCACATAGTCCATCGGCAGCTGGCCGGTGGCGGCGCGGAACCGGCGCGCCAAGGTGCGGCGTGTGAGCCCCGCCCGTTGCGCCATCGCTTCCACGGGCGCGGGTTGCGCGTAGTGTGCGGCGATCCATTCCTGGCAGGCGCGGATGGCCTGATCCTGCTCCTGAAGTGGAAGCTGTGCCTGCATCTGCAGGCCGCGTTCCGCAAACGGCAGTTGGCCATGCTCGTGCCCGGCGAGCAAATAGACCTTGGCCGTCTGCAGCGCATGCTGCGGGCCGCAGAAGCGGCTGATCAAGCGCAGCGCCAGCTCCTGCCAGGCGGTGACGCCGCCGGCCGTCACCACGCCCTCAGCCTCGCTGTCCACGGTGAGGATGGCATCGGCTCGGTAGTCCACCTTCGGGTACTGGCGGCGGAACAGCTCGCGATAGGCCCAGTGCCCGGCGCAGGAGCGGCCGTCCAGCAGGCCGGCCTCGGCCAGCACCAGCGAGCCCGAGCACACCGAGGCGATCAGCGCGCCTTGCCCGTGCATGCGGCGCAGCCCCTCGATCTCCGCGGCATAACGGCCTCTCGGAGCGGTGCCTATGGACGTGTACATGTCGCAGACGACGATGGCGTGCGCATCAGCCACGTCCCTGATCGCTGCGTGAGGCTCGATCAGGATGTTGCCGAAGCAGCGGAAGGGCTGAGCCTCGGCGGCAACGATCAGCACCTCCAGCAGCGGCTCGCTGGCCGGCTGGCCCGTCATGTCCGGGTAGGCGGCACCGACGGAGATCAGCACGTCATAGAGGCCGAAGAGCACGGAAGGCGTTGTCTCCGGCGCCGCGAGCAAGAGAATCCTGGGCCTGTGCGGGTGGGGCTTCATCGCGCGAGTGTCACATTTGCCCCGGTCCTGTGCCAATCGGCTCTTCGCGGCAGCGCGCCGCGGGGCTAACGTCCAATCCACACACACATGCTCGAGGAGGAGCCCCGCGATGGACGCTGTCGAACTCGCCTTCCTGCTGTTCACGCCGGCGCTGTATGCGGCCATGCTTGCTATCGAGCTGCTGGGCACGGGTCGCAGCTTTCCCAGGCGCTCGGGCTGGCAGTGGCTCGGCATCGGCTTCCTGCTGCTGTCGATGGCCATCGGCAACGCGCTGCCGCTGTTCCTGCCGCTGGAGTGGATGGCCGCGCATCGCTGGCTCGACGGCGCGGTGCTGGGTGTGGCCGGCGGCGCCGTTGTGGGTTTCGTTGTGCTGGAGCTGGCCGTGTACGCCTGGCACCGCTCGGTGCACAGCTTCAGTCCTTTGTGGCGCCTCTTCCACCAGCTGCACCATGGCCCGCGGCGCGTGGACATCCCGGGCGCGCTGGTGTTCCATCCGCTGGAGTCGGTGGCCTATGTGCTGATCCCGCTGTTCGTGACGGTGATCGTTCTGGGCCTCGACGCAACAGCCGCCGCCATCACCGGCTGCCTGTTCACTTTCTACGCCTTCTTCCAGCACTGGAACGTCCGCACGCCGCAGTGGCTGGGCTACATCGTGCAGCGGCCGGAGTCGCACTGCGTGCACCACCGCGCCGGCCTGCACAGCTACAACTTCGCGGACCTGCCGCTGTGGGACATGGTCTTCGGCACCTTCCGCAACCCGCGCCAGTTCATGGGTGCGTGTGGCTTCGAGGGCGAACGCGACCGGCGCATGGCCGCGATGCTGGCTTTCGCAGATGTGAACGCCGATCTGTACGGCCCAGGCAGCCGGGGCGTGCGGCCCCGTGAAATTGGCACTGTCAGCGCGAATTGAAAGTTAGGTAATTTTCCCGTGGTGTGCCCAAAATGGGGCATCGCCAACTCCACGGGAGTCTTGACATGCTGTCACTGTCCGCCTTGCGCGTCGGTCCCCGGCTCGCCTTGGGTTTTGCCTCCATCGTGCTGCTGTGTGCGGCGGCCGTGGGCTTCGGCATCAACCGGATCGCGGTGATGCGCGAGCTGTCTGACCAGCTCGGCACCATCGATGCCGAGAAGCTGTCGATGGCAGAACGCTGGGGGCGCGCCATCGAGGCGAACACGGCGCGCAACTGGGTCGTGGTGTTTGCCACCGACGACAAGATCAAGACCCGCGTGCGGGCCGAGATCCAGGAGGTGGTCACGGCGCAGACGGCGCGGCTCAAGCGCATGCAGGAGATCGCCACGTCCGAGGAAGACAAGCGCATCCTCGCCCAGGTGTCGGCGCAGCGCGATGTCTACCAGGCCCTGCGCGCCGGCCTGCTCAAGCGCAAGGACGCCGGCGAGGACATCGTGGCCGACGTGCTGGACAAGCTTTTTCCCGCCGCCGCGGCTTACTCCGAGGTGGTGGAGAAGCTGATCCAGCGCCAGCGCGACAGCATGGCCGAGACCAAGGTCCAGGCCGAGAACGCCGCCCGCGCGGCCACCATCGCACTGTGGACCGGCGGCGCCCTGGCCGTATTTCTGGCCGCGCTGATGGCCTGGCGGCTGACGGCCTCGGTGGTTGAACCCATCGGCCGCGCGCGCAGCGTAGCGCAGGCGATTGCCGAAGGGGATCTTGTGCAGCCCATCGACACCAGTGGCAAGGACGAAACGGCCGAGCTGCTGCAGGCGCTGCAGACGATGCAGGCCTCGCTGCGCAAGCTCGTGGGCCAGGTGCGCAACAGCACCGACGGCATCAACACCGCCAGCAACGAGATCGCCACGGGCAACCACGACCTGAGCATGCGCACGGAGCAGACGGCAGCCAATCTCGAAGAGGCCGCTTCATCGATGGAGCAGCTGACCGGCACGGTGCGCCAGAGCGCGGACTCGGCGCGGCAGGCCAACCAGCTGGCATCCGGCGCGGCCGAGGTGGCGCAGCGCGGCGGCGCGGTGGTGGCGCAAGTGGTCTCGACCATGGACGAGATCAATGCCAGCTCCAAGAAGATCAACGACATCATCGGTGTGATCGACGGCATCGCCTTCCAGACCAACATCCTCGCGTTGAACGCTGCGGTGGAAGCCGCGCGGGCTGGCGAGCAGGGCCGCGGCTTCGCGGTCGTGGCGGGCGAGGTGCGTTCACTGGCCCAGCGTTCGGCCGAGGCCGCGCGTCAGATCAAGAAGCTGATCGGTGACAGCGTCGAGAAGGTCGAATCCGGCTCGCGCCTGGTCAGCTCGGCCGGCGAGACCATGGGCGAGATCGTTGCTTCGGTCCAGCGCGTCTCCGCGATGATCGGCGAGATCACGGTGGCCTCTTCAGAGCAGTCGGACGGCATTACGCAGGTCAACGAGGCCGTGGTGCAGCTGGACCAGATGACGCAGCAGAACGCGGCGCTGGTCGAGCAGAGCACGGCCGCCGCCGAATCGCTGCGCGAGCAGGCGCAGCAACTGGCGACGCTGGTGCAGGCCTTCCGGGTGGACGAGAGGCGCGGCGCGTATTGAGCGGGCGAGTGGGCGGCGCCGGGCTCAGCAGTCGTCGCCGGAATCGATGAGGTCTTCGACGGTGGCGCGGCCGTTGGCCAGCGCCATTTCGGGTGAGGGCAGCGCGCCGTCCTCGCCCTCGATCAGCTGGCGGTCGTTGATGACGGCTTCCCACGCCCAGCCACCAGGGCTGGGCATGGTCATGATGCTGATGTCAAAACCCTTGTAGATCAGATCGAGCTGGTACTCGTTCGCGGTGGCTTGCAGCATGAAAAACTCCGAGTGACGGGTGCCATTCCTTGTACGTCCCGCGCGCCGGAGGCGTCTGTCGGACAAGGCCGCACCTTGAGCGCCTCGGGGCGTCTTTGGATGCGCTTGTGCGCTCTCAGCCCAATCGCGAGAGCGTTTCGCTGCACAGCTCCACGGTGGCGATGCAACCCAGGCCGTTGGTTTCCACTTCGTTCATCAGCTGCAGCCAGGCGCTCAGACCTTGGAGCACCACGCGTGTGCGGTTGGTGGTGAGCCAGCCGGCCTCGGCCAGTTGCCCCAGGTAGATCCAGGTCTGGCGGCGCGACAGGCCGGAGAGCTGCCCGATGCAGGCCTGCCCCACGGGCAGTGCGAGATTGCGCTCGGCCATGAACTCGCGCTCCAGTGGCGCGAGTGCAGTGGCTAACGTTGCCAGCACACTGACCAGGCGCTGGAAGCCGTTGCCGGCCAGGCGCATAGAGATCTGGTCTTGCAGCCGCGTCTCGGTGGCGGCGTGGAGCAGGGCGGTATCCGCACGCTCCTGGCCGGCGGGCTGCACGGTGAGTTCGGTGCGCGGGATGTTGATGGTCACCACGTCCACCAGCGCGTTCACTTCATAGCGCGCCGCCAGCTTGCCCAGCGGCGAGTTCCAGCCGATCACGTCGCCCAGCCAGAGCGCGGCCACAGCGATGTTGGTGCTGCCCGCCACCTTGGCCATCAGACAGGCGGCGCCGCTGCTGATGGCCACCCATTCGCCGAGCTCGGCGCCAGCTTCGATGATGGTTTGGCCGCGGCGGTAGGTGCGGATGGTGGCCTCGGCCATCCAGGTCGGATCGGTGGTCTTGGAATCTGAGGGTTTCATGACTTCGGAAATCGGCGCCGCGCGGGCTGCTCGCCTGCGCGTGAGCTTGTAATTTGGCGGCCTGCATGCCGGTCGCTCGATGAGCGCCGGTGCACAGCCTTCAAACGGACTTGACGGCGTTCACCACACCGACAGGGTGCGCGCCAGCACGCGCTGCAGCCAGGTGCGCGAGGACGCGTCGTTGACGTCGCCCTGGGCCACCGATTCGAAGCTGGCGTTGACCACGTCCTTCGAATCGATCACGTTGCCCGGCCGGATGTCGCGCGGATCCAGCGTGCCGGAGAAGCGCAGCGTGTTGCGTCCGCCGTTCAGGCCGATGTTGCGTTCGCCCGCGACGACGAGGTTGCCGTTGGGCAGCACGTTGATGACGGTGACGGCGATCTGCGAGGTGAAGCTGGTCGAGGCGTCCATCGTGCCGTTGCCCTTGTACGAGTCGCTGCCGGATGCGCTGGCGTCGGCGTTGAGGATGGAATTGAGCACGCCGCCGGACTTGCCGCCGCTGCCCGGGCCCTTCACCGTCAGGCTGTTCTGGCGGCTCGTGTTGGTGGACTGCTCGTGGCTGGCCTTGAGGTTCTCGGCGATGTCCACCTTCATCGTGTCGCCCACCGCCTGCGGCCGCCGCTCGGCGGAGAACAGCGCGTTGGGCTGCATCCAGGCCTGGTAGATGGCGCCGTTGTTGGGCCGCTCCAGGTACATCGGCGGCTTGACCGGCGTGGCCAGCACGGGGCCGGGCACGACGGTGGGCGCAGGGCCCGCGCAGCCGCAGAGCAGCATGGCAGCGGACGTCGCGGAGAGGACGAAAGAGGTCAGCGAGTTCATCTCGTTCCTGTATTGCATGCGAGGCCTCAACTCGTGAAGCCGGTGAGGATGGCCTTGACCACGGGCGCCAGCTTGCGCTGCGTGGTCGTCCATTTGCTGATGCCGTAGTCGGGATCGACGGCGTAGGCGCTGCTGGCCATCAGGCTGCCGTCGGCGCGGTGCAGGCTCAGGGCGGCGGAGCTCAGGTAGGCACGGTAGCTGCTGCTCATCGGCGGCACGCCCCACTCGATGGTGGCGGCATAGCGCAGCCACACCTTGCACTCCTGCAGACCCGCGCCGCTGGCGTAGACGCGGCTCGTCACGCCCTGATCGACCAGCGCCTGCTGGATGGCGGGCACCAGGTCTTCCAGCTGGGCGAGCGGGTTGTATTCCACGCAGACGCTGGAGACTGCGGCGTCTGCGTGGTGCACGGTGTTGATCGCCTTGCCCGAGCTCTGGCCGAGGGCCGTGGTGCCGGCAAAGTCTGCCGCCTTGACCACGCCCCAGGCCTGCAGCGGCGCGAGCAGCGTGCAGCCCTGCAGCGCGGATGTGAGCAGGAGTAGGAGTGGCACTGAACGAAGAGGCGGTGGGACGCGCATCGTTGACGATCCTGCTCAGACCAGCTCGTTCAACAGCGCACCGCCGGCCAGCACGGCCAGCGCCGCATAGCCGACGGCGGATTCCACCGTCTCGCCGACTTCGTGCGAGACCTTGGTCACTGCGTCCGCCGCCGTCTCGCCAACGTCGTGGACCCAGGCCTTGGCTGTCCGGGCCGCGGCGGTGGCGGCGTGCTCCAGTTCCTGCAGGCCTTCATGGCTCAGCGAGACCAGCACGCCTTCGTCAGCGGCCTTGGTGCAATGGCTTGATCCGGCATGCGTGGCCGTGCTGCTGGCTGCGTGGGCCGCCTGCTCGTCGTGCTGGACCTGGCGTTTGCCCGCATGGCCGGCGTGCGATCCGGCGATGGCGTGGAGATCGCTCATGGCCTGCGCTCAGAGTGGCAAGGAGGGCAGTGCGGTGGCCGTCGGCGCCGGCGCGGCGCTGGCTGGTGGCGTGGCGCCGCCGCTGGCGGCAGCGTCCTTCGCGCTCTTGAGCAGGTCGCCGAAATTGCCGGCGGAGGCTTTTTCCGCGGTGGACGGCTTGGCGCTGTGCGCGGGGCGGTCGGCGGCTTCGGTGCGGGTGCGGGGCAGGTTCACGTGCATGGAAACTCTCCTCGTGGATGGATGAGAGGATTGTTTGCAGCCGTGAATTCTTGAAAGGCCCGAGTAGGCGCCGGAGGGCTCGGGACTTCGATCGCTGAGTGATGGATGTCACTCAACGATGGGGTGATGCAGGATCAGCCGGCGAGCGAAAGCTCCAGCTCCGCAACGGAAGCGTCCAGCAGATCCGCCACGGCGTTCAGCACGCGCAGGCGCTCTTGTGTCATCAGCGGAGTATCGAGGTCGGCGCCATCGAGCAACTGGTGGAAGGGCACCGCCAGCGGCAGGCCGCCCATCGGTCCGCGCGGGCCATCGAGCAGACCGCCGCGCGGTGTGGCCGGGCGGCCGGTGAGGTCGACCATGGTGCCGACCATGCGCACGGCGCGCCCTTCAGCGCTGCGCTCGATCACACGGCCGCGCGAGTGCAGGACGCGGTAACCGGAGCCGTTGCTGCGCAGCCGGAACTGCGCTTCATAGAACGGGCGCTCACCCTGCACGTGGGCATAGATGGCGGCCAGCATGGGCTGTAGGTCTTCAGGATGAACGCGGCAGCGCCAGAAGTGCGTGCTGTCGGCGGCGTGCGGCTCAGGGAAACCCAGCCGCTGCTTCCACTGCGGCGAGTGGTGCACGGTCTCCAGTTCCGGACGGAGATCCCAGACGCCGAGCTCGCCCGCTTCGATCGCCTGACGCCAACGCAACTCCTGGGCTTGCTGCAATTCCATGAACGTGGATGTTATGTTGCAATCCGCTGCGCTGAATTCGCGGGCCAGCAAAATTCAGCCTTCTTCGCGGATCTGGTCGCGTTTTACACATTGCATATGGACATTTCGCATCCTTCGACCTTTCTGGTTCCGGCCGGCGTGGCGGCCCTCGTGGTCTGGCGCATGTACACGCGCATCAGGCGGCTGGTCGGGCGCCAGCGCCTGTCGTCGGTGCGGCCGTGGATGACGGTGGTCATCTTCCCGCTGCTGCTGGTCCTGCTCGGCCTGGGCACGCTCTTCCATCCGGAAAGCGCCGTCGGTCTCGCGGTGGGCACGCTGATCGGCGGCGGTCTGGGCGCCTACGGCCACCGGCTCACCAAGTTCGAAGAGACGCCGGAAGGCCTGTTCTACACGCCGAACGCCCATCTGGGCATCGCGCTCTCGCTGCTGTTCATTGGCCGCCTGGCCTACCGCGCGGTGCAGGTCTACAGCGCCACGGGTTCCGTCCAGTCGATGGACGCGAGCAGCTTCGCCCGCAGCGGCCCGCTCACGCTGGCGATCTTCGGCACGCTGGCCGGCTATTACGTCGTCTATGCGATCGGCTTGCTGCGCTGGAAGTTTCGCGTGAAGCGCGCCGCGGCTGCTGCAGCAGCCGCCGCGCAAGAACCCGCCTAGATCGCAACCAGCCCGCGGATCTCTGCGCTCTGCATGCGCTCGCGGTCGCCGCTGGCGATCACGCTGCCGCGTTCCAGCACGAGGAATTCGTCGGCCAGCTCGGCGGCGAAGTCGTAGTACTGCTCGCACAGCAGGATGGCCATGCCTTGTTCCGTCGCCAGGCGGCGGATCACGCGGCCGATGTCCTTGATGATGCTGGGCTGGATGCCTTCCGTCGGCTCGTCCAGGATCAGCAATCGCGGCCCGGCTGCCAGTGCGCGTGCGATGGCCAGCTGCTGCTGCTGGCCGCCGGACAGGTCGCCGCCGCGCCGACCCAGCATCTGCCTCAGGACCGGGAACAGCTCGAACAGCTGCGGCGGCAGCGGTGTGCGGCCCGGCTTTCCGGCCAGGCCCATGCGCAGGTTCTCTTCCACCGTCAGCCGCGCAAACACTTCACGGCCCTGAGGCACATAGCCGATGCCGGCGCGCGCGCGCTCATAAGGCTTGGCGCGCGTGATGTCCTTGCCCGCCAGGCTCACGCTGCCGCTCTTGATCGGCACCAGGCCCATCAGGCTCTTGAGCAGGGTGGTCTTGCCCACGCCGTTGCGACCCAGCAGCACGGTGATGCGGCCCGGCCGCGCGCTGACCGACACGTCCCGCAGGATGTGCGAACCGCCGTAGAACTGGTTGAGGCCTTCGGCCTGGAGGAGGATGTCAGCGGCCAAGATAGACCTCGATCACGGCTTCGTTGGACTGGACTTCGGCCAGCGTTCCCTCGGCCAGCACCGAGCCTTCGGCCAGCACCGTGACCTTCTCGGCGATGCGGTCGACGAAGCCCATGTCGTGCTCGACAACGATCATCGAGTGGCGCTGCTTCAACGTCAGGATCAGCTCGGCCGTGCGTTCGGTCTCCTGGTCCGTCATGCCGGCCACCGGTTCGTCGAGCAGGATGAGTTTCGGGTCCTGCACCAGCAGCATGCCGATCTCCAGCCACTGTTTCTGGCCGTGGCTGAGCAGGCCGGCGCTGCGGTTCATCTGCTCGGCCAGGCGGATCAGCTCCAGCACCTCGGCCAGGCGGTCGCGCTGCTCGCCGCTGAGCCGGCCCCACAACGAGCTGCGCAGCGAGCGGGGGCCGTGCAGCGCGAGTTCCAGGTTCTCGTAGACCGTGAGCGCCTCGAAGACGGTCGGCCGCTGGAACTTGCGCCCGATGCCGAGCTGCGCGATCTGCGACTCGCTGTGACGCAGCAGGTCGATGGTGCCGCCGAAGAACACCGTGCCTTGGTCGGGCCGCGTCTTGCCGGTGATGATGTCCATCATCGTCGTCTTGCCGGCGCCGTTGGGGCCGATGATGCAGCGCAGTTCGCCGGCCTCGATGGCGAGCGAGAGCTCGTTGATGGCGCGGAATCCGTCGAAGCTGACCGTCACGTCGTCGAGGTAGAGGATGTGGCCGTGGGCCAGATCCAGTGCGCCGGGTTCGACGGTGCGGCCATAGCCGGCCTCGCCGCTGAGGGCTGTTTCTTGTGAATCAGTCACCGCTGCCGCTCCTTCGCTTTTGCAGCAGTCGCGCCAGGCCAACCAGGCCCTGCGGCATGAACAGCGTCACCGCCACGAAGAGCGCGCCCAGCAGGTAGAGCCAGAACTCCGGCGCCACCTGTGTCAGCCAGCTCTTGGCACCGTTGACGGCAAACGCGCCGGCAATCGGCCCGATCAACGTGCCGCGCCCGCCGACAGCGGCCCAGACGGCGATCTCGATGCTGTTGGCCACGCTCATCTCGCTCGGGTTGATGATGCCCACCTGCGGTACGTAGAGCGCGCCGGCCAGTGCGCAGATCAGGGCCGAGAGCACCCAGGCCGCGAGCTTGTAGGGCAGGGGCGAATAGCCGCAGAACATCAGCCGCGATTCGGCATCGCGCACAGCGCTGAGCACGCGGCCGAACTTGGCCTGCGTGAGCCATCGAAGTGCGAGGTAGCAGCCTGCGAGCGCCAGCACGCTCATCACGAACAGCGTCACGCGCATGCCGGCCGTGGTGACGGAAACGCCCAGGATGCGCTTGAAGTCTGTGAAGCCGTTGTTGCCGCCGAAGCCGGTCTCGTTGCGAAAGAAGAGCAGCATCGCGGCGTACGTCATGGCCTGCGTGATGATCGAGAAATACACGCCCTTGATGCGCGAGCGGAAGGCGAACCAGCCGAACACGAAGGCCACCAAGCCAGGCACGAGGAAGATCAGCAGCAACGTGGCGATGAAGCTGTCGCTCAGGAGCCAGTGCCAGGGCAGCTCCTTCCAGTCAAGGAAGACCATGAAGTCCGGCAGATTGCTGCGGTACTGGCCGTCGCTACCGATCTGGCGCATCAGGTACATGCCCATGGCATAGCCGCCGAGCGCGAAGTACAGGCCGTGGCCCAGCGAGAGGATGCCGGCATAGCCCCAGATCAGGTCCATCGCCAGCGCGCACAGCGCGTAGCAGCAGAACTTGCCGAGCAGGCTGATCCAGTAACCGTCCAGGTGCAGCGCGCTGCCGGCCGGCACGGCGAGGTTGAGCACAGGCAGCAGCACGCAGCTGACCAACAGCAGCGCGAGCAGCGTCAGCCATGCGGGGCGCGAGAGCAGGGGAGGTTGTTGTGGCAGTTGCATCTCAGTCCTGCGTCCGGCCCTTCACAGCGAAGAGACCTTGAGGCCGCTTCTGGATGAAGACGATGATGAAGAGCAGCACGGCGATCTTGGCCAGCACGGCGCCGACCACGCCTTCCAGCGCCTTGTTCGCCAGGCCCAGGCCGAGCGCAGCCAGCACCGTGCCGGCCAGTTGGCCCACGCCGCCGAGCACCACGACCATGAAGGCATCGACGATGTAGCCCTGGCCCAGATCCGGACCCACGTTGCCCACTTGCGAGAGCGCGCAGCCGGCCAGGCCTGCCAGGCCCGATCCGAGCGCGAAGGCGTAGGTGTCCACGCGCGCCGTGGGCACGCCCATGCAGGAGGCGATCGGCCGGTTCTGCGTCACCGCGCGGACGAAGAGGCCGAGCCGCGTGCGCTTGATCAGCAGCGTCATCGCGCCGAGCACCGAGAGCGCGAAGGCGATGATGACGATGCGGTTGATCGGCAGCGCCAGACCCGGCATCAGCTCCACGCTGCCGCCCAGCCAGCCGGGGCTTTCGACGGCCACGTTTTGCGCGCCGAAGAGGCTGCGCACGGCCTGGATCAGCATCAGGCTCAGGCCCCAGGTGGCCAGCAGCGTCTCCAGCGGTCGGCCATAGAGCCAGCGCAGCACCGTGCGCTCCAGCACGGCCCCCACGCCGGCGGAGGCGAGGAAGGAGATCGGCACAGCGGCGATCAGATAGGCGTCGAAAGCCTCGGGCGGCAGCCAGCGGCGAAAGGCAACCTGCACGAGGTAGGTGGCGTAGGCGCCGATCATCATCAGCTCGCCGTGGGCCATGTTGATCACGCCCATCAGGCCGTAGGTGATGGCCAGGCCCAGCGCCACCAGCAGCAGAATGCTGGCCAGGCTGATGCCGCTGAACAAGCTGGCAGCGCGCTCGCCCCAGACCAACGTGGCCTCGACGGAGCGCAGCGAGAGCTGCAGCGCCTGGCGCACTTGCGCATCGGTTTCATCGCTCAGCCGTTGGTTGAGCAGCAGGCGAGTTTCGGGCGTGTTGGAGGTGCCGAGCGCACGTGCGGCTTCGAGGCGCTTGCCGCGATCGGTGCTGGCCGCGAGGGCTGCAGCACGCGCGAGGTTCAGCGCGGTCTTGACATGGGCGTCGGACTCCTTGGCCAGCGCCGCCTCGATCAGCGGCACGCGCGCCTCGTCGGGCGAATCGAGCAGCGCCTTGGCGCCGGTCAGTCGATCCTGTGCGTTAGGGCTCTGCAAGGCCAGCGCCGCCTGCACTGCCTCGATGGCGCCACGCAGGCGGTTGTTGAGCATCACGTCTTCGAGCAGTTCGGCTGCTGGAGCAGGTTCCACCTTCGCGCCGGTCGCCGCGTCTGTGAAGCCTTGCTCGCCGGCCGCCAGCACGCGGCCGCTGGCGCTGACGAGCTTGAGGCGCTCGTCCGCCAGCGCCTGCACGAAGACGGCCGTCTGCGCGTCGGGCCGGGCGAGCAGCGCGTTGAGCGCTGCCACCCGGTCGTCCGTCTCGCCTTGCGCGACGGCGCGCGCCTGTTGCTGGGTGAGTGCACCGGCCGATGTGGCCAGCGCCCAGAACATGCACAACAGCAACAGGCAGCGCTTCACCACCATCACTTCTTCGCCGGCTCGTCAGGCTTGCCTTCGTTGCCGGCGATGTAGGGGCTCCACGGCTTGGCCTTGACCGGCGCGGGCGTCTTCCACACCACGTTGAACTGGCCGTCGGCGCGGATCTCGCCGATGAACACGCTCTTGTGTAGGTGGTGGTTCTTCTCGTCCATCTTGGAGGTGATGCCCGAGGGCGCGCTGAAGGTCTGACCCGACATCGCCGCGATCACCTTGTCCACGTCCGTGCTCTTGGCTTTCTCCACCGCCTGCTTCCACATGTTGATGCCGATGTAGGTGGCCTCCATCGGGTCGTTGGTCAGCGGCTTGTCCTTGTGGCCCGGGATGTTCTTGGCCTTGGCGTAGGCGCTCCACTTCTTGATGAAGGCATCGTTGGTCGGGTTCTTGATGGACATGAAGTAGTTCCACGCCGCCAGATGGCCCACCAGCGGTTTCGTGTCCACGCCGCGCAGCTCTTCCTCGCCGACCGAGAACGCCACCACCGGCACGTCCTTGGCCTTCAGGCCGGCATTGCCCAGCTCCTTGTAGAAGGGCACGTTGGAGTCGCCGTTGATCGTGGAGACCACCGCCGTCTTGCCGCCGGCCGAGAACTTCTTGATGTCGGCCACGATGGTCTGGTAGTCGCTGTGGCCGAAGGGCGTGTACTTCTCGTCGATGTCGGCGTCCTTCACGCCCTTGCTGTGCAGGTAGGCGCGCAGGATCTTGTTGGTGGTGCGGGGGTACACATAGTCCGTGCCCAGCAGCACCCAGCGCTTGGCACCGCCGCCGTCCTTGCTCATCAGGTAGTCCACCGCAGGGATGGCCTGCTGGTTGGGCGCGGCGCCGGTGTAGAACACGTTCTTGCTCAGTTCCTCGCCCTCGTACTGCACGGGGTAGAACAGCAGGCCGTTCAGCTCCTCGACCACCGGCAGCACGGACTTGCGGCTGACCGAGGTCCAGCAGCCGAAGATCACCGCCACCTTGTCCTGGGTGAGCAACTGGCGCGTCTTCTCGGCGAACAGCGGCCAGTTGGAGGCCGGATCCACCACCACCGGCTCGAGCTTCTTGCCCAGCACGCCGCCCTTGGCATTGATCTCGTCGATGGCCATCAGCACCGTATCTTTCAGAACGGTTTCCGAGATGGCCATGGTGCCAGAGAGGCTGTGCAGCACGCCGACCTTGATCGTGTCAGCGGCGAAGGCCGGTACGGCGTTCAAGGTTGCAGCACCGGCGACAGCCGCGGCGAGCAGCTGGAGGGTATGGCGTCGATTCTTGACGTTAGAAACTGGCATGGCGGGCTCCCGTGATGAGGTAGGCTGGATGCTAGAAACCGGCAGCGCCTGAGCCCATACGGCAGATGGCGTATGCCGATATCCCGAACCGGAGAAAGAAGATGAACCAGAACCGCCGCCACCTGCTCACCTTGTTGCCCTCGCTGGGCCTTTTGTCCCTGTCGCCCGCAGCGCTTGCCCGCGATGAGGACGAAGGCGAATGGCAGATCCTTGGCGCCCGCTACGGCACGCCGGATCGCAATGTGGACGTGACGCCGCGCCTGAAGGAACTGGCTCGGCGCGATGCGCGCTTTCGCCTGGAGAACGACGTCTTCCAGGTCGATCCCGCCTTCGGTCAGGTGAAGGTGCTGCGCATCTTTGCCCGCGGCCGCGACGGCCAGGTGCGCCATTTCGAGTACGCGGAGCACTCGTGGGTCGATGGCCGCATGTTCACCGGCTGGCGCCGCGGTGACTGGAACAACGGCGGCTGGGATGGCGGCTGGGATGTGCGCCCGCCCCAAGGTCCTGGCTATGGTCCGGGCCGTGGCCGCCTCGAGATCATCAGTGCCACCTACGGCACGCGCCGCCGCAACATCGACGTGACCGATCGCCTGCGCGATTTCGCCCGTGACGGTCGCGTGGACTTCGAGGTCAGCAACGAAGCCTTCGGCCGCGATCCCGCCTACAACGAACGCAAGTCACTGGTCGTGGTGTACAGGGCCGATCGCGGCGGCAAGCGGACGGTCGAGGTCAATGAGGGCGATCGGATCCGCCTGCCCTGATCGCGACGCTGGATCAGACTTCCCACTGCGGGTGCAACTGCCGCACCCGGTTCAGCGCCATCGCCGCCGCCGCCGTGCGCGTCTCCACGCCGAGCTTGGCGTGGACGTGTTCCAGGTGCTTCTTCACGGTGGCGGGGCTGGCGCCGAGGATGTCGCCGATGTCGCGGTTGATCTTGCCCTTGATGACCCAGTAGAGGACTTCGGCCTCGCGCGCGGTGAGCGCGAAGGCCAGGCCGAGGCTGCGGATCACGTTGGCATCGGACACCTCGCGCATCACCAGCAACCAGTCGTCGCCGCCGGCGTCGCTCTCGATGCCATGGTGCAGGCGCACGCAAAGCTTGCGCGCGCCCAACTCGGCGCGGAACTCGGGCGCCGGTCCTGTTGCAGCGCCATCTGGCGGCAGCTCGGCCAGCGCACGACGCAGCCAGGCCAGCAAGCCCGTGGGCATCTGCGGCGCCACCGTGCCGAAGTAAAGGCTCATCAGTTCGCGCGCCAGCGGCGTCTGCCACACGAGCCGGCCGCTGCTGGCGCGCACGGCGATGCTGGCGTAGCCGAAGGCATCGAGCGCCTGGCGGGTCTGCCGTTTTTCCCGCGCGGCCTGCAGGTGGACCTGCATGCGCGCGAGCACGGCGCGCGGGTCCAGCGGCTTGGTCACGTAGTCCACGCCACCGGCGGCCAGCGCCGCCACCAGGTGTTCCGTCTCGGTCAAGCCGGTCATGAAGACGATGGGGATGTGGGCCGTGGCCGGATCGGCCTTGAGGCGGCGAGCCACCTCGAAGCCGTCCATGCCGGGCATCATCGCGTCCAGCAGCACGATGTCGGGCTGGCCTTGCGCGGCACGCTGCAGCGCCGCCTCGCCCGAGGTGGCGGCCAGCACCGTGTAGCCCGCCTCGTCCAGTGCGTCGTGCAGCAGCGAGAGGTTGTCGGGCACGTCGTCCACCATCAGCACGCGTTCGCCCTGGGTGGGCGAGAGGGTGGCCAGGGCCACGGAAGTCGGTTGCGGATCCATCATGACTGCAGACATCGGAGCATCGCCTCGAATTGGAATTGACGGGCCAGGCCGCGCTGGAACTGGCAGAAGGGTTGGTGCCGCGCATCGGCGGCCTCGATCAGGTCGAGCTGGGCGAGCACGCCGCGGTAGTAGCCCAGCTCCAGCGCGCCGCGCAGGTCGGCCAGCAGCTCGGCCGGCGGCATCAGGGTGGGGCGCGGGGGCAGCACGGTTGGCTCGTTCGCCGAGCTTTCAGCGCCGCGCCACTGCAGCTGAAGCCGCTCGCCCAGCCAGTCCAGCAGCAACTCGTGTCGCAGCGGCTTGACGAAGAAGTCCTCCGGCGAGATGCCGGCGTCGTTCTCCTGGCCGCGCTCGAAGGCGTTGGCGGAGACGATGGCCATGGCGCAGTCCGGCTTGGCTAACGGCCTCATCCTGCGGAGGGTTTCCCAGCCGTCGATGCCCGGCATGGCCAGGTCCATCAGCACGGCATCGGGCTGCCAGCCGGCGGCAACCAGGTCCAGCGCATCGTGCCCGCTGGCGGCGCAGCGCACGGCGAAGCCCATCGGTTCGAGCAGCTCGACGAGCAGGGCACGGTCGTCGGCCTCGTTGTCCACCACGAGCAGGCGGCGTGCAGGGCCGAGGACGCCGCGGCGTTCCATCGCCACGGCGCGCTGTTCCGGCACGGCAGGGTCGTGTAGCTCGGGCAGGAAGAGACGCACCGTGAAGGTCGAACCTTCGCCTTCGCGCGACTTCGCGCTCAGCTCGCCGCCCATCAGTTCCGTCAGCATCTTGGAGATGGTCAGGCCCAGGCCCGCGCCGTGCGAGGCGCCGCCGGTGCTGCCGCGCTCGAAGGGCTCGAACACGCGCGCGAGTTCGGCGGCGCTCATGCCGGGGCCGCTGTCGTGAACTTCAATAACGGCCATTTCACGCGCGTGGCGCACGCGCAGAACGACCTGGCCGCGCGTCGTGAACTTGATCGCGTTGCCCAGCAGGTTGATCAGGATCTGGCGCACGCGCTGCTCGTCGGCGCGCACCCAGGCAGGCAGGGCGCCCTGGCGCTCGAAGGAGAAGGTCAGGCCCTTGGCGGCGGCCTGGTGTTCGAACATGTCGGCCAGCTCGGCCAGGAGCTCCGGAAAGCGCAAGGGCGCGGGCGCGAGGCTCAAGCGGCCGGCCTCGATGCGGGCGATGTCCAGCGTGCCGTCGATCAGCTGCATCAGGTGCTCACCGCCGCGCTTGATGACCTGCACCGCGTGACGGCGCTGCGGCGGCACGCTGGCATCCGCGGCCATCAGCTGCGCGTAGCCGAGGATGCTGTTCAGCGGCGTGCGCAGCTCGTGACTGATGGTGCTCAGGTAGCGGCTCTTGGCCTGGTTGGCGGCATCGGCCTCCTCGCGGGCGCGCTTGAGCGCGGCGTCCGTGCGCCGGTGAGAGGCCACCTCGCGGCGCAGCGCCTGGGTTTGGCGGCGGGTTTCTTCCTGCGCCACTTCGCGGCTCTGCTGCGCCAGCACCAGCCACCAGGCCACCGTGCCGGCCACCAGCAGCAGGGCCAGGTAGGCTTTCACGAGGCTGCCGCGCAGCGCTTCACGCGCGGCCTCATCCAGCAAGGGCAGTTGCTGCTGGTAGAGGAGGGCGAACAGCGCCGCCAGCAGCGGCGCGATCACGCCCATCAGCAGCAGGTAGTGCGACAGGCCGTTGTCCAGGTAGGACCAGCTGGCACGCGGCAGCAGCCGGCGCAGCAGCGCGGACCATTGCGCGGAGAGCCGCGCGTGCGGCTTGCACAGGTCGCCGCAGCGTGCATCCAGCGTACAGCACAGCGAGCAGATGGGGCCCTGGTAGGCGGGGCAGTGCGCCATGTCCGGGCCTTCGTAGTCGCGCTGGCAGATCACGCAGCGCAGGCTGCGTTGCCTGGCCTTGGCCGGCTGCCGCGCCAGGTAGTAGCGGCCTTTCGTCGCCCAGGCGATCAGCGGCGCGGCGATGAAGGCGGCCAGCATGGCAATCGCGGCGGACCACGCCTGCGCCATCGTGCCGAACAGCCCCAGGTGCGCTGACACCGACAGCACCGAGGCCAGCGCCATCGCGCCCACGCCAACGGGGTTGATGTCGTAGAGATGCGCGCGCTTGAACTCGATGCCCGGCGGCGAGAGGCCCAGCGGCTTGTTGATCACGAGGTCGGCCACCACGGCCATCATCCAGGCGATGGCGATGTTGGCGTACAGGCCCAGCACGTTCTCCAGCGCCTCAAATAGGCTCATGGACATCAGCAGGAACGCGATCAGCGTGTTGAACACCACCCACACGACGCGGCCGGGATGGCTGTGGGTCAGTCGAGAGAAGAAGTTGCTCCAGGCCAGCGAGCCGGCGTAGGCGTTGGTGACGTTGATCTTGAGCTGGGAGACCACGACGAACAGCGCCGTCACCGCCACGGCCCAGCCGTACTGCGGGATCAGGGTCTCGTACGCGGCGAGGTACATCTGGTTGGGATCGACGGCACGCTCGGGCGGCACGGCGTGGCTGATCGCCAGGTAGGCCAGCAGCGCGCCGCCCAGCATCTTCAGCACGCCCAGCAGCACCCAGCCTGGTCCACCGGCCAGCACCGCGGCCCACCAGCGCCGCTTGTTGTGGGCTTCCATGCGCGGCATGAAGCGCAGGTAGTCGGCCTGCTCGCCCATCTGCGTG
Source organism: Burkholderiaceae bacterium UC74_6 (assembly GCA_042701975.1). GTDB lineage: Bacteria > Pseudomonadota > Gammaproteobacteria > Burkholderiales > Burkholderiaceae_C > JAFALK01. Next base: position 3,091,664 of record CP170561.1, read on the forward strand.
ATCAGCGCCACGCCGACCGTCAGCGCAGCACCAAAGCCGTGCAGATCGAAGCCGCTGGAGCCGGTGCGCGAACCAATCTGGTTCGTGATGCCCTCGAATGCGTCGGGGTGGCGCCAGCCCATCCAAGCAAAAGGCAGCACCAGCAGGGCCAGCCACAGCGGTTGCGTCCACAGCTGCAGCCGGCTGATGGCCGAGATGCCGTGTGTGACCAGCGGCACGACGACGAGGGCGCAGAGCAAATAGCCCCAGAGCGGCGGGATGTCCAGCGCCAGCTCCAGTGCATAGGCCATGACGGCGGCTTCCAGCGCAAAGAAGATGAAGGTGAAGCTCGCATAGATCAGCGAGGTGATCGTGGAGCCGATGTACCCGAAGCCCGCGCCGCGCGTCAGCAGGTCCATGTCCACGCCGAAGCGGGCGGCATAGACGCTGATGGGCAGGCCAGCCGCGAAGATCAGCGCGCCGGTGGCGAGGATGGCGGCCAGTGCGTTGCTCCAGCCGTATTGCAGCAGCAGCGTGGCGCCCACGGCCTCCAGGATCAGGAAGGAGGCGGCGCCGAAAGCCGTGTTCGCTACACGCCCGAGCGACCAGCGCCGAAAGCGCTGCGGCGTGTAGCGCAGCGCGTAGTCCTCCAGGGTCTCGCGCGCGACCCAGGCGTTGTAGTCGCGGCGCAGCTTGATGACCTGCTGGGGCGCGTCGTTGGCGGCGGCAGATGAGTTCATCGGGTTTGCCCGAATGCTTGTGCATATTCCGTGCCCGCTCCTGGACTCAAGGCACGGCGCTTGCTACAAATCCCTGCATGGAACTCACACCAAGAGAGCGAGACAAGCTCTTGATCTTCACCGCCGCCTTGCTGGCGGAGCGCCGCAAGGCGCGGGGCTTGAAGCTCAATTACCCCGAGGCCGTCGCCTTCTTGAGCGCTGCCGTGATGGAAGGCGCCCGCGACGGCAAGACCGTGGCCCAGCTGATGGCCGAGGGCCGCGGCTGGCTCACGCGCGATGACGTGATGGAAGGCGTGGCCGAGATGATCCCGGACATCCAGGTGGAGGCTACCTTTCCGGATGGCACCAAGCTGGTCACCGTGCACCAACCGATTGCCTGAACAAGACAAGGAGACTGTCAGATGAAGCGTTTCGTTAGCTCGGCCCTGTTGTTGCTCGTGCCTGCCCTGGCGCTGGCCCACACGGGTGACGGCAGCCTGCATGACCACGGCTTTGTCGCCGGCCTGGCCCATCCCTTCACCGGACTGGACCACCTGGGCGCCATGCTGGCCGTGGGCCTGTGGAGCGCGCTCTCGCAGCGCGGTCGGAGCGTGCTCGTTGCACCCCTGAGTTTTGCGGCGCTGCTGCTGGTCGGTGCGCTGCTGGGCATGGCCGGCTTCACGCTGCCGGCGGTGGAGCCGATGGTGGCGGCCTCCGTCCTGGTGCTGGGCCTGCTGGCCGCCGCGCGCCTGCACTTGAACGCCGTCGCGTCGGGCGCGCTGGTCGGTGCCTTCGCCCTGTTCCACGGTCTGGCGCATGGCGCTGAACTGCAAGGTTATGCCGCGCTGGCCGGCATGGTGACGGCCACGGCCGCGCTGCATGCCATCGGCATCGCCCTGGGCTTGACGCTCTCGCCGCGCCTGGCGCGCGTGGCCGGTGGCGGCATTGTCGTGCTGGGCCTGGCCCTGGTGTTCGCATGATTCCCGGTGAACTGCTGACCGATGCAGGCGAGCTGGTGCTGAACCCCGGGCGCCGCACGCTGAGCCTGGTCGTCGTGAACGGCGCGGACCGGCCGATCCAGGTCGGCTCGCACTACCACTTCGCCGAGACCAACAGCGCGCTGCAGTTTGACCGCGCGGCGGCGCGCGGCATGCGCTTGAACATCGCGTCAGGCATGGCCATTCGCTTCGAGCCCGGCCAACAGCGCACGGTGGAACTCGTGGACATCGGTGGTGCCCGCCAGATCTGGGGCTTTCGCGGCCTCGTGCAGGGAGCGCTCTGAATGGCTGGCATCGGTAAACGCGCTTATGCCGAGATGTTCGGCCCGACTGTGGGCGATCGCCTGCGTCTGGCCGACACCGAACTCTTCCTCGAAGTCGAGCAGGACCTGACGCTGCGCGCCGGCGGCTACGGCGAGGAAGTGAAGTTCGGCGGCGGCAAGACCATCCGCGACGGCATGGCGCAATCGCAGCGATCGCGTGCCGAAGGCGCTGTCGACACGGTGCTGACCAATGCGCTGATCCTCGACCACTGGGGCATCGTCAAGGCCGACATCGGCCTCATCGGCTCGCGCATTTCAGCCATCGGCAAGGCTGGCAATCCGGACACGCAGCCGGGCGTGGACATCGTCATCGGCCCGGGCACCGAGGTGATCGCCTGCGAAGGGATGATCGTCACCGCCGGCGCCATCGATTCGCACATCCACTTCATCTGCCCGCAGCAGATCGAGGAGGCACTGAGCAGCGGCGTGACCACGATGCTGGGCGGCGGTACCGGCCCAGCCACGGGCACCTTTGCCACCACCTGTACGCCGGGCCCCTGGCACATCGAGCGCATGCTGCAGGCGGCCGATGCGTTCCCGATGAACCTCGGCTTTCTCGGCAAGGGCAATGCGAGCCGACCCGCCGGGCTGATGGAGCAGATCAACGCCGGTGCCATCGGCCTGAAGCTGCACGAGGACTGGGGTACCACGCCCGCGGCCATCGACAACTGCCTGGACGTGGCCGAGCGCACCGACACGCAAGTGGCCATCCACACCGACACGCTCAACGAGAGCGGTTTCGTGGAAGACACGGTGACTGCCTTCAAGGGCCGCACCATCCACACTTTCCACACCGAAGGCGCGGGTGGCGGCCATGCGCCGGACATCCTGAAGGTGGTGGGCGAGGCCAACGCGCTGCCCAGCTCCACCAACCCGACGCGGCCGTACACGATCAACACGCTGGACGAGCACGTGGACATGCTCATGGTCTGCCACCACCTCGATCCCGCGATCGCCGAGGACCTGGCCTTTGCCGAGAGCCGCATCCGCAAGGAGACCATTGCGGCCGAGGACATCCTGCACGACCTCGGCGCGATCAGCATGTTCTCTTCCGATTCCCAGGCCATGGGCCGCGTGGGCGAAGTCGTGATCCGCTGCTGGCAGACGGCGCACAAGATGAAGGTGCAGCGCGGCAAGCTGCCCGGCGATACGGAGCGAAACGACAACGCGCGAATCAAGCGTTATGTCGCCAAGCTCGCCATCAACCCGGCGATTGCCCACGGCATCAGCCACGAGGTCGGCAGCATTGAGGTCGGCAAGTGGGCCGACATCGTGCTGTGGAAGCCCGCCTTCTTCGGCGTGAAGCCCGCGGCCATCCTCAAGGGCGGCGTGATCGCCATGGCCGCGATGGGTGACCCGAATGCTTCGATCCCCACGCCGCAGCCGGTGCACTACCGGCCGATGTTTGGCAGCTTCGGCGGCTCGGTGGCGAAGTCTTCCTTGAGTTTCATCTCGCAGGCGGCGATGGACGCCGGTGTGGCAGGGCGTTATGGCCTGGCCAAGACGGTGTCCGCCGTGCGTGGCATCCGCGGCGTGGGCAAGCGGCACATGGTCCACAACGACTACGCGCCGCGCATGGAGGTGGATGCGCAGACCTATGCGGTGCGCGCCGATGGACAGCTGCTGGTGTGCGAGCCGGCCACCGTCTTGCCGATGGCGCAGCGGTACTTCCTGTTCTAGTTCGTTTCACCGTCGGCATCGATCACGCGCAGTTCGCCCAGGTTCAGCGCCCGGATCCTGGACTCGATCAGCTTGCGATCCCCAACCACCAGCCAGGTGAGGGGCCGGTGCGCGATCAGCGCTGAGGCCACGGCGTTCGCGGCATCGAGCGTTTCTGCAGCGATCAAGCCGGTGTACCGTTTCAGATGATCTTGCGGCAGGCCGTTGGCCACCTGGTCCGACAAGTACTGAGAGACGCCGCTGTTGCTTGACCACGCGCTGGACAGGCCCAGGCTCATGTTGTCCTTGGCGGTGGCCAGCTCTTGCGCGTTGATGGGCTTGTCGTCGGTCACGCCGCGCAGCAGGGCCGCGATTTCCGCCATGGACTCCGCCGTCTTGTCGGACTGGACCGAGGCGGTGGCCGAGAAGACGCGGGAGCCGCGCCCTCCACCGATGCTGCTGCGTGCGCCATAGGCCCAGCCCTTTTCCTGGCGCAACTTCATGTTGACGCGTGAGGTGAATGATCCGCCGAACGCCGTGTTGAAGACATCGCGCGCGATTTCATCGCCCTCACTTCGCGGGGGAGCGAGCAGTGCGGCGCGGATCACGCTTTGCGGTGCACCGGGGCGATCGATCAGGTAGACCACGGCCTTGTCCGCTGGCGTACTGGTCGGCGTGATGGGCTCGGTCACGTCGCCCCGCTTCCAGCTGGCAAACGCGGATTCGATCAGCGGCCGGATTTCCGCCAGGCTGGCATCGCCGGCCACGATCAGGGTCGCGTTGCTGGGGCGAAACCAGCGCTCATGGAAGGCCAGGACGGCGCTGCGATCGATGGCCTGGATGGAATCAGGCGTGCTCAGGCGTCCATAGGCGCTGCTGCCTCCAAACATCAGCTTGGGCAAGACGCGAGTGGCGGTGTCCCTGGGGCTTTGTCGTTGGGCTTCGATTCGAGCCACGGTCTGCGCCTTGGCGCGGTCGAGGTCCTTCTGCGCGAACGCCGGATTCATCACCACATCGGCAAAGAGCGCGAGCGAGGGCTGGAGCGCGGGCTTCAGCACCGACATCGAGACAGCACTGGTCTCGCCGCCACCGCCGGCCCTCAGCGTGGTGCCCAGCGCATCCAGCGCGTCGTTCAGCTGCTGGCCGGTGCGCGTCTTCGTGCCGTCGCTCAGCAGCCCCATAGCCAGTGAGCCCGTGCCTGCCGGCACAGTTGCGAAATCGGCGGGCACGCCGGTGCCGACCAGCAGGTTCAGCTCGATCAGCGGTGCGCCGGTGCGGCGAGCCACGACGAGCCGCAAGCCGTTGCTCAGCGTTGCGCGCTCGACGGCGGGGAAGGTGGCGGTGATGACCGCATCCGGAATGGGCACGGTCTTCCGATCGGCGCTGAGCGTGCCCGCCTTCGGTTCGCCAAAGGGCAGCAAGCTCAAGGCGTAGTCACCGTCGCTCAGCCAGGCGCGGCCGGCACGCTGCACGTCCGCTGGCGTCGCGGCGCGGATGCGCTCGAAGCTCGCCTTCCATCCTTCGGTATTGCCCAGAAAGGTCTGGCTCTCCGCCAGGATGCTGGCCTTGAGGGCGATGCTTTCGAGCGAGCGGGCGAGGTCGGCCAGGATGGCGGTCCGGACCCTGCGCAGTTCGGCGGGCTCCGGCCCCTTGGTGATCAGCCGGTTGAGCTCTTCATCGATGGTGGCCTCGACGCGGTCAACGTCGCCGCCCGGCTTCACCGTGGCGACGATTTCGAATTGCCCACCGATCTCGCGGTTGTCCACGCCGGCTTCCACGCTCGTGGCCAGCTGCTCGTCACGCACCAGCCGCTTGTAGAGGCGGCTGTTCTTGCCGCCTGCCAGCACGTCGCCCAGGACGCGGAGGTAGTCGGTATCGGCCGCCGCGTAGTCCGAGACGTTCCAGATGCGGAAAAGCCGGGCTTGAGCCGCACGATCAAAGCCGGTTTCTCGTACCGTGCCCGTGCGCTTCTCGATCCAGCGCTTGGGGTGAACGACAGGGGCGCCCGGCGCGATGTCACCAAAGTACTTTTCGACCTTTGCCAGAGCCGCCTCGGGCGTCACGTCGCCTGAGAGAACCAGTACCGCGTTCGACGGGCCGTACCAGGTGCGAAACCAGCCCTTGACGTCTTCCAGCGTGGCCGAGTCGAGATCCTCCATGGAGCCGATCACCCGGTGGTCATAAGGGTGGCCCACGGAGCTGGTGGCGCGGATGATCAGGTCGGAGGCCTTGGCATAGGGCCTGTTCTCGCCCTGGCGCTTCTCGTTCTTGACGACGGCGCGTTGCTCGTCGAGGCGGGCCTGATCAACCGTGCCGAGCAGATGGCCCATGCGGTCGCTCTCCAGCCAGAGGATGGCGTCCAGCGCCGCCGTGGGCACGGTCTCGAAGTAGTTGGTCTGATCGACCGAGGTCGTGCCGTTCTGTTCGGTGGCACCGAGCTTTTCCGTGGCCCTGTAGTAGTCGCTGTTGAAGTTCTCTGAGCCGGTGAACATCAGGTGTTCAAACAGGTGGGCAAAGCCCGTTTTCCCACGAGGCTCGTCCTTGGAGCCGACGTGATAGGTGAGCCGGACCGCGACCAGCGGCGCCGAATGGTCCTCGTGCACGATGAGCGTGAGCCCGTTGGACAGAACCATCTTCGTCGCCGGCACTTCCAGCTTCAGGCCCTGAAGCGGGTCGGCCACGGCAACCAGCCCGCTGCTCTTGGCGCCCATGGCCCGCGCGGGCAACGAGGTCGGCAGCAAGGCGATGGACAAAGCCAGCGCGGATGACAAGATAGGACGGCGAGGGCTGGTGTCGAAAGGCATGGTCTGAAAGCCTGGGTAGAAGCACATCCCCTCCAGAACGTTGCCGACTCCGAAATCCACAGTTTTCAGCTGGATCGGGTTTCACCTAGGTGAGGGTTTTGTGACAGCTCGCGTTCTCCGCTCATAGGGAACTCTGGGTCCGCCAAAGGCCCACAACGATGAGGGGACTTCAATGAGCAAGAATTCGAGTGCAATTCGCACCACCTGCAGGCAGTGGCAACTGCGTGCGATCGCCTGTGCCGCAGCGAGCGTGTTCGCGTCCGGTGCGGCCAATGCGCAGACAACGCGGCCCGCGGCGCCCGCAGCAGCCACGGCCCACTTCGCGATTGCCAAGCAGCCGCTCGCCAAGGCGCTGACCACGGTGGCCCAGCAGTTCGGCGCCGAAATCGTCTTTGACCCTGCCGCGGTCAAGGGCCTCACCGCGTCCGAGCTCAATGGCGACCTGACGATCGAGCAGGCGCTCGATCGCCTTCTGGCCGGCACCAAGCTCGGCTTCCGGCGCACGGACAAGGGCGTCTATCTGGTGTTTGCCCCGCCGCGCTCGGAGAAGCAATCCGAAGCCGAGAGCGAACTGATCCTGGGCCTGCCCGAAATCATCGTGCGCGGACAGCGCGGCTGGTCGCTGAACACGGGCATTGCGCGATCCGAAGACGACACCCAACCCTACATCGTCTTCGACCAGGAACAGATCCAGCGTTCCGGTGCGGCGAGCCTGGAGGAGTTCTTTCGGGACCACCTGACGGCGGACAACAGCGCCACCACGGCGAACCAGGCCAAGGCCGCCGGCCAGCAAGGCCTCACCAGCGTCAACCTGCGCGGGCTCGGCGCCAACCAGACGCTGATCCTCATCGACGGCCGCCGTGTCTCGGGCGCCAACAACCTCGGTGATGCGAGGGCCGGCTACCTCGGACAGACGCAGATCGACGGCATTCCGCTCGATTCCATCGAACGCATCGAAGTGCTGGCCTCGTCGGCATCAGGCATCTACGGTAGCAATGCCGCGGGCGGCGTGATCAACATCGTGCTGCGCCGCGACTACAAGGGCTTTCAGGCCACGCTCTCCAAGGGCGGTACCTTCAGCGGCGGTGGCGGCACGCGCCGATTCGACCTGGCGGGCGGCACCAGCCTGGAGGACGGCCGCACACGGCTTTCCTTTTTCGGCAGCGTCAACGACGCAGACCCCCCTGCTGCGCGGACAGCGCGACTTTCTGCAGCGCGGCAGACAGCACCTGCTCGCGGTCGACCCCAACTTCTACACCAAGGGGGCAGGCGCGAGCGCTCCGGTGATCCTGGGCGCGACGCCGAACATCCGCAGCGCCAACGGTTCCAACCTCGTGCTGAAGAACGGCACGGCGCTGAACTCGCCCATCACCTTCCTGCCCGATGGCTACACCTCCGCGGCCGGGACTGCGCCCCTGGTGGCGAATGCCGGCAAGTACAACCTGCACCTGGCGCCGAACGCCTTGGGTGCGGGTTCCGCCCTGCTGCTCGAAACCAGGAGCAAATCGGGCACGATCGCCGTACGGCGGGAGTTCACGGACTGGCTGAACCTGTACGGTCAGGTCTCTTCCTCGGTCTCCGAGACCTTCTCGCCCCGGTCGCGGGTGGCGGACACCTTCACCCTGGCCGCCAGCGCGCCCAACAATCCCTTCACCCAGGCGATCCAGATCGCGGTGCCGGCCATCGGGGCCGACAGCGAAAACCAGTCGAAGACGACGAACCAGCAGCTTGTCTTCGGCGCCACGGTCAAGCTGCCGCACGACTGGCAGGCGATCCTGGACGCCTCGAAGAACTGGGGCAAGTATTCGCTCAAGAACGCCGACGGCCCCATCGACGCTGCGACGGCCCTGGGCATTCTCAAAGGCACGATCGACATCTTCAAGGATCTGCGCCAGTCGCCGATTGCCTATGGCTACGTCGACCCCTCGATCGGCACCGGCAACTCGCCATCCAAGTCCACCGCCACCAATCTGGCTTTGCGGCTGGCCGGGCCGATTCCCGTCGAGCTCCCCGGCGGCAAGCCCACAGCGACCTTCCTGTTCGAGAAGAACCGCACCTGGCTGGGTGGCATCACCAGCTTCACCAATGCAAGCACGCCGACCGCGCCGCCGGCAGGCGCGAACGTCACTACCTTGACCTCGGTGTCGCTGGCATCGAGCAGCTCGGTCGACTTCCTGCCCCAGCGCTCGCGGGACACGAAGAGCCTCTACGGCGAGATCCGCTTCCCGGTTATCGGCGAGAAGAACGAGATTCCGTTCGTGAGGTCGCTGGAGGTGCAGGTCGCTGGCCGACAGGACAAGTACGACGAAAAAGCGGACATGGGTAAGACGGCGTTGATTCCGGCCAACGTCATCAACTGCCTCAGCGCGAATCGCTTCCTGACGGCTGCCGATCTGGACATCACCTGTCCGCCGGCGGACACGCCCTGGCTCACCGGCTCCAGCTCGCGCAAGACCTTCAATCCGACGCTGAGCCTGCGCTGGCAGGTGGTGGAAGACCTCGCGCTGCGGGCCTCGTATGCCACGGGCTTCGTGCCGCCGCTGCTCAGCCAGCTGCAGCGCAGCCCGGCCGTCAACATCCCGGCCCAGGCCTATGCCCTCTTCGGGATCAACTACTTCACCGCCAAGGACCCGCTGCGCGGCAATGAAGTGATCGGATCGAAGACCCCCATCATTTCCTACACCACGGGCGGCAACCCCGACGTGCTGCCGGAAACCTCCAAGACCTCGAGCGCCGGCCTCATCTTCACGCCGCGCTTCATTCCCGACCTTCGGCTCTCGGTGGACTGGACGCACATCGTGCAGAAGGACAACTACTACTCGCCGATGACCCTCATCTCGGGGGCGCCGACGCCGACGCAGCAGAGCCAGTTCACTGCCTATCTGCAGGCCCATCCGGAGCGTTTCACGCGCGGTCCGGCGGCGGACGGTTTCTCGGTGGGCCCCATCACCGCCATCGACGCCTCCATCGGCAATGTGCTGGGATCCAAGGTCGACGCCATCGATCTGGCCGGCAGCTACCAGATGGTCTTCCAGGGCCTGGGCACGTTGGACGTTTCGGCTCGCGCCACCTACCTGAAGAGGCTTGACGTGCAGATCGGACCGGGCTCTGCACCGGTCCAGTATGCCGGCGTGGCGACGAGCGGCTTCTCGACTGGGGCCGACTCCGGCGGCGTGCGCTGGAAGGGCAACCTCGGCGCGTCATGGTCGACGCGCAACTGGTCGCTCGGAGCACGCGTGCGCTTCTTCGGCTCGTACTACCTCGATGCCGATCGCAGCTATGTCGTGCCGGGCCAGGGCTCGTCAACGGTGCCCAAGCAGATCTACGTCGATCTGTACGGCACCTACAAGCTGCCCTACGACGCCGAGCTGCGCATGACCGCGAACAACGCGTTCAACCGCGCGCCGCCCTTCGACGCATCACCCAACGGCGCCTACTACAGCCGCTTCGGGGATCCGAGGATGGGCTTCTACACCGTCAGCCTCAGCAAGAAGTTCTGACCTCGCGACACAGGCTGCCCAGCACGGGCGGCCTGTTCGCGCGTCCCCATTCGCGCCGGTCTGCCGGCGATTTCAAGAGAGAGCAGTTTCATGGTCATCCGCAGGATTTCAAGGTCCACCTTCACCACGCTCGCCACAGCGATCGGCGCCATTTTCCTGACGCCGCTGGCGAGTTTTCCCGTCGAGGCTGCCGCGCCCGACGCCTTGAGCGTGCCGTTCGCCAAGGCGCCCATTGCCCCGGTCAAGATCGACACCAGCCGGGGCGTCGATTTCGCGCAGAACCATTCGGACCTGCTGCCCGATCCGGCGCTGCGCTTCGGCAAGCTGGCCAATGGCATGACGTATGTGATCGCACGCAACAAGACGCCGCCGGGCAAGGCCACGGTGCGGCTGCGCATCGCCGCGGGCTCCATGATGGAAAGCGAGAACCAGCGCGGTCTGGCTCACTTCCTGGAGCACATGGCGTTCAAGGGATCGAAGCACGTTCCCGAGGACGAAATGATCCGCATCCTGGAGCGTCACGGCCTGAGCTTCGGCGCCGACACCAATGCCTACACGACCTTCGGCGAGACGGGCTACGTCCTGGAGATCCCGAAGGTCAGCGACGAGACGGTGGACACCGTCATGTTCCTGCTGCGCGAGGTGGCCGGGAACCTGAACATCACGCAGGAAGCCATCGAGCGCGAGCGCGGCGTGATCCTCGGCGAAGAGCGGGTGCGCAACACGCCACAGACGGCGATGACCGAGTACATCGCCCACAAGATGTTCGACGGCCAGAAGCTGCCGGACCGCATTCCGATCGGCCTGATTCCCGTCCTCAAAGGCGCGCAGCGCGCGGACTTCGTCGACTTCTACCAGGCGTTCTATCGCCCCGAGCTGGCAACGCTGGTCGTCGCCGGCGATATCGATCCTGATGCGATGGAGGCCAGGATCAAGGCCAAGTTCGGCGACTGGAAGCCCGCCGTCCCGGGCGCGATCCGCCAGATCGATTTCGGCACCTACCGCAACAAGGGGCTGCAGGCCGACAGCTACGTCAGCCCGGGCCTGGGGAACTCGATCTCCATGACCTGGACGCGTCCGGTTGACGAGCACTACCAGACCGTGGCCAAGGGGCTGCAGGAGCTGCTGTCCTCAGTGGCGATCAACATCGTCAACGAGCGGTTCAGCCGCCTCGCAGCGCGTGGCGAGGCGAGCTTCATCTCTGCGTCGGTCGGCCGCGGTGCGTTCGGCAATGCCGGAGAGTCCGTGGCGCTGTCGATCGGCCCCAAGGCCGGCCAGGACAAGGCGGCCTACCAGCAGGCGTACACGATGCTGCGCCAGTTCGTGCTCTACGGCCCCGACAAGGCAGAGCTCGATCGCGCGCTGAACAACCTGGAGGTGCGCAACAAGGCGGCTGTCGAGAGCGCGGCAACCCGAGGCACGGATGGCTTGGCACAGGCGCTGCTGGGCTCGCTGGGTGCAGGCGTCGTGGTGTCTTCGGCGGCGCAGGACTACGCGCTGTACCGCTCGCTGCTTCCCCAACTCACCCTGGCCAACGTGGGCAAGGCCGCCAAGGAACTGGTGGCCTGGGACGGTCCCTTCCTCTGGCACAGCGCAGAGGACCTCAAGGGTCTGGGCAAGGAGGAGCTGCTGGCCGGCTTCAGGGCCGTCCAGGCCGCCAAGATCGAAGCGCCGGCCAGTCTGGCGGCCAAGGCCTGGCCGTACACGGAGTTCCCGGGCGCGGCCGCTGCCGTCGTCAGCCGTCGGCAGATCGAGCGCACCGGTGCCACCGAGCTGACGTACGCCAACGGCGTCAAGGTCATCGTCAAGCCGACCACCTATGCCAAGAGCGCTATCTCCGTCACCGTCCGTTTTGCCGGCGGGCTCAAGTCCATCTCGCCGGCAGAAGACGCCGCGCTGTTCGAGGCTCGCAACCTGGGGCTGATCCAGGGCGGCCTGGGCAAGATCGACGCCATCGACGCCGGAGACAGCCTGACCGGGAAGATCCTCGGCGTCAGCTTCGGCATCGGCGACGACTCCAGCGTGATGGCCGGCAATACCGTGCCCTCGGACCTGTCCACGCTGATGCAGGTCCTGATGGCCTACACGACCGATGCGGCCTATCGGCCCCAGCCCTTCAGCCAGTTCAAGCAGATCTACAGGGAGAACTACCCGCTGGCTGTCACCTCGCCCGACGGCGTGCTGGGCCGCTACCTCGCTGCCATCCAACGTTCGGAGGATCCGCGCTTCGTCACCCACACGCCCGACGAGGTCGACAAGGTCAACCTCGAGAAGGCGCAGGTCCTGGTCGAGCGCCAGCTGAAGACGGCACCGATCGAGATCACTGTCGTCGGCGACACCAGCGAGGCCATGATCGAGGCGGAAGTCGCCAAGACCTTTGCCAAGCTGTCGCCGCGCGCGACCGTGCCCTTCGAGCCGGCCGGGGCCGACGTCGTCAAGTTCCCTTCGACGAACCTGCAGCACACGCTGACGCACGAGGGCCGCGCGGACCAGGCCATCGGCTACATCGCCTGGCCGACCACTGACCTGTTCGCCAACATCCAGGACACAGCGGCATTGAGAATGCTGACCGACGTCATCGGGCTGCGGCTCATTGCCCAGGTGCGGCAGGAGAAGGCGCTCACCTACAGCCCCAAGGCCGGCGCCGACATGTCCGACACCTTCAAGGGCTTCGGCTACATCAGCGCGCGCGTCGAGGTCCGGCCTGAAAAGCTGCCTGAGTTCTACAGCATCGTCAACGCCATCGTCGAGGATCTCAAGGCCAAGCCGGTGAGCGCGGACGAACTGCTGCGGGCGCGCCAGCCGGCGCTGGACCGCCTGGTCAACGCAGACAAGAACAATGGCTACTGGGTCGGCGCGCTGTCGGGCTACACGAGCGACCCGCGCAGGCTGGAGTTCGTGGAGGGGCGCCGTGATCGCTACGCCGCCGTCACGCCTTCGGATCTGCAGCGGCTGGCTCAGCAGTACCTGGTCGATGCGAAGGCGCTCAAGATCGAAGTGAAGCCGGCGACGGACAAGGCCGTCCGGGCCGCACCCCAGTAAAAACTCGGTTGTGCGGAGCGGGCCGGCACCAGGTCAGCCCGCCCGACATCCGGACTGCAGTCAGGTTTAGCATTCTCAGGCGCGAGGACAGGAGGCCGCTATTCCAGAGCCCGACTCCCCAGGTTCCGCCCCCATCGAGGGGCCGAACGTCATGGAAGCACTCAATGGGGCGTTTCGTGCCTCGTTGACGCGGTACTTTTCGCGCCGCGTTCGCAATGCTGCCGACGTCGAGGACATGGTCCAGGAGGTGTTCGAGCGGCTCATCAAGCGTGGGGACATGGGCAGTGTGGAAATGCTGGGCGGCTACGTCTTTGAAACTGCCAGCACGGTCTTCACGGATCGATTCCGCCGCCGCAGCACCCGCCACGCGGACGAGCACGACGAATTCGACGAGAACCTGCATGGCGATTTGCAGTTTTCCACCGAGCGTGTCGTCATTGGCAGAGAGCGGCTGGCGCAAGCCACCACGGCCCTGCTGGAGCTCCCGGAGCGCACACGGCTGATCTTCGTACTGAGACGCCTGGAGGGAATGAGTTATCTTGATATCGAGGCACGCCTCGGCATATCGGTGAGCGCGATCGAGAAGCACATGCAGCGAGCCATCGCTCACCTCAGCAGTCGACTGGAAGGGACATGACAACTATTCGGGCCGTGCCCAGAACCTTTGGGATGTCGCCGGGCGAGGCGGCCGCGGTATGGGCCGCGCGCCTGGACCGAGGCTCTCTGTCGCAATCCGAAGAGGCCGAGTTTGCCGAGTGGGTCGCTGACCCCGCGAATGACGAGGCCCTGTCTCGCGCCCACGAGGCCTTGCACGTCTTCGACGCCGACCGCCTCACCGACCCCAATCTCAGGGCCTTGCGCCAGGCCGCCTTGAAGGCCGCTCCCGCGCGGCGTCGCCAGCCCCTCTATCTGGTGGCCTCGGTGGCCGCCGTCATGATCGGCGCCACTTTCGTGTTCGCACGGTTGCAGCAGGTCAACAGCTCCAGCGCGCCGACGGTTGTGGCGGCATCCGCCACCGGCCCGCAAGCAGCAGCGGAGGTCCCGCCTCCGCCCATCGAGTACAGCTCCGAGATCGGCAAGCGGCGGACGGTTTCACTGTCCGATGGTTCGACGATCACGCTGAATACCAATTCGCGCGTTGCCGTGAGTTTCACGGAGGGTCGCCGGCTGATCCACCTGATGCGGGGCCAGGCCCTCTTCGAGGTCGCGCACAATCCGCAGCGGCCCTTCATGGTTTTTGCCGGTGACCGGCGCGTCACGGCGCTTGGCACGGTGTTTGAAGTGCGTTCGGAACCGAGCAGGATGCAGGTCGTGCTGGTCCAGGGGGCGGTCGTGGTGGATCGCGGCGATCGGACCGGAAACGCCGCCAGTTCCGCCGCGGAGAAGCCCGTGCTGTTGGCACCTGGCCAGGCCTTTGTCGCCGCAGGTGGCCAACAGCGGGTGAGCAAGATCGATGTGCGCCGCGAACTGCTCTGGCGCGACGGCTTTGTGGAATTCGACGATGAATCGCTGGGCCGGGCGGTGCAGGAGTTCAATCGCTATGCGAGCCAGCCCATCGAACTGAGCCCTGACGGTGTTGCCGACTTGCGTGTCAGCGGGCTCTTCCGCACCGACGACCCACGGCGCTTTGTCGACACCATCCGCGAGCTGCTCTCGATTGAGGTCCACCCGACGGAACGCGGAGGCGTGCGCCTTTCTCTCGCCAAGCCCTGAGGCCGAGCTATTTCTGGTGCGGGTTCGAAGGCCGCTTGCGTCTTCAGCTGAAGGGACCAAGTCGGTCCTGGAAGCTCGAGGAACCCTGTTCATGAAGACCTATCTCGTCAATCACCTGCGCATTCCTGGCGGCGTTCCGAATCAGGATGCGCTGGCGTATCTGGAGGCCGTCGAGGCCACCGCGGCACCTTTCGGTGGCAAGTGGCTGGCGCAAGGCCCGCCCTCCGTCCTCGAGGGCGCCTGGCCAGGCGCGGTCGTCCTGATGGAATTTCCAAGCCGTCAGGCTGCCGTCACCTGGTACGCCTCTCCGCAATATCAGGCGATCCTTCCTTTGCGCACACGGAATGCCGTCTCCGATCTCATCCTGGTCGATGAGCTGCCGGAGGGCTTCAGCCTGAAGGACTTCGCGGGCGAGGTGCGTCGTGCGAGGCAGGAGAGCTGAGCAGCTGGCGTTCTAGCGGGGGTTCAAGCCGCTTGGCGGTGTTGCCGTGCAGCCGCATTCGCCGGCCCTGTCATCATTCTGCTGATGCTGCCGCCCGCCGTTCCTGTCAGGATGCGGCGCGTTGACGAGATCTTCAGGAAGGAATATCGCCATGGGTGCTGCAATCGACGCAGAGCCGCTGCAAGCTCCGCCTGAAGAGCCGCCCGCACCCTTGGTGCCGGTGGCGGCCAGCCAGCGCATCGAAGCCCTCGACGTGGTCCGCGGGTTCGCCTTGCTGGGCATCTTCCTGATGAACATCGAATGGTTCAACAGGCCCTTCGCGGCGTTCAACGAAGGCATGCCGCACGGGATGTCCGGCGCGGACTGGCTGGCCAGCTGGTTCATCGGCTACTTCGTGCAGGGCAAGTTCTGGACGATCTTCTCCTTGCTGTTCGGCATGGGCTTTGCCTTGATGCTGGTGCGGGCCGAGCGCGCCGGCCGCAAGTTCGTCAGCGTGTACCTGCGCCGCATCCTCGCGCTGGCGGTCTTCGGCGCGGCGCACTACATCTTCCTGTGGGATGGCGACATCCTCTTCAGCTATGCGGTCGGGGCGCTGGCCTTGCTGATCCTGCTCTACGGCCGGGCCCGGCGAATCCTGATCGCCTGCGCGGTTCTCGTTGCCGGCGCAGTGCTGATCAGCGTGGTCTTCGAGCCGGATGCCGCCGAGTACCTCTTCACCATCCTCGGCGGCCTGGGAGCGACGGGCTTGCTCGCGCTGTTCCTGCGCGGCGAGAAGCAGTTGCGATGGGGCCGGGTGGGCGGGTTGTCGGTGCCGCTGTTCAGCTTCATCCTGCTGGCCTTCGGCCTTGTCATGAGCATTGGCGCCGTGGTGCTGTGGTGGTTGCCGCACAGCCCGATGGAGGCGCGCATGGCGCTGTCCGTCTTCGGGCCGCTGCTGTTCATCTTCGGCAGCCTGTCCTGGAAGTACCACCAACCCGCCGAGCAGCGTGCCCTGCGCATGGCGGTCAGCCTCTATGTGTTTGCGAGCCTGGCCGTCACGAGTGCCGGCGTGGTCCAGTACCTGGCGCCGGATCCCACCGTCGTGCCCGCTTCGGTTCCCCAGGCCGAAGCCGAGGCTGCGACCGCCGAAGCGGCGAAGGGCGAGAAGGCCAAGGGCGAGAAGCCGAAGAAAAAGACACCGCAGGAGCGGGCCGCCGAGGCCAAGGCCGAACGCGACAAGAACCTCAAGGAGCAGGCGGACCGCAAGGTCGAGGAACTCAAGGTGTCGAAGGGCAGCAGCTATGCGGACCTGATGCTGTGGAGGGCTCGCCAGTTCCCCGAGAAGGCGGCCGGCGATGCGGGCTTTGCCGTGCTGCTGCTTGGCATGTTCTTGCTGGGCGCCTGGTTCGTGCGTTCGGGCGTGATGGAGAACAGCGCCGCCCATCTGCCGCTATTTCGCAAGTTCGCGGTCTACGGCTTGCCGGTCGGCATCGGCATCGGCCTGCTGGGCAGCTTCATCGCGACATCGCATACGCCGGGCGACCGCTATGACGGCTGGATGATTGCGCGCGGCCTGCTGTTCCTGGGCAATCTGCCTGCCTGCCTGGGCTATGTGGGCCTGGTCGTGACGATGCTGCACAGCCGGGGCCTGGGCTCGAGAATCCGCGTGCTGGCTCCGCTCGGCCGCATGGCGCTGACCAACTACCTGATGCAGTCGCTGATCTGCGCCAGCGTGTTCTACGGCTATGGCCTCGGGCAATGGGGCCTGCCGCGTGCGAAGCAGGTGCTGTTTGTCGCAGTCGTCTATGCGGGCCAGGTCGCCTTCAGCCACTGGTGGCTGGCGCGCTTTCGCTACGGACCGATGGAATGGCTGTGGCGGGGCTTCACCTACCGCGAGACGCCGCCCATGCGCGTCGAAGCCACAGCAGCCGTCGCCTGACACGCGTAGAGTTCCGCATCAGCATCCACCCGTAGAGAGAGCAAGAAGTTCATGGACCTCCCGAGCAACCAGCTGTCGATGACGATCCTGATGACGCCGGACACGGCGAACTTCGCCGGCAACGTCCACGGCGGCACCATCCTCAAGCTGCTCGACCAGGCAGCGTACGCTTGCGCAAGCCGTTATGCGGGGCGCTACGTGGTGACGCTGTCGGTAGACCAGGTGATGTTCCGGCAGGCGATCCACGTGGGCGAGCTGGTGACCTTTCTGGCCTCGGTGAACTACACCGGCACCTCGTCGATGGAGGTGGGCATCAAGGTCGTGGCGGAGAACATCCGCTCGCAGGAGGTGCGCCACGTGAACAGCTGCTTCTTCACCATGGTGGCGGTGGATGATGAACGCAAGCCGGCCTCGGTGCCGCCGCTCAATCCGACCACGCCCGAAGAGATCCGCCGCTTTGAAGGCGCAAAAATCCGCCGGCGACTCCGGGAAGAGTTCGCTGAGCGGATGAAGAACAGCAGCACGGGCGGCGCTGCTTCAGCAGCGCCGTGATCCTTGGCGATCAGTGATCGTGATGCAGGTAAGCCGCTTGCTTGGGCAGGCGCAGGCTGAACAGAAAGGCCACGACCATCATGGCCGTCACGTACCAATAGAAGGTGGATTCCATGCCCGCGTTCTTCAGCGAGAGCGCCACGTATTCGGCTGAGCCGCCGAACAGGGCATTGCCGATGGCATAGGCCAGGCCCACGCCGAGGGCGCGCACTTCGGGTGGGAACATCTCGGCCTTCACGATGCCGGCCACCGAGGTGTAGAAGCTGGCGATGGTCATGGCCACGACCACGAGCAGGAAGGCGACGAAGGGGCTGCTGACGAACTGCAGCGCGCCCAGCAGCGGCACGGTGGCCAGGGTGCCCAGGCCCGAGAACAGCAGCATGTTGTTGCGGCGGCCGATGCGATCGGACAGCGCGCCCATGATCGGCTGCAGCACCACGAACACCAGCAGCGCGCCCGTCATCACGTGACTGGCCGTCTTGATTGGCAGGCCCACAGTGTTGACCAGGTACTTCTGCATGTAGGTCGTGTAGGTGTAGAACACCAGCGAGCCGCCGGCGGTGTAACCCACCACGGTCAGGAAGGCGCGCCAGTGGTGCTTGAGCAGGCCGCTGACGGTGCCGGCGTTCTTGCTGTTACGGGCGGATTCGTCCTGCGTCTCATGCAGCGTGCGGCGCAGCAGCAGGGCAACGACTGCCGTGACGGCGCCCAGCGCGAACGGGATGCGCCAGCCCCAGGCCTTCAGCTCGGCGGTGCTGAGCGTGGCTTCCAAGATCACGAGCACCAGCACGGCCAGCAACTGGCCGCCGATCAGCGTGACGTATTGGAAAGACGAGAAGAAGCCGCGACGGCCGCGCAGCGCGACCTCGCTCATGTAGGTGGCGGTGGTGCCGTACTCGCCGCCGACCGACAGGCCCTGGAACAGGCGGCACAGCAGCAGCAGGAACGGCGCCCAGGCGCCGATCTGCTCGTAGGTGGGCAGCAGGGCGATGACGAGCGAGCCGCCGCACATCATCGCCACCGAGATCAGCATCGAGGTCTTGCGGCCCACGCGGTCGGCGATGCGGCCGAACAGCCAGCCGCCGATCGGGCGCATCAGGAAGCCGGCGGCGAACACGCCGGCCGTGTTGAGCAGCTGCGCGGTCGGATCGGATTTGGGGAAGAACGCCGGCGCGAAATACAGCGCGGTGAAGGCGTAGACGTAGAAGTCGAACCACTCGACGAGATTGCCCGAGGAGGCCGCCATGATGGCGAAGATGCGCTTGCGCGTCTCGGCGGCGGTGTAGGGGCGGGGCGCCGTGGTCGGCGATGCGGCGGATGCTGATGCTGAAGCAGCGCCGGGGTGCGTGAGGCTGATGGTCATCTTGTTGTCTCCGGTGTTTGGCCCGGGCGACAAGACTCATCGGGCCTGCAACGAGTGTCGGCAGACGCTGCCCGGGCGTCTTCCGTACCTCTTGGCGGAGTCTCTGCGTAGATTTACGCAGAGCCGGAGTCAGAGCCCATGCTCGCGGAGGAAGCGGTCCAGCTCGTGGCTGTTGGCCACGTCCAGCTTGGCGAAGACATGGGCGCGGTGCGTCTCCACCGTGCGCGGCTCGATGGGTGCCAGCAGCTGTGCGATGCGCTTGTTGGCGTGTCCTTCTGCCACCAGACGCGCCACCTGCATCTCACGCGGCGTGAGCTTGTGCCACAGTGCCAGCGCGGCGTGGCGCGCCTGCAGCCGCGTGCCGATCTCGGCGGCGCGGGCGGCGGCCTTGTCCAGCATCTCCAGCAGGCGCTCTTCAGGACAGGGCTTCTCCAGCCAGCCGAAGGCGCCGTCCTGCACGGCCTGCACGGCAACGGGAATGTCTCCGTGGCCCGAGAGGAAGAGCACCACCAGCGGGCTGGCGCGCTCGCGCAGCGCATCGAACACCTGCAGGCCGCTCATGCCTTCCATGCGCAGATCGAGGATGGCCACGCCGGGTTGGTCCAGCGCTGCGCTGTGCAGAAAGGTCTCGCCCGACGCAAACGCCTGTACCGCATGGCCGCGCGAAAGCAGCAGCAGGCCCAGCGAGCGGCGCACGGCCTCGTCATCGTCGATCACATACAGCGGGTGGCTCATCAAGCGCATTCCAGTTCAAGCGTGAAGATCGCGCCGCCGCCTTCCAAAGCGGCCCGGTTCTCGAACGACAGCGTACCGCGATGGCTCTCCGCAATCGTGCGGCAGATGTTGAGACCCAGGCCCAGGCCGCCGCTCTTGGTCGTGAAGAAGGGCGTGAAGGCTTGCGCGGCGACCGCTTCGCTCATGCCCGGTCCGTGGTCGGCGATGCGCAGCCGCAGGCGGCTGCCTTGTTGCTCGGCGTCGATCTCGACCACGCGGTGTTCGGCCGGCGTGCCGGCTTCGTCCATGGCCTGCAGGCCGTTGAGCACCAGGTTCAGGATCACCTGCTCCAGCAGCACGCTGTCGCCGCGCACGGCGGGCAGGTCCGGCGGCAGGTTCGCCTCCACCCGCGCGCGGCGGGCGCGGATCTCGCCCTGCAGCAGCGCCAGCACGGCAGCCACGCGCGGGGCGATGGCGCAATCCTCGGCCGAGATGGCGTGCTGCCGCACGAAGCCGCGGATGCGCTTGACGATCTCCGCACTGCGCTGGGCCTGCGCCATGGTGGCGTCGAGGCTTTCCGTTAACAGTGCCTGCTGGCCCTGCGCGGCAAAAGCCTTGGCGGCGCTGGCGAAGTTGCTCAGCGCCATCAGCGGCTGATTCAGCTCGTGCGCCAGCGTGATCGCCATCTCGCCCAGGCTGGCCAGGCGCTGGGCATGCCAGAGCTGGTCGTCGCTTTCGCGCTGGCGTTCCTCGGCCTGCTTCTGTGCGGTGATGTCCACCACCGAGGTCATCCAGCCGGTGTGCTGGCCCTCGGCGTCGATCAGCTTGGCGGTGTAGACCATGGTCAGCACCTCGTGGCCGTCACGATGGCGGATGCGCGACTCGAAACCGGAGACGACCGAGAGGCCGGCCATCGTCGTCTCGTAGTCGCGCCAGTGCTTGTCCAGGTCCTGCGGGTGCCAGTAGGGATAGGGCGGCAGCCTGTTCAGCAGCTCCTCCGCCGGGTAGCCGCACATCTCGCAGAAGGCGCGATTCACATAGATGATGCGGCCCTCCAGATCGCGTGCGCGCATGCCGACGAGCAGCGAGTCCTCCATCGCCTGGCGGAAGGCGTGGGCCTGGTCGAGCTCCTGCGTGCGTTCGCGCACGCGCAGCTCGAGCTGGCGCTGGATGTCGCGCTGCTCGGCAAAGCGCCGCTCGCGCAGCCGCCAGTACAGCGCGGCCAGCAGCAGGGCGATGGCGCTGATCGAACTGAGCAGCCAGGCCCGCTGGCGTGCCTGCACGACAGGTGCGCGGTCGGCGGTGACGGTTAGCGTCCAGCCGAACTCGGGCAGGTGCTGGTCGATGGCGAGGTAGCTGCGCCGGCCGCCGGGCAGGGTGGTGCGAAGCACATAACCGTCAGATTCGACGGTTGCCGCCTGGGTCTTCCAGTCCAGCAGCGGGAAGGTTTCGCGCGGGCCGTACTGCAGCTGGCGATGCACGCCGTCCAGCTCGCTGGCCGAGAGCGCGCGCCGGCTCTGGAACAGCCAGTCCGGCACCGAGCTGAGGAAGACGATGCCGTGCGTGTCCGTGATCAGGATGGGGTCGCGCACGCTGGCCCAGGCGGCGGCGATCTCGCGCAGGCTGACCTTGGCCACGGCCACGCCGATCACGCGTCCGCCTTCGCCGGCGCGCACCGGTGTGGAGAGGAACAGGCCGGGCTCGCCGGTGGTCTGGCCCACGCCGTAGAAGCGGCCATCGCGCCCGGCCAGGGCATCGGCAAAGTAGGGCCGGTTGGCGTAGTTCTGGCCGACGAAGCTGCGCGCCGGCTCGCGCCAGTTGCTGGAGACGAGCGTCTGGCCCTGCGTGTCGATCAAGTAGAGCGCATCGGAGCCGGCGCGCTGGTTCAACTGCTCGATGTAGCGGTCGGCCCGTTCGCGCAGGTTCGGGTCCTGGGGATGCGCCAGCACGGCCTGGATCTCCTGCTGCTGGCTGAGCGCGTAGGGCAGGTAGGCGAAGCGCTCGGCGACGCCGCGCAGGCCCAGCGTGTGGATCTCGATGACGCGGCGGATGGCGTCCGTCTGCGCGCTGGCCTCGCGCCGGGCGGCCCATTCACCGATGGCGAAGATGGCTGCAGCCACGAGAGCCAGCAAGGCGAGCGCCAGGGGCAGGCGGCGAGAAAGTCGTGAGTCCGGCATGCCCGGGATTTTGGGCTACGCTCGTGCTCATGCTTCAAGTCTCCAAAGTTTTGCCGCAGGGCCACGGTCTTGCGCCCGTGCTGCTCAAGCGCGCTGCAACCGTCGTGCTCGATTGGGATACGCGGCAGAAAAGCCGCTTCCAGGCCACGGACAGCGAGGGCCGCGAGCTGGGCGTGTTCTTGCCGCGAGGCACGGTGGTGCGCGGTGGCGATGTGCTGGTGGCCGAGGACGGCTCGCTGGTCAAGGTCGAGGCCGCGCCGCAGCCGCTGCTGCGCATCACCGCCTGCAAGGCGCACGGTTCGCCCTTCGATTTGACCCGCGCCGCCTACCACCTGGGCAACCGCCACGTGCCCATCGAGCTGCAGCCCGACCATCTGAAGATCGAGCCCGACCATGTGTTGGCCGAGATGCTGCGCTCCATGCACCTGATCGTGAGCGAGGTGGAAGAGGGCTTTGAGCCCGAGGGCGGGGCGTACGCGGGTTCGCATCTGCACGTCCATGGTCAGCATGGGCATGGCCATGACGACGACCATTCGCACTGAATCGCCCGTTGAGGGCATCCCGCCGCAGCTGCGTCTGATGTGGCTGGCTTCCCCAGCCTTGCCCATCGGTGCGTTCTCGTATTCCGAGGGTTTGGAATCGGCGGTGGAGCATGGCCTGGTGCGAGATGCCGAGACGGCTGGCGACTGGCTCTCCCAGCAGCTGGCGCTGATGGCGCGCGGCGATCTGGCCGCGATGGCCGCAGCCGTTTCCGCCTGGCGTGCTGACGACGCATCCGCACTGACTGCCGTGGCCGACTGGGTGCGCTGTACGCGTGATGGCGCGGAGGCCAGGTTGCAGAGCGAGCAGATGGGCCAGTCGCTGCTCGTGTGGCTGCGCGGACAAGGCGTTTCGATCATTGAGGACCGGCTCAAGTCCGTCGGCCTGCCGCATTACGTGATTGTCATGGCACTGGCCTTGTCCAGCATCGAGCTGCCGCTCGACCAGCTGCTGCAGGGCCAGGCTTTCGGCTGGGCCGAGAACCAGGTGCAGGCGGCGCTCAAGGCCGTGCCCCTGGGGCAAAGCGCCGGCCAGCGCGTGCTGGCCCGCCTGGCCGCGGAGATCCCCGCCGCCGTGCAGCTTGCCATCGAGACGCCGCTGCAGCAGCGGCAGCTGTTCGCGCCCATGCTGTCCATCCTGGCCGCGCGCCACGAAGTCCAATACTCACGCCTCTTCCGATCATGACGACGACCACGAACCTGCATCACATCCCCGGACGCACCAAGAAGCTGCCGCCGCTGCGCGTGGGCATCGGCGGGCCGGTGGGCTCGGGCAAGACAACCCTGCTGGAAATGCTGTGCAAGGCCATGCGCGAGAAGTGGGACCTGGTGGCCATCACCAACGACATCTACACCAAGGAAGACCAGCGCCTGCTGACGGTCAGCGGCGCGCTGCCGGCCGAGCGCATCATGGGCGTGGAGACCGGCGGCTGCCCGCACACCGCCATCCGCGAGGACTGTTCGATCAACCTTGAAGCGATCGACCGGATGCTTGCGGCCTTTCCCGATGCCGACGTCGTCTTCGTCGAAAGCGGCGGCGACAACCTGGCGGCGACCTTCAGCCCGGAGCTGAGCGACCTCACCATCTACGTGATCGACGTCGCAGCCGGCGAGAAGATCCCGCGCAAGGGCGGCCCCGGCATCACCAAGAGCGATCTTTTCGTGATCAACAAGACCGACCTGGCGCCACATGTGGGGGCAGACCTGGCCGTGATGGAGTCCGACACCCAGCGCATGCGGCCGACCAAGCCTTTTGTCATGACCAACCTGAAGACGCAGGCCGGTCTGGCACAGGTGGTCGCCTTCATCGAGTCCAGGGGAATGCTCGGTTAGGCAAGCTTGGGTAAACCCCTTGCCGACGGCAAATTGTGCAGCTGCACAATGTTCGGCAAAGGAGACGACATGGCATCGAGCAAGAAGCAGGCCGGAACAGCAGCGGAAGAGGGCGTTCGCATCCTCAAGAAGTATCCGAACCGCCGGCTCTACGACACCCGCACCAGCAGCTACATCACCCTGGCCGACGTGAAGGGCATGGTGCTGGACAATCAGCCTTTCGAGGTGCGCGACGCCAAGACGGGCGATGAGATCACCCGGGCCATCTTGCTGCAGATCATCCTGGAAGAGGAGACCGGCGGCGTGCCCATGTTCAGCACCCAGTCGCTGGCCCAGATCATCCGCTTCTACGGCCACGCCATGCAGGGCGTGATGGGCGACTACCTCGAGCGCAACATGCAGTCCTTCACCGACCTGCAGAAGAGCTTCACCGAGCAGAGCAAGGGCAGTGCTTTCACGCCCGAAGCCTGGAGCCAGTTCCTGGCCGGCACGCCGATGAAGGGCGTACTGGAAACCTACGCCGAGCAGTCCAAGACGCTGATGGACCAGTGGCAGGAGCAGATGAAGCAGGCGAGCGCGATGTTTCCGGGGATGACGGGGTTTCCGCCGAAAAAGCCTTGATCGGATCAACGAAGGCCGAAGCTCCAGCTGCCCTCCATGCGCAAACCAGCCAGCAGCGATAACGCCCTCAGCTTTCGAGCCGGTGCTGGCGCGCTGGGGCTGTTTGCCGGCATCGCGATTGGATTGCTGCTTGCCTGGCTGAGCTATGCCGCTCTGGCTTCAGCGCCTTCGTTTCCCGTCCTGCTGTTGGGCGGAGCCGTTGCCGGCCTCGTGACGGGGCTGGTCCTGCCTTCCGAAACGCTGTTGCTGGTCGAAGCCGTGGCGCACTTCTTCGTTGGACTCCTTGCCACTTCTGCGAACGTAGACATTGACGATGAAATCATGGAAGCGCCGTTCGAAAGGCCGCGCTATCTCCGATTCGCCGCGATATTCGGCGCTGCCTTGGCGATCTCGATCTGCATCCTTTCGCGCTTGAATTAGCGACAAAACAATGGATCCCGAAAGCGCCGCTGCCACCGTGGCGCGGCTGCGCACTCGGCCAAATTTCTTTACTTGCTCACTAGGGTTTCGATGGGTCAGAAGGTTTCCTGAAGGCAGGCAGCATTGCGCCTTCGCGTTCGATCTGAGCGCGAAGAAAACAATGTCTGACTACATGAGGGAGAGTCAATGTCCATGCGTTTCCTTGCGCGGAAGAATCAGTCACGCGCAAATCGTCCTGTCTTGCACACTCGCCACGTTCTGGCGGTTTCCTGCGCTGCCTTCCTGAGTGCTTGCGGAGGTGGGGGCGGCGGCGGTTCAACGCCGTCCGGTCCGACGCCAAAGGTTGTCGATGTGGCCTTCGCTGCGACGTCCCAGTCGGTCACGGTGCCGACGGGCTACACCACCGTCACGATCGCGGGAACTGGCGCAGGAGGCGCTGGCGGCACCTTCACCAAGGGGGGCGATGGCGGAACCTTGAGTGCTTCCTGGTCGCTGAGCGCGATCGGCAATCCGGCAACGCTGGTCGTCTACGTGGGCGAAGGCGGCAAGAATTCCGGCCATGTCACCACGGGAGAGGGCAACAGCGGAGCAGGCGGCGGCGGCGGTGCAACCGTGGTGGCCGCGTCCGGTGCCGCGCTGCTGATCGCGGCCGGCGGCGGCGGCGGCGCAGCGGGTCAAACGGTGGCTGCCTCGGGCGGCAGCGGTTGCGGCGGAAATGGTGGTGTTGCCGGCGGCTACACGACCATCGGCGGCCAGGGCGGTTCGGCAACTGGCATGGGCGGCGCCGCGGGCTATGTGTCGGGAAGCTCCACCATCTCCGGCGGAGCGGGCGGCAGCCTGAACGCCGCGGGCGCGATCGGCGTTGGTGGCGGCGGTGGCGCGGGCGGCGGCAGCTCCTGGGCGACCGGGGGGGCCGGCGGCGGCATCAACAACGGCGTGACAGACGGCGGCGGTGGCGGATTTGGCGGTGCAGCTGGCGTCAATGTGGTGACGAACAACGGCGGCCTGGGCGGCGGCGGCGCCGGCAACTACGGTGGCGGCGGTGGCGGCGGCTACGGCGGTGGCGGCGGCGGTGGCTATGTCGGCTATCCCGCCTACGGCGGTGGCGGCGGTGGCGGAAGCTCCCTTGTCGCGACCTCTGCCTCGGCCACGGTTTCCGCCTGTGCCGCTGCTGCGGGCACCGGCGGTGCAGCGGCGACAGGCGGCGGCAACGGCTCGGTCCGCATCACCTTCTCCTGATCCTCGTTCGAAGACTCGGCCGGCAGTGCAAGCAACGACGGCGCATCGGTGCTCGTTGTTTTGCCCTGCTGGCTTACAATGTCTCCTTGGCTTTTTCGCCAGGGTGTCGTTGAGAAATTCGAATGAAATCAGATAGTTATGAAGTTACTCCTGCGCTCGGCGCCGCCCCGAAGATCGGCTTTGTGTCCCTCGGCTGCCCCAAGGCCCTGACCGACAGCGAACTGATCCTCACCCAGCTGCGCGCCGAAGGCTACGAGACCTCCAAGACCTTTGCCGGGGCGGACTTGGTGATCGTGAACACCTGCGGCTTCATCGACGACGCCGTCAAGGAAAGCCTGGACACCATCGGTGAGGCTCTTGCCGAGAACGGCAAGGTGATCGTGACCGGTTGCCTGGGCGCCAAGGGCAGCGACACGAACAAGGAATCCGGCGCCCTGGTGCGCGAGATGCATCCGTCGGTTCTGGCCGTTACGGGTCCGCACGCCACGCAGGAGGTGATGGACGCCGTCCACATCCATGTGCCCAAGCCGCACGATCCCTTCATCGACCTCGTGCCGGCCCAGGGCATCAAGCTCACGCCCAAGCACTACGCCTACCTGAAGATCAGCGAAGGCTGCAACCACCGCTGCTCCTTCTGCATCATCCCGAGCATGCGCGGCGACCTCGTTTCGCGTCCGATCGGCGATGTGCTGAACGAGGCGCGCGCCCTGTTCGAAAGCGGCGTGAAGGAACTGCTCGTCATCAGCCAGGACACCTCGGCCTACGGCGTGGACGTGAAGTACCGCACTGGCTTCTGGGACGGCAAGCCGGTCAAGACCCGCATGTACGACCTCGTCGCGCGCCTGGGCGAGATGGCCAAGCCTTATGGCGCCTGGGTGCGCCTGCACTACGTCTACCCGTATCCGCACGTGGACGAGGTGCTGCCGCTGATGGCTGAAGGCCTGATCCTTCCTTACCTGGACGTGCCGCTGCAGCATGCTCATCCGGACGTGCTCAAGCGCATGAAGCGCCCGGCCAATGGCGAGAAGAACATGGAGCGCCTGGCCAAGTGGCGCGAGATCTGCCCGGAGATCGTGGTGCGCTCGACGTTCATTGCCGGCTTCCCCGGCGAGACGGAAGAAGAGTTCCAGTACCTGCTCGACTTCATGCAGGAAGCGCGCATCGACCGCGCCGGCTGCTTTGCCTATTCGCCGGTGGAAGGCGCGGGCGCCAACAATCTGCCCGGTGCGCTGCCCGATGAAGTGCGCAACGAGCGCCAGGCCCGTTTCATGAAGATGGCTGAAGCCGTCTCCACGCAAAAGCTGGCCGAGCGCGTGGGCGCCACCATGCAGGTGCTGATCGACAAGGCGCCGGCCATGGGTCGCAAGGGCGGCGTGGGCCGCACCTATGCCGATGCCCCGGAGATCGACGGCACCGTGCGCATCCTGCCGCCGGAGAAGGCCAGCAAGACCATGAAGGTCGGTGACTTCGCCAAGGTGCGCATCGTTGCCACCGAAGGACACGACCTCATTGGCATGCTCCTATGAGCGGCAAGAAGTCGATCTCGACGGAACAGATTCACCACCCCTACACGCCGCCCGAAGGCTGGAGCGCCCAGCCGGTGCCGGTCTACAAGGGCTCGACCGTGTTCTTCAAGGACACGGCCGACATGCGCAAGCCGCGCCCGCGCGACGGCAAGACCTACCGCTACGGCCTGCACGGCACGCCGACGAGCTACACGCTCGCCGCGCGGCTTTGCACGCTCGAAGGCGCGGAGTTCTGCTTGCTCACGCCCAGCGGCCTGTCGGCGCTCTCGTTGATCAACCTGGCCCTGCTTGGGCCCGGTGACGAAGTGCTGGTGCCGGACAACGTCTACTACCCCAACCGCGCCATGCTGGACCACACGATGGCCCGCTTCGGCGTGAGCTGTCGTGCATACGACCCGCTCGACGCGGCGGCGCTGCAGCTCGGTGAGAAGACGCGCATGCTGTGGCTGGAAGCCGCGGGTTCGATCACGCTGGAGTTCCCCGACATGGCCGGCCTGATCCGCCGCTGCCGCGAGGCGGGCGTGCTCGTCGCGCTGGACAACACCTGGGGTGCGGGCGTGGCTTTCAAGCCCTTCGAGATCGCAGATGGCGAGGGCGGCACGATCGGCGTGGACATCTCCATGCAGGCGCTGACCAAGTACCCCTCGGGTGGTGCCGACGTGCTGGCCGGCGCGGTCTACACGCGCGATGCGGCGCTGCACGGCAAGCTCAATGATTGCCACGAGCACCTCGGCCTGCAGCTGGCTTCCAACGACGTAGAGTTGCTGCTGCGCGGCTTGCCAACGCTGGAGCTGCGCTACCGCCAACAGGACGCGACGACGCGCACTCTGGCGCAATGGATGCAAGGCCGGCCGGAAATCGCGCAAGTGCTGCATCCGGCGCTGGCAGGCTCGCCGGGACACGCGTTCTGGGCGGCTCAGGGCAATGGCGGCGCGGCCTGCCTGTTCTCTGCCGTGTTCAAGCCCGAATACGCCACCGCTCAAGTGGACCGTTACATCGACGCACTCCAGCTCTTCGGCGTCGGCTATTCCTGGGCCGGCCCGATGAGCCTGGCCGTGCCGTACAACATCAGCCGCAAGCGCTCGTTTGCCGAGGGTGTGGTGGTGCGGTTTGCGATCGGGCTGGAGGCTGAGGCTGACTTGCGCGCAGACCTGGAGCAGGCTTTCAAGGCCCTCTAGGCGCGGCCTATGGAGTCTGCCGTCCAGCGCCGAATGGTTGCCCGCAGCCGAGCCATCTCCTGAGAGCTGAGCGGCATCGTGGCAACCAGTTCGAGGACCTGAGGTGCCGTCACGAACGCGTGCAGGAGCATCGCCATGCAAAAGTCGCGATCCTTCGGGCGGCCGGCCCAGGCCTTGGACAAGAAGAGATCGACGAGGTCCAGGCAATAGCCCACGCGGCCGTCGGTGTTCTCGTTCTGAACGCGATGGACACGGCTCAACCAGTCTGCGGGCAGGATGGCCGTGCTGGGATCCACGCCTTGCGCGTAGTAGCCGAACTCTTCCTGGAAGGGCGATCCCTCGCCGATATGGACGTCGATGTCGTGCGACTTGTCCGGAGCGTTGAGAGGATAGATGTCGGCCTCCATCGAGGCGGTGAATTCGGGACGTGGATTGGGTTTGGCGCCCAGCACTGACTGGCTGCCGACGATGACAAATTCGTACTCGCCCGTGATCTGCGCGCAAGCCCGGATGATGTGCTCGAGCTGTTCTCGTGTCATGGCTTGCGGCTTTGCAAGGCAGGCGTCCCAACATCGGTGCCAAGCACGATACCGCTCTTGAGTTGCTTGACTTCCTTGAGCACCCGCAGGCGCTCCGGCTCAGAGAGGATGGTCACGAGCGGCGAGGCCTGCCGCAATTCCTTGGCGTTCTGAGTCTGGCCCAGCACCTTGCGAAAGGTGCGGCGCGCAAGGATCTTCTCCCACTCCTTCCACAAGGACATGGAGCGTGACTCCGGCGCCTGCTCCATCCAGCGGTTCAATGTGTTCTTAGCATCTCCCAGCAGCGCTGGATTGCGCCCCAGCGTACGAATCGCTGCCGCGTGCAGTGCGAGGCTTTGCAGGTCCTGCAAGCCATGCGCTTCAGGACTTGAACGCACGTGGATCGTTACTTCTGGGCGGGCTCGAGTCGATCTTGCAGCGGCGGTACCGGCAGGCGCAGGCCGAAGTGTGTCGCCAGCGAGAAAGGCCAGTTCGCCACTGACGCCCAGGATGGACATCACGCGCAGGTAGTTGCCCATCGACGGGCCTGGGCTGCCGGATTCAATCGCGCTCAAAGTGGTCCTGGAAAGCCCAGCCCGCTCGGCCATCTCGACCGTGCCGATCCCTTGCGACTTGCGCAATTGCTTGAGGCGATCGCCGAGCTGCAGCAGCAGTTGCCGCTCCAGGACGGTCATGGGGTTTTCAGCTGTCATTTGTCCAAAATATTAGACAAATTCGAATGATTTGTCTAATTTGATGGTCAAATTATTGAGCTGATCAACTTAACGCGAGCGTTCCTTCATCGCGCGTTCGACCTCGCGCTTGCCTTCGCGCTCCTTGATCGTGTTGCGCTTGTCGGCCGAGTCCTTGCCCTTGGCCAGGGCGATGTCGGCCTTGATACGGCCGCCCTTGTAGTGCAGGTTCAGCGGCACGAGCGTGAAGCCGCGCTGCTCGACCTTGCCCACCAAGCGGCGGATCTCGTCCTTCTTGAGCAGCAGCTTCTTGGTGCGGTCGGCCAGCGGGTTGACGTGGGTGGAGGCGGTGCGCAGCGGGTTGATGCGGCAGCCGATCAGGAACAGCTCACCGTCTCGGATCATCACGTAGCCATCGGTCAGCTGAACCTGGCCGGCGCGCACGGCCTTGACTTCCCAACCTTCGAGGACCATGCCGGCTTCGAATTGTTCTTCGATGTGGTATTCGAAACGGGCGCGGCGGTTTTCTGCAATCGACATAATGCTGACCATTGTATGAAGCAAGTGAAAAAGTCAGTCCTGCTCTGGTACAGCCCTGCCGAGATGTACGCCCTGGTGACCGGCGTGGAGCAATACCCCAAGTTCCTCCCCTGGTGTGCCTCGGCCGAGGTGCTCGAGCGCCGCGCCGACGGCCTCACGGCCCGTGTCGACATGGCCATCTCAGGCATCCGCCAGTCCTTCACCACCCGCAACACGCACGTGCCGGACCAGAGCGTGCACATGCAGCTGGTTGAGGGCCCGTTCTCCAAGCTGGACGGCATCTGGAAGTTCCTGCCGCTGTCCAATCCTCAGGCCTGCAAGATCGAGTTCGAGATGACGTACGCCTTCTCCAATCGTGCGCTTGAATTGGTCGTCAGCCCGGTTTTCGACCAGGTGGCCAACACGCTGGTCGATCGTTTCGTCAAGCGCGCGGAGAGCGTCTACGGTGCGCGTTGAACTGGTTTGGAGCCCGGAGGCCGGCGATGTGCGGCACGTGTGGCTCGAAGTGCAAGAAGGCGCCAGCATCGAGCAGGCGCTACGCGGCTGCGCTGCGTTTGCCGATCAGCTGCCGCGGCTGCTTGAGTTGAAGATCGGCATCTGGGGTTGTGTGCGGCCGTTGATGACGCTGCTGCGCGAGCGGGACCGCATCGAGGTCTATCGCGAGCTGACGGTCGATCCGAAGGAGGCGCGGCGCCAGCGCTACCGGGCCAAGGGCGAACGGATTGTTTCGCGGCATCGGCCGCTCGCAGGCAAGACCCAAAGCAAGGGCAAGGCCTGATCGATCAGCCGCCCTTGCAGTCGCTGGCGATGGTGGTGCGGGCGCGCTGCATTTCAGTGGCGCGGCGCTCATCGCTCATGAAGTCGCCACCCGCGCCGGTACGAAGCGGCACGCCGGATTCCAGCGTGGCGAGACCTTCGCGGGCACGGGAGCAGCTCTCGCGCTTTTGCGCAGCGATCTTTGCTTCCTCGGCCTTCTTCTTGGCCTCTTGATCGGCCTGTTCCTGCTTCTTCTTGGCCTGCGCTTCCAGCTCCGCCTTGGTGGGCGGCGCGCTGGCAGGCGTGGACGCGGCAGGAGCTGCCTGGTTGACCGGCTTGCCGTCTTGCAGCGTCACGATCTGGATCGGCGGCGCACCGGGCGGGCGCTGCAGGATGTTGGCGGCCGGCGTGCCCGGCGGCGGCGGCATGTCGCTGTACTGGATCTTGCCGTTGGCGTCCTTCCATTTCCATTGCGCCTGGGCGGGCAGGGCGGTGATCAGGAGCGCTGTTGCGGTCAGCAGGAGCGATGCGATTTTGTGCATGCGAACGAGTGTAGTCCGGGGATGGCGTTAGCACGCGAGGGAAATCGTGACTCTCCGTATAATGCCGCTTTGCGACCGGAGTTTTCCCCATGCGCCTTCTAGGAAAAGCGCTCACCTTCGACGATGTGTTGTTGGTGCCCGCGTTCTCCCAGGTGTTGCCCCGCGACACCAGCCTTGCCACCCGTCTCTCCCGCAACATCCGCCTGAACCTGCCCCTGGTGTCCGCCGCCATGGACACGGTGACGGAAGCCCGCCTGGCCATCGCCATCGCCCAGGAAGGCGGTATCGGCATGGTTCACAAGAACCTGTCGATCGAGCAGCAGGCTCGGGAAGTCGCCAAGGTCAAGCGTTATGAATCCGGCGTCGTCCGCGAGCCGCTGACCATCGCCCCCAGCGCCAGCGTGCGTGAGGTGATGGAGCTGAGCCGCCAGCACGGCGTGTCGGGCTTCCCAGTGGTCGAAGGCAAGAAGGTGGTCGGCATCGTCACCGGCCGCGATCTGCGTTTTGAAACCCGCATGGACGTTCCCGTCCGCGAGATCATGACCCCGGCCGAACGCCTGGTCACCGTGCGCGAAGGTGCCTCGCTCGAGGAAGCCAAGGCGCTGATGCACAAGCACAAGCTCGAACGCGTCGTCGTCGTCAGCCCCGAGTTCGAGCTGCGCGGCTTGATGACGGTGAAGGACATCACCAAGCAGACCAGCTTCCCCAACGCCGCTCGCGATGCCCAAGGCAAGCTGCGCGTCGGCGCCGCTGTCGGCGTGGGCGAGGGCACTGAGGAGCGCGTCGAGGCGCTGGTGCGTGCCGGCGTCGATGCCATCGTGGTCGACACCGCCCACGGCCACTCGGCCGGCGTGATCGAGCGCGTTCGCTGGGTCAAGCGCAACTATCCGCAGATCGACGTCATCGGCGGCAACATCGCCACCGGCGCGGCAGCATTGGCGCTGGTCGAAGCTGGCGCCGACGGCGTCAAGGTCGGCATCGGTCCCGGCTCCATCTGCACCACCCGCATCGTCGCTGGCGTGGGCGTGCCGCAGATCATGGCCATCGACAACGTGGCCACCGCGCTCAAGGGCACCGATGTGCCGCTGATCGCCGACGGCGGCATCCGCTACTCGGGCGACATCGCCAAGGCCATCGCCGCCGGTGCGTCCAGCGTGATGATGGGCGGCATGTTCGCCGGCACCGAAGAAGCGCCGGGCGAGATCGTGCTGTTCCAGGGCCGTTCGTACAAGAGCTACCGCGGCATGGGCTCCATCGGCGCCATGCAGCAGGGTTCGGCAGACCGCTACTTCCAGGACACCGGCTCTAACAACCCGAACGCGGACAAGCTGGTGCCCGAAGGCATCGAAGGCCGCGTGCCCTACAAGGGTTCGCTGGTCTCGATCATCTTCCAGATGGCCGGCGGCCTGCGAGCCTCGATGGGCTACTGCGGTTGCGCCAGCATCGAGGAGATGCGCGAGCGCGCAGAGTTCGTCGAGATCACCTCGGCCGGCATCCGCGAAAGCCACGTGCATGACGTGCAGATCACCAAAGAGGCGCCGAACTACCGCGCCGACTGATCGAGCAGATCACAGACGGGGCTTCGGCCCCGTTTGTTCATTCCAGGATCAATCCAGGAGACAAATTTGAGCAGTCCAAAAGCCAAGCCGGCCGCCGGCATGGGCTTCATCATGGTCGCGGTGCTGATCGACATGATCTCGATCGGCCTGATGATTCCGGTGCTGCCGCCGCTGGTGGGCACCTTCACGGGCAACGAGTCGGAGCACACGCTCGCGCAACTGGCCGTGACCTTCGCCTTTTGCATCGCCAACTTCCTGAGCTCGCCCATCCTGGGCGGCCTGTCGGATCGCTACGGCCGCCGCAAGGTGCTGCTGATCGGCTTCTCGGGCCTGGCGCTGTCCTTCTTCGTCACGGCCATGGCCACGGCGCTGTGGATGCTGATCGTCGTGCGGCTGTTCAGCGGCGCGATGCAGTCCAACATCGCCATCGCCAACGCGTATGTGGCCGACATCACGCCGCCCGAGCAGCGCATGCAGCGCTACGGGCAACTGGGCGCGGCCTTCGGCATGGGTTTCATCCTGGGCCCGGTGCTCGGCGGCATCCTCGGAGATCCGAAGACGCAGCTGTTCGAAATGGCCGACGGGCACCATCTCGTGCAGGGCAGCCTGCACCTGCCGTTCTTCGTTGCAGGCAGCCTGGCCATCTTGAACTGGCTGTATGGCTTCTTCGTGCTGCCGGAATCTCTGGCGCCTGAAAACCGTCGCCGCTTCGATTGGAGAAAAGCCAACCCGCTGGCCGCGTTCTCGCGCGTGAAGGCGCTCAAAGGCGTGGGCCCGCTGATTTACGTGATCGGCTTCTCGGGCCTGGCGCAGACCATCGTTCAGAGCTGCTGGGTGCTCTACACCGGCCACAGGCTGGGCTGGGGGCCGCTGGACAACGGCCTGTCGCTGCTGGGCGTGGGCGTGATGTCCGTGCTGATGCAGGGCGTGCTGCTCAAGCCGATCATGAAGATCATGCCGGTCAGCCGCATCGTGCTGCTGGGCCTGGGCATCTCCGTGATCACCAACACCGTGATCGGCCTGGCCACCGAAGGCTGGATGGTCTATGCCTGTATCGTCGCGGGTGGCCTTGGCTACGCGGCCGGCCCTGCGCTGCAGAGTCAGATCTCCAAGGCCGCCAGCGCCCACAACCAGGGCGAGACCATGGGCGCCATCTCCTCGCTGAACAGCCTGATGGCCGTCGTCGCGCCGCCGGTCGGCCTGGGCCTGATGTACCTGGTGGCCGACCTGCCCAAGACCGATCTGCGCATCGGAGCTCCCTTCTTCTTCATCGCCGTGCTGCAAGCCTGCTCTGTGGTCTTTGCGCGGCGCTTCTTCGCCACGCTGCCGCCGGAAACTGAGCCGGCGGTGCCCGCCGGAGCCTGAACCTCATGAACCACGACAAAGTCCTCATCCTCGATTTCGGCTCCCAGGTCACGCAGCTGATCGCGCGTCGCGTGCGTGAATGTGCCGTCTACTGCGAGATCCACCCGAACGACGTCTCCGACGACTTCATCAAGAGCTTCGCGCCCAAGGCCATCATCCTTTCGGGCTCGCATGCCTCGACGTACGAAGACCACGAGCTGCGCGCCCCGCAGGCCGTGTGGGACGCCGGCGTGCCCGTGCTGGGCATCTGCTATGGCATGCAGACCATGGCCGTGCAGCTCGGCGGCAAGGTCGAGTGGAGCGATCACCGCGAGTTCGGTTACGCCGAAGTCCGCGCCCATGGCCACACCAGGCTGCTCGACGGCATCGCCGACTTCACGACGAGTGAGGGCCACGGCATGCTCAAGGTCTGGATGAGCCACGGTGACAAGGTCACCGTGCTGCCGCCGGGCTTCAAGCTGATGGCCTCCACGCCCAGCTGCCCGATGGCCGGCATGGCCAACGAAGAGAAGGGCTACTACGCTGTCCAGTTCCACCCCGAGGTCACGCACACCGTGCAGGGCCAGGCGATGCTGCACCGCTTCGTGCGCGACATCGCCGGCTGCAAGGGCGACTGGATCATGGGCGACTACATCGCTGAGGCCGTCGAGAAGATCCGCGCCCAGGTGGGCGACGAGGAAGTCATCCTTGGCCTCTCCGGTGGCGTCGATTCGTCGGTCGCTGCCGCGCTGATTCACCGCGCCATCGGCGACCAGCTCACCTGCGTCTTCGTCGACCACGGCCTGTTGCGCCTGAACGAGGGCGACATGGTCATGGAGATGTTCGAGGGCAAGCTCCACGCCAAGGTCATCCGCGTGCAGGCTGAAGACCTGTTCCTGGGCCAGCTGGCCGGCGTGACCGACCCCGAGAAGAAGCGCAAGATCATTGGCGGCCTGTTCGTCGACGTGTTCAAGGCCGAAGCCGAGAAGCTCAAGGCTTCGGGCCAAGGTCACAAAGGCGCGACCTTCCTGGCCCAGGGCACGATCTACCCGGACGTGGTCGAGAGCGGCGGCACCAAGACCAAGAAGGCCACCACGATCAAGAGCCACCACAACGTTGGCGGCCTGCCCGAGCAACTGGGCCTGAAGCTGCTGGAGCCCTTGCGCGAGCTCTTCAAGGACGAAGTGCGCGCCCTGGGCGTTGCGCTCGGTCTGCCGCCCGAGATGGTGTATCGCCACCCGTTCCCCGGCCCGGGTCTGGGCGTGCGCATCCTCGGCGAGGTGAAGAAGGACTACGCCGACCTGCTGCGCCGCGCGGATGCGATCTTCATCGAAGAGCTGCGCAATCACCGCGACGAATCGACGGGAAAGACCTGGTACGAGCTGACCTCGCAGGCCTTCACTGTCTTCCTGCCCGTCAAGAGCGTGGGCGTGATGGGCGACGGTCGCACCTATGACTACGTCGTGGCGCTGCGTGCAGTGCAGACCAGCGACTTCATGACCGCCGACTGGGCCGAGCTGCCCTACGCGCTGCTCAAGAAGACGTCGGGCCGAATCATCAACGAGGTGCGCGGCATCAACCGCGTGACCTACGACGTGTCGAGCAAGCCGCCCGCGACCATTGAGTGGGAGTGAGGGGGAACAGTACTTAAGTCAACAACCTATGTTGATTTTGATATTTACTCGCAGCCATATGCCGCGATGGCACATCAGGATCGGCTTCTAAAACTAGCTTGAAGTAGGGGACAAGTCTCGGCCAGGAAACGGCCACTCGACGTGATGTCCCAAAGCGGGCACTGAAGGCCTCGGCAGAAGTCGGCTCTGGTTATTCGCACGCAGGCGTGGGCCGCCACGCGCAACGTGGCCAACGCTTGTGCCGCCACTTGAACTCGCGGCACTCCCGACGAAAGCCAATGTGGCAAGCCTATGCGGGCATCTGCATCCTCTTGCGCAAGCTCTTATCGAACGCCGACGCCGGCACGAAGCGTCTGAGCAGACTGACCGTCGTAGCGTCACGACCCGCCGTGTACCGCAGCTGCGGTTTCGCGTCGGTCGCGGCGGTGACGACTGTTGCGGCTACCACTTCCGGTGGGTCGGCCTTCGCTACCTCGGTGCGCAACACGGCCTCAGCGTTTGCGCGGCCCGGCGCGTAGTGGTCGCTCTGTTGGTCGGCTGCCAGCGCGTTGCTCTCGAACGTCGTGCGGGTGTAGCCCGGTTCGACGAGAACGACCCGGACCCCGCAGTCTCTGACCTCGTGGTCCAGCGCCTGCGAGTAGCCCTCCACCGCGTGCTTGCTGGCCGAATACAGCGCCATGAAGGGCGAGGGAATCAGGCCCATCACCGAGCTGATGTTGACGATGCGTCCCGACCGCTGCCGGCGCATCAACGGCAGGACCGCTTTGGTCATGCGAATCACGCCGAAAAGATTGACGTCGAAGACCGACCTGGCCTGTTCGAGCGAAGATTCCTCCGCGGCCCCCACCAAGCCGACACCCGCGTTGTTGACCAGAAGATCGATGCGGCCTGCCTTCGCAAGGACCTCGCGCACCGCTGCATCGACCGCCTGATCGCTGGTCACGTCGCAGAGCACATAGTCGACGCCCGGAACCTTCGTCGCCGGGAGCTTGCGGTAGGTCCCGAACACACGGTATCCGGCGCCATGCAGCGCGCGCGCGGTCGCTTCGCCGATACCTGTCGCTGCCCCCGTGACGATCGCCACGCGCTGCGCTTGCTGTTTCTGATCTGTTGACATTTCCGTCTCACTTTCCGTTTAGAAATCAGGGGGTCACGCGCTGGCCACATCAAGTGCCGCGTCGGGGGCCTGCGCTGGGCTGTCGCGGCGGACGCGGAACCAGGCGGCGTACAGCGCCGGTACGAAGACGAGGGTCAGCGCGGTAGCCATGACAAGGCCGCCCATGATCGAGATCGCCATCGGTCCCCAGAACACGCTGTGGGTGAGCGGGATCATCGCGAGCACCGCAGCAGCAGCCGTCAGCACCACCGGGCGCGAGCGTCGTACCGTGGCATCGACGATCGCGGCCCAGGGCGCGACGCCGCGTGCGATATCCTGATCGATCTGGTCGACGAGGATGATCGAGTTGCGCATGATCATCCCGCCCAGCGCAATCACGCCCAGCAGTGCTACGAAGCCGAACGGCGCATTGAACAGCAGCAGTGCCGGCACCACGCCGATCAGCGCCAGCGGTGCCGTCATGAACACCATGAACAGGCGCGAGAAGCTTTGCAGCTGGATCATCAGCAGCGTCAGCATCACCGCGAACATCGCCGGAAACACCGCGAACAGCGCCTTGTTGGCCTTGTCGCTCTCCTCGATTGCGCCGCCTTCCTCGATGCGGTAGCCGGTCGGCAGGCTGTCGATGATCGGTTGAAGCGACGGCCGGATTTGTGCCGTGGCGTAGGGCCCCTGCACGCCGTCGACAACGTCGCTGCGCACGGTCAGCGCCATGTCGCGGTTGCGTCGCCACAGCACCGGCTCTTCGAAGCTGGGTTCGACGCGGGCCACCTGGGACAACGGCACGTTGACGCCGCTGCGCGTGAACAGTTGCAGGTCGCCGAGTTGCCCGATGCGCTTTCGCTCATCGGGTGTCGCCCGCACGACCACGTCGACGAGTTCCTCGCCGCGGCGGATCTGCGTCACCGGTGCACCGTCCAGCGCGGTCTGCACCAGGCCCTGGATGTCTGCGCTGGACAGGCCGAGCAGCCGTGCCTTGTCCTGATCGACATGGACCTGCACGGAGCGGACCTGCTCGTTCCAGTCCAGTTGCGTGTCGCGCACCAGCGGGTTCTGACGCACGGCGTCACGCACTCGGTAGGCGATCTCGCGCACCTGCGTCTTGTCCGGGCCGATCACGCGGAACTGGACAGGAAAGCCCACCGGCGGTCCGAACTCCAGGCGCGTCACGCGGGCGTTGACGTCAGGCAGGACTTCGTCCTTGGCGAACAGGTCCATCAGGCGGGCGCGCACACGTTCACGCTGTTCGATACCCGCCGTCTTGACGACGATCTGCGCGAACCCCGGGTTCGGCAGCTCTGGCTGGATCGACAGGTAGAAGCGAGGCGTGCCGGCGCCGGTGTAGGCGGTGAAGAACTCGATGTCCGGGTCCTTCGCCAGTCGTGCCTCCAGCACCTTCACCTGGCGTTCGGTGGCCGCGAACGACGCGCCCTCGCGCAGCCGTAACTCCACCAGCAACTCCGGGCGCGACGCGGTCGGGAAGAATTGCTGCTGCACCGCCAGCATGCCGGCGCCGGCGATGGCGAATACCAACACCGTGATGCCCAGCACCCATGTCCGGCGCTGCACGGCCCAATCGATGATGCCGCGCAACCAGCGGTAGACGGGCCGGTCGTACGGGTCGTGGTGCGTCCCGGTCGCCAGGTTCTTCGGCAACAGAAGCACGCCCAGGTACGGCGTGAAGACCACGGCTACCAGCCACGACAGGATCAGCGCCGCCCCGACGACCCAGAAGATGCCGCCCGCGTACTGACCGGCGATCGACTTCGCGAAGCCCACCGGCATGAAACCGGCGGCCGTGACCAGCGTGCCGGTCAGCATCGGAAACGCGGTGGACGTATAGGCGTAGGTGGCTGCGCGCATGCGGTCCCAGCCTTCTTCCAGTTTCACCACCATCATTTCCACCGCAATGATGGCGTCGTCAACCAGCAGACCCAGCGCGATGATCAGCGCGCCCAGCGAGATGCGATCCAGCGGCCAGCCAGCGACGTACATGACGGCCGCCACCAGCCCGAGCACCAGCGGCACCGAGGCGGCCACCACGATGCCGGTTCGCCAACCCAAGAACAGGAAGGACACGGCCAGCACGATGGCCAGCGCCTCCAGGAACGAGCGCTCGAACTCCCAGACGGACTCCGCCACCACGCGCGGCTGATCCGCGTACTGCTGGATCTGCACGCCCGTAGGGAGTTCCTGCCGCACCTGCGCGAGCCGCTCGGCGAGCGCGCGTCCGAAGTCCAGCACGTTGCCGTTGGCCTGCATGGTCACGCCGATGGCCAGCACCGGCACGCCGTTGTGGCGGATGGTCATGCTCGGCGGATCTTCGTAGCCGGAGCGCACGGTCGCGATGTCGGCCAGCCGCAGCAGTTGGCCGCCCACCTCCAGCGTCACGTTGGCGACGTCCACCGCGCTGCGCAGCCCGCCGTCGACCCGCACCTGAACGCGGTCGTGGGTCGCATCAGTCGAGCCCGCCGGGGCCACCAGGTTCTGCCGCGCCAGCGCGTCGAAGACCGCGGCCGGGGCAATCCCCAACGCGGCCAGCCGTTGCGTCGACAGCTCCACGTACACGCGCTCGGCCTGCTTGCCCAGCACATCGACCTTGGCGGCGCCAGCCACACTCTGAATGCGCCGCTTCACGTCTTCGGTAACCGTCAGCAGCTCGGCCATCGACAGATCTGGCGCGCTCACCGCATAGAGCACGCTGTAGCGGTCGTTGTACTCGTCGTTGAAGAACGGCCCGCGCACCCCTTCGGGGAACTCCTGGCGCACGTCGCCGATCTTCTTTCGCACCTGATACCAGGCGTTCTCCAGCTCCTCCTTGCTGCTGCCACCCTTCATCCACAGCGTGATGCCGCCGTAGCCCTGGCGCGCGAAGCTGCGCACGTAGTCGAAGTGGTCGAGTTCCTGCAGCTTGCGCTCGATGCGATTGAGCACCTCGTCCTGCACGTCTTGCGCGGTGGCGCCCGGCCATACGACGATGGCCGTCATCGTGGGCACGTCGAAATTGGGGTCCTCCAGGCGGCCCAGCCGGTTGAATGAAAAGCCGCCAATGATGAGCGTTGCGATGATCAGGAACAGCACCATCGGCCGGTGCGTCACGGCCCACTCCGAGGGGTTGAAGCGCTTCATTTGTCGCTCCTGGCGACCGCAGGCGAACGGGCTTCTGGCGTACGCTCGACCGCGCGCACGGTGATGCCGGCATCGAGCTTCTGCGCGCCGACGCTGACCACCCGGCTGCCGGATGCCAGGCCAGTGACGTGCACCCAGGCGTCGTCGATGGCCACCACTTGAACGGGTGCGAACACCAGGCCGGAGCCCTTGGCGTTGAGCACCCAGACCCCCGCCGATGCGCTGGCCTTCACCAGTGCGGTAACTGGCACGGCGCTGGTCGCCGGACCAGTAGGTTGCCCAGACAGGTTCAGCTGCATGGTGCTGCCCAGTGGCAGGGCGCTGACCAGCGCGCGCGATTCCGGCGTCGCGGCGTAGCGCACGCGGAAGGTCCGGCCTTGCGCGCTGGCCAGCGGCGAGAGCTCGCGCAGCACCAGGCGCAGAGGTGACTTGGCGTCTTGCCAGGGCGTGGCCGTGGCGGCGAGCGTGCGCACGCGGCCGACCCACTCCTCGGGCACGTCGGCGACGATCTCTCGTTCACCTTCGCGGGCCAGTGACAGCACCGGCTGGCCTTCGGTCACCACCTGGCCGCGCTCGAAGCGCAGTGCGGTGACCACGCCGGTATAGGGCGCCACCAGCGTGGCGTAGCCTTCGCGATTGCGCGCCAGGTCGAGTTGGCGGCGTGCCTGATCGAGCCGCGCCGCGGCTGCGTCGGCGCGCGCCTTCTGGCGCTCGTGGTCGGCGGCGCCCACCGAGCCGTCGGTCAGCAGTCGGCGCAGGCGCGCTTCGTCGGCCACGGCCTGCTGTGCATCCACCGACGCCGCCTGCACCTGGTCAGCGGCAGCGCTCACGGCCAGTTGATAGTCGCCCGGATCCAGCCGCGCGAGCACCTGGCCCGCTTTCACGGTGTCGCCAACCTCGACCAGCCGATCCACCACCTTGCCGCCGGTGCGAAAGCCCAGGTCTGTCTCGACACGGGCGCGGACCACGGAGGTGAAGCTGCGGGATTGTGCAGACGTGGCCGGCGTCACGGTGGTCACGAAGACCGGTTTGACGGCGGCAGCCGGCGCAGGCGGGCCGCCGCAGCCGGCCAACTGCACGCACGCAGCGGCCAGGAGGGATGTGGCGAAGAAAGTCCTGTTCATTGGGGTGTCCTCTTGGCAAGGGAAGTCATGTCATTGCCGGCGCGGGTCGACGAGAGACCGCCACCCAGTGCCTTGTAGAGCTGCACGTCGGCGAGCAGCTGCTGAAGGCGGCTGTCCGACAGCGCGAGTTCACTGGACAGTACCGATCGCTGCACGTCCAGCAGCACCAGCAGGTCGATCTGGCCTTCGTGCTGCAGCGATTGCGCGCGCTGCAGCGAACGGCGCCGATGGTCGACCGTGCTGCTCAGCGCAGCGGCTCGCTCGGTCTCCTGCGCGCGCACAAGCAGGCTGTCCTCGACCTCTTGCACTGCGACGAGCACCGCCTTCTGCCAGACCAGTAGCGCCTCGTCGGCCCGCGCCGACTGCGCGCGCATGCCCGCATCGATGCGACCAGCATTTAAGACCGGCATGGCAAAGGCCAGCGCGACGTTCGAGAAATGCGCCGGTGCGAGATCGAGTGAATTCAGCCGCAGGTCCTCGCGGCCGAGCAAGGCACTCAGAAAGAGCTTGGGCCAATATTGGGCGCGTGCCTCGGCGCCGCGCAGCGTCTCGGCCGCGACGCGCGACTCGGCAGCGATCAGGTCTGGACGGCGCCGTAGCAATTCGCTGGGCTGGCCAGTGCCGATCTCGCGTGCAGCAGGCCAGGCAAAGCCTGCGTTTTCGTCAACGACGCGGGCCGACGGGTTGCGACCCAGCAGCACAGCCAGTCGCGTTTGCGAAATGCCCACCAGCGTCCGCAACGGGGGCACTTGAGCGTCAAGCGTTCCGGCTTCGGCGCGCGCGCGATCCAGGTCGAAGTCACTGGCCTCGCCTTCGCGCAGACGGCTGGCGACGCGGGTCGCCGTTTCGCGCTGAGCCGTCGCGAGAGCCTGCAAGATTCGCAGGCGCTCCTCGGCGCCGCGCAGCACGAAGTACTGCCGCGCCACCTCGCTGGCCACCAGCAGCCGTGCGCCCTGGACACCAGCCGCTGCCGCGGCGGCATCGGCCTGCGCCGCGTCGCGTGCCGCACGAACGCCGCCGGCCAGATCGATCTCCCAGGCCACGTCGACACCGGCGCGCAGTGCACGCGTGTCGGGCATGCCTTGCTTGACGGCTTCGGGCAGCCCGCTGTCGCTGCGTGAGGCGGAGGCCTGAACGCCCACTGTGGGCCAAAGGCGAGAGGCCTCAGCATCGCGGCCGGCGCGAGCCTGGGCGACGCGTTGCAAGGCAATCGCCACATCCTGGTTGGCAGTCAGAGCCTCCTCGACCAGTGCGGTCAAAGTCGCATCGCCGTAGCCGGCCCACCAGTCGCCATCGATGGCCTGGGCGACAACAGCTACCGGCGCGGCCTGCCTGAATGCGGTGGACAGCGGCACTGAAGTCACTGGGGAGTGCACGGGCGGCACTGAGCAGGCCGACAGGATCGCCAGTGCCGCGGCAGCCGACACGCAGCGAATCGGTCGAGCATCGAGGTAGAGATCGCTGCGCGAGACGGATGTTGTGAAAGTTTTCATATACTGTACTCAATAGTCCAGTAAGTATATTGGCATATAGTGGACTGTCAAGTACAGAAAGACGCAGATGTCCCAAGCCGAGAAGAAGGTTGATTCCCCACCGCGCCGCGGCCGACCACGCGACCCCGACCGCTTGCGGCGCATCGTTGAAGCGGCGCATAGCCACTTCAATGCGCACGGTTTTGAGCGGGCCAGCGTCGATGCCATCGCCGCGGAGGCCGGCGTCTCGAAGATGACCATCTACAGCCACTTCACTTCGAAGGAAGGGCTGTTCGAAGCCGTGATCCGCGATCGCACCGATCGTGTGATGGGCGGGCTCGCCGGCGTCGAGGCGCTGGACCCGACGCAGCCTCGGAAGGCGCTGCTGGCCGTCGGAGAGCAGTTCCTGACACTGGCGCGCGAGGAGCAGGTGCTGGGCCAGTTTCGCTCGCTCTATGGCGCTGCGGGGTCGCAGCCCGAGGCGTGCCGGGCGTTCTACAAGCAGGGGGCCGACCGGCTGATCAGCGACCTGGCGGCCTATCTACGTCGCGCAGGTGCGCACGGCACCCTGAACATTCGACACCCGCGTCAAGCGGCGGATTTGTTCCTGTCGATGTTCCTGGGCGACGGCCACATCCGTGGACTGCTGATGCTCAGTACGTCTGACGCGCGGGAGGACGGGGCGCTACTGCGGGAGGCGGTGCGGGTATTCATGGCTGCCTATGCGACAGAACCTTGACGCGAAGAGTGACCAGCGGCAGATGAACTCACAGGCTGGTGAGCAACACGATATCGTCGTAGCTAGTCTGGTCCTCAACCCTTTCGGTACGGTCGGCTCTCAAGCGACCGAAGGCTCTTCTGCCTCCAGCCCACGTCGCACCACTCGTCGTTCTTGAAACCGACGTTGCGGTAGACGCCCAGTGATTCGAATTCGCCGCTTCGTGTATCCGCGCTCCGGCGGAGTCCATCGACGAGGTGCAAGCACCCACAGCTAAATTTGTGGATGTCAACGTCAGGTCTTGGTAATAGCCGCCATTCGACCCTCGAACCTGACTGGCCGCAAGCAGCCTGAGGCTGCTGGCTGCGTCGCAGCGGTTGCCGCCGGTGGCCACAAGTACGCGATTGCCCGCAACTCAGCAACAAGCAGCCATTCGGACCTGACCAGCGATGTCGGTCTGACTTACCCCTATGAGCCTCCGCGAAAGCCGCATTGGCTTGCAG
Organism: Burkholderiaceae bacterium UC74_6; assembly: GCA_042701975.1. Lineage (GTDB taxonomy): Bacteria > Pseudomonadota > Gammaproteobacteria > Burkholderiales > Burkholderiaceae_C > JAFALK01. The sequence continues at coordinate 3,136,070 of CP170561.1, forward strand.
ATGTTGTTCGATTTATGTATGATGACCGTCATGCGAAAGTCAACATTGAACGCCAGAGCAGCGGCCAAGGACGCTACGCACGAGCGAATCGTCTCCGTGGCCGCCCGAGCCATCCGACGCAGCGGTTACGACGGTACCGGCGTCGCCGACATCATGAAGGAGGCTGGCCTGACGCATGGAGCCTTCTATTCCCACTTCGCCTCGCGCGAGGCCATGTTGGCCGAAGCGGCAAGCAAGGCCTGCGCGGAGTCCGCAGCAGCGGCGGCTGATCTCGTGGCCAAGGAGCCACCCGGCACCGCAATGGCCGCCATGCTGGGCGCTTACCTCTCCAAAGCTCATGTCGAGAAGGTCGAACTGGGGTGCCCCTTGGCGGCCTTGGGTTCCGAGACCTCGCGCCAGGCGCCCGAAGTGCGTCGCGTGGCGACCCGACACATCAAGGAAATGATTGACCTTGTCGCCCGCCAGTCGCCCGACTGGGGGCAGCCCAGCGCCCATGAACGGGCGCTCGTGACGCTATCCACGATGGTCGGCGCCTTGCTCTTGGCACGTGCCGTTGATGATCCCGGGTTGTCGGACGGCCTGCGAGAAGCGGCGCTCAAGCATCTGTTGCCCCCGACTCGCTGAATCCACTGATGAAACCGCCATGTCGCTCGACTTGATAAATGATGATCATCATGTGACTTTGGTTTAAAGCCTTTGTCTGATGCCGAGCTCCCGAGCTCGAAACCCTGAAGGAGAGATTCATGAACATGAAGAATTGCAAGATCGCCCTCGTGACCGGCGCCTCCTCGGGCATTGGGCAAGCCACCGCGGAACTGCTCGCCAAGGCAGGCTACAAGGTCTACGGCACAAGCCGCCGGGGCGGCGAGGCGAGCGGCCGCGCATTCGAGATGCTGCCTCTTGACGTGACCAGTGACCCATCGGTTGACGCGGCGGTCGGACGGTTGATGCAACTGGAGGGCCGCATCGACCTGCTGGTCAACAACGCTGGGTTCGGGGTCGCCCCCGCCGGCGCCGAGGAAAGCTCGATGGAGCAGGTCCGGGCCATCTTCGACACCAACTTCTTCGGGCTCATCCGGATGACGCGCGCGGTCTTGCCGCACATGCGCCAGCAGGGTTCGGGTCGCATCATCAACATCGGCTCGGTGCTGGGCTTCCTGCCCATGCCCTACGGGGCCCTCTATGCCGCAACCAAGCATGCCATCGAAGGCTATTCTGAATCGCTCGACCATGAACTGCGCACGAGAGGCATCCGGGTCTCGGTCATCGAGCCCGCCTACACGAGGACGCCGTTCGACGCGAACCTGATGGAGCCCGATGCCAAGCTGGAGGAGTACCGTGAGATTCGCACCGCAGTGAACCAGCGCGTGAAGGAAGTGATGGCGACGGCAGACCTGCCCGGCGTCGTGGCCGAGGTGGTGCTGAAAGCAGCCAACGCGGCTCAACCGAAGCTCCGCTACACAGCCGGCGGGCTGGCGAGCCGCCTGCGGCTGCTGCGCAAATATGCGCCGGCCAGTCTGGTGGATGCCGGCATTCGGAAGGACCTGCGGCTCGATGCAGCACAAGGGATGAAAACATCATGAAGGCATTTGTCGCTGATCGCTATGAAAAGAAGCGCGCCTTGCGCCTGGCAGACATGCCGGTTCCAGAGCTGCTCGACGACGAGGTACTGATCGAGGTCCACGCCGCCGGTGTAAACCAGCTGGACTTCAAGCTCAGGGACGGCGAGTTCAAGCTCATCCTGCCCTATCGACTGCCCCTCATCCTGGGCCACGATGTTGCTGGCGTCGTCGTCAAGGCGGGCCCGCAGGCACGCAAGTTCAAGTTGGGCGATGAGGTCTACGCGCGAGTCAATGATTTTCGGATCGGCAGCTTCGCCGAATTTGTTCCCGTCAAAGAGTCATCGCTGGCGCTCAAGCCCCGAGGTCTCACGATGGAAGAGGCCGCCTCCATTCCGCTGGTCGGTTTGACTGCCTGGCAGGCTCTCATCGAGAGGGCCCAGCTGAAGAGAGGGCAGAAGATCTTTATCCAGGCCGGCTCCGGCGGCGTGGGCACTTTCGCCATTCAGCTGGCCAAGCATCTGGGCGCATGCGTCGCCACCACAACGAGCACAGCCAATGTGGCGCTTGTGAAGAGCCTGGGCGCCGATGTGGTCGTCGACTACAAGACCCAGGACTTTGAAGAGGTCCTGCGCGACTACGACGTGGTGCTGAACAGCCAGGACGGCAAGACGCTGGACAAGTCACTTCGGGTGCTCAAGCGCGGCGGCAAGCTGATCTCCATCTCCGGGCCGCCTGACCCCGAGTTTGGCAAGGAGATTGCCGCACCGGGATTTGTGAAGCTGGTCATGCGCATGCTGAGCGCAGGCGTCAGGCGAAGAGCACGCAGTCGCGGTCTAGGCTATGCCTTCCTTTTCATGAAGGCGAACGGCGCCCAGCTGTACGAGATTACCCGTCTCATCGAAGAAGGCGCGATCCGCCCGGTCATCGACAAGGTGTTCCCGTTCGAATCCACCAATGAAGCCCTGGGCTACGTCGAGTCGGGGCGTGCGAAGGGCAAGGTCGTCATCAAGATCAAGTGAATGCGAACCTGTCGGCCAGCAAATGACGGTGGGCAGCGGCGAATATTGGCCCCATTCAGGGCTGCAATGGCTCGGCAACGCCAGTTGGTACAACACCTTGGCCGGTCTTTCACGACGTCCTGTCGGCGCGCCGTGTCAAATGACTGGTCCTGGATGCACAGCCTTCATACGTGCCGCTACCAGCGAATTTCCGGTGGCGATGGCAGCAGCTGCTCGGGTCGTTGACTGCGAGCGACTCAGTTCAGCCTGAACCCGACCATGAATCTCAGCTCAAGGTGCAGAGAGGCGAGTCGATACCGTCGCTGATACCGTCAGACCATGCATGCTTGGTTGCGGACCAGCGGACCAGCGGACCAGCGGACCAGCGGACCAGCGGACCAGCGGACCAGCGGACCAGCGGACCCGCGGACCAGCGTTGCCGCATTTCGTCGATCAGTGCTCAGCGCGCGCGCAGACTCCCGCGCGACTTAGCTCAGTGCTATATCCTCTGAAGATCCTGCGACGATGCGTAGAGCCGGTCACCGCACGACCGATGACCCGTTGCGACACTTGCTGTTCAATTGGCGCGCGTTCGTCGGTGAAGCCGATTGTGCGATCTGGCTCGAATGAGATAGGTCTGCCGAGAGAGAATTCGGTGGAGCGCGAGGATTTATCACCTCATTCATTGCGGACGTCCGCAATGAAATCACGAGGCAACAAGTGCTGAACCATATTGATGAAGAGGTCACTTTCAGGAAGCTGGAGATTCTTCTGGCGTTCATGGAAGCGGGGAGCCTGGGCCGGACAGCAGAGCGCCTGGGCGTGAGTTCGGTCAGCGTGCACCGGGCATTGCACTCATTAGAGGCGGGGGTTCGGTGCAAGCTGTTTCGCCTCGAAGGGCGCAACCTCCTGCCCACAGATGCCGCTCACGCGCTCGCGGACGTGGCGACAGAGGTGTTGCGCGCGATGTCGGAGGGAATCCGGTCCACACGCGAGATTGCCGGCTACGCGGCCGATCGGATTCGCATCGGATCGCTGTATTCGCTTACCACGGGCGCCGTGCCTGCCTTGATCAGAGCACTCAAGCTTCGCAAGCCCGACATCAATACGGAACTTGTGCTCGCGTCCAATGCCGAACTTCTCGTCAAGCTGCGGGACGGGGCCATCGATGCAGCGCTGATGGGCGAAGTCGAAGGCGCCACCGACCTGGAGGCACAACTTCTGTTCGAAGACGATCTCTTCTTCGCCGCGCCCGCCAACTCCACCTACGCAACGAAGCCGACCGTCGATCTGCGCGACTGCAAGGATGAGCGCTTCGTGAGCCTGAGCGAGGGCTTCGTGACACGAGAGAGATTTGTCGATGCATTCCGAGGAGCGGGCTTCGAGCCGCAAATTGCTATAACGACCCGGGACATCTTCTCGATGATGAACATGGTCGGTGGTGGGATCGGCTGCACATTGCTGCCCGGACGTGTGCGCGATGCGCTCCCACGCGACGTCCGCATGATTGAGATGGTCCCCCGCTACCACTCCGTTCAGCGCATCGTCATGACGTTTCTGCGCGCACGCGAGCGTGACCCCAACTTGCTTTCGCTGCTCGCTGCGAGCCGCACCTACGAAAGCGAACTCCGTGCAGCCGGCGGCCCCTCCCGCGAAGCATAGCCTTGCGGGATTACCCGCGATCGTTACGATCCGCGAAATGGTTCTCGCTGCGCGTTGATTGATGCCCCGCGACCCCCTCGATATCGTGACTCCACAGATGTTTTACTACGCGCCGCTCAGCGGCCATCTTGGAGACAACGATGCATTTCGACAGACGACAGATGCTGCGCATGGCCGCCTCCACCGCCGTCGCGGGCTGGACTGGATCAGGGTTCGCGCAGACGAGTGGTTCGCTCAAAATCTCGCATCAGTTCCCGAGCGGAACGATCGCTGAGGGTGATTTCCGCGATCGGCTCTGCCGCAAGTTCGCCGCCGAAGTGGAGAAGCGGACGAACGGTGCGTTGAAGGCATCGGTTTACCCGGGCTCTTCGCTGATGAAGACGAACGCGCAGTTCTCTTCGATGCGCAAGGGCGCGCTGGACATGAGCCTCGTGCCCTTGTCCTACGCAGGCGGCGAAGTGCCGGAAACCAATATCGGGCTGATGCCAGCCTTGGTGCCGAGCTACGAGCAAGGCGCCATGTGGAAGACCGCCGAGGTCGGCAAGCAGCTGGCGAAAGTACTGGACGCCAAGGGCGTGCTGATCGTCAGCTGGGTCTGGCAGGCCGGCGGGGTGGCGAGCCGCGCGCGTCCGCTGGTCACGCCGGACGATGCCAAGGGCCTGAAGGTCCGAGGGGGCAGCCGCGAGATGGACATGATGCTCAAGCAGGCTGGCGCCTCAGTCATCACCCTGCCGTCCAACGAAATCTATGCCGCCATGCAGACCGGTGCGATGGACGCGGCGATGACCTCAAGTACCAGCTTCATCTCGTTCAGGCTCGAAGAAATCGCCAAGCACCTGACCTCGGGGCGGAACAAGACCTATTGGTTCATGTTGGAGCCGTTGATGATCTCGAAAGCGGTCTTCAACGCCTTGCCCAAGGCCCAACAAGATGTCGTGATGGCCGTTGGCGCGGAGTTGGAGGCTTTCGCTCGCGATGCCGCGAAGGCGGATGACAAGGCGGTTGCGGAGGTCTATGCCAAGGCGGGTGCCAAGGTCTACGACATCGACGATCCGACGCTCAAGCGCTGGCAAGCCATTGCACGCGATACAGCGTGGAAAGACTTTGGAGAGAAGAGCGAATCCTGCGCGGCGCTGTTGAAGGCAGCCCAGCAACTGCTATGAGCCACGGCATCGAAAGCGGATCGGCCAGGGCTGCCATCGATCCGTACACGCCGGGTTGGCTGAAGCCATTGGCGCGGGCGCTCCTGTGGATCAACCATGTCATGGTTGTGATGGGCATGTTCGCCTTGCTCGTGGCATCTGTCGTGCTGACGTCCAGCGTGGTCTCGCGCTATGTGATGAAGGCATCGACGGATTGGCAGGACGAGGCGGCAGTGTTCTGCCTGGTGGGCGCCACCTTCATGTGCGGCGCCTTCGTGCAATCGATGCGCGGGCATGTGGGCATCGAGGCGGTTGCGAGCTTGCTGCCGCAGACGCTGAATCGTCTGCGACTGATGCTGGTCGACTTGATGGGTGGCCTGTTCTGCGCCTTCTTCTCCTGGAAATCGTGGTCGCTGTTCCATGAGGCGTGGGTCGAAGGGCAGACAACCTCCTCATCGTGGGCACCACCGCTTTGGGTCCCGTACGCACTGATGGCTGCAGGCATGAGCCTGTTGACCCTTCAGATCCTTGTGCAACTGGCGGCGCGGTTGAATGCCCTGGCTGGAAAGGAAGTGCAAGCATGAGCATGCTCACCATTGGTTTGCTGTTCGGCGTGGTGACGCTGATCTTCATGTTCTCCGGAGCGCCGATTGCCTTTGCCCTGGGCAGCGTGGCGGCGCTGTTCATGGCTGCGTTCATGCCGGCGTCCGCCCTGGACACGGTGACGCAGAACGTCTACGAGGAGATGGCCAGCATCACCTTGCTGTCGATTCCACTGTTCATCCTGAAGGGGGCCGCCATCGGCAGGTCAAGGGCCGGGCAGGATTTGTACGCCGCCATGCACGTGTGGATGGGTCGCATCCCCGGAGGCCTTGGCATCGCGAATGTCTTCGCATGCGCGCTGTTTGCCGCCATGGCGGGCTCGAGCCCAGCGACCTGTTCTGCCATTGGCAGTGCCGGGATTCCAGAGATGCGCCGCCGCGGCTACTCGCCAGGTTTTGCAGCCGGCATCATCGCGGCCGGTGGCACGCTCGGCATCCTGTTGCCGCCGTCGATCACGATGATCCTGTATGCCGTTGCCGCGGAGCAGTCCCTGGGCCGACTCTTCCTCGCAGGCATCTTCCCTGGCATCTTGCTCGTCGCGCTGTTCGCGGCCTATGCGGCCTTCCGGTATCGCAAGGAATACAAGCTGGCGGAGGCGGAGTACAAGCGCTCTGGTACTGCATCGGCACTGCTGGCCAACGAGACGTTCACGATCCGGCAGAAGTTCGAGATGCTGCCCCGCGTCGTGCCCTTCGTGCTGCTGCTGATCGGCGTGATGGTCGCGCTGTACGGGGGCTTTGCCACGCCGAGCGAAACGGCGGGCCTCGGGGCGCTCCTGGCGCTGGCGCTGATTGCCGGCATCTACGGCGTCTGGCGACCCCGTGATCTGGCGCCCATCCTCACGGCGACGCTCAAGGAGTCCACCATGCTGATGCTCATCATCGGCATGTCGCTGCTGTTCTCGTACGTGATGAGCTATCTCCACATCAGCCAGTCCACGGCCGAGTGGATCGTCGGCCTGCAGCTTTCAAAGTGGGTGCTGCTTGCCGCGGTGCTCGTGATGGTGATCCTGCTCGGCTTCTTCCTGCCGCCGGTGAGCATCATCCTGATGACCGCGCCGATCATCCTGCCGCCGCTGAAGGCGGCCGGCTTCGACCTGATCTGGTTCGGCGTGCTGATGACCATCGTGATGGAGACCGGGCTGATCCACCCGCCAGTCGGCCTGAACATCTTTGTCATCAAGAACATCGCGCCCGACATTTCCCTGTCGGACATCATCTGGGGCGTCCTGCCGTTCGTCCTGCTGATGTTGTTTGCTGTGGTGCTGATCTGCGTGTTCCCGGATATCGCCACACGCTTGCCGGACGTGGTGATGGGCGCAGTGGCGGCCAAGCCATGAGTGCGCAGGCCACATCCAGGCAATGGAACACTCGCGCCGAAGGCCGGGCGCGCCGGCTGCAGCGCGTTGCCGACGCACTCGGCCATGGACTGCGCGGCAAGCGAGTGGACACCGGACTGACGGTGGATCTGTTGAATGCGGCTCTCAATCCATCTGATCGGGTCTGCCTGGAAGGCAACAACCAGAAGCAGGCCGACTTCCTGGCTCGCTCCCTGATCAGCGTTGATCCCGAGCGAGTGCACGACCTGCACATGGTGCAGTCGGTGCTGTCCCTGCCCGAACACCTGGACGTGTTCGAGCTTGGCATCGCCTCACGCCTCGACTTCTCGTTCTCCGGCCCTCAGGGCGCGCGGCTCGCGAAGCTTGTATCGCAGGGCGGCGTGCAGATCGGAGCCATCCACACCTACCTCGAGCTGTTCTCCCGCTACTTCGTCGACCTGACGCCGCAGGTGTCCCTGATCGCGGCGCACGCCGCCGACGCCCAAGGCAATCTCTACACAGGCCCGAACACCGAGGACACGCCGGTCATCGTGGAGGCCACTGCTTTCAGTGGCGGCCTGGTCATCGCACAGGTCAACGAGATCGTGGACAAGCTGCCGCGCGTGGACATTCCGGCCGACTGGGTGGACTACGTGATCCTCGCACCGACGCCCAACGTCATCGAACCGCTGTTCACCCGCGATCCGGCGCAGATCTCGGAAATCCAGGTACTGATGGCCATGATGGCGATCAAGGGCATCTACGCCGAGTACGGCGTGCAACGGCTGAACCACGGCATCGGGTTCGACACGGCGGCCATCGAGCTGCTGCTTCCGACCTACGGCGAATCCCTGGGGCTGCGCGGCAAGATCTGCAAGCACTGGGCGCTCAACCCGCACCCGGCGCTCATTCCCGCGATCGAGGCCGGCTGGGTCGAGTCGATCCATTCCTTCGGATCGGAGCTGGGCATGGAGGACTACATCCGTGCCCGGTCGGACGTCTTCTTCACCGGAGCTGACGGCAGCCTGCGTAGCAACCGCGCCTTCTCACAGGCAGCGGGTCACTACGCCTGCGATCTGTTCATCGGTTCGACGTTGCAGATGGATCTCGCCGGCAACAGCTCGACAGCCACCCTGGGGCGGATCGCAGGCTTTGGCGGGGCGCCCAACATGGGCGCGGATGCCCGCGGCCGACGCCACAGCAGCGCGGCCTGGTTGAAGGCAGGCACGGAGGCCCGGTCCGGCCTTGCCGGCGCCCGCGGCACGCCGCGTGGACAGAAGCTGGTGGTGCAGATGGTGGAGACCTTCCGCGAACACATGCAACCCGCCTTTGTTGACAAGCTTGATGCTTGGAAGCTGGCGGAGCAAGCGGGAATGCCATTGCCGCCGATCATGATCTACGGCGACGACGTCAGCCACGTGCTGACCGAGGAGGGCATCGCCAACCTGCTGCTGTGCCGCAATGACGAGGAGCGCGAGCAGGCCATCCGTGGTGTATCGGGCTACACGGCAGTCGGACTCGGCCGCGATCACCGTGCGGTGGAGAACCTCCGTGACCGGGGCGTGATCCGCCGGCCGCAGGACATGGGTATCGACCCTCGAGATGCCACCCGCAATCTCCTTGCTGCTCGCAGCATGCGCGATCTGGTTCGTGCCTCGGGCGGCCTCTACCACCCGCCCAAGCGGTTCCGCCACTGGTGATCGGAGACGGCAGATGAGCAGCTTTCCTTCAGGACTTGAAACGCTGAACTACAGCTTTGCCGGCCGGCGGCCTGCAGGCAACTTCACGCCAGTTTTGGTCGGCGTCGTTGGCTCCGGCAACCTGGAGGTTCTGCTGGAGCCCGTAGCCGGCATGAACTGCGAGATTCATATCGAGACTTCGGCGCGCGGCTTCAGCTCGATCTGGGACGCGGTCGTTCGCGACTTCCATCAACGGCATCTGCTGGGCGGCGTGCGGCTTTCGCTGAACGACATGGGCGCAACGCCAGCCGTGGTCAGCCTTCGCCTGGATCAGGCGGTTTCGGAGCTGACACCGTGAGTACGAATATCTTCACAAGCTACGCGGAATGCTCCGCGCGCGATCGGCTCGCCCATGTGCTCGACCCTGGTAGCTTCCACGAGTGGCTGCCGCCGGCCGAGCGAATCACGAGCCCGCACCTTGCCCAGCTCGGCGTGCCCTCTGCCTTTGACGACGGAGTGGTCATCGGTCACGCGACGCTGGCAGGTCGCCGTGTTTTCATCGCTGCGCAAGAGGGCGAGTTCATGGGCGGGGGGGTCGGTGAGGTCCACGGGGCCAAACTGGTCGGCCTGTTTCGGCGGGCGTTGCGGGATCGACCGGATGCAGTTCTGCTGCTCGCCGAATCCGGAGGCGTGCGCCTGCATGAAGCTAACGCCGGGCTGATCGCCGTCTCCGAGGTCATGCGTGCGCTGCTCGACGTTCGTGCTGCCGGCATCCCGATCATCGTTCTGATCGGCGGCGCCAACGGGTGCTTCGGGGGCATGGGCATCGTGGCGCGTTGTGCAGATCGCGTCGTGATGAGCGACATCGGGCGTCTGGCTATGTCCGGGCCCGAAGTGATCGAAGCCTCGCACGGTGTCGAAGAGTTCGATTCCCGGGATCGCGCGCTGGTTTGGAGAACGACAGGCGGCAAGCATCGCTGGCTCATCGGCGACTGCGACGTGCTCGTGGAGGACGACGTGTCTGCGTTCCGCGCAGAAGCGATAGCGGCCCTCGACGCGTCAGTCGTGCTAACGCTTTCAAAGCTGGAGGAGGAGCACGCGATGCTTGCGGCGCGACTGAACCTGCTGCCCGACGTTGTGAACGGGGACGAGGCGACCGAGCTGTGGAGGCGTCTGGGCGTGCCCAACGCTGAGCAGGTGCCCGACATGAATGTCGATGCGGTGAAAGCGCCGCGATTCGGATGATCAAAGCTCCGGGAGTTTGAAATGGAATGGACCACCTTGGCCGCGCGGCTGTTCGGCTCCGAGCATGGCATCACCTGCGATGGGGACTTGCTGCACGGAACCGCGCAGATCGATGGAGATCCACTGACCGTCGTCGGTACGACCCACCACGCACCGATTGGTGTCCGACTCGCGTTGGCGCAGGCGCGCGTCGTGCTGGATACGATCACTCGCCACCCGGGTCGGTCCATCCTGATCCTCATCGACACACAGGGGCAGCAGCTGCGCCGACGCGATGAGCTGTTGGGCATCAACCGAGCAATGGCGCATCTGGGCATGTGCATCGACTTCGCGCGTCGGCGGGGACATCGCGTGCTGGGGCTGATCTACGACCAGGCGTTGTCCGGTGGCTTTATCACCTCCGGGTTGATCGCCAATGCTTGCGACGCGTTGCCCGAGGCCGAGATCCGTGTCATGCGAATTCCGGCGATGGCCCGAGTGACCAAACTGCCGGAAGCGATGCTGACGGAGCTGTCGCGCAGCAATCCGGTGTTCGCTCCTGGTGTCGAGAACTATGTCGCCATGGGCGGCGTCCGTGAGGTGTGGAGAGGCGACTTGCCCGCGGCGCTGGCCGCAGCGCTGGCCAGCGCGCCAATCGACGATCACCGCGCTCGTGATGGGTTGCAGCGCGGCGGTCGCCGTCTTGCATCGCTTGTGATTGAACGCGTACTGGACGCTGCATGAAGCTCGCGCACCTGCGGCGACACCAACTCGCCTGGCTTGGCGAAGCGGGATGGAGACGCCTGCAGGAGCAAAGCTGGGACGACGAAGCACGTGCGTGCCTGGCCCATTGGGCCGGAGCGAGACTGCCTCTGGTGATCACGCGGCAGTCGCCCGAGAAGGACGGCGACCTCGAATCGATCTCGCTCGGGCTGCCGGCCCCCGGACGGTGGAATCGCCGGCGCCTGATGCTGCGCATGAAGCGCAGCGAAGTTGTCTGCTTCGACGAGTTCCCGCACGCGGACAAGGCTGCTCGCCTTCTGCCGCTCTCGCTTCGCAGCACCTGGCGCGCTCTTTGTGCGGAACTCGAAGCGTTGGACTCGCGCGCACGGGTCTATGGCAGCTACGGATGGGAGCTCATGAGCGGCCTCGATCATGTGCGCAAGGGCTCGGACATCGACTTGTGGCTCGCGGTCGCTGACGCCGCTCATGCCGATGCGGTCGCGGCCGGCCTGCAATCGTTCTCTGAGGGTCTGCTGCGAATTGACGGCGAGCTGGTGTTCCGCGATGGCAGCGCCGTAGCCTGGCGCGAATGGCTCTTGTGGCGCAGGGGCAAGGCCAAGTCGATCCTCGTCAAGTCGGTCGAGGGCAGTGCCTTGGTTCGCTCACCGGCCTGGCAAGAGGCGGCGCAGGCATCGGAGGCTGCCTGATGCGCAATGCTGCAAGGCTCCGCTTCGAGAGGGCAGGCACCTTCACGACAGCCGAACTCGGGCGGGCTGCTACGCGTGCCCTTTACGACGAACTTGTCCTGTCGCCCAAGCCCGGACTGGTCACTTTGACGGACCGCGGCAGCCACAGCGACATGGACGCCCAGATGTTCATGCGCAGCTTGTTCTCGTTGCGTCACTACTTCAGCCAGATCGCGCAAGCTGGGCACGATGGCGCCGACTTCGCAGGGCTTGAACGGCTTGGCATTGAGGCCGAGGTTCGCATGCTTGCAGCCACGGGCGGCGTCAACACGCACCGCGGCGCCATCTTCATGCTCGGGTTGCTGTGCGCGTCCGCGGGCGCAGTGCTGCGGGAAAGCGGCAGCCTGGCGCAGCCGAACGAGATTCGAGAGTCGCTCCAGCGAAATTGGGGTGCGGCGCTGGAGAAGCGTTGCGGGCGGGTCTCCTCGCTGCCCGGTGGCATGGCTGCGCATCGCTATGGTCTGCGCAGCGCATCGCAAGAAGCAGCATTGGGATTTCCGGTCCTGTTCGAAACCGCCGTCCCTGCGCTGACCGCAGCCCTGGCTCGCGGCCTGTCGCCGCAGCAGGCGAGGCTCGACACCCTGTTCCACATCATGGCCGTGCTGGACGACAGCAACCTCGCGCATCGAGGTGGCATTGCTGGCCTTTACTTTGGTCAGGCCAGCGCCCAACAATTCATTCAAGAAGGCGGGGCCGGCGCGATCGATGGTATTCGCAAGGTCGAAGCCATCGCGCGCGAGTTCGTCGCACGGCGCCTTTCGCCAGGCGGCGCGGCAGACACGCTATCGGCCGCCTGCTGGCTCGTGCGGCTGCACATGCGCCCATGAGCTTCGCGCTGCTTTTCTCCGGGCAAGGTACGCAGCACCCAGACATGCTGCCCTGGCTCGTCGACGACAGCCTCGTGCGCGCCACGTGTGTTCGCCTCGGCGTCGAAGATTGGCGCAGTGCCCTTGCCGATCCGGAATGGGCGCAGCGCAACTCAAACGCGCAGACGTTGCTCACCGGCCTCTCTCTGGCTGCTTGGCTGCAGGTGGCGGGCCACGTCGCGAGACCGACGGCGATCGCTGGCTACAGCGTCGGTGAACTGGCGGCGTTCAGCGCCGCCGGCGTCATCAGCGCGCAGGCCGCTGCTGGCCTTGCAACCCAGCGAGCCGAAGCCATGGACCGCAGTGCGGCGGCTGTCCCTGGCGGGCTTCTGGCCATCAGCGGGTTAGAGGAAGAGCGCCTCAAACAGTTGTGCGTCGAATTCGGACTCGCGCTGGCGATCCGCAATGGCATAGAGAGTGTCATCGTCGGCGGCCCGCGCGAAGCCTTGGACGTCGCGGCGGTTAGCGCCACTCGCTCAGGAGGGCAATGCACCCGTCTGCGCATCAACGTAGCGTCGCATACGCCTTGGATGACAGAGGCCGCAGCGAGCTTCGCCGGCGCACTGTCGAGCGTGGATTTTCAGGCGCCACAAACGCTGCTTTTCAGCAATGTCGCGGATCGTATTCGCGACGCAGCGTCCGCGCGTTTCGCCCTTGCAACGCAGGTCAATCACACCGTCCGATGGGACGAGTGCATGGAGAACATTGCCGCTCGCCAAGTGAGTTGCGTGCTCGAAGTCGGCCCTGGGCATGCGCTGTCACGCCTATGGAATACGCGATTCCCGGCGATTCCAGCTCGGAGCAGTGATGACTTCAGAAGTGTCACCGCTGTCTCATCCTGGCTGAACAGGAGCGCCGATTGACCGCCCCGAATCGAGTCATCGAGTCATCGAGGCGACTGTGGCGTTCATCCGCAGTCGAGGCGAAGAATTTGAGCCATTCACGGTCCACGACCTACGTCGTTCTGTGAGCACGTTGCTGCATTAGGCCGGGTTCAACAGCGACTGAATTGGGAAATTCCTAGCGCACGAGCAAAAAGGCGTGCGCGCGGTCTACAACAAGGCAGAGTACGCCGCGCAGCGACGAAGCATGCTTCAGAGATGGGCGGACATGCTGGACGATTGGATCCGCAAAGAAGGCGCCGCCCAACATTCGGGCGTGCAATCTACCGGGACTTCCGTTCAAACGCATGCCGCCTGATTGAACCCTCTCGCGTCGATCATCCCCCGGCGCATTTCCGAGGTGGTGCCCGGAGAATTGTCCAGCGTGAGAATCGGCTTTCGACCGCCAGCCTTCGACTCAGAACGCGCATTTGAAGCACTGGTCCGAAAGCTCAAATTCCGTCGTTCAGACAACGCCGTGCGCAGGTTGCTTCGATCGCCCAAGGCAATCATTTGCCAGCCTAGAGTACCTGCTGGGCCTTTTCGAAAGCGGCCGTCGGGACCTTCGCCATCAGCAGCGTCCCTCTCCCGACCGCAGTCGTGACCTTGAAGTCGCCGTCAATGGATTCCAATCGCTCGCGCATGTTGCGCAGACCGATGCCGCGCTGGGAGTCCTTCAAGACGGCCGTCAAGTCAAAGCCCTGCCCATCGTCTTCGATCTCTAGTACAACCAGACGTCTGGCATAGCGCAGCCTTAGGCTGATATGCGCGGCTCGTGCATGCTTGGCTGCATTGGCCAGCGCTTCCTGCGCGACGCGAAACAGCGCGGTGTTGACGGATTCTGGAAGTTCGACAGCATCGCCAACGATGCTGAAGTCCACGCTGCGCGCCATGCGGCCATCGGCCTCGCTGGCCAGCATCCGCAGCGCGGCGGGCAGGCCCAGCGTGTCCAGCATCGCGGGCCGCAGGCTGTGCGAGATGCGGCGCACCTCGACAAGCAATTCGTTGAGTCGCTCCAACGTTCGGCAGAGCAGTTCCTGCGGCGCCTCGCCTTCGCTTTCCATCTGATCCAGCGCGGATTCGATCAGCAGCTTGGCAGCAACCAGCGTCTGGCTCGTGCCGTCGTGCAGCTCGCGGGCCAGGTGGGCGCGTTCATCTTCCTGCGAGCGCACCAGCTGCTGGGCCAGCAGCTTGAGCTTGGCATCGGCCACGCGGTGTTCGTTCAGGTTCAGCCACAGGCCGCTGATGGTGATGAGCCCGAGGCCACCGCCGGCCATGCAGGCGAGCCACAGCATCGTCTTGCGGATGTTGGAGGCGGTCTGCCGGTCGAGCTGCGCTTCCGCAGCTTGGATGTCGTCGAGGTAGAGGCCAGTGCCGATCATCCAGCGCCAGCGCGGAAGGGCCACGACGTAGCTGAGCTTGGGCTCGATGGTGCCGGTAGACGGCTTGCGCCACGGATATTCGACATAGCCGCCGCCCTGGCGGGCCTGCGCGATCAGGCGCTGGATCGTGGCGCGGCCTTGCGGGTCGCGCAGCTCCCAGAGGTTCTGGCCGACGAGGTCGCGCTGGCGCGAATGCATCAGCACATGCCCTTCGAAGTCGTAGACGAAGAAGTAGCCGTCGTCGCCATAGTCGAGCTGGCCCAGCACGCGCACGGCCTCGTTCCGCGCGGCCTCGTCGTCGCGGCCGCTGTCGTAGAGCGGCTGGATGGCGCTCCGGCCCAGCTCCAGGTAGTGCTTGAGCTCTGAGCGGCGTGCGCTCATGTATTCCTCGTCTACCAGCGCCTTCTGCGCGCGGCCGAGTTCGCGCTGCTGCTGCTGCAGCGCCACCGCAATCGCCAGCAGGGCGAGCAGCAGGGGAATCGCGGCGAGGACGAGCAGCTTGGCTTTGAGGCGCATCGGCTTCATTGTCAGTCCCATTCCGAGAAAGCAAAAAGGCCGGTGCCTTTGCGGGCACCGGCCTTGCAGGGGTGATGCCGGATCAGGCGCGCTTGGGCAACACCAGCTGGACGACCACGGCCACGACGATGTTCACGGCCAGGGCGATCAGACCTGTGTACATCGAGAAGTTGTCGCCGCCGATCGTGAGCGTGTGCACGGGCTTCACGCCGTCGGCCACAGCCATCCACGAGCCGGCGACGATGCCGACCAGCCAGCCGGCCAGCAGCGCGGGGGCTTGGAGCTTGCGGGTGAACAGGCCGAAGACGAGGGCAGGGAAGGTCTGCAAGATCCACACACCGCCGAGCAGTTGGAGGTCCAACGCGAACTTGGTGGGCAGCAGCAGGATGCAGGCCAGCGCGCCGACCTTGACGACCAGCGACACCATCTTTGCCACCTTCTCTTCCTGGGCCGGCGTCACGTTGCTGTTGACGTAGGGCTTCCAGAAATTGCGGGTGAAGAGATTGGCCGCGCCGATGGACATTACGGCCGCCGGCACCAGTGCGCCGATGGCAATCGCCGAGAAGGCGAAGCCCGTGAACCACGAGGGGAACAGCGTTGAGAACAACGCCGGCACGATGTCGTTGTTGCTCTTGACATGAAGGTGTGCGGCATAGCCCATGAAGCCCAGCAGGGCGATCAGGCCCAGCAGTACGGTGTAGGCCGGCAGGAAGATCGCGTTCTGGCGGATGGTGCGCTCGTTCTTGGCGGCGAAGATGCCTGTCAGCGTGTGCGGATACATGAACGCAGCCAAGGCCGATCCCAGCGCCAGGGTGGCGAACGGCAGCATCTGCGCTGGCTTGAGCGTGATGCCGGTGGCACCGCCCTTGGCGGCGAAAGCGCCCTTGGCGGCGGCGAAGACCTGGCCATAGCCGCCGAGCTTCATCGGCACCACGACCACGGCCACGAGCACCACGATGTAGATCATCAGGTCCTTGACGAAGGCGATCAGCGCCGGAGCACGCAGGCCCGCCGAGTAGGTGTAGAGCGCCAGCACGATGAAGGCGGCCGCCAGCGGCAGCTCGCCCGTCAGACCCAGGCCCTGGATCACAGCCTGCATGCCCACGAGCTGCAGCGCGATGTAGGGCATGGTGGCCACGATGCCGGTCAGTGCCACGGCACCTTCGAGGGCGCGCGAGCCATAGCGGCCGAACACGACGTCAGCCGCCGTGACGTGACCGCCCTTGGCCGCTTCCTTCCACAGCTTGGGCATGATGGCGAAGACGATCGGGTAGACCACGATCGTGTACGGCAGTGCGAAAAAGCCGTACGCGCCGACTGCGTAGACCAGGGCCGGCACGGCGATCACGGTGTAGGCGGTGTAGAAATCGCCGCCGACCAGAAACCAGGTGATCCAGGCGCCGAAGTTGCGGCCGCCCAGGCCCCATTCGTCGAGGTGGGCGCCCTTGTGGGCCGAGCCCCGCTGCCAGCGCGAGGCCAGGAAGCCCACCACCGTGACCAGCGCGAAGAAGAAGACGAAGACCGCCAGCGCGACCCAGTTGATGTTGTCCGACATGGCTTACTCCCCGCTCTCTTTGTTGTTCTGCTCTTCGCCGCGATTGACGAACCAGATCAGCAGCGAAGTGATTGGCACCCAGGCGAACAGATACCAGTAGAAGAAGGGGAAGCCCAGCAGCGAGGGCTCTTCCTGGTTGTAGAGGGGAACGGCCAGCAGCCCGATGAAGGGCAATAGAAGCAGAAGGCGGCGCACGCAGGTCTCCTGTAGTTTTAAGAATGTGGCGAGCAGTGTCGTGACGTGCGCCGCCCCGCGCATCCGTCAGAGCGCGCAACATCTCGCGTGGGACCACCTAAGGGATAACGCTTGGGTTCAGCGTCAAGCAGAGCGTCAGGAAGCGCGCCAGGACTGCGGCTTGCTCATCTGTGCTCGCGCGTGTGCTCCACGGCGTACTTGATCAGTTCGGCCTGACCGTCCAGCTCCAGCTTGCGCTTGATGTTCTGGCGGTGAGCCTCGACCGTGCGCACGCTTAGGCTCAGTTCGCGGGCGATCTGCTTGCTCGACCAGCCGCGGCCCAGGGCCACGAGGATCTGGCTCTCGCGCGCCGAGAACACCGGCTTGGGAGTCTGGTTGCGGAACAGGCGCCGCGAGACCTCCGGACTGAGGAAGGTGCCGCCGGCGGCTACCGCATCGATGGCTGCGACGATCTCGCTGGCCGGTGCGTCCTTCAGCACATAGCCGCGCGCCCCGGCCTGCATGGCGCGCTGCACGTACTCGGGGTTGTCGTACATGCTCAGCATCAGCACCTTCAGGCCCGGATGCTCCGCCAGCAGCCGCGCGGTCATGTCGATGCCGTTGACGTCCTTCATGCCGACATCGGCCAGCACGACATCGGGCCGGTGCATGCCCACCTGCTGCTGCGCCTCGCCGGCGTTGCCGGCCTCGCCGACCACGTCGAAGCGCGTCAGCGATCCGAGCCGCGCTCGCAGGCCGTCGCGCACGAGCGGATGGTCATCCACGAGGAGCAGTCGGATAGGTGGGGCGCCCATGCGGACAGTTTGCCTGAATCGGAATGAGCAGGTGTTCTGAGCGCTTGTGCATGACAAATTGACCCGCTCGATGGTCGCCAGCAGCGATGAGGGCTGCGCAAGTTGTCATCGTCTACCACGGTGGCATGGGTAGGCAAGCCGAAGCGCAGCTTGCGAAGGACGTTGGATGCCTGCTGCTACGCGCTTGTCAGAGGTCCGCCGCGGTTGCTTCTGTTGCGAGCCCAGCCGCCAGCCAACCGGTGATGCCGGCGGACATGACTTTCACGTCAAGAAAACCCAGCTGGCGCGCACGTCTGGCAGCATTCGGCGCCTTGCGGCACAGCGGGTTCGAACAGTAGAAGACCAACGGTGTTGACCGCTCGGCCGGCAGATCGGCGACCGTGAAGTCAAGCGGTAGATGCGCAGCACCTGGCACATGCGCGGCCGCCCATTGCCCACGAGCATTGAGGTCGAACACGCGGACCACGCCTTCGCCCAGGCTGACTTGCAGCGCGGCGGGCGAGATGGATTTCAGGCCGTACAGGAGGGCGAGCATGGTGAATCACTTCGCAATGCGACGCGACCACGCGCAGCGCAGCCCCACCAGCACTGCCACCAGAACGGCCGGCGCCAGCAGACAGATCGCCAAGCGCGCCGCGACGGCGGCGGGTGCCAAGGCGAATGCGAGCGAGTAAGCGACACCGCCAAGCACCATCACCCATCCCACCAAGCGGCGCATGGCTTGCTCCCGCGCGGGATTGCAGCTGAGACGATCCAAGGGTACGAGCACCTTGGGGATGGCATTGGCCCAGAGCACCAGAAACGCGCCCACCAACACTCCATTCATGCGAATGACGGCAGCAGCATCCAGACCGTGCCATCCGAACTCACGAGCCAGCACGGGCAACAGCACATACGCGGCGGCGATGAGCAGCGCACCTCGTAGCCGGAATTTCATGATCATGTTTTCCCCTTCCTCTCGTTGTGAATCTTCGGGCCTGGCGCTTCCAGCGTCACTTTCAGCCCGAATGCCTGGGCAAAACCCATCAGCGCCTCCTCCAGCACCGACATCTTCAGTCGGTAGGTGATGGTGCGCCCGCTCTTCTCGGCCTCGATCAAATCAGCGGCGACCAAAACGGCGAAGTGCGCGGACATGGTCGGCTTAGACACGTTAAATGCGTCCGCAATCTCGCCAGCACCCAGCGGGCCCGTCCGTAGCATCTGCAAGACCTGGCGACGTGTGGGATCGGCAAGCGCTTTGAAGATCGAAGTCATGCAAGATATTTAGCTAACCATAAAACAATGTCAAGTGCGGCTTTGCCCGACCCGCATCAACGGCTGCACGGACGACGAACAGTGGATCCGGTCAGTCGTCTATTTGACCAATAGCCGGTCGGTGAAACCACGCAATATAATCATCACTACATATCTGTGTAATTAATACCAGTTTGAAATACTCCTGTGAGGAGCGGGGTCAAGCGCGCGCAATCTTGAGCGTATTTACACTGGATTTACAAATTTGCAGCATGTAATTAACGGGCAAAAACGTAAATGGAGCCCTTAATTCGTGCCGTCAACAAATCCAGAACTCGTTGCCCGGTACATCCACTGGCTTTCGGTTTAATCGGGGAGTTTGGCAATGGAATCCGGAGTGAAGCGACTTTGTGATGACCTGGCGCCTTTTAACGCCCCGCAGGAACAACCCTGCATCTTCCAGAGATTGCATTCCTTTGGATAGGGCGCTGCCCATCATCTCCAGCCCTCTCGCGTGCGCCCGATCTGGCTGCACGCCTGCAACTTCAGCCAATTGATGCCATCTCAAAAGAATGGCAGAGGGTCTTGCTCATGTCCGGTTACCTCAAGAGCATCAGTGTCGGCACAAAGACTGCTCTCGCTTTTGTCACGATATCTTTGTTGATGGTGGCGCAAGCAATCTTGGCCATGCGCAACATGTCCGAAATGACCAGCAGTTTTCACGTCGTTTCGGAGAGCGGAATTCCGTCGGTCAAGAATGCCGGTTCGCTCACGCAAACGATTACGGAATTGCAGTATCGTGAATACCAATTAGCTAAAGCAGCACCGGCCGAAGTATCTGTGGCTCAGCAGCAGTTGAAATCCAGCCGGGAACGCGTTTCCCAAAGCATCGCGCAAGCGCAGGCGCTGGCTGATACCGACGAAGAGCGCGACCTCGCCCAATTGGCCGAGACCCAGTGGAGCAGCTACATTGCACTCGGTGATCGCCCGGGTCAGGTTGCGCTTGGCGAGCCGAAGAGCGAGAGCACGCATCGCTTCGACGATCTGCTGACGACGGCGGAGAGCATCGTGCGGGTCAACGCCAATGAGGCGGTGGATGCCACGCACCGTGCCGATTTGAGCTACCGCCGGTCCTACGACGTCACGATGGTTGCGATCGGTGTTGCGGTTCTTGCAACCCTCACGCTTGGTTGGGGTCTGTCGAGGGGCCTGAGCCGGCGGCTGGCGGAACTGCTCAGCATGAGCCGGCGGATCGTCGACGCCGGTCCTTCCGTCATAACGCCCGATGCGGCGGGTACGGACGAAATCGACCAGCTGACGGCAGTGCTTGGCCAGTTGCATGAAAGTCGCCATCGGAGCCTCTCGGTCTCCCGACTGACACACGAGTTGCGAACGCCGCTGAACTCCATCCTCGGCTTCGCAGAGCTGATGCTCAGCCAGCGCGATGCCCCCCTGCCGGAAGCGCACGAGGGCTACGTCCAGCAGATGGTGCAGAGCGGCAAGCACCTGATTCGCCTGATCGACGGCCTGCTGGATCTCTCCAAGATGGAGGCCGGCCTGGCCCATCTGCGCATGGTCAGCGTGGATGTCGTGGAAGTCATCGAGGAGGCAAGTCGCCTGATCCTGCCGCTGGCGCAGGCGCGCGAGCTGCATGTGCAGTTCACACCGATCATGGGGGAGCCCCGGTGGGCTCTTGCAGATCGAACGCGACTCCTGCAGGTGGTGCTGAACCTGCTCAGCAATGCAGTCAAGTACAACCGGCACGGCGGCACCGTCGAGATCGCGATCCAGGAGGACGTGGCCACCGGGCGGTTGTGCATCGCTATCGGAGACGACGGGCCAGGGATCGCTCCGCACCACAGGCAAGAGCTGTTCAAGCCCTTTCAGCGCCTTGGCAAGGAAGCTGGCGCCGTCCAAGGCACGGGGCTGGGGCTGGCGATCACCAACAAGCTCGTGCATCTCATGCATGGCGACATCAACGTGGAAAGCACGCTGGGTGTCGGCAGCCGATTCACGGTCTCCTTGCCCGGCGCTCCCGCGGCGCCATCACTGCCCAGCATTGTTGTCGGCACGCCAGTTGCACTTGCCCCAATTGCGGCTGCGTCCACTCCCCTTCCTGCGGCATTGCGCCCGCTCTCGGGCACCGTTCTTCATGTCGACGACGACGAAGTCAGCCGTATCCTGATGCAGGCGTACTTCCTCAGCCATCCCGGGGTACGCCTGTTGTCAGCGGACGGCGCCGCGTCGGGCATCCAGCTGGCCGGCCAAGAGAAGCCAGACCTGATCCTGGTGGACATCTGCATGCCGGAAGTTGACGGCTTCGAGTTCCTGCGCAGCTTGCGCGACAGCCTGGATCTTGCGGATGTGCGCTGCGTTGCCGTCTCTGCCAACGCGTCCAACGAGGACGCGCAGACGGCGTTCGCTGCCGGCTTTGACGGGTACCTGATGAAGCCGCTTTCAATGCCAACGCTCTTCGGATGCGTTGATCAATGGCTCCAAACCGCTTGACCGTTTCGGTGCGCGTGAGCGCCGCATCGGTCTGACGATCCCCAACGTACGACAAGGACCAACTCCATGCGACTTCTAACGGATCTTCGAATTGGTGTCCGGCTGCTGCTGGGATTCGCGTTGCTGCTGGCGCTGCTGGCGACGATCTCCGGCGCGAGCCTGGCACGCATGGGGCGGATCTATGCCAATGTCGACGACATCGTCGATGGCTACAACGAAGAGTCGCGTCTTGCGAGCGAAATGCAGTTGATCGAGAAAGAGACCGACTCCGACCTCCGCTATCTCGTACTTCTGGACAATCCCGCCGAGATGCGCGGTGTCGTGGACAAGATCAACGCGCAGCGCGCCGAATACGACAAGACCGAGAACGACCTGGCTGCGCTCTTCAAAGACTCTGCGTCAACGACAGCCGACGAGCAGCGTCTCTTCGAACAGGCGCGACGCAATAAGCAGGCCTCGCGCCCGGCCATTGACAAGGTCGTCGAACTCGGACTGGAAAACAAGGATGCCGAGGCGATCCATGTGCTGATTCAGGAAGCCGCGCCTCGGCAGAAGGACTGGTTCGGCGCCTTGCACGACCTCTCCGATCTGGAACGCAAGCTCAGCATTGCGGCTGGCAAAGAAGCCGCCGGCATCTACCATCAATCGCGCCTGATCGTGCTGTGCCTGTCCGGCCTGGCGCTTCTGGTTGGCGCTGCGGCTGCGTGGAGCATCGGCCGCTCCATCACTTTGCCCATGCACCGCGCGATCGCAGCTGCCGAACGGGTGGCGGCTGGCGATCTCGAAGGCGTCATCAAGGCGGAAGGGCGCGACGAATCCGGTCAGCTCCTGCACGCGCTCGCCTCCATGCAGCGGGCGCTGGTCCAGACGGTCTCGGCAGTGCGTGTGAACGCAGACATCGTGGCCTCGGCCAGCGTGCAGATCGCGCAGGGCAACTCAGACCTGAGCCAGCGCACCGAGGAGCAGGCCAGCGCGCTGGAGCAGACTTCCGCAACGATGGCGCAGCTCGGCGCGACGGTGAACAACAACGCCGCCAACGCTGCTCAGGCCAGCAAACTGGCGCTGAGCGCGCAGGACGTTGCCCAGCACGGCGGGACCGTGGTGAACGATGTGGTGACGACCATGCGCGATATCAACGACAGCTCGCACAAGATCGCCGAGATCATTGGCGTGATCGACGGCATCGCTTTCCAGACCAACATCCTCGCGCTGAACGCTGCCGTCGAGGCAGCGCGCGCCGGAGAACAGGGGCGCGGCTTCGCCGTGGTCGCCAGCGAGGTTCGCAATCTTGCCCGTCGCAGCGGCGATGCCGCCAAGGAAATCAAGGCATTGATTGCGACCAGCGTGGAGCGGGTGAGCCGCGGCACCGAACTCGTGGACCGCGCGGGGCAGACGATGAAGGACGTCGTGACCGCCATTGGACGCGTCACGGAGATCGTCGGCGAGATCAGCGCCGCTTCTTCCGAACAGGCCACCGGCGTTTCTCAGGTGGGCGAAGCCATCTCCCAAATGGACCGCGTCACGCAGAACAACGCGGCCCTGGTCGAGGAAAGCGCATCGGCTGCGGAGAGCCTGAGCCAGCAGGCCACCCAACTGGTTGGCTCGGTGTCCTTCTTCAAGCTCTCGGTGGCGTAGCAGGCCTCAACGGCCGTCGCGGCGCGGTCCCGGCTGGACAAGCAGAAAGTCCTCCAGCTTCCGCCCGTTGGCCAACGCCTCCTGCAACCAGCGCGGGCGCTTGCCGCGCCCGCCCCAGGTGTTGCCGAGGTGATCTCCATACTTCGCGGCCCGACCACCGGCAGCCATTGGGAAAGGCTCGCCGAACAGCTGCTCAGCGGTGATGCCGTGCAGCGCGATCTCTCTTCGCATCCGCACGACCACATCTCTCTCTAGCTGACTGGCTTCGCGTTGAAGCTCTTCGATTTGCTCGCGCAAATGAGCGAGAGACTTGCTCATGGAATCCACGCCTCCTGACCACCGGACCATCTCACCGCCCGACCTTAGCATCGCAACCGGTATCCATTCGCTGGTTTAGCCTAGCGTTGCCACCGCATATCGGTGCGAGATTTACGCAGCCCAACACAGTGCCCGTGATCGTAAAGCGCCGGTGAGTTGTTTGTTGCTGGCCGATACAAGGTGCGAAGACAGAGCGGAAACCTTGCTCGCCTACATTCGGCGGTTTCCCGATTCTTCGGAGCCTTCATGGATCAGCTGAATGCGGCGACCTCAAGGGTTGCGACGCGCGACTTCAAGTGGAAGTTCAAGGTCATTGCCGGTGCGCTGGTGGTCGCCGCGATAGTGTCTACGATCGTTGATCTTGCATGGCGCGACGCTGTCAGAGAAGCGCAGAGGGCCCAAGCCTGGCCCAGCGTCCAAGGAACGGTGCGCCAGTCTGCGATCGAGCAGAACTGCGGCAAGGGGAGTCGATCGAAGTTCTATCCGCTCGTTCGCTACGACTACCAAGTGGATGGCGTGATGTATCAAGGCCAGCGATACGCCATCGGTGTGCGGGACTGCGGTGACGCAGTAGCCATGCGCGCCATTGCCGACCGTTATGCTGAAGGGAAATCCACGACTGTTTGGTACAAGCCGGGCCACGCAGCGGAATCAACGCTGACGGTCGGAAAGGCCACAAGCCGCACGTTTGTCGAGATTCAGGGGGCTGAGGTGTTCCTGGCCGTAGCCATTCCCTTTGCCGCTCTGCTCTTCTACAAATCTCGATCGACCTCGGCGGAATGCGCCACTGCTTGCTAAGCAAGGCGTCATCCCTAAGCTCGAAAGAAGTATTTGCATGGCAGCCTCACCGCAAAGCCCTGAGCCGCGGCAGGATCCATTACGACGTCACGCTTGAGCGGTACAGAACCACAGACGATGACCGAGTGATCTGCCGACTGGTTTTGGGGCGGTCAAATGGATCGACGTCTACGCAGGCACGCCCGTCGTCTCCGTTCACAAGATCATCGAGGAAGCGAGGCTGGTGCCCATCGGCGATCCGACCCGCATGGTGGACTCATGATCGCCAGCGTCGATCAGCATCCGGCGCCCAAGCGGCTGGCCGTCGGCAGCGACGTATACACCGCGATGCACAAGGCCTTGACCACCCGACTTGCAGAGCTCGAGGCGCAATGCGACCTGGCGTTCTCTACTGATCCCTTCTGGCGCGTGAGACGGCTTTCGGGCCTATCGCTAGCGATGCAGGGTGGCAGCAGAAGGCCGCTGCCTGTCAGCATCGCCCGACAGGCCGGATCACGGTGCTCTGAGTCGATGGACAATGCGGCCAACGGCGCGTAGCTGCTGAGTCCATACCCCTCGGCCGTAGGAACGGTTGGCGCCCAGCGGTGGCTGGAGCTGATCTCGGATCCCAGTCGGCTGAGTTTCATGACTCCATGACGCCGTACCGAACATCATGTCCCACCACGGGAAGAGCACGCCAAAATTGCAGCCGTACCGCGTGCCCTCATGGCCATAACCCACTGCGTGATGGCGCCGATGGAAGACCGGGCTCACTATCAGCCGTTCCAGCAGCCAGCCAAAATGCAGGCGAGCGTTCACGTGCTGCACGCTTTGCAGGAAGTTGCCGACCGCGACGAGGACCACGAACTGCGACGGCGCGACTCCGATGAGAAGCGAGAGGCCCGCGAAGAAGGTGGCCTGAAGGATGTCGTCGAGGAAATGGTTCCGGTCGTCCGACCACAAGGACATCTGTTGCTGGCTGTGATGCACGGCGTGCAGTTCCCACCAGACGCCGAAGCGGTGCTGCCAGCGGTGGTACCAGTAGCCGAAGAAGTCCAGCACCACGAGATAGATGAGGAAGGACACCGTCGCCTGGTCTGTGACGCTGGGCCAGAGCGAATCGATGTCCAAGCTCGGCAGGCCGTAGATGGCCATCAGACTCTGCCAGTGGTTGAACACCGGCTGCAGCAAGACGAAGAAGACGAGATTCAGGACGCCGAGCTTGGCCACCCATGTGTAGATCACGTCCGCCCGCAGTGCCTTGCGGTCGGGCCACGATTCCACGGGGCGCAGCGCCTCCAGTGGACGCAGCAGTGCGTAGCTGACGCAGATCTGGCAGAGGCCCACGATCACCCAGTACAGCGCGTCGTAGATGTCCTCGTCGTAGTTCATCCAGCCGAAGCGGAACAGCAGGGGTTGGACCACATCGACGTAGGCGAGGGTCTGCAGCGCCGACACGCCGCTGTCGATCTGCGCGAGCATCTCCGGGATCATCTGGACTTCCGAGCTATGTGGACTACGAACCTGCGCGGCTCAATCCGGGTTGGGTGCGCGCACGGGCGCTGCATTCGCGAAGAACAGGCCATGCGGCGAGCGGCCGACGGCGATGGTGTCAACCAGCTTGCGCGAATTCATGTCGATGATGCCGACATGCCGGGCGAAGCGGAACGTCACCCAGAGGTAGCGGTGGTCCGCGCTGAGCTGCATGTCGTCGGGCCCGGGCCTGAGCCCCGTGATGTCTGCGACCTTGACCAGTTGGTCGTAGTCGAGGATGCTGATCGTGCTCTCCACACGGTTGGTGACGGCGACATGGTGGCCGTCGTCGAGATCCCGGAAGTTGTGGGCGCCGCGCCCCGTGCGGATGCGCTTCACGACCTCGCGCCGGTGCCAGTCGACCACGGCCACATCATCCTCTCCGGTCATACCGATCAGCAGGTAGCGGTCCCCCGGCGTCATCCACAGGCCGGCAGGTGTGTCGCCGACCTTGAGCTTCCACTGCACGGTCTGGGTGGCCAGGTCGATCGCGGCGACCTCGCCGGTCTCCTGCAGCGTGACGAAGGCGAAGCGGCTGCTCGAATCGAAGTTGATGTGGCTGGGCGTCTTGGCCAGCGGGATCCGTCGGGCCAGCACCATCTGCTGGCCGTCATAGCGGTAAACGTCCACCCGATCCAACCGCAGTCCAGCCGTCACGAACCACTTGTGATCCGGGGAGAAGCCCAGTTGGTAGGGATCCTCGATGCCCTCGATGCGCCGCTGCACCGCGCCCGTGTGCGGGTCGAGGAACATGAGGTCGTTGGAGATCGAGTCGGCCACGATCAGCGAGCGGCCATCGGGCGTCACCATCAGGTGGTGCGGCTCCTTGCCGGTCGGCTGCATGCCCACGACCTTGTGCGTGAGCGGATCGATCAGCGTCAGCTGGGCTTCGGCCGAATCCAGCACGATGACGCGGTCCGCAGCGCCTGCCACGAAGGTGCACAGGAGCAGGCCAAGAATCACGACGGCAAGGGCGAGTCCCTTCGAGTGCGGGCGGTTCAATTTCGACATCAGGTGCGGAGTACAGGGTGGGATGCATGAAATTCTCATGCTGTTGCGCTTCTGCCTTGTTTCGGCACCGCGAAATGTTGGAAGCAAATCCGTGCGCAGACAAGCGGGTCAATCGAGCGTGCCGTTCCCGCAAGCTTGTTTCCGTTGGAAGGGCCTACTGGCCAACTGCTTGCGGGGGACTGACTCGTGTGAGCCGCGGACAGCAGCGGGTCGATAGCAACTGGGGCCATGACCGATGCGTACAGGTAAATTCCTAACCGCTCCGCTTCACGCTTTAGCGAGCTCTCGTTCCTACAGTGGCGCCTAACAGCGGAGGGTGTGAACAGTCAGACTGCCCTAGGCCTTCCTCAAGAGTCACTGAACGGCCATTGCGCCTTAGTCAGCTTTGCAAGCGAAGGCCAAGTCGATTTACGCTTCGATTTCAGCAAGCGAGTTGCGCGAAGTTTTCTGGCTCCCGTGCTTCGATGGAGTGTTGAAGGGCAAGACATGGTGTTCGATTTGGCGCACATCCGGTCAGCCGCAATGCTGCTGGCAGCTCTCCTGATTCACGGCGCTTCGCTTGCGGCAAGCTTTGACTGCGGCGCAGCGACTACGGCTCGAGAGCAATTGATCTGTGGCGACCAGGCGTTGTCACGCGCCGACGCCGAGCTGGGTCGGGCGTACCAGGTAGGGCTGGCAGCACTCAGCCTGCGGGGTAAGGCGCTGATGAAGTCATCGCAGCGCGGGTGGCTGAAATTCGTTGCAACGGTGTGTCCCACTGCGCCGCCAATCTCTCGGCGGCATTTCCTGAGCGCTGTTCAATGCATGCAACGCGAATACGCGGAGCGACTCCGGCAACTCTCTGGTGTTGGGTTGAGGCAAGGCCCGTACACCTTCGTCCGGATTGATGTCTATGGCACAACGCCAGTGGGGCTGGATGACGACACGGGCATGCAGACCGGCTTTCGCTACGAACACCTGGCGTATCCACAGATCGACGCGCCGGACACGCCTGCCACGCGAGCGTGGAACTCACATGTTGCCAAGGCACTGCCGATTCCCGGCGCGTGCGAGAGTGCTTCCGACGACAACCTCGACTATCACCTGGCATCTCAAACGCTCGTCTCATAAGCCCGCTCTGGGTGGAGGAGCACTACTGCCCTGGGACGCCTCATGGAAGGTACGAATTCCGTTCGGATAATCAGGTCATTTCGCCGCTTCTGAGAGATATGGAGACGTCCGATCTCTTCGCGCCCGACGCTGAATGGGACCCGTTCCTCAAGCTTGACTTCTGGTGGGCGCTCCAACTTCAGGGATGGACTCCGCCGGATGACAACGCGAAGCAGTTCATTCTGGAAGCTGCCACAGATCCTTCAAATTGGCTTTTGACTCGCGCCGCCTGACCGTGAGTTTCAGTGCGTACTCGGGCGGCTGCTACGTGTGCACGCCGCACCCCGTAACCCTGCCCTGGAGCGAGACGGCGCAATCGAATGGCTTTTAGGCGGCGTGGGTGCGCGCAATGCGAACTGACGTTGCCGCGCCCTGAAATTCCACGACTCTGCTGCGGCTTTCGAATTTATGGGTCATTGTTAACGTGCGCGCCAGCCGCGCAGGTGCCGATCGGCGCCTGCTGGCGGCGCTCGGCGGCCGCTGATTCAAGGGCGAGGGCTGCGTGCGGCCCTAAACTCACGCCATGCGCGCCG
Source organism: Burkholderiaceae bacterium UC74_6 (assembly GCA_042701975.1). GTDB lineage: Bacteria > Pseudomonadota > Gammaproteobacteria > Burkholderiales > Burkholderiaceae_C > JAFALK01. The sequence continues at coordinate 3,164,613 of CP170561.1, forward strand.
CCCTTAGCATCCTCGGCCTGGTCATCGTCCTGGCCATCGTCCTGCTCAACGCCAAGAACCAGATGAAATCGCTGGCCCCCGTGCCGGCGTCTTCGGCTGCATCCGGCATCGATCCTGTTCCCGCTCCCAACCGCGCCACGCCCGATGCCGTGCGTGCGCAGGTGCAGTCCTCCCTCGATCAGGCTGCCAGCGCGGCTTCGGCCGCCCAGCCATGAGCCGCAGCGCCGTTGTGTTGGAGGCCTTCAAGTGAGCACAGACGAGTACGCGATGCGCCTGGCGCTGGACCAGGCGCAGAACGCCTGGCTGGCTGGCGAGGTGCCCGTCGGCGCGGTGCTGATGCGCGAGGGCCAGGTGATCGCCACCGGCTACAACCGCCCGATCACCACGCACGATCCGACGGCGCATGCCGAGATCGTGGCGCTGCGCCATGCGGCGACCTTGCTCGGCAATTACCGCCTGCCCGAGTGCGAGCTCTTCGTGACGCTGGAGCCCTGCGCGATGTGCGCGATGGCCATGATGCATGCGCGGCTCAAGCGCGTGGTCTTTGCTGCGCCGGATCCCAAGACCGGTGTGGCGGGTTCGGTGATCGATCTCTTCGGCCAGGCCCAGCTCAACCACCACACGCGCATCGAAGGCGGCGTGCTGGCCGAACCGGCCGCCCAGCTGCTGCGGGAGTTCTTTGCGGAACGCCGCGAGGCCGCTCGTCAGCGCCGCGCGCAGCGCCAGCACCGGGCCGATGAACCCATCCCGGTCGGCGAAGTCCTGAATCTCGACGACCCTCATTCTTCTCAGCCATGAACACCCTCACGCTCTTCTCGCCTTCGGGCTCGCTGGCCCAGGCGGCTCAACTCAAGCGCGCTGCCAAGCGCCTGGGCAAGCTCGGTTTCGAAGTCACCATCGACGAGGCCGCCTTGCTCAAGGATCAGCGCTTCGCCGGCGACGACGACACCCGGCTTGCGGCCCTGCATCGCGTGGCCAAGGCCGCGCCTTCCATCGCCCTGGCCACGCGGGGTGGTTACGGTCTCACGCGGCTGCTCGATCGCATCGACTGGAAGAAACTGGCCAAGGCCACCGACAAAGGCACGCGCTGGGTCGGCATGAGCGACTTCACGGCATTGCAGCTCGGCCTGCTGGCCCACGCCAAGTCGCCCAGCTGGGCGGGCCCGGTTGCGTACGACGACTTCGGCCGTGCCGATGCCGATGGCGGCGTTGATGACGTCACCGAAGGTTGCTTCGTCGAGGCGATGGATGGCTTGCTGGAAGCTGTCGGATTCCGCACCGAAGCCGGCTTCGACGGGCTTGGCGTGAAGGGCCAGCTCTGGGGCGGCAACCTGGCGATGGTCTGCTCGCTGCTGGGCACGCCGCACTTCCCGAAGATCAAGGGCGGCGTACTCTTCCTCGAGGACGTCGCCGAGCAGCCGTTTCGCGTCGAGCGCATGCTGATGCAGCTGCGCATGGCCGGCGTGCTGGACGCGCAGAAAGCGATCGTGCTGGGCGAATTCAGCCAGTGGCGCAAGACCGAAGCGGATCGGGGCTACGAGCTCAAGCACGCGGTCGCCAAGCTGCGCTCGCTGACCAAGACGCCGATCCTGACCGGCCTGCCTTTTGGTCACGTTCCCACGAAGGTCTGCCTGCCTGTAGGACAAAAGGTGGAAATGCTGGTTCAGGGCCGCGATGTGTTCATCGGATGGACCCACAGCCATCACAATCACGGTCACCACGACGGGCATCACGGACACTGATCTAACTGCTCAGCATCAAGCAACTCGAGTTACCTAAGGGTTACATCGGATTGCGGCCAGTTTCGGCTGGAGGCCTTTGGGCCCGGGTTAGCCCCATGCTGGGAGCAATGGTTACTCCGTATAGAATGCCAGTTGCGTAAGAATGAACGTGGATGTCGTTTCATGACGGCGTTGACGGGAATTCGCGTCACGCCCGTGGCCTAAAGCCAGCGGGCATTTTTGTTGAAGTGGGTCTCATCCTCCCGGTGATGGATCTGCAAGCTGTCCCAGCGGTTGCCGGGTCGAAGTCCCGAAGGCTTCGAGTCTTTCGGTTCGTTGAAGCAGCAGGCAGGTGCAGGCTGTGAAGGGCAGGGCCCATGGTTCTTGATCTGGTGCCCCGGTTGGAATTGCCGGCGCCGTGAAAGATAGGGCAGTCATATGAAGGAGCGCGCATGAACTTTGCGCAGGAAAATAACGGGTCGGGTCGCGTCGTCGGCTTTGGCATCGTTGTCCTGATCCACATCGTGTTGGCCTGGGCCATTGCCTCGGGTCTGGCGAAGAAGATCGTGGCGAAGATCGCTGAACCGATCGAGGCCAAGGTGGTCGAGGAAGTGAAGCCGCCGCCGCCGCCGCCCGAGAAGGTGCTGCCGCCGCCGCCGGATATCAAGGCCCCGCCGCCGCCGTTCGTGCCGGTGCCGGAAGTCGTGGTTACCGCCCCGGCCCCGCCGACGCAAGCCGTCACCACCAGCGTTCCGCCGCCGGTCAATACCGTTGCCGCTGCACCCGCACCTGTTGTGCAGGCGCCGCCGGCTCCGCCGGCCAAGGCCACCGTGTCGTCCACCTGCTCGAAGTGGGAACGCCCGGAGATGCCTTCGCTGAACTGGAGCGGCGAAGCAACGTTCATGGCGACCATCGCCGTGCGTGGCAACAAGATCGCCAGCATCGATGTGGCAACCGTTCGTGGCGGCGGCATCGACCGCAAGTCCGAGCGAGCCATCAAGAACGCCATCACTCAGACCGTGCAGTCCACCTACGTGTGCTCTGGTGAGAACGTTGTCTTCCAGCAGGAGTTCGCTTTCCGCAACGAATGATCTCGAAGCGGCAAGTCCTGTCAGCCTTCATGGGATCGATCGCGTCGTCGGCCAAAACCTATCGCCCAAGCGTTCGGTCCCTTTTACAACCCATCTCTGATTTCTTCGTAGGAGTTGACTCCATGACCTCTCGTATCACCGGCCTGTTCGCCGCTATCGCATTCGCCGCGACCCTGGTGGCTGCCCCCGCCTTCGCGCAAGACAACGCCGCCTCGGCCCCCGCCGCTGAAGCTTCGGCCACCGTGGCTCCCGCTGCTGACGCCGGCGCCGCTCCTGCTGCCGCTGCCGCTGACGCCGACAAGGAAAATCCTTACGGCCTGATGGCCATGGTCAAGAAGGGCGACGCCGTGTCGCACGGCGTGCTGGCCATTCTGCTCATCATGTCCATGGGCTCGTGGTACATCCTGATCACCAAGATCTGGGACGGCTCCAAGCTGAACGCTGAAGCCAAGGAAGTCCGCGCCACCTTCTTCAAGAAGGCCAGCCTGTCCGAAGGCGTCAAGGGCCTGAAGGAAACCGGCGCTTTCCGCTACATCGCCGCTTCGGCCGTGGAAGCCTCGGAGCACCATGAAGGCGCTCTGACCGAGAACATCGACCACGCTTCGTGGGTGTCGGTGAACATCGACCGCGCCGTGACCGAAGTCAACAGCCGCGTTTCGACCGGCCTGGGCTTCCTGGCTACCGTCGGTTCGACCGCTCCGTTCGTTGGTCTGTTCGGTACGGTGTGGGGCATTCTGCAAGCCCTGACCCAAATCGGCGTTGCTGGTCAAGCTTCGATCGACAAGGTTGCCGGCCCCGTGGGTGAAGCCCTGATCATGACCGCCATCGGTCTGGGCGTCGCCGTTCCCGCCGTGCTGGGCTACAACTGGCTCGTCAATCGCAACAAGCAAACCATGGCTCAAGTGCGTGCCTTCGCTGCCGACCTGCACGGCGTCCTGATGGGTGGCCGCGCCAAGCGCTAAGCCCTAGCCCCGGAGAATCATCATGGGCATGAACGTCGGATCTTCCGACAGTGGCGAGGACGAAGTCGTCTCCACCATCAACACCACGCCCCTCGTGGATGTGATGTTGGTGTTGTTGATCATCTTCCTCATCACCGTCCCGGTGGTGACCCAATCTGTGACCATCAACCTCCCTCTGGAGCGTAATTTGGTCCGGGTCACCAAGCCGGAAAACATCGAAATCGCAGTCACCAAGGACGGCGAAATGTACTGGGCCACGGCGCTGGTGCCGGACACCGATGCGCTCTTCGAGCGCCTCAAGAAGGTGGCCGTGCTCAACCCGCAGCCGCAAGTGCACATCCGTGGCGACAAGAATGCGCGTTATGAGGCCGTGGGCAAGGTGATCTACACCTGCCAGCGCGCCGGCATCATGAGCATCCACTTCGTCACCGAGCCGCCTGCGAATCAGTAAGCCGAGGAGTCTTTTATGGGAATGAACGTTGGAAGTTCCTCGGGGAGCGGCGATCCGGAAGTGATGCTGGACGTCAACACGACGCCGCTGATCGACGTGATGCTGGTTCTGCTGGTGATGCTCATCATCACCATCCCGATCCAGCTGCACTCGGTGAACCTGGACATGCCGCCGCCGAACAATCAGCCGCACGACCCGCCGGTGACGCACGAAATCTTCATTGACTTCGACGGCACCATCAACTGGGACGGCGCAGCGATCACGAAGGCCGAGCTGGAAGAAAAACTGGCCGCGGTGGCTGCTGAAGCCGACCAGCCCGTGGTCAACATCAAGCCCAACAAGCTGGTGGAGTACGGTGCTGTTGCACACGTGATGGCATCGGCTCAGCGCCATAACGTCAAGAAGATGGGCGTGGTGGGCGGCGAGCAGTTCCGCTGATCACGCAAGAGGCAAGTGACGCTCGCGCTGCTCGCCTCTATAGCACCGATACACGCGCCTCCCGCGACCCTGGGCGGCGCGTTTTTATTTGCAGGAGATTGACCTCATGAAGATCAAGAACATCACCCTGGCCGTCGTTGGCGCCGTGGCCCTGATGGCCGGCAATGCGCCTCACGACGGTGTCAGCGGCCTCCAACTGTTTGCTACGGCCTCCGCCCAAGAGACGGTGCGCCCCGAGGTCGGCAAGCACCTGAAGGATGCCGCAGCCCTGATCAAGGCCACCAAGTACAAGGAAGCCCTGGGCAAGATCCGCGAAGCGGAAGCCGTCGGCGGCCGCACGCCGGGCGAGAACAACGCCATCGAAGGCATGCGCCTGTCGGCCGCCCAAGGTGCCAACGATCCGGACACCATGGCCCACAGCTTTGAAGCCCTGAAGGCTTCCGGCCGCCTGAGCGGCGCTGCCGCCCTGCAGGTCGAGCTGGCTGTTGCCGGTACCTACCTGCGCGCAGGCAACGCCTCGCAGGCTTCGACCTGGGCCCAGCGCTACCAGCGCGACGGCGGCACCGACCCGACGGCCAAGCAGATCCTGGCCAGCGCCCAGTTCAAGTCCGGCGACGTGAGCGGCATGCTCAAGGACTCGCAGGAAGAAATCGCCGCCGACGAAAAGGCCGGCCGTACGCCTTCCAAGGACAAGCTGAACATGATGCTGTACGCCGCCCAGAAGAAGGGCGACGGCGCTGCTGAAGCTTCGGCCGTGGACAAGCTGCTGACCTACTACCCCAGCAAGGAGCTGTTCTCGACGGTCCTGAACTCGACCAAGGCCAAGAAGGGCTTCTCGGAGCGCTTCAGCCTCGACGTGCTGCGCCTGAAGCTGGCCAGCGGCAATCTGAAGGCCGATGAATACGCCGAGTACGCCCAGCTGGCCGCCGCCGCCGGCTTCCCGGAAGAGGGCAAGATGGTCGTCCAAAAGGGCATGGCCGCCGGCGTGCTGGGCACCGGACCGCAAGCCTCGCGCGACAAGCGCCTGCTGGACTTCCTGGACAAGAAGATCGCCGACAACAAGGCCGGCGAAGCCGCTGCCCTGACGGCTGCCGCCGATGCCCGCGACGGCATGGGCTATGTGCAGATCGGTCTGGCTCAAGTCTTCCGTGGTCAGGGCGCTGCCGGCGTCAAGACCATCGAGCAAGGCCTGGCCAAGGACAAGTTTGCCCGTCCGGACGACGCCAAGCTGTACTACGGCGTCGGCCAGTACTTCGCCGGTGATGTCAGCAAGGCTGTCTCCACCTGGCGCGGCGTCCGCGGCAGCGATGGCGCTGGCGATCTGGCCCGGCTGTGGATCATTCAGGCCCGCATGGGCAAGAAGTGATCGGCTGAGAAGCCATCAAGCAAAAGGCCCCTCGCTGTGCGAGGGGCCTTTTCCATTGCGGCGTTCTGCGTTCTTCAGAACTTGTAGTACGCCCGGGCGAAGTACGAGGCGCCGTTCAGGCCGAACTGCACGCTCTCGTAGTAGAAGCCGTCGTCGGTCTGGTTCGGGTCCTGCTTGGTCGGCTTCACGTTGAAGACGTTGTTGCCGCCGATGCTGAGCTTGAGCGCCGGTGTGGCCTGCCAGGACAGGCCCAGGTCCATCGAGGTCTTGGGCTTGTAGTACTGGTTGGGCACACCGTTGGCCGTGCCGTCGAAAGTGCCCAGGGTCTGGCTGCCGAAGTGGATGATCTTGGCCTCACCCGTCCAGGCGCCTTGGGCGTACTCGAAGCCCAGCGTGGCCTTGGAGCGCGGGCCGCCTTGCTCGATGAACAGACGCTCGCGCTCGGACAGCAGCACGTCTTCGAAGCCCTTCAGTGAAGCCGGCGCGTGGATGCCCGTCACCGTGGTGCGGCTGACGTTCAGCGCCAGGAAGGTGCTCAGCTGGCCCTCTCCCATCTTCATGCGATTGGAGGCCGTCAGGTCCAGGCCACGCGTGCGCGTATCGACCGAGTTCACGAAGAACTGCGCCTGGCCCACACCCAGGCCTTGCAGGATCGCGCCCAGCGCCGGGTAGTTGTCGGCATCGAAGCGGCCGGACAGCACGATGCGGTCCTTGATCTTGATTTCGTAGAGGTCGGCCGTGATCGAGCTGTTGGCACTGGGCTTGACCGTGAAGCCCAGGGTGTAGTTCTTGGACTTCTCCTGCTTGAGCTTGGGCACGCCGGCTGCATTGGCGATGGTGCTGCCGTTTGGCGCGAGCACCACGTCCAGCGGCTGGCCGGCGATGAAGTCCGTGAACGTGGACGAGAAGTACAGCTGTTGCAGGCTCGGGGCGCGGAAGCCGGTGCTCGCGGCGCCACGCAGCAGCACGGCATCGCTGACCTTGTAGCTGCCGGCCAGCTTGGCGGTCGTCTCGGAGCCGAAGTCGCTGTAGTGCTCGGCACGCACGGCGGCGTCGACCGTCAGCGCGGGCGTCAGCGTGGCTTCCCAGTCCACATAGACGGCCTGGCTCTTGCGGCTGCGGCTGGTGGCGTCCGAAGGCTGGAAGCCCGGGAAGCCTTGACTGCCAGCGTTGCCGCCGAAGCCCAGGCCGTCCACGTCGTTGTAGGAGCCGGGCTCGCCCGCGACGATGTTGTACTTCTCGCGGCGGTACTCGGCGCCGAAGGCGATGTTGCTGCCGCCGAGCAGGTCGGGGAAGAAGCGGCTCACGTCGAAGTTGGTCGTCAGCTGGTTGAAGCCGAAGCCGCCGGCGTCGAAGTTGCTGGGGCTGATGCCCTTGCCGCCGTTGATCAGGTCCAGGTTGGCGATGGATGCGTTCAGCGTGTGGCTGATGTCGTAGCGCATCTTGTTCGAGCCGTAGGTCTGCGACAGGTCGGTGTCCCAGCCGGCGACGGAGGACTTCCAGCCCGCGGTCACGTAGCGGTCCTCGATCTTGCCGTTGATGAAGGGCACGAAGCCGTTCGGGTACATGGCGGCCGAGTTGCGCGAGGGGATGTCGTCCGAGCCGACACCGCCCCGGGCCCAGGCAGCGGAGGAGGCATCGCGGTTTTGCGCGCCGGCCGTCAGGTAGATGCGGTTGTCGCCGTTCACCGGGAACTCGCCGTTCAGGTAGATCGTCTTGTTCTTGACCTGGGTGTCGCCAATGATGCGCGGGTAGAACTCGGCACCGCCGCGATCGGAGCGACCGCGGTCCTGCCACTCACCGGTCACGCCCAGCGTGCCGCCGCCCAGCTTGACGCCGCAGTAGGCCGAAGCCAGGTAGTTCTTGCCGTCGCCAGCCGAGTACTGGCCGTAGCCGGCCACCGCTTCGCAGCCCAGCTTCTTCTTGAGCTGCACATTGATCACGCCGGCAATCGCATCGGAGCCGTACTGAGCGGCCGCGCCGTCACGCAGCACCTGCACGTTGTCGATGGCCAGCAGCGGCAGGGAGTTCATGTCCGTGCCCGTGGCGCCGCGGTTGCGGGCGCCGAACAGGCTCACCAGGGCCACGGTGTTCTTGCGCTTGCCGTTGACCAGCACCAGCGTCTGATCGGATCCCAGGCCGCGCAGCGCGGCGGAGTCGATCAGGTCAGCGCCGTCCGCGCCGGTCTGGCGGGTCGAGTTGAACGACGGAGACAGGTATTGCAGCGTCTGCGCCAGGTCGAACTGACCGCCGCCCTCGGCCACCTTGCTCATCGAGTAGATGTCGACCGGCACCAGCGTGTCGGTTTCCGAAGTGGCCGGCAAAGCCTTGCGCGAGCCGACGACGGTGACCTTGTCGAGGTTGCTCACCTCCTGGCCTTGTTGGGCCAGCGCCGGCAGGGCGCCGAACAGGCTGAGAGCGGCCAGTGCCGTGGGCAGCAGGCGATATGAACGCATGTGAACTCCCGTGTTGCATTGTGATGACGGGAGTTTGCCTGTAGCGAAAGCTATCGACAGGCCGCTTGTTGCGGCCCGCCGACAGGATCTTCTTTCTATTGCAGTCTTCTTTGCTTCGCTTTGGTGCTTACTTCGGTGCCATGCGGATCGCACCGTCCAGGCGGATCACTTCGCCGTTGAGCATGTCGTTCGTGACGATCTGGTGGACCAGCTTGGCGTAGTCCTCGGGGCGGCCCAGGCGCGAAGGGAAGGGCACGCTGGCGGCCAGCGCGTCCTGCACTTCCTGCGGCATGCCGAAGAGCATGGGCGTGCCGAAGATGCCGGGGGCGATCGTCATGTTGCGGATGCCGTTGCGGGCCAGATCGCGCGCCACGGGCAGTGTCATGCCGACGACGCCGCCCTTGGAGGCCGCATAGGCCGCCTGGCCCATCTGGCCGTCGTACGCGGCAACGGATGCGGTGGAGATCAGCACGCCGCGCTCGCCCGTGGCTTCGGGCTCGTTCTTGCTCATGGCTTCGGCGGCCAGGCGGATCATGTTGAAGCTGCCGACCAGATTGACGGTGATGACCTTGGCGAACAGGGCCAGCGCATGCGCGCCTTCCTTGCCCACCGTCTTGGCGGCCGGCGCGATGCCGGCGCAGTTCACCAGGCCCATCAGCTTGCCCAGCGAGGTGGCCTTGGCGACCACGGCCTGGCCGTCGGCCTCGTTGCTCACGTCGCACTTGACGAAGGCGCCGCCCAGCTCAACCGCGAGGGCCTGGCCACGTTCTTCCTGCAGATCGGCGATGACGACCTTGCCGCCGTTTGCGGCCAGCATGCGCGCCGTGCCTTCACCGAGGCCTGAAGCGCCGCCGGTGACGATGAAGACCTTGCCTGCGATGTCCATGAATGAGACTCCTGATGTGGATTTGATTTGGTTTACGTTGACGTAAACGTCAATCGTAGAACGAAGAAAAGGCCGCAGGGGCAGAGCCCTTGCGGCCCGGTATGCGATTCAAGCGAGGGCGGCCAGCGCGCGTGCGGTGATTTCCTCGACCGTGCCCACGCCTTCGATGCGGCGGTAGGTCGGGGCCTTGGGTTCGCCGGGCTTGGAGCCTTGCGCTGCCCACTGCGAGTAGTAGTCCACCAGCGGACGCGTCTGCGCCTCGTACACCTCCAGGCGCTTCTTGACGGTTTCTTCCCTGTCGTCGTCGCGTTGGATCAGGTCTTCACCGGTCGCATCGTCCTTGCCTTCGACCTTGGGCGGGTTGAATTTGACGTGATAGGTGCGACCCGAAGCCACATGGACGCGGCGGCCGCTCATGCGTTCGATGATGGCGCTGTGCGGCACGTCGATCTCAAGGACCAGATCGAGAGAAACGCTGGCCGCCTTCATGGCGTCGGCCTGGGGGATGGTGCGGGGGAAACCGTCGAACAGGAAGCCCTTGGCGCAGTCCGGCTGGGCGATGCGCTCCTTGACCAGACCGATGATGATGTCGTCGCTCACGAGGGCGCCGGAGTCCATCACCTTCTTCGCAGCCAGGCCCATCTCGGTGCCAGCCTTGATCGCAGCGCGCAGCATGTCGCCGGTCGAAATCTGCGGGATGCCGAACTTTTGGCAGATGAAGGCTGCCTGCGTTCCCTTGCCCGCACCCGGTGCTCCCAGAAGAATCAGTCTCATGTGTCCCCTTGATGCTTGAGAAAGGGCGTTTGCCTTGCGGACAAACGCCCTCGTTTACTTCGCCCGAGGATATCACGGGCGTCTTTGTGACAACCCCCCGTTCAGCCCTGGGGAGCGCCTGCGATCAGGGCCCGTACGCGGTCCAGATCCTCGGGGGTATCGACGCCGGGGCCGGGCCGCTCGGCGCTCACATGCACGGCGATGCGCTCGCCATGCCAGAGCACGCGCAGCTGCTCCAGCGACTCGATCTGCTCCAGCGGGCTCACCGCCAGCTGCGGGAACTTGCGCAGGAAGCCGGCGTGGTAGGCGTAGAGGCCCACATGACGCAGCGCCGCCTTCGGTGCACCGCCGCCGTCACGCCACCACGGCATGGGCGCGCGGGAGAAGTACAGCGCGATGCCGTCCTTGTCGGTCACGAGCTTGACGACGTTGGGGTTGGCGAATTCCGAAGGATCATCCAGCTCATGCGCCACGGTGGCCATCACGCATTGCGGGCGTTCGGTCAGCGTGCGGGCGCAGGCGTCGATCATGCCGGGGGCGATCAGGGGCTCATCGCCCTGCACGTTGACGATCATTTCCTTGCCATCGAGGCCCAGCTGCTCGCAGGCCTCAGCCAGGCGATCGCTGCCGGAGACGTGATCGACGCGCGTCATCAGCGCGCGCACGCCGTGCTGCTCGCAGGCGCGCTGCACTTCGATGGAGTCGGTGGCGACGACGACCTGCTTCGCCTGCGACAGCGCCGCACGCTGCGCCACGCGCACAACCATCGGCGCGCCGCCGATGTCGGCCAGCGGCTTGTTCGGCAGGCGCGTGGAAGCCAGCCGCGCAGGAACGATGACGGTGAACGTCATTTCTCTTCGGGGTCCAGCACGCGGGCTTCGTTCTCCAGCATCACGGGGATGCCGTCGCGGATCGGGAAGGCCAAGCGGTCGGCATTGCAGACCAGCTCGCGGGTGGTTTCGGTGCGGTGATCAGTCAGCGGACCTTTGCAGATCGGGCAGACCAGCAGTTCGAGCAGTCGGTTGTCCATGGGTTCAGTGGAGCAGTTGCAGCACGCGTTGTCGCAGCAGGCGCTCGAATTCGGGATCGGGTTGGAAGTCTAGCGCCACCACCCAGGCCTGCGTCTTCCCGAGCCTGTCGGGGCGCAGCTTGACCGCGTCCTTCTCGGTGATGAGCACGTGCTGGGTACCGGCCGGCCAGGGCAGGGCGGCGAAGTCGTGGTGGTCGGACAGCGGCACAGGCGTGAAGCTCAGGCCCTGTTCGGAGAGCATGTCGAAGAAGCGCTGCGGCTGCGCCATGCCGGCCGCGGCGACCAGCGGTTGGCCGCGCAGTGCGTGTAGCGTTGCCAGCTGCGCCGGCTCGCCGCGCCACCAGCCGTCGAGCGACACGGCGCCGCTGAAAGACCGGCGGCCCAGATGACCGGGCAGCGGTGTGCTGGGCTGGTTGGCGTTGTAGAGCACGAGTTCGTCATCGTGCAGCGCCCGTGCCGGCTCGCGCAGCGGCCCGGCGGGCAGCAGACGGCCATTGCCCAGGCCGCGTTCGTCGAAAACGATGACGCTCAAACTGCGCGGCAGACGCAGATGCTGCAGGCCGTCGTCGCTGATCAGCAGTTGCAGATCCGGATGAGCCTGCAGCAGTGCGCGCGCCGCCGCCACGCGGTCGCGGCCCACGGCCACGGGCGTGCCGGTGCGCAGATGAATCAGCAGCGGCTCATCGCCGGCCTCAAGTGCGCTTGAATTGCGCGTTACGAGCTGGACGTCGTCACTGTCGCGCCCATAGCCGCGCGACACCACGCCCACGCGCAGATCGGCCAGCAGGCGCAGGATCGCAAGCGTGGTGGGCGTCTTGCCCGCACCGCCGACGATCCAGTTGCCGACGACCAGCACGGGGACGGGCAGGGCTTCGGGCTTTGCGTTCGCCGCGCGCCATCGCACCACGGCGCCGTACAGCCACGAGAGCGGCAGCAGCAGCGCCGACAGCAGGCCGGGCGCGAGCCACTCGCGCTGCAGCCTCGAAGCCAAGGACATCAGTTGCCGGCGCCGGTCTGGGCCGCGAAAGTCAGGCGGGACAGGCCGGCACGCCTGGCGGCGTCCATCACGTTGATGACCGACTGGTGGGCCGAGGCCGCGTCGGCCGAGACGATCACCATCGCATCGTTGTGGCCGCCGGCGGCTGCGCTCAATGCGGCGGACAGGATCTCGACCGAGCGGCCTTCCACCGGCTGGTGGTTGATGGCGTAACGCCCGTCGCCGGACACGGCCACGATGATCTCGGCCGGGTGCTCCTTCAGCTGCTCGGCATTGGCCGTGGGCAGGCTGATCTGCAGCTCGGTGAATTTGGAATAGGTGGTCGAGAGCATCAGGAAGATCAGGACCACGAGGAGCACGTCGATGAACGGGATCAGGTTGATCTCCGGCTCCTCGAGGTGGCGCTTGGTGAACTTCATGTCTGCGGCCCCGCTGCTCAGCCGACGATGAAGCGGCGCAGGTGCGACATCAGCCGCTCGCTGGACTGCTCCAGCTCCAGCACGTACTCGTCCACGCGGCCGCGGAAGTAGCGGTAGAACATCAGCGAGGGGATGGCGACGATCAGGCCGAAGGCCGTGTTGTACAGCGCCACCGAGATGCCGTGTGCCAGCAGCGTCGGGTTGCTCGAGCCGGGCGTCTGGCTGCCGAAGATTTCGATCATGCCGACCACGGTGCCCAGCAGGCCCATCAGCGGCGCAGCGGCGGCGATGGTGCCCAGCGTGTTCAGGTAGCGCTCGAGCTGGTGCGCGGCGCGGCGACCGGCCGACTCGAAGGCTTCGCGCAGCTTGGCTTCCGGCAGGCGCGGATCCAGCGTCACGGCGCGGATGCCGGCAGCCAGGACCTGGCCCAGCGTCGAGTTCTCGGAGAGGCGATTCACCACGTCCGGCGGCGGCAGATGCTGAGCAGTCACACCCAGCACTTCGTCTAGCAGCCGGGCCGGCGCCACGCGGCTGGCGCGCAGGCTGGCAAAACGTTCGATGACCAGGGCCAGAGCCACCACGGAGCACAGCAGCAGCGGCCAGATCGGCCAACCGGCCGCTTGTATGATCGAAAACAAGGCGTGTCCCTTTGCATTGAGCCCAGCGATTGCGGGGGATTATGACCCCAAGAATCGGGGGCGCCGTTGCAGTGAAATCACGGGGCAGGGTGCGAGTTTGCAAGCGCCTGTCAACAATCCACCGCGGCTGTGGATAACTTTGTGGGCAAGCGGCGCACGGCACCAAGCAGGGCCCGCCAAATCAAGCGTTTAGATACATTGCCTCATTCTTGGGCAGGGAAATTCGAGTTGAAAAACAAGTGCTTATCAGCGTGTGACGGAGCCATGACAACGCTGGTGCCCCGCGAGCCCAGGATTGGCGCGGCTGTGGGCTACTCGACCCGCATGGCCATTGGGTTCGCGAGGCGTTGAGGCCATGCAGGGCGCATCGAATCGAATGGTCTGGACCGTTGGCGGGCTGGTTTCGGCTTTGTCCGACTTGCTCGCCACGCGCTTTTCGGGCGTGGTGGTCAGCGGCGAAATCTCCGGCTTCACGCGTGCAGCCAGCGGGCACTGCTACTTCACGCTGAAGGACGCCGACGGCCGCGAGGCGTCCTTGCGCTGCGCGATGTTCCGCCGCGCCGCCGGGCTGCTGGACTTCAACCCGGGCGACGGGCAACTGGTGGAGCTGCGCGGCCGCGTGGCCGTCTACGAGCCGCGCGGTGAGCTGCAGTTCGTGGCCGAAGGCATGCGCCGGGCCGGTGCCGGGGCGCTGTACGAACAGTTCCTGCGCTTGAAGGCCCGGCTCGAGGCCGAAGGTCTCTTCGATGCCGACCGCAAGCGCGATTTGCCGCGCTATCCGCAGACTTTGGGCGTTATCACTTCCACGGCCGGAGCCGCGCTGCACGACGTGCTGACCGCGCTGGAGCGCCGTGCGCCGCAGGTGCGCGTGGTTGTCTACCCGAGCGTTGTGCAAGGCGCCGAAGCACCGGCCTCGCTGCTGCGTGCGCTGGCGGCGGCCAATCGGCGCGCCGAAGTGGATGCGCTCTTGCTGGTGCGCGGCGGGGGCTCGCTTGAAGACCTGTGGGCCTTCAATGACGAGCGCCTGGTGCGTGCCGTGGCGGCCAGCGAGCTGCCCATCATCTGCGGCGTGGGGCACGAGACCGACGTGACGCTGTGCGATCTGGCCGCCGACCTGCGCGCGCCCACGCCCACCGCCGCTGCCGAGCTGGCCGCGCCCTCGCGCGAAGAGCAGCTCGACGCGCTCGACGCGCTGCAGAACTACCTGATCCGCCGCCTGGAGCGCGGCATCGACCAGGCCGCGCAGCGCCTGGACCGCGCCGCCCTGCGCCTGGCCCGGCCCAGCGTGCTGCTGGCGCGCGAGCAGCGCAAGCTCGATCAGCTCGCCCAGCGCATGGGCCAGTTGCCAGCGCGCCGCGTCGAACTACAAGGGCAGCGGCTCGCACATCTCGGCCTGCGCCTACAAGCGGCAGCGCCGCAGCGCCTCACAATGCTGACGGCGCGCCTGGACGGCATGCAAACGCGGCTGGCCGCGCTCGATCCGCAGCGCGTGCTGGAGCGCGGCTATGCCTGGCTGGACGATGGCCAGGGCAGGGCGCTGTCGTCGGTGGCGCAACTGCAGCCGGGCCAAGACCTTCGCGCCGTGCTGGCCGATGGCGAGGCTGACATGCGCGTGCTCTCCACCATGCCTACAATCCGCGGCGCTTAACCTCATCTCCTTCTTTCTCTCTCTGGAGTCATCATGGAACACACCCTTCCCCCGCTGCCTTACGCCAAGGATGCCCTCGCCCCGCACTACAGCGCCGAGACGCTGGAGTTCCACCACGGCAAGCACCACAACGCCTATGTGGTGAACCTGAACAACCTGCAGAAGGGCACCGAGTTCGAATCGATGACGCTCGAAGAGATCATCAAGAAGAGCAGCGGCGGCATCTACAACAACTCCGCCCAGATCTGGAACCACACCTTCTTCTGGAATTGCATGAAGCCGCAAGGCGGCGGCGCTCCCACCGGCGCGCTGGCCAAGGCCATCGAAGCCAAGTGGGGCAGCTATGACGCCTTCAAGGAAGCGTTCGTCAAGAGCGCCGTCGGCAACTTCGGCTCCGGCTGGACTTGGCTGGTGAAGAAGGCCGACGGTTCGGTGGACATCGTCAACACCGGCGCCGCCGGCACGCCGCTGACCACCGCCGACAAGGCCCTGCTGACCGTCGACGTCTGGGAACACGCCTACTACATCGACTACCGCAACCTGCGCCAAAAGTTCGTCGAGACCTTCTTGTCGAACCTGGTGAACTGGTCGTTCGCGGAAGCCAACTTCGCCTGAAGTCTGAGCCTCTCGCAATGAAGAAGGCCGGTCACACTGACCGGCCTTTTTTCTTGATGCGCCGCGTTCAGCCGACGCGCGCAGCAGGCCAGGCCATTGGGGCGCGCATCACCGCGCGCCAGCGCCAGGCGTAGAGCGCACCGAGCACCACCGCCGACAGCGCGAGGAAGCTGGCCACGCTCAGCACGTCCTTCTCCAGCGCGAGGCGTGCGCACATGCACAGTGCGCAGAGCGGGATGTAGAACAGGAAGGCTGTCCAGCCCTTGAACGGACCGGCGCGGGACCAGTCGCGCAGCAGCACCACACCACCGCCCAGCAGCACGACGACGAAGGACAGGATCGCGTAGCCCGTGCCCGGCAGCAGGCTCAGCATGAGGCCCATCACGACGGAGCCGCCGGCCCACAGGGTCAGGAAGTTGCGCAGCAGGTGCAGCGAGAGCTGGCGATTGAACGCCGCGCCGCGCGGCACGCCCGGCAGCAGGGCCACGAGGCCTTGCTCGTGGCGGCGCCGGATCAGGCTGCCGTGCAACTGCGTCACGCCGCCCATCAGGGTGCCGAGCAGGCCGTACATCGAGTTGGCCACACCCTGGCCGGCGTCCTTGTACTGGAAGATGCCGCCGAGCCAGAGGCTGGTGAGCACGATGGCCATGATGATCGCCAACACGGCAATGCCGGTGCCCGTGGCCGAGATGTGAGCCTGCAGGCCCAGGGCCAGCATCTCGCGGCGGAAGCCCGCCCGGCCTTCGGCGGCGAGCGTCAAGGCCTTGTCGAACGCGCGGTTGTAGCTGCGCAGGGTGCGGCTCCAGAACCAGCTGGCGGCTTCGGGTATATCGCCTTCCATCGCGGCCTTGACGGCGCTGCGTTGCTTCTGCCGCTTTTCGTAGATGGCGCGGTGCGTGTCGTTGCCGTCCTTGATCAGCGCGGCCAGGAAGGCTGCGCCGCCCGCGAGCAGGCACAAAAAGCCCAGCGGCGTCTCCAGCAGGCCGAAGGTCTGCTTGACCATCTGCCACGCGTCATCGGACATGTATCGCGGTGCCAGCGGCGCAAAGCCCATCAGCGCCGTGGTGGCCCACAGCAGCGGCTGGCGCATGGCGGCCGCCACGAAGATCAGGCTCAGGGTCACCCACACACCCGCAGCCGGAACGGGAATGACGGATTGCAGCGCGCCCACGCCGCTGGCCACGCCCAGGAAGACCAGCACGAGGTTCAGCCGCAGGCGGCGCGGCTGCTGCGGCAACAAGCGCGCCAGCGTCGGGTGGTTCTGGTGCAGTGCATTGGCGACCAGCAGGCCCCACAAGGCGAGCAGCAGAATCGGTGTGACGCCGCAGAAGATGCCGAAGGCGAATTCCACGCTCTTGAGCAGGCCGATCGCGGGCACGCCGATGAACAGCGCGGCCATCAAGCACCAGCTCCACCACCGCATGGTGTTGGCAAACGACTGCCAGGCCGCGCGGGCCGGGCTCGCGCCACGCAAGCTGAGGGCGGCGCTCATTGCGTCAGCTCCGCAAACAGGTCTTCCAGGTTCAGCGAATCGCTGACCAGGCCTTCAGGCGCAAAGCCATGCTCGCCCGTGGCCAGCACTGCGACCTGCCCGCCATCGAGCGCGCGGCGCGACAGCACCTTCAGGCCTTGTGCCCGCACATGGGCATCCACTCGGGAGGCGAGTCCGACGATGCGCCGGCCGCTGTCCATCAGGTCTGACAGCGGCGCCTGCAGGCTGATCTTGCCCTTCGCCATGAAGGCCACGTTGAAGGCCACGCGCTCCAGGTCGCTGAGGATGTGGGTGGAGAACACCACCGTCGTGCCGCGGTCCAGCACCTGCTCGACCAGCTCGCGCAGGAAATCGCGCCGGCCCAGCGGGTCCAGGCTCGAGACCGGTTCGTCCAGCACCAGCAAATCGGGCTCGGGTGCCAGCGCACGCACGATGGAGAGACGCTGCTGCTGGCCGCCGCTCAACTTGCTGATCAGCTGGTCCTGCGGAATCTCCCAGCGCGACATCAGCCCTTCCGCCTTCGCTTCGTTCCACTTCGGATAGAAGCTCCTGAAGTAGGCCAGCAGCTGGCGCGGCGTGAGCCATTCGAACAGTTGCGACTGCTGCGGCACGAAGCCGATGCGGGCGCGCATCGCGTCGTCCATCGCAGCCAGCGGCTGGCCGAAGAGATCGATCTGCCCGCCGCCGATCTCCCGCAGGCCCAGCAGGCTCTCCAGCAGCGTGGTCTTGCCAACGCCGTTGCGGCCCAGCAGGCCCACGACCTGGCCCGGCAGCAGCTGCCAATCGAGGTGATCGAGCACATGCTTACCGCCGTAGGACAGCTGCAGCCCGCTCAGCCGCACCGAGGCTGCAGGTTCGAGGGTGCTGCTGGCCAGCGACAGGCCCTGGGCGGCGGAAGGATCCAGCAAGGTGGTGGGCGTGTTCATCGGGCTTCCTCCTGAAGGATCTTGCGGAACAGGTCGACGGCGTCTTTGGCTTCGACCTCGAGTTGACGGGCGGCCTCGGCGGCCTGGAGCAGGGCGGGCCGCAGCAGGGCGGCGCGTTCGGCCTGAGAGCGGGGCTTGCGGTGCTGGGCCGCGATGACCATGGACAAGCCCCGCCGTCGTTCCAGCAAGCCTTCGGCCTCCAGCAGGCTGAAGGCCTTGGAGATCGTCATGGGGTTGACGGCCAGCGCCAGGGCCAGCTCTCGCACCGAGGGGATCTCATCACCCGCAGCCAGCTGACCGCTGGCCACGCGGCGCCGCAGCTGTTCCATCAGCTGGCGGTAGATCGGCTCGGGGGAGCCGGGGTTGATGTTGAATGCGGTCGGTTCGGACATCGCGGGTGTACGGCGTGTGGGTGGTGTATTGATATCAACGTGTATCGTGACACTAGTACACCATGCGTAAGACACCCTGTCAAGCGCGGCTGCTACGCTGCGAGCCCTGCATTCAAGGGAGGCTCAAAAATGATCGACCACACCGGTCTCGTCGTCAGCGACTTCGAGAAGAGCAAGCAGTTCTACAAGGCGGCGTTCGCGCCCATCGGCTACGGCCTGCTGCTGGAGTTCCCGGCCGCGGTGACCGGCAGTACGGACGTGGCGGGATTCGGCGAAGCGCCCAAGCCGGACTTTTGGATCAGCCGCGGTTCACCGAACAAGCCGCCGATCCACGTGGCCTTTCGCGTGGCCTCGCGCGCGATGGTCGATGCCTTTCACAAGGCGGCGCTGGCGGCCGGCGGCAGCTGCAACGGCGCGCCCGGCATCCGTGCCCACTACCACCCGAACTACTACGGCGCTTTCGTGTTGGACCCGGACGGTCACAACATCGAGGCCGTCTGTCACGAGCCCCACGATGCCGCCTGAAGCCCGGTTGAGGCCGACTGAGGCCGGATCACCAGCTGCTGTAAGGTTTGCCTGCCAGGCTGGAGTTGAAGTAGCGCGGGTCGTCGGTCACTTCGGCGCCTGCCCAGGTGGGCTTGTCAAAGCGCTGGTCTTCCGACGTCAGCTCGACCTCGGCGACGACCAGCCCGGCGTTCTCGCCGAGGAATTCGTCGACTTCCCAGACCAGGCCGCCATGCGGCACGCGCCAGCGGTTCTTCTCCACACGCGGCCCGTCGCACATCGCCAGCAGCTGCTGCGCATCGGCCAGCGGCACCGCGTACTCGAACTCGGCGCGCGTGGCGCCTTGTGATTGCCCCTTGATCGTCAGCCACGCCTCGTCACCCGCGATGCGCACGCGCACCGTGCGCTGCTTGTCGCGGTTGAGGTAGCCCTGGCTCAGGAACTGCGGCGTGCTGCTGCGCTTCCAGTCCTCGCCCGTGACGAGGAACTTGCGTTCGATCTCGACGCCCATGTCCTGCTTGCCTTCAGCGCGCCGCCATCGCGGCCGCGCACTCGGCCACCAACGCCGGGCCCTTGTAGATCAGGCCCGTGTACACCTGCACCAGGTCGGCGCCGGCTTCGAGCTTGGCACGCGCATCCGCGCCGCTCAGTACGCCACCCACGCCGATGACGGGATAGCCGGCCGGCAGCGTGGTGCGCAGCAGGCGGATGACGCGGTTGCTGGCTTCAAAGACGGGCCGACCGGACAGGCCGCCCATCTCGTCGGCATGAGGCATGCCCTTGACGGCCTCACGCGAGATGGTGGTGTTGGTGGCGATCACGCCGTCGATGCCGTTCTTGGTCAGGGTCTGCGCGATCACGGCGACCTGGTCTTCCTCCAGGTCCGGCGCGATCTTGACGAACATCGGCACGCGGCGGCGGCTCTGCGTTTCGAGCTGCAGCTTGCGCTCCTGCAGGCGAGACAGGAGGGCGTCCAGCGCCTCGTCGCTTTGCAGCGCGCGCAGGTTCTTGGTGTTGGGACTGGAGATGTTGACGGTGATGTAGTCGGCGTGGGGGAACACGCCTTCCAGGCCGAGCAGGTAGTCGTCCACCGCGTTCTCGATCGGCGTCACGGCGTTCTTGCCGATGTTCAGGCCGATCTTGCCGCCGGCCTTGCGAAAGCTGTGGGCCTGGCGCACGTTGGCGATGAAGGCATCCAGGCCTTCGTTGTTGAAGCCCAGGCGGTTGATCAGCGCGTCAGCGGCCGGCAGGCGGAACATGCGCGGCTTGTCGTTGCCCGGCTGGCCCTTGGGCGTGACCGTGCCCACTTCGATGAAACCAAAGCCCATGGCGCCCAGGCCGTCGATGCAGCGGCCGTTCTTGTCCAGGCCAGCGGCCAGACCGATGCGGTTGGGGAACTGCAGGCCGGCCACGGTCACCGGGTCGGCGATGCGCCTTTGCGCCCAGGTGCATTGCAGCGGCGTGTTCTGGAAGCGGGCGATGGCGCCCAGGGTCAGTTCGTGCGCGTGTTCGGGGTCGAGGCCGAACAGGAAGGGGCGGGTGAGGGCGTAGGGGATCAGCGGCATGGGGCGCGATTGTCGCATCGTGAATTTCAAGAGGCTCTGGACGCGATGGCGCGTGATGGAGCGTGATGGCGCGTGATGGCCTGCGGCCAGACGCGACTCCATCGGGGCGCACGGTGTTTCCATCGCTGGGGAGCGCGGCGCCGATCTCGATCCGCCGGGCATTGGTGAGCCGCATGACGTCGCTGACGGCCGGCGGCGAGCCCTGTTGGATTCCGGCAGCCTGCCCGAGGCCGAGCGTGTCCATGTGGACGGGACCGAGCGACGCACTGACCCAGCCCTGACGGCGGCCAGGAAGCTGCAATCGTCTTGATCAAGCCTTGGCCAGCTTGAGCCCACGGTCCCACGGCGCTACATCGCCCAGCTGTTCCAACAAGAAGTCGATCAGCGCGCGCACCTTGGGGCTCGGATGGCGGCTGGGCAGGTAGACGGCGTAGAGCGTGTTGCTGTCGGCGTTGCCGCCCATCGGTTGCCAGGTGTCCAGCACTGAGACCAGGCGGCCGGCGCGCAGGTCTTCGCCAACGGCGTAGGTGGGCAGCACGGCCAGGCCCATGCCGGCCAGCGCCGCAATGCGCAGCGACTCGCTGCTGTTGGCGGTGAGGCCGCTCTCGAAACGCATCGCGCCGCTGGTCTGCACGGCCGCCTCGCCCTGGCGCGCGTGGCGAAAGCGCCAGGGTTCGCTGGAATGCCAGTGGCCGAAGCGCAGGCAGCGGTGCTGGGCCAGATCGGCCACCTTGCGTGGCCGGCCGTGCTCGGCCAGGTAGGTGGGCGAAGCGCACAGCACATAGCGGATGCTGGCCAGCCGACGCGCCACCAGGCCGGGGCTCGGGCTGCTGGTCAGGCGCAGCACGAGATCGAAGCCTTCCTCGGCCAGGTCGACGAAGCGATCGTTCAGGCCCAGCACCACCTGCACGCTGGGGTGCCTCTCGCAGAACTGCGTCAGCAGCTGGGTGACCTGCAGATTGCCGAAGGCCGTGGAGACCGACAGCCGCAGCACGCCGGCCGGTGAGCCGCCGCTGGAGAGCTCGTCCTGGATGGCCTGGGCGTCCTCGATCAGGCGCTGGGCGCGCTCGTAGACGCGCTGCCCTTCGCTGGTGGCGCTGATCGAGCGCGTGGTGCGGTGGAGCAGCCGCGTGCCGAGCTCGTCTTCCAGCCGCGCCACCTGCTTGCTCAGCATGGACTTCGACATGCCCAGGCGCCGTGCCGCGCCCGAGAAGCTGCGTGCCTCAACGACGCGGGCGAAGGCGTGGAGATCTTCGAGTCTGCCCATGGCGACGGCACCTTTCTATGTTCTCGATATGGAAACACTGCGTCAAAATTCTGATGGATTGTGTCCGATGGGTGTGAATTCCAGAATCCGGCCATGAACACGCTGACACGCTCCCATCCAACCAGTCTGGCTGCGCCGCCGGCCAGTCTGCCGCTGCTCTTCGTGCTGCTCTGGAGCACCGGCTATCCGGCCGGCAAGCTCGCGCTGGCGCATGCGGGGCCGCTGACGCTGCTCAGCTTGCGCTTCGGGCTGGCGGCGATGCTGCTGCTGATCGTTGCGTGGGTCACGCGCGCGCCCTGGCCCAGGCGTTGGCAGGAGTGGGCTCATCTGGCGGTGGTCGGCGCGCTGATCCAGGGCCTGCATTTCGTCGGTGTGTACGAGGCGGTGCATCTGGGCCTTTCGGCTGGCGTGGCGGCGCTCATGGTCGGGCTGATGCCGCTGGCGACTGCGCTGGGCGCGCATGTGTGGCTCGGCGAACGCATGGGCAAGGCGCAAGGCCTGGGTTTGCTGGGCGGTCTGGCCGGCGTGGGTCTGGTGGTGCTGAGCCGACCGCTGCACGGTGGTGATCTGGCCGCCTACGGTGCGGCCTTGCTGGGGCTGGTGGGCCTGGTGGCCGGCACGCTGTACCAAAAGCGCTTTTGCGCCGGCATGGACCTGCGCAGCGGCGCCAGCATCCAGCTCGGCACGGCGACAGTGTTGGCCGCGCTCGGCGCCTTGCCAGCGGAGCATTTCGCGGTGAACTGGTCGCTCGAGTTCGCCGGCGCCATGGCCTGGATGGTGCTCGTCAATGCCATCGGCGCCTTCAGCCTGATGTTCGTGCTGATCCGGCGCGGGCAGGCTTCGGGCGTGGCGCGGCTGTTCTTCCTGATCCCCGGCGTGTCGGCCCTGATGAGCTTCGTGCTGCTGGGCGAGCAGCTGGCGCCCTTGGCGGTGGCGGGCTTCGTGCTGGCGGCGGTGGCGGTCTCGCTGGCGCAGCGGGTCACCAGCGCTGCCACAAGCGAGAAGGGCTAGGGCGTTGGATAATCTCCCGTTCACACGGAGAAATGTCTGATGAAGCCCCAGGACCACGCAGCCCACGATCACGAAGCGGGATCGCGCGATGCCACTTTCGACGCCACCCGCACCGACGACACGCGCATCGGCGCGGTCCGTCCGCTGATCAGCCCGGCGCTGCTGTTCGATGAACTGCCGGCATCCGAAGGCACGCTGGCCCTGGTGGAAAGCGCGCGCAGCGAGATCTCGGCCGTGCTGCAAGGTCAGGACGACCGCCTGCTCGTGGTCGTCGGCCCGTGCTCCATCCATGATCACGACCAGGCCATGGACTACGCGCGCAAGCTCAAGCCCGTGGCTGACGAGCTTGGCCGCGACTTGCTGGTGGTGATGCGCGTGTACTTCGAGAAGCCGCGCACGACGGTGGGCTGGAAGGGCTACATCAACGACCCGCGCCTGGACGGCAGCTTCCACATGAACGAAGGCCTGCGCCTGGCCCGCCAGCTGCTGCTGGAGATCAACGGCCTGGGCCTGCCCGCCGCGACCGAGTTCCTGGACCTGCTCTCGCCGCAGTACATCGCCGACCTGATCGCCTGGGGCGCCATTGGCGCGCGCACGACCGAGAGCCAGAGCCACCGCCAGCTCGCCTCGGGCCTGTCCTGCCCCGTGGGCTTCAAGAACGGCACCGACGGCGGCATCAAGGTCGCGAGCGACGCGGTGCTGGCCGCCCGCGCCAGCCACGCCTTCATGGGCATGACCAAGATGGGCGCTGCGGCGATCTTCGAGACCCGCGGCAATGCTGACTGCCACATCATCCTGCGCGGCGGCAAGGCGCCCAACTACGACGCAGCCAGCGTGCAGGCCGCCTGCGAATCGCTGGCCAAGAGCGGTCTGCGCGAACAGGTGATGATCGACTTCTCGCACGCCAATTCGAGCAAGCAGTTCGAGCGCCAGATCGAGGTCGGCCGCGACGTGGCCGCGCAGATGGCTGGCGGCGATCGCCGCATCACCGGCGTGATGATCGAAAGCCATCTGCAGCCGGGCCGCCAGGACCTGCTGGACGGTCAGACCAAGGACCAGCTCAAGCCCGGCGTCTCCATCACCGACGCCTGCCTGGGCTGGAGCCAGACCGAGCCGCTGCTGCGCGAGTTGGCCGCGGCCGTGCGGGCCCGTCGCGCTTGATCCGCGACCTCGTGCCCGGCGGATAATTGCCGCATGACGCAAGATGAACTGAAGACCCTCGTCGGCCAGGCCGCCCTGCAATACGTCCAGCCCGGCACCATCGTCGGCGTGGGCACCGGCTCCACGGTGGACAAGTTCATCGACGCCTTGGCCGCCAGCGGCATGGCCATCGCCGGCGCAGTCTCCAGCTCGGTGCGCTCTACCGAGCGCATGAAGGCCCTTGGGATCCGCGTTTTCGAAGCCGAGGACGTTGAGAGCGTGCCCGTCTACATCGACGGTGCCGACGAGATCGACGAGGCTGGCAACATGGTCAAGGGTGGTGGCGCCGCGCTGACGCGCGAGAAGATCGTGGCCGACCTGGCCACGCGGTTCATCTGCATCGCCGACGAATCCAAGCTTGTGCCCGTGCTGGGCAAGTTCCCGCTGCCGGTGGAAGTGATCCCAATGGCGGCCGCGCAAGTCGCGCGCCGGTTTGCAGCCATGGGTGCCGATGCCCAGCTGCGCGCCGGCTGCGTGACGGACAACGCAGCCCACATCCTCGATGTGCGCGGCCTCTGCATCACCGATCCGGTCGCTTTTGAGGCTGAGGTCAGCGCCTGGCCCGGCGTCATCACAGTCGGCGTGTTCGCACGCAACAAGGCCGACGTCTGTCTGCTGGGCACGTCTTCCGGCGTGAAGACGCTGACCTTCAGCTAACGGCGATGTTCAGCGGGCACTGTCTGTGCGGCGCCTGCCGTTACGCGTCGACAGGGCCGGCGCTGTTCTCGGTCGTCTGCCATTGCTGCGATTGCCGACGCGCTTCCGGCAGCGGTGGCGTGCCGATCCTCGGCGTGCCCAAGGCTTCCTTCAGCTGCACGGGGCCGATCAAGCAGTCGCGCGTGCCCGGTGGCAGCGGCAAGACGGCCATTCGCAACTTCTGCGCCGATTGCGGCTCGCTGCTCTTCGGCACGCCGGAATCTGCGCCCGAGATGGTCACCATCTACGCGGGTAGCCTGAGCGATGCGGATGCGGCGAAATTCCAGCCGACCGATGTCTTGTTTGCCGCACAGCGCCCCGATTGGGCGCGGCTGGCATCGCCTTTGAGCGAACATGCGGCCCTTCCAGAACATTGAGACAGATCGCCATGAGCACCACCCGCCCGTCCTTCATCCGCTCGACCGAGGAGGTCGAGGAGCGCGCGCACGTCTATCCGCAAAGCAACGAGCCCATGGGACCCGTGCGCCGGCTCGGCAAGATGGCCGGCCTCGAGCGCCTGGGCATCAACATCCAGCGCCTGCCGCCGGGTCGCCGTTCTTCCTGGCCGCATGCCGAGGAGAACGAGGAAGAGTTCGTGTACGTGATCGAAGGAGAGGTTGACGCCTGGATCGACGGTCATCTGCACCGCATGGTGGCGGGCGACCTGGCAGCCTTCCCGGCAGGCACCGGCATCTGCCACTGCTTCATCAACAACGGCGATCGCGACGCGTTGATGCTGGTCGGCGGTGAGGCGCCCGTGAAGGGCAGCCGCATCTTTTATCCGCTGAATCCCTCGCGCCTGCAGGACATCGGCGCACAGAACTGGTGGGACGACATGCCGCGCCATGAGCAGGGGCCGCATGACGGGCTGCCCGATGCAGCCCGCGGCTAAATAGCGGGGTACTTCAGCGCAGGCGGAAGACCGAGATGGCCTCGGCCAGCTGGCTCGACTGCTCGCGCAGGCTCTCGGCCGCGGCGGCGGATTCCTCCACCAGCGCCGCGTTTTGCTGCGTCATTTGGTCGAGCTGCGTCACAGCCGCGTTGATCTGCTGGATGCCGTCGCTCTGCTCACGCGTGGCGGAAGAAATCTCGCCAATGATGTCGCTCACGCGCTGAACGCTGGCGACGATCTCGCCCATGGTGGCGCCGGCGTTTTGCACGAGCTGGGTGCCCGATTCCACGCGCTCGGTGCTGGCCTGGATCAGGCTCTTGATTTCCTTGGCCGCCTGCGCTGAGCGCTGGGCCAGCGTGCGGACCTCGCCGGCCACCACGGCAAAGCCGCGGCCTTGCTCGCCGGCACGGGCCGCTTCCACGGCAGCGTTCAGCGCCAGGATGTTCGTCTGGAAGGCGATGCCGTCGATGGTGCCGATGATGTCGTTGATCTTGCGCGAACTGGTGCTGATGGCATCCATCGTCGACACCACTTCGGCCACCACAGCGCCGCCGCGCTGTGCGACGGCAGCGGCGTTGCCGGCCAGATCCTTGGCCGTGACGGCCGATTGCGCCGTGTGCTGCACCGTGTCGCTCAGCTGCAGCATCGAGGCCGCAGCCTGCTGCAGGTTGGAAGCCGTCTGCTCGGTGCGGGCCGACAGGTCGTGATTGCCGGTGGCGATCTCGCTGCTGGCGGTGTTGATGCTGTCGGTGGAGCCGCGCACGGCACTCACCAGGCGCAGCAGCTCGCCCTGCATGGTCTGCAGCGAGCGCATCAGCGCGCCGGTCTCGTCCTGGCCACCGGCGGGCACGGCCTGGCTGAGGTCGAAGCGGGCAATGGCGTCAGCCACTTCCGAAGCCGCACGCAGCGGCGTGGTGATCGAGCGCACCAGCCACAGGCCCAGCCAGATGCTCAAGGCCAGGGCAACCACGCCAAAGATCACCAGGCGCATGCGGGCCGAGTCGATGTGTGCTTCGACGGCGCGCTCGGCCACGTCGAGCCGGTCGCGCTCGACCTGAAGCAGCGCGCGGATGTTTTCCTGGAAGGCCGCGGCGGCGGGCTGGAACTCGCTGGTGAAGATCTGTTTGGCCTTGTCGGCATCGCCGGCCTTCTTGGCCGCGGAAACGGCGTCGCGCGTGCTCAGGTAGACCTTGCGCGAGGCGGAGAGTTTCTCGAACGCGGCGCGTTCTTCGGGCGCGTCAAGCAGGCCGTCAAGCTGCTTCTGCAACTCGCTCGATTGCTTGGTCGACTCGGCTGCGGTGGCGGAGAAGAACTCGGCCAACGACGCGTCGCTGCTCACCGCGATGGCGCTGGTGCGCGTGATGCCGTTGGTGATGTTGCGGGCCCAGTCGGAAGCGGCGCGCTCGGCCGTGAGGCTGTGTTCCTTCATCTCCTGCTGCGCGGCGCCGATGCGCGAGAACGCCAGATAGTCGAGGCCGGAGCCCACGAAGGCGATGAGGAGCACCGCACCCAGCACCGTCAGCATGCGTTGGCCGATGCTGCGGCCTTTGCTGGAATAGTTCGTCATGAGCAGTCTCCCCCTGGTTCTTGGCAACCTGGGATTCTTGCCCGCGCCCTATCGGGAACCCAAGACCATGGTGGCTTGTCCGGCACTCATCGTGCCCAATTTGTCACGTAACGCGAAGTTTCAGCGGTGCTCGGCGGCATTCAGCGGCTGGAGCGCTGGCCCACGGAACGCGCCCAGCGCAGCAGCTCGGCATCGTCGGCCGTGGCGGCACGGGTGGACGCCGCGCCCGGATGGCGGCGGATCTTCTGCAGCAGCGCATCTTCATCGAGACCGGCGATGTAGGCGCCGATCTGCGTGTCCGACGGGATGACGCCGCGATTGGCCAGGCTGTAGCTCTGGATCATGATGGCCTCGACGACGCCGATCATCTGCTTGTCGAGCAGACGTTGGTCGGAGGCGCTGGCGTCGGCGCAACTGCTGCTGCTGCTGGGGATACTGCTGCTGTTCATGCCTGCCGATTGTGGGCGCCAGAAGCCGTCCGGGGCCGCACCGCCAGGGCAATATCGTTGCAAGATGTTCGGTTACCTCACGCCCCATTTCAGCGCCATTTCAGCGCCATTCAGCGGCCTTCACCGAGACAAGCGGACGCGAAAGCGCGCCGGATCGATGGCGTCCACCAGGCTCGCCTCCAGCGGCACCGGCGCGCCGGTGGCCTGGGCTGCCAGCACCTGAGCGCACAGCACGGCCCAGGTGATGCCGCGCGAGCCGAATGCCGAGCACACGGCCAAGCCGGGCAGGCGCGCAATGAAGCGGGGCTGATCGAGCCGCTCGCCTGGAGTTTGTGGCCCAGGAATGCCACCGACGAGGGGCAATCGGTCCGGCGTGGCGAGGCGCCAGGCAACGCGGCCGGCGGGCGCTGTCTCCGGCACTGCTTTCAAGCCCGCCAGTGCGGCCCATTGCGCCAGATTGGAAGCGTGGTCAGCGGCACGCAGCGCGGGATCCGGATCGCCTTCTTGATTGGTGGCGCCGCACCAGAGGCCGCCGGCGCCGTCGTCCATCGCATAACCCAGGCCTGCCACCGGCAGGCGAGGGCGCGGCTGCGCTTGCACGAGGTGGCTCAGTTGGCCGCGCTGGCACAGCAGGGGCAACTCGGGCATCCACTGCTGCAGCAGCGTCTGGCCTTCATGGCCACAGGCCAGCACGACCAGCGGGGCTTGCGCGATTTGTTGGCCAGTGGCGTCGAGCAACTGCCAGTCTTCGCCCGAGCGCTGAACGGAGGCGACGCGGCCCTGGACGAAGCGGGCTTTCGCGGCGTCGAGCATTGCCTGCACAAAGGCGGTGGGCGGCAAGGCGCCGCCACCGGGGTAGAACCAGGCCGGCGAAGGCAGGTCGAGGCCGCTGAGCGCACGCGCGGCTTCGAGGTCCAGGGCCTGCACGTAGTCGGACGGGAGGTGCAGGCGGTCGAGCAGCGATTGCATCGTGCCGGCATCTCGCTCCTGTTCGAGGCGCAGCAAGCCGCGCTGCAGCCAGGGTAGGGCGGGCGCCAGCTCGCGCAGCGCGTGTGCGGTGGCGAGCGCCGCGCTGCGGTTGAAGCGGGCGTGAATGCCGTCGTCCGGGTTCAGCGTGCCGTGGAACAGTCCGCCGGGATTGCCCGAGCTGGCCTGCCCCGGCTCCGGTCGCGCATCGACGATGGTGACGGCGATGCCCGCGCGTGCCAGTGCCCAGGCGCACGCTGCGCCGGCCAGTCCTGCCCCAATCACGAGCGCCTCGCGCGCTCGCGGTGCCAGCGGCGCGCGCGCCGCCGGGCGTTGCGCCACATGGCGCGGGCGATGCCGCGCAACGAGCATGCCGCCCTTGTTCGAGAAGCCGCGTTGGCGCTCGAATTCGAAACCGGCGGCCGTGAGCGCTTCACGCACCTGGGGAGCGCAGCTCCAGGTGCAGGCGGTCGCGTCGCGCGCCGCACGTCGGCCAAGCGCCTTCAGCAGGTGGCCGTCCCACATGTCCGGATTGACGGCC
The DNA here is from genome assembly GCA_042701975.1 of Burkholderiaceae bacterium UC74_6. Lineage (GTDB taxonomy): Bacteria > Pseudomonadota > Gammaproteobacteria > Burkholderiales > Burkholderiaceae_C > JAFALK01. Next base: position 3,193,573 of record CP170561.1, read on the forward strand.
GGCGTGAAGCCGTCGAGGTAAAAGGCATCCACATCGTCGGCCACCAGCTCGCGCATCCAGCGGTGCGCGTCACCCAACGCCAGCAGCAACTGCACGCGGCCCTGTTCGAAGTCGAGGGCGTGCAGATCCGGCGTCAGCGGTGGCCACCGCTCGATCAGTTGCTCCGCCAGTTCAGGCAGTGGCGAATCCGCATGGGCGCGCTGCATGTCCTCACGGCGCAGCGGATGCTTTTCGATGCTGACGAAGACGAGCCGCTCGCAGCGCGCCGGATCGTCCTTCCAGGCCTGCCAGGTGGCGAGGAAGTTGTTGCCCAGCCCGAAGCCGGTTTCCAGGATCACGAAGCGCGTGCGGCCGGCCCAGCGCGCCGGCAGATGATTGCCGCCGAGGAAGACGTGGCGCGCCTGCTCCAGCGCGCCGGCGCGCGAGTGGTAGACATCGCCGTATGCCCGATTGGCAGGGGCGGCGGGATCGCTGAAATCGACTTCGGCGGGGACGAGGGGCTGGGTCTTCATGGGGGCGGGCAGCTCACACTGGCGCTGGCCAGCAGATGCATGCAGAATATAACAACTGTTATAACGCTCCGGAGCCCACCATGGCCGCATTGAAGCTCACCCAGATCGGCAATTCCGTTGGCGTCATCTTGCCCAAGGAAATCCTGGCCAAGCTGAAGCTGGAGAAGGGAGACACCCTTTATTGGACCGAGGCGCCTGACGGCATCACGCTGACGCCGTACAACAAGGAGTTCGAGACGCAGATGGAGGCCGCGCGCGGCGTCATGAAGCGCCGCCGGCACGTCTTGCGCGAGTTGGCCAAATGACGGCAGCCAACAAGAGCTGGGTGTGGATCGAGCCTGCGGTGCTGATTGCGGTTCACGAAGAGCAACTGGCCGAGCACGGCGGCCCTTCGGGCACGCGGGATGCGGGCTTGCTCGAGTCCGCATTGGCACGGCCCCGTCAGCGTGCGACCTATGGGGATCCTGACGCAGCGGAACTGGCTGCCTGCTACGGCTTCGGCATCGCACGCAACCATCCCTTCGTGGATGGAAACAAGCGCACGGCCTTCGTGGCGGCAGAACTGTTTCTGGTGCTCAACGGCCACGCACTGCAGGCCTCGGACGAGGACTGCGTGCTGGCGATGTTGGAGCTGGCTTCAGGTCAATGGGATGAGGCGGCATTCACCGCCTGGATCCGAAGTCGCATGGTCAAAGAAGCCTGAGCTGCGGCTCAGCGCTTGGGCTGCGTCAGCCGCCCGCCGCCGCCATTGCCACCACCGCTGCGGCCATCACCACGGCCGCCATCGCGGCGCGGCTGGCCTTGACCACCGGCGCCTTGGCCCTGCCGTTGCGGCTGACCCTGGCGCTGACCTTGACCTTGTCCCTGGCCTTGACGCTGCTGTTGCTGACCTTGACGCTGCTGCTGCTGACCTTGGGGGCGACCACCGCCGCCGCCGGGACGGCCACCACGGCCGCCACCACCACCACCACCGCCCGGTGCGCGACCGCGGCTGCCGTTGGGGTTGAGGATCATGCGGCCCAGCACGATGGGCTCGGGCTTTTCATCAGCAGCCGGCGCGAAGCCGGGCACGATTTCCTTGGGGATCTCGCGCTTGATGAGCTTTTCGATCTCGCGCAGGAAGCCGTTCTCGTCCACGCAGACCAGGCTCACGGCCTCGCCTTGCGCGCCCGCGCGGCCGGTGCGGCCGATGCGGTGGACGTAGTCTTCCGACACATTGGGCAGCTCGAAGTTGACGACGTGGGGCAACTGGTCGATGTCGATGCCGCGGGCAGCGATGTCGGTCGCCACCAGCACCTGCAGGGTGCCGGCCTTGAACTCGGACAGCGCCTTGGTGCGTGCGCCCTGGCTCTTGTTGCCGTGAATGGCCATGGCGGTGATGCCCTGGTCGTTCAGGTAGTCGGACAGGCGGTTGGCGCCGTGCTTCATGCGCGTGAACACCAGCACTTGGTGCCAGTTGCCGTCCTTGATCAGCTTGGCGAGCAGCTCTTTCTTCTTCTCGCGGGCGACCGGGTGGACCTTCTGCGCGATGGCGTCGTTGGTCTGGTTGCGGCGCGCCACTTCGATCAGGGCCGGCTGGTTCAGCAGGCGATCGGCCAAGGCCTTGATGTCGTCGCTGAAGGTGGCCGAGAACAGCAGGTTCTGGCGCTTCGGGGGCAGCACCGCGAGCACCTTCTTGATGTCGTGGATGAAGCCCATGTCGAGCATGCGGTCGGCTTCGTCCAGCACCAGGATCTCGACCTTGGAGAGGTCCAGCGTACCTTGCTGGTGGTGGTCCAGCAGGCGGCCGGGCGTGGCGACGAGGATGTCGACACCGTCGCGCAGCTTGTTGACCTGCGGCTGCATGCCCACGCCGCCGAACATCACCATGCTCTTGAGCGGCAGGTACTTGCCGTAGGTCTGCACGGATTCTTCAACCTGCGCCGCGAGTTCACGCGTGGGCGTAAGCACCAGGGCACGCACCATGGGCTTGCCGCGTGCATTGCGCACGGGCTGGCCGGCGCTCAGGCGATGCAGCAGGGGCAGGGTGAAGCCGGCGGTCTTGCCGGTGCCGGTCTGTGCGCCCGCCAGCAGGTCGCCGCCTTGCAGCACGGCAGGGATGGCTTGCGCTTGAATCGGGGTGGGGGAGGTGTAGCCGGCGTCGGCAATGGCCTTGAGAAGGGGGGCGGCCAGGCCCAGGGATTCGAAGGACATCAGATCTCGATTGAGCACGCTGCGATGTCCGCGTGACCGCGCCGTTGGGAGGAGCCAGTCTTCAGGTCACGAGATGAGCGTGCGTGGACTCGTCAGCTCGATGCGCGCTCGGCGCTTCGGCCACAAAAAAACGCTGCGCAAGACTGTGGCGCAGCGTGTGCCCGCATTGTAGTCGGTCGCGGCGGGTCCCTCGGCGAAGGCTGTGGCTTCTGACCGGACTGGCCCACTTGATCGTAAAAATGTGCGCATAGCGAACCCCTTACACGACAAATTGCTCATCGAAACATTTTTGGGCGCCGGCTCGGTTGCATTCCTGAAAGAGTTGGAACAGCATCCGATCGACAAACATCGTGGTCTGTAGGCCAGAGGGAGACGATGTGGACGGCAGAAGTCAGGCTCTTGCAGAGCCCCGTGCCCGCGCTTTGAAGGTCCTACTGGTCGAGGACGAAGCGCATGATGCTGAGTTGGCCATGCGTACCTTGCGCAAATCTGGCCTGGAGTGCTCTGGACTGCGCGTTGATACCGAGGAAGCGTTTCGAAAAGCGCTCGTCGAGTTTCAGCCTGACGTCATCCTGTCCGATTTCAGCATGCCACTGTTCGACGGCATGTCCGCCCTCGCCATTGCGCGCAAGGAGCTGCCGGAGGCGCCGTTCATCTTTGTCTCGGGCACGATCGGCGAGGAATACGCGATCAATGCGCTGAAGAATGGCGCCATCGACTACGTCCTGAAGGGCAACCTGGCGCGCCTGGCCTCCGCGGTGACGCGGGCGCTGGAGGATGTGAAACGTTTGCATGAGCAGCGGCGCACAGCGGCAGCCTTGCATCACAGCGAACAGCGTTTCCTGCTGGCGGCCTCGACCGGCGATGTCTGGGACTGGGTCGTCGCGACGGGCGAGTCGTACATCCCGCGCCAATGGAAGGAGCGGCACGGATATCGGGACGAGGAGATCGCGAACCGCTGGGGCTCCTGGTTCGAGCTGCTGCATCCCGATGACCGAGGGACCGTGCAAGCGGCGATCGAAGCTCATCTGCAGACCGACGCGCCCTATGAGGTGGAGTTTCGCAGCCGGGACCGCGACGGCGGCTACCGGTGGTCGCAGGTCAAGGGCAAGGCGCTGCGGGATGCCCAGGGCCAGGCCACCTACCTGGCGGGCTCCATCGTCGACATCACCGAGCGCAAGGTGGCCGAGATCAAGGTGCATCACCTCAACCGGGTCTACGCCTTGCTCAGTGGCATCGGCTCGCTGATCGTGCGGGCGCAGAGCCTGGACGAGCTCTTCTCCGAAGCCTGCCGCGTCGCGGTCGAGGCGGGCGGGTTTCGTCATGCCTGGGTCGCCCTCGTTGAGGGTCCTGGCGCAGGACTCCGCGTCCCCGAAGCGCTGGCGGAGCGGGCGCCGAACCTGGACCCCGAGGAAGCGCGCGCCGCCCGGGACTGGGTGCTCGCCATGGTGGTTCCCGGCGTTGTGGCCGGCGCTCAGGCGGCCTTCAAGGATGACCTCACTTCGCTGTCGATCGAGTTGCGCGGGCTCCGCGCTGCCGCGGCCTTGCCGATGGTCGTCGAAGGGCAGGTGGTGGGGGTGCTGGTCCTGCACACCGTCGAAGCCGACTTCTTCGATGCCGCCGAGCAGCGCCTGCTCGGCGAGATGAGCAACGACCTGTCCTTCGCGCTCGACCACATTCGCAAGTCCGAGAAGCTCAGCTACCTTGCCTTCTACGACGCGCTCACTGGCCTGGCCAACCGCGAGCTCTTCATGGAGCGGCTGACGCAGTACGTGGATTCGGCCCGGCGCGAGCAGCGCAAGCTGGCCGTGCTGGCGCTCAATGTGGACCGCTTCAAGACGGTGAACGAATCGCTGGGCTACGCGGGCGGCGACGAGCTGCTGAAGCAGTTGGCAAAACGACTGATCGACCAGGCGACCGACAGCAACTGGTACGCGCGCATCGACGCCGACCATTTCGCCGTCGTCATCCCAGAGGTGCGCATGGAGGAGGAGCTGGCGCGCACGATCAAGCGCAACACCGATGCCTACTTCGGCCAGCCCTTCCTCATTGCCGGCTCGGAGCTGAGCATGTCGGCGCGAGCCGGCATTTCGATCTTCCCGAACGACGGCGACAGGGCGGACGAGCTCTACCAGCACGCCCTGTCTGCCGCTGAAAAGGCCAAGACCCGCGGCGAGACGTACCTGTTCTATTCGCAGGACATGTCGCGCAAGATCGCCGGCACGCTAGCGCTTGAGAACCGCCTGCGCCGCGCCGTGCGCAACGAAGAATTCGTCCTCTACTACCAACCCAAGGTGGACGGCAGGACGCGGCGCATCCTCGGCGTGGAAGCCCTCATCCGTTGGCAGGATCCGCAAAAGGGGCTGATCCCGCCCGTGCAGTTCATTCCGCTGCTGGAGGAGACCGGGCTCATCATCGAAGTCGGCGCCTGGGCCATGCAGCAGGCCGTGCGCGATCACAAGCGCTGGCGCTCCATGGATCTGCCGCAGGTGCCGCGCGTGGCGGTCAATGTCTCGGCCATCCAGCTGCGGCGCGCGGATTTCGAGAACACGGTGCGCAAGGCCATCGGGCTCGGTGGCGGCGGTGCGTGCATGGACATCGAGATCACCGAGAGCCTCGTCATGGAGGACATCGAGAGCAACATCGTTCGCCTGGCGCGCGTGCGCGACCTGGGCGTGAGCATCGCTGTGGACGACTTCGGCACGGGCTATTCGTCGCTGCGCTACCTGGCGCAGCTGCCGGTGCAGACCTTGAAGATCGACCGGTCCTTCGTGCACACCATGCTCAGCGAGAGCAACACGATGACGCTGGTGTCGACCGTGATCTCGCTGGCCCACTCCCTGCATCTGAAGGTGGTGGCCGAAGGCGTGGAAACCGAGGAGCAGGCGCGCTGCCTGAGCCGGCTGGGTTGCGATGAGATGCAGGGTTATTGGTTCAGCCCCCCTGTTCCGTTCGATCGCATGGTGGAGATGCTGTCCCGCTCGGAGGCCGACGTCAGATGAGCGGCCGGGGGCGTCTGGGTGCGGCCCCGCTGCTCGTTCTGGGCCTGCTCGGTGCTTCCTCGCCGGCCGGGGCCGTGGTCGAGCGGGCCGACCTGGCCGATCTGTCGCTGGAGGAGCTGTCCAACATCGAGGTCAGCTCCGTGTCGCGCCGCACCGAAAAGCTCGGCGAGGTGCCAGCAACGCTCTATGTGATTTCCGAAGAGGCGATCCGCCGGGCCGGCGTGCGCCGCCTGCCCGAGGCGCTGAGCCTGGCGCCGAACCTGCAGGTGGCCCGCGTGGACGCCAACCAGTATGCGATCACGGCACGCGGCTTCAACAACGCGGTCGGCAACAAGCTGCTGGTCCTGATCGACGGCCGCACCGTCTACGCCCCGTATTTCTCGGGCGTGCAGTGGGACATGCAGGACGTGCTGCTCGACGACGTCGCCCGCATCGAGGTGATCAGCGGCCCCGGCGCCAGCGTCTGGGGAACGAACGCCGTCAATGGCGTGATCAACATCGTCACGAAGACGGCCGCTGAGACCCAGGGCCTGCTGACCGAAGCCGGCGGTGGCAATCTGGAATCGCTGGCCGCCGTGCGCTGGGGCGGCCAACTTGGCACGACGGGCCGCATGCGCGTCTACGCGAAGCTGCAGCGGCATTCGCACACGAACAGCGAGGCCGGCGCTGCGATCGCTGACGGCTCGCATCGGGAACAGGTGGGCGCCCGGATGGACTGGTTGCAGTCCGGCGAGGGCTTCACCTTGCAAGGCGATGCGTATCGCGGCGACACCCAGGACCGCGCCCCGGCAGCGCTCAAGCTGGGCGGCATCAAGATCTCCGGCGAGAACGTGCTTGCGCGCTGGACGGGCACCTTGGCAGGCGGCTCGAAGCTGCGCCTGCAGGGCTACTACGACCACACGCGGCGCGAAGACCGGTTCCTGTACAGCCCCAGCGACAAGGTGCTGGATTTCGAGTTCCAGCACAGCCTCGTGTTCGGCTCGCACCGGCTCGACTGGGGCGGTGGGTTGCGTCAGGCGCGCGACGACATCCGGCCCGGCTTGCTCTTTGGCTTCGTGCCCGCGACCAGCACACAGAACTGGCACAACCTGTTTGTGCAGGATGACGTGCGTCTGTCGCAGCAGCTCAGCCTGGTCGCCGGCACGAAGTTCGAGCACAACGACTACACGGGCTGGGAAACACTGCCCAGCGTGCGCCTGGCCTGGGCACCATCCAGCCATCAGCTGTGGTGGGCCGGCTGGTCACGCGCCGTGCGCGCGCCGGCCCGGCTGGACCGCGATCTGCGCCTGCCGCCGAAGCCGCCCTACATCATTGCCGGCGGGCCTGATTTCGTTTCGGAAGTCGCCAACGTGATCGAGCTGGGCTACCGGGCCCAGCCGAGCCACGAGCTGAACTTTTCGGCGTCTCTGTACCGCTACGACTGGAGCCGGCTGCGCAGCGGCCAGAAGCCGCCCAACGCGCAGGTGCAGAACCAGATCGAGGGCGCGACTTACGGCCTGGAGGCCTGGAGCAACTGGCAACCGCTGAACTGGCTGCAGCTGAGCGCGGGGCTGAACCTGATGCACAAGGACCTGAGCGTGAGGGCCGGCAGCACCGATCCGACGGGGCCTTCGGCGCTGGGCGACGACGCGAAGCAGCAGTGGCAACTGCGCGCCAGCTTGCAGCTCTCGCAGCAGCAGGCGCTGGACATTGGCCTGCGCCGCGTTGGCGCCTTGCCCAATCCGGTCGTGCCCGCCTACAGCGCGCTGGACCTCAGCTACATCTGGCAGGTGCGCCACGGCCTGGATCTGTCGGTGGTCGGCCAGAACTTGCTGGACCCGCGGCATGCCGAGACCGGCACGGCGCCGGGCCGCAGCGAGATCGCACGCTCGGTCATGGTGATGCTGAGATGGCAGCCCTGAACGGCGAGAAGGGGCAGCAGTACGTCTGCTTGCGTCGGCGATGGCTGCTGGGCCTGGCGCTGTTGCAGGCGTGCACGGGCCGAGCCTGGTCGCAAACGGAAGAGGGCACTGACGAGCTGCACGTGAAGGCGGCCTTCCTCTTCAAGTTCACCGGCTACGTGGACTGGCCTGACAGCGCGTTCGGCAAGCCCGACACGCCTTTCATCATCGGCGTGCTGGGGTCGCCAACGCTGCAGGGCGAGCTGGCGCAATTGACCGCGGGGCGCAAGGTGCACGAGCGCGCCATCCAGATCCGCAAGATTCAGGCGGGGGAATCGGCGGCGGGCCTGCACCTGCTTTTCGTGGCCCGCTCTGAGGCTTTGCCGAACGAGGCCGCGAGGCCGGTGCTGGTCGTGACCGAGGCCGAAGGGTCGATGCCGCGCGGCAGCATGATCAATTTCCTGATCGTCGATCGCCGCGTGCGGTTCGAAATCGCCCTGCCCAGTGTCGAGAAGGCGGGCCTGCGCATGAGCTCCCGGCTCTTGGCCGTGGCGCAGCGCGTCATCCAGACGGAGGAGCGGTGATGGCGGCTTCGCTGGGTTCACGGATCTTCGGCTCCATCCGCTACAAGATGGCGCTGCTGATGCTCGCCGCCGTCTGCTGCGCCCTGGTGGTGGCCGGGCTGGCGCTGGCGGTCTACGAGATTGGCGACTACCGCCAGCAGGCCATGCGCGATCTGGGTACGCAGGCGGACATCCTGGGGCGCGCCAGCGCCTCGGCCCTGGCTTTTGACGATGCACAGGCGGTGAAGGAAAACCTGCAGCTCTTGCGCAACCACGCGGGCCTGCAGGCCGCGGCCATCTATGCGGCCCGCGGCAAGCGCGTGGCCGAGTACCACACGGCCGAGGGCGCCAGGATCGTGATCCCCGATCTGCCCGAGACGGACAGCATCCAGGTCAGCGGCGAGCACGTGATCGTGTTCAAGCGCGTGGTCGAGAAGGGCGAGATCGTTGGCACCGTCTACCTCAACGGCCGCTATGAGCTGATGGAGCGCCTGCGCGACTTCCTGGGCATCCTGCTCGCCGTCATGATCGCCAGCCTGTTCGTCACGGGCTTGCTGTCGCTGTGGCTGCAGCGCGCCTTCACCCATCCCATCCTGGCCGTGAGTGCTGCGGCGCGCCGCGTCGTGGCGGCGCGGGACTTCTCCTTGCGCGTGCCCAAGACCACGAACGATGAAGTGGGCGTGCTGGTGGAATCCTTCAACGGCATGCTGGCGGAGCTGGGCCAGCGCGAGCAAGAACTGGCCGAGTCGCGGCGCAAGCTCGAGCAGGAAGTGGAAGAGCGGCGGCGCGTCGACGAGGACCTGCGCAACCTCAACGCCGAGCTGGAGCAGCATGTGGCGCAAAGAACCGCGCAGCTGGAGACTGCTAACAAGGAGCTGGAGAGCTTCAGCTACTCGGTCTCTCACGACCTGCGCACGCCCTTGCGCGGCGTCGTGGGCTTTGCAGATGCGCTGCTTGAGGACCACGGCGACGAGCTCAGCGAAGAGGCGCAGCGTAAGTTGCGGATCGTTCATGGAGAAGGCTCGCGCATGGGGCGCCTGATCGACGATCTGCTGGCTTTCTCGCGCCTGGGCCGCAAGGCGCTGCAGACCACCCAGCTGGACATGGAGGCCTTGGCGCGCAACAGCTGGAAGAACGTCGTCGGCACCGAGGCCGAGCCCCGCGTGCGCCTGGACCTGGGCCGTCTGCCGCAGGCGCAAGGCGACCCGGCGCTGTTGACCCAGGTGTGGATCAACCTGCTGTCCAACGCCGTCAAGTTCAGTGCCAAGCGCGAGGATCCGCAGGTCACGATCAGCGCCATCACGGATGGCGACGAGCATGTGTACTTTGTCCGCGACAACGGCGCGGGCTTCAACCCCAAATACCAGGACAAGCTCTTCGGCGTCTTCCAGCGCCTGCATGACAGCGATGCGTACGCTGGAACTGGCGTGGGCCTGGCGCTCGTGCAGCGCATTGTGGTGCGCCACGGTGGTCGTGTCTGGGCTGAGGGCCAGCCCGATCAGGGAGCGACCTTCTATTTCACCTTGCCCAAGGAGCCTCGCCATGAATCCTTATGACCAAGTGGAGATTCTGCTTGTCGAAGACAGCGCCAACGACGCGGAGCTGGCCATGCGGGCGCTGCGCAAGGGTGGCCTGGTCAACAAGGTCCTGTGGGTCAAGGACGGTGAGGAGGCGCTGGACTACCTCTTCCGCCGCGGGCAGTACGCCGATCGAGAGGAGGGCAGTCCTCGATTGGTCTTCCTCGACCTGAAGATGCCGCGCGTGGACGGCACCCAGGTGCTGGAGCAGATCAAGCGCGATGCGCGCACGCGGCGCATCCCCGTCGTCATCATGACCTCCTCCGAAGAGGAGAGCGACATGATCCGCAGCTACGACCTCGGCGCCAATAGCTATGTGGTCAAGCCGCTGGACTTCGCATCGATGGTGGATGTGGTGCACCAGGCGGGGTTCTATTGGCTGGCGGTCAACAAGCATCCGCAGACGATCTAGCCTCGTTGAGCACCAAGCGTTGCAGCTGGCCGGCGTCGACCAGGGCTTCGTGCGCGAGCAGTACGGCACCGAGTTCAGCCCAGCGTTCATCAGCAGCGTCACGGACGCGGTGATGGAAGAGATCGGCGCCTGGCAGAGCCGGCCGCTGGAGCCGATGTACCAGATGATCTTCTTTGACGCGCTGCGGGCCAAGATCCCCCGGAGGTGATCTCTGCGCATGAGCGCCAGTTGTCTGCGAATGGGGGGCCGCAAGCGACCAGCAAGTCGCTGATCTTTACGTTTGAGTGCTTGAAATCTTCGCCAATCGCACGTTTCCCTCGTAAGTTCTTGATTGGCTGCTCTTTTTGCAATGTGGCATGCCCTATGCGTGCGTGCAAGGAGCTGTCACGGCAACGACCGGGCATCTGATCGCTTCCAAGCGCGGCGCAACGACAAACAACGGGCTGGAGGAAAACATGAAGAAGACACCCAAGCTGTATTTGTTTGCCCTGGGCTTGTGCTGCAGTGCACTTGCCCATGCTGGCACGGTGACCTGGAACCTCGGCGGCAAGATCGATGATGCGACTGGATTTGATGAAGTTGCCGTCGGCGATCAAGTCAACGTGTTCGTCAGCTTCAACACCTTGGCGGGTTTGAACTTGAACCCGGGGCGCAGCGACATCCCGAATGGCAAGTACCAGTATTTCGGCAACTCCTTGACGATGGACATCTGGGTGAATGGTGTCGAGCGAGGCTTCTTCACCTTCGACCCCAACTATGGTGGGTCCATGATCCTCAGGAACAACGCTCCATTTCCTGTGCAAGCCGTGGACGGCATCACCTTTTCGCTGAACGAGGCCGATGACGGCGGCGCCACGCTCTCTCTTGCCGCCATCTTGCGCGGCACGCTGCTGAATGTCTTCAGCAGCGGCAGCTTGCCCAGCACACCACCAGCCGGCTTGCTGTCGGAAGAGACGCACATCTTCCAGGTGTGCCGGACATCGGCGAACGCGCAGCCTGGCCAGTGCGATCTCGGCCAGGTCGATGTGACGCTGGATTCGATCAACGCGGTGCCGGAGCCGACGAGCCTTGCCCTGTCGGTCTTGGCCTTGTCGCTGGCGTGGGGCGTTCGTCGACGGACCTGAAGAAGAAGCGGCCGGAGCTTCCGGTCCTGTCCTGCGCGCAGTTGCACTGCCGACCGCGCCTCGCCGGCGCCGTTTCGGGTCGGCATGCCGCCGCTTGTTCATCCATCTGCATCGCCCCCTACACTGCCGCAAAAATGCAGACAGGGAAGCTTCAATGCACAGGACATTCCTTCGGCCTTTCTCGAAGCGCCTTGCGGTGCTGATCTTCGCACTGGCGGCTAGCCAAATCGCGTCCGCTCAAGGCTCGCTGCTGCGGGTGGATTGTGATGATGACAACGGCGGCGCCGAGGTCAGCGTGAACGGCCAGTTCAAGGGCGAGTGCCCACTGGACATGCGGGTGCAGGCAGGCGCGGTCAAGCTAGAAGCCGTCAAAAAGGTGGACGCGCAACGCGAGCGCACCTTTGTCCAGGAGTTCCGCATCGGCGATGCAGTGACCAAGCACATCGACATCGTGCTTGGCCCGGTGCAGCTCAATGCCGATGGCCGGCGCATCGAAGCAGAGAGGCAGCGCCTGGCGCAAGAGGCGCGTGACCGGGCCGAACAGCAACGGTTGGTCGCCGCGAGCGCAGCGGCGCAGGCCAAGCAGCAACGCATCGACGAAGCCCTGAACGAGTTCAGGGCCCAGGGGGCCGAGCCAGGCAATGGCCGCGGCGCGCGCGAATGCGCCGACTGCCCGGAGATGGTGCTCGTGCCGGGCGGGGCAGATCGGCCGCCGCTTGCCGTCGGCAAGTACGAGGTGACGGTGGGCGAGTACACGGCCTTTGCGCGTGCGAGCGCCCAGGCACCCGGACGCAGCTGCGTGATCTGGCAGGGCGGCTGGTTGACCAATCTCGCCGAGCTGTGGAAATTGCATCCTGAACTCAACTGGGAGAACCCCGGCTACGCGCAGACGCCGCGTCATCCGGTCGTGTGCGTGTCCTTGAACGATGCCAACGCCTATGCGCGCTGGCTCTCGGAGAAGACCGGCCACGCCTACGCCGTGCCGACGACCGAGGAATGGGCTCGCGCCAACGGTCAGACCGTCGCGACGATCAGCAAGCCCTGGAAGCCGCAGGAGAACAGCAACCATCCGGCCTGCCGCTTCGGCAACTTCTACGACAAGAGTGCCGACAGCGAGCTGAGCACCGGCCTGGGCAAGCCCTTCGACTGCAAGGACGGCTTCGTCTATGCCGCACCGGTCGGCAGCTTTCCCGCCAACAGCCTTGGCATTCACGACCTCTGGGGCAATGTGGCCGAGTTGGATGCCAAGGTCGAGCTCACCAAGGTCGGCAACGCCGATTTCCGCTATGCCACGGCGCTTGGGCTTTCATGGTCGGCAAGCGGCGAGTACGCAACGGGCAACTACGCCAGCATTGACACCTATATGGACGTCAACAGCGGGCGCCGGCAGAACATCGGCTTTCGTGTGGTGCGGCGCATTGAGGAGCTGGCGCCCGGCGCCGCTGCCAAGGCCGCGGCGCAGGCAGCGGCAAAGGCAGCACCGCCGGCGAGCGTCGCGCCCTTCGAGCAGGCCGAGCGTCTCGCGATGCTCACGCCCAGTCCCCTGCGGTTGATGCAGCCGCCCGCGCCCAGCGAGGTGCCGCCCGCGGTCGGCGAAAGCGATGCCCTGGCCAACGTGCTCTACGAGCAGGCTGCCAATGCGGGCCACCCCTTGGCGATGCTGCGGCTGGCCGAGCGGTATGAGACCGGCCTGGGGGCACCAAAGGACGGTGCCAAGGCGTTCCAGCTCTACTGGAAAGCTGCCCAAGCCGGCTTGCCGGCCGGCATGGGTGGCTTGGCGAGCATGTTCTACGTCGGCATGGGCACGGCCAAGGACCTTGTTCAGATGCTGACCTGGGCTCGCCAGGGAGCGGACGCGGGCGACGCGCGCGCGATGAACGCTCTGGGTCTCCTGTACGAATCGGGCGTGCCAGGTCAGCTCAGCGTCAATGCTGCCCAGGGCCTGTCGTGGATTCAACGGGCCGCGGAGGCCGGCGATCCACGCGCCTTGACGAATCTCGCGACCCACTATGCCCGGGCCCAGGGATTGCCCAAGGACGAGGCGGCGGCGGCTCGCCTGTACATGCGGGCCGCCAGCATGGGTTGGCCGGCCGCGATGAGCACGGTGGGCTCCATCTACCAGAACGGCGCCTACGGAACGCCTCAGAACCTGCGCGCTGCCACGCTCTGGCTCGGCCGGGCCGCCCTGGCAGGAGATACCCGCGCCATGCTCAACCTGGGCGGCAACTATGAACGCGGCCTGGGCGTGGAAAAGGACCTGGATCTTGCGCTGGCCTGGTACAACAAGGCGGCCGCGCTCGGTGATGAGCTGGCCCGGAAGTTTCTTGAACAGCGCAAGGCGGAGCTGGCCAAGGCCCAGGGCCACTGACGTCGGCGCGAGCGGCGCTACTTGGAGATGGTCGAGGTCGGCTGATCCGGCCCGTCATCCACGACCTCTACGGTCGCCGTGGCGAAGCAGCCCCAGCCGATCACCGGGCCCAGGCTTCTGCAGACGAGCGGACCCTTGCTGATCAGCTTCGTGTACATCACGTGCAGGTCATATTGCGTCTGGAGGCTCTTGTAGAAGAGCTCGGGGCCGTTGCCGACGGCCGCTCGCGCCTGGGCTTCCGTCTTCCACTGGTCGCCGCCGAATCCGGACACTGGCGTGGATTGCTCCACCACCTTCTTGGGCATGGCCAGCAAGCGTTTCCAGCGTGCCTCCAGAGGATCGACGTAGCCCTGCAGTGCGTCGCCGCCGCTCGGGCTGACCGTGCTCACGGACGTTCCGTTGCCAGGGCTGGTCGATGTCGTAGTGGTGGTGAGCTTCAGGCTGGGTAAATCCTGTCCGTTGGTGTTCGACTGGGCTCTCGACGCCGTGGCGCTGCTGCCTCCTGTCGCAGGAGGGGCAGCCTGTGCGGCCGCCGCCTGTGCGGAGAGCGTGCCGGTGGGCATGGGCGGCACTGACGTGCTGCGTGTCGTGGAGGCCGCGGCTTTCGTTGCCGTCGTGTTCGTCGCTGGTGTGCCTGCTGCCGATGCTGTGGTCGTATCGGTGATCGCTGCGGCGGGCAGGTTTGTGCGCGCAGCAGCAACACGCGCGGACGCCTGCTGCTCTCGCGCCTGTGCTACACGAGCCTGCGCGGCCTGAGCGTTTGCCTGGCGCGCAGCTTCGGCCCGCTCTTTCGCGGCCGCAAGCTTGGCGCGCTGATCTGCAATTCGCTGTCGATCAGCGCTGAGGTCGGCGAGCGGCAGCTTGGCACCCTGGGCCGCCGCGGCAGCGCCGGCCTTGTTGGCCGCGTAGTTCTGCGCCACCAATGCGCCGAACTGAAGCAGCTGGGATGCAGTGCTGGGCTGCGACTCCTGCTCGGCTTGGCGCGCACGCGCCTCGGCCGCACGCAGCTGCGCTTCGGCTTCCGCAAGGTTTTGCTCCTGCTCCGCAATGGCGGCCTGCAGCCGCACTTCTTCCGCAGCCTGGGCCTGTTCCGCGCTCAAGGCGTCTCGTGCTTCGGCAAGCCGGCGCTTGTCGCCGGAGCCATGCGCGAGCCTGGACGCCTTCTTCAGCTGAGCCTCCGAGCAACTGAAGTTGCGGCTCTGCATGCATGCTCGCGCCTTGTCCAGCGCGTCCATGAAGTCCGCGCGATCGGCGGCGTCAAGCTGATCGGCCATAGCGGCAAGATCATCGTCAGGCGCGGCTGCGCCAGCTTGAGGCGCGTGTGCCAATGCAGTCGCCAGCAGCAGCCAGAAGAAGGGGGGGCGAGACGGGCGGCGCGTGATCATCGCGATTCATGGATGAAGCGGGCCGAGACGTGATCCTCGAAGAAGAAGCAAGCTGAGTGATCCACGTCACAGCCCTCAATTTGGGCGCAGGCCGCAGCGTTGACCGTTCGACGGAATTTCAAGTAGCGGGTCAATGAAGGTACAGCGCCATGTGGGCATCGGGGGGCGGGTTCGCGCGGGCATTCTTTTTATCGCAGTCTTAGAGGAGCCGGTGTGCACTTCAAGTATGGGCGTCGTGCAGAAATCACAAAGAGCTCGGCGCGGGCTGGCCACAGAGGCGCTTGGCGGATCCGAACAACGCGAAATGCCCCCGTGAGGGGGCATAGCAACAGCGAGAACGAGCCTGAGAGTCAGGGCTTGGGCAACGCACGTCCTGTCGTGATTTGATTGCCTAGCACCTGCGTCGCCACGCTGATCCAGCCGTTGGCCACGGTGCGCGCAGCACCCGTGTCGGTGACCGGCTTGGCCAGTGCCCCGGAGTTCAGCTTGGCCGTCGTGAACGTGCACTGGGTCTCTGAACCCACGGCATTGGCCTCGGCGCGCAGCAGCGTGGCGCCGTTGGCGTCCACGAGGCTGATGTCGCAGTTGTCGGCCTTGGAGCCGTAGGCGCTGCCCTGGGTGTAGCTGAAGCTGAAGACCCCGTCCAGCACAGAGCCGCTGGCGTTGCCGATGGCGGTGTTGACAGCAGCCACGGAGGCCGGCGTCACCGTCGTGATGGTGGCGAACAGGTTGCTCGCATTGGCCTGCGCGAAGGACTTGGACAGCGGCACCGCGCTGACCTCGTAGAAGAAGGCCTTCACCACCTGGCCGTTGCTGGCCGCCTTGAGCGCCCAGGCATAGGTGCTGCCGGGCTTGACCTGCGACTCGTCGATGCAGGGTGTGCCCGTGGGTGCGTTGGCGGCGGCCACGTCGGGGCAGCTCTGTAGCGCTTCGCTGTTGCCGTAGAAGCCCGCTCCATTGCCGATCACGTAGGTGTTTTGGAAGGGGTCGGATGAGCGGTTCAGCGTCAGCTTGACGGACGCGCCGACCGGTGCGCTGGCCGTGCCCGAGTAGGCCACGATGCCGGGGCCGCGGACGTCGACCGAGCCAACGTCGACCATGAAGCCGGCCGCCACTTCATCGGCCACCGCGCCGCGCTCGATGTGGAACGCGCGCTCGCGGGTCAGCGTCGAGGTCGTCTCGTTGCGAGCCACGCGGGCCATCATGTGCATGTCCAGATGCTGGGCACCGGCCCAGCGCCAGCCGCCGGGGCAGCCGGTGTAGGCCGTGCCCTTGACGAAGCTCTGGGGCTCTCCGGACATGGCGCCACTGCTCACCTCCATCAGCACCCAAGCGCTGGTCGGGTTGCCCGAGCTGTCCACGATCACCGGCGAGCCGCCGTTGGCGCGCGCGTTCAGGATCGTGCTGACCTTGTTGGTCGTGGTCGAGTCTGTGAGGATGGCGATCTCGCTGCTGCTCAGCAGGCTCAGGTTGCGGCGCGCCAGGTCTGTGGCTTTGACGGTCAGGCCGGCGTTGAAGGGGGCCTCACCGCTGGTCAGCAGGGCGACGACGTCGGCCTTGGCCGCGCTGAAGCTGTTGAAATTCGGATCGATGAAGGGCGAGACCTGATCGGCCGTGGGCTTGGTAAAGCCGGTGCTCGGGTACAGCGCCGAGAGCGAGGCCAGGCAGGCGTTGATCTCGGGCAGCACGGTGGCGACCTTGTCGGCGGCGGTGACCTGCGCGGTCGTCGGGGCCGTGACGGTCAGCGTGCCGCTGCTGCTGATCTGGCCGATGGTGTCATGCGTGGCCACGAGCGTGACCGTGGCCTGGCCACTGGCGTCGGGCGCCACCAGGATGCGGTCGAGCACGCCGTCCATGCCGGTGCCGTTGGCGGTAAAGGTGCCGTTGAGCGGATCGGTGCCTGCCGAGTTCAGCGGCGCGATCATGGTGGTGACCTGGGTCGCGGCGTCCTTGAGCTTCGTGCCCGTGGTGGCTGCCTTGAGCGCGTCCGTGCAGGTCGTGGGCGCCGTCGTGCTGCCGCTGGCCAGCGTGCAGGCATCGACCAGGCTGCTGCCGGTCGTCGAGCCCGAGGCTGCGGCCACGATCAGGTCGGTCAGCGGCGTGAGGTTGACGGTCTGGCCGGCGGCCGTGGCCACCGAGGTCAGTGAGACCAGGCGGCCGCCCGAATTGCCGGTGATGGTGAGCAGGAAGGGCGCAGTCATGCCGCTCACGTCCACGGTGTAGGCGCCCGTGGAACTGTTCGTCGTGGCGGCGGTGGAGACCTTGCCGTTCACGTCGATGGCGACCACCGTGCCTTGGATGGCGGCGCCGGTGGCGGCTGTGCCGGTGACGGTGGTGGCCGCAGGCGTGGTGGGAGTTGTCGGGGTTGTGGGTGTTGTGGTGCCCGAGCCGCTGCTTCCCCCGCCGCCGCAGGCGGACAGGAGCAGAGCGAGCACGGTCAGAGGCAGGGCGTGATGACAGCGAATCATGTTCTTGGCGCTAGGCGCGTGGATAGAGACGCCGGAATCATCGGAAGGCGTGGCGCGATTGCCTATTGGCCATTCGGTTGAAGTGCAAATGCCAAGTTTTGCCGGACACTCGCTGCCCTATGCCTGCGCTGATGCGTCTTCTCCCCCTGTGGATCTGCTTCGCCTTCTGCGCGCTTTGCGCGGCAGGCGCGAGCGGCCAATCGCAAGGACAGCAGCCGCAGGTCCGCACGCTCACGCAAGCCGAGTGGCGCGCGCCCGACGGAAGCTGGCGCACCGTGGACTTGCCCGATGACTGGCGTCAGCGCGGTCTGTCGCGACCGGGCACCGAACGCTACCGCATCCGATTTGAAGGTGCCTACACGCAGGATCCCCGCCCCTGGAGCCTGTGGTCGGCGCGCTTTCCGGTTCACCACCGGGTCTGGCTCAACGGTGTCCAGATCAATGACACCTGGTCCCTGCCCGACGCCGCCCAGCCGCGCACCACGCCAATCCTCGTTCAGCTGCCGTCCGCGCTGCTGCGAACGGGCGCGAATGAGATTCTCATCGAAGAGCTGGGCGGCATGCGCTCTGGCTTGGGCACCTTGCGTATTGGGTCGTCCAACGAGGTGGTGCAGGACGCGCTCGCCTACCGCCGCGTCTGGACCGACCTGCCGCGCTTCCTTAACGGACTCTCGGGCGGCGCCGGCATCTTCGCGTTGCTGCTATGGGCGCGACGGCGCAGCGAGGTGGGCATCGGTTGGTTCGGTGCGCTTTCGCTCGCTACCTCCGTGCGCAACCTGCTTTTCCTGGAGCCGGGCACCACGGTGCCGGCTGGCGGCAGCATCTTCTTCTTCCTGTTCATCGTCCTGCTGAACCTGCTGCTGGGGTTGTTTGGCGCCTCGCTGGCTCTGGTGTCGCCTGCGGGCGCGCGGCGCTTTCGCGTGGCATGCGTGAGCATTGCGGTGCTGGCGCTGATGGCCGGCCTGACGGCAGAGACCGGCGCAGTTGCGATCGACGAGGTGCGCAGATGGGTCTATCCGGTGCTGTTGCTCAACGCTGCAGTCTCCGCCACGCTGCTATGCCGAGTGGCGCTGCGGCTACCGCAACGCAAATTAATGCTGCTTGCGGCCTCGGTGGCGATCATTGTGGCCAGCTGCGCCTTCGACATGCTCCTGCAACGCGGCGCGCTGCTGCAGCATTGGGAGTTCCTGGTGCCGTGGACCACCCCGCCGCTGGCGCTTTGCTATGCCGCGCTGCTGGGCGGACGACTGGTACATGCGCTGAGCGAGTCCGAGCGTTCAGGTCTGGCGCTGGAGCAGCGCGTGCGCGAACGCACCGAGGCGCTGGAGCTGGCCAACACCGCCAAGGCTCGCTTCCTTGCCGCTGCCAGCCATGACCTGCGTCAGCCGATGGTGACGATCGGCCTTTTGGTGGGCATCCTGCGCGAGCAACTGACCTCTCCCGCACAGCAGCGCCTGATTGGCCGCGTGGACGATGCGGTGGCGGCCATGGAGGCTCTGCTTGCAGGGTTGCTCGATCTGTCGCGTCTGGACTCTGGCGGCCTGCGCGTGGCGCGCGAACGCGTGACTTTGTCCGCCCTGCTCGAAGCCGTGGCAGCGCACGAGCGTGAGGCTGCGCAGCGCAAGGGCCTGCAACTGCGCTTGCGCGTGCCGGCCGGCGCTGTGGTGGTGGGCGATGTGGTGCTGATCGAGCAGGTACTGCGCAACTTGGTGGCGAACGCGCTGCGCTACACCGAACGCGGCGGTGTGCTGATTGGCGTCCGCCGGCGCGGTGCGGCGTGGCGAATCTCAGTGTGGGACACGGGCTGTGGCATTGCACAGGACCAGCAAGCGCGTGTGTTCGAGGACTTCGTGCAACTCGACAACCCGCAGCGCGATCGCCTGCAGGGTCTAGGGCTGGGTCTGGCCATCGTGCGTCGCGCGGTGGCGCTGCTGGGGGCGCAAGTGCACCTCGTTTCGACGCCGGGCCGCGGGTCCTGCTTCAGCGTGGAGCTGCCCGTAGCGAGTACCGCTGAGGCGCTAGCCGCGCCGTCGCCACTCGAAACGGTGGCGGCGGAACTGGGGGGCGCGCACGTGTTGCTTGTGGAGGATGACGAGGGTGCCCGTATCGCACTGCAGCTTCGCTTGCAGACCTGGGGCGCGCGGGTGCAAGCCTTTGACTCAGGTGCAGCCGTCGAAGCTTGGCTGCTGAGTCCCGGCGCTACGGCGCCGGCTCTGGTCGTGACCGACATGCGCCTGCCGCACAGCGCGATGGGCAACGGCCTTGCGGTGGTGGCGGCGGTGCGCGCGGCCTTCGGGCCTGTGCCCGCGCTGATCGTGACCGGCAATACTGCGCCGCAAGACATGAGTGAGCTGGCTGCCAGCGGCCTGCCTGTCGTGCACAAGCCATTCCGCGCTGCGCAGCTGGCCGGCGCGATCAATCAACTTCTGGCGGCTTGAACCTCAGACCGAGCCTGGCCACGGCCAGTACGGCCTGCGTGCGGCTGCTCACACCCAAACGACGGTAGATGGCATCCAAGTGAGTCTTCACGGAAGATTCAGAGAGTCCAAGGCTTCGGCTGATCAGCTTGTTGGGCAGGCCTTCGATCAGCAAGCGCAACACGTCGCGCTGGCGCGGGGTGAGGCCAAGGTCTTCTCCGTGACTCGCAGGGACGCCTGACTCAGCCGTTAGCGAAGCCACCGCCGTCGCCGGCAATGTGACGCTGCCATCCAGGACCGCGGATAGCGCGCGCAACAGCTGATCGCTCTTGGCTTGCTTGGGCACGAAGCCGCTGGCGCCCAGCTCGATGGCGGAGCGCACGGTCTCGGCGCGGTCGTCGGCGGAGAGGACAACGATGCGCGCCTGCTGCGCATGGGCTCGAACGGCTCGTACGGCTTCCAGTCCACTGGCATCGGGCAGCCCCAGGTCCAGCAGCACGAGACGGACGTCGTCGGTCAGCTTACTCAGAGCCTCGGCGAGGCTGAACGCGTGCGTGATGGCGCAGCTTGGGAAGCGCACCTGGATGAGATCGGCCAGCGCTTCTGCCAGCAGGCGGTGGTCGTCAACGAGCAGAATCTTCACGAGATCATGATGCCATAGTGAGTCGCCGACTTCCCGCCGTGCTGCCGCACGGAATCCCACCTTGCAGCGGTTGGCCTACTTTGCCGGCCGCTGGAACGACGGGTACCAGGCGGTGTATTCAACATGGCCAAAGGCCGGCGATGAGCTGGGCAGATCCGGCTTGGGCACAGCGCGTGCTCGGCTGGCGTGCAGAGCTCGACCTGGTGGAGATGTGTGCGGACAGAGGGCGTTGGCAGAGGACCCATCTGAACGGCAGCCTCTGAGGTGCTTGCACGGATTGATCAGTCTTCGGTCTTCTCAGCGGCCGCTTCAGGCTTCTCGCGCGCCCAGAACTCCACCATCATGGTCATCAGGATCCAGACCAAGAGGGTGGGGCGCACCTTGTCGGGCACCGTGTCGTGGCTGCGCAGCATGAAGTCCATGGCGCTGGGCAGGCTCCACGCGTAGAGCAGGGCCAGCAGGGAGTAGGCGAAGCGGTACTTGCTCGAAGTGATGTAGAGCACCGTGATGACGATGGCCGCCAGCGAGCCCAGCAGCACGCCGAACTGCCAGGCGTTCAGCTTCTCCGAGCCGGCGAGCACAAGGCCCAGCACAGCGCCGAAGAACATGTTCATCCCGTTCAGATTGGCCTGGTACTCGCTCGTCGTCATGCGGCCCACGCCGCCTTTCGCCAGGGCCCCTTTCATCTTCGCCAGCATGCGTCGATTTCTCCGGTCTTGATGATGAAGAAAAGCCCGTTGGTGAACCTCGACTCATCACCTGGATGATTGGGAGATCCATATCTCCGCGGGGAACGAACCGGGTAGCCTTTCACCCGGCAAGAGCGTGCGTGCGAGCATACCGGATCGCATAACCTTGCTCGCCCTGGCGAAGGCATATCACGTTATGCAGCCGATTTGGAACTCGAAAGTCGCCGGAGATTGCCGGGATGGCAATGAATTGCGTTGCTGTCTTGGCGGGCGGCAGACGAATGGCGCGGACCTAGAAGGCCAGGAAGACGCGGAGGCGGTGATGCATCGCTCAGGCCTTCACGGACAGCATTCGGCGGAAGGAACCACTGGCGACCGGCGCCTTTGCGGCATTCAAAATCGTCCCTCGGTTTGCGCAGATGCGCCCAGAAGATCATCGGCGTCGTTGAACTGGCTGCGGGCAATGTGAACTTTCATCGCCGAGCCACACGGTTACGGCGGGACTCACTAAAGTGAGCTTGTCGCCGCGCAACGTCTCCCTCCCTCCCCCGAAACGCGCGGCGACCCTGGGCCCCCTCACGGGGGCCCAATTTTTTGGGCGCTCCGCGCTGAGTCTGTACGGGTCGCGTTCTCAAAGAAGAGAGGGGAGACCGTAGCTCTGCGTGCAGCTCTGTCCCCGGTCGCGTGCGCCACTCAAAAAATGCTTGCAGTGGACGTCCCGCCGGTCAGCCTTACCCATCCAACGCGAAGCGCCCGAGGCGTGACGGTGTGAGAAGCGAGGTCGCTGTGCTTTGGCCTGGTACGACCATGGCATTGACGGCAGTTGCCTCCCGCTGCCCGCAAGGCCGACCGACGCTGGCACCGAACTACATAGAGACAGGCGACAAGCAGCCGGGAGTCACCCGGACGGCCGCGAGGATCGAGTCGAGACGGGTGACATAAGCGCGGCACTCGGTGCGTCTCGGCACGCTTCACGGGCGACGCCCTTCGATACCCGCCGGGGTTTGCCAACTTGTTGCCAACGATTGTCACTGGCAATGTCAACAAAATTGAACTCACTGGCGTGCCTGCAGGGTTCTCTTCATATTCAGTTTGCGTTCTTGGCAGCAGCCCGCGCAACCGACATGAATTGGGGGGACTTCAGTATGAATCGAGCTTTTCGCAGTCTGTGGAACCAGGCCCTGGGCGCCTGGGTGGCTGTACCTGAGACCGCTTCGACAGCGGGGAGCGCCGCAAGTTCGGCCCGCAGGATCGCAGCGCCGCGATTGACGATCCTGGCCCTGGCTCTGGGCAGTGCCCTGGCCGTGCAGGCCGGCACGACGCTGTACTGGGACCCCAACGGCAACACGGCCGGTCTGGGCAGCGCCGGCACCTGGGACACCTCGAGCCTCTTCTGGAACAACAATGCCAGCGGCACCGGCGGCACGGTCTCGGCCTGGAACAACGGCAACGTGGACAGTGCGATCTTCTCGGGCACGGCTGGCACGGTCACACTGAGCACGCCGATCACGATCGGCAACATGAGCTTCACCGTCACGGGCTACACGGTCGCCGGCTCCACGCTGACCCTCAGCGGCCCGACACCGACGATCACCACCAACGCCGGTGTTTCCACGACGGTCAGCTCCGTCATCGACGGCACGGCCGGCTTGACGAAGGCCGGCACCGGCACCTTGACGCTTTCGGGCGTCAACCTCTTCAGCGGCGGCGTCAACGTCACCGGTGGCACCCTCAGCATCACCAACAACGACAACAGGCTGGGCAACAGCAGCAACGGCCTGACGATGGCGGCCGGAACCGGGCTGACGCTCGGCAACTTTACGCTGGCCGCTGGCCGGCTGATCACGCTCAGCGGCGGCACGGTCAACCTGAGCGGGGGCACCGTCGCGTCCCGCATCACCGGCGCTGGCGGCATCACCGCGCTGACCGCCACCACGCTGAACAACAACGCCAACGACTACACGGGACAGACCCAGTTCACGGGCGCGGCGGGCACCTATGCCTTCAGCTCCATCGCCAACCTGGGCGTGGCCAGTGCGCTGGGCGCGCCGGTCACGGGGGCCAATGGCACGGTGCTCGCCAATGCCACTAGCGGCACCATCACTCTGTCCTACACCGGCACGGGCGGCAGCACCAACCGGGATTTTTCGCTGATCAATAACGGGGGGCAGGTGACGCTGCGCAATTCCGGCAGCGGGACCCTGACCCTGGCTGGCAACATCTCGCTGGGCAGCACCGCGCCCATCACCACCGTTACCCTGAGTGCCGTCAGCGGGGACCTGGTCGTGCAG
Organism: Burkholderiaceae bacterium UC74_6; assembly: GCA_042701975.1. GTDB lineage: Bacteria > Pseudomonadota > Gammaproteobacteria > Burkholderiales > Burkholderiaceae_C > JAFALK01. The sequence continues at coordinate 3,217,097 of CP170561.1, forward strand.
GGCGTGATCAGCAGCGTCACGAGCAAGTACCTGGCCTTCAACGCTTCCGCAGGCCGGACCGTCACGGTCACGGGGACCAGCACCTACGGCGGCGGCACCCTCATCTCGGGCGGCGGCAAAGTCGTCGCGTCGGTGCTGACAAACATTGGCGTTGCCAGCCCCTTTGGTACCGCGTCCTTCCTCGTCCCCGGTTCCTCCTTTGCCGTCAACACGGGCGGCATCCTGAGCTACACAGGCGCCGCGACCAGCAGCAACCGCGGATGGAATTTCAACGCTAACAGCGGCACGATCAGCAACGATGGCACGGGCGCCATAGCGCTGAGCGGCACCATGGTGCTCAACTTTGCCAGCAGCAACGGAATCCTGGCCGGGTCCTATAGCGGAGCAGCCAACACGGCATCGGGTGTCATCTCCGGCCCTGGTGCACTCACGGTCAACACCGCCGGCGCTTGGAGCCTGTCCGGCACCAACACCTACACGGGCACCACCACCGTCAGCGCGGGCACGCTGCAGGCCGGCGCGGCAGCGGGCGGTCAGGCCTTTGGTGTCAATTCGGCGGTTAGCCTGGCCAACACGGCCGGCGCGACGCTGGACCTCAACGGCTTCAACCAGACCATCGGCTCGCTGGCGGGCGGCGGCGCGACCGGCGGCAATGTGACGATGGGCGCCGCCACGCTCACCACCGGTGGCGACAACACCAGCACGACCTATGCGGGTGTGATCAGCGGCAGCGGAGGCCTGGTTAAGACCGGCACGGGCACGCAGACGCTCTCCGGCACCAACACCTACACTGGCGCCACGACGATCAACGGCGGCACGCTGCGCGCCGGTGCTGCGGCCGGCGGCCAGGCCTTCGGCAACCAGACGGCGATCACGCTGGCCAATGTGGCGGGCGCCACGCTGGATCTCAACGGTTTTGACCAGAACATCGCGTCGCTGGCGGGCGGCGGCTCGACCGGCGGCAACGTGAGCCTGGGTGCAGGCACGCTGACTACCGGCAGCGCCAATACCAGCACCAGCTACGGCGGCGTGATCAGTGGCACCGGCGGCATCACCAAGAACGGTACGGGCACGCAGATCCTCTCGGGCACCAGCACCTACAGTGGCGCCACGACGATCAATACCGGCACCCTGCAGGCTGGCGCTGCAGCCGGCGGCCAAGCCTTCGGCCTCGATTCGGCCGTGACGCTGGCCAACACGGCGGGCGCGACGCTTGACCTCAACAACTTCAGCCAGTCTGTTGGGGCGCTGGCCGGCGGCGGCACGACCGGCGGCAATGTGCTGCTCGGCGCCGGCACCCTGACCACCGGCAGCAAGAACATCAACGTGTCCTACGCCGGCGTGATCAGCGGCAGCGGTGGCCTGACCAAGAACGGCACGGGCGTGCAGACGCTCTCTGGCACGAGCACCTACAGCGGCGCCACCACCATCAACGCTGGCACCCTGCAGGCCGGTGCCGCAGCCGGCGGCCAGGCCTTCGGCAACGGCTCGGCCGTGACCCTAGCCAACATCGCGGGCGCGACGCTCGACCTCAACAGCTTCGACCAGACCCTCGGCTCGCTGGCCGGAGGCGGCGTGACCGGCGGCAACGTGACGCTGGGCACCGCAACGCTCACCACCGGCGGCGACAACACCAGCACCTCCTTTGCTGGCGTGATCAGCGGCAGCGGGGGCCTCATCAAGAACGGCTCGGGCGTGCAGACCCTGTCCGGCACCAGCACGTACACCGGTGCCACCACCATCAACGCGGGCACTCTGCAGGCGGGGGGGGCAGCCGGTGGCCAGGCCTTCGGCAGCGGCTCGGCCGTGACCCTGGCCAACACCGCGGGCGCCACGCTGGACCTCAACGGCTTCAACCAGACCATCGGCTCCCTGGCGGGCGGCGGCAGCACCGGCGGCAACGTGACGCTGGGCGCAGGCACGCTCAGCACCGGCGGCAACAACACCAGCACGTCTTATGCGGGCGTGATCAGCGGCAGCGGCGGCCTGACCAAGAACGGCAGCGGTGTGCAGACGCTCTCGGGGACGAGCACCTACAGCGGCGCTACGACCATCAACGCCGGCACCGTGCAGGCCGGCGCCGCTGCCGGCGGCCAGGCCTTTGGCATCAACTCGGCGGTGACTTTGGCCAACACGGCCGGTGCCACACTCGATCTCAACAGCTTTGACCAGAGTATCGCTTCGCTGGACGGCGGCGGTTCCACAGGCGGCAACGTGTTGCTGGGTGCTGGCACCGTGACGCTCACCGGCAGCGGCGCCACGACTTACGCCGGCGTCATCAGCGGCACGGGTGGCCTCACCAAGACCGGCACGGGCACGCAGACCCTCTCGGGCACCAACACCTACACCGGCGCCACCACCGTCAATGCCGGCACCCTGCAAGCCGGCGCTGCAGCCGGTGGCCAGGCCTTCGGCAACGGCTCCGCCGTGACCCTGGCCGATGTGGGCGGCGCCACGCTCGACCTGAACAACTTCGACCAGACCATCGGCTCGCTGGCCGGCGGCGGCAGCACGGGCGGCAACGTGAGCCTGGGCACCGCCAAGCTCACCACCGGCGGCAATAACACCAGCACCGACTACGCCGGCCTGATCAGTGGCACCGGCGGCTTCACCAAGAACGGCACGGGCGTGCAGACCCTGCTTGCCGACAACACCTTCGCCGGCCCCACGACGATCAACGCCGGCACCGTGCAACTCGGCAACGGCGGCACCGCCGGCGCCGTGCAGGGCGACATCGTCAACAACGCCAACCTCGTCTTCAACCGCTCCAACACGCTCGACTTCACCGGCTCCATCTCGGGCGCCGGCACAAACTCGCAGATCGGCAGCGGCACCACGCGCCTGAGCGGCGACAGCTCCACGTTCTCCGGCGTGACCAACGTCACCAATGGCACGCTGCGCATCAACGGCATCCTGGGCAACGCGACCAGCACGGTCAACGTCAGCAACGGCGGCACGCTCGGCGGCAGCGGCACCATCGGCGGCAACGTCGCCATTGCCGACGGCATCCTCGCCCCCGGCAACTCGCCCGGCACGCTGACCATCAACGGCGATCTCTCGCTCAGCAGCGCCTCGGTGCTCAATTACGAGTTCGGCCAATCCAACACCGTGGGTGGCCCCTTGAACGACCTCACGCTCGTGAACGGCAACCTCACGCTGGACGGCACGCTCAACGTTAGCCAGTCCGCTGGTGGCACCTACGGCCCCGGCCTGTACCGCGTCATCGGCTACGCCGGCACGCTCGCCGACAACGGCCTGAACCTGGGCACGATGCCCGCCGGCACCACCAACTACATCCAGACCTCGGTGGCCAACCAGGTCAACCTCATCAACACCACGGGCCTCACGCTGAACTTCTGGGACGGCGCCAACACCACCCAGCGCAACAACGGCGTGATCAACGGCGGCAACGGCACCTGGCAGGCTAACACCGGCAACGACAACTGGACCGAGTCCACCGGCGCGCTCAATGCGCCGTACACCAACGGCAGTTTTGCCGTCTTCGCGGGCACGGCTGGCACCGTCACCATCGACAACGCCCAAGGCGCCGTCACCTCCGGCGGCATGCAGTTCGCCGCCAGCGGCTATGTGCTGCAAGGCCAGCCGCTCACGCTGGCAGCAGGCGTCAACACGATTCGCGTGGGCGACGGCACGGCGCCGAGCGCGAGCTACACAGCCACCATCGCCGCGGAGCTCGCCGGCACCGGCGGCATCGACAAGACCGACCTCGGCACGCTGATCCTCAGCGGCGCCAACAGCTATTCCGGCGGCACGACCATCAGCGCCGGCACGCTGCAGCTTGGCGACGGCGGCACTATGGGATCCATCGTCGGCGACGTCACCAACAACGCCATGCTCGTTTTCAACCGCTCAGACAACACGAGCTTCACGGGCACCATTTCTGGCACGGGTGAGCTTGTCAAGAAGAACAGCAACACGCTGGTGCTGACCGGCACGAACACCTACACCGGGGCTACGACCATCAACGCCGGCACCTTGCAAGCCGGTGCGGCCGCAGGAGGCCAGGCCTTCGGCCTGAACTCGGCGGTGACGCTGGCCAATGTGGCCGGTGCGACCTTGGACCTCAACAACTTCGGCCAGAGCATCGGCTCGCTGGCCGGCGGCGGCACCACGGGTGGCAATGTGACCCTGGGCACGGCCACGCTGACGACCGGCGGCGACAACACGAGCACCAGTTACATCGGCATCATCAGCGGCAGCGGCGGCCTGACCAAGACCGGCACGGGCACGCAAACGCTGTCCGGCGTCAACCTCTACACCGGCCCCACCACGGTCAACGGCGGCACGCTGCAAGCCGGCGCCGCGGCCGGCGGGCAGGCTTTTGGCATCAACTCCGCCGTCACCCTGGCCAACATGGCCGGCGCCACACTGGACCTCAACGGCTTCGATCAGACCATAGGCTCGCTCGCGGGTGGCGGCGCCAACGGTGGCGACGTGACCCTGGGCACGGCCACGCTCACCACTGGCGCCGACAACACCAGCACCAGTTACGCCGGCATCATCAGCGGCAGCGGCGGCTTGACCAAGACCGGCTTGGGCACACAGACGCTCTCCGGTGCAAGCAGCTACACCGGCGCCACCGCCATCAACGCCGGCACGCTGCAGGCCGGCGCCGCAGCCGGCGGCCAGGCCTTCGGTCTCAACTCGGCCGTGACCCTGGCCAACACGGCCGGTGCCACGCTGGACCTCAATGGCTTCGACCAGACCATCGGCTCGCTGGCCGGCGGCGGCACCACGGGCGGCAATGTGACGCTTGGCGCGGGCCGGTTGACCTTTGGCACGGACAACACGAGCACCACGTTTGCGGGCACGGTCAGCGGTAGTGGCGGGCTGAGCAAGACGGGCACGGGCAGCACCGCGTTCACCGGCAATGTGGCCGTGAGCGACGTGACGATCACCGAAGGTTTGCTGGACTTCAGCGGCACGCTGACGGCCTCCACCGTCACGATGAACGCCTCGAACGCCGCGGGCGCCACCCTCCAGGTGAGCGGCACGGCCGATGCCGGTGCCGGCGCGCCGATCCAGTTCAGCGGCAGCGGCAGCACCCTGCACACGGTCAAGGTACTGGCTGGCGGCACCCTGCGCGCCAACACCGGCGCCGCTGATCTGGGCAGCGGCGGCAACACACTCGATGTGGCCGGCACGCTGGACACCGTGGGCGGTGTCTTCAACCTGGGCGCAGGCAACGACACCTTCACTCTGCACGATGGCGCCACCGTTCTCGGCACGGTCGATGGCGGCGCGGGCACCAACACGCTCAACACCGACATCAACACCAGCGCCAGCCTGGGCGCGAGCGTGAATTTCCAGACCCTGCTCAAGACCGGCATCGGTACCTTGAACATCACCGGCCCGCAGGCTTCGACCTTCGACACCGTGAACGTGCAGGCCGGCACGGTCAACGTGTGGGCCGCCGGCAGCATCACGAACGTGCAGTCCACCATGGTGGCCGCGGGCGCCACGCTCAAGGTGACGGGCAGCTACAGCGGCGGCGCGGGCAACGATCTGCTCGACGTGGCCGGCACGCTGGACCTCGGCACGGGAACCCTCAACCTGGGCGCCGGCAACGACACCTTCACGCTGCACGACGGTGCCACCGTCATCGGCACGGTGGACGGCGGCGCCGGCACGAACACACTCAACACCGACATCAACACCAGCGCCAACCTGGGCGCCAGCGTCAATTTCCAGACCCTGCTCAAGACCGGCACCGGTACGCTCAACATCACGGGCCCGGGGACCTCGGCGTTCAACACCGTGCTGCTGCAAGGCGGCACGCTGCAGATCGCCGCTGGCACCACGGTCGATCCGCAGACCACCGTGGTCGGCTCGGGCACGAACTTCGTCGTCAATGGCACGTACAACGGCACGGCCGGCAATGACACGATGGACGTCAGCGGCACCGTCAGTGGCACGGGCACCATCAACCTGCTGGCCGGCGACGACGTACTGACCTTGCATGACGGCGCCGTGCTGAACAACAGCAACCCCATCGACGGCGGCGCCCACAGCGCCGGCGATACGGTGGTGTTGGACAACGCGCAGGCCTTCACCCTCGATGCAGCCAAGCTCGTCAACTGGGAGTTCCTGCGCAAGCAGAACGCCGGCACGGCCACCTTGACTGGCACGAGCACCTACAGCGGTGGCACCGACATCCAGGGCGGCACGTTGAATGTGAGCGGCACGCTGAACACGCCGACGGTCGCGATGGCGGGGGCCACCTTGCAAGTCGGCGGCGCCGTGAACGGCGGCGCAGGCGTTGCAACGGTGATCACCGGCAGCGGCAGCAACTCGAACACGGTTCAGGTGCTGGCCGGCGCCACGCTGCTGGCCAACACCGGTGCGGGGGACCTGGGAAGCGGTGGCAACACGCTCGACGTGGCCGGCACGCTGGACACCGGGGGGCGGTGTCTTCAACCTCGGCTCGGGCAACGACAACTTCATCGTGCATGACAACACCGTCGTCAACGGCACGGTGGACGGCGGCTCGGGCATCGACTCGCGCGTGTACGACATCAACGGCACGGCCAACCTGGGCGCGCTGGTGAACTTTGAGGCCCTGGTCAAGAAGGGCACGGGCCAGCTCAACGTCAACGGGCCCGCCGCCACGACCGGCTTGCAGCTCGTCGACGTGCAGGCCGGCACGCTCAATGTGACGGCCGGCGCCAGCATCACCGGCGTGCAGAGCACCACGGTGGCATCGGGCGCCACGCTCAAGGTGGACGGCACCTACACGGGAAGCGCGGGCAACGACACGATGACCGTCTCCGGCACGGTCTCCGGCACCGGCACGATCGACCTGGGCAACGGCGACGACACGCTGACACTCAACGATGGCGCGAGCCTCACCGGCAGCCCGATTAGCGGCGGCGGCCATGTGGCGGGTGACCGCGTGGTGCTCAACAACGCAGCGGCGATGACGCTGGATTCCGCGCAGGTCTCGAACTTTGAGCTGCTGACGAAGACCAACACCGGCGTGGCTACGCTGACCGGCACGCAGGCCTACAGCGGCGGCACCGACATCCAGGGCGGCACGCTGAACGTGAGCGGCACGCTGAACACGCCGACGGTCGCGATGGCGGGGGCCACCTTGCAAGTTGGCGGCACCGTGAACGGGGGCGCTGGCGTGGCCACCGTGATCACCGGCAGCGGCGGTACCCCGAACACGGTGTCCGTCCTGGCCGGTGCCACGCTGCTGGCCAACACCGGCGCAGGCGACCTCGGCAGCGGCGGCAACACACTCGACGTAGCAGGCACGCTGAACACCGGCGGCGGCACTTTCAACCTCGGCGCCGGCAATGACACCTTCACGCTGCACGATGGCGCCACCGTCCTCGGCACGGTCGATGGCGGTGCGGGCACCAACACGCTCAACACCGACATCAACACCAGCGCCAACCTGGGCGCCAGCGTCAATTTCCAGAGCTTAAGCAAGACGGGCACCGGCACGCTCAACGTCACGGGGCCGCAGGGCTCCATCTTCAGCACTGTGAACGTGCAGGCCGGCACGCTCAACGTGGCCGCCGCCGGCAGCCTCACCGGCGTGCAATCGACCACCGTGGCTTCGGGCGCCACGCTCAAGGTGGACGGCAGCTACACCGGCAGCGCCGGCAACGACACCCTGACGATCGCCGGCACGGTCTCCGGGGCCGGCACGATCGGCCTCGGGGCCGGCGACGACACGCTGACCCTGCGCGACGGCGCGGTGCTGGCCAACACCAACCCCATCGACGGCGGCGCGCACAGCGTAGGTGGCGGCGACACGGTGGTGCTGAACAACGCGCAGGCGCTCACGCTGGATGGCACCAAGCTGACCAACTTCGAGAACCTGACCAAGCAAGGCAGTGGCGTGGCCACGCTCACAGGCAGCAACAGCTTTGCAGGCACGACGATCGTCCAGGCCGGCACGCTGCGCGCCGGCGGCACCAACGTACTCAGCGCAGTCGGCGCCCATGTGGTGGCATCCGGCGCCACGCTGGACCTGGCGGGTTTCAGCCAGACCGTGGGCTCGCTGACCAACAGCGGCACCGTCTCGCTGGTGGGCACCAAGTCGGGCACGACCCTGACCGTGACCGGCAACTACCACGGCAACAACGGCGTGCTGCGCCTGGGCGTGGACCAGTCCAACGCGGCCAGCCCGGCGGACCAACTGGTCCTGAGCGGCCCGACCGCAACCGCCACCGGCAAGACGCTGATCGATGTCGTCAACGTCGGCGTGCTGGGTACCGCCACCCAGGGCGACGGCATCGAGCTGATCGCCGCGCGCAACGGCGCCACCACCACGGCGCAGACCACCAAGGACGCCTTCGCCCTCGTGGGCGGCCATGTGGACGGCGGCGCCTTCCAGTACCGGCTCTATGCGGCGGACGCAAGCGGCAACGGCGAGAGCTGGTACCTGCGCTCGGATGCGCCGAACAATCCGGGCAAGCCGGCCTTCCGCCCCGAGGTGTCGCTGTTCGCCGGCGCACCGGAGCAGATGCGCCAGGGCAGCCTGGTGATGCTGAGCAACCTGCACCAGCGCTCGGGCGATGTGCAAGGCGGGGCCAAGTCCACCGAGGAGCTCGCCGGCGGCGGGCGGCGCATGTGGGGCCGGGCCATCGGCTCCGACATCCAGCTGCGCCAGGCCGGCGACGTGGGCCAGGTCAGCGATGGCAGCATCAACGGCATGCAGCTGGGGCTGGACCTGTACGCCGACGCCAGCTGGCACGCCGGCTTGTACGCCGGGCGGCTGACCGCCAACGCCAAGGTCAACGGTATGGCCGGTGGCGAATGGACGCAAGTGGGCAGCAGCAAGATGCGCGGACGTTACCTGGGCGGCTATGCCACCTGGATCGGCAGCGAGGGCATCTATGTGGACACCGTGCTGCAGCTGGGCCACCACGGCTACACGCTCTCGCCCAAGGACAACCCGCAGGTCTCGGGCAAGGGCAAGAACCTGCTGGCCTCCGTCGAGGCGGGCCAGGCCTTCCGGCTCAACGGCCAGTGGGACCTCGAGCCGCAGCTGCAGCTGACCTACGCCAAGCTCGACATCGACGACGTGGAGATCACCAGCGGCACGGTGCAGCAGCGCTCCGTCAACGGCTGGCAGGCGCGCCTGGGCCTGCGGCTCAAGGGCAGCTTCGCCACCGACAATGGCATGCTCAAGCCCTATGCAAGGCTGAACCTCAACGTCGCGCCGAACGGCAAGGACGGCACCCGCTTCGTGGGCCCGGCGGCCGGTGCGGCCGAAGTGTCCAGCAGCCGTGGCCAGCAGGCTGTGGAAGTGGCGGGGGGCTTCACCTGGGAGGCGAGCCGCACGGTGAGCGTCTATGGCGAGGTGGGCAAGCTCATGGCCGTGGGCGGGGACAGCCGCGTCAACAGCGGCATGCAGGCCTCACTCGGCTTGCGCGTGAACTGGTAATCAAGGGGAGGGCCGGGGCCATGTCACGACGCACCGACTTCGCTTGGCTGTTCTGCCTGGTTTTGGGCAGTGCGCCGGTATGGGCCCAGACCCCGCCAACCGAGGTGATTTCGCTGCCGTGGACGGAGCGCCGGCCGTTTCAGTTCATCGACGGCCAGGGCAAGCTCAAGGGCATCCTCGTCGATCTGGGCGAGGAGATCTTCACGAAGGCCGGCGTGCCCAAGAAATGGGTCGAGACGCCCGCCGGCCGGATCGCCCAGTCCTTGCTCACGGACAAGGAGCCGCTGTGCCTGGTGGGGTGGTTTCGCACGCCGGAGCGAGAGAAGATTGCCAAGATCTCCCTGCCCATCCACCGCGACCGTCGTCAGTTGGCGGTGGTGCGGGCGGACTCACCCATCAGCGGTGAGCGAGGTTTGCGGGCGCTGATGGGTGACAAGCACTTCACGCTGCTGGTGAAGGCGGGCTATTCCTACGGGGCCTATCTGGACTCGTTGATCGCCGCGCGAAAGGATGAAAAGGGCGAAAAAAGCGAGCCGGGAGAAAAGGGAGAGAGGGCAGACAAGGTCGCAAGGATCGAGAGCGTGGTCGGCGACCACGCCAGGATGCTCGCCATGATCCATCTCGGGCGGGCCGACCTGATGTTCCTGACACCGGAGGAGGTCGACTATTACGCGGCCGAGAACCCCCGCTTCACGAACGAGTTCAAGGTGATTGCCTTCAAGGAAATCCCGGCCGGCAACCTGCGCCACATCCTCTGCAGCAAACAGGTGTCGGACGAGACCATGAGCCGGCTGGATGCCGCGATCCGCTCAAGCATCAAGATCAAGACTGATTGATAAGGGGCGCTATGCGCATCGCAGCGTGGGATCCGGCTGTCGACCAGTTGGAGCTGACCAAGCGCGCACTGGCAGGCATCGGTCATGAAATCTGAGTTTTCACCCATAGGAAATCATTGCTGCATCGCCTGCGCAAGGAATGCTTCGATCTCTTGATCATCGGCTGAGCAGCGAGCGCCTTCCTGAAGACGTTTCAACGTCAACAAATGTCAAATCGCTGGCGGTCGAAGAGCGAGGAGGTCACATTTCGGAAAGGATTCGCGACGCGCGAGTCCTCCATGCCAAGCACGATGCACTTCTCGACGAGGCCTATGAAGAACCTGAGGATTTCGACCAGTCTGGTCATTGCTTTCGCGGTGTTGATTGCGCTGGTCCTGTTCGTCGCGGGATTCGGGATCTTGAAAATCAAGAACGCGAACCAATCCATGAAGACCATCTACGACGACCGCGTGGTGCCGATGAAGCAGCTCAAGGTTGTCAATGACATCTATGGCCCCGTCATCGTGGACCCCACCAACAAGGCCGCCCTGGGCCTGATGGAGCCCCCGGCCGCGCTCAAAGCGGTGGATGAGGCCCTGGTGATGGCGCTGCAGCAATGGAAGGCATACACGGAGACCTATCTCACCGATGAAGAGAAGCAGAAGGTGGCCAGCGCCAATGCGCTGATGCAGAACATTCAGCCGGTCATGGTGCGTTTGCGCACGGCACTGCAGAGCGGCGACAGGGATCAGATCCGCCTGATGATCAAACCCGTCTACGAGATCATGGACGCGGTGACGGATGTGCTGAACGAGCTGATCGATATCCAGATGAAGGAATCGAAGGCGGAGTATGAGCGTGCCAGTGCGGCCTATGTCCATACCTTGCTGCTGTTCACTTTCATCATCCTCGCGACGATAGCGGCCGGCATTGCCATCGCTTGGTGGCTGATCCGCTCCATCACCGTGCCATTGAACTTGGCAAAGGATGTGGCGCGTGACGTGGCCAACGGTGATCTGACCCAGCACATCGAAGTCCGCGGCGACAACGAAACCGCGCAGTTGCTCGGCGCCCTGCGAGACATGCGGGAGTCTTTGGTCACCGTGGTCGGCACGGTGCGCCAAGGCAGCGAAAGTGTGGCAACGGCGAGCAGCGAGATCGCCCAAGGCAACCAGGATCTGTCGGCCCGTACCGAGTCACAGGCCAGCGCCCTGGAGGAGACTGCTTCGTCGATGGAGGAGCTCGGATCGACGGTCAGGCAGAACGCCGAGAATGCCCGGCAGGCAAACCAACTCGCGCAAGAGGCCAGCAGCATCGCCTCGCAAGGTGGCCAGGTGGTCTCGCAAGTCGTGGACACCATGCGCGGCATCAGCGACAGCTCCAAGAAGATTGCCGACATCATCAGTGTGATCGATGGCATCGCGTTCCAGACCAACATTCTTGCGCTGAACGCGGCTGTCGAAGCCGCGCGCGCCGGTGAGCAGGGCCGCGGCTTCGCCGTGGTGGCTGGTGAGGTGCGCACCCTGGCGCAGCGCAGCGCCGAGGCCGCCAAGGAAATCAAGCTCCTGATCAATGCGAGCGTCGAGCGGGTCGACCAGGGGGCGGCGTTGGTGGACCGGGCGGGCAGCACCATGAGCGAAGTGGTGGCCAGTATTCGCAAGGTGACGGACATCATGGGAGGCATCAGCGTCGCTAGCGCGGAGCAAAGCGCCGGCGTCAGCCAGGTCGGCGAAGCGGTGACGCAAATGGATCAGGTCACGCAGCAGAATGCAGCCTTGGTGGAGGAGATGGCCGCTGCCGCGTCCAGTCTGAGCTCCCAGGCCCAAGGGCTGGTGCGTGCGGTCAGCGCGTTCAAGCTCCGTTAAGCGCCTCCGCATTCCCCGACCAAGCGGACTTCTTTTGGTGCGCACCTCATCCCCCAAGGCCTGGCTGGCGAGAGCGTTTGGGTTCGCGGTGCTGGCGTGCGTACTGGTCGCATTCGGACCCACCTGGTCCGGTCGCAGCCTGCCCCTGCATTCCTCGATGGAGATGGGCGGCGCCGTTATCGGCATGATGTCCGCCTATGTCCTGCTGCGCCTGGAGGGCCTGGGCGAGGGCAGCAGCTTCAACCCGCAGATCGCGGCCGGACTGATCGGTATGGCGGTCCTGGACGGCTGCCATGCCATGGTGAGCGAGGGGCAAACCTTCGTCGCGCTGCACAGCGCGGCCAATGCCGTGGGCGGCGGCCTGATGGCCCTGGTCTGGTGGACACCCCCCCGATCATCTGCCGTCCGACGGCGGCTGCCGATGCTCGGAGGGGCTGTGGCCGGATTCGTGGCGGCCGCCGTGCTGCTGTATTCAGCAGAGATGCCGCCCATGCTGGTCGGGGGCCGGTTCACCGCCGCGGCATGGGGGCTCAATTTTGGCGGTGGAATCGGCCTGTTGGCCGCCGCGCTGCGAATCCTTCTGACCTGTTTTCGGTCCCGCAAAGGGGCCGACCTGCTGTTCTTCCTGCAATGCAGCTTGCTCGGCATTGGTGCGCTGCTGTTCCAGCGCTCGGCCATCTGGGAGCCCTCGTGGTGGGCTTGGCACGCCGTGCGTCTGGCTGGCTACGCCATCGCGCTGTGGATGGTCACGCAGGCCGCGCGCTACCTGGAACGCAACATCCTGAACCAGAGAGACCAGCTTGAGCAGCAGGTGCTCCTCCGCACCGCCGAGCTGCAGCAGTCCGTCGACATGCTGCGGGCCACGCAGGAGGACCTGCTGCAATCCGAAAAGCTGGCATCGCTCGGCGCCATGGTTGCAGGCATCTCGCACGAGCTCAATACGCCGGTAGGTACGGCGGTCACGCTGGCTAGCACGCTGCAAGACAATGTGCAGCAGCTGCACCATTTGATGGAAGCGGGCCAGTTGAAGAAATCGTCCTTGAACGAATTTGCGATGCGCAGCGCTGAGTCGGCCCGTCTGATCCTGGCCTGCACGCAGCGCGCTGCAGATCTGATTGCCAGCTTCAAGCAAGTGGCAATCGACCAAGCCTCGGAGCGTCGGCGAGAATTCGTGCTGGACCAGTTGCTGGGCGACTTGCAGGCCACCATGCAGCCCAGCATCAAGCACACGCCCGTGCAGATCGAGCTGGATGTCGAGCGGGGCCTGCATTGCGACGGATATCCCGGCCCCTTGATCCAGGTGGTCTCGAATTTGATCCAGAACGCGGTGCTGCACGCGTTCCAGGGGCGAGACGAGGGCGTCGTGCGCCTGCATGCGAGACGACACGAGGGTGAGCAAATCCGATTGGTCGTCAGCGACGACGGCAACGGCATGGAGCCGCACGTGCTGAGCCGGATCTTCGACCCCTTCTTCACCACGCGGCTGGGGCAGGGCGGTTCCGGCATTGGCCTCACGGTCTGTCTGCGCATCGCCAATACCGTGCTCGGCGGCAGCCTCGTAGCAGAATCCGTGTCGGGCCAGGGCACGCGTTTCACCTTGATCTTTCCTGCCGTGGCGGCGGGAAGGATGTGACGGTGCCGGGCGCAGAAGGCTGGCGATGAATGCTGAAAGCAGGGGAGGGCCATGCATGTCGGATGAACTGTTCTTCTTGGAGGAGGATCAGGGCGGTGCCGTGGCCTCGATGCCCTGGGTCGTCCTGATCGTCGACGACGAAGCGCTTGTGCATGACTCCACGCGCATGGCGCTGGCCGGTTCAGCCTCGATGGCCGTGGGCTCGAATTCCTGAGCTGCTACAGCGCGGCCGAGGGCTTGCAGATGCTGCGGCAGCGTTCGGACATCGCCTTGCTTCTGCTCGACGTGGTGATGGAAACGCCCAGCGCAGGACTCGACCTCGTCCGCGAGATCCGGGAAGATCTGCGCAACCTCAACGTGCGCATCATCCTGCGCACTGGCCAGCCTGGACAGGCCCCGGAAGAACAGGTCATCCAGCGCTACGACATCAACGACTACAAGGCCAAGACCGAGCTCACACGCAGCAAGCTGGTGACAGCCTTCTACGCCTCATTGCGCGCCTACCGAGACCTGATGCGCCTGGAACATGCGATGGCCGGCTTGCGCCGCACCGTGGATGCGATCCGCGAAGTGCATGACTCGAGCAACCTGCGCAGCTTCGCCTCGGCAGTGTTGACACAGATGCACCACCTCCTGAGCCTCAGCGGCGAAAGCGTCTGCGCCGGTCGTACCGCCGCCTACGCGGCCAGCAACGACACGCAGCACTTGCGCATCCTGGCGGCGACGCCCGATGCGCAACACGTGGACAGGGAAATCTCGGACTTGCCCGCTGAGGTGTGCCAAGCGATCCTGCAGGCCTTCCGCGACAAGGCCGGTTGCGTCTCCAAGCACTGCTTCGTCGGCTACCACCGCTCCCCGCAGGGCACGGAAAGCGTGCTTTTCATGTCCTTCGACACGCCGGTCGGCGCCGATGCGCTTGATCTGCTGCAGCTGTTCTCGTCCAACGTGGTGAGCACCTACGAGGCGCTGCTCCTGCGCGAGGAGGTCGAGGAAACGCAGCGCTCCACCATTTGCCTGCTGAGCGAAGCGATGGAGCACCGCTCCAAGGAAACCGGTGCGCATGTGCGGCGCGTCAGCGAGATTGCGGCCCTGCTTGCGCGCGCGGTCGGACTGACCGCGCGCGAGGTCAACGACATCCAGCAGGCCGCGCCCTTGCATGACGTCGGCAAGGTCGGCATTCCAGACCGGGTCCTCAACAAGCCGGCTAAGCTCGATGCTCAGGAGTGGGAAATCATGAAGACCCACGCTGCCCTGGGCCATGGCATCCTGGCCAAATCGCCTAAGCGGGTGCTGCAGCTGGCGGCCGTCATCGCCTTGCAGCATCATGAGCGCTGGGATGGTGGGGCTATCCCAACGGACTCCGGGGTGAGGGCATTCACATCGCCGGGCGCATCGTGGCGCTGGCCGATGTCTTTGACGCCCTGATGAGCCGACGTTGCTACAAGCCGATGTGGTCTCTGGCCGACGCCAACGACTACCTGCAAAAGGAGCGCGGCGGTCATTTCGACCCACGCCTGGTCGACCTGTTGTTCGCGCATCAAGAGGCTTTGGCCGAGATATACCGGCGCTTTCCTGACGCGGATGTGCAGGAAAGACAAGTACCTGGATCGTGATGTCGCAGCGTTGAGGACGCAAGTTGTGGATGCCACTATCAGCAGAATTCGCCCTACAGCGACAACCCGGTTCCGTCGGTTTGGCAGTGGCCGACACGTTTGGGTTGGGTTCCTGACGCTGTGGCTGTTCGGCAGTCCCGCCCGTGCAGACACTTTGCAATGGCTCCTGATCGACTTTCCGCCGTATTCGATGCCAAAGCCGGGGGGGCCAGAAAGCGGCGCTGTAGATGAACTGCTCAAACGCATCGTGGCGGCCTGGCCGGAGAAGGTGACGCACGAATTCGTTGTCGCGAACACCGCTCGGATCTGGCATTCCCTCGTTGCAGGTGAACAGGTCTGCTACACCGGCGCCTTGCATACGCCAGAACGAGCAAAGCAGGCGTACCTGAGCGACGTCTTCATCTTGCCGCCCATTCAGCTGATCGTGCGTCGAGACAGCCTGGACAGGGTGCCGATGGATGCGGGTCATCTGGTCAAGCTGTCGGACTTGATCGCCCAGCGAAACTTGCAAGGCGTATTGGTCAGCGGGCGCAGCTACGGTGCGGCGCTCGACGCGGTTGTGAGTGGCAGTTCGCCTGACAGCAGTTTGTCCTTCAGTCCAGGAGCGCAACTCGGCGCCAACATCTTCGAGATGATTGCGCGAGGCCGTGCCGATTACACGCTGGACTATGACTTTGTCTTGGCACAACATCAAAGGAACTCGTCGTCGCTGGGGCAGCTGGTGGCATTGCCCATCAATGGCGCGCAGGCTCCCCTGATCGGGAGCTTCGCTTGTCCACGAACGCCGTGGGGGCGCGCGAAGATCAAGATCATCGACCGAATTGTCGGCCAGCTTGTGCTGGACCCACATTACCGTGATCAGTTCGAGCGCTGGCTAACTCCTGCAACGAAGGTTTACTACGCGCCGGCGTTCGACAACTTCTACAAAGACCGCCCCAAGGTGAGCCTTGACGACTGATTCGTTCGGATCCACCGAGCCGTGCCGAGTTCTGCAGCTTGGATTTTTTGTCGCCGCGAATGTCGACAGCCGACCATGGTGACCAGCAGGGCCATCTACCCCAGTGGCTTTTGACAGCGGTAGTGAAGCTAGGGAAGCAGCGTCCTGCCGCAGGGATTTCGGCGCCCAGTTGACGCGAGAACTGAACTCTGCCGCCCCTTTGCAAATCATGGTCGCGACAAGTACCGACAACTGTCAACTTGCTGGCCGGCGTCGGCAACGGCGCGGACAGTCTTCCCATGCGCCACGCAGGCGCGAGGACGGTGCCTCTGAAGCCAGCAGCGGCTTGAAGTCCGTGCCCCGATTGGTCACCCTCAGAGGGCACCAATTGCGGCAGCGCCGACGGCGGAGCCACTCCCACTACCGCCGGCCAGTAGCTGAGCCGAACGTTGCGCCTGTGGCCAGGGCTGGATGACCCAGCTGAACTGATGCCTGATGGCCTCGCCGACCTTGCGCATCAATTCCATGTACAGGCCCGAAGCTTCGCCGCCCTGCGTGTTTCGACCAGGCGCGGGAACTCGGTGGTGTACATCTTGAAGCTCGCCGCATGGCACACACCAGCGAGAGCGAACGGGACCCAGGATAGGCAGAAGGCTGCGTACCCTCACCATCAGCGATGGATCCCGGGGCTTGAGGAGACCTCAGAATAGCGCAGAGGCCTGGCAGACGCCCTTCACGAGCGTCCGCCAGGAGGCCGTGAGCAGGCTTACCTCAGGTGCTCGCACCGGCCCATCTTGGCGCCACGCTGGACCTGATCGACGAACTCGTCAGGGAAGTTGGTCTCCACCGAGCTGCCACGGCTGCAAACGAAGGCCTTCCTCATGTCCACGTACCAGGTCAGCGGGTAGCCGGGAATGCCGCCGACCATCTCGTTGCCCTTGGCATTGAGCGATGCGGGGCCGTCCATGCCGTAGCGGTAGGCCTCTGCCACGCCTTGGGTGCGGAAGAAGTCCTTCATCTTGATCCAGCCGATGTCCTCGATCCAGAGGTAGCCGACCAGGCCGCTGTACCAGGTGCCGGCCTGGGCGATCATGATCTTCCCGTCATCGCTGATGTCGCTGGCGATGATGGGGATCGGACCGAAGTTCGCCTGGATGGCGGCCGCACCTTCGCTCTCGCAGCTGATGTCGAGGCCCAGCAGCGGCTGGTCTTCGCACCACTTCAGCGGGCGGATCTTGCTGAAGGCGTTGCGGCCCGTGCCCTTGTTGGCGTTCCAGAATACCAGGCCATCCTTCTCGGTGCTCAGCGCTACGCGGCTGCCGTCCGGCGTCATCGCGTAGCCGCCGTCCACGGCGCCGATGGCCTTGTACAGGTCGATCGGCTTGCCCTGGTCGATCCAGGCATAGGCCTTCATGAAGTTGCTGTTGCCGACCACGACGCGACCGTCCGCCGAGACCGCATGGGCGCGGTGCCAGGGTTCGTTGGTGGTGTCGATGCCCTGCATGCTCAGCATCTTCGGGCCGCCTCGCTCCGTCCAGATGAACGGCACGACTTCACCGCCGATGAAGGCGTCGTCGGCCCAGCCTCCCTCGCACTTGCCATCGCCATTCTTGTCGATGTAGGCGGTGCCGACGGCCGTCTTGCCCGTGGCATCGAGCGCCCAGCCATAGCTGCTGGAGTAGCCAATCTGGCTGCTGCCACCACAGGTGTCGCCGTTGAGGCTGCCCAGGTTGATCAGGCGGCCCGTCAGCGTGTCCCAGATCGTGGCCGAGTTGGTCTTCATCGGCAGGCCTTCCCAGTCGGTGCCCACCACCCGGCCGTCGAGGTCGGCCTGCACGATCATCTTTCTGCCGTCGCGCGTGATGCTGGCGTTGACGCCCAACACGCCCTCCGGTGACCAGGTCACCCCGGTCTTCGAATCCCAGACGAAAGGGATGTTGTCGATCGTGCCCGCGGCGCGCTCCCCGTTCTTGGACATGCTGCCCAGGTAGCCGTTGGTCACCGGTGTGTACTGCACGCCGTCCTTGTAGCCATTGAAGTAGAAGTTGGCCGTCTTGGTGACGCCGGCTTCCGCCGTGATGGCGCTGGCCATGCAGGCCTTGTCCTTGGACGGGGTGGACTGCTCGTTGCTGTTCCAGTACTCGGCTTCCGAAACGAGCGCCGTGGGCTCCGTCGGATAGCCGCCAGCCACGATTTCCTCGGTGTAGAGCACGTACTTCTGGCCCGGCGTGAGGTTGTTGATACGGTAGCGGCCGTCCGGCCCGACATGACCCTGCGTCTTGTCGCCGCTCTGCGCCGAGATCGCGTCGCCCAACGGATTGCTGATGTTGCGGGCGATGATGTTGATGCCGGAGTAGGGCGTGCGGCCGTCCTTCAGGTAGAGCACGCCGGTGATGGACCCGCGTGTCTTCAGGTAGGCCGCGGTCGGGTAGAGGTCGGAGATCGCGGCGACGTCGTCCGGGCGATCGACCGTGCTCATCTCGCGGCCGGCGTTCTGGCCCTTGGCGCTGATGTTGTCCGGGTCGATGAAGGGGAACATCGTCTCGATGTACTTCGGGTCGATGCGGTTGGCGCTCGGGTCAGCGCTGTTCCACGAGTGCATGTAGGGCACGCAGCCGGGCACGCCGGGCGCCACCTCGAAGTAGCCAGGCTCGCTGAAGTAGGCGATGGCGCCGTTCACCTGCGAGTGCGACATGTTGATCGCGTGGCCGAACTCGTGCGTGAACACGCCGGCAATGCGCTTGCCGTCGATGTCGGGCGGCGGCATCCAGGGCATGTCGGGGTTGGCGTCCTCGTGCGAGACGATCCAGCCGTTCATCACGGCTGTGGCCTTGACGATGGTCTCGGGATAGCCGTCGCCATCGCGGTCCTCGGCGATCTCGGCGAAGGCGATGCCCAGCACCTGGTCCTTGGGTACGCCGAAATATTCCTCGATCACCTGGCCGTGCTGGTCGTAGATCACGTAGATGCCGCCCTCGTTGGGCTGGCCGTAGACCTTCTTGGCGGTCTCGCCGTCCATCACGTCCACGCCAATGCTGGGCACCTGGCTGAACTTCTTGAACTTGCTCGGATCGGTGACGGCGCGCCAGGTCGAGGTCGGGACGCTGCTCCACTGCGTCAGTGCGAAGGCGGTGATCTTGTCGGCCTGCGCGTTGGTCAGGAAGACCGAGCCGTCGTCCTTGTAGACGTAGGGGCCGATGTCGGTGTAGACCTGGACCGGGCCCTTGCTGGTGTCCCAGCGCAGCGGTTGCGGGCTGCGCGGGCTGTCGGTCAGCAGCAGCGGGCCGCCGGCTTGGGCTGCGGACAGACCCAGCAGCAGTGCGGCCGTCAGCGCGCACCTGAGGTTGAAAGCTTTTTTCATCAGCGCATCACTCCCTTTTCGATCCATTGCTCGCGGACTGCGCGCTTGACGAGGTTCGTCAGCACGCCGCCTTCCACGGCGCCACCCTTCTTGGTGAGCATCTCGGCCTCGGCAGCGTTCAGAACGCCCGGGTCCACGCTCATGTTGTTGAACAGGCCTTTGTTGTCGAAGGCGTTGGCCACCTGCGTGCCGCTGCCGGTGAACTTGCCCTGGGCCAGGCCGACGGGGCTGGTCAAACCGGTGTGGGTGGATGCCTTGTTCATGAAGGCCGTGACCTTCTCGCCTACCGTCCAGCTGGGCATGCCTTCGATCTTGGTGGCCAGCAGGAAGCGGCCATCGTTCATCTTGCGATTCTTGAGCAGGCCGTACTGGCGGATCTTGTAGCTGCTGCCCACGGGCAGGTCACGCTTGATGCTGCCCTTGACCTTCAGCGTGATCTCGGTGAACGGCACGCCGCGGTCGATGCCGTCGCTGACCTTCAGCACCTCGCCGCTGACGATGACGTCCGAGGTCTGGATCATCTGCTTGAGGTTTTGGGGGACCAGCTGCGATGCCTGGGTTGCCAGGGCAGTCCCCAGTCCGAGCAAGAGCGCGCCGAGGCGCAGGCAACAACCGGGAATCCTTCGATAGGTCTTCATGGTCCTGTGACGAATGAGATGATGAGGATCAGGAAGTTATCGATCGGTCCGCGTGGCCACCATCACCCGCGCAGAGGGGCCCCCGAATACGGGGCGAACAAACCCGAGGCGGGTTATCCAGGCGGATGACGGCGGCCGATCACAGATTCAGCCAGAGGAGCTTGCTCATGAGGTTCGGACCCTTGCTCGTTTGGGCGCTGGCCGCCGCCGCTTGTGCGGCGCCGCAGCCGTTGTCCCGTGAAAACCTGGTGGCGCGCATCGACGCGCTGATCGGCAGCGCCGCCTGCGAGAGCGATGCGCAGTGCCGCACCATCGGCATCGGCTCCCGCCCCTGCGGCGGCCCGGCCGGCTACCGGCCCTGGTCCACCGCGCATGCCGACGCCGCGGCACTTCAGTCTGCGGCCGATGCACTCACCCAATTCGACCGCGCCGAGGCCGAACGCCTGGGCTTGCGCTCCACCTGCCAGGTGATTCCCGATCCGGGTGCGGTCTGCCGCCCGGCAGCGGAAGGCGGCCGGCGTTGCAGGCTGGCCGCGCCGGGGCCGGCCGGCCAAGCCGGCGGCGCATCAGCCATCTGAGCCAGTTGCAGCCTGCTCGTGGTCGGCGGCCAGGAAGGCGCAGTCACGGGCCTGTCTCACATCCTTGCAGCTGCCGATGCGCCGGCGCAGCAGCCGCTGGTCCGAGCGGCTGCGCACGCCGACGAAGCGGCGTGGGTCGGCCGGGTCAGGCAACAGCTGCCAGTCGGCCCGGCCGGTGAAGGGGTCGACGTAGGCCTCGCGAAGATGGTGGCGTGGCGTGGGGCCGCGCGTGTCGTGGATCAGATCGGCAAGGCTGCGCGGATTCTGAGCCAGACCGGGGCTGGCCAGGCGATAGGCGTGGATGGCGCGCGCGATCTGCATGCCGCGGAACTCCAGCTCGCGCTCGCGTTCGCGCTCGGCGGCGTCGTGCCAGGAGCGGCCCAGGGCTGCCAGCGCAGCGGCTGTGAGCGCTACGAAGAACAGCAGCAGCAGGTAGGTGAAGCCGGATTGACTACCAGTCCGCATAGAGCCTGCCATCGCCATCTCGGCCGGTCGCGCCGCTGTGCACGTCGTAGACGCCGCCCTTGAGCGCTGCGTCGGCCGGCGGCGCCAACAGCTGCCATTGCTCGCGGCTCCCGGCGATCGGGTCTTCGGGAATCTCGCGCAGGTAACGTTCGGCTACCAGATCATGGAGCGAGTCTGGATAGCGGCCCTTGTCGGCGGCGTAGTGATCGATGGCGTCACGCATCACGGCCAGGGAACTGTGCAGCGCCGTCTCCTTGGCCTTGTCCACGCTGCGGAAGTAGCGCGGCGCGGCCAGCGCGGCCAGCAGCGCGACGATGGCCATGACGACGAGCAGCTCGATGAGCGTGAATCCGGCGCTGCCTTGTTTCGGGTGCGGCGTAGTCATCACCAGGCCTTGTAGAGCGTGCCGTCGAGCGCCCGGCGCTCCGAACGCGAGTGCACGTCAAACACGTCGCGGCCTGGGTGCGGGCTTTCGGGCGGGCTGTCATAGGCACGTGCCGTCCAGCTCTCTGGGGCCGACAGGGCCGGGTCGGCGAAAGGGTCGCGCGGCAGACTGCGCAGGAAGTAGATCCGCTCGGCATTCGGCGAACGGATGTCCACCACGCCGCGCACCAGCGCGTCGAGGTCGGGCGGGTAGCCGCTCGCATCGGCCGGCTTGCTGATGCGGCCTTCGTCGGTGGCGCGCTTGTAGGCGTCGATGGCGCCGCGCAGGGTCCGCAGCGAGGCACGCAGCTCGAACTCCTGGCTGCGTTGGTGGCTCAGCTCGAACAGGGGCCGTGCCGCGGCCGCGAGCACGCCGAGGATGGCCAGCACGACCAGCATCTCGATGAGGGTGAAGCCGCGTGTCTTCATCTGCAGGCCCGATCAGCGGGCCTCGACGTGGATCAGCCCCACGCCCTCGGCCTGCACCGCCACGCTCTCGCCGGCCGGCACGCCGAGCGCTTGCGCGTTGCTCACGCCCACGCTGAGCACCTGGCCGATGGCGGCCGGCAGCGCCCGCAGCGCGACGGTCTTCTCGCCCTTGGCCGGCACCTCGACTTGCATGCGCCCGGGTGCGCCGGCCGCATCCGCAGGAGCCGCCTGCAGCATCCGCGCGTCGTACTCGACAACGGCCTTGACTGCGTACTCTGCCTCGTTGCGCAGTGTCAGCGAGGCGCTGCTGCCCACGGGCACGGCAGCCTGCGCGACCTCGTACTGCAGCACCGCGCGCTTGGGCGCTGCTGCCGTGGGTGCAGAGGCGGCCAGGGCCAACCCACTCCTGGCCGACGACCGGATCAAGCTGCTGAACGCTCCGGGCGAGGCATCGGTGCCGCCGGGCAGGCGCGAGTTGGCCGCGTCGGGCAGGCTCAGGTTGCGGATCACATGCGGCGTGATCAGGAGCACGATCTCGCTCTTGTTGCGCGTGTCGGTGCGTGAGCCGAACAGGCGGCCCAGGAGCGGCAGGTTCTGCAGGCCCGGCACACCCGTGCTGCTGGTGCGGTCCTCGTTGTTGATCAGGCCGGCCAGCACCTGGGTTTCGCCGTCGGCCAGGCGAAGCGTCGTCGAGGTCTGGCGCTGGCCCGTCTGGTAGGCCGTGGTGCCGCCGGGGCCGGTCACCTGGTTGATGATGTTGGAGACCTCGAGGTTGATCTTGATGCTGACGTCGTTGTCCAGCTGCACGACCGGTTCTACCTCGAGCTTCAGGCCCACGTCCTGGTACTGCACGGCCGCAGCCACCGAGGTCTGGCCGGTGAAGTTGGTCGTGGTCGTGAACACCGGCACCTTCTCCCCGATCTGGATGCGCGCCTTGTCCTTGTTGCGCACGCGGATCTTGGGATTGGCCAGCAGGTTGACGTCGCCGTCGGTACCGCTGAGGTTGGCTACCGCCACCGGGTTGGCGATGCTGGCGCGGAAGTTGGACGGGTTCTTGCCGCCGATGAAGACGCGGCTGGGGATGTTGCCCGCCGCATCGCTGATGCCCAGCTGCAGCGAGGACGGCCACTGCAGGCCCAGCGTGTCCACCTTGTCGCTGGACAGCTCCATGACCTCGACGTCGAGCATCACCTCGGGCTCGGGCAGGTCGATGGCGGCGACGAGCTTTTCCACCAGACGCAGCACTTCCGGCGTATCGCGCATCACCAGCATGTTGAGCCGCTCGTCCACGTGCACGTCGCGCACCTTGGTGATGGTCTTGGCCATCGCCATGACCTGCTTGGCATCCGCGTTCGTCAGATAGAGCGTGCGCGTGACCAGCTCCTGGTGCTCGCGCTCCTTGTTCTGGTTGTTGGGGTAGATGAAAACCGTGTTCTCACTGAGCAGCTTGCGGTCCAGACCCTGCGTGGACAGGATCACGCGCAGCGCCTCGTCGAGCGTGACCTTCTTCAGGAAGACGGTGACGCGCGCATCGCCCTTCACATCGCGGTCGAAGACGAAGTTGACGGCCGAGCTGCGCGACAGCGCCTCGAAGACCTGGCGCAGCGTGGCGTCGCGGAACTCCAGATCCACCGGCTTCTGGAAGGCCGGGCCCAGCTCTCCGTAGCTGAAGGGATCAACGGGGCGCTTCTCGGCCACGCGCGCGATCAGGCGGCGTGCCTCGGCGTGCCGTGGCGACTCGGCCAGCACCTCGCGCGCTGCGGCGTCCGCGCGGTCGAGTCGTCCCTGTTCCAGATCGCGGCGCGCCTCGGCCAGGCGCAGATCCTGGCGACCGCCGCGGGTGATCTCGGCATCGAACCAGGACAGGCGGGCATTGCCTGGATCGAGCAGGCGCAGCTCGTCGAGCGCGGCGGCGGCCTCGTCCCAACGTCCAGTCTGGCGCAGGCCTTCGAGCCGCAGCAGCTGGCGTTGGGCCAGCTGATCGCGCAAGCGCATCTGCGCGGCGCGCAGGGCCGGCTCGCCCGGCTGCTGCTGCACCGCCTTGTCCAGCACGGCCACGGCCTGCGGCAGGCGGTTGGCGCGGCTCAGGTCCTCGGCCTCGCGCAGGGCCGGATTGGCACAGGAAGCCAGCAGCAATGAGGCCGCGAGCGGAAGTAGGGCGCGCGTCTTCATGGCGTCATCCGGTAGGGGAGGGTTTGTCGGGTGCCGGTGGGCTTGTGGGTCAAGGTCAGGCCGCGCTCGTCGATGGCGTCGACCTGCCATTGCCGATCGATCAGCTCGCCGGCCGGCACCGCCAGCGTGCGCATCGGGCCAGCCAGCAACGCCACGGGCCGACCGGCCTCGACGAGGCGACCGATCAGCTCGTAGGGCAGGCGCGGCATTTCGGGCACAGGCGGCGCCGCGGGCGCGACGGCCTGCTGCACGACGGGTGGCGGCGGAGGGGGCGGCATCCAGGCTGCAAGCTCGCTGGCGGCGGCTTCGGGCCACTGCGTGCGCGGCAAGGTGTTGAGACTTGCGGCCTGACGTGTGGAAGGCGTTTCGGCTGCGGTCGCCGTCTTCGGTCTGGCCAAAGGTGCCGGCGCGCGGTGCGAAGCGCCGGCCACAGCCTGCACTTCATCCTCGCCGTCGACAATTTGCGAAGCCCAGAGCGTGGCGGCGGCGGTGGCCGCAAGCAGGCTGCCCAGCAGCCCGTGGCGCTTGCGCAAGAGAGTCAGCTTCATGAGCCGCACCTCGCGTGCAGCGACCAGAGCAGGTCGGCGTCGAGCTGCGCGGCTTGCGCGTTGGCCCGCTGCAGCTTCAGGCTGTCCAGGCTCAGGGCCGGGTCCTGGCTCAGTGCCAATTCGATGAAGCCGCGCAGCTGCGCATAACTGCCGGAGACCGGCATGTTGACGCCCAGGCGCTCCAGCCCTGCATCCGCATCGACGCTCAGGCGATGCTCGGTGCGCGTGATGACGAGACCCTGTCGGATCGCGAGTTCAAGCAGATCGGCCAGCCGCTGCTGGCGCGCGCTGCCCGGCGGCAGGCTGGCGAGCCATGCGGGGCGATCCAGAGGCCGGCCCGCTGCGTTCGCGGCGGGTTGTGACTTGAGCTGCGTGACGAGCGAGCGGCCTTGCTCCTGCAGCGCCGCCGTCTCGCCTTGCCATCGGCGACCCATGAAGACGGATGCCGCGGCCGCAATCAGCAGGATCACGCCCGCCAGCGCCGGCCAGCCCCATCGCTTGAAATCCAGATGCATCATGGGTGCGCCACGCCTTCCTGCAGCCGGCCGTCGAACTGCGCAGAGAGTTCGAAGCGCAACCCCGGAATACCTGGCGCGCCGGCCTCAAAGCGGCCCAGCACGACATGGCTCCAGCCGGCCTGGGCTGCCAGGTGATCGACGAGGCGCAGTGCCTCGCCCTGCTGCGGCGCCAGACCGCTGAGGCGCAGTTGCCCGCGCGCCGAGGTGTATTCGAGCCCCAGCCAATCGATGCGCTCGCGGCCCTGCAGCCCTGCGCGTTCGACCTCGGCCAGCAGCGTGCTCCAAGGCGCGTCGATCTGTGCCTGGACCTCGAGCGCGCGGTTCATGCCAACATCTCGGTTCACCGGCCGGGCGGCGACCGCCTGCGGACGCAGCTGCGTCTGCACGCGCGCCAGTTCGGCCCGTGCCGCATCGCGCTCGCCATGCTGGATCCAAGCGGCTGGCGCCGTCGTGGCCAGCACGAGCGCGCCCACGGCGGCCAGCGGCCAGGCCAGCGCATGGCGCGGCGTTCGCGTGCCGAGAAAATCCGGTGCGGGCACCTGTGCTGCAGTCGGCGGTATTTCTCCAAAGAATCCAACGTCGGGCTCGATGCCGTCAAGCCGGCCGATCTGACGCACGCCGGCCATCGCCGGCAGCGTTGCCTCGTCGAGACCATGGCCGAGCACCAGCACGCGCGACCCGGCACGGGTGAGAAGCGCCGCCTGCAGCGCGGCCCGCGTCGGCGATTCAAGGCGCTGGCTGCGGAGCGCCGCGAGGCGTCCCTGCTTCAGACGCAGCCAGAGCAGATGCGCGCCTTCGACCCACGCGAGTTGCGCGTCGAGCGCCGTAGCCCACTCGGGTTCCTCAGCGCAGAGCCGACGCAGCACGGGCGCCCAGCCCGGCGTCACGCTGCGCAGGACAACCCTGGCGTCGCGCGCCGTCTCACGCAGGGCGGCCAGGTCCACGCCGGCCAGCGCGCTGGCGCCGCCTTCCCAGGTGGCCACTGCCCAGTGTCGGGCGGCGGCGCCAAAGTAGTGGCCGAACTGCTGATGCGCATATGCATCGCGCGCGGCGGCGTCGGGCAGCGGCAGTCCGGGCTCGAAGGTGAAGTCCTGCAGCAAGCGGCTGCTGACGACGAGGCGGCAGGGCTCGCCGCGATGCTGCGCGCACCAATCGGCAAAGTCTTCGCTGCGCGCGAGGAAACACGTGCGGGGTTGCGCAAGGCGCGCGCGCAAGGCCTGCAGCGCTTTATTCATCGAGGGTGACACGTTCGAGTTCCTCGAAAGTCGTTTCGCCGCGCGTGACGGCCGCCAGGGCCTCGGCGCGCAGCGTCTTCATGCCGCGGCTGCGGGCGGCTTCCTTGATCGCCGACATGGGCGCACGGGCGGCGATCAAGTCCCGCAGGCCATCGTCCAGGCGCAGCAGTTCGGCCACGGCGCGCCGCCCCTTGTAGCCCGTGCCGCGACAGTGGCCGCAGCCTTCGCCGCGCATATAGCTGCCGCCTTCAGCTGACAGGCAGTAGCGCACGAGCTGCGCCGCGTCAGGACGGCATGCACTGGCGCAGTGCGTGCAGTTCATGCGCACGAGCCGCTGGGCCAGCACCGCGTTCAGCGCCGAAACCACGTTGTACAGGTCCAGCCCCATGTGCATGAAACGGCCGATCACGTCGAAGGCGTTGTTGGCATGCACGGTGCTGAACACCAGATGGCCCGTCAATGCCGCCTGAACGGCGATCTGCGCCGTCTCGGCATCGCGGATCTCGCCGACCATCACGCGGTCCGGGTCGTGGCGAAGGATGGAGCGCAAGCCGCGCGAGAAGGTCAGGCCCTTCTTCTCGTTGACGGGGATCTGCACCACGCCCGGCAACTGGTACTCGACCGGGTCTTCGATGGTGATGATCTTGTCGGCGCCGGTGTGGATCTCGGCCAGCGTGGCATAGAGCGTGGTCGTCTTGCCCGATCCGGTCGGACCGGTGACGAGCAGCATGCCGTGCGGCTGGCGCGCCTGGTGGCGGATCGCGGCGCGCTGGTCGGCGCCGAAGCCCAGGGCGTCCAGCCTCAGCTGGCCCGCATCGACCTCGATGCGGGCGCGATCCAGGATGCGCACGACGGCGTCCTCGCCGAACACGCTGGGCATGATGGACAGGCGGAAGTCCACCTCGCGGCCCTGCACACGCAGCTTGAAGCGGCCGTCCTGCGGCAGGCGGCGCTCGCCGATGTCGAGTTCGGCCATGACCTTCAGGCGCGAGACGAGCTGCTCCGCCACGGCGGCGTTCTCGACCTGACGCACCAGCGCCATCACGCCGTCGACGCGGAAGCGGATCGTCGCGCCACGGCCCGTGCATTCGATGTGGACGTCGGATGCGCCGTCCTGCAGCGCGTCGTAGAGCGTGGCGTTGAGCAGCCGCACGACGGGGCTGGCCTGCTCCGACAGGCGCAGGGCGGACAGCTCCTCCGCGCCGTTGTTCGCGGCGGCCTCGGCAACGGCTTCCTCGACATCGGACAGCGCGCGGAAGTCCGCCTCGCCGGCGCCGAGCCAATGGGTGACGGCCTCGGCATCGCAGCGCAGCCAGCGCACCGGCGCCTGCAGGCGCGCCTCCAGGCTCTGCAGCAGCAACGGGTCTTCTTCCGTCGCCGCCAGAAGCACCTTGCAGCCGTTCACGCCCGATGCCAGAACGGCGCGCCAGCGCTGCGCCTGCGCCTGGGGCCACTGCTCGAAGTCGAGGTGCCACGGGGCGGCCTCGGCGGGCAGCCAGTCGGCCAGCGAATGCGAGCTCATTGCACCTGCTCCACCAGCTGGAAGATCGGCAGGTACATCAGCACGATGATGCCGCCGATGACCACGCCCATGACGAGCATGAGCGCCGGGTTGACCAGGCGCGTCAGCAGCTCGGTCAGGCGCACGGCTTCCTCGTCGTGGAATGCTGCGGCGCGCTCCAGCATCGCCGGCACTTCGCCGCTGCGCTCGCCCACGCGCACCATGCGGCGGGCCACCGGCGTGGCGAGGTTTTGCGCTTCCAGCGATTCGGAAAGGCGCTCGCCGCGCTCGATGGCGTCGGCGGCGCGGGTCACCGCGTCGCGCCAGGGCAGGGCCACCACGCCCCGCACGATGCGCAGCGCTGCAAGAGCAGGCACGCCGGCCGCGAGCAGCATGGCCAGGCTGCGGTACAAACGTGCGAGCGCCAGCACGCGCAGCCGCGGACCCAGGCCCGGCAGTGTCCAGGCCAGTGTCTGCAGGCGTTGACGCCAGCCGCTGCGGGCGACGAGCAGGGTGGCTCCGGCCAGCAGCGTTGCCAGGCCGCCGAGCACGGCGCCCGGATGCGCGCCGGCCGTCGCTCCGAAGCCGATCAGCAGACGCGAGCCCCAGGGCAGATCGCCGCCAAGGCCGTCGAGGATGCCGGCAAAGCGCGGCAGGACGAAGAACAGCAGGAACAGGATCACCGCGCCGCCCACGCCGAGCAGCATCAGCGGATAGACGCAGGCCGAGACGAGGCGCTGGCGCAGCGAATCCACCCAGGCAAGGTACCTTGCGTGCTGGGCCAGCGCCGTCGAGAGCTGGCCCGTGCGCTCGTTGGCCGCGACGATGGCGCAGACAAGTTCGTCGAAGGCCTGCGGCTGCGCCTGCATCGCTGCCGACAGCGGCCGTCCCTGCTCGACCTGCGCCACGACGGCATCGAGCGCGTTGCGCACTGTGGCTTGGGCTTCCTTCTCGCGCAGCGTGTTCAGCGCTTCGAGCAAGGCAATGCCCGAGTCCAGCAGCACGGCCAGTTCCTGGCTGAAGAGCTGCAAGGGAAAACGGGACGGGCGACGCATGCTGATGCGCCGGGCCTCCGCATGGGCGACGGCAAGCTCGGTCACCGACAACACATGCTGCGGCGCCACGTCCAGCAGGGCGGCCAGCGACTGGCGATCCGGCGCGGTAATGCGCTGCGTCTGCACGGCCGCAGCACCGGGCCGGAAGACACGGACCTCGAAATTCGGCATGCTCACCAGCTCGTCAGGTCAGCGTCTTCGCCGTCGCCACCCGGACGGCCGTCCTTGCCGAAGGAGAGCAGGTCGTACTCGCCGTGATCGCCCGGTTGCTTGTACTGGTAGTCACGGCCCCATGGGTCCTTGGGCAGGGCCTTGGACAGATACGGCCCGGCCCACTTGGGTTCGTCGCCCACGCGCGAGACCAGCGCGGCGAGGCCCTGTTCCGTGCCAGGGTAGTGGCCGGTGTCGAGCCGGTACTGGTCGAGCGCCTTCTGCAGCGCGTCGATCTGCGCGCGCGCCACCTTGACCTCGGATTTACCGATCTGGCCGAAGAAGCGCGGCCCCACATAGCCGGCCAGCAGACCGATGATGACCATGACGACCAGCAACTCCAGCAGCGTGAAGCCCCTGGCACGGCGGGCGATGGATTGGAAATGGAGAGTGGGCACGGGAGTTCGCTTTGCTTCGACGACGGGATGACGGAACGGTTTCTAGGAGCTGAAGCTGATGACGCCCAGCGTGCGCGCGCGCACCACCGCGTGCTTGCGGGAGCCGGCCTCCAACTTGTTGAAGACCTTCTTCAGGTGCCACTTGACGGTCTCCTCGCCGATCTCGAGCGCCGTCGCGATTTCCTTGTTCGAGAGGTTGCGCGCCAGCAGCCGGAGCACTTCATGCTCCTTGGGCGACAGCAGCTTCGGCGCCAGCTGCTTGGCAGGCATGCTGGAGAGCGGGCGCGCGTCGTCGTCATCTCGGCCTTCGCGCAGGCGCAGCACGAGGGTCGGGAGCCGGCTGGACATCACGGCCGCTTCCTCGTCCTTGGCGGCAAAGGCGCGGCGCGCGTAGCCGTAGGCCTGGGCCATGTCGCCAGCGGCGGCCCAGCCATCGGCCAGCTGGATGAGCAGGGTGGCCGAGGGCTTCCAGCCGTCGACACCCAGTCCTTCGCGCAGCGTGGCCTCTGCGTAGTGCAGCGCGGCGTTGGGCAGGCTCATGCGTGCCGGCGCGGGCAGCGAGGGATGGCGCTGGTGGATCTCGGCCAGCGCCTCGCAGACCGCCACGGCCAGGGCCGAGAAGCCATGCCGCTCGATCAGCACCTGCACTTCGCTCAGGGCCGCCAGCGCCTGCTGCGGCTGGTCGGCCGCCGAGAGCGAACGCGCGTGACCGAT
Organism: Burkholderiaceae bacterium UC74_6; assembly: GCA_042701975.1. Taxonomy (GTDB): domain Bacteria; phylum Pseudomonadota; class Gammaproteobacteria; order Burkholderiales; family Burkholderiaceae_C; genus JAFALK01. The sequence continues at coordinate 3,247,626 of CP170561.1, forward strand.
CAGGTTCTGCGCGAGGTTGTCGCTGGACCGCGCATCGCGATACATGCGGATGGCTTCCGTCATCGGTCCCAGCGATTCGACGCTGCGGCCCATCAGCAGCAGCGTCTGGCCGAGCGCGCTGCATGCATTGGCCTTGTTGATGCCGGCCGGCGTGGCGGCCAGCGTCTCGACGGCCGCGCTCAGCACGGCATGGCTTTCCTCTAGCCGGCCCAGCTCCAGCAGCAGCGCCGCAAGCTGCGTGCCGCTGGCTCCCACCAGCACCGGCCAGCCGGCCTGGCGCGACAGCTCCGTGGCAGACGCGCAGCACGCAGCGGCCTGGTCGAGGAAGCCGAGGCTTTGCAGGGCGGAGCCCGCGTTCAGCGTGCAGACAATGGCGTGGCGCACGAGGCCCATCTGCCGGGCCTGCTCGCTCGCCTGAAGAAAGAGCCGGGCTGCGCGCGCCGGATCGCGCCGCGACAGCTTGAGCGCCTGCGCGGCGCCGAGCAGCGCATCGCAGGTCAGATCGGCGTTGCCGCGGTCCGACAGGCTGACGCTTGAGGAAAATTCGGACGCATCGCCGGTTTCCGGCCCGCCGAACGTGTTCTCGTAGGCAGCCCAGGCCTGGGCAATGCGCAGCCGCCGCGCGTCGTTCCTGCCGGCGAGCAGAGCGACGTTGCGCGCATAGGCATCGAGCTCGCGCCCGCGCTGCCCGCGTGCCTTGGCCACGACGGCCTCGGCCAGAAGCGCGTCGCCTTCGGTCAGCGGATTCACGCCGGGCGCAAGCAGCAGGCGGCGTGCCTCGGCCAGCTGCGCTTCGGACTCATCGATACGGCCGTGGAGCGCAAAGATCTCGCAGCGGGTCAGCGCATTGCGCACCTGCAGCCCGGGCCGATCGGCGATCAACACGGACGCTTCGCTGCTCAATGCCAATGCGCGGGTGCCGTCGCGCTGGCGCAAATGCCAGGCGGTGGTGACCTGGATCTCCGCGCGTTCGATGCCCGGCGCCGGCGATTCCAGCGCCGCTTCGAGCGCAGCAATGCCGGCATCTGCGAGGTAGAGGTCCATGGACAACTTCTAGGGTTCGGAGGCGGCCAGCGCCCGGTCCTGACCGGGCGCTGGCCGGCTTTTCAGGTCCGGTTGCTGAACCGGGGGTGACGCGCCTTCAGCGCGCAGACAGCCAAGCCCAGCATGAGCAGCACGAAGGTGCTCGGTTCCGGGACCGGCACCAGGTTGGTCGGCAGATGCAGGACGAAGCCAGCACCGTTGGAGCCCATGCCCGCGATGGTCTGGCCGTCACCGGAGATGGCGGTCGGGATCGCGAGCGTGATGCCTTGCAGGTCCATGCCCATGCTCGTGGCAAGCTGGGTCAGGTCGACCAGGCCGAGGTCTTCGGTCCAGATGAACCCCGAGCCCCACATCGGCGGCGTGTCCCAGGATCGCGAGGTGCCGATGATGATGCGACCGTCGGCGCTGATGGCGTTGGCCTTGGCAGCGTCGCCCCAGTACAGGCCAGCACCGATGTATTCGGCGCCGCCTGCTTCGCTCCAGCGGTAGGCCATGTCATTGGTGGCACCGCCGACGGCCCACTTGCCGTCGGCCGACAGGGCGTTCACGGGGCCCAGCAAGGTCCATTCGTCTCCCGAGTTCAGCACGGTCTGCACGCCGTTCTTCCAGACCGCACCACGCCAGAAGCCGGTACCGTCGTCCTGCCATCCGCCGATCACGCTGCCGTCGTAGTTGGCGGTGTTCGCACGAGTGCTTCTGTTCGCCACGCTCGATCCCAGGTCCGTCACGCCGCCGGCCACGGTGCCGCTGACGGCGTGTGCGCCGCTGCCGGCCAGCCAGCCCAGGCCGACGACTGTCTTGCCGTCGCCCGAGAGGCCGAAGGCCGTCGCAGCATCGTTGCGGTCGGTGACGTTGCCCAGGCTGCCCACCATCGTGGTGGTGCCGCTGTTCCAGTTGTACAGCGCCATTTCGCGATTGCCGTTGTTCGGATTGATCGCGTTGATGGAGACGGTGTTGCCGTCGTAGGAGATCGAGGCCTGACCGCCGATGAAGTCGCCGACGCCTGTCTGAACGCCACCGGCAGCGGTCCACATGAAGAACGGCGTGTTGTCGCCGTTCACGCCGACGGCGCGCGAGCCGTCGTAGCTCAGGCCCGTAACGGCCAGCATCGGCGTACCCGAGAGGTTGTAGAACTGCGCGTGCGCAGCCGACGTGAAAGCCAATGCCGCCAGGCCGGTGGCGAGGATGCGAGAGACGCGTTTCATGCGATCAAGCCTTTGAAAGGTGCAGCGAGACCGTCTCGACTGCTTGTGCGGCGGATGCTATTCATGGCTCTCCAGGACTCATAGGGCGTTCGCACCGGCCTCCGGGGTAAGACGCCCCCCCGCGGAGGGGGGCTCTCAAAGCGGGGGGTGGGGCTTGCTTGTCGTGTTTGCACCGCAAGCCTTGCGAAGATCGCCCCCGCGTTTGGGGGACCGTTGCGCGGACCAGATCGACGCCGAGGAGCGCACGCGCCCCCGAAAGCGCGCAGAACACGGCCTTGCCATAACTGATGGGCCATCTCTTGCCCGCGAAAAAGCCCTGGAGCAAACCCGAGGCCACCCGCCGCGGGGGGCCGAGGAAGTGGCAATGCGTCACGACTGCGTGCTCAACAGAATCGCCGCACCCATGGTCAGCAGCCGCCTCTGTGCCCGGCTCTGCGACCCAGGACAACGCGAAACGCACAGCACGAGGGACCCCATGAAGACAAGCAAACGCCTGATGAAGACAAAGACCGCGCTGGTCGCTGCAGCCCTGGCCTGTGTAGCCGGTGCCGCGAACGCCGGTGGCCCTGTGGTCATCGGCTTCGAGAACGTGACGAACACGGGCCTTGCGCCCTGGTTGCCGCTGCTGGGCAACGGTGACGAGATCGTCGAGCAGGGCTACTGGATGGACCCGTTCTCCAACTCGGGCGCCCCGCGCAACGGCGATCTGGTGGGCGTGATCGTTGATGGCACGCAGCTGGCTGACACCTGCTTCGGCGTCACTTGCCCGACCAACAACAGCAGCCACTTCCTCACCACGCTGAACGACGGCGTGCTTGCGATGGGCACGATGGACGGGCACGCCTTCACGATCCAGGGCCTCGACGCGGCCTTCCTCGGCGCGGCCGGCGAGATGACGCCGAGCACCGCGGGCATCCTGCGCGTACTGGGCGTGCGCGCCTCCGACAACGAAGCGATCGCGATGGACTTCTCGATCGGCGGCCCGGATCAGTTCGGCACGCTGAGCTTCTCGCATTTCGTGATGACGGGCGACTTCGCCACCACGGCCTTCAGCACGGTCTACCTCTACGGCGGCGCCTGCGACGCGAGCGGCAACTGCTCGCTGTTTGACAACAACCGTGGCCAATTCGCGCTGGACAACCTGAGCGTTACCGCCGTGCCGGAGCCAAGCCAGTGGCTGCTGTTGGCCGCAGGCCTGGGCGCGCTGGGCGGCATCTCGCGCCGCCGCCTGCAACAAGCCTGAAGCCCATCGACAAGAACAACGAGGAAAGACACCCCCACCATGACCTTGAAACTCAAGACCACCGCACTCGCCACCCTTGCGCTGCTGTCGAGCCTGGCCGTCAATGCCCACGCCGACGAAGCCCGCAAGACCTACATCGTCCAGCTCAAGGACGAGCCTGCCGTGACGTACCGGGGCGGCGTCACCGGCCTGGCGGCCACGCAGCCGCAATCCGGCGAGAACTTCCGCTATGGCTCTGACGCCGTGCAGGCCTATGTCGGCTACCTGAGCCAACAGCAGGCAAGCATCGCCGCCACGCTGGGCAATGCGCCCGTGCTGGCCAACTACCACACGGTGTTCAACGGCTTCGCGGCCGTGCTGACGGAGGACCAGGCCAAGGCGCTCAAGGCCAATGCCGGCGTAATCGAGATCTTCGAGGACCAGGCGCGCAAGCTCGACACCGTCAGCACCAGCAAGTTCCTGGGCCTGAGCACGCCGGGCGGCCTGTGGTCGCAGTCGGCCAACGGCTCGCCGCTGACCGGCGAGAACATGGTCGTCGGTGTGGTGGACGGCGGCATCTGGCCCGAGAGCCCGGCCTTCGCCGACCACGTGGACGGCAACGGCGCACCGACCTTCAACGGCGGCTCGCTGGCCTACGGCCCGGCGCCTGCGAGCTTCCATGGCGGCTGCAAGACAGGCGAGGGCTTCGACCCCGCCAAGCATTGCAACAACAAGCTGATCGGCGCCAAGTTCTACAACGCCGGCTTCCTGGCCTCGGGCTATGTTCAGCACTGGACCGACTTCGCCTCGGCGCGCGACTCCATCGGCGGCGCCACCGGTCACGGCGGTCACGGCGACCACACGGCTTCCACGGCAGCCGGGAACGGCCCGGTGGGCGCGGTGGTCAGCGGCATCACAATGGGCAGTGCCTCGGGCATGGCGCCGCGCGCCCGCGTGGCAGCCTACAAGGTCTGCTGGACCTTTGAATACCCGGACGCCTACGACGGCACTGGCAGCGCCAACAGCTGCTTCGTCAGCGACTCGGTGGCCGCCATTGATGACGCCGTGAAGGATGGCGTGGACGTCATCAACTTCTCGATCAGCGGCGCGCAGAATACTGTCAACGATCCGGTCGAGCAGGCCTTCTACCGCGCGGCGCTGGCCGGTGTGTTCGTGGCCGCCGCCGGCGGCAACAGTGGCCCGGCCAACATGGTCGCGCACATCAGCCCCTGGCTCACGACGGTGGCCGCTTCCACGCACGATCGCAGCATGCAGGGCGACCTCCTGCTGGGCAACGGCACGAAGTACACCGGCGCTTCGCTGAGCGTGAACGGCCTGCCCAACACGCCCGTGATCCGCGCCGAAGACGCCGGCATCGCCGGTGCCGATGCCGACCTGAACCTGTGCTTCAGCAACCCGCTGCAGCTCGACCCAGTCAAGGTCGCCGGCAAGATCGTGATCTGCACGCGCGGCACCAATGCCCGCGTGGACAAGAGCCTGGCCGTGCTCAATGCCGGCGGTGTGGGCATGATCATGGCCGACAACGGCGGCGGCCTGGTGGCCGAGGCCCACTCGGTGCCGACGGTCCATGTGAGCCAGGCCGATGGCGAGGCGATCAAGGCCTATGCCTCCAGCTTGCCAAGCGCCAGCTCGTCGATGACGTCGTTCTACATCGGCACCAAGCCGGCACCGATCATGGCGGCCTTCTCCTCGCGTGGCCCGAACATGGGCGACTCCAATATCCTCAAGCCGGACCTGACCGCGCCGGGCGTGGACGTGATCGCCAGCGTGACGCCGGCGCTCAATCCTGCCGAGCGCGACGCCGTCGCCAGCGGCGCGATGACACCGCCGCCGGCCTGGGAGTCGTACCAAGGCACCTCGATGGCCGCGCCGCACGTGGCCGGCATCGGCCTGCTGCTCAAGCAGGCGCATCCAACCTGGTCGCCCGCAGCGATCAAGTCGGCGCTGATGACTACCGCCTACCCGACGCTGGACGACGGCCTTCCCGGTGCCCAGAACGGCAAGCTGCCATGGGCCCAAGGCGCCGGCCACATCGACCCAAACAAGGCGGTCGATCCCGGCCTGGTCTATGACGCCGGCAAGGTCGACTACGTGCGCTACCAGTGCCTGGTCAATCGCGCCTCCGTGCCGCCGGCCGACTGCACCACCTACGGCACGCTGGACGCCACCTACAACCTGAACCTGCCCTCGATCACCGTCGGCAGCGTGGCGGGCGCGGTGACCGTGATTCGCAGCGTGACCAACGTCGGCAGCACCGCCGCCACCTACAACGCCACGGCCAGCGTACCCGGCATTGCGGTGACGGTCACGCCCTCGACGCTGACGCTGAGCCCCGGCGAGACCAAGAGCTTCACCGTCAAGCTCACGCCCAACGGCGCCAACGAAGGCGTCTGGCAGTTCGGCGCGCTGAGCTGGACCGACGGCACGCACACCGTGCGCAGTCCGATCCAGGCTCGTGCAGGAACCAGCATCTCGGCCCCCGCGATGATCACAGGCAATACGGCCTCGGGCACCCGGCTGTTCACCGTGCGGACCACTTTCGACGGCCGCATGCGCTCCACCAAGGGCGGCCTGAAGGACGTGACCATGGGCGCTGCCAACAGCCTCGTCGCCTCGGCCATGGAAGCCGATGCGCTGAAAGCGGTCTGCCAGGCCGGCGTCGATACGCCGAACGTGAAGGTCTACAACTTCAACGTGCCCTTTGGCACCATCGTGGCCCGCTTCGCGCTGCGCCAGGAAGACGTGGGCAACGCCGCTGACGACCATGACCTGATGCTGGTCACGCCGGACAACAAGACCGCCTATTACTCGGGCAACAGCACGTCGAACGAAGCCGTGCAGGTCAGCAGCCCGGCGAGCGGCAACTACAAGGTCTGCGTGCTGGCCTACGGCAATGCCATGAACGGCGGTGCGGCGATGACGCACAAGCTCTCGAGCTGGATCGTGCGGCCGAGCGACACCGGCGGCGCGTTCAATGTGATGCTGCCCAGCCAGGTCTACAACGGCGGCAGCGCCTCGGTGGGCATGACCTGGTCGGGCCTGCCGGCCGGACATCGCTACGTCGGTGGCGTGCAGTTTATCGATCTGGCCAACCTGGTCCAGGCGACGACCGTGCTGCGCGTGGAGACGAACGGCGGCCTGCCGGTGACCGATGCGCCGGAGAGCCTGTCGAGCAAGGTGGCGCCGATGAAGCGTTGAGCGAGGTGAAGGAGGGCCCGAAAGGGCCTGAAATTTCATCAGGAAGGAGAGACACGGCGGGCTAGGGGCCCGTCGTGTCGTTTTCAATTGCAGTTGATGTGCATGGCTCTGGACGAGCGGAACGCCGTTGCCCCGCCGTTGCCGCTGGATGCGATCTGCGGTTCGTTCTTGATCGAAGGGATCCGCTCCGAGCTGCCCCAGTGAGCCAGCACTTCGAAACCGTAGTCTTTCTCCAGGGCCTCCAACATGCCTGGCGGAATGGACAAGCCGCCAATGGCAACGCGTTCGAGCCTGGAAAAGCGCAGCTGGTGCGCGCACATGTGCCCGAGCAGCGTCGGCCAGCCCTGGGGCACACCCAGTACGAGGGTGACGCGTTCGTCCTCGATCAACTGATAGATGGCCTTGCCGTCCATGCCGGGCGCGGCGAAGACGAGCTTGGCACCGACCATTGCCGCCGCGAACGGCAAGCCCCAGGCGTTGACCTGAGCCATCGGAACGACAGGCAGTACGCTGTCGCCGGCCGACAGCGGCAGCGTCTCCGAGAGCACCGACGCCAGCGTGTGCAGCACCGTCGAGCGGTGGCTGTGCAGCACAGGTCTCCAATGACTGGAGCTGCCGCCCGTGTGGCACAGGGTTGCGGCGCTGTTCTCGTCCAGATGCGGCCAGAGATAGCTGCTCGAGTGCCCGGCGATCCAATCCTCGTAGGCCACGAGCCCCGGAATGCCTGTGTTGGCGGGCAGCCATTGCGCATGGCACAGCGCCACCCAGGTCTTCGCCGACGGGCAGCGCGCGTGCACAGCCTGGATGAGCGGCAGGAAGGCCATGTCGAAACAGACGATGCTGTCGCGGGCTTGGCCAATGATCCAGGCCAGTTGTTCGGGCCGCAGTTGCGGATTCAACGGATGCAGCAGCCGGCCCGAGGCCGTGGTGCCGAAGTACAGCTCGAGATGACGGTGCCCGTTCCAGGCCAGCGTGGCCACCAGCTCACCAGCGCCCAGTTGCAATGCGTCCAAAGCTCCGGCCACTTGGCGCGCTCTCGCGGCCATCTGGGCATATGTCATTCGATGGACATCGCCCTCGGCGCGCACGCTCACGATCTCGCTGCCGCCATGGCGGCGGGCGAGGTCTTCGATGAGGGCGGCTGTGGTCAGTTGTTGGTGTTGCAGGCCCAGCATGTGCGCTGTGTACTTCTATTTCTGAAGCGTTTCGGCTTCCTTAAGCCGCACAGCTTCGCCTGCGTGATGCAGGTTGTCCAATGCATAGTTCGTCACCCTTCATTGCGTGGTGTGCATGCGTTCCATGCTATTTGTTCCATGCTATTTATTTGTTACTGAGAGGAGCCATTCACGACGGCACCGTGCAGGGCTGATTTCAACTTTCGCCGGAACGCGAGAAGATCGCCAAGACCTCGCTGCCGATCTATCGAGACCGGCCCCAGCTGGCGGTGGCCCGTGCGGACTCGACCATCAGCGCCGAGCAGGGCGCGGCCGCGCTCGTGGCGGACAGGCATATCAGACTCTTGCTCAGGGGCGGCTATTCCTATGGCACGTACCTGGACTCGTTGGTCGCCACTCAGCGAGACGAGAAGACGAGAAGACGAGAAGGCGAGAAGGCGAGAAGGCGAGAAGGCGAGAAGGCGAGAAGACCGCCGGCATCGAGAGCCTGGTCGGTGACCCTGCAAGGATGCTCGCTATGGTGCCGCTTGGCCGGGCCGACTTGATGTTCCTGACGCAGGAGCAGGTCGCCTACTACGCGGTGGATCCCCCTCGCTTCACGTGCGATTTCAAGGTGATCGCCTTCAAGGAGATTCCGGCCGGCAATTTGCGCCACATCCTGTGCAGCAGGCCGGTCTCGGACGAGACCGTGAACCGGATGGGTGCGGTGCGGTGATCCGGGCGAGCATCAAGATCAAGGCGGACTGATCAGCCTAGCCCGACGAGCAGCAGCGCGCCGACGACGGCTGTCGCCAGCGGCAAGGCAAAGGCCCAGCTCTGCCGCGGCCCCCAGTGAAGAGCAGGGCGTTGTGCCTTGCGGGTGTGCAGGACTATCATGACCCGCTAGCCCAGTGTGCGACCGCCTGCTCGGGCGAGAGGCTCCGCGGTTCGTCATCCCAGGTGTCGATCTTGAATGCGCCGCGCGGCCTGTCGCCGATCCGATAGATGGCGGCCCAGCCGGTGCGCGTGCGGCGGACGCGCTCCACTCGGACGGGGGCCGAGGATTCTTCCCGCATGGTTTCGAGCATGCGCTTGACGATTTTCCAGCAGCGGACGAATTCATCTTCCGTGGGCTTGCTGAAGGCCGACGTCACGCGAAGCGGGAGTGATCGGGGCCGTTGGGCAGAGGCTTGCATGGACAGGTTCTCCTGTTCCCGGGTCGTCCCGGGGCAGGGCCATCCTCGCGCCATTGGAGGCAGACATGGTCAACGGAATGTCATCGGCATCGTCAACCTTTGTCACGCGTGAATTTGGGCCGCCCAGGCCGCCTTGGATCCGTCAACAAATGTCAACTCGCTGGCGCCGCCAGCACGGCGCCTCCACATTCGAGGAAGGTTCCGCGACGCCGGATCGTTGCGGCAGTGCTAGCGAAGGCCAGAACATGTCATTACCCCCCTTGGATCTCGTGCAGAGACGTTCTGTTCTCGTGGTGGACGACACGCGCGAGAGCCTGATGCTGATCTCGGGGCTGCTCAAGGACCTGTACCGGGTGCGGATCGCCAACAGTGGGGAGAGGGCGCTGGAGATGGTGCGCGGAGACGATCCACCGGACCTGATACTGCTTGACGTCATGATGCCGCAGCTCTCCGGCCACGATGTGTGCCGCATGCTCAAGGACGATCCGGCGACCCGGCACATTCCTCTCATCTTCCTGACGGCCCTGAGCGACACCGAGGAGGAGCGGATGGGCCTGCAGCTGGGCGCGGCGGATTTCATCGTCAAGCCGGTCAACCCGCCCATCCTGTTGGCCCGCGTGGCCACGCATCTGCGCGTGAAGCTGGCCACGGATTTTCTGCGCGACAAGAACCAGTTCCTGGAGGCCGAGGTGCAGCGTCGCGGCCGCGAACTGACCGCCATCCAGGACGTGACCATCATGGCGATGGCCTCGCTGGCCGAGACGCGCGACAACGAGACCGGCAACCACATCCTGCGCACCCAGCATTACGTGCGCGTGCTGGCCGGGCAACTGCGCAGCCACCCACGCTTCAGCGCCTTTCTCACGGACCACGCCATCGAGCTGCTGTTCAAGTCGGCGCCGCTGCATGACATTGGCAAGGTCGGCGTACCGGATCGCATCCTGCTCAAGCCGGGTCGACTGGAGCCGGACGAGTTCGAGATCATGAAGACGCATTGCCGGCTGGGTCTGGAAGCCATCGAGCATGCGGAGCACAAGCTGGGCCTGGAGGTCGACTTCCTGAAGTTCGCCAAGGAAATCGCCTTTGGGCATCAGGAGAAATGGGACGGCTCGGGCTATCCGCAGGGGCTAGCCGGAGATGACATTCCGATCTCCGCGCGCCTGATGGCCGTGGCCGATGTCTATGACGCGCTGATCAGCCGGCGCGTGTACAAGGAGGCCCTGTCGCACGAGCGGGCGGCGGCCATCATCAGCGAGGGACGCGGCAAGCACTTCGATCCCGACATCGTCGACGCTTTCCTGGCGGTGGCGCCTCAGTTCCAGGCCGTCGCGTTGCAATTTGCTGACGGCGACGCGGAGTTGGCGAGCAAGGCTGCGTCGCTCGCGGCCTTCAAGGAATGAAGCTGGATCGCCCGTGGGCTGGGTGGGCGCTGGCCATCGTTGCGGCCTGCCTGATCGCCGGCTTGATGCTGTGGGGTGACCAACGGCTGCGAGCGACCCAGCAGCTGGAGTTGCTAGAACCCGAGGCCAAACGCCGCAGCGTGGAGATCATGTCCGTCACCCTGAACGGCAATCTGATGGGCGCGGTGTCGTTGATGGGCCTGATGGACGACGGCATCAAGCGCGAAGCCGGGCAAGGCATGAGCGGCCAGAGTGCCCCTGTGCTGCATCTGCTGACGCGAGCGGGCCAGGCTTACGGAGCCGACGGTGTTTTTGTTCTTGGTCGAGACGGCAAGGTGGCTTCGTCATGGGACCAATCGGGCAAGCCATCCACTGGCGTGGATGCGCGATTTCGACCCTATTTCAAGATGGCGATGCAAGGCCGGGCGAATGTCTATGCCGCGGTCAGCATGGCCCGCGGCGATCGGTCCTTGTATTTTGCGGCGCCGGTGTTCCAAGAGCAGCAGCGGGACTCGGCTGTCGTAGGCGCCGTGGTGGCCCGCACTGCGCTGGATCGGCTGGACAAACTGCTGACGGGTAAGTTCGACGGCGCCTTGCTGCTGTCGCCGCAAGGCGTGGTCTTTGCGTCCAGCCGTGCGGATTGGGTGGCTCGGCTGGCCGGGCCCGCGACCGCCGAGCGCCTGCACGCCATCCGTGAGATCAAGCAGTTCGGCCCCTTGTTCGAGAAACAGGCTCCCATGCAGTTGCCCTTCACGGCCTCCACGGGTTTTGCAGAGCTCGACGGCACGCACTACGCGCTCGCCACCGCGCAGGTCGAATGGAACGACCCATCGGGTCCATGGACGCTGGTGGTGATGGAGGATCTGTCACGTACCGCGGCCTGGCAAGCCGGGGCCCCCCGCGCGGCCCTCGTTGGCTTGCTGACCTTGCTGCTCGCGCGCATGGGCTGGCAAATCCTTCGCAATCGAAGCGTCCAGCATGCCGCCGAGAGCGCCATCCGCAACAGCCAGCAGCAGATGCGCACCCTGGTTGATAGCATGCGGTCGGTGATCTTCATGAAGGATGCTGAGGGCCGGTATCTGTTGGTCAATGATTTCTATGTCCAAGCCACTGGCATTCCCCAGCAGGAAGTCATCGGCAAGACCGACTTTGAGGTCCTGCCGCCCGAGGTGGCAAGAGCGGTATCCGCGGTCGACCGCGAGGTCATGGACTCCCGCGCCGGGAAAACCTTCGAGGAAATGGTGCCCGGTTCCGACGGCATCGAGCGCTACTACCTGACGACCAAATCGCCACTGTTGAACGCCGATGGCAGCGTCTACGGCATGTACGGCGTCGCCACGGACATCACCGAGCGCAAGAAGCAGGAGCAAGCCTTTCAGAAGCTCTTGAACGAGCAGGAGACGATCTTCCGTAATGCGCCGATCGGCATCTTGTTCAGCACTGATGGTGTCATCGTCCGCGCCAACCAGCGGATGGCGGATCTGCTGGGCTTCACGCTGGAAGAGCTGGTGGGCCAACCCGGCTCCAGCATCTACCCGTCTATGGAGAACTACCTGGCCTTCGGTGAGGTGGCCGGTCCGGTCCTGAGTGCCGGTCAGGTGCTCCATACGGAATGGAGTTTTGCGCGCAAGGACGGGGCTCCGTTCGTGGCTTCGGTCTCGGCCCAGGCTGTCAGCGTCGCTGGCCATCAGCGCGCCACGATTTGGATGCTGGAGGACATCTCCATGCGCAAGGCTGCCGAGGAGGCGTTGGCCAATGAGCGCCAACACCTGCAGCAGATTTTGGACAACAGCCCGGTGGGTGTGTGCATCAACACCGAAGACGGGCAGGCCGTCTTTGTCAACCATCAACTGGCGAAGCTCGCTGGCGTGCCGGTGGACGAGATGCTGGGCCGCAACGTCATCTCGATGTGGAAGAACCCGGACGACCGGCAGAAGTTCGTCGAGCTTCTGCGGCGCGATGCCATCGTCAGGTACTACGAGGCCGACATGGTGCGCCCGGACGGCGAGCAAATGTCCGTGCTGATCAGCGCGAACCGGATCGATCAGGGCGAATCCACGCAGCTGGTGAGCTGGATCTATGACGTCACCGAGCGCCAGCGAAGCCAGGAGGCCATGCGTATCGCCAACGCCGAGCAGGCCGCCATGTTCGAGGCCACCACGCTGGGCATCGCCTTCGTCAAGGACCGCATCATCGTGCGCGCCAACGGCAAGCTCGACACGCTGTTCGGCACGCAGCCCGGCTCCCAGATCGGCCAGTCGACGCGGCCCTGGTACGTCTCCGACGAGGACTACGCGTTGGGCGGTGAGACGGTGCAGGAGCAACTGGCGCGTGGCGAGATGCACCAGCGCGAGCAGGAGCTGGTGCGTGCCGATGGCTCCCGCTTCTGGTGCCAGTTCAGCGGCGCGGCCATCGACCCACACGATCTCGGCAAGGGCGCTGTGTGGATGCTGCAAGACGTGACCGAGCGCCGCAACGCTCAGCATGCGATGACCCAGCAGCGCGCATCCCTGCAGAAGATCCTCGACCAGAGCCCGATGGGGATCGCCTTCACCGCGCAAGGGGTGCTCCGCTACATCAACCCGCAATTCGGCGCCATGTTCGACGCCCGGATTGGCGACCGCGCCGAGAAGCTCTACCTCGCGCCCGGCGATCGCGAAGTGCTGTACCGGAAGCTCGAGCAGGATGGCTTCGTGCGCGACCAGGAATTGCAGCTGATCGCCGCAGGCGGGCAGCTGCGCGACTTCCTCGTGACCTTCGTGCCCTTCGAGCATGGCGGCGAAAAAGGCGTGATGGGCTGGCTGTTGGACATCACTGCCCGCAAGCGCATGGAGGCCGAGATCCAGCGCACCAATTTTCTGACCGACATTGCGCTTGAATTGACGGGCAGCGGCTACTGGTACGTGGACTACAGCGACCCGGACCACTACTTCCAGTCCGAGCGCGCCGCGCGCATCCTCGGCGAGCCGATCAAGCCGGATGGCCGCTACCATCTGTCCACCGAATGGTTTGCGCGGCTCGAGGCCGCCAATCTGGAAACTGCCGCCGCCACCGCCGAGCGCTATCAGGGGGCTGTGGACGGCAAGTACGACAAGTACGACTCGATCTATGCCTACAAGCGCCCGGCGGACGGGCAGGTGGTCTGGGTCCACGCGGCCGGCAAGCTCGTGCGCGACCCGGCAACGCACAAGATCCTGTTCATGTACGGCGCCTACCAGGACATCACGCAGCAGAAGAAGACCGAGGACGAGATCCGCCTGGCACGCGAGCAGGCGATGGCGGCGGCGCAGGCTAAGAGCGAGTTCCTGGCCAATATGAGCCACGAGATCCGCACGCCGATGAACGCCATCATCGGCATGAGCCACCTGGCGCTGCAGACCCCGCTGGACGCCAAGCAGCGCAACTACATTGAGAAGGTTCACCGCGCCGGAGCGAACCTGCTGGGCATCATCAACGACATCCTCGACTTCTCCAAGATCGAGGCCGGCAAGATGAGCATGGAGGTCACCGACTTCCATCTCGAAGACGTGCTGGACAACCTGATCAGCCTGCTCGGGCTCAAGGCCGAGGACAAGGGGTTGGAGCTGCTGCTCAGCGTCGAGCCGGATGTGCCGACGACGCTGCGTGGCGACCCCCTGCGCCTTGGGCAGGTGCTCGTCAACCTGGGCAACAACGCCGTCAAGTTCACGGACAAGGGCGAGATCGTCATCGGCGTCGACAAGGTGGCTGATGGCGCCGAGGGCGTGAACTTGCACTTCTGGGTTCTGGACACCGGCATTGGCATGACCGAGGAACAGTCTAGCCGCATGTTCGAGAGCTTCAGCCAGGCCGACGCCTCCACCACCCGCAAATATGGCGGAACCGGTCTGGGCCTGGCAATCTCCAAGAACCTGGTGGACATGATGGGTGGGCGGATCTGGGTGGAAAGCGGGCCGGGAAAGGGCTCCTGCTTCCATTTCCATGCGCATTTCGACCTGCAGGGGAGCATGGAAGCTCGACGCATGTTCCAGGCCGACGAGCTGCTCGGCAAGCGAGTACTGGTGGTCGACGACAACGCCTCTGCGCGCGAAATCCTCAGCACCATGGGCCGCTCCCTCGGCCTGGAGGTGGAAGTGGCCGGTGGCGGCGCCGAAGCGCTGGCCATGGTGCGCGAGGCCGAGCTGTTGGGCGCCGACGGCTACGACCTGATCCTGATGGACTGGCAGATGCCGCAGATGGACGGCGTGGAGACGATCGAGCAGTTGCGCCTTGAGAGCTCGCAGGCGCCCGCGGTCATCATGGTGACGGCTTATGGGCGCGAGGAGGCGCTGGAGACGGCGGCGCGGCGCGGCGTGGCGTTGTCCACCGTGCTCACAAAGCCCGTCACGCCTTCGACCCTGCTCGAAGCCTTGGGCCAGGTGTTGGGCCAAGGCTTCGACAGCGACCCCGCCGAGGGCCCACGGGACTACTCGCAGCAGTCGCCCACCCCGCAGCTGGCGGGCGCGCGGGTGCTGCTGGTCGAAGACAACGAGATGAACCAGGAGCTGGCTGTGGCTCTGCTGGGCAATGCCGGCATGGCGGTGGTGGTGGCCAACAACGGGCAGGAGGCGCTCGATCGTTTGGCTGAGAAGCCGGCAGGATTCTTCGACGCCGTGCTGATGGATTGCCAGATGCCCGTGATGGACGGCTACGCGGCCACGCGGGCGATCCGCGGCGTGGAGTACCACCGGAACCTGCCCGTCATTGCCATGACCGCCAACGCCATGGCGGGCGACCGCGAGAAGGTGCTGGAAGCGGGCATGTGGGACCACATCGCCAAGCCGCTCGACGTGGAGCAGATGTTCGCCACGCTGGCCCGATGGATTGCGCCCAGGCAGAACGGCAGCGTGCCCGAGCGCCGGCCTTTGGCGGGCAGCGAGCTGCCGTCCCTGCCAGGCATCGACACGGAGGCCGGCCTGACCCTCACCATGGGCGACATGCGCCTGTACCGCCGCCTGCTGACCCAGTTCCGCGAAAGCCAGGCGGATTTCTCCGACCGTTTCGCCGCGGCGCGGGCGGATGTGCAGGATCCATCGGCCGCCAGAAGAGCGGCACACACGCTCCGGGGCACGGCCGGCATGATCGGCGCGAAGGCCGTGCAAGCCGCCGCAGCGGCCCTGGAGCAGGCCTGCGCATCGGAGGCCGGAGCCGATGGCGTGGATGAATCGCTGGCCGCGACGCTGTCGCAACTGATGCCTGTGATCGAGGGGCTGCGCAGCCTTGCCGATGAGCGCGAGGCTGCCGAGCCGGCTCAAGCCGCAAGCGCAATCGACACCGCGGGGCTGAACGGGCATCTCGTCCGCCTCGTGGAGCTGCTGGAGGGCGGTGACGTGGAGGCCTCCGCCGCCATTGCCGACATCACGCGCCTGTGCCAGGGCACGCCTGTGGCCGCGTCGCTCAAGAAAGTGGCAGCCCTGATCGACGACTGCGATTTCGACGCCGCCCTGGTCGCGCTGCGCAAATTGGGGGGCATGCACTCAATGCATTGAGTGCTGCAGAAATATGCAATGGACGTTTGATCAATCGGGCGACATCCTTCGATCCGCGGCCTCCAAGCCGCGCGCGTCCAACCCGATTGAATGCATGAGCCGCGTACTGGATTCGAAATCTCGCCCCGTTGTCTTGCTGATCGACGATGTGCCTCAGAACCTGTCCTTGCTGAGTGGCATTCTGAAGAATGAGTACGCGGTCAAGGTAGCCAACAGCGGCGAGGCCGGCTTGCGACTGGCGTTTTCCGACGAGCCGCCGGACCTGATCCTGCTCGACGTGATGATGTCCGGCATGGATGGCCACGAAGTCTGCCGGCAGCTCAAGGCCGACGAGCGCAGCCGCCACATTCCCGTGATCTTCCTGACGGCTTGCGAAGAGACGGACGACGAGCGGCGAGGCTTCGAACTCGGCGCCGTGGACTACATCACCAAGCCGATCAGCCCGCCGATCCTGCTGGCGCGCGTTCGCACCCAGATCGAGCTGAAGGCTGCAGCGGATCGGCTGTACGACCTGAACCGCTTCGTCAGCGACAGCCTGGACAGCCTGCCGGATCCCACGCTCGTCTGCGACCTCGCGGGCAAGGTGCTGATCGCGAACAAGGCGGCCGCCCGGCATTTCCAGGACTGCGATGTGCTGGATGCGGACGTGGCCGAATTGATGCGTGAGGTGCGCTCCACGACCAGCCAGCAACCCATTCTTCCGGACATCGGTCGCGAGAACGCCAGCTTCAGCCTGACCCGCGAGGGCGAGGATCCGCAAGGTCGCCAGTTGCTGGTTCGGTGCGTGCCTTCGTTCGCGGCGTCGGACCGCCACAGTGGCTGGATCCTCAGCATCACGGACCTGACCGAGATGCGCGAGGCCGAGCGTCAGCGCGACCAGGCCCTGCGCTTCTTGACGCACGACCTGCGCGAGCCGCAGAGCTCCATCCTGACGCTGCTGGAGCTCTACCGCCGTGGCCCGCGCGACATCCTGCCCGAGGAATTGCTCCTGCGCATCGAGCGCCATGCGCAGCGCGCGCTGCACCTGACCGACAGCTATGTGCAGGCGGCCCGTGCGGAGTCGATGGACTACCAGTTCGCGCCTTGCGACCTGAACGGCCTGCTCGACGAAGCGGCGGACGACGCCTGGGCCGGTTCGCGCGAGCGCGATGTCGAGGTGCTGGTCAGCAGTGAGCTGCCGCAGGCGAGCTGTGTCGTCGACCGGCAGATGGTGCTGCGCGCAGTCGGCAATCTGCTGAGCAACGCGTTGAAGTTCAGCGCCAAGGGTAGCAAGGTGTATTGCAGCCTGGGTGCGGATGCCGCCTGCTGGCGCATCTCCGTCCAGGACCAGGGCCCCGGTATCGAAGCGGCCAAGCAGGCCCGGCTCTTCCAACCCTACAACCGCCTGCATGAGGACAGCCACCCAGAGGCCGGCGGTGTCGGACTGGGACTGGCATTCGTCAGTGCCGTCGCCAAGCGCCACGGCGGCAGCGTGGAGCTCGACAGCGAGGTTGGCCGGGGCTGCACCTTCCGCCTGCTGCTGCCGCGCGAGGCGCTGCAGGAGAGCGCATGAGCCTGGAGGCCGAGGAGCGGCGGCTGCGGCTGGCCAATCGTCAACATTCGTTGCCGCGATGGCGGGCCGCAGTCGGATCGTCGCAGAATGCGGCGATCTATCGGTGTGAGGAGCGGAAAATGCGGATTGCCGCCTTGGACGACGAGCCCAGCGCCCTCGAACTGATCGAAAGCGCCATGCGCGCCATCGACCACGAGTGCCATACCTTCACGCGGGGTGATGCCTTGATGCATGCGCTGCGCCGCGAAACCTTCGACCTGCTCGTGCTCGACTGGCAGCTGCCCAAGATCACGGGCATCGAGGTGGTGCAGTGGGTGCGCACGCACATGGACCATCGCGTACCCATCCTGATGCTCACCAGCCGGGCCACGGAGCGCGACATCGTCGAGGGCCTGAGCGCCGGTGCCGACGACTACATGATCAAGCCTATTCGCGTGGGCGAGCTCGTGGCGCGGGCGCGGGCGCTGCTGCGGCGCTGCTATTCCGAGGTCGAACGCGAGACGCTGCTGGAAACTGGTTCGCACCGCTTCGATCTGGTGGCGCGGCAAGTCAGCATCGACGGCGTTCCGATCGAGCTCAAGCGGCTGGAGTTTGACTTGGCCGTGTTCCTGTTCCGCAACATCGGCCGGCTCGTCTCGCGCGGCCATCTGGTCGAGGCGGTCTGGGGCCAGACGGTGGACGTGGGCTCGCGCTCGCTGGACACTCACGTCTCGCGGCTGCGTACCAAGCTGGAGCTGCGGCCGCAGCGCGGCTTCCGGCTCAGCTCCATCTACAACCACGGCTACCGGCTTGAGATGATGGATCCGCCGCCAGCCGGTACCGAGGAGCCGTGAGGATCACCGGCGTCTGCGCGTCGCCCGCGAGGGCAGTTCGTCGAGGTGCATCGGTACGGTGGCGGGGAAGGGCAGGGCGCGTTCGTTGGCGGCCTTCTGCTGCCGCTCGCAGGCGGTCTTAACGGCCAGATCGAGCAGGTCCGGCACCGTGCGCAGCCAGCGCGCCGTGGTCTCAGCGCATTGCACCGCGTCGTCCCACACGGCGGAAAAGCGCTGCCAGGCTTCGGCGATGTGGCGTCCGCTTTGCCATGCAATGCACAGCGTGGCCATGCTGCCGCGCAGCGCCGCCGTCGCCGATGAAGAGCGCAGCTGCCAGCCCAGAACCTTGCTCGAGGCAGCACAGGCCGGGTCGAGTCGCGACTCGGGCTCACCATACAGCACCGGCACACCGCAGGCCATGGCGCGTATCGCCAGGTCTTCCTCGTTGGTCAGCACCAGGTCGCTGAGCCAGAGCAGTTCGTCCGAGAGCGACCAACTGCAGTTGTCGATCACGGCGATCGAGAGGTTGCGCTCCTCGACGTCCCGTGTGCGGCGCATCTCGCGCGGCAGGGCCGGGCTGCTGCCGAGACCGCCAAGCACCAGCACGCGCAGCGGCACTTCAGAGTTGCGCCAGACTGAGATCCATTCGCGCCAACCCGAGCTGGCCGGAGCGGCGACGATGATGGTCCGTTCACCCGGCCGTGCATCGCGGGACAGGCCCGCGCGCCGGATCGTGGCAGCCCGACCTGCCGCGCTTTCACGCAGGACGCAGCGCAGGTCAAAAGTGTGGGGAGAGGGCTTGATGAAGCCTGCACTGCAGGGCAGCGCGCCCTGGAACAGGCGGCCTTGAGGGTCGATGCCCACGTGCTCCTTGGCGTCGGGCGAGTCGGCCAGCCGGGCCAGACGCAGGATCTTGCTGCCCAGGCCATGGTGGCGACTCCGCTGCTGGTAGAGCGCGGGCACCGAGGCTTCGAAGATCGCCAGCGTCATGGCCGCCGGTGCAACCGCCTGGAGCTTGCCTGTATCGAGGAAGTTGATGCCCTGCCACCACTGATCGTCGCGATGCTCATCGAGTGCGGGCAGCAGCCGGGCCAGCACTTGCGGATCACCGAACAGGCGGACCGAGGCACCGTGTGTCTTGGACAGGCTCAGCGCGGCGCGGCAGCCGTACCAGAGGGCATCCAGATCCGTACCCGGAATCACGTCCCAGGCCATGCCCTGTGCGTTGCAAAGCAATTCGCCGGTATCGGCCAGCCGGCGGGCGGGGGACGGCGTGGATATGGATTTCGAACCAACGCTGGGATTCATGGATTGCTGCCTTCGTCGCGCCATCCGTGGCGCATGAGAAGACTGTCCATCAACCTACAAGGGGCGAACAGCGAGTTGACAGTTGTCGATAGTCGTTGTGACGATTATTTGCAATCTGGCTTGGACCACTTGAGTTCGATGGCGGCGATCATCGATTCCAGCGCTGCAAAACGCTCTTCCCCCAGAACCTCCCGAAGCAGGCTGCGCTGCTGCAGGAAAAACGTGGTGGCGCGCACGTCGTCCTCGGCCAACCAACTGGCCAACTGTTGGTAAGGAAGGAAAGGAGCGGCCTGCAAGATGACGGGTGATGGGTAGTGGCGGCGCGAAGAGTATGGCCGCTCGCACCCTTCGCCAGCCTTGAAATCCCGGCGTCGAATGTCAACAAGCGTCAACTGCGCGGACTTTCGAGCGGCCGGCCCGATCGCAAGCTGCGATCGCATAATGCGGCCACCCCCAATGCGGTCCTTGCATAGTGAATTTCAAGCAACTCCACCATCTGATCGCTCTGGCCGACGAAGGCCGTTTCGTGGCGGCGGCAGAGCGCGTGCACCTGAGTCAGCCTGCTTTCAGCCGCAGCATCCGGGCGCTGGAGGAACACTTCGGCTTCCAGATCTTCGACCGCGGCCAGAACGGTGTCACGCTGACGCCGGTGGGGCGCACGCTTGTCGATCGGGTCCGCGGCCTTGTCTACGAAAGTCGGTGTCTGGAGCGCGACGCGGAGCTGCTGCGCAAGGGCGAGTTCGGTGAACTGAACTTCGGTGCCGGGCCAACGCCATCGGCCGTGTTGATTCCGCATCTGCTGATGGCCCTGCGCAAGCGCGCGCCGCAATTGGTCGTCGGAGTTCGCAGCAGCAATGTCGAGGGCCTGCTGAACCTGCTGAAGGACGACAAAATTGACTTCTTCATGGCCGATCCTCGCCTGCTTACCAGCGACGCGCAGCTTGTCATCGTGCCGGTAATGGACGTTCGCTTCTTTCCCTATGTCCGGACCGATCACCCGCTCGTAAGAACGGGGGCTTCTCAACCTTCCGACATGGCGAAGTTCGGCATTGGTGCGGTCTCGCTGAAACCGACGCTGCGCAACGTGGTGGCCAAGTCCCAGGGCTTTGCGCGCGGCTCGGCGCTGCCGCTGGTGCTTGAATGCGACGACTCGAACACGCTGGCCCAGGTGGCGCAGGACAGTGACTTGATCGTCTACCTGCCCGAAATGTTCGCCAAAGCGTATTCAGGCTTGACGCGGCTGCCGCTCAAGTTCACCAAGGATGCTGTCGTGGGCTCCGTGCACGCGATCTCATTGCGGGGACGTACGCTTTCGCCGGCGGCCAAGCTCGCGCTGGCGGAGTGCACCAGCCTAGCCAAGAAACTTGGGCGAAATTGAGCTTGCAGAAGAATCAGGAGAGGTTCTTCCCAGAGCTTGCCACCAGTCTTCGCAGTACCCGGCCATACCCGACTTCGCACTGTGCATGCGCCATCGCACCTTGCTGCTTGAGCCAGCGGTGCAGTTCGGGCAGCCGGTAGCTTGGTACCGTCGGCGCGAGATGGTGTTCGAAATGGAAGTTCACGTAGTTCGGCGCCACTGTCAGCCGTTCCCACCAGCGTGCCTCGACGGTGCGGGTGTTGGTCCAGATGTCGGTACTGCTGGTTCCTGGCAATGCGCCGTGCTCGGCCGCGTTGCGGATGCGGCTGAACACCATGTAGCTGGTCATCCATGCAGACGGCCACAACAGGTAGGCCAGCGGCTGCCCGGCTGCCCAGCAGGTCGTGAACAGCAGCGCGTTCACCAAGACGATGCGACGCAGGTTCCACAGCAGTGCGCGCGGATCGAGCCGTGGCACAGCGGTCGTGCTTTGGTAGCTGTAGCCCTGATCACTTCCGCTGCCATACAGATATGCCAGCGACAGGAGTGCACGCAAGCCCGACTGACCGAGCAGATCGCGACCCAACTTACGCAGCAGGGATGCACGGCTGACGGGGTAGCTTGCGTAGTTGGACAGATCGGGATCGTCGGGCGTGCCCGTCTTGACGTGGTGCGTCATGTGATAGCGGCGATAGATGCCCAGGTCCACGAAGACGGGAGCGCCGCAGAACCACTGGCCCACCCATTCGTTCAGCCGGGGCGAGGTGAGGAAGGAGCGATGTGCGCACTCATGGGTCAGGATGCCCAGACCCAGCTGGCGACCGCCCAGAACAAGCAGCGCCACCAGCACCGACAGCGCGTTCGGCCAGGCCATCACTCCGGCGAAGGTGGCAGCGATCAAGGCCCAGTTGAAAACGAGCATCCATGCCGCGCGGGCATCGGACTTGCGCAGGAAGCGCTGCAGCTGCTCGCGAGGCAATGCCTGGGCGGAAGTGAGGGGAGCGTTTTGCATGAACCGGATTGAAGCAGTTCAGCCATACTTCTTGTTGTTCCAAGACGCCTATTTATTGATATGAACTGCAAAGCGGCCATCGTGCTTCCCGAAAGGGCCTGGGCTGGATCGGTACTGCTGACTCAGGAGCTGCTGATGGTGGCCGGCACCCTGCAGGCGCGCAGTGAGGATGTTTCTGCGAGCCGACTGTTCGAGATCGTGCGCGTGGGCGAGGCGGCCGTGCAGAGCCTGTCCGGCGTCACCATCCCGGCCGACCTGAGCCTGGAGCAGGCTGCCAGGAAGCGGTTTGACCTGGTGCTGTTGCCCACGCAATTCGCACCCAGGCTGCAAGCCAGCGCCGGCGACCTGCGGCTCGCCGCCTGGGTGGCGAAGCAGCACGAGCGCGGCGCCCTGGTGGTCAGCCTGAACGGCGCTGTGCTTCTCGCGCGCAGCGGCTTGCTCGATGGACGGCAGGCCACCGGACCGATCAGCGACCAGGCCCTGTTTGCGGCCCAGTTCCCGCATGTGCGTTACACGCCGAGCCGACGCATCGTCGTCAGCGGCCAAATCATCAGCGCCGGCGGCATCAACCCGACGGTGGATGTCTGCGCCCACCTGGTCGAACGGTTTGGCGGTCGCGCCGCTGCGCGCCGCTTCCTGCGTCACACCTCGACCGAGTCGCTGCCCTCCTACGAGCATTTGGGTGTATGGAGTGCCCAGTTCAAGCAGCATCGCGACGAGGCAGTGCTCGCAGCGCAGGCGCTGATCGAAGCGAGCCTGGCGGCC
Source organism: Burkholderiaceae bacterium UC74_6 (assembly GCA_042701975.1). Lineage (GTDB taxonomy): Bacteria > Pseudomonadota > Gammaproteobacteria > Burkholderiales > Burkholderiaceae_C > JAFALK01. The sequence goes on from CP170561.1 coordinate 3,270,379, forward strand.
CCGCCCACCCTGGCGACGTTGGCCCGCGCCGTGCATCTCGGCGAGCGCACGCTCTCTCGTCGCTTCGCCGCAGCGACCGGCCAGACGCTGCGCGGCTATGTTGCCGAATGCCGGCTTGAGCTCACGCGCATCTTGCTTCTGGCCGGCAACGAGCCCCTGACCCTGATCGCCGACGAATGCGGCTATGCGGGGAGCAGCGCCTTGGTTCATGCATTCAGCGCGCGCTTCGGCATCAGTCCGGCACGTTATCGCAAGGGTGGCGCTATCAACGGCAGCTCTTGGCCATCGGCCTAACCCGGCGAATTGAGCGGGCGCCACGCGCTTCCAACCCGCAGCGCGATGGTCCACTCCAGGGGCGGCTGACGCGCATTCAGCTTGGCGCTTCGTCCCAAATCGACGTGCCTGAAGAGGCCACCTGCTAATCAAGCCCACCCGCCGCAGGGGGCCGAGGTTTCACTGAGTGTCGGGTCTACGCGCGGCGCGCCTAGGAAGTCTTTGAATACCATTGCGCTGCGCTTCCGGCCCACATCGCACGAAGGTTCGATCGCTGGGCTTCGGCTGCTGGACGCTCGACCTGACTACAACTATTGCCCGTCTGCACGTGAGCCTCGTTCAAATACTCAGCGCTATCGCAGGACTGGTCGCGTCAGTCATTGGACTTTTGGCGATCACGATGCGTCGGAATGTTGTGCGTGGGGCCGTCGCCGGCGAAGGCAAGCAGGTGCTCGCCAGCTGGCGCGCCGCAGCGACAGGTTGCGTGGCGCTCGTCGTGGCCGCGCTGCTCTTTGCCTCAGCAAGCGGGGTTTTCCATCTCGACTGAGGTGCGCGCCGATAGCCGTGCCGACTTTCAGCCGAAGCTGGCGCCGGAGTGGCACTTACGGGGGGCAATCTTTTGCCACTCTGACCTGTGACGCAGAGCCCGGAGAAGGCTGTGCCGCATTGCAGGTTCCTCCCCGTTCGCGTGCGTCCGTCCATAAGGTGGCGGGCGCCTGCCCCGTCGCTGCGCGCCAATTCGCTTACCCGTCACAGCTTGAGGCCTTGGCCGTAGCTTTGGCCGATCCTGGTTCGGCGTTTCACGACATCCGCGGAACGGCAACGATCAACGTCCCCGAGAGGGCAACTGTTTGCCAATGAATGTCACCGCCTCTGTGAACAAACGTCAACTGGCTGGCGGACTCTGATTTTCCCACTCACATTCAGCAGATGCGGTGGCATCAGTCCGGGTTGCCAACTTGAGTCGGGAGGGACTTCGGTATGAATCGAGTATTTCGCAGCCTGTGGAACCGGGCCTTGAATGCCTGGGTGGCCGTCCCCGAGACGGCCTCGGCCGCGGGCGGCTGCGCAAGTACGCCCCGTCGAATCGCGGCGCCGCGCCTGACGATCCTGGCCCTGGCTCTGGTCAGCGCGCTTGTCGCGCAGGCCGGCACGACGCTGTACTGGGACCCCAACGGTAACACCGCCGGTCTCGGCGGCACCGGCACCTGGGACACGGCGAGCGTCTTCTGGAACACCAGCGCCACCGGCGCTGGCGGCACCGTCTCGGCCTGGAACAACGCCAACCTCGACCTGGCCGTCTTCGGCGGAACGGCAGGTACTGTCACCCTCAGCGGATCGCTCGATGTCAGCGGCATCACTTTTTCGACCGGCGGCTACACGCTCACCGGCGGCACGCTGAACCTGGTCGGCGCCACGCCCACCGTCACCGGCGGTGGCACCATCAACTCGGCCATCGCCGGCACGACGGGCTTCAGAACCGGCGGCGGCAATGTGACGCTCACACTGGGAGGCGCCAACACCTTCACCGGCCCGCTGATCGTCGCCCACGGGTCTGCGTCTCCCGGTTTCCTCCCCAATCTGACCCTCGCGGCCGGCGCGTCGCTGGCGACATCGGATGTGACGGTCGGCTCCGGTGCCGCGGGCTCGTATGCAGTCCTGACCAACGGCAGCGACAACCAGATGACGAGCGCCGTCGTGTCGTTCAACACGAATGGCAGCAATTGGGCGTACTGGTGGTTGCAAGGGACCTCGCAGTCAGTGCTGGGTGTCTCCGACAGCACCGGTGCTGGCGTGATCGAAGAAGGAGGAGGGGGCAACAGCACGCTGGCGCTAACCGGCAGCGGGACGTATTCATTCAACGGTGTCATGCGCGGCGGCTTCACCGGCCCGACCACCTTTTCGCTCGTCAAGAGTGGCTCCGGTACCCAGACGCTCTCTGGCGGCGGCATCAGCTACAACGGCACGACGACGGTCAGCGGCGGCAGGTTGGTGTTGAACAACACGGCGAACTATCGCTCGGCCACGACGGTGAATGGCGTGACGCTTGAGCTGGCTGGCAACGCCAACCTCGATCATCCCGCCGGCTTCTCGCTCGCGCTCAACAACGGCTCGACGCTCACCAAGACCAACACCGGCTACGACACCTTCAACAGCTCGAACGTCGCCATCAGCGGCACGGTCGCAGTCAATATCACGAACAACGGGACCAACAACCAGTTGTTCATCGGCGGCGCGGGGACCGGCCTGACGGGCTCGGGCACCATCAACCTGACCAACACCGGCAGCGCCACGACGGGCATGACGCTGCGCACCGGCGCGGGCAGTTTCTCCGGCGCAATCAACGTTTCGGGCGGCGTGCTCAACGTTGGCAGCGGCGCGGCCCTCGCGCTTCAGAACTCCGCCCTCAGCCTCAGCAATAGCGCTCGCTTGAACTTGGGGGCGGCGTTCGCCACGACCGCGTCGGACGCCTCGGTCCAGACCCTGTCCGGCGACAGCACGACCACCGCCGTCCTGGGCGCCCAGACCCTCACGCTCGGCACGAATAACGGCTCGGGTGCGACGTTCTCGGGCGTGATCTCCGGCACGGGCGGGCTAGCGAAGACCGGCACGGGCACGCAGACGCTCAGCGGCACCAACACCTACACCGGCGCCACTGCCGTCAACGCCGGCACTCTGCAAGCCGGCGCGGCTGCGGGCGGCCAGGCCTTCGGCAGCAACTCGGCCGTGACGCTGGCCAACGCTTCCGGCGTGACGCTGGACCTGAACAGCTTCAGTCAGACCATCGGTTCGCTTGCCGGCGGCGGCGCCACGGGCGGCAATGTCTCGCTGCTCGGCGGCACGCTGACCACAGGCGGCAACAACACGAGCACCAGCTATGCCGGCGTGATCAGCGGCATCGGCGGCCTGACCAAGAATGGCAGCGGCACGCAGACGCTCAGCGGCACCAGCACCTACGTCGGTGCGACGACCGTTAATGCCGGCAGCCTGCGCGCTGGCGCGGCCGCCGGCGGCCAGGCCTTCGGCAACGGCTCTGCCGTGACCTTGGCCAATGTGGCTGGCGCGACGCTGGACCTGAACGGGTTCAGTCAGACCGTCGGTTCGCTGGCCGGCGGTGGCACGACCGGCGGCAACGTGACCCTGGGCACGGCCACGCTGACCACCGGAAACACCACGAGCGCCAGCTATGGCGGCGTTATCAGTGGCAGCGGTGGGCTGACCAAGGTCGGCAGCGGCACGCAGACTCTGACCGGTAGCAGCACTTACACCGGAGCCACGACGATCAATGCCGGCACCTTGGCCGCTGGCGCGGCCGCCGGCGGCCAGGCCTTTGGCCTCAACTCGGCCGTGACCCTGGCCGATGTGGCCGGCGCCACGCTGAGCCTCAGCAGCTTCAGCCAGACCATCGGATCGCTGTCCGGCGGCGGGACGACTGGCGGCAACGTGACCCTGGTCGGCGGCGGCATCCTGAGCACCGGCGGCCTCAACACCAGCGCTAGCTATGCCGGTGTGATCAGCGGCAACGGCGGCCTCACCAAGCAGGGCTCTGGCACCCAGACCGTTTCGGGCATCAGCACCTACACGGGCGCCACCACCATCAACGCCGGCGTCCTGCAGGCTGGCGCTGCGGCGGGCGGCCAAGCTTTTGGCGTCAACTCGGCGGTGACCCTGGCCAACGTGACGGGCGCAAAGCTGGACCTCAACGGCTTCAACCAGACCATCGGCTCTCTTCATGGCGGCGGCACCACGGGCGGCAACGTGAGCCTGGGCACGGCCACGCTGACCACCGGCGGCAACGGCGTCACCGGCATCTACAGCGGCGTCATCAGCGGCAGCGGTGGCCTCACCCGGGTCGGCAGCGGCACGCAAGTCTTGCAGGGCATCAGCACCTACACCGGCGCGACCACCGTCAACGGCGGCACCCTGCAGGCCGGCGCCGGCTCGAACGGCCAGGCCTTCGGCCTCAATTCGGCCATGACCATTGCCAATGTGGCCAACGCGGTGCTGAACCTCGGCAGCACCAACCAGACCATCGGCTCCCTGTCTGGCGGAGGCGCCATCGGCGGCCAAGTGAACCTGACGACGGGTACGCTGACCACCGGTGGCGACAACACCAGCACCAGCTTTGCTGGCGTCATCGCTGGCACGGGCGGCCTGACCAAGGTCGGCACGGGCACGCAAACCCTCTCAGGCACCAATAGCTACACCGGCGCTACCACCATCAATGCCGGCACGCTGCAGGCCGGCGCCGCGGCCGGCGGCCGTGCGTTCGGCAACCTGTCAGCCGTGACCCTGGCCAACACGGCCGGCGTCACGCTGGACCTCAACGGCTTCGACCAGTCCATCCGCTCGCTGGCAGGCGGCGGCGCCATTGGCGGCAACGTGACGATGGGGGCCGGTACGCTGACCCTCAACAACAACGCAAGCACCACTTACTCCGGCGTGATCAGCGGCAGTGGTGGCCTGATCAAGGCCGGCACCAGCATCCAGATCCTGTCGGGCACCAGCACTTTCACCGGCACCACGACCATCAATGCCGGCATCCTGCGCGCCGGCGCGGTGGCGGGCGGCCAAGCCTTCGGCGTCAATTCGGCGGTGACGCTCGCCAACGTGGCCGGCGCGAGCCTGGATCTCAACGGCTTCAGCCAGACCATCGGCTCGCTCGCCGGCGGCGGCTCCATCGGCGGCAACGTGACCTTGGGAAGCGCCGCAATACTGACCACCGGCCTCGACAACACCAGTACGAACTATGCGGGTGCGGTCAGCGGCACCGGAAGCATCTGGAAGCAGGGCAGCGGTGTGCAAACCCTTTCCGGCATCAACACCCATACCGGCGGCGATCGCATCTATGCCGGTACCCTGCGCGCGGGTTCCACGCAGGCCTTCGGTGCCACCACGGGAAGAGTGGAGCTGTACACCAACAGTGCAGTACTGGATTTGAACGGCTTCAATCAGACACTCAACTATCTGCTCGGCATCGGTGTGCCCGGTTCCCAGGTGCTGCTCGGCAGCGCCACGCTGACGCTCTCCACGAGCGGCAGCAGCGGCTTCTTCAGCGGCGTGATCAGCGGCTCGGGCGGCATCACCAAGGCCGGCGCCGGTCGCCACGACTTGCTGGGTTCCAACACCTACACGGGTGCCACGACGATCAATGCCGGCACGCTGCGCGCGGTGGGCAGCAATACGGGTGGGCAGGCTTTCGGGAACTTGTCTGCCGTCACCATCGCCAATGTGGCCGGCGCCACGTTGGACCTCAACGGCACGGCCCAGATCATCGGCTCGCTCAACGGCGGCGGCACCACCGGCGGCGCGGTCGCGCTGGGTGCTGGCGCGCTGACCACCGGTGGCAACAACGCGAGCACAAGCTTTGCCGGCGTGATCAACGGCAGCGGCGGCCTCACCAAGAACGGCACGGGCACGCAGACGCTGACCGGCGACAGCACCTACATCGGCACGACCACCATCAACACCGGCACGCTGCAACTCGGCAACGGCGGCGCCACGGGCTCCATCGTGGGCGACATCGTCAACAATGCCGCGCTCGTCTTCAACCGCGCCAACACGCTGAACTACGCCGGCGCTATCTCCGGGGCGGGCACGATCTCGCAGATCGGCAGCGGCACCACGCGCCTGACCGGCGACAGCTCCAGCTTCTCCGGCACGACCAGCGTCACGGGCGGCGCGCTGCGCGTCAACGGCACGCTGGGCAATGCGGCCAGCGCAGTCAACGTGAGCAACGGCGGCACGCTCGGCGGCAGCGGCACGATCGGCGGCAACGTCACGATCGCCGACGGCACGCTCGATCCCGGCAACTCGCCCGGCACGCTGACCATCGACGGCGATCTGAACCTGAGCAGTGCCTCGGTGCTCAACTATGAGCTCGGCCAGGCTGGCACCGCCGGCGGCGCGCTCAACGACCACACCATCGTCGGCGGCAACCTGACCCTGGACGGCACGCTCAACGTCAGCGAATCGGCCGGCGGCACCTACGGCCCCGGCGTGTACCGCCTCATCAGCTACGCCGGCAGCCTCACCGACAACGGCCTGACCTTGGGCAGCATGCCCGCGGGCAGCAGCAACTACCTGCAGACCTCGGTGGCCCACCAGGCCAACCTCGTCAACACGGCCGGCTACACGCTCAACTTCTGGGACGGCGCCAACACCACCCAGCGCAACAACGCCGTGATCGACGGCGGCAACGGCACCTGGCAGGCCAGCACCGGCAACGACAACTGGACCGAATCCACCGGCACCGCCAACGCGCCCTACACGAACGGCAGCTTCGCGATCTTCTCCGGTACGGCCGGCACCGTGAGCGTGGACAACAGCCAAGGCGCTGTGACTTCTGCGGGCATGCAGTTCACCACCAGCGGCTATGTGATCCAGGGCCAGCCGATCACGCTGGCCGCGGGCAGCAACACGCTGCGCGTGGGCGACGGCACCGCTGCCAGCGCCGGCTACACCGCCACCATCGCCGCCGAGCTCGCCGGCACGGGCGGCATCGACAAGACCGATCTGGGTACGCTGGTCCTCTCCGGCACCAACAGCTACACCGGCGGCACGACCGTCAGCGCCGGCACGCTGCAGCTCGGCGACGGCGGCACCACCGGCAGCGTCGTCGGCGACATCACGAACAACGCCACGCTGGCCTTCAACCGCTCGGACAACACGAGTTTTGCGGGCGCCATCTCGGGCTTCGGCAACCTCGTCAAGCTCGGCGCCAACACGCTGACGCTGACGAACACGAACTCCTACACCGGCAGCACCAGCGTCAACGCCGGCACGCTGCAGGCGGGCAGTACGCAAGCCTTCGGCGTCAACTCGGCTGTCACGCTGGCGAACACGGCAGGCGCGACGCTCGATCTGAACAACTTCGACCAGACCATCGGCTCGCTCGCGGGTGGCGGCGCCGCGGGCGGCAACGTCACGCTGGGCAGCGCCACGCTCAGCACTGGTAACGACAACACGAGCACCACGTATGCCGGCGTGATCAGCGGCAGCGGTGGCCTGACCAAGAACGGCACGGGCACGCAGACGCTCTCCGGCGTCAATCTCTACACCGGCCCCACCACGATCAATGCCGGCACTTTGCAAGCGGGCGCCGCTGCAAACGGCCAGGCCTTCGGCAGCAACTCGGCCGTGACGCTCGCCGACGCGGCAGGCGTCGCGCTCGATCTCAACGGCTTCCACCAGACCATCGGCTCGCTCAGCGGTGGCGGCAGCACGGGCGGCAACGTGACGCTGGGCACTGGCACGCTCACCACAGGCACAGACAACACGAGCACCAGCTTCGCGGGCAGCATCAGCGGCAGTGGCGGCCTGATCAAGAAGGGCTCGGGGCTGCAGGCCCTGCTGGCGGCCAACGGCTACACGGGGGCCACCACCATCAATGCCGGCATCCTGCAGGCCGGCGCCGCAGCGGGCGGTCAAGCCTTCGGCAACAACTCGGCCGTGGCCCTGGCCAACGTGGCCGGCGCCACGCTCGATCTGAATGGTTTTGACCAGACCATCGGCTCGCTGGCTGGCGGCGGCAGCACGGGCGGCAACGTGACGCTGGGCACGGCCACACTCACCACCGGCGGCGACAACACGAGCACCAGCTACGCCGGCGTGATCAGCGGCAGCGGCGGCCTGATCAAGAAGGGCAGCGGCATGCAGGCCCTTTTGGCTGCCAACGGCTACACCGGCGCCACCATCATCGAGGCGGGCATCCTGCAGGCCGGTGCTGCGGCAGGGGGCCAGGCCTTCGGCAACAACTCGGCCGTGACCCTGGCGGACGTGGCCGGGGCCGCGCTCGACCTCAACGGCTTCGACCAGACCATCGGCTCGCTGGCCGGCGGCGGCAGCACCGGCGGCAATGTGACGCTCGGTGCCGGCAAGCTCGCCACCGGCGCCGACAACACCAGCACCAGCTACGCCGGCACGATCAGCGGCAGCGGTGGCCTGGCCAAGACCGGCAGCGGCACTCAGACGCTCACCGGCGACAGCAGCATTGGCGGTACCACCGCCGTCAATGCCGGCACTCTGCAGCTGGGCAACGGTGGGAGCAGCGGCAGTCTGGGCAACGGCGCCGTCACCCTGACTGCCGGCGCAACGCTGGCGCTCGACCGCAGCGACACGCTCACGCTCGCCAACGCGGTCAGCGGCGCCGGCACGCTGGCCCAGATCGGGACGGGCACGAGCCAATTGACGAGCACGGCCTCGGTCGGCGCAACGACGATCACGAACGGCACGCTCGATGTGAGCGGCAGCCTGGCGACGCCGACGATCACCATGGATGCACAAAGCGCCGCGGGCGCCATGATGCACGTCAGCGGCACGGTGAACGCGGGCGCTGGCGTGGCCACCGTAATCAGCGGCAACGGCAGCAGCAATCCGCACGCGGTCAAGGTGCTAGCCGGTGGCACGCTAACGGCCAACACTGGCGCCGGCGATCTCGGCAGCGGCGGCAACACGTTGGACGTGGCCGGTACTCTTGACACCGTGGGCGGCACCTTCAACCTCGGTGCAGGCAACGACACCTTCACGCTGCATGACGGTGCGACCGTCAACGGTACGGTCGATGGCGGCGCCGGTACGAACACACTCAACACCGACATCAACACCAGCGCCAACCTGGGCGCCAGCGTCAACTTCCAGACGCTGAACAAGGCGGGCGTGGGCACGCTCAACATCACCGGCCCGCAGGCTTCGACCTTCGACACCGTGAACGTGCAGGCCGGCACGGTCAATGTGGGGGCCGCGGGCAGCATCACGAACGTGCAGTCCACCACGGTGGCCGCGGGCGCCACGCTCAAGGTGACGGGCAGCTACAGCGGCGGCGTGGACAACGATCTGCTCGACGTGGCCGGCACGCTGGACCTCGGCACGGGAACCCTCAACCTGGGCGCCGGCAACGACACCTTCACGCTGCACGACGGTGCCACCGTCATCGGCACGGTGGACGGCGGCGCCGGCACGAACACACTCAACACCGACATCAACACCAGCGCCAACCTGGGTGCCAGCGTCAATTTCCAGACCCTGCTCAAGACCGGCACGGGTACGCTCAACATCACCGGCCCGGGGACCTCGGCGTTCAACACCGTGCTGCTGCAGGGCGGCGCGCTGCAGATCGCCGCCGGTGCCACTGTCGATCCGCAGACCACCGTGGTCGGCTCGGGCACGAACTTCATCGTCAACGGCAGCTACACGGGCACGGCCGGCAACGACACCATGGATGTCAGTGGCACCGTCAGCGGCACCGGCACCATCAACTTGCTGGCCGGTGACGACGTACTGACCCTGCGCGACGGCGCGGTGCTGAACAACACCAACCCCATCGACGGCGGCGCCCACAGCGCCGGCGACGCCGTTGTGCTGGACAACGCTGGCGCGCTGAACGTCGACGGAGCCCAGCTCGTCAACTTCGAGTTGCTGCGCAAGCAGAACGCCGGCACGGCCACGCTGACCGGTGCGCATGCCTACAGCGGCGGCACTGAGGTCCAGGCCGGCACGCTGGATGTGACAGGCTCGCTGACCACGCCCACGATCCTGATGAACGCGACCAGCGCAGCCGGCGCCACGCTGCAAGTCAGCGGTACGGTCGAGGCCGCGGGCGCCACGCCAGTCGTGATCGCCGGCAGCGGCAGCAACCCGCACACAGTCTCAGTGCTGGTCGGCGGCACGCTGCGGGCCAATACCGGTGCGGGCGACCTCGGCAGCGGCGGCAACACGCTCGATGTGGCTGGCACACTGGACGCGGGCGGCGGTGTCTTCAACCTTGGCGCGGGCAACGACACCTTCACGCTGCACGATGGCGCCACCGTCCTTGGCACGGTCGATGGCGGCGCGGGCACCAACACGCTCAACACCGACATCAACACCAGCGCCAACCTGGGCGCCAGCGTCAATTTCCAGACCCTGCTCAAGACGGGCACCGGTATTCTCAACATCACCGGCCCGGCGGGCTCAGCCTTCAACACCGTCGATGTGCAGGCCGGCACGCTCGACGTGCAGGCCGCCGGGAGTTTCAGCGGCGTGCAGACCACCACGGTCGCCGCAGGCACCACCTTGAAGGTGGACGGCGCCTACACGGGCAGCGCCGGCAACGACGCGATGACCGTGTCCGGCACGGTCTCCGGCAGCGGCACGATCGGCCTGGGTGCTGGCGACGACACCTTGACCCTGCGCGACGGCGCGGTGCTCGCAAATTCCAACCCCATCGACGGTGGCGCCCACAGCGCCGGCGACACGGTGGTGCTGGACAACGCGCAGGCCCTCAGCGTCGACGGCAGCAAACTCGTCAACTGGGAATTCCTGCGCAAGCAGAACGTTGGCACCGCCGCGCTGACCGGCACGAACACCTACAGCGGCGGCACCGACATCCAGGGCGGCACGCTGAACGTGGCCGGCACGTTGACCACACCGACGATCACCATGGATGCGCAAACCGCAGCTGGCGCCACGCTGCAGGTGAGCGGCACCGTGAACGGCGGTGCAGGCGTGGCCACCGTGATCACCGGCAGCGGCAGCAACCCGCACACCGTGTCCATCTTGGCCGGCGCCACGCTGCTGGCGAACACCGGTGCGGGGGACCTCGGCAGTGGCGGCAACACGCTCGATGTGGCCGGCACGCTGGACACCGTGGGTGGTGTCTTCAATCTTGGATCCGGCAACGACAACTTCATCGTGCATGACAACACCGTTGTCAACGGCACGGTGGACGGCGGCGCGGGCATCGACTCGCGGGTGTACGACATCAACGGCACGGCCAACCTGGGCGCGCTGGTGAACTTCGAGGCCCTGGTCAAGAAGGGCACGGGCCAGCTCGACGTCAACGGACCTGCCGCCACCACCGGCTTGCAGCTCGTCGATGTGCAGGCCGGCACGCTCAACGTGACGGCTGGCGCCAGCATCACCGGCGTGCAGACCACGCAGGTGGCCGCAGGCGCCACCTTGAAGGTCAGCGGCAGCTACACGGGCAGCGCCGGCAACGACCTGCTCGACGTGGCCGGCACGCTGGACCTGGGCACGGGCACCCTCAACCTCGGCGCCGGCAACGACACCTTCACGCTGCGCGACGGTGCCACCGTCATCGGCACGGTCGATGGTGGCACGGGCACCAACACACTCAACACGGCCATCAACACCAGCGCCAACCTCGGCGCCAGCGTGAACTTCCAGACCCTGCTCAAGACTGGAACGGGTGTGCTCAATGTCAACGGACCGCAGGTCTCCGTCTTTGACACCGTGAACGTGCAGGCCGGCACCGTCAACGTGGCCGCCGCCGGCAGCCTGACCAACGTGCAGAGCACCACGGTGGCCGCAGGCGCCACCTTGAAGGTGGATGGCAGCTACACGGGCAGCGCGGGCAACGACACGATGACCGTCTCCGGCACGGTCTCCGGCACCGGCACGATCGACCTGGGCAATGGCGACGACACGCTGACACTCAACGATGGCGCGAGCCTCACCGGCACCCCGATCAGCGGCGGCGGCCATGTGGCGGGCGACTGCGTGGTGCTGAACAACGCAGTGGCGATGACGCTGGATGCCGCGCAGGTCTCGAACTTTGAGCTGCTGACGAAGACCAACACCGGCGTGGCTACGCTGACCGGCACGCAGGCCTACAGCGGCGGCACCGACATCCAGGGCGGCACGCTGAACGTGAGCGGCACGCTGAACACGCCGACGGTCGCGATGGCGGGGGCCACCTTGCAAGTTGGCGGCACCGTGAACGGGGGCGCTGGCGTGGCCACCGTGATCACCGGCAGCGGCGGTACCCCGAACACGGTGTCCGTCCTGGCCGGTGCCACGCTGCTGGCCAACACCGGCGCGGGTGACCTCGGCAGCGGTGGCAACACGCTCGATGTGGCCGGCACGCTGGACACCGGCGGCGGCACCTTCAACCTCGGCGCCGGCAACGACACCTTCACCTTGCACGATGGCGCCACCGTCCTTGGCACGGTCGATGGCGGTGCGGGCACCAACACGCTCAACACCGATATCAACGGCACCGCCAGTCTGGGCGGCAGCGTGAACTTCCAGAGCTTAAGCAAGACGGGCACCGGCACGCTCAACGTCACGGGGCCGCAGGGCTCCATCTTCAGCACTGTGAACGTGCAGGCCGGCACCGTCAACGTCGCCGCTGCCGGCAGCCTCACCGGCGTGCAGGCGACCACGGTGGCTTCGGGTGCGACCCTCAACGTGAACGGCAGCTACACGGGCAGCGCCGGCAACGACACGATGACGGTGGCCGGTACGGTCTCAGGCGCCGGCACGATCGGCCTGGGTGCCGGTGACGACACGCTGACCCTGCGCGACGGTGCTGTGCTGGCCAACACCAACCCCATCGACGGCGGCACGCACAGCGTAGGTGGTGGCGACACGGTGGTGCTGAACAACGCGCAGGCCCTGAGCTTCGACGGCAGCAAGGTGGTCAATTTCGAGAACCTGACCAAGCAAGGCAGCGGCGTGGCCACGCTGACCGGCAGCAACAGCTTTGCAGGCACGACGACCGTCCAGGCCGGCACGCTGCGCGCCGGCGGCACCAACGTGCTGAGCGCGGTCGGCGCCCATGTCGTGGCCAGTGGGGCGACGCTGGACCTGGCGGGTTGGAGCCAGACGGTGGCCTCGCTGACCAACAGCGGCACCGTCTCGCTGGTGGGCAGCAAGTCCGGCACCACCCTGACCGTGACCGGCAACTACCACGGCAACAACGGCGTGCTGCGCCTGGGCGTGGACCAGTCCAACACGGCCAGCCCGGCCGACCAGCTGGTCCTGAGCGGCCCGACCGCAACCGCCACCGGCAAGACGCTGATCGATGTCGTCAACGTCGGCGTGCTGGGCACCGCCACCCAGGGCGACGGCATCGAGCTGATCGCCGCGCGCAACGGCGCCACCACCACGGCGCAGACCACGAAGGACGCCTTCGCCCTCGTGGGCGGCCATGTGGACGGCGGCGCCTTCCAGTACCGGCTCTATGCGGCGGACGCAAGCGGCAACGGCGAGAGCTGGTACCTGCGCTCGGATGCGCCGAACAATCCGGGCAAGCCGGCCTTCCGCCCCGAGGTGTCGCTGTTCGCCGGCGCACCGGAGCAGATGCGCCAGGGCAGCCTGGTGATGCTGAGCAACCTGCACCAGCGCTCGGGTGATGTGCAGGGCGGGGCCAAGTCCACCGAGGAGCTCGCCGGTGGCGGGCGGCGCATGTGGGGCCGGGCCATCGGCTCCGACATCCAGCTGCGCCAGGCCGGCGACGTGGGCCAGGTCAGCGATGGCAGCATCAACGGCATGCAGCTGGGGCTGGACCTGTACGCCGACGCCAGCTGGCACGCCGGCTTGTACGCCGGGCGGCTGACCGCCAACGCCAAGGTCAACGGTATGGCCGGTGGCGAATGGACGCAAGTGGGCAGCAGCAAGATGCGCGGCGGCTATCTGGGCGGCTACGCCACCTGGATCGGCAGCGAGGGCACCTATGTGGACACCGTCCTGCAGCTGGGCCACCACGGCTACACGCTCTCGCCCAAGGACAACCCGCAGGTCTCGGGCAAGGGCAAGAACCTGCTCGCTTCAGTCGAGGCGGGCCAGGCCTTCCGGCTCAACGGCCAGTGGGACCTCGAGCCGCAGCTGCAGCTGACCTACGCCAAGCTCGACATCGACGACGTGGAGATCAGCAGCGCCACGGTGCAGCAGCGCTCCGTCAACGGCTGGCAGGCGCGCCTGGGGCTGCGGCTCAAGGGCAGCTTCGCGACCGAGAACGGCATGCTCAAGCCCTATGCGCGGCTGAACCTGAACGTCGCGCCCAATGGCAAGGACGGCACCCGCTTCGTGGGCCCGGCAGCCGGTGCGGCCGAAGTGTCCAGCAGCCGCGGCCAGCAGGCTGTGGAGCTGGCTGGGGGCTTCACCTGGGAGGCCAGCCGCACGGTGAGCGTCTATGGCGAGGTGGGCAAGCTCCTGGCCGTGGGCGGGGACAGCCGCGTCAACAGCGGCGTGCAGGCCTCACTCGGCTTGCGCGTGAACTGGTAATCGAGGGAGGGCAGGGGACCATATCACGATCGATCCATCACTCAGGTATCCATAAACTTGCCACCAGCAAAAGGCATCCTAAGCCTGCGGTGGCGGCAAAGATATGAGTCAAGGCCTAGTTGGAACCAACGGGCTTCGAAGAGGGTGGTGGAGACGAGGAGGATCGAACTCCCGACCTTCGCATTGCGAACGCGACGCTCTCCCAGCTGAGCTACGTCCCCACGGTGCAGAAAAGTATAGCCACGGATTGCGTGGCGTCACCGGGGTTCCTACCCGGGTAGCGACACCGCGTCCAGCAGCTCGTTCTCGATTTGCAGCTGCAGCTTGTTCTGCTGCAGCGCGGCGCCGTCGAGCAAGAAGGTGTCCTCCACGCGCTCGCCCAGCGTCGAGATCTTGGCCAGTTGCAGGTTGATGCCGTGGCGGGCCAGCACGCGGGCGATGGCGTAGAGCAGGCCGGCGCGGTCGCTGGTGCTGATGGACAGCAGCCAGGCCTGGGCGCGTTCGTCCGGGCGCAGGTTGATGCGCGGCGTGTAGGGGAAGCTCTTGACGCGGCGCGACAGCCGCCCGCGGCGCGGCTCGGGCAGCGGGCCGGGTTTGGCCAGGGCCTGGGAGAGCTGGCTTTCCACCAGGCTCACCAGGTCACGGTGGTGGGCCTCGGTGTCGGGGCTGATCACTTGGAAGGTGTCGAGCGCGTAGCCGGTGTTGGTGGTGTGGACCTTGGCGTCCAGGATGTTGAAGCCGGCGCCGTCGAAGTAGCCGCATATGTGAGCGAAGAGGTCGCTCTGGTCCGGGGCATAGACCAGGACCTGCAGGCCTTCGCCGATGGGCGAGGGGCGGGCCCGCACGATCGGCTCGCCGGAGTTCACATGGCGCCAGAGTTCGCGGGCATGCCAGGCCAGATCGCCGGCCTCGTGGCGGGCGAAGTAGCTGACGGCCAGCGTGTTCCATAGCGGCTCTTCGGTGCCGGGCAGGGCGGAGCGCAGCGCCAGCGTCTGGCGGGCTTCCTGCTTGCGGGTCTCGATCTCGGCGGCGAGGTTGGGCTTGGCACCGCCCAGGCGTCGCAACGTTACGCGGTAGAGGTCTTCGAGCAGCTTGCCCTTCCACGCGTTCCAGACCTTGGGGCTGGTGCCGCGGATGTCGGCCACGGTCAGCAGGTACAGCGCGGTGAGGTGGCGGGCGTCGCCCATGCGCTTGGCGAAGGCGTCCACGACTTCAGGGTCGGACAGGTCTTCTTTCTGCGCCACGCGCGAGAGCGTGAGGTGTTCTCGGACGAGGAAGGCGACGAGCTCGGCCTCCGCCTTGTTCAGGCCGTGCTCGCGGCAAAAGCGCTTGGCATCGACGGCACCCAGGTCCGAGTGGTCGCCCCCTCGGCCCTTGGCCACGTCGTGGAAGAGGGCGGCGATGTAGAGCAGCTCGGGCTGGTCCCACTGCGAGGCCAGCTGCGAGCAGAACGGGTACTCGTGGGCGTGCTCGGGGATGAAGAAGCGGCGCACATTGCGCAGCACCATCAGGATGTGCTGGTCCACGGTGTAGACGTGGAACAGGTCGTGCTGCATCTGGCCCACGATCTTGCGGAACACCCAGAGGTAGCGGCCCAGCACCGAGGTCTGGTTGAGCAGGCGGAAGACGTGCGTGTGGCCGACCGGCTCGCGCAGGATCTTCATGAAGGTGGCGCGGTTGGCCGGATCGCGGCGCCAGGCGCCGTCCATCTCGCCGCGGGCGTTGTAAAGCGCGCGCAGGGTGCGGGCCGAGAGGCCCTTGATGCCCGGCGTCTGCTGGTAGAGCAAGAAGGTCTCGAGGATGGCGTGCGGCTGGCGCTGGTAGAGGTCGTCGCTCGCCACTTCGAGCATGCCGGCGCGCTCCAGGAAGCGCTCGTTGATCGGCTGCATCAGCTCCTGCTGCGAGCCCATGATGCGCTCTTCAAGATTGAGCAGCAGAATCTGGTTGAGCTGCGTGACGGCCTTAGCGGCCCAGTAGTAGCGGCGCATCAGCACTTCAGAGACGCGCTGGCCCTGGCTGGCCTGATAGCCGAAGCTCTCGGCCACGGCGGTCTGCAGGTCGAAGATCAGGCGGTCTTCGCGCCGGCCGGCAATGACGTGCAATCGCGCGCGGATCAGCGTGAGCACGCCTTCGTTGCGCTGCAGCTGACGGCTTTCAAAAGCCGTGATCAGGCCCTTAACTGCCAGCGCCTTCCAGGTCTTGCCGAGGACTGCTGCGCGGGCGATCCAGATCAGCACCTGCAGGTCGCGCAGGCCGCCGGGGCTTTCCTTGCAGTTGGGTTCGAGCGCGTAGGGCGTTTCCTCGAACTTGGTGTGGCGCTGACGCATCTCCAGCGTTTTGGCGCGCAGGAAGGCTTTGGCGTCCATGGCCTTGGCGAGCAGGCGCGAGAGCCGCTGGAAGTGCGAGCGGTCGCCGGCCAGCCAGCGGGCTTCGAGCAAGGCGGTCTGGATGGTGACGTCACCCTTGGCTTCGCTCACGCACTCGTTCACCGTGCGCACCGAAGAGCCGATCTCCAGGCCGATGTCCCAGCAGGCGGTGATGAAGGCCTCGACGGCGTTCTTGGCCGGGCCGGCCACGTGGGCGTCCACGCCATCGGGCAGCAGGACGAGCACGTCGACGTCGGAATACGGGAACAGCTCGCCGCGCCCGTAGCCGCCGACCGCAACCAGCGCGCTGCCTTCGGGCAGGCCGGATTGGCGCCACAGCACCTGCAACTGCGCATCGACCAGATCGGCCAGCTCGCGTAGCAGGCGCCGCGCGCCGGTGACGCTGGGCGCGGCGTTGCGGAAGGCTTCAATCAGCGCCTGCTTGCCGGCTTTCAGGGAGCGGCGTTGCTCCGCCAGCAGCGAGGCGTTCATGATTCGCTCAGCCCGTTGTGACTGCGGCGCCGGTGATGAAGGCGGGCGGGGGCGGGCTGCCGGCAGAAAGCGTCATGACCTCATACCCGGTGTCGGTCACGAGCACGGTGTGCTCCCACTGAGCCGACAGCGAGCGGTCCTTGGTGACGATGGTCCAGCCGTCGCCGGTCTCGCGGATCTCGCGGCGGCCGGCGTTGATCATCGGCTCGATGGTGAACATCATGCCCGGCACGAGTTCTTCGAGCGTGCCGGGGCGGCCGTAGTGCAGCACCTGCGGCTCTTCATGGAAGACCTGGCCGATGCCGTGGCCGCAGAACTCGCGCACGACGGAGAAGCCGTTGCTCTCGGCAAAGGTCTGGATGGCGTGGCCGATGTCGCCCAGGCGCGCGCCCGGCTTGACCTTGGCGATGCCCTTCCACATGGCTTCATACGTGAAGCTGCACAAGCGCTTGGCGGCGATGGAGCCCTCGCCAACGACGAACATGCGGCTGGTGTCGCCGTGCCAGCCATCCTTGATGACGGTGACGTCGATGTTGACGATGTCACCGTTCTTCAGCGGCCGGTCGTTCGGGATGCCGTGGCAGACCTGGTGGTTGATCGAGGTGCAGATCGACTTCGGGTAGGGCGTGTAGCCGGGCGGGCAGTAGTTCAGCGGGGCGGGGATCGCCTTCTGGACGTGGACGATGTGGTCGTGGGCCAGCTTGTCCAGCTGTTCGGTGCTGACGCCGGGCTTGACGTGTTCGGTCAGCATGTCCAGCACCTCGGAGGCGAGGCGGCCGGCAATGCGCATGCCTTCGACGTCGGCAGCGGTCTTGATCGTGATAGTCATAAGCCGGATTTTAGTCGGCCCACACCACCACGCCCGTCCAGGCTGTCAGAAGCACCACGATGCCGAAGGCGATCCGGTACCAGGCGAACATCTCGAAGCTGTGCGTGGAGATGAAGCGCAGCAGCCAGCGCACGCAGACCCAGGCGGCCAGGAAGCTCACGATGAAGCCCACGGCGAACATCGGCACGTCGGCCGAGGACAGCGCGTGGCGCTCCTTGAAGAGGCTGTAGCCGCCGGCCGCGATCAGGGTTGGAATGGCAAGGAAGAAGGAGAAGTCCGTGGCCGCCTTGCGCGACAGGCCCAGCAGCATGCCACCGATGATGGTCGAGCCCGAGCGGCTCGTGCCGGGGATCATGCCCAGGCACTGCACCAGGCCGACTTTGAGGGCGTCCACGGGCGTCATGTCTTCCACTTCGAAGATGCGCGGCTGCACGGGCTTGGTTCGCTCCACCCACAGGATGATCAGGCCGCCGACGATGAAGGCCATCGCCACCACCGGACCATTGAACAGGTAGGACTTGATGATCTTGTAGACGAAGAAGCCGACCAGCGCCGCCGGCAGGAAGCCGATGGCGACGTTGAGCACAAAGCGTCGCGCCTGTGCGCTGCTGCCCAGACCGCTCAAGGCGCCCCAGACGCGCTGCCAGTAGACGATCAGCACGGCCAGGATGGCGCCGCTCTGGATGGCCACGTCGAAGACCTTGCTCTTGGCGTCCGTCATGCCCAGCAGCGAGCCGGTGAGGATCAGGTGGCCGGTCGAGGACACCGGCAGGAATTCGGTCAGGCCTTCGACCACGCCCATGATGGCGGCCTTGAGAAGCAGGATCAGGTCCACAGGGACTCCATGAAAGAGGCTATTGAGAAGCGGCGCGGATCATACGTTGCACCAGGCGTGCGTTGACGCGTGCAAACCTTGCTGAATACATTACTGACCGTAAAGTCAGTAGCCATGCCGCCCAAGACTCCCGCCCCCGTCCGCCAACGCCGCAAGGATGCCCGCCCGCAGGAGCTGCGCGACGCGGCGCTGGCGCTGTTCGTTGAGAAAGGCTTTGCCGCCACCCGAGCGGAGGACGTGGCGGCCCGCGCCGGCGTCTCCAAGGGCACGCTCTACCTGTACTACGCGGGCAAGGAGGAGCTCTTCAAGGCCGTCGTGCGAGAGCATTTCTCGGCCACGATCAGCGATGGCGTGCAGCTGCTGGCCCAGCATCAGGGCTCGATGGCCGAGCTGATGGAGCACCTGATGGCACGCTGGTGGGAGAAGGTCGGCCAGGGGCCCGCCGGGGGGCTGACCAAGATCGTGCTGGCCGAGGGGCGCAACCTGCCCGAGCTGGCGCAGTTCTATCTGGAAGAGGTCATCCAGCCCACGCACGAGCTGCTCGGCGGCCTGTTGCGCCGGGGCATTGCGGCGGGCGAATTCCGCGCCGTGCCGATCGAGGAGACCGTGCACGTGTTGATCGGGCCGCTGCTGCACCTGATGCTGTCCGAGCACTCGCTGGGCGCCTGCGGCGTGATCGATCCGCCGGCCGTGCTGCGGACTCAGCTGGACCTCATGCTCCACGGTCTAAAATCCGCGGCTGCTCCTCTGAACACCCGCAAGAAATCAAAGCCATGAACGTCGAACAAGCCCGCTTCAACATGATCGAACAGCAGATCCGCCCCTGGGATGTGCTGGACGCCTCGGTGCTGGAACTGCTGGCCGTGATCCGCCGCGAGGACTTCGTGCCGGCCGAGCATCGCGCCCTGGCCTTCATGGATGTGGAAATTCCGCTGCACGGCGGCCAGGCCATGCTGTCCCCGCGCGTTGAAGCCCGCCTGCTGCAGGAGCTGAAGATCCAGCGCCACGAGAAGGTCCTGGAGGTCGGCACCGGCTCGGGCTTCATGGCCGCCCTGCTGGGCCACAAGGCTCAGCGCGTGGAAACGATGGAAATCGACCCGCAGCTGGCCGAGAGCGCCGCCGCCAAGCTCAAGCGCGCCGGCCTGACCAACGTCCGCGTGCATCAGCAAGACGGCGCCCAGGGCCTGGCTGCCGAAGCGCCGTTCGACGCCATCCTGCTCTCGGGCTCGGTGGCCGAAGTGCCGCAGGCCCTGCTGGCCCAGCTCAAGATCGGTGGCCGCCTGGTCGCCATCGTTGGCGGCGAGCCCGTGATGGCCGCGCAGATCGTCACCCGCAAGGGCGAGCACGAGTTCGAAACCCGCACGCTGTTCGAGACCGTGGCCCCGCGCCTGGTCGGATTCGCCGAGAAGACCGGCTTCGCGTTCTGAGCGATGCGTTTTGCGGCCTGTCGTCGCAAAACGCCATCCACCGGTGCGCAGCCTGCAACTCGTCGCATTTCTTGAGTCATGGGGGCGGTCGGGCAGCTATAACCTCGGCTGTTGTTGTTTGCCAGACCTTACACAGAGAACAAGCAAGGAAGCACATGTCTGATTCACGCGTACTCCGCATCGGTCGTCTTGCCGCCGCAGTCGCCCTGGCCTTCGCCGGCACTGCCCAGGCCGAAAGCCTGCAGGAACTCTACGACGCCGCGCGCGCCTACGACGCCAGCTATCTGGCCGCCCGCGCCCTGGCCGACACGGCTCAGTACAAGCTCGACCAGGCCCAGGGCCTGGCCCGTCCGCAGATCGGACTGGGGGGCAGCGTGCAGGCCCAGCAGGCGCACTCGCCCTCGGGCGTGAGCCCCGTGAACCCGGTCAAGAGCCTGACCAGCCAGGTGGGCGTGAGCGGCTCGATGGCCGTCTACAACCCGGCCAACAGCGCCACGATCGAGCAGGCCCGCCGTGGCCTGGGCGTGTACGCCGCCGATCTGGAATCTGCCGAGCAAGACCTGATCGTCCGCGTGGCCCAGGCCTACTTCGACGTGCTGGCCGCCCAGGACTCGCTGGGCACGGCGCAGGCCGCCAAGAAGGCCATCGGCGAGCAGCTGGCTTCGGCCAAGCGCAATTTCGAGGTCGGCACCGCCACCATCACCGACACCCGCGAAGCCCAGGCCCGCTACGACCTGGCCACCGCTCAGGAAATCGCCGCCGACAACGACCTGCGCACCAAGAAGGTCGTGCTCGACCAGATCGTCGGCCGCCGCGGCGTCAACCCCAATCCGCTGATCCAGCCTGTGGCGCTGCCGGCCTTGCCCAGCCCCGACATGGAAAGCTGGACCGCCCGCGTGGACGAGCACCCGGTCGTGCGCAAGGCCCGCCTGGGCCTGGAGATCGCCGGCCTGGAATTTAAGAAGGCGCGCGCCACCAACGGCGTCACCATGGACCTGAACGGCAATGTGGGCGTCTCCAACGTCAACAACAACCTGTCGGCCTATGGCTCGGCGCTCAGCGGTGAAGGCACCTCGCGCGCCGGCACGCTCACGCTGTCGATCAACTACCCGCTGTACTCCGGCGGTGCGCTGACCGCACGCGAGAAGGAAACCGCCAAGCTCGAAGAGAAGGCCCGCGACGATCTCGAATTCGCACGCCGCTCGGTCGACCAGGGCACGCGCAGCGCCTTCCTCGGCGTGCAGTCGCTGACCGCGCAGGTCAAGGCGCTTGAAGCCGCCGAGTCGTCGAGCAAGCTGGCCCTGGAAGCCACGCAACTGGGCTACAAGGTCGGCGTGCGCGTCAACATCGACGTGCTGAACGCGCAGACCCAGCTCTTCACCACCCAGCGCGACCTGGCCAAGGCCCGCTATGACACACTGGTGACGGGCCTGAAGCTGCGCCAGGCGAACGGCACGCTGCGCCCGGACGATATTTCCGCGATCAACACGCTGCTCGTCAAGTAAACGAACGCGCGTTCTTGCCGGGCAAAAGTCTGGCAGTTCCTGCCAAGGGGCGGTTTCTCCACTGCGAGAATCCGCCCCATGCTTTTTTTGCTCTCGCCCGCCAAGTCGCTCGACTACGAGACCGCCACGCCGCCGCAGGTCCTCGAGCGCGCCACCCAGCCGCAGTTCACGCGGCAGTCTTCCGAACTCATCAAGCTGCTGCGCACCTTCTCGGCCGAGGGCATCGGCGAGCTGATGGCGCTCTCGCCCGCGCTGTCCGAGCTGAACGTCGGCCGCTACAAGGCCTGGCGCGCGCGCTTCACGCCGGCCGACAGCAAGCCCGCCGTGCTGGCCTTCAACGGCGATGTGTACGGCGGCCTGGATGCGCCATCGCTCACCGATGAAGACCTCGACTGGGCCCAGGCCCATGTCGCCATCCTCTCGGGCCTGTACGGCGTGCTGCGCCCGCTCGATCTGATGCGCCCGTATCGCCTGGAAATGGGCACGGCCCTGGCCGGCGAGCACGGCGCCACGCTCTACGCCTACTGGGGCGATCGCATCGCCGAGCACCTGAACAAGCGCGCCCGCGCCGAGGCCGCGCCCGTGATCGTCAACCTGGCTTCGCAGGAGTACTTCCGCGCCGCCGACCGCAAGGCGCTCACGCCGCGCGTGGTCGAGTGCCAGTTCGAGGACTGGAAGAACGGGCAGTACAAGATCATCAGCTTCTTCGCCAAGCGGGCCCGCGGCCTGATGGCGCGCTACGCCATCCAGAACCGCATCGCCACGCCCGAAGGGCTGCGCGGTTTCGACCTGGACGGCTATGGCTTTTCGCCCGAGGCTTCAACGCCGGAGAGAATGGTGTTCAGGAGGAAGTTGACGTGAGTGCTGCCCAAGTCATCACGCCCGAGCTGCGTCGTTGGATCGTTGAACAAGCCCAGGCCGGCCACAAGCCCGGGGCCGTCCTCGCCGCCATGACGCAGAGCGGCTGGAACGAGTCCGTCGCCATCCAGGCGCTGGAAGACACGTTGCAACTGCATCTGGAGAACCACGCCAAGGCCAATGGCCTGCCCGTGCCCAAGAAGGTGCCCGAGCCTGAACTCAGCGGCTCGCAACCCGTGCTCAGGGCCGCGGACCGGGATGTGAAGGTGCTGATGGCGCTGCAGCATCCGCGCGTCGTCGTCTTTGGTGATCTGCTGTCCGAGGCTGAGTGCGACGAGATCATTGCTCTGGCTGAGAAGCGCTTGTCGCGCTCCGAGACGGTCGCCACGAGCACCGATGGCAGCGAGGTGAACGCCGCGCGCACCAGCGACGGCATGTTCTTCGAACGCGGCGAGCATCCCGTGATCGCCAAGCTGGAGCAACGCATCGCCGCGCTGCTCGACTGGCCGGTGGAGAACGGCGAAGGCCTGCAGATCCTGCGCTACCGGCCCGGCGCCGAGTATCAGCCGCATTACGACTATTTCGAGCCCGAGCATGTCGGCACGCCCAACATCCTCAAGCGAGGTGGGCAGCGCGTGGGCACGCTCGTGATGTACCTGAACACGCCCGAGGCCGGTGGCGCCACCACCTTCCCCGACGTGAAACTCGAAGTCTCGCCCGTCAAGGGCAACGCCGTCTTCTTCAGCTACGACCGTCCGCATCCGATGACGCTCACCTTGCATGGCGGCGCACCCGTCATCGCCGGGCAGAAATGGGTGGCGACCAAGTGGCTGCGTGAAGGCAAATTCACCTGAACCCCTTCAACAATTCCCATCCATGAGATTTCTCTCGCTGATCGTGGGTTGCCTGCTGTTGTCTGCACAATTCCAGGTCCATGCCGATGCCCAGGCCCAGGCCGCCCCCTGGACCGTGCGCCCCGAGTGGGTCAGCGGGCACATGAACTTCCTGGCCTCCGATGCCTTGCAGGGACGCGGCAGCGCCACCCGCGACGAGCTGATCGCGGCGAACTACATAGCCGCTCAATTCGAGAGTTATGGCCTGAAGCCCGCGCCGGGCATGTCGGGCTATGTGCAGAAAGCGGTGATCCCGCAGGAGCGCTTTGAGGGCAAGGCGGGCGTGAGCTGGGCCGCCGGCAAGAGCGTCGAGCCGACGCTTTTCATGTCCGATGGCCAGCCCGTGCAGGGGCGCATCACGCTGGCCGGCACGCTAGATCCCAAGCAACTGAACGCAGGCAAGGGCGAGGTGCTGCTGGCCGACGGCGATGCGTCGCCGATGGCCTGGCTGGGCGCGGCGCGGCAACAAGGCGTCAAGCTGCTGGTGCTGCGTGAGAGCGAAGCCACGCGCAAGAGCTACGCCAATTTCGGTGGCGAACCGCGCCTGATGCGCTCCGAGCGTCGCGCCGGGATGCCGGCCGTGCTGACGGTGCCGGGCGCCGTCTTTGACCAACTCACGGCCGCGCAAGGCCAGGCGCTGAGCTTCACGCCGCCGCGCGTGGTCGCCTCGCAGCTCGTCACGACGAACGCCATCGGCTATCTGCAGGGCACGGATCCCAAGGCCGGTACGCTGCTGTTCACGGCGCACCTGGACCACCTGGGCCTCAAGGCCGACGGCACCATCATGCACGGTGCCAACGACAACGCTTCAGGCACCGTCGCCGTGATGGAGCTTGCGCGCGCGCTGGCCGGTGGAACGCGGCCCAAGCGCTCGATCCTCTTCGTGTGCTTCGGTGGTGAGGAGCTGGGCCTGCTGGGCGCTGGCTACTTCACCGAACACCCGCCGGTGCCGCTGAAGGAAGTCG
This sequence comes from Burkholderiaceae bacterium UC74_6, assembly GCA_042701975.1. Taxonomy (GTDB): domain Bacteria; phylum Pseudomonadota; class Gammaproteobacteria; order Burkholderiales; family Burkholderiaceae_C; genus JAFALK01. The sequence goes on from CP170561.1 coordinate 3,294,829, forward strand.
TGGCCAATCTCGAATTCGAGATGATCGGCGCGCAAGACCCGACGCTGCCTCAACGCACACTGATGATGACGGGTTATGAGCGTTCCGATTTCGGCGAGGCCATGGCTGCGCGCGGCTTTCGCATCGCACCCGACCCCTATCCGGCCATGCAGTTCTTCCAGCGCTCCGACAACTACCAACTGGCCGTGCGCGGCGTCGTTGCGCACACGGTTTCCGGCTGGGCCACCACGCCGACCTACCACCAGGCCAACGACGATCTGGCCCACATCGACCTGGGCTTCATGACGACCGTGATCCAGTCGCTGATCGAGCCCGCGCGCTGGTTGGCTGATGGTGATTTCGTGCCGCAATGGAAAGCCGGACAGAAACCTTGATGGGGGAGAATGCCGCCATGAACTCGAAGACCAAGACCCTCGCACTCTCGCTGCTGATCGCCCTCGGCGTCGTCGCCACCACCGGCGCCCAGGCTGCCGTTCACGCCACGCCGCAACCCGAGGCGCCGGCCGTCACGGCCAAGCCGCATCTGAAGGCCCAGCAAGGCGCCAAGAAGAAGCCCAAGCACAAGGCCGCGGCCAAGAAGAAGGCCAAGGGCAAGAAGAAGACGACGGGCAAACACACGCAGACCCGGGCCGCACAACACCAAGTGCACTGAACATCGCGAGCCCAAAAGCACAAAGGCACCCCGAGGGGTGCCTTTGTGCTGCAGCGTGCTGAAGGATCAGACGCGCTTGCGGTACTCGTGCGTGCGGGTGTCGATTTCGACCTTGTCGCCGTTTTCGACGAACAGGGGAACGGCGATCTCGAAGCCGGTGCCCTTCAGGCGGGCGGGCTTCATGACCTTGCCCGAGGTGTCGCCCTTGACGGCCGGCTCGGTTTCGATTTCGCGCTGGACGCTGGTGGGCATTTCGACCGAGATGGCTTTGCCGTCGTAGAACACGACTTCAACGGTCATGTTGTCTTCGAGGTAGGACAGAGCGTCGCCCATGTTCTCGGCTTCGACTTCGAACTGGTTGTATTCACTGTCCATGAACACATACATCGGGTCAGCGAAGTAGGTGTAGGTGCAGTCCTTCTTGTCCAGCACGATCTGGTCCATCTTGTCGTCGGCCTTGAAGACGGTTTCTTGACCCGAACCGTTCAGCAGGTTCTTCATCTTCATGCGCACCGTGGCGGCACCGCGGCCACCGCGGCTGTATTCGGTCTTGAGGACGACCATCGGGTCTTTGCCCTGCATGATCACGTTGCCGGCGCGGATTTCTTGAGCGAGTTTCATGGATGGATTCCGATCTTCTGGGTTTGGTGCTGCCCAAGATCTTGAAGAATCAGTCGGGCACAAAACCCTTGATTCTAGCTTGAACTGGCCAGAAAGCCCAGGAGCTGGGTTGTGAGGTCAGGCTGGGCTGCCAATTGCGCACGCCAGCGCAGGGCGTGGCCGGCATCCAGCGGCGGCAGCTCGCGCGGCCAGTCGGCCAGCTCATTCCAGGCGCGAAAGAGCGCTGCCGTGGCCTCGTCGGGCTGGTAGCGAGCCAGGAAGGCCTCCAGCTTGGCAGCGTGGGCGTGGTCGTCCTGGAAGTAGATCTGCCAGACGAAGGGCTTGCCCGCCCACTGGGCGCGCACGAAGGAATCCTCGCCACGCACAAAGTTCAGATCGCAGGCGCGCAGCAGGGCGTCGTAGTCGGCTTGCGGCAGGTAGGGCAGGGCCTGCCAGCGCACGTGGGCGGGAAGGGAGGCGGGGCGCTCGAACTTGGCCGGACAGGCCAGCACCAGGGTCGGCACATCGGCCAGCAATTGAACGAGCTTTTGCACGTCAGCCCGCGGATAGGCGAAGAGGCTGACGATGCGCTCGCCCCCGCGGCGCTCCACGCCTGGGGGCAGGGCGGCAGGCAGCTCGAACAGGCCGGGCTCGCGCAGCAAGCCGCCGGTCTTTTCCGTGAAGCCCGGGTAGAAGAAGTGCTTGGTCAGTCCCGCTGCCGGGCCGCTGAACTGCGGAGAGGGCAGGCCGTGGCTGCGCTCCACGTAGGCTTCGGCGCTCAGGTATTCCAGATTGATCCAGCGCGGTGGGCCCTCGGGCTGATCACGGCGGCTGGCCATGCGCTGAAGGATGGCGTCAGGCGGATCGCAGCCGAAGAGCTCGACGACGACGTCGCCGATGGTTTCGGGCACGTGATCCCAGGGCAGCACTTCGACGCCCGTGCCCACGCCCTCGTGATCCGGCGCCATCCACTCCAGCGCCGAGGCGTCGTCCAGCCACAGCCGCACCACCTCGTCGCGCGAGGCCAGGTCGCGTGCCAGCCGCCAGGCCACACCCACGTCACCGTAGTTGTCGATCACGCGGCAAAACAGATCCCATCGCCTTCGCATGTGCATGACGAAATTATCATCGGCCCCATGGAGACCCCGGAAGAGAACACCAACGAAGTCGGCGCAGAGCAGCTGGCGCAGTGGAAAGCCGAGCGCGAAGCCACCGAAGCCGCGGAAGCCCAGCGCGTGGCGGCGATGGAGCAGGCTGCGCGCGAGAAGCGCGAAGCGCTGCTGGCCGAGGTGGCCGCGCTGCCGGCGCTGCCGGGCGTCTACCGCTACTTCGATGCCAACAACCAGGTCCTCTACGTCGGCAAGGCCAAGAGCCTGAAGAAGCGTGTGTCGAGCTACTTCCAGAAGGACCACGGTGGCACGCGCATCGGCCTGATGGTGGCGCGCATCGCGCGGCTGGAGACGACGGTCGTGCGCACCGAGGCGGAAGCGCTGCTGCTCGAGAACAACCTGATCAAGGCGCTGGACCCGAAGTTCAACATCTTGTTCCGCGACGACAAGAGCTACCCGTACCTCAAGCTCAGCGCGCACGCCTATCCGCGGGTGAGCTACTACCGCGGTGCGGTCGATCGCAAGCATCGCTACTTCGGCCCCTACCCGAGCGCCTGGGCGGTGAAGGAGACCATCCAGCTGATGCAGAAGGTCTTTCGGCTGCGCACCTGCGAAGACACGGTCTTTGCCAACCGCAGCCGGCCCTGTCTGCTCTACCAGATCCGCCGCTGCTCGGGCCCTTGCGTGCCCGAAGGGCAGGGCGACGCCTATGCGCGCGACGTGCGCAACGCCGAGCGCTTCTTGCTCGGCGAGACCGACGCCGTGATGGAAGGCCTGCAGGCTGAGATGATGGCCTACGCCGAAGCGATGCGTTATGAGAACGCGGCCGAGGTGCGCAACCAGATCCAGGCGCTGTCAAAAGTGCTGGCCCAGCAGGCGGTGGACGAGAGCAGTGCCACCGGGCGCGATCGTGATGTGGACATCCTTGCCGTCAAGCTCGCGGGCGGCCGCGCCTGCGTGAACTTGGCCATGGTGCGCGGAGGCCGGCATCTGGGTGATCGAGCCTTCTTCCCCAAGCGCGTGGACGAGGCGACGTCCGTGCTGCTGGCCGAGGACGAAGGCGAGGAATCGATCTCGCCCGAACGGCAAGTGCTGGAGGCCTTCATGGCGCAGCACTATCTGGAAGCGCCCGTGCCGCCGCTGCTGGTGGTCAGCCATGAAGTCGACAGGAGCTTGGCCGAGGCGCTGACGCTGCAGGCCGGCTACAAGATCACCACACAGGCGCAGCCGCGCGGCCAGCGCCGCATCTGGCAGGAGATGTGCGTCAAGGGTGCCGAGCTGGCGCTGGCGCGCCTGCTGTCGGAAGAGGGTTCGCAAAAGGCAAGAACCCGTGCACTCGTGGAGGCTTTGGACCTCTCCGTTGCCGACCCGGATACCTTTCGCATCGAATGTTTCGACATCTCCCATACCGCTGGCGAGGCCACCATGGCATCGTGCGTGGTATTCGAGGGGCATCAGATGCAGAGCAGTCAGTACAGGCGCTACAACATTGAAGGCGTCACCGGTGGCGACGACTATGCCGCCATGCGTCAGGTGCTGGAGCGACGCTACAGCAAGCTGGCCGAAGCGGCGCAGCTCGGCACGGGGCGTCTGCCCGATCTGGTGCTGGTGGACGGCGGCAAAGGCCAGGTCAGCATGGCGCGCGAAGTCTTCGAGGAACTCGGGCTCGATCTTTCGCTGATCGTCGGTGTGGAGAAGGGCGAGGGCCGCAAGGTCGGCCTGGAAGAACTCGTGTTCGCCGACGGTCGCCCCAAGGTCTACCTCGGCCACGAATCTGCGGCCCTGATGCTGGTGGCACAGATCCGCGATGAGGCCCACCGCTTTGCCATCACCGGCATGCGCGCCAAGCGCGCCTCCACGCGCACGGGCGGCAGCCGGCTGGAAGACGTGGCCGGCGTCGGGCCGAAGAAGCGCGCGCAGCTGCTGCAGCGATTCGGCGGCGTGCGCGGCGTGGCTGCGGCCAGCGTGGACGAGATCGCCAGCGTGAAGGGCATCAGCCGTGAGCTGGCGGAGGAGATCTACCGTGCGCTGCGCTGAGCATCACTACCGCTGCATCGGCGCTATCCTGCTGCTCCTGCTGGGCGGCTGCGCCACGCCGCCCCCGCCTGCACAGCGCCCGGCGCCCGCGCCGGCGCCTTCGATCCAGAAGGATGTTCCGCCCGTGACCGCCCCCGCACCGCCCAAGCCCATCGTCGGCGCCAACGGCCTGCCGCTGCCGGCCACGCCGCGCTCGGCCGCCGAGCTGCGCTTGCAGGCGGCCCGGCGCTTGGTGGCGGCCAACCCCGAACGCACGCACATGGGCAAGCCGCAGGAGATCCTGCTGGCCATTCCCGTGCTGGAGGTCGAGCTCAACGCCAACGGCTCGGTCAAGCGCATCAACGTGATGCGCAAGCCCGGCCAGGCGCCCGAGACGCTGCAGATGGCCATCGATGCCGTGAACCGCGCCGCGCCCTACGGCGATGTCTCGCACCTGCCCAAGCCCTGGGTCTTCATCGAGACCTTCCTCTTCAACAACGACCGCCGCTTCAAGCCCCGGACACTGGACGAAGGGTGACCGGCGTGGTGCACAATCGCCGCACCATGTTCTTCACCGTGCCAACGCTGCTCACCTGGGCGCGCATCGTCGCCATCCCGGCCATCGTCGGGGTCTACTACACCAGCTGGCACGCCGAGAGCCAGAACCTGTTCTCCACGGTGCTGTTCGTCGTGGTGGCGCTGACAGACTGGCTCGACGGCTACCTGGCGCGCAAGCTCAACCAGACGTCCTCCTTCGGCGCCTTCCTCGACCCAGTGGCGGACAAGCTCATGGTCTGCGCGGCGCTGCTGGTGCTGCTGTACCTCAAGCGCGTGGATGCGCTGGTGGCCTTGGTCATCGTCGGCCGCGAGATCACGATCTCTGCGCTGCGCGAATGGATGGCGCAGATCGGCGCCTCACGCTCCGTTGCGGTGCACATGGTGGGCAAGCTCAAGACCACCGTGCAGATGGTGGCCATCCCCTTCTTGCTCTACGACGGCAGCCTGTTTGGCCTGATCGACACCCACGCCTGGGGCACCGGCCTGATCTACCTGGCCGCGGTGCTGACCATCTGGTCGATGGTCTACTACATGCAGAAGGCCTTGCCCGAGATTCGCGCCCGGGCCAAGTGAAAAGCACCTTCTGACAACCTCTTTGTATAAGGACTTCTCCGGCCTCATCCGCGTCGTGGAATGGGCCTAGAATCCGCTTCCCCGCGCTGGACTGCGCGGCCCGAATTTCACGAGTCTGTAATCCTTATCAAGGGGGGTACTTCAGTGAACAAGTCCGAATTGATCGAGCACATTGCCAACCAAGCCGACATCTCCAAGGCTGCGGCTGGCCGTGCGCTGGAAGCCGTCATCGGCGCGGTGAAAACCACGCTCAAGAAGAAGGGCGAGGTTTCCCTCGTCGGCTTCGGTACCTTCAGCGTCAGCAAGCGCGCTGCACGCAAGGGGCGCAACCCGCGCACCAATGAAGAGATCAAGATCAAGTCGGCCATGGTCCCGAAGTTCCGCCCTGGCAAGGCCTTGAAGGACGCGGTCAACTGACCGTTCGTTTTTCATCCGTCCCGGCAGGTCCCGGGTGCTTAGCTCAGTTGGTAGAGCAGCTGCCTTACACGCAGCATGTCAGCGGTTCGAGCCCGTTAGCACCCACCACTTACAATTGATGCGCTTCGAAGGCGAACCCTGAGGTTCGCCTTTGTCATGTTGAGCTCTTCGTTTTGGACGTTCATCAGGTCCCCTGAGGTTTCTTTCGATGTTTGATTTCGTTCGCACCCACACCCGGCTGTTCCAGTTCATCCTGCTGCTGGTGATCCTGCCTTCCTTCGTGCTCGTGGGGGTGCAGAGCTACACCAGCCTGCTCGACGGCTCCAACGCCGAAGTGGCCAAGGTGGATGGCGTCAAGATCACGCAGGCCCAGTTCGAAGCTGCCCAGCGCAAGCAGGTCGAGCAGATCCGCGCCCAGAACCCGACCGTCGATCCCAAGCTGCTGGACACGCCTGAGCTGAAAGCACGCGTGCTGGACGACCTGGTGCGCGACCACGTGCTGCAGGCCGCCGCCGACAAGGAGCTGCTCAATGCCAGCCCCGAGCGCGTGCAGGCGATGATCAAGACCGACCCGAGTTTCGCCGCCCTCTACAACGCCGATGGCACCGTCAACCAGGGCATCCTGGCCGCGCAGGGTCTGACGCCCAGCGGTCTGCTCGCCACCGTGCGCCAGAGCCTCTCGCGCCAGCAGACGGTGGTCGGCGTGATCGAGAGCGGTTTCGTTGGCAACGCCTTGCCGGGCGTGGCCTTCGATGCCCTGCTGCAGCAGCGTGAAGTGCGCGTGCAGGTCTTCGACCCCAAGGCCTTCGCTGCCAGCATCAACCCGAGCGACGCTGAGATCGAGGCCTTCTACAAGGATGCCGCCAACGCCAAGCTCTTCGAGCAGCCCGAGAACGCGCAGATCCAGTACATCGTGCTGGACGTGACCGGCTTGAAGGGCGGTGTGACTGTCAGCCCTGAAGACCTGAAGAAGTACTACGAAGAAAACTCCACGCGCTACACCGTGGCCGAGGAGCGTCACGCCAGCCACATCCTGATCAAGGCCGAGGCGGGCGCTTCCGCTGCCGACAAGGCCAAGGCCAAGGCGAAGGCCGAGGAACTGCTGGCCCAGGCCCGCAAGAACCCTGCCGGCTTTGCCGAACTGGCCAAGAAGAACTCGCAGGACGAAGGCTCGGCCCCGAACGGCGGTGACCTGGACTGGTTCGGCCGCGGCGCCATGACCAAGCCTTTCGACGAAGCCGTCTTCGCCATGAAGTCGGGCGAGATCAGCAACGTCGTCGAATCCGAATTCGGCTACCACATCATCCAGCTCACTGGCATCCGCGGCGGCGCCAAGAAGAGCTTCGACGAAGTGAAGGGCGAGATCGAAGAAGAGGTGCGCAAGCAGCTCGCGCAGAAGCGCTACGTCGAGCTGGCCGAGCAGTTCTCCAACATGGTCTACGAGCAGCCCGATTCGCTGCAGCCTGCTGCCGACAAGTTCAAGCTGACCGTGCAGACGGCCACCGTGACCCGCAAGGCCGCGCTGACCGCCAGCGGCCCGCTCGCCTCGGCCAAGCTGCTCGATGCTGTCTTCGGCACCGATGCGCTGCGCAACAAGCGCAACACCGAAGCCGTCGAAACCGCGCCCAACCAGCTCGTCGCGGCCCACGTCGTCAAGTACAACCCGGCCGCAGCCCAGCCGCTGGCCGAGATCAAGGACCGCGTGCGCTCGCTGCTGATCGTCAAGCTGGCCAAGGCCCAGGCCCTCAAGGCTGGCCAGGAGCGTCTGGCAGCCCTGCAAAAGGGCGGTGCCGACGAAGCCGGCCTGGCGCCTGCTGAAGTCGTCTCGCGCGCCAAGCCCGGCCAGTTCCCGGCCAAGGTCATCACCGGCGTGCTGTCTGCCGATGCTGCCAAGCTGCCTGCGTACGTGGGCGTGGACGCAGGTGAGGGCGTGTACGTTGTGGCCCGTATCGACAAGCTGCTGCCGCGCGACCCGGCTGTGATGGATCCGAAGCGCATGGCCGAAGCCTTTGCCCGCGCCTGGAGCGGCGCTGAAGGCGACGCCTACTACCGCGCCCTGAAGACCCGCTACAAGGTCAGCGTGAAGGCGCCGGCCGCTGCTGCTTCTGCGGCAGCGGCTCAGTAAGAGCCATTAAGGGAAAACGAAAAAGAATCCTGAGAATCTGAGATTGACAGTGATTTTCTGTCTATAATCTAAGGCTCTGCGGTGGCTATAGCTCAGTTGGTAGAGTCCCAGATTGTGATTCTGGTTGTCGTGGGTTCGAGTCCCATTAGCCACCCCAAAATGCAGGCTGAACAAGCCTAGACAGAAGGCCTTGCGCGAAAGCGCAAGGCCTTTTTCTTCGTCGGTTCTTCGTGTGTTCATTGCGTATGCGATGCCCACATGCCAGGCCCTACGATGTGTTTGCAGTTTGCCTGCAGCCACATCGAACACGAGGAGCCCGTCATGCCCGCTGCCAACACCCACCGCATCGCCGTCATCCCCGGAGACGGCATCGGCAAGGAAGTGATGCCCGAAGGCCTGCGCGTGCTCGAAGCCGCGGCGCAGCGTTTCAACATCGGCCTGGAGCTCCAGCACATCGACTGGGCCAGCTGCGACTACTACACCCAGACCGGCGCCATGATGCCGGCCGACTGGAAGGCGCAGCTCGCCGGCGTGGATGCCATGTACTTCGGCGCCGTCGGCTGGCCAGAGACCGTGCCCGACAACGTCTCGTTGTGGGGCTCGCTGCTCAAGTTCCGCCGCGAGTTCGACCAATACGTGAACCTGCGCCCGGTGCGCCTCTTCGAAGGCGTGCCTTGCCCGCTGGCCGGGCGCAAGCCGGGCGAGATCGACTTCTTCATCGTGCGCGAGAACACCGAGGGCGAATACACCAACCTCGGCGGCAAGATCTTCGAGGGCACCGACCGCGAAGTCGTGATCCAGGAAAGCGTCTTCACTCGCCACGGTGCCGATCGGGTGCTGCGTTATGCCTTCGAGCTTGCCAAGAAGCGCCAGCGCCGCAGCCTCACCGTGGCCACCAAGAGCAACGGCATCGCCATCAGCATGCCCTGGTGGGATTCGCGCGCAGATGCCGTCCACGCCGATTTTCCCGAAGTCACGATGGACAAGCAGCACATCGACATCCTCACCGCTCGCTTCGTACTGCAGCCGCAGCGCTTCGACGTGGTCGTGGCCTCCAACCTGTTCGGCGACATCCTCTCCGACCTCGGCCCCGCCTGCACCGGCACCATCGGCCTGGCGCCTTCGGCCAACCTCAATCCGGACCGCCGCTTCCCTTCGCTGTTCGAGCCTGTACATGGCTCCGCCCCCGACATCTACGGCCGCAACATCGCCAACCCCGTGGCCATGATCTGGTCCGGCGCGCTGATGCTTGAATTCCTCGGCCACCACGCCGCACACAACGCCATCCTCTCCGCCATCGAAAAGGTCCTGGCCGAAGGCCCGCGCACGCCAGACCTGGGCGGCACGGCGAGCACCACCGAGATGGGCATGGCGATTGCGGCGCTCGTCTCTGGCTGAGGCTCTGCATCGCTTAGAATGAACATCCCTTTCAGGGGCCGACCTGGTTTCGACGTGGGTACGGATCCGACGTAGGGCATGCCGAGCACCAGTCAGCTCGTTAATCCATCTGGAAACAAAGTAACTGCAAACGACTCTACGTTCGCACTCGCTGCTTAATTGCAGTTGAGCTTCTCAACGGTTCGCTGATGGGCCGGGCCAGAGGTCGAAAGGCTGAAGGCTGAGAAGTCATTCACATCAGCTGGTTCCAGAGCGGGTCACTCGCCTTGGGATGAGATCAAGTGACTGGCGTCACAGGCAGCGTGCCACTGCGCGATCTGCGGCGTGAGATTCAAATCAGACGGCTAAGCATGTAGAACTATCCGGTGATGGCTTGCGGACGGGGGTTCAATTCCCCCCGGCTCCACCACTTAAGCATCCGGAGATGTCCGGAGATGTCCAAAAGACCCAAGTAAATCAACTGCTTGGGTCTTTTTCTTTGTCTGGTCGTAGGGTGCCCGACGCGGCATGGTATGTGAGAGGCGCAGTGAACCGCACAAGGTGGGCTATAGGGTCATGAAGGTGACCTGCCCGGATTCTTCGAGACACTGATTCCAAGAGAAGATGGCTCCATCCCCCGAGGAGCCCATGAAGAAGAGTCGATTCACGGAAGAGCAAATGGTCGCGATCCTGCGCGAGGCAGACCGCACCACGGTGGCCGAGACGGCCAAGAAGCACAAGGTCAGCGAACCCACCATCTACGCATGGCGGAAGCACTTCGGCCAGCTTGAGGTGGCGGACGTCAAGCGGCTCAAGGCGCTGGAGCTGGAGAACAACCGGCTCAAGAAGCTTCTGGCCGAGGCCACGCTGGACAACGCCATCCTGAAGGAAATCAACGCAAAAAATGTATGGTCCGCCCCGCGTTTGCAAGACTTCAGGCATCGGCAAGTCAGCTCGCACAAATGTATTCGGCCTCTCGCGAGTGGACTGCTGTTGCAGCCAGGCCGTGATGAGATTCGCACGCAACGTCCCCAATAAATGGAACGGGCTCAAGGCCCGCTTTTTTGGCCGGGTTTACGTCGCGTCGATCTACTGTTTTGCCATCAACCTAGAGTCGAGCAAGCTACGCTGGGTGTTCTCAAATGGTGTCGATCGCCGTTTCAGTTGGCGGCACTGATCGCCTGCGGAAGCCGGCGCTCATAGAGGGTCCCCGGCTTGGTCAGGATGACCCACGCAATCCGCGCCAGCTTGTTGGCCAAGGCCACGACGACCTTGTTGTGATGCATTCGGCCAGCCAGCCCAGTGATCCAGGTGCCGAGCCGGTCGTTGGTCCGATCCAGATGCATGACGCAGGATCTGGCGCCATGAATCAGGAGTCGGCGGAGGTAGTTGTTGCCGCGCTTGCTGATGCCCATGAGATGCGTCTTGCCGCCGGTTGAATACTCAGCTGGCGTCAAGCCGATCCAAGCGGCGAGATCACGAGCGCGCTTGAACTGCTTGCCAGCACCAACCGCAGCAACGATGGCGGAGGCGGTCAGAGCGCCGATGCCAGGGACTGACGCCAGTCTTCGAGCCATATCGGATGCCGCCGCAGCAGCGTGAATCTTCTGGTTCAGGCACTCGATCTCCTTCTCCACCTCGCCCAGATGCCTGGACAGATCGCCCAGCAATTCCCGAAGCGCCGGTGTGAGATCGTTGGCGGTGTCGGCCAGCACGCCGGGAAGGGACGCTTTGAAGCATCCGACCCCCTGGCGCATTCCGATCCCGAATTCCAGGCAGTAGGCCCGCATCTGGTTGATCAGGCGGGTGCGCGTGGAGACGAGCAATTCACGGCTGCGATGGAGAAACTGAAGCTCAACCTGCTCATGGTGCTTGACCTGCACGAAGCGCATAGTGGGCCGGCTCACGGCCTCCGCGATCGCCATCGCATCGACGGTGTCGTTCTTGTTGGACTTGACGAACGGTTTGACGAATTGGGCCGGGATGATCCTGACGTCATGCCCCAGCTGCGCGAGCTTCCTGGCGAGCCATTGGGAGCCTGGGCAGGCTTCCATGCCGACGCGCGCAGCAGGAATGTTCACAAAGAACGCCACCACACCTGCGCGGTTGAGCTTCGCCTTCTTGACGGGTGCTCCGCCGGCATCCAGGCCGATGACATGGAACCAAGTCTTCCCGAGATCAATTCCGTAGATGACGGCGATCTTGTCGTCCTTGCTCATGATGGTCTCCTGTGAAAGCGAAAGCCTCAACATACGCCCTAGGAGCGGGGCGGACCATCTCATTAATGGTGAGCCCGCTGGCTCGGCGCGAGCAACTGGCCTTCGTGCGCGCACGGGGTCTGAGTCTGCGCCGGGCTTGCGGGCTGCTTGGCATGTCACGCTCCACGCCCAGTTACGAGCCGCGCCTGCCGGCTAAGGATGCGCCGGTGCTCGCTGCGATGAAGGAGCTGTCTGCGCTGTACCCGCGCTACGGCTACCGACGCATTCGCATCTTCTTGCGCCGCAAAGGGTTCGAGCTGAGCTGGTCGCGCACGCATCGTCTCTGGCGTCAGGCCGGATTGCTCGTGCCCAGGAAGCGGCCTCGCAAGCGCATTGCCTCCGTGCGCCCGCGAATCCACACCCCCTTCAAAGCCAACATGGTCTGGGCCTATGACTTCGTCTTCGACACCACCGCCTGCGGCCAGCAGATCAAGTGCCTGACAGTGGTGGACGAGTACACCCGAGAGTGCCTGGCTATCGACGTGGCGGGTGCGATCCGATCCAAGCGCGTGATCGAAGTGCTCTCGCGTTTGATCAGCTTGCACGGGGCACCGCTGTTCATGCGTTCCGACAACGGCCCTGAGTTCGTCAGCCAGGCCATCTTGGAATGGATATCGAGCGCCGGCATCGCCACCGTGCTGAACGATCCTGGCAAGCCTTGGCAGAACGGCACCGACGAGAGCTTCAACGGCAAGTTCCGCGATGAGTGTCTGTCCATCGAGTGGTTCCGCTCGCGCCGCGAAGCTGCCATCCTGATCGAAGCTTGGCGCAACCACTACAACGAGGTCCGTCCGCACAGCAGCCTGCAATACTTGACCCCGGTGGAGTTCAAACAGCAACTCCGCCAAGACCTGCAACCCGCCGTCTTCTAGGAATAACTGTCTCGATTAAACCGAGCAGGTCAAGGCCTTGTTGGCGCACAGGTCCCGCACTGCCATTTATCCCGAACGAAGCAAATCGTCCATGGTGCTGCCGACACGGCCGGAGGAAATGAGTCGAACGGATTGAATGCCCGAATTTAAAGCATCGTCGATTCCGCAACGACGGCACGCTTACTCACAAATTTCAAATGCGTCGGAAAAGGCACTGAAGGGAATCCTCGCAGATTCCCAAGTTGCACGTCCGCAGTCCAGAGGGACGTGCTGGAGCATCGTCTCGGTCTGAATGATTGCTAGCTTGGGCTTATCGGTGTGCTTCACATCCCAAAAATAGAAGGCGTGCGACTCGGACTCCTTCGCCATTTCCCACTCATTGCGCGTAAACGTTGCAATGCCTGCCACGCCTTGGGTCGAAGTCTTCACTTCAATCGTCAATTGCTTCGGATTGAAAGAATCGACCACCGAGAGCACGTCGTATCCGTCGGCATTGTTGTCGATGGACACCCAGGTGGGCTGCCTGCCTGTCCTTGTGGTTTCAAACTTTAGAGTGAGCCGCTCTCCAAGCCTGCCAATCGCCGTAAATTTGTCATCGCGTTGTCCCCGAGCACGCGCAGCAAGCGCGTCCCAGAAAGCCACCGCCGCATCATCCGTACCACTCGCAAGCCCGGCTTCAACAAAGACCTGGGCGATCTGACTTCCGGCAAAACTCAATACGCGACTACGACCAAAGCTCGCGTTCTGAACCCAACTTGGATGCTCTATGTCGATGTAGTCAAGCAAGGCTTGGCGTAGCTGAGCTTCGTAGCCATAGATCGCCAGCAAACGCTCCCCGCCCGGAGTGAGCTGCGCTCTTCCATCCGCGCCAGTCTGCAGCCAGTTCAGAGCCTGCGCTGTCTCCACAACCCTCTGGGAAGGTAGCCCACCGAGGTATGCGAACGAGCACTTGATCTCGGCAAAGGTAAGCTGTTGCCGGGTCGCTAGGGTCAGTAACTCAAAGCAGCCCTGGGCCAAACCCGGTGAGAACCCGATCACACACTCCCTCCATTGAAGTCCTTGAGGAGAGCTTCAATATCTTCTGGTGAGAGTCCGGTGCTGTAGTCCTCATAGTCCTCAATGTCAGTAGGATCTAAGGCAATAGGATCCGGCCTCAGCGCTGAGTCCTCCAGCGCCTCGGCCATTGCGCCAATCTTGAGGCCGAGCCGTAGACGAACAGTCTCATCTACAGAGTCAATACATTCGACAATCTCAACAATCGTTTTTTGCTCAGCTGGCAAACCAAACCGATGGATGCGGTCCTCCGACTGCAAGTAGTGGGCGGCGTTAAAAGTGCGATCCAGGTACAGGGCATGATGGCACACACGATGCAGACTCACCCCCTCGCTCGCGGCCGCCGGATTCGCAACCATGACTCTTACATTGGGATCGTCATGGAAAAGCTTAATCTTGCCTTCACGGGTCTCATCATCATCTTCCTCGCCCGCATCAACTCCGCCATGGATGTAGACGGCCCCTAAGTCAGCGAGCCTCTGGGCGATGTATTCAACGTTTCTGACGAACGATGACCAAATAAGGACCTTGTGACCCTCACGAGCAAGCTGTCTAGCTCTTTTCAGCACGTACTTGAGCTTCGGTCCATCACCTTCCGCGAGGACCGCTGACAGAAGGTCGGGATGAGCGAAACCTATTTCGGATGACAGAAGAGCAGGGTTCGAAACGAACTGAAGAAGTCTCGCGACTGAGCGCCCGAGACTGCGGAAAGCCTGCCTACTTCGCGTATTGAGGGCCGTAGCTGCTTCTCTCGACACCTCGAACTTCATGAGCTTGTAGAGCTCGCACTGCATAGGCGCCATCGAGAGCGGAATCATGACCCGGTCAACGGGCGGCAGACCCAATTCGGTCTTATTTGTCCGAACATATATAGGCTTGATGAGCTCGACTACCGTGTCCGCATTGGCAGGTATCTCTGGATAGAGGAACGCAAACTGTGGTATCAAGTCTTCGGTACTCTGCGGCATCGGAGTACCGGACATGATCAGCTTGCCAACGGGTAGATGAGCGAGTCCTAGCGCTGCGCGCGCAGTCTGCTTGCCCACGCCACTCTTGATCCGATGGCTTTCATCCAGAAAGACGTGAGTCTTGAACTGCGCAATGTGTGCGGAAAGCAAATCGGGCACTCGCGCGAGTTGCTGATAGGTGATGAGCATCCACCTCGGATCTTCCTCGAGCAGCTTCGCGATCTTCTCTTTACCACCACGCAGACGAGTGAATTGGATCTTCAAGTGAGGCATGCAGGCTTCTATCTGCTCGTCCCATGCGGCAAAGGCATTTTTGGGTGCGATCACGAGCAGGCGCTCGTCCTCGTTGGCGCGGAAAAAGAATGTCGCTAGTGCCTCAGTCGTCTTACCAGCGCCAGGGACAGAGAATGTGGCGGCTGCAGGCAGCGCGGCAATACGACTGACGTTACGAGCTTGCTTGTCCGTGAGATCACGCGAGAAGCCAAGCATGGCGAGTTTTGATCTCAACTCACCATTGTCTATAGCGTGCGCGCGCATAGCGAGCTGATACCCATCGCTGGCTCGACGGGATTGCTTCAAAAGCGCGACCGCCTCTGCGCTAACCCCCAGAGAGCTGCCCGGCAGAAGCTCGTAGCCAGCGCAGACTTCTCCGAAGCGATTGCGTAGCGCTATGAAATTCCACCAAGGCAACGTCAGGGTAAGCGCGGCTTCTTGTCTTGCATCGTCTGTGGAATCCAGGATCAGTCGCTTGATGACGTCGAACCAAGGAGCCGATTCATCGGCGGCGGCCCATGTCAGCGTCGCCCGTCGGTCCACATCACGATAGTCAATGCTTAGCATGCTGCTCTACGAAAGCGCGGATCTTGTCCGCATGCGCCTGGATGGCTTCTAGCTGCTTGATAACTCCATCGCGCTTGGCCTCTGGGCGCAGGCCGTCCCTTACGGCAGCAGCCAGCGCTGCTTGCGCCTTGGCACAACAATCCAAAAGGTAGTTGGCACTCTTGGCTTCTTTCTGGAGTTGCCGCTGGCTCTCGATGACCTCCACGATGATCTTGCGCGCGGCATCTACGTTCTCGGGCTTCTGTATCTCTTGAGCCAGCGGTAGGTCTCTAGGGTCCTCACCCGCCGCTGGAGGTGCTCCGCCAAAGAGGTCGGCCAAACCTTCGTTGGTTGGCTTCGCAGGCGCGACTTTGAAGGCATCCAGCAGTTTGGCGCGAACCTCATCGATGCTTTCCAGCACTGCGGGTATAGCATCGTAAAGACGGCCGCCTGCTTCTTCCGGCTTGTCGATCAGGATGAATGCAGCCTCTTTGAAAACCTGTTGCTTGCCCACGCTGGATATCTTTCCCCTGGCGGCCACGATCTTCTTGAAAGCAAACTCAGAGTCTGAAACCATCGACCAGTGATCTGCCTTGGCGCGAGATTTCAAGAACTCTTCAGCATACGCCCGCATATCAAAGAGCAGCTCGACTTCCGACTCTTTCAAGTCGTAGAGCTCAGCAAGTTCTTTGTTCGAGAAGTTATCTCGCCGCTGCTTTGCCAACATCATGTTGGCTTGCGCGTCCCAGCTGTAGTCAGCCCGGATGTCCTTGGTGATCTGGAGCCTGGCCTCCAGACGGTCGATTTCCTTTTCCTCACAGTGAGGCAAAACTGCAATGTCGATATGCTGAAAGTGCCCGTACTTGCCCGGCTCCTTGTGCAAAAGCTCCCGCCAGGTGGCAAGGCGACGGTTGCCGTTGACAACAAAGCCGTTTTCATCGAGCAAGATGGGATTGACCTGCTGATTTCCGGTGTCGTCAAAGAATCCAGCCAGATCTGCTTGCTTGGCTAGCTGAAGTAGTAGGTTGTGTTGAGCCTCTTGGGCGTCCCAAAGCTCTGGATCTCCGCCGAACATGTCCGCGCGAGTCTTCGGGTTCTTTGCCATGAACTCCGCTTGCAAGGATGCCGTACGGCCGTTGACCAAACGATATTTGGGCAAATCGATAGGTACGCGGACGATGGGAATGTCTAACGTCCTACCTTGGAACACTACCCGTTCGGTGGCGCCAGAGGGCTTGGCGAGGAGCTTGGTGAACTCTGCGGTCCGCTTGGGCTTGGGCCAACCAAAGCGCGCGCCGGCAACTACTTGTTTGGACTGTTGATCGGTCATGCTCACTCCAAGGCGTAGACAACGGTCGGGACGTGATAGGCCTTTTTGAAGATTTCCAGTTCACGCTCGAGACGATTGGCTTGCGCTAGGTTCTTGCCAATGGCTCTGGCGACCTCTTGAGATGGCACAACGATGGCGGCACTGCTGATCGCATTGTTGAAGTACAGCACTTGCAGTTTGATGATGTCTGCATAGATGCGAGCCACGTTGCCGGTTTGCAGACAAAGGCCGACGTTGTCTTTGCTCGACGTAATGGTCATATCGGAATCTTTGGAGACGGCTACCTCGCCAGACCATCCGAGCGTCTTTATCGTGGTCAAAAATGCATCTCGAATTTTCGTTGCCGCACCTTCCACTGGCTTGATTGCGATGGCCGCAATTGCAGACTCAATATCTCTTTGATGCGCTTTTGGGACTGACTTATCCCCAGCACAGTGGCTGTACTTGTAGAACTTCACTCTTCCCCCTGGGTTTTATATCCGTCTGGCGCCCGAGACAGGCTGCTGCGAGTGTGATCAAAAACAGGCTTGTTATGTGGGCGATAGCGAATAGTGCCATCGAGCGTCTCCTGCAGCCTCTTATGCCCGGTCTTCGCATAGCTTGCGTTGAGTTCGCAGCCCCAGAAACGACGCGCATGCAGCGCTGCGGCGACGCCCGCCGAGGCGACGCCCGCAAATGGATCAAATATCAGGTCACCAGGCTTGGTAAGAGAGAGTACAAGTCGCTCGATCAGGCCCACTGGGAACTGGCACGGATGATCCGTCTTCTCGACATGATTGCCCTTGACGTTTGGGATGTTCCACACGTCCTCAGGGTTCTTGCCAAGGGGGTTGCCGGAGAATTCACCCTGATTGGGGCCTTTGAAATGTTTTTTGCCTGGGTACTTGGCAGGGACGCGGACGGTGTCGAGGTTGAACGTGTACTTGTCCTTGCTGTTCTGAGTCTTTGTGTACCAAAGGACTACTTCGTACCGTCCTGAAAATCGCTTCTGCGCATGGAGACCATGCCCAAAGTGCCACACCACGCGATTGCGAAGCTGCAGTCCGTGCCGCTTGAAGATGGGTGCAAATTCGATGTCAAGAGGCCATATTTGATTGTCATCCACGTACGTACCAACCTGCCAGCACAAAGAGCCGCCTGACTTGAGTCGAGGAACTAGCTCATCAATGATCTGCTCCTGCCATTCCAAATAGCTGTCTAGAGCTTGGCGCGTCTCGTACTCTTTGCCGATGTTGTACGGCGGGGACGACACGATTAGGTCAAAGAGAGGCTCGTTGGGAAGGAGCTTGAGAAGCCCCTCGATCTTTCCTTGCCACAAGGCGTAGTCGTGCGTCTGCAGCTCAGAGGTGTTCTGAGATTTACTCGCTCGCAAATGGTGGGCCGTTGAAGCCAGCTCCAACAGTTCAAATTCATTCAGTTTCACGGGGATTGGACTGAGCATTAGTGTTCTTATAGCCGCTCACAGGCTCATGGGGTGAGCCTGTGCTTTGGTGGAATACGGCGTGTGCGAGGTGCGGTCGTCCTGGGAGTTTCGACCTTGTGGGAGTCGTCGCAATATTGCGCCAGCAGCACTTCCAGCATGTTCACCATGCTGCGGTGCTCCGCATCCGCCACAGCCTTCAAGGTGGCCTTGAAGGAGGGAGATACGCGGAGGTTTAGCGTATCGGTCTTTACTTCGTCGAACGTCATGATTTGCCCCGCAACTGCACAGACAGTCTCTGTAGTGTAAGCAAGTCTTTGCCGGGGCCAAAGAAGGGCGTATCGAGGTAGGGTCACGGGCCTTTACCTCAACTGGTGTGGAATTGCGCCGCTCTTGCACCAAGATCACCAACCCAGCGGCGTATAGGTCCCGAGGGAGCCTTCATTTGCCGCGACGATGCTGGAAGCTGTCACAGCTGGCCAGCTGTAGATACGGCTGACGGCCGTGACGCGCTCAGTGGCCGGGGTGAATTGTCCACAGCGCCAGCGAACAGCAGGGGGGCGGGATATCCAGCATCATTCAGGGCGACGCTCGCCATCTGGACGTCGGGGCGGAGGTCGTAGCGCAATATCTTCGAAAAGGCTCTCTCGTCGTCGACCAATCGGTCAATGAGGTCGCGTTCGTTGACGCTCTCCACCGGGAGCCAGTGCCGTGTGGCTGTCATGAGGTAGATGCCGGTCATCATCGGCAATCCCAGATCATTGAGGCCGAAGGGAGCGATGGCGACCAGCCGGACTTCATCCGAAGCGTTCCAGAGCGCGAGTTCGTCCGCGAACCGGTTTTCGACGCGACGGTACAGCGTCTCGTCCATGGAGAATGCGACTTCCGGAATGTGTCGGATCACTGCCTTGTAACCGTGCCTGCCAGGCGAGATTTCCTTGATCTCTCCGATCAGCAGCAGCAGTTGCTGGGGGCGATCCGCTCTACGAACGGCACAGGACCAAGCGGCTCGGCGGCGGTCCGTGATCACGTCCCTTTGTGTCAGTGTGAAGGCCTCCGGCACATACAGGCGGGAGGTCAAGGTCGCGCCTCCAGCGATCTTGTGTCCGGCGGCGTGGAGCAGTCGCTGTCGGACGCGCTCCCAATTGCGTCTGCCTTTGAAGCCTGGGTGCCACTGCGTCAGGCCTGCCTCGTCCCAAAGATAGTGGAGCATGCTGCGCAGGCTGAGTCGCGTGCCAGCGTGACGCAGCGTGCCTGCCCGCGGTACGGCGCTGACAGGTGGCGGCCCTCGGCGTCCCGGCTGAATTGACAACGAGAAGTCCAGGCGCAACGTCGTAGCGCCACCGCCCGGGTCCGCGAGGATGGCCGTTCCCAAGAGGGGCTCCAAGCCGCTGACGGCCTCAGCGGTTTCGAAAGCCCTGCAGCCTGGCGCGTGCTGTGCACCTGAATCTGGCATGCGCTTGATCAGGTACCGCTCGCCCACCTTTGCCACATACATCTCAACGCCTTCCGGGTGGCAGAGGCACCGCGGACGCTGCTGCTCGCGGTAGGCCTGGGCGATGGCCTCAGCCAGCTCCTGGGCATCGGCGTCGAATACTTGATCGCCGATGGCCAGCTTGGCGATCCGGGGGATGTGGACGGCTGCGGTCTCGTTCATGAGGGAATCTCAACGAACCGGTGCCGGTGCAGCCCGCTCGCGGGCGCGCGACGGTTCGCGAAGCGGTGCTGGAGACGCACGCTGTGGGGCCGCTGCCGGATCGTAGATCCGGATCTTGGGCATCTGGCCCGTCCGCGCACGTTGCGCGAGCTGCTCGTTCGCCGCATCCAGCACGGCGTTGCGCCTGGCCGCCGGCACGCCCCGTTCACGGAGGATGGCTTCGATGGCCGCGACGACGGCCTTGCGGCCGCCGCTCGCGCGCGACGAGCCCTTTTCATTGGGAGGGGTGACCGCTTGCGCGGTGGCCTCAGCCACCCGCTCGACGCGATAGGTCCGTTGGGCCTCCCGCTCACGCTTCAATGAGTCGACGTCGGCCGGATTCGGCTCATAGCCTAGAGCTTTGACACCGCGTAAGGAGGCCTCAAGCCAGATCAGGCGCCGGAAATCCTCGCTGCCCGAGACACGCAGCCCTTTCCAGTTTCTGGCCAGGGCGACATCGATCATTGAGCGGGCCACCGATGGATTGTTCGTGTCCGTGGCCAGTCGGAATGCCGACTCGGTGAAAGCGATGCGGGAGGTGTCCTCTCGGAATCGATATTCCGTATGGCCCACGGAGACGAGCCCAATCGTCGCAGTGGGCTTCTTGATGATGTAGCGCTCCTGCAGGTCGGCTTCGAGTTGGGCGATGTAGGCCGCGCGCTCCGGCTGCGCATCGCCTTGCAGCTTCGGGGTTGTTACCGCCGTCATTGAGACCTTCGGCGATGCTGAGTGCGGATGCGAGGTGGACGATCGGGCCGAAGGTCTGCCACGCTCAGCAGAATGAGATGGCTCGCCCCTCGTCGTGTCCAGCGGGTGCTCGGTCCGGGCCGCGAGCTGCTTGCCCCGGTGCCATTCGCCGCCAGAGCGGGTCACTGGCGTGCGCCTGCCGTCCTCGGCGATGGCCACGAACCGACTGCTGCCCAGCTCCTCGGCCTTCGCGATGATTGCCTCGAGAGACCGACTCCGGTGGGGAGCGTTGGCGAATGGATCCCGCAGCTCATAGCGCTCGACCGCTTCAGCAGGTTGCATTCGGGAGCGCGCCTTGCCGCTAGGCGTTGGCTTGAGGGGCTCTGCGGCTCGGCCCGTCGCAGCCGTGGCTGCGGGCTCAGTCGTAGTCGGTTTTCCCATGACGACCTCCTCGGCCCCCAGCCTCAGGGCGCTCCTGCGCCCGCATCCAGTGCGATGGGCAGCTCGCGATAGATCTCGATTTCGACGCGCCGATTGAGCGCGCGTCCGGCGGCGTTGCCGTTGTCCGCGACTGGGTCTCCGACCGGTTGATAGGTGGCACGGATGCGGGCCGGATCGACGCCAGCTGCAATCAGGTAGTCGCGAACGGCTGCGGCGCGTGCCCGGGCGACACGGCTTTCAGCAGCGGAAGCGATGCTGCCGTCTGTCCGGCCGCGCAGCAGGATCAGTGGCGCAGGTCGCGCCCGCTCGATCAACGATTGGCCAGCTTGCTCGGAAAGCCTGACGTGCGAACTGCCGAAGTCAAAGCGCACGGTGTAGACGGTGTTCCCGGACGTCTCTTGCGCTGCGGAAGCCCCCAGGGTCCGCAGCTGCGCCAGCGCACGCTGCTGCGTGATCAGATTGGCCAGGATTGCTGAACTGGTGGCGGCGGAGCGCTCGGATTCGGCGGTCTGGATTCGCATGCTCTGCAGCACGCTGCGACAGATCTGCAGCTCTACCGCGCTTCCGGCATTTGCGGGGTGCCGCGAAGACTGATCGACCATTGGCGGTCTGGGCGGTGCGCTGCAGGCTGAAAGAACCAGCAGGCTGAGCAGCGGAGACATCCTGGCGATTCGCATGGCAACTCCCTTCTTGGCGTCAAAGATTCGATAGGTTGGGGGCGGGATCGAGGCTGGGTTCATGCTCAGCTTTGACTTCGACGCCGGCGGTGCAGGCGATCAGGACGCCGTCTTCGTCGGGCGCAGGCTCGACAAACCCACCGGCGTCGCAGGCTCTGCTTGGGGGAGAAGAGGCGTTCCGTGCTCCGTCCGATGAGTCGCCTTCGAAAAATGCGATCAAGGTCGCTGCAATCTGTTCAGGAGTCCCCTCGAAGGCCGCGGGCAGCCGCGTGAGGTCGTGGGCCAATGCCTCCGGATCCAGCGTGATGTCCGGCGCCAGCTCTTCATCGGCGAATCGCCAGCGCTCCTGAACGCGCGCCAGGTGAAGCGCCAGCTTCAGCACCGTGACCCGTGGTGGCGCGAGGAGTCGGGCTGCGAACGCGGACTCTCGGTAGTAGCGGATCTTCTCGGCGAGGATGGGTTTGCTGTTCTCCAGAATGATCACGGCGCGCTCGCTGCCGAGCTCCTTGAACTCCTGGGGCATCAGCAGGGCGCGACGCTGCTCTGATTCGTTCTGACTCGAGCTCGAATGCGCATGACCACCGAAGGATCGGCTGCGTCCGCGCGAGAGCGCGCGTTCTGTTAGGAATCCCAGCATGGCGCTGTACTCCTCAGCGTCACGCTGCTCGCGTGGCGCGAACAGGATCTGCAGGCCGTGGTTGGTCGCAAAGGTGCGCGCCTCCTTGTCACCGTAGACGGCATCCAGTTGGGACATGGCTTGGACGACCGTCAGCAAACGCAGGTTGTAGCCGACAAGAAAGGCCGCGGAAGTCGTGATCACGCTGGCACGACCCATGGCCGTGAACTCGTCGTTGACGATCAGGCATTGATAGCGCAGCGAATGGTCTCGCGCCGGCAGATGCTGGGTGTTCAGCGCAACCAGCTGAGAGAAGAACAGGTTGATCAGTGGACGCGCGCTCGCCAGCCTGTGCGGGGGAATGCGAACGTAGATGGACATGGGGCGGCGACGAACATCTGCGAGATCAAAATCGTTGGCACTTGTGGCTGCATCGACGATGGCGTCCGCGAAGATCGTCAGCGGTGCGACGAAGGTGGCAACGATGCTGGACTGGGTGTTCTCAGAGTTCGAGGTCAGGCGCCGCAAGGCATCTGTGCATTCGTCGGACAACGGCCTTTTCTGCTGGTGACGGCGAGCCGTCGTCTGGTTGAGGTGTTCCGCCAGAGATCGCCCTTTGCCGGACGCCTGCCTGAGCATCTCGCCAACGGTGCGCGGAAGCTCGGGGGATTCGAGCAGCAGCAATCCCAAGCCAAGAAAGAGGTTGCGAGCCTGGTCGTTGAAGAAGCTTTCCGAGGCGGTGCCTCCACCATCGTTCGGGTAGAAGATCTGACCGATGGCCAACAGGTCGCCGACGCGGTGCAGGGGATTGCCTCGCACGGAGGCCAATGGATTCCAGCGGTGGCTGCGCCCCTCGTCATCGAAGGGCGAGAAGGCGTAGACCGCCTGTCCTTGCCGGGCGCGATAGCCGGCCGTGATGTCGTAGTTTTCTCCCTTGATGTCGAAGACCACGACTGAATGGGGCCAGTTCAGCAGATTCGGGATGACCACGCCGACGCCCTTGCCGCTGCGCGTTGGCGCCGAGAGCATCACCGAGCGTTGGCCGCCTAGCGCGAGGATGCGCCCGCGGTAGCGACCGACGATGATGGCTGGCGGAGGCGCCTGTGTCAGGCCGGCCAGATTCACCTCAGCAGCGTTGGCAAAGCGGGCGTCGCCGTGCAGGGCCCGACGAGGACGCGCAGCGGCCACCAGGCTGGCGGGCAGCACAACCAGCATGCCTACGCTCGAGACACCGATCGCGAGCTGCAACTTCTTGCGTTGCGCTGGGTCATCGGCGTACCGCTGCCAGTAGCGCACGATGCTCAAGAAGTGGGCCTTGGCAGGGTTGACCTTGTTCAGGATCAGGAAGGCTGCACCGGAGAGATAGAGGGCGGCGCAGACCAAGACGGCGCAGGTGCAAAGCCCAAAGAGCATCGCGGCTGCCTTGCGCGCAGGAGGCCAGGCAGCGTAGGGCAGGGCGGTGAAGCTGTTCATGCTGCGGCGCTGGCCAGGGATTGCGCCTCGCCAAGGCGTTCGGCGCGTGGTGCGTAGTGGATCTCTGAGATGAACCGCCCGCCCGCATCCCGGTCGCATTGAACGACCACGTCAACCACGATTGACAGCAGCCGCTTGATCTCGCTCATCGTCAGCCCGCCACCGGCGCCCGTCTCGCGGATCATCAAGGCCATCTGCTCAAAAGCCAGCGCGCAGCTGCCCGAATGGACGCTGGTGGTGCTGCCCGGATGGCCCGACGCCGCGAGGCGTACGAAGTGAAAACACTCGTCGCCGCGGACCTCGGCCAGCAAGATGCGATCCGGTCGCATGCGCAGCGACGCCTCGAGCAGCGACTTGGCCGTCACACGCGCCGTTCCCTGCGCATCCTTGCTGTAGAAGAGATGGACCACGTTCGGGTGACTGGGCAGCGTGAGCTCGGCCGTGTCTTCGATGGTGATCAGTCGCTCGGTTTTGGGCACTTCTTCAACCAGCCCCCGCATGAAGGTGGTCTTGCCGGACCCGGTCCGGCCACTCACGACGATCGTTTGCCGTTCCCGGACCGCCAGGCGAAGGAAATCGGCACAACGGCCTGCCCGTCGGAGTTTGAGCAGTTCCTGCTCGAACGGTGCCGGGCTTCTGTCAGCCGCGCTGTGCGCCAGGTTCGTCCGTTTGAAGATGCCCTCGCGCTCGAAATCG
This sequence comes from Burkholderiaceae bacterium UC74_6, assembly GCA_042701975.1. Lineage (GTDB taxonomy): Bacteria > Pseudomonadota > Gammaproteobacteria > Burkholderiales > Burkholderiaceae_C > JAFALK01. The sequence continues at coordinate 3,319,262 of CP170561.1, forward strand.
GCCAGACTCCTGACGACCCCCGAGGGCTTGCGCACCGTGATCGATACGGATCCACGCGGCACAGCCGGCGGAATCACAAACTGAACGCGTTCACCGCTGGGCAGTGTCGCTGACAGTAGCGGATGCTCCTGGTTGACCTGCTGGTCGCAAAAGGTGGCAACAGCAGTGGCCAGCGAGAGGCAGCGCTCCTGCGTCATGTCAGGTGCTGGAATAACTTGCCAGCCCTCTTGCGTCTCGATGAACAGCTCCCCGGGGCGGTTGAGACACACCTCCAAGACGCCCTTCGTGTCGAGGTGCGCGCGCAAGGGGCGCATGAACTCGATCACTGAGGTGGCGTCGCCGCACCAGAGCTCGCTGAAATCGGCTTGCTGAGACGGCGAGGACGCGGCGGTTTTCATCGCGCTACCGCGCCCTTGGCGTCGCGCTCCATAGGCTCCAGGGCGTATACGGACGAGAAATCGATGTCGCGCGCCACGTAGATGCCGACGATGCCACCTTGGTTCTGGTAGATCAGCGGCGGAATGTTGATGGTGCTGTCCAACACCTTCTCCGCCAGCTTGCTGGTGTTGGCCGTGGTCGAGGGCAAGACGATCGTGTCGCCCTGGCGCTCGTTGGTCTGGTTCTGGATGATGAGCTTGACCGAGTCGTCGATCAGGGACAGCAGCAGAGCCGCACCGATGCGCTCGCCCCAGCGGTTGTCCACGTAGCCGTCAATGCCTGCCTCGCCGAGCTGCCCGGTCCCCGGGGATTCCAGATCCACGGTCACGCCCTGCGGTGTGCGCAGCCGCGTCCAGAGCACGGGAATGCGCACGGTTCCTGGCCTCACAGATGCAATCCGGTACTCGCCGTCCAGGTGAGAGCCGCGTTCGACAAGCAGCACACGGCCGTCATCGCCATACAAGTTGCGTTGCAACACGCAGCCGATCAGGCCGGAACTGGCGCTGATCACCTTGGTCTTGAGGGCGCACGTGAAGGCCGTCCCCTTGGGCAAGGTCAGGCTGCGATCGCCGAGCATCGCCGCGCTGACCTTTGGCGTGATCGATGCCTGCAGCTGTTCGCCGAAGAGACCACCAGTGATTGAGACCGGGCTGCGGGGTGGACGAGCCATGGGCGGCTCGGCGTCGAGCAGCGCTCCACTCGCCGGCAGCACCTCTGCCTCCTTGCCGGCCCATCCTGCCGACTGCGTGAGGCTGTCCATCAGCCCCTGGAGCCGGCGCTGATACTCCCGCAGATTGCTGGTGGTGGCCGCCATGGGGTCCTTTGAAGTGCCGGCACCCGGCAGGCCATCGCTGGGTTGTAGGTCCAGTCGGCGGTCCGCGGTCATTTCGCTTGTGGGTGGTGGCAAGCTGCCAACCCGGGTGCTGACCAGGAGGACGGGGGCATCCTCGGGGGGAGAGAACTTCGCGCCGGTCGCAGACGGCGCACCGCCTTGGGCACGGTGCACGCCGATGGGATCAGCCTCCTCCGCGTCATCCAGGGCAATGGGCTTCAGAGCCGGGATCAACGGGGCGCTGGCCGGGTTGCCCGCGAGGGGTTTTGCCTCAGGAATGTCGAGCCGGTGTGGTTCTGTGCTGGCAGCGCTAGGTTTGTCGCGGGTCAATGCGGCACCGGAGCTGCTGGTCCTGTGCAGGCTCGCTGCCATGCGCTGGCCGGTGAGGATCGCTGCGACGATCAGCGTGGCTGCCAGCAGGACGAGCGCGAGCAGCGCTTTCGTGGACAGTCGCGACCGGCCCTGTGTCGCGATGTCCGGGATTCCGAGTTCGCCAGGTAGCGGGTGCAACTCGTTCTCGATGTTCGCTTGTCCTGCTTGCGAGACCTGAGAGGGCTCGTGGGAGTCATAGGGACCGTCGGGACCCAAGGGATGACGGTCACCATTGGAACCGTCTGGACTGTGGGGGCAGCTGTTCATCGCGCGTCTCCCGGATGGGGGCTCGTAGAAGCTTGTGCGCGGTCTGCCTTGACCACGCGGCGGACGCCGTTCACCGTCGTGCCGTTCTCGGGCGGATGGCCATCAAGGTCGAAGGCATCGTTCCAGACTTCGACGACTGCCGAACCGGCCCTCAACATGAGATTTCGGCTCACGCGATCGACCACCAGCAGCTCATCCTCCATGCGCGAATTGACCAGGGCTTCGCTGGCGTCGCCGAGGACCTGGAAGATGGCGGGCAGCTCGCGGTTGCCGGGGAATCGCATGTAGGTGAAGCGCCCATCGTCGAAGACGAGCGTCGGCACAATGTCTCGGGATCCGCGACCCTCGGCGATGGAGTAGCGGGCGTTCAGCACCGGGGGCTGGACATCCAGCCGGTTCTGAACGATCTGGGCAGGGGAAAGCGGCCGTGGCACCTGCGCCAACATTGCAAGGACGGGTGCCTCGTGCACTGGGATGGTTGGGGAAGTGACAGGGCGCGCGGGCGTGTGAACCAGCAAACGATAGACGGGAGGGCTGGGGTCAGCGTCGGCCAGCACCACGAAGCGAAATGCATGGGTGCGCCGGTCGGTGACGACGGCCAGGTTGTTGGCCTCGCCAGCCCGGCTCCTGGGCTTGATGAACAGGATCCTGCCGCCGGGGGGAACGGCGACGCACCAGACGGCCTCGGGCTTGGCGCAGTCGCTGCCCAGGCCCGAGGCCACTTCGGTGATGGTCTCGTCCGGATCGAGGACGACCAAGGTGACAACCCCGCGCTTGACGTTGACCGTCACCACGGCCTGCGGGTCATAGATCACTTCACGCAGCCGGGGATCGGGAAGTGGAAGATGTGCGGGAAGATGTGCGGCAGGTGCCGCCGACCCAGCAGTTGGTGGCGCAGAGTGCGCCAGTGTCAAGGTCAGCGCACATGCGGCGCTGAGGCTCAGTGCGCGCCTCATGGCTTGGCTCCTGCAACCGTCGTGTTGATCTCGGGGTCGGACCGGTAGGCCGTCACGACAAAGCCGAAGGGGTTCTCCAGCCGATCTCGCTCTTTCATGAGCACCTGGGGCTGGTACTCGAAGATGACACTCGCGGCGTGGCGGGTCGTCGCGTCTGGCAGGCTTCTGTCCTGTGAACGCACCACCTTGTCGTAGGTGACCGTTGCTTCTCGGCGTTCGCCGTTCTTGCCGCTGCGCCCGAAGGCGGCGAGACGGACGCTGACAATGTGGATCCGCCAGTCCTCGGCGGCCCCGATCCTCTTTTGCAGCGCGGCGTCGCCTTCGAACTGACGGCTGTACGTCTCGAACACTGCCGGGACCGCCATCCGGGAGACTTGATCGAAGTCGCGCTGCAGGAACATCCAGCTGTAGCCCTCGCGTGCTCGTACAAAGCTGGCCAGGTTGTGCTTGTCCAGTGCCTCCATTGCAGGGACGGTTTCGACGCTCAAGCGCTGCTGAATCGTCGTCTCACCGGTCACGCGATCCACAACGATTGGGATTTCGACGATGCGACGAAGCGGACCTTGAGCGAAAACCGCGGCGGTCCCGAGCGCGCCCAGCGTCAGGCCGACTGCGGCGACTCGCCAGGCTCGTCGCTCCGACCGCTCAAGCATTACGGATCGATCGAGTTCCCACTCGCGGTTGGCAGGAATGACACCGTCTTCAGCGGCTGTCTCGATAGAGCTGCCGACAGGGGTGACCGGGTGACCAGGCAATGCAGCGGCTTGTCCTGGCATCAGGAGGGCTGTCATGGTGTTCTCCTCTGTTCAGCCGCGGAGTGAGGGCGGCGGTGAGGGCGCTGAGGGTGGTTTGGGCCTAGTGCAGGTAGTCGGAGACCTTACCGGTCCGGGAAAGCATCTCGTATTGCCGCTCTCGATCACGAGATCTGGCGATGCGCTCCTCGGTCTCGGACATCCCCTGTAGCATTTGCAGCTGAGACATTTCGTGCGCCAAGAGCGCGTTCTCGGCGCCGATGCGCGCCTGGATCTCCTGCACGGCCTTCGGGTCCGTCGTTGCGTTGATCTGACTCATCAGCGACTGGATCTGGGTCAGGCGACCCGCGGCCGTCTTCATCGCGTCCTGCAGCAACCCCTTTTGCTGATAGGGCAAGGACAGCCGCGCCTGGCATTCCGTGCGGGCACTGCCTTGCCTGTCCAAGCAGTTGTAGACCATGCTGGCGTCCCGTAGAGCTTTGGCGGTGGAAGACAAGCCCGCATAGCCTGAAGTGCCGATGACGTTGAGGTAGCGGTAGCCCTCCGCTGGCACATAGTTCTTCAGCAGCGGATTGTTGAAGACGTTGCCCAGGTTGCGAACGCCGTTGATGCTCTCGAGCTGGGTCTGCAGCTGTCGGATTTGCTGGACCTGATTCTGGATCGACGTAATGTCATCCATCACCTGCTGGACGGTCTGGATGAGGTTCGCTGCGTCAATGACGGGGATGCCTTGCGCGCGGATGGCGCTCGCGCTGAAGGCCAGGACGGCAGCGGTAAGGGCAACGCGAATGTGCATGGCAAGTCTCCTGATGAGATTGGGCTTCAACCGGCCCGGCCGCGAAGCGCGGCGAGCTTGTAGGCAGCGACGCGGGAAGCGCTAAAGCCCTGGTGCACGAAACCTCCCGCTATCCGGCCGGCGGCGTGTGAGAGGCCCAGGCCAGGTCGGATCATGCCGCCACCTTGAGAGCCAGCGTTGCCTGCTCGGCCGGCTGCAGCTGAGCGGAGGCTGAAGATCATCGTGGCGTTCTGAATCATCTGCAGACCGTGCTGAACTGCGGCTCCCCCCGTCAGGGCTGAGGCCAAGCTTGGCGCTTGGAAGCACACGATGGCCATCAGGATCATCAGCACGCAGTAGCGCGTCGCCTCGCCGAGCACGTTGAAGTTGCCGCCCAGGAAGGTTCCGCCGTCATGGATCGCTTGGAATAGGCGCACCCCCACGTAGTTGCTGAGGCCCAATGCGAAGAAGACAAACCAGGTCAGGACGACTGTGTTGAGCAGCATCGACAGCCAGCTGTCGAAGAAGCGCGCTGTGGGTCTCCACGCCAGGCACAGCACGAAGAGTGGCCCAACCGCCACCACGAACGTCATGAGCAGCTTGCTCAACGTGACAACGAAGAGCGCGACACAGAGAAAGGCAACGCTTCCGATCGAGAAGAGAGCCGCTGCGAGCGCCAGGTCCAACCTGAAGATGCTGGCTTCTTTCATGATGTCAGCCACTTGCTCGCTTGCAGCGTCGTTGAATTTGTCCAGTAGGACGTAGGGTGTCGAGATCGTCGCTGGATCAGTATCGCCAGGAAGAAAAGTCGTCGCGATCCCCAAGGCGAGGCCGTTAACGGTATCCGAGATGGTGCTGACATAGACACCCGACTGCAGAGCGAAGGTCAAGATAAGACCCATCTTGAAGGCCTTCCATGTAAAGACGGGAACGGATGCGGATGCCTCGCCGCGTACAACCGCCCAGCCATACAAGGTCACCCAAAGGGTCATGCAGGTCAGCGCAACTGGAGCCAAGCGATCCATCAGTGACGAAACGACGCCGAGCACATAGTCGCCCAGAACTGCATCCAGCTGCATGCCGACCCAACTGAACACGGCTGGCTCCCTACTGCGCCACGGCGACCACGAGGTTCGCCGGAGGCCGCGCGAACATCTCCACGCACTTGCTTGAGATGTCCGGAAGTTGACATTGCATCCATTTGCCGCGCACTTTGACGACCCACACGCGAAGAAGCTTGGACGTACCGTAGGTTGCGGTGCGACAGGCACTGGGCCGGGCGTACGGCTCCGTGCACTCGACGAGCCCTCCATTCGTCTCCACCATCAGCCATGCGCCGCCCGAACAACCGGCCGTAGCTGCGCAAGGCGCAAAACTTGCAGCCGAATTGGTGATCGGCGGCGTCTCGACGCGCCGTGCTCCATCCTTGGATTGATGGACTGCCTCGTTTCCCTTGACGAACTGGGCCTGCGCGCTCCCTGCGACGAGGACAACGGCTGTGCATGCGAAGAAGTGGCGGCATGTCATGCATGTCTCCTTGGGCTTCGAGACCTGTGAACCTGAACCTCTCGAAGAAAGACGGGCAGCCATTGGGAGGGATCGTTGCCGTGCTGCTCTCGGATGCTGTCGAGAAGCTCGACGTTGTCGGTGGTCGCGGAGAGCACGGAGACGAAGTCGCCGAGTCCCGCCAGGTCGAGTTCGCAGATCGCGCTGCTGTGACCCTGCTTGACCAGAAAACGGCGGCCGCCCTGGGCATTGAGACCTCGGACGATCTCGTATTCAGCTTCGCTGAGGCCGAACCCATCGATGTAGTCCGCCCGGACGGCTTCTGGATTGGCGAGGAAGATCTTGGTGGCGCTTTGCTCGACCATCGTGCGGCCGATGGGATGGGTGAGCACATCGGAGGGGCTCTGGGTGTCGAAGATCCCGAGTCCGTTCTGTTTGCGGATCGTCTTCTGCTTCTGCTTGGCGAATTCGCTGAAGGCCTCGTGGTCGAGGACTTTCCAGAACTCGGAGATCACATAGATCAGCCGCCCACCGTCGACGAGCTCCTGCATGACTTGCAGCAAGTACATCATGATCGGTGTTCGCACCTCGGGAAGGTCGAGAAACTCGGTGGTGTCGAAGGCGATCACGGGGGCGGCATGCAGATCGACCAGTCGGTCGTCGGCCTGATCAAACACCCAGCCGAGCGCGCCACCCTGGCACCAGCGGCCCAAGCGATCAAACAGGCTGTTCTCGCTGGTCTTGGGCAGGTTCTGCCGCACGGCGGAGAAGCGGCGCAGGTGTACCGGCATCATGGCAACGGCCTGCACCGCGTGCGCGATCGCCCGTTCGTCTGCGGGCAGGAGCGGCAGCGCAGGCGTGGCGACGCAGGTACGAACAAGCTGCTCCCAGAACTGGATGCGGGCAGGCGTAGGCTCGCGCTGCAAGGGATTGCAGCCGGTGGGTTGACCGGCTTGCAGGCTGATGTACTGCCCGCCCAGCGCACGGATGGCGATCTCGCAGCCACGGTCCAGGTCGAACAGGACCAGTCGTGGGGCGGGATCCCACTTGCGCGTGAGCGTGAGCAGGAACATCTCAAGCGTCGTCTTGCCGACGCCTGTCGAGCCGATGATCAAGGTATTGCCCGGTAACTTCTTATCGTGGGAGTCTTCATCCGGCGGGCTGCTGTGCAGATTGAGATAGAAAGGCTGGCCAGAAGGCGTCTGCAGCAAGGCCAGGGCCTCACCCCAGGGGTTGCCGTCACGCTTGCCGCGAGCGATGTTGTGCCCGCTCGCCAGCGCCGCGAAGGCGCGTGAAGACAGCTTGGCTTCCCGCGGCCGCCACTGCCAGTTGCCAGGCATCTGGGCAAACCACGCAGCGTCCGCCACCAGGTCGAGCGGCGACATCTGGAGGCTGGAGGCCTCGCCGACTGCGCCAATCGCCTGCGCTGCTCGACGCCCAGCGTCCGTCGGGCTGTCGCCGAAGACGACGAGGCTGTAGTGGTACTCGCCCATGCAGAACTGGCCATCGCCCAGCTCGTTCAGGGCGACATCCATATCGGCGATCTGGCTGGCCACGACATCGTCGCTGGCAATCAGCTGGTCGCGCTGCAGTTCTAGGGCGCGCATGGCCTCGCGCCGCGGCAGGATCGAAAAGCTCTGCGTCTCGATGAACTCGCTGGCCTCATAGACCAGGGTGTTGAGGATGCCGGGCTCTACGGCGTCCGCGTACTCCTTGATGTCCACGAGTGCCGCGTAGCGGCGCAGGTCGCCATGACGCAGTTCCAGCTTGTCGCCGCCGAAAGACAGGCGGGTCACCGGCAGGTACCGATACAACGGTCCTGCCGTTATCGGGACCGGGCGCCAATGGCCGTTGACGAGGTAACCCAGAAACTCCGCGAGCTCGGAGTAAGTCCTGCTGCCCGCTGTTCTGGTGCCGAGCAGCCGCGGTCCGAAGCCGCGCAGGACGCGATCGACGAGGGCGGACCTCTCCTGCATCGCACGCATGGCGTCGGCCTGGTCTTGGGCGATGGCCGCGCGTGAGCGGGTCGCCGACCGGAAGGCACGGGCGACTCCGGAGGGGTTCGGGCGGTAGACGAGTGTGAGGTAGAGCTCGGTGCTCATGGCCGGCCGTTCGCCGAGCTTGGCTTGATAAGCCCTCGACAGATCCTGAGCGAAGCCGGCTTGCGACGGATCCTGAAGACGATCCGAGACCCTGCGGTGCAGCCGATGCGTCCAGACGGCCCATTGGCCGCCAGCCAGATTGCGAAGCAAGCTGCACAGGGCTTCGTGCCGCTCGTTGATCTGGTGTTCGTCCGCACATTCGAAGGGAATGCCTTCGAGGCACCAGCAGCGCAGGTAATCGCCGCCGCGGGTGATAACGTCGTGAGAGCTCACCAGAGAAGAGAAGGGGATGAAGGCCGCCAACGGGTTCTCGACCCGCGCTTGCGCCCAGTACCGAGGGCGCGCGCTGACTTGGCGGAGCCCTGTTCGTTGGTCGATGGCCTTAGTGGTGCCAAGCATCGCAGGCTCCCCGGAACAGGTTTGGCGCGTAGCTGCGCGCATGCCAGAAACTCTTGTTGCGGTCGCGCAGCCGGAGCTTCAGGGAGATGAACATCTGATGAAAGCGCTGGTCGTCCTGGGCGGTCACGAAACGCATCCATAGCAGTGCGGGCGCGCAGCAAACAAGGACCCCGAGCGCGATCCACCAGTTCAGGTACGTACCGCCCCAGAGGATCAGGAGCAGGGCGCTTCCAATCACCAGGACCAGCGGAGCCAAAGGGATGCCCAGCTTCATGGCTGGACGCGTGGCGCCCTTGTAGATGGCTTCGCCTTGCATGGCCGATGTCGCCTCAGTTGACGATATAGGCGGCAAAGGCACTGGCGCCGCCGACCAGCGTGCCGCCGATCAGCACGTTGGCGACGTCGGTGAGACGTGCACCCTGGAAGATCATCTTGAAGCCCGCCCAGATGATGGCGATGGTCACGACGGCCACTGAGATCGTGACCAGCATCGTGTTGACGTTGGTGACCGTCGCGTTGACTTTGTCGAATCCCTGGGCCCGATCTACCTGCGAGACTACCGCCAGCAGCAGTGCCGACGAGGTGGGAACGAAGCGGCGCTTGAAATCTAGCGTGTTCATGACTTGTCCTTTCCTGGCGCGACGGGACGAGTGCGTCCAAGGTTGGCGGATGTCGTGACGACCTTGCGTACATAGCCTTGGCGGAACCCTGTGACGAAGTCGCCGCCGTAGTAGCAGGACAGCGCTTGCCGCAGAGTGGTTTGGCTCATTCCGGGAGGCGAGGGCGGTGGACGAGCTTGCTTGAAGCAGTCGACCAGCACGGTTTGCATCGCGCTGAGATTGGCGCAGGGCTCGAAGGCTTGCTCTAAAGACAGCGAGAGGCGGGCGAAGTTGCGGACGTTGATCTGGCTGAGCCCGACGCTGAAGTTCCAGCCTGCAGTACTCAGGGCACGAGCCGTCGCCAGCGCCTCGGCCCGATTTCGGGGCTGACGCTCCAGCGCACCGCCGACCACGCCAATTGCCCAAGGATTGAACGAGCTCTCGACACTAACCAATGCGTTGGCCGTGGTGACATGGACCTGCGGCGCGCAGGCCAGCGCCACCGCGATGAAGGCAGCTGCTTCCATGGTGCTGTTCCTCAGTCGCTGGGGGTGCTGTTCGCCGTGCGCAGTTGAGAGCTCAACCAGGCGGCGTAGTCATCGTCGAAGCGGCTGTCCCAGGCGCTGAACCGGGACTTCGCGGTTGGGCTGAACTCCGTTGACGTACTGCCGTCGCTCGACCACCAATTGCGTGAGAACAGGGCGCCGTCAACTGTGATGGAGATCGCGCCCAGGTAGTCGCAGGTGAATGTCGGGCCGCCGTCCGTGTCGAAGCGCCGCGTGTACTGCGGTGGGCAGTACGTCGGCGCTGCCGACCAGGCGTGGCTGGCTGAGTTTCCAGCGCCGGACATGCTGCAAGTCGGAAATGCCTTGCCGCGGGCCAGATCGCGAAACAGTTGCGTGATCGGTGGGACGCACTGCGGTATGGCGCGCCAGCTGGGAGCCGCGAGACACAACAGCACCCGGCACCCGTCAACTGCGTGGGCGGCCTGGCTGACGAGCATGAGCAGAGCGATGGCAGCCGTGGAAGCCCCGTGCCGGAACCTGGCGCTTCCCGGCGCAACGGGAGCAACTGGAGTCGAGATATGGGTGGCTTTCATCGCGTCCCCTCGGCTGATGCTGATGAGTTGATCGCTGAGAGCAATGCTGCTCAGTGATGGAAACTCTAGGCTCCGAGCGGAGGATCTATGCGATGACTTTCAAGAGAGATTCAGCACGGCGACCCAGCCGCGCGCAATGGCAGGCGCCCTGTGTGATCGCCTCGCAGCAAGAGAGCTGAGCGCGGCGCGCACACAGGCGCAACTGCACTCTCGGATCGCTAGAGCGTCAACGAGGAACGTTCACCGGTTGCGGCGAATTGCCGGCGTCCGGCAATTGGAGTGATCGTGTCCCTGCCGACTACCGGATTCGGGCCGATAGGTTCTGCAACTGTCGCAGTTGCTGGCGCTGTGCGTCCTGAATCGCATCCAACTGCTTCGCCATCTCGAGAAGCCCGGAGTAAAGACTGTGCTTTTCCTGATCAGCTTGGGAGCCGTCCAAGCCCATCGGGAGCAGATTGATGTTCTCTGCGAAGAATTTCATTGCGCTCATGGCGTTGCTCCCTGGCGAGCTGGTTGGGGTGCGAGCCACCTGGATTGCCGGGGCTGGGTCTCATCCCACCGCCCCTTCGTTCCCGTACTGGCTCCGCGTTGACGATGCGCTGGTCGAGCGCCTCAGGAAGCCGTACATCGGCACCTCCTGTCCGTTTCATGCGGCCTCTGCTGCACTGGCTACGGGCTCGACGCCGCCCCTCCTAGCGGGAGTCGCAGTCCCGGCGCCCCCCGCCAGAAGTCCTGTACTGAGCGCCATCGCGGCCCCTACACCTGGGTTCAAGCTGTCGACCATTGAACTTGGGACCAGGATCGTTGTTCCGCGCTCCTTGGTCGTCTCATAGATGATGTTCATGGCGCGAAGCTGCAGGGCGCCTGGCTGGCTGGCGTAGATCTTGGCGGCGTCGACGAACTTGCTTGCAATCTCAGCCTCCGCGGCCCCAAGAATGACACGAGCCTGCTTCTCACGCTCAGCTTGCGCCTGGCGTGACATTGAGTCCTGCAATGCCTCCGGAATGGCGACGTCGCGAATTTCGACGGAGCGCACCGTGATTCCCCATTCGGCGATCTTGACGCCGATTTCTTCGGATAGCTGGCGATCTGCGGCGCGCCGGTCTGACAACAACGCGGCCAGCATGGACGCGCCGATCATCTCGCGTAGCGAGGTCTGGGCCACGCGATCGATTGCTTGGCGGTAGTCGGTAATCGACAAGGCGGCCTTACGCGCATCATGCACGTGCCAGAAGATGATGGCATCCACATTGACAGGTACCGTGTCACGGGTAAGCGCCTGTTCTGCATTGAAGGCCGTTGTCTGGATGCGTTCATCGATCACGGCGACGACGCTGTCGATCACCGGGATGATCGTGAACAGACCTGCACCCTTGACGCTCTGCAATTTGCCGGCGCGCAGGATGACGAACTTTTGCCAAGTGTTGGCCATTTTCAAGGACTGGGAGACCACGACGGCGGCGAGCCAGAGCGCACCTCCAAGGACCATGAAGCCCTGAGTCAGCAGGAGGGCGCCCATTGCGGCCAGCAAGGCCGAGATGAACAAGGTGATCGGATTCATATTGGTGTCCAAGGGAGTGGCTGGGGTTGTTTTGCGTGCAATTTCGGGAGCGATGCCTTGCAGGCAACCTCTCTCGGTTGACGCGCGTTGGCGTGCCGATGAAGTGCCCGATTCACCTCGTACCCGGCTTGCTCTGCATGCGAGTGCGCGAGCGACGCATGATGAGCCGCAGCCTCTTGATCGCCTATCTCCAGCTTGCCTGCTGCGGCCCTGTGCTGTACCGCAGCCAGTTCATGTTGTTCGGCGGCGTGCTGGTATATCAGCTGGCCGTTAGGCTGGGTGGCGCGCTCGTCGCCGAGATGGCTTTCACTCATGACGCCCTCCTAGATGTCCTGCGAATCCGCTTCGTTTTCGAAGCGCGCAGCTTCACACTAGGCCTTATCCCGTCCTGCTTCTGTGCGCTTCCGCACTCGGGGACAGATGTTCGGTAGCCAGCGCAGCGGCCTGGATGACAGGCTGATTGCAGTCGAGAAAATGGCATCACCGCAAAGATGGTCGGCTAGACAGCTGATTCAGCTGAGCGGCGCATACTGCCTTCGCTCAGCTGAACGAGGTGTGTATGTCTATGCGGACGAGAAATGTGCAGTGGGATTCCCATGAGCAGGTCGTGCTCTTTCATTTCAGCGACGGGAATCGAGAGTTTTGCGCGAGCGTGACCAGCGCGTGCCTGCGGGACGACTTCGGCATGAAGTCATCATCGGACCCAAGAGACTGGGTTGCCGCATTCTTCTCGAACTGCGACGCTATCGATACGGCAGCGTTGAGGCTCCTGCAGAACGGCGAAGAAGAGCCGGTGCGATTGGTGTCCGGCAACATTCTTCACTTCCCACCGGTTTGAACTCAACGAATTGCACCGTATAGATGGCCTCTGGTGTGAGGACGCCTCCCGCGCATTGGAGCGCGCCACTGGGGTGCCGGTTGCAGCTGGCGCTTGACTCTCAGACCGCAACCGACCAGCACTGGCGACGAGACAGGAAAGGATGCCTAGCGTCGTCATCGGCAAAAAGGGTTTTGCAGGCATCTGCGCGTAGCGTTCAGGTACATTGCAGGTTCGCTGGGGCACGCTGTAAGTGACACCGCCCTTCAGTATTTCTCTTGAAGCGCCACCGGCGGAAGCGTCGCCCTTGTCGGGACAAGTCCATTTGCGGAGTTGTCCCATGTCATCCAACAGATCGCACCTTCCAAACGCCGACGATGAGGCCGCGCCCGCCGCGCGCTCCACGTTCTCAGAGCCAACGTTTCCATCGTCGAGGGCAGCAACTGGTGAACATGCCGAGTTGCAGCGCCAGGGCGCCAAGGCTGCCGCTCGCGGCGAAGCATTGGGGACGAACCCCATGCTTGCGTCAATCAACCAGCCCGATGCCACCGGCGAGAGCGAGGGGATGTGGTTCGGTCGCCGTGATGCCTGGGAAAGCGGGCACAACTCGCAGCAGTACCCGACAGCCTCGCCGGCTCGCGCTGCGGGTGGAACTGCCGCAAACGAGCGCGCGGAGGACGAGGCGATCTTCGGCGTTACGCGCGTGCTCACATTTGCTGGGGGACGAAGTCTCACTTCGGCCAGCGGATTCTTTTTCCAGCGCGACGGCAGGCTCTTTCTCGTCACCAGCCGCCATGTCCTGTTTGACGCTCCTTCAGGACATGCGCCTGACCGCATTGAAATCGAACTGCATACCGATCTGCGCGACCTGACGCAGTTGTCCACGCTATCGATTCTGCTGCATCGCGACGGAAGAGCTGCCTGGCACCAAGCACGCGATAGCGGTGGTGAAGTCGATGTTGCAACTCTTGAGATCGACCGATCAGCAATGCCCACCAGTTGCGTCGTGCAAGCCTTCGGACTTCAGCACCTGGCGGTCGGCTTCGATCAGTTCGACGTCGGCGACCGGCTTGCCATTCCAGGGTTCCCTCTGGGATTCTTCGACACGGTGCACCACCTGCCGGTGGTGCGGCAAGCCAGCGTCGCTTCGTTCTATGGTGTGCGCTTCCAGGGGCAAGGCTATTTTCTTACCGATGCCCGTATGCATCGCGGCAGCAGTGGCTCACCGGTGCTGGCGCGCGTGAGTTCGGCCAACGCAGGCAGGCCGCGTTGGTGCTTGCTCGGAGTGCACTCCAGCCGGATGGACATGATCACCCGTGACGCGGCGCAGGATGAATCATTGGGCTTGAACTGCGCTTGGTATGCCGACGTCTTGACGCTGCTGACAGAGAATTCCTTGTCAGGTTGCCAAGGCGTAGGCGCTCCTGCACCCGTCTTCGCTGACCACTGATAGGGCGTTGTGCGGGAGGCAAGCGGTCTCCGCCTCCTCACAGCCTCTCCTCACGCCGAACAGGCGTTTCGGCGCGTCGACGCGCAGCGAGGATGTGTAGCTGCCGCCATGTTCATCGCGTGAGTTGTCTGGCGCACCGACAGGCTGCCACATAGATGTCAATCTAGGACGTCTACAAGGCACAGTGTTCCGATCTGGGCGAAGCCCAAAGCCGCAGATTCGACGTGCAGGCTAGGAAGGTCTTCGCTCCGCGTGCCCAGCTCGATCTCGTTACCTTGCATCGGCCCCGCGATGCTCTTCATCAAGCCCGCCGCACCCAGACTAGTGAGGAAATGCAGTATGGACACCACAACCCACCACAGCATTTCCGAGCTCTTTGCCCAACTTGGCTTGCCCAGTTCTTCTGCGGAGATTTTCCGGTTCATCGAACTGCATCGACCACTACCGCTGCAGCTGAATCTGTCGGAGGCGCCCTTCTGGACCAACAGCCAAATCACGTTCCTGAAGGAAGAGTGGCATGCCGACAATGGCGATTGGGCGCTGCTGATTGATCAACTCAGCGCCTTGCTACGTGAGCACCCCACTCAGGATGAGCTGCGGCCGGCGTGGGACGGACGATGAAGGCATGCCCGCTTGCTCGCATTGGCTGCGGTCCTTAACGCATGTGGTCACGATCAGCGGCCCCAAAAGTCCACCCCGGCTTGGATTGATCGCTGGCTCAAGGAAAACTCCGATGGATCGGCAAGAGCAACTGGAGGAGTTCAGCGAAGTTCGCATTGTGTCGGTTGCATTGCGCCTTCGATGGAAGATGCTCTGGCGAGAGCGACGCCCATCCGTGAGAGCGAACCGCCTTCGACACCGCAGCTACAAATGGTTGGTTCCTGCACTCGGAACGATGTGCATCATCGCCCTGCTTGTCGCAATCTGTACTGTGGTCAGAGAAGGTTTACGCCAAGGGGAAGCAAGGCGCCACGCTGACGCTCTGGAAACAGAGGCGGCTTGGCGTTGCAATACCCTGAGGATCAGCGCGCAACGAGAGGACTGTCTGCACCGCTATCGGCAAGAGCTACCTGACAACAGTTCAGGCATCCAGGCCTTGGTAAACGACGTGGCGAGGATACCGACTCGGCCCGGAACGCCCTGACGCAGGTAGAAAATCCGAGATTGGAATTTCAGTCGCGATGATGATCGCTGCCAATTGCCCACCGCCCACCAAGCGCCTCACGCAGCGTTGACGAATGCAAGCTTCGAGTATTGGCGGAACAAGGTCCACTGCTCTTTGTTGGCGCTGCGCAGGTCGCTGCTCACCTGCAGCCTCTCCCAGAGCATGAGCCAATCATCGGGCGTGTTGTCCACGCGCGCTATGGCCTCGGCAAAAAAGGCCAGGGCTTCATCGATCTCCGCTTTGGATCGCGGAGGATCGAGAGATCGGTCGGGCTGCAGGATCAAACAGATCTCCGGTGAAGGTGCCGCCAGAAGTGGGAGCACAGCAAGCCAAGCCGGAGAACGCGACTCGGTACGCGGACACGCCAGTCTTTCAACGGTTGCCCAATTGGGTCAGACACCCCAGACGATGGCTTGGCCTTCCGTTCGCGCACGTTTCATCATCTCGATCAGCGGCCAGGCGCTTTGCCGGAGCGTTACCTCATCCGGCGCTGCGGACGCCCTGAAGGTGGTAATTCCCGGGCCTCTGCCCAAGTGAGCCTGCTCTTCTCTGACGGCAGTCTCCAAGGCTTGAATAGCCGGGGAAATTTCCTGGGACAGCAGGATTCCCGGGTGATCCACCGCCTTGCCCATCACACGAAGCAGGTGACCACCGACCCGGCTCGTCATCATGATCTCCCCTGTCGCCTGACACTTGAATTTGTAGAGCATCACCAACCTCGCTTCTCATTGTTTGTTTCCACATTGATAGGCCGACTCCGTCTGCGCGGAGTTGCGGCCGCAGAAAGCCATGAACCGGCACCTAGCCACTGCGAAGCAGTGGCGCGTCGGCCATGGAGATGATCAGAGCTAGCTGCTCGGGTTCGCACCATGACGATGGCGACGCAATCCAGACCACTGACATTGCAGGGCACTGCATTCATAGCGATAAACAGGGCAGAACAGGCTGAGAACTCGATCCAATGGGTGCCGGGGAATGCGGTGCAAGGGTGCACCGCAACGCAGGCAGAGAATGATGGGCATTTGTCTGACTCGTCCCATGCCGCGCCGACCGTGCGATGAATGAATCAATGGGAGCGCTTCGGACTTGTTCATATGCTCATCTCGGAAATGACATCTTGTGACTTCGCGCTGATCTTGCAAGGAATGCAGCGCGGCGTCGGTGCGTTGTCGAACCGACCGCGGCTCAGTTCCAGGAGCAAGCTGCCTGCACTTGGCATCCCTCCAGGAGGCGTTTTGAAGTTGCAAGCCATTTCCCGGCTGATATCGAGTGCGTTCACTCATCGACCTCCAGCCAGACCTCATCTTGAACGGACCAGCACAGCGTCGTTTTCCGTGCGCCGTGTCCGAGGGCCTCACGGCCGTGAGCGACAGCAGCTGATGCAGCATCACGCGATCACCTTCAACGGTAGGAATTTTGTCTGTCAGGGCTACCGTTACGAAAACTTGGCTGACGCTGTCGCCTATAGGAAAAGAGCGCAACCTATAGACGAGACTGTCGCCTTTCCGGGAGACGTCTCCATTGAGATGGTGGAGATCCCCAAGCCAGAACAGCGCTCCGTGATGCGCTCCCTGGCCGTCCGGTATCGCCTCGGATACTACTTTTGGGGACCCTATCGGTACGAGCGGCTGCGGGATGCGCTAGATGCCGCGCTGCGCGGCATCCCGAGTTCAAATTGAACTCACCTCCCCGTGGGGTTGCGGCATGGCCGTTGGAATGCCCTCAGATCTCCCCTTGCTCGATCCACCGGGTGAGCAATCTCTTCAGTTGATACGCGCTAGGTACGCGATTCTTCGCCAGACCGGTGACGGTCATGAGGCGCGGATGCACCAGCGTGACGACGCCAAGGGAGTCCTGTATGGTGCCTCCGGTGATGGCAAATGATGCCCTCGGCGCGCCGCCTTCAGGTTGGATCGTGACGTCGAAGTCGAATTCAAGGCCATCGGCGATCGTGACGGTCCCAGTCATGTTCATGGCACTCTCTCCAATAGGCAATCGTCACCTCGGACCGCCACGCCGTCTGTGCGATACCGAACACATAGGAAGGTGCCCGCCGTCTATAGTCGTGCGCAAATCTCCCGGATCGGAAAACCATGTCTCTGGCAGTGGAAATCCGCAAGAACCACCTTCTTGCGCGCCTCACTCATGAGGAACTGGCGCGCTGGCTCCCGCGTCTGGAACCCGTGGAGATGCCGCTGGGGCAAGTTCTCTACGAATCGGGACGAACGCTCAGCCACGTCTACTTTCCGACCACGTCCATCGTGTCGTTGCTCTACGTCTTAGAGAATGGTGCGTCGGCCGAGATTGCTGTCACTGGCTACGAAGGCATCGTCGGAATCTCTCTGTTCATGGGAGGGGAGTCGACACCAAGTCGAGCGGTCGTGCAGAGCGCCGGCGCGGGATTTCGTCTGCCAGCACAAGCGATCAAGGATGAGTTCAATCGCGCCGGGCCGATGATGCATCTGCTCTTGCGCTACACCCAAGCGCTGATCACGCAGATGTCGCAGACGGCGGTCTGTAATCGGCACCACTCTCTCGACACTCAGCTCTGTCGGTGGTTGCTATTGAGTCTGGACCGCTTGTAAGGCAGTGAGTTGCGGATGACGCAAGAGCTCATCGCCAACATGCTGGGCGTGCTACGAGAGGGCGTGACAGAGGCCGCGCTGAAACTGCAAGCTGCAGGCTTAATTCGTTACGCACGAGGGCACATCTCAGTTCTCGATCGAGAAGGCCTGGAGAAACGTACCTGCGAGTGCTATGCCGTAGTGAAGAAAGAATACGACCGCTTGCTTCCTATGTACGTTGACCCACTGTGAGTCAGCCCCGCGGCGCGCAAAGTAGGAGCACTGCGGGAGGCTCATTTGGCATCACCCTATTGCGGCGCTCAGAATCGTCTAGTCGAAGCGCTGCCGCTGGCCACGAAGCGTCGCTTCCTGAGGGAGTGCGAACTGGTTGACTTGGTGCGGTTTGAGATTCTCTACGCTGCAAATCGTGCGCCTGCACAGGTTCATTTCCCCGTCAGCGGCTTCGTTTCACTGACCGCGAGCATGGATGGCCATACCGGCCTCGAGGTCGGCATGGTGGGGCGAGAGGGGATGCTGGGTGATTTTGTTTCGCTCGGCGTCACCGACTCGCCGCTCAACGCTGTCGTACAGGGATCCGGAACCGCCTGGCGCATGTCCGTATCGCAATTCCGTCGGGAGATGGCGCAAGATCTTGCGCTGCGGAGTACCGTCAATCGGTACCTTTACGTGCGCATCGCGCAACTGGCCAGCCGTGCTGCTTGTGTGAAATTCCATTTGATTGGGTCGCGTCTGGCGCGCTGGCTGC
This sequence comes from Burkholderiaceae bacterium UC74_6, assembly GCA_042701975.1. Taxonomy (GTDB): domain Bacteria; phylum Pseudomonadota; class Gammaproteobacteria; order Burkholderiales; family Burkholderiaceae_C; genus JAFALK01. Next base: position 3,337,682 of record CP170561.1, read on the forward strand.
TGATGAGCCATGACCGTGCCGGAGCAAACTCGTTCTTTGTGACCCATGAGGTGCTCGCATGCGTGCTTGGCGTGCGGCGGGTCAGCGTCACGCAGGCGGCCAACGCTCTCCAACAAGCCGGACTGATCAGCTACAAGCGCGGAGAGATCACAGTTCTCCGGAGACGCGACCTCGAGCGGATTTCTTGCAGCTGCTATTCGGCGGATATCGCTCGATACGACGCTCAGTTCGGGTAGTTGCGTTCACTACCGCACCGACCATAGAGGCCGATTGCGTCACAAGGAAGCTGAAGCACTTGATGGAAGAACTAGCATGCAGCATCTACCGCCCACATTGGCGTCAGGCAGGCAACATAGCTGGCCATATCGCGGCGCACTAGCTCGTCATGAGGCTTTTGACTGGCGGGGAGCGCTTCTGAGCCTGAGTCAAGGTCTGCGCCTTGGCGTCGTCGCTTGCACTGGATACCAAGCAACGGCGGTGGCCCCTGACCTCAACGCACGTTTGATGAAGAGCCTGCAGGCGCTTGAGCACTTACAACAAATGTTGCCGAGGATGGTCGACCGCTGCGATCAGCTGGAAGTTAGAGTGAACTGTACCGAAGCTGCGCTGGCATCCTCTCAAGCTGAGCTTGCCGGGTCGCAGCACGACGAGCGACGTGCCCGTCATCAAGCAACGCACGACGCGCTGACCTCATTGCCGAACAGCCGCCATTTCCGTGAGCAGCTGGAGCGCATCTTGAACCAGGCAGCGGTTAGAAACAGTAGCGTGGCTGTCTTCTATCTTGACCTGGATGGATTCAAGTCCGTCAACGATCTTCACGGGCATGAAGTAGGCGACGAACTTCTCAAGATCGTAGCGGCGAGGATGGATCGGCATGTTCGAAGCGAAGACCTGGCCAGTCGCCTTGGGGGTGACGAGTTCGCTTGCTTGCGGCAGGGAAGATGCGATCGGGGGCAGTTAGGAATGTGGGCCGAAAAGCTCTATCAATTGCTCTCGGAACCAATGAGGATTGGCCCCCTGCGTCTGACCGTCACGGCGAGCATCGGCGTTGCAATCTATCCAGATGACGGTGTCAGCGTCGCAGAGCTTCTTCGCAACGCTGATGCGGCGATGTATCGCGCGAAAAGAGGTCAGAGCGGAGCAAGCTTCTTTGTCCACGATCTTGTGACGGGGGCCTAGGCACCACATGCGCCCTTTGGACGCAGGAGTTGGGTGCGCTTGGCTCGATGCCAACATGGATGCATGAAGCTCTGGAGATGAACGTCGTACCTCGGAGAATCCGGCTGGCAGTGTGAGCTTGGGCGATGTCGCAGAACGGGCTCATGGCGTTCCCCATGGTAGAGAAGAGGAAGGTCGCAGAGACCTTCAAGAGTCATTGATTTCAGCCGCCCTGCCGGCATTCATCTCGAAATGTCCGCCGTGGCAACCGATGCGCCATCGAGGACCTGATGTTGGTGCCGGCACTCCTGGAAAGGTCAGAATCTGTGGTGGCCACATGACCTGGACTGCAGATCTGCGTAGCTCTTGACCTTCATGGCGCCCTTCCTTTGACTCCTCTATATGCGGGCCTTTACCTCGTGGAAGGAGTGAACAAGTGCATCGCGCAGGCGATCCATATCCGTAGTCCACTGATGCCAAGACGCTTCGCTGGCGGCGTTGAGTTCTCCCCACTTGCTGAGTGCGTCGCGGGAATGGCCGCGAAGCTTGGTCAGCTCGGCCTCGTAGTTTTCACGGCCCTCGCGCAAGGCGTGCACTGCCTTGTCCTCGAGGGATTCGAGCTTGTCGTTCAATTTGTCGAGTTCGAGCTTCATGTTCTCGACATAGATTTCGCGTGCAGTCATAGTCGCATTCCCGTTGGGTTAGTCGTCAACACAGGTGGAAGCAAACCCATCGACGTCCGAGCACCGAATCTGCGGTTTGATGCCTCACCCGGATAGGTGCTTGTCCAGTAGACGAGCACCTAGCTTGACGACCGTACGGTGGAATGTCGGTGCGCCAGACCACGCTCGGGAAGAATTAGAAGGTGACTCGCATCCGGCAGCGGCCTGTCGCTTGTTGCCGTCAGCTTTGGCGTGGACCGACGCTCTTTCACAGAGCCGGAAACGGCTTCAATACGCGACCCGACGCATTTGCCAGCCTCCCGGTGGCAGGTTGAACGGCGCTTGCGGCGAACGTGCCGGACAGCGTCAAGGTCATCTGCTTGCGAACGTTCTCGCCGGTCGTCGTGAGGCGCAGCGCGCCGCCATTCCACTCCAGCCAATTCAGAGCGACGTAGTCGTCAATGTAGCCCTCTGCGATTTCGGACGCACGGCAGCGGTCAAGAAGATCGACCGTGGCCAGCAGCCGGTCGCGGAGTAACTCTCGTCTTGCCGACATATGTGGAGATGAAATGGCATTCATAAGGGCAGTTGAACCTTTTCTATGACGTCCTCTGTGCGTACAGCGGATGGACTTAGCCTATCGAGGTCCGATGTACAGGTCCGTGCGGTGTCGTACATAGAGGTGAAGGCGTGGCGTCTCCATGGGGACCGTTGCCCGCCCAAGTGCCGCGCGAAGCCTCGAACTCGCCCGTCCGTAGGCGGTCGCTGGTGAGCTTCCGCTTCGGTGGCCGCTAGTTGACTGCTATCGCTGCAACACGGTTGGCCGCTCGATGACATAACCAGCGGCGCGGATCAGCGCCAACTAGCATGGCGTTCAACCTTGGCCAGCGGGCGCACGAGCACCGCGCTGCAGAGCGCGCAAAGAAGGTCCGAAGCGCCGCAGGACCGTCTAGTTAATCGGCGGGATCGTCTTGCGCCTTTTCGCGTGGCGCTCAGTGGAGGGACTTGCTTACGCGTGCGCTACTTGATTAGGACGCCTTCTGCTTTCGGGGCTTGCGAGTGCCGGGAGGCGTGTTCTTTTGCAAGACCTCTTCAAGCTCTGCAATGAACTCTGCCAATTCGATATCCAGCGCACCCAGCCAACGCCTGAGCTCGAGCACATCAATACGGCGGGCACCACGCTCGGTTCGACTGACTAATGCCTGCTGCCAGTCGAGCCGTGAAGCCAGCTCCGTTTGTGTAACGCCTTGAGCCTCCCGACAGTGCTTGAGCAAATCAAGGAACAGGCGGTGCTCAGGGGAATAGATTGTCTTTTGCATCGGCCACGTGAAAGTTCGTGGTCGGCACGATGTCGCTTCATAGAAAATAATACGAAACGTACTATTCTTGGCATAATTGCCGTGCGATCTCAGCTCAGCGGAGGTCGCGAGTAGTGGCAAATCCCCTGCTGTAGCGACCGACATCTAGCTCGAGCATGGTCCTCACGGTGGATGGGTTGATTCAAACGGAGATTCGCCGAGGCCCCGAATTCAGGCAAAGGCACGAGAGGGGTTTGACCATGAGCAAACGCGAGGATCAGGACTCGATTGCCAGATGGCTGATGAGACCGCTTTGTCGAAGCTATGCCGCCGTAACAGTGAGGAACACTCGCGTGCGGCGAGCTGGGTTTCGAGGCGCATTGGATGAGCACATTCAATGGGGCTTGGGATCTGTTCCTGGCGGGGAGTTCGAAGTTTTGGGTGCCTGGACTGAGCGGGGCAGGGGAGCGACGGTGTCGCCAATTCTGCTTCTGGACCTTGAAGAGCGGGGCGTCCGGAGCATCGGGGCTCTGATTGGCGGCGCGGCGGACGCGGCCGACCAGCCTGTGAGCGCCGGCGCGATGAATGGTGTTGCAGTCATTGCTGCACAAGGTTTGGCGTTGCGGGAGTCGAAAGCGCTGAATGGGCGTCGAACTGCCACGCGCAGGGCCGCTTTTGCCCTAGACGAATTGGCTGAGGATCTGAATCGTCGTCTGCGAGCCGCGGTGAATCGTCGTGGTGTCTTCGTAGACGACGGTGAAGCCCTGAGCTTCGTCGCGGCCTTCCTGCAGCGCGCAGATCTCGGATTGGGTCAGCCGCCTCAATGGCTTGGGTTCAGCCTCCTGCGCTCAGCGGCCATGCCGGCGCCCGCCGTATCTGCGGTTCGCCGAGGCTGATGGAGGCGCGCCGTGATCAAGGATCTGCAGCATGCGTTCGCGAAGGTCAAGGCTGCACTGATGCGCCGCGGCCGTACGGAGCATGACGCGGAGGATTTGCTGCAGGAAGCCTGGATCCGCTTTTCCATCTATGAGCGCGAGCAGGTGGTCGACAAGCCGGACGCGCTGCTCATGAAGGTAGCTCTGAATCTCTCCATCGACAGGCACCGCGCGGAGCTGACTCGCGGCGAAGAGGTGATGCTCGAGGATGTGGTGCTGATCGACACGGCGCCGGCTGCGGAGGATGTCCTGTTGGCCCGTGAGCGCATGCAGCGCTTGAGCTTGTGTCTGGGCCGCCTCAGTGAGAAGACTCGCACCATCTTTCTGGCATATCGGCTGGAAGGGCGGTCTTATAAAGAGATCGCTCAGAGCTACGGGGTGAGCACGAGCACCGTGGAAAAGCATGTGGCCAGGGCAACGATGCTGCTGACGGACTGGATGGACGGGTGGTAGCCGTGCGAAGGGAGGTTGGTGCGACTTGCGCACGCGCCCAGGTTGCATGGATGGAGCGGCGGGCGGTGTTTGCGGGACGGCGTACTGGGTCAGGTGGATTCGAGCAGTCCGTAGGCTGCAGCGCGTTGCGCCGAGTATTTTCTGTTCGAGCAGCGCAGCCGGACATTGATACGCTGGAAGCGCGAGTTCACCGACGACTCGCTCATGCCGGTCACCTGCGCGATCTCCTTCGTGCCGAGCCCCTGCCATTCGAAAGCCAGCAGACTCAAGTCCGCTGGCTGGAGATGGGCTGTGGTCCTCAGCTGCTTCTGCAGATGGCGCGACAGCCAGTCGTGCAGTTCGGCCGCCAGCGCGCGGGCCAAGGAGCGGACCGCACGGGCCTCGGGGCCTTCAAAGTCGTCAGGAATGTCGCTGCCGATGCAAAGCATCTCCGACCTTCGCGTGGGTGTGTTCTCGGGCGTCGGCACGACCAAACAAGACCTGAATCCGTACTCGCCGGCCAATTGAAGAGCGGCCGCGTCCAGGTTGCGACGCGTACGGAACTCGTGGTCGGTGGCCGGTACGGTATGGCTCTTGGCAAACCGGAACCAGGGGTGGTTGAGCAGCAGCTCCTGGTTGCTGTGCGCGAGGGCGATGGCCGGGTGGCAGGCGAAGAGCGTGAAGCAGGACGTGTCCATCCCGTCTTCGGGGATGGCGGCTGTGAAGATGCTGCCGGTGGCTCCCATCGCCAGCGTTGCTTGGGCCAGGCGATCGAGGAGGGCTGGCGGATCCAACGCCAAGTGAAGCCGGGTGATGGCCTCGATGACCTGTGTGGCGTAGTCAGGAGCTTGGGCTCTCACCCGGATCGAGGCTGAGCGGGCCGGCATGGGTGAAGACATGTTCGAACTCCCTTTTGACCTGCGCAAACAGAACGGGGTCTTCGAATCGGAGCGATCCGGTCGTCAGGCAGGTGTCGAACTGGTCGAGTGTCGTGAAGAGCGTCCACGACTCGACATTCGCGTTGTGTTTCACCTGCAATCGGCGACCTACGGCAACGCCCGTCGAGATCCCGACGAGCGAGATATGGCGCGCATCGCAGAGCGCACCAGCGTTTTCTGGCCTGCATTGCGGCGAGATCGTTGTGTCATTCACTCGAACCATGGCGACGTGCCCCTGATGACGGCAGGTGGAGGCTGGAAGCCCACTGCTCTGTTTGCGGTATGGATCCAATGCCGTCGGCCTTTGCATCTGCGGCACCTTCCCCACGCTGGACATCTTGAGATCGTCCGACGGGCTGCTCAAGGGGAAGGGCGCATCGATGTCGCAGCGTTCGGTGACCGTTCGGTGTGGCAGAGGTCACCGGCTTGCGTGCCAGGCGCCGCCGATCTGCGGCTCTACGCCAGGGAAGCACGCAGATCGGGTGGGACCCTGTTGCACCCTTTGGCTATGGAAAATCTTGCTCGCAGCGTCGGAGGCGTGCTGCGTGACACGCGCGCTTTCGTTCGGTCATGGCCCTGTGGGGCGTGACTTCATGAAGGTTTCTTTGTTCAAATTCTTGCGGGCCACCTAAGATTGGATCGCCGCTTTCAACTTTTATCCTTGTCGTTGAAGTGCCATGGCCAAGAGCTTGAGATCGATCATGTCGCATGTGAAGGCGACGCTGATGCGTCGGGGGAGCAGTGCGGACGAGGCTGATGACTTGCTGCAGGAGGCTTTCGTGAAGCTCGCGTGCTACGAGCAGGCGCACACCGTGCGTGAGCCGGAGGCATTCCTGGTCCGCGCGGCCCAGAATTTGTCGTTGGATGCGCACCGTGCCCGCAGGCGGCATGGTGAACTGGCATTGATCGATGAACTGGACATCGCGCATCCCGGCCCCGCGGTCGAGGACATCCTCTTGAGCCGGGAGCAGGTTCGGCTGCTCAGCGAGGCGCTGGCCGCGATCGATCCCAAAACCTCGCGCATCATTCTTGCCCATCGCGTCGAGGGGGCGAGCTACGCGGAAATCGCGCGTGAGCATGGGATCACGGTCAGTGCAGTCGAGAAGCAGATTGCCAAAGCGGTGCTCCTGCTGGAACGGGCCATGGAAGGGCGCTGGCCATGAAGGCACCGGGCACGCCCTTACAGGACGAGACCGACATCGTGGTCACGCCCGAGGTCGCGGCCGAGGCAGCCGTTTGGATCGCCAAGCTGCATGGGCCTGACCGCTCATCTCGGATGGAGCGCGATTTCCTGACCTGGCAGGCGCGCTCCGCTGCGCATCGCAAAGCGTTCGAACGCGCAACCGACATCTGGGAGATGGTGCCTCGCATCCGGGTCCAGGACGCCTTCGCCAGCGTCTCCACGCACGGCGCAGCAGTTGCCGCGGACGCGGATGGAGGTGGGTATGGCTGGCAAGGGGGACGCAGACGCTGGGCGCTCTTGATGGTGCTGCCTGCGGCCGCATTGGCGACGCTGGTGGCGGTCTTTATTCGCGGCGTCGGTGAAGACTACGCCACTCAGGTGGGCGAGCAGCGCCAGGTGGTACTTGAGGATGGGTCCCGCATGACGCTGAACACCAATACCCAGGTGCAAGTGCGCATGGGCAAGGCAGAGCGTTCGATCGAGATTGAGCACGGAGAGGCGCTGTTTGAAGTCACCAAGGATGCGCGTCGGCCGTTTGTCGTGCACGCCGGCGGGACCGAGGTGCAGGCGATTGGTACGGTGTTTTCGGTGCGGGTGGCTGAGAGTGGTGACCATCGGGTCGATGCTGTGGCCGTTGCGCTGGTCGAAGGCCGCGTCGCGGTGCGTCCTGATTCATGGGCGCAGCAAAAAAAGACGTCCGCAAGCTCCCCAATTTTGATGAATGCGGGCGAGCGGCTGAATCTTGCTCGGGCCGACGCGCCCGCAACGGCGCCAACCCCTGAACGCCTCGACAAGCCGTCCATGGATCGCTTGCTGGCCTGGAAACGCAGCGAGGTGGATTTCGATGATGTGCCTTTGTCGGAGGCGATCGCCGAGATGAATCGATACAGCCGAACGCCGATCACGTTGCTCGGTGGTGATGCGCTGGCGGGATTGCGTGTCAGCGGTCAGTTCCGCACGGGGGATAACCTCGGCTTCGCCAATGCCGTCAGCACCTTGCATCGATTGCAGTTGAAAGAGCGCGCGGGACGGTTGGAGCTGTCGCTTCCTCCTTAGGACAAGCCCTGTCAAAATCTTTCTCGACGGCCTCGTCATCTCGGAACCACCAACACGGTAATCCGAGAGAGGCAAGAGATGACACCGAGAAGAATGAAGGGCAGTGGGAGCGCTGCCAGGTGCTTTCGCGATGGCGCCGTCGTCGCGCTGGTGCTCAGTTGCGGTTTGGCCTGGGCTGCCAACGTCGTGCCCGCCGCGAAGTTCCACGTTCAGCAGCCTTCTCAGGCCATGGCCGAGTCGCTGCGGCAGATCGCTCGACAAACGGGTGCCTCGGTCCTGTTCGATCCGTCCAAAGTGAATGGCAAGACCGCCAAGGCAGTGAACGGCACGCTGACGGCCGCCGAGGCCATTGCCGAAGCACTGGACGGCTCAGGCCTGGAGGCGGTGCTGATGGAGGACGGGTCGATCGTGATCCGCGCAGCCCCGAGCACCGCCCCAACACCGGCCTCCGCTCCTCGGCACAACGGCGCGCCCGGCGGGGGACATGAGCCCGTCGCCGCCTCGGGCGACGCTGATGCCATTGCGCACAGTTCAATCTCCGCGACGGGCGGTGTCGCAGTTGGGGTGGCCGTTGCAAACGACACGGGTGCGATGGCGATGCTGGACAGGATCGTTGTCACCGGCTCTCGACTCAAGCGCATCGAAGCGGAAGGCCCTGCGCCGGTCAATGTGTACAGCCGCAAGGACATCGAGCGAAGCGGTCAGCCCACGCTGGAGCGCTTCCTCAGCAGCTTGAACGAAGCCTCGGTCAGCCCGGGCGAGGGCGCCTTCGGTGCGACGACAGGGCAGGGCACCGTTCAACTGCGCGGCCTGCCACTGGGCTCGACCCTGGTCCTGCTTAACGGCCGGCGGGTTCAAGCCGTGGGATCGTCGGACGGCGACTTCTTCAACCTCAACTTGATCCCGATGGCGGCCATTGAGCGCATCGAGATCGTGCCGGTGGGCTCGTCCGCCGTTTACGGTGGCGATGCGCTGGCCGGCGTCGTCAACATCATCCTGAAGAAGTCGATGGAAGGCGTCGCGCTCGACGCGCAGCTGAGCGGCGCCAAGGGCACCCATGGGAACGGCATTTCTCTGGCAACGGGCGGACAGGGCGACGCAGGCTCGTTCATCGTGCTGGGCGCCTACAGCCGCACGACGCCGCTGATGATGTCCGAGCGCGCGTTCTTCGCTGACGCTGACTATCGGCGCCTCGGCGGCGTCGACGCACGCTCCCGAAACTGCTCGCCCGGTACGGTCACCAGCACCAACGGCGCGAACCTTCCAGGACTCACGTCCAATCTTGCGGGCATCCCCGCAAATCCAGACGGCAAGATGCTGACCGCTGCCGACTTTGCCGCATCGGCGGGTAGGGCGAACCTTTGCAATTCCCTGGCCAGCGGCAATGGCACGGCCTTGGTTCAGGCCGCCGAGGACTTCTCGCTGCATGCGTCTGGGGAGCGGCGCTTGAGCGCAGACTGGTCGGTCTTCGCGGAAACGTCCTTCACGAAAAACCGCCAGGGTGCACAGCAAAGTGGTCTGCTGCTGAGCAATGTGCTGGTGCCGGCCAGCAATCCCTACAACCCCTTTGGTACTGCGGTCCGCGTCACCGAGCGCTTGGGGCCGGCCAACGGCGCCGACTCTCTCTACCGCGAAACCAACTTCAAGCGTCTGCTGGCGGGCATTCGCGGCAACCTGGGCGCAAGTTGGGACTTCGAGGCCTCGGCGTCCATGACGCGGGACGATGGCGCGAGACATCTCGCCAATGTGTCGGCCAATGTGCCGGCCCGAACGGCGGCGCTGGCGGCCACATCACCGTCCGCCGCGCTCAACCCGTTCACGAGCGGCGCGGCGGCCAGCGAAGCAGTATTGCAGTCCATCTGGTCAGATCAGCTGCGGGAGAACCATGGACGCAGGGACCAGGTCAGCGCCTTCGTGCGCGGCTCGCCCTTCCAACTGCCTGCAGGATCCGTCGATGTGATTGCCGGCGCCGAGGCCGCACGCGACCACTACCAGACCTTGCTGCCCGGTGACGCCATCACGACGGCGCGTTCATCTCACGCGTTCTATGGCGAGGCCCACGTGCCGTTGTTGCGCTCGGGTGAGCGCCCAGGCGGGGAGGGTACGCCTGCGACTCCCGCCCATGAGCTCGCGGCGCTGACCTTGGCCGCACGCCACGACGGCTACACCGACTTCGGTGGAGCAACGACCTACCAGGCAGGTCTTGAGTTCCGACCCCTGAAGACGTTCTTGCTGCGCGGCTCACTGGCCACATCGTTCAAGCCGCCCACCTTGCCCGAAACGCACCTCAATCCGGACACGTACGACGCGGCGATCCTGGGCTTGGTAGACCCCGCCCGCGGCGGCGAACCCCTCACATCCGGTCAAGTCTTGGTGACCAACAACCCGGACCTGCATCCGGAGAAGGGCCGCGCCAAGTCGCTGGGCTTCGTCTGGGAGCCCGCCACGGCTGCAGGCACTCGACTGGGAATGACGGCCTGGCAAGTCCGGATCGATGGTTTGATCTCCCTGCCTTGGCTGCAGGTGACGCTCGACCACGAAGCGCTGTTCCCAGGGATCATCACCCGCGGACCTTCTGTGGGTGGCGTGCCAGGGCCAGTGACGAAGATGCTCTGGACCTTCGTGAACTACGGACGCATCAGCACCGCGGGGGTGGATCTCGAGGCGGCACATTCCTGGCAGACAAGCCTCGGCAAGTGGACGCTGGCCGCCAGTGCAACGCGGACCAATCGCTACGACGTTGCGCTCACGCCGGATGCGCCGCTGGAAGACCGCTTGGGTCGGCGCGCCCTGGACTATTGGTCGCCTCGGTGGAAGGGGCGGATCGGACTCAGTGTCGATCGTGGCGATTGGAACCTCGGTCTGACCAGTCGCTACCTGGGCGCCTACCAAGATCTCGCACCCAGCACTCGTGGTCTGGGCAACTACTGGCGGCACGACCTTGCCGCGTCCTTCGACCTGAAGCGCCTGGGTCTGAGGCTGCCTGCTGCCAAGCAAGCCAGCTTGTCGGTGGCGATCGCCAACATCACCAATCGCCTGCCGGCGTATGCGTCGGGTTCGCCGTACTACGACGTCACACAAGCCGACTGGCGTGGCCGCTACGCGAACCTGCGACTGTCGGTGAGCTGGTAGCCGCCGTGTAGCCGCGGCACCGCCGCAGGCCGACCAGCCGTTGGGCACGCTGTCAGCGGCGCTTGATCGGTTACGGACCGCAATGCGCCGGCCGGATCCCCCGCACAGCAGACCGCTGCGTGCACTCGGGCCGTGACTGCCCTACCTTTCCCTCTCAACTTTGCTCTGGCCGCCGGCTGGAGGAATGGATTCGTCTCATGTTGTCAAAGATGTCTTCCTTGCGCGGCCTTTCCGAGGCCCTGCGATCCACCGCTGTGTGCGGCGTCTGGGCGCTCCTCGCGTTCGCCGCCGTGAGCAGTTCTGCAGCGCGGGCCGGTGTGGGGCCAACGGTCCAGGAGGTGATCGAATTCACGCGCATTGCGCAGCCCGTCAATCACAGCGACGATGAGCTGCAGACGATGATCTCGCCGGATCGCAAGCGCGCCTTCATCGTCACCCGCAAATCCGATGTCGCTGCAGACACGAACACCTTCGAGATCCTGCTGCTCGACGTCGATCCTGCGCATCTGGCCGCTGGCCAGGTCGCGCCGCCGGTCTCGTTGCTGAAGGTGGTGGCGCTCAGGGATGACTACGACCTGATCCCGTCGCTGCGCGAGGCCCGCTGGCACGACAACCGCACGCTCCTGTTCCGGGCGCGCATGCAGGACGCGCCGTTTCAGGTCTACGCCTTTGACGTGCCGACGAAGAGGCTGACGCAACTGACGTCCGCACCGGACGGGGTGATGGCCTTCGATGCATCACGAGACCTCAAACGCGTGGTCTATACCGCGACGGTTCCCAATCCGCCGCTCAAGCCGGGCGCCAAGTCCATCGTCGCCGGCACGAACTCGTTCTGGAACATCCACTACGGACATCTCGGCACGGACTTCCAGGTGCGCCGCTACCGCTTCTACCTGGCTGAAGCCGGATCGACGGCGCCGGATCGGCCTTTGGGCGACGCCTTCCCGGAAAGCAATGTCGGCTCCTGCAATCCCAGCATCTCGCCCGACGGCCGGTGGGCTGTACTGCCGCGGTACGAGCCTGGACGGGAGGCCGCCTGGGCCACGCAGTACCCGCTGGTGGCCGAGGCCGTGCTGACCTACTCCTCGCCACAAACTCAGGATCCTCTGAGCTACTACACACGCAAGACCCACTACGTCCCGCGCCGGATGGTCTTCTACCGCCTGGCGGACGGTCACGAGCAATCGGCCATCGACGCGCCGGACGATTCGATCCAGTCCTTGCAGTTGCGCAGCGATCGCCTCTGGCAAAACGGCGGTACATCCATCGTCATGGCCGGCGTCTTCCTGCCGGTGCACGCTGCGGATGGCGGACCGGCCCGGGCTTCCCACCTCATCGAATACTGGCCCGACACCGGCCGCTGGACGGACATCGCGCCACTGGCGCATCGGCTCAAGGAGGCGCACCCGGTCTCTGGCAAGCTGGGCACCTTCGTGGCGGTCGATGGCGATGTTCGCCGGCGCTTTGAGCGAGATCTGGAGGGCGGCTGGCGAGAGGTGAGGGCGGATGACGCTGCAGAGGGAACGGCCGATGCCGGTGCAGATTGGCACTTGCATGTTCAAGAGGCGTTGAATCAGCCGCCGGATGTGGTGGCGCTGGGTCTTCACGGCGAGGCTGTGCGCTTGACCGAGCTCAATCCGTCGTACTCGGCTGGGACCTGGGGCACGATGCGCCCCTACGACTGGACCGATGCGAAAGGCCGGCCCTGGAAAGGCGGGCTGATGACGCCGGCGGACTTCAATCCGGCGGTTCGGTATCCCCTGGTGATCCAGACCTATGCCTTCTCGCCCAAGCGCTTCTACCGTGATGGCCCCAACGTCTGCGACTGCGCGACCAGTGGCTTCGCAGGACGCGCGTTCCTGCGCGAAGGGTTCCTGGTGCTGGTCGTGCCGCGCGGCCCCACGACGGGCAAGGCCGCGCTGGCCGACATTCACGGCGACATCATGCAATTGGCCGATGGCGTGAAAGCCGCTGTCGATCAGCTGGTGGAGGCCGGCTGGGTCGATCGTGATCGCGTCGGTATTCTGGGCTGGAGCGCCACGGGCGCTCAGGTGCTCAACCTGGTGACGTTCTCGGATGCGCCTGTCAGAGCGGCGTCGATCCTGGATGGGGACGCCAACACGCTTTTCTCCATGACCATCACATACGGGCTCGGAGACGCGACGCAGTCAACCAAGGACCGCGCCAACGAAGGGCTGCCATTCGGGGGTTCCTTGGATCGCTGGGTTCGAAACGATCCCTCATTGCACACCGACTGTATCCGCGCTGCACTGCGCATCGAAAGCTACGGCCCCGCCGTGCGCAACGACTGGGACATCTATGCGCTGATGCGACGGCAGTACAAGGCGGTCGAGATGGTGGTCATTCCCGGAGGCAACCATTCTCTCTCCAGGCCGAGCGAGCGCATGATCTCCTTGCAGGGCAACGTGGACTGGTACAGGTTCTGGCTGAAGGACGAAGAGCGCGGTGAGGTGAGCATCCCGGGAGAGACCGAGGCGAGCCTGAGGGAGCAGTATTCGAGTTGGGAAGCGATGAGGAGGCTGAAGCGCGAGGATGACACCAAGCCGCGGTGTGTGGCTGCTTCTGCAGCCAAGTAGGAGGCCGGAAGGGCAGCGTCTCAAGACCGGTGACAACGCCTTGATCGACGCAGCGATTCCCCGGTTTTCATTTGACCGTCTCGGCGTGCTGTGCCTGCCACAGGGCTGCATAGGCTCCGCCCTTGGCCAGCAGCGTGACGTGATTGCCCTGCTCAGTGATCCTTCCACCTTCGAGCATGACGATGTCGTCAACATATCGAAGAACGCAGAGCCGATGCGCGATCACAAGCGTCGTCTTCCCTGCGGAGATCTCACGGAGGTTGTGCAGGATCGCTTGCTCTGTGGGGCTGTCGAGCATCGACGTCGCCTCGTCGAAGATGTAGACGAGTGGATCCCGCAGGATCGCGCGTGCGATGGCGATGCGTTGTCGCTCGCCGCCGGATAGCTTCATGCCCCGTTCGCCAATGACGGTTTCGTAACCGCGCGGCAGGGCCTCTATGAGCTCATGTAGCCGAGCAAGCCTGGCCGCGCGTTCAATCTCAGACGGTGTAGCCCCAGGGCGTCCGATTGCAATGTTGTCGGCCACCGTACGGTTGAACAGTACGGTTTCTTGTGGCACCACGGAAACCCTGGAACGCAGCACGCCAACGTCCAGAGACTCGATCGGTCGACCGTCCCAAAGGATGCTCCCGCGGTCAGGCGTCCACAAGCGCAACAGCAGCCGCGCCAGTGTCGACTTTCCGCATCCGCTTGTCCCCACGATGGCGACGGATCGACCGGCCGCAATGTCGAGCTTCAGGTTTGTGAAGAGGGCCGGACTGCTTCCGAAGCTGAGTTGGACGCCTTTGAACTGGATTCGAGGCGGTCTGGAACCTTCGCGCGGCAGGGTGCTTGACACGGCATTGACCGGCGCAGGTTCACTCGGCGGAACACGTGCCGGAACCTGGCCCGGCGCAGATGGCAATGTTGTCGCATCTGGGGATGCTTCAGCAGGCATCGACAAGATTTTGAGCATCGGACCGACGAAGGTCAGCCCCTGAGTGACATCGCGAACTGCTGCGACCAGCGTGTCGAGCGGCCGCAACACTTGCACCATGTACAGGGTTGCCAGCACGAAGCCGCCCAGCGTCAGCGTTCCCTCTTGCAAGGCCTGCATGGCGCAAGCGAGCGAGGCTCCCATCGAAGTCACGAAGACGGCCAAGATTCCGAGTCCGGACCGCAGTCGCTGTCCATGGAGTTGGGACCAGCGCAACTCCAGCACCGACGTGGCGCGGGCGAAGTCATCCACGAGTCGGGCTTCCACGCCGAAGCATTTGATGGGTTCAACGTTCGTCAAGGCCTCCGAGACGAGGCTGCTGGCATCGGCGCCAGCCGAGGAGACATTCGCGGCGGCGCTGCCGAGCGCGCGAGAGCGGCTCAGCCCGGCAGCCCCGTACAGGATGGCCGCTCCCGCGAAGACCATCGTCAGCAAGGGCTGGCCGAGCGACAACAGCACGAGCGTCACCGTGACGGCCTCGACCAGAACCGGGACGATGCTGTTGACCAGGCTGTACATGATGATCTGGTAGCCGGCGATGCCTTGCTGCAGCGCGTGCGTGATGGCACCGGCCCGTTCGTTCAGATGAAAGCTCAGCGGCAGATGGAGCGTGTGATTGAAGAAGCGGCAGCGCATGCGTCCGTACAGGCGTTGCTCGGTAGCGCTCGCGAACAGGGGGCGCACCTCAACGAGACCGCGGCAGACGACCAGGCAGAGCAGGTAGGCGAGCGCGAACCCCAGCATCGAACTTGAGCCGGGTGTGCCTGAAGGGGCGCCGAGCGCGTCGACAAGGCCCTTGAGCGCGAGTGGCGCGAGACCGGCAAGAAGCCCTCCAGCGACCGCGATCGCATTCGTAGCGACCCAGCGCAAGGCGGTGGGGCGATCCAGGCAGGCCTGAAGCAGTCGTGCGGCGCGACGCAGGACCCGCAGTTGCTTCGCTGAGGAAGGCGCGAGCATCATCTTGCGCCTCTCATCCTCTGGGCCAGCGCGAGAGCCATGCTTCGATGGCCACCAGGGCATGAATCTGACCGACGGCACTGCTCAGCGAGCTCGGGCGACCGGACAGCAGCTCTTCGAGTTTGGCTCGATCGATCAGGCCCAACGCGGCAAGCTGACCGTCCAGCAGCAATTCCCGAACGAATGCGAGGTTGGCTTGCAGCACAGATTTGAGGTGTTCCTCCATGCCGCCCTTTGATCGGCGGTGGATGACCTGCGCAGGCAGGCGTTCAGCAAACGCGCGGCGGGCCAGGGCCCTTCCGCGGCCGCCCAGGATCAGCAGGTAGGTCGGCAGTTGGAGACACAACTCCACCAGCGGCTGCGACAGCAGTGGATTGACGATCTCGGGCGCAGCCTCCTGTTCGAACGGGTCGTAGTACCCGATGGGATAGAGCAGTGCGATGGTTTGCATGTACTTGCCCAGCGGCAAGCCTTCGGCCTCTTGCACCACCGGGTGAACGAACCGGTGCGCTGCCGCCGGGGAGGCTCGGAAGTCTGCAGCGAGCAGCGCTCTTTGGCCCATCGATGGCGCCTCAGCGGCGTTGGGACCGGTCCGTCGCCGCAAGGCCAGTGCCATCGTTCGCCATATCGACGTCCTTCCAAGCCGCGCAGCATCCATGGCCGCGGCGAAGAATCCAGTGTTCAACCCCTCGTTGTGCAGGGCGTCAGCCGCCGGCCACCAGCGAGGGAACTCGTAGAACAGCGAGTCACCGCCGGCGCCCGTGAACATGGCCGGCGCGCCATAGCTGGCCGCAAGCCGGGCGTCTGTCCCCGCATTCATCCACCCGACGTAGGGGATCGGGTCGGGCATGCGCGCGATCCGCAGGATGCTCGCGATGGAGAAGGTCGGGTCACGCTCTTGTTCGAGCAGATCTCGCCCGACGCGCAGGGCCGCGAGACGGGCATAGGCGCGCTCGTCGCTGTCCGCACCTGCTGAGTAGTAGTTGATGCCGATCACGTCGGCAGTGGTATGGGCCGGACCAAGACAGCTGAGCAGGATCGATGAGTCGATGCCGCCGGACACGCGCATCATCAAGGTGTCGTAGCAACTGGCCCATGCGCTCGCGCAAGCCTGCACCCGGTCGCGCAGCAACTGGGCGGCCTCAGCGGGTTCGAGCTTCAGCGGCGAACGGGCGAATTCAGCACCGTTCCAGAGTGATGTCCTGGCCCAGCTATGCAGGTCGAGACGTTCTCCGGGCATCAGGTTCGAGATGCCCTCTAGAGAAGTCTCCATGCCCGTCAAGGCGCCATGCAAAAGCTGCTGGGCCAGGGCATCCTGACTGACGGTCGGGTCCATCCATCAGGTTCGAGCAGCATCAGGAGGTCCTCGAGCCACGAGAAAACGATGCAGACCCCCTCGAAGCGGATCAGATGGCAGGGCAGGGTGCCGCTGGGATCACGGATGACGCAGGTAGTCCCTTCGCCGCTCTGCAGGAAGGCGACGTACCGCCCCCAGAAGGCATGGATGAGGAACTGCCCACCGCCCTCCAAGACGCGCGCTGCTTCCTGAGGCAGGAGCGAGCTGCTCCGGCCAGTGGGCAGCTCCCGGTCGCCAAGATCTTGGCGGCGGAACAGCTGGCCGAGGACGACGCCTTGCCCGCCAGGCAGGACGTGTGCCTGATTGGCTGCGGGCGTCTCGCCATGCGCGTAGACGTGCAGGCCGCGGCGCTGCAGCGTGACGGTCCAGCCGGGCTGCTGGCGCCAGCGATCACCGAGTTGAGCGGCAAGGGCCACGGCGTCGAGCTGCGAAGCGTCGCAAGCAAGGGCAATGTACCGGAACATGGGGCGGCCGTTGAGCTGAATCCGCTGGCGCAGTTGCCGACTGCTACGCGACCAGAATGGGATGAAACTGGCGCACGCGCGCATGCTGATCGTTCAGCACCATGCAGCCCTGCTGCACCCAGGAATGCGCGCCAAATGGTTTCGTCTTCACCCCAATGACCCAATGGGGGAATAGCCCCTCGCCGGCGAGAAACTCCAGGCAGGCCAAGGAGTCGAAAAGGCACTTCCGGTGCGAGGTGAACAGGAACGGGCGCATCCGCTCATAGGCGACCGCGCTGTCGCGCATCGAAGCGAGCAGGATGTCGGGCGAGGTAGCCTGGTCGGATTGGTGCCTGTGTCGGCGAGCGGCCACCGCTCTGGCGATGAACTCGAAAGACTGGAAGCGAAGCCGGAGCGCAGACAGCGCGGCACCCTTGAGCAAGCGCGTCACGCGCGCCGCGCCGATCTGAACCGGCATCGACAGGTCCTCGAAGTCCAGCGACGCATCGGCGGTTGCAAGCTGCGTCGCGAGAGGCGTCGAGAGAGGCGTCGCGAGAGGCGATTGAACTCTATCGCCGCTGAGCAAGCCTTGGGAGGTGAACTGCTGGATGAGCGCGTCGGTGTCGATCGTCGCTTGCGGCGCTGGTGCAGCGCTCGAATCCTCCAACGTCGACGGCCAGCCCTGAACGCAGCGTGACAAGGCCGCGGATGCACCCGGCCCGACACCGATGTATCGGCTGGAGCGCATGTCCAAGAGGATGACCTGGCCCTCGCAGCCGCGCGCACGAACGTGTGGCGCGAGACTGAAAGGCATTGTGTGCGTGGCTGCGTGCATGGATCCTCCCGCGCGTGGCCTGAGAAACGTCCCGATGTCTTGCCCGAGCCTCCGACGATCGATCGACTGACGGGAGGCGCATGAGAAGCGATGCTCCGAATGGCGCGCGCAACGCCGACGTCGCGCGCGCCCGAAGTCACGCTGTCATTCGTCCGGGTATTGCCACGGCACCAGCGGGTGCTCTTCGTTCTTCTTTTCACCGGGGATGCCCAGGGTCTTCTCCTTGGCATCGCCGAGCTGCACGATGTTCAGCTCCAGGTCCGTGCGGGTGGTCTCGTTCATCACGATCTCCTTCAGGTTGACGTCGAAATGCCCTCGGCGGAATTGCCTTCGGGCCAACGCAAGGTATCGGCCTCAGGACGCAGCGTCGATGGTTTGACGGGCTGATGTGAACGCGTTCGGCCTCGATGGTGCGGCTGGAAGCGAGTTGCACGAGCCGCTCAGGGAGGCGTCGGCAGCAAACGAGGACATGTGCCTTCGTTCGGTCTTGCTCCTGCATTCACGCCAACGAGTGGGTGTTCGCATATCGAACGAAGGCGAAAGAGTTGTGGTCTCGGCGTTGAGGTTTTGGAGGGCTGACGCGTCTTTGTCCAATGAGCAATGCAATTGCCATGGCCGGGGAGGCATGCGAGGGGCAGACGTGGAGTCTGTGCTGGCAGGCCGCGGTCGGTCGTGACTTCTGCATCGCCCCTGCGCTGGTCGACCGGATCCGCGGGCGCCTGATCGCTGCCCACGAGCGCGAGGGGCGCGTGCTGATCGACTTCGTACTGCTGCCCAACGAGATTCATTCCGTCACTCAGCTGCGTCCCGGCGATTCCGTCTCCGCGGTCGCGCGATCCTTTGGCACGGTCGTCTCTCGATGGGTGAGAGGCCTGCAACCCCACAGGGGGCCGGTGCTCGCGGGTGCGTATTGCGCGCTGCGACTGGAGTCTGACGCGGCGGTGAGGCAGGAGATCAAGATGCTGGCCTGGCGGCCTGTATTCCTTGGGGTCAGTTCAAGACGAAATCAGTATCGACATGCCGCACTCCGGTATGCCCTTGGGCTGCGTCCGGCGAGAGGCTTCGATACGGTGCCGTTGTTGCAGTACTTCGGAGAGCGGACGAACGTCGCCCGTGCAGAGCTGGGTCGCTGGCTGGCCAAGCGTCCGTCGAACGAGGACTGGCGGATGTGGGAGCTGACAAGGGGGTTGCAACTTGCGAGTGACAACAACGGCCCGCCGCCTTTCCTGGCCAAAAAGGTCGGCCGTGCCGCGGCCGCACTCATCGCCGCAGGTGGTGGTTACGGGATCGAGGGCGCCTTGCAAGTCCTCGAGACCTGGGTCACCGCCAAGATCAGTCCGTCCGTGCGAATCGACCTGCACGCCGGCACAGGCGCGCTGGTATCCAGAGGGCGCGCTCTGGTAGGTGGGTTGGCAGTCAAGCACCAGCTCTGTTCGGCGGCCGCAGTCGCGCGCCACTTCGGGAAGGCCAAGGCAACCCTGTGCGAGCAGATGGCTGCATGTCGAGCTCGGCCGTTGGATCGACTCATCCTGCGCACTGATCTCGATCGCATCCTGGAAGAAGCCGCTCTGCTGCGGCGAAACCCTGCAGTCCGCAGCCCACGGTGCCGGACGGATTGAACTTGCTGCGACGGTGCACATGGACGGCACGCTTCAGTGCGAAGAGGGCCGAGCCTTGCCCCACGATTCAAGGTCGGACCGTCTCCATGCGATGGCACGTTGTCCGATCCGTACGGGGCGAGGAAACCTGTTGTCGGCGACCATCCGGTAGATGGTCGAGCGCCCCAATCCTGTGATGCGAAGAACGCTGGGTAAGCGCAGGAAGGTCGTGCTCGCGGACTGTGCTCGGGAGGGCTGGTGCGGCTGCTGCAGTGGCATGAGAGTCTCCTTCGGAATCAAATCTATGCCCTCAACTCCATTTGTGCGCGATGAAATTCACCTCAAATCTCCCGCGGGATCAAAGACAGCAGGGCTTTGATCGTCAGCTGCGCTGGCCTGAGAAGGCGCACGTTGACAGCGTGCGACAGTGTCAAGCCGGCAGTTTGCCGCGATCATTGACGCGGCGGGTTCTGCCCATCAGGATTGCCGGGCCCGAGGGCGACTACTAAGGCTGGCCATGGCCCATCTTGACACCTCCTTCTCCGGCTCCATCCCCAAGCTCTACGACACCCTGATGGTGCCGATGATCTTCGAGGTCTACGCCGCCCACACGGCCCAGCGCGTGGCCGCCGGCTCGCCCAGGGCTGTGCTGGAGACCGCCGCCGGCACGGGCGCGGTCACGCGGGCGCTGGCGCCGCTGTTGCGTGCGGATGCGCGCTACGTGGTCACGGACCTGAACCAGGCGATGCTCGACTACGCGGTCAGCCGCGCGGATCTGGAGAGCGATTCACGCCTCCAGTGGCAGCAGGCCGATGCGCTCGTGCTGCCGTTTGAGGACGCCGTCTTCGACGCCGTCTTCTGCCAGTTCGGCGCGATGTTCTTCCCCAGCCGGCCTGCCGGTTTTGCAGAGGCGCGGCGCGTGCTGAAGCCGGGCGGGCGCTTCATCTTCAGCGTATGGGATCGCATCGAGGCCAACGAGTTCGCCAACGAAGTGACCAACGCGCTCGCCGAAGTGTTCCCGCAAGACCCGCCGCGCTTTCTCGCGCGCACGCCGCATGGCTATCACGACCTGGCGCAGATCCGCGAGGACTTGCGGCAGGCGGGCTTTGCTGATGATGATGTGGTGACGGAGACGATCACCGAGCAGAGCCGCGCGCCGTCGGCGACGGACGCGGCGTTTGCGATGTGCCAGGGCTCACCGCTGCGCAACGAGATCGAGGCGCGTGATGCGAGCCTGCTTCAGCAGGCCACTGATCGTGCCGCAGCGGCCATTGCCAGCAGGCATGGGCACAGCGGGCCGGTGGCCGGCAAGATCCAGGCGCATCTGATCGTGGCGAAGAAGAAGTAAGTAGCAGCGCTCGCTGGCCTATGGTTGACGCTGCATGCGCACAGCGCGCACCAGCAAGCCCAGCAGCAGTGCCACATTCACCCACGCAAACCAGTTCCCCCAACGCGCGTACAGCGTCGAAGTAGCCCGCAGCGGCAGATCCTCCACCAGTTCCGCGTCTTGGGTTTCACTGGACGCCTCCGCCAGCACGCGCCCCCGATCGTCGCTGAGCGTCAGCCGTCCGCTGCGCGCCGAACGCGCAATCGCGAAGCCGCTCTCCACGCCGCGCATCACAGCCATGCGGCCGTGCAGCCAGCCGTCGGCACCAAAATCCCAGGCCGGAACCAGGAGCAACTGCGCACCACGCGCGGCGTAGGCATTCCCGATGTCTTGGAAGTCCATGTCCTTGCAGATCGCCAGGCCGATGTCGGGAGCACCGGGCAGCACGGTGAAGTCCGTGCCCGCGAGGTAGTTGTCCTCCAGGCCAGGAATCAGATGGCGTTTGCTGTAGGTCGTCGCCGGAGTGCGCGCGGCCTCGAACGTCAGCGCTGCGTTGTGCTCGTGCTCGTTGTGCTCGAGCTTCTGCGAGAAATTGGTGAGTGCCACGCCAACGTTCAGTGTCAACCCATGCCGAGCTGCAGCGTCGGCCAAGGCGGGCAGGGCGGTGGCATCCGTGGCAGCGAACGATGTCTCGGGCAGGACGACCACACTCGCACCCTGTGCGGCCAGCCGTTCGATCGCGTCGAGATAGCGCTGCTGCAGGGCTTGGCCCGCTGGCTCGCCGACGGCCGGCCGCACGGGGCCACTCAGGGCGACCAAGCCGACGCGCAAGCTGCTCATCGCCGGCTCTTGCAGGCGCGCGTTGCCAAAGAGCAAGGTTCCGGCCAGCAACGCAAGCGCGAAGGCTCCCGCGATAGCGCGAAGCCGCGCAGTCGGCCCGGGCAGCAGCAGCACGGCAAGCGCCGAAGGCACCAGCAACACCAGAAACCCAATGCCCCAGATGCCGGTGAGTGAGGCGATCTGGATCACCGGCAGCATGTCCATCTGCGAGTAGCCGAGGTCGCCGAACGTGCCGTGTGGCGAGGTCAGTGTGCTCAGGAACTGAATCGCGCCCCAGAGCGCCGGCAACGCAAGTGCTGCGCTTATCACGCGGCCCATGCACCATAGCCGGCGGAACAGCGCCACGCACAACGTGAAAGTGACGGCCGGCACGGTGACCACGAGCAGGTCCACCGGCAGTGGCAGGCCGATGATGCCGTGCAGGTAGTGCCATTGGTTGAGCCCGGCGCAAGCGCCCGCGGTAGCAGCGGCGAGTAACGCGCAAGACAAGCTGACCTGCGGCGCCAACAGCAAGACGGGCAGCGGTGCGAACCAGGTGAGCCACGGGTTTGGCGTCAAGCCGGTGCCGAACCACCAGGCTGCGCCTGAGAGCGCGGTGGCGAGTAGGCCGATCAGGAATTGCAGTTGCCTACTTGTTGTGCTGTGCGATGCCATCGAAGAGCCGTTCCAGAGATTGGAGATAGAAGGCGCGGAATTGCGCGTTGTCGAAGCTGAAGCGGCCGGCGCGATACAGCGCGATCAGACCGTGCCCTTGCGCCCACAGGGTCATCGCCACATCCCATGGGTCACCTTGGCGCAACAGGCCTTGGCGCATACCTTGCACGAGCAGGTCGGCAATGACGGTCAGCGTGGGTGATTGCCGGTCCCGAAAGTCTTCTGGGAAGCGCCGCGCGTCTTCGCGGGGTACCGAGAAGCTGTGGTCGAACAGATGCGGCCGCTGCAGCGCGTAGTCGAGGTAGTTCTCCATCGCCTGACGGAGGTTGTGCATCAGGTCGGGATGGCGCGTCTGTGCTTCCCAATCTTTGGCAACCGCGGTGAAGGCGTGGTCGGAGATGTGCTTGAGCAGCGCTTCGCGATTGGGGAAGTGCCGGTAGATGGCCATGGGTGTGATGCCCACGGCGTCGGCAACGCGACGCATGCTGACGGCGGCCGCGCCTTCGCGGTCGAGCAGCTTGCTGGCGGCGCGCAGAATCTTCTCTTGAGTCGTCAGGCGAGGCATGTATACACTGTATACGTGCTCCAACGGCCAGTCAATCCTCGCGCCGACCTGCGCGCAGCTGCCTGGCTCAGGCCTCGGCGTGCAGGTACGCTGCCATGTCCTGCACCGATTGCGCCATGGGCGTCCAGGGGGCCAGCCCCAGCGCTCTGGCGCGAACAACGCCGGGCACATACCGCTGCCGCGCTTGCATGCCTGCAATCGGTGCCTGCTGCATCACGCGCACGGGCTTGCCCGGCGCCAGCGTGTCGCGGATGGTGTGGGCCAGATCGGCAATCGAGATCGCCTCGTCACTACCCACGTTGTAGGCCGTACCGGCCTCGCCGCGCATCAGCAGCGTGAGCAACCAGACGGCCAGGTCGGCGCCGTGCAGGTAGGAGCGCAGCGGCGTGCCGTCACCGCCGACGGTGACGGCCTCGGCCTGCAGCGCATCGCGCACGAAGTTTCCCAGTGCGAAGTGGTCGTCGATGGGCAAGCCCGGACCGGAGAAGGCAAAGCAGCGCGCCGTCACGCAGGGCAGGCCGCTGAGCGTGCCCAGCATCTCCATCACGCGCTTGCCTTCGCCGTAGGCGCTGGTCGGGTTGAGCGTGTTGCAGGCGAGCGTGGAATCGTCGGGCTGGTGGGTCAGCTCGCCCGGCTGCGGGCCGTAGACGGCGCCGGAGCTGGTGAGCAGCACGCGCTGCACGCCGGCTTGGCGCGCGAAGGCGAGCACGCGGCGGCTGCCCTGGACGATGTCGTCGAACATCTGGCCGGCGGCGGCGTGGGCGGTGGCCGAGGTCTCGGTGGCGGCGTGGATCAGCAGATCAAAGCCGCCGTGCGGAAAATCGAAGTCGCGCACATTGCCTGGCGCGAAGCTCAGCCACGCTTGATCGCGGAACTGCGGATGGCGCGTGAGGAAAGCCTCTGGGTCGCGCGAGAGCACGCAGGTTGGGACGGTGCCCAACTCTTTGAGCGTGCTCAGCAGCCACAGGCCGAAGAAGCCCGTGCCGCCGGTGATGAAGAGCCGTTTACCGGCGAGGCTGCTGGCGTCGAGATGCGGCAGCACGGCGCGCACGCCGGCTGCCAGCACATCGCTCTTGCTCGGCATCAGACGAGGTTGGCCGCCAGACTTTGCGCGATGCGCGAAAGCGGCGCGAGGTCGCGCTCGGCGTCGCAGTGCTGCCAGGCGCCGCGGTGTTCAAACGCGGTGAGCTGGCCGGCGCCGGCCAGCTTCTCCAGCGGCGTGGTCTCCAGCGGCGCGCTGCCGTCGAGCGCAAAGCGCGGCTCCCACACTTGCTTGTTGAAGAAGTAAAAGCCGCCGTTGATGGCCGCGGCCTCGATCACGGGGCGCGGCGCAAAGGCGCGGACCTTGCTCTCGCCATGGCGGATGCCCAGGATGCGAAAGCGCACCGGCACCTGCGTGGACACGAGCGTGGCCACAGTGCCTTGCGCTTCGTGGAAGGCCAGCTCGGCGCCCAGGTCCACGTCGCTGAGCGTGTCGGAGTAGGAGAGGGCGAAGCGCGGCGCGTCGGCCAGCCATTCCTTGCAGGCCAGCAGGCGCGCGGCGGTCGAGGCTTCAACCGGCGTAGCGACCACGCGGATGCGCAGCTTGGCGTCGCCCACCTGCACGTGATGCACATGCGCCTGCACCGGGTCGGCATGCGTGCCGCAACGCTCGCGCAGCACGGCGTCGAAGGTCTCGGCCTGCAGGCCAGCGGCGAGGATGAAGTCCGTGGCGCCGTGGCGGGCGTAGTGCAGCACCACCCACCAGAACAGCGGCTTGTCCTGCACGGGGATGAGGGCCTTGTTCAGGCGTTCGCGCTGGCCTTCGCCGAGCACCACGCCCTGGCCGCCGCAGAGGACGACGACGGGGACTTGTTGGAGAGGCTTGCTCATGATAATCAGCGGGTCCAGAGTTGAAGATCGGCGGCCAGTTGCAGCAGGTGCTGCACCACGTCGCGCGAGCCGATGAAGTAGTCCACGCGCTGGGCGGCGCCGTCACCGCGGCGGCGCAGGTGCACCTCGCAGCCAGCGGCGCGGGCGATGGCCGCAGCGCCGGCCACGTCCCACAGCTTGGCGTTGAAGCCGTACGCGGCCTGCAGCTTGCCGGCGGCGGCCCAGCAGATGTTCAGCGCCGCGCTACCGGTGCGCAAGCACCCGCGCGTGGCGTCGTTGATGGCCTGGAACAGCTGGTACTGCTCAGCCCCGGCCTTGGCGGAGAAGCTGGCGGCGACGAGCGCCTCGTCCAGCTTGGCATGCTGGTGCTGGAAGGGCCGGCCGTTGAGCAGGGCCTTCTCGGGCGTGAGGGTGAAGTACAGCTCGTCGAGCTTGGGCGCGCAGACGGCACCGAGGCGGAACTCGCCGTCTTCGAGCAGGCCAACCGACACCGCATACGGCGCCAGGCCGTGCGAGAAGTTGACCGTGCCGTCGATCGGGTCGACGACCCAGCAGCGCTCGGGCAGCGTGGCGGGACTGTCTTTGGGATCAGCCTCTTCGGAGATGACCGGGATGCCGGTGACCTTGAGGCTGTCGATCAGCAGCTCGCTGATGCGCTGGTCGGCGGCGGTGACGATGTCGCGCAGGCTTTCCTTCTGGGCGACCGATGCGGTGCTCGCGGCCGTCTCGGCCAGCTTGCCGCCGGCCAGCACGGCCGAGAGGGCCGTCTGCATCAGTTCGACGTGGTTGGGGGTGGTGGTGGCGGTGGTGGCGGCGGTGCTCATGCGGCGGTCCTCCGGGGCAGCGAGCGCAGCTCGGCGGTGATGGCGCCCATCTGGTCGCGCAGCATCAGGTCCAGGGGTTCGCCGGGACGCAGGCCCAGCACATAACGGTTGAAGTCAGCGGTGCTCATGCTCTTGTGCATCATGCGGATGTGGTGGTCCGGGTCGTTGGCGTCCTCGAACAGCACGGCGCCGACGATGCCCTTCAAGAGGTGCTGCGGCAGCACGCCCAGGGTCAGGCACATCTGCGCCGCGCCGATCAGGCGGCCGTGCAACTCGAGCTTTCGCAGCGGCTCGCGGGCCACGCGCGAGACCGGGTCGAACAGCAGCTGGCAGCGGAAGCGCGAAAGCTCCTTCTGCGCGTACCAGTCGAGGAAGTCGTGCGGGATGTCCCACTGCAGCTTGAGCGCCTGCAGCATCTCGTTCATCGCGCCTTCGACGAGTGCAGCCGCCTTGGGGTGCTGCATGGCCTCGTGCACATAGGTGTTGCCCATCAGCGCGCCGAGGTAGGCGGTGATGCAGTGCGGCGTGTTGTGCAGGTAGAGCTTGGGCGTCCACTGGTGGCGCAGCAGTTCTTCGCGCGGCAGCCAGGTCATCTCGCCGTGCAGCGGCAGCGGGCCCTCAGCGAACTCTTCGATGAACTGCACGCCGTTCTCGGTCGTGATGGCCAGCGGGTCTTCGGCCAGCATCTGGGCCGGCGCGGTGTTGGAGGTGATCACGTCCGGCACGGCAAACACCACGCGGTCATGGCCGACCACGCGCTTGGCCACCGCCACCGTGTCGGGCTCGTTCTCGCACAGGATCAGCGGGATGGTGGAGCCGGCCATCAGCTTGGCGGCGCGCTCCACATTGCGCGGGCCCACCGAGAAGAAGCAGGCCGCGGCGTCCTTGTGCTCTTCGAGCTTGAACTGCGCCGGTGTGTAGGCGCGCAGCACGGGCACCTGCTTCTTTTGATACTCGTCGCCGTTCGGGCCCTTGGTGACGCGGAAGGTGGGATAGCTGCCCTGCGCGTTCATGCGGTCGACGATGGCCGGGTTGCTGTCGATGAAGATCAGGTCGTGCTTTGTCTCATCGAGCGTCCAGGGCATGTAGCCGCGCCCGATGGCGCCGGCTCCAAGCATGAGGATCTTGGTTTTCATGTGCGGATCACCATTCCAGGGGTTTTGTGTACATATTGGCCTTGAACTCCTCGCGGTCGAGGAGCGGCATCAGGTCTTCGAGCGGGCGCGAGACCATGGTGCCGTCGGGCCGGATCGCGGAGCCCAGCTTCGGGCTGAGGTGCTTGCCCGGGTCGACCATCACTTCGATGATCTCCGGCCCCGGCGTGGCGATGACTTCGGCGATCTGCCCACGCACGGCGCCGTTGGTCTCGATCACGCGATGGCCCATGCCGTAAGCGGCGGCTATTTTCTTCAGCGAGGGCAGCGAGACGCCCGAATCCGCCGTGGAGGCCACGTAGCGGTTCTGGAAGTAGGTCTCCTGCGTGACGCGGATCGCGTGATAGCCGTCGTTGTTGATCACGAAGATCTTGATCGGCAGCTGGTGGTGCACCATGGTCTGCAGCTCCTGGATGTTGAGCTGGAAACCGCCGTCGCCCACCACCGTGATGGCCTGCTTGCCGTTCATGGCCACGCAGGCGCCGATGCTGGACGGCATGCCCATGCCCATCGCCGCCATGCCCTTGGCATGGAACACGCGCTGGTGCGCCTTGGGCTTGAAGGACTGGCCCGAGGTGGTGAAGCAGGTGCCCGAGGAGCCGAGCGGGAAGAGCGCGTCTTCCGGCGCCACGTCGCCCAGCTGCTCCATGAAGTAGTACGGGTCCACGAAGTTGTCGGGGCCCGCGTCGGCCAGGCTCGGCGCCACGGGATAGGTGGCGCGGATGCGGCGGCAGTAGGCAAACCAGTCGTCGGGCGCTTTCATCGCACCGCGCTCGGACAGCGCAGCGATCAGCTTGGCGGCATCCACGCGCGAGAAGCGGTCGACCTTCAGGAAAGGCTTGGTCGCTTCGGCTTCGTCCAGATCCACCATGTCCAGGAAGGCTTCGCGCGCGAAGGCCTGGACGTTGTAGCCGGTGTGCTGAACGCCCAGCCGCGCGCCGATGCTCAGGATGTAGTCAGCGTTCTGGATGATGAAGTTGGCGTAGCGCGGGCCATAGGCGTTGGCGCGGCCGAAGTAGCAGGGGTGGGCGTCCGGGATCAGATCGATGCTGTTCCAGGTGCTTTGCACCGGCACTTCGAGCTGCTCGAGCAGTGCGCGAGCCTGGTCTTGAGCGCCGGCCAGATAGACGCCGTGGCCGAAGACGATCAGCGGGCGGCGGGCAGCCTTGAGCTTGTCGATGATCGAATGGACAAGCTCGGCGCTGGGTGCTGGGTTTTCGTCGGCCAGGCCTTCGGCCACCGGATCGAAACCGCGCAGGGTGTCCGGATCGATCTTGGCCGCCTGCACGTCCAGCGGAATGTCCAGCCACACCGGGCCGGGTCGGCCGGCGCGGGCGAGGAAGCAGGCCTTCTCCAGCTCGTAGCGGATGTCCGCGGCCTTGGCCACGAAGCGCGCGTACTTGGTCGTGGGCTTGACCGTGTCCACGATGTTGAATTCCTGAAAACCCCGCTGGCGCAGCGGCGCCTTGCCCTCGGCCTCACCGATGCGCTGCGTGAACAGCGTGGACACCTGGCCCGAGATGAAGAGCATGGGCACCGAGTCGGTCCACGCGGCGGCAGTTGCCGTGAGCACGTTCGTGGCGCCCGGGCCCGAGGTGGCGAAGCACACGCCCGTCGTGTTGATCGTGCGCCCATAGGCATACGCGGCAATGCCGGCGGCCTGCTCGTGGTGCAGGGCGAAGGGCTTCAAGTCACACTTGCCCACGCTGTCGAGCAGATGCATCATGCCGCCGCCCGAGAGCAAGAAGACGTGCGTGGAGCCCGTCAGCTCTTTGATGCGGGAGCAGATGTAGTCGGAGACCTTGGTTTCCATAACTTCAACGTTCTGCGTCAGAAACGCGTTTTAGAAGTTCAAGCCGAAGAACTCTTCGATCTTCTCGGCGATGAAGTCCAGCTGCGGCTCGCCCAGGGCCGGGAAAGTGCCGAGCCAGAAGGTCTGGTTCATCACCACGTCGGTGTTGGTCAGGCTGGAGGCCACGCGGTAGTTGCGGCCGGCCATGTAGGGCTGCTTGGTCAGGTTGCCGGCGAACAAGAGCCGCGTGCCGATCTTGTTCTGCTCCAGGTAGTTGATGAGGTCGGCACGCTTGGCGCCGCTGGTTTCCTTGAGGATCAGCGGGAAGCCGAACCAGCTCGGTTCGGAGTTCGGCGTGGCCTCGGGCAGGTGCAGGAACTCGGCGCAGCTGGCCAGGCGGTTCTTCAGGTAGGCGAAGTTGGCGCGGCGCTTGGCGATGAACTCGTCCACGCGGTCCATCTGCGCCAGCGCGCAGGCGGCCTGCATGTCGGAGATCTTGAGGTTGTAGCCCAGGTGGCTGTAGGTGTACTTGTGGTCGTAGCCGTCCGGCAGATCACCACCCAGCTCGGTCTTGTTCCAGCAGAAGCGCTTGTTGCAGGTGTTGTCCTTGCCCGGCGGGCAGTAGCAATCACGGCCCCAATCGCGGAAGGATTCGGCGATCAGCTTGAGCTCGGCGTTGTTGGTGAACACCGCGCCGCCTTCTCCCATGGTGATGTGGTGCGCCGGGTAGAAGGAGAGGGTGCCGATGTCGCCGAAGGTGCCCACCTTCTGGCCGCGGTAGGTGGCGCCCAGCGCGTCGCAGCAATCTTCGACCAGCCAGAGGTTGTGCTTCTTGCACAGCGCCACGACCACGTCCAGGTTGAACGGGTTGCCCAGGCTGTGGGCCAGCATGATGGCCTTGGTCTTGGGCGAAATCGCGGCCTCGATCAGCGAGGCATCGATGTTGTGCGTGGCCAGGTCCACGTCCACGAAAACCGGCACGGCGCCGAACTGCAGGATGGGGTTCACGGTCGTCGGGAAGCCGGCTGCCACGCCAATGACTTCATCGCCCGGCTTGATGGCACGCTCGCCCAGGCGCGGCGAGGTCAGTGCGGAGAAGGCCACGAGGTTGGCCGAGGAGCCCGAGTTGACCGTGATGCAGTGCTGCACGCCGATGAACTCCGCCAGGCGGCGTTCGAACTCGGCGTTGAAGCGACCCGTGGTCAGCCAGCCGTCCAGCGAGGCCTCCACCATCAGCTGCAGCTCCTTGGCGCCCAGCACCTTGCCCGAGACGGGCACCACGCTCTCGCCCGGCACAAAGGGCTTGGGCGCGTAGGCGATGTCGGCGTACTGCTGCACGAGTTCGGAGATCTGCGTGCGCAGCTTGTCCAGCTGCGGTTGGAAATTGACGGTCTGGTTCATTTGGAACTCTGGTATTCAGAAATCTGTTTCAGGCACAGGGCGTGCATGTCGGCCTTGCCTTGCCAGGCCTGGTGCCACGTGATGATGCGGTCCAGCGCCTGCTGCAGCGTCCAGCGCGGCGCCCAGTGCAAGCGCTCGGCCGCCTTGTTGATGTCGAGCTTGAGGTAGTGGGCCTCGTGCGGATGGTTGCCGGGTTGCAGCTGCCAGGTGGCGCTGGCCCCGTCGTCATATTGGCCCCAGGCGGCGCACATGCGCTCGACGATCCACTGCACGGGCTGCGCGTCTTCGTCGCGCGGGCCGAAGTTCCAGCCTTCAGCGTCCTGCTGGCCGTTCAGGTAGAGCGATTCAGCCAGCTGCAGATAGCCCGACAGCGGCTCCAGCACGTGCTGCCAGGGGCGGATCGCGTGCGGGTTGCGGATCTCGACGGGCTGGTGCTTTTCGAGCGCGCGCAGGATGTCGGGCACGAGGCGATCCAGCGCCCAGTCACCGCCGCCGATCACGTTGCCGGCGCGGGCCGAGGCCAGCGCGATGCCCGCCGAGGCCATGAAGCTCTTGCGGTAGGCGCTGGTCACCAGCTCGGCGCAGCCCTTGCTGTTGCTGTAGGGGTCGTGCCCGCCCATGGGCTCGTCTTCGCGGTAGCCCTCCTGGCGTTCCACGTTCTCATAGCACTTGTCGGTGGTCACGCTGACGATGGCCTTGACCGTGCCCGCGTGGCGCGCGGCTTCCAGCACATGCACCGTGCCCATCACGTTGGTGGCGTAGGTCTCGACCGGCTGCTGGTACGACAGGCGCACCAGCGGCTGGGCCGCCATGTGGATGACGATCTCGGGCTGGGCGGCGTTCATCGCGGCCTGCACGGCGCTCGGGTCGCGGATGTCGCCGATCACGTGACGCTTCAGCCCACGGGCCACCCGGGCCTCGTCGAAGAGGGCCGGCGTGGTCGGCGCTTCGAGCGCATAACCGGTGACTTCAGCGCCAAGCTGCTGCAGCCACAGCGAGAGCCAACTGCCCTTGAAGCCGGTGTGGCCGGTCAGGAAGACCTTCTTGCCGTGCCAGAACTGCGGGTTCATCGCGGTGCCCTCAATCCCTTCAATCCCATTTTTTCCAGGGCGCCTTGCCGCTGGCCCACAGCTCTTCGAGCAAGATCTTGTCGCGCAGCGTGTCCATCGGCTGCCAGAAGCCTTCGTGCTCGTAGGCCATCAGCTCGCCATCGCTGGCCAGGCTGGCCAGCGGGGCCTGTTCCCAGACCGTGCTGTCGTCTTCGAGCAGGCCCAGCACAGAAGGGTTCAGCACGAAGAAGCCGCCGTTGATCAGGCCGCCTTCGCCGCGCGGCTTTTCCATGAACTGGCGCACGCGGGGGCCGTCCATGTCCAGCACGCCGAAGCGAGCGGGCGGATAGGTGGCGGTGAGCGTCGCCTTCTTGCCGTGGTTCTTGTGGAACTCGATGGAGGCGGTGATGTCGATGTCCGACACACCATCGCCGTAGGTGAAGCAGAAGGCCTCGTCGCCTTCCACGTACTTGGCCACGCGCTTGAGGCGCCCGCCGGTCATGGAGTGGTCGCCGGTGTCCACCAGGGTGATGTTCCAGGGCTCAGCGCGCTTGTGGTGCACTTCCATGCGGTTGGAACGCATGTCGAAGGTGACGTCCGACATGTGCAGGAAGTAGTTGGAGAAGTACTCCTTGATCACGAAGCCCTTGTAGCCGCAGCAGATCACGAAGTCATTGACGCCGTGGTGCGAGTACATCTTGAGGATGTGCCACAGGATGGGCCGGCCGCCGATCTCGACCATGGGCTTGGGCCGGATGGTCGTTTCCTCGGACAGGCGCGTGCCGAGGCCACCGGCAAGGATGACAGCTTTCATGGGGAAGACGGATGGTTTTCGACCCCGTTATTCTGAGGCAACGAAAGCGTCCGAATAGAAGGAATTGGCCGGCAAACCGGCAGCACATAACTGCTGGTTTGCACTGAGGATCATGGCCTGGGAGCCGCAGGCATAAACCTGGGCCCTGCTCAGGTCGGGGTTTTCAGCCAGCAGCACCTCCTGGACGTGGCCGCGGGCGCCGGGCCAGTCGGCATCGGCGCGGGAGAGCACCGGTACATAGCGCAGCCCCGGCAGTTCGGGCGGTTGCCAGAACAGATCGGCCGGGTGACGGCCGCCCCAGAGCAGCGTGACGGAGCGCGGCTGCGCTTGCGGCGCCAGCCCTTCCAGCTCGGTCAGAAAGGCGCGGATCGGGGCGATGCCCGTGCCCGTGGCCAGGAAGATCAGGTCCGCGCCAGCGGTGTCGCGCAGGAAGAAGGTGCCGCGCGGGCCCTCGACGCGGAGCAGGTCCTTGGCCTGGGCCGTACCGAACCAGTAGGCACTCATCGCCCCGCCTTCAACCTCGCGGATCATCAGCTCCAGCTTGTTGTCCACCCGCGGCGCGTTGGCCAGTGAATAGGCGCGACGCAGGCCGCCCGCCGCGATCACGTTGACGTACTGGCCGGGCAGGAACTTCAGGCTCACGGTCGGCGGCAGGCGCAGGGTCACGTGGACCACATCGGGCGCCAGGCGCTCGATGGCGTCGATGCGCGAGGGCTGGGTCAGGGTGCGGATGCCGGCCAGTCGCGGCAGGTCTTCAGCGTCCAGCTCGCATTCGCCCTCGGCGGCGTCGGTGCAGGTCAGGATCCAGCCTTGCGCGCGGTCCTCGGGCTTGAGCCAGGTGTCGGCGCCGATGGTCTTGACGGTGCCGGAGATCAGCCGCGTCTGGCAGGAGCCGCAGCGGCCGGTGCGGCAGCTGTGCTCGAGGTGCAGGCCGGCGTCAGCGGCGCAGTCGAGCAGGGTGCGGTCGGCGCTGGCGGTGAAATGGGCGCCGCGGGCAAGGCGGATCTGGTGAGTCACTTGTTGAAATGGAGCTGCGTCTCGGATACGAAGTCGAGCAGGCGCTGGCGGAAGCTGGCCTGCTGGTAACGCAGATTCTCGACGAGTTCCTGCCGGGTGCGGATGGCACGCTCGATCTCGAAGGGCGAATCGCCAAAGGCGAAGCCGCCGGCCGTGGCCTCGTGGGCCTCCATGTCGGCGCGGCTGAACTCCCAGTGGTGGTAGCTCACCTGCTTGAGGATCACGATGGCGCCGCACAGCACGGCTTCCACATTGGTGCTGGACACTGCGTCGTAGCTGTACAGGAAGCGCGTGCGGCGCAGCTGGGCGGCCAGCTCCTGGCGGGTTTCCGGCCACTGGTAGGTGATGGGCACGACGTTGGGGATGGGCTCGGTGTAAAAGCCTGAGCCCTTGCCCAGCCAGAGCATGTCCTGCGTGCGGGCCACCACGCCCTTGTCGTTGAACAGGCCCAGGTCCACCGGCAGCAGGAAGAGCGTGCGGTTCTTGGCCTCGCGACGCACCGGGAAGGACTTGGAGTAGTAGACGCGGTACTCGCTCGGATCGTCCTCGGGCTTGGGCATTTCCTTGCCCAGCACGTAGCGCACGATGCGCTTGGCGCCGAAGGGGTTGCCGGGGACGCCGTCGGCGTAGATGACGATGGATTCCTCGTTGATCTGCTCCCAGTGGTCCTGCATCAGGTGGTTGATGACCGGCGTGTGGAAGGCCGGATTGAGCATCTTGTCCGGGCTGGGCGAGAGGTTGCTGGTCAGCAGCAGCTTGGCGTCCAGGCCGAGCGAGTTGAGCTCGTGGCACAGGGTGTGCAGCACCCGCACCCCGGCGCTGACGCAGTAGGTAGGCGTGACGATGACGTAGGGGCGGGTTTTCATTGCAGCAAGAGCCTCATGGCGCGGCGGATCAGGCGCTGGAGTTCTTCCGCGTCGATGTCCAGGTCGCGCAGCGTGTCGCGCTGGGCGATCAGGTGAGGGACCAGCACCGAGAACTTCTGGCCCAGCACGTCGCGCAGCGCGGCCTTGTCGCCGAAGAAGCGGCCGTGCTCGTGGCCGTCCAGCAGCAGGCGCAGCCACTCGATGTTGGCGCGCAGGCCCAGGCCGCCGCTGCGCTGGTCCTGGCCGCCATGCAGGCGGAAGCTGGACAGCGCCTCGGGGATGTAGACCGCGTGCCGGCCGTGCATCAGCTCCAGCCAGGTGGACAGGTCGGACAGCACCACATAGGCCTTGTTGCAGAAGCGCCCAAAACCGGCGCCCACGTCGGCGCGGCGGTACATGGCGGTGGTGGGTTCGCCCACCAGGTTCTGGCCGGCGCGCAGGATGAACTCGGCCAGCGAGTCGCCGGCCAGCACCGTGTCCTGCTCGAACAGGCGCTGCGTGCCGGGCAGGGGCGCCAGCGGCTTGCCGGCGGCATCGATCAGCTGGCGGAAGGAGGTCACCAGGCTGACCGTCGGGTAGCCCTCGAAGTAATGGACCATGCGCTCGACCTTGTTCGGCGCGTAGAGGTCGTCGTCCATCAGCCAGCTCACGTACTGGCCTTCGGCCCGGCTCATCACGTTCAGCCAGTTCTCGGTGGCGTTGCAGGGTGGGATGGGCACGTACAGCACGCGTGGGTCGGCGGCGAGCTGCTCAGCTATTGCCGCGCGGCTGTCTTCGTTGCCGCTGTTGTCGCTGATGACGATCTGCAGATTTTGGTAGGTCTGCGCCCGCGCGCTGGCCAGGGCCTGCGAGAGGTAATCCGGCCGCTTGTGCGTCGGGATCAGGATGGAGACGAGAGGCTGGGCCATGGTGGCCGAGCATATCGGAGGCGGGCCCCCGGGTTTGCCTGGAGTTGCGCTGGGGTAACCCGCTAAATCAGCGGGGTCAGCGCCTGAGGATCATCGTCGTCCGAGCGGCGGTGGTGCAGCAGGGCCGCGTGGTGGGCGGTGTGCTGCGCTGCGGTAGATGCTGTCGCCGAGGTGGCATCGGGCGTGGCCGCCGGGTGCTGCACATGCGGCCCCACCAGCAGATCGTCCTTGCTCGGCGTCGAGGCGGCGGCGTTCGTGTCCTTGGCGAACCAGACGTCCGCCATGTCGTGCGTCTTGCCGTCGGCGGTCTTGTAGCTGGAGGTCAGGCCCAGCAAGTTGCCGTTGTCGGTGGCCGTGCCCTTGCTGGCGCTCAGGTCCAGCTCGGTGATGCCCAGCTCGGTCAGGGTCTTGAGCTCGCCAGCGTCGGTCTTGCCGTCGTGGTTGGCATCCACCCAGACCACCAGCTTGTTGAAGTTGGCGTCGTGCGCGTCCAGCTTGCCGTCGTGGTTGGTGTCCTGGGCCAGCATGGCCTGGTAGCCATTGGCGGCGTGCTGGCCGTTGGCCAGGATGGTGCCGGTGCCGAACAGCTCCTTGCCGCTGTCGATCAGCCCATTGCCGTTCAGGTCCATGGCCAGCAGGCCGTCGCCCGAGCCGACCCAGCCGTACTGCTGCTTGACGCCGGTGCCGTTGATGTCGAACAGCACGCCCTGCGAGGCCGAAAGCGTGTGGATACCGTTGCCGTCCAGGTCCAACACCACGGGCGTGGCCAGGAAGAGGGCGTTGAGCTGGCTGCCGTTCATGGCCTGCACGGCGTCCGAGGTCAGGGCCGAGACCTGATCCATGCTCAGCGCCAGGATGTCCTTGGTCTCGAAGCCGAGCACCATGGTCGTGGTGATGGCCGCGATCTGGTCGGTCGTCAGCGCGTGGATCTGGTTGACCGTCAGCGCCTTCATGTCCTCGCTGGCGAAGGTGGCGAAGGCGTCGCTGCTGATCACGTGGATCTGTGCCGTTGTCATCGCAGCTACCTGCTGGCTGGACAGGGCTTCGATGGCCTCCGTGCTCATCAGGCTGATGGCGGCTGTGGACAGCGCCGACAGCACTTGCGTGGACAGGCCGTGGATCTGGTCGGAGGTCAGCGCCAGGATGGCATTGCTGGGCAGGGCCGCCAGGGCCGAGAGCGGCAGGCCGGCGAAGGCGGACGAGGTCAGCGCGCCCAGGTCCTCGGCCTCCAGGCCGGAGAGCTGGTAGCTGCCCATCGCGGCCACCTGGATGCTGGTCAGCGCGTGGATCTGGTCGGTGTCCAGCGCCGTGATGTCGTCGGGCGTCAGCGCGCGCATGACGCGGGTGCTCAGCACGCCGATGTCGTCGGTCGTCAGTGCCGCGAACTGGTCGGTCGTCCAGGCGCGCACCTGCAGGTCGCGCAGAGCGGCCGCCTGCACCGTGGTCAGCACGGCGATCTGCGCGGCGCTGAGGGCGGTGATCTGGCCGATGCCCAGCACGGCGATCTGGTCGGGCCGCAGTGCCATCAGGTGCGCGTCGTCCAGGAAGGTGATCTCGTCGCTGGTCAGGCCGACGATCACTTGCGTGGACAGCGCCGCCAGGCCTTCGGTCGGCACGGCGTTGAGCTGCGTGGCGTCCAGCCCGGCCAGTTGCGCGCCGCGCATGCCGGCGTACTGGGCGGTGGTCAGGCTGGCCAGCTCGCTCGCATCCAGGGCGGCGGTCTGGCTGGAGTTGAGCACGCCGATCTGGCGCGTGTTCAGGTAGGTGAGCTGGCTGGGGTCCAGCGCGTCGATCTGGTCCGAGGTCAGCGCGCGCAGGGCCGCCGAGGTCAGGTGCGAGATCTGGAAGCTGTTCAGCCCCTGCAGCTGGCTGCCGTTGAGCGCGCCGATCTGGCCGGGCGTCAGGGCGGCGATCTGCTGGGTATCCAGCGCGTCGAAGGCGGCGGCGTTGATCAGGCCGATCTGCTGCGTGCCGAAGCCCAGCAGCGAGCGCGTGGTCATCACCGACAGGTCTTCCGCACCAAGGGCGGCGACCTGGTCGCTGTTGAGCGCGCCGATCTGCAGATTGTTCAGCGCGCGGAACTGGTTGCTGGTCAGCGCCAGGACTTCACCGACGGTCAGCTCGCCCACCTGGGCGGCCGTCAGCTGCGTGATCTGGTTGGTGCGCAGGCCCTGGATCTGCTCGTCCGTCAGCGCCTGCAGCTGGTCGCTGCGCAGGCTCTGCAGCGGGTTGATGCGCAGGCCGGTCAGCGCGTTGGACGCCAGCGCCGCGATCTGGCTGGCGTTGAGCGTGGCGATGTGGGCCGAATCCAGCGCCGCCAGCTGCGCACTGCCCAGCGCAGCCACCTGATCAACCGAGAGCACGGCGAACTGGTCGGTGTGCAGGGCCTGCAGGTTGGTCGGGCGGATGCTGCCGACCAGCCCCGGATCGAGCTGGCCGAATTCGGCCGTGGAGATGGCGCCGAGCTGCGACGAGCTCAGCACGGCGAACTGCTCGGTGGTCAGCGCGCCGAAATTGTTGTGGTCCAGCCCCTTGATCTGCGCGATCGTCAGGGCCGAGAGCTGGGCGCTGGAGAGCAGGGCCAGCACGGCCTGCCCGAGGGCGGCGAACTGGTCGGTGTTCAGGCCGCGGATCGACTGCGGCTGGATGGCCTGCAGTTGATCGGTGTTGAGCTGCTGCAGCTGCGTGCCGCTCAGCGCGCCGACCTGGGCCATCGACAGGCTGTGCGTCTGCGACGTGCTGAGCGAGGCGATCTTGGAATCCGACAGCGCTGCCAACTGGTCCGTCGTCAGCGCCTTGATGATGTTGGCATTCAGCGCGCCGAAGTTGGTGTCCGTCAGCGCGGCCACCTGCTCGGTGTTCAGCGCCAGGAACTGCGCGGAGGTCAGCGCCGCGTACTGCGTGGTCGTCAGCGTGTTCAGCTCGTCGAGCGTGAAGTCGCCGATCTGGATGGGCTTGAGCGAGCGGATCTGCGTTGGCGAAAGCGCCTGCAGCTGGTCGCTGGACAGCACGGCGAACTGGTCGGGCGAGAAATGCGTCAGCGCGCGGGTGCTCAGGCCGGCAATCGCCGACGTGCCCAGGGCTGCGTACTGCGTGCCGGTCAGCTCGCTCAGCTGCAGAGTGTTCAGGGCCGCCACCTGCGCGCTGGTCAACTGCCCGAGCTGGTCGGTCGTCAGGCCGGCCACCTGGTCGGCGTTGAGGCCCTTGAGCGCGGTGGTCTTGATGGCGGCGATGTCGCTCGGGTCGATGCCGATCAGCTGCGAGGTGTTCAGTGCCTGGAACTGGCGCGAACTCAGCGCGGCGACTTGATTGCTTTCCAGGGCTTGCAGGTCTGCGCTGTCAAAGGACTGCAGCTGACCGACGCCGATCGAGCGCACCTGGCCCGTGCCCAGGCCGGCCATCTGGTCGGAGGTGAGGCTGGCCAGCACGTCGCCGGTGATCGAGCGCATGGCCTGGGTGTTGAGCACACGCAGGTCGTCGGTGGACAGCCCGGCGAGCTGGTCGGACGTGAGGCCCTTGAGCTGGCTGGACTGGAAGGACGCGATCTGGCGCGTGTTGAACGATTCCAGCTGGTCCGGCGTCAGCGAGCCGAACTGCAGCGAGTTCAGCGAGCGCAGGTTCTTGGAGTTCAGCGAGAGCAGGGCGTCGTCGTTCAGGCCCGCGATGGTCTCGGGCTGCAGGCCCTTCATCTGCGCGGTGGTCAGCGCAGCGATCTGCTGGGTGGTGAGCCCGTTCAGGCCATCGCTGCCCAGGGCTGAGAGCTGCCCGCTGGTCAGCGCGGCGATCTGCTTGGCGCTGAACTGCTGCAGCAGGTCCGGCACGATGGCCGTCAGCGTGGAGGTGGTCAGGCCGCGGATGCCGCTGGTGGACAGGGCCAGCACGGAATCGTCAACGACGGCCGTGATCTGGTCGCTGGTCAGGCCCTTGGTCTGCGTGCCGGTCAGGCCGTGGATCTGGTTCGTGCCCATGCCCGACAGCTGGTCGGGCGTGAGGTTGCTGATCTGGTAGGTGGACAGGCCACGCAGCTGCGAGGAGTTCAGGCTCTCGATCTCGGCCACCGAGACCATGCCCAGCTGTTCGGTGTTGAGCGCGCGCAGCTGCGTGCTGGTCAACACATGGAACTGCGCCGTGTCCAGCGCGGCGAACTGCTCGGAGCTGAGGTGGCCGAGCCGATCGACGGTCAGAGACTTGACCTG
Source organism: Burkholderiaceae bacterium UC74_6 (assembly GCA_042701975.1). Classification (GTDB taxonomy): domain Bacteria; phylum Pseudomonadota; class Gammaproteobacteria; order Burkholderiales; family Burkholderiaceae_C; genus JAFALK01. Next base: position 3,376,518 of record CP170561.1, read on the forward strand.
GCTGGTGGTCAGCGCGCTGACTTGGTTGGGCGTGAGCGCGGAGACCGTCGCCAGGCTTAAGGAGTGGATCGTCGCCGTCTTGATCGACGAGATGAGGTCGATGTTGAGCGCGGCGATATTGCCTTGCGCCAGGTAGTTCAGCGAGCGGGCGGTCAGCGAGGCGACCTGGGTGCCGGTCAGCGCCGCCACCTGCTCCTCGCTCATGGCCAGCCAGTCCTTCGGCCGCAGCAAAGCCAGTTGCGTGACGCTGAGCGCCGCAACTTCGGCCGGACTGAGGGCGGAAATATCGACTGTCATGATCGCCCGAGGCTAACCGACGCTCTTCAGCAAAGCGAAACCGGGGGCCGCAGCCCCCGGAATTTCTTCACGGTTACAGCAGCGGCTTGAATCCGCCGTCTTCGTCATCCGGCTTCTGCTTGATCACTGCCGCGTGGGCCGTCGTGTCGTGTGCGGTGTGCGTCGTGCCAGCCGTGCTGGTCGAGGTCGCACCCGGCAACACCGTGTCGGACGGTCCGCTGAGCAGTTCGTTCAGCTTGGGCGCGGCGCTTGCCGTTGCGTTGCTGTCCGTCTTGCCGTTGAACCAGACGTCGGCCATGTCGTGGCTGACACCGTCGGCCGTCTTGAACGTCGCCGTCAGACCCAGCAGGTTGCCGTTGTCCACGGCCGAGCCCTTGGTGGCCGTCAGGTCGAGTTCGACGATGCCCAGGTCCACCAGGCCCTTCAACTCGCCCGCATCGGTCTTGCCATCGTGGTTGGCATCGACCCAGATCTTGAGCTTGTCGAAGTTGGCGTCAGCGGTGGTGAGCTTGCCGTCGTGGTTGGTGTCTTGCGCCATCATCGCCACGAAGCCGTTGGCCGCGTGCTGACCGTTGGCCAGGATCGTGCCGGAGCCGAACAGTTCCGCACCGCTATTGATCTTGCCGTCGCCGTTCAGGTCCATCGCCAGCAGACCGTCGGTGCCGGAGACCCAGCCGTGCTTGGTCGTGCTGCCGGTGCCCGTCAGGTCGAAGGTGTTGCCCTGGGCAGCCGCCAGCGTGTGCACGCCGTTGCCGTCCAGGTCCAGCACCACCGGCGTCGAGCCGAACAGCGCGCCGTACTGCTCCGTCGTCATCGCCTGGATCTGATCGCTGTTGAAGGCGAGGGACTGGGCCATGCTCATGCTGGCCAGGTCCTGCGTCTCGAAGCCCGAGATCTGGTCCGTCGTGAAGGCCTGGATCTGGTCGGTCGTGATGCCGTCGATCTGGGCCGTCGTGAAGTGGGCGATGTTGTCGGTCGTCAGCGAGGCGATCTGGTCCGTGTGCAGCGCGCCGACCTGGAAGGACGACAGCGAAGTCAGCTGGACCGAGCTCATGCCGTGGATCGCATCCGTGCTCAGGGCCACCAGTTGCGTGGTGTCCAGGGCATGGAACTGGGCGCTGCTGAAGGCGGCGACCTGTTCGCTTTCCAGCGCGGCGATCTGATCGGTCGAGAAGCCGTGCAGGGCCGCCGTGGCGATGGCGTGCAGGCCGTCGGTGGCGATCGCGGCGATGTCGTCCGTGCCGATGCCGGAGATCTGCGAGCTGTTCAGCGCGCCCCACTGCTGAGAAGTCAGCGCGTGGATGTGCGAGCTGTCGAGCGCACCGAAGTCGGCGGAGTCGAAGGCCGACAGGTGGTTCGTGCCGATGGCCACGAAGTCCTGCGTGTCGATCGCGGCAACCTGGTCAGACGTCATCGCATGCAGCTGCATCGTCGACAGTGCCGCCACCTGGTTGGAGGTGAAGGCCACCACGTCGTCGGTGGACAGCGTGCTCACCTGCAGCGTGTTCAGCGCAGCGACCTGCAGGGTCGACAGCGTCTGGACCTGGATGGTGTCCAGACCGCTCAGCTGCAGGCTCGACAGCGAAGCCAGCGTGTTGGTGTTCAGCGAGGTCAGGTCGGCCGTCTCGATGGCGGCGATCTGGTCGCTGGACAGGCCGGCGGCCTGGTTCGAGCTGATCGAGGCGACCTGGCTGGAGGTCAGGGCCACGACGTTGTCGGTCGAGAAGGCACCGATCTGGCTGGAACCGAAGGCACGCAGCTGGACGCTCGTCAGGGCCTGGACGTCGTCCGTGTCCATCGTGTTGACCTGCGAGGTCGTCAGCGAGGACAGCTGGTTGGTGGCCAGGGCGCGGATCTGCTGGCTGTTGAAGGCGTTCAGGTCGTCAGAAGACAGCGTGCTGACCTGCAGCGTGGTGAGCGCGCCGACTTGCGTCGTGCTCAGGCCGCCGATCTGCGTGCTGTCCAGTGCGCCGAGCTGGTCGCTGTTCAGGGCACGCAGGGCGGCCGTGGACAGGTACTTGATGTCGGCGGACTCGATGGCGTTGACCTGGTCGCTCGTCAGGCCGAGGACCTGCACCGAGTTCAGCGCGCCGACCTGGCCCGAGGTCAGGGCGACGACGGCGTCGGTGGACAGAGCGCCGACTTGGGCAGAGTTCAGCGCTGCCAGCTGAGTGCTGGTCAGGGCCTGCACATCGTCCGTGGCCATCGTGTTGACCAGCGAGGTGGTCAGCGCGGCGAGCTGGGCGGTGGTCAGGGCGCGGATTTCCGTGCTCGTCAGGGCGTTGAAGTCATCGCTGTTGAGCTGGCTGACCTGCGTCGTCGTGAGCGAGGCCACCTGGGCTGTCGTCAGGGCGCCGATCTGCGTCGAGTCGAGCGCGCCGAGCTGGTCGCTGTTGAAGGCGCGCAGCGCGGCCGTGGTCAGCGCCTTCACGTCGGTGGACTCGATCGCACCGACCTGGTCGCTGGACATGCCGGCGGCCTGGGCCGAGTTGATCGCGCCGACTTGCGTGGAGGTCAGGGCGACGATGTTGTCGGTCGAGAGCGCTCCGAACTGCGCCGAGTTCAGCGTGTTCAGCTGGTTGGTCGCCAGGGCCTGGACGTTGGCGCTGGTCAGCGTGCTGACTTCGTCGGTCGTCAGCGCGCCGATCTGGGCCGTCGAGAGGGCGCGGATCTGGTTGCTGGTGAAGGCGTTCAGGTCATCGCTCTGCAGTTGGCTGACCTGCAGCGTGGTCAGGGCGCCGACCTGTGCGGTCGTCAACGCGGTGACCTGCGTCGAATCCAGGGCGGCAAGCTGGTCGCTGTTCAGGGCGCGCAGGGCGGCACTGCTCAGGGACTTGATGTCGCTGGACTCGATGGCGCCGACCTGGTCGCTGGACAGGCCCAGGGCCTGTGCCGAGCTCAGTGCGCCGACTTGCGTGGAGGTCAGGGCAACGATGTTGTCCGTGGACAGGGCGCCGATCTGCGAGGAGTTCAGCGCGGCCAGCTGGTTGGTGGCCAGGGCCTGGACACCGGCGCTGGTGAGCGTGTTGACTTCGTCGGTGGTCAGGGCCGCCACTTGAGCCGTCGTCAGGGCGCGAACCTGGGCGCTGGTGAAGGCGTTCAGGTCATCGCTCTGCAGCTGGCTGACCTGTTGCGTCGTCAGCTGCGAGACCTGGGCCGTCGTCAGGCCTTGGACCTGCTGGCTGTCCAGGGCGGCGAGCTGGTCGCTGTTCAGTGCACGCAGGGCGGCGCTGGTCAGGGCCTTGATGTCGCTGGATTCCACAGCAGCCATCTGGTCGGTGGTGAGACCGGCCACCTGGGCGGAGTTCAGCGCGCCGACCTGGGTCGAGCTCAGGGCCACGATGTTGTCGCTGGACAGGGCACCGATCTGGTCGGAGCCCAGCGCGGCGATCTGCGGCGTGGACAGGGCCTGGACGTCGGCCGATTCCATGCTGTTGATCTGCGAGGTCGTCAGGGCGTGGACCTGAGCAGTACCCAGGGCGCGCACTTGCAGCGTGGTCAGGGCGTTGAGGTCGTCGCTGCCCAGCTGGCTGACCTGCAGGGTCGTCAGTGCGGCCACCTGCTGCGTCTGCAGCGCGCCGATCTGGGTCGAGTTCAGCGAGGCGAGCTCATCGCTCGTCAGCACCGCCACCTGGGCCGTGCCGAGGGCGCGCAGCTGCGTGCTGTTCAGGGCCGAGAAGGTGTCGGTCGAGAGCGTGCTGACCTGCAGCGTCGTCAGGGCGCCGACCTGGATCGTGGTCAGGCCGCCGACTTGCGTGGAGTCCAGACCGCCGAGCTGGTCGCTGTTCAGCGCGCGCAGGGCGGAGGTGCTCAGGGCGCCGAGGTCATTCGACTCGATGGCGTTGATCTGCGAGGAGTCGAGGCCAGTGACCTGCGTGGAGGTCAGCGAGCCGACCTGCGCCGAGGTCAGGGCCACGATGCCGTCGCTGGCGATGGCGCCGACCTGGGCGCTGTTCAGCGCGCGGATCTGCGTCGTGGTGAGGGCCTGGACATCGGCCGTCTCCATCGTGCTGACCTGACTGCTGGTCAGTGCGGCCACCTGGGCCGTGGTCAGGGCGCGGACTTCCGTGCTGTTGAAGGCGTTCAGGTCATCGCTGCCCAGCGTGCTGACTTGCAGCGTCGTGAGCGCGGCCACCTGCGTGGTCGTCAGGGCGCCGATCTGCGCGGAGTCGAGCGCGGCGAGCTGGTCGCTCGTCAGCGTGCGCAGGGCGGAGGTGCCCAGGGCCTTGATGTCGACGGACTCGATGGCGGCCATCTGGTCGGTCGAGAGGCCCGTCACTTGCGTCGAGGTCAGCGCGCCGACCTGGGTGGAGTCGAGGCCGACGATGCTGTCCGTGGACAGCGCGCCGACCTGGCTCGAGTTCAGCGCTTGCAGCTGGCGGCTGGTGAAGGCGTGAACGTCGTCGCTCGTCATGGAGCTGACTTCGTCGGTCGTCAGGGCGCCGATCTGCGAGGTCGTCAGGGCGCGGACCTGGACGCTGTTGAGGGCGTTCAGGTTGTCCGTGCTCAGCTGCGAGATCTGGGTTGTGGTGAGCGCGGCCACCTGGACCGTGCTCAGGCCGCCGATCTGGTCAGTGCCCAGGCCACCCAGCTGGTCGCTGTTCAGCGCGCGCAGGGCCAGGGTCGAGAGCGCCTTGAGGTCGCTGGACTCGATGGCACCCATCTGGTCGCTGGAGAGGCCGGCCACGCTGGCCGACGTCAGCGCGCCGACCTGCTGCGAGGTCAAGGCGACGATGTTGTCGGTGGACAGGGCGCCGATCTGGTCGGACTTCAGGGCCACGATCTGCGTGCTGGTCAGGGCTTGCACGTCATCGCTGGCCATGCTGTTGACCTGCGAGGTCGTCAGCGCGCCGAGCTGAGCCGTGGACAGCGCGCGGATTTGCTGGCTGTTGAAGGCGTTCAGGCTGTCGGTGGCCAGCTGGCTGATCTGCGCGGTGGTCAGGGCTGCGACCTGCGTGGTCAGGAAGGCGCCGACCTGCGTGGAGTTCAGCGCGGCGATCTCGTCGGTCGTCAGCGCGCCGATCTGCGGCGTGGTCAGGGCGCGCAGCTGCGTGCTGCTGAAGGACGAGAAGTCGTCCGTCGTCAGCTGGCTGACCTGCGTGGTCGTCAGGGCCGCAATCTGGTTGGTGCCCAGGCCGCCGATCTGGTCGGAGTCGAGCGCAGCCAGCTGGTCGCTGGACAGGGCGCGCAGCGCGGCGCTGTTGATTGCCTTGATGTCGTTGGACTCGATGGCAGCCATCTGGTCGGTCGACAGGCCCTTGACCTGCACCGAGCTCAGCGACGCAACCTGGGCCGAGTTCAGGGCCACGATGGCGTCGCTGGAGAAGGCGCCGATCTGGTCGGACTTGAGCGCGGCGAGCTGGGCCGTCGTCATCACCGACACGTCGTCCGTGTCCATGGTGCTGATCTGGCTCGTGGTCAGCGCCTGCACCTGTGCGGTGGTCAGGGCGCGGACTTGCGTGCTGGTCAGGGCGTTCAGGTCATCGCTGACCAGGGTGCTGACCTGCGTGGTCTGCAGCGAGGAGACCTGCGTGGTCGACAGCGCGCCGATCTGCGTGGAGTCCAGGGCGGCGACTTGGTCGCTGTCCAGGGTGCGCAGCGGCGAGGTGTTCAGCGCCTTGATCGTGTTCGAGGCGATGGCCTGCATCTGGTCCGTCGTCAGGCCCGGCACCTGGGCCGAGGTCAGCGAACCGATGTGGGTGGAGTTCAGCGCGGCGATCGAGTCTGTGGACAGGGCGCCGATCTGGCCCGAGTTCAGGGCGCGGAACTGCGTGGAGTTCAGCGACTGGACGTCATCGCTGGCCATGGTCGAGACCTGTGTGGTCGTCAGCGAACCGACCTGGGCCGTCGAGAGAGCCTTGATCTGGTTGCTGGTCAGCGCGTTCAAGTCATCGCTGTTCAGCTGGCTGACCTGCGTGGTCGACAGGGCGCTGACTTGAGCAGTGCTCAGCGAACCGACCTGGTTGGAATCCAGGGCAGCGAGCTGGTCGCTGTTCAGCGCGCGCAGGGCCGCGGTGTTCAGAGCCTTGACGTCGACGGTCTCGAGCGCGGCCATCTGGTCGGTCGAGAGGCCCGCCACCTGGGCCGAGCTCAGCGAGCCGACCTGGACCGAGTTCAGCGCCACGATGCTGTCGGTGGACAGGGCGCCGATCTGGTCGGAGTTCAGGGCGCGCAGCTGAGCCGTCGTCAGGGCGGCCAGGTCGTCGGTGTGCAGGTTGTTCAGCTGCAGCGTGGACAGGGCGGCCACTTGCGTGGTGCTCAGGGCGCGGATTTCAGCGCTGTTGAAGGCGTTGATGCTGTCGGTCGGCAGCGTGTTGATCTGCAGCGTGGACAGTGCGGCCACCTGCACGGTGGACAGGCCGGCGATCTGGTCGGTGTCCAGCGCGCCGACCTGGTCGGTCGTCAGCGCGCGCAGGGCGGCGGTGCTCAGCGCCTTGAGGGCGCCGGTGTCGATGGCCTGGACCTGGTCGGTCGTCAGACCGGCCACTTGCAGCGTGGACAGGGCGCCGACCTGGATCGACGACAGCGCGCCGACGGCGTCCGTCGACAGGGCGTGGATCTGGTCGGAACCGAAGGCGCGGAATTGCGAAGAGGTCAGCGAGCGGACGTCATCCGTCTCCATGCCGTTGACCTGGTCGGTCGTCAGTGCGCCGACTTGCGTGGACGACAGCGCGCGGATCTGCTGGCTGTTGAAAGCGTTCAGCTCATCCGAGGCCAGCAGGCTGACCTGCTGGGTCGTCAGGCCCGAGATCTGGCCCGTCGTGAAGGCGACGGTCTGGGTCGAGTCGAAGGCGGTGAACTGGTCGGAGTTCAGCGAGCGCAGTGCGGCGCTGGACAGGGCACGGACATCCGAGCTGTCCAGGGCAGTGACCTCGTCGGTCGTCATGCCGGCCAGCTGCTTGGAGTTCAGCACGGCCACTTGCGCGGAGTTCAGGGCGGCGAAGTTCGTCGTGCCCATCGCGCCGAGCTGGTCGGAGTTGACGGCGGACACCTGCACGGTCGTGAAGGCGGCGACGTCGTCGCTTTCCATCGTGCTGACTTGCGTCGTCGACAGGGCGGCGATCTGCGCGGTGTTCAGCGCGCGGATCTGCGAGCTGTTGAAGGCGTTCAGTTCATCAGAAGCCAGCACGGCGACCTGGGCGGTCAGCAGTGCGCTGACCTGGACGCTGGACAGCTGGCTGATCTGGTCGGAGGTGAAGGCGCTGAACTGGTCGGTGTTCAGGGCACGCAGCGCGGCCGTGGACAGCGCGCGCATGTCGATGCTCTCGATCGCCGCCACCTGGTCGGTGGTCAGGCCGCCGAGCTGCTTGGTGTTGATCGAGCCAATCTGGTTCGGCTGCGAGGTCAGCGCGGCGATGTTATCCGTCGCGAAGGCGCCCATCTGCGAGGAGTTGAACGCCTGCAGCTGCGCGGTGGTCAGCGCCTGCACGTCGTCGCTCTGCATGGTGTTGACCACGTCGGTCGACAGGCCAGCCAGTTGAGCGGTGGTCAGCGAGCGGATCTGCTGGCTGTTGAAGGCGTTGAATTCGTCCGAACCCAGGGCCGCGACTTGCGCGGTGGTCAGCGCGCCGACCTGCACGGTCGTCAGGGCCGAGGTCTGGTCGGAATTGAGCGCACCGAACTGGTCGGTGTTCAGGGCGCGCAGCGCCGTGGAATTCATGGCGCGCAGGTCGTTGCTCTCGATGGCGACCATCTGGTCGGTCGTGAGGCCGGCGACTTGCGTGGAGCTCAGGGCAGCGACCTGGTTGGTGCCCAGGCCGGCGATGGCGTCAGTCGACAGCGCGCCGATCTGGGCCGAGTTCAGGGCGTGGATCTGCGCCGTGCTCATGGCGCCGACGTCGTCGCTGAGCATGGCGCTCAGCTGGTCGGTGGTCAGGGCCGCCACGTGGGCCGTGGTCAGCGCGCGGATCTGGCTGCTGTCCAGGGCGTTGAGGTCGTCCGAAGACAGGTTGACCACCTGAGCGGTGGTCAGCACGGAAACCTGGGTCGAGGTCAGCGCGGCGATTTGGTCGGACTCGAGCGCGGCGAACTGGTCGGTGCCGATGGCACGCAGGGCCGAGCTGGTCAGCGCCTTGATGTCCTGGGACTCGATGGCGTGAACCTGGTCGCTGTTCAGGCCGACGATCTGCTGCGAGGTCAGCGAGCCGATCTGCGAGCTGCTCATCGCCGTGATGGCGTCGCTGGTCAGCACGGACAGCTGGGCTGAGCCCAGGGCGCGCAGCTGCGTGGTCAGCAGGGCGGCAACGTCGTCGGTGGACAGACCACCCATCTGGTCGGTGGACAGCGAACCAACCTGGGCGGTGCTCAGGGCGCGGATCTGCGAGGTGTCCAGCGCCGAGATTTCGCTACTGTCGATCTGGCGCAATTGCGCCGTGGACAGCGCGGCGACCTGGTTGGTGGACAGCGCCGTCAGCTGGGTCGAATCGAAAGCGGCGATGTCGTCGGTGGACAGGGCACGCAGGGCGGCCGTAGACAGGGCATGGACGGCGTCGCTCGTCAGCGCGTGCGCCTGGTCGGAATTCAGCGCGCTGGCCTGGGCGCTGGTCAGTGCGGCGGCCTGCTCGGTTTCAAGCGCGGCAACGGCGTCGGAGGAGAGGGCGCCGATCTGCTTGGAGGTCAGGGCGCGGATCTGGTCCGAGCGCAGGGCCTGCACGTCCGCCGTTTCCAGTGCGGCGATCTGGTCCGTGGTCATCGCCACGAGCTGCGCGCTGTTGAAGGCGCGGAACTGATCGCTGCCCAGGGCGTTCAGGCTGTCCGACGACAGGTGGTTGATCTGCGAGGTGTTCAGCGAGGCGACCTGGCGCGTGTCCAGGGCCGCGAAGGTGTCGGACGACAGTGCGTTGATCTGGTCCGTGGTCAGCGTCTTGATCGCTGCGGTGTTCAGCGCGCGCAGGTCCTGGGTCTCGATGGCCGCCAGGCTGGTCGTCGTGATGAACGAGATGGCCTTGGTCGTCAGCGTGCTGAACTGCGACGTCGTCAAGGCCTGGAACTGATCGGTACTGAATGCCGCCCAGTCCTCACTGGTGAGGCGCGACAGTGTGAAAGAGGTCAGTGCCGCGATCTGGTCGGTACTCGCGTTCGTGATCAACGATGCCATCTTCAGCTCCCTCGTCCGCGGGCATGGGCGACCCGCTGGCGATGTTTTCGGGTGTCTCCGTGCCGCCAGGGGCGACGCAAAGACTCAAATAGATACACAAAGGCAGCAGACAGCCTGCTGCCATGTTTCGGTTTTCGGATGAGTCGCGCTGAACTTAAGCGTTACTTCTGAAAATATTTGGATACACACTGGCCCTTGCGCCCGGAGCATAACCGGACTGCTCAGCGCATAGGGTTTCCACGAACCTGATACTAGGGCATACGAAGCCGAAACAATCGAGACAAAAGCGTTCGCAGCGCGCTCCAGTTCACGCTATGCCAACGGGAAAACCCGCGGTTTGTCTGCGCGTGGGCGCTGGTTGAAATTTCCGGCTTGTGTCAGCGGTGGTGCAGCGCCACGGGCCGGCGCCACGGACCTTGTTTCAGGCAGCAGGCGAGGCGGCTGCCAGGCCGTTCTCGAAATGCGCCCGGACCAGGCTCGCGGCCATGCCGGGGTCGCGCCGCTCCAGCGCGGACATCATGGCCCGGTGCTCGGCCAGCGATTCGGCCAGCCGGCCCTGGCGGAACAGCGAGTGGTGGCGGTTGAGCTTCATGAGCCGGCGCAGGTCGGTGACGATCTGCTGGCGCCAGCGGTTGCCCTCGATCTCCAGGATGCGCATGTGAAAGCGCTCATTGGCGGCGAAGAAGGCATCGCGGCGGCCCACCTGGGTTTCGAGCTGCTCGTGCAGCTCACGCAGCTCGGCCAGTTCGGCGTCGCTGGCGTTGATGGCCACGCCGGCCGCGGCATCGGATTCCAGCAGGGCCAACAGCTGGTAGGCCTCGCGCACATCGCGCTCGCTCATCTCGGTCACGTAGGCGCCGCGGCGCACCTTCATCGTCACCAGGCCTTCGCTGGCCAGCACCTTGAGCGCCTCGCGCAAGGGCGTGCGGCTGATGCCCAGGGCCTTGCAGAGCTTGAGCTCGTCGATCCAGGATCCCGGCTCCAGCTCCCGGTTGAAGATCTGCTGGCGCAGGTGCTCGGCCACCTCTTGATAGAGGGCGCGCGACGCAAACGGGGTGGCAGAACTGGCCTTGACGGGGGCGGTCATGCGGCGCAGTGTAAACCAAATGAATTTATAATTATGAATGCGCCCTGGGCTATGATGACGCCCACGTCAAAAGCGAAGTCCAAGGTCACACCATGTCCGAATTCAAGCCGGCCAATCTGGAGCAATGGCTCCAGTCGGCAGCCAAGTCCGCGCCCGGCGGCGATGTCTCCCAATTGAACTGGGTGACGCCCGAGGGCCTGACGGTCAAGCCGCTGTACACCGCCGCCGATACGGCTGACCTGCCGCACGCTGACACGCTGCCCGGCTTCGAGCCCTTCTTGCGCGGTCCGCAGGCCACCATGTATGCCGTGCGTCCGTGGACCATCCGCCAGTACGCCGGCTTCTCCACGGCCGAGGCCAGCAATGCCTTTTATAGAAAGGCGCTGGCCGCCGGCGGGCAGGGCGTCTCGGTGGCCTTCGACCTGGCCACCCATCGCGGCTATGACAGCGACCACCCGCGCGTGACAGGCGACGTCGGCAAGGCCGGCGTGGCCATCGACTCGGTGGAGGACATGAAGATCTTGTTCGACGGCATCCCGCTGGACAAGGTCAGTGTCTCCATGACCATGAACGGCGCCGTGCTGCCCGTGCTGGCAGGCTACGTGGTGGCGGCGGAAGAGCAGGGCGTCTCGCAGGACCAATTGAGCGGCACCATCCAGAACGACATCCTCAAGGAGTTCATGGTCCGCAACACCTACATCTACCCGCCCGCGCCGAGCATGCGGATCATCGGCGACATCATCGAGTACACGGCGCAGAAGATGCCCAAGTTCAACTCGATCAGCATCAGCGGCTATCACATGCAGGAAGCCGGCGCCACGCAGGCGCTGGAGCTGGCCTTCACGCTGGCCGACGGCAAGGAATACGTGAAGACGGCGCTGGCCAAGGGCTTGGATGTGGACGCCTTCGCCGGCCGCCTGAGCTTCTTCTGGGCCGTGGGCATGAACTTCTATCTGGAGATCGCCAAGATGCGGGCGGCGCGCCTGCTCTGGTGCCGGATCATGAAGGGCTTCAACGCCAAGAACCCCAAGAGCCTGATGCTGCGCACGCATTCGCAGACCTCGGGCTGGTCGCTCACCGAGCAGGATCCGTACAACAACGTGGTGCGCACCACCATCGAGGCGATGGCCGCGGTCTTCGGCGGCACGCAATCGCTGCACACCAACTCGCTCGATGAAGCCATCGCGCTGCCGACCGAGTTCTCGGCCCGCATCGCCCGCAACACCCAGCTGATCATCCAGGAAGAGACCCACATCACCAACGTGATCGACCCCTGGGCTGGCTCCTACATGATGGAGAAGCTCACGCAGGACATGGCGGACGCCGCCTGGAAGATCATCGAGGAAGTCGACGCCATGGGCGGCATGACGGCCGCCGTGGACAGCGGTTGGGCCAAGCTCAAGATCGAGGCCAGTGCCGCCGAAAAGCAGGCCCGCATCGATTCGGGCAAGGACGTGATCGTCGGCGTCAACAAGTACAAGCTCGGCAAGGAAGACCCGATCGAGATCCTCGAGGTGGACAACCACGCTGTGCGCGATCAGCAGATCGCCCGCCTGAGCAGCATCAAGGCCAAGCGCGACGCTGCGGCGGTGGCTAACGCCCTGGCTGCACTGACCGAGGCGGCCCGGAACGGCACCGGCAACCTGCTGGATCTCTCGATCCAGGCCATCCGCCTGCGTGCTACCGTCGGCGAGGTGAGCGATGCACTCGAAACCACCTTCGGCCGCCACCGAGCCGACACGCAAAAGGTCACCGGCGTCTACGCCGCCGCCTACGACTCGGCCGAGGGCTGGGCCAAGCTGCAGGGCGAGATCAAGGCCTTTGCCGAAGCGCAGGGTCGCCGCCCGCGCGTGATGATCGCCAAGCTCGGCCAGGACGGCCACGACCGTGGCGCCAAGGTGGTGGCCACCGCCTATGCCGACCTGGGCTTTGACGTCGACATGGGCCCGCTGTTCCAGACCCCCGAAGAGTGCGCGCGACAAGCCATCGAGAACGACGTCCATGCGGTCGGCGTCTCCACGCTCGCCGCCGGCCACAAGACGCTGGTGCCGGCGATCATTGCCGAGCTGAAGAAGCAGGGCGCCAACGACATCATCGTCTTCGTCGGCGGCGTGATTCCGCAGCAGGATTACGAGTATCTGTATGAGGCTGGCGTGAAGGGCATCTACGGCCCAGGCACGCCGATTCCGGCCAGCGCCAAGGATGTGCTGGAGCAGATCCGCAAGGCGGTGGCGGCCTGATGGACCTGCGTCTGGAGCCGGTTGCATTGGGCGACTTCGAAGCGATGCATGAGCTTCGGATGGCGGCGATGCGCGAGAGCCTCGAACGCCTGGGCCGCTTCGACCCCGAGCGTTCGCGTGCCCGCCTGGCCGAAGGTTTCGAGCCGTCGCAGATGCGGCATCTGTGCCGCGACGGTGAACGCATCGGCTTCCTGACCCTCGTGCCCGAACACGGCGCGCTGAATCTCAAGCACTTCTACATCGCGCCCGGCTCGCAAGGGCAGGGCGTGGGCGCCTGGGCAATGGCCTGGGTGCAGGGCCATGGCCAGGACGTGGTGCTCAACGCGCTGAAAGGCAGCGATGCCAACCGCTTCTACCAGCGCCACGGCTTCGTGCAGACGAACGAGGACGAGTTCGACATTCAGTACCGGTGGAGCGCGGCAAGATGAATCTCGCCGCCGACGTCCTCCAGCCCGGTTCCGGCCAGCGCCGCGCGCTGGCCAAAGCGATCACGCTCCTCGAATCGACCCGCGCCGATCACCGCGAGCAGGCCGACGCCCTGTTGACCGAACTGCTGCCGCATTCGGGCAAGTCGCTGCGCCTGGGCATCTCCGGCGTGCCAGGCGTGGGCAAGAGCACCTTCATTGAGGCGCTCGGCCTGATGCTGATCGAGCGCGGCCACAAGGTGGCGGTGCTGGCGGTCGATCCGTCGAGCAGCGTTTCCGGCGGCTCGATCCTGGGCGACAAGACGCGCATGGAGCGGCTGTCGATGGACGAGCGGGCGTTCATCCGCCCGAGCCCTTCGAGCGGCACGCTCGGTGGCGTGACCGAGAAGACGCGCGAAGCGCTGCTGGTCTGCGAGGCCGCGGGCTTTGACGTCGTGATCGTGGAGACGGTCGGCGTTGGTCAGAGCGAAACCGCCGTGGCCGGCATGACCGACCTCTACGTGCTGCTGCAGCTGCCCAACGCGGGCGACGATCTGCAGGCGATCAAGAAGGGCGTGATGGAGCTGGCCGATCTGGTCGTCATCAACAAGGCCGACATCGACGCCGCAGCTGCTACGCGTGCGCAGGCCATGATCGTTTCCAGCATGCGGTTGCAGCGACATAACGTCGACGTTCTGCAGCTTTCCGCACTGAAGGCCGAAGGGCTGGACCGCTTCTGGGATGCAATCGAGCGACGCGCTGAAGCAGGTTTTGCCGCCAAGCGCGAACAACAATCGCTGGCCTGGATGTGGGAACGCATCCAGGCCGACCTCAAACACCAATTCGCCTCTTCGCCCGCCGTGCGCGCGGTGCTGGAGGGCATCACGGCGCAGGTGCTGCAAGGCAGCCTCGCGCCCTCGACGGCAGCCCGCCAGCTGCTGCAGAAGTTTTCCGGAGACTCCAAACATGCATGACATCCAGCAACAGCTCGAAGAGAAGCGCGCCAAGGCGCGGCTCGGCGGCGGAGAGAAGCGCATCGCCGCCCAGCACGCCAAGGGCAAGCTGACCGCACGCGAACGGCTCGAACTGCTCTTTGACGAAGGCACTTTCGAAGAGTGGGACATGTTCGTCGAGCACCGCTGCGTGGACTTCGGCATGGATGACCAGAAGATCCCGGGCGACGGTGTGGTGATCGGCTACGGCATGATCAACGGCCGCCTGGCCTTCAGCTACAGCCAGGACTTCACGGTCTTCGGCGGCTCGCTCTCCGAGACGCACGCCGAGAAGATCTGCAAGGTGATGGACCAGGCCATGAAGGTCGGCGCGCCGGTGATCGGCCTGAACGACTCGGGCGGCGCGCGCATCCAGGAAGGCGTGGCCTCGCTCGGCGGCTATGCCGATGTGTTCCAGAAGAACGTGCTGGCCTCGGGCGTGGTGCCGCAGATCAGCATGATCATGGGCCCTTGCGCTGGCGGCGCCGTGTACTCGCCAGCCATGACGGACTTCATCTTCATGGTGAAGGATTCGTCGTACATGTTCGTCACCGGCCCCGATGTGGTGAAGACCGTGACGCACGAGGAGGTCACCGCTGAAGAACTCGGCGGCGCGACCACGCACAACACCAAGAGTGGCGTGGCCGACCTGGCCTTCGACAACGACGTCGAAGCCATCCTGATGCTGCGCCGCTTCTTCAACTACCTGCCGCTGAACAACCGCGAGAAGGCGCCCAAGCGCGCCAGCGGCGATCCGGCGAACCGCGTGGACATGTCGCTGGACACGCTGGTGCCGGAGAACCCAAACAAGCCCTACGACATGAAGGAGCTGATCCTCAAGACGGTCGACGACGGCGATTTCTTCGAGCTGCAGCCCGACTATGCCAAGAACATCCTGATCGGCTTCGCCCGCATGGAGGGTCAGACGGTGGGCATCGTGGCCAACCAGCCGCTGGTGCTGGCCGGCTGCCTGGACATCAAGAGCAGCATCAAGGCCGCGCGTTTCGTGCGCTTCTGCGATGCCTTCAACATCCCCGTGGTGACCTTCGTGGACGTGCCCGGCTTCATGCCGGGTACCAGCCAGGAGTACGGCGGCATCATCAAGCACGGCGCCAAGCTGCTTTACGCCTATGCCGAATGCACGGTGCCCAAGATCACCGTCATCACCCGCAAGGCCTATGGCGGCGCGTACGACGTGATGGCCTCCAAGCACCTGCGCGGCGACGTCAACTTCGCCTGGCCGAACGCTGAAATTGCAGTGATGGGCGCCAAGGGCGCGGTGGAGATCATCTTCCGCGAAGACAAGGGCGACCCCACCAAGCTCGCCGCCCGCGAGGCCGAATACAAGGCGCGCTTTGCCAACCCGTTTGTCGCTGGCGCGCGCGGCTTCATCGACGACGTGATTCAGCCGCACGAGACGCGCAAACGCATTTGCCGTTCGCTGGTGATGCTCAAGGAAAAGAAGCTGGAGAACCCGTGGCGCAAGCACGGCAACATTCCGCTCTGATCGTGAGCGTGGTGATGGCGGCGATGGCAGCGATGGGTGCGGCACAGGCCGCGCCGGATGCTGGCGCGTGCGTGGCGGAGCACGCTCGCGTGGCCGAGGCCGATGGCGCTGATGCCGCACGCTCGGCGTTCGCCAGCTGCGCCCGCAAGGCCTATGGCGGTGCGGTCGAGCCGCGCATCGAACGCTGCACGGGCGATCTCTACACGCTGCCCGTGATCTTGCTCTACCGCGGCGAGAACCTGAGCAAGAACGCCGCGCTGGCCGACATGAAGCGCGACGGTCAGACCGACGCTGCTACGCCCGAGGGACGCCGCGCCCTGCTGATGCTGGACTTTGCCTATCAGGGCGCCGGGCCGGCAAATGACCCGACAGAAACCTGGCTGCACCAGCGCACCGTGCAATGGACCGATCGCTGCCTGCGCGGCGCGGTCCCGAAGTGAGAAGAATCTGGAGAGTACCGATATGTTCAAGAAGATCCTGATCGCGAATCGCGGTGAGATCGCCTGCCGCGTGATCGTCACGGCGCGCAAGATGGGCATCCAGACGGTGGCCGTCTATTCCGAGGCCGACAAGGATGCCCGCCACGTCGAGCTGGCCGACGAGGCCGTGCTGCTCGGCCCCGCGCCTTCGCGCGAGAGCTATCTGGTGGCCGACAAGATCATCGCCGCCGCCAAGCGCACCGGCGCCGAGGCCATCCACCCCGGCTACGGCTTCCTGTCCGAGAACGAGGACTTTGCGCGCCGTGTCGAGGAAGAAGGCCTGATCTTCATCGGTCCGAAGCACTATTCCATCGCGGCCATGGGCGACAAGATCGCCTCCAAGAAGCTGGCCAACGAAGCCAAGGTCAACACGATTCCTGGCCACAACGAGCCCATCCTCTCGCCGGAGGAAGCCGTGGGCATTGCCCAGAAGATCGGCTATCCGGTCATGATCAAGGCCAGCGCCGGCGGCGGCGGCAAGGGCCTGCGCGTGGCCTTCAACGACAAGGACTGCTTCGAAGGCTTCACCAGCTGCCGCAACGAGGCACGCAACAGCTTCGGCGACGACCGCGTCTTCATGGAGAAGTTCGTCGAGGAGCCGCGCCACATCGAGATCCAGGTGCTGGGCGACGGTCACGGCAACGTGGTCTATCTGCACGAGCGCGAGTGCTCGATTCAGCGCCGCCACCAAAAGGTGATCGAAGAGGCGCCTTCGCCCTTCATCTCGGACACGACGCGCAAGGCCATGGGCGAGCAGGCCGTGGCCCTGGCCAAGGCTGTGAAGTACCAGAGCGCCGGTACGGTGGAGTTCGTCGTCGGCAAGGACCAGGGCTTCTACTTCCTGGAGATGAACACGCGCTTGCAGGTGGAGCATCCAGTCACGGAATGCATCACCGGCCTGGACCTCGTCGAGCAGATGATCCGCGTGGCGGCCGGCGAGAAGCTGGCCTTCAAGCAGCAGGACATCAAGCGCGATGGCTGGGCGATCGAATGCCGCATCAATGCCGAAGACCCGTTCCGCAACTTCCTGCCCTCCACCGGCCGCCTGGTGAAGTACCAGCCGCCGGCAGCCTCGATGGTTGCCGCTGAAAATGGCCGTTACGGCGTTCGTGTGGACACCGGCGTCTACGAGGGCGGCGAGATTCCGATGTTCTACGACTCGATGATCGCCAAGCTCATCGTGCACGGCAAGGACCGGGCCGATGCTATTCGCATGATGCGCGAGGCGCTCAACGCCTTCGTGATCCGCGGCATCACGAGCAACATCCCGTTCCAGTCGGCATTGCTGGCCCATCCTGATTTCGCCACTGGCAACTTCAACACCGGCTTCATCGCCTCGCACTACGGCGGCGGTTTCAAGGCCGAGGACGTGCCGCACGACGATCCGGAGTTCCTGATCGCGCTGGCCGGCTTCATCCGGCGCAAGGCTAGAGAGCGCGAGGCCGGCATCAGCGGCCAGTTGCCGGGCCACGAGGTGCGCATCGAGAGTGATTACGTCGCCGTGGTCAACGAAGGCGCTGGCAAGGCTTCGCGCCATGCCATCCACATCGCCGAATACGCCGGCCAGACCGGCGAGGCCACCGTGCGCGTGGGCGAGAAGAGCTACCAGATCTCTTGCCAGTCGCGCCTCTCGGACATCCTGCTGACCGGCACCGCCAACGGCAAGCCCTTTGCTGCCCAGGCCGACCGCGGCACGGCAAGGAACCCGCTGGCCTACCGCATCCAGCACAACGGCCGCTCGGTCGTGGCCAATGTGCTGAGCCCGCGCGCTTCCGAACTGCTCGAGCTGATGCCCTACAAGGCACCGCCTGACACCTCCAAGATGCTGCTCTCACCGATGCCGGGCCTGCTCGTGCAGATCGCCGTGCAGCCGGGCCAGCAGGTGCAGGCCGGTGAGCGGCTCGCGGTGATCGAAGCCATGAAGATGGAGAACATCCTCGTGGCCGAGCGCGACGGTGTGGTGGCTGAGGTGGAAGCCAAGGTGGGCGAGAGCCTGGCGGTGGATCAGACGATCTTGAGGTTCGCATGATGACCAAGCCCTACAAGATCCTCGGCATCCAGCAGATCGCCATCGGTGGCCCCGACAAGCTCGCGCTGCGCAAGCTCTGGGTCGATGTGCTTGGCCTCTCGATCACTGGCAACTTCGTCTCTGAACGTGAAAACGTGGATGAAGACATCTGCGCGATCGGCAGCGGCCCGCACAAGGTTGAGGTTGACCTGATGCAGCCGCTGGATCCGGACAAGAAGCCCGCGGTGCACGCCACGCCGCTGAACCACGTGGGCCTGTGGGTCGACGATCTGCCCAAGGCCGTGGAATGGATGACGGCCAACGGCGTACGCTTTGCGCCGGGCGGTATCCGCAAGGGGGCAGCGGGCTACGACATCTGCTTCATCCACCCGAAAAGCAACGCCGAGTTCCCGATTGCGGGCGAGGGCGTGCTGATCGAGCTGGTGCAGGCGCCGCCCGAGGTCGTGGCGGCGCTGGGCTGATTTACAAGCTCAGGCGAGCTTCTTCGAAAGCAGCCAGGGCACCAGGCCCGGATCTTCGTAGGCCTGTACCCAGGAGTCATGCCCCACGCCGGGGTAGACGGTGAAGGACACGTCGCCGCCCGCAGCGCGCAGCGCATCTACGCAGGCCTGCTGCTTCTCGATGGGCACGGCCTTGTCCTGATCGCCGTGATAGGCGCGCACTGGGATGCGCTTCATGTTGGCGGCCACCTGCGCTGGATCGCCGTAGCCGCACACCGGGGCAACGGCGGCCAGGTCGCCGGGATAGGTGCTCGCCCAGTTCCAGGTGCCGTGCCCGCCGAGCGAAAGGCCGGTGCAGTAGCTGCGTTTGGGATCGACCTTGAAGCGCGCCTGCAGCTCGCCGAGCAAGGCATGCAACTCGGCCGGTTCCCAGCGGCGGCCTTCGCCCAGCTGCGGGCTCACCACCACCATCGGGTAGGCCTGCCCAGCGGCCGCGTGCTTCGGCGGGCCGTGCATCAGCACCTTGTTCAGGTCGCTGCCGCGCTCGCCCGAGCCGTGCAGGAAGATCAGCAGCGGCCAGGGCTCGCGCGCCTCGGCATAGCCAGCGGGCAGGGACACCCACATGAGGCCGATGGGCGAGGCGGGCGAGTCCTCGATCACGAAGGGCTTCTGCTTGCCGGCTTCGAGGCCCGCGGGCAGGCTGGGTAGCCGGGTGGCGCATCCAGCCACGGTGAGTGCGCCGAGGGCGCCCAGGCAATGACGTCGATTCATCATGGCCCGAGCGTACCCCGCCTTCAGCGCTTCAGGCTGCTCGACAGCTCCACCAGCCGCACGAACTCCGCGCGGTGGCCGTAGCGGTCGTCGCCGCGCGCCTCGCGGGCCAGCGGCAGGATTTGCGCGGGGCCGTAGGCGCCGATCAGCGTGCTGCCGCGCAGCCACTGACCCCATGCGGCTGCGGCGACGGCAAAGCGCATCTCGGTGTCGGCCTGGGCGAGCGTGAGCAACTGCGCCGGCTTGTGCACCGGGAAGGCGACCAGCTCGCTGCTGCTGGTGCCGGGCTTCTTGTAGCGCAGCTTGATCCAGGCGAGCTCGCCGGACTTGTCGCTCGACGCGGCGGCTGCCACCTTCTTCTTGTCCTCGCCATAACGCAGCGGATCGACGTTGCCCTTGGCGCCCTTGGGCACGTACTCGTACAGCGCCGTCACGGTGTGGCCCGCACCGATGTCGCCGGCATCCACCTTGTCGTCGTTGAACTGCTCGCGGGTGAGGGCGTTCATCTCGTAGCCGATCAGGCGGTACTCGTCCACCTGGGCGGGGTTGAACTCGATCTGCAGCTTCAGGTCCTGCGCGATGACGGCCAGCGTGGAGGTCATCTCGTTGACCAGCACCTTGTGCGCCTCCTGCAGCGAGTCGAGGTAGTGGTAGCTGCCGTCGCCGGCATCGGCCAGCTTCTTCATCAGCGCGTCGTTGTAGTTGGAGTCGCCCACGCCCAGGGTCGTGAGGCCGACCCCGCGCTTGCGTTCGTCTTCGACGAGAGCCTTGAGCTGGCCGGGTTCGGTCACGCCGATGTTCAGGTCGCCATCGGTGGCCAGCAGCACGCGGTTGATGCCCTCGCTCACAAAGCCCTCGTGGGCCTGCGCATAGGCCAGGCGGATGCCGGCCTCACCGTAGGTGCCGCCGCCGGCTTGCAAGGTGTCGATGGCTTGATCGATCTTGTCTTTTTGGTCGCCCGTGGTGGCCGGCAGCACGACGCGCGTGCCGCTGGCATAGCTGACGATGGCGACGTGGTCCTGCGCTCGCAACTGGCGCGTGAGCAAGTGCAGCGCTGAGCGTACGAGGGGCAGGCGATCTTGCGGGCTCATCGACCCGGACACGTCGACCAGGAAGACCAGGTTGGCCGGTGGGAGGCTCAGCTTGGCGAGGTCACGGCCCTTGATGGCGATGCGCAGCAGGCCGCGCTCGGGGTTCCAGGGCGCTGCGGCGATGCGTGCATCGACCTTGAAGGGCTGGGCATCGTGGGCGCTGGGCGCGGCGTAGTCATAACCGAAGTAGTTGACCAGCTCTTCCACGCGCACAGCGTCCTGCGGCGGCAGCGTGCCGCGGTTGATGAAGCGGCGCACGTTGGCGTAGCTGGCGGTGTCCACGCTGGCGCCGAAGGTGGAGACCGGCGCTTCGGCGACGCGCTGCCAGGGGTTGTCGTTGAAGCTCGCGTACTTGGCTGTGCTCGGCGGCGCGTAGGCCACAGCTGGCGTGGGCGGCGGCGACGAGGAGTAGGCGTAGGCCACGCGAGCGCCGGATACGACGACCGACTCGAGGCTCTTCTGGCGCTGTGCATCGGATGAGCGCTGCATTTCCGTCGCCTTGGCGGGCGGGGCCGGCGCGGCCACGGGCATCGGCTGGATCTGTACTTCTGGCACAGGCACCTGCGGAACGATCTTGACTTCCAAGGTCGGCGGCATCGGCGGCGGTTCGGCGCGATCCTTGGCCGCTGCCGGGTTCTCGTCCCGGGTGCTGCAGGCAGCCAGCACGAGGCTCAAGACCAGCAGCGCGCCGGCCATCGGTGCGGTCGTGTTGAAGAGGCGGTTCTTCTCGTTCATGGGCTTCTCCATCGGTTGTGGGCCCATGCTGGAACGGGCCCGGCAATGGAGAAGGGTCAAGCCAAATGAAACAAGACGTAACGACGAGATTCAGCGCAGCACGAGTGGGAAGTCCATGCCCGTGGAGCTGACCACCGGGTATTGCTCCTCGGTGCGGTAGCGCTTGGACAGCTCGGGCAGCTCCTGCTCCACATAGGCCATCAGCTTCAGCGCTGTCACGTCGGGGCCGCTGAGCGCGGCCTTGCCTTCCAGGCCTTGCAGCACCGTGTACGTGAACACGCCGTGGCCCAGGCTCAGCAGCTCGCTGGCCAGCTGTTCCTTGTTGGTGGCGGCGATCAGGTGGGTGCCGGTGGAGCGCGAGAGCTGCGCCAGCAGCCGGCGTTCTTCCAGACCGCGGAAGCCCGCGATGGCGGCGCCGGACTTGCAGGCGTCGATCAGCACCACGACCTTGCGCGCCGGCATGGCCCTGATGGCGCTCGAGAGGTCGCGCGACGAGAGGCCATCGCGCTTCAGGCGCTCGGGCTGCTCGGGCTGGGTCACTTCATACGGCACGAAGAACCAGTCATCGCCCTGGGTCTCGCCATGTCCGGCGAGGTAGACGACGACCACGTCCTCGGGTTTGGCGCCAGAGAAATCCTTCAGCTGCGCGAGGATGCCCGCGCGCGTGGCCTTCGCGTCGTACAGCTCGGTCACGGCCACATCGGCGAAGAGCTTGCGGCTCAGCGTGCGGAAGGCATCGGCAATGCCCTGCGCATCCGGCACGGAGAAGCTCAGATCCAGCTGGCTGTTGCGGTACTTGTTGATGCCCACGGCCAGCACATGCAAGCGCGGGCGCTCGGGGCGCTGCGGCGACTTGAGCGTCAGCTCGACCGGCGCCGATTCCGTGCGGTCCTTGCTCAAGGCGACGGCCTGAACGATGTTGCTGCCGCTCTCCAGCGGCAGCTCGAACTTGAGCTGCGCCGGCGCCTTCGCCGCGGCAGCGGTCTGCGGCATGCTGGTCTGCACGACCTTGCCGTTGTGCAGCAGGCGGACCTCGTCGATGCCGCCGCCGCGATCGGTCACGGCCAGCTCGATGCGCACCTTGTCGTCATCGACATTGCCGCTGCTCTTGGGTGTCGAGAACTGCACCAGAGGCGGCAGCTTGAGTCCGGCGCGCGGATCAGCCACCGGCCGCACCTGCGGCTGGTCTGACACGGCACTGAGCACGCCCAGCGGATCGAAGTAGCGCTCGGCAAAGCGCGAGAGCGGCAGGAACTCCGCCGCCTGATCGGGCGCGCGGTTCAGGTGCCAGCCCACCAGCGCTTCGCCACCACCACCGGCCAGATAGCGGCCATCGGGTGTCCATGCCGCCCAGGCCTTGCCGTCTCCATGCGGATAGAAGGCCAGCACCTCGGCGCCGTCCTTGCGGCGGAACCAGCGCAGCGTGCCGTCGCCGAAGCCGCCGACCACCCAGCGGCCATCGCGGCTCAGACCCACGGCAAAGCAAGGGGCGGGGATGCGGGCGTTCCACAGCTCGCGGCCATCGGCAGCGTAGAGACGCAGCCGATGGTTGCTGCCGAGCGCGAAGCCGCGGCCCGATGGCTCGGCGCCCAGGGCGAGCGAGACTTCGCCCGGTCCGAGGGTCAAGACCTTGCCACCCAGCCGTGGGCTCGCGCTGTCCTGCCAGTCGCGCAGGCCGGGCGGCATCGGCGCTCCGGCATCAAAGGGCAGGGCAGCTCGCCAGGTCGGACCGCCCAGGTCGAAGCGTGCGGGCGACAGGCCGCCGAAGCGGGTGGCGAAGTTCAGCTCGTGGCCGTTGTCCGACACGCGCAGGCTGCTCGAGCCTGACGCTGCCGGCAAGCGGAAGTCGGCTCGCAGCGAACGCACGGCAGCGCCGCCCACCACGCCCCAGCCGGCATCGCCCGAAGCCCAGAGCACGCTGTTGCCTGTGCCCAGCAGCGCCGTGACGGCGTCGGTGGCCGCCGGGGTGTCGTTGACGGTGCCTCGGTCGCCGAAGGTCCATCGGCGCACGCCATGCTGCCCCGGCGCACTGCGCCAGGTGCCGGCCGCATAGAGCTGGCGTCCATCGCGCGACCAGGCCACGCAGTGCAGGGCGCCACCACCGTCTTGCGGCGGCGCCTGCCAGTCGGGCGCGAGGTTGTCGGCGCGCAGCACCTGCGCCTGCAGGCTGTCGGCAAAGCCCACGGCCAGGCGGCGGCCGTCGGGCGAGAAGGCGAGGCCGTGCGGACGGCCGCTCAGGCGCTGCGTGCTCTGCAACCAAAGGCTGGCGCCGCGCAGCGCGTACAGGCGCACCGCGCCCGACTCGTCGCTGGTTGCCAGCGTTCGGCCATCGGGCGAGAACGCGAGTCCATAGCCCGAGCCGCCGTAGCCCGCATCGTTGCCGACTTCGCGCGCCGTCTTCCAGCCATCGCCGCTCGCATACAGACGCAGACCTTGGCCGCCCCAGAGCAGCACCGCCAGCAGCTGCCCGTCGGGCGAGAAGGCCAGTGCGTTGACGACGTTGGGCAGGCCCTCGATGCGCCCGCGCATGCGGCCGTCGTCGCTGTCGAACAGGTACACCTCGTTGTCCTCCGTCCAGCCGGCCACGGCGGCCACACGGCCATCGGGTGTGAGCGCGGCGGCGTAGAGCTTGCCGTCGTTGTCTGCACCGATGGGCGGGCGCAGCACGCGCAGCAGGCTGCGATCGGCGATCCGCCACAGCCGCGCCGTCTTGTCTTCAGAGGCTGTCAGCAGCAGCTCGCCGCGCGCATCGGCGGCCAGGGCGCGGATGGCGGCGATGTGCGTGCCGGCCTCGACCCGCAGCTGGGGCGCTTGCGATTCATCGGTGAGAGCCGCAAAGACCGCAAGCGGCGCCAGCAGCAACGCGACAAGCGCTGCGGCGGCGCGGAGCTGGCGGCCGCACATCGCTATCCGCTGCAGGCCAGCGGCTTGACTTCGACGCGTCGGTCGAGCGCGTCGGATGCGTCGTCCTTGCCCGTGCCGACGAGGTTGGCGCGCGAGCCGTAGCCCACGGCGAGCAGGCGCTTGGAGAGACCAGGTGACTCGTCGATCAGGCGGCGCATCACGTACTCGGCGCGTCCCGCGGACAGCCGTTCGTTGATGGCCTCGGGGCCACCACGGCTGGCATGGCCGCCGATCTCGGCGCAGCCCTTGGCGGCGGCCAGCCGCTGCGCCAGGATCTTGACCCAGAGGTTGTTGGGAATGCCGATGCCCTCGGGGCCAAGCACGGTCGAGCCAGCGGCGAAAGTGAACTGCACGCCGAGCTGACCTTGTGCGATGCCGTAATCCACGATGTTGGCGAAAGCCTTCATCGAGGCTTCGCGCTGGCCGAGCTTCCAGCTGCTCAGGTACTGGCCCGTCATCGCGCGCAGCTGCGGGCCGCTGCCCATCGCGGCGGCCTTGTTGAACAGCGTCTGTGCGGTCTTGTACTGGCGGCCGTTGTAGGCACGGATGGCTTCGTCCGTGATGCTGGCGGCCACCAGGCCTTCCACATAGCTGGGCTGGATGGCGTCGCCGGGCTTGGAGGCCTGGCAGGTCTTCACGTAGCCCTCGGTCACCGGGTCCTTGCTCCAGGCGGGAGCATCGACGAAGAATGGCGGCGGCGTGGCGTCCACGGCTTCCATCTTGGAGCGCGTGACGGCCTTGGAGACGAGCTTGCCCGACTTGAGGTCCACCATCACCAGGCAGAAGCGGTACATCGAGCGCTCGCCTTCCGTCTTGCCTTCCTGGTTGATCGGCGTGAAGGTGCCGACGATGAGCAGCGGCGATTGCGCGAGGTTGGCGGCGTTGAAGGCCTTCACCTCGAACTGCGGATAGCTCTGTTTGGCCAGCGCGACGATGCGCGTTTCCATGGCCTGCGTCGTCTTGGTCTGCATGCGCGTCACGCCGTCGACCAGCGGATCCACGAGCACGGTGTAGCGCGCGCCCTTGTCGGCGGGCTGCAGATTGGCCTTGGAGAACAGCGTGTTAGCCGCGTTCAGCACGGCTTCGCTGTGTGGCAGTGTGGGCGGCGGAGGCGGTGGGGCAGCGGGCGGCGGAGGCGGGGCCGGCGTGGACGGCGGTGCAGGCGGCGGCTGTGGCGTATCGGCCTGAGGAGTGGTGGTGGAAGGACCCGGTGGCGGGACGACGCATCCGCTGATCAGGATGCTCAACGCCGCGGCGGCGGCCAACGCCGCGCGCTGCGTTCGAAGTCCGGCGAACTGCAGATCCATCGCACTCTCCCCTCTCGTGTTCCGGGCAGGACCCGATCCTCGCACAGGAGCCTGCGCCATCGCCGTTGTCCGGCCGGCGCAGGCGTTAACCTCGTGCTTCGTGGACAAAAATGCACACGCCACGAGGGTAGGTGGGTAGTGATTTCGCCATTCGCGAAGCCTGGGTGAAAAACAAAGTGCTTCTGTAGAAACTGGCGAAGCCTTATGCTTCGCCCACCATGCGCCTTGACCTCACCACGCTCAACCTCGTGCTCGCCATCGAGCAGACGCGCTCGATCACGCGCGGGGCGCAGCAAGAGCACCTGGCGCTGGCGGCGGCAAGCAAGCGGCTGTCGGACCTGGAATCGCGCCTGGGCGTGCAGCTGTTCGAGCGTCGCGCGCGCGGTGTGGAGCCCACCGAGGCCTGCCGCGCCCTGGTGCGCCACATCCGCACGCTGAACGCTTCGCTGCACGCGCTGGAGAGCGAGGTCGTCGAGTTCGCCCGCGGCATCAAAGGCCACCTGCGCATCGCTGCCAATGCCGGCGCGATTGCCGAATGCCTGCCGCCCGACCTGGCCGCCTTCAGTGCCAAGCATCCGCAGATCCGCATCAGCCTCGAGGACATGACCAGCTCCGAGGTGCAGCAGGCCGTGGCCGAAGGGCGCGCCGACGTGGGCGTGTTCACGCCACCGATCACCGACAACCGCATTGACACGCGCCTCTATGCCGCCGGCCGCCTGGCCGTGCTGGTGCCGCGCGGCCATGCGCTCACCGAGCGCAAGTCGGTCACCTTTGATGACTTGCTCGATCACGAGATCGTCGGCCTGCATGCCGGCGCCTCGGCCCAGGAGCTGATGCACGAGCAGGCGCTGGCCCGCGGCCGCACGCTCAAGGCCCGCTGGCAGGTGCGTGGCTTCGACGCCATTGCCCAGCTGGTGGAAGCCGGGATGGGCGTGGCCGTGCTGCCTGACGCTCCGGCCCAGCGCTTTGCGCAGGTGTTTGCCGTGCGCACGGTGCGCCTGGAAGAACTCTGGGCCAAGCGCGACTATGTTTTGGGGGTGGCGCGGGTGGAGCGCCTGCCCACGGTGGTTCAACGCTTCGTGGATGCGTTGTGCCCGAAGGAGAAGTGAGATGACTGCAAGAACCCTGTACGACAAGCTCTGGGACGAGCACGTCGTCCACACCGAGGAAGACGGCACGGCTGTCCTCTACATCGACCGCCACCTGCTGCACGAAGTGACCAGCCCGCAGGCTTTCGAAGGCCTGGACCTGGCCGGCCGCAAGGTCTGGCGTCTGTCGGCCAACCTGGCCGTGAGCGACCACAACGTGCCGACGACCGACCGCAGCCAGGGCATCGCCGATCCGATCTCCAGGCTGCAGGTCGACACGCTCGACGCCAACTGCGATCGCAATGGCATCACGCAGTTCAAGATGAACGACAAGCGCCAGGGCATCGTCCACGTGAT
Source organism: Burkholderiaceae bacterium UC74_6 (assembly GCA_042701975.1). Taxonomy (GTDB): domain Bacteria; phylum Pseudomonadota; class Gammaproteobacteria; order Burkholderiales; family Burkholderiaceae_C; genus JAFALK01. The sequence goes on from CP170561.1 coordinate 3,403,343, forward strand.
CGGCCCCGAGCAGGGCGCCACGCTGCCGGGCATGACGGTGGTGTGCGGCGACAGCCACACGAGCACGCACGGCGCATTCGGTGCGCTGGCGCACGGCATCGGCACGAGCGAGGTGGAGCACGTGCTGGCCACGCAGACGCTGCTGGCCAAGAAGGCCAAGAACATGCTGATCCGCGTGGAAGGCCAGGCGCCTCGCGGTGTCGGCGCCAAGGACATCGTGCTGGCCATCATCGGCAAGATCGGCACGGCCGGCGGCACGGGCTACACGATTGAGTTCGCCGGTTCGGCGATCCGCGCGCTGTCGATGGAAGGCCGCATGACCGTCTGCAACATGGCCATCGAAGCCGGCGCGCGCGCCGGCCTGATCGCCGTGGACGAAGTGACGCTGCATTACGTCAAGGCCCGCCCGTTCTCGCCGACCGGCGTGGAATGGGACCAGGCGGTGAACTACTGGCGCACGCTGCACAGCGACGCCGGCGCGCAGTTCGACACTGTCGTCGAACTCGACGCCTCGCAGATCCGTCCGCAGGTCACCTGGGGCACTTCGCCCGAGATGGTCCTGTCCATCGAGGACCGCGTGCCCGATCCCGACAAGGAAAAGGACAGCATCAAGCGCGGTGCCATCGAGCGCGCGCTGACGTACATGGGCCTCGAGCCCAACAAGGCGATGTCGGACATCCGCATCGACAAGGTCTTCATCGGCTCCTGCACCAACAGCCGTATCGAGGACATGCGCGAAGCCGCCGCGGTGGTGAAGCGCCTGGGGGGCCGCGTGGCTTCGAACGTGAAGCTGGCGCTCGTCGTGCCGGGCTCGGGCCTGGTCAAGGCGCAGGCCGAGGCCGAGGGGCTGGATGAGGTCTTCAAGGCCGCAGGCTTCGAATGGCGCGAACCGGGCTGCTCGATGTGCCTGGCCATGAACGCCGACCGGCTGGAGCCGGGCGAGCGCTGCGCCTCGACGAGCAACCGCAATTTCGAGGGCCGGCAAGGGCAGGGCGGTCGCACGCACCTGGTCAGTCCCGCCATGGCTGCTGCGGCGGCGATGGAAGGCCATTTCGTTGACGTGCGGAGGATCGCGTGATGGAGAAGTTCGTTGTTCACAAGGGCCTCGTCGCCCCCATGGATCGCGAGAACGTCGACACGGACGCGATCATCCCGAAGCAGTTCCTCAAGTCGATCAAGCGCAGCGGCTTCGGCCCGAACCTGTTCGATGAGTGGCGCTATCTGGACCACGGCGAGCCGGGTCAGGATCCGGCCTCGCGCAAGCCCAACCCGGATTTCGTGCTGAACCAGCCGCGCTATGCGGGTGCTTCGGTGCTGATCGCGCGCCGCAATTTCGGCTGCGGATCGAGCCGCGAGCATGCCCCCTGGGCGCTGGAGCAGTACGGTTTTCGCGCCATCATCGCGCCGAGCTTTGCCGACATCTTCTTCAACAACTGCTTCAAGAACGGCGTGCTGCCGATTGTCTTGAGCGAGTCGCAGGTGGCGCAGCTGTTCGATGAAGTCTTCGCCTTCCCCGGCTACCAGCTGATCATCGACTTGGAGCGCCAGGTGGTGGTCAAGGCCGACGGCACGGAGCTGCCCTTCGACGTGCAGCCTTTCCGCAAGTTCTGCCTGGTCAACGGCTTTGACGACATCGGCCTGACCCTGCGCCATGCCGACAAGATCAAGGCTTTCGAGGCCGAACGGCTGCTGCAGAAGCCGTGGCTCGGCCGGCGGGTCTGAGGCATCGATAGACGATGAAGCGCTGGTTCCACCGGGTCGTGCTGAGCCGCTTGTGGCTCACCTACGCGGTCATGGGCCTGAGCTTTCTGCTGTTCGGTTGCGGCACGCTGAACCTGGTCCATCTGCTGCAGGCGAACTTTGAATTGATCAGCGACTACGGCTTCATGGCCCTGATGGACGGGGCTCTGCAGCAGTTGCTGGAATTGCTGGCCAGCGGCTATGCGGCCCTGCTGGCCTACATCGTGTTCAAGGCTTGCGAGTACCGACTCGTGCATTGGCTCGGTGACAAGGAATGAATGAAGGAAGAGCTTGAGATGAAGATTGCAATCCTGCCAGGTGACGGCATTGGCCCCGAGATCATGGCCGAGGCGGTCAAGGTGCTGAAGGCGCTGGATCTGCCGCTGCAAATGGAAGAGGCGCCCGTGGGCGGCGCTGCCTATGAGGCCGCCGGCCATCCGCTGCCCGAGGCGACGCTCAAACTGGCGCTGGAAGCCGACGCCGTGCTGTTCGGCGCCGTGGGCGACTGGAAGTACGACAAGCTCGAGCGCGCGCTGCGCCCCGAGCAGGCGATCCTGGGCCTGCGCAAGAACCTGGGCCTCTTTGCCAACTTCCGCCCGGCCATCTGCTACGAGCAGCTCACGCATGCTTCGAGCCTCAAGCCCGAGCTGGTGGCGGGGCTGGACATCCTCATCATCCGCGAGCTGACCGGCGACATCTACTTCGGCCAGCCGCGTGGCCGCCGCACTGCTGTTGACGGCCATTTCCCCGGTAGCGAAGAAGCCTTCGACACCATGCGCTACTCGCGCCCCGAGATCGAGCGCATCGCCCATGTGGCTTTCCAGGCGGCCCGCAAGCGCAACAAGCGCCTGACCAGCGTGGACAAGGCCAATGTGTTGGAGACCTCGCAGCTGTGGAAGGACGTGGTCACGGAGGTGCACGCCCAATACCCGGATGTCGAGCTCGACCACATGTATGTGGACAACGCCGCCATGCAGCTCGTCAAGGCGCCGAAGAAGTTCGACGTTGTCGTGACCGGCAATATGTTCGGCGACATCTTGAGCGACGAGGCCGCCATGCTCACCGGCTCGATCGGCATGCTGCCTTCGGCCTCGCTCGACAAGAACAACAAGGGCCTGTACGAGCCGAGCCACGGCAGCGCGCCGGATATCGCTGGCAAGGGCGTGGCCAATCCCTTGGCAACGATTCTCTCGGCGGCCATGATGCTCAAGTTCTCTCTCGGTCAACCGGCAGCCGCGGCACGCGTTGAAGCCGCTGTCCAGACCGTGCTGGCCCATGGCCTGCGCACCGCGGACATCTGGTCCGAGGGCGCCCGCAAGGTGGGGACCCGTGAAATGGGCGATGCCGTCGTGGCCGCCTTGAACGCACAAAATTGACAGCTGGGGAATTGCAATGACGACTTTGGTAGGACTGGTGGGCTGGCGCGGCATGGTCGGCTCGGTGCTGATGGACCGCATGAGCGAGGAGCGCGATTTCGACCTGATCGAGCCACTGTTCTTCAGCACCAGCAACGCCGGCGGCGCCGCCCCGGCATTTGCCAAGAACGAAACCAAGCTGCAGAACGCATTCGACATCGAGCAGCTCAAGCGCTGCGAGATCATCATCACCTGCCAAGGTGGTGACTACACGAGCGAAGTCTTCCCCAAGCTGCGCGCTGCCGGCTGGAACGGCCACTGGATCGACGCCGCTTCGAGCCTGCGCATGAGCGGCGACGCCGTGATCGTGCTCGACCCGGTGAACATGCCGGTCATCAAGAAGTCGCTCGCAGGAGGCGGCAAGAACTGGATCGGCGGCAACTGCACGGTCAGCTGCATGCTGATGGGCGTGGGCGCGCTGTACAAGGCCGGCCTCGTCGAGTGGATGAGCACGCAGACCTACCAGGCTGCTTCGGGCGGTGGCGCCCAGCACATGCGTGAGCTGCTCACGCAGTACGGCACGCTGAATGCCTCGGTCAAGCACCTGCTCGACGACCCCAAGAGTGCCATTCTGGAGATCGACCGCCAGGTCATCGCCAAGCAGCGTTCGCTGTCAGCTGAAGAAACGAGCAACTTCGGCGTACCGCTGGGTGGCTCGCTGATCCCGTGGATCGACAAGGACCTGGGCGACGGCCAATCCAAGGAAGAGTGGAAGGGCATGGCCGAGACGAACAAGATCCTCGGTCTTGGCGACGCAGCCATCCCCGTGGACGGCTTCTGCGTGCGCGTGGGCGCGATGCGCTGCCACAGCCAGGCGCTGACGTTCAAGCTCAAGAAGAACGTCCCGCTGGCCGATATCGAAGCCATGATCGCGGCGGACAACGCCTGGGTGAAGGTCGTTCCCAACACCCGTGAAGCCACGATCCGGGATCTGACGCCCGTGGCCGTCACCGGCACCATGACCATCCCCGTCGGCCGTCTGCGCAAGCTGGCCATGGGGCCGGAATACCTGGGCGCGTTCACGATTGGCGACCAACTGCTGTGGGGCGCTGCCGAGCCGCTGCGCCGCATGCTGCGGATCCTTCTCGAAAGCTGATTGCACGAGTAGAGTCCCCCAGGTGACGCCGCCGCGGATGCTCGGCGGCGTTGCCGCTTAGCGACACGAGCTTGTTACCGGTGGTGAAAGGCGTGAAGCAACTCGCCATTTGAGCCATTGCATGAGGGTTGCAGCGTATATGCTTGTCGCCGTTGTGTTTTCCTTGTGGCCTTGTGTGCTGGAAAAACGCTGTGGCGCAACATCTGTACGCCGTGATAACAATCTGTGAAGCGGGCGACCCTCAAATGAGTGTTGCCCGTCTGCTCTGGGGGTGATCTTGAAAAACCAATCCAGCCTGCTCGGGCGATTTGCTCTGACCCGTGTGGCGGCGGCGACCGCCGTGACCTTGGGCGTGCTCAGCGCGCCCGCATGGGGCGTGGGTCTCGGCAAGCTGTCGGTGCAGTCCGCCCTCGGTGAGACGCTCAAGGCCGAGATCGAGGTCACCAGCCTCAGCTCCGAAGAGGCCGGCACGCTGAAAGTTCGCGTGGCGCCGGCCGAGTCGTACCGCGCCAGCGGCATCGACTACAACCCCATCCTCACCAGCACGCAGGTGCAGGTCGTCCAGTCGGGTGGCCGCACGGTGTTGCGCGTCAACAGCGACCGCGCCGTGCAGGAACCCTTCGTGGACGTGATCCTCGAAGTCTCCTGGGCCAGCGGCCGACTGGTGCGCGAATACACCCTGCTGTTCGATCCGCCGACGAGCAAGCCGCAAGCGGCCGCGCCGGCTGTTGCGACCACGCCGAGCATCGCGCCGGCCCCCGCACCGGCTGCACCGGCGCCGGCTCCCGTGGCTGCGACGCCGCAGCCCCAGCCGCCCGCCGTGGCCTTGGCTCCCGCTCCGCAGCGCCCGGCGCCCGCGCCAGCGACCAGCCGTCCCGCGCCTGCCGCGGCTCCCAAGCCCGAGGCCGCGCCGATCCCGCCGACCCCGGCTTCGGAATACAAGGTCAAGCCCGGTGACTCGCTCTCGCGCGTGGCCGGCAAGACCCAGGTGCCCGGTGTCTCGCTCGACCAGATGCTGGTCGGCCTGTACCGCAACAACCCGGACGCCTTCATCGACAACAACATGAACCTGCTCAAGGCCGGCACGGTCTTGCAGGTTCCTTCGAGCGACACGCTCGGCAGCGTCACGCCGAGCGAGGCCCGCCAGGTCATCCAGGCGCAGAGCGCCGACTTCAATACCTACCGCCAGCGCCTGGCCGGTGCAGCCCCCACGCTCAAGCCCGCCGAGAGCGAGCGCCAGGCCAAAGGCCAGGTGCAGGCCGCCGTCGAGGAGAAGAAGGGCTCGGCCGCCCCGGCGCCGGACAAGCTCACGCTGTCCAAGGCCGCCAGCAGCGCTGCCGAGGTCAAGGCCTCCAAGGCCACCGAGAAGAAGGAATCCGCCACACGCGTGGCCGAGCTGACCCGCAATGTCGAGGAGCTGAAGAAGCTCTCGGCCGATGCGGCCAAGCCGGCTGCTCCGGCCCCGACGCCTGCTCCGGCCCCCGCGCCCGTGACGGCGCCGGCCATCGTGGCTGCTGCGCCTTCGGCTCCGGCTTCCGCGGCCCCGGCCGTCGCCGCGGCCAGCAAGCCGGCAAGCAAGCCCACGGCACCGCCGCCGGTCGTCCAGCGTCCGGAGCCGAGCTTCATGGACTCGCTGCTCGAGAACCCGACCCTGCTGGGCATTGGCGGCGCTGCGCTGCTGGGCCTGATCGGCTTCGGCGTCTACCGCCTGCGCAACCGTTCGACCGGCAAGGCCGACACCGGCTTCCACGAAAGCCGCCTGGCGCCCGACTCCTTCTTCGGCGCCACGGGTGGCCAGCGCGTGGACACGCGCGATGCCAACTCCTCGTCGGCTTCGTCGATGAGCTATTCGCTGAGCCAGCTCGATGCCATCGGTGACGTCGATCCGGTGGCCGAGGCCGACGTCTACCTGGCCTACGGCCGCGACCTGCAGGCCGAGGAAATCCTCAAGGAAGCGCTGCGTGCCAACCCCGAGCGCCTGGCCATTCGCCTGAAGCTGCTGGAGGTGTACGGCAAGCGCCGCGACACGCGCGGCTTCGAGCAACTGGCCGTGCAGCTCTACGCCGAGACCGGCGGCACTGGCGAAGACTGGGCCAAGGCCCAAGAACTCGGCCGCGGCATCGATCCGGACAATCCGCTCTACCAGCCCGGCGGCGCACCCGCCGAGTCCGAAGACGGCCCGCCGATGCGCCCCGAGCCGATGGATGCCAGCACGCTGCCGGCCACCGTCGCCGCCACGGCGCTGATGCACACCGAGCCGATGCCGCTGCAGCAGGACGGCGGCCCGATCACCGGCTTCGACCTGGATCTGGATCTCGGCGCGCCGCCGGCTGCTCCGGCCGCTGCCGAATCGCCCAACGCCATGGCCGCAACGCAGGCGTTGAGCAGCTCGGTCGAGCAGGCGCCGATGGCGATGGACTTTGACCTCTCGCAAGAGCCGCTGGCCACCGACCTGAAGTTCGACCTGGACGAGCCCGCCGGTACACCCGCGCCGGCACCGGCTGCGCAAGCCAACGAGCTGGAGTTCGATCTTGGCTCCGTCAACCTGGACCTGACGCCGCCCGGCGACCTGAGCCCCGAAGAAGTCGAGCCGCTGCAGCGCCAGCTGGAGCTGGCGGATGAGTTCCGCCAGATCGGTGACGTGGAAGGCGCGCGCGAAGTGCTGCAGGAAGTCATTGGCAAGGCTGGCGGCGAGGTGCTGGCCAAGGCCAAGGCGATGCTTGCCGGTCTGAACTGATTCGAAGACCCAGTTGCTTCGATAATCAAGCGCCCGAGGTTGACTCGGGCGCTTTTTCTTTTGGGGAACGGGGAACGGATGCGCGTCGCGCTCGGAGTCAGTTATCGCGGCCAGGCCTACAAGGGTTGGCAGAGCCAGCCGGGCGGCGGCACGGTGCAGGACGCGCTGGAAGCGGCGCTGAGCGAATTCGCCGCGCAGCCGATCCGCACGATCTGCGCGGGCCGCACCGACACCGGCGTGCACGGACTCAACCAGGTTGTGCATTTCGATTCGCCCGTGGACCGCGATCCATTCTCATGGATGCGCGGCACCAACCGCTACCTCCCGCGCGACATCGCCATCCAGTGGTGTGCCTTTCCGGGCGAGCATTTCCATGCCCGCAACCACGCTCGGGGACGGCGTTATGCCTACCTGCTGCTGGAGTCGCCGGTGCGCCCCGCGATCGAGGCGGGTGGCGTGGGCTGGGTGTTCCGGCCGCTGGACATCGAGGCGATGCGAGCTGCTGCCGCGCACCTGATCGGCGAACACGATTTCTCCTCGTTCCGCTCGTCGGAATGCCAGGCCGCCTCGCCCGTGAAGCTGATGCGCCGCATCGAGATCAGCCGCCGCGGTGCTTACTGGCGCTTTGAGTTCGACGCCTCGGCCTTTCTGCATCACATGATCCGCAACATCATGGGCTGTCTGATCGCCATCGGCTCGGGCAATCAGAAGTCCGAGTGGATGATCGAAGTGTTGGCCGCAAGGAACCGGGATGCCGCGGCGCCGACGTTTTCGCCCGATGGACTCTATTTCGTCGGCCCTTATTACGATGCCGAGCTGAAGCTGCCCGAGCACACGGCGGCGATGGATTGGTTGCCCTGAGATGTCAAATCCAAATCGCACTCGAATCAAGATCTGCGGCCTGACCCGCGAGCAAGACGTGGACGCCGCTGTTCGCGCGGGCGCCGATGCGGTGGGCTTCGTCTTCTATCCGAAGAGCCCGCGCTACCTGACACCGGCCCGTGCGGCCGAGCTGGCGCGCCGGCTGCCGCCCTTCGTCACGCCGGTCGGCCTGTTCGTGAACGCGACCGATGATGAGCTGAATGCAGCGCTGGCTGCGCTGCCCAACATGCTGGTGCAGTTCCACGGCGACGAAACGCCTGCGGAATGCGAGCGCATCGGCCGGCCCTTCATCCGCGCCGCGCGCATGGCGCCGGGCTTCGATTTGCTAGACTTCGCGCAGAAGTTTTCAGCCGCCCAGGCGCTGCTGCTCGACGCCCACGTCGAGAGCTACGGCGGGGCAGGAAAGGTTTTCGATTGGTCTCTTGTTCCGTCAAGCGTGCCCCTTCCGGTCGTTTTGTCTGGTGGGTTGCATGCCTCAAATGTGAGAGCTGGCGTCACGTCGGTGCGGCCGTGGGCCGTTGACGTGAGCTCCGGCGTCGAAGCTGCCAAAGGCATCAAGGACGCCGCCCTGATCGAACAGTTCTGCGCCGCCGTCCGTGCGGCTGACGCAGAACGCCAAGACTGAAGAAGACCTGTCAAACATGAGTTACGACCAACCCGATGCCAAGGGTCATTTCGGCATCTATGGCGGACGCTTTGTCGCCGAGACCCTGATGCACGCGCTCGACGAGCTCGAAGCAGCGTATGCCCGGTACCAGAACGATCCCGAGTTCGTGGCCGAGTTCAAGAAGGAGCTCGCCCACTTCGTCGGTCGCCCGAGCCCTATCTATCACGCGGACCGCTTATCAAATGAATTGGGTGGCGCGCAGATCTACATGAAGCGGGAGGACCTCAATCACACCGGTGCCCACAAGGTCAACAACACCATCGGCCAGGCCCTGCTCGCCAAGCGCATGGGCAAGAAGCGCGTGATCGCCGAGACCGGTGCCGGCCAGCACGGTGTGGCCACGGCCACCATCTGTGCCCGCTACGGCATGGAATGCGTGGTCTACATGGGCTCGGAAGACGTGAAGCGGCAGAGCCCGAACGTCTACCGCATGAACCTGCTCGGCGCCCGCGTGGTGCCGGTGGAAAGCGGCAGCAAGACGCTCAAGGACGCGCTGAACGAGGCGATGCGCGACTGGGTCACGAACATCGAATCGACCTTCTACATCATCGGCACCGTGGCCGGGCCTTCGCCCTATCCGCGCATGGTGCGCGACTTCCAGCGTGTGATCGGCGACGAGTGCCTGGTGCAGATGCCCGAGCTGGCCGGTCGCCAGCCGGATGCGGTCGTGGCCTGCGTGGGCGGCGGCTCCAACGCCATCGGCATCTTCTATCCGTACATCGAGCACAAGAACGTGCGCCTGATCGGCGTTGAGGCCGCGGGGCAGGGCGTGGATTCGGGCAAGCATGCCGCCACGCTGACGGCTGGCAGCCCCGGCGTGCTGCACGGCAACCGCACCTACCTGCTGCAGGACAAGGACGGCCAGATCATCGAGACGCACTCGATCTCCGCCGGCCTGGACTACCCCGGCGTCGGCCCGGAGCATTCCTACCTGAAGGACATCGGCCGTGCCGAGTACGTCGGCATCACCGATGCGGAAGCGCTCGAAGCTTTCCATCGCTTGTGCCGCACGGAAGGCATCATCCCTGCCCTGGAGTCGAGCCACGCCGTGGCCCATGCGATGAAGATCGCGCCGACCATGCGCAAGGACCAGATCCTGCTCGTGAACCTCTCGGGCCGCGGCGACAAGGACATGGGCACCGTCGCCGATCTTTCCGGCGCCAAGGTGTACGACCAGCCCTCGCAGGCGGGTCACAAGGTGAAGGGAGGTGCGCTGTGAACCGCATCGCCGCTACCTTTGCTGCGCTGAAGGCCAAAGGCCGCAAAGCGCTGATTCCCTTCGCGACCGCGGGCGATCCCTATCCGGATGCCACCGTCGATTTGATGCTGGCCATGGCCCGTGCCGGTGCCAACGTGATCGAGCTGGGCGTGCCGTTCTCCGATCCGATGGCCGATGGCCCCGTGATCCAGCGGGCAGGCGAGCGGGCGCTCAAGCACGGCATCGGCCTCAAGCAGGTGCTCGCCTATGTGCGCCAGTTCCGCGAGCAGGACGCCACCACCCCCGTTGTGCTGATGGGTTATGCCAACCCGATCGAGCGCTATGGCCAGCCCGCCTTCGTGGCGGATGCCAAGGCCTCCGGCGTGGACGGCGTGCTGGTGGTGGACTATCCGCCCGAGGAGTGCGAAGCCTTCGCCACCGACCTGCGCGCCGCCGGCATGGATCCGATCTTCCTGCTGGCGCCGACCTCCACCGAGGAGCGCATGGCTGCCATCGGCCGCCTGGCGACGGGCTATGTCTACTACGTCTCGCTCAAGGGCGTGACGGGGGCAGGGCACCTGAACACAGCTGCCGTGGCCGAGGCTGTGCCGCGCATTCGCAAGCATGTGAGCGTGCCGGTGGGTGTGGGTTTCGGCATCCGCGACGGTGCTACGGCCCGGGCCGTGGGTGATGTTTCGGACGGCGTGGTGATCGGTTCCAAGCTGGTCGAATTGCTGGAGGCCCAGGCAAGGGATAATGTCGCCTCTGCAGGTGCCGCCTTCATCCACGAGATACGGGCTGCACTTGACGCCTGAACAACCAGTTAGAGGAGAGTCTGCAATATGAGTTGGCTTGAAAAACTCCTGCCGCCCAAGATGCAGCAACAGGACCCGGGCGAGCGCCGCACGGTGCCCGAAGGCCTGTGGATCAAGTGCCCGTCCTGCGAGACGGTGCTCTACAAGACCGACCTGGAAAGCAACGCGAACGTCTGCCCCAAGTGCGGTCACCACCATCGCATCGGCGCACGCGCCCGCCTGGACCACTTCCTGGACGGCGAAGGCCGTTATGAAGTCGGCCAGGAGGTGCTGCCCGTCGACGCCCTGAAGTTCAAGGACAGCAAGAAGTACCCGGACCGCCTCAAGGAAGCCCTTGAATCGACCGGCGAAACCGATGCCCTGGTCGTCATGGGCGGCGCGGTGATGAGCGTGCCCGTCGTCGTGGCGTGCTTCGAGTTCGACTTCATGGGCGGCTCGATGGGCTCCGTCGTCGGCGAGCGCTTCGTGCGCGGCGTCGAAACCGCCATCGAGCAGAAGGTGCCTTTCATCTGCTTCACCGCCACCGGCGGCGCGCGGATGCAAGAAGGCCTGCTCTCGCTGATGCAGATGGCCAAGGCCAACGCCTCGCTCACGCACCTGGCCAAGGCGAAGCTGCCCTACATCAGCGTGCTGACCGACCCGACCATGGGCGGCGTCTCGGCCAGTTTCGCTTTCGTGGGCGACATCGTGATCGCTGAGCCCAAGGCCCTGATCGGCTTTGCCGGCCCGCGTGTGATCGAGAACACCGTGCGCGAGAAGCTGCCTGCCGGCTTCCAGCGTGCCGAGTTCCTAATGGAAAAGGGCGCCGTGGACATGATCGTGGACCGTCGCAACCTGCGCGAGACCATCGCCCGCCAACTGGCCATGCTGCAGCGCCAGAGCTCTGACGCGGTGGCCTGATTTCCTAACGCAATGATTCAGCGGCCAGGCCTTTATCGGTCTGGCCGTCTTCGTTTATGAAGCTTGAAGACTGGCTCGCCCACTGCGAGCGCCTGCATCCCAAAACCATCGACATGACGCTGGCCCGCGTCAATGAGGTGCGTGACCGGCTCGGCCTGAAGTTCGAGGCGCCGGTGATCATGGTGGCCGGCACCAACGGCAAGGGTTCGACCTGCGCCATGCTGGAATCCATCGCGCTGCGCGCGGGCTACAAGGTGGGCCTCTACATCAAGCCGCACCTCGTGCATTTCCAGGAGCGCTGTCGTGTGGGCGGCGAGCCGGTGGCGGCGGATTCGCTGCTCGAGCACTTCGAGGCCGTGGAGAAGGCTCGCGGCGAACTGACGCTGACCTACTTCGAGTTCACCACGCTGGCGATCATGCGTCGGCTGGCGAGCGAACCGCTGGACCTGGTGATCCTGGAAGTCGGCCTGGGCGGACGTCTGGACGCGGTGAACTGCATTGACGCCGATTGCGCGGTCATCACCAGCATCGACCTCGACCATACCGAATACTTGGGCCCCGACCGCGAATCTGTGGGGCGCGAAAAAGCGCACATCATGCGGCCGGGCCGCCCGGTGGTGTGCAGCGATCCGGTGCCGCCGGCCTCGATTGCCGCGCATGCGCAAAGCATCGGCGCCGACCTGCGCCAGCTCGGCCGCGATTTCACCTACGGTGGCGACCGCCAGCAGTGGCAGTGGTCGGGCCGTTCACGGCGCTTCTCCGGCCTGGCCTATCCGGCCCTGCGCGGCGTGAACCAGCTGCTCAATGCGGCGGGCGTGCTGGCGGCCTTTGAGGCGCTGTATGAGCGCCTGCCGATCAGCGCCCAGGCGATCCGCACGGGGTTGGCGATGGTGGAGCTGCCGGGCCGCTTCCAGGTCGTGCCGGGCCAGCCGGCCCTCGTTCTCGACGTGGCGCACAACCCGCACGCCGTGGCGGCGCTGGCGCAGAACCTCGACCAGATGGGCTTCTACCCACGCACGCACGCCGTCTTCGGCGCAATGGCGGACAAGAATTTGGGCGAGATCTTCCGCAAGGTCGCGCACCTGGTGGACAGCTGGCACTTCTGCAATCTCGCCATCCCGCGCGCCGCGAAAGCGCAGGAGTTGAAGCAGCAGTTCGAAACGGGCGGTTTCAAGACGCCGCCGGGCCTGACGCTGCATACCCATGCCAGCCCGCTCGAAGCCCTGTCCGCCGCGGCGGCTGCAGCCGACCCCGCTGATAGAATTTTGGTCTTCGGATCCTTCTACACGGTGGGTGGTGTGCTCGAGAAGGGCATACCCCGTCTGGGCTCTGCACACTAACCCCTCGCGTCCATGGGTTTCACCTCCTTTTTCAAGCGCGGCGACAAGTCGGCCGCAGCCGCCAAACCGGTCAACGATTCGCAGGATGGCGTTCAGCACCTGCGCGTGCGCGCGCGCCGCCGCCTGATCGGCGCCGCCGTGCTGGTGGTCATCGGCGTGATCGGCTTCCCGCTGCTGTTCGAGACGCAGCCGCGGCCCATCCCGGTCGACCTGCCGATCGACATTCCGCGCAAGGAAGGCGCGGCGCCGCTGAACGTGCCGGCGCCGGTGCTGCCTTCGGTTTCCGCTTCCAAGGCCGCGGCCGGTGCGGAAGTGATCGAGGGCACGGAGAAAGTCATCGAACCGCAGGCCAAGCCGGTGGAAGTGCCACCGGCTGTTGTTGCGCCGAAGGTGGCAGAAGTCAAGCCGGAGCAAAAGCCTGAGACCAAGCCAGAGGCGAAACCGCAGGCGAAGGTGGAGACCAAGCCCGCGGACAAGGCCAAGGCTGGCCGTGACGACGCGGCGCGCGCGCAGGCCATCCTCGAAGGCAAGTCGGTCGAGAAGTCCGCAGACAAGATCGCGGGCGCTGACAAAGGGCGCTTCGTCGTGCAGGTCGGCGCCTTCTCCGACAACTCCGCCGCGCGCGAGGCGCGCATGAAGGTCGAGAAGCTCGGCCTCAAGACCTATGTGCAGGCGGTGGACGCCGGCGGCAAGCACGTCATCCGCGTGCGCATTGGCCCGTTCAGCGACCGCGGCGAGGCCGACAAGGCCGCCGCCAAGCTCAAGAGCACCGGCCTGGCGACCGCCGTGCTGACGCTCTGACCGGCAAAGACACGCATCATGGAACTCGCCTGGATCGATCTTGCACTGGCCGGCATCTTGCTGATCTCGCTGTTTGTCGGTCTGTGGCGAGGTCTGGTCTATGAGTTGCTGTCGCTCGCTGGCTGGGTGGTGGCGTATTTCGCTTGCCCCTATCTGGCGCCTGTGCTGCTGCACTTCCTGCCAGAGGGCAAGTTCGGCGAGATGCCGGCGCAGATGGGTGCCCTGGTCGCCAGCTTCATCCTGATCCTGCTCGTGTGGAGCATCGGCGCCAAGCTCGTGCGCCTGCTGGTGCAGGCCACGCCGCTTTCCGTGATCGATCGGCTGCTGGGGGCTGGCTTCGGTCTGCTGCGTGGCGTGCTGATCTGCCTGCTGGTGGTGCTGGTGGGCGGGATGACGCCTGCGGCCAAGTCGCCGACCTGGCAAGCCTCCAAGGCCGTGCCTTGGCTGGAGGCGACCCTGTCTGAAATTCAAGTGGTGCTGCCTGAGGGTGTCACCAAAGCCTTCTCTTAAGGATTTTTGCCATGTGCGGCATCGTCGGCGTGACTGCCAAGACCCCCGTCAACCAGCTGATCTACGACGCGCTGCTGCTTCTGCAGCACCGCGGCCAGGACGCTGCCGGCATCGTCACCATGCAGGGCAGCAAGTGCTTCATGCACAAGGCGCGCGGCATGGTGCGCGACGTGTTCCGCACCCGCAATATGCGCGCGCTGCCGGGCAATATCGGCCTGGGTCAGGTGCGCTACCCCACGGCCGGCAATGCCTACAACGAAGAAGAGGCGCAGCCCTTCTACGTGAACGCGCCTTTCGGACTCGTGCTGGTTCACAACGGCAACCTGACCAACGCCCACGGGCTCAAGGACGAGCTGGCCGCAATCGACCGCCGCCACATCAACACCGAGAGCGACACCGAGGTGCTGATCAACGTGCTGGCCCACGAGCTGGACAACGCCGCGCGCGGCCGCCCGGTGACGCCGGACGAGATCTTCACCGCCGTGCGTGCCGTGCAAAAGCGCATCAAGGGCTCGTACGCCGTGATCGCCCTGATCGCCGGCCACGGCCTGCTGGCCTTCCGCGATCCCTTTGGCATCCGCCCGCTGTGTTTCGGTCGTGCGGGCGACGGCGAGGTGATGGTGGCCAGCGAGAGCGTCACGCTCGAAGGCACGGGCTACAAGCTCGAGCGCGACGTGGCACCCGGCGAGGCCATCTTCATTGACACCGAAGGCCAACTGCACGCGCGCCAGTGCAACGATTCGCCCTCGCTGAACCCGTGCATGTTCGAGTTCGTCTACCTCGCGCGGCCGGATTCGGTCATGGACGGCATCTCGGTCTACCAGGCTCGCCTGAACATGGGCGAGACGCTGGCGCAGCGCGTGATCTCCACCATGCCGCCGACGGACATCGACGTGGTGATCCCGATCCCCGAATCGAGCCGCCCCTCGGCCATGCAGCTGGCGCACCGCATCGGCAAGCCCTACCGCGAAGGCTTCGTCAAGAACCGCTATGTGGGCCGCACCTTCATCATGCCGGGGCAGGGCGCGCGCAAGAAGTCCGTGCGCCAGAAGCTCAACGCCATTGGCCTGGAGTTCAAGGGGCGCAATGTGCTGCTGGTGGACGATTCCATCGTGCGCGGCACGACGTCCAAGGAGATCGTGCAGATGGCCCGTGAGGCCGGCGCCAACAAGGTCTACCTCGCTTCGGCCGCGCCGCCGGTGCGCTTCCCGAACGTCTACGGCATCGACATGCCCACGCGCGAGGAGCTGATTGCCCACGGCCGCAGCACCGAAGAGATCCGCGAATACATTGGCGCCGATGCGCTGATCTACCAGGACGTTGACGCGATGAAGCGCGTGGTTGCCGCGCTGAAGCCGGGCCTCAAGTCCTTTGAGGCTTCGTGCTTCGACGGCCATTACGTCACCGGCGACGTGTCGGCCGATGATTTCGAGGCCATCCGCGAGCAGCGCAAGTCCTCGCAGGACGATGAAGAGGATGCAGAAGCACGCACCCGTCTCGCCCTGCAAAGCCGAACCGAATAAGAACAAGTTTTCAGCACCATGATCCGTACCCGCATTGCTCCCTCGCCGACCGGCTTTCTCCACCTGGGCACGGCCCGCACGGCGCTCTATTCCTGGGCCTACGCCCGCCATCACGGCGGCCAGTTCGTGCTGCGCATCGAAGACACCGACGTGGCCCGCTCCACGCAGGATTCGGTCGACCAGATCATTGCCGCGATGAAGTGGCTGGGCCTCGACTACGACGAAGGCCCGATCTACCAGATGCAGCGCCTGGACCGCTATCAGGAAGCGATTGACCAGTTGATCGAGGCCGGACACGCCTACCGCTGCTACACCACGCCCGAAGAGCTCGACGCCATGAAGGCTGCGCAGGAGGCGAGGGGAGAGAAGCGCCGTTACGACGGCACCTGGCGCCCGGAAGCCGGCAAGACGCTGCCCGCGATTCCGGCCAGTGTGAAGCCGGTGGTGCGCTTCAAGAATCCGCTGGACGGCGACGTGACCTGGGACGATCTCGTGAAGGGCCCGATCACGATCAGCAACCGCGAGATCGATGACTTGATCATCCAACGTGCCGATGGCGTGCCGACCTACAACTTCGCCGTCGTGGTGGACGACTGGGACATGAAGATCACGCACGTGTTCCGCGGCGACGAGCACGTCAACAACACGCCGTGGCAGATCAACATGTACGCGGCCCTGGGCGCCGCGCTGCCCCAGTTCGGCCACCTGCCCATCATCCTCGGCGACGATGGGCTGAAGCTCTCCAAGCGCCGCGGCGCAGTGAGTGTGACGGCCTATGAAGAGGACGGCTATTTGCCCGAGGCGATGTTGAACTACCTCTCGCGCCTGGGCTGGAGCCACGGCGATGACGAGCTGTTCTCGCGTGAGCAACTGGTCTCCTGGTTCGACGGCACGCACCTGAACAAGAGCCCCGCGCAATGGGACCCGGCCAAGCTGGAGTGGGTCAACGGGCACTACATGAAGCAGGCGGATGACGTTCGCCTCGCGGGCCTCGTGGCCGGCCAATTGGCAAAGCGCGGCATCGAGGCCGATGCAGCGCGCCTGCCGGCGATGTGCGCGCTCTACAAGGACCGCTGCGCGACGACCGTGGTCCTGGCGGACTGGCTCTCGATGTACTTCGCTCCGGTGAGCCCGAGTGCCGAGGACCTGACGCAGCACGTGACCGATGCGGTGAAGCCCGCGGTGGCCACGCTGGCCGACAAGCTCGACGCGATGCCCGAGTGGAACAAGGCCGCGATCAGCGCCGCCATCAAAGAAACGATCGGCGCGCATGGCATCAAGATGCCGGTGCTGGCGATTCCTGTACGCGTGCTCGTGTGCGGCCGCGCGCAGACACCGTCGGTCGACGCGATGCTGGAACTGTTCGATAAAAAATCTGTCATCGAACGCTTGCGCGGTGCATGAAAATCTGCCTATAATCTTGGTCTTCGCTACTTGGTGGCGCTAGAAACCTGAAGGCTCCTCACGGAGTTCAGAAGGGGGTATAGCTCAGCTGGGAGAGCGCTTGCATGGCATGCAAGAGGTCAGCGGTTCGATCCCGCTTACCTCCACCAAAAAATGCTTCGGTATTTAATCGAAATATTTGGTCGGATGGCGTCACTAAGTAGTTTAGAATATAGATTCTAGGTTTTGCCTCCATCGTCTAGAGGCCTAGGACACCACCCTTTCACGGTGGCTACAGGGGTTCGAATCCCCTTGGAGGTACCAAAATTCGATATACTGTGCGATCAGTATATTGATACCACTGCGGAGTGGTAGTTCAGTTGGTTAGAATACCGGCCTGTCACGCCGGGGGTCGCGGGTTCGAGCCCCGTCCACTCCGCCAAAGTTTTTAGATATTGATTCGTCAGTATCGTAAAACGGCCAAGAAATTGGCCGTTTGCATTTGAGATTACGCTTGAATAGCGCGACGCCCGGAAGTCGAAAGATCACGGGGGTATAGCTCAGCTGGGAGAGCGCTTGCATGGCATGCAAGAGGTCAGCGGTTCGATCCCGCTTACCTCCACCAAGTTTCCTCTGGGGAATTTGGCGGCGCGCAGTTCAAAGCAAAGTTTCATTTGCCTCCATCGTCTAGAGGCCTAGGACACCACCCTTTCACGGTGGCTACAGGGGTTCGAATCCCCTTGGAGGTACCATCAGTGGGATATTCGCTTGTCGAATATTCCAGCCACGCGGAGTGGTAGTTCAGTTGGTTAGAATACCGGCCTGTCACGCCGGGGGTCGCGGGTTCGAGCCCCGTCCACTCCGCCAAAATTGAGATACCCGCAAATGTTTCGGCATTCGCGGGTATTTTCTTTTGTGGATTTGCTCTTGGGAATCTTCGAGACGGACGGTCAAACAAAAGGGCCGCTGGTGCAATACCAGCGGCCCTTTGTCGTTCAGCGCGTCAGCAGATCAGTGCTGTTCGACGATCGCAGCCAGCGGCGCCTGCTCGCGGCGCTTGCGGCTCTGCCTGAAGAACACGATGCACTGCCAGACCATGAAGACCGCGATCAGGCCCAGCAGGGCGCCGCTGATCGGGCGCGTCACGAAGGAGGTGAAATCGCCTCGACTGATCAGCAACTGGCGGCGGAAGTATTCCTCCAGCATCGGGCCCAGGATGAAGCCCAGCATCAGCGGCGCGGCTTCGAGGCCGACCCGCATGAACACATAGCCGAGCAGACCGAAACCGCCCGTGACGTAGATGTCGTGCAGGTTGTTGTTCACACTGAAGCTGCCCACGCAGCAGAAGAACAGGATGGACGGGAACAGCACCGCGTACGGGATCTTGAAGATGGACAGCAGGTAGCGCACCAGCGGAACGTTCAGGATCACGAGGAACACGCCGCCGATCCACATGCTGGCCACGAGGCCCCAGAACAGGTCCGGGTGCGAGGCGATCATGTTGGGGCCCGGCTGGATGCCCTTGATGATGAAGGCGGCCAGCATCAGCGCCATCACGGCGTTCTCGGGGATACCGATGCTCATCAGCGGGATGAAGCTTGTGCGTGCGGCGGCTTCGTCGGCCGCAGCCTGACCGGCCACGCCCTCGATGGCGCCGTGGCCGATCTCGTCCTTGTACTTGCTGAACTTCTTGTCGATGGCGTAGGCGCCGAACTGCGCGATCACCGGGCCGCCGCCGGGCAGGATGCCCAGGATCGAGCCGACGACGCTGCCGCGCAAGGCGCTCGGGATGATGCGCTTGAACTCGGGCCACGTCGGCATCAGCTTGATCTTGCCGGAGAAGGGCGTGCGCTCCACACCCTGGTCCAGGTTCTTCGTGATCTCGGCGATGCCGAAGCAGCCGAGCGCCACGCTGACCAGGCCGATGCCATCGAGCAGGAAATCGAAATCACCGGTGAAGCGTTGCTGGCCACTCGTGACGTCGGTGCCGATTTGCCCGAGCAGCACGCCGACCAGCGCCATGGCCAAGCCATCGAGCAGGCTGCCGGTGCTGACGAAGCTCACGCAGACAAAGCCCAGCAGCATCAGTGAACAGTAGTCGGCCGGTCCGAACAGGAAGGCGACTTCACCGAGCGTCGGTGCCAGCCAAGCCAGCACGATGATGGCCACGGTGCCGCCGATGAAGCTCGAGATGCCGGCCGTGAACAGCGCCAGGCCTGTCTGGCCCTTGAGCGTCATCTGGTAGCCGTCTATACACGCCACGATGGAGCTCGCGTGCGGGATCTTCATCGTGATCGCGCTGACGCTGTCTCCGTACTGGGCGCCGTAGTAGATGCCAGCCATCATGATCAGCGCGCCGCCGGTCGGGATGGAGTAGGTGAGCGGCAGCAGCAGGCTGATGGTGGCCAGCGGGCCCATCCCGGGCAGCAGCCCGACGATGGTGCCAACGAAGCAACCGATGGCGCAATACATCAGGTTGCTCCAGGTGAGCGCGTGCCCGAAGCCGAAGGCGAGGTTGTGTAGGACGTCCATCTCAGGTGATCAGATGAAGGTTGAGACCGAGGTAGTGCTCCAGCACCCACGCGATGGCGACGAGACCCGCCAGCACCTTGAGGTTGCGCACGACCGAGTACTGGGCGGCAGCGAAGCCGGAGACGAAGACCAGGAACACGATGCCGGCGAGCATGTCCAGCTTCTCGGACAGCAGGGCGAAGCCGCCCAGGCTCAGCATGATCAGCGCGATGCTCCTGAACTTGAACTCCATCGGCTTGCGTTCGACGAAACGCGCGCGCACCAGAGTGGCCAGCGCGATCGCCAGCAAGAGGCCGCTGATGAGCAGCGGAAAGAGGCCAGGGCCGGGGCGCGTGAAGCTGCCCATCGAATAGCGCATCGCGCCGAGGCCAAACGCAAGGGCCACAGCCGTCAGGACCAGGCCCTTGATCAATTGCTGGTTGTTCATCAGTCTCCTCGTTTCGCATCACCGCTTGGGTGGCGATCTTTGTTGTCGAGGAGCCGAGCTTAGGTGGCGCTTAGAGAAGACTCACTGCGAGCAATTACGTAAAAACTGAGCGCAAGCCTTCGTTGTGTGCACTTGTGTTGCTGTCAGATGTCTGGGTGGTTTCGCTTGCGGTCGGCGGTGTAGTGCCACCACGGGCGCGGTGGCGCGCCCTCCATGAAATCGACGGCGGCGATGAAGGTGTCGAGCACGCAGGGATCGTGCCGCGCATGCGTGAGCTGGCAAAGCCGCGTGTAGAGCGCGAGGGGATCCTGCCCTTGCAACTGCGCGGGCAGCGTGATGCCCAGCAAACGGAAATCGGCCACCATGGCGGGGCCGATGTTGGGGATCTGCGCCAGGCTCTTGCAGTCTTCAGCGCTGAGAGCCTTGGCGACCATGATCGATCTTCTGCCTCGGTCAGAAGCCGTTGCGGATCAGGCCGACAGCCAGGCCTTCGATGGCGAAACCCTCGGCATCGGGCTTGACGATGATGGGCTCGAAATCCGGGTTCTCCGGCAGCAGCTCGATCTGGCCGCGACCCTTTTGAAAACGCTTGACGGTGACCTCTTCGCCGATGCGTGCGACGACGATCTGGCCGTTGCGCGCATCGCTGGCCTTTTGCACGGCGAGCAGGTCGCCGTCCATGATGCCGACGTCCTTCATGCTCTGGCCCTTGACCTTGAGGAGGAAGTCAGGCTTCTTGGCAAACATGCTCGCCTCGACCGTGTAGGTCTGCTCGATGTGCTCTTGCGCGAGGATGGGGCTGCCGGCGGCTACGCGGCCCACGAGCGGGAGCGTGAGTTGCGCCAGCTGCGCGAGGGGCAACATGAATTGCCGCTCCTCGCGCTGGTCGCGTTGGCGATTCACCTCGCGCAATGTGTCAGACTTCAAGCGAATGCCGCGCGAGGTGCCGCCCACGAGTTCGATGACGCCCTTGCGCGCCAGAGCCTGCAGGTGTTCTTCGGCGGCGTTGGCGGAACGAAAGCCGAGCTCGGCGGCGATCTCGGCCCGGGTGGGCGGCGCGCCGGTGGTTTCGATGGCCTCGCGGACCAGATCGAAAATCTGCTGCTGGCGGGCGGTCAGCTTCGGTGCGTCATCCATGGGCGTTCTCCGTGTGCAGCTTCTCAGTGCTGAAAAGCTGGCTGAGTATATATCCAGTAACTGTTGATTCATCCAGATCCATGACATCCAAGCAACAACAAGAACAGCGCGTGGTCATCCTCGGCACCGGCGGCACCATCGCGGGCCGGGCGCAGCAGGCCACGGACAACGTCGGCTACAAGGCGGCGGAACTGGGCGTCGAACAGCTCGTTGCGGCCGTGCCGGCGCTCGCGCAGTACCGCATCGAAGCGCGCCAGGTGGCACAGCTCGACAGCAAGGACATGGACTTCGCCACCTGGCAACTGCTGGCCCGCGCCGTGACGGCCGAGCTGGAGCGGGCCGACGTGGCCGGCCTTGTGATCACGCACGGTACCGACACGCTCGAAGAAACCGCCTGGTTCCTGCAGCGCGTGCTCGCGCCAACCAAACCCGTGGTGTTGACCGCCGCGATGCGCCCGGCCACGGCCATCAATGCCGACGGCCCGCAGAACCTGCTGGACGCCGTGTGCGTCGCGTCAGACCGTTATGCCTCAGGCGTGCTCGTGGCTTTCGCCGGCAGCGTGCATGAGGCTGCGCAGGTGCGCAAGGTGCACAGCTACCGCGTCGATGCGTTTGCATCGGCCGAAGGTGCGCGCGTGGGCGTGGTGGAGGAGGGAGCGGCACGGTGGTTGCTGCGGACAAGCCTGCCTGCGCCTGCCGTCGGCCTGACGCGCATCGCGCGCGATCCGGCGGCGTGGCCACGAGTCCAGATCGTGATGAACCACGCCGGAGCGGACGGCTCCATCGTGCAGGCCTTGCTGGCCCAGGGCGTGGACGGCATCGTGGTGGCCGGCACCGGCAATGGCACGGTGTCGACCGGCATGGAGGCCGCGCTGCGCGAGGCGCAATCGCGCGGCGTGCGCGTGCTGCGAAGCACGCGCTGCGACGCCGGGCCGGTCATGGACCTGCCCGGCAGCCTGCCCTCAGCCGGAGCCTTGAGCCCCGTGAAGGCGCGGATCGAGCTGCTGCTCGATCTGCTGGCCTGACGCCTTAGACCAGCGTCAGCGTCACGTCGATGTTGCCGCGCGTGGCGTTGGAGTACGGGCAGACCGTGTGAGCGGTGTTGATCAGGTCTTGTGCCACTTCGCGGTCCACGCCGGGGACCGCGATGTTCATGGCCACCTGGATGCCGAAGCCGGCCGGGATCGGGCCGATGCCCACGTCCGTCGTGATCGAGACTTCGGCGGGCAGCGAGACCTTCTTCATCATGGCGACGTGCTTGAGCGCGCCGATGAAGCAGGCCGAATAGCCGGCGGCGAAGAGCTGCTCGGGGTTGGTGCCGGAGCCGCCGGCGCCGCCGAGTTCCTTGGGCGTGGAGAGCGTGACGCTCAGGGCGCCGTCGGAGCTGGCGGCGGTGCCTTGGCGGCCGCCCGTGGCAGTGGCGGTGGCGGTGTAGAGGACTTTGTCGAGTGCCATGATGGTCTTCCTGTTGAGGTGGGTGAGTGAGGGGAAAGCTGCGGCTGTTCAGTTCGCCGCGGGGTCGAGTGCCGCCTTGGTGAGCTGATCGCGCAGCTCATGCAGACGGCGGGTGAGTGAAATCAGTTCATGCTCGGTACATGCGGCGGCGCAGGACAGCTGCGGAGGGATGCCCAGCGCCTGCTCTTTCAGGGAGCGGCCGGCCGCGGTGAGGCTCACCTCCACGCGGCGTTCGTCTTGGCTGGACCGCTGGCGCACCAGCAGGCCTGCGGCCTCCATGCGCTTGAGCAGCGGCGTCAACGTGCCCGAGTCGAGTTGCAGGCGTTGGCCGAGCGCCGAGACGCTCTGGCCGTCTTCCTCCCACAGCACCAGCATCACCAGGTATTGCGGATAGGTGAGGCCCAGCGGCTCCAGCAGGGGCTTGTAAATCTTGGTCATCGCCAGCGAGCTGGAATACAGCGCGAAGCACAGCTGGCTGTCCAGGCGCAGCCAGGCGTCTTTGCCGGCGGCGTTGTTGCGGGTAGGCTTGGCTCGTGTCATGGGTAATAATGTAGTCAACAATTTAATTGCACACAATTTATGTGGGCATTCGAGAACCTGCCGAAAACCTTCAAGAGAGCGTAGACAAGAAATGACGATGCTGGCCCAAATCCTGGTCGCCCTGGTGGCCTTGCTGCACCTGTATTTCCTGGTGCTGGAGATGTTCTTCTGGACCAAGCCGCTGGGCCGCAAGGTCTTCCGCTTGGATCCGGCCTTTGCCGAGGCCAGCAAGGTGCTGGCGGCCAACCAGGGCCTGTACAACGGCTTTCTGGCCGCAGGGCTCGTCTGGGGGCTGTGTCGCGCGGACGTGCCGGCGCAGCTGTTCTTCCTGGCCTGCGTGATCGTTGCCGGCGTCTATGGCGCGGCCACGGTGGGCAAGAAGATCCTGTTCGTGCAGGCGCTGCCGGCGGCCTTGGCGATGGCCGCCGTGCTGCTCGCTTGATCGGGCCTGGGCCTCAGGCCGAAGCCTGCATCGCCTCGACCTGCTCGCTGAGCTCCAGCCAGCGCACCTCGGCCGCTTCCAGCTCGTCGTGAATGGCCTTGAGCCGCTTGCCGACTTCGACGATGCGGGCCGGTGCCGCCGTGCCTGAGGCCAGCTCGGTCTCCAGCGCCGTGCGCTCGTCGGCCAGCTTGTTCAGCTTGGCGTCGATGGCCTCCATCTCCTTGCGCATCGGCTTGGTCTGCTCGGCCAGGCGCATGCGAGCCTGGCCGGAGGCCTTGCGGTCCTCGCGCGAGGCGATGGGGGCGGGCGGCGGCGATGGAGCTTCAACCACAACGGCCACGGGTGCCGGCGCTGGCATTGACGCGGCCTTCTTCGCCGCTTCCTTGGCGGCTTTGGCGGCCTCCTTGGATTGATCGAGCAGCCACTTCTGGTAGTCGTCCAGGTCGCCGTCGAAGGGGCCAACCTTGCCAGCCGTCACCAGCCAGAACTCGTCGCAGACCTCGCGCAGCAGCGCGCGGTCGTGGCTGACCAGCATCACCGTGCCTTCGAACTCGTTCAGCGCCATCGACAGCGCCTCGCGAGTGTTCAGATCCAGGTGATTGGTCGGTTCGTCCAGCAGCAGCAGGTTGGGGCGCTGCCACACGAGCATGGCCAGCACCAGGCGCGCCTTCTCGCCCCCAGAGAGGCTGCCCACGGCCTGATTCACCATGTCGCCCACAAAGCGGAACTGGCCGAGGAAATCCCGCAGCTCCTGCTCGCGCGCACTGGGGCTGACCTCCTTGGCCAGCCGCACCATGTGCATCAGCGGGCCTTCGTCGGGCCGCAGCACGTCCATCTCCTGCTGGGCAAAGTAGCCGATCGACAGGCCCTTGCCTTCGGTGATCTTGCCGCCCATCGCGCGCTGCATGCGAGCGACGGTCTTCACCAGCGTGGACTTGCCCTGGCCGTTGGCGCCCAGGATGCCGATTCGCTGGCCGGCCAGCACAGAGCGGTCGATGCCGCGCACGATGATGTTCTCTTCACCGTCGACTTCGTAGCCACAGGCCACTTCATCGAACATCAGCATCGGGTTGGGCAGCGAGACCGGCTCGCGGAACTCGAAGGAGAAGTCCGAGGCCGTCAGCACGGGCGCGAGCTTTTCCATGCGCTCCAGCGCCTTCACGCGGCTCTGCGCCTGCTTGGCCTTGCTGGCCTTGGCCTTGAATCGATCGATGAACTTCTGCAGGTGCGCCATGCGGTCCTGCTGCTTCTCGAACGCGGCCTGCTGCAGCACCATGCGCTCGGCGCGCATGCTCTCGAACGCGGTGTAGTTGCCGCCATAACGGTGCAGCTTGGCGTCATCCAGATGAATGGTGACCTTGGTGATCGCGTCGAGGAACTCGCGGTCATGGCTGATGATGATCAGCGTGCCGTCGTAGCGCTGCAGCCAGGCTTCCAGCCACACGAGCGCGTCCAGGTCCAAGTGGTTCGTCGGCTCGTCCAGCAGCATCAGGTCGGCCGGGCACATCAGTGCACGCGCCAGCTGCAAGCGCATGCGCCAGCCGCCGGAGAAGCTGTTCACCGGGGCATCCACCTGCGCGCCCTTGAAGCCCAGACCCATCAGCAGCGCCTGCGCGCGCGGGCGGGCGTCGAAGGCTCCGGCGTCCATCAGCATGCCGTGCGCGTCGGCCATGGCGTGGCCGTCTTCGGCGGCTTCGGCGTCGGCCAGGGCCTTTTGCGCGGCCATCAGGCGGACGTCGCCTTCGAGCACGAAATCGGTGGCTGGCATGTCCGTCTCGGGCATGTTCTGCGCCACTTCGCCGACGGCCCACTGGCGCGGGATGTTCACATCGCCCTTGTCGCTTTGCAGGCGATCGGTCAGCAGGGCAAAGAGACTCGACTTGCCGGCACCGTTGCGGCCGACGAGGCCGATCTTCTCGCCGGGTTGCAGCGTGACGCTGGCGTCGTCCAGGACGATCTTGGTGCCGCGGCGCAGCGTGATGTTTTGGAGCGTGATCATTTATCGGGAGACGGTCAGGGCTTCGCGCGTGAGGATCAGCACCTGGTCTTCACCAGCACTGGTTTCCATCCACGCCACTTCTAGTTCAGGGAATGCGGTTTCGAAGAATTCGCGTTCGTTGCCGATCTCGAGCACCAGCACGCCGTGTTCGCTCAGGTGAGCGGGAGCATCGGCCAGCAGCTGGCGCACAAAGTCCATGCCGTCATCGCCGCCGGCCAGGGCCAGCTCGGGCTCGGCGAGGTACTCGGCTGGCAGCTTGGCCATCGAGCCGCTGTTCACATAAGGCGGGTTGCACAGGATGAGGTCATAACGGCGACCTGCTGCGGGGGCCAAACCATTGCCCTGCAGCAGCGTGATGCGGTCCTGCAGGCCGTGCTTGTTCACATTGATGCGGGCAACCTGCAAGGCCTCGGGGCTGAGATCGATGGCGTCCACGCTCACGTCCGGCCAAGCCATGGCGGCCAGCACGGCCAGCGAGCCGTTGCCGGTGCAGAGGTCCAGCACGCGGCTGGTATGGTCCGACAGCCAGGCGTCGATGCTGGCATCGGCGATCAGCTCGGCGATGAAGCTGCGCGGCACGATGGCGCGCTCATCCACGAAGAAGGGCACGCCTTGCAGCCAGGCTTCGTTCGTGAGGTAGGCGGCGGGTTTGCGCGTGGCAATGCGCTCAGCGACGAGCGCCTCGGCCTTGGCCTGCTGCTCCGCGCTCAGCACGTCTTGCTCGTGCTCGTCCAGCGCATCCAGCGGCAGGCCGGCCGACCACAGGACGAGCCAGGCGGCTTCGTCGAAGGCGTTGGTCGTGCCGTGCCCAAACGAAACGCCCGCTTCGTTCAAGCGGGCGGCCTGGGCTTCAATGCAGGTCAGGAGATTCATGGGGATTCGGATCGGAATCCCGGGATTGTCGCCGATGCTCTCGTGCCTCAGCCTGGCGCAGGCAGGCCGAATTTCGCCAGCTGTGCGTCGATCTGCGGGCGCAGTTTGCGGGCGGCCTCAAGATCAGCGCGGCCGGCCTCGGTCTGACCGCGCTGGCTGCGCACGATGCCGCGGCCGTAGAGCGCCCAGGGTGAGGCGGGCCTCAGGTCCAGCGCCTTGTCGAAGTCGGCCTGCGCGCGGTCGAGTTCGCCGCGCTTGAGCCGCAGCAGGCCGCGGTCCTCGCGGTAGTCTGCATTCTTGCCGTCGGCGCTCACAGCGCGGTCGCAGTCGTCGAGAGCCTGGTCGAGGTCGGTGCCGAGTCGGGCGCGCAGCATGCAGCGGCTGATCAGCACATCCGGAAGGCGCACATCGGTTTCGCGCGTGGCGAGCCAGTGGCTGAGCTGGGTGATGGCCTCGCGCGGTTGGCCGAGGCGCTCGTAGAGGCGTGCCATCTGCAGCCGTTCCTGGGCTTGGGGTGGCAGCGAGCGGTCCAGCGTCTGCAGATCGGCCAGCACCGCTGCGGGATCGGCTGCACCGCGCATGTCTGCCCGGCGCAGCAGCGCTTCGGTGTGCGTGGGATCGAGCTTCACTGCCTGGTTGAAGTCGCGAAGCGCCTCCATGGGCTGCCGCAGCGCCTGGCGCACGATGCCGCGGCGCGCGAAGTACTCGGCTTGCGTGGGATCGAGGTTGCAGGCCTGGTCCAGGTCAGCCAGGGCTGCAGCGTAGTTCAGGCGCGAGGCGTAGCCGGCGCTGCGGCGGGCGTAGGCCGCGGCGTCCATGGGTTTGCCGCTTTCGTCGACTTCGGGTTGGGTGGGCGCCGAACTGGCCGCGGCCGGCGCGGGCGGCGCGACGGCTGCAGTCTGGTTGTGATCGAGGGCGCTCAGCGCGAACACGGGTCCGCCGTTGTGTGTGAAGTACATGCGCCGCTGGCGCTTGGAAACGTAGATGCGATGCGCCAGGAAGAAGTCGATGCCGACGAGCATCTCGGCCTCGGACGGATTCATGTCCTCCGCCACCGTCAGGCGAATGTTGGAGATCGATTCGCCGCCGAGCGCGAAGCGCTGGAAAGGGGCCGTCCAGATGTCGAGGCTGCCCTTGCCCACGCCAATGGCCTTGCCGGCCCGCTGCATCTGGTCAGGCTTCACGCCGGCCCTTCGCGCTGCACCGGCCGTGAGGACGGACATGCCGGCGCCCGTATCGAAGAGGACCTTGATCTTCTCGTCGTTGAGCTGCGCCACGGCGCGGATCGGAGGCAGGCCGGTGAGGCGCGAATCGCCATCGGGCCGCAGCAGCGGCAGTACGACGTAGGGCTTGTCTCCGGCCCAGTACGCGAAGGAAGTTTCGCTGCAGTCACCCTTCGGGAAGAAGAAGCGGACCATGCCGTTGGCCAGGTCGTACTCCGTGTCCGCCATGGACAGGACGTTGCGGCCGATGATCCCCATGGTGCCGGCGCTGTCCTCGTTGCCGCCGACGATGAAATCGACTTTGGGGACTTCGTTGTCGCCGATCTGCAGGCGGTCGACGACCGTCAGGCGTGCCTCCATCTCGCCAGCGACGCCTTCGATCCGGTAGTTGTAGGGGAGATATTCGAGCTTGAGCTTGAGCAGACTCGCCGCGGCGGGCTTGATGATGCTGAAGAAGGCGCCACTGTCCAGCAGCATCGGCACCTGCGTGCCGTTGATGCCGATCTTGACGACGGGGCGATTGCCGATCATGGTCACCGGCATTTCGAGTTGGCTGACGGTGCATTCCTCGGTGGCAAGTGCTCCGAGCGATGCAGAGGCTAGGCAGAGCACGGCAGCCCACCGCCAGAACGCGGACTTCTTCATTGACTCATCTCCCTGTTATTGATGGGCGCGGACTGTAGCGCAGCCGTCTCAGGGAGAAGTCGTCCTTGTTCGCTCAGTGCCCGTCGTTGTGCACGTCCAGCGTGATCTCGGTGAAGTTGGCCGCGTCGTCGGCCGGCTCTTCTTCCTGCTGCTTGTCCGCCTTCTTGCCCGGGCCGTCGTTCTGCAGGCGCCAGAGCAGGTTGGTGGGCGAGTCGGCGAACATCAGGCCTTCCTCGCGGGTGATGGTGCCCTCGTTGATGAGGGTGGCGAAGTGCTCTTCGTAGGACTGCGAGCCCTCGGCCATGGACTTCTCCATGGCTTCCTTCACGCCGTTGAAATCACCGCGCTCGATCAGCTCGGCCACAAGCTTGGTGTTGAGCAGCACTTCGATCACGGGAACGCGGCCGCCGGCCGTGGCGCGCACCAGGCGCTGCGAGACGATGGCCTTCAGGCCCGCCGACATGTCGTTGAGCAGCGCAGGACGCGCGTCCGGCGGATAGAAGGACAGCACGCGGTTCAGCGCGTGGTAGGTGTTGTTGCCGTGCAGAGTGGCGAGCACCAGATGCCCGGAGAGCGAGTACGAGATCGCGGCCGTCATGGTCTCGCGATCGCGGATTTCGCCGATCAGGATGCAGTCCGGCGCCTGGCGCAGCGCGTTCTTCAGCGCGATGTGCAGCGAACTCGTGTCGCGACCGACCTCGCGCTGGTTCACCAGCGACTTCTTGTTCTGGAAGAGGAACTCGAGCGGATCCTCGATGGTGAGGATGTGGCCCGTCATGTTCTGGTTGCGCGTCTCCAGCATGGCGGCGAGCGTGGTGCTCTTGCCGGTGCCGGTGGCGCCCACCATCAGGATCAGGCCGCGCTTTTCCTGCACCAGCTTGCCCAGGATGGGCGGCAGGTTCAGGCTCTCGATGGTCGGGATCTTGTGCGGGATGTGGCGGAACACGGCGGCGACGGAGCCGCGCTGGCGGAAGGCCGAAAGCCGGTAGCTGCCGACCTTGGGCACCGACACAGCCATGTTGAGCTCCAGCTCGCGGTCGAGCTCCTCCAGCGCCCTTTCGTCAATGACCTCGGCGATCAACTGGCGCGGCTGGCCGGGGGACAGCACCTGGTCGGACAGCTGCACCATCTGCCCGTTGAGCTTGACCAGCACGGGCATGCTGGCCGAGAGAAAGCAGTCGGACGCACCCTTGTCGGCCATCAGGCGCAGGATGCGCTCCATGTTTCCACCGCTCATGCCACTCCCCCGTTCTTGTTCGCTTGACTGGACAGTTACTTAGGCGCGCAGCAGCTCGTTGATGCTGGTTTTTGCGCGCGTGCCGGCATCGACCTTCTTGACGATGATCGCGGCGTACAGGCTGTAGCGACCGCCGTCCTTGGGCAGGCTGCCGCTGATCACGACCGAGCCCGCGGGCACGCGGCCGTAGCTCACGGTGTCGGTCTCGCGGTCGTAGATTGGCGTGCTCTGGCCGATGTACACGCCCATGGAGATGACTGAGTTCTCTTCGACGATCACGCCTTCCACCACTTCGGAGCGGGCGCCGACGAAGCAGTTGTCCTCGATGATGGTCGGGTTGGCCTGCAGCGGCTCCAGAACGCCGCCGATGCCAACGCCGCCGCTCAGGTGCACATGCTTGCCGATCTGCGCGCAGGAGCCGACGGTGGCCCAGGTGTCGACCATCGTGCCTTCGTCCACGTAGGCGCCGATGTTCACGTAGGAAGGCATCAGCACCACGTTCTTGGCCTGGAAGCTGCCGCGGCGGGCCACGGCCGGAGGCACCACGCGAACGCCGCTGGCGCGGATGGCGTCTTCGTTCATCGTGCCGTACTTGCTGGGCACCTTGTCGAAGAATTGCAGGTCGCCTTCGCCCATCAGCTTGTTGTCGTTCAGGCGGAAGGACAGCAGCACGGCCTTCTTGACCCATTGGTGCACGGTCCACTGGCCCACGGCCTGGCGTTCGGCCACACGCAGCACGCCGCTGTCCAGCTGGGCGATCACGTGCTCGACGGCATCGCGCAGCTCTTGCGTGGCTTGCAGGTTGGCGCGGCCTTCCCAGGCGGTTTCGATGATGGATTGAAGTTGGGAGCTCATGAGGAGGCTTGACTGAGATTGCGGGTGAATTGATGGATGCGCTGAGCGGCTTCTAGGCATTCGGCCGTCTCGGCCACGAGGGCCATTCGGATGCGGCCGGCGCCTGGGTTCACGCCGTGCGTTTCTCGGGCGAGCAGGCTGCCGGGCAGGACTTGGACATTGTATTGAGCCAGCAGCTGCGTGGCGAAGGCGATGTCGTCTCCGCCCAGCACGGTTTTGGGCACGCCAGCCCAGAGGTAGAAGCCCGCGTCCGGCAGGGCCACGTCCAGCACCTCGGCCAGCACCGGCGTGACGGCGGCGAACTTGGCGCGGTAGGCCGCGCGGTTGGCGATCACATGGGCCTCGTCGTTCCAGGCCGCCGCCGAAGCCGCCTGCACCATCGGGTTCATCGCGCTGCCGTGGTAGGTGCGGTAGAGCAAGAAGTTCTTGATCAGCGCTGCATCGCCGGCCACGAAACCGGCGCGTAGGCCCGGCACGTTGCTGCGCTTGGAGAGGCTGGTGAAGGCGATCAGGTTCTTGAAATCGCCGCGACCCAATTGCGCTGCGGCCTGCAGGCCCGACAGCGGCGCTTCCTCGCGGAAATAGATCTCCGAATAGCATTCGTCCGAGGCGATCACGAAGCCGTGGCGATCGGAAAGCTCGAAGAGCTTCTTCCACTCATCGAGCGGCATCACCGCACCCGTCGGATTGCCGGGCGAGCAGACGTAGAGCAGCTGCGTGTTCGCCCAGGTGGCCTCGTCGATCTGCGACCAGTCCACGGCGAAGTTGCGGGCCGGGTCGCTGTTGGCGAAGACGGGCTTGGCACCGGCCAGCAGGGCCGCGCCTTCGTATATTTGATAGAAAGGGTTCGGGCACACAACCGTGGCGCCCACGCGACTGTCATCGACGACGGTTTGCGCGATGGCAAACAATGCTTCGCGCGAGCCGTTGACCGGCAGCACCTGCGTCGCCGGGTCCAGGCTCAGACCGTAGCGGCGCTGCAGCCATCCGCAGATGGCCTCTCGCAAGGCGGGCTCGCCCGCGGTGGCGGGGTAGGCAGAAAGCCGGGGGAAGCTGGCCGCTAGCGCCTGTTCCACCAGGGCGGGAGCTGCATGCTTGGGCTCGCCGATGCCCAGGCTGATGAATCGGTA
The DNA here is from genome assembly GCA_042701975.1 of Burkholderiaceae bacterium UC74_6. Taxonomy (GTDB): domain Bacteria; phylum Pseudomonadota; class Gammaproteobacteria; order Burkholderiales; family Burkholderiaceae_C; genus JAFALK01. The sequence continues at coordinate 3,434,845 of CP170561.1, forward strand.
GGCTGAATTGGGGGTGACACCGGCATTGAGCTGACGCAGGCGCTCGAAGGGGTAGGGCTGCAGGAGTCGCAGTCGGGGATTCAAGAATTGGCTCCACCTCGGAATTGATGGCACGATCATAGGACGAGGGCGGGCCCGAGCTCGTGCAAGTCGGTCATCCGTCAGGAGTCTGTGGTCATGCGCATGAACTGGAGTCGCTTCTGGATCGCGGGCCTGATCCTGGCTGCGGGCACGTGGCCGGCACAGGCTGCCGAGGAATGCCGCAAGGTGATCGTCAGCGCCGATCCTGAATTCCCGCCTTTCGCCTGGTATGACGGCAAGACCCTTCGCGGCGCCAGCGTGGACATCGTGCTCACCGTGCTGCGCGGCATGAAGCTGCCCTACGAGCTGCGCTATACCGGCCCCTTCCTGCGGCTGCTGCACAGCGCCGAGATCGGGCAGGTGGACATCATTGCGGAGCTCAAGCGCACGCCCGAGCGCGAGGCCTTCCTGGCCTATGCGGAGACGCCGATCTTTCAGAACCCCACTTCGGTGTTCGTGCGTGTGGGCGAGGGCATCAAGGGTTTCGGTGGGCGCGAGTCGCTGCGTGGGCTGGCCGGCGGCGTCACACGCGGCACGCGTTTTGGCGGCGGGCTCGATGAATTTGTGGCCGAACATTTGAGGGTCGAGGAGGGCCCCGGCATCCGCGAAAACTTCAGCAAGCTCGAAGCCAAACGTTTCGACTATTTCATCTCGCCACACTATCCGGCGATGACCTACCTGGTCACCAGTGGGCAGGAACAACACTTTGAAGTGCTCAAGCCCTTTGTAGCCGAGGCCAATGTCTACGTGGGCTGGTCGCGCAAGAGCCCTTGCCTGGGTCGGCTCAAGGAGTTCGACGCGATGCTGCGCCGCTACCTGGCCGTCACCAAGGTCGCGACCATGGTCAACGCCAGTTTCGACGACTGGCGCCGCTCGCCCGTGATGGTGCGCTGACCGCCCCACAGCACATGCTCGCAAGCCCTCGCTAGCGCGGGGAACCGCTCCTGCTTATCCTGCGCGCCATGCAACGTCGAACTCTGCTCCTGGCGTCCGGTGCCACTGCCGTGCTGCCGCTCTCCGCGCAAGCGGCAGCACGGTCGCTGACCGAGAAAACCGCGCTCGAGCTCGCGGCCGACATGGCGGCCGGAAGGCTCAGCGCGGCAAGCCTGGTCGATGCCTGCCTGAAGCGCATAGAGGCGATCGACCGCAAGGGGGCGCGCATCAACAGCGTCATCGAACTGAACCCCGAGGCGCGGACGCTCGCCCGGCAGCTCGATGCAGAACGCCGAGCCGGCCATCTGCGCGGCCCACTGCACGGCTTGCCTGTGCTGCTCAAGGACAACATCGCCACCGGCGACCGCATGCAGACCACGGCCGGTTCGCTGGCGCTGGCGGGGCTGCATGCAGCCCGCGATGCGCAACTGGTCACGCGCTTGCGTGCCGCCGGTGCGGTCATCCTGGGCAAGACCAATCTGAGCGAGTGGGCCAACATCCGCTCGACGCGCTCCACGAGCGGCTGGAGTGGCCGCGGCGGGCTGACGCGCAATCCGTACGCACTGGACCGGAACACCAGCGGTTCGAGCTCGGGTTCGGCCGCGGCCGTGGCGGCAGAGCTGGTGCCATTCGCAGTCGGCTCAGAGACGGACGGCTCCATCGTGTCGCCCTCATCGATCTGCGGCCTCGTGGGTTTGAAGCCGACGGTGGGGCGGGTGAGCGGCGACGGCATCATCCCCATCTCCCACACGCAGGACACGGCCGGTCCGATGGCGCGCACAGTCGCTGATTGCGCACTGCTTTATGCGGCCCTGTGCGAGAAGCCGGACGGAGCCCCGGTGCTCGACGCCAACGCGTTGAAGGGCAAGCGCCTGGGCGTGGCACGCAGCTACTTCACCGGCTACGACGAAGCCGACGCCGTGATTGGAACGGCTATGCAGCGTCTGCGCGATCTGGGTGCCACCGTCATCGATCCGGTCGACCTGCCTGCGCCGGCCTACGGCGACGCCGAACTGAACGTCCTGCTCTTCGAGCTGAAGACCGATCTGGCGCAATGGCTCAAGACCTACGCGCCCGGGCACCCCATCCAGACGCTGGCTGACGTGATCGCCTTCAACAAGGCGCACGCCAAACAGGAAATGCCGTGGTTTGGGCAAGAGCTGTTCGAGCGCGCCGACAAGCTTGGCGGCCTGGATTCACCGGAGTATCTGGATGCCTTGAAGCAATGCCGCGAAGGCTCGCGCACCAATGGCATCGACAAGGTCATGGACACCCACCAGCTCGATGCCCTGATCGCCCCGACGGGCAGTCTGGCGTGGTTGACGGATCCGATCAACGCCGACCATTACGGCGCGAGCTTCTCGACGCCCGCCGCCGTGGCCGGCTATCCGCACCTCACGGTACCGGCCGGCCTGGTGCGCGGCCTGCCGATCGGGTTGTCGTTCGTGGGGAGGGCGAACAGCGAGAACGCGCTGCTCGCGATGGGGTATGCCTACGAGCAGGGCTCGCGAGCCAGGCAACGTCCACGCTACCTGGCCAACACCCGTCTTCTTTAGATCAGGCCGGTCTGCATCTCAAAGGACGGCAGATCGACCTTCGGCTGCGGCTTCCAGCCCTTCTTGCGGTGCTCGGTCACCACGTTGGTGTAGATGCCGCCGCGCACGTACCACTTGGCGGTGATGCGGATGTAGCGTGGGTCGGTCACCTTGATGATGTCTTCCATGATGGTGTTGGTCACCTTTTCGTGGAATGCGCCTTCGTCGCGATAGCTCCAGAAGTACATCTTGAGGCTCTTGAGCTCGATGCAGTACTGGTCGCAGATCATGTCGATCACGAAGTGGGCGAAGTCGGGCTGACCGGTCAGCGGGCAGTGGCAGGTGAACTCGGGCACCTGGAACTGGATGACGTAATCGCGCTCGGGGGCCGGGTTGGGGAAGACGTGCAGCTCCTTGCTCGGACGCGAAGGCGGGTTGGGCGGCATCTCGCGCATCTTGGGCGCGGACTTCATCGTCGTCTTGGGAAGCTTTTTGCTGGCAGCCTTGGTGGCAGTCTTCGTCGTGGTTTTTGCAGGAGTCTTGGCCATGATGGATCGGCTTTTTGTTGAAGGGCGAATGGTATCATCCGACCCCTGTGCAGGCCCCTGGAAAGGGGCTTTTCTACAAATGAATCAACGGCTTAGATTGCGAATTAGATGCGTCTGAATTCGATCAAGCTGGCGGGTTTCAAGTCCTTTGCGGAACCCACCAACTTCCAGCTTCCCGGCCAGCTCGTGGGCGTCGTCGGCCCCAACGGCTGCGGCAAGTCCAACATCATGGATGCGGTGCGCTGGGTGCTGGGCGAAAGCAAGGCCTCCGAGCTGCGTGGCGAATCCATGCAGGACGTCATCTTCAACGGCAGCGGCAACCGCAAGCCCGCCAGCCGCGCCAGCGTGGAGCTGATCTTCTCGAACGAAGACGCCCGCGCCGGTGGTCAGTGGAACCAGTTCGCCGAGATCGCCGTCAAGCGCGTGCTGACGCGTGAGGGCACGAGCAGCTACTTCATCAACAACCAGCCTGTGCGCCGCCGCGACGTTCAGGACGTGTTCCTGGGCACCGGCCTCGGGCCGCGCGCCTACGCCATCATCGGCCAGGGCACGATCAGCCGCATCATCGAGAGCAAGCCTGAAGAGCTGCGCATGTTCCTCGAAGAGGCTGCCGGCGTCTCCAAGTACAAGGAGCGCCGCCGCGAGACGGAGAACCGCCTCAAGGACACCCGCGAGAACCTGACCCGCGTGGACGACATCCTGCGCGAGCTGACCAACAACCTCGACAAGCTCGAGAAGCAGGCCGAGGTGGCGCAAAGCTACCGCTCGCTGCAGGAAGCCGGCACCACCAAGCTGCACCAGCTCTGGTTCCTGAAGCACCGTGACGCCGCGGGCGAAGAGGCCCGCGTCAAGACCGCCCACCTGGAAGCCACCAACGCGCTGGAAGCCCGCCTGGCCGAGCTGCGCCAGGTCGAGGCCGAGCTGGAAACCGTGCGCCAGGCCCATTACAAGGCGGGCGACGACCTGCACGCCGAACAAGGCCGTTATGCCGAGGCACAGCTGGCGGTGAGCCGGCTGGAAGAGCGCATCCGCTACGTGGTCGAAGGGCGCAACCGTGTGCAGGCTCGCCTGGCCGAGCTGCAGGCGCAGAGCACGCAGTGGGAAGAACGCTCCGCCCAGGCCGTGGAAGAACAGCAGACCATCGCCGAGCAGATCGCCGCCGCCGAGGAGCAGAGCGAACTGCTCGCGGCCCAGGCCGAAGAGCAGCAGATCGGCCTGCCGAATTTCGAAGACGCCGTGCGCGCCGCGCAGGCCAAGGCCAACGAGCAACGCACCGTCGTCGCCCAGGTCCAGCAGCAGATCCAGGTGCTGGCCGCTGAGAGCCGTTCCACCGATGAGCAGCAGCGCGGCCTGCGCACGCGGCGCGAACGCTTAGGGCTGGAAAAGCAGCAGCTCGGCCTGCCCGACATGGCGCGCCTGGAAGAGCTCAAGACCCAAAGCGCTGCTGCCAACGAAGCCAGCGAGATGCTGAGCGCCCGCCTGCACGATGCGCAGGAACGCGTGCCGCAGCTCGAAGACCTGCGCCGCACCGCGCAGGACGACGCCAACACGCAGGCTTCCAAGCAGTCCGATCTCTCGGCCCGCCTGGAAGCCCTCAAGGCCTTGCAGGAAAAGGTGCAGACCGAAGGCAAGCTCAAGCCGTGGCTGGCCAAGCACGGTCTGGACGGCCTGCAAGGCTTGTGGACCAAGCTGCACATCAGCCAGGGTTGGGAGAACGCGCTCGAAGCAGCTTTGCGCGAACGCATGGGCGCGCTGTCCGTCGGCCGGCTGGAGATGGTGCGTGCTTTCGCCGCCGATGCGCCGCCGGCCCGTCTGGCCTTCTATTCCACGCCGCCGGCCGGCATCGTCAACATGCACGAGACGTTGTCCAAGCTCAGCGACCTGCTGCGCCTGGATGACGCAGGTCTGAAGGCGTTGCTGAACGATTGGCTCGAAGGCATCTACACCGCGACCTCGCTCGACGAAGCGCTGGCCGCGCGCAGCAAGCTCACGCATGGCGAGCTGATCATGACCCGCGAGGGCCACGCCGTCGGCCAGTTCTCGGTGAGCTTCTACGCGCCCGATTCCGAAGCCGCCGGCCTGCTGGCTCGCGCTCAGGAGATCGAACAGCTGACGCTTGAATTGCGTGCACAGACGCTGATCGCCGAAGAGTCGCGCACCAAGCTCATCCGCGCTGAAGCCGCGCTGACCGAGGCCAGCGCCCGGCTCGTGACCGAGCGCCGTGACGCCACCGAGGCGCAGAACCGCGCCCACGCCATCCAGGTCGAACTGCTGCGCCTGTCCAGCCAGGCTGAAGCCGCCAGCAGCCGCCTGAGCCAGCTCGTTGAAGAGCTGGCCGAGATCGACGCGCAGATGGAAGAGCTGCAGGAGCGCCGTGCCATGGGCGAAGCGCGTTTCGAAGAGCTGGACATGCAGCTGGCCAACACGCAGGAACGCCACGCCGAGCTCGACGAAGCCGTGATCGGCGGCGAGCGCAAGCTGGCCGAGGCGCGCGAGCAATTGCGCGGCCTGGAGCGCCGCGCGCAGGAAGCGCAGTTCAGCGCCCGCGCGCTGGCTTCGCGCCGCCAGGAACTGCAGCGTTCCATCGAAACCGCCGCCCAGCAGGTCCAGGCCAACAAGACTTCGGCTGAATCGCTGATCGGTGAGCTGGCCGCGCTGGACGATGCCGCCGCGCAAGCCGGGCTGCAGGAAGCGCTGGAGCTCAAGATGGAGCGCGAGCAGCAGCTCGCTGCCGTGCGCTCGGCCTACGATGACCTGAGCCTGCGCCTGCGCAAGATGGATGAGCAGCGCCTGGAGTTCGAACGCAGCCTCGAGCCGCTGCGCGAGCGCCTGACCAAGCTGCAGCTCGAAGAGCAGGCGGCCCAGCTCGGTGGCGCGCAGTACATGGAGCAGCTCAGCGCTGCCACCGTCGACCTAGAAGCGCTGGCCAAGTCGATCGAGGAAGGGGCGGTCAAGCTCTACGGCCTGCAAGGCGAGATCGACCGCATCAACCGCGAGATCGCTGCACTCGGTGCCGTCAACCTCGCCGCACTCGACGAGTTGACTGCCGCGCGCGAGCGCAAGACCTTCCTGGACGCGCAGAACGCCGACCTGCTGGCGGCCATGAAGACACTGGAAGACGCCATCCACAAGATCGACCTGGAAACCCGCGATCTGCTCGGTTCGACCTTCAACCAGGTCAACGAGCACTTCGGCCGCATGTTCCCGAGCCTGTTCGGCGGCGGGCAGGCCAAGCTGGTGATGACGGGCGACGAGATCCTGGATGCCGGCGTGCAGGTCATGGCCCAGCCGCCCGGCAAGAAGAACAGCACCATCCACCTGCTCTCGGGCGGCGAGAAGGCGCTGACGGCGATCGCCCTCGTGTTCGCCATCTTCCAGCTCAACCCGGCGCCGTTCTGTCTGCTCGACGAGGTGGACGCGCCGCTCGATGACGCCAACACAGAGCGTTACTCCAAGCTCGTCTCCCAGATGAGCGCGGTGACTCAATTTCTCTTCATCTCGCACAACAAGATCGCAATGGAAATGGCGCAGCAACTGGTCGGGGTGACCATGCAGGAGCAGGGCGTTTCGCGCATCGTCGCGGTCGACATGGACAAGGCGCTTTCCATGGCGGAGGCAGCATGACGCTGACCGCAATGCTCGCCATCGTCGGCGGCCTGGTTCTGGCTTATGTAATCGGGCAGGGGGCCTGGGCCGCTCGCAAGGCGGGGCCGCGCAAGGCGTTGCCGGTGCAGCAGGGCGTCGAGCCCTCGATGGAACCTTCGCTGGAGACACCGGCCCCTATGGAGCCTGAAACCGGCAGCGACGGCCTGCCCGCCGAGATCGCCCGCCCGCGCCGCACCTCGGCCCGCATCGACGCGCTGATCGACGCCATCGCCGCCGTCACGCTCGACGCGCCGGTCAGCGGCGAAATGGCCATCGCCCATCTGCCTGGCAGCCGCCGCGCCGGCACCAAGCCTTTCCACATCGAAGGCCTCAACGCCGAGACCGGCGATTGGGAGCAGCCCCAGCCCGGCCAGCGCTACAGCGAATTCCAGGCCGGCCTGCAGATGGCCAACCGCAGCGGCGCGCTCAACGAGATCGAATACAGCGAGTTCGTACAGAAGCTGCAAGGCTTTGTGGACGGCATCGGCGGTTTTGCGCAGTTCCCCGACATGCTTGACGTGGTCGCCCGCGCCCGCGAGCTGGACCAGTTCGCTGCCGAGAACGACGCGCAGCTCGCCGTGCTGCTGCGCGCTCATGGCGCCAGCTGGACACTGGGCTTTGTGCAGCAGGCCGCGCTGCGCCATGGCTTTGTGCCCGGCGCTGTGCCCGGTCGGCTGGTGATGTCCGCCGCCGAAGAAGGGCTGCCGCCCGTGCTCACCATCGGTTTCGAGCCGCAGGCCGCCTTGGCCGAAGACCCGCAGGCCTCGTCGCTGCGCGAACTCACGCTCGCGCTCGACGTGCCGCAGACCTCGTCCGATCAGGAGCCCTTTGCCGCTTGGCAGTCCTCCGCCCGCGGCCTGGCCCGCGACCTGGAGGCCGACATCTGCGATGACACCGGCCATGTACTCAACCTGCATGCCTTTGCCGCCATCGACGAGCAACTGGGCGAGCGCTACAAGGCCCTGGCCGCGCGCGACCTCGCCGCCGGTTCCCTGGCCGCACGCCGGTTGTTCAGCTGAGGTTTGTCTCCAGAATTGGTGACATAAGGCCAGAAATCGACGGCAAATAGGCGTGGTTCGTCGCCTATTTCCGGTCTTCTCTTCCTTGACAGTTTGGGAACACTGGAAGGCATCCATTCAAGGAGTCTTCCATGTTCGTGCCCTTCCAACGCAGCGGTGAACTCAAGGACCTGAACAGCTACCCGCAGTGGCTGCAGCAGGTCGTGCGCGAGACCACGCCCGACAAGCTGCGTGTGGTGAACCACCGTCTGTTCTCGCTGATGCGCGATGCGCGTCTGCCGCTGCCGGTGATGCGCCGCTTCCTGATCGGCACCTGGACGACGATCGAGCAGTTCCCGCGCTTCATGGCCAAGAACCTGGAGAAGGTCGGCTTCGGCGAAAGCCAGGGCCACGACATGGCGCGCCGCTACCTGATGCACAACATCCGCGTGGAGCAAAAGCATGCCGACCACTGGGTGGAATGGGCCAAGTCGGCCGGCGTGACGGTCGACGACCTGCGCAACAGTGAAGGCCACGACGCCATGCAGGCCCTGGCCCACTGGTGCTGGCAGATCAGCGACCGCGCCTCCCTGGCCGTGGGCATGGCAGCCACCAACTTCGCGGTGGAAGGCGCCACCGGCGAATGGTCCTGCGTGGTGATGGCCAAGAAGGACTACGCCGAATCCCTGCCCGAAGACATCCGTGGACCGGCCATGCGCTGGCTGCGCGTGCACGCCGAGTACGACGACACGCATCCGTGGGAAGCCCTGGAAATCATCGCCACGCTGCTGGGCCACACGCCGGACTACGCCGAGATCGTCGCCATCCGTCGTGCCGTCCGCACCAGCTTCGCCTACATGGAAATGGCCGCCGACTGGGCCATGTCCGCCAGCGAGCAGGCCGGCTTTGCCAGCACCTCCGAGAACGACTCGATGCTGGCGGAGTTCGACATCGCCGCCTGAGTCCGTACGGGCGTACCTCAGGCGGGCTTGAGCCTGAAGCGCCCCACCACCACCGCCAGCTGCGTCGCCTGATCGCGTAGCGATTCAGACGCCGCCGCTGATTCCTCGACCAGCGCGGCGTTTTGTTGTGTGACGATGTCCAGCTGCGCCAGCGCGCTGCCGACCTCGCCCAGGCTCTGATTCTGGTTCTGGATGGTGGCGGCCACCTCGCCGATCAGCTGGCTCACGCGCTGCACGGCAGCGACGACCTGATCCATCGTGCCGCCGGCCTGGCCGACCAGCCGCGCTCCGTCTTCCACCTGCTCGACCGAGCTGGAGATCAGCGCCTTGATCTCGCGCGCCGACTGCGCGCTGCGTTGGGCGAGGCTGCGCACCTCGGACGCCACGACCGCAAAGCCGCGGCCTTGCTCACCAGCCCGCGCCGCTTCCACGGCTGCGTTCAAGGCGAGGATGTTGGTCTGGAACGCGATGCCATCGATCACGCCGATGATCTCGTTGATCTTGCGCGAAGACTGCTGGATGCCGTCCATGGTGGAGACGACTTTCGCCACCACCGCGCCACCTTCCGCAGCCACGCCGGCCGCATCGCCGGCCAGGCGATGGGCCTCGCGCGTTGAATCGGTGCTGCTGCGCGCGGACTCGCTGATGCTCTGCATGGCGGCGGTTGTTTCCTCCAGGCTGGACGCGGCTTCCTCGGTGCGCGACGACAGATCCATTCCGCCGCTCGATACCTCGGCGCTGGCCGCGGCGATGTTGTCTGAGCTGGACTTCACCGCACCGATCGAGGCATTGAGCGCCTCCTGCATGCGGGCCAGCGCGCGCAGCAGATCGCCGACTTCATCAGCGCGGCGGGAATCCACGTCTTCCGTCAGATCACCGCCTGCGATGCGGTTGGCGGCGGCCGCCGCGAAGGACAGGGGCACGGTCAGCGAGCGCGTCAGCGTCCACGCGACGAAGACGCCCAGCAGCAAGGCCACGGCGATCAGCGTCCAGGTGGCGGCCAGCACCTCGCCGTGGTTTTCCTCGGCATCCTGGCTCACTGCATTGACCTCGGCGTCGTTGAGCTTGTCCAGCCCCGCCTTGATCTCGAAGACTTTGCGCATCGCGCTGCGCTGCTCGCTGCGCATGAGGGCGAGCGCCTCGTCCTGCCGGCCCTCCTGCACGGCCGCCAGCAGGCGCGACTGCACGCCGCGGTAGGCCTCGATGCTGGATTGCAGCTCGGCAAAGCGCTGCCTGCGCTCGGTGCTCGCCTGCATCTTCTCGTAGGCCTGCAGACGCTGCGTCAGCACCTGCCATTGGCTGCCGATCTGCGCGGCCTCTTCACGCGCGTGGGCCGGCTCGAGCAGCAGGCGCAGCTCCGCGCGGCTCATCTCGTTCAGCGCATCGTCCATCTCGCCCAGCAGCTGGGTGCTCGGCAGGCTGTGCGAAGCCAGCTCCGTCACGCCGCCCTGAACATGGTTGATGCGATTGATGGCATACAAGCCCATGACCAGCAGGAAGGCCAGCAAAAGCGCGAAGCCCAGGCCCAGCCGCAGTCCGACACGCAAGTTCGACAGTTGCATACCCCGCTCCCGTGTCCGTGGAACTACGAACTTAGCACGACCCGGGTTCCAGGGTTCAACCGGATGCCTGCAGGGGCGTGGTTCTTCATCATCGGCCTTCCCAGACCGACAGAGTCATCGAGGAGACATCACCATGCTGACACGGCGTTCCATCGTGCAGGCCCTTGGCGCAGCAGGCGCGGCCGCACTGGCCCCAAGCGCATCGTTTGCGCAAGCGAATGCGGGACTGAAAATCTCGCACCAGTTCCCCGGTGGCACCGTCGATGCCGGCGATTTCCGTGATCGCCTGTGCCGCAAGTTCGCCGCCGAAGTCGAGAAGCGCACGGGCGGCGCGCTCAAGGCCTCGGTCTTTCCCGGCTCTTCGCTGATGAAGACCAACGCGCAGTTCTCTGCGCTGCGCAAGGGCGCACTGGACATGAGCCTGTATCCGCTGCCCTATGCCGGCGGCGAGGTGCCGGAGACCAACATCGGCCTGATGCCGGCCCTGGTGCCCAGCTACGAGGTCGGCGCGCGCTGGAAGAACGCCGAGGTCGGCAAGCTGCTGACCTCCTCCTTGGAAAAGAAGGGCGTGCTGATCGTCTCCTGGGTCTGGCAGGCCGGCGGTGTGGCCAGCCGCTCGCGCAAGCTGGTGAGCCCGGCGGACGCCAAGGGCCTGAAGGTGCGCGGCGGCAGCCGCGAGATGGACATGATGCTCAAGGAAGCCGGCGCTTCCGTCATCTCGCTGCCCTCCAACGAGATCTACGCCGCCATGCAGACGGGCGCGATGGACGCGGCCATGACATCGAGCACGAGCTTCATCTCCTTCAAGCTTGAAGAGCTGGCCAAGCACCTGACCACCGGCCGCAACAAGGCCTATTGGTTCATGCTGGAGCCGCTGATGATCTCCAAGGACGTGTTCATGGCGCTGCCCAAGGCGCAGCAGGACGTGATCATGGCCGTGGGCGCCGAGCTGGAAGCCTTTGGCACCGAAGCGGCCAAGGCCGACGACAAGGCCGTGGCCGAGATCTACGCCAAGGCCGGCGCCCAGATCTACGACATCGACGAAGCGACGCTCAAGCAATGGCAGGCCATCGCCCAGGCTACGGCCTGGAAGGACTATGCCGAGAAGAGCGAGACCTGCGCCGCACTGATCAAGGCTGCCCAGAAGTTGCTATGAGTGCTGTTCCCCCGGCCAAGCCGGAAGTTGCGGCCTTGCCCGGCTGGCTCCGCCCCGTCCAGCGCGCGCTGGACGGGCTTCACAAGCTGATGGTGCTCCTGGGCATGCTGGCCTTGCTGACGGCCTCGGCCATCCTCACCTCCAGTGTGTTGACGCGCTACTTCCTGCATGCCTCGACGGACTGGCAGGACGAGGCTGCCGTGTTCACCCTGGTCGCCGCCACCTTCCTGTGTGCCGGCTACGTGCAGCAGCTGCGCGGCCATGTGGGCATCGAGGCCGTGGCAGGCATGCTGCCGGCCTGGCTCAACCGCGTGCGCCAGGCGCTGGTCGATCTGCTGTGCCTGGCCTTCTGCAGCTTCTTTGCCTGGAAGTCTTGGACGCTCTGGCATGAAGCCTGGACCGAAGGCCAGACGACGTCCTCATCATGGGCGCCCCCGCTGTGGATCCCTTACGGCCTGATGGCCGCCGGCATGACGCTGCTGAGCCTGCAACTGCTGGTCCATGCGCTCGCCAGCGTGCATGCCATGCCGGGGAGGGCGGCGCGATGATGGCCGGCCTGGAGATGTGGCAGCTCGGTCTGCTGTTCTCGGCGGTGACGCTGATCTTCATGTTCTCAGGCGCCCCGATCGCGTTCGCGCTGGGCAGCGTGGCCGTGCTCTTCATGGCGCTGTTCATGCCCAGGTCGGCGCTGGACACGGTGACGCAGAACGTCTACGAAGAGATGGCTTCGATCACGCTGCTGTCGATCCCGCTCTTCATCCTCAAGGGAGCGGCCATCGGCCGATCCCGGGCGGGGCAGGACTTGTACGCGGCCCTGCATGCCTGGATGGGCCGCGTGCCGGGCGGGCTGGGCGTCGCCAACGTGTTCGCCTGCGCGCTGTTCGCGGCCATGGCCGGATCCAGCCCGGCCACCTGTTCGGCCATCGGCAGTGCGGGCATTCCAGAGATGCGCCGGCGCGGCTATTCGCCCGGCTTTGCGGCCGGCATCATCGCCGCCGGCGGCACGCTGGGCATCCTGCTGCCGCCGTCGATCACGATGATCCTCTACGCCGTGGCGGCCGAGCAAAGCCTGGGCCGGCTCTTCCTGGCGGGCATCTTCCCCGGCCTCTTGCTCGTGGTGCTGTTCGCGCTCTACGCGGCGTGGCGCTGGCGGCGTGAAAAGGCGCAGGCCGAAATTGATTTCAGGAACACCGGCGCGCGTTCGCCCCTGCTCGAAGGCGAGCGCTTCACCCTGCGCCAGAAGCTCGAAATGCTGCCGCGCGTCGTGCCCTTCGTGCTGCTGCTGATCGGCGTGATGGTGGCGCTGTACGGCGGCTTTGCCACGCCGAGCGAAACGGCCGGCCTGGGCGCTGTGCTGGCACTGGCGCTGATTGCGATCATCTATGGCGTGTGGCGCCCGCGTGATGTGGCACCCATCCTCACGGCTTCGCTGAAGGAATCGACCATGCTGATGTTCATCATCGGCATGTCGCTGCTGTTCTCGTACGTGATGAGCTATCTGCACATCAGCCAGGCGGCGGCGCAGTGGATCGTGGGCATGCAGTTCTCCAAATGGGTGCTGCTCGCGGCCATCCTGGTGCTGGTCGTGGTGCTGGGTTTCTTCCTGCCGCCGGTGTCCATCATCCTCATGACCGCGCCCATCATCCTGCCGCCGTTGAAGGCCGCCGGTTTCGACCTGATCTGGTTCGGCGTGCTGATGACCATCGTGATGGAGGCCGGCCTCATTCATCCGCCAGTCGGGCTGAACATCTTCGTCATCAAGAACATCGCGCCCGACATCACGCTCTCGCAGATCATCTGGGGCGTGCTGCCCTTCGTGCTGCTGATGTTCACAGCGGTGCTGGCGATCTGCCTGTTTCCGCAGATCGCCACCGCGCTGCCCGGTTGGGTGATGACCTAGATGAACATGCCACCCGACGCTTCGATGCGCTGAGCATTGATCCAGCCGCTGCCGGGCGAGAGCAGGGCGGTGATGGCGCCGCCGATGTCGTCCGGCTTGCCAGCGCGACCCAGCGCCGTAATGCTGGCAACGAAGGCGTTCAGGTCCGCGTTGTCACGCACACGGCCGCCGCCAAAGTCGGTCTCGATGGCACCGGGGGCGATCGTGTTGACGGCAATGCGGCGCGGTCCGAGTTCCTTGGCCAGGTAGCGCGTCAGCACTTCTACGGCGCCCTTCATCGCGCCGTACGCGGCATAGCCTGGCAGGGCGAAGCGGGTCAGCCCACTGGAGACATTCAGGATGCGCCCACCGTCGTTCAGCAGCGGCAGCAGCTTCTGCGTCAGGAAGAAGACGCCCTTGAAGTGCACGTTCACCAGTTCGTCGAACACGGCTTCCGTCGTATCGGCGATCGAGGCATGCATACCCATGCCGGCGTTGTTCACGAGGTTGTCAAAGCGATCGCGCTGCCAGTGTTCGTTCAATGCCTGGCCCACGGCTTCGGCAAAGGCCGGGAAGCTGGCGCTCTGGCCGACGTCGAGCGGTAGCGCGAGGGCACGGGCACCACGGGTCTGGGCTTCGGTCACGACGGATTCGGCTTCCTCGCGGTGATTGCGATAGGTGACGACCAGATCGTGCCCGGCTTCGGCCAGGTGCAGGGCGGCGTTGCGGCCCAGGCCGCGGCTGCCGCCGGTGATCAGCGTGATGGGGCGTTGCGTGCGTTGTGCTTGGCTCATGGTGCTCTCCTGTCAGGGGTGTTGCTGGACAGGAGAAACTGTATTGATCTGATAGAAACTGATAAATTGGCTTGATTCGATTTATTTGTTTCGATGGAGAAGAACAATGAGCCAGATCGACCGCATCCGCATCTTCCAGCGCGTGGCCGAGCTGGGCAGCTTCACCCAGGCGGCCGACAGCCTGAGCCTGCCGAAGGCGCGCGCATCCACGGCCGTCCAGCAACTGGAAGCTGAGCTCGGCGCACGGCTCTTTCACCGCACCACGCGCCGCGTGCAACTGACGCAGGACGGCCAGGCCTTCTTCGAGCGTAGCCGCGACGTGCTGGACGATCTGGAGGAGCTGCAATCGATGTTCCAGCTCGGGCCTGGTGCGTCCTTGAGCGGTCGCGTGCGGGTGGACATGAGCACGGGCCTGGCGCGGCGCATCGTCATCCCGCGCCTGCCGGAGCTGTTGAAGAAGCACCCTGGTCTGGCGTTCGAGGTCTCCAGCACCGAGCGCCGCGTGGATCTCGTGCGCGAAGGTTTTGACTGCGTCGTCCGCGCCGGTACCGTGGGCGACAGCTCGCTGATCGCGCGGCCGCTCGGCGAGCTGGTGCTCGTCAACTGCGCAAGCCCCGCCTACGTTCGCAAGCACGGCAAGCCGCGCAAACTCGAAGATCTCGTGGATCCTGATCGCGGCCACCGCCTTGTGCACTTCGCCGGCACGTTGGGCTCACGTGCGCCCGGCTTCGAACACGCTGAGGGCGAGATCGACATGCCGGGCAGCATCACCGTCAACAACGCCGATGCCTACGAAGCGGCGTGCCTCGCGGGGCTGGGCATCGTGCAGGCGCCGCTGCTTGCCATGCGGCCGTGGATCGAATCCGGCGGCCTCGTGGAGCTGCTGCCCGCGCATCGCGCGCCGCCCATGCCGGTGAACATCGTCTATGCCAACCGCCGCCACCTCTCGCAGCGGCTGCGCGTCGTGATGGACTGGCTCGCCAAGCTGGTGGGCGACGAGCTGGCACGGCAGGAGCGCTGATGCGCCAGGCGTTCAGGGCTGGATTTCCAGCAGCGCCACGCGGTCTGCGGGCGCCGCCGCGTTCGGATCGATGAAGACGAGCTTGAAGGCGTAGTTCTGCGCCACCGTCTCACCCGATGCGCAGCTCAGGCTCTTCACGCCGCGGCGCACGGCCACGCGGGTCTGCTGGAAGTTGGGGGCGTACATGCCCTCCATTTTCACGTTGCTGACTTCACTGCCTTCGAGCTTGAAGCGCACGACCATCTCGCCGACAGGTTCTTCACGGTGCCAGGCGCGTGCGAGCTTGTCGCGCAGATCGACATCGACCTGCGGGCAGGCATGACGAACGTCATAGCGCTCGAGCGCTGCCTTCTGGCCCGTGACTTCCACGCGGTTGATGTCGTCGCGGGGCGCAGCGCTCGCGGCGCCGGTAATGAGTGCGAGAGAGAGCAGAGAGGACAGGGAAATGCTGGTCTTCATGGTTCGCTCCTTGGTGCTTCATGCAATTCGAGTGACGGCTGTCAGCTCAGGATCAAAGTTATTCGTCTCGCGTGCTCAGCGACAGCGGCGAGCGACGGCCTGCATGAGCGGTGCGACGAATCGGCCCGAAGCCGCGATGAAGTGCGACAGGTGCGACGAAATGGATTCGCGCTGTATCGGCGCGTCGCTGCGCCACAATCTCGTCATGAGCCAGAACGATCTGTTTGACGAATCCGCCGCACCAACTATGGGCGCCGCTGATGGACCCGTGGCGCGTGCCGCCGAGCTGCGCAGCCTGCTCAACCATCACGCTCATCTCTATTACGTCCTCGACCGTCCCGAGCTGCCCGACGCCGAATATGACAAGCTCTTCCAGGAGCTGCAGGCCATCGAGGCCGCGCATCCCGAGCTGCTGACGGCCGACTCGCCCACGCAGCGCGTGATTGGCCAGATCTTGCCCGGCTTCACACCGGTGCGGCACACGGTGCCGATGCTCTCCATCCGCACCGAGACCGACACGACAGCCAACGGTGCCATGTCTTTCGACACCCGTGTCCGCAAGGAGCTCGGTCTGAGCGATGCCGATGCGCCGGTGGAATACGCGGCCGAGCTGAAGTTCGACGGCCTGGCGATGAACCTGCGCTACGAGCAGGGTTTGCTGGTGCAAGCAGCCACGCGCGGCGACGGCGAGACCGGCGAAGACGTCACGCAGAACATCCGCACCATCGGCCAGATTCCGCTGCGACTCAAGGGCATCACGGCCGCAGTGCTGGAAATCCGAGGTGAGGTCTACATGCGCCGCGACGATTTCGACGCGCTGAACGAGCGCCAGCTCGCTGCCAACGAAAAAACTTTTGTGAATCCGCGCAACACGGCGGCCGGTGCGGTGCGTCAGCTCGACCCGTCACAGGCGGCGAAGAAGAAGCTCTCCTTCTTTGCCTACGGCCTGGGCGATGTGCAGGGCTGGGAGATTCCCGCCACCCACAGCGGCATGCTCGATGCGTTCGCTGCCATGGCCTTGCCCGTCAACGGCGATCGCGCAGTGGTGCAGGGCGCTCAAGGCTTGGTCGAGTTTCACGCTGCCATCGGCGCCAAGCGCGATCAGCTGCCCTTCGACATCGACGGCATCGTCTACAAGGTCAACAGTCGCGAGCTGCAACAGCGCCTGGGTTTCGTCACCCGCGAGCCGCGCTGGGCGGTAGCCCACAAGTATCCGGCGCAGGAGCAGCTCACCAAGCTCAACGGCATCGACATCCAGGTCGGCCGCACCGGCAAGCTGACACCCGTGGCCCGACTGGAGCCCGTCTTCGTCGGCGGCACGACGGTGACGAACGCCACCCTGCACAACGTCTTCGAGTTGCGCCGCAAGGGCGTGCGCATCGGCGATACGGTGATCGTGCGCCGCGCCGGCGACGTGATCCCGGAGATCGTCGGCAAGGTGTCAGAGCAGCGTGCGAGTTATGTGCCCAATTTCCACATGCCGCGCGCATGCCCGATCTGCGGCAGCAAGGCCGAACGCGAACAGGGCGGCATCGACTACCGCTGCACCGGTGGCCTGTTCTGCCCCGCGCAGCGCAAGCAGGCCATGCTGCACTTCGCTGGCCGCCGCGCGCTGGACATCGAAGGCCTGGGCGACAAGCTCGTCGATCAACTGGTGGACGGCGGCATCGTCCTGAGCCTGCCCGGCTTGTACAAGCTCGGCGTGGCCAAGCTCGCTGCGCTGGACCGCATGGCCGAGAAGAGCGCCCAGAACATTGTCGATGCGCTGGAGAAGAGCAAGAAAACCACGCTGGCCCGCTTCCTCTATGGCCTGGGCATCCGCCAAGTGGGCGAGACCACGGCCAAGGACCTGGCGAAGCATTTCGGCTCGGTGGACAAGCTCATGGGCGCAAGCATCGAGGAGCTGCTGGAGGTGAACGACGTCGGCCCCATCGTGGCCGAGAGCATCCGAACCTTCTTCTCGCAGCCGCACAACGTGGAGGTCGTCGAGCAACTGCGCGCGGCCGGCCTGCATTGGGAAGAGGGCGATGGCGCCAATGCCAACACCGGCCCGCGCCCGCTGCTGGGCAAGACGCTGGTGCTGACGGGCACGCTGCCCACGCTGTCACGCGACGAAGCCAAGGAGCTGATCGAGGCGGCCGGCGGCAAGGTCAGCGGTTCGGTCTCCAAGAAGACGCATTACGTCGTGGCTGGCGAAGAGGCCGGCTCCAAGCTGGAGAAGGCGCGCGAACTCGGTGTGACAATCCTGGACGAGGCGGGCCTGCAATCTCTGCTGGCCGAGCCTGAAACGAACTGACTGATTGATTGAAGAAGATCCATTGCCATGAGCGAAGTCCAACGCCCCGAACTGCCTGATCACCTGTCCGTCGATCCGCGCAGCCCTCACCACGTCGCCGCTGTGTTCGAGCACGATGTTGGCATCGTCTTCAATGGCAAGGAACGCCATGACGTCGAGGAATACTGCATCAGCGAAGGCTGGATCAAGGTCCCTGCCGGCAAGAGCCTGGACCGCAAGGGTCGCCCCTTGTGCATCAAGCTCAAGGGCAAGGTCGAGGCGTTCTACCGCTGATCCGACAGCAGCGCCAGCACGGCCTCGGCCATGCTGGCCGCCGCGCCGCGATGGGCGCCGGCAAAGTCCAAGGCCGCCTGTGCGCGGCGATCGTGCAGGTCCTTTTCGCGGCACAGACGCAGCGCGGCCGCCACGCCGGCCTTCATGTCGTCCACGCGATGGGCGGCGCCAGCCATCTCCGCCAGCCGTGAGGCTTCGGCGAAATTGAAGGTATGCAGGCCCATCACGATGGGGCAGCCGCAGGCGGCGGCCTCGATCAGGTTCTGGCCGCCCAGCGGTGCGAAGCTGCCGCCGAGCAGGGCGGCGCTGGAGAGACCGTAATAGACGGGCATCTCGCGCATCGAGTCACCGAGCCACACGTCGGCGCCCAGCGCGTCGGCCGGCGGTTCGTCGGCCCAGGAACTGCGGCGCGCGAGCGTGAAGCCGGCGCCGCGGACCAGCTCCGCCACTTCGTCAAAACGCTGCGGATGCCGCGGCACGATCGCGAGAAGGGGCTTGGGGCCCGTGACTTCGCGCCAGGCGTCCAGCAGCATCGCCTCCTCGCCTTCGCGGAAGACAGCGGCGAGCAGCACCGGCCGGCCCAGGCGCGAGGCCCATTCACGGCCCCGCTCGATCAGCGCTTCGTTGGGCTTGAGGTCGAACTTGAGGTTGCCCGTCACGCGCACGTCGTCCACGCCGACCGCGTTGATGCGCTCGGCATCGGCCTCGGTCTGCGCTAACGCCAGCTTCAAGCGGCGTCCAGCCGGGTGGAGCAGGGCGGCAAAGCGCTGGCCGCGCCGCGCGCTCTTCTCGGACAGGCGCGCATTGGCGAGCACCATGGGGCAGGGCGCCTCGTGCAGGACCATCGGCCAGATCTCGGTTTCCATCAGCACGCCCACAGCGGGCCGCCAATGCTTGAAGAAGCGCCGCACCGCGCCCGGCGTGTCGAAGGGCAACCAGCACTGGGCATCGCCTTCCTGCAGCAAGTCGTGCCCGGCCGTGCGGCCCGTGGCGGTGCTGTGGGTGAGCAGCAGCCGCATGCCGGGGCGTCGCTCGCGCAAGGCCTTGATCAGCGGCGCGGCGGCGAGTGTTTCGCCGAGCGAGACGGCGTGGACCCAGATCCAGCCCTGCGATGGAGCTTGGCTGACGTAGAAGCCCAGCCGCTCGGCCATGTGCTGGCGATAGGGCGGCTCCGCCGCGCCGCGCCGCCACAGCCGCAGCAGGTACAGCGGCGTGACCAGGCGCAGCAGGGCGCCGTAGAGCCAGAGCGCGAGCGCTTCTTTCAATTCGATCAGTGACCAGCGCTGAAGTGGAGTTCAGGCTTGACGCGCTTGAGCTGCTCCAGCACGTCGTGGCGGATGCGCTCCAGTGCCTCGGGCGTGTGGCCTTCAAAGCGCAGCACCAGCACCGGCGTGGTGTTGGACGGGCGCACGAGGCCGAAGCCGTCCGCGTAGTCCACGCGCACGCCGTCGATGGTCGTCACCTCGCCGCCGGGGAACTTGCCGATCTTCTTGAGCTCGGCGACCACGGCGTGGTGCTCGCCTTCCTCGCAGGCCACGTTGAGCTCGGGCGTGTTGAAGCTGTTGGGCAAGGCCTTGAGCACGGCGCTCGGGTCCTTGCTGCGCGAGAGGATCTCCAGCATGCGCCCGGCCGTGTACATCGCATCGTCGAAGCCGTACCAGCGTTCGTTGAAGAAGATGTGACCCGAGAGTTCGCCGGCCATCGGTGCGCCGGTTTCCTTCAGCTTGGCCTTGGCCAGCGAGTGGCCCGTCATCCACATCAGCGGCTTGCCGCCGTGCTTCTTGATCCACGGCGCCAGGCGCTGCGTGCACTTGACGTCGAAGATGATCTCGGCGCCCTTGTTGCGCTTGAGGATGTCGGCGGCCAGCAGCATGATCTGGCGGTCCGGCATGATCATCTCGCCGTCCTTGGTGACGATGCCGAGGCGATCACCGTCGCCGTCGAAGGCCAGGCCCAGTTCGGCGTCGCAGGCGTGGACGATCTTCTTCAGGTCTTCGAGGTTCTCGGGGCGGCTCGGGTCCGGATGGTGGTTGGGGAAGTCGCCGTCCACCTTGGAGTAGATGTCGATCACCTCGCAGCCCAGCGCGCGCAGGATGGCCGGGGCCGTGGCGCCGGGGATGCCATTGCCGCTGTCCACCACGATCTTCATCGGGCGGGCCAGCTTGCAGTCGTTGACGATGCGGTGGGTGTACTCGGCGGTCACGTCCATCTGGCCCACGCGGCCCTTGCCCTTGGCGTAGTCCTCGGCCTCGATGCGTTTCCTGAGGCCCTGGATCTGCTCGCCATAGACGGCGGCGCCCTTGAGCACCATCTTGAAACCGTTGTAGTCCTTGGGGTTGTGGCTGCCGGTGACCTGGATGCCGGAGTTGCAACCGTGCTGGGCGCGGGTGGCGGCCACGTAATAGAGCATGGGCGTCGTGACGGCGCCGCAGTCCACGACGTCGATACCCGTGGAGCGCAGGCCGCGGATCAGCGCGGCGACGAGGCCGGGGCCGGAGATGCGGCCGTCGCGGCCGATGGCCACAGCCTTCTCGCCGACGGCCAGGGCTTCGGTGCCGTAGGCGCGGCCGAGGTGCTCGGCAAAGGTCTCGTCGATGGTCTGGCCGACGACGCCACGGATGTCGTAGGCCTTGAAGATCGATGCTGCAACTTGCATGGGGTGCTTCTCTTTGCGTGAGGTTGACTGGGTGTGTCTGCGCGAATGGCGAATCGGCGGCATTGTAGGCAGTGCCGGATGCGCATCAGGGGCATGTCCGGAAACGGCCAGTCAGGCAGGTCCTGCAGTCCTAAGATGACGGTCATGCAAGTCCTCGAGCCCAACGCCTGCTACCCGGCCCTCGTCGCCCGCGACGCGCGTTTTGACGGGCATTTCTATGTCGGCGTCACCTCCACCGGCATCTACTGCCGGCCGATCTGCCGCGTGCGCACGCCCAAGCTCGCCAACTGCCGCTTCTTTGCCTCCGCGGCGCAGGCCGAGGCCGCGGCTTTCCGCCCCTGCCTGAAGTGCCGCCCCGAGCTGGCGCCGCGCAGCGCCTTTACCGCGATGGAGGCCTCCGAGCTGCTGGCCCATGAGGCCGCTCGGCTGATCGAAGCGGGCGAAGACTCCATGGCGGCCGTGGCCGACCGCCTGGGTATCACGGATCGCCACCTGCGCCGCATCTTTGCCGCCGTGCACGGCGTGACGCCGCTGCAATACCTGCAGACGCGCCGTCTGCTGCTCGCCAAGCAATTGCTGACAGACAGTGCCCTGTCCGTGGCCCAGGTGGCGCTGGCGGCGGGCTTTGCCAGCCTGCGGCGCTTCAACGCCGCATTCCTGGAGCACTACCGGCTGCAGCCGACCGCTCTGCGCAAACAAGGCCGCGATGGCGTGCCGATCAAGACGGACACCCCACCAGCCCTGCGCCTGGCCTGGCGTGGCCCGTACGACGTGGGCGGACTGCTGCGCTTTCTCGCCGCTCGCGCGGTGCAGGGTGTGGAGCGCGTTGACATCGAGAACAACCGCATCGAACGCAGCGTGAAGATCCGCCATCAGGACCAGCTGCTGCGAGGCGCGGTCAGCGTGGATTTCGGCAAGGACGGCGTGCAGGTCCGGCTTGCGGCCCAGCTCTGGCCGGCCGTTGCCAGCCTGCTGCCGATGCTGCGCCGTTGGCTCGACCTGGACGCAGAGCCGCAGGCCATCGCCGCCGCCTTGCCCGAAGGCGCCACGCCCGGCCTGCGCTTGCCGGGCACGCTGGACCGGTTCGAGCTGGCCGTTCGGGCCGTGCTTGGCCAGCAGGTGACGGTCGCCGCGGCGCGAACGCTGGCCGGCCGTTTTGTCGAACGCTTCGGTGAACCAGTGGAAGGTGGCCTGATCGGCTTCCCCGAACCCGAGACCATCGCCCACGCGCCCGTCGAGCGCATCGCCGAGCTGGGCATCATCCGCCAGCGCGCCGAAGCGCTGCGCGCCATCGCCGCAGCCTGGCCCAGGCTCGCCTTCGCGCAGGGACAGCTGGGTACGCAGCCACAGCTGGATGACGCCCTGCGCGAGCTGCAGGACCTGCCCGGCATCGGCCCCTGGACGGCGCGCTACATGCTGATGCGCGGCTGGAGCTGGCCTGACGCCTGGCTGCAGGGCGATGTGGCGCTCAAGAAGGCCCGTGGCGGCGTGCTCGGCACGGGCGAGGAACACCGGCCCTACCGCAGCTACGCCGTGCTGCACTACTGGAGAACCTTGGCATGAAGTCCCGACATCACACCCTGCAATGCCGCGTCGAAACGCCGCTCGGCTCCATGCTGGCCGCGCGCAGCGAAAAAGGCCTTTCTGGCCTGTGGTTCGATGGGCAGAAGCACCATCCTGGCACGCTGGACGCACCTTTTGGCGAAGATGAACTCTTCGATCGCCTGCGCGAGGTGCTGACGGCCTACTTCGACGGACAGCCGCTGCCGGCCTTGGCCGAGCTGCCCCTGGACCCGGCCGGCACCGCGTTTCAGCGCGAGGTCTGGCAGGCCCTGCTCGACATCGAATCCGGCAGCTGCTCGACTTATGGCAGCATCGCGGCCCGGCTCGGCCGGCCGTCGGCGTCGCGTGCGCTTGGCGCGGCGGTGGGACGCAACCCGATCTCAATCGTGATTCCCTGCCATCGCGTGATCGGCAGCACCGGCGATCTAACCGGTTATGCCGGCGGCATCGAGCGAAAAACAGCCCTGTTGAAACTGGAGCGGCATGAAGCCTCTTGATTTCCTGCAATTGATCGGACTGGCCGCCATCTGGGGCTCGTCCTTCTTGTTCATGCGTCTGGGCGCGCACGACTTCGGCCCGGCGCCGATGACGGCGCTGCGCGTGGGTGGCGCCAGCCTTGTGCTGCTGCCCGTGCTGCTTTGGCGCGGCGGTCTGGCGCAGGCGCGCGGCGCCTGGCGGGAGATGCTGGTGCTGGGCCTAGTGAACAGTGCGCTGCCGTTCGCGCTCTTCGTCTTTGCAGCGCTGTCGATCACGGCCGGCATGTCCAGCATCCTGAACGCGACCACGCCGCTGTTCGGCGCGCTGGTGGCGGCGGTGTGGCTGGGCGACAAGATCACCGTCTCGCGAGCCGTCGGTTTCCTGATCGCGTTCGCCGGCGTGGTCTTCCTGGCCTGGGACCATGCGGAGTTCAAGCCCGGCGGCAGTGGCTGGGCCGTGATCGCCTGCTTGGTGGCGGCGCTTTGCTACGGCGTGGGGGCCAGCTACACCAAGAAGTACGTGAAGGGCCTGGGGCCGGTGGTCATCGCCACGGGAAGCCAGTTCACGGCCTTCCTGTGGTTGCTGCCGCTGGCGGTCATGCAATGGCCTGCCACGCTGCCGGGGCCGCGTGCCTGGCTGGCCGTGGCCTTGCTGGCGGTGCTGTGCACGGCCATCGCCTATCTGATCTATTTCCGGCTGATGCTGCGCGTGGGGCCAACCAATGCGATTGCCGTGACCTTCCTGAACCCGGTCTTCGCGCTGCTGTGGGGCTTCGTGTTTCTGGACGAGGACATCACGCCGCGCATGCTCGTGGGTTGCGCCATCGTGCTCGGTGGCACGGCGCTGGGCCTGGGTGTGGTGAAGCTCGGGGTCAGCCGAGCGTCGGCGGCACCTTGATCTTGCGGTAGAGCGTGCTGCGGCCGATGCCCAGCTGGCGCGCCGCCATGGACAGGTTGCCGGCGCAGGACTGCACGGCGGCGTGGATGGCGTGCAGCTCGGCCTCCCGCAGCGTGGTCGTGCGGTCGTGCAGGTGCTGGCTCGCCGACAGCGTGGCCGACAGGGTGTAGGCGGCGCGCGCGCCTTCGGCCTCGTCGGGCAGGGTGATGTCCATCATGCTGCCGCTGGTGGAACGGCCCGGCACGTAATAGAAGCTCAGGTGCGTGACGTAGCCGTGCAGGGCACGTGGCAGCGGCAGGGCGAGCGGGCGCAGGCAGGCCATCTCCAGCAGTTGCGGGCTGGCCAGGCCGAAGAGCGAGGCCAGGCCTTCGCGACGCAGCCTCACCATGTCGTCGCCCAGCAGTTCCAGTGCACGGCGGTCCGCGCCCAGCCAGCGGCCTTCTTCGTCCACGGCCAGCTGGCCCTGCGCGGGCGTGCCCAGCGCGGTCGGCTCGGCGTGGAAGTGCAAGCGCCCTGAAGCGGCGAAGCGTTCCTCGAAACAGGCCTGCTCGATCATGCGGCCGGCCATGCCGACCAGGGCCAGGCTGTGCGGGTGGTAGCCGCGCCTCTCGGTGGCGATGCCGATCACGCCGGCCAGGCCGCCCTTGTGGTCGAGCACCGGGCTGGCCACGCAGGACAGCATGTGCAGCGCGCGCAGGAAGTGCTCGGCGCCATGGATCATTGTGGGGCGTTCGCTCATCAGGCAGGTGCCGACGGCGTTGGTGCCGCGTGCGGCCTCGGACCACAGCGCGCCGACCTGCAGGCCCAGCACGCGCATGCGTTCGATGAAGCCGGCGTCGCCGGCGAGGTGCAGGATCATGCCGCTGGCATCGGCCAGCAGCACAAGCTGGCGACCCAGGCCGAGCTGTTCGGCCAGCAGCTCCATCAGCGGGGCCGCCTGGGCCATCAGGCGGGCATGGCGCTCACGGTGGCTGCGCAGCTGCTCGGCTGTGGGCAGGTCGGGCGGGGGCGTGGTGAGAGGGTTCAACCCGAAAGCGGCGCTGCGGGCATGCGAGCTGAGAATGGCCTGCGTCTGCGCGCCTTCTCCAAGCAGACGCTGCGTGGCCGCTCCTGTGGAGGGCCCTTGCGGTTGAACCATGGACGTCACTCCCTTCCCCTTTCCAAGAAGTCTTGCGGCAGCCTCGCGAGGGCTGTTTGCCAATGCTCTGGACCGGGCGAGATGAGACTCGAGGCCGGTCGGGAAAAGGGCGACTATCGCCGAGCCGGAGCGGCAAGACAATCAAGGGCAGACCCGGAGTTCGGGTTCTGTAAAGACGGGCGGTGCTCACCTATCGCACAAGCCGACAACGGCCCGCCAGCAAGCGGCAAGCAAGGCTTGCCATGCCAGCCAGTCGCGGGCTCAGGCGTTGCTCGTGGCGCGGACTTCTTCGATGGTGGTGACGCCCATCAGCACCTTCTCGATGCCGTCCTGGCGCAGTGTCCGCATGCCTTCGGACAGACCTTGCTGGGCGATCTCTTCGGCACGCGCACCGGTCTGGATCATGCGGCGCAGGTCCTTGGACATCGTCAGCAATTCGTGCAGGCCGGCGCGGCCCTTGAAGCCCGATTGCTCGCACTTGGCGCAGCCCTTGCAGTGGTAGCGCATCAGCTGGCCCTTGTCGCCGAAACGGGCCTTCCAGCTGTCGAGTTCCTTGAGCGGATCGGGACGCATGTCGCTCTTGAAGACGTGCATGTAGTCGGCCAGCAATTCCTCCTGCTGCGCGAGCGGCATGGGCTCGCCCACGCGGCAGCCGGAGCACATGCGACGCACCAGCCGCTGGGCCAGCACGGCCAGCAACGAGTCGGCGAAGTTGAACGGGTCCATGCCCATGTCCAGCAGGCGCGTCACGGTCTCCGGCGCGCTGTTGGTGTGCAGGGTGGACAGCACCAGGTGACCGGTCAGTGAGGCCTCGACGGCGATCTCTGCGGTTTCCTCGTCGCGGATTTCGCCGACCATGATCACGTCCGGATCGGCGCGCAGGAAGGAGCGCAGGGCCTTGGCAAAGGTCCAGTCGATCTTCGGATTCATCTGCACCTGGCGCAGGCCGGCCTGGGTGATTTCGACCGGGTCCTCGGCCGTCCAGATCTTGCGGTCGGGCGTGTTGATGAAGCCCAGCGCCGAGTGCAGCGTCGTCGTCTTGCCCGAACCCGTCGGGCCCACGCACAGCACCATGCCGTAGGGGCGCGTCACCGCGTTCTTGAGCTCCTGCAGATTGCGCTCGGACAGGCCGATGCCGTCCAGCGGCAGCGGCCGGCTGGAGGCCAGCAGGCGCATCACCACGTCTTCCAGGCCGTTGTTGGTCGGGATGGTGGCCACGCGCAGCTCCAGCTTGTGCTGGGCCGAGAACTTGGCGAAATTGATCTTGCCGTCCTGCGGCTTGCGGCGCTCGGAGATGTCCAGGTCGCAC
Source organism: Burkholderiaceae bacterium UC74_6 (assembly GCA_042701975.1). Taxonomy (GTDB): domain Bacteria; phylum Pseudomonadota; class Gammaproteobacteria; order Burkholderiales; family Burkholderiaceae_C; genus JAFALK01. The sequence continues at coordinate 3,461,027 of CP170561.1, forward strand.
ATGATCTTGATGCGGGCGATCATGGCGTTGCGGTAGGTGTAGGGCAGCTCCAGGTAGGGCTGCATGGCGCCATCCTTGCGGAAGCGGATGCGCACCTTTTCCTTGCCGGGCTGGGCCTCGATGTGGATGTCGGACGCGCCCATCGCATGCGCCTCGCTGATCATCGTGTTGATCAGCCGTACCAGCGAGTTGTCGCTTTGCTCGATGGCCTTGTCGTCCTCACCATCGCTCTCGATCACCTCGCGTTCCAGCGTCTCCATCAGCTTGCCGGAGGTGTCGCTGCCGCTGAAGTCGAGGTTGATGGACGGCAGGTTCAGCTCGCTGCGCGAGATGGCGTCGCCGCTGAAGCGCTCGTAGGCCATCGGGATGGCGAACTGCAGCGCGCCCATCTTGGACAGCGTGGGCGTGACCTTGAGCTGGGAGATGAACTCGATCTCGTCCAGCGCGTCACGCCGGGTCGGGTCTTCCATGGCCACGATGAGGCGACCGTCGCGCAGCACCAGCGGCAGCACGTCCAGCCGCTTGGCCACGGCATAGGGCAGCTTGTTGACGGCGTCGGGCTCGACCGGGAAGTGCTCCACGTCCACGAGCGGATAGCCCATCTTGCGGGCCAGCGCCGCCTGCAGCGCCTGGCGCGAGACCACGCCCTTGCGCACCAGCAGCTCGCCCAGCGGCACCGTGCGGTCCAGGCGTTGCTGGGCCAATGCTTCGTCCAGCTGGCCCTGGCTGATCAGCTCCATGGCCAGCAGCGCCTCGCCGATGCGGATCATCGGCATCTTGGCCTGCTGCTCGATGGCGTGCATCAGCTGATCGGCCGACACCACGTGCTTGGAGACGAGGATGTCGCCCACGCGGCGCGAGCGCAGGTTGGCCTGCTCGCTGGCCGCGGCCTCCACCTGCTCGGACGTGGCGCTGTGGTCCTTGACCAGCAGGTCGCCGATGCGCTCGCCGATCTCGAAATGGTCCAGCACCTCGGCCGGCACGAAGACGCGCAGCACCGCGTCGTCTTCGTTGGAAACGGGCGGGAAGAGGAACAGGCCCAGGCTGTCCTGCAGATGGCCGATGGTGACGCCGCGTAGCTCGCCGCCGCCGATGTAGCTCAGCTTGAATTCCGTGCGGGGACGTTGGTCCAGGTTCAGCGTGTCGCCGGGTGTAGCCGGGATCTGCGGGCCGGCCGGCACCGGCCGCAGCAGCTTCAGGGCACGGAACTGCGTGAACTTGAGCGGCACGCTGGAGCGCGCCGGTGGCACGTTGATGTGGGCCAGGCGCTCGTTCGGCGCCATCAGGATCACGTGGCCGGCGCTGCGGCTGTTGTTCAGGCCGAGGATCTCGACGGGTTCAGGCGCGAGCTGCTCGGTCGGCTGCGGATAGGCGGCGAAGGGCGGGGTGGGCCAGCGGAAATCATGGGTCGGTTCTTGCGTGACCGTGGCCGTGCGGGACTTGCCCGCGCCGGGCTCTTCGGGCGCGTCGATCGTCCAGTTCAGCGGCGACAAATCTGGCATCAGAATCTCCAGGCGGCGCAGCCTTGGCGCCTTCCACACGATGGTACTTTTCCCACTGTAATTCCAAATCGCAGTGATAACCCCCAAATTACAGGCATTCCGAGCATGAACAACAACACGGGTCGGTGGCAATTCTGGGTCGACCGTGGCGGTACGTTCACAGACGTCGTAGGACGTTCGCCTTCGGGCGGCCTGCACGCGACCAAGCTCCTGTCCGAGGATTCGCAGCGTTATGCAGATGCGGCGGTCGAAGGCATCCGCCGCCTGCTGGGCCTGAAGCCGCATGAGGCGATCACGCCCGATCGCGTGGAAAGCGTGAAGATGGGCACGACGGTGGCGACGAACGCGCTGCTGGAACGCAAGGGCGAGCGCACCGTGCTGGTCACGACCGCGGGCTTTGGCGATGCGCTGCGCATCGGCTACCAGAACCGGCCCAAGTTGTTCGAGCGCCAGATCCGCCTGCCGGAGCTGCTCCACGAGCGCGTGGTCGAGGTCCGCGAGCGCATCGATGCCGAGGGCCGGATCGTCCTGCCGCTTGAGGAGGATTCCCTCGTCGCGGGGCTTGAGGCCGCGCGTGCCGCCGGCATCGAGGCCTGCGCCATCGTCTTCATGCACGGCTGGCGCTTCACCGCACACGAGATCCGCGCGGCCGAGCTGGCGCGGGTGGCGGGCTTTGCGCAGGTGTCGGTTTCGCACGAGGTCAGCCCGCTGATGAAGCTCGTCTCGCGCGGGGACACGACGGTCGTCGACGCCTACCTTTCGCCCGTCTTGCGTCGCTATGTGGATCGCGTCGCCGCCGCCATGCCGGGCGTGCCGCTGCTCTTCATGCAAAGCAGCGGCGGCCTGGCCGAGGCTGGCAGTTTCCAGGGCAAGGACGCCATCCTCTCCGGCCCGGCCGGCGGCATCGTAGGCATGGCGCGCACCGCTGCAGCGGCAGGCCATGAGCGCGTGATCGGCTTCGATATGGGCGGCACGTCCACCGACGTCTCGCACCACAGCGGCGAGTTTGAGCGTGAGTTTGAAACCCAGGTGGCCGGCGTGCGCGTGCGCGCACCGATGCTGGCCATCCACACGGTGGCGGCCGGCGGCGGCTCCATCGTGCGCTTCGACGGCGCACGCCTGCGCGTCGGCCCCGAGAGCGCCGGAGCGCATCCCGGGCCGGCCAGCTACCGCCGCGGCGGACCCCTGACGGTGACCGATGCCAACGTGCTGCTCGGCAAGATCAGGCCGGCGCAATTTCCGGCGCTCTTCGGCCCGCGCGGCGACGAGCCGCTGGATGCGCAGATCGTCCGCGAGCGCTTCTCGGCCATGGCGCGAATCATGGGTGTCAGCACGGAGCAGGCCGCTGCCGGCGCCGTTCAGATTGCTGTGGCACACATGGCCAACGCCATCAAGAAGATCTCGGTGGCGCGTGGCCATGACGTGACGCGCTACACCCTGCAGTGCTTCGGCGGCGCGGGCGGCCAGCATGCCTGCCTGGTGGCGGACGCGCTGGGAATGGAGCGCGTCTTCATCCATCCGCTCGCGGGTCTGCTTTCGGCTTACGGTATGGGCCTGGCCGATCGCACGGCCATGCGCCAGGCACAGCTGGAGGCGTCGCTCGATGAAGCGGGCCTGGCGCGAGCGGCGGCGCGGCTGGATGAGCTCGAAGCGGCAGCCCGCAATGAGCTGGATCTGCCCGGCCTGCAATCGCGCCGCAGCGCGCATGTTCGTTATCAAGGCACGGACACGGCGCTGACCTTGGCCTTCGGCTCCGTCGACGATTTGCGCCAGCGCTTCGAGGCCGCTTACCGCCAGCGCTTTGCCTTCCTGAGCCCCGATCGCGCGCTCGTCATCGAAGCCGTTTCGGTCGAGGTGTTGGCGGCGGGCGAAGCGGTGCAGACCGCTGCAGAAGAGGGCGCGGACCATGAGCCTGCGCCGACCGAAGGTGTGCAGGTCTACATGGACGGCGAGTGGCGCGAAGCGGCGCTGCACATCGAGACTGCGCTCCGATCTGGCGCGCTCATCGACGGCCCGGCCCTGATCTGCGGCCCTCACGCCACGACCGTTGTGGAACCCGGCTGGCAGGCGCGCCGCATGGCTTCCGGCGCGCTGGAGCTGGCGCGTGTCCAGGCACGCAAGGCTGCGCACGCGCTGGGCACGGCGGCCGATCCGGTGCTGCTGGAGGTCTTCAACAAGCTCTTCATGAACATCGCCGAGCAGATGGGCCAGCGCCTGCAGAACACGGCGCACTCGGTCAACATCAAGGAGCGGCTGGACTTCTCCTGTGCCCTGTTCGACGCCGCCGGCCAGCTGATCGCCAACGCACCGCACATGCCGGTGCACCTGGGTTCGATGAGCGAATCCATCCGCGCCGTGATCGCTGCGAATCCGCAGATGCGGCCCGGCCAGGTGGTGATGCTCAACGACCCGAGCAGAGGCGGCACGCACTTGCCCGACATCACCGTGGTCAGCCCGGTCTTCCTGGACAGCGAGGTCAAGCCGGCCTTCTTCGTCGCATCGCGCGGCCACCATGCGGACGTGGGCGGGATCACGCCGGGCTCGATGCCGCCGTTCTCGAAGACGCTGGTCGAGGAAGGCCTGTGCTTCGACAACTTCCTGCTGGTCGAAGATGGCCGCATGCGCGAGGCCGAGCTGCGTGCCGCGCTCCACGGTGCAGGCAACGGCGCCCGCAACCCCGAGCAGAACATCGCCGACTTGCGCGCGCAGATCGCCGCCAACGAGAAGGGCGCGCAGGAGCTGCTCGCCATGGTGGCCCTGCACGGGCGTGCCACGGTGGCCGCCTACATGCAGCACGTACAGGACAACGCCGAAGCCTCGGTGCGTCGGGTGATCGAGGCCTTGCATGACGGCCAATTCAAGCTGACCCTGGACAGCGGTGCCCACATCGAAGTGAAGGTCAGCGTGGACCGCGAGCGACGGGCAGCCACCATCGACTTCACCGGCACCAGCGCCCAGACGCCCGACAACTTCAACGCGCCGCGCTCGGTGACGATGGCGGCCGTGCTCTACGTCTTCCGCACCCTGGTGGACGACGACATCCCGCTCAATGCCGGCTGCCTGAAGCCGCTGGAGGTGATCGTGCCCGAGGGCTGCATGCTCAACCCCAAGCCCGGCGCGGCCGTGGTGGCCGGCAATGTGGAGACGTCCAGCTGCGTGACCAATGCGCTGTACGGGGCTCTCGGCGTGATGGCGGCGGCGCAGTGCACGATGAACAACTTCACCTTCGGCAACGCCCGCCACCAGTACTACGAGACGCTCTCGGGCGGCAGCGGCGCGGGCCCGGGCTTCGATGGCACGGCCGTGGTGCAGACCCACATGACCAACTCGCGCCTGACCGATCCCGAGGTGCTGGAGTTCCGCTTCCCGGTGCGGGTGGAGACCCACGCGATCCGGCGCGGCTCCGGCGGGGCGGGGCGCTGGCGCGGCGGCGATGGCGCCATCCGCCGCGTGCGCTTTCTGGAGCCGATGACGGCTTCCATCCTCTCCAATGGCCGCCTCGAAGGGCCCTTCGGCCTGGACGGCGGCGCGCCGGGGGCGGTGGGCGTCAACCGGGTGGAGCGGGCGGATGGCACGGTGGAAGCGTTGGGCGCGCTGGGCTCCGTTTCGGTGCGAGCGGGCGATGTGTTCGAGATCGAGACACCGGGCGGCGGCGGCTTCGGCAAGGAAGACTAAGTTCGCCGATCGGCGTCTGCACGGATCAGCCGACCCGTGATACCTTGCGCTCGTCCAACGACGGGAGGGTCAGCCATGAAGCTATCCGATGTGCGCGTGGGATCGCGCATGGGCCTGGGGTTCGGAGTCCTGTTGCTGCTGATGCTGGCCATGGGCCTGTACGCGGCCAACCGCGTAGCCAAGGTACAGGGCAATGTGGTGGAGCTCAGTGATCACTGGCTCCCCAGCAGCCAGCGCCTGGCGGCCATCAATGAATCGCTGAACCAGATGCGCCGGGCCGAGTTGCAGATGCTGCTCGGCGGCACGGCCAAGGCGGTGGACGATGAGAACGCACGCCTGGTCAAGCAGTGGGAAGTGCTGCCGCCGCTGATGAAGAGCTACGGCGCCGACATCGAGGGCGAGGCCGAGCGCGAACAGTTCAAGACCTTCAGCGCCATCGTCGATAACTACCACGCCACGCAGGACAAGCTCGTGCAGATGGCGCGCGCCGGCCAGCAGGAAGAGGCCCTGGCCTTCCTGCGCGGTGAATCGCGCAAGGTGTTCCGATCCACCGCCGATGCCATCGCCAAGCTCACCGAGCTGAACACGGCTGGCGCGCAGGCGGCGCACGAGGATTCACTTGCCAGCTATCGCTCGGTGCTCTGGGGCATCTGGCTGATGGTGGCCGTGGCCATGGGGCTGGGCGCCGTCGTGGCCTGGCTGATGACGAGATCGCTGACGCATCCGCTGCGTGAGGCGGCCGCCGCTGCGGACCGGATCGCCGGGGGTGACCTGAGTGCTGACGTGGCCAGCAGCCGGGGCGACGAGCTCGGCGATCTGCTGCGTTGCCTCTCACGCATGCAGGAAGCGCTCAACGCCTCGGTCGCCACTGTCAAGCACAGCGCCGACTACATCGCCGAGGCCAGCCGCGAGGTGTCGTCGGGCAGCGCAGATCTTTCGGCCCGCACCGAGCAGGCCGCCTCCAACCTGGAGCAGACCTCGGCCGCCATGCAGCAACTGACCGAGACGGCGCGCAGCAGCGCCACTTCCGCGCAAGAGGCACGGCGCCTGGCGGTCAATGCGTCCAGCGTGGCGGAGCAGGGCGGTACGGTGGTGGCGCAGGTGGTGAGCACGATGGAGGGCATCCAGCAGTCGTCGCGCAAGATCAACGACATCATCGGCGTGATCGATGGGATTGCCTTCCAGACCAACATCCTCGCGCTCAATGCGGCCGTGGAAGCGGCGCGGGCCGGCGAGCAGGGGCGTGGCTTTGCGGTCGTTGCGTCAGAAGTGCGCACGCTCGCGCAGCGCAGCGCGCAGGCGGCCCGCGAGATCAAGACGTTGATCTCCAGCTCGGTCCAGCAGGTCGAAGACGGCTCGCGCCTGGTGGGCGATGCGGGCGCCACCATGGGGGAGGTCGTGGATGCCGTCCAGCAGGTCACGCGGCTGATTGCCGAGATTGCCAGTGCGGTGCAGAACCAGACGGGCAGCCTCACCGAGGTCAACAGCGCGGTGACCCAGCTCGACGGCATGACGCAGCAGAACGCGGCGCTCGTCGAGGAATCGGCGGCGGCTTCGGAATCGCTGCGGGAGCAGGCTTCGCGCCTGTCTGAAGTGGTGGCGAGGTTTCAGCTCAAGACCACCGGCTGATCGCGGCGTGTGGCGTGCCTCAATCGTCCAGCGATTGCTCGCTGTAGCGTCGCCATTGCCCCGTCGCCCGCTGCATCAGCGCCAACTGACGCATGAAGGGCGGGCAGAGCTTGCAGACCCACAGGTGCAGGCGCACCGCCAGCCGATCGGACCACGGCAGCGGCTGCTCCAGCGCCTGCAGTGCCAGGTGCGTTACTTCCTTGCAGGTTCGTCGGATTCTCATGCTGCGGAAAACCAGTTCAGTTGCAGGCACTCGCGCAGGCGCAACCGGGCGCGGTGCAGCATCACCCAGAGGTTTGTCGGGCTGATGGCCAGAACCTTACAGATCTCTTCCGTGTCCAGCTCCAGCCATTCGCGCATCATGAACAGGCGCCCCTGCTGGCCCGGCAGTTTCTCCACGCAGGCGTCCAGCACGCGCATGAAGTCGAGCTGGCGCAGCGTCTGCTCCGGGTCACCCCATTCCTGCGGTGCCTCGCGCCAGTGGCCGTCGGGGCGGAACAGCATCTCGTCGAGGTCTTCGCCGTCCTCGGCCGTCATGGACATGTCGCGTGCATTGCGGCGCAGCTGGTCCACCAGCTTGTGCTTGAGGATGCCCACCAGCCAGGTCTTGAGCTGGGACTGGCCGGCAAAGGACTGCGGCTTTTCCAGCGCAGCCAGCAGCGTCTCGCTGACGGCGTCTTCGGCCCAGGCGCTGTTGCGCAGCTGCAGCTGGGCGTACTTCAGCAGCCGGGGGCGTAAGGCCTGGAGTTCGTCGGCGAAATCGGTCTTCAAGGCATTCATCGAGCCGCGAGTGTAAGGAACTGGCGGCCTGTTGCGACTCCAGCCCCGTCGGCACATGATGTGTCGCCTTTCAACCCAACAGGAGCTCTTTCTCATGCAGACCAAGCAAATCCTCAGCCGCGGCCTGGCCGCCGCCCTCGCTCTCGGCCTCGTTGCCCAAGCCCAGGCCGAAGACAAGGCACCCAAGGAAAAGTGCTACGGCATCGCCAAGGCCGGCCAGAACGATTGCGCCAACCTGAGCGGTACGCACTCGTGCGCCGGCCAAGCCAAGGCCGACAAGACGCCGGACGACTGGAAGTACGTGGCCAAGGGCTCCTGCGCCAAGGAAGGCGGCATGACCGCGGACCAGGTCAAAGCCAAGGCCAAGAAGTAACTCGTTATCCGCACGCAAGATGATCGGCATCGGCTGGCGCCAGCCCCACTACGAAACGCTGCTTGGCGAGAAGCCGGCGCTGGACTTCATCGAAGTCCACTCCGAGAACTTCTTTGCCGAGGGCGGGGCAGCGCTGGCCGTGCTGATGCAGGGCCGCGCGCAGTACGCGGTGAGCCTGCACGGCGTGGGCCTGTCGCTCGGGTCGGCCAGCGGGCTGGATGAGCAGCACCTGCAAACGCTGGCGCGGCTGGTCGAGCGCGTGCAGCCGATGCTCGTGTCCGATCACGCCAGCTTTGCGCGCGTCTGCTCGGGCCTGCATGCGGCCGATCTGCTGCCCATCGCTTTCGACGACGAGAGCCTCGCGCTGATGGTGCAGCACGTGCAGCAGGTGCAGGAGCGCCTGCGCCGGCCGATGCTGGTGGAGAACCTGAGCGCCTACCTGGCCTGGGACGGTGACACGCTGGCGGAGCCGGAGTTCTTCAACGAACTCTGCGCCCGCAGCGGCTGCGGCCTGCTGCTGGACGTGAACAACCTCGTGGTCAACGCACGCAACGCCGGCCACAGACCCGGTGAGGCGGCGCAGGCCGCGTGCGAATGGGTGGACCGGCTGAGCGACGGCATCGTGGGCGAGATCCATCTTGCCGGCCACGCCGAGCTGCCCGGCATCGTGATCGACGATCATGGCAGCCGCGTGCCCGAGGCTGTCTGGCAGGTCTACCGCCACGCTCGCGGCCGGTTCGCGCAAGCGCCGGCCTTGATCGAGTGGGACACCGACGTGCCCGCGCTCGGTGTGCTGCTGGAAGAAGCGGAGCTGGCCCGATGAGCGCGCAGCAACGCCAGGAGGCCTTGCTGGCCGCGATCCAGGGCCGCGGCGAAAGCCCAGCCTCGCGTGGCCTGCCCGGCATCGAAGGCGGCGCGGCGCAGGGTCTGCAGACTTATCGCGGCAACGCCTCGGCGCTGGCGGCGCGCGCGCTGGGCGCGATCTATCTGCGCTTGAAGGATGCGTTCGGCATCGAGGAGTTCGACGCCATGGCGCCGACCTTCTGGCGCCGCCATCCGCCGCGCAGCGGAGACCTGGCGGACTGGGGTGGCGAGCTGGCGGATTTCCTCGCCGCGCAGCCGGACATGGATGCGCAACTGGTCCGATTGGCTCGACTCGACTGGGCCTGTCATGAGGTCGAGCGCGCGGCCGATGCCGACTTCGACGCCGACTCGCTGGCGCTGCTGGCCAGCGTCGAGGCGAGCCGGTTGCGATTGCTGCTGCGCCCAGGCACGGCGCTGGTCGAGCACACGCTGGTCTGGCGCAAGGGCTGGCGTGCAGAGCTGCAAACGCTGGACGATGCCTCGGCGCGCTTCATGCAGGCGCTGCTGGCCGGGCAGGACGTGGAGGCAGCACTGACGTTCGCGTCATCGGCCGCCGATTTCGATTTCAGCGGCTGGCTGCAGCAGGCCTTGCTGGCCGGCTGGCTGATCGGTGTGAAAGAAGAACAAGGACCTCAACCATCATGAATCTCATCCAATCCATCGCACTCGTGAAGTGGCGCCTGTTCACCGATGCCGGCGTGAAGCCGCGCATGCCGAAGGTCGAAGCCACGGTGGTCAGCCATCTGCAGTCGCTCGCGCTGCTGGGCGCGCGGCTCTTCGTGGCGCAAGTGTTCTGGCTCTCGGGCCTGACCAAGATCCGCGACTGGGGCACGACGCTGGCGCTGTTCGAGAACGAGTACCACGTGCCCTTCCTGCCGCCGGAGATTGCGGCCTACCTGGGCACAGCCGGCGAGCTGGGCCTGGCGCCCTTGTTGGCCTTCGGCTTCATGGGCCGCTTCGCCGCGCTGGGCCTTTTCGTCGTGAACGTGATGGCCGCACTGAGCCTGGAAGACATCGCCCCGGCCGCATTGATGGGGCACGAGCTCTGGGGCGTGTTGCTGGCGGTGGTGGCGCTGTGGGGGGCGGGCCGGTGGTCGGTGGACCACCTGTGGTTCAGTCGCGGGGCTTGAAGACGAGTTCCATCAGCGGCTGGACGCTGCCGTCGGTGTCGCGCGGGAGGATCTCGGTCTTGTCGATAGCGCGCAGCACGGCGTTGTCCCAATCGGGATCGCCGCTGGGCTTGATGAGCTTGCGGCCGATGATGGTGCCGTCCGGTGCCACGCGCACTTCCACCGTCGCCGCCGGATTGCCCAGGGGCGTGCCGTTGTAGATGATGTTGGGCTTGACGCGCGCCACGATGCGGCCTGCATAGCTGGACGACGGACCGGAGCTCTTGAGCGCCGAGCCCTTGCTGGTCTGCCCACCGTTGGCGCCGGCCATGCCCATCATGCGGTCGAGGTTCTGCTGGCGCAGGGCCTCGCGCTTGGCATCGAGCTCCTTGGCCGCCTTGTCGGCCTTGAGCTTGTCGAGCTTCTCCTGCTTGTCCTTCTTGTCCTGATCGAGCTTCTTCTGCTTTTCGTCGGCGGCCTTCTTCTCGTCAGCGCGCTTCTTCTCCAGCGCCTTGTCGCGCTCTTCCTGCTCCTTGCGTTCCTTCTCCTTCTTGGCCTTGGCAACCGCGATATCGGCATCGCGCTGGGCCTGAAGTTCCTCGGCGCTGGGCTGCGGCGGCGGCTTGACCTCGGGCTTGACCTCAGGCTCGGGCTGCGGAGGTGGCAGGACTTCCTTGGGCGCGGCGGCCTGCGGCACGGCCGACCACAGCTCGGCCTCGAAGGCCGGCGGCGTGCTGGTGTGCCAGGCCACGCTCAGGCTCAAGGCCACGAAGAGCAGGGCGTGCGCGACCAGCGCGAAGGCAAAGCCGCGGCCCACGCCGGGCGCCTCCGGCGGGCGCAGCGGATCGTGGAAGCGGGAGAGGGCGAAGCCGGTCATATGTCTGCGGATCTGTCACTGGCCCGAGTTGCGCACGGCCAGGCCCACGCGCTTGATGTCCGCGCGCTGCAGCGTGTCCATGAGCTTGACCACGGCCTCGTACTTCACGGCCTTGTCGGCGGAGATCACGACCGGGATCTCGGCGTCGCCGCCTTGCGAGAGCTTGACCACTTCGGCCACGTTGGCCAGCGCCACGGGCTTTTCCTCGGCACCGTCGTCGAGCTTGAACTGGATGCGCTCATCCGTGCCCATCGTCAGGTGGATCACGTGCGGCGGCTGCGTCTTGGAGCGGCCCACGCTGGGCAGGTCCACCACGCCGGTCGTGATCAGCGGGGCGCTGACCATGAAGATGATCAGCAGCACCAGCATCACGTCGATGAAGGGCACCATGTTGATCTCGTTGATGGTGCGGCGGCGTCCGCGGCCGCGAGAGGAAATCGCAGCCATCTCAGTGGGCCTGGCCGGGGCCGCCGGCGTTGCGCTGCAGGATGTTGGAGAACTCTTCGATGAAGGTCTCCAGCGTGATGGCGCTGCGGTCGATCTGGCGCGCAAAGCGGTTGAAGGCCAGCACCGCGGGAATAGCGGCGAACAGCCCGATGGCCGTGGCGACCAGCGCTTCGGCAATGCCCGGGGCCACGGTGGCCAGCGTCACCTGCGTCAGGTTGGACAGGCCCACGAAGGCGTGCATGATGCCCCAGATGGTGCCGAACAGCCCCACGTAGGGGCTGACCGAACCGACGGACGCGAGGAAGGACAGGTTGCTTTCCATCGCGTCCAGCTCGCGCTGGAAGCTGGCGCGCATGGCGCGACGCGAGGCGTCCAGCATGGCGCCGCCGTCAGCGATGCGCTTCTCGCGCAGCTTCAAAAACTCGCGCATGCCGGAGGCGAAGATGCGCTCCAGCGGCGCGCCGTCCTTGCGATTGCCCACGGCGTTGAAGAGCTCGTTCAGGTTCTTGCCCGACCAGAACTCCTGCTCGAAGGCCTCGTTGCCGGCCTGCACCTTCTTCAGCGAGATCAGCTTGCCGAAGATGACAGTCCAGCTGGCCACGGAAACGAGCAGCAGCGCGGCGATGACGAGCTGCACGGTGAAGCTGGCGTGCAGGATCAGGGAGACGATGGAGAGGTCGTTGTTCATTGCGCTTCGTTCATTGAGGGATGGCGCTCAGGATCGCCGGGGGAATTCTGCTGGACTTCAGGGTGTGCGCTTCAACGCAGCCGATGCGGATCTCGCCTTCGGTCAGCAGCTCGTCGCCACGGAAGGCGCGCTGGAAGATCGTCATGCTCGCACGGCCGACCTCGCGAGGCTCCACGGTGATGCGTAACTGATCGTCAAGCTTTGCACTTTGAAGATAACGCACGCTGGTCGATGCCACCACAAAGATCAGGCCGGTTTCATCGCGCAGGCGCTGCTGGCCGAAGCCGAAGGAGCGCAGCCACTCGGTGCGGGCGCGCTCGAAGAACTTGAGGTAGTTGGCATAGAAGACGATGCCACCGGCATCTGTGTCTTCCCAGTACACGCGCAGCTCGAAGTCGAAGGGTTTGAATGAAGACTGCATCACAGGCAGGCCTTCCAGCGCGCCACGGCCTCGCGCAGATCATTCATCGGTCCGGCGAAAGAGAGGCGCAGCCAGCGAGCCGGATCGTCATGGCCGAAATCGCGGCCCGGCGTCAGCGCGATCTGCGCGTGCTGCATCAGCTCGAAGGCGTAGTCCCAGCTGTTCTTGCCCACGCTGCTCACGTCGATCCACGCGTAAAAGGCACCGTCCGGCACGACGGGCACCGAAAGGCCCAGCTCGCGCAGGGCAGGCACGATGAAATCACGGCGCTCGCGCAGCTCTGCACGGCGGCGTTCGTATTCGGCGAGGCTTTGCGCTTCAAAGCAGGCCAGCGCCGCGTGCTGGGCGAGGGCGGAAGGGCAGATGAAGAGGTTCTGCGCCAGCTTCTCCACCGGCGCCACCAGCTCGGGCGGCAGCACCAGCCAGCCCAGCCGCCAGCCGGTCATGCCGAAATACTTGGAGAAGCTGTTGATCGAGACGATGTGATCGCCCAGGGCCAAGGCGCTCTCGCCGTAGCGCTCGTCATAGCTCAGGCCGAGGTAGATCTCGTCGACGACCGTGACGCCGCCGCGTTCCTGGACCAATGCCGAAATCGCACGCAGTTCCTCAGGCGGGATCGAAGTGCCCGTCGGATTGCTGGGCGACGCCAGCAGCACACCGGCGGTGCGTGCATCCCAGGCCTTGGCGACCTGATCGGCCGAGGGCTGGAAGCGCTGCTCCGGCCCACAAGGCAGCAGTACGGCCTCCGCATCGGCCGCGGCCACGAAATGCCGGTTGCAGGGGTAGCTCGGGTCGGGCATCAGCACGCGATCGCCACGCTCGAACAGCGCCAGACAGGCCAGCTGCAGCGCAGCCGAGGCGCCGGCCGTGACGACGATACGCTCCGGCGCGATGTTCAGGCCAAAGCGCTGGCCATACCAGCGCGAGATCGCTTCGCGCAGCTCCGGCGTGCCCGTGGCCTGCGTGTAGCGCGTGCGGACCTCGGCGATGCAATCGCGTGCGGCCTGCTCCACGAGCGGTGCGGCGCCCCACTCGGGTTCGCCGATGTTCAGGTAGATCATGCGCCGGCCGCCCTGGGCCGGGTCGCACAGCGGGCCGCGGGCGATCTCGTCCGCGGTCTTGGCGACTTCCATGACGTAGAAGGGCTCGATGCCGTCGAGCCGGCGGGCCAGTTTCATCGTGCGTTCATGTGCGCCGCCACCTCCTGCGGACGCAGGTCGGTGGCCGCGCGGTCGAGCACGCCGTTGACGTACTTGTGGCCGTCGGTGCCGCCGAAGGCCTTGGCCAGTTCAACGGCTTCGTTGATGGCGACGCGGTAGGGGATGTCGATGCAGTGCTTGAGTTCGTAGGCGCCGATCATCAGCACGCCGTGCTCGATGGGCGAGAGCTCGGTGGTCTTGCGGTCCACGTGGCGGGCCAGCACCGCGTCGAGGTCGGCGGCTTCGTTCATGCAGCCTTGCAGCAGCGCTTCGTAATGGGCCTTGTCGGCCTTGGCGAAGCCTTCTTGCTCGCGGGTGTGGGCGTCAACGGAAGCGAAGTCATCGCCGGTCACGAGCCACTGGTAGAGGCCTTGCAGCGCGAATTCGCGCGAGCGGCGGCGGGCCGATTTGGCCGGGGCCTTCTTGACGGCGGGCGTGCCGCCCTTGGCTGCGGTCTGGGGCTTGGTGCTGCTCACTTCAGGGCTTTCATCAGATGCGCCATTTCGACGGCGACACGGCCGGCGTCGCGGCCCTTTTCTTCGGCTCGCGCCCAGGCCTGCGCTTCGTTCTCGACGGTGAGCACGGCGTTGGCGATGGGCAGCTTGTGGTCCAGCGAGAGGCGCGTCACGGCGGCGCCGCTTTCGTTGGCCACGAGCTCGAAGTGGTAGGTCTCGCCGCGGATGATGCAGCCAAGCGCGATCAGCGCGTCAAAGCGCTTGCTGTCGGCCATTGCGGCCAGTGCCACGCCGACTTCCAGCGCGCCGGGCACCTGGTGGTGCTCGATGTTGCTGGGCTCCACGCCCATCGCGTGCAGTTCGCCGATGCAGTTCTTGGCCAGCGCCGAGGTGATGGCGTGGTTGAAGCGCGCCTGGACGATGCCGATCTTGAGACCGGTGCCGGCGAGAGGGGTCTTTTGACCTTGGTCGGAACCTTGCATATGAATCAGCAGTTAGGGGCAATGAAACCGGTGACCTCGAGACCATAGCCGGTCATCGAAGGCATGCGGCGCGGGCTGCCAAGCAGCTTCATGCGGTGCACGCCGAGCTCGCGCAGGATCTGGGCGCCGACGCCGTAGGTGCGCAGGTCCATCACGGCCGCCGGGTCGCGGGCGCCGTTGCCCTGCACGCGGGTGATGAGGCTGTCAGCATCCTCGGCGCCGCAGTTCAGCAGCACGGCCACGCCGCGGCCGGCCCTCTGCAGCTCGGACAGGGCGGCAGGCAGCGGCCAGGAGTGGCTGCACTTGCCGGCGTCCAGCAAGTCGAGTGCCGAGAAGGGTTCGTGCACGCGTACCGGCACTTCGTCGCCGGTCGACCATTGCCCGACCGAGAGAGCCATGTGCACGGCGCCGGTGCGGTCACGGAAGACGCGGCAGTCGAAGCGGCCTTGTGCGGTTTCGAGCGGTCGCTGGGCCACGGCTTCGATCAGGCTTTCGTTGCGGCTGCGGTGCTCGATCAGGTCGGCGATGGTGCCGATCTTCAGGCCGTGTTCCTTGGCGAAGATCTCCAGGTCCGGCAGGCGGGCCATGGTGCCGTCGTCCTTCATGATCTCGCAGATCACGGCGGCCGGCTCCAGGCCGGCCATGCGGGCCAAGTCGCAACCGGCTTCGGTATGTCCGGCGCGCATCAGCACACCGCCGTCCTGCGCCTGCAGCGGGAAGATGTGGCCGGGCTGAACCAGGTCCGCAGCGGTGGCATGGCGCCCGACGGCGGCTTCCACGGTGCGGGAGCGGTCGGCGGCCGAGATGCCGGTGGACACACCCGTCGCCGCCTCGATAGAGACGGTGAAGGCCGTGCCATGGCGCGTGCCGTTGCGCGTGGCCATGGGTGGCAGCTGCAGTCGTTCGCAGCGCTCGCGCGTGAGGGTCAGGCAGATCAGGCCACGGCCGAACTTGGCCATGAAATTGATCGCTTCGGGAGTGACGTGGTCGGCGGCGAGGACCAGATCGCCTTCGTTCTCGCGATCTTCTTCGTCAACCAGAATGACCATGCGGCCGGCTGCCAGTTCGGCAACCAGCTCGGGGACGGGGGATATAGGCATAACCCTGATTCTAAATGGGCCGCAGACGCAGGCGCAGATCGGGGCCAACGGGGGCGCAATCGACCCAGCGCCACTCGATGGCGGCGTCCAGGCCCGAGAGCTCGGCCAGGGCGGCCAGCTCTCGGCCGGGGCCGATCAGCTTGGGCGCCATGTAGACCAGCAGCTCGTCCACCAGCCCTTCGCGCAGCCAGGAGCCGTTGAGCTTGTGGCCGGCTTCGACGTGCAGTTCGTTGATGCCGCGCCGCCCCAGATCGGCCAGCACGGCGGTCAGGTCAACCTTGCCGTTAGGGTTCGGTAGGGCGACGACTTCAGCGGCGAGCTCGTTCGTACGCTCAGCGGCGCAATAGATCAGCACCTGGCCTGGCGGCTGCAGGATGCGGGCCTGGGGCGAAATCTCCAGCCGCGAATCGACGATCACGCGCAGCGGCTGCTTCGGGGTATCGACCAGGCGCACGTCCAGCCGCGGATCGTCATCGCGAACGGTGCCGATGCCCGTCAGGATCGCGCCGGCGCGCTTGCGCCAGGCATGCCCGTCACGGCGGGCTTCTTCACGCGTGATCCACTGGCTGCGACCGTCGTTCAGGGCCGTGCGGCCGTCGAGCGAGATGGCGACCTTGAGCCGCACGAAAGGCAGGCCGCGCTGCATGCGCGAGAAGAAGCCGATGTTGAGCTCGCGCGATTCTTCGGCGAGCAGGCCGCTCTGCACCTCGATGCCGGCCGACGCGAGTCGGGACATGCCTTCTCCGGCCACCTGCGGATTGGGGTCTTCGACGGCGGCGACCACGCGCTTGAGGCCGGCTTCGATCAAGGCATCGCAGCAGGGCGGCGTGCGGCCGAAATGCGAGCAGGGTTCGAGCGTCACGTAGGCCGTGGCACCTTGCAGCCTGTGCCCGCGCTCGCGCGCCTGGCGCAGCGCCATCACCTCGGCGTGCGGGCCGCCCGCTTCCTGCGTGTGACCGCTGCCCAGCACCTGGCCATCGGCGCCGAGGATCACACAGCCGACGCGCGGATTGGGTTCGGTCAGGCCGACGGCTTCATGCGCTAACGCCATGGCATGACGCATGGCGCTCAGGTCGTCGGAATGGTGGGTGGGGAACATGGGAAGAGTCTAGCCGCGTGCTGCTTCTGTGCTGGGCTGGTGCTGGTTTAATGGCGCCCGACATGAAATCGGACGTCGCTTCCCTCCCTCCCATTCCGGCCCGCCGCAACGACGCGATCGACCTGCTTCGCGGCTTTGCCATCCTGATGGTCGTCATCCACCACCTGGCCTTGCCTTTTCGGCTGCCGCTGGGGCCGAGCCTTCTGGGCGACTGGCTGCCCAAGCGGGCGATCAACGCGCTGAGCTTCAACGGCTACGAAGCGGTCTTCGTCTTCTTCGTGATCTCGGGCTTTGTGATCGCGGGCCGCGTGATCGAGCGCGACGGTTCGCTCGCGGCGATCGACTGGCGGCGCTTCTACCGGCAGCGAGCCTGGCGCATCTTGCCGCTGCTGGGCCTGCTGCTGGCCGTGCTGGCGCTGCTGCACTTGCTGCAGGTACCGCAGTTCGTGATCGGGCCGCAGCAGTCGCTCGGCGGCGCGCTGCTGTCGGCGCTGACGATGACCTTGAACTGGTACGAGGGCTGGACCAACGCCTGGCTGCCGGGCGGCTGGGACGTGCTGTGGTCGCTGTCGATCGAGGAGGTGTTCTATCTCGCCTTCCCCGCGGTGTGCCTGCTGCTGCGCGGACCCTGGCTGGTGGCAGCGCTTGCAGCGCTGGTGCTGTCGATGCCCTGGACGCGGCATGCGCTGCAGGGGCAGGAGATCTGGCAGGAGAAGGCCTATCTGCCGGGCATGTCGGCGATCGCCATGGGCGTGCTGGCCGCCCTGCTGGCCCGGCGCTGGGCGCCACCGCGCAGCACGGCTCGCTGGCTTGCCGTCCTGGGCGTGATTGCGCTCTGGGCGACCTTCGTCTACGGCGGCGTGCTGTGGAAGCTGATGCACGATCACATGATGCTGCTGCTGTGTGCAGGGGCTGCTTGCTGGCTGGTGGCGGCGCACGACTCGCAGCGTGCCGCGCCTCGCGGCCTGCGCTGGCTGACGGCGATGGGCCGCAACAGCTACGAGATCTACCTGAGCCACATGCTGGTCGTCCTGCCGGTCACGGGGCTGTATCGGCAGTGGATGGATGGTGACCTGCGATGGACCGTGTGGGTCTATCCGTTCGCGCTGGCTGCGTGCGCGCTGATCGGTAGCGGCTTGAACGCTTGGATGATGCGGATTCAAAGGCAGGTGCGATGACGACGGATGTGCGGCCCCTGCGAGCGCAGGACATTGCGTCGGTGATCGACATCCAGGCGTGCTGCTACGACGCAGCCAAGCTCGAATCTGCGCAGTCGTTTCTGGCGAAGGTGCAAGCCTCGCCGGCCTCCTGCTTCATGGCGTGGATCGACGATCGGCCTGCGGGCTATCTCGTCGCCATGCCCGCAGATGCGCAAGAACCACCGCCCCTGCATGGCGAGACGTACGCGGTGCCTGCGGGTGCCAACAGCCTGTACCTGCACGATCTTTCCGTCCACCCTGGCGCGCGCGGCAAGGGCGTGGCAGAGGCCTTGGTCCGCGCCTTCTTCCAGGCTCGGCTTCAGTTGGATCTGCGATTTGCGTGCCTCACGGCGGTCAACGGATCGAGTGGGTTCTGGGCGCCGCATGGCTTCCGCCCAGTGGCCGAAACGGACGCTCTGGCGAGTTGCCTGGCCGGCTATGGCGATGGCGCCCGCTACATGCGGCAGGAACAGGGCGCCTGATTGTTCAACTGCCGCGGTGGCTGGGGCGCTTCTCGTCCTGGTGCAACAGGGGCGCCGTGTTC
Organism: Burkholderiaceae bacterium UC74_6; assembly: GCA_042701975.1. Classification (GTDB taxonomy): domain Bacteria; phylum Pseudomonadota; class Gammaproteobacteria; order Burkholderiales; family Burkholderiaceae_C; genus JAFALK01. The sequence goes on from CP170561.1 coordinate 3,479,470, forward strand.
GTGGTCCAGCCGCGCTGTTGATCGATGCAACGCCGGTGTTGAATCCGCGTTCTGCGTTCCGCGGCCTGGAACTGACGCGTGGCGTTTCCGATGGCGGCGAAGCTGTTGCCCGGGCCTTCGAGCGAGGTGCAGTTCCTCAAGGACTCCAGCTCCTGCTGCGCCAACCGCAAAGCGTCGCTGCGCTGCCGGGCCAGGTCTGCACTGCGCATGAAGGTGGCCTGCACGCCGCCCCGGGCGACGATGACAAACGTGCTGGCGGGTCTCTTGCGGATCGCCGCGCATCTGATCGGCCACGGCGCGCAACTGCTGCCGCTCCTTCGGTTCAGCTATCGCGGGCAGCGCTTCGTTCAGCGGGGAGGGGTACCGGCCACGGCCAAGGTGACGGCCATGCCGACGAGGGGTGACGCCGGTTTGCCGGCGAGAGGCGCGGGAGGAGCGGAAAGCGCGGCGGGAGGTCTTGGACATGAGGCTTTCCGTGAAGTACTGGAGCGCACTGTAGAAAGCCGGTTTCGCCAGAGCAGCACCCGCCGATGGGTGAAGGGGGAAACCTGTCGCTGAAATCAGATCTCGCGGATCAGCTGGCGGAACTCGTCCACGTCTTCAAAGCTGCGATAGACCGAGGCAAAGCGTACATAGGCCACCTTGTCGATCTTCTTCAGCTCGCGCATCACGTATTCGCCGAGCTTGGTCGTGGCGATCTCGCGCAGGCCGCTGGTCAGCAGTTTTTCTTCGATGCGGGAGAGTGCGGCATCGATCTGCTCCACGCTGACCGGGCGCTTGCGCAGCGCCAGGGTCATGGAGGCGCGCAGCTTGGCCGGGTCGAAGTCGGCCCGGGTGCCGTCCTTCTTCACCACCAGAGGCAGGGCGATTTCGGCCCGCTCGTAGGTGGTGAAGCGCTTGTCGCAGTGCAGGCAGCGGCGGCGGCGGCGGATCACGTCGCCCTCATCCGATTCCCGGGTCTCGGCGACCTGGGTCTCGGTATGAGAGCAGAACGGACAGCGCATGCGCCTTCCTGGCTTTAGCGGTAGACCGGGAAGTCGCGCGTCAGCGCGGCGACCTTCTCGCGCACGGCGGCCAGGTTGGCCTCGTCGTGCGGGTTGTCCAGCACGTCGGCGATCAGGTGGGCGGTGATGCGAACCTGTTCTTCCTTGAAGCCGCGCGTGGTCATGGCCGGCGTACCCAGGCGAATGCCGCTGGTGATCATCGGCTTTTGCGGGTCGTTCGGGATGCCGTTCTTGTTGCAGGTCATGTGGGCGGCGCCCAGGATGGCCTCGGCTTCCTTGCCGGTCATGTTCTTCGGGCGCAGGTCCACGAGCATGACGTGGCTTTCCGTGCGGCCGGAGACGATGCGCAGGCCGCGCTCGGTCAGCGTGTCAGCCAGGACCTTGGCGTTCTTGACCACTTGCTCTTGATAAGCCTTGAACTCGGGCGACAGGGCTTCCTTGAAAGCCACCGCCTTGCCGGCGATCACGTGCATCAGCGGGCCGCCTTGGATGCCGGGGAAGATCGCGCTGTTGATCTGCTTGGCGACGTGGTCCTTCATCAGGATGAAGCCGCCGCGCGGGCCGCGCAGGCTCTTGTGGGTGGTGGAGGTGACGACGTCTGCGTGCGGCACTGGGTTGGGGTAGACGCCCGCGGCGATCAGGCCGGCGTAGTGGGCCATGTCCACCATGAAATAGGCGCCGACTTCCTTGGCGATCTTGGCGAAACGCTCGAAGTCGATGCGCAGGGCGAAGGCCGAGGCGCCGGCGATGATCAGCTTGGGCTTGTGCTCGCGCGCCGTGGCTTCCATCGCTTCATAGTCGATGTCTTCCTGGGCATTCAGACCGTAGCTGACCACCTTGAACCACTTGCCGCTCATGTTCAGCGGCATGCCGTGCGTGAGGTGGCCGCCTTCGGCCAGGCTCATGCCCATGATGGTGTCGCCGGGCTGGAGCAGGGCGAAGAACACGCCTTGGTTGGCTTGCGAGCCCGAGTTGGGCTGCACGTTGGCGTTCTCGGCGCCGAAGAGTTGCTTCAAGCGGTCGATGGCCAGCTGCTCGACCACGTCCACATATTCGCAGCCGCCGTAGTAGCGCTTGCCGGGATAGCCTTCCGCGTACTTGTTGGTCAGCTGGCTGCCCTGCGCCTGCATGACGGCCGGCGAGGTGTAGTTCTCCGAGGCGATCAGCTCGATGTGATCTTCCTGGCGCTGGTTCTCGTTCTGGATGGCGGCCCAAAGGTCCGGATCGACCTGGGCGAGGGTGGAGGTGTTGCGATCAAACATGGTGTTGGGGCTTGGGAATGTTGAGCCCGAGCGTCCTCCACGAGGAAGGAAGCAAGGCTGCCCAGGCGAACGGCTGATGACGATACGGAAGATCGTTCGCGCTCCCCGGTGTTCGTCACCTCAGGCCGCCGGCCCGGTCAACTCGAACCGGGCCGCGACCTTGATCGCCAGTCGCGCGAGTTGTGAAGTGTAGACCAGCGCGGCAGCGTCAATGCTGAAGCAGGGCCACGCGCTCGTCGCCGGTCGCGGGAGCGGCAGGCTTGGCGGCCTGCTGAACCGCAGGCACGGGGCGGCCGGCAATCACGGCCTTCATCTGTTCGGCTTCGGCCATCACGCGGGCGGCGTAGCCGGCGTCATCCGGCAGGTTGCCGGCGCCCACGTAGAGGCGCAGGCCCTCTTCGACGCTGCCGGAGCGGCGCACGGCGTCCTTGAGCACCTGCACGCCGACGCGCAGGTTGGTCAACGGGTCGAAGGCAGCCATGTTGCCGCCGTAGGCCTCGTACTTGTCATCGTGGACGCGGGTCATGACCTGCATGAGGCCTTGCGCGCCGACGGGGCTCTGGGCGAACGGATTGAAGCCCGACTCCACGGCCATGACGGCCAGGATCAAGGTGGGCTCCAGCTGGGCGCGCTGGCCGGCGGCCCAGGCCTCCTGGACCAGACGGGCCACGGGCTCGGGCGCCACCTTGTAGCGGCGCGACAGGTATTTGGTCAGCGCCGCCTGCTGGCGGTTGAGCTCGCGCGGATCGGCCGCGGTGGCACGGGCCACGGCGTCGGGCTCGGCTGCGCTGACCAGGCCGTCGCCGGAGGCTTCGGCACGGGCTTCCTGGCGGGCGTTGAGCCAGCTGAAAGCCTTGTCCTCGACCTGGCGGCGCAGTTCGGACTGGCTACCGAACATCAAAACAATCGAAACCACGGCCAGGCCAACCAGGGCCAGGGTGTTGTGGCTCACGACCAGCATGCCCTGGCCGATGTCCTTGACGAACAAGGCTCCGGCGGCCCGGGCGTTGCGGGCGAGGGGTAGAACTTCAAGACGCGCTGTCATGCGACTCCTTTCTTCTCTATCGCCCCTTCAGCCGCCGGCGCCTTTGCAGACGAGCGGCCGTGAGGGCGGCAGTGATAATGGGCCGGTCAACTCAGCAACGGTCCCGGAACGGGCGACCGCTGCGGACCGGCGTCCATCGGCAGCGTGGCGCTCCAACCGTCCCAAAGGCTGGCGCGCGGGTTAACCCTGGGGATCCAAGGCAGCGCGGATTCTAGGTATCGAAAATAACCCGTCAAGTATATGAAAACTTCTTTTAATTCTTAAAAGTAATGAAGTACAGCGATTTACGCGACTTTCTCCACGGTCTGGAGGCCATGGGCGAACTGCGCCGGGTCACCGATCCAGTGTCCCCCTCACTCGAGGTGACGGCGCTTTCGGACCGCGTGCTGCGCGCCGGAGGCCCGGCCTTGCTGTTTGAAAACCCAGTAGGCCACCGCATCCCGCTGCTTACAAATCTCTTCGGTACGACGCGCCGGGTTGCGCTCGGGATGGGGGCGCAGAGTCTGTCCGAGCTGCGTGAAGTTGGCCAGGTGCTGGCCAGCCTGAAGGAGCCGGAACCGCCGCGCGGGCTCAAGGACGTCGGGAAGCTGGTGGAGATGGCCCGGGCGCTGTGGGACATGAAGCCCAAGGTCGTGCGCAAGGCCGCCTGCCAGCAGGAGGTCGTCGAAGGTCCGGACGTGGACCTCAAGAAGCTGCCCATCCAGACCTGCTGGCCGGGTGACGTGGCTCCGCTGATCACCTGGGGCCTCGTCATCACCCGCGGCCCACAGGGCATTGCCAAGCCCCGCGCCCGCCAGAACCTCGGCATCTACCGCCAGCAGCTGATTGGCAAGAACCAGCTGATCATGCGCTGGCTGGCCCACCGGGGCGGGGCGCTGGACTTCCGTGACTTCGCGCTGGCCAATCCGGGCCAGCCTTTCCCGATCGCCGTCGCCCTCGGCGCCGATCCGGCGACGATCCTGGGCGCCGTGACGCCGGTGCCGGACAGCCTGTCCGAATATCAGTTCGCCGGCCTGCTGCGCGGCTCTCGTACAGAGCTGGTCGATACCGCCGTGGGTGAGGCCGGCCGCATGCTCCAAGCGCCAGCCAGCGCCGAGATCGTGCTGGAAGGCCGCATTCCCGTCGCCGCGCCGGGCTTCACCGGCGTCAGCGAAGACGGCATTCCGCTGAAAGAAAAGGGTGGCTATCTCCACGCGCTGGAAGGCCCCTACGGCGACCACACCGGCTATTACAACGAGCAGGACTGGTTCCCGGTCTTCGAGGTCACTCGGCTGACGCAGCGCCGTGACCCGATCTACCACTCGACCTACACCGGCAAGCCGCCCGACGAGCCGGCCATCCTGGGCGTGGCGCTGAACGAAGTCTTCGTACCCATTCTGCAGAAGCAGTTCAGCGAGATCGTGGACTTCTACCTGCCGCCCGAGGGCTGCAGCTACCGGATGGCGGTCATCTCGATCAAGAAGGCCTATCCGGGGCATGCCAAACGGCTGATGTTCGGGCTGTGGAGCTTCCTGCGCCAGTTCATGTACACCAAGTTCATCGTCGTGGTGGACGAGGACGTGAACATCCGCGACTGGAAGGAAGTGGTCTGGGCCATCACCACCCGCATGGACCCGGTCCGCGACACCACGCTCGTGGAAGGCACGCCGATCGACTACCTGGATTTCGCCTCGCCGGTCAGTGGTCTGGGCGGCAAGATGGGTCTGGACGCCACCAACAAGTGGCCGGGCGAGACCTCGCGCGAGTGGGGCCGCACCATCACCATGACGCCCGAAGTGGACCGCCGGGCTGACGCGCTGTTTCAAGCGCTGTTTACCCGGTCTTGAATCGAGCGCAGGGCTCGCCTAAGTTTGTAGCGCCTACTTCAGGCAATCCCTCTGGCGCAATCGTTGCGCGCCAGGAGCCCTGAGGCAAAACGCCTCGGAGCCCCAAGGTGGCTTCGCCACCCACCCCTTCCGGTGGAAATCGGGAGGGGTTTCTCGTTTGTGGGCTCGAAAGCTGCCTTCAGTGACCGGCCAGCAGGCCCAGCTGTTCATAGATGGCGTAGCGGCAGCGCTCGAAGCCGCTGGCACTCGGTGCCCAGTCCTTCCAGGTGGACATCGCGTCCGATCGCAGACCCATCGGCGCAGCCAGGATGTGCAGGCGTCCGTTGGCCTCGTGCTCGAAGGCGCGCACCGAGCGCGGCATGTGGAAACCATGGGTGACCAGCACCAGCGTGCCGACATGGCTTTCCAGCAGCAAGGGCAGGGTGTAGGCCGCGTTCTGGCGGGTGTCGCGCGACTGGTTCTCGGCCCAGCGCAGGTTGATCCCATAGTCTTCCAGCGTCGTCCGCTGGGCCAACTCGGCCTCGCTCATGTCGATGTGGTCCTGGTTCCAGCCGATGCCGCCCGTGAAACCCAGCGGCGCGCCGAGCTGCCGCGAGAGCCAGGCCCCGTAGCGAAGGCGCTCCAGCGTGTGCTGCTTGAGTTCGGCCCGGCCGTACTCCGGCACGTCGGCCACCGCGCCGCCACCCAACACCAGTACCGCCACGTCGTGACCGCTGCTCTGCTGGGCTCGCAGTGTCTGGATCTGCGCCTCGCTCAAGGCTGGCGGCACGTTCAGCAGGTGCCGGCTCCACCACTGCGCCATCCCCTCGGTCGTTGACAGCCACAGCGCCAGCACGCCAATCAGGATCAGCGTGCGGCTGAAGCGCGGTCGGCGGCGCAGCAGGCAGGCTCCGGCTGTGATCAGCAGCAGCATGGGCACCGGCGGCAGGGCCAGCAGTGTCATCAGGTTACGAAGTTCAGGCGTTAGCAAGCTCATTCCATCGATTCGAGTCGAAGGGCGGCAAGGATAATGCCCTTCGGAGGAGCGCATTACATGAACTATCCCTGGCTGAGGACACTCCGCCGTGCAGCGCTCGTGCTGCTGGGCCTTGTCATCCTGATCCTGGCCCTGACCTGGATCTTCCTGCCCCGCTGGGTGCAGGGCAGCGGAGCCCGACTGGCGAGTGAGGCCCTGGGCCGTCAGGTCCAGATCCAGCAAGTGCATTTCCAGCCCTGGCGGCTGGGCCTGGTGCTCGAAGGCGTGAGCATCGCCGGCGCGCCCGGCCAAGCGAAGCCGCTGTTCGCGGTGGACAAGGTCGATGCCGCAGTCTCCCTGCGTTCGATCCTGCACCTGGCGCCGGTGCTGAGCTCGCTCAGCGTGGACCGACCCGTGCTGCGCCTGGCCCGGACCGGGGAAGGGCACTTCGACATCGATGACCTGATCGAGCGCTTCTCCAAGCCCAAACCCAAGGACGCGGCCAAGAGCGAGCCGCCGGAGTTCGCGCTCTACAACATCCGTGTTCGCGGCGGCGAGGTCCGCTTCGACGACCAGCCCGTGCGGCGCGAGCATGTGCTCAGCGAGCTGCAATTCGATCTGCCCTTCATCTCCAGCTTCGATGCGGACGAGAAGGTGGAAGTGCAGCCGGCCTGGGGCGGCAAGCTCGGCGGCGTGGCTTTTGGCGGCAAGGGCGAGGCGCTGCCTTTCGCCGAGCCGCCCGAAGCCAGCCTGGATTTGCATGTCGATGCGCTCGACCTCGCTCCCTATCTGGGTTATGTGCCCAAGAGCCTGCCGGCGCAGCTGACGCAAGGTGTGGTCAACCTCAAGCTCAAGCTGCGATTTGCCAAGAGCGCGGCGGCGCTGTCGGGCGATGTGGGCCTGTCGAAGTTCGAGCTGCAGACGCCTGCCGGCAAGCCGCTGGCCGCCTGGCAGAACCTCGCCATCGGGCTCAAGGATGTGCAGCCGTTGCACCGCCAGGTGCTGCTGAGTCAAGTGCGCTGGGATGGCCTGAAGCTGGCGCTGTCGCCCGAGGCCTTGCCGGCGGCGGAGTCCAAGCCTGCACCGAAGAAGGAAGAGGCCAAGGACGCCAAGCCCGAAGCCGGCGCCTGGCGCTTCGGCATGGACAGCTTCACGCTCGATGGCGCGGAGATCGCCTGGAGCGAAGCCGCTGCGCGTCGCCAGCTCAAGGCCGAAGCGGTGCAGATGAAGATCGGCGCCGTGCAGTGGCCCTTGGCCGGCCGTACGCCGCTGAGCTACGGCTTGCAGCTGCAGGGCGCTGCGCTCAAAGGCGAGGGCAGCCTCTCCAAAGATCAGCTGCAGCTCGGCCTGGGCTGGCAGGCGCTCGATCTCTCTGCCTTTGCGGCCTGGATGCCACCGAGCGTGCCCTACAAGCTCAAGGGCAAGGCCGAAGGCCAGGCGGTGCTCGTCGTGGCGGATCCGCTCAAGGCGGAAGCTGCCGATCGCGTCGAACTCAAGCTCGACGGCTTCTCGCTGGCCAATCTGGCCGTCGCCAACGCGCGCGGCGAGGCCCTGCTCGATCTGGCCGCGCTGAAGCTCGACCAGGCCGCTGTCCAGCTCGGCGCCCAACGCGTGACCCTGGGCCAGCTCAGCGTGAGCAAGCCGGTGGTGCAGCTCGTGCGCGGACACGACGGTCGCTGGCGGCACGATGTGCCGGCCGGTCCTGCAGCGCCAGCCACATCCGTGCCGGCGGGCAAGCCGTGGACGCTGGAGCTGGCCGGGCTGAACCTCGACCACGGCGGCGTCAAGCTCCGCGATGCCAGCTACGGCGATGGCTCGGCGGAAGACACGCTGACCGTGGATGCCGATGCGATCCAGCTGCAACTCGGCAAGCTGAGCTGGCCCGCCGATGCCCGCCCCGTTCCGGCCAGCCTGAGCCTCACGCTCGGCGCGCCGCAGGCCCGCGCCAACCAGCGCGGCACGCTGCAATGGAAGGGCCAGTTCGGCCTGGCGCCGCTGGCGGCCTCGGGCCAACTGCGTCTGGCCGGCCTGCCGCTGCAATGGCTGGACGATGCGCTGGACCCCAAGCTCGGCCTGCGCCTGCGCCGTGCCGATCTCGGCTGGAAGGGCAGCTTCGCGGTCCAGCAGCAGCCGGCCGGATGGCAGGCACGCGCCGACGGCGATCTACAACTCGCCGATCTGCGGCTTTCGCAGCTGGCCATCGAGGACGGCAAGCGCGTGGCCGGCCCGAGCCTGCTCAGCTGGCAAACGCTCAATCTCGACGGCATGAAGTTGGCGGTGGTGCCGGGCAAGGCGCCGGAGATGGCGATCAAGCAGCTGCGCCTGGATGACTTCTTCGCCAGCCTGCTGATCGACGAGAAGGGCAAGCTCAATCTGCAGCAGCTGGGCGGCGCGCCTGCGCCGGTCGGTGCGGCTTCTGCGCCAGTGACCGTGGCTGCCGCGCCAGCACCCGCGAACGCTGCTTCAGGCCCGGCGATGCGCGTCTCCGTCGGCTCGACGCTGCTCAGCAAGGGGCGGGTGGACTTCACCGATCACTTCGTCCGTCCCAACTACAGCGCCCAGCTCAGCGCGCTGGAGGGCAGCCTCGGCGCCTTCGCGGCGGACAAGCCGGCCACCGCCGCGCTGCAGCTGCGCGGCAAGGTGGCGGGCACGGGCCTGCTGGACGTGCAGGGGCAGATCAATCCGAGCGTCTCGCCGCCGGAGATGGACATCACGGCCTCGGCCACCGACATCGAGCTGGCGCCGCTCTCGCCGTATTCGGGAAAGTACGCCGGCTACGAGATCGAGCGCGGCAAGCTCTCCAGCAAGGTCCACTACAAGATCGAATCGGGCGGCGCGCTGCAGGCCGAGAACCAGCTGATCCTCAACCAGCTGACCTTCGGCAACGCCATCGACAGCCCCGATGCCACCAAGCTGCCCGTGCGCCTGGCCGTGGCCCTGCTCAAGGACCGCAACGGCGTCATCGAGATCAACTTGCCGATCAGCGGCTCGGTCAACGATCCGCAGTTCTCGATCGGCGGCCTGGTTTGGAAGGCCATCATCAACCTGATCGGCAAGGCGCTGACCTCGCCGTTCTCGCTGTTCTCGGGTTCCGGCCAAGTCGATATGAGCCAGGTGGCGTTTGCGCCGGGCAGCGGCGATGTTGCAGACCCCGCGCAGATCGAGCAGATCGCCAAGCTGATGAATGAACGGCCGGCCGTCACGCTCTCCATCACCGGCTGGGCCGACCTGGAGCGCGAGCGCGCCGCCTTGCAGCAGCGTTCGCTGGACGAGGCCATCGTGGCGGAGCGCCGCCGCGAGCTGCGCCGACAGCAGGCCACGGCCGACAAGGAAATGCAGGTCGTGCAGATCAGCGATGCGGACCGAGACCGGCTGCTCAAGAGCGTCTACTCGGCCGCCAAGCTGGACAAGAAGCCGCGCAATCTGATCGGCCTGGAGAAGGACCTGCCGCCGGCCGAGATGAAGGCGCTGCTGCTACCCAGCTACACGGTGAATGCGCAGCGCATCCACGACCTGGCACTGGCCCGCAGCGTGGTCGTGCGCGATGCGCTGATCGCCAAGGGCGTGCCGAACGCGCGGATCTTTCTGGCTGCGCCCAAAGAGGGGGGCGAACTGCCGCAGGACTGGAAGCCGAAGGCCGACTTGAAGCTCGGCGTGGACTGATCAGCTGATCAGGGAGCCAGGCGCTCCCGCACCCAGCGGCCGTCTTCGAGCCGATAGCGAAGACGATCGTGCAGGCGCGACTTGCGACCCTGCCAGAACTCCCACGCTTCAGGCACCAGCCGGTAGCCGCCCCAGTGCGGCGGCCGGCTGGGCTTGAGTCCATGCTGGACCGCGGCCTTGGCGGCATTGGCCACCAGCACGGCGCGCGAGCTGATCACCTGGCTCTGCGGGCTGGCCCACGCGCCCAGGCGCGAGTCGAGCGGGCGGGAGTTGTAGTAGGCATCGGACTCCTCGGGCGACACCTTCTCCACCCGGCCCTCAATGCGCACCACGCGCTCCAGTTCCACCCAGTGGAACTGCAAGGCGGCATACGGATGGACGGCCAGTTCGTGGCCTTTGCGGCTGTCGTAATTGGTGAACCAGACGATGCCACGCTCATCCACGCCCTTGATGAGGACGATGCGGGTCGACGGCCGGCCATCTGCACCCACGGTGGCTACAGTCATCGCATTCGGTTCGGGCACCTGGCTGTCCAGGGCGTGGTCGAGCCACTGCTTGAATTGAACCAGCGGTTCGGAAGCGCTCGAGGCTTCGTCGAGTTCATCGAGCTCGTAGCTCTTGCGCAGGTCTGAAAGCTCTTTCATGGCGCTCAGTATGCCTGTGTAGGACTTTTTGCTAACGCCAACCCTTAGGTGAAGGTCCCACTGTCTCGCGCGTTGGGCAAGCGGCATGCTGTGTCTACATGAAACGTCGCGCGATGCCTGTGCATGCAGCGTTACGGTTTCAGGGAAGGACCAGCAAGCAATGACGAACGGCCGACCTGCTGTCATCGTGCTTGCCGCAGGCGAGGGCACCCGCTTCGACGGACCCGGCCACAAGCTCGAGCAACGCCTCGGGCCTGGTGGTGAGACCCTGCTGGCTCGCACGCTGCGGCATGCCATCGAGACCGAACTGCGCGTCGTGGTTGTGTGCTCCGAAAGGCTAGCACCCATGGTTCACAACACCATGGCCGCACGTGATACCGTGATCATTCCCTCTGAGCGCCACCATCAAGGCATGGGCGTCTCCATCGCGGCCGGCGTCGAAGCCAGCGGCGATGCCAATGGCTGGCTCATCCTGCCCGGCGACATGCCGCTGATTCAGCCCTCCACGCTGCTGGCGGTTGCGGAGGCGCTGAGCCAGTATCCCGTGGCCTACGCCCAGCATCGTGGCCGTCGCGGCCATCCGGTGGGCTTCTCGGCCGAGCTCTATTCAGAGCTGATCGCGCTGAAGGGCGATGAAGGCGCACGGCGCATCGTGGCGCGCTATCCGGCCGAAGGCATCGAGCTCGACGACGCCGGGACGCTGCTTGACGTCGACACCCGCGCCGACCTGCAGCGCCTGCACACCAGTCTGCATCACAGCGTGTTCTGACAAAGTCCGTGCTGGCCCGCCAGCCGCGCCTGACGCTCCAGTTCAGCGTCATGAATGCCGTGTTCGCGCAGTGCCTTCACCGTGGCCAGCAGGTAGTCCAGCGTCGTGCCGTAGCGGCCGCGTGCGTGGCGGAAGATGTGGACGAGCTCGGCGTCGCTGAGCTCGCCCGTCCAACTGGGGCTCAGACGAGAGAGCGTGAAGGCCAGTGCCTTGACTGGGACGTTCGCAGGACCGTGCGGCGCGCGACACGTCAGCCAGCGCGGCTCGTAGACGCCGTTGGGCATCTCGCGGTCCCACATGCCGCGCAGCACCGTTTCGCCCTGCGCAGCGGGAACGCGGTAGGACACGCCCCGACAACAGCCGCCAGACAACAGCGCGAGCACCAGGCCCGGCTCTTGCGCCGTGCCACGATTGGTGCGAGAACGCATGCGAAGCGCCCGGTGCCAGCCCTGGATGCGCACCAGATGCTTGTCCGTGAACTCGAACTCGGGCCGCCAGATCAGCGATCCGTACGCGAAGAGATGGAAGTCCTGGCGCTCGCGCAAAGCCTGCCACTCGGCCAGCGTGCGAGCCAGCAAGGCCTGGGGATCTCGGAGAGGAATGGGTGAGGCGTCGAGGTTCATGGTTTCGTACCGCAGAAGTAACCATAGCGCGGCCTTGATCCTGTAATATGGTTACATGAATCCGAAGGATTGGGTTACAACATGAACCAGACTCTGCTTTCCGTCACCGAACGGATCCGTGAGCGCAGCCGCGCCACCCGTGAACGTTACCTGGCTGGCGTCGACCAGTTGGCCGCCCGCAAGCGTGGTGTCGATCGATTCGGCTGCGCCAACGTGGCTCACGCCTTTGCCGCCATGCCGGCGAACGACAAGCTGCGCATCGTCCAGGAGCGCGCGCCCAACCTGGCCGTCGTGACGGCCTACAACGACATGCTCTCGGCCCACCAGCCCTACGAGGGCTATCCGGAGCGCATCCGCGCCGTCGCCCACGCGCTGGGTGCCACGGCGCAGGTGGCCGGCGGCGTGCCCGCGATGTGCGATGGCGTGACGCAGGGTCTGCCGGGCATGGAGCTCAGTCTGTTCTCGCGCGATGCGATCGCGATGGGCACGGCGATCGCGCTCTCCCACGATGTGTTTGATGCCGCGCTGCTGCTGGGCATCTGCGACAAGATCGTGCCGGGCCTGCTGATCGGTGCGCTGCATTTCGGCCATCTGCCCTGCGTGTTCGTGCCGGCCGGCCCGATGGGCTCAGGCCTGCCGAACAAGGAGAAGGCGAAGGTCCGCGAACAGTTCGCGCAAGGCCTGGTCGGCCGCGACGAGCTGCTCAAGGCCGAGCAGGCCGCGTACCACGGCGCCGGCACCTGCACCTTCTACGGCACGGCCAACAGCAACCAGATGCTGCTCGAAGCCATGGGCCTGCACGTGCCCGGCGCGGCCTTCGTGCATCCGCACGACGACTTGCGCGGCCACCTGACGGACGACGCCGTTCGCACCGCGCTGTCCATCACGCCGCAGAGCGGCAACTTCACGCCCATCGGCCGTCTGGTGGATGAGCGCGTGATCGTCAACGCCATGGTCGCGCTGCTGGCCACCGGCGGCTCCACCAACCACCTGATCCACTGGGTGGCCGTGGCGCGCTCGGCCGGCATCCAGATCAACTGGACCGACTTCTCCGAACTCTCGTCCGTTGTGCCGCTGCTGTCGCGCGTCTATCCGAACGGGTCGGCTGACGTGAACCAGTTCCAGGCAGCCGGCGGCCCGAGCTTCGTGATCCGCGAGCTGCTCGATGCCGGCTTCATGCACGAGGATGTGCTCTCGGTGGTTGGCAAGTCGCTGCGCCCCTTCACCCGCGTGCCGGGCATGGCCGACGGCAAGCTGAGCTGGAGCGATCTGCCCGCGCAGAGCGGCGACAGCACCGTTGTGCGCACGGCTGCCGAGCCTTTCAGCGCCACTGGTGGCCTCAAGCTCGTGCAGGGCAATCTCGGCCGCGCCGTCATCAAGGTCTCTGCCGTGCCGGAAGACCGCCACACCATCGAGGCGCCTTGCCGCATTTTCGAATCGCAGGAAGCCATGCAGGCCGCCTTCAAGGCCGGCGAGCTGGAGCGTGACGTCATCGTCGTCGTGCGCTTCCAGGGCCCGCACGCCAACGGCATGCCCGAGCTGCACAAGCTCACGCCGCCGCTGGCCGTGCTACAGGGCAAGGGCTTTCGCGTCGCGCTGGTGACCGACGGCCGCATGAGTGGCGCTTCAGGCAACGTGCCGGCCGCCATCCACGTGAGCCCCGAGGCGTTGAACGGCGGCCCGATCGCCAAGCTGCGCGATGGCGACGTGGTGAAGCTGTGCGGCATCACCGGCCTGCTGGAGGCCCTCGTGCCCGAAGCCGAATGGAACGCTCGCGAGCTGGTCAACATCCAGCCCGAAGCCTTGGACGGCAACGGCCACGGCATCGGCCGCGAGCTGTTCGCCGGCATGCGCCGCAACGCAAAAAGCGCTGAAGAAGGCGCAATCACCTGGATGTGAAGAGATGAGCAACGACACCCTCAGCCTGGCCAGCCACGGCCCCGTCATTCCCGTCATCGTGATCCAGCGTCTGGAAGACGCCGTGCCCCTGGCCGAAGCTCTGGTGGCCGGTGGCGTGAAGGTGCTGGAGGTGACGCTGCGCACGCCCGTCGCGCTCAAGGCCATGGAAGCCATCGCCAAGGCGGTGCCGCAGGCCATCGTCGGCGCAGGCACGCTGCGCACGGCAGAGGATGCGCAGGCCGCCAAGGATGCGGGCTGCGTGTTCGGTGTCAGCCCGGGTTTCACCACGAGCCTGTCGGAGGCCTGCAAGGCCGCCCGCCTGCCGCTGCTGCCCGGCGTGTCGACCGCCAGCGAAGTGATGATGGCGGCCGATGAGGGCTACCGCTTCCTCAAGCTCTTCCCGGCCACGGCCGTGGGTGGTGCCACCCTGCTCAAGGCGCTGTCGGGCCCGTTCCCGGACATCGCCTTCTGCCCGACCGGCGGCATCACGCCAGAGACGGCACCGCAGTTCCTCGCGCTGCCGAACGTGAAGGTCTGCGGCGGCTCCTGGCTCACGCCGCAAGCCGCCATCGACAAGGGCGACTGGGCCAGCATCACCCAGCTGGCCGCTGCCGCTCAGGCGCTGCGCGCCGCCTGATCAATCAGCCCGCGGCGCGAGCCGCTTGATCGAACACGAGGCAGGTCGTGCTCGAATGGGCATAGAGCTTGCCGTCGTGGCCGATGAGCTGGGCCTCGGCCGTTGCCACCTGCTTGCCCACGTGCACGGTCTTGCCCACGGCGCGCACGAGCGGCACCTTGGCGCTCAGACCGCGCACGAGGTTAATCTTCAGCTCCAGCGTCGTGTAGCCGCGGCCCGGGGGCAGGGCGCTCATCACGGCGCAACCCAGCGCTGAATCGAGCAACGTGGCGAACCAGCCGCCGTGGATGCCACCCATCGGGTTGTAGTGCTTCAGCTTGGGCACGCCCTGGAAGATCGCCTCGCCCTTGGCGACGCTGACCAGCGTGAAGTCCAGCGTCTCGGCGATTGGCGGCGGCGGCAGCTTGCCTTCCAGCATCTGCTGCAGGATCTCCAGGCCGCTCAGGTGCATCACCTGCTCGGGACGAGCCACACCCACGGGCTGCATGCGCTCGCGCACGGCGCGGTCGGCGGCCAACCATTGATCCAGCACGGTATCGTGGTTCACTGTTGCTTCCATCCCGAACTCCAAGCGTTGTAGATGCAATCATTGTAGATACAATGAATTAATGAGCAAGGTCGCCAAGGTGACAAGTCGGTCCGCGGTGCGCGGAAGCACGCCCCAGGGCTGCACCAACTTCAAGCTGCGCCAGCTGACGCGGCTGGTCTCCCAGCATTGCGAGCCGCATTTCGCGGAAAGCGGCCTCAAGACCACGCAGTACTCGTTGCTCTCGCATATCGACTACCTGGGCCCGATCGCGCCGGGCGAACTGGCGCGGCGCATGGATCTGGACGCATCGACGCTCACACGCAACCTGCAGCCGCTGATCCAGGGCGGCTGGGTGGAAATGGGGCCGGGCGACGACGCGCGCAGCCGCACCGTGCAGATCACGGCAGAGGGCCACGCCAAGCGTCAGTCCATGAAGGCCGACTGGAAACGCGCCCAGCTGGGGCTCAACGAGAAGCTGGGCGACGAGCGCGTGCTGAAGCTGCACGCGCTGCTGGACGAGTGCCTGGAGCTACTGCGTTAGAGGCACGGCCAGCGCGCGCAACAGCGCGATCCGATTGAGCACCGCATCCAGTTGCGCCTGAGCGACGGCCTGGCGCGCATCGAGCTCGGCAATGCCAGCCTGCAGATCATCGGCGCGGGCGATGGTGCCCACTTCCCACTTCAGACGCGAGATCCGCGCGGCGTCCTGCGTCTGCAGCAGCTGCTGATCTGCGGCGCTGCGCACGGCCGCGATGCGGCGCTGGTCCACCAGCAGGCCTTCCACTTCGGACAGCGCGCCGTTGACCTTGTCGCGCAGATTCAGCGCGGCGCGGTCGAGGTCGTTGCGCGAGAGCGCATCCTGCAGGTCGAGCCGGCGCCAGTCGATCAGCGGCACGGTGAGGTTGGAAGCCAGCGAGAGCAGCGGCTGCGCGAACCAGTCGCTCAGCCGTGCACCGCCCGTACCGAGGCCCGCACTGAAGCTCAGCTGCGGGTAGCGCGATTGGCGGGTGGCACGGGCTCCGGCGAGCGCGGCGTCCACTTCGAGGCGAGCGCGATGAACGTCAGGCCGACGTTCGAGCACCTGCACAGGCTGGTCAGGCGACCACACGGGCATGTCCTTGGGCAGTACGGTGGCGTTGAAGTCCGGGCCGGGCGGTGGCGCGTCGAGTAGCTGCGCGAGGCCCAGTCGAGCCTTGTCCACGGCCGCCTCGGCCTGCGCCAGCGCCTGCCGCGCCTGCTGCACGTTCGCGGCCGCTTTGCCGATCTCCAGCGGCACGAGCTTGCCTTCGCGCACGCGGGCCGTGACCAGGGGCAGGGCCGCTTCGGACAGCTTGAGCTTTTCTGCGGCGATGGCGGCGAAATACTGGTTGGCACTGAGCGTCCAGTAGCCCTCCGCCACGCGACCGGCGATGGACTGCTGCGCGGCCCGGATGTCGGCCTGCGCGGCTTCGCTGAGCCGTGCCTGCTGCACGTCGAGCTGCGAGAGCCGGCCCCACAGGTCCAGCTCGAAGCCTGCGCCGACGGAAGTGCCGTAGCTGTGGCTCCACTTCGCGGCCTGGCCCACGGGCACGAGCACGCCGTCCACGTTGATGGTGGCGCCTTCGTCCTTCAACGGCCGGTTGGCGCTGTAGGACAAGCTGGCCGAGGGCTGGATGCGCAGGCCTTGCTGCCGGGCGCGCAGTTCCTGGGCCTGCAGGGCGAGTGCGGCGCGGCGGATGTCCGTGTTGGCCTTGAGGGCCTGAGCTTGCAGCGATTGCAGCGTGGGGTCGAGCAGCGGCGCCCAGCCGGCTGCCTCGCTGGCGGTCGGCGCGTAGCCCCAGCTCGGGTTGGGCGCGGGCGGCGCAGGCTGTTCGATCGGCGCGCCAGCGCAGGCTGCCAGCAGCAAGGGGAGGGAGAGGAGGATGAAACGCATGAGAGTCCTCATTCGCGGGCCAGCGCATCGACCGGGCTCAGGGCCGCGGCGCGCCGTGCGGGAAGGGTTCCGAAGATCAGACCGACGGCGCTGGACACGGCAAAGGCCACGATCAGGGCCGACCAGCTGACCGAGACATGGAGTTGCTGCTGCACGGAGTTGAAGCCCAGTGCCGCCAGCCAGCTCAGGCCCACGCCGACCATCCCGCCCAGGCAGCAGAGCACGACGGCTTCCACCAGGAACTGCAGCAACACGTCGCTGCGCCGAGCGCCGACGGCC
This sequence comes from Burkholderiaceae bacterium UC74_6, assembly GCA_042701975.1. Taxonomy (GTDB): domain Bacteria; phylum Pseudomonadota; class Gammaproteobacteria; order Burkholderiales; family Burkholderiaceae_C; genus JAFALK01. The sequence continues at coordinate 3,496,517 of CP170561.1, forward strand.
ATGCGGATGCCGATCTCGCGGGTGCGTTCCGAGACCGACACCAGCATGATGTTCATCACGCCCACGCCACCGACGAGCAGGGCGATGGCGGCCACGCCGGCAAACACCGCCGCCAGGCCGCGGGTGACGTTGGTGATCTGGCGGAAGTTCTCTTCACCGCTCCAGGTCATGAAATCCTCGGCACCGTGCAGGGCGCGCAGGCGATGGACGATCTGGGCGCGTACCTGTTCGGGCGGGACCTTGGTGTCGATGATGAGGTCGAAGTGGTCGTAGTCGGCGCGAGCATCGACCTTGCGCGTGAAGGCCGTCTCCGGCAGCAGCACTTCGCCAAGCCAGTTCTCGCCCGAGAGCAGCGCTGCGTCGCTCTCCACGACGCCCACCACGGTGACAGGCAGCGCAGCCCAGGCAGGCGGCGGTGCGCCGGCCACCTGTGCAGCCGGGTCGGGTGCACCGCCCAAGGTCAGCATCAGCGTTCGGCCGATGGGCGACTCGTCCTTCTTGAACAGACCCTCGCGCGCCTTCTTGTCGATCACGACGACCTGGGCGCTGTCGCGAAGGTCGAGGGCGTTGAAGTAGCGACCCTCGGTGACCTTGAGCTTGCGCGCGGCCAGCGTGTGCAGACCGCCGCTGCGCACGAACATCATGGCGTCGCGCGAACCTTGCCGGACCGTGAGTTGAGCCTGGCGTTCGAGATTGGTGCCGATCACACCGGGCAGGGCGCGCAAGCTGTCGATCTCGGACGGCTGGAAGGCCTTGGCCTGGGCGCCAGGCGGCAGGCGCGGGTTGCCCCGCCAGACGGCGATGCGGCCGGAGATGAAGCTGGCCAGGTCGGATTCGAACGATTCCTGCGCCGCAGTCGTCAACGCAACGATGGACACCACCGACGCAATGCCGATGCTGATGCCCAGCATGGACAGCGCCGTGCGCAGCCGGCTGCCCTTGAGTGCGGACCAGGCCGTCTGCACCGCCTCGCGCCATTGCACGGCAGCGCGTTGCAGTCGCGAGCTGCGCGTGGGCGGCGGTTGCTCGGCCGATTTCGGCTCATGGCCCGTCGGTGTGCCGCCATCGCTGACCACCAAGCCGTCGCGCATCTGGACCACGCGCCGCGCCCTGGCCGCCACGCCGGAATCGTGCGTGACGACGATGACGGTGTGGCCGCGCGCATTCAGCTCGGCCAGCAGGTTGAGCATCTCGGCGCCGCTGGCCGAGTCGAGCGCGCCGGTGGGCTCGTCCGCCAGGATGACCTGGCCGCCGTTCATCAGCGCTCGTGCGATCGACACGCGCTGCTGCTGACCGCCGGAGAGCTCGTTGGGCTTGTGGTCCAGCCGCTCGCCCAGGCCCAGGCGCTCCAGCAGGGAACGCGCACGCTTGAGCCGGCGTCCGCCCGACTCGCCGGTATAGACCGCCGGCAGCGCTGCGTTGGCGCAGGCGTCCATGTGGCCCAGCAGGTGGTAGCGCTGGAAGATGAAACCGAAGTGCTCGCGGCGCAGGGCGGCGAGCTCGTCCGGGTCCAGCTCCGAGGTGTCGCGGCCGGCAATGCGGTAGTGGCCGCTGGACGGCTTGTCCAGACAGCCCAGCACGTTCATCAGCGTGCTCTTGCCCGAGCCCGACTGACCGACGATGGCCACATACTCGCCGGCCTCGATGGTCAGGCTCACGCCGGCCAGCGCGGCCACGTCGTTGTCGCCGAGCTTGTAGTGGCGCTCGACGTCCTTCAGTTCGATCAGCGCCATCGTGATCAGCTCGCCGATGCGCCAGATGCAGCCGATGCAGCAGGCGGCGGCGCCAGCAGCACCTTCTCGCCGACCTTCACGCCGGAGACCACCTGCACATTGCCCGCATCGTGCAGACCGGTGCGCACCTGGCGCGGCTCGTTCTTGCCATCCTTGGCGACGACGGTGACGGCATAGGCGCCGTCCTTGCCGCGCTCACCCAGGGCGACGATGGGCATGGCCACCGTCTGCCGCGCCTCGCCCGTCTCGATGTCCACCTGCACGGTCATGTCGGCGAAGAGCTTGCGGTCGCGGTTGTCCACCTCGAACAGCGCGTTGTAGAAGACCGCGTTGCCGGCCCGCTCGGGGATCGGCTGGATCACGCGCAGCTTGCCTTCATAGCGGCGGCCGTCGCCGGCCAGCGTGGTGAAGCTGGCCTTCTGGTTTTGCTTGAGCGATTGGATGTCGGCCTCAGGCACCTTGGTGCGCACGGTGATCGTGTCCAGGTCGGCCACCGTCACCATCACCGGCGTGACCTGCACCGCGATCACGGTCTGGCCCACCTGCACGGGGATGTTCACCACCACGCCGTCCATCGGCGCCGTGATGCGGGTGTAGGCGAGGTTGAGTTTGCTGCGGTCCAGCTGGGCCTGCAGCTGCGCGAGGTTGGCGGCCTGCCCGCGCACGCCCGCTTCGAGCTTGGCGAAGTCGTTGTCGGCCTTCTCGGCTTCGGTGGCGGCCGTGGCGTCGCCCTTGAGCAGGCGGCGCTGGCGATCCAGCTCGCGCTTGGCGGCTTGCAGGTCCACGCGGCTGGCATCGAGCTGTGCCTGCTGCTGCGCCACCGTGGCTTCGGCGCGCACCACGTCGCTTTGTGCGAGCTCCGGATCGAGCAGCACGAGCAGGTCGCCCTTCTTGACCATCTGGCCCAGCACCACCGGGATGGACTTCACCTGGCCGCTGACCTGCGCGCCCACGTCCACGCGGGTCTGCGCCTGCAGCGTGCCGGCGGCCTGCACCGTCTGCACGATGTCGGTGAGCTTGACCTCACCCGTGGGCGGAGGCGGCGGCGGCGGCGTGTGGGCGCGGCTCCAGAGCATCCAGGCGATCACCACGGTTGCAATCGCAATCCACCAGCGCAATTTGCGCAGCCAGCTTTTCAGCTTGGCGGCCTTTGAACCCATGCATCTTCTCCCTGAGGAATGGCGTCGATCTGGCGAGCTGGGCATCAGCTGCTGGAGCTCGGCGGCGCGAGTATCGCCGTGCGACGCGCCCTCAAAAGCGAAGAATTCACTGCATGTGACAGGCTGCGGTTGGAGCCGATGAACGGCGTCCTGTCTGTTGGCTTCAATCCACCTTGGCGCCCGAGACGCGGACGACCTCCGCCCACTTCTTCGTCTCCGCGCGGATCAGCGCGGCGAAGTCAGCGCTGCTCATGCCGCTGGCCACGGCGCCCTGGCTGGCCAGGCTGTCGCGCAGCGTTGGCAGGCTCAAGGCCCGCGCCGTCTCGCGCTGCACGCGGGCGATCTGGTCGGCGGGCATCGAGGCGGGTCCGAGCAGGCCAAACCAGGAGCTGGCTTCATAGCCCTTGAGCTGCGCACCGCCGGCCTCGGCAATCGTCGGCAGGTCGGGCAGTGCACTGGAACGAACGGCGGAGGTGACCGCGATGGCCTTGATGCGGCCCGAGCGGATGTGCGGCATCGAGGACGGCAGGTTGTCGAACATCAGGTCCATCGAGCCGCCGATCAGGTCGATCAGCGCCGGGCCCGAGCCGCGGTAGGGGAAGTGCACCATGAAGGTCCCCGTCATGGTCTTGAACAGCTCGGCCGCCAGGTGGATGGAGGTGCCGTTGCCGCTGGAGGCGTAGTTGAGCTGCCCCGGCCGGGCGCGCAGGGCGCGGATCAGGTCGGGCACGGTCTGCACGCCGAGCTCTTGCGCCTTCTTGGGGTTCGTCACCAGCACATTGGGCACACTGGCCACGAGCGTGATGGGCGCGAAATCGCGCTGTACGTCGTAAGGCATGCGGCTGCCGTAGAGCGCCGCGTTGATGGCGTGCGTGCCGACGGTTCCCATCACGATCGTGTGGCCGTCCGTCGAGCGCGCGCATTCGGCGGCGCCGAGGTTGCCGCCCGCGCCCGGCTTGTTGTCCACCACCACGGTCTGGCCCAGCGCGTTCTGCAGCTCGGGTGCGAGGGCGCGGGCGAGGATGTCGGTCGTGCCGCCGGCGGTGAAGGGCACGATCAGGCGGATCGGTCGCGTCGGCCACGCGCTCTGGCTTTGCGCCAGGCCTGGCGCGAGCAAGGGCGCCAGCAAAGGACCAAGGATCAACGGACGGCGCTGGATCGGCATCGCGAGTCTCCTGTACAGGTAGGCCGCGCGAGTATGCCGCCGCCGGAGTCTTCAGGTCGAGAGTTCGACGTACACCGGCGCGTGGTCGCTGGGCTTGGGCAGCTTGCGCATGGCGCGGTCGATCACGCAGGCCTTGACGTCAGGCTTGAGGCCGCTCGACACCAGGATGTGGTCGATGCGCAGGCCCTTGTTCTTCTGGAAGCCCAGCATGCGGTAGTCCCACCAGCTGTAGCTCTTGGGCACCTGTTCGAACATGCGATAGGCGTCCGTCAGGCCCAGATCGAGCAAGGCCTGGAAGTGGGCGCGTTCTTGGGGCGAGCAGTGGGTCTGCCCGACAAAGGCTGCCGGGTCGTAGCAGTCGCGGTCTTCCGGGGCGATGTTGAAGTCGCCCATCAGCACCAGCTTGTCGTGCCGGGCCAACTCGTCCTTGAGCCAGGCGCGCAGGCCGTCGAGCCAGGCCATCTTGTAGACGAACTTGTCGCTGTCCAGCGCCTGGCCGTTGGGGATGTAGGCCCCGATCACGCGGACGCCGTCCACCGTGCCTGCGATCACGCGGGCCTGCTCATCCGCAAAACCAACGATGTTCTTGACGACGTCCGTGGCCGGCGTGCGGCTCAGCAGGGCCACGCCGTTGTAGGTCTTCTGGCCGAACCACTGCACCTGCCAGCCGGCGGCGGTGAGCTCGGCATGCGGGAACTTGTCATCGGTGAGCTTGGTTTCTTGCAGGACGATGGCGTTGGTGTCCGGGTTGGCCGCCAGCCAGTCCAGCAACTGCGGCAGGCGCACGGCGAGGGAGTTGACGTTCCAGGTGGCGAATTTCATGGTGAGGGGCGGCTCGGGTCTTGGGAGTGGGCCGCATTGTCTACCGGCTGACGAGGCCTGTCGTCATGTTGAGTGCCATGCCCGGCCGCCTGTAATATGGAGCAGGGGCAAAGACCAAGCTTCACAACAAGAGGAGCGGTGCGTGCATTCGACGAAGTCGCCTGGCTCTGCGGACCTGTCTGCTCCACGCAGGACTTCCCACCGCCGTTGGTGGATGCAGATCCCCATCTGGCTGCCCCTGGTGGCGGTGGCCGTGATCGGGCTGCTGTGCTTTGTCGGCGTTCAGCGCGCCTTGCAGGAATCGCTCGCCAGCCAGCTCTCTGCCACCCTGCGCGCCAACCGTGAGGCGCTGGACCTCTGGCTCGACTACGAATGGGAGCGCACCAGCAAGGCCGCGTCCATGCTCGCCAAGGTGGACCGGCTCGACAACCTGGACGCGATGCGCAGCAGCCTGCGCCAGTCGGCCGAGCGTCTCAACGCGCAGGGCCTGAGCCTGGTCGACCTCAACGGCCATCTGCTGGTGCGCAGCTTCGACGGGGCGCCGCCAGAAACGCATCTCGACTGGGAACGGCTGGGCCGCGGTGAACCCTGCTTTGCCGGGGTGGCGCGTGGGCCCGGTGGCATGGCCCTGGTCAGCCTGGCGGTGCCGTTCTACTGGAACGACAAGCTCCAAGGCGCACTGGTGCTGCATCGCAGCGCTGCGGCGCATCTGACCCGTGTGTTGACGGTGGGGCGCTACGGGCAATCGGGCGAGTCCTATGCCTTCGACCGCGAGGGGCACTTCCTGACGGAGAGCCGCTTCCCCGACCATCTGCGCCAGATCGGCCTGATGAGCCTGACGGAAGATTCCGTCATCCTGCGTCTCAAGGTGGCGGATCCGGGCGTCAATCTCGTGGCCAGCGAGCGCCCGGACAAGGCGCAGGCCGATTGGCCCTTGACGGCGATGGTGGCCCGCGCCGTGAGCCGCGGTCCCCAGGAACAGGGCGTGGACGTGATCGGCTATCGCGACTACCGCGGCGTGCCGGTGGTGGGCGCCTGGCAATGGATCGACGCCTACGGCATCGGGCTGGCGGCCGAGATCGACGTGGCTGAGGCCTTCCAGCTCAAGCATGCGCTGTTCGCCGCCTTCGTGGTTCTGTGCAGCCTGCTGGCCCTGACCAGCGCCGCGCTGGGCTGGCTGCAACGACGCCAGCGCCTGCAGGGCGAGGCGCTGGAGGCGGAAAGCGAGCGTCGCCGCGTGAGCGAGCAGCGCTTTCGCCGCTTGGCGGGCGGCATGCCCTATCCGAGCCTGCTGGTCGGCCCGGACCTGCGCATCGAGCTGTGCAACGACCAGGCCGCGCGGCTGCTGCAGCGCCGCGTGGCGGACCTGCAGGATTGCGCGCTGTCGGACTTCATGTCGGCGGACGACGTGGCCAACGTGGTCGGCCTGGGCCGCTCGGCGCTGGGCAAGGACCTCGTGTCCGCCGCCCGCTGCGAGGCCGACCTCATCACGCCGAGCCAGGGTCGCCTGCCGGTTGAGGTGGGCATCGCCGCCTTTGATGATTCGTTGCTGCTGACCCTGGTGGACCTGATGGAACGCCGCGAAGTCGCCCAGGCGCAGCAGCAAGCGCGCCAGCAGGCGGAGCAGGCCTCGCAGGCCAAGAGCCACTTCCTGGCCAATATGAGCCACGAGATCCGCACGCCAATGAACGCCGTGCTCGGCTACGCGCAGCTGCTGCAGCTCGATGGCGGCCTGGGGCCGGAGGAGCGCCGCAAGGTCGACGCCATCCTGCGCGCCGGCCAGCACCTGCTGGGCCTGATCAACTCGGTGCTGGACATGGCCAAGATCGAGGCCGGCCAGATCCAGCTGCGCGCGGAAGAGCAAGACCTGAACGAGGTCGTCGCCGGCCTGGACGAGATCTTCGCGCTGCGCTGCGAGCAGCAGAACCAGGTCTGGCGCTGCCTCAATGCGCTGCCCCGGCCGTGCATGGTGCGGGGCGACCGGCTGAGGCTCAACCAGGTGCTGATCAACCTGATCGGCAACGCGCAGAAGTTCGCGCGCCGCGAGGTGACGCTGGAGATCGAGCCGCCGGACGCTGCTCACGCAGGCTTTCGCTTCGTTGTGAGGGACGATGGCCCGGGTCTCGGTGCGGGCGAGGCGGCGCGGGTGTTCGAGGTCTTCCAACAGGGCGAGGCCGGCGTTTCCAAGGGCGGCACCGGCCTGGGCCTGGCGATCACGCGCGGCCTGGTCGAGGCCATGGGCGGCAGCATCGAGCTGCTGAGCCCGGGCGTGGGCTGCGAGGCCGTCGTGCACCTGCCGCTGGAGCTGACAGAGCCGCTCGGCGGACGGTCGGGTTCGGGGGCGACGCATGTCGCGCGCCATCAGGTGCGCGCTGCGGATGCGCCCATCGACATCCCCGAGCGCCTGCGCGCCGAGCTGCTCAATGCCGCCGAGCTCGGCGAGTTGACGCGCGCGCGCCGCCTGCTCGATGACTGGGCTACCCAGGGCGCCGATGCAGCCACGCTGACGCGGCTGCAGGCGCGCGTTCAGGCCTACGATTGGGACGGACTCATCCACGACTTGCAGACGGTGACCCCATGAATCTGAGCAGCCCCGTCCGCCGTTCGGCGCGTGTGCTTCTGGTCGACGACACGCCGACCAATCTGGACGTATTGCAGGGCCTGCTGGAGCCGCTGGGGCTCGAGCTGTCCACGGCCAACAGCGGCGAGCGCGCCTTGCAGGTCGTGCAGCGGCTGACGCCAGACCTGATCCTGCTGGACATCATGATGCCCGGCATCGACGGCATCGAGGTCTGCCGCCGCCTGAAGGCCGCGCCGGCCACGGCGGACATCCCGGTCATCTTCGTCACGGGCGCAGGCGACAACGTCGACGCCGGATTTGCCGCCGGCGGCGTCGATTACCTCGTCAAGCCCGTGCGCGCCAACGACCTGCGCGCACGTGTGAGCGCCCATCTGGAACGCGGCTGGCTGCTGCGCGAGCTGGCCGAGCGCAATGCCAGCCTGGAAGAAGCCCGCCGCACGCTGGAGCGCCGCGTGGAGGAGCGCACGCGCGAGCTCTCGGTGGCGAATTCGAACCTGCACAACGAGGTGCAGGAGCGCCGCGTGGCGGAAGACCGACTGAACTTCCTGGCCCGCCACGACTTCCTCACCCGGCTGATGAACCGCCCGGCGCTGGAATCGAGCCTGGCCCAGCTGCTGGCGGCCGGCGGCCAGCGCAGCCACTGCCTGATCCACTTGGATCTGGATCGCTTCAAGGTCGTCAACGACATCTGCGGGCACGTGGCCGGCGACGAGCTGCTGCGCGAGATCTCCGAGCTGCTGCGCCGCGAGCTGCAGCCGCTGGACCTGCTGGCGCGCATGAGCGGCGATGAATTCACGCTGGTGCTGGTGGATGCCGACCTGGCCCGCGGCCGCAACGTGGCCGAGCGGCTGCGCAAGGCGGTGGAGGCTTTCCGCTTCAGCTGGCAGAACCAGGTGTTCACGCAGACGACGAGCGTGGGCCTGACCAGCGTCGCGTCGACGCACGGCGGTGTGCAGGAACTTCTGGGCCAGGCCGATGCCGCGTGCTTCGCGGCCAAGGAAGAGGGCCGCAACCGCGTCCATGTGTACGACGAGCGCATCATCGACATCCAGTCCCGCCGCGCCCAGCTGGCGCTGGCGCCGCGGCTGACCGAGGCACTGGAGAAGGACAGCTTCGAGCTCTTCAGCCAGCGCATCCTGCGCCTCGACGCGCCCGAGGTCGGCGAGCACTACGAGCTGCTACTGCGCATGCGCGACGCCGAGGGCCAGCTGATCGAGCCCGCCGACTTCATCCCCGCCGCTGAAAGGCTGGGCATGATGCCGCAGGTTGACCGCTGGGTCGTGCGCCGCGTGTTCCGCTTCTATCGCGAGAACCCCGAGCAGCTGCTGCGGCTGGATCGGGCCACGGTCAATCTGTCGGGCCAGTCGCTCTGCGATCCCGCCTTCGACGCGTTTGTTGCCGACCAGCTCGCCGAGGGCGGCCTGCCGGCGGACAAGCTGTGCTTCGAGATCACCGAGACGGCGGCCATCACCAACCTGCAGAGCAGCGTGCGCTTCATGCACAAGTTCCGCCGCGCGGGCGTGCGGTTCGCGCTCGATGATTTCGGCGCGGGCGTGTCCTCGTTCGCCTACCTGAAGACGCTGCCGGTGGATTTCCTGAAGATCGACGGCATGTTCGTCAAGGACATCGCCGAAAACCCGGTGGACCGCGCCATGGTGCGTGCCATCAACGAAATCGGCCAGGTGATGGGCCGCCAGACGGTGGCCGAGTTTGCCGAAACGGACGAGATCGTCGAGATCCTGCGCCAGATCGGCGTCAACTACGCCCAGGGCTTTGGCGTGGCGCGGCCCCAGGCGCTGATTTTCTGAATCAGATCGCGAACCAGGCCAGCACGCCCAGGACGATGCCGATGCCGCCGGCCACCAGCGTGGCGCCTTCCATCCAGCGCTTCTTGGTCAGCAGCGCGATGGCGGCAAGGGCGATGGCGACCTGAAGCGCCGTCGTCGCCTGCGCCCAGCGGTGGTGAAGGTGCAGCTGGTGTTCGCTCTTCTCGTCCCATTCCTTGGACTTCTCTTCGAGCTTGTCGGCCTCGGTCTTGATGTCGGCCTTTTCCTTCTCGTAACGGGCGGCCTTCTCCTGGTACTTGGCGCGCTTCTCGTCGCTGCTCATCAGCTCGGCTGCCAGCTCGGAGAGGTTCTGCTTGTTGGCCTTGGCCTGGTAGTAGTTCCACTTGTCCGCCGCTTCGGTCTTGGCGATGGCGGCGTTGTTCTTGTACAGGCCCGCATTGGCTTGCGTGGCGCCGCCCATGTAGCCGAAGAAGGCACCGATGGTGGCGAGGATGGCCGTGATCACCGCCAGCTGGCCGGCCAGGCCCTTGGGCTCATGCTGGGCCTGGTGTTCCAGTTCGTGATCGTGCGGGCCGTGGACGTGGAAGCCGTGTTCCGACATGGTGGGTTCTCTCTCAGAGGCGTTCGTAGGTGGTGAAGTGGTAGGCCAGGCCGTCGGCACTCACGGCGCTTTCGCGGGCGGTCTGCCGGAATTGGTCGCGTGGCCAGGCGGGAAAGAAGGCGTCGGCATCGACGTACTCGGCCTCGACCTCCGTGAGCTCCAGGCGCGTGGCGCGGGGCAGGGCTTCGGCGTAGATCTGCGCACCGCCAATCACGTAGACCGTGCCTTCGCAGGCCGCCAGCGCTGCTTGCAATGAAGGGAAGACTTCCGCGCCATCCATGGCCAACCCAGCAGAGCGCGAGAGCACGAGATTGCGGCGGCCCGGCAGCGGGCGGAACTTCGGCGGCAGCGAGTTCCAGGTCTTGCGACCCATGATGACCGGGTGGCCGAGCGTCAGCGCCTTGAAGCGCTTCAGGTCTTCAGGCAGATGCCAGAGCAGCTGGTTGTCGCGCCCGATCGCGCCATCGCGCGCCACGCCGGCGATCAGCACCACGGTGGCTGGGGCATCAGGTTTCATGGAATCGGAAAAAAAGGGGTGACGTCGAGAGGTGGAATTATGTCGGAGCTAAACTGCCGCCCATGTCTCGTGCCTTGCGTTTCATCGTCTGCTGCTTCATCGCGCTGGCCCTGCCTTTGCAGGGCTGGGCGGCGCATGCGGATTGCGGCAAGGCGCAGATGCAGATGCAGATGCAGATGCAGATGCAGATGCAGATGCAGATGCAGATGCAGATGCAGATGCAGATGCAGACCGCGCCTTCCATGCACGAGGAATGCGCGGCACACCACACCGGCAAGTCGGCCAAGATGGCCGACAAGTGCGGCACCGGCGCCTGCTGCTGTCATGCCGTGGCAATGAGCAGCGCTGAATTGCTGATCGAGCCGCAATCGGCCGCACCGGTGGCCGTGCCCACCGTTCCCTTGTTCCACGCCAGCGTGCCGCCCGCCGGCATCGAGAAGCCGCCCAGAGAAGCACTCGCCTGAGTCGCGGCGTCGACCTTCGACGCCTGTCCTTTCTCACCGCGAGTTTTCTCATCCATGAATCACAGACTCACGCCGCTTGGCGTGGCTTTGGCCATTTCACTGGCCGGCTGCGCTTCGTTCAGCGGCAACGGCGGCCTGCAGCCCGTTCAAGAGGCAGCTCAACGCCAGCTCGGCAAAGACCTGCCGCTGCTGCGCACAACCCAAGACGAGCAACGCACCGCCGACCGCGTGCGCGAACTGCTCGCCCAGCCGCTCAACGCCGACAGCGCCGTCCAGATCGCCTTGCTCAACAACCGCGGCCTGCAGGCCAGCCTGCAGGAGATCGGCGTCGCTGAAGCCGACCTCGTGCAGGCCAGTCGGTTGCCGAACCCGGGCTTCGGCTTCGCGCGTCTGAAGCAGGGCAGCGAGGTCGAGCTGGACCGCGGGTTCAGCTTCGACATCGCGCGGCTGATCACGCTGCCGATGGCGCGCGGCCTCGAAGCCCAGCGCTTTACGGCGACCCAGCGCGGCGTCACGCTGGAAATGTTCAAGCTGGCCGCCGAGACCCGCAAGGCCTTCTACGCCGCAGCGGCGGCCGAGCAGATTGCGGGCTATCAGCAGGAAGTGCAAGGCGCGGCGGATGCCGGCGCGGAGCTGGCTCAACGCATGGTGAAGGCCGGCAACTGGAGCACGCTGCAGCAGGCTCGCGAGCAGGGCTTTGCCACCGAAGCGGCGCTGGCGGTTGCGCGTGCCGAGCAGCAGCGCGTGGCAAGCCGGGAGCGGCTCACGCGCCTGCTCGGTTTGCCGACGAGCAGCGGCTTCTCGCTGCCCGAGCGCCTGCCAGATTTGCCCGTCGCCCTGAGCGCCGACCCCGCCCTGGAACAAGCTGCGCTCGACCAGCGGCTCGACATCCAGCAGGCCAAGTCCGAAGTCGAAACCCAGGCGCGCAGCCTCGGTCTGACGCGCAGCACGCGCTTCATCAACCTGCTCGAGTTGGGCTATCAGCGCAACAGCATGAGTGGCCTGCCCAGGCAGACCGGCTACGAGCTGCGCGTGGAGGTGCCGCTCTTTGACTGGGGCGATGCACGCGTACAGCGTGCCGAGGCGCTGTACATGCAGACCGTTCAGCGTGCCGCCCAAGTTGCCATTGATGCGCGATCCGAGCTGCGCGAAGCGGTGCAGCAGCGGCGCAGCAGCTTCGAGATCGCGCGGCGCTGCCGCGATGAGCTGGTGCCGCTGGCCAAGAGGGTGTCCGAAGAGAACCAGCTTCGCTACAACGGCATGTTCATCAGCGTGTTCGAGCTGCTGGCCGATGCGCGCGCGCAGGTCGCCGCCGTCAACGCCGCCCTCGAGGCCCAACGCGATTTCTGGATCGCCCAGGCCGAACTCGACATGGCCACGATCGGCACGCCGATCCGCCGCTGAGAAAAGGAGTCACTTCCATGCTTTCCCGACGCAACTTCTTTGGCGCTGCCGCCGCGGTTTCGGCGGCCTCCGTCAGCCGCGTGGCCCTGGCCGCCTTGCCCGAACCCACGCTGCAGTCCAGCGCCGACACGCAGCCCCCGCTCGTTCCCTCGACCGGCCGGCCCTACAACCCCGTCGTCACGCTCAACGGCTGGACGCTGCCCTGGCGCATGAACCAGGGCGTCAAGGAATTCCATCTCGTGGCCGAACCCGTGCTGCGCGAGCTGGCACCGGGCATGACCGCGCGCCTGTGGGGCTACAACGGTCAATCGCCGGGCCCGACGATCGAGGTGGTGGAGGGCGACCGCGTGCGCATCTTCGTCACCAACCGCCTTCCCGAACACACCAGCGTGCACTGGCACGGCCAACGCCTGCCCAATGGCATGGACGGCGTCTCGGGCCTGACCCAACCTTCCATCCAGCCGGGCAAGACCTTCGTCTACGAATTCGTGGCCAGCCGGCCCGGCACCTTCATGTATCACCCGCATGCCGACGAGATGGCACAGATGGCCATGGGCATGATGGGCTTCTGGGTCACGCACCCCAAGACAGCGCATCCGCAGATCGACGCGGTAGACCGCGACTTCTGCTTCTTGCTGAACGCCTTCGACATCGATCCCGGTGCCGCGAGCCCGAAGATCACGACGATGACGGACTTCAACCTCTGGTGCTGGAACAGCCGTGTGTTCCCCGGCATCGACACGCTGAATGTGCGTCAGCACGACAAGGTCCGCATCCGCGTGGGCAACCTGACGATGACCAACCATCCGGTGCATCTGCACGGCCATGAGTTCACCATCACCGGCACCGATGGCGGCCCCGTGCCGCGCACAGCGCGCTGGCCTGAGGTGACGACCGACGTCGCCGTCGGCCAGATGCGGCAGATCGAGTTCGTGGCGCAAGCTGAAGGGGACTGGTCCTTGCACTGCCACAAGAGCCACCACACGATGAACGCGATGGGCCACGGCCTGCCCAGCATGATCGGCGTGCAGGCCGGCGACCTGGCTGAGCGCATCAACCGCCTCGTGCCCGACTACATGGCCATGGGCCACGCAGGCATGGCCGACATGGCGGCGATGAAGATGCCGATCCCTGAGAACACGCTGCCGATGATGACGGGCGAGGGACCTTTCGGCGGCATCGAGATGGGCGGCATGTTCTCCATCGTGAAGGTGCGCAAGGACCAGAAGCGCGGCGATTACAGCGACCCGGGCTGGTTCCGCCAGCCACAGGGCAGCCAGGCCTTCGAGTGGACCGGCGCGCCTTTGGCCGAGCCGGTGCGCGCCGAAGCTTCGCTCGCAAAGCCCGAGGCCGACATCGCCGTTCGCAAGCCCGGCGCGCATCACCACGAGCATTGAGACAGACAGCAGCAAGGCAGGCGTCGCTCACTTGGAGGGTACGCGCTGGACTAACACGTTAGTTGCAGATAAAAGTGGACGCAGGGGAGCGGTCTTTCATTGGCATGAAGGATGGTTGACGCTATGGAGACATTCAACAACCTGCGCATCGGCGTCCGCCTTGCGATTGCATTTGCCCTGATCCTGCTGCTGCTCTTTGCGATGGCCGTCGTCGGCGGCATGCAGGCCAGGACCATCAACCACTACGCCCAGTACTACCCCGAGAACATCCTGCCGTCGCTGAAGGTGATCTACCGGCTCGACCAGGCGGTGTCGGATGCGCGGCGGCTCGAGGGGCAGTACATCCTGGTCGACGATCCTGCGGAGCGGAAGTCGCTGTTCGAGCGCATCGGCAAGGCGCGGCAGGCGATCCAGGATCAGCTGAAGGCCTACGAGCCGCTGGTGGCCAATGACGAGGACCGCGGCTTCCTGAACAAGGCCAAGAGCGGTGCCGAGGCCTACATGGCGGCGCAGGACAAGGTGCTGGCGGCTTCCGGCCAGGATCGTGCCGATCCGGCCAAGCAAGCCGAGGCACGCAACCTCTCGCTCGGTCCGGCGCGCGCGGCCTTCACGCCGCTGCGCGAGTCGATCACGCAGTGGTGGGGCCTCAACGAACGGCTGGCCGCGCAGACCACCGAGGAGGCGCAGGCGGCGTACAAGCGCGTGCTGATGACGTTCGCCTTGCTCGCCACCGGCGCCATCATCGCGGGCATTCTTGCCGCCATCCAGATCACGCGCTCGATCACCAAGCCGGTGGAGCAGGCCTCGCAGGCGGTCCGGGCCGTGGCCGAAGGCGATCTCACCGTCAGCGTGCAGTCCCGCTCGCGTGACGAACTCGGCCAGCTGCTCGGCACGCTGGGCCACATGACGCAGAACCTCTCGCGCATCGTGGCCGGCGTGCGCACCGGCTGCGGGCAGATCAATGTGGCTGCGACCGAGATCGCGCATGGCAATGGCGACCTGTCTTCGCGCACCGAATCGCAGGCCTCGAACCTGGAAGAGACCGCCGCGTCCGTCGAGCAGATCACCGCGCAGATCAAGGCCAATGCCGAGAACGCGCAGCAGGCCGACCGGCTGGCCCACAGCGCCTCCGAGACCGCCAAGGCCAGCGGCACGGCCGTCAGCGAAGTGGTCAAGACCATGGACGGCATCGCCACGGCCAGCGACAAGATCGCCGACATCATCGGCGTGATCGACGGCATCGCGTTCCAGACCAACATCCTGGCCCTGAATGCAGCGGTGGAGGCAGCGCGCGCGGGCGAGCAGGGCCGCGGCTTTGCGGTGGTGGCGGGCGAGGTGCGCCTGCTGGCCCAGCGCAGCGCCGAGGCGGCCAAGGAGATCAAGAACTTGATCAATGACAGCGTGGCTCAGGTGCAGAGCGGATCAGGCCTTGTGCATCGCGCACAGGAAACGATCGAGCAGATGGTCGACGAGGTGCGCAAGGTGACGAGCCTGGTCGGCGAGATCACGGTCTCCAGCCGCGAGCAGGCCGATGGCGTCACGCAGATCAATGTGGCGGTGAGCCAGCTCGATCAGGCCACGCAGCAGAACGCCGCGCTGGTGGAGGAGACGGCCGCCGCGGCCGAGAGCCTCAAGCAGCAGACCACGCGCTTGAACGAGGCAGTGGCCTTTTTCCGCGTGGGCTAGTACCGTTCGCTCCATGAGCAATGAGACACCGGGCCTGCCCGCTAGCCGCCGCGAACAGACTTTCCCTTTGCTGCAGGACGCCGAGATCGCGCGCATCGCGCGCTTCGGTACGCTGCAGCGCTTTGCCCGCGGCGAGCGGCTTTGCACGGCCGGCGAGGTCGGGCCGGGCATGTTCGTGCTGCTCAAGGGCACGGTGTCCATCACGCAGCGCGACGGCCTGGGCCATGTGGTCCCCGTCGTTCGGCACGGGCCTGGCGAATTCCTGGCCGAGGTGGGCCAGCTCAGCGGCCGGCCCGCATTGGTCGACGGCCACGCCGACGAGGAGGTGGAAGCCTTGCTCGTGCCGCCGGCCCAGCTGCGGGCACTGCTGGTGGCCGAGGCCGACCTCGGCGAGCGCATCACGCGCGCGCTGATCCTGCGCCGCGTGGCGTTGATCAACTCGGGCTCGGCCGGCCCGGTGCTGATCGGCCACCCGCAATCACCGGACATGGCGCGGCTGGAGAACTTCCTGCGCCGCAACGGCCATCCCTACCATCACGCCGATCCGGCCCAGGATCCGGACGCGGCTGCGCTGCTCGGTCAGCACCCGGGCTGCGAACTGCTGGTCGTCTGCGCGGACGGCTCGGCGCTGGAGAACCCCAGCGAGGAAGGGCTGGCGCGCTGCTTAGGGATGGTGGACGCAGCGGCGCATGACGAACTCTTCGACGTGGCCGTGGTCGGTGCAGGCCCGGCGGGTCTTGCAACCGCCGTCTACGCGGCCTCCGAAGGCCTGCGCGTGATCGTGCTCGACTGCCGTGCCTTTGGCGGCCAGGCCGGGGCCAGCGCGCGCATCGAGAACTACTTCGGTTTTCCCACCGGCATCTCGGGCCAGGCGCTGACGGCGCGGGCCTTCGTGCAGGCCCAGAAGTTCGGCGTCGAGCTGCTGATCCCGGCGCAGGTGAAGCGGCTCGATTGCGCCTGCGGCCAGGATGCGGACGGCATGCAGCACCATGGCATGACGCTCAAGGATGGGCGGCGCATTCGTGCGCGCACGGTGGTCATCGCCAGCGGCGCGCGCTACCGCCGGCCTGATGTGCCGCGGCTGGCGGAGTTCGAAGGCCGCGGCGTCTCCTACTGGGCTTCCGCCATCGAGGCGCGGCTGTGCCAGAAGGCGGAAGTGGCGCTGGTGGGCGGTGGCAATTCGGCGGGCCAGGCGGCGGTGTTCCTGTCGCGCCATGCCGCGCTGGTGAACCTGCTGATCCGCGGGCCGTCGCTCACGGCGAGCATGTCCAGCTATCTGATCGAGCGCATCGCCGCCACGCCCAACATCAAGCTGCACACCCACACCGAACTGGTCAGCCTGAAGGGCAGCCTGGAGACGGGGCTGGAAGGCGCCACCTGGCGTTGCCGGCGCGGCGGCGCGCAGCACGATTGCGCCACGCAGCATCTGTTCCTGTTCATCGGTGCGGATCCGGAAACCGAGTGGCTGGGCGATTGCGGCGTGACAACCGATGCGCAGGGCTTTGTGCTGACCGGCGGCGCGGCGCGTGGCGGCTTCCCGGCCCGGCCGGCAGCGGCGCTGGAAACCGCGGTCCCGGGCGTCTTCGCGATCGGTGACGTGCGTTCGGGCTCGGTCAAGCGCGTGGGCGGCGCGATCGGCGAGGGCGCGGCGGTCGTGCCGTTGATCCACGCCTACATCGCGGCGGAGCAGGCGCGTCGGGTCTCGGCTGCCGCCTGAGCTTGGCGTGAGGTGCCGGCCTCAGCGGGCCAGCCGCACGCCCGAGAACTGCCACTGCGCATCGGTTGGGAAGAAATTGCGATAGCTCGCCCGCGCATGCCCGGCCGGTGTGGCGCAGGAGCCGCCGCGCAGCACGTACTGATTCACCATGAACTTGCCGTTGTACTCACCCACGGCACCGGGCAGGATCTGAAAACCGGGATAGGCGCTGTAGCTCGACTGCGTCCACTCCCAGACCTCGCCGCAGCGCATGCTCGACTTCATTCGCCGCGCCGCGTGTTCCCATTCCTGCTCGGTCGGCAGCCGCGCGCCGGACCAGCGTGCAAAGGCGTCGGCCTCGAAGTAGGAGAGGTGGCAGACAGGCGCGTGGGGATCGAGCTCCACCCGGCCTCGCAGCGTGTGCTGGCGCTCCCGGCCGACCCAGTAGAGCGGCGCCTCGCGCCGGCCCTGCACAACCCAATCCCAGCCTTGCGAGAGCCACAGATCGGGGCGCAGGTAGCCGCCGTCCTCGATGAAGGCGAGGTACTCGCCATTGCTGGCCGGCCGCGAAGCCAGCTCGAAGGGCTGCAGATAGACCTTGTGCAGGGGCAGCTCATTGTCGAAGCAGAAGGCGCCGTCCTCGTCCGCGCGATGGCCGTGGTCGACGAGGCCGCCTTCGTGTCGGCTCCATTCGAGCGCGCTCGGCGTTGCGACGGGTCGACGCGGATCAGCGGCATAGGCCGCACGCCCGGCGCTGAAGCTGAAGGCATGCAGGATGTCCGTGAGGATCAGCTCCTGGTGCTGCTGCTCGTGCTGCAGGCCCAGGCGCACGAGGGCATCGAACTCGCTGTTACCGGCATGGGCGGCGATGGCCCGCTCCATGCGACCGTCCACATCGCTGCGGTAGCGCCGGACCTCTTCGAGCGAGGGCCGCGTGATCAACCCGCGCTGCGGCCGCGGATAGCGTTCGCCCACGCCCTGGTAGTAGCTGTTGAAGAGCACCCGGAAGCTGGCGTCAAAGGGCTGGAACCCGGCCTCGAAGCGCTCGAGCACGAAGGTCTCGAAGAACCAGGTCACGTGGGCCAGGTGCCATTTTGTAGGACTGGCGTCGGGCATGGACTGCACCTGCGCGTCCTCGGGCGAGAGCGGAGCGGCCAGCGCCATCGTGGCTTGGCGGATCTCTGCGTAGGCTCGGCTGAGCGCCGTGCGACTGTCGTTCATTCGGTCCATGAGGCATCTTCTCAGCAGCCAAAGCCCGCGGTCAATGCGAATCGCTGTCCCGGACTGCTACTGCCAAAAGCCGTCATGGCGATTCGTTAGCATCAGGCGCCGGCCGATTTTTGGCCTCTGAAGGAGCGGGCAGAAAGTGCAAAGAGACCCTTTGAATGAATTTCTCGCTGACGTGCTGACGGGCCTGGGCAAACGCCAGAAGTCGATTCCGCCGCGCTGGTTCTACGACCGTGCCGGCTCCGAGATCTTCGAGGAGATCACCCGCCTGCCCGAGTACTACCCGACCGAGGCCGAGCGCGAGATCCTCTCCACGCAAATGTCGGACATCGCCGACGTGGTCGGCACGGGCAAGATGGTGGTGGAGTTCGGCTCCGGCTCGTCGACCAAGACGCCGGCCGTGCTGATCGGCACGCGCGCCACCACCTACGTGCCCATCGACATCTCGGGCGAGTTCCTGCGCGAGTCGGCCAGCGCGCTGGCCAAGGATTTCCCAGCGCTGACCGTGCATCCCATCGAGGGTGATTTCACGCGTTACATCGAGCTGCCGCAGACGACGAACGGCGAAGGCCGCATCGGCTTCTTTCCGGGATCGACGATTGGCAACCTTGACGAGGCCGACGCCGTGGCCCTGCTGCGGCAGATGCACGGCTCGCTGGGCGAGGGCGCGATCCTGCTGATCGGCATGGACCGCTGCAAGCCGGAGAGCCGCCTCATCCCCGCCTACGACGACCGCCAAGGCGTGACGGCCCGCTTCAACCTGAACCTGCTGCGGCGCATCAACGCGGAGCTGGAGGGTTCGATCGACGTCGCGGCGTTCCAGCACCGGATCCGCTGGAACGCCGAGCGCTCACGCATCGAGATGCACCTGCGTGCGCGGCATGACCTGGCATTCGAGGTGATGGGCGAGCGCTTCTCAATGCAAGAAGGCGAGACCATCCACACGGAGAACAGCTACAAATACCGCCCCGGCGCCGCTCACAACCTGCTGCGCGCGGGCGGTTGGGAGCCGCTCAAGGAGTGGACCGACCGTGAGGGGCTGTTCTCGGTGTTCGCCGCGGCACGCGTCGACGCTGCAGGGGTCAACGGCGAATAAAAGCTCAAACCGCCACGGCGCCCTTGATGGCTGGGTGGTGCTCGTAGCCGACGAGTTCAAAGTCCTCGAACTCGTAGTCGAAGAGGCTGGCCGGGCGGCGCTTGATCTTCATCTGCGGGTAGGCAAACGGCGCGCGCGAAAGCTGCGTCTGCACCTGCTCGAAGTGGTTGTTGTAGATGTGGCAGTCGCCACCGGTCCAGATGAAGTCGCCGAGCTCCAGGTCGCACTGCTGGGCCAGCATCATCGTCAGCAGGGCGTAGCTGGCGATGTTGAAGGGCACGCCGAGGAAGATGTCGGCGCTGCGCTGGTAGAGCTGGCAGGAGAGCTTGCCTTCAGCCACGTAGAACTGGAAGAAGGCATGACAGGGCATCAGCGCCATCTTGCCCAGATCGGCCACGTTCCAGGCGCTGACGATGATGCGGCGCGAGTCCGGGTTGGTCTTGAGCTGCTTGATCACTTCCGTGATCTGGTCGATATGGCCGCCGTCGGGCGTGGGCCAGCTGCGCCATTGCACGCCGTAGACCGGGCCGAGATCGCCCTCGGGGCTGGCCCATTCGTCCCAGATCGTGCAGCCGCGCTCCTGCAGCCACTTCACATTGGAGTCGCCGCGCAGGAACCACAGCAGTTCCAGGATGATGGACTTCAGGTGGACCTTCTTGGTCGTCACCAGCGGGAAGCCTTGGGCCAGGTCGAAGCGCATCTGGTGGCCGAAGACCGAGCGGGTGCCGGTGCCGGTGCGGTCGGTCTTGGTCACGCCGTGCTCGAACACATGGCGCATGAAGTCTTCGTACTGGGAGGAGTTCGTGCTCATGGGATGCGATTCTCCTTCATCACTCGAACTGCATGGAGGCCAGGTGGGCATAGAGCCCGCCGGCCGCCAGCAGCTCGGCGTGGCTGCCGATCTCGACGATGCGGCCGTGGTCCAGCACGACGATGCGGTCGGCCTTTTGCACGGTGGACAGGCGGTGAGCGATCACCAGCGTCGTGCGGTTGGCCATCGCGGCTTCCAGCGCGGCCTGCACGACGCGCTCGCTCTCGGTGTCGAGCGCGCTGGTGGCTTCGTCCAGCAGCAGCAGCGGCGGGTTCTTGAGCATGGCCCGCGCGATGGCGATGCGTTGACGCTGGCCGCCCGAGAGCCGCACGCCGCGCTCGCCCAGAAAGGCCTGGTAGCCGCCGGGCAGCTTCTGGATGAAGTCGTCGGCATAGGCGGCGCGGGCAGCGGCCATCACCTCGGCGTCGGTGGCTTCGGGGCGGCCGTAGCGGATGTTCTCCATCGCGCTGGTCGAGAAGATCACGCTGTCCTGCGGCACGAGGCCGATCGTTGCGCGCAGGTCCTTCAGCGCGACATCGCGGCTGGGCACACCGTTGACGAGGATGCGGCCGGCCTCGGCATCGTAGAAGCGCAGCAGCAGCTGGAAGAGCGTGCTCTTGCCCGCGCCGGAGCGGCCGACCAAGGCCACGGTTTCGCCGGGGCGGATGTGCAGGTGGATGTCGGCCAGCGCCGCCGTCTGCGGGCGGGCAGGGTAGTGGAAGGTCAGGCCGTCGATCGACACTTCAGTTCCGCCGCTGGAAGCGGGCAGGGCGCGCGGCTCGGTGCAGTCCTGCACGGTGGAACGCGCGGCCAGCAGCTCCATCAGCCGCTCGGTGGCACCGGCGGCGCGCAGCACGTCCCCGTAGACCTCGGCCAGCACGGCGACAGACGAGACGAGCAAGATCACGTAGACCACCGTCTGGCCCAGGTGGCCGGCGGTGATGCGCCCGGCCATCACGGCCTGCGTGCCCTGGTACAGGCCCCAGAGCAGGGTGCCAAAGGTGGCCGTGATGATGAAGGCCACCAGCAGCGAGCGCACCCGCGTGCGGCTGCGGGCCGTCTCGAAGGCCGCCTCGCTGGCGCCGTTGAAGCGCTTGGCTTCGGCGGCCTCCTGCGTGTAGCTCTGCACCACGGGCACGGCGTTGAGCACCTCGGCGGCGATGGCGCTGGTGTCGGCCACGCGGTCCTGGCTGTCGCGCGAGAGGCGCCGCACACGGCGGCCGAAGAAGATGGCCGGCGAAACGACGAGCACCAGGAGCAGCAGCACCTGCACCATCACCAGCGGATTGGTGGCCACCAGCATGACCAGCGCTCCGATGCCCATCACCGAGTTGCGCAGGCCCATGGAGAGGCTCGATCCGACCACGGTCTGCACGACCGTCGTGTCCGTGGTGATGCGCGAGAGCACTTCGCCGGTCTGCGTGGTCTCGAAGAACTCGGGGCTCTGCTGCAGCACATGGCTGTAGACGGCCTGGCGCAGATCGGCCGTCACGCGCTCGCCCAACCAGGTCACGGCGTAGAAGCGCAGGGCCGAGAACACGCCCAGCGCCGCGCCCACACCGAAAAGGGCGACGAAGTGCTCGCGCAGGGCCATCACCCGATCACCGGGCGCCGCGGCCACGAAGCCCTGGTCGATCAGGCCGCGCAAGGCCAGCGGGAAGACCAGCGTGGCCACCGCCGCCATCACCAGGAAGAGCACCGCTGACGCGATGCGCAGGCGGTACGGCCTCAGGAAGGGCCAAAGGCCCGACAGCGCACGGGGATGTGACTTTGAAGATTCAATTGCCATGGTCAGAAAAGGTAGCAATGACATTATTGCCTTGACAATAGTTGCCTAGGCAAATATATTTCGCGCCACCATGAGCAAGCCCTTTTACAAGGCCAACCAGTACGAGCGCGATGAAAGCATCGGCTACCTGCTCAATCGGGCGAAGCAGTGCATCATGCTCGCCGCAGATGAACGTTTGGCCAGTCACGACCTGACGCACTCCCAGTGGGTGCCGCTGCTCAAGCTGAGCATGTGCGGCCCCAATCCGGTGGCCAACCTGGTGCGCGAGCTCGACGTCGATGCCGGCGCCGTCACGCGGCTGCTGGATCGGCTGGAGACCAAGGGCCTGGTCCGGCGCGAGCGTTCGAGCGAAGACCGCCGCGTCGTCCTCATCCACCTGACAGAAGCTGGCAGTGCCATCGCCGAAGATCTGCGCGCTGTCGTGGCGGACGTGTTCAACGCCCACCTGGAAGGCTTCAGCCGAGAGGAATGGCAGTTGCTGCTGCAGCTGCTCAAGCGCTTCATCGCCAACGGCGATGCCCTGCGTGACAAGAACAAAACCTGAACCTATGAAATACCAACTCACCCTCCTGGCCTCCGTGGCCTGCGCCGTCTCGCTGGTCCTGCTGACCGCTTGCGCCCCCATTCCCAAGCTGGCCGATCCTGCCCAGCCGATCGAGGCCACGAAGCTCGGCCTGGTCGATGCCAAGCAGGCCGAGATCGACGCCCGCTGGTGGACCGGCTTTCACGACGAGACGCTCAACGGCCTCGTCGAACGCGCCCTGGCCGAGAACCCCAGCTTGGCCGCTGCCCGCGCCCGCATCGAGCGCGCCCAGGCGATGGCCGACGCCGCTGGTGCCGCCGAGCGCCCGGTGATCGGTGCCGGCGCCGATTGGTCGCGCCAGCGCATCTCCGACCACGGCTTCTTCCCCGAGCCGTTTGCGGGTGAGGTCTACAACAACATGAACCTGGGCGTGGGCGCCTCGTACAACTGGGACTTCTTCGGCAAGCACAAGGCCGAGATCGAGTCCGCGCTGGGCTCGCGCCGCGCGGCCGAGATGGACGCCGCCGCCGCCCGCCTGAGCCTGGCCACGCAAGTCAGCCGCGCCTATCTGGGTCTGGCCCGCGTGCAGGCGCAAGCTGAGCTGCTCCATCAGCAGCTCGACGACCGCCAGCTCGCGCTGGACCTGGTGCGCCAGCGCACCGCGGCCGGCCTGGACAACCAGCAGGACCTGCGCACGGCCGAGACGCCGCTGCCGGACCTGCGCCGCCAGCAAGTCGCGCTGAACGAACAGGCCACGCTGCTGCGCAACCAGCTCGCGGCCCTGACCGTGCAGCCGGCCGCCAGCCTGTCGGGCGTGCAGCCCAAGCTGCCCGAGCTGCTCGGCATCGAAGGCGCGCCGTCGCTGAACCTGCTGGGCCGCCGCCCTGACGTGCAAGCTGCCCGCTGGCGCGTCGAAGCCGCCACGCAGCAGATCAAGGTCGCCAAGGCGCAGTTCTATCCGGACGTGACCCTGAGCGCGCAGTACGCCTTCAACGCCACGCAGTTCAGCAAGCTGCTGCAAGCGGGCAGCGCCGCCTGGAGTTTCGGCCCCGCGCTGCGCGTGCCGCTGTTCGACACCGGCGCCCTGCGTGCCCAGCTCAAGGGCAAGGCCGCCGACCTGGACGGCGCCGTCGCCAGCTACAACGGCACCGTGATCGAAGCCGTGCGCGATGCCTCCGACCAGCTCGCCACGCTGCAGTCGATCAAGGCCCAGCAGGATCACACCGCGCAAGGCCTGGCCGCCGTCGAGGCCGCTCACGGTCTGGCCCGCCAGCGCTTCGAGGCCGGCATGGGCAACAAGCTCGCCGTCCTGACGCTGCACAGCCAGGTGCTGAGCCAGCAGCGCGGTCTGCTCGAGCTGCGCGCCCAGGCCCTCGATGCCCAAGTCAATCTGCTGCGTGCCCTCGGCGGCGGCGTCACGAACTAAGCAAGAACGAATTCCGAAAGAACATCACCATGAGCGACAACAACACCTCCACGAACGCCGCTTTGACCCCCAATGGCAACGGCAAACGCAAACGCGCCCTGACGGTCCTGACCGTGGCCGTGCTGGCCCTCGGCGTCGTCTACGGCGGCTATGAGTTCGTGCTCGGCAAGCGCTACGAGACGACCGACAACGCCTACGTCAACGCCAACGTCGTGCAGATCACGCCGCTGGTCGGCGGCACTGTGACCGCCATCCACGCCGACGACACTGACTTCGTCAAGGCCGGCCAGAAGCTGGTGAGCCTCGACCCCGCCGACGCCAAGGTCGCCCTCGACCAGGCCGAAAGCGCCCTGGCGCAAACAGTGCGCGAAGTCCGCACCCTGTACGCCAACAACAGCACTTACGAATCGCAGGTCAAGCTGCGCGAGGCCGACCTCGCCCGCATGCAGGCCGACCTGGCCCGCGCCAAGCAGGACGAAGCCCGCCGTGCGCCGCTGGTGGCCAGCGGCGCCGTCGGCAAGGAAGAGCTCGACCACGCCAAGACCGCCGTGACGGGCGCCACCAGCGCCGTCGCCGGTGCCCAGAGCGCGCTGCAGGCTGCCCGTGACCAGCTGGTCTCCAACCGCTCGCTGACTGACGGCACCAGCGCTGCCGAGCACCCCAACGTGCAGCGCGCCGCCGCCCGTGTGCGTGAGGCCTACCTGGCCTTCCAGCGCAGCGAACTGGTCGCTCCGGTCGATGGCTGGGTGGCCCGCCGCAGCGTGCAACTGGGCCAGCGCGTCGGCGCCGGCAGCCCGCTGATGGCCGTCGTCGGCCTGCAGCAGCCCTGGGTCGATGCCAACTTCAAGGAAAGCCAGATCGCGCGCCTGCGCATCGGCCAGAAGGTCAAGCTCGACGCCGACGTCTACGGCAGCAAGATCGAGTTCGACGGCACGGTGGTGGGCCTTTCGGCCGGCACCGGCGCGGCCTTCGCGCTGCTGCCCGCACAGAACGCCACCGGCAACTGGATCAAGGTCGTGCAACGCGTGCCCGTGCGCATCGCGCTCGACGCCAAGCAAGTCGCCGAGCACCCGCTGCGCGTCGGCTTGTCCATGGACGTGACGGTCGACGTGCGCGACCAGGGCGGCGCCATGCTGACGACGACCGAACGCCAGAAGTCCACGATCGAGACCGGCGTCTTCGGCAAGCAGGACAAGGATGCTGACGCCATCGTTCAGCGCATCGTCAAGGCCAATCTCGGCGGCAATTCCGGAGCCGGCAAGGCGCACTGATCATGGGCGATCACGACCCCAAGCCGCTGACCGGCTCGGCGCTGGTGCTTGGCACCATCTCGCTGTCGCTGGCGACCTTCATGAACGTGCTGGATTCGTCCATCGCGAACGTGTCCCTGCCCGCCATTGCCGGTGATTTGGGCGTGAGCCCGGTCCAGGGCACCTGGGTCATCACCAGTTTCGGCGTGGCCAACGCCATCTCGGTGCCGCTGACGGGCTGGCTCACCCAGCGTTTCGGCGCCGTGCGCCTGTTCACGATGAGCGTGCTCGCCTTCGTCGTGGCGTCCTGGCTGTGCGGCTTCGCGCATTCGCTGGAAACGCTGGTGTTGTTCCGCGCCCTGCAAGGCTTCGTGGCGGGTCCGATGATCCCGCTGTCGCAGACCTTGCTGCTGGCCAGCTATCCCAAGGCCAAGGCCGGCACAGCCTTGGCGTTGTGGGGCATGACCACGCTTGTGGCGCCAGTCGCCGGGCCTTTGCTCGGCGGCTGGATCACGGACAACTTCTCCTGGCCCTGGATCTTCTACATCAACGTGCCTTTCGGCCTGATCTCGGCCTTCCTGACCTGGAGCATCTACAGGAAGCGTGAGACCGTCACCCGCAAGCTGCCCATCGACGCGATCGGCCTGGCCCTGCTCGTGGTGTGGGTCGGATCGCTGCAGCTGATGCTGGACAAGGGCAAGGAGCTCGACTGGTTCCACAGCACCACCATCCAGGTGCTGGCCGTGCTCGCCGTCGTCGCCTTCCTGTTCTTCGTGATCTGGGAGTGGTATGACGAGCATCCGGTCGTCGATCTGCACCTCTTCACCGGCCGCAATTTCGCCTTCGGCGTGATCAGCATCTCGATCGCCTACGGCCTGTTCTTCGGCAACGTCGTGCTGCTGCCGCTGTGGCTGCAGCAGTGGATGGGCTACACGGCTACCGATGCCGGCTGGGCGCTGGCGCCCGTGGGAGTGCTGGCCATCCTGATGTCGCCCATCGTCGGCAAGCAGATCGGCAAGCGCGACCCGCGCATCATCGGCACGCTGGCCTTCTTGGTCTTCGCGCTGGTGCTGTGGATGCGGTCGAACTTCACCACCGGCACCGACCTGGAAACGATCATGATCCCCACGATCATCCAGGGCGCGGCCATGGCGATGTTCTTCATCCCGCTGACCACGCTGATCCTGGCCGGCGTTCCGCCGCAGCGCATGGCGGCTGCGGCAGGCCTGTCGAACTTCGTGCGGATCACGGCCGGTGCGATGGGGACGTCCATCTCCACCACCATCTGGGAGAACCGCGCCACGCTGCACCATGCCCACCTCGTCGAGGCACGTGCGCAGCTGGGCGACCCGGTGGTCAGCGAAACCGTGCAGCAGCTCGGCCAGCTTGGCTTCAGCAACGCGCAGTCGGCCGGTTTCCTGAACCGGCTGATGGACCAGCAGGCGTTTACCCGGGCGGCGGACGACATCTTCCTCGCCTCGGCCGTCTGCTTCCTGCTGCTGATCGGCACGATCTGGCTGACCCGTCGCCCGGCACCCCACGCCGGTGCAACGGATGCGGGCGGGGCGCACTGAGGGAGGCTGAAATCCACGTGGTATCCACGTGGTTCTCCCCTGGTATGGCTTGGCGCGGCCTGGGCGGTGATCGCACTGTGCGTTAGTTGACAAGACGCAGTCTGCAAGGCGTGATCCCCGGTGATGGGGGGTTCGCGCCCCGCTTCGATTGCGATTTGATGGAGGCAAGTAGTCGTACCGTTGGATTTGCCTCATGACCGCCACCGCCTTCTCCGACACGCCGACCGGCTCTGCGCTGCTCACCATCAAGCAGCGCCTCGGTCCCAAGGGCGTGCCTGCCATCATTGCGCTGGCCGTTTCGCTCCTGGCCTTCAGCCTTGCCCACCTCATCGTCAGTCTGATCGGCGGCGACCGGCTGGTGGCGCCGCTTTGCTCGGTCGTCGCGGCAGTGCCGCTGGCCTGGCTCCTGGGCGAGCTTTCGCTCAAGCTGCTGGAAACGCCTGAGCAGCGCCAGCTGGCCCCGCCGCTGGACGGCCTCACCGGTGTGATGCCGCGCGGCCCCTTCATCAGTGCACTGGAGCGCGAATGGGCGCTGTCGCGCCGCCACGACTGCGAACTGTCCGTCGCGATCTTCGACATCGACCACCTGGCCCGCGTCAACATGCAGTACGGCAAGCGCTGCGGCGACGAGATGCTGCGCCGCGTGGCGCGCAGCCTGAGCCGTGGCCTGCGCCGTGGGGACGTGCTGGCGCGCTTCGGCGGCGAGGAATTCATCGTGCTGCTGCCGCGCACCGAAACGCTCGGCGCGCTCGACCTGGCCGACCGCCTGCGCATGCGCGTGGCCGGCATGAGCTTCGAATGGCTGGGCCATCGCATGCCCATCTTCCTGAGCGTGGGCGTGGTCACCCTGCGTGAAGACCACGCGCTGCTCGATCAACTGCTGCACGAGGGCGATCTTGCGCTGCAGGCCGCCAAGCGCGCCGGCCGCAACTGCGTGCGTGCTGCAGACTGCGCGGTGCCCGCGCCGGCCAGCAGGGCCATGCGGGGCTGAGGCCGCTAGGCCAGCAGCTTCTCCAGTCGGGCGAGCAGTTCCGGCACGGGCTGCGGCCCATCACAGGCAATCACCTGGCGCTGCGGCATCGAACGCAGCCAGGTGATTTGTCTTTTGGCGAGCTGGCGCGTGGCCGCCGTGCCCCTCTCATGCAGGCTGGAAAAGTCGTGGCTGTCCAGGGCCTCCCAGGTCTGGCGGTAACCCACGCAGCGCATCGAGGGCAGATCCAGGCTCAGATCGCCGCGCGCGCGCAGGCCACGAACTTCATCGACCAGCCCGGCATCGAGCATCTGCTGGAAGCGCAGGCCCAGCCGTGCGTGCAGCCAGGCGCGATCGTCCGGCTCCAGCGAGAAGATCGGCCAGTCCACGCCGGCTTCACGCGCCTGGTGCAGCTCGCTCATCGGCCGGCCGGCCAGCTGGCAGACCTCCAGCGCGCGCTGGATGCGCTGCGAATCGTTGGGCGCCAGGCGCGCCGCGGTCACGGGATCGATCTTGGCCAGTTCGGCGTGCATCGCGGGCCAGCCTTGTTCGGCGGCGCGCGCATCGATCTCGGCGCGCAGCGCTTCGTCGGCCTGGGGCAGGGCGGAGAGGCCGTCGAACAGGGCCTTGAAGTAGAGCATCGTCCCGCCGACGAGCAGCGGCAGCCGACCACGCGCCGTGATCTCACTGGCCAGCTTGCGCGCGGCGCGCACGAACTCGGCCGCCGAATAGCTTGCAGTCGGCTCGATGATGTCGATCAGGTGGTGCGGCGCCACGGCCATCTCGGCCGGCGTGGGCTTGGCCGTGCCGATGTCCATACCGCGATAGACCAGGGCCGAATCGACGCTGATGATCTCGACCGGCAGCCTCTCGGCGATGGCCAGCGCGGCCGCCGTCTTGCCGCAGCCGGTCGGGCCGGCGATGCAGATGGGCGTCTTGCTCAGAACTTTTCCCACGGGGACAGGAAGCGCCATTCACCCACCGGCAGCTTGCCCAGTGGAATGCGGCCGATGCGCACGCGCTTCAGGCCGACTACCTTCAGGCCGACCAGCTCGCACATGCGGCGGATCTGGCGCTTGCGGCCCTCGCGCAGCACGAAGCGCAGCTGGTCCTCGTTCTGCCACGAGACCCGCGCGGGCTTGAGCTGCACGCCGTCCAGCTCCAGGCCGTGGTTGAGCAGTTCCAGCTGTTCGCGGGGGAAGCGCTCCATCGGCGCGCCCTGGCCGTCGAACTCCACGCGCACGAGATATTCCTTCTCGATGTCGGAGTCCTCGCCGATCAGCACCTTGGCGATGCGGCCATCCTGCGTGAGCACGAGCAGCCCGGTGGAATCGATGTCGAGCCGGCCGGCCGGCGCCAGGCCGCGCGCGTGGCCGATGTTGAACTTGATGCCCGAGGCATCGTCCTTCCAGTGTTTGTCGCTCTTGATCAGCACGGAGGCGGGCTCGTAGCCGTCCTCGGCCTGGCCGGAGACATAGCCGATCGGCTTGTGAAGCAGGATGGTGACCTGCTTGGACTGTTCCTGGCGTGCGCGCGGATCGATCTCGATCTGCACGTCTGGCGCCACGCGCTGGCCCAGCTCGGCCACCTTGCCGTTCACGCGCACCCAGCCGGCGCCGATCCATTCATCCGCTTCGCGGCGCGAAGCCATCTGGCGTTCGCTCATCACCTTGGAGAGGCGCTCGCCTTCGCCGGCATTGGGGCTGGGCACGAACTCGCGCGGCTGGCGCGGGGCGTATTCAGTGCGCGGGCCGGTGGCGCGGCGTTGGTCCTGGCGCGGCGCGCGGGCGGGGGTGAATTGCGGCTCATCGCGCCGAACCTCGCGCTGATCCTCGCGCTGATCCTCGCGCTGATCCTCGCGCTGGAAGCTCCCGCGTGCCGGCGGTTTCGGCCGAGCCGGTGCGGTCTTGCGTGCCGGCGGACGCTGCGCGGTGGCCTCTTCCTCGCGGCGACGCTGCTCGAAGCGCTCCTGCTTTTCCTTGCGTTCGGCCTGCGCCTGCTCCAGCGTCTGGCGGGGGCGCGAGACGCCCTTGCCACGCACCGGGCTGCGCTTCTCGCCGGCCGGTTTCGGGCCCGCGGGCTTCTTGTTCAACTTCAGAGTGGCCATGGGTATGTTCCTATCGTCCCCGCAGGAACAGCGCGTCGAGTTCGCGCATTGTCAGTTGGCGCCAGGTCGGGCGGCCATGGTTGCATTGGTCGGAGCGCTCGGTGCGCTCCATGTCGCGCAGCAGCGCGTTCATCTCGTCCAGCGTCAGGCTGCGGTTGGCGCGCACGGCGCCGTGGCAGGCCATGGTGGCGAGGATCTCGTGCTGGGCGCGCTCGATGGCCTGCGAAGCCTCGAACTGGCCCAGCTCGGCCAGCACACTACGTGCCAGCTCCACCACGTCGCCGCCGGCCAGCGCCGAGGGGCGGGCGCGCACGGCCAGCATCTTGCTGGAGAGCGGCGCCACGTCGAGGCCCAGCTTCTGCAGCGTGCTCACATGCGCCTCGGCCGTGGCGATCTCCTGCGGTGTGGCGGCGAAGGTCACCGGGATCAGCAGCGGCTGCGATTCGATGCGCGCCGCGCCCAGGCTGGCCTTGAGCCGTTCGTAGACCACGCGCTCATGGGCGGCGTGCATGTCCACGATGATCAGCCCCTGCGCGTTCTCGGCCAGCACGTAGACGCCCTGGATCTGCGCGATGGCGCGGCCCAAGGGCCATTCGGGCCCGTCGTGATCGCGCAAGGCAGGCGAGGGCGCTTGCGCCACGGGGACGAAGGCCGGCGGCAGCGGCTTGTCGAACAGCTGCGCGGCTTCGGCCAGCGCGAGGCTCGCCTGTTTGGGCGTCGCCGTGTAGGCCGGCGCAGATTCGCCGACGAACCAGCGCGGTGCCTGCGGCGCCGGGGCGCCATAACTCGTGAAATCAGCGGCACCCGCGGCACCAGGAGCGACCGGCGTCAGCGCGGCCGGCGCCACGTCCGAAGTGCGCGACAGCGCCAGCGCGTCCTGCACTGCGTGGCGCACCTGCTGGTGCATCTCGCGGCCGTCGCGCAGGCGGACCTCGATCTTGGTCGGGTGCACGTTCACGTCCACGCGGTCCGGCGCGATCTCGATGAAGAGCACGTAGGCCGGCTGGCGCTGACCGTGCAGCACGTCGTCGAAGGCCGAGCGGATGCCGTGGGCGATGGTCTTGTCGCGCACATAGCGGCCGTTGACATAGAGGTACTGCATGTCGGCCCGCGCGCGCGCAGCTTCGGGCAGGCCCACGCGGCCGTGAATGCGTACCGGGCCGGCTTCGCGCGTCAACCCACGGCTTTCGGCGATGAAGTCCTCGCCCAGCACGTCCTTGATGCGCTGCTCGATTGAGCCGGCGCGCCATTGGTCGACGAGCTTGCCTTCGTGCCAGATGCCGAAACCGACATCAGGCCGCGCCAGTGCGTGTCGGCGCACGGACTCGACGCAATGCGCGAGCTCGGTCGCATCGGTCTTGAGGAACTTGCGGCGTGCAGGCGTCGAGAAGAACAGCTCGCGCACTTCCACGCTGGTGCCGCGCGCACGGGCGGCAGGTTCGAGCTCGCCGCTGCGGGCATCGAGCCGGTGGGCGTGGGCGGCGCCGTCCTCGCGGCTGATCACGGCCATCTCGGAGACGGAGGCGATGGCCGCCAGCGCCTCGCCGCGGAAACCCATGGTGCCCACGGATTCCAGCTCCTCCAGTGAGCGGATCTTGCTCGTGGCATGGCGGCGCAGGGCCAGGGGCAGTTCTTCAGACGGGATGCCGTGGCCGTCATCCTCGACGACGATGGCGCGGACGCCGCCAGCCATCAGCTTGACGTTGATCTGTGTGGCGCCGGCATCCAGGGCGTTGTCGACGAGCTCGCGCACGACCGAGGCCGGGCGCTCCACGACTTCGCCGGCGGCAATCTGGCTGATCAGTTCATCGGGGAGTTCGCGGATGGGGCGGCGTGCGCCCACCGTATCTCTGGCATTCATCAGCGGATTGTAGTTTTGCCTCTTATGATCCCGCGCTTCAAGGAGACAACATGAAATCCATCCTTCTTGCTGCGCTGATCAGCGCCGGCCTGAGTGCTAACGCCGAACCCACGCTGATGCTGCATCAGCCCGCCCTGTCCAAGGACCGTCTGGCCTTCGTCTACGGCGGCGACCTCTGGATCACTGACCGCCAGGGCGGCAATCCGCGCCAGCTGACAGCCAGCGCCAATGCCGAATTCATGCCGCGCTTCTCGCCGGACGGCCGCTTCATTGCCTACTCGGCCACGGTGGACGGCAACACGGACGTCTACGTCATGCCCACCGCCGGTGGCGCAGCCCGGCGCCTGACCTTCCACCCGGGCGCGGATGTGGTGAGCGGCTGGAGCCGTGACGGCAAGCGCGTGCTGTTCGCCTCGGCCCGCGAGATTGGCAACAGCCGCAGCGCGCAGTTCTATGAAGTCTCGATGGACGGCGGCCCGGAGAAGAAGGTGATGACGGCCGTGGGCGTGTCGGCCGACTGGTCGCCCGATGGCAAGCGCCTGGCCTACATGCCGACCAACCCGGCCTATGCCGGCATCTCGGGCTGGCGCCAGCACCGCGGTGGCAGCACGCCGCCGATCTGGATCATCGACCCGGCTGCGCCTGCAGCGCAGCAACAGTGGGAGAAGGTGCCGCACGTCAACGCCTCGGACACCAACCCGCGCTGGTCGGGCAACCGCGTCGTCTTCATCTCCGATCGCAACGACGGCGCTGCCAATCTGTTCGTCTACGACACCACTTCCAAGCAACTGCGCCAGCTGACGCACGAGAAGACCTGGGATGTGCGCTCGGCCGATGTGGACGGCGACACCGTCGTCTATGAAGTCGGCGGGCGGCTGAAGACGCTGAGTCTGGCCGGCGGTGCTGAGCAGGAACTGCCGGTGCAGATCGACGCCAGCGGCCCGCAGACGCGCGTGCAGTGGAAGGACGCCGGCAAGGCACTGACCAACGCCGTACTGTCGCCCACGGCCAAGCGCGTGCTGGTGACGGCGCGCGGCGAGGTGTTCAGCGTGCCGGTCAAGGACGGCTCGGTGCGCAACCTCACCAACACCGACGGCGTGCGCGAAAGCGGCGCGCTGACCAGCCCCGATGGCCTGCAGGTGGCGTACCTGTCGGAGGCCGGGGAGGGCATGGACATCCACCACGTGGTGATGGTGCGCGACCAGGAAGGCTTCGACAAGCCGCGCACGATCCAGCTCAAGCAGCCCGCGTACTACTCGCTGATCAGCTGGTCGCCCGAGGGCAAGACCCTGGTGCTGGCCGACAACCATCTGAACCTGTACACGCTGGACATCACGACCGGCACCCAGACCAAGATCGACACGGCCGACCGCCGCCTGGAAGACCAGCTCGGCCTGAAGGTGAGCTTCTCGCCCGATGGCCGCTACGTGGCGTACTCGGTCATCACGACCAACTACCTGAGCCAGGTCCGCATCTACGACACGGTGACGAAGCAGGTGCATCCAGTCAGCGATCCGCTCGTCTCGGCCACTTCGCCGGCCTTCTCGCCCAAGGGCGACCTGCTGTTCTTCGCGGCGTCGACCAATGCCGGCCCGACCGATCCTTCGCTGGACATGACCAGCAACGACCGGCCACGCCGGGCCGGCCTGTACGCGCTGGTGCTGTCTTCCGAAGGCAAGTCGCCCACGGCGCCCAAGGCTGGCCTGGAAGAGAAGAAGCCCGAGCCCAAGAAGGAAGAGCCGCCCAAGGACGATAAGAAGGAAAAGGAAGCCAAGGACGCGAAGGCGGTGAAGGACGCGAAGAAGGACACCCGCATCGACTTCGACGGCCTCATGCAGCGCACTGCCGCCTTGCCGGTGCCCGAGCGAAATTACGAGAATCTGAGCGTGGCGCATGACGGCGCGCTGTTCTATGTGGAGCGCGAGCAGCCTGGCGCCAGCGGGGCCAAGCCCGGCACGCCGGAGGAAGCCTCGAGCCAGCTCTACCGCTTCGACTTCGAATCGCTGAAGGCCAAGTCCATCGCCACCGACGTCAAGACCTTCGGTTTCAGCGCCGACGGCAAGAAGCTGCTGATCCAGACCTCGAGCGACGCGCTGCAGGTCGGAGATGCCGGCGAGAAGCCGGAAGCCAAGCCGGTGGACCTCTCGGGCCTGCGCATGCGTGTGGACCCGAAGCGCGAATGGCGCCAGATCTATGACGAGAACTGGTGGATGCAGCGCGAGTACTTCTACGACCCCAAGCTGCACGGCCTGGATGCCGCAGCCGTCTACAAGCGCAACCTGCCCCTGCTGGCCTCGGTGCAGCGCCGCGAGGACCTGAACGACCTCATCGTCAGCATGGACGCGGAATTGCAGGTGGGCCACGACCGTGCCGGCGGTGGCGACGTCTTCAGCGAGCGTGCGGTGGCCGTGGGCCTGCTGGGCGCCGACTTCGCGCCCGAAGGCGGCAAGCTCAAGATCGCCCGCATCCTGCAGGGCGACCGCTACAACCCCTTCCTGAGCGCGCCGCTGGCCGTGCCGGGCTTGGGCGTGAAGGCGGGCAACTTCTTGCTGGCCGTGGATGGCGTGGAGCTGCGTGCCGACCAGGCCAACCTCTTTGAGCTGCTGGCCGGCACGGTGGGCAAGCAGGTCACGCTGACGGTGGCCGATGACGCGGCAGGCAAGAACACGCGCCGCGTGGTGGTGGTGCCGGTCGCCAACGAGGCCGGCCTGCGCCATTGGGACTGGGTGGATCGCAACCGCGCCTACGTGGACGAGAAGAGCGGCGGCCGCATGGCCTACGTCTACATGCCCGACACCGGCAAGGGCGGCTTCAACTACTTCAACCGCATGTTCTACCCGCAGGCGCAGAAGGACGCGCTGATCCTGGACGAGCGCCGCAACGGCGGCGGCCAAGTGGCCGACTACGTGATCGAGCTGCTGAACCGCCGCTACCTGATGGCCGCCAAGGACCGCGACGGTGCGCTGCTGGATTCGCCCACGGCCGGCATCTACGGCCCCAAGGCCATGCTGATCGACCAGGACGCCGGCTCGGGCGGCGACATCATGCCCTACCTGTTCCGCCAGACGGGCGTCGGCCCGCTGATCGGCACGCGCACCTGGGGCGGCGTGATCGGCATCTCGGTCAACCCCAAGCTGATCGACGGCGGCACCGTCACCGTGCCCTATGTGCGCCTGTTCAGCGCCGATGGCAAGTGGGTGATCGAGAACGAAGGTGTGGCACCTGACATCGAGGTCGAACTCGACCCGCGCGCCGTCAATGCCGGCCGCGATCCGCAGCTCGACGCGGCGATTGCCAACGTGGCCGAGCGGCTCAAGGGCTGGAAGCCCGTGCGCCGCAGCGCACCGCCGGCCATCCCGACCGAGCTGGGCAAGTGAGCAGGTAAAGAAGTTGAGGCCTCGGGCTTCCCCGGTGCGTGCCGGGGAAGCTCGCTTCTAACATCGCGGCTTCACAAGAATCGGGGAGCGTGCGATGCGGCGAGTTGCCATCAGTCTTTGCCTTTTG
Organism: Burkholderiaceae bacterium UC74_6; assembly: GCA_042701975.1. GTDB lineage: Bacteria > Pseudomonadota > Gammaproteobacteria > Burkholderiales > Burkholderiaceae_C > JAFALK01. Next base: position 3,531,668 of record CP170561.1, read on the forward strand.
CTAACGGCCTGGGCCAGCGCACAGACCCCGCCGTCTGCACCGCCTCAATATCCTGCGCTGCCGAGCGAGACGCCCGAGCAGCTCGTCGAATCCACCCACGGCTTCGACCACGAGCGCCGCGTCGTGCAGATCCCCATGCGCGATGGCGTCAAGCTCAACACCGTCATCCTGATCCCGACGGGTGCGAAGAACGCGCCCATCTTGCTCACCCGCACGCCCTACAGCGCGGCGGAGCTCACCTCGCACAACCCGAGCGCCAAGCTGGCCAGCGTGCTGCAGGGCTACGACAATGCCACCGACGTGATCGTCGAAGGCGGCTACATCCGCGTCATCCAGGACATCCGCGGCAAGTACGACTCCGAGGGCGACTACGTGATGAACCGGCCCTTCCGCGGCCCGCTCAACGCGACGCCCGTCGACCACGCCACCGACACCTACGACACCATCGACTGGCTGGTGAAGCACCTGCCAGAGAGCAACGGCCGCGTCGGCATCCTTGGCATTTCCTATGACGGCTACCTGTCGCTGACGGCGCTCGTTCACCCGCATCCGGCGCTCAAGGCCGCGGTGCCGATGAACCCGATGGTCGATGGCTGGCGAGGTGACGACTGGTTCCACCACGGCGCCTTCCGCCAGCTCAACATGCCCTACCTGTACGAACAGGTGGTCTCGCGCAAGAACGAGGCGAAGTGGTACTCCACGCACTATGACGAGTACGACACTTTCCTCGAAGCCGGCTCGGCCGGCGCTTTGGGCAAGCAGCGCGGGCTGGAGCAGAGCGGCACCTGGCGCAAGGTCGTGGCCCATCCGGCCTACGACGACTTCTGGAGCCTGCAGGCGATGGACAAGCTGCTGGCTGCCCAGCCGCTGACGGTGCCCACGCTGCTCGTGCACAGCCTCTGGGATGCCGAGGACATCTACGGCGCCATCGCCGTCTACAAGGCCTTGCGCGCACGTGCCGACAGCGCTGGGATGATCCGGCTCGCCTTCGGCCCCTGGGTGCACGGCGGCGCGATCCAGGACGGCACACACATCGGCGCGATCCGCTTCCGCACGGACACCGCCTGGGATTTTCGCCATCAGGTGCTCGCGCCCTTCCTGGCTGAGCAGCTCAAGGGCGAGAAACCTGCTCAGCCTCTGGCCCGCGTGACGGCCTACGAGACCGGCACAGGCCGCTGGCAGGCACTCGACGATTGGCCGCGCGGATGCGTCAGTGGCTGCACGACGGAAGCCGCGCGCCTCGTGCTGCAGCCACAGGGCAAGCTGACGGTCGGCAGCGCCTCGGTGCCTGCCGTTGGCGATGCAGGTTATGACGAGTACGTCTCGGACCCTGCCAAGCCCGTGCCTTTCCGCGCCCGCCCGATCCGCCCCTCGTTGTACGACGAGAGCAAGGGCTTCAGCTGGCCGCGCTGGCTGGCCGATGACCAGCGCGAGGCCTCGGGCCGCACCGACGTGCTGGTCTACAAGAGCGAGGTGCTGACCGCGCCGCTCAAGGTCGCCGGCGAGCCCATCGCCCACCTGCTGGCCTCGACCAGCGGCACGGATGCCGACTGGGTTGTGAAGATCATCGACGTCTACCCCGACGAAGTGGCCGAGACGCCCGAGCTGGGCGGCTACCAGCTGATGGTCTCCGCCGACATCTTCCGCGGCCGCTACCGCGAGTCGGTGTCAAGCCCGAAGGCGCTCAAGCCCGGCGAGCCGCTGAAGTACGACTTCGGTCTGCCCACCGTCAACCACGTCTTCCTGCCGGGCCACCGCATCATGGTGCAGATCCAGTCCAGCTGGTTCCCGCTCTACGACCGCAATCCGCAGACCTTCGTGGCCAACATCTTCGAGGCCAAGCCGCAGGACTACCGGGTGGCCACGGTGCGTGTCTACCGCGGTAGCGCTGCGGAGACCGGCAAGGGCAGCACCATCGAGATCCCGGTGGTGAAGAAGCAGTAGTTGAAGCGCTCACGACGATCTTGACCTGATCGTCACGCCCGCGTGGTGATAATCCGCGGCCATGGAACTCCTGCACCTGTTTCTCGACTTTGTCCGCCACGTCGACGTCTACCTGATGAACTTCGTGGCGCACTACGGCGCCTGGATCTACGGCCTGTTGTTTGTGATCATCTTCGTGGAGACGGGCGTGGTGGTCATGCCCTTCCTGCCCGGTGATTCGCTGCTGTTCATCGTCGGCGCCATGTGCGGTGCTGGCCTGCTGGAGTACTGGATCGCCGCGCCTTTGATGTTCGTGGCCGCCGTGGCCGGCAACCAGAGCAACTACACCATCGGCCGGCTGATCGGCCCCAAGGTGTTCCAGTGGGAGCAGTCGCGCTTCTTCAACCGCCGCGCCTTCGACCAGGCGCACGCCTTCTATGAGAAGTACGGCGGGATCACCATCGTCATCGCCCGCTTCATGCCCTTCGTGCGCACCTTCGCGCCCTTCGTGGCCGGCGTTGCGGCGATGACGCGCAGCAAGTTCAGCCTGTACGACGTGACCGGTGGCGCGCTGTGGATCTTCTCGGTCAGCGCCTGCGGCCTGTTCTTCGGCAACATGGCCTGGGTGAAGAGCAATCTGGAGATCATCATCTGGGCGATGATCTTCATCCCCGGCGTGATCGCGATCTATGGCGCCTGGAAGGGCCGGCGCAAGAAGGCCTGATCCATCCAGCGGCAAGCAATCGATCAGGTGATCGTCCGGTGCCGCGAGAGCGGCGGATTCTTGGCGAAATAGCGCGAGATGCCGGTGGCCAGCGCCTTGACCAGCTGGTCCTGGTAGTCGGCGTCGCGCAGGCGCGATTCCTCTTCCGGGTTGGAGATGAAGGCCGTCTCCACCAGGATGCTGGGGATGTCCGGCGCCTTCAGCACCACGAAGCCGGCCTGCTCGACCGCGCCGCGGTGCAGCTTGCCCACGGTGCCGATCTGCTGGAGCACGACGCCGCCGAGCTTGAGGCTGTCCTTGATCTGGGCGCTGACGCTCATGTCGAGCAGGGCGCGCAGCACGTGCGCGTCCTTCACTTTGACGTTGACACCGCCGACCATGTCGGCCGCGTTCTCCTTGTCGGCCAGCCACTTCGCCTGCGCACTGCTGGCGCCGCTGTCCGACAGCGCAAAGACCGAAGCGCCACGTGCCTTGGGCGTGATGAAGGCGTCAGCGTGGATGGAGACGAACAGGTCGGCCTGCACGCGCCGCGCCTTGCGAACGCGCTCCTGCAGGGGCACGAAGAAGTCGGCATCGCGCGTCATCATCACGCGGATGTTGGGCTGGTCTTCGAGCTTCTCGCGCAGCTTGAGCGCGATGGCGAGGACCACGTCCTTTTCCTTCAGGCCGGACGGGCCGATGGCGCCCGGATCCTCTCCGCCATGGCCGGGATCCAGCGCGATGACGATCAGGCGGTCGAGCTTGGCCTGCTCCTTGGCGGCGAGCTTGGGGGGCGTGGTCGGCTTGGGTGCCGGTGCTGTTGCAGATGCTGCAGGCGCGGGGGGCTTCGAAGCCACCTGGTTGATGGCGTCTTGCACGCTCTTGGCAGCATCGCGTTCGCGCTCCATCACCAGGGCCAGCAGCGGGTCGGCCTCGACCTTCGGATAAAGGTCGAACACCAGCCGGTTCTGGTAGGCCGCCACGGGCGCCAGCGTGAACACCTGCGGGGCAATGGGCTGCTTGAGGTCGAAGACGATGCGCACGGTGCGCGGGGTGTTCTGGCCGACGCGGACGCCGCCGATGTAGGGGTCGTCCGGCTGGATCTTGCCGAGCAGCTCGCGCAGGCGTGGGCTCAGCTCGAGGTCGTCGATGTCGATGGCCAGGCGGTTCGGCGACTCCACCAGCGTGTGGCGAGCCTCCAGCGGCTTGTCAGACTCGAGCGTGACGCGGGTGTAATCGGTGGCCGGCCAGACGCGCACGGCGATGATGCTCGGGCCGTTGCCTGCCAGCGCCTTCGGGATGCGCAGCGTGAAGGCGAGGGCGCCCATGGCGCGCAAGGCCCGGCGGCGGGACGTACTGCAGTTCATTCCTGGCCCTCCAGGCCGGTCAAGACTTGGACACCTGACGTCGTACCCGCACGCAGTTCGACGAGACGCGCGTCGTCGGCCTCGCGGGTCGTTAACCACACCTGGATGTCGGCCACGGGCAGCATGCCGGCGGCCTTCTCGGGCCACTCGGACAGCTTCAGGCCCGGGGCGGTGAACACATCGCGAAAACCGGCGTCTTCCCACTCGCGCGGGTTTTCGAAGCGGTAGAAGTCGAAGTGGCTGGCTGGGCCTTGGTCCAGCTCGTAGCTTTCCAGCACGGCATAGCTCGGGCTCTTGATGCGCCCGGTAACGCCCAGCGCGCGCAGCAGATGGCGCACAAGGGTGGTCTTGCCGGCGCCGAGCGTGCCGTGCAGCTCGATGCTGCAGTTCATCAATCCGGGACAGCGAGCCAGCTCGCGGGCGAAAGCTTCGCAAGCAGCCTCATCGGGCCAAACGAGATGCCGGGTTTCTAGAATGCGCAAATGTCGACGGAATTGGTTTCGGAATTGCAGGGCTGGGCCCGTGAGTTGGGATTCTCACAGATTGGCGTGGCCCCGATCGAACTCGAGGCCGCAGAACAAGGCCTGCTCGATTGGTTGGCCGCCGGTTTTCATGGCTCCATGCACTACATGGCGGCCCACGGGCTCAAGCGCGCGCGGCCGGCGGAGCTGGTGCCGGGCACGCTTTCGGTCATCACGGCTCGCATGGACTACCTGCCGCGCCCCATGTTCGACGCGCCGCAAGGCTGGCAGGCGATCGAGTTCGATGCGCTTGAAGATCCGACTCGCGGCCAGGTGGCGCTCTACGCAAGAGGCCGCGACTATCACAAGGTCCTGCGCAACCGCCTGCAGCAGCTGGCGCAGCGGCTGGCCCAGGCAGTCGGGCCGCTGGGCCACCGCGTGTTCACGGATTCGGCGCCGGTGCTGGAGGTGGAGCTGGCCTCGCGCTCCGGCATCGGCTGGCGCGGCAAGCACACGCTGACGCTGCACCGCGAGGCTGGCTCGATGTTCTTCCTGGGCGAGATCTACGTGGACTTTGCATTGCCGCCGACGGAGCCCGTCAGCTCCCACTGCGGCCAATGTACGGCCTGCCTGGACGTCTGCCCCACGCAGGCCATCGTGGCGCCCTACCGGCTGGACGCCCGGCGCTGCATCTCCTACCTGACGATCGAGCACGACGGCCCGATTCCCGAAGAGCTGCGGCCGCTGATCGGCAACCGCGTCTACGGCTGCGATGACTGCCAGTTGGCCTGCCCGTGGAACAAGTTCGCGCGGCCGGCGCAGCTGGCCGACTTCGACGCGCGCAGCCATTTTGAGGGCGGCAACGTGCTGCGCTGGTGGTGCTGGACCGAGGCCGAATTCCTCTCGGCGATGGAAGGCTCGGCGATCCGTCGCATCGGCCACGAGCGCTGGCGCCGCAACCTCGCGGTGGTGATGGGCAACGCCCTGCGCAAGCAGGAGCAGCCGGCGTTGCGTCAGGCGCTGGAACAGGCTTTGCCGACCGCTTCGCCGCTCGTCGCCGAGCACATCACCTGGGCATTAGCAGCAACCACAGCGGCAGGCTGACCATGCCGATCAGGGTGGACAGCGTGACGAGACCGGCGACGAAGTCCGCGCGCCCGCCCATGCGAGCGGCCAGCACGTAGGCGCTGGAAGCCGTGGGCAGCGCGCCGAACATCAGCAGGATCAGCTGCTGGCCCGCAGGCAGGTGGAACAAGTGCCCCAACGCGAGCGCCACGAGCGGCAGCGCCAGGTGGCGGATGCCGATGAAGCCCGCCGCCAGCGCTGGCCACTCGCGCAGCGCACCGAAGCGCAGGCCCGCGCCGACGGCCATCAGGCCCAGGGGCAGGGCAGCCAGGCCGATGCGGTTGAGCGTCAGTGCCACGGGCTCGGGGAATTTCAATCCGGCCAGGTTGGCGATCAGGCCGGAGAGTGTCGCCACGATCAGCGGGTTGCGGGCGAGCTCGCCCAGGTAGCCGTGCCCGCCGGCACGGGCCAGCGGCCAGACCGCCGCCACATTGCAGACCGGCACGCAGAAGGCCACCAGAAGCGCCGCCCAGGCCACGCCTTGCGTGCCCAGCAGCCGCTCGCCCACGGCCAGGGCGATGAAGGAGTTGAAGCGGAAGGCCGTCTGCGCCCCGGAGGCGTGGGCCAGCGGCTCCACGCCCGGCAACTGCCCGATCGCATAGGCCAGCAGGATGCCGACGCCTACCGTGCCCAGACCGCCCAGGGCCAGCATGGCCGTGTTGCCCGGATCCAGCGGCGTGCGCAGCACCGAGTTGAAGAGCAGCACCGGGAACAGCAGGTAGTAGACCAGCCGCTCGGCTGCGTCCCAGACGGAACGATCCAGGCTCGTGTAGCGGCACAGCAGAAAGCCGCAGACGATGAGCAGAAAGTCCGGAAGCAGCAGCTGGATGTCAGTCATGGGCGCATTGTGTGGCCCACGTGTGGCGTATTCGGTCAGCCTTCAGGCGATGTGCGGCGTTGGGCTGCTATCTTCCCGGTTCGCATGGGTTGTGGAGTGGTTTCATGATGTATCGATCGATTGTTCTTCGCGCTGTCGCTGCGGGCATGGCCGCCGTGCTGTTGACCTTGAGCCTGGGGGCCCAGGCCGTGAGCTATCAAGGCCAGGAATTCCCTGACACGCTGCCGCTCGGCGGCAAGACGCTGGTGCTGTCGGGCATTGGCGAGCGCGCGGCCTATGGCTTTCACGGCTATACGGCTGCGCTCTACATGACGGCCAAGGCCACGACGCCCGAGGCCGTCTACGCCGTGACCGGCCCCAAGCGCCTGGAGATGCGCATCACGCTGCCGATGAAGTCCATCGGTGCGAACGAGTTCATCAAGGCGATCAACAAGAGCATGGACCGCAACTGCACGGCCGAAGAGCGCGCCGCCGTGGGCGAGCGCATCCAGCGCCTCAACGCCAATATCGCCCTGGTCGGCAGCGTGAAGAAGGGTGACCGGATCCTGATCGACTTCCTGCCCGATCGCGGCACCACCTTCATGGTCAACGGCAAGCCCTACGGGGACGCAGTGCCTGGCGCGGACGTGTACTCGGCCTTCCTCAAGGCCTTCATCGGCGGGCGGGTCAGCGACGATCGACTCAAGGCCGGTCTGTTGGGGCAACCCACATTCAAGGGCCAGCCGACCTGACATAGCATTGATTTGTTGCCATACGTAAACCGAGGAGACAGCAAATGCAACGACGTGAGTGGATCCAGAGTGGTTTGGTCTTGGGCTTGGCCCTGAGCAGTGCGGCGGCCCTGGCAGCGGATCCGTATCCGAACAAGCCGGTGCGCTTGGTCGTGCCCTTCGCCCCCGGTGGCACCACAGACATCATTGCCCGCGTGGTGTCCGAGAAGATGAACCAGGCCTTGGGCCAGACCATGTTGGTCGAGAACAAGGCCGGCGGCGGCGGCGTGGTCGGCGCCACCGACACGGCCCGGGCCACACCCGATGGCTACACGCTCGGTGTGGCCACGGTATCCACCACGGCGGCCAACCCGGCCATCAACCCGAAGATCCAGTACAACCCGCTGACGGACTTCACGCCCATCATCAACATGGCGGCAACGCCCAATGTGATCGCTGTGCACCCGAGCTTCCCGGCACGCGACTACAAAGGCTTTCTCGCCGAGATCAAGGCGCACCCGGGCAAGTACAGCTTTGCCAGCTCCGGCACCGGCGGCATCGGCCACCTGCAGATGGAGCTGTACAAGAGCCTGACCGGCACCTTTGTGCTGCACATCCCCTACCGCGGCGCCGGTCCGGCGCTGAGCGATACGGTCTCCGGCCAGGTGCCGATGATTTTCGACAACCTGCCTTCAGCGCTCCCGTTCATCAAGGATGGCCGGCTGATCGCCATCGTGGTGGCCGCGCCCGAGCGCCTGGCCGTGCTGCCCAATGTGCCGACCTTCAAGGAAGTCGGCCTGGAGCCCGTCAATCGCATGGCCTACTACGGCGTCTACGGTCCCAAAGGCCTGCCGCCCGAGGTGGTGGCCAAGCTCAATGCGGCCTTCAAGCAGACGCTGAACCTGCCCGAGGTGAAGAAGCGCATCGACGAGACGGGCTCCATCGTCGTCGCCAACACGCCGGACCAGTTCGCGGCCCAGATCAAGGCCGAGTTCGATGTCTACAAGAGCGTCGTCGCCAAGCAAAAGCTCAAGCTCGATTGAGCTGAGCGCAAGCGAAGCAGCCATCGAGGAGTTCATCCAGTCCCTGTGGCTGGAGGACGGTCTCTCGCGCAATACGCAAGAGGCCTACCGGCGCGACCTCAAGCTCTTTGCCAGCTGGCTGGCCGCGCAGCAGGGCCGCGCCCTCGATGGCTGCGCCGAGGTGGACCTGCTCGCCTACGCTTCGGCCCGCGCGGCCGACAAGACCACCAGCGCCAACCGCCGGCTCTCCGTCTTCAAGCGCTACTTCCGCTGGGCGCTGCGCGAGCGGCGCATCAGTGCCGACCCCACGCTGCGCATCGCCAGTGGCAAGGCCGCCAACCGCAACCTGAAGCTGCTCTCGCAAGCGCAGGTGGAGGCCCTGCTGAACGCGCCTGATGTGGACACAGCCCTGGGCCTGCGCGACCGCGCCATGCTGGAGCTGATGTACGCCAGCGGCCTGCGCGTGACCGAACTCGTCACCCTGCGCAGCGTGAACGTCGGCTTCAAGGAGATGGTGGTTCGCATCACCGGCAAGGGTGCCAAGGAAAGGCTGGTGCCCTACGGCGAGCATGCTGCCGCCTGGATCGCGCGTTATGTGAGCGAAGCCCGGCCCGAGTTGCTGGCCGGCCGCAGCAGCGACGAGCTTTTCGTCACCGCCCGCGGCGAGGGCATGACGCGCCAGATGTTCTGGCACATCGTCAAGAAGTGCGCGCTGCAGGCCGGCATCACTGTACCGCTGTCGCCGCACACGCTGCGCCATGCCTTTGCCACCCACCTGCTCAACCACGGCGCGGACTTGCGCGTGGTGCAGCTGCTGCTGGGGCATTCGGACCTGTCCACCACGCAGATCTACACCCACGTGGCGCGAGCGCGCCTCAAAGCGCTGCACGCGCAGCACCATCCGAGAGGCTGAGCGCAAGGGACAATAGCGCCCATGGATCACAACTTCGTCTCCGCGCTCATTCTGTTGCTCCTGGTCCTCGACCCGCTGGGAGCCCTCCCGATCTTCATCCCCATCATGCGGGCCGTGCCGCCGGAGCGGCGCATGCGCGTGGCGATGCGCGAAGTGGGCCTGGCCTTCGTCGTGCTCTTCGTCTTCATGTTCTACGGCGACCGCTTCCTGGAGGTCATGCACCTGTCCGAGCGCTCGCTCGAGGTGGCCGGCGGCGTGATCCTGCTGATCATCGCCATCCGCATGATCTTCGGCGGCGCAGGGGAGGCCGCCTACGGCATCGAGCGCGGCCGCGAGCCTTTCATCTTCCCCCTGGCCGTGCCGCTGCTGGCTGGCCCCTCGGCCATGGCCACCGTGCTGCTGCTGGCCTCGCGCCAGCCCGAGCGCATCTGGTCATGGATCGGGGCGCTCTCGGTGGCGATGTTCATCTCCTTCCTGACCTTGGTGCTGGCCGACCGCGTGCGGCGGCTGTTGGGCGACTCGGTGATCTCGGCCCTGGAAAAGCTCATGGGCCTGGTGCTCACGGCCATCGGTGTGGAGATGGTGCTGGCCGGCATCAAGCGCTACTTCTTTGGCGCTTGAATCGCCGCAGTCTCGCGATGTGGAATGACACTTTCACATCACGGGTTGACTTGATGCTGCACCGCGCAATAATTTCTCATCATGGCGAATGTCGTTTCGCTATCAGAAAAAATATTTTTAAGCCGTTGATTAATAAAGATAATATTTTTAGTCTTATATAAGACATAAGTCTTACATGGAGGCCCTGAGGAGACTACGCTTGAGTCCATCAGCAACCCCGCAGCAAACCCCTCAAAGGAGCTCTCCATGACGAACCTGACCCGCGAACAGCAGATCGCCGCCCTCGAGAAGGAATGGGCCGAAGACCCTCGCTGGAAGGGCATCCAGCGCGGCTACAGCGCTGCCGACGTCGTGCGCCTGCGCGGTTCGGTGTCCATCGAACACACGCTGGCCAAGCGCGGCGCCGAGAAGCTCTGGGGCCTGGTCAACGGCGGCGCAGCCAAGGGCTACGTGAACGCTTTCGGCGCCATCACCGCCGGCCAGGCCATGCAGCAGGCCAAGGCCGGCCTGGAAGCCGTGTACCTCTCGGGCTGGCAGGTGGCCGCTGACGGCAACACCTCCGAGACCATGTACCCCGACCAGTCGCTGTACGCCTACGACTCGGTGCCGACCATGGTCCGTCGCATCAACAACACCTTCAAACGCGCGGACGAGATCCAGTGGAGCCGGGGCATCAACCCGGGCGAAAAGGACTTCGTCGACTATTTCCTGCCCATCGTGGCGGATGCGGAAGCCGGCTTCGGCGGCGTGCTCAACGCTTTCGAGCTGATGAAGAACATGATCGGCGCCGGCGCGGCTGCCGTGCACTTCGAGGACCAGCTCGCCGCGGTCAAGAAATGTGGCCACATGGGCGGCAAGGTGCTCGTGCCGACGCAAGAAGCCATCGAGAAGCTCATCTCCGCGCGTTTCGCCGCCGACGTGATGGGCGTGCCCACCCTGATCCTGGCCCGCACCGATGCCGAGGCCGCCAACCTGCTGACCAGCGACCATGACGTGAACGACAAGCCCTTCCTCACCGGCGAGCGCACGCAGGAAGGCTTCTACCGCGTCAAGAATGGCCTGGAGCAGGCGATCAGCCGCGGTGTTTCCTACGCCGCCTACGCCGACCTGGTGTGGTGCGAGACCGGCACGCCGGACCTGGGCTTTGCCCGGGAGTTCGCGCAGGCCGTGCACGCCAAGCACCCGGGCAAGCTGCTCTCGTACAACTGCTCGCCATCCTTCAACTGGAAGAAGAACCTGGACGACAAGACGATCGCCAAGTTCCAGGACGAGCTCTCGGCGCTGGGCTACAAGTATCAGTTCATCACGCTGGCCGGCATCCACATCAACTGGTTCAACACGTTCAAGTTCGCCCACGCCTACGCCCGCGGCGAAGGCATGCGCCACTACGTGGAGATGGTGCAGGAACCCGAATTCGCCGCTCGTGACAAGGGCTACACCTTCGTCTCGCACCAGCAGGAGGTCGGCGCCGGCTACTTCGACGACGTGACCACCGTGATCCAGGGCGGCTCGTCCTCGGTCAAGGCGCTCACCGGCTCGACGGAAGAAGAGCAGTTCCACTGATCGTGTGGCAACGGTGAGGATTCACCAGCGATCACTTGATCGGCGGGTGCTCCTCCGGGCTTCATGGCGCGATGATCCGGCTATCGCAGCTGCCCATCGAGCCATGAAGCCCTTTCGCTTTCTTGCCCTTGCCCTTCTTGCACTCCTCCTGAGCTTCCAAGCACTGGCCGGCCAGAAGGAAGACATCCAGGCCGCTATGCAGGCGCAAGACTGGGCGCGTGCTGACGAGCTGCTGCAGACCTCGCTGGCCGCGCACCCCAGGAACTCGCTGGCCCACTACTGGCGGGCGCAGGTCCAGGCCAAGCTTGGCCGGATGCAGGTGGCCGCAGACGAGCTGGCCGCGGCCAAGCGCATCGATCCGGAGCTGAAGTTTGCGAGCGATGCGCAGGTCCTGGCGCGCCTCGAAGCCGCGATCCAGACGCCGAAGGCGCCGAGCGAAGCCAAGCTGGCCGCGACCCAGCCAGCGCCGCAAATCCAGCCTCCCGTCCAGCCCGCGCCGCAGCCGCCACGGCGAGGCTTCTATGCCGTGCTCGCCATCGGCGCTGTGGCCGTCGCCGCATTGCTGTTCTACGCGCTCGGCGCCGCCAAGCGCCGTGCACGCAAGGCGGAGATTGAGCAATGCCTCACCACGTTGCAGGAGGCGAGGCAGCGGCTCGAAGACACCCGCCTCTGGAGCGACGGCAACACCGCCTTCAGCCCCGAACAGAAGCTGGGCAACTACGACCGCGTGAACAAGCTCAAGGGCGAGATTGCCGCCTTGACGTCCGAGCTCAAGACCCGGGCTTCTCTGGACACCGTGCTGGCGCTGGTCGCCCGCGCAGAAGACGAGATGGCGGACATCCGCGGCCTCGAAAAACCCAGCGCGATTCGCGCCCGCCAGGCTGAAGCCGAGGCACAGCGGCAGTTCGATATCGACATGGAGCGGGCGCGCCGCGCACCGATCGCTGCTGCGGCCTCGAATCCAGGCAGCCTCGATCCGGCTTCTGCGTTCTACCTGGGATCGATGCTTGCCAGCAATGCCTCGCACGCATCCGTGGACGGATCGCACCGCCGCAGCGCCGACGCCGGCTACGATGCCACGCCGCTGTCCATTCCCGAGTTCGAGAGCAAGCCGTCCTTCGACATCGACATCGGCGGCGCGTCGTCGGGCGACACCAGCTTTGGCGGCAGCTTCGATTCGGGCGGCTCTTCGGGTGGCGGCGACACGAGCTTCTGAACGCTGGGGCCAACAAGGGCGGGGCGCAGGAGCGCTCTGGCAAACTCGCTCCCCGATGAATGACGATCACGATTTGCTAACGCCAAGGATGGCTGGCGTGCTGGAGCGCATCGCCCGCGCCGCCCGCCCGCCTTTCCACAGCATGACGCCGGTGCAGGCGCGTAAGTTCTACCAGCTCGGCGCCGAGATCCTCGACCTGCCGCGCGCGCCGCTGGCGCATGTTGAGGACCTGGAACTCGCCCGCCGGCCTGCGCGGCGTTATGCCTCCAGTGCCGATGCCGACCAGCCCACGCTGCTGTACTTCCACGGCGGCGGCTTCACCATCGGCTCGCTGGAGACACACGACAGCCTGTGCAGGCAGCTCGCCCTGCGCGGCCGATGCACAGTGATCGCACTGGACTACCGTCTGGCGCCCGAGCATCCTTTCCCCGCCGCCGTTGACGATTGCTGGGCCGCCCTGCAAGCACTGAAGGCACAGGGCGTGAAGCGGCTCGCCGTGGGCGGCGACAGCGCCGGCGGCACGCTGGCCGCCGTCTGTGCCCTGCAAGCCCGCGACGCCGATCTCGATCTCGATCTCGCCCTGCAACTGCTGATCACGCCAGGCACCATCGCCCATGCCGACAGCGAATCGCACCGGCGATTTGCCAACGGCTACCTGCTGGACGCCGAAAGCATCCGCTGGTTCTTCAATCACTACATCCCGGAAGGCCAGCGCGAAGACTGGCGCTTTGCCCCGCTGCTGGCTGACGACCATGCCGGTCTGGCCCCCGCGCTCGTGCTCCTGGCCGAGGCGGATCCGCTGGTGGACGAAGGCATCGACTACGCCGACCGGCTGCGTGCTGCCGGCACGGCCGTTGATCTTGAACTCTTCCGTGGCGTTACCCATGACTTCATCAAGATGGGCCGCGTGATCCCCGAAGCCCAGCAGGCTCTGGACGTCTGCGGCGTTGCACTCCAGAAAGCCTTTGAACGATGATGAAAAGACAGGACTACCGCTTCTTTGACCGCCTGCGAGTGCGCTTCTCCGAAGTGGACTCTCAGGGTGTGGTCTTCAACGGCCACTACCTCAACTACTTCGACCAGGCCGTCAGCGGTTATTGGCGAGCGCTGGCGCTGCCATATGCCGAATCCGTGCCGCAGTTCGGCGGCGAGTTCTTCATGCGCAAGTCCACCGTCGAGTACTTCTCCCCGGCTCGTGGCGAAGAGATGCTTGACCTGGCCGTCCGGGCCGGCAAGCTCGGCACCAGCTCCATGACGCTGCACTGCGCACTGTTCCGCGGCGAGGAACTGCTCGCCACAGGCGAACTCGTCTACGTGCTGGCCGAGGACGGCCAGGCGGTAGCGCTGCCCGATCCGCTGCGCGAAGTCATCGCGGCATTCGAGGCCGGCGAATCCGTCGTGCAGGTCGAAGTTGGCGGCTGGACCGATCTCGGTGAGGCCGCCAGCGCCATCCGCACCGAGGTCTTCGTCCAGGAGCAGAAGATCCCCGTCGAGATGGAATGGGACGAGGCCGACGCCTCCTGCCTGCACGCCGTGGCGCGCAACCGCTTCGGCGCGGCGCTGGCCACCGGCCGCCTGCTCGAACATGTGCCCGGCGTCGCCAAGATCGGGCGCATGGCCGTGCTGCGCAGCATGCGCGGCAGCGGCGTGGGGCGCGAAGTGCTCGAAGCCTTGATGAAGAAGGCCCGCGAATCAGGCTATCGGGAGGTGCTGCTGCACGCCCAGCTCAGTGCCGTGGGTTTCTATCTGCGGCTGGGATTCATGCAGCGCGGTGCGGTCTTTGAAGAGGCCGGCATCGGGCATGTGGAGATGGTCAGGGCGTTGTGAAGCGCTCGACGTGCCGCTGGCCGACGACAAGGTGGGCGACGGCACGGGCCGCTGCGGCTTCGCTGGCCTCGCTGGCGTGAATCTCCATCCAGGTTTGCGGATCAGCCGACGCGTCAGCCCGGTGCAGCAGCCGTACGTCCGGGAACGACAGCAGGGCTTCGCGCAGGGCCGACGCATCGCTGCGAGCGACCTTGTAGTAGACGTAGAGCTCGATCACTGCGGCTCGGTCAGCTCGTAGGGCAGGGCGCGCGGCGTGAGCAGCGGGCCTTGCGCGGAGCCGAGGTGCAGGCTGCCTGAGGCCAGCGCGGCAATCTTGGTTTCGGCCAGCAGCAGGCTGCGGCCGTCTTCCTGGGCCACGTTGGCGATCAGGCCGGCGGGCTGGCCGGGATCCTCGCTGTGGAAGATCTCCTGGCCCACTTCGGCCGCAGTGCCATCCAGCTCGAACAGGTAGGTGCGGCGCTTGAGCGTGCCGCGGTACTGGCTGCGGGCCACAACTTCTTGGCCCGGGTAGCAGCCTTTTTGGAAGTTCACGCCGCCCAGCAGCTCCAGGTTGAGCATCTGCGGCACAAACTGTTCGGTCGTCGCGGCCTGCACATGCGGCAGGCCGGCTTCGAGCAGGCGCCAATTCCAGTCGCCCAAGGGCAGGGCGGCCACATCGGCGGCGGCAGGCTGCGTGCTGAGCCAAAGGCCCGGTGCCATCAGGATGCGCACGGCATCCCCATCGCGCTGCAGGCTCCAGCGCGAGCTGCCGTCCGGATCGCTAACGACACCCCACAGCGGATACTGCGCCGATGCGTCCGAGAGCTTGCACTTGGCCCGCAGCACGAACATTGACAGGCGCTTGAGGATGGCCGGCAGCACGTCCAGCGGCAGGGCCAGCAGCACGGTGCTGGCATCGGCTTTCCAGCCGACCATCGTGGCCAGCAGCCGGCCCTTGGCGGAGCAGAAGCCGGCGAAACGCGCCTGGTCCAGCCCCAGCAGGGCGAAATCCTGGGTCAGCTGGCTGTGCAGGAACTTGGCGGCTTCCTCGCCCTCGGCGCGGATCACACCCCAATCGGTCAGGCGCGCGGCGCCGTGCGTTTTGTTCGTCATGGCGCAATTATCATCAGCGCCCCCATGAAGCGCTTTTTCCTTCTCATTGTCCTGATAGCGGCCGGGGCCGTCGGCCTGACCGCCTGGTGGCTCAACGCTCCTCTGAAGCTGGCCCAGAGCACGGTCGAGGTCTCCATCGAACCGGGCACTTCGCCCCGCGCGGTGGCCGAGATCTGGGTCGCCGCCGGCGTGCAGGAGCCGAGCCTGTGGCTGTACGAGTGGTTCCGCTGGTCGGGGCGCGCGCGCCAGATCCGCGCCGGCAGCTACGAGATCCAGGCGGGCACGACACCGCTGGAGCTGCTGGACAAGATGGTCCGCGGTGACCAGACCATGGAACAGCTGCGGCTGATCGAAGGCTGGAACATCCGCCAGGTGCGCGCCGCCCTGGCTGCCGCGCCCGCGCTGCGCAACACCACGGCGCGGATGAGTGATGCGGAGCTGATGGCTGCCGTGGGCGCGCCCGGCGTGTCGCCCGAGGGCCGCTTCTTCCCGGACACCTATGCGTACAGCCGTGGCGTCAGCGATGTGACGGTGCTCAAGCGCGCCTACCGCCAGATGCGTGAGCATCTGGCCACCGCCTGGGAGGGCCGTGCACAGGGCTTGCCACTGAAATCGGCGGACGAGGCGCTGATCCTGGCCTCGATCGTCGAGAAGGAGACCGGCACGGCGGGCGATCGCGGTCTCGTGGCGGCGGTCTTCAACAACCGCCTGCGCATCGGCATGCCGCTGCAGACCGACCCGACCGTGATCTACGGCCTGGGCGAGACCTTCGACGGCAACTTGCACAAGCGCGACCTGCAGGCCGACACGGCCTACAACACCTACACCCGCGGCGGTCTGCCGCCCACGCCGATCGCCATGCCGGGCGCGGCCTCGCTGCAGGCGGCCCTGCATCCGGCGGCCAGCAAGGCGCTGTACTTCGTCTCTCGCGGCGACGGCAGCAGTGAATTCAGCGAAGACCTCGCCGCGCATAATCGCGCCGTCAACAAATACATCCGCAAACTGCAGTGAGCACCCCGGGAAGATTCATCACCTTTGAAGGCATCGACGGCGCCGGCAAGTCCACCCACATCGCCGCGCTGACCGCGCGATTGAAGGCGCAGGGCGAGGTGGTCTCCACTCGAGAGCCGGGCGGCACCGAACTGGCCGAGACGATCCGTGGCCTGTTCCTGCATAACGCCATGGATGATCTGACCGAGACCCTGCTGGTGTTCGCCGGCCGGCGCGATCACATCCGTACCGTCATTGAGCCTGCGCTGCAGGCAGGCAAGACCGTGCTGTGCGACCGGTTCGCCGATGCCAGCTTCGCCTACCAGGGCGGCGGCCGCGGCATGAGCCTCGAAGTGCTCAACACGCTGGAGCGCTGGGTGCTGGAGGGCCGACAGCCCGACCTGACCTTCTGGTTCGACTTGCCTGCCGCCACGGCCGCGCAGCGCCGCGCCGCCGCGCGCGAGGCAGACCGCTTCGAGCAGCAGGACCTGGACTTCTTCGAGCGCGTGCGTGCCGGCTATGCGGCCCGTGCCGCAGCCGCGCCGCAGCGCTTTGCGCGCATCGACGCGAGCCTCAGCGTGCCCGAGGTGGCGGCGCAGATCGAGGCCGTGATGGTCGCGCGCGGGTGGTGAGCGCCATGCTGCCTTGGCTGCAATCCCCGCTGCTGGCCGCGCTGGCTTCCGTGCGCTCGCACGCCGTCTTGCTGCAAGGCCCGGCCGGTGTTGGCCAGTACGAGATGGCGCAAGGCCTGGCCCAGGCCTGGCTGTGCGAGGCGCCGCAAGCTGACCGCCGAGCCTGCGAGAAATGCCCGAGCTGCCACCTCTTCAAGGCCCGGACGCATCCTGATTTCCAGGTCATCGTGCCCGAGATCCTGCGTGAAAGCCTGGGTCTCGCCGACGAAGCCGAATCGGCCAAGGAGAGCAAGACCAAGCCCAGCCGCGAGATCAAGGTCGATGCCGTGCGCGCCATGCTGGGTTTTGCGCAGGCCTCCAGCGCGCGCGGTCGGGCCAAGGTCGTGATCGTCCATCCGGCCGAGGCGCTCAACACCGTGGCGGCCAATGCGCTGCTCAAGACGCTGGAAGAGCCTGCCGGCCAGCTGCGTTTCGTGCTGACGAGCAGCGCGCCCGAGGCCTTGCTGCCCACGATCCGCAGCCGTTGCCAGCCGTTCTCGATGGGCTTGCCGGAGCGTGAGCTGTCCCAGCAATGGCTGGTGGAGCAGGGCCTGCCCGCGCCCGATGCCACCACGCTGCTTGCCGCAGCCGGCGGCCGGCCTCAAGAGGCGCGCGACTGGTTCGAAGGCGGCCTCAAGGCCAGCTTGTGGAAGGCGCTGCCGCAGCAGCTGGAAAAGGGCCAGACGCTGGTGCTGGGCGAATTGCCGGTGCCACGCGCGATCGATGCGCTGCAACGCCTGTGCCACGATCTTCTGCGCGTCTCTCATGGCGCGCCACCGAGCTTCTTCCCGGCCGACACCCTGGCCCGTCCGAAGGTCGCCGCGCCGCTGCTGGCTTGGGAGCAAGTGCTGCGCCGGGCCGCCCGCCATGCCGAGCATCCGGTCAACGGGGCGCTGCTGATGGAATCCTTGGTCGTGCAGGGACAACAAGCGCTCCATGCTGCCCTGCGAGATGGGGTCGGCGGACGCTAGACTCAGACCCCATGGCTGACCCCAAATCCCTCAATGCCCTGCCCACGGCCAGCGTCTCCGGCGCCAGTGCCGCGGCCGGTGCGCGCCCCAGCGTCATGCAGCTGGTGTTCAAGGAGAAGGGCGCGCTCTACGCGGCCTACATCCCGGGCTTCGGCGACGGCGGCCTGTTCGTGCCGACCAACCGCGACTACAAGCTGGGCGACGACGTGTACCTGCTGCTCTCGCTGCCCGAAGACAACCAGCGCTATCCGGTCGCCGGCAAAGTCGCCTGGATCACGCCGCCGAATGCGCCGGGTGGACGCACACAGGGCGTCGGCGTGCGCTTCCCCAACGATGAAAAGACGCGGCTGATCAAGCTGCGCATCGAGGAAATCCTGGGCACGCAGATCTCGTCGAGCAAGCCGACCCAGACCTTCTAGTTCTCTTGCTGCAGTTCCTTTCCCGATGTTCATCGATTCCCACTGCCACCTCAGCTTTCCCGAGCTGAAGGCTGAGCTGCCGCGCATCCTGGATGAGATGCGTGCCGCCCGCGTCGAGCAGGCCGTCTGCATCTGCACCACCATGGAAGAGGCCGATGAAGTGCTGGGCCTGGCCGAGGCGCACGCGCAGCTGTTTGCGTCGGTCGGCGTGCACCCCGACACCGAAGGCCTGCGCGAGCCGACGCTCGAAGAGCTGGTCGAGCGCGCCAAGCATTCCAAGATCGTCGCCATCGGCGAGACCGGCCTGGACTACTACCGGCTGAACGGCCGCAGCATCGAGGACATGGAGTGGCAGCGCGAGCGCTTCCGCACCCACATCCGTGCTGCGCGCGCCGCCCAAAAGCCGCTGGTGATCCACACCCGTTCCAGCGCTGCGGACACGCTGCGCGTGCTGAACGAGGAGGGTGGTGAGCAGGCTGGCGGCGTCTTCCACTGCTTCACCGAAGGCGCCGACGTGGCGCTGGCCGCGGTGGACAAGGGCTATCACATCTCCTTCAGCGGCATCCTCACGTTCAAGAACGCAGCCGATCTGCGGGAAGTGGCGGCGCTGGTGCCGCTGGACCGTCTGCTGATCGAGACCGACAGCCCGTATCTCGCGCCCGTGCCTTTTCGCGGCAAGACCAACTCGCCGGCCTATGTGCCGCATGTGGCCGCGGTGCTGGCCGAGGTCAAGGGCGTGAGCGTCGAGGAGCTGGCGGCGACCACGAGTGCCAACACGCGCCGCTTGTTCGGCATGCCGGTGGCGGCATGAAGCGGCTCGCGGCTCTGCTGCTGAGCTGCGCGTTGATCGCGCAGCCTGCGCAAGCCGACAAGGTGACCGATGCGATCGCCGAGCAGCTCACCACGGCAGCCTATCGCGACGATGCCGAAACGATGCGCGATCTGCTGGCCGGCGGCGTCGACCCCAATCTGCGCGACCCCAAGGGCAGCACGGCGTTGACGTTGGCCATTCACTACGGCAACAGCCGCGTGGTCCAGGTGCTGCTGGCCTCCAGCAAGATCGACGTGGACATGCCCAACGGCGCCAACGAGACGGCGATCATGCTGGCCGCCTTGCACGCCGATCTGCCCCTGGTGAAGCGGCTCTACAAGCTGCGCGCACAGATCAACCGGCCGGGCTGGACGCCGCTGCACTATGCAGCCAGCGGCACCGACGAAGGCGTGAGCGACTGGCTGCTGCAGCAGGGCGCCGACATCAACGCCCGCGCACCCAACGGCAGCACGCCGCTGATGATGGCCGCCAAGTACGGCCCCTACGACCTGGCCCCGAAGCTGCTCGCCGCCGGCGCCGATCCGAAGCTGCGCAACGAGCAGGGTCTTACGGCTGCGGACTTCGCGCAGGCCGCAGGTCGTGACGAATTGCAGAAGTTGTTGCACTCGGCCGAACGCTGAGGCCGCAGCGAGTGTGTAGGAATTGGCCCTACACGGCTTTTGGAACGTAACCCCCTGTTGCCAAAGCGTTTCGGCCTCTAGAGTCCGCTGCATGTGATCGCCCCTTTGGAGGAGAAGACCATGCTGAATCCCGCCCTGACCGACCCGTTCTCCATGCTGCTCGACCTGGACAGCGTCGTGAACGAAGTGCACAAGTCCGAACGCCTGCAGCGCCTGTCGCGCCGCGTGTACCACCCGCTCGACAAGCCGCAGATCCCGCACCGCGACGATCACATCGGCGACGAGCTCGAAGACTTCGGCCACACCGGCCACTGATCGCCCGCACGGTTTCCACTGATCGGCGCCTCCTGCGGCGCGGCCGATAATGGCCGATTCGCCTGCAAGGAGAAGCGCTGATGGTTGAGAAGGTGGTGGACATCGAGCGGCGCCAGCTGCTCAAGGGCCTGGCGGCCACGGGTGCCGGTGTTTCGCTGCTGGGCGGTGTACCCGTCGAAGCGGCCACGGTGCAAGGCGACGCCAAGCTGCGCGAGAAGATCAAGACCGTCGTCGTGATCTACGCCGAGAACCGCAGCTTCAACAACCTCTTCCACGACTTCCCCGGCCTGCAACGGCCGCTGGCGAGCCTCAAGCCGGCCGACTACATCCAGTACGACCGCGACGGCAAGACGCCGCTCAAGAGCCTGCCCGCCATCTGGGGCGGCCTCGTGCCGCAAAGCCAGACCGTCGAGGGCAAGCGTTACTTCATCGACGAGAAGGCTGTCACCGGCCTGGCCAACAAGCCCTTCGCGCTGAAGGACGGCCAGGGCCAGACGCTGCCGATGACGGTCGTCACGCGCGACCTCACGCACCGCTTCTACAACAACCAGGCGCAGATCGCCGCCGGCCGCTGCAACCAGTTCGTGGCCTGGGGCGACAGCGGCGCGCTGGTGATGGGCCACTACGGCCAGGCCGGCGAGGAGCTCAAGCTGCGCAGAATTGCAGCACGCTACACGCTGTGCGACAACTTCTTCATGGCGGCCTTCGGCGGCTCCTTCCTCAACCACATTTTCCTGGTCGCCGCCGCGCCGCCGTTCTATCCGGACGCCGCCAACAGTCCGGCCAAGCACAAGATCAGCAAGATCGAGGGTGACGACCCGACCGGCACGCGCCTGAAACTGGCCGAGGACAACCCGGCCTCCTGCCTGGACGGCCCGCCCAAGTACGAGCACGACAGCATGCTCACGCCCGACGGCTACTGCGTGAACAGCGCCGCGCCGGCCTACCAGCCCAGCTATGTGAAGCCCGCAGCGGGCGGCGACAAGCGCTTTGCCAATCCGGACGATTCCAGCGTGCTGCCGCCGCAGACGTATGCCACCATCGGCGACCGGCTGAGCGACAAGGGCGTGAGCTGGGCCTGGTACGGCGGCGCCTGGCAGGCGGCGCTGGACAACGCCCATGAGAAGGGCTTCCCGCCGGTGCCCAACTTCCAGTCGCACCACCAGCCTTTCAACTTCTTTGCCAGCTTCGCACCCGACACCAAGGCGCGCGAACAGCATCTGCTCGATGGCGGGCTGGGCAGCACGCCGGACACCAACAAGTTCATCGCCGACATCGACGCCGGCCGCCTGCCCGCTGTCAGCTTCTACAAGCCGCAGGGCAACCTCAACCTGCACGCAGGCTACGCCGACGTGGCCTCGGGCGACGCGCACCTCGCTACGGTGATCGAGCACCTGGAGAAGAGCCCGCAATGGGCGAACATGCTGGTCGTGCTGACCTTCGACGAGAACGGCGGTTGGTGGGACCACGTCAGCCCGCCGCTGGGCGACCGCTGGGGCCCCGGCACGCGAATCCCGGCGCTGGTGATCTCTCCGCATGCGAAGAAGGGCCACGTGGACCACACGGTCTGCGACACCAACTCCATTCTGCGCTTCATCACCCGCCTGCACGGCCTGGAGCCGCTGCCGGGCGTGAAGCGCCGCGACCAGGCCATGGCGGCGCGGGGGCAGAAGCTGATGGGCGATCTGACGCACGCGCTGAACGTCGGATAATCGCGCCTTCCTTTTTCTTCCTGCAGGAGCGGCCATGGCCGTCTACGTCCTGGGCGAACACCAGCCCGACATCGCCGACACCGCCTGGGTGGCCGACAGCGCCGACGTCATCGGCCGCGTCTCGCTCGGTGAGGGCGTGAGCATCTGGTTCAACGCGGTGCTGCGCGGCGATTCCGAGCATCTGAGCATCGGCCGCGGCTCCAACATCCAGGATGGTTCCGTCTGTCACGCCGACCACGGCTTTCCGCTGGTCGTCGGCGAGGGCGTGACGGTCGGTCACAAGGTCATGCTGCACGGCTGCACGGTGGGCGATGGCTCGCTGATCGGCATCGGCGCGGTGGTCTTGAATGGAGCCCGCATCGGCCGCAACTGTGTCGTCGGGGCCGGCGCGCTGGTCACCGAAGGCAAGGAATTTCCGGACGGCTCGCTGATCATCGGCTCACCGGCCAAGGCAGTGAAGGAGCTGCGCCCCGAACAACTCGCCGGCCTGCCCCTGAGCGCCGCGCACTACACCGCCAACGGACAACGTTATGCGGCTGAACTGAAGAAGATTTCCTGATGAGTGAATTGCACAAGTTTTTGTTCGAAGGCCTGCCGGTTCGCGGCATGCTGGTCCGCCTGACCGACAGCTGGCGCGAGGTGTTGACCCGCCGCGAAGAGGCCGGCGCCCATCCGCCCGAGCTGCGTGCCCTGCTGGGCCAGATGTCCGCGGCCGGCGTGCTGATGCAATCGAACATCAAGTTCAACGGCGCCCTGATCCTGCAGATCTTCGGCGACGGCCCGGTCAAGCTGGCCGTGACCGAGGTGCAGCCGGACCTGTCCTTCCGCACCATGGCCAAGCGCGTCGGCGAGATCCCCGAAGGCGCGCAGCTGGAGGCGATGCTCAACGTTCACGGCCAGGGCCGCTGCGCGATCACGCTGGACCCCAAGGACCGCCTGCCGGGCCAGCAGCCTTACCAAGGCGTGGTGCCGCTGTTCGGCGACCAGCGCGAGCCGCTGCAAATGCTCTCCGAGGTGCTGGAGCACTACATGCTGCAGTCCGAGCAGCTCGACACCAAGCTGGTGCTGGCCGCCAACGACGAGATGGCTGCCGGCCTCTTGATCCAGCGCCTGCCGATCAAGGGTGAGGGCAATCTGGAAGGCCAGGCCGCCGAGCGCAATGAGGACCAGATCGGCCTCTCGGAGGACTACAACCGCATCGCCATGCTGGCCGCCACGCTCACGAGCGAAGAGCTGCTGACGCTGGATGCCGACACCATCCTGCGTCGCCTGTTCTGGGAGGAACAGGTGCAGCGCTACGAGCCGAGCCACCCGCGCTTTGCCTGCACCTGCTCGCGCGGACGTGTGGGCCAGATGCTCAAGGGCCTGGGTCGCAACGAGATCGACGAAGTGCTGGCCGAGCGCGGCGAGGTCGAGATCGGCTGTGAGTTCTGCGGCCTGAAGTACCGCTTCGACGCCGTGGACGTGGGCAGCCTGTTCACCGACAGCGCCGCCCAGGGCGGCGCGTCGGAGACGATGCAGTAAGTAACGTCGTTCTTAGGCGGGGTCGCTGATCGAATCGGAGCCCGTTTCCATACGGCCTGCGAAGCGGCGGCTGAAGCCATTCAGGCCGTCCACCGTCACGCTCAGGTCGTACCAGTTGCCGCTGTCGGCCACCGACCAGTTGACAAGTTCATTGGCACCGGCTGCCACGGTGATGCTGCGGTTGCCCTTGCCGTAGGCGTTGGGCGTCAGCGTGAAGCTGCGGGCTGCCTTGCCATCGTTGCGCAGCAGGAGCTGGACTTGGCGGCCTGGCTTGTCGTAGCGCAGGCCGGCCTCGACGGCATCGTTTGACGCGCCAATGACGTGGCGATGGAAGCCATTCGGGCCCAGCACCCAGAGGTCGTGACTGCCATCGCCGTGTGCCGTCCAGGCGTCGGCCAGCTGCTTGCCCGGCTCAACCATGTAGCGGCGCGGTATGGCGTCAAGCTGGTGCTTGTCGTAGACGTGAAAGACCGCGGCTTGCGTGCCCGAGTTGATGAATTCGAGGCGCACCGCAGCGGCTTCGAAGATGGAGTTCACTGCCAGCTCGTAGGGCAGGGCTCGCGACGGTCGCGTACCCTTGGCCTGCTTGGGTGCCGCCTGGCGCAGCGGCGGCTTGAGCTGCAGCAGCGCCTGCTGTTTCGCTCGCAGCGCATCGGCCTGCGATTTGCTGAGGCTGCCGGCCAGCGCGGGCGTCTTGCCTTCCGGCTTCGAGAAATCGAAGCAGCTTGTCATGTCGCCACACACTGCGCGACGGAAAGGCGAGATGTTGGACTCGCGCACGCCGAAGCGGCTTTCGAGGAAACGCAGCACCGAGGTGTGGTCGAAGACCTGCGAGTTGACCCAGCCGCCCTTGGACCACGGAGAGATCACGTACATCGGCACGCGCATGCCGGGGCCGAAGACCTTGCCGTCCGGTGGCGGCTGCTTGCCCGGCATCCCGGCGAACGGCGTCTGCGTGTAGTACTCGGCGGCCATCGCTTCGGCCGGCAGCGTGCTCTTGCCGGCGAAGCTGCCGTCAGCGCGCGGCGAGGGCGCAGACGGGCTCGGCATGTGGTCGAAGAAGCCGTCGTTCTCGTCAAAGTTCACGAGGAAGACGGTCTTGCTCCAGACCTCGGGCGCGGCGGTCAGCGCGTCCAGGATGGCCGAGATGTACCAAGCGCCCTGGACCGGGCTCGAGGGGCCCGGGTGTTCAGAGTAGACGTCCGGCGGAATGATCCACGAGACCTGTGGCAGGCGGCCCGCTTTCACGTCCTTGGCGAAAGCCTCGACGAATTGGCCGGCATCGAAGGCTTCCTTCGTCGCGGCCGGCAGCGTGTTGGCCGTGCCCTTGCAAAGCGGATTGGTGGCATCCTCGGCCGGGTCGTAGGCCGCGTTGGCAGCGTAGTCGAGCGTGCTGCTGACCGGGCGTTTCGCGCGCTCGTTGGCCTGACGATAGGGCGTGAAGCCGATCAACGGGTTACAGCCATAGTTGTTCGGGATGTTCTGGTAGACCTTCCAGGTCACGCCGGCGGCCTGCAGCCGCTCGGGATAGGTCTTCCAGTCGAAGCCTTGGCTTGAGGGGCCGGTGTCGGCCCACTCGTCCACATTGTTCACGAAGGCCTCGTTGCCCTTCGTGCCTTCGCCGGTCGGCCCGTTGGTGCCGGTCCAGTGGAAGGAGCGGTTGGCGTGCGTGCCCGTGTGCATGGCGCAGTGGTAGGCATCGCAGATCGTGAAGGCGTTGGCCAGGGCGAACTGGAACGGCACCTCGCGTTCCTTCATGAAACCCATCGAGCTCACGTGCTTGTAGCGCGGCCATTCGGAGATGCGTCCGTCGGCCCAGGCCTGGTGGCTGTCCACCCAGGTGTGCGGAGCGCCATGCGCGCGCTGCGCGTTGCCCTTGCTGCTGTCGAGGTGAAAGGGCATCAGCAGCTCACCCTTCTCGTTCTTGACCTGTTGCCAGACCGAGCGGCCTTCGGGCTGCGGAATGGTGAAGCGGTCGCCAAAGCCGCGCACGCCGTTGAGCGTGCCGAAGTAGTGATCGAAGCTGCGGTTCTCCTGCATCAGGATCACCACGTGTTCCACGTCGGCCAGCGTGCCGGTGGCGCGGTTGGGCTCGATGGCCAGGGCGCGCTGAATGGAGGGCGGCAGGGCCGACAGCGCGCCGGTTGCAGCAGCGTTGCGGAGAAAGTGGCGACGGGAAGAGCTCATGCAGCAGGTCCTTGCGGTGTCCGATTGCGCGAACTCTAAGCCATGCGTGTGACGGGAAAGTTAGCGGCCGGCCAGCAGCGGGCGGATCGCGCGCAGCGCAGCGTCCACGCGCGCCTCGCCCTGGCCGCTGACCAGGGTCCACGGGATGGCGCCTTCGTCCAGTGCGGCGCGCACGAGCGCGTCGATCGGGGGGCGCACGTGCGGGCCTTCGCGCTGCAGGCCGTCGGCCACCCAGGCGATGTCCAGCGCCGTCAGCAGCGTGAGGTCGCAGCGGCGATGGAAGGCCTGGCCTTGGGCGATCAGGGAGCGGTCGCTGAAGATGTAGTCGCTGTAGATGGCCGTCATCAGCGCCGTGGTGTCGCACAGCACCACGTCGAACTCGCGGGCCGCGGTATCGATGGCAGCGGTTTGTGAATCGGCGATGGAGGCCTGCTCTTCAGGGCGCGGCGTTCGGCCTTCGCGCTCGCACCAGGCGCGCAGCAGCTCGGGCACAGCGGTGGCCTTGATGCCTTCTGCGTTGAGCCTGTCGGCCAGGGCCAGCGCCAGGCTGGTCTTGCCGGTGCTCTCCGCGCCGACGATGGCGACGATCGTGCTCATGCCGCTTTTTGCTGCTGCAGCAACATCAATCGCCATTGGCGCCAACCGATCACGGACATCGGAACGAAGGCGCCATACAGCACGACTGTCAGCCAGTAGCCCTTGAGCGCGAACAGCACGACGCTGACTGCGTTGACCGCGACCCAGGTCGGCCAGTTCTCCGCGTACTTGCGGCCCAGCAGCCATTGGCCGACGAGGCTGCCGACGGTGGGCAGGGCGTCCCAATACGGCAGTGGCGAATCGGTGACACGGGCCAGGAAGACGCCGAGCAGCGGCCAGCCCGCGAGCGTGATGCCCAGCGCGATCAGCCGGCCGCGCGCCGACAGCCTTTGCACATGCAGCTTCTCGCCGTCGGCGGCTTTGCCGCGCAGCCA
The DNA here is from genome assembly GCA_042701975.1 of Burkholderiaceae bacterium UC74_6. Taxonomy (GTDB): domain Bacteria; phylum Pseudomonadota; class Gammaproteobacteria; order Burkholderiales; family Burkholderiaceae_C; genus JAFALK01. The sequence goes on from CP170561.1 coordinate 3,558,261, forward strand.
TTGCCACCAGCCCCAGCAGGCGAGGGCGACGAAGACGATCTGCAGGCTGCCTTCGCCGTACAGCTTGCCGTCGAAGAAGAGCCAGCCGTAGAGGACCGAGGCCGCGATCGCCAGCGGCCAGGCCAGCGGGTTGACGCGCATGTTCAGCACCACCATGACGATGGAAAGCGCGAAGGCCACGATCTCCAGCCAGCTGATCGGGCTGCCCAGGAGCGTGAAGGCCGGTTCGAGAAAGCTGTGGAGGAAGGAGAGCAGGCTCACTGACGACGTACTTGGACGAAGACTTCGTCCGGCTTGATCATGCCGAGTTCCATGCGCGCTTTTTCCTCGACCATCTCGAGGCCCTCCTTGAGGTCCAGCAGCTCGGCCTGGAGCTGAGCGTTGCGCGCTTTGGCCGTCTCGTTGGCGGCCTTGGCTTCAGCCAGTTCACCGCGCAGCTTGACCCCGTAGGGGATGCTGCCCTTGCCGAACCAGAGCTGGCCTTGGATCAGCACCAGGAAAGCAGTGAGGATGACGGTGAGCACTTTCACGGGCAGGAGTGTATTCGCAACGGAATGGAAAACGGCGATGGACTCGCATCCATCGCCGTTCTGAGCGATCGCGGCGTTTCAGCCGCGCATCACTTGCGCGTTTACTTCAGGTTGTAGAAGGCAGCGCGGCCGGGATACACAGCCACATCACCCAAGTCTTCTTCGATGCGCAGCAGCTGGTTGTACTTGGCCATGCGGTCCGAGCGCGAGAGCGAGCCGGTCTTGATCTGGCCAGCGTTCAGGCCCACGGCGATGTCGGCGATGGTGGAGTCTTCCGTCTCGCCCGAGCGGTGCGACACGACGGCGGTGTAGCCGGCGCGCTTGGCCATCTCGATGGCGGCGAAGGTCTCGGTCAGCGTGCCGATCTGGTTGATCTTGATGAGGATGGAGTTGGCGATGCCCTTCTCGATGCCCTCTTGCAGGATCTTGGTGTTGGTGACGAACAGGTCGTCACCCACGATCTGCACGTTCTTGCCCAGGCGGTCGGTCAGGATCTTCCAGCCGTCCCAGTCGCCTTCGGCCATGCCGTCTTCGATCGAGATGATCGGGTACTTGTCGACCCAGGTGGCCAGCATGTCAGTCCACTGCTGCGAATCCAGCGCGATGCCGCCTTCGCCTTCGAGCACGTACTTGCCGTCCTTGTAGAACTCGCTGGCGGCGCAGTCCAGGCCGAGGGCGATCTGCTCGCCTGCGGTGTAGCCGGCCTTGTCGATGGCTTCCAGGATCATCTGGATTGCCGCTTCATGGTTTTCTACGCTCGGGGCAAAGCCACCTTCGTCGCCGACGGCGGTGCTGATGTGCTTGTCGTGCAGGATCTTCTTCAGCGCGTGGAAGACCTCGGCACCCCAGCGCAGCGCTTCGCGAAACGTTGGTGCGCCCACCGGGATGATCATCAGCTCTTGCAGGTCGAGGTTGTTGTTGGCGTGTTCGCCGCCGTTGATGACGTTCATCATCGGCACGGGCAGCTGGTTGCCGTTCATGCCGCCGAAGTAGCGGTACAGCGGCAGGCCGGATTCCTCAGCGGCGGCCTTGGCCACGGCCATGGAGACGGCCAGCATGGCATTGGCGCCCAGGCGGCTCTTGTTCTCGGTGCCGTCCAGGTCGATCAGGGTTTTGTCCAGGAAGGCCTGCTCGGAGGCGTCGAGGCCCAGCACGGCTTCCGAGATCTCGGTGTTGATGTGCTCGACGGCCTTGAGCACGCCCTTGCCCAGGTAGCGGCTCTTGTCGCCGTCACGCAGCTCGATGGCTTCACGCGAGCCGGTGGAGGCGCCCGAGGGCACGGCCGCGCGGCCCATCACGCCGCTTTCCAGCAGCACGTCGCATTCGACGGTGGGATTGCCGCGGCTGTCGAGGATCTCGCGGCCGACGATGTCAACAATGGCGCTCATTTGCTTCTGTCTCCGTAGTTCAAAAATCGTTGCGCGTGCATCCTGCCAGCGATTCGTTACGGCCGCTGAACAAGATGAACGCTTGTCTCTGGGCTCAGCTCAGCAGCTGAAGTCGTTCTCCAAGAGCGGCTGCTTCTTGACCACGCGGTCCAGCGCCACCAACTGCTCCAGCAGCGTCTTCATGTGCTTGAGCGGCACGGCGTTGGGGCCGTCACTGAAGGCCTCGGCCGGGTTCGGATGCGTCTCCATGAAAAGGCCCGCCACGCCCACGCCCACGCCCGCGCGGGCCAGTACCGGCACCATCTCGCGGGCACCGCCGCTGGTGCCGCCCAGGCCGCCGGGCTTTTGCACCGAGTGGGTCACGTCGAACACCACCGGCGCGCCGGAGTTGCGCATCTCGGCCAGACTGGTCATGTCGGCCACCAGGTTGTTGTAGCCGAAGCTCACGCCGCGTTCGCAGGCCAGGAAGCTGTCCTCAGGCAGGCCCACTTCCGCTGCGGCGGCGCGGGCCTTGTCGATGACGTTCTTCATGTCCCAGGGCGCGAGGAACTGGCCCTTCTTGATGTTGACCGGCTTGCCCGATTGCGCAACAGCACGGATGAAGTCGGTCTGGCGGCACAGGAAGGCCGGCGTCTGCAGCACGTCGACGACGCTGGCGACTTCAGCCACCTGCGTGGCGTCGTGGATGTCGGTGAGGATGGGCAGGCCATGAACGCGGCGGACCTCGTCGAGGATCTTCAGGCCCGCTTCCATGCCGACGCCGCGCTTGCTGGTGCCGGAGGAACGGTTGGCCTTGTCGAAGGAGCCCTTGTAGATCAGCGGGATGCCGAGCGAGGAGCAGGCTTCCTTCAGTCGGCCAGCCACGTCGATCGTGATCTCCATGCCTTCGATCGAGCAGGTGCCGGCGATCAGGAAGAAGGGCTTGTCGATGCCGACGTCGAATCCGCAGAGTTTCATGGTGCTCAGTCCTTAAGCCTTCTTCTGATGGTCCAGCGCCGCCTTGATGAAGGCGGTGAACAGCGGGTGGCCGTCCCACGGCGTCGACTTGAACTCGGGGTGGAACTGCACGCCGACATACCAGGGGTGGACGCTCTGCGGCAGCTCGACCATCTCGGTCAGCTTCTCGCGCTGCGTGATGGCAGAGATCACGAGGCCGGCCTTTTGCAGGCGGTCGAGGTAGTGCTCGTTGGCCTCGTAGCGGTGGCGGTGGCGCTCGGTCACGACGGGGCCGTAGATGTCGTAGGCCAGCGTGTCGGGCTTGACGTCGGAGCTCTGCGCGCCCAGGCGCATCGTGCCGCCGAGGTCGGAGTTGGCGTCGCGCTTCTGGATGGAGCCGTCGGCGTCCTGCCACTCGTCGATCAGGGCGATGACCGGGTGCTGGGTCTCGGGGTCGAACTCGGTGGAGTTGGCGCCGGCCAGGCCAGCCATGTGCCGGGCGTACTCGATCGTGGCGACCTGCATGCCCAGGCAGATGCCCAGGTAAGGCAGCTTGTGCTCACGGGCGTACTGGGCCGCCAGGATCTTGCCTTCCACGCCGCGCTTGCCGAAGCCGCCGGGGACGAGGATGGCGTCGAATTGCTTCAGCTGGTCGACCGTGTCGGGCGTCAGCTGTTCCGAATCCACGTACTCGATCTTCACGCCCGAGTGGTTGTGGATGCCGGCGTGGCGCAGCGCTTCGTTGAGCGACTTGTACGAGTCCGACAGGTCGGTGTACTTGCCGCACATGGCGATGGTGACCTGGCGCGCGGGGTTCTCTACCTCGTGCACCAGGGTGTCCCAGCGCTTCAGGTCGGTGGACTTGGTGTTGAGCTGCAGCTTCGTGCAGATCAGCTGGTCCAGGCCCTGCTCGTGCAGCATGCGCGGCACCTTGTAGATCGTGTTCACATCCCACATGGAGATCACGCCGTATTCAGCCACGTTCGTGAACAGCGAGATCTTCTCGCGCTCGTCGTCCGGGATGCGGCGGTCGGCGCGGCAGAGCAGGGCGTCCGGCTGGATGCCGATCTCGCGCAGCTTCTGCACCGTGTGTTGGGTGGGCTTGGTCTTGAGCTCGCCGGCAGCAGCGATCCAGGGCACGTAGGTCAGGTGGACGAAGGCGACGTTGTTCGGGCCGGCCTTCAGGCTCATCTGGCGCGCAGCCTCGAGGAAGGGCAGCGATTCGATGTCGCCGACCGTGCCGCCGATTTCCACGATCGCCACGTCCACCGCCTCGGGCGTGCCTTGGCCGGCGCCACGACGGATGAAATCTTGCATCTCGTTCGTGATGTGCGGGATCACCTGAACGGTCTTGCCCAGGTAGTCGCCGCGGCGCTCTTTCTCCAGCACCGACATGTAGATCTGGCCGGTGGTGAAGTTGTTGCTCTTCTTCATCCGCGTGGTGATGAAGCGCTCGTAGTGGCCGAGGTCCAGATCCGTTTCCGCGCCGTCGTCGGTGACGAAGACTTCACCGTGCTGGAACGGCGACATCGTGCCGGGGTCGACGTTGATGTACGGATCGAGCTTGATGAGGGTGACTTTAAGGCCGCGCGATTCGAGGATGGCAGCCAGAGAGGCCGACGCGATGCCCTTGCCGAGAGAGGACACCACACCGCCCGTGACGAAGACGTACTTGGTCATTTGGTCTTGCAGCGCCGTCCTTGCGACGACGCTGTGGTGGGAAATGCGGATTATAGGGGATGGCCCTAGGCCTGCGGCGGTTCAGATGAACTGCAGGCGCTGACGCTCGACGAAGCGGGCCAGGGGCGTCATGGCGAACGCAAGGCTTCGCCCAACTGCGCCGTGGGTGCCGAGTGCGAAGCACACGGCGGGCAAGCCACGCAACTGCAAGTCACCAAGCCGCAAGCTCAGGCGTCGGCTCGATGGATCCAGCTGAAACGAGCCGTTCTTTCCTGCGAGCCAGCGAAGCAAGACTCGCGGCACATTGGCCGCCGGACCTGTCAGCAGCAATTGCCGCGGGGCCATGGCATCAGCCACCACAAGCTGCCTTGCCTGGGCGGCAACGGCATCACGGGCGTGCAGTTCCGGTCGCACGGGCATGCCGCTTGGCAGACGAAAGTTGCGCACCAGGCCCAGCCTGTGCATCAGCACCAGCGCCCACCAGCCCGGATCCCATTCGCCAGCGTAGAGACCCAGGCGAGCGGAGCCCGGGAACGCATGGTGGTTGTTGTGCCAGCACTCGCCCATGGTCAGCAGCGAAGTGAAGTGGATGTTCCTTCCCTGCACGGCGGCTCCCTCCACGTCAACCCGCAGATCAAGCCATTTCGCGCGGAGCTCAGGCGGAAGTGGTTTCTGCCCGCAGGGTGTCGAGCATCTGCAACACCGCCACAGCCGTGTCGTCCGGCCTCTCGAAGCAGTAGAGATGCGTGCCTTCGAACCAGTGGAAATGCTTGCCGGCCAGGGCCTTGCTGGCGTGGGCGCCGGCCTGGCGCATTTCCTCGCTCTGCGTGCCGGCGATGAAACCCACCGGGCAGCGCGGCGGATGGCGCTGCAGCAAAAAGCCCAGGTGGTGCGGCAGCGTGTTGTAAATGCGGGTCTCGACCTCGCGGCGGAACTTCAGCACCGTCTTGCCGCCGGTTTCCTCGAAGCCATGCTCGACGTAATCGGCCAGCACGCGTGGATCCCAGCGGGCGAACTTGCCCTTGGACGAGAAGTGCGCCAGCACGGCCGCGCGGTCCGGCCATTCGTAGCGGCGCTGCGCGGAAATCTTGCCGGGCGAGACGCGCTGCATCAGCCGCATCGCCTTGGCCATGCGGATGCTGTGAGCTCGCCAGCCGTCGATCACGGGCGAGTCGAGCAACACCAGTTCCGAGACCAGGTCCGGGCGGCGACAGGCCGTCAGCAGGCTCAAGGCGCCGCCCAGCGAATGGCCGACCAGCGTCACCGGGCCTTCGGGCTTGACGTCTTGCTCGATGAAGCGGATCAGCTGATCGCGCAGGCCGCGCCAGTTGCTGGTGACCGGGAAGTCCGGGTCGTGGCCGAACTGCGGCAGTGCGTGCACCTGCCAGCCCGCGGCGCGCCAGACCTCGAACAGCCTGCCGTAGGTGGCCGAGGGGAAACTGTTGCCGTGGCTGAAGACCAGGGTGCGCGTCATGCGGAAAGTTTCTTGAGGCGGTAGACAAGTTCCAGCGCCTCGCGGGGGCTCAGCGCGTCGGGGTCCACAGTCTGCATGGCATCAAGAAGCGGATGTGTCTCCTCGGCGACGGGCGCGGGCGGCGGCGCCGCGAACAGGTCGATCTGCGCGTCGCCCGACTCGGCCTTGGCTTCCAGTGCCTCCAGAGTGTTGCGCGCCTGGCGGACCAGCGAGCTGGGCATACCCGCCAGGCGCGCCACCTGCACGCCGTAGCTGCGGCTGGCCGGGCCGGCCTGGATCTCGTGCAGAAAGACGATGTCGTCACCGCTCTCCACCGCCGAGACATGGCAGTTCTGCGCCTGGCCGTGCTTGGTCGGGAACTCGGTCAGCTCGAAATAATGGGTGGCAAACAGCGTGAAGGCGCGCGTCTTGTCGTGCAGATGGCTGGCAATGGCGCCGGCCAGGGCCAGGCCGTCGAAGGTCGAGGTGCCTCGGCCGATCTCGTCCATCAGCACCAGCGATTGATCGGTGGCGCCATTGAGGATGGCGGCGGCTTCGGTCATCTCCAACATGAAGGTCGACTGCGCATTGGCCAGGTCGTCCGCCGCGCCGATGCGGGTGTGGATCGCATCCATCGGCCCGAGTCGGCAACTGGTGGCCGGCACGTAGGAGCCCATCGCCGCCAGTAGCGCGATCAGGGCCACCTGGCGCATGAAGGTCGATTTACCGCCCATGTTCGGGCCGGTGATCACGAGCATGCGGGTGCGGGCGTCGAGCCGGCAATCGTTGGCCATGAACTCGGCACCGGCGGTTTCCCGCAGGCGCGCCTCCACCACCGGATGGCGGCCGCCCACGATGTCGATGGCGGGCTGGGTCACGAACTCGGGCTGGCACCAGCCCAACGTCGCCGCGCGTTCGGCCAGGGCCGCGAGCGCATCCAGGGCGGCGAGGGCGCGGCCCAGCGTGGTCAGTGCTTCCAGCTCCTCGATCAACTGATCGAGCAGCAGCTCGTAGAGGTACTTCTCGCGCGTCAGCGAGCGTTCCTGGGCCGACAGCGCCTTGTCCTCGAAGGTCTTGAGCTCGGGCGTGATGTAGCGCTCGGCGTTCTTCAGCGTCTGGCGGCGCTGGTAGTCCATCGGCACCTTGTCCACCTGGCCCTGCGTGACCTCGATGTAGAAGCCGTGGACCTTGTTGAACTGGACACGCAGGTTGGCGATGCCGGTACGGGCGCGCTCGCGGGCTTCCAGGTCAATCAGGAAGGCGTCGCAGTTCTCTGCGATGCCGCGCAGCTCATCAAGCTCTGCGTCGAAACCGGGGGCGATCACACCGCCGTCGCGCAACAGCACGGCGGGTTCTTCGGCGATCGCACGGCGCAGCAGCTCTTCGATATGCGGAGAGGCCGCCAGGCCCGCCGACAGGTGATCGATCAAGGCTGATCCTGCGGGCAGGGCGCGAGCCAGCGAAGGCAACAACTGCAAGGTTGAGCGCAGGCCGGCCAGCTCACGCGGGCGCACCTGGCGCAGCGCCACGCGGGCGGCGATGCGCTCCACGTCGGACACGCCACGCAGGGCCTCACGCAGCGGCTCGAAGCCCGCTTCCATGAAGACCGCAATGGCTCCGTGGCGAGCCATGGCTTGGCCGCGTTCGCGCATCGGGTGCAGCAGCCAGTGGCGCAGCGCGCGGCTGCCCATGCCGGTGCGGCAGCTGTCCAGCAGTGAAAGCAGCGTCGGGCTGGTCTCGCCGCGCAGGGTCTGCGTCAGTTCCAGATTGCGTTGCGTGGCCGGGGGCAGGTCCAGCAAGTCGCACGCACGCTGCACCGCCAGACTGCGTACATGGGCCAGCGAGCGGCCCTGGGTGTGCTCGGCATAACTGAGCAAGGCAGCGGCAGCGGACTGGGCGGCAGGCAGATCCTGCGCGTTGAAGCCTTGCAGGCTGGCGACGCCCAATTGCTCACAGAGCTTGCGCACGCCTAAAGCGGAGTCGAACTGCCAGCCCGGCCGATTGGTGATGGCGCAGCGAGCGGCCAGCACGGCGGCCGGTTGCTTCTCGCGGTCCACGAGGACTTCGGCCGGCATCAGGCGCGCCAGGAAGGACGGCAGCTCGCGGTCGCTGCATTCGGCCAAGCCGATGGCGCCCTGGGTCATCGAGAGCCAGGCCAGGCCCAATTTCTTGCCTTGGCTGACCACGGCCAGCAGCACCGAGTCCTGCTTGTCGGCCAGCAATTCCGAATCCGTCACCGTGCCCGGCGTGACCACGCGCACGACCTTGCGTTCGACGGGCCCCTTGGCCGTGGCCACATCGCCCACCTGCTCGGCGATCGCCACCGCTTCGCCGAGCTTGATCAGCTTGGCGAGATAACTCTCCAATGCGTGGACCGGTACGCCAGCCATCACAACGGGTTCACCGCCGCTTTGGCCGCGGGCCGTCAGAGTGATGTCCAGCAGGGCGTTGCACTTGCGCGCGTCATCGAAGAAGACCTCGTAGAAATCACCCATGCGGAAGAACACCAGCACGTCAGGATGGTCCGCCTTCAGGCGGAAATACTGCTGCATGACGGGGGTGTGATGGGAGAGGTCTGCGGGCTGGCTCATCGGCGTCTTCAAGATGAACAAAGCCCTCTCGGGAGAAGCGGGAGGGCTTTGCGGAACGGGCCAGAGTTTAAGTGCTTAACTGCTTATCCAGGGCTGGACGAAGGCGAACCAGCTGCCGACGAGGTAGAGCAGCAGGCTGACACCGTAGACACGGGCCGCCTGCCTGCGAGTTTGCAGGCAGGCGTGACGCAGCGCTGGGTCGATGGGGCAGGGGGCGCGCCGGTTGCGCCATTGCAGCGCACCGCTGGCCAGCAGCATCAGCCCCGCGAAGGCAAACAGGCCCAGCTTGTGTTCGCTGAGCCAGACGACCTGCGGGAAGACCGCCACCAGCGAAGACAGCGCCGCCCCCGCGCCCAGCCCCACCAGCAGTGCCGGAATGGCGCAGCACACCAGCGTGCTGGAGCTGGCGAACAGGCTGAGCAGGGCGGTCCAGAAGCCGGGGCGGGTCGCGTCACCGGGTGCAGTCATGGCTTGTCCTTGGCCGCGGCCTTGATCTCCGCCACCGACTGCGTCAGCGCCTCTGTCCGGGTCACGTCGTAGCCGGCCTCGACGATCTCGGCGGTGATGGCCTTGGGGTCGAGCGTCTGGCCCTCCTTGGCCTCGACGACGACAAACTTCTTCTTCAGATCGACGAGCACCGCCTGCGTGGCGCCCATCTTGCCGATGCGCTTCTCGATGCCCTGTGCACAGAAGGCGCAGACCATGCCGTTGACGGTGAACTTGAGGCTGCTGGCAGCCATCGCGGGTGCGGTGGCCAGGGCGAAAGCCAGGGCAATGAGGGTTTTGTTCATGATGGCAATCCTTTCAATAGGTGTACATGAAGTTGGCGCGGAGCTGGGACGAGTTGTTCATGCCCAGTTCGACGAAATAGCGCCGGTTGATGAGACGAAGCATGGGCGTGACCTCGGTCTTCTCGGACAGGCCGCGCATGCGCCGCGCCTCGATCACGAACCAGGGCTGCGTCTGGTCGTATTCGGCCTCGAAGAAGGAGAAGCCGAGTCGGGCCGAGGCGAAGTCATGGTTGATGCCGCTGGCGCGGTACAGCCTTGCGGTGGCCGAGGCGTAGAAGCGCGTGGTCTCGTAGTCGAGCAGCAGACCCGGCGTGGCCATGACGCGGCTGCCGCCGAAGTCATTGCCGCTGACCGCGCCCAGGCCGCCGACGATCCAGACGTTGGCTTGCGCCTCCGGCAGGTTCCAGCGCAGGGCCAGGCGCGTGTAAGTGGCCTCGCCGAGCCGCCGCGTCAACCGGCCGTCGTCGGATTTCATCTCCAGGCCGGAAAGGCCGATGGCGTCACGCGAGGTGAGCGCGTAGTTGACGAAGACTTCCTGCCAGTTGGCGCCAAGGTCGCCCATGGCCATCCAGCTGCCCTTGAAGCCCATCGGGCCGGCCCAGGCCGCTTGCGCGCCCAAGGCTGCCGCGCAGGCGAGCGCGGCAGGTAAATGCAATTTCACGGATGCTCTCCAAACAGCTGGGCATCAATGCCCAGGGAACCCGCGCCGAAGGGAAGGCGCAGGCGGACTCAGGCTGTCGGAGTCAGGAGATTGGGGGTTTGGCGCTGCGCGCGAGCTCGGCGCTGCTGAAGCGCTCGTCCGGCACAGGCAGGGAGGTGCCTGGGGCGGAGGCTTGGAATTCAAGCAGCGGGAAGACCGGGGCAGCCAGGCTCATGCAGAGCTGGCAGCTCTGGCAGCCGTGGTTGAACATCGCCGTGCCGTCTGCGCCCTTCTTCATCGGACAGTCTTGCATCGTGGCCATGGCGGCGCTCATGCCGAGCTCGACGGTGGCCATGTCGACAGTGATGCGCTCCGCCGTCCAGCCGCGCAGGGGCAGCAGGGCGACCAGGAGGATGAGAAGCCATCGGCGCATGGGGTGGATCTTATGCGATGCGTTTTTGCAAATATTGCCCCTAACTTCACAGTTGAGCGCAAGGCCTTGTCACACTGCGGCGAAACAATACCGGGTTTGGTTTGCCGAGGAATCGCCCAGCAAGCGGCGATGGAGGACAAGAAGATGAAATTCCTGAACGACTGGAAGCTGCGCAATCGCGTGCTGGCCGGTTTTGCCCTGGTGATGGCCTTGCTGATCGGGGCCTCCGTGGTCGGCGTGATGCGCGTGAGCCAGCTCAACGACCGCATCCAGCAGCTGGTCGAGGTCGATATGCATGCGCTGGAGCTGTCGCGCCAGTGGGCGGGCCTGACCGAGGTGAGCATCCAGCGCCGGCTGGTCAGCATGGCGGTCGAGGACCAGGTCTTCGTCAAGGCCTTCACGCGCAAGTCCAAGGAGACCTCGGCGCGCATCGATGCGGTGCAAAAGGAGCTGGACCAGCTCCAGCAGTCGCCCGAGGCGGAACGTCTGGTGGCGACGATCGGCGAGAAGCGCAAGGCCTATCAATCGGTGCGGGACGGCCTGGCCAAGCAAAAGGAGGGCGGTGAGAACGTCGTGAAGGGCATTGCCGCCGATTTGATCCCGGCCATGGAGGGCTATCTTGAGGCGATCAACGCCTACGCCGACTACACGCACGACAGCCTGAGCAAGGCCGTGGCAGAAACCCAGGAGCAGGCCCGCAACACGCGCAGCCTGATCCTGGCGCTGCTGGCCGTGGCGACGCTGCTCGGCGTGGCGGTTGCGCTGATCATCACGAAGTCGGTCACGGCACCGCTGGACGCCGCACGCCAGCACACGGCGCTGATCGCGGACGGCGACCTGACGGCCCAGCTGAAGGCCGAAGGGCAGGACGAACTGGCCGCCCTGGGGCGCAGCCTGGCCGAGATGCAGCAGCGCCTTTCTGGAACGATTGCCTCGGTTCGCGGTGCGGCCGAGCAGGTGCGCATCGCGTCCAGCGAGATCGCCACTGGCAACCAGGATCTGTCCAACCGCACCGAGCAGGCCGCGAGCAGCCTGGAGCAGACCGGCGCGGCCATGCATCAGCTGAGCGATGGCGTGCGCCAGAACGCCGACGCCGCCCGCCAGGCCGACACATTGGCGCAGAGCGCTTCGGCCGTGGCCGATCGAGGCGGCGCGATGGTCCAGCAGGTGGTGGAGACCATGAGCGACATTCAGCAGGCTTCCCACAAGATCGGCGACATCATCGGCGTGATCGATGGCATTGCCTTCCAGACGAACATCCTGGCCTTGAACGCAGCGGTGGAAGCGGCGCGTGCGGGCGAGCAGGGCCGCGGCTTCGCGGTCGTGGCCGGCGAGGTGCGTTCGCTGGCCCAACGCTCTGCGGAAGCTGCGCGTGAGATCAAGGCGCTGATCTCGGCCTCGGTCGAGCGCGTGGACGGTGGCAGCCGCCTGGTCAGCGAGACGGGCCAGACCATGGGCGAGGTGGTGAGCAGCGTGCGCCGTGTCACGCAGATCATCGGAGAGATCTCGACCTCCAGCGCCAACCAGGCGCGCACGCTGGGCGAGATCGGCCAGGCCGTGCAGCAGCTGGACCAGATGACGCAGCAGAACGCTTCGCTGGTGGAGGAGTCTGCAGCGGCCGCAGAGAGCTTGCGGGAGCAAGCGGCGCAGCTGGTGCAGACCGTGGCGAGCTTCAGGCTCGCGCGCTAACTCAGCGTTTGGGCGGCGTCGCCTCAGGCACGTATTTGCGCACGATGGCGGCATAGCTGCCGTCGTGTTGCATGACGTCGAGCGTGGCTTCGAAGCGGTCGACGAAATCCTGCTGTACCGTGGCCTTGCTGAAGGCGAAGCTGGCCGCTTCTTCCGAGACGACCAGCGGCGTGGCGTGGATGCTGGCCTGCAGGCCGAGCTGGGTGAGTTCGTAGCGCGCAGTCCACTCGTCGGCGATGAGGCCGTCGATGCGGCGCATCTCCAGCATCTTCCACAGCGCCGTGCGTGAACCGCTGAGGGTCAGCAGGGCGTGAAAGTCAGCGTCGCGATCGAGCTGCGCGAACTCGGGACCGTAGTTCACGCCGATCTGTGCGCCGAGCCGAAAGCTGCTGCGGCGGACCTCTTCGAGGCTGGCCTTTGGCCATTGGTCCTTGACCGCCACATGGGCGAACAGCACGTTGCGCGAGGACCAGCGGCCCGCCACGAAATACGCAAAGGCCTGCCGCTCCGGGTTGCGCAGCGTGCCGGGCAGGATGTCGAGCCTGCCGGCTTTGAGCTCGGCCAGGGCGCGTGCCCAGGGCATTTCGACGAGCCTGGCGCTGCAGCCCATGCGGGCCAGGGCGGTGGAGACCAGCTCGACGTAGACGCCGACGATCTGGCCGTCGGCCGCCTTCATGCTGAAGGGCGGATCCTCGTTCCAGCGCTGCGTGAGCACGCAGGCCGGATCGGCCGACGCCGTGCCGCTCAGCCCCAGCGTCAGCAGCAGACCGAGGAGGCCCCGTCGAAGCATCAGGCTTCGGTCTTGCGGATGCGCACCGGGCCCTTCTTGACGGCGGGCTTGCCAGCAGCGGCTTGCGCGGCCACCGCTTCAGCAGCGGTGGGCTTCTTGGCTTCGCCGTCGGCAGCGGCCGCGTCTTCTTCCTTGATCACGCGGGTGTAGGGCGCCAGGATCTGCACCATCTGGCCGTAGATCTTGGGCGAACCGGCCACGACTTCGCGCTGGTACAAGTAATCGGCTTCGCCGGTGAAGTTGCCGATCAGGCCACCGGCTTCGGTGATGATCAGCGAGCCTGCGGCGACGTCCCAGGGCTGCAGGCCAGTTTCGAAGAAGGCGTCGTAGTAGCCGGCGGCCACGTAGCAGAGGTCCAGCGCAGCAGCGCCCGGGCGGCGCACGCCGGCCACCTCGGCCATCACTTCCTCGAACATCTTGAGGTAGCGCTTGGGGTTGTCGCCGCGGCGGAAGGGGAACCCGGTGCCCACGAGCGCGTCGCTCATGCGGGTGCGCTTGGAGACGCGCAGGCGGCGGTCATTGCGGAAGGCGCCGCGGCCCTTGGTGGCGTAGAAGAGGTCGTCGCGCGTGGGGTCGTAGACGACGGCCTGCTGCACCACGCCGCGGTGGGCCAGGGCGATGGAGACGCAGTAGACGGGGAAGCCGTGGATGAAGTTGGTCGTGCCGTCCAGCGGATCGATGATCCAGACGAATTCGGAGTCCTTGGCACCCATGCGGCCCGACTCTTCGGCGAGGACACCGTGGTCGGGGTAGGCTTCAAGCAGGGTCTGGACGATGATCTCTTCCGCCATCTGGTCCACCTCGGTCACGAAGTCGTTGGGCGCCTTCGTGTTGATCTTCAGGATGTCCAGGTCCATCGATGCGCGGTTGATGATGGCGCCGGCTGCACGTGCGGCCTTGATGGCGACATTGAGCATCGGATGGAGAGCGGCTTGCTGCGTCATGCGGGGATCCTGTGACGGGGTGAGGTGGACTGACGGTGGGAAAGAGCGTATCGCGAGCGGCGTGGCCCGGATAATCGTGGGATTCTAGCAAACCCCAGGGTTATCCCGCGTGGAATCCACACGATTCATTCTCGTCAACACCAGCCACCCAGGCAACGTCGGTTCGACCGCCCGCGCAATGAAGGTGATGGGCTTTTCGCAGCTCGTGCTGGTGAAGCCGCGCTTCGCCGATGTGCTGTGCCAGGAAGAGACCGTTGCCATGGCCAGCGGCGCCGCCGACATCCTCGCGCGTGCCCGCATCGTGGAGACCGTCGAGGAAGCGCTTGAAGGCGTGACCTTCGCCTGCGCCACGGCGATGACGCCGCGCGACTTCGGCCCGCCCACGCGCGAGCCGCGCTCGCTGTTTGCCGAACTGGCCGCTTCAGCGCATACGGTGGGCCTGGTGTTCGGCTCGGAGCGCTATGGCATGGCGAACGAGGACGTCTACCGCTGCCACGCGGTGATCTCGATCCCTACGCATCCGGAGTACGGCTCGCTCAACCTCGCGCAGGCCGTGCAGCTGCTGGCCTACGACTGGCGCCAGGCGCTGGGGGGCTTCGACGTGGCGCCGCGCACGCCCGATCCGCAACTGGCTGACGGGCGGGCGGTGCAGGGCCTGTTGACGCATCTGGAACAAGGGCTGACGGACATCGGCTTTCTCGATCCCGCCGCACCCAAGAAGCTGATGCCGCGGCTGAACCAGCTCTTCAACCGCGCCGGCCTCACGCAGGAAGAGGTGCACATCCTGCGCGGTCTTGCGCGACAAATGACCAAGGCCGGCAAGGGTTGATTGCCCTCGCTAAACTGCGCCTCCTATGTTCGACCGCCTCAGAGAAGACATCACCTGCATCCTGGAACGCGATCCGGCCGCCCGGACCACCTGGGAGGTGCTGACCTGTTATCCGGGTCTGCACGCGCTCGTGCTGCACCGTGCGGCGAACAGCTTCTGGCGCAACGACTTCAAATGGCTCGGCCGCGCCACCTCGCACTTCTGCCGCTGGCTGACCGGCATCGAGATCCACCCCGGTGCCACGATCGGCCGGCGTGTCTTCATCGACCACGGCATGGGCGTGGTGATCGGTGAGATGAGCGAGATCGGCGACGACTGCACGATCTACCAGGGCGTCACGCTAGGTGGCACTTCGCTCGTGAAAGGCGCCAAGCGCCATCCAACGCTGGGGCCCGGCGTGGTGGTGGGTGCCAATGCCTGCGTGCTGGGCGGCTTCACGGTGGGCGCCGGCGCGCGCGTGGGTTCGGGCGCGGTGGTCACGCGGCCGGTGCCGCCTGGCGCCACGGCGGTCGGCAATCCGGCCCGCATCATCGAAGCGCAGGCCGATGCCAAGCGCGAAGAAGCCGCGGCCAAGATGGGCTTCTCGGCCTACGGCATCACGCAGGGCGACGACCCCGTAGCGCAGGCCATGAAGGGCCTGATCGACAACGCGGCCGGCCACGAGCACCAGATCGCGCTGCTGTGGGCGGCGATCGGCAAGCTTTCTGTCGAGGCGAAGCGCGATTGCGTGCCGGGCGATGCCCAGCAGGACGAAGCCTTTGACGCAGAGTCGCTGAGCCGGCTGGTGAAGTGAGGGCTCAGGCTTCGCCAGCGCGTGCGAGCACGGCAGCCTTCAAGGACTCGGACAGAAACTAGCCTTGAGCCTGCCTGCGTGCCAGGATGGCTGCGACCGCAGGCGGCAACCCGCGCTCAGCAGCCCGCTGTCTGCGACGACGAGCTTCATGCAAGCGACCCAATCAGGAAGCCAGGAGCGCGAGTTCGGCGTCCCGATCTTCGGCTGTGTAGTTGACCGCCGGGGTGCGAACCAGGTCGCCCCCCGCTCGCGAAGGTCGCGAATGGAAAAGGTCTGCATGGGGGCGCCAGATTTGTGCCATCCAAAGACAGCGCAATCTAGCCTGCCCCGACGGGCCGCGCGCAATCAGTGGTGATGGCCGTGCTCGCCGTGAGCGTGGCCGTGGGCCAGCTCTTCGGCCGAAGCGGCGCGCACCGACACGAGTTTCAGGCTGATCTTGAGCGCCTCACCGGCCAGCGGATGGTTGCCGTCCAGGATCACGGTGTCGCCCTTGATCTTGGCCACGGTGTAGACCTTGAACTCGCCAGAGTCGCCTTCACGCATCTCCAGCTGGCCGCCCACCTTCACGCCGGCCGGGAAGTCCTTCTTGGCGATGTTGCGCACGAGGCTCTCGTCGCGCTCGCCGAAGGCCTGTTCCACGCTCAGGTCCAGGTTCGCGGCAAAGCCGGCCTCCTGCTCCATCAGCGCCGCCTCGATGGCGGGCATGGTGTTGTCGTGACCGATCAGCAGGGCGACGGGCTCCTTCGAGGACTCGATCAGCTGGCCACGGCCGTTGGCGACCTTGAGCTGGATGGTGACGATGGTGTCTTTGGCGACTTTCATGATGATGCGTTCTTTTTGATGGCGTTCTTGGGACGGAAGGCCTTGCAGACTTCGTCCCGGGTTTCGAAGTAGGGCCCGCCGATCAGATCGATGCAGTAGGGCACGGCGGCAAAGATACCGCTGGCCTTCTCATGACCGGCCAGCGTTTCGGCGATCGCCTTGGGCTGGCCCGGCAGGTTGATGATGAGCGCCTGGCCGCGGACGACGGCGACCTGGCGCGAGAGGATGGCGGTGGGCACGAAGTGCAGGGAGATCTGGCGCATCTGCTCGCCAAAGCCCGGCATCTCGCGGTCGGCCACGTCGAGCGTGGCTTCGGGCGTGACGTCGCGCACGGCCGGGCCTGTGCCGCCGGTGGTCAGCACGAGATGGCAGTTCGCAACGTCTACCAGCTCACGCAGCGTGTCGGCGATCAGCGGGCGTTCGTCGGGGATCAAGCGCGGCATGAACTCGATCGGATTGATCAGCGCGCGCGTGAGCCATTCCTGCAGCGCAGGCAGCCCCTTGTCTTCATAGACGCCGCTGGAGGCACGATCACTGATCGAGACGATGCCGATCCGGACCGAATCACTCATCGGTCGAGGCTCCGTCCGCATGCGCGCGCTTGGCTTCTGCTTTGATGAACTGGAACAGCTCGCGGAAGGCGCGGCCGCTGCGCTTCTCGGGCTCGAGCGCCGCGTCCTTGCGGGCGGCGCGCACGAGGCTGCGCAGTTGCTGGACGTCCACGCCTTGATGCTTGTCGATGAAGAGCTGCAGCTCGCTGTCGTTGCCGATCAGGCGCGCGCGCCAGGCTTCGCTCTCGTGCAGGGCCAGGCTGTCCAGCGCGTGGCCGAGCTTGAAGGCGGCCACGGCCTCTCGGATCGGCTCGGGATCGACCTTGCGCATCAGCTTGCCGATGTACTGCATCTGGCGGCGCTTGCCCTCGAAGTTGGTGATCTTCTTGGCCGCCTTGATGGCGTCCATCAGGATCTCGGGCAGGTCCAGCGGCTCCAGCCGCGACATGGGCAGCGTGAGCAGGTCGTCGCCCAGATCCTGAAGGTCGTGCATGTCACGCTTCTTCTGGCTTTTGCTGGGCTTCTCGTAGAAGTCGTCGTCTTCCGCTTCGGAAGAGTCGATGGCGTCGTTGGTATTCATGATCAGTATGATTGTCGCCCACTCCCGCCATTGAAGCCTTTCATGTCCGACTCCTCCCGCGCAGACACCGGTTTTTCCTACAGCCCCGAAGTTTTCCGCGAACTGGTGGAGGTGGTGCTGGCCGAGGCGAAGAAGATCGGCGCCAGCGATGCCGGCGTCGAGGTGTCCGAGGGCTGCGGCCTCTCGGTCTCGGTGCGCAAGGGCGAGCTGGAGAATGTGGAGCGCAACCGCGACAAGTCGCTGGGCGTCTCGGTCTACGTGGGTCAGCGCCGCGGCAATGCCAGCAGCTCGGACTTCTCGCCGCAGGCGCTGCGCGACACCGTGCGCGCCGCCTACGACATCGCCCGCTTCACCGCCGAAGACCCGGTGGCCGGCCTGCCGGACGCGGAGGATCTTTCGCTCGACGCGGCCGCGCGGCCCGAGCTCGATCTCTTCCACCCCTGGACCGTGGATGCCGCGCAGGCTGCCGAGTTGGCACTGCGCTGCGAGGCCGCTGCGCTGAATGTGGACAAGCGCATCACCAACAGCGAAGGCGCGGGCGTCTCGGCCCAGCAATCGCATTTCTACACCGGCAATTCGCGCGGTTTTCGTGGCGGCTACGCCAGCTCGCGCCACTCGATCTCGGTGGCGCCGATTGCCGGCCGAGGCAACGGCATGCAGCGCGATGCCTGGTACAGCTCGATGCGCGATGCCGCCGATCTGGCCGCACCCGAGGCCGTCGGCCGGTACGCCGCTGAGCGCGCGCTCTCGCGCTTGAAGTCCCGCCGCGTGGCCACGGCCGAAGTGCCGGTGCTGTTCGAATCGACCGTGGCCGCCGGGCTGCTGGGCGCGCTGGTGCAGGCCACCAGCGGCGGCGCGCTGTACCGCCGCGCCAGCTTCTTACTGGAGAGCCTGGGCACGCCCGTGCTGGCCAACCACATCGACATCGACGAAGACCCGCATGTGTTGAAAGGCAAGGGCAGCTCGCCCTTCGACGACGAAGGCGTGACCACCCACGCGCGCAAGGTCGTCGATGGCGGCGTGCTGCAGGGCTATTTCCTTTCCACCTATTCGGCGCGCAAGCTGGGCCTGCGCACGACCGGCCATGCGGGCGGCTCGCACAACCTCACCATGACCAGCCGCCTGACCGCACCCGGCGACGATTTGCCCACCATGCTGCGCCGCCTCGGCCGCGGCTTCTTCGTTACCGAGCTGATGGGCCAGGGCGTCAACTACGTGACCGGCGACTACTCGCGTGGCGCCAGCGGCTACTGGGTGGAGAACGGCGAGATCGCCTTCCCCGTCCAGGAAGTGACCATCGCCGGCAATCTGCGCCAGATGTTCCAGGACATCGTCGGCATCGGCACGGACACCTACACGCTGGGCACCAAGACCGTCGGCTCGATCCTGCTGTCGAAGATGAAGCTGGCTGGTGCATAAGAAGGCATAACAACGCATTCAAGCGGAGACAAGAACATGGAACGTCGTCACTTCGTTCGCAGCGCAGGTCTGGCGGGTGTGCTGGCTGCAGGCACAGCGCCGGCCATCGTGCACGCTCAGGCGCAACTGCGCTGGCGCCTGGCTTCGAGCTTCCCCAAGAGCCTGGACACGTTGGCCGGCACGGCGGAGCTTTTCGCCAAGAAGATCAGCGAGATGAGCGGGGGGAAGTTCCAGATCTCCGTCCACGGCGGCGGCGAGCTGATGCCCCCGGCCGGCGTGGTCGATGGCGTGCAGAACGGCTCGGTCGAGATCGGCCACTGTGCGCCGTACTACTTCGTGGGCAAGGACGAGACCTTCGCCCTGGGCTGCGCCATTCCATTCGGTCTGAACGCCCGCCAGATGACGGCGTGGATGCTCGAAGGCAACGGCCTGAAGCTGATGCGCGAGTTCTACCGCGGCTACAACATCGTCAACTTCCCCGGCGGCAACACTGGTGCGCAGATGGGCGGCTGGTACCGCAAGGAGCTGCGCGGCCTGGCGGACCTCAAGGGCCTGAAGATGCGCATTCCCGGCATCGCCGGCAAGGTGATGGAGCGGCTGGGCGTGGTCACGCAGAGCATTCCCGGCACCGAGCTGTACTCGGCGCTGGAAAAGGGCACCGTGGACGCGGCCGAGTGGGTCGGCCCCTACGACGACAAGAAGCTCGGCCTGAACAAGGTCGCGCCGTATTACGCCTACCCGTCATGGTGGGAGGGCGGCCCGCAGTGCGACTTCTTCATCAACGCCAAGGCGTGGGATGGACTGTCCGCCGAATACAAGGCCATGGTCGAGTGTGCGGCCGGCCTCGCTCACACCGACATGTTGGCCAAGTACGACGCCCGCAATCCGCAGGCCTTGAAGGAGCTGGTGGCCGGCGGCGCCAAGCTGTTTCGCTTCCCGCGCGATGCGATGGACCAGGCCTTCAAGGAAAGCCAGGCGCTGTACAGCGACCTCTCGTCCCGCAACCCGCGCTGGAAGAAGGTCTATGAAGACTTCTCCACCTTCCGCCGCGACCAGAACCTGTGGTTCCGCGTGGCCGAAGCCGGCTTTGACGACTTCATGCAGTCGCAGCGCGTCCTTTGAAGCTCAGCGACCGATGTCCTGAAGGATCTCGGTCGCCTTGTTCAGATCCAGGGCCTGCTGCTTTTCCAGGAAGACGGTGACGACCTCGGGGCAGAAGATCACGATGGCCACGAGCAGCAGCTGCATCAGCACCCAGGGCAGGGCGCCCAGGTAGATGTCGTCGGACTCGATCTTCTTCGGCAGCGCGCCGTTCTTGAACAGCGTGTCCGCGATGCCGCGCAGGTAGAACAGCGCGAAGCCAAACGGCGGGTGCATGAAGCTCGTCTGCATGTTCACGCACAGCATCACGCCGAACCACACGAGGTCGATGCCCATCTTCTCGGCCACGGGCCCGAGCAGAGGCAGGATGATGAAGGCGATCTCGAAGAAGTCGAGGAAGAACGCCAGGAAGAAGATGAAGACGTTGACGGCGATGAGGAAGCCGATCTTCCCGCCCGGCAGGCCAGTGAGCATGTGCTCCAGCCATTGCCCGCCTTCGACACCCTGGAACACCAGCGAGAAGGTGCGCGAGCCGATCAGGATGAAGACGACCATGGCGGTGATGCGCATCGTGCCCTGGGTCGATTCCCATACGGCCTTCCAGCTCAGTCGGCCATGCAGCGCGGCCAGCACGAAAGCGCCCACGGCTCCCATCGCGCCGGCCTCGGTCGGCGTGCAGATCGCCTTGTCGATGCCCGGCAGGCCCCCCATGCTGCCCAGCACGGCGAAGATCAGCACAGCCGAAGGCACGATGCCGCGCAGGCAGCGGCGCATGAGCTTCCAGCCCGTCAGCGTGCGGGCCTCCTTGGGCACGCCGGGCAGGTCCTGCGGGCGCAGGCGGGAAAGCACGAAGGTGTAGAGCGCGAAGATCAGCACCTGAAGGATTGAAGGCCCCCAGGCGCCCTTGTACATGTCGCCCACGGGGCGGTGCAGTTGGTCCGCCAGCACGACCAGCACGAGCGAAGGCGGCACCAGCTGCGTGATCGTGCCCGATGCGGCCAGCACGCCGGTGGCGTAGCGCATGTTGTAGCCCCAGCGCGTCATGACGGGCAGGGCGATCATGGCCATCGCGATCACCTGGCCGGCCACCGTGCCGGTGATGGCACCGAGGATGAAGCCCACGATGATGACCGAGTAGCCCAGGCCGCCGCGGATCGGGCCGAAGAGCTGGCCCATGGAATCGAGCATGTCCTCGGCCAGGCCGCATTTCTCCAGCAGCGAGCCCATCAGCGTGAAGAAGGGGATCGCCAGCAGCAGGTCGTTGGAGAGGATGCCGAAGATGTTGCTCGGCAGGCTCAGCATGAACTCGGCCGGGAACCAGCCTTGGCTGATGGCGTAGAAGCCGCAGGCCAGGCCCAGCGCCGCCAGCGAGAAGGCGACCGGAAAGCCGATCAGCATCACGATGATCAGCCCGGCGAACATCAGCGCCGGGAAGTGTTCCATCGAGATCATTGGAGCGGCCTCTCGTACTGGAGGTCCATCTCCATGCGGCCTTTCAGCCAAGCTGCGCGTTTGACGAGCTCAGCCAGGCCTTGCAGGCTGACGAGAGCGAAGCCCAGGGGCAGCAGCAGCGCGGCCGGCCAGCGGATCAGGCCGCCGGCATCGTTGGACATCTCGCCGCTCTGGAACTTGGCGAAGAAAAAATCCCAGCTCAGCGCGGTGCAGAACAGCATCACGGGCAGCAAGAAGAAGAGGATGCCGAGGACGTCGATCCAGACCCGCACACGCACCGGAACGCGGCCGTAGATGAGGTCGACTCGCACATGCTCGTTGAGCCGAAGCACCTGCGCCGCACCCAACATCACGCAGGCGGCGAACAGATACCACTGGATTTCGAGAAAGGCGTTGGAGCTGATGCCGACGCCGTAGCGGATCAGGGCGTTGCCGGCGCTGATGAAACAGGCGGCGAGGGCGGCGAGGGCGGCAAAGATGCCGAAGCCATCGCTCAGGCGATCCACGGTGCGGGCGAGCTTGAGAAGAACTTCCATCGCCCGGCACTTTAGCTGTGAGAAGCGGGCCCGCAGGCCCGCTGTTTCCCTCAGGCCTTCATTCAGACCGCGGTGGCCTGCATGTACAGCTTGGTCGAGCGGGCGCCCGAGCGGCAGAAGGCCAGGATGGGCTTGGGCAGCGACTCCACCAGCACGCGCATCGCCTCGATCTCCTCGGGCGATTGGTAGGCGCCATTGACCGGCAGGTGGCGGTATTCCAGGCCGGCGGCGCGGGCCGCGGCTTCCACATCGGCCGAGCGCGGCTGATCGGGGCCGCCTTCCATGTCGGGGCGGTTGTTGATCACGCTCTTGAAGCCGGCGTCGGCCAGCGCCTGCATGGCGCCGGCTTCGAGCTGGGGCGCGACGCAGAAGTCGGGGGCGATCTGTTGGACCGAGATTTCCATGGCTTCAGCTCCTCAACCGGCCAGCGCGGCCTTGACCGCTGCCGACACCAGACCCATGTCCGCCTTGCCGGCCAGCTTGGCCTTCACGGCGCCCATCACCTTGCCCATGTCGGCCGGGCCCTTGGCGCCCACCTCGGCCACGATGGCCTTCACTTCGGCGGTGATCTCATCGGCCGAGAGGCGCTGCGGCAGGTAGACCTCCAGCACGGCCAGCTCGGCCGTTTCCTTGTCCGCCAGATCCTGGCGGCCGGCGGCGGTGAACTGGCTGATGGAGTCCTTGCGCTGCTTGATCAGCTTGTCGACGATGCTGACGAGTGCGACGTCGTCCACGTCCACGCGCTCGTCCACTTCCTTTTGCTTGACGGCGGCCAGCAGCAGGCGGATGGTGCCGAGCTTCTCGGCCTCCTTCGCGCGCATGGCGGCCTTCATGTCTTCGGTGATGCGTTCTTTCAATGTCATTTCATCAGTCTCCAGAAACGAAAAAGCCCGCGGCAGCGTCCTGCGCGGGCTCCTTGGCCATTACAGCTGCAAACTGCAGCTCAAAGCTCAGTACAGCTTCTTCGGCAGCTGCATGCTGCGAACGCGCTTGTAGTGGCGCTTGACGGCGGCTGCCTTCTTGCGCTTGCGCTCAGCGGTCGGCTTTTCGTAGAACTCGCGGGCGCGCAGGTCGGTCAGCAGACCGAGCTTTTCGATGGTGCGCTTGAAGCGACGCAGGGCAACGTCGAACGGCTCGTTTTCTTTGACGCGAATGGTGGTCATCAAGTATTCCTAGTTTGATTGCGCTCGGTGTCCGAAAGTCACTTTTTCCGGAAATTGACTCCGAATCGACGCGCGGTTTGCCAGCAAAGACGAAGATTCTAACCTGAAATCAAAGCGGGCGCGAAGATTCGCCAAAATCAAGCGTTTACCAGATCGACTTCAAGCGAACGTGCGCAGGCGGCGGCGCTGGCCCAGGCCCACTGGAAGTTGTAGCCCCCCAGCCAGCCGGTCACATCGACCACTTCGCCGATGAAGAAGAGGCCTGGCTTCAGGCGGCTTTCCATGTTCTGGGAGCTCAAGTCCCGGGTGTCCACGCCGCCGCGCATGACTTCGGCCTTGCGCCAGCCTTCGCTGCCATTGGGCGCCAGCTGCCAGCGCTGCAGCTGCTCAGCCAGCTGGGCCAACGCAGCGTCCTTGCATTCGGCCATGGGGCGGTCGGCGGGGATTTTCAGGCGCTCCAGCCAAGCATCGGCCAGCCGCTGAGGCATCAGGCCGGCCAGTTCGTTGGCAAGTTGCTTGCGGGAGCTGGTTTTGGCCGCCTTCATCTGCTCGGCCACGTCCTGCTCAGGCAGCAGGTCGATCTGCAGGCTTTGCCCCTCCAGCCAGAAGCTGGAGATCTGCAGCACCGCCGGGCCGGAGAGGCCGCGGTGGGTGAAGAGCAGGTCTTCGAGGAACTCGCCGCGCGCCTTGCCCTTGCCGGTGGCGATCTTTACCGGCAGGGAGAGCCCCGAGAGCGCGGAGAACGGCGCCCAGGCTTCGGCGTCGAAGGTCAACGGCACCAAGGCCGCACGCGGCTCGACGATGCGATGGCCAAACTGCTTGGCCAGGCGAAGACCCCAATCGCTGGCGCCGATCTTCGGGATCGACAGGCCGCCGCTGGCCACGACGAGCCTGCGAGCCAGCACCGGGCCGCGCGAGGTGTCGAGCTCAAAACCGCCGCTCGCGCCGTCGCGCACCGCCGCCACGGTACACGGCTGCCAGCGCTGCACGCCACCGGCCTCGCACTCACGGCGCAGCATCTCGATGATCTGCTCGCTGGAGTCATCACAGAACAGCTGGCCCTTGTGCTTCTCGTGGAAGGCGATGCCGTGTTGCTTGACCAAACCGATGAAGTCCTGCGCCGTGTAACGCGCCAGGGCCGAGCGGCAGAAGTGCGGGTTGTCGGACAGGAACTGCGCCGGCGTGGCGTCGCGGTTGGTGAAGTTGCAACGGCCACCACCGGAGATGCGGATCTTCTCGGCCAGCTTTTCAGCGTGGTCGATGATCAACACCGAGAGGCCTCGTTGGCCGGCAATGCCGGCACAGAAAAGGCCGGCCGCGCCGGCACCGACGACGACCAGATCGAAAGCTTGCATGGGAAAGAAAAGAAGACGGCGTGCGGTGACCTTGCGCCCCGCAACAAAAAGCCGAATATTAGCCCTGTGGGGCCGAGGGTTCTTGGTTACTATTGCTTGATGCCTGCATTGCCGGGCATTGGCAAAAACATCAGGGACCAATGAACATCACCGCCTCACCTGACGAGCCGAACTCCGGCGCGAACAGCCTGACGCAATGGCTGGATGAGCAACCTGGCCCGGCCCGTGAGCTGGGCTCGGCCCTGCTGAGCCTGATCGAACCGCTGCACAGCTACGCCGCCATCAAGGCCGTGGCCAGTGGCCGTTATGTCTACGGATCCGACAACCTGGCCGCCGTGTTCGACCGCGGTGCGATGGCTGGGCGCACCGACAACGAATTGATGCGCTCTGACGAAGCCGTGGCCATGCGCCGGGTCGAGCAGACGGTGATGGCGCAGCGCAACCTGATCGTCAGCGAGCACCGCCTGGAAATCAACGGCCGTCGTCGCGAGTTCTCGGTGGCGCGCGTACCCGTGGGCAACGATCACCTGCTGATGGTCTGGCACGAGCGCACCGAAGAGCGCAATCGTGAGGGCCATCTGCAGCGCGCACTGACGCAGATCGAGCAGCAGCAGCAGGCGCTCGAAGAAGCGCGCCGCCAGCTGCAGGTCGGCAGTGGCCGCGATATCGAATCGGGCATGTACCTGCGCCCGCAGTTCGATGACCAACTGCAGCGCGAGATCGACCTCTCTACACGGGAGCATCGCGAGTTCGCGCTGGTCGTCATCGCGCTGGATCCGGTCAAGCCCGGCGTTACGGCCCAGGCCGATGAGGCCCGCCAGCGCATGCTCGAAGGCGTCGGCCGGATGCTGCGCGCCAACACCCGGGCGATGGACTCGGCTTGCCGCATCGGCGAGGAGCGCTTTGCCGTGCTGCTCTCCGGCGTGGGGCTGGCAACCGCCCATGCCCGCATGGAGCAGCTGCGCCGCCAATGCACGGCCCAGATCGTCGTGCTCAACGGCGAGGACCTGGGGCTGACGCTGTCGATGGGCGTCTCCAGCTTCCCGCACACCGCTTCCAAGCAGGAAGAGCTGGTGGGTGCCAGCGAATCGGCCGTGGCCGAGGCGCAGCGCCGGGGTGGCAATCAGGTCGTGCTGGCTTCGATCCCGTTCGGATCGCTGCACGGCTGATTCATCGATCGATCGATTGATTGATCGTTCGGCGGTCGATCAGTTCAGCAGCTCGGCCACGCGGGCCCATTCGGCCGGCGTCACCGGCGTGATCGAAAGCCGATTGCCCGGTTGAAGCGTGCGCATCGTCGCCAGTTTCTTGTCGGCTTTCATCTCGGGCAGGGACAGCAGGCGCGTCTTCCTGACCAGCCGCACATCCACGTGCAGCCAGCGCGGTTCCTCGCGCTTGGCCTTGGCGTCGAAGTAAGGGCTCTTGGGATCGAACTGCGTTTCGTCCGGGTAGGCCGCACTCACCACTTCGGCAATGCCGGCCACGCCGGGCTGCGGGCACGACGAGTGATAGAACAGCACGAGATCGCCGACCTGCATGCCGTCTCGCATGAAGTTGCGCGCCTGGTAGTTGCGGACGCCGACCCAGGGAACGGCTTGTTTGGGAGCTGCGGCGAGATCATCGATGGAGCACTCTTCGGGCTCCGATTTCATCAACCAGTAGTTCACAGGCAAGCCGTCCTGAAGAAAAAGGTGTCCACCGCCGGAACTCGTGCGGGCCGCATTCCTGAATCCTGGGATTCAGGTGGGCGAGGTCAGCTCGACCTTGGGTTCATCTGACGCGAGACGATCACGCTGGCCGAGCGATGTTCCAAGCCCAGGCTCATATGAGCATCGGAACAGGAAATATATAGCCCGCAAGAAGGCGATGGACGGGAGCAATTCTAAGGCGTCGGAGATGACACCTTCGTGCAAATCAGAGCAATTGCCCGTCTTGGTTCAGGGCTTCATCGAGGCGCTTGACGAGGGCCTTCACGGCGGTGCTGTCGGCCGTGCCATCGGCAGCGCTGGCAGCTGCCGCTGTTGAAGACTTCGGCGCCGGGCCGCCTTCGGCGAGTTGATAGGCCAGATTCAGAGCGGCCAGCACGGCGATGCGCTCGCGCGCCTTCACACGGCCGGCATCGCGGATGGCGCTCATTTCCTTGTCCACCTGACTCACGGCCTTGGTGAGCGCCACCTCGCCGCCCTCGGGGCAACCGAGCAGGTAGCTCTGGCCCATGATGGTGACTTCCATCTGTTTCATGCGTCTCCCTTGCCTGTTTCGGCTTCCGCGGGCAGGCGTTCCAGCAGCGCGTCCACGCGCGAGCGGGCGGCCGAGAGGCGCGAGCGCAGGCTGTCGCGCTCGACGGTCAGCGTCTGCACCTGCTCCTGGAGCAGGGCGTTGGTGCGCTGGAGTTCCTCGTGGCGCAGCAGGAGCCGCTCCACGCGCTCGATCAGGTCGGGGATGCTGGACATGGCGTGCCGAGGCAGTTGTCAGTGTTCAAGCGGCCGATTCTAGGGCTGCGGCAGGGCGCGGCCGAAATCGCAATAGCGACGGACTTGGCAGGCCTTGCAATCGGGTTTCAGCGCCTTGCAGACGTAGCGGCCATGCAGGATCAGCCAGTGGTGGGAATCGACCGCATATTCGGGCGGCACGCGCTCCAGCAGCTTCAACTCCACGGCCAGTGGGGTCTTGCCTGGCGCCAGACCCGTGCGGTTGGAAACGCGAAAGATGTGCGTGTCCACGGCCATCGTGGGTTCGCCAAAGGCGACGTTCAGCACCACGTTGGCCGTCTTGCGGCCCACGCCCGGCAAGGCTTCGAGCTCCTCGCGGGTGCCCGGCACTTCGCCGCCGTGCTGCTCGATCAGGATCTGGCAGGTCTTGATCAGGTTGGCAGCCTTGGTGCGGTACAGGCCGATGGTGCGGATGTATTCGGACAGGCCTTCCACGCCCAGCGCCAGGATCTTGGCCGGCGTGTTGGCCACGGGGAAGAGCTTGCGCGTGGCCTTGTTGACGCCCACGTCGGTGGCCTGGGCTGAGAGCAGCACGGCGGCCAGCAGCTCGAAGACGCTCGAGTATTCGAGTTCCGTCTGCGGCGCCGGATTGGCAGCCTTGAGCGTGGCAAAGAAGTTTTCGATATCTGCGGCGTTCATGCCGCAATCATCGCTTGGCGCGGGCCCGGGCCAGAGCGGCCTCGATCATCGCCCGCTTGCGGTCGAGTTCCGGCGCCTCGGTGATCTGGCTGGCGGCGGGCAGGTCGGCCAATTTGGTTTCGAGCTTGCCTTCGAGTCGTTCGTCGTTCTCGAGCTTCTCGCGGTGGCGGCGGAACTTGCGGAACTCGAAGCGCTGCTTCGCCTCGTCGGCCTGCGATTGGCTCCAGGCGGCCCAGCCGCTGCGGTTCGGCGTCGCCGCCACGAGCGAGATGCAGTCCACCGGGCAGGCCGGCACGCACAACTCACAGCCCGTGCATTGCTCAGCGACGATCAGGTGCATCTGCTTGGGCGCGCCGACGATGCAGTCCGCCGGGCAGGCCTTGATGCACAGCGTGCAGCCGATGCACCAGCTCTCGTCGATGACGGCCAGCACGCGCGGGCCTTCAACGCCGTGCTCGGCGCTCAAGGGGAGGCCAGGGCGGCCGGTCAGGTCGGCCAGTCGCGCGATGCCGGCTTCACCACCGGGCGGGCATTGGTTGATGCCGGCTTCGTCCTTGGCAACGGCCTCGGCGTAGCTGCGGCAGTCCGGGTAGCCGCAGCGTGTGCATTGGGTCTGCGGCAG
Source organism: Burkholderiaceae bacterium UC74_6 (assembly GCA_042701975.1). Classification (GTDB taxonomy): domain Bacteria; phylum Pseudomonadota; class Gammaproteobacteria; order Burkholderiales; family Burkholderiaceae_C; genus JAFALK01. The sequence continues at coordinate 3,586,480 of CP170561.1, forward strand.
TGCGGCGTCGATGCGATCGGCGAGGTTCACTTGCTGGCTGTGGCGCTGGCGCGCTTGCGGGGCGCGGCGGTCTTCCTCGCGGCTGCCTTGCGAGCCGGCGCCGTGCCGTTGGCCGGCTTGTCAAACTTGGCGATGAAGTCGCGCACTTCCGGGTAGACCTTCTCGCGCCAGCGGCGACCCGAGAAGATGCCGTAGTGGCCGGCGCCGATGGCGTCGTAGTGGAACTGGTTCTTCGGCGCAATGCCGGTGCACAGCTCGTGGGCGGCGCGGGTCTGGCCGGCTCCGGAGATGTCGTCCAGCTCGCCTTCGACGGTGAGCAGCGCGGTGTTCTTGATGTCCTGCGGGCGCACCAGCTGGCCGTTGACTTCCCAGGTGCCGTTCACCAGCGCGAAGTCCTGGAAGACCGTCTTGATGGTGTCCAGGTAGTACTCGGCCGGCATGTCCAGCACGGCGTTGTATTCGTCGTAGAACTTGCGGTGCGCTTCGGCTTCATCGTCGTCGCCGCGCATCAGGTCCATGAAGTAGTCGTAGTGCGAAGTCAGATGCCGGTCCGGGTTCATCGCCACGAAGCCCGTGTGCTGCAGGAAGCCCGGGTACACGGCGCGGCCGGCACCCGGGAAGTTGGTGGGCACACGGTAGATGACGTTGGTCTCGAACCAGCTGTAGCTGCGGTTCATGGCCAGGTTGTTGACGGCGGTCGGGCTCTTGCGGGCGTCGATGGGGCCACCCATCATGGTCATGGAACGGGGCGTGGGCTCGCCGTTGGAGGCCATCAGCGAGATGGCGGCCAGTACCGGCACAGTGGGCTGGCAGACCGAGATCACATGGCAGTCGGCCGCGCCCACGTGGCGGATGAACTCCTGCACGTAGGCGACATAGTCGTCCAGGTGGAACGGGCCGGATTCGAGCGGGACCATGCGCGCGTCGGTCCAGTCGGTAATGAAGACCTTGTGGTCCTTGAGCAGCTGGCGGACCGTTTCGCGCAGCAGCGTGGAGTGGTGGCCCGACAGCGGCGCCACGACCAGCACCGTGGGCTGTGCCTTCATCTTCTCCAGCACGCCGAGGTCATCGGTGTAGCGCTTGAAACGCAAGAGGCGGCAGAAGGGCTTGATCAGCGGCGCCAGTTCCTGCACGGCCACTTCGGCGCCGTCCACCTGCACGCTGGTGATGTTGAACTCGGGCTTTTCGTATTCCTTGGCCAGGCGGTGGACCAGGTCCAGGCCGGCCGACATGCGCGGCGAGAGCGGCGTGTGCGCAAACGGCGAGAGCGGATGGCTGTACAGCTTGGCGGAGGCGCTGGCGAACTCCGCGAAGGGGCTCAGCAACGCACGCTGGGTTTCATAAAGCTGATAGAGCATCGCGATTGCCTCGGGCGGCCGGAAGTGAAAATTGCCTGCCTAATGTGCCAGATTTTGTGCAACGCAGCATCCGGGGATGCCGAATCCCCGGTGCCGATCGTGAACAAGTTCGGTCAGCCGCGCATCACGGTGGCCATGGCCTCGGCCACGGCCGGCAGGTTCTTCTCGTTCAGGGCGGCCACACAGATGCGGCCCGAGTCCACGCCATAAATGCCAAACTCGCTGCGCAGGCGCTGCATCTGGGCGGCGTTCAGGCCGGAGTAGCTGAACATCCCCTTTTGGCGGGTCACGAAAGAGAGGTCTTGCGTGACGCCGGCCTTTTGTAGCGCTTGCACCAGCGCACTGCGCATGGCCTTGATGCGCACGCGCATGCCAGCCAGCTCTTGTTCCCAGAGCGTGCGTAGCGTGGGCGTGTTCAGCACCAGCGCGCAGACCTGGCCGCCGTGCGTGGGCGGGTTGGAGTAGTTGGTGCGGATGACGATCTTGAGCTGCGAGAGCACGCGGGCCTGGTCTTCGGCGGTGGCGCAGGCCACGCTCAGGGCGCCAACGCGCTCGCCGTAGAGCGAGAAGCTCTTGGAGAAGCTGGTGGAGACGAAGAAGTCCAGGCCGGCGGCCACGAACTGCTCGATCACGGCGCCGTCTTCCTGGATGCCCTCGCCGAAGCCCTGGTAGGCCATGTCGAGGAAGGCCACCAGGCCGCGCGCCTTGATGGCGGCAATGACCTGGTCCCACTGGGCGGTCGTCAGGTCATAGCCCGTCGGGTTGTGGCAGCAAGCGTGCAGCACGACCACGGTGCCCGCAGCGGCGCCGTTCAGCGCGGCCAGCATGCCTTCGAAGTTGATGCCACGGTTGGCGGCGTCGTAGTACGGATAGGTGCCGACCTTGAAACCGGCGTTGGTGAACAGCGCGCGGTGGTTTTCCCAGGACGGGTCGGAGATCAGCACCTCGGCGCTCGGGTTCAGGCGCTTCAGGAAGTCGGCGCCGATCTTCAGGCCGCCGGTGCCGCCGATGGCTTGCACGGTGGCCACGCGCTTGGCAGCCAGAATGGCGCTGCCGGCGCCGAAGACGAGTTCCTGCACGGCCTTGTCATAGGCGGCGATGCCGTCGATGGGCAGGTAGCCGCGCGGCTTGGGGCTGGCCTGCAGCTCGGCTTCGGCCTGGGCCACGCACTTGAGCAGGGGCAGTTTGCCGTTCTCGTCGTAGTAGACGCCCACGCCCAGATTGACCTTGTTGGCGCGCGTGTCGGCGTTGAACTGTTCGTTCAGGCCCAGGATGGGGTCGCGAGGGGCCATTTCGACGGCGGCAAACAAGCTCATGGTTCTTCCTGACAAGACGGTGGCAATAACGGAGAGGTTCAGCGCAGCGGGTGTGCGCTACGCTCACGTGTTCAAACGACGGAATTCTAGGGGTAAGCCCCATGCAAGCAGCATCTAACGACTCAGTTCAGCAGCAGGAAGACGCGCAAGCCGTGAAGGGCGAATTCGTGTCCTTCGAAGGCTCGCCGTTCCAGCTCTTCCAACCCTTCCCGCCAGCGGGAGATCAACCCGTGGCGATTCAGCAGTTGGTGGAGGGCATCAACGACGGCCTTTCCTACCAGACCTTGCTGGGCGTGACGGGCTCGGGTAAGACCTACACCATGGCCAACGTGATCGCCCGCCTGGGCCGCCCGGCCATCGTCTTCGCGCCCAACAAGACGCTGGCGGCGCAGCTGTACAGCGAGTTCCGGGACTTCTTCCCGAACAACGCCGTCGAGTATTTCGTCAGCTACTACGACTACTACCAGCCCGAGGCCTACGTCCCGCAGCGCGATCTGTTCATCGAGAAGGACAGCGCGATCAACGAGCAGATCGAGCAGCTGCGCCTGTCCTGCACCAAGAGCCTGATGGAGCGGCGCGACGTGGTGATCGTGGCCTCGGTCTCGGCCATCTACGGCATCGGCAACCCGGCCGACTACCACCAGATGGTGATGACGCTGCGCGTCGGCGACAAGATGGGCCAGCGCGACGTCATCGCCCAGCTGGTGCGCATGCAGTACAGCCGCAACGAGATGGAGTTCACCCGCGGCATCTTCCGCGTACGCGGCGACACGATCGACGTCTTCCCGGCCGAGCATTCCGAGCTGGCGCTGCGCATCGAGCTGTTCGATGACGAGGTGGAAACGCTCACGCTCTTCGACCCGCTCACCGGCCAGATCCGCCAGAAGATCCCGCGCTTCACGGTCTACCCGAGCAGCCATTACGTGACGCCGCGCGAACGCGTGCTGGCCGCCATGGAGACGATCAAGGAGGAGCTGCGCGAACGCGTGGGCTTCTTCGTCAAGGAAGGCAAGCTGGTGGAGGCCCAGCGCCTAGAGCAGCGCACCCGCTTCGACCTGGAGATGCTCCAGGAAGTGGGCCACTGCAAGGGCATCGAGAACTACACGCGCCACCTTTCGGGCGCCCAGCCGGGCGATCCGCCACCGACGCTGGTCGATTACCTGCCGCCGGACGCGCTGATGTTCCTCGACGAGAGCCACGTGCTGATCGGCCAGTTTGGCGGCATGTACAACGGCGACCGGGCGCGCAAGAGCACGCTGGTGGAGTACGGTTTTCGCCTGCCTTCGGCCATGGACAACCGGCCGCTCAAGTTCGCCGAGTTCGAGCGCAAGATGCGCCAGGCAGTCTTCGTCTCGGCCACGCCGGCCGATTACGAGAAGGACAATGCGGGCCAGGTCGTCGAACAACTCGTCCGGCCGACCGGTCTCGTGGACCCCGAAGTGTCGGTGCGTCCTGCGCGCGACCAGGTGGACGACGTGCTGCAGGAGATCCGCGAGCGGGTGGAGCAGGGCGATCGCGTCCTGATCACGGTGCTGACCAAGCGCATGGCCGAGCAGCTGACGGATTACTTGAGCGACAACGGCGTGAAGGTGCGTTACCTGCACTCCGACGTGGACACGGTCGAGCGGGTGGAAATCCTGCGCGACCTGCGCCTGGGTACCTTCGACGTGCTGGTGGGCATCAACCTGCTGCGCGAAGGCCTGGACATCCCCGAGGTCTCGCTTGTCGCCATCTTGGATGCCGACAAGGAAGGCTTCCTGCGCAGCGAGCGCAGCCTGATCCAGACCATCGGCCGCGCGGCGCGCAACCTGCGCGGCACGGCCATTCTTTATGCCGACCGCATCACCGACTCGATGCGCAAGGCCATGGGCGAGACCGAACGCCGTCGCAACAAGCAGCTGGCTTTCAACGAAGAGCAGGGCATCACGCCCAAGAGCGTCAACAAGCGGATCAAGGACCTCATCGATGGGGTTTACTCCGAGAAATCCGGTCGGGACGATGCCAAGTTGATCCAGGCGGCCGAGGTCGAGGAGCTCTCGGAAAAGGACCTCGGCAAGCGCATCGGGCAGCTCGAGAAGAAAATGCTCGAACACGCTCGCAATCTAGAATTCGAGCAGGCCGCCCGCGTGCGGGATCAGCTTTCGCAGCTGAAGGAGCAGGCTTTCGGTGCTGCACTGCACGATAAAGTGATCCCGATCCGGGGGGCCTGAGGCCCCCCGCGCGGGCCCGAACTTGGGCGTCCCCAGCAAGCCCAAAAATAATCGAGTAAAATGCTCGGAAATTGCTCCGGGTTAACCCGTCAGGGATTGTTGGATTGATCCATGACAGGCCGCCCGGTCCGGGTCCGTCTGCTTCTCCTGGGTTGTAAGCAGCTTCGAGGCCCATCCGCCTGAAGGAGAGTACCCATGCGCCTCACCACCAAAGGTCGTTTTGCCGTCACCGCGATGATTGATCTGGCCCTGCGCGAGAACAGCGGCCCAGTCGCGCTTGCCGCGATCAGCCAGCGTCAGCAGATCTCGCTGTCCTACCTCGAACAGCTGTTCGGCAAGCTGCGCCGCCACGAGCTGGTGGAAAGCACGCGTGGCCCCGGCGGCGGTTATTCGCTCGGCCGCAAGTCCGACGAAATCACCGTGGCCGACATCATCGTCGCCGTTGACGAGCCCATCGACGCCACCGGTTGCGGCGGCAAGGAAAACTGCATGGGCGAGGACACCGGCAAGTGCATCACGCACGAGCTGTGGACCGCGCTCAACGCCAAGATGATCGAGTATCTCGACTCGGTTTCGCTGAAGAAGCTCGTCGACGACCAGCTCGCCAAGGGCGTGGTCATCGAAGACGCGCCGATCAAGCGCGCCATCTCGAGCACCCCCGTCGTCAAGCCGATCCGCATCACGGCGCCGAACTCCGTGTTCGCCCTGGGCAACAGCTTCACCAAACAATAAATCCCGAGCCAGTAAAGAGTCCCCCTATGGACATGACCCCGCACTTCCCGATCTACCTGGATTACGGCGCCACCACGCCCGTCGATCCGCGCGTTGTCGACGCCATGATTCCGTGGCTGCGCGAGCACTTCGGCAACCCCGCCAGCCGCAGCCATGCCTGGGGCTGGGAAGCCGAAGAAGCAGTGGAGAAGGCCCGCGTGCAGGTGGCCGAGCTGATCAACGCCGACCCGCGCGAGATCGTCTGGACCTCGGGTGCCACGGAATCGATCAACCTGGCCCTGAAGGGCGCTGCGCAGTTCTACAAGACACGTGGCAAGCACATCATCACGCTCAAGACCGAGCACAAGGCCACGCTGGACACCTGCCGCGAGCTGGAGCGCCAGGGCTTTGATGTGACCTACCTGGACGTGCAGGAAGACGGCCTGGTGAACTTTGAGGCCTTCAAGGCCGCGCTGCGTGAAGACACCATCTTGGCGTCCGTGCTCTTCGTGAACAACGAGATCGGCGTGATCCAGGATGTGGCCGCGCTGGGCGCGCTGTGCCGCGAAAAGGGCGTGATCTTCCACGTCGACGCCGCACAGGCCACCGGCAAGATCGACATTGACGTGGCGAAGCTGCCCATCGACCTGATGAGCCTGGCCTCGCACAAGACCTACGGCCCCAAGGGCATCGGCGCGCTGTTCGTGCGCCGCAAGCCGCGCGTGCGCCTGGAAGCGCAGATGCACGGTGGCGGCCACGAGCGCGGCATGCGTTCGGGCACGCTGGCCACGCACCAGATTGTCGGCATGGGCGAGGCCTACAGCATCGCCAAGGCCGAGATGCACGAAGAAAACGCACGCATCCGCGCCCTGCATGAGCGTCTGCTGAACGGCCTGAAGGGCATCGAGCAGGTGTTCATCAACGGCAACCTCGAGCACCGCGTGCCGCACAACCTCAACATCTCCTTCAACTACGTTGAGGGCGAATCGCTGATCATGGGCGTGAAGGGCCTGGCCGTGTCTTCGGGCTCGGCCTGCACCTCGGCCAGCCTGGAGCCCAGCTATGTGCTGCGCGCCCTGGGCCGCAGCGACGAGCTCGCTCACTCGTCCTTGCGCATGACGATCGGCCGCTTCACCACTGAAGAAGAGATCGACTACGCCATCACCGTCCTGAAGGACCGCGTGGCCAAGCTCCGCGAACTGTCCCCGCTGTGGGAAATGTTCAAGGACGGCATCGATCTTTCCACGATCAAGTGGGCAGCACACTGAACTGAGCAGCACCGGAGAAACATCATGGCTTACAGCGAAAAGGTAGTTGACCACTACGAGAACCCCCGCAACGTTGGCTCCTTTGAGAAGGGCGACGACGATGTCGGCACCGGCATGGTCGGCGCACCGGCCTGCGGCGACGTGATGAAGCTGCAGATCAAGGTGAACCCCGCCACTGGCCTGATCGAGGACGCCAAGTTCAAGACCTACGGCTGCGGCTCGGCCATCGCGTCCAGCTCGCTCGTGACCGAATGGGTCAAGGGCAAGTCGCTGGACGAAGCGCTGACCATCAAGAACACCACGATCGCCGAAGAGCTGGCCCTGCCGCCGGTGAAGATTCACTGCTCCATCCTGGCGGAAGACGCCATCAAGGCAGCCGTGGACGACTACCGCGCCAAGCACAACGCCAGCTGAGGATTTGCGCCGATGTCCGTCACGCTGACTGAAGCCGCCGCACGTCATGTCACCCGCTACATCGCCAAGCGCGGCAGCGGCGTCGGGGTGCGCCTGGGCGTCAAGACCACGGGCTGCTCGGGCCTGGCCTACAAGCTCGAGTACGCGGACGAAGTGGCGCCCGAGGACATGGTCTTCGAAGGCCATGGGGTGAAGATCCTGATCGATCCCAAAAGCCTGCCTTACCTCGACGGCACCGAGCTCGACTTCGTGCGCGAAGGCCTCAACGAAGGTTTCAAGTTCCGCAATCCGCGCGAGAAAGATCGCTGCGGCTGCGGGGAATCGTTCCGCATCTGATCGACAAGCAGAACAAGCAGGCGCGGCCCTCGGTCGCGCTTTTTTCATGATGAAGTTGACCGACGACGATTTCAGCCTCTTCGGATTCCCCGCGCGCCAGCAACAGGACTGCGCGGAGATCGATGCACGCTGGAAGCAACTGCAAGCCCAGGTCCACCCGGATCGCTTCGCGCATGAAGGCGCGGCGGCGCAGCGCGTGGCGATGCAATGGGCGGTTCGCGTCAACGAAGCCCACAAGCGGCTGCGCGATCCGCTGGCGCGCGCCGCCTATCTGTGCGAGCTGCGCGGCGCGCCGATTCAGGCGCACGAGAACACCGCCATGCCCGCCGCCTTCCTGATGGAGCAGATGGAATGGCGCGAGGCGCTGGACGATGCCGCCACGGCGGCCGCCGTCGAATCCATCGATGCCCAAGTGGAGCAACGCGAGCATGCGCTGCTCGAAGAAGTCCGAAAGCTGCTCGATGAATCCGACAACGCCAGCGCTGCAGCGCAGAAGGTGAGGGCGCTGATGTTCATCCAGCGTTTCCGCTCCGACATCGCCAAGCGGCTCGACAACCTCCTCTAGAACCATGGCCCTGCTGCAGATTTCCGAACCGGGCCAGTCGCCCAACCCGCACGAGCGCCGCATCGCCGTCGGCATCGACCTGGGCACGACGCATTCGCTCGTCGCCTCGGTCCGCCACGGCCATGCCGAGTGCCTGCCCGACGAACAGGGTCGTGTGATCCTGCCGTCGGCCGTGCGCTACCTCGAAGACAACGGCCGCCAGATCGGCGCCGATGCGCTGGCTGCGCAGGCCGAGGACCCGGAAAACACGCTGGTCAGCGTCAAGCGGTTCATGGGCCGCCGGCTGGCCGATGTGACTGGCGCCGAGAAGCTGCCTTACCGTTTTGAAGACACGCCGGGCATGCTGTCCATCGCCACGCGGCATGGCCTGAAATCGCCCGTCGAGGTCTCGGCCGAGATCCTGGCCACGCTGCGCTTCCGCGCGGAAGACACCTTCGCCGACGACGTCTTCGGCGCCGTGATCACCGTGCCTGCGTACTTCGACGATGCGCAGCGCCAAGCCACCAAGGATGCCGCGCAACTGGCCGGCCTCAAGGTGCTGCGCCTGATCAACGAGCCGACGGCGGCCGCTATCGCCTATGGCCTGGACAACGCCTCGGAAGGCCTGTACGCCGTGTACGACCTCGGCGGTGGCACTTTCGACATCTCGCTGCTGCGTCTGACCCGGGGCGTGTTCGAGGTCGTGGCCACCGGCGGCGATGCAGCTCTCGGTGGTGACGATTTCGACCACGCACTCGCCGATTGGGCCTTGGCCCAGGCCGGCCTGAGCGCCAGGAGCGCGCGCGACAAGCGCGCCGTGCTGGTGGCCGCTCGCGCCGCCAAGGAAGCGCTGTCGAACGCCGACGCAGTGGCGCTAACGGCCCAGCTCGATGCAGGCCCGCTCAGCGTCGGGGTCACGCGCGCCCAGTTCGAGCAAATCGCCCAGCCCCTGATCGACAAGACCCTGACCAGCGTGCGCCGCGTGCTGCGCGATGCCAAGGTCAAGGCTGACGAGGTGCACGGCACGGTCATGGTCGGTGGCTCCACTCGCATGCCTTGCGTGCGTGTCGCGGTCAGCGCATTGTTCGGTCGCGAGGTGCTGACGAACGTGAACCCGGATGAAGTCGTGGCCCTCGGCGCCGCCATCCAGGCGAACGCGCTCGCCGGCAATGGCCGCGACGGTGAGCTGCTCCTGCTCGACGTGATCCCGCTCTCGCTCGGTCTCGAAACCATGGGCGGCCTCACCGAGCGGATCATCGAACGCAACTCGACGATCCCCGTGGCCGCTGCCCAGGACTTCACCACCTTCAAGGACGGCCAGACCGCCCTGGCGCTGCACGTGGTGCAGGGCGAACGCGAACTGGTCAGCGAATGCCGATCGCTGGCGCGCTTCGAGCTGCGCGGCATCCCGCCGATGGTGGCCGGCGCGGCGCGCATCCGCGTGAGCTTCCAGGTCGATGCCGACGGGCTGCTGAGCGTCTCGGCCAAGGAGCTGACCTCGGGCGTTGAAGCCGCCGTGCAGGTCAAGCCCAGCTATGGCCTGGCTGACGACCAGATCGCCACCATGCTCAAGGACGGCTTCGCCAGCGCCGAGGCCGACATGGCTGCCCGCAAGCTGCGCGAAGCTCGCGTGGAAGCCGAGCGCATGGTGCTGGCCACGCACTCGGCGCTGACGGCAGACGGCGACCTGTTGGACGGGCAAGCCCGCACGGCCATTGATGATTTGATGGCCGCCTGCATCCGCGCTGCGCAAGCCGAAGACGCGGACGCGATTACCGCAGCCGTCGAAGCTCTGGCTGAAGGCACCGAGGCTTTCGCAGCCGAACGCATGAACCGCGGCATTCAGCAAGCGCTGACCGGCCGAAACATCGAGAATCTCTGAATGCCCATCATCAAGATCTTGCCGCACGCCGAATACGCGCCGAATGGCGCCGAAGTCTCGGCCCCGCCCGGTACCTCGATCTGTGAGGCGCTGCTCGACAACGGCATCGAAATCGAGCACGCCTGCGACCAGGTCTGCGCCTGCACGACCTGCCATGTGATCGTGCGCGCCGGCGGACGCTCCCTTTCCGAGATGGAAGAGGGCGAGGAAGACATGCTGGACCGTGCCTGGGGTCTGGAGCCGGATTCACGGCTCTCGTGCCAGGCCATCCTCGGGCAAACGGACGTCACGGTCGAGATTCCGAAGTACTCGATCAATCACGCCAAAGAAAAGTGAAGGTCCTGGGCTTCGAGTCTTCTTGTGACGAGACCGGTGTTGCGCTGGTCGAGTTCGAAGGTCAGGGCGCGCCACGTCTGCTGGCCGAGGCTCTGCACAGCCAGATCGCCATGCACCAGGCCTACGGCGGCGTGGTGCCCGAGCTGGCCTCGCGCGATCACATCCGCCGCGTGCTGCCGCTCACGCGTGAGGTGATGAAGCAATCGGGCTGTGAGCTGGCCGATGTGGACGTCATCGCTTACACACAAGGCCCCGGTCTGGCCGGCGCGCTGCTCGTGGGCGCGGGCGTGGCTGTCTCGCTGGCCGCTGCTTTAGGCAAGCCGGCGATGGCCGTGCACCACCTCGAAGGCCATTTGCTTTCGCCATTTCTCTCGCAAGATCCGCCCGAGTTCCCCTTCGTGGCGCTGCTGGTCTCCGGCGGCCACACGCAGCTGATGCGTGTGGATGATGTGGGCCGCTACGAGCTGCTCGGCGAAACGATCGACGACGCCGCCGGCGAGGCTTTCGACAAGAGCGCCAAGCTGCTCGGCCTGCCGTATCCCGGCGGCCCGCACCTGGCCCAGCTGGCCGAGAGCGGCAACGCGGAAGCCTTTGCGCTGCCGCGGCCGCTGCTGCATTCAGGCAAGCCGGACTTCAGCTTTGCCGGCCTCAAGACGGCCGTGCTCACGCAAGTGAAGAAGCTCGGCGAGCAGCCGACCGAGCAGCAGCGCGCTGATCTGGCCGCCTCCACGCAGGCCGCCATCGTCGAGGTGCTGCTGAAGAAGTCGATGCTGGCGCTGAAGGAGACGGGGCTCAAGCGCCTCGTCGTGGCCGGTGGCGTCGGCGCGAACAAGTCGCTGCGCGAGCAACTCAACCAGGCCTGCACCAAACGCGGCATCCGCGTGCACTACCCCGAACTGCGCCTGTGCACCGACAACGGCGCCATGATCGCCATGGCCGCTGCGCTGCGCCTGCAGCGTGGCACGGCGACCCCCTCAGAGCGCGGTGGCTTCGAAGTCCGTCCGCGTTGGAGCCTGGACAGCCTTTAAGGCCCCGCCCAGGCGCCTGAGACGGCGCTTGAAATCCAGCCACTGCCGGCCACGCGAGTGCTCGATGCGCTTCACGTCAATCAACGTGAAATCGCCGCAGGCCGAGAGCGTGTGCAAGCCGGCCCGGTATTCGCGCGAAACGAGATCACCGGTCAGCCGCAGATCCAGCGGATCGGTGCGGATGCGGTCGGCGCTGAGCTCGACCATGCGCAGCATCCGAGCGGCACTGCCGTAGCCACCCGAGCAATCCTGCACCGGCAGACAGACGACGCCCTGCGCATCCACGAACGGCCGGCCCGCGGGACGCCCGCCGGCCAGATCGTTCACGACCGGATTGGCGCCGCAGGGCTGCCACGGTCCGAACAGGCTTTGCGCATGGGCCACATGCAGCTCGCGTTGGTCACGCCCGCCCTTGCCGACGAGCGTGTAGAACAGCCACCAGCGGCCCTCGAACTCGATCAGCGAGGCGTCGGCCACCGGCAGGTCCTGCAGCAGCGGCGCGAAACGTTCCCAGCGGTCCAGCGAGGCGTCGCCGCGGTACAGCGCCAGCTCGTTGCCCTGATGCGTCTCGGGCAGCATCCAGGTCTCGCCACCATGCTCGAACACGTAGGGGTAGGAGAGGTGCACGGGCAGATCCAGCACGACGCGCTTGCTGCGCCAGACGAGGCCGTCCAGCGCCAGCTCGTGGCGCTCGATGTTGGCGCGCTTTGTCCGGTAGTCGTAGGCCTCGACGAAGACATGCAGTGCATCGCCCCGCACGAGTCCGAACGGATCGGCAAGATAACGCCAAGGTCCAGCATCAGGCAGCCAGACGATGTTGTGCCGCAGCCCGGCCAGCTTGACTTCGTCCAGCCCCTCGATCGGCGCGGGCACGATGCCCACACGCCAGATGTCGCTGCTGGGGCGCTTAAGCATGGGCCGGCAAGGTCGTCGACACCCGATGCGCATGGGCACGCGGCGCCAGCAGTTCGCCGTAGAAGCCAATCATCTGGCGCACGGCGTTCTGGCGGTCGTAGGCGCCGATGTTGTAGCGCACCGGAGCGCGCTCACCGTGAACGCCGCCGCGCAGCGTTGCCAGCACATTGCGCATTGCGCGGCCCAGGGCCGGAGCGTTGTTGATCGGCACGAGCACGCCGGGTTGGTCGCGCAGCAGCTCTAGCGGGCCTTCGGTGGCGGTGGACAGGACCGGCAGGCCGGCCTTCATCGCTTCCAGCAGGGCCAGGCCGAAACTTTCCTCTCGCGAGGGCGAGACGAACAGGTCCATGCAGCCCAGCGCTGCATCCACGTCGCGACGGAAGCCCAGCAGGCGGATGCGCTTGTCGTCGCCGATCAGCGCTTCGAGCTCCACGCGCTGCTTGCCTTCACCCAGGATGGCCAGCACGGCATCGGCCGGCGCGTATTGCTTGAAGGCGGTGACGAGCAGATCCATGCCCTTGGCGGCGTCCAGGCGGCCCACGGCGCCGATCAGCAGCTGAGCGGGGTTCAGACCCAGTTCTTCGCGCAGGTTCTGCTGCGGCGTGAACGAGCGTTCCGGCGCCCAGTTGCTGATGACGCGGTGGCGGCCCTCATAGCCCCTGAGCTGCTGCGGCTGGCTGTGGTTCACGCAGACCAGGCCGTCCAGCTGCGAATGTTGGTGTTCCTTGTAGCCGACGTGCAGCGTGCCCACGCGCGCCGAATCGTCGCAACGTGCCGTGGCCTTGCAGGCCGGGCCCAGATGGCCGTGGACCACATGAGCGCCCAGACGGCGCGCGATGCGGCGCACACGCCAGGCGCGCAGCAGCGGCAGCTTCAGGCCGTGGTACTGCACCGAGCTTTCAAGCGCCGCGGGAATGACCGAGCGTTCGGCGCCGACGATATGCACCCGATGGCCTTGCGCCGCCTGGGCGTGGGCCAGGTCGATGCAGTACTGCTCGCCACCTGCAATGCGGGAAGAGAAGACGACGTGAACGATGGTGAGCGGAGACGGAGGCATTTGCGCGAACCAGCTGAATTGCCGAAGACGCGCAATTTACGATTTGACACATTCCAGTTGCCTTGCTTCACCTTGCTGTGCGCTTGCTTTGAGGGTTAGCCCCTTGAGACAGGGGGAGGGTCACTGCTTACGAGGACCAAAGAACTGGAATAGGAGCATTCCAAAAAGCATGGCGATCAGGAAAATGAAGGCTTTGCCTTCACCGAAAGCCGCGGCCACGACGCCGGGTCCCGGGCAGATGCCGGCAAGTCCCCAACCCACGCCGAACATCACGCTGCCGATCACGAGTTTGCGGTCCACGGTTCGCAACGAAGGCAGTGCCATGTCGAGGCCGAGAATGCTGCGACGGCGCCGCTTGGCCGCGCCGAACCCGACCAGGCCGACGGCAATTGCGCCGCCCATCACGAGGGCCAGCGAAGGATCCCAGGCGCCGGCCAGATCGAGGAAGCCGATGACCTTGCCGGGATCAACCATGCCGGACACGATCAGGCCAATGCCGAAGAGCAGGCCGCAGAGGAGAGATGAGAGCAGGGCAGCCATGATGATCAGACGTGACGGACGATGTAGACGGTGACGATGGCCGAGGCCATGAAGAGCCCGGTGGCCGCCAGCGAACGCAGCGAGAGGCGCGAGAGGCCGCACACACCATGGCCGCTCGTGCAGCCCGAGCCCAGCCGTGTGCCGAAGCCAACCAGCAGGCCGGCAATGATGAGGGTGGGCGTGTCGGCGTCGATGCGGATCGTCGGACGTGCCATCAGCAGCGCGGAAGCCAGCAGACCCACGACAAAGGCCAGCCGCCACGGCCACTCGCCCGCCTGGGGCTTCAACAGGCCCGCCACGATGCCGCTGATGCCGGCGATGCGGCCGTTCAGCAGCGCCAGGCCGACGGCGGCCAGGCCGATCAGCAAGCCGCCGATCAGCGACGCCCAGGGCGTGAAGTGGATCCAGTCGGTATGCATGCACAGACTCCGGTCAAAATGGGGATCATGAATTCGCAAGCCATTGTCCAGGCCTTTTTCGATCCGCAGACCGCCACCGTGTCTTACGTGGTGTCCTGCGCGGTTACGCGCAAGGCCGCCATCATCGATCCGGTACTCGACTTCAACTTCAAGTCCGGCCACACGACCACCGATTCCGCCGAGCGCATCGTGGCCTACGTGCAGGCCGAGGGATTGACGGTCGACTGGATCCTCGAGACGCACGCCCACGCCGATCACCTCTCCGGCGCACGCTGGCTACAGGAGCGCCTGGGCGGGCGCATCGCCATCGGCGAGCACATCCGCGAGGTGCAGGCGGTCTTCAAGAAGCTCTACAACCTGGAGCGCGGCTTCCTGCCCGACGGCAGCCAGTTCGATCACCTGTTCAAGGATGGCGAGCGCTTCGCCATCGGTGAGCTCGAAGCCACGGCCCTGCTCGTGCCCGGGCACACGCCGGCGGACATGGCTTACCAGATCGACGGCTCCGTCTTCGTCGGCGACACGATGTTCATGCCCGATGTGGGCACGGCCCGCGCGGATTTCCCGGGCGGTGACGCGCGCCAGCTTTACCAGTCGATGAAGCGCATCCTCGCGCTGCCGCCAGAGACCCGTCTCTACGTCTGCCACGACTACCCGCCCAGCGGTCCTAACGGCCGCGCGCCGCGCTGGGAAACCACGGTGGCCGAACAACGCGCCGCCAACATCCACGTGCGCGACGGCGTCAGCGAAGACGAGTTCGTGGCGATGCGCACCCAGCGCGACGCCACGCTCGACGTGCCCACGCTGATCCTGCCCTCCATCCAGGTCAACGTGCGCGCTGGCCAGCTGCCGCCCGAAGACGACAACGGTGTTTCTTACCTGAGGATTCCGCTCAATGCGCTCAAGCCCCGCGACTAAGCGTCTGTTTGCACTGACTCTCGGCTTGTCTTTCGCGCTGGTTGCGCATGCCGCCGAGCCCACGGTTTCCGACGTGCCGCTGGGCATGGTTGACGACCCTTGCGCCACGCTGGCACCCGGCCAGATCGACTGGACGGGCAAGATCGATTGGGCCGGCCTTTGCCGCTACCGGGCCGACAACGCGGCGCTGAAAAGCCGCCCCGATCTCCTGCTCTACGGCGATTCGATCACCGAAGGCTGGGTGCGTTTCGCGCCAGACCTTTTCGGCAGCCGCGTGATCGGCCGCGGCATCAGCGGCCAGACCACGGCGCAGATGCTGGTGCGCTTTGAGACCGACGTGATCGCGCTGAAGCCGCGCCGCGTGCAGATCATGGCCGGCACGAACGATGTGGCCGGCAACCAGGGGCCGACAAGCCAGCAAGGCTGGGCAAACAACATCAAGGCGATGGTCGAGCTGGCCCGCGCCAACGGCATCGAGCCCGTGCTGGCCAGCATCCCACCGGCCAACCGCTTCGGCTGGAAGCCGGGCATGAAGCCGGCAGCGCGCATCGTGGCGCTGAATGACTGGCTGCGCGGCTATGCCAAGCAGCAGGGGCTGGTGTACGTGGACTACTACGCCGTGCTGACGGACGGCAGCGGTGCGCTCAAGCCGGAGTTCGGCGACGACGGCGTTCATCCGAACGCCGCCGGCTATGCGGCGATGAAACCGCTGATGGAAGGCCTGCTGCTCAAGTAGGCTTGCCGCCCTTTATGAGCGCCATCGCCGTGCCGATCAGGCCGCCGACCTCGCTCATATTGCCCGGCACGATCATCGTGTTGTTCTTCTGGGCGAGCTGGGAGTAGGCCTCGACGGCCCGCTCTGCCACCTTGAGCTGCACGGCCTGCTCACCGCCAGGCTGCTGGATGGCGGCGGCGATGCGGCAGATGGCGTCGGCTGAAGCCACGGCCACGGCGCTGATGGCCGCGGCCTCGCCCTCGGCCTTGTTGATCTGCGCCTGCTTCTCGCCCTCAGAGCGGGCAATCGCGGCCTCGCGCTCGCCAGTGGCGATGTTGATCTGTTCCTGGCGGCGGCCTTCCGAGGCAGCGATCAGGGCGCGCTTCTCGCGCTCGGCCGTGATCTGCGCCTGCATGGCGTGGAGGATGGCGGGCGGGGGGGTGAGGTCCTTGATCTCGTAGCGCAGCACCTTCACGCCCCAGTTCAGCGCGGCTTCATCGAGCGCCTGCACAACGTGGCTGTTGATCGAGTCGCGCTCCTCAAAGGTGCGGTCCAGTTCCATGCGGCCGATGACCGAGCGCAGTGTGGTCTGGGCCAGCTGGGTGATGGCGAGGATGTAGTTGCTGGAGCCGTAGCTCGCGCGCATGGCGTCGGTGATCTGGAAGTACAGGATGCCGTCGACCGTGAGCTGGGTGTTGTCCTTGGTGATGCAGACCTGGCTGGGCACGTCGAGCGGGATTTCCTTGAGCGAGTGCTTGTAGGCCAGGCGGTCGACGAAGGGCACGAGCAGGTTCAGGCCGGGTGTCAATGTGGCGTGGTACTTGCCGAGCCGCTCGACGACCCACGCGTTCTGCTGCGGAACGACCTTGAACGTGCGGGCGATGAAGATGATGGTGACGACGACGAGGACGAGGGAGACGTATTCCATTGCGCTTGTCCTTGGAGTTAGCGATCGAGAAGAAGGGTGCTGCCTTCGACGGCGCGGATCTTGTGGACGCCGGCCTCGGGCGAGCCGTCGCCGATGAAGCGCACGCGCCAGTCGGCGCCACGGTACTTGACGGTGGCCGAGCCGTCGCCGGCCCAGCTGGCGACCTGCACGGTCTGGCCGATGTCGATGTTCACGTCCGGGTTGGCGCCGGCCGGAAGGCCGCCAGCCTGGGCGCTGCGCTTGCGGTGCCAGAGCAGCACCGCTCCGCCGCCGATCACGGCTGCGGCAATGAACTGCACCGGCAGATCGAAACCCAGCCAACCGGCCAGGGCCGCAGCCGCCGCGCCCAGCGCCAGCATCAGCAGGTAGAAGGTGCCGGTGGCCAGCTCGGCCGCCACCAGGGCGCCGCAGGCAATCCACCACAACGTTGCAGAGCTCATTGTTTCCCCCTTGTTTCTGTCTCGGGGCAGTGTAGGGCGCCGCTGGATGGGCGCCACCCCTCGGCGGCGGGTTCCTAACGGATTCCTGATGCGGCATTTCGTCATCGGGATACCTCGGGATTGCCCTAAACTTCGCGCCTTTCCTCGCCGCCCCCTTTTCTGTTGTCCTTTGCTGCCCTGGAGGCACCTGCATGCTCCGCTTCAATTTCCCCATCGTCATCATTGACGAGGACTTCCGCTCGGAAAACACCTCGGGCTCGGGCATCCGCGCCCTGGCCGAGGCGATCCAGAAGGAGGGCTTCGAGGTGGTGGGGGCGACGAGCTATGGCGACCTGTCCTCCTTCGCCCAGCAGCAAAGCCGGGCGAGCGCCTTCATCCTGTCCATTGACGACGAGGAATTCACGCCCGGCCCCGAGCTGGACCCGGCCGTCCTGAACCTGCGCAAGTTCATCGAGGAGATCCGTTTCAAGAACGCGGACATCCCGATCTACGTCTATGGCGAAACGCGCACCAGCCAGCACTTGCCCAACGACATCCTGCGCGAGCTGCACGGCTTCATTCACATGTTCGAGGACACGCCGGAGTTCGTGGCCCGCCACATCATCCGCGAGGCCAAGAGCTACATGGACGGCCTGGCGCCGCCCTTCTTCAAGGCGCTGATGGATTACGCAGCCGATGGCTCGTATTCGTGGCACTGCCCGGGCCACTCGGGCGGCGTTGCCTTCCTGAAGAGCCCGGTGGGCCGCATGTTCCACCAGTTCTTCGGCGAGAACATGCTGCGCGCCGACGTCTGCAACGCGGTGGAAGAGCTTGGCCAGCTGCTGGACCACACCGGCCCTGTGGCTGCGTCTGAGAAGAACGCCGCGCGCATCTTCAACGCCGACCACTGCTTCTTCGTCACCAACGGCACCAGCACCTCCAACAAGATGGTGTGGCACCACACGGTGGCGCCGGGCGACGTGGTGGTGGTGGACCGCAACTGCCACAAGTCCATCCTGCACTCGATCATCATGACTGGCGCCGTGCCCGTGTTCATGACCCCAACGCGCAACCACTACGGCATCATCGGCCCGATCCCGGAGAGTGAGTTCTCGCCCGAGACCATCCGCAAGAAGATCGCCAAGAACCCGCTGCTCAAGGGTGTAGACGCCAAAAAGGTCAAGCCGCGCATCATGACGCTGACGCAGTCGACCTACGACGGTGTGCTCTACAACACCGAGACGATCAAGGCCAAGCTCGACGGCTGGATCGACACACTGCATTTCGACGAGGCCTGGCTGCCGCACGCTGCCTTCCACGCCTTTTATGGCAGCTACCACGCCATGGGCAAGCACCGCGCGCGCCCCAAGAAGGCAATGGTCTACGCCACCCAGTCCACGCACAAGCTGCTGGCCGGCATCTCGCAGGCCTCGCAGGTGCTCGTGCAGGACTCGCAGACGGTCAAGCTGGACAAGCATCTGTTCAACGAGGCGTACCTGATGCACACCTCGACCAGCCCGCAATACAGCATCATCGCCAGCTGCGACGTGGCCGCCGCGATGATGGAGCCGCCCGGCGGCCCGGCGCTGGTGGAGGAGAGCCTGGCCGAATCGGTGGACTTTCGCCGCGCGATGCGCAAGGTGGAGCAGGACTACGGCAAGAAGGACTGGTGGTTCAAGGTCTGGGGGCCGGACAAGCTCGCCGAAGAGGGCGTGGGCAAGGCCGCCAGCTGGATGCTCAAGGCCAACGAGAAGTGGCACGGCTTCGGCCCGATCGCGGACGGCTTCAACATGTTGGACCCGATCAAGTCCACCGTGATCACGCCGGGCCTCGACATGAGCGGCAAGTTCGCCAAGAGTGGCATTCCGGCCAGCATCGTCACCAAGTTCCTGGCCGAGCACGGCGTGGTGGTGGAGAAGACGGGCCTGTATTCGTTCTTCATCATGTTCACCATCGGCATCACCAAGGGCCGCTGGAACACGCTGGTGACGGCGCTGCAGCAGTTCAAGGATGACTACGACAAGAACGCCCCGCTGTGGCGCATCCTGCCGGAGTTCGTCGCCGCCCAGCCGCGCTACGAGCGCATGGGCCTGCGCGATCTCTGCCAGAGCATCCACGAGGCCTACGCCAAGGGCGACATCGCGCGCCTGACGACGGATGTCTACCTGTCAGAGCTCGAGCCGGCCATGAAGCCCAGCGATGCGTACGCCTGCATCGCTCACCGCAAGACCGAGCGCGTGGTCATCGACGAGCTGGAAGGCCGCGTCACGACCTCGCTGCTGACGCCTTACCCACCGGGCATCCCGCTGCTGATCCCGGGCGAGCGCTTCAACAAGAAGATCGTGGACTATCTGAAGTTCACGCGCGACTTCAACGAGCGTTTCCCGGGCTTTGCCACAGACGTGCACGGGCTGGTGGCTGAAACCGGGGCCGACGGCAAGCTGCATTTCTACGTGGATTGCGTGGCCTGAGCGCCCTCCTGAATGCTCTTTGCGGCGAGGCAAATTCCTACCTCGCCGACTGACTGCCGGAGCTATGCTTCGGCCTCACGCCTGAACGCAGTGAGAGGTCTCCATGGACATGTCGGTCAACGTAGCGGCATATCGCCAGAGTGCGGCGGAGCAAGAGCGCACGATGGACCTGCTGTCGCGCCTGCCGGATGCGGGCGGCGCCACGGCGCTGGACATCGGGGCGCGCGACGGCCACTTTTCTAAGCTGCTGGCTGAGCACTACGGCCACGTCGTCGCGCTCGACCTGGAGAAGCCGACTTTCGAATATCCGGGCGTCGAGTGCGTGAAGGGCGACGCCACGGGCTTGCAGTTCGCGTCAGGCAGCTTCGATCTGGTGTTCTGCGCGGAAGTGCTGGAGCACATTCCCGAGCCCGGCCTGGGTCGAGCCTGCGCGGAGATCGAGCGGGTGGCGCGCGACCTGATCCTGATCGGCGTGCCCTACAAGCAGGACCTGCGAATCGGCCGTACCACCTGCCAGGCGTGCGGCCATGCCAATCCGCCCTGGGGGCACGTCAACTCGTTCGATGAGGCTGCGCTGCAGCGCAGCTTCCCGGGCTGTTCCGTCGTTTCGGTCGGCTTTGTGGGCCAGCGCCGAGAGCGGACCAATGCCCTGACGGCCGGGCTGCTGGACTATGCCGGCAACCCCTTCGGCACCTACAGGCAGCAAGAGCCCTGCGTCTATTGCGGGCAGGGTCTGGGCAATCCTGGGCCGCGCAGCGTGCCACAGAGGCTGGCGACCCGGCTGGCCCATTGGTCGCGCCAGTGGGCGGAGGCGGGCGCCCGGCCGGTGGGCAACTGGATCCACATGCTGCTGCGCAAGCGTTAGTCTCGGCAGCTGCAGCAGGGAAGGGCGCCGATCAAGCGTCGCCGGCCATGGCCACGTGGCTGAAACCGCCGTCCACGTAGATGATTTCCGAGCTGATGCCGCCGGCCAGGTCCGAGAACAGGAAGGCGGCCGTGTTGCCGACGTCGTCGATCGTGACGTTGCGCCGGATTGGGGCGGCGGCGGCGAACTGGCCCAGCAGCTTGCCGAAATCCTTGATGCCCGAGGCGGCCAGCGTCTTGATCGGGCCGGCCGAGATGCCGTTCACGCGCACGCCCTTGGCGCCCAGGTCATAGGCCAGGTAGCGCACGCTGGCTTCCAGCGACGCCTTGGCCAGGCCCATGGTGTTGTAGTTGGGGACGAAGCGGTCCGCGCCCAGATAGGACAGCGTCAGCAGCGAGGAGCCTGGGCGCAGCATCGGGGCGGCCAGCTTGGCCATGGCCGGGAAGCTGTAGGCCGAGATGTCGTGCGCGATGCGGAAGTTCTCGCGGGTCAGGCCACCCAGGAAATCGCCGGCGATGGCGTCACGGGGGGCAAAGCCGATCGAATGGACGAAACCGTCAAATTCGCCCCAGGCCTCCTTCAGGCCGGCAAACAGGGCCTCCATCTGGGCGTCATCAGTGACGTCGCAATCGAAGACCAGCTGCGAGCCGAATTCGGCGGCGAATTCGGTGATGCGGTCTTTGAAGCGCTCGCCCTGGTAGCTGAAGGCCAGTTCGGCGCCTTCACGGTGGCAGGCGCGTGCAATGCCATAGGCGATGGAACGGTTGGAGAGAACGCCCGTGATCAGCAAACGCTTGCCGGCGAGGAAACCCATGGAAATGCTCCGGTTCTGGTGATTCAAGCCCTCAATTCTGTCACGCAATCTTGTTGGCACATCTATTGCGTAGTACAATCCCTGCTTCGCTAGAGCGGCACATATACCCTCTACAGAGAAGCCACGGGTCAGGCCAAAGTTTGAACCGCAGGGCTTTTCGGCGAACTGCAATCAGGGTTGAACGCCTGACTGCAGAAGTGATTGGGCGGATTCATCCAGCCCATTTTTTTTGGTCGAACGAAAAATCATACGGAAATACACGCACGAATGGCATCGGCAAATTGGCAAGCGTCAATTGAAAAAACCGTGACCGGTCTCGGTTACGACATTGTGGGCTGCGAACGCAGTGCCGCTGGCTTGCTGCGCGTGTACATCGACAAGCTGCCCGAGGCCGCAGCTGCCGGTGAGATCATTTCCGTGGATGACTGCGAGCGCGTGACGCGCCAGCTCCAGTATGTGCTCGAAGTCGAGAACGTGCTGTATGAGCGGTTGGAAGTCTCCTCGCCCGGCCTGGACCGCCCGCTGAACAAGCCGGCCGACTACGCCCGCTTCGCCGGCAACGAGGTGCAGATCACCTTGAAGGCGCCGTTCCAGGGGCGCAAGAAATACAAGGGCGTGCTCGAAGCCGCCGGCGAGACCTGGCGTCTCGTGTTTGCCGACGACAAGGGCGTCGAGCAGGCGCTCGATTTCACCTTTGAAGAAGTGCGCGAAGCCCGCCTGGTGCCGGCCATCAGCTTCAAGGGCCGAAATGCAAGCAGCAAGGATGCGGCCAAGGCACCGGCCAAGAAAGGTGCTGCACCAAAGAAGCCGGCCAAGCGCAGCAATGCCAAGGCCAGGCAGGTCGCCGACGAAGTGACTGCCGCAGACGAATGAACTTGGGAAGACGAAAGGTCGAAGACAAATGAACCGCGAACTGTTGATGCTGGTGGATGCGATCTCGCGCGAGAAGAGCGTGGAGCGCGATGTCGTGTTCGGTGCAGTCGAAGCTGCGCTGGCCTCGGCCACCAAGAAACTGCATGGCAGCGATATGGGCGGCGAAGTCGATATCCGCGTGTCCATCGACCGCGATTCCGGCGAGTACGAGACCTTCCGTCGCTGGCACGTCGTGCCCAACGAGGCCGGCCTGCAGAACCCCGAAGCTGAAATCCTGCTGTTCGAAGCACAGGAACAGATTGCCGACATCGAGGTGGACGACCATATCGAAGAGCCGATCGAATCCGTGCCGATCGGCCGCATCGGTGCGCAAGCTGCCAAGCAGGTCATCCTGCAAAAGATCCGCGACGCCGAGCGCGAGCAGCTGCTGAACGACTTCATGTCGCGCGGCGAGAAGATCTTCGTCGGCACGGTCAAGCGCCTGGACAAGGGCGACCTGATCTGCGAATCGGGCCGCGTTGAAGGCCGTCTGCGCCGCAACGAGATGATCTCCAAGGAAAACCTGCGTACCGGCGACCGCGTGCGTGCCGTGATTCTGGGCGTGGACCCGACCCAGCGTGGCCCACAGATCATGCTCTCGCGTTCCTCGCCTGAGTTCATGAAGGAGCTGTTCGCTCAAGAAGTGCCCGAGATCGAACAAGGTCTCCTCGAGATCAAGAGCTGCGCCCGTGATTCCGGCAGCCGCGCCAAGATCGCCGTGCTCTCGCACGACAAGCGCGTGGACCCGATCGGCACCTGCGTTGGCGTCCGCGGTTCGCGCGTCAACGGCGTGACGAACGAACTCGCCGGCGAACGCGTGGACATCGTGCTGTGGTCGGAAGACCCGGCCCAGTTCGTCATCGGCGCGCTGGCTCCGGCCAATGTGCAGTCGATCGTGGTGGACGAAGAGCGCCATGCCATGGACGTGGTGGTTGACGAGGAAAACCTCGCCATCGCCATCGGCCGTGGCGGCCAGAACGTGCGCCTGGCTTCCGAGCTGACCGGCTGGCGCATCAACATCATGTCGGCCGAGGAATCGGCCGCCAAGCAGGAAGTCGAATCCGAGACCGTGCGCAAGCTCTTCGTCGACAAGCTCGATGTGGACGCCGAAGTGGCCGACATCCTGATCGCCGAAGGCTTCACCAGCCTCGAGGAAGTGGCCTACGTGCCCATGCAGGAAATGCTCGAGATCGAGGCCTTCGACGAAGACACCGTCAACGAGCTGCGCACCCGCGCCAAGGACGCTCTGCTGACGATGGAAATCGCCAAGGAAGAGAAGGTCGAGGAAGTGTCGCAAGACCTGCGCGACCTCGACGGCGTGAGCCCCGAGCTGCTGGCCAAGCTGGCCGCCGGCGACATCAACACCCGTGACGACCTGGCCGACCTGGCCGTCGACGAACTCGTCGAGATCGCCGGCATGGAGGAGGACGCGGCACGCGCCCTGATCATGAAGGCCCGTGAACATTGGTTCACGGCCTGATCAGGACCTGAAGCCCACTCCACCACGCACAGCACGCAAGAACACAAGGATCCAACAATGGCCGTGACCACCGTCTCCCAGTTTGCCGCAGAGCTTCAAAGGCCTGCGAGCACGCTGCTCGAGCAGTTGCAAGCAGCGGGCGTCAGCAAGGCGTCACCTGAAGACGCGCTGAACGAGTCGGACAAGGAGCGTCTCCTGGAGCACCTGCGCAGCGCGCATGGCACTACGAGCACCGATCGCAAGAAGATCACGCTCAAGCGCACCTCCACGAGCGAGATCAAGCAAGCCGATTCTTCCGGCAAGACCCGCACCGTTCAGGTCCAGGTCAAGAAGACCCGCACCTTCGTCAAGCGCGACGAAACGCCGGGCGTGGACGAAGCCGCAGTGGCTGCCGCCGAGGAAGCCGACCTGCAGCGCCGCGCCGATGAGGCCCGCGCCGAAGCCGAAGCGCTGCGCCAGCAGGAAGAAGAACTCGCCGCCAAGATGCGCGAGCGTGCAGAAGCCGAAGCCGCCGCCAAGGCCGTCGAGGAGCAGCGCCGCCAGGAGCGCCTGGCTGCTGAAGCCATCGCCGCTGCCGAAGCCGCCGCCGCAGAGGCTGCCGCTGCCGCAACTGCCAAGAGCGCCAGCAAGAAGAAGAGCGCCGAGGCCGCTGCTGCCGAAGCCGACGCCATCAACAAGGCTGCCGCTGCCAAGCGCGCTGCCCCCGCAGCTGCGCCTGCCGCCGAGACCGTGGCTGAAGCGCCGGCTCCGGTCGCTGCTGCGCCTGTGGCGCCTCCCGCTCCTCCGGTCGAAGCGCCGAAGCCCGCCCTGCGCGTGGTGAAGGCCGTGGATGCCGGTGCTGAGGAAAAGCAGAAGGCCGTCGAGCTGGAGCGTCGCCGCAAGGCCGCCGAGGCCGAAGCCGCCGCCATCCGCGCGATGATGAACAAGCCCAAGGCTGTCATGGTCGCCAAGAAGGAGGAGCCGGCCAAGCCTGCTGAGACGCCCAAGGAAGGCATCAAGGGCACGATCCACAAGAAGGCCGGCGCTCCGGGCGCTGCGCCGGCTCCGGCATCTGCCGGCGCACGTCCGGGTTCGCCGGGCGACAAGAAGTCCGTCAAGTCCGAGAAGCTGTCCTCCAGCTGGGCCGATGACGCCGCCAAGAAGCGCGGCCTCAAGACCACCGGCGCCGGTGCACCCACGGGTGGCCGCGGCGGTGCAGGCGGCTGGCGCGCTCCGGCGCGCGGTGGTCGCCGTGGTGGCCGTGACGATGGCTCGCAGAGCAACTTTGTGCCGCCGACGGAAGCCGTCATCCAGGAAGTGCACGTTCCCGAAACCATCTCCGTGGCCGATCTCGCCCACAAGATGTCGGTGAAGGCTTCCGAAGTCATTAAGCAGATGATGAAGCTGGGCCAGATGGTCACCATCAACCAGCAGTTGGACCAGGAAACGGCCATGATCCTGGTCGAGGAAATGGGGCACAAGGCGTTCGCTGCCAAGCTGGACGACCCGGATGCCTTCCTGGAAGAAGAGGGCGCCGATGCCGAACAGCAGCACGAGATGCTGCCGCGCGCGCCGGTCGTCACCGTCATGGGTCACGTCGACCACGGCAAGACCTCGCTGCTGGACTACATCCGCCGCAGCCGTGTCGCAGCTGGCGAAGCCGGCGGCATCACGCAGCACATCGGCGCGTACCACGTGGAAACGCCGCGCGGCATGATCACCTTCCTGGACACCCCGGGTCACGCGGCCTTCACGGCCATGCGTGCTCGCGGCGCCAAGGCCACCGACATCGTCATCCTCGTCTGCGCGGCAGACGACGGCGTGATGCCGCAGACCAAGGAAGCTGTCCACCACGCAAAGGCCGCTGGCGTGCCGATCGTGGTCGCGATGACCAAGATTGACAAGCCTGACTCCAATGCTGAGCGCGTCAAGAGCGAGCTGGTGGCCGAGCAGGTCGTGCCGGAAGAATTCGGTGGCGACTCGCCATTCGTGGGCGTGTCTTCCAAGACCGGGCAGGGCATCGACGAGCTGCTGGAGCAGGTGCTGCTGCAGGCCGAAGTGCTGGAACTGACCGCTCCGAAGGATTCGATGGCCAAGGGCCTCGTGATCGAAGCCAAGCTGGACAAGGGCCGCGGCCCGGTGGCCACGGTGCTGGTGCAGAGCGGCACGCTCAAGCGCGGCGACGTGGTGCTGGCCGGTTCGACCTATGGTCGCGTTCGTGCCATGTTGGACGAAGACGGCAAGGCCACGACCGAAGCCGGTCCTTCGATCCCCGTGGAAATTCAGGGCCTGACCGAAGTTCCGCAGGCCGGTGATGAGTTCATGGTGCTGGGCGATGAACGCCGTGCTCGTGAAGTTGCCACCTTCCGCCAAGGCAAGTACCGCGACGTCAAGCTGGCCAAGCAGCAGGCCGCCAAGCTGGAGAACATGTTCTCCGATATGGCAGCCGGCGATGTCCAGACCCTGCCGCTGATCGTCAAGGCCGACGTGCAAGGCTCGCAGGAAGCCCTGGCTTCCTCGCTGCTCAAGCTCTCGACCGACGAAGTCAAGGTGCAGGTGGTGCATGCCGCCGTGGGTGGCATCAGCGAATCCGACGTCAACCTGGCGATCGCCTCCAAGGCCATCATCATCGGCTTCAACGTGCGTGCCGAAGCCGGTGCGCGCAAGCTCGCCGAGGGCAACGGCGTCGACCTGCGCTACTACAACATCATCTACGACGCCGTGGATGAGGTGAAGGCAGCCATGGGCGGCATGCTGGCCCCGGAGCAGAAGGAAGAAGCGCTTGGTACCGCCGAGATCCGCGTGGTCTTCGTGGCCTCCAAGATCGGTACGGTGGCCGGCTCGATGGTCACGTCGGGCCTGGTGCGCCGCAACGCACGCTTCCGCCTGCTGCGCGACAACGTGGTGGTCTACACCGGCGAAGTCGAATCGGTGCGCCGCGAGAAGGACGACGTCAAGGAAGTCAAGGAAGGCTTCGAGTGCGGTATCAAGCTCAAGAACTACAACGACATCAAGGAAGGTGATCAGCTGGAGTTCTTCGAGATCAAGGAAGTGGCCCGCACCCTCTAAGCCTTTCCTTGTTCAGGGTTAACCCCGCCCCTGGCGGGGTTCGCCACTTCAGGAGTCAACGATGCGACACAAGAGAGCCATTCCCAACCGCGGTTTCCGCGTTGCCGACCAGATCCAGCGCGATCTGGCGGAGCTGATCCGCGAGCTGAAGGATCCGCGCATCAAGATGCCGACGATCTCGGCGGTGGAAGTCACGCCTGATTACGCCCACGCCAAGGTGTATTTCTCGGTCCTGCTGGGTGACCCGCAGGAGACCGAGGAGGCCCTGAACGAAGCCGCCGGCTTCCTGCGCAACGGCCTGTTCAAGCGCCTGGCCATCCACACGGTGCCCACGCTGCATTTCCACTTCGACCGCACGACCGAGCGCGCGTCGGAGATGAACTCGCTGATCAGTCGTGCCAATGCCACGCGCGCCTTGGATGATGGCGCCGAGACCGAGCCGAACGATTGAGACGTCGACTGAGATGACTGAAAAGGCCCCCCGCATTCGCATCCAGCGCCGTGCCGTGCACGGTGTGCTGCTGCTCGACAAGCCTCTGGGCCTGTCGAGCAACGATGCATTGCAAAAGGCCAAGTGGCTGCTGCGCGCCGAGAAGGCCGGCCACACGGGCACGCTCGATCCGCTGGCCACCGGCCTGCTGCCGCTGTGCTTTGGCGCTGCCACCAAGTTCAGCCAGGTCAGCCTGGAGGCCGACAAGAGCTACTCCGCCACGCTCAAGCTGGGCGTGACGACGACCACCGGCGACGCCGAAGGCGAGGTTGTGAAGACCCGCCCGGTCGAGGTGGATGCCGCCAAGATCCTCGCTGCTCTGCAAGCCTTCACCGGCGAGATCGAGCAGCTGCCGCCCATGCACTCGGCGCTCAAGCATGAGGGCAAGGCGCTGTATGAATACGCCCGCCAAGGTGTGGAGATCGAGCGCGAGAAGCGCAAGGTCACGATCCATACCATCCAGATCCTGGGAGGCGAGGGTGATGAACTCAGCATCGCCGTGCGCTGCAGCAAGGGCACCTACATCCGCACCCTGGCCGAGGACATCGGCGAGATGCTGGGCTGCGGAGCCCACCTGTCGGCGCTGCGCCGCACAGCCTGCGGACCGGTGAAGGTAGAAGACGCCGTGAGCCTGGATGCCCTGGCAGAGATGAACGAGGTCGAGCGCGAATCGCTGCTCCACCCACCCGACCTGCTGCTGGCCGACTGGCCCGCGGTGCAACTGGCCGGCGAGGACGCCCAGCGCTTCCTCAACGGCCTCCGGCGCCGCGTGCAGTCCGGCGACGCGCCCCAGGTGCGCGTCTACGAAGACAAGGCGCTGCTGGGCAGTGCCTCCATCAAGGCCGGTGAACTGATCCCGAGCCGCCTGCTCAGCCCGCAGGAAGTCGAATTCTTGAAAGTACCGTCATGACAAAACAGATCCGCAACATCGCCATCATTGCCCACGTTGACCATGGCAAGACCACCATGGTGGACCAGCTGCTGCGCCAGAGTGGCACCTTCGCGGCCCACGAGAAGGTCGTGGACACCGTGATGGACAACAACGCCATCGAACGCGAGCGCGGCATCACCATCCTGGCCAAGAACTGCGCCGTGGCTTGGGAAGGCACGCACATCAACATCGTCGACACCCCGGGCCACGCGGACTTCGGCGGTGAAGTCGAGCGCGCGCTGTCGATGGTCGACGGCGTGGTGCTGCTGATCGACGCGCAAGAAGGCCCGATGCCCCAGACCCGCTTCGTCACGAAGAAGGCGCTGGCCCTGGGCCTCAAGCCCATCGTCGTGGTGAACAAGGTGGACAAGCCGGGCGCCAAGCCCGATGCCGTCATCAACGCCGCCTTCGACCTGTTCGACAAGCTCGGTGCCACCGATGAACAGCTGGACTTCCCGGTCGTCTACGCCTCGGGCATCAACGGCTGGACCTCGCTGGAAGAGGGCGCTCCTGGTGAGCAGTGGGGCAAGGACATGTCCGCCCTGTTCAACACCGTGCTGAAGCACGTGCCCTCGCAAAAGGGTGACCCGGAAGCCCCGCTGCAGCTGCAGATCTCGGCGCTGGACTACTCCACATTCGTCGGCCGCATTGGCGTGGGCCGCATCACGCAAGGCACGATCAAGCCCGGCATGGACGTGGCCGTGATGGAAGGCCCGGACGGCAAGAGCAGCAAGGGCCGCATCAACCAGGTGCTGACCTTCCAAGGCCTGGACCGCATGCAGACGCCCGAAGCCGGCCCCGGCGACATCGTGCTGATCAACGGTCTCGAAGAGATCGGCATCGGCGTGACCGTCACCAGCCTGACCAACCCCGCCCCGATGCCCATGCTGAAGGTGGACGAGCCCACGCTGACGATGAACTTCTGCGTCAACACCAGCCCGCTGGCCGGTCGCGAAGGCAAGTTCGTGACCAGTCGCCAGATCTGGGACCGCCTGCAGAAGGAGCTGCAGAGCAACGTCGCGCTGCGCGTCAAGGAAACCGACGAAGACGGCATCTTCGAAGTGATGGGCCGCGGCGAACTGCACCTGACCATCCTCTTGGAAAACATGCGCCGTGAAGGCTACGAGTTGGCCGTGTCCAAGCCCCGCGTCGTGTTCCGCACGATCGACGGCGAGAAGCATGAGCCGATCGAGCTGGTCACCGCCGACGTGGAAGAAACCCACCAGGGCGGCGTGATGCAGGCCCTGGGTGAGCGCAAGGGCGAACTCGTGAACATGGAGCCGGACGGCCGTGGCCGCGTGCGCCTCGAGTACCGTATCCCGGCTCGCGGCCTGATCGGCTTCACGAACGAGTTCCTGAACCTGACGCGTGGTTCCGGCCTGATCAGCAACATCTTCGACGGCTACGAGCCGCACAAGGGCGATATCGCTGGCCGCAAGAACGGCGTGCTGATCTCGATGGACGCCGGTGAGATCTTCACCTACGCCTTGGGCAAGCTGGACGACCGCGGTCGCATGTTCGTCAAGCCGAACGACCCGGTGTACGAAGGCATGATCGTCGGCATCCACAGCCGCGAGAACGACCTGGTGGTGAACGCCACGCGTACCAAGCAGCTGACGAACTTCCGCGTCTCGGGCAAGGAAGACGCCATCAAGATCACGCCGCCGATCGACCTCACGCTGGAGTACGGCGTCGAGTTCATCGAGGACGACGAGCTGGTGGAAATCACGCCGAAGTCGGTGCGCGTGCGCAAGCGCCACCTGACGGAAAACGAACGCAAGCGCGCGTCGCGCGCTTGATCAGGAAGACGGTCCCGCTCGGGGCCGTTTTTCTTGGAGCCGGCTGTTGAATAATTCGAGCCTCGCATTCAGAAAGCACCCTCTTGATTCCTGCACTGCATTCCGAAGGCCAGATCCAGGCCGAAGTCAACGGCTGCCTCGGCCTCATCACGCTGAACCGCCCGCAGGCACTTAACGCCCTGTCGCTGGCCATGATCCGCGACATGACGGCCTTGCTCGACGCCTGGGCCGCAGATCCCGCCATCCAGGCCGTCGTCGTGCTGGGGCAGGGCCGCGAAGGCAAGCCGGCCGCTTTCTGCGCGGGCGGCGACATCCGCTTCTTCCACGCTGCCGCGCTGGCCAACGATCCGGCGCTCGATGAGTTCTTCACCGCCGAATACGCGCTCAACTACCTGATCCACAGCTATCCCAAGGCCTATATCGCCCTGATGGACGGCGTCGTGATGGGTGGCGGCATGGGCATCAGCCAGGGCGCCCGGCTGCGCGTGGTCAGCGAGCACTCCAAGCTGGCGATGCCTGAGACCATGATCGGCCTCTTCCCCGATGTGGGTGGCGGCTGGTTCATGGGGCAGACGCCGGGCCACGCGGGCGAGTTCCTCGCGCTGACCGGCCAGGCCCTGGGCGCGGGCGACGCCATCGAGCTCGGCCTGGCCGACGTCTTCGTGCCCTCGGGCGAATGGCCGGCCATGATCGAAGCGCTGCGCCACGGCGCACAGGACAGCGCCGAGCACGTGGTGGCCACGGTGATGCAGCTGTCAGAAGTCGCGGCCGAAGGGCCGATCGTGCCGCAGCTGGCCAAGATCGACGAACACTTCGACAAACCTGACGTGGCTGCCATCTTGGCTTCGCTCGGTGATCACGAATGGGCCGCGGCGATTGCCAAGCGCTCACCGCTGATGCTGGCTGTCAGCCTGGAGCAGGTGCGCCGCGCGCGCAGCATGAGCCTGGCTGAAGAGCTGCGCATGGAGCGCGACATGATGTGGCACTGCTTCCATGGCCCGCACGGCGATGCCGTGGAAGGCATCCGCGCCCTGGCCGTGGACAAGGATCACGAGCCGAAGTGGAACTTCGCCGCGGCCACACCTGCCAACGTGCAGGCCTTCTTCAAGAGCCCCTGGACGGCTGCGGAGCACCCGCTGAAGGCACTCGCCTAAGCGTCCAGCGGCTCGGCAGCCGAGCTGGCGTTCGCGGCGCGCGCATGCGCCTCGAAGGTGTCGATGGACATCGGCCGCGCCAGCAGGAAACCCTGGAAGTACTGGCACCCCATCTCCAGCAGACTGCGACGCTGCGCTTCGGTTTCCACACCCTCAGCCACGATCTCCAGCTTGAGGTCGCGGCCGAGCTGGACGATGGTCTGCGCGATCTTCAGCGCATCCGGGTCGTTCGGCAGATCGCAGACGAAGCTGCGATCCACCTTGAGCTGGTCCAGCGGCAGCATGCGCAGATAGGCCAGCGATGAGAAGCCCGTACCGAAGTCGTCCAGCGAGATCCGCACGTTGGCGCTGCGCAGCTCCTGCAGCAGGGCGCGAACCTGGTTCACGTCCTGCACGAAGACGGATTCCGTCAGCTCCAGCTTGAGCCGATGGCCGACGTCGTGCATGGCGGGCACGCGGTCGAGCAGGTGCACCGGCGAGCCATCTTCGAAGAACTGGACCGCGCTGATGTTGACGGCGACGGACACGTCGGCGAGCGTTGGATCCACGCGCCAGCGCTCCAACAGCTTGCAGACATCGCGCAGCAGCCGCTCGCTGGCCGGCACGATCAGGCCGCTGCGCTCTGCCATCGGGATGAACTCGGCCGGCGAGACCATGCCGCGGCGCGGATGGTGCCAGCGCATCAGCGCTTCGGCGCCGACGACGCGGCCCTGCGCGTCGTGCATGGCCTGCAGATGAAAACCCAGCTCGCCCTCGGCGATTGCGCGGGCGAACTCGACCTCCAGCCTCGAGCGCTCGCGCACATCGGACATGATGATGTGCACGAACCACCACAGGAGGGCGAAGGCGCACAGCGCCGTACCCAGCGAGGCTGGAAAGCGCTGTGAATCGGGCAGCAGATTCGGCTGGCCGTAGTCGTGCTGGTTGACGGCCAGCGCCACGAACAGCAGCAACTGCAGGGCCAGGAAGGGTCCGCGCAGCCGCCAGGGTTCGTGCTGCAGCAGGAAGTGCGTCAGCGCCGCCAAGGGCAGCAGGTACAGCGGCACGGAACGCGGCACCTCTGGCGTTGGCACGTCGATGAACAGTGAGACCAGGGCCACGGTCAGCAAGGCCGCGAAGATCACCAGCAGCGAGGCCATCCGCTGCATGCCCAGGCGCAAGGCCAGGCGGATCAGCAGAGCAAGCAGCACGCCCGGTACGTTGTAGAGCGCGTGCGCGGGCTCGTCGATCCACAGATAGGCCAACGCCCAGAACGCCGACAGGCACAGCAGGGCCAAGCTGCCCACTTGCAGCAGCCGCTCGCGGCGCAGCTTGAAGGGCGTCGAGGTCGCGAGTTCGCCGGCCTCGAATCGGCGAAGCGGGCGCACCATCCAGGCCAAGGGCCCGGTGCGGAATGACATGGAGTCGGTCTTGGCCATCTGACAGCTGCAGCGAGCCCCGCGTCAGGCGGAGCCCCTCGTGAATCGGGGTGTCAAGAGCCTCGTTTCGGGCCCCTGGCATTGTCGATTGACCCTAGGGTTTGTGCCTACCCTACAGGCCGGGAATCCGTCACGACTCTTGCAATACCGCGGCTACTTCTGTCGATGTCTCGGGCCAACGGGCCTGCAACACAGTCGAGCGGGAACGCACCAGTTCCTCGAAGGCGTCCGCCGGCATGGGCTTGGCAAACAGCCAGCCCTGGAAGCAGCGGCAGCCCATGTTCTCCAGCGCGTCGCGCTGGGCCACGGTCTCCACGCCTTCGGCGACGACCTCCATGCCGAGGTCCTTGCCCAGCTTGATGATGGTCTCCGCGATGTGCCAGGCGCTTTGTTCCTGGGGCAGTTCACGCACAAAGCTCTGGTCCACCTTGAGCTGGTCCAGCGGCAACTGGCGCAAATAGCTCAGCGAGGAAAAGCCCGTGCCGAAGTCGTCCAGCGCGATGCGGATGCCCTCCAGGCGGAACTCGTTCAGCTTGGCGCGCACCTTCTCCACGTCCTCCACGAAGATGGACTCGGTCAGCTCGAACTTGAGCCGGCCCTGCGCCTGCCTCGCTGCCGGCACGCGTTCCAGGATGGACGGGCCGCTGTCGTCGAACAGCTGGGCCGGGCTCACGTTCACCGCCACCACCAACGAGCCGAAGACCGAATCACCGCGCCAGCGCTCCAGCAAGCTGCAGACCTCCGCGATCATGCGTTCACCGGCCGGGATGATCAGGCCGCTGCGCTCCGCCATCGGAATGAACTCGGCCGGCGAGATGAAGCCGCGGCGCGGATGCAGCCAGCGCATCAAGGCTTCTGCACCGACGATGCGGCCATCGGCATCGCACTGTGCCTGCAAGAAGGGCTGCAATTCGCCAGCCGCGATGGCGCGGGCGAAGTCCAGCTCCAGCGCCGAGCGCTCGCGGGCATCGGACAGCATCAGGTGGATGAAGAGCCAGGTCAGCGCGAAGGCACTTGCCGAAGTGACGATGCCGGCGATGTAGCGGTCCGCCTCCGCCATCATCTCGGGCTGGCCGAAGCTCAGGCCCGTGACGCCCAACGCGATGAAGCAGAGCATCTGCAGGCCGATGATCACGCCCCGCATCCAGCGCGACTCGAACTGCAGCATGAAGTGGCTGAAGGCGCCCAGCGGCAGGAAGTACAGCGAGACCGCACGGGGCACGGCAGGCGTGGGGATGTCCACGAAGACCGAGACCCAGACGATCATGCCCGAGCAAAGCGCGATCAGCGTCAGGCTGGCCAGGCGCAGCCAGTCGCGGCGGATCATGCTCAGGGTGACGATGGCGATCAGCGTGCCGCTGAGTTCGGTCAGCGCGTGCGGCAACTGGCTCTGGAAGGCGAAGTAGCCGCCCCACCAGGCCGTCAGCATCAGCATCGTGCCAGTGCACCAGTAGAGCAAGCGCCGGCGGCGCGCGTCGAAGGCCGGCAGCGGCTTGGACTCGCGATCGTTCAAGCGCTGCAGCCAACGCACCAACGGCGCCTCGTGTGGCCGGAATGCACTGCGCGGGACTGCGCTGATGCCCATGGACCCTCCCGGTCGATGCCCGGCTTGCTGCGCACCTAACGGCACGAGCCGACGGACTTTGTGGCTGATGATGGCACGAGCCCGACGTTGCCTGCAACCTCATGACAGCCCCGGGAATGCAGGCCTGGGATAATCCGCTTCGTGCAAACCCCGAACGTTTCCCCCGCGGCCTCTACCTGGCGCCTGTCCGTTGCGCCCATGATGGACTGGACCGACCGCCACTGTCGCTACCTCCACCGGCTGCTGACCCGCGACACCTTGCTCTACACCGAGATGGTGACCACGGGCGCGCTGCTGCATGGCGATCAGCCGCGGCACCTCGACTTCAACGACGAAGAGCATCCCGTCGCGCTGCAGCTCGGCGGCTCCGAGCCGGCCGACCTGGCGGCTTGCGCCAAGCTGGCGGAGAAGTGGGGCTATGACGAGGTCAACCTCAATTGCGGCTGCCCGAGCGAACGCGTGCAGCGCGGCGCTTTTGGCGCCTGCTTGATGGCCGAGCCTGCCCTGGTGGCCGACGGCATCAAGGCCATGCTGGACGCGGTGAGCATTCCCGTCACGGTCAAGCACCGCATCGGCATTGATCGCGTGGAGAGCTACGACTTTGTGCGCGATTTCGTCGGCGCCATCGCCGACGTGGGCTGCAAGGTCTTCATCGTCCATGCCCGCAACGCCTGGCTGCAGGGCCTCTCGCCCAAGGAGAACCGCGAGGTTCCGCCGCTGCGCTACGAGTTGGTGCATCGGCTTAAAAAGAGTTCCCAGAGCTCACCATCGTGCTCAACGGCGGCGTCAAGGACGATGACGAGATCGAAGAGCAGTTGAAGCATGTCGACGGCGTCATGATCGGCCGCCAGGCCTATCACGAGCCCTGGCAGATGGCGGCCTGGGATGAGCGCTTCTTCGGCCACTCGGGGCCGGCGCAATCGCGCGAGCAGGTCGAGGCGCTGTGGGTCGAGTACCTGGCCCGCCAGGGCGAGCGCTGGCCACAGGCCATGCGTCACGCGCTGGGCCTGTGGAACGGCGAAGCCGGCGCACGCCGCTGGCGCCAGGTCTGGAGCGACCACAAGCTCAAGTCCCTGCGCCCGGCCGAGGTCGCCGAGCTGGCCCACGAGGCCCGCGCGAATACCGCCCGGATCGCGCAAGCGGCCTGAGCGAGCTGATCGGCCCGACCGTTTCAATCCCTCGTCCGACTTGCGATGGACACCAGGGCGGCGCATGATCATGCGGCCATGAACCAGTTCTTTGTCTGCTACGACACGGCGTTAGGCAGCTGCGGCATTGCCTGGAATGCGGGCGGGCGCGTCGTCGGTTCGCAACTGCCTGAGGCCACGCCCGGCGAGACCCGTGAGCGCATGCGCGCGCGCTTCCCCCAGGCCCGCGAGAGCGAAGACGTGCCGCCGCCCGTGCTCAACGCCATGGATGCCGTGCGCCGCCTGCTGGCCGGGCAAACCCACGATGAGCGCGAGCTGTTGTCCGTCGATCTGGACGACAGCCAGTTGCCGGACTTCAACCGTCGCGTGCTGGCGCTCACGCGCCGCATTCCGGTCGGCCAGACGCTGACTTACGGCGAGGTTGCGACGCGCCTGGGCGAGCCTGGCGCCGCGCGTGCCGTGGGGCAGGCCGAGGGCCACAACCCTTTCGCGCCCATCGTGCCTTGCCACCGCGTGATGGGCGCAGGCGGCGTCGGCACGGGCTTCTCGGCCCATGGCGGCGTGGACACCAAGCTGCGCCTGCTCGCCATTGAAGCCCGCGCGGCGGGGCAGTTCGTGGGCGAGCAGGGCGGTCTGTTCTAACGCAGATAGCGCAGATAACGCGGCTAACGCAGGCCGGCGTTGATCTTTGCAAGCTGCGCCGCGCCTGGACACAGCTCAGCGCTGCCCAGCTGATTCAGCGGCGCGGCCACCGTGCTCAGGCTCTGGTGGAGGTCGCGCGCTTGCGGGTCCACGTAGAGCAGGCCGGTGGCGATCTCGCCGGCCGCGGCCAGGGCCTGCACCTGCTTCATGGCGGCGATGCGGTCGGTGGGGTCGTAGTCAGGCTTGACGCGGCGCAGGCGCATCGTCGTGCCGTCGGCTTGCGGCACGAGGATCAGCGCCTCGTCGCCCGCGACAGCTTGTTCGGGCGCGAGATCCATGAAGTCGATGCGGCTGACGGCCTCGTTGTGCTCGCGCACGTAGTCGTAGCTGCGCGTGCTGCCTGGGTGATTGTTGAAGGCCACGCAGGGGCTGACGACGTCGATGAAGGCCGCGCCACCGTGGCGCATCGCGCCTTCGATCAAGGGCACGAGCTGTGCCTTGTCGCCGCTGAAGGAGCGGGCGACGTAGGTCGCGCCTAACTGCAAGGCCAGACTGACCAGATCGATCGCGGTGTCGTTGTTGGTGGCGCCCTTCTTGGCAACCGAACCCTTGTCCGCCGTGGCCGAGAACTGGCCCTTGGTCAGGCCGTAGACGCCGTTGTTCTCGACGATGTAGACCATGCGCACACCGCGCCGCATCGCATGGGCGAATTGCCCCAGGCCGATGGAGGCGGAATCGCCGTCGCCGCTGATGCCCAGGTACAGCAGCTCGCGGTTGGCCAGGTTGGCGCCGGTGAGCACGCTGGGCATGCGGCCATGCACGGTGTTGAAGCCGTGGCTGGCGCCGAGGAAGTAGTCAGGCGTCTTGCTGGAGCAGCCGATGCCGCTGAGCTTGGCCACGCGGTGTGGTGCGATGTCCAGCTGCCAGCAGGCCTGGACGATGGCGGCGGAGATGGAGTCGTGCCCGCAGCCGGCGCAGAGCGTAGAGACCTTGCCCTCGTAGTCGCGCCGCGTGTAGCCGACGGCGTTCTTGGTCAGGCTCGGGTGGTGGAGCTTGGGCTTCGCGATGTAAGTCATGCGGACCTCGGCTCGGTGGCCAGCGCGTGCACATGGCGAGTGATCGCCTGCGTGATGAAGCGCGCCGTGATCGGCGTGCCGTCGAAGTGCAGGATCTTCGGCAAGCGCGCCGGGTCCAGCTCCAGTTCGTTGATGAGCAGCGTGCGCATCTGCGCATCGCGGTTTTGCTCGACGACGAAGACCTGGTC
This sequence comes from Burkholderiaceae bacterium UC74_6, assembly GCA_042701975.1. Taxonomy (GTDB): domain Bacteria; phylum Pseudomonadota; class Gammaproteobacteria; order Burkholderiales; family Burkholderiaceae_C; genus JAFALK01. The sequence goes on from CP170561.1 coordinate 3,623,812, forward strand.
ATGCGCGAGCACGAACTCGCGCACGCTGGGGGGGAAGGGGAAAGCGCGCAGCCGCATCGCGTCGAGGTGGATGCCGGCCTCGGTCAGCGCTGACAAGGCCTCGTTCATCGACGGCGAGGTCGAGCCGAAATAGATCACGCCGAGTCTTGTCTTGGCAGAGGCCGCGCGCACCAGCGGCTGCGGCACGAGCCGGGCGGCGGTGGCCAGCTTCTTCAGCAGGCGCTCGACGTTGTAGATGTAGTCCGGCCCCTTCTCCGAATACTGCGCCGCCGGGTCGCGCGTGGTGCCGCGCGTGAAGTAGGCGCCGCGGCTGGCATGCGTGCCGGGGAGGGTGCGCCAGGGAATGCCGTCGCCGTCCACGTCCTTGTAGCGGGCGAATTCCCTGCCCGCTTCGAGTTGCTCGGCCGTCATCACCTTGCCGCGGTCGTAGGTGCGCGTGTCGTCCCATTCGAGCGGGTCGCACAAGCGCTGGTTCATGCCGATGTCCAGGTCAGTCAGCACGAAGACGGGCGTCTGCAACCGGTCGGCCAGATCCAGTGCGGCGGCGGTGTGCTCGAAACATTCCTTGGGATCCTCAGGCAGCAGCAGCACGTGCTTGGTGTCGCCATGCGAGGCATAGGCGCAGCTGATCAGGTCGGCCTGCTGGGTGCGTGTGGGCATGCCAGTGGACGGGCCGCCGCGCTGTACGTCGATGACGGTGATCGGGATCTCGGCGAAATAGGCCAGGCCCAGGAACTCCGTCATCAGCGAGACGCCGGGCCCCGAGGTGGCCGTGAAGGCGCGCGCGCCGTTCCATCCCGCGCCGGTGATCATGCCGATGCTGGCGATCTCATCTTCGGCCTGGACGATGGCATAGCGCTTGTTCCCATCGGCGTCCACGCGCAGCTTGGAGCAGTACTTCTCGAACGCCTCAGCCACCGAGGAAGAGGGCGTGATCGGATACCAGGCGCAGACCGTGGCGCCGCCGTAGACGCAACCCAGCGCCGTCGCCGCGTTGCCTTCCATGAAGATGCGGCTGCCCACCAAGTCGGCGCGCCGCACCTTCAGGCCAAAGGTTCCGCCGAGGCCGCCCAGCAGGTGATCGCGGGCGAACTCGCGGCCGGCGTGCAGCGCGCGCACGTTCGAGGCGAGCAGCTTCTCCTTGCCCTTGTACTGCTCGGCGAAGAGCTTCTCGATCACGCCCGCGTCCATCTCCATCAGCTGGGAGAGGGCGCCCAGCACCATGATGTTCTTGAACAGCTGGCGCTGGCGCGAATCCTCGTAGGTGGCGTTGCAGATGGCCGTGACCGGCATGCCGATGACGTGCAGGTCCTCGCGGAACGCCGTGGGTGGCTGCGGCTTGGTGCTGTCATAGAACAGGTAGCCGCCGGGCTCGACCTCGGCCACATCCTGCGCCCAAGTCTGCGGGTTCATGGCCACCATCATGTCCACGCCGCCACGCCGGCCCAACCAGCCGGCTTCACTGACACGGACCTCGTACCAGGTCGGCAGACCCTGGATATTGCTGGGGAAGATGTTGCGCGGGCTGACTGGCACGCCCATGCGCAGGACGGCTTTCGCGAAGAGTTCATTGGCCGAGGCCGAACCTGAGCCGTTCACATTCGCGAACTTGATGACGAAGTCGTTCGTGGCTTCGATGCGGCTCATGCGGTCACCGCCTTCCGGACCTCATGGTCCCGGCATGCCGGCCCCGCCTTGGTCGTCAGCAGCAGGAACTTCTGCATGTCCCAGGCCCCGGTCGGACAGCGCTCGGCGCACAGGCCGCAGTGCAGGCAGACGTCTTCGTCCTTGATCATCACCTGCTTCGTCTTCAGCTCGTCGCTGACGTAGAGATCCTGCGTCAGGTTCAAGGCGGGGGCCCGCAACCGTTGTCGCAGCTCGGCTTCCTCGCCGTTCTCCGTGAAGGTGATGGCGTCCACGGGACAGATGTCCACGCAGGCGTCGCATTCGATGCAGAGCTTTTCGGTGAAGACCGTCTGCACATCGCAGTTCAGGCAGCGCTGCGCCTCCTTGAAGGCCGTGGCGGCGTCGAAGCCCAGTTCCACCTCGACCTTGATGCTGGCCAGCGCCTTTTCGGCCTTGGTCCACGGCACCTTGTGGCGCAGGTCGTTGACGGGGCCGTTGTCGTAGCTCCACTCGTGGATGCCCATCTTCTGCGAGAGCAGGTTCACATGCGGCGCCGGGCGCTTGCTCACGGGCTCGCCATGCAGGTAGCGGTCTATGGAGACGGCAGCCTCATGCCCATGGGCCACGGCCCAGATGATGTTCTTGGGGCCGAAGGCCGCATCGCCGCCGAAGAAGACTTCGGGTCGGCTCGATTGCAGACTCACAGCGTCGAGCACCGGCATGCCGTGCTCGTTGAACTCGATGCCGCTGTCCCGCTCGATCCACGGAAAGGCGTTCTCCTGGCCGACGGCGATCAGCACCTCGTCGCAGGGGATGCTGACGTCTTCGCCCGTTTGCGCTTGTCTGAAGCGCATGCCGGTCAGCGTGCCCTGGCCATCAGTTTCGAACGCAAGCGGCACATGGAAGTCCAGGATCGGGATGCCCTCGTGCTCGGCGTCCTCCTTCTCCCAGGGCGAGGCCTTCATCTGCGCATAGCCGCTGCGCACGCAGACCGTCACCGATTTGGCGCCCAGGCGGCGCGAGGACCGGCAGCAGTCCATCGCCGTGTTGCCGCCGCCGAGCACGATCACGCGCGGCTTCACGGCCGTCACGTGGCCAAAGGAGACCGAGGCCAGCCAGTCGATGCCGATGTGGATGTTCTCCGCGGCTTCAGTGCGACCTGGCAGCGGCAGGTCGCGCCCGCGCGGTGCGCCGCAGCCGACGAAGACGGCGTCGAAGCCATCGCCCAGCAGCGCCTTCATCGAATCGATTCGCTGCCCGCTGCGGAACTCCACGCCCAGACCGAGGATGTAGCCGCACTCCTCGTCGATCACGCTCTCGGGCAGGCGAAAGCGCGGGATCTGCGTGCGGATGAAGCCGCCGGCCTTGGCCTCGCCGTCGAAGACAGTCACTGCATAACCCTGCGCGGCCAAATCGCGCGCCACCGTCAGCGAGGCCGGGCCGGCGCCGATGCACGCAATGCGCTTGCCCTTGATGACCGGTGAGGGCGGCAAAGGCTGCGGCAGCTTCGCGCGCAGCTCGTCGCTCTTGTTGTCGGCCGCCACGCGCTTCAAACGACAGATCGCCACAGCTTCTGGCTTGGCGGCGTTGTGCTCCTCGACCCGCCCGCGCCGGCAGGCCGGTTCGCAGGGGCGGTCGCAGGTGCGGCCGAGCACGCCGGGGAAGACGTTGGAGGTCCAGTTGACCAGGTAGGCGTCGTCGTAGCGGCCCTGGGCAATCAGGCGTATGTATTCGGGGACGGGCGTGTGGGCCGGACAGGCCCATTGGCAATCGACGACCTTGTGAAAGTAGGCCGGATCGGCGCTATCGCTTCTCTGCACTTGGGGTGTCTCCTGTGCCGGACATGAAGCGCTTCTTGCACAGCTTGCAGTGCGCTTTCGTCAGGCCAGTCTACGCTTGCACCCCAAGTTACGGGTGAGCGGGCAAACCCGGCAGGGTCACCAGGGAGCTTCGGCCAGCTCTTCTGGCGTCGTCGCCGTGGAAACCGCCTGAGGTTCGATCAACGCCGCGCTGGGTGCGAAGAAGTCGTGCTCGCCGCCCAGGCCGTCAATCAGCGCCGGAATCAGCTTGCCCAGCTCGCCCGTGGCCAGGGCCGCATCGGCATCAAAGGCCTCGTCCTTGCTCGGCGCATCGCGACCTTCGAAGGCCAGGTCCAGGAAGGCGATCTTCTTGACCTGCAGCGTGTCGGTCAGCACGAAGCTCACGCGGTCGCGCCAACTCATGGCCAGGCGCGTGGGCTGCTTGCCGGCGATCAGGTGCTGGCGGATCTCTTCGATGTCGAGCGCGTGGCGGGCGTAACGCACGGCGGACTTCATCTCGTCGCCGCTCTTGAGCTCGCAATCGCGGTCGATGGTGAAGTCGGCGGGCGGCACGCCGTCCAGCAGCCAGGCGGACATGCAGACCGCCGGCGATTCGGCCGTCTGCACCAGGTGCAGAGCCAGGCCGTCGAGCGCTTTGACCAGCAGGCTCACGACTTCTTCGGCACGCTTGGGACTCCCGGCGTCGATCATCAAGAGCCGTTCGCTGCGCGCGATCCACACGCGCACGGCGCTGGTCTTGGTGAAGGCCAGCGGCAGCAGCTCGTGCGTGGCCTGTTCCTTGAGCTCCTTCATCGCTTTCTTGCCGGGCTTGCGGCCGGTGGCCTGCTCGACGTGGGCGGCCAGCTCCTCGGCGCGGCGGTTCACCACAGCGCCGGGCAGCACGCGTTGCTCGATCATCAGTTTGAGCAGCCAGTGGCCGTTGGCGTCCTCCACCAGCGGCGCGTGCTCGACACCACGCGGCGGCACCCAGCCCAGCGACTGCGGCTGCGAGAGGCCGCAGGGCACGAACACGCCCTTGGCCAGGGACTCTTCAACTTCGGCAAGGGTGGGCTGCCAATCGGCGCCCACGCGATAGATCATCAGGTTCTTGAACAAGGCAAATCCTCATCGGGCGCAGGCACTGCGCCCCGGGCGAGTTTCAAAAAGGGGAGGAGGGGAGCGATCAGATCTGGCGGCTGCTGGCGCGCGCCAGGTAGAACCACTCGCTGCCAGGCTTGGCATTGGCGGCGGGGAAGACGATGCGGCCATCGTCAATGGCCAGCACCGGCGTGCCGTCATGACGGGTGCCGATCTGCTCGCCCTTGCTGACCGCGTCGAAGCTGGCCCAGGTCTTCGCGAACTGGTCACCTTCGTGCTCGCGGTCGACCACCTCGTACAGCTGCAGCAGCTCGGGCTTCTCGCTCGCACGCGGCTCGACGGCGCCCGGCGCGATCATGCCCAGCTGCGTGAGCACGCGCAGGATCGCCTTGTGCGCCACTTCAGGCGCGTGCGGATCAGCGTGCTGGCCGCATTCCAGCGTGATGCAGTAGCCGCCTTGCGAGCGCATGTATTCGGTCGTGCCCACGCCGTAGTGCGGGTCCTGCTGCAGGGCGCTGGTGCGGCCGCCACCGCCAATGGAGGCGTCGCGTTCCGCACGGCGCTGCAGGCCCAGCGCGTAGGTGGAGAGCCAGCCCTCGACGATGCGGTCCGTGCCCACGCACAGCGCCAGCTGGCCTTCGGCCTGCTCGTGCGTGAAGGGCTCCAGCGGGCCGCTGTTGTTGCGGGGGCCCATCATGGCGAAGGCCTTGCCTTGACCCTGGAAGGTGTGCAGGTCCAGCAGCACGTCAGCCCAGGCGAGCCACGGGCAGAGCTGGCGCGCGACGAGGTCTTCGAAATCCTGCACAACGACCGGCGGGCGCAGATTGCGGTTGAGGTTGCGGTCGCCTTCGCGACGGCCGAGCTGATGGGCCAGCGGGTTGACGACGGGAATGAAGGTCACGGTGCCGCGCAGCAGCGTCAGCTCGCCGCTGTCCAGAGCGGCCATGACCTTCTGGATGGCGCCGACGCCGGCAATCTCGTTGCCGTGCACGGCGGCCGAGATCAGAAGCTCGGGGCCGGGCTCGAAGCCGGCGAACTGGTGAACGCGAAGGTGGGTGGGCTTGCTCATAAGCTGCTTATTGTCGCAAGGTTGCGAGCACCACTCCTGCCAAAGCGAGGGTGTAGGCCAGCATTTGGGCATGGCTGAGCGTCTCGCCCAAGAGCAGGCCCACCAAGGCCGTGGAGATCGGCAGGAAGACCATGAAGATGCCCGCCTTGGAGGCCGGCACATGGCGCAGGCCGAGCATCCACAGCCACACTGTGACGATGCTGGCAGCGACGGCATAGAAAGCAGTCAGGCCCCAGTTGGCAGGCGTGGGCGTCGAGAAATCAAAGCTCGAGGCCTGCCACAGCGCCAGCGGCAGTGTGAGCGCCAGGCCCCAGAGGTTCATCAGTGCGCTGATGCGCTTGGGCGAAAGGCTGGCGGTCAGGCGCTTGCCGATCACGACGTAGGAAGCCTCGCAAAGCAGCGCGCCGAGCAGCAATGCCGCGCCGAGTGGCGTGGTCGAAGCGCCACCTTCGCGCTGGACCGCCACGAGCGCGATGCCACCCACGCTGCAGGCCACGGCCAGCCACATGCGCGGCGCCACGCGCTCGCCGAGGAACATCCAGCTCATCAGCGCCACGGCGGCGGGCATGCCGGCCATGATCACGCCCGCGACGGCCGCGGAGGACTCGCGCATGCCGAACAGCAGGCAGATCGAGAACAGGAAATTCCCGAAAAAGGATTCGAGGAAGAGCAGGGCGCGCGTGCGGCTGTCCAGTGGCGCGACGCCAGGATCAGGCCGCAGCCAGGGCAGCATCAACACGGCCGCGGCGCCAAAGCGCAGGCCGGCCAGCAGGAAGATCGGGAACACCGCCACCAGCAGCTTGGCCAGGCCGACATAGCTGCCGACCAGGCTCATGCTCAGGGCGAGAAAGAAGTACGCACGAGCCGGCGCGACGGCAGAGACGGTGGGGGCAGCAGAATTCATGGAGCCGCGATTCTCAGGCAAGCCGAGGCCTGCCCAGACGGCTCCCGCTGCGATTTAGATGCTGGTGGTCAGGGCCACGATCCAGGCGAAGGCGAAAGCGCCCAGCAGCAGCGGCAGCCCCAGCATTTCGGCGGCGGCACCGCGGAGTTCGGGGGCGTAGGCGCCGAATCGGCCCGACTTGGTGGGCGTTTCAAAGGCGGACTGGTTCAGGAACTTGTGGAGCTTGCTCATGGTCTTGGACTCTCTTGTTGAAGTGATTTCTTCGCTCATTTGGAGCGATCACTGCATTGTGCCCGAGACTCAGTGAAAACCCTATTAAAGGGTTAATACCTAATTCACGTTTGTGCGTCTATCGCCCGAAATGGCGCGAACGAGCGGCAAAAGTTGGATGCCCAGCATGCTGGCCAGGATCAGGCCACATCCGGCCAGGCCCGCCGGGCTCAGGCGCTCGCCCAGGATCAGGTAGCCGAAGAAGGCAGCGAACACCGTTTCCGCCGAGAGGATGATGGCGGCGTCCGACGCGTGCGCATGCCGCTGCGCAACCACCTGCGCCGTGAAGGCGACACCCACCGACAGCACGCCGCCGTAGAGCATCGGGCCGATCGCAATGCGAAGGCCCTCCGCAGTCACGGGCTCCACCACGCAGGCCCAGGCCGTGGCCAGCACGCCGCAAACCAGGAATTGGCCCATCGCCACCAGGAAGGGCGCATGCAGCCGATCCGCCACGCGGCCGACGAACAGCACGTGGAAGGCCCAGGGCACGGCGGAGGCGATCACCCAGAAGTCGCCCGGCGCAATTTCCAGCTTCTGCGCACCTGACAGCAGCCAGGCCCCCGCCACACAGGCCGCCGCACCCGGCCACACCGACCAGTGCGGCAGATGCCGAAGCACGATCCACGAGAGCAGCGGCACCATCGGCACGTACAAGCAGGTGAGGAAGCCGGCGTTGGTGACGGTCGTGTACTGGATGCCGATCTGCTGCAGCACGGCGCCGGCCAGCATCAGCAGGCCCAGGGCGGCAATCTGCCAGGCATCGCGCTTGTGCACGCCGCTCGGGTGCGCCCGCCATTCGCGCACCGCCAAGGGCGCCACCACAGCGGCGCCAATCAGGAAGCGGATGCCGGTGAACATCAGCGGGCCCACACCCTGCATGCCCCACACCTGGGCGATGAAGGCCGAACCCCAGATCAGGGCGATGACGAGCAGGAGGAGGTTGGCTTGGACGCGGGTCACGGGCGGTCAGTACAGGCAAAGAAATGGGGGGCACGAAGCCCCCCATTCTCACAGACCATCCCAGACGAAATGGGCGCTCGGCTTATTCGTCGCGGCCGCCGATGAAGCCCAGGATCTGCAGCAGGCTGGTGAACAGGTTCACCAGGTCCAGGTAGATGCTCAGCGTGGCGCTGACGTAGTTGGTCTCCAGGCCATCGCGCACGGTCTTGAGGTCGTACAGGATGAAGGCAGAGAACAGGCCGGCGGAGATCGTGGCCACCGTGATCATCAGCGCGCTGGACTGCAGGAAGATGTTGGCGAGCGAGGCCACCACCACCAGGATCAGGCCGATGAACAGGAACTTGCCCATGCTGGACAGGTCACGCTTGATCACGCTGGACAGCGTGGCCATGCCGAAGAAGATCGCGGCGGTGGCCGAGAAGGCCAGCATCACGATTTCCGCGCCGCCCTTCTTGTGCAAAACCAGGCCGATCGAGCCCGACAGCATCATGCCCATCACGAAGGTGAAGGCCAGCAGCCAGAACACGCCCATGGCCGAGTTCTGGGTCTTCTTGATCACGAAGATCAGCGCGAAGGACGCCACGAGCGTGATGATCAGGCCGGCCATGCTGGCCATCAGCCCGGTGGCCAGGCCCAGCCAGGCGCCCAGCACCGTCGGGATCATCGACAGCGCCAGCAGCGCGTAGGTGTTGCGCAGGACGCGGTTGGTTTCCGCCGGGTTGGCGATCGTGGTGACGTTGGAAAAGACGTTCTGGTTGTTCATGGTTGAACTCCTTTGCTCAGGCCTGAAGTGGGGCCCATCTACGAAAAATCAAGACTCGGACACTGCGGCCTTCGCCGCCAGGCGCTTCTTGCGCGAACGGATGTTGAGCGCCTCCACCGCGAGTGAGAAGCACATCGCGGCGTAGAGGTAGCCCTTGGGCACATGCTGGTCGAAGGCCTCGGCTGTCAGCGCCATGCCCACCATCACGAGGAAGGCCAGGGCCAGTACCTTGACAGACGGATGGCGCTCCACAAACTCGCCAATCGGCTTGGCGGCGAACAGCATCACGCCGACTGCAGCCACCACCGCGGCCATCATCACGCCCACGTGGTCGACCATGCCGACGGCTGTGATCACGGAATCGAGCGAAAACACGATGTCGATGACGGCGATCTGGGCAATGATGCTCCAGAAGGCGGCCTTGGCGCCGGCCTTGGCTGTGTCTTCAAGCGACTCCTCGCCGCCCTCGACCTCCATGAAGATCTCGTGCGAGGCCTTGTAGAGCAGGAACAGGCCGCCGCCCAGCAGCACCAGGTCGCGGCCGGAGAAGCCGTGGCCGAAGACGCTGAAGAGCTCGGCCTTCAGACCCATCACCCAGCTCAGCGAGGCCAGCAGGCCCAGCCGCGTGACCATGGCGAAACCCAGGCCAAGCTTGCGCGCGCTGTCGCGCTTCTCGGGCGGCAGACGGCCGACCAGGATGGCCAGGAAGATGATGTTGTCGATGCCCAGGACGATTTCCAGGGCGGTCAGCATGGCAAATGCCAGCCAGGTGTTGGGGTCGAGAAGGATGTCCATGTTTCCTGCAGTACACGAGTGAGCCGACGCCGCGCTTTTACCTCAGCGCGAGGCATGCGGGCGGGAGTGTCAGGCGCGAGGGCAGGGCGGCCGCAGCAGGCCGCCGAGATAGGGCGCCGTGCTCACCGGCAGAGCGGGGGCAGCGGGCAGGGCGGTTGACGGCTGCGGTATCGAATGGCCGGCCGGCAGGAAGAAGAGTTCAGGCAGCTCGGGCGCCAGATCGGGCGCAGGCTTGCCGTCGTCGTCGTGCAAGGCGACAGCAACACCCATCTCCTGAGCCAAAGGCTCGCAGGCAGCCGCCGTCTGCAAGGTCACGCAGACCAGCAGCAGGGCCGAACAAAGAGCCAGAATCCAACGGATCATTGCCAGATTGTAAGGCGCGCAACCCTCGTGAAACTTAAGAGGACTACGTAGAGCGCTATGTTGAGAGCCGATCAAGCTCTTCCTCTGTAAAGCCGGCGGCGCGGCGCGCCTCGAAATTGAAAGGCCCGCGAGGACGCGGCGCGCCATAGCGTTCCGCCATTTCGGCATAAGCGGCGACCGGATCGAGCCCGCGTTGCTCGCAGGCCAGCCGGTACCAGTGGTTGCCCACCGCCACATGGCCGATCTCGTCGCGCAGGATGATGTCGAGGATCTCGCCGGCGCGCTTGTCGCCCGCGCCAACGAGCTTGGCCTTGACCGGCGGCGAAGCATCGAGCCCGCGTGCTTCCATCGTGCGCGGCACCAGGGCCATGCGGGCGAGCAGGTCGTGGCGGGTCTTCTCCGCCAGTTCCCACAGGCCGTTGTGCGCCGGAAAGTCGCCGTACTCGAAGCCCTGGTCGCGCAGGTGATCGCGCAGCAGCTCAAAGTGAAGCGCCTCTTCCTGCGCGATGTTCATCCATTCGCGGTAATAGGCATCCGGCTGGCCAGCAAAACGCCAGGTGGCGTCGAGCGCGAGGTTGATCGCATTGCACTCGATGTGCGCCAGCGAATGGAGCAGGGCGGCGCGGCCTTCCAGCGTGCGCATCGACGGCTTGGGCACGTCAACGTGATGCACGAGCAGCGGCTTCTCCGGGCGGCCAGGCAGATGGGACGGCTCTTCGATCTGGTCTTCGGGGCCAGCCGGCAGGCTCAGGTCGAGCGCGCGGGTGCGGCGCGCTTTCTCGTGCGGATCGGCGATGCGCAGCAATTCGAGCGCAGACAGGCGAAGCGTGGACATGCGCGCATTGTCCCCCGCCTCCTTGTCTGGCCGGCTTGCTTGCTTACTGCGTCTTCGCGGTGGCCTTGGCCGGCTTTGCCGGCTTCTTCGCGCCCGAGGCATCCGCAGGTGCCGTCGCGCCCTTCACCGTCGCCTGAGCGAGCTTGAAGAACACATCGGTGTTGTCGAGCACGCCGGTGAAGGCGAGGGCGCCCGGACCGAAGGCCGAGAGCGGCACGTCCACGCCCGTGTGCACAGCCGATTCGCCACGCACGGCACCGGGCACGAAGTACTCGCCCACGGCATCGTCGCGCTCCATCGGATTGGCCGGATACCACTTCAGCGGCTCTTCCTTGGCACCCGGATGCACGGCTTCGCGCAGCGGCGTGTTGTTGGAGCGCCAGTCCTCGAAGTGATCGGCGCCCGAGCCGTACGTGATCAGCAGGCGGCGGTCCACATCCATGTTCTCCGGATAGCCGTCGGCTGCGATCTTGTAGCGCGGGAAGCCGGCTTCTTCGTAGTAGCCGACGACCTTTTCGCGCAGATTGGCAGCGCCCTTGTCCTTGATGAGCTGCTTGAGCTGCTCATCCGTCACGCGCGATGCGCCTACGACGGAAGCGCCGCCAGTCTCATGGTCGGCCGTCACGATCACCAGCGTGTCACCGCGCTCGGCGGCGAATGCCTGCGCCACGCCCACGGCGCGGTCGAACTCCAGCACTTCCTCGATCCAGCGGTCCGAATCCATGGCATGCGACTGCTTATCGATCGAAGCGCCTTCGGCCATCAGCACGAAGCCCTTGGGCTGGCGGTCCAGGACCTTCAGCGCCGCGCCGACCATCTCGTCCAGCATCGGCTGATCCGTTTGCTTGAAGTCCTCGACCACGCTGCCCTGCAGGCCCGTCTTTACACCACGGCGGCCGGCGATCTTGTCCGCCGCCACGTTCATGTCGCCCCAGGCGAACAGGCCGAGCAGCTTGCCGGTCGAGGCGGCCGCATCCATCTCGGTCTTGCTCGAGACATAGCTGAAGCCCGCGCCTTGGAAATCCTTGATCAGGTCGCGCTTCGAGTCGCGTGCGCCCGGCGCAATGCCCCAGCGCTTGGCGATCTCGGCCAGGTGCGGCGTATCGGCCGTGAAGGCGTAATCGGTGGCGTTGCTGCGCGTGGAGCCGTAGCCGCCTTCAGGAATGAACCAGCGGCGGCCGCCGCCCATCAGCACCGTCAGGCCGGTGTGGCCGCGGTCGTCCAGGAACTGATCGACGATGCCCGTGCCGGCGCGCCGGTCGCTTGTGTGCACGGCATTGCCGGCCGGCGTAGCGTCATACACATCGGCCGTCGTCACGACACCCAGCGCCTTGCCTTGCGTGCGATGCAGGTACTCGGACAGGTATTCGATGCGCGGGTTGTCGAAGGGGTCGAGCGTATCGTCCGGGAACACGCCTTCCTCGTTGTTGTTGTTCTTGTTGCCAGAGACATAGGACGTCATGCCCGGCGAAGAGTCCGTCACGATCGAATTCAGCGAAGCCGTCTTCACCAGGCCCGTGGCCGGGAAGCTGTCCATCGCGAGCGGCGCCAGCGCCTTGCCTTGCGAGTAGCCGCGCACCACGCGAGCAGCGGTGCGGTGCCCGCCGCCCATGCCGTCGCCCAACATGATGATCACGTTCTTGACCTTCGGGCCAAACGCCGCCGTGAACGGCACGACCTCGAAATTGCCCTTGGCCGTGACCGACTGGCCGTCGGCCTGTTTGGCGGTGACGGTCAGCTCATGGATGCCTGCGCGCTCCACGTTCACGGCCCGCACGCTGGCGATGGCCGTTTCCGGCGTGATGTCCTTGACGCAACCGCTGGCGCAATCGCGCAGCGTCGTCGTGATCTCGACGGGCTTGCCGTCGATGAAGAAGCGAGCCTCGGTGATGCGCTGGCCAGCGTCCGGCTTGATCGTGGCCTGCAGGTCGAAACGCTGACCCGGCAGGAAGCGCGCGACGATGGGTGCCGGGCGGTTGTTGGCGAAGAGCTCGCTGGGTGGGGTCAGGCGGGTGACGGTGGGGGCGGCCTGGGTGGCTGTGCAGAGCAGGGCCGCGAAGGCGGTAGCGAGGAGGCGTGTTGGGATGTTCATCCCGATGATCTTGACGGCGATACATGACGAAGGCGTGACGTCGCGCCCTGTGTGAGTTGCGCCCAGTCCTGCGCACGCGGCGAGCCGCGTCGGACGAGTTAAGGATGACCCGTCAACCTACGGCATCGTCTTTGCGAAGCAGCGCCGACTCATTGCCATTGCCACGAAATGCGGCGCCGCGGCCACAGACCTATAGGGTGGCTCACACTATTGCGGCTTTGGGTCCGGCAGCGAGCGTTGATCCAGCGCTATCCGCCGTGGAACTGAGTTTGCCGAGCTTCCCGCTGAGCGCATTCGGGCCGTTGACCCCCTCTCTCTGAATGTGAAGTACAGCTGTCACGCTCTTCGGGGGTGAGCTCGACTTGTTTGGGTTCCATAAGCGCAAGCGAGCGCGGACACGGTCCCGCGCCCGGTCATCGCGAATCACGGATACCGCCGGCCCGTCATCGACAGGCCGGCGGGGAACGGCGGATCAGGTTGCGCGCACTTCAATCCGACGCGGCTTGGCGTGCGCCGCTTTTGGAATGCGCAGCCTCAGCACGCCGGCCTTGAGCTCCGCCTGCACCAGCTCCGTATCGAGTTCTGGGCTGAGCGTGAAGACCCGCCGATACCTGGCCAAACCGACCTCGGCATGGCTGCTGGCCAGGCCCTCGGGCACTGCAATCTCGGTCTCGGCTTCGATGGTCAGCGCCTCGCGCTCTACTTGCAGATTCAACTTCTCTGCGGTGACGCCGGGCAGATCGGCGTAGAGGGTAATGCCCCCTGCGTCTTCGATCACGTCGACCGGCGGGGTGAGCGTGGCATCGCTGAAGCGGCTCTCGCCGCGGCCAGTCGCACCCGTTGCAGGAGCGCTGGTGTCCCTTGCTTGCAACTGATTCATGATGATGTCCTCCTCAGGTTCAGGCGCTTTGCTGGATTTCGACGCGGCGCGGCCGCACCGCAGCTTTGCGGGGCACGGTCACCTGCAGCACGCCGTTGCGCATCTGCGCCTTGACGCCGTCGGCGTCGGCGTCCTCGGGCAACGTCAACACCCGGCGGAACTTCCCGTCGAAGCGCTCGTTGATGTGCACAGCGGCGTTCTCCTGAATCTGGGCAAGCGGCGTCTTTCGCTCGCCGGAGATCGTCAGCAAGCCACGCTCAAAGTGGACCTCGATCTCGGCAGGGTCCACGCCGGGCGCGAACGCGTAGATCTCGATCGCTTCGGGCGTGGCCCCGACGTTCAAAGCCGGGAAGCCCTGGCGGCCAAAGCCTCTGATGGTTGGAGACAGATCGAAGGCCTGCTGCATTTCGCGTTGCAGGCGATCCATCTCCGCGAAAAAGTCTCGGGGAAACATCGATCGATACATGGCGAAACCTCCTTTGGAAGTCAATTGGAAGGCGCGTGCAGTTGAGCCACATTGCGCCCAGCGCAGAGATAAGAATGCCGTTTCGGATTTCAAGGGATAAAAGATGTGACAGGTGATAACCAGGAGCGAAGCTCGAATGCGCTCATGGCGCAAGGTTGCGGTTCGCGCCGGAGTCGAAATGTCGCAAGGAAAGGTTGAGCGTTTGCAGCTCGCGTTGCTGGAAATGTGCCGACGCGAGAGCCAGCTTGTCTGCAAGATTTGCCAGATGCTGGTCAGCCTGCAGCTGCCTAGGGACCGGCCTGCCGCTAACCTGAATCGATCGGAAGCTCAAGGGAGTGTCCAATGTGGCTTGTGCAGAAGATCGGGCTTGATGCCTACGAATCGATTGATCGAGTGCAATGGCAGGAAGCGGACGTCGAACAGAACAAGTGGATCGCCCCCTGGCGTCGCACCCTTGATTGCGGTGGTTCATGAGATTCTGAAAAGCGGGGTCGCAACCCATTTCCAAGGTCTTGAGAGGCCGGTTATGGGCCCCTAGCTCAGGACCGTGGTCATTGAAGGAAGGCGCGAGACGATTGCCGTCGACAACGATCGATCTCCCGGCGAGACGCGATTGCTACTCGACCTTCCCAGGCTTTAACTCGAGGCCTAAGGCGCCGTCGCCCCGGGGGCCGAGCGCCATGCGATATCGCCATGTGCGACAAGGGATTGCCCGGCGGACCGCTCTCGGGCCAATAATTTCCGCTCTCCTTGGCCTGCAACGGGTCGAGAGCAGTTGCGTAGCAAAGTCAGGTTTACCGCAAGTTCCCAACAGGGCGTGCGGCTGATATGCGCTAGGTGCGTTCTTCGCAGATCTCCCGGCAGAACTCGAGAAAGGCCTCGACGGCTGCCGGCGGCAGCCGCCGCGAAGGGCGGATAACGTAGAGCGGAAACCGCTCGTCCGGCCAGTCCGGAAACAGCTCCACCAGCGCGCCGCTCGGCAACAGGCTCTCGACGCTGAGGGCCAGCACTTGCGCCACGCCGCAGCCCGCAAGACAGGCCTGGATCATCAGGTCGGGGTCCGAGAGAGTGAGTCGTCCGCGCGTCTGGACTGGCAGCACTTCCTGCCCCCGATGGAATACCCATTCGAACGGCTTGCCGCGCTGCGGATCGATGAACTGGATGCAGTCGTGCTTGGCCAGGTCCGCAGGTCTCTTCGGCCGACCGTGCTGCGCCAGATAGTCCGGAGAAGCGACCGTCAGCACGCGCGTGTCGAGCAGTCGCCGGTAGGACATCGAGGAGGGCGGTTGCGGGCCGAAACGGACTGCGACGTCGATGCTCTCGGCGACCAGATCGCCGGCGTCAGCATGCGGCACGGCGATCAGCTCGAGATCCGGATAGCGCTGATGCAGGAGCGGCAGCTTGGGCCCGAGCACGTTGCGCGCGAACAGCGGATTGAGGCTGACACGAAGCACGCCGCGCACACTGGTCGCAGCGCCCGAGACGGAGTTGGCCGCCTCCTCGATGCCTTCGAGGTGCGGTGCGGCACGCTCATAGAGCCGCGCACCGTCGTCCGTGAGATGCAGCGTTCGGGTCGTCCGGTCGAGTAGACGGATGCCCAGGCGCTGCTCCAAGCGTGCCACCGATCGGCTGACGCCCGAAGCGGACAGGCCCAGCACTTCCCCGGCAAGGGTGAAGCTGCCGGCCTCCACCACGGCCGCGAGCACGCTCATGCCCGAGAGCAGTCTTCCGTCAAAGCTCATGGCGCCTCATCTTTGACTTTCAGCAAAAGTAGTTTGATCGACTCTACCTTTATCAAAAGTCGATGGCTACCTATCGTTCGCTCCTTCGCAATCCCCACCGAATGGAGCTTCTCATGTCTGATTCCCCCAACCGCACGCTGTTCAAGGGCGGCACCGTCCTCACGATGGACGCCAAGATCCCCAACCTGACCGTCGGCGACGTGCTCGTCGAAGGCGACCGCATCGCTGCCATCGGTACGAACCTGCGGGCCGACGGCGTGCGGATCATCGAGGCGTCGGGCCACATCGTGCTGCCGGGGCTGATCGACGCCCACCACCACGCCTGGCTGGGCGTCATGCGCCGCCTGATGCCTGATGTCGATGACCTGTTCGCGTACATCGACGTCGTCGCCGAGAAGATGGGCGCCCACTACCGGCCGCTCGACATGTACCTCAGCAGCAAGCTCACGGCGGTCGCCTCGCTCGACGCCGGCATCACCACGCTGATCGACGCCTCGCACAATTCGCGCAGCCCGGAGCACACCGATGCGGCGCTGGACGGGTTGCAGACCTCGGGCATTCGCGCGCTGCACATGGTGGGCGCCGCGATGGACAAGCGTGCCTCTTCGGCGCACCTGCCGGTGGATCTGGAACGCCTGGCCGGCCGGTGGAACACCCGAGGCAATCTCATCCAGGTCGGCCTGTTCGGCATGTTCAACCTGGAATGGTGGAAGGTTGCACGCCGGCTCGACATGCAGATCCTGACGGAGTTCATCGGCGACCTCGCCAAGCTTGGCCCCGAGTTCGCGCAGCCCGGCGTGCTCGGCCCGCACAACATCTTCAACCACTGCACGCGCTTGCCCGAGGCGACGTGGCAACTGCTCGCCGATGCGGGCGTCAACGTCACGATCAACCCGCGTTCAGATGCACTGTTCGGTTTCGACGACGAGAGCTTCGCCTACCAGCAGGCGATCGATCACGGTTTGAAGCCGGCGCTGGGCATCGACCTCGACACGGCCTTCGGCAGTGACATGTTTGGCGAGATGCACGCGCTGTTTGGCCAGCAGCGTTCGGCCATGCGCTACCGGCGCTTTCGCGGCGAGACCGAAGTGCCGACGCCGATCTCCGTGCAGGCCGTCCTGGAAGCGGCGACTGTCAACGGTGCGCGTGCAGCGGGGCTTGAATCTTCCATCGGTACGCTCACGCCGGGCAAGCAGGCCGACATCATCATGGTCCGCACGACCGGCGCGGCCGTGTTTCCGGTATCAGACGCGGTCGGCACGATCGTACAGGCTGTCGAGCGCTCGGACGTCGACACGGTCATGGTCGCGGGCCAGCTGCGCAAGCGTGCGGGCCAGTTGCTGAATGTCGATATGGCCAAGCTGTCGAAGGAGGTGAGCGCATCGCGCGACCACCTGCTACAGGCCAGCGGCTATCGGCTCGATTTGCTCCATACGGCCGCCTGAACCCGCCCCGCACCCATCTCAATCCTGGAGTCTTTCATGACGACACTTTCAGCGGGGGCGCCCGACCAAGCCGGTCCGACATCCCACTTGAGGCGGCCGTCCCCGGCCGTCATCTCCGCGCTGTTCTGCGGCTACTTCGCCGTCGGCTTGCCGCTACCGGTCATTCCCTTGTTCGTACACGAGAAGCTCGGTTTCAGCAGCGTCGTCGTCGGCCTTGTGATCGGGGTCCAGTTCCTTGCTACTGTGTTGACGCGCGGCTATGCCGGACGCATCGCGGACCAGCAAGGCGGCAAACGAGCGGCATTGCAAGGCGCGGCCTTCTGCATGCTGGGCGGCTTGCTCTATCTGTTCGCTGCGATGCCGTCGCTGCCTCCGGTTGTCGGCCTCGTCATAGTGATTGCGGGTCGGCTGGCCGCCGGTCTGGGCGAGAGCCAGTTCGTCACCGGCTGCGTCGCCTGGTCGATCGCTTCGGTGGGACCGCAGCGGGCGGGCATGTCGATGTCGTGGACAGGCATCGCGATGTTCGCCGCCGTGGCCATCGGCGCGCCAGTCGGTATGGCGCTCTACCAGCACATCGACCTGTCGGCGGCGATGCTGGCCTGCATCGCCGCGCCGCTGGTGGCCAGCGTCATCGCCTTCGGGGCCAAGCCGTACTCCTCGCCGAAGGGCCAGCGCCTGCCGTTCCACCGCGTGACCGGCCAGATCTGGCGCGAGGGACTCGGTCTGACGCTGCAGGGCGTGGGGCTGTCCGGCCTGACGGCCTTCGCCTCGCTGTACTTCGCGGCCCGCGGCTGGGCCGACGCCGGCTGGGTCATGACCGCCTTCGGCTTCGGCTTCATCCTCGTCCGTCTGGTGCTGGGCCATCTGCCCGACCGGATCGGCGGCTACCGGGTGGCGGTCGGGGCGCTCGCGGTCGAGGCAATTGGCCAGCTCATGGTGTGGGCGGCACCGAACGAAGGCATGGCGCTGGCTGGCGCTTGGGTCACGGGACTCGGCTGCGCGCTGGTCTTCCCGGCCTTGGGTGTTGAGGCGCTCAAGCGGGTGCTGCCCGCCAATCGGGGCAGCGCGATGGGGGCCTTCGTCGCGTTTCTCGACATCGCCTACGGCGTGGCGGGGCCGTCGGCGGGGCTCGTCGCCGGTCATTTCGGGTTCGCCTCGGTCTATCTGCTGGGCGCCGTCTGCGCGATCGTCGGCGCGGTGCTTGCGCTGATGAGCCAGCAAGCTTCGCCTCCTTGATCATCGGACCCACAATCTTCCTCAGGAGGCATCACAGGTCACGCATCTTCATTTCCAGCTCTTTCACGGGCTTGGGTCTCATCGCGGCAGAGCTGCTGCATCAGCAAGGACATCAACTGGTCAAGGTCTGATCGCAGCAAGCGCCTCAAGAGATCGAAACCAGGTACTTCGGGTTCGCTGTTGCGTTTTTCCTTCCCAGGAGAAACGACGAAATCTGCGCCAAGCCCGTTGCAATTTGCAAAACCAGCTCAGCGTTGCGTTTGCTTTCGATGAGCGGAGCCCCCCGATTTCAGTTCGAGTTCTTCCAGTGTTGCGTTTGCCGCGTGATCGCACGCGCTCTTCGTCCCTCCGCATACCGCAACTCAGCTTCCGATTTCTGGAAATGAATCGCGTTGTGCGGCACACAGAGCAGCAATAGCCTACGGGCGCGTGAATGCAGCCGATTTCTCGGTAGTCGACGGCCTTGTCCAGCTTGCCAGCCAGTTGATTGAAGATGGGGGCCTTGGACCGCTGGCCGCCGTCAGAGCTTTGGGGCCGATGCCCTCGAAGCTCTCCAGCACGTCAGCCGATACTTGGCGTCGAACTCGTCGGGAACGTGGAACTTGCCCTTGAGGAGCCTATGCGCCGCTTCTCGTGCGTGGGTTCGCCGACAGCCACGAGCTTGGCTTCTGCCCGCCCACGGGGACCAATCAAGATGGTTTCGCCCGCCGCTGCACGTTGGACAAGTTGAGAACGCTCACTTGCACGCTGATCGGCGGGGCCCTTTGCCACGACGACCCTGACGTTGATCTTCCTGTCGGCAATGTATTCCATCTGGTTCCGGATCAGACCGACCAGCGACAGAGAGTCGTTGCCTGATCGAGTCCCGGCCACCCACCATGTAGCCGACACATGACGGTCACTGGGTCTCCGCGGCCCGCGCGCTGCCGCTGAGCGCGCTGCAGGCGCGGGCGCATGGGGGGAGCAGGTGGGAAGGTGTCATGAATTGCTCGTATTTCAGGGAGCCGTGATTTCGACAGCCAAATCGGCCGGCGCCAGCCCGTTGCCGTGGGCGCGCAGCGTTGCACGGCCGGCCTCGCCCGTGGACTGCAGGATGACCTGGGCCTGGCCATTGAAGACGCTGCGCTGCCAGGGCCCGGCAGGCGCGGTGCTGCGCAGCGTGACCCAGCGGCGGCCGAACTGGGTGGTGTCGAAGAGGCGGCGCGTGCCGCCGGCGGGCGTCGGGAAGACGAGGGACAACGTCGCGTCCGTGTCGGCCGGCTCAAGGTCGACGGCGGCCATGCCCGCCTCTTGGCGCAGCTTCACTTCGCGGCCGTCCAGGTAGACGCGGGTGCCGGGCGAGACGTCGCCGATGAAGAGCACCAGGCGCTGGTCAGCCGGCGCCCGGCGGCTCAGGCGGGCCTGCACGAGGTTCCACGCGCCGTCGGCCGGCTGCTGCTCGGGCGGCGTCCAGGCGAAGGGGTCGCGCCAGCCGGCGCCGCCGGTGTTGGCCAGCAGCGCCGCGGCGTCCTCGGGCCGATCGATGCCGCGGTGGCGCCAGCTGGTGGCGGCGCCATAGCGATGCTGTTCGACGGGCTTGTCGGCTTCATGCGAACCGGGGTCGCCATTGCCCATGCCGATAAGGCGCACGGGGCCCGTCGTCTCGAACGAAATGCGCTGGCCGGCAGTCGGCACGACGCGGCCCTCGCGGTCGACGACGGTCACTCGCACCAGTGCTACATCGCCGCCGGCGCGCAGATGGGTGCGGTCCACACTCAGACCCACGGCGCTGCCATCGCCGGTGGTGGCCACGGTTTCGGTGGCGACGAGCTGGCCGGCGCGGTAGCCGCGCGCGGTCAGGCTGCCGGGTTCATAGGGCACGCTCCATCGCAGATGGCCGTAGCGCTGCAGCGCCTGGCGGCCCAGCGAGCGGCCGTTGAGCAGCAGCTCCACTTCGTCGGTATTGGCATAGGCGCGCACATCGATGGGCTGGCCTTCGCGGCCCGGCCAGTTCCAATGCGGCAGCAGGTGCACCATGGGCTCGGCCGTCCACGCGGCCTTCAGGTAGTAGCCGCTGTCCTTTACCGCGCCCGTCGTGTCGAGCATGCCGAATTGCGACGAGATGGCGGGCCAGCCGAAGGGCGTGGTCTCGCCGCGGTAGTCGAAGCCGGTCCACACGAACATGCCGGCCAGGAACGGGCGCTCGGCGTTGAATCGCCAGCCTTCCTCAATGGAGGCGGTGTAGGGCGGCCCCGTGCGCTTATCGTAGGCGGCGATGTGCACGCGGGCCGGATCGTCGGCGTAGACGCCGCGCGTGGCGTGGGTTGCGCCCTCCTCGGTGACCAGCATGGGTCGGTCGGGGAAGCGGCGGTGCATGGCGTCGACGTCGTGCTGGCCCTTGTAGTTGAGGCCGATCACCTCCGAGCCGACGGACGTGCCCTCGGCATAGCCGGAGCTGGAGGCGGCCTGCGTAACCGGCCGGGTCGGGTCGAGGCGGCGCACGATAGCCTGCATCTCGCGCGTGAGCCGGGTGCCGAGCTCGCTGTTCTCGATGGCCCATTCCTCGTTGCCGACCGACCAGAGGATGACGGATGGGTGGTTGCGGCCGCCGCGCACCATGCGCTCCAGTTCACTGCGGATCTGCGGAGCGGTGCCCATCATGCGGTGCTCGTCGAGGACGAGGATGCCAAGGCGATCGCAGGCCTCCAGCAGCTCGGGCGTGGCCGGGTTGTGCGACGAGCGGATGGCATTGACGCCGATGGCCTTGAGCATCTTCAGCCGCGCCTCGTGCATGCCGTCGGGCAGGGCGACGCCGAGGCCGGCATGGTCCTGGTGGTTGTTGACGCCCTGCAGCTTGACATGCTGTCCGTTGAGGAAGAAGCCCTGGTTGGCGTCGAAGCGGATCGTGCGGATGCCAAAGGGCGTGTCGACCCGGTCGACGATCTCGCCGCCGCGCTTGACCAGGGTGGTCAGCGTGTAGCGCTGCGGTGTATCCAGCGACCAAAGCTGCGGTGACTTCACGCGCAATTGGGCGGCCACGTCCAGGCTGGCGTCGGCGGCCACGCGGCGGGCCGGCACGCTGGCGCGCGCGACAACGCGGCCGGCCGGGTCGCGCAGTTCGTGCTCCAGCGCGAAGCTCTCGTCCGCCTCGCCGTCGTTGCGCACCGTCGTGTCGACCGCCACGTCAGCGCGGTCGCCGTCGACGCTGGTGCGCACGAAGCTGCCCAGCGGCGCCACGTGCAGCGGCCCAGTCTGCGTCAGCCAGACATGGCGGTAGATGCCGGCGCCTTCGTACCACCAGCCTTCCTGGGTCGTCGCGTTCACGCGCACCGCGACGACGTTGCGGCCGCCGAAGTTCAAGTAGTCGCTGATGTCGACCTGGAAGCCAGAGTAGCCGCTGGCCTCGCGGTGCAGGTAGTGGCCATTGACCCAGACGACGCTGTCCCGGAACACGCCGTCGAACTCCAGCGCGATGCGCCGGCCGCGCGCGGTCGCCGGAATGTCCAGCTCGCGGCGGTACCAGCCGACGCTGTTCTCAGGGAAGCTGCGGCCAACCGCCTTCATGCCGTGCTGGGAGCTGCCGCGCTCGCTGAACGGCAGCTCCACCGCCCAGTCGTGCGGCAGGTCGACGCGGCGCCAGGGCCGATCCTCGAAGTCGGCCGCCGCGGGGCCGTCGCCGAAGCCGGCCTTGCCGAAAAAGAAGGGGCGCAGGCCGTGGTCGAAGTCCTGGGCGGCGTCGGTGGCATGGCCGAGGGCAAAGCGCCAGCCGTCGTCGATGCGGGTGCGCTGGCGCGGGCTGTCGGCCGCGGTGGCGCTGCCCATTGCCATGAGCCATGCGACGGTCAAACCGAGAAGAAGCCGGCGTCGCATGGCGGTCATGCCCCCTTCAGCTTGCTGAGCAGGACAGCGCCGGCGACAGCGGCGAGCAGTCCCCACGAAATGGCAGCGGTGAGATGGAGGAGCTTGTTCATGTCAATGTTGGTTTGTGTTTAGCGTTGCGGCGTGACGCGCACCATGACCACGCCATGCGGGGCCACCTTGCTTGCATAGCTGCCGCTGACGTTCTTCGTGAGCTTCTTGCTCCACAGGTCCTTCACGTCGACCTTCTGGGTGGCGGGAAGCTGTATCTGGTCCCAGGCCACCTTCATGTCGGCCGGTGTCTTGCCGCGGTTGAAAAGCACCACGGCGCGCTCGCCATCCTTGAGCTGGCGTACCCAGATCTCGACGTCGCCTTCGCGCTGTACGCGGCGGCCCTGCTTGCCTAGGGGGTCCTGGTCGACGGCGATGACGTCCTTGTTGGTCAGGATGCGTAGCGTATCGGCGTCCATCTTGGACAGGTCGTTGCCAGCGATCAGCGGCGCGGCCAGCATGGCCCACAGCGAGAAATGCGACTCGTACTCAGTGGTCGTCATGCCGCCGTTGCCGACTTCCAGCATGTCCGGGTCGTTCCAGGCGTTGGGGCTGGCGGCGGCCGAACGCTCGACCTGCATGTCGAGGATGTTGGTCATGCCGTGCGACCACTCCTTCTCGCCTTCCCAGGCGTCATAGATGTCGCCGGTGGTGCGCCAGAGATGGCCGATGGGCGCCGCCCAGCGCTCGGGCTGGTTGTTGCCCCATTCGCAGATGGACAGCACGATGTCGCGGCCCGACTCGCGCAGCGCCTTGGCCATGATGGTGTAGGCGGCCTCGGCATTGCGGGTCCCGGTGTGGCACCAGTCGTACTTCAGGTAGTCCACGCCCCATTTGGCGTACTGGCGGGCGTCCTGGAACTCATGGCCAGCGCTGCCAGGGCGGCCGCCGCAGGTCAGCGAGCCGGCGTCGGAGTACAGGCCGAACTTCAATCCCTTGGAATGCACGTAGTCGGCCAGCGCCTTGATGCCCGATGGGAAGCGCTCTGGGTCGGCCTGGATGTTGCCGTCGGCATCACGGCTCTTTTGCCAGCAGTCGTCGATGACGATGTACTGGTAGCCGGCGTCCTTCATGCCGGAAGCGGCCATGGCATCCGCCTGCTGGCGGAGCAGTTGCTCTGACACATTGCAGGCGAACTTGTTCCACGAGTTCCAGCCCATGGGCGGGGTGGGCGCGATGTTGGGCTTGGGCGCGTCGAGCTTGAGCGTCTCGTGGGCGTGAGCGGGCGATGCGGCGACGAGGCAGAGCAGGGCAAGCGCGTGCGCAACGCGTTGGATGAATGGGTGCATGTACGGGGTCTCGTTGAGTTGCGATGGAAGGAGGAGGCGATGGGCTCAGCGTCCGTAGCGGCGGCCGGCGGATTCGAGCGGCCAGTCGTCGGTACGCAGCGGTGTCAAGGGCAGGCCGTCGCCGCCGACAACGTTGGCCTCGCTGGCGTTGTTGACCCAGGCGTAGCGCGCCGCGACGGGCGCGGCCACTGCGGCGCTGCGCAGCACGATGCGATCGCCGTCGAGTTGGGCCTCGGCTGGTACCCAGCGGCGGTCGGCGCCGGCCAGGTAGAAGCCGCGCGGCGCCTCGCCGGTGCGGGCGGTGCGCAGGCCGCCGACGGTGGTGTCGAAGCGCAGCTCGAACTGGCTGCCCTTGGCGGCGTGGCCGGTCAGGCGCGGGCCCGTGGCCGGCGCGGCGCGCAGCCCCAGCTCGTGCATGGCGAGCCCGGCCAGGCGCTGACCCACGGTGCGTTTGTTGCGAGGGTGGATGTCGACCGCGTCGCCCACGTCGATGGCGGTGGCCATGCCGGTATGTGGCAGGGTCAGGGCGGCAGCCTGGCTGGCGCGCAGCTCGGCCCAGCCATTGCCGTCGGGCCGGTTGTCGGCCAGCGGGAACCAGGACGCCAACTGCACGAAGAAGAAGGGCAGCTTGGGGTCACCGAACTGGCCGCGCCAGTCCTGGATGAGGCGCTTGAAGCCGCCGGCATAGGCCGCCGCGCGGCCGGCATTCTCTTCGCCCTGGTACCACAGCACGCCGCGCACCGACAGGCCTTGCAGCGGCGCGATGAGGCCGTTGTGGCCCAAGGCTGGGGCGTTGTTGGCGACGGGGCCGCTGGTCACCTGCAGCTTCTCGACGCGAGCCTTCCAGGCACCGACCAGCGACACGGGGCCGGCCGTCGTGTCCAGGCGCAGGTCGGCGGCCTCGCCGTAGATACCGCCGCTGCCGCCGGTGTCGGTCACGCGCACGGCGATCCAGTTGGCGCCTGCGTGCAGCAACCCGCCGGGCAACGTGTAGTGGCGAGGCAGTTCCCACCCGCACTGTCCTCCGACCTTCTGGCCGTTTACCCAGACCTCGTCGCAATCGTCCACCTTGGCCAGATGCAGCTCGGCCGCACCAGCGGCCTGAGCGGCGCTCAGCTCGATGCGCTTGCGCATCCAGACGACGCCGTCCACGTCGGCCAGGCCCTGAGCTTCCCACACGCCGGGGGCGTTGAGCGCCGGCCATTCAGCGTCGATGTCGCTGGCGGCGAACCAACGCGAGGCGTCCACCCCCGCCAGCGGCAGGCCCTTTTGCCAGGCGACGACACGGGGCAGCAAGCGTTGCTCCAGCGTGGCCTTGAAGCTGGCGTTGTCGGCGGGCAGGGCGCGCACGGCAGGGGCGAGGTCGGGGTCCCGCAGCGCGGCGTCGCGGCTCATCCACGTCTCCAGCATGGAGCCGCCCCAAGCGGTGTTGATGAGGCCGATGGGCACGCCCTGAACTGCCTGCATTTGCTTGGCGAAGTAGTAGCCGACGGCGCTGAACTCGCCCACCTTGCCGGGCTCGGCGACGACCCACGCGGCTGGCGCAATCTCGGCCTCAGGCTTGACGCTGGCGCGCAGCGGCACGCGCAGATGACGCAGTTGGGCGTTCTGCGGCGAAGCCACCTCTTGCGGGCCGGTGTCGGTGTTGGCCAGCACCCATTCCATGTTGGACTGTCCGCCAAGCAGCCAGACGTCGCCAATCAGGATGTCGTTCAGCACGACGGTCTCGTCGCCCTTGACGACGAGGCGGTGCGGGCCACCGGCCGGCAGCGGCGCCAGCCGTACGCGCCAGCTGCCGTCGGCTCCGACGTGGGCCGTGCCGCTGTGGCCGCCCAGTTCGATGCTCAGCGTCTTGCCAGGCGTCGCGTGGCCCCAGAGGTTCAACGGGCGGTCGCGCTGCAGCACCATGTGCTCGCCGAAGACTTCGGACAGGCGCACTTCAGCCTGGGCGGTGGCGGCCAGCACGGCCAGAATCAGGGGTAGGACTTTCTTCTTCATTGGATACATGTCTCCTGGCTTCTTCATCAGTTCTGGTGTTCTAGCAGTTCCGCGCCGCGCGGCTCCAGCTTCAGTGTCTTGTCCCAGCGCTGTCCACCGAGCACGCCCTTCATCGCGCCGTCGATGGCGATGTCGACCGGCGCGTTGTTGGTGTTGACGTAAAGCACCCGGCCGTCCACGGCGCGGGCGTACACGCCGTCGGGCGTCTTGGGGCCGGGCTCGATGCCGACGCTGGCGTAGAGCTGGCGCAGCAGCGGTCGCATGATCTGCGGCTGGGCCGGCGTGGCGAGGTAGTAGGCGCGCCCCTTGCCGAACCGGTTGACGGTGATGGCCGGCGGGTTGCCCTCGAGGTCGCTGAAGCGGCTCAGCACCTCGGCAGTGACAGGCTCCAGTACCTCGTAGTGCTCGATCGTGCCCTTGACCTCTTCGTCGCCGATCTTGAGCGTGCCCGCAGCGTCGTAGAACTCGTTGGTCCGCAGCCCGAAAACGTCGGTAAGGCCCCCCGGCAGCGGTGTGGCGTGCCATTGGTTGTTGTCGTTCACCTTGGCCGATTGCGCTGTCATGATGACCGTGCCACCGTCGGCGACGAACCGGCGCAGCGCCTCGGTCGAGGCCTTGTCCAGCAGGTACACACCCGGCACGATGATGAGGCGGTAGCGACTCAGGTCTTCGTAGGACAGCTTGATGATGGCGACGTCGATGTTGTCTCTCAGCAGCGGCTCGAAGGCGCCATGGGCCTGCTTCAAGTAGGGCGTCTTCAGGTACTGGCGCGAGGTGTTGCTGGGGCCGTTGGCGCTGTAGGCGGCAGTGTTCTCGAACGAATAGGCGATGGCCACCTTGGGCTCGACGCGGCGCGGGAAGCCGAGCTTTTCCAGCTTGGCGTAGTCGCTGGCGATGCGCGCCCATTCGCCGAGCTTCCACGAGGGCCGATCGTCGTGGTCGATGAGGCCCATCAGCGCCTGCTCCTCGCCGCCGAGGTGGCTGTTGAAGGTCCAGGCCAGCGCGGCCTGGCCGCCCATCAGCAGAACGAAGTGGGCCCACATGCGCGACCAGCCCTTGCTGCCGTAGGAGCCCCCGCCGCCGGCGGCGAATTCGTTGAACCAGGTCGGCGTCGTCATGCCGCCCTTGATGAGGGCGGCCTCCCAGGCGCCGCCGAGGGCGTCGCCGGCATAAAAGCCCATGGCGCCGTAGGTCGTGTGCTGGCGGTAGCTGCCGAGGAAGTCGAAGCCTTTGCGGCCCGACCAGTCCCAGTAGTTGGAGAGCGTCGGCTTATTCGGCGTGTTCCTGCGGCGCACTGCCTCGAGGTCGTCGAGGGTGGCAATCGTCAGGTCCGACCAGAAGCGCCGCAGGTCCAGGTAGCGCTCGGCCGGGCCGGGACCGTCAGCGTAGGGCAGGCGCACCTCCTCCCAGCTGCCGACGCGGCGCGACCAGCGTTGCGTGGCCCAGGCCTTGTTCAGCGCCTCTAGGCTGCCGTAGCGTTTTCTGAGCCAGGCGACGAAGCGCTTGCGGTCGGCCTCGGAGTAGGAGATGAAGCCGTTGCCGATCTCGTTGTCATAGCCCACGGCCAGCAGGGCGGGATGATGGGCATAGCGCTTGGTCAGGGTGTCGGCCATGCGGATGGCCAGGCGCCGGTAGTCCGGGTCGCCGATGTTGTCCATGTAGCGCTCGGCCGGTGCCAGGCGAGTGCCCATCTGGTTGACGATGTCCACGCCAGGGTATTTGTGATGTAGCCACATGGGCGCCGGTAGGCCGGGAATGTCGAGGATGACCTTGATGCTGGCGGCCTGCATCTCGTTCATCACCGCGTCGAAGTGCTTGAACTCGAACTTGCCTTCGACGGGCTCGAAGTAGTCCCAGGACAGGTCGCCCATGCGCACGACCTTGAAGTCGGCCTGCTTCATCAGCGCCACGTCGCGCTTGACCTGCTCCAGCGTGCGGTCCACGGGCTGGTAGCAGGTGCCGGCGAAGAGCTGGCCGGGGCCTGGCCACTCGGGATGGCCGTCGGCTCCCTGGGCCAGTGCGAGATGCAGGGTGGCCAGGGCAAGGGCGCAGGCTGGCAGGGTCTTGTGGAGAGTCTTCATGGCACGGGCGGTCCTTTAGCGACGCTCATCGGATGCTTCCACAAAGCGCAGTACCAGCGGGCTGCCGTCGTAGCGCACGGTCCGTGTCTGCTCTGGCCGGCCGGATGCCGCCATCAAGCGCACGCGCAATTCGCGCCGCGCAACCATGCCCGGATAGCTCCCTTGGCGGGCGCCTATGCGCAGGATGCGGCCTGCGTCGTCCCAGCGCAGCGCCGTGGTGGCGCGTTCGCCGAGCTCGTAGCGATAGGTCTGGCCATCATCCTCATAGAGCGTGAAGCGGCCGTCGGTACCGGGGTAGATGCGGATTTCCCAGGGGGCGTCGGGGCTCTGTCCGGTGTACTCCACCACCGGGCCCAGCGGCACGATCGCACCGGCTCGAACGAAGAGGGGGAACTCGTCGAGCGCATAGCTGCGCTCGACGCTGCGGCCGCCTGCATGGCGCTCGCCGGTCCAGAAATCGAACCAGTCGCTGCTCGCAGGCAGCAGCGTCGTCTGGCGCGGGTCGGGCTTGGGTTGCGCCGCCAGCGTTCGCAGCTGGCCGGGCGTGCGCCAGGCCAGGCGCAGGACCCGGCCGCCGCCGGCCTGGAAGAAGTCGATGCGCAGCTTCAGCACCTGGCCCTGGCGCAGCTTCAGAGGGTGGCTGTTGAAGCGCGCGCCGCCGACGGCCCAGTCGTCCACGACGAGCTGATCGTCCAGCCAGAGCCGGAAGCCGTCGTCGCCCTCGACGCCGATCTCGTGTTCGCCGCTCTCCGATGCAGTGAGCGTGCCGGTCCAGCGCGCGGAGAAGTTGTTCAGGCTGGTAAGGCCCGGCGGGATGCTGCCCAGCGGCGGGTCGGGCCAGCGGTGGTCGATGACGGTGTCGACAGTGCGGCCGGCCGCCGTCTCGAAGGCCATGCCCTCGAAGTACTCCAGCACCAGGCCGGGCTGGCCGTCGGGCGTGCGCAGCTGAGTGGGCGGCACGGTGGCGGCCGGTGGCAGCTCTGGGTGGAACATGGGCCGCGTGATCGGCTGCACCAAGAAGGCGGGGCCGAACATGTAGGTGTCGTCGAGCTTGCGCAGCGCCGGCTGATCGGGGAAGTCCATCGCCAGGCCGCGCATCATGATGTAGCCCTCCTGCGTGCTGCGCCAGGCCAAGCTGTAGAGGTAGGGCAGCAGCTGGTAGCGCAGGCGTGCCGCGCCCAGCAGTGAGCCATAGACCTCGGGGTCCAGGGTCTTGAAGAGGTAGGGCTCGCGTTCGACGTTGGTGCCGTGGATGCGGTAGACCGGGTTGAAGATGCCAAACTGGTTCCAGCGCGCGTAGAGCTCGCGCCAGGCCGGGTTGCGCTCGCCGCCGGCGTAATTGACGAAGAAGCCGCCGGTGTCCTGCGACCAGTAGGGTAGGCCGGCCATGCCCACGTTCAGGCCGCCGGCGATCTGCTGCCGCAGCATTGCCCAGGAGGCCGTGGTGTCGCCCGACCAGGGCAGGGCCGCGTAGCGCTGCTGCCCGGCCCAGGCCGAGCGCGTGAGGGTCAAGGCGCGCTTAGCCGCAGGGCCGGCGGCCCGCTGGCCCTCGTAGACGCCGCGCGTGGTCACCAGGCTGTAGACGTTGAGGTAGCGCGCGAAGTCGCCCATGGCGTTGCGGCCCAGGCTCTTGATGTCGGCCTCGACCTCGCGCGGGTCGTGGGCGGCGCCGCCCACTTCGACCTCGGTGCCATCCATCCACAGTGCATCGACGCCGACGTCGAGCAGCCCTTGCTTGACGTGCTTGAAGTAAATGCGGCGGCCTTCGGGGCTGAAGGCGTCGTAGATGCGCGCGCGCTTGGAGATCCAGTGCAGCGGCTCGAAGCGCAGCTTCTTGGCATCGAGCTCGCGGGCCAGCGCCGTGTCGTTGCCGATGGAGGGCCAGATGGACACCATCAACTGGGTGTGCAGCTTCGTATGCAGCTCGCGCGTCATCGCGGCGGGGTCAGGGTAGCGTTCGCGGTCCCAGACCATGCCGCTCCACTGGCCATCCCAGACGCCATCCTTCTCGCCGCCCCAGTACTGCCAGTCCTGCACGATGGTGTCGAGAGGGAAATGTGCCGCGCGAAAGCGCCGCACGACCTCCAGCAGCTGCTGCTGCGTCTGGTAGCGCTCCTTGCTCATGTAGAGGCCGAAGGCGGCCTTGGGGAACATGGGTGCGGCCCCGGTAAGTGTCCGATAGCCGGCCATCACACCGTCCATGTCGGCCCCGGCGACGACGTAGTAGTCAACCCCCGCAGGCGCGCTCTCGGCGCGGAAGCTGGCGCCGTCCTGCCCGTCGCTGAAAGTCATCTTGGAGTACACGTCCCACAGCAGGCCCCAGCGCCGCGTCGAGAGCATGAAGGGCACGACGATGCCGATGTTGGTCTGCACCATCAACACCTCGCGGCCGCGATAGTCCATGTAGGGCTCGTTGTATTGGCCGAGGCCGTAGAGCGACTCGTCGGGCGTCAGGGTGAAGGTCTGCGCGAGCTTGTAGGTCGGGCTGCCGCCGACGTCGACGCGCTCCAGTTCCGTGGGCGCGGTGTCGCGCTCGCGCAGGAGCAGCCGCCCATCGGCATTGAAAAAGGTGAGGGCGCCGCTGCGCTTGTTCACCGTGACGCGCAAGCCGGGCGCTGACAGCGTGAGGCGATCCTTGCCCTCATCCACGTCGATGGCGACCGACCTCGCGCGGGCCACGACCACCAGGCTGGGCTGGGTGCTGTAAGACTCGCCCAGGTGGCCAGTCACACGCACCAAGCCTGATCCGTAGAACAGCAGGCTCTTTGTCAGTCCGCCGACACAAAACTGCAGGCCTTCGGCTACGCGTCGCCAGGCGAAGCCGTCGGGGCCGGCCTTCATGGGCAGGGCCCGCATCTGCCCCGCGGCGTCCAGGGCAGTCGGTGGCCCTGAGGCCGCGCAGGCCGGCGCAGGGAGCATCGCCGCAGCCGGAGTGAAGGCCATCAGGCCGACAAGGTCACGACGTTTCATTCACGGATCCTCTTTTAAGAATGGGGCAGCTCTGCACGGCCCGTGACCTGCCGCGTCAGCATCTGCCGCGCCGCGCCGACGCCGGAGACCGCGGCCAAGGCCAGGGCAGACGCCCCGATCAGTCGCTTGCTCACGGCTTGCTCAGCGCTTGACCGGCTCCAGCGTCATCAGCGTGATGTCGTTGCTGCGCATCGGCACGGTGTAGTTGAACCGGCCGTCCTTGCCGACCTTGACGGTGCGCTTGACTTCCGGCGGATCTCGAGTCAGCGACTGCAGCTTCGCCAGCTGGGCGGCGTCGAGTTGCTTGGGCGAGCCCATCTCGAGATAGGCCGTGTAGGCGTCATTGACCTTGTAGCCGGCGCGGTGCAGCGCGAGCTGGTAGGCGCCGGGCTTGAGGTTGCGCAGCCTCAGCTGGACGGCCGGCGCCGGACCGTTTGGCACAGGCTTGCCGAAGTACACACCGTTGCCCATTTCCTTCTGATCCGGGTGCTGCCAGTCCCAGGCCACCACTGCGATTTTGTCGCCATGGACTGCAGCGAGCACCTCGGCGTCAGCGCTCGGGATCTCGTTGCCGCGCAGCGCATTGAGGTATTTGTAGGCGAACCAAGACGGCTTGCGCACGCCCTCGCGCGTCATCAGGCCGAAGCCGCCGTGGAAGGGCGTGTTGGGCGGGCCCGGCTCCTCGAACAGGTCGCTGTAGGTCCAATAGCTCATGGACTGGGCGTAGCCGCGCGTGGCGCGCAGCTTGCTCAGCATCCAGGGTGAACTGATGTAGCTGTCGTGGACCTTGTCGCGGGGGCTGTAGCTGGTGCTCCATTCGGTGATGTAGAGCGGCAAGTTCGGGTAGGCCGAATCCTCGATCTCTTTTCGGTTGCGGCGGACGTCGCCAACGATGGAGTTCGGGTCAACGGCCAGGATCTTGTCGGTGCGCTTGCCGAACTCGTCCAGGAAGCCTTCGGTGACGCCATAGGTATGGGTGGTGACGAAATCGACGGGCACGTTGTTGGCCCGGCAATAGGCCAGGAACTCGGGCACCCAGGCCGCGCCAGCGGTGGACGGGCCACCCACCTGCAGCGCCGGGTCGACGCCCTTGAGGGCGCGCGCCGTCACGGCATAGAGCTCGAAATAGTCCTTGGCCTCGCCGCCTTCGAAGAAGCCGGCGAGGTTGGGTTCGTTCCAGACCTCGAAAGGCCATTGGCGCACCTCGTGGGCACCGTAGCGCTGGATCAGATGGCGCGCGAAGGCCTCGA
This sequence comes from Burkholderiaceae bacterium UC74_6, assembly GCA_042701975.1. GTDB lineage: Bacteria > Pseudomonadota > Gammaproteobacteria > Burkholderiales > Burkholderiaceae_C > JAFALK01. The sequence continues at coordinate 3,655,634 of CP170561.1, forward strand.
TCAGCTCGCCCCAGGGACCGTGCTGCGGGCGCGAGGTGTTGCCTTTCCAGTAGAAGATCGTTTGGTCGGAGGTTTTCAGGGCCGCCGGCGTGAAGCCGAGCTCGACGAAGGGTTTGATGCCGCGCGCGAGCAGGTCGTCGTAGAGCTTGTCGATGCCGCTGAAGTCGTAGCTGACGCGGCCATCGACGATGCGCACCGTACCCAGCTTGTCGTGGAAGATGTCGTGGAAGCGGGTGAAGCGGAAGCCCAGCTCATCGACCGCGATTTGGAGCTGCGCCATGTTCTCCGGTCGGCCCGTGGTGCCGGGGAAGTCGGCACCGACGGACAGGTCGAAGAAGCGGTCCATGGGCTTATCGGCCGCGGCGCGGTCGAGCGTGACCTCGCGTGCGGTAGGCGGCGCAGCGTGGCTCCCGGCGCCGAGGCCAAGGGTTAGCAGCGCCGCTGCGAGTGGACACCGCAGGGAGTGGGGCAGTGAAAGCAGGGAAGTGCTCATGAGAGAGATGGTGGTTTTCAGTTGCTGTACAGCAGGCCGCGTCCGGTGCCGCTGACGTAGATGCGCCCGTAGACGCTTTGGTCGGCCGCAACCACGCCGATCCCGCCGAACTGGTGGGCGTCGTCGTTGAAGCGGGTCCAGGTCGCGCCGCCGTCGTCGGAGCGGTGGATACCCCACACACCGTTGATGACGCCCACCACGTAGACCGCCGCCGAGTAGCTGGCGCCGGGCGCGGCCTTGCCCAGCGCGATCAGGCTCGCGCCCGCCTCGCCGTTGGCGGAGGCGAATGGGTTGAGCTTGGTCCAGGATGCGCCCGAGTCCACCGAGTGGTAGACGGTGTTGCCGTCGGCCACCCAGAGATCGCCCTCAGCATTGGGGTTGACCGCCATCGAGCTTGACCACCAGGCGTTGGGGGCGAGGCCCGCCGACACTGAACCGGGGCTCAACGTGAAGCTGTGACCGCCATCCGTCGAGACATAGACCTTGCCCGCTGTGCCCCACGATGCGCCGCCCGAGTCGTAGGCATAGACCTTGTTGGAGTTTTTGCGGTCCGCGGCCAGGCGATAGCCGCGATCCCAGCCTTGTGCCACGGCGGACAGCGCCGGCAGATTGGTCACCACCCAGCTTGTACCGCTGTTCGTGGTGTAGGACGGCACCGAGTTGGCCGGTGCCCAGACCGCGTTGTTGCGGGAAGTGACCACGATGCTCCCCGCGCTGCCCGTGTTGGCCTGGGCGCCGGCAGGCAGGCTCGGGAAATTCGCCCAGGTTTTGCCGCCGTCGCCCGACCAATAGCCGGCGGCGGCCCCGCTCGAGTTGACGACGCCGGTGCCGGCGATATAGAGCGGATCGGACCACGCCATGTCGGCGGAGTTGCCGTTGCTCCAGCCTAGGCCGGGGCTCAGGGTCGGTTTCGTCATGAGGTCCGTATCGACCCAGGTACCGACGTCGCCCGCACTGTTGATGAACTTGTACGACGCGCCGTCCGGCGGCGTGGCGAGCGCCAAGGTGGCGGTCTCCTCGATGCCATTGATGTTGCCACCCCAGCTTGGCGTGGCCGAGGAGGCGTTCTTAGTCTCGACGATGCCCCCGCCGTGGACATGCAGGATGTGATCGCGATTGAACGGATCGATCTCGACGTCGTCGACCCAGCCTGAAGCAGTTTCGCCGGGCATCATCGCTTCGATCTCGCGCCAGGTTTGGCCGTCGTCGTCCGACAGCTGCACGATCTGCTGGCCGTTCCAACTGCCCCAGGAGTTGGTCACGCCTAGCGCAATTCGCGTGGTCGCACCACTGCCAAAGACCGACACGCCGCCAAGGCCGAAGTTCGTCCCGCCGGTCGGATCTTCGCTCTTGAGCAGAGTCCAGTTGCTTCCGTCGAACTTGTAAAGCCGGCCGGCGCCGCCCGCGCCCGGCCCCGCGTCCTTGGTGAACACGACATAGAACATGCCGTCGGCAGCCCGCACCATGTGCGGAACCTGCATGCCGGTGACTGGGGTGGCCACCGGGGCCCACGAGGCGCCGCCGTCCGTGGACCTGTACAGACTTGAGGTGAGGCCCGCCGCGCTGACGTAGTCGGGAGCGATGGCGGCATAGATGGTCTGGGTGGCCGTGCCGCCGCCCTTGGTGCCGGTGTCGTAGACGACCACCCCGACGCCCATGCCGCTGCCGCCTGCGGCCTTGACCTGGTCTGCAGTCATCGTGACGGGCGACAACGTTGTCACCTGGGCCCAGGTGAGGCCCGAGTTGGTGCTCTTCCACAAGCCCGCCTGTCGCGAGCCGTAGAACAGCGTCGAGGGCTTGTTGGGGTCGACCATCATGCGCTCGCCAATGGCCCGACCCGGATTGTTGCCGCCCAGGGCGAACGGCAGATCTGCATGCATCCAATGGTCGCCGCGGTCGCTGGAGATGTACAGGCGGCCGTTGCCTTCAAACGTGTACATGCCGGTGGCCATGTAGACGATCTGGTCGTTGTTCGGGTCGACGGCAATGCTTTCGACGCCGTGGAATCGGCCTTCGGCCGCACCGAAACCCAGACCATCGGTGATCGGCGTCCAGGATGAAGTGGTCGGGTTCCAGCGGTAGGCTCCGCCGATGTCTGTGCGTGCGTACAGGACGTTCGCGGAAGTGGGATGGAAGATGAGGCCGGAAACGTAGCCACCGCCGCCGAACTTCACACTTGTCCAGCTGGTGGCAGGAGCAGGAGCAGGAGCAGGAGCAGGAGCAGGAGCAGGAGCAGGAGCAGGAGCAGGGGCAGGGGCAGGGGCAGGGGCCGACGTGTCGCCACCACCACCACCACCACCACCACCGCCTCCGCCGCAGCCTGCCGCAAAGGTTGCGGCGACGATGGAAAGAGCGCTGAGCTGTCTGCTGTATTTCATGGGGAAATCCGGGTTTCGGTTCGTTGATGTCGCGGTGCAGCGCTGGCGATCACCGGGAAGTCATCGGCTCCAGCATCACGGCAGCCCGCCGGCAGCCGGGAGCGTCAGGCTGAGCATGTCCTTGCGGGTCACGGCGCGTTCGGGGAAGGTCGCGCGTTCAACGGACGGATCGCGAGCGGAGCCCGCAAACGGCGGTGGAAAAGGGGCTCGGGCATGTGGATGCAGAAAACCCGGCCTCGCGCGGGGCCCGGCAGGCCGTGGGCGCCGATTTCGCCCACGTCGGTCTGCCAGCGGTTAGCCTGCGGGCCGGAGAACGAAGGCTCGGCCTTGCCGCCACGCAGTTGCTGTTGCGAGACCTCGGCGGAGAAGGCGCCCTTGAGGCCCTTGAAGTCGAAAGCATCGCGGTGCGCAGGTTCACCAGGCCGCCGATGGCGCCTTCGACGAAATGGTGATCTTACGGAGCTGGTGGTTTCTCATGAAGTCTCCTTTTTTTGATGGGTCCGCCCGAGCAGGTACTTGCTTCTGATGAGCATCGAGACAAGCCATGCCGCGATGATTCATCGTTAAATCATAAAGTTGGTCAGACCAAATCAATATAGGGAAAACTATTGGACTTACCAAGCGTTCAGAAAATGGATTCTGGTGACGTGAGCGAAGTCGAGCTGCGCGGCGCTGCTTGCGACATCTTGTGTAGGCAAGGCAAGGCATGGCACTGCGAGTGACGCTGTCTAGTTGTCTGAGATCAGCGCCGTGAGCGTCGGCGAGGCCACGCTACCGACCATCCGCTTCAACAACCGGCTGCCCAGCATGACGAATCCAACTTCGTCCGTTCAGTTTGGCGATCGGCAGACTCGTACGCCATGGCTGAGTTAGCGTCGTGCCGGGCACGATCTCGGTCGGTAGGATGATGTTAGAGGGGCCTTGGTAGGGTTCGCCGCCACGCTGGGCGTCGACTCGCCGCAACAGCACTTCGACGCCGCGCCGTCCCATCTCGTGCAGCGGCTGGTGCACCGTCGCCATCTGCACCGACCGCGCCATCCAAGTGTTGTCGTATCCGACGACGGACACGTCGTCCGGTACTCGTAGCTTCCGTTCTCGCAGGGCCTCGATGCAGCCGAAAGCGATGGCATCGTTGCAGCCGAACATCGCATCAGAAGATCGACAATGTATATTATGTAAAATTAAGTCGGCGCCATTGAACTGCTGCCTGGTAGCTCGGCGGTCCCTTACCTCTTTCTGCTAGCGTGCCCGTTGATGCACCTGTTCGGGCACCACCATGGCGGGCATGGCAGCCATGGGCATCACGCGCCACGCGAAGACGACCAGGGCGCGGCCAAGCGGTAGCGGCCGGCCATGCATCGAGCTGACTCGCCCAACGGCGCTGCAAAGGCAGCGGAACTGGCGTCAGGCCTGGGCGCCATCGTCCTCGGCGCCGGGCTTGCGTTGGTGCTGCCTGACTGGCTCCGCCAGCACGCCCTCCCCTCGTTGGTCGGAGGAGTCCATGCTCACGGCGTGGGCATGACGCTGAAGTACCGATTGGAGTCGAGAAGCGGCCCGCCGCTGTGGTGGGAGCGAGGGCTGTTCTGGGGCTGCTGGGGGTGCCTGGTCGGGCTGGGAGTATGGATACCAGCTGCCGCGCTCACCTGAGCGAAAGTTAGGAGCGTGCATCCCCTTGACCTTCCCACAAGGTCAAGGTTCAAACTGCAAACAAGAACTGGAGAACGCCATGCCGACTTCCAATCACCGGCACCACAACCATTCGGGTCACGCGCACCTTCCCGCGCCCGCCGGAAGCCATGTAGTGCCAGACGGCTCGGTCATGGAGGGTGAACACCATCACGGGCATGGCCACGACGGCCATCCAGCTGCAAACCGCGTGATGCCAGACGGCACGGTGATGCAGAGTAAGCAGTGCGACCACCAGCACGATGAGCACGCACGGCTCGACCACAGTCATCACGCGCACGAACCTGCTGTAGCCAAGCCGGCGCCCACGGCAGACCAAAGTAAGGTCGAATACACCTGCCCGATGCACCCACAGGTCCGACAAATGGGACCAGGCAACTGCCCCATCTGCGGCATGGGGTTGGAGCCGGTGGTGGCAACAGCCGACCAGGGTGAAAGCCCGGAACTTCGTGACATGACGCGGCGGTTCTGGATTGGCACCTTGCTGACGCTGCCGGTGTTTGCCCTGGAGATGGGTGGGCACCTGTTCGACATCCACCACCTCATCGCGAAGCAGACCTCCAACTGGGTCCAGCTGCTGCTCGGAACACCTGTGGTGCTTTGGGCAGGCTGGCCGTTCTTCACTCGCGCAGTCGTGTCAGTGAGGAACCGCAGCTTGAACATGTTCTCGCTGATCGCGCTGGGCACGGGGGCGGCGTGGCTCTATAGCATCGTCGCGACTCTGATGCCGGGGCTATTTCCGCCGGCACTGCGAGGCGAGGACGGCGCCGTGGCGGTCTACTTCGAAGCCGCGGCTGTTATCACGGTGCTGGTGCTGCTGGGCCAGGTCTTGGAGCTGCGCGCCAGGGAAAAGACCTCCGGTGCCATCAAGGCGCTGCTGGGCTTGGCGCCCAAAACGGCGGTCAAAGTCGATGCCCATGGCAACGACGAGACGGTGCAGGTCGACGCCATTCTGGTGGGCGACTTGCTGAGGGTGCGGCCTGGAGAGAAGGTGCCAGTAGACGGTGAGCTCACCGAGGGCAAAGGCAACGTCGATGAGTCGATGGTGACGGGGGAGCCTATCCCTGTCGCCAAGGCTGTTGGGTCCAAGGTCACGGCCGGTACGATGAACCAGACAGGCGGCTTCGTGATGCGTGCAGAAAAGGTAGGCGCAGACACCCTGCTCTCCCAAATCGTCCACATGGTGGCTGCTGCGCAGCGCAGTCGCGCGCCGATTCAGCGGATGGCAGACCAGGTTGCGGGTTGGTTTGTGCCCGTCGTCATCCTGGTAGCGGTTTTGACATTCATCGCGTGGATGGTTTGGGGGCCGACACCGCAGTTCAGCTATGCGTTGGTCACTGCGGTGGCTGTGCTCATCATCGCGTGCCCTTGTGCGCTGGGCCTGGCGACGCCAATGTCCATCATGGTCGGCGTCGGCAAGGGCGCACAGCACGGGGTGCTTATCCGGGACGCTGAGGCTCTCGAGCGGATGGAGAAGGTCGATACGCTGGTTCTGGACAAGACGGGCACGCTGACCGAGGGCCGTCCAAAGGTCGTTCACATCGAGCCGATACCCGGCTTTACCGCAGAAGATGTTCTGCAGAAGTTGGCCAGTGTCGAACGAGCCAGCGAACATCCGCTGGCAATGGCCATTGTGATGGACGCGCAAGAGCGCAAGCTCCAGCTATCGCCGGTAACCGATTTCGACTCGCCGATCGGCAAGGGCGTCATTGGCACGGTCGACGGAGTGGGCGTCATTGCCGGTAGCGCAAAGTTCCTGGCCGAGAACGGCGTTGACACCGACGGTCTTGCAGCGCCTGCCGAATCCCAGCGGCAAAAGGCGGCCACTGTCATCTTTGTGGCCGTCGGCGGCAAGCTCGCGGGCTTTGTAGCCATTGCCGACCCCATCAAGGCCACGACGCCTCAGGCGCTCGCGGCCTTGACGGAAGCAGGCATCCGCATCGTCATGCTCACGGGCGACGGAAAGACCACGGCAGAAGCGGTCGGACGGCAACTGGGTATCGACGAGGTCGTGGCCGAGGTATTCCCCGAAGACAAGGCGGCGGTGGTCATGCGTTTGCGCAAGGAAGGACGTGTCGTGGCCATGGGCGGTGATGGCGTCAACGATGCGCCCGGACTAAGTAGCGCAGATGTCGGGGTCGCGATGGGGACGGGAACTGATGTGGCCATGGAGAGCGCTGGCATCACGCTGCTGAAGGGCGACCTGATGGGCATCGTTCGGGCACGGACCCTGTCTCGGGCGACGATGCGAAACATCCGCCAGAACCTTGCTCTCTCCTTCATCTACAACGTGGCCGGCATTCCTCTAGCGGCAGGACTGTTGTACCCGTTCTTCGGACTGCTGCTGTCGCCGGTGGTAGCGGCCGCGGCGATGGCCCTCTCCTCGGTCAGCGTCATCGGCAACGCTTTGCGGCTTCGCGCCCTCAAGGTGGAGTGAAATGAGTTCCCGACTCCCGAAGCTAACTATTGCCGAGTGGCTGTTCATCGCCCTGCCCGCGTTGGCCTGGGCTTTGGCGACTGCTGCGCTGCTCACGAGGCCATGAAGCAGTCACCTCAAGAATTGCAGTCTTGAGGTGCGGTAAAGGAAAACGCCGCGTCCTAGCCTTCGATAACGCTTCTGCCGCTTCCGTAGCCTCAGGCGCTATGGATGAGAAGGGTAACAAGGACCGACGAGTCCTCGATCGCAACGAGTGAATGCGACACGCCGACCGCCAGGCATTTGAGGTCGCCTGCTCGCATGATGTCCCGCGTGGTGCCTATGGAAAACTCGACGCTGCCTTCGAGACACTGCACTGTGAGTTCGCCGCCCATCTCGTGCTCTGGGAACTCCTTGCCGGCGAGCAAGACCATTCGAAGTACTTCGAGGTGATGAGTCTTGTACAGCGTGGCGCTTGGCGTAATCTTGAGTGAACTGCCAAGTGGCCGGATGTTGATCAGTTCGCCAGAAAGGGCGTGGTGAATGGCCATTGCTTGATGCTCTAGTTGGCGCGCCATACGCTGCATCGCGGGCGCAGTCATCGCCGGGTGCCGGCGAATCCGAACAGTGCCAGCAGCGCCTGGAACACGTTGTAGACACTCAGGCAGACCCCAAGCGTAGCGCTGATGTAGTTGGTTTCATCGCCGTCTTTCACCCGTTTAAGGTCGACCAGGATGAACGCCGAGAAGATGCCAATGGCGACCACCGACAGCGCAACCATCAGCGCGCTGGACTGCAGGAATATGTTCGCGATGCCAGCCACGAGCAACATGACCATTCCGATGAAGAGGAACTTTCCCATCGACGACAAGTCGCGTTTGATCACAGACGAAAGTGCAGCCATGCCAAGGAAGATCACGCCAGTGCCGGCGAACGCCGTCATGATCAATCCAGCACCGTTGGCAAGGCCGAGCACCGAGCCGATCAGGCGCGACAGCATCAGTCCCATGAAGAAGGTAAAGGCCAGCAGCACGGGCACGCCGGCACTTGAGTTTTTCGTCTTCTCGACCGCGAACATGAGGCCAAACGCACCCACCAGGAAAACGATGGCGCTCATGCCGGCGCCCATAGCGTTCATCAGGCCAGTAGAGACGCCGATCCATGCACCGAGCACGGTTGGCACCATCGACAGAGCGAGCAGCCAATAGGTGTTGCGGAGGACACGATTGCGGTCGACGGAGACCGAAGTGCCGGAAACGGTGGCTTGAAGAGGTTCAACGAGGGGGTTCATGACAACTCCTTTAGCAACTATTCGCAATGGTCTTCTCAGCCGGCACACAGCCCTGCGATATCACCAAGAAGACGTGATCGCGGCGCGACGCGGCAAGCAAGGAATGGCAGCGAGATCCGAGCCCCGAAGGCTGCAAGAGGGGTGCCCCTCTAGTGAGAGCGCAACCCGGTCTCAAGCCTGAAACGTCCGGGTGCGATCCACCAAGGCCGCCTACTCAGCGGTGGCCTGCGCTCCTGCCAGGCAGGCGAGTAGCCATGCTGCCCTGTTCTTCGCAAAGCCTTTCCAGTTGCAGGCTCAACGCACCGACGTTTGAGCAAGCTTCCAAGTACCGCTCTTCGCCCGCGACACCAACGGCGCGCCATGCATCCCGTTCCCGCTCCGCTTTGGCGATGCGCTGGTTAAGCGCATCAAAATCATGTTCGAAGCTCATGTTTGGCACCAGTAGGTGGAGGGGTTATTCGCATGGTCCGGCGAATCAGGGTCGCCGTCGGTGCGACCGCGCACACAAGCCTATGAAACGCGGCGTCAGCGTTTGGCTCGAGCCGACCTGCGAACTCGACGAGCCCGACCAGGAAAGGTCACACCGCTGTTGGCAGCGGTTGCTTCCGTGTCACCCCGTAACAGCATGTGATAGACCGAGTTCGGGGTTCTCAAGCCGTCATTCAGCGTGGATTTCGGCGGTTCCGGCGGGCCGCCGTCCGATTCAGGAATGACGAGCCATCACATTCACGAAAGCATCTCTGCTTCATCCCGGCACGGCAAGGCCGCTGGAAAAGTCGCAACTGTCGAGCCCGCACCGAGTTCAGTTCTGCGAGAAGAACGCACCAACCCAATCACTTAGGCGAGCAGCGACAAATTGCGTCTATGCGCGCGCTGCAATCTCAACTGGCACAGCGAGCACGACGACGACTTCGCCCAATGCAGAGAGGGACACATTGGGAGGCAGCGCAGCTGCGACTCGCCCCTGCCCGTCAATCGTCTGCTCCAGATTGGAGATCGGGAGTGCGACCGTAAATTGACTGCCACACCCTGGGCCCGCACTGCAAGCCATGACGCCACCACCGTGAGCCTCGACCAGTTCGCGAACCAGCGATAGCCCGATACCAAGCCCACTGCTATCGAAGCGAACGGCTTGATCCGTTTGCACAAACGGATCAAAGATATGGGGGAGCGCATCCGCTGCAATCCCGATGCCGTCGTCGGATACGGTAATGTAGATTCGCCCCGCGCTTTTCACGACGGACATCGAAATCTTCCCGCCGTTCGGTGTGTACTTCGAGGCGTTGTCCAGCAGATTCACAACCACCTGCAAGAGACGAACGGGATCGCCGTGAAATCGCAGCCCTGGCGCGCTAGGTAGATGCAAAGAAAAATGCTGCGAGCGGGCAGCGACGAGCGGAGCTGCTGTCGCCACGGCTCGAGCAAGAGTCTCGCCCATATCCATGTCGACGCATTTCAACCGGAGCGTGCCAGATTCGGCACGCGCGTTGTCCAAGAGGTCCGCAATCAATCTCGACATGAGCTCAAGCTGCTGCTCGATCGTGAATCTCAAACGTGGCAGCCGATCGTCGCCGCGCTTCAACGAGCCCAGTTGGGCCGCAGCCAAACGAATGGGCATCAGAGCATTCCGCAACTCGTGTGCCACGAGATTGAGGACGTCAGCCCGCGGCGCGCGCGAGTTCTCGACTGGCATCGAGCTTGGACTGGGGCGCCACGACTCGATCCCTCCCAAAATCGCAGGTGTGACGACTGAGGGCCTGCGGGCGTCGGGTCCCTGAAGGGTGGAAATGTTCTGCGCCATTCGGATCTCCAAGCGTGCCGACACTTGGTGGTCGGCGGAAAATTGGCGGTGGCATTCGGGCGGATCCAGCTGAGCAGCATCGATCCCACTGAAGGCAAATTCGTCTGGCCTAGATGACTTACATGCGCCGCGATCTGCATGAGGTTGCATTGCTCGGTACCCAAGGTGCCCGTGACAATGGCGATCTGACGATCCGCTGTGCCACTCCATGAACAGCAAGACGATGCTCCAGAACGCAACCGTTCATACGGCCTACTGTGTGGGTGCACAGCTCGTTGCTGAATCTACGCGCTACGGCGCCTTCTGTTTGTGCGGGATCCAACACAGCGATACGAATGTGGTGATCTGCGTACTTGACCTGCGCAATGGCCGGATCTGGGATCTCTACTTGATCCGACTGATCCATGAGAACGACATGCGCTTCAGCGTGTCGTTCCGCACAGACTTCATGGCCACCATCAGGAAGAATTCGGTCGTCCAGCGGTCCCGGGAATGGCGATGAAGTCTCAGATGACGAGCGTCGTCTTGTCCTGAGCCCATGCAACGTGTCGTGCGGTCGGAGAGCTCAATCGTTCTCAGATTGTGGGTGCCATCGGCGCGCGTCGAGATGTAGGGCGCATCCGCCTGTCAGAGGCTCGGCATGTTTTACCCAGTTCACTACGACGGCTCCGTCACTGGCCCCGAGGGCCAGATGATTCGCTATCGGCTCCATGTTGCGCCGGTGAGCGATGGTGGCCCCGCGCCTGGCTATCAGGTCAGTGGATTGATTGCGGGCGTTGGCGCCGGCGCCACTCCAGTACAGATCGCTCAGCAGCGCATCACGGGCACCTGGCTCGAACGCCAGTCCGGTCCGTCGAAGTGCTCTCTTGAAGCGCTTCTCGTCGACTGGATCGAGCGTGGCGCGCTGTAGCGATGGCAGCAGCCGTCAGCAAGTGACAGCCAGTAGGGAATCGATCACGTGGATCAATCCGTTTGAGGCCGGGAGGTCTGCCTGAAGTACCTGGGCCCGATTTACCTTGAAGTTCGGCATGTAGGTGATGGAAAGATCTTGCCCTTGCATCGATTTGAATACGAGTGCTTGGCCCCCTGCCGCCTGATAACGAATCCGACCCAATACGATGTGCAGCTTCAACACACGCCGAAGCCTAGGTCGACTCTGCGGGCTGAGAAGATCTTCCAGGACATCTGCGTCCAGCTTAGAAAAGGCTTCATCATTTGGAGCGAACAGCGTGAATGGTCCTGGGCCCTTAAGCGTGCTGGAAAGGCCGGTTGAGATCAGGGCAGTGACCATGTGCTGGAGATGCCCAACTTTGTGGGCCGTAGCAATGAGTGTGTGATGCAGGGTGGAAATGCTCTGCGATGAAGAATGAATTGACATGAAACCTCTCGCGGTTCCTGCATTCGGACAGTGGCAGGTGAGACTGGTCAAAAGACATGCTCCACTTCAGGAGTCGAACTGTCTGTTCGCTGAGTCACCGACGACTGCTGGTCTTCTTCGCCTATCGCCAGCTTGCCTACTGCGGCCCTGTGCTGTACTGCAGCCTGTTCATGTTGTTCGGCGGCCTTCTGGTATATCAATTGGCCGTTAGGCTCGGTGGCGCGCTTGCCCTTGAGATGGCTTTTACTCATGACGCCCTCCGAGGTGTTCAGCGGATCCGCTTCGCTTTCGATGCGGGGAGCTTCACACTAGGCCTTATCCCGCCCAGCTTCTATGCGCTTGCGTACTCGGAGAAAGATGTTCGGTAGGCCGGGCTGCGGCTTGTACGACAGGCTGACTGGCGTCGAGCAAATGGCATCACCGCAAAGATGGTCGGCTAGCCAGCTGATCCAGCTGAGCGGCGCACACTGCCTTCGCTCAAGTTGAGCGAGGTGCGTTCACTTGGCTTTCCGCCCCCGAGCATTGCCGCATCTGGACTTCCGCGCGAAGACCTGTGCTTCACTTGGCTGCAGGGGAAAAGGCTTCCTGCAGATCCGTCAGACGAACAGATGTGTCGCGCTGAGCGGCGGTCCAAATGAAATCAAGAACTTAGGTCATCATCCTCACGACGACCTATTCCTCCGTCACACACATTGCAAGTCGTCCGACGCAAGGCTCCACCGGATATTGATTGATACTCGCCTGTCGCTCGATGTCAAAGTTGATGCATGTAAGTCGGCAAAGTCTGGCGAGGAGGAGCGTTGATCGGTCAAGTCGCTGCGCTCGTCGCGCTGTTGGTACTTGTAGGCCTGTGCCTATTGCTGATGCAGCAGCGGCGCGCGAGCGCTGTCGCCAAATCAAGGGCAGACAGGCTTTCTCACTTCCTGCTGGCGCTTTCGCGCGCCAATCGGGCCGTCCTCCGCATCGAGGATGAGGAATCCCTCTGGCGCGAAGCCTGCAATATCTGCGTGGACACGGGGCACGCGGCGCTGGCCTGCGTCTATGTTCGAGACGGGACCTTGGCCAGGCGCGGCGCCACGGCGGGGCCCGCCCTGCGCGTTCTCGAGAATGTGCCGGACCCGCTGGACTTGAAGGAGCCGGAGGTCCAGGCTTCGTACACAGCCCGGGTCCTCCGCGACGGGCAACGGCGCGTCAGCAACGACTACGCCCTCGACGCAAAAGCCGGCCGATGGCGCAATGAAGCGGTTGAGCGGGGAATTCGCGCGATCGCCTGGATTCCGCTGAGACGCGCCGGCGAGGTCAGCGCCGTGCTGATGCTGTGCGCCGAGCAGTTGGACTTCTTTGACGAGGAATTGCTCAAGCTCCTGGATGAGCTTGGCGAGGACCTCTCCTTTGCCCTCGACAACATCGATGCCAAGCATGCTCAACTGCTGGCTCAACGGGAAATCGAGGCCGGGCGGGACCATTTCAGCGCCCTCTTCTTCGGCGCGCCGCTGCCGATGGCCATCGTCTCGATCAAGGAGCGCCGCATCGTGGAAGTGAACCAGGCCTTGTGCGAGCGGTACGGCCGGGCACGGGATGAGTTGCTGGGTTCGGTCACGGCCTCTCATGCCTACGGTTTCCTGCCCGAAGACCGAGAGCGCTTTTATCAAGTCCTGGCGGCGGATGGCAGGGTCAGCAATCTGCGCTTGAAGATCAGACAAGCCAGCGGCGAGGTTCGCGGCGCGATCCTCAACGCCGTGCCTCTTCCTTACCAGGGCGAGGAATGCGTCCTCGTCACCAGCCTGGAACTGGACGTTGCAACGACCTGATCAACACCAGGCGCACTCAAATTTGGTAATACCAATATCGCTTTGGAAGCGCAACATTCAACTAAACAGGCGCCGAGTGGGTTTGGTTGCTCTATACTGGTCTGACCTCTTTTCAACTTCAGCCGCCAAGTGAGTCATCCACTCGTTCCCGCAGGCAACCTGGTCGGCAAGACCGTACTGATCACCGCTGCGGCGCAGGGCATCGGTCGCGCGAGCGCGCTGGCCTGCCTCGCTGCTGGCGCGCAGGTCATTGCGACAGACATCCAGGCAGCCGGTCTGGCCCAGTTGCGCGACGAAGCCCCCGCCGGGGAACAGCTGCGCACGGCGCTGCTCGACGTGCGAGACAGCGATAGCGTCCAGGCGCTGGCCCAGGACTTGCCCCCGTTGCATGGCCTTTTCAATTGCGCCGGTTTCGTCCATCACGGCACGGTGCTCGATTGCGACGAGGCCGCCTGGGATTTCAGCATGGACCTCAACGCAAAGAGCATGCTGAGAACCATGCGAGCCTTCCTTCCGGGCATGCTGGCCGAGGCCGAGCGCAACGGCGGCGGAGCCTCCATCCTGAACATGGCCTCCATGGCGTCGTCGGTGAAGGGCTTCCCGAACCGATTCGTCTACATCGCCAGCAAGGCCGCCGTCATCGGCATGAGCAAGGCGGTGGCGGCCGACTTCGTCAAGCAGGGCCTGCGCTGCAATGCGCTGTGTCCGGGCACGGTGGACACACCCTCGCTGCGCGGACGCATTGCCGCCGCCGCAGACCCGGTGCAGGCCGAAAAAGAATTCATCGCCCGCCAGCCGATGGGCCGCCTCGCCACCGTCGACGACATCACGCCGCTGGTGGTTTTCCTGCTCAGCGACGCCTCGCGCTTCATCACCGGTCAGGCGATCAGCGTCGACGGCGGTGTCACGATCTGAGACCCCCTTCCCTTCCTACGAACTGTCATGAAATTGCTCCGCTATGGCCCTCCCGGGCAGGAACGCCCCGGCTTGCTCGATGCCAACGGTCAGGTGCGCGATCTTTCCGTGCAAATCGAGGACCTCGCTGGCGACGCGCTGACGCCGGCCGGGCTTGAGCTGCTGCGCAAGCTCGACCCGGCCAGCCTGCCGCTCGTGCCCGGCACGCCGCAGCAGGACCTGCGTCTGGGCCCCTGCGTCGCACAGGTCGGCAAGTTCATCTGCATTGGCCTGAACTACGCTGACCACGCAGCCGAATCAGGCTTGCCCGTGCCCACCGAGCCGGTCGTCTTCGGCAAGTGGACAAGTGCCATCAGCGGCCCCGACGACCCCGTTCAGATTCCGCGCGGCTCGGTCAAGACCGACTGGGAGGTGGAGCTCGGCGTCGTCATTGGCCAGGGCGGCCGCTACATCGACGCCGCCGACGCCATGAAGCATGTGGCTGGCTACTGCGTCATCAACGACGTGTCCGAGCGCGAATGGCAGCTCGAGCGCGGCACGCAATGGGACAAGGGCAAGGGCTGCGACACCTTCGGGCCCATCGGTCCCTGGCTGGTCACGGCCGACGAGGTGCCCGATCCGCAGCAACTTGATCTCTGGCTGGAGGTGGACGGCCGCCGATACCAGAACGGCAACACGCGGACGATGGTGTTCGGCGTTGCCCACATCGTCAGCTACCTGAGCCAGTTCATGAGCCTGCAACCCGGCGACATCATCTCCACTGGCACGCCGCCGGGCGTCGGACTGGGCCAGAAGCCGCCGGTCTATCTGAGGCCGGGCCAGACCCTGCGCCTGGGCATCGCCGGCCTTGGCGTGCAAACCCAAGTCACCGTTGCTGCCTGAGGCCCGCATGACCCGCATCACCGCCTTGCGCACGGTGGACGTGCGCTTCCCCACGTCCCAGCATCTCGACGGCTCGGACGCGATGAACCCCGACCCGGACTACTCGGCTGCCTACGTCATCCTGGGGACCGACACCCCGGGGCTCGAAGGGCATGGTCTGACCTTCACCATCGGCCGCGGCAACGACATCTGCTGTCGCGCCATCGAGGCCATGAGCCACCTGCTCGTCGGCCTGGAGCTGAGCTGGATCGCCGCCGACATGGGCCGCTTCTGGCGCCACGTCACGTCGGACAGCCAGCTGCGCTGGATCGGTCCGGACAAGGGCGCCATCCACCTTGCAACCGGCGCCGTCGTCAATGCCGTGTGGGACCTCTGGGCCAAGGCCGCGGGCAAGCCGGTGTGGAAGCTCGTGGCCGACATGAGTCCGGCTGAGCTGGTGCGCTGCATCGACTTCCGCTACATCACCGACTGCATCACGCCCGACGAGGCGCTGGCGCTGCTGACCGGCGCCGCCGAAGGCAAGGCCGAGCGCCTGGCGACGCTCGAGCGCGAGGGCTATCCCTGCTACACGACATCCGCCGGCTGGCTGGGCTACCCCGACGACAAGCTGCGCCGCCTGTGCCAGGAGGCCGTCGATGCCGGCTTCAATCACGTCAAGCTCAAGGTTGGCCGCGACCGCGAGGACGACATCCGCCGGCTGCGCATCGCCCGCGAAGTGCTGGGGCCGGATCGCAAGCTGATGATCGATGCCAACCAGGTCTGGGACGTGCCCGTCGCCATCGACTGGCTCCAGGATCTCGCCTTCGCCAAGCCCTGGTTCATCGAGGAGCCGACCAGCCCCGACGACGTCGAAGGCCACCGCGCCATCCGCGATGCGATCGCCCCCATGCAGGTTGCAACTGGCGAGATGTGCCAGAACCGCATCCTCTTCAAGCAGTTCATGACGCGCAGCGCCATCGACGTGGTGCAGATCGACAGCTGCCGCCTTGGCGGCGTCAACGAGATCCTGGCCGTCATGCTGATGGCTGCCAAGCACGGCCTGCCGGTCTGTCCGCACGCGGGCGGCGTTGGCCTGTGCGAGTACGTGCAGCACCTGTCCATGATCGACTACCTCTGCATCGCCGGCACGCGCGAAGGCCGCGTCATCGAGTACGTCGACCATCTGCATGAGCACTTCGTCGATCCTTGCGTCGTGCGCGGCGCTTCCTATATGCCGCCGACGGCGCCGGGCTTTTCGATCACGATGAAGCCCGCATCGCTGAAGCAGTACCGCTTCGGTTCCTGAAGAATTCCAGCGCACTCAATGCTCTGCGTATCCGCCCTTCTCCGTTGCCTGGCCACCTTGCTGCTGCTGGCACTGTCGCTGTCGACGCCACCGGCCCAGGCCGCCGGCCGCGAACGGCTGTCCCTCGACAGCGGCTGGCTTTTCCATCGAGGCGAGGTGGCCATCCCGGTGGTCAAGGGCCACGGCATGAGCTATCACAACGGCAAGGCCAACGGGGCGTGGGGGGCTGCCGCAGCGGACTTCGACGACTCCGCCTGGCGGCGCCTGGATCTGCCGCATGACTGGGCGGTCGAGAACCCCTTCGACCGCAACGAGAACGCCTCCCAGGGGTATCGCGCGCGCGGCGTCGGCTGGTATCGCCGCTATCTGCAGCTTCCGCAGTCCGATCGCGGCCGCCACATCGAGCTGCAATTCGATGCGATCGCCACGCACAGCACGATCTGGGTCAACGGCATCGTCGTCGACCGCAACTGGTCGGGCTACAACGGACGCAGCATCGACATCACGCCGTACGTGCGCTACGGCGCCGACGTCAACACCATCGCCGTGCGCGTCGACGCCGACGCCCAGGAAGGTTGGTGGTACGAAGGCGCGGGCATCTACCGCCACAGCTGGCTCGTCAAGCGCGATGCCCTGCACATCGCCACCGATGGCCTGCATGCCAACCCGGTCAAGCAGGGGCAGCGCTGGGCCTTGCCGGTCGAAGTGACGCTGCAGAGCAGCGCCAAGACGGTACGCGGTGGCGTCGTCGATGTGGCGCTGATTGACCCTTCGGGCCGCGAGGTCGTCAAGGGCAGCGCGCGAGCGCGCGTCGGTGCGCTCGACTCGGCAGTGATAAAGCTCAAACTCGGGGTGCGCGAGCCTCGGCTCTGGTCGCTCGCCCAGCCGCAGATCTACCGCGTTCGCGCCGTGCTGCGCGACGGCGCGAAGGAGCTCGACAGCGCCGAAGTGCAAACAGGTTTTCGCAGCATCCGCTTCGACGCGGACCGCGGCTTTTTCCTGAATGGCGAACCGGTCAAGCTGCAGGGCGTGTGCATCCACCAGGACCACGCCGGTGTCGGCGTCGCTGTGCCCGAATCGATCTGGGAATTCCGCCTGCGCCGCCTGAAGGAGATGGGCACGAACGCCATCCGCTTCTCGCACAACGCACCGGCGGCCGAGGTGCTGGACATGGCCGACCGGCTGGGCATGCTGGTCATGGACGAGAACCGCCACTTCAACCCCTCGCCCGACTACATGCAGCAACTGACGTGGCTGGTGCGGCGCGACCGCAACCACCCCAGCGTCATCCTGTGGTCCATCTTCAACGAGGAGCCGCTGCAAAGCACCGAGCCCGGCTACGAAATGGCGCGGCGCATGGTGGCCGAGATCAAGAAGCTCGACACGACGCGGCCGGTCACGGCGGCAATGCACGGTGGTCTGCTCACCGATCTCAACGCGGCGGACGCGATCGACGTCGTCGGCCTGAACTACCAGATCGGCACCTACGATGCCTATCACCGCAAGCACCCCAAGCGACCGATGACGAGCACGGAGGACACATCGGCCTACATGACGCGCGGCGTCTACGCCAGCGACAAGGCCGCACAGGTGTTCGGCAGCTACGACGACGAGCCTTCTTCCTGGGGCAACACGCACCGCGATGCCTGGCGCGCCATTGCCGAGCGGCCCTTCATCGCCGGAGGTTTCATCTGGACCGGCATCGACTACCGCGGCGAGCCGACACCCTATGAGTGGCCGAGCGCCAGCTCCTTCTTCGGCGCGATGGACCTGGCCGGCTTTGCCAAGGGGGCCTTCTGGATCCACCAGGCGCAGTGGGTCAAGGATCGACCGGTCGTCAAGCTTTTGCCGCATTGGAACTGGCCGGGCCGCGAGGGCCAGCCCATCCATGTGATGGTCACCAGCAATGCAGCGCGCGTGCGGCTGATGCTCAACGGCGCGACCGTCGGTGAGCAGGTGGTCGACCCCTACGAGATGGCACATTTCCAGCTTCCCTATGCACCGGGCCGCATCGAGGCTGTGGCGCTGCGCGACGGAAAGGAAGTCGCACGCGACGTGGTCGAGACGGCCGGTGAGCCGATGCGCTTGGTGTTGACGCCCGACCGCCCTGCCCTCGCCGGGGACGGCCTCGACGCCGTGCCGGTGACCGTGAGTGCCGTCGACGCGCAGGGCCGCCCCGTGCCGACTGCGCAGTCGAAGGTGAGCTTCGAGCTCGAAGGTCCGGGCGCCATCATCGGCGTCGGCAATGGTGACCCCAATTCGCACGAAGCCGACAAGGCCAGCGGGCGCAGCCTCTTCAATGGTCTGGCCCAGGTCATCGTGCAGGGCCGGCGTGATGGCCGCGGTATCTTGCGCCTGCGCGCGAGCGCCGAGGGCCTGCAGCCTGCGCAACTCGAACTCGCCGTGAATGCGGCTGCGGCGCCGCCCAGCGTCCCGACGGCGGAGCCGACAACGCCGCTGCTGAGCTGGCGCGTCTCGCCGGCGTGGACCGCGCGGCCCGACCCCAACCTCGTCCTGGCCGAGACCGACATGAACTCCTGGGGCTGGGACGAGCCCCCCATCCGTCGCGGCCCGCAAGCCGCTGCCTTTCGCCTCTACCGCAGCAACGTGCCGGTGCGCGCCGACCGCAACGACGGCCGCGCGCGCCTGGCCTTCGGCAGCATTGCCGGCAAGGCCGAGGTGTGGGTGGACGGCGTCAAGCTCGGCGAGAAGTCGGGCGCGGAAGCCGCGCCGTTCGCGGTGCTCTTGCCCCGGGGCGCCTCCCACCGGCAGGTCACCGTGCTGGTCGAAGCCGTGGCGGGGCAACCGTCAGGGCTTTGGGGGCGCGTCGTGCTGGAGCCGGGGGCACAGTGATGAAGCTGCTGCGCGCACTCCTGCTGCTGCTGGGCATGCTGCTCGCTTTGCAGGTGCAGGCGGCGCGCACGGCCGTGCCGCTCGACGCCGGCTGGCGCTTCCTGCGCGCCGATGCCGCGGGGGCCGAGGCGCCGGCCTTCGACGACAGCAGCTGGACCGCCGTAACGCTGCCCCACAGCTACAACGCGCGTGACGGCGAAGCGGGCGGAGCCTACTACCGCGGGCCGGGCTGGTACCGCCGTGTCCTGGACGTCGCACCCGGCACGCGCCGTCACTTCCTGGAGTTCGACGGCGCGACACTGGCGGCCGATGTCTGGGTCAACGGCCGCCATGCCGGCCGCCACGAAGGCGGCTATGCGCGCTTTCGTTTCGACATCACATCGCTGCTGCAAGCCGGGCCCAATGTCTTGGCAGTCCGGGTGGACAACAACGCCCTGCCCCACGTGGCGCCCTTGGGTGGCGATTTCACGATTTTCGGCGGCCTGGTGCGGTCTGTGCGGCTGATCGAGACCGACGGCACCCATCTCGAACTGCTGGACCATGGCAGCAGCGGCGTGCAGGTCGACACCCGAGTGCGGGCCTCCGAAGCGCGCCTCTCGATCACCGCCGCGCTGCGCAACGACCTGGCCACCCCGGCCGCCCATGAACTCTGGCTGACGCTGCGGGACGCGCAGGGCCGGATCGTTGCCCGGGAGCGCCAGCCGGCGCGCCTCGCGGCCATGTCCGCGAGCACGGCCAGCGCCGAATTGCGCGTTCCGTCTCCGCATCTCTGGCAGGGCGTCCACGACCCCTACCTCTATCGGCTGAGCGTCGAGCTGCGCAAAGGCGGTGCCGTGTCCGACGCGGTGCAGTTGCCCATCGGCCTGCGCCAGATCGCCGTCGACCCGCAACGCGGCTTGCTCCTCAACGGCAAGCCCTACGCACTGCACGGCGTCAACTACTTTCATGCCGGACGGCCCGGGCGCGGCGTGGCGGTGAGCGATGCCGACATCGACGAGGACCTGCGCATCCTGATGGAGCTCGGCGTGACCGGCCTGCGTCTGGTGCACTACCAGCATCCGCCACGCGTCTACGAACGCGCGGACGAGCTCGGCCTGGTGCTGTGGACCGAGATCCCGCTGAATGCGGCGATGGGCGAGACACCGGCCTTCCGCGACAACCTGTTCCAGCAGCTGCGCGAACTCGTGCGGCAAAACCGCCACCATGCCTCGGTGGCGATCTGGGGCCTGGGCAACGAGGTCTACCGCTCGGACGAGCCCATCGTCACGCTCCTGGCCGACCTGCAGCGTCTGGCCAAGCAGGAAGATCCCACGCGGCTGACGGCCTATGCGCACTGCTGCGCAGCCGACGACCATCCCATGGCCTTGCAGACCGACCTGGCCGCATACAACCGCTACTGGGGCTGGTACGACGGCGAGCTCAGCGACATCGGCCCGTGGGCGGACCGCCTGCACGAGAAGCTGCCGACCCGGCCGATCGGACTCGGGGAGTACGGCGCCGGCGGTAGCGTGCTGCAGCAGGAAGACCCGCCCCGCCGCCCCGCACCGGGCGCGCGCTGGCATCCCGAGCAATACCAGGCGTTGTTCCATGAGGCTTACGCGCGCCAGCTCGCCGCTCGGCCCTTCCTGTGGGGGCACTTCGTCTGGCTCGGCTTCGACCATGCTTCCGCCGGCCGCAACGAGGGCGATGCGCCAGGCTTCAACGACAAGGGCCTCGTCACCTATGACCGGCGCTGGCGCAAGGATGCCTTCCGCTTGCTCCAGGCCTGGTGGCGCGATGACCCCGTCCTGCATCTGGCCAACCGGCGCGCCACTCCCCGGCCCGCCGGCAGCGCCAGCATCAAGGCCTACAGCAACTCCCGCCAGGTCAGCCTGGAGATCAATGGCCAGGCGATGGGCACTGTGCCCGTCGTCGATCGCGTCGCCGAATGGCCCGCCGTGCCCTTGGCTGCGGGTCGCGCGCTGCTGCGCGTGCGCGACGAGCGAGGCCTCACCGATACCGTCGAATGGACCGTTCGAGCGCCGGCTGACAGCGCGGCCGGCCCGGCCGTCCAGCTCATCGAGCTCAACCAAGTCGGCTATCTGCCCGGCGCGGCCAAGTGGGCCGCGGTGCCGAACGTGACAGCGAACAGCTTCGCCGTGGTCGATGCCGACACGGGTCGGGAGGTCTGGCGCGGGACGCTCGCCCCGGCGCAGCGGTGGGCGCCCGCGCAGCAGGATCTGCGCCTGGCCGACTTCTCGGGCCTGAGCCTGCCAGGCCGCTACCGGCTGCAGGTGCAGGGACTGCCGATGTCCGCGCCCTTTAACATTGCAACCGATGCCTATGCGGCCCTCAACGCCGCCGCACTCAAGTTCTTCTACTTCAACCGCGCCAGCATCGCCCTCGACGCGGCCCACGCGGGCGTCTGGGCACGGCCAGCCGGCCATCCGGATGAGCATGTCTTGGTGCATGCCTCTGCCGCCGGCCCGGGTCGGCCAGAAGGAAGCGTCATCTCCGCGCCCAAGGGCTGGTACGACGCTGGCGACTACAACAAGTACATCGTCAACTCAGGTATCAGCACCTCGACGCTGCTGACAGCCTGGGAACATTTCCCTGCCTTCTTCCAGACCCAGCGACTGAACATTCCCGAGAGCGGCAATGGCCTGCCGGACGTGCTCAACGAGGCGCTGTGGAACCTTGAGTGGATGCTGGCCATGCAGGATCCCGCCGATGGCGGCGTGTATCACAAGCTCACCGACAAGGGCTTCGACACCATCGTGATGCCGCATGAAGCACGGCATCCACGGTATGTGGTCATGAAGACAACGGCTGCGGCACTGGACTTTGCCGCAGTCATGGCACAGGCCAGCCGGGTGTTCGCCTCTTTCGAGGCCCATCGACCCGGGCTTTCGAGCCGCATGCTGGCGGCCTCGCGGCGCGCCTGGGACTGGGCGCTGGCCCACCCCGACGCCATCTACCGTCAGCCGGCCGATGTGCACACCGGCGGCTATGACGACAGCCAGCTGGCGGACGAATTCGCCTGGGCCGCCGCCGAGCTCTACATCACGACGCGGGAAGACACCTTCTGGCGCAGGCTGCAGCGCGCGCTGCCGAACGACGAAGTGCCGAGCTGGAGCAGCGTTGGCGCTCTTGCATGGGTCAGCCTCGCCCAGCACCGCGACCAGCTCACGCCAGCGGCCGATCGGGCACTGATCGAGGACCGCATCCGCCACGCGGCGGCCGGGCTCCGGGACCGCTGGCAACGCTCGCCGTATCGCGTGGCGATGCAGGGCGAGGACTTCGTCTGGGGCAGCAACGCGGTGGCGCTCAACCAGGCGTTGATGCTGATCCAGGGCTACCGACTCAGCGGCGAGCGCAGCATGCTCGATGCCGCGCAGTCCGCGCTGGACTTCGTGCTGGGCCGCCATCCCACCGGTTACGCCATGGTCACCGGCTTCGGAACGCGCTCGCCCCAGCATCCGCACCACCGCCCTTCGGGCGCCATGCCGCAGTTGCCGCCCGTGCCCGGCATGATCGTCGGCGGCCCGCATCCGGGTCGCGGCGACGACTGCCGCGAGCCCTACCCTTCCCAGGCGCCGGCCAAGGCCTATCTGGACGCCTTGTGCAGCTACACGACCAACGAAATCGCGATCAACTGGAACGCACCGCTGGTCTACGTCAGCGCGGCGCTGCAGGCACTCACGCCGGCAAAGGCGCCGGTAAAGCCGCCGGGCGACTAGGGCAAACCTAGGGTCATCCTTGTTTACTTTGTCTGTCGCTCGAATTAATATCTGGTCAGTCCAAAAGTAAAAATAACATTTCTGGTCTTACCAGAATGATGGAGACACAAATGCACGCCAAAGCGGCGAAGCCTGATCGCCGCCTGCCCACCCTGGCAGCCCTGGGGCTGTGGTTGGCCGCGACAGCGGCGCAAGCTCAAGGCGGGGCAACACCCGGGCAAGACGAGGCCCGAGCGAACCTCAACCGAACGGTGGTGCTGGCATCCGACGATCTGCCCGCCTTCGACAAACCGCCGGCCGGTTTCGCGGACGCCGACGCCGCAATTCCCCGTGGCCAGGTCACGGAGTTCAACTACCCGTCGAACGCCACGCACACCCCGCGCACGGCGGTGGTCTATCTGCCAGCCGGCTACAGCGCGGATCGCCGTTACCCGGTCCTCTACCTGCTGCATGGCATCGGCGGCAACCAGCATGAGTGGAACGGCTACGTTCGCGCCAGTGCCGTTCTCGACAGGCTGATCGCGCAGGGCAAGGCGCTGCCCATGATCGTCGTCATGCCCAACGGTCGGGCTCGTCCCGATGACGGCCCGCCGCCACCCGAGCAGACCTTCACGCCCGAGCATTTCGCCGCGTTCACGAACTTCGAGGCCGATCTGCTGGGCTCCCTCATCCCTGCGATCGACGGCAAGTACTCGACAGCCGCCGATGCGGGCCACCGTGCCATCGCGGGCCTCTCCATGGGCGGTGGCCAGGCGCTGAACATCGGGCTGGCCCATCTCGACAGCTTTGCCTGGATCGGCGGGTTTTCGTCGGCACCGAACACCCGGCGCCTCTCGGAGCTCGTGCCCGACACGGCGGCTGCGCGATCACGCCTGAAGCTGCTCTACCTGTCCTGCGGCAAGCAGGATGGCCTGATCAACATCTCGCAGACCATGCACCACGACCTCCGCCAACAGGGCATCGCCCACGTCTGGAACGTGGACGAGCACGCCCATGACCGGGAGAGCTGGGCCGAGAACCTCTATCACTTCGCCCAGCGCATCTTCCGCTGAAGCGCTCAGCGACACACGGACAAGACAGGAGACCTCATGCGACGCACCACCTTCATCGGCATCAGCCTGGCGCTGACGCTCGTCCCTCTCACGGCTGCGCAGGCGCAGAGCAAGGGCACCATCGGCATCGCCATGCCCACGAAGAGCTCCCAGCGCTGGATCGCGGACGGAGACAACATGGTCAAGGCCTTCAAGGCGCTGGGCTACCAGGTCGACCTGCAGTATGCGGATGACGAGATCCCTGTTCAGCTGGCGCAGATCGAGAACATGGTCACCAAGGGCGAGAAGGCCCTGGTCATCGCCTCCATCGATGGCACGACGCTCTCCGGCGTGCTGCAAAAGGCCGCCGAGAAGGGCGTCAAGGTCGTGGCCTACGACCGGCTGATCCGCGGCTCCAAGAATGTTGACTACTACGCCACCTTCGACAACTTCCAGGTCGGCGTGCTGCAGGCCGAATCCATCGTCGACCGGCTCGGTCTGAAGCAGGGCAAGGGTCCGTTCAATCTGGAGGTCTTCGCGGGTTCGCCGGACGACAACAACTCGGGCTTCTTCTACGACGGCGCGATGAGCGTGCTGAAGCCCTACCTGGACGGCGGCAAGCTGGTGGTGCGCAGCAAGCAGATGGGCGCCATGAAGGTGGGCATCCTGCGCTGGGATGGCGCCACAGCCCAGGCCCGCATGGACAACCTGATGTCGGCCTTCTACGGCAAGGACAAGCTGCACGCCGTGCTGTCGCCGGCGGACATCCTGTCGATCGGCATCATTTCGTCGCTGAAGGGCGTCGGCTATGGCAAGGGCAACCAGCCGATGCCCGTCATCACCGGCCAGGACGCTGACCTGCCCTCGGTCAAGGCCATCCTCAAGGGCGATCAGACATCCACAGTCTTCAAGGACACGCGCCAGCTGGCCAAGGTCACGGCCGATCTCGTCGATGCGGTGCTCAGCGGTCGCCAGCCGCTGGTGAACGACACCAAGACCTACAACAACGGCGTCAAGGTCGTGCCTTCCTATCTGCTCAAGCCCGTTGCGGTCGATGCCGCGAACGTGAAGGCCGTGCTGGTGGACAGCGGCTACTACAAGGAAAGCCAGCTGCGCTGAAGGGAATGGGCGAGATGACAAGCAATCAGCCTCGCGCGCTGCTGGAGATGCGCGCGATCGGCAAGCACTTCCACGGCGTGGTGGCCCTGCAGCACGTCGACTTGGTCGTTCAACGCGGCGAGATCCACGCGGTCGTCGGCGAGAACGGTGCAGGCAAATCCACGCTGATGAACATCGTCTCGGGCGTCTACCCACACCCGGACTACGAAGGCGAGATCTGGTTCGACGGGCAGCTGCAGCGCTTCTCCGGCATCCGCCAGAGCGAGGCGCTGGGCATCGTCATCATCCACCAGGAGCTGGCGCTGATTCCCCAGCTCTCGATCGCCGAGAACCTCTTCCTCGGCCATGAACAGGCGCGGCGCGGCGTCATCGACTGGGCGCGCACCCACGAGCGTGCCGTCGAGCTGCTCCGCCAAGTGGGACTCGACGAATCGCCCCAGACCCTGGTGGGCGACATCGGCGTCGGCAAGCAGCAGCTCGTCGAGATCGCCAAGGCGCTAGCGAAAGACGTCAAGCTGCTCATCCTCGACGAGCCCACCGCCAGCCTCAACGAGGACGACAGCGCCGCCCTGCTCGAACTGCTCAAGCGGCTGCGCGCGCGCGGCGTCGCCTGCGTGCTGATTTCCCACAAGCTCAACGAGATCGCCGAAGTGGCGGACGTGATCACGGTGCTGCGGGACGGATCGACCGTCTCGACCCTGGACTGCCGCGAGACCGCGCCGCGGGAGGCCACCATCGTGCAAGCCATGGTCGGGCGGGAGATGCAGGATCGCTACCCGAAGCGGCAGCCCTCCCCAGGCGAGATCCTGTTCGAGCTGCGCGACTGGTGGGTCGAACACCCGCTCCACGTGGCGCGCGAGGCGATCAAGGGCGTGAACTTGAATGTCCGCCGCGGTGAGATCGTCGGCATCGCCGGCCTGATGGGCGCCGGACGGACGGAGCTTGCGATGAGCGTGTTCGGCCGCTCCTGGGGCCGGCGCATCCGCGGCTCCGCATGGATGAACGGCCAGCAGGTCGATGTCTCGACCGTGCGCCGTGCGGTGAAGTCGGGCCTGGCCTATGTGACCGAAGACCGCAAGGCGCTGGGCCTGGTGCTGCAGGACAGCATCGCCCGCAACACCGGCCTGTGCCGGCTGGAGGGCATCTCGCGCTTGGGCATCATCGACGAGGCGCGAGAGCACGCCGTGGCGAACGAGTTCCGGCAACGGATGGCGACGCGTTGCTCGGGCGTTCAGCAGGCCGTGGGCGACCTTTCCGGCGGGAACCAGCAGAAGGTGGTCCTGTCCAAGTGGCTGTTCACCGAGCCCGAGCTGCTCATCCTCGACGAGCCCACGCGCGGCATCGACGTCGGCGCCAAGTTCGAGATCTACAGCCTGATCGCCAGCCTCGCCGCCCAGGGCCGGGCCATTCTGATGATCTCGTCCGAACTGCCCGAACTGCTCGGCATGTGCGACCGCCTCTACCTGATGAACCAGGGCCAACTCGTCGGCGAGATGCCAGCGGCCGGTGCAACCCAGGAAACCGTCATGCACGCCCTCTTGGGCACCCATTGAAACGACCTTCATGCTCCCCTCTTCCCTGCGCAATTTCCTGGCCTCGCACCTGCGCGAATACGGCATGCTGCTGTCGCTGGTCTGCATCATGGGCTTCTTCCAGGTGCTCACTGACGGCACCTTGCTCGAGCCGCTCAACCTGACGAACCTGTTCCTGCAGAACAGCTACATCGTGGTGATGGCGCTGGGCATGCTGCTCGTGATCGTCGCTGGCCACATCGACCTGTCGGTGGGCTCCGTCTGCGGCTTCGTCGGCGCGCTGGCCGCCGTGCTGATGGTCGAGCGGGGCTGGCCCGTGCTGCCGGCCATGGCGGTGTGCCTGGCCACGGGTGCCCTCGTCGGCGCGCTGCAGGGCTGGTTCGTCGCCTACCTGAAGATTCCCTCCTTCATCGTCACCCTGGCCGGCATGCTGGTGTTCAAGGGCCTGGCGCTGGCGCTGCTGGGTGGCCAGTCCGTCGGCCCCTTCCCGGAAGACTTCCAGCTCCTCAGCAGCGGCTTCCTGCCGGACTGGCCGGCTGGTGACGAGCGCCACTACAGCTCGCTGGCCCTTGGGCTCGCGCTGGTCGCCTGGCTCGCCTGGCGGGAACTGGCCGCGCGCCGCAAGGCATCGGCTCTCGGCGGCTCGGCCGAGCCGGTCGCCCTCTTCGTGCTGCGGCTGCTGGCGCAATCCGGCGCACTGGCCGGTCTCGTCTGGCTGATGGCCTCGTACAAGGGACTGCCCAACGTGCTGCTCTTGATGACGGTCCTGATCGGGATCTACGTCTTCATCACTCAGCGAACGACGCTTGGACGCCGTGTCTATGCGCTTGGCGGCAACGAGCGCGCCGCACGGTTGTCCGGCATCCCCACCGAAAGACTGACGCTGCTCTGCTTCATCAACATGGGTGTCATGGCGGCCTTGGCGGGCCTGGTGTTCGCGGCCCGGCTGAACACGGCCACACCCAAGGCCGGTCTGGGTTTCGAGCTCGACGTGATAGCCGCCTGCTTCATCGGCGGCGCCTCGGCCTCGGGTGGTGTCGGCAAGGTGCTCGGTGCCGTCATCGGCGCCTTCATCATGGGTGTCATGAACAACGGCATGTCCATCCTGGGTGTCGGCATCGAATGGCAGCAGGTCATCAAGGGCGTGGTGCTCCTGGGGGCCGTCGTCTTCGACGTCTACAACCGCCGCAGGGGCTGACCGGCCCGACCTTCGCGCGGTCTTACCAAAATGGAAGCTATGGCAAAGTGGCACGGTCAAAATTCCAGCAGTTCGCGAACCATGACCGCCCCTCGTTCTGAAGACCGGGACGTGCCGCTGCTGCGCCTGAGGGGAGTCAGCAAGCGCTTCGACAACGTCGTGGCGCTGTCGGGCGTGGAGCTGGATGTGCGGCGCGGTGAAGTGCACGCGATCTGCGGCGAGAACGGTGCCGGCAAGTCAACGCTGATGAAGATCCTCAGCGGGCTCTACACCCCGGACGAAGGCGAGATCTGCATCGACGGCGTGCCCGTGCGCATCGCCGGCCTGCAGCATGCGCAGGCGCTGCACATCGTCATGATCCACCAGGAGCTCAACCTGGTGCCGCATCTGAGCGTCGCCGAGAACATCTGGCTCGGCCGCGAGCTCAAGCGCGGCTGGTTCGTTGACCGCGACCGCCAGCGCGAAGGCGCACGCGCCAGCCTGCAGCGCCTGGGCGTTGACATCGACCCGGACGCCGAGGTCTCGACGCTGTCTCTCGCCCAGCAGCAGATGGTGGAGATCGCCAAGGCCCTGTCCATGCAGGCGCAGCTGCTCATCATGGACGAGCCCACCTCCTCGCTCGGCGAGGCCGATGCGGCGCGGCTGCTCAAGGTCGTGCAAGACCTCAAGCGCGAAGGCGTCGCCATCCTCTACATCTCCCATCGCCTGGATGAGCTGGACCACATCGTCGACCGGGTCACGGTGCTGCGCGACGGCCACTACATCGCCACCCGCGACTGGGCCGAGACCTCCATCGACGAGATCGTCAGCCTGATGGTGGGCCGCCAGCTGGACCAGCAGTTCCCGCCGGCCACGCGACAGCCGGGCACTGAAGTGCTGTTGCGCGTGCGGGGCCTGCAGCGCGAAGGCGACTTCGGACCGGTGGATTTCGAACTGCGGCGTGGCGAGATCCTCGGCTTTTCCGGCCTGGTGGGCGCCGGCCGCACGGAGGTGGCACGCGCCATCTTCGGCGCCGATCCCGTCGACGCCGGCGAGATCGAGGTGGTCGGGCAGAAGCTGCAGATCCGCTCGCCACGCGACGCCATCGCCGCCGGCATCGCCTATCTCTCGGAAGACCGCAAGGCCCACGGCCTGGCCGTCAAGATGAACGTGGCCCACAACATCACGCTGGCCAACCTGAGAGCCCTGAGCAGCAAGCTGGGCTTTGTCGATGCGGCGCGCGAGCGTGAGACCGCGCAGCACTTCGTCCACAAGCTCGGCATCCGCACGCCGTCGCTGGAGCAGATCGCCCGGCTGTTGTCGGGAGGCAACCAGCAGAAGATCGTCATCGCCAAATGGCTGTTCCGCGAGGCGCGGGTCATCCTCTTCGACGAACCGACCCGCGGCATCGACGTCGGCGCGAAATACGCGATCTACGAACTGATGGACCAGCTCGCGGCCCAGGGCATCGGCGTCGTGCTGATCAGTTCGGACCTGCCCGAGATCATGGGCCTGACGGACCGCGTCGCCGTCTTCCGGCAGGGCCGGCTGGCCTGCACGCTGGAAACCCGCCGCTGCAGCCAGCAGCACATCATCCATCACGCTTCGGTCGGCACGACCGAGGCGTCCGAGCCGCCGATGGCGGCCCTTGCTCCCACCGGCCCATGAACGACCGCCAGAAAGACCTGATCCAGAAGTTCGCCGCGCTGGCGGGCCTGCTCGTGCTCGTGCTCGTGTTTTCGCTGACAAGTGATGCCTTCTTCAGCGTCGGCAACGCGATGACGGTGTCCTTGCAGGTCACCTCCATCGTCTACCTCGGCATTGGCGCCACCTTCGTCATCCTGACCGGTGGCATCGACCTGTCGGTGGGCTCGGTGCTGGCCCTGTCTGGCGTGGTAGCGGGCATGCTAGTCAAGGCCGGCCTGCCGGTGGCGCCCGCGATGGCGATCGGTATCGGCGTCGGCGCGCTTTGCGGCGCCATCAACGGCCTGTGCGTCACACGCCTCAGGCTGCCGCCCTTCATCGCCACACTGGGGATGATGCTGGTGGCGCGCGGCGTCGCGCTGCGGCTCACCGATGCGCGGGCCATCTCAGGCCTGGGCGAAGCCTTCGGGGCGCTCGGCAACGGCTCGCTGTGGCGCATCGAGGAGATCGACGCCCAGGGCTTTCCTGACGTGAGGTTTCCCGGCATTCCCTACCCCGTGCTGCTGATGATCGTGCTGGCCATCGTGGCGGGCATCCTGCTGCGCCGCACGACGCTCGGACGCCATATCCACGCCATCGGCTCCAACGGAGAGGCTGCACGCCTGTCGGGCGTGAACGTCGGGCGCGTGGCGATGTTCGCCTACGTCACCTCCGGCGCACTGGCCGGCCTGGCGGGCTGCGTGCTGATGTCGCGCCTGGTCACGGCCCAGCCCAACGAGGGCGTCATGTACGAGCTCGACGCCATTGCCGCGGCGGTCATCGGCGGCACCTCACTGATCGGCGGCGTGGGCACGATCTCCGGCACGGTCATCGGCGCCTTCGTCATCGGCATCCTGCGCAACGGGCTGAACATGAACGGCGTTTCGTCCTTCACGCAGCAGATCATCATCGGCGGGGTCATCCTCGCCACCGTCTGGATCGACCAACTTCGCAACCGGCGCTGAAGACCGGTATTGCCCTGAGGAGACAAACATGCACCGATACCTGCGCCACGGGCTGCTGAACGCCAGCCTGAGCGCCAGCCTGGCCCTGCTCGGCACCGCGGCCCAAGCCGGCGAGATCGCCGTCATCGTCAAGACCACCAACTCCACCTTCTGGCAGAACGTCAACAAGGGCGCCGAGGCCGGCATCAAGGAGGTCCCGGGCCACACGATGACCTTCTCCGGCCCGGCCAGCGAATCGGCGATCGCCGACCAGGTCAACCTCGTCGAGAACGCGATCAACCGCAAGGTCGCTGGCATCGTGCTCGCGCCGTCCGACCCCGATGCCCTCGTTCCCGTCATCAAGAAGGCCTGGGAGGCCCGCATCCCAGTCGTGCTGATCGACTCCCAGGTTTCGGAGGCCGGCAAGTCCTACTACCAGTCCTTCCTGACGACGGACAACCGCGCTGCCGGCGAGCTCTGCGCCAAGGAACTGATCGCCAAGATCGGCACCACCGGCAAGGTGGCCATCATGTCCTATGTCGCCGGAGCGGGCTCAGAGGTTGGCCGCGTCGGCGCCTTCACGAGCTACCTGAAAGCCAACTCCAAGCTGGAGATCATCGGGCCCTTCTATTCGCAATCGCAGATGGCGACGGCGCTGAACCAGACCACCGACGTGCTCGCCGCCCACCGCGACCTCAAGGGCATCTTCGGCGCCAACGAGCCGACCGCCGTGGGCATGGGCCGGGCGCTCGTGCAGAGCGGGCGCGCCGGCAAGGTGGTTGCGGTCGGCTTCGACGGCAACCAGGATCTGCAGAAGTTCGTCGATGACGGCACGCTCGCCGGCATCGCCGTACAGGGCTCTTTCCAGATGGGCTATCTCGGCGTCAAGACCATCCAGGAGCTGCTGCAAAAGAAGCCGGTTCCCAAGTTCCGCGACACCGGCGTGGTCTGGGTCACCAAGTCCAGCCTGCGTTCGCCCGAGGCCAAGGCGGTTCTGTACTGATCCAGCTCATCGACGGAATTCGCCCATGCGCATGAACCCACGCCACACCCGGCGCCTCGCCGGCAGCGACCTCCAGCTGAGCGCGCTGGGCCTCGGCGCGGCCGCGCTGGCCGGCCTGTACGAGGCCGTGGACGACGCCACTGCGCAGGCGACGCTGCAGGCAGCATGGGACCAGAACCTGCGCTACATCGACACCGCTCCTTTCTACGGCTACACGCGCAGCGAGCAGCGCCTGGGCCGCTTCCTGGCCGGCCGACCGCGCGAGAGTTTCGTGCTGTCCACCAAGGTCGGCCGCCTGATGCAGCCCGATGCCACCGTGAAAGCCGGCAGTGACGGATGGGCCGATCCCCTGCCCTTCCGTCCCGTCTTCGACTACAGCCACAGCGGCGTATTGCGGTCCTTCGAGGACAGCCTGCGGCGCCTGCAACTCGAACGCATCGACATGCTGCTGGTGCATGACATCGGCCGGCTGACGCACGGCGAGCGCCACGACCTGCACTGGCGAGACCTGACTGAAGGTGGCGGCTTCAAGGCGCTCGAGGAGTTGCGCAGCCAGGGTCTGGTGCGGGCCATCGGACTGGGCGTCAACGAATGGGAAGTTGCGCAGGATGCGCTCGGCGCCGCGCCTCTGGATTGCGTGCTGCTGGCCGGCCGCTACACCTTGCTAGAACAGGGTGCGCTCGGCTTTCTCGATCGCTGTGCCGCGTCCGACGTGAGCGTCATGATCGGTGGCCCGTTCAATTCCGGTCTTCTGGCCGGGCAGGCCAAATACGACTACGGCAGCGTGCCGCCCCAGGTCCTGCGCCATGCCGAGGCGCTGGCCGTCACCTGCGCCGAGTTCGACACACCGCTGCAGGCCGCGGCCCTGCAGTTCCCGCTCGCGCATCCGGCCGTTGCCAGCGTACTGTCGGGCGTGAGAACCCCTGCCCAGGTCGCTGCGAACGCCGCCTGGATCGACCAGCCGATTCCGGACGAGCTCTGGCTGGCCCTGCGCGAGCGCGGCTTGCTGCAAGCGAGCGTTCCTCTGCCAGGGCGCAGCGGCAAGGGGGCTGAATGAGGGTCGATGCGCATCAGCATTTCTGGCGCTTGGCCGACCGCGAGGGCCAATGGCCGCCGGCCTCTTTGCACGCCATCCACCGCGACTTCGGCCCCGGGGACCTGGCACCGCATCTGCAAGCCGCCGGCATCGACGCCACCGTGCTCGTGCAATCCCTGCCAAGCAGGGTCGACACGGACTGGATGTTGTCGGTTGCAGCGTCCACGCCCTGGGTGCGGGGCGTCGTCGGCTGGGTGGACTTCAAGGCCGCGGACGTGGTTGCGCAAATCGACGTGCTGGCCGCGAATCCGCTGCTGAAGGGCCTGCGCCCGATGCTGCAGGACCTGCCGGACGACGATTGGATCGCCGATCCGGCCTGCGACGCCGCCGCCCAGGCCATGCAACGCCACGGTCTCGTCTTCGATGCCCTTGTGCTGCCGCGCCAGTTGAGCGGTCTGCTGCGCTTCGCGTCTCGCCATCCGGGGCTGAGCCTGGTCATCGACCACGCCGCCAAGCCCCTCATTGCGCGGGGCGAGATGGAGCCTTGGCGCAGCGACATCGCCGCCCTCGCCGTTCTGCCGCGGGTGCATTGCAAGTTCTCCGGGCTGCTGACCGAGGCCGGTGAGCGCAGCGACATCGCAGCACTGCGCCCCTATGTGCAGACGCTCTGGGAGCTCTTCGGGCCCAGACGGCTGCTGTGGGGCAGCGACTGGCCGGTGCTGCGCCTGGCCACCGACTACGCCGACTGGTGGCAACTCGCCCACGACCTGGCCGACCAACTCCAACCGCGTCCACGGCAGGACGACCTCCTTGCGCTCTTCGGAGGCAATGCCGTTCGCCTCTACCACCTCGACCCATGCTGACCGTCACTTGCGAATCCCCAGGCACTCTTCTTGCCCATGATCGGCCCCGTCCCGAACGCAAGCGCGGCGAGGTGCTGCTGCGCGTGAAGCGGGTGGGCGTCTGCGGCACCGACCTGCACATCTTCACCGGCCACCAGCCCTATCTGAGCTATCCGCGCGTGATGGGCCATGAGCTGTCCGGCATCGTCGAAGAGGCGGACGCCGACAGCGGTCTGCAGGCAGACCAACAGGTCTACGTGATGCCCTATCTGTCCTGCGGCGAATGCATCGCCTGCCGCCAGGGCAAGACCAACTGCTGCGTGCGCATCCAGGTGCTCGGCGTGCACCGCGACGGCGCCTTCACCGAGTACGTCAGCGTGCCGCAGCGCTTCGTCGGCAAGGCCGACGGCATCACGCTCGATCAGGCCGCGATGCTCGAGTTCCTCGCCATCGGCGCCCATGCGGTGCGCCGCGCCAACGTGGCGGCCGGCGACCGCGTGCTGGTGGTGGGCGCTGGCCCGATCGGCCTGGGAACGATGATCTTCGCCAGGCTGCGCGGCGCCGTCGTCACCGCCATTGACGGCCGCCAGGGCCGGCTGGATTTCGCGCTGCAGCACGCCGGCGCAACGTCGGCCGTCGCCGTTGGTGAAAGCGACGAGGCCGAGCTGTCTCGGCTCACCGATGGCGAGTTCTTCGACGTGGTCTTCGACGCCACCGGCAACGCCGCGGCCATGGAGCGGGGATTCCGCTTCGTCGCCCATGGCGGGCGCTACGTGCTGGTTTCCATCGTGCAGGGCGACATCCGCTTCTCCGACCCCGAGTTCCACAAGCGCGAGGCCACGCTGCTCAGCAGCCGCAATGCAACGACCGAAGACTTCGAGACGGTCATGGCGGCCATGCGCGCCGGTCAGGTGCCGCACGCCGCCCTCGCCACCCACCGGCTCGCGCTGGCCGACGTGCCGGGCTCCTTTGCGCGCCTGCTCGATCCTGCCGAAGGCGTCATCAAGGCCATCATCGAGTGCTGAGCGAAGCGATGTCCTCCGGCTATCCCATCCTGCAGTTCGGCACCAGCCGCTTCCTCCAAGCCCACGTCGATCTCTTCGTCAGCGAAGCCGACGAAACCGGTGAAGCCCTGGGTGGCATCACCGTGGTTCAGGGCACGGACAACCCGATCAGCACGCGGCGCACCCTGGCGCTGGCACGCAGCGAAGGCTATGAAGTCATCGTGCGAGGCCTGAGCGGAGGCCAGCCGGTGGAGATGCGAAAGACCTGCCGTTCGGTGCGCGAGGCCCTGCATGCCCGCGCGGACTGGCGCGCGGTGCGGGAACGCGTGCGCGGTCCGGTGCAGATCATCGTTTCCAACACGGGCGACAGCGGCTGGGCCGTCGCAGCCGAAGACGGTGCGGAACTGCTGTCGGCAGCGGCCCCGGCTCCGGCATCGTTCCCGGCCCGGCTGCTCGTGCTGCTGCACGACCGCTGGCTGTCCAAGCCAGCCGCCGAGCTGACCCTGCTGCCCTGCGAGCTGGTGTCGCGCAACGGAGCGGCGCTGCGCGAGCTCGTCGTCACGCTGGGCGCCGCATGGCACTGCCCGCCGGCATTCCTGGACTGGCTGCGCGGGCACGTCGTCTGGGCCAACTCGCTCGTGGACCGCATCGTCTCCGAAGCCCTGGAGCCGGCCGGCGCCGTGGCCGAGCCCTATGCGCTGTGGGCGGTGGAAGCCCAGCCGCGCCTGCAACTGCCCTGCAGCCATCCGGCCATCGTGCTGACCGACGAGCTGAGCCGCCACGAGCGGCTCAAGCTCTTCCTGCTCAACCTGGGGCACACGCTGCTGGCCGAGCAGTGGATGCGCGGGCGGCTCGCGCCAGGAATGACGGTGCTGCAGGCCATGCACGACACGGCGCTGCGCCAGCCGCTGGAGCAGGCCTGGCAGCATGAGGTGCTGCCCGTGTTCGACGCCCTGGGCCAGGGCGACGAGGCCCGCGCCTATCTCGCCGGCCTCCGCGACCGCCTGCTCAACCCCTTCCTGGTCCACCGCCTCTCCGACATCGCACAGAACCACGCGCTGAAGAAGGCACGGCGCATCCAGCCGGTGGTGGAACTCGCCCAGCTCTACACGCCATCGCTGCACCAGCCACTGCTGAAGGCCGCCTTGGCCACCCATTGATCAAGGAATACGCATGCAACGCATGGGCATGGTCATCGGTATCGCGCCGGAACACATCGTCGAATACAAGCGGCTGCATGCCGCAGTCTGGCCGGCCGTGCTGGCTCGCCTGGCGCTCTCGAACATCCGCAACTACAGCATCTTCCTGCGCGAGCCGGAGTGCCTGCTGTTCGGCTGCTGGGAGTACCACGGCAGCGATTTCGAAGCCGACATGGCGGCCATCGCCGCCGACCCGGAGACCCAGCGCTGGTGGACCTTCTGCGGCCCTTGCCAACGCCCTCTCGCCACGCGCGCGCCTGGCGAGTATTGGGCGTCGATGGAGTGCGTCTTTCACGTCGATTGACCAAATTTGGTCATACCAAATGTAACAGTCCGCAGGCAACAATGCCAGATTGTCAGGTGAAACATTAGACTTTGGTATTACCAATTAACCAAAGACCAAAGCATGGACACCACGAGGCGCGCGGCGACGCTTTCCGCTCTTTCCCTGATCTTGACCGCCTGTGGCGGCGGCGGAGGCAGCAGTGGTGGCAGCAGCCCAGCGCCGGCCCCGACGCCGGGTTCGCCGACTCCCCCGCCCCCGCCCTCGTCGTCAACACCTCCCCCACCGCCCCCGCCTCCCGCGTCCAGCAACGGCTATCGCTGGGGCACGGTCGCCATGGGCGGCGGCGGATTCGTGACGGCCGTGCTCCCGAGCCGCACGCAACAGCACCTCTTCTATGCGCGCACCGACGTCGGCGGCGCCTACCGCTGGAACGACGCCACGGGCCGATGGGTGCCGCTGCTCGACTTCTTGTCGGAAGACGATGTGGGCCTGATGGGCACCGAGTCGTTCGCCCTGGATCCCAAGGACTCCGCGGTGTTGTACGTGCTGGCCGGCACGCCCTACTTCAGCAATGGCAAGTCGGTCGTGATGCGCTCGACGGACTACGGCGCCACGTTCTCGCGCATCACCGACGTGAGCGCGCAGTTCCACGTCAATGGCAACGGCATGGGGCGCGGCAACGGCGAGAAGCTGCAGGTCGATCCGGGCAACAGCAACATCCTCTACGTCGGCTCGCGCGACAACGGCCTGTTCAAGAGCACCGACGCCGGCGCAAGCTTTTCGCGCCTGGCCGCGCTGCCGGTCACCACCACGCCCAACGAGGCCGGCATCAGCTTCGTGCTGCTCGATCCCACCAGCGTGGTCAACGGCGCGGCCCAGCGCATTCTTGTCGGCGTGTCGCGCTATGGCTCCGTCGGCCCGAACCTCTACCGCAGCGACGACGCCGGTGCCACGTTCGTGCCGGTGGCGAACGCGCCAAGCGCCTACATGCCGCAGCGCGCCGTGCTGGCCAGCGACGGCAATGTGCTCGTCACCTACGGCAACGGTGCCGGCCCGCACGGCCATTGGGCTCAGCCCGAGCCCATGGATGCCGGCCAGGTGTGGAAGTACAAGGTCTCAAACGGCACCTGGACGAATGCAACGCCGGCCGGCATCAACCGCGCGTTCTCCGGCGTGACGGTGGACCCCAAGAACCCGCAGCGCATGCTGGTCTCGACGATCAACACCTACATGCAGCAAGGCAACAACTGGGGGGACCAGTTCTTCCTCAGCACGGATGGCGGCACCAGCTGGACCAACATCGTCCAGCGCGGTTTCACGCTGAATACGGATGGCGTGACCTGGATCGCGGAGAACGCCATCCACTGGGCCAGCAGCATCGAGTTCGATCCCTTCGACAGCCAGTCGGCCTGGGTGACCTCGGGCAATGGCCTCTTCCGCACCAGCAATATCGACGCCACACCCACCACCTGGACGTTTGCGGTCAGAGGCCTGGAAGAAACCGTTGCCCTGAACCTGGTCAGCGTGTCCGGCGGCCCGCTGCTGTCGGCCATCGGTGACTACGACGGCTTCCGCCATACCAACATCGATGCGTACTCACCCATCCACACACCGCGCCTGGGGGCCACCACCGGGATGACGGTCGCGGCCGGCAACACGTCGGTCGTCGTGCGGGCGGGGACGGGCAAGATGTACCGCTCGGCCGACTCCGGCCAGACCTGGACGGCCGTGGCGGCACAGGCGACGACCTGGCTGGTGACCTTGTCGGCCGATGGCCTCACGCTGCTGCACACCACGACCGACGCCAACAACGTGGCCATCACCTACCGGTCCACCGACTTCACCAGCGCCAGTCCCACCTGGACCACCGTGTCCGGCCTGGGCGGCACAGCCGCGCGCCCCATCGCCGACCCGATCAAGGCCGCCAAGTTCTACGGCTACGACAGCCAGACCGGCCAGGTGCTGGTCAGCACCAACGCCGGCGTGAGCTTCAGCGCGGCAGCCACCCTGCCCACCGGTGGCTTCCCCGTGCTACGCGCGGCACCTGGGCGCGAGGGCGACGTCTGGGTCGCCCTGGGTTCGGGAGGCCTGACGCGCTCGACCGACTCTGGCACCTCCTTCAACGCGATCGCCAACGTCAGCTATTGCGGTGCCGTCGGCTTTGGCAAGACGATGAGCGGCGCGAGCTATCCCACCGTCTTCATCTGGGGTGTGGCCGGCGGCGGCAAGCGCGGCCTGTACCGTTCCAGCGATGCAGGCGCGAGCTGGACCCGCATCAATGACGACGCCCACCAGTTCGGCGGGCCGGGCAACGGCCAGTTCGTGGTCGGCGACATGAACACCGAGGGCGTGGTCTACATGAGCACGGTGGGCCGCGGCGTCGTGTACGGCGCACCCAACTGAAGCCGCCCCGCGTCGCCAACTCTCAGCGCTGACCTTCAGCGCTGACCCTGCTCGGCGGCCGCCGGCGGTCTGCCCAGCAGTCGGCGCGGGAGGGGCTGGTAGTCGGCCTCTCCCGGCTTCTTCCACCCAAGCATCAGCGCGCCGTCGCCAGGCCCCTGGAAATAGCGGACGCGCACAAGGTGGACGCCCTTGCTCAGGTTCACCGTTTCCATCAAGGCCTCTGGCGTGTGGAGACCGTCGTTGTCGATGACGCGCGCGTCGTCCACGTAGAGAACGGCGCCGTCGTCGCTCAGCAGCATGAAGTCACGCGGCCCGTCCTGCGGCACGTTGAGGGTGAAGCGGATGTCCAGCCCGTACCACTCGCTGAGATCCAGCCCCGCAATGCCCAGCCCCATGTTGCGCGGCGCGAAGTTCAGCTGCGCCAGGCAGACGGTGCGCATGGGCTTGCGCCGGTTCATCTCGTTGACGGAAGTGGCGCGCGGGCTCAAGCGGTACACCTCGGCCACCATCATGCGGTCCGGCGCGTCGGCACAGTCCTCGACCAGCCGGGTGCTGCCCACGGCACTGGCGGCGGGAGCCGCGGCAGCGACTGCAGCCGTCCCGACGCCCGCGGTCGGCGCCGGCGCGGGGGCGGCCAACGGCGACGGCGCCACGGGCTGAGCGGCCGGAACAGGTTGCGGGATGTCCACCACGACGGGCGGAGGCTCGGTGATGGGTGGCAGGCCGGGCGACGCGAGCTCCGGCTTGGGCGCAAGCACCGGCGGCGCCTCGAGAGGCTTGGGCTGTTCCTTGGCAGGGACGAGGCTCACGTCCATGCTGCGCGGTTCGGGCGACGGCGCTCGAGAACGCCAGCTCAGCACCGCTGCCAGCAGCAGCAGATGGACGAGCACGGTGATGAACAGGCCGTAGCCCTTGGAGCCTTCGCGCCATTGCAAAGGAGTCGGGGGGGAGGCCTCCGCGAGAGCGGGAGGGCCGAAGGGAGCGTTCATGGAAATCGGGATCGAAAACGGAATCGGAAACGGAAAGGGGCCGGCGAGCTAGCCGAGCATCTGTTTCAGTACCTGGTGATGCCGCGGCATGCGCTCGACCGAGGCCGCGATGCCGTTGCGGCGGCCCTGCAGGGCTTGCAGCGCGCGCTCGGCCGGGATCTCGGCGAGCACCGGGTCTTCTTGCTCGGGCCAGTGGTCCATGCCAGCGTGGATGGCCAGCCAGCCGTTGCCATCTGCGCACTCGTCGTCGTACTCGTGCAGCACGCCGAAGCGGCGCCACAGCTCCAGCTTGAAGGCCAGCGTCTCGGGCAGCTCCATCGTCGACACGTGACGCCAGAGCTCGCTGTCACGGCGGCGCGTCAGGCAGTAGTGCTGGATGATGAAGTCGCGGGTGCGCGCGAAGCGGCGCAAGGAGCCCTCATTGAAGAGGGCCCGGTCGCTCTCGTTCAGCGGCCTGCCCGCCATCAGCGCTGCCATCAGCCGGCCAATGCCATCCTGGATCAGGTAGATGCTGGTGGATTCGAGAGGCTCCAGAAAGCCCGACGACAAGCCGATGGCGACGACGTTGTGCACCCAGAGACGCTGGCGGTGGCCCGTCTTGAAACGTAGCAGCCGCGGCTCGGCCAAGGGCTTGCCGTCCAGCCGGTCCAGCAGCTGTTCGCGCGCGCGCTCGACGTCGATGAAGCGGCTCGAAAAGACATGGCCGTGGCCGGTACGGTTTTGCAGCGGGATGCGCCAGGCCCAGCCGCCTTCCAGCGCAGTGGCGCAGGTGTAGGGGGGAATTTCCTCACCGACGCTTTCGCAGGGGCAGGCCCAGGCGGCATCAACGGGCAGCCAATGGCTGAAGTCGACGAAGGGCTCCGCCAGCGCTTCGCCGAGCAGCAGCGACCGAAAGCCCGAGCAGTCGATGAAGAGATCGCCCTCGATGCGCCGTCCGTCGCGCAGCTGCAGCGCGGCGACTCCGCCATCGGCGCGGCGCTGCACTTCGACGACGTGTCCAAGCGTATGGCGCGCGCCCCGCTGCACCGCCAGCTTGCGCAGGAATGCGGCGTACTGCAGGGCGTCAAAGTGGTAGGCATGCCTGAACTGGGACTGCTCGTCGTGCCGCATGAAGCGGCCCTTCATCGCCATCACGGTCGGCAGGCACTGCAGTCCGAGCGGCCCGTCCTGCTTCATGCGCCGGTGCTGGGCCCACAGCGCCTGCGAGCCGGACAGGACACCGAGGGGACCGAAGGTGTGGAAGTAGTCCCGCCCGATCTCCAGCCAGTCGCGAAAGCGTATGCCGAGCTTGAAGCTGCCATGGGTGGCGGCCAGGAACTCGGCCTCGTCGATGCCCAAGGATTGGTTGAAGTTCCGGATGGACGGCAAGGTGGCTTCGCCGACACCGATGATGCCGATGTCCTCGGCCTCGACCAGCTCGACGGTCGCCCTGCCCTTCAGACCGGTGGCCAGGACGGCAGCCGTCATCCAGCCGGCGCTGCCACCGCCCACGACGACGATGCGATCGGGTTTCTGCGACATGAGAGACATCGTTCGGCAGCCTGGGTCCTGAACGGCCCGTCAGGCCAGCACGCTCTGCAGCATGCGATGGTGCTGCGGCATGCGCTCCACCGCGGCAGCGATGCCGTCACGGCGGCCGCGCAGCGCACTGGCCGCGCGCTCGCGCGGTACTTCGGCAAAAACCGGGTCGTAGCGCTCGGGCCAATGGTCCATGCCCGCATGAATGGCCAGCCAGCTGGTGGCATCGAAGCCTTCCTCGTCGTACTCGTGCAGCACGCCGTAGCGCCGCCACAGCGCCAGCCGGAAGGCCAGCGTCTCGGGAAGCTCCATCGATGCAACATGGCGCCACAACTCGCTGTC
Source organism: Burkholderiaceae bacterium UC74_6 (assembly GCA_042701975.1). GTDB lineage: Bacteria > Pseudomonadota > Gammaproteobacteria > Burkholderiales > Burkholderiaceae_C > JAFALK01. The sequence continues at coordinate 3,696,650 of CP170561.1, forward strand.
GCGGCGCCGGGTCAGGCAGTAGTGCAGCACGATGAAGTCGCGGATTCGCCCGAAGCGCCGCGCGGCGCCATCGTTGAACAGCGCCCTGTCGTTCTCGCCCAGTGGCCGGCCGACCTGCAGCGCCGCCATCAGCCGGGCGATGCCGTCCTGGATCAGGTAGATGCTGGTGGACTCCAACGGCTCCAGAAAGCCCGAGGACAAGCCGATGGCGACGACGTTGTGGACCCAGAAACGCTGGCGGTGACCCGTCTTGAAACGCAGCAGCCGCGGCTCGGCCAGCGGCTTGCCGTCCAGCCTCGCCAGCAACTGTTCGCGGGCGCGCTCGGGGTCGATGAAGCGACTGGAGAACACATGGCCGTGGCCGGTGCGGTTTTGCAGCGGGATGTGCCAGGCCCAGCCGCCTTCCAGCGCCGTGGCTGTCGTATACGGCGCGAGCTCCTCGCCGCTGCGCTCGCAGGGGCAGGCCCAGGCCGCATCGACGGGCAGCCAATGGCTGAAGTCAACGAAGGGTTCTTCCAGCGTCTTGCCCAGCAGCAGCGAACGGAAGCCCGAGCAGTCGATGAACAGGTCGCCTTCGACGCGGCGGCCATCGTCCAGCAGCACGGCGGCGACACCGCCGTCCGGCCGGCGCAGCACATCGACGATGCGCCCCTGCGTGTGCAGAGCGCCGCGCTGCACCGCGAGCTGGCGCAGGAAGACGCCGTACTGGACGGCATCGAAGTGATAGGCGTACTTGAACTCCTCCTGCTCGGAGGGCAACGCGAATCGCCCCCGCATCGCCATCACCGTGGGCACACATTGCAGGCCGAGCGGCTCGGTCAGCCCCAGTCGGCGATGCTGGGCCCACAGCGTCTGCGAGCCGAACAAGTTGCCGAAATGGCCGAAGGTATGGAAGTAGTCCCTGCCCCTTTCTAGCCAGTCGCAGAAGCGGATGCCGAGCTTGTAGGTGCCGTTGGTTGCGCCAAGGAAGGCGGCCTCGTCGATGCCCACCAGCCGGTTGTACTGGCGGATCGACGGGAAGGTCGCCTCGCCGACACCGACGATGCCGATGTCTTCGGACTCGACGACCTCAACTCGCACCCGGTCCTTCAAGCCGGTGGCGAGCGCTGCGGCCGTCATCCAGCCCGCGCTGCCACCGCCGACGATGACGAGGCGGTCAAGTTGCTGCGGCATGTGCCTCCTACGCTCGGGCGTCCTTGCCGGTCAGAGCTCGTAGCGGCCGCTGATGTAATAGCTGCGGCCCGGGAAGCGCCAGCTCGTGCCCATGAAGCCCGGCGTCTGCTGGACGGTCTCGCGCACCATCACGTTGTTGAGGTTGGACACGCTGAGCGACATCGACAACTTCTTGGTGAAACTGTACGACATGCCACCGTCCCACTGGCCGTAGGCCTCTTGCCACTGCGGCACGCCCCACCAGGTGTCCTGCGCGCCCACGCGCTTCGGATCGGCGCTGGTGCCATTGCCGCCGCTCGGCCCGAATCCGCCCACCTGCTCTAGCATGCGGCTGTTCCAGTTGTAGGCCAGGCGCGCCGAGAATCCATTCCTGTCGTAGCGGAATGCGAAGTTGGCAGAGTTCTTCACCATGCCCGGCAGCGGCAGATTGCCGAATGGCAGGCCGTTGGTGTCGCAGCCGTACACCCGCACGGCGTCGTCGGTGATTGAGCTGTTGGCCGGGCAGTACTGCGTCTGGGCATCGCGGTAGAACTTCTGCGTGCTGCCGATGTAGGTGTAGTTGAACGAGACGCCGAAGCCCTTGGCCCAGTCGGGTAGCACGTCCTTCAGGGAGTCGAAGTGGTCGAGGTAGGTCTCGGCGCCGAACTCGATGCCATGCACCCAGGCGCGGGCCGCATTGCGCGGACCCGTGATGGAGAAGGTCTGCGGATTGCCTCCGAGGCTGTCGTAGCTGCGGGTGTAGCGGCCGTTGTAGATGACGTCCTTCACGTCCTTGTAGAACACCGTGGCCGTGATCGCCTGCCCATTGCGGGGGTAGAACTCCAGCGCGAGGTCAAAGTTGTTGGCCGTCAGCGGCCTGAGCTTCACGTTGCCCGTGTTCTGGCCGGTGTAGGTGACGGTGTGGTTGGTGCTGTCGTAGTTCTGCGATAGCGTGACGGACTCCTGCAGCTGCTGGAAGCCCGGCCGGTAGACACTGCGCGCCGCCGCAAAGCGGGCGAGCAGCTTGTTGTTGCCCAGCAAGTCGGCCTTCAGGTTGAGGGTGGGCAGCACATCCACGTGGCTGTCTTGCACGTTCAGCGGATCGCTGATCACGCCGAACTGCGGCAGGTCCGGCGGCGTGGTGCTGGTGTACTTCGGGGCGAAGACGATGTAGCCGTGCGAAACCGCCTTGGTGTAGACGGCGCGAAGACCCACATTGCCCTCGACGGGCACGGGCAAGTCATCGAAACCGAAGCGCAGCGTGCCGTAGAGCGCGTTGGTCGTTTCGCTGACGTCGCTCTTGTGGTCGGGACTCACCCCGTACTGGAGCTGGGCGTCAAAGGTGTTCTGAGTGCAGTTCGGCGTGACACCCAAGGCTTGCGCGCCCTGCACGCAATTCACGTAGCCCACCTTCTGCATCAGCGCGTTGTAGGCGTTGGGGTAGTCATTCATCATCGCGTAGGTGGGGAACACGATGTTCGGCAGATTGCCCAGCTTGCCCTGGTAGAAGTTCGGGAAGGCATACACCTCCGTCGCTCCGATCCCCTTGAAGGCCGGATTGCCCAGGTACGGGAAATTGGTCATCGATTGCCAGCCCGATGAGTTCGCCTGGGTCGGGGCCGTGCCCGCGACCGGTGTCGGCCGCACGGACCAGGGCTGGGCGATCGATTGCCAGCCCACGCTGGTGTGGTCGGAAGCGTAGACCGCCTGCTCGCGCACCGAGGTCTTGTACGAGGTGCGGAAGCCGAAGCGGACATCGCGCAGGATCGGATCGTCGAACTTGAGTCGCGCGTCGACCTTCCAGGCATACAGGTTCGCGTCGCCCTTGACCTGGATGGGTTGGATCACGTTCCAGTAGTAGTTGTTCGGGTCACTCAGGAACTGCCGCGCCGCGTCGTCAAAACCGATTTGCACGGGGCCCGTGCCGTTCGGTGTGTTGATTTGCATCATCGGCGTGAAAGTCGACAACTGGATTTCGCGTCCCGTCGTCTCGAACTTGGAATGCACCCACTGCAGGTCGTTCTGGAGGGCCAGACGGTCATTCACGGCCCACTTGAAATTCCAGGCCAGCTCGCTCGTCGCGGTGTTGTGCTGGTTGGTGGAGCGGCTGGTGCCCAGGCTGAGGCCGCCAGCGGCGAACTGGTTCGCGCCTTTGCCGGCGGTGTCGTAGTTGTAGGTCGGCTTGCCGTTGCTGTCGAGGACGGGGTTGCCGCTCGCATCGACGATCGGCGTCGGCTGGAACGGATAGGTGTAGGTCCCGCCCGTCACCACGCCGCGAGCGTCGATCACTGGATTGGCCACGTTCACGCGATAGATCGATTCGCCGAGGTTGCCGTCCGCGAAGTTGGGATACACGCTCGAGCCCGTGTCGTGATCCTTGGAGCGCGACGTGAAGTAGGTGACGGCCGATTCCATGCCGTTCTTCTTCCACTGCAGCGCGCCATAGAAGCCCTTGCGATTGGACGAGCCGACGTTGTCGCCCCAGCTGGCGCCGGACGGCATCCAGACGGTCTTGCCCGGCACGAGGTCAGTGCGCGGGAAGTAGGGGCTGATCTGGACGTGCTCGGACTCGTACGTCGAGTTGTTCACTGCGAGATCGACCAGCAGGCCCACGCGACCGTGGTCGGTGTCCCATGTCTTCGAGTACAGGCCCGACACCGCCGGCGCTGACTTCCTGGACCGCTCTTCGTAGTTGGCGCCGAAGGAGACATAGCTCTTGGTGCCGTTGAAGTCGAAGGGCAGCGCGGTGCGCAGGTTGATGAGGCCGCTGACGCTGCCTTCGATCTGCTCGGCGGACGGGTTCTTGTAGGTGTCCACGCCGATCATCAGTTCGGCGGGCACGGCGCTCCAGGTCAGGTCGCGACCGGGCCAGCCGGCGGAGAACACCTCACGGCCGTTCAGATTGGACGAGCCCCAGGACAGGCCGCGGACGCGTATACCCGAACCATCCGTGGAGAAATGCGTGGCGTCGTTGTTGATTGACCGCTGGCGCTGGACGTTCACGCCGACCACGCGCTGCAGCACCTCCGTGATCGACTTGTCCGGCAGCTTACCCGCCTCTTCGGCGACCACGGAATCGACGATCTCTTCGGCGTTCTGCTTGAACTTCTGAGCCGATTGCAAAGCGGCGCGCTGCCCTTCCACAACCACGGTATCCAAGGTGCTGGTCGTGGCCGCGGGTGCGGCCGCAGGCGTGGTTGCGGGAGTGGTTGTGCCCGGGTCTTTCGGCGGGGTCGTTTGCGCGAATGCGGTGCCGCCCGCGCTCAGAAGCGCCAGGTGAAGCACCCCGCGATGGATCGCGGTGGTCTTGAATTGTTCTTTCACGAGGGGGTCTCCAATTTCCTTCGATGGACTTGACGACGTCGCTCGATGTCGGCGCGTCGAATGCTCTGCCAGCGATCACCCGATCTCTACTGGATCGTGACGCTTCCGGTGATCGAGAGGGACGACGAGTAGAAGGCGGCGCCCGGTGACGAGTCGTTGATGTCAAAGAGCTTCAGCCGCATGCGGACGATGTCGGACGAGCCCAGCAGCGTCGCGGCCGAGGTGCGCGCATCCTTGAAGCCATCCAGGGCGGCGTTGAAGGCGGCGAGATTCGCGGGGGCGCCCGTGCTGTCCCAAGGGTTGGGCAATTTGCGCACCTGATCGTCCACCGACGCGGCCGTCACACCGGCAAGCCCGCAGTTGTTGGTCACGGCGAAATTGCTCAGCGGAATGTTGTAGCCCACCGAACCCGCCTGCCGCGGCCAGACCAGGGTTGCCAGCTCGACATTGCAGCCGTTGTTCGACTTGCCCAGATCCAGGTACAGCACGATCGGGTGACCCGACGCGTACAGGCCCTGGGGCACGCCCATGGTGAAGCCCAGGGAGGTTTCGGTCGTGACCCTGAGGCCGGTCGTCGTGTCGCCGCTCGAAGCGAAGCCAGTCCGTCCGGGCGCAAAGATGTCGATCTGGTTCAGACCGGTGTGCCAGCCTGTCGGGAAGTTGGCCTTCGGAACTTCGAGCGCCGAGGTGAGCGTCTTGCCGTCGCTCGAAACCGTGTGGTAGCACCAGTCGGGACGGTCGACACCGCACCATTGCCAGCCCGAGTTCAGCGTGCTGTCCCACGGATTGACCGTGATGCCGCCGCCCTGTGCGGTGAGCAGGCTGCTCGAGGAGCCCGGGCCGGTTCCCGTCGCCACGTCGAAGCCGTCCGCCAGCAGCAAGGGATCGACCGCGATGAAGCGCTGGAGTGTTTGAGCAGCGTAGTGGTCGTCACCGGCCTGCGTGGCCGTGACCGCGCAGCTGCCCTTGCTCAGCACCTTGAGCGTGCTGCCGCTGAGGGAACAGGTGGCCGGCGTGTCGACCTTGAAGGTGACCGGAAGTCCAGCGTCCGACGTCGCGCTGAGCGCGACCGTGCTTGTCGCTGCGCTGAGCACGTAGTCCGGCGGCGCGAAGGTCAGCACCTGCGCATGCTTGAGCACGACGAACAGCTGGCTGGTGTCGTCCGCGGGAGCCCACTGCGTGCCGTTCGACGCCCCGCCGGCCTGGCTTGCAGTCACCAAGCATTCGCCCGCAGACACCAGGGTGAGCTGATTGCCCGAAACGGTACAGGTGCTGGGCGTCCCGGACTTGAACGTCACGGGAAGACCCGAATCAGCCGTGGCCAGGAGCGCCACCGGCCCGTTCAGCAAGGTGGCGCCGCCGGGGTAGGCAAAGGTGATGCCCTGGATTCGCCCGCCCGAGGCGCCGCTGCCGCCACCGCCGCCACCGCAGGCGGCCAACGCGGCGCATGTCGCCAACAGCGTCAACTTCCGGCCGTGCCGAAATGCTTTCTGTTTCACGTTTTGTCTCCTCGATCTGTAGGGATCTGTCGAAAAGTCGCTTGTCAGCTACGACCTGGAGGAATCATAAATTTGGTCTGACCAGGCAACATTAGGGCAAACTCGCGGTCTTACCAAATTGAAAGATTGGAGGGTTCTTCTTATGCGAAGCGTCCCTTTGAGAAGAATCGTCATCGTGGGCGGCGGCAGTGCGGGCTGGATCACCGCGGCGCCCCTGGCGCGAATGCTGTGCAGGCCGGACCAGCCGCAGCTGCACTGCGCAGTCACCCTGGTGGAATCCGCCGAGATCGGCACCGTCGGCGTCGGCGAAGCCACGTTGCCGAGCATCCGCTTCTACAACCAGCTGCTGGGCATCGACGAGGCCGATTTCGTCCGCAAGACCCAGGCCAGCTACAAGCTGGGCATCGAGTTCCGCGATTGGGGCCGCGTCGGCCACCGCTTCTTCCACGGCTTTGGCGGCTTTGGGCCGGCCATCCACAACCGGCCGCTCTGGGCCTACTGGTTGCGGCTGCGCGAGCGGGATCCCGCCCTGCCCTCCTACGAGGAATGGTCGACCGCGACGATGCTGGCCCGCGACCAGCGTTTCGCGCTGCCGCGACCGGGTGAGGACTCCCCGGCAGGCGCTTTCGACTACGGCTACCACTTCGACGCCACGCTGTACGGCGGCTATTTGCGCGACTACGCCTGCCGGCATGGCGCACAGCGCGTCGAGGGCACCATCGTTCGCGCAGAGACATCGGCAGAGAACGGCTTCGTGACGGCCCTGCATCTGAGCGACGGGCGCCGCATCGAGGGCGATCTCTTCATCGATTGCTCGGGCTTTCGCGCACTGCTGATCGATGGCGCCATGAAGTCGCCCTACGAAGACTGGAGCCAATGGCTGCCGTGCAACCGCGCGCTGGCCGTGCCCTGCAGCCGCACGGACCCGCTGACGCCCTACACCACCTCGACCGCGCACAGCGCCGGCTGGCAATGGCGCATCCCGCTGCAGCACCGCACAGGCAACGGCCTGGTCTACTGCAGCAGCCACCTCGACGACGACAAAGCGACGAGCCTGCTGCTGACCAGCCTGGACGGCAAGGCGATGGACGAGCCGCGCCAGCAACGCTTCGTGACCGGGCGGCGCAAGAAGAGCTGGGTCAAGAACGTCGTGGCCATCGGCTTGTCCTCGGGTTTCCTGGAACCCCTGGAGTCCACCAGCCTGCATCTCATCATGGAAGCCGTGAGCCGCCTGACGGCACTCCTGCCCGACCGCAATTTCGCACCGACGCTGGCCGACGAGTTCAACCGCCAGATGGCCTGTCGCTACGAGTCGGTGCGCGACTTCATCATCCTGCACTACAAGCTGGGCGAGCGGCGCGACACCGAGTTCTGGCGCCACTGCGCGGCCATGAGCATCCCGGATGCGCTGGCGCACCAGATCGAGCTGTTCCAACGGACCGGTCGCGTGGCCATCCTCGAACCCGAGGGCTTCGCCGAGCCCTCATGGGCCTCCATCCTGCTGGGCCTGGGCGTCATGCCGCAGGGCCGCGACCCCTACATCGACCTCGTGGACATCGACGTCGTGCGGCAGCACCTGCTGAGCGTGCGCGACACCATCGGACAGATGGTCAGGGCCCTGCCCTCCCACGGGGAGTTCCTGTCAAGGGTCAGCCCGCGGCAGCTCAGCCCGTGATGCCCGCCCTGATGACCAGATCGCTGGCATCGCCGACCCATCGCCCATGCGAAGCCATCAGGTGGCTGCCCATGGCCGCTGCAGCGGCCTGCGGATTGCGGGCCTCCAGCGCCCGGTAGATGGCTTCGTGCTCGGCAAGAGCGGTCAGCCAGACGTTCATCGTCTCCACATGGTCGCTCATGCGTGAGGCGATGGGGCTGTGTCGGCCGTCGAAGAGCGTGCCCACCATGTCCGTCAGGATGGAATTGCCAGCCATCTCCGCGATGCTCAGGTGAAAGCGTCGGTCCGCCTCGACCGGCTTTCGGCCGACGACATGTTCTTCGCGCATCGCACTCAAGGCATCCTCAACACGCCGCAGACTTGCCGGAGTCACCCGCGCAGCAGCCAGCATGATGATCGCGCTCTCCAGCACAACGCGCGCCTGCATCAGTTCGGCAGGACTCTCGCCCAGCGATGAGGTGGCACCATCACCATCGCCTTGCGCAGGCGCCGCACACACGTAGACCCCCGAGCCGCCGCGGATCTCGACGCGGCCGTCGATCTCGAGCGCTATCAGGGCCTCGCGAAGCGAAGGCCGCGACACCCCGAGTTGCAGTGCCAGATCACGCTCCGCCGGCAGGCGCGAACCCGGAGCCAGGCTCTCTGTTTCGATGAGGGTCCGGATCCTGTCCGCGACCAGTTGATATTGCCGGCGAGCCTCGCCGCCACGGTGATGGTTGAGCATGGCCTCCCCGCCTCAACAATTTGGACTGACCAGATTAGATCGCAATCGGCAACTTAGCCGCACATTGGCGGAAATTAAGCCGATGAAAGCTATGGAGATGTGCGCTGGTCAGGCCAAATTGCGGCCCGCATCCTCAGACGGCAATCGCGGCGGCCTTGGCGGCCAGATCGGAGGGCTCGCCGACCCAGCGCCCATGCGAGGCCAGCAGGTGGTTGCACATGGCCGCCGCAGCCGCCTGCGGGTTGCGGGCCTCCAGCGCGCGGAAGATGGCCTCGTGCTCCAGAAGCGCGGCCTGCCAGGTCTGCACCGACTCGGCCTGCCCGCTCATGCGCGCCCCAATGGGACTGTGTCGACCATCGAAAAGCGTGCCCACCATGCCTGCGAGCACCGAGTTGCCTGCCATCTCGGCAATGCTGAGGTGAAAGCGCCGGTCCGTCTCGACCGGCTTGTGGCCGCTGGCGTGCTCCTCGCGCATGGCATCCAGCGCATCGGCAACCCGCTGCAAGCCGGCCTTGGTCACCCTTGCCGCGGCCAGCGTGATGATGCCGCTCTCGAGCACCACGCGCGCCTGCATCAGTTCAGCCGGACTCTCTCCCAGGGAAGACGTGACGCCGCCGCCATCGACGGACCGGATGCAGACGTAGACCCCGGAACCGCCGCGAATCTCCACACGGCCATCGATCTCAAGCGCAATCAGCGCCTCGCGCAGCGAGGGCCGCGACACGCCGAGCTGCAGCGCCAATTCACGCTCCGCTGGTAGGCGCGAGCCCGGGGCAAGACCCTCCGTCTCGATGAGCGCGCGGATCCGATCCGCGACCAATTGATATTGCCGGCGGGCATCGCCGCCTCGGTAAGCGTTGGCCATGGTTTCCAAAGTTCCTGGCAAATTGGACTGACCAGATGTTATCGCAATCAGCTGCCCACCCCTTGTTTTGCCACTGGTTCTTGCTGAGAGTGGTATTGGGGTATGCACTGGTAAGACCAATTCCTCGTCGTGGCACAGTAAGGCTGCCGAATTGGTTTGACCAGTCTTTGGGGTTTGAGGCTCCAGGCAAGGTCTTGCACGCCGCACTTCACCCAAACCGACATGCAACTTCCATCGCTCCGCCCTCTGGGCACGGCGCTCATTCTTACCTTGCCTTTCGTTCTACCGCTGGCAGCCACGGCCCAAGACACGCGGCTCGCCGAGCAAGAAGGCCGCCACGCCCTCATCGTCGACGGCAAGCCGTTCACCATCCTGGGCGCCCAGGTTCACAACTCCAGCAACTACCCCGGTGCCCTGAAGCAGGTCTGGCCCGCCGTCGCCGACCTGCAGGCCAATACCGTTGAGGTGCCCATCGCCTGGGAGCAGATCGAACCCGTCGAGGGCCGCTTCGACTTCTCCTTCGTCGACACGCTCATCAAGCAGGCCCGCGAACATCAGGTGCGGGTCGTGCTGCTGTGGTTCGGCACCTGGAAGAACACCAGCCCGCAGTACACGCCCGCCTGGGTCAAATTCGACAACAAGCGCTTCCCCCGCATGCTCGACGAGGCCGGCAAGGACAGCTATTGCCTCTCGCCCTTCGGCGCGGAAACACTCCAGGCCGACAAGCGCGCCTTCACGGCGCTGATGGGCCATGTCAGGCAGATCGACGCGCATCAGCACACCGTGCTGATGGTGCAGGTGGAGAACGAGGTCGGCACCTTCGGCCTCGTGCGCGATTTCGGAAAGCAGGCGCAGGCGGCCTTCGAGGCCGACGTGCCCGAGGCGGTGCTCGCGCGCAAAAAGGCACGGGTGCCCGGTGCTGCGCGCGGCTCGTGGCGGGCCGTCTACGGCGACTATGCCGACGAATACTTCCACGCCTGGGCCATCGCCCGCTACATCGAGGAGATCGCCAAGGCGGGCCGCGCCGTGCACGACCTGCCCATGTACGTCAACAACGCGCTGCGCGACCCGCTCGAGCAGCCGCCAAAGCCGTGGCAGAAGAATTTCGCCAGCGGCGGCCCGACCTACGACGTCATCGACATCTACAAGGCCGCCGCGCCTCATGTCGACATCGTCGGCCCCGACATCTACCACCCGGAGTGGGCCAAGGTCGCGGCCCATCTGGACAAGTTCAAGCGCCCCGACAACGCGCTGTTCGTGCCCGAGCTCGGCAATGCCGAGGCCTACGCGCGCTACCTCTACCTGATCCTCGGACGCGGCGCCCTGGGCGTCACGCCCTTCGGGATTGACTACTTCGACTACGCCAACTATCCGCTCGGCGCCAAGACCAACGACAAGGCCGCGGTCGAGCCCTTTGCCAAGGTCTTCGCCGCCTTCCGGCCGATGCAGCGGCAATGGGCGCAATGGGCCTTCGAGGGCAGGACCTACGGCGTGGCCGAGCCCGACGACCACGCCGACCAGCACGTCGCCATGAAGGGCTGGAAGGCGCACGTCACCTTCGGCCAGTGGCAGTTCGGCGAACGCGAATGGCCAGGCAACCAGAAGGAATCGCCGGCGCATGTCGCCACGCCTTCCGGCGGTGTGGCCATCGCACAGATCTCCGACGACGAGTTCATCCTGGTCGGCCAGCTGGCGCGGGTGCGCATCGACGACGCCGAGTCCAGCGGCCATGCCCTCATCGACCATGCCGAGGAAGGCCGCTTCAGTCCGGACGGCAAGTGGGTGATGGAGAGGCGCTGGAACGGCGACCAGGTGGACTGGGGCCTGAACTTCACCGCCAGGCCCCGCGTCGTGAAGATCAAGATGGGCCGTTACCGATGACATACCGATTCATGAAGAACTCTCTCCGTCCCGCTCTCCGAGCCACTCTCCTTGCCGCAGCGACCGCGGCTTGCGCTCCCAGCGTCCATGCACAGGCCCTGGTACAAGCGAATGCCGACATCGTCATCCTTCCTGCGCCAGCGGCCGCCTGGCGCACCGTCGTCGGCCATTGGGAAAACCGCGTCGAGCTGACCGGCGACGACGCCGTTGTCGTGCCAACGCCCAGCGCTGAATACGCCCGTCAGAGCTCCGTGGGCGCGAGCGCGCGCAGCAACGACGCCGGCCAAAGGGAGGCTGTCCAGTTCAACTGGCGCGACCTCTGGAGCAGCATGCTGCGCTTCGAGAGTCGCGAACCGATGGACCTGCGCCCCTACCTGGGCGGCACGCTGGAGTTCGACCTCAACGTCGACGAGCTCGCCAAGGGCGGGGTCAAGGCCAAGATCGGCTGCGGCGAGAACTGCGAGCGCGCGGTCAACCTCATCCCGATGGCACGCAGCTGGGCTGGCAAGGGGTGGCAGCATGTCTCGCTGGCGATGAGCTGCTTCGTCCGCGAGGGCGCTGACTTCTCGAAGGTGAAACTGCCGTTTGCACTCGACGGCATGGGAACGGGCCGCCTCAGCGTGGCCAATGTGCGCATCACGCGCCAGTCCAAGCCCGGCCTGCCCTGCCCCGACTACCGCACCGAGTCGTTCACGCCGGTTGTGCAGGACGAGTCCTTCGCGATCGACTGGTGGCCCGGCCGCCACGAGGAGATCCTGCAGGAAAAGCGCCAGTTCATCAGCGCCGGCACGCCGCCGGAGCTCGTCTTCATCGGCGACTCGATCACCCAGGGTTGGAAGAACGAAGGCAAGGCCGTCTGGCAAAGCCACTACGCGGGCTACCACGCGCTGAACGCCGGCATCGGCGGCGACCGCACCGAGCACGTGCTGTGGCGGCTCCAGCATGGCGAGATCGACGGCCTCGCGCCCAAGGTCGCCGTGCTGATGATCGGCACCAACAATGCGGGCGCGCGCAGCCCCGAGAGCACCGCGGCAGGCATCAAGCACCTGCTCGACGAGATCCGCCAGCGCCTGCCGCAGACCCGGGTGCTGCTGCTGGCCGTCTTCCCACGCGGCGAGAAGCCCGACGACTTCCTGTGCGGCGTCAACGAGCGCGTGAACCAGCTCATCGCCGGCTACGCCGATGGCCACGATGTGTACTTCCTGAACATCAACGCGGCCTTCCTGAACGGCGACGGCACGCTGGGCAAAGACGTGATGCCCGACCTGCTGCACCCTAACAACAAGGGCTACGAGATCTGGCAGCGCGCAATGGCGCCCACGCTGCAAAAGCTGATGAATGAAGCGCGGTGAACGCGCGCGAAACTGAGCCGATGAACATGCCCTTTCACTCTCGCCGCGGCTTCATTGCCGCCACCGCCCTCGCCCCCACGCTCGCGGCCCTGCCCCAGTGGGTACGCGCCGGCGCAGCCGGCGTGAGCGCCGATGCGCTGAGCCTTTGGTACGACCAGCCCGCCGGCCCGTGGGTCGAGGCGCTGCCCGTTGGCAACAGCCGCCTCGGCGCCATGGTCTTCGGCCGCCCTGCGCAGGAGCGGCTGCAATTCAACATCGACACGCTGTACGGCGGCGGGCCCTACGTGCCCGACAACCCGAAATTCCGCGAGGCCCTGCCCCAGGTGCGCGCCCTCATCAACGAGGAGCGCTGGAAGGAAGCCAACGATCTCGTCAACTCAGCTCTGCTGGGCAGGCCTGCCAAGCAGATGCCCTTCGGCGCCGCGGGCGACCTGCTGATCGACTTTCCCGGCGTGGCTGGTGCGACCGACTACCGCCGCAGCCTCGACCTGGACAGCGCCATCGCCACCACCACCTTCAGCGACCGCGGCCTGCGCCATCGCCGCGAGCTGCTGAGCAGTGCGCCCGACCAGGTCGTCGTGCTGCGGCTGGAGGCCGATGGCGAGGGCCGCATCGACCTGGATCTCGGCTGGCGGCATCCCGAATTCGTCAAGCTGTATGGCGCGCCCAAGTATGGTGGCCCCGAGAAGGGCGAGCAAGGCGCCGTCTTCGTCGGTGCGCCGTGGGACCACCGCGAAGACCTGCGCCGCGACCAGCGGCCCGCCGACGCATCGGTCACCGGCGATGGCGTGAACGCGCTGCTGATCACGGGGCACAACATCAGCGCGCATGACGTGCCCGCCCAACTGCGCTATGCGCTGCGCGTGCGCGCCATCGGCGATGGCCGCATTGAGATCGATGGCGACCGGCTGCGCGTGCGCGACGCCAAACGGCTGACGCTGATCGTGGCCGGCGAGACCAGCTACCGGAGCTTCCAGGACACCAGCGGCGACCCCGTGGCCACCGTGCGCGAGCGCACCGAAGCGGCGGCGCGCAAGCCGTGGGAGACGCTGCGCACCGACCATGTCAAGGCGCATCAGGCGCTGTTCCGCCGGCTGCGCATCGAGCTCGGCGGCGATGAAGCGCGTGCCCGACCGACCCACGAGCGCATCGCCGCCGTGCCAGGCCACGCCGACGCGGCGCTGGCTGCCCTGTACGTGCAGTACGCGCGCTATCTGCTGCTGTCCTGCTCGCGGCCGGGCAGCCAGCCCGCCAACCTGCAGGGCCTGTGGAACGAAGGCCTGTATCCGCCCTGGGAGGGCAAGTACACCATCAACATCAACACCGAGATGAACTACTGGCCCGCCGGGCCGGCCAACATCGGTGAGTGTGTTGAGCCGCTGCTGAAGATGGTCGAGGAGCTGGCGTTGACCGGTGCCCGCACCGCTCGCGACAGCTATGGCGCGCGCGGCTGGGTGGCACACCACAACACCGACCTGTGGCGCGCCGCGGCACCCATCGACGGCGCACTCTGGGGCATGTGGCCGATGGGCGGCGCGTGGCTTTGCACGACGCTGTGGCAGCAATACCAGTACCAGCCCGCGCCGGCCCTGCTGCGCCGCCTGGCACCGCTGCTTGCCGGCGCCACGCAGTTCTTCCTCGACACGCTGATCGAGGACCCCAAGGGCCGCGGCCTCGTCACGTCGCCTTCGCTGTCGCCCGAGAACGAGCATCACCCGGGCGTGGCCCTGTGCGCCGGTCCGGCCATGGACCGCCAGATCCTGCGCGAGCTCTTCGGCGCAACGCTGCAGTCCCAGGCCTTGCTCGGCAACGCGGACGCCGCCTTCACCGAAGCCGTGCGCAAGGCGCGTGCCCGTCTGCCGGCAGACCGCATCGGTGCCCAGGGCCAGCTGCAGGAGTGGCTGGAGGACTGGGACGCCGGCGCGGCTGAGCAGCAGCACCGTCACGTCTCGCATCTCTACGCCGTCTATCCCGGCGGCCAGATCAATGTGCGCGACACGCCGGAGCTGGCCCAGGCCGCCCGAGTGACGCTGGACAGACGCGGCGACGAAAGCACCGGTTGGGCCACCGCATGGCGGCTGGCGCTGTGGGCACGACTCGGCGACGGCGAGCGCGCCTACCGCATCCTGCAAGGGCTGCTCGGGCCGGCGCGCACCTACCCGAACATGTTCGACGCCCACCCACCCTTCCAGATCGATGGCAACTTCGGCGGCACGGCCGGCATCCTCGAGATGATCGTGCAGTCGTGGGGCGACGAGGTCCATCTGCTGCCGGCCCTGCCCCAGGCCTGGCCGCAGGGTCTGCTGCACGGCGTGCGCGCCCACGGCGGACTGGAACTCGACATCGACTGGAGGAACGGCCGGCTCAGCCGGCTGGTCCTGCGCGGACCGAAGTGGGCCAGCGTCGCGCTGCGCTACCGCGGCCGGCGCCTGGCGCTGCGGCTCGACGAGCGCGGCCGCGCCAGCGTGGCGGCGTCCGCCTTCTCCTCCGTCGCGTGACAACAGATCTCTCTCCTTGAAATGCCCCTCATGACTTCCACCAAACACTCCGCGTTCGGCCAGCTTTCGCGCCGTTCGCTGCTGCAGGCCACCGCCGCCACGCTGGGCACAGCCGCTCTGCCGGCTGCACAAGCGGCTGCGCCCGCACATTTCAAGCCCAGCTGGGACTCGCTCGTCAGCGGCTACGACGCGCCCGACTGGTTCCGCGATGCCAAGTTCGGCATCTGGGCCCACTGGAGCGCGCAGTGCGTGCCCGAGATGGGCGACTGGTATGCCCGCCGCATGTACATCCAGGGCAACTGGCAGTACGACCATCACGTCAGGACCTATGGCCATCCAACCGACGTCGGCTTCATGGAGATCCAGAACCGCTGGAAGGCGGAGAACTGGGATCCGGACGCGCTGCTGGACCTCTACGTGAAGGCCGGCGCCAAGTACTTTGTCGCCCTGGCCAACCATCACGACAACCAAGACACCTTCAATTCCAAATATCACGGCTGGAACACGATGCGCGTGGGGCCCAAGAAGGACCTCATCGGCATCTGGGCCAAGGCGGCGCGGGCGCGCGGGCTGCGCTTTGGCGTCAGCAACCACAGCGCGCACGCGTGGCACTGGTTCCAGCCCGCCTACGGCTACGACGCCGAAGGCGCTCGCGCCGGCCACCGCTACGACGCCTACCGCCTGACCAAGGCCGATGGCAAGGGCAAGTGGTGGCAAGGCCTGGATCCGCAGGAGCTCTACACCGGCCGCAACATCGTCATGCCGGACGGATTCAAGAGCATCCGCTCCGTCGAAGCCTGGCACGAGGAGAACACCGCCTACTGGGATGAGAAGCCGCCGCAGCACAACCCGGCCTTCACGCGCCAGTGGTTCCTGCGCTGCCGCGACCTGATCGACAGCTATCGCCCCGACCTCGTTTATTTCGACAACCACGCCTTGCCCCTGGGCCAGGCCGGACTGGACATCACCGCGCACTACTACAACGCCAGCATGGCCTGGCACGGCGGCAAGCTGGAGGCAGTCGTCAACGCCAAGGTGCTGCCGGCCGAATGGCGCGCCGGTGTCGTCGAAGACGTGGAGCGCGGCTTTCGCGACGGCATCCAGCCCCTGCCCTGGCAGACCGATACCTGCCTGGGCGACTGGCACTACGCCCGCTCCATCTTCGACAACCACCAGTACAAGCCGGCCAGCACGGTCATCCACCGCCTGTGCGACATCGTCTCCAAGAACGGCAACCTGCTGCTGTCGGTGCCGCTGCGGGGCGATGGCACCATCGACGCCGACGAACGCAAGATCCTGGAGGACATCGCCGCCTGGATGGCGCGCAACGGCGAAGCCATCTACGGCACACGGCCATGGCGCAGCTTCGGCGAGGGGCCGACGCGCGTGGGCAACGGCATGTTCAGCGAAGGCGAATCCAAGCCGCTGACGGCCGAGGACGTCCGCTTCACCACCAAGGGCGGAGCGCTCTATGCCATCGCCCTGGGCTGGCCGCAGGATGGCGTCATGCGCATCCAGACGCTGGCCGAGGACTCGGCCAGCGCACCAGGCTCCATCGACAGCGTCGAGGCGGTCGGCTCCGGCGACAGCCTGGCCTTCAAGCGCACGCGCAAGGGTCTGGAGGTCAAGCTGCCCGAAGGCCTGGCCGGCTCGCCGGCAGTGGCCGTGAAGATCCGCGGCGCGGGGGTCGCATGATGATGAAGACCCGCAGCATCGCAACGATCCTCCTGGCCTTGTTTGCGGCACAGGTCCACGCAGCGGATACGGTCGTCTCGTCTCCCAATGGCCGCGTCGTGCTTCGCGTTGCCGAGGATGGCGGCAGCTTCAGCATCAGCCGCGGCGGCGAGGCCGTTATCGCCACCTCGCCTCTGGGGCTGGAGCTGGACGGCCAGCTCGCTTTCGGCGCGTTGACGATGGAGTCGCGCGAGGACGTGGCCGAGGACCGCGTCATTCCCCTCGTTGCCACCAAGGCCGCGACGGCGCGCGACCACTACCGCGGTGCCACGCTCACCTTCCGTGAGACGGGCGGCAATCGACGCCTCCTCATCGACGTGCGCGCCTATGACGACGGTGTGGCCTTCCGCTACCGGCTGGCCAGCACGGCGCCGGTCAGCCTGCGCGGCGAGCGCACGGCTTTCATCCCGGCGGGCGACCCGTCCTGCCTCGTCTCGGAAGCCGCTGGCGCTCATGAAGTGAACTTCCAGCGCCTGCGCCCTTCGCAGCTGCGCACCGACGCCGGCTACGACGTGCCCTTCGTCTGCGCAACGCCCTCGGGTCACACCCACTACGCCATCACCCAGGCCCATCTGGCGGGCTACACCGGCGCCTCGCTGTGGCGCGAAGGCGCCGCGCTGCACGTGCGACTGTCCGCCGTGCCGGGTCGCCCCGGTCCGGCCTTCACCTCGGCAGGCGGGCTGACGACCGCCTGGCGCGCCGTCATGATGGCCGACCGGTCGGGCCAGCTGATCGAATCCCAGTTGGTCGGCAATCTCAACCCGGCGCCCGACGTTGCCCAATACGGCGACTTCAGCTGGGTCAAGCCCGGCAAGGCGGCATGGGACTGGTGGTCCGGCCCGCTGGTGGGCATGCGGCCCGACATGGCGGCCTACAAGCGCTTCATCGACTTCGCTGCCGAGTCCGGCTTTCCCTACTACCTGATCGACGCCAACTGGGCCTGGGGGCCGAGCGGCTGCTGCGACGCCAGCCCCGAGACCGACATCACCCGCCCGGCCAAGGACATCGACATGCCGGCGCTCGTGCGCTACGCCGCGGCCAAGGGCGTGGGCCTGCTGCTGTGGGCCCACTGGAAGCACGTGGACGCGCGCATGGACGAGGTGCTGGACACCTATGTCCGCTGGGGCATCAAGGGCGTGAAGATCGACTTCATGGACCGCGACGACCAACAGGTGGTGGACTTCTACCAGCGCGTTGCCGCCGCCACCGCCAAGCGCCGGCTGCTGCTGGATCTACACGGCGCCTACGTGCCAGCGGGCTTGCAGCGCAGCTTCCCCAACTTCATCACCCAAGAAGGCGTGCTCGGCGCCGAGTGGAGCAAGATGGATCGGCGCGTCACGCCCAGCCACAACCTGATGCTGCCCTACACGCGCATGCTGGCCGGCCCGATGGACTACACACCCGGAGGCTTTCGCAACGGGACGCCGGCCACGTTCGAAGTGCGTGCCGAGATGCCGCTGGTGCAGAACACCCGCGGCCAGACATTGGCGATGTACGTGGTCTACGACAGTCCGCTGCAAATGGTGTCCGACGACCCCGCGGCCTACCGCGGCGAGCCCGGCTTCGACTTCATCCGGCGCGTGCCCACAGCTTGGGACGAAACCCGCTTCATCACCGGTGAGCCGGGCCAGGACATCGTGCTGGCGCGGCGCCTCGGCAAGGCCTGGTACCTCGGCGCGATGACGGGCGACGCAGCTCGCACCGAGAAGGTCTCGCTGCATTTCCTGACCGAGGGGCGCTGGCGCGCCACGATCTGGCAGGACGGCGAAGTGACGCGTGAAGTGCGCCGCACGGAACGCACCGTAACCCGCAACGACACCCTGGCGCTGCAACTGGCGGCCGCTGGCGGTGCCGCCGTGATCCTGGAACCTTTGCAGTAAGCAGCTGCGTAGGAACAACTGCGCAGAAGACGACAAGACATGAAGAAGTTCCTTCACCTGCTGGCCGCGGTATGGATCGGCTTGACTGCCGCCATGGCCCATGCCGCTCCCTCCACAACGCGCAGCAGCGAGCCCATCAACCGCGACTGGACGTTCACGCTGGGCAACGTGACCGACGGCCAGGCCGTCGGACTTGACACGCAGGACTGGCAGCGCGTGGACTTGCCGCACTCGTTCTCGCAGCCCTACTTCCTTGGCACCGGCTTCTATGTCGGCCATGGCTGGTATCGCAAGACGCTGGAGTTGCCAGCCTCCACGGTCGGCAAGCGCATCTCGATCGAATTCGACGGCGTGTTCCAGGACGCCGAGGTCTTCGTCAACGGCCAGAAGGCGGGCCGCCATGTGGGCGGCTACACGGGCTTCAGCATCGACATCACGGCATTGGCCAGGCCGGGCCGCAACCTGCTCGCCGTACACGTCAACAACGAGTGGAACGCGCGCGTCGCGCCGCGCGCCGGGGAACATACGTTTTCCGGTGGCATCTACCGCAACGTGCGCCTGGTCGTCACCGACCCCGTCCACGTCGCCTGGTACGGCACCTTCGTGACCACCCCGAAAGTGTCCGAGAAGCAAGCCTCGGTGCGCGTGCAGACCGAAGTCCGCAACGATCGCATGGGCGAGGCCAGGGTGGCCCTGGTGTCCGAAGTGCTCGACGCCGCCGGCAAGCGGGTCTCGCTGCAACGCAGCGAGCAGACCGTTCCAGCGGCAGGCCTGCTCGACTACGACCAGGCGCTGCCTGACATCAAGTCACCGAAGCTGTGGTCGCCCGACCAGCCCTACCTCTACAAGCTGGTGAGCCAGCTCTACGTCGACGGCAAGCCCGTTGACCGTTTCGAGACGCCCTTCGGCATCCGCTCCATCAAGTTCACCGCCGACCAGGGCTTCTTCCTCAACGGCAAGCACCTCTACCTGATCGGCGCCAACGTGCACCAGGACCAGGCTGGCTGGGGCGATGGCGTGACCGACGGTGCCGCGCGGCGCGACGTGAAGATGGTCAAGGACGCCGGCTTCAACTTCATCCGCGGCTCACACTATCCGCATTCGCCTGCCTTCACGAAAGCGACGGATGAGCTCGGCATCCTGTTCTGGTCCGAGGCGCCTTTCTGGGGCATCGGCGGCTTCGGCGCCGACGGCAGCTGGCTGTCCAGCGCCTACCCGCCCGACCCGGCGGATCGCCCCGGGTTCGAGGCCAGCGTGCTGCAGCAGGTCGAGGAGATGGTGCGCATCCACCGCAATCGCCCGTCGATCTTCGTCTGGAGCGCCAGCAACGAACCCTTCTTCACGCAGAGCGAGGCGATGGTGCCCATGCGCGACTTCCTGAGGCGCGAAGTGGCCTTCTTCCACCGCATCGATCCGACGCGGGCGGTGGCCATCGGCGGCGCCCAGCGCGGCGAGATCGACAAGCTGGGCGACGTGGCTGGCTACAACGGCGACGGCACCACGCTCTTCCTCAACCCTGGCGTGCCGTCGCTGGTGTCGGAGTACGGCTCGACGATGACCGACCGTCCCGGCGCCTACGAACCGGGCTTCGGCCTGATGCCCGACACGGTAGACAAGAAGGACGACGCCAAGCCCTATGCGTGGCGCTATCCCTGGCGCTCGGGCGAAGCCCTGTGGTGCGCTTTCGACCACGGCTCCATCGCTTCGGTCGAGTTCGGTGCCATGGGCTTTGTCGACTACTTTCGCCTGCCCAAGCGCCAGTACCACTGGTACCGCCACGCCTACGCCAACGTGCCGCCGCCCGCCTGGCCAGCAGATGGCCAGCCCGCGCTGCTGCACCTGACGGCCAGCCAGACCGTCATCCGCGGCACCCAGGGCCTCGACGACGCCCAGCTGATCGTCACGGTGCAGGACCAGGCCGGCCACGCGCTGAGCAATTCGCCCGACGTGACGCTGAGCATCGTCAGCGGCCCGGGCCAGTTCCCCACCGGCCGCAACATCCACTTCAGCAACAAATCCCCGATCGCCATCCGCGATGGCCGGGCCGCGATCGCGTTCCGCTCCTACTTCGCAGGCAAGACCGTCATCGAGGCAACGTCACCTGGCCTGAAGCCGGCACGCTTGATGATCACGACCACCGGGCCGGACCGCTTCCTTGCAGGCCAGTCGCCGCTGGCACCTGCGCAGCCCGTCGTCGCCTACCCGCCGTTCACGCGGATCGCATTCCCCGGCGACCCCGTCAACGTGACCATCAACCGTCCGACATCGACCAGCAGCGCCGAGCTCGGCCACGAAGGTCCCAAGGCCAACGACGACCAGGAAAACAGCTGGTGGCAGGCCAGCGCCACGGAAGGCGCCGCCTTCTGGCTGGTCCACCTCGAAAACGTCTACGCCCTGCACTGGCTGTCGGTGGTCATGCCCCACGAGCAGGGACCCGATTTCGTCGTCGAGATCAGCAAGGACGGCAACGACTGGCAGCAGGTTGGCGAGGCCAAGGGTGGGCGCAAGACCTACGACTTCGCGCTGTTCGAGAAGCCGCTCACGGCGGCCTTCCTGCGCATCCGCTTCCCCGTCGTCACGCCGGACCACCCGGCCGTACTCAGCGAGGTCCGGGTGATCGCGAAGCCAGCAAACTGATCGGCCTCTGAAGCGACGGCGACGACGCTATGCGCCCCGCGCAGGCCCATTGACGCTTGCAATCAGCCAGCGGATCAAGCAGCATTGCGCGATCAAACATCGGTGGTGCTTCACGTTGAGCGCCAGGGAGACGATGTGACGGCGATGCCCCATGCCCTGGAAAATCGCGATGAGCCGCTATTGGGCTTGCATGAAGCTGCGGTCGTAGACCGCCCTGCCTTCTTGCTAGAACAGGTGGCTGGACGCCAAGAGCGGCTGCGAGCCGCTTTCGTCACGCTGGTCATTGTCATGGCCTTCGCGGCGGTCGCGCCGTTCGCGAAGACGCCGCTGACAGCGCTGCCGGCGTTCATTCCGCTCTATGAAGCCACGCTGTTCATCACGGACCTGATCACGGCCGTGCTGCTGCTGGGGCAGTACCGCATGCTGCGGGTCTGCGCACTGCTGATTCTGGGCTGCGGCTACTTGTTCACAGCCGTGATGACGGCGGCGCACGCGCTGTCATTCCCGGGCCTCTTCAGCGCGCAGGGGCTGTTGGGAGCGGGTCCGCAGAGCACCGCCTGGCTCTACATGCTCTGGCACGCGGGGTTCCCGGTCTTCGTCATCGGATATGCGGTGGTGCGCCGCCAGCCTCCTTCGCGACCTTGGCCCGCATGGACCTGGCCCGTGATGACCTTGCTTCTCTGCGTGGGCCTGACGGCGCTCTGCACGCTCGGCCATGACCTTCTTCCCGTCATCATGATCGGGAACCGCTATTCGCCCGCCATGCAAATCACGGTGGGCACGGTCTGGCTGTGCAGCGTGGTTGCGCTGTTTGTCCTGTGGCGCCAGCGCGAGCACAGGCTTCTCGATCTGTGGCTGATGGTGGTCTGCGTCGCATGGACCTTTGACGTCGCGCTTTCGGCCCTGCTCAACGCTGCCCGATTTGATCTGGGCTTCTACGCGGGCCGCCTCTACGGCGTTGTCGCCTGCTCCGTGGTCCTGCTCGAGCTGCTGCTGGAAAACAGCTTCTTGTATGGCCGCCTGTTCGAAGCGTACGAGGCAGACCACCGTCAGAGCGAGGCTTTGGCAAGGGCCCGGGACGAAGCGCAGGCCGCCAATGCAGCGAAGAGCATGTTTCTGGCCAGCATGAGTCATGAGATTCGAACGCCGATGAACGCTGTCATCGGGCTGACCCATCTCGTTCTCGAGACCCCGCTCGACGACCGGCAGCGTGATTACCTGAGCAAGGTGCAGCGCTCCTCCAAGTCGCTGCTGGCCCTGCTGAACGACATCCTCGACTACTCCAAGATCGAGGCGGGAAAGCTCACCGTCGAGAACGAGGAGTTCCGGCCTGAGGAGATCATCGAGAACGTCGGCAACCTCTTCTCGGCCAAGGTTGAAGAGGCAGGTCTGGACCTGATCTTTGACATCGACGAGCGCATTCCCGAACGCCTCGTGGGCGACCCACTGCGGCTCACGCAGATCCTGAACAATCTGGTTGGCAATGCCGTTAAGTTCACCCCGCAGGGGGAGGTGCTGATCCGGGCTGAGCTGCTCCAGGCGGACGCCGCCCAGGTCACCGTGCGCTTTGACGTCCGCGACACCGGGATCGGCATGGTCGAGGACCAGATCGAAAGACTCTTCGAGCCTTTCACGCAGGCCGACGCCTCAATCAGTCGTCGCTACGGCGGCACCGGCCTGGGCCTGGCCATCTGCAAGCGTCTGGCCGAACTCATGGGCGGGCAGCTGACGGTGACGAGCACGCCAGGCCAGGGCAGCTGCTTCAGCTTCACCGGAACGTTCGCTCCGGCCAAGGCGGGCAGCGAACGCCTGGATCTGCACCGCATCCGTGGCATGCGCACGCTGATTGTGGACAGCCAACCGACGGAGCGGCAGGTGCTGCTGCAGATCCTGAGGAGTTGGCGCTTCCAGGTCGACGTCGCATCCTTTGCCGACGAAGCTCATTACCGGCTCCG
Source organism: Burkholderiaceae bacterium UC74_6 (assembly GCA_042701975.1). Lineage (GTDB taxonomy): Bacteria > Pseudomonadota > Gammaproteobacteria > Burkholderiales > Burkholderiaceae_C > JAFALK01. The sequence goes on from CP170561.1 coordinate 3,719,826, forward strand.
CAATGCCGATCCGGCGCAGCCCTATGAACTGCTCTTGCTCGATTGGAAGACGGCAGGCGCAGAGTTCCTGGAGGCGGCGCGATTCGCGGCGGGCGGACAGAGCAAGGATCTGGCTGCGATCGCGCTGAGCAACATGAGCGGCAGCGGGCAAGTCGTCAAGGCGATCAAGGGCATGCCGATGACGGGCATGTTGATCAAGCCCATCAGCCCGTCGCGCCTCTTCGATGCCGTCATTCAATTGCAGCACGGCGGCTCCGCAGAGAAATTGGCGCCGGCAAGCAAGACCTTGAACTTGACCGAGTCCTTGCGGCCGATACGGGGCGTTCGCATCCTGCTGGTCGAGGACAACCCGATCAATCAGCAAGTGGCATGCGCCTTCTTGTCCGTGGGCCAGCTGGAGGTCGATGTCGCGAGCAACGGCATTGAAGCGATTGAACGCATCAAGTCATCGCACTACGACGCGGTGTTGATGGATGTCCAGATGCCAGAGATGGACGGACTGACGGCCACGCGGCTGATTCGCAGCCTGCCGCAAGGCGCGCAACTTCCCATCATCGCAATGACGGCCGGAGCGACGGAGCGAGACATGCAGGAGTGCCTGGCTGCCGGCATGAACGCGCATCTGGGCAAACCCATCAACCCGAAGGAACTCGTGGCCACGCTGCTGATCTGGGCCAGGCCGGCCCCCGAGGCCTTGCGGCCGGCTCTGCGCATCTGAGCCTGTGGTCCATCACCTCCGAATCGGCAACACCAGATGCCGCGTGTACGCCAGATAGCTCAACCCTCCCGGATGGCACAGCGAACGCAGATGGGCCGTGAACGCCGGCCAGCGCCGGCCTTGCTGCAGGTGATAGGTGCTGAGCTCGTGCAGCAGCCGCGTGTACTTGGTCAGCCAGACGTTGCGGACGGGCTGCGGGATGTCCAGCTTGATCAGCCGGGCCAGCGTGCCGGCCAGGCCCGCGTGGTACGCGTGGCTCTTGGACAGCGAGCCTGCCGTGTCCTCGATGCTGAAGCCGGGTTCCATCAGGAACTGCAGCTTGGCCTTGGCCAGGCACAGGCGCAGCGCCAGACCGGTCCACTCCAGGTGGCGGTCGTTGTGCTCGAAAAAGTGCTCACCGACCAGCGCCGTGCGATAGAGCCCCGCCACGGCGGACGGCAGCCAGTTGGAATACGCCAGGAGATGCAGCGCGCCTTCGAGCGATGAAGGTGCGGCCTCGATGGAATGCCATTGCTCGTCGCCGAGCGTGACGATGCCGTTGCTGATCACGCAGGCCAGTTCCTGATCGGCTTCGAGCGCGGCAATGCGTGCTGACAGCGCGCCGGGCAGGAAGTGATCGTCATCGTCCACGAAGCCGAAGTACTTCGTGTCAACCTGGCGGCGGCCATGGGCGCGGGCCTTGAGATAGTCGCCCACCGGCAGGCGCACGACCTTCACGTCCTCCCGGGAAGACCAATACGCGAACAGGCGTTCATCGACGCGGGGTCCGTTCACCACCAGCAGCGGGCGCGCCGCGCCGTTGGACGATTCGAAGATGCTGTCGACCGCCCTTTTCAGGCTGTGCTCGCGCTGTCCTTCCATGGTGGTGGAAATGACGATGGATGCCAGCACGCCGGACGATTCCCGCATGAACCCCTCTCCCAGAAAACGTTTTGATATTTGTCAGGGAATCATAGCGATGGCTTCTCGGAGATCGGGGCGGTTTTCACTCTGGATACCGCATTCGCGGGGGCTCGAATGGGTGTCCGAAAGCCCAGTGAAAACGGCAGGCGTCAGGCCGGCGCAAACATCCCCATCCGCGCCCCGATCCAGGCCAGCAATTCATCGCCCGCCGCACCCAAAGGGCGCCCTGCCTTGACCAGCAGGCGCGCTTGCGCTCCCTGGAACAAGGGATGCTCGATCGGCACGGCAACCAGCGTGCCCGCGTCCAGCTCCCGCTGCGCGGCAAACGCGCCACTCAAGGTCACGAAGCGTCCGTCCGCGACGATCCGCTTCAGAGCCGTCAATGAATTCGTCACCAGCGTCGGCCGGATCTCGATGTTCTCGGAGAAGGCAACCATCTCGACGGCCTTGCCCACGCCGAAGGCCGAGGGCATGAGCGCCAAGGGATGCTCCAGCAGATCTCGCACCGTCGCCGGGCCGCCGCGCACAGCCAGCGGGTGCTCCGGATGCATCAGCATCACGATCGGCTGGCGTGAACCGGCGCGCACCTCGACGGCGTCGTACGGCGGCGGGTTGTAGGCCAGACCGATGTGGGCCCGGGCCTCGGCGACGCTGGCCAGAAGGTCTTCGATGGAGAGCGTGTCGATGGCCACTTCGAGCTTCGGGTAGCGGGCGCAAAACTCGGCCAGCACCTGCTGGATCAGCACGTCCACGAAGCCCTCGCTGATCGCCAGCCGCACCTGGCCGTACTGCAGGCCTCTCATCGCCTGCAAGCGCTCATGCAGATGTTCCTGGTGCGAGCGATAGCCGCGCCAGAACTCCAGCAGGTGGTGCGCCGCCTCGGTCGGCTTGACGCCACGGGCCTCGCGCTCGAAGAGCTGCGTGTCCAGCTCGTCCTCCAGCAGTCGGATCTGCCGCGTGATGACGGAGGGCGCAGTGTTCAGGCTGTCGGCCGCGCCGCGGATCGAGCCTTGTTCATAGACCTCGCGGAAATAGCGCAGGCGCTGTTGGTTGATCTCTCTCATCGCGGCCCTGCCTTCTGGTGTTGCGTCTTGCGCTGCCTCTTGTGTTGCCAAAGCAGCAACGAAGTGTGATTTTAGTTGCTCTTGTTCGATTTGTCTCGCAAACCGACCATAGCGACCAAGACAACAGCAATCACCACACCCAGGAGCCCACCATGAACCTCGTCACCCCGTCCCGCCGCAGCTTCCTCAGCGCCAGCACTCTGGGCCTGGGCGCCCTGGCCAGTGCAGCGCTGCCTGGCGTGGCTCGTGCAGCCGCGGCCCTGGCCCCGCAAGCGCCCTCCTCCTTCGGCCCTGGTCTGGGCGCATTGCGCCAGATCGACGCCGGCCTGCTGAACGTCGGCTACGCGGACCTGGGTCCGGCGGACGGTCCGGCCGTCGTGCTGCTGCACGGCTGGCCGTACGACATCCACAGCTTCGTCGACGTGGCGCCGCTGCTGGTGCGCGCCGGCTATCGCGTCATCGTGCCGCACCTGCGCGGCCACGGCAGCACGCGCTTCCTGTCCGATCAGACCTTTCGCAACGGCCAGCAGTCGGCTGTGGCCTTGGACATCGTCGCGCTGCTCGATGCGCTCAAGATCCCCAAGGCCGTTTTCGCCGCCTTCGACTGGGGCGCCCGCACGGCAGCCATCATCGCGGCGATGTTCCCGCAACGCTGTGAGGCGCTGGTCTCCGTCAGCGGCTACCTGATCGGCAACCGCGAGGCCATCAAGAACACGCCGCTACCGCCCGAGGCCGAGTTCGCCTGGTGGTACCAGTTCTACTTCGCCACCGAGCATGGCCGCGCCGGCTATGAGAAGAACCGCAAGGCCTTTGCCAAGCTGATCTGGCGCACCGCTTCGCCCAAGTGGAATTTCGACGACGCCACCTTCGACCGCAGTGCCGCCTCGCTCGACAACCCCGACCACGTGGACGTCGTCATCCACAACTACCGCTGGCGCCAAGGCCTGGTCGATGGCGAAAGCCGCTACGACGCGCTGGAAGCCCGCCTGGCCGCCGGCCCGCAGATCGCCGTGCCGACCATCGTGCTCGAAGGCGATGCCAACGGCGCCCCGCACTTCGTCGGCGACGCGCCTTTTCGCAAGAAGTTCACCGGCAAGTACGACTACCGGCTGCTCACGGGCGGCATCGGCCACAACCTGCCGCAGGAGGCGCCCGCCGCTTTCGCGCAGGCCGTGCTCGACGTCACGCGTCTTTGAAACTCACTCACCCCACCCCACTCACAAAGGAGTCTTCAGCATGTCCCGCATCGACCAAGTTCTCTACACCGGCCGTACCCAGACCCGTGGCGGCCGCGACGGCAGCGCCCGCAGCGACGACGGCCGTCTCGACCTGCGCCTGAGCCCGCCCGGCAGCGCCGGCAACGGCACCAACCCCGAGCAGCTGTTCGCCGCTGGGTGGTCCGCTTGCTTCATCGGCGCGATGGGCCGCGTCGCGCGCGAACGCGGCGTCACGATGCCGGCCGACGTGACGGTGAACGCCGAAGTCGACCTCGGCACCGGCGAGGGTGGCTTCTTCCTGCAGGCACGGCTGAACGTCAGCCTGCCCGGCCTCGACCCGGAAGTTGCGCGCGCGCTGATCGAAGGCGCCCACGGCGTCTGCCCGTATTCCAAGGCGACCCGCGGCAACATCGACGTCGAACTCTCGTTGGCCTAACGCCATGCTGACGCGCACCCTGCACCTTGTTCGCGCGACCGCTGCAGCCCTGGCTTTGCTTGCGGCGCTGCCGGGGCCGGCCCATGCCGATTGGTTCGGTTCCGGCGATGTCGAACGCCCCCTGCCCTCGCTCGACGGCGCCACGACCTGGATCAACTCGCCCCCGCTGGATGCCAAGGCCTTGCGCGGCAAGGTCGTGCTGGTGGATTTCTGGACCTATTCCTGCATCAACTGCCTGCGCACCCTGCCCTATGTGAAAGCGTGGGCGCAGAAGTACGGCCCGCAAGGCCTCGTCGTGATCGGCGTGCACACACCGGAGTTCGACTTCGAGCGCTCGACCGACAACGTGCAGCGCGCCGTCCGCGACTTGCAGATCAGCTACCCGGTCGCGGTGGACAGCCGACAGGTGCTGTGGAACGCCTTCGGCACGCGCGCTTGGCCGAGCCTGTACTTCGTGGACGCCAAAGGCCAGATCCGTTCGCGCCAGCTCGGCGAGGGCCGCTACGACCAGGCCGAGCGCATGATCCAGCAGCTGCTGCGCGAAGCGGGCCAGTCGAAGGTGCCGAACGACCTGGTCTCCCCCCAGGCTCTGGGCACGCAGGCGCCGGCCGGTCGCTTCGAGCCGGTGTCGAACGAAACCTATCTGGGCTGGGAGCAAGCGCAGGGCTTCACCTCGCCGTCCGGCGGCCTGGGCACCGGCGGGCCTCGCAGTTACGTGCCCGCGCGCAAGCTCGACCTGAATCAGTGGACCTTGTCCGGCCGTTGGAGCGTGGAGGCTCAGCAGATCACTTCGGCGCAGGCAGGCAGCACCATCGCCTATCGCTTCCGTGCGCGAGACCTGCACTTGGTGCTCGGCCCTGGCCGCGACGGTCGCCCGGTGCGGTTCAAGATCCGCGTCGACGGCCAACCGCCCGGCGCCGACCACGGCAGCGACGTGGCCGCTGATGGCAGCGGCACGGTCGATGCCTACCGCCTCTACCAACTGGTGCGCCAATCCTCCGGCGAAGCGCGCGAGCGGCTGTTCGAGATCGAACTCCTCGACGAAGGCGTGAGGGCCAACGCGTTCACCTTCGGCTGATCGGCCCCTTTTTGCTTTCGCGTTTGGCAATAGCAGACGCGCTCGAAAGTGGATTCGCCGTTCGGGCCCGCGTCTCCTCAATCCGCGGCTGCCGCTGCCCGCGCGGCGGTGCATCGACCACCTGAGCGCGCCGGCAGATACGACGGGCTGAACCGCGCGGCAGTGCCGGAAGTCACCCTGGTTTTCAGCCGGCGTTGCCGTATGCTCGCCGGCTTTTCCAGCTTCGAGTTCTTGCCTCATGACCACGCTCCGTCTGCTGCCCCTGATCGCCGCGCTCACCCTTGCCTTCGGCGCAGGCGCTGAAGAAGCCCCTGCAGCGAAAAAGCCCAGCTGGGACGTCAATCACCCGCCTGGCCCGAGCGCGACGGCCAGCATCGACGTGAAGAGCGGCACCTGGATGAGCGTGGACGTGAGTCCCGATGGCAAGAACATCGTCTTCGACCTGCTCGGTGACCTGTATCTGCTGCCCATCGGCGGCGGCGAGGCCAAGGCGCTGACGCACTCGGTCGCCTGGGAACAGCAGGCCCGCTTCTCGCCGGACGGCAAGAAGATCGCCTTTGTGTCGGACGCTGGCGGCGGCGACAACGTCTGGGTGATGAACGCCGACGGCAGCGACGCCAAGGCCGTCACCAAGGAAGACTTCCGCCTGCTGAACAATCCGGTTTGGCACCCGAATGGCAAGTACATCCTGGCGCGCAAGCACTACACGGGCACGCGCTCGGCGGGTTCGGGCGAGATCTGGCTGTATGCGCTGGACGGCGCCGGCACGGCCAACAAGGGCGTGCAGCTGAACGAGAAGCCCAACTGGCAGAAGGACCTCGGCGAGCCGGCGATTTCTCCGGACGGCAGCTACCTCTACTACTCGAACGACGCCACGCCCGGCAAGACCTTCGAGTACAACAAGGACTCCAACAAGGAGATCTTCAAGATCTTCCGCCAGGATCTGCGCGACGGCACGACCGAGGCCTTCGTCCAGGGCGCAGGCGGCGCGATCCGCCCGGTGCCTTCGCCGGACGGCAAGTACCTGGCCTTCGTGCGCCGCGTGCGCAACGCCAAGGACGTGCAGGTCAGCACGCTGTTCCTCAAGGACCTGACGACTGGCGAGGAGCGCCCGGCCTACGGCGCCCTCGAGCGCGACATGCAGGAATCGTGGTCGGTCTACGGCGTCTATCCGAGCTTTGCGTGGATGCCTGATGGCAAGAGCATCGTGCTGTGGGCGCGCGGCAAGATCCTGCGCGTCGACCCGTTCAAGGGCACGGCGGCCGAGATCCCCTTCCACGTGAAGGACACCCGCGAAGTGCGCCCGGCCCTGCGCGTGCTGCAAGACGTGGCGCCCGAGAAGTTCGACGTGCACCAGCTGCGCTGGGCCAAGGTGGCGCCGGACGGCAAGTCTGTTGTCTATTCGGCGCTGGGCCAGCTGTATGTGAAGCCGTTGCCGGATGGCGAAGCGCGCCGCCTGACCAAGCAAAGCGACAACTTCGAGTTCTTCCCCAGCTTCTCGCGTGACGGCCGCGAGCTGGTCTATGTGAGCTGGAACGACGAGAAGCTCGGCAGCGTGAAGAAGCTCGACATCGCATCTGGCAAGGAAACCGCGCTGACGCGCGAGCCCGCCAAGTACATGAACCCGGTCTTCTCGCCGGACGGCAAGAAGGTGGTCTTCCAGAAGAGCCGCGGCGGCTTCCTGCTCTCGCCCTGGCATGGGCTGGACACCGGCGTCTACCTCGTCGATGCCGATGGCAAGGGCACGCCCGAGCGCATTGCCAAGAGCGGCAACGCGCCGCAGTGGGGCGCCGACAGCAAGGCCGTCTTCCTGACGCGCAATGAGGAGACGAGCGAGGTTGAGCAGCTCACCAAGCTGATCCGCCTGGACCTCGGCACGCGCAAGGAGACCGAGGTGGCGCGCAGCGACTTCGCTACGGCCTACGTCGTCTCGCCGGACGGTCAGTCGCTGGGCTTCACCGAGCGCTATCACGCCTACGTCACCGCCCTGCCGCAGACCGGCAAGGCGCTCAAAGTGAGTCCCAAGATGGACGCGCTACCGGTGCGCCAGCTGGACGTCAATTCGGCCAACGCCATGGCCTGGACCGCCGACGCAAAGAGCCTGAGCTTCACGCTGGGCGATGAGCTCTTCGTCGTTCCTGTAGATGGCAAGGGCAAGGCGCCTGAGCAAGGCGTGAAGATCGGCTTCAGCGCCCGGAGCGACAAGCCCACGGGCAAGATCGCCTTCGTCGGCGCGCGCATCGCCACCATGAAGGGCGCGAACGCTGATGAGGTGATCGAGGACGGCGTGATCGTCGTCGACGGCAACCGCATCGCCGCCGTCGGCCCCGCGTCCTCGGTCACGATTCCGGCCGACGCCAAGCGCGTGGACGCCAAGGGCAAGACCATCGTGCCGGGCTTCGTCGACGCCCACTGGCACGGCAGCATGGGCGAGAGCGGCTTCATCCCGCAGCAGAGCTGGGTCAACTACGCCTCGCTGTCGCTGGGCGTGACCACCATCCACGACCCGAGCAACGACAGCGCCCAGGTCTTCACCTCGGCGGAACTGCAGCGCACCGGCCAGATCGTCGGGCCGCGCATCTATTCCACCGGCACCATCCTGTACGGCGCGCAGGCCCCGTACACCGCGGTGATCAACAACCTGGACGACGCGCTCACCCACCTCAAGCGCCAGAAGGCCGAGGGCGCCATCAGCGTCAAGAGCTACAACCAGCCGCGCCGCGAGCAGCGCCAGCAGGTCATCGAGGCCGCGCGCCAGACCGGCATGATGGTCGTGCCCGAGGGCGGTTCGCTGTTCGAGGCCAACATGACGATGGTCGTCGACGGTCACACCGGCGTGGAACACGCGCTACCCGTGGCCAACGTGTACGAGGACGTCAAGCAGTTCTGGCCGCAGACCCAGGTGGGCTACACGCCCACGCTGATCGTGGCCTACGGCGGCCTGGACGGCGAGCACTACTGGTACGCCCGCACCGATGTGTGGAAGCACCCCATCTTGTCCAAGTACGTGCCGGCCACGGTGCTGCAGCCGCGTGCCGTGCGCCGCGAGACCGCGCCCGAGCAGGACTTCAACGTCAACACCGTGGCCAAGACAGCGACCGAGCTGGCGCGTGCCGGCGTGAAGGTCAACATCGGCGCCCACGGCCAGCGCGAGGGCTTGGGCACGCATTGGGAGATGTGGAGCTTCGGCCTGGGTGGCATGACGCCGCTCGAGGCGCTGCGCACCGCCACCATCAACCCGGCGCACTACCTGGGTCTGGACAAGGACATCGGTTCGCTCGAAGCCGGCAAGCTGGCCGACCTGGTCGTGATCAGCGGTGATGTGCTCAAGGACATCCGCCAGAGCGATCGCATCGATGCCGTCATGGTCAACGGCCGCCTCTACGACGTGGCGACGATGAACGAGAAAATCTCCCGCGACAAGCCGCGCAAGCCCTTCTTCTTTGAAGGCGCCAACGGCCAGACCGCGCCGATCGATGAGGAACTCGGCCACTCGCACGGAGAAGACTGAGAAGTGAAACGCCGCACCCTGCTGACCGCCGCCTGTGCGGCTTTGCTGAGCGCCTGTGCTGCACAGGCTCCCGTTGTTCAAGCACCGCCGCAGGCTGCGCCAGCAGCCAAGCCGCGTCTCGTCGTCTTCATCGCCGTCGACGGCCTGCCCATGCGCCAGGTGATGAACGAGCGCGCGCGCTTTGCGCCGGACGGCTTTCGCCGCTTCCTCGACCAGGGCGCCTGGTATTCCGACGCCCACTACAGCCATGGCTACACCGTCACTGCCGCCGGCCACGCCACCATGCTCACGGGCGCCCCGCCCTACCGCAGCGGCGTGATCGGCAACGAGTGGCGCGATCCGCAAACCTTCGACGCCGTCTACTGCACCGGCGATGCCGAGCACCAGTACATCGGCGAGACGACGGCCAAGCTGGCCGGCACCAGCCCCAAGAACCTGAAAGCCGAAACCGTCGGCGACGTGCTGCGCAAGGCGCAGCCGGCCTCCAAGGTCATCGCCATCTCCGGCAAGGACCGCGGCGCCATCCTGCCCGGCGGCCACCTGGGCACGGCCTACATGTACATGGGCGCCACCGGCCACTTCGCCAGCAGCGACTACTACCTGCCCCGGCATCCGAAGTGGGTGGAGGACTTCAATGCCTCCGGCGCTGCTGCAGCCTACTTCGGCCGCGAATGGGCGCCTCTGGCCAAGGACAGCACCGCCGCCGGCTGGGACCAGCCTTGGCAGAACGACGCCGGCAACGGCCGCAGCCTGCCCGTGAAAATCACCGGCGGCCTTCAGCAACCCGGCCCGAAGTTCTACGCCGCCTTGCTGCCCTCGCCTTACGCCGATGCGCTCTCGCTCGACTTCGCCCGCGCCGCCATTTCCGGCGAACAGCTGGGCACCGATGACAAAACAGACATCCTGACCATCAGCCTCTCTGGCCACGATTACGTCAACCACAGCTTCGGCCCAGAGTCGCGCATGTCGCAGGAGCACCTGCTGCAGCTCGACCTGCTGCTGCAGGCCTTCTTCCAGGATCTGGACCAGCGTATCGGCCGGGACCACTACGTCGCCATGTTGACTGCCGACCACGGCTTTGGTGACACGCCGGAGTGGAGCAAGCTGCAAGGCCGCGATGCCGGCCGCGTTGCGCCCGCCACGGTCGCCAAGGCCATGGAAGACGCGCTCGCGCAGCGCTTCGGCGCCGGCCCGTGGCTGCGCGGCATGTCCGCCATGGGTTATCTGTTCGACGAGCAGAAGATCCGCGCGGCCGGCCTCGACCAGGACGCCGTCTACACCGTCGCCCGCGACGCTGCCAAGACCGTGCCCGGCATCGCCACCGCCTTCACTCGCACTGAGCTGGCCGGCAGCAACACCAGCGATCCCGTGCTCAACGCCATGCGCAAGTCCTGGGATCCGCAGCGCGCGGCACCGCTGCAGATCGTGATCAAGCCCTATTGGCTGCTCTCCAGCAGCTCACGCGGCGCCAGCCATGGCACGCCTTGGGACTACGACACGCATGTGCCCCTGCTAGCCTGGGGACCGCAGTGGCTGGGTCGAGGCGAGGTGAAGACGCGCGTGGGCGTGGTGGACATCGCGCCGACGCTGTCGCGCATCCTCGACCTGCGCCTGCCGGACCGCTCCGAAGGCCAGGTGCTGCCCAGGCCGCGCTGAACGCCTCGCTCAGGGCTTGCTGCCGCCTCGGCACGGGCCCGCTTCAGGGCTGCGCACCGCGCGGCACATTTCCAGCCAGAAGCGCCGCGTGAATTCCGGATACCGCTGCGCGAAGGCGCGATTGACCGGCGCGTAGTACCAGGGCTGCAGCAAGGCCGGCTCCAGACGGCGCAAGAGCTTGCGCGTTTCCTCCGGCTGGCCGGCCACGGCCGGATCGGGCAACACGACGGCGACGTGCCGGCCGCTGAGCAGCTTGCTCAGCGCGTTGGGCGTGTCGATGGCCTTGTCGATGGCCCAGCCCTTCTCATGCGCCAGCGCCTCGACGGCGTTCACCGGCGAGATCCCCACGGTCATCCCGGGCGGTCCGCTGAGCGCCTTGCCGTCCCAGGACACCCGGTGCTCGTCCTTGAGCACGTAGATCGAATAGCTGCTGCGGAAGTAGCCCAGCTGCGGATCCAGCGCGTCGTCCAGCAGCGGCAGGGCGGCGCTGTTCAACAGGTCCTGGTCCACCAGGGCCACGGCCCAGATGTCGATGCCGCCTTGCTTCAACTCCTGGCGCCCGCGCCGGATCGGCATGGGCCGCAGGTCCATGGTCGTCTTGCAGCCGCTGTTCGCTATCGAGGAACGCACGGCATCCACCAGCGGACCGGTCGCGATGCCGGTCTTGCCCACGCCATACAGCAAGGGCCGCAACTCGTAATCAATGATGCCCACGTGCACGTGGGCCGGGCAAGCCGGCTGCGCTCCTGCCGCGCAGGAAACCGCTGCAAGACAAAGACCCATGCCGAGTGCCAGTGTTTTCACCGCAGCATTGTGTGCGGATATCGCGTCGCCATGGGACGAAGTAGGCTTCAGCCCTGCGGCGCGTTGATCGCCAGCTGCGCCGCAAAGGCACGCTGGTAAGCCGGACGCGCCTCGCCGCGGGCCACATAGGCCGCCAGCGTCGGATGCTCGTTCAGCAGACCCGAGGGCTTGAGCCGCAGCAGCACTGAAACCATCATCAGGTCTCCCGCGCTGAAGTCGCCTTCCAGCCATTCGGCCTCATCGAGCCGCGCAGCCAGCAACTTCAGGCGCTGGTGAATGCGATCCACCACCACCGGCATGCGCGCCTCAGCCCAAGGCTGCTTGGCTTCGATGATCCTGGCGACGACGAGATCCAGGATCGGCGGCTCCACCGAGCTGAGCGCTGCGAAGGTCCACATCTTTGCGCGTGCTCTGGCGATCGGGTCTTGCGGCAGCAGGCCGTCGTGATGCTCAGCGAGATGCAGAACGATCGCGCCGGATTCGAACAGCGTCAGTTCGCCTTCCTCGTAGGTCGGGATCTGGCCGAAGGGATGCAAGGCCAGGTGCGCCGGCTCCTTCATCGCGGCGAAGGACACCAGGCGGACGTCGTAGGGTTGCCCCACTTCTTCGAGCGCCCATCGCACGCGGCAATCGCGGGCCAGGCCCTTGCCGCCGTCGGGCGAGCGTTCGAAGGCAGTGATCGTGATGGTCATCGACATGTCTCCCTCCGCGTAGCGCTATTCACGCTATTCACGCTATTCACGCTATTCACGCTATTCAAACAGGCCGCGAGCCTTCAGCACACCGTTCTTCTTCACTTCGAACAGTTCCTGAACGGTATTGCCCATGCGGCAGAACGCCTTGCCTTGCTTGATCTCGTAGTACGGCGCGGGATAGCGGGCGGCAAGATCGCGCGACGACAGATCTGAAATTTCGAAGAACGCGTCTGCACCGTACGTCAGCTTGCGGGCTACGAGTTTGCCTCTGTGCACACGCGGCTCGTACTGGTAGGGATCGCCGCACCCTGCCCACTCACCCGAGCCAAGTTGGAACACAGGGAAGAACTGGTACTTCTGCTGGTAATAGACGCCATCAACGAGAGAAACAAACAGCAAGGCGAACTTGTAGCGCTCGAACGCAGGCCGCCCGTAATGATCGTAGGCATCGAACGCAATGGTTGCCGCCTTGAAGTCACCAAAGACGATCTGCCTGATCGCATAAGTCGCCCGAAATGCGCTGTCCATCCTGATTTCGTCAGGTGAGGCTTTGGGCTGGAACTGTTCAACGGTCTGCTTCTCTCCAACGAATACCAGCAGATCGTCCGCTGGTGCGGCCGTCGCAGCGGCTGCCGCGAAGATAAGCGCTGGAGAAAGGCAAGCATTTCGCATGAGAGGGCTCACGGCGCATGTGAATTCGCCCCATGTTGCCATGCTTGGCCGCATGCTCAGCCTACGTGGAACCCCGGCCTTCACGATGACCCTCGACATCTCCGGGGAGAAGTTGAAGTACTCGCAGCAAACCAGCTTGCGAAGCTATGGCGGAACCTTTGAGCACGTCGATTCGGGCACGCTGTCGAAAGCGAAATAGCCCCTAATTCGCCAATTCAGCTGACAGCTCCGTCATCCGCTCAACCAGCCAGCGCGCGCTGGGCGAAAACGTGCGCCCCGCCAGCGAGACCACGCTGGGCTGCGAACCGACCCTGGGTTGGTCCTTGAACCGCAGCGCCTGCAGGCGGCCCGCCTCGATCTCTCCACGCATGACGGCATGCACGCCCAGCGCGATGGCGTCGCTGTTGCGGGCGATCTCGTTGACGACCTCCAGGTGGTCGCAGCTGATGGTGGGCAGTGCCGGATAGTGTTCGCTCTCGCCGATCCAGGCGCGCATCTGCCGCTGGACCTGCTGCGGCAGGCTGATGGCGGCCGTCGGCCAGTTCGCCAGCTCCGAGGCCGGCAGCGGGCCCTTGCGCGCCAGCAGCGGATGGCCGCGCCGCACGAACATCCCGCCCGGCAGCGGTCGCAGCGGCGTGATCTGCAACTGCGGATGCCCGGCCAGTTCGCGCGCATCACCCACAAAGAACTCGATGCGCTCGTTCAGCAGGTGCTCGGTCAGCACCTGCCAGTTGTTGACCTCCACCTCGGCCTGCACGCGCGGGTGCTCGCGCGCCAGGCGGGCCAGCACCTGCGGCAGCAGCACGGCGGCCGGGATCGGGCCGACGCCGAGCGCGACCTGGCCGAGCTCCAGGCTGCGCATGAGGCCGACCTCGCGCTGCAGCGTGGAGGCATGCAGCAGCAGCTGCCGCGCCTTGTCGATCAGCGCCGCGCCGGCCGAGGTCGGCGTGACGTGGCTGAGATCGCGGTCGAACAGGCGCACATCCAGCGCCGCCTCCAGCGCCTGGATGCTGCGCGTGAGGGCGGGCTGGCTCAAGTGTGCGCGGGTGGCGGCGCGTGCAAAACTGCGCTCTTCGGCCAGCAGGACGGCGTGGTGAAGCTTCTTCAGGTCCAGGTGCATGACAGTCATCTAATGCGTAGATTGCATTGATTCAATACTAACAATTCAATTGCCGCATTGACCAGCGCTTCCTAGACTGAATCCCAGAGCCCCGATCCGCGGGCCCAGGAGACACGACATGAGCCCCGCCCTGCTGCAGAACAGCCTGGTCGTCTGCACCATCCTCGGCTTTGCCGGCATGGAATACACGAGCCGCCGCTACAAGAACACCGTGGTGGCCAGCGCCAACGACACCAAGCTGGAGCTGCTGATGTTCATCAGCCTGCTGGCCGTCTCGCAGCCGCTGGCCTTCCTGGGCGCCACCAAGCTCTGCGGCTGGCTGGTGCCGGACTGGCACGGCGCGCTGGCCGGCATGTCCAACTGGCTCTGGCTGGTCTTCATCCTGGTGGCCGACGACATGACGCAGTACTGGTGGCACCGTGCCTCGCACTCGCCGCTGCTGTGGCCGCTGCACCGGGCCCACCATTCGGCGCGGTACATGAGCATCCGCATCACCTACCGCAACAACTTCTTCTACTACCTGATGATGCCGGGCCTGTGGATGGCCGGCGTGCTGACCTTCCTCGGCGCCGATCCCTGGTTCTACGCCGGCTACTTCGTCGTGAAGATCGCCGTGATCCTCGGCGCGCACTGCGCCTGGCGATGGGATGAGCCGCTCTATCGCATCAAGGCCTTGCGCCCGCTGATGTGGGTGCTGGAGCGCACCATCTCCACCCCGGCCACACATGCCGCCCACCACGCACTGACCAATGCCGACGGCATCGGCCACTACAAGGGCAACTACGGCAACCTGCTGTTCGTGTGGGACATGATCTTCGGCACCGCCAAGATCACCCGCCAGTTCCCTGCCAAGGTCGGCCTGCAGGACGACCTGCTGTTCGGCGACGAACACTGGGCAGACCAGATGTTCTTCCCGCTGCGGCACTCCAGCCGCGAACACACGGCGCTGAAGTTTGGCGGCGAGATGTACGAGGATCCGCCGCAGGAAGGCCAGCAACCCGCGGCGGTTTGATCAACGATCAGCCGATACGCACCGGCACGAAGATCTGCTGACGGCCGCGCTGAATCAGCAGTGCCACCGACTTCTGGGCACCATCTACCACCTTGCGCACCTGCTCGATCGAGTTGACCGGCGTACCGTTCACGGCCAGCAGCACGTCGCCGGCCTGGACACCGGCCCGCGCGGCAGCGCCAGCAGCGTCTTCGATCACCAGCCCTTCGCGGATGCCGGATTCGCGCTTCTCTTCAGGCTGCAACTGGCGCAGCGAGAGGCCCAGCTTGCCGCCCTTGACGGCCTTGTCCTGCGCCACTTCGACCGTCTTGTCCGTCGTAGCGCCGAGCTTGGCTGTGAGGCTTTCGCGCTGGCCGTTGCGCCAGACGGTCAGCTTGACGGCGCTGCCCGGCTGGCTTTCGCCCAGCATCGCCGGCAGATCGGTAGAGGCCACGATGGGGCGGCCGTCCATCTCGAGAATCACGTCACCGGCCTTCACGCCGGCCTTGGCCGCGGGGCCGCCCTCCTCCACGCTGGAGATCAGCGCACCGGCCGGACGCTCGAGCTTGAAGGAATCTGCAAAGGCCTGATTCACATCCTGGATCGTCACGCCCAGCCGCGCATGCTGCGCCGAGCCGGTGGCAACGATCTGCTGCTCCACGCGGCGCGCCACGTCGATGGGGATGGCGAACGAGAGGCCCTGGTAGCCGCCCGTCTGGCTGAAGATCTGCGAGTTGATGCCCACGACCTCGCCGCGCGAGTTGAACAGCGGGCCGCCGGAGTTGCCGGGGTTCACCGCCACGTCCGTCTGGATGAAGGGCACGAGGTTGCCGTTTTCATCGGGCAGCGCTCGGCCCTTGGCGCTGACGACGCCGGCCGTCACGCTGTTCTCGAAGCCGAAGGGCGAGCCAATGGCCAGCACCCATTCGCCCACACGCAGCGCCTTGGCATCGCCCATGCGCACGGTGGGCAGGTTCTTGGCCTCGATGCGCAGCACCGCTACGTCGGTCTTGGGGTCGCTGCCCAGCACCTTGGCCTTGTACTCGCGGCGGTCGGTCAGCTTGACGGTCACTTCGCTGGCGTTCCGAACGACGTGAGCGTTGGTCAGGATGATGCCGTCGGCGCTCACGATGAAGCCCGAGCCCTGGCCGTGGATCTCGCGCTGCTGAGGGCCTTGCTGGCCCTGGAAGCGGCGGAAGAACTGGAAGAAGGGATCGTCCGGGTCCACGCCTTCCGGCACCTGCATGCGGTTGCCGGTCTTGATCGTGCCGCTGACGCTGATGTTGACCACCGCCGGGCCCATGGCCTGCGTGATGGCGGCGAAGTCGGGCAGCACGGTGGGGCCTGTCGGCGCATTCTGTGCGTTGGTCGGCAGCGGTGCCGCGTTCTGCGCGGCGTCGGGCGTTGGCGCGGCTGCCGTGGTCACGGCGGGCGACGCCAGCGCAGCCGGCGCTGCTGCAGCAGCGCTGTTGTTCGAGGTCTTCTGCAGCGCCACGGCGGCGAGCGCGCCGCCGCCCAGGCCCAACATGCCCACGCTGGCCAGGATCCAGCTCAGGCGTTTGACGGAGATGAGGGTTTCGGATGCCATTCGGTACTCCTTGGAAAGCCAAGACTTGCGATGGTGTGACTGTGCACGGCCGCGCTTAGTGCGCTCTTAACGGCGCGCACCATCGACTCACTCGACGTGAGTGCGCGTCGGGAAGAAGACCTCGACGCGCAGGCCCTTCAGGCGCGGCGAGCTGTCCAGGTGCAGCTTCGCACCGTGGCGCTCGGCGATGGACTTGACGATGGCCAGGCCCAGCCCGCTGCCGCCGGCCGCCGTGGCGGTGTCGGCCGTGCGGTAGAAGCGATCGAACACGCGCGCACGTTCCTCGGGCGCGATGCCCGGGCCGCTGTCCTCGATGCGCAGCACCGCGCCGTCGGCCTGCTGCGTGAGGCTGGCGTCCACCTTGCCGCCGCGCGGCGTGTACTTCACCGCGTTCTCCAGCAGGTTGCGGGTCAGCACCGCCAGCGCGTCGGGCTGGCCTTCCACGTTCGCCGGATCGGCATGCACGAGGCCCAGATCGACGCCGCGATCACGCGCTGCACTGGCCTGCTCGCCGACCAGTTGGCGCAGCAGTGGCTCCATCGCCACGGGTTGGGTCTTGGTCTCGGCGGCCTCCTGGCGAGCGAGCAACAGCAGCTGTTCGACCAGGCGGCTGGCGCGCTCGATGCCGGCGTCCAGTCGCGAGAGTGAGGTGGCTCGCGCCGTGTCGTCAGTGGCGCGCTGCAGGCCTTGCAGCTGCAGCTTCAGCGCGGTCAGCGGCGAGCGCAGCTCGTGCGCGGCGTCGGCCACGAAATGCTGCTGCGCCTCGAAGGACTGCTTGACGCGCTCGAGCAGCGCATTGAACTCGCTGACCATCGGCTGCACTTCGGCCGGCAGGCCATCGTCGCTGACCGGCGCGAGGTCTTGCGCGCGGCGCTGCGAGATCTGCTTGCGCACCCGCTCCACTGGCGCGAGCGTGCTGCTGACGACCCAGCCCACCACAATCATCAACAGCGGCAGCATCACCGCGATCGGTGTCACGGTGCGCAGCGCGAGCTTGCCGGCCAGGCGCTGGCGCACGGCCAGGTCCTGCGCCACTTGCACGATCTGGCCGCCCGCCTGGACGGACAGCACGCGGTAGGTGCGACCTTCGGAATCCACATTGGCAAAGCCCAGCACGGCCCGCGCCGGCAGGCGTGCTCGGCCGGCCGACTGGAAGACCTGCAGGCCCTGCTCGGACCAGGCCTGCACCATCAGCTCCAGGTCGTCCTCGGTGTGGATGGCGCCGCCGCCCAGGCCGCCGCCGAGCGAGACCGCCACCTGCTGCATCTGGTGGTCGAACATCTCGTCGGCTTCTTCCAGCGCGGCGCGGTAGCTGCTCCAGCCCTGCACGAGCGCGGCCGCCATTACGGCGGCGGAGAGGAACAGGAGCAAGCGCCGGCGAAGGGACGCCAGCAGGAAATTGCGAATCCGCGCGAGCACCTTCATGGCGCTCCTTCAAGCCGCATCAGTCTTCGGCACCATGTAGCCGAGGCCGCGCACGTTCTGGATCAGCTTGGAGCCGAGCTTCTTGCGCAGGCCGTGGACATAGACCTCCACGGCGTTCGAGCTGATCTCGTCCTTCCAGCCGTAGAGCTTTTCTTCGAGCTGCTGGCGTGAGAGCACGAGGCCCGGCCGCGCGATCAGCGGCTCCAGCACCGACCATTCGCGCGCCGAGAGCTGCACCGGTTTGCCGTCCACTGTGGCTTCGTGCGTGACGGGGTTCAGCGCCACGCCCATGTGCTCGTACACGGGCTCGGCGCGGCCTTGAGCGCGGCGCAGCAGCGCGCGGATGCGGGCCAGCAGTTCGTCGAGGTCAAAGGGCTTGAGCACATAGTCGTCGGCGCCAGCATCCAGGCCTTCGATGCGCTGGCTGATCGCATCGCGCGCGGTCGC
This sequence comes from Burkholderiaceae bacterium UC74_6, assembly GCA_042701975.1. GTDB lineage: Bacteria > Pseudomonadota > Gammaproteobacteria > Burkholderiales > Burkholderiaceae_C > JAFALK01. The sequence continues at coordinate 3,738,151 of CP170561.1, forward strand.
AATCAGCACCGGCGTGCGGTCCTTGCGGGCACGCATGCCGCGCAGCACGCTCATGCCGTCGCGCCGGGGCAGGCCCAGGTCGAGCAGCACGAGGTCGTAGTTCTGGCCGGCCAGCGCGGTGTCGGCCATTTCGCCGTCGCGCACCCAGTCCACGGCGTAGCGCTCGGCACGCAGGATGTCGAGCATCTGCTCGCCAATCATCTGATCGTCTTCGACGAGGAGGAGTCTCATGCGCTCAGTGTGGCACGCTCGCCCGAAGGGGCTCTTAGGCTCGACTTAACCGTCCGCGTACTTGACGCTGCAGCCGTAGGGCTTGGTCACGGGCGTGGCGACCGGTTTGCCCGCCACCACTTCGGGCACAGCGGCCTTCACATAGTTGGTGGCCTTGGCCAGATCTTCGATGCGCGGCGTAGGCACGCTGTCGATGGCGCCTGCATAGGCCAGCAGACCCTGCTTGTCCACGACATACATGTGCGGCGTTGTGCGGGCATCGAAGGCGCGGCCCAGCTTGCCGTCGGTGTCCATCAGCAGGCGGCTCGGAGCCGCACCCTTTTCGCCCAGCCAAGCCTGCAGATCGGCAGGAGCGTGGAAGTCACCGTGCCCGCGAGCGGTGGACGACACCGTCAGCCAGACCACGCCCTGATCAAGCGCAGCCTTCTGCGTGCCGGGCATGTTGCCGCTGTCGTAGTGTTTGCGCACATAAGGGCAGCCGGGGTTGGTCCATTCCAGCACCACCACGCGGCCCTTGAAGTCCGACAGCTTCACTGGCTTGCCCGCTGCGTCCTGCACGGCAAGGTCGGGCACCGCTTGCCGGATCTCCAGCGCGCTGGCGGCATCGACCAGCCCGATGCAGGCGCTGATGAACAGGAAGCCGAAGCGGTACGTCCTCGTTTGCATCGTTCACTCCTCGAAGTGGTCACGACACATTCTGCGGCCTTTCCAGGACCTGTCCTAAGGCCAGTCGCCCTGCAGGGTAAAGCCCAAGACCAGGCCGCCCTGCGCATCCGCCAGGACGAGCCTCATCTGGCGCGGCCGTGCGGTCTGCGGCCTCTCCAGCTCCATGCTGACCTGCAAGGTGTCGCCGTGCCAGCTCAAGCGGGGCCGAGCGGCGGGCCGAACAACGCCCTCCTCTTCCAGGAAAGCATCGGAAAACTCCCGCTGCGGCAGACCGCTCGCCTGCAGCAGCAGGCTGCCAGCCTGGGCCCAGGCGCGGCTCTGGCGTGCCTCCACAGGCTTGGGCACGCGGGCCAGAGCCGCCTTGAAGCGCTGAGCGTGCTGGCGCTGCGGGCCGGCGCTGAGCTTCAGGCGAAACTCGCCGGACTCCGGCACGCAGCTTTCGCTGCAGACCAGCCAATCGGCGTTCAGCCGGATCTCGGCGCCAGCCTTGAGCGCCGATCCCACCTTCACCGGCACGGGCAAGAGCAGCTCGCCCCCGTAGCCGATGCTGGCCAGCCGCCCGACAGGAATACGGCTCGGCACCGGCCACTGGATCTGCCCAGCACTCCAGCCGGCCGGCAATACCCAGGCCAGGCTTGTGGGCGTGCCGGCATCGCCCGGGTTTTTCCAGTAGCTGTGCCAAGGGGGTTGATGCTGCAGCTGCAGGCCCAGCCACAGCGGCTTTCCTGGGCCGATGCCATCCGGCGCATAGACCAGCAGCTCGGCCCGCACGTGCTCGGTCTGCACAACCTGGGCGCCGGCCAATGCATGCGTCAGGAGCAGAAGAGGAAACAGAAGGCAAGCGAGCCAGGGCTTGATGGGTTTCATGGGCGCATTGTTGCCATAGAATCCGGCCCTGTCAGGAGAGAGTCCGCTGCAAGCAGCGGGCCGCCGAAGGCGCAGTGGCTGGTCCATGAACGCTCAGGCAAAAGGACTGGCAAGACGCTCCCACCAGAGCGTTCCTCACTGGAGAGAGGCGGGCCCTGGAGCTCGTCCACCGAAGGGGCAAGCTTCGCAATCATTCACGCGGAGTCAATCTCTCAGGTAAGCCGGACAGCGAGGCATCAATGGTTGACTGACACCCTTGGAGCCTCTACGCATCATGTCCGCTGAATTGAAGAAGACCCCTCTCCACGCCCTGCACGTCGAACTCGGGGCCAAGATGGTTCCTTTCGGCGGCTACGACATGCCGGTGCAATACCCCACGGGCGTGATGACCGAGCACAAGCACACCCGCGCCGCTGCCGGCCTGTTCGACGTCTCCCACATGGGCCAGGTGCTGCTGATCGGCGCCGGCGCCGATGCCGCTCTTGAAACTCTGGTGCCTGTCGACATCGTCGACCTCGGCCTGCACAAGCAGCGCTACGCCCTGTTCACGAACGACCAGGGCGGCATCCTGGACGACCTGATGGTCTGCCGCCGTGACGGCGAACTCTTCGTCGTGGTCAACGCCGGCTGCAAGGACCAGGACATCGCCCACATGCACAAGCATCTGTCGGGCAAGTGCGAAGTGAAACCCCTGCCCGACCAGGCCCTGCTCGCTCTGCAAGGCCCGCAGGCCGTGACGGTGCTCTCGCGCCTGAACGCTGGCGTCGCCCAGCTCGTCTTCATGACCGGCGGCTTCTTCGAGCTCGACGGCATTCCCACCTTCCTGACCCGCTCCGGCTACACCGGCGAAGACGGCTTCGAGATCTCTGTGGCCGCTGACCAAGCCGAAGCGCTGGCCCGCAAGCTGCTCGCGCACGCTGAAGTGAAGCCCATCGGCCTGGGCGCCCGCGATTCGCTGCGCCTGGAAGCCGGCCTATGCCTCTACGGTCACGACATCGACACCACGACCACGCCGGTCGAAGCCTCGCTGACCTGGGCCATCCAGAAGGTGCGCCGCGCCGGCGGCGCGCGTGCCGGCGGCTACCCGGGCGCGGCCGTGATCGACCAGCAACTGCTCGAGGGCGCGGCGAAGAAGCGCGTCGGCCTTGTCAGCAGCGAACGCATGCCTGTGCGCGAAGGCTGCAGACTGGTCGACGCCTCGGGCGCCGAGATTGGCATCGTCACCAGTGGCACGCTCGGCCCCACGGTGGGCAAGCCCGTTGCCCTGGCCTACGTGACCACGGCCAACGCCAAGGCCGGCACCGAAGTGTTTGCCATCGTGCGCGACAAGCGCACGCCCATGACTGTTTCCCCCACTCCTTTCACCCCCAACAACTACTTCCGAGGCTGAAGACCATGAGCATCAAGTACACCGCCGACCACGAATGGATTGAAGTCAACGGCGACATCGCCACCGTCGGCATCACCGTGCACGCACAGGACGCCCTGGGCGACATCGTGTTCGTGGACCTGCCCGAAGTCGGCAAGAGCTTTGCGGAGAAGGAAGTGGCCGGCGTGGTCGAGTCCGTCAAGGCCGCCGCCGACGTCTACATGCCCGTGACCGGCGAAGTGGTCGAAGTGAACGAAGGCCTGCGCGACGACCCCGCCTTGGCCAACACCGACCCGCTGAAGGCTGGTTGGTTCTTCAAGGTCAAGCTGGCCAAGCCGGCCGAGCTGGATGCGCTGATGGACGCCACGGCCTACGACGCGCTGCTGAAGACCCTGTAATTTTTCGAAGAGAAGAAGCGATCAGCCATGTTGATGTCTGCCCTGAAGCCGCTCGGCGAGCTCGAGAACGCCGCTGAATTCCACGCCCGCCACATCGGCCCCGACGCCGCCGACGAAGCCGGCATGCTGTCCGTGATCGGCCAGGCTTCGCGCCGTGCGCTGATCGAGGCCATCGTGCCCGTCAGCATCAAGCGCTCGGCCGGCATGGCCCTGCCGCCCGCCTGCACCGAAGCCGAAGCACTGGCCGAGTTGAAGGCGCTGGCAGGCAAGAACCAGCTGCTCAAGAGCTACATCGGCCAGGGCTACTTCGGCACGCTGACGCCCGGCGTCATCCTGCGCAACATCCTCGAGAACCCCGCCTGGTATACGGCCTACACGCCTTATCAAGCGGAGATCTCGCAGGGCCGCATGGAAGCGCTGGTGAACTTCCAGACGCTGGTGACCGACCTCACCGGCATGGCGATCGCCAATTCCTCGATGCTCGACGAAGCCACGTCCGCCGCTGAAGCGATGACGCTGGCCGCACGCGTTGGCAAGAGCAAATCAAAGATCATCTTCGTGGCCGACGACGTGCTGCCGCAGACGCTCGAAGTCGTGCGCACGCGCGCTGAGCCGCTGGAGATGGAAATCGTCATCGGCAAGGCCGAAGATGCCGGCAAGACCGAGTGCTTCGCCGCCCTTGTGCAGTACCCCGGTGTGACCGGCGTGGTGCGCGATCTGGCGCCGATCGCTGAAGCCGTGCACAGCCAAGGCGGTCTGCTCATCGCTGCCACCGATCTGCTTGCACTGACGCTGATCACGCCTCCGGGCGAGATGGGCGCCGACATCGTCGTCGGCTCCAGCCAGCGCTTCGGCATGCCCATGGGTGCCGGCGGCCCGCACGCCGCCTTCATGGCCTGCAAGGACGAGTTCAAGCGCAACCTGCCGGGCCGTCTGGTCGGCGTCAGCGTGGACACGCACGGCAACCCGGCGTATCGCCTCGCGCTGCAAACGCGCGAACAGCACATCCGCCGCGAGAAGGCCACGTCCAACATTTGCACGGCGCAGGTGCTGCCGGCGGTCGTGGCCAGCATGTACGCGGTCTATCACGGCCCGGTCGGCTTGAAGCGCATTGCGCAGCGCGTGGCCAGCTATGCCGCCATCCTGGCGGACACGCTGGGCGTGAAGGCCGCCGCCTTCGACACGATCGAAGTGCCCTCAGCTGACGTGGAATCCCTGCTTGCCAAGGCCCGCGCCGCCGGCATGAACTTCCGCCGCGCGTCCGCGTCTAGCGTTTCCATCTCGTTCGACGAGACGACCACCCGTGCCGACCTGTCGGCCGTGGCCGCCGTCTTCGGCAAGACGGTGAACTTCGCCAGCTTCGAGAAGGGTGTCAAAGCCCTGGTGCCGGTCGAGCTGGTGCGCAAGTCCGCTTTCATGGGCCACCCGGTGTTCAACAGCCACCACTCCGAGACCGAGATGCTGCGCTACATCCGCATGCTCTCCGACAAGGACCTGGCCCTGGACCGCAGCATGATCCCGCTGGGCTCGTGCACGATGAAGCTGAACGCCACCAGCGAGATGATCCCCATCACCTGGCCCGAGTTCGCATCCGTCCACCCGTTCGCGCCGCAAGACCAGCTGGCCGGCTACTGGCAGCTCAACGAGCAGCTGACCGCGTGGCTGTGCCAGGCCACGGGATACGCCGGCATCAGCTTGCAACCCAACGCCGGTTCGCAAGGCGAATACGCCGGCCTGCTGGCCATCAAGGCCTGGCATGAGTCGCGTGGCGACGCCCATCGCAAGATCTGCCTGATCCCTGAATCCGCTCACGGCACCAACCCCGCGTCGGCCCAGATGGTCGGCATGCAGGTCGTGGTGACCAAGTGCGACAAGGAAGGCAATATCGATCTGGCCGACCTCGAAGCCAAGTGCGTGCAGCACGCCGCCAACCTGGCCGCGATCATGATCACCTACCCCTCGACGTACGGCGTGTTCGACACGCACGTCAAGGAGATCTGCGCCCTGGTCAAGAAGCACGGCGGTCGCGTCTACGTGGACGGCGCCAACATGAACGCGCTGGTCGGCGTGGCCGCACCGGGCGAGTTCGGCGGCGATGTCTCGCACCTGAACCTGCACAAGACCTTCTGCATCCCGCACGGCGGTGGCGGCCCGGGCGTCGGCCCGGTCTGCGTGGTGGAAGATCTCGTGCCCTTCCTGCCGGCGCACCGCGCGGCTGGCATCGGCACCAAGACCAACATCGGCGCCGTCTCGGCTGCGCCGCTGGGCAACGCCGCCGTGCTGCCGATCTCGTGGATGTACGTCCGCATGATGGGCGCCGACGGCCTGACCAACGCCACTGAAACCGCCATCTTGTCGGCCAACTACGTGGCTGCCCGCTTGAGCGACGCCTTCGACATCCACTTCAGCGGCAACATCGCTGGCGTGAAGGGCGGCGGCGTGGCGCACGAGTGCATTCTGGACCTGCGCCCCCTGAAGGAAACCAGCGGCGTCAGCGCCGAAGACGTGGCCAAGCGCCTCATCGACTACGGCTTCCACGCCCCGACGCTGTCGTTCCCCGTGGCCGGCACGCTGATGGTCGAGCCGACCGAGAGCGAGAGCAAGTTCGAGCTGGACCGCTTCTGCGACGCCATGCTGCAGATCCGCGCCGAGATCGCCAAGGTCGAAAGCGGTGAATGGAGCAAGGAAGACAACCCCCTGCTCAACGCCCCGCACACGGCCGAAAGCCTGATGAAGTCCGACTGGACCCATGGCTACAGCCGCGACGATGCTGCCTACCCGGTGGCCTCGCTGCGCAAGACCAAGTACTGGTCGCCCGTGGGCCGCGTGGACAACGTCTACGGCGACCGCAATCTGTTCTGCTCCTGCGTGCCGCTGTCGGACTACGCAGAGTAAGAAGCAAAGGCGAGCAAGATGGCAGTCTCAGTCTTCGACCTCTTCAAGATCGGCATCGGGCCGTCGAGCTCGCACACCGTGGGCCCGATGCGTGCAGCGCGGCTCTTCGCCGGGCGCCTCAAGCATGAAGGCCTGCTCGACAAGACCGAGCGCGTCGTCTCGCAGCTCTACGGCTCGCTCGGCGCCACCGGCAAGGGCCACGGCTCGGACAAGGCCGTGCTGCTGGGGCTGGCCGGACATGAACCGGACACCGTGGATGTCGAGCAGGTGGAGCGTTACCTGTGCGACATCCGCGCTGGCAAGCTGGTGCTGCTGGGCGAGAAGGCCATCGACTTCAACGAGGCGAAAGACCTGACCTTCTTTCGCCGCCAGAGCTTGCCGCTGCACGCCAATGGCATGAAGTTCATCGCCATGGATGCCGCGGGCGAAGTGCTGCTGGACAAGACCTTCTACTCGGTCGGCGGCGGCTTCGTCGTCAGCGAGGAAGTGCTGGCCGATGGATCGAAGCAGAAGGTCATCGCGCCCGACGCCACCGTCCTGCCCTACCCCTTCAAGTCCGGCGACGAACTGCTTGCGCTGACCCAGCGCTACGGCATCAGCATCGCCGAGGTGATGCGCCGCAATGAGGGCCACTGGCGTTCGGACGCCGAGACACGCGCCGGCCTGCTCAAGATCTGGCAGGTGATGCAGGACTGCGTGAACCGCGGCCTGAAGACCGAAGGCATCCTGCCCGGCGGCTTCAAGGTGAAGCGCCGCGCGCCCGACCTCTTCCGCGCATTGACCAGCAACCCTGAAGCCGCGCTGCGCGACCCGCTGCAGGTGATGGACTGGGTGAACCTCTACGCGCTGGCCGTCAATGAAGAGAACGCCGCCGGCGGCCGCGTCGTCACCGCGCCCACCAACGGCGCGGCCGGCATCGTGCCCGCCGTGTTGCACTACTACTCACGCTTCTTCCACGGCGCCAGCGAAGACGGCGTGATCGACTTCCTGCTCACCGCCGCGGCAATAGGCATCCTCTACAAGGAAAACGCCTCCATCAGCGGCGCCGAAGTGGGCTGCCAGGGCGAGGTCGGCGTGGCCTGCTCGATGGCTGCCGCCGCGCTCTGCCAGGTGATGGGCGGCACGCCCGCGCAGGTGGAAAACGCCGCCGAGATCGGCATGGAACACCACCTAGGCCTGACCTGCGATCCGGTGGGCGGCCTGGTGCAGATCCCCTGCATCGAGCGCAACGCCATCGCTTCGGTCAAGGCCATCAACGCCGCGCGCATGGCGCTGCGCGGCGACGGCACGCATTTCGTCAGCCTGGACAAGGTCATCAAGACCATGCGCGACACAGGCGCGGACATGATGACCAAGTACAAGGAAACGGCGCGCGGTGGCCTGGCGGTGAATATCGTCGAGTGTTGAGCGGGATCCGGCTTGCGGTTCTAGCTAAGCTTTAGCTAGGGTTCGAGCCATCGACGATTCCATCGTCGGCTTTAACTGGCAGCGCGGAGATGAAGAAAATCACGCCGCGCCTGCAGGGCGACCACACGGAGGTGTACTTCAGCGTGGCGTCGCTCCGGGAGATCGCCATCAAGTCGGGCATCGGCAAGCTGGAGTTCCAGGCCGCGGAGGTGCGGCGCGCCGCGTTGGGCAGTGGGCTCCTGGAGCTTTCGGTACTCGGCGCGCGCATCAAGGGCTTGACCAAGCTGCCCGAGCATCACCCCGCCCCCTTCGATCGCCTGCTCGTGGCGCATGCCGCCGCCGAACCCGTGCTGCTTCTGACGGCTGACGAGAAGGTTGCTCTCTACGGCGACCATCATGTTGAGCTGATCTGACGCCGAGGCAGGCTACGCTGCCGCCAGTTGAACGGCTTGATCAGTCCGTGCGCCACGCGCCGACGATCATCGGCAGGGCCAACCGCGCCGGCGCACATCAGCGGCACATGCTGCAAACCCGGCCAGCCAACCACCGGGCAGGCGCTGATCGACAGGATCTGCACAACACGGCAGGCGCCATGGCGTGGAGAGGGGGCGCAAACATCGGAAACCTCCTGGCGCAGCAGGATGACGAAAAGTGTATACAAAACATCTTTCCATTCATGCCAGGAATCAAACCTGAAAGACCAAGCCGTGAGGCGCCAAATGGGTGCACAGCGTCAACCCCTTTGTATACACTCGGTCCACAACATTTCGAGACAAGATAGTGCCTCGCATGACCCGCCGCACGCGTTCGACCACGCCAGAACCCGAGACCCTCTCGCCGGGCGCGACGCAACGCATCGTCGTCAGCATCACCCAGGCCATCATCGAGCGACGCCTGATGCCCGGCACCAAGTTGGTGGAACAGAAGCTGGCCGACATCTTCGGCTGCTCCCGCACCCTCGTCCGCCAGGCCCTGAACCAGCTGAGCCGGGACAGGCTCGTCACGCTGGAACCCGCGCGTGGCGCCTTCGTGGCCCAGCCCAGCGTTGAGGAAGCGCGCCAGGTGTTCGAGCTGCGCGAGCTGCTGGAATCGGCCCTGGTCCGGCACCTGGTCACGACGATCACCAAGGACCAGGTCAATATGCTGCGCGCCCACCTCGTCAAGGAGCAGGCCGCCGTGCGCGCGGCAGATGTGCCCGGCCGCACGCGCCTGCTGGCTGACTTTCATGTGCTGCTGGCCCGCGTGGCCGGCAACGACGTGATGGGCGACCTGATGGCCGATTTGCTGAGCCGTTCTTCGCTGATCTCGCTGATGTACCAGTCGGCGCATTCCGCCGAGCAGTCGCATGCGGAGCACGTGGCCCTGGTGGACGCTCTCGCCCGCCGCGATGCGCGTGCTGCCGTCAAGCTGATGGCCCAGCACATCCACAGCGTGCAGAACGCGCTGTGCCTGGATCCCCAATCGATCGACCTGGCCGCGGTGCTGCGGCCAGGCCCCTGAACCTACCCGGAGGCCTCGTCCATGCTGACGCTCGACGATCTCAACAAGGCCGCCACGCCCGCCGCGGTGGCGCGCTTGCTGGACGGCATCTACGAGCATTCGCCGTGGATTGCCGAGCAGGCGGCGGCGCGGCACCGCCCATTCCGAAGCCTCGCGCATCTCAAGCATGCGATGGCCATGGTGCTGCGTGAAGGTGGTCGTGACGCGCAGCTGGCGCTGATCCGCGCCCACCCCGAGCTGGCCGGCAAGGCCATGGTGGCCAAGACGCTCACAGTGGAATCCACCGGCGAGCAAGGCCGCGCCGGGCTGACCGACTGCACGCCCGAGGAGTTCGCCCGCCTGCAGCAGCTCAACGCGGACTACAACGCCAAGTTCGGCTTCCCCTTCATCCTGGCCGTGCGCGGCCCGCGCGGCCTGGGACTGGATCGGCAAGCCATCATCGCCAGCTTTGCCGAGCGGCTGACGAACCCGCCGAATTTCGAGTTCGCGGAATGCCTGCGCAACATCCATCGCATCGCGGAGATCCGCCTGAATGACAAGTTCGGTGTGCAGCCTGAGCTTGGCAATCTCGTCTGGGACTGGGCGGAGTCGTTGGCACGCTTCAGCGATGCGCCCGGTGAGTTGACCGTGACGTATCTGACCGATGCCCATCGCGGCTGCGCACGGCAACTCGCAGAGTGGATGCGTCAGGATTGCGGCTTTGACGAAGTGACGATCGACGCTGTCGGCAATGTCGTGGGCGTATACCTCGGTGCCGAGATCGACGGCCCGCGCCTGCTCACCGGCAGCCACTACGACACCGTGCGCAACGGCGGCAAGTACGACGGGAGACTGGGCATCTTTGTGCCCATGGCCGTCGTGCGCGAGCTTCATCGCGCCAGGTGCCGTCTGCCCTTTGGCATCGAGGTGGTCGGCTTTGCAGAAGAAGAAGGCCAGCGCTTCAAAGCCACCTTCCTCGGCTCGGGCGCGCTGGTCGGGCAATTCAATCCGGCCTGGCTGGAACAGCAGGACGCCGACGGCATCACGATGCGCGAAGCGATGGCGCATGCCGGGCTGAAGCTGGCGGACATCCCTGGCTTGGAGCGCGATCCGGCGCGCTACCTGGGCTTCGTCGAAGTCCACATCGAGCAAGGCCCGGTGCTCAACGCATTGGATCTGCCGCTGGGCATCGTCACCAGCATCAACGGCTCGGCCCGCTTCGTCGGCGAGGTGATCGGCATGGCCAGCCATGCGGGCACCACGCCCATGGGCCAACGCCACGATGCCGCCGCCGCCGTGGCCGAGCTGGCGCTCTACCTGGAAGAACGCGCGGCGGCCGTGCCTGATCTCGTCGGCACCATGGGCATGCTGAACGTGCCCAACGGTTCGGTGAACGTCGTGCCCGGCAAATGCAGCTTCAGCCTCGACATCCGCGCCACGACCAACGCCGTGCGCGATGCCTGCGTGAGCGACGTGCAGGCCCGACTGAAAGACATCTGCGCGCGTCGGGGCCTGAACTACCGGCTGGAAGAAAGCCTGCGCGCCAGCGCCGCGCCGAGCGACGCGGCCTGGCAATCGCGCTGGGAAGCCGCCGTCGATGCCCTGGGCCTGCCCGCGTACCGCATGCCCAGCGGCGCCGGCCATGACGCGATGAAGCTGCACGAGCGCATGCCGCAGGCCATGCTCTTCGTGCGCGGCCTGAACGCCGGCATCAGCCACAACCCGCGCGAATCGATCACGGCGGACGACGCCGAACTCAGCGTGCGCGCCTTCCAGCACCTGCTCGATCAGCTCGCACCGCCCGAAAGCCGAGGATTCCAATCCCCATGACTGAAAACCATGCCCAGCTCGATCGCTGGATCGACGCGCATTTCGATGAAGAGACGCGCTTCCTGCAGGAGCTCGTGCGCGTGCCCACCGACACGCCGCCCGGCAACAACGCGCCGCATGCCGAGCGCACCGCCGAGCTGCTCTCAGCCTTCGGCTTCCAGGCCGAGAAGCACGCCGTACCGCAACAGCAGGTGCGCGACTATGGCCTGCAAAGCCTGACCAATCTCATCGTGCGCCGCCGCTATGGCGAAGGCGGCCCGGTCATCGCCCTCAATGCCCACGGCGACGTGGTGCCGCCCGGCGAAGGTTGGACGCACGATCCCTATGGCGGTGAGATCGCCGACGGCAAGCTCTACGGCCGCGCCTCTGCGGTCAGCAAAAGCGACTTCGCCAGCTTCACCTTCGCCGTGCGCGCGCTCGAATCGCTGGGGCGCCCACTGAAGGGCGGTGTCGAGCTGCACTTCACCTACGACGAGGAATTCGGCGGCGAGCTTGGCCCGGGCTGGCTGCTTTCGCAAGGGCTGACGAAGCCCGACTATCTCGTTGCCGCCGGCTTCGGCTACCAGGTCGTGACCGCCCACAACGGCTGCCTGCAGATGGAGATCACCGTCCACGGCGTGATGGCTCACGCGGCGATTCCAGAGACGGGCGTCGATGCGCTGCAGGCTGCCACCGGCATCCTCACCGCTCTGTATGCCCAGAACGCGATCTACAAGCAGACACGCTCGAAGATCGCGGGCATCAACCACCCCTACCTGAATGTGGGCCGCATCGAGGGTGGCACCAACACCAACGTCGTTCCCGGCAAGGTCGTGCTGCGCCTGGATCGCCGCATGATTCCTGAAGAGAACCCCGTCGAGGTGGAAGCCAGCGTGCGCCGGGTGATCGCTGACGCCGCAGCGCGCTACCCCGGCGTTCGCGTGGACATCAAGCGCTTGTTGCTGGCGCAATCACTCACGCCGCTGCCGGGCAACCGACCGCTGGTGGAAGCACTGCGCCGCAATGGCGAGGCGGTGTTCGGCGAGCCCATCCCGGAATCCGGCACGCCGCTGTACACCGATGTGCGGCTCTACTGCGCGCAAGGCATCCCGGCCGTGATCTACGGCGCCGGGCCGCGCACGGTGCGGGAGTCCAACGCCAAGCGCGCGGACGAGCACGTGGTGCTAGAAGACCTGCGCCGCGCCACGAAGGTCGTGGCACGAACGCTGCTCGATCTGCTGAGCTGAAAGATCAGCGCCCAGACCAGCGCGCAATTACCGCGCGCTCTTCCGGCGTCATCTGCGTGAGGTTGGCCAGCGGCATGGTGTTGGTGGCCACGGCCTTCTTCATGCGCTCGGCCGAGGCGACGATGGCGGCCTCACTGTCCAGCCGCACGCCGGCCGGTGGGGCCGAGAACCCCGGCTGCGTCGGGTGCTCGGCGTGGCAGGCCACACAGCGCTGCTGCACGATGGCCGAGACATCGGCCAGGTTCACCGCATGGGTCTTTGTCGTCGAAACGGACGCCGGCACATTGGCCGCCGCCGTGATCCACGCGTTCACTGCCAACAGTGCCACGCCCGCCACGGGCAGCGCCCAGACATTGCGGCCGCGATGACGCAGCACGAAGAACTGGCGGATCAGCGCGCCGGCCCCAATGAACAGCACCATCACGATCCAGGCGCGATCGCTGCCGTAGGTGAAGGCGTAGTGGTTGCTGATCATCAGGAACACAACCGGCAGCGTGAAATACGTGTTGTGGACTGAGCGCTGCTTGCCGCGCTTGCCGTCCAGCGGGTTGGGCGCTTGCCCGGCCTTGAGCGCCGCCACCATGCGGCGCTGGCCCGGGATGATCCAGAAGAACACGTTCGCCGACATGCCCGTGGCCATCACCGCGCCCGTGATCAGGAAGGCCGCACGGCCCTGGTAGATGTGAGCCGTGAGGTAGGCCACGCCCACCATCATCAGCGCCACGGCGATGCTCAAGAACCCATCGCGCTCCATGTCCGGACTGATGAGCCTGCACAGCCCGTCGTAGACCAGCCAGCCGAAGACGAGGAAGCACACGGCCGTGCCGGCGGCGTCCACCTCGGACATCTGCGCCGCCCAGGCCCAGGGGCTGGACGTATTGATCAGGTAGAGGCCCGGGCTGGCGAGGTAGAGCACCGAGAACAGCGCGAAGCCCGAGAGCCAGGTGGTGTAGGACTTCCAGAACGACCAGTGCAGGTCGTCCGGCAGCTCGGGCGGGTTGGTCAGGAACTTCTGGTTGTTGTAGAAGCCCCCACCGTGCACCGCCCACATCTCGCCGAACATGCCGAGCTTCTTCTTCTCTTCGCTCTTGGGCGGATGCAGGCTGTTGTCCAGCATCACGAAGTAGATGGACTCGCCGATCCAGGCAATGGCCGCGACGACGTGCAGCCAGCGCAGCAGCAGGTTGACCCAATCGTGAAACACAACGTCCATGACAACTCCGGTGATTCGGAAAATTGTATACAGACGGAACGAGCGATTGTCTACACAGTATCCGCAGTGTCGCCACCCTCGCCCACCGTCGCACTCTCTTCCGGCGCGATGATGGAGCGGTTGCGGCCTCCCGACTTGGCCGCATAGAGCGCCAGGTCCGCGCGCTTGACGGCGTCGCGGTCGTTGGCGTCGTTGCCCTGCACGCGGCTGGCGCCCAGGCTGGCGGTGATGTGGCCGACCACGGCGATCTGCTTGGAGGCGATCGCCTCGCGGATCTTCTCGGCGGCCCGCGTCGCGGCCGCGCGGTCTTTCGTGTCGTTCAGCACGACGACGAATTCCTCACCGCCGTAGCGAGCCACGAAGTCCGTCTCACGCACGGCAGCGGAGATGCAGCGCGCCACTTCGCGCAGCACGTCGTCGCCGACCTGATGGCCGTGCGTGTCATTGACGGACTTGAAGTGGTCCACGTCGATCAGCACGACCCAGTAGGGCCGGCGCGAGCGGCCATGGGCGAGGAATACCTCATGCAGGCGCGCGTCGAAACTGCGGCGGTTGTAAACGCCGGTCAGACCATCCAGCGAAGCCTGGCGGGCCAGCTCCTCATTGGCGCGGCTCAGCTCCGCCGTGCGCGCGGCCACCATGTTCTCCAGCCCCTGGTTGGTGGCCAGAAGGCGCGTTTCAGTGGCCAGCAGCGCACGGGTCATGTCGGCAAAGGACTCCGACAGGCGCAACAGCTCGGGCGAGCTGTCCTCGCGCGGCAGCGAGGGGGCGGCGTGGCGCTCGCGCACGTCCTCGGCGGCATGAGCCAGACGCTCCAGCGGACGGCTCAGCCGCACGGCCAACGAATAGCAAAGCGCAGCGACGAGCACCGAAGCCAGCAGCGCTGACACCAGCAGGCGGTTGCGCAATTGCGCGGCATCGCGCAGGGCCAGGTCGGCGGGCTGGCGCAGGGCAATCACCCAGTCCAGGCCATGCTTGCCGGGCACGGTGCTGAAGGCGCTGAGGTAGTCCTGCTTATCACTCCAGGGTAGGAGGCGCGCGCGGCCGTCCTGCGGCACGCCCGAAGGCAGCTTGGTCTGGCCGATCAGGGATTCGGGATACAGCACGGTGCCGTCGCGCTGGGCGATCAGCACCTGCACGCCGGGCGCCTTGAGGCGATCGACCGTGGCCTTGACGATGGTGTCGGTCACCCAGTTCCAGTGGGCGTGGGCGGCGACCACGCCGCGCTGCTCGTCCTGGGGCGAGAAGATCGGCGCCGCGAAGTCGATGAAGCGTAGGGGCTGGTTCGGGTCCGCCCGCTTGAGCGCACGGGCCAGGAGCACGGCCTCGTGCACGTCGCCCGTGTAGAACTCGCCCTGGCTCGACACCTTGAACCACGGCCGCTGGGCCACCGAGACCCCCTGCAGCACCCCGCCGGTCGATTGCACTACCGTCGCGTCAAGTCGCGCCACGCCCAGCCAGGCGTATTCGGGCGAATAGCGTTGGCGCGACTCCAGCTCCGCACGCACCTCGTCACCGGCCAGATCGCCGTTGCGCATCAGGTGGGAGCGCGCCAGCAGCTGCACCTCCTTGCGCCGCTCCTCCAGCCCCTGGGCCAGCAGCACGGCGCCCGAATCGGTCGTCGCCTGCAACAAATCGCCGCCGATCTCCTTTTGTCGCTCGATGGCAATCGACCCGGCATACCAGCCAGTGCCTGCCAGGGCGGCCAGGCTCAGGCCGCCGATCAGCAGGGTCAGTTGCACACGCAGGCTGAAGGAAGACCATTTCGGCACGGTGACATCCATCTCGAGTTGTGTTGTACGGACGATTTGAACATCGAAGCACGGGCCTTCCAGGGGTTTCGTGGGTTCAGGTGCGGGGCAGAATCAGGCCGTGCACGCCGCTTTCGCCCTGGCCCAGGATCTGTTGAATTGGCCCTCGCCCTTGTCCGAGGCCAAGATAGGCCGACCTGGTCGCGCCCGCATGCGCCAATGCATCACCTTGGCGGTGCTGGTGCACGTGTGGCTGGTGCTGGTCTTCGGCACCGCGCCGGGCGGCTCGGCACTCCCGGGCGAAGGCGCCTGGGGGCGGCTCAGCGTGCGGCTGGAGGGGCCGCCGAACTTCGGCAATCCGGATGTCAGCGCGCCGGCTGACAACGGCCCGGTCGGCGAGGCCCAGCAGCAGCGCTCAGGCGGCACGGTACGGCCAGAGAGTTCGCAAAAGCTCGACCAGCCCGGCGCGGCCAAGACCGGCGCCTGGAAGCCCGTCGACAGCCCGAACGAGCCCCTGCTGACGGACACGGCCACGCCGGTCGTGACACCCAGCAGCAGCGACCTCAGCCCCGCGACGCCGAATGCGCAGAGCGCACAAAGCACCAGCATCCCCACCCTGCCCTCGGCCGCGCTCGATCAGCTGCAGCCGATGAGCACTTCGCGCTTGAGCGACAGCAACGCCCGCGCCGACGCGCCCAAGATCGCGCCGCTGGCCAAGGCCACGCAAGCCACACGCAGCGCCGACCTGCCGTCCATGGCCGTGCCCAGCCTGGATGGCCTCAAGCCCATGAGCACGGCGACCTTGAACGCCTCAGGGTCCACCAGCCCGGATCTGCCCGCAAAGACCTCCGAGAAACTCAGCCGCGTAGCGCCGGCGCCAATCCAGCGCAACGAGCTGAACCAGATGAACCTGCCGAGCCTGGACGGCGTGAAGCCGATGAGCACGGCCACGCTGGACGCCGCCAGCGCCAACAGCAGCAACGTGGAAGCGCTGCGGCAGGAGAAGGCGGCGGCCATGAGCAAGCTTGAAGCGGCCAAGGCGACGACCAGCGCACAAGACATCGGCGCTGCACCGAAGGTCGATGTCGCCGCGCCGGTGGCGGGCAGCCCGGCGCCCGGTCAAGGCCAGCGACCTTCGGCCGTGGCCTCCGGTGGCTCACCCGATGCGGGGACCCAGAAAGGTCACGATGTGGCCACCGCGCCGTCAGCCTCGGCCAGCAAGCCCGCGCTCAACCTGAACCTGCCTCAGCGCGGCCCGCTGGTCCGGGGCGGCTCTGGCAGCGGCATGCTGGCCGTGGTGCCCACGCCGCCGGACACGAAGAAGAATGCGATGGAGAAGGCCGTCAAGAAGGCCGAGAAGGCGGACTGCCGCAACGCCTATGCCGGCGCCGGCATCCTCGCGCCAGCGGCCGCCGTGATCGACGCTGCCACCGGCAAGGGCTGCACCTTCTAGACCTGCAGGTAGCCGCGGAAGCCCCGGCTCGCGTAGTAGGACTGCACGCCGTTGTGGTACGTGAAGACGCGATCGAATCGCCGATCGCAGAACAGCCCGCCACCGAGCTTGCGCATCTCGGGCGGCGCGACGACCCAGCTGGAGGTCTTGAGGTCGAACTTGCCCAGCGCCTGCAGCGCACGGTACTGGTCTTCGTCGAGCAGGGTGATGCCCATGGAGGCGGCCATTTCCATGGCATTGCCCTGGGGTTTGTGTTCCTTGCGGGCGTCCAGCGCCTCGCGGTCGTAGCAGAGGCTGCGGCGGCCCTCGGGGCTCTCCGTGGCGCAGTCGCAGAAAGTCACGACGCCACTCTGGGCATCGCGGCCGATCACGTCGGGCTCGCCGCCGGTGGCCTCCATTGCCGCCAGCGATTCGAGCGCCGCGGCATTGCCTTCCAAGCGCTTCATCACGTCGGCCCAGTCCACGCCCTTGTGACGGGCCTTGTGCTTCTCAAAGCGGGCCTGCAGGGTGTCGATCAGCTGCTTCTTCTCTTGCGGCGTCATGCCAGAGCCTCCTCAAAGTCGGCGATCAGGTCGGACAGGTCTTCGAGGCCCAGCGACAGGCGCACCATGCCGTCACCGATGCCCATCTTCTGGCGCACCTCGGGGCCGGCTTCCCAGAAGATCGTCGGCGCCACGGGGATGATGAGGGTCCGCGTGTCGCCCAGGCCCGTGGCCTTGATGGGCAGCTGCAGCGCATTGATCACGGCGTTCAGGCGCGCGGGGTCGCGCAGCTCGAAGGACAGCAGCCACGACGAGGCGGCGAAGAGCTTCTTGGCCACCGCGTGCTGCGGATGCTCGGCCAGGCCGGGGTAATGGACCTTGGCGATGGCAGGATGCTTCGCCAGCCATTCGGCCAGCCCTTGCGCCGTGGCGCTGCTGTGCTTGACGCGCAGCGAGAGTGTCTCGCTGCCGACAGCAATCTGGTGCGCATGCTCGCTGGACAGCGCGCCGCCCATGTCGCGCAGGCCCTTCTTGCGGATCTGCTGCAGGCCCCATTGCTTGGCATCGCCCTTGCGATAGGCGGCAAAGATGTTCGGGTAGCTGCTCCAGTCGAACAGGCCCGTATCGGTCACCGCGCCGCCCAGCGCCGCGCCGTGTCCGGCGATCGTCTTGGTCAGCGAGTTGATGACGAGGCTGGCGCCCACGGCCTTGGGCCTGAACAGCGCGGGCGAGGTGATGGTGTTGTCGACGAAATAGACCAGGCCGCGCTGGGCGCACAGCGCGCCGATGCCTTCCAGATCCGGGATCTGCGTGCCGGGGTTGGCGACGGTCTCCACGAAGACCATGTGGGTGTTGGGCTTGCAAGCCGCTTCGACGGCGGACGCTTTCGTGGCGTCCACCATCGTCACCTCGATGCCGAGGTCGCGCAGCGTGCCGATCACGCTGTTGGTGTTGCCGAAGACGAACTGGCTGCACACCAGGTGGTCGCCGGCCTTGAGCAGGGTGAGGAAGCTGGCGCAGATCGCCGCCATGCCGGTGGCAAAGCAGATCGAGCCGATGCCGTCTTCCAGCGCCGTGATGCGCGCCTCCAGCGCCGCCGTGGTTGGCGTGCCCTGGCGGGCGTAGTTGAAGCCACCCTTGATCGTGCCCTGAAAGACGCCGATCAGGTCCTCCACCTTCTCGAAGCCGTACTGCACCGACGAGTGGATGGGCTTGTGGATGGCGCCGTGCTCGGCGCCGAAGTTGCGGTCGGCGTGGACGAGCCGGGTGGAGAAAGAGGGCTTCTTCTTCATGATGAAGCCCATTTTGCGTCACTTCGGCGCTGTCGCTTTCGGCGGTGCGTTCTTCACGTACTTGTCGAACCAGCGGACCATCTCGTAGATCAGCTGCTCGTTCGATTCCATGGCCGTGTACCAGTGCGGCTCGTGGGGCAGCATCACCAGGCGCGAGATGCCGCCGTTGCCGCGGATCGCCTCGTAGAGCTTCACCCCCTGCAGCGGTGTGGTGCCGGGGTTGGCGTCGTCGGCACCGTGGACGATCAGCAGCGGCGTCTTGATCTTGTCGGCCGTGAAGAAGGTCGAGACCTTGGTGTACACATCGGGCGCTTCCCAGACCGAGCGGCTCTCGTTCTGAAAGCCGAAGGGCGTGAGCGTCTTGTTGTAGGAGCCGCTCGTGGCCACGCCGGCGCGGAACAGATCCGAATGCGCCACCAGGTTGGCCGTCATCAGCGCGCCGTGGCTGTGGCCGGTCACGCCAACGCGGTCCGGGTCCGCCACGCCGATGCGCACGGCCTCCTCCACGGCGGCCTTGGCGTCGGCCACCAGCTGTTCGAGGTAGGTGTCGTAGGCGCGCTTCGGGTCGCCCACGATGGGGAAGGCGGCGTTGTCGATGATGGCGTAGCCGGCCAGCAGCAGCAGGCGGTACTGGCGCAGGCGGGTGAAGGTCATCTGCGAACCGGTGACCTGGCCGGCCTTCGACGCATCCGCGTAGTCCAGCGGGTAGGCATAAAGAATGGTCGGGACGCGCGTGCCCTCCTTGTAGCCGGGCGGCGTGTAGAGCGTGAACGACAGCTCCAGCCCGTCCGCGCGCTTGTATTTCACCAGTCGTTTGCTGATCTGGCGGACAACGGGCGAAGGATCGGGGATGTGCGTGATCGCCGTGCTCTTCGATTCGGCCGCGGCCTCGCCCTTCTCTGCCCCGTCCACGGGCTTGCCCAGCGTGCGCAGGAAGGCGTTCGGCGCGTCGCTCGGCGACTGGCGCCAGGTCATGAAGCTGCCTGTGTCCTTGCCGACGAAGCGCAGGAACTGCTCGTACGAAGTCTTGTCGCTGCGGAACAGGCGCTGGGTCTTGAGCGTGCCAAGATCGAGCTTGTCGAGGAAGGGGCGATCACCATCGGGCGAAGCGCCGGTGCCGGCCATGTAGACGCTGTCGCCGTCCAGGCGCACCACGTTCTCGCCGCTGGGCAGGCGTCGGTAGACGAAGTTGCCAGGGTTGGCGTACTTCTCGTCGGTGGACAGGTCAAACAGCAGGCGCGGCGCGGCCTGGGGTTGGTCGACGTCCTTGATGAAGGTCTTGCGCCAGTGCTTGTTGGAGTCGTACTCGGTCAGGAAGGCGAGGTTTGGCTTTTCCGTCCAGGCCAGGCCGACGTAGCGCTGCGTGGTGCGGGCAATCTCGACCGGCGCTGCGCTGAACGGCGCCTTGTGCATCATGACCTTGTCTCGCGCGGGCACCTCGACCTTCCAGTCGCCGCCGTCCAGCGCTTCGGCCCAGATCAGCGTGGCGGGCTCGGTGGCACGCCAGCTGTAGTTGCGCGGGCCCAGCGGCACGCCGCGGATGGGCACGCGGTCGGCCAGCGGCAGGTCGGCCACTTCATGCACGCCGATCTTGGCGCGCTGGGTGATGTCCCAGATCTCGACCTTGTGCGGGAAGCGGTCGTAGGTCGTCACGTACGAATACGGACGATGGATGGTCTCGACCAGCAAGTGGCGGCCGTCCGGCGCCATGCCCAGACCATCGTAGATGCCGGGCTTGCCCAGCGATGTGACCTTGAGCGCGGCGGCATCGACCGTGGCGAGCTGGGTGCTCGCATAGTGATCGAACAGCGCTTCGTCGTGCGTGTTGTTCAGCGTGTCGCGGGTTTCGTAGGTGCTGCTCTGGCCCTTGGAGCCGGTCGTTTCCTGGATGCTGGGGCCATTGGGAACGACGGGCTCGGGCGGCGGCGCGCCGAGCTTCTCGGGCACGAGCTTGACCAGCAGGGTCTTCTGATCGGGCAGCCACTGGAGCTCGTCGCCGAACATCGGATTCAGGCGCACGCCCGGCACCTTGCGTGTGGCGCCGGTGGCGGCATCGCCGATCCAGAGTTCGACGGCATCGGCCGCCAGATTGGCGAACGCAAAACGCTTGCCGTCAGCGCTCCACACCGGGCCTTGCGGGCAGCCAGCCGGCAGCTTGACCGGCACGCTGGCGCCGCCGGGCAAGCTCACCAACTCGAAGCCGGTGGCGCAGGGCGTGATGCCGTAGCCGCCCGGCGTGTCGTGCTTGCTGTGGTTCCTGGGCTCGATGCGCACGCCGGCCAGCTTCAGATACGGCGTGGCGACGCGGGCCATCGGCGGGTAGTCCTGCCAGGTCACGAGGACCATCTTGTCCTGCGTGGGGCTGACGCTTGGCGCCGGCGGCGAAGGCGCGCGCATCACCTCGAGGATGTTCTGCGGCGGCTGGTTGTAGCCGGATGCGGTGGCGGCGGGCTCGGCGGCGCTGGCCGTGAGCGAGATCAGTTCGCAGCACGCGGCTGCGAACAACAACGAATACTTGAGCATGCGGTCATCCCCTTCTGGTGGGCCTCGTTTTGCGAGGCGGGCACATCCTGCCAGAAGGGGCGACTCTCTACGCGCGGAACAACCCGAAGTTGCTGACGCTCATTTCGCGGGGATCACGTCGTTGCCGGCGGGGCGCGGATCCTCATGCGGTGCTTCGGTGTGCGCCTGGTGCACGGGCTGCTTCTTGTCGCGCACCAGATAGCTGTAGAGCACCGGCACCACGATCAGCGTCAGCAGCGTGGAGGTGATCACGCCGCCGATGATGGCGCGGCCCATCGGTGCCTGGATTTCGCCGCCGTCGTTCAGCGCGATCGCCATCGGCAGCATGCCAAAGATCATCGCCGCCGTCGTCATGATGATCGGCCGCATCCGGATCAGGCCAGCCTCGCGCAGCGCATCGGCCACGCTGGCGCCCCCTTTGCGCGCATGGTTGGCAAAGTCCACCAGCAGGATGGCGTTCTTGGTCACCAGCCCCATCAGCATGACAAGGCCGATCATCGAGAACACATTGAGCGTGGACTTCGTGACCAGCAGCGCCAGCATCACGCCGATCAGCGAGAGCGGCAGCGAGGCCATGATGGCGATGGGCTGCACAAAGCTGCCGAACTGGCTGGCCAGCACGATGTAGATGAAGATCACCGCCAGGCCCATGGCGCCCACCAGGCCCTTGAAGGCCTCGGCCTGGTCCTTGCCCTGGCCATCGACCATGAAGCTCACGCCCGGCGGCAGCTGGTAGCCATCGATGAGCTTTTGCACGTCGGCGTTGACGTCGCCTGCGGGGCGGCCCTGCACGCCGGCATACACGGCCTCGCGGCGCTGCAGGTTCTGGCGGCGGATCACCTCGGGGTTGAACACCGAATCGATGGTGGCCACCTGGTCCAGCGTGATCGGCGAGCCGTCCTTGGCGAAGGCCACGGGCAGCTTGTTCATCTGCTCGATGCGCTGGCGTTCCGCCTGCGACAGGCGCAGCAGCACTTCCACCTGGTTGCCGTCGGGCGTGGTCCAGTAGGTCGCCACCTCGCCGTTCACATAGGTTCGCAAGGCCGCAGCCACTTGTGCCGAAGTCAGGCCAAGCTCGCGCGCGGCGGAATCCTTCAGTCGCACGGCAAAGGCCGGCAGCCCGGGCTTGACCGTGCTGTCCACGTCCACCACGCCGTTGATCTTCTTGAGCCGCTCGGCGAAGTCCTTGGCGGTCTGCGTCAGCACGTCCGGATCGTTGCCCAGCAGTGTGATCCACACCGGGCGGTTGAAACCGACCGAGAGCTCGACGCCAGGGATCTTGGCCAGCTGAGAGCGCATCGCATCCTCGATCTGGGTCTGCGAGCGGCTGCGTTCCTTGCGATCGGTGAGCTTGATGTTGAGCTGGGCCGAGTTGCGGCCCAGGGCCATGCCCTGCCCCGTCGAGCCGACGGTCGTGACCACGGTCACCACCTCGGGGAAGCTGCGCACGATGTCTTCCACCTGCGCCACCTTGGCGTCGCCGCGCTCCAGGCTGGTGGCCACGGGCATGCGCAAGGCCAGCGAAGTGAAGCCCTGGTCGGTCTGCGGCACGAACTCGCTGCCGACCTTGCCGGCCAGCGCCAAGGCCGCGACGAAGCTGCCCACGGCGGCCCACATCACGATGCCGCGCGGCGTGATGGTGGCACTGCGCCAGGCGCGTGCCTCGCTCTTGTCGCGCCAGCCGTTCTTCAGGAACGGATGGCCGAACATTGGCAGGAAGAACAGGCGGTAGCGACGACCCGAGAAGGCCCAGAGGATCACCTGCTCGTACACGCGATGCAGCACATCCATCCCGGCATCCGTGCCGTTGATCAGCTGGCGCAGCACCGGGATGCGGCGCAGATAGGTCGAAGGCGGATCGGCCCACACGCTGGACAGCATCGGGTCGAGCGTGAAGCTCACGAACAGGCTGACCAGCACGGCCACGACGACCGTGATGCCGAAGGGGTAGAAGAACTTGCCGATGATGCCGCCCATGAAAGCGACGGGCACGAACACCGCGCAGATCGCAAACGTGGTGGCCATCACGGCCAGACCGATCTCGTTCGTGCCGTCCTCGGCCGCACGATGATGGTCCTTGCCCATCGCGACGTGGCGCACGATGTTCTCGCGCACGACGATGGCGTCATCGATCAGCAGGCCGATGCACAGCGACAGCGCCATCATCGTCATGAAGTTCAGCGTGAAGCCGAACGCGTGGACGGCGATGAAACTGCTGATCACGGCGATGGGCAGCGTCAGGCCCGTGATGATGGTCGAGCGCCAGCTGTGCAGGAACAGGAAGACGATGGCCACCGTGAGCAGTGCGCCCTCGATCAGCGTGTGGCGCAGGCCGACCAGCGATTCCTTGGTGAAGTCGCTGCTGGCGTTGATGAGCCGCAGCTCGACGTCGTTCGGCAGCGCCTTCTTCAGCTCCTCCATCGCGCCCTTGACGGCTTCGCCGGTGGCGACGACGTTGGCGTCCTGCTGCTTGAAGACGTAGAAATTGACGGCCGGCTTGCCGTTCACGCGGGCCAGCGTGTCGGGCTCGCGCTCGCGCTCCACGAGCACACCCAGGTCACCCAGCGTCAGTGCCAGATCACCACGGCGCGCAACGATGACGTTGGCGAACTGCTTGGGATCCTTGATGCGGCCTTCCACGCGCAGCGTGGCGTCGGTGTAGCGATCCGACAGCAAACCCACGGGCGAGTCGGCGTTGGCCTTGGCCAGCGCGGCGGAGATCTCGGCTGGCGTGATCGCGTAGGCGCGCAGGCGCGCCGGGTCCAGGTCGATGCGAACCTCGCGCGGCACCAGGCCGCCGATGTCCACGCGGGCCACGCCGTCCACGCGCGTCAGGCGCTTGGAAACGGTCAGGTCAGCCATCATCGACAGCTCGCGCGGCGTGCGCTTGTCGGACAGCAGCGCCATCACGACGACGGGCTGCGCGTTCTCGCCCTCGTAGCGCATCATCGTGGCCGGCTTCACATCGACCGGGAAGGCCGACTGCACAGCGGACACGCGGTCGCGCAGGTCCTGCATAGCTCGACCCATGTCGGTGTCCAGCGCGAACTCCACATTGGCCTGCACACGGCCTTCGAAGCTGCGCGACTGGATGCGGCGCACGCCGGCGATGGAGTTCATCGCCTCTTCCAGCGGCTTGGCCACGGAGCGCTCCACGGCCTCCGGGCTGGCGCCGGGCCAGCGCACGTCCACCCAGGCGCCGGGCAAGCTGATGTCGGGCATCTGCTCGACGCCGAGTCGCGCGTAGGAGAACATGCCCAGCACGCACAGCGCCACCATCACCATGGTGGCGAAGACGGGGTTCTTGATCGAGACCTTGGTGATCCACATGGGGGCCGCCTCTCTCGATCAGCGCAGGGCAGCGCTTGAGGCAGCGCTGCTGGCGACCTTGGGCCGCGTGGTCACGACGGCCACCTTGTCGCCTTCCTTCAGGTTGTCGAAGCGCTGGGCCAGCACCTGGGCGTTGGCGCCGATGCCCTTCACGACTTCCACACGGCCCGTGCGCACATCGCGCCGGCCGGTGGTGACGATGCGACGGGCGAGCTGGCCGTTTTCGATCAGCCAGATCTGTTCCTGGCCGGAGTTGGAGCCGATGGCGGTCTCGGGCACGGTCAGGCGCTCGGTGCTGTCGGGCAGATCGACGCTGGCGACGCCGTACTGGCCGGCGCGGAAGCGTTCCTTGGGGTTGTCCAGTGCCAGCACCACGCCGATGGAGCGCGTGCCGGGCTCGGCGGCCGGGCTGATGCGGCTGATGCGCGCCGCCACCGGCTGCTCGTCGCCCTCGACCTTGATGCTGACCGCCATGCCGGGCTGCAGGCGCGAGACCTCGTGGGTGCCGACCAGGCCGGCCAGCTCAAGCTTGGACAGGTCGACGATGGTCAGCAGCGCCTGCTCGGCCGCCACCTTCTCACCGGGCAGCGTCAGCCGCTTGGCGATCACGCCGCTGATCGGCGCCACCAGGGCCGCCTGGCGCATCGTGACCTGCATGGTGTCCAGCTGGGCCTGGGCGGCCTGCCACTGGGCGCGGGCGGTTTCCATGGCAGCGCGGGAGTTGTCCAGCGCCGTCGGGGCGATGAAATTCTTGTCGGCCAGGGCCACATTGGTCTTGTAGGTGCGCTCGGCCTGCTCGAACTGCGCCTTGACCGAAGCCACGCCGGCATGGCGCTCGGCCACGCGGGAGCGCAGCTCTTCCAGGTCCAGTTGGCCCAGCACCTGGCCGGCCTGCACACGGCTGCCTTCACCGACCGCCAGGCTCACCAGGGTGCCGGCGGCCTTGGCCTTGATCGTCACCGTGCCCGGCGCCACCAGGGGGCCGGAGAACTCCACGCGGTCGGGCATTGCCGTCAGCATGGGTTTCGTGACTTCGGCCGCCAGGAATTCCAGGGCGGTCTTTCCGGCGGTTTCATCCTTCTTCTTGGGCTCGTCGCTCTTGCTGGCGTAGACGACGCCACCCACGGCCAGCACCACGACGGCAGCACCACCCATCCACCATTGCTTGCGCATGGTTATCCCCTCACCTTTATGCAATTCTTGAAGTTTAGAAACACAGCCGTGACAGGCTGGTGGGTGTGCGACGAAATGCTGATTCCGCCAGACGATTTGCTCAGGCGGCGGACGGCGAGGAACGCCTCAGGCTGAGGGCGCAGCAAATGGCGCCGCCCAGGGCCGCAGCAGACGCCGCCCAGAACACGCTGGACAGGCCCCAGGCTTCGACGAGCCAGCCGCCGCCGATCGCCCCGATCACGCCCGAAAGCCCGTAGCCGATCACCAGGTACAGCGCTTGGCCGCGCCCGCGCAGCCGGCCCGGAAAGTAGCGCGTGATCAGCGCCATGCAGCCCATGTGCTGGGCCGCGAAGGTCAGCGCATGCGAAGCCTGGATCACGACCAGCAGCCAGAGCTGACCGGGCACGGCCGCCGTCAGCGCGAAGCGGGCGGTCGAGACCAGCGCCGAGGCGATCAGCCAGCGGTGCACGGTGCCTCGCTCCATCAGCCGCCCCTGCAGCGCGAACCAGCCGATCTCGGCCACCACGCCCACGCCCCAGAGCAGGCCGACCGTCGACTTGTCATGGCCCCGCTCGGCCAGGTAGAGGCTGTAGAAGCAGTACAGCGCCTGATGCGCCAGCACGGTGAGGAACGTGCCGGCCAGGAACCAGCGCACCTCGGGCCGCGCCAGCACCTCGGCCAGCGGCGGGCTCTTCTCGTGGGCGTGTGCCGCGAGCCGCCGATTGGGCACGGCCAGGCTGGCGAGCAGCAGCAGGACCAGCGCGCCGATCATCGAAGGCACGAAGGCGCCCATGCCCGTGCGATCGAACAGCCAGCCGAAGCCCAGCACGGCGACCAGATAGCCCAGCGAACCCCAGAGCCGCACTCGGCCATAACGCTTGGCATCGACGCCACCTTCGGCGGTCGAGAGCTCGGCGGCCACGACAGTGTCTGTCAGCGGCACGAAGGCGGCGTTGAAGCTGTAGAAGACGAAGATCACCAGCGCCAGCAGCGCCCAGCCCGACGGGAACAGCAAGGCACAGGCGGCAACCAGACTCAGCAGGCCAGACAGCCGCAGCAGCGCCACATGCCGGCCGCTGCGGTCGGCCATCCAGCCCCAGACGAAGGACGCGTAGAGCCGCGTCCAGCTGGGCACCGAGAGCAGGAAGCCGATGGTGACGATGGGCAGGCCGAGCGACTCGAACCACAGAGGCACGTAGGTGCCGTACAAGCCGGCGGAGACGAAATAGGCCAGGTAGAGCGCCCCGCAGGCGCTCAGCATGCGCCGGGCTTCGCTCAACGCTGCCCCGGGATGGGCGGCAGCTCGTGGCGCACGTCGCCGCACTGCGCGCGGTGGCGCAGTGCGTGGTCCATCAGCACCAGGGCCAGCATGGCCTCGGCGATGGGCGTGGCACGGATGCCCACGCAGGGGTCGTGGCGGCCGAAGGTCTCGACGACCGTGGGCTCACCCGCGCGGTTGATCGAGTTCTTGGGCAGGCGGATCGAGCTCGTCGGCTTGATGGCGATGGAGGCCACGATGTCCTGGCCGGTCGAGATGCCGCCGAGGACACCGCCCGCGTTGTTGGTGGCGAAGCCTTGCGGGGTGATCTCGTCGCCATGCTCGCTGCCGCGCTGGGCCACACAGTCGAAGCCGGCGCCGATCTCCACCCCCTTGACGGCGTTGATGCCCATGAGCGCGTGCGCGATGTCGGCGTCGAGCTTGTCGAACAGCGGCTCGCCCAGGCCGACCGGCACGTTCTGCGCTTCCACGCGGATGCGCGCGCCGACGGAATCGCCGCTCTTGCGCAGCGCGTCCATGTAGGCTTCGAGCGATTCGATCTGGCTGGTATTGGCGGCGAAGAAGGGATTGGCGCCGACGTGTTCCCAGCCTTCAAAGGCGATGGCCTGCTCGCCCAGGTGCGTCATGCAGCCACGGAAGGTCGTGCCGTACTGCTCCTTCAGCCATTTGCGCGCCACGGCACCGGCGGCCACCATCGGCGCCGTCAAGCGGGCCGAGGACCGGCCGCCGCCGCGCGGATCGCGCAGGCCGTACTTGCGCCAGTAGGTGTAGTCGGCGTGGCCGGGGCGGAAGGTGTCGAGGATGTTGCCGTAGTCCTTGCTGCGCTGGTCGGTGTTCTTGATCAGCAGGCAGATCGGTGTGCCGGTGGTGCGGCCTTCATAAACGCCGGACAGGATCTCGACCGCGTCCGGCTCGTTGCGCTGCGTGACGTGGCGCGAAGTGCCCGGGCGGCGGCGGTCCAGCTCGGGCTGGATGTCGGCTTCGGAGAGTTCCATGCCGGGCGGGCAGCCGTCGATCACGCAACCGATGGCGGGCCCGTGGCTCTCGCCGAAGTTGGTGACGGTGAACAGGTGGCCGAAGGTGCTGCCGGACATGGGTGGATTCTTCCTTTGAAGCGTCGATTGTAGAAAGCGAAAGCGGCCCCGGAGGGCCGCCAGTGCTTCGCAATCAAAGAATCAGAGCTTCGGCTCCACGGCCTCGGGGTTTTCTTCGACCGGCCAGTCGCGGATGTAGGCCTTGAGCATGCGGTTTTCGAAGTCCTGCCCGTCGACCACGGCCTTGGCCACGTCGTAGAAGGAGATCACACCCATCAGCGTGCGGCCGTTCATCACAGGCATGTAGCGCGCATGACGGCCCAGCATCATGCGGCGAACTTCGTCGATCTCGGTCTCGGGGGTGACCGTGAGCGGGTGGTCTTCCATGCAGGAGCGCACAATCGTCGAGCCCACCGAGCCGCCGTTCTTGGTGATGGCCTGGATGACTTCGCGGAAGGTCAGCATGCCGACCAGTTCGCCGTGCTCCATGACGACCAGCGAGCCGATGTCGCGCTCGCTCATGACATTGACGGCCTTGGCCAGCGGTTCGTCCGGCGAAGCGGTGAACAGCGTGCCGCCCTTGCCGTCCTTGACGCGCAGGATGTCGATGACTTTCATGGGAGTCTCCTCGGAAATTCTTGCCGCCAACATAGCACACAATGCGGCCCACTTTATAGAGGTGAACGCCGTGAACAACACCCTGCCCGCCCCGCTCGTCCTGCTGCACGGGGCGCTGAACGATGCCTCGGTCTGGGAGCCAGTGCGACAGCGCTTGCAAGGCCCCGTCCTGGTGCCAGATCTGCCGGGCCGCGGCTCGCCCGCCCTGCCCTCCATCGAGGCTTTGGCCGACTGGCTCTGGCAGGACCTGGATGCCCGCGGCATCGAGCGCGCCGTGCTGGCCGGGCACAGCATGGGTTCGCTGATCGCACTGGAAGCCGCCGCCCACAAACCCGAGCGCGTCGCCGGGTTGGTGCTGGTGGCCACGGCCTTCCCGATGAAGGTCTCGCCCGCGCTGCTGGAACAGGCACGCACCGATGCGCAAGGCGCCATGCAGCTGATCGACCAGTACAGCCGCTCGCACGACGACGGCGGCCGGCTGATGGCGATGATGCGCAGGCTCGAAGCCGCGAACCCGGGTCTGCTTGCGCATGAGCTGGCCTTGTGCGACAGCTACGCCGGCGGGATGACGGCGGCTGCAGGCCTGCGCTGCCCAGTCTGGGCCGTGCTGGGCGAGCTCGACAAGATGACGCCGCCCAAGCGTTCGCGCGAGCTGCTGGAGAAGCTCCATGCCCATGTCGCCACCGGGACAGCGGGGCACTCACTGATGGCCGAGGCTGCTGATCTCGTGTTCAATACGCTGAAGACAGCCATACAGGAGACAAGGCCATGACCCCCACTGCCAAAGAGCAGGTCAAGCAGATGCAGAGCTTTGCCGAGTTCTACCCCTACTACCTCGGCGAGCACTCCAACACCACCTGCCGCCGCCTGCACTTCATCGGCTCCAGCCTGGCGCTGCTGTGCTTCATCAACGGCATCGTTTCCGCCACGCCGGTCTGGCTGCTCTACGGGCTGTTCGTCGGCTACGGCTTCGCCTGGGTCGGCCATTTCGTCTTCGAGAAGAACCGCCCCGCTTCGTTCTCGCGCCCGCTCTACAGCTTCATGGGCGACTGGGTGATGTGGTGGTCCATCCTCACTGGCAAGATCAAGTTCTGAACGAACCGCGAAGGAGCACTTCATGCCGACAGGAACCGTCACCCTGCACCGCGTCATCAAGGCGCCGGCCGAGCGCGTCTACCGCGCCTTCATCGACCCGGCCGCGATGTGCAAATGGCTGCCGCCGCACGGCTTCACCGGCACCGTGCACAGCCTCGATGCGCGCGTGGGCGGCACCTACAAGATGTCGTTCACGAACTTCTCGACCGGCAGCTCGCACAGCTTCGGCGGCACCTACCTCGACATGGTCCCGGGCGAACTGCTGCGCCACACCGACGCCTTCGACGACACGAACCTGCCCGGCCAGATGATCACGACGATCCAGTTCACGCCCGTCTTCTGCGGCACCGAGATCCACATCGAGCAGGCAAGCATTCCCGAGATGATCCCGGTGCAGATGTGCTACCTGGGCTGGCAGGAATCGCTCACGCTGCTGGCGCAGCTGGTGGAAGCGCAGATCCCGGATCAATGAGCGGATCAGTGATCGGATGCATCAGTTCCTGTAGGCCAGGCTGATCGAGACCGACACGCCCGTCGGCTTGACGGTCAGGGGGCTGTTCGCCGCCGGCCCCACCAGATGCGAGACACCTGCATTGGCCTGCGTGATCCAGCGCTTGCTCAAGGCATGCGTGTAGCTCGTGCCCAGCCAGAAATCGCGCACCCCGGCCGCTGGCACGTAGGCTGGCAAGCCGGTCGTCTGAACGTCTTCCGGACGGATGCCGAAATAGCTGCGCATGTAGGTACCGTTGGTGGCATTGAGGCCGGCGCCCACGGACCATTCATCGAAGGACCGGCGCAGGATCCGGTAGCTCATGTCGGTGCTGAAAACCAGACCGCCGCCGCGGCCCAGCAGATCCTGCGACAAGGAGTTGGTCCAGCGCAGGTCCGGCGTGATGGCATAGCTGGCGAAGAAGCGGCCACGCAGCGTGCGCCGGATGTTGGGCAATCCGTTGGTGGAACGGGCGTCGCCGCTGTCGCGCCCGCCGTCGAAGCGCAGGGCCACGCCCAGGCGCAGCTTGTCAGTGGTCAGCAGATCGGCACTCGCGCCAGGTCCGTAGACCTCGCTGCCGAAACCCAGCAGCCCGCTGCCACCGCCGGTGGAGATGCGCAAGCGCCCCCAGCGCAAGGCCCAGACGGGCTTGAGCCGCGTCTGTCTGACATCGGCACCGGGGTTCTCGGGCTCGTTCTTGAGGACGACGCCCAAGGCGTACCTGAAGTCGTCGTCTGCCCACGCCGGGCCGGCAGAGGCGAGCATCAATCCGAACAGGAGCAACAGCTTGCGGGTCATGCCGCAAGCGTAACTCAGGCCTTCACGAGCGGGCGAAGGTTCTTCAGCATGTCGTCGACCATCGCATCCAGGTCGTACTGCAGCTTCCAGCCCCAGTCGCTCTGGGCTTCGCGGTCGTCAATGCGCTGCGGCCAGCTGGCGGCGATGGCCTGGCGGAAGTCAGGCGCGAAGGCGATCTCGAACTCGGGGATGCGCTTCTTGATCGCGGCGGCGATCTCGTCGGGCGTGAAGCTCACCCCAGCCAGGTTGTAGCTGCCGCGCTGCTTGACGGCTTCAGCCGGCGCTTCCATCAGCTCGATGGTGGCGCGCAGGGCGTCGGGCATGTACATCATCGGCAGCGCCTGATCGTGCTCCAGGAAGCAGCTGTAACTGCCGGTCTTGAGCGCGTGGTGGAAGATGTCCACGGCATAGTCGGTCGTGCCGCCGCCGGGCGGGGTCTTCCAGCTGATCAGGCCGGGGTAGCGCAGGCTGCGCACGTCCACGCCGTGCTTTTCAAAGTACCAGCGGCACCAGCCTTCGCCGGCCAGCTTGGAGATGCCGTAGACCGTGGTCGGATCCATGACCGTGTTTTGCGGCGTGTCCAGCTGCGGCGTCGTGGGGCCGAAGGCGGCGATGGAGCTGGGCCAGAAGATGCGCTCGAGCTTCTCGCTGCGCGCCAGTTCCAGCACGTTGAGCAGGCCCTTCATGTTCAGATCCCAGGCCCACATCGGGTGCTTCTCGCCGGTGGCAGAGAGCGCCGCCGCCAGGTGGTAGATCTGCGTGATGCCGTTGCGGCGGACGACTTCGGCCAGTGCGGCCGCATCGGTCACGTCCAGCATCTCGTGGCGCAGGGCAGGCACGCGGCCTTCGGGCGCGATGTCGCTGGTGACGACGTTGGCGTCGCCGTGGCGCTTGGCCAGCTCGATGGCCAGCTCGGTGCCGATCTGGCCGTTGGCGCCGATGATGAGGATCTTGGTGGTCATTACTGCTAACTCGTTACTTGATGAGGCCCAGTTCCTTGCCGGCCTGCGTGAAGGCAGCGACGGCCTTTTCCAGATGGCTGCGATCGTGCGCCGCCGACATCTGCGTGCGGATGCGCGCCTGGCCCTTCGGGACCACGGGGAAGAAGAAGCCCACCGCGTAGACACCCAGCTCCAGCAGGCGTGCCGAGAGCTTTTGCGCCACCACGGCGTCGTAGACCATGATGGGCACGATCGGGTGCGTGCCCGGCTTGATCTCGAAACCGGCAGCCTGGATGGCGGCGCGGAAGTACTTCGTGTTGTCTTCGAGCTTGTCGCGCAGTTCGGTCGAGGCTTCGAGCAGGTCCAGCACGGCGATGGACGCACCGACGATGCTCGGCGCCACCGTGTTGGAGAACAGGTAGGGGCGCGAGCGCTGGCGCAGCAGCTCGATCACTTCCTTGCGGCCGGTGGTGAAACCGCCCGACGCGCCGCCCAGCGCCTTGCCGAGCGTGCCGGTGATGATGTCCACCTTGCCGAAGACGTTGCGGTACTCATGCGTGCCGCGGCCGCGCGTGCCCATGAAGCCGGAGGCGTGGCATTCGTCGATGGCGAGCAGCGCGTCGTACTTGTTCGTCAGCTCGCGCATCACGTCGAGCTGGGCAATCGTGCCGTCCATGGAGAACACGCCGTCGGTGAAGACCATGGTGAAGCGCGCACCGGTGGCCTTGGCCTCCTGCAGGCAGCGCTCCAGGTCGGCCATGTCGTTGTGCTTGTAGCGGAAGCGCTTGGCCTTGCACAGGCGGATGCCGTCGATGATGGACGCATGGTTCAGCTCGTCGCTGATGATGGCGTCCTGCTCACCCAGCAGCGGCTCGAACAGGCCGCCGTTGGCATCGAAGGCTGCGGCGTAAAGGATGGTGTCTTCGGTGCCGAGGAAGTTGGCGATGCGGGCTTCCAGTTGCTTGTGGATGTCTTGCGTGCCGCAGATGAAGCGAACGCTGGAGAGGCCGTAGCCGTGGGTGCGCAGCGCCTCGTGCGCGGCCTCGATCACTTTGGGGTGCGAGGACAGGCCCAGGTAGTTGTTGGCGCAGAGGTTGATCACCTCGCGGCCATCGACCGTCTTCACGACGGCACCCTGGGCGCCGGTGATGATGCGCTCGCCCTTGAACAAGCCTGCCTCACGGATACCGTCCAGTTCCTGCTTCACATGGTCATAAAAGGCGGTGGTCATCGGACAGCTCCTGGTGCACAATTCATCAAATTACATAAAGTTCGATATATCGAACGAATGTGCAGTATCACGGAAACCGGCCTTCAGGTCAAGCATGTCCGCACTTCATCCCGAGTCTTCCGCGCCGCCCCAGGTGGGCGCAACCCTGCAGACGTTGCGCCAGTCTCAGGGCCTGTCGCTGGACGAACTGTCACGCCGGGCCGGCGTCTCCAAGTCCATGCTCTCGCAGATCGAGCGCAACCAGGCCAACCCCACGGTGGCCGTGGTCTGGCGCCTGGCCAATGCATTGCGCGTGGAACTCGGCGAGCTGCTCGGCGGCGAAAAGGCGGCCGGCCCGGCCATCGAGACCGTGCCTGCCCATGCCACGCCCGCACTCTTCAGCCCGGACGGGCTGTGCCAGCTGCGCATCCTCGGCCCGATCGATCTGGCCGGTCAGTTCGAGTGGTACGAGCTGCGCGTGGAGCCGGGCGGCGCGCTGGAATCCGCGGCCCACGAGCCGGGTTCGCGCGAGCACCTGAGCGTGCTCTCGGGCGAGCTGGAGGTCAGCGCCGGCGGCACGGTCCAGCTGCTCAAGGCCGGCGAGACAGCGCGTTATGCGGTCGATGGCCCGCATGCCATCCGCAATCGAAGTGCGCAGGCCGCCGTGGCCTTGCTGGTCGTTCTTCACCCCTGATCGAAAGGCAGCCATGAGCAAGTCACTTCTCTCGATCGTGGCTTGCTTCTTGGCAGCGACCGCCGCCGCAGCGCCGCCACTTCCGACCCTTCCCACCCCCGAGGCCATCGATGCCAAAGTCCGCGCCGTGATGACGCGCACCCAGGCGCAGGGCCTGGCGCTGGCCGTGATCGACGGCGGCAAGGTGCAGCACGTGCAGGCCTGGGGCAAGCGCGACGCCGCCGGCCATCCGCTGCAGACGGACACCGTGATGTACGGCGCCTCGATCACCAAGACAGTGATGGCCTACACGACGCTGCAGCTCGTCGACCAGAAGCGCATCGGCCTGGACACGCCTTTGGCTGAAGCGCTCGACAAGCCGCTGCCCGACTACGACCCCGACGCCATCTACAAGGGCAAGTACGCGCCCTACCAGCAGTTGGCCGGCGACCCGCGCTGGCAGCGCATCACGCCGCGCATGTGCCTGACGCACGCGACGGGCTTTTCCAACTTCTGGTTCTTCGAGCCCGACCAGAAGCTGCGCCTGCACTTCGATCCGGGCACGGATTTCTCGTACTCGGGCGACGGCTTCATCCTGCTGCAGTTCGTGATCGAGAACGGCCGCAAGTCACAAGGCCTGGGCGTGGACGTGGGCGCGCTGACCGACGCCACCTTCGCCCGTCTGGGCATGAAGCGCACCGCGCTGAAGTGGCGGCCCGACTTCCGTCCGAACCTCGCCGACGGCTGGAACGACAAGGGCGAGGTCGTCGAGCACGACGAGCGCTCCAAGGTCCGCACGGCCGGCTCGATGGACACGACGATTGCCGACCTGGCGCAGTTCGCCGCAGCGCTGGTGCGCGGCGACGGGCTTTCGCGCGCCTCGTTCGAGGAGCTGCTCAAGCCCTCGCAGAAGATCGTCACGGCCCACCAATTCCCGAACTTCGGGCCGCATCTGCCGGCCGATCAGCTGCGCCCTGACCTGTACGCAGGCCTCGGCGTCATCGTCTTCAAGGGCCCGCAGGGGCGCGGCTTCGTGAAGGGCGGACACGACAGCCAGACGGCGAACACGCTCGTCTGCCTGGTGGACTCGCAGCGCTGCGCGCTGATCATGTCCAACGATGTGCGCGCCGAGGCCGGCTATGTAGAGCTCGTGCGCTTCTTGCTTGGCGAGACCGGCGTGCCCTACGACTGGGAGTACGGCGACCACGCCGGCAAGTCCTGAGGCATCGGCCGATCAGCCGATCAGCCGAGCAATTGGGCCAGCTTCAGCTCGTTCCAGCCGCTGCGTTGCCACAACGGCACCAGCGAGCGGCGTTCGGTGGCGAGCAGCTTGCGCAGGAGCGGCGCTGCCGGCGTCTGGGCCGGGTCGGCCAGCAGAATCAGGCGCTGCGCGCCCTCCTCTTCCAGACGGCCCAGCCAGTCGAGCGCGAGCAGCTCATCGAGCACCGGCTCCAGCGCCAGTGGATCGATGCGCAGATGCCGCGCCAGATCCAGCGCCGACATGCCGCCCGTGCCACGCTCGCGCGTGTCACGCAGCGTGCGCAGCGCGTCGAGCGAGAGCGCCAGCTGGTTACCGGGCACGTCGAGCTGCGGACGCAGGCCCTGGAAGATGCTCGGCGCGCTGGCTGCGAGCACGGCGCCCACCAGCATGATGACCCAGCCGAGATACAGCCAGATCAGGAAGATCGGCACGGTGGCGAAGGTGCCGTAGAGCGTGGAGTAGGTCGGGATCTTCTTGACGTACCAGGCCAGGCCGCTCTTGGCCAGCGTGAAGGCCACGGCCACGAAGATGCCGCCGAACAGCGCGTGACGCCATCGCACGTGGGTGTTGGGCACGTAATGAAAGAGCCCGGCCACGCCCAGCGCCAGCATGACGATCTCCAGCCCAGCCAACAAGGCCGAGAGCCCACCGGGCATGCCCTGCACCAGGCCCTGCCCGGCCGAGATGGCGTAGCTGGTGAGCGCGAGACTGCCGCCCAGCACCAGCGGGCCCAGCGTGACGGCGGCCCAGTACACGAGCACGCGCTGTGCGATCGGCCGAGGGCGCTTGACGCGCCAGATCGTGTTGAGCGTGCGGTCGATGGTGAACATCATCATCAGCGCCGACAGGCCCAGGAAGACCAAGCCCACCGTGCCGAGACGGCTGGCCTTGGTGGAGAACTGCGTCAGCGCGCCCAGCACCGGCTTGGCGATGTTGGGTGGGATCAGGCTCTTGAGAAAGTACTGCTCCAGCGCCGACTGGAACGAAGAGAACATCGGGAAGGCCGTGAACAGGGCCAGCATCACGGTCAGCAGCGGCACCAGCGAGATCAGCGTGGTGAAGGTCAGGCTGCCGGCCGTCTGGCCGAGGCGGCCTTCGCGGAAACGCTCGCGCAGGTTGTGAAAGATGGCGACGAGCGTCCCCAGCCAGGGGCGGCTGGCGAAGGCGGTGGTGTAGGAGGAAGGCACGAACATGGCTGGCTATGATGCCAGCATGGCCGACACCGCTCCCGCAAATTCCGCTGCTGCACCTTCTCTGCGCACCGAAGCGACCCCTCGCGAAATGCTCTCACGACGCATCGCGCTCGTCGGACTGATCTCGCTTTTCGTGCTGTGCCTGCTGTGGGAACTGTGGCTGGCGCCGACCGGCCGCGGCACGCTGGCCATCAAGGCCCTGCCCCTGCTCGTGCCCATCGCCGGGCTGTGGCGCTACCGGCTCTACACCTTCCGCTGGCTGAGCCTGATGGTCTGGCTGTACTTCCTCGAAGGCGCCGTGCGTGCCACCAGCGAGAAGGGCCTGGGCGCCGGCCTGGCCGCGCTGGAAGTGGCCTTGAGCGTCGTCGTCTTCGTAGCGTGCACGCTGCACGTGCGTCAACGACTGGCCGCAGCGAAGGCTGTGACAAGAGCGGCATGAAGCTGATCGAGGACCTGCACGCACTGCTCGGCGAAGCTGGGCTGCTGACCAGCGACCTTACAGCTTTCGAGACCGACTGGCGCCGCCGCTACACCGGCCGTGCGCTGGCCGTAGCCAGGCCCGCCACCACCGAACAAGTCGCCAGCGTCGTGCGGCTGTGCGCCGCAGCGGGCGTCAGCATCGTGCCGCAGGGTGGCAACACGGGGCTCGTCGGCGGATCGACGCCCGACGAGAGCGGCCAGCAACTGGTGCTGAGCCTCGTCCGCATGAACCGTGTGCGCGCCGTCGATGCCGCCAACCTCACGATGACCGTCGAAGCCGGCTGCGTGCTGCAGGCCGTGCAGGAAGCGGCATCTGATGCCGGCCTGCTCTTCCCCTTGAGCCTGGCGGCCGAGGGCTCCTGCACCATCGGCGGCAACCTGGCCAGCAATGCAGGCGGCACACAGGTGCTGCGCTATGGCAATGCGCGCGAGCTGTGCCTGGGCCTGGAGGTGGTCACGGCTGAAGGAGCGATCTGGAGCGGTCTGTCCGGCCTGCGCAAGGACAACACCGGCTACGACCTGCGCAACCTCTTTGTCGGCAGCGAAGGAACGCTCGGCATCATCACGGCAGCCACGCTCAAGCTCTATCCACAGCCCGCTGCGCAGATGACGGCACTGGCTGCCTGCGAGACGCTGGAAGACGCCGTGGCCCTGCTCACGCTCGCCCGCGCAGGTGCCGGCTCGGCGCTGAGCGGCTTCGAGCTGATGAATGCGAATTCTCTGGCCCTGGTGGGCAAGCATTTCCCGCAGCTGGCCCAGCCGTTCAACGCGCCGTGGTCGGTCCTGCTGGAACTCTCGGACAGCGAGAGCGAAGCTCACGCGCAGGCGCAGTTCGAGACACTGCTGGAGGCTGCGCTTGAACAAGGCGTTATTGCCGACGCTGCAGTTGCCCAGAACGCCGCGCAATCTCACACGATGTGGCAGCTGCGCGAATCGATCCCGCTGGCGCAAAGCCAGGAGGGCCTGAACATCAAGCACGACATCGCCCTGCCCGCCTCGGCCATCCCGGCCTTCGTGCGCGAGGCTGACGCTGCCGTTCTGCGGCTGATCCCCGATGCCAAGCTGATCAACTTCGGCCATCTGGGCGACGGCAACCTGCACTACAACGTGCAGGCGCCGCTTGATCATGAGGCCGAGGTGAACGCGGCGGTGTACGACATCGTCGGTCGCTACGGTGGCTCGTTCTCGGCCGAGCACGGCATCGGCCGGCTCAAGCGCGACGAGCTGGCAGCACGCAAGGATCCCGTGGCGCTCGCGCTGATGCGGCAAATAAAAAAGGCCCTGGATCCCCAGGGCCTCATGAATCCAGAGCGGATGCTCTGATCAGTCCACGCCAGCCGGCGTCATCGGGCCTTGCGAACCGCCGCGCTTGCCGCGCAGCCAGTTGAAGCCCTTCAGGATCGACCGGAACACGAAGCGCACCAGCACGACGGTCAGGATCGCTTCAACGAAGGTCATCAGGAAGGCCGGCAGCGCAGTCCAGCGTTCAGCGCGGCGGCTGAACTTGGCGAACATGCGGTCGCGGGAGATCTCGATGCTGTCGTAGAAGCTCGGCACCATCAGCAGCGTGAGGAAGGTCGAGGTGATCGTGCCGCCGATGATGGCCACCGCCATCGGACGGTAGAACTCGCCGCCCTCGCCCATGCCGATGGCCACCGGCATCATGCCGGCGATCAGCGCAAAGGTCGTCATCAGGATCGGACGGAAGCGCTTGCGGCCCGCATGCATCAGCGCCTCTTCGCGCGGGACACCGGCCTTCTCCTCGGCGCGCGCGGCGTCGAGCAGCAGGATGGCGTTCTTGGCGACCAGGCCGGCCAGCATCACGATGCCGATCAGGCTCATCAGGTTGAGCGTGCCCTTGGTCAGCAGCAGGGCCAGCACCACACCGATCAGCGACAGCGGCTGCGACAGCATCACGGCCAGCGGTGCGGTGAACGAGTTGAACTGGATCACGAGCACCAGGTACATCAGGCCGATGCCGGACAGCAGGCCGATACCCAGCGAGCCGAACACTTCTTCCTGGTCCTTGGACGCGCCGCCGAGCTTGATGCCATAGCCGGGTGGGAAGCTCATGGCTTTGGCCAGCTTCAGCGCATCGGCCGAGACTTCACCGGCTGCACGGCCCTGCACATTGGCGCTGACGCCGACCGTGCGCTTGCCGTCCAGATGCTGGATGCCGGCCGGGCCCTTGCCCATGGTGACGGTGGCGATCTGCCCCAGCGGCACCATCTGGCCGGTGCCGGCCACGGTGATCGGCAGGCGCTCGATGTTGTCCGCGTCCACGCGGTCCGAGGCCTGCAGACGCACGGAGACGTCGCGGGTCTTGCCCGTCGGGTCGATCCAGTCACCGACCTGGATACCGGCGAAGGCCACGCGCAGTGCATTGGCGGCGTCACCGACCGAGATGCCCATGGCGTTGGCCAGGCCGCGATGCAGCTCGATCTGGATCTCGTCCTGCGTGTCCTGACGCGAAAGGCCCACGTCCACGGCGCCCGGCACCTTGCGCAGGCGGGTCATGTAGTCCTCGGTCATGGACATCAGCGTGCGGGTGTCGGTGCCGTAGAAGCTGATCTGCACGGGCTTTTGCGCGCCGTTGTTCAGGTCATCCAGCACGACGTACTCGGCACCGGTCAGCACCTTGAGGCGCTCGCGCAGGTCGGCCGAGATTTCCTGGGCGTTGCGCTTGCGCTCCGTGCTCTTGCCCAGGCCGATCCAGATCTTGCCGCCGACGTTGTTGATGCCGCTGTCGGTGCTCTTCACTTCGGGGATCTGGCGGGCGATGGCTTCGACGGCCGCGAACTTCTTGCGGGCGTATTCGAGGCTGGAGCTCGGCGGCGTGCGGATGTCCACGGCGATCGTGCCCCAGTCCGACTTGGGCACGAATTCGGTGCCGCCGAACTTGGCTTGCAGCACGATGGCGCCCACGAAGCTCAGCGCAGCGATCACGCCCATGATGCGGCGGTGGTGCAGCGCCCAGCCGATCACGTGGCCGTAACGATCAGCCTGGTGGTCGAACCAGTCGTTGAACTTCTGCAGGACCAGCGAGATGCCCTTCTTCGGCGCCAGATGATGGCCCGGAGGGTCGCCCCAGTAGGCCGACAGCATCGGGTCGAGCGTGAAGGAGATCAGCAGGCTGACCAGCACCGAGGCAACCACGGTCAGCGCGAAGGGACGGAACCATTCGCCCGAGATGCCCGGGATGAAAGCCACCGGTACGAACACGGCAACGATGGAGAAGGTGGTGGCGGCCACGGCCAAGCCGATTTCGGCCGTGCCCTTGAAGGCCGCCGTGCGGCGGTCGGCGCCGCGCTCCATGTGGCGCACGATGTTCTCTCGAACCACGATGGCGTCGTCGATCAGCACGCCAATGGCGAGTGACAGGCCCAGCAGGCTCATGAAGTTGAGCGTGAAGCCGCACAGCCAGACCGCGATGAAGGCCGCGATGACCGAGGTGGGCAGCGAGGTGGCCGTGATCAGCGTGGAGCGCCAGCTGTTCAGGAACACGTACACCACGAAGATGGTCAGGCCGGCGCCGAGGGCCAGCGCGTCCACGACGTTGTTCAGGCTGTCCTGGGCGTGTTCGCCGCCGTCGTCGATGATGTCCAGCGTCGATCCTGCCGGCAGGGTCTTGCGGGTTTCCTCGATGATCTTGCGCACGGCCTTGGCCACGGTGACTGTCGAAGCTTCACGCGAGCGGGTGATGTTGATGCCGACGTTGGGGCGCGTGTTGCGCACCGAGAGGTGGGCACGTTCGGCGAAGCCGTCTTCGATCTGCGCCACCTGGCCCAGGCGCACCAGCTCGCCGGCGCTCTTCTTGACGACGATGGTGTTGAACTCTTCGGGCGTGGGCACGCGGCCGATCAGGCGGATGCTCTGGTCCTCGAAGTCGCCCTTGACCTTGCCGACCGGGGCCGACATGTTCTGGTTGCGCAGCGCGTTCACGACTTCCGTGACCGACACATTGAACTCGCGCAGCTTCTGGCCCGACAGCAGCACCGACAGCTCGCGGTTCAGCGAGCCGTAGATTTCCACCGTGCCCACGCCGTTGATGGCGCGGAACTTGTCGGCGAGGTCATCTTCGGCAATGCGCGAGAGCTCGGCATGGCTGAGCGTCGTGGATTCCAGCGAGAGCTGCATGATCGGATCGGCCGACGGATCGACCCGCTGCACGATGGGCTCGCGCATTTCCTGCGGCAGGTAGTAGCGCACCTGGGCGATGGCGTTGCGCACGTCATCGGTGGCTTCGATCAGGTTCTTCTTGAAGTCGAACTTCATCACGAAGACGGCTTGGCCCTCCTGGGCATTGGCCTGCACTTCGGTCACGCCGGCCACAGCCTGCAAGGGCCGCTCGAGGCGGTTGACGATCTCACGTTCCGACGTTTCAGGAGAGGCGCCCGGATACGGCACGATCACGACCAGGATCGGGATCTGCACGTCCGGGTTTTGGTTCACCTTCAGCTTGGACAGGGCCAGCAGGCCCATCGCCATGATGCTGATGATGAAGACCACTGTCGCCAGTGGCTTCTTGATGGCGAAATCTGAAATCAGCATGGCATCAAGCTCCCTTGACTTCACGGCCCGCGGCGCTGGCCGGGGCGGAAGATGCGCGTGCTGCGGCCTGCACGGCCGTGCCCTCGACGAGGGTGCGGCTGGGGTTGCGGATCAGCACGTCGCCGTCCTTCAGGCCGGCGGTGATGACGTACTCGCCCGTACGCGCATCGCGCTGGCCCAGCGTGATCTTCTGGCGCACCAGCTTGCTGTCGCGCACAGCCCAGGCGAAGGCGGCGTCGCCGTCGCGCTGCATGTCGCCGTCGGCGAGCATCAGGGCACTGGTGCTGGTGGTGCGGACATTGCCTTCGCCGTACAGGCCGGCCACATTGGCCTGGCGCGGATCGACGAAGTCGACGATCACCGCGACCTGACGGCTGACCGGGTCGGCCGCCACATCGATGCGGCGCACGCGGCCTTCAAGCTGGCGGGTGGCCAGGCCGTTGATGCGAAGGTCGACCATCTGGCCGACCTTGAGGTTGGAGCGCTGGTCGGCCGAGATGTAACCCTCGAACCGCATGCTCGACGGGTCGATCACCTTGAGCAGCGCCTTGCCGACCTGGGCGGTGTCGCCGGCCGAGACCTGGCGCTCGCTGACGATGCCGTCGAACGGGGCGCGGGATTCGGTGCGGGTCAGTTGCTGGCGGGCGGCCACGAGGCGGGCCTCGGCGGCCACCTTCTCGCTCACGGCGGCGGTGCGGCGGTTCTGGGCATCTTCCAGCGCCTGCAGGGAGACCATGCCTTGCGACTGCAGGGTCTTCTGGCGCTCGTACTGGCGATCGGTCTGCTCGAAGGCCTCACGTGCGGCGCGGGCGGCTTCCTCGGCGGAGGTCAGGCCGTCGCGAATGGACGTGGCGTCCAGCCGAACCAGCAGGTCGCCCTTGTGGACGGCCTCGCCGTTTTCCTTCAGCACCTGCAGCACGACGGCGGGCTGCTCGGCGCGCAGGTCGGCGCGGCGTTCGGCCTGGACCGAACCGGTGATCAGGGGGCCGCTGCTGTGGGCGCTCTGCCCCATCACCAGCGTGTCTTCGGCGGCCAGCTGCAGCGCGGGCGGCAGCTTGGTCTTTTCCTCCTCCTTGGCGCCAGACTTGCTGCACCCGGCCAGAACCGCCAGGGAGGCGGACAGGCTGAGGACCAGCAGAGAGCGGGACAACAGGGCGACAGGGGCTCGCGGGCGGATGATCATCTCTTCTCCAATGCTCCAGAAATGGGCTTCTTGACAAACGTAGGCAGCATATCGGCGCAGGAGCCGGATGCCAAAAGTCGGGCGACGGTCGGGGGGATGGGCCGACGGGCTGCAGTCTGGGCCGACGAACGGTGCCCGGCCTTGATGACTCGCTAATGAAGCGGATCGTCCGCAGCAGCCGGCAGCGGAAGGACGGGAATGCCGTCCTCGATCAGTTCGCGGGTCTCTTCAGGGCTGGCCTGGCCGCGGATGGCACGTTCTTCGGCCTCACCACCGTGGATGCGGCGCGCCTCTTCGGCAAAACGCTGTCCTACATCTTCTGAATTGGCACGCAGTTGGCGGACGAACTGCTGCACTTGCGCCCGGATCTCGGCCGGCGTGGGTTCCGCGACCTCGGTCGGCTTGGCGCCAGCACCCAGGTTGATGCGCGGCGCGCTCGGCATGCGCTTGATTTCGGCGTTAGCGCAGAGCGGGCAGCTGAGCAGGCCGCGGGCCTGCTGGGCGTCGCAATCCTCGCTGGAACCGAACCAGCCCTCGAAGGCGTGGCCAACCCCGCATTGAAGGTTCAGGACGATTGCCACTTCAGATCCCACTGGCCGGACTGCCAGCGGCTGAGCCAGAGCATGCCGATCAGGGTCTTGGCGTCCGTCAGCTCGCCGCTGAAGGCCAAGGCATCGAGTTCGGCCGGCTGGTGGGTGACCAGATCGAGGAACTCGCCCTCGTCGAGCTTTTGCTCGCTGAAGGTCAGGCCGCGGGCGAAGAAGATGTGGATGCCTTCGTCCGAGTAGGCGATG
This sequence comes from Burkholderiaceae bacterium UC74_6, assembly GCA_042701975.1. GTDB lineage: Bacteria > Pseudomonadota > Gammaproteobacteria > Burkholderiales > Burkholderiaceae_C > JAFALK01. The sequence continues at coordinate 3,781,336 of CP170561.1, forward strand.
GCGTTGTGCAGCACGCCGGCATAGGCCCATTCGCGGGCGCTGTACCCGGTCTCTTCAAGCAGCTCGCGCTGGCCGCAGGCAAGCGGCGTCTCGTTCGGGTCGAGCTTGCCGGCCGGAAACTCCAGCATCACGCGGGCCAGGGGGTAGCGGTACTGGCGCTCCAGCAGCAAGGAGCCGTCGTCCATCAGCGGCACGATCATCACGGCGCCGGGGTGGCGGATGAACTCGCGGGTGGCGGTCTTGCCGTCCGGCAGGCCGACGGTGTCGCGGCTGACCTTGAGGAAGTTGCCGGTGTAGACGGGCTCGCTGCTGAGCTTTCGTTCGATCAGATGCTCGTCCTGGCGTGCTGCCGCGGCTGCCGCATCACTCATGGGCGGGCTCCGGGACGACCTCTGCCCGATGGCGGCGCAGGTAGCGCCAGACAAAGCCGGGGAAGCCCAGGGTGATGAAGAAGAAGCCGGCCGCCCAGTAGAACTGCCAGCCCTGCTCCTGGCGCTGGCCGATGCGGGCCTCGAGCGCGAAGCCGATCCACAGCACGGCCGTGCCGAGCAGCGCCAACTCCAGCAGGCGCCAGCCGAAGTGCTTGGGCGCGCGGCGCGGCCCCACGAGGAGGACGCGCTCGCTGAAGTAAGGCCAGTTGGCCGCGACCAGTGCGGCCACCAGGACCGCGTAGATCGCGGTGTCCTGGTTCATATCAGGTGGTCAAGGCCTGGCGGATCGCGTAGACGCACCAGGTCATCAGGCCGCCGGGCAGGATACCGAAGGCCAGCACAGCCACGCCGTTGAGCGACATGACAAGCTTGGCGTCGGCCGGGACGGTCAGCGCGTGGCTGTCGGTCGGCTCGTCGAAGAACATGACCTTGACCACGCGGAGGTAGTAGAAGGCGCCGATCAGCGACAGCACGACCGCGGCGATGGCCATGTACAGGTACAGGCTCGAACCGGTGGCCACCACGGCCTGCAGCACGGCCAGCTTGGCGTAGAAACCGCCCGTCGGCGGGATGCCGGCCAGCGAGAACATGAAGATCGTCAGCAGCAGCGCGAACCAGGGGCTACGCTTGGCCAGGCCGGCGAGGTCCTTGATCTCTTCAGACTCGTGGCCATTGCGGGCCAGCAGCATGACCATACCGAAGGTGCCCAGCGTGGTGAGCACGTAGACAACGGCATTGAACATGGCCGAGCCATAGGCGTTCTGGCCGTTGGCGCCGCTGTCCCCGATCACGCCGGAGGCCATGGCCAGCAGCATGAAGCCCATCTGCGCGATGGTGGAGTAAGCCAGCAGGCGCTTGAAGTTGGTCTGCGCGATGGCGGCCAGGTTGCCAATCACGAGCGACATGATGGCCAGCACGAGTAGCATCTGCTGCCACTCTTCCGCACGGCCGATCATGCATTCGACCAGCACGCGCATCGTGATGCCGAAGGCGGCCAGCTTCGGACCGGCACCGATCAGCAGCGTGACGGCCGTGGGCGCGCCCTGGTAGACGTCAGGCACCCACATGTGGAACGGGGCGGCGCCGAGCTTGAAGGCCAGGCCGGCCACGACGAAGACCACGCCGAACACCAGCACGGCCTTGTTGGGCACGCCGGCGCTGATGACCTTGAAGGCTTCGGGGATCGAGAGCGAACCCGTGGCTCCATAGATCATCGACAGGCCGTACAGCAGGAAGCCGCTGGCCAGGGCGCCGAGCACGAAGTACTTCATGGCGGCTTCGGTCGAGACGGCGTGATCGCGGCGCAGCGCCACCAGGGCGTACAGCGAGAGCGTCATCAGCTCCAGGCCGAGGTAGACCATCAGGAAGTTGTTGGCGGCGACCATCGCGCTGATGCCCAGCAGCGAGAACATGCTCAGAGTGAAGAGCTCACCCTTGAGGATGTCGCGCGAGGCGGCGTAGGGGCGCGCGTAGACCAGCGTGACCATGGTGGCGATGCAGGCGAACAGCGCCAGCAGGTGGCCCATGGGGTCGGCCACGACCATGCCCTGCATGGCGTAGACGGTCAGGCCGTCCTTGAAGTTCACCAGGTGCATGACCGCCACGCCGGCGATGGACGCCTGCGTGAGCCAGTACATGACGCGGCGAGCCGGGTCCTTGGAGAAGAGGTCGACGACGGCGACGACGCAGGCCATCACCGCCAGGAGGATCTCGGGATAAACCGCGAGCCAGTTCATGGTGTTCATTTTTCTTTGGCCCTCTTACAGCTTGGTCTGCGCCACGTGCTTCAGGAGCTCGGTGACCGAGGCCTGCATCACGTCGGTGAAGGGCTTGGGATACAGGCCCATGTACAGCGTGGCGATGGCCAGCGCCGCCAGCATGGCGAACTCACGGCCGTTGATGTCGGTGAGCGCCCTAACGTTGTCGTTGGTGACGGCGCCGAAGTACACGCGCTTGTACATCCACAGCGTGTAGGCGGCACCGAAGACCAGCGCGGTGGCGGCCAGTGCGCCGATCCAGAACTGGTAGCCGACGGCACCCAGGATCACCATCCATTCGCCGACGAAGCCGGCGGTGGCGGGCAGACCGCAGTTGGCCATGGCGAAGAACAGCGCCAGTGCGGCGAACTTGGGCATGGTGTTGACCACGCCGCCGTAGGCCGCGATTTCACGTGAATGCACGCGGTCGTACAGCACGCCAATGCAAAGGAACATGGCGCCCGAGACGAAGCCGTGCGAGATCATCTGCACGATGGCGCCCTGAACGCCCAGCTCGTTGAAGATGAAAAAGCCCAGAGTCACGAAGCCCATGTGAGCCACGGAGGAGTACGCCACCAGCTTCTTCATGTCCTTCTGCACCAGAGCCACCAGGCCGACATAGATCACGGCGGTCAGCGACATGCCGATGATCAGCCACGACCAGTGGTGCGCGGCATCAGGGGCGATGGGCAGCGAGAAGCGCAGGAAACCGTAGGCACCCAGCTTCAGCATGATGGCGGCCAGCACGACGGAACCGCCGGTGGGCGCTTCCACGTGGGCGTCCGGCAGCCAGGTGTGCACCGGCCACATCGGCACCTTGACCGAGAAGGCGGCCAGGAAGGCGAAGAACAGGTACGTCTGCACATCCATCGGCAGCGGCAGCTTGTGCCAGGTCTGGATGTCGAAGCTGCCGCCCGAGTGCACGTACAGGTACAGCAGCGCGATCAGCATCAAGAGCGAACCGGCCAGCGTGTAGAGGAAGAACTTGAAGGCAGCGTAGACGCGGTTCGGACCGCCCCAGACGCCGATGATGATGTACATCGGGATCAGGGTCGCTTCGAAGAACACGTAGAACAGCATGCCGTCCAGCGAGGCGAACACGCCGACCATCAGGCCGGAGAGGATCAGGAAGGCGCCCATGTACTGGTTCACGCGCGACTCGATCACTTCCCAGGCCGCGACCACGACGATCACGGTGATGAATGCGGTCAGCGGAATGAACCACATCGAGATGCCGTCCACGCCCAGGTGGTAGTCGATGTTGAAGCGTTCGATCCAGGTGTAGTTCTCGACGAACTGCATGGCCGCCGTACCGAGCTGGAAGCTCGTGATCAGCGGCAGCGTGACGATGAAGCTGGCGACGGCAGCCACGAGGGCCAGCCAACGCACCAGCTTGGCCTGTTCAGCCCGGCCCAGGAGCAGCAGCGCAGCGCCGCTCACGATGGGCAGGTAGATGGCAAGACTCAAAATTCCCATTCTTGTTCTCCGCCCCTCAGAAGCCGACGAGGGCTTGGAATTGAGGCTTGATGTACGGCCAGAGCTGCCAGGTCATCAGGCCGATGACGCCCAGGATCATCACCAGGGCATACCAGTAAAGGAAGCCCGACTGCACGCGGCGCACCAGGCCGGCGATGCCGCCGATGGTGCGGGCCGAGCCGTTGATGATGACGCCGTCGATCACACCCTGATCGCCGACCTTCCAGGCGGCCAGGCCGATGCCACGCGCCAGGCGGGCCAGGATGTTCTCGTTGATCCAGTCCATGAAGTACTTGTTCTCCAGGACGACGATCACCGGACGCAGCACGCGGGCGAAGGTCGCCGGAATCTGCGGGGCCACCATGTAGCAGACGTAGGCAGCGACCACGCCGGACAGCGCCAGGATGAAGGGCAGGCTCGTGAACGAGTGCAGGCCCATGCCCAGCGCGCCGCCGACTTCGTGGAACTCGTGCGCCAGCTCTTCCATGGCCGGATGGGCTTCGAGGTTGAAGCTGATCGCGTCCTTGAAGAAGCTGCCGTAGAGCATGGGCTCGATGGCCATGAAACCGATGACCACCGAGGGGATTGCCAGCAGGACCAGCGGCACGGTCACGACCCAGGGCGACTCGTGCGGCGCGTGATGCTCGTCGCCATGGGCGTCGTGCGCGTCGTCGGTCTCGGGCGGAAACGGTTTGTGGTGGAAGTTCTCCTTGCCGTGGAAGACCAGGAAGTACATCCGGAAGCTGTAGAACGCCGTCACGAACACGCCGATGATCACGGCGAGGTAGGCGAAGTGCGCACCCGGCAGGTGGCTGGCGTGCACGGCCTCGATGATCGAGTCCTTGGAGTAGAAGCCGGCGAAGAACGGCGTGCCGATCAGCGCAAGCGAACCCAGCAGCGAGGTGATCCAGGTGATGGGCATGTACTTGCGCAGGCCGCCCATGTTGCGGATGTCCTGGTCATGGTGCATGCCGATGATCACGGAACCGGCGCCAAGGAACAGCAGGGCCTTGAAGAAGGCGTGCGTCATCAGGTGAAACACGGCAACCGAGTAGGCCGAGGCGCCCAGCGCGACGGTCATGTAGCCAAGCTGCGAGAGCGTCGAGTACGCGACCACGCGCTTGATGTCGTTCTGGATGATGCCCAGGAAGCCCATGAAGAGCGCCGTGATGGCACCGATCACCATGACGAAGTTCAGCGCCGTGTCGGACAGCTCGAACAGCGGCGACATGCGCGTCACCATGAAGATGCCGGCCGTCACCATGGTGGCGGCGTGGATCAGCGCGGAGATGGGCGTCGGGCCTTCCATCGAATCCGGCAGCCAGACATGCAGCGGGAACTGCGCCGACTTGCCCATCGCGCCGATGAACAAGCAGATGCAGGCCACCGTCAGCATCATCCAGTCGGAACCGAAGAGGCTCGTCAGGATGGGCAGCGGGAACTTCACTTGCGCGAGCTCGCCGGCCTTGGCGAAGGTCTCGGCGTAGTTCATCGTGCCGCCATAGGCGACCAGCAGGCCGATGCCGAGGATGAAGCCGAAGTCGCCCACGCGGTTGACCAGGAAGGCCTTCATGTTGGCGAAGATCGCCGTCGGCTTGGTGTACCAGAAGCCGATCAGCAGGTACGAGACCAGGCCCACCGCCTCCCAGCCGAAGAACAGCTGCAGCATGTTGTTGCTCATCACCAGCATCAGCATGCTGAAGGTGAACAGCGAGATGTAGCTGAAGAAGCGCTGATAGCCGGGGTCTTCCTCCATGTAGCCGATGGTGTAGATGTGCACCATCAGCGAGACGAAGGTCACCACGCACATCATCATGGCGGTGAGACCGTCGACCAGGAAGCCGACTTCCATCTTCAGGCCACCGACGTTCATCCACTCATAGATGGTGGCGTTGAAGCGGGCGCCGTCCACGGCCACGCTGTACAGCGTCATCGCGGAAATGATGAAGGAGACGAGCACGCCGATGATGGTGGCCCAGTGGGCACCGGCACGGCCGATCTGCTTGCCGAAGAAGCCGGCCAGCACGGCGCCGGCCAGCGGTGCCAGCGGCACCGCCAGCAGCGTTGTTGCGTTCAGAGTTGCGGACATCTTGTTGTTATCCCTTCCTCAACCTTTGAGCGCGTCGAGTTCGTCGACGTTGATGGTGGCGCGGTTGCGGAACAGCACGACCAGGATGGCCAGGCCGATCGCGGACTCGGCGGCCGCCACGGTCAGGATGAAGAACACGAAGACCTGACCGGCCAGCGGATTTGCACCCGAGGCCTTGTCCAGGTAGTGCGAGAACGCCACGAAGTTCGTGTTCACCGCCAGCAGCATCAGCTCGATGGCCATCAGCAGGACGATGAGGTTCTTGCGGTTCAGGAAGATGCCGATCACCGACAGCGCGAACAGGATCGCGCCCAGCGTGAGGAAATGTCCGAGGGTCAAAGCACCCATCATGCGGCTCCCTTGTTCTCTTCAGCGGCCGGGGCGGCCGCAGCGGCAACGGTCGGTGCCATCTTGACGATCTTCAGCCGGTCGGCCTTCTTCACGCGGACCTGCTGGCTCGGGTTCTGGCCACGGGCGTCCTTGCGTTGACGCAAGGTCAGCGCGATGGCGGCGACCACGGCCACCAGCAGCAGCACGGCCGCGATTTCCAGCGGGTACAGGTACTGGGTATAGATCTCGATGCCGAGGACCTTGGTGTTGCCCATCTTCAGCGCTTCGGCCGAGATGGCGGGCGCCTCGGTCAGGCGGAAGCCCGGGATCAGCACGGCGGCCATTTCCAGCGCGATCAACGCGCCGACGAGACCGGCCAGCGGCAGGTGCTTGTAGAAGTTCGTGCGCACGGTGCTGGCGTCGAAGTCCAGCATCATCACCACGAAGAGGAACAGCACCATCACGGCGCCGATGTAGACCAGCACCAGGGTGATGGCCAGGAATTCCGCCTTGAGCAGCATCCACACGCAGGAGGCGCTGAAGAAGGCCAGGATCAGGAACAGGGCCGAATGAACGGTGGAGCGCGCCGTGATGACGAGCGCCGCCGAGCCGAGCAGAACGGCCGAGAAGACGTAGAAAAGTGCAGTCGTGATGTCCATGGGGTGTCCTATGGCGCAAGCAGCTACAGGTCAGAAGACCTCAGCGGTACTTTGCGTCTGCCTCCTTTTGGGCTGCGATGCGGGGCTCGTACTTGTCGCCGACAGCCAGCAGCATGTCCTTGGTGAAGTACAGGTCGCCGCGCTTTTCGCCGTGGTATTCGAAGATGTCAGTCTCGACGATCGAATCCACCGGGCAGCTTTCTTCGCAGAAGCCGCAGAAGATGCACTTGGTCAGGTCGATGTCGTAGCGTGTGGTGCGGCGCGAACCGTCGGCGCGCACGTCGGACTCGATCGTGATGGCCATGGCCGGGCAGACCGCCTCGCACAGCTTGCAGGCGATGCAGCGCTCCTCGCCGTTCTCGTAGCGGCGCAGCGCGTGCAGGCCACGAAAACGCGGGGACAGCGGCGTCTTCTCTTCCGGGAACATCACGGTGATGTTGGGCGAGAAGAAGTGCTTGCCCGTGAGCTTCATGCCCTTGAGCAGCTCAAGGAGCATGAAACTCTTGATGAAGTCTTTGAAGGCACTCATCAGATTACTTCCAGATATTGAGGGGCGACTGGATCCACAGGCCCACAACGAGCAGCCAGACCAGGGTCACGGGAATGAAGATCTTCCAGCCCAGACGCATGATCTGGTCATAGCGGTAGCGCGGGAACGTGGCGCGGACCCACAGGAACATGGAGACCACGCAGAAGGTCTTGAGGAACAGCCAGCCCCAGTTGAAGAGCCCCTCGAAGCCCTTGAGGACCTCCGGCATCTGCATGCCGAATGCGCTCCAGGAAATCGGTGCACTCCAGCCGCCCAGGAACATCACCACGGCCAGGGCCGAGACGAGGATCATGTTGGCGTACTCGGCCAGGAAGAACATGGCAAAGGACATGCCCGAGTACTCGATCATGTGACCGGCCACGATTTCCGATTCGCCTTCGACCACGTCGAAGGGGTGGCGGTTCGTCTCGGCCAGGCCGGAGATGAAGTACACGAGGAAGATTGGGAACAGCGGCAGCCAGTTCCAGGACAGGAAGTTCACGCCCATCGAGGCGAAAGTGCCCTTCTCCTGGCTCACGACGATGTCCGTCATGTTCATGCTGCCGGTCACCATCAGCACGATCACCAAGCAGAAGCCCATGGAGACTTCATAACTGACCATCTGAGCGGAGGCACGCAGCGCGCCGAGGAAGGCGTACTTCGAGTTCGAGGCCCAGCCGGCGATGATCACGCCGTACACCTCGAGCGAGGTGATGGCCATCACGAACAGCAGACCGGCGTTGACGTTGGACACCGCCACTTCGGGGCCGAAGGGCATCACGGCCCAGGCGGCCAGCGCCGGCATGATCGTCATGACCGGCCCAACGAAGAACAGGCCGGCGTTGGCCTTGGCCGGGATGATGATCTCCTTGAAGATCAGCTTCACGGCGTCGGCGATCGGGGTCAGCAGGCCGTAGGGCCCGACGCGGTTCGGGCCCGGGCGGATCTGCGACCAGCCGATGGCCTTGCGCTCCCACAGCGTCAGATAGGCCACGCAGCCCAGCAGCGGCAGGATCACGAAGACGATCTTGAGCACGCTCCAGATCAGCGGCCAAAGCGCACTGGCCTGGACCGCAACGAGGATGTCGTTCAAAGCATTCATCTGGGTCACACCTTCGCGACGTTGAGGGCGCCGAAGGCAGCCCCGAGGGCCGCGGTTTCAGCCAGGCCTTGCGGCACGCGGACCACGTTGGCGGGCAGCGAGGCGTCGAGCACCGCAGGCAGTTCGGCAGCGCCGGAACCGTCTTGCGAGACACGCACCTTGGCGCCTTCGACCAGGCCCAGCTGGTTCCACAGCGCCTGCGGCAGCGAAGCGACCGGGGCTTTGCGGGCATCGGTGGTCAGTTGCAGCGAGGTCGAGTGGCGCACCAGGGCGTCGGTGGCGTAGATCGGTACCGGAGCCAGGCGTTCGACGCCGGCAGCAGCTGCGCCAGCGGCGACAGCGGCGTTCGTCGCGTTCGACAGGCGGGCCGACAGGTCGGCGTGCACGCCCAGCGCTTCGGTCTTGACCTGCTCCGAGCTTTCCTGGTTGAAGCCCTCGAGGCCGAGCAGATTGCCCAGCACGCGCAGCACCTTCCAGGCCGGACGGGCGTCGCCCAGCGGCTTGACCACGCCGACAAAGCTCTGCAGGCGGCCTTCGGCGTTGACGAAGGAGCCCGACGTCTCGGTGAACGGGGCGATCGGCAGGATCACGTCTGCGTATTCGACGCCGGTCTTGAACGGGCTCATCACCACGATCATCTCGGCACCGGCCAGGGCCTTGGTGGCCGCAGCGGCGTTGGCGCTTTCCAGCACGGGGTCGGTGTTCAGCAGCAGAACGGCCTTGAGCGCGTGAGCGCCGCCGACTCCACCAAGTCCACCAATCATCTGGCCGGCGTTCAGACCGCCCTGCCCCGGCTGAGCGCGCACGAGTTGCGCGCCGACGGTGTTGGCAGCCTCGGTCAGGTAGCCGACCGTGGCGCCGGTTTGAGCGGCGATCCAGTTGGCCAGCGACAGCAGGCTTGCAGCTTGCGGGTGCTGCGCAGCGGCGTTGCCGAGCAGCACGGCCTTGGCCTTGCCGGACAGCAGCGACTTGGCGACGGCTTGCGCGGCTTCGGTTGCCGTGCCAGCGGCCGGAGCCGCAGCGCCGGTCGAGGCGCCGATGGCGGCGGCCACATCAGCCAGGGCTTGCACCCAGCCGCTCGGCGCCACGTTGACGCGGGCGGCGACCTTCATCAGCCAGTCTTCTTCGCCGGCACCGAGCACCGTGATCTGCGCACCGCGGCGGGCGGCCTGGCGCAGACGCTGGGCGAACAGCGGATGGTCCTTGCGCAGCGAGGAACCGATGACGAAGGCGCGATCCACGCTCGAGAGCGAGGCGATCGGCGCGCCCAGCCAATGGGCCTTGCCGTCTTCCGCCACGTTGGCGAAGTCAGCGTGGCGCAGGCGGGTGTCGATGTTCTCGCTACCCAGCGAACGCACAAGCTTGGCCAGCAGGTGCAGCTCTTCAACGGTGCTGTGGTTAGAGCCCAGCGCGCCGATGGCGGCAGCGCCGTGATCGTTCTTCACGCCCTTGAGGCCGTTGGCCACGTATTCCAGGGCCGTCGTCCAATCGACGGTCTTCCAGGCGCCGCCCTGCTTGATCATCGGGGCGGTGACGCGCTGGTCGCTGTTCAGCGATTCGTACGAGAAGCGGTCGCGGTCGGCGATCCAGCACTCGTTGACGTCTTCGTTCTCCAGCGGCACGACGCGCATGACCTGCGAGCCCTTGACCTGAACGATCAGGTTCGAGCCGGTCGAATCGTGCGGCGAGACGCTCTTGCGGCGCGACAGCTCCCAGGTGCGGGCGCTGTAGCGGAACGGCTTGCTGGTAAGCGCGCCGACCGGGCAGACGTCGATCATGTTGCCCGACAGTTCGGAATCAACGCTACGGCCGACGAAGGTCTGGATCTCGGAGTGCTCGCCGCGGTGAGCCATGCCCAGTTCCATCTGGCCGGCGATCTCCTGGCCGAAGCGGACGCAACGCGTGCAGTGGATGCAACGGCTCATCTCTTCCATCGAGATCAGCGGGCCCACGTTCTTGTGGAAGACCACGCGCTTCTCTTCAGAGTAGCGGCTCTTGCTGGCGCCGTAGCCGACAGCCAAGTCCTGCAGCTGGCACTCGCCGCCCTGGTCGCAGATCGGGCAGTCCAGCGGGTGGTTGATCAGCAGAAACTCCATCACGCCCTGCTGGGCCTTGATGGCTTTCTCGCTCTTGGTACGCACGATCATGCCCTGCGTGACCGGCGTGGCGCAGGCCGGCATAGGCTTCGGAGCCTTCTCCACGTCCACCAGGCACATGCGGCAGTTGGCGGCGATGGAGAGCTTCTTGTGATAGCAGAAGTGCGGGATGTAGGTGCCGGCCTTCTCGGCAGCATGCATGACCATGCTGCCTTCCTTGACCTCTACCTTTTGTCCGTCGAGTTCGATTTCAATCATGGTGCTTCTCAGGCGGCTTTCTTGGCAGCGGCTGCCTCGATCATCTGCACGAACTCGTGCTTGTAGTGCTTGAGCATGGCTCGCACCGGCATGGCGGCGGCATCACCCAGGGCGCAGATCGTGCGGCCCATGATGTTGTCGGCCACCGAGTTCAACAGCTCGATGTCTTCCGTGCGGCCCTTGCCGTGATAGATGCGCTCGACCACGCGGTGCATCCAGCCCGTACCTTCGCGGCAAGGGGTGCACTGGCCGCAGCTCTCGTGGGCGTAGAAATAGGCCAGGCGCAGCAGGCTTTCGACCATGCAGCGCGAGTCGTCCATCACGATGACGGCGCCCGAACCCAGCATGGAGCCGGCCTTGGCGATGGAGTCATAGTCCATCGTGCACTGCATCATGATGTCGGCCGGCAGCACCGGAGCGGACGAGCCGCCGGGGATCACAGCCTTGAGCGTGCGGCCCTTGCGGACGCCGCCCGCCATCTCCAGCAGCGTGCTGAAGGGCGTGCCCATCGGGACTTCGTAGTTGCCGGGACGCTCGACGTCGCCCGAGACCGAGAAGATCTTGGTGCCGCCGTTGTTGGGCTTGCCGATCTCGAGGTAGGCCTGGCCGCCGTTGCGGATGATCCAGGGCACGGCCGCGAAGGTCTCGGTGTTGTTGATCGTCGTGGGCTTGCCGGCGTAGCCGAAGCTGGCCGGGAAAGGCGGCTTGAAGCGCGGTTGGCCCTTCTTGCCTTCCAGCGATTCGAGCAGCGCGGTTTCTTCCCCGCAGATGTAGGCGCCGAAACCGTGGAACGCATGCAGCTGGAACGAGAAGTTCGAGCCCATGATCTTGTCGCCCAGGAAGCCGGCGGCACGCGCTTCTTCCAGTGCGGCTTCAAAGCGCTCGTACACCTCGAAGATCTCGCCGTGGATGTAGTTGTAGCCCACCGAGATGCCCATGGCATACGCCGCGATCGCCATGCCTTCGATGACGATGTGCGGGTTGAACATGAGGATGTCGCGGTCCTTGCACGTGCCCGGTTCGCCTTCGTCCGAATTGCAGACGAGGTACTTCGGACCCGGGAAGGCGCGAGGCATGAAGCTCCACTTCAGGCCGGTCGGGAAACCGGCGCCGCCGCGACCGCGCAGGGCCGAGGTCTTCACTTCGGCGATGACCTGGTCTTGCGTCAGGCCCTCGCCGCCGTCCTGGGCGAGGATCTTCTTCAGGGCCTGGTAGCCACCGCGGGCCACGTAGTCCTGCAGCGACCAGTTCTTGCCGTCGAGGCCGGCGTAGATCTGCGCGCCGACGTGACGGTCGTGGAAGCAGGTCTCGTTGCCCGTCGATTGGAATTTGGAAAGATCGATCATGCGGGCCTCAGTTCTTCGCGTTGGCCTTCAGCACATCGACGAGTTCGTCGAGGCGCTGGTGGCTCATGAAGCTGCACATCTGGCGGTCGTTGACCAGCATCACCGGCGCATCGGCGCAGGCGCCCAGGCATTCGCTTTCCTGCACGGTGAAGAGGCCGTCGGCCGTCGTGCCGCCCTTCTCCACGCCGAGCTTGCTGCACAGGTGCTCCAGGGCCTTGGTGCCGTCACGCAGCTGGCAAGGCAGGTTCGTGCAGACGTTCAGCTTGAACTGACCGACCGGACGCTGGTTGTACATGTTGTAGAAGGTCGTGACCTCGTACACCGCGATGGCCGGCATGCCGAGGTACTCGGCGATGACGTCCTCGCTGGCGCGCGAGACATAACCCTGTTCCTGCTGCACGATGGACAGGCAGGCCATCACGGCCGACTGCTTCATCTCGGCCGGGTACTTGGCCACTTCGCGCGCGAAACGCGCAGCCGTGGCTTCACTCAAAACGTATTGCTGGTCGCTCATCGGTCAATCTCACCGAAAACAATGTCCATGGTGCCGATGACGGCAACCGCGTCGGCAATCATGTGGCCCTTGGCCATTTCATCCAGCGCGGCCAGATGCGAATAGCCCGGAGCGCGGATCTTCAGGCGATAAGGCTTGTTGGCGCCATCGCTGACGATGTAGATGCCAAACTCGCCCTTCGGGTGCTCGACAGCAGCGTAGGCCTGGCCTTCGGGCACGCGGAAACCTTCGGTGAAAAGCTTGAAGTGGTGGATCAGCTCTTCCATCGAAGACTTCATCGACTCGCGGCTCGGCGGCGCCACCTTGTGGTTGTCCGTGATGACGGGACCGGGGTTGGCGCGCAGCCAAGTCACGCACTGCTCGACGATGCGGCAGGCCTGGCGCATTTCTTCCACGCGGACCAGGTAGCGGTCGTACGTGTCGCCGTTGGTGCCGATGGCGACGTCGAAGTCCATCTGGCCGTACACGTCATACGGCTGCTTCTTGCGCAGGTCCCAGGCGATGCCTGAGCCACGCAGCATCGGGCCGGTGAAGCCCAGGTTCAGCGCGCGCTCCGGCGAGACGACGCCGATGCCAACCGTGCGCTGTTTCCAGATGCGGTTGTCGGTCAGCAGCGTTTCGTAGTCGTCGACGTTGGCGGGGAAGCGCTTGCAGAAGTCTTCGATGAAGTCCAGCAACGAGCCCGAGCGGTTTTCGTTCAGGCGGGCGATGGTCTTGGCGTTCTTGATCTTGCTGACCTGGTACTGCGGCATCGAATCCGGCAGATCGCGATACACGCCGCCCGGACGGAAGTAGGCCGCGTGCATGCGCGCGCCGGAGACGGCTTCGTACATGTCGAAGATGTCTTCGCGCTCACGGAACGCGTAGATCAGGATGTTCATCGCGCCGCAGTCGATGCCGTGCGCGCCGATCCACAGCAGGTGGTTCAGAATGCGGGTCAGCTCACCGAACATCGTGCGGATGTACTGGGCGCGCAGCGGCACTTCCAGGCCGAGCATCTTCTCGATGGCCAGGCAGTAGGCGTGCTCGTTGGACATCATCGACACGTAGTCGAGGCGGTCCATGTAGGGCAGCGACTGGATGAAGGTCTTGCTCTCGGCCAGCTTCTCGGTAGCGCGGTGCAGCAGGCCGATGTGCGGGTCTGCGCGCTGGATGACTTCGCCGTCCAGCTCCAGCACCAGACGCAGCACGCCGTGGGCAGCCGGGTGCTGGGGACCGAAGTTCAGCGTGTAATTCTTGATGTCTGCCATGTTCAGAGTCCGCCGTAGTTTTCTTCGCGGATGATGCGCGGCGTAATTTCCCGGGGCTCAATGGTCACGGGCTGGTAGATCACGCGCTTTTGCTCGGCGTCGTAGCGCATCTCGACATGGCCCGAGGTCGGGAAGTCCTTGCGCATCGGGTGGCCGATGAAGCCGTAGTCCGTCAGGATGCGGCGCAGGTCTTCGTGGCCTTCGTAGATGATGCCGTAGAGGTCGAACGACTCACGCTCGAACCAGTTGGCGGCATTCCAGATCGGCGTGACCGAGGCCACCACCGGCAGCTCGTCGTTCGGAGCGAACACGACGACGCGCACGCGCCAGTTCTTGGTGATCGACAGCAGGTGCGAGACGGTGGCGAAGCGCGGACCTTCGTAGGCACCGTCCTTGTAGGCCGAGTAGTCGACACCGCAGAGGTCGATCAGCTGCTCGAAGCGCAGCTCGGAGTGATCTCGCAGGGTCTTGGCGACGGCGGCGTAGTCAGCTGCCGAAACGGTCAGCGTGACTTCGTCGAGCGCAATCACCAGGCTCTTGATCTTTTCGCCCAGCACGGCCTCCAGGGCCGTCTTGAGCGTTTCGTTGGTGCTCATTCTTGTGCGACCTTCTTCAGCGGGCGATGGTGTTTTCGCGGCGGATCTTGCGCTGCAACTGCAGGATGCCGTAGAGCAGCGCCTCGGCCGTCGGCGGACAGCCGGGCACGTAGACGTCCACGGGCACGATGCGATCGCAGCCGCGCACGACGGAGTAGCTGTAGTGGTAGTAGCCGCCGCCGTTGGCGCACGAGCCCATCGAGAGCACCCAGCGCGGCTCAGCCATCTGGTCGTAGACCTTGCGCAGAGCCGGAGCCATCTTGTTGCACAGCGTGCCGGCCACGATCATCAGGTCGGACTGACGCGGGCTCGGACGGAACAGCATGCCGAAACGGTCGATGTCATAACGTGCTGCGCCTGCGTGCATCATCTCGACTGCACAACAGGCCAGACCGAACGTCATCGGCCACAGGGAACCGGTCTTGGACCAGTTCACGAGCTTGTCGACCTGGGTGGTGACGAAGCCGTTCTTCAGGATTTCTTCATTGGCCATGGCTATGCCTTACTCCCAATCAAGGGCGCCCTTTTTCCACATATAGACGAAGCCCAACACCAGGATGGTCAGGAAAGTCATCATCGACCAGAAACCCCAGACACCGATTTCACGCAGGGCCACGGCCCAGGGAAACAGGAAGGCGATTTCCAGGTCGAAAAGAATGAAGAGGATGGCGACGAGGTAGTAGCGCACATCGAACTTCATGCGCGCATCTTCGAAAGCCTCGAAGCCGCATTCGTAGGGGGAATTCTTGGCGGCGTCAGGACGACGCGGGCCGGCGATGAAGCCCAGCACCTGGGGTGCCACGCCGATGAACGCGCCGATCAAGATGAAGAGGATGACGGGCAGGTACTGTTCCAGATTCATGGCGACGCTTCTCTAGCGGTGTTCGCAACTCACACGAAGATGCGAACGATTCAAAACCTGCGACCCCAAAGCAAAGGGCGCGCCGTTGGCAGCTTTCGCTGCTTCGCGGTACGCGCCCGTCTTGCCCCTTGCAAATCGAATCCCCCGAGCAAACTCACGTGGCTTCGAACCTTGCGACAGGTCGCTTCGATCGGGACTGCTGAAGCTCTTTGGATCCAGAGCAACGACAAATCCTAACCGATGTCATTTGGTGCGGTCGGCGAGACTCGAACTCGCACAGCTTTCGCCACTACCCCCTCAAGATAGCGTGTCTACCAATTTCACCACGACCGCTCGTGTTTATCCGTCTTCCGGCCCTACTTGAGGATTCGTCTTGACGACTTGTTTTGGGCCTTCTGAACAGTCCAAGATTCTATACCGAAAACTACGACTCCCTAGGGAAGTTCAGTACTTTTCGCAGCAGAATCTGTGTCTGCTTTGCATGCGCTTAACGCGGCATCACTGCGGCGCAGCAGCCACCGCAGATCACTTGGCCGCGCTGGCCGCTTCACCGCCGGGGATCGCTGCGGCGCCCGATGCGGGAACCACCGGAGCCGATGCCGAAACAGCCGGGGCCGGGGCCTTGTCCAGCAGCTTGTCGTCCACGCTCGTGCCACCGCGATGGTTGGACGTGTAGGCCAGGGCCAGTGTGCAGACGAAGAACACCGTGGCGCAGACAGCGGTGCTGCGCGACAGGAAGTTGGCACTGCCGGTGGCGCCGAACAGGCTGCCCGAAGCGCCGGAGCCAAAGGACGCGCCCATGTCAGCACCCTTGCCGTGCTGGACCAGCACCAGGCCGATCATCACCAGCGCGCTCAGCAGTTGCAGGACCAGAATCAGATTCGCAAAGACTTGCATCTCAAAAAACTCCAAGTGGATTCAATCAGTATCAGGTTCAGGCTGCGGCACGGCGGTTGGCCGCGCTGCAGATGGCAGCGAAATCCGCCGCCTTGAGGGATGCCCCGCCGATCAGGCCGCCGTCGATGTCCGCTTGCGCGAACAGCTCGACCGCGTTGTCGGGCTTGACGCTGCCGCCGTAGAGGATGCGGATGGCGTCGGCCTTCTTTGTGGCCGCGTGCAGTTGCTGGCGGAGCACCGCGTGGATGGCTTGCGCGTCGGCCGGCGTTGCGGTGCGGCCGGTGCCGATGGCCCAGACCGGCTCGTAGGCCACCACGATCTCGCCGATGCAGTGCGTCAGCGTATGGACCACGGCAGCGAGCTGGCGCTTGACCACGACTTCCGCCTGCCCGGCTTCACGCTCGGCCAGCGTTTCGCCCACGCAGACGATGGGCGTCACGCCATGGGCCAGCGCAGCCTTGGCCTTGTCGGCCACGAGCTGGTCGCCTTCGCAATGCAGCGCGCGGCGTTCCGAATGGCCGACGATGGCAAAACGGCAGCCAAGGTCAGCCAGCATGGCGCTCGAAACTTCGCCGGTGAAGGCGCCGGATTCGTGAGCCGAGCAGTCCTGCGAGCCAAAAGCGATCTGCGCACCGGTCAGCGCCAGCGCCGTTTCCGCGATGTAGGGGAAAGGCACGCAGACAGCCACATCAGCCGCCCACGGACCGGCCTCGCGCAGGCCAGCAAGCAGCACCGCATTGGCGGCGCGGCTGCCATTCATCTTCCAGTTGCCGACGACCAGGGGTTTGCGGTTCATGGCTTGGCCTTCCAGTTCAGAACGATCTTGCCGACATGTTCGCCCGATTCCATCAGCGCGTGCGCCTCGGCCGCCGATTCGGCGGACAGTTCGCGGTAGATCACCGGCGCAATCCGACGTTCAGCCAGCAACGGCCAGACTTTCTCGCGCAGCTCACGCGCCACGCCAGCCTTGAAGCTCACCGGGCGCGCGCGCAGCGTCGAGCCGCTGATCGTCAAGCGACGACGCAGCACCTCGCCCGCATTGAACTTGGCCTCGACGCCGCCCTGCACCGCGATGATCGCGATGCGGCCGTCGTCAGCCAGGGCCTGCACGTTGCGCTCGATGTAGGAGCCGGCCACCATGTCCAGGATGACGTCGACGCCCTTCCCGCCCGTGGCGGCCTTGGCTTCGGCGACAAAATCCTGTTCGCGGTAGTTGATCGCCACATCGGCGCCCAGCTGGAGGCAGGCCTCGGCCTTGGCCGACGAGCCCACGGTGACGAGCACGCGTGCGCCAAAAGCCTTGGCCAACTGAATGGCCGCGACGCCGATGCCGCTGGAGCCCCCGTGGATCAGCAGCGTCTCGCCGCCTTGCAGCTTGGCGCGACCGACCACATTGGCCCAGACCGTGAAGAAGGTCTCCGGCAGGCTTGCGGCCTCAGCCATGGACCAACCGGCCGGCACCGGCAGGCATTGAGCCACCGGCGCCACGCACAGCTCGGCATAACCGCCACCCGCAACCAGCGCGCAGACGGCATCACCGACCTTGAGGCCAGCCTCCGCCAGCGCCTGCTCGTCGCCCGCGACCACACGCCCAGCCACTTCCAGGCCAGGCAGATCGCTGGCGCCGGCAGGGGCCGGGTACAGGCCCTTGCGCTGCAGCACGTCGGGGCGGTTGATGCCATAGGCCTCAACCGCAATCAGGCACTCGCCGCTCCCGGCAACGGGATCGGCGCGCTCGACGACTTGCAGCACCTCGGGCCCGCCGGGGCGGGTGATGGCGATGGCCTTCATCGGAGACTCTGCAGATCGGGGCGAATTACTCCGCCGAGCCTTCCGGAGCCGCGTGGGCCGGAGCTGCGTCACGCTCGAGCAGAGCCTTCATCGACAGCTTGATGCGGCCCTTCTCGTCCGTCTCGAGGACCTTGACCTTGACGATCTGGCCTTCTTGCAGGAAGTCGGTGACCTTCTCGACGCGCTGGTGGGCGATCTGGCTGATGTGCAGCAGGCCGTCCTTGCCAGGCAGGATGTTCACGAGGGCACCGAAGTCCAGGATCTTGGTGATCGGGCCTTCGTAGACCTTGCCCACTTCGGCTTCGGCGGTGATCTCTTCGATGCGCTTCTTGGCGTGTGCGGCCTTGTCAGCGTCGGTCGAGGCGATGGTGATGGTGCCGTCTTCGCCGATGTCGATCGTCGTGCCGGTTTCTTCCGTCAGTGCGCGGATGGTGGCGCCGCCCTTGCCGATCACGTCACGGATCTTCTCCGGATTGATCTTCATGGTGTACAGACGCGGAGCGAACTGCGAGACCTCGGTATTGGCCGTGCCCATGGCTTCGACCATCTTATCCAGGATGTGCAGGCGGGCTTCCTTGGCCTGAGCCAGTGCGACCTGCATGATTTCCTTGGTGATGCCCTGGATCTTGATGTCCATCTGCAGGGCGGTGATGCCGCCCGTGGTGCCGGCCACCTTGAAGTCCATGTCGCCGAGGTGATCTTCGTCACCCAGGATGTCGGTCAGCACGGCGAAGCGGTTGCCGTCCTTGATCAGGCCCATGGCGATACCGGCCACGTGCGCCTTCAGGGGCACGCCGGCGTCCATCAGGGACAGGCAGCCGCCGCAGACCGAAGCCATCGACGAGGAGCCGTTCGACTCGGTGATTTCCGAGACGACGCGCAGCGAGTACGGGAACTCTTCCTTGCTCGGCAGCACGGCGATCAGCGCGCGCTTGGCCAGACGACCGTGGCCGATTTCGCGGCGCTTCGGGCTGCCCACGCGACCCGTTTCGCCGGTGGCGAAGGGGGGCATGTTGTAGTGCATCATGAAGCGGTCTTCGAACTCGCCGTCCAGGGCGTCGATGCGCTGGGCGTCACGGTCGGTGCCGAGCGTGGCGACGACCAGGGCCTGCGTTTCACCGCGGGTGAACAGGGCCGAGCCGTGGGTGCGCGGCAGGATGCCGTTGCGGATTTCGATGGCGCGCACGGTGCGGGTGTCGCGGCCGTCGATGCGGGGCTCGCCGGCCAGGATCTGGCCGCGCACGATGCGGGCTTCGATCTCGAACAACATGCCTTCGACCTCGACCTTGTCGAAGGCGATGCCTTCGGCGGTCAGTGCGGCGAAGACGTTAGCCGTGGCAGTGCGGCAAGCTTGCGTGCGGGCTTGCTTGTTGCGGATCTGGTAGGCGGCGGCCAGGGCTTCATTGGCCAGCGTGCCGACCTTGGCGATCAGCTCTTCGTTCTTGGTCGGAGCCTTCCAGTCCCAGGCCGGCTTGCCGCCTTCGCGGACCAGCTCATGGATGGCGTTGATGGCAATCTTGCCTTGGTCATGGCCGAACACCACGGCGCCCAGCATGATCTCTTCCGACAGGCCAGCGGCTTCGGATTCAACCATCAGCACGGCGGCTTCGGTGCCGGCGACGACCAGGTCCATCTTGCTGTCGACCAGTTGATGCTTGCCAGGGTTCAGCACGTATTCGCCGTTGACATAGCCCACGCGAGCGGCGCCGATCGGGCCGGCGAAGGGGATGCCGGAGACGGCCAGGGCGGCCGACGAGGCGATCAGGGCGGCGATGTCGGCCTGCACTTCGGGGTTCAGCGACAGCACGTGGACGACCACTTGCACTTCGTTGAAGAAGCCTTCCGGGAACAGCGGGCGGATCGGGCGGTCGATCAGGCGGCTGGTCAGCGTCTCGTGCTCGCTTGGGCGGCCTTCACGCTTGAAGAAGCTGCCGGGGATCTTGCCGGCGGCGTAGGTCTTCTCGAGGTAGTCGACCGTCAGCGGGAAGAAGTCCTGGCCAGCCTTGGCTTCGGACTTGGCCACGACGGTGGCCAGCACCACGGTGCCTTCGATGTTGACGATGACGGCACCGCTCGACTGGCGGGCCACTTCGCCCGTTTCCATCGTGACGGTGTGGGGACCCCATTGGAAGGTCTTGGTGATCTTGTTGAACATGCTCATTGCATCTCTCCTGTTTGTCTTTGTGGATCTGTCAGGGAGTAGTCTGGGTTTGACGCAATGCCATTCCAGCGAACCTGCGGGCAGCAAGTTCCTTGGAATGACACAGCAGCGTCACGTCAGCCCAACTCCGTTCGGTTTTGCTTGAAATGCAAAGAGCCTGTACTGGGAAAAACCAGACAGGCTCTTTGTCATTCGCGGCAGCTTACTTGCGCAGGCCCAGCTTCTGGATCAGCGCGGTGTAGCGGTCAGCGTCCTTGCGCTTCAGGTAGGCCAGCAGGCTCTTGCGGCTGTTGACCATCTTCAGCAGGCCGCGACGACCGTGGTGGTCCTTCGCGTTGGCCTTGAAGTGAGGCGTGAGGGCGTTGATGCGGGCCGTCAGCAGGGCCACCTGGACTTCCGGCGAACCGGTGTCGTTGGCGGCGCGGGCGTTGGCGGCGACGATTTCTTGCTTGTTGATGCTCATGGTGCGTTCCTGGGGACTTTGCCCCGGTGCGGATTCCGCCCTCGGGGACGATCACGGCATTGCATCGCAATTCCCGTGACACGCACTCGCAGACGGTTTCCAGTTTTGACTTGCGGATGGAGTGAAACCGACCCCAGCCGTGCTGTTCATTCCCCAGCCTTTGGAGCCAGAGAACGCGTGATTCTAGCCCAGATTTGAATGGCATCCCAGGCCAACCCCAGGGCGACCGGGTGATGTCGAGCCAGGCCTGGCCACTTCAAGGCCTCGAAAACGATATTTTCGCAGGCCCTTGAACCACCCTCGCCCGCTCCAAATTCAGGTGCATGGGCAGCACACGGAATGACTGCCCTCCTCAACCGGTCACACCCCACAAGGAGAGCCACATGTTCCTGATCCCCCTGAGCCGCACCCAAGCCGAACTCTCGCGCCGCCTGGACCGTCTCGATCGCCTGTTCGCCGTCGACCCCGAAGCCCTGGCCCTGCAAAGCCCGGCCATCGACGTGAGCGAGACCGAAGGCACTTATGTCGTGCGCCTCGACCTGCCCGGCGTCGCCAAGGATGCCGTGAAGATCAGCATCGACGGCCGCCGCCTGTCCATCGACGCCGAGCAGACCAAGCTCGCCCCCGTCGAAGGCGAGAAGACACTGCACACCGAACGCTCGCTGACCCGCTTCGCCCGCAGCCTCTCGCTGCCGCTGGACATCACGCAGACTGGCTCCACCGCCAAGCTCGATAACGGCGTGCTCACGCTGACTCTGGCCAAGCGCAAGCCGGACGGCAGCGGCCAGCTGAACGTCGACTGATCATCGTTTCGTCCACCGGTTTTCTCCGGGTAGCCCACAAAAGTACGCTATAGTCGTGGGCTCACCTGGAGCGGTGGATGAGTGGTTTAAGTCGCACGCCTGGAAAGCGTGTGGGGGTTAATAGCCCCCCGCGGGTTCGAATCCCGCCTGCTCCGCCAATATTTGGAAAGCCTCATTTCACGAGTCAAATCAACGACTTAGGGAAGTGGGGCTTTTTCAATTAACCCCACGCACTAACCCCACGCATTGCTAAGCAATGTCGGCCAGCGACAGGCGTATTTCAGCAGACACGACGCGGCCAGCGAGTTCCCCAAATCGTCGCAAGGACATGTACTCCTTCCTGCTGAGTCGTTGGTGCCCGTTATGGACCACCTTAGACCTCATTTGGTACAGGACCTTGAACTCCCCCTCAAGCTCTGTACGCTCGCTGTTGCTCCCGGCGATGAGGTACGCGAGGCGAGTGGCGAGTGTCTTGGTAATGCCCTCCTCGCCGCCCGTCGAACCAAGCAGTACTTCGGTCGCAATGGCTACGTGCATGACGCGCATCGCGGCGTCATCCTCGGTGAAGTAGTCGAAGAGCCATTTGCCTGCAAGCTTAATGTGCGTGCCAATCTCTGGGACTGAAAAGAGTCGAGCCAGGTTGTTCAACTGCTCCGCCACATCCGAGGGACTCATCTCATGGGCTGGCGGAAGCCTCAATTCATCAATTGCCTTAGCTTCACGCCCAGTCAGATGAGCGGAGCCGACCAGCGAGAACGCCCCATCGTCCCGACGCTGGTGTATCGCGGTACGCACGTGCAAGCCGGGTGGCGCCCAACTCTTCCTGAGAATCTTCAGCGCCCAGCACAATCCGACGAAGGAGCGCAGTGTTTGCTTTGCAACCGCCGTCGTCTCACCCGGCTCCTCCCCCGCCACGAACCCATCGGCAGCGAGATGCAGATACACGCGCTCTGCCGGCTCAAGGACGGAACTATTGGCCGGCTCTGCGTTCGTAAGGAAGCTGGAGAGCTTCGTTCCACCAGCTGCGGGATTCGCTTGGCGATTTGGCGCGTATGCGATAGGTACTGAAGCCTTGCCGCGCTGCCACGAGCCCTCAAGAACCACTCGATCCTGTCTGACCGGATTCATGGAGGCGTCTCGGTACGCGGATGTAAATCTGCCCGTTAGACAGAAACTGAACACATAAGGCCGCGGTAAATCGGCCAACGTGTCGCTGATAGAGCGCGCCAGCCCCTCAATAGCCGCCCCTGAAAGCAGTTCCTTTAGAGGCACTGCCTCGTCAGATTCACGCTCGGCAAGCTGTTCTTTCGTCGCTTCGTCAACCATGGCGATTACGAGCGACCACATGGGGAGCGTGCCCAACGCAGAATTAATCGTCTCCAACTGCGGCTTGGAGAGCGACTTGAGCACCCCTTCTTTTTCGTCATCCAAAGCACGCAAGGAAGCGGCGTCAGCCCTTACGCCGATGTACTTTTGGACGTGCAGTTCCGAGAGCGTCTGCCGAACACGCCCCTCGATTCGCTTCCTCAATGTCTCATTGATGGTGGTTTCCAACGCCCCTCCGATTTCAATTGAGTCGCGGCGCAGCCCCGATTGCTGGACTCAAGGATGAGCCGAGTCCGATCAATGGGTTCAGGGCCTCTTGAATCGTTCAATGCGCCTAGTACACGGCATTGACTGCGGCGAACAGGGCTCGAAAGCGTGCCTGCGTTGCTGCATCGAGTGACTTCGGCGGCGATGAGGCGAACTTCGATGCCACGATGTAGTGATTGAAGCCACCAGACGGGCGAAGCGTCAGCTTCTTGTCCTTGATGTACTGTTCAAGTCGCCAAACGATTCGGTCTCCAGGGACGAGGTCCGCTTCGGCAACTACCGCGCCCGCCAGCTCTTTGGCGAAAGCCATATTGAAGTACTTCAGGTAGGTCGCCACGGGGAACAAGTCCTCAACGTCAGCCGGCTTTCTGCCCTCCGATGCCTTCGCCGAATCACGGAACTGCGCAACATCAAACAAGGCGTTGGCGGAAAGCAGCTTGTCGCGGACCAGGCCAGTTAGCTTCTGCTCAGGGGAGCCCCGATAGTCATGAAGTACAGCGAGCTTCAAGCCGCTCGCCCCCAATAGCGAGACGAACGTAGCGACGTTGTCCAACCCGCCCGCGGGAACAATGGTCACATCATCACGAAGTCCACCACAGCCGTCCGCGTCAAGGAAGCTCGACGCAAGTTGCAGGTAGATGAGTTCGGACGGCCCCTCAACCAGAAGATTCCGTTCTGAAATGAATAGGTTCTGCGCGATGGTCCAGCCGAGCGCCGCTTGCAGCGGAAAAATCGTACGCGGGTCGGCGCCTTGGAGGTTGTCGGTGACAACCGAACCAACGTTCTTCCGGTCTTCCACCAGCCGGACCTGGTGCAGTCGATCCGAATGAACCATGAATGGCGAGTGGGTCGTGAACAGTACCTGATGGTCTTCAGCCAGCCTGTCGATATAGCGGAGGAAATCGGCTTGGGCCAGTGCATGGAGAGCCAGCCCCGGCTCATCCAGCAACAGGATCAGCTTCTTCCCGACGCTCGCTCCCGATGGGTCGAGTTGATGCTGCACGCTGTCGAACCAGACAAGGAAGCTGAAGAACCAAATGAATCCCCTGCTCCGCTGATCGAAAGGGGTGCTAACCCCGCGGTGGCGCCGGTTCTTGATGCGCAGGTACAGGTTGGGACCATTGTCAAACGGCGCTTCGTCAGTTGTGTCGGCTTTGATATCGACTTCAACTTCAAGGTCTTCGTTCTGCTTCCAAAACTCCATGACCTGATCGGTCAAGCTAATCGAAACGGCTTCGATCTTCGCCTTCAGCTCTTCATAACCTTCAGGAGTCGCCAAGTCGGACAACGAAACGTCAGCCATCCGCAGTAGCGCGAGCACTGATCGGTGACTTGGTTTGAGATGCTTGGGGTCCGATTTGGCTTGCTCGACTCGTGCGGCGAGGTCTGCAAGGTTCATCTTTCCGGGCAGTAAGTCGTAGTCGCTGAAGTACAGGAATTTGGGAATAAGGTTGTCGATTGCCGACCAGGCTTCAAACTGAGGAATGTTGTCCCACTTCGTCGCGGCGATCCGCGTCTTGATGTTAGTCAACACAACCTTGTCTTCTTCCGTAAGGCTGACACCTTCCAAAAGGGCAGGAATTCCACGAACGGATTTGCATGCAGCGAGAGCAGCCGCGGCATCCGTACTGAAGGATTTGGCGAGCGCCTTCACGACTGGAGTTTCGTCAATGCCCAGTCCAATATTGCGACCGTTGTCATACCTGTGCGTAATGCTCATCGGGTGGCCAGCCTTGAGCGCCAAACCCAGCTTCTTGTTGATGAGCCCTGCCTCCGCCTCGCTCAACTCATAGGTCAACACCGCAGCGGCGGCTGGTTCGACCTTGTGCTGCTTCTGATATGCCGTCAGATCTTTTCTTGGATAGTCCTCAACAGGATTGAAGCCCTCGCCGCCCAGCGCATCAGCGCACTTATGCAGCGCCTTCAACATCACGGTCTTGCCGGCCTCATTCATGCCGACGAACACCGTAACCGCCGGATCAATTTGAACGGTCTGCGCGGAGTTCAGCGACCGGAACGGACCGATTTGTGCTTTAACCAGGATCACGGGCTCTCCCTTTCGACTTGTTGATGCGACAAATTGTGACGGAATCCGTCCAGCGATTTCATAGGTTTCCACCCGCAAAACGAGGGTCGTACCGTGTACCGCCCAAACGGACAGTGACGACCTCCAACCCGCCTGGCAGATGCGCTGGCGCTCGCCCAGGGTGTGGATCAGAAGACGTGAACATCCCGACGAAAAAATAGCCCCCAAGACCGAAGCCAAGGGAGCTTGATGGCGCACATAGCGCCTGCCAGATCGACGCTTAGACGACCGCCTCCTGCTTCGCCTTTGCGGCCAGATAGCCCCCGTAGGCGCTGGCGATGCCCGCTCCAATCTGGAGATACGTTCCAGCCTTGGAGGGCTTCTGGATGGAGGCGAGTTGGCTTTGCGTCCGCTCTCGCGCCGCGTTGGCCGCGAAGGCGTTCTCGCTCATGCCGGTGGTCGCATTGCGGCTGATGGGGGCAAGCTGCGCGTTGCTTTGCAGGTTCTGGACGGAGCGCGCCCGGTCTGCGGCCTTGCCGCCACCGTACTCACCCGTGAGGGTGTCCAGGGTGGACAGGTCGGCCTGCGACTGGAGGGCGTGAGCGTTGGCCTCATCGGCGCCTGCTTCAACCAGGTACCGGCCTGGACGATGCATGTCACTTCGAACGACACGATGAAAGCCAGTTTCACGCTCGAAGAGGGCATCGCCTACATGCGCGTCGTGGACAAGCATGACACCGTGGACGCCAACCCGTAGCTCACTCTTGATCTATTTGGCTAAACAGGACTTGAGCTTCCCACCCTCCGCGCCGCATGCAATGGCTTGCCATACGGCCGGGTTCTTAAAGTAGCCTACATGGGCATCGGTCGGAAACTCGAGTAGCGCCGGTAGCTGCCAGGTGTTCTTGACGAAGACATTGGCAATATCGAGACTAGGCGCGCAGTTGCCTTGATTGATACCGGCGTACCAGTTGGGCAGATGCCAAGTCAGTAGATCGTTCGTGTCGTTGAAGGCGACGATGCTGAAGTTGGCCTGCGGCGCATTCCTTCGCGTGCGTGCGTCCATCACCTCAATGGCGGCCTCGTGCAAATCCCGGCTCAACGCGATGGCCTGGAAGGGCTGATTGCAGTCTTCAATGCCCAGCAGATTGAAACTCGGCGCGCCATCGGTGTGCTGAAAGACGGTTGCAAGGGGTTTAGGCTTGTCGATGTTTGGATCGGGGAGGCTTTCAGGCAGGATGATGTTGCCATGGCTGTCCAACCTCACCTCCTCGGCAGCATAGGCCACAGCCCCCCCGGTTGCCCTGGTCAGCGGGCCAAAATTTGCAAGCCCGAGCAATGGCAGTTGGTTAGCCATCATGTAAACGCCATTGATCTGGCTGAGCATCTTCTGTGTGAACGGTTTTGCATCCCTTAAGACTTCGTTGTCGATACCGTTTCTGCGCGTGGTGGTCTCGTAGCCTTGCATGTTCAACAGAAGGTCATAGACGATGCGGCTGCCTAGGCTGTGGGTCACGAACATATAGCGGTAAGGGTCCGCGTCCTCCTGGGCCTGGCTGGGCCATTTGCACGTCTCGGGCCGATTGTTTCCCGTGACCGCATGGCACAGCGCCTCTGCCACGCCCTTTTCCATGAGCGGGCCATACGAGCCCACGTAGAGGATGGCATCAGACAGGCGCAAATCGAGGGTTTCCTCCTTGATTACTTGGTTGCCATACATGCGCTCTGGCGCAGGCAGCCCGGTTGGCTCAGACACCTGAACGGAACATGGCGAATCGCCCATGGCCTTCCTGGCGTCATAGGACAGTTGCAGTCGCTTGACCCACTGGGTCAACGGCGACCACGTGATCTCTATGGCCTGAATCTCGATGCGCACCGGAGTCTGATCTGGCTTCACGGGCAAGTCGAGCACGTATTCGCGCTTGGCCATATACACGCCGGATGATTTCTCTGCGCCGCTTTGAATGTACGAAGCAGGAATGAACAGCGCTTCTTTTTCGACCATCTTCTTGGTCAGGTAACGCCCGTCTGTGGGCGCCATGTGCAGGGCTCGCAGGTTGTCCTGCGAGAGCCAGCCCTGATCCTGACCGAGTGCATAGCCAGGACAATGATCGCTGACGCCATGTACGAAGACGAGCCGCAACTTGCGTGCGCTCCCCATGAGCGTGCCCAGGGCCTCGAACCTACCGGTTGCCACACCGTTAGGCGCATCTCCAGCTAAGTCGCCCACCGCATAAACGGTAGGCGAATAAGCACATCCAGCCATCCAAAGGCTGATGCCCAGCGCAGCCAATAGCATTACCGCGCCGATCAAGACTTTGTGCGGCTTGGACATGGCCCCTCCCCTGTCTGTAGAGCTCACTGTGGGCCAATGCCCGCGGGCCGGCATCCGGCTAAACGCCGGCCCCAAGCATCTGGATCTATCCCATTCTGAAACAGGAGAGCTGCTCTGTAGGCAGCAGCGTCAAAGACTGGTGCTGACGATGATTCGAGCCGCTATCGTGGTGCGCGGCCTGCCTGGGCAAGACCCCAGTGCCGCAATCAATAGGCCCGAACATACGATGGCTAGATCCCAAAAGGAGACCGATCATGCGCAGATTCGCGACCGCGTTCCTTCTTGTCATGCTGGCCATATGGCAGCCTTCCCTCGCCCAGTCAGGGCATGAGCACCACGAGGAGTTGTGGCATGGAACTTGGTATGGGATGGATCTTGCTGATGTCAAGGCGCGCGTCCCTGGCGCCGTTGCGTTGCAGGCACCAGCAGAATCAGCCGGCAAAGAAGTGCCGCTGCTTCAGATCCCGGTCTACAGGGTGGGCAATGGCGACTTCAAGGTCACTTGCTACTTCGTCGATGGCAAGCTGAGGTGGGTGGGCTTCGCTCTGCTGGGCCAGCTGAACTACGAAGCCGCAATGGACGTCTTCAATAGCGTACATAGGACCCTGACCTACAAATACGGCATGCCGTTCCACGTTGCAGAGAGAGCAGGTGTCAATAGCCGAGCGAATGTGGCGGAATGGCGCATCAACGCCAACGGCGGCGGGACAGTTTTCATGATCGTTGGCGCAACGCTGAACTCGAGTGGATCAGGCAACGTTGCCTCTCTCAGGATCAACTACACGAACGCCACAGCGTTGGATGCGGAAAAGCTGTGAACAACACTTGGCTCAGATCCGTGTGTCGCTGCCATCAATAGGTGACAGCCAATGTGCCGCAGCAGTGGTACGGGACCGTCGCGCAATGGTGCGCCTCCGCTCGTAGCGAGAGCCCGTCCATGGAGCCATGTCTAGAATCGTTCGCTCTTTCAATGGAGGCTCCAATGCGTGTGATTGATGCCGTCGGCTTCGATGAACTGGGCCGAGTGGATCGCGTGCGCTGGTTCCGCGTGAATCCGGATCTCAACGCCATGCAGGGCGCGGCCGAAATCGTGCCAGCGATCCAGGTTGTTGACGCCGTCTATGCCGGAGAGCACGTCTCCGCCGTCTTCTATGTGGAAGGCCATCGTATCCCCGGCCCCAACGTTCAGCCGGTCGCCGATTCGACGGGCCATGAGTGGCTTCAGATGGTCGGGCCGATCGTCGAAGGTCGCGCATTCAAAGACATGGCCAAGCTGGAGGGACCGTGATCGAAATCACCATCGCTCAAGCCAAGCGCGACGCGCTGGACTTTGTCCCCTGACTGCTACGCGCTAGTGTGGCGCGCCTCGGGGACTCGCGGCCAAATCTGGCTCTGACCCTGGCTAGGGTGGGCAGACGCTGGTGCCGAGAGGGCTGCAAATCGCGGATGGCTGGCCAGGGCCCGACAACTTGTTCGCACAGCATGCGACGGGTTGCTGGGCGGGGGACCAACCGCAGTTCTTGTAGATGCCCTGCTCAAAGCCGCCACATGGCTTTGAGCAAGAGGAAACCTCTCCGGTAGCGCATGAAGCACAGTATGTGCAGTCTGGCGCTTGCACGGATCCATCGGGAGTCGCTCCGTATGCGTCCACGGCAGCGCGCCAAGCAGTCTTTGCCTTGGCGAGACAGGCCGCGCTGGCCGCGGCGTTGATCTTGCGCGCGATGAGGGTTTGCAGCGCAGCCTGACTTCGTTCACACGCGGTGACTTGGTATGTCTCGGACTTGCACTTTCCGGCCTCTACTCGCGCGCGCTCGGCCACAAATTCCTCCCGCGCGTTTAGGGCCTCGGTCCAGCCACTGTGAGCGAGGTCGCAACCGCACGCGTTGCACGCCGGTGGCTGCGCGGTCCAGTCGATGATGGATTTCTCGGGGTTCGCATAGGGCATGGTCGAAAACACGACGGTCATGCAATAGCGCTGTCCCTGGCGCCATGCCTTACTGCCCTTCTTGTAGACCTTGCCGGCCCCGAAACGAGGCACGGTCCAACTTGCGTGGCCCGGGTGCGGTACGCCATCGGCATCAATGACGCCGACGGAGCCGATGTAGTTACCAAGGTCCTGGCAAGTGCCCTTGAACTGGTTGGAGGCCGTCGGGTCTGCCAGGACAGCAAGCGAAACAACCAAGAGAGCCACAAGGGCGCCCCCCCTGGGAAAGAAGCACTGCCAGCGATCGAAGCGAATCGGTTCCATGGCGAAACTCCTAAAGCACGTGCAGGCAGCGCGCATGCTGAGCCCGCGCTGCGCGGCGCGTCATCCGCAAGATGCAGGAGGGAACCAGCGGCTGGACTCAGTTGTTGAGCGAGCTGGCCGCGCCGAGAGCCCGTCAGCAGCCACTGGCGGCTGCCGTCGTCGTAGATCTCGGGCTGGCGCTCGCCCACCTGGTAAAGCGTGTTCGACATGGTCGGGCGGAGCCCTGCTCCGCCAGTATTTTGAAAGTCCAAAAATTCATGTCAAATTAACGACTTCGGTTTTTTGTACTTTCTTCATTTCCCCCACGCACTTCCCCCACGCTGGTGACCTTCTGCGCGGTTGTCGCTTCCTTCTGTTTGTCGCCCGAATGCATCCATAGGGTGCCTGCCGTACCGATCAATGCGCCCATAAGTACCATCCCCGCATGAGCCCACTTGAAGCGCAACTCGCGGTCGTCACGCTTGTCCTTTAGTGCTAGGCGCGCTTCCTCACGGACGTCCCGCTCGACCTGCTTGGCCTCTTGGCGCTCTCGCTCTCTGGTCGCCAACTCATGCTTGGCCAGCGCGCGGAGCAGTTCTTCGGGAATCTTGCTCACGTTGATCTTCGGCCCCAACGGCAAGCCGCTTTCCACTAGGGCGGTCAGCGTCACCTCGTCCATCTGCTTAAAAAGCGGTGACAACTTCTTCAGGGCCTCTAGCTCGGCCGGATTCCGGTTACCTGCGGCGGCGGCGGCCTCGAAAACCACCTCGTTAGCCAAGTAGCCTCGCCATAGGGTCTCCTCAAACAACGGCTCGCTGACAATCGTGAGACCGCGAAAAGTGCCGAGCTGGTATGACAGCAAGGCCGCTTTGGTGACATCGCCCTCCTTCGCATACTTCAGGACAGCGCCTGCCATGACGGATGCCATGCAGCTGTACCAATCGTGCGTAAACCGCAACTTCTCCATTCGCTCGGCGAAGGCCGCCTTGCCCTCATCGGATGAAAAATCCAAACCCTGCGCGGGTTCGGAAGCATCCGTATGCGCATCAAACTCGCGCTCAAGTTCTGCAACGAATTCGAGATATGTGTCCTCAGACGGAACCTTCGCAAGAAAGAACTGGTTCAACAAGAAGCTCAAGCCATGTCGAAAGAGCTTGCCGTTGGGCTTCGGCTCCAAAGAAAAGTTGATCCAGCCATGCGGGATGGTCAGCCGCTCCCCCACGTTGACATTGAGACCTTCTCCACCTTCCCCTCGTCGGACAAAATGGACGGTGCGACCACAGTCACCGCAATCGGCTGACAAATGCGGAACATCAAGCGGCAGTCTGCTCCGCCCGCATTCAGGGCAAAATTTTTCAGTCTTCACGATGCTCGCGTCGGTCTGCATTCAGGCTCGCCTCCCGTAGTTTTTTCCACTGCAGCCATCACCTAGTATCGGCCGCAGAGGCCTGCTGCAGTCGCCGCAGAGCCAGTGGCATAGCCCTGCAGCATCCACGACCTAACGGAAAAGCTACCCGGCATGTGTTGGTTCCTTGTTGGGCTTGGCTACTTTGGCAAGCTCACCTGAAGGGGTGACGGTCAGTTCATGCTTCTCATAAATGCGACCAGGAGGACTCGCTATGGTCGCCAAGGTGTCGGAGCAGAGCTGCGCGAGGGGGGAGCCGAGACCGGCCTTGCCGCCAATCTCTGCCATCTGATTCTGAAAGCCGAGAAACGATGCAGCGATGGCTGCCTTGTAGCCGTAGTCCTCCTCAAGGCGCTTCGCCAGGGCAGACTCACGGCTCGAATGCAGCGCTAACCAGACCAGCGCGCCCACAACCGGAAGGCGCGCAATCCACAATCGCGCCAGTTCATCCCAGCTGAGAGGCTGACCTGATTGGTAGACGTGCCACAAACCAGATAGGGCCAGCACGACAATCACGGCAACAGAGCCGACGAATAGCCACTGCCAACGGGTTGACGGCTTGAGGAATGTCTTCCGACGATCATCGAACGCATGCGCAAGACCTGCCGCAGTCGCGCCCGGCAGCAGCCCGACGATAGTTTCAAGTTGAGTCTTCGATTGCTCTTCAAGCTGGGCCAGTCTCGCTTCATAGTCTGCGATCCGCGCGGCCGTCGTGTCGGCCTTGTCCGCGAGCCCCTTCGTGACCCCAGCGGCAGTTTTCGCAGCATCACGCTGCGCAACTGTCTCGGCCGTAAGCCCTTCTGCGTTTGCCTTCAGCGCTTGTACTGACGTGAGCAACTCGCTAACACTATCGGTTGCGGTCTGCGCGCGATTCCGCTGGCCCTCCGCCTCGGTGGCGTGCTGCGCGACCAGGGTCTGTAGGCGGTCAATATCCGCGCGAACCTTATCTGCGTGATCCTGTGCATCTTGGATATGCGACGATTTAGTGGAAATGACTGCCTGCGTATCCGCGAGTTGCGTCTTGACCGCCACTGACTGCGTTGCCACGCCGTTGATCTCTTCGAGCCTGGACTGCGCGGTGGTCAAAAGCTCGGACCATGTGGTTCGCATGCTCTCGGCTTCCGCCAGTTGCGTGCGTGCGGCAGAAATCAGAGCCGTGACCTCGGCCTCTAACGGGCTGAAGTTGACTGCGTCTTTTTCCATTCTCCCCTCCGTTTGCGATCCGGTATTCGGTCGTCCTACAGTGTCCCGCGCCGCGTGCAAGCGGTGCTCAGGGTATTCGCCCAGGGACTGCCAGCACGCATGACGAGGCACATGGTCCGGGTCAATCCCACGGCGCAGCGTCGGAGGAATCGCCCCAGGGCGTTTAACCGGATTGGGGCGCGGGCGTATGTTCGATAGCAGTGGCGTAAGGTTTGCTGGCCGGCGCAACTGCTACCAGCCTTCCATCCAGGTCGTCAGTTGCATGGTGGCTCTCGCGACGTGCTTCTCCACGGTGCTGATAGTCACGCCGTGGTCTCGCGCAATCTGCTTGTAGGTCTGACCGTCGAGGCGATAGGCTACGAAAATCGCGCGCGTCTTCTCGCTGAGGCGCCCCACACAAAGGCTCAGTCGCTCCATCCGTTCGCGCGCCAGCAGCACATCCTCCGCGGTCGGGGCCGCATCGATGAGGACCACATCCTCCAGCAGTACCTCGTCACCTCGCGTCACCGCCGCCCGATGCATGTCGATCGACAGGTTCAGCGCCACCTTCATCAAGAAGGCTTCAGGCTCGTCGATCACTTGGTTGCGCTCGTAGCAGGCCAGACGGACCCAGGCGTCCTGCAGTAGATCATCCGCGTCATGCGCCGTCCGGCCGCGCCGCATGAGCGCGGCTTTGACCGTCTGGAAAGCGCGCTGCCAGTCCTTGATCATGCTGGTGCTCGCAGAAGCCCTGTCTGGTCGGTCGTCAGCCATGCGCCGCGGACACCACCTCTGCCGCACGTGTCAGGTGCCTGCTGCTCACAATAGTCGGCCGATTCAGCTGACGGTCCACGCGCTTGAGGAACTCGGCAACTAAGATGAAGCGCTCCAGCTCATTAGCAATGGCGCCTTGCCGAGCGACAGCCGAATCCAGACGCCGGTGAATGCCGTAGACCAGGTCGACAGCGGAAGCGACAGCACGTCGTGTCGCAGGTCGAAGCGAGAGCAATGAGATCGACTCCACGAGCACGCCTTCTTGGAACGGGGCGATCGGCTCATTGCAAATTCCCGCAGCATCGCAACCCAGCAAGAAGCGAATGCTCTGAACTCCCCGCAGTTGCAGATCCGAGAGGATGCCGGTCGGCGCGTTGGCTGACGTGTCGGATGGCATCCAGGCGCCAAGAATTTCTGAATCGCCGTCAGACGTGCAGCCGAGTGCCCAGAAGGCAGTGCCGCCAGGAGCGCCCTCGGGCCACGAACCGTGAATAGCGCCCGATCGAAGCACGATGGCGGTGTAGCGGCGACAAAGCGGCCGCTCCAGCCAACTGGCGACAAGATGTCGAGTCGCGCTACTGATCATGATGCACCCTCAATCTAATGCGCGAGGCTGTCGTAAGGGTCAAGAGACCTACGACGCCTCAAAATGATCTGTCCATGCAGCTTAAGGTTTAATAACCAACTCTATTTGATCCACAAAGAACTCCTAATGTATCTTATGCAGAGTTGCATGGAAAGCCCGAGGAATCGATGCTTCTCGGAGATGCCGAAGACCAAGCAACCATTGACCTCGCGAGAGGTATTTGCCAGGAACCTACGCCGCGCCCGGCGCCTCAAGGACGTGACTCAGGAAGGGCTGGCGCTGGACGCAGGTATGCCGAGGGCCTACGTAAGTCGAGTCGAGCGCGGAACGATCAATATTTCGATCGACAATGCCGAGACGCTGTCCCGTGCGATTGGTGTACCGCTGCACGAACTCGTCGATCCTTCAAAGTTTGCGGGCTTCGACGATCAGTAGTCGGACTTGAACGACTCGTTTTCAAGCGAGCACACCATTTGCCTGAAGCCGCGTTCCGGCTCGGATACCTCACGCGAGAGTGAGGCCATAGGCACCGGCCGGATTGGATTCGCGTCGTCGGCGAGGCCTTTTTCGAGCGCGGCCGCACCGTCCGCGAGTTGTCGTCGGGTTATACAGGCTGCATCACCGTGGCGGCCGTGCTCTCCGCGGCCAGCAGCTTCGTACCGCGGGCCCTGGCCCGGCTAGCAGGCCGGTACCCCGGCATTTGCCTTCGCCTGCTGGACGGCTCGCTTCACGCGACCGTGCTGGGCGGCCAGGCGGATGTCGGGATCGGCTTCAACGACACCCCCATCGCCGGATTGCAGGCCGGACTCCTCGGCGAGGACCCTTACGTGGTGGCTTTGCCCGCGAGTCACCGCTGGCGGGGGCGGCGGTCCCTGCGCCTGCAGGACCTGCGCGGCGGCCGCTGCTGTCGCTGGCCAGCGGCCGTGGCAACCGCCCCTGCGGGAGCAGCAGCTTGTGCCGGCGGGTGTCACTCCGCGTATCGTCCACGAGGCCGCCCGCATCTGGGCACTGATCGGCATGGTGGAAGCAGGGCTGGGCTGCGCGCTGGTGCCGCCCCCCCGCAGGCGTGGCCGTCGTGGCACTGCACGGCCGGCCACTGCGGCGCAAGATCGCGCTGCTGACACCGCTCGCGCAGCGCTGCTGCGGGAGCTACGGGCCGCCTTAAAAGCTAAGCTGGCAGAGAACCTGCGCTTTGAAAGGTCGGGGGCCTTCGGCAAGCGCTGAACTGCGTCGAGAGGTGCCGTGGCGCAACGCTGCCTCACGCACGGTGCGCTTGAACATGCGAAAGCGCGGGGCCGTTTTTCATTTCAGCACTTGCCTGAGCTGCAACAGCCCGCAGTCTCCTTGAAGCTGACCCTGCGGGCCAGCTCCGCCGCGCTCTCCTTCCGCTCGCTGTAGCGATCGAGCAGATAGGGGCCCAGGTCCCGCGTCAGCAAGGTGAACTTGAACAGCTCTTCCATCACGTCCACCACGCGGTCGTAATACGAGGAGGGCTTCATCCGCCCCTCCTCAGTGAACTCGGCAAAAGCTTTGGCAACGGAGGATTGGTTCGGGACGGTCAGCATGCGCATCCAGCGGCCCAGCACGCGCATCTGGTTCACGGCATTGAACGACTGCGAACCGCCCGAGACCTGCATCACGGCGAGGGTCTTGCCCTGCGTGGGGCGCACCGATCCTGTGGAGAGCGGAATCCAGTCAATCTGCGCCTTCATGATGCCGGTCATCGCACCGTGGCGCTCAGGCGAGCACCACACCATGCCTTCGGACCACGCCGCCAGGCCGCGCAACTCCTGCACTTTCGGGTGCGTTTCTGGCGCGTCGTCCGGAAGCGGCAGGCCGGAAGGGTCGAACACTTTCACCTCGGCGCCCATGGCCTCCAGCAAGCGCGCGGCCTCAAAGGTCAGCAAGCGGCTGTAGGAACGCTCGCGCAGCGACCCGTACAGCATCAGGATGCGCGGACGGTACTGCGAAGGCGCAGCCGGCCGCAGGCGATCCTGCGTGGGAATGTCCATGAGCTCCGCATTCAATGCGGGGAAGGTGGCATCCGGGAAGAGCAGTTCAGACATGGCGAGCAGGCTTGGATGAGCTGGATGAAAGCAGGCGATGCACGCCCACGGCAACAGCGGCGCCGAGCAGTTCAGCGGCGACAAATGCAGGCACACTGGCTGGCGCAATGCCCGCGAAGCTGTCGCTGAGCATCCGGCCAAAGACCGCTGCCGGGTTGGCAAAAGAAGTCGACGCCGTGAACCAATAGGCCGCACCGATGTATGCGGCGACCATCGCCGCCACTCGCGAGGCAGGCGCCCGCAGGATCACGAGCAGCAAGCCGAAGGTGGCGACGCCTTCCGCGATCCACTGTCCGGGGCCGCTGCGCAGATGCGTCGAAAACTGGAAGATGCGCAGATCAAACATCGCGTGGGCCAGCCAAGCACCCAGTGCGGCACCCACGAGCTGGGCGCCAACGTAGGGCAGCAGCAACCTTCCGGCCAATTCGCCGCGCCAAGCCAAGACGCCGCTGACGGCCGGGTTGAAGTGAGCGCCGCTGATCGGCCCGAACACTTCAATCAGCACGTACAGACCGCCCACAGTGGCCAGTGTGTTGGCCAGCAGTGCCAGGGCCACATTGCCGCCGGAGAGCCGCTCCGCCATCACGCCGGAGCCGATCACGACGGCCAGCAGCAGCATCGTGCCCAGCGCTTCGGCCAGCAGCCTGCGAGGAAGATCCGGCCTCATGTTCGGGCAATGCCTGCGAGGGCCTGCTGCAGTTCGGCCGTGCCCATGGTCTCCAGCGGCAGCGACAGCAACTGCAGCATGCGATAGCCGAGCGCCTGGCGCGTCAGCTCGAAGGCGCGAAGTTTGCCCTCGTCGCCGCCTTCGGCATTGGAGGGATCGGGGTAGCCCCAGTGCACCTTCACGGGCTGGCCATTGCCGCCAAAGAAAACCGGGCACTGCTCCGCTGCGGCGCCGTCGCAAACCGTGATGACGATGGACAGCGGCGGCGCACCATCCCGGCTGAACTCGTCCCAGCTCTTGCTGCGGAAGCTGGAGGTGTCAACGCCGGCATTGTTCAGCGCTTCGACGGCACATGGGTTGATGCGCCCGCTCGGCGCGCTGCCGGCGCTGTGCGCCTGCACATCGCGGCCGAGCCGCTTCGCCCAATGCCCGAGCATGCCTTCGGCCAGCACGCTGCGCGCGGAGTTGTGGGTGCAGAGGATGAGAACGTGGACGGTCATGTCGAAACCTCAGCAGCCACAAGAAGCGCCGCCTGCGGGCACGGCGCAAGCCTCGCCCTGGCAGCAGTTTTCAGTCAGGTAGCCCAGCAACCCATTCATGCGCTCGTAGTTGGCGCGATAGATCAGGTTGCGGCTGGCACGCTCCTGGGTGACCAAGCCGGCGTTGACGAGCTCCTTCAAATGGAAGGAAAGCGTTGCTGCCGGCACACCCAGGGCTTCCTGGATGGCCCCGGGCGTCAGCCCGGGATCACCGACCACCACCAACGCACGGAAAACCTGCAGGCGCAGAGGCTGGGCCAGAGCCGCGAGGCTTTTGATGACATCATTTTCTTCCATATTTCTATTTTCATGGAATTACAGAATTAACGCAATGGCGAGCAAGCTACCGGCCGAACCTCCCATGAACCCAGCGGTACAGCATCGGCAGCACCAGCAGCGTCAGCGCGGTCGACGACAGGATCCCGCCGATCACGACAGTTGCCAGCGGCCGTTGCACCTCGGCACCCGTCCCGGTGGCCAGCGCCATCGGAACAAAGCCCAGCGAAGCCACCAGCGCCGTCATCAAC
This sequence comes from Burkholderiaceae bacterium UC74_6, assembly GCA_042701975.1. Taxonomy (GTDB): domain Bacteria; phylum Pseudomonadota; class Gammaproteobacteria; order Burkholderiales; family Burkholderiaceae_C; genus JAFALK01. The sequence continues at coordinate 3,818,673 of CP170561.1, forward strand.
ACCGGCCGCAGGCGCGACAAGGCCCCCTCTCTCACCGCTGCGTCCAAGGTCCGGCCCTCATCGACCAAGGCTCGGATGCTGGAGATCAGCACCAGCCCGTTCAGCACCGCCACACCCGACAAGGCGATGAATCCCACCCCCGCAGAGATCGACAAAGGAATGCCCCGCGCGAACAAGGCCACGACGCCACCCGTCAACGCAAACGGCACGCCGGTGAACACCAGCAGCCCGTCGCGCAGGTTGCGGAACATGGCGAACAGCAGCGCAAAAACCAGCGCCAGCGCCAAAGGCACGACGAGCCTGAGCCGCTCGGTGGCGGATTGCAGCTGCTCGAAGGTGCCGCCCCAGCCGATCCAGTAGCCGCTGGGCACCTGCACCTTCTGGCGCAGGGCCGATTGCGCTTCGGTCACGAAGGAGCCGATGTCCCGGCCGCGCACATTCGCCGTGACGACGACGCGGCGCTTGCCCTGCTCCCGGCTGACCTGGTTGGGCCCGGGCGAGATGCCGAAGCTCGCCACTTCGCCCAGCTGCACGTGCGATCCACTGGGCAGGCGGATGGGCAGACGCTGGAGCGTCTCGACATCGTTGCGCTGCGCATCGGCCAGACGCACGAGGATGTCGAAGCGTCGGTCGCCTTCATAGAGCACGCCTGCGTCGCGACCGCCGATGGCGATGGCTGCGGCCTCCTGCACTTCGGCCACGCCCAAGCCCAGCTGTGCCAGTCGTGTGCGGTCGATCTGCAGCGTGAGCACGGGCAGGCCGGTGGTGGGCTCCACCTTCACGTCGCCCGCACCGCTGATGCCTTCCAGCACCCGCGCGATCTCTGCGGCCTTGGCTTCCATCACCGCCATGTCGTCGCCGAAGACCTTGACCGCCACGTCGCTGCGTACGCCGGAGATCAGCTCGTTGAAGCGCATCTGGATGGGCTGCGTGAACTCGTAGTTGTTGCCGGGCAGCTTCTCTGCACGCTCCTGCAGCTCGGCCACCAGCGAGGCGGTGCTGCGCCGCGGATCGGGCCACGCAGCGCGCGGCTTGAGCATCACGTAGGTGTCGGCCACGTTCGGCGGCATCGGATCGCTCGCCACTTCGGCCGTGCCGAGTTTGGAGAACACGCGCAGCACTTCTGGTACGGGTCGCAGTGTTCGCTCCAGCTCACGCTGCATCTCCACGGCCTGGGTCAGGCTGGTTCCAGGGATGCGCATGGCGTGCAGGGTGATGTCGCCTTCATCCAAGCTCGGGATGAACTCGCTGCCCATGCGCGTGGCCAGCAACACGCTCAAGGCGATGCTCACGCCCGCGATGGCCAGCACCACAGGACGATGGGAAAGCGTTCCGTCCAGCAGCGGCAGGTAGGCCCGCCGCGCAGCGACCATCAGCCGGTTCTCCTTCTCCTGCACCTTCTCGCCGATCAGCAGCGCCACGGCTGCGGGGACGAAAGTCACCGAGAGAATCATCGCGCCCACCAGCGCCGCAACCACGGTGAAGGCCATCGGGTGGAACATCTTCCCTTCGACACCGCCGAGGGCAAAGACCGGCAGATATACCACCGCGATGATCAGCTGGCCGAACAGCAGCGGCCGGCGCGATTCACGCGCGGCGGCAAACACCTCGGCGAAACGTTCCTCGCGCGTCAACGCCCTGCCCGCCTCGGCCTGGGCATGCGCGAGGCGCCGCACGCAGGCTTCCACGATCACCACGGCGCCGTCGATGATGATGCCAAAGTCCAGCGCCCCCAGGCTCATCAGGTTGGCGCTGACCTTGTGCGCCACCATGCCGCTGAAGGTGAAGAGCATGGCCAGCGGGATCACCGCCGCCGTGATGACGGCAGCACGCAGATTACCCAGGAACAGGAACAGCACCGCAATCACCAGCGCCGCGCCTTCCAACAGATTGCGCTTGACGGTGGCGATGGCCTTGTCGATCAGGACGCTGCGGTCGTACACCGTCTGCGCGATCACGCCGGGCGGCAGACTGCGGTTGATCTCCTCCAGCTTGTGGTCCACCGCCAGCGAGACCTTGCGGCTGTTCTCGCCCATCAGCATGAAGACTGTGCCCAACACAACCTCGCCGCCGTTCTCCGTGGCGGCGCCCGTGCGCAGCTCGCGGCCGATGCCCACCTCGGCCAAGTCGCTCACCCGCACGGGCGCGCCCTGGCGGTGGGCGACAACGATGGATTCGATGTCGGCGATGTTCGCCACCTGCCCCGGCGCGCGGATCAGCACCTGTTCGCCGCTGCGTTCGATGTAGCCAGCGCCGACATTGGCATTGCCGCGTTCCAGCGCCGCCACCAGCTCCGGCAGGCTGATCGAGTACGCCACGAGCCGCTCGGGCTTGGGCGCCACCTGGAACTCCTTGGCATAGCCGCCGATGGTGTTGATCTCCGTGACGCCGGGCACGTTGCGCAACTGCGGCTTGACGATCCAGTCCTGGATCTCGCGCAGCTCGATGGGCGTGTAGGGCTTGCCGTCGGGCTTGCGCGCGCCAGGCTTGGCCTCCACGGTCCACATGTAGATCTCGCCCAGGCCCGTGGAGATCGGCCCGAGTTCGGGCAGCGCGCCGGCCGGCAGCTGCGAGCGCACCTGCTGCAGCCGCTCGCCGACGAGCTGGCGGGCGAAGTAGATGTCGGTGCCGTCCTTGAAGACGACCGTCACCTGCGAGAGGCCGTAGCGCGACAGCGAGCGCGTGGACTCCAGTCCCGGCAGGCCGGCCATCGCCGTCTCGACGACATAGCTGACGCGTTGCTCCGACTCCAGCGGCGAGTAGCCCGGCGCCTCGGTGTTGATCTGGACCTGCACATTGGTGATGTCGGGCACGGCGTCGATCGGCAGGCGCTGGTAGGCGAAAACGCCCAGCACGGCCATGCCCAGCACGGCCAGCAGCACCATGACGCGCTGCGCGATGGCGAAGCGGATGATTCCTTCGAAGAACATGGCGGCCTCCCGGTCAGTGCTCGTGCTCGGCCGCAGCCTTGCCAAGGTCGGCCTTCACGAGAAAGCTGTTCTTCACGGCGTAGCGCTCACCGGCTTTCAGCCCTTGCAGCACTTCGACGAAGTGGCCGTCGGCGCGACCGGGCTTCACCGCGCGGGCCTCGAAGCCTTGACCTTCGCGAACAAAGACAACCGGCGCGCCATCCAGCGTCTGCAGCGCTTCCGCTTCCACGGCCACCGGCACTTCGCCTTCCTGCGCGTGCACGCTCACGGTCACCGGCAGGCCCGGCCGCCACTCGCTCCTGGGATTGGGCAGGACGACGCGAGCCAGGGCGTTGCGGCTCTGCTCGCCGATCAGCGCGCCGATGTAGCCGAGCTTGCCCTCGCCCGTCAGACCTGGGGTGCTGACGCTGACCATCGCGCCCAGCTTGAGCCGCTGCAGCTCCTGCGTGGGCACGATCAACTCCACCCACACGGTGGACAGATCAGCCAGCTGGAAGACCATCGCGTCTTCCTTGAGCGCCTCGCCAACCGAGAGCCTCTTGTCGACAACAAGGCCCGCGATCGGCGCGCGAACTTCATAGCGCGTCAAGTTGCCCACCACCGCAGCCGTGCCGAGCACGGCCAGCTTCTGCTGGGAGCGGTCGGCAGCGATCTCGGCCTCCTGCAGCGCCTGGCGCACCTCCTGGTAGCTCTGCTCCGCGATGATGCGTTCGTCCCAGAGTTTGAGAGCGCGGTCGTGGTTGCTGCGCGCCAGCACCAAGCGCCTTTGCGCCGCCAGTGCTTCGGCACGCTGATCGCCGAGCGCCTGGCTGGAGATCACCGCCAGCAGCTGCCCGCGCCGTACGCGATCGCCGGCATTGGCATGCACGCTCTCGACGATGCCCGCGAGGCGCGGCGTGACGAAGACTGCGCGATCCTGGTTGAGCCTCACGTCGCCCAGCAGCTGCAAGGCGCCGCCGATGCGCGCCGGCCCGGCGGTCGCCAACGCAATGCCGTTGTGCTGCAGCTGCTCGTCCGTGATGCGGGCATGGCCGCCTTCGGCCTCATGGCCATGCTCTTCCTCGACATGCGCTTCAGCGCCCGCCGGCTTGCTGCCGCCTGAGCGCAGCACGGCCGCGCCAATGGCCAGGCCCACGCCCAGCACGAGGGCCACGGCCAGCGCCTGCCCCTTGTTCCTGATGATGAAGTTCTTCATCGCTTCTGATTCCCGAATTGCCAACTGCACAGCCCAAACAAGTGGGACGGCGGCACAGCCTGGCCCGATCGATCCAGCGATCAGGACCTCACGCGATGCAGGAGAAGCGTGTGCGGGTGCGCCGGATCAGGCGCCCAGCCAATTGGGGCGTTCGAGCCCCTCGGGAATGTGAGACTTGAGCGGGCGCGCGGCGCCCGGGTGCGCTGCGGCGGCGGGATCGCCCGGCGCGTCAGCGCAGATCGCGAGCGGCGTGGCCTGGCCCGCGTGGTGGCAATGGCAGTGGCCGGCGGCGCAGCCGTGGCTGCTGGTCTCGCCCACATGCGCAGCTTCGGAAGCCAGCACCATCACCGATTCTTCCGAAGAAGCCGGCGCCTGGCCCAGTTCGCTCACGCAGCACACGGCTGCGCCGGCCCAGGCCATCTGGGCGGCAACAAGCCAGGTGAGGATGAGGAGCAGGCAGCGGCGCATGGTGCCAGCCAGTATATCGACGGGGTCGTTCTTACCCACTCAGTGCCCGTTCAGCCGGCCTTTTTCGTGTTCGCAGCAGGCGCAGCCATCAGCCGCACTTCATCGCCCTCGCCCAGGCCATCCGGCGGGCTTTCGACGATGCGGTCTTCCGCGCTCAGGCCTTGCAGCTCGACCAAATTGCCGAGGTCGCGCGAGATCGTCACGGTCTTCAGGCGCACATGGTTGCCGGCATCGACCGTCGCCACCTGCGTGCCCGCCTTGCCGCTGATCAGCGCGCCCGGCGGCACGGCCAAGCCTTCTGCGGCCATGCCCTCGAAGCGCAGCGCAGCAAAGCTGCCGGGCAGCAGCTCGCCCCTGGCGTTGTCCACGCTGAGCTGCACCTGCATGGCGCCGCTGCCGCTGGCGATCGATTGCGACAGCGAGCTCACCGTGGCCGTGTAGACCTGGCCCGGCCGTTCCGGCACGCTCAGGCGCGCCTTGGCGCCCACACGCACGAGTGGCACCTGGCGCTGCGGCACGCTCACGTACACACGCAGCTTGCGCATGTCGGACACGACGAAGAGCTCGCTGCCCGCCGCGCCGCCTGCATTGATCAGCGCGCCGACGTCGGTGTTGCGCGCGGTCACCACACCGTCGAACGGTGCCGTGACTTTCAAGTAGCCGGCCAGACTTTCCAACCGCTCGACATTGGCCTTCAGCGCGTTCGCCGTCGATTGCTTGGCGGTTGCATCGCCCACGCGGTCGTCCACATCCTGGCGCGAGACCGAGTTGGAAACCAGCAACGACTGCCAGCGCTTGGCCGTCAGGGCCGAGAGCTCGGCGTTGGCCTTGGCCGTGGCCGCTTCCGCACGGGCCTGGGCTAGCTGCTGCTGCAGGTCCGGCGCCTCGATCTCGGCCAGCACCTGGCCGGTCTTGACCGGCGCGCCAATGTCCACGGACCAGCGCTTGAGGTAGCCGCTGGCGCGGGCATAGATCGGCGCGCGCGACCAGGCTTCGAGGCGCGCGGGCAGTTCCAGGCTGCTGGCGCCGGTGCGGCTGGGGCCGATCAGGGCGACCGTGGGCACGACGGCGTCGGCCGCACGGTCCTTCAACTGGGCGGCGCGCGATTGGCGCGTCCACAAGCCGCCGGCCACGACGAGGCCGGCAATCACCAGCCCGGCCACGCCGGCGATCTTGAGGCGCGAATGTTGATCAGATCGCATGGGCGGGTTCTCCGGAAATTGCTTGAGGCTTTTGGTCTTTGCGGCCATGGACAAGGCTGAAGACGACGGGCACGTAGATCAGCGTGGCGATGGTGGCGAAGACCAGGCCACCGATCACGGCGCGGCCCAGCGGCGCGTTCTGCTCGCCACCGTCGCCGGCGCCCAGCGCCATCGGCAGCATGCCGATGATCATGGCCAGGGCCGTCATCAGCACGGGGCGGAAACGCACAAAGCCGGCCTCGAGCGCTGCAGCGTGCGCGTCGCCCAGCTCTTCAAGCCGCTCGCGCGCGAAGCTCGTGACCAGCACGCTGTTCGCGGTAGCCACGCCCATGCACATGATGGCGCCGGTGAGCGCGGGCACGGAGAGCGTGGTGTCGGTGGCGAACAGCATCCAAACGATGCCGGCCAGCGCGGCCGACAGCGCCGAGACGATCACCGCCGGATCCAGCCAAGACTGGAAGTTCACGACGATCAGCAAGTAGATCAGCACGATGGCACCCAGCAGGCCATACAGCAGGCCCGAGAAGGCGCGGTCCATGATGCGCACCTGGCCCATCAGCTGCACGTTCGAGCCCTTGGGCACATCGGCCGCGGTCTCGGCCATCACGCGGCGAATGTCGGCGGCCACGGCACCGAGGTCGCGGTCCTGCGTGGTGGCATGGATCTGCACCATGGTCTGCACGTCGTACTGGCTGATGACGGCGTTCGCGTTGGCACGGGTGAACTGCGCCACGCTGCCGAGCGTGTTGGTGCCCGTGGCCACGCCATTGCCCACCGGCAGGTTGCCCAGGGCGGCCAGTGAATCGAGCTGCGGCTGCGGCGTCTGCATCACGATGGCGTAGCTGATACCGTTGGCCGGGTTGAGCCAGAAGGTCGGCGCCACCTGGCTGGAACCGGCCAGGTTGACGACCAGGCTGTTGGTCACGTCGCGCGTGGTCAGGCCCTGCAGTTGGGCCTGCGTGCGGTCCACGTCCACATTGAAGACCGGCGCCCGGTTGCTCTGCTGGATGCGCGCATCGGCCACGCCGGGGATAGCCTTGACCTTCTTGAGCAGCTGCTGCGCGTAGACGAAGTTGCCCTCCAGGTCGCGGCCGCGGACCTGCACGTCGATGGGCGCGGGCGAACCGAAGTTCAGGATCTGACTGACGATGTCGGCCGGCGGGAAGGAAAAGGTCGTGTCCGGGAACTCGCGCGGCAGCACCTCACGCAGCTTGCGCACGTAGTTGGCCGTGGGCGCGTGGTCTTCGGACAGCGCGATCTGCACGTCGCCGTCCTGCGTGCCCATCACGCCGGTGCTGTTGTAGGTCAGGTTGATCGACGAGGCCGGCATGCCGATGTTGTCGACCAGCGTGGTGACCTGTTCTGCCGGAATGACGCGGCGGATCGCGGCTTCGATCTTGGCGAATCGCGCCGCGGTTTCCTCGATGCGCGTGCCCACCGGCACCCGGGCGTGCAGCAGGATCTGGCCCGAATCGACCTGCGGGAAGAAATTGCTGCCCAGGAAAGGCACGAGCGCGAACGAGCCCAGCACGACGACGGCGAAGCCGATCAGGAAGCGGCGGCGGTGTTCCAGCGCCAACAGCAGCAGGCCACGGTAGCCGCCGCGCAGCTGCTCGAAGCGCGCCTCGAAACCGCGCTGGAAACGCACCATTGGGTTGCGCGCCGGCGCGGCGTGCCCTTCGCTGTCCAAATGCGGAGCGTGTGGCTGCAGCAGGTACTTCGCCATCGTCGGCACCAGCGTGCGCGAGAGGATGAAGGAGCAGACCATCGCAAAGATCACCGCCTCGGCCATCGGCACGAAGAGGAAACGCGACACGCCTTCCAGGAAGAACATCGGGATGAACACGATGCAGATGCACAGCAGCGAGACCAGCGCCGGCGTGACGATCTGCTGGGCGCCGTCGAGGATCGCAGTCTCCACATCCTTGCCGTGTTCGAGGTGCCAGTTGATGTTCTCGATCGTCACCGTGGCGTCGTCCACCAGGATGCCCACGGCCAACGCCAGGCCGCCGAGCGTCATGAGGTTGAGCGTCTCGCCGATGGCCGACAGGCCGATGATGGAGCCCAGGATCGACAGCGGGATCGACACCGCGATGATCACGGTGGACCGCCAGCTGCCCAGGAAGAGCAGGATCATCAGGCTGGTGAGCGTGGCGGCGATGGCGCCTTCCATCGCAACGCCCTTCACAGCCGCGCGCACGAAGACCGACTGATCGTTGATCGGCAGCACCTTGAGCGCCTCGGGCAACGAGGACTTCAGATCCTCGACCTTGGCGCGGATGCCGTCGACGATGGCCAGTGTGGAGGTGGCGCCGTTCTTCAGCACAGAGAGCAGCACGGAGCGGCCGCCGTCCACGTGGACGACGTTGGTCTGCGGCGCGTTGCCGTCATGCACATCGGCCACGTCGCCGAGGTAGATGGTGCTGCCGTTCACGACCTTGACCGGCAGCTTGGCCAGGTCGGCAATCGCCGACGGCGCGCTGTTGAGCTGCAGCGTGTACTCCAGCTCGCCGATCTTCTGCGTGCCGATCGGCGTCAGCACGTTCTGCGCGGCCAGCGCATTGGCGATGTCCTGCGACGACAGGCCGCGCGCCTGCAGCGCAGCGGAGTTCACGTCGATCTGCACCTGGCGCTGCTTGCCGCCATAGGGCAGCGGAATGGCCGCGCCGGGCACCGAGACCAGCGGCGTGCGCACGGTGTTGAAGCCGAGGTCAAAGAGGTTCTGCTCGGACAAGCCCTTGCCCGAAAGCGCCAGCTGCAGGATGGGCACGGTGGCCGCGTTGTAGTTCAGGATCAGCGGCGGCGTGATGCCGGCCGGCATCTGGCGCACGGCCACCTGCGCGATGGCCGTGACCTGCGCGTTGGCCACCGCCACGTTGACGCCGGGCTGGAAATAAATCTTTACTACGCTGATGCCCGGATAGGTGTTCGCCTCGATGTGTTCGATGTCGTTCACCGTGGTCGTCAGGCTGCGCTGGAACAGCGTGGACACGCGGCCGGCCATCTGCTCGGGCGGCAGTCCGGTGTACTGCCAGGCCACGGCGATCACGGGAATCCGGATCTCAGGAAAGATGTCCGTCGGCGTGCGCACGGCGGCCAGCGGGCCGATGATCAGCAGCAGCAGCGCCAGGACGACGAAGGTGTAGGGGCGCTTGAGCGCGACGCGGACGACGTCGATCAGCATCGGTGGACGGCCTTGTTTCAGGAGCTGAGAACTGCCTCACTCAGAGGGAGATTCGCAGCTCCCGCCCCCCGAGGCGGTCGCAACTGTAAGGCTTTCGAAAACCTTGCGCTGGCGAAGGTCTAAACCAGTACTTCAGCGCAGTGCGGATGGCCCAGAAAGTCCTTCGGACTGGCCGTCGGGCCGTAGGCGCCGGACTGGAAAACCGCCACCAGATCGCCCACGCCGGCCGTGGCCAGCTCCATCTTGTCGGCCAGCATGTCCAGCGGCGTGCACAGCGGTCCGACGACCGAGGCCACCTCGACGCCGGCCGAGCCCGGGTTGCTGGCGATGGCCACCGGATAGTTCTTGCGGATCACCTGGCCGAAGTTGCCCGAGACCGAGAGGTGGTGGTTCAACCCGCCATCGGTCACCAGGAAGACCTGGCCGCGCGAGACCTTGCGATCGACGATGCGGGTCACGTAGATGCCAGCCTCACCCACCATGTAGCGGCCCAGCTCGATGACCAGGTGCGCCTGGGGCAGATCCTTGGCGGCGCGCTCAGCGAGCTGGCCGAGGTTGTCGGCGATGGGGGCCAGATCCAGCCGCTGCTCTCCCGGGAAGTACGGGATGCCGAAGCCGCCGCCAAGGTTCAGGAACTTCACCGGCGTGGCTGCATGCTCGGCCAGTTGCAAGGCCAGTTCGTAGGACTTGAGCTGGGCTTCGCAGATCGATTCGGCGCGCAGGTTCTGCGAGCCGGCAAAGAGGTGGAAGCCCTCGAAGGCCAGGCCCAGGCTGTGGACCTTCTTCATCACCTCGGGCAGCACCTCGGCATCGATGCCGAACTGCTTGGGGCCGCCGCCCATGCGCATGCCGGAGCCCTTGAGCTCGAAATCCGGATTGACGCGCAGCGCCACGCGCGCCGGCAGACCGAGGTCTTGCGAAGCCACGGCCAGCGCAGGCAGTTCACGTTCAGACTCGACGTTCACCAGCACACCGGCGGCCACCGCCTGGCGCAGCTCGATGTCGCGCTTGCCGGGGCCGGCAAAGCTGATCTCGGCCGGATCGGCGCCGGCATCCAGCGCCACCTGCAGCTCGCCGGCTGACGCCACGTCGATGCCGTCCACCAAGCCCGCCAGTAGGCCGACGACGGCGGGCATGGGGTTGGCCTTCATGGCGTAGTGCAGCTTGATCGAAGCCGGCAGCGTGCTGCGCAGCAGCTGCACGCGCTCGCGGATCAGGCTGCGGTCATAAGCGTAGAACGGCGTCCTGCCCACCCGCTCGGCCAGTCGGCTGACTGTCTGGCCCCCGATCATCAGTTCGCCGTCTTTGACGGCGAACTGGGACATCGGGACGTGGACCGGCGCGTTCTTTGCTGGGCTCATCAGGTGCTTTCTTCGGCCTGGGCCTGCATCCATTGTGTGGACAGCAGCTTGCGGTCGATCTTGCCGTTGGGGTTGCGCGGCAGCGGGCCTGCGCGCACGGCGATGTTGGCCGGCACCATGTAGGCCGGCATGCGCTGCTTGCACTCGGCCAGCAGCGCGGGAACGTCGATGGCTTCGCTGCCGGCCTGCGGCGTGGCGATGACCTGGATGGCCTGGCCCAGCGCCGGATGGTCGACACCGAAGGCCACGCACTCGCCGACCATCTTGGTGGCGTAAAGCACTTCCTCGACCTCGGTCGGGCTGACCCGGTAGCCCGAGGTCTTCATCATCTCGTCGCGCCGGCCGATGAAATACAGGAAGCCCTCGGCGTCCTTGCGCACGTTGTCACCCGAGAACACGGCGTACTCGGGTTGCTGCAGCGCAGCCGGTCGGCCCTCGCCGGGCGGCAGCAGCTTGTAGCGCTCGGCCGTCTTCTCAGGGTCGTTCCAGTAGCCCATGCCCACGAGCGCGCCGCGATGGACCAGCTCGCCGGGTTCGTCCGGGCCGCAGGGCGTGCCGTCTTCGCGCAGCACGAGGATCTCGGCGTTGGGAATGGCCTTGCCGATGGAATCGGGCCGGCGGTCGACTTCCTCAGGCGGCAGGAAGGTGGAGCGAAAGGCCTCGGTCAGGCCATACATCAGGAAGGGCTTGGCCGAGGGCACGCGCTGGCGCAAGGCATCGAGCGTCTCGCGCGGCATGCGGCCGCCGGTGTTGGCGAAGTAACGCAGGTGCTCGTTGATCGCGGCCGGCCATTCCATCTGCGTGAGCTGAATATAGAGCGGCGGCACGGCGGTGAGGCCGGTAATGCGCTCGCGCTCCATGGTGCGCAGCACGTCGCGCGGCAGCAGGTAATTCAGCAGCACGACCTGGGCGCCGCTGTGGAAGGCCGTGGTCAGCTGCGAGAAACCGGCGTCGAAGGACAGCGGCAACACGGCCAGCAGCTTGTCGTCCTGGCGGTTCTCCAGGTAGGACGCCACGCTCTTGGCGCCCGCCACCATGTTGCGGTGGGAGAGCACCACGCCCTTGGGCTTGCCGGTGCTGCCCGAGGTGTAGAGGATGGACGTCATGTCGGTGTCGACGACGCGATGACCGGCCCGCACGGGCGCCGCCAGCATCTCGCTCCAGCCGTGCATGGCCGGGCCGACGCCTTCGCCGTGGCTTTCCGTCAGCACGACGTGGCGCAGTTCCTCGCACACCTTGAGGACTTCCGGGAGTAATTCATAACGCTCCGGCGAGGTCACCAGCAGCTTGACGCCGCAATCACGCAGGATGAATCCGACCTGCTCGGGCTTGAGCAGCGGATTGATGGGCACGAAAACCATGCCCGCGGCGGCAGCGCCAAAGCTCGTGATGACGGTTTCGAATCTCTTTTCGAGATACACCGCAATACGCTCGCCCCGCGCTAGGCCCAAACCCATCAGCGCACTGGCAAAACCCCGGGTGGCGGCCTCCAGTTCAGCGTAGGACAGCTGCTCCTTGCCCGAGGAAACTGCGGCGGCCTCGCCACGGCGGGCGGCCGCCGTCCAAATCAATTCGTGAAGTAGGTTTGCCTCTGCGGGATTCTTGGCTGACATAAGGACGTGACCAGAGAAGGAGCAAAGTATCCTTTTGAACCATTGGATACGGCCGCGCATGTTAGCTCGCGCAACCTTTCACGAACTTGCCAGCTCCGCTTAAACACGGCGTTAGGGTCCCCCCGGATGAGTGGAGGGCGCTTGCGCAGTCACCCAGGGCGCGAAGGGCTGGCGGACAATAGCCGCAAAATACGAGCCTTCGGGGGAATGCATCACATGGACACCAACCAAGCCCTGCTGCAACTGCTGGACGACGCCTTGAATCTCGGCGGTCGCGCGCTGCAGTTCGATCGCAACACTCGCCTCCTGGGCGCCTTGCCCGAAATGGACTCCATGGCCGTGGTCAGCGTCATCTCGGCGCTGGAAGAAACCTGGGGCCTGACCATCGACGACAGCGAGATCAGCGCCGATGTGTTCGCCACCGTCGGTTCGCTCCTCGACTTCGTCCAGGAAAAGCAAGCGCAGTACGCACCCAGCCAGGCCGCATGCTGAGGCCCCTGCCCGGCTTCGAACGCGACACCCACGGCCGACCCAGCATCCCGCTGGATGACGCCAGCTGCTTCGCCTTCGGGCATCTGATCCGTCGCACCGAACAACGCATCCTCGAGCTCTTCGGCAAGGGGCTGGTGTCGGGCACGACGCACACCTGCCTGGGCCAGGAGCTCTGCCAGATGTCGGTCGTCCGCGCGCTGGATGACGAGGACGACGTCGTCCTGTCCAACCACCGCAACCACGGCCACTTCATGAGCTATTCGGGCGGCTTTGCCGGCCTGATCGGCGAAGTGCTCGGACGCGAATGCGGCGTCAATGGCGGCTATGGCGGCAGCCAGCACATGGCCTGGCGCGGCTTCCACAGCAACGGCGTGCAGGCCGGCATGACGGCCCTCGGCGTCGGCATGGCCCTGCATCGCAAGCAGTCGGGCTCCAAGGCCATCGTCGCCACGATGATCGGCGACGGCACGCTCGGCGAAGGCCTGCTCTACGAGAGCATGAACCTGGCCGCCATCTGGGGCCTGAAGGTGCTGTTCGTCGTCGAGCACAACGGCATCGCGCAAACCACCCCCACGGCGCTGACCATCGGCGGCGGCAACATCGAGGCGCGCGGCGCGGCTTTCGGCCTGCGCACCTGGCGTTATGACGACGCCGAACCCGATTTCCTGCAGTCCGTGGCCGGCGTTGTCGCCGCCATCCGGGAAGGCGAAGGCCCCGGCCTGCTCGTCATCGACACCTGCCGCCTCGGCCCCCACAGCAAGGGCGACGACCTGCGTCCCGAAGAAGACAAGGCCCGCATCGCCGCCCGCGACCCGTTGATGGCGCTGGCGCGCCGCCTGCCGGCCGACACGGTGCAGGCCATCGAGCAGCGCAACGACGCCTTCCTCGATGGCGTCGAGCAATCGGTGCTGGCCTCGCCGGTGTCCACCTTCAAGACCGTGCCCACACATGGCCTGCGTCCGCTGCTCGAAGCCGCGGCTGCGGTGCCTGCCCAAGCCGCCGTCTCGCGCAACCTGCGCCAGTCGATCAACGAAGCCCTGCGCGCCCTGCTCCAGCACGACCCGCGCGTGGTGCTGCTGGGCGAAGACCTGCACGAGCCCTACGGCGGCGCGTTCAAGGTCACGGCCGGGCTGTCGGAAGACTTCGCCGGCCGCGTGATCTCCACGCCCATTTCGGAGGCCGGCATCAGCGGCGCCGGCATCGGCCTGGCCATGGAAGGCGCGCGGCCGATCGTCGAGATCATGTTCGCGGACTTCGTGACCCTGACCTTCGACCAGCTCTACAACCACGCGGTCAAGTTCGCCGGCATGTTCGAGGGCGTCTCCGTGCCCCTGGTGCTGCGCACCCCGGCCGGCGGCCGCCGCGGCTACGGGCCTACGCACAGCCAGAACCCCGAGAACCTGCTGGTCTCCATCCCGGGCCTGACCGTGCTGTTCCCCAGCCACCGCCACAACGCCGGACAGGTGCTGGTCGACCTCGTGCAGCGCTGGCCCAATCCGGCCGTCTACCTGGAGCACAAGCTGCTTTATGGCCAGGCGCAGGATCCGGGTGATTACCAGGTTATTTCAGCGGCGCCGGGCGACCATGCCGCCAGCCTCTTCCCCACGCTGCGTTCCGGCAGCACCGAACCCGACATCACCGTGCTCAGCTTCGGCGGCATGCTGCCCGTGGTCGAGGCCGCGGTGCAGAAGCTGCGCGCCGAGGAAGAGCTGGAGATCGAGATCATCGCTCCCGCTCTGCTCGCCCCGCTGCCGCGCGGCACGTTGCTGAACGCCCTGCTGCACCGGCCGCGCCTGCTGATCGTCGAGGAATCGCAGCATGAATTCGGCGTCAGCGCCGAAATCCTCGCCCTGCTGGCCGAGGCCGGCTATCGCGGCCAGGTCCAGCGCCTGGGCGCTGCGCCTGCGCCGATCGCCTCTGCGCGCAGCCTGGAGCGCGACCAGATCCCGGATGAGAATGCCGTGATCGCCGCGGTTCTCGAACTCGTCTGAAGACCCAGTCATGGCAAGCCCCATCCACACGCCCCGCGTCAACAACAACGACGACATCGTCAAGCTGATCACCCTGGAGGTGCGGGTCGGCGACGCCGTCAAGGCCGGCCAGATGGTCGCCCAGGTGGAGACCGACAAGGCCATCGTCGAGGTCGAAGCACCCGCTGACGGCTTCCTGCTCGGCTGGACCGCCGAGGTCGACCAGATGGTCGCCGTCGGCTCCGTGCTGGCCTGGATCGGCGCGACCAAGGACGAAGCGGTCCCGCAGCCCCAGGCTGACGCAACGCCAGCCGCCGCAGCAGGCTCGGCCACCGGCCAGCCGACCGCCAAGGCCCGCATGCTGCTGTTGCAGCACGGTCTGCAGGCCGACCAGGTGCCCGCCTCGGGCGAACGGCTGAGTGCCGATGATGTGCTGCGTTATGTGGCCCAGCGCCCCGGCGCCGCCAAGACTCAGCGCGCCAGCGCGCCCGTGGCCGATGCCACCCCGCAAGTGGCCGGTGCCCGCAAGCCGCTGTCCGGCAGCGAACGCGGCATGCTGCAGACGGTCAGTTGGAGCCGCGAGCACGCGGTGCCTGGCTATCTGGAGATCGAATTCGACCCGGCGCCGTGGGATGCCTACGCCAAGGGCTGGGCCGAGGCACGCCGCCTGATGATGACGCCGCTGCTGCCGCTGATGGCCTGGCGCCTCGTCGAACTGGCCCGCGAGACGCCGGTGCTCAACGCCACCATCGCCGGCAACGACCGCTTTGAATTTGATGCCGTCAACCTCGGCTTCACCGTGCAGGCCGGCGACACGCTGTATCTCGCCGTGACCCGCCAGGCCAACACGCTCGGCGAGGAAGGCTTCGTCAACCAGCTCGGCGAGATCCAGCGCCGCGCCATGAAGCACCAGCTGTCGGTGGACGAGCTCACCGGCGCCACCGTCAGCTTCTCCAGCATGGCGCGCTGGAAGATCAGCCGCCACATCCCCGTGCTGCCGCCGCAGACCGCGCTGATCGTCGCCCACGCCCAGTCCGCCTCCGGCGTTCACGTGCTGGGCGCCACCTATGATCACCGCGTGCTGAGCGGCTTCCAGGTCGCGCAGCTGCTGCGCAAGCTGGCCAAGCCCGGCGCCACTCCAGAACAGGACTCCTAATGTCGGACAAGACCCTCACGCTGGACGAGGCCCAGCAGGCCATCCACGCCCAACTGATCCAGCTCTGCGAAGGCCTGGGCGAAGACGCCAGTGATCTCGGCTTCGACGAATCCATCCCCGGCTCGGGCCTGGTGGATTCCGCCGCGCTGCTGGAGCTGCTGGCCTGGTACGAATCGCACTTCGGCATCGAGCTGGCGCCGGCCGAGATCACCATCGACAACCTCGGCACCGTGGCCCTGATGGCCCGCTACGCGCTGGCCCGCCGCGACGGCCAAGCCGGCCGCTGATCGCGGCATGAAGCTCGAGCCCTTCTTCCTCGACACCGCCGGCGGACGCTGCTTCGCCCTGCACCGCGGACCGGACGGCGGCGCCAAGCGGCACGTGCTTTTCGTGCCCGGCTTCAACGAGGAGATGAACCGCTGCCGCAGCATGCTGGCCTTCATGGCCGAAAAGCTGGCCGCGCAAGGCATCGGCTCGCTGCTGCTGGACCTGCACGGCACCGGCGAGAGCCAGGGCCAGCATGGCGACGCGCGCTGGGAGAACTGGCTGCGCAACCTGGATGCTGCCGTCAGCTGGCTCGAACAACGCGGCCAGTGCGCGGCGCTGATCGGCGTGCGCCTTGGCGCCATGCTGGCTGCCGATTGGATGCGCAGCGCCCCGGGCCGCGTGCCGAAGCTGCTGCTCTGGCAGCCGGTGCTGGACGGCCAGACCTCGATGACGCAGTTCCTGCGCGTGCGCATCGCCGCCAACATGGACCGCAGCGATCTGCCCAAGGAAACCACCCAGGGCATGCGCGAGCAATGGGCGCGCGGCGAGTCCGTCGAAGTGGCTGGTTATGAAATTCACCCGGAGCTGGCCCGCGCCATCGACGCAGCCAAGCTCGCGGACCTCGTGCCGCCGGCCGGCACGAAGGTGAGCTGGTTCTCTCACTTCAACCCCGCCACGGGCGGCGCCACGCCGGCCGAGACCAAGGCGATCGAAGGCTGGCGTCAAGCCGGCGCCCGTGTCGAAGCCGCCTGCTTCAACGGCGAGGCCTTCTGGCAAGTGCACCAGCGCGCCTCGGCGCCGGAGCTGATCGAACTCAGCCTGAAGGCGGTGAACGCATGAGCCGCGTCGTCCACGAGAAGGCCCTCGTCTTCCCCTGCGGCGGCGAGCAGCTCGTTGGCGTGCTGCATGTGCCCGAAAGCGGGGCTTCGCGCCGCGCCGTCGTGATGGTCGTCGGTGGCGGTCCGCAGTACCGCAGCGGCGGCCATCGCCAGCTGCTGCTGTGGGCGCGCCAGCTCGCGGCCGAAGGCCACGCGGTGCTGCGTTTCGACTACCGCGGTATGGGCGACAGCACGGGCGTCTTCGGCGGCTACGCCACGATCGACGAAGACCTGCGCGCCGCCATCGACACGCTCTGCCGGGAGCTGCCCGAGACGCGCGAAGTCGTGCTCTGGGGCGAGTGCGACGCCACCTGCGCCATCCTCACCTACGCCTATCGCGATGCGCGCGTGAAGGGCATGGCGCTGCAGAACGTCTTCGTCCGCACCGAGGCCGGCCAGGCCAGCGCCATCCTGCGCAACTACTACTGGCAGCGCCTCATGCAGCCGAGCTTCTGGCGCAAGGTGGTCCGTTTTGAATTCAACCCCTTCCGCAGCCTCGCCGAGGTGCTGGGCTATGCGCGCAAAGCCCATGCTGGCAAGACCACTGGCAAGGCTGCCAAGCCCGCCGCCGAGACCGGCACGCGCCTGCAGGACGCCTTGCCGACGGATCTGCCGCTGCCCGAGCGGCTGCTCGCCGGCCTGAAGCGCTTCAACGGCCCCGTGCAGATGGTGCTCAGCGGCCGCGACATGGTGGCGCAGGAGTTCGCCATCCTGGTGAAGGACAGCCCCGCCTGGCAGGCCGCGCTGGCCGAAAAACCCACCACGCGCCACGACATGCCGCTCGGCGACCACACCTTCTCTTCCGCCGCCCAGCGCGACGAGGTCTACGCACAGACGATGGCCTGGCTGCGCACCCTGCCCGAGTCCTGACGGAACCCCGCTCCCTCAACATGCCACGCCCCCTCATCGAACCGGTCAGCGCCGACACGCTCGGCGAGTTCGCCGCCTTCCTGCACGAGCACCTGAACCCCGCGCTTTCGATCGAGGGCTGGGTGAAGGCGCTCTCGCACCACTGGGGCGAGGAGCCGCGGCCCAACCACGGCTACGTGCTCCGCGATGAGGGCCGCATCGTCGGCGGTATCGGCGCGCTCTACGCCAGCCGCAGCATCCAGGGCAAGCTGCACAAGACCTGCAACATCACCAGCTGGTGCGTGCTGGACGACTACCGCAAGCAGAGCATGCGCCTGGCCATGGCGCTGACGGACCAGCCCGGCTGGGACTACACCGACTTCTCGCCCACCGAGGTCGTCGGCGGCGTGCTGCGCTTCCTGAAGTTCACGCCTCTGGACGAACGCCAGACCGTGCTGCTGGCCCTGCCCTGGCTGCTGGCCGGCGGGCAGTCCTACAGCCGGCAGCAGGACATCGAGTCGCACCTGCACGGCGAGGCGCTGCAGCAGTACCGCGACCACAAGGACTTCCCCTGGCTGCGCCACGTGATCGTCGGCAGCGGCTCGGACTGGTGCCACGTGATCTACAAGCGCATGGACTTCAAGGGCCTGCCGGCCGCCCGCGTCTGGCACGTGAGTCGGCCGGAGCTGCTGGCCCAATACTGGCGCCGGCTGGCCAACGCCCTGCTGTGGCAGGGTTTCGCCAGCATCCATCTGGAGACGCGCCGTGCCCCGGCCGATCTGTGGCCGACCAAGGTGCGCAGTGGTTTCAATGCCAAGGTCTACCGCTCCGACACCCTGCTGCCGGGCGAGATCGACTATCTTTATTCGGAATCCATGGCCATGGATCTCTGAGAGAACAGGCTCACATGCAACGCCGCCGCATCCTTTTCGTCGCCTTCCATTTCCCGCCGGTGCAGGGTTCGAGCGGCATCCAGCGCACGCTGAAGTTCGCCACCTACCTGCGCGACCACGGCTGGGATCCGATGGTGCTGACGGTCTCGCCGCGCGCCTACGAGCGCGTCACACACGACCAGATGGGCGACATCCCCGAGGACATGATCGTCGAGCGCGCCTTTGGCCTGGACACCTCGCGCCACCTCGCCATCAAGGGCCGCTACCTGCGCTCCATGGCGCAGCCCGACCGCTGGGCCAGCTGGTGGCCGGCCGCGGTGATGAAGGGCCGCGCGATGATCCGCAAATACAAACCCGAGGCCATCTTCGCCACCTACCCGATCGCCACGGCCCACCAGATCGGCCTGAGCCTGCACAAGCATTCCGGCCTGCCCTTCGTGGCGGACTTCCGCGATGCCATGACCGAGCCCGGCTACCCGCGCGACCCCATGACCTGGGCCAGCAACCGCAAGCTCGAGGAAGAAGTCGTACGCCACTGCAGCAAGGCGCTGTTCACCGCGCCGGGCACGATGCGCATGTACGCCGAGCGCTATCCCGATGTGCCGGCCTCGCGCTGGGCCGTGATCGAGAACGGCTTCGACGAAGAGAACTTCCGCCAGGCCGAAGCCGGCCTGGAGCGCAAGCCGCTGGGAACGCCCGGCCAGTGCGTGTTGCTGCACAGCGGCATCGTCTACCCGAAGGAGCGTGATCCCCGGCCGATGTTCGAGGCGCTGCGGCAGCTCAAGGCCGAGGGCCGGCTCAGCGCCGCCGACTTCAAGCTGGTGCTGCGCGCGCCGGGCAACGAGGGCGAATTCCGCGCCATGATCGCTGCGGCCGGCATTGCCGATCTGGTCTTCCTGGAGCCGCCCATGCCCTACCGCGCGGCGCTGGGCGAGATGATGAACGCCGACGGCCTGCTGCTGATGCAGGGCCGCGTCTGCAACCACCAGGTGCCGGCCAAGCTTTACGAATACGCCCGTGCCGGCGCACCGGTGCTGGGTCTGACCGATCCGACGAGCGACACAGCCGACCGGCTGCGCGCCATTGGCGCCGGTCACATCGCCGACATCGATGAGGTAGCCAGCATCCGCGCCGCCCTCGAGTCCTTCGTCAGCCAAAGCCGCGCCGGCGCCCTGCAAGGCACCGCGCTGGACACGGCGATGGCACACTCCCGACGTGCCCGTACCGAATCGCTGGCCCGCCTGCTTGACGAGCTGCCTCGTCCAGCGGGCGCCGGTCAGCAAGCGGCCGGGCTCCGAACCTCTTCCTCAGGCGAATCCCGAGCATCATGAAGCAGCAGCTGCAGCATCGCGTCCTCCCTCTCGCCAAGACGCTGGCACTGGCTCTCGCCACCCTCCTGCCCGCGGGCGAGGCGCTGGCCTACCAGTACCATTCCGGCCCCGGCTGCGGCGAGCTCTACGGCCTTGGCCAGTACGGCCCCTACGACTACCGCACCGAGAAGGTGATGACGCCCGTGGTGACGGGCCACCACTTCACGCCCGTGGTCGAGAACCTGCAGAGCGGGGTCAAGAGCGACAACCCGGGCGAGGACATCGACTACACGCTGCGCGCCATTCCCAACCATGCACGCGCGCTGGCCGCCATGCAGCGCCTGGGCGAGCGCGACCACACCGAGCAGCCCAAGGGCACGCGCTTCACCGTGGCCTGTTATTTCGAACGCGCGATCCGCTTCCGGCCCGACGACAACATCGTGCGCATGATGTATTCGGACTACCTCTCCAAGCGCAAGCGCTTCGATGAGGCCGTGGCCCAGCTCGACTACGTGGCCTCCACCGCCGATCCGGAAAACCCGATGACGCAGTACAACCTGGCCCTGCTCTACATCGAGGCAGGCCAGGAGGACAAGGCACGCAAGTGCGCGCTCAAGGCCGAAAGCATGGGCAAGCAGATCGCCGACCTGCGCGCCAAGCTCAATATGGATGCCGCTCCCGCGGCCGCCGCGCCGGCCAGCGCCGCATCAGGCGCCACTCCGGGCTGATCAGCTCAGGCGCCGTTCCCGGCTGAGCCGCGCAGGCGGCTCAGCACCGATTCGATCTCCACGCGGATCGGGTGGTCGATCATGAAGATCGCCGCCAGGAAGCAGGCCCCCGCACCGATCCCACCGAACAGCAGCGGCCAGACCTGCACTTGAGGCGCGGCACCCCAGATGAAGAAGGCCGCAGCGGGTGCCGCTGCCGTGCAGACGGCGACCAGCAGCCCGCGCATCAGCTGCGTCAGCGCCTTCGACCAGCTCAGGTCGATCTTCTTGAGCGTGGCATCCAGCAGGCGATGCGCGTTCAGCGCCGAAGCCACCATCGCCATCCAGCCCACCGCTTCCAGATGGCCGGACCACGCGCCCACGGCCACGCAGGCCACGCTGGTCAGCGTGTTGCGCAGTGCCAGCGGTGCCAGCAGCCCGACGCCGCCCGAAGCCATCAGGGCCTGGTGGCACAGCACCGAAGGCACGAGGAACATCATCGCCAGCGAGAGCAGCCGCACCATGATCACCGCGCTGTCCCACTGGTCGCCGTACAGCACGCGCACGACCGGATGGGCGAGGAAGAACATGCTCAGGCAGAAGGACCAGCCGAGCACCGAGACGTAGTCGATGGCCTTGAGGAACTGCGGCGCGATGGCGCCGTTCTCACGGTGCTGGGCCGAGAACCAGGGCAGGCAGACGGCGGCCACGGCATCGATGAAGAGGCGCTGGTACATCGTCACCAGGCCGTTGGCGCGCGAGAACAGGCCCACGGCGGTGAGCGACTGCAGCTTGCCCAGCAGCAGCTCGGGCGCGCTGCCCGACACCGCCTCCAGCACCGTGCTGCCCGTCAGCCGCGTGCCGAACTGCAGCACGCTGCGCACTTCCTTCAGGCCCGGCAGCCACGGGTAGCCGCGCGGGCGCATCAGCATGGCCAGCAGCGCATTGGTGATCGTGCTGGCGAGCGAGCCGTAGGCCATCGAGATCGCGCCGTAGCCCTGCCAAGCCAGCACCACCGAGACCGCGGCGCCGGCGATGGCGGCGCTGGCGCGCATCAGCGCCACGCTCTGGAAGCGCATCTCGCGCATCAGCCAGGCGTAGGTGATGGAGCCGAAGGGATTGACCGCGTAGTTCAGCGCCACGACCCAGAGGATGGGCTTCATGCGCGGCTCGTTGTAGAAATGCGCCACCGGCACGCTGGCGACCAGCACGATCACCGCGAACAGCAGGCCCAGGCCCAGCTGCACGGCCCACACGGCGCGGATGCGGTCGGCGGTGAGCTCCTTCACCTGCACGAGGTACTGGCCGGCGCCCATGTCCCGCATCACCGAGACATAGAGCAGCAGCACCATGGTGACCGAGTACACGCCGATCTCGGCCGGCGAAAGCAGCCGCGCCAGCACCATCGACGACAGCACGCTGACGAACAGCGCAACGTAGCGATCCAGGAAGGAGTACAGCAGCGACTTGCGTGTGGACATGAAGGCGATGAGCGCCGGCTTCCGTTCGCGATCTGTTCGATCTGGGCAGCCGGATGCTGTTCCCTGAAAGCGGCTGCGTATTATGGACGCCAATCTCTCGCTCTCCGACGCAGAGAGCGCACGGCGCAACGCGATAATCGCCGCCCAACACACAGCTGAATGAGAGCCCGAGGGATGGAGACCACCGAGCAAGTGACGCGTTATTTCAGCGGCTTCAGCAGCGGCCGGCCGCGCTTTCCGGCGCCCCTGCAGGACCTGGCCCGCCGCGAAGGCGATGAGGCCGCCTGGCGCGCCCTGCTCTCCTCGGCGTCTTCAGTCGCCGAACGCATGGCGGCCATCGCCAAGGTCGACGGCGATTTCGCCTTTTTCGTCACACTCGAATCGGGGCTGCAGATCGGCGCCTGCGACCGCATGGCCATCCAGCCCCTGTGCTACCGGGTGGACGGCGGTCAGCTGCGCTGCGACCCGCGCGCCGACCGCCTCGCCGACGCCGGCCAGGCGATCTCCGCACAGTCGATCTACGACTACCTGTTCTTCCACATGATCCCCGCGCCGCGGACGATCTTTGAAGGCATCGCGCGGCTGCCGGCCGGGCATTGCGTGGAAGTGCAGGACGGCAAGACGCAGGTCAGTGCCTACTGGACGCCTACCTTCGCACCTCGCGCCAGCGCCGACTTCAAGACCGAGGCCGACGAGTTCCGCTCGATCCTCAGCGCCGCCGTCAAAGAAGACATGGGCGATGCCGCGCCCGCCTGCTTCCTGAGCGGCGGCACGGACAGCTCCTCCGTCGCCGGCATGCTGTCGCGCCATTTCGGCGGCGATGCCACGGCCTACTCCATCGGCTTCGAGGCCGAGGGCTACGACGAGATGGAGTACGCGCGGCTGACCGCCAAGCACTTCGGCATCCGCCACCGCGAGTACTACGTGACGCCCGACGACCTGCTGCAAAGCATGCCAACCGTGGCGGCATTTCACGACCAGCCCTTCGGCAACTCCTCGGCCGTGCCCGCCTACTATTGCGCCCGCATGGCCGCCAGCGACGGCGTGACGCGCCTGCTGGCCGGCGACGGCGGCGATGAGCTCTTCGGCGGCAACACCCGCTATGCCAAGCAGCGCGTCTTCGGCTGGTGGCAGAACGTGCCGGGCTTCCTGCGCCGTCCGCTGGAGCCCGTGATCGACAGTGCGCCGATGCGCGCCGTGCCGCTGCTGCGCAAGGCGGCCAGCTACGTGGAGCAGGCCGCCTCGCCCATGCCGGACCGGCTGCTGAAGTACAACCTGCTGCTGCACGTGGGCGCGGCCAACATCTTCTCGCCCGCCCTGCTCTCGCAGATCGACACCGGTCTGGGCCTGCAGCTGCAGCGCCAGGTCTGGTCGGCGACAAAGGCCGAGGGCGACCTGGACCGCAACCTCGGCTTCGACTGGCGCTTCACGCTGGCCGACAACGACCTGCCCAAGGTTCGCGAGGCCGCCGGCATGGCCGGTGTGGGCGTGGCCTTCCCCTTCCTGGACCGGGCGATGATCGATTTCTCGGCCCGCCTGCCGAGCGACTACAAGCTGCGCGGCTTCCAGCTGCGTTGGTTCTTCAAGGAAGCACTGCGCGGCTTCCTGCACGATGACACCATCACCAAGAAGAAGCAGGGCTTCGGCCTGCCCTTCGGCACCTGGCTCAACCGCAACGCGGCGATGCAGAAGATGGCGCGCGAGGCGCTCGATTCACTGGCGGCACGCGGCGTGATCCTGCCAGGCCTGCCCGCCCAGCTGATGACCGAGCTGCTGCCCAGCCATCCGCACTATTTCGGCGAGCTGGTGTGGCTGCTGTCCATGCTGGAGTTCTGGCTGCAGGCGCACGCGCCGCATCACAAACTCTGATCGAGCGGCGCGATCAAAGCAGAGTCAACCCAATAGCGGCGGCACGGTCTCGCTGCGCGCGAGGTTCTGCGCCAGGCGCGCGGAAAAGCGCATGCGGCCGGCATCCCAGGGCGTGAAGCGCGGCAGCTGGAACAGGTCGCAGCCCTGGCTGGCCACGCCCCAGGCAGTCGAGACGGCGGCATCGAAGCCGGCCTCCTTCACCAGATCGCGGCTGCGCAGGCTGTAGTCCTGGCCAGGCTTGCCGTTCGGATAGGCGAACAGGCCGATGCGCCGTCTGGCGATGTCTTCCAGCACGCGCCGGCTCTCGACGATCTCGTGCCGTGCGGCATCGTCATCCAGCGTGGCCAGGATCGGATGCGTCATCGTGTGCGCGCCGATGGTCATGCCGGCGGCCTGCATGCCGCGCAGCTGGTCGGGACTCATCATCAGACCGCGCGGCAGTTCGACACCGCAAGCCCGGGCCAGGCGCGAGACCACATCCAGCCGCTGGTCAAACGGCAGGTACTTGATGGCGCTCAGCACCTGGTCGATGGCAGCACGACGCTGTTCCGGCGTGGTGAGGCCCAGCCGCGTTTGCGGCAAGGCCGGATCGATGGCGGCGAGATCCAGCGTCTCGACACGGGCTTCACGCAGCGTCTCGATCACGCCGTCATTCCACATGCAGCTGCCGTCCAGAAAGGCCGCAGAGACGAAGAAGGTGGCCGAAAGGCCGTGCTTCACCAGCAGCGGCGTGGCCTCGGTGGCGTTGTCGGCATAGCCGTCGTCGAAGGTGATGACGGCGGCGCGTGCCGGCAATCGGCCTTCGCTCAGCAGGCTCACGGCCTCGCTCAGCGGCAGCACGTTGAACCAGGACTTGAGCCAGCCGAGCAGCTGATCGAAGCGCTGCGCATGGACCTCGCCCGGGAACAGCGGATCGGGCTTGGGCAGCACGCGGTGGAAGATCAGGATGCTGAGCTTGCCGGCACCGCCCGGGGATTGCAGCGAAAACGCGCCTCGCCAGAGCATCACTTCTTCTCCTCGATGCCGCAGGCGGCCTTGTCGGGCCAGCCCGCTTCGACGGCATGAGCCACGGTGGCGTGGCCCAGCGCGTTCCAGTGGCGGTCCAGCGGCCAGTGGTCGAACTTGAGGCCGTCACGCGCATAGCCGGCCGCGAACACCGGCGCCAGATCCACGACGTTGAAACCCTTGGCCCGCGCCGCTTCCACCAGGTGCCGGCGCACCTCGGGTGGGTCTTGCGGCTTGGACTTCAGCTTCGGATCGTAGAGTGCATAACGGTCTGCGTCGACGGCAAAGGCAATGCATTGCGGCGGCAGGTCCAGCGCACGCGGCAGCTCGGCCAGGAACCAGTCGACCACGGCCTGGATCGCGGCCGCGTCGGTGCCGGTCTTGCGCTGCGCGGGTTTGGGCACATGCGACAGCTCGGGCAGCTTGAGCTTGAGCGCTTCCGCCGTGAAGCCCAGGTTGTAGAGCATGTAGTCGATCAGGGCCACGTCGCCCACGGCATCGCGCAGCTTGCGCAGCGAGGCGCTCGGCGGCGATGCGGTGAAGTGCATCTGCTCGCGCCCTTGCGCGTCGAAGCTCACATGGAAACGCCGCGCCTTCGGGGAGAGGCTGTCCACGAAGTCGCCGTCGATGATGGCGAAGACGGCAGCACGCGGCTTGAACTCGGCGTGGGCCTCGCGGGCCATCATCAGGTAGTCGCTGGCCGAGAGGCCGCTGGCACCCAGAGCATAGACCGGCAGGCCAGAGTCCTGCGCCAGCACCGACTGGATGCGCACCGGCTCGGGATTCATCAGCGACTCCACGAAGCTGTCGCCCACGACGATCATCGGGCGGCTGTTCTTGGCGTAGTCGTAACTCACGGTCTGCCCGTAGTTGTTGGTGCGGCCGGCCAAAGGGTTGTTCATGAACCACTTGGCGGAATACCGGTAGCTCGTGTGCGGCTCGTTGTCGAGCAGCGGCGCACGGTCGGTGTTCGACGCGCCGGTCAGCGCGATGTAGACCGGCAAGGCACGCAGCACGAGTTCGCAGGCCAGCAGACAGCCGACGACGCCGAGCGCGAACAGCAATGAGGAGCGGATGAAGGAGGGCATCGCGCTTCAGAAATTGAAGTAGATGAACTCGGAAACGCCGAGCGATCGGTTGAGCACGGCCAGCAGCAGGATCAGTGTCAGGCCGGCGCCGAGCACGGTCCAGGCGGCGCCATTGCGGATGCCGGCGCGCCAAGGGCCAGAGGCGCGCACGGAAGCCATGATCTGCTGCGAATTGGGCAGGAACCAAGCCATGGACAGCAGCACCGCGATCCAGCCGAGCTGGCGCGTGCCGGCCAGTGCGGCGGTCGCCTTGAAGTCAAAGGCAGCGGCCAGCGAAGGCCAGCTCTCCAGCAGCGAGGCGCGCCATTCGATGGGCAGCGCCCAGCCCTGGCTGCCGCTCATGGCGTGGACGATGACGAGGGCCGAATCCAGGTCCTTGGCGCGGAAGAACACCCAGGCCAGGCAGACGCAGGCGAAGGTCAGCAGCACCGACAGCACGCGGCCGGCCGCGCCGAAGCTGGGCAGCGCGAGCTTGCGGCACAGCGCGGCCCAGGCGTGGTTGACGATCAGGTAGGCGCCGTGCAGCGCGCCCCAGATCACGAAGGTCCAGCCCGCGCCGTGCCAGAGACCGCCCAGCACCATCGTCAGGAACAGGTTCAGGTAGCGGCGGAAGAAGCCGCGGCGGTTACCGCCCAGGGCGATGTAGAGGTAGTCGCGCAGGAAACGCGACAGCGTCATGTGCCAGCGCCGCCAAAAGTCCACGATGCTCGTGGCCTTGTACGGCGAGTTGAAGTTCAGCGGCAGGTTGACGTTGAACATCCAGGCCAGGCCGATGGCCATGTCCGAATAACCGGAGAAATCGAAGTACAGCTGCAGCGCGTAGGCCAGCACGCCGCACCAGGCCTCCACGCCGCCCAGGGCCAGGCCGTGGTCGAACACGGGCGCCACAAACGGCTGGATGCCGTCGGCCAGCAAAATCTTCTTGGCCAGGCCGATCAGCAGCAGCACCGTGCCCGCGAGGAAGTTCTCGAGCTGGAAGCGGTAGGTCTGCTCGCGCTCGAACTGCGGCATCATTTCCGCGTGGTGCAGCACCGGGCCCGCGATCAGGTGCGGGAAGTAGGTGACGAAGAGCAGGTAGTGGACGAAGCGCGCCTCGCGGACCTTGCCGGCGTAGGTGTCGACCAGGAAGGCGATCTGCGTGAAGGTGAAGAACGAGATGCCCAGCGGCAGCACCACGCCCAGGAGGTCGATGTGCAGCCCCAGTGCCTTGTCCAGGCTGCCGATGAAGAAGTCCGCGTACTTGAAGTAGGCCAGCGCCGCAAGGTCCAGCCCGACGGCCAGCGTCAGCAGCGGCTTGGCGCGCGCAGGTCCGCCGGCTTTCAGCGCCCGCGCGACCAGCAGGCCGGCGCCGTAGTTGAAGACGATGGAGCCCAGCAGGAGCAGCGTGTAGGCAGGGCTCCACCAGCCGTAGAAGACGAGTGAGAGCAGCGCCAGCCAGGCTGCCGCTGCACGGCGCCAACCGCCGGCCGCCACGAGGTAGTAGCCGCCCAGCGCGAGCGGCAGGAAATAGAGCAGGAACTCGAAGGAGGTGAAGAGCACGCCGTCAGACCCCGAGCGAGACCACGGCCGGCTTGCGCTTCGGCGCGAACACCATGCGGTGGACGACCACCACCATCAGCACCTCGTAGTACAGGATTTCCCAGTAGCCGATGTTCACGAAGGTGCCGCCGACGGAGAAGCCGACCAGGCTGATCTGCAGGGCCCGCATCAGCCGCGCAGCCCAATCCCATTCGGGGTCGCCCTCGCAGCGCTTGATCAGGCGCCGGCAGCGCGTCCAGGTGACGATGATGATGGAGAGGTAGGTCAGCAGGCCCACATAGCCGTGCTCGCCGAGGATCTGGAAATACACGCTGTGCGCGGCGTGAACGTCGGTCGGGTCCGGCGCGTACTTGGCGAACACGCGCGCGGTGTAGAGCTCGAAGCCGCCGCCGACCAGCGGTCGGTCGTTGGCCAGGTTGAATGCGTTGTGCCAGGCGTTGATGCGCCCCATTGCCGACGTGTCCTGCTCGTAGGTCTTGATGGTGTGCATCCGCTCGGTCCACGAGTCCGGCATGAAGCCGATGCCCACCGGCACGAGGACCAGCAGCACGAGCAGCAGCACCAGCTTGTTCTTGGCCTTGATCCACAGCATGAAGGTCATGGCCAGCACGGCCAGCAGCGCGCCGCGCGATTGCGAGCCCAGGATGGCCATGAAGGACAGGCCCATGGCGCCCAGCGCCGCGTGGCGTTGCCATGGCTTGGTGGCCAGCGTGCGCAAATAGCCCATCAGCGGCACGATCATCACCAGCGCGATAGACACGGCGTTGTTGTCAGACATGAAGGTCTGGCCCGGCGGGCCGTACACGCGGCTCGCACCACCCGAGAGCAGCGTGAATGCGCCGCCCTTGACGCCGAAGAAGCCCACCGAGATGACCAGCACCCAGACCAGCAGTTCCACGTGCTGGCGCGTGCGGATCACGCTGGATGCCACGTGCAGCATGATGAAGATCTTCATGACCTCCACCCAACGGTTGTAACCGGCGTCCTGCTCCAGCGCGAAAGCGTAAGTCACGCACATCCACAGGGGGAAGAACAGCAGCAGCGCCATCGGCAGGTCCAGCCGGTAGTCCACCTGGTCGCGGTGCAGCAGCGCGGACAGCATCGTCGTCGCGGCGACAACGGCGGCAAAAGGCGCGGTGGTGGCAAAGCCGTAGGCGAACTGGTGGGGCGTCATGACGCTGATCCACACGAACAGCAGGGCACCGATCCAGGCCTGCTTCAGGATCTTGGGCAGGAAGGCCAGGATGAACAGGGTGATGACGATGTCTCTCATCGCGTCATGCTCCCCGGGAAGCGGCTGCGTTCATGGCGTCACCGTGTGAGGTCTTGTTGCAGATGCGGCCGAACAGCGCGAGCTGGGCCTCCGTGGTGGCCTGCCAGCTGAAGCCTTCGGCATAGGCGCGCACGGCAGCGCGCGCCGGCAGTTGCGCCAAGGCGGATTCGATGGCGGTGGCCACGGCGGCGGGTTCACGCTCGCGCACCAACCAGCCGGCGCCGGAAGCGCCGATGACCTCGGCCGATCCGCCAACATCGGTGGCGACGACCGGCGTGCCGCAAGCCATCGATTCCAGCAGCACGTTCGCCCACCCCTCGCGGCTGGAAACCAGCAGCGAGACATCGGCGGCACTGAACCAGTCAAGCAGTTCCGTATTGGGCCGCGCGCCGATCAGGCGGATCTGCGCGCCCAAGCCCAGCTCGGCGGCGCGTGATTCGAGAAGCGCGCGATCGGGGCCCTCGCCCACCAGCAGGAGCTGCACGCCGGGCAGGCGAGGTGCGAGCAGGCCCAGGGCCTCGACCAGCAGGCGCTGGCCCTTGTGTTCCTGCAGATTGCCCACGCACAGCAGCACGGGGCCACTGGCTTGAAGCCCCAGGCGCGCACGCGCTTCAGCTTGTGGCACAGGCCGGAACCGCTGCAGGTCCACGCCATTGCGCATCACGCGCAGCCGTGCTTCATCCAAGCCCCAGCCGCGCAGCACCTGCACGAGCGCGCTGCTCACGCCGATGGAGGCGGCCGCGCGCCGGGCGGCCCACTGCATCATGCGACGCGGCAGGCCGTACTGCGGGATCAGGTTCAGATCGCTGCCGCGCGCCGTGACGGTGAAGGGCTTGCCGAACCAGTGCGCCAGCAGCGCGGCGGCGACGCCGTCTGGGTAGTAGTAGTGGGCGTCGATCACATCGAAATCGAAGCCTTCGTCGATCAGCTTTTGCACCGCGCCGCGCGCGCCCAGCGCCAGCAGCAGCGGCGCCATCGTCATGCCGACCTTGGGCGGCAGGAAGTAGCGCGGATGCACAACGTCGAGGCCATTGCGCGTTTCGCGCTCGGGTGTGGCGGCCATGCGGGCGTATTCGCCATAGCGTGCGTCCGTGGACGGGAACCAGGGCACGGGCGCGACGACGCGCGATTCGACGGCGCCGCTGGCCACCAGCTCGCGCAGCCGTGTCTCCACGAAGATGCCGTGCCCCGGCCGGGCGCTGCTCGGGAACAGGGTCGAGAAGGTCAGGACGCGCAGTCGGCCGCTGTTCTGCGCCATCCCCCCCGTCTGCCCAAGCTGGCTCATGCGGTCTCCAGCGAGCGACCGCGCAGCGATTCAAACAGGATCACGACCTGGCGCGCATGGTCAGGCCACGTCAGCTGCTTCTCCACAATCACGCCAGGCGCCGCCCGGGCGATGCGCTCACGCAGCGCGGCGTCGGCGCACAGACGATCCAGTGCGCGCTCGATGCCGGCGGGATCGTCGGGCGGATAGAGCTCGGCGTTGAGCTCATGCGTCAGCAGCTCGTGATGGTTGGGCT
Source organism: Burkholderiaceae bacterium UC74_6 (assembly GCA_042701975.1). Lineage (GTDB taxonomy): Bacteria > Pseudomonadota > Gammaproteobacteria > Burkholderiales > Burkholderiaceae_C > JAFALK01. The sequence continues at coordinate 3,848,923 of CP170561.1, forward strand.
GGTCAGGCGCCACGATGGCCTTGCCCAGGCGCAGGTACTCGAACAGGCACAGCGGCGAGGCGTAGGGCACCAGCGCCGTCTGCAAGGCGATGTCGAAGGCCATGGCCAGCGAGGGCACGGCCTCGCGCGGGACGACGCCGGTGAAGCTCACGCGATCGGCCACGCCGAGCTTGCGGGCGCAGTCCTCGATCTCGGCGCGCGCCGGGCCGTCACCAACGACCAGCAGATGAACCTGCGGGTGGTCCTTGGCCTGCGCCATCCAGGTGACGATGCGGTCGAGCCGGTCCCACTCGCGCACGAAGCCAGTGAAGCCGATGACCAACCGCCCCTGCAGGCCCAGGCCGGCCTTGGCGGTTTCGGTGTCGGGCAGGCTCAGGTAGTGCTCTTCGTTGATGGCGTTCGGGATGACGCGGATGCGGCCGGGCTGGACGCCCTCCTCTTGCAGGCTTTCGGCCAGCACCTGCGTCACGGGCAGGATGCGGTGGGCGCGGCGCCAGACATAACGCTCCAGGCCAGCGGCAAGCCGCGGCCAGCTCAGGCCACCGTATTGCTGGCGCTCGACGGCCATCGGCGCGTTGACTTCGAGGATCAACGGCAGCCGGAAGCGGCGGCTGGCCCACACGCCAGCCAGCATGTAGAGGTTGTAGCGCTCGTAGATGCCGTCCGGCCGCTCGGCGCGGATGGCCTTGGCCAGGCGTCGGTAGGCCACCAGCGAATAGGCGAGCTCGGCCAGTTCGTACAAGCCGCGCGGCAGGTGCGCCTTGAGCTTGCCCACCCAGCCCGGGCTGCCGCCATCGGCGCTGGCCTGTGCCGATTCGGCATCGACGGCCGGCGCGCACTCCACGACGCTGTGGCCGTTGGCGCGCAGCGCGTTGATCATCTCGGTGATGTGGGTGGACTGGCCGTCGCGCGAAGCCGTGCGATGGTGGTAGAGGATCTTCATGCGGCGGCCAGGGTCTCGCCGTTTGTGGCACTGTTGGCGCTCGCGCCCATCACGTTGCGCAGGAAGGCGTCATACATCAGCAGCGTCCACAGCGGCGTGGCGAAGTCGCGCGTGCCGCTCTCGTGCTGCTCGACCAGGCGGCGCAGCGTGCTGGGATCGAACCAACCGGTCTCGACCAGCGGCCCCTGCAGCAAGGCCGAACGCACGCGCTGGCGAAGCGGGCCGCGGAACCAGCGCGACAGCGGCACCGAGAAGCCCATCTTGGGCCGGTACATGATGTCGCTGGGCAGGTGCGGCTCCATCGCCTTCTTGAGCAGGAACTTGCTCTCGTTGCCGCGCAGCTTGATCGACGACGGCAGCGTGGCCAGCCATTCGACCAGCTCGTGGTCCATCAGCGGCTCGCGCACTTCGAGCGAATGCGCCATGCTGGCGCGGTCGACCTTGGTGTTGATGTCGCCCACCAGGTAGCTGTGCATGTCGATGTACTGGATCAGGGCCAGCGGATCGTCGGTACCGGCGCGCTCGGCGTGGCGGGTGAAAACCTCGCGGGCGCTGTAGCCGCCCAGCTCGCGCTTGAAGGCAGGGCTGTAGAGCGCCTGGCGATCGGACTCGCTGATGAAGCTCATGCTGTGGGCGTAAGCCTCCACCGAGTTGCGCGCCAGCGCCTGGAAGGTGGTCTTGGCGCGGAACACGCGCGGCGCCCAGTCGGCCTTGGGATAGAGATTGCCCAGCGTGCCGAACAGCGGACGACGCAGGCCTAAGGGCAAGGCCGAGCGCATCTTCTCTTCCATCAGGTGCAGCTTGTAGCGGCGATAGCCGCCGAAGCTCTCATCGCCGCCGTCGCCCGACAGCGCCACCGTCACGTGCTTGCGCGCGAGCTGGCAGACCCGGTAGGTGGGAATGGCCGAGCTGTCGGCGTACGGTTCGTCGTAGAGATTGGCGAGCGTATCGATCAGGTCGAAGTCGTCGCTCTGCACTGTCTCCACGCGGTGATTGGTGGCGTAGCGGTCGGCCACCTGCTGGGCAAAGGCGGATTCGTTGTAGGCCGGGTCGTCGAAGGCGATGGAGCAGGTGTTCACCGGGCCGTTGCTCTGCCCGGCCATCATGGCCACGACGGCGCTGGAATCCACACCGCCGGAGAGGAAGGCACCCAGCGGCACCTCGGCGATCATGCGCAGGCGCACCGATTCGCGCAGCTTCTCGGTCATCACTTCGCAGGCTTCGGCGTCCGTGATCTTGCTGTCGAGCGTGAAGCGCACGTCCCAATACTCGCGCGGCTGGCCCACGGGCTCGCCACGGCGGATCAGCAGCGTGGAGGCCGGCGGCAACTTCTTGGCCGTCTTGAAGATCGTGCGCGGCTCGGCCACGTAGCCGAGGCCGAAATACTCTTCCACCGCCAGCGGATCGACCTCGCGGCGCAGGCCCGGGTGGGCCATCACGGACTTGAGCTCGGAGCCGAACAGCAGCTGGCCGTCGTCCAGCACGGCGTAATACATCGGCTTCACGCCGAGGCGGTCGCGTGCCATGAAGAACTGCTGCTTGTTGCGGTCCCACAGCGCGAAGGCGAACATGCCGCGCAGGCGCTTGACGCAGTCCGTGCCCCAGGCTTCCCAGGCGTGGACGATGACCTCGGTATCGCTCTTGGTGTGGAAGCGGTAGCCCAGGCCCTGCAGCTCGGCCATCAGCGGCTGGTAGTTGTAGATCTCGCCGTTGAAGACGATGACGACGCTGCGGTCCTCGTTGAACAGCGGCTGCTGGCCGGTGGCGATGTCGATGATGGACAGGCGCCTGTGGCCCAGACCCAGGCCGGGCTCCAGGTGCAACGAGCCTTCATCGGGGCCGCGGTGCTGCTGCGAATCGTTCATGCGCTGGAGCGTGGCGCGATCGATGTCGCGCTGGCCCCGTGTGTCGAAGATGCCGGTGATGCCGCACATGATCAGGTTCCCTCGTGGCCTTCATGGCCTGTGGTGGGGCGGGCTTTGCCACTGCCGGGCTGCGCCTTCGCCAGCAGGCGCTCGTAGACGCCTTGGTAGTTGCGCATCATGGCCGCCATGCTGAATTTGTGTTCGACTCGCGCGCGTCCGGCACGGCCCATGGCCTGGGCGCGCGCCGGCGCCAGCGCCAGGCTCGCCAGGGCTTCGACCATCGGCTGCACCTGGCCCGCGGGCACGAGCAGGCCGGTCTCGCCGGCAGCGAGCAGGTCGGCATTGCCACCCACATCGGTGGCTAGCACGGCCAGGCCGCTGGCCATGGCCTCGAGAATCGTGTTGGAAATGCCTTCGGCGAGCGAGGGCAGCACGAACAGGTGCAGGCCGCGCATCACGTCGGGCACATCGCTGCGCTCGCCGGGCAACCAAGCCAGGTCGGCCACGCCTGCTTCATCGAGCAAGGCCTGCGCGCGGCCACGCAGCGGGCCGTCGCCGATCATCGCCAGTCGCAACCGGTCACGCAGGGCTGGCTCGCGGCGCAGCACCTCGATGAAGGCCTGGGCCAACAGGGTCTGGTCCTTGACTTCGGCCATGCGACCGACGGTACCGACGATCCAGTGCGTCTTGGGGTCGAAGGGGCAGCCGCTGATCGGCATAACGCCGTCCTTCGACTGACAGAAGCGCTCCATGTCCACGCCGTTGTAGGCCTGGGTGATGCGCTCGGCCGGCACGGCAACGGCTTCCTTCAGGTAAGACTCGAGATCGCGGGACAAGGCCACGTAGTGATGCACGAAAGGCTTGTAGAAGCGCCGCACGCGCTGATACGTCTTGTTGGAACCGTCGAGATCGCCGACGTCGCGACCGTGCTCGCCGTGGATGCGCACCGGCACGCCGGCCGCCCAGGCAGGCAGCTGCACCTCGAGCGCAGCCAGGTTGCGGCTGTGCACGATGGCGGGCTGCAACTGCTTGAACAGCCGGTAGAGCTTCGGGAACTGCCAGAAGCCGTGGCCCGGCGGCTTGTTCAGGGCAATGAACTCGACATCGGAGCGATTGACGCGCTGCTTGAAGTCGGTCACCTCGGTCAGTGCCAGCACGGCGTGGCGGAAGGCTTCCGCCGGCATGTGGTTGATGAGGTTGACCACGCCGTTCTCCAGCCCGCCCGTGTCGAAACGGTTCATCACATGGATGACGAGCGGGCGTGGATCGCGGTTCATGGCCTGCCGCCGGTGCGCCTCACAGGCGCCAGAGCTTGTAGCCGGCGCCCAGCAGGGCCTCGGTGTTGAAGGCGGCCTTGACGTCGATGAAGGCGCCTCCCTTGATGAGCTTCTTGCCGATCTCTTCCATGTTGAGCTGCATGAACTCCTTGTGCGAAACGGCGGCCACGATGGCATCGGCGCGCGGGAGTTCCTCGAAGGGCAGCAGGCGCACGCCGTACTCGTGCATGGCTTCGTCGGCTTCGGCTTGCGGATCGCTCACGAACACGTCAACACCATAGCTCTGCAGCTCGTGGATGATGTCGATGACCTTGGAGTTGCGCAGGTCGCCGCAGTTTTCCTTGAAGGTCAGGCCCAGCACATTGACGCGCGCGCCCTTGATATAGCTGCCGGCGGAGATCATCTGCTTGATGGTCTGCTCGGCCACGAACTTGGCCATGCCGTCGTTGATGCGCCTGCCGGCCAGGATGACCTGTGGGTGGTAGCCCAGCATGTCGGCCTTGTGCGTCAGGTAGTAGGGGTCCACGCCGATGCAGTGGCCGCCGACCAGGCCCGGCTTGAACTTCAGGAAGTTCCACTTGGTGCCGGCGGCTTCGAGCACTTCGCTGGTGTCGATGCCGATCTTGTCGAAGATGATGGCCAGCTCGTTCATCAGCGCGATGTTGAGGTCGCGCTGTGTGTTCTCGATGACCTTGGCGGCTTCCGCGGCCTTGATGCTGGACGCGCGATGCACGCCCGGGATGATGATGGTTTCGTAGAGCTTGGCCACCTTCTCTAGCGTCTGCGGCGTGTCGCCCGAGACGATCTTGAGGATCTTGGTCAGCGTGTGTTCCTTGTCGCCCGGGTTGATGCGCTCGGGGCTGTAGCCGACGAAGAAGTCCTGCTTCCACTTCAGGCCGGATTCGCGTTCCAGGATGGGAATGCAGACCTCTTCCGTGGCGCCAGGGTAGACCGTGCTCTCGTAGACGACGATGGCGCCCTTCTTGAGGTTGCGGCCAACGCTGGTGCTGGCGCCGATCAGGGGCTTGAAGTCAGGCGCATGAGCATCGTCCACCGGCGTGGGCACGGCGACGATGACGAAATCCGCCTCGCGCAGCATGGCACCGTCGTCGGTGTAGATGGCTTGCGTGCCGGCCTGCACCTCGGCGTCGGTCAGCTCGCGCGAGGGGTCGGTGCCGCGCTGGCAAGCCTCGACCTTGTGCTTGGCGATGTCAAAGCCGATGGTGCGCATGTGCTTGCCAAACTCCACCACCAGCGGCAGGCCCACATAGCCCAGGCCGATCACTGCAACAGTCATGGTCCTCTCCTCAAATTCTCTTCAAAGTCAAATCGATTCAACAGGCGTCAAGCCGCTCATTGTGACCGAGCACCCGCATCGGCAGCGGCCTTTGCGGCGCTCAGCCAGCGCTCGAACAACACAAGGTTTTCACGCAAGAACGCAGTCATTGCATTTGCAGCGCCTTCGCCACGGTCGCCATAGATGACCAGCACCGCGCCGTCATCGCCGCGGCCCATCAGCCGGGCCCAGGCGCCGTAGAGCTTGGCGCGGACCTCGCTGTGGGTCCAGCGGCCATCCACCCAGTAGATTTCCCAGGCCTGCAGGCGCTTGGTCTGCTGGCTCGCGCCCTGCAGGTTCAGGTCGCGCAGCTCGGCCGTGCGCAGGGCCAGCGATTCGGTGCCAGCCTGCACCTTCACCTCGCCCTGGCTGTTCATCCGCCACTCCTTGCCGTCGGCCGCGGCCAGCACGTTGTTGGAGGAGATCAGCTTGCTCTGATAGTCCTGGTCTCGGTAGTAGGCGACGTAGACGCCGACAACCGAGCCGCCCGACTTGTCGTACAGCGCCTGGAACTCCGCGCGCGGGCTCTCAAAGCGAGGCTGATACGCCGGGAAGATCTGTGCGGTGCGCTGCCAGCCCTGGGCTTCGACCTCGGGGGCCTTCAGCGTCACGTGGCCGCCGGCTTCGCGGGCGGTGATGCGCTCGATGGCCATCACCGGCACGGCCAGCATCAGCAGTGCGACCGCGGCCAGCGCGATGGGGCGCGCTGCCGAACCCACTGGCGCTTGCAGGGCCGGTGCAGCTGTCGCGTCATGCCTGGCCTCCGGATCCGCCCAGCGCATCCCGATCAGGAACAGCGCCAGCATCACGATGCCGAAGAACACCCAGCCGTAGATCAGGTGATCGACGCCGGTGGCGATGGTGTTGTTGGACAGGTGGCCCAGCATCACGATCATGTAGGCGCGGAACCAGTTGGCCAGCACCGGCAGCAAGATGGAGATGCCGACGAAGATCAGGCGCTTCTTGAGCGAGTTGTAGTTCAGGTAGGCGAACAGCGTGCCGACCATGGTGGAGGCGATCAGGTAGCGCACGCCGCTGCAGGCCTCGACGACCGACCAGTAGCCACTCGGAATCACGAAGCTCAGGCCCTCGCGGTAGACCGGCACGCCCGACAGCTGCAGGGCCATGACCGTGAAGTCGGCCGTCCAGTCCATCATCGTCGGCAGCATGAACTCGCCGATGGGCACGGCGAAGAACAGGAAGAGCAGCGGGAAGACGATCACGTTCACGGCCGACCAGCCCAAGCACAGCGGCACGGCCAGCACCAGGAGGGCTGTGAAGCTCAGCTGCGTGACGGCGTTGACCGCCACCAGATCGCCCAGCATCCAGGCCACGCTCAGCAGCGCCATCGGCAGCAGCAGCCAAGGCACGAAGCGCGGCATGCGGGCCAACAGCTCGGTGCGCTTGCGCCAGATGAGCCAAAGGCTGATCGGAGGCACGACCCAGGCGTGGGCAAAGGTGCCCGATCGATCCCAGATCTCGACCATGGCCAGGCCGGTGCGGCGGTACAGCAGCAAGATGGCCAGCTCGACGATGAGCAGGGTCAGCAGCGGCAGGCGCCAGGATGGAGGCAACTTCGGATTCATGCAGCCGCCTTTTCCTGCAGCAGGGCTTCGAGATGGTGGTCGATGACCGAGAGGCGGGCATCCCAGCTGTAGCGGGCCTGCACGCAGGCCCGGCCGGCGGCGCCGATGCGATCGGCCTGCGCCGGATCTGCCAGCAGGCGGCCGATTTCGCGCAGGTAGTCGTCGGCCGTGACGGCCGTCAGCAATTCAATACCCGGCTCCGCCTCGATGACTTCGGCGCAGTTGCGCGCCACCACCACCGGGCGGCCCATGGCCATGGCTTCGAGCACCTTGTTCTGGATGCCGCGTGCCAAGCGCAGCGGCGCCACGGCGGCGGCCGCGTGCTGCAGATAGGGCTGGACCTCGGGCACGGTGCCGGTCACGACGACACCGGGCAACTCGCCCAGCGCCACGACGGCAGGCGTGGGGCTGCGGCCGACGATGTAGAAGCGCAAGTTCGGGTGCTGCTCGCGCAGGCGCGGCAGGACTTCGGCGGCGAACCAGCAGACGGCGTCCACATTGGGCCAGTAGTCCATGGCGCCGGTGAAGACCAGCGGCAGCTCGTCCGCCGCATACGGGCTGGGCCGCGCGGCTTCGGGCGCGAAACGCTCGGCGTCCACGCCGTTGCCCACGACGTCGAGCCGCTGCTCGAGCCCGGGTGAGAGCTGGCGGAACAGCGCCGTCTCGTTCGCGGTGACGAAGAAGCTGCAGCGCGCCTTGGCGGCCACCCGCTGCTCGTAGGCCAGCAGCTTGCGGCCTTCGCGTCCGTAGACCCAGGACAGCGGGCCGCGGTGAGCGCGGGCGTACTCGCTCCACTTGGCCGAATCCACGTCCACGAAATCCACGAGCATGGGCAGGCCCGACAGCGCTTCGGCGTACTGGGCCATGGTGGAGGAGAACACCACCGAGGCGTCCAGCTTCACCCGGCCGCTAAGGCCGCGCACCCAGTCATGCAGCTCAACCGAGCGGTAGTAAGGCAGACTCAGGGCCTCACCGCTGAGCAGGCCGCGCGAGCTGGCCAGGCGCGCCAGGCGTGGCTTGAGGCCGACGGCGCAGACCTCGGTGCACCATTCCTTGAGCTGGTCGACGTACTGCCAGTCATCGGAGTCGTCGACGAAGGTGCCGAGAAACACGCGATGCTGCTTCGCCAGATGCCGCAGCAGGTGATACGAGCGCACCTTGTCGCCCTTGTTGGGCGGGTAAGGCAGGCGGTGGACGAGGTAGAGCAGATCGGCCATGTCTCGTCCCTTCAGCCCAGGTTGCGGACGATGAACGGCCCGAGGAAGTTCGCCACGCTGATCGGCAGCTTGCGCCACGTCTTGATCATCAGCTGGTACTTCGGGTTGTTCGGGTTGTTCTGGGGAATGGCGTCGCGCTTGAACAGGCAGTACTCGTAGTGCAGCGGCGTGGGCTCGAAGCCCCAGTTCTTCTTGAACGAGTACGAGCCCGTGCCCTGCTTGCTGCGGCCGTAGTCGAAGACCTTGAGCCCGCGGGCGCAGGCTCGGCGCATCAGCTCCCAGTACTTGAAGTCGTTGGCAGCCAGGTCGCGGGCGGATTCGTCGTCGCCGGCGTAGTAGGGCAGGCACTCGTCACGGAAGTAGAAGCTCAGCACGCTGGAGAGCGGGCGGCCGGCTTCGTCGCTCACGGTCAGCACTTCGGCATCGGGGCCGAAGGCCTTGAGCAGCGCGGCGAAGTAGCGCTTGGGCATGGCGGGCGTGCCGTGGCGGTGAACGTTGTCGGCGTAGAGCGCGAAGAAGCGGTCAACGTTGGCGTCGATCTCGCTCTTGAGCGCGTTCTTGATGCCCTTGCGGACCATGGCGCGCTGCTTGCGCGGGATGGCCAGCATGTTGGCCTCTTCGTCGGCCAGGATTTCCTTGCGGAAGGTGACGTAGAGGTCCTGCGTCGGCCAGTCGGCGTGCCGTGCGTTCACGTTGCGCAGCTCGAGATGCTCGGCGCCGAGTTGTTCGGCGATCTTGCGCGCCTCGTTCTCCAGCGCGGTCGCTGCCTCTTCATCATCAGCCGCCACGCCGCCGTAGACGCCAAAAGGCAGGCTCACGAGCGCGTGGCCGAACAGGCGGCTCTTGACCTGGGCCAGTGGCAGCACGCCGACGATCTGCCCTGCCCGCTCGGCATAGAGGAAGAAGCTGCGGTGGCCGAACTGCTTCTCGATCAGCTCCAGCCAGGCCGAGCGATGGAAGAAGCTGGCCTGCGGGCAGGCAAAGACGAACTCATCCCAGCGGCGGGCAAGGTCGGCTTGTCCGCCAGCAAGGCGCTGGATCGTCAGGGGCGCAGCCATTCACTCGCGCCCGAGGAAGATCTGGTCCATGCGCCCCCACGAGAAGTCGGCCAGCAGCTGCGCGATGCGCGACTCGGTGCGACCGATGTTGACGTAGTGGCGGAAGCGCGTCTTGCCGTCGATGCCGGGAATGCGCGGCTGGTCGGGGTCCAGCTCCCAGGGGTGGAAATAGAAGACGGCGGCCTGCTCGTCGCGCTCGTTCACCTGGCGGATCATCCAGCGCGACAGCGCATAAGGCAGCAGCCGGAAGTAGCCCCCACCGCTGGAGGGCAGGTTGCGGCTGAACATGCGCAGCGTGGTGACGGGCACTTCGAGCAGACCATCGCGTACCGGATAGGCAAAGCGCGGCGAATCGGGCATGCCGTAGTGGTCGTGCGCAATCGGGTAGACGCTGGAGCTGTAGCGGTAGCCGGCCTCCTGCAGCACGTCGAAGGCCCAGAGGTTGCCGGTGCCGATCGAGAAGCTGGGCGCGCGATAGCCCTTGACGGCCACGCCGCCGAGATCTTCGAGCAGCTTCTTGGCCCGGATCACGTCTTCGGCAAACGCCGCCTGGTTCAGGTCGCTGGCGCGCTGGTGGCCATAGCCGTGGCTGGCCAGCTCGTGGCCGCGCGAGACGATCTCGCGCACGAGTTGCGGGTAGCGCTCGGCAATCCAGCCGAGCGTGAAGAAGGTGGCGTGGGTCTCGCGCTCGCCGAGCAGGTCCAGGATCACAGCCATGTTGCGCTCGACGCGGCATTCGCGCTGGTCCCAGCCGCCGCGCTCGATGTAGGGCGCGAAGGCGGAGACCTGGAAGTAGTCTTCCACGTCGATGGTCATCGCATTGCGGATGACGGAGGAGTCGCTGCGCATCAGCATGGTGGCCGCCCTGCCCTCAATCGCCCTTGGCAGCCGCCGTGACCAGCCGCTTGAGCAGGTCCAGGGTCTGCAGGTTGATGCGTTCCAGGCGCGCCAGGCCACCTTCGAGGCGGGCCAGGCGATCGGCATATTGCTGCTCGCCCAGGGCCGCGATCTCGCCGCCCAGTTCGCGCGCGGCATGGCCGTTCACGCGCAGCTTGCGCACGACGCCGCCTTCGACGATGTCGGCATCGCTCAAGGCACCGGCGCCGGTGTCGATGTCGACCTCGGTGATCGGGCCCGTGGGCACCTTGGATTCCTGGGCGATGTCGTTGAGCACTTCCTCGACATCGGAGAGCTGCAGATTGCTGCGCTCGGCCATGAAGCCCAGCAGCAGCAGGCGGTCGCACAGCGTGTTGATGCGCCGAGGAATGCCGCCGCTGGCCTTGTGGATGGCGCTGAAGGCGTCGTCCTCGAAGCTCGGCTTGCCGTTGGCGCCGGCACACTTCAGGCGGTGCTCGATGTAGGCGCGGGTCTCGTCCTCGTCCAGCGGGCCGATGTGGCAGGTGGCCGCCACGCGCTGGCGGAACTGCTCCATCTCGGAGCTCTGCAAAATGCCGCGGAACTCGGGCTGGCCGACCAGGAAGGTCTGCAGCAGCGACTGGTTGTTGAACTGGAAGTTCGACAGCATGCGCAGTTCCTCGACCGCGCGGGCGCTGAGGTTCTGCGCCTCGTCGACGATCAGCAGGCAGCGCTTGCCCTGGGCCGTCTGGCTAACGAGGAAGGCTTCCAGCGTCATCAGGAGCTCGGACTTGGGCAGGTCCTTGACGCGCACGCCGAAGGCCGAGCCGACCATGCGCAGCGTGTCGTCCGCATCGAGCTGGGTCGTGACCAGGTTGCCGATCACGACATTGCTGCGGTTCAGGCTGTCCAGCAGGCCGCGCAGCAGCGTGGTCTTGCCGGCACCGATCTCGCCGGTGATGACGATGAAGCCGTCGTTGCGCAGCACGCCGTAGTCCAGATAGGCCTTGGCGCGGCGGTGCTGCTTGCTGCCGAAATAGAAATTCGGGTCCGGGCTCAGCTGGAAGGGCTTGCTGGTCAGGCCGTAGAACGACTCGTACATGGCTGGCTCGTCCTCAGAAAGTCTGGACGAGATTCGCGGTCAACGCGTTCTCGCGGTAGGAGGTGGCGCCGTCCGACTGTGCATGGCGCAGCAGGACTGACAACTGGGTGCGCAGCGCCAGCTGCGTCTGCAGGCTGAGGGTCGCCGTACGCAGCTGGATGTTGTTGGCGATCGTGGTCGTGCCGCCCTCGCCGCTGTTGTGGATCACGCCGTAGCTCAGGCCCAGCGTCGACAGCGGCGAGACCTTGTGCGTGACGGTGCCGCTGACACCGCGCTGCACGATGCGCTGGAAGTTCGACAGGTCACCGGACACGACAGTCGTCGTGCCCAGGCGGTTGGTCCAGCCCCCGCTGGCGCTCAGCACGAAGGACATGCGCACGCCGGTGAAGGTGTAGCTGAGCTGCTGGCTGCGCTGGATCGACGGCGCATTGGTCAGCACGCGGCTGACGAGCTGCGAATCCGGATTGATGCCGTTGCTGGACAGGAAGGCGCGCACGAGTGCATCGCGCTTGACCGGATCCGGCTCGATGGAGGCGTACTGCTGGAACAGCAGGTCATAGACGCTGCCCAGGCTCACCTGGCCGACCTGCGGCAGTTGCGAGACCGCTTGCGTGTCGGTGTAGCGGAAGGCCGAGCGCGCCAGGCGGTGCTCGATGTTGAAGCTGTGCGAATTGCCGTAGTTGTGGCGCATCCAGTCAGCCGCAACCTTGGTGCGCGGCGAAGGTGCCCAGGTGACGCTGCCGCCCCAGAGCGCGCTGGTCTCTTCCGTGCCGGAGAGGTAGTTGCTGCGCTCGCGGCCGCCGTTGAGGCTGAACATGACGTCCACGTCCGGCACGAAGCGCAGGCCAGCGTAGGCCTGGGTGCTGCGGCTGTCGTTGTCGTAGCCGCGGAACTGCGAACGCTGGTCGCTGAGCGTGGCAAACCAGTTGACGATGCCGGGGTTCGGGCCGGTCAGGTTCAGCGAGCCGCCCGTCTGCTGGACATTGCCCAGCGTGTTGTTCTTGGTCCGCGACTCGCCCAGGGTGCCGCGCAGCTCGAACAGCGCCAGCGGGCCGATGCGTCCATGCAGCAGGGGCGAGACAGTCAGCGTGGCCACCTCGGTGCGATTGAGGCCACCCAGCGAGCTGTCGCTCGTCTGCGCGCCCAGAGCCGAGATGCTCTGCTGGCTGATGTTCGCCACCGCGTCCACCTGGAAGGTGTTCTCAATGACGTCCACGCTGCCGCTGGCGCGCAGCGCCTGCTGGAAGCGGTTGCCCTGCTCGGTCTTGGTATAGAGGATGCTGCTGAGTGAATAGTCCAGCATGCCCACGAAGCGCCCACCCCGGCTCACCAGGCTGATGCCGGGCGTCACCGACGTGATCAGCGCGTCGTCGCCGTTGTGCGTGAGCATGACGTTGTCCGTCGCCGTCACCTGCACACCCAGCCGCGGCTGGATGATGAGACCGGTGCTGCGCTGGCCGGTGTCGAGCTGCTGTTGGGCCCAGGCAACTGGCGCCAGCGCCGTCAGGCAGAGAGCTGCAGCGCCGCGCAGGCGCAAGCCCTCAGGCCTTTTCCTTGGGTGCCTCATTGCCATAACCGTAGCCGTAGCCATATCCGTAGCCATAGCCGTAGCCATAGGCACCGGCCGCGTTCTCGGCGGCCTGGTTGAGAAGCATCATCTTGAGAGGGCAGCTCTCGATCGTGGCCAGCGCCTGCTGGACCGCGCTCTGCTGCGTCTTTTCGGCGTGCACGACCACGACGATCTGGCCCATGTGCGAGGCCAGCACGCGCGATTCGGTCGTCAGCAGCAGCGGCGGCGAATCAAAGATGATGATCCGGTCCGGATAGCGCTTGGCCATGTGGTCCAGCAGCTTGGTCATCGCATCGCTGGCCAGCATTTCCGTGGCGCGCTCCTGCGGCGTGCCGCTGGGCAGCAGCGTGAGCTTGTCGACGTTGGTGCGCAGCATCACGTCGCCCATGTCGACCGTGCCCTTGAGCACGTCGAGCAGGCCCGGGCCGGCCGGCAGGCCGAGCACGCGCATGACGGAAGGGCGCGCCACGTCGGCATCCACCAGCATGACGGTGTTGTCCATTTCGGCGGCAATGCTCAGCGCCAGGTTCAGCGAGGTGAAGCTCTTGCCCTCACCCGCCAGCGCGCTGGTCACCATGATGAGGTTGGCGTGGTTCAGCGAAGCCGCGCCCTTGCCCATCGCGTTCTTGATCAGCGGGCGTTTGATGACGCGGTACTGGTCGGCCAACTGCGTGCGGCCCGCCTGCGGAACCAGATAACCCTGCGCCAGCAGTGCATCCAGGTCCAACGTCACCTGCTTGGACTTGGCCTTGGCGTCCTCCTGCGGCGCGGCCTGGGCAGCCGGCACCGGCACTTGAGGCTCCACCGGCTTGATGACGCCGGCATCCGGCAGTTCGACGCCGGCCTGGCGCAGTTGCTCCAGGCGACGGGCGGCTTGTTCGATCAGACTGCTCATGTCAGCTCACCTGCTGGGTTTGAATGATCACCAGCACGGTCAGGCCCACGACGAAGAGCATGACCAGGCTGCCCGAGGCGGCGCCGAAGCGGTACAGATCCACCTTGTTCCGACGACGGTCGGTGTCGGTGACGAGCCGCGAAACCACGCCCAGCACCGGCAGCTCCATCCGCAGGCGGACTTCATTGGCATCGTGGAAGACCGGGCGCAGTTGGCTCGCCGCGAAGGCGGCGAAGGCGCCCGCGATCAGCGAGAGCAGCATCGCGCCGGCCAGCAGCAGCAGGCGGTTCGGCGCCACGGGCTGCTGCGGCACGCGCGGCGGCTCGATCAGGCGGAAGTCGGCCAGGCCGGAGGCGTTGTCCAAGTCGCTGGACATGGAGGCCGAGTCGCGGCGGCGCACCAGGTCTTCGTAGGCCTTCTTCTGGATGTCGTAGTCGCGGTTCAGCGAGGCGTATTCGGCCTCGATCTGCGGCGCGTTCTTCAGGGAGCCCAGGCCCCGCTCGTACCGCGAGGTGTATTCGTCGACACGGGCACGCAGCTGGGCCACCTGCACTTCGGCACCGGCCAGCAGTCGGGCCAGTTCCTGCGCCGCGGGGTTGCCGCCGCTGTCGCGGCCGCCCAGAACCGGCATGGCCAGCGCCTTCTTGCGCAGCTCGGCGGTTTCCTTGCGCTTCTGCTCTTCCAGGTCCTTGATCAGTTTGCGCGTGGTGACCACGTCAGGATGCTGGTCGGTGTAGCGCTGCAGCAGGGCATCGAGGTTGGCACGCTGCGTCTGCAGTCGGCCATCAATCTCGGGCGTGGAGACGTCGATGGCCGATTCTTCGAGCAGGCTGGCCGTCGTGCTCTTGCTGTCCACGGCCGGCTTGCCGGAGCGCATGGCTTCCAGTTGCTGCTTGGCGGCATCGCGGGCGTTGACGGCCTCGCGGTATTCGAGACGGGCACGCTCCAGCTGCTGGCTCAGCTCGCCAAGGTGGGCGGCGCTATCCTTGCCGTCAACCGCAAAGGCCGAGACATTGCGCAGCTTGAATTCCTTCAGCCGGTTCTCGGCCTCTTCGAGCTTGCCTTCGTAGGTCTTGATCTGGTCGTTCAGGAAGGTGATGGCCTGGGCCGAATCCTTGCGCCCGCCGGCCAGGCCGGACTCGATGAAGATCGTCACCAGCTGCTGCACCACGCGCTTGGCCGTGTCGGGCTGCGAGTCGCGGTAGGTCAGCGTGTAGAGGTTGTCGCCGCGGTTGGCGCTCTGGATACCGAGGTTGCGCGTCACGGTGTCGATCAGCGTTTCCTGATCGGCCTTGGACTGGCTCTTGAGGTCCAGGTCGGCCATGCGCACGAGCTTCTCGACATTGGGCCGCGTGATCAGCGTCTTGCTGAGCATGCTGACCTGCTGTTCGACGTTGGGCTGCACGGCCAGGCCCGCCATCAGCGGCTTGAGCACGGACTGCGTATCCACGTAGATGCGTGCGGACGCCTCGTAGCGATCGGGCAGGACGAAGACCACGATGGACGCGATCACGCCCGTGAGCCACGCCACCACCACGCCGGTCCAGCGATATTTCCAGGCTCGCTTCGCGACGGCGAGCGCTTGGCTGATCAGTTGATCCATGAATTGGCCACCAATGCTTGATGCGCCGCGGCAGGTCGTCGCGGCGCCGGGATTCCGATCAGAAGAAGCTCTGCGGAATGATCAGGATGTCGCCAGGTCGCATCTCGACATTGGCCGAGATGTCGCCGCGGCGCAGCAGGTCCTTGAGGCGCACCGAGTACTGCTTGCTCGGGCCTTCGGAAGTACGCAGGATGGTGGCGCTGTTGCCCGATGCGAAATCCGTGAGGCCGCCCACGGCGATCATCACGTCCAGCACGGTCATCTTCTGCTTGTACGGCAGGAACTGGGGCTTGGCGGCTTCACCCACCACGCGGATCTGTTCGCTGAAGGGGCCGACGAAGCTGGTGACGATCACGGTCACGACCGGATCACGCACGTACTTGCCAAGCTGCTTCTCGATGTCCCGCGCGATCTCGACCGAGTTCTTGCCCTGGGCGACCAGGTCATCGATCAGCGGCGTGGAGATCTTGCCGTCCGGGCGCACCGGCACGGCCATGGAGAGTTCCGGATTACGCCAGACGATCACGTTGAGCGTGTCGCCCGCGCCGACCACATAGCTGTAGTCGTCCTTGGCTGCCTGCGCAGGCGCCGCCGGGTACGAAGTACTGGCGCAGCCGCTCATGAGGCCTGCAAATCCAAGCAACGCAACGCTCGTCAGCATGGCTGCGCCGCGCCGGATCTGGACAAACGATAGATTCATTATTTCCCCCGTGCCGCGTCTCTTGCGCGCAAAAAGTTCGGATCGCTCGTTGGCGATTGGCCTAGTCTTCAATGAAGACGGCCTCTTTCCTGCCCACTGCCCTTGCGAGAACAACTCAGCCATGTTGCCACAGCGGGGTACTCAAGCCAGGCGGCGGTTATCAGACTTTGGCGATCCTAACCACACTATTTGTCACGGGAACAGAAACTTCCCATTCAATTCGGGGATGGCATTCGGCCGACGGGCATTTTTCCCCGCAAGCGAGTGGAGGGTCAGGCCTCTCAGGCCTGTTTGGTGGCAGCGCTCCCGCGCAAAACGGGCCGAACGAACATCAGCAACAGCTGCTGCAACGGATTGGCGTTGCCGAACGGCCGCCACGCATAACGGAAGCGCTGCTGGTAGGCATCGAACTGCAGCGACCAGGGCGCGGCGCGCAGCGGGCCACGGCCCAGCAGCACCTTGAGCACCGAGGTGCCCATGACCCCCGCACACAGATTGCAGGACATCATCGTGGACGGCCCGCGTTTCTCCGCAAAACTCACGCCGCTCGGGTCCACCAGATATTGGCGCTGCAACATCGCAGGCGACAGGCCGGCGGCGAAGCGGGCATATTGCTCCTGCTCGTCATGGCCTTCCACACGGAAATAGTCCTCGAAACTCATGCCGCCCGGCTTGAAATACAGCAGCGCCACCCCCATGCCCAGGGGCGCCGCCGTCAGCGCAGGTATGCCGCGCTCGTAACAGGCCTTGAAGATCATGCGGCGGGCCGGCAGGCAGAAGAAGTCGACGCCGTCCACGTAGACGTCCACATCCTTGAGGAATTCATCGAGGTTCTCGGCGGTGACACCGTCGGCGAATATCTTGATCTGGGCTTCCGGATTGATATCCCTCGTCATTTCCGCCAGAACATCGGATTTGGGCCGCCCGACCGTGGACATGAATGCCCCAACCTGCCGATTGAAGTTGTGGACGCTGAAATCGTCGAAATCGGCAATATGGAAGGCGCCGATGCCCAGCCGCGCCAAGGTCTGCATATGAATGCCGCCCACCCCGCCCATACCCGCGATGGCCACCCGGGCATTGCGCAGACGATTCTGCTCGTCGCGGGTGACCCAGCCGATATTGCGCGAGAAAGCGCGCCCGTAATCAAACTTCTCCATAGCCCCTCCCGGATTTCAGTACTTCAACTTCTTCGCCTCGCCGTGCGACAACGCAAGGCGGGCCGATTTTGAGCCGTTTTCATAGGACGCGCCAAACAATGCTTCACACAGACACCCCAGCAACCCGCACGAAGCCAAAAGCCTGTCGGCATTCTTTACAGCCCCAGGCAAGCCCACCTCTTCAGCCCCTAAGCCCAACGGAGAACATTCATACAAAACAATCACTTAGCGATCTTCGGATGAACATGGCACGGAAGGTGCTAACAAGGGTGCGAGGGCCAAGGAGTTGAGCAGTTTCCTAGAAGCCCGCAAGTTCGCAGATGTCCAAGCCCACGCAAGGCACCTGCTTGAAAGACAAACGTAATGTCTAGGAGAGTCAAGATGAAAAAGTCTGTCCTGTCGCTGGTCGCCGCTACGGTGCTCGGCCTTGCAAGCGGTTCTGCTTCTGCAGCTTTCGTGCCGTTCACGGTGAATCCGAGTGTCGTGCCCGGTATGCCCGGCGCCTATCCTTCGGTCACTGCCGACAAGATCAACGGTGGCTACACCGAAATGCTCGGCTTGACCGGCCCGGGCACCTTCTCGGCTTCGGCCATCGGCACCTTCAGCGCCTACTACAACACCGGTAGCGCCACGCCGTCGAACATCCTGCCGACGGGTCTGGCCGGCGACCCGCTGCTGACCTTCGGTGCCAGCTACAACATCTACGCGCTGTTCACGGCCACCGGCATGGTGACGGGCCCGAACCAGTTCCAAGGCACGGGCGGCACGCTGCACGTCTACTTGGACTACAACCAGGACACGACCTGCACGCTGACCAGCTATGTGACGGCTGCTGGCTGCGTGGGCAACGGCGAAGACATCGAAATCGGCTCCAGCTCGATCAGCTTCGGCACGGGCAACCTCAGCGGCCCCCCCGGCGCTTTCAACATCTACTTCAAGGAATTCCAGCTGAGCGCCTTCGGCGCCACCTACTGGACTGGCCTGGACACGATGCAGTTCCTGCTGCAAACGAACGGTGACATCGACCAAGTGACGCCGGACCCGACGCTGAACCCCCCGCCCTATCAACTGACGGGTGACTTCAGCGCCAACTTCGCTGTGCCGGAACCCACCAGCGTGCTGCTGGTTGGCGCTGGCCTGATCGGTGCCGGCCTGATCAGCCGTCGTCGCAAGAGCGCCTGAGCGCAAGGGGCATCGCCCCTGTGAGAAGGGCCTGCAACAGCAGGCCCTTTTTCTTTTGGTGACCCGTCCTGAAGTGCGTTGACACTTCAGGACGGGTCATTGCTTTCTATCAGCGGGGCTGCTGCAGCAAATCCTGCGCGTACTTCGCCGGGATGGCGTAGCTGATGCCGCTCGGCGCGGTCAGGGCTGTTTCCTTGCTGCCCTTCACGAAGGTGGCGTTGACGATGCCGATCACTTCGCCGGTCTGCACGTCGAGCATCGGCCCGCCGCTGTTGCCCGGATAGACCGTGGCGTCGAGCTGGTAGATGTCGAAGCTGCCCTCGCGCAGTTGCCGGATCGAGCGCTCGTTGAGGCCGGCGGCCGTCGGCGGCGGCAAGGCGATGCCCGTGACGGACGACACCAGGCCTCGGTGCGAGACGGTGGAGAAGCCGAGGGCACCGCCCAGCGGGAAGCCAAGGATCAACACCTCCGTGCCCTCCTTCACCAGCCGGGGCTGCGCGAACTTGAAGGGCGTGACGGGCGCGCCCTCGAAACGCAAGAGGGCCAGGTCGTGCGCGCGGTCGAGACCGACCACCTGGACGGCACGCGGCGCCCATTCGCCGGTGGCACGCCGCACCATCACCGACATGCGCCGGCTCGCGTCGTCTTCCAAAGTGCCCGGATCCGCCAGCACATGAGCATTCGTGATGGCCAGATTGCCGTCGCCCACCACGAAGCCGGTGCCCTTGAAGGTGAAGCGGGGGTTGTCGGTCTCCGCGTAGGTGCCGACCAGGATCACGGCAGGCTTGCTCCGCGCGATCAGGTCGATCACGTCAGCCGCTGCAGCAGATCCCTGAAAACCGGCGACCACCGAGGCGGCCAGCACCTGAAGCACCAGACGCCGCTGCGTCATTGCAGCAGGTCCGAGTACGTCTGCCCGGTCTCCAACGCCGCCACGCAACGCCGCCAGGCACTGTCCGACTCATCGAGCTTGAAACCGTAGAAGGTGCCTTCGTCGGTGTCCTTGCGTCGCATGACGCGGATGGTGACGTGGGAGTGCTCCCCCTGGCCGAGGTCAACATCGGCCTCGCCGACGGAGCCCGTGGGCAGATCGCCCTTGCCCTCAGCCTGGAAGCCGGAGAAGGACAGCTCGATGACGTCGAGCGGGAACTCCTTGGCGCCGTCGGGCGTGTCGATGACGATGGTGGCCGGGCAGCGGATCGAATAGCGCTGATGCTGCCGCAAGGGATGGTCGGACATCGGAGCGCCCGTCAGCATCGGCAGGATGGGCCGGTACTCGACGGCGTTGTAGATGGACCAGAGCAGCTGCTTGCGGCGATCGTCGAGCTGCTCGAAGACCTGGGTCTTCTTGTTGAAGAAATGGTCCAGCAGCTCCGGCGTCATGACCGGGTCGTTCGTCGTGTGGTACTTGCGCTGGGGCATGCGGATGTTGGGCATCTCCAGCTCGAAGAAGTACTTGAACATGTTCTTGCGTGCTGGCCGGCCGCGGTAGCCGGAGCGGAACAGCTCCTTGGCGAACTGCAGATCCAGATGCGCACCCACGGCAGGCGCGCCGTTGGCGAAGTCGTAGGCGGCCACGACCTTCTCCTGCAGGCGCTCGAAGTACAGCAGCGCCTCATACATCTCGATCCGATCGGGGTTCACCGCGATCACCAGATGCCGCGTGTCGAAGCACTGCGTGCAATAGGCATGCATGAACTTCATCAGCGGGAACAGGATCGCGCCGCCGGTCTTGCGGAAGTCCGGATGCACGGCCAGGGCCGAGATCTCGGCCACCTGACCGCCCTTGGCGCGGATGTGCTCGAGCTCGAACACCGCTTGCAGCGGGAAGCCGAAGACGCCCTCGCGGATCATCGAGATCGTGCCCACCACGCGGCCATCGACCTTGGCGCACAGCGTGGTCGTGGTTGGCAGCGCGTGATAAGGCGTGGCACGCATGCCACTGGGGTCGGGCTTCATGAAGCCCGCGCCAACGTAGGCGTCGTGGAGGATACGGAAGCAGGCTTCCAATTCCTCGCGTGTGTCGGCGATCTTCAGCTCGAGATTGGCGGGCGGTTGCGGATCGCAATCGACCATGGTGCGGAACACCGCGAACCGCAGCGAAGCCGGCAAAGCTGCAATCGAGCGGCGCATCAGCTGGTGCAGCTTCTTGCGCAGGCTGGATCTTCGAATATCAGGCATTTCGGACCCTCCCCGAAATCACGCCCCGAGCGTGGCGAGCAGCTTCTTCACTTCCGGCTGCTGAGGCCATTTGTCTCCGAGACCGCTGAGGCGCTTGAGCTCATTCTTGGCGGCATCTTTTTGCCCCGAAGCCAGATAGTAGCGCGCAAGGGCCAAGCGAAACACCGGCGTCTCGGGGGAATTTGCGAGAGCGAGCTTCTGCGTTTCAATCGCCTTGTCATATTGGCCGGCCTTGGCATAGATGCCGGCCAAGGTGTCCAGCGCCGCGCCATCGTCGGGCTCGGCCTTCACCACCTTGAGGGCCAGCTCCAGCGCACCGGGCTTGCCTTGCTGGTTGAGCACCCACGCGAGGTTGTTCATGGCCAGCGTGCTGTTCGGAGCGAGCTCCAGCGCCTTGCGGAAATAGGCCTCAGCCACGGGCAGATTGTTCTGGGCCACGGCACTGTCACCCATGCCCATCAGGAAGCCGGCGTCCTTCGGATTGCGAGCCACCCAATCGGCTTCGACCTTGGCCGCTTCAGCCGGTTTGCCGGCAGCGATCAGCGCACCGTGCAGCTTCAAGGCCGCGCCAGTGGCCGGCGACTTGGTCAGCGCCGCACGGTACTGCGCCGCCGCCGCGTCGTAGGACTTGAAGGCCATCTCGACGTCGCCCGCCAGCGCAAGGCTGATGGCGCCGCCCTTCACCGATTGCGCCACACGCAGCGCCTCGGCCTTGTTGCCCTTGCCCACGGCCGTTGAGATCAGCATCGCCTGCGCCGGCGCGTAGTCCGGCTCGATGGCGAGCAGCCGGTTGAGCGTCTTCACGACGTTGTCCGGTTCCCGGTGTCCAGCGTAGAGCTCGGCCAGGGCCATGTAGGACTGCGGTGCATTGGGTCGAAGCACCACGACCTTGTTGAACATGCTCAGCGCGCGATCGAACTGGCCGGCCAGCGCCAGCACGCGGCCGTACTGTGCCGTCACGTCGGCATCGTTGGGCATGGCCGCCACGGCATCCTCGGCCGCAGAGCGGGCCAGATTGGGCTCATTGCGGCGCAGCTGCATGTCGATCAGGGCGATGCGCGGCCCGGCCTCGGTCGGGAACTCGCGAACCATCTGACTGAGCTGGTCGGCCAGCAGCTTCTTGTCCACACCCGACTGCTCGCGCAGCCGGATCATGGCCATGCGTGCGCGCAAGGCCTTCGGATTGGCATCCAGGAAGCGCTGCAGGCGCGCGACAGCCTTGGCCGGCGTCTTGTCGGCGAGATCGAGCTCGTTCAGCGCGGAGATTGCGGGGTAGTAGTTCGCGTCGATCTTGAGCGCGGCTTCGAAGTCCTGCCGCGCCAGATCGCTGCGCCCCCGCGCGAGGTCGATGCGTCCGCGCAGCATCGCCGGCACGGGCTTGCCGGGCATCTTGCCGTCCAGAACCTTGAGCGTCTCCAGTGCCTTGTCGAAGTCGCGCCGCTCACCATAGAGGTTGAGCAGGGCCAGGTCCGGGTAGGCGTCATCGCTTCCTGAAGACAAGGCCCTCAGGCTCGCAATGCCCTGCTCCACCCGCCCCTGCTTGATGGACGACATGGCCAGCGCCACCTTGACGCGCGAATCGTTCGGGCGCTGCGCGGCGAGGCTCTGCAGATTCTTCTCTGCGGCCCGCACATCGCCCATCTGGCTCTGGGCCTCCACAGCCAGAGAGAGCGCTTCGGGAATGGGCTTGTCGGCATCGAGCAGCGGCTGCACCGTGGCGAGGGCCTTCGCTGCATCGCCAAGGCGCAGCCGCACCTGGGCCTGCAGCAGACGGGCGCGGGCGTTGTCCGGCATGATGGACAGCACCTTGCCCAGGTGCGCGTCCGCCTCCACCAGGGAGCCTGTCCGCGCCTCGATCTTGGCGGCCATCTCCAGCACGCGCGGGTCCTCGGGCATGGCCCGCAGCACGCGCTGGATGCGCTCGTTCGCCTCGGGCAGCAGATTGCGCTCCAGCGCCAGCGCGGCCGCGAGGAACTCGACATTCGGGCGGCGCCCCGCCGCCGATTTGCGCAGCTCGATGAGCATCGCCTGCGCCTCGGGCAGCTTGCTCTGATCCAGCAGAATCGTCACCATGGCAAGCCGGACGCTGACGCGCCGCGCGTCGATGGTGAGCGCCATGCGGTAGGCCGCCAGGGCCTCATCGAACTTGCGCTGCGAGGCCATCAGCTCGCCCTTGGCCTCCCAGTACTCCAAGATCTTGGGCGAGCGTTCGGTCAGCCCTGCGATGAAGGTTGCGGAAGCATCATTGCCTTGCAGGATCTGGATCAGCCGCGACTTGAGCACGTTGGCGCGGACGTTGTTCGGATCCTGCTGAAGCGCCTTTTCCACGGTGGCCAGCGCCAGATCGCGCTGGTCCAGCCGCATGCGCGCGCTCGCCACGCTGGTGGTCAGGTCGGACTGGTCGGCAGCCACGTCGAGCTTGGTGTCCGCATACGTGTCAACGACGCCCTTGTAGTCACCGCGCGCCAGCATGATCTTGGCGCGCAGCGGCATCAGCCGGTTCTTGGGGAAGTCCGACTGCTCGGTCTTCTTGAGCTCGATGTCCGCGGCAACGATGTCGCCACTGTCGAACAGGGTCCGTGCCAGCAGGAAGCGGGCTTCGCTCATCTCCTGCTTCTGCAAGGCGTTCTTCAGCTGGATGATCGCCGCCGCGCGATCGCCCTTCTCGATGGACTTCTGCGCGTCCTCCATCATGGCCTCGGCCGAACCGAACTTGCAGCCGCTGAGCAGCAGTGCGGAACAAACGGCCAAGCCGGCCAGGATCTGCTTGTTCTTTTTCATCGTTCTCCCCGCTGGTGTCTTGTGCATCACTTGACCTGAAGTCGATTCATCAGGTCATAGAGAGTCGGCCGGCTCACGCCGAGCAACTCCGCAGCCTTGACGATGCTGCCGTTGGCGCGCGCTAGCGCTGCGACGACCGCTTGGCGCTCGGCGCGTTCACGCACCGTGCGCAGGTCGAGCGAGGCCTCGTCGTCCGCGCCTTCCGAAACCGGCGCGCGCAGGCCCAGGTCATCGGCCGTCACGCGCTCGCCGTCGGCCATGATCGAGGCCCGCTTGATCAGGTTCTGCATCTCGCGCACATTGCCCGGCCAGTTGTGGACCTCGATGGCGCGAATGGCGTCTTCGGACAGGCCCAGTGTCGGCCGGCGCTGCTCAGTGGCGAAGCGCTTCAAGAAGCCATGCGCCAGCAGCACTGCATCGCCGAGCCGCTCGCGCAGCGGCGGGATGTCCACGACAATCTCGGCCAGCCGGTAGTACAAGTCCTCGCGGAAGCGGCCTTCGGCGATGTGCTTCTTCAAATCCTGGTGCGTGGCGCCGACGATGCGCACGTCGATCGAGATCTCCTGGCGCCCGCCCACGCGCTCGACCACGCGCTCTTGCAGGAAGCGCAGCAGCTTGGCCTGCAGCGACATCGGCAGGTCGCCGATTTCGTCGAGCATCAGCGTGCCGCCGTTGGCCATCTCGATCTTGCCAATCGTGGTCTTGCTGGCGCCGGTGAAGGCGCCCTTCTCGTGGCCGAAGAGCTCGGTCTCCAGCAGGTTCTCGGGGATGGCCGCACAGTTGATGGCGACGAAGCGTCCCTTGCGCTTGGAAGCGTCATGCAGGCCCTGCGCGAGCACCTCCTTGCCGGTGCCGCTCTCGCCGAGCAGCAGCACGGTGGCATCGGTCTGCGCCACCTTCTCGATCGTGCGGCAGATGCGCTGCATGCCCGGGTCGCGCGTGATCAGACCGCCGAGCGCGTCGGTTTGCTGCTGCATCATCAGGCGGCGGTTCTCGCGCTGCAGCTCGTAGAGGCGGAAGGCGCGTTCGACCGTCAGTGCCAGCACGTCGGGATCGACCGGCTTGGCCAGGAAGTCGTAGGCGCCCATGCGGATCGCGCGCAGCGCGTTCGACTGGTCGTTCTGGCCGGTCAGCACGATGACCTTCACAGCCGGATCGAGCTCGATCAGCTTTTCAAGGCAGCGGAAGCCCTCAGAGACCGAGTCGGCATCAGGCGGCAGACCGAGGTCCATGGTGACCACGGCGGGGGAATGGCGGCGGAACTGCAGCGTGGCAGAAGCCACGTCATCGGCCAGCACCGATTCGAAACGATCCAGCGACCACTTGAGCTGCTTTTGCAGCGCGGCGTCGTCCTCGACGATCAGCAGCGGGGGAGCTTCTCGGCGCTCATCGCCCGCCCGCCGTCGCCGTGTCAGCCGGCGACGCGGCGTGGAAGAGCGGCAGGAGGATCGTGACGATCGTGCCCTCGTTGAGCTTGCTGTCCACGGTGATCTTTCCCCCAAGTTCTTGTAGATATTGGTAGCTCTCGAAGGCGCCGATGCCCATGCCGCCCTGCTTGGTCGTCTGGAACGCTTTGAAGAGCCGATTTTGTATGAATTCCTCGCTCATTCCGCAGCCTTGATCGACCACCTGAACAAGGGCTTGGCTGCCATGCCGATCGAGGCGAAGCCGCACAAGCTTGTCGTTAGGTGTGGCGTCGAAAGCGTTCTGGACCACGTGGCCGATCACGCGCTCGACGCGCTCGTCGTGGCCGCGCGTGCTGAGCGCGCCGCTGAGCTCCAGCTCCAGGTGGCGGCCCTTGGCGGTGGCCGCCTTGGCCAGTCGCAGCGCAATCGCCTGCAGGTCCACGCCGCTACTCACGCCATGCGGCTTCTCGCCCTCGCGCAGCTGCAGCATCAGCTGGCGCATCTTCTCGACCGAGTTCTCCACCGTGTCGAGCATGTCCTGCTGGAACTCCGGGTTGTCGCGCAGGCGCTGGGCGTTCTTCATCATCAGCGAGAGCTGGGTGACGATGTTCTTCAGATCGTGCACGACGAAGGCCGACATCTTGTTGAAGGCTTCGAACTTGCGTGCCTCCAGCAGAGCCTCGGCCGCCTGCACGCGGGCCAGATAGCTCGCGGCCTGTGAGGCGCCGGTCTTGAGCAGATCGCGCACCTCCCAGTTGATGTCCAGCGGCGTGCGCGAACGGCCCAGCACCACGAGGCCCAGCAGCCCGTTGTCGCCCTGCAGCGGCACCACCAGCCAGAAGCGCGGTTGATCGAGCAGCCAGGCCGGCACTTGGACGGGCAAGGCACTGGCGCGCCCGGCGCGCACTTCGTCGAGGTCGATGATCCAGCCGCTGGTGCGCAGGAAGGTGCAGAAGGCGGATTCGAGGCTCTCGCGTTCGCCGCTGGGGGTCTGCTCCCAGCCTGCCGCAGTCGAGAGTTCGCTGCCACGCGCCAGCAGCAACAGGCCGGAGCCGGCTTCCACCAAGTTGGCCAACGCCTGAATCACAGTGACGCCCATCTGGGCATCGCCACCGCTGCTCAGCACGCTGGTGAAGCGCAACCATTCCTGGCGGTAGTCGTAGCGGTAGTTGAAGAAGTTCTTGCTGATATAGACGCGCAGCCGGGCGCGGATGGACTCCGACAGCACGATCACGATCAACAGCACCAGTGCCGCGCTGGTCAGCACGAGCTGCAGCGCCCTGCCCCACTCGCCACCGGTGTAGCGAACGTAGTAGCCCAGGCCGGCCACCAACAGCAGATAGCCACCGACCAGCAGCAGCGCGGCCGACTGGAACACGGCGGCGCGCGACACATGCAGCCGCCCCATCCAGTTCACGTTGCGCCGCGAAGCCAGCCACAGCAGGGGCACGGCCACGCTGTGGACCAGGGCGCGGATGCTCAGGCCATCGTTGTCGAAGTTACGGAACAGTGCCGCCTGTGAGAACAGGAACAGGTCAAAGCAGAACACCAGGCCCAGGCCCAGGCAGACCGGCTTGGCGTTCCAGCGGCTGTCTGGCGGCAGGTTGCGCAGCAACTGCTCGACCAGCATCAGGCCGACCACGGACTCGAACAGCGCGAGCAAGGCACTGCTGCGGCCGTTCGCCTCCAGGTTGTGCCACTGGCCGACCAGGCCCAGGGTGAAGACGATGGCGCCCAGCACCGAGATGACCGCCGCCAGCAGGAGCACCCGGTACTCCATGCGTATCGGCACCCCGCGCGCGGGACGGATCAAGAGCAGCAGGAAGCCGAAAAGCAGGCCGTAGCGGAGGTGATTGAGCAACGGCACCCAAAGGCGCAGCAGTGAGGCCGGGGCATGCGGGAGGCTGGACCACGCGGCCAGCAACGCCCAAAGCGCGGTGCTGACCAGCGCCGCCAGGTAGAGCATCGACACCGCGTTGAAATCAACCTTGCGGCGCACGAGGCTCAGCCCTGCCTGCCCTGCCAGGCCCAGATAGGCCAGGCCGGCCATCAGGCCGCTGAGGAGTGCGAGGTCGAGCGCGCTGCTGAGCATGAGGTATTCAAGCATGACCCGGGGCCGCGGCGGAACGTCGCAACCCCTGACGTCGCGAGCCGCGAGCGCCGGTCGTTTGCAGGGAGGGAAGGAACAACGCCCGGGCCTTTCTGCCGCGGGCGTTTCAGTCGACCTGGGTCAGCGGGCGCCCTTGCCCGTCAGCACCACGGCCACCGTCTCGAGCATGATCAGCAGGTCGAGGAACAGGGTGTGGTTCTTCACGTAGTACAGGTCGTACTGCAGCTTCTCAACCGAGTCCTCGATCGTCGAGCCGTATTCGTAGCGGACCTGGGCCCAGCCGGTCACGCCCGGCTTGACGCTGTGGCGAACCGCATAGAACGGGATCTGCGCCACCAGCTCATCGACGAAGAACTGACGCTCGGGGCGCGGTCCCACCAGGCTCATGTCGCCGCGCAGCACGTTGAACAGCTGCGGCAGCTCGTCGATGCGAACCTTGCGGATGAAGCGGCCGACGCGAGTGACGCGGCTGTCGTTCTGGCTGGCCCAGCGCGGCTTGCCGTCCTTCTCGGCGTCCGAGCACATGCTGCGGAACTTCACCACCTTGAAGACCTTGCCATTCTGGCCGACGCGCTCCTGCATGTAGAGCACCTTGCCCGGCGATTCCAGCTTGATGACCAGGGCCGTGAACAGCATGATCGGCCAGGTCAGCGCGAGGATGACGAGGGCAGAGACCAGGTCAAAGGCGCGCTTGATCATCGAGCGCAGCCAGCCCTGGTTGAAGCCGTCGCCGAAGATCAGCCAGCCGGCGTTGACGTGGCTGATCTTGATCTGCGCGAGGGTCTTCTCGAAGTAGGTAGCAATATCCACCACGCGGATGCCAGCGAGCTTGCAGTCCAGCAGCTCGCGCATCGGCATGCTGCCGCCGCGGCGCTCGGTCAGCGCGATGACGATCTCGTTGACGCCCAGGGCCTGGGCGGTGGCGGTGAGCGTGCCGCGGGACTCGATCAGCTGATCGCGTGCCACCTCGGCGTGCTCCTCGTTGGGGCCGGCCACATAACCGACCACTTCAGCGTGCGGATCGGCGGCCCGGAGTGTCAGTCCGACCGTCTTGGCGGGCTGGCCCGATCCGAAGATCAGGATGCGCGAGCGCAGACGCGATTGCGGGCCGACGTGGGCGGCGTAGACGCGGTGGACCATCACCATCGCGACCGAAGCCATCGCGACCTGCGTGATCAGCTCGCGGTGCGCCACATCGGCGGGCAGCAGGCTGAAGATGGCATAGGCCAGCGGCAGGCCGAACATCATGCCGAGCAAGGCGCGGGCGCAGGATTCGGTGATCGTGCGCTTGTGAGCCGGCTGGTAGAAGCCCGTAGCCGAGTTGATGACGAACATGCCGCCGGCCAGAGACAGGCCTTGCGACGCCGCGAACGACAGGAGGTGGCTACCGGAGTCGCCCTGTGCCATCACCACCGCCACGACGGCGAACAGGATCAGGCTGAGGTCGAAGAACGCCTGTAGCAGCGTCTGACGATGCAGGTAGTGATTGAAAATTCGGATCATGCTCTTCCCCGATGCACGTTGCCGTGCTGGCTGTTGCCTGGCGCTACAAGGGGACGGGATCGTCCAACTGCTACAACTTGCCTTGCGCTCCATGTAGGTCCCTGCGCACAGGCCACGACTTTGTCGTAGCGCAAGAACCTTTTGAATGCGAGCGATGATGCCCGGTGAAACCCGGGTTGAAAGCCCCCTACTTGCAGGGTTCTCGGGCTTGAATCGGGGAGTGTCCTGTTGTGGGACTCCCCGTCCGGGCTTCATCGCTTGCGGGATGCGAGTAGACCCGAGGCAGGTGGGCAAGAAATCCCCTGCCTGCATGACGGCGTGCCGGATTACACGGCTTGTCAGACGAATGGGGGATGAGACCCCATCGCGCGCAGGTTTTTACAACAGTCCCGCGCAACACCCGACGGACCCGACGCCTCCCGGCGCCGGGAATAACTCACAAGCTCAGCGCACGACGGCGATCTGCGAGCGCTGGCCGGCCTTGTAGGTGTAGATGGTCAGGGAGCCGTTCTTCAAATCACCATACTGGTCGAAGGAGATCGTGCCCGTCACACCCTTGTAGCCTTCCGTCTTGGCCAGGAAAGGCAGGTACTTGGCCGGGTCGGAGGAGCCGGCACGCACCATGGCGTCCACCATCACGTTGACGGCGTCATAGACGTACGGAGCGTAAATCTGCACCTCGACGCCATATTTCTTCTTGAAATCGGCGCGGAACTTTTCCATGCCCGCCTTGCCCGCGCCTTCGACGCCGCCCGCCTCAGCGCAGACGACCTGGTCGTCGGCCATGGTGTTGGAGCTCAGACCCGGCAGGTTGGCCGTGCAGATGCCGTCGCCGCCCATGAACTTGGACTTGATGCCCAGCGACTTCATCTGGCGCAGCATCGGGCCGCCCACGGCGTCCATGCCGCCGAAGAAGATCACGTCGGGCTTCTTGCCCTTCAGACTGGTCAGGATGGCCTGGAAGTCGTTGGCCTTGTCGTTCGTGAACACGTGTCCGACGATGTTGCCGCCCGCGGCCTTGGCCGACTTCTCGAACATGTCAGCCACGCCCTGGCCGTAGGCGGTGCGGTCGTCCACCACGGCGATCGACTTGCCCTTGAGGTCCGTGACGGCGTACTTGCCGAGCGTGCCGCCCAGCTGGGTGTCGTTGGCCACCACACGGAAGGCCGTCTTGTAGCCCTTCTTCGTGTATTCGGCATTGGTGGCCGAGGGCGAGATCTGCGGAATGCCGGCATCCGAGTAGATCTTGGAGGCCGGAATGGTCGTGCCGGAGTTCAGGTGGCCGATCACGCCGTTGACCTTGGCGTCCACCAGCTTCTGGGCGGCAGCCGTGCCCTGCTTCGGGTCGGCGGCATCGTCTTCGGCCAGCAGTTCGAACTTGGCCTTCTTGCCGCCGATCTTGATGCCCTTGGCGTTGAGTTCCTCGATGGCCATCTTGGCGCCCAGCTCGTTGTCCTTGCCCAGGTGGGCCTGGCCGCCGCTGGTCGGGGCCACGTGGCCGATCTTGACGATCAGGTCCTGGGCCTGCGCGGCGCCGGCCATGAGGCTCAGGGCTGCGGTAGCGACGAGATGGAACTTGCTCTGCATTGACATTCTCCGAAGATCTGGGGATGACGAAACTGCCGGGACCATACCCCAAAACCGGGGGTGTCTCCATCAGGGAATTTCGAGATGTGCGGGACGCGGATTCAAGCGCCGACGACGTGGTGCTCGATCGAATGTCCGAGCGCCTTGTACTGGCGGAAACGATCGCGCCCGCGCTGGGCCTGTTCGGGATCGGCGGACACGACTTCAAGCACCCGCGCAAAGGCATCAAAGCCTTCCGGGATTTCGGGCCCGATGTTGAGCAGCACCTCCCGGTGCGGCAGATCGGACGCTTCTTCGGCCATCACGATGGGCGTGGCGGCCAGCCTGGGTGCGAGCACGCGCCCCGGACGCAGCCGCACATGCGGCACGAATTCGGTGGAGGCAAAAGCCCACAGCTCGCGGTCCAGCCGGTCGAGCAAGGGCGTGGGCCCCACGACGCCGATCCGCGCGCCCGACTGCTGCGCCTTGCGCAGCAGTCGGCACAGGTAGGCCAGCCTCTCCGGCACCCCGGTGTGGAAGCTGACCTGGCTCATCAGGCCTTCTTGGCCTGCGACTTGGCCTTGGCGGACGTGGCAGCAGCCTTCACGACCTTGGCCGCAGCCTTGGCGGTGGGCTTGGACGCCTGCTTCAGCAGGAAGTGGGTCAGCAGGCCGACCGGGCGGCCCGTGGCGCCCTTGGCCGCGCCGCCCTTCCAGGCCGTGCCGGCGATGTCCAGATGGGCCCAGCGGTACTTGGCGAAGCGCTGCAGGAACTTGGCAGCGGTGATGGAGCCGCCTTCGCGGCCAGCCACGTTGGCCAGGTCGGCGAAGTTGGACTTCAGGCCTTCCTCGTACTCGTCGTCCAGCGGCATGCGCCAGCAGTAGTCCAGCGCCGCTTCACCCGAGGACAGCAGCTCTTCGGCCAGCTCGTCGTCGGTGGCGTACATGCCGCTGCGGATGCCGCCCAGGGCGATCACGCAGGCGCCGGTCAGCGTGGCCACGTCGACCACCACGGCCGGCTTGAAGCGCTCGGCGTAGGTCAGCGCGTCGCACAGAACCAGGCGGCCTTCGGCGTCGGTGTTGAGGTTCTCGATCGTCTGGCCGGACATGGAGGTGACCACGTCACCCGGCTTGACGGCCGTGCCGCTGGGCATGTTCTCGCAAGCCGGAACCAGCATCACAAGATTCAGCTTGGGCTTGATCTCGCCGATGGCGCGCAGCGTGCCGATCACGCTGGCGGCGCCGCCCATGTCGAACTTCATCTCGTCCATGCCGGCACCCGGCTTGATGGAGATGCCGCCCGAGTCAAAGGTGATGCCCTTGCCGACCAGCACCACCGGCGCCTCGGTCTTGGCTGCGCCTTCGTAGCGGGCGACGATGAAGCGCAGCGGTTCGGCCGAGCCTTGGGCCACGGAGACGAAGGTGTTCATGCCGAGCTTCTCGACCGCCTTGCGGTCCAGCACCTCGACCTTGAAGCCGTAGTCCTTGCCCAGCTGCTTGACCTGCTCGCCGAGGAAGGTCGGCGTGGCGATGTTGCCCGGACGGTTGGCGAACTCGCGCGCCATCTCGATGCCGTTGGCGATCGCCTGGCCGAGCGTGATGCCGGCCTTGGCGGCCTTGGCAGCTTCGGCATCGGCTTTGTCGGTCAGCAGGGTCAGCTTGGCCAGCTTGGAAGCCGGGGCGCTGGTCTTGGTGTGGCGGTAGACATAGGAAGCTTCGCGTGCGGCCAGCACGACGTGCTCGGCCAGGGCCTGGCTCAGGCCTTCAAAGCCGACGAAGGCGACGGCGACATTGGCAACGCCGCGGGCCTTGAGCTGGCCGAGCGCAGCAGCCAGCGCGCCGCGTGCGGCCTTGACGGTGCCGGAGCCGCTGGCCGCCAGCACCAGGCGCGGGGCCTTGAGGCCTTGCGGGCGCTGCACGGTCAGCGTCTGGCCGCCCTTGAGTTCGAAGTCGCCTAGCTTGATGGCGTCCTGCGCGATGGCGGCCACGGCCCTGTCGAGATTCTTGGGCAGGGCGCTGCCGGCAACGATCACCAGCAGTGCGTCGGCCGCCACACCGACGAGGGCGTCAAAGGCGGCGGGCTGGGTACGGAAGTCCATAATGTCTCGAAGTAGATAAAGTGCCTGAATGTTATTCGATTCCACAGTAAGAAGAGAGCTGGCGCGGAGCTTCGGCGTCACCCTGGTCGTCATCCTGACGATCGTGCTGACGTCCATGTTGATCAGCACCTTGCGCCAGGCCGCGGGTGGCAATGTGGCGCCGCAAGATGTGCTGCTGCTGATGGGCTACGCCTCGCTGGCCTACCTGCCAACGATGCTCGCGCTCTCGCTGTTCATCGCCATCGTCGCCAGCCTGGGCCGCATGTACCGCGAGTCCGAGATGACCATCTGGTTCGCCAGCGGCGTGCCGCTGCGCCGCTTCGTGCGGCCGGTGATCCGCATGGCCGCACCCATCCTCGTACTGGTCGTGCTGCTGGAACTGCTGGTCTGGCCCTGGAGCAACCAGAACAGCGCGCAGCTGAAGGAGCGTTATGAACGCCGCGGCGACCTCTCTCGCGTGGCGCCGGGCCAGTTCCAGAGCTCGCGCGACGGCAGCCGCGTCTTCTTTATCGAGCGCGACAGCGCCGACGGCACGACCGGCCGCAACGTCTTCATCCTCGCCAACTCCGCCCGCACCGAGGCCGTGACGACCTCGGCCAAAGGCCATGTGGAGATCCACGGCGACGACCGTTTCCTCGTGCTCGACAAGGGCCAGCGCAACGAGCAGAACCGTGAGACGCGCGAGACCACGCTGTCGCGCTTCGAGCGCTACGAGGTGCTGGCCGACAGCCAGGTGCTGGCCTCGGCCTCCAAGCTGCCGCCCAAGGCCATGTCCACGGTCGATCTGCTCAAGTCCACCGACGCACGCCAGCAAGGCGAGCTGGCCTGGCGCTTCGGCATGATCCTGGGCGCGGTCAACATGGTGCTGCTGGCCCTGCCCCTGGCCCACACCAATCCGCGCCGGCCGAACAACTGGAACCTGATGTTCGCGCTGCTGAGCTTCGTCATCTACTTCAACATGATCAATCTGACCCAGAGTTGGGTCGGCAACGGGCGCCTGCCGTTGCCCAAGGCGCTTGTGCTGGTGCACGGCACGGCCTTCGTGCTGGCCCTGGTGATGATCGTCTGGCGCGACAACCGCATCCGCTTCGGACGCAAGACGCGCGTAGTGGCAGCAGCGGGAGCACCGGCATGAGGACCGTTCGCCGCCTGCTCTATCGCGACATCATCAGCTCAGTGTTCTTCGTCACCCTGGCCTTCCTGTCGCTGTTCTACTTCTTCGACTTCGTGGACGAGATCGAGCGCATGAGCCGCGCGGGCGCCGGTGCCGCATCGGCCGCGCTGATGGCGCTGATGGACGTGCCCGAGCACTTCTACGAGCTCTTCCCCAGCGCCGTGCTGATCGGCTCGATTTTCTCGATGGCGCGCATGGCGCAGAGCAGCGAATACACCATCCTGCGCACCGGCGGCCTTGGGCCCGGCCGGGCGCTGAGCCTGCTGGCCAGCCTGGCGGCGGTGTTTGCCGTGATGACCTTCGTCGTCGGCGATTTCGTCTCGCCGTGGTTCGAGCGCCAGAGCGACAACGTGCGCGCCACCTTCGTCGGCGATGCGGCCTCGGCCCGCAAGGGCGCCTGGCTCAAGGACCACGTCATGGTCGACGGCCAGGAGCTCAACTACTCGGTCAAGGTCGGCAAGGCCAGCCCATCGGGCCATCTGCAGGATGTGCTGATCTTCGGCTTCGACCGCCACGGCGCCCTGCTCTCGCGCGTGCAAGCGCGCCAGGCCAGCGTGGACCGTGCGGGCCTGTGGCGCCTCGAAGACGTGCAGCGCACGGCCTGGCAGCCCATCCCTGACAAGAGCCCCGACAGCACCGGACAGGAACGCCGCAGCCAGCTCGTCACCGAGGAGCACGTCTCCCAGATGCAGTGGCAGAGCACGCTGCATGCCGGCGTCGTCGCCGCGGCCGTGCTGCCGCCGTGGTCGATGTCAACGCTGGAGCTGTATCGCTTCACGCAGCATCTCTCGGCCCAGGAGCAATCGGCCCAGGCCTACAGCATCCAGTTCTGGCGCAAGGCCATCTATCCCTTCGCCTGCTTCGTGATGGTGGCGCTGGCCCTGCCCTTCGCCTATCTGTCCGCCCGTGCCGGCGGCGTCAGCCTCAAGGTCTTCGGCGGCATCATGCTGGGATCGAGCTTCGTGCTGCTCAACAACGTGGCCGGCCACCTGGGCCTGCTCAAGGGCTGGACGCCCTGGGCCGTGGCGGCCGCGCCGAGCCTGGTCTATCTGGGCTTGTCCATGGCCGCCTTCTGGTGGCTGGTGAGGCACCGCTGATGAACAACAAGGACGGCCTGCTGCTCTTCGGCCACGGCGCACGCGACCCGGAATGGGCGCGCCCCTTCGAAGCCGTTGCCGCGCGCATCCGCAGCCAGCAGCCTGAGCTGCCACTGGCCCTCGCCTTTCTCGAATTCATGCAGCCCGACTTCGCCACCGCCGCCGCCGGACTGGTCGAGGCCGGCTGCAGCCGCGTGCACATCCTGCCGCTGTTCCTCGGCGTGGGCGGCCATGTGCGCAAGGACGTTCCCGCCCTCGTCGAACGCCTGCAGGCCACGCATGGCGCCGGCATCGAGTGGATCCTGCACCCGCCGGTCGGCGATGCCGAGCCGGTGAGCCGCGCCATCACCGAAGTCGCCCTGAACACGCTCAAGACATGAACCTGCACCAGTTCCGTTTTGTCCAGGAGGCGGCGCGCCGCAACCTCAACCTGACCGAGACCGCCAAGGCGCTCTTCACCTCGCAGCCGGGCGTGTCCAAGGCCATCCTGGAGCTGGAAGAAGAACTCGGCATCGACATCTTCAGCCGCCACGGCAAGCGCCTGCGACGCATCACCGAGCCGGGCCAGCAGGTGCTGGCCAGCATCGAGATCATCATGCGCGAGGTGGCCAACCTGAAGCGCATCGGCGAGGAGTATTCCAAGCAAGACACCGGCACGCTCTCGATCGCCACCACCCACACCCAGGCGCGCTACGTGCTGCCCGGGCCGGTGGCGCAATTGCGCAAGCAACTGCCGCAGGTGCGCGTGAGCCTGCACCAGGGCAATCCGGAGCAGGTGGCGCGCATGCTGCTGGACGATTCGGCCGACCTGGGCCTGGCCACGGAATCGCTCTCGCAGTTTGAGGACCTCGTCACCCTGCCCTGCTACGAATGGCAGCACGTGCTGGTCGTGCCGGCCGCGCATCCGCTGGCCGGGGTCGAGCGCATCACGCTGGACCAGCTCGCCGCCGAACCCATCATCACCTACCACCCGAGCTTCACCGGCCGCACGCGGATCGACCGTGCGTTTGCCGCACGCCAGTTGCAGCCCAACATCGTGCTCGAAGCCATCGATTCGGATGTGATCAAGACCTATGTGCGCTTAGGGATGGGCTTGGGCATCGTGGCCGAGATG
Source organism: Burkholderiaceae bacterium UC74_6 (assembly GCA_042701975.1). Taxonomy (GTDB): domain Bacteria; phylum Pseudomonadota; class Gammaproteobacteria; order Burkholderiales; family Burkholderiaceae_C; genus JAFALK01. The sequence goes on from CP170561.1 coordinate 3,884,302, forward strand.
GCCATGCGCGAAGAAGCCGCCGGCAGCGATCTCGTGGCGCGTCCGCTGGGCCATCTGTTCGGCCAGAATGTCGCGCGCATCGCCTTCAAGCGCGGCGCCTACCTGCGCAACTACGTCTACAGTTTTGCCGAACTGCTGTCTGATCGCCTCAACCGCAAGCTGCTGGAGCGCGCGATGACAGGCAACGCCTCAGATTTCGATCTATGAAAGCCCTGCAAAGCCGCCTGCCCCATGTGGGCACGACCATCTTCACCACCATGTCGGCCCTGGCCGATGCCCATGGTGCCGTCAACCTCGGCCAGGGCTTTCCGGATTTCGGCTGCGATCCGGCCCTGCAGGACGCGGTTTCGCAGGCCATGCGCGCCGGCCAGAACCAGTACGCGCCGATGGCCGGCTGCGCGCCGCTGCGCGAGGCGATCGCCGGCAAGATCAGCACCTTCTACGGCCATCGCTACGACGCCGGCACCGAAATCACGGTGACGGCCGGCGCCACGCAAGCCCTCCTCACCGCCTTGCTCGCCGTCGTGCATCCGGGCGAGGAAGTGATCGTGCTGGACCCGAGCTACGACAGCTATGTGCCCTCCATCGAGATGGCTGGTGGCGTGCCGGTGCGCGTGCCGCTCACGCCAGGCAGCTTCCGGCCCGACTTCAAGGCGATCGAGGCCGCCATCACGCCGCGCACCCGCGCGCTGATGCTCAATACGCCGCACAACCCCACGGGCACGAGCTGGACCGCCGCCGAGATGAGCAAGCTCGGCGCCTTGCTGCACGGCACCGAGATCATCGTCATCAGCGACGAGGTCTACGAGCACATGGTGTTCGACGGCGTCGCCCACCAAAGCGTGGCCCGCCATCACGAGCTGGCCGAGCGCGGCTTCGTGATCTCCAGCTTCGGCAAGACCTTTCACGTCACCGGCTGGAAGATCGGCTACGTGGCTGCGCCCGCGCAGCTGATGGCGGAGTTCCGCAAGGTCCACCAGTACAACGTCTTCTCGGTCAACACGCCGATGCAGCAGGGCATGGCCACCTACATGGCCGACATCCGGCCCGCGCTGGAGCTGCCCGGCTTCTACCAGGCCAAGCGCGATCTCTTCCGCGCCGGCCTGGCGACGACACGGCTCAAGCTGCTGCCCTGCGAAGGCAGCTACTTCCAGTGCGTGGACTACACCGCGGTGTCGAGCCTGTCCGAGCGGGAGTTCTGCGAATGGCTCACGCGCGAAATCGGCGTGGCCGCGATCCCGATCTCAGCCTTCCAGGCCAGCGGCCAGCCCGAGCAGGGCATCGCCCGCTTCTGCTTCGCCAAGAAGGACAGCACGCTCAAGCAAGCGCTCGAGCAGTTGCAAAAGATCTAACCAGGACCTCAGGAGCGCGGTTCGAGCGGGTCCAGCGAGATGTCCACCGACACGCTGCCCGCAGGAGCCGGGCCGCCCGGGCGCTGCCAGGGCAAGGTCGCCATCATCGGGCTCGCGGAATCGAGCGGCAGGAAGACGTCGATGTCGCCGCCGCGCACTTCCTGTTCAGAGAGATCGCGCGCCACGCTGTAGAGCAGCAGCAGGTCGCGGTAGGCCGGCAGGTCGAAGGCCTGCGCGCCGCTGCCGCTCTGGTCGCCGTGCACGAGGAGCTTCTGCAGCACTTCCATGCTGGCCGCCGGATCGGTCCAGACGGCCTGCACCTGGCGCAACGCGCTCGCCGCCGTCTCCAGCCCCAGGCCTTCGCCCGCCACGCCACCCCAGCTGGGCGGCAAGGCATTGAAGCGGCTGGCAAAACGATCGGCCAGCTCCGCGAAGGCGGGCTCGTCGTCCAGGCTCTGGTACACCTCCAGCAGCTTCAGGTAGGGCAAGGCACTGGAAGTGCCGGTGTCCACGCGGCTGCGCAGCAGGTCGATGGCCGCATCGGTTTGACCGAGGACCATGAAGAACTCGACCTGCTGTTCCATGTCCAGCAGTTCCTCGACCGTCACCACAGGGCCCGGGTCCATCGGCGCATGCAGCTTCAGGTCCATGGGCTTCATCTGCGAATCCATGAACGGGATCGGCGCGGTATCGGCCAGGGCCAACGGATTCGGTTCCGGGAAGTTCGGCGGGCCGGGCAGCGTGGGCGCGCCAGCGTCGTGGTCGAGATCGGCCAGGCCTGAGATCTGCGCATCCATGATCGGGATGGGCGAGGTCAGCGGCGGCTGCCAAGTCGAGGCGCCGCCATCGGCCGAGGTCGGCGCGCGGTAGGCCGCAGGGCTCGGCGCGCGCTCGGCATTCTTGGCCGCATCCACGGCAGCCCACCATTCGGCGCGCTGCTGCTCGTGGCGCCGCCACTGCATGACGCTGAAGCCGCCGAGGCCCAGCACCATCAGGCCCAGCATCCAGGTCAACGTGCCGTTGCCACGGCTTGCATTGGCGGATTCGAGTTGCGACTGCAACTGCGCCATGCGCGCCTGCTGGGCCTGGTTCTCGGCCTGCATCTTGTTGATGCCGGCTTCCAGCGCGCTCAGGCGCGACTGCATGGCTTCGGATGCGGCGATGGCGGACAAGGCGGCGTCGGCCACTTCTGAGGCGGTACGTGCGGGTGCAGGGGCCGACGCAGCAGCCACGGCCGACTTGGCCGTCGTCGGCTCGGGCGAATCGAGGCGGAGCCGCGAAACCGGTGCGCTGGCGGACGCGCTACTCGCGGCGGCCGCCGCCACCTGGGTCTCGATGGGCTTGGTGGAACGCTTCTTGGGCGCCTTGCGGGGCTTCTCGGCCGGCGCGCCTTCGCCGCCGCCGGCCATTGCCATGGCAGGCTGCTGCTGCGAGGCGGGCCGCGCCGGCGCGGGCGGTCGAACAGCCGGTGCACGGCTGGCCGTCACCACCGGCGGCGCGGGCGGCTTGTCCAGGAGCAGTTCGGGCTTGCTCTCCGAAGTGCCCAAGGCTGCGCGCAAGGCCGGCGAGTACTTCTGCGATTCGACGTCCTGCGGCACGGTCTCGGCCACCACCGAAGGCGACGCGCTGGGCGCTGACGTGCTTTGAGGATCGATCAGTGCCACGTACTGCCGCGTCATGCGGATCGGGCAGCTCAGGCTGAAGTTGACGGAGACGATGGGCTCGTTGATCTGCCCCGTGGTGCCAATGCGCACGGCGCGCACATTGCTCTCGTTGGGGCCTTCGAGCCTCACGGTCACGAAGCTCGGTGGCACACGCGAATCGCCGGCCAGGACCTCGGCATGCACGCATTCGGCCGTCAGCGTTTCGCCGGGCGCCAGGGCGATCGGAAAGACCAGGTCGAGCGGCTGCCCGAGGTAGGAGCGAGTTTGGGGAGCGCTGACGCCAAGCGCCTGCGCGCTGGGGGGCAGGGCCATCAACAGGCCGATGACACCGGCCATGACGGCGCCGGGGCGCAAGGGACTCGGGGCTTTCGGATGTACCAGGAAGTCTCTATCCATGCCGCTGGCTAATATTTTGTTACTGACTCTAGCACGCCCCCTGTCGCTGCCAATGGGGGATATGACCACCTGCTTGAGTGATGTTGCGTTGTTGTCAGCTCGGGTACAGCGTTAGCGCTGCCTGGGGTGTCTCGGGTGTCTCCTGCGGGGCAGCGGGCGGCCGGAGGGCTGCGGCACAATCGTCCGGGCACCCACGCATGGATCCAGCCCGAGCCGCATGAACGAGAAAGACCTGAGCGTCGAAGAACGCCACAACATCGAGACCGGCTCCTGGTTCTCCAAGCTCTCGGCTGCGCTGCGCGCCGACATCATGGCTGCGGCAAGCGTGCGTCGCGTGGCCGACGGCACCCAGATCGCCTACCGCGGCGAAGCCGCCGACGCATGGTGCGCCGTCGCCAGGGGTGCCGTGCGGGTCAGCACCATCACCCTGGCCGGCAAGCAGATCGCCCTCACCTATGTAGAGCCCGGCGTCTGGTTCGGCGACATCGCCGCCTTCGACGGCTGGCCTCACACCCACGATGCCGAAGCCCACGGTGACACCACGCTGCTCATCGTGCCCAAGGCCGATTTCAAGGCACTGCTGGCGCGCCACGTCGAACTCTACGAAGCGCTGCTGCGCCTGAACTGCCGCCGCCTGCGCCTGATGTTCGACGTCTACGAAGACCTCAACAGCCGCCCGCTGGCCGCGCGCCTGGCCAAGCAGATCCTCGGCCTGGCCCGCTCCTACGGCACGGAGCAGGACGGTGAGATCCGCATCGGCCTGCAGCTGGCGCAGGAAGATCTGGCGCAGTTGCTCGGCGCTTCGCGACAGCGCGTGAACCAGGAGCTCAAGGCCCTGGAGCGCGAAGGCGCGCTGCGGGTGGAGCCGGCACGCCTCGTCGTGCTGGACAAAAGCATTCTCATGAAAGTTGCAGCTCAATGAGCACCGATTCGAATTTCACCGGCACGCGCGCGCCGAGCAGCGCGCTGGATACCGCCGCGCTCTCCAGTTGGCTGCAGCAGCACGTTCCGGGCTTTGCCGGCCCCTTGAGCATCGAGCAGTTCAAGGGCGGCCAGTCCAACCCGACCTACAAGCTGATCACGCCCGGCGCCGAGTACGTGATGCGCAGCAAGCCCGGCCCCGTGGCCAAGCTGCTGCCCTCGGCCCACGCCATCGAGCGCGAGTTCACGGTGATGAAGGCGTTGGCCGGCAGTGCCGTGCCCGTGCCGCGCATGCTGGCGCTGTGCGAGGACGAAAGCATCATCGGCCGCGCCTTCTACATCATGGAGTTCATGCCCGGCCGTGTGCTTTGGGACCAGACGCTGCCCGCCAGCTCGCCGACCGAGCGCAGTGCGATCTACGTCGAGCTGTGCCGCGTGATCGCGGCCCTGCACAGCGTCGATGTCAATGCCGTCGGCCTGAGCAGTTATGGCAAGCCCGGCAACTACTTCGAGCGCCAGATCGGCCGCTGGGCCAAGCAGTACCAGGCCTCGATCACGACGCCCATCGAGGCCATGGACAAGCTGATGGCCTGGCTGCCTGCGCACATGCCGGCCTCGGCCCGCGACGAATCCGAGGTGGCCATCGTCCATGGCGACTATAGGCTGGACAACGTCGTCTTCCATGCCACGGAGCCACGCGCCATCGCCGTGCTCGATTGGGAACTGTCGACGCTCGGCCATCCGCTGGCGGACTTCAGCTACCACTGCATGTCCTGGCACATCTCGAGTTCAGGCGCGGCACGCGGCCTGGCCGGTGCGGATCTGCTGGACCTGGGCATTCCGTCCGAGCTTGAGCATGTGCAGCGCTATTGCCAGCTAACCGGCCGCGTGAGCAAAAACGGAGGGGCGGATGCCCTCATGCGCGACTGGAACTTCTACCTGGCCTACAACCTGTTCCGCATCGCCGCCATCCTGCAGGGCATTGCCAAGCGGGTGGAGGCGGGAACGGCTTCGAGCGCGCAGGCGCGTGAGACGGCCTCCGCCGCTCGCCCGATGGCCGAGCTGGGCTGGCGCTTCGCCCAGTCCATGAAGTAACGGGCTACTGCGGCCGAGTTACTGCGCGGCCTCGTCCTCGGGCCGCGAGCTCTGCCAGGCGATGGAGGTGGTGGTCGGCCAAGGGCCGCTGCCATCGGCCACGCGGGTGTTGACGCGCTGGGCCTCGCGGCAGGCGCATTCGAGCAAGCTCACCAGGGCCTTGACCTTGTCCAGCTCCGGCTCGGGCATGGCCGTGCGCAGGTAGACATTGCCACGCATCGTCATGATGACGATGGGATGATCCGTCGGCAGCAGGTCCTGGCTGGCCTGGACCAGCGCCTCGGAGAATTCACCCTCGATCCAGGAGCCCGTCAGGTCCTTGTTGACGCCCAGGGCGCCAAAACGCTGGCGCACGATCTTGGACTGGAAGCCGCCGTACTTGGGGAACATCACCAGCCAGCGCATTTCCTCGGGCGTGTCTGTGTCGACGCGGGTCTTGAGCGTGTCCGTGTAGGCCTCGAAGACGGACTTTTCAAGCTGGTCCATCAGTTCGCGGCACAGGATCATCATCTGCAGGTCGCTGTGCAGCTTGAGTTCGCAGCGCATGCGCAGCTCGTAGCCGGGGATGTAGCTGCGCTGTGAAGGCCCCCATTCGATGCGCATGCCGCCCGGCGTGGCGCGGGGCTGGTCGATGGCAAAGCCCGCACCGTCGCGGGCAATCTTGAAGCCGGCCTTGCGGCTGTCGGCCCAATCGTGAATGCTGCGCCAACGTGCTGCGCTTGCACGGGCAATAAACCAGTTCTTGACTTGCTTAAAAACCATGAGTCGGGAGAATGGTCTGACGCGAAGGCGGAGACACCAAATGCCAAAGATCGAGATCGAAGTGTATTCATGGCCCACTCCCAACGGCCACAAAGTTCACATCATGTTGGAAGAATGCGGTCTTCCCTATCGGGTGATCCCCGTGGACATTGGCTCGGGCGCGCAATTCGAGCCAGGGTTTCTCTCCATCAGCCCCAACAACAAGATCCCTGCCATCACGGATCCACAGGGACCTGATAGCGAGCCGATCTCGATGTTCGAGTCCGGCGCCATCCTGCTTTACCTCGCCGGCAAGACCGGCAAGTTCCTGCCCACCGACGTGCGCGGCAAGTACGAAGTGCTGCAGTGGCTGATGTTCCAGATGGGCGGCGTGGGGCCCATGCTGGGCCAGGCCCATCACTTCCGCATCTACGCGCCCGAGCGCATCGACTACGCGGTAAACCGCTACACCAACGAGGCCAAGCGGCTGTATTCCGTCATCAACAAGCGCCTAGCCGTTCGCACCTACATCGCGGGCAAGGACTACTCCATCGCCGACATCGCCATCTTCCCCTGGCTGCGTTCCTGGAGGAACCAGGGCGTGGAGATGAGCGACTACCCTCACCTCAAGGGCTGGTTCGACGAGATCGCTGCCCGCCCGGCCGTGCAGCGCGGGCTGCAGGTGCTGGCAGACCAACGCAAGCCGCTGCTCGACGACAAGGCGCGCGAGGCGCTGTTCGGCGATCGGCAGATGTTGCAGCGCTAGGCTGCAAACCTCACGGCCGGACGGCCGGCGCGTCCATGGGCATGCCGGCTGCACGTTGCTTGAGGTAAAGCTCCAGCGCCACCAGCTCCTCGCCGCTCAGCGGCGCCGCGCGCACGCCGGTCACGCAGTTGTTCAGCCGGCGCTCCAGATTCCCGAGCGTCTGCCACTCCAAGCGATACAGCGGATAACCCGTCGGGTGCCCTTGCGGGATGGTGCCGCCGCCCAAGGAAAGGCCGGCGCGCTCGTCGTGACACTGAGCACAGGAGAGGTTCAACTGCCCCATGCGGCGCTTGAACAGGCGCTCGCCCTGCAGGAGGAAGGGCGCGAGGCGCGGGTCATCGGGCGAAGTGATCGCCATGCCGCGAGACTGCAGCGCGATGAAGGCCGTGACGGCCAGAAGATCATCAACCGGCAACTCCTGATGCGACTGGATGCGCGCCTCCAGCGTGACAGGCCGCCCCGTCTTGGTGTCGAAGGCCGGATAACGCGCCGCCAATCCACCGAGCTTCGACTCCTGGTGACAGCCCGCACAGCGCTGGGCCCAGATCTCGCGGCCGGCCTGCACCCAGAGCATGGCCGGGTTGCTGGCGTCGTCGCGCTGCATGGCCTGCAAGGCCGGACTCATGGTCTGCAAGCCCGAGAGCCGCACATCAGCGCCCAGGCCGCAGCAGGCCAGCAGCAAGGGAAAGAGCAGCCGCCTCATGTGACGACGAGCGTACGTTCCTCGACCTGCACGAAGCCGTGGTCGCCGCTCCATTCGAAACGCAGCGACCCGCTGCGCTCGGCCTTCAGGCAGAAGGCGATCAGCGGATTGGCCGCCACGGCGGGGAACAGCTCGGCCTCGAAAACGGTGCTGCCGAGGTATTCGACGCGCAGCCGCCGCAGGATGTCGCGCGGCACCGGCTTGCCGGCATCGTCCACGCGGTAGCCGGTCTCCATGGCGTGGGCGATCATGCAGCGCAGCTCCACGACCTGGCCGGCTGCGGCGCTGGCAGGCAAGGTGATCAGGACGCGTGCCACCCGGCCCTCCTCATTCCACGCAGGCCGCGAGCGTGACCACCACGTCCACGGTTTCCATCCAGCAGCTGCCATCGCTCATGCGCGCAACCGCCACCAGGCGCTGGCTGGTGGCCAGGCGGATGCGCGTGGCCACCTCGGCACGACCCATCGCCTGACTCAGCTTGAAGCGCACGACATCGCGCTGCGGATTCAATTCGTTGAACAGCGCCAGACCCGTCACATGGTCGGCCTCGCTCATCGGACTGTCGACCTTGAGCCCCACGGGCACGGCGTTACCGTTCTCCACCAGCGGCGCAATCTCGATCTTCACGCGGCCTGCGCGCGGAGTCGTGCCACCGGCGTAGTCGCGCACGGCGGTTTCCAGCTCGGATCGGCTGGCGCGCGCCGCGGGCGCCATCAAGGCCAAGGAGAGAAAAACGCGCCGTTGCATGGAGCTGCCCCGTCACTTCAGCGTCATCAGATAAGCCACCACATCCTCGATCTGTTGCTGATCGAGGATGGGCTTGCCGCGCCAGGCTGCGCCGACCTGCGCCAGGCCATCGACGCGCGCATAGGCCGGCATCACGCTGCCCGGTTCACTTTCGGCAATGCGACGGCGCAGCTGATCGGCCGTCCAGCGCGAGCCTGCGCCCGCCAGGTTCGTGGCCAAATTGCCCTGCAGCTTCTGCTCAGGAATCGGCGCGCTGTGGCACAGCAGGCAAAGCCCCGTCTGCCGGCTGGCCACAATGGCCCGGCCGCGTGCGGCATCGCCGCTTTCCGCGCAGGCCATGCCGCTGAACAGCAGCGTCAGCAGGCAGGCCCAGCGCATGTCTTGAACCTCAGGCCTTCAAGCCGCTCTTGACCAGCGGCAGCTCGCGCACCCGCTTGCCCGTGGCCGCGAACACCGCGTTCAGCACGGCCGGTGCCGCCACGGCGATGGTGGGCTCGCCCACGCCGCCCCAGAAGCCGCCCGAGGGCATGACGATGGCCTCCACGGCCGGCATCTTGTCCATGTGCATCACGGGGTAGTCGTTGAAGTTGCTCTGCTCGATGCGGCCGTCCTTGACCGTGCACTCGCCGTAGAGCGCCGCCGACAGGCCGTAGACGAAGCTGCCCTCCACCTGCGCCTGGATCTGCTGCGGGTTGACGGCATGGCCGGGGTCGGTGGCGGCGACGATGCGGTGCACGCGCAGCTCGCCCTTGGTCACCGAGACCTCGGCGCAGGCCGCCACATAACTGCCGAAACCCATGATGCAGGCCAGGCCGCGGTGGCGCCCTTTCGGCGCCGGCTTGCCCCAGCCCGCGCGTTCGGCCACGGCATTGAGCACGGCCAATTGCTTGGGCGAGTTGGCCAGCAGCTCGCGGCGCAGGGCCAGCGGGTCGCGCTTCAGGCTGTGGGCCAGCTCGTCGATGAAGCACTCGAGATAAATGGCGTTCTGGTTCAGGTTCACGCCGCGCCAGAAGCCCGGCGGCACGCTCGGGTTGCGCATTGCGTGGTCGATCAGCAGGTGCTCGAAACCGTAGCCGAAGGCGCCTTCCGCGCCGCCCGGATTCAAGCCCTGGAACACCGCGGCATCCAGGCCGTTCTTGATGTTCTGCGGAAAGATGCCGGCGATGATCGACTGGCCCGAGATCCGCATGTGCAGCGATTCGACCTTGCCCTTGGCGTCGATCCCCGCGCGCAGACGGCACTGCGTGACCGGGTGGTAGCGGCCGTGTTTCATGTCTTCTTCGCGCGTCCAGACCAGCTTGACCGGCGTGCCCGGCAGGGTCTTGGCGATCAGCACGACCTGGCGCACCCAGTCCTGCACGGCACCGCGCCGGCCGAAGCCGCCGCCCAGGTGCAGCTTGTAGACCTCGCACGCTTCAGCCGGCAGGCCCGAAGCCTCGGCCGCCACGGCCAGCGCGGCCTCGCCGTTCTGCGTCGGTGTCCAGACCTCGCAGCGCTTGTCGGTCCACACGGCGGTGGCGTTCATCACCTCCATGCAGGCGTGGTTCTGGTGCGGATAGCTGTAGGTGGCCTCGACGGTGCGCGCAGCGCCCTTCAGCGAAGCCCTCGCATCGCCGCGGGTGTTGAAGGCAACCGCATCGTCCGCCTCCAGGCCGGCCTTGAGCACGGCCGCCGTCTCGGCGCTCGTTGCCTTGGCGTTCGGGCCTTCATCCCATTCGATCGTCAGCGCATCCAGCGCCGTCTTGGCGCGCCACCAGGTGTCGGCCACCACGGCCACGGCCGAGTCGCCCACCTGCACGACCGACTTCACGCCGGGTCGCTTCGAGATCTCCTGGGCATTGAAGCTCTTCACCTTGCCGCCGAAGACCGGGCAGTCACGGATGGCCGCATTGAGCATGCCCGGCAGCTTCATGTCCATGCCGTAGACCTGCGAGCCGTCGAGCTTGCCGCGCGTGTCCAAGCGCTTGAGCGGCTGGCCGGCGAGCTTCCAGTCGGCGGGCTTCTTCAGCGGGATGTCGGTCGGCGCCTCCAGCTGGGCGGCCGCCGCGGCCATCTGGCCGTAGGTCGTTTGTCGGCCGCTGGCCTTGTGGCTGATGACGCCGCGGCTGACGCTGCACTCCGCAGCCGGAACCTGCCAGGTATTGGCCGCCGCCTGCACAAGCATCATGCGCGCCGCCGCTCCGCCCTTGCGGACGTACTCGTTCGATTCGCGGATGCCGCGGCTGCCGCCGGTCGAGAAATTGCCCCACACGCGCTTGCGCGCCAGATTCTGGCCCGGCGTCGGGTACTCGGTTCGCACGCGCGCCCAGTCGCAATCGAGCTCCTCGGCCACCAGCTGCGCCAGGCCGGTCAGCGTGCCCTGCCCCATCTCCGAGCGCGCGATGCGCACAGTCACGGTCTCGTCGGGCGCGACGACCACCCAGGCATTGATCTCCTTGACCTCGGCATCCGCGGCCAAGGCCGGCAGATGCAGGCCGACCATCAGCCCCCCCGCAGCAGCGGCGCCGGTCTGCAGAAAGCCGCGCCGGGTGGTGGCGCTGCTGCTGTTCATCTCGATCGTGCTCATGCCGCACCTCCGCCGCTCTTCTCGATGTGGATCGGAATGCTCTTGCGCGCGATCTGGCCCGCAGCCAGATGGATGGCCGCGCGCACGCGGTTGTAGGTGCCACAGCGGCAGATGTTGGTCATGGCCGCATCGATGTCGGCATCGCTGGGCTTGGGTTTGGTCTTGAGCAGGGCCGCTGCGGCCATGATCATGCCGCTCTGACAGAAGCCGCACTGCGGCACGTCGAGTTCGTCCCAGGCCTGCTGCACTGGGTGCGAGCAGTTGTGCGACAGGCCCTCGATCGTCGTGATCTTTGCCTTGGCATCGACCGCGCTGGCCGGGTAGACGCACGATCGCGTGGCCACACCGTCGATATGAACGGTGCAAGCGCCGCACTGGGCGATGCCGCAACCGTATTTGGTGCCGGTCAGGCCGAGCTGTTCACGCAGGACCCACAGCAGTGGCGTGTCGTCCTCGGCGTCAAAGTCGCGCCGCTCGCCGTTGACATTCAGACTCCGCATCGTGCCCTCCTGTTGCTTGCGGGGCGCAGCGTAACAGTTTCAGCGAGCCTTCTGCGCAATCCTGCACGCTTGGCCGCAATGCGCACGCGCGTTTGCTGGCTTGCGGGCTGTACCTTTGCCGCATTGCGTTATCGCGGCCCCGGCCGCACCCGGAAATCTTGCCGTACCTTCCCGTCTCGCTGCTGCTTGCAGGCATCCTCACCCTCGTGCTGGCGCACCGCCTGCACCAGGCCCGGGTGCGCCGCCGCCGCATCAGCGAACCCGCCATGCGCGTGCATGTGAGCTTGCAGCGGCTGCGCCGCCAAGGTTGCGAATCGGGTGAGCTGCCGTCCGACGACGTCGCCGCCCTGCGCCGCCAGCTCGGCTGGCGGCGCCGCCGCCAATGGGACCAATCGATGAAGGCCTACTCCGAGGCCTGCTGCCACAACCATGAATCGGCCTCGCGCCAACACCTGGAAGATCTGCTGTCATTGACGACGCTGCGCTGAACTCACGGGGAAAGAGTAGTGCGCATAAGAGAGAAAGCCGCCGCGGCAGCGATGCCACGGCGGCTTTTCATTTGAGGCTGGCCTGACCGGAGGGACTCGAACCCCCGACCTGCTGCTTAGAAGGCAGCTGCTCTATCCAGTTGAGCTACGGTCAGCCGAAGCTCGCCATTATCGGGCCTTCACACCCCTCAGATCAGCACATTGATGATGGCGTTGCCGATGCCCATCAAGGCGGCACCGGAAACCAAGCCGGCGCAGATCGGCTCGCAGCCTTCCACCCAGATGCGGCGGCGCACATCGCCGGGCTGCTTGTTCTTGTGGCGCAGGTCCATGATCCAGAACAGCAGCGCGCCGGCGAACATGGCGAACACCGATTCCGGCGGCAGCACCACGCCCAGGCCGATGGCGACCGAGGACAGCTTGAAGCGACCCTTCATGACGATGCGGGTGACCTCCATCACCAGGGCCACGACGGCCGCAACGCCCATGGCGACGACGGCTGACATCGGCAGGCCCTTGACGCCCTTGGCGATCAGCTCGGCCACGCCCTTCCACTGCATCACGGCGGGCATGGCGAACTGGTCGGAGATCATGTTTGTCGTGGTCCGCACGCCGTTGGCATCGGGGTGCAGGAAGAGAAGGAAGAACAGCGGCACGCAGGCCATCACGCCGGCAAAGATGCCGATGACGTGACCCACCACCTGGTGGCGCGGCTTGCCGCCGAGCATGTAGCCGGCCTTGATGTCGGAGAGCAGGTTGCTCGCGTTGGTGGCCACCTCGGCCGTCATCGTGGCTGGCATGAGGTTGCTGGCCGGGTTGGTGCTGTCGATGGCGCCCATTGAGAACTGGGTGATCTTGGACAGCGAGCCGGTGGGCGTCCAGGAGGTCAGCGCCATGGAGTTCACGCAGATGACCGTCAGCACCAGGATCAGCGGCAGGGCCACGGCGCACAGCAACCAGGACACGCCGAAGAAGGCGTGCGTGACCCAGATGCCCAGGGCGCCGAAGATCGGCACGCCCACGTAGGACAGCCACAGCGGCACCTCGATGTCGGCCAGCACATCGCCGCCCATCGGGCTTTCCGCGCCCTTCTTCTTGCCGAAGACAGCCTTGAAGGCGCCCGTGAACAGCTCGGGCTTGGCCGCAAGGCCGACGATGGAGCCGACGACCATCATCGTCACGCCCCACCACAGCGACCACTGGTTGACGATCTCCACGCGGGAGAGCGGCACCAGCATGCCGCTCGGCGCCACGCGCGGCGCGATGTCGCCCCACTGGATCATCAGCGGCGCCAGCAGCACGAAGTTCACCAGCGTGCCGATCAAGCAGCTGGTGGCGATGGCGATGCCCATCAGGCCGCCCGTGCCCAGCATGGCCACGTCCAGCGTAGCGCGCAGGCCCAGAGTGCGGAAATCCGTGCCCATGATGTTCGGGATCGCCCAGCCAAGCTTCTTGGCGGCCTCGTAGTAGTAGGTGTCCACCCGTTCGTGGAAGGTCCAGGCCATCTGGGCGCCGAAGGCTTTCACCTGCAGTAGCTTCATCCAGCCGTCGCTGATGACGGCCTGGTAGAGCGCAGCGCCGAGCGCGGTCAGGCCCAGCAGGCGAGCCTTGAACATGCCCTCGCCGGCATCGCCGGTGTACAGCGAATCGAGCACCACGCCGGAGGCGCGCCCTTCAGGAAAAGGCAGCTGCTCCTCGTTGATGAAGCGCCGCTTCATCGGGAAAGCCACCAGCACGCCGAGGATGGCGACGACGGTCATCCACAGCATGATGTGCCACCAGGGCGGGATGATGCCGGTCACCAGCATGTAGGCGCCCAGGCCCGCATAGAGCGGGCTCACCACATAGCCCGAGGCCGTGGCGATGGACTGGGTGCAGTTGTTCTCCAGGATGCTGAAGTCCGACCCGAGGCCCATGCCGTGCAGGATGCGGAACAGCGCAAAGGCCAGGATCACCGAGGTGAGGCCCACGCCGATGGTGATGCCGGTCTTGGCCCCGATGTACATGCCGGTGGCCGACAGGATGCCGCCGAGCATGAAGCCGCTGAGGGCCGATCGAAGGGTGAGTTGCGGCATGCCGCCGCGGTAGACCTGGCTCAGCCACCATTGGTCTTTTTGTGTGCGAGACCAGGTTCGGATCTGGTCTTCGGTCAGGTGTGGGATCGCCATGAAATACAGAAAAGCTCGGACAAGGCCCTCGTGAGGCCGAAGGCGCGATTGTCAACGGCTTGTAAAGCTGGCCGTGTACGGGCTTGTCCCGAGGCGATTCAGAGCCGTTCTAAAGCACCTCAGCAGCTTGCGCCTCCGCGCACCAGGCGTTGAAACTCTCCAGATCCATGGGCTTGGCGAGCAAATAGCCCTGCACCAGATCGCAATCGATACGGCGCAGCAGCTCGCATTCGGCCTCGGTCTCCACGCCCTCGGCCGTCACCTGCAGGCCCAGGCCGTGGCCCAGGGTGATGATGGAACCCAGCAGGGCCTGGCGCTTTGGATCCTGGTCCACGCCATCCACGAAGCTGCGGTCGATCTTGAGCTCGTGCACCGGCAGCCGCTGCAGATAGGCCAGTGAGGACTGGCCCGTGCCGAAGTCGTCAATCGCCAGACGCACGCCGAGGCGGCGCAGCGAATGCATCACGTGGATGGGATCCTGCGCGGTCGTCATCAGGCCGGTTTCGGTCAGCTCCAGCTGGAGCAGATCGGCCGGCACGCCCGCGCGTTGCAGCATGGATTCGATGCGTGCGGGCAGCAGGCCGTCCTGCAGATCCAGCGTGGAGATGTTGACGGCGATGGGCACCGCCCTGCCCTCGCGGTACCAGCTCGCCAGCGTGGCCACGGCCTGCTCCAGCATCCACTGCGTGATCTGGCGGATGCGGCCGGTGCTCTCCGCAAAGGGCACGAACTCGCTGGGCGGTAACCAGCCGCGCTCGGGGTGCTGCCAGCGCACCAGCGCCTCGGCACCGGCAATCGCATCGCCGCGCAGGTTCCACTTGGGCTGCAGGAACATGCGCAACTGGCCTTGCGAAATGGCCGCTTCGAGTTCCGACAGCAGGCTCAGATGCGACTGGCGATAGGCCTCCTGATCCGGGTCGTAGAGCGCCACCTCGCTGCGGCTGCGCTTGGCTTCGAACATGGCCTGTTCGGCGCGCTGCATCAGCATCTCGGGACTGCGGCCGTGGCCCGGGCACAGCGCCACGCCGATCGAGACGGTCAGATCGAGCACCTGGCCTTGGAACTGGTGCTTGTGGTTGAGATGGCCCTGCAGTTGCGAAACGGCGAACTGCCAGTCGGCATGGCCCTGCGTGGGCAGCAACACGACGAAGGTGCCGCCGGCCAGGCGCCCGCACACCGCGCCTCGCGCTTGCAATTGCCGCATGCGCTCGGCCAGGCCCCGCAGCACCGAATCGCCGGCCTCGAAACCCAAGATGCTGTTGACAGTCTTGAGCCTGTCCACGTCCAGGCAGAGCATGACGAAAGGCGCGTCGCCCGACTGGCGCAGCCGCTCGCCGGCCATGGCCGCGAAGCGCGTGCGCATGGCCAGGCCCGTGAGTTCGTCGGTCCCGGCCCGCTCGACCAGCCCACCCCACCAGCTTTTGATCAGCGCCTTCATTTATGCCCCACCAATCCCGCACAGACCTGGTTGCGCCCGCCGCGCTTGGCGTCGAAGAGCGCTTCATCCGCACGCGCATAGGCATCGCCGAAGGCGCCGTTGCCCGCGGTCCAGCTGACGCCAAAGCTGGCCGTCACCAGGCGGCCCGGCAGGCAGTCAAAGGGCTGGCCGGCGATGGCCTGGCGCATGCGCTCGGCCTGCTCGACCGCGGCCTCGAAGGTGAGGCCAGGCAGCAGGATGGAGAACTCCTCGCCACCCACGCGGCCGATCTCGGCCTCCGGCGGTCCGGCGCCGCGCAGGCGGTTCACCACCTCGCAGATCACGGCATCGCCGGCCGGATGTCCGTAGGCATCGTTGATGCTCTTGAAGAAGTCAATGTCCAGCACCACGAGCGAAAGCGCACCGCGGTTCAGCAGCAGGCTGGCCCGCTCGAAGATGGCGCCACGGTTCAGCGCACCGGTCAGCGAATCGTGCCTCGCCTTGAACTCCAGCTGCGAGGCCAGGCGGTGCAGCTCTTCGTTGAGCACGTTCAGCTCGCGCTCCTCGCGGTCGCTGCGCCGGATCAAGCGGCGGCTGTCGCGCACCAGGCGCTCGAAATGCTCGATCAGATCGCCCAGCGCCTCGCGGTACTGCGTGGTCGACAGGCCCGGGTTGTCGCGCGCCGCCATCGCACGCTCGAGAGCGTTCGATTCCTGCTCGAAGAGGTCCGGCGCGGGCATGGCGGTTTCAAGCGTCAAGGGCACGGAGCTTGATCTCCAGGTTGTGGAAGTCGGCCATCAGCTCTTCGCCGAACTCGCGGATGGTGTCGTCCTCGGCGTCGTGCAGCCAGTGCAGCGTGACGCGGCGGCCGCTGCTGGCGGCCTTGTCGAGCAGGTCGAACAGCGTGAACAGCATCTTGGTGCTGGAGCTGTTGAAGTAGGTCAGCGCCACTTCGACCTTCAGCGTGCGGTCCTGGTCCGGCAAGGACAGGAACTCACGCAGCGCGGTGATGAGCGGGCCGTAGAAGGCCGCGGCGTTCTCGGGGAAGGATTCGCCGCGCAGCAGCAGTTCGTGCGAGTCGAAGCGGAACTCGACTTCGGGCGAGTTCGCCGTCGCGGGGATGTGCAGGGGATTCATCATGGCAGGCGCCTTTGATCGTTCGTACGGACTAGATGACGGTCTTCAGGAAGAACATGGCCGTGCCAGGATCCCCTGTGGTCTGGAATTCGAATTCGAGCGGCTCGCTGGCGTCGCGCGCCATCGTGAGAAAGCCCAGTCCTGCGCCCTTGCTGTCCTCGGGCGTCTCGCTGCGCAGCGATTCGCGGTAGCTCGCCTTGATCTCCTCCAGGGTCATGGTGCGCAGCGTCTCCAGCCGCTCGCGCAGGTTCTCGGCCACGTCGATGGCGATCGGGTTGGCGCAGAGCAGGAAGTAGCGGCCTTCCTCGTCTACGCCGATGCACACCGAGCCGTGGCGCAGCTCGTTCTGCTCCTGCTCGGGCGGCGTCAGCGCGTCCGACGAGTAGTGGATGATGTTCTGCGCCATCTCCACGAAGCAGGAGAACAGGCGGCGCCGGATCGAGCCGGCCGCGCCCGCGTATTCGAGCCGCAGGCGCACGGCCTCGGACATGGCGGTGATGATGTTCTGCGAGAAATAGCCGACGTAATAGAAGATCACGTTCTTCTGCCGGGCGATGTCGCAGAACTCCTGGTATTGGTCGTAGTGGTGTTTTTCCATGGTGATCGCTCAGTTCAGGCGCATGCCGAACAGGGTGAGGTCGTCGCGGCGCAGCTGGGCGCCCTGGTAGCCGCGCAGCTCGGCCATCAACATGACACCGAGTTCGCGCATTGGCAGCTCGCGATGCCGCACGAGCGCGTCACGCAGCCGGCGCTTGCCGAATGCGATGTTCTTGGGGCCGCCGATCTGGTCGATCAGGCCGTCGGTGCAGGTCATCAGCAGCGAACCGGGGCGCAGCTCAAACTGCTGGCAGGCCCAGCTGGCGTCGGCCGGCGTGTCGGGATAGCCCAGGCCCAAGCGGTCGGCATCGATGATCGAGACACCGGCCTGACCGGGTTCGTGCAGCAAGAGCGGCGTGCGCGCGCCGGCATAGCTGATGCGGCTGACAGCAGCGTCGAACCACAAGAAGGCGGCGTCCAGACCGTCGTTCGAGGTGCCTTCTCCATCAGTCACGCCCGCCTGGCCGAGCGAGGTCTTGATGCTCTGGCTCACCTCCGCCATCAGCTTTGCTGGATCGCGCGGACCGTGCTTGTCCAAGGCCTGGCGCAAAGCCGAATGCGCGAGCAGGGTCAGGAATGCGCCGGGCACGCCATGGCCCGTGCAGTCGGCCACCGCGGCAAACCAACCGTCGGGGTAGTCGCAGAACAGGTAGAAATCGCCGCCCACGGTGTCGCGCGGCTCCCAGACCAGGCAGGCATCGCGGATGCTGCGGGCCAGTGCGGCGTCGGACACGCTGAGCATCGAACGCTGGATGACGCTCGCGTACTCGATGCTTTGCATGATGTGGCGGTTGCGCTCGGCCTGCTGCTCGGCGATCACGCGCATCAGCTCCAGGCCGTGGCCCAGGCCCTTGAACTGGCCGTGCTCGACGACGAGGTAGCCATCGGCCAGCGCCTTCTCGCCGGACTCCACCGTCATCAGCGCCAGCTGTTCGATCGGCGTGTGCGCCTCCACGATCAGCGGTGCCTTGTCCATGAAGGCGATGCAGCTCTTCTTCTCGAACAGCTCCTTGTAGAAGGGCTTGGAGATCTGCGAAAGGAACAGCGTGCGGTTGATCAGGCCGATCGGGCGGCCATCTTCGAGCACTGGCAGGCTGGCCATCTCGCGGTGGCGGCCCAGGATCTCGTAGATCTGCGCATTGGTGTGTTCGGGCGAGACGGCCACGCAGGCCTCAGCCAGATCACCGGCCACAGGCTGGGTGAATCGGACCTGGGGCCGCCAAGAAGCGGAGGAATGACTGGTGATCGTCTGCGGCTCTGCAAAGCTCAAGGTGCTGCTCCCGAGTGAAGGGAATCGGATGAGCTGCAAAGGCTACGGCTTACAAGTGGAAGCACTGTGACAGTTGGGTGACTCCCCGCGATGCCAGCACCTCGGTGTGGGATTCATCACAGCGTGGCGCCGATGCAGTGCGTCAGACGAGGGCTAACGTCTGATTTCAGCGTCAACAACGGCACCCACAACGGCACCCACAACGGCACCTTGTCCGACGCCGTTCTTCACGGCGACTTCATGAAACGCGGCCATGATGGGCCGTGCCTCACTCTCGCCTTGAATCCATGAAGTTGTTGAGCAACGCGCAGCCTCACGAGGGCGCGCTCGTTCGAATCCCCGCCGTGCTGCAAAGCCACTACGCCAGCCAGCCGATCGATGCAGTGATCCGCGTCTCCGCCGCGTGGATGCAGCACCTGCGCGAATGCAGCGAGATCTGCCGCCAGCGGCACCTGAGCCACCTGATCGTCGAGGGCGCGCCCGAGCGCTGGGAGTTCGAGGGCCAGGATCTCGGCCTGCCGCTGGGCGAGGCGGACCTCATCGTCCTGCAGGACAGTTTCTGGTTCCGCGACCGCATCCGCGGCCGCAAGACGGTGCTGGCCACCGATCCGGTCAGCATCGATGAGCTGGCCGGACTGGCGACGCCTACTGCAGGCGCCTGAAACGCAGCTGGTCGATCAGGACATCGCCGCCGCCGCCGAAGCTGCGGTGCTCGTGAAGGATCTCCACGCGCCCCTGGCGGGCCAGGGCTTGGAATTCACGGGCGGCGGAATCAAACACCAGCGGATGCTCCAGGGCGCTGCCGACGTGGGGCAGCTCGGTTTCCTCACCGAATTCGGAATCCAGGAATACCGACATTGCAATCGAACTCATGGTCATCTCCAAGAAGCTTGCAGGCCCGACTCCCGTCGCACCCGCGAAAAGGTGGAAGCCGCAGCAAGGAGATGTCCAAATTCAGCTGACCAAAACCTGTCCGAGGCCAACTGATCCTAAATGGGAGCGCGCGCATTTCGACCCGGGCAATCCACAAGGCAATCGATTGCGCGGGCTCGGTTACGAATCTGAACGTAAGCGGAAGCGAGGTCTGAAATACCAGGCCCACCTCAGGCAAAGGCGAACTTGCGCCTCAACCCGCCTTCTTGGACTTCGGGCGCCCCGTCTTGACGGCCGGAACGCTCTTCAGGGCGGTCAGCAGGGCCGCGTCGCCGAGGCCGGCCAGCAGCTTGACGCCTGCGCGCAGCAGTTCGCTCTTCTTGATCGGATGGGCGCCAGCCAGCGCACGCTGCTTGAGCTGGGCGAGCACCGCGTACTCGTCAGCCGGCATGGTGAAGCTGTCGCGCACGAGCTTGGCCTTGGGCGGCTTGACGGGTTTGGCCGCCTTGGCGGTCTTGGCCACCGGCTTGGTGGTCGGCTTGGTGGTCGGCTTGGTGGTCGGCTTTGCGGCCGCCTTAGCTGCGGGCTTCGCAGCGGCCTTGGCGGCAGGCTTCACCGCCGCTTTGGCCGCGGGCTTGGCAGTAGCCGTCTTTTTGACAGCAGGACGGGCGGCGGCCTTGCGGGGGGCGGGGCGCTTCGCAGCGGGCTGGGTCATGTCATTTTCCTTTCACATTGAAACCGTATATTCAGTTTACACAGTTTCGTGAACGCGGTCTTGCGTGGCCGGTTCGGCACCCATGCATCTGTCCTTGCCTGCTCCTGCGCCCTCCCCCACGCTGGCCGCCATCGACCTGGGCTCCAACAGCTTCCGCCTCGAGATCGGCAGCGTTCTGCAGGACGAATACCTGCAGGTCCATTGCCGCAAGGAAATGGTGAGCCTGGGCGCAGGCCTTGACGCCCGCGGCCTGCTCTCGTCGGAGGCCATGGACCGAGGCCTGGCGTGCCTGGAAAGATTCGCCGCCGACCTGACCCGGCTGAGCCCCGACGGCATCCGCGTCGTCGCCACCCAGACCCTGCGCGAAGCCCGCAACCGCAGAGATTTCATCCGCCGCGCCGAGTCGCTGTTGAGCGCTCGCGTCGAGGTCATTTCCGGCGAGGAAGAAGCCCGCCTCATCTACGCAGGCGTCTCCTTCCTGCATCCCTCGCCGCGTCGCCGTCTGGTGCTCGACATCGGCGGTCGCTCCACGGAGATCGTCATCGGCCAAGGCCGCACGGCGCAGGCGCTCCAGTCCTTCCGGGTTGGCAGCGCCAGCGTGACGCAACGCCACTTCGGCAAAGGGCGCGTGACGGCGCAAGGCTTTCGCGCAGCACAGCGCGCCGTCCGGGCCGAACTCGCCCCGGCCCTGGAGCGCTTCGGCGCGGCGCATTGGGATCAGGCCATGGGTTCCTCGGGCACCGCCGGTGCGGCTGCATCGGTCCTGCGGCAGCACGGCATCACGGACGGCGCCGTCACCCCTGCCGGCCTGCGCTGGCTGATCGAACGCGCCGTCGAAGCCGGCCAGATCGATCAGCTGGACATGGCCGGACTCAAGGACAAGCGCCGGGCGGTGTTCCCCGGCGGGCTCGCCATCCTCTACACCGTCATGGTCCATTGCGGCATCCGCCGTCTGCACACCACGCGCGGTGCGCTGCGTCAGGGCGTGATCATCGACCTGCATGAGCAGCGGCTTGCCAAGGGTTTCGGCGCCGAGGCATCGCCAGCGCTGCTGATTTGATTTGATTGAAGCGCAGCGTGAACAGCTGCACGGGCCAATCCGGAACTGTCACACCCTGGACGGGCCGGCGGCGCAATATGCAAGCGTCCATGCCAAATGGGGTGAAGACCCCGGAAAGGATGCAAATGGCTCCGATGGCTCTGCTGACCTTGCCGACCGACATGCTGCGCGGCGCAAGCGAGATCCCGCACCTCCACTCGCCCCATGGTGAGCGTCAGGAGCGGCTCTTCGCCCTGACCTTGACCCTGCTGCTGATCGGTGTGCCTCTCGGCGTGATGCTCATGCGCTGATCGGCTGATCCGCAGATCGCGCCACAGGCGTCAAGTGCCCGGCACGCAAACCATGGCGATGCTGATCCAGACACCCAGGCTGAAGTAAGGCGTCAACCAGAGGGCATCGGCCTTCCAGGCCGCCCAGCTGCCGCTGGGTACACGGCGGCTCCAGGCATCGCGCGCCCCGTGGTCCAGTCGCATGTAGACCTGGCCTTGCGTGCGCCCGTGCTGGTAGCGGCGCCAGTACATCGGCACGTCCACGCACAGCACGTAAGACACGAACACCGCTGCGCCCAGCACGCCGAAGATGGCCAGCGCGTTGACCCAGCCGCTGCTGCCCCAAGCCACCGCGCCGAGCAAGGCCGCCATCCAGGCGAAGCCCGTGGCCCACAGCGTGGATTCAACGGCCTGCGTGATGTGGTTCAGCGTCAGCACGCTGTGCCAGCAAAAGCCCTGGGCCACGATCATGAAGACGGGCACCGCCCAGGCCGCCGTCTGCACCCGTGGCAGGTTGGCGTGCACGCCCAGTTGGTGGACGAGCAGCCCGAGCTGCAGCGCAAAGCAGATCTCGGCCACGGTGGCTGCGGCGCGACCCAGGAAGATGCTCGACAGGTGTGAATCCACAACCACCAGCCGCTCCAGGTCCACCCGAGGCAGCACCGAGCGGTAGGCGCACACCAGCACGTAGACGCCGGACAAGCCCAGCTGCAGATTGCCGTGCGCACCGGCCACAGGCGCGAAGAAAAGCGCGGCGAGCCACAGGCAGACGTTGAGCACCGCCAGCGCACGCAGCGCCCGCCACCACGCCAGCACGCCCGGCTCCACGCCGACAAGCGCTAGCGATAGATTGTGTCGAAACGATGACATCGTGGGCCGAGGTTACCCGCGAGCGCGCCCGACAGGCAAGCCCTCCCGCTGCCGGCGCGGCCTCGTCCTGCTCCACTATGATCCTGCCCTGTTGGTGCTCGCGCCGTCCCCAGGTGGCGCAGTTCAACGGGAATCAGGAAGGGCCAGGCCGAATCGCCGGCCGAGCTCCAACCTGAGCTGCCCCCGCAACGGTAAGCGGAAGGCGGACGAGCGCGGATTGTTTCTGTCCGTTCACGTCTGCGGCTCCTGTACTCAGCCACTGGCTGCCTGATTTGGCAGCTGGGAAGGCAGCAGGCGCTCCACACTTCCGAAAGCCCGGATACCGGCCAACCGGCGGACTCGCTCGCGCGTCCATATCGCATGCAGCCGCGGGGAAGCGGCAGACATGCACGAAGTCTTTCGTCGGTATTCCCATGTCCCACACCCTTTCCGTCTGCGCCGCTGCGGTGGCCGCGCTCTTCCCGCTCGCTGCTCAGGCGCAGCAACAGCAACAACAAGCCTCCCAACTCGACGCCGTGATCGTCACCGGCACCCGCGAGGCCCAGCCCTTGCACGCCAGCGTGGCCGATGTCGTGCTGATCGACAGCAGCACGCTGCGCGACGGCGGTGTGGACACGGTGGAAGAAGCGCTGCGCCGCTACGCAGGACTGCAAATCACGCGCACCGGCGGCCCCGGCCAGAGCTCCGGCTACCTCATGCGCGGCGCCAACACCACGGGCACGGTCGTGCTGATCGACGGCGTGCGCGTGGGTTCAGCCACGCTCGGCCAGGCCGAGTTCGAAACCATGAGCCTGGCGCAGATCGACCACATCGAAGTGCTGCGCGGCCCGGCCTCGAGCCTGTACGGCGCCGATGCTGTGGCGGGCGTCATCAACCTCATCACGCGTCGCGGTGAAGGCACGCCCAGCGTGACCGGCAGCCTCGGCGTGGGCGGCTACAACTCGCGCGAAGGCAGCATCGGAGTCACCGGCGCACAGAACGGCTTCGACTACGCCGCCACCCTCAGCCGCGAGCAGAGCGACGGTGTTTCGGCCGTGCGACCCGGCGACCAGTTCGGCACCTACAACCCCGACAAGGACGGCTTCAAGCGCACCGTCGGCTCGGTGCGCCTGGGTTTCACGCCTGCTGAAGGCCATCGCATCGGCGTCAGCGCCAGCCAGAGCAAGCTCAACGCGCAGTACGACGGCACCGAAGCGCCGACCTACGACGACCCGTCGCCCGATTTCCGCAACCACCTCAAGACCCGCGTGGTCAGCGTGGACTACCGCGGTCGCATCTCGCAGGAATGGACGACGACGCTGCAGTACGCCAGCAGCCTGGACGACTCGCTCAGCGGTGGTCTCATCCTGAACAAGTACAAGACCGACCGCGACCAGTTCACCTGGCAGAACGCGCTGCGCCTGGGCGCAGGCCAGCAACTGGTGCTGGCCTACGAGAACCTCAGCGAGAAGGTCGAGGGCGATGTCTTCACCGGCACGCTCAAGCGCACGAACAACGCCTACATCGCCGGTTACGCCGGTCAGTTCGGCCCGGCTTCGCTGGAAGCCAGCATCCGCCACGACGACAACTCCATCTACGGCAACAACACAACCGGCAACATCGGCGCGAGCTTCGCGATCGCGCCGAGCCTGAAGTTCCGCGCCCTGGTCGGCAAGACCTTCCGCGCGCCGACCTTCAACGAGCTGTTCTACCCCTACTACGGCGTCCCCACGATCAAGCCGGAGAACGGCCGCAGCGCCGAAGTGGGCCTGGCTTGGCAAGGGGCCAACAGCAGCGCCAGCGTCACCTACTACCAGAACAAGGTGCGCAACCTGATCGGCTACGACCCCGACCCGAACGGCACGGACTGTCCGGTCGGCTACTACGGCTGCGCGGCCAACACGAGCAAGGCCAAGCTGCAAGGCGCCACGCTGACGGCCGCCCATCGCATCGCCGGGCTGAACCTGCGCGCCACGGTCGACCTGCTCGATGCCCGCGACGAGCAGACCGGCAACCGCCTGCCGCGCCGTGCCGCCCATCAGGAAAGCGTCTCGGCCGACTACGAGTTCGGCGTGTGGAGCGTCGGCGCATCGGTGCAGGACGTCGGCGCGCGGCCCGATGGCATCAACCTCGGCGCCTACGCTGTGCTCGACCTGCGCGCCAGCTGGCGCTTCCAGCCGCAATGGCGCGTTGACGTGAAGCTGCTCAACGCCGGTGACCGCGACATCCAGCCCGTGCGCGACTACCAGGCCCTGGGCCGCCAGGCCTGGATCGTGCTGCGCTACGACACCAAGGGCTTCTGAGGCGCGTCGTCGATGCGCCAGTTCTGCGCATAGGCCGGTGCCGCCGGCCAGTCACGGGCCTGGGCCGGCTCTTCGCCCGGCCCGTGCTCGGCGATCCAGCGCCGCGCCAGCATCCAGCCCCCGTGTGAGACGACCAGCGCGCGCGGACCTGCAGGCTGGAAGACAGCGGCGCGCTTGAGCATCTCGCGCAGGCTCTCGCCGCCGCCGGGTGGGTGAGCGACGAAGTCCTCCACCCACGCGTCGATCTCGGCGGCATCGATCTCGCCCCAGCTTCGGCCGTCCCACGCACCGAAGTCCAGCTCGCGCAGCGATTCTTCGCGGTGATGCGTCCAGCCCCAGCGCCGCAGCCATTCGCCCACGTCGGCGCAGCGTTGCAGCGGCGAGGTCCACACCACATGCGGCAGGCGCTCGCGCTTCGCTGTGGCCTGAATGCGGCGGGCGAGCCGCTTGGCACGGCGCCAGTGGACCGGCAGGTCCGTTCGCGAACCGATGCAGCGCCCCGCTGCGCCTTGCGGACGCGGATGGCGCCAGACGATCAGCCCCATCGCACCCGGATCGCCAGCGTGGCCAGCAGCAGCGCCAATTCGGTCAGTTGCTGCGTGGCGCCGAGCGTGTCGCCCGTGAAACCACCCAGGCGCCGCTTCAGCCAGGACTGCAGGTACAAGCACAGCAGCATCGCCGCCAGCGAAGCGCCAGCCAACGGCACACCCAGATCCGGCGCCAGCGCATGCACGCCCAAAGCGCCGAGCAGGACGCACAGCAAGGCAAAGCCCAACGCACCGCGCCCGATGCTCATCGCGAGCGGCTTGGCCTTGGCATGCTCAACATCGCCGGCATACGGCAGCGTCCGCATGATCCACAGCGGCGCCAGGCGCGAAGCCATGTGGGTCCAGACGGTCAGCAGCAGCGCGTGCTGGACCGACACATGCAGCCACTCGTTCAGCACCGCTGCCTTCAGCCCGAGCATCAGCACAAGGCCCACCGCGCCGTAGCTGCCAATGCGCGAGTCCTTCATGATGCTCAGCGCCCGGGTCCGGTCCACGGCGCCGCCGAGGCCATCGCAGGTGTCGGCAAAGCCGTCTTCATGGAAAGCGCCCGTCAGCAGCACGGTGGCCGCCAGACTCAGCCCTGCCGCGAGACTCGCCGGCAGGCACCACTGCGCCGCGCCCATCACCGCCGCACCGACCAGCCCCACGAGCAAGCCCACCAGCGGAAAGTGGCGCACCGACTGCTGCAACCACGCCGGCTCGAAACCCACCCAGCGCGGCACCGGCAGGCGGGTCAGGAACTGCAGCGCCGTGAAGAACAGGCGCGCTTCGAGCAGCAGCCGGGCCATGGCCTCAGGCGTCCTTTTCGCTGACGCCGGCCGATGCAAAGCTGGCCATCTCGCGCAGGATGCGGCAGGCCGATTCCAGCAGCGGCCAGGCCAGCGCGGCGCCGGAGCCCTCGCCCAGGCGCAGGCCCAGATCCAGCAGCGGTTGCGCCTGCAGCGCTTGCAGCATCAGGTGATGGCCGTTCTCGTTCGAACGATGCGCGAACACGCAGCGCTCCAGCACCGCCGGCTGCAGTTGGGCCGCCACCAGCATGGCGCTGCTGGAGATGAAGCCATCGACGACGATCACGCGCCGCTCCAGGGCCGCCTGCAACACGGCGCCGACCATCATGGCGATCTCGAAACCACCGAAGGCGGCGAGCACTTCGAGCGGATCCTTCACGTCGGCATGCAAGGCCAGCACCTGGGCCAGCACGTCGGTCTTGCGCTGCAGTTGCGCATCGTCGAGACCCGTGCCGCGGCCCACGCAAGCCTCGATCGGATGGCCGGCCAGACGCGCCAGCAGCAGCGCCGCCGACGAGGTGTTGCCAATGCCCATCTCGCCCAGCAGCACCGCATTGCCGAGCCGTTCGCGCACCAGCACCCTGCCCTTGGCGATGGCTGCGGCGCATTGCTCGGCGCTCATCGCCGGGCCGCTCAGCGCATCCGCCGTGCCCGGCGCGATCTTGGCGATGGCCAGTCCCGGGCGCGGCTCGAAATCGTGGCGCACGCCGGCATCCACCACCGTCAACGCCAGGCCATGCTGGCGCGCCAGCACACTGACCGCTGCGCCGCCGGCCAGGAAGTTCTCGACCATCTGCCAGGTCACGTCCGACGGATACGCCGACACGCCGCGCGCGGCCAGTCCGTGATCGCCGGCGAAGACCATCATCTGCGGCGCTTCGAGCGTCGGCGTTTCGGTGCCCAGGATCAGGCCCAGGCGCAGCATCAGCGCTTCCAGCTGACCGAGGGAACCCAGCGGCTTGGTCTTCTGGTCGATGCGCTGACGCAGCGCGTTAGCAAGGGCTTCGTCGTGCAGTGAGGCAATGTGCGGAATCATGTTCGGATCAGGTCCAGCAGGGTTTCGGGTTGGAAATGGGTGTCGATGAAATCGGCCAGGCCGTCGAACACCTGATCGAGGCTCTGCACCTCGCGGCCGAACAGTGCGCGCAGCATCTCGGGCTGTTCGAACAGGCCATGCACGTAGCAACCGAGCACGGAGCCCTGCTGCCAGCCGATGGCCACGCCTTGCTCGTCCCACATCACCTCGGCCGCCAGCGGCAAGGCCGGATGCTGGGCCGTGCGGCCATGGTGGATCTCGTAGCCCTGCGTGTGCAGGCCGGCCAGGGCTGACCAGGGTGCATCGAGCGCTGGAGCGAGCTTCACGCGCGTCGGCGTCAGCAACTTTTCGCGCTCGAACACGGTGGCCAACGGCAGCAAGCCCAGCCCCGGCGCGTTGCCGTCGATCTCGTGCGGGTCCGCCAGGCTCTCGCCCAGCATCTGCAAACCGCCGCAAATACCCAGCACCGCCTTGCCCGCCTGGGCATGACGGGCGATGGCCTCGTCCATCTTCTGCGCCCGCAGCCAGGCCAGATCGGCGGCCACGGCCTTGGAGCCGGGCAGGATGATCCAGTCTGCACCCTCGAGCTCGCGCGCGCCGCGGGCCCAATTGACGCGCGCCTCAGGCAGCGAACGCAAGGGCTGGAATTCATCGAGGTTGGAGAGGCGCGGATAGGCCACGATGGCGATGCGGGTCGCGTGCTTAAGGCTGCCGGTCGGCGCGTCGTCGAACACGCCGTCTTCCTCCGGCAGCCCGTGGCCGCGCCACATCGGCAACACGGCCAGCGTGGGCACGCCAGTCAGCGCCTGCAACTGCTCGGGGCCGGGCGAGAGCAGCGTGGCATCACCACGAAAGCGATTCAGCACATAGCCGCGGATCAGCGCGCGTTCATGTTCAGGCAGCAGCTGGTGCGTGCCGTACAAATGCGCGAAGGCGCCGCCGCGGTCGATGTCGGTGATCAGCAGGCAGGCCGCGTTGGCTTCCAGTGCCGTGCGCATGTTGACGTAGTCGCTGCTGTGCAGATTGATCTCGGCCGGCGAACCGGCGCCCTCGATCACGACCACATCGTTTTCGTCAAGCAGCTCGTGCAGCGCGGGCTTGGCGCGCTGCCAGAGCGTTTCGCTGCGTTCGCGCCAAGCCATTTGGGTCAACGTCTCGTCCACCTCGCCGAGCACGACGACCTGCGAGGCCGTGTCTTTCTCGGGCTTGAGCAGCACGGGGTTCATGCGGATCTCGGGCGTGCGCCGCGCCGCCAGCGCCTGGAAGTACTGCGCGGAGCCGATCTCGCCCATGCGCGGCTGCCCGTCCGGTCCGGCCAGGCCAGGCACGACGCGCGCGTTGTTGCTCATGTTCTGCGCCTTGAATGGCGCCACCCTTAGGCCCTGGCGCGCATACCAGCGGCACAGCGCCGTGGCCAGCCAGCTCTTGCCGGCGCCGCTGGTCGTGCCCAGCACCATGACGGCCTTGGCCCGTCGCGTGCTCTGAGCGCTCTTCATGCCTGCACTCCTTGTTGAGACTTCAGCGCCACCAGCAGCGCTCGAAGCGCATCCTCACGCTGTGCCGACACGCGCACCCAGCCAGGCAGGCCGAAGCTCGCGGCATCGCGCAGCTTGATGCTCTGCTCGCGCAGGGCCCGCAGGTCGAGCGCGTGCGGTGCACGTGCCAGCCAGAACGGCGTGGCCGTGTCGCGCTGTTCCCAGCCGATCGCGTGCAGCGCATCTTGCATCGCATGGCGGTCCTGACGCAGGTATTCGCGGCTGGCGTCCAGGTGGGCCAACGTGCTCGGCTCATGCCAATGGGCCAGCAATTCCACACCTTCTGCGGACAGCACCCAGCTGGCGGCCAGGTTCGAGACGGTCAAATCCATGCGCGATTCCGTCGGCGCGATCAGGTAGGCCGCACGCACGCCGGTCAGCCCCAACGCCTTGTTCGGGCATTGCAGGCGCCAGGCTTGCGTCGCGAGCCATTCCGGCAATTGCGCGCGGCCGTCAAGGCGCAGCGCGTCGTAGGCCTGGTCGATGGCCAGCACGCTGTTCGATCGCTCCACGGCCTGCGCCACGCGTCGCCATTGCGCCTCGTCCAGGCTCGCACCCGTTGGGTTGCAGGGATCGCAGACCCAGACGAGCGCAGGTGAATCGGGCTCCGGGATGTCGTCATAACTGCGCAGTTCAAGCCCGAGCGCCGCGGCCGCAGCCGCGTAATCGCCAAAGCCGGGTTGCGGCACCCACGCCTGCCAGAGGCCGTGCAAATGGGCCGCGAGCGTCAGGCGCCGGATGGCCTCGGCACCGCCGGCTGCGGGCTCGATCCGCCGAGGCTGCACGCCATGTGCAGCGGCCAGTTGCTCGCGCAGGCCCTGGTAGCTCGGATCCGGATAGCGCCGGCGATCGGCCTGCTGAACCGCGCGCCAGAGCGCAGGCGGCGGGCCGTACGGATTCGCGTTGGTCGAGAAGTCGAAGCGGATGGTCGGGCCGCTATCGGGACCGCCGTGTGCGGAGAAGCTCATCCGTGCCACCTCAGCAGAAAGCTTGCGGCGAGCAGCAAAGGCACGACGCGCAACAGCGCATCACGGGCCAGCACGTGCGCGCGATGCAGCGAGCGTTCATCGGGTTCGTCGCCCTCAGCATTGAGCAGATAGACACCCGGCTTGCCCAGCCGCGTGCCGAGCCGCAGCGCCACCGCCGCCATCGGCCAGCCGCTGTTGGGCGACGGCGTATGCGCTGCTTCTGCAGCCAGACGCATCCAGCTTCCACGCCAGCCCAGCAGCGCCATGCCGGTCAGCCGCGCGGGCAGCCACGACAGCAGATCGTCTGCACGCGCCGCCACCTTGCCGGCCCATTCCCAGCGGCCGCGATAGCCCCACATCGCATCGGCCGTGTTGGCAAAGCGGTAGAGCGCCGCGCCCGGCAGCCCGGCGATGACGAACCAGAACAGCGGGGCGACGACGGAATCGTTGAGGTTCTCGGCCAGCGTCTCGATGGCGGCTTCGCGGATGGCGGGCGCTTGGAGCGTCGAGGTGTCGCGACTCACCAAGCGCGACAGGCGAGCGCGCGCAGCTTCGACGGAAACGGTGAGCGCCGCTTCCACGGCGGCCGCTTCGTCGCGCAACATGCGCCAGGCGAACAGCGGCTTGAGCAACACGCCCAGCAGCAGCGCCGTGCCCAGCAGGCGCAGCGGCGAAAGCCAGGGCTCCAGGCCATGCAGCAGGTTCAGCTCGATGACCAGCGCCAGGCCCGTGAAGATGATCGCGCCCAGCAGCCACAGCAGCGCACCGCAGATGAAGGCGGACCTGGGTGGCAACCGCAGCAGCGGGCCGGAAGCCAGCGAGAGATACCGCCCCATCCCGACGACAGGATGCGCCCAGTTCGGCGGCTCGCCGAAGCGCAGGTCCAGCGTGAGCGCCGCCAGAATCGCCAGCGGCAACAGCGAAGGCATCAGCAGCGCATCCATCGTCGTCATGCGCCACCAAAAAAGCGGGCCACCGCGTCGAGGTTCGACGGGAAGTAGTGGTGCACATAGCTGGCGCGCAGACTGCCCTCGATGTAGAGCGCTTCGGCCGTCGCGCCACCGTTCGGATTGCTGGCCCGGGCACGCGGCGTCAGCGGTGTCTGCATCGTGGAGTGGTGATAGCTGTGGCCACGCAGCGCGCCTTCGGGCCAGTCGAGGGACTGCAGGCCCAGGGCCGCCAGCCGTGCCTGCATCACGCCCTGCCCCGGGATCAGGCCAGCCATGCGGTGCACGCGGCCTTCCTTGTCGGTCAGCGACTCCAGCAGGCACAGCATGCCGCCGCATTCGGCGAGCAAGGGTTTGCGCGCTTCCAGGTGCAAGGCAAGCGCGGTGAAGAAGCCGGCGTTCGCGGCGAGCTTCTCGGGATGCAATTCTGGATAGCCACCGGGCAGCCAAAGCGCATCGCAGTCCGGCAGCGGCTCGCCTGCTAACGGCGAAAACAAGCGCAGCTCCGCGCCCAGATCGCGCAAGCCGTCCAGGTTGGCCGGATAGATGAAGGAGAAGCAGGCATCGCGAGCCACGGCGATGCGCTTGCCGGCCAGCGGCTTTGGTGCCTCCATCGAGGCAACGGGCGCCGGCCACTCGACGCGAGCAAACGGCAGATCCACACCGGCAGATGCTGCATCCCAAGCATCGGCCCAGGCATCGAGCTGCTCATCGATCTGCGGCAGCTCCATCGCCTGCACCAGGCCCAGATGTCGCTCGGGCAGGCGCAGCCCTTCCGAGCGCGGCAAGGCGGCGAGCAAGGGCAACGAAGCCGGCAGGGCCTGCCCCACCATCCGTGCATGGGCTGCGCCGGCCACACGATTGGCAACAACGGCGCAGACTGACACGTCCTCGCGAAAACGCTGCAGGCCCGTGGCCAAGGCCGCAAAGGTCTGCGCCATGGCGGAGGCATCGATCACGACCAGCACGGGCAGGCCGAAGGCGGCGGCCAGATCGGCGCTGCTGGGGTCGCCGTCGAAGAGGCCCATCACGCCTTCGACGAGGATCAGGTCGGCTTCCGCCGCGGCTTGCGCGAGCAGCGTGCGGCAGGCCTCAAGCCCGGCCATGAACAGGTCGAGCTGGTAGACCGGATGTCCGCTGGCGCGTTCCAGCACCATCGGGTCCAGATAGTCCGGTCCGGTCTTGAAGACGCGCACCCGCTGGCCGCGCCGGCGTGCCGAACGGGCCATCGCTGCAGTCACGCTGGTCTTGCCCTGGCCGGAAGCCGGGGCGCTGACCATCAGGGCGGTGGTGGCGGCCATGCGTTCAGCGCGAGCCGGGCAGGCACAGCCAGCGGCCTTCGAATTCCACCAGCCGCAGCCGGTGCCCGAAGACTTGCTGCAGCGCCTCGCGCGACGCAAGGTTGCGGCTCGGGCCGTGATGGCAGACGCGGCCGCTGTGCATCACCAGCAGGCGGTCGGCCAGCAGTGCGATGTTGAGCTCGTGCAGGACCGAGATCACCGTCCGGCCCGCAGCGACCAGCTCGCGCACGATGGCGATCCAGTCGTCCTGGTGCGGCGGATCGAGGTGGGCCAGCGGCTCGTCCATCATCAGCACGGGCGCCTGCACGGCCAGCGCGCGGGCCAGCAGCACGCGCTGGCGTTCGCCGCCCGAAAGCGTGCCCATGCGACGATCGCGCCATTCCCAGCTCTGCGTCTGCTCCATCGCAGCACGCACGGCCACGTGATCGGCGGCGCTGGGCGGTGCGAGCCAGGCTTGGTGCGGCAGGCGGCCGAGCATGACGACGTCCTGGGCCCGCAGATCTTCAGCACCGCCTTCGTTCTGACCCAGCCAGGCCAGGGCGCGGGCGCGCTCCTTGGCGGGCCAATCGTGCAGCGGCCTGCCCGCCAGGTTCAACTGACCGCTGGCCGGTACGAGGCCCGCGAGCGCGCGCAGCAGCGTGGTCTTGCCCGCGCCGTTGGGGCCGACGATGGCGATCCACTGGCCGGTAGGGAGTTGCAGGTCGACGTCGTGCAGCACTTCGTGGCCCTGAAGGCGCACGCTGAGACTCGAGCAATTCAGCGCCGCGCTCATGACTTCACCCTCCCCTGACGCCGATGCATCAGGAAGAGCAGATAGACGCCGCCCAGCACCGCCGTGACGATGCCCACGGGCAGCTCCTGCGGCGCGAACAGCCAGCGGGCGATGATGTCCGCCGCCAGCAGCAGCACGCCGCCGATGCAGCTGGAGAGCAGCAGCAGCCGGCCATGCGTCGTCGGGCACAGGTAGCGCGCCAGGTGCGGCGCCACCAGGCCCACGAAGGCGATCAGGCCGGCCATCGCAACAGCGGTGCCGGCCGCCAGTGCAAAGGCACCGATCAGGATCACGCGCATCAGGCCCAGGCGCACGCCCAGCGATTGCGCGGTGGACTCGCCCAGCGTCAGCGCATCGAGGGCGCGGCTGCCGCCTAACGCAATGCCCAGGCTGACCGCCAAGGCCACACCCATCAGCGTGAAGTGGCTCCAGCCCAGCAGGCCGGTCGAGCCGAGCATGAAAGCCTGCATCTCGCGCAGGATGTCGGCCTTCATCAGCATGACGACGTTGGTCAGCGCCATCAGCACCACGCCGACGACCACGCCGGCCAGCAGCAGGCGCAGCGAGTTCTCTGCACCGCGCGCCAGCGCCAGCGTGATCGACACGCCCAGCAGGCAGCCGAGGAAAGCGGCGCCCGTCAGGCCGAGCTGGTGCAGCCAGCCGGCGGCGGCAATCGAGCTACTGGCGAAGGCCAGCGAAATGGCCACGCCCAGGCCCGCGCCGGACGCGCTGCCAAGCAGGTAGGGGTCGGCCAGCGGATTGCGGAACAGGCCTTGCGTGACGGCGCCGGCCAGGCCCAGCAGCGCGCCCACGGTCCAGGCGCCCAGCGAGCGCGGCAGGCGGATCTGCATCACGATCTGGCTGGCCAGGCCGGCGTCGTCCTGCAGCCAGGCGAAGCCGCTGCTGCCGACCATCACGCCGATCATCAGCAGCAGCGCGCTGAGCAGGAGCAGCAGCGCGATCAGGGCCGCAGGTCGAGCGTGGAACATCACCTCTTGCTCCGCCGACTTGCTGTGTCGCGCAGGCAGCGCGCCATGATCTGCGCGGCTTCGGCCAGGCGCGGACCGGGACGCACGAGCATGTCGCTCTCGTCGCGGGTGAAGACGCAGATGCGCTTGTCACGCACGGCGGTGATGTTCTGCCAGCCGGGCCGGGCGACCACGCCATCGGCGTCGCGCTGGCCCATCATGATGACGTCGGGATTGGCGCGCACGACGTATTCGGGGTTGATCTTGGGGAACGGCCCCATGCTGGCCGGGATGATGTTGCGGGCACCGAGCCGGCTCATCAGCTCGCCCATGAAGGAGCTCTCTCCCGCGCCATAGGGGCCGGAGGCGACCTCGTAATAGACGCTCGTGCCCTTCACCGCGGCCGGCAGGCTCTGCGCTGCCGCGCCCACACCGGCCTCGATCTGGCGCCAGACGCGCGGTGCGTCCGGCACGGCCAGCAGTTCACCGAGCTTGCCGAGCACGCGCTGCACGTCCTTGTAGCTCTTGGCGTCCAGCACGACGACCTGCAGGCCCAGCGCCTGCAACCGCTCGGCCACGCGCGAGGACGGCGCCACCAGCACGACGTCGGGCTTGAGCGCCGCGATCATCTCCACATTGGTGTCGTTCATGCCGCCGAGCTTGGGCAGCGCGTTGACCGAAGCCGGGTAGTTGGAATAGCGGTCCACGCCGACCAGACGCGCGCAGGCGCCGAGCTCGCAGACGGATTCGGTCAGCGAGGGCACCATGGCGACGATGCGCTGCGGCGGCGTGGGCCAATGGGTGACGCGGCCGAGGTCGTCGGTCACGTCAATCGCGCGGGCGCTGAACGGCAGCACCAGCAGGCACAGCAGAAGAATGCGGAAGTTCATGGTGATGATGAAGTGGATTCC
Organism: Burkholderiaceae bacterium UC74_6; assembly: GCA_042701975.1. Classification (GTDB taxonomy): domain Bacteria; phylum Pseudomonadota; class Gammaproteobacteria; order Burkholderiales; family Burkholderiaceae_C; genus JAFALK01. Next base: position 3,918,673 of record CP170561.1, read on the forward strand.
ACGGGCCGGGTCCAGGGCTGGCCGGCCACCATCAGGGTCAGATGCGAGCAGCGCGCGGCGACGGCCTGGTTCAGGCGCCCCAGCTCGTCGATGAAGTCGCGCACCTCGCGGCTCAGCGGCGAAACGCCCCAGCCCACTTCGTTGGAGACGAAGAGCACCGGCGACGGCAGTTCGGGCAGCAGATCCAGGAGTGCCTGGCGCTCGGCCCCCCAGCCCGCGATGTCAGGCCGATCGTCCATCGGCATCAGCCAGTTGGTGAGCCACAGCGTCAGGCAATCGACGAGCAGGAGCCGCTCAGGATGGGCGTTAGCCCGCAGCGCCTCGGCCAGGGCCAGCGGCGCTTCGACGGTGCTAAAGGCCGCGGGCCGGTCCTGCTTGTGGCGCGCGATGCGCGCGGCCATCTCCTCGTCGAAAGCCAGCGCCGTGGCCACGACCACCACCTGCCGTCCGGCCTGCTCACGCTGGAATGCGTGGGCCAGCCGCTCGGCCTGGCGCGACTTGCCGCTGCGCTGGCCGCCGACGATCAGGTGATGGAGGCTGGCCATGGCTCAGAGCTTGGGCGTGTAGCGCAGGCCCACGAAGGCCGTGCGCGGCGACGAGGCGTAGCCGGTGGCGGTGGCGGTGTTGCGGTCGGTCACGTTGTCCAGGTTCAGTTGCAGGCGCAGCGTCGGATTGATGCGGTACTGCACATCAAAGTTGAGCAGAGCATAGCCACCCAGCGGCTGCTTGTTGGCCGCGTCGTTGAAGCGCGAGCCGGAGAACTGCACCGTGCCGCCAAAGCTCCAGTTGGCCAGGGTCGTGTCCGCGCTGATCGTGCCGTAGCGCTTGGCGCGGCGCTGCAGCAGCAGGCCGGTGTTGGCGTCCTTGGGCGACGAGAAGTCAAACGTTGCACCCAGGTGCACCGGGCCCAGCTGCGTGTTGCCGGCCAGGCTCAGGCCTTCCAGGTGAGCCTGCGAGACGTTGCGGTAGCAGCCGAAGGTGCTCTGGCAGATGCCGGCGGCGCCGAAGATGATCAGATCGGTGACGCGGTTGCGGTAGGCGGTGACGGACACATCGCTGCCTCCGGCGTTGTACTTCAGTCCGAGCTCGACGTTATGCGCGTGCTCGGGCTTGAGCGGATCGACGCCCGGCTTGCTCAGGTCAGGACCGTAGACGGTGCCGATCTGGTAGAGCGTGGGCGCACGGAAGGCTGTGCCGGCCGAGCCCACGATGCGCAGGCCGGGCAGCAGCTCGTAGCCCAGCAGCAGGCTGCCGGTGTTGACGTTGCCGAACTGGCTGTCGTCGTCATTGCGGCCGAAGGCCTGCAGCTCGAAGGCGCCCGCATGCAGCAGGTAGCCGAGGGCGAAGGCGTTCTCGCTGCGGCTGCCCACGCCGGCCGTGACCAGGCCGGTGTTGCTCAGCGTGTCGGCGCGGCGTTCCAGCACGAAGTTGAACGCTTGAGCGCTGCTGAGCTGGTAGGCGCCGTTCAGTGCCAGGCTGCGAACGCGCGTGTCCGTGACGTACACCGAAGGCTTGGTCTCGTAGTGTTCCTTCGATTGGCCGAAGCTCAGGCTCGTCTGCAGAGCCGGGAGCCACTGCGCCTTCCAGTTCAGGCCAGCGGCTTGCGTGTCCTGGATGCTGTGGTCGTCCACCAGCGGTTTGGAGGCCGAGGCGTCGTACTGGCCGTCCACATGGCTTTGCAGCAGCGAGGCCTCAAGGCGATGCGCGGCATTGAGCTGCGCGCCCACGCGCGCGCTGGCGCTGTGGCTGCGCCAGCCGTCGCGGTCGGGCACATAGCCGAAGGTGTTGGCCGGCGTCGTGGTGTTGAAGCCGCTGCTGATCTCGCTGGCACCGGAGATCGCGTAGTCCAGCACGCCGTCGGCGCTGCTGCCGCTGAAGCTGCCGTCCATCTTGCGCGTGCCGAGGTTGCCGGCGCCCACACCCAGGCTGAGCAGCGGCGTCTTGCCGCCCTTGCGGGTGAAGATCTGGATCACGCCGCCGATGGCGTCGCCACCGTAGATGGCGCTGGCCGGGCCCTTGAGGATTTCGATGTGGTCGATCTGGTCGAGCGGGATGCCGTTCCAGCTCGCGCCGCCGGTGGACTGCGAATCCACGCGCACGCCGTCGATCAGCACGGCGGTGTGGCGGGTTTCCGCGCCGCGCAGGTAGAGCGAGGTGGTGGCGGCCGGCGTGCCGTTGCGCACCATCTCGACGGCGCCGGTGTTGCGCAGCAGGTCGGCGATGCCGCCGAAGCCCTGGCGTTCGATGTCTTCGCGGGTGATGACGGTCAGGTCGGCCAGCACTTCGCTGAGCTTTTGCGGCTGGCGCGTGGCGGTGACGACGACCGGATCGAGGGTGGCGCTGCTTGCCGAACCCGCGCTCGCAACGGAGGTCTGGGCGGATGCCAAGGTGCATGCGGCAAGCGCAGCGGCGGCCAGCGGCGTGGCCAGGAGGGGGTGCTTCATTTGAAAGAGAGGGGACACAGACCCAGGCGCCTGCGTCCCCGCAAGCCCCTGTGAAAACGGCGCGAACGGATGTGATCCGAACGCGCCACCTGTTGGCCGGTCTCCGGGCTGGTGAACCTTGCCCTGACGCCTTCCCAGCACGCTCGCGTGCCAGTGGACTGTGGTCAGAGCATGAGACCGAGGTCTCGTTCACTTACCGTTGCGGGGACAGCTCAGGTTGGGTTTGCCTCGAAGAGACGCACCTTCCTGATTCCCGTTTAACTGCGCGACGGTGAAGTCCGCGCGAGCACCAACGGCGGCGATTCTAGCCGTCCCTCTTCGATCAATCCTCGATGCCGCGCTGCGCGGGCACGCCGGCCTTGAAGTGATGCTTGATCATGGCCATCTCGGTCACCGTGTCCGCCAGCTCGATCAGCTCGTCCGGCGCACCGCGGCCGGTCAGCACTACGTGCACGTGGCTTGGCCGCTCGCGCAGGCAGGCCAGCACGGGTTCCAGCGCGATCCAGCCATAGCGCAGCGGATACATGATCTCGTCGAGCACGACGAGGAAATGTTCGCCCGCGCGGATCGTCGCCTCGGCCCTGGCCCAGCCCTCGCGTGCCAGCTCGGCGGAGTGCTCCAGGTCGCGGCTCTTCCAGCTGAAGCCGTCGCCGAGGCCTTCGATGGGAATGCCGATCTGCTCGAAGAGGCGGTGCTCGCCGAAGCGCGCCGAAGGCACCTTCATGAACTGGTAGATCTTGACCGGCTTGCCGCGGCCGTGGGCACGGATGGCGAGGCCGAAGGCGGCGGTGCTCTTGCCCTTGCCGTGGCCGGTGTGGACGAGGATCAGGCCGCGGCGCTCGCCTTGCGGCTTGGGCGTGTTGCGGTCGACGGGCGGTTGTTCGATTTCCATGGGAAAACCTGCTTGCTGCTGACGGTGTCCTCACCGTCTTCCCCGACGGCGCATGGACGTGCGTGCCACGCGCGAACGCGCGGCGCCTTGTTGGCCGGTATCCGGGCTGATGGAGCGACTTGCCATGCCTTCCCGGACGCGCATCTGGCGCCCAGTGGCTGTGATGGAAGTTGGATCCACGAGGGATCCGTCCACTGACCGTTGCGGGGGCAGCTCAGGCTGAGGTCTTGCCGCGGTTGCGGATCGACCTTCCCTGATTCCCGTTGAACTGCGGCGCATGAACTGCACCGCGAGCACCAACGGCGCGCAGTGTAATGAAGCGCCGCTCAGGCCCGCTGCCAGATGCCGTAACGGCACTGCACGGCGCCTTCCGCTTGCAGCCGCTTCAGCGCGGCCTGCGTCACGGTCAGTGGCGGCGGCAGCCCGGGCCAGCGGATCCACCACGCGTGGACGCCCACGTCGGTATCACCCGCGGCCGGATGGTCGTGCAGGTACAGGCGGATGGCGTGGGCCACTTCAACGATCAGGGACTCGTCCATGGAAGTTCCGGGCGCAGCAGGCTGGGGGTATGCCTGCTGCCCAGACATCTGGCAATCAAGGTTTGCACGATGGGACGACAGCGCCCCGCCCCGGGACTTTCGAAGCCCCGCGCGGCCCCCGAAAAAAGCACTTGCGAATCCTCGACTTGGCCCGCGAGGCCGGGTCTTCACGGGGGACGGCGCCACCCCGGCCGCAGTCAAACGCCTGCAGCGAACACCATAAAAATCAACAACTTAAGAACTGGCACACGGCTTGCGTAGAGACAAGGCGCGGCCCTGCCTTCGTGAAAACCGGCGGCAGGCCTATGTCCCCATCTCTTGCGTAGGACGAGGCTCAACATGAGTGATGACAGCGTTCAGAAGTGGCTGGAGCGGAACCGCCCGCCTCGCGTGAAGATCACCTACGAGGTGCACACGGGTGGCGCCCTCGAGAGGCGTGAACTGCCCTTCATCGTGGGCGTGTTCGCGGACCTGTCCGGCGATGGCGCCGGCAGCCTGCTGAAGTTCAAGCACCGGCAGATGCTGCCCATCGATCGCGACAACTTCGACGAGGTGATGCGATCCCAGAAGCCCAGTGCGTTGCTGGCCAACGTGCCGCGCACCGTGCCCAATCTGAAGGGCGAGGAGCCGCAGAAGAACGGCGCCGGTGACGGGCCCATGCTCACGGGCAGCGTGGCGTTCGGGCAGCTGGAGGACTTCTCTCCGGTGCGGGTCGTCAAGGCCATTCCGGAGCTGCACCGGCTCTACATGATCCGCGGCCAGATTCGGGCCCTGCAGGCGCGCAGCGAAACCAGCGCCGACCTGGCGGAAGCGCTGGACGCCCTGCTCGATCCCAAGGCCTCGGCCGGCCGCGACCAGTTGATGGTGCTGGCGCGGCCTGAAGGCGTGACGGCGGCCAACATTGCCGACGCCAAGCGCAGCCTGTTCGTTCTCGGCGCCAAGCTGGCCCTGGCAGCGGCCGACGCCGACGCCAAGACCGCCATGGATAGCTGGGGCATCACGCCCCTGCAGACCAAGAAGCAGGACGGCACGATGACGGACGACGTCCCGGGCACCGCCGACAGCGTGCGCGCCAGCCTGGGCATCTACGGCGTGCCGGAGGCCGAATGGCCGGACGCGCAAAAGCTGCTGACCACGCTCTCCAAGGCCGACCCCAAGAAGCTGCAGGATGCCGACCCGGCGCTCAAGCCCGTCATCGACACCTTCCAGCTTGTCCTCGCCAACGCGACCGATGTGACAACACAGGCCGCCGCGCTCGTCACCGAGCTCGGCAAGGCCCTGCCTGTGCTGAGCGACAACCCCAGCGATACAGACAAGACGACCCTGGCCGCGGCCAAGACCCGGCTCGCCCGCGTGCAGGCCGCCGCCAGCCTCTTTGCCGGCCTGCTCAAGCCGGACAACGAGTCGCCCTTGCTGCCTTTCGTGAGCGGCCCGACCGAGCGGGACCAGACCGAGAGCAACCACGACTCGGCCAACCGCTACTTCGCCACCAACCTGCTGCTCCAGCTCAAGGGCCTGCCAGGGGGCAGCGCCGCCCCGGCTCCGAAGTCCTCGCCAGCCACCAAGACGACGAAGCCGAAGCCTGGGGGCACCACCCCTGCTCAGCCTCCTGCTCCCGCCACGCCCTGGGATCGCCTGCGTGCGCTGGAAGCGCTGATGACCAAGGCGCTGCCCACGGACGCGGCCCCGCTGGACCGGCTGGGCATGCTCGCTGCCTTCGGACAGTTCGTGCTGCAGGTGCTCAAGCCCATGGACGCAGGCAGCCCGACTGCGAAAGCCGTCCGCGCCGCCTACGCCATCGACCAGCGCGTGGCCTCGATCGACGCCGCGCTGAGCACCCAGCTCAGCGCCGTGATGCACAGCGACAGTTTCCGCCAGCTCGAAGCGACCTGGCGCGGCCTGCACTACCTCGTCTCGCGCACCGAGACCGGCAAGCTGCTCAAGCTGCGCGTGTTCAACGCGAGCTGGCAGGAGCTGCTCGACGACATGGACACGGCGGTGGAGAAGGACCAGAGCCACCTCTTCAAGATGATCTACGAGGCCGAATACGGCACGCTGGGCGGCGACCCCTACAGCCTGCTCGTCGGCGGCTACGAGTTTGGCCGCAGTGCGCAGGAGATCGAATTCCTGAAGAAGATCTCCGAGGTGGCCGCTGCCGCACATGCGCCCTTCATCACCGCCGCGGCGCCTTCGCTGTTCGGCCTCTCCAGCTTCGGCAACCTGGCCCGGCCGCGCGATCTTGAAAAGATCTTCGAAGGCGTGGACCTCGCCGGCTGGCAGGAGTTCCGTGCCAGCGAGGAGTCCCGCTACGTCTCGATGGTGCTGCCGCACGTGCTGCTGCGCCTGCCCTACGGCAGCGAGAGCTGGCCCGTGGCGGGACTGCACTTCGAGGAGGACGTGGGCGTGGCGGAGCACAACCGGTTCCTGTGGGGCAATGCCGCCTACATGCTGGCCGAGCGGATCACGCACGCCTTTGCTCTGTACAGCTGGACGGCCGCGATCCGCGGCGTTGAAGGCGGCGGGCTGGTGGCGGGGCTGCCGCTGTATGCCTACGACACCGGCAACGGCACGCGTGAACTGTTCTGCCCGACCGAGGTCTCCATCACGGACCGGCGCGAGAAGGAGCTCAACGACCTCGGCTTCATCAGCCTGTGCCATTGCAAGGGCATGGGCCAGGCCGCCTTCTTCGGCGGACAAACGGCCAACCTGCCCAAGAAGTACATCACCGACGAGGCCAACGCCAACGCCAAGCTGTCGGCCCTGCTGCCGTACATGCTCGCGGCCTCGCGCTTTGCCCACTACATCAAGGTGATCATGCGCGACAAGGTCGGCAGCTTCATGACGCGAGGCAATGTCGAGGCCTTCCTCAACACCTGGATCACGCAGTACGTGCTGCTGGACGAGAACGCCATGCAGGAGGCCAAGTCGGCCTTCCCGCTGAGCCAGGCCAACATCGTCGTGAAGGACGTGCCCGGGGATGTCGGCAACTACAACGCCATCGTCTTCCTGCGGCCGCATTTCCAGCTCGAAGAGCTGAGCACCTCCATCCGTCTTGTGGCCAAGGTGCCTGCCTGAACGCCGGCCCAGAGCCACTACCCATCCAAAGGAAACGACATGGACCTGATCCTCTTCCAGCCCGGCGATGCCAGCGTCTTCCCGGCGCCGAATTCCTTCCCCCAGGGCGGCAGCCTGATCGACGGCAAGAAGTGGATGGACGACTCCATCAAGCTGGGCCAGTGCATCGAGCTCGTGTCGGTCCACCAGGGCATGAAGCAGCAGGTGACCACCGACGTCAGCAACTCCGCGCGCACTTCGGGGCGCCCCGTCATCACCGAGTTCACCTGCGTGAAGTACGTGGACAAGACCTCGGTCAAGATGTACGAGTACTGCCTGCGCGCGCAGCCGCTGGGCACGACGGACAAGAACCCGTCCTTCCTCTACATCCTGCGCAACTCGGGTGACAAGACCGCCAACATCATCACCTTCACGCTGCGCGACGCGCTCATCACCGAGCTGCAGTTCCAGTCGCACCCGGACGACATGCCCACCGAGCAGTTCAAGCTCAACTTCACCGAGATCCTCTGGACCTACAACGTCCAGACCGCCGAGATGAAGACCCTGGGCGCGGTCACCACCGGCTGGAGTCTTGCGCGCAACCGACCCATCGCCCAGCTCAGCCCCAGCGCCTGAACGCGGAATACGCGCCATGCAGTTCATCCTGGAACGGCTTGCCGCCCCCACCGGCGGCTTCGACATGGCCGATGCCGTGCGGTCTCAGGTGCAGCGCCTGGTCGCCATCCACGTCTGGGAAGGCGACACCGGCCTGCACCTGATGAACATGTCCACGCCGGCGCTTGCCGACGTGACGGGGCCGCAGGCGCTGGACCGGCTCGCCGCCCATCTCCATGCACTGATCCGCCAGCACGAGCCGCGCCTGGACGTGAGCCGCGTGGAAGTGCGACCCGCCGGCAGCAACGGCGCCTCACCCAGCCTGCTCGTCGTCGCCCGGCTGGACGACGAGGTCGAACCCCGCACCCTGCAGTTCGAGCTGCCGCGCTACTAGAGCCACGGCCATGCAACCCTACGGCACGCGACTCAAGGATCACTTCCAGAGCGAGCTCAATGCCCTGGTCGAGGACGCCGCCGTGTTCGCGCAGTCGTACCCGGCCGAGGCGGAGAGCCTGCAGCTCGGCAAGTCAGGCAGCAGCGACCCGCAGGTGCGCATGCTCATGCAGTCCTTCGCCTTTTTGACCGGCCGCGTGCGCAACGAGATGGAGGTCGCCAAGGCCCACATCCCCAACGCGCTGCTGCAGCACCTGCAACCGCAGCTCGCGGCACCGCTACCCTCGATGATGGTGGCGCACATCGACGTGCGCCGCGACGTGCCGCCGCGCGCCGTGCTCGAGCGCGACCGCCAGGTCATCGGCTACGCACTGGACGACGCCGGCCAGCGCCGCCCCTGCCGGCTGCGCACCACGCTCGACACACCGCTGCTGCCGCTGCGGGTCCGGCAGGTGGAGCTGCGGGCGGTGGATTCAGCCTCGGATCTTCCCGACAACGCCAAGGCCGTGCTCAAGCTCAGCATCGAGAGCCGGGGCCTGGTTCCCACCTCGATGATGGGCATCGAGCGCCTGCGCTTCTACATCGACGCCAGCCAGCGCCACGCCCACTACCTCTACGAGCAGCTGTCGCTGCGATTTGTCGGCGCACTCGTCGAAGGCCAGCTGCAGCGCGACTGCGAGCTGAGCTGGCTCGGCTTTGCGGGCAACGAGGCCTGCCTGCCCGCGCGCGCCCACGCCCATCCGGGCCATCGCCTGCTGCAGGAGTACTTCGCCTTCCCCGAGAAGTTCATGTTCTTCGAGCTCGGTCCGCTGAGCCTGGGGAGCGTGACCGGAGATTTCGAGCTGGAGCTGTTGCTCGATGCCCCGATCGACGGTCAGCGCCAGCTGACCAACACCTTGCTGCGCCTGAACTGCGTGCCGCTGGTGAACCTGTTCCAGCAGCGCATCGACCCCATGCCGCTGAACCACGCCCGCTTCGAGTACCCGCTGCGGGCCGACGTGGAGAACCACCGCTACTGCGAGGTCCACAGCATCGAGGAGCTGACCACCATCCGGCCTGACGGCAGCCTGCGCGAGCTGCGGCCGTACTTCGAGATGGAAAGCCTGCTGCACCAGCACCACCACGAGCACTTCTACGCGCTGCGGCTGGAGCGCTCCCAGCTCGGCAACGTGGCGGGCACCGAAGCGCACGTGTCCTTCCTGGACGCGGGCCAGCAGCTCGTGCAGCCCAGCGCCGAAATCCTCGCCGGCCGCGCCCTGTGCACCAACCGCCGCCTGCCCGAGCGGCTGCGGCCGGGCCAGCCGCTGCAGCTCGAAGGCCCCGGCCCGGTCCTCGGCCTGGAGCTGATCAGCAAGCCCACCGCACACGGCACGCCGGTGCTGACCGGACGGCGCCCTTGGACGCTGGTCTCTCTGCTCGCGCTCAACCACCTCTCGCTGGCCGACGGGGCCAAGGCGCTGGGCACGCTCAAGCAGGCGCTGCTCGCCTACGTGGGACCCGCCGGCGTGGAGGGCGTCAAGCACATCGATGCGCTGACGGATCTGCAATGCAGGCCGATGGTGCGGCACTGCTTCCGCAACGGTTCGCGCAGCTTCTTCCACGGCCTGGAGATCACGCTGCGCATGGACCGCGAAGCCTTCAGCAACGGCAGCGCGCTGCTGTTCGCGGCCGTGCTGCGCCACTTCCTGGCGCTGTACGCGGCCGTCAACACGGTCGTCGAGGTGCGCTATGAATCCACCAGCCGGCGCGACGCCCTGAAGGTCTGGCCCTTGCTGGCGGGCGCGCAGATCGTGCTATGAGCACCGACCTCGCCCGCCTCCCCACGGAGCAGCTGCGGCACTTCGATCCGCTGCAGCTCGCGCGCCTGTGGCTGCAGCGCAGCAAGAGCGCCACGCCCGAGAAGCATTTGCGCTTTCGCGGCGACCTCGATGCCGGCTTTCCCGAGCGGCCGCTGCGCCGGGTCGCCGTGGAGCAGCCGGACAAGGCCGGCAACGCACGGCTGTGCATGGACACGCCGGACTTCTGCGTGGCCAGCACGCTGGGGCCGCTGCCCGATCCCTTCACCGAATGGGTGCGAGAGCAGGACGCCATCGGCCACCACGCCACGCGCGATTTTCTCGATCTCTTCAACCAGCGCCTGAACCTGCTGCGCTACGGCATGCGGGCCGACTTCGAGCTGGGACTCAACAACGACGCTCCCGCCGAGAGCACGCTCGCCGCCGCGACCGCCGCCCTGATGGGCATGTGCGACGACGGCGAGATGGCCGGCCCGCCGGAGTTGCCCACGCGCAGCTGGCTGGGCATCGGCGGCCTGCTGGTGGGCGCACGCCGCAGCGCCGCCGGCCTGGGCCAGGTGCTCAGCGCCCACCTCGGCTGCCCGGTGCGGGTCGAGCAGCTGATCGGCGCCTGGCGCAGCATCGAGCCACGCGACCGGCACCACCTGGGCCGCGGCCGCCGCCTCGGGCACGACACGCTGCTGGGCCACCGCGTCTGGGACGAGCAGAGCCGCGTGCGCCTGCACATCGGGCCCCTGCCCTTCGCGCAGGCCCAGCGCCTGCTGCCGCCGCTGCACGCCGCGGCCAAGGCCACGGCAAAGGCCGCAGCATCGGCATCGCTGCACGACGCCTTCGCCGCACTCGTGCGCCTGATGCTGGACAACCGCCACGACGCCGAGATCGACATCGAGGTGCTGCCCCCAACGGTGCCCGCTTCGAAGGTCCAGGCCAAGCCCGGCGACGGCCCGGGCCTGCGGCTCGGACAGACCGGCTGGGTGCAGCGCGACGCCGCCGACGGCCCGCGCCAGATCCGCTTCGTGATCCCAGCCCACGCCAAGGCCGCCTCATGAACGCGCCCGACCGCTTCCTCACCACGCAGATCAAGCCGCTGGGCGATGCGCCGGTCGTCTCGCTGCACTGCGCGATCTTTCTTTCGGCGCGCGAAGTGCTCGGCGACGAGACGCTGCGCCTGGTCAGCTTCAGCGGCAAGGAGTCGGTCTCCCAGCCTTTTGAATTCGAGCTGGAGCTGCACGGCAACACTGGCAGGAGCTGGCAGTCTCCGCTGGCCTTCACGGATGTGATCGGCCGCCCCATCACCGTGGGAATCCAGGCCGCAGCGCTCGATGCCCGCCAGCAGCAGCTCAGCCGCGAGGCCGCCAGCGCCGAGTTCCGCGCCGCGCTGCAGGGCGAGCCGGTGTTTCCACGGCTCGCGCTGTTCAACGGCATCGTGGCCTCTTTCGCGGTCGAGCAGCCAGGCATCTACCGGATCGGCATGCGCTCGGCGCTCTGCAAGCTCGGCCTCACCAACGCCTACCGCGTTCACACGCGCTGCAGCATCCGCGACGCCATCGCTGGCCTGATGGAGCGCCACCGCATCGATTACTCCGTGGCCGCCCTGGTCGGCTCCGACAACCCCGCGGCCACCCGCGTGCAGGATTGGCTGCAGGCCGGCGAGAGCGATGAGGACTTCCTGCACCGCCTGATGACGCGCGGACACGTCTACTACTACCACCTGCACACGGGCCGCTCGCACCAGGTCGTCTTCGCCAACCGCCCGGCCTATCCCGACGCCCTGCCGGCCGGCCATTCGCTGCGCTATTGCGACACCGAGTTCGAAGACGAGGGCCTGCCGCAGAGCGATACGCTGACCCGCTACAGCTACCGACAGAGCCTGGTGAGCAGCGGCGTCGATGCCCGCATCACGCGCGAGGAAGCCGCCTGGGAGGCCGACACCGTCGCCGGCCTGCACAACTTCCAGGCGCGCAGCGGCAGCGCCGGCAACAACGCCAGCGCCCTGCCTTTCCGCCTCTACCAGATCGTGCAGTACGGCGGCAGCGATGCCGAGGTACACCACCTCCAGCACGCCACGCAGGATGCGCTGCAGGCCTCTGCCCGCGAGTTCAGCGGCGCCAGCCTGTGCCCGCACCTGCGCGCCGGCCACCGCTTCAGCGTGACCCAGGCGCCGCGCGCGGACCAGCGCCCCACGCCGGTCCGGCCCGAGCTGGAAGGCCTGAGCTTCGTGCTCACGCAGGTGGAGCACAAGGCGACGCTGGACGGCAGCTACAGCAACGATTTCCATGCCACCGACGCGCAGCGCCTCGTCAGTGCTTTCTCGCTGGCAGACACCCAGCAGGGCAGCCTGCTCGGCCAGGTCGTGTCCAACAGCACGGCCGCCGCGCCGCCCGACTGGCGCTACGCCGACCGCAACAGCTGCGCCCCCGAGAACGCCGCGCTGCAGGACACGACCAGCCGCCCGGCCGTGCTGCAGGCGCGCGGCGTGATGGTGCAGCTGTCCACGGCGGCCGACGAAGACCCGCCCGTCTGGATCAAGCTCGCCGCCCACATGCAGACCGTGCCCGAGGTCGGCGCCACCGTCGTGATCGCGCGTGCGCAGGACCAGACCGAGCTGCCCGAGATCCAGAGCATCATCCAGTCCAACGTCAACGAGGTCATCATGCCTTCGGGCTGGACGGCCAACACCACCATCGGCAGCAGCTACTCGACGAGCTACGGCGACGGCAAGAGCATCCGCTTCGGCAAGAACTCGCAAGGCCAGCTGGACACCGCCGTCGGCATCGTCGAGGCCCAGTACGCCAGCGGCGCCTACCGCGAAGCCGGCTACTCGCAGGGCGCGAGCTACAGCTACGCCACCAGCGAGACCGGCGCGGCCGGCCTGCTCAGCCGCAGCGACTCGCTGGGCTCGACCTACAGCACGCACAAGGGCGCCGTCAGCTCCAGCAGCACGACCTTCGAGAACACCGACTCGACCAGCGTCGTCACCGGACAGGCCTCCAGCAACAGCACGCACGCGATCGTCACCAACACCAGCATGACGGGCGTGCAGACCGACATGAGCATGGTGGGCGTCTCCACCCACCTCAGCATGGTCGGCAACAACACCTCGATCTCGCTGATCAACTCGAGCACCGACATCTCGATGTCCAGGTCCACCACGCAGATCGCGATGAAGGGCCTGAGCACCGCCGTCGAGATGACCGCGGGCGGCATCAATGTGCAGCTCACCGGCGCGGCGATCTCGCTGAAGATCACGCTGCTGGACATCACCCTCTGAGCGGCCATGAAGATCGTCAAGCCGCTCACCCTTGGCACGCTGCACAAGCCCTTCAGCTGGCGCGGCCGGCACCAGCTCGTGGTGAGCGCACTGGGCTTCTTCCCGCTCGACGGCGCGGCCCACGCGCGGCTGCTGCCGGAGCCCGGCCATTGGCCGGCCGTGCTCGCGGCCCTGCCCGCACAGCGGGCGCTCGACGAGGTCTGCCCGAAGGCGCAGGCCGAAGCCCTCGTGCTCGGCCCTCTGCCCGAAGCCCGCGACGGCAAGGCACCGCGCCTGCAGATCGGCCTGATCGACAAGACCGCCGGCACTTTCGGTCCGCTGCCGATCGACGCGCCCGAACGCATGCGCCACGCCGGCACCTACCCGCCCGGCTGTGCTGCCGAACTGGCCGCCGACGCCGACCTGCGGCTCTTCAACCAGGCGCCCGAAGACCAGCGTCTCGCCGGCCCGGCCTGGCCCGGCGGCAGCGCCTACGCCCTGCACCACATGTGCGAGGGCCAGCCGCTGCTGGCCGGCCGGTTGCCCGCGATGCGCGCCCGCGCCTTCGTGCTCGACGTGGATGCGCCTGCTGATGCGCTGCGCGAGGTGGGCCTGAGCCTGGACACCGTCTGGTTCATCCCCGCGGCACGGCTGGGCGTCCTCGCCTGGCACGGCTGCATCGACATCGCAGAGAGCGATGCGCTCGACGTGCAGGCGCTGATGATCGCCTATGAGCCCGATGCCGAGCCGCGCCCGCTGGCCCACTACGCCCAGGTGCTGGCGCTGCGGCTCGATCCCGACACCGCCGGCGCGCACGCCTTCAACGAGGCCCAGCTCGCGCCCGCGCGCAGCGCCACAGAACTGGCGCGCCAGGCCGCCGACAGCCCCTCGCCGGAAGCGGCAGCACCGCCCGCACTCCAAGCCCCCAGCGCCGCCGCCATCGCCAGTGGGGACTTCGACCTGAGCGGCCTGCTCGCTTCGGCGCAAACCTTGGCCGACCAGACGCGGGCGCAGGCCGAGGCCAAGCGCGCCGAACTCGAACGCGAGCATCCGCTGCCCGAACCGCCACCACCGGCCGGACCAGAGAGCACTTGCAGCTGGGATGAAGTCCTTCACCGCGCCACCGAGCTTCCGCGCCCGGAGCTGGCCCGCGCGCGCTGCGCTTCGCCCACGCCGCTGACCTCGCTGCCCAAGCTGCCGGCCGCCATCGCCAGCCGGCTCGGCTTCCAGGCGCTGGCGTGGGTCGCGCAGGGCGAATCGCTCGCCGGGCGCGATCTGGCCGGTGCCGATCTGCGCGGTGCCTGCCTGGCCGGCGTCGACCTGAGCGGCTGCCTGCTCGAAGCCGCGCGGCTGGACGGCGCCGATCTTCGCGGCGCCCGGCTCGATTGTGCGGTGCTGACGCAGGCGAGCCTCGTCGGCGCGCAGCTCGCGGGTGCTTCCTTGCGTGAAGCGAATCTGTGCGGTTGCCAGGCCACCGGCGTGCAGCTGGACAGCGCCACGCTGCAGGGGGCGCAGGCCAGCGGCGCGCAGCTGGACCAGGCCGTGGGCCGCGATGTCGATTGGAGTGAGGCGCGACTCGATCAGGCCAGCCTGCGTGGCGCGCGCTTCGATGGCGCCAACCTGCAGGGCTGCCTCCTCACCGAGGCCTCTCTGGACGGCAGCCGTTGGCACGGCGCGCGGTTCACACGCTGCGTGGCATGGCAGCTGCGGGCGCCACAAGCCGACTTCAGCGCCAGCGAATGGACGCGCAGCGCGCTGCTGAAGGCCGAGCTCGCCGGCAGTTGCTGGCGCGGCGCGCGCTTCGTGCAGTTGCAAGGCGGCTGGAGCGACTGGAGCGGCGCCGACTTCGAAGGCGCGCATGCCGAGCACAGCGGCTGGCCGCAGGCGCGGCTGGAAGGCGCGCGGCTCGCCAACGCCGTCTTCGTGCGCTGCGACTTCGGCCGGGCCGATTTGACGGGTGCAGTTCTCGAAGGCGGCTGCTTTGCGCGCTCGCTGTTCCTGCAGACCGGCCTGCGCCGTGTGCAGGCGCGGGCTGCCGATTTCTTCCAGGCGCTGCTGCGCAAGGCCGATCTGCGCGATGCCAATGTGCGCGAGGCCGGCTTCATGCAGGCCGACACCGCAGGCCTGCGCTGGCCCGAGCCGGGAGCCGCCCCATGAGCGCCACGCTGTCCGCCCTGATCGACAGCGGCCGGCCCCTGCAGGGCCTCGATCTGGCCGGCCTCGATGCGCGCGGCCAGGTGCTGGAGCAGCTGCTGGTGTTCAGCGATTGCGATCTGCGCGGCTCACGCTGGCAAGGCGCGCGGCTGCAGGGCCTGTGCTTCGCTGGCTGCGATCTGCGTGGCGCCGATTTCAGCGCCGCGCAGCTGGAGCGCGTCAGCTTCAACGACTGTCATCTCGATGCCAGCCTCTGGCGCGATGCACGCGCCAGCCTGCTCGCCATCAACGGCAACAGCGCGGTCGGCAGCGACTGGAGCGGCGCCGCACTGGGCCAGTCTTCGCTGTCGCAGCTCGCGCTGAGCGGCAGCAGCTGGCGGCACGCGGCCCTGCTGCGCACCGCCCTGTGCGATTGCCGCTTCGATCACATCGACTGGTGCGACGCGCAGTTCGAGAAATGCGTGGTGACGCAGGCCGATCTGCGCCAGGCCGCGCTGGCCGGCCTGCACGCGCGCGCCACGATCTGGATCGACGCGAAGCTCTGCAAGCAGGACCTGCGCGGGCTGAGCCTCACGCGCTGCACCTTCCACAAGGGCGACTTCAGCCATGCCGACCTCAGCGGCGCCGATCTGAGCGAGAGCAACCTGATGTCCGCCCGCTTCGAGGGCACGCGGCTGGCGCGGCTGCATGCACCGCGCAGCTTGTGGGCCGAGGCCGAGTTTTCGGACGCACGGCTGGACGAGGCCGAGCTCAGTTCCGGCGTGTTCCGCAAGGCGCGGCTGTCCCGCGTCTCGCTGCGCGGCGCACGGCTTGCGACCTCGGTCTGGCAGCAAGCGCGCTGGCAGGACGTCGACTTCTCGGCGGCCGACCTGAGCCTGGCGGACCTCTCGCATGTCCACGGCGACCGGATCGATTTCAGCGCCACGACGCTGGCCCACGCCAACGTCCACCAGGCGCAATGGACGCAGACCTCGCTCAGCCCGGATCAGACCGCCCTCTTCCGCACCACGGATCCGGTGCTGGCCCAGGCCGAATCCCGCTCACTGGAGTTGCCATGATCGCTCGCCCCGTTGCCTCTGCTGCCCTCTTCCAGCCCACCGCACCAGCCGTGCTGCCCGACTGGTGCGAGGCCGACATCGCGCACCCACTGGACGACGGCAGCTTCCGCCTCGTCGATGGCCGTCAGGCCCGGCAGGCGGCGTCCTGCCTGCTGTGCCCCGAGCCCGGCGACGCGGTGCTGCTGCTGCAAAGCGCGCGCGGCCTGTTCGTGATGGCGGTGCTGGAGCGCAGCCCGGCGCAAGCCCGGCTGGCCGTGCCGGGCGCCCAGGCCGTGAGCCTGCAGGCCGACGAGATCGAGCTGACTGCCAACCGCGAGCTGGCGCTGCGCTGCCTGGGCGACGTGGAGCTGACCTCGGCCGCGGGTTCGGTCTCCATCCAGGCGCGCCACCTGCTGCAAAGCGCCAGCCACAGCCTGGTGCAAACCGCGCGCCACTGGGTCAGCCAGGTCGAGCAAGGCCTGCTGCAGGCCAGCGCGCTGCTGCACCTGCAGGCCGAGCAGGGGCTGATCACCGCCAAGGCCGATCTCAAGCTGGACGCCGAACGCGTCAGTCTGGGGTGATGCCATGTATGCCAACACCACGCTGTGCGTCCTGAACTTCGCCTTTCCCGACATCTGCATCGTCATTGCCGGCCCGGTGCCTGTGCCCACGCCCTTTCCGAACTTCGCGATCTCGATCACGCACATCCCCTCGCAGATCGTTGTGATCATCAGCGGCGGCCTGGGCGAGAACCTGCTCACGCAAGGCACGCTGAGCAACGGCGACAACGCCGGCCTGGGCCTGGGCGTGGCCTCAGGCATGGTGATGGGGCCAGATCGGTACCTGCTCGGCAGCTTCAAGGTCATGATCGGCGGCGTGTTCGCCACGCGCTTGACGAGCCTGACCGGACAGAACGGCCTCAGCCCGAACATGATCGGGCTGTCGATCACGCCGTCGCAGATCGTCGTGCTGATCCTGAGTTGAGGGCAAGCATGCTGCGCCGCACCGCTCCGATCCTGCTGCTGATGCAGCTGTCGCTCTGTGCCGGCCTGGCCGGTTGCGCGGCCACCAAGTCGGCCGGGCAATGGCTGGGCCTGCTGCCCATGAACCCGCTGCGCGAGGTGCAGCTGAGCGCGGCGGCCGATGCCAACGGCCAGAGCGCCACGCAGCTCGACCTCGTCTGGGTGCTCGACAGCGCGACGCTGGCGCAGCTGCCCAAGAGCGGGCCGCAATGGTTCTCCGACAAGCCTGTCCTGCTGGCCGGGCGTTCGGCCAGCCTGCTGGTGCTGCACCTGGAAGTGCCGGTGGGCAGCGCGCAGCAGGCCATCGAGCTGCCGACGCGGCACGGCGAAGCCATCGCCGTGCTGGCCTATCCGAACTACCTGGCCGCCGCCGGCCAACCCGTCGCCACGCTCACCAGCTTCCGCTGCGTGCGCATCGAGCTGGCCGCCGCCAGCGTCCACTACGAGAGCTGCCCATGAGCCTCACCGCAACGCCTGCAACAGCCCCTTATGCGCCGCCGCTGAGCGATGCCGTGCAATGGTCGGAGGGCATGCTGCTCGCGCCCCAGCACCTGCAGCAGAGCGACCTCTACTGGCAGCAGCAGCTGCGCTACCGGCTCGCCGCGGTCACGCCGTGCTACTGGGGCGTGGCCGAGCTGGCGCTGGACGAGACCAAGCTGCCCGAAGGCAAGGTACGCATCGAACGCCTCGAATGCGTGATGCCCGACGGCACGCCCGTGGTCTACCCCGGCAGCTACAAGGAGCCGCTCGAGCTGGACGTTACGGCGCTGGCCCAGCCGGACGGCGTACCGGTGCGCATCTCGCTGCTGATGCCCAAGCGCCTGGCCGGCGCGGAGAGCGGCCCGGCCGCGCGGCACGAAGTCGTCAACGGCGATCCCATCGTGGACGAGAACGGCGGCTTCAATGCCGTGCCCGTGGATAGGCTGCGTCCGCGCATCCTGCTCTGGGCCGGCGCCGAACGCATCCCGCCGCAGTTCCAGGTCTGCCCCTTGCTGGAGGTGCAGCGCCGCCCCGGCGTCCAGCGTTTCGAACTCGGCCGCTACCACCCGCCGCTGCTGCGCTTTGGCGCGGCGGACTTCCTCGGCGCGCAGGGCCTGCCGCAGCGGCTGCGCAGCCTCAACCGCGAGCTGTGGATGAAGCTGCGCGAGCTCGGCGGCGACCGCCGCGATGACGCCGCCGAAGACCCCTCGCCCCTGGGCGGCGAGGCGCAGTACCAGCTCGGCATGGCGCGTCGCCTGGCCACGGTGCTGCCACGCCTGGGCCTGCTCGCCGCGCGCCCGGAAGGCGCGACCCTGCCCGTCTACGACCTGCTGGCCGAAGTGGCCGGGGCCATGGCCTCCTTCGGCGCCAATCCGATCGTGCCGATGTTCGACGTCTACCGGCACGACGATTGCGAGCCGCAGTTCAGCCGCGCGCTGGAGTACATCGAGCGCAAGCTCGCCTACATCGACACGCGCCACGAATGGCTGCCCTTCGAGCGCCTGGCCAACGGCCAGTTCAGCCGCAAGCTTGGCACCGTGCCGTCACAAGGCCTGATCATCGAATTGCGCAGCGCCACGTCGACGGCCGTGACGGAAACCGAGCGGCGTGACTTTGCGCTGTGGCTGCAGAACGCCTGCATCGCCAGCGAAGGCGAGCACGCCGCCGCGCGGCAAGCGCGTGTCAGCGCCAAGGTGCGCGCACTCAAGCCGGAGGCATGCACCCGCCTGCACCTGCGCAGCGCAGCGGCTCTGTTCCTGATCGAGCCCACGAGCCTGGGCGACCAGCCGCTGCTCGTGCCCGATCAGGTCTTGCTGATCGACGGCATGAGCACCGCGGGCCAGCCGCCTGCCGCCGTCTTCCTCGTGCAGGCCCGCACACCGGCCAAGCCTGCGAGCAACGCGGGAGAGACCCGATGACCGCGGCGCTGGCGGGCTTCTTCACGGCGCTCGACGCCTTGCACGACGTCGAGCGCGGCCTCGCGCGGGGCGAGTTCATGGCCGACGCAGCGGCACAGTCAAAGGCCGTGCACACACGGCTGGCCGAGCTGCTGCAGGCGCAGAAGAAACAGGCCGAGCAGGCGCCCACCGAGGCCGAGCGCGAAATCCTCGCGGCCGGTGTGTACACCAGCGCCGCCGTGCTCGACGAAGCCCTGGCCATCCGCTGCGACTGGCCCGGCCGCGCCGAATGGCCCGGCCAGCTGCTGGAGCAGCGCCTGTTCCAGTCGCGGCTGGCCGGCCAGCACTTCTTCGACGCGGCGGAGCGCGTGCTGCGCAGCGATCGCCAGCACGCCGGCTGGCGATCGCTGGCCGCCGTGCATCTGCTGGCCTTGCGGGCCGGCTTCGAAGGCCAGCACCGCGGCAGCCATCAGGGGCGCACCGCCATCGCCGCGCTGCAGGCCCGGCTGCACGATTTTTCCTGCGGCACCCAGCCGGCGGACCCGCAGCTGTGCCCGCAGGCGCATCAGCACACGCAGGTGCTCATGCCGCCGGTGCGGCTGAGCCGCCGGCGCCCCTGGCGCGTCGGGCTGGGTCTGCTGGCCGCGTGGCTGCTCATCTCGGGCCCGTGGTGGCAGGCCCTGGTGCAAGACCTCGCGGTGCACTGAGGACGCTTCAGCCATGGTCTTCATCGGCACTGTCATCGCGCTCGGCCTGCTGGGCTCGCTCGCGTATGGCTTGCTGCTGCACCAGTTCGCTCCGACCGGGGACGGCGCAACCGGCTTTAGGTGGCCCGCTGCGTGGTCCCCGCACTGGCCCCGTGTCGGCGCGGGCAACGCGCTGGCCCACAGCGATCTGCCGTGGCTGCTGCTGATCGGCGAGGCCGGTGCCGGCAAGAGCAGCCTGCTGGCCAGCCTGCGCGGTGAACGCCTGCGCGAGTGGGGCGAGCACGCGCTGGCCAAGGAGCCGCCGGCGCTGTCAGGCGTCGCGGCGCTGTCGCTGCCCGACGGCCTGCTCTGGGACCCGGACGGTCCGGCCTGGGCTGCCGAGCCGCGCGCCGCGCTGCGCGGCATTGCACGGCTGCGCCCGCATCGGCCGCTGGACGGCGTGGTCTGGGTCGTCAGCGCGGCCACGCTGCGCGATGCGGATGCCGACACGCTGCGCAGCCTCGGCCAACGCGCGAGCGCGGATTTCGAGCTGCTGCGCAACCGGCTCGGCCTGCTGCTGCCCGTCTACGTGGTCGTCAGCCGCTGCGACGCGCTGGAAGGCTTTTCCACGTTCTGGTCGGCCGCAGCGGGCCCGACGCAAGGCCAGCAGCTGCTGGGCTGGTCTGCGGCCGGTGTGGTCGAGACCGAGGCGCTGGCGGGCCAGGCGATGGACGGCTTTGGCGCCGAGCTGGCGCAGCTGCAGCTGCATGGGGCACGCGACGCCACCATCGCCGACGGACTGGCCTTCACCCTCTTCCCGCGGCGCGTGGAGGTCCTGCGCGAACCGCTGCACGAGCTGCTGCGCCAGGCCTTCCGGGATCAGGCCTGGCAGAGCGGCTTCGCCTGCCGCGGCGTGTACTTCACGGGCGCACTTGGCGGCGATGCGTCCGATGCGCCGCGCGACGACCTCGCCTTCGTCGCCGGCCTGGCCCGCGACAAGCTGTTCGCCGAGCGCGGCCTGGCCCGCCTGGCCGGGCCCGCGCGCTGGGCCAGCCTGCGCACGCAGCGCAGCTTCCAGATCGTCAGCCTGCTGCTGGGCGCGGTGCTGGCGCTGGGCACGGGCTGGAGCGCGTATCGCATCGGCCAGCAGGTGGCGGTGCTGGATCGCACGAGCCGCGCGCTGCCCGAGCTGGGCGTCACCGCCTGCGCGGGCGGCCCGGCCGTGGGCACAGCGCTGGGTCAGATCGCGGCGCTCGACCAGGGCTTGCGCAGCGTCTGGATGCCTTGGTCCTGGCTGGCGTCTGCGCCCGACGGCGGCGTGGCCGCGCGCGTGCAGGCGCGGCTGCTGCGCCCGGTCGTGCTGCCGGCACTCGCCTGCAAGCTGAGCGCGAGCCTGGGCCAGCCGCCCCACACGATCGCCACCGGCAGCGATGCCGCCGCGCGCCGCCGCGCCGTGCTGGCCGATGCAGAGCAGGCGCTGCAGCTGGACCGGCAGCTGGCCGACTACCAGCGGCTCTTCGACGGCACGGATGCCGGCCAGCGCCAAGCCGCGCTCGACCGGCTGGCGCAGGGTCTGCTGGGCCTGGCACCGGTGCCGTCCGATGGCGGCCATCTGGCAGGCCGCGCGCTGATCGGCATGCGGCCGTCCCCGAGCATCCCGCTGCAGTTGCCCACGCCGTGGGTGGACCGCCTGGCCGCGCTGCCGGCCGAGGTGCAAGGCCTGCTCAGCGCCGAGCTGAACGCCGGGCCCGAGCGCGTGACGGCGGCGCAGGCGCTGGCCGCGCGGCGCACACCCAAGCCCAACACCCGACCCGGCGTGCGCGACCAGGTGCAGGCCCTGAGCGACTGGCTGGCCTGGATGGACGCAGCCTGGTTGCCGCTGAACGCCGAGCGCAACCCCTGCAGCCAGGCGGCCGCGACGCTCGGCCAGCAGTTCACCGCGCTGCGGCTGAACCCCGACGAACGGACCCGCCTGGGCAAGTCGCTGGACCAGCTGGGCTCCACCATCTGCTTTGCACCCTTGAGCCAGACGCTGCAAACTCTCAAGCTCGGCGCCTTGCAGGTGGCGCTGGTGGGCAGCGACGGCACCATGAGCAGCCCCTGGCGGCGTGAGCTCGAGGGCCTGCGCACGCTGTTGGCGCAGCGCTTCACGCAGGTGGATGGCGACCAGACGCTGGCCTGCGCTGCCGGCACCTCGACCTGGCAGGCCGCGGCCATCGACACGGCCTGGAGCCATGCGCGCGAGTACCAGCGCCTGACCGAGACCCTGCAGCTGCCGCCGCTGGGCACCAGCAACGCGGTGAGACCGCTCTTCGATCAGCTGGCCCGCGTGCAGCTGGAACGGGCCATGAACGGCGCCTTGCGCGCCGCCCAGCTGCCGGCCGCGCCCATCGCGCCGGATTCGCCGGCCCCGGTCGATGGCGGCATGCCCAAGCGCAGCGCCGACTTCGCGCTGGCCCTGCAATCCCTGCTGCCGGTGCAGCAGCTCTACGGCCAACTGCAACTCACGGCCAGCGCCGCCAACCTCGGCAGCTGCACGCGCAGCTACGCGCAAAACGCCCTGCTCGATCTGAAGTCCCTGGCCGTTGCAAGCCGGCTCTACCTGCCCGGGCCCGGCAGCGGCAACCTGCTGCTGGACCTGGGCCCGCCGGCCGTGGCGCGCGACTACCTGGCCCGGCAGCTGGCACGCGCGGCCACGCTGGTGGACTACGCGCAGCCCTTCGTCCGCCTGCTGGGCAACAGCCAGGCCGTCAACGACGGCCAGCCGGCGGCCGACCAGACCGGGCCGTACTGGGCCCAGACTGCCACGGAACTGCAGCGTTATGCCCAGGCCAAGGACACGGCCGGCCAGGTCGGCAGCATCGAGCAGCTGGTGCTCAATCAGCTCGTCACGCTGACGGGCGACAACTGCGCCAGCCGTCTTGCACCACCTGCAACAGCCGCAGCAGCCGCGCCTTCAGCGTCATCGGCCAGCGCACTCACACCCGGCAACGATCTGTTCTCCGATCGCCACGCAGCCCTGGCAACGCAGGCCCGGCTGAGCTGCACCGCCACGGCCTACGCCAACTACGAGACGCTGGCCAAGCGCTTCAACGACCAGCTCCGCGGTCGTTATCCGTTTGCTGAACTGAACGCGCCCGATGCCGGCCTGGCCGTGACCAAGCGCTTCTTCCTCGATTACGCCGAGCAAGGGCCGCCGCTGGCCGCCAGCCTCGCGGCCTCGACCGACCCGCGAGCGCGCAAGGCCCTGGCCTTCCTGAAGCAGCTCGACCAGGCCGCCGGCTTCCTGCGCTACAGCCTCGTCGCGGGCGAGATCAGCCAGCCGCTGACGCTGACCCCGGCCTTCCGTTCGAGCCCGCAGTCTTCGCCAGGCAGCGAGAACGTCATCAGCTGGGCGTTCAGCTCGGGGCCGCGCGTGCTGAGCTTCCCGGGCACCGGCGCCACGACCTTGAGCTGGCCTTTCGGGCAGGCCTTGAGCCTGGACCTGAGCTGGCCCGATGGTTCCGTCGGCGGCGGCCCGGCGGCCGTGTGGCGGCCCAGCGCCCCGACCGACAGCGCCTTCAGCGTGCGCGGCGGCACGGTCAGCTTCGCCTTCGGCGGCGATTGGGCCCTGCTGCGGCTGATCGAAAGTCAGCGGCCGATCTCGATCGCGGCTCACGACGCGCTCGACCCGACGCAGCTGCTGCTGGAGTTCCGCGTGCCGACGCAGCGCACCGCCGCTGGCGCCAAGCAGCCCACGGGCGCGGAAGCGCGCCTGTACCTCGGGCTGCGGCTGAGCGGCACAGATCCCAAGACCCAGGCGCCCGCGCCCGTGACCTGGCCCGGTGGCTTCCCGCGGGTGGCCCCGCTTTGACCGGAGTTCTGCCATGACCCACGTCCTCAACGACATCGCCTTCGCACCCCAGCTCGGTCTGCCCTGGGCGGAGCTGCTGGCGCCCGTCGATCCCCGCGCGCCTGCCGGCACCTCGCTGCGCGCCGATGCGCTCTATCACGCCATCCAGCGCGCCCGCAGCGCCGACGACGCCAGCCTGCCGATGGGGCAGATGCCGCATGAGCTCAAGCACGCGGACTGGCCAGCCGTGCAGGAGCTGGCGGTCCAGGCGCTGTGCCGGCGCAGCAAGGATCTGCAGCTCTGCGTCTGGCTGCTGGAGGCGCTGATGCAGCAGCACGGCCTGGCCGGCATCGCGCCCGGCCTGCGCTTGAGCGCGGCCCTGCTGGACCGCTACTGGGAGGGCCTGCATCCCCTCGATGCCGGGCACCGCGCCAACCTGCTGCGATGGGTCAACCGGCGCCTGCTGCCCACGCTCAAGCTGATCCCGCTGAACCGCGACAACGACTCGGGCTATGCCTGGTCCGACCTCGAACTGGCGCAGCGCCTGGAGCAGCAGCGTGGTGCGGGCCGCAATGCCGCCGAGCCAGCGCCCGCCGAGGCCGGCCTGGACCTGCAGGCGCTACAGCTGCGCCTGACTGCAACACCCTTGCAGGCCTGCCAGGCCAACCACGAGACCCTGTGCGAGGCGCGGCGCGCGCTGGCGCTGCTGATCGACGTTGTCGATGCGCGTTTTGAGAGCGATGCGCCGAGCCTGGGCAGCTTCGCCGCGGTGCTCGAATCCATGCAGTCCTGGTTCGCCGCCGAGCTGCGCCGCCGCGGACAGCCGGTGGGATTGGCGGCCGCCGCACCGCCGCCGACTGCTCCCGCGCAGCCCGGCGCCGACCGGGCCGCGCCTGCACCGCTGCAGCCGCCGGGCGAGGTGGCCAGCGCGCGCGAGCAGGCCTACCTCATGCTGGCCCGCGCCGCCGATACCCTGCTGAGCCTGGAGCCCCACAGCCCCGTGCCCTACGTGGTGCAGCGCGCCATCGCCTGGGGTGGCATGAACACGGCCGAGCTCTACCGCGAGCTCTTTGTGCGCGCAGGCGGTCAGATCCACATCTTTGAATTGCTGGGGATCGCGCAGCCGCAGGACTTGCAGGACGAAGTGGGCTGAGCAGCATGACGCCGCTCACCGCCTCCCGCGAAGCTGGCTCTGCTGCGCCAGAGCGCAGGCTCGCCGCCGCCGTTGCGGTCGGCGAGGAAGGCCAGGCTTTCGATGCCTTCTGCGCGCCCCTGCTGGCCGCCTCGCCCCTGCTGGCCACCCGGTTGGCCTCGCCGCTGCTGGGGCGGGCCTGGGCCGCGGCGCTGGTGATGCACTGGAGCCGGCTGCACCACCTGGGCGGGCTGGACCTGCGCCAGCCGCTGTACGTCGTCGATCTGGCGCCGGCCGAAGGGCAGCTCGCAGCGGCGCTGCTGCCGGCGCTGGTGGGTGAATTGCGGGCTCACGGCATGCAGGACTGGCCGGTCCGCTACCTGGCCTGCAGCCCGACCCGCGCGGCACAGACGGCGCTGGACGAGATCCTGGCGCAGCACGCCGGATTGGCCGCGCATCTGGCGTCCGGCCTGCTCGACACGGCCCACTGGCCGGCGCGCACCGGCCAGCCGCTGGTGCATGGCCGTCAGCGCCAGCCGCTGTTCGGCGCGCGCAATCCGGTGGCGGCCCTGGCCCTGGGCGGCTGGAGCTGCCAGCCCAGCCGCCTCTACGCCGTGCACCACGGCAGTCTGCGCGAAGGCCGGGTGCGCATTGCAAGCGCAGAAGCCGACGGCTCGCAGCCGCCGCTGAGCTACCACTGGCCGCAGCTCGAAGCGTCAGCGTGCGCCACGGCCGAAGCACTGCTGCTGGCGCACTACCTCGGCTGCGTTCCGAGTGCCGCGCTGCTGCTGTCCGAATGCGCGCTGGCCGAGGTCGACGCGGTGGCGAATTTTTCGGCCGGTCGCTACCTGCTGCTCGGCGCCGACGCAGGCGTGGCGGAGGAACGCCAGATCCGCGGCCAGGCCCTGGCGCCGCCTGAGCAGGTCGAGCCGGGCCGTCTGCTGCTGCCCGTCAACTTCCACGCACTGGCGCAGCACCAGCGCATGGCCGGCGCCGTGGTTGAACAGCGGCAATGCGAGGACGGCGGCTGGGTGCTGCACCTGGCCTGCCGGGACGACCCGCTGGGCGTGGACGCCAGCGCCTGGGCGCATCTGGTCCAGACCGTGCTGCAGGCGCATCCCGGCGATCGCGAGCGCGACTGCGCCAGCGCCGTCGGCGTGCACGACGCCGCGGCGCTCAACCACCAGCTGCGCCGCAGTGCCTGCGACCCCTGGGTCTTGAGCGATGCCCTGCGTGAACAAGACCCCGCGCAGTTCGCGCACGACCCCATCTCGGCCCGCGCCCTTTGCTGCAGCATCGACGCAGCCTGGGCCCACGCCGGCCCGGCATCGCGCAGCGCGGCCTTCGGCATGACCCTGGCCCGGCACGCCGCCGAGCTCGGCGACTGGGGCCTGGCGCGGCGCGTGCTGGCGCAGAGCCAGGCCGAAGACTCCGTGCAGGCCGCGCAGCTCCTGCATCTGCGCGCCGAGCTCGAAGCGAGGACAGGCAATGCCGAAGAAGCGCTGCAATGGGCGCGGCGCGCCTTGCAGGCTGACACCGGCAGCGCCGCCACGCGCGCTCTGGTGAGCTCGCTGCGCGAACGCCTCTCCCAGTGGCTCGGCCAGCGCTGGTATGCGCCGCGCCACATGCGCGCCGGCGAGCTGTGCCTGGAGCTGCTGCATGAGGGTCATCGCGAAGAATTGCTCCGGCAGATGCGCGATCCGCTGATCGGCGTGATGACGCAGATGCACGGCCCGAGGCTCGACGTTGGGCCTGAAGACGAAGGCAGCGTGGAGTACGCCCTGATGCACGCCGGCCACGGCCTGGTGGGCCAACTCGGTTTCCGGCACCACGCCGACATGGCGCACTTCCACATCTGGATCGGCACGGATCATCAGGGCCAGGGCTTCGGCTCGCAGGCGCTCGCGGCCCTGCTCGCCGTGCTGGCGGCGGGCGGCATCGAGCATGTGTTCAGCACGGTCTACCGCGACAACCAGCGCTGCCGACGCCTGTTGGCCCGGGCCGGGTTTGCGGAGCTGCAGGGAGACGACGACGACGAGCTGGTCGTTCATCGGGCAAGCGCTGCGTGCGGCCTGTCGCCCAGCGCGGCGCAGCTGTGGCAGCGCTGGTCGCAACTCTGCGTGGCATTGGAGGCGTGATGTACGAGCGGAAAGCAGCGAAGCGAAAACGCGACGAGCCTGTCACGCTGGAGCCGAGGAAGCGGGTGGCCAGCGAGCGCATCAAAACCAAGAGCACCTTCACGATTCCGCTGTTCGGCCCAGCGCATCAGAAGGACCACATCCTGCGGCACGGTCAGATCGAGCAGCGTCCCTCGCATCTGGTGACGGCGCAGCCTTTCAACAGCAAGGGGGAGCACGAGGCTTACCTGAGGAATACCGGACTGGAATCCATCAATCCGAAAGGTACGCGTCAGCGCAGCCGGCGCGGCTCGATCGGTGACGTCAGGGTGGAGAACGGCGTTTTTCACACCGTCCGCGTCAGCAGCCTGGCCACAAGTCAGGCCCTGCTGACCAAGACTCCGGAGGATGCCTGGGGCGCCTTCAAAGCCCAGGCGAACAAGATCACGGAGCCCATCACCAACCGTGCCAAAACGCCGCAATCCGCCAATGCGGCCCTGATCGAAGCCCTCGAACTTGACTACAAGACCGGGACGGGCTGGCAACTCACATCGGGAAAGTTTGCGCAGGGCGTCTCAGGCGGAGCGCTGGCCAAATTGCCTGCCGAACAGCAAAAGAATCTTTACGCCCCAGGCTATCGGACCGCCGAGAGCCTCGGCCTCACGGCCAAGCCGGAGTGGCAGCACCATTCCGAAGTCATGGCGCTCGGCTTGATGGGATCGCTGAGGAACCACGCGGTGGTGATGGGCACCAGCAACCGCAACGACATGTGCGTCAACTGCGGACGAACGTTTGGCCTGCAGTTGACTGACAAACACATCGCCTCCATCACCGGCGGCGTGCCGTTTCAGCATCAGAAAGAGGGCCGGGACCTGTTCACGCGCAAGAACGACAGCGAGGCCCTGCGAAAGGGAGCCTGGGTCCATCGGAGCGCCCCGATCACCCAACAACTCGGAGCCGGCGCAAGCCTCAACAAGAAGGAAATCGAGGCCCTGCACAAGACCAATCGCACTGTTCTGAACATCCAGCGTAAAGCCGAGTGACGCCATGACCGCCGCCAAGAAACAAAAGACCTCTAACACCAACTCGAACGTCACGCAGCAGGCCCCGAATCCGGGCGTGCGGACGCGGGCGAGCTATTCGATGCCGATCTTCGGCGACGAGCACGCGCACGACCACACGCTGCACCACGGCACACGCGAGCAGCAGACCTTCCATGCGGTGACGACGAAAGAGTTCAAGAGCAAGCAGGCTTACGACACGCACCGCCAGGAGACCGGCCTCACGATCCCTCACCCGGACAACCCCAGGGCGCACCTGAGCCGGCGCGGATCCGTCGGCGAGTTCGAGCCGCGCAAGGGTGGCAAGGTCGACACCCTGCGAATCAGCAGCGCAGCCACCAGCCGCGTGCTCGAAGCCTCCAAGACGAAGCGGTCCCGGGATGTCTATGAAGCCGAAGCCGACCGGATCCAGGGAGGCGTCACGAATTCCGTCGGCAAGCGCACGACGACCAATGTGGTCGAAAGCGAAGCGTTCAGCTTCAGCCACACGAACCAGGGCTTCAAGTTCACCGCGCCACCGCAGTTTGCTCAGGGCACGTCGGCCACGGGCCTGACCTCGGACCAGAGCCCGAAGCAACGCGAGCATCTCTATCGCAAGTCGACCCAGACCGCCAAGAAAGGCGGCTTCAAGCCCAGCGCGTCCTCGCACTACCACTCTGAACCGCACGCGCTGGGCCTGATGCCGCAGCCGAACAACAACAGCGTGCTGATGACCACCAGCAGCCCCAACGACATGTGCGTCAACTGCGGGCGCACCTATGCCGACCAGCTGAACGCCACCAACACCGTGTCGGCGATGGGCGGCGTGCCGTTCGGTGGCCAGAAGCCGGGCTTCGACGGCTTCACGCGCAAGAACGACATGTCCAGCCTGCAACAGGGCGCCGCGGTGTACCGGGCCGAACCCCTCTCTACCTTGCGCAGCAAGACGATCAAGCAGGGCGGCAGTTCGATGGACACCCTCAACATGAAGGAAGTCGAAGCCTTGCGCCAATCGGGCCGCACGTTCCTGCACTGGAAATGAGCCCCCAACCTGACCTCAACTGACCGAAAGGCGACCGCGATGGAGTACCTCCGCAACATGACCATCTTCAAGGCCAACGTGGGCAGCACCACCGGCCCGCTCCAGCAGGGCCCGCGCGCCGACCTGGACAACAGTCTGCGCAACGGCACCGTCACGCAGCCCTTCACCGGCGCGCTGTTCACGACGAACCGCCGACTGGGCATCCATGGCGACCACACGCTCGATGCCCCGACTTCGCACGCCTACCAGCAGCGTGCCCAGAGGGTCGAGTCCGGCGAGATCACCAACTCCACGGCATTCGCCGAATCGGCCCTGCAGTGGGCCAAGAAGGGTGAGCCGACAGGCGTGCTCATGAACACAGCAGGTTTCCTCTTGGCCGGCGGCTATGAGGCCAGCAAGCGCAAGATCGGCAAATAGCGAACGCCGTTCAGCCCGACGTGAAGCCGCCCCTCACGATCAGCGTTGCGACAACGCCATCGAGCGTGGGGCGTCGCCCCGCGGGCAGGCCTTCGTCCAGCGCGCGCTGCCAGGTGCGCGGCAACTGGTGCGACAGCACCGTGCGGCGGCGCAGGTCTTCCGCCTCGACGAGGCTCACCGGCGGTGCGTGGCGCGGCGATGGCGCGCAGCCCTGCCGGGCCAGCGTCTGGGTGCGCAGATCCTCGTTGGCCGGTTCGGCACGCCCGATCACGGGCCGGGTGTGCCCGGGCGGCAGGACCAGGGTGATGCGATCGTGCGGTGGACGCGAGGGCTGCATGGCGCCGCAGTATCCGGGACACCGGCTCGCCCTGGCAAGCGGGCCGGCCTGCATGCCATCCTGAGCGCCATGGTCTGGATCTACCAGGAGCCCAGCTTCGGCGCGGCCACGCTGCGGGTGGCGCTCGTGCGCGATCGCGGCCAGGCCGACCTGTGCGTCTACCGCGCCCACAGCCCGGGCCTGGCCCACGGCGAGACACGCTGGTTCATCACCCGCGACCGGCAGTTCGCGCACCTCACCATCCACCTGTGCAGCCTGGGCATGGCCGATCTGCGCGTGTGCTTTGTGGACAGCCCGGGCGCCGCGGGCTGGCGGGTGCCGCAGCACCGCTGCAAGGGTCGTTTGCGCTGAGCGCCGCCCCGCTATTTGGGCGCGGCCGGCAGCACGAGCACGGGCAGCGGCGCGCTCAGGTTCAGCTCGCCAGCCAGCGCCGGAGCTTTCTCCAGCGCCAGCGCTTCGCTCTCGAAGAGGCCAATGGCCACGAGCCAGGACAGGCTGTTGTCGGCCTCGCGCACGGTCAGCTGCCGCACGCCGATGCCGTGCTGCTGCACGTTCGCCGCCAAGGCGCGCGCCGCCGCCTCGGTCGGGAACTGGCCGGCCAGCAGCGCATAACGCTGCCCCGGCGCCGCGGCCGAGTCGGCCCAGAGTTGCGCGCGCGGGATGATGGTGGCGCTGGCCGCCGAAGTGGGGGCCGAGGCTGCAGCCGCCGATGCCGATGCAGCAGCCGATGACGCCGCAGACGAAGCCGCGGCCACGACGCCTGGTGCTGAGGACAGCAAGGCCTGCGTGCTCTGCTGCCAGGACCGCGGCGCCAGCAGGCCGGCCAGGAATGCCACTGCGGCAAAGGCCAGCAGCACGACAAGGAGCAGGAGCTTGCGGAGCATCGGGCGGCTCGTGAGCAGCCGTCAGCAGCCGTCAGCCGGCTTGATGCCCGCCTGCACGGGCGCCAGGGCGCAGCGTTTGACGAGGCGCCGGAATGCGCTGCGGTCCTGCCCCGCCAGGCGGGCGGCCTGGCTGATGTTGCCCTGGGTCTGCTCCAGCAGCCGGCGCACGAAATCACCTTCGAGCTCGGCCACCGCGCGCTGCTTGGCCGCCTTCAGACTGGTCGGCTCTGCACGTTCGGGCCGCGCACTGCGGCCTGTGCGCCCGATGTCGATCTCGTCTTGCTCGCTGAGCAGGAAGGCCCGCTGCACGAGGTTCTCCAGTTCCCGCACATTGCCGGGCCAGCTGTGGCTGCGCATGAACTGCAAGGCCGCCACGGAGAAGCGCGCCGCCGGGCGCCCGTGGTGCAAGGCGAGCCGGCGCAGGAAGTTGTTGGCCAGCTCCAGCACGTCGTCACCGCGCTCGCGCAGCGGCGGCATGCGAACGCTCAGCACGTTGATGCGGTAGAGCAGGTCCTTGCGGAACAGGCGTGCCTCGGCCAGCTCCTGCAGATTCGCGTTGCTGGCCACGATGACGCGCGACTCCGAGTGCCGCAGGCCGGTGCCGCCGACACGCCGGTAGCTGCCGTCCTGCAAGAAGCGCAGCAGCGCCGCCTGCGCCTTCAGGGACAGGGCATCCACTTCGTCGAGAAACAGCGTGCCGTCGCGCGCTTCGCTCACCAGTCCCAGCGAGCTGGCCTTGGCGTCGGTGAAGGCGCCACGTTCGTGGCCGAACAGCTCGCTCTCGACCAGTGCGTCGGCCAGGGCGCCGCAATTCACGGGCACGAAGGGCCGGTCGCCGCGCGTGCCCAGGTAGTGCACGCTGCGCGCAGCCACCTCCTTGCCCGTGCCGGTCTCGCCTTCGATCAACACGGTGGCGTCCAACCGTGCGATGCGGCGGATCTGCGTTCGCACGGCGTCCATTGCGAACGACGCGCCCAACAACTGCTCGCTAGCCTGATGCATGAAGCTCCCCTCGATGGCACTGCGCCACGCGCAACTGCTGGCGTTGCATCGTCAGCGATCGAAGTCGGTCTGCCCCGGTGTCTCCAGGACCTGCATCAAGGCTGTTGCCGCTGCCGGATCGGCAAAGATTTTCATGTGTGCTCCCTGCTCACTCGATTCTTGTGCGGACCATTTTGTTGCGCGCGCCCTGCGCGCATCAATTCCAGATGGACCCGCAGCTTGATTCCCAAGCCTGCTTCAGATTGGGTCGCTTCATCGAGAGGGTGCGCAGTTCGCCCAGTGATTCGTGGTCGCAGAGTTTGCGAGGCTGCTTTTCGAGTAAAGAACAAACGTGTTGATGGTCGAAGTAGCGGGTTTCGAACTCGCGACCCTCTGCTCCCAAAGCAGAGGGTGACGTCCACCCTCTTGGGGAAGCGGCCAGCAGGTTTGACGCCATACGATCTCGAACGCAAGCATGTGCATCGCGCCCAGTTGGACGCAGGAAGCGCGCAAGGGGGCCGCATGAACAGATTGGTTATCGGTGTCCGGGCTCGCTTCTATCGGGACGGTCTGGCCAACTTGCTTTCCAAGCACTCGGCGCTTGAAGTGGTCTCGGCGAACGCTGACCTGGAAGGCGCTGTCGCCGCTGTAGCGACATGCCAGCCGGACCTGCTGCTGCTCGACGTGGGCCTGGGGAGCGCCTCCAAGGCTGTCTCGCTCTTGCATCTGACCTCGCCCCGCACCCGTCTGGTGGCTCTGGGCATTCGCACCGACGACGGCGAGGAGTTGCTCTCCTGGGCCGAGGCAGGGGCCAAGGGTTTCGTCACCTGCGACAACTCGATGGACGAACTGGTCCACTGCATCCACTCCGTGCTGAACGGCGAACTGGCATGCTCTCCGCACGTCTCTGCAGTCCTGTTGAGACGCGTGGCACAACTGGCCCAGGCACAAAGCCCCGCAGCCAGGGAACTGAGCTGCCTGACGCCGCGTCAGGTCCGCATCCTGCAGCACCTGCGCCTGGGTCAGAGCAACAAGCAGATTGCCCGTGAACTCGGCATTGAACTCGCCACGGTGAAAAACCATGTGCATCAAGTTCTGCAGCGTCTGCAGATCCGGCATCGCCGCGAGGCTGCGGCCCTGCCCCCACTCGCAGAAGGTCCCAGCCCCGTCCTGCCTTGAGCCGCTTCCGTCTCCTGAGGCTCTTCCCCCCAGATTTCTGTGACGGAGGGCCACGCGCTGGCGTGGCCCTCGCGCGTACCGCCGCCCATCTCGTCAAGCGGAGGCAGGCCCATCGATGCTTGCCAAGAGGTGTAGTCCTTTCCGCCCCTGACTGAATCCAAATTGAACCTTGGCGCACGGAGCGTGCGCCTTACCGGCGGACGGGTGCGAGCGTAGCCTTCTGGGCAACCAGCTCGGCAAGCGCCGATGAAAGTGCATTTCAATGTCCGCCAAGTACAGACGTGTCCTGATCGCCAACATGCCCGCGATGCTCAGCGAGATCCTCGCAGCTGGGCTCGAGGACGACTCGGAGATCGAGGTGTTCATCTCGGAAGAGGACCCGGACTTCCTGTCCCGCATCAGCGGCTTGCGTCCCGACATCGTGATCGGCCCGTGGAGCGACTGGATGAGGTGCTATGAAACGCAAGCGCTCCAGGTGTA
Source organism: Burkholderiaceae bacterium UC74_6 (assembly GCA_042701975.1). GTDB lineage: Bacteria > Pseudomonadota > Gammaproteobacteria > Burkholderiales > Burkholderiaceae_C > JAFALK01. The sequence goes on from CP170561.1 coordinate 3,951,873, forward strand.
CCTGATGAGTTCAGACGCCCGTTCGCTTCGTCACATTGAACTGTGCTCGGCCGGTGAGGACCGGGACGAGGCCTCCATGGACCAGCTGCTGGCGGCGATCAAGACGCACAAGGGTCATTGAAGTGCTCGCCGACCCCATCCCCGACACCTTGCAAGCACACCGCGCCGACGCCCTGCGCGCCGAGTCGGGGGACTGAGCACATCCCTCATGCTGCTGGACCGCGCCCTCGAAGCAGCGATTGCCGAATTCGAGTCCAGCTTCGACCGCCCGCCGGCCCAAGCCTCTTTTCGCGGCCTGTTTGTGACAAGCGACGACGCTGCGCAACTGCTTCGGCAGGCGCCCGGTCACAGCGCGTGGTCCGTACCTGCAGCCGGCGCGGACCGACCGCGCTTTCTGCCGGGCGATGAAACGTCACGACTCGCCCTGCTCAAGAGCCGTTTCGAGCTCGACGCCTTCGAGACCGACGCGCTGCTGATCGCTATCAGTCCCGATCTCGACCATCGCTACGAGCGCCTGTTCGGCTTGCTGCAGGACGATGTGACGCGACGTCGTCCAACGCTGGCCACCATCGCACACCTCGCCTCGGCGTACCCCGTGCCCCAGTGGGAGGGCGTTGGACGCCTTCTTTCCGGGAGCTCGGCTTTGCTGAGCAACCGGCTGGTTCGCGTGCTGGCCGACACCGCGCAGGCTCATGCCACCTGGGGCTCGCATTACCTCGTGCCCGACCCTCAGGTCGTGGCCTTTCTGGCGGGGCGAGACACGCTCGACCTCAGCCTGCAGGCCGTCAGTGAGTTGCACACGCCCGGACATTGGAATCATTTCGAGGCCATCTGGCACCGCCACCCCGCCGTGGCTCCACTGTTGCGGTGTCCCGATCTGCACTGCCTGAGATTGCTCGGCGCCACAAGCGCTGAGCGCCTGCATCTGGCGCATGCGATTGCGTCGCGCCTGGGCCTTGGCTTGCTCCGCCTGCGGCTCGATCGGGTCGAGGCCCACGCACGTTCGGCCCTGCAGGAACTTGCGCGTGCACAGCTGGCCGCACGCTTGCATGATGCGATCCTGCTTGTCGAAGAGGCTGACGCCAGCCCACCGGCCGACACCGTCGCGCTCGTGGAAGCGGCTTGCGGGCGCTTGTGCATGGTCTCGAGCTTCGGCGCGGATGAACGCTGCCGCATGCCGCGGCTCGACGTCAGCCTGCCCCCCCTCAGCGAGCGCAGGGCGCGATGGCAAGCTCGCCTCGGCCGCGCCGGCCGAAACGCTGCCACGCACGACCTCACGGAGCTGGCGCAAGTGTTCCAGCTCGACAGCCAGCAGACTGATGATGCCGCCGCCAGGGCCTGCGCCGTGTCCGCTGGACGAACCGTGCCGCGCGACGCCTTGTTCGCCGCCGCGCGCAGCACCTTGTCCTTGCGCGTGCCGCGCGCGTTGAACGTGATCGAGCCCCGGTCCAGTTGGGAGCATCTCGCGCTCACGGCCGATGTCGAAAGCCAGTTGCGGGAAATCGGCGCGCATGTCCGCGAGCGCACGAAAGTCCTGACCGAATGGGGGTTCGGCCAGGCATCCTCGCGCGGCCGGGGTGTCAGTGCGCTTTTCTCCGGGACCTCGGGCACGGGCAAGTCGACCGCCTGCGAAGCGCTGGCCGGCGAACTCGGACGCAGCCTCTTCAGGCTCGACCTGTCGCAGGCAATCAGCAAGTACATCGGCGAATCCGAAAAGCACCTTGCCGAAGTGTTCGACGTCGCCGAGCGCACGGACGCCGTGCTGCTGTTCGACGAGGCTGACGCCCTCTTCGGCAAGCGCACCTCGGTGTCGGATGCGCATGACCGCTACGCCAACATGCAGGTGAGCTACCTGCTGCAACGCATGGAGGCCTTCAGCGGCATCCTGGTGCTGACGACCAATCTGCAGATCAATATCGACGCGGCCTTCTTGCGCCGCCTGCAGTTCATCGTCGAGTTCTCATTTCCAGACGAAGCGCAACGGGAAAGGATCTGGAGCGTCAGCCTGCCTCCCCAGGCACCGCGCGATCCGGACCTGGACTTCAGGACCCTCGCCCAACGCTACGCAGTTGCCGGCGGCAGCATCCGCAACATCGCGTTGTCGGCAGCCATGCTGGCAGCAAGCCGCGGCGAATCCATCGCCATGCGGCACATGAGCCACGGCGCGCTGCGCGAGTACCAGAAACTCGGCAAGGCCCTGCCCGAGGGCGACCACTTCGCCAACGGAGCACCGCGATGATCGACGACCTCGATCGCAGCCTGGTCAAGCTCCTCGAGCTTGAGTTCGGCAGCCCGCTGCCCTTCGACCTCAGCTTCGCCGTCCCCGACAAGGCCTTCACGCCCGTGTCCAAGCAGCGCAGCACGCTCAACTGCTACCTCTACGACATCCGCGAGAACCGCGACCTGCGCGACGTCGGGCGCTACCTTGAGCGCCATCCCGGAGGCCAGTATTCGCTCGACGCTGCGCCGTGCCGGGTCAAGGCTTCGTACTGCATCACCGCCTGGAGCCCGGCCGAAGCCACGCCAGGCATCGACCCGCACCTGGACGAGCACAACCTGCTCGCCGCCGTGCTGCGGGTGCTGCTGCGCTACCCCGAGCTGCCGCGGCCGGTGCTGGTTGGCACGATGGCCGCACAGAAGCTGCCGCCGCCCACGCTGATTGCACAGCCCGACTCGGCACGCAACTCGGGCGACTTCTGGAACGCCATCGGGGGCCAGCTGCGGCCTTCGCTGGAGTACGCCGTGTCCATCGCGCTCGACTACCAGGCCGGCGACCAGGGGCCGCTGGTCACCGATGTGCTGGCTCGCGTGGGCGCGCGCGACGGCGATGCCGCGCGCCTGCTCCAGCCCGCCGATCCGCAGTACCAGGTGGGCGGCACCGTGTGGAGCGGCAGCAGCCCCACAGCCACTCCGGTGGCCGGCGCCTGGGTTCGCGTCGATGAAACCGGCGAGCTGGCCGTGGCCGACGACGCCGGCCAGTTCCGGGTGCAGCGCGTGGAACCCGGCCTCTACACCTTGCGGGTGCGTGCCACCGGTTTTCAAGAAGGCACCCGGCCCCTGCCGGTGCCGCTGAACGCCGGTTCGTACGACATCCACCTGGACCCCCTCTAACAGGAGCCTTCGTCATGGCGCTGAGCTACAAATATCCGGCTGTCTACATCGAGGAACAAGCGGCCACCGGCCCCATCGAGGGTGTCGGAACCAGCACGCCAGCGCTGCTCGGGCCGGCGCTCGACGGCCCCGTCGGCGTGCCGATGAAGATCACCAACTGGACGCAGTACAAGGCGATCTTCGGCGAGTTCAGCGTGGCACCGCGCCTGTACCTGCCGCATGCCGTTCGCGGCTTCTTCGAGAACGGCGGCACGGTCGCCTATGTGGTCCGCGTAGGCACCGCCTCGCGCGCAGCCTGGACCCTGCTTGACCGTGGCGCCGTACCCGCCCCGACGCTGTATGCCGAGGCGCTGAAAGAAGGCGTCGAAGGCAACAACATCACCATCGCCGTCCAGAACGCCGCACCCGGCCTGGTGGCCGGCGTCAACGTGCTCAAGGGGCGCGCCGCACTCAAGGCGGGGCCGGCCACCAGCGTGATCACGCTGGCTGCAGCGGCCGACGCTGCCAAGTTCCGCGTGGACGATGTGGTCACCGTGGCCGGCGGCGCCACGCGCTACAGCATTGTCCGGATCGCAGGCGACCAGATCACGCTGTCGTCGGCGGTGGCAACGCCGGTGGCCTTGAACGACATCATCCGCATCGCCGACCTGGCCGTCGGCCAGAAGCGCTTCCGGGTGGACAAGACCGACGGCATTGAGCCGGGCAGCTCGCTCAGCCTGACCCAGGCCGGCGGCAACACCGAGAACGCATTGGTCGAGAAGCTGCAGGCCGACGCTGTCGTGCTCGCCAGCGGATTGAGCAAGGCCTACACCCTGGATCAGGCCGATGCGGCCACCGTCATCGCGTCCTACGAGTTCACGCTGGTCGTCAAGAAGCCGCTGAACGCGACCGAGACCTTCGCCCAGCTTTCCATGGACCCGCGCCACAGCCGCTATTTCGCCCGTGCGGTGAACTCGGCATGGATCAGCGTCGCGCAGCCCCCGGCGCCCAGCGTGCAGGCGCCGCCATTGAACCAGCCCGCCGTCATCGGCGACACCGCGGCGCTGCCTCAGGGTGTCAACGACAACCCCGCCGCCGTGGGACTGAACCACTATCAAGTGGCGCTCACGGCGCTGGAGAAGCTCGAGGACGTGAACATGGTCTGCGTGCCGGGCCGCGTCGACAGCGGAGTGCAGGCCGCGGTGGTGGCGCATTGCGAGAACATGGCGGATCGCTTCGCCATCCTTGACGGCGATGGCAGCGTCAAGCCGCCCATCATGCCCGGCAGCGCCCTGCTCGCGCAGCGCGCCGCTGTGCTCTCGGCGCGTGGCTACGCTGCGCTGTACTACCCCTGGATCTGGATCAACGACCCCTCGAGCCGCAGCGGCGACGAGCTGCTGCTGGTGCCGCCCTCGGGCCACCTGGCAGGCATCTACGCGCGCAGCGACAGCCAGCGCGGCGTGCACAAGGCGCCGGCCAACGAATACATCACCGGCGCTGCCGACCTCGGTGCACTGCTGAGCAATGCCGACCAGGGCGAGATCAATATCGAGGGCATCAATGTGTTGCGCATCTTCCCCGGCCAGCGGCCCATCGTGTGGGGCGCGCGCACGACCGCGCCCAAGGACGAGGTGCCGTGGCGCTACATCAACGTGCGGCGGCTCTTCCTCTTCGTCGAGAAGTCCATCCAGCGCGGCATCCGCTGGGCGCTGTTCGAGCCCAACGACCAGGTGCTGTGGAAGAAGCTCGACCGCACCATCACCGAGTTCCTGACCCGGGTTTGGCGGTCGGGCGCCTTGTTCGGCAAGACGGCATCGGAAGCCTTCTACGTCAAGGTGGACGAGGAACTCAACCCGGCCTCCGTGCGCGCGCTCGGGCAGGTCATCGTCGAAGTCGGCATCGCGCCGGTCCGCCCGGCGGAGTTTGTCGTCGTCCGCATCGCGATGTGGGACAGCGGCTCCGAATCGAGCGAATCCTGAAACCCATCCTATGAACCGTTGAGGAGCTCGTCATGGCCGAAACCGGACAACGCACCGACCCCTTTCGCAACTTCAACTTCCTGGTCGAGATCGACGGCATCGCCCAGGGTGCCTTCACCGAATGCAGCGGCCTGGGCGCCACCACCGAGGTGATCGAGACCCGCGAGGGCGGCGACAACACCACCGTGCGCAAGCTGCCCGGCAAGACGACCTACACCGACATCACGCTCAAGTGGGGCCTGACGGCCTCCAAGGAGCTGTGGAACTGGCGCGAGCAGGTGATCCAGGGCACGGTGCAGCGCAAGAACGGCTCGGTCGTCGTCTATGACCTCGCCAACCGCGCCGAGGTGGCGCGCTGGAACTTCGTCGCCGCCTGGCCCAGCAAATGGGAAGGAGCCGCCTTCAATGCCAAGGGCAACGACATCGCGGCCGACACCCTGGTGTTGAGCCACGAAGGCATCACGAGGGCCTGAGCATGTTCATCACCGAGCACGAGTTCGAGTTGCCCAAGGGCTACGTGGATGCCACAGGCACCCTGCACCGCAAGGGCGTGATGCGACTCGCCACAGCGGCCGACGAGCTGATGCCCCTGAAAGATCCGCGCGTGCGCGACTTCGCGGCCTACCTCATCGTCATCCTGCTGTCGCGCGTGGTGATGCGCCTGGGCACCCTGACCGATATCCACCCCGGCGTGATCGAGGGGCTGTTCACCGAAGACCTGGCCTACTTGCAGCACACCTACAACCGCATCAACGGCCTGGCGCGCGAGGCCGACGACGCCCAGTGCCCCGAATGTGGCCATCACTTCCACCCGGTGCTCGCGCCGGGGGGATTCTCGGCTACCCCCTGAACCGGGTCACCAGGGAGGTAGCCATGCTCGCACGCCATGTCCGCTGGACCCACCAGGAGCTGATGGAGCTTGACCATGCCGAGCGCAGGCGTTGGCTCGCCACCGTGCTGCAAATGCAGGAGGAGATGGCGTGAAGCCTGATTTCGTGCCCGAGATGAAGCCGCTGGGCCCGCAGCTGCAGGCCGCCGCACACGCCCTGCTGGCGGCCAGGTTTCAGGAACCGGCCTGGCTCGCACCGCTGGCCCGCGTGACCCAGCGCGCGGCACAGTCGCCGCTTGCACAAGCCGGGCGCTTTGCGCGCGTGGAGGCCGTCGGGCTGCGCCAGCTCGATGCCATGGCCCTTCCCGAAGGCCTGCCTGACGGCGTGCGCGGTCGCCTGCGGTCCGAGCTCGGCCCCGTGGCGGACGAACTGCGTGTTCACCACGATGAAGCGGCGGACCGACTGGCGCAGCAGCACGGGGCCGATGCCGTGTCCATCGGCCCGGACCTGTACTTCGCCCGCGGCCGTTACCAGCCGCACGACAGTCAGGGCTTTGCGCTGCTGGCCCACGAGGCCGTGCATGCCGAGCACGCGCTGCGGCCCCATGCGCAGTGGCAGCGCAGCGGCACGGGCGCGCTGGCGGCCGAGGAGGCCCGGGCTCATGCCGTCGAACAGGCGATGCGGACCGGCGGCCGGACCGAGCTCGGCCCGCGCGCCCCGGCGCAAGCCACCGCGCCACCCGCGGCCCCGGCGGCGTCCGGGAATGCGCCGGCCGCGCAGCGCCCGATGGCCGCCGCCTCCAGTCGCTCCTTCGAGCCGCCGGTTGCCGGCTCGGGGATCGACATGGAGGCCCTGCGCCAGACCCTGATGCGCGATCTGATGAGCCAGATCCGCGCCGAGACGGAACGCGGGGGCTGACGCCATGGATCTCGCTCGCCTGGCCAAGGCCACCATCACCAACACCACGACCGCGGAACGCTTCCAGGTCATGTACAACCCCGACGAGTTGCGCCTGGAGCAGGGCAACAACTTTGCCGAGGTCGGCATCCCCGGCCTGAACGCGCCTCCGCTGCAATACGTTCGCGGCAAGGCCCGCACGCTGTCCATGGACCTCTTCTTCGACAGCTACGAGGCAGACCAGGACGTGCGCGTGCACACCGGCCCGCTGGTGAAGCTGCTCGACAAGGACGCCCTCAGCAAGGCGCCGCCGGTGCTGCTGTTCTCGATGGGTCAGCTGAACTTCCAGTGCGTACTGGTCGACGCGTCGCAACGCTTCACCATGTTCCGGCGCGACGGCACCCCGGTGCGCTCGACCATTGCGGTGCGCTTCCAGGAATTCGTGCGAGTTGAGATCGACATTGAGCGCGGCCTGTTCCTCGGGCCACCCACCCTGCACAACGTGGTGCGCAGCGAAACCGCCAGCGCCATTGCTGCGGCCGTCCTCGGCGACCCGGCGCGCTGGCGCGAGGTGGCCGAGGCCAACGGCATCGACGACCCCCTGAACATCGTGCCGGGCATCACGTTGCAACTGCCGCAGGGGGGTCAGCGATGACCGCGCGCTTCTATGCCCCGACTTTCGAGGTCCGCATCAGCGGCCTGACCTTGTCAGCCGATATCTCGAAAGAGGTCATCAGTCTGCAGGTGGACAACAACCTGGATCTCGCGGACATGTTCACCCTGGTGCTGCGCAATGCCGACAACCAGATGATCGACTCGGCGCTCTTCGATCTGGGCAAGACGGTCGAAGTCCACATCGGCTACGGCAGCGAACTGCAGCCGATGATGCTCGGCGAGATCAGCTCGATCGAGCCCTCGTTCCCGGAAAGCGGCACGCCCACGCTGCGCATCTGCGGCTACGACCTTTCGCACCGGCTGCGCAACGGCCAGGGTGACCGGCAGTTCCAGTACGTGCCCGACAGCGTCGTCGCCGCGGTGATCGCGGCAGAGGCAGGATTGATCCCCGTGGTCGATCCCTCGCCGTTCTTTCACCGCAAGAAGATCATCCAGAGCGGCAGCGACATGGCGTTCCTGAAAGACCGGGCGCGGGCCAACTTCTTCGACGTCTACGTGCACTGGGACAAGCTGTACTTCCAGTTTCCGCGCCCGCAGCTGGAGGCCGTGGTCCTTGAATGGGGCAAGAACCTGGGCTCGTTCACGCCCCGCCTGTCCAACTCAGGCCTGGCCGGCATGCAGGTCGTACGCGGCTACAACGAGGAACTGGCTCAAAGCATCGTCGCCTTTGCCATGGCGCCCGACCTCGATCTGGACAACCTGCTCGAGCGCCTGGGCAGCAGCGCCCGCGACATGCTGCTCAAGCTGGGCAAGAACGTGGTTCGCAACCAGCCCGTGGAGTCACCCATCGACGCGGCGCTGCTGGCCAAGTCGATCCTGCAGGACATCCTCGAAGGTCTGTACGAAGGCAGCGGCAGCTGCGTCGGCCTGCCCGAACTCAAGGCCGGTCAGATGATCGAAGTGCGCGGCGTGGGCAAGCGCTTCAGCGGCATGTACCGCCTGCGCAAGGTCACGCACACGATCGGCGACAGCGGCTACCGCACCAGCTTCGAGGTCACGCAACGTGGCGGCGCGGTGCTGCTGTCGCTGTTGCGCAAGTCGATCACCGAGCGCCCCTCGCCCGACAGCCGCGAGCGCTTCTACGGCGTGGCTGTGGCCAAGGTCGAGGCCAACCACGTTGACGCCAGCGAAGGCCCGCCGCTGGCCCGGGTCAAGGTGTCCTACCCCTGGCTGTCGGACAAGGTCGAGAGTGGCTGGGCGCGCTGCGCCTCGCCGATGACGGGCAGCGGGACGGGCCTGTTCCTGCTGCCCGAGATTGGCGACGAGGTGCTGGTCGCCTTCGAGCACGGTGATCTGGCCAAGCCCATCGTGCTGTCCTCGCTGTGGAACGGCAAGCGTCTGCCGCCGGTGTCGAACGTAGACGGCGCGAATCATGTGCGCGTGCTGAAGACGGCAGCCGGCCACGAGATCCGCCTGGACGACACGCCCGTCACGGGCCAACTGAGCCTGAAGGACATGGGCGGCAGCGAAATCGTGCTGAAGGCCGACGGCTCCGTCTCCATCACGGCCAAGACGAGCATGACGCTCAAGGCCGCCACCACGATCAGCCTGGAGGCCGCCAGCGTGAACGTCAAGGTGACTTCTTCCATGAACATCTCTTGAGGTGCCCATGCCCGCTGTCCTCATCGCCACCGATATCGTCAAATGCCCGCACCTGCCGCCCGGCGCCGCCGGCCAGGTGCCGGCGGCCAAGCTCACCGTGGGTGTCGCGGCGGTGCCGGTACTCACTGGACTGAGCGCCGTCATGGGCTGCACGAACGGCCCGCCGCCACCAGGGATGTCGCCCTGCGGCGCGGTCACGATCACCGGCGGCAAGGCCGGCAAGCTCAAGGTGGGCGGTGTGCCCGTGCTGCTCGGCTCGCTGGCGGCGACCGCCGCCGGCTCACCCGGCGGCGCGCTGTCGGTGACAGCCGGCCAATCCAAGCTGATGGCCGTCTGATGAACAACGAATATCTCGGTCGCGGCATGGCCCTCCCCACCTGGCAAGACGGTGCGGGACGCGCGCAGCAGTCGGCACGCATCAGCTCGACGGGCGGCTTCGAGGAAGCGGCCGGGGTGGGCAAGATCGAGGAGTCGATCCGCATCATCCTCGGCACCCAGTACGGTGAGCGGGTCATGCGGCCCACGTTCGGCTGCAACCTGAAGAGCCTGGTGTTCGCGCCCAACAACGATGCCACAGCCAACGTCGCGCGCCATTACGTCGCCGAGGGCCTTTCGCTCTGGGAACCGCGCATCGAGGTGCTCGACGTGACTGTCCACCGTGAGCTCAGTGAACGCCAGCTCGGCGTCATGAACATCAGCATCCTGTATCGCATCAAGGCCACGCAGCTCACGCAGAGCTTCGTCTATCCCTTCTATCTCGACCCGAGGCCCGCATGAACGACTCCGAGCGCGGACGCCTGCTGGCGCCCAACCTGGACGACCGGACGTGGAAAGACCTGGTCGCCGACGCGCGCGCCCTGATCCCCACTTACGCGCCGCAATGGACCGACCACAACCCCAGCGACGTGGGCATGACGCTCATCGAGCTGTTCGCCTTCCTGGTCGAAGGCCTGAGCTACCGGCTCAACCGCGTGCCGGAGAAGAACTACATCGCCTTCCTCAATCTGCTGGGCGTCACCCGCGACCCCGAGACACCGGCGCGCGCCTTCCTCACCTTCACCGCCGCGCCCGGCGCACCAGTGCCTGTGCCCAAGGGCACGCAGGCGCAGACGCGCGCCAGCGAGGCCGATCCCCCCATCCTGTTCGAGACCGACGACGACCTCACGGTGCTGCCGACCAACCTAAAAACGGTGCTGCGCTTCACCAAGACGGCCTATGCCAACGTCTCGAAGAACTACGCGGCATCGCCGGCCAACGGCGAGCTGATCACCTTGCCCGCCAGCCAGGCCAGCATGCTGGCGCTGGGCTTCGACAGCGCGGTGGCGCAGCAGATCCAGCTGAGGTTCCGCCTCACGCGGCCGGCCGAGGTCGACCCGGTGACGCTGCTGCCCAAGCTCCAGATGGTCTGGCTGTACTCGCGCGTCGGCGGCATCCCCAGCACCTGGGCCGCGATTCCCGGCGTCATCGACGAGACCGAAGGCCTGACCCACGATGGCCTCATGCGCCTCACGGTGCCCGGCGACTGGGCCAGCCAGATCCCGACAAGCTGGGCGCCCTTCGCTCCGGCAACGCCGGCAGATCAAGTGGCCACGCCGCTGTTCTGGACCGGCCTGCTGATCTACAACCCCGGCTCCGCCCCCGTGAATCTGGGCATCGAAGCCATGCTCTTCAACGCGGCGTCTTCGTTCAACGCGCTGTCGATCCGCGCGCCCGAGACGCTGGGCAGCGGCACAGGCAAGGCCTTCCAGGTTTTCGAGCTGGCCCACCAGCCGCTGTTCAAGCGGCCCGACACCGACACGCCCTACGATCACCTGCAGATCACGGTGGGCGGAACGCCGTGGACGCAGGTCGATGAACTGCCTCACGGACCGGGCACTGTCTACCGGCTCGACCCGGTGACGGGCGAGGTGAGTTTCGGCAACCACCATGCCGTCCTCAATCCCAGCGGCCACGGCTCGATGCCCGCCGCCGGTGTCGCCGTGGGTGCCGACGTCGATCCCGCGACAGGCCTGGGCTACCGCTACCTCGACGGCGGCAGCAGCGGCAATGTCGGCGCTGGCGCGATCCATCAGCTGCACACGCCAGTGGCCGGCATCGTCGACGTGGTCAACCTCGCCTCGTCGTTCGGCGGCTCCGACGAAGAGCCGATCGAAGAGACCAAGCGCCGCGCCCCCGAGGTGCTGCGCAACCGCCACCGCGCCGTCACCGCCGAGGACTACGAATACCTGGCCCGCGAAGCCACCACCGACGTGGCCATCGTGCGCTGCCTGGAGCCGCGCATGAACAGGGCGGCCGGCCCTGGCGCGCCGCCCGCCTGGCTCAAAGACGACCCCTGGACCTTCGGCGCGCTCGACCGCGCATCGGGCAACGTCAACCTCATCATCGTGCCCGACTACGGGGCGGCCGAGCCGCGGCCGCAACCGAACGAGGACCTGGTGCACGAGGTGCAGCGCTACCTGGACCGACGCCGCACGGTGACCGCGCACCTCGTCGTCAGCGGTCCGCGCTACGTGCCGATCAAGGCCACCGTCGAAGTCACGGTGTTCCAGCGCGCCATCGACAACGGCGTGGTCACCAGTGCCGCCGCCGTGGCCGCCACCACGCAGGCGAGCATCACGGCCTTCCTGCATCCGACACGCGGCGGCCGCGAGGGCCTCGGCTGGCAGATGGGCCAGGCGGTCTACATCGCCGACTTGTTCAAGGCTATCGCACCGGACGACGATGTGGGCTTCATCTCCAAGGTGGCGATCGAGGCGCAGGTGCCGCTCTACCACCAGCCTCCACTGGGCCCCGGCGGGACCTGGGACGACGCGCGCGAGCGCCCCTTCTCGCTGTCGCTGGGTCTGCCGGGAGCTGCGGTGCGGCTGACCGACTATGAACTCGTGTGCTCGGCCCTGCCCCCCAGCGGTCACACGGTCACTTCGCTGGTCGTCAACTGAGCTTGCGCCGTGGCCGACAAGAGCAGCTACCTCCGCTTCCTGCCGCCTGTGCTGTGGCAGGCCGAACCGGATGCGCCGGGCTTCTCGCTCGGCGCTGCACTGCGCATCTTCGAGAAGATCCTCACGGGCATCGATGATGGTGTGCCGATCCGCCACCTCGGCCCCGACGGCACGCCGGTCGAGCACGAGGCCGTGGGCGAGGTCATCGGTCGCCTGCATCGGCTGTTCGACCCCTGGACGACGCCGGCCGAGTTCCTGCCCTGGCTCGCTTCCTGGGTGTCGCTGGAGTTTCCGGCCGTGTGGGACGAGTACCAGCGCCGCAAGGTCACAGCAGAAATCGTCGGCATCTACCGCCAGCGCGGCCTCAAGCGCGGCCTCTACCAGTACCTCGATCTGTACGCGATCTCCGACAAGCGACCGCGCGTCGCCATCGACGAGGGCTCGCGGGTCCTGGTCTGCACGCCCGTCCCCGGCCGCTTCGCCAGCATCGACACCTTGATTGGCAACGGCCCGGTGGCGCGCCGTGACAACTCGCTGGTGCATGGCGGCGTAACACGGCCCACCTGCATCGCGCGCGCGCCCAATGGCACGCTCTACCTCGGGGATGCCGGCACGCCCGCCTACTGGCGGACCGAGGTCGACGAGGCCGTGTGGGCCATCGCGCCGCCCGGCCGCCACGAATTCGCCGGCGCGCCGCCGCTGCCGAGACCGGTGGGGCCGACACCGTGGAGCGCCCTCAACCCGGGCGCGCCGGTGTTCCCCAAGGCCGTTGCCGCTGACCGGCTGACGCCCTGGAGCCTGTACGTGCTCGACAACGTGGCCTTCGCCGGCCAAGCCGCGCTCTACCGCCTGCCCTCGGCCACCGGTTTCGCGCCGGTGACGGCGGTGGCGAGCAAGGCTCAGCTGGGGCTCATCAACCCGGTGGCCATGGCCTTCGACAACAACGGCCATTTGCTCATCCTCGATCGGGGCAACCTCGGCAATCCGCCCCGCGTGGTGGACCTGAACCTCGCCACGCTCATCCCCACCCCGCACCTGCTGACCCAGGCGATTGCGCCCTTCTCGCTCACGGTCCTGGCGGGTGGCCCGGGTGGCGGCGACCTCGTCATCGGCGACGGTGGCGACCAGACGGCGCCCACGCCCGCGAGCCTGCTGCACGTCAGCCGCGCGGCACCGCTGTGGGTCGAATCGCTCCTGCTGGGCGCCGTGCCCGCTGCGGCCAACCCGCTGGTGGCTCCCACGGCAGTGGTCGAATTCAAGCCCGGACTGCTGATCGTGCTCGATGCCGGCCTGAAGCCGCTGACGCCCGACCCGCTGGACCCCTACACCCGCGAAATTGCAGAGCCCGCCGCGCTGTACTGGGTCGATACCACGCAGGTCCCGCCCCGCATCACGCGTGCCAGCGAGCCGCAGGGCATGGTGGCGCCGAGCGGCATGGTGTCTGACGGCAGGCAGCTGTTCATCTGCGATGGCGGAGAACCCCAGGTCTCGCCGCTCGAACCCCGTGTGTGGCGCGCGCTCGACCACGAGTTCGCGGCCATCGTGCACTTTTCCAAGCAGCGCCCGGCGACTCCCCTGGAGCGCCGCAGGATCGTCGGGAACATCCGCGACATCGTCGACCGGAACAAGCCGGCGCACACCCTCTGGACCGTCATCTCGTCGGTCTGATCTTCAAGGAATCCGTCATGCCCAGCCTGCCGATCATCCGGACCATCTACACCGATCCCACCACCAATGGCCTGATGCGGCCCGGTGCGACTTCCCATGCCGAATCGATGGTCGATCAGGTCAAGCACGACCAGCCGCTCGCGCGCGTCCTTGGATCGGGCCTGCACGACTGGGGCGTCGGCGAAGGACTGGTCATTTCGGCCACGCTCAATCAGCCGGGCATCCACGTGCTGCCGGGCGTTGCCGTCGATGCGGCCGGGCAGCTCATCTCGCTGGCACAAACCGGCAAGGCCGAGATCGGCCCCGACGCCGACAATCCCGCCGTGGCCCCCGAGCTGGTCGACGTGCTGGCCAGCGGCGCGGTGCTGCCCACGCCGGCCACCTTGACCGGCTCCTACTTCGTGAGCCTGCGCTGGCGCGAAACCTTCGATGCGGATCTCTGGAATTCGTCGAACCAGACCGTCTTCCAGATGCTGCACACGCCCTGGATCAAGCTCGAGCTGGCCGCCAATGTCACCGATGCCTCCGACGACGGAACAGCCATCCTGCTCGGCCGCGTGACGCTGACCGCCGGCAACGTCACCGCGCTGACCCATGAGCGGCGGCGCGAGGCCGGCCTGCCGGCAGGCAGCCTCAAGTTCTGGCGCGGCGAGACCACGGGCACCGCGCCCAATCTGACTGCGGCGAACACGCTCACCGCCGAGCTGCGCGCGCGGACGGCGGGCGGCCTGGAAATCAAGGTGCCCGGCGCCGCCGATCAGGTCGAGTTCAAGCGCGACGGCGGCAACATCGCCAAGGTGGCCTTCAACGCAGACCTCGTGGTGGGCCGTACTCCCAACGGCACCGAGACCGTGGTGATCGACACCGCGCACGGCAACATCACGCTGGGCACCCAGGGCGTTGAGGGCGACGTGGTCGTGAAGGACCAGCACGACCGTCGCGTCTTCGTGGTGGATGGCTCCAACGCCTCCACCACCATCGGCGCGGCCGGCAACGAAGGCGACATCCGCGTGATGGACGCGACCGGCCAGCCGTCGATGCGGGTGGATGGCGCCACCGGCACCGTGCTGCAAAAACGCCTGGCAGCCATCAGCGGCGGCGTCATCGACGTCGACACGTTCGCCTTCCGAATCCATGGCGGCGACCTGGTCCTGGACGGTCGATCCAAGGGCAACAAGCGCGCCCTGGTGGACGACACCAACCTGCTCAAGATCAACTATGCCGGCGACTACTCGCGCGGCGTCGAGATCGCGGGGCTGCACTTGAGCAACCACGTGATCACCGGCGAAGTCGAAGGCTTCGACGTCAGCAAGCGTCCAAGCTACAACCAGTACATCACGCTGTCGGAGTTCGACCTGCAGCTCCAAGGCTCTGAATGGTTCTTCAGCACCACCTGCGAAGTGGGCATGCTGGACGATGGCGAAGTCAGCAACTTCTGGTGGGGGGTGTCCAACGGATCCTTCATCAACGCCAACGGCAGCATCGTCATCAAATGGCTCGTCAACTACCACGACCGCGGGGACGATTGGCGGCCCTGGCGGTGGCACATCGGCTGGACCGCCTTCCGCCGCTAGTCGTCACACACCCGTCTTCGTCAGTCGTGAGTCTTCAAGGAGCCGTCAACATGCCGCACTACCTGAGCTATGAAAAAAAGAGTGGCGCCGTCACGGGCTATCTCAAATTCTCGAGTGAGGACATCAACCCCGTCCCACGCAGCGACGACGAGGCCTATGTGATGGTGAGCTCGCCCGAGCACATCGACATGGTCGCCAGGCTGAGCCCGGTGGCGAGCCGGC
This sequence comes from Burkholderiaceae bacterium UC74_6, assembly GCA_042701975.1. GTDB lineage: Bacteria > Pseudomonadota > Gammaproteobacteria > Burkholderiales > Burkholderiaceae_C > JAFALK01. The sequence goes on from CP170561.1 coordinate 3,967,349, forward strand.
TGCATGTCCGCATCGAGGGCAATGAACTGCGCAGCCTGAAAGCCGAGCCAGCCTTTGCCGGCAGCATCGTCCTGTCTTGCGACCTGCCCGACCTGGACGGCGATGGCCGGCCCGAACTGCCGGCCGATGGCAGCGGCGTCGCACATATCCGCGCGCAGCTCCTGGGCAACGACAAGAAGCCCGTGAAGGTGGATGGCTTGCGCATGGACTTTCGGGTGACACGCGGCCGGCTCTCGCACCGACAAGTCACCGTGCACGGCGCTGAGGCGGCCGTGGAATTGCACTCGGCCGCCGAAACCGTCGCCACCCGGATCACGGCCAGCGCGAGCGGCTTTGCCGCGGGGGTGTTGACGCTCGAATTCGTGCCGGCCGAGGAATACAAAGAACTCCAGAAATCGGCCAAAGCGCCCCCTTCGAGAAAGACCTGACCCCAAGGGAGCATCGCCATGCACCAACGAGACGCCGCCCGCGCCGCCTGGGCCGCCGCCGGTTTGACCAAGACACACGACGCCAAGCTGCACCGCTTCATGCACGCCTTCGATGCCCTGCCCGGCGATTGCTGGCCCGAGGTCGTCGCGCTGATCCGCAAGGACTTCCCGGAGTACATCGAGCAGCTCGCCGCGCCGCTGTGGAAGAGCGGCGATCTGCTCCTGCGTGTGAACCTGATCCGGCATGCCGACCTGGCGCGCAAGGACGAAGCTGCCCTGGTCGGTCGCTGGGCCGCGGCCCTGGATGCCGATCGCCACCTCTACGAGCTGACGGCCGTGGTCGAGCAGGGCAACGCAGAGCTGCTGGACAAGCTGCTCAAGCGCAAGAAGCTGCCCGACCGCATGCGCCTGGCTGCACATGAGAGGCGGCTGCAGATCGACGAGCCCTGAGCATGGGTGAGTCGGTCGCCCCCGCTCAGACCGCGCGCCAGCGGGCGGTCCGCGGGCGCGAGACCGAGCCGACCGGCCCGGCCCAGCCGCCTGACAGGCTGGCGTGCCTGCAGGGCACGGTGGGCAATCACGGCATGCAGCAGCTGCTGGGCGGATTCCTCGGCCAAGGTGCACCGCTGCCGAGTGTCTTGCGCGCCGAGAACGAGCAGCGCTTCGGTCTCGATTTCAGCCAAGTGCGCGTGCACGACCACGCCGCTGCCCACCAGTTGGCGCAGGACCAGCTCGCGCGCGCCTTCACGCGGGGCTGCGACATCGTGTTCAACCGCGGGTTCTACAGTCCAGCCACGCTGGCGGGCCGCCGCCTGATCGCTCACGAGCTGGCGCACGTGGCGCAACAGCACGCCGCAGGCGCCGCCGGCGCCAGCGGCCCTGCCCACGAAGCCGCGGCCGATGCGGCAGCGCAGGCCACAGTGAATGACAGCACCGGGCCGCTGCAGGCCGGACCAGCGGCGGCGATCGGGATTCAGTGCGAGCCGCTCACGGCGCCCGAGATCGCCGCGCTCAGCCCGGTGCTCCAGGGTGAGCGGCTGCCGGACACCTACGCGATCGACGTGCACGGAACGACGACCTTCTTCGTGCGTGGCGTCGCCATCCTGCACTTCCCCAGCGCGCAGGCAGGCAGGATCGTCTATGGCGCCTGGGGAGATCCCAAGCGACCTGGCGTCGCCATCATCCGCGTGCGCGCTGCCGCGGATGCGGGAGCGGTTGTCGACCCAGCGGCCCTGACCCGGATTGGCGACATCGACGGAACCTTCAACATCGAGGGCAAGGCACGCGCCATGCCGCAGGACGGCGGCATCGCGCTCGGCAGCCCTCCACTCGCGCCCGTGCGTTCGCCGCCGGAAGCCACCGCCAAGCCGGTCGTGGCCGAGCCGCTTGCGCTGCCTCCGGCAAAGGACACCGCCGCCGTCCTCGCCCCCCCGGACCTGTCGGACCGTGTGGCGACGGTGCGCAAGAACCTGCAGAGCGGGACTTTCAACCTCAGCTGGCGCCAGGACATCGTCCGCGGCTTCAAGGAACTCTCGGCGAGCGATTTCACGCGCTTGCAGACGGAGCTGGGAGAGTCGGTGATGACGGACGTCTTCGAGCAGCTGAGGCCCTTCGACGCCGCACTGATCGGCAGTTATGGACCAGTGACGCTGGGCCGCGGCAAGCTCAACCGAAGGCGTGCCGAGTTCATCGAGGACATCCGCGACTGGGGCAGCACGAAGGAGGCCTTCTATCGCTGGGTGTTCGATTCGATGGACACGGAAGACGTGCGGGCGGTGCTGCGCATACTCGCTGACGACCAGCGCCTGCACGAGACGATCCTGAGCGTTCCTGGCCTGGCCGAGGCGCTGGCGGCCCGCGGCGTGACGCCGGCCGAGCTGTCCGAGAAGGACACGAGCGTGCTGCAAGGCGTGGGCCGCGGACTGGGGCATTTCTGGGATGCGGCCTGGTCGGGCACCATCTTCGCCGGCGGCCCCGGCATGGAGTCCACCTACCTGCCCCAGCGCTACCAGGATCTCTACATGCGCAAGCTGGCGCAAGGCTTTGAAGAGGCCATGACGCCGACGAACATCGCGCGGGGGGCGGCCTCGAACGTCACCTTGGGGCTCAGCGACATTCCCTTCGGCCTCTACGACGCGTCCAAGCTGACCGTCGAGGCCGCGCAGGACTTGTGGAAGGGCAAGAGTGGCGCTGCCGCCGAGAAGCTGACGCCGGTCTTGCTCATGATCCTGGCCGCCGTGCTCATGCACAAGGCCGGCAAGGCCGGCGGCCAGGGCGCGGCGCTGGAAGGGCCCAAGGACCTGGCCCTGCTCGAAGGGGCTGAGCTGATGGAAGCCGAGGGCGCACGGCCGGGCGCTGGCTTGCCCGAGTGGGATGTGCGCAAGGTCGGACAGACCGCCGAAGGTGCGGAGCGCTACATCGGCCGCCACTACACGGGCGAATTCGTCGAAATCATCGCGGACCCGAAGCAGCAGACCGTGCGTGCCACCCGCCTGGCCACGGGCGAAGTCGTCACCTTCGACAAAGGCCAGATCACCCGCGGCAGCCCGCTCCTGCTTACCGCCGGAGATGGGTCACTGCCGCCCCCGGCCACCCCCGTGGTGGGCAAGGCGGCGCTGACGAAGCCTCAGGCGGCCGCTGGGGCACTGCCGAGACCGGCCGGCGCGGCGATCCCGCCGCCGCGCCAGTTGCCGCCCTGGAAGTACGAAGACTTTGCCGATCTGGGGCGTGAGCTCGCGCAGGCGCAGGGCAGCGACTTCGGCAGTCCGATGGTCTGGAGCGTGACGCCGGACGGCGTCGTCTTTGCAACGCCACCGGTCCAGGGCGTGCCGCTCTACGCACCGCAGGGCCCGCTACCCCCGGCCTCGTACTTTGCCGGGAAAGGCCAGCCGAGGACCTGGACCTTGTCCGGCCCGCTGCAGCCCAACTTCACGCCCTTCGACGTGCTGCCTGGCCAGTCCGACACCACGCGCACGCTGTCGCAAGTGCGCGGCGCCCGCGGCCCCAATGCGCGGGGCGCCGCGGGTTCGCAGTACTGGAGCGAGCTCAATGTCGACAGCCGGCGCGAGGTGGCTTTCCGGATCTGCCCGCCGACCTGGCGCGGCGCTCGGACGTGCTGAGCCCGACCGCCGTCGGCACCCTGAACCAGGAACTCAAGAACTACATGCGCTATCGCGGCAGTGGCGGTGGCGCACGCGAGGTCGGCTGGACGCCGTTCATGCAGACCGAGATTGATCGCGACGCGATGATCATGCATTACTACCGGCAGCAGGCAGTCTGGGTGTTCACCGACGCGCCGCCATCCCTGGCGCTGCGAACGGCACTGGAGCAGGCGGGCATTCCCTTCATCGTCGCGACGGACCGCCTGCCAGTTGGCCAGCCATGAGTGATCCCGGTCCCCGCCCCATCCGCTCCGCGATCCAGCTCCCGTCGCACACTCGGCGCGAGTCCGAGCCGGGGCAGCAGGCAGCGCCGGTCGACGAGTTGCAGCGCCTTCAGAACCGCGTCGGCAACCGCGGCATGCAGCAGTTGCTGAGCAGCATGCCCGCGCTCCTGGGCCCTGGCACGCCGCTGCCGGCAACATTGCTAGCCGAGCACGAGCAGCGTTTCGGCACCGACCTGGGCCGCGTGCGCGTGCACGACCACGAAGGTGCCCATCAGCTGGCCCATGGCCAGTTGGCGCGGGCCTTCACGCTGGGCAGCGACATCGTGTTCAACCGGGGCTTCTACCAGCCGGGCACGCTGGCCGGCCAGCGTCTGATCGCCCATGAACTGGCCCACGTCGTGCAGCAAGGCGCCGAAGGAGGTGGCGCCAGCGGACCGGCCCATGAACTGGCGGCCGATGCCGCGGCGCAGGCAGCCGTGAGCGGTGTGCCCGGGCCGCTGCATGCCGGGCCGGCCGCGGCGCCGGGCATCCAGTGCGAGCCGCTCTCGCCCGCCGAGACCGCGAGCGCGAACGCGCCAGCTGGCACGTCCGCCGATGCCCAGGTGGCGAAGGTGATGCAGAGCATCCAAGCCGAGCTGACCGAGCTGACGCCCCAGGTTAACAAGCTGGGCGCTTCGGTTCTCCTCTACCCTGCCGACCACGCGCTGAATGCTGTCAAGTACCTCGCGGACCGTGTGCGCCAGGACGAAAAGGCGGTGCGCGAGTTCGAAGTCGTGGCAGGAAACAGGGCCGCTGAAGTGCACGCCTACACGCTGCGCTTTCAGGCCTTGCAATTGACGATGGACAGCGCGCTCGCCGTTGCGCAGGCCTGGCACGATGCCCATCCCTGCGGCGAAAGCCTGGGCATGATGAACGAGAGCGCAGGCGTCTGGCTGGCCGGTGCGGGGGAGAGTCAGTGGGACAAGGGCGGCTGGCATTACGTGCCCGGCGCGCTCGCTTATATCGGCTCCTTCGGCGTGGCCGTGGTGGACTCCGCGGAAAAGCTCAGTTCGCTGGGCTATCACGACGCGGCCACGGCCGTCTCGCAGGCCTACACCCGGGGCGACATCTCGTGGAATGAAGGCGAGGAGATCATGAGCAGCGCCGCCAAGCGCGCCATTGCGATTGCCTTGGTCACACGCGGCACCGCCGCGCTCACCAGCCGCCTTGGGGTCGCGGGTGCCGAAGCCACAGGGCTGGCGTCCACCACCTTGCGCTATGGCTTTGTGGCGGGGGCGGTGCCCGGCGGCTTGTCAGCAGTGACGTCCCTGGGCACACAGGCTCTCCTGACCAAGGGGCTGGAGGGGCAGTTCAGCAGCCCGGCTGCAAAAGCCATCTGGTCGCAAGGCATGCCACAGGGCAAGGACTGGGCGATCTCCATTCCCCTGGGCATCGTCATGGGCGGCCTGGGCGGCATGCGCGGCGTGGAGCTGGCCAACGACAAGCTCGTCGGCACCGTCATCAACACGCCCGAGGGGCCGATGCAGATCGCCGCCATCACCAAGCTCAAGATCACCGCCAACCAAGGCAAGCTTGGGCTGAGCCAGCCCGGCGTCATGGTGCTCAAGCCCGTCGGCAGCCGCGTGGGGGCCTTGCCGCCACCGCCGGTGTCCGAGCTGACGATGGTCTTCGACCCTCTGAGCAACTCCTGGGTCTATCCGGAGTCCGCTCGCACGGGCCTGATCAGCGTTACCGAAGGCCAGCCGGCGACGCCAGCAACGGGCGGCGCCACCGCAAAGCCCACGGCTGTGGCTGCGACCAAGCCCACCCTGCCGCTCGCAGCCAAGCCCACTCTGGCGCTGCCCGCGCCGAAGATCACGCCAACACAGGCTGCGCAGCCCACGGCCGTGCAGCCCTATGCGCCCCGTGTGATACCTGCCGCGCCGCAGCTGCCCGCGAGCGCGAAGACGACTTACGCCGGCCAACGCCAGATACAGGCCGAAGATGCCCTCGCCAGCGCCAACCAGGCCGCCAATCAAGCCCGCCAGGAGGCAGCGAAAGCCCAGGCCGATGTGGACGCCGCGAACGAATTGCTCAAGGAATCGGGGGGCAGCAAGGACGCGAAGTCCCTGCTGAAGGGTGCTGAGGCCGACCTGCTGCGCGCGCAGAACAAGCTCAAGCCACTGGAGCGCAGCGAAGCGGCCGCTCTGCAGGAGCGCGATGCCGTGGTGCGAGGCGGTCAGGAGCTGGCAAAGATCGAGAAGGAAATTGCCGGGCTCGACGCGCAGATCAAGAACGAGCTCGATCCGCCGGGCGGCTTCACTCGTGAGCAGCTCTGGGCCGGTCGCAGGCCCTATCAGATCCCGCCAACCGGTACACCCGACGGCCAGCGATATCACGACCTCGAGCTGAAGCGAGGACGGGCCCTGGAGCGCCTGGGAGCCGAAACCAAGGGGCTGACCAGCAGTCTCAGCGAGCAGGTGGATGCGGCCACACCCGGTGCAGCGGCCCGACCCTCGGCGCTGGCCAATGCCGCGCAGCTCGATCCGGTACTGCGCCCCGTCAACGGCACGCCCATCGACGTCACCACCGGCTTGCCGATGAAACGCACCGATTGGGCCACGGACCACATCATGTCGCGCTCTGAGATCGCCAGCGACCCGCGCTTTGCCCGCCTCACGCCTTTGCAGCGCGACGCGATTCTGCTGGAAGTGCCTGAGAACTACCTGCCGATGACGCCCGAAGCCAACAGCTCCAAGCTCAACCTCACGGTGGACGAATGGATTGCCGCCCGCGCGGCCAAGAACAAGCCGCTGCCCAGCGAGATGGCCACCGCGCTGCGCGCCGCGGACCAGCGCGCGCGCAGCGCCGTCGAGGCGGCCTTCAACCGTTTCCTTTCGCCATGAAGCTCAGCCTGCGCCTGCCCTCTGGCAAGGCCTTGGACGCCGAGGTCCAGGACAGCGGCGCGCCGCCCGCCCATGCCTGGTTCGAGCGCCTGCGCGCACCCGCCGCGGCGCTGAGCCCGGGGCAATCCGCAGAGGTGGCGCTGGACTGGGCCGTGCTGAGACTGGAGGACCGTGGGGGCGAGCTGCAATTGCTGGAGCCCGACTATGCCGGAGCGAACCTCGAGCGATTCGTCCCCGGCGTTGCCGCCACCGACCGGGTGTTCGGCGCCCAGCAGCGCCTGACGCAGGGACTGCATCTCGCACCCCAGCCGGTCGGCGCAGCGCAGTACGTGCGGGTGGCAGAGTCGGCGCTGAACCATGTGTCAGTCTTCGGCCACCGGCAGGCCGAAACGGCGCCAGAGTTCAGTGGCTGGCAGATCGTGGGCGTGGGCGCGGCCGAAGACAGCCCATTCGGGCAGTACAGCGTGCGCGAGCTGGCGCAACTTCGCCTGGCCTGGATGGTCGCGCTGTGCCTCCCCGTCGGCTGGTCGTTCCGCTTCACAGGCCAGACCCTGATCGACTGCGCAGCGCCCGACGGCAGCACGCACGCGGTGGTTCTTTCCATCGATGTCTAAGTTCGTGCGCCCTTTTGGACCACACCACGAACGTCAGCCGTCAGATGGCGCGTCAGAGGAACTGCAAGGCGTTAGAGACGAAGGCCCAGAAAGCAGAATGGCCCGCAATGGAAATTCCATTGCGGGCCAACTACATAGGTGGTCGGAGCGGCGGGATTCGAACTCGCGACCCTCTGCTCCCAAAGCAGATGCGCTACCAGGCTGCGCTACGCTCCGACGAAGCCGCTATTCTAGCCCATCCACGACGGCCATCCGACCTCGCGCGCTGATGAGTGCTGCTCGCACCTCTTCACCGGGCTGCAAAGCGCGCACCGCGGCGACGTAACGGCGCATCTGCTCGATGTACTCGGGCCGCGCTTCGGGCTCGGCGCCGAGCTTGTAGTCGAGCACCCACCAGCAGCCGTCCAGCTTGACGAGACGATCGAGGCGCAGGTCCTGGCCTTCGAAGCTGATCGACACCTCGTTGCCGGACCAGGTCAGGCGCGCGGCATCGAAGAACGGCGCGCAGTCGGGGCTGGCCAGGATGGCCTGCACGCCGCGCGTGAGGCGCTCGTGCGCGGCCTTGTCCAGACCGTACATCTGCGCGCAGGCGGCGATCAGATCGGCGATGGCGAGGCGCTGGCCCGGCTGGCTGCTCCATTCAAGCACACGGTGCATGGCTTCGCCGATGCGCGCGGCGAGCGCGTCGTCGGCAGGCGGGCGGGCGGCAGCAGCAGGCGGCGGCGACCAGCGCGGCAGTTGCGCCAGCAGGTTGCGGGCCGGCGCCGCTGCTACGTCCAAGGTTTCATCGGTCGCCCACGGCGAGGCGCGCTCCTGCAGGCGACTCCACCAGGTGGCGCTGCTCGGCGCGCGCGCCCCCACGGTGCGGCTGACGACAAGTTTTGACTCGGCGCGCGTCATTGCGACGTAGAGCGCGTTGACCTCCTCGCGCTGGCGCTCATCGCGCTCCACGTCGAGCAGATCTTGCAGTGCCGGCGGCGCCTTGGCTTCCGACGAAACAAAGGCAACGCGGCGCGGCACCTGTTCGTAGACGGGCCAGTCGACCAGCAGCGTCGAGGTCTCGGCGCGAGCCGGGCCGGCATCGGCATCGAGCAGGAAGACGACCTGGGCTTCAAGGCCCTTGGCACCATGCACGGTCAGCAGCTGCACAGCATCGGCATGCGCGGCGAGTGGCAGCTCGAGCAGCCGGCTCTTGAGTGCACGGACGAAGCCATAGAGATGGACGAAGCGGCCACCGTCCAGATCGAGCGCCAGGGCCAACAGCGATTGCACGGCGTGACTGCGCGCCGGCCATTCGCTGGCCGATGCGCGCCGGGCCAGACGTTCCAGCAGCTCACCTTCGCTGACGATGGCGTCGAGCAACTCGTGCGGCGTGAGGCGCTGCGCCGATTCGGCCCAGGCCGCCAGCAAGCGGCGAGCGCGGGCCAGCGGCTCGCTAACGCCGGATTCCAGCGTCATCAGCACCGACCACCAACTGCGCCGGGCCTCAACACGGGGTTCGCCCAGCAGCTGCACGCTGCCAGCGGCGCGCGCCAGCATCAGCAGATCGCCCTCCTCCACACCGAACAGCGGGCTGCGCAGCGCGTGCGCCAGCGAGAGGTCGTGATGGTGCGAGGCCAGCACATCGAGCAAGGCCATCAGGTCACGCACGTCAGGGGCTTCGAGCAGGGCCTGGTTCTCTGGCGCCGCGTGCGGCACGCCGGCCGCGCGCAGCGCTTCGGCCAGCACGCGCAGGCCTTCGCGCTTGCGGGCCAGCACGAAGATGTCACCCGGCGCCACGCCCTCGGCCAGCAGCTGACGGATGGCCTTGCAGACCTCGCCGGCTTCGACGGATCGGCGCGCCAGCTCCGGCTCATGCCGCGCCTCAACCAGGCTGGGTCGCCAGTCCTTTCGCAGTTCGCGGGCCGACTTTTCCGCAGCCGGCACGTCGAGCTTGTAGAGCCCGCCTTCGCGCGAAGACGCCGTGGTGTGCGTGCGGAATCCCGGCTCGCCGTCGAACACGGCGTTCACCGCATCGAGAACGCCCTGGGCGTTGCGCCGCGTGTGGTCGCAGGCCAGCGCCGTGCCGGCCAAGCCTTCGACCAGGAACTCGCGCGCCGCCGCAAAGATGCGCGGCTCAGCTCGGCGGAACCGATAAATGCTCTGCTTCGGATCGCCCACGATGAAGACGCTCAGCCCCTGCCCCGCCCCGGCGCCCACATAGCTGGACAGCCAGCCGTGCAGTGCATGCCATTGCAAGGGGCTGGTGTCCTGGAACTCGTCGATCAGCAGGTGGCGCAGCTGCGCATCGAGCCGCTGCTGCACCCAGCCGGCCAGCTCGGCATCGCCCAGCAGAGCCAGCGCACCGCGCTCGATGTCGTTCATGTCCACGAGGCCACGCTCGCGCTTGAGTTCGTCGAACTCGCGGCACAGCAGCAGCGAGAGCCGCGCCATGCCGCCGTGGTCCAGCCAGGCATCAAACTGCGCAGCGGCGGCGGCCAGGCGCGAGAGCCGGTCGCACACCGCCTGCTGTTCCGCGCTGTCGCCCAGGCCCTTGCGCGGTTCGGCATCCTTGGTGAAGAGCGCGGCGAAGACGGCGTTGAAGTCATCGACACCCTGCTCGATAGCCGTGGCCGCGTCCTGCGCCTTCTTGCCCTTGGCCTGGCCCAGCTGCCGCGCCAGGGCCAGCAGCTCGGCGCGCATGGCAGGGAACAGATCGAGCGGATGGGCCAGGCCGGCGCACTCGGGCATCAGGCTCGAGGCGTCGGGCATGCTGTCCATCAAGCGGCCGTGAGCGTGCGCCAGACGCAGCTCCACGCGCTTGGCAAAGCCGGCTTCGAGCCAGCCGCGCAGCTTGTTGCGGCCGTGGCGCAGGATCATTTCCTGGTGCTCGGCCAGCAGCGCCGGGTCCGCCAGCAAGGCGCGATGGAAACGGCGCCAGAGCTCGGGCATCAGCTCGGATTCGTCCTCCAGCAATTGCAGCTCGGGCGAGATGCCTTGCGAGCGCAGCAGCTCGAGCGGTGCCGCGCGCAGCAGCTGTGCGAACCAGGCGTGGAAGGTGCGGATCTCCACAAAGCGGCCGCCGCGCAGCAGTTGTTCGTGCAGGCCCGCCAGGCGCGACTCGGCGGCACGTGCTTCGCCCTCGCTCATGCCGCGCAGGCGCAGTTCGGCCACGCGTGTTTCGGGCGATGCAAGCGCGAAATCGCCCAGCCATTTGGACAGCCGTTCGCGCATCTCGCCCGCGGCCTTGCGGGTGAAGGTGATGGCGACGATCTGCTGCGGTTCGGCGCCGGCCAGCAGGGCCCGCAGGATGCGCGAGACGAGCATCCAGGTCTTGCCCGCACCGGCGCAGGCCTCGACCACGACGCTGCGTGCCGGGTCGCAGGCGCGGGCGTAGAACGCCGTGCTGTCGGCCAGACGGCCGTCGATGAAATAAGCAGCGCTGGTCATTGCCAATCGTCCTTGCGGCAGAGGCCGCGCATCGCGCAGTAATCGCAGGCCGTGCCCTCGCCCAGGGCTGGCAATGGTGCACCGGCGTGAAGCTGGCGCAGGTCCTCGCCCAGGCCGTCGATCAGGGCCTGGGCGGTGTCTGCCGCATCGGGATGCTCGATCTCGGCCAGGCCTTTGCCGTCGTCCAGCGCGAGATAGCGCGCCTTCAAGCGCGCACCGTCTTCGGCCATGAAGGCAGCGTAGACGGCCAACTGCGTGTCTTCGAGCGGCTGCTTGACCATGGACTTGAGCCGGTCCACGGAGCTGGTCTTGTAGTCGATCAGCACATGGCCTTCGGGGCTGGTGTCGATGCGGTCGATGCGGCCCTGGAGCTGCAGGCCAGCCAGCGGCGCATCGCTCCATGGCATGACAGAGCGCTCGATTTCGCCGGCCTCGAAACGCTGGTCAACAGCCTCGGTCGCCTGCAGCCAGTCGAGGTAGCGCGGCACAAAGCGCTCGAAGCTGGCCTCGTAGGGCAGAAATTCCTCGGCCGCCAGGCCGTGCTTCTCGGTCTGCTGCCGCGCGCACTCGCGCAGCCAGGCCTCATCGTCCAGTTCATTCGGACGGCCTTCGTGGAAGGCCTGTAGCACGTCGTGCAGCCAAGTGCCGTAGTCGCGCTTTTCGAGCTCGCCCTCCAGCTCCTCTTGCTCGCGCAGGCCGAGCAGCACACGGCCGAAGAATTGGTACGGGCACTGGCGCAGCGACTCGACAGCGCTGGCGCTCAGGCGGGCGGGCAGCAGGCCGGGCGCGACGGCGGCGGCGCGCGCGGGCGTATCGGGCTCGATGGCTTGCGACAGGCGTGCATCGCGCCATTCGGGCAGCGGCGGCAAATGGGCTCGGGCCAGGGCCAGATTGAGGCGTTCCACGAGCGGGCTCGGTGCCAGCGGCTCGGCGCCCACGGCGGTTCGACGCAGCAAGGTCAGCGCAGGTGCGCGCAGCAGCTGCGCAAAGGCGAAGGCTGCGGCCTGACGCTGAGAATCGAGGTCAGGCAGGCCAATCGCCGTGGCCTGTGCATCGCTGATCAAGGCAGGCAGACGCGCGCTCAAGCCCAGCCCCTGCGTATCGGCACCTGGCAGGACCACGGCATTGAAGGGCCGCAGGATGACCCGAGCGAGCGGCGTCACAACGACCTGCGGCGCCTCGGCGGTCTCGGCGGCGAACTGCTCGCCTTCGAGCGTGTCGGACAGCCAATCGCGGAATTCGGACTCCGTCAGCACGGCCTGCTGCAGCACTTCCTCATGCGCGCTGCCGGGCCAGGGCGAGCGGGTGAGCCAGAGCACGTCGAGCACCTTCTCGCCGGCCTCGTGCTCGCGCAGGGCATCGAAGCCTTGGGCAGCGCGCAGCGCGCCTTGCAGGCCCTGGATCCAGCTCAGCAAGGAACGGCGCGAGGCACCAGCCTGCAGGTGGGCCAGCACGGTCTTTGCCCGCTCCCAAAGTCGGGCGGCAGGGACAGGTAGAGAGGCGATGTCGAGCGCCTGCAGGCTGCGCCAGCCGCGTGCGCGGCAGCGGGCTTCCAACAGGTCCACGGCGTCTGCGCCACAGGCTTCGCGCAATTCCTGCGCGGTGCGGGACTTGAGCCAGGCCAGCAGGTCGTCCAGGCTTGCACCGCGAGCGGCGGCGCGCAGCAGCGCCATCAATTCCGCAGCGGGGGGCGTTGTGGCCAGGGTCCAGCCGGTTTCGTCGCCGACGGTCACGCCTTGACGTTCCAGCAGCGCGCGGATCCGGCGGACCAGCACGCGATCCTGGGCGACCAGCGCGACCGGCCCGCGGCCTTCGATCAGGTGCTGAAGCACGGCAGCGGCGCTGCATTGGGCCAGGTCTTCGAACTCGGCGCAGCCCACCTGCTCAACGCGGCCCAGCGGCAGGGCGGCGTCGAGATCCACGTCGGCGATCAGCTTCAGCGCCGGGACGCTCACGGCGCCCAGCAGCGCATCGGCCAGCGGATCGGCGCCGCCGGCCTGGATCGCGATCCAGGCACCGGCCTGCAGCCCGAAGAGCGCATCCGTGGGCGGTATGCGCCCATCGGCCGCTGCCCATTCGACGGCCACAAGCGACAGCGCGCGCTCGATGCCGGCCGGACCGGGATTCACGCCGAGCACTTCGCGGGCCTGGTTCCAGAAGGCCTCGCGGGCCGATGGCGCCACGGAAGCGCTGGCGTAGAGCAGCGCGTGAGCCAGCTCGACCAGCCGTGCCACCGCCACACGGTAGGCACGCTCATCGCTGCGGCGCAGCTCCTGGGCCCAACTCTGCTCGGCCAGCAACTGGGTAGCGCTCAGGGCGTCCACGGCAGCGTCGAAGCTGATCTGGCCCGGCTGGGCGAAATGGTTGGGGCCCAGCGCAGCGGCCAGGCTGTGCGTGGTTTCCAGCCGCGGCGCCCAGCCGCCCAAGCGCGTGAAGGCACGCCGGGCCGGGGCCAGGGCCTGGGCGAAAGGCAGCAGCACGATGGCGTCCCGCGCGGGCGCACCCTGCCCGGCCAGCCAGCCGGTCAGGCTTTCCGCCACGCGGGTCCAAATCTCCTCCGAACCGTAGCCCTGCTCAAGAGGCAAAGAGATCACTTGCAATCTGTCGGGTCTCCCTGATATGTCAAAATCATTGTGCATTCCGTGCAAGGACCCACCGCCATGAGCAGCGAACTGATCAAACATATTTCCGACGCATCTTTCGACACCGACGTCATCCAATCCGGCAAGCCCGTCCTCGTGGACTACTGGGCTGAGTGGTGCGGTCCGTGCAAGATGATCGCCCCCATCCTGGACGACGTCTCCAAAGAATACGGCGAGCGTCTGCAGATCACGAAGATGAACGTGGACGAGAACACGCAAGTGCCGGCCAAGTTCGGCATCCGCGGCATTCCGACCCTGATGCTCTTCAAGGACGGCCAGTTGGCCGCCACCAAGGTCGGCGCCCTGTCGAAGGCCCAGTTGACGGCCTTCCTGGACCAGCACCTATAATTCCCCACAAGGCCGGCGCAGCACCGATGTGTGCGCCGGCCCGACTGCCAACATGCCGGCCCGCCTTGGGTGACCGCGCATGGACTCGGCGCCCAAGCTCTCCCGCGTACCGTTTTCGAGAATGTTCGTGATGGCCTGTTCTGCAGGTCACGCATGAGCGCTTGGCACCAAAGCCGAAGTTTCTGGCTGCAGCTCCTGGGCAGGGACGCGGCCTTCTCACCGGGTGTTCACCCATGCATCTTTCCGAACTGAAAGCGCTTCACGTCTCGGCCCTCATCACGATGGGCGAGGAGCTGGAGATCGAGAACGTCGCTCGCATGCGCAAGCAGGAGCTGATGTTCGCCATCATGAAGAAGCGCGCCAAGGCCGGCGAGCAGGTCTTCGGCGACGGCGTGCTCGAAGTCCTGCCCGACGGCTTCGGCTTCCTGCGCTCCATCGAAGCCAGCTACATGGCCTCGACCGACGACATCTACCTGTCGCCGAGCCAGATCCGCCGCTTCAACCTCCACACCGGCGACATGATCGAAGGTGAAGTGCGCGTGCCCAAGGACGGCGAGCGCTACTTTGCCCTCGTGAAGGTGGACCGCGTGAACGGCCTCACCCCCGAGGAGAGCAAGCACAAGATCATGTTCGAGAACTTGACGCCGCTGTTCCCCAAGGAACAGTTCAAGCTCGAACGCGAGAACTTCAAGGGCGACGAGAACATCGTCGGCCGCATCATCGACCTCACCTCTCCCATCGGCAAAGGCCAGCGCGCACTGATCGTCGCCCAGCCCAAGACCGGCAAAACGGAGATGATGAAGAGCATCGCCCACTCCCTGGTGGCCAACCACCCGGACTGCCACCTGATCGTGCTGCTGGTGGACGAGCGCCCTGAGGAAGTGACCGAAATGCTGCGCACCGTGCGCGGCGAGGTCATCAGCTCCACTTTCGACGAGCCCGCCGCCCGCCACGTGCAGGTCGCCGAAATGGTGATCGAGCGCGCCAAGCGCCTGGTCGAGCTCAAGAAGGACGTGGTGATCCTGCTGGACTCCATCACCCGCCTGGCCCGCGCCTACAACAACGTGCTGCCCAGCTCCGGCAAGGTGCTGACCGGCGGTGTGGACGCCAACGCCCTGCAGCGCCCCAAGCGCTTCTTCGGCGCGGCGCGCAACGTGGAAGAAGGCGGCTCGCTGACGATCATTGGCACGGCCTTGGTGGACACGGGCTCCAAGATGGACGAAGTGATCTACGAAGAGTTCAAGGGCACCGGCAACTGCGAAATCCACCTGGATCGCCGCATGGCCGAGAAGCGCGTCTACCCGTCCATCCTGATCAACAAGTCCGGCACCCGCCGCGAAGAGCTGCTGCTCAAGCCCGAGATCCTGCAAAAGAGCTGGATCCTGCGCAAGCTCTTGTACAACATGGACGAGATCGAGGCGATGGAGTTCATCCTCGACAAGATGAAGGCGTCCAAGAACAACCTGGACTTCTTCGACATGATGCGTCGAGGCGGCTAAGGCCGGGTAAATCCCGGTTTTTAGGCTACAATCGACGGTTTCCCTCACACCCGGAAAGTGTGCCCGCATGGTGCAGGCATGGCTCCCGGCCCTGATCCCAAGAGGCTCCCCATGAAAGAAGGCATTCACCCCAACTACCGCGACGTGGTCTTTGTTGACCAGTCGAACGGTTTCCAATTCGTGACCCGCTCCACGATCCAGACCAAGGAAAGCATCGAATTCGAAGGCAAGACGATGCCCCTGGTGAAGCTGGAAACGACGAGCGAGTCGCACCCCTTCTACACCGGCACGCAAAAGTCGGTGGACAACCTGGGCGGTCGCGTCGAAAAGTTCCGCAACAAGTTCGCCCAGTTCAAGAAGTAATCTCGCGGCGTCAAGCCACGGATTCCAGCAAAGGCAGCTTCGGCTGCCTTTTCTCTTTTCTGCAGCTTCGCTTGCCTTGGTTTTTCTTGGGGCATCATGCGCACCGAGACAACCCGACCCCAACAACAAGACGCGTGAACGCTCCTGCCACCCCCGCCATCGTTGCCGAGCGCGGCGCCCAGCGCCTGCCACGCTTGGCCCTGCTCCTGGTCTGTGCCGCCTACCTGCTGCCCGGCCTGTTCGGACGCGACCCCTGGCGCAATGCCGACCTGACGGCCTTCGGCTTCATGGCCTCGATCGCCGAAGGGCACGCGACCTGGTGGCAGCCGTCCATTGCCGGCATTGCCGCACCGGGCGGCCCCTTGCCCTACTGGATCGGGGCGTTGGCGATCAAGGCGATGCCCTTCCTGGATCCGGCCTTCGCCGCTCGCCTGCCGTACGCGCTGGCCCTGGTGCTCGTCATGGCGCTGACCTGGTACAGCGCGTACTACCTGGCCCGCACGGACGCCGCCCAGCCCGTGGCCTTTGCCTTCGGCGGCGAGGCCGATGCCAACGACTACGCCCGCACCCTGGCCGACGGCGCCCTGCTCGCGCTGGTGGCCACGCTCGGCCTGCTGCAGCTCGGCCACGAAACCACGCCCGAGCTGCTGCAGCTGCTGTCGATCACGCTCTTCCTCTACGGCATGGCCGCCGCGCCTTTCCAGCTCACCAAGGCGCGTTGCGCGCTGATCCTCGCCCTGCCCGCCCTGGCCGCCAGTGGCGCGCCCGCGGTGGCCGTGGTGCTGGCGCTGCTGGGCGTCGTGCTGTGCCTGCGCTCCACCTATCAAGAAGTGCGCGGCCTGCTGCCCTGGCTGCTGGCCGCGGGTTCGCTCTCGGCCATCTCGGCCCTGGCCTTCAATGCCTGGGCCTGGCGCGTCACCCTGCAGCCGCACTGGGCTTCTGCCGGCCAGGCAATGACGCTGCTGGCCTGGTTCTGCTGGCCGGCCTGGCCACTGGCGCTCTGGACGCTGTGGCGCTGGCGCAGCCACTGGCAGCGCCGCCACATCTTCCTGCCGCTGGTGACGGCGCTGGTGCCCATGGTCACCAGCCTGCTGATGGACGGCAGCGACCGCGCCCTGCTGCTGGCCCTGCCGGCACTGGCCGTACTGGCCGCATTCGCGCTGCCCACGCTCAAGCGCTCCATCGCGGCTGCCATCGACTGGTTTGCGGTCTTCTTCTTCAGCGCCGGCGGCCTGTTCATCTGGCTGTACTACATCTCCATGCAGACGGGCTGGCCGGCCCAGCCGCTGGCCAACCTGCGCAAGCTGGCGGTGGGCTTCGAGCCGAGCTTCAGCCTGGTGGCCCTGGTGGTGGCACTGGCCGGCAGCGCCGCCTGGCTGGCCCTGGTGCGCTGGCGCACGGCACGTCACCGCCACGCGCTGTGGAAGAGCCTGGCCCTTTCGGCGGGCGGTGTGGCCCTGGGCTGGCTGCTGACGCTCACCCTGATGCTGCCGCCTCTGGATTACGCCCGCTCCAACCGCCCGCTGGTGGAGCGGCTGCGAGCTCATCTGCCGGCAGATGCCAACTGCGTGGCCGCGCCCGGCCAGGCGCTGGCCACGCTGGCGGCGCTGGAGTTCGTCGGCCGCTGGAAGGTGGACGCGCGCCAATCCTTGGCCACCACGGACTGCCACTACGCGCTTCAGGCCAGCACCGCAGTTGTCCCGGACGGCTGGGAAGCCGTGGCGCTGGTGCGGCGGCCGTCCGACCGGGTGGGCAGCCTGGCCGTCTTGCGCAGGCATTGGACGGGCTGACGCACCTGATATTTGTCAAATTCATCAAACATGATGTTGAATTTTCTTAACATCATGGCTAATATTCTCGACACCAACAACCCTTCCTTCCATCCACAAGGAGTGTCGAGATGCCCTTCCGCGAAAAATCCGCTTGGCTGGCCCTGCTGGCCATCACGCTGACCTTCGGCCCCTACTTCGCTATCGTGGCCAGCGGCCGCATCCCGATGGAGGGCCTGCCCAATATGCAGATGATGGGGCTGTACGCCACCGTCTGCGCCGTCCAGGTCGCCATCCTGGCCGTCGGTCATCTGTGGCTGCGCCACCAGTCGCCTGAAGACGCGCGCACGCCGCCTGATGAACGCGACCGCGCGCTGATGCACCGCGCCCGCACCAGCGCCTACTACGTGCTGATGGTCGGCATCGTCTGGGTGGGCTGCTTCATGCCCTTCTATACCGGAGGCTGGCACATCGTGAATGCCACGGTCTTCATGATCTCGCTGGCCGAGGTCGTCTACTACGCCAGCCTGGTGTTCAGCTACCGCAAGCAGGCTTGATCATGAGCGGCACACTTTCAAACCGCATCCGCACGCTGCGCTTCAACCACGGGGAGATGTCGCAGAGCGAACTGGGCGAGCGCATCGGCGTGACGCGGCAGACCATCGCCGCGATTGAAGCCGGCAAATACTCGCCCTCGCTGGAGGCGGCCTTCAAGATCGCCCAGGTCTTCCAGGTGCCGCTGGACGAAGTCTTTCAGTGGCAGACGCAGACCGCCGGGGCCTGAGCAGGCGCGGCTTCAGGCCGCGTGTGCGGGCTCGGTCGAGCGCAGGCGCGCGGCCGGCAAGACGAGTGCAAAGCGCGAGCCCTGTCCGGGCTCGCTTTCCACCCGCAGTTCACCACCATGGCGCTGCATCACGTGCTTGACGATGGACAGGCCCAGGCCGGTGCCGCCGGTCTCGCGTGAGCGGCTGCCATCCACGCGGTAGAAGCGTTCGGTCAGCCGCGGAATATGTTCTCGGGCGATGCCGGGACCGGTGTCGGCCACAGAGATCTCGCCCGAGCCGTCCGGCAACAGGCGCCAGTCAAGGCGGATCGCGCCGCCGGCCGGCGTGTAGCGGACGGCGTTGGACAGCAGGTTGCCTGCGGCGCTGATCATTTCGGTCTCCGTGCCGGCCAACTCCAAATGCGTGGCCTCGGGTCCGGTGATGCGATGCCGGCCTGCCGAGAGCATGGTGGCTTCGCCGATCAGGCGGCTCAGCAGCGGATCCAGCGGCAGCCAGCGATCGGTGCCCGGACGCGGGCTGCCTTCGAGCTGGGCCAGCGTGAGCAGATCAGACACCAGCGTCTGCATGCGACTCGTCTGCTGCTCCATCAGCACCAGCACGCGGCCGCGCTCCACCTCGGTCAGCGGCAGGCTGGACAGCGTCTCGATGAAGCCGGACAGCACGGTCAGCGGCGTGCGGATCTCGTGCGAGACATTGGCCACGAAGTCGCGGCGCATGGCATCGGCGCGCTCACGCTCGGTCACGTCCTGCGTGATGATGAGCTTCATGCCCTCGCCGTACGAACGCACGATCACCAGCAGCGTCTGCCGGCCACCACCGCGCTGGTTGGCCAGGGTCAGCGGCTCGGCATAGGCGCCGGCCTGCAAATAGCCGACGAAGCCGGGCGCGCGCACGAGGTTCGTGATGCGCTGCTGCAGGTCGCGCTCCGGGTCGAGGCAGAAGTGCGTGGCGGCCAGGTGGTTGCACCAGAGGATCTGCTCATTGGCGTCGATCATCAGCACGCCGTTGGGCGATGCTTCGATGGCGGTGAGGAAGTCCGTCAGCTGGCGCTGCTGCTGCGCGATGCCGCGATCACGGGCACGCACGGCACGCTCGATTCGGTAGGCCATTTCGCCATACAGGCCGGCGTCGCGCGGCGCGGTGTCCTGCATGGGACCACGCAGCCAACCCAGCAGGCGGTGCGCGCGCCAGGTGTCGACGATGAAGATGAAACCCACGCCGACCATGAGACCGAGCGCCACGGTCAGCATCGGCGTGGTGAGCATCTGGCCGGCCCACCAGAACACCAGCGCGCCGACCACCACGCCGGCCAGCGCAAGCAGGATTCGCGGTAGCAGCCAGTTCAGCGTTTCACCCATGCAACCTCAGGTTTTATCAGATCGAGCGGCTCGATCAGGCTTGCAGCGCGCTCATCGATTGCGTCAGACGGTAACCGGCACCGCGCACGGTTTCAATCAGGCGGGCGCACTGCACCTTGTCCAGCGCTTCGCGCAGTCGCTTGACGTGGACGTCCACCGTGCGTTCTTCGATGAACACGTGATCGCCCCAGACGCGGTCGAGCAGCTGCGAGCGGCTGTGCACGCGCTCCGGATGCGTCATGAGGAAATGCAGGAGGCGGAACTCGGTGGGGCCGAGCTTCACTTCCACGCCTTCCTTGCTGCAGCGGCGCGTCGAAGGATCGAGCACCAGGCCACCGGCTTCCACGGCGGCGTCGAGCGCCTCGGGGGCCTTGCGACGCAGCACCGCACGGATGCGGGCCAGCAGCTCCTTGGTGGAGAACGGCTTGGTCAGGTAGTCATCGGCACCGGCGTCCAGACCCGAGACCTTGTCGCCCTCGTCGGCCCGCGCCGTCAGCATGATGATGGGCAGCTCCTTGGTGCGTGCCGCCTGGCGCCATTGGCGCGCCAAGGCCAGGCCCGACTGGCCCGGCAGCATCCAGTCCAGCAAGACCAGATCCGGCAGCGCGCCGTCGATCTCGACCTGCGCCTGGTCGGCCGTGGCGGCCAGCGTGACTTCAAAGCCTGCGTGACGCAGATTGATGGAGATGAGTTCGGCGATCGCCGATTCGTCTTCCACCACCAGGATGCGACTCATGGTTCGATCTCCCTTCAGCGCACCATGGTCTCGACCGCTTCCGGCGAGTTGTGCCGGACGTCGGTGCCCTTGACCACGTAGATGATGACTTCGGCCAGGTTCTTCGCGTGGTCGCCCACGCGCTCGATTGCCTTGGCCACGAAGACCAGGTCGATGGCCGACGAGATGGTGCGCGGGTCTTCCATCATGTAGGTGATGAGCTTGCGCATCAGGCCGTCGAATTCCTTGTCGATGGCATCGTCCTGCTTGAGCACTTCGAGCGCGCGCTCGACGTCCAGGCGGGCAAACGCATCGAGCACCTTGCGCAGCGAGGCCGTGGCCAGCTCGGCCTCGAAGGCCAGGTCGGACATCGGCAGGCGCAGGCGGCTGGAGACGCCGGTGTTGATCAGGCGCTGCACCGTGCGGGCAATGCGGGCGGCTTCATCGCCCACGCGCTCGAGGTTGGCGATGGACTTGGAAATGGCGATCAGGAGGCGCAGGTCGCGCGCCGTCGGCTGGCGACGGGCGATGATGGAATGCAGCTCGTGATCGATCGCCACTTCCATGGCGTTGACCTTCTCCTCGGCTTCCAGCACGCCGCTGGCGGATTCGCCGCTGAAGTCCACGAGTGCCTGCACGGCTTGCGCCACTTGCGCTTCGACCATGCCGCCCATTTCGAGCACGCGGGTCGAGATGCCGGACAGCTCGGCGTCGAATTGGGTGGAAAGATGCTTGTCAACCATGTCTTGTCTCCCGGGTCTCAGCCGAAGCGGCCGGTGATGTAGTCTTCCGTGTCCTTGCGCTTGGGCTTCATGAACAGCTCGGCCGTGGGGCCGAACTCGATCAGGTCGCCCAGGTACATGTAGGCCGTGTAGTCCGAGCAGCGTGCAGCCTGCTGCATGTTGTGGGTCACGATGGCCACGGTGTAGTCGCTCTTGAGCTCGTGGATCAGCTCTTCGATCTTGCCCGTGGAGATCGGATCCAGCGCCGAGCAGGGCTCGTCGAGCAGCAGCACTTCAGGCTTGATGGCGATGCCGCGGGCAATGCACAGGCGCTGCTGCTGGCCGCCGGAGAGGCCGGAGCCGCTCTGGCCGAGCTTGTCCTTTACTTCGTTCCACAGCGCAGCCTTCTTCAGGGCCCACTCCACCCGCTCGTCCATCTCCACGCGCGGCAGCGTCTCGAAGAGGCGCACGCCGAAGGCGATGTTGTCGTAGATGGACATCGGGAACGGCGTGGGCTTCTGAAAGACCATGCCGACCTTGGCGCGGATCAGCGAGACGTCTTCCTTGCTCTTCAGGATGTTCTCGCCGTCGAGGACGATCTCGCCCTCGGCGCGCTGCTCGGGGTAGAGCTCGAACATGCGGTTGAGCGTGCGCAGCAGCGTGGACTTGCCGCAGCCCGAAGGGCCGATGAAGGCGGTGACCTTGCCTTCCGGGATGTCCAGATTGATGTTCTTCAGGGCGTGGAAACCGCCGTAGTAGAAGTTCAGGTTGCGAACCGAGATCTTGGCTTTCTCAGTCACGGGCATGTCGACTTTTGCGTCCATGGGATTTCCAGTTCTCAATCAATCAGTGCTTGTTCTTGAAGAGCACGCGGGCCGCGATGTTCAGCGCCAGCACACCCATCGTGATCAGGAAGACGCCGGCCCAGGCCAGCTGTTGCCAGTTCTCGTAGGGACTCATCGCGAACTTGTAGATCACGGCCGGCAGATTGGCCATGGGCTTGGACAGGTCCGAGTTCCAGAACTGGTTGTTCAACGCGGTGAACAACAGCGGTGCGGTCTCGCCGGACACGCGGGCCACGGCGAGCAAGATGCCGGTGAGCACGCCTGCGCGGGCCGACTTGAGCGTGACGCTCAGGATGACCTTCCACTTCGGCGTGCCCAGGGCATAGGCCGCCTCGCGCAGCGCGTTGGGGATCAGGCTCAGCATGTTCTCGGTCGTGCGCAGCACCACCGGGATCACGATCAGCGCCAGCGCCAACGTGCCAGCCAGGCCGGAGAAGCTGTGCATGCGCGCCACGATGAGCGCGGCGATGAAGATGCCGATCACGATGCTGGGCGCAGACAGCAGGATGTCGTTGACGAAGCGCACCGTGGCGCCGAGGCGGCTCTTTTGGCCATATTCAGCCAGGTAGACGCCGGCCATCACGCCGATGGGCGTACCAATCAGCGTGGCCAGGCCCACCATCAGCAGCGAGCCGAAAATGGCGTTGGCCAGGCCGCCGTCGGTGGCCATCGGCGCGGGCGTCATTTCGGTGAAGGTGGCCAGCGACAGACCGCCCACACCAAGGCGGACGGTTTCGTACAAGATCCACAGCAGCCAGAACACGCCGAAGGCCATGGCACCGAGCGAGAGAGTCAGCGCGACGGCGTTGATGCGCTTGCGCTTGCCGTGCATGGCAACGCGCGATGCGGAGGTGGCGCTCATGCCTTGGCTCCTTCGTTCTTCTTGAGGCGGGCCAGCAGCAGCTTGGACAGCGCCAGCACGACGAAAGTGATGAAGAACAGCACCAGGCCCAGGTACAGCAGCGCCGAGCGATGCATGCCGTCACCGGCTTCCGCGAATTCGTTGGCGAGGACCGAGGTGATGCTGTTGGCGGGCTCGAACATCGAGATCGAGTTCAGCTGGCTCATGTTGCCGATCACGAAGGTGACGGCCATCGTTTCACCCAGCGCACGGCCCAGGCCGAGCATGATGCCGCCGATGACGCCGGTCTTGGTGTACGGGAGCACGACCTTGGAGACGACCTCCCAGGTGGTGGAGCCGAGGCCGTAGGCCGATTCCTTGAGCATCGGCGGCGTGACCTCGAACACATCGCGCATCACGGACGCGATGAAGGGAATGATCATGATGGCCAGGATGATGCCGGCCGAGAGAATGCCGATGCCCACCGGCGGGCCCGACACGAAGGCGCCCAGCACCGGCACGCCGTTGAGCAGCTTCTGCAGCGGCTGCTGCACCCAGGTGGCCAGGATCGGGCCGAAGACCAGCAGGCCCCACATGCCGTAGACGATCGAGGGCACGGCGGCCAGCAGCTCGACAGCCACGCCCAGCGGGCGCTTGAGCCACATCGGCGAGAGTTCAGTCAGGAAGAGCGCGATGCCAAAGCTCACGGGTACGGCGATCACGAGGGCGATGAGGCTGGTGGCCAGCGTGCCGTAGATCATCGCCAGGCCGCCGAATTTCTCCAGCACCGGGTCCCATTCGTTGGTCCACAGGAAGGCCAAGCCGTACTGGTTGATCGCCGGTGCGGCGCCCACGAGCAGCGAGCCGATGATGCCGCCCATCAGCAGCAGCGTCAGCCAGGCGGCACCTTGGGCCAGCAGCGCGAACACGGCGTCGCCCCATGGGGCGTTGCGGCGGCGTTGCGGCGGTTGCCGGTTCTCTTCGACCTGTGGAATGTCCATCGCCTGCGGGGGGAGTATGGCGGCCATCACTGCACCTCGTCCTTGTGTTCTATTTCGTACTTATCTTGTACTGGAGGCCCGAGGCACCTTGCGGTGCGACGGGCCTCGTTCAGACCATCAGATGGGCTGGATTACTTGACTGCGACGACCTTGCCGCCGGCGTCCTTGATCTCGCCCCACTGCTTGTGGATCAGACCCTTGACGGCGTCCGGCAGCGGCACGTAGTCGAGGTCGTCGGCCATCTTGTCGCCATTGCCGTAGGCCCAGTCGAAGAACTTCAGGACGGCGGTGGCGGTGGCAGGCTTGTCCTGTTGCTTGTGCATCAGGATGAAGGTAGCGCCGGAGATCGGCCAGCTGGTCTTGCCGGCTTGGTCGGTCAGCACTTGGTAGAACGTTTCGTTCCACTTGGCGCCGGCAGCGGCAGCCTTGAAGGCGGTGTCGGTCGGCTCGACGTAGGCGCCATCGCGGTTCTTCAGCTGGACGTAGGCCATCTTGTTCTGCTTGGCATAGGCGTACTCGACGTAGCCGATCGAGTTCGGGATGCGCTGGACATAGGACGAAACGCCCTCATTGCCCTTGCCGCCCGCGCCCGTGGGCCAGTTCACGGCCGTGCCGTCACCGACCTTGGCCTTCCAGTCAGCACTGACCTTGCTCAGGTAGTTGGTGAACAGGAAGGTCGTGCCCGAGCCGTCAGCACGGCGGACGACGGTGATGTCGGCGTCCGGCAGCTTCACACCAGCGTTCAGGCCGGTGATGGCGGCTTCGTTCCACTTCTTGATCTTGCCGAGATAGATGTCGGCCAGGACTTCGCCGGTCAGCTTCAGCTGGCCAGCGGCGACGCCGGGGACGTTGACCACGGGCACCACGCCGCCGATGACGGTGGGGAACTGCACCAGGCCGTCAGCCTTCAGTTCTTCGTCCTTCAGCGGCATGTCGGACGCGCCGAAGTCGACGGTCTTGGCCTTGATCTGCTTGATGCCAGCGCCGGAACCAACGGACTGGTAGTTGATGTGAGCGCCAGTGGCCTTGGCGTAGGCGTCAGCCCACTTGGCGTAGATGGGAGCCGGGAACGAAGCACCCGCGCCGGTCACGTCCTGCGCGCTGGCCAGGGGCAGCAGCGCAACGCCGGCTGCCAGGGTGATCGCGGTACGGAGATGAGCGAAGTTCATGGAGGACCTTGTCTCAGGGTTGTGGAGAACAGGCGTCATCCTAGGGAGGCTTTGTGACAAGCCCGTGACTCGATCGTCACAAACCTCCGACCGTCATATTGTGTCGCCCGGCTGTCATAAATGACATCGGGCGTGACGGATTCCTCGCTCTTTTCTGAAGGCTTTCGCTTTGCCTTCCGTGATTTCAGCCCTTGATGGCCTCAACCAGGCGCTCGGCGCACTGCTTCGCGAGGCCCGGGTCGCTGGCCTCGACCATCACCCGCAGCAGCGGTTCGGTGCCCGAAGCGCGAATCAGCACCCGGCCGCGGTTGCCCAGTTCGGCCGTGACTTCGGCCTGCTCGCGGGCCAGGCGGGCGTTGCTCTTCCAGTCCTGGCCGGGCTGGAGGCGCACGTTGATCAGCGTCTGCGGGAACAGGTCCACGCCCTTGAGCAAGTCGCCCAGCGATCGACCAGTGCGGCTGACGGCCTGCAGCACCAGCAGGGCGGAGACGATGCCGTCACCCGTGGTGTGCTTGTCCAGGGCCAGCAGGTGGCCAGAGCCCTCCCCGCCCAGTTGCCAGCCGCGCGCGGCCAGTTCTTCCAGCACGTAGCGGTCGCCAACCTTGGCGCGGACGAACTCCACGTCGCGGGCTTTCAGTGCCACTTCGACGGCCATGTTGGTCATCAGCGTGCCGACGGCGCCGGGAACGCGCAGGCCCTGGTCCAGGCGATCGGCCACCAGGGCGTAGAGCAACTCGTCGCCGTTGTAGAGGCGGCCGGCGGCATCGACCAGTTGAAGACGGTCGGCGTCGCCATCGAGCGCCACGCCGTAGTGCGCACCGTGCTCCTTGACGGCTGCCACCAAGGCGCCCGGTGCGGTCGCACCAAAGCCGGCGTTGATGTTGTAGCCGTCGGGCTTGCAGCCGATGGAGATCACCTCAGCGCCGAGCTCATGGAAGACCTCGGGTGCCACGTTATAGGCGGCGCCGTGCGCGGCGTCGATGACGACCTTCAGGCCCTTGAGCGTCAGGTCGGAGCCGAAGGCGTTCTTGCAGAACTCGATGTAGCGCCCGCGGGCCTCGGGGATGCGCTTGGCGCGGCCCAGACTGGCGGAATCGACCCAGGCCGGTGCCTCTTCCAGCGCCTGCTCCACGGCCAGTTCCCAGGCGTCAGGCAGCTTCTCGCCCTTGGCCGAGAAGAACTTGATGCCGTTGTCGGCAAAGGGGTTGTGCGAGGCGCTGATCACCACGCCCAGGTCCTGGCGCAGCGCGCGGGTCAGGTAGGCCACGCCGGGCGTGGGCAGCGGGCCGGTCAGCAGAACGTCCACGCCCGCGGAAGCGAAGCCGGCTTCCAGCGCCGATTCGATCATGTAGCCAGAGATGCGGGTGTCCTTGCCGATCAGCACGCTGGGGCGCTCGCCGGTCTTGCGCAGGACACGGCCCACGGCGTGACCGAGCTTGAGCATGAAATCAGGCGTGATCGGCGATTGGCCGACGGTGCCACGGATGCCATCGGTGCCAAAGTAGGTGCGGCTCATCGTCTTGCTTGTCTCTCTGAAGAATGAGCTGGATTCTCGCTCACCGCAGCCAGCACCCGGAGCGCATCGACGGTTTCAGCCACGTCGTGCACTCGAACGAGGGATGCACCGCGTTGCACGGCCAGCACGGCAGCCGTCACGCTGGCCGCCACGCGCTCGGCGGCCGGACGGCCGGTCAGGTCACCCAGCGTGCGCTTGCGCGACCAGCCGGCAAGCAGCGGTCGGCCAAGGGAAAGCAGTTCGGCCTGGCGGCGCAGCAGCTCCAGGTTGTGGGGCGAGGTCTTGGCAAAGCCGTAGCCGGGGTCGAGCACGATGCGTTCTGGGTGAATGCCAGCTTGCAATGCCGCCTGCAGTCTTGCGTCGAGATAACGCCCTACTTCAGCGGTCACGTCGTCGTAGTCAGTCAGGCCCAGCATGGTCTGCGGCTCACCGCGCATGTGCATGAGACAGACGCCGGCTTTGGGCACTGCGGCCACAGCCTCCAACGCGCCTGGGCGTTCCAGGGCGTGGATGTCGTTGATGATGTCGGCGCCTTCGGCCAGGGCGCGACGCATGATCTCGGACTTGCAGGTGTCGATGGAGACCGGCAGGCCAAGCGTGACGGCGCGGGCCAGCACCGGCGCCAGGCGCGCCCACTCCTCGTCTTCGCTCAGGATGGCGGCGCCGGGCCGGCTCGATTCACCGCCCAGGTCCAGGATGTCGGCGCCCTGCTCGGCCAGCAGCTCGCAGTGGGCGATGCCGGCCTCGGCCGTGGCATGCTGGCCGCCGTCGGAGAAGGAGTCGGGCGTGAGGTTGACGATACCCATCACCCGCGGGCGGCTCAGGTCGACGAGAAAGCGAGCGGTCTGCCAGTGCATGCGAAATCCAATGAAGTGCTCTTTCACTGCGTCGGCAGGCGCAGCATTAAGGTCATGGCATCCAGAGGCGATGCCTGGAAACCATAGTGTTCGTAAAAGGCTTTGGCCCTGTCGTTCAGCGCATGCACAAGCAGCGCCCGCACGCCCGCATTCGCCGAAACGGCCATCGTTCGGTTCACCGCATCTTGCAGCAAGGCAGCGCCAAGCTTGAGCCCCTGCGCGCGCTGCGCGATGGCCAGGCGCCCCAACACCAGCACGGGAATGGGATCCGACATGTTGCGGCGAACGCCGCCGGTGGCGCGCTCATGGGCGACGGCACCGGCAGCCAAGGCGTAGTAGCCCACCACGATCTGCGGATTTTCCGTGACGACAAAGGTGCGGCTGGCTCCGGCGAGTTGGTTGGCCAAAGCGCGGCGCTTGAGCCAATCGTCCAGGCTCGACTCCCCACACAAGAACTCGCTCAGATCGTGCTCAGCCGACAAGAGCTGTGGCGCGGAAAGACGCATTCGTTCAGTCGCCGCTTTGATCGCCACGCGTGACCCACGGCGCCTGGACGGCCATCAAGCGCGCCAGCCCGGCATTGGGGGCGGCGGGTGCATCGAGCATCGCCGTGAACTGGGCGAGCTTCTCGGCATCGAGAGCGAAAAACACCTGGTCGAGCACCACGGCTTGGGCCCGCTCGCAGGCGGCCTCCAGCATGAAGTCGGACCTGTTCTTGCCCAGCAGCGTCGCGGCCTGGTCGATCAGGTCGCGTTGCTCCGGCCTGGCCCGCAGGTTGATCGCAGCGTCACGCATCCCGCCCTCCAATCGTGTATTCAATAGCTATACATTTTGGACTCATGTATAGCCATTGTCAACACGGAAAGAAAAAGGCCCGACCTGTTCAGTCGGGCCCTTGTTGAGCCGTTGAGTGCCGTTGAGCCTCAGGCCGCGGCCGGTGCGCCGTCGGTGCTGACCGGCGGTGTGCCGCTCGGGCCGCCGCTCGGCGGCGTGGGCGTTTCGCCAGGAGCGCGCGGCGGACGGCCGGCCATGATGTCCAGCACCTGCTCGCGGTCGATGGTTTCCCACTTCATCAGCGCATCGGTCATCGTCTCGACCTTGTCGCGGTTCTCTTCGAGGATGCGGCGGGCGACGTTGTACTGCTCGTCCAGGATGCGGCGCATTTCGGCATCGACCTTCTGCTGCGTCGTCTCGGAGATGTTGGACGTCTTGGTCATGCTGCGGCCGAGGAAGACTTCGCCCTCGTTCTCGGCATAGACCATCGGACCGAGCAGTTCGCTCATGCCGTAGCGAGTGACCATGTCGCGGGCCACGCGGGTGGCGCGTTCGTAGTCGTTGGAGGCGCCGGTCGAGATGTCCTTGAGGAACAGCTCTTCCGCCACGCGGCCACCGAAGAGGATGCTGATTTCGTTCAGCATCTGCTTGTAGTAGCGGCTGTACTGGTCGCGCTCGGGCAGCTGCCAGGTCACGCCCAGGGCGCGACCACGCGGCATGACGGTGACCTTGTGGACCGGGTCGGTGCCGGGCAGCATCTCGGCGACGATCGCGTGGCCGGACTCGTGATAAGCCGTGGCGCGCTTCTCGTCGTCCGTCATGACCATGCTCTTGCGCTCGGGGCCCATGTAGAGCTTGTCCTTGGCGCGCTCGAAGTCGATCATTTCCACGAGGCGGGCGTTACGACGGGCTGCGAACAGGGCGGCCTCGTTGACGAGGTTGGCCAGGTCCGCACCGCTCATGCCGGGCGTGCCGCGGGCGAGGATCGAAGCATTGACGTCCTGGCCGATGGGCACCTTGCGCATGTGCACGTTCAGGATCTGCTCACGGCCGCGGATGTCCGGCAGCGTGACGTAGACCTGGCGGTCGAAGCGGCCGGGGCGCAGCAGCGCTGGGTCGAGGATGTCGGGGCGGTTCGTCGCCGCGATCACGATCACGCCGAGGTTGGTGTCGAAACCGTCCATCTCCACGAGCATCTGGTTCAGCGTCTGCTCGCGCTCGTCGTTGCCGCCGCCGAGGCCAGCACCACGATGGCGGCCGACGGCGTCGATTTCGTCGATGAAGATGATGCAGGGGGCGCTTTTCTTGGCCTGCTCGAACATGTCGCGCACGCGGGCGGCGCCGACACCAACGAACATTTCAACGAAGTCCGAACCCGAGATCGTGAAGAACGGGACCTTGGCTTCGCCGGCAATGGACTTGGCCAGCAGCGTCTTGCCGGTACCCGGAGGGCCGACCATCAGCACGCCGCGCGGAATGCGACCGCCGAGCTTCTGGAATTTCTGCGGATCCTTGAGGAAGTCCACCAGCTCCTTGACTTCTTCCTTGGCCTCGTCGCAACCAGCGACGTCGGCGAAGGTGATGGAGTTGTTGGCTTCATCGAGCATGCGGGCCTTGCTCTTGCCGAAGCTGAACGCACCGCCTTTGCCGCCGCCCTGCATCTGGCGCATGAAATACACCCAGACGCCGATCAGCAGAAGCATCGGGCCCCAGGAGATCAGCATGGACAGCAGAACGGATTGTTCTTCGCGCGGCTTGACGTCGAACTTGACGCCTGCGTTGCGCATGTCGGCATAGAGGCCGCGGCCGTCGGCGAAAGGCGCGTTGACGCGCTGCTTGACGCCATCCTTGGTTTCCGACTCGATCTCGATGATCGAGCCTTCCTGGATCTTGGCGCTGCGGATCCGACCTTGCTGGACCTGGTCGAGGAATTCCGAGTAGGCGAGCTGGCTGCCCGTGGCCGCCCCCTTGTCAAGACGCTGGAACACCGCAAACAGCACCAGGGCGATCACCACCCAGATTGCCAACTTCGAGAACCACTGATTGTTCACTGCATCTCCTTGAACGCATGTGCGCTTCCGCGCCACATGGGGTTGATTCTATTGCAGTCAAGCCCCCGACCCGCTTTATGTGCAAGGCCTTCGGGTGCCGAGGATTACCGTTTGACGGCAGGGCTTTTCGAGTCCGATGCCCACCAGGAAGGTCTCCGACGAACGGAAACGCGAGGCCTTGGGCTTGATCGGCTTGACTTTTTTGAAGTGCTGCTTGAACAGCTCCACCAGCTGCGTGTAGCCGCTGCCGTGGAAAACCTTGGCCACCAGCGCTCCTTCGGGCTTGAGGTGGTGTTGGGAGAAATCCACGGCCAGCTCGATCAGGTTGGAAATGCGGGCACCGTCCAGACTTTCAACACCGCTGAGGTTCGGCGCCATGTCCGACACCACGACATCCACCGCCCGGCCGGCCAGAGCCTCTTCCAACTGCGCCAGCACAGCCTCTTCCTGGAAGTCACCCTGGATGAACTGCACGCCTTCGATGGGCTCGAACTCCAGCAGGTCCAGCGCGATGATGGTGCCGTTGAGCGCGCCCACGCCCGCACCATCGGGTGCAAACTTGCGGCGCAGGTACTGGCTCCACGCCCCCGGCGTGGCGCCCAGGTCGACCACGACCTGGCCCGGCCGGATGAGCTTCAACTCTTCGTCGATCTCCTTGAGCTTGTAGGCCGCGCGGGCTCGGTAGCCCTCCTTGTGGGCCAGCTTCACGTAGGGATCGTTGATGTGATCGTGCAGCCAGGCTTTGTTGACCTTTTTGCTTTTTGTTTGAACTTTCATGCTGCAGCGATAATACGGGTTATGCCTATGATTCAACTGACCCCTGCCCAGCGCAAGGAAAAGCGGGCCGACGCCCACCATCTGGACCCGGTCGTGATGATCGGCGGCGATGGGCTCACGCCTGCCGTCACCAAGGAGATCGACGGCGCCCTGAAGGCCCACGGCCTGATCAAGGTGCGCGTGTTCTCCGATGATCGCGCCGGCCGCGAAGAGATGCTGGCCACGCTGTCCGACAAGCTCGACGCCGCCCCCATCCAGCACATCGGCAAGCTGCTGGTGCTGTGGCGCCCCATCCCCGAGAAGATCGTCGTCCGCGACGAAGACGCCAAGCCGGGCCCGCGCACGGTGAAGATCGTCAAGTTCTCCAAGAGCGGCAACGGCAAGCCCGAGATCAAGAAGCTGCAGGTGCTGGGCAACCAGCGCGTGGCTCAGGGCGGCGAGATCAAGCGCGCCAAGAAGCGCATCACCAGCGTCAAGAAGAAGGCTGTCGACTGAGTCGCCAGGCCAGGGTCAGGACCGCAACGGTCTTGACCGCGAAGAGCGCCATCGAGGCGCCATGCAACTGCACTGCCAGCGGCGTTCCCATCGCGGCATCCATCTGCGGCTGGATCACGTAGTAACCCAGCACCGTGCACAGCAGCGCGCCCGCGGGCAGCAGGAATTCCGCCGTGGCCCCCTTCCCTCCCGCATCGCGCGCCTCGCGGCGCTCCAGCATCATCAAAACGATGCCGGCCAGCAGCGCCACGCGCGCCTCCATCTCGAACAGCCGCCGCACATAGGCGATGGCGCCTGTGCGCTCCAGCGCCGCGAAGGCCGTCGGCGCAGCCAGGCCGGCCACGCACAGCAAAAAGCCGCCCCAGAGGGCGGCCAGCAGCAGATGCACGCGGTGCAGCTTCGTCATCATCAGACGTACCGCACTTCCACGATTTCGTAGCGCTTGACGCCGCCCGGTGCGTGCACCTCAGCCACGTCGCCGGCTTCCTTGCCGATCAAGGCGCGCGCGATCGGCGAGCTGATCGAGATAAGGCCCAGCTTCAGGTCGGCCTCGTCGTCGCCGACGATCTGGTAGGTCACTTCAGCGCCGCTCGACTCTTCTTCCAGATCGACGGTCGTGCCGAAGACGATGCGGCCGCCGGCATCCACATCGGACGGATCGATGACCTGGCAGGCCGCCAGCTTGCCTTCGATTTCCAGGATGCGGCCTTCGATGAAGCCCTGCTTGTCCTTGGCGGCTTCGTACTCGGCGTTTTCCGACAGGTCGCCCTGGGCGCGCGCTTCAGCAATCGCCTGGATCACGGCGTGGCGCTCCACGGTCTTGAGCTGCTGCAGCTCGGCCTTGAGCTTCTCGAAGCCGCGCTTGGTCAGGGGAATGGTAGCCATTTGATATCTCTTCAGTAAAAGCAATTCCGCCGCCGCACGGGCAACCCCGGGCGCGGCGGCGGAATGGATATGGCGAAGTTTAGGCCAGTTCGGCGTGAAGCTCTTGTAGAGATTGCACCAATAGGCCGTCCTGGTGCTTCATCCCTTCCACGGCGGCTTCGCAGCCGGCCATGGTCGTGTAGTAGGTCACCCGGTTGGCCAGGGCGGCCTGGCGGATGTGGCGGCTGTCGGCAATGGCCGTGCGCGTCTCGTCCACCGTCGTGAACACGAGCTGGATTTCACCGCCCTTGATCATGTCGACGATGTGCGGGCGGCCGTCCTTGACCTTGTTCACCACCGCCACCGGCACGCCGGCTTCCGCAATGGCCGCTGCCGTGCCCTTGGTGGCGACAACGCCAAATCCCAGCGTGTGCAGGTCCTTGGCCACAGCCACGGCGCGCACCTTGTCGGCGTTCTTCACCGTGATCAGCACATTGCCCTGACGGGGAAGGCGTGAACCAGCACCGATCTGGCTCTTGAGCATGGCCTCGCCGAAGGTCTTGGCCGCGCCCATCACCTCGCCGGTCGAGCGCATCTCGGGGCTGAGGATCGGATCCACGCCCGGGAACTTGTTGAACGGGAAGACAGCTTCCTTGACGCTGTAGTACGGCGGCACGACTTCGGCTGGCTTGCGACCCTTGCGGTCCTTCTGGTCCGACAGCTTCACGCCGGCCATGCAGCGCGCGGCGATCTTGGCGAGTTGCTGGCCGGTGGCCTTGCTCACATACGGCACCGTGCGCGAGGCACGCGGGTTCACTTCCAGCACGTAGATCGTGCAGCCCGACAGGCCCTTGGCCGCATCGCCTTGAATCGCGAACTGCACGTTCATCAGGCCGATGACCTTCAGCGCCTTGGCCATCGCGGCCGTCTGGCGGCGCAGTTCATCCTGCACGTCGGCCGCCAGCGTGTACGGCGGCAGCGAGCAGGCCGAGTCGCCGGAGTGAATGCCGGCCGCCTCGATGTGCTCCATGATGCCGCCGATCATCACCTCGGTGCCATCGCTGATGCAGTCCACGTCGACTTCCACAGCATCTTGCAGGAAGTGGTCCAGCAGCACGGGCGACTTCTCGCTCACGCGCACGGCCTCGCGCATGTAACGCTCCAGGTCCTTGTCGCCGTGGACGATTTCCATGGCGCGGCCGCCCAGCACATAGCTCGGGCGCACGACCAGCGGGTAGCCGATCTCGTTGGCCAGGGTCACGGCCTGGTCTTCGTTGCGGGCAATGCGGTTCGGCGGCTGCTTGAGGTTGAGCTCATGCAGCAGCTTCTGGAAGCGCTCGCGGTCTTCGGCCATGTCGATGGAATCGGGCGAGGTGCCGATGATGGGCACGCCGTTGGCTTCCAGGTCCAGCGCCAGCTTGAGCGGCGTCTGGCCACCGTACTGCACGATCACGCCGACCGGCTTTTCCTTGGCCACGATCTCGAGCACGTCTTCCAGCGTGACCGGCTCGAAGTAAAGGCGATCGCTGGTGTCGTAGTCGGTCGAGACCGTCTCGGGGTTGCAGTTGACCATGATGGTCTCGTAGCCATCTTCGCGCATGGCGAGGGCGGCGTGGACGCAGCAGTAGTCGAACTCGATGCCCTGGCCGATGCGGTTCGGGCCACCGCCCAGCACCATGATCTTCTTCTTGTTCGTCGGCTCGGCCTCGCACTCTTCGTCGTACGTCGAGTACATGTAGGCCGTTTCGGTGGCGAACTCGGCCGCGCAGGTGTCCACGCGCTTGTAGACCGGGCGCACGCCTTGCGCGTGACGCGCCTTGCGCACCTCGTGCTGGTTCGTGCCCAGCAGCTTGGCCAGGCGCTTGTCCGAGAAGCCCTTCTTCTTCAGGTAACGCAGCTCGTCGGTCGACAGGCCGGCCAGATCGCGGCCCTTGAGCGACAGCTCGATCTTCACGATCTGCTCGATCTGAGCGAGGAACCACGGATCGATGGCGGTCTCTTCAAACACTTCCTGCATGCTCATGCCGATGCGGAAGGCGTCGCCCACGAACAGGATGCGCTCCGGGCCAGGCTCGCCGATTTCCTGCACGATTTCTTCGCGATCGGTCGAGCGCTCGGTCAAGCCGTCGATGCCGGTCTCCAGGCCGCGCAGGGCCTTCTGGAACGATTCCTGGAAGCTGCGGCCCATGGCCATCACTTCACCGACGGACTTCATCTGCGTCGTCAGGCGCGAATCGGCCATCGGGAACTTCTCGAAGGCGAAGCGCGGGATCTTCGTCACGACATAGTCGATGCTCGGCTCGAACGAGGCCGGCGTGACGCCGCCTGTGATGTCGTTCTTCAGCTCGTCGAGCGTGTAGCCCACAGCCAGCTTGGCGGCGATCTTGGCGATCGGGAAGCCGGTGGCCTTCGAGGCCAGCGCCGAGGAGCGCGACACGCGCGGATTCATCTCGATCACGACCATGCGGCCATCGACCGGGTTGATCGAGAACTGCACGTTTGAGCCGCCGGTGTCCACGCCGATCTCGCGCAGGATGTCGATGGAGGCGTTGCGCAGCAGCTGGTATTCCTTGTCGGTCAGCGTCTGTGCGGGGGCGACGGTGATCGAGTCACCGGTGTGCACGCCCATCGGGTCCAGGTTCTCGATGGAGCAGACGATGATGCAGTTGTCGGCGCGGTCGCGCACGACTTCCATCTCGTACTCTTTCCAGCCAATCAGGCTCTCTTCGATCAGCAGCTCGTTCGTCGGCGAGAGGTCGAGGCCGCGCTTGCAGATCTCTTCGAACTCTTCCGGGTTGTAGGCGATGCCGCCGCCGGTGCCACCGAGCGTGAAGCTCGGGCGGATCACCATCGGGAAGCCGGTGCCGTTGATCTCTTCCTTGATCTTCTTCTGGACGGCGAGCGCCTCTTCCATCGAATGCGCGATGCCCGAGCGTGCCGAACCGAGACCGATCTTGGTCATCGCGTCCTTGAACTTCAGGCGGTCTTCGGCCTTCTCGATCGCGTGCTCGTTGGCGCCGATCATCTCGACCTTGTACTTCTCCAGCACGCCGTGGCGGTGCAGGTCGAGCGCGCAGTTCAGCGCGGTCTGGCCACCCATGGTGGGCAGCACGGCGTCGGGGCGCTCCTTGGCGATGATCTTCTCGATCACCTGCCAGGTGATGGGCTCGATGTACGTGACGTCGGCCGTATCCGGGTCCGTCATGATCGTGGCCGGGTTGCTGTTCACGAGGATGACCTTGTAGCCCTCCTCGCGCAGCGCTTTGCAGGCTTGGGCGCCGGAGTAGTCGAACTCGCAGGCCTGGCCGATGATGATCGGGCCGGCGCCGATGATGAGGATGCTCTTGATGTCTGTACGTTTTGCCATGGCGTTATGTCCTCAAGCCTTCGCCATCAAGCTGATGAAACGATCGAAGAGATAGGAGATGTCGTGCGGACCGGGGCTCGCTTCCGGGTGGCCCTGGAAGCAGAAGGCCGGCTTGTCGGTGCGGGCCAGGCCCTGCAGCGTGCCGTCGAACAGGCTGATGTGCGTGGGGCGCAGGTTCGCGGGCAGCGTGTCGGCGTCGACCGCGAAGCCGTGGTTCTGGCTGGTGATCGAGACGCGGCCGTTGTCCAGGTCCTTCACGGGGTGGTTGGCACCGTGGTGGCCGAACTTCATCTTGAAGGTCTTGGCACCGCTTGCCAGCGCCATGATCTGGTGGCCCAGGCAGATGCCGAAGGTCGGGATGCCGGCTTCGATCAGCTGCGCGGTGGCCTTGATGGCGTAGTCGCAAGGCTCCGGGTCGCCGGGGCCGTTGGAGAGGAACACGCCGTCTGGCTCCAGGTCGAACACGGCGGATGCGGGCGTCTGCGCCGGCACGACGGTGATCTTGCAGCCGCGCGAGGCGAGCATGCGCAGGATGTTGGCCTTGACGCCGAAGTCGTAGGCCACGACGTGGAACTTCGGGCTCGCTTGCGTGCCGTAGCCGCTGCCGAGCTTCCACTCGGTTTCGGTCCAGCTTTGCGTTTCGCTCGTGCTGACGACCTTGGCCAGGTCCTGGCCAGCCATGCTCGGCGCAGCCTTGGCCTTGACGATCGCATCGGCGATCAGCGCATCGGTGATCTTCTCGCCCGGTTGCAGGGCGAGGATGCAGCCATTCTGCGCGCCGGTCGTACGCAGCACGCGGGTCAGGCGGCGGGTGTCGATGTCGGCAATCGCAACGGTGCCCTCGTCGCGCAGGTATTGCTGCAGCGTGCGGGTCTTGCGGAAGTTGGATTCAAGGAGGGGCGCCTCCTTGATGATCAGGCCTGCGGCAAAAACCTTCTTGGCTTCGACGTCCTCTTCGTTGACGCCGTAGTTGCCAATGTGCGGATACGTCAAGGTGACGATCTGCTGGCAGTAGCTCGGGTCGGTGAGGATTTCTTGGTAACCGGTCAGCGAGGTGTTGAACACCACTTCGCCAACGGTGTGGCCGGCGGCGCCGATGGAAGCGCCTTTGAAGATCGTGCCGTCTGCCAGGGCCAGAATCGCGAGAGGAGCGGAGGAAAGATCGGGCAGCACGGGAACTCCGGTAGAGTGCGCGCGCCCAGCTCCGCTCTCAAATCAGCACCTTCAGCCGTAAGCCGTAGGCGTCGGATTTTTTGCAGGATTCCGGTAGGGGAAACGGTGGAGTTTCGCTGGGGTGCGGCAGGTTGCAGGTAAACCGAACGAGTATAACCCGGCCAGGGTTATCCCGAGCCTCAAATCAGAGGCCCGGTCACAGTATTTTTGCTATTCCGATTTAGAGCGCTGCAATGCCGGCGCGCGCGATCTGCGCGTCTTCCACCGACTTCACGCCGCTGACGCCCACGGCGCCCACATGCTGGCCTTCGACAACGATCGGCACGCCGCCTTCGAGCATGCCTGACAGGCCCGGCGCCGATAGGAACGAGGTGCGGCCCTGGTTGATCATGTCCTCGTAACCCTTGGACTCGCGACGGCCCAGCGCCGAGGTGTTGGCCTTGGCCACGGAGATCTGCGCGGAGATGGGCGCCGCGCCGTCCAGGCGCTGGAACCACAGCAGGTGGCCGCCATCGTCCACCACGGCGATGGACACGGCCCAGCCGTTCTTCTGCGCCTCGGCCTCGGCTGCTTGGGCAATGCGGCGGGCGTCGTCAGCGGTCAGGGTGGGTTTGCTCTTCATGATGATCGTGTGCGGCAAGTGTTGAACCTGCCGTAACGATAACGCGCAATGAAGACCCGCTGGACTATTGATGGTCTATTTGGCTGCTTCCTTGTAGTTCCGCAGCACGTACGGCGCACTCACCACGACAGGCTGGCCCACCTGGCCCAGCTGCAACGCGAGGTTGACCGTGCCGCCGGCATAGCCTTCCGCCGCAATGCCCGCCACCATCACCGGCGCCAGCTTGGAGGTCAGCGTCGCAGCACCCGACACCACGCTCGTGTACGGCGGCGTGCCCATCTGCACCAGCACGGGCACGGTGGCTTGCGCCTTCGGATCTTCGGTGTCGAGCCGCGCCCAGAGCAGCACGCGCAGCTCGTCGCCCTTCCTGATGTCGGCCAGCACCGGCGACACGGCGCCCACGTCCCAAGCATTGGCCAGGCGCTGCTTCAGGTCCACGCGCAGGCAGGTCTTGCCGGCCGCTTCGCAAGCCACAGTCTGGGTGGTCTGCTTGTCGCCATAGACATTCCAGGCGGCCACGCGCGGCGTGTTGATCACGAACTCCATCGCCGGGTCGGTGGCGCGTTCCACCGATGCCTTGATCGACGGATCCATCTGCTCGGGAATCAGGGCACCGTGGACGGTCTTCACCCAGCCGTCCTTCTTCATGTCCCAGACGACGAAATCCGAATCGAACTGCCAGTAGGACCAGCCGAAGCCCTTGGCCTCGGCGGTGCGCGCCACGGCATCCGTCCAGAGCACGCGGTAGAGCGAACCCGCTTTCTCCAGCGCGCCGAATTCGCCGAGCAGGATCGGCCGTTTGTTGCGCTCGGCCCAGGTCGCCACCTGCGCAAAGTCTTTCTTCAGGCGGTCGCGGTCAAACGCGGTGCCCCAGGTGATGCCCGAGAGGTTGGTGAACTGGGGCGTCCATGAAGCCCCCTGGTGCGTGAACTCCATCGGCGTGTAGTAGTGGAAGGTCACGACGATGTTGCGATCCGCGGCGGGCAGCTTGAGGTTGTCGAGCTCGCCCATCGAGTTCCACATGCGCGGCCCGATCACAACCCGGCGCGTCGGGTTGCTGGCGCGGATGATGGCGAGGTTCTCGGCCAGCACGTCGTTCCAGGCGTCGTTCATCTGGCCGTTCGGCTCGTTGAGGATCTCGAAGACCACGCTGGCCGGCGCATCCTTGAAGTGCAGCGAGACCTGGCGCCAGAAAGCCTGCAGCTTGGGCCGGCAGCCAGCGAGATCCTTGGCGCAATCCTCGAAGTTGTGCTCATCGAGGATCACCTGCAAGCCGGCCTTGGTGCCGGCGTCCACCAGCGTGTCCAGCGTCTTGAACCAGGCCGGCGAGAGCTTCCCGTCCTTGTCCATGTGGGCGAAGGCATGCAGGTTCATGCGGACGTGGTCAAAGCCGCCGTCCTTGATCGCCTGCATGTGGCGCGGCTGGAAGCGCGCTTGGGCCCCATCCGTCCAGAGTGGGTCGTAGCCGACGATGTTGACGCCGCGCTTGAGGGCGGGAGCCGCCTCTTGCGCCAGGGCCGGCATCAAGCCGGAGCCCAGCAACAGCACACCCAAAGCGGAAAGACGCGCGATCCTAGCGAACATGGTTTGTCTCCAGTGTCATGGCCAACTAAACAGGCTCTTGTTTAGCCATTTTGACCAGGACACCGCGAGACGCACCCCGGGCTAACCCCGGAATTCAGCGCAAGACGGGAACAAGCCGGTTACGAGGCCCGCTCGAAGACCGCGATGCTTTCGACGTGCGCCGTGTGCGGGAACATGTTCACCGCGCTCGCCGCCGTGCAGCGGTAGCCAGCCACATTCACCAGCAAGCCCGCGTCCCGCGCCAGCGTGGCCGGGTTGCAGCTCACGTAGACGATGCGGCGCGGCGGCGTCCAGCCGGGCGCAAGCGTTGGGTCCTGTGCGATGTCTGCAATCGCCTTGGCCAGCGCGAAGGCGCCTTCGCGCGGCGGGTCCACCAGCCACTTGTCGGCCACGCCGTCGGCGGCCAACAGCTCGGGCGTCATCTCGAACAGGTTGCGCGCGACGAAGCTGGTGTTGCGGTCCAGCTTGTTGCGTTTTGCGTTCTCGCGTGAGCGCTGCACCAGCGCCTCGCTGCCTTCGATGCCCAGCACCTCGCGCGCCTGCGTGGCCAGCGGCAGCGTGAAGTTGCCCAGGCCACAGAACCAGTCGATCACACGCTCATCCGGCTGCACCTGCAGCAGGCGCAGCGCGCGGCCGACCAGCACCGTGTTGATGTGCGGATTGACCTGGGTGAAGTCCGTCGGCTTGAAGGGCATGAGCACGCCGAACTCGGGCAGCGAGTACGACAGCTCTGGCCCGCCTTCGTCGAGCAGATGGACGGTGTCCGGCCCCTTGGGCTGCAGCCACCATTGCACGCCGTGCTGGGCGTACTTCTCGGCAAAGGCGCGCAACAGAGCCTTGTCGCCGTCCGGCAGCGGGTTCAGGTGGCGCAACACGAGCGCCATCACTTGGTCCCCCATGGCCAGCTCGATCTGCGGCAGGCGGTCGCGCTCGGCCATGCTGGCGATGAGCTCGCGCAGCGGCATCATCAGATCGCTGACCGACTGGGGCACGACCTTGCAGACCTGCATGTCGGCCACGTAGCGGCTCTTGCGCTCGTGAAAGCCGATCAGCACCGCGCCCTTCTTGGCCACATAGCGCACCGAGAAGCGCGCGCGGTAGCGGTAGCCCCAGGCCGGCCCTTCGATCGGGCGCAGCAGGGTTTCGGCCCTGACCTTGCCGAGGTGCCAGAGGTTGTCTTCCACCACGCGCTGCTTCACGGCCACCTGGGCGCCAGGTGCCAGGTGCTGCATCTTGCAGCCGCCACAGGCGCCCGCATGCAGGCCAAAGTGCGGGCAGTTGGGCTGCACACGCTGCGAACTCTCGCGGCGCAGCGCGACCAAGGCGCCCTGCTCCCAGTTGTTCTTCTTGCGACCGACGGTGACCTGCACCTCTTCGCCAGGCAAGGCGCCCTCGATGAAAACGACTTTGCCTTCTTGATTGTGGGCCACGCCCTGGGCCTCAAGGTCGAGCGAGGTGACCTTGAGCCATTCCGATACTTGCGTCATAGGGACGCGATTTTAGAAGGCCTCGCCGGCAGGCCCGAGATTCGGCCTCAGAAGATCGAATCGCGATCGATTCCGCGGCGCTGCATGTTGCGCTTGAGCTTGGCCAGCGCCTCGAGCTGGATTTGGCGGATGCGCTCGCGCGTCAGGCCCAGGCGAACGGCCAGCACATCGAGTGTTTCCGGCTCGCGGTCGGAGAGACCATAGCGCCCCGCCACCACCTCGCGCTCACGATCGTTGAGCGAAGCCAGGCCGCTGTCGAGCAAATTCTCCAGCTCGTGGCTGAGCCGCAGGCCCATGGGATCGACGGCCTGCTCGTCGGCCACCAAGTCCATCAGCGATTCGCCGCCTTCGGCCGTGCGATCGACCGGTGAATCGAGCGAACTCGGCAGTTCCGCGTAGGCCAGCAACTCGGTGATCTCGGCCAGCGGGCGGTGCAGGTGATGCGCGATGTCGTCGGCGCGAACTTGCGTGTCTTCGCCGCGCTCGCTGCGGCGCGTCTCGAGCAGCCGGCGGGCCTTGAGCACCTGATTGAGCTCGCGCACGATGTGCACCGGCAGCCGCACCAATCGCGCCTGATGCATCAGCGCGCGCTCGATGCCCTGGCGGATCCACCAGCTGGCATAGGTCGAGAAACGGAAACCGCGCTCGGGCTCGAACTTGCTGATCGCGTGCATCAGGCCGAGGTTGCCTTCCTCGATCAGATCGCTCATCGGCAGGCCGCGGCCCAAGTAGTTCTTGGCGATGCTCACGACCAGGCGCAGGTTGTGCTGGATCATCGCCTGGCGCGAGTCAAAGCAGCCCTCACGCGCGGCCTTGGCGGTGGCGTATTCCTGTTCGGGGCTCAGCAGCGGCGTGCGGCGGATGTCGCGCAGGTAGGCCTGCAGCGCATTGCCCAGCT
This sequence comes from Burkholderiaceae bacterium UC74_6, assembly GCA_042701975.1. Taxonomy (GTDB): domain Bacteria; phylum Pseudomonadota; class Gammaproteobacteria; order Burkholderiales; family Burkholderiaceae_C; genus JAFALK01. The sequence continues at coordinate 4,008,612 of CP170561.1, forward strand.
CCACATCGACGCTCGACACGCTGTTGCGCAGCGCATCGGCGTCTTCATCGAAGGCGGCGGGCTCGGAATCTGCAGACGCTGCATCGTGCCCGTTGCCGTTACCGTTGCTGTGGCCGTTCCCGTGGCCATTGCCATGGCCGTTGCCCTGACCGGCTGCGGCGATCCAGACCGGCGGCACGACGGGCGATTCTTGAGATTTGGGCAAGGCGCGCTTCATGATCTGAAAGTGCATGCCCCATCGACGACTCAGCGGTTCGGCAGAACCCGCGCAGGATCAATCGGCTTGCCTTGCTTGCGCACTTCGAAGTGCAGCTTCACTTGATCAGCGTCTGTGGAACCCATCTCAGCAATCCTCTGGCCCTTGCGAACCACCTGTTCATCCTTGACCAGCAGCGTTTGGTTGTGCGCGTAAGCAGTCAGGTAGGTGTCGTTGTGCTTGATGATGACGAGATTGCCGAAGCCACGCAAGTCATTCCCGACATAGACCACTCGGCCATCAGCAGCAGCGTAGACAGGATCGCCGGCTTTACCTCCGAAATCGAGACCCTTGCTGCGCGGCTCATCAAAATTGGCGATCACCGGGCCGTTCACCGGCCAGCCCCAGTTGAGATCGTCGTCGGCCTTGCCGCCACTGCTGGACGGCGTGACCACTGCGGGCACAGGCGCCGATGCAGCGGGCTTGCTGGCCTCGGGTTTGGAATCCAACGGACGCGGCGCATCGGTCTTCGCCGTCGTGATCGGCTTGGTGGTCACGCCGTTGGCGTTGGCTTCGGCACCCGGCGGCAGCACGCGCAGGCTCTGCCCCACGTCGATGCGATCCGGATTGGTGATGCCGTTCCACTTGGCCACGTCGCGCCAGTTCTGGCCGTTGTCCAGCGCGATGCGCAGCAGGCTGTCGCCGGCCTTGACCACGTAGAAGCCCGGCTGCGGTTTGGTTTCCACCGTAGCAGGCGCAGGCGTGCTGGCCGCGGGCGCGGGGCTGCTGGCCGGCTGCGCGGGTTTGCCGACGGCACGCTGCTCGACAGGCGCGGGCTGGTTGAGGGAAACGTGCGTACAGGCAGACAACGCCAGCAGCGCGAAGGCGAGAAGGACCTGGGAAATGCGGGTGTGGCTCATGCGTCGCTTTTGTTGGACTGGGCTGTTACGCCGGCTCTCAGACAACTCCGGATTTTAGAGGGACGAAGAGCACACCTTCGTGCTCGCTGCGTAGGAAGCGGCTGACGCCGCCCTGACTCTCATGATCGACCACCACCAGCACCTGCTGGCGCGTGCCCGGCACGGCCATCGGCGCCACCAGGCGGCCGCCGGGTGCCAGTTGCTCCAGCCAGGCCGGAGGAATGTCTTCACCGCCAGCGGCGGCAACGATGCTGTCGTAGGGCGCGTTCGGCACATGGCCCAGTCGACCATCGCCAAACACCAGCCGGATGCGCTGGCCGAGCCCAGCCGCTGCCAGATTGTCCCGCGCCTTGTCGTGCAGCAGCTTGAGCCGCTCGATGGACACAACCGAGCTGCCCATCAGGCCGAGCAACGCCGCCTGATAGCCGCAGCCGGTACCGATCTCCAGCACGCGGCCGAGGCTGCCTTGCGCGCGTGCCTTGGCGCCCTGCATCAGCAAGGCCAGCATGCGTCCGACCACGGAAGGCTTGGAGATCGTCTGCCCCAGGCCGATGGGCAGGCTCGTGTCTTCATAGGACTGGATCGCCAGCGCGCTATCCACGAAGACATGGCGCGGCACGACGCCAAAAGCATCCAGCACGCGCTGGTCCTGCAGGCCATCCAGCTGAAGGCGACGCACCATGCGCGCGCGCACCTGCGCCGAATCGAGCCCGAGGCCGCTGGGCGCCGCACTGCGTTGCGCGTCCAGCGCTGCCTCGCGCAGATGCCGCTGCGGCATCAAGACCGTGCGAGCGGCGCCGCCTGCTGGCTTGGCAACCTTGTCCAGAGACAGCGGGAAGCGCTTGCTGCGCTCATTCATGACTGCAGACCCAGCCGTGTCTTCCAGGGTGCAATGCCGGCGTGGTCGCTCAAATCCATCTGCAGCGGCGTGATCGAGATCTCGCCGTTGCTGGTGGCGTGGAAGTCCGTGCCCTCTCCGGCTTCGCGTGCATCGCCGGCCGGGCCGATCCAGTAGATCGTCTCGCCACGCGGGCTCTCCTGCCGCACGGCGGGCTGGCTGGCATGCCGGCGGCCCAGGCGCGTGATGCGGCGCGGCAGTGCCAGTGCATCTGCGCGGTTAGGAATATTCACATTCAGCAGGAACGGCTGCGCCAGTCCACCGGCGATGACCTGCTCCACGATGGAGCGCGCAGCCGCAGCGGCGGCATCCAGATCGCCCCAACCCTTGTCCACCTGCGAGAACGCGATCGACGGGATGCCGAACAGATAGCCTTCCGTGGCTGCGGCCACGGTGCCGGAATAGATCGTGTCGTCGCCCATGTTGGCGCCGTTGTTGATGCCCGAGAGCACCAGATCCGGCTTGCGGCCCAGCACGCCGGTCAGCGCCAGATGGACCGAATCCGAAGGGGAGCCGTTCACGAACCGGAAGCCGTTGGCCGCCCGGTGCACGTTGAGCGGCCGGCTCAGCGTCAGCGAGTTGGAAGCGCCGCTGGCGTTCTGCTCGGGTGCGAAGACCTCGATCTCCCCCAGGCCCTCGCAAGCCTTGACCAGCGCCGCCAAGCCGGGCGCCAGATAACCGTCATCGTTCGAAATGAGGATGTGCATAGCGACTCATTGTAGGCAGGCGTGTTCCCGCCAAAGAGAGCAAAATCGCGGCCGGGAGACTGGCTCGGCCGCCCGCGGCGGCACTGATCCTGAACAAGCGCTCAAGGAAAACCCGTCAGTGTGAGCCCGCAACTGGGTGCCGCGAAGCTGGGAGCTGCGCGCCTTGTGAGCTAGTATCGAAGAAGAACAAGCGAGGAGCGAAGCGCCAATGGCCGTCAAAGTCCTGATCATCGAAGACAACCCGGTTGCACGCAGCTTCCTGTGCCGCGTGGTGCGCGAAAGCTTCAGCGACAACATGGAGATCACCGAGGTCGGCGACCTGGAAGGCGCACGGCGCCAGGTCGCACAGGCCGCCACCCTGGGTGCGGACAACGGCTTCAAGCTCATCCTCGTCGACCTGGAACTGCCCGATGGCAGCGGCATGGAGCTCCTGGGCGAACTGGCCGGCTCGCCCGCCACCAAGATCGTCACCACGCTCTACTCCGACGACGACCACCTCTTTCCCGCCCTGCAATGCGGCGCCGACGGCTACCTGCTCAAGGAAGACCGTTTCGAGGTGCTGGTCGAAGAACTGCAACGCATCGTGCGCGGCCAGCCGCCGCTCTCGCCGGCCATCGCTCGGCGCCTGCTTTCACACTTCCGCCCCGGCTCCACGGGCGACAGCGGCCCTATTCCCCTGCACTCCGGCTTCGGCGGCCTGTCTTCCAGCGCGCAGTTCGCACCCGGCCGCAGCAGCGGCGTGATGCTCGACCCGCCGCCGGAATGGGAACGCCTCACCCCGCGTGAGAACGAAGTCCTCACCTATCTCAGCAAAGGCTTCACCATCAAGGAAATCGCCAACCTCATGGGCATCAAGTGGTTCACGGTGAACGACCACATCAAGAGCATTTACAAGAAGCTCAATGTGTCGAGCCGCGCCGAAGCCGCTGTGCTGGCCAGCAAGCAGGGATTGGTTTGAACGGAAAAAACCTGAACGGGACGTTCAGGCTTTGATATCCAGCACGGAGCCTTCGGCCCGCAGCTGCGTCTGCAGCACCTTCAGGTTCGCCACAAAGGCGTAGGTCGCGGCCTGTTGCTCAACGATCTCGTTGGCCGGCTGGATCGTCTGATCCGTCATGACCGTCTCGGCCTGGACGCCGCCGCCAGCGACACTGCTCAGGTTCACCTGGGCACGCTTCTGGTTGGCATCGGCCAGGTTGGCGATGTTGCTGGCAGAGGCGCGCAGCCGCTCGTTGGCGGCCGAAATGCCGGAGAGAGCGGTGGAGAGGTCGGCTGACATGGCGGCAAGGATAGACGGATTCAGCCCAAAAGGCACGTCTGACCCACTTTCCCCGGCCAGTTCTGGCGATTAGTTCCCGTTTTTCAGGACGAAGGTCCGGTCGTCAGCCGGCCAGTTCCTCGAACTTGCCGCTCGAGACGAACACCCGCACGCTGTCGCCGCCAGCCGCTTTGGCCTCTGCGCAGGCATGGCTGGCCGCGCCCATGACGGCATCCACCGTTTCCAGCGAACCCTGCACCTGGACAACGCCGATGCAGGCCTTGACCCGGGCGCGATGCAGGCCCCAGCGCAGACGATAGCCGGCGATGGACGAACGCACCTTCTCGGCCACGATCTCGGCGAAATGCTGGTCGCAGTCGGGCAGCAGTACAGCGAAGCGGTCGTCCTCCAGCCGCGCCACGATGTCCGAAGCGCGCACCTTGGTGATCAGCATCTGGCCCAGGCCGTAGAGGAAATGGTTGCCGACCTCGGGGCCCATGGAGCGCATGACTTCGCTGAACTTGTCCACATCCACCCACAGCACGGAAACCGGTGCCAGGCGCTGGCTGCCCACGTGCTCGGCCAGGCGGCGCTCGAATTCGCGGCGGTTGGAGAGCTCGGTCAGGCTGTCGTGCTTGGCGGTCCAGGTTGGTTGCAGGCGCTCCTTGCGCGCGGCGGTCACGTCGTCCATCACCCACATCGCCTCGCCGGTCGGGGGGCGCCCAGTCCAGCGGCGTGGCCTGGAGACGGCCCCAGAAACGATGGCCATCGAGCCGCACGTATTCCACCTCTTCATCAAAGGGACGGCCGGCCTTGAAGGCTTCCTGCATGCGCTCTTGCACGGCGGTTTCAGCGGCCGGCGAGACGTGCACGGACTGCAGCGCCTGACCGCTCAGGTCGGTTTCATCACCATGGCCGAAGAGCGTGTTGAAGGCCTCGCTGACCTGCTCGAATTTCCCCGGGCTCACGAAGGCCACGGCGGAGGGCGAGCGCTGGAGCATGGCGCGCATGCGCGCAGCCGTCTGCTCGGGCGTTGCGGGCTGGTTGTTCATCTGCGTGACTCCTGGGTAGATGCCGATGGTGTAACCGAGAGCGTATCGTGTCTGCAAGCCCGGCGGGCCCTCATTGACCGTCGCAACCCTTGCCGGGCGTGGGCGGCTTGGCACGGTCGGCTTCCGAGAGCGGCACGCCGCGGTCGATGATGATGCGCCAGCGCCCTGGCGACTCCTGGCGCCACACGGAGGCGAATCGGCTGATCAACTGGCCCTCGGGGCTGAAGACCGGACCCGTCGAATAGGCCAGGCTGCCGTCCGCGACGGCCGTGACCTGGTCCGGCTCCCAGGAGAACGGCGGTTTGTCGCCTTCGACGAAGTAGCGCCGCCAGCTGTTCACCACGGCCGCCCTGCCCTGCAGCGGCCCGGCGCCGCCGAAGAACAGCGCCGGTTCGGCCAGAAAGCCTTCGAACGCCACCAGATCGCGCCGCGCCATGCTGGCCGCGAAACCACATTCGGTCTGGCGTACCTGGCGTTGCCACAGCTCCTGTTGCGCCTTGCCGTCATCGACAGCTAACGCCGCATTCGAGCTGACCAGCAAGAAGGCGACGATCAGGAGCTTGTTCATGGCCCGCACCTCACTCAGGAGCGATGGATTCCGCGTACTCGTAGAGCGCGCCCAGGATGTCCTGGCCGCGCTCGTCGTCTTCGGCCAGCGCTTCACCCAGCACATCAATGCGCTCGAAGAAGGCGCCCATGGTTTGGCCATTCAAGCGCTCGGCGCGATGTGCCTGCCAGCGTTCGCCCTCGGGCTCGCTCAGGCTGGTCGGGAAGTTGCGTGCGCGCCAGCGGAAGACAAGCTCATCCAGCCGATGGTCAGCAAAGGCCAGCTTGCCTTCGGAAGCCCGCTGAGCGAGTTGCTCGGGCGTGAGGCCGCGCACGCGCTGCAACGCGCGGCGGTCGTCGTTGGAAACGAAGCCACCGTACAAGTCCTCGTCCACATCCTGCGCCGTCATCGTGGGGCGTTGGAACACATCGCCCCACAGCCCGGCCAACAGCTTGCCCTTTTCCGCGAGCTGCTTGGCATGCGCCAGGCCTTGCTCGATATCCAGTCCCCAGCGTTCGGCCATGGCCGGCGAGAGCGTCTTCAGGTTGCCGATCACCACCGGCGACTTGTTGACGTGGATGGTCTTGATCGGCAAGCGCGTCACGCCCTCGGGCAGCTCTTCGGCCTTGACGAACATGCGCGAGCGGATGGCTTCGGCGTTCAGCGTCAGCAGCTCGGCCGGATCGACGGCGAGGTCCCACACGATCAGCTCGTTCTTGTTCGTAGGGTGCGGCGCCAGCGGCCACACCAGCGCGATGCAGCCGCGATCGGGTCCGTACATGCCCGAGATGTGCAGGAAGGGCTTGCCCACGCCGATCTCGTCCCAGACGGCTTCCTTCTTGCGCAGCTTGAGGCAGAACTCGAAGAGCTTGGGCTGCTGGTCGCGGATGAGCCGGGCCAGGCCGATGGTGGCGCGCACGTCGGACAGCGCGTCGTGCGCGGCTTCGTGCGCCAGCCCGTTGGCGGCGCTCAGGTGTTCGAGCTTGAAGGAAGGGCGTCCCTCCATCTCGCCGCCCTGGTGCTTCGGCCAGTTGATGCCTTCAGGCCGCAGCGCGTAGGCGCAACGCACCACGTCCAGCAGGTCCCAGCGGCCGCAATCGTTCTGCCACTCGCGCGCGTACGGGTCGATCAGGTTGCGCCAGAACAGAAAGCGCGTGACCTCGTCGTCGAAGCGAATCGTGTTGTAGCCCACGCCGACGGTGCCAGGCCGGGCCAGTTGATCCTCGATGGCCTGCGCAAACTCGTGCTCGGGCACGCCTTCACGTTGGCAGGTCTGCGGCACGATGCCGGTGAGCAGGCAGGATTCGGGATCGGGCAGGAAGTCGGGGGCCGGCTGGCAGTAGAGCATCAGCGGCTCGCCGATTTCGTTCAGATCTGCATCGGTGCGGATGCCGGCAAACTGTGCCGGCCGGTCCCGCCGCGGCACACGTCCGAAGGTTTCGTAGTCATGCCAGAAAAAAGTCGTCTCGGTCATGGCGGCACGATAACGCATCCCATAATCGCCATTCCCTGGGAACTGTACCTCCGCAATGCGTCTAGCAATGCCCTTCACCCCGGCCGTGCGCAAGAAGATTGCCATCGGCATCGCTGGTTTCTTCACCCTGCTGCTGTTGACCGCCGTCATCGCCGCGGCCGTGATCTATCCCACGCTGCCCGATCTGGCCGAGCTGTCCGACTACCGGCCCAAGATGCCGCTGCGCATCTACACGGCGGATGGCCAACTGATGGCGGAATTCGGCGCCGAGCGGCGCGACTTCCTGCCGCTGGACAAGATCCCCAAGCGCATGCAGGACGCCTTGCTCGCCGTCGAGGACACCGACTTCTACGAGCACGGCCCGATCTCCTACACCGGCGTGATGCGCGCCATGGGCAACAACCTCTTCGGCCGCCACCTGCAGGGCGCCTCCACCATCACGCAGCAGACCGCGCGAGACTACTTCCTGACCAAGCGCCACGGCGACTGGGCGCGCAAGTTCGTGGAGATCCTGCTCTCCTACAAGATGGAGCGCGAGCTCACCAAGCAGCAGATCCTCGAGATCTACATGAACCAGATCTTCCTGGGCAACCGGGCCTATGGTTTTGCCGCGGCCTCGCGCACCTATTTCGGCAAGACGCTGGACGAGCTCTCCATAGCCGAGACGGCCATGCTGGCCGGCCTGCCGCAGAACCCGAACTACGCCAACCCGGCCGTCAACATCACGCGCGCCACCCGACGCCAGCAGTTGGTGCTGATGCGCATGCGCGAAACCGGCGTGATCACCGTCGAAGAAGAGAAAAAGGCCCGCGAAGAGAAGCTGCACATCCGCTCACGCCAGGACGCCAGGCTGCATGCCGAGTACGCCTCCGAGATGGCGCGCCAGGTCGTCGTCGACCAGTACGGCGAGGACAGCTACAACCGCGGCTTCAAGGTCTACACCACCCTGGTCGCGCCCGAGCAGGACGCCGCCTATCACGCGCTGCGCCGCGCCCTCATGGACCTGGAGCGTCGCAAGGCCTACCGGGGCCCTGAAGGCTTCGTCGAGCTGCCCGAGGACTCCGCCGAGGAGGACACCGCCATCACGCAGGCGCTGGCCGATCACCCGGACAACGACGACCTGCGCGCCGTGGTCGTCACCAAGGCCTCGCCCGCCAAGATCCTCGCCAGCCTGCAGACCGGCGACGATGTCGAGATCACCGGTGAAGGCCTGCGCAACGTGCAGCCCGCGCTTTCCCCCAAGGCCAAGGACAGCATCCGCATCGAGCGCGGCTCCATCATCCGCGTGCTCAAGATCGGCACGCGCTGGGTCGTGGCGCAATCGCCCGAAGCCGAAGGCGCCTTCGTCTCGATGGAGCCGGGCAGCGGCCGCATCCACGCACTGGTGGGTGGCTTCGACTACACACGCAACAAGTTCAACCACGTCACCCAGGCCTGGCGCCAGCCGGGCTCGAGCTTCAAGCCCTTCGTCTATTCGGCTGCGCTTGAACAGGGCGTCAGCCCATCCACCATCGTCAACGACGCGCCCATCACCATCGGCGACTGGTCGCCCAAGAACTACGAAGGCACCTACGACGGCCTGATGACCATCCGCCACGCGCTGGCCAAGTCCAAGAACCTGGTCACCGTGCGCGTCATGCAGATGCTGGGCGCTGAGCGCGCGCGCCAATGGGCCGAGCGCTTCGGCTTCGACATCGACAAGATCCCCGACAACCTCACGCTGGGCCTGGGCTCCGGCTCGGTCACGCCGATGCAGATGGTGTCGGCTTACTCGGTCTTCGCCACCGGCGGCCTGCGCACCACGCCGCTCCTGATCACGAAGATCACTGACGGCGAGGACAACGTGCTGTTCGAGGCCAAGCCGGCCAAGCCCGTCGTGACGGCCGCGCAGGCGGATTCGCCGGCATCCGGCGCCAGTGGCGCCGCCGCCGACGTGGCCACGGCCCAGGACGACCGCCGCGCCATCTCCGAGCGCAACGCCTTCGTCATCAGCAACCTGTTGCAGGAAGTGGCCCGCAGCGGTACGGCTGCGCGCGCCCAAGCCACGCTCAAGCGCCCGGACCTCTACGGCAAGACCGGCACGACCAACGATTCCGTGGACGCCTGGTTCGCCGGCTTCCAGCCCTCGCTGGCAGCGGTGGTGTGGATCGGCTATGACCAGCCGCGCGGCCTTGGCGACCGTGAATCGGGCGGCGGCCTGGCCCTGCCCGTCTGGATCGACGCCATGGGCGTGGCCCTGCGAAACGTGCCGGTGCGCGAGATCCAGCCGCCCAGCGAAGGCCTGGTGATGTCCAACGGCGACTGGAGCTTCACCGAGTTTGCCGGCGAGAACGCAGTGCGCACGCTGGGCCTGGACGAGGCGGACAAGGCCGCGTTCGAGGCTGCTGCTGCATCTGCGGCCTCCGCGGCATCGGCCAACAGCGACAACCCATAAGCACCGCCACATGAAAAACACCCTCGCGCTCAGCCTGCTCTGCGCCGCTGCTGCGGCGGCCCATGCCGACGACGCCATCAGCCCCGACCGCCCCAGCGCCACCAACGGCCCGGACGTGGTCGGCACCGGCGTTGTGCAGATCGAGACCGGCCCGGCCGGCACGAAAGACAACAGCGCACGCGCCATCGGCCTGCCCTGGGTGCTGCGCGTCGGCCTGACTTCTGCGGTGGAGCTGCGTGTGGACAGCGGTGGCTACCAGCGGGTGCGCCAGGGCGGCACCAGCGTGAGCGGCTGGAACGACATCGGCCTGGGCGCCAAGTGGAAGCTCAGGGAGGGCGATGGCGCCATGCCGTCGATCGGCCTGCTCGGCCATCTGAGTTTTGCCACCGGCTCCGGTGCTTTCCGCGGCCAGGGCACGCGACCCGAGATCGACATTCCGCTGAGCTGGGATCTCAGCAACGGGCTTAGTCTCGGCGTGATGCCAGGCGTCTACCAGGACCGCAACGATGCAGGCCAGCACTACACCGGCAGCGTGCTGACGATCTGCCTGACACAGAACCTGCCCGGCGACTGGAGCGTCTTCGGCGAAGTGGCCGGGCAGCGCCTGGCCGCCGAGCGCAACGGCGGCCGCGTCGTCACGGTCGATGCCGGCGTGAGCCGGCTGCTGACCAAGGACGTGATGATCGACGCCGCCGTGTTCCGCGGTGTCTCGCACCAAGCGCCCGACTGGCAATGGACCGTCGGTGTCTCGGCCCGCTTCTGATCTGTAGGCGCCGCCCTAACGCGTTACTTGTTCGCAAGTCGCGCGACAACCATCGAGTGGCGCCTCCTATAGTCGGGCGGTCCATGATCGGACCAGGAGCGCTCGATGCGAATTCGTCCCCGCCCGCTGATGTTGGCCGCACTCTGTGCAGCCTGTGCATGTCCAGCCGCTCACGCCGCCGATGAGGACATCGTCACCGCCCGGCCCGACTTCGTCGAATCGAGCGACACCGGCGGCAAAGGCCGCGTCCGCAAGATCGACAACGCCAGCCACAAGCAGAGCCAGGGCATCAGCTCCGTGGGCCAGGCCATGCAGCAGCTGGACCGCATGACGCAGCAGAACGCCGCGCTGGTGGAAGAAGGTGCCGCGGCGGCCGAGAGCCTGCAGCATCAGGCTGAAACTCTGGCCAAGGCCGTCGCGCAGTTCAAGCTGCGCTGAAGCAAGCCGTTGTCAGCGCCTGGATCAACGCTTCCGGACGATCACGCTGCCGACCGAATAGCCGGCGCCGAAGGAGCAGATCACGCCCACATCGCCGCTCTTCAGGTCGGCGCGGTGCTCGTGGAAGGCGATGATCGAACCGGCGGAGGCGGTGTTGGCGTAGGTGTCGAGGATCAGCGGGGCGATATCGTCGCCGGCCTCGGCTTCCGAGCCCACGAGCTTCTTGATCACCAGCTGGTTCATGCCCAGGTTGGCCTGGTGCAGCCAGAAGCGGCGCACCTGCGCCGGCTCCTTGCCCAGCGCCTGCAGATGGCCTTCGATGTGGGCTGCGGCGATGGGCACCACCTCCTTGAACACCTTGCGGCCTTCCTGGCGGAACTTCTTGTCGCGGGCGTTCGGATCGCTGTCCTCGGCCTGGTTCATGAAGCCGAAGTTGTTGCGGATGTTGTTCGAGAACTGGGTGGCAAGCTTGGTGCCCAGCACTTCCCACTGCTCGTTCGAGACCGCGTCTTCAGCGCGCTCCAGCACCATGGCAGTGCAGACGTCGCCGAAAATGAAGTGGCAGTCGCGATCCTTCCACTCGAGGTGGGCCGAGGTGATCTCGGGGTTCACCATCAGCACGCACTTGGCCGTGCCGGCCTTGAGCGCGTTCACGGCCTGTTCCAGCGCGAAGGTGGCGGCCGAGCAGGCGACGTTCATGTCAAAGCCGTAGCCCTGGGCGCCCAGCGCCTGCTGGATCTCGATGGCCATGGCCGGGTAGGCGCGCTGCATGTTGGCGCTGGAGCAGATGACGAAGTCCACGTCTTCGGGCTTGCGCTTGGCGGCGACCAGGGCCTTCTTGGCGGCATCGACGGCGATCTCGGCCAGCAGCGAGAGCTGGTCGTCCGGACGACCAGCGAAGCGCGGGTACATGCGGGCCGGATCCAGCACACCTTCCTTGTCGACCACGTAGCGCTGCTTGATGCCCGAGGCCTTCTCGATGAACTCCACGCTCGAATGCACAAGCGGCTGGGCCTCGCCGGCAGCGATGGCGGTGGCGTTCTTCTCGTTTTGGAGGTCCACGTACTTGTTGAAGGACTCGACAAGCTCGGCATTGGTAATGACGTGGGGGGGCTGATAGAGGCCGGTGCCGCTGATGACGATGGTGGGGTTCATGAAGAGAGATCCTGGTGCACGAAGGCTTCTGAATGGTGCCAATTTTACGGGGGATGCGGGGGCATTCAACGCAGGTCGGTTGATCAGCGTAGAATCAATCACCGGGCCCAAATTTTTGGCGTCCGGTTTTTTATGCCGGGTCGCCAAGTCAAGCGCTCGCAGCCCAGGTGCCGCACTGCCTCAACGCGCACCGATATGCGAACTGACTCATGGAAATCTTCGACTACGACAACATCCTGCTGCTCCCGCGCAAGTGCCGGGTAGAAAGCCGCAGCGATTGCGACACCACCATCGAATTCGGCCCGCGCCGCTTCAAGCTGCCGTGGTGCCCGCCAACATGAAGACGGTGGTGGACGAACCCATCACCGAATGGATGGCGGCCAACGGTTACTTCTACGTCATGCACCGCTTTGACCTGGACACGGTGGCTTACGCCAAGTCCATGCGCGAGAAGGGCCTGCTGGTCTCGATCAGCGCCGGCGTGAAGCCGGCCGACTACGCCATCATCGACCGCCTGGCCGCTGAAGGCGTCGGCGCCGACTACATCACCATCGACATCGCCCATGGCCACGCCGAAAGCGTGCGCCTGATGATCGAGCACATCAAGAAGAAGCTGCCCAACGCCTTCGTCATTGCAGGCAACGTCGGCACGCCCGAAGGCGTGATCGACCTGGAGAACTGGGGCGCCGACGCCACCAAGGTCGGCATCGGCCCGGGCAAGGTCTGCATCACGCGGCTCAAGACCGGCTTCGGCACGGGCGGCTGGCAGCTCTCGGCGCTGAAGTGGTGTGCGCGCGTGGCCACCAAGCCCATCGTGGCCGACGGCGGCATCCGCCACCACGGCGACATCGCCAAGAGCATGCGCTTCGGCGCCTCGATGGTGATGGTGGGCTCGCTGTTCGCAGGCCATGAGGAATCGCCGGGCAACACCGTCGAGGTCGACGGCAAGCTCTACAAGGAGTACTACGGCTCGGCCTCGGACTTCAACAAAGGCGAGTACAAGCACGTGGAAGGCAAGCGCATCCTCGAGCCCGTCAAGGGCCGCTTGAGCGACACGCTGCGCGAGATGCAGGAAGACCTGCAGAGCTCAATCTCCTATGCCGGCGGCCGCACGCTGGCCGACCTGAAGAAGGTGAACTACGTGATCCTCGGCGGTGAAAACGCCGGAGAGCATCTGTTCATGTAAGCAGAGAAAACGGGGCCTCGGCCCCGTTTTTTATTTGGCGACTTCCGGCTCGCCCTTCGCCGGCTTCGGATAGACCTTGCTGATGTCGATGGGCACAGCGTAGGCCGAGTTCCAGGTCTGCTCATGCAAGGCCGCCACGCGCTGCGCCATCGCCTCGTTGCGCAGTACCACTTCGATGTTGCGCGACTTGTCCATGTAGCCGCCGCTCCAGTTGCTGGTGCCCACCCAGGCGGTCTTGCCATCGATCACCATCGACTTGGTGTGGATCACGCGCGAGAACGGCACGAAGCCAGTGCTGGCCTGCGGCAGCGTGACGATCTTGATTTCCATGTTCGGCAGCACGGCCAGGCTCTTCAGCCATTGAATGGCCGGCGCCTCGGTGTTCCAGTTGGACACCATCAGCTTGACCTTCACGCCGCGCGCCACGGCGGCGCGGATGGCGTTGTCGATCACCGCATAGAACGGCCGCTTGCCGGGCGCATAGCTCAGCGGTGCGTAGTCGAGCAGCTGCACGCGCACTTCGGTCTGCGCTTCAGCCAGCAGGCGCGGCAGCACGGTTTCCGAATCGCCCACGCCGGGCGGGTTGTAGGCCCGCGGGCTGGAGAGCAGCAGCACCGGTTTCTGAATGTCGAACTCGCTCGACGGCTGCGGCAACGCCGGCACCGGCTGACCGGCCGCGATCAGCGCCTGTGCCTTCCAGTCCTGCTCGAAGATGGCTTGCGTCTCGGCGGCCACGGTGGCATCGGTGATGCGCAGACCGGTCTCGTGGATGTGCTGGAGCGAGCGCCAGTCGAAGTTCTGGCTGCCTACGTAGGCCTCACGGCCATCGACGACGAAATACTTGGCGTGGATGATGCCGTTGCCGGTGATTTTGGAGTAGTCCAGCGTGCGGAACTCCAAGCCGGGGATCTTCTGCAGGCGCTCCAGCGTCTCGGGCGTCGACATCTTCACGCCCTTGGCTTCGAGCAGGAAGCGGATCTTCACGCCGCGCTTGGCCGCCGCCTCCAGGCTGTTCAGCACACCGTCCAGGCGGTCGCCGGCCTGGCCCGAGGCGTAGAACTCGCCGAAGACGATCTCCTTCTTGGCGCCATCGATCATCTCGCGCCAGACCAGGGCCGGCTCGCGCAGATCCGGATTCGTCAGCGTGGTCTCGACCGGCGAGGTGTGGACCAGTTCGAAGCCAGGGATGCTGAAGTCGGCACGGGCCGGCTGAAGGCCGAGGGCAGCAGCGAGGACAAGACCGGAGGTGAGGCGGGCGGCAAAGGCGTGCATGGCATTCAGGCGCGGAGACAGAAGCCGCGCAATGTAGCAGCCGCATGTTGCGGCTGCGTGGCCGCCTAGCGCCTTGCCTCAGCGCAGCAGAATGCTGGCCTCCAGGCCCGGCCCGGCGTTGCGCAACTCCAGCTCGCTGCCGTGCGCCTGGGCCACGAGCTTGCACAGCGACAGGCCCAGACCCACACCGCCACTGGCCCGGCTGCGCGAGGCGTCGGGTCGATAGAAAGGCTCGCCGAGGTGCTCCAGCGCCTCCTCCGGCACTCCGGCGCCGTGATCGCGGATCGACAGGCGAACGCCCTCTCCTTCGCGCTTCAGCGAAACGACGGCCGGGCCGTGCGCCGGATCGTTGTGGCGCTGGGCGTTCTCCACCAGGTTGCGCAGCAGCAACTGCATGCGCAGGGGATCGAGACGCAGGATGGGCAGGTCTTCATCGATGTCCTTGCTCACATCAGCTTCCAGCCCCTCGACCATCGCCGCCAGGTCCACATCCTGCAGTTGCAGCGCACTGTGTCCGCCGCCGAGCCGCTCGCTCTCCAGCAGCGAGCCGATCAGGTCGCGCATCTCGCCCAGGTCCTTCAGCAGCGCGGTCTTGGACTCGCCCTCCTCGATCAGCTCGGCATGCAGGCGCGCGCGCGTCAGCGGGCTGCGCAGCTCGTGGCTCATGGCCAGCAGCAGCGCGCGCTTGCCGTCCAGCATGGCCTGGATATCGGTGGCCATTTGGTTGAAGCGGTGGGTCAGATCACCGATCTCGTCATGCCGGAACACCGGCACGCGCATGGAGAAGTCGCCACGACCATAGGCTTCGGCCGCGCGGGCCAGCGCCCGCAGCGGCCAGACCAATCGGCCCACCGTGGCGAAGGCCGTGCCAATGACCAGCAGCATCAGCGGCACGGCCCAGAGCGCCCCATAGCTGTGAACCTGAGCGCCATAAACGATGGCGCCCGCCAACAGGGCCAGGACGACGAAGATCGCCACCAGCCGCGCGCCCAGCGAATGCTTGAACTGTGCATGGTGGTGATGCATGCGGTGGCGCCAGTGGCGGCCGGCGCGGCGGGACCACATCTCCTGGCGGCGGCGATGCAGCTTGTGCAGCACCTCCATTTCCTCGTGAGTCAGGCCGTGCTTCAGGCCGAACTCGCGGGTCTTGTGCTCTTTGTGCGCCTGGCGTTCTTCTCTTCTCATGGTGTCTTCTTCGCCGGCAGCGCAAAGCAATATCCGGCGTTGCGCAGCGTCTTCAGCGCTTCCAGCGGCTCGAGCTTCTTGCGGATGCGACTGATGAGGATGTCAACGGCGCGGGTGAAAAGGTCAGCCTCCTGACCACGCAGGCTGTTCAGAATCTCGTCCCGGCTGAACACGCGGCCCGGTTCGCGGGCGAGCAGGAGCAGCAGTTCGTACTCCGTGCTGGTCAGCTCGACGATGCCGTCAGCAGCACGCACCTCGCGGCGCACCGGATCGATGTCCAGACCCTCGAAATGCAGGCCTTGAGCGAGCACAGGCGCCGCAGGCGCAAACCGAGTGCGGCGCAGGATGGTCTGCAACCGCGCCGCCAGCTCGCGCGGCTCGAAAGGCTTGGCCAGGTAGTCGTCGGCCCCCAGTTCCAGGCCGACGACACGGTCCGTCAGATCGCCGCGCGCGGTGAGCATCAGCACAGGCATCTGTGATGCCCAGGCCTGCTCACCCGCCCGCAAGCGCTTGCAGAACTCGAAGCCGTCCATCTCGGGCAGCATGCCGTCCAGGATCAGTGCATCGAAGCGCTCTGCTCCCAGGCGCTGCAGCGCATCGCTGGGCCGCACGACCTGCTGCAGATCGAAATCGAAGCGCTTCAGATACTGGGCCAGAGGTGGCCCCAGGGCTTCGTCATCGTCGAGCAACAGCAGGCGGTGCATCGGGCCTGTTCTTCTTGATCAGCTGAAACGACGCGAACGCGTGCGCATGACGAAGCGCAGCGCCTGCTTCTGCTCGGCGTCCAGGCTGTCGAAGAAATCACCGACGGCCTTGATCACGCCAGGGCCGGCGGCGCGCACGGCGTCGAGGCGCGAATCGAGCATCTGCGTGGCGGCAGTGCGATCAAAGCTCTCGCCGGCCAGCAGGTTCTTCAGGTCCGGCAGGCCGGACTTCATCGCGGCGCGCTGGGTCTGCAGCTCCTTCAGCAGCGTGGCCAGCAGGCCTTGCTGGTTCTCGTTCAGGTCGAGCTTGCGGCTGGCGCGATGAACGATGTGCTCCAGGAACTCGGAGCCATCGCCGCCGTGCCCTCCGAAGGGGCCATGATGATGACCGCCGAAATGATGGCCAAAGTGGTGATGATCGCGAAAGTGACGAAAGGGGTTCATGAATCGCATGGTGTGTGTCCTCGGTGGTTGTCGTGAAGAGCAGGACCTTCCTGTCTCAACGGTTCCCATGATTCCGGGATCACGCCTTTGGAGCATCTCACCGCCGTATCGTCGTGTTTCGTTTTATTTCATCGATCAACCGGTGACGCGGTCGAGTGCCTGCTGAAGGCGAGCGACGGCGGCATCCACATCCTTGAGCTTGTCCAGGCCGAAGAGGCCGAGGCGGAAGCTTTTGTACGCGGGTCCTTCATCGCAGGCCAGCGGCACGCCGGCCGCGATCTGCAGGCCTTGAGCAGCGAAGACCGCGCCCTTGTGCCAGTCGTCGCGGCTGGTGTGGCAGACCACCACGCCCGGCGCCTCGAAGCCCGGCGCCGCGACGCTGGCGATGCCGCGCCCGGTCAGCAGCGCGCGCACGCGGCGGCCCAGCTCGAACTGCGCGCTGCGACCCTTGTCGAAGCCGAGTTCGCGCATCTCGTTCATCGCATCACGCAGGCCGAGCAGCGAATCGGTCGGCAAGGTGGCGTGATAGGCGTGGGCGCCGGATTCGTAGGTCTCCATGATGGAGAGCCACTTCTTCAGGTCCATGCTGAAGCTGTCGCTCTGGGTCGAGTCGATGCGTTCACGGGCCGCATCGCTCAGCATGACGAGGCCGGCGCAGGGGCTGGCGCTCCAGCCTTTTTGGGGAGCGCTGATCAGCACGTCGATGCCGATGGCGCGCATGTCCACCCACGCCGCGCCCGAAGCCACGCAATCGAGCACGAAAAGGCCGCCAGCCTCATGCGTGGCTGCGGCGACGGCGCGCAAGTAGTCGTCCGGCAGGATCATGCCGGAGGCCGTTTCCACGTGCGGCGCAAACACCACGCCCGGGCGCTGGCGGCGGATGCCTTCCACCACTTCGTCGATCGGTGCCGGTGCGAAAGGAGCTTCGACGCCCTCTCCCACGCGGCGGGCCTTGTGCACCTCGATCTGCTCTGTCATGCGGCCGGCTTCCAGGATCTGGCTCCAGCGGAAGCTGAACCAGCCATTGCGCACGATGCAGACCTTCTGCCCCTGCACGAACTGCCGCGCCACGGACTCCATGCCGTAGCTGCCGCTGCCGGGCACGACGATGGCCGAGCGCGCGCCGTACACCTCCTTCAGCGTGGCCGAGATGTCGCGCATCGCCTGCTGAAAGCGCTTGGACATGTGGTTCAAGCTGCGGTCGGTGTACACGACCGAGTATTCGAGCAGGCCGTCCGGGTCGAGCTCGGGGCGAAGGCTGGGCATGGGGTGTCTCCTGGCTGCCGTGTCTTGCAGCCATCCTAGCGCCCGGCCCGCTCCCGCGTTCAGCCGAGGGTGAGTTGCGCTTCGAAGCCGATTTCGCGGTTGCGGAAGACCAGCTGTCCGCCGTGCGCCGCGGTGATGAGCCGGCACAGATGCAAACCCAGGCCCAGGCCGCCGACGGCAGGCGTCAGCTCATTGCCCGGCCGCTCGATGCGGAAGAAGGGTTCGCCCAGCCGGGGCAGCGCATCGGCCGCCACACCGGGACCGAAGTCGCGGATGGTCAGGCGCAGGCCCTTGCCTTCGCGGCGCAGTTGCACGCGCACATCGCCGCGCGACTTGTCGTTGTGCCAGAGCGCGTTGTTGATCAGGTTGCGCAGCAGGAGCTGCATGCGGGTGGCATCCAGCAGCAGTTCGGGCAGGCCTTCGTCGTGCTCGATCAGCAGGCCGGTGCGCGAGAAGCCCTTGAGCAGGCGCAGCAGGTCGCAGGGCGTGCGGCGCAGCGACTTGCGGCCCAGACCGAGGCGTTCGACCTCCACCAGCGCCGAGACCAGCTCGCGCATCTGCGACAGCTCACCCAGCAGCGCCTCGCGTGAAGGCCCGGCCTCCACCAGCTCGGCATGCAGCTTGGCGCGCGACAGCGGCCCGCGCAGTTCACGCCGGATGGCCTTGAGCAGCGCTCGGCGGCTCTGACGGGCATGTTTCATGCGCGCTTCGAGCTGGAACAGGCGATGGGCCACGGCCTCCCAGGCGGGATCGTCGGTGTTGGGTGCATCCCCGGCGCCCAGGGCGGACAGAGGCAGCAGCATGTCGCGCAGCAGCTGGAAGCCGATCCACAGCAGCAGCAGGAACACCAAAGGCCCCCAGACCAGGCCGTAGGGCAGGAGGAAGGCGGCGACCATCGTGGCACCGCCGAGCACAGCCAGGAGCGCAAACACCCAGGCCAGGCGCCGGACGGGCTCAGGCGCCAGCCGCTGAAGACGTTGAATCAGCACATTCATAGAGTTAGGCCTGCAGCGTAACAACTGCGCGGGCGGCATGCCGTTTCGGTTTGTATCGCCTTCTACAATCGCGCTCTCCCTGAAAGCCTCCAAAAACCGTCAACCCGAAGCGGCCCCGAGCCGCCAGCAGCTCCGTCATGACCGAACTCGCCAAGTCCTTCGAACCCGCCGCCCTCGAAGCCCATTGGGGCCCGCTGTGGGAAGAAAAGGGCCTGTACAAGCCCCAGCTCGACGCCAGCAAGGCCTCCTTCAGCATCCAGCTGCCGCCGCCCAACGTCACCGGCACGCTGCACATGGGCCACGCCTTCAATCAGACCATCATGGACTCGTTGACGCGTTATCACCGCATGCGCGGCCACAACACGCTGTGGGTGCCGGGCACGGACCACGCCGGCATCGCCACGCAGATCGTGGTGGAGCGCCAGCTGCAGGACCAAGGCCAGAATCGCCACGACCTCGGCCGCAAGAACTTCGTCGCCCGCGTCTGGGAGTGGAAGGAGCACAGCGGCAACACCATCACCGGCCAGATGCGCCGCATGGGCGACTCGGTCTCCTGGGAGCACGAGTACTTCACCATGGACGACAAGCTCTCCAAGGTGGTGACAGAGACCTTCTGCCGCCTCTTCGAGGAAGGCCTGATCTACCGCGGCAAGCGCCTGGTGAGCTGGGACCCGATCCTCAAGTCCGCCGTGTCGGACCTGGAAGTGGAGAGCGAGGAGGAAGACGGCTCGCTGTGGCACATCCGCTATCCGATCGACGGCTCGGACGAGTCGCTGGTCGTGGCCACTACGCGCCCGGAAACCATGCTCGGCGACACGGCCGTGATGGTCCATCCGGAGGACGAGCGCTACGTCCACCTGATCGGCAAGCAGGTGCGCCTGCCCATCACCGGCCGCCTGGTGCCCGTGATTGCCGACGCCTACGTGGACAAGGAGTTCGGCACGGGCGTCGTCAAGGTCACGCCGGCGCATGACACCAACGACTACCAGGTCGGCCTGCGCCACAACCTGCCGATGCTGACCATCTTCACGCTGGACGCCACCGTGAACGACGAAGCGCCCGAGGCCTACCGCGGCCTGGACCGCTTCGTGGCCCGCAAGAAGATCGTGGCCGAGCTGGAAGCGCAAGGTCTGCTGGTCGAGACCAAGAAGCACAAGCTGATGGTGCCGCGCTGCGCCCGCACCGGTCAGATCATCGAGCCGATGCTGACGGACCAGTGGTTCGTCGCCATGAGCAAGCCGGGCAAGGACGGCAAGAGCATCGCCGATCAGGCCGTGGAGGCCGTGTCCTCCGGCGAGGTGAAGTTCTACCCCGAGCAATGGGTGAACACCTACAACCACTGGATGGGCAACATCCAGGACTGGTGCATCTCGCGCCAGCTCTGGTGGGGCCACCAGATCCCGGCCTGGTATGACGAAGACGGCAAGGTCTACGTCGCCCGCAGCGAGGCTGATGCCCAGGCGCAGGCCCCCGGCAAGACGCTGACCCGCGACGAGGACGTGCTGGACACCTGGTACTCCTCGGCGCTGGTGCCCTTCTCCACGCTCGGCTGGCCCGAGAAAACGCTGGAGCAGGACCTGTTCCTGCCCTCCTCCGTCCTCGTGACCGGCTACGACATCATCTTCTTCTGGGTCGCCCGGATGATCATGATGAGCAAGCACTTCACGGGCAAGGTGCCCTTCCGCCACGTCTACATCCACGGCCTGGTGCGCGATGCGCAAGGCCAGAAGATGAGCAAGAGCGAAGGCAATGTGCTGGACCCGGTGGACCTGATCCAGGGCGTGGACCTGGACACGCTGGTGAAGAAGTCCACCGTCGGCCTGCGCCGCCCCGAGACGGCGCCCAAGGTGGCCGCCCGCGTGAAGAAGGAATTCCCCGAAGGCATGCCGGCCTACGGTGCCGATGCGTTGCGCTTCACGATGGCCAGCTACGCCACGCTGGGCCGCAACATCAACTTCGACACCAAACGCTGCGAGGGCTATCGCAACTTCTGCAACAAGCTGTGGAACGCCACGCGCTTCGTGCTGATGAACACCGAAGGCCAGGATTGCGGCCTCGCGCATGAGAAAGGCCAGTGCCCGCCCGGCTACATGAGCTTCAGCCCCGCCGACCGCTGGATCACGAGCGAGCTGCAGAAGGTGGAGCAGGCCGTCGCCCAGGGCTTTGCGGACTACCGCCTCGACGTGGTCGCCAACACGATCTACAGCTTCGTCTGGGACGAGTACTGCGACTGGTACCTGGAGATCGCCAAGGTGCAGATCCAGACCGGTGATGAAGCCGCCCAGCGCGCCACCCGCCGCACCCTGATCCGCGTGCTGGAAACCACGCTGCGCCTGCTGCACCCGATCGCGCCCTTCATCACCGAAGAGCTCTGGCAGACCGTCGCTCCGATCGCTGGCCGCAAGGACACCGACTACCTGGTCACCGCAACCTACCCCGTGGCCGCGCCTGAGCGCATCGACGAAGCGTCCATCGCCTGGATGGGTCAGCTGAAGGAAGTCGTCGGCACGTGCCGCAGCCTGCGCGCCGAGATGAACCTCTCGCCGAGCGACCGCGTGCCGCTGATGGTGGGTGGTGACACGAGCTTCATCTCCGAAGCCGCTGCCGTGCTCAAGGTCCTGGCCAAGCTGGCCGACGTGCAGATCCTGGATGCCGCCGCCTTCACAGAAGCCAGCAAGCATTCGCCGGTGCTGGTACACGGCGCGGCGCAGCTGGCACTCAAGGTCGAGATCGACGTCGAAGCCGAGCGCGCACGCCTGGGCAAGGAGATCGCCCGCCTGGAAGGCGAGATCACCAAGGCCGAGGCCAAGCTGGGCAACGAGAGCTTCGTGGCCCGCGCGCCGGAGGCCGTGGTCGCCCAGGAGCGTCAGCGTGTGGCGGACTTTGGCGCCACCGCGGCCCGTCTGCGCGAGCAGCTGGCTCGCCTCTGATGAGCGACAGTGTCGGCCGCTCGCCCGCGGCCTTCATCGACCGCGATGGCGTGATCAACGTCGAGCATGGCTACGTCCATCGGGCCGAGGATTTCGAGCTGATCGACGGCGTGCCGGAAGGCCTGGCGCTGCTCGCCGCAGCCGGGTACAGGCTCGTTGTCGTGACGAATCAGTCCGGCATCGCGCGCGGCCGCTACACCGTGGCCGACATGGATCGGCTGCACGCTCACATGCGAGCCGTGCTGGCCGGGCACGGCGTGGAGCTGGCGGGCATCTACCACTGCCCTCACCTGCCAAGCAGCGCGGGAGGCTCGGTGGCCGAGTACGCCATCGAGTGCGATTGCCGCAAGCCCGCGCCTGGGATGTTGCTGCAGGCGGCGCGCGAATTGGATCTGGACCTGGATCGCAGCGTGATCGTCGGCGACAAGTCGAGCGATCTGCTGGCCGGTCAGGCGGCAGGCCTGCCGTACAAGGTGCTGGTGCGTTCAGGCCATGAATTCGACGCCACCGCCGAGGCTGTGGCGGATGCCGTTGCGGATGACCTGCGCGCGGCAGCGCAACTCATCCGTCAGCGCGGCTGATCGATCAACGCCAACGGCGGTCCGAAGGCTCCGGCAGTTCAGCCGGCGATGTCATGCGGAATTCGCCCTGCGGCTCCGGCGCCAGGGCCAGCAACTCATCGATGCGCCGGGCCACGCCCCAAGCGGCGCGGGTGCGCGATTCGCGCGTCGTGCCTGCCAGGCGCGGCGTCACCTGCAGGCCTTGGGCCCCATACAGAGGCCGACCGGGCTCCATCAAACCCGGCTCCACGGTGTCGAACCACGCAGCAAGGATGCGCCCACTGTTCAGCGCATCGGCCAGGGCCAGTTCGTCGAACAGGGCCGAGTGCGCCATGTTGACCAGCACCTGCGCGCTCTTGGCAAAGGACAGCACCCGCTCGCCGATCAGGCCGCGGTAGCGCGGGAAGTACGCCAGCTGCACGCTCAGGGCGTCGCTTTGCTCCATCAGCTCGCGCAGCGGCAGTGGCTCGATGCCCCATTGGGCCCAGAGCGGATCGTTGTGATGCATGCTGGGGTCGTAGCCGACCACGCGGGTTCCGAAGGCGGGCAACAGCTGGGCCAGCATGCGAGCCGAAGCGGAAAGGCCGATCAGCCCGACCGTTGCGCAACCGAGCTCGCGGCCCACCAGCATGCCGTCGCTGGACTGCACCGGCACGCGGCGCAGCATGGCCAGCAAGGCACCGATGGCGAACTCAGCCTCTGCCGCCGCCGTGGCCGTCAGGCTGCGGACCACTTCGACGCGCGCGGCACGGCAGGCGTCCTGGTCGATGTTCTCGGCGCCACCGCTCATACGGCCAACGACACGCAGCCGGGGCGCAGCGCGCAGCAGGTTCGTGTCCACCGCCACAGAGGGCGGCACGATCAGCGCCTGCACGCCATGCAGCGCCTCGCGCAAGGCCCCAGGCTCGGCGGCCAGCTCGGGCGCGAACTGCACCGGGTGGCGCTCGGACAGCCATTGCATGACATCCGCCTCGAGTGGCTCAACAATGAGCAAGCTCATCTCGCGCCCCGCATGCAACTGGTGAACAGCCATGTGCACATGCAACAATCGGCGCAACCCACCGACTTCGGCACATCCATGGCGACGAACGTATCTGTCACGAAAGCGATCTTCCCTGTCGCGGGCCTGGGGACCCGTTTTCTACCTGCCACCAAGGCTCAGCCCAAGGAGATGATGCCGGTGGTGGACAAGCCTCTGATCCAGTACGCCGTGGAGGAGGCTTATGCCGCCGGCGTCCGGGAGATGATTTTTGTGACGGGCCGGCACAAGCGCCCGATCGAAGATCACTTTGACATGACTTTCGAGCTCGAGGTAGCCCTCGAACAAGCGGGTAAGCAAGAGTTGCTTGACGTAGTCCGGAGCGTGAAGCCGGACGATATGGAATGCATCTACGTCCGCCAGCCGCAAGCCCTGGGCCTGGGCCATGCCGTGCTGTGCGCCCAGCGCCTGGTGGGCAACGAGCCCTTCGCGGTGCTGCTGGCCGACGACCTGATGGTCGGCCCGACAGGCGGCCAGCCGGTGCTCGCACAGATGGTCGAGCAGTTCAAGGAATGGCGGACCTCGATCCTGGCCGTGCAGGAAGTGCCCGCCGAGCACACCCGCCGCTACGGCATCGTGGCCGGCGCCACCGTGAACGACCACCTGGTGGACGTGACCCGCATTGTCGAGAAGCCGGCGCCCGAAGTTGCGCCTTCGCGCCTGGGCGTGGCGGGCCGCTACATCCTCACACCGGGCGTGTTCCACGAGATCGCCAACCAGCCGCGCGGCGTGGGCGGCGAGATCCAGCTGACCGACGGCATCGCCGGCCTGCTGCGCCGTGAGAAGGTGTTTGCCTACCGCTACGAAGGCAAGCGCTACGACTGCGGCAGCAAGGAAGGCTTCCTGGAAGCGAACGTGGAGCTGGCGCTGGGGCACCCGGTGCTGGGCCCGGGCTTCCGCGAGTACTTGAAGACGCTCGAGCTCTGAGCTGAGCCGGCTAACTAACGCCGCGATTCAGCGGCGTTTTCGTTTCAACGCCGCTTGAGCACGTGGATGAATTCGTCAGCGGACGTCGTCTGCTCGACGAGCTCGTTGCCGGTCTGGCGAGCAAAGGCCTGGAAATCCCGCATCGAGCCCGGGTCGGTGGCGATGACCTTGAGCAGCTGGCCGCTTTCCATCTCCGCCAGGGCCTTCTTGGCCTTGAGGATGGGCAGCGGGCAGTTCAGGCCACGGGTGTCGAGATCGCGATTGGCTTCCATGATGGGTGTCCCAGTTCTTTCTATTCGCCAAGCATTTTAGGTTCGATGCCCTTGGAGCGCAGCCAGGTCGCCAGAGCCTGGCCCGTGCCCTGCGGCCAGATCTTCACGTCTTCCGGCGCAAAGAGCTGCACTTCAGCCAGCTCGGGTGAAAGGCGGATCTCGCCGCGCGCTTGCACATGGTAGGCAATGATGATCTGGTTGAGGCGCTGGAAATCCCATACGCCGAGCAGCTTCACCGCGTCCACGGTCAGGCCTGTTTCCTCGATGACCTCGCGCCTCATGCCTTCTTCAGGCGCTTCGCCGGCCTCAAGAAAGCCGGCCACCAGGCCGAAAAACCGCCCCGGCCAGGCCGCATTGCGGGCCAGCAGCACGGCGCCGTCGCGATCCACGCATTCCACGACCGCCGCCAGCACGGGCGTCGGGTTGTTCCAGTGGACGTAGTCGCAGTTCGGGCAGCGCAGGCGCTCCTTGGGGCCGCCGTCCTCCTCGGCCACACGCCGCGCCAGCTCGGCGCGGCACTGCGGGCAGTAGCGAGGAACGGCAGCCGTCGTCATGCGGGGAACACCCCGGTCGAGAGGTAGCGATCGCCACGGTCGCAGACGACGAAGACGATGGTGGCGTTCTCCACCTGCTTGGCAATCTGCAGCGCCACCCAGCAAGCACCGGCCGCAGAGATGCCGCCGAACAGGCCTTCCTCGCGAGCGAGGCGCCGGGCCATGTCTTCTGCATCGGCCTGGCTGACCAGCACCAGTTCATCGACCGCGGCCGGGTTGTAGATGCGCGGCAGGTAGGCCTCGGGCCACTTGCGAATGCCCGGGATGCGCGAGCCTTCGGCCGGCTGGGCGCCGACGATGCGCACGTTCTGGTTCTTTTCCTTGAGGAACTTCGAGGTGCCGGTGATCGTGCCCGTCGTGCCCATGGCGCTGACGAAGTGCGTGATGCGCCCTTTGGTGTCGTGCCAGATCCGGGACCCGTGGTCTCGTAGTGGATGCGCGGATTGTCGGCATTGGCGAACTGGTCGAGCACGCGGCCCTTGCCGTCCTTTTGCATCTGCTCGGCCAGGTCGCGGGCGTATTCCATGCCGCCGGAACGTGGCGTCAGGATCAGCTCGGCGCCGAAGGCCTTCATGGTCTGGGCACGTTCGACGGAGAGGTCCTCCGGCATGATCAGCACCATGCGGTAGCCGCGGATGGCGGCCGCCATGGCCAGCGCGATGCCGGTGTTGCCCGAGGTGGCCTCGATCAGCGTGTCGCCGGGCTTGATCTCGCCGCGCTCCTCGGCGCGACGGATCATGCTGATGGCGGGTCGATCCTTCACGGAGCCGGCCGGGTTGTTGCCTTCCAGCTTGGCCAGGATGACGTTGCCGCGCGCCTGGTCTTCAGGCAGCAGGCGCTGCAGGCGAACCATCGGCGTCTTGCCGATCACGTCTTCAAGAGTCGGGTAATCGATGTGCGTGCTCATGCGGCGATTGTGGCCCACACCGAAGAGCCTTGTGCCTTGCGTGGCATAATCGCGCTCCTTCATGCGGTGCAGATCCGCCTGAAGGAATGCAAGATGCGCACCGTGGCCCGAGTGGCGAAATCGGTAGACGCAGGGGACTCAAAATCCCCCGCCGCAAGGTGTGCCGGTTCGAGTCCGGCCTCGGGCACCACGACCCGCGCATCTCACCCCAAATCTGCAAGCCAATGTTGCAGGCGCCCCTCGCGCGTAATTCTGGATCCCGGCCCCGTGCATCGCGCATAAACTGCGCCGGCTCCACTTGAATTCCAACATGCCCCCGATCCAAACGGTCACCAAGGCCTTCCTCCTGGCCTGCATCGGCTTCTTCTGCCTCTTCCAGCTGTTCCCGCAGTTCGAGCCTCCGTTTGCGCTGTGGCCTCTGCAGTCCGGCGTGTTCCAACCCTGGCAGGTGATCACCTACGCCTTCTTGCACGGTGACTTCTGGCACATCCTTTTCAACATGTTCGGCCTGTGGATGTTCGGCAATGAGCTCGAACGCGTCTGGGGGCCCAAGCGCTATGTGCAGATCCTTGTCGCCAGCACGCTGACGGCGGCGCTGGTGCAGTTGCTCGTGACCTATGTGATGGGCTCGATGGCGCCAACGATCGGTGCGTCCGGCGCGCTGTTCGGCCTGCTGCTGTCCTTCGGCATGCTGTTCCCGGACCGCATCATCGTGCCGCTGATCCCGCCGATCCCCATGAAGGCCAAGTACTTCGTCGCCATCTACGGCGCGCTGGAGCTCTACCTCGGCTACTCGGGCCGCGACGGTGTGGCGCACTTTGCCCACCTGGGCGGCATGCTCGGCGCCTGGCTGTTGATCCGCTACTGGCGCGGCGTGCGCCGTCGCTGAATCAGCGCCCCTGTTCTCCTCTTCGTCACTCAATCCATCGCCGCGTGGGCCGCTTCGGGCTGCGCTGCCTTGCGCGCCGGCGGCCGGATCAGCCACAGCAGCGGCAGCACGGCGATGGTCAGCATCAGCATCAGGCGGAAGTCGTCGATGTAGGCCAGCATCGCTGCCTGGCGCGTGACCTCGCCGTTGATCAAGGCCAGGCCCAGCGGCGTGGAGGGATCGAGCACACCGGAGCCATCCAGGCGCAATGCCAGATTGGTCGGGTTGATCCGCTCCGCCATCGAGGCGTGGATCGCCTGCGTGTTGCGCACCAGGATCGTCTGCACCATCGAGATGCCGATGCTGCTGCCAATGTTGCGCGCCAGGCTGTAGAGCGCCGTGGCTTGCGGGAACATGGCGGGCTCCAGCGTCGCGAAGGTCACGGTGGAGAGCGGCACGAACACGAGACCCAGGCCGAAGCCCTGGATCACGCCGGGGATGACGATGTCGGCCTGAGAGATCGTCAGCGTGTAGGCACCCATCTGCCAGAGCGAATACGCCGTGATCAAAAAGCCGGTCAGCAGCAAGGCGCGCGCATCGACCTTGCCGACCATCTTGCCCACCACCTGCATCGCCACGATGGTGCCGAAGCCCGTCGGTGCGGTGAGCAGGCCCACCGCCAGGATCGGCATGTTCATCAGGCTGGCCAGCATCGGCGGCGTGAGCGCGCGCACCGCATAGAGCACCATGCCGACGACGAAGATGATCACCACGCCGCTGGTGAAATTCGCGTTGCGGAACACGCGCAGGTCGAGGAAGGCCTCTGACGGCTTGGTGTACATCGTGTGAACGAGGAAGTAGGCCAGGCCGCCGAGGAACAGCGCGGCCTCGATCCAGGTCTCGACGGAGTTGAACCAGTCGTTGTCCTGCCCGCGGTCCAGCAGCATTTGCAGCGCGCCGATGGCCAGGCTCAGCGTGGCGAAGCCGAACATGTCGAAGCGCATGGCCCGGCGCGGCTTCACGGCCGGCAGGAAGCGCGCCACGCCGAAATAGGCCAGCACGCCGATGGGCAGATTGATGAAGAAGACCCAGCGCCAGTCGTAGTTGTCAGTCAGCCAGCCGCCCAGCGAAGGCCCGAGGATGGGTCCGAGCATCACGCCCATGCCCCAGGCCGCCATGGCCGAGCCGCGCTTCTCGGGCGGATTGATCTCCAGCATCACGGCCTGCGACAGCGGCACCAAGGCCGCGCCGAACAGGCCCTGGAGCAGGCGCATCAGCACGATCTCGCCGAGCGAGACCGACAGGCCGCACAAGACCGAAGCCACCGTGAAGCCGGCGATCGAAGCGAGGAAGACGCGCTTTTGCGAGTAGCGGTCGCACAGCCAGCCGGTCAGCGGCGTGGCGATGGCGGCGGCCACGATGTAGGAGGTGAGCACCCAGGTGATCTGGTCTTGCGAGGCCGACAGGCTGCCCTGCATGTGCGGCAGCGCCACGTTGGCGATCGTCGTGTCCAGCGCCTGGATGATGGTGGCCAGCATCACCGAGAGGGTGATCATCGGCCGGTTGATGGCACTGGCGGAACTGCCGGCAGCGCTCATTCGGCGCTTTCGATGCGTGCGGCCAACGCCTCCAGCAGTTCAGCCACGGCCAGCAACTGCGCGGAATCCATATCGCCAAGCAGTTCCTTGCGCACGGCGCCAGCCTCGCGCTTGACCTCGTCGTACAGCGCGCGCCCTGCCGGCGTGACAGTCACGAGCTTCACGCGCCGGTCCGTCTCGCTCGGCACACGCTCCACCAGGCCGGCACGCGCGAGACGATCCAGCATCGACACCATGGTCGCGCCCTCCACGCCCACGCTCTGCGCCAGCTCGGACTGCGACATTGGCGTCTTGGCCTTGGCCGCCATGGTGATGGTCATCCAGCCGGCCTGGCTCAGACCCAGGCCCTTGAGGCGGCGGTCGATCAACAGGCGCCATTGGCGGGCCGCACCGTGCAGGGCGGCCGAGAATCGTTCGTCGACGGGAGTCGTCATTGCAAGCGCTCTAATGATTAGATGTCTAATCAAATTATAGGCGCTTGCAATCCTTCTTGCACGGTGGGGTAACGCAGGGCCAGGCCCAGTTCCTGGGTGAGCCGGCGGTTCGAAAGCCGGCGGGACTCGCTCATGAAAGTCAGCGAGACTGCAGAAATGGGCGACTCTCGACCTTCCGCCGCCGCCCGGGTGATGCGCGGCGGCCGCGGCAGCCCGCACAGGTCGGCGGCCAGGTCGAAGTAGTCGCCCATCAGCAGGTCGGTGCTGTCGCAGGCGTTCACCACGCGCTGCGGCAGACCCCGCCACAGCGCCAGGGCGCAGGCCCGGGCCAGGTCGTCGGCGTGGATGTGGTTGGTGTAGACGTCGTCCCCGCGCGCCAGCACCGGCGTGCCGCGCAGCAGGCGTTCGCGCGGATGGCCGCCTTCGCGGTCGGCCGCGTAGATGCCCGGGATGCGCAGCAGCGTGACGCGGGTGCCAAAGCGGCGACCCAAGGCGCGCAGCTGCGATTCGGCATCGACGCGGCGTTTGGCCCGATCCGTCCGCGGGTTCACGGCGCGCGTCTCGTCAACCAGTTCACCGCCGCAATCGCCATAGACGCCGGTGGTGCTGCCGTAGACCAGGCTGCGCGGCGCCCCGGCACGCGCCAACGCTTGAATCAGGTGTCGTGTGCGGCTGTCCTCAGGCCCGCTCGAAGGAGGTGGCGCCAGGTGCAGCACGGCATCGAAGCGGCCCAGGCGCCACAGCGTTGCGGGCGCATCAAGGTTGCCGATCAGCGGCGCAGCACCGGCGGCGCGCAGCTCGGACACCCGATCGGGATTGGAAGTCAGCGCCGTGATTCGCCAACGCCGGCGCAGGAGCCGGAGCACCCGAAGACCGACGTCGCCACAGCCGATGATCAGGAGACTTGGACGCATCAATTCAGTGTAGGCTCGTTCGGATGAACACCTTGCCCGCCGTGCACCTGTGCATCGTTCAGCCTGCGAGCTATGTGCACTCGCTGGGCTTCATCGACCAGGCGCGCTACTTCCGCTACCAGTTCCGCCAGCTCGGTGCCCAGGTGAGCATCGCCAAGAACCGCTTGCGGCACGATGCGGTGAACGTGATCTTTGGCGCCCACCTGGGTTTCGATGCCGCCCAGACTCGGCGTTATGCCTGTGTCTTCGTGCAGCTGGAGCAACTGGGCCAGGGCGGCGCGAATCTGCGCCCCGACTACCTCCGCCTGTTGCAGCAGGCCGCGGTGATCGATTACGACGCCGACAACCTTGCCGCCTATGCCAGCGCGCCGCAGGATGTGCCGCTGGTGAGCTTCCAGCACGCGCCTTACCTCAAGCCCATCGACGGTGGCATCCCGCTGGAGGAGCGTCCGATCGACCTGCTCTTCATCGGCAGCATGAACGACCGCCGCCGCGCCTGGCTGGACCGCGTCGAAGCCTGCAGCCGTGTGGTCTCGCTCTTTGATTCGGCGCTGTACGCGCAAGAGCGCGACGACTTCATCCGCCAGGCCAAGTCGGTGGTGAACTGCCACTTCTACGAAAGCGCCCGCTTCGAGCAGGCCCGCGTGGCGCATTGTTTGTCGCTGGGCACGCCGGTGATTTCGGAGCGCACCGACCAGACGCGGCCGCACGCTGCCTTCGAGGACTGCGTGCTGTGGCTGCAGGGCGATCAGCTGGAGCAGTTCTTCACCGAGGACTTCGACACGCCGACCTACTTCGACTTCGCCCGCGCAGCCCTGCACCACTTCGAGCGCGCCAACCCGATCGAAGCCTATGCAGACGCACTGGCCTTCGTCGCCGGCTATGGGCGCGTGCATCACCAGCACCGGCCGACCGAGCCATGGCGGCCGGAACGCGTGAACCTCGGCTCGGGCCGCGACTACAAGGCCGGCTGGCTGAACATCGACATCCTGGACCGCGCGATGCCCGATCTGGTGCTCGATCTGTCGGCGCCGCTGCAATTGCCCCTGCGCGCGGATGCGCCGCGCTCCGGCCCGATCGAGCTGAGTGAAGAGAGCCTGGACCTCATCTACGCCAACAACGTGCTGGAGCACGTGCCCGACCTGCCCGGCCTGATGAGCAACTGCCTGCGCCTGCTGAAGACCGGCGGCGAGTTCCAGATCGAGGTGCCCTACGAGCGCGCCCTGTCGGCCTGGCAGGACCCGACCCACGTGCGGGCCATGAACGAGAACTCCTGGCTCTACTACACCGACTGGTTCTGGTACTTGGGCTGGTTCGAGCACCGCTTCGAGCTCACGCAATCGAGCTGGCTCGATGCCCAGCTCCGCGTTTGCGAGCAGGCCGATGCCGCCTTCATGCGCGTCACGCTGACCAAGGTGTCGACGACGCCGCGCGAGCGCACCACGGCGCGCACCATGCAGGCGGATCTGCGCCTGCCGGACGACGATCCGGCCCCTTGAAGCCGCTCGCATAAAATTCCGCGGATCCAAGGCCCGCATGTCGGGCCCTCTTTACGTCGGAAGAATGCATTCATGAGCTTCAAGATCCAGGTCCAGCCCAGCGGCCGCGAGTACACCACCGAGGGCGATGAGACCCTGCTGGCTGCGGCCATCCGCCAGGGCGTGGGCCTGCCCTATGGCTGCAAGGACGGCGCCTGCGGCTCCTGCAAGAGCAAGCTGCTCGACGGCACCGTCGTGCACGGCCCGCACCAGCCCAAGACGCTGACGCCCGAGGAAGAAGCCGCCGGCATGGTGCTGACCTGCTGCGCCCGCCCGCAAACCGATTGCACGCTGGAAGCGCGCACCGTGCCCGGCGCCGGCGAGTTCGCCGTGCTGAAGTTGCCCTGCCGCGTCACCACCCTCGACAAACCCGCGGCCGACGTCGCCGTGCTGAAACTGCAGCTCGCGGCCCAGCAGAACTTCCAGTTCCATGCCGGCCAGTACGTGGAGTTCATCCTGCGCGACGGCGCCCGCCGCTCCTACAGCATGGCCAATGCCCCCCACAACCTGGGCACGCCGCCGGCCATCGAGCTGCACATCCGCCACATGCCCGGCGGCAAGTTCACCGATCACGTCTTCGGCGCTCTGAAGGAAAAGGACATCCTGCGCATGGAAGGCCCGTTCGGTAGCTTCTTCCTGCGCGAGGACAGCGACAAGCCCATGGTGCTGCTGGCCAGCGGCACGGGCTTTGCGCCGATCAAGGCCATCATCGAGCGCATGCAGCACCTGGGCCTCACTCGCCCGGCCGTGCTGTACTGGGGCGCGCGCAAGGAAAGCGATCTCTACCTCAAGGCCTGGGCCGCGGAGGCGGCGGCAAGCATGCCCAACCTGAGCTTCGTGCCGGTGCTGTCCGAACCCGAAGCCGGCTGGACCGGCCGCACGGGCTTTGTGCACCAGGCGGTGATGGCCGATCTGCCCGACATGTCGGGCCACCAGGTCTATGCCTGCGGCGCACCGGTGATGGTCGATTCGGCGCATCGCGATTTCGTGGCGCAGTGCGGCCTGCCGGACGACGAGTTCTATGCGGACTCGTTCACTTCGGAAGCCGACAAGCACTGAGCCGCGATGTTCACGCCGCCCTACGTCGCCGCTGATCGTTTCGAGAGCCAGCTCGCAGCACTGGGGCATGCGGTCGTCTCGCCGTCGACGGTCCAGCGCTCGTTCAACCTGGAGGCCGAACAACTCGCCGCCCTGCCCGGCTTCTGGAACGACCTGCCGGCCGACGCCTACCTCAAGGATGGCGGCCGCTATCGCTTCCGCCGACACAGCTGCTTTGTGGCCGATGGCGACAAGCTCACGCAAGCGCCGCACCGCGCCCACTGGCAGCCGCTGGACTACAACGCCCTGCACGGCGGCATCGAGCGCATGTTCGAGCCGCTTGCGCCCACCATGTGTGCCCTGCCCGGCTGGCAAGGCCTGCTGCTGGGTCTGGCCGGCGTGGCCACGGAGCTCAAGGGCGCGCGGCCCTGGTTCATCGAGGCCCATGCCTTTCGCATCGACACCGCCAGCGGTATCGGACGCCCGACGCCCGAAGGCGCGCACCGCGACGGCGTCGATCTGGTGGCCGTCTTCCTTGTCGATCGCCACGCGATCAAGGGTGGCGAGTCGCGCGTGTTCGAGGCGCAAGGCCCGAACGGCCAGCGCTTCACCATGACCGAGCCCTGGACCCTGCTGCTGCTGGACGACGAGCGCGTCATCCACGAAACCACGCCGATCCAGCCCGAGGGCACGGCGCCAGGCCACCGCGACACGCTGGTGATCACGCTGAGGGCCGGCGGCTTCCAGGGCCCCTGAACCGGCATTGCTCCACGCTTGATGCAGCAAAGGCATGACCCCATGCCGCGCGTCCCAGCGACCCCTCTTTAAACTTCGAACCTGCCTGCGCCACAAGCGCGGGCATTTTTTCATTCACTTCTGCACCACGAGTGCCCCAAGCATGAACGCCATGACCGACCTCGCCCGCGCGCTGTCCTCGCAAGAGAGCAGCATCCCGACCTCCCTCTTCGGCCTGCCCGACCAAGCCCCGCACGAGCGCGTACTGCTGGCCGCCGATGAAGCGACCGGCCTGAAGGCGATCATTGCCGTTCACAGCACCGCACGCGGCCCGGCCTTCGGCGGCTGCCGGTTCTGGAGCTATGACAACGAGCTGGCGGCCATGAACGATGCGCTGCGCCTGTCGCAAGGCATGAGCCTGAAGAACGCCCTGTCCGACCTGCCCTTCGGCGGCGGCAAGGCCGTGATCATCAAGCCGGCCGAGATCAAGGACCGTGCAGCCCTGTTCGCCGCCTTCGGCCGTGCCGTGCAATCGCTGGATGGCGCGTACATCACCGCGGAAGACGTGGGCACGACCACGGCCGACATGCTCGGCATGCAGAAGGTCACGAGTTATGTGAGCGGCATCCCGCGCGAAGGCAGCTTTGGCGGCGACCCCAGCCCCAAGACCGCCTGGGGCGTGTTCGTCTCCATCGAAGCCGGCGTCAAGGCCGTGCTGGGCCGCAACAGCGTGGAAGGCGTGCGCGTGGCCCTGCAAGGCCTGGGCGCCGTGGGCTGGCATCTGGCCGAGTTCTTGCACCGCGCCGGCGCCAAGCTGGTCGTGGCTGACGTGGACGCCGCCAAGGTCGAGCGCGCACGTGTGCAGTTCGGCGCCACGGTCGTCGGCGTGAACGAGATTCTCGCTGCCGAGGTCGACGTGCTCGCGCCCTGCGCCCTGGGCGCCTCGCTGAACACGAACAGCATCCCGACGCTCAAGGCCCGCATCGTCTGCGGCGCCGCCAACAACCAGCTGGCCACGGTGGCCGACGGTGATGCACTGCAGCAGCGCGGCATCGTCTACCTGCCCGACTACCTGGTGAACGCCGGCGGCATCATCTCGGTGGCCCGCGAGTTCCGTGGCGAAGGCGAGGAAATGGCCGTCATGACGGAAGTCACCCGCATCGCCGACCGCGTGACCGAGCTGCTCGACCGCGTGAAGTCCAGCGGCCAGACCCCGGCCCGTGCGGCCGATGACTGGGCCCGTTCCAAGCTGGTGAAACCGCTGTAATTCCCCTGGTTGATCCTGCATCAATCAAGGCCCGAAGCCTGCTAGTCTTCGGGCCTTATGTTTTTTGCGCGGCCCTTGAATCGACGTCAGCTGCTGGCCACCGGTGGCGCGGGCGCACTGCCGGCCTGGGCGCAGCCCCAACAGCAACTGCAGCCTGCAGCGCCGCGCGGCATCCGTCTGGTGGTGCCCTTCGCGCCCGGCGGCGTGATCGACGCACTGGCCCGCCCACTGGCCGACCGCGTGCAGGAGCGGCTCGGGCCGCTGTACGTTGACAACATTGCCGGCCTGCGCGGCAGCACCGGTGCGGCCTTCGTGGCCAAGTCCAAGCCCGATGGCAACACGCTGCTGATCAGCTCGGTCGTCACCCAGGCCATCAATCCATGGATCGGCGCCGGCAAGCTCTACGACCCGATCCAGGACTTCACGCCCATCGCCTTGCTGGCGCGCATTCCCAACGTGCTGGTGGTGAACGTTGACGTGGCGCGGCGCCTCTCGCTCAACAGCGTGCAGGACCTCGTGATGTACGCGCGCTCGCACCCCGGCCGGCTCACCTATGACTCGGTCGGCATGGGCACGACGGGCCACCTGGCCGCTGAATTGTTCAGGGAGCGCACGGGCACGCAGATCAACCACCAGCCCTACGCTGGCGTGAACGCCGCGCTCAAGGCCTTGCTGGCCGGCGAGGTAGATTTCAGTTTCCAGAACCTCTCCGCCAGTGCGGCCGACATCCGCGCCGGCCGGCTCAAGGCCCTGGCCGTGAGCTCGCTGTGGCGTTCGACGGACCTGCCCGAGGTGCCAACGTTGAACGAGAGCCCCGCGGCCCTGGGCCTGTCGGGCTTCGACGTGAGCATCTGGATCGGCCTCTTCGGCCCTGCCGGCCTGCCGCGAGAACTCACGCAACGGATCAATGCGGCGTTTGGTGACGCGCTGAGTTCACCCGGCCTGCGCGAACGGCTGCGGGCCTTGAAGGCCGAGCCCTCGCCGAGCACGCCGGAGCAGCTCGCCGCGCTGCTGAAGGTCGATCTGGCGCGCTACCGGCCGCTGGCGCAGCGGTCGCGCGCGCAACTCACCGAGTAAGCAACACCGCTGAATCCGGGCGTTATTCGCCCAGATATGCGGCGCGCACCTTCGGATCGGCCAGCAGCTCGCTGCCCGCGCCGCTCATCGTGATCTCGCCGCTGTCCATCACGTAGCCGCGGTTGGCCAGTTGCAACGCACGGCTGGCGTTCTGCTCGACGAGCAGCACGGTCACGCCCTGGCCATGGATGTCGTTCACCACCTCGAAGATCTTGTCCACCATGATGGGCGAGAGGCCCATCGAAGGCTCGTCCAGGAGCAGCAGCTTCGGCCGGGCCATCAGCGCGCGGCCCATGGCCAGCATCTGCTGCTCGCCGCCGCTCATGGTGCCGGCCAACTGTGCGCGGCGCTCCTTGAGGCGCGGAAACAGGGCGAAGACCTTGTCGATGTCGGCCTCGATCTCGGCCTTGTCCTTGCGGATGTAGGCACCCATCATCAGGTTCTCGGTGATGGTCATGCGGGTGAAGGTGCCGCGGCCTTCGGGCACCATCACCAGGCCCTGGCGGACCAGATCCCAGGCGCCTTGGCCGGCGATGGGCTTGCCCATGAATTCCACCGTGCCGCCCGCAACGGGCTGCAAGCCGGTGACGGCCTTGAGCGTGGTGGTCTTGCCCGCGCCGTTGGCGCCGATGAGGCTGACCAGTTCGCCCTCGCGCACCTCGAAGCTCACGCCCTTGACGGCCTGGATGCCGCCATAGGCCACTGCGAGGCTGCTGACTTTGAGAATCGACGTCGTCATATCAATGGTGTCCGGCGCCGAGATAGGCCTCGATCACTTGCGGATTGGATTGCACCTCGGCCGGCGTGCCAGCGGCGATGGGCTTGCCGTAGTCGAGCACGGTCACGCGGTCGCACAGGCCCATGACCAGCTTCACGTCATGCTCGATCAGCAGGATGGTGCGGCCGTCCTTGCGGATGCGGTCGATCAGCTCGCGCAGCACGACCTTCTCGGTGGCGTTCATGCCGGCGGCAGGCTCGTCCAGCGCGATCAGCTGCGGATCGGTGGCCAGGGCACGGGCGATTTCGAGCCGGCGCTGGTCGCCGTAGCTCAGCGTGCGGGCCTTGTACTCGGCGAGGTGGCCGATGCCGACGTAATCGAGCAGCTCGCGCGCACGTGCCGTGATGGCCGCTTCCTCGGCCTTGAAGCCGGGCGTGCGGAACACAGCGCCGATCAGACCCGAGTGGCTGCGCACATGGCGACCGACCATGACGTTCTCGAGCGCCGTCATGTCGGCGAAGAGGCGGATGTTCTGGAAGGTGCGCGCGATGCCGGCCCTCGCCACCTGGTGCACAGCCTGCGGCTTGTAGACCTTGCCGCCCAGCTCGAAGCGGCCGGCATCCGGTGTGTACAGACCGGTGATGACGTTGAAGAAGGTCGTCTTGCCGGCGCCGTTCGGGCCGATCAGGCCGTAGACCTGGCCGCGCTCGATACGCAGGCCTACGTCCGACAGGGCCTGCAGGCCGCCGAAGCGCTTGGAGACGCCCGAGACCTCCAGCACCACGGCGCTGGCGTTGCTGTTGTTGCTGCTGCTCATTTACTTCTTGCCTCCAGCGGGCGCCGTCTTGCCATGCTCGGGCGAAGGCCACAAGCCGCGCGGACGTGCCAGCATCACGCCGATCATGGCCAGCGCCACGAGCAACTGGCGCACGATGGCGGCGTCCAGACGACCGCCGGTCCAGTCGGCGAGCGGGCCGCCCACGTAGCGCAGCACTTCGGGCAAGGCCGCCAGCAGCAGCGCACCGAGGATCACGCCGGGGATGTGGCCGATGCCGCCCAGCACCACCATGGCGACGATCATGATCGACTCCTGCAGGCTGAACGACTCGGGGCTGACGAAGCCCTGGAAGGACGCGAACAGCGTGCCCGACACGCCGCCGAAGGTGGCGCCCATGCCGAAGGCCAACAGCTTGAGGTTGCGGGTGTTGATGCCCATCGCCTTGGCGGCGATCTCGTCTTCGCGGATGGCCATCCAGGCGCGGCCGATGCGCGAATCTTCCAGCCGGCTGCAGATCACCACGGCCAGCACGACCAGGGCGAGGAACAGGTAGTAGTACAGCGAGACCGAGGAGAGCGTGTAGCCCGCCACCGTCAGGGGCTGCGAAAGGTCCAGCCCACCGATATGGATGGCATCGATCTGGCCGATGCCCTGCGGGCCGTTGGTGATGTTGACCGGGTCCTGCAGGTTGACGAGGAAGACGCGGATGATCTCGCCGAAGCCGAGCGTGACGATGGCGAGGTAGTCGCCGCGCAGCTTCAGCGTGGGCGTGCCCAGCAGCACGCCGAAGATCCCGGCCACCAGCGCTGCCAACGGGATCGCGAAGTAGATCGGGATGTGCAGACCGGTCGGGAACAGCGCGGCGATAGCCGGGAAGTTCTGCGTCAGGTGCGGGCTCGACAGCAGTGCGAACAGATAGGCACCCACGGCGTAGAACGCCACATAGCCCAGGTCCAGCAGGCCGGCGTAGCCGACGACGATGTTCAGGCCCAGGGCCAGCAGCACGTACAGCAGCGCCACGTCGACGATGCGGACCCACGCATTGCCGAACTGCTGCGCGAAGAACGGCAGCACCAGCAGGCCGAGTGCGGCGACGAGAAAGACAGCGAGTTTCTTGGTATTCATGGTCGATCCCTCCTCGCTCACGCCCGATCAGCCACGCGCTCGCCGAGCAGGCCCGAGGGCCGCAGCGTGAGCACGAGAATCAGCAGCAGGAAAGAGAAGATGTCCACGTACTGGCTGCCGAACAGGCCGCCCGTGAAGTCCGGCAGGTAGCCGGCGCCGAAGGATTCGACGAGGCCCAGCAGCACGCCGCCCACCATGGCACCGGCCAGATTGCCGATGCCGCCGAGCACCGCGGCCGTGAAGGCCTTCAGGCCAGGCATGAAGCCGGTGATGTGCTGGATGGTGCCGTAGTTGGCCGCCCACATCACACCGGCCACCGCGGCCAGGGCTGCGCCGATGACGAAGGTGGCGGAGATGACCAGATCGGGCTTCACGCCCATCAGCATGGCCACGCGCGGGTTCTCGGCCGTGGCGCGCATGGCGCGACCCAGCTTGGTGCCGTGCACCAGCCACATCAGGCCGGCCAGCACGGCCACCGAGAGGCCGAGGATCAGGATCTGCGTGATCGTGATCACCGCGCCACCGAACTCGACCGGATCGCTGGGCAGCAGCTGCGGAAAGGGCTTGGGGCTCGGCTTCCAGATGATCATCGCCAGGGTCTGCAGCAGCAGCGACATGCCCATGGCGGTGATCAGCGGCGCGAGGCGCGGTGCGTTGCGCAGCGGCCGGTAGGCGATCTTCTCGATCACGAAGTTCAGCGCGCAGCAGACGACGATGGCCGCGGCCATGCCGATCACCAGCAGCAGCCAGCCAGGCAGGCCGTAGTCCGCCAGTGCGGTGGCCACGGTCCAGGCCACCATGCCGCCCACCATCAGGATTTCGCCGTGGGCGAAGTTGATCAGGTTGATGATGCCGTAGACCATTGTGTAGCCCAGGGCGACCAGCGAGTACATGGCGCCGAGCACCAGGCCGTTGATCAACTGCTGTAGAAGAATGTCCATGGATTGCGTGCGTGAGTGAAACAAAAAGGCCCGCCAGGGTGACGGGCCTTCTCACGGCTTGGCCGGCATTCTAGGAGTCGCCGCTGCGGGCTTTCCCTGGGGTATCCCCCAGCGCTTGCGTTGCCCCTTCGTTAACTTCCTGGTTAAGACGGCGGAGCTCGGCCAATTTGTCCCCGATGCGGATTTCAAGCCCGCGCGGCACGGGCTCATAGAAGTGCTGGCCGATCAGGCCCTCTGGCAGATAGGTGGCGCCGGCCGCAAATGCACCGGGTTCGTCATGGGCATAACGGTATTGTTCGCCGTACCCCAGATTTTTCATGAGCTGGGTGGGCGCATTGCGCAGGTGCATGGGCACCGGCCGGCTCTGGTCCTGCTTGATCAGCGCGCGAACGGTGTTGTAGGCCGTGTAGACAGCGTTCGACTTGGGTGCCACGGCAAGGTAAACGGCGGCCTGCGCCAGCGCGAGCTCGCCCTCCGGCGTTCCCAACCGCTCGTAGCACTCGGCCGCATCCAGCGTGATGCGCAGCGCCCGCGGATCGGCGTTGCCGATGTCCTCGCTGGCCATGCGCACCAGGCGGCGCGAGATGTAGCGGGCATCGACGCCGCCGTCGAGCATGCGCACCAGCCAATAGAGCGCGCCATCCGGATCGGAGCCGCGCACCGATTTGTGCAGGGCTGAGATGACGTCGTAGAACTGGTCGCCGCCCTTGTCGTAGCGGCGCAGCTGCTCGCCGAGCGTCTTTTCGAGCAGGGATTCGTCGACTTCCGCCGTGGCCTCAGGCGTCAGCTGTGCCACGGCCTCGACCGTGTTGAGCAGGCGGCGCGCGTCACCATCGGCATAGGCGATCACGCGCGTGGCCGCTGCGGCCGTATAAGGCGCGCTGTGCAACTCGGTCACGCCGCGTTCGAGCAGCGCACGCAGGTCGTTCTCGTCCAGCGACTTCAGCACATGCACCGTCGCACGCGAGAGCAGCGCCGAGTTGACCTCGAAGCTCGGGTTCTCGGTCGTGGCACCGATGAAGGTGAACAGACCCGATTCCACATGCGGCAGGAAGGCATCCTGCTGCGCCTTGTTGAAGCGGTGCACTTCGTCGACGAACAGCACGGTGCGCCGCGGCAGCACGGATTGGGCGCGCTCCACGGCCTCGCGGATGTCCTTCACGCCGCCCAGCACGGCCGAGATGGTGATGAACTGCGCCTCGAAGGCATCGGCCATCAGCCGCGCCAGCGTGGTCTTGCCCACGCCCGGCGGGCCCCACAGGATCATCGAATGCAGTTTGCCCGAGGCAAAGGCCGTGGCCAGCGGCATGCCGGGGCCCAGCAGGTGCTGCTGGCCGATCACATCCGCCAGCGTCTTGGGGCGCAGCCGCTCGGGCAGGGGCTGGTGGCCGGCTTGCGTGGAGCTCAGCTCAGGGAACAGCGAATCCGTCGTCATGCCGCGATTGTGTCAGTTGACCCTGGCCGTTCGGGACGGGAGACTGTGCCGCCCTTCCCCCAACGACATCCCGGAGGAGACCCCATGAAAAAGCTCTCGCGCGCGCTCGTCGGTGCGATCCTGTTCGGCTCCGGCCTCGGCGTCGGCCTGATGGCCCAGTCCGGCGGCGATTTCCAGTTGCGCAAGGAATTGCGGCGCACCGACCTGACAGGCGCGCCCAATATGGAGGTGATCGTCTCGATGACGGAAATCAAGCCCGGAGAAGGCCTGCCGGCCCACTTCCACAACGGTGTGGAGGCGCTCTATGTCGTGCAAGGCTCGACCATCCAGCTGCCGGGCAAGGAGCCGACGCAGATGGCCACCGGCGCCAACGGCCTGAACCTGCGCGAGGTGGTGCATGGCGGCTTCAAGAACGTGGGCACCACACCGCTGGTGCTGTTCTCGGTCCACGTGACCGACAAGGGCAAAGCCCTGTACGAGTTCAAGTCCTAGGCTTGAGCGCGGCGATCACCCGATCGCCCAGCACCTGGGCCAGTGCGTCGTCGGCCAGCAGGCCCTGGCACTGTCCGCCCTCCTCCAGCAACCGGGCTTCTTCTTCGCTGTAGGCGCGGATCAGCAGCTGGATGCCGGGGTTGAGCGTACGCGCGGTCTCGACCATGCGCCGTGCCTGCACCGCATCGCCGCCCGCGATGACGAGCATGGCGGCGCGTGCCACATGGGCCTGGATCAGCACGGCCGGATCGGCCGCGTCGCCACTGACTGCGGGCTGGCCTTCGGCACGCAAGGCTTCAACCAGCTCGCGCTGCTGCTCAGCCACCACGAAAGGGATGCCGGCAGCGCGCAGCCGCTCGGCCACGCGCCGGCCCAGCCGGCCATAGCCGACGAGCACGACCTGATCGTGCAGCAGTGTCTGATCCACGCTCTCAGGCAGTTCGGCCAGCGGATCGTCGCGGGATTCGAGCTTGCGGGCCAACGCGGAACGACGCAGCACCCAGGCGCGCACCGGCGCGATGCTGGCAAAAGCCAGCGGATTGAGTGCGATGGAGATCAGCGCGCCGGCCAGGATCAGTTGCTGGCCGGCCTCGTCGAGCAGGCGCAGATGGATGCCGAGGCCGGCGAGGATGAAGGAGAACTCGCCGATCTGCGCCAGGCCCGCTCCAACCGTCAGCGCAGTGTTCAGCGGATAGCGCAGCAGCAGCACGAGGAGCACGGCAGCCAGCGTCTTGCCGACCATGATGACGGCGGCCACGCCCAGCACACGCAGCGGCTCTTCGACCAGGATGCGCGGGTCGAACAGCATGCCGACTGAGACGAAAAAGAGCACGGCGAATGCATCACGCAGCGGCAGCGATTCGTCGGCAGCACGGTGGCTCAGCTCGGACTCGCGCATCACCATGCCGGCGAAGAAGGCGCCGAGCGCAAACGACACATCGAAGAGCTTGGCTGCACCGAAAGCCACGCCCAGGGCCGCTGCGATCACGCCCAGCGTGAAGAGCTCGCGCGAACCCGTACCGGCCACCATCCAGAGCAGCTTGGGCAGCACGCGCCGGCCGACCACGAGCATCAGCGCCACGAAGGCCGCTACCTTGCCCAGTGTGATGGCGAGTGTCAGGCCGATGCCCTGGCCGCCCGCGCCGGCACCACCATCGCCATGCCAGATCGCAGCCAGCGGCGGCAGCAGCACGAGCACCAGCACCATCACGAGGTCTTCGACGACCAGCCAGCCCACGGCGATGCGGCCGTTGACCGATTCCATCTGCCCGCTGGCCTCCAGCGCACGCAACAGCACGACAGTGCTGGCAACGGACAGCGCAAGGCC
This sequence comes from Burkholderiaceae bacterium UC74_6, assembly GCA_042701975.1. Classification (GTDB taxonomy): domain Bacteria; phylum Pseudomonadota; class Gammaproteobacteria; order Burkholderiales; family Burkholderiaceae_C; genus JAFALK01. Next base: position 4,050,980 of record CP170561.1, read on the forward strand.
GAACACCAGCGCAGCGTCGGCCGACCAGCCCCACAGGTGCGCCAGCCCCGCGCCGAGCAGCGTGGCGACGGCGATCTGGACGATGGCGCCGGGCAGCGCGATGCGCTTCACGGCCAGCAGGTCGTCCATCGAGAAATGCAAGCCCACGCCGAACATCAGCAGCATGACGCCGATCTCGGCCAGCTGGCCGGCCAGCGCCACATCGCCCACGAAACCGGGCGTGGCCGGCCCGATCAGGATGCCCGCAAACAGATAGCCCACCAGCGGCGGCATGCGCAGCCGCGCAGCGATCAGGCCGAAGATCAGCGCGAGGCCGAGGCCCGTCGCAATGGTGGCAATGAGGCTGACTTCATGGGGCATCGACGGGGCGCCTCGCTTCTTGGGTGTTGTTTACTGTTCGATCAGGTCAGCGCCCTTGGGCAGCGTGAAGCGGAACTGCTCCGGCGCAATCGCCACATTGGCCGCGATGCCGTCGAACTGCAGCAGCGACTTCTGACCGAAGCCATCGACGATCTCGACGCTGGAGAGCTCCTTGCCCTTGAAGCGGATGCGCAGAGACTGCAGCGTGCCGTCGGCCTGCTTGGGCGTGGCCAGCACGACATCGGCGCTTTCGGCCTTGAGCACGAAGTCGCGCTCCAGATTGTTGCCGGCCAGCAGGGCTGCAGGCGTGGCGCCCAGAGCCTTGTCCATCTTGCGCGAACTGGCCTGGTTGAGATCGGGGTCGAACAGCCAGACCTTGGCACCATCGCCCACGATCAGCTGCTCGAAGGGCTTGCTGTAGACGAAGCGGAAGCGGTCCGGGCGCTGAAACTCGAAGCTGCCGCTGGAGGTCTTGGTGCGCTTGCCGTCGGGCGAGGTCACGGTCTGGGTGAAGTTGGTGCGGCCGGTCTTGATGTCGGAGACGAAAGCCTTGAGCGTGTCGATGGCATCGGCACGGGCCAATCCATTGAATGTCAGGCTCAACAGCAGCGTTAGCGAAAGGATCAGCTTCTTCATTCGTTCCTACTTCCTCTTACTCGTCGCGCTTCGGGATGATCAGGTCGCGGCTGCCGTTGGTGTTCATCGCACCAACGAGGCCCGACTTCTCCATCTGCTCCAGCAGGCGCGCCGCGCGGTTGTAGCCGATGCGCAGGTGGCGCTGCACCAGCGAGATCGAGGCCTTGCGATGCTGCAGCACGATGGCCACGGCCTGGTCGTACATCGCATCGCCCTCGCCGTCGCCGCTGATGCCCGGCAAGGCGCCGCCTTCGCCGCCACCCTCGCCGTCCAGCACGCCGCCCTCCAGAATGCCCTCGATGTAGTTGGGCTCGCCGCCCTGCTCCTTCAGGTATTCCACAACGCGGTGGACTTCGTCGTCGCTGACAAAGGCGCCGTGCACGCGCACCGGCAGCCCGGTGCCCGAGGCCATGTAGAGCATGTCGCCCATGCCCAGCAGGGCCTCGGCGCCCATCTGGTCGAGGATGGTGCGGCTGTCGATCTTGCTGGAGACCTGGAAGGAGAGTCGCGTCGGGATGTTGGCCTTGATCAGGCCGGTGATCACGTCCACCGACGGACGCTGCGTGGCCAAGATCAGGTGGATGCCGGCGGCACGTGCCTTCTGCGCCAGGCGGGCGATCAGTTCTTCGATCTTCTTGCCCACGACCATCATCAGGTCGGCCAGCTCGTCGATCACGACGACGATGAAGGGCATGCGCTCCAGCGGCTCGGCGCCATCGGGATTCTCGGCCGAGAGGCTGAAGGGGTTGGGGATCTTCTCTCCGCGCGCATTGGCGTCGTCGATCTTCTTGTTGTAGCCGGCCAGGTTGCGCACGCCCATCTTGGACATGATCTTGTAGCGCCGCTCCATCTCGCCCACACACCAGTTGAGCGCGTTGGAGGCCTGCTTCATGTCCGTGACCACGGGCGCCAGCAGGTGCGGGATGCCTTCGTAGACACTCATTTCAAGCATCTTCGGGTCGATCAGGATGAGGCGCACATCGCGGGCCTCGGCCTTGTAGAGCAACGACAGGATCATCGCGTTGATGCCCACCGACTTGCCCGAACCCGTCGTGCCGGCCACCAGGCAGTGCGGCATCTTGCCGAGGTCGGCCACCACCGGCGCACCGACGATGTCCTTGCCCAGGCCCATCGTCAGCAGCGAGCCGGCATCGGCATAGACCTGCGAGCCGAGGATTTCCGACAACTTGATGGTCTGGCGGCGCGCATTGGGCAACTCCAGCGCCATGAAGTTCTTGCCGGGAATCGTCTCAACCACGCGGATGCTGGTGAGGCTCAGGGAGCGCGCCAGATCCTTGGCCAGGTTGACGATCTGCGAGCCCTTCACACCCGTGGCGGGTTCGATCTCGTAGCGCGTGATCACCGGGCCCGGTGAGGCCGCAACCACACGCACCTCGACACCGAAATCGCGCAGCTTCTTCTCGATCAGGCGCGAGGTCATCTCCAGCGATTCGGGGGTGACCGTCTCCTGGCGCGGCGGCGCAGCGTCGAGCAGGTCGACCTGCGGCAGCTTGGTGTCACCCGGATCGGCGAACAGCGTCTGCTGGCGCTCCTTGGCCACGCGGGTGGATTGCGGCACTTCGATCACGGGCGCTTCGATGACGATGGGCTCGTGCTCCACCACCACCTGGCGTTCTTCCTCGACGACCTGGGCGCGTTCTTGCTTGGCGCGAGCGCCCACCTTCTTGTCTTCCTTGACCTCGCGGCGCTGGGTGCTCAACTCGCGGCGCTCATCGATCATCGTGCCGATGCGCTCGGCCAGATGGCCCCAGGAGAAGCGCAGCGCCATGGACATGGCCGCGAGCAGCGTGACGATGGCCAGCACGCCCGAGCCGGCAAAACCCAGGCCGCGCATCAGCGCTGGGCCGAGGGCATAGCCCAGCACGCCGCCGGCCGGCCCGGGCAGGCGCGATTCCCAACCGTAGAGGCGGCTCCATTCCAGCGTGGTGGACGCAGCCATCAGCAGCACGATGCCCGCCACCGGCAAGCCCCAGCGGCGCCAGGCCGGGCGCTCGTCAGCCTCCGGGGTCTCGTGGCGCAGCAGGCGGGCCAGTCCGGCCAGCCATTGGCGCAGCGCCACCAGCGGCAGCCACCAGGCCGAGTAACCGAAGGCGAAGAGCAGCAAGTCCGACAGCCACGCGCCCACGGCACCGAGGCGGTTGGCGTACAGGCCCGGCGTGCCGGAGGTGGAGAAGGCCGCGTCTGCCGTGCTGTGCGTGACCATGGCCGTGACCCAGAGCAGCCAGGCCAGCGCGGCAATCAGCAGGAAGAGCGGCGAGCGCAGCACGTTCGAGCGGGGCTCGGGCGGCTTGGCCGTCTTGCGCGGCTGGCGCTTGTAGGTCTTTTCGGAGGAAGGCGTGGCACCGGCATCGGCGCCATCGCCCGTGAGGGAACCTAGGGGGAAACTCATGCCCCCATTATCCTCAGTCGTGCAGACGTTCCTTGATCACGACGGAACCGTTCTCCAGTGTTTCGATCACGCCGCGTTCTTCCAGGTCCTTCATGACACGGCTGACCATCTCGCGCGAGGCGCCGACGACCTTGGCCATGTCCTGGCGCGAGACCTTGCCGCGGATGATCTTGACGCCCTTCTCTTCCTCGGCCATGTCCAGCAGGGTGCGGGCCACGCGGCCGTACACGTCCAGCAGGGCCAGCGATTCGATCTGGCGGTCGGCGTTGCGCAGGCGGGCCACCAGGCCGCGCAGGATGCCGTAGGACAGGCTGGTGCTTTCCGGCAGGCAGCGGGCGAACTCGGGACGGCCCAGCACCAGCATGTCGGTCTGGACTTCGGCACGCACGGTGGCGCTGTGCGGCTCGTTGTCGATCAGGCTCATCTCGCCGACGTAGTCACCGGTCTGCAGCACGGCCAGGATGACTTCTCGACCGCGGCTGTCGGCCGTCAGCACGCGGGCACGGCCGTTCAGCAGGATGAACAGCGCGTTGGACTTGGTGCCTTGTTCGACAATCAGCTCGCCGCGCTTGAAGCGGCGCTTGACCACGCTGTCCGCGATCGACTGGGCCTGATCGGTCGTGAGCAGCGAGAACAGGGGCACCCGGCGGATCAGGTCGAGGTTGGACAACATGGCCATTCGGAATCTCCTTCGTAATCCATTCGAGATGGGAGGCAACAGCGGCTTGCCTAGAATGGCGCGATTGTGCCAACTGAATCACGCTTTTTCATGTTCCGGAACGTCTCTATAGACCCGGGTAAACACGGAAACCGCTTGACTAGCGCATTAGCAACCCCACCTGGAAGTCCATGAGCCAAGCCACCCAACACCATCCCCTGCTGATCCTCGGTTCCGGCCCGGCCGGCTACACGGCCGCGATCTACGCTGCGCGCGCCAATCTCAAGCCGGTGCTGATCACCGGCATGGCCCAGGGCGGCCAGCTGATGACGACGACGGACGTCGACAACTGGCCCGCCGACGTGCTGGGCGTGCAAGGCCCCGAGCTGATGCAGCGCTTCCAGGAGCACGCCGAGCGCTTCGAGACCAAGCTCGTGTTCGATCACATCAACGAGGTGGACTTCTCCAAGCGCCCATTCACGCTCAAGGGCGACAGCGGCACCTACACCTGCGACGCGCTGATCATCTGCACCGGCGCTTCGGCCAAGTACCTGGGCTTGCCGTCTGAAGAAGCCTTCATGGGCCGCGGCGTCTCGGGCTGCGCCACCTGCGACGGCTTCTTCTACAAGGGCAAGGACGTCTGCGTGGTCGGCGGCGGCAACACCGCAGTTGAAGAAGCGCTCTACCTCTCCAACATTGCCTCCAAGGTGCATGTGATCCACCGCCGCGACAAGTTCCGCGCCGAGCCGATCCTCGTGGACAAGATGATGGCCAAGGTCGCCGAGGGCAAGATGGTGATGCACACCTTCAACACCCTGGACGAAGTGCTGGGCGACGCCAGCGGCGTGACCGGCGTGCGCATCAAGAGCACGACCGACGGCGCCACGACCGACATCGCCCTGCACGGCTGCTTCATCGCCATCGGCCACCAGCCCAACACCGACATCTTCAAGGGCCAGCTGGAGATGAAGGACGGCTACATCATCACCAAGAGCGGCCTGAACGGCTTTGCCACGATGACGAGCATCCCGGGCGTTTTCGCCGCCGGCGACGTGCAGGACCACGTCTACCGCCAGGCCATCACCAGCGCCGGCACGGGCTGCATGGCCGCACTGGACGCACAGCGCTATCTCGAGAACGAAAAGAGCTGATCGCCCTCGCTCCTTCGCCGGCTTTCCATTCGGAGAAAACCCGTATATACTAGCGGGCTGCCTGCTGGATGGATCGCCTCTGGAACTTGTGTCTCGGCACAGGAGCTGGATTTAGCAGGCATGGAGCGATCATGTGGCCGTCAAGCTGTTTGGCGGCTGGTCAGTGTTTGAAGAAGGAGAAGCGTCATGGCACGCGTCTGTCAAGTTACGGGCAAGAAGCCCATGGTGGGCAACAATGTTTCCCACGCCAACAACAAAACCAAGCGTCGGTTCCTGCCGAACCTGCAATACCGCCGTTTCTGGCTGGAAACTGAAAACCGCTGGATTCGCCTGCGCATCTCCAACGCCGCGCTGCGCCTGATCGACAAGGTCGGCATCGAACAGGTCGTCGCTGACCTGCGCGCCAAGGGTGAGCTGTAAAGCCTGCCCCTGATTCACTGATTTAAGGAGAACGACCATGGCATCCAAAGGCGGACGCGAGAAGATCAAGCTGGAATCCAGCGCTGGCACCGGCCACTTCTACACCACGAACAAGAACAAGAAGACGACGCCCGAAAAGCTCGAATTCATGAAGTTCGACCCCAAGGCCCGCAAGCACGTCCTGTACAAGGAAACGAAGCTGAAGTAATTCGGCATCGGTGCTCGTAGCAATACGACGGCCCAAAGAAAAGGCGCCTCCTCGGAGGCGCTTTTCTTTTGCCCGCTCAACGCCCGCTCAACAGGCGCTTGCGGCTTCCGTCACTGGCGGGCCACCTTGATGTCCTTGCCGAATTCCTGCTTGAACCAGTCATCGATCATGGGCTTCTCGTAATACAGCGCATCGCTGCGGAAGTAGCGATTGAAGCGGTCCATGAAGTTGATATCCGTCATCGTCGCCTTGCCCTCGCGCACCGTCTTGCCGCCCTCGGTGATGACGTAGCTGAGGTCGATGGAAGGCCGGTACAGCGGCTTCACCACCCGAATCATTTCCATGTTCCGCCCGAAGGGGTGGACGTCGCCGGCGCGGTTCACGTCGGTCACGCTGATCTTCATGTCCTGGCCTTGCGTCAGCACGGCCTCACCACGCTGCACCAGGGCGTCCTTCAGCTCCTTGAGGAACTGATCGCCATCGTCGATGCCCGCGCCCCAGCGGTTGCCGTAGTCGATGAACTTTTCCGGGTGGACGAATTCAACTTCCACGGCCGCCATGGCCTGCAGACCGGTACCTGCCAACAACACGATGCTGGCCAGCTTTGCGAATGTGCTGTTCTTCATGATCAAGCTCCTGATCCGGACTCCATGCTGAAGGTGTACTGCAGGCCATGCAGGCCTGCAAGCACAGGGGCCATTCTTTACCAGATCGTCACCATCAGCCCAGCGCTTTGCGCGCATTGCGGAACATACGCATCCAGGGGCTGAATTCACCCTTGTCGCCACTGGTCCAGCTCATCTGCACGTTGCGGAAGACACGCTCCGGGTGCGGCATCAGCACCGTGAAGCGGCCGTCGGCCGTGGTCACCGAGGTGAGTCCGTCCGGGCTGCCGTTCGGGTTCAAGGGATAGGTCTCGGTCGGCTGGCCGGCGTTGTCCACATAACGCATGGCTCGGTGGACACGGGCCTCGTTGCCACGCTGCGAGAAGTCGGCATAGCCTTCGCCGTGCGCCACGGCGATAGGCAAGCGCGAGCCTTCCATGCCCTGGAAGAACAGGCTCGGCGACTTGAGCACCTCGACCATCGCCAGGCGTGCCTCGAACTGTTCACTCTTGTTGCGGGTGAACTTGGGCCAGTCTTCAGCACCCGGGATGATGGGCGACAGCGCGGCCATCATCTGGCAGCCGTTGCACACGCCGAGGGCGAAGCTGTCCTTGCGGGCAAAGAAGGCCTTGAAGTCCTCCGCCAGGCGCGGGTTGAACATCACCGAGCGGGCCCAGCCTTCGCCCGCGCCCAGCGTGTCGCCGTAGGAAAAGCCACCGCAGGCCACGAAACCGGCGAAATCCTTCAGCGTGGCAGCGCCCGACTGCAGATCGCTCATGTGAACGTCGTAGGTGTCGAAACCGCCTTGCGCCATGGCGTAGCTCATCTCGATGTGCGAGTTCACGCCCTGCTCGCGCAGGATGGCGAGCTTGGGGCGAGCGCCGGTCGAAATGAACGGCGCGGCGATGTCTTCCTTGGGATCGAAAGTCAGCTGAACGTGACGGCCAGGATCGGCGGCATTGCCAACGACGGCGTGCTCGCTGTCGGCGCAGGCCGGGTTGTCGCGCAGCTGCGCGATGCGCCAGCTCACCTCGTCCCAGCTCTTGTGCAGCTGTTCCAGCGGGGCGCTGAAGATCTTCTTGGCGTCGCGCCACACTTCCACCTGGCCGCTCGCGTTGGGCTTGCCCACCACATGGCTGTGCTTGGACAGGCCGTGGGCGCGCAGCACCTGCAGCGCTGCGTCACGGTCGGCCGCAGCCACCTGCAGCACCACGCCCAGCTCTTCGCTGAACAGGGCCTTGAGCGTCAGCTCGTCACGGCGAGCGCTCACCTGCTGCGTCCAGTTCTTGACGTCGCCCTCTTCCACTTCTTGCACGAGCATGTCGACGTTGAGCGACAGGCCCGTGTGGCCGGCAAAGGCCATCTCGCAGGCCGTGGCCCAGAGGCCGCCGTCACCACGGTCGTGGTACGCCAGCAGCTTGCTTTGCTGCCGAAGTTCATTCACAGCGCTAACCAGCGACTTCAGCTGACCGGCATCGTCCAGATCGGGCACCGCACCGCCGAACTGGTTCAGCGCCTGCGCCAGGATCGAGCCGCCCATGCGGTTCTTGCCCTGGCCCAGATCCACGAGGATCAGACTCGTATCGCCCGGCTGCAACTGCGGCGTCAGCGTGCCGCGCACATCGCCGATCGAGGCGAAGGCGCTGATGATCAGCGAGACGGGCGCCGTGACCTGCTTGTCATCCCACTTGGTTCGCATGGACAGCGAATCCTTGCCCACGGGAATCGAAACGCCCAGCGCCGGGCACAGCTCCATGCCCACGGCCTTGACCGTGTCGTACAGCGCCGCGTCTTCGCCCGGCTCGCCGCAGGCGGCCATCCAGTTGGCGGAGAGCTTCACGCGTTCCAGCTCGATCGGCGCGGCCAGCAGGTTGGTGATGGCTTCGGCCACCGCCATGCGGCCCGAGGCCGGAGCATCGATGGCGGCCAGCGGCGTGCGCTCGCCCATGCTCATCGCCTCGCCGGCAAAGCCCTTGAAGTCAGCCAGCGTCACGGCGCAATCGGCAACCGGCACCTGCCAGGGACCGACCATCTGGTCGCGGTGGTTGAGGCCACCCACAGTGCGGTCGCCGATGGAAATCAGGAAGCGCTTGGAGGCCACGGTCGGGTGGCGCAGCACGTCGAAGGCCACCTTGTCGAGCGGCACGCCGGTCAGCTCCAGCTTGCCGCCGGAACGCTCCACACGCTTCACGTCGCGGTGCATCTTGGGCGGCTTGCCGAGCAGCACGTCCATGGGCATGTCGATGGCGCGCTCACCGCCCTCGCCGTCTTCCAGGATCAGCTCGCGGGTCTCGGTCGTCACGCCAACGACGGCGAACGGGCAGCGCTCGCGCTCACACATGCTCTGGAACAGCGGCAGGCTTTGCGGCGCGATGGCCAGCACGTAGCGCTCCTGGCTCTCGTTGCACCAGATTTCCTTGGGCGCGAGGCCGGATTCTTCCAACGGCACCGAGCGCAGATCGAAGCGCGCGCCGCGGCCGGCGTCGTTCACGAGTTCAGGGAAGGCATTCGAGATGCCACCGGCGCCCACGTCGTGGATCGCCAGGATCGGATTCTTCTCGGCCAGGCCCCAGCAGTGATTGATGACCTCCTGCACGCGGCGTTCGATCTCGGGATTGCCACGTTGGACGGAGTCGAAGTCCAGGTCCGCCGTGTTCGTGCCCGCCGCCATCGAGGATGCAGCGCTGCCGCCCATGCCGATGCGCATGCCCGGGCCGCCGAGCTGCACCAGCAGGCTGCCGGCAGGGAACTCGATCTTCTTCGTCAGGTCCGAGCGGATCGAGCCGATGCCGCCGGCGATCATGATGGGCTTGTGATAGCCGCGGGTGATGCCGTCCACTTCCTGCTCGTACACGCGGAAGTAGCCGCCCAGGTTTGGTCGGCCGAATTCGTTGTTGAACGCGGCGCCGCCGATCGGGCCTTCGATCATGATCTGCAAGGCGCTGGCGATGTGGGCAGGCTTGCCGATCTCGGTCTGCTCCCACGGCTCGGAGAGACCCGGCAAGCGCAGGTTGGAAACGCTGAAGCCGGTCAGGCCCGCCTTGGGCTTGGCGCCGCGGCCCGTGGCGCCTTCGTCGCGGATCTCGCCGCCAGCGCCGGTCGAGGCACCGGGGAACGGCGAAATCGCCGTCGGATGGTTGTGCGTCTCCACCTTCATCAGCACGTGGGCGGTCTCGGTGCGGGCCTCGTACTTGGGCGCGCGAGCGTCACCGGCCTGCATCCAGCGCTCGATCGTGTGGCCTGCCATCACCGCGGCGTTGTCCGAGTAGGCGATCACCGTGTGCTGCGGATGCAGCTTCTCGGTGTTGCGGATCATGCCGAACAGGCTCAGGTCCTGCTCCTGGCCGTCGATGCTGAACTTGGCGTTGAAGATCTTGTGGCGGCAGTGCTCGGAGTTGGCCTGCGCAAACATCATCAGTTCGACATCGCTCGGGTTGCGCTTCAGACCGTTGAAGGCGTTGACGAGATAGTCGATCTCGTCATCCGACAGAGCCAGGCCGAAGTCCTTGTTGGCCTTCTCCAGCGCCGCCCTGCCCTGGCCCAGCACGTCCACGTGCTCGAGCGGCTGGGCGGTCTTTTCGTCGAAGAGGTGGGCGGCGCCGGCGCGGTCCAGCAGCACGCTCTCGGTCATGCGGTCGTGCAGGAGGTTGGCGCAGGCCAGCAGCTCTTCCTGGGTGAGCGTCTTGGCGCCGCCCAGCAGCCCGCTTTTGAGCTTGATGCGGTATTCGGTGACCCGCTCCACACGCTTCACGGCCAGGCCGCAGTTGTGGGCAATGTCGGTGGCCTTGGAGGCCCAGGGGCTGACCGTGCCCAGGCGAGGTGCCACGACGACCACCTGGCCATCGGCACCGCCTTCGTAGATATCGCCGTAGTCCAGCAGCGCTGCAAGGCGCTGCTCGTCTTCACCCGACAGCGCGGCATCGCTCCACACCCAATGCACGTGGCGGGCCACAAGGCCGGTGACGCGCTCGTTGATCTCTTGCAGCCTGGGCAGCAGGGCCTGGGCACGGAAAGCCGAAAGAGCGTTGCCGCCCTCGAAGGAAAGCAGATGCTTTTGGGTGGAAGCCATGGAATTCCGGGGAGTGCGAGCCAGGTCGGGGTGACCAGGCCAGGGAACCCGGGATTCTACTGAATCGACATGGGGACTCCGGTGAACGCGATGACCTGATGCGAGATCAGTTTCTGCCGACCCGACTCGCTTCGCGAACGCCTGATTTGCACTGACCGTTGATGTCCGGATTTCGACCGTTGGTTTCCGGACTTCGCGATCTGTGCGATTTCTCACGGCCGCAGAGCCCCGTTTGACACCTCGTGAAACACTTCCGACAGGCTCGCCGATCGCCTCGTTCCTACATTGCGAACACCCGGTTTTTGGGAACGAGGAGCTCACTTCATGCATTCGATTCAACAACTCCTGCGCCGCGCTGCGCCCGGCCTGACGGCCACGCTCGCTGCGGCCGTGCTCGTCGCCTGCGGCGGTGGCGGTGGCACTTCAACCGGCAGCAGCAGCAGCGGGCAATCCACGCCCAACCCACCCACCAGCTCTGCGCAAAGCGTGGTCGAGGGGACCATCACCGGCTTCGGCAGCGTGGTCATCGACGGCCAGCGCATCCCGGACACCGGCGCCAAGGTTTCCTTCGCCGACGACCCACAAAAACTCAAGGCCGCCACCTTAGGCGACCTGCACACGGGCATGCGCGTGCACGCCGAGCTCAAGGACGGCGTCCTGCAGAACCTGGTTGTCAACTTCGCCCTGGTGGGCACGGTCGGCAACATCAGCACCTCGGCCAGCACGCTGACGGTGTTCGGGCAGACCATCAAGATCCAGACGACGGGCGACCTGCCCACCGTGTTCGATGGCTTCTCCGGCCTCTCCGATCTGAGCGTCGGCGATCTGGTCAAGGTCTCGGGCGTCGTGGCCGGTGATGGCAGCATCACGGCCTCGCGGATCGAGCGGCGACAGCCCGAGGCGGGCCAGCTGTTCCGCCTCAGCGGTGCCGTGCAGGGCCTCGACAGCACGAACAAGCGCTTCTCGCTGGCCGGCAACACCGGCGTGCTGATCGACTACTCGCAGGCCAAGCTGCTGCCTGAAGGCGCGGTGCTGGAAAACGGCAAGCTCGTGAGCCTCGTCTCCACCCAGGCGCCGAGCAGCTCTGGAGGTCAGAACCTGCTGGTGGCCAGCGCCATCGAGATCAAGGCCAAGCAGCTGCCCGACGCCACGAACGTGACGGTCGGCGGCGCGATCAATGACTTCCAGAGCCTGGCCTCGATGCGCATCGGCGACGTGCTGGTGGACGCCAGTGCGGCCACGCTGTCCGACGGCACGACCAGCGCCGACATCGTCAACGGCAACCAGGCCCAGGCGCAAGGCGCGCTGGTCAGCGGCGTGCTCAAAGCCAAGACGCTCAAGGTGTTCAAGCCCGCAACACCCGTCAGCGCACTGCTGATCGGCCAGATCACGGACTTCGTCTCGCTCTCCAGCTTCAACCTGCGCGGCACGACGGTCGACGCGAGCCAGGCCACCTTCACCAAGGGCCAGGCCAGCGATCTGGCCAGCGGCACCTGGGTCACGGTCAAGGGCAAGCTGACGTCCAACGGCGTCAAGGCCGACACCATCGAAGTCCAGCCGCCGCCAGCCAGCACGCCCACCAAGCTGACGGGCACGATCAGCGGCCTGTCGCTGGACACGCGCAAGTTCTCCCTGCTAGGCACGACGGTGACCTGGGCGGACGGCGTGAAGTTCAGCCCAGACGGCAAGACCGTCGCCAATCTCGTGAACGGCGTGACGGTGGCCGTGGAAGGCAGCTATTCGGCCGACACCGGCGTGTTCACCGCCACCAGCATCCAGGTGCAGAGCACGACCGGCGCCACGCGAACCCTCGGCTTCTCCGGCGTCATCTACGACATCACGAGCACCAGCTTCAAGATCGGCAGCTACACCGTCACCCTGGGCGGCAACACCGTGCTGCAGCCCACGGGCACGCAGCTGGCGGACCTGAAGAACGGCGTGCGCGTGTCGGTCAAGGTCACCGTGACAGGCGATACCGCTCACCCGACGCTGACCGCCTTCAGCATCGAAGTCGAGAAGGCCGAGACCGACGCGAGCGGCAACGCCTACGTCTACCTCGGCGGCCTGATCAACGACTTTGTCAGCAGCTCCAACTTCAAGGTCGGCAGCCAGGCCATCGATGCCAGCGGCGAGGTCAGCTTCGTGGACGGCGACGCGAGCAAGCTGGCCAACGGTGCCAAAGTCGAGATCAAGGGCACGGTCGTTGACGGCGTGCTCAAGGCCAAGGTCGTGCACTTCATGCCCGGCTGATCTGCAGCGCCCATAAAAAAAGGCCGTGCCGCGAGGCATGGCCCTTTTGCTTTGCGCAGCGACAGGCGGCGATCAGCGCTCGGTCTTCATCCGCTGGACGATCTCGTTGGCCTTGTTCACCAGCGCGCGGGTGTCGAAGCTCTTCACCTCGCGGTTTTCCAGCACGCGGCAGCCGCCGATCCAGACATCGCTCACATGCTCGCGGCCCGCCACGTAGACAAGCTGCGCAGCCGGGTCGTAGACCGGCTGGCACTCGAGCGCCGCGAGCGAGACGGCCGTCACATCGGCCAGCTTGCCCACCTCGAGTGAGCCCAGCTCGTCGCCGCGGCCCATGGCCTTGGCGGCGCGGATCGTCGCCATCTCCAGCGCCGTGCGGGCGCTGACGGTCAGCGGATCACCGCTGGCGCCCTTGGCCAGCAGCGCGGCCGAACGGATCTCGCCAAACATGTCCTGGCGGTTGTTGGAAGCCGCGCCATCCGTGCCGAGCAGCGTGTTCACACCGGCAGCTTCCAGCGCACGAACGGGCTGGATGCCCGAGGCGAGCTTGAGGTTGCTGTTGGGGTTGTGGACGAGGTGCACCTTGTTCTTCGCCATCAGCTCGATCTCGCCCTCGTTGAGGTGGACCATGTGCACGGCGATCATGCGCTCGTTCATCAGGCCCAGCTTGGCCAGGCGCTCGATCGGACGCACGCCGAACTGCTTGATGCTGCCTTCGATCTCGTCCAGCGTTTCGTGGATGTGGCAGTGGATCTGCAGGTCGTGCTTCTCGGCCAGCTCGCGCAGGGCCGTGAAGGTTTCATCCGACACCGTGTAGGGCGCGTGCGGCGAGCTGGTCCAGTCCAGCAGCTTCTCGCCCTTGAACTGCTCGTACGCGGCCAGGCCCTTGGCGATGTAGTCCTGCGCGTTGGCGGCGTAGCCCGTCGGAAAGTCGATCACATTGATGGACACGCCGGCACGGATGCCGGAATCGATCGCCGCCCGCGCCATCGCGGTCGGGAAGAAGTACATGTCGTTCAGGTAGGTCACGCCGCCGCGCAGGGCCTCGGCGGCCGAGAGCATGGAGCCGGTGTGGACCCAGTCTTCGCTGACCCACTTCTTCTCCAGCGGCCAGATGTGGTTGTTCAGCCAGTCCATCAGACCCAGGTCGTCCGCCACGCCGCGCAGCAGGCTCATGGCCGAGTGGGTGTGGCCGTTGATCAGGCCGGGGATCAGCACGTGGTCACCCAGCTCCACGCGTTCGGCATTGGCGTACTTGGCCTCGGCATCAGCCCAGGGCAGCACGGCGGCAATGCGCTCGCCTTCGATCACGAGCGCGTGTTCGGTCAGCAGTTCGCTGCCGGGCGCCATCGTGAGCATCCAGCGGGCTTTGAGGATCTTGGTCGTCATGGTCGTTGTTCCTTCTACTTCAGTCGAACGCGGCGTCGAAGAGGCTCAACACGCGGCCGGCATCGACGCCGATGCAGACCTTCTGTGCGGGCTTGTCGCTCCATGCCGTGGCGTTGTTGTGGCCGAGGTAGCGATGATCTTGGATCGTCTGCCCTTTGGCGATGCCTTCCTGCACGACGCGCACGGGCCCGAGTCGGGTCTTGAAGATGCTGTCGTCGATGGCATAGGCGATGGCACTGGCGTCGTGGCAGTAGATGCCCTCGATGCCGGCCACGCGGTGATAGAAGCCCTGGTAGTGCCGGCTGATGTGCCAGAAGAAGTCGCCCACCTTGCCGCCGCGGCCCCGCAACTTCGCCAGGTGCTTCTCGCTCATCACCACTTCGTGCGTGACGTCCAGGCCGATGATGGCCACCGGCCAGTTCGCGGTCAGCACTTCATCGGCGGCCAGCGGGTCGGCAATGATGTTGGCCTCGGCCACGGGCGTGACGTTGCCGCTGTGGCCGTTCATGCCGAAGGCGCCGCCCATGATGATCACTTCCTTGACCTTGCCCGCGATCGAAGGATCGTGGCGCAGCGCGAGCGCCAGGTTGGTCATCGGGCCGACGGCGATCAGCGTGATCTTGCCGGGCTCGGCGTTGACCATGTCGCAGATCAGCTGGTGTGCGGGGCGCGGATCCAGCGGCACGGCCGGGCCGGCCTGGTCCGCCATGCCACCGAGGCCGTCGCCGCCGTGGACAAAGTCGGGATAGTGCGGCTCCTCCGTCGCGTTCAGCGCGCGCGACGCACCGGCCGCGACGGGCAGGTCGGGCATGCCGAACAGACCCGCCAGCCCGCGCGCGTTGCGCGTGGTGGTGGTCACGGCAGCGTTGCCGTAGATCGAAGTCACGGCGCGCAGCCGGATGGCCGGCGAACGCGCCAGCAGGTACAGCGCCATGGCATCGTCGATGCCAGGGTCGGTGTCGAAGATCACGTCTCTCATGTCTACAACCTCAGGAGAATTCAGCGCCCAGTTCGGCGCGCTTGGGCATGGCGCTCTGTACGCCGCTGCGGCTCACGGCAATCGCCGCCGCCGCCTGGCCCAGGCGGATGGCTTCGGGCGCGCCACGGCCTTCGGCCAGACCCGTCGCCAGGCCGCCCACAAAGGTATCGCCGGCACCGACGGTGTCAACGGCATGGACCTTGGTGGCGGCATAGCGCTGGATTCCGGCGGCGTTGCACAGCAGCGCGCCCTCCCCGCCCAGGGTCACCAGCACGGTCTTGGGGCCACGCGCCAGCAGGGCCTTGGCAGCGGCTTGCACATCGGACAGGCCGGAGAGCTGCTCGGCCTCGGTCTCGTTCAGCACCAGCCAGTCGGTCAGCGGCAGCAGGCCCTCTTCCAGCGGCAGCGCCGGGGCAGCATTGAGCACCGTGATGCGGCCAGCGGCCCGCGCAATCTCGAAAGCGCGGCGGATTGGGGGCTGCGGCACCTCCAACTGGGCCACGACAACGTTTGCGGATTGCAGTTCATAGGCAGCCACGTCGACGTCATCTGCCCGCAGGTCTGCGTTCGAGCCCGGGATCACGACGATGGCGTTCTCGCCACCCTCGCTGGCCACCATGATGACGGCGATGCCGGGGAGTGCCTGCGGGTCGCGCAAGCCGCCAAAGGCCACGCCCTCGCTCGCCAACGCAGCCAGCAGTGTCTCGCCATGTTCGCGGGTGCCGACGCGCGAGACGAAGCTGACCGATGCGCCCAGTCGCGAAGCAGCAACGGCCTGGTTGGCACCCTTGCCTCCCGGCGCCGCGACGAAGGTTTCGCCCATCAGTGTTTCGCCGGGCGCGGGCAGGCGGCGCGAGTGCGACACCATGTCCATGTTGATGCTGCCGACGACGGCCACGCGCGGAGCGTTCGTTTTGTCTTGTTTTGTCATTCGTTCTTTTTCCTTGGCGGGGCGGCCGTGCTTTCGCGCAGGGTCAGGCGCGGATTGAGCAAGACCTCCTTGAGGGCCATGTCCGGATTGTCGATGCGTTCGATCAGCGCGCGGCCGGCTTCTCGTCCAAGTTGTTGGACGGGCACACCCACGCTAGTAAGTGCGGGCAGCACATAACGGCTCATTTCGATGTCATCGAAGCCCACGACCGAGAAGCGCTGCGGCACGGTGCGGCCGGCCTCGGCGGCGGCTCGCAGCACGCCGTAGGCCATCATGTCGTTGGACGAGAAGACGGCCGTGACCTCGGGCCGCTGGGCCAGCAGCCGGCGCGCGGCGATGTGGCCGCCGGCGCTGGAGAAGTCGCTCTCAAAGACCAGGCTGTCGTCCGCGACCAGGCCCGCAGCCAGCATGGCGGTACGCCAGCCAGCCACGCGCTCGCGCGAGACGGCGAACTGCTGCGGCCCGCTGATGCAGGCGATGTGGCGGTGGCCGATCTCGATCAGGTGCTCCACGGCCGAACGCGCCCCACCTTCGTTGTGCACGGCCACGCGGTCCGCACGCACGCCGGGCACGAGGCGGTCCACGGTGACGCTGGGCAGCTTGGCCAGGCTGAAGATGCGGGCCAGGGCTTCGTCGTCGCCGGCCGAGGACAGCAGCAGACCATCCACGCGCTTTTCCAGCAGCGTCCGCATGTACTGCTGCTGGTGGCGCGGATCGTTGTCGGAATTGCAAATCAGCACCGAATAGCCGGCCTGGCGGCAGGCTTCCTCGACCCCGCAGACCAGCTCGCCGAAGAACGGGTTCTGCACATTGGGCACCAGCACGCCGACGGTCTTGGTCTCGCTCTTGCGAAGCGACCGGGCCACAGCGCTGGGCAGGTAGCCGATCTCCTCCACGGCCGCGAGCACGCGGGCGCGCGCCTCCGGGCTGACCGGCCTCGTGTCATTGAGGACGTGGGACACGGTGGTGAAGGAGACGCCGGCCAGGGCCGCCACGTCTTTGATGGTGCTCACGAGGGCGGGTTCTTGTTGTGATGGGCGGGCCGAGCATATCCCAACAAGAAAGGCACCCGTAGGTGCCTTTATCGTGGGTTCAGCCGGGGGAGCAGCGGGTTTCCCCGCCGAACCTCAGGCGTGAGCCGTGCGCAGCGCCAGCGAGAAACTGCGCAGTTCGGCGATGCCGCTGGCCTCGGCGCGGTGGCACCAGTCCTTCAAATCGACGACGAGCTGCTCGGCCGAGACATTGGTGCGCGTCCACAGCTGGCGCAGCTCTTCACGCATCGTGACCAGCTTGTCCAGTGCCGGGCTGGCGGCGCGGGCGTGGGCAAGCTCACCGTGCACGTCGGCCGGGATCTTGTCTTCGTCGCGGTGCAGCCAGCGCTTGGCCAGCTTGAACTGCTTGAACTTGGCGGTCTGCTGAGCACCTTCAGCCCTCAGGCGTGCCAGCTCTTCCGAGCAGGTGGCCTGCAGCTTGCGGGCGTACGAGGCCATGACTTCGTAGCGGTTGGTGATGACGGCGTCCAGCGTCTGCTTGTCTGCAGCGCGGATCTCGCCCACCTGCAGGCGCGGCGCGGTCTTGCGGACCTTGGCCCAGCCGATGGCTTCGAAGGCGCGGATGTACACCCAACCGATGTCGAACTCACCCTTCTTGACCGAGAACTTGGCCGAGGTCGGGTAGGTGTGGTGGTTGTTGTGCAGCTCTTCGCCGCCGATGAGGATGCCCCACGGCGAGATGTTGGTCGAAGCATCAGGCGCTTCGAAGTTGCGATAGCCCCAGAAGTGGCCGACGCCGTTGATCACGCCTGCCGCGAAGAACGGGATCCAGGCCATCTGAACGGCCCAGACGGTGGCGCCCAGGGCGCCGAACAGTGCGACGTTCAGGATCAGCATCAGGCCGACGCCTTGCCAGGAGTAGCGGCTGTACAGGTTGCGCTCGATCCAGTCGTTGGGCACGCCATGGCTGTACTTGGACAGGGTTTCCTGGTTGCGGGATTCGGCGCGATAGAGCTCGGCGCCTTCCTTCATGACCTTGGACAGGCCACGGGTCTGCGGGCTGTGCGGGTCTTCTTCGGTTTCGCACTTGGCGTGGTGCTTGCGGTGGATGGCCACCCATTCCTTGGTGACCATGCCGGTGGCGATCCACAGCCAGAAGCGGAAGAAATGCGAGGGAATCGGACCCAGGTCCAGGGCACGGTGCGCCTGGGCGCGGTGCAGGAAGATCGTCACCGCCGCGATCGTGATGTGCGTGGTGACCAGCGTGTAGACGATGACTTGCCAGACCGGGAGGTCGAGCAGGCCGCCGTCCAGCCAGTCGGCCAGCGCGTTGAAGATCGTCGAGAGGGAAGAGAGAAGAGTCATGCGTTCCTAGCTCCGCACCGGTCAATACGTCCAAATCGTCCAAATTTGGACGCGACAAGCCCCGGCACCCTATGAAAAGAGGCCTTGATTGTAAGGGAGGACAGCCCGGACAGCGCGTGAACTGACCGGGCTACTGGGGCTTTGTTGGGGCTTGCCGCCCTTCTGCAAGGGCTGCAAGAGGGGCCGGCGTGAGGAAGTGCCGGCCCGTTTGTTGGCATCAACGACGGTCGTGATCCCGGTCGTGATCCCGGTCGTGATCGCGGTCGCGGTCCTTGTCATGGCCGCGGCCATGATCCCGGCCGTGATCGTCACGGTGGTCGTCACGACGGTCGTCGCGGCGGCCGTTGGCCCAGCCGTTGCCGTGATCGCGGTCACGGTAGTCGGGGATGCCGTCACGGTCGCGGTCGACGCGGCGGGCATCGTGCCAGCCACCACCGTAGTAATGGTCGTGGTAGTGCGGCACATAGACGCGGTCATACCAGTCCTGGCGCACAAAGTAGACCTGGCGACCGCAGGCGTTGTAGCCGCCGCAGTAGCGACCCCAGTTGCGCTGATAGCCCGGAGGCACGACCAGGTACAGCGGCGGCATCGGCGGGCCCGCGCGGGTGATGACCACCGGCTGTTCGTAGATCAGCTGAGGACGCGGTGCATTGCCCAGGTCGATCTGGCCATAAAAGCCCGGTTGTCCGATGCTGATGGACACGCCCACGTCGGTGTGGGCCTGGGCGACGCCCATGGGGGCGGCGACGGCAGCAAGGGTGGCGGCGAGGGCAAGAATTTGGTGTTTCATGATGAGAACCTCCTTGGTTCTAGATTTGAACGCAGGCCGCCCCGGCTCCGTGCACGCCTTCTACAAGCTGTCACATCTTGACAAAACCGAACTCCTGGCATCCACGCACTGCGGCAAAGAGCCAGTGCCACGGCTCGTACATGTAGCCGGCGGCGTTGCCGCGCGGGAAAGACATGGAAAAGCCGAAGTTCGCGGCCTCGCGCCCCAACCATTCAAAGGCCGTCGTGCGCTCAAAGTCCTCACCCAGCCCCGGGTTGTCCGGCGTGTCGATATCGACGGCACGGCCGGTGTGGTGCTCGCTGTAGCCGGGGCAGGCGCTGCCGCGCAGGATCTCGGCGATGGGACGGCCCAGGCGCAACTGCCGCTCGATCAGTTCCACCTGGTAGTTCAGGCTGCGGAAGGCCGAGACCAGATGCAGCACCACGCCCTGCCCTGCGGCAGCGGCCTGCATGGCGCGCCAGGCTTGCGCGGCTTGGGGCGTGAGCTGGTATTCGCGCCCGTCCGGATCACGCTGAACGGTTTCGAGTTCGACGGCCTCTTCCTGCACCGCCAGTTCGCGGCCGGCCAGCAGATCGTCGGTGATGCCCAGGCGGGCTCGGGTAGCGGCAATGCGCTGAAGATAAACGTCAGTCACGGGTGCAGAACTGCTCGGGCTTGGCTACTCGGTCTTGGCTTCCGGCAGCGCGTAATCGAAATCGTAGAAGTGCTTGCCGCCTTCGACGCGGATGGTCATGCGGCCATTGAGGCCCAGCAGCCCTTCAGTACCGGAATCGGGCACAACCGTCACCACCAGCGTCGGCGCGCCGCGGTCCATGCTGCCAGTGTGCTGAAGCACGAAGCTGCCTTTGCGCCCCTCGAGCTCACCCACCACGCGCTCCATCGCCACATAGCCGGCGGAGCCCGGCGTGGCGGTGCGCCAAGCCAGCATCTGGCCCAGGCTGTGCGCCTCGAGCGGGCCGTGGAACTGCTTGTCCAGCAGCATGCGGCCAATCTGGTCGGCCGGGCCTTCCTGCGGCGCCATCTTGACTTCGAATTCGCCGCTTACTCTCTTGTTCATCACCAGTCTCCCTTGCTGCAATGCGCTGTACCAGGGCCTGTTGAGCAGCACCGGTCGCACATCCAGGCGCAAGCGATGCACGGTGCAGTCGTCGCCACCATTGGCGCCGGTGCACCAGCCGATGCTGCCCGGCCCCTTGTAGAGCCGGAACTCGAACCCGAGATCCGGCTGGTTGTCGAAACTGTAGGGCCGGTCGACAAAGGCCAAGCCGCGGAACTCGCTGCGCGCGCTGTCGATCAGCAGCGTCATCGCGCTCCAGAGCACGCCGTCGGCCAGCATGTCCGGGTAGAAGGCATCGCGGCGGCTCGATGGGCGGAAGTCCGGCTTGCTGGCATCGAGCGCCGGCTCAGCCAGCTTGGGCGCCGAGGGCGTGAGCTCGCCGGTGGAAAGCTTCAACCGGTCGCCGCTGTCCAGCCAGCTCAGCAAGACGTTGCTGATGTTGAAGCCGGCTGTTCTGTTGTCGGTGCTCGATTCGCCAAGGTCGACGAAGAGCACGCCCTTGGCGCCGATCACCTCCACGTCGTCACCACGCACGACGGCGGCACTGTTTTCTTCCACGCCAAGGCCGCGCCGATAGCCCTGCCATTGCATCAGCGGCAACAGCCGGCCGAGCCTGCCTCGCTTGAGGAAGTGCTGATCCACGAACAGCTCGGGCCCGACGAAGCCCAGGCCCGCTGCCACCTCGCGCCCGTCGCGCAGGCGACCGCCCTTCATCACCAGCAGCGGATCAGGCGCGTCACGGAACATCACGCGGCTCATGATCGCGGCGCCGGCGCTCGATCCTGCCACCACGCCTCCACGCTCGTACACGGACCAGATTGCATCGAGCATGGCGGTACGCTTGCCCTCGGGCTGCAGCGTGTCGACGATCAAGGCCTGTGCGCCGCCGCCGAAGAACACGCCGCCGGAGTTGCGCACCTTCTCGATCAGCACGGGATCGTTGAGCGCCGCTTGCACCTCAATGCCAGGCCAGCGCGGTGAGACAGGAACGGCTTCGGCCTTGGCGCCGTAGCGATTGAGCGTCTCGACGATGCGCCGCGCACTCGCTTCCGGATTGCCGGACGCGGTGCCGAAGACGGCGATGCGCGCGCCGGGCCCGCCTGCCGCATCGACCACGCGTTGCCACACGGCCTGGTTGTCATAGCGCAGCGCGCCGCCGATGACGATGGCCGTGCCCTGCGCCGCCAGCGCTGGACCGACCAGAATCAGAAGCAGGAAGGCGAGAAAAATCCTGACCGGCGCCCTCATTCAGACCCCGAAGCCATCATCGGCCTGCAGCACGGCGCCATTGATGAAGTGGCTCTCGTTGGCGCACAGCATCAACAGCGCGGTGTCCAGGTCCTGCGGCTGGCCCACACGCTTGCGCGGCAGGATGTCGATCAGCTTCTTGCCGGCGTCGGTGGACCAATGGTGGTGGTTGATCTCGGTGTCGATATAGCCGGGGCAGATCGCGTTCACGTTGATGCCGTGGCGGCCCCATTCGAGCGCCATCACCCGCGTCATGTGGATGACGGCGGCCTTGCTCATGGCGTAGACGCCGATCTGGCCCAGCGGGCGCAAGCCCGCCATCGAGGCGATGTTGACGATGCGCCCGCCGGTGAAGGTGCCCGGCGCTGCACCACGCGCGCGTGCCAGCATGCGCTTGCCGACCTCCTGCGCCACGAAGAAGGCACCGCGCACATTGGTGTCGAAGACGAAGTCGTAGTCGTCGCCGGTCACCTCGGTGAGGCGCTGCGAGGTGCTCACGCCGGAGTTGTTGATGAGGATGTCCAGCGTGCCGGCCTCGGTCTCGGCGTGGGCAATGCCGGCGCGGATGGCGTCGAGATCGGTCACGTCCATGGACACGATGTGGGCGCTGCCGCCCTTGGCTTCGATTTCATTGCGCAGCGTCTTGAGCCGCTCCACGCGTCGGCCCGCCAGCACCACGCAGGCGCCAGCCTGCGCCAGGGTCTTGGCGAACTGCTCGCCCAGGCCGCTGGAAGCTCCCGTCACCAGAGCCACGCGGCCCGCAAGATCGATCGAGTAAGTCATGCCCTGTCTCCCACCTGCCGCGACGTGCAGGGAACTGCGGAGAAGATAGCACCAGCAGCTTCATCAGAAATCGAACGGTCGTTCTATTTTCTCCGGCACCTCAGTAGAATGCGCCGCAATATTTGGTTTGCACCAGAAGGAAATTCATGACCTCCGAAGAACTGCTCGCCCAGTACGGCCCACGTGAAAACATGGAGTACGACGTGGTCGTCGTCGGCGCCGGCCCGGCTGGCCTGGCCACCGCCATCCGCATCAAGCAGCTCAATCCGGAAGTCTCGGTCGTCGTCATCGAAAAGGGCTCGGAGCCCGGCGCGCACATCCTGTCCGGCGCGGTCATGGACCCGCGCGCCATCACCGAGCTGTTGCCGAACTGGAAGGAACTCGGCGCTCCGCTGAACCAGCCGGTCAGCGGCGACGACATCCTGTTCCTGTCCGAGACCGGCAGCACCCGCACGCCCGACTGGCTCGTGCCCGGCAACCTGCACAACGAAGGCTGCTACGTCGTCTCGTTGTCCAACGTCGTCAAGTGGATGGCCAGCCAAGCCGAAGGCCTGGGCGTGGAGATCTTCCCGGGCTTCGCGGCGGCCGAGGTGCTCTATGACGAGCAGGGCCGCGTCAAGGGCGTGGCCACCGGCAATATGGGCGTGGGCAAGCATGGCGAGCCCACCGGCGAATTCCAACTCGGCATGGAGCTGCTCGGCAAGTACACCGTGTTCGCCGAAGGCGCGCGTGGCCACCTGGGCAAGCAGCTGATCGCCAAGTTCCAGCTCGACGCTGGCAAGGATCCGCAGAGCTTCGCCATCGGCGTCAAGGAGCTGTGGGAAGTCCCCGCCGACAGGGCGCAGCCTGGCCGCGTGGTGCACACCGCCGGCTGGCCGATGGAGGACGACACCTTCGGCGGTGGCTTCCTCTATCACCTGGAAGACAACAAGGTCACCCTCGGCTTCGTGATCGGCCTGGACTATCAGAACCCGTACATGAGCCCCTTCGAGGAAATGCAGCGCTGGAAGGCCCACCCGGCGATCAAGGCGCACATTGAAGGCGGCAAGCGCATCGGCTACGGCGCGCGCGCCATCAACAACGGCACGCCGCAGGCCCTGCCCAAGACCGTGTTCCCGGGCGGCGCGCTGATTGGCTGCGACGCCGGCTACCTGAACGCCGCACGCATCAAGGGCAGCCACGCCGCGATCAAGTCCGGGATGATGTGCGCGGAAGCCATCTGCCCTGCCCTGGCCGCCGGCCGCGCTGCGGATGAACTGAGCGCCTACCCCGAAGCCTTTGAAAAGAGCTGGTTGAACGAGGAGCTGCAGGCCACCCGCAACTTCAAGCTCTGGTTCAAGAAGGGCAAGATGGTGGGCAACCTGATGACGGGCATCGAGCAATGGCTGCTGCCCAAGCTCGGCATCAAGAACCCGCCCTGGACGCTGCACGGCACGAAGCGCGACAACGAGTCGCTCAGGCCAGCGTCCGAATGCCAGCCCATCGCCTATCCGAAGCCGGACGGCAAGCTGACCTTCGATCGCCTCTCGTCGGTGTTCATCTCCAACACCAACCACGCTGAGAACCAGCCCGCGCACCTGACGCTGAAGAACGCCGACGTGCCGGTGGCCGTCAACCTGTCGCGCTACGCCGGCCCCGAGAGCCGCTACTGCCCGGCCGGCGTCTACGAGTTCGTCAAGACCGACGCCGGTGCCGACCGCCTGCAGATCAACGCGCAGAACTGCGTGCACTGCAAGACCTGCGACATCAAGGACCCGACCCAGAACATCGTCTGGATCACGCCCGAAGGCGGCGGCGGTCCGAACTACGTGGGCATGTAAGTCTCTCGGGGGGCCTCAGCGCCCTGCCGCGCCCGGCTTGGTTTTCTCAGAGAAGGTCAGCATGGTTCGCTGGCCGCAGATCGTCACGACGACCTGCAGTGGCAGCGCGCCTGGCGCGCACGCCGAGGCTTGAGGAGTCACCGCGTGAATCGAGAGCCTGGAACTGCCCCTGCACGAGCTTGTAGCGAAACCAGGAAATGTCGGAGCCCACGCGCAGGCCGCTGGCGCCCGGTGGCACCGTGTAGTCGGCACACAGGAACTCGCTGCCGCGGGTGACTGGAATCAAGTTAGCGCGGATCGTCTGCGCGTAGGCGCTCCATCCAGCGGCGCATTTCAGGTGTGGATTCCTCGTGGATGCGTTCACGCTCCGCGGCGGCGCGGTTCTGGCTGATCTTTGCCTTGCCTTCCCAGTGCGTGACCTCGATGCAGAAGCCCTGGATCGCATCGAGCAGCTTGTGCTTGAAGTCCTCGGGAAGTCCGCTCCATTGCGCCACGTAGTCGGGGTCGTGCGGCGTGATCAGGCGCTTGAGCAGCGAGTCCTTTTCCTCGCGCCCCTCAACGAGCGTGAGCCTCCCGTACACGTGCACGGCCAGGTAGTTCCAGGTGGGCACGGCCAGTTGCGTGTCGTAGTGCCGCGGCGAGATGTAGGCATCCGGTCCTGTGAAGACGGCAAGCACCTCCTGCTGCGAAGCGAGCCAGGGCCAGTGCGGATTGGCGCGGGCCATGTGCCCTTCGAGCCGCCAGCCTGCGCCGTCCTCGGCCGGCTCCTCGATCAGCGTGAGCGGCAGGTGCGAGACAAAGCTGCGCCCCTGCTCGTCAGGCCC
Organism: Burkholderiaceae bacterium UC74_6; assembly: GCA_042701975.1. Lineage (GTDB taxonomy): Bacteria > Pseudomonadota > Gammaproteobacteria > Burkholderiales > Burkholderiaceae_C > JAFALK01. Next base: position 4,075,922 of record CP170561.1, read on the forward strand.
GATCAGTGCGGACAGCGGGTTTTCCGCGATCAGCCGGGCGGCCTGCCCAGCCTCGTTCATCTGAAAATGCCTGGGGTTGTACATGGCAGGGGTTGGTCAACAAGAAGGGGTGCAAAGATGGCACATCGTATTCGCGTCGGCATTGGCGGCTGGAGCTTCGAGCCCTGGAAGAACAATTTCTATCCGCAAGGGTGGCCAGCGGCGCGCGAGCTCGAGTACGCGAGCCGCCGGCTCACCGCCATCGAGATCAACAGCACCTACTACAGCTCGCAAAAACCCAGCACCTTTGCCAAGTGGGCCAAGGACACGCCCGAGGGCTTCATGTTCTCGGTGAAGGCCTCGCGCTTCGCCACCAACCGGCGCGTGCTGGCCGAGGCCGGCGAATCGGTGCGCATGTTCGTCGAGGGTGGCATCGCCGAGCTGGGCGAGAAGCTCGGCCCCATCGTCTGGCAGTTCGCACCGACCAAGCGCTTCGATCCGGCGGACTTCGAGGCCTTCCTGAAGCTGCTACCCGGTTCACAAGCCGGTCTGCCTTTGCGACATGCGCTTGACGTTCGGCATGAAAGCTTCTGCTGCCCCGAATACCTCGCGCTGGCGCGCCGCTACCGCGCGGCCACGGTGTTCACCGATTCGGACGACTATCCGCCCATCGCGGACCTGACCGGCGAGTTCGTCTACACGCGCATGATGCGCACGCGCCCGGACCTGGCCGAAGGTTGCGAGCCCCACGTGCTGAAAGCGTTAGCCGCTTGTGGCAATTCCTGGGCTGGTGGCACCGAACCTGCAGGACTGCCCCGCATCGAAGCCCCCTCATCAGCCCAAGGTGCGCCGCGCGATGTCTTCATGTTCTTCATCAGCGGCGCCAAGGAAAAGGCGCCTGCTGCAGCGATGGGATTGATCCGCGAACTGCAACAAGCCTGAAGCTGGGCAAGCGTGCGAAGGGCGACGACTTGTCGCCCTTCGCCGTTTCGGACAAGAACGACTGCACGCGCAAGACCAAGAGTCTGAAGATTCGGGACGCGATGGCACAGAGCTGAACCGGCATTCCTCTGGTCAGTGCGCTTCGGTGCCCATTCTCCTGGCCAGAAGCGCCACGCCAAAGCGGTACTGCGGATCCACTGGCCTGAGAACGCGGCAACTCCCAGGCTTCAGGTGGGCTGCAAGGAGCCAGACTGAGCAAGCGCGGTCGGCCGGAAGCCCGCATGCTGCGGGACCATCAATGAAAAAACCCGCCACAAGGGCGGGCTTTCAGACTACTTGGCGGAGTCGGAGGGATTCGAACCCTCGATGCAGGTTTTGCCCACATACTCCCTTAGCAGGGGAGCACCTTCGGCCACTCGGTCACGACTCCAGCAGAGCCTCGCATTCTATATCAGGAATACGAAGGCTCTTCCAAATCAAGCAGCTTTTTCGACGTCCAGCTCAAAAGCCTTGTGCAGGGCGCGAACGGCCAGTTCCATGTACTTCTCGTCGATGACGACCGAGGTCTTGATCTCGCTGGTCGAGATCATCTGGATGTTGATGCCCTCCTCGCTCAGCGCGCGGAACATCTTCGAAGCCACACCCACGTGCGACTTCATGCCGATGCCGACGATGGAGACCTTGCAGATCTTCGGGTCGCCCATGACTTTGGCGGCCTGGACCGACGGGCCGATGCTCTTCTCGAGCAGTTCCATCGTACGGGCGTAGTCGTTGCGGTGGACGGTGAACGAGAAGTCCGTCTTGCCGTCCTGCGAGACGTTCTGGATGATGACGTCGATGTCGATGTTGGCATCGGCCACCGGGCCCAGGATCTGGAAGGCGATGCCGGGCTTGTCGGGCACGCCCAGCAGGGTCACCTTGGCTTCGTCGCGGTTGAAGGCAATGCCGGAAACGACGGCTTGTTCCATGTTCTCGTCCTCTTCAAAACTGATCAGGGTGCCGGACTTGGCCTCCTCATTGATGTCGATGTCCCACGGCGTGAAGCTCGACAGCACGCGCAGCGGCACGCGGTACTTGCCAGCGAACTCGACCGAGCGGATCTGCAAGATCTTCGAGCCCAGCGAAGCCATCTCCAGCATCTCTTCGAAGCTGATGGTGTGCAGGCGGCGCGCCTCGGGCACGATGCGCGGGTCAGTCGTGTAGACGCCGTCCACGTCGGTGTAGATCAGGCACTCGTCGGCCTTCATCGCGGCGGCAATGGCCACGGCCGAGGTATCCGAACCGCCACGCCCCAGCGTAGTGATGTTCATGTCCTCGTCCACACCCTGAAAGCCCGTGATCACAACCACCTTGCCGGCATCGAGATCAGCGCGCACGCGGGCGTCGTCGATGCTCTCGATGCGGGCCTTGGTGTAGGCCGAATTGGTCGAAACGGGCACCTGCCAGCCGGTGTAGCTCACCGCGTCCAGGCCTTCAGCCTGGATCGCGATCGCCAGCAGGCCGACCGAGACCTGCTCGCCGGTGGCGGCGATCATGTCCAGCTCGCGCATGACCTCGGGCGTGACGGAAGCCGGCGAGAGCTCCTTGGCCAGGCCCAGCAGGCGGTTGGTCTCGCCGCTCATTGCCGAAGGCACGACGACCATCTTGTGGCCGGCACGTGCCCATTTGGCGACGCGCTTGGCGACGTTGCGGATGCGGTCGGTGGAACCCATCGAGGTTCCGCCGTACTTGTGAACGATCAAGGCCATGGTGCAGGGGGTGAATCCAGGTCGAGCCTTCGATTCTATGGGCCTATCGAAGGAGAGGGCTGCGTCAAGCCTTCGGTTCCCAGCGCAGTTGAAGCTGGGCTTCACCCGGAACGGCAAGCGCTCGCGCGTCGATGCCAAGGCCGGGAACGAAGACGATTTGCTCACCGTCCAAGAGCAGCGGACCGTCGCGCTCCCAAGCCGGAACACCGGCCTCCTGCCAAGCCTTTTTCAGAGAGCGCGGCGTGCTTCTCGGGGCTCGTTGGAACTGCTCGCCGCCGCTGCGCGCGCGCTGCGTCAGGCTGCTCAGGCGGCTCGCCGGAACACCGTTTTCTGAGGCCAATTCCACGTGCCAACACCCGCCCCAGGCCGGCTGTTCGTGCACGCCGGCAAAGCTGAGGTTGACAATTTGCGAAGGACCGAAGGGGGCTTCTGCCGCCCCACCCCAGCTCAACAGCCCCCGGTAAAGGCGCAAAGCCCCTCCGTCGAGTGGCCACTCACCGTGATCTTGCGCCTCGTTCAGCAAGCGCTCGACCAGGCTGGCGGGCGCCGGGTCTCCGCGCAGCTCCAGCAGCCACTGGCGTAACGCGTTGCTTGCGCGGGCTGGCGAAAGTTGCTTCAGCGCTGCGAGATCGAGCGCGTCGCCCCGCTCCAGCTGCTCGAGGTCGAGAGCCGCCATCTCGCGTTGCAGGTCCAGTGCCTGCTGTGCCCAGCGCGCGGACTGCGCCAACGCGGCGTCCGGAGCATCCAACAGCGGCCAGACCACATTGCGCAGGCGGTTGCGCGCGAAGCGGTCGTCCGCGTTGCTCTCGTCCTCGATGAAGTTCAGGCCGAATTCCTGAACATAGGCTTCGATGGCCTCGCGCGACCGATCCAGCCAAGGCCGTGCCCAGCAGACGCCATCGCGCCATTGGCTGCCCGGCATGGCCGCCAAGCCCGCAACACCGGCGCCGCGCAGGGCTTGAAGCAAGAAGGTCTCGGCCTGGTCTCGTTGGTGGTGCGCCAGCAGCAGCAGATCGCAGCCAGCGTCCATGCACATGGATTGCAATGCCGCGTGACGTCCCGCCCTTGCCCAAGCCTCGACACTCTCTCCCGCCGCGGGAGAGCCACTCAGCCGACGAGAGAGGAAGCGCGCGCCCAGCCCCTGGGCAAGACGCTGGCAATGCGCGAGCCACTCGTCCGCATGCGCGGAGAGTCCGTGATGAACATGGAGCGCAAGAACAGCAACGCCACGGGCTGCTGCAGCGCGCGCCGTGGCGTGGAGAAGTGCGGTGGAGTCCCGGCCGCCGCTGAACGCGACGGCGACGAAAGCTTCAGCGGGACTTGGTGTCGCCGAAGCGGCCATAGGCCTGCAGGCGCTCGTAGCGGCGTTCCAGCAGATCCGCCGGCTTGAGGTCACTCACCTGGCGCAGGGCCTCGCCCAAAGCGCGCTTGAGGTTGGCGGCCATCTGCTTGCCGTCGCGGTGGGCGCCGCCCACCGGTTCGCTGACGATCTTGTCGATCAGGCCCAGAGCCTTGAGGCGGTGAGCGGTGATGCCCAGGGCGTCCGCGGCATCGGCAGCGCGCTCGCTGCTCTTCCACAGGATGGAAGCGCAGCCTTCCGGCGAGATCACCGAGTAGGCCGAGAACTGCAGCATCAGCACCTGGTCAGCCACGCCAATGGCCAGGGCGCCGCCGGAGCCGCCTTCACCGATGACGGTGGCGACGATGGGCACTTCCAGCTGCGCCATCTCGAAGATGTTGCGGCCGATGGCTTCGGACTGGCCGCGCTCCTCGGCACCGATGCCGGGATAGGCACCCATGGTGTCGATGAAGGTGAAGACGGGCAGGCCGAACTTCTCGGCGGTCTTCATCAGGCGCAGCGCCTTGCGGTAGCCCTCGGGGCGCGGCATGCCGAAGTTGCGCAGCGTGCGCTCCTTGGCATCAGCACCGCGCTGGTGGCCGACGATCATGCAGGGCTGGCCATTGAAGCGGGCGATGCCGCCCACGATGGCGGCGTCATCGGCAAAGTGCCGGTCGCCGTGCAGCTCCTGGAACTCGGTGAAGATCTCGTTGCAGTAGTCCAGCGTTTGCGGGCGCTGCGGGTGGCGGGCCACCTGGTAGACCTGCCAAGGCGCTACGTTGGCGTAGACCTCCTTGGTCAGCTGTTGGCTCTTCTTGGACAGGCGGTCAATCTCTTCCGTGATGTCCACGGCGGACTCGCTCTGCACATAGCGCAGCTCTTCAATCTTGGTTTCGAGCTCGGCGATGGGCTGCTCGAATTCGAGGAAGTGTTTCTTGCTCATAGAGATTCAGTAATCCACGGGTAGCGGATCCAGAGAGCGCCAAATGTACCATGTGGCCACCGAACGGTAGGGGGCCCAGGCCTCACCCACTTCTCGCGCTTCTGCACGCGAAACCGGCTCGCCAGAGAAGTAATTGTCGCTAATTCCCTTGATCAAGCCGATATCGTCCAACGGCATCACGTTCGGACGCATCAGGTGAAAGATCAGGAACATCTCGGCCGTCCAGCGGCCGATGCCGCGGATGGCGACCAGTTCCTCGATGATGGCCTCGTCGTCCATGCCCGCCCATTGCTGGACGTGGACGTTGCCGGCCTCGAAGTGACGGGCCAGGTCGTGCAGGTACTCGACCTTGCGGGCCGACAGCCCGGCGCCGCGCAGCGCCTCCGCCTTCTGGGCCAGCACGCAGGCAGGCGAGACGCGATCGCCGCCCAGCAGGTCGACAAACTTGTGCCAGACCGACTGCGCGGCCTTCACGGAAATCTGCTGGCCGACGATGGCTCGAGCCAGCGTGGTGAAGGCCTCGCCCTTGTTCTGCAGCCGCGCCTCGGCGAACTGGGGGATGAGCTTCTTCATCACCCGGTCGCGCTTCATCAGGTGGCGGCAGGCCTCGTCCCAGTAGTCCGGTGTCACACCGGCGTCATTGGCTCGCACCACGTCAGGCTTTCGTCCAGGTCGTGCCTGCGGCTGAGTCCTTGAGGACGATGCCCTGCTCCAACAATTCGGCGCGGATGCGGTCGGCACCGGCGAAATCCTTGGCAGCCTTGGCGGCGATACGGTCGGCAATGCGCTGCTCGATGGCGGCGGCGTCCAGGCCCGAGCCCGGGCTGTTGCCGCCTTGCAGGTAAACGCGCGGCTCCTGCTGCAGCACGCCCAGCACGGCAGCGAGCGCCTTGAGCAGCCCGGCCTTCTCGGCAGAGCGGTCGCGGTTCACTTCACCTGCCAGCTCGAACAATACGGCGAGCGCGCCCGGCGTGCCGAAATCTTCGTCCATGGCAGCCTTGAAGGCAGCCGCCTGGGGTTGGGTCCAATCGATGCTGACTTCGGCTGGCGTCACCGCGTCCAGCGCGGTGTACAGGCGCGTCAGCGCGGTGCGGGCGTCTTCCAGATGCGCATCGCTGAAGTTGAACGGGCGGCGGTAGTGGGTGCGCAGCATGAAGAAGCGCAGGGTCTCGCCGTCAAACTTCTTCAGCACATCGCGGATGGTGAAGAAGTTGCCCAGGCTCTTGGACATCTTCTCGCCGTCAACGTTCAGGAAGCCGTTGTGCAGCCAGTACTTGGCGAAACCGTAGCCAGCGCCTTCGCTCTGGGCAATCTCGTTCTCGTGGTGCGGGAACTGAAGATCCGTGCCGCCGCCGTGGATGTCAAAGCTCTCGCCGAGCAGGTCGCAACTCATGGCGGAGCACTCGATGTGCCAGCCCGGACGGCCTTCGCCCCAGGGGCTGGGCCACTTGGCATCGGCGGGCTCTTCGGCCTTGGCGGACTTCCACAGCACGAAGTCCAGCGGATCTTGCTTGCCGTCATCCACAGCCACCCGCTCGCCAGCACGCAGGTCGTCCAGGCTCTTGCCCGAGAGCTTGCCGTAGCCGTCGAACTTGCGCACCGCGTAGTTCACGTCGCCGCCGCCGGCGGCTTGATAGGCCAGGCCGTTCTTCTCGAGCAGGCCGACGATCTCCAGCATCTTGGGCACGTGCTCGGTCGCGCGCGGCTCGGCCGTGGGGCGCAGCAGGCCAACGGCGTCGAAATCCTGGTGCATGGCGACGCTCATCTCGTCCGTGAGCTGGCGGATCGGGATGCCACGCTCGACGGCGCGCTTGATGATCTTGTCGTCGATGTCCGTGATGTTGCGGACGTAGGTGACGTTGAAACCAGACGCGCGCAGCCAACGGTAGACCACGTCGAACGCCATGTTCATGCGCAGGTGCCCCATGTGGCACAGGTCGTACACCGTGATGCCACACACGTACATGCGCACATGGCCAGGGTCGATGGGAGCGAATGGCTGGGCCGCACGGGCCAGCGTGTTGTAGATGCGCAGGGACATGTCGAGAGGAAAGCGCGCTGGGCCCATCCCTAGGAGCGCTCCGAAAGAGCTCAGAAGAGAAAGGCCCGCGCCAGAGAAGCAGGGACTGCCGGCAGGGACATGTGCCCCACCTTAGAATGCGGGCCAGTATACCGGCAGGCCTCAGCAGTCGAGTCACCGTCGGCCCCATGCCAATCAGGTTTGCCCGGCTCCGAGCGCAGGCCACGATGGATGTTTTCCCCATGATGTTTCGCTCATTTCTTCTCGCCGCGGCGCTGCTCGGCAGCGGCCTCGTGCAAGCCGCCACCACGCCCCTGGACCAAGCCCAGGGCCTTTGGCTGGCGGGGCATCGCGCCGAAGCGGTGGAGAAAATCGAAGCCGCGCTCAAGCTGGCGCCGGAAGACCTCAAGCTGCGCTTCGCCCTGGGCGTCTACAAGATGGAGATGCGCCAGACCGAGACCGCGCTGCAGATCTTCACCAGCCTGAGCCAGGACTTCCCGGATCTGGCCGATCCTTACAACAACCTGGCCGTGATCCACGCCGGACTGGGGCAGCTGGATCTCGCACGCAACGACCTCGAACAGGCGCTGCGCCTGCAGCCCGATCACCCGCAGGCCCAGGAAAACTTTGGTGACCTGATGCTGCGCATTGCCGTGCGCGCCTACCAGCGGGCCCAATCCGCCCTGCCCGCACCGAGCAGCAGCCTGGAGCAAAAGCTCAAGCTGACGCAGGCGCTGGTCCTCAAGGTCACGCCCAGTCCCGCCCCGTGAAGTACCCAAGGATGCAGATGAACAAGAAGACTCTCGCCGTGTTCGCCGCGCTGCTGTTCAGCGCCGCCCTCGCCCAGGCCCAGATCGTCAAGCTCACGACGAGCGAAGGCGACATTCGCATTCAGTTGGATGCCGAAAAGGCGCCCAAGACGGTTGCGAACTTCCTCCAGTATGTGAAGGCCGGCCACTACAACGGCGTGATCTTTCACCGAGTCATTGCGGACTTCATGATCCAGACCGGCGGCTACACGCAGTCCGGCGAGAAGTTCGTGCAAAAGCCGACCAAGGGCCCGATTCCCATCGAATCGAACAACGGCCTGCTCAATGTGCGCGGCGCGGTTGCCATGGCGCGCACGTCCGATCCCAATTCGGCGACCTCTCAGTTCTTCATTGACGTGGTCGACGCTCCCTTCCTGGACGCCGCCAACGCGCGCGACGGTTTCGGCTACGCCGTCTTCGGCCAGGTCATCGAGGGCATGGAAGTGGTGGACAAGATCCGCTTCACACCAACGCTCGAGCAGGGCAATTTCCAGAACCTGCCGATCAAGCCCATCCTCATCAAAAAAGCCATTGTGGAGAAAACAAAATGAGCAAGTTCGTCGAACTGCACACCAACCAGGGCGTGATCAAGCTGGAGCTTGACGACGCCAAGGCGCCCCTCTCGACCGAGAACTTTCTCGAGTACGTGCGCAAGGGCCACTACGACGGCACGATCTTTCACCGCGTCATCAAGGGCTTCATGGTCCAGGGCGGCGGCATGGAAGTCGGCATGCGCCAGAAGGACACCGGCGCCCCGATCCAGAACGAGGCCAACAACGGCCTGAAGAACGATCACTACACGGTCGCCATGGCCCGCACCAATGCACCGCATTCGGCCACGGCCCAGTTCTTCATCAACAGCACCGACAACGACTTCCTGAACTTCAAGAGCGAGTCGCCCTCGGGCTGGGGCTATGCCGTGTTCGGCAAGGTCGTCGAGGGCAAGGACGTGGTGGACGCCATCGCCAAGGTCAAGACCGGCCGCTCGGGCTTCCATGACGACGTGCCGCTCGAGGCCGTGATCATCGAAAAGGCCGTTGAGCTTGCCTGAGTTCGCGGCACTGATCGCGCCGCCGGAGTGGCGGCGCATCGAATTCATCTCCGACCTGCACCTCTCACCGCAGACGCCCAAGACGCTGGCCGCTTTCGCCGCCCATCTCGAAGAGACGGCGGCCGATGCGGTCATCCTGCTGGGCGACATCTTCGAGGTCTGGGTCGGCGACGACGCGCGCTTCGATCCTTTCGAGGCCGAATGCTGCGCGCTGCTCAAGCGCGCCAGTCAGCGCCGCAAGCTCTTCTTCATGGCCGGCAACCGCGACTTTCTCGTCGGGCCGGAGATGCTGGCCGACTGCGGCATGCAGGGCCTGGCGGACCCGACGGTGCTCAGCGCCTTCGGCCAGCGCTGGCTGCTCACGCACGGCGACGCGCTGTGCCTGGAAGACAAGCCATACCAGGCCTTCCGCGCCCAAGTCCGCTCGCCGGCCTGGCAGGCGGCCCTGCTGTCCAAGCCGCTGGCCGAACGCCGCGCCATCGGCCAGCAGATGCGCGCTGCCAGCAAGATGAAGCAAGCGGGTGAGGAACTGTGGGCCGATCTGGACACCGCAGCGAGCGTCGAATGGCTGAAGGCCGCGAACTGCCACGCCATGCTCCACGGCCATACGCATCGCCCGGGGCAACATGAGCTCGCGCCCGGCCTTTCGCGCCATGTGCTGAGCGATTGGGATCTTGACGGCCACCATGGTGGTGAGCCACGCGCCGAAGTGCTGCGCTTGCGCCAGGCTGGGCTGCGCCGCATCCCGCTGGTCTGAATCCCGATGTTTGGCTGGCTGAAGAAGCGCCGCGAAGCCCAGGCGCTTGTGCGTCATGCCATCCCTGATGAGCTCTGGCGCCAGACGCTGCAGAGCTACCCTTTCCTGGCCGCCCGCTCAGAGGCGGAGCTGATCGAGCTGCGCCGCCTGTGCTCGCTCTTCCTGGCCGACAAGGAATTCCACGGTGCTGCCGGTTTCGAGGTGACGGATGAGGTCGCGCTAGCCGTGGCCGCGCAGGCCTGCCTGCCAGTGCTGAAGCTGGGGCTGGAATGGCTGGATGGCTTCAAGGGCATCGTCATGCATGCCGGCGAGGTGCTCGCTCCGCGCGAGGTGACCGACGATGACGGCATCGTCCACGCCTATGACGAAGAGCTGGCTGGCGAAGCGATGGAAGGCGGACCGCTCATGCTGGCCTGGTCTGCCGTCCAGGAAGCGGGCGCCGAGCACGAGGCTGTGTTCAATGTCGTGATCCACGAATTCGCCCACGTGCTCGACATGCGGCGAGGCGGATCGCAAAACGAACTGCTCGAATCTGTGTGGGGCCGATGGTGCCGCCGCATCGACCGCGGCATGGCCAGCTGCATCGATGCCTACGGGATGACGAGTCTGGAGGAGTTCTTCGCCGTCGCCAGCGAGGCCTTCTTCGTGGCGCCCGAAGTGCTCGAAAAGGAACAGCCGGCGTTGTGCCGGCTGCTTTCTGACTTCTACCGCCAGGATTGATTCGTCATCAATCGGCGGTCGCAGGCTCCGCCTTCGGCTTGTCGCGCTTGGCCGGCTGGATGTCCAGCTTGACCTCGCCAGCGTCGTCCACATCCACCGTCAGGCGACCGCCGTCCACCAGATCGCCGAACAGCAGCTCGTCGGCCAACGCGCGACGGATGGTGTCCTGGATCAGGCGCTGCATCGGGCGCGCACCCATCAGCGGATCGAAGCCCTTCTTGGCGAGCTGCTTGCGCAGCGCGTCGGTGAAGGTGACCTCGACCTTCTTCTCCTGGAGCTGGCTTTCGAGTTGCAAAAGGAACTTGTCGACCACGCGCAGGATGATTTCCTCGTCCAGCGCACGGAAGGACACGATGGCATCCAGGCGGTTGCGGAACTCGGGCGTGAACAGGCGCTTGATGTCGGCCATCTCGTCGCCCTGCTGGCGCTGGGTGGTGAAGCCGATGGTCGCCTTGTTCATCGTCTCGGCGCCCGCATTGGTCGTCATGACGATGATGATGTTGCGGAAGTCGGCCTTGCGTCCGTTGTTGTCCGTCAGCGAGCCGTGGTCCATAACCTGCAGCAACACGTTGAAGACATCCGGGTGCGCCTTCTCGATTTCGTCGAGCAGCAGCACGGCGTGCGGCTTCTTGGTGACCGCCTCGGTCAGCAGCCCCCCCTGGTCGAAGCCCACATAGCCCGGAGGCGCGCCGATCAGGCGGCTGACGGCGTGACGCTCCATGTACTCGGACATGTCGAAGCGGATCAGCTCGATGCCCAGGACGTAGGCCAGCTGCTTGGCCACTTCGGTCTTGCCGACGCCCGTGGGACCGCTGAACAGGAACGAGCCGATCGGCTTGTCCGGCTTGCCCAGGCCCGAGCGCGCCATCTTGATGGCGGCGGCGAGCGCATCGATGGCCGGATCCTGGCCGAACACCACGCTCTTGAGGTCGCGGTCCAGGCTCTTGAGCTTGCCGCGGTCATCGCTGGACACCGAGGCCGGCGGGATGCGCGCGATCTTGGCAACGATGTCCTCGACCTCACTGCGGGTGATGGTCTTCTTCTGCTTGTTCTTGGGCAGCACGCGCTGCGCGGCACCGGCCTCGTCAATCACGTCGATGGCCTTGTCGGGCAGGTGACGGTCGTTGATGTACTTGGCCGACAGCTCAGCCGCAGCCTGCAGCGCACCCAGCGCGTACTTCACGCTGTGGTGCTCCTCGAAGCGCGACTTCAGGCCCTTGAGGATCTCGATCGTCTGCTCCACCGAAGGCTCGGCCACGTCAATCTTCTGGAAGCGGCGGCTCAGCGCCGCGTCCTTCTCGAAGATGCCGCGGTACTCGGTGAAGGTGGTGGCACCGATGCACTTCATCTGGCCGGAAGACAGCGCCGGCTTGAGCAGGTTGCTGGCGTCCAGCGTGCCGCCCGATGCGGCGCCGGCGCCGATCAGCGTGTGGATCTCGTCGATGAAGAGGATGGCCTGCGGCTGGTCCTTGAGCTGCTTGAGCACGGCCTTCAGGCGCTGCTCGAAGTCACCGCGGTACTTGGTGCCGGCCAGCAACGCGCCCATGTCGAGCGAGTAGACGACCGAGTCAGCCAGCACTTCGGGCACATCGCCCTCGGTGATGCGCCAGGCCAGGCCTTCGGCAATCGCCGTCTTGCCCACGCCGGCCTCGCCGACGAGCAGCGGGTTGTTCTTGCGGCGGCGGCACAGCACCTGCACCACGCGCTCCACTTCCAGCTCGCGGCCGATCAGCGGATCGATCTTGCCGTCCTTGGCCAGCTGGTTGAGGTTCTGCGTGAACTGCTCCAGTGGCGAGCCCTTGCCGCCCTGCCCTTCGGCCTCTTCACGTTCGCCCTCGTTGCCCGAGGCGCCGTCCTGGCCCTTGGGCTGTTCGGGCGGCTCACTCTTCTTGATGCCGTGCGCGATGTAGTTCACGACGTCCAGGCGCGTCACGCCCTGCTGGTGCAGGTAGTAGACGGCGTGCGAGTCCTTCTCGCCGAAGATGGCGACGAGCACGTTGGCGCCGGTCACTTCCTTCTTGCCATTGCCCGTGGACTGCACGTGCATGATGGCGCGCTGGATCACGCGCTGGAAGCCGAGCGTCGGTTGGGTGTCCACCTCTTCGGTGCCGCCCACCGTGGGCGTGTTGTCCTTGATGAACTGAGCCAGCGACTTGCGCAGGTCGTCCAGGTTGGCCGAGCAGGCTCGCAACACCTCGGCAGCCGAGGGGTTGTCCAGCAGGGCCATCAGCAAGTGCTCGACGGTGATGAACTCGTGGCGTTGCTGACGCGCCTCCACGAACGCCATGTGCAGGCTGACTTCAAGCTCTTGCGCAATCATGCGGCCTCCATAATGCACTGCAAGGGATGTCCGGCCCGCCGGGCGGCGGCCAGGACCAACTCCACCTTTGTAGCTGCAACGTCTTTGGTGAAGACGCCGCAGACTCCACGCCCCTCGTGGTGGATTTTGAGCATGATTTGCGTGGCCGTGTCGAGGTCGTGCCGGAAATATTCCTGCAGAACCATGACCACGAACTCCATGGGCGTGAAATCGTCGTTGAGCATCAACACCTGATACAGGCGAGGCGGCTCGGTTTTCTGGGTCTGGCGCTCAACCGTGGTCGCGCCACCGCCCTCTTCCTGGCCAGGCAGCTGTCCGGGCGGCAGGGGGGGCTGAGATGGGGTATCGGGCATGTACGAATTCTAATGAGCGCCCCTCAGTCTCGCTGAGACGGTCGCACCCCACCTGGGGCATCCAAGGCCATTTGCAAGGCCCGTCAGCGGCCTATTTCGGTTCAATTCCACACCGCATCTGAACCCGAATATTCAAGACTTGAATCAAGGGATTCGGGAAGACCCGTTCCGGGGACCCCCTAATTTGACAGTCATTTGACAAATCTCAACAATTCGTGTCCGTGTAGTAGCCATCAGGGATGGAGGAGTTATGGCAAACGGTACTGTCAAGTGGTTCAACGACGCCAAAGGATTTGGCTTTATCGAACCGGAAGCGGGCGGCGAAGACGTGTTCGCCCATTTTTCAGCAATCCAGATGGAAGGTTTCCGCACCCTCAAACAGGGCAGCCAGGTGACTTTCGATCTGGTCCAGGGCCCCAAGGGTCAACTGGCACAGAACATCGTGCAGGTCGAAGGCGCCACCAGCGCCGGCCCGGTCGCTGGCTGATCCCAGCGCCCCTTCGCACTGCTCAAGGCCCGCTTCGGCGGGCCTTTTTACTGTCTGCGAAGGGGTTCCACCACATGAGAGCGATAGGGCTTGATAGAGTTCGCACCCTGAGTGCAGCCAATTCGCCACTGCGCGTCGCACTCGTTTTCCCTTAACGGACCCACCCCATGACCGCCGAAAAGACTCAGATCGTTTACACCCTGACCGACGAAGCACCCCGCCTGGCCACCGCCTCGCTGCTGCCGGTCGTCCAAGCTTTCGCGGCGCAGGCCGGCATCGACGTCGTGACCAGCGACATCTCCGTGGCCGGCCGCATCCTGGGCCAGTTCCCCGAACTGCTGACCGAAGAGCAGCGCGTGACCGACAACCTGGCCGCCCTGGGCAAGCTGACGCTGCGGCCCGAGGCCAACATCATCAAGCTGCCCAACATCAGCGCCTCGGTGGCCCAGCTCAAGGCTGCCATCAAGGAACTGCAGGACAAGGGCTACAAGGTTCCCGACTTCCCCGAAAAGCCCGAAACGGATGAGCAAAAGGACGTCCGCGCCCGCTACAACAAGTGCATCGGCTCGGCCGTGAATCCGGTGCTGCGCGAAGGCAACTCCGACCGCCGCGCTCCCAAGGCCGTCAAGGAATACGCCCGCAAGAACCCGCACCGCATGGATGCCTGGAGCCAGGCTTCGCGCTCGCACGTCTCCCACATGCACGACGGCGACTTCTATCACGGCGAAAAGTCCATGACCATGGACCGCGCCCGTGACGTGAAGATGGAGCTGATCACCAAGAGCGGCAAGACCATCGTGCTCAAGCCCAAGGTCTCGCTGCAGGACCGCGAAGTCGTGGACTCGATGTTCATGAGCAAGAAGGCGCTGCTGGACTTCTACGAGCGCGAGATCGAGGACGCCCGCAAGACCGGCGTGATGTTCTCGCTGCACGTCAAGGCCACCATGATGAAGGTGTCCCACCCCATCGTGTTCGGCCACTGCGTGCGCATCTTCTACCGGGAGGCCTTCGAGAAGCACGGCAAGCTGTTTGACGAACTGGGCATCAACGTCAACAACGGCATGGTCGATCTCTACACCAAGATCGGCACCCTGCCGAGCGCCAAGCAAGAAGAGATCAAGCGCGACCTGCACGCCTGCCACGAACACCGCCCCGAGCTGGCGATGGTGGACTCGGCCAAGGGCATCACCAACTTCCACTCGCCCAACGACATCATCGTGGACGCCTCCATGCCCGCGATGATCCGCAGCGGCGGCAAGATGTACGGTGCCGACGGCCGCCTGAAGGACGTGAAGGCCGTGATGCCCGAGTCGACCTTTGCCCGCATCTACCAGGAGATCATCAACTTCTGCAAGTGGCACGGCGCCTTCGATCCGAAGACCATGGGCACGGTGCCCAACGTCGGCCTGATGGCCCAGCAGGCCGAAGAGTACGGCTCGCATGACAAGACCTTCGAGATCCCCGAAGACGGCGTGGCCAACATCACCGACCTGGCCACCGGCGAAGTGCTGATGAGCCAAAACGTCGAGCAAGGCGACATCTGGCGCATGTGCCAGTGCAAGGACGCCGCCATCCGTGACTGGGTCAAGCTCGCCGTCTCGCGCGCCCGCAACTCCGGCATGCCCGTGGTGTTCTGGCTGGACTCGTACCGTCCGCACGAGGCGCAGCTGATCACCAAGGTCAAGATGTACCTGCACGAGCACGACACCGCCGGCCTGGACATCCAGATCATGAGCCAAGTTCGTGCCATGCGTTACACGCTGGAGCGCGTGATCCGCGGCCTGGACACCATCAGCGCCACCGGCAACATCCTGCGCGACTACCTGACCGACCTGTTCCCGATCATGGAACTGGGCACCTCGGCCAAGATGCTGTCCATCGTGCCGCTGATGGCCGGCGGCGGCATGTACGAAACGGGCGCGGGCGGTTCGGCCCCGAAGCACGTGCAGCAGTTGGTGGAAGAGAACCACCTGCGCTGGGATTCGCTGGGCGAGTTCCTGGCCCTGGCCGTGAGCCTGGAAGACCTGGGGCTGAAGAACAAGAACGCCAAGGCCAAGGTGCTGGCCCAGACGCTCGACGCCGCCACCGGCAAGCTGCTGGACAACGGCAAGGGCCCGAGCCCCAAGACGGGCGAGATCGACAACCGCGGCAGCCACTTCTACCTGACCCTGTACTGGGCCCAGGAGCTGGCTGCACAGACCGAGGACGCCGACCTGGCCAAGCGCTTCAAGTCGGTGGCCGAGGCGCTGACCCGCGACGAAGCCAAGATCGCTGCCGAGCTGAAGGACGTGCAAGGCAAGCCGACCGACATCGGCGGCTACTTCCTGCCCGACACCGCCAAGCTCGACAAGGTGATGCGCCCGAGCGCCACCTTCAACGCGGTGCTGGCCACGCTGGCCTGATCGCCGAGAGAGTCGGAAGGCCCAAAGGCCGAAAGGCTGAAAAGCAAACGGGGCGCTGTTCACTGCGGCGCGCCGTTTTTTTATTCCCGCTGCTTCAGCGCCGTCGTGCGACGAAGGCTTCGGTCCGGTACGGCACCGCCACCGTTTCGCGGCCGCGCAAGGCCGGATGGTGATCGACGAGATGCCGCAGCTGGGCGGCCACACCGGCCTTGGCCGCATCGTCCAGCGCCGCGATGAAGCTGACCGAAAGAAAGCGATCGACGATCACCTGCGCCGGCGGTCCCACGTGCTCGTGCGGCAGGCTGTGCAGTTCCAGCGGCCCAAAGCCTTCGAAACCCTCGTCGAAGGGCTTGCGCCAGTCGCCCTTGTAGTAGCGCGGCGCGTCGCCCTCGAAGGGCGTGATGATCGCCGTGATCGCCGCCATCCAGTCCACGGATTCGTCCCGCACATTCCAGACGAGACCGAGCCGGCCGCCTGGTTTCAGCACGCGGTGCATCTCTTCGAGCGACTCGCGGCTGGCAAACCAATGGAAAGCCTGGGCGCAGACGACAGCGTCCAGGCTTTCATCGGGCAACGGGATGGCCTGCGCCCTGCCCTCCAGAACTTGCGCACCCGGCAAGCGCGCAGCCAGTTGCTCACGCATCGCCGCCACCGGCTCGACCGCGCACACTTCGGCGCCGGTCTCCATCAGCAGCTTGGTGAACTTGCCCGTGCCGGCACCGAGATCCAGCACCCTGCGGCTTGGGCCCAGGCCAAGTTCGGCCCTCAGCCACTCCTTGAGCGCCTCCGGATACTCGGGCCGCCCGCTGGCATAACGCCCCGCTTCAGCGGCATAACCGCCCTGCGCCGCCGAGTGGATCGGGTCCGACATCACGGTCACATCTGGTCGATCATCACCTGGCCGAAGCCCGAGCACGACACCTGCGTCGCGCCATCCATCAGGCGTGCGAAGTCATAGGTCACCTTCTTGGACAGGATGGCCTTTTCCATCGCGGAGATGATGGTGTCGGCCGCTTCGGTCCAGCCCATGTGGCGCAGCATCATCTCGGCCGAGAGGATCTCGGAGCCGGGGTTGACGTAGTCCTTGCCGGCGTACTTGGGCGCCGTGCCGTGCGTGGCCTCGAACATGGCGATCGAGTCGCTCATGTTGGCGCCCGGCGCAATGCCGATGCCGCCCACCTGCGCGGCCAGCGCGTCGGAGATGTAGTCGCCGTTCAGGTTCAGCGTGGCGATGACCGAGTACTCGACCGGGCGCAGGATGATCTGCTGCAGGAAGGCGTCGGCGATCGAGTCCTTGATGGTGATCTCGCGACCCGTCTTCGGGTTCTTGAAACGGCACCACGGGCCGCCGTCGATCGGCTGGGCCCCGAACTCCTTCTGCGCCAGGGCGTAACCCCAATCGCGGAAGGCGCCTTCGGTGAACTTCATGATGTTGCCCTTGTGCACGAGCGTGACGCTGGGCTTGTCGTTGTCGATCGCGTACTGGATGGCCTTGCGGACCAGGCGCTCCGTACCCTCGCGCGAGACCGGCTTGACGCCCAGGCCCGAGGTCTCCGGGAAGCGGATCTTGTTGGCGCCCAGCTCATCCTTCAGGAACTTGATGAGCTTCTTCGCCTTGTCGCTGCCAGCTTCGTATTCGATGCCGGCGTAGATGTCTTCCGAGTTCTCGCGGAAGATCACCATGTCGACCTTGTGCGGCTCCTTCACCGGGCTGGGCACGCCGTCGAAATACTGCACCGGGCGCAGGCAGACGTAGAGGTCCAGTTCCTGGCGCAGCGTCACGTTCAGCGAGCGGATGCCGCCACCCACCGGCGTCGTCAGCGGGCCCTTGATCGAGACGATGTAGTCCTTCACGACCTGCAACGTTTCCTCGGGCATCCACACGTCCGGACCATAGATCCGGGTCGCCTTCTCGCCGGCGAAGATTTCCATCCAATGGATCTTTCTGGCGCCGCCATAGGCCTTGGCCACGGCGGCGTCCACCACCTTGATCATCACGGGCGTGATGTCCAGACCGGTGCCGTCTCCCTCGATGAACGGGATGATCGGGTGGTCAGGGACGTTGAGCGAGAAGTCCTTGTTGACGGTGATCTTCTGCCCGCCTTCGGGCACCTGGATGTGCTGATACATGAGTCTGGGTCTCCGCCTTTGCTAAGGGTGGGGAATGCTGAAGGGTGGATTCGGGGGATCCCGAACTGTAAGCCAGCAGTGACGGGCCCTCCCCAAAGCACCGCGACGCCTCGCTCGGGTGGCTCGAACGACACTCAGCTTCAGGGGTGCCAACAACAGCACACGCGCCCGCTTGACCCCAGTCAAGCGGTACGAGAACCTAGCAGCAAAGAATTCTCGAACCGTTGAGGCGGATCATTCGGCAGCAGATCGGCAGCTACCTGGGCCTCAAGCTCGAGGCCGGGAGCTGCACCTTCTCCAAATTCCAGGACGAAGGCCTGATGGAAGTGAAGCGGCGCCAGATTCGCACCATCGACCAACTGGGCCTTCGGCGCATCGTCAACAGCGCGGCCACCTGAGCGCCCGCTGAGCGGCTCAGGCCGGCACGGCTTCCAGCTCGCACAGCGCCGCCAGTTCACGGCGACCCAGGCCTTCTCCAAACACCAGAATGCGCCGCTCGTCCTCGAACGCCATGAGTTCGGATGCGCGGCGCAGTGCTTCGGCGCCGGCCTCGCCGTCGCCCTGCTCGCGCAGCAGCTGCCCCAAGCGCAGCTGGGCCAGCGCAAAGCCAGGATCCAGGCGCGCCGCCTGCTGGTAATTCTCCAGCGCCTGTACGGATTCATTGCGCAGCTCATGGCCACGCGCCTTGGCATAGCGGGCCGCCGCGCCCATGGCCGGCGTGGTGGCCAGACTCAGCAAGCGCATGCCGATCCGCTGCGCCTCGGGCACATGCCCGGCCTGCAGCTGCAGCATCACCTGGGCCAGCAGCAGCTCGCAATCACTGCGGTCCTGCGCCAGCACCGAATCGGCCAGATGCAGGGCCTGGCGCAGCCGCCCCTGACGCCAGAGCTCGAAGATCGTGTCGCGCCCCTGGCGCAGCCACAGCGAGCCCGGGCCTGGACGCAGGCGCGAGCGTTGCGGATCGCGCGCTGAAGGCGTTCGCTCGTAGAAGGTCCAGCCATCCAGCAAGTGGGGCTTGAACAGGTCGTCACGGCCTCGCAGTTGCTCGCCGCGACCCAGCCACAACCAACCGCCCGGCTTGAGCACCTGCGCCAGATGGTTCAGTGCCGCCTCAACGGCTGCCGGCTCCAGATAGCTCAGCACGTTGCGGCAGAGCACGAGATCGAAGCGCGGCTCGCTCCAGAAGCCGGTGTCCCGTTCACTCAGGTTGCGCGCCGAGAAATCTACGCCGCCTCGCAGCTCCGGCAGGATCTCGTAAAAACCGTCCTCGCGACGGAACCAGTGCCGCCGCATCGAGCCCGGCGTGACGCGCATGCTCCAGTCACCATAACGCCCGGTTTCAGCGTGTTGCACACGGTTCGGGCACAGGTCGAAGGCCTCGATCCGGCTGCCCGGGCGCAACTCGGCCAGGCTCATGGCCAGCGACCAGGCCTCCTCGCCCGAGCCGCAGCCCGCGCTCAGGACCCGCAACGGCCCGCCGTGGCCGATGGATGCCAGCAAGGCCGGCAAGCGTTCAAACTGGCCGGCATGGCGGAAGAACCAGCCCTCGCCCACGGCGAGTTCATCGGCAAGAGCGAACAAGTCGGAAGCGTCTACGCGCTGCTCCAGGCGGTCCAGGCAGGCGTCAAGCTCGCCCTCAGAGGCGCGCTCGTCCAGCCAGCGCACCAACAGGGGCTGGTGCCGCTCGCTCATCTTCAAACCCAGGCGCTGCATGACGCAATCGCGCAACCGCTGCACGCGCCGCAGGGTCAGATCGTCCTGACTCACCTGCCTTCGCTCCCACGGGAGATGCCCGCAAACACTGAGCTTGCGACATTACTGCCAATTCAAGCTGACAGTCGAGACGAATTGCAAGCGTTCGCTTACGCCGTCCGCAATAGCGTCAGGATTGGGCAATCAGCTTGTCGAGCGCGGGCAACAGCGGGCCCAGCCGCTCTTCCACGACAGCACGCACCGTGTCCACGATCACCTGGGTCTGGCGCTCGATCTCGATGTTGAGCTCGGCGCCCACGGCCTTGGCGCCGAAGGTGGTCATGCGCAGGGTTTCAGGGATCAGCCAGACCTCGAACCAACTCTGCGCCTTGTTGGCCTCGGCCACGGTCAGGCTTGCGCCGTTGATGGCGATGTAGCCCTTGGCGAAGATGTAACGCATCCAGGTGCCGGGCACGGCGATGCGCAGAACGCGGTTGTTCTCGGGCTCGCGGATGCCGGCCAGGCTGGCCTTGAAGTCCACGTGGCCGGAGAGCGGATGCCCGCCAATCTCGGCGCCATCCTTGGCCGCGCGCTCGACATTGATGGCATCGCCCTCGCCGAAAGCACCCAGCGTCGTGAGGTTCAGCGTCTGCTGCATCACGTCAAAGTCCGCCGCAGCCTCACCCTGCAGGCGCGTGACGGTCAGGCAGACGCCGTCACAGGAGACGCTGGCGCCAATCTCCAATCCGGCGGCAAAGCCGGCCGGAAATTCCAGCGTGAAGCTGCGCAGGCCGGGCGCATCCTTGATCTTCGTGACGCGGGCCACGCCCTGGACGATGCCGGTGAACATCAGCGGTACTCCTCGAACAATTCGGGTTTGAACCCCACAGAGATGCGGCCATCGGCCCATTCCACAACCGGGCGCTTGATGACGCTGACCTCGGTCTGCATGAGTCGGGCGGCGCCGGTCGCGTCGGCGGCTTGGGCCTGTGTTTGCGCATCGAGCTTGCGCCAGGTGGTCCCGGCACGGTTGAGCAGCTTTTCCCAGCCCACCGCCTTCATCCAGGCAGCCAAGTGCTCGGCCGGCACGCCGGCCTTCTTGAAGTCATGGAACTCATGGTCCACGCCGTGTTCAGTGAGCCAAGCACGGGCGCGCTTGACGGTGTCGCAATTGGGAATGCCGTACAGAATCGTCTTCATTCCCACACGCTACCATGGCCAGCATGATCGACTGGCTGGCCGAGGATTCCATCGCCTTCCCGCCCACGGCGCGTGCGCTGGGGCCGGACACCGAGGCGCCGGGCCTGCTGGCCGCGGGTGGCGATCTCCGGCCCGAGCGCCTGAGTGAGGCCTACCGCCGTGGCATCTTCCCCTGGTACGGCGAGGGCCAGCCGGTGCTGTGGTGGTCACCCGACCCGCGCATGGTGCTACAGACCCGCCACTTCGAGCCCAGCCATTCCTTGCGCAAGACGCTGCGCCGATTCATGCGCACGCCCGGCTGCGAGATTCGCGTGGACAGCGCCCGCCCTGAGGTGCTGCGCGCCTGCGCCAGCGCGCCACGCGAGGGCCAGTCAGGCACCTGGATCCTGCCGGAGATGCAGGCCGCCTACCTGCGTTGGGCGCTGGCTCAGGATGCCGTGCACAGCGTCGAAACCTGGGTGAACGGCGAGCTCACCGGTGGCCTGTACGGCGTGAACATCGGCCGCATGTTCTTCGGCGAATCCATGTTCATGCGCCGCACCGACGCCTCCAAGATTGCCCTGGCCGCCCTCGTCTGCCTGTGCCGCCGCCAAGGCATCCCTTGGGTCGACTGCCAGCAAAACACCCGGCATCTGGCCTCGCTGGGCGCTGCAGAAGTGGAGCGCTTCAAGTTCGAATCCCATCTGGCCTGGGCGTGTGAGCAGCCAACGCCGCAGGACTGGCAGTTCCAGGCCGCCGACTGGGCCTGGCTCGATCAGGCCTGCTGATGCCGCCAACACAGCGGATACCCCGTTTATCATTGGCCATCGCTCGCAAGCCAAGGCCGTGACCTACCCCAAGGACCTTCCCCTGGCGCAGTTGCAGTTCTATGCAACTGCCGCTTATCCGTGCAGTTATCTGCCGGATCGGCTGGCGCGTTCCCAAGTGGCCACGCCCAGCCACCTGATCCACGCAGACACCTACTCCGATCTGGTCGCCGCGGGCTTTCGCCGCTCGGGCCTGTTCACCTACCGCCCCTACTGCGACAGCTGCCGCGCCTGCGTGCCGCTGCGCGTGCCGGTGGCGCGGTTCTTGCCCACGCGCAGCCAGCGCCGCGCGCGCAAGCAGCATGGCGAGCTGCAGACCCGTGTGATGGCGCTGGGCTTCTCGGCCGAGCACTACGAGCTCTACCTGCGCTACCAGAACGGCCGACACGCCGGCGGCGGCATGGACCACGACAGCGTGGACCAGTACACCCAGTTTCTGCTGCAGAGCCGCATCGACACGCGCCTGGTGGAGTTCCGCGATGGCGCGACGGGCCAGTTGAAGATGGTCTCGATCGTGGACCTGCTCTCCGACGGCATCTCCGCCGTCTACACCTTCTTCGAGCCCGAGGACGGCGCGAGCTACGGCACCTACAACGTGCTCTGGCAGATCGACCAGGCCAAGCGCCTGGGCCTGCCGCATCTCTACCTGGGCTACTGGATCGCCGACAGTGGCAAGATGGACTACAAGGCCAACTTCCGGCCGCATGAGCTGCTGCGCGATGGCGTGTGGAGCCCGGCAAGCGATTGAAGGCCGACTGAAGAAGCCGTTGGCCGCAAAAGCCAAAAGGCCTGCAAACATCGCTGTTTGCAGGCCTTTGATCTGGTGGGCGGTGCAGGGTTCGAACCTGCGACCCCTGCCGTGTGAAGGCAGTGCTCTACCGCTGAGCTAACCGCCCGGAATCTGTGAGGCAAGGCTTGGTGGGCGGTGCAGGGTTCGAACCTGCGACCCCTGCCGTGTGAAGGCAGTGCTCTACCGCTGAGCTAACCGCCCAAGCTTTGCTTCCCTTCCGGGGAAGCCCGCGATTATGCCATGGATTCTTCAGGGGGCCAGACTCTTTTTCCGCCGCTGGCCTTGTCGAGTTCCGCCAGCACCTTGGCGTGCGCTTCTTGCTCTGCGGCCGTTGCCATCAGCACCGGCAACTGGAAGCTGCTCAGATCCTGCTTGGTGAGCTGCATCTCGCCCGTCTGATGACCGGCCTCCGAGCCCTCCTCCATCAAGAGCGCGTCCTGGCCGCGCGTCATGTTGATATAGACCTGGGCCAGCAGCTCCGCGTCGATGTGGGCGCCGTGCAGCTCGCGCTTGGAGTTGTCCACGTCGAGGCGGCGGCACAGCGCATCCAGCGAGTTGGCCTTGCCGGGGAACATGTCGCGCGCCATCAGCAGCGTGTCACGCACGCCGTTCACCACGTCGTTGATCGGCGGGCGGCGCAGCCGCTTCATCTCGGCGTTGACGAAGCCAATGTCGAAGGCTGCGTTGTGGATCACCAGCTCAGCATCACGCACGAACTCCACGAACTCGTCGACGATCTCGGCGAACTTGGGCTTGTCAGCGAGGAAGGCCTCGGTGATGCCGTGGACGCGCAGCGCGTCCTCATGGCTGGCGCGCTCGGGGTTGATGTAGAGGTGCAGGTAATTGCCGGTCAGTTGCCGGTTGACCATCTCCACGCAACCCAGTTCAAGAATGCGATCGCCGCCCTCGGCGGACAGGCCGGTGGTTTCGGTGTCGAAGAAGACTTGGCGCATCTCATGCTTCCTTTCGCTTGGAGGCCCAGGCCATGATCATCACGCCGCCGACGATCATCGGCAGCGAGAGCCACTGGCCCTGGCTCAGGTGCAGCCAGCGCGTGTCCAGTGGAATGAAGGCATCGGGTTCGCGGAAGAACTCGCAGACGAAACGCACCACGCCGTAGCCGATCAGGAAGAGGCCCGAGACCTGGCCCGTCTTGCGCGGATGGCGCGAATACAACCACATCAACAGGAAGAGCAGCACGCCTTCGCCGATGAACTGGTAAAGCTGCGAGGGATGGCGGGCCATGCCGCCATCATTGGCCTGCGGAAAGACCATCGCCCAGGGCAGGCTCGGATCGGCCTGGCGCCCCCACAGCTCGCCATTGATGAAGTTGCCGATGCGGCCCGCACCCAGGCCTGCGGGCACGCAGGGCGCGACGAAATCGGCCACCTCGAAGAAGCTGCGACCCAGCCGGCGGCCGAAGAACATCATCGCCAGGATCACGCCCAACAGGCCACCGTGGAAGGACATGCCACCGTCCCACACCTTGAAGATGTCCATCGGGTTGCCGAGGTAGAAGCCCGGCTTGTAGAACAGCACATAGCCCAGGCGCCCGCCCAGCACCACGCCCAGCACGCCCCAGAACAGCAGGTCGTCCACGTCCGAGCTCTTCCAGCCGCGCTCGGCCCATTGGGTCTGGCGCAGGCGGCGGTTGGCCAGGAAGAGGAAGAGGCCGAAGGCCAGCAGGTACATCAGGCCATACCAGTGCACGCCCCGGTCGGGACCGAAGTGAATGGCGATGGGGTCGAATTGCGGGTGGACGAGCGGAGCGGTCATGGAGGCGCGGAGAAGCAGGCCGGCATCATAGCGATCAGCGCCTTCGCAGCTGCGTCCGCACATGCTCGACGAAGCGCTGCACCACCGGCGCGGCGTCCTTCTGCCAGATCAAGCTCGTCTCGCAGACCGGGGCCGCAGCGCCACTTCTTGCGTGCAGGTGCCGGTAGACCACCCCGCTGCGCTGCAGATCCATCATCGTCTCCGGCACCCAGGCCACGCCAATGCCGGCCGAGACAAGATTGACAATGGTCTGCATCTGGATCGCCTCCTGCACGATGCGCGGCGTGGCGCCGTGATCGCGATAGCAGCCCAGCACGGCGTCGAACAGCGAAGGCGCAATGCCGCGCGGGAAGATCACCAGCGGCTGGTTCAGCCAGTCCGCGGCAGCCAGGCGCTTGCGCTGAGCGATCGGCGATTCGGCGCTCATCGCCAGCACCATGGGCTCGCGCGCCACCGGCAGCGCCTCGAAGCCGGCTGGCAACACGCCGGGCGCGTGGACGATGAAGCCGGCGTCCAGCTCGGACGCGGCGAAGTCGCGCAGCTGCACGTCCAGCGTGGCTTCGCGCAGGCTCAGCTCGATCTCGGGATGCGCCTCGCGGAAGTTGCGCAGCCAGCGAGGCAAGGCGCCGTAGCCAACGGTCGACACAAAACCCAGCCGCAGCCGCCCACGCTGGCCGGCTGCCGCGGCCTGCACCAGTGGGCCGAGCTCCTGCGCCTCGGCCAGCAGTCGGCGCGCCGCCGGCAGCAGCGCCTCCCCGGCCGGTGTCAGCGCCACGCTGCGGCTGCTGCGCTCGAACAGCAGCGCACCCAGATCGACCTCCAGCTTGCGGATGGCCTGGGTGAGCGGCGGCTGCGTCATGTGCAAGCGCAGGCTGGCGCGACCGAAGTGCAGCTCCTCGGCCACGGCGACGAACTGGCGCAGGCTGCGGAGCTCGGTCATTGATTCATTTCATGTATTGATTGGCGCTTAATAATATATTTGAATCGAACCCAGCGCAGAGGGAAACTCACTGCATTCCCCCAGGAGACATGACCATGAGCGAAGGCTTCAATCGCCGTTCCAAGAACATCACCGAAGGCGTGGCCCGCGCGCCGAACCGCTCCATGTACTACGGCATGGGCTACCAGGAGACCGATTTCGGCAAGCCGATGATCGGCGTGGCCAACGGTCACTCCACCATCACGCCCTGCAACTCCGGCCTGCAAAAGCTGGCCGACGCCGCCGTGATCGGCCTGAAGGATGCCGGCGCCAACCCGCAGATCTTCGGCACGCCAACCATCTCTGACGGCATGGCCATGGGCACCGAAGGCATGAAGTACAGCCTGGTCTCGCGCGAGGTGATCTCCGATTGCGTGGAAACCTGCGTCGGCGGCCAGTGGCTGGACGGCGTGATGGTCATCGGCGGCTGCGACAAGAACATGCCCGGCGGCATGATGGGCATGCTGCGCGCCAATGTGCCGGCCATCTACATCTACGGCGGCACCATCAAGCCAGGCCACTACAAGGGCCAGGACCTCAACATCGTCAGTGTGTTCGAGGCCGTCGGCCAGTTCTCGGCCGGCAAGATGAGCGAGGAAGACTTCTGCCAGATCGAAAAGCGCGCCATCCCCGGCAGCGGTTCCTGCGGCGGCATGTACACGGCCAACACCATGAGCTCGGCCTTCGAGGCGCTGGGCATGAGCCTGCCCTACTCGTCTTCGATGTCAAACGTCGAGGACGAAGTGGTCGAGAACACCAAGCGCGCTGCCAAATACCTCGTCGAAGCCGTCAAGGCTGACCTCAAGCCGCGCGACATCGTCACCAAGAAGGCCATCGAGAACGCCGTGGCCGTGATCATGGCCACGGGCGGCTCCACCAATGCCGTGCTGCACTTCCTGGCCATCGCCCACGCGGCCGAAGTCGAATGGACCATTGACGACTTCGAACGCATGCGCAAGAAGATCCCCGTGCTGTGCGACTTGAAGCCCAGCGGCCAGTTCCTCGCTGTGGACCTGCACAAGGCCGGCGGCGTGCCTGCCGTGATGAAGGAACTGCTCAAGGCCGGCCTGCTGCATGGCGACTGCATCACCATCACCGGCAAGACGGTGGCCGAGAACCTGGCCGAGGTGCCGGACCTGAGCCCCGAGCAGAAGGTCATCAAGCCCGTCAGCGCGCCGATCTATGAGCAAGGCCACCTCGCCATCCTGCGCGGCAACCTTTCTCCCGAAGGCTGCGTGGCCAAGATCACCGGTCTGAAGAACCCCGTGATCACCGGCCCGGCGCGCGTGTTCGACGACGAGCAATCGGCGCTGGCCGCCATCATGGCCAAGCAGATCCAGGCCGGCGACGTGATGGTGCTGCGCTATCTCGGCCCCAAGGGCGGCCCCGGGATGCCGGAGATGCTCGCCCCCACCGGCGCACTGATCGGCCAGGGCTTGGGCGAAAGCGTGGGCCTGATCACCGACGGCCGCTTCTCCGGCGGCACCTGGGGCATGGTGGTCGGCCACGTGGCGCCCGAGGCCTACGAGGGCGGCACGATTGCGCTGGTGCACGAAGGCGACTCGATCACCATCGACGCGCACCAACTGCTGCTGAAACTCAATGTCAGCGATGAGGAAATCGCCAAGCGCCGCGCGGCGTGGAAGCAGCCCGCACCGCGCTACACCCGCGGCGTGCTGGCCAAGTTCGCCAAGAACGCCTCCAGCGCCAGCTCCGGCGCCGTGCTGGATTGATAACCCGGCATCTGGACTGAACCGGGCCACGCGGCGATCATGCGGGCATGAACGCCCGATGGCAGCGCATCGCCGCGCACCCGCTCGAATTCCTGGTGCCCAAGCTCATGGCCGAGCAGGGCTGGTCTCGCGATCGGGCCTTGCAGGCCATCGAGGAGTACCGGCGCTTCTGCCTGCTGGCACTCAACGGTCATGCCGTACCCAGCCGACAGGTCGATGAGGTCTGGCATCTGCACCTGACCTTCACCCGCGACTACTGGCAGCGCTTCTGCCCGGATGCGCTGGGCACCGAGTTGCACCACGAGCCGGGCCCGACTGATGCCGTCATGCGAGAGCGCTATGCCGAGACGCTGGCGCGCTACGCCGAGACCTTCGGCCCGCCGCCTGAAGCCTGGTGGCCCGGCACGCGGCAGCGCTTCTCGGCGCGCCAAAGGCTGCGGCGCGCCTCATCCCGCTTCTTCCGGCCTCGCATGGCATGGCTGGGCCTGCTGCTCCTGGTGCCCGCCGCTGCGCTGGCCCTGGGACCGAATCCGCTCGACTGGCCGGGTCCGAACTTCCTCGGCCTTTATGTCGTGCTGATGGCCGTGTGCTTCATCGCCACGCGCCGTTGGCGAAAGGCGCTCCGCGACACACAACAAGCCGCCCTGCCCGGCTCGCTCACGCCGTATGAGACCGCCCTGCTCGCCGGTGGTCGAGCGCGAGTGATCGACGTGGCCGTGACCGAGCTGCTCTCCGCAGGCCACGCGCGCTGGGACGACAAGAAGCATCAGTTCGCCGTCGACGGCGCGTCCCAGCCCAGCGATTCGATGCAAGCCAGCGTGCTCGCACTGATGCGCCAGAGCCCGCGACCGCCGCTCTCGCCCCGCAAGCTGGCCACGCAGTTCGAGCCGCTGGAGGCGCGGCTGCGGGCCCTGGGCCTGTGGCTCGATGACGATCAAGCACGCCGCGCGGCGTGGCAGCCGGCCTTGCTCAGCGCAGCCTTGCTAGCCTTCGGCGCACTCAAGCTGTCCGCCGGCATCCGACACGACCGACCAATCGCCTTCCTGGTCGTGCTGATGCTCGTGACCTTTTTCGCCACGCTGGGCATGGCACTGAGTCACCCACGCCGCTCCCGCGAGGGCGATCGGATGTTGGGGGATCTGCAGTTGAGCCGCAGCCACAGCATGCGCGCGCCGCGCTCTTCCGACCTCGGCCTGGCCGTTGCCTTGGCAGGCACGACGGTGCTGGCCGGCACGGCTTATGCCGGCTACCACCAGCGCGTGCGCGGCGGCGGCGATTCTTCAGGCAGCGGCAGCGGAGACAGCAGTTGCAGCAGCGGTGGAGATGGTGGTGGAGGCGGCGGCAGTGGCTGTGGAGGCTGCGGCGGCGGTGGCGACTGAAAAACAGCGCCCCAAGGTTTGAACCTTACTTGCGCTTGCGGGCATCCATACCCAGCTTTTCCATCGCCTCGACGCGGCGCTTTTCCTTGCGGTCTTCCAGCCGATCCATGGCCTTCTTCGAAGTGCGGCCGGTCATGTCCGACCAGGCCCACCAGACCAGGGCCAGGCCGAAGGGCGACAGCACCCAGGGCCAGGCCAATCCCGCCACCGGCCCGACCTCGCCGAACTTCAGCAGCATGAGCAGCACGCCGATCACGATGAATGCCATTTCCGACTCCCGGTTCTCTCTAGAATTGCCCCACTTTAAACCCGCTTGTACAGCAGAAGGATCGCCATGAAGCATCTGGTTTCCGCACTGGCCGCCGTCGCCGCTTTCGCCGTGCCCCTGTTCGCCCACGCCGACGCCGGCATGGATCTGGCGCAGAAGAAGAACTGCCTGGCCTGCCACGCCCTGGACAAGAAGATCGTCGGCCCGGCCTACAAGGACATCGCCGCCAAGTACGCCAAGGACAAGGACGCCGCGGCCAAGCTCGCCGAGAAGATCACCAAGGGCAGCACGGGCACCTGGGGTCCCGTGCCAATGCCGCCGAACGCGGTCACCGAAGACGAAGCCAAGACCTTGGCCAAGTGGGTCCTGACGGTCAAGTGACCGTCAGCCGCTGATCTGAGCGAACGCTCAGGCCACGCGGAAGACCTTGACGAGCGCGGTCAGCTTCTCGGCCTGTTGATTCAGGCTCTGGGCGGCGGCCGTGCTCTCTTCCACGAGGGCCGCATTGCTTTGCGTGACCTCGTCGAGCTGGCTGACCGACTGACTCACCTGCGCGATGCCGCCGCTCTGCTCGCGCGTGGCGCTTGAAATCTCGCCAATCAGCTGGCTCACGCGCTGCACCTGGCCCACGAGGGCGTCCATGGTCTGGCCGGCCTGCTGGACCTGGCGAGCGCCGTTGTCCACCTTCTCCACGTTCTCGGCGATCAGGCTCTTGATCTCGCGGGCCGCCTGCGCGCTACGCTGAGCGAGCGAACGCACTTCCGAAGCCACCACCGCAAAACCGCGGCCCTGCTCACCAGCACGGGCGGCTTCCACCGCCGCGTTCAGCGCCAGGATATTCGTCTGAAAAGCGATGCCGTCGATGACCGCCGTGATGTCGGCGATCTTGTTGCTTTGCGCGCTGATCGCTTCCATGGTCTGCACGACCTGGCCGACGGCCACGCCACCCTGGCTGGCCACGCCGCTGGCCTCGGTGGCCAGCACCGTCGCCTGCTGGGCCGCATCGGCATTGTTCTGAACGGTGGAGGTCAGCTGGTCCATGGCCGAGGCGGTGGACTGCAGATTGCCCGCCTGCTGTTCCGTGCGGTTGGACAGATCCTGGTTGCCCACCGCGATTTCGTTGGAGGCCAACGCGATCGAATGCGCGGCCTCGTTCACGTCCGACACCAGGCCGCGCAGCGCATCGCGAGTGCGAGAGAGCGCCGCCATCATGCTGCGTTCATCGCCGCGCTGCACCGGCACTTCCACGAGCAGGTCGCCTGCGGCCACACGCTCGAGCACCTCGCGCGCCAGAGCCGGATCACCGCCCAGCTCCTCGCGCAGGCCACGACGCAGGCTGAACAGGAACCACACGCCCACGGCCAGCGAGATCAGCACCAGCGCCAGCGTCATGTTGCGCGAGCTGCGCATCGAATCGAGCGCGTCGTTCAGCTCGGTTTCCTTGTCGGCCGAGCTGGTCTTCTTGAGGTCCAGCAGCACCGTGCGCAGCTCACGCCACGCCGGCGTCTCCTGCTTGTTGACCAGGGTGATAGCGGCGTCGCGGTCTGTGGCCGCCAGCGGCACGACCTGCGACTGCACCTGCGCCAGCTTGGCGCGCAATTCCTTGATCGAGCCAAGCGCCTTCTTCTCGGCCGCGTCGTCGGCCGCACCTTCGGCAGCAGCGGCGGCCTTGTCAAAGGCGCTGCCTGCGTTCTCGAGATTCTCGAAGGCCTTCTTGTTGGCCGGATCCAGCACGATGTTGCGCAGCGCCTGGCCCATCTGCAGGCCCTGGGCGTACATCTCGTTGGCCTGGGTGGCCAAGGCTTCCTGGTGATCGAAATATTGTCCGAAGCGTGATTCCAGACGCGCGGTACCCGCGACGGCCACGCCGCCCAGCACCACCAAAAGCGCAGCCGGTACGGCCTGCGCCAACATGACACGCTTGATGAATTGCATGCTCGAAAGCTCCCCTGATTTGGCAGTCGAGGATGCTAGGTCTGGTGCCTCCGAGGCGCCAGAACATAACTTCACACTTCAGCGAGATTTTTTGCCGCCAACAATCAAATCGCTGACATTTCAGGTCTTCGCCTGATGCTGCACCTGCTGCGGATAGGGGATGTCGATGCCGCGTTCGCGCAGCAATCGCAGCAAGGCCAGGTTCACGTCGGAGCGCACGCCGCCCGTGCCGTTGTGCGGGTCGGAGATCCAGAAGCCCACGGTCAGCTCCAGCCCATCGGGTGCGAAGTTGCTCAGCTGCACGCCGGGCCCCGGTTCAGCCAGCACGCGCGGCACCTTGCGCACCACCTCGAGGATGGCGGGCTGCAGTGCATCCAGATCTGCGCCAGAATCGATCACGACCAGCGTGGTGATGTAGACGTTGGTGTCCGCCAGCGAAGAGTTCTCGACCCGCTGCGTGATCAGCATCTCGTTGGGCACGATGGACTCGCGGCCCGAGAGCGCGCGCACGACGGTGTAGCGGGTCTTGATGTCGGTGACGCGGCCTTCGAAGCCATCGACCTTGACCATGTCGCCGATGCGCAGCGAGCGCTCGGCCAGGATCACGAAGCCCGACACATAGTTGGCCGCCAGCTTCTGCAGGCCGAAGCCGATGCCCACGCCCAGGGCGCCACCCAAAACGCCCAGCGCCGTGAGGTCGATGCCGGCGGCCGAGAGTGCGATCAAGAGGCCGACAAAGAGCAGCACCGTGCGCGTGATGCTGCCGGCCATCTTCTTCATGGAAAGATCGAGCCGCTTGGAATTCATCAGGCGCGATTCGATGGCCGCCGAGACCCACAGCGCCAGCACCAGCACGATCAGCGCAACGAGGGCGCCATGCAGCAGGTCCAGCAGCGAGATCTGACGGCCGCCGATCTTGTAGCTGATGTCCTCCAGCCCATCGAGCAGCACCGGCAGCAGGCCCAGCAGCCACAGCACCGAACCGCCCCAGGCCAGCCAGGACATGGTGCGCGCCAGTGGACGCAACAGGCTGGAATCGGGCAGCGCCGCAGTCAGCACGCGCACGATCAGACGGATCAGCGTGAGCGAGATCAGCAACGGGATCGCCACGCGGAACACCACGCGCGGCACGCCCATCATCGGCAACAGATGGCTGGCCGCCCAGGCCAGGCCCAGGGCCAGCAGCGGAAAGAGCATGCCGTCCACCGCACGGCGGCCCAGCAGCACCGAGAACGGGCCGAGCTTCTCGCCCACGCCGCTCTTCTTCAAGCGCCACACGATCAGCCATGACAGGCTGAGGCAGGCAATCAGCAGCGCCCACTCGGACAGCGTGACGGGCTGCAGCAGCGCGCGGCCCAAGGCTTCGAGTTCATCCAGCGACATCGGCCGGGTCAGTTGTTCTTTCTGCATGCGTACTTCGTGATCTTCAATCGGTCAAATGCGGATCTGATGCGGATCAGATGCGGGTCAGATGCCGGCCAGCGTGCGCAGGTGCGCGGCCACGCTCTTGGCCAGCGCGTCGAGGTGGTAGCCGCCCTCCAGGCAGGAGACGATGCGGCCCTTGGCATGACGCTGGGCGACGTGCAGGAGCTGCTCGGTGATCCAGGCGTAGTCGTCTTCCACCAGGCCAAGCTGGCCCAGTTCATCGAGGCGGTGGGCATCGAAGCCGGCCGAGATGAAGATCATCTCCGGCCGGAAATCCTCCAGCGCCGGCATCCATTGCGAGGCGATCACCGAACGCACCTCCGGCCCGCGCGTGTACGGCGCCAGCGGCACGTTGAGCATGTTCAGGCCCAGCGGCTCCACGCCGCTGCCCGGATAGAGCGGGTGCTGGAAGATCGAGACCATCAGCACCCGCGAATCGTTGGCGATGATGTCTTCCGTGCCGTTGCCGTGGTGGACGTCGAAATCGACGATGGCCACGCGCGAAAGCCCGCGCACGTCCAGCGCATGGCGGGCGGCCACGCACACATTGTTGAAGAAGCAGAAGCCCATGGCCTCGCTGCGGGTGGCGTGGTGGCCGGGCGGGCGCACGGCGCAGAAGGCGTTGTCCACCTCGCCGTCGATGACCATGTCCGTGGCCTGCACGGCAGCACCTGCAGCACGCAAGGCGGCCTGGTAGGTGCCGGGGCCGGCCAGGGTGTCGGGATCGAGCGCGCGGCGTTCACCCAGGCCTTCGCAATGGGCCAGCGAATCCATCATCTGCTTCACGTAGAGCGCGTCATGCGCGCGCTCCAGCTCGACTTCCTGCACCTTGCGCGCTTCCACGCGGGTCAGCGCCACGTCGAGCCCGGTCGCAAGCAGCCAGTCGTCGATCGCCGTCAGGCGCTGCGGGCATTCCGGGTGCATGGCGCCCATCTCGTGCCGATGGCAGTCGGGGTGCGTGATGTAGGCGGTGGGCATCGATCGGTGTGGCGTCGAGTTGCAGCGTTATGCGTTATGGTCTGCTCATGCAGACATCCGTGAAGCTCGCTGAGCTGCAAAAGCAGGTTAGCACGATCATCAAGGGCAAGCCCGCGCAGATACGAGACGCGCTGGCCTGCCTCATCGCCGGCGGTCATTTGCTGATCGAGGACCTGCCCGGCGTGGGCAAGACGACGCTGGCGCATGCGCTGTCAATCAGCCTGGGCCTGAAGTTCTCGCGCCTGCAGTTCACGGCGGACCTGATGCCGTCCGACCTGCTCGGCGTGTCGGTCTATGACCGCGAGAAGTCAGGCTTCATCTTCCACCCCGGCCCGGTCTTTGCCCAGGTGCTGCTGGCCGATGAGATCAACCGCGCCGGGCCCAAGACCCAGAGCGCGCTGCTGGAAGCGATGGAGGAACAGCAAGTCTCCATCGACGGCACCAGCCACGCCCTGCCCCAACCCTTCTTCGTGCTCGCCACGCAGAACCCGAGCGAGCAGCTCGGCACCTACCCGCTGCCCGAGTCGCAGCTGGACCGCTTCCTGATGTGCATCTCGCTCGGCTACCCGGATCGCGGCGCCGAGCGCGAACTGCTCGAAGGCATCGACAGTCGCGTGGCGCTGCGCAGCCTGCAGCCGGTGATGAGCCCGGCTGATCTGGTGGCCGTCCAGTCCGCCGTGCAGCAGGTCCACGCCAGCAGCGCCCTGCTCGACTACCTGCAGGCGCTGATCGAGGCCACGCGTTCGGGCCAATGGTTCGTGCAGGGCCTGTCGCCGCGCGCCGGCCTGGCCGTGCTGCGCGCCGCGCGGGCGATGGCGCTGCTGCAAGGCCGCGACTTCGTCTCGCCCGACGACATCCAGGCCATCCTGCCGCAGACCATCGCGCACCGGCTGCACCCGCGTGCCGGGGCGGGCCGTGGTGCGCGAGAGCAGGTGCGGGCGATGCTGGAGTCCGTCCTGCCGTGAACCCCTTGCAGGGCCCGCGTCGCCGCTGGCAGGCCTGGCTCGACGCGCGCCATCCGCGCAGCGATGTGCACGCCATGGGCCAGCGCAACATCTACATCGTGCCCAGCCGGCCAGGCCTGTTCTTCTGCGTGACCATCGGCATCCTGCTGATCGCCTCCATCAACGACCAGCTGAGCCTGGGCTACATGCTCACCTTCCTGTTGGCCGGCGCGGGGCTGGCTTCCATGCAGGCCACGCACGGCAACTTGCGCGGACTGTCTCTGGATCTCGTCGCGCCGCAGGCCGTCTTTGCCGGCCAGGAATCGCGGCTGGAGATCCGGTTGCACAACAGCGGGCGCGCCCGCTTCGGCGTGGGCCTGCGCCTGGACCGCGCACCGGAAAGCGCCATCGCCTGGGTCGACGTTCCGGCACAAGGCCACGCCACGCTAACGCTGAGTTCGTCCGCACCTGTACGTGGCCTGCACGAGCTGCCGCAGCTGCAGATCATCACGCGCTTCCCGCTCGGCCTTTTTCGTGCCTGGAGCTACTGGCGGCCTGCGGCCAAGCTCTGGGTCTATCCGCAGGCCGAGGTGCCCGCACCGCCCTTCCCGCCCCAGCAGTCGGCGAAGGAAGGTGAGCTCGCAAGCGTCGCCCAACTCAACAAGGGGCTGGAGTTCGAAGGCGTGCGCCCTTACCGGCGCGGCGACACGCTGCGCCAGGTGCTGTGGAAGAAGGCCGCGCTGGCATTGGAGGCCAACCAGCCGCTGCCCGTGCGCGAAACGCATGCGCCGGCCTCGCGCCAACTCTGGCTCGATCTGCAGGACACGCACGGCACACTCGAAACGCGCCTCTCTCGCATGACGGCCTGGGTGCTCGAAGCCGAGCGCATGCAGTCGCCCTACGGCCTGCGCCTGGGCGGCCGCGAGACCGAACCCGAGTTGGGAGCGCAGCATCGGCGCGACTGCCTCGAACAACTGGCGCTGTGGTCAGCATGAGAGCGCTGACGCGTGAGACACGCGACACCTTCTTCCTGCTCGCCACCATCGCGGCGGTGGTGTTGCCGCACGGCTCGCGCCTGCCGCTGTGGGTGCAGGGCTTCTGCGCGCTGATGCTGGGTTGGCGCGCCATGCTGGCCTGGCGCGGCCTGCATCTGCCCGGCCGCTGGCTGCTGGCCCTGGTGACGGTGGCCGCCGGTGCCGGCGTGCTGCTGACCTACCGCAGCTTGCTGAACCGCGAGGCCGGCATCGCCTTTCTGAGCTTGCTGATGGCGCTCAAGACACTGGAGCTGCGCGCGCGGCGCGATGCCTTCGTCGTCTTCTTCCTCGGCTTCTTCCTGGTGCTGACGCAGTTCCTCTATTCGCAGAGCCTGCCCACCGCGCTGTGGATGCTGCTGGTGGTCTGGGCTCTGCTCACCGCGCTGGTGCTGGCGCAGATGCCAGTGGGCCAGCCCAGCCTGGCGCTGGCCGCGCGGCAGGCCTTGCGCGTAACGGCTTACGGCTTGCCCGCCATGGTGCTGCTCTACCTGCTGTTCCCGCGCATCGCGCCGCTGTGGGGCATCCCGGCCGAGACGGTGGGCCGGACGGGCCTCTCCAACCAGATGGCTTTCGGCGCCATGTCCGAGATCGCGAATGACGAGAGCATCGCCCTGCGCCTGCGCTTCACCGGCGCCGTGCCGCCACCGGGCAGTCGCTATCTGCGCGGCCCCGTGCTGGAGGTCTTCGACGGCATACGCTGGACGGCGCGTACCGGCGTGCGACGCGGCGACGAGGTGCAGCCGCTGGGCACGCCCTGGCGCTACGAGATGACGGTGGAGCCCTTGCGCATCCGCGTGCTGCCGCTGCTGGAATCGGCCGGGGCGGGCCTGACCCTGCAGGCCGGGCCGTACCTGATGCAACGCGGCGCCGAGCAGCAATGGATCTCGCCTGTGCCCATCACGGAGCGGCTGCGCTTCAACGCCCAGGCCTGGCCGTCGCAGCGCGCGGGCATGGACCGCAGTCTCAACAGCCTGAGCGTCGACCTGACCCTGCCTAACGGCCTGAATCCACGCACCCTTGCCTGGGCGCGCGCACTGCGGGCTGAGCCGCGCTTCGCCGCGCTGGACGATGGTGCCCGCCCTCAGGCGCTGGCCGACGCGCTGATGGAGCACATCAAGACCGGCGACTACATCTACACCCTGTCGCCCGGCCGTTACGGCGAGACCACGCCGCACGTGATCGACGAATTCTGGTTCGACCGCCGGCTGGGCTTCTGCGAACACTTCGCCGCGGCCTTCGTCGTCATCATGCGGGCCGCCGGCGTGCCGGCGCGCGTGGTGACGGGCTTCCAAGGTTTCGATGCCGAGCCGCAGGACGACTGGTGGATCGTGCGCAACAGCAATGCCCACGCCTGGGCCGAGTACTGGGCGCCGGGCCGCGGCTGGCAGCGCGCGGACCCCACCGCCGCCATCGCGCCCGATCGTGTGCAACAAGGCCTGGCACTGCGGCCGGCACCGGGGGCGCTGGAGCGTTTCAGCCCGCAGATCTGGCCGCAGGTGCGGGGGCTGTGGGAGCGCATCGACAACCGCTGGCAGCAGCTGATCCTCAACTACTCGCGCCAGGATCAGTTCGATCTGCTCAAGTCCATGGGCTTCAGCCAGCCTGACTGGCTGGCGCTGGGTCGGCTGGGTGCCGGCGTGATCGCCGTGATCGCCCTCGGCGCGGCAGGCCTGAACGCCTGGCAAAGGCGGCCGCACGACGCCTGGAGCCGCCAGCGCGTGGCCGTGCTGCGCGTGCTGCGGCGGCTGGGCTTGCCCTCCGCCGCGCATGAATCGCCGCTGCGCTGGGCCGAGCAGGTGCGCGAGCGCTTTGGTGCGCGTGGCCACAACATGGCGGATCTCCTGCAATCGCTGGAGCGTGCGCGTTACGCGCCTGGTGTCCGCCGTTGGAGTTTGCGCGAAAGCCTGGCCTGGCGATGCCGGCTGCGCGCCGCAGGCCGTATGCTGGCAGCGAAGTGATCCTGAGAAGAAACGCATCGATGTACCGCCCACTCGTCACCGCAGCCGCCACGGCCCTCGTCTCGTCCCTCCTCCTCATTTCCAGCGCCCAGGCCGGCAAGCCGATCAAGCACGCCAAGGCGCCGCCGCCCAAGGATGCCGCGCCCTACGCCCTGACCGACAAGATCGGCCCCGCCGAACTGGCGCAGTTCGCCGCCGATG
This sequence comes from Burkholderiaceae bacterium UC74_6, assembly GCA_042701975.1. Classification (GTDB taxonomy): domain Bacteria; phylum Pseudomonadota; class Gammaproteobacteria; order Burkholderiales; family Burkholderiaceae_C; genus JAFALK01. The sequence continues at coordinate 4,113,020 of CP170561.1, forward strand.
CCGGCCTCGACCCTGGCGAAGCGCTGCCGGTGCTGGCACAGGCGCAGATCCAGCCTTCGGTGCAACGCCTGGTCATGCCGCCGCCGGCGGGCAAGGCCAAGGACTGGTCGGCCTACCGCGCCCTCTTCATCGAGCCGCGCCGCATCCAGGCCGGTGTGGAGTTCTGGGCCGCCAACGCCCCTGCGCTGACCCGGGCTGAAGAACAGTACGGCGTGCCGGCCGAGATCGTCATGGGCGTGCTCGGCGTCGAGACTTTCTACGGCCGCATCATGGGCCGCTACCGCATCATCGATGCGCTGGCCACGCTGAGCTTTGCCTTCCCCACCGGCCGCAGCGACCGCAGCCCCTTCTTCCGCGCCGAGCTGATCGAGTTCTTGAAGCTCGCCAAGCGCGAGGGCACGGACCCGCTGGCCTACACCGGCTCCTACGCCGGCGCCATGGGTCTGCCGCAGTTCATGCCCGGCAGCTGGAACCGCCACGCCGTGGACTTCGATGGCGACGGCCACATCGACCTGATCAACAACCCGACTGACGCCATCGGCAGCGTGGCGCACTACCTGGCCGAATACGGCTGGCAGCGTGGCATGACCACGCATTACAGCGTGGCCCTGCCTGCCGATACGGCCGCGCGCGCACGCCTGCTCTCGCCCGACGTCGTGCCGAGCTTCACCGCCCAGGAGCTGCAGGCGGCCGGGGCCAACCCCTCCGAAGCCGCGCAGGACTTCAACGGCAAGCTGGCCGTGGTCGAGCTGCAGAATGGCGTCAAGGCAGCCAGTTATGTGCTCGGCACGCCGAACTTCTACGTCGTCACCCGCTACAACCATTCGAGCTATTACGCCATGGCGGTGATCGAACTGGGCCGCGCGGTCGCCGCCGCGCGCAAGGCTGCAACACCATGAAGCGCTGGTTTGCACTCGCGGCAACGCTGCTGCTGAGCGCCTGCGCGCACTTCGGCCCCAAGCCGCCCGGCGACGATCTGCCCTGGCAGCAGCGAACGCCGGCTGTTGCCTACCTGCGCTACGCGCCGCTGAAGGACAGCGTCGTCCACGCCCTGCGTGTCGACCTGCAGACGCCCGGCGTGCAGGTGCAGCTCACGCCGCAAGTCGAAGCGGGTCAGACTTTGCCGAACATGGCGAGCGTGGCCGGCACCCTCGCCAGCGTCAACGCCTCCTTCTTCACCAAGACCTTCACCACGCGCGGCCTCACGGTCAGCCACGGCGAGGCCTGGAGCGGCATCAGCGAGCAGCAGAACAGCCCGCTGATCGCCTGCAACAGCCAACCGCGCTGCGTGATCCAGCTGCATGCGCCGTTTGAGCTGCAGCCGGGATGGACCGAGGTCGTGGCCGGCACGCCGTGGCTGCTGGACGAAGGCCGGCAACGCACCGCTATTGACGACGGCATTTGCGCCTACCTCTGCGCCAAGGCGCATCCGCGCACGGCCGTCGGCCTCGATGCCAGCGGCCGGTGGCTCTACCTCGTCGCCGCTGAAGGCCGACGCGGGCCTGTGCTCGGCCTGACGCTCACCGAGCTCTCGCAGGTCATGCACCAGCTGGGCGCGCACAACGCCGTCAACCTGGATGGCGGTGGCAGCACGACGATGCTGCTGCAGGGTGAATCGCTGGTGGCGCGACCGCTCAACGAGCTGGAGCTGCGCAAGGTGGCGAATGCGCTGGTGATCCGCAACTGAAGCGCAGTCTAAGGCGCTGAACCGAGCTCGATGTCGAAGGCCTCACCCGCCTTGACGATCGTCATGCGCCAAGCCTCCTTGCCTCACCCTCGCCGGGCAGTCTTTCGCAGATCTGCAGCGCTCCCAGGCCCAACAACCACGCCAGGCCGGCGAGTATCCAGAAGAGCGCTGCAGGCTTCATCGGCTGAGGTGTACGATGCCCGCCGATTCCTGACCCTCCCACAGATCATGAGCAGCATTCAAGACCGCCTGAAGTCCCTTGGTATCGAACTCCCGCCGCTGGCCGTGCCGGCGGCGGCCTACGTGCCGTTCGTGCGCACGGGCAACCTCGTCTTCATCTCGGGCCACATTGCCAAGAAGGACGGCAAGGTCTGGGCCGGCCAGCTGGGCAAGGACGTGGACACCGCCACCGGCAAGCAGGCAGCGCGCGCCATCGCCATCGACCTGATGGGCACGCTCTCGGCCGCTGTGGGCGGTGACCTGGACAAGGTCGTGCGCATCGTCAAGGTGATGAGCCTGGTGAACAGCACGCCCGACTACACCGAGCAGCACCTGGTCACCAACGGCTGCTCGGAGCTGCTGGGCGAAGTGTTCGGCGATGCCGGCAAGCACGCCCGCAGCGCCTTCGGCGTGGCGCAGATCCCCATGGGCGCCTGCGTGGAGATCGAGCTCATCGCGGAAGTGCGCGACTGATGTTCATCCAGCCCTCGAAGCTCCCGGCCCGCGCGCTGGCCGGCATTGCCGTCGCGTCCTTCGCGTCCGTTGCCATCGCGCTGATCGCGCAGCACCAGTTCGGCGTCAAGCCTTGCCCGTGGTGCGTGATGCAGCGCGGCATCTTCCTGCTGATCGGCGCGCTGGCCCTCATCGGCCTGCTGCTGCGCGGCGTGGCCCGGCGCGGTGCGTTGCTGCTGGTGGCTGCGCTGGCGATTGCCGGGGTGGCTTCGGCCTACTACCAGCACGAGGTCGCCTCGCTGTCCTTCAGCTGCGCACAGACGCTGGCCGATCGCGTCATCAACGCACTGGGTCTCGAAGAACTGTGGCCCTACGGCTTCATGGTCACCGGCAGCTGCGCAGACGCCGCGTCCTACCGGCTCCTGGGCCTGCCCTACGAAGTGTGGAGCGGCCTGCTGTACCTGCTGACCCTGGGCGCAGCCTTCGTCGCCTTCAAGGCTTCGACCAAGGGCCGCCGCCACTGAAGTCCGCAGCCGGACTGGATTTGCCTTTTCGTCCACCGGCGGCTAGACTTGACCCATGGCTGCCGTCCTCGCTCCCAAGACTGACGCGCCCGCGCTGTATACGCCGGGCGCTGCGCAGGCAGCGCTGCGCACCTTCTTTCGCATCGCTGAGGCCTGGAGCCTCACGAATGAAGACCAGCAGCGCCTGCTCGGCTGCGGCCGCAGCACCTTCTTCGACTGGAAGGCCGGCCGCATCAAGAGCGGCCTGGACGCCGCCACGCTGGAGCGGCTCTCGCACATCTTCGGCATCTACTCGTCCCTGCAGATCCTCCTGCCCGTGACTGAGCGCGCCAACGCCTGGATCAAGCAACCCAACACCGCCCCGCTCTTCGGCGGCGGCACCGCACTGGATCGCCTGCGTGGCGGCCAGGTGTCCGATCTTTTCGTCGTTCGCCAGTACCTCGACGCCCAGCGCGGCGGTTGGGCATAGATTGAGGCCCGCCCAATCTTGCCTCGCCGGACGCGGGCGTGCCCGGTCAGTCCCCCGAGGGGACGACGACATCGGCCGGCTTGACCGGCCCCCGTCGTCATGCGGGCCGGCCAGGGAACGGCCCGGCGCTCGGCCCGAATGCCGAATCTGCGCCAACCGCCTGTGAAGACTATCCACCTGCAATGGCGTGACTCCTGCCGGCTGATCCCTAGCCGCTTTCCGCCCGTCAGCCTGTTCGAGAACGTGGCCGATCCAGCCGATCTGGACACCGTCTTCGCCATCGAGGCCCTGGGCAACCCGCGCCTGCGCGACGCCGTGGGCGAACTGCGTCTGGTACCCGAAGACGCTCGCATCAGCGGCCCCGGCACCAGCGCCATCATGGCGGCATTCACGCACCTGAATCCCGAGGGCAGCCGTTTCTCCGATGGCACCTACGGCGTCTATTACGCGGCCCACAAGCTCGAAACCGCCGTGGCCGAGGTGGGCTACCACCGCGCCCGGTTTCTCGGGCGCACGAAGGAGCCGCCGATCGAGATCGACATGCGCTGCTACCGCGTGAAGGTCAAGGCAAAGATGTGCGATCTGCGCGGCGTGACGGACCGGCCCGATGTCTATTCGCCCGACAGCTACGCCGCCTCGCAGGTCTTTGCCCGCGAAGTCGGCGCAGCCGGCCTGGCCGGCATCGCCTACGACAGCGTGCGCGATCCCAACGGCGAATGCCTCGCCCTCTTCACCCCGAAGGCCGCCGTACCTCCGGCCAAGGAGGCCGAGCACGTGACGCTGCGCTGGAATGGCGAGCGGATCGAGGGCTGGTATCTGAAGTCGGGGCTCAAGGCCTTGTGAGGCACTGGCGAGCGCGCGGCAGCACCGCGCAACGCTCTCACATCATTGCCGGAACTTGCGCACCAGATCCTCCACGCGCGGCCCGCCCGCCTTTGAGGAACTGGAGACCTTGATGATGCTCAGCGTGCGATCCGCGCCGGCTTCGAGCGTGGCCTGGTGCACGGCCTGCAGCAGCGGCCAGACCTTCTCGGGCGGGCCTTCGACGACCGTGCCCATGCCGTGCACCTCGTACTTCAGGCCCGAGGCCTGAATGACGGCGATGGCGGCGTCCACGAACTTGTAGCGGTCTTCGGCCGTGCCGGAGGGCCTCGGTGCGACCTGGATCTCGGCAATCATGTGCTGAGCCGGTGTCGGCGTGGATGCAGCCGCAGGTGCGGCCGGTTCAGCCCAGGAAGCGCTGACGATGAAGTACAGCGAAACCAGCGAGAGCTTGAAAAGACGGGAACGGGAGAAGGTGGAATGTGCCATGTGCAATTACTCATGCAGATGACAGGTCGGCGAGCGTTCGAGGCCACGGTGCCGGCACGAGAAGAGAAAGCCGGCGGGCCCTGAAACGTGCTTCCCTGCGCGAGGATTACCTCAATCAGGTTCAAAGGGACTCTCTCAGTCGGGCCGCCTTGCGACAGCCCAACACCCCTAGCGATGTGCCACGTCGAGAGCCGAAGGGTTCTCGACGTGGCGACGGCGATTGTAGGCAGGTCTGCGCCGCGCTTCGGACTCAGGCCTTGAACGGGTTGAGCAGCGGCACGCCAACTGACTTGAAGTCCGCCACATTGCGGGTGACCACCGTCAGCCCGTGGACCTTGGCGGTAGCCGCAATCATGGCGTTCTCGTTGACCGTGTCGGAGCTCCGGCGCATCAGCTGCGCCCAAACGCGGAATGCCGGCGCGAAGCCATCAGCTCCAGCCAGGCCTCGATCTCGGCGGCCTTCTCAGCATCTTGTTCACGCGTGATTTCAACGCCGGCCTGGATCTCGCCAACGTCGCCGCGGACAGGTAAAGCTGGGCATCGTCGATGCCTTGCAGCCAGGTGACAACACCGCCATGCGGCTTGCGCTTCCGAAGCTCCGAGCCTCAATCCCCCCCGCACCACCCCTTCGCGCCTCGGATCCGCTGCACCGAACCAGCCATCATCCTTGCGTTCGATCGCCTGCGTGCCGCTCGGCAGATCCAGGCGCTGCACGCGATGGCCCAGCGCGATCAGGCCGTTGATCGTGGCCTCGTCGAAGGCCCCCGCTTCGAGCAGCACCGGGCCGCCGACGGAGCCGAAGTTGGGCAGATCGATGGCGCGTTGTGCATCCAGCCCCCAGGCCAGCGTGCCGATCAGCGTCTTGGCCACGAAGGGAATGATCACGGAGCCGCCCGGTGCCCCGAGGCTCATCACGAGCCGATCGCCGCCAGCTTCAAACACGAGCATCGGCGTCATGCTGGAGCGCGGGCGCTTGCGCGGCTCCAGGCGGTTGGCCACAAGCTTGCCGTCGGCGCCTTCAGGGCGGAATGAAAAGTCCGTCAGCTGGTTGTTGAGGATGAAGCCGCCCTTCAAACCCGTGCCGCCGTCGCTCATCAGGCCCGAGCCGAAGGCCGTGGCCACGCTGGTGGTCAGCGCGATGGCATGGCCTTGAGCGTCGATGACGCTGATGTGGCTGGTGCCGTGTTCGACCTGTTCGGCCTGCCGTGCGTAGGCCACGACCGCGGATCGCGGCACGCCAGGTTGAGGCTCGGGCATGGCCTGCGCGCCGATCAGGGTGGCGCGTTCGCGCAGGTAGTCGGTGTCGAGCAGGCTGTCCCAGCGGCCGGCAGGCGCGGAGACGAAATCGGGATCGGCCACGTACTGGGCGCGATCGGCGAAGGCCAGGCGCGAGGCTTCGGTGAAGCGGTGCAGGAAGGGCACGGACAGCGGCGCCGGCTCCGTGCCGAGCATCGACAGGATCTGCGCCACGGCGATGAAGCCGCTGGAAGGCGGCGGCATGCCGCAGAGGCGATAACTGCGCCAATCAGCGCACAGCACATCGCGCTTGACGGACCGGTAGCCGCGCAAGTCAGCCTCGGACAAGGCACCAGGCTGCGAAGCGCCGTGCACGCGCTGCACGATATCCGCTGCCATGCGGCCCTCGTAGAAAGCACGCGGGCCCTGCCGGGCGATCTGGCGTAGCACTGCAGCCAACGCGGGATTGCGCAGCAGATGCCCGACCGGCCAGGGCTCGCCCTTGGCATCGAGGAAGTAGGCAGCTGCCTGCTTGTTCGAGCGCAGATGCGAGGCATCCTGCAGTAGCGAAGCCAGACGCGGACTGACGATGAAGCCACGCTCGGCCAGCTGGATAGCCGGCTCGAAGAGCTTGGCCCAAGGCAGCTTGCCTTGTTCGCGGTGGGCCTGCCACAGCATCTCCAGCACGCCGGGCGTGCCGACCGAGAAGCCGGCGGGAATGGCGTCGCCGAAGCTCATCGGGCGCCCGTCGGCGCGCAGGAACTGGCGTGGATCGGCAGCGGCCGGCGCGGTCTCGCGGCCATCCCAGGCCTGGGCCTTCTTGCCGTCCCAACTGACCATGAAGGCGCCACCGCCAATGCCGCTGGACTGCGGCTCCACGAGCGTGAGCACCATCTGCACCGCCACTGCAGCATCGACCGCGGAACCGCCGGCATGCAGGATCTTCTCGCCGGCCTCGGCCGCCAGCGGATTGGCGGCGGCCACGGCTTCGTGCCGGAATTGCCAGCCGGGCTTGGCTTGCCGACCACTTGCCGCTTCCGGCTGCACGAGCTGCTGCGCGTGCGCAGTCAGCGCACCGCAGCCCAGCGCTAACGCCAGAACTGCGTGCAGTATTTCTCGCCGACTACGGCCATCGATTGCGAATCGCAGAAGCACCGAGCCACCTCCCCTTGCAAGCCAATTCAAACCACTTTAATGGACGCAGCACACGGCGTCCTGCCGGTCTGCCCAGGGAGACTCAAAACATGAAAGACGGCAACAAGGACTTCGGGATGGCATTCGGCCTTGTGGCCCTGATCGCCGCCGACACGCTGGCGTATGACGCGCCAGCGTCGGCGCCTGCAATCACAGCAGAGGCACGCCCGTCTTCGCCTGAACCTGCTCGCGGCTCACGCCTTCCGCCAGCTCTACAAGCTTCAGCCCGCTAGGGGTGACGTCCATCACCGCGAAGTCGGTGATGATGCGGTTGACCACACCCTTGCCGGTGAGCGGCAGCGTGCACTCGGGGAGGATCTTGAGGTCTTCGGTGCCGTCCTTCTTGCGCGCCACGTGCTCCATCAGCACGATCACGCGCGGCACGCCAGCCACCAGGTCCATGGCGCCGCCCATGCCCTTGACCATCTTGCCGGGGATCATCCAGTTGGCCAGGTCGCCCGTGGCCGTGACCTGCATGGCGCCGAGGATGGACAGATTGATCTTGCCGCCGCGGATCATGGCAAAGCTGTCGTGGCTGCCGAAGATGGCAGAGCCGGGGATGGTGGTGACCGTCTGCTTGCCGGCGTTGATGAGGTCGGCGTCTACCTCGTCTTCGGTTGGGAAGGGGCCGATGCCCAGCATGCCGTTCTCGCTCTGCAGCCACACTTCCTTGGTCGAAGGCACGTGGTTGGCCACCAGCGTGGGGATGCCGATGCCGAGGTTGACGTAGAAGCCGTCCTCGAGTTCCTGGGCGGCGCGGGCCGCCATCTGGTCTTGGGTCCAGGGCATAACGTTCTCCTCAAGCGGTGCGAGTGGTGCGCTTCTCGATGCGCTTCTCAGGATTGGGGTTGTGCACGATGCGGTGCACGTAGATGCCCGGCAGGTGGATGGCGTCCGGGTCCAGCGCGCCGGTCTCCACGACCTGCTCCACCTCCACGATGGTCACTTGGCCCGCCATGGCCACGGCCGGGTTGAAGTTGCGCGCGGTGCGGCGAAAGACCAGATTGCCGCTCTTGTCGGCGATGTGCGCCTTGACGAGCGAGACCTGCGGCTTGAGCGACCGCTCCATCACGTAGGTCTGGCCGTCGAACTCGCGCGTTTCCTTGCCCTCAGCCACCAACGTGCCCACGCCGGTGCGGGTGAAGAAGGCCGGGATGCCCGCGCCACCGGCGCGCAGCTTCTCGGCCAGCGTGCCCTGCGGGGTGAATTCCAGCTCCAGCTCGCCGGCCAGGTACTGGCGCTCGAACTCCTTGTTCTCGCCCACATAGCTGGAGATCATCTTCCGGATCTGCCGCGTGACGAGCAGCTGCCCAAGGCCGAAGCCGTCCACGCCCGCGTTGTTGGAGATGACGGTCAGGTCCTTGGTGCCGGAATCGCGCAACGCGGCGATCAGCGCCTCGGGGATGCCGCACAGGCCGAAGCCGCCCACGGCCATCAGCTGGCCATCGGCCACCACGCCCTCGAGGGCTGCGGCCGCGCTCGGATAGAGCTTGTTCATTCATGCCTCCTACAGAAGATGCAGGAGCGTACTACCTAATCCCATACGTAGTCGATTACGCAAAATCGCCTAAATGGATCACCTCACCGTGAGGCTCACAACCTTGCCGCTGGCGGCGAACAGGAGTTTCTTCTCGCCCTCGCTCTCGATCAGGCGGTAGCAGACACGGCCCCATCCCGGCGCAACGAAGGAGACGCAAAGCGTGTCGCCCTGGATCACATAGGAGCCGGTGCTGTTGCTCACCGCCGTTCTTGCCGAGACCTGGTTCGGCGCAGCGAAAGTCAGCTCCACGTTGCCGAGCCGGGCCGGATCGCGCGGATGCGGATAGATCCAGGTATGTCCCGTCAACATGTTCGGCGTGATCGCCAGTGCCGCCGCTGTTGCCGGCATCTGTGCAGGCGCAGTCGCCGGCATCGCCACCTGCTGCCTGGCGCCCTCCGCTGGCGCGATCGCTTCAGAGCGCCCGCCACCCAGGTCGATGCCGAGCACGCGCAACGCATCCTGGATCGGGATGAAGAAGTTGAAGCCCCGGCCCTCGGCAATGCCGGCTTTGGTCAGGCCCACGACGCGTCCCTCGCCGTCCAGAAGAGGGCCGCCGCTGCTGCCGAAAGTGACCGCCACATCGCTCTGCAAGAGATGTGTGCCCTGCAGGACGCGATCGGCGCTCAGCACGCCGCGGGTCAGCGTGCTCGTCAGCACGCCCAGCGGGGCTCCGATGGCATAGACCTCTGCGCCGACGTCGAGCGGCGTTTCCCGGATCGCCAGCGGCTCGAGATCGACGGCCGGCGTCTTGAGCAGGGCCACATCGTCCCGCTCGCTGGCCTTGATCACCTGGGCCACCATCTTGTCGCCGTTGGACAGCTTGACTTTCACGTACTTCGATCCCTTGACGACGTGATAGTCGGTCAGCAGATAGCCCTCGCGATCGACGTAGAAGCCGCTGCCACTGCCGGCGGTCGTCTCGACGACGACCACGGCCGCCCTGAGCCTGTCCTGATTCTTTTGCGTGCCGCCCGGCTGAGGCTGCGTGCGGGCCAGCGTCAGCCCATGCTGGCCCACGGGAGCTTCGAGGGTGGCGACAGGCGTCACGCCTGGTGAACTGCCGGCACCGGGCCCAGTCCGTCGCAGCGCCTCCAGCACCTCCGGCGCGGCGAGGAAGTTGTCGATGGCGACGACCAGGGCACGCTGCGAGAGGTCCGGGACCTTGCTGCTGCTCTGGGCCAGGCCCTCGGTGCTGCGCTGGAACACCACCTTCTGCTCCTTCTCCGAAAACAGCGCCCAGTCCACCCGGAAATGGATCCAGCCCTCGGCCTTGCCGGAGAAGATGCAGATTTCTTCGCGGTATCCCCTGAGGACGGCTCCGAGGCGGAAATCCGGTGCGCTGCTCACGTCGGTGTCGAAGGCCGAAGCCGAGGTCAGCCCGGCCAGCGGATAGCCCAGGCGCTTGAGCTCCTGTGTGGCCACCAGCGTCACCTGCGCGACCAGGGTCCTGGATGCATCCGGGGTCAGCAGCACGGTCCGGGGTACCGAGCAAAGCCAGCTGCCTTGCGAAATGTGGCCCAGGTCCTCGCCCAGCAGCATGCCGAGCTTGACGGGGCCGACCGCAAGCCTGGTGTCGAACGTCTGCCCGGTGGCCACCATCGGGGCCAGCACGGCGACTTGCGGCGCTAGCGGCGCATCGGCCCGGCTCGCAAGGCCGATCAGTCCGCAGGCCAGCGCCGCGGCAATTCGATTCCATCCCGTCATGAACATCTCTCCCTCAAGACTTGTCACGCCCCGGGCCGTCTTCGACGGGCGGCTTGGGCACGCGCATGATGCCAGCGCCAGCCCGCCGCAGACTTGCCGCAGACTTGCGGGTCTTCTGGGGTAGTCTGATGGGCTGGCGCATGGTCTGATCCGCGCCCAGATTTCCAACCCTTGTTCGATGGACTACCGCACCGCGTTTGAACTCGCCCCCGTGGGCCTCATCATCTCGGCCCAGCGGCTCATCAAGGACTGCAATGCGCAGGTGCTCGCCATCTTCGGCGCCACGCGCGAGCAGCTGGTGGGCCAGAGTTTCGAGATGCTTTACCCGAGCCTGGCGGAGTTCGAGCGCACCGGCGCGCGCATCGTCGCCAGCCTGGACAAGCGCGGCTTCTATGCAGACGAGCGCGTGATGCGCCGCATGGGTGGCGAGCTGTTCTGGTGTCAGGTTTCCGGTCGCGCCCTCAAGGCCGGCGACCCGCACGCCGAAGGCATCTGGAGCTTCGACGACCTGTCCGCGCTGCGCCCGGTGAAGGCCGACCTGACGGCCCGCGAGCGCGAAATCGCGGCCCTGCTGATCGAAGGGCTGACAAGCAAGCTCATCGGCAAACGGCTTGAGATCAGCCCGCGCACGGTGGACATCTACCGCGCACGGCTGATCCGCAAATACGGCGCTACCGGCACCGCGGATCTCATCCACAAGCTGCTGGTGGCCTGACTGATTCAGCCGCTCACCGGCACCGCCAGACCGCGCTTCACCACGCCCAGGGTCACCTGGGTGGCGTAACGCAGGATGCAGGGGTGCTGCACCAGCAGCTCAGCCATCAAGGCTTCGTAGCGGGCCACATCGGGCGCGGTGACGACCAGCACGAAGTCCGCCTCGCCCGTCACGAAGAAGGCCTGTTGCACCGCCGGTTCGGCCAGCAGCGCGCGGCGCAGCGCCGCCACCTGATCGGGCCGTTCGTGGTGCAGGTAAAGGCTGGCGAGGAAGCTGGTCGAGGGACCGAGGCGTGCCGGATCCAGCACGGCGATCTGGCGCTCGATCACGCCCTCGTCGCGCAGGCGTCGCAGCCGGCGCTGGATGGCCGAGGGCGACAGCGCTACCCGTTCGGCCATCTGCTCGGCCGTGGCGGCGGCATCCTCCTGCACCAGGGTCAGCAGTTGGCGGTCGAAGTCGTCGAGGTCCATGTCGATTGCAGAAATTCCGCGCCGCGGGCCGTCACAACGCGGCCGACCGACGGGAGCGGCTTTCTAGCATACGTTCCTCTTTCACTTCTCCCCATTCGGATCTCGACCATGATCGATCACGCCTCCCTCGGTAGCCAGCATTACGCCGCCGCCATCGAGTTCTACCGCCAAGCCCTCGGCCCCATCGGCGTCGAGCTGCAACGCGACACCGGCAAGGAAGCCGCCTTCGCCCGCGCCGGACATTGGGGTTTCTTCCTCTACCCGGCCGAGACCACGCCCACCGCGCCCGGCCTGCATTTCGCGTTTGCAGCCGCATCGCGCGCCGAGGTCGCCGCTGCGCATGCTGCGGCCCTTGCAGCCGGCGGCACAGACCTGTTCACGCCGCGTGAGCGACCTGATATCAGTCCCAGCTATTTCGGCGCCATGTTCGCGGACCTCGACGGTCATCGCATCGAAGTGCTGACCCATGCACCGGAGCCTTGAGCAGCCGCTCAGCCGCCGTAGCACTCGTCGGCAACAAAATGCGCGAGCTCTTCGATGCTGACCTTCCGCTTGCTGATCACGCGAAAACCAAAGTGGCCCATCATGTCGTCGTCACAGACCATGACCGCACGACGCGCAGACTCTGATGATTGCCAGCAGACACCCCCGTAGCTGTGATTGCCGTGCGCCGTGTCGACGGGCAGGCCAACCAGCAGCGCGCAGGAGTCCACTGCCACCAGGTGGTGAGCCGCCAGAGCGGTGTTGAAGGATGCCTTGCGCTCGTTGGCGTCCGGCTCCCTGGCCACGAAATATCGCTGGCCTCGATACACCATGTCCGCCGATTGAAACCATGACCGCGTAAGGCTTTGCACCTCCTGTGGACTGCTGGGCACGGGAATCCAGTGCTGCAGAACGTATTCCTGTTCGCTGTAGGACCGGGCGAGGCATTCCTTCGGGTTGGCGCCTTGCCCACAGACTGCGTCTCTCTGTTGCAGCCACTTCTGCTGAAGCGCAGCAAGCTGCCTTCGCGCCGGCAGCTCGGCAAGCGAGACGAGCATGCGCTGGTAGTCATCAGACAGCTTCAGGTCTTGAGCTGCGAGCTCCGGCTCATTGCACAGCATCGTTTCCATGCGCGTGCTGGCGCGGGTGCAGTCGAAGCTCGGTCCGCTGCTCGGTGGCACAAAGCCTTGGGGTGGCCGAAACGAAGCGACGGGCAATGACTGCCTGGCACCGCTAGCGTCCGTGAATTCAACAGAGGTTGGTATGGCCTTGCGCTCTCCCAACCACCGAAGGATAGAAAGCCGCGCGCCCTCCGGGATAGCGCCGCGGATCTGCATGGAGTCCAGTTCCAGCGGGCCTTCGTTCTCCGGATACTTCCCATCGAAAATCGCGCCGAGGCCTGCGCCGGTCTTCATGTCGAGCCAGAAGAACCCCTTCATCAGGCAAGCATGCGGAACACAGGCGTCGGCTGTGAAATATCGTTCCTGCTGCACGATCACAGGGCCAGGAGATCCGCTCAAGGCGCTCGTCAGCTCCGGTGCAAAGGAGCGATGCGTTTTTGATGCGACCAACGGCTGGGTACGCTTATCCCAGATGAAGACATTGGTGGACTCGTCACAGTACTCCAGGAGCCAAGACAGGCTTGACGCGCTTGCGCCACCGGTGGCGGCGAAGAACAAAATCAACAGCGAGAGACGTGCGAAGCGCATAGCCCAAGGAAATCGAAGTGATGGGGCAATCATGAGGCACGGGGGTCGGAAGAATCATTGCCGCATTCGGCAGACTTCCTGCACAGGTCGGAAGAATTCTTCCCTTTCCCAGCCCATCAATGCCGCTTGAAGTACTGAACCTCGCGCTCGTGCTTCTCGGCCTGCTCGCGGATACTGAAGGTGCCCATATTGCGGCGCTTGCCCGTCTTCGGATCGGGCTTGCGCGAGTAGAGGCGGTACTGGCCGCTGCCGAGTTTGCGGATCATGGCGTGCTCGGGACGTTCACACTCCGGTACGTCAGCATGACGTTGGCAGCCGTTGCATTGCGGTTGCCGGCTCTGGCCGTGATCTTGTAGGGCCTGCCGCTTTCCAAGGTCACATAACAATGACTTCGCACGGTGCCGTCGCTTTCGCTGAAGGTCACCGTCACGCGCTGTCCGCATTGCTGGCCGTCCACGAAGGTGTCCACCCAGACGGAGGGTGAATTGCTGCCGGCCGTCACGTTGGCCGTTGCCTCGATGACATAGCGGCCGGTACCGCTGACCGTCAAGGTGCAGTCCGCCCCGTCGGACGCGGTGGTGCAGTCCATGTTCTGGGCATGGCCGACGGCGGACAGGCACAGGCCGAGCAGGACGACCGCCGTCCATCGAATTTGCCGAGCGACTGCTTGCATGGAGACTCCCTTCTGCGAAGGAATGCAAATCTTCATCCTCGCCATTGAGGCGCCTTGTCAGACAAGGGCGATAAATGAACCACAAGCGCTCATCGCCTACACGGCCGCCGGATACTCGCCGGGTTGCTCACCGAGGAGAGGCGCATGCAATTTCAGAAGTTCGGACTTCTTTCCTGGCTGCTCGTCGGTGCCATGCCCGCGCTTGCGCAGATCAACGCCGGCAATCTCCAGCCCTCGCCCTCCACTCCCTTCAGGCTCACCAAGATCGCGCAATTCGATCTGCCGTGGCGCATCGCCTTCTTGCCCGACGGTCGCATGCTGATCACAGAGAAGATCGGCAAGCTCTTCCTCACAACGCAGTCCGGGCAGAAGCTCGAAATCACCGGCGTGCCGGCTGTGCTGAGCGAAGGCCAAAACGGCCTGCTCGGCGTCTACCTGGCGCCGTCGTATGCCAGCGATGGCGTGATCTACCTGACCTATTCGGAGCCCGGCGAGATCTCGGGCACGTCAAGCCTGGCGCTCGCGCGTGCGCGGCTCAAGATCGGCACGGATGCCGCCAAGCTAGAAGATCTGAAAGTCATCTGGCGTGACCCGATCAAGGGCAAGGGCGGCCAGGTCGGCGCGGCAGTGGCGTTTTCACCGGACGGCAAGTTCCTCTTCCTCACCGCCGGCGAGCGGCAGCGCTTCACGCCGGCCCAGGATCCGAACCAGCCCGCCGGCAAGATCCTGCGCCTGACGTTGGACGGCAAGCCCGCGCCCGGCAATCCGATGGAGGGCAAGACCGGTGCGCGCTCGGTCCCCGTGATCGACCCGCCCAAAGACACCGAGGCCGCCAAGACCGCGCCGGTCGTGCGCACCCATACCTTCGACGGGCCCAACCTCACGCCGGCCGAGACTTGGACCTCGGGGCACCGCACGCCTTACGGTCTGGCTTTCGCGCCGGACGGCCGGCTCTGGGAGCTTGAGCACGGGCCGCGCGGCGGCGACGAACTCAACCTGATCGAGCCGGGCAAGAACTACGGCTGGCCGCTCGTGTCCTACGCGGTGAACTACGACGGCGTGCCCATCGCAAGCCCGGACACGCGCCCCGACCTCGCCAAGCCGGTGATCTACTGGACACCGGTCATCGCGCCCGGCAACTTGATCTTCTACAGCGGCGCGATGTTCCCGGACTGGAAGGGCTCCGCGTTCGCCACCGGGCTGGTGAGCCGCGCCCTGCATCGCATCGAAGTCAATGGTGCGAGCGCGAAGCCCGCCGAGCACTGGACCGTGGGCTTTCGTGTCCGCGCCGTCGAGCAGGCGCCGGATGGTGCGCTGTGGTTGATCGAGGACGACAACGCGGGCGGCCTGTATCGACTCACGCCGAAGTGATCTCAACGAACGAATCTCAACGAGGAGCAACAAGCATGTGCGATTTGAACGACCAGGAAGAACTCAAGAAATACACCCGCCGCGACTTCGGTGCGCTGGCCGCATCCGCGGGCCTGATGAGCGCCCTGCCCGCCGTGGCCAACCCAGCGGCAGTCGCGGAGCGCGAAGTGACCATCACCACGCCGGACGGCGTTTGCGACGCCTACTTTGTCGCGCCCATCTCCGGCCCCGCGCCCGGCGTGCTGATCTGGCCGGACATCTTCGGCCTGCGCCCCGCCTTCAGGCAGATGGGCCGACGGCTGGCCGAATCGGGCTACAGCGTGCTGGTCGTGAACCCCTTCTACCGCCAGAAGAAGGCACCCACCGCAGCGCAAGGCGGCCAGACGCCGATTGCCGAAGTGCTGCCGCTGATGCAGGCCCTGACACCGGCCATGCACCTGAGCGACGGCAAGACGTTCGTCGCCTGGCTCGATGTCCAGGCCGAGGTCGACAAGAAGCGCAAGATCGGCACGACCGGCTATTGCATGGGCGGGCCGATTGCCGTGCGCACGGCTTCCGTCGCGCCCGGCCGCGTGGGTGCGGTCGGCACCTTCCACGGCGCCGCCATGGTCACCGCTGCGCCGGACAGCCCGCACCGCCTGGTGGCCCAGACGCAGGCGCGTTACCTGATCGCCGTGGCCGAGAACGACGACGCCAAGGATCCCGAAGCGAAGGTCGCCCTGCGTGCCGCCTTCGACAGCGCGAAGCTGGCAGCCGAGGTCGAGGTGTACCCGGCCGCCCACGGCTGGTGTCCGCCGGACTCACGCGTCTACAACGCGGCCCAGGCTGAACGCGCCTGGGCACGCTTGTTGGCGAACTTCGGCCAGGCGCTTGCCTGACCCGCTGACTCAGCGGCGGTTGGGGTCGTTCGGGCGACGGTCGACGCCGTTCGGCACGCCGTCGTGGTCGGCATCGCCACGGGCCCAGGCGCCGCGCCTGAATTCCCAGCGGCCGTCATGTTCGACCCAGGTCGGAGGAGCGTAGACGTAGCCACGGCGCTCCCTCATCCAGGCACCTCGGTGCCAGACGTGCCGGCCGCCGTTCCATTCCCAGTAACCGGGTGCCCAGACGTAGCCGTGCCGCGGCGGGGGCACGACCTCCTGGCGAAGCGGCGGCGGAGCCGTCTGGATCCAGACGGTCGACTGTGCAGTGGCGACGCTGGGAAGCGTTGCAGCCCCAAACGCGAGACCTGCAGCCAAGCATGAGGCGATGAGCGTTGTATAGCGCATGGAGAACCTCCGACTATTGAGGCCTCCATCAAACACCTGCGCCGGGCGCCCGGTGGTCGGAAGACCCTCCATTGCCGCGTCGGCCACTTCCTGCAATCGGCAAGCGGATCAGGCCGGCACGCCGTCCTACGTCTGCTCGGGACCGTGGCCGATGCGTGCTGCAGCACAGGGCCGGTGACCATCGGCCTTCCAACCTGCTGGCCAGCGCTTGGCCGAGGATGACCGACATGCTGGACACCACGCACCCCACGCACCGACTTCGCGAGGCCTTCCGCAGCGACGTGATCACCGGCCTGAGGCGCACGCCCAAGCAGTTGCCCTGCCGCTGGCTCTACGACGACACGGGCTCGCTGCTGTTCGAGGAAATCACGCGCCTGCCGGAGTACTACCCGACCCGCGTGGAGACGCACATCCTGCGCACCCATGCCGCCAACATCACGCGCTACATGGACGAAGAAGCCGTGCTGATCGAATACGGCGCTGGCTCCGCCATCAAGACGGAGATCCTGCTGGAAGCGCTGAGCCGCCCGGCCGCCTACGTGCCGGTGGACATCGCCAGCGACTTCCTCGCACTTACGGCACGGCGTCTGGGCCAGCGCTACGAAGGGCTCGCGCTGCACCCCGTGGTGGCGGACTTCAACGAAGACTTCCAGCTGCCGCCGGGTCTGCCCGCGGGCCGGCGCCGCACGGCCTTCTTCCCTGGCTCCACGCTGGGCAATCTGGACCAGGCCCACGCGCTGGCGCTGCTGCGCCGCATGCACGCGCACGTGGGCGAAGGCGGCCGGGCGATCATCAGCGTGGACCTGCTCAAGGACACGGCCACGCTGCTGCGCGCCTATGACGACGCCGCGGGCGTGACTGCTGCCTTCAATCTCAACCTCCTGCACCGCATCAACCGCGAGCTGGACGGCGACCTGCCCGTGCATGCGTTCCGCCACGAGGCCTGCAGGAACGCGCAGCAGCGCGCCGTGGAAATGCACCTGCGCTGCATCCGCAACGTGGAAGCCGAGGTCGATGGGCAAGCCGTGCGCCTGCAGGCCGGGGAAACCATCCACACGGAAAGCTCGCGCAAGTTCGACCTGCCGCGCATGAAGGGCCTCGTGCTGCGGGCTGGCTGGCGGCTCGACCACGTGTGGCTGGACGAGTTGCGCAGATTCGCGGTCATGGGCATGAGCCCGCACCACGGGGTCTGGAGTTCGGATGCCACCTGGATCGACGTCGAGACCGCCTTCAAGGGAATCCATCGTGCCCCTTCGAGCACCACCGACACCTTGATGGCGTGCGCGGCTGACCGTCCACAGAACTGGAGACCCCGATGCCCAAATTCGTCACCATCGGCTACGGAGATCAGCAGGGCTACGACCGCACGCCGCAGCCCGTCAGGGATGCGGCTCACCAGCATGACCGGGAGTTGCAAACAGCGGGAGCCCTGATGGGCATCGCGAGCTCACCGGTGCAGGTTCGCAATCCGGAGGACGCCGGCATCGAGACCCGGGACGGGGCCTACATGGCTTCGCCGCTGCCGATCGCCGGCTTTGCCATCATCGAGGCGGCCAGCCTCGAAGACGCCATCCAGCAAGTTGCCAAGAGTCCTTGCGCGGTCGCGCATGGCGTCGTCGAAGTGTGGCCTCTTCAGGAGGCCTGAACCTTGGCACCGGGCTTGGCGCTGTTGTGGATGGTCTCGCCACGCGCCAGCATCGCCACCAGCTGCGCGATGCGCTTGGCGCGCGTCTCAGGCTTCACGGCCGTCTGCACACGCCACAGCACCGCGTAGCGATTCGTTGCGTTGAGCGTGGCAAAGAAGGCCTTAGCCTTCGGCTCGGCTTCCAGCGCGGCCTGCAGGTCCTCGGGCACCGCAGATGTGCGCGCTCCGTCGTACGCCTGCGCCCAGCGCCCGTCGGCCTTGGCGGCCTCGATCTGCGCGTGGCCAGCCGCCTGCATGCGGCCTGCCTCGATGAGCATCGCAGCCTTGTCCACGTTGATCTTCGACCAGAGGCTGCGCGCGCGCCGCGGCGTGAAGCGCTGCAGGAAGTGCTGGTCGTCGAGGCCCTTCTTCTGGCCGTCGATCCAGCCCCAGCAGAGCGCGATCTCCACCGCCTGCGGGTAGGTCACGCTGGGTTCATCGGCGCCCTGCTTGGCGATCTGGAGCCAGAGGCCATCCGAGGTCGCGTGATGCTTCTTCAGCCAGGTCTCGAAAGCCTTGGCGTTCTTGAACAGGGTCGGGGATGAGTCAGCGGGCATGGCATGAAGTGTGCCGGAAGTGCGCGGCCCGGGACGAGTCAATCCACGTAGCGCATCCCCGCCTTCTCCAGCGGCTCACGCATCTTGTACATGTCGAGGCCGAGAACGCCAGCCGCGAGCTGCTCGCGCTTCGCGCCCTCGTTCGCCTCGCGGGCCCGCGCCGCTTCGAGCGTCTTCGCCGCCATGGCGCGCGGCACACACGCCACGCCGTCGTCGTCCGCCACGATCACATCGCCCGGCGTCACCCACATGCCGGCGCAGACCACCGGGATGTTGACGGATCCGACCGTGGCCTTGATGGTGCCCTTGGCCGAGATGCACTTGCTCCACACCGGGAACTTCATCTCGGCCAACGTCTTCACGTCGCGCACGCCAGCATCGACGATGAGTGCCCGGGCGCCGCGCGCCTGGAAGCTGGTGGCGAGCAGATCGCCGAAGTAGCCGTCCGTGCATTCGGCAGTGATCGCCGCCACGACGACATCGCCCGGTTGGATCTGTTCGGCCGCCACGTGCAGCATCCAGTTGTCGCCGGGATGCAGGAGAACCGTCACGGCCGTGCCAGAGACCTGGGCGCTCGGGTAGATCGGCCGCATGTAAGGCTTCATCAAACCGACGCGGCCCATGGCCTCGTGGACGGTGGCCGAACCGAGCGACGCGAATGCATCGGCGGTGGCACGGTCAGTGCGTTCGATGTTGCGATAGACAACGCCAAGTTCGTACATAGGTATCCTCTGACGTTGCCGTTAGCGGCCCTGGGCCTTGAGTGCTGCGTCCAGGCGCGGGAACACGCGCCGCGCGTTGCCTTCATAGACCATGTGGCGCTGCTCAGCGCTCAGCTTCCGTGTGGCCTCGACGTAGCGCTTGGTGTCGTCATAAGCATGCCCCGTCTGCGGATCGATCCCACGCACGGCGCCGATCATCTCGGAGGCGAACAGGATGTTCTCCACCGGGATCACGTCCGTCAGCAGGTCGATCCCCGGCTGATGGTAGACGCAGGTGTCGAAGAAGATGTTCTTCAGCAGGTGTTCCTGCAGCAGCGGCTTCTTCATCTCTTGCGCCAGGCCGCGGAAGCGACCCCAGTGGTACGGCACCGCACCACCGCCATGCGGGATCAGGAACTTGAGCGTGGGGAAGTCCCTGAACAGATCGCCGGAGAGGCACTGCATGAAGGCCGTCGTGTCCGCGTTCAGGTAGTGCGCGCCGGTCGTGTGGAAGCAGGCGTTGCAGCTGGTGGAGACATGGATCATGGCCGGGATCTCCAGCTCGACCATCTTCTCGTACAGCGGATACCAGTGGCGGTCGGTCAGCGGCGGGCTGGTCCAGTGGCCACCCGAAGGATCGGGGTTCAAGTTGATGCCGACAAAGCCGTATTCCTTGACGCACTTCTCCAGCTCCGGAATGCAGCTGGCCGGGTCGACGCCGGGCGACTGCGGCAGCATGGCCGCGCCAATGAAGTGCTCGGGGAAGAGCTCGCTCACGCGGTGGCAGAGCTCGTTGCAGATCGCGGCCCAGGTGGCCGAGGTCTCAAAGTCGCCGATGTGATGAGCCATGAAACTGGCGCGCGGGCTGAAGATGGTCAAGTCGCTGCCGCGCTCGCGCATCTTGGCAAGCTGGTTGGTCTCGATGGACTCGCGCAGCTCGTCGTCACTGATCTTCAGATCGCTCGCACGCGGAGCCCTCAATGGATCGTTGAGGCCCGCGATCTGCAGGTCGCGCCAGGCGCCGAGGGCGGCGGGCGCGGTGGTGTAGTGGCCGTGGACGTCGATGATCATTCAGAAGGTCTCCGAGAAATGTCGCGGGCTCAGAAGCGGTGGTTCACGCCCCAGGTGTAGCCCACCTGGTTGCTCGTGCCGGCCGCGTTCAAGGTCGACACGACGGTGGCCTTGTACTTGGTGCGGTCGAGCTCGACGTAGAGCTTGGTGCGCTTGGACAGCAGGTAGTCCAGGCCGGCGATGGTCATGTCCTTGCCGCGCGCCTTGTCGGTGGTGGAAGTCGTGCGGTAGAAGCCCGCGGTCAGCTTGATCTGCGCGCTGACGGAATAGCTCGCGCCGCCGAAGGCGTTGCGCGTCACGGTGTTGGGCGCCGTGCCTTGCAGGTCGATCGTGTCGATCATGTAGCCGCCGGAGATGGCCCAGTCGCCGCGCTTGAAGGCGGCGCCGACGAGGTAGTAGTCCTCGTTGCGATACGTGGTGCCCACCAGCACGTTGCGGCGGTTGTAAGAGCCGCCGGCGGTCAGGCCTTCTCCGTAGTACTGCAGGCCGACGCCGTGAGTCGATCCGTGGCTGTTGCTGCCGGCGACCTCGCCGAAGGAATTCTCCAGCTCGAACTTGAAGCGCCCGAACTCGCCCACGTACTTCACGTCATTGCTGAAACGCGTGCCACTGGAAGCCTGGGTCAGCGGGATCAGCGGCGTGTAGTTGAAGTGGAAGGGGTCGTAGTCGAGGATGAAGTCGTGCGAGATCGTGTACTGGCGTCCCAGGTCGAGCGAGCCCCACCCCCCTTTCAGGCCGACGAAGGACTGGCGCTGGAACATCGTGTTGGTCGTGTTGTCGAGCGCGCCGGTGGCCAGGTTGAAACCCTGCTCGAGCAGGAAGTGCGCGTCCAGCCCACCGCCCAGGTCTTCCTTGCCGCCGAAGTCGAGCTTGTTGGAGCTGTTCCAGCCGTTCGAGCCCATCATGGTCTTGCTGTCGCCGGCCGAGTTCACATGCGTCAGGTGGCGCACGCCGCCATCCACGGTGCCGAAGATCTGGACACTGCCTTGCGCGAAGGCCGATGGCGCCGCCGTGGCTGCGATCAGGGCCAGCGCGGCCAGGTGTCGATCCGTGTGTCGATCCGCTTTTCGATCAGTGCGATTCATCATTGCTTGTCTCCGTACGCCGGTCTATTGCCGGCAAGCAGGGTTGTTGATAAGGCGAGGACGGGCTGCGATCCCGCGCGGATCACGGCGTGGATCACTGCATGAAGCGCAGCCCTGAGGAAAGAGAGCAAGGAGGAGCGGCGGGGGCTAGTGCCGGACGAGCGTCGGCTCAGGCTCCACGTAGCCGTTGTCCAGCTCCATCCGCAGGCGGTCGGCGTCCAGCGCCTTCTCCCAGCGGGCCACGACGACCGTGGCGACGGCATTGCCGGTGATGTTGACGAACACAAAGGCCGAGGACAACAGCCGGTGCACTCCGAGGATCAGCGCGATGGAGGCCACCGGGATCGTGCCCGTGGCACCGAGCGTTGCGGCCAGCACGGCAATCGCCGAACCCGCCACGCCCGCACCGCCCTTGGAGGTGATCAGCAGCACCAGCAGCAGGGCCAACTGATGCTCCCAGCCCAGCGCCGTGTTGGTGGCTTGCGCGAGGAAGACCGAGACCGCGGCGAAGTACAGGCAGGTGCCGTCATGGTTGAAGGCATAGCCGCCGGGCAGCACCAGACCCACCACCGAACGCTCGCAACCCAGTTGCTCGAGCTTGCGCAGCAGCTGCGGGAACACGCTTTCCGACGAGCTCGTGCCGATCACCAGCAGCAGCTCGGAGCGGATGTAGCGCATCAGCTTGAGCAGACTGAAGCCGGCCATGTGCGTCACCGGCCACAGCACCAGCACGAAGAACAGCAGGCAGGTCAGGTAGAACTCGCCGACCAGCTTGCCCAGCGCCACGAGCGAACCCACGCCGAACTTGCTGACCGTGAAGGCGATGGCGCCGTAGGCCGCGATCGGCGAGACCTTCATCGCCAGGCCGATGATCCAGTAGACGCCGTGGGCAAAGCTGTCGAGCACGTTGAGCATGGGCCGGGCTCGCTCACCCGCTGCCGCCATGCCGAAGCCGAACAGCACGGAGACGAACAGGATCTGCAGGATGTCGCCGTTCGCAAAACCCGAGACCATCGTCCGGGGGATCAGGTTCAGCAGGAAGACGCTGGTGGACTCGAAGTGCTTGGCCTGCGTGATGTAACTGTCGGCCGCACCGGCGTCCAGCGCGTTCACGTCGATATTCATGCCGGCGCCGGGCTGCAGCAGGTTGATCGTGACCAGGCCAATCAGCAGCGCGATCGAAGTGATCACCTCGAAGTAGATCAACGCCTTGATCGCCACACGGCCGACCTTCTTCATGTCGCCCGCATTGGCAATGCCGCTGACGACCGAGCAGAAGATGATCGGGCCGACCACCATCTGGATCAGCCGGATGAAGGCATCGCCTAGCGGCTGCGAGGCCTTGCCGGCATCGGGCCACCAATGGCCGACGGCCACGCCAAGCACGATGCCCACGAACACCTGGAACGAGACGTCCCGGTAGAAGGGCTTTTTCGCGGCTGGCTGTCGGGGGACAGGCAGGTCTTTCATGTTCACTTCATTGTCTCCTTCGGGATCCTTGGTGTGTCAGGTTTCGTCGCTCACGCGGCGACGTTCACCTTGCCTCGTTGCCGAGGAGTTGCTCGCTGTCGTCCAGCAGTTCTTCGATGTCGAGGCGGCGCGGCATCAAGCCCTGCTGCTCGCAAAAGGCCAGCGTCTTGGCCAGCGGACCGCGCAGCGCGTCGATGCCGTCGGGCAGCCGCTTTTGCAGCGCCGCCGGATCGGCCACCGACGCCTTGCCCTGCTTGAACAGCCGGTACACGGCGCGCACGGCCTCGGGATGCGTCTGTGCCACGGCCGTCGGCACGGCCAGCACGTGGTTGATCGGCACGAAGCCGTGCTCGGCCTGCCAGCGACGGTCGGCCTCGGCATAGTCGGCAATCACTGGCGCGATGTCCTCGTGCTGCGGCAGGTCGTTGCCGAAGATGGCAGCGTCGAGCTCGCCATCCATCAGCATCTGCAACATGCCCTTGTTGCCGGCCGGTGCGCGGGTGACGAAGGCCGGGTCGGCGTATTCCTCCAGGTGCGCGCCCTCGAAAGTGGTCCAGCGGACCTGCTCGGGCGGCACGCCGTAGGTTTCGTCGAGGATGCCGCGCAGCCACATGCCCGTCGTCTGCGTGTAGGCGCGCACGCCCACCTTGGCCCCGGCGAGATCCTTGACCGTCAGGCCCGGCCGGTGCCGCCGGTTGTAAACCAGGCAACCTTGCTGCAGCCGCGCGGCCAGCACGACGGGCAGCATGATCAGCGGCTTGCCATAGGCCTTGGCCTGCAGCAGCGTGGCGATGGCGATCTCGCCGAGGTCGTAGGCCTGCTGCCGGGCCATCGGCGCGAAGGCGCGGTGGATCGGCTCGATCGCCTGCCAGTCGATCTGCAGACCGGGCTCGCGCAAGGCGCCGTCGATCAGCGGCGCGGTGTGCGGGTAGCGCTTGACCGCGCCCTTCAGCATCGCAGCGGCGCTCATGCCCGCGCTCCCATGCGCTTGAGTTCCGGATAGATGGAACGCGCGGTGTCGCCAAAGATCCAGGCGCGGTCTTCGTCGGACAGCATGGACAAGCCGGCCTGCGCTTCGGCCAGCAGCGACTTCAGCGAGCCCTCGGCCGAGGGGAAGTTGGAGCCCCAGGCGATGCGCCGGGCACCGAAGGCCTCGAGCACGCGCGGCATGAAGGCCTGCGGCGTGGAGGCGCCGCGCGATGCTTCCGTGATTGTGCGGTTGGTCAGCTTCAGGTAGACGCCGGGGAATTCGGCCAGGTCGAACAGCGGCTTCGCTGAGCTGTACGGCGGGCCGTCGGAGAGATCCGGGCGGGCCAGGTGGTCGAGCAGCACGCGGCTGCGCGGGAACAGGCCCAGCATGCGCCGCAGCGCTGGGATGCCCGCGGCCGTCATCTGCAGGCAGATCGAGATGTTGTGGGCCTGCGCGTACTCCCACACCGGGAAGGAGCGCTCGTCGTCCAACCACAGCGCCTGGCCGGGCATCGTCGTGCCGGTGAGGAACAGGCGCAGGCCGCTCAGGCCCTCGCCGAGCCAGAGCTTGAAACGCTCGACGGCGTCGGGCGCCAGCACGTCGATGGAGAACACGCCGCAGAAGCGGTCGGGGTGGGCCTTCACGGCGTCGACAACGTAGCGGTTGTCGCTGCCGTAGGCCGTCGAGGCCTGGACCACCATGGCGTGCCGGATGCCGGCTTCGTCCATCGAGGCCAGCAGGCTCTCGTAGTCCGCCGGGCGGTGCGCCGACCAGTCCGACTGCTTGCCGCCCACCGGCGCGAGCGGGTAGCGGTCGTGGTCCGACGAGATGGCATGCGTGTGGGTATCTACGTACATGGTTAAGCTGGGTTCGATCAGTGCCGCAAGATTGATGTGAACTTTACGGATCCGTCTCGTGCTTTCCTAATTTAAACTGCGACTCAGGCCATAAATTTCTGTGAAGCTTAAAGATGACTTCGAAGCCCGAAGACCTCATCAACCTGCGCCGCTTCGTGCTGTTTGACGCGGTCTGCCGCGAAGGCGGCATCAGCCCCGCGGCCGAGGCCGTGGGGCTGAGCCAGCCAGCCGTGAGCCTGGCCATCAAGAAGCTGGAAGAGACCGTCGGCGCCGTGCTTTTCGAACGCGGCTACGGCGGCAGCGAGCTCACGCGCGAAGGCACGCTGCTGCAGCTGCGCGTGGTGCGCATGCTCGAGCAGATCGAGGCGGCCGTTGCCGCCATGCCGGTCGGCGCGCGCACCCGCCAGTCGCAGTCGCGCGCGGGCACGATCTGCCGCCGGCTCACCGATTCACAGATCCGCTGCCACATCGCAATTACCGAGGCGGGCTCCGCCGCCGAAGCCGCGCGCAGGCTCGGCATCTCGCAGCCGGCGGTCCACCGCGCCGCACGGGAACTGGAAGACACCATCGGCCACACGCTCTACCGACGGCGCGTGCACAGCGTGTCGGTCAATGCGGCGGGACAGGAGCTGGCGCGGCGCCTCGTGGTGGCCCTGGGCGAGATCGAGCAGGCGCGCGTGGACCTCACGGCGGCCCGCGGCCTGGCGGCAGGCCGCATCGCCGTGGGCGTGCTGCCGCTGATGCCGCAGCGGCTGCTGGCGCGCACCATCGGGCGCCTGCGCGAGAGCTACCCCAACGTGGTGGTGATGATCCGGGAGAGCACCCACGCCCGGCTGCTGGAGGACCTCAACTTCGGTCGGCTCGACATCATCGTCGGCGCGTTGCGCGAGCCGCGCATGCAAGGCAACGCCGTCGAGCGTGAACTCTTCACCGACCCTTATGTTGTCGTCGTGCGCCGCGGCCACCCGCTGGCGCAGCAGCGCCGCGTGACCCTCAAGGATCTGGCCACGCACGGCTGGGTGGTGCCGCAGCAGGACATGCCGCGCCGGGCAGTCGTGGACCTGATGCTGGCCCAGCTGCCGCAGGCGCCCCAGGTGCTGGTGGAGACCAGCTCGCTGGCGATGATGATGGCCATGTTGGAGGAGAACGACTGCATCTCGCTGCTGTCACGATCCCACATCCTCTACGGCAACTACCGCAACGAGGTGGTGGCGCTCCAGGTGCCCTCGCCCAATGGCGAACGCACGGTGGGCTACACCACGCGGGTGGACTGGCTGCCGACCGAGCCGCAGCGAGAGTTCATCGCGCAGCTGCGGTCGCAGTGCCGCCTCGAACCCCAGTCGCCCTAGTCGCGGCCCTTGTCTTTGTCCTTGTCCTTGCCGTGTCCCTTGCCATGGCCTTTGCCCTTGCCACGGTCGTCGTCGTGGTGGCGGTCATCGTCACGGCGCGAATAGCGCTCCTGGTACCAGTCCTCGCGCACAAAGTAGACCGGCACGCCGCAGGCGTTGTACTCACGGCAATGCTTGTCCCAATGCTTCTCATGGCCCGGCGGAACGCGGAGATAGACAGGCGCAGGACGCACCGTCGTGCGCTGCACCCAGATCGGTTCGGCCAGCATCACCGGCGGCGGTGAAGCGTTGCCGATATCGATGCGGCCATAGAACCCGGGTTGGCCCACCTGGATGGACACACCCACGTCTGCAGCCTGCGCGTTTGCGGCAAGCAGTGCGGCGCCTACCAGCGCAATGATCTTCTTCATACGGATCCTTTCGTTGGAGTTGGCTGAGCAGTGGGGATCTTAGTGCTGCGGCATCGGAAATGGGCGCACATTGGGCACCGATCAGCCAAGCAGCAGCTGGCACAGCAGCCCCGCCACGCCCGAGCCCAGCACGACTGGAATGACGCCCACCTTGAAGCGAAACAACGCCAGCGCGGCCGCAAGGCCGATCAGCGCTGAAGGCAGCTCGAACCGACCGACAAAGCCGTGCGGCCAGAGCACGTGGTACGCAAAGAACAGCGCCAGGTTGAGGATGACCCCGACGACTGCGGCCGTGATGCCCGTCAGCGGCGCCGTGAATTGCAACTTGCCATGCGTGGATTCGATGAACGGGCCACCGAGCAGGATGAAGAAGAAGGACGGCAGGAAGGTGAAGAACGTGACCACGCAAGCGGCGGCCGTGGCCAGCAGCAGCGGCGCATCGCCGGCAAGGATCGCGTGATGCCATCCGCCGACAAAACCCACGAAGGCCACCACCATGATCAGCGGCCCCGGCGTCGTTTCGCCCAGTGCCAGCCCGTCGATCATCTGCGGTGCGGTGAGCCAGTGGAATTGATCCACCGCCCCTTGGTAGACATAGGGCAGCACGGCATAGGCGCCCCCGAACGTAAGCAGCGCGGCCTTGGTGAAGAACCAGCCCATCTGGGCCAGGGCGCCCGACCACCCGAATGCGGCGGTCAAGCCGCCCAGCACCACCGCCCAGAGCCCCAGGCAGACACACGACACCTTGCGCAGCCGGGCCCAGGAGAACAAGGCATGCGGCGGCGTGGGCGTGTCGTCGTCAATCCATGCGCGGCCATAGTCCCGCTGGGCCGCGCCATGAGCCCCTGCGCTCTTGAGCTTGTCTGGCGCCAGCTTCCCTCCTGTATAGCCCGCCAGAGCCGCCGTCAGCACGATCAGCGGGAACGGCAGGTTCAGCAGGAAGATGGCCAGGAACGCACCGGCTGCGATGCACCAGAGCCATCGGTTCTTGAGCGCGCGCGCGCCGATTCGCCACGCGGCGTGCAGCACCAGGGCCGTGACGGCGGGCTTGATGCCGTAGAAGATGCCGGCAATAGCGGGCACCTGGCCAAAGGCCACGTAGACCCAGGACAGTGCGATCAGGATGAGCAGCGAAGGCAGCACGAACAGCACGCCTGCGACGACGCCGCCCCAGGTTCGGTGCATGAGCCAGCCGATGTAGGTGGCGAGCTGCTGGGCCTCCGGCCCCGGCAGCAGCATGCAGTAGTTCAGCGCATGCAGGAACCGGCCTTCCGAGATCCAGCGCCGGCGCTCCACAAGTTCCTCGTGCATGACGGCGATCTGGCCCGCAGGCCCGCCGAAGCTGATGAATCCGAGCTTGAGCCAGAAGCGAAAGGCTTCCGCGCGAGTGAGCGAGACCGGCGCCTGCGCCAACGAGGGGGGCGAATCGAGTGCGGCTGTCATGGCGCGACTGTAGCGGCCGGCCCCCGCGGCGCGCGCCGCCATGAAAAACGGCCGCATCAGCGGCCGATTCTTGTGGCAGTCGAGAGCCGAAGGTCAGGCCTTGGCGCGTCGCTTTCCCGCGAAGGCCAGACCGGCGAGAGCCAGACCGACCAGGGCGAGAGAGCCCGGTTCCGGGACCTCGGCCGCCTAACGCCCAGCCTGCGCGTCATATCCACTGAGCCTTCGCACCCAGACATTCCGGAAGCGTACCGGATTGCCGTGGTCCTGCAGCTTCAGCGGCAGCTCGGCGGCGTGCGGGGCATACGGCACCGTGTTGCGCCAGACGGTGGGGCCGAGCAGCGCCTTGCGGTTGTGGACGAGGACACCGTTCCAGAACAGCGTCAAGTAGGCGGGCGAGACGAGTCGGCTGCCGTCGAAGCGCGGGGCCTCGAAGACAATGTCGTAGCTCTGCCATTCGCCGGGCGGCCGCGCCACATTGGCCAGCGGCGGCCACTGGCCGTAGAGAGCGCCCGCATTGCCGTCGGCATAGGTACGGTTGTCAAACACGTCGAGGATCTGCACCTCATAAAGACCCATCAGGAACAGGCCGCTGTTGCCGCGCCCCTGGCTGTTGCCCTTGACCACGGCCGGTGAAGCCCACTCGACGTGGACCTGCACGTCGCCGAAGCGCTCGCGCGAATAAAGATCGCCGGTGCCGGCGCCGACTTCGAACCAGCCTTCGCGCACTGGCCATTTCGCGTCGATCAACGGCGCATCCTCCGCCGCGCTGCTGCGCTGGCCCCAGCGGGATAGATCGCGGCCGCCGAAGAGCACGACGGCGTCCGAAGGCGGCGCGCCAGGCGTTGCTGCCGGCTTGACGATGGGCGGCTGCGGCCGCGCGGGATCGTGGACGTGGAAGGCCTGGCCCGGGATCAGCGGCGTGTCGGTGAAGCCATCATCGGCGGCGCTGCGCGGCGGTACGGATTCCTGGGCGGCGTGTGCCACCGAACCAAGCGCAAACGCGCAGGCTGTTGCAATTGCTAACGCGACAGGCAAGCGGATTCTGTTCATTCGTTCCTCCTTCAAAGGGCGCGCTGCGGATGATGGCAGCGTTTGCACCGCGATCACCCCGGTTGACACCCGCACTTCCTTGGGTAACGTGACCGGTCTGTTCATCTGGGAAGCGCAATGGAATCCACTTCATACGACGCCATCGTCGTCGGGTCCGGCATCTCCGGCGGCTGGGCCGCCAAGGAACTCACCGAAAAAGGGCTGCGTGTGCTGCTGCTGGAACGCGGCCGCAATGTCGAGCACGTCAAGGACTACGTCAACGCCACCAAGGGCCCGTGGGAGTACCTGCACCGCGGCCGCCGCACGGTGGCGATGGAAGAGGCGTACCAGATCCTGCGCCGCGACCTGCTGAACGAGACCAACCTCGCCGCCTGGGCCGACGAGCACGCATCGCCCTACACCGAGACCAAGCGCTTCGACTGGTTCCGCGCCTACCAGGTCGGCGGCCGCTCGCTGTTGTGGGGCCGGCAGAGCTACCGCTGGAGCGATTTCGATTTCACCGCCAATGCGCGCGAAGGCGTTGCGGTGGACTGGCCGATCCGCTACGCGGAGCTGGCGCCCTGGTACGACCATGTGGAGCGGCACGCCGGCATCTCTGGCTCGCGCGAAGGTCTGGCGCAGTTACCCGATGGCGAGTTCCAGCCCCCGATGCCGCTGAACAGCGGCGAATCGCTGATCGCCGGACGACTCGCGCAAGGCTTCGGCGGCCAGCGCCGCATGATCATCGGCCGCACGGCCAACGCCACCCGGCCGCTGGACGGGCGTGCCGGTTGCCAGTACCGCGACGCCTGCTGGCTGGGCTGCCCCTACGGTGGCTACTTCAGCACGCAGTCCTCCACCCTGCCCGCGGCGATGAAGACGGGCCGGCTCACGCTCAAGCCCTGGTCCATCGTGAGCGAGGTGCTGTTCGACAAAGAGAAGCGCAAGGCCAGCGGCGTGCGCGTGATCGACGCGGTGACCGAGAAGGCCACCGACTACAGCGCCAAGATCGTCTTCGTCTGCGCCTCCTCGCTCAACAGCGCCTGGCTGCTGATGCGTTCGGCCACCGATGTCTGGCCCGAAGGTCTGGGCAGCAGCTCGGGCGAACTGGGCCACAACGTGATGGACCACCATTTCCGCGTGGGCGCCGAAGGCCGCATCGATGGTCTGAACGACAGCTACTACGAAGGCCGCCGCCCCACCGGCATCTACGTGCCGCGATACCGCAACCTCTTCGGCGACAAGCGCCCTTACCTGCGCGGCTTCGGCTACCAGGGCGGCGCCCGGCGCAGCGACTGGTCACGCGGCGTGGCCGAGCTCGGCATCGGCGCTGCCGCCAAGGAAGAGGCCGCCACGCCCGGCCCGTGGCAGTTCGGCTCCACGGCCTTCGGCGAGACACTGCCCAACCATGCCAACCACGTCGCGCTGGACCACAGCCGCAAGGACAAGTGGGGCCTGCCGGTGCTGAAGATGGACTGCGCCATCGGCGAGAACGAGCGCCTGATGCGCAAGGACATGGCCAACGACATGGCCGAGATGCTCGAGCACTGTGGCCTCAAGAACGTCAGGACCTACGACGCCGAGTACTTCCCTGGCGCTGGCATCCACGAGATGGGCACCGCGCGCATGGGCCACGACCCGAAGACCTCGGTGCTGAATAAGCACAACCAGGTCTGGGATGCGCCCAATGTGTTCGTGACGGATGGTGCCTGCATGACGTCTTCCGCCTGCCAGAACCCGTCGCTGACCTACATGGCGCTCACCGCGCGCGCGGCAGACTTCGCCGTGGCTGAATTGAAGCGAGGGAATCTGTAATGACGACGCCTGCAACGCAAATCGACCGACGCGAAGCGATCCGCCGTGTCAGCGCCCTGCTCGGTGGCACGGCGCTGATCTCTGCGCCTCAATTGCTGGCGGCGTTGGAGAACCCATCGTCCAAGAGCGCGGGCGCCTTCACCGCCGCCGACATCGCCTTCCTCGACGAAGTCGCTGAGACCATCCTGCCCGAGACCAAGACGCCCGGTGCCAAGGCCGCCAAGGTCGGCGCCTTCATGGCGGTCATGGTCACGGATTGCTATCGCGCGCCGCAGCAGGTCATGTTCCGCGAAGGCATGCAGGAAATCGAGGCCGCCACGCGCAAGAAGACTTCGCGCTCCTTCATGCAGGCCAGCGCGGAACAGCGATTGGCGGTGCTCACCGAATTCGACGCTGAACAAAAGGGCGCGGCCAATCCCGGCAGGCGAAGCAGCAAGCGCGCCACGGCGCCGCAGGAGCACTTCTTTCGCATGATGAAGGAGCTGACCTTCCTCGGCTACTTCACCTCGGAGATCGGCTGCACGCAGGCGCTGCACTACGAGGAGACGCCGGGGCGGTACAAGGCCGTCGTGCCTTATGTGGCCGGGCAGCCGGCGTGGGCGGATCACGCCTGATCCGTCGACATGGGATGAGCGCATGCGTCCGCTCTGGTCGAGGCTCACGTTTGCCTTGCTTCTGGTTTCAGCGTGCGCCTCGCGCGGCGATGAGCCCCTCAGGCTTGCCTCGGGCCGCAGCTACATCGTTGCCAACGGGATCGCCTTGCTTCGTGAGGCCTACGCAAGGCTGGGCCTGAAGCTCCAGGAGGTGGATGTGCCCGCGGAGCGGGCGCTCAGGATGAGCAACGATGGCTCGCTGGATGGCGAGGCGCTGCGCGTCGAGGGCTTGGAGCAGATTTACCCCAACCTGATTCGCGTCCCGGTTGCGGTCCTGGCGACTTCAGTGGAAGCCATTGCAGTCGATCCCTCCATCCGAGTCTCGAAATGGGAGGATCTGCGCAGCCTGTCGCTTTGCATCCCCCATGGCATCAAGGCCATCGAACTGCGTACGGCCGGCATGAGGACCTACGCGGTCAATTCGAGCCAGCAGATCATCAAGATGCTGCAGATCAAGCGCTGCCAGGTCGGCGTCATCGCGAGTCCCACGTGGGTGGACTACGAAAGCCTGGATTGGACCGGCATACGTTTTGCAGGTCGACTCGAAGCCGTCCCTCTGTATCACTACCTGCACAAGCGCCATGCCAAGCTCGTGCCTCGGATTGCCAATGCCCTGGAGCAGATGCGCAAGCAGGGGGCAATTGCACGGATGCAGAGGGCTACGGATGACGAGGCAGCCGCTGCGCGCGCCCGGGTTCTCCGCCGTCAATAGGCATTCCGGCAGCTAACATTCGTTCATCCCCAGCTCGACGAAATCAATCGCGATGCGCTTGCTGCTCCGGCTGTTTGCCATCGTCACCAGCCTGATCTTCCTGCTGGTCTTGGCAACACCGTTGTTGCTGTATCAATGGGGCCTTTCGAACGTTGAGGGCCGACCGCTGCGCCCCACCCACATGGCGGATGCAGCTGAGCAGGCGAGGATCTGGAAGCAGGCGGGCGGGGATGGCACCGCAGCCGTCGATGCGATGAATCCTTACGGATTTTTCGTGCGCTTCTTCGCCGATTCTGGACGCACCACGCCTGGCGAAACCGTCGCCTACTGGATTGCCCGCTCGTATCTCCCGGAGCACCGTCGTGAGCCAGGAATGGCTGCCTGGCATGTGAGCGTCGCCGCGCTCACGATCTGGCTCACACGCAACTGGTCGACGGAGGAGATTCTGACCGTCGCTTCTCAGGCGGTGAGCGCGGATCGGAGGGAACCGATGAAAACTCCAAAGTAGCTATCGGTACCAAGTCTTGGGCACAAAGCGCACCCGCCTCAGCTTGTCGTCCTGCCAGACGTAGTAGGAGATGCCGCGACGCTTCACGTCTTCCTCGGGCATTCCGATAAGCACCAGGAGGCGACTGTTGACCTCGAACTTGGCCGCACCCTCGTTCGGCCAGGCTGGGCTTCCTGCCAGGAGCGCATCGTCCACGTTCATTGAGGCGATCGAGCCCACGCCGAACGGGTGAAACACCTCGCCAGTCTTGGCATCGATGATGGTGATTTGCAGGCAATCCGTCCCGCAGCCCCATGTGGCAAGAATGTAGTGACCGGCAAAGTTGGCCTTGGACTTCGACCAGTCCCTGATCCGAGTCCGGTACATCTGATCTGCGGCATTCGAGGTCAGTCTGAGCGAAGCGTTAGGACCCGAGTAGGCCGACGATCGATACGAATCGAATCCGGGCGCGTCGCGCGGGACGTCTGTCGCCCGAATGGTCACCTCGTTCCATCGGTCTTCCTGGGCCACAGCCGCCGCAGTCGCCAGAAGCATCATGATTCCCGCAATGAGTGCCCGCGTCTTTCCCGTCCTGAAACCCATGTCGTTCCCGCACCGCCGCAGCGGATGACTATTGAGCCTGGATGCCATGGACATCCAGGAGCACTGGCGTTCGGTGGTGCCCTGTGAGCGCGTGGTAGAGCTGCCCACTCACAACGACGCGCTTTTCCACCAATCCTTCGATCGCTCCAGGGGAAACATGCACCGCGGCCAGTTGAACAACGATCTGGTCGCGTTCGAACGAGTTGTTGTCGCTCTCAGGATGCGGTGACGCTGTGACGCAGATGGGGGCATCCAGCAGCAGCAGCCATGCTCCCTCCCGGGAGTCTTCAGCGGGGCGCTCCCCATAGCCAGGCGGTCCGTAGTAGACACGGGCGAAGAGCGTTCCCGACAGCTGCGTCGCCTCGCTGTCGTACTGCAGGCACGCTCTGGGCGGATCAATTCCTTTCGCGATCACAGCGGCCGCTGCGGCCGTTCCGACACAGAGTACGGAGGCAATTGCCACGAGGGCGCGGACTTGCTTGGCGGCCATGAGATCAGGTCCTTTCGGCGTGGTCCATGGCATGTTCCGTGCCGCGCTCGGAAGAAGCAAGCATCCGCTCGGGAGCTTTCTCTCGCAGCTCGGAAGAAGTCTTCGTCAAGGCTGCGCGTTGCGCCGTTGCTCCCGCAGCATGAACAGGTAAAGCCCTTCGACCTTCTCGCGCGCCCAGGGCGTCTTGCGCAGGAACTTCAGGCTGGACTTGACGCTTGGCTCGAAGGCGAAGCAGCGCAGCGGGATGCGCGCGTCCAGGCCTTCCCAGCCGTACTCGGCCTGCAGTGCGGTGAGGATGGCTTCCAGCGTCAGGCCGTGCAGCGGGTTGCGGGGCTGTGCTGGGGGCGGCGAGGCAGCGTCTGTCATGCTGCGATTGTCGCCGCTGCCCGCCAAGAGCATCGGTGCATCACTCCTCGTGCTCTCCGAACACAGGCAGGAAGGCATCGACGAATTCCGGCGAGGCGCTGAGGGTCAGCGTCACCGTGATCCACTGACCTGCCTCCTGCTGAACGAGCAGTTCGTGGTCCCAGGCGTTGCCGTCCTCCACCGGTCCCTGCCGGCCGCCGAAGTGGGCCTGCGCCCAGGCCAGCACTTGATCGACCTCGGCCATCACTGCCGGATGTTCGGCCTCCCGCGTGGAAGCCATGGCATCCAGCGTGAGAACGTCGTCGGAGCTGTCCGTCAGGTCGAAGCTGAGGTAGCGCATGCACTCTCCGTGCCCAGTTCCAGCAGTCGCATCACCTCCAGCGCCTCTTCGGCCGGTACGGGATTGGCGCCCTGGCCAAGCAGGCAATCGCGGAGCTGCAGGTAGTACTGCGGGTAGGCGCCCCGCTCGGTCGGCACGGTTCGGTGGACCAGCGTCTCGCCTTCCAGCACCACCAAGTCGCCTTCGTCAGAATCCTCGCCCCAAGCCTCTGGCGCCATCGCATCAGGCCTGACGCCCGCCTTCAGCACATCCTCCTGCCGGTCCATGCCGCGCTTGACAAAGCTGCCCTTCAGGCCGTGCAACTCGATGCGCGGGCCGGGAACGGCGGCCACGCAGGTGGCGTGGAGCGTCACGCGCAGGCCATCGGCGTAGCGCAGCACGGCCTGGAAGTGATCGTCGATCTGCGCTTTCGGCCGCAGCAGGGCCAGGTCCAGCTGGATCGCCTCGGGCCGGCCGAAGTAGCGCAGCGCTTCGTCGATCAGATGCGGGCCAAGGTCCATCCAGAGGCCGCCGCCCTGCCCTTCGGCCTCGCGCCAGCGAATGCGCGGCTGCGGGCGGAAGCGGTCGAAATGCATGCGCGCCTGGCGGATCGGGCCGAGCACGTCGCTTTGCAGCAGCTTGCTGACTGTCAGCGTGGTACTGTCCCAGCGGCGGTTGTGGAAGACGCTGAGAACGCGCTGCTGCCTTCGTGCCAGCGCGATCAGTTCTTCGGCCTCGGCGACGGTGGCGGTGAAGGGCTTGTCCACCACCACATGCCGGCCGGCGAGCAATGCCGCACGGGCCAGCGGGTAGTGCGTGAGGTTGGGCGATGCGATCACGATCAGATCGACATCGGCTGCGGCGATCAGCTCCTCGGCCTGAGCGTAGACCTGGACCTCAGTGCCCAGCGCGCGATGGACCTTGGCGGCATCGCTGCTGCTGACGGCGGTGATCTTGAGGCCGGGAACGGCTTGGATGAGA
Organism: Burkholderiaceae bacterium UC74_6; assembly: GCA_042701975.1. GTDB lineage: Bacteria > Pseudomonadota > Gammaproteobacteria > Burkholderiales > Burkholderiaceae_C > JAFALK01. The sequence goes on from CP170561.1 coordinate 4,148,597, forward strand.
GGGGCGTGGAAGGTCTGGCTTGCATAGCCAAACCCCAGCAGACCGACGCGAAGCATGATGATGGGAAATCCGTAGCGGTGTTGAGAAGAACGCCGCCATTCTGCCCCTCACGCTTTCATCGCGGCATCAATGCGCGACCACGGCCTCCCCGCCGCTGACTTCCTCTTCCTTGTGCGGGAACGGCGCAAACCACGCCAGCACCACCGGCGGGACCGAGAACACCAGCACCCAGCCAAAGAAGCTCAGGTAGTGGTGATCCACGCCGCCCCACAGCCAGCCGCTGGCGGTGCCGGTGGCCCACTTGGTCAGCGCCATCACGCCGGTGGCCATCGCATAGTGCGTCATGCGCATCGGGCCCGGGGCGATCTGCTGCATCATGTAGAGCATGTGGCCCACCGAGCCCATGCCGAAGCCGAACTTCTCGACGGCCACGATGGTGGCGATCCACACGGTGTCGGTCGGCGCGGTCTGGCTCAGGTAGAAGTAGGTCAGGTGCGGGATGTTGAGCACCAGCGCCAGCACGAAGAAGCTCTTCGGCAGCGTGCGGCGCGCCACCAGGAAGCCGCCGAGGAAGGCCCCCGCGATGAAGGAGATCGTGCCCACCGTGCCATTGATGTGGCCGAGCAGTTCGTTGGACAGACCCAGGCCGCCGGCGGCGCGATCGTCCAGCAGGAACAGCGGGCCGAACTTCTCGATGAAGCCCTCGCCGAAGCGGTAGAAGAAGATCACCGCCAGCATCATCCAGATCTGCGGCTTGGCGAAGAAGCTGACCCAGGCCTCGCGCGTGGCCTGCAGGCCGGCGCTGGCGCCCTGCCCGCGCAGCGTGGAAGGCGAACCCGGCGGCAGCACGCGCAAATGCCACAGGCCGAAGAGGCCCATGGCTGCGGCCGCGCCGCTGACCACAATCACCCAGCACTGCACCCAAGGCATGCCCTGGTGGTCGTGCAGCCAGCCGGTCAGCGAGACCAGCAGGCCCGATGCGATCACCGCGCCCATGTTCCAGCACATGCCCTGCAGGCCGGCGTAGCGTGCCTGGTCGGTCTTGCTCACGGTGGTCATGAAGACGCCGTCGGCGCAGGTGTCCTGCGTGGCCGAGGCAAAGCCCGTGATCCAGAAGAAGGCCAGCGAGAGCCTGAAGAAGCCTTCGAGCGGCAGGCACATCGCCACCGCGCCCAGCGATGCCATCATCAGGAACTGCATGCTGATGACCCACCAGCGTTTGCTGTGGCCCAGCTCCAGCAACGGCGCCCACAAGGGCTTGAGCACCCACGGCAGGTACATCTGCGAGGTGTAGAGCGCGATGTCCTCGTTGGAGACGCCCAGGTTCTTGTAGAGGATGGCGGCGACCACGCCCACCATCACATTGGGCAGACCCATGGCGAGATAAAGCGTGGGCACCCAGCTCAGTGGATGGCGGGAATTCGACGACATGCAGTCTCCGTTATTGCTCTTTTGGCAAATCAATTGACAACGTTGTCATTCTGACTGGAACGCGCGCTGGCACGGCCTAGGGTTAGCCATGCCAGCGCCTGCCCGTGGTGCTATGCGCTCCAGCGCAGCTCGCGCGCCTCCGCCTGCACGGGGCTGTTCACGCCATCGACCTCCAGGCGCCACTGACGCAGACCGCCTTCGGTGATCCGCACCGTGTATTGCGCGCCCTGTCGCTGCACCGTGCCGCGTGCGGCGATGCGGCCGTCCTTGCCCGCCACATCGAAGGCCGCAAGCGCGCCATCCGCCAGCTCGAACACGCGCAGCGTCACGCCCTGCTCGTAGTCGTAGTCCGGCTTCTCGGTTTCAAAGCCCCAAGGCAGCACGGTGCCCGGCGCCACGTACAGCGGCATGCTCAGGAAGTCGTGCGTCTCGCGGTACCAGCGACCACCTCCGCGCTTCTTGCCCGAGAGCAGATGCGTCCAGCGGCCCTCACCCGTCCCGTCGGTATCGGGCAGGTAGAAGTCCACTTCGCCGCTCTCGGTGAACACCGGCGCCACCAGCAGGCCGGAGCCCAGGTGGTACTGGCGGTCCAGCGTGGCGCAGGCCGGATCCTGCGGATGCTCGACCACCATGGGCCGCATCACGGGCACACCGGTCTCGGTGGCTTCGATGGAGCGGGCGTAGAGGTAGGGCATCAGCCGGTGCTTGAGCTGCGTGAACTCTCGCAAGACATCGCAGCTTTCCTCGTCGACGAGCCATGGCACTCGGTAGCTGCTCGAACCGTGCAGGCGGCTGTGCGAGGACATCAGGCCGAACTGGATCCAGCGCTTGTACACGGCCGGCGGCGGGTTGCCTTCGAAGCCGCCGATGTCGTGACTCCAGAAAGCGAAGCCGCAAGCCGACAGCGAGAGGCCGCCGCGCAGGCTCTCGGCCATCGATTCGAAGGTGGACCAGCAGTCGCCGCCCCAATGCACGGGGAAGCGCTGGCCCGAAGCGTAGGTCGAACGCGCGAACACCACGGCCTCCGCATCGCCGCGCACCTCGCGGATCAGGTCGAACACGGCCTCGTTGTATTGCAGCGCGTAGAGGTTGTGCATCTCCACCGGGTCGGAGCCGTCGAAGTACTGCACGCCTTGATCGGGGATGCGCTCGCCGAAGTCGGTCTTGAAGCAATCGACACCCATCGCCAGCAGGCGGCGCAGATGGCCCTGGTACCAGGCCTTGGCGGCGGGGTTGGTGAAGTCGACGATGGCCATGCCCGGCTGCCACTGGTCGGTCTGCCAGGTGAGCCCGTCATTGGCCCCGCCTTTGCGCTTGATGAAGTAGCCCTCGCGCGCACCTTCCGCAAACAGCGGCGATTGCTGCGCCACATACGGATTGATCCACAGGCTGATGCGCAGGCCCTTGGCCTTCAGCCGCGCCAGCATGGCCTCGGGTTCGGGGAAGCCGCGCTTGTCCCACTGGAAATCGCACCACTGGAACTCGCGCATCCAGAAGCAGTCGAAGTGAAAGACGGCCAGCGGCAACTCGCGGCGCTTCATCTCGTCGATGAAGTGCGTGGCCGTGGCTTCGTCGTACTGCGTGGTGAACGAGGTCGTCATCCACAGGCCGAAGCTCCAGGCCGGCGGCAGCGGCGCGCGGCCGGTGAGCGCGGTGAGGCGGCGCAGCACATCCTTCGGCGTCGGGCCGGCGAAGACCACATAGGCCAGGCTCTCGCCCTCGCGCGAAAACTGCACGCGCGCCACCTTCTCCGAGCCGATCTCGAAGGACACCGGTCCCGCTTCGTCCACCAGCACGCCGTAGCCGCGGCTGCTCATGTAGAAGGGCACGCTCTTGTAGGCCTGCTCGCAGGCCGTGCCGCCGTCGCGGTTGCTGTTCTCGACGATCTGGCCGTTCTTCACCCAGGGCGTGAAACGCTCGCCCAGGCCATAGATCGATTCACCCACACTCAGCGTGAGCTGCTCGTGCATGTGGTTGCCCTTGCCCGCCCACTGCACGTAGCCGAGGCTGCGCCAGTCGCTCTTGGTCAGCACGCGCGAGCCCTCGCGGAAGACGAGGTTCCAGCCCTCGCCCTTCTTGATCTCCGCCGTGAGCGCGCCACTGGTCAGCGTGACGTGCGTCTCGGTCTCTTCGATGGTGATCGGCACCGCAGCGGCGCCCACCATCGGGATGTGCAGGCGCGGCGCTTCGGAAGCCGAGAAATGCTCGACCTGCACGCGGATCGCGCCCTCGCTCGGGCTGGTCAGCGTGAGCGTGAGCGTGGGCCCTTGCAGGGTGTCGCCGCGATGCTTGATCGGGCGGGTGGTGGCCAGCACTTGGATGCGGTCAGGGAACACCTGGACCGCATAGGTTTCGCTGGCGTAATGCGCCGCCACACCGGGCTGCAGCATCCATTGGCCGTCTGTGAATTTCATGGAGTTCGGGTTGAAGGAAAAAGGAGCGGAAGAATGAGGAGAAAAGGCATCAGGCCATCTGCGCCACGCCGGGATTCGGCGCAGCGCAGTGGCGGCGGATGTAGTCGGCGTGATCGGGCATGTCGCCCACCACGCCGGAGACGGCCTGCCGCACGCGTTCGAAATGCATGCGCAAGGCCTGCTCGTCGATCAGTGCGGTCACGGGATCGATGCGCTCGGGCTTGGCCCCCAAGCCCATCAGCAACGAGATCCACGACGGCTCGGCAAAGCCATCGCGGTCGAAGATGGCCACGTGGCCGGTACTGCGGAACAGCTCGATCTGGTGGGCCAGCTGATCCGGGATGGGCATGGCCGCGAGGTAGCGCCAGAACTCCGAGTCCTCGCGGCGGTTGAGCTTGTAGTGCAGGATGATGAAGTCGCGCACCGATTCGTATTGCACGGCCATGTGGCGGTTGAATTCCGCAGCCAGCGCCGGCGCGAATCCGCGATCCGGGAAGTACTGGATCAGGCGACCCACGGCGTCCATGATCAGCTGGATGCTGGTCGATTCCAGCGGCTCCAGGAAGCCCGCCGACAGGCCGACAGCCACCACGTTCTTCACCCAATGCTGCTTGCGCCGGCCGGTGGTGAAACGCAGCTGGCGCGGGCTGTCCAGCGGCGGAGCGTCCAGCCCCTTGAGCAGGATCTCGGCGGCCTCGTCGTCGCCCATGAACTCGCTGCAATACACATGGCCGTTGCCGGTGCGGTGCTGCAGCGGGATGCGCCATTGCCAGCCGCAACGCTTGGCCGTGGAGCGCGTGTAGGGCGTGAGCGGCTCGACCCGCGCGGAGGGCACGGCCAGCGCGCTGTTGCAGGGCAGCCAGTGGGTCCAGTCCTCGAAGGGCACCTGCATCGCACCGTTGATGAGCAGGCCGCGAAAGCCCGAGGCGTCAATGAAAAGATCGCCTTCGATGCGCCGGCCGTCCTTCAGCTTGAGTGCGGCCACGAAGCCGTCTTCGGGCCGCAGCTCCACCTCGGTGACCATGCCCTCGACGCGCTGCGCGCCGCGCGCCATCGCGTACTCGCGCAGGTAGGCGGCGTACAGGCCCGCGTCGAAGTGATAGGCGAAGGAAAACGCGTTGTGCGCTGAAGGCTGCTCGCCCTGCGGCGGCGTGAAGCGGTGCCGGTAGGCCATCTGCGTGGCCACCGACCACTCTTCATAGGAAGGCATCTGCCCCTGGCTCGCCAGGCGCAGCCACCAGGCGAAGGCCGAGCGGTTCTCGATCGGCGGGCCGAAATCGCCGAAGCCGTGGAAGAAACGGTTGCCGACGTGGCCCCAGTCCTGGAAATCGATGCCCAGCTTGAAGCTGCCCTGCGTGCGCTTGACGAAGTCCGCGCCGTCCAGACCGAGCGAGCGGTTGTAGGCGCGGATCGTGGGCAGCGTGGCCTCACCGACGCCGATGGTGCCGATCTCGGGCGACTCCACCAGCGTGATCGTGCAGGCCTTGCCCATGCGCTGCGACAAGGGCGCAGCCGCCATCCAGCCGGCGGTTCCGCCGCCGACGATGACGATGCTGCGCACCGGCTGTGCGGCCTCCTTGATGGGCATCCTGTCTCCTTGCTGTTCTATTTGTTCGCGCTAACGGCACGTTCAAGCGTATCGAACACACCACAAGCGGGCGCCTAGGTGTTTGCACTTGCTTTATTTCGTCCAGCGCCCAAACTAACATCTAGTTTAACGATCAATCAGCCAGGAAGCCAAGTGCTTCCCTTGTTTTGGTACTGAATTGACAACGCTGTCTAAGCGCAACAGGTGCGGTAGGCAGCGATTCCTAGAACGACGGAGACATAGCCTTGCAGCAGCACATCCAAGCCCCGGCAGCGGGCTACTTCGGTCACATCCCCAAGATCGCCTTCGAGGGCGAGAGCAGCGACAACCCGCTCGCCTTCCGCTTCTACGACAAGAACCGCGTGGTGCTTGGCAAGCGCATGGAGGAGCACCTGCGCTTCGCCGTCTGCTACTGGCACAACTTCGTGTGGACCGGGCTCGATCCCTTTGGCGGCGCCACCTTCCAGCGCCCCTGGTTCGAAGGCGGCACACCGATGGAACTGGCCGTCAGCAAGGCAGACGCCGCCTTCTCGTTCTTCGAGCGCCTGGGTGCGCCCTACTACTGCTTCCACGACCGCGACGTCGCCCCCGAAGGCGCCACGCCGCGCGAGAGCCACGAGAACTTCCTGCGCATGGTCGATGTGCTGGGCGAGCACCAGCAGCGCACCGGCATGAAGCTGCTGTGGGGAACGGCCAACCTGTTCAGCCACCGCCGCTACATGTCCGGCGCGGCCAGCAATCCGGATCCCGCCGTCTTCGGCATGGGCGCCCTGCAGGTGCGCGACGCGTTGGACGCAACGAAGAAGCTGGGCGGCGAGAACTATGTGCTGTGGGGCGGCCGCGAAGGCTACGAGACCCTGCTCAACACCAGCCTGTCGCGCGAGCTCGACCAGCTCGGCCGCTTCCTCACCATGGTGGTCGAGCACAAGCACAAGATCGGTTTCAACGGCGCCATCCTCATCGAGCCCAAGCCGCGCGAGCCGTCCAAGCACCAGTACGACTTCGACGTCGCCACCGTCTACGGCTTCCTGGCCAAGTACGGCCTGGAGAAGGAGGTCAAGGTCAACATCGAGGCCAACCACGCCACGCTCTCGGGCCACAGCTTCGAGCACGAGATCGCGATGGCCGGCGCGCTCGGCATCCTCGGCTCCATCGACATGAACCGCGGCGATCCGCAGCTGGGCTGGGACACCGACCAGTTCCCCAACAACGTGCCGGAGACCGCGCTGGCGATGTTCCACATCCTGAAGGCCGGCGGCCTCGGCTCGGGCGGCCTGAACTTCGACGCCAAGGTGCGCCGCCAGTCGCTCGACGCGGAAGACCTCTTCCACGGCCACATCGGCGGCATGGACGTCTGCGCCCGCGCGCTGCTGATCGCCGAACGAATGATCAACGACGGCCGCTTCGACGCCGCTGTGAATGCACGTTACGCCGGATGGAATGCGCCTGCTGCGCAAGACCTGCTCGCCGGCCGCGTAGGCCTTGCTGCACTTGCTGACCAAGTGCTGGCCGCCAACCAGGATCCGCAGCCCGTCTCGGGTCGCCAGGAGCTGCTGGAGAACCTCCTCAACCGTTATTGCTGATGACGCCTGCCCGCCTTGCCAACAACAAGGCCTTCCCTGAAACCCAAACCATAGAAAACATCATGAGACATTTTCAGCGGACCACTCTCTCGATCGCCGCGGCCCAGGCCGCCCTGCTGTGGACCGGACTGGCGTACGCCCAGACCACCGACACGACGCAGCAGCCCCAGCAAAACAAGCAGCTCGAAACCGTCGTGGTGAGCGGCCAGCGCGCGGCCCTGCAGTCGGCGCAGAAGATCAAGCAGAACTCGGACGAGATCGTGGACTCGATCGTCGCCGACGACATCGGCAAGCTGCCGGACCGCTCCGTCACCGAAGTGCTGCAGCGCGTGGTGGGCGTCACCATCGACCGCACCATGGCCAAGGGCGACCCCGAGCACTTCTCGGTGGAAGGCTCTGGCGTGATGATCCGCGGCCTGTCATATGTGCGCTCGGAACTCAACGGCCGCGATTCCTTCTCGGCCAACGGCGGCCGTTCGCTGAATTTCGAAGACGTACCGCCCGAGCTGATGGCCGCGGTGGACGTGTACAAGAACCCCTCGGCCGAGCAGATCGAAGGCGCCATCGGCGGCCTGGTGAACCTGCGCACCGCCATGCCTTTCGACTTCGCCGGCTTCAAGGCCGCGGTGTCGCTGTCGGACACCTATTCCAAGCTGGCCAGCAAGGCCAAGCCCTCGGCTTCGCTGCTGGTCTCCAACCGCTGGAAGACCGATGCCGGCGAGTTCGGCCTGCTGCTGGACCTGGCCCATTCTGAAAGCTCCAACCGCACCGACGCCTTCCAGGTCGAGCCCTACTACCCGCGCACTGACGTGGAAGCCGGCAAGACCGTGTGGATCCCCAAGGGCTCGCAGTGGCGCACCCTGCTGTTCGACCGCAAGCGCGACGGCATCTACCTGGCCGCCCAATGGCGCAAGGACAACATCGAGTCCTCGCTGACCTTCTTCAAGTCCAAGTACAAGATGCACTGGGACGAGAACGCGCTGTTCGCCTCCAGCAGCCCGTACAACATCACGGTCGATCCGGGTGCCACGTACAGCGCCAGCGGCGCCTTCATCAAGGGCACGCTGCGTGACGCCACCGATGGCGGCATCAACTTCAACGACGACGTGCGCGGTGCCGACCGCAAGTCCAACACGCAGGACCTGGCCTGGCACATCAAGTTCCGCCCGGCCGAACGCTGGACCGTGAACCTCGATGCGCAGTACGTGCGCGCTACCACCTCGAGCTTCGACTCGACCGTGGCCACCGGCGTGCAGATGCCCAAGGAGCAGGTCGACCTCTCCGGCTCCTATCCGAAGCTGATCTTCGACAGCGCGGATATGGCCCGCCTGGCCGACCCGGCCAACTACTACTGGGCCTTCACCATGGAGCACATGGACAAGAGCAAGGCCACGGAGAAGGCCATCAGGGCCGATGCCAAGTACGACTTCAACGACAGCTTCCTGAACGACCTGCGTTTCGGTGTGCGCTTCACCGACCGCAGCGCCGTCACGCAGAACTCCAACCCGGGATACAACTGGGCGGCCATCACCCAGCCCTGGCAGGTGGGCTGGGACATCAGCCACCTGGCGTACCTGAACGATCCGCGCTTCTCCGGCCCGACACAGGTCTACACCTTCAAGAACTTCTTCAACGGCCGCGCCTCGGTGCCCAGCCTCGTGTTCCCGGCCACCTCCACGGCCACCGGCTATCCCGGCAGCTACGCCACACTGCACACGTATCACGACATCCTCTGCGCCGAGCAGGCCGCCGCGCAGGGCTGGAGCAGCGGCTGCGCCACCTGGACGCCCGCCACCTTCGGCACTGACCCGGCCGGCACCAACGACCAGAAGGAAAAGACCCAGGCCGGCTACGCTCAGCTGCGCTTCGGCTGGGATGACCTGCCGATGCCGGTGGACGGCAACGTGGGCCTGCGCGTCGTGCACTCGAGCAACACGGCGCACGGCTACACCGTCATCAACAACCAGGCGCCCACGGTTCCCGCCGGCAGCACGCTGGGCGGCGCCACCATTCCCAACATCGCCAACAGCTCCAAGGCGCAGGACTTCGACAACAGCTACACCGACGTGCTGCCGAGCCTGAACCTGCGCCTGAAGGCCGCGCCGGACCTGCAGTTCCGCGCCGCGCTGGCCAAGGGCATCACCCGCCCCGACTTCACGCAGCTGCAGGCCTACAGCTCGCTCACGCAGACTGCCACCACGCACACGTCGGGCACCACCGTGGTCGTGGACGCCGTCAACCAGTCGGGCACCGCTTCGGGCAATCCGCTGCTCAAGCCGACCAAGTCCACCCAGATGGACCTGACGGCCGAGTGGTATCCGGAGAAGAGCAGCTCGCTGACGCTGGCCGTGTTCAACAAGCAGCTGCGCGACGTCATCATCAACCAGGTCACGCCCGTGGCCGTCTCCGACACCAGCGGCACCAGCTACCCGTTCATGACCACGGCACCGATCAACGGCGCCAAGGGCTATGCACGCGGCCTGGAACTGGCCTTCCAGAAGTACTTCGACATGCTGCCCGGTGCCTTCTCCGGCATCGGCATCCAGGCCAACTACACCTACGTGAACAGCAAGACCAAGCTGTACAACCCGGTGTTCAGCGCCTACTGCTCGGGCAACAACGCCGGTGCCGCCAACCTGAACCTGAACCTCAACGGCTGCGACGTGGATGGCCGCTCCTTCGACAACCTGCCGCTGCAGAACCTGTCGAAGAACGCCTTCAATCTGGCGCTGCTGTATGACTACGGCCCGATCTCGGCGCGCGTGGCCTACAGCTGGCGTTCCAAGTACCTGCAGGCCGTGAACGTGAACGGCACGCAGGGCACGGACGGCACGGACACCAATCCGAACAGCGCCACCTACGGCCAGCACAACGTCGCCTGGGGCCTGCCTACCTGGGCCGACGGCTACGGCGAACTTGACGCCAGCATCTTCTACAAGATCAACGACAAGTTCCAGGTCGGCATCGAAGGCCAGAACCTGACCGACTCGGTGTACAAGCAGCTCATGCAGCAGCACATCGGCATGATGGGCCGCGCCTGGTTCGTGACCGGGCCGCGCTACACCGTGCAGGCGCGCTACTCGTTCTGAAGCCGCTGAAGGGTGGCGTGATGTGAAGTCACGCCACCCTTTTCCGATCGATTCTTCCCAGCGACCCCCCATGTCCTCACTTGCTCGCTACGCCGCGCTGCTCGGACTCGTCTGTGCAAGCGCTTTCGCTGAACCCGCGCCCCAGCTCGTCACGAAGGACGGCCGCCACGCCCTGATGGTGGACGGCGCGCCCTGGCTGATGCTGGGCGCGCAGGTGCACAACTCCAGCAACTACGCGGGCGCGCTCAAGGACGTGTGGCCGGCCGTGAAGGATCTGGGCGCCAACACCGTCTCCGTGCCGGTGGCCTGGGAGCAGGTCGAGCCGCGCGAAGGCACGTTCGATTTCTCCTTCGTCGACACGCTCGTCAAGCAGGCGCGCGAACACAAGGTGCGCCTCGTGCTGCTGTGGTTCGGCACCTGGAAGAACACCAGCCCGCAGTACGTGCCCGAGTGGGTCAAGTTCGACAACAAGCGCTTCCCGCGCATGCTGGAAGCCGACGGCAAGACCAGCTACTGCCTCTCGCCCTTCGGCACCGAGACCATGAAGGCCGATGCCCGCGCCTTCACCGCGCTGATGGCGCAGCTGAAGAAAATCGATGGCGAGCAGCACACCGTCATCATGGTGCAGGTGGAGAACGAGGTCGGCACCTGGGGCGCCGACCGCGACTACGGCCCGGCCGCGCAAGCCGCGTTCGCGCAAGCAGTACCTGAAGCCGTGCTCAAGCGCCAGCCCGCCAAGACATCAGCAAAGGCCGGCAACTGGACCGAGGTCTACGGCGACTACGCCGCCCAGTACTTCCACTCCTGGGCCATCGCCCGCTACATCGAGGTCGTGGCCAGCTCGGGCCGCAAGGCCAACAAGCTGCCGCTCTACGTCAACAACGCGCTGCGCGATCCGGCCTCGCCGGCCAAGCCCTGGAACAAGGATTTCTCCAGCGGCGGCCCGACCTGGGACGTGATCGGCCTCTACCAGGCCGCCGCTCCCTCCATCGACGTCATCGGCCCCGACATCTATGGCCACGAGTCCAAGGGCATGGAGGCCAACCTCGTGGCCTTCCAGCGTGAGGGCAACGCCCTCTTCGTGCCCGATATCTCCAACGCCGCTCCGATTGCGCGCTATGTCTATCCCGTGCTCGGTGCCGGCTCCCTCGGCATCGTGCCCTTCGGCATCGACTACTTCCCCTATACCAACTTCCCGCTCGGCGCCAAGGCCACCGACAAGGGCATGGTCGCGCCCTGGGCACGCGCCTACTCGGGCTTCGTGCCCATGGCCCGCCAATGGGCGCGCTGGGCCTTTGAAGGCCGGACCTACGGCGCCGCCGAACCCGACGATCACGGCGACCAGTTGCTGACGATGAAGGGCTGGAAGGCCAACATCACCTTCGGCCAGTGGCAGTTCGGCGAGCGCGAGTGGCCGGGCAACAAGAAGGAATCGCCGAGCTGGAGCACCACGTTGCAAGGCGGCGTGGCCATCGCGCAGACCGGGCCTGACGAGTTCATCCTCGTCGGCCAGCGTGCGCGCGTGCGCATCGATCCGCTCGAGGGCAGCACCGCCCTGATCGCCCGCGTGGAGCAAGGCCGTTTCGACGCCAAGGGCCAGTGGCAGATGGAGCGCGTGTGGAATGGCGACCAGACCGACTGGGGGCTCAACCTCCCCGAAGAGCCGGTGACGCTCAAGGTCCGCATGGGGAAGTATTGAGATGACGATGGATCGCCGTCAGTTCGTTCTGGGCGTCAGCGCCCTGGGCCTTGCGCCGCTTGCGCAAGCGCAAGCACAAGCCGCGGCCTACGACTGGAAGACCCTGCCCTACGGCGCCGGCGGCTTCGTCGACGGCTTCGTCTTCCATCCCAAGGAGCCGGGCCTGCTCTACGCCCGCACCGACATCGGCGGCGCCTACCGCTTCGAGCCGAAGACGCGGAGCTGGACGCCGATGCTCGACTTCCTCGGCAAAGCCGATGGCGATCTGATGGGCGTGCTGGCCCTGGCCGTCGATCCGCGCGATGCCAACCGCGTCTACGCCGCCTGCGGCATTTACACCGGCGAGTGGGCCCGCAAGGCCGCCCTGCTGGCTTCGAACGACCGTGGCGCCACCTGGCAGATCTTTGATCTCGACTTCCGCCTCGGCGGCAACGAGCCCGGCCGCGGCACGGGCGAACGCCTGTGCGTGGACCCGGCCAACGGCGACGTGATCTGGCTGGGCACGACCAAGGCCGGCCTGCACCGCAGCAGCAACCGCGGCCGCAACTTCACCAAACTCGACTTCCCCGGCAACCACGTCTCGCTCGTGCTCGTGGATCCGCAGGATTCGCGCATCGTCTGGGTCGGCTGCCATGACCTGCCGGGCCTGTACCTGACCCGCGACGGCGGCATCACTTTCGAGCGCGCCAAGGGTGCGCCTTCGCAGGTGCCGCAACGCGCCACCTTCGGGCCGGACGGCACGCTCTACGTCAGCTTTGCCAAGGGCCCGGAGCGCTTTGCTACCAACCCGGGCAACGCCGCAGAGGGCAGCGTGTGGAAGATGAAGGTCAGCGGCAAGCAGCGTGGCCAGGGCGGCGAACAGTGGACCGAGATCTCGCCGCTGCCGTCGGGCCACTTCGGCTACTCGGGCCTCGACGTCGATCCCAAGAAGCGCGGCCGCCTGATCGTCTCCACCATCGAGCGCTGGTCCGAGGGCGACGATCTCTTCCTCTCCGAGGACGACGGCAAGACCTGGACCGCGCTGGGCAACCGCTCGCACCACAACGCCGAGCCCTACCCCTGGCTGGTCAACTACATGAGCGGCCACGGCCACATGAGCCATTCCATGGGCCACTGGATCGCCGATGTGAAGCTCGATCCGCACAACCCCGAGCGCGCCATCTACGGCACCGGCTACGGGCTGTGGATCAGCCGCAATCTTTCGGGCGCCCGCGTCGAATGGGATTTCACCGTCGAAGGTTTCGAGGAGACCGCCACGCTCGACGTGAAGAGTCCCTCCGGCGGCGCGCTGCTGCTCGCGGCGATGGGCGATGTCTCCGGCGCGGCCTGGGACAACGCGAGCAAGACGCCCAGCGGCGGCCTGTTCGCGCCAAGCAATGAGACGAACCGCTCGGTGGACTTTGCGCAGGATCGCGCCGCCATCCTCGCTCGCACGTCGGACCACGCTGAAACCGGCGGTTATGTCTCGCTCGATGGTGGCGTGAGCTGGCGAGTTTTCGGCAAGTCGCTGCGCAAGCCGAAGACCGATTCGGGTTATGTGGCCGTCTCGGCCAAGGGCACGGCCATCGTCTGGGCGCCGCCGCAGCAGCCGGCGCAGGTCTCGCACGATCTGGGCAAGAGCTGGCAGGTCATCGAAGGCTGGCCGGCGGCTGACCGTGAGCGACGCCTCATCCCGATCGCCGATCGCGCGATGGACGGCGTTTTCCATCTCTTCGATGAGACGCGCGGAGAACTGCTGGTCAGCGTGGACGGCGGCCGCAGCTTCAAGCCTTCTGTCACCGGACTGCCGGCGCTGAGCAACGATCAGCATGGCTGCCTGTTCAGCGTGCCCGGCCGCGTGCGCGACCTGTGGCTCGCCCTGCCCGACGGCCTCGTGCACTTCCCCGGTCTTGAAGCGCCGATGCAGCAGCTGAAGACGGTGGCCAAGGCCTGGCTGGTGACCGTGGGCAAAGGCCCGAAGGACGGCACGCAAAGCCTCTACCTCTGGGGCAAGGCGCAGGTCGGCAGCCAGCTCACTGAGGGCATCTTGCGCTCGGACGACGGCGGCGCCAGCTGGCAGCGCATCAGCAACGACGCTCAGCGATGGGGTTATCTGCTGTCGATGACGGCCGACCCGCTGGAGCACGGCACGGTCTATGTGGCGGCGCATGGCCGTGGTGTTTTCGTGGGCAAGCCTCGATGAAGAAGTTCCTGCTGATCGCGCCGCTGTTGTGCGTTTCAGGCGCTTCAGGCCTTGTTGGCGCCGCACCGCTGACCCTGCGCTACGACAAGCCAGCGCCCGACACGCCGCAAGGCTGGGAGCGCGAAGCCTTGCCCATCGGCAATGGCCGCCTCGGCGCCATGCTGTTCGGCCAGGTGGCGCGCGAACGCATCCAGTTCAACGAGATCACGCTCTGGACCGGCGACGCGCGCAACATGGGCGCCTACCAGGCCTTCGGTGATCTGCGCCTGGAACTGCAAGGGCAGGAAGGCCCGGTCAAGAACTACAGCCGCACGCTCGATCTCGCCACCGCTGAACAGCGGCTGAGCTATTCCATCGGCGGCACGCGCTTCGAGCGCACGGCCTTCGCCAGCCATCCGGACCAGGCGATCGTGCAGCGCTTCGCTGCGTCGGCAAAGGGCCGCTACACCGGCCGCCTCAAGCTCGAAGACGCACACGGCGCGGTGATCCTCGCTCAAGGCTCCACCATCGAAGCCACCGGCGCCCTGCCCAATGGCCTGCAATACGCCAGCCGCGTTGCCCTGCAATGCGAAGGCGGCCAGGTCGCGGTGGAAGAACAGGCGCTGGCCTTCAAGGCCTGCAACACGCTGACCCTGGTGCTCGGCGCGGGCACCAGCTATGTGGCCGATGCGGCGCGCGGCTTTCTCGGCGAATCGTCGCTGCTGCGCGTGCGCGAGCAGGTCGCCAAGGCAGCGGCCCAGAGCTTCGAGCAACTGCGCCGCACGCATGGCCAGGATTACCAATCGCTCTTCAATCGCATGACGCTGAACCTCGGCGTCAGCTCGGCCGCACAGCGCGCCCTGCCCACCGGCGAACGCCTGGCCCGCTACACGCACGAGGGCAATGATCCGGAGCTCGAAGCGCTGTACTTCCAGTACGGCCGCTACCTCCTGATCAGCAGCTCTCGCGATTCGCTGCCGGCCAATCTGCAAGGGCTCTGGAATGCGAGCAACACGCCGCCGTGGAACTCGGACTACCACTCCAACATCAACCTGCAGATGAACTACTGGCCCGCGGAGGTGACCAACCTCAGCGAGCTGCACCGGCCGATGCTGGATTTCATCCAGGCGCAGATCCCCATCTACCGCCACGCCGTGGCTGAGCGCGCCGCGCTGGCCGCCAGCAATCCGACCGCCCTGCCCGACGAGATCGTGCCCTGGGGCGAGAGCTTCACGCCGCCCAAGGAGACCTTCCTCACGGCCGACGGCAAGCCGCTGCGCGGCTGGACGGTACGCACCGAGACCAGCCCTTTCGGCGCGATGACCTATCTGTGGAACAAGACCGGCAACGCCTGGTACGCGCGCCACTTCTGGGAACACTACGCCTACACGCAGGACCGCGAGTTCCTGCGCCAGCAGGCCTGGCCGGTGCTTCGGCAAGTCTGCGAGTTCTGGATCGACCACCTGAAGACCCGCGCCGATGGCAAGCTCGTTGCACCCAATGGCTGGTCACCCGAACACGGCCCGATCGAGGACGGCGTCAGCTACGACCAGGAGATCCTCTGGGACCTGTTCGACAACACCGCCCGCGCGGCCGCCGTGCTGGGCATCGACGCCGCGCCCTACCTCGCGCTGCGCGACAAGCTGGCCGTGCCAGGCGTCGGCTCCTGGGGCCAACTGCTCGAATGGCAGCAGGAGCGCAAGGATGCGCTGCTCGACACGCCGCAGGATACGCACCGTCACGTCTCGCAGCTCTTCGGCCTCTTCCCCGGCCGGCAGATCAACGCGTCGCCCGAGCTGATGGCCGCGGCCCGCAAGACGCTGACCGCGCGCGGCGACGCCGCCACCGGCTGGTCCATGGCCTGGAAGATGGCGTACTGGGCGCGGCTCAAGGACGGCGACCACGCGCACCGCATGCTGCGCGGCATCCTGGCCACGCCGGGTGCGCGCGCGGCCGGCGTCAAGAGCGACGGCGCCGGCGGCAGCTACCCCAACCTCTTCGACACGCACCCACCTTTCCAGATCGACGGCAACTTCGGCACGACGGCGGCCATCGCGGAGATGCTGGTGCAGTCACACGGCGAGCAGATCGAGCTGCTGCCTGCCCTCCCCTCCGCATGGAAGACCGGCTCGGTCAAGGGCCTGCGCGCACGCGGCGGCTTCGAGGTCGACATCGACTGGCGCGATGGTCTTCTGAAGCGGGCCACGATCCGCTCGGCCGACGGCAAGACGCGCCGCATCGAAGGCCCGAAGGTGCCGGATGTGCTCAGCATGGATAAGGCTGCGATCACGCTGGCGGACTTCGAATCGAAGGCGCCGCTCAAAGGAACGCGCACCTCCGTACCGGCGCCGAAACAGGTGCCCGAAAGCCAGGTCTGGGCCGCGAACGACCGGGGTCAGTTGACCCTCTACTTCCACCGCGCCTGGTACGCCACGCTTCACTTCGTGGCGCCGCAGCCGGTGGACCTGCGCCCCTACCTGAACGGCACCGTCGAGTTCGACCTGACCGTGCCCAGCATGAGCCGCGAGAACATCCAGGGCGACCTGTGGTTCACCGTGGGCTGCGGCAAAGACTGCCATCGCAGCGTGCACTACATGGACGAAGCTCGCGCCATTGCGGCCAAGGGCAAGCGCCACATCGCCCTGGCGATGAGCTGCTTCCAGCGCGACGGCGCGGACTTCTCTTCGGTGGCCGAGCCTTTCGTGCTGGAGGCCAGCGGCAGTGGCGAAGCGCGCGTCGCCAACCTGCGCTTCAACCGCCACGGCAAGTCCAGCACGCCCTGCGTGGATTACCGCAAGGAGTCGGTCACGCCAACGACGCTGCAGCGCTCCTGGTCGGTGGACTGGTGGATGAAGCGTCACGAGGAAAAGCTCGCGCTCAAGAGCACCGGTCCCGAACTCGTCTTCATCGGCGACTCCATCACCCACAACTGGGAGAAGGACGGCGCCAAGGTCTTCGCCGAGGAGTATGCCCAGTACCGCACGCTGGATCTCGGCTATGGCGGCGACCACACCGAGAACGTGCTGTGGCGCCTGCAGCATGGCGAGATCGATGGCCTCAAGCCGAAGCTCATTGTTCTGATGATCGGCACCAACAACACCGGCGACCGCCAGGAAGACCCGGTGACCACGGCCGAGGGCATCCGCGCCATCCTGGGCGAGATCCGCACGCGCACGCCGGGCGCCAAGATCCTGCTGCTGGCCGTGTTCCCGCGCGACGAGAAGCCCGATTCGCGCCTCCGCCGCATCAACGAGGGCGTGAACTCCCTGATTGCGAAATTCGCTGATAACGCAACCATCCACTACCTGAACATCAACGACGCTTTCCTCCAACCCGACGGCACGCTCACCCGCGAGGTGATGCCCGACCTGCTTCACCCCAACGAACACGGCTATCGAATCTGGGCCCGGGCCATGGGCCCGAAGCTCCATGAGTTGCTGGGCCATTGATGTTCACCTGACGCCATGACTGCACTGACCTCCTTCACGTATTCCAGCCCCTTCCCGGACAGCTTCACGTTCGGCGTGGCCGCCGCATCCGCCCAGATCGAAGGCGCCGCCTTCACCGACGGCAAGGGCGAATCCATCTGGGACCGCTTCGCGCGCCAGCCGGGCAAGGTGCACGATGGCGACACGCTCGACCGCGCCTGCGACCACTACAACCGCTTCGACGAAGACTTCGGCGTGATGGCGTCGCTCGGCATCAAGAACTACCGGCTCTCGATCGCCTGGCCGCGCATCTACCCGAACGGCGATGGCGAACTGAACCAGGCCGGCTTGGACTTCTACCACCGCCTCTTCGCCAGCATGAAGAAGCACGGCATCACGCCGTGGGTGACGATGTTCCACTGGGACCTGCCGCAATCGCTGGAAGACCGCGGCGGCTGGACCTCGCGCGAGACGGTCCGCGCATTCGGCCGTTATGCCGACACCATCGTCAAGTCCTTCGCGGATGAGGTGACGCACTGGATCACGCTCAACGAGATCCGCTGCTTCACCCTGCTGGCCTACGGCTACGGCACCAAGGCGCCGGGCCGCAAGGAGAGCGATCAGGTCGTGAACCAGACCTTCCACCACGCGCTGATGGCCCACGGCCACGGCGTGCGCGCGGTGCGGGCCTACGGCGGCGCGCACGCGCTCGTCGGCCTGACGGACAACTGCGACGTCTCCGTGCCCCTGACCGAAACGCCGGCCGACATCGCCGCCGCCAAGGCCTGGTTCCGCGACAAGAACCTGCACGTGCTGGGCGCCATCCATGGCGGCGGCTATCACGCCGACTACCTGAACCGCGTGGGCGACGCCGCCCCGCATTTCGAGCCGAGTGATTTCGACCTGATCAGCCTGCCGACCGATTTCCTCGGCCTGAACATCTACACCGCCACCTTCGTTCGCGCGGGCAAGAACGGCGAGCCGTACGAGGCGCTGAACCTGCCACCCAACTACCCCAGGGCCGACAGCCCCTGGCTCTCGCTGGTGCCGCAAAGCATCTACTGGGCGCCACGCATGTGCCAGGACCTCTACGGCTTCAAGAGCATCTTCATCACCGAGAACGGCTGCGGCTACAACGACGAGCCGCTGGTCAACGGCGAGGTGATCGACCTGCACCGCCGCGACTACCTGCGCAACCACCTGCGCGAAGTGCACCGTGCGATTGCCGACGGCTGCCCGATCGACGGCTACTTCCTGTGGTCCTTCATCGACAACTTCGAATGGGAAGATGGCTACCAGCGCCGCTTCGGCATCGTGCGCTGCGATTACGAGACCCTGGAACGCACGCCGAAACTGTCTGCCCGCTATTACGCCGAAGTGATCCGCACGCGGACCATCGTTTGAAGAGAACCCGCCTGCAATGACCCCCAAGAAGCCCGCTGAAAGACCCGCCGTGAAGTCGGTGACCAAGGTCACCCGCGCACGCAAGGTCGGCCATGCCGCCACGCTGGCGGACGTGGGTCGCGAGGCGGGCGTCTCGGCGATGGCGGCCTCTGCGGTGCTCAACGGCGGCAAGACCAATTCGCGCATCTCGGCCGAGACGCGCGAGCGCATCGTGGCGGCGGCGGCCAAGCTCAACTACCGGCCCAACCTGGCCGCGCGCGCCTTGGGCAACCGGCGCATGAACGTGATCGGCGTGGTGACCACGCTGGCCCGCAACGAGCTGAACCAGTACTTCCTGGAAGTCTTCAACGGCGTGATGGAAAGCGCGGCCGAGGCCGGGCAGAACACCACCGTCTTCGCGCTCAACAGCTGGGCCGAGGGCGCAGACCGCATTCCCGGCTTCTGCGATGGCCGCATCGACGGGCTGATTCTGCTCGCACCGGTGATCGAGGCCGTGCAGTTGCCGCAGCACACGCCCTTCGTGGCGGTGCACGCCAACGTGGAGTTGCCAGGCGTACCGAATCTGGAATCGGACGAAGAAGCCGGCGCCTACGACATGGTCGCGCACATGATCTCGCTGGGCCACCGCCGCATCCTGCACATGGCCGGCCCGGCCGAGTTCATCGGTGCCCAGCGCCGGGTGTCCGGCTGGCGCCGAGCCTACCTCGATGCCGGCCTGACGCCGCCCGAGAACTACCTCGTGCACGGCAACTTCACCTTCGATTCCGGCCGCGAAGGCCTGAAGGCCTGGATGGAGCAGAACGCCGGCCAGCCCGTGCCAGAGGCCATCTTCGGCGGCAGCGACGCCATCGCGCTCGGCTGCATCGACACCCTGCTCGCGCGCAGCCTGCGCGTGCCTGCCGACGTGTCCGTGGCCGGCTTCGACGACACCATGCTCGCCCGCTCCGCGCACCTCTCCACCGTGCGCCAGCCGCTGCGCGAGATGGGCCACCGTGCCGTGCAGCTGCTGGTGGCGCAGGTCGAGGCCAAGCTCGCCAATGCACCGCTGCGCGTGCCCGCCAACACGGTCTTCCCGACCGAAACCGTCACCGGCCACACCGTGACCAAGCCGCGAGCCAAGAAGCTCGTGATGACCTGAATGAACAAGCCTTGCCCATGCAGCAAGGCGCTGAGACAAAGGATTTCCCGTGAGCGCTGTTCCCGTGCAAGTAACTGACCAGCTGGACGTCAAGTCCATTCCCGAACGCGATCGAGTTCCGCTCAAGCAGAAGGCAGGCTGGGGCCTCGGATCGCTGCTGGACATGTGGGGTCACTGGCTCTACCCCTCGCTGGTCTGGCAGGTCTTCAACATCTATCTGGGCGTGGCCCCGGGGCTGATCTCCACGGTGCAGGGCATCAAGATCATCATCGACGGCGTGTCCGATGCGCTGTTCGGCTGGGTCTCGGACAACACCCGTTCCCGCTTCGGCCGACGCAGGCCCTACATCCTCGTCGGCGGCGTGCTGGCCGGCGTGGGCCTGCCTCTGCTCTTCGCCGTGGGCCGCGGCTGGAGCGACACCGAATACTTCGTCTTCATGCTGGTCAGCGTGGTGCTCTATGTGCCGGTGATGAGCTGCTTCAACCTGCCGTGGAACAGCCTCGGCGCCGAGTTGACGCCCGACTATCACGAGCGCACCAGCATCATGGCCGTGCGCAACGCCATCCAGAAAGGGCCGGAACTGGCGATGTTCTTTGCCGCGCAGTTCACCACGCTGGCGTTCTTCCACGATGCCACCGGCAAGCCCGACATCCTGCGCGGCGCCCAGGTCTACTGCACGATCCTTGGCACGCTGATGGTGCTCGCGGCCATCGCGATCTTCCTGCTCGTGCATGAACGCTATTACGACAAGGTCGCGGCCAAGCAGGAGCACGTGCCCTTCACCGACACGCTCGGGCGCACGCTGCGCTGCAAGCCATTCCGCAACGTGCTGGGTATGAATCTGGCCTATGGCATCGGCACCTCGATGGTGGCGGCTCTCGGCTTCTACGCCACCGTCTACTACGTCTGCAAGGGCGACGTGACGCTGGGCGCGAAGTGGAACACGGCCATGGGCCTGGCCGGCATGGGCTTCGGCTTCGCCGGCATTCCGTTCTTCGCGGGCATTGCGCGCCGCTGGGGCAAGCGCCCGGCGCTGGCCACCGTGCTGGTCCTGGCCATCTGCGCCTTCATCGGCGACTGGTGGTTCTACGACCCCGAGCACCCGGCGCTGCAACTGCTGGCCTGCGGCTTCGTGGCCTTCACAGGTGCCGGCTTCTGGACGCTCTACAACTCCACCATCGCCGACGTCGTCGATGCCGATGAGCTCGAAACCGGCAAGCGCCGCGAGGGCAGCTTCGCCGCCTGCCAGAGCTGGATTTCCAAGCTCGGCATCGCGCTGGGCGCCATGGCATCGGGTTGGATCCTGCAATACACCGGCTTCGACTCCAAGCTGCCGGTGCAGAGCGAGCATGCGATCTTCATGATCCGCATCCTGCTGTCGAGCATCCCGGTCATCGGCCTGGTGCTGGCGCTGATCGCGATCCTGCGTTTCCCGCTGAACGAGGCGCGCATGCTCGACATCCGTATGCAACTCGAAGCCCGTCGCGGCAAGGTCTGAAGGCGATGCTGAACCGTCGACAAGCTCTGGTCAGCGCGCTTGCGGGTGCACCGCTGGCCGCGCAGGCTGCCCCTCGATTTGCAGCCGGCATCGAAGGCCAGCGCAAGGCCGACCTCGGTGACGGCACCTACCGCAACCCCATCGTTGCGGGCGATCACGCCGACCCGACCATCCTCAAGGACGGCGCCGACTACTACATGACCTTCTCGTCCTTCCAGGCCTATCCCGGCGCCATCATCTGGCACTCGCAGGACCTGGTGAACTGGACGCCGGTCACCGCTGCGCTGACGGAACCCATCGGCACCGTCTGGGCGATGGACCTGGTGAAGGTCGAAGGCCGCTACTACCTCTACATCCCGGTGCTGCAGCCGGGCCGCACGGCCATCTACGTCACGCACACGGAGAACATCCGCGGCCCGTGGGCCAAGCCTGTGGACCTGCACGTGGACGGCTGCATCGACCCCGGCCATGTGGTCGGCGAGGACGGCCATCGCTACCTCTTCGTCAACGGCGGCCGGCGTGTGCGGCTGAAGGCCGATGGCCTGTCCACCGATGGCCCGCTCGAAGCGAATGCGTGGACGCCGTGGCAATACCCGAAGGACTGGGTCGTCGAGATGTTCGCGCCCGAAGGCCCGAAGCTGCTGCGCCGTGGCGAGTGGTTCTACCTGATCTCCGCCGTGGGCGGAACGGCGGGGCCGCCGACCAGCCACATGGTGACCGTGGCGCGCTCGCGCTCCGTCAACGGGCCTTGGGAGCACTGCCCGCACAACCCGATCGTGCGCACGATCAGCGCCGATGAACCCTGGTGGTCGCGCGGCCACGCGAGCGCGGTCGAAGGACCGGCCGGCGACTGGTGGCTTGTCTATCACGGCTACGAGAACGGCATGCGCACGCTCGGTCGGCAGGTGCTGCTGGAGCCCGTCGAATGGACGAAGGACGGCTGGCTGCGCGCAAAAGGCGGCACGCTGGACAAGCCCTTGCCCAAGCCGCGTGGCGGCAAGCCGAGCCCGGGCGGCCTGGCGCTGTCCGACGATTTCTCGGCGAACAAGCTCGGCCTGCAATGGAGCTTCCACGCGCCGGGCGGCGATGAAGCCGCGCGAGTCCGCTTCGAGCCGCGCACGCTCGTCCTGCGTGGCAAAGGCACGACCTTGGGCGACTGCTCGCCACTGTGCGTCGTCGTCGGCGACCGCAGCTATGAGGCCAGCGTCGAGCTCGAATTCACCGGCGAAGGCCACGGCGGCCTCGCTCTCTTTTATAACGAACGCGGCCACGCTGGCCTGGGCTTCTCGAGCACGCAGATGCTGACCTACGGCTACGGCGAAGAACAGAGCTGGATGCGCGAATCTCGCGCGCCAGGCAAAGTCTTCGTCAAGCTCGTCAACCGCGAGAACGTCGTGACGCTCTCCACCTCCAGCGACGGCGTGCAATGGAAACAGCACCCGTGGCAGATGGAAGTCTCCGGCCTGCACCACAACGTGTTCGGCGGCTTTCTTTCGCTGCGCCTGGCGCTGTTTGCCGCCGGCAAGGGCGAACTGCGCGCCCGCAACTTCAAATACCGAGGACTCCCCGCATGAGCATGACCCGCCGACAGATCCTGGCCGCCAGCGCCCTCCCTCTCGTCCCCGCCGCCGGCTGGGCCGCGCCTTCGCGCCAGATCACGCTCGATTTCGCCCGTGCCGCCGGCCCGCTCGACCGATTCTTCGACCACTGCGTCGGCGCCGACTACCCCGGCACCACGATGCGCGACGACTGCCAGGCGCAGCTCAAGACCACGGTGGACGAGCTGGGCTTTCGCTACCTGCGCTTCCACGCCATCTTCCACGACGTGCTGCACACGGTGAAGCGCGACGCGGCCGGCGCGCTAACTTTTGATTTCAGCGGCATCGGCAGGCTCTACGACGCGCTGCTGGCCAAGGGCATCCGCCCGCTCGTCGAGCTCGGCTTCACGCCGGAAGCGCTGGCCACCTCCAAGCAGACCATCTTCTACTGGGCCGGCAACACCTCGCACCCGCAGCCCGAGGGCTGGGACCAGTTGATCCGCGCCTTCATCCCCTTCCTGCAAAAGCGCTACGGCGCCGAGGAAGTGCGACGCTGGTACTTCGAGGTCTGGAACGAGCCCAACCTCGACGGCTTCTGGGAGCGCGCCGATCAGGCCGCCTACTTCGACCTCTACACGCGCACCAGCCGCATCATCAAGTCCATCGACCCGCAGCTGCGAGTCGGCGGCCCGGCCACGGCCGGCGCGGCCTGGGTCAGCGAGTTTCTCGCGCATTGCAAGAAGACCGACGCGCCGGTGGATTTCATCGCCACGCACTCCTACGGCGTGGACGGCGGCTTCCTCGACGAGAAGGGCGAGGAGGATCGCCAGCTCTCGCCCAACCCGGATTCCATCGTGGGCGACGTGCGCCGCGTGCGCGCGCAGATCGAGGCTTCCCACAGACCCGGCCTGCCGCTGTTCTTCACCGAATGGAGCACCAGCTACAACCCGCGCGACCGCGTGCACGACAGCTACCAGAGCGCCGCGTGGATCCTCGCCAAGCTCAAGGCCAGCCGCGGCCTGGCCCAAAGCATGAGCTACTGGACCTACACCGATCTCTTCGAGGAACCGGGCCCGCCGAACAGCGCCTTCCATGGCGGCTTCGGCCTGATGACCAAGGACGGCATCCGCAAGCCCAGCTGGTTCGCGTACAAGTACCTGCGCGAGCTGCTGGCCCGCGACCTGCCTTGCGCCGACGCCGCCACCTGGGCCTCGTGCGACGACACCGGCAACCTGCGCGCCGTGATCTGGGACCAGCGGCCGGTGGAGATGGGCAAGATCACCAACCGCACCTTCTTCGGCAAGCCGCAGCCCGCGGGCGCACCTTCGCGCGTGCCGCTGGAGCTGCAGAACCTGCGGCCCGGTCGCTACCGTTTCGAGATCCGCCGCACCGGCTTCGAGGCCAACGATGCCTACACCGCCTGGCTCAAGATGGGCCTGCCCGACGCGCTCACGGCGGAGCAGCTCGCCAAGCTGCAGGCGCTGACGACCGACAAGCCCGGCAGCACCGGCACGATCCTCGTGGAGAGCGACGGCCGCGCGATGCTGCCGCTGCTCATTCACGCGCATGACGTGATGAACGTCTCGCTGCAAAGGGCCTGAGTCATGGAAGCGGCCCAGCTCATCGGCATCGACTGGGGCAGCACGCGCTTGCGTGCCTTTCTGATCGACGGCAGCGGCGCCGTGATCGAGACGCGCGCCAGCGATGAAGGCGTGGACCGCCTGCAGGGCGAAGCCGCCTTTGCCGGCGCGCTGGGGCGCATCGTCAGCGGCTGGCCCGCGCTGCCCACGCTGGCCTGCGGCGTGGTCGGCGCGCGCTTCGGCTGGCGCGAAATGGCCTACGTGCCCTGCCCGGCCGGCGCCGCGCAGATCGCGGCCGGCATGTTCAAGCTCGAAGCGGGCCCGTGGCTGGTGCCCGGCGTGGCTGAATTCGGCGCGCACCCGGACGTGATGCGCGGCGAGGAAACGCAGATCCTCGGCGCGCTGTTCGAGGCACCGAAGTTCAGCGATCGCGCCTGCTTCGTCCTGCCCGGCACGCATTCCAAGTGGGTGGAGATCGAAGGCGGCCGCATCAGTTCAGTAGCCACCCACCAGAGCGGCGAGCTCTACGGCCTGCTGCGCCAGCATTCGGTGCTCAAGCGCCTGATCCCTGAGCCCGATGTCGACCGACCTGCGGCCTTCATCGCCGGTGTTGAAGCCTCGCGCGACAGCGGCGGCCGCGCCTTCACGCAAATCCTGTTCGGCGTGCGCGCCCGCCATCTGGTCGATGCGCTGCCGGCCGAAGACATGGCCGACTACCTCTCGGGCCTGCTGATTGGCCACGAGATCACCTGCAGCCTGCCATTGCGGCGCGATGCGGCTGCGCCGCTCGTGCTGGTCGGCGACCCCGCTCTGTGTGAGCGTTACGTATGCGCCTTCGCCTGCTTCGGCGTCACGCCCACGGCACGCCTGGGCAACACCGCAGCGCGCGGCCTGTGGCGGCTGGCGCGTGAGAAGGAGTTGATTTCGTCATGACCACAGGTTTCAACAAGGCCATGAAGGCCCTGCCTCTCGTCGCCATCCTGCGCGGCGTGAGGCCCGAAGAGGTCGAAGCCATCGGCGCCGCGCTCTACGCGGCTGGCTTTCGGCTGATCGAGGTGCCGCTGAACTCGCCCGAGCCCTTGGCATCGATCGAGGCGCTGTCGCGCAGCCTGCCGGCCGATGCCGTCGTGGGCGCGGGCACGGTGCTCACGCCCGAGGCGGCGCAGCAGGTAAAGGGTGCAGGCGGCCAACTGCTCGTGATGCCGCATTGCGACCCGGCGCTGATCCGTGCAGCCAAGGCGCTGAGCCTGATCGCCCTGCCCGGCGTGGCCACGCCCAGCGAGGCCTTCGCGGCGCTGGCTGCGGGCGCGGATGCGCTCAAGCTCTTCCCCGCCGAGATGCTGCCGCCGCCGGTCGTCAAGGCGCTGCGTGCCGTGCTGCCGCCTACCGTCGCTCTGCTGCCCGTGGGCGGCATCGCGCCGCAAGGCATGGCCGCCTATCGCGCGGCGGGTGCCAACGGCTTTGGCCTCGGCTCCGCCCTCTACGCGCCGGGTTACACGGCCGAGCAGGTGGCAGAGCGCGCGCAGGCCTTCGCGCGCGCCTGGCACGAACAACAACGATGAAGAAGACGGAGACACCGACATGCAACGCCGCCACTGCCTGGCCCTGAGCCTCGCGCTGCCCCTTTCTCAAATCACTCCGCTGGCGCGCGCCGCAGATCCGATCAAGATCGGCTTCCTCGTCAAGCAGGCTGAAGAACCGTGGTTCCAGGATGAATGGCGCTTTGCTGAACAAGCCGCCAAGGAGCGCGGCTTCACGCTCGTGAAGATCGCCGTGCCCAACGGCGAGAAGACGCTGGCCGCCATCGACAACCTCGCTGCCCAGAAGGCCGGCGGCTTCGTGATCTGC
Organism: Burkholderiaceae bacterium UC74_6; assembly: GCA_042701975.1. Lineage (GTDB taxonomy): Bacteria > Pseudomonadota > Gammaproteobacteria > Burkholderiales > Burkholderiaceae_C > JAFALK01. The sequence continues at coordinate 4,174,996 of CP170561.1, forward strand.
GCGCCCGACGTGAAGCTGGGCACGGCCATACAGCGTGCGGCGGCGCGCGGCGGGCTCAAATTCATGTCGGTGGACGACCGGCTGCTCGACGGCAAAGGCCAGCCACTCGAAGCCATCCCGCACATGGGCATCTCGGCCTACGAGATCGGCAAGCAGGTCGGCCAGGGTCTGGCCGCAGAAGCCAAGGCGCGCGGCTGGAAGTTGGAAGAAGTCGGCGCGCTGCGCATCGCCTTCGACCAGCTGCCCACGGCGCGCGAACGCACGCAGGGCGCGGTCGATGCGCTCAAGGCTGCGGGTCTGCCGGCGGCCAACATCGTCGATGCGCCGCAGGCCAAAACAGACACCGAGAACGCCTTCAACGCCGCCAACGTCGCCTTCACCAAGAACGGCAAGTTCAAGCACTGGCTGGCTTTCGGCCTCAACGACGAAGCCGTACTGGGTGCCGTGCGTGCCGGCGAAGGCCGCGGGCTGGATGCCAAGTCGCTGGTCGGCATCGGCATCGGCGGCTCCAAGGCGGCTCTCAACGAGTTCGCCAAGCCGGCGGTCACGGGCTTCTTCGGCACGGTGCTGATCAGCCCCAAGCGCCATGGCTACGAGACGGCCGGCCTGGTCTTTGAGTGGGTGCGCGAAGGCAAGGCGCCGCCGCCGCTGACGTTGACCAGCGGTGCGCTGATGACCCGCGCCAACCAGGCCGAGGTGCGCGCCAAGATGGGCCTGTGATGCTGGCGTTTGAGAGTGTTGTCAAGCGCTTTCCGGGCGTCACGGCGCTGGACGGCGTTAGCTTCGAGGCCAGGCCCGGCCAGGTGCATGGCCTGCTTGGCGAGAACGGCGCAGGCAAGTCCACACTGCTCAAGATCCTGGGCGGCCAGTACCGGCCCGATGGCGGTCGGCTGCTGATCGGTGGGACCGAGCAGCACTTCAAGTCGGCGCGCGAAGCGATTGCGGCTGGCGTGGCGGTGATCCACCAGGAGCTGCACTACGTGCCGCAGCTGACCGTGACGGAGAACCTGCTGCTGGGCCGGCTGCCGCGCCGCTTCGGTTTTGTGGACCACCGCGCCGCGCGGCGCATCGTCGTGGAGCGGCTCGCCGACATGGGCGTAACGCTCAATCCCGACGCAAAGCTGGGCGAACTCTCCATCGGCGACCGCCAGATGGTGGAAATCTGCAAGGCGCTGATGCTCGATGCACGCGTGATCGCCTTCGACGAGCCGACCAGCAGCCTTTCGCACCGCGAGAGCGAGATCCTCTTCAAGCTCGTGCGTCGGTTGCGCGACGAAGGTCGCACGCTGATCTACATCTCGCACCGGCTCGAAGAGCTGTACGCGCTGTGCGATGCCTGCACCATCCTGCGCGACGGCCGCCGCGTGGCCAGCCATGCCGCAATGGCCGAAGTGCCGCGCGAACGGCTGATCCAGGACATGGTGGGCCGCGAGCTCAAGGACATCTACGGCAACCGCAGCGCCGCACCGGGCGCCCAGCGCCTGAAGGTGCAAGGCCTCAGCGGCGACAAGCTCAAGGCTCCCGCCAGTTTCGAGATCAAGGCCGGCGAGGTGCTGGGCTTCTTCGGCCTGGTGGGCGCGGGTCGCAGCGAGCTGATGCGCCTCGTGTGCGGTGCCGACCGCGCGCACGCGGGCCACGTGCTGCTCGACGGCATCGCCCTGCCCGGTGGCGACCCTCGCCGCGCCATCGATGCCGGCGTGGTGCTGTGCCCCGAGGACCGCAAGGAGCAAGGCCTGGTCACGCCAGGCACGGTGGCCGAGAACATCAACATTGCCGTGCGGCGTCGCGAGCTGCGCGGCCGCATCTTCCTGCGCCATCAACGCGAAGCCGAACGGGCCGAGGCCTTCATCCAACGTCTGCGCATCAAGACACCGCATCGCAAGCAGGACGTGCGCCTGCTCTCCGGCGGCAACCAGCAGAAGGTGATCCTGGCGCGCTGGCTGGCCGAACCGCAGCTCCGGGTGCTGATCCTCGACGAGCCCACGCGCGGCATCGACGTGGGCGCGCGCAGCGAGATCTACGGCCTGATCCAAGAGGTGGCGGCCGGTGGTTGTGCGGTGATCGTCGTCTCCAGCGAACTGCCCGAGCTGCTGGGCATGGCGGACCGCATCGTCGTCATGCGTGAAGGCCGCATCGCGGGCGAACTGCCGCGCGAAGCCGCCACCGAAGCCGCCGTGCTGGCGCTCGCTCTCCCCGATTCCTCCTCTCTCCAATCATGAAGCGCCTGCTCTCCGAATCCGCCCTGCCACTGGCCTATGCGCTGCTCTTCATCGTGCTCTCGGCCACGGTCGAGAACTTCTTCTCCGCCGTCAACCTGATCGGCCTGCTGCTGTCGGTGGCCCAGATCGGCATGGTGGCCTGCACCATGATGCTGTGCCTGGCCTCACGGGATTTCGATCTCTCCGTCGGCTCGACGATCGCCTTTGCCGGCGTGCTCGGCGCCATGGTGCTGGATCGCACGGGCAGCGCCACGTTGGCCGTGATCGCCGCGCTCGCTGCCGGCGCGGCCATCGGCACGATCAACGGCCTCCTGATTGCCAAGGCGCGCATCAACGCGCTGATCGCCACGCTGGCCACGATGCTGATGGTGCGCGGTGCGGCCTTCATCGCATCGCAGGGCCAAGCGGTGGGCATCGCGGACGAAGGCTTCATGGCTTTCGGCGATACGCGCTGGCTGGGCTTGCCGCTGCCGGTGTGGCTCACGGCGGCCTGCTTCCTCGTCTTCGGCGTGCTGCTCAACCACACGGCCTTCGGCCGCAACACGCTGGCCATCGGCGGCAATGCCGAGGCCGCGCGCCTGGCCGGCGTGCGCGTGGACCGGCTGCGCGTGATGATCTTCCTGCTGCAGGGCCTGGTGACGGCCGCCGCCGGTCTGGTGCTGGCCTCGCGCATCACCAGCGGCCAGCCGAACGCGGCGCAGGGCTTCGAGCTGGATGTCATTTCGGCCTGCGTGCTCGGCGGCGTCTCGCTGGCCGGCGGGCGGGCCACCATCGTCGGCGTGCTGGTCGGCGTGCTGGTGATGGGCACCGTGGAGAACGTGATGAACCTGCAGGGCGTGGACGCCTTCTATCAATACCTGGTGCGCGGCGTGATCCTGCTGGCCGCCGTGCTGCTGGACCAATGGAAGGGAGCACGGGCATGAGGCTCAAAGACAAGGTCGCCATCGTCACCGGCTCGACGGCGGGCATCGGGCTGGCGGTGGTTCGGCGCTTTCTCGCCGAAGGCGCGAAGGTCGTGGCGAACAGCCATCTCGACGATGCGGCAGCCGAGCGTCTGCGTGCCGAACTGCCAGCCGATCGCGCTTTGTTCTTCCAGGCCGACATCTCCGACTCTGCAGCCACGCAGGCGATGGCAGAAGCCGCGCTGGCGAAGTTCGGCCGCATCGACGCGCTCGTCAACAACGCCGGCATGGACGTGTTCGCCGAGCCGCTGTCGATGACCGACGAGCAATGGCGCCGCTGCTTCTCCGTGGACCTCGACGGTGCCTGGCATTGCGCCCGCGCTGTGCTGCCCGCGATGTTGGCTCAAGGCGCCGGCAGCATCGTCAACATCGCCAGCGTGCACGGCCATCAGGTCATCCCCGGCTGCTTCCCCTATCCGGTGGCCAAGCACGGATTGATCGGGCTGACCAAGGCGCTAGGCATCGAGTACGCGGCGCGCGGCATCCGCGTGAACTCGATCTCGCCGGGGTTGATCCTGACCGAGCGCGTGCAGGCCTGGCTGGACACGCTGACACCCGAGCAGGCCCAGGCCCAGGCCGCCCTGCTGCCTTGCAAGCGCATCGGCCGGCCCGAGGAAGTCGCAAACACCGCCCTCTTCCTCGCCAGCGACGAAGCCCCATTCATCAACGCGAGCGACATCCTCATCGATGGCGGCCGCTCGCAGCTTTATCACGAACGCCTATGAAACGACTCCTCGCCCTGATCCTCGGCTGCGCGCTCTGTACTGCCCATGCCAAAGCCGAACCGATGCGTGACCTCACGCCGATGCAACTCGCTGCCGAGATGGGCACGGGCTGGAACCTCGGCAACTCGCTCGAAGCCATGAGCAAGGAAGGTGGCAAGACCGCGAGCGGCGAAACCGCCTGGGGCAATCCGGTCGTCACGCAGGAGCTGATGAACGCGGTTAAGGCCGCCGGCTTCAAGACCGTGCGCATCCCCGTGGCCTGGAAGGCCCATGCCAACGCCGACGACATGATCGACCCGGCCTGGATGGCCCGCGTGGCCGAGGTGGTGGGCTATGCGCGTAAGGCCGGTCTCTACGTCATCCTCAACACGCATTGGGACGGCGGCTGGGCTCAGCCGACCTACGCGCACCAGCGCGAGGCCACCACGCGGCTGGCCCGGTTCTGGCTCCAGATCGCCAGGAACTTCGAGGAGGCCGACGAGCACGTGGTCTTCGCCGGCACCAACGAGGTGATGGTCGAAGGCGACTGGGGCAAGCCCAAGCCCGAGTACGCCGCCGTGCAGAACGGCTTCAACCAGGCCTTCGTGAAGGCCGTGCGATCCACCGGCGGCAACAACGAGCGACGCGTGCTGATCGTGCAGGGTTTCAACACCAACATCGACCACACGATGGAATTCTTCGTGATGCCGAAGGACACGACGCCGAACCGGCTGATGGTGGAAGTGCACTACTACGACCCCTTCAACTTCACCATCGACGAGAAGAGCAAGACCTGGCAATGGGGCGCCGGCGCCACGAGCAAAGGCCTGACCGCCGGCTGGGGCGACGAGGCCCACACCGACGCGCAGTTCCAGAAGATGAAGGCCAAGTTCGTGGACAGCGGCGTGCCGGTGATCCTGGGCGAATTCGGCGTGATCCGCCGCGCCTCGTACGCTGAATCGGAGCGTTATCGCATCGATTGGAACGGCTACATTGCCCGCTCCGCCCGCGCTCACGGCATGGTGCCCGTCTACTGGGACAACGGCTACAGCGCAGCCGACCACGGCATGGGCCTGTTCGACCGCAAGACCGGCGCACAGGCGTATCCGGAACTGATCAAGGCCATCGTCAAACCATGATGAAGAAAATGCTTCGACTCTTGCCTCTGCTGTCCACTTGCCTGGCAGCCTTTTCCGTCCACGCGGCCGAGCCGCTGCAGGCCAGCCTCAGCATTGGCGAACCGGCCGGCCCGCGCATCGAACCGGCGATCTACGGCCAGTTCGTCGAGCACCTGGGCCGCGGCGTGTACGACGGCCTCTGGGTCGGCCCGGAGTCGAAGATCCCGAACGTGCGCGGCTGGCGCAAGGATGCGGTGCAGGCGCTGAAGAAGATCCACGTGCCCGTCGTGCGCTGGCCCGGCGGCTGCTTTGCCGACGACTACGACTGGCGCGATGGCATCGGCGATCCGAAAAAACGCCCACAGCGGATCAACAAGGTCTGGGGCAATGTGCTGGAGACCAACCGTGTCGGCACGCACGAGTTCATGGACCTGGCCGAGCAGATCGGCGCCGAGGCCTACATCGCCGGCAACATGGGTTCACTGCCGCCGCGATCGATGTCGCAATGGCTGGAGTACATGACGGCCGACAAGGGCAGCCTGGCGGAGGAGCGCGCGAGGAACGGCCACAAGCAGCCGTGGAAGGTGCCCTACTTCGGCGTGGGCAACGAGAGCTGGGGCTGCGGCGGCACGATGCGGCCCGAGTACACGGCCGACCTGCACCGCCAGTATTCGACCTTTCTGCGCGGGCAGACGATGAAGGTGGCCTCGGGCGACGGCGAAGGCCGCGACGAGGTGACCGAGGGCCTGATGTCCCGCGCCGCGCCGCAGATGGATGCGCTCAGCCTGCACTACTACACCGTGCCCGGCCCCTGGGACCACAAGGGCGCGGCCACCGGCTTCACGCCGCTGCGTTGGGCCGAGACGATGCAGGCCGCGATGCGGATCGAAGACCGCATTACCGCCACCGAATCCATCATGGACCGCCACGACTCCAAGAAGCGCGTGGCGCTTTTCGTCGATGAATGGGGCACCTGGCACGACGAGGAACCGGGCAAGCAAGGCGCCCTCTTCCAGCAGAACACGATGCGTGACGCGCTGGTGGCGGCGCTGAGCTTCAACGCCTTCCACCGCCACACCGAGCGCGTGAAGATGGCCAACATCGCCCAGGTGGCCAACGTGCTGCAGGCCATGATCCTCACGCGCGGCCCGCAGCTGCTGCTCACGCCGACCTACCACGTCTTCGACATGTACCGCCCCTTCCAGGGCGCTACGCCGCTGGCCGTCGAGCTGAACACGCCGCAGTACCGCGAGGGCGCGGTGACGCTGCCGATGGTGCAGGTCAGCGCGGCGCGTACCGCTGAGGGCAAGCTCGTGCTGGCGCTGGTCAATCTGGATCCGGTACATGAGGTGAGCGTTCAGACCGGTCTGAACGGCACGGCCTCCGGCCAGCTGCTGACGGCGCTGGAGATGGACGCGCACAACGAGTTCGGCGCCGTGCCGCTGGTGCAGCCGATGCCGTATGAGGCGTATGCGGACTCGGGGGTTGTGTTGAGGTTGCCGGCGAAATCGCTGGTGGTGGTCACGCTGCACTGATCGTCGCCGCTGGTGATTTCTGCCCTAGGTGCCGGGCTGGACCCGGCAATACAGTCAGCCGCTCGATTACTGCCCTCCTTTGAGGTCCCATGAAGTCGATCCTGCGCGCGTCAATCCTGCTCGGCGCCCTGACGCTCCTTCCCGCCCTGCCGTGTTCCGCGATCGTGCCGACCGCCAAGCCGGCCGATGTGCCAACGGAATCGCCCTCGGAATCGTCGAACCAAAAATCCATCGACGGTTTCTCCGGCCTGGTGCTCGTGACTCCGGACGCCGACTGGGAGGCAAAGTGGAACGCACCTCCCGAGACGCGTCCTGAGTTCCGCACAGTCAGCACGATCCACCGTGGCGAAACCATTTTCGTGCTGACCTTCTTTTCCAACCCGAAGCTCGATGCCGAGAGTCTTGCCGACATCAGTTGTGGCATCGAGATCACCCGGCCGGATGGAACGGTCTCGGCCCATCAGGACGAGGTGCCCTGCTTCAAAGCCAAGCTGACCAACCCCAGGAGCATCTACCGGACAGGCGCGGTGATCAAGTTCGTTGGCGACCCGGGTGATCCGGTTGGCGTCTGGCGCTTCAAGCTGACGGTGCGGGACCGCGTGCGCAACGTTGTTCTGCCCTTGAGCACCGAAGTGACGCTGCAGGAGCCCTAGCCCCGCGCACACTGTATGCGGGGCATCTACATCCTCGAGCCCGCCGAAGTCATGCCCAAGTTCCTGGGTACCACTCTCCTTGCGCTGATACCTCTCCTGAGTCTGGGCTTCAGCCACGCCCCGGTGCTCGCCGCACCCGAAACGCACGCCGAGACGGATCCGCAGCTCCAGGTCGTTGGCTCAGTCTTTGTGGTGGCGCAGGTACGTGCGGACGGCAGCACGGAGTTCAAGCCGGAGAAAGTGGCTCCTTTGACCGCAGGCCAGGGTTACGGTTGGGTCATCAGCCTCAAGACGGAGCGCAAGCAGGTTCGCTGGCGAGAGGAGTTCACCCTGCCCGCGACGCCGCAGAGTTGGGGCGCCTCGGAAACGCCAGGGAAGCGCGAGCTCATCAACGAGGAGCGCACACATCGGTCACCGAGCGCGTCGTAACGCCGACCAAGGGCCAGATCTTCACCTTCTGGGAAGTGGCCAAGGGGGATCCGCCGAGCATCTACACGATCCGTGTGTTCATCGCAGACCGCCTGGCCGCGAGCTTCGAGTTCGAACTGCGCTGAACCCGTGTCCGCAGCCAAGGCGCGTGGCGCCGGGCAAACGGTCGTCATCGACCAAGGGCAAGCACTGTCAGGAATTACCCCGAACCACTGCGGTAAAGATCACGGACTTGACCTGGTGCTGGGTTGTTTGTAGCTCGAAGACGGTACAACATCCTCACCATTGAGGAACCCGCGGTTCCACTACAACCCCCAGCCGCCCGAAGACCAGCCGCCATGAACGCCGCCCGCACCATCCGCCCGCAGCAGCAATCCGCGCCCCGTCAGGTGGTGGTTCCCGGCACCAGCGCCCGCATGCCGGGCCTGATGAACAAGCCGCAGCAGCAGCGCCTGGCGCCCGCGGGCAGCGGTTCGGGCGATCGGCGCCAGCTGTCGCTCTGGTGAGTCAGCCGTTGACCGCACAGCTAACGGTCAATCCCAGCGGACCTGCACGACCTTGTAACCCTCGCGCTTGAGCGCTGCCAGCAGCTGCGGCAAGGCTCGCGCCGTCTGGTCCTGGGCGTCGTGCATCAGGACGATGCCGCCCTTCTTCTCGCGCAGTCGCTCCAGCATGCGCGCCTCCAGCATGGCCGGCGATTGATCGGCCAGCCAGTCGTCGATGGCCAGATCGGCCGAGAGGACGATGAAGCCCTGCTTCTGCAGCTCACCCATCAGCGGCTGTGATTCCTCGAAGTACGGGAACCGCCAGGCCGCAGGCGCGAAGCCGAACACCGTCTGGAAAGACAACTGCAGCAGCTTGAGGTTGCCCAGTTGCTCGGCGTCCTTTAGCTGCGGGAAGTGATCGTGCTGGAAGCCGTGCCCACCCACGGCATGGCCGGCCTTGAGCACCTGGCGTGCCAGGTCCGGCGAGCGCAGCATCTCGGAGCCGATCAGGAAGAAGCTGGCTTTGACGCACTGCGCATCGAGCGCCTTGAGCACCAGCGGCGTGGACTCGGGCCGCGGGCCGTCGTCGAAGGTCAGCACGACCTCGCCCGGCGCCAGCGATGGCAGCGGTGCGTGCTGGAAGGTGCCATAGGCCGCTGCGGCGCGCGGCAGCGTGATGACGCGGCTGGTGCCAAGGGCGTCGGGGCCGCAGTCGGCGCGCGCCGCGCCGCCCGAGATCAGCGCCAGCAGGCCGAGCGCGAGGCCTTGAACGAGGCGGCTCATGCCCGACCCAACAGCATGGCAGCCAGGAATCCCACCAGGCCGGCGACAAGCATGTAGCCGATCAGCACGGCCACGGCCAGCAGCAGAGGCTTCGCCCAGCCCTTGCGCTCGTAGCCGCTGCCGTAGCGCGCCAGCACGGTGGCGTTCTGCGACTTGCCGATGCTGTAGTACCAGGCGATCAGCAGGCCGAAACCAACGATCCGGCTCACCGCGTCGGCGCCGCGGCTGTCGGGCAGCATGACGATCATGATCGGGATGATCAGCAGAAACACGGCCGTGCCGATGGCCCACTTCTTCGAGGTGGCCGCCTTCTCGGGCTGGCCCATCGCCTGCCAGTTCAGCATGTGCAGGACGGCGCCGAAGACCGGGCTGAAGAGCAGGCTCCAGCTGGCCGCGGCATTGGGATTCCACAGCGGCGGCGATACCTCCAGCGTCTTCAGGTCCGAGACTTCGGCCGTTGGCGGTGCGTAGGGGTTGTTGGAGGTGTCCATCGTTGGTCTCTGGAATTGAGGCGGGAGAGTAATTGAGAAATAGATCTGCTGCGGCAAGCTTTCAGCGCAAGCGGCCGCGCAGCCAGAGCAGGCACAGGAAGGCCACCACGGCCAGCTGCTCCACAGTGCCGAAGATCAGCACCTGCCAGGGGAAGTTGCCGAGCGGGGAGCCACCCACAATCCAGTCGGCCAGCGCCACAGTCCAGCCCACGGCCAGCGCGACACACCAACGGGTGCGCAGCAAGATTGCCACGCCCGTGGCGATCTTCAGCAGCAGCGCCGGCAAAAGGCGAATGGGGGCGTACTGCGGCAGGATGATGGCCTGCTCATTGAGGCTGGCCCAGGCCTGGCTCAGCGCGTAGGCGCCGTACAAGCCGGTCAGCAGAACGCCCAGGCCCACGATCCAGCGCAACACCATCAGCCACGGGAAGCCCCCCTTTGCAGCGCCCCGCGCCGACCCTTCTTCGGGCAGCCATGCCAGCGGGGTCTTGGGTGGGGCGTAGGGGTTCTCTAGGGTCAAGGGATCTTCCTTCCAGGGGATCGCGCGAGCGTACCGAACTTGCTCGCCCTCTTGCAGCGGGTTTCAACGGAAGGTGAATCCGACCGAGGCCGCCTCCACCGCGCTTGTCGAATATTCACCTGGCGGCGGCCACTTCGAGCCTGAGCACGCAGGCGAAGGAGCTGGTGCGGAGCGCGGCCGTGTTCCGGCTGGCCTGACAGCCTCGCACGCTAACGCCGTGCCTGAGCGGCAGCCCTCAGGAAATCATCGATCAGCGGCATCGGATCCAGCAGCTCCGGCTGGTTGACGCCGTGGAATTCCGGGTGCCACTGCACGCCGGCCACAAAGCCCGAGCCGCGCGAGCGGATCGCCTCGACGATGCCGTCTTCCTCGGACGTGGCTTCCACCTGCAGGTCGCTGCCCAGCCGATCCACGGCCTGGTGGTGGATGCTGGTGACGAGGCCGCCTTCCGCGCCCTTGTAGATCGAGGCCAGCCGCGAGCCGGGCTCGAAGCGCACCTGGTGCAGGTGCTGGTCATACGCATCGCGGTCCACGTGGGCTTGTGCGTCCTCGCGCAGGGTGGCGATGTCCTGGTAGAGCGTGCCGCCGAAGAACACATTGAGCAGCTGCGCGCCGCGGCAGATGCCGAACACGGGCTTGCCTTGTTCGAGAAAGCCTTCGATCAGCTCGATCTCGTAGCGGTCGCGCACCGGGTCGCCGCTCCATTCGGGGCGCAGCGGCTGTTGGCCGTAGCTCGTGGGGCTGACGTCGGCGCCGCCCTGCATGACGAGACCATCGAGCAGGTCCACGTACTGGCGCAGCGAGACGCGGCGGCGCTCGACCTCGGCGTCGAAGCCGAGCGTGGGCACCATCAGCACGAGCGCGCTGCGGCGCATCACCCAATGCGCGGCGGCCTGTTCGAGGTACTGCAGCGTCTTGCCCTTGAAGCCCAGCTCGGCCGGCGGCTGGTGCATCAGCCGGGCCGACATGCCGATCCTCAAAGGTGCTTCAGCCATCGCGGCCCGCCCAGCGTTGGCACTGCCTCCTCACCAGTTCGGGCAGCAGCTGGTCGTCCTCGTGTTGCGCGCGCAGCCAGCCGGCATCGTTGCCGTGGCCTTCGACCTCGGCGGCCAGCAGTTGCAGCGCGGGCTCGGCCTTCAGCTCCATGGCGTGGATCTCCAGCGTCTTGAACAGCGCCGTGATGTCGTCGCGCAGGCGGCGGTGCTCGCCGGTGCCGGGGTCGACAAAGGTGCCGTCCAGCCCAAAGCGGCAGGCCTGGAAGCGGTTGAAGGTGTAGGGCAGATAGTCGTCCTCCTGCGGCTCGAAGGGCCGCTCCACCCGCAGCCAGCGCGCCAGGCACTGGATGAAGCCGGCCAGCGCGGCGGCCTTCTCGATGGTGAGCGGCGTGTCAAGCACGCGGACCTCGATGGTGCCGTATTCGGGCTTGGGCCGGATGTCCCAGTAGAAGTCCTTCATGCTCTTGACCACGCCGGTGCGCGTCATCTTGCCGAAGTAGGTCTCGAACTCCGCCCAGCTCGTCACGCAGGGCGCGCGGCCTGACAGCGGGAAGGCGAACACCGAGTTGAGCCGCGCGGAATGAAAGCCCGTGTCAGTGCCCTGCACGAAGGGCGAAGCGGCCGAGAGCGCGATCAGGTGCGGGATGAAACGCGAGAGGCCGTGCAGCAGCACCAGCGCCTGATCCGGCCCCGGGCAGCCGATATGCACATGCTGGCCGAAGATGGTGAACTGCTTGGCCAGGTAGCCATACAGCGCCGAGACCTCGTGGAAGCGCGGCTTGTCGTAGATGCGCCGCTCGCTCCAGTGCTGGAACGGATGCGTGCCGCCGCCGGAGAGACCGAGGTTCAGTCGATCGGCGCTTGCCACCAGCGCATCGCGCGTCTGGCGCAGCTGGTCGAGCACCATGCCGTGGCTGTCGCACACGCCGGTACACAGCTCAATCATGCTGCTGGTGATCTCGGGCGTGATGCTGCCGGGCAGCTTGTGCTTCTCCATCAGCCGCAGCAGGTCTGGCGAGCTGGGGCTCAAGTCGTAGTCGTGGCGGTTCACGATCTGCAGTTCCAGCTCCACGCCCAGGGTGAGCGCGCGGGAGTCGGCGAAGCGTTCAAGTTGAGCCAGTGTCATGCGCGTTCCTTCGCCAGGGCCAGGCCTGCCCAGATCAGCAAGGGCCCGATCAGCGCCATCAGCGAGATCGAGGCCGTGACCAAGGGGGCGATCTGCATCGCCAGATCGGGCAGACTCAAGCGCAGATCGGCCAGCAGCACCAGCATCGTGGCCGAGACCGGCGCCATGGTCAGCGCCAAAGCCGCGCCCTGCCGGAAGGAGCTGTGCGCCACGCGCGCCATCACCACCAGCACCGTGCCCTTGATCAGCAGGCGCAGCAGCAGAATGGCCGCCGCGATGATGCCCACGCTGACGAGCGCGCGCGTGGACCAGCTGGCGCCCACCACCACGAAGAGCAGCAGCACCAGCACGCCGCCGGCCGTGCCGAAGTGGCGTGGCCACACGCAGGGCCGCGGGCTGCCGTTGCGCAGCAGCACGCCGGCCAGCAGCGGCACGAGCAGCGTGGACAGCGCGAACATGCGCGAGACCGACAGGCCCAACAGCAAGAGGCCCAGCACCAGCAGCGCCGGGTTTTCCTCTCGCAACTCGAAGCGGCGCAGCACCCAGGCCACCGCACGCGCCAGCAGCGCGGCAGCAATGCCCGAGGCGGCAAAGACGTAGATCGGCCGCGCCAGGCCACGCACCCAGTCGCCGCGGCCCACATGCAGCGAGCCGATCAGCAGGTCCAGCAGCAGCACGCCGTAGAGCGTGTTCAGTGCGGCCAGCACGAGCATGCGCTCGGTCACCTGGCCGACGGCGCGCGTTTCCTGCGCCACGCGGCCGAGCAGCGCGCCTGCGCTCACGCCCATGACGACGGCGCCGGCCAGCGCGGCATCGGCCTCGAAACCGAAGTAGCGCAGCAGCAGGTACAGGCCCAGCAGCGTCAGACCGGACTCCAGCATGCTGGTCAGCAGAAGCATCAGGTTAGCGCGCAGCCAGGTCAGCGAGACGCGGCTGCCCAGCTCGAACAGCAGCACGGCCAGGGCCAGATCGACCAGCAGGCGGTAGGTGCCGCCCAGCTCGCCCACACTGGCACCCAGCTTGGTGCCGAAGGCCGACAGCACCACGCCCATGGCACCGTAGCCCAGCACACGCGGCAAGGCGGCCACGCGCCAGACCAACTCGCCCAGCAGCGCGGCGGCCACCAGCGTCAGCGCCACCCAGAACATCAGGTCAGGGTGAGGCGGCCAGGCCGGAAAGTTCCAGATATCCAGCATCGAAAGATTCATGAAACGACCATAACAGCTCTTCGCTGCCCTTCGCCAGCAGCGCTGTCCTACGGGATTGTGTGCAGCGGGTGCCTTGCGCCGTCCGCCAATAATCCCGGCACTTCAAGATCTGCAGGACCTCTTTCATGCGATTGCCGAACCTCCTGGCTTCACGCCGTGGCCGCCTCGCCGCCTTCTTCTTTCTTTACGTCACCGAAGGCATTCCGCTCGGCTTTGCCGCCACGGCCGTCGCCACACAACTGCGCCGCCAAGGCGTGGGCCCGGCCGAGATCGGCGCCTTCGTCGGCCTGTTCTACGTGCCCTGGGCGTTCAAGTGGGCTTTCGGGCCCTTCATCGACGTGTTCCGATCGCAGCGCTTCGGCCATCGCCGCGCATGGATTTTGTTCACGCAGGTGATGATGGTCGTCACCCTGCTCTCGCTGATGTTCGTGCCGCTGCCGCAAGGCCTGGCCTGGTTCACGGGCATCCTGCTGGTGCACAACAGCTTCGGCGCCATGCAGGACGTGGCCATCGACTCGCTGGCCGTGAACACCCTGCACGAAGACGAACGAGGCCTGGCCAACGGCCTGATGTTTGGCGGTGCCAGCATCGGCCAGGCGGTGGGCGCCTCGGGCGTGCTGTTCCTGATGTCGTACATCCCCTTCACCTCGACCTTTGTCTTCGTCTCGGCCTGCATCCTGGCGGTGACGGCCTTCGTGGTGCTGCCAATGAAAGAGGTCTTTGTTGACGGCATGAAGAAGTCGGCCGGCAGCATCGAGGAGGCGATTGCCGAGATGCGCGAGTTTGCCGGCCAGTCCTTCCGCAGCTTCGTGGGTTCCAAGGGTGCCTATGCCGGCGTGTTCTTCGCCCTGCTGCCGGCCGGCGCGATGTCGCTCGGCGTGGCGCTGCAATCGAACCTGGCCGTCGAGTTCGGCATGAAGGACGACGAGATCGCCTGGCTGAACCTCGTCACGCTCGTGCTCTCGGCCGTGATGATGGTCGCGGGCGGCTGGCTGTCTGATCGACTGGGCCGCGGCCGCACGCTGGCCGCCTACTTGCTGCTGATGAGCCCGCCTGTGCTCTATCTGATGTTCGTGCTGCAGCAGCATGGCTACGTGATGGCGCGCCAGCTGGGCGAGCGCAACACCGAGCTCTGCACCGCGCTGTGGATCGCCTCGCTGGGCTACTACGCGGCGCAAGGCCTGATGTACGGCACCAAGACCGCGGCCTTCATGGACGTCACCAACCCCAAGGTCGCCGCCACGCAGTTCACCGCCTACATGGCGATGAGCAACCTGGCCATCGCGTTTGCCGCCACCTGGCAGGGACTGTCCGTCGAGGCCTTCGGTTATCCCACGACGCTGCTGATCGACGCGATCACCGGCCCGCTGTGCGTGCTGCTGATCCCGCGCATGACGGCCGCGGCGGCCAAGGCCGATGGCCAGGGCGCGGCCCGTGCGCGCCTCTCGGCCCTGGTGCTGGGTCTGTGCTGCCTGAGCTTCCTCGTCTACTGGCCGTGCCGCGAGCAGCTAGGCGCCGGGCAGCCGATCGCAAGCAGCTTCTACACGCTGATCTTCGTGGCCTCGGGCCTGTTCCTGCTGGCCGGCCGCGAGGTGCTGGGCGCTGCAGCCGGCGCGCTGCGCCGTCCGGCGCTGTGGCTTTTCCTGCCGCTCATGGCGCTGTACGCCCGCAACTTCACGGACAAGATGACCGACATGCCGGCACTCATCACGGCCGTGCAGGTGCTCTGCTATGCGGTGCCGCTGCTGGCGGGCCTGCTGCTGGTGATGCTGTCGCGCCGCGATTGGCAGGCCAGCACCGAATCGCCTGCTACCTGAGGGGCACCATGACGCCGCGTCCCTGGGACCAGATCATGGCCACCACCTGCTCGGCGT
The DNA here is from genome assembly GCA_042701975.1 of Burkholderiaceae bacterium UC74_6. Taxonomy (GTDB): domain Bacteria; phylum Pseudomonadota; class Gammaproteobacteria; order Burkholderiales; family Burkholderiaceae_C; genus JAFALK01. Next base: position 4,190,098 of record CP170561.1, read on the forward strand.
CGAACAGCGCATTCACGTGCGCCACTCGCATCGAGTAGTAATCGCTCTCGGCGGCCATCACGTCGAACAGCGAGCGACGTCCGAGCTGGCGCCACTGCTCCAGCGTGCTGGCGCGCAGGCTCTCGCTGGAGCGCAGGATCTCGACAATGGACTTGGCGCGGTCGAAGGCCGAGGTGCCGCTTTCGTGCATCTCACGCACGCGGTAGCGCTTGGCCTCGATGGCATCGTCGCGCTGCAGGTTGGCGGCCTGTGCGCGGCGCACGGCGGCATCGAGCGTGGCGCCGGAACCCGGCTGGATCAGCGGAATGGTGACGGCCAGGCCGCCCGACCAATCCGTCTGGCGCGCGGCGCCCACCGAGGTATCGCCTGACACCTGCACGCTGACGCTGGGCAACTGCCCTGCCCTGACCGATTCCGCATAGCTGCGCGCGGCGCGCGCCTGCGCATCGGCAGAAGCCACGTCCGCGCCCTGCACCACGTCGGCCTCGGCCTGGGCCAGGTCCGGCATGCGCGAGAGGACGGTGCTCAGGCCGGCCGGCGGCGGCAGCTTGTCGCCCACGAAGCGGGTCAAGCGCACCTCGATCTGGCGCAGCACGGAGGTCGTCTGGTCCAGCGAGAGCTGCGCCTGCTGCAGGCTCTTCTGTGCCTGCACGAGTTCGCTGGAGCGGCCGTGGTCGGCGTCGGTGATGATGGTCAGCGCCGCCACCAGGCAGCTCATGCGACGCACATACTGGCCGTAGACCTGCGCCTGCAGGTTGTAGCGGCTGCGGTCCAGCGCGAGCGAGACCGTCTGCAGCGCCACCTGCTCCTCGGCATTGCTCTGGTTGTAGCGCGCCGATTCGCTGAGCTGCTGGCGCCATTCGGTCAGCTTGGTGATGCGACCGAAATCCCAGATCGGCATGCTGGCTGTGACCGTGCCGCGCGTCAGCAGGCCCTTGGTCGTGGTGATGCCGCTGACGATGGTGCCCACATGACCCGTCGTGCCTTGCAGAAAGACGGACGGCAGGCGCTGGGCCTTGGCTTCGTCCACATCGGCTTCGGCGGCCAGCTTGAGCAGCTGCGCGGTGCCGACCTGCTTGCTGCGGGCCAGGGCCTGCTGCACGAGGCTTTGCAACTGGGCGCGCGGATCGCTCTCGGCGGCGTCCATCGCCGCTGATGCACCGCCACCGACGGTGGAGGAAGAAGAGGAGCCTTTGACGCTGCCGTCGTCATTGCACAGCGTCTGCTCGGGCGTGGGTGCAGGCGCCGGTGCCTTGGCGACGACTGGCTTGGCCGATTTGCCCACAGCGGGAGGCGCGGCAGGCTTGGCTCCGCTTGCGGCAGCAGCCAGGAAGAACAACAGCAGGACAGGCAGACGCAGGCGGGAGGACATGGTCGTCAACGGCAAGGCTCTGGGCGCAAGGCCCCGATGCCAGCACTAGACCATGGTGAAAGCTCCCGCGATCCGCCGAAAAGCGCTTGAAACCCGGCTGCTTACTTCTGCTTCTTCGGCTTGGAGGCCGCAGACGACGGCCCCGCTGCCGGCGCGATCGTGATCGTGTCCAGCTCGCGCACGATGGCGCCCTGCGCCACGCTACCTTCCACCGTGCCCTCGCCGTTCATGCGGCGGTTGCAATCTTCGCGATCCTGGATCGGCTGCGACAGGCAACGGCGGGTGGTGTTTGCCGCCAGCATCTGCGGCGAAGGCGTGGTGAGCCCACCGCGCCGCGCCTCATAGCGGGCCGCAGCGGCTTCCTTCAGGCAGGCGGACTTCTCCTCGGCCTTTGTGCCATTGAGGCAGGCGGCGTGTTCCTTGCGGTAGTTGTCCTCGATCTGGTCGGCGCGGGCAATGACGCCCTGACTACCCAGCACGGCGGCGACAGCCAGCAGGCCAGCGCGCGTGAATGTTGAGGTGTGCTTGAACATGGACGGCTCCTTCGTAAGGGATGTGGACCATGTTTCGAGGCTAGGCGCGGGGCCCGCCCCGAGCTGTCAGGGTGAGTTGGGCGTTAGCGTAGGACGGGAGGCTGCTTCAGCGCCGTGGCCTCGATCTCGATCCGCATGCGCGGATCCAGCAATGCGGCCGAGATCATCATTGCCGCCGGGCGCACATCGCCCAGGTACTTGCGCAGCACCGGCCAGCACTTCTGGAACTCGTTGCCGTCCGGCAGCACGTAGGTGATGCGCACCACGTCCTTCAGGCTCGATCCCGCCTGCTGCAGCGCAGCCTCGATGTTCTTCAGGCACTGCTCGGCCTGTGCCTCGACGTCTTCCGCGATGGTCATCGTGGCGTAGTCGAAGCCTGTGGTGCCGGAGACGAAAACCCAATCGCCTTGCGCCACGGCGCGTGAGTAGCCGATCTCCTGCTCGAATGAAGAGCCGGAGCTGATGAGGGTGCGTTTCATAGACGGTAGAAGCGGACGGCGTTGTTGTAGAGGATGTCGCGCTGCTGCTCCTTGGTGAGGAACGTGGCGCTCTTGACACGCTGGATGGCCAGGCCGATGGCATCGGGCCAGTACATCTGGTCCGTGCCGAACATGATGCGCTTGCCGAAGCCCGCCTTCACCAGCGCATGCAGATAGTCGTTGAACGCAGCCTGCGGCAGCAGCCAGTCGATGGCGCCCGTGTCAGCGTAGACATTCGGGTAGAGCATCAGCATCGCCATCGTGTCTTCCAGATACGGCCAGCCGCAGTGCATCAGGTTGAGCTGCAGCTTGGGGTGGCGGTTCAGCGCCTCCTCCACCATCTCCGGATTGCCGAAGCGCGCGCGCGCCGTGCGGCAGCAGGGATCAAAGGTCGTGCCCTCGGGCATCGTGCCGGTGTGCAGCGCCACCGGCACGTCCAGCTCCTCCGCCAGCGAGAGCAGCGCGTCGTAATGCGGATCGCTCAAGGAACGGCCGGCATACTGTGCACTCAGCTCGCCGATCACCTGCAGCTTGCCCTGCGCGTGCAGCTGTCGCAAAGCATCGAGCGGCGGCAGCGGGGTGTCTTCCGAGCCGCGCACGCCAGCCCCCACGCGAATGCGTTTTGAGTCTTGGTCGTACCAGGCCACCGCAGCGCCGAGCCGGTCTCCATCGCCGCCACTGACCACGCCGCGCGTGACGTTCCAGCGTTTCATCTCCGCGAGGCAGGCCGCCATGTGCTCCGCGCCATTGCGGATCGGACTCGGCTTCTTGGTGATCGGATTGACGATCGGGCCGTCGAAAGCCTGTGTGGCCGGATAGGCGTGCAGGTGGACGTCGATGACGGGTTCGTGCGGCTCGGTGGCTGCGGCCATCACGCTGGCGGCGCCGGACAAAGCCAGCGAAGTGCCGCCGAGCTTGATTAGGAAGTCACGGCGGGAATCACGGAGATCACTGGAATGCGGCATGTCCGATCGTCCTCAATCGTTCAAGTTCAGGATTCGTGGCAGACGGCTTCGATGTTGTGCCCGTCCGGCCCGGTGACGAAGGCGGCGTAGTATTTGCCGCTGTACTGCGAGCGCAAGCCCGGCGCGCCGTTGTCCACGCCGCCTGCTTCCAGCGCCGCGCGATAGAAGGCCTCGACCTCCTGCCGGTTCTTGGCGACGAAGGCGACGTGCAGATGCGCGGTCTTGGTCTCGGTCTTGCGGATGCACAGCGAGGCGACGTTATCCGGCCGGCAGAACTCGATGCCCAGCGGGCCTTCGGAGATGACGGCCACGCCCAAGGGCGCGAGTGCCTTGACGAAGAAGTTCCGGGCAGCGGCGTAGTCGCTGACGCTGAAGACGACGTGGTCGAACATGGCGAGCGGGTTTGCGTTGTGGCGGCGAGCGCAACGCTAACAGACAAATTCAGGGCTCTGGCATCTTCTCCCGCAAGAGGCGCAGGAACGGCTCCGGTAAACGCCCTCCGTTGGCTCGCGCAAGCTTCACGGCCGACCACGCCTCCGCGTACTTGCCCCGCCAGTAAAAGGCGGTCGCCATCGAAGCATGGACATAGCCCTTGTTCGGCTCGCGATCCAATGCCTCGGCGTAGGTCGCATCAGCCTTGGCGAAAAGCGCAGACCGTGCCTCTTCCGAGAGCGTCTTGTCGCCAACGGCGCAAAGCACTGTGACGCGCGCCGCATCAGGCGCCATGCCTTGAACATAGCGACCGAAGGAAGCCGCCTTTTCGAACTGCGCCGCAGCTTCGCAATTCTTGCCTTGGTCGTGAAGCACGACTGCAAAGCCGAAATAGGCCTCCGGATTGTTGGGGTCGAGAAGCCAGGCCTGATTGAACCGGCGCATGGCGTTCGCCAAGTCGTCCCGCCCATAGAAGGCAAAACCGTTCCCGATGAAAGCAGCGCTCGCCTTCTCTCGGCTGCCGTAGTGTTGGCCAGCGTCAGCAATCAGTTTCTCATCTGCAGCATTGAGCGTGGGGGTCGATTTGCGATCCTGGCCGCCGTACATCGGCAGCTGATCCGGCGGCTGCGCGGCGACGGGCAAGGCCATTGAAAGGCAGAGCAACAGAGCAAGCGGCAGCGCCACGAGTTTGGCCAGCATGAGTTCTCCTGGAGTGTCAGCTCAGTCCCACCAGCACGCGATCGGCCGACTGCCCGCCGGAACTTCGTAGGGCTCATACGCTTGATCCACAAACCCGTCCCAAATTTCGTCCGGCGCAAGGTCCTCCGGAAACCATGACATGACCTCTTCCGTTGATGCGGACGTCATGATGTAAACGGTGTCCGAGAACGGCCATTCGGGAACGTCGAAGGCCGTGATCTGAACGCGAACGTCCTTCACTTCAGGCCGTTGCGCAATGGCCCTCAGCAGTTCGTAGAACTGTGTCGGGGCTGGTGCCGTAGGGAGATTGCAGCCAATGCTGCCGACTTCCGAATTGCCATCGAAGAACTCATCGATCGTCAGCAGCGGCCGAGGTGTCTCCGGGGCATCTGGATGGCCCAGGCGGTTGACTCGTTCAGTGATGCGCTCAAGTGGTGTCATGTGATTTCAGCGTTGGAGTTCAGTGGCCGGCGAAGCCGGTCCGGCAGAAAGATGGCTTGCGCTCATTGATCACCGCTCCTATCAGTTGCACCGTCTTGCATTGCTCGCCTTGTGTCTTTTGGAATCAGATAGACCAGCAGGATGGCCGGCATTAGGACGACAGCAAGCATTCGTACGCCAACGGACTTCGATGACCAGAGATACAGAATAAGAGCACCAAACAGGAACAGGCTGATAAGCCAGAGTAGCGTCCTGAAGCCCAAGGTGCACCAAGTCATCAGTACGAGCGCGGTCACGACGAGAAGACCAACGAGGGCGTCGTTGGGTTTTGATTTCATACTGGGCTCAAGGTATGAACTCCACAGCCAGACAAGCCGACCCGCTGAAATGAAGGGCTACGTCTCATGCTGCCACACGCTCCTTGGTGTGCCACCACGCGAATTGCATGAGGGGGCTAAGTTCCGGATCTGATTGCACGAGCACTTGACCCGCAATGGACTCTTGGAAGCTCTGAGCGCAAGATCCATTCAAGAGCTGTGCAAGACATGCGACCACTCGATGCTGTACTTCGTTGACGTTGCGAAGCTGACCCGGTTTGTCCAGCTCCTCGGTCTGCGGTCGATAGCTATTGCGGCCGACGATAGTGTGTTCGCGAGCGAGCACGGCGAGGAATCTCAGCTTGCTCTCGTGCGGCGGGTCTGCAAGCCAACGTCCTTCAAGTTCGATCGAGTGCATGCGACGTGACTCAACGTCCGAATTGAGCCGCGCCGGGAAGCGGCGTCAACTCGAACGAGTTGTCGGGTGTGTGCATGGAAAACAATCTCACGAGAACCACGTCGCGCTCCTGCGTCTTCATTCGCTAATTGATGATTTCGCCCATGCCTGTTTCGATGCGGCGCTTGAGTTGTTGGATGAACTCTGGGTCATAAGACTCCCAGCTTTCCAGCTCTCCAACGACTTTCAGCGGTAGCGCACTTCGGTATGACCGTGTCGGGTTACCCGGGAACTTTTTGTCCGTTACGTTTGGATCGTTCTCAAATTCTCCCGTGGGTTCAACCATGTAAACCCTGGGCTTCCCACTGCCTTTGGCGACCTCCGCAGCAAGACCAGCGCCCTTCGGCAAGGCCGTAAAGTAAATGTGATTCATCACGACACTGTCGCGGTAGTTCGATCTGAAACCCGCTGTCAGAAAATCACCGACCTGCAAATCCGCTCTTGTTCCATGAAAAAACGGGCCAGAGTCCAGTACCGTCATCGACTTCTCTCCAGGCAACAAACATTAAAACTGCCTCGCAACATGTAGCCTCCTGAGCTTGACCTTCGCCTAATCGAGCTGATAAGCGCGGACACAAATGGCTGAGAGTGCGTAGGCGAAGACAAGGCTTGGAGCAGCGACAGGACTTAATCGATTGAGCGCCCAGACCGACAGCAGGTAGGTAAGCGGAACGGACGGAATGTTGGGAAAGAGTGCTGCACTTGCATCAGGCGGCGCCCAGCTTTGATATGCCCAATGTTGCCTTGCGTGATCTGCAGCGCAACGCCCAGGAAGCAGGACATAAGCGAACGAGCCAGGATCGACGCGTACATGGCCATAGATGCCTAATTAGATTTGGATCGCCGCATCCTAGGTGCCGTAGGTTCGCCAAGTCAACGCACCAGGCCAGATTCACCCATGACGGACAACAGTTGCAGTCCAATTCGATCGCCTAAAAATTCGCGGATGAAAACTGCGCACGGAGCATCGCTTCACGAGCGCAAGCAGCCACGGGTTTCCCCGGCCGAAGTGCGCACTATCTCTCCCTGAGTGCCTCACGCGTTCCGGCTGTACCGGCGGGGCTATCTTTCTCTCAGCGCTTCCCGCGACTTCATCATCGGTCGCAGCACATACGAAAGCACCGACCGCTCCCCGGTCCGCACTTCCACCGTGGCCGTCATGCCTGGCAGCACGGGCAGAGGCTTGCCCTTGTACTCCAGGTTGTCGTTGCGCTCCGTGCCGATCACGACGCGGTAGTAAGCGTTGGCGCCGTTCTTGTCGGTGTCGCCCAACGCATCGGGGCTGATGTATTCAATCGTGCCCTTGAGGCCGCCCAGCACGTTGTAGTCGTAGCCATTGAGCTTGACGATGGCGTTCTGGCCGAGCTGCACAAAGCCGATGTCCTTGGGCTTGATGCGCGCCTCAACCAGCACACGCGGGCCGAGTGGCGTGACTTCCATGATGGATGCGCCGCTGGGCACCACGCCGCCCACGGTGCCGATCTTGATGGTCTTGACCAGGCCGCGCACGGGCGACTTGAGGACGGTGCGCTGCATGGTGTCCTGGCGCACGATCATCTGCTCGGAGAGCTGCGCGAGTTCGGTCTGCGCGCGGGCCAGTTCTGCGGTGGCGTCCTGGCGAAAGCGGCTGACGCGCTCGTTGCGAACGGCCTGCATCTCGTTCACCTGGCGGTTCAGGCGCATCACTTCCACATCGGACATCAGGCCCTTGGCCGACATGTTCTGTGCCAGCTTCAGCTCGCGCTGGATCAGGCCGATGGAGCGGTCCGTGCTGGCCACCGATTCATTCAGCGTGCGGGCGCGGGATTCATAGACCTCGGTCTCCGAGGCCACGAGCGCGGGCGTTGTCTTCTGCACTTCGGGCGGAAACGCCAGCGGCTTGCCGACGGATTCGGCCGAGAGCCGCGCCACCTGGGCCTTGAGCGAGAGCAGCTTGGCCTGGCCTTCGGCCTGCGAGGCCTCGGCGCGCGTGGGGTCGAGCTGGGCGAGCGGTTGGCCCACTTCCACTTCCTCGCCTTCGTGCACGAGCACGGCGGAGAGGATGCCGCTTTCCAGGCTGGCGATAACCTGTTCGGAGCCATCAGGAACGATGCGGCCATCAGCGCGGGTGATCTCGTCCACGTGAGCCATGGCGGACCACAGCACGGCCACGACGACGACGCCCATCAGCAGGTACAGCGCCCAGACGGCGCGCGGCAGCGGCTCGTCAAGCAGCGCGGCATTGAGCCCGCCGACGAACAGGCCCTCTTCGCGGGTCAGCTCTTTACCTGCCATAACGACTTAAACCGACGGAGCGCGCTGCACGGGCTGGGTAGCCGGGTGCATGTGGACGGCGGCATCAGCCGGCTGTTGCTGCGCGGGGCGCACGCCGGAGAGCGCGGCCAGCACCTGGTCGCGCGGGCCATCCATGACCATGCGGCCGGAGTCCACGACGATGATGCGGTTCACCAGTTCCAGCACGGCCGGACGGTGCGTGACAACGACGAAAGTGCACTGCCCCGCCGCATCGCGCAGCTGGCGCAGGAAGGCCATTTCAGACTGCGCGTCCATGGAGCTGGTGGGTTCGTCCATCAGCAGGATCTGCGGCTTGGCCACAAGTGCGCGAGCCAGCGCGACGAGCTGGCGCTGGCCGCCTGACAGCAGGCCGCCCATTTCGCCCACCGGCAGGTCCCAGCCCATCGGGTGGCCGGCCACGACGCGGTCCAGGCCCGTGAGCTGGGCCACGTCGACGAGGCGCTGGCTGTCGATGGGGCGGCCCATCACGACGTTGTCGCGCAGGCTGCCGTGGAACAGGCGCGGCTCTTGCGAGACGAAGCCGATCTTGTGGCGGTATTCGGCTGGGTCGATCTGGCGCAGGTCGATGCCTTCCAGCTCCACCATGCCTTCGGTCGGCTGGTACAGGCCCGCGAGCAGGCGCAGGATCGTGGACTTGCCGCTGCCGATGCGGCCGAGGATGGCAATACGCTCGCCCTCGTTGACGCGCAGCGTGACGTTCTTCAGCACCTTGGGGCCAAGCTGACCGACCATCTGCATGGGGTTCACGCCCGGCGTGGGTGCCATCGGATAGGCAAAGCCGACGTCGTTCAGGCCCATGCGGCCGGTCACTTGCGCCAGCGGCACGTAGTTGCGCTGGCCATCGCGCTCGGTCGGCGCATTCATGATGTGGTTGAGCGACATCATCGCGGCGCGCGCGCCCTGGTAGCGCGTGGCCAGACCGACGACGCTGGACAGCGGCATGGTGGCGCGGCCGGCGAACATCACGGCGCCGAGCAGCGAGCCGGCAGAGATTTGTCCGTCGTGAATCAAGTAGACGCCCACCACCAGCATCACGAGGTTGATCAGCTGCTGCAGCGTCATCGCCAGGTTCATGCCCCAGCTGGAATAGGTGCGCGAACGCAGGCCGCTCTCGGCAGCCAGCGCGGTGCTGTGTTCGTAGCGCTTGAGGAAGCGGCCTTGCGCGCCCGAGGTCTTCAGGTCTTCCAGGCCCTCGATGGCCTCGACCAGCGTGCCGTGCAGGTCGGCCATCTCGGCCATGTTCTCGCGCATGGCGCGGCGCAGCTGACCCTGGATGGCCAGGCTGATCAGGAGGATGAGCGGGATTGCCAGCACCAGCACCCAGCCCAGCGGCCCGCCGATCACGAAGGTCATCGCCACGAAGATGACGATGAAGGGCACGTCCGTCAGCGCCGACATCGTGGCCGAGGTGAAGAAATCGCGCACGATTTCCACCTGGGCCAGGTAGTGGGCATAACTGCCTGCCGAAGCGGGCTTGTGTTCCATGCGCACGCCCAGCGTCTGACGGAACAGCTTGGCGCCGATGATCAGGTCCACCTTGCGGCCGGCCAGGTCGATCAGATGCGCGCGCAGCTGGCGCGAGAACAGGTCGAAGGCCAGCGCCAGCGCGGCGCCGATGGCCAGCGTCCACAGCGTGACCATGGCCTGATGCGGGATCACCTTGTCGTAGATGACCGAGGTGACCAGGCCCGAGACCAGCATCAGCACGTTGGACAGCAGGGCCGCCATCATGGCCGAGCGGTAGTACGGGATGAAGCGCTTGAGCGTACTCCACAGCCAGTGCGATTCGCCAACGGCCAGCAGCGGCGCCTCGTGCGGATTGCGGCTAGCGGCCTGGCTCTGCTGCTGCGGCGTGACCACCATGACGAAGCCGCTGTACTCGGGCTCCAGCTCGGGCGTGGTCGCCGTGACGGCAGCGGCGCCTTCGTGATTCAGGCCGGGGAAAATGACTTCGAAGCGGCCCGGACCGTTGCCGTCGCCATCGTCCAGGCGCTTGACCAGCACGCAGGCATCGCCACCCTTGAGCAGCAGCACGGCCGGCAGCAGCAGCGGGTTGATGTCGTCGATGCTCTTGCGCAGCAAGCCGGCGTTGTAGCCGGCGTCGCGCATCACGCGCAGGCCCTGGTCCGGCGCAAGCACGCCGTCCACGGGCGCCCCGGCGCGCAGGGATTCGGGGGAACGGGCCGCGCCGTGGTGGCGGGTCAGCCAGGAGAGCGCCTGCAGCAGCGGATCCGTGGCAGGCTGGTCGGCCAGACCCTGCAGGGGATCGGGCTCGGGCCGGCCGTTGCCCTGGCTCGCATCTGCGGCCAGGCGGAGGCCCTTCCCGGCGGCCTTGGAAGGCTTGCCGTTGTCGAAGAAGGTGTCGCGGCGCTGGCTGGACATAACTTGTTACTTCAGCGTAAACCCGACTTTACCGCTTCGGCATGGATTGGAGTTCGCGTTCCCGCTGCTCCAGGGCCATGGTCTCGAAGTTGGCCTCGATGTCGCGCACCGTGGCCGGGATGTCGAACAGCGGGGAGCCGCGGCCATGCTCGCGCAGGAAGCGCTTGTGCGACCAGGCGCGGGCCGGATTGCGGCCGATCTGCACGGCGCGCTCTTCGTACTCGGCCAGGCTGAAGGTCACCAGATCCGGCAGGCCTACGGCGCTGAGCAGGCTGCCCGCCATGCGCGAGATGTAGCTGCGGCCCGAGTACGTGAGGATGGGCGTGCCCACCCACAGGCAGTCGTTGGCGGTCGTGCCGGCGTTGTAGGGGAAGGTGTCCAGCACCAGGTCGGCCAGCTGGAAGCGGGCCAGGTAGTCGGCCGGCTGCACGCGCGGGGCGAAGATCAGCCGTTCGGCAGCCACGCCATGCTCGGCGGCCACGCGGATCATGTTGGCCTTGGCCCATTCGTTGTCGGCCAGCAGCCAGAGCACGCTGTTCTCCACCTGGGCGACGATGCGCATCCAGGCGTGGAACATGTCTTCGCGGAACTTGTGGTTGTTGTTGAAGCTGCAGAAGACAAAGGCGTCTTCCGGCAGGCCGTACTGCTCGCGGGTGGGCATCTCGCCCACGGGCCGCTTGCGGTCGCTGACTTGGTAGGTGTGCTTCAGGTAGATGGGCTTTTCGGTGCAGTACGGCAGGTACTCGGGCGGCATCACGAAGCGGTCCGCAATGATCCAGTCCACGCCGGGCAGGCAAGACGTAGCCGGCAGGCCCAGGTAGCCGACTTGGATGGGCGCGGGGCGCATGGCCAGGATGTTGGGGCGGGCGCCGTTGGTCAGGCCCTGCAGGTCGACGATCACGTCGATGCCGGCATCGGCGATCGCCTGGGCAGCCTGCTCGTCTGTCATGGCGTGCAGGCGCACGTGGTGGTCCATCGAAGCCAGGATGCGCTCGCGCAGCGGCGTGCCGTCGTCGCGGCTCCAGTCGAAGGCCCAGATCTCGAAGCGCGACTTGTCGTGCAGCTCGAACATCTCGGCCGTGAGCAGGCCCACGGCGTGCATGCACAGGTCGCCCGAGAGGTAGCCGATCCTGATCTTGCCTTCGCGGTGGCCCTGGGTCTTGGTGGCTTGCTCGTAAAGGCGAGCGTCGCTCTTCTTGACCTTTTCGTGCACGAAGCGCTGGGCCGACATCAGCTGCAGCGCCGGGTCGTCCGTGGCGCTGAGCATCGAGAGCAGCGAAGTTGCGACCAGCAGGTTGTTGTGCGTGACCGCGCCGACCGGCTCGTAGACCGGCCAGGCGCATTGCTTCTGGCGGATGTGCACATAGTGCTGCATCACGTCGGCCTGGGTGCCCTTGATCTCCAGGCTGAGCTTCATCAGCGCGTGGGATTCGTCGTAGCGCTTGAGCACTTCCAGCAGCCGCGCCGCGTTGTTCAGTGCGTGCAGGCGCAGGTCCATCGCATCGTGCGTGTGGGTGGCCGGGTTCTCGAAAACCTCGCGCCATTCCTTCAGCGCCTCTTCGGGCTTGCCCATCTGCTCCAGCTGGTGGCCCAGGTTGAGCTTGGCCTGGGTGAAGCCCGGCAGCAGCGACAGCGCCACGCGATAGGCCTGTTCGGCCTCGGCGTGCTTCTTGAGGCTGCCCAGCAGCGTGCCCCAGTTGAACAGCGCCACATGGCGGAAGGGCGAATCGGGCGTGCCAACGATCCAGTTCTGGTAGAGCAGGGCCGCCGCCTCGCCCATGCCCACGCCCTGCAGGGTGTTGGCGCGGTCGATGACGACTTCCAGCGGCATGGTGCCCGCACGCGCGGCTGCGAGCAGCGCTTCAAGCTGCTGGAGAGCGGTGTTGGTCATGGGCGTGGCGGGGCTGGAAAGATCCATGGCGGAGCGGGCCGCCGGAAACCGTCAAAGGGCACGGCGGCAAAAGGGTCATGCAGACGGTCCGATTTTGTAGGGCCAGCCCGGGCAGGCACGGGCCGATATGGGCCCGAATTGAACCGTATTTCCTGGCCTATCGGCGGTTTCCGGCCCGGCCTTGAGGGGCATGCCCCTGAACAGGCGGGGCAAAACGGGCTAATTCCACGGTTCAGCGCACAGGACCGGTGCCGAGAATGCGACGCCATCACCCTTGCCTCTCCCTGACAGGTCCATGCTCAACAGCCTGCGCTCGCGCTGGAATCTCTCGCTGCTGACCCGGCCTTCAGCGCCTTCTGCGCCCTCGGCCGTGCCGGGCAGCGGCGCACCGTCCACGCGGCCGCCCCGGAGCAATTCGGGCCTGCGGGCCGCAGCCGACACCGCCGCCCTGCTCCCGGCCGCCCGCGCCGCCTTCGAGCAGGCGCTGGAAGGCCTGGCCGGCGAAGGCTTCATCACCCAGCGTGGCGCCATCCGTCGCGCCTGCAGCCTGCAGGACCTCTGGCACCTGCGCACCGCGCTCTACAACGAAATTGCGGTGCAGATGGCGCAGAGCGTGGCCGAGCAGCGGCTGGCCGCGCTCAACGGCTACTTCGACCCAGCCAATCCAGCGAATCAGGGCGCGCCGAGATAGTCCTGCTTGCCGATGCTGACGCCGGCGTGGCGCAGCAGCGCATACGCCGTCGTCACGTGGAAGTAGAAGTTCGGCGTGGCGAAGTGCTTGAGGTAGACCTCGCCCGTGAACTTGTACGGATCGCCCTGGCGGCGCGGCACGGTGATCTCGCGCTCCTCACTGCCGTCGATGGCCGAGGCCGGGACGGACTTCACGTAATCGAGCGTCTTCTGGATACGGGCGATCAGCTCGTCGAAGGTGGCTTCGTTGTCTTCCCAGCTCGGTGCGGTCTGGCCAGCCAGGCGGGCCACGCAGCCCTTGGCGGCGTCGCTGGCGATCTGGATCTGGCGCGCGAACGGCAGCATGTCCGGTGCCAGGCGCAGCGTCATGTAGTTGACGGTGTCGAACTTCTTCGCTTCGGCATGGGCCTTGGCGGCCTCCATCCACTTGAGCATGTTGCCGAGCATGCGTGCAAAGACCGGCACGCTGGCGCTGTACATGGAAATCGTCATGGTTTGTCTCCAGGGGTAAATATCAAGGCGGCGGATGCTAGCGGCTTGCCGAAACCCTTGCAGACCTAGGCACAATGTTCGTCAAGCCATGAACATCATCATTCTTGACGACTACCAGGACGCCGTTCGAAAGTTGCGCTGCGCGTCCAAGCTCGAACAGTTCAACGCCAAGGTCTTCACCAACACGGTCAAGGGCATCGGCCAGCTCTCGGTGCGGCTGCGCGACGCCGAGGTGATCGTGGCGATCCGCGAGCGCACGCATTTCAATCGCCAGCTGCTCGAGAAGCTGCCGCGGCTCAAGCTGATCGCGCAGACCGGCCGCGCCGGACCGCACATTGACGTGGAAGCCTGCACGCGGCTCGGCATTGCCGTGTCCGAGGGCGTGGGTTCGCCGACGGCACCGGCCGAGCTGACCTGGGCGCTGATCATGGCCTCCATGCGCCGCCTGCCGCAGTACATCGGCAACCTCAAGCACGGCGCCTGGCAGCAGGCCGGGCTCAAGGCCGGCTCCATGCCGCCCAACTTCGGCCTCGGCTCGGTGCTCAAGGGCAAGACGCTGGGCCTGTGGGGCTACGGCCGCATCGGCAGCCTGGTAGCGGGCTACGGCCGTGCCTTCGGCATGACAGTGCGCGTCTGGGGCAGCGAGGCTTCGCGCCTCAAGGCCCAGGCCGACGGCTTTGAAGCGGCCGCCAGCCGCGAAGAGCTGTTCGAGACCAGCGATGTGCTCTCCCTGCACCTGCGCCTCTCCGACGAAACCCGCGGCGTGGTCAAGGCCGACGACCTGGCGCTGATGAAGCCCACCGCCCTGATCGTCAACACCTCGCGCGCCGAGCTGGTGGAAGACACGGCCCTCGTTGCCGCCCTGAACCGCGGCCGGCCCGGCATGGCGGCGGTGGACGTGTTCGAGTCCGAACCGATCCTGCAGGGCCACCAGCTGCTGCGCCTAGAAAACGCCGTGTGCACACCGCACATCGGCTACGTCGAACAAGACAGTTATGAGATGTACTTCTCCGCTGCCTTCGACAACGTGCTGGCCTACATCAACGGCGCGCCCACCAACATCGTCAATCCGGAAGCGCTGAAAGTCATTCGATGAGTCGTGCGCAGCCCCAGTCGTTGATCCAGCTGTTCCGGGTCTTCAACCGGTTGGCGCTTCAAGGCTTCGGCGGCGTGCTGCCCGTGGCACGCCATGTGCTCGTGGATGAGGAAGGCTGGCTGGACAGCGACGAGTTTGTCGAGCTGCTGGCCATCTGCCAGGTCATGCCCGGACCCAACATCATCAACGTCTCGCTGATGTTCGGCTACCGCCACTTCGGCCTGCGCGGCGCCTTCGCGGCGGTCGCCGGCATGATGGTCGTGCCTGCCATGATCGTCCTCGTCCTGGCCCTGCTGTACGGCCATCTGGCCCAGCATCCGGTCGTCGTCAACGCGGTGCGCGGCATGGGCGCGGTTTCGGCCGGCCTGATCACCAGCACCGGCCTGAAGATGGCGCCGGCGCTGATGAAGAACCCGATGGGCCGCACCATGGCCTTGGGTCTGGCGGTGCTGACGGCCTTCTGCATGCTGTGGCTGCACCTGCCGCTGCTGGCCGTGGTGCTGCCGATCGGCGCCTTGGGCTGGGCGCTGGCGTGGAGAGGGACTCCCGCATGAGCTGGCACCTCGGCTGGAACGAATTCCTCGCCCTCTTCGGCTACTTCGCCTCGCTCTCACTCGTCACGGTCGGCGGCCCCATCACCACAGCGCCGGGCATGCACCGCTTCCTGGTCGACCAACAGCACTGGCTGACCGACACGCAGTTCACCGTCTCCATCTCGCTTGCCCAAGCCGCACCGGGGCCGAACGTGCTCTTCGTGACCCTGCTCGGCTGGAACGTGGCCGGGCCGCTGGGCGCGCTGGCCACCACGGTCGGCATCATGGGCCCTTCGACCATCCTCGTGCTGCTGGCCAGCCACTGGGTGCACGAGCACCGCCAGCGCCGCGGCGTGCGCGCCTTCAAGACCGGGCTCGCGCCGCTGACCGTGGGCCTGACCTTCGCCACCGGCTGCGTGCTCGCCCTGCCCTTCGTGCGCGGCGCGGGCGGCCCGACGATCGGCGCGGTGGGGCTGATCGGGCTGACGATCGTGCTGGATCAGAAGACCAAGATCTCACCGGCCTGGATGGTGCTGGCGGGCGGTGTGATCGGGGCTATGGGGCTGGTCTGAACACGACCCGCACGCGCAATCCGCGCGCACCGTCCGGCCGGTCTTCCAGCAGCAACTGCGCACCGAACGCGCGAGCCGCCTCACGTACGATGGCCAGTCCCAGACCCGTGCCTTCGGTATCCGGCGAAGCGCGGTAGAAGCGCTCGAAAACCTGCTCGCGCAGCTCGGGCGCGATGCCAGGGCCACTGTCGTCGAGGGCCAGCACGATTTCGTCGCTATGGCGAGCCAAGGCCAGCGTGACCTGCCCGCCCTCTTCCGTGTACCGCAAGGCGTTGTCCAGCAGATTGGCCAGCAGCGCGTCGAGCAGCGCAGGTTGGGCGAGCACCATCAAGGAGGCTTCCAGGGCTTCCAGGCCCAGGTCGATGCGGCGCCGGTCGGCCAGGGCCGAGAGCTGCTCCATCACCTTGATCGCCGTGGCCGAGAGGTCCACAGATTCGAGCCGCGCGCCCACGTCGTGCTGCTCGGCCTGGGCCAGCAGCAAGAGCTTGTTCGTCACAGCCACCAGCCGGCGGTTGCTGGCCTGCATCTCCTGCCACATGGCGTCCATGTCGGCGCGGCGCTCCGGCCAGTCTTCGTCCTTGCGGTGGCTGCGCGTGTAGCGGGCAAATTCGATCTGGCTGGCCTGCAGAGCCAGCGGCGTGCGCAGCTGGTGGGCGGCATCGGCGATGAAGCGGCGCTGCGCCTCGGAGTGCTCGCGCAGCTGTTCGGTGAAGGCGTTGAGCGTGTCGGCCACGGGGCGCAGTTCGCGGTGCAGGTCAGAGGCATCAACCTGCAGGTCCAGGTGCAGCGGGTCTTTGCGGCGCAACTGCCTGCTCAAGCGCATCAGCGGGCGCAGCTCCAGCGTCAGCGCCCCGATGGCGAGAGCGCCGGCCAGGCCCAGCGCGACGAGCAGGTAGACCACGCTGGGCCACCAGAGCTTGAGCCGCATGGCGTCGCGGCTGCGCTGGGTCTTGCCCACGGCGATGCTCACGACCTGCGCGCTGCCCAGCTCGTACATCGAGCGCCGCGTGAAGACCACGCGCAATTCCTGGCCCTCGAAGGCGGCGTCATACCACTGCGGATCAGCCACATTGCCGGCCGCAGGCTGAGGAAAGTGCTCGGAGCCGGCCAGGATCCGGCCGTCCGAGCCGATCACGCTCAGGAAGACTTGGTCGCGCTCCGGCGAGGCGAACAGGCTCAGTGCCGAGGGCGGCACGCTGGCGGCGAT
Organism: Burkholderiaceae bacterium UC74_6; assembly: GCA_042701975.1. Taxonomy (GTDB): domain Bacteria; phylum Pseudomonadota; class Gammaproteobacteria; order Burkholderiales; family Burkholderiaceae_C; genus JAFALK01. Next base: position 4,206,951 of record CP170561.1, read on the forward strand.
GTTGTCGCCTTCCCAGATCAGGCGGTCGGACAGCACCTGGGCCGAGGACAGCAGGTCGTGGTCCTGCACGTAGTCGGCCACGGCGGTGGCGTTCTTCCAGGAGAGCCAGCCGCAGATGCCCACGAAGACGGACATCGGCAGCAGCAGCCACAGCAGCAGCCGCAGGCGCAGGCTAGGCATCGTCCTTGGCTTTCAGGATGTAGCCGACGCCGCGCAGCGTGATGAGTGCCGCCTGGCTGGCTTCGAGCTTCTTGCGCAGGCGATGCACGTACAGATCCACGGCATCGGCGCTGGCCTCTTCGTCCAAGCTGAAGATGGCGTTCTGCAGCGTGGGCTTGGAGACGGCCTGGCCGTTCTTGAGCATCAGCGCCTCCAGCAGCGAACGCTCGCGCGGCGGCAGCGCCAGCTCCGCGCCGCTCAGGCTGAACTGGCGGGTGCGCAGGTCGTAGGCCAGGTCGGCGCATTGCAGGGTGTTGGCCTTGCCCGGCATCTGCCGCCGCACCATGGCCTGGATGCGGGCGACCAGCTCGCGGATCTCCACGGGCTTGACGAGGTAGTCGTCCGCGCCGATCTCCAGGCACAGCACCTTCTGGTCGAGCGAGGCACTGGCGGTGAGCACCAGCACGGGCACGGCGTCACCGCGTTCGCGCAGCCGCCGCAGCACCGCCTTGCCGCTGAGCGTGCCGGGCAGGTTGAGGTCGAGCAGCACCACGTCGTAGGCATGCGCACGCAGCAGGGTGTCGGCGGCCTCGCCATCGGCCACGGGGTCGACGACGAAGGCTTGTTCGCGCAACAGCCGGGCCAGCCAGTTCGAAAGCTCGGGGCTGTCTTCGACCAGCAGGATCTTCATAGGGATAACCAGTAGGTTTTATGGACGGTGACGAAAGCGCGTCGAAAGAACGTCCTTCTTAAGCTGGCGGAGCCTACAACACATCACATAAGGAGACATGCAATGCGATTTCCTGCCCGCACGATTCTGGCTGCCGCCCTCGCCCTCTCGGGTGCTGCCGTGCAAGCCGCCGAACCGATCACCATCATGGTCGGCGGCATCAACAAGATCATCTACCTGCCGGCCAAGCTGACCGAGGTGCTGGGCTACTTCAAGGACGAAGGCCTGACCGTGGAGCTGCAGTCGCAGCCGGCCGGCGTGGACGCCGAGAACCAGCTGATCGCCGGTGCCGTGCAAGGCGTGGTGGGCTTCTACGACCACACCATCGACCTGCAGAGCAAGGGCAAGGAAATCGAGGCCATCGCTGTCTTCTGCAAGGTGCCGGGCGAGGCCGAGATCGTCTCGACCAAGGCACTCGCCGCCGGCTTCAAGAGCATGGCTGATGCCAAGGGCAAGAACTACACGCTGGGCGTGACGGGCCTGGGCTCCTCCACCGATTTCCTGACCCGCTATCTGGCCGACCGCGCCGGCGTGGCCAGCAAGGACTACTCGCTGCTGCCCGTGGGCGCCGGCAACACCTTCATCGCCGCGATGAAGCAGGACCGCATCCAGGCCGGCATGACGACCGAGCCGACGATCTCCGAAGTGCTCAAGAGCGGCGACGGCAAGGTGATGGTCGACCTGCGCAACGAGAAGGACACCATCGCCGCGCTGGGCGGCATCTACCCGGCAGCGAGCCTGTACGTGCAGAACTCCTGGGCCGACAGCCACAAGGTCGAGGCCGGCAAGCTGGCGCGCGCCTTCGCCCGCACGATGAAGTGGATCAGCACGCACAGCGCTGCCGAGATTGCCGACAAGATGCCCAAGGACTACTACGGCAGCGACAAGGCGCTGTACGTCGCCGCCCTGCAAGCCTCGCTGCCCATGTACACGAACGATGGCCGCATGCCCGCAGGCGGCCCCGAGTCGGTGCTGAAGGTGCTGGCTGCGACCAAACCGGCCATCAAGGGCAAGAACATCGACCTCTCCAAGACCTACACGAACGCCTTCATCCCGGCGGACATCAAATGAGCGCAGCCATCGAATTCAAGGACGTCTCCCTGCGCTTCATCTCGCAGGACGGCAACGCCACCGTCGCGTTGCGCAACTTCAGCATGAGCGTGGCCAAGGGCGAGTTCATCGCCATCGTCGGCCCCACCGGCTGCGGCAAGAGCACGACGCTGAACATGATCACCGGCTTGTTGAAGCCCACGGTGGGCGAGGTCTCGATCATGGGCAACAAGGTCGCAGGCATCGATCCGCGCATCGGTTTCGTGTTCCAGGCCGACGCCGTCTTCCCTTGGCGCAATGTGCTGGACAACGTGGCCGCCGGCCCGATGTTCCGCGGCATGGGCAAGAAGGAAGCGCACGAACTGGCCCAGGGCTGGATCGAGCGCGTGGGCCTCGGCAAGTTCGCCAAGCACTACCCGCACCAGCTCTCGGGCGGCATGCGCAAGCGTGTGGCGCTGGCGCAGACCTTCATCAACAAGCCCGAGATCTTGCTGATGGACGAGCCCTTCTCGGCGCTCGACATGCAGACCCGCACGCTGATGCAGGACGAGCTGCTCGGCCTGTGGAGCCAGAGCGGCGGCTCGGTGGTGTTCGTCACGCACGATATTGAGGAAGCGATCGCGCTGGCCGACCGCGTCTTCGTGCTGTCGGCGCGCCCGGCACGCCTGAAGCAGGTCTACCAGATCGACCTCCCGCGCCCGCGCGTGATGGCTGAGGTGCGCTACGACCCGCGCTTCATCGAGCTCTCGAAGCAGATCTGGAACGATCTGCGCGATGAAGCCGTTCTGCATTGAAGGAGCAAGAACATGACTGACATGGCATTGCCCGCGGCGCTCAGCGACGAAGCCCTGGCGAAGGAATCCGAAACCGCGCAACGCAGCATCCGCAACCGCCGCTACATGATCATCGGCCTGCGCTTCGCGGTGCTGATCGTGGCTCTGATCCTGTGGGAAGTGGCCGCGCGCCGGAAGTGGATCGATCCCTTCTTCTACGCCCAGCCCTCCACCATCTGGGATCAGATCGTGGACTGGGTGCAGAACGGCACGGCGCAGGGTTCGCTCTGGCGCCAGGTCGAGGTCACACTGGAAGAGACTGTGCTCGGCTTCCTGATTGGCTCGGTGGCCGGCGTGTTCTGCGGCATCGTGCTGGGCCGCAACAAGCTGCTCTCGGACATCTTCAGCCTGTACATCCAGATCGCCAACTCGATCCCGCGCGTGGTGCTGGGCTCGATCTTCGTGATCGCGCTGGGCCTCGGCATGGCGTCCAAGGTGGCGCTAGCCGTGGTGATGGTGTTCTTCGTCGTCTTCAACAACGCCTTCCAGGGCGTGCGTGAAGCCGACAAATACCTGATCGCCAACGCCCAGATCCTCGGCGCCTCGCCGCGCCAGCTGACGACGGCGGTGGTGATCCCCTCGGCGATGTCCTGGATCCTGGCCAGCCTGCACGTGAGCTTCGGCTTTGCGCTGGTTGGCGCGGTGGTCGGCGAGTTCCTCGGCGCCAAGGAAGGCATCGGCCTGCTGATCTCCACGGCCCAGGGCGCCTTCAACGCCGCCGGCGTGTTCGCCGCGATGATCGTGCTGGCTGTCGTGGCGCTGGCAGCGGACTTCCTGCTGACGCGCCTGGAGAAGCGCATGCTGAAGTGGCGGCCGGCGAGCTTCTGATCGCCAGTTCACCAGCTCGGACCGAAGCCCTGTGGCGCTCCTGCCGCGGGGCTTTTTCTTTACGCGAACCGTTGCCGCAAGGACGGCTGGTCTGCGGCTAGCATCGCCGGCGCTGCAGAAGACAACAAGCAGGCAAGGAGCGAACCATGGCGGGCTTTGCGGACAGGAAGGCTGAAGGGGCGGAAGAGGCCTTGCAAGTGGACGCTGCGACGGCAGTCCTGCGGTTTCAACGCGCCCAGCGATTCATGAAGATTTCGACAGGCCTGCTGGCGGTGAGCCTCCTCGCGGTTCTTGCCTGCCTGCGCCTCGAATGGTCGCACCTCGTTCCCTACCTGATGTGGAACCATGTCGCCGTCATTGCCGTCATCGGATACGGCATGTTCGCAGTGCGCAGGATCCCCCGCCCCCCGCTCGGCAGAGCGTCGCCACGGCTACGCGAGTTGTTTTCTCGATCGATCCTGATCACTGCGCTCGTCGCAGCTGGAGTGGCGGTGCCCAATTGGGTTCCAACCGGCTTTGACATGGGCCGGGCGCCCGACGGCAGCGCTGCAACCAGCCACAGCTGGCACGCCTCGGCAGACGACGTGCGCTACTTTGAAAACTTCAATCGTGGCCCCGATCAGGAGATCTCCAAGCTGCAGTACGACGAACTCAACCGCAGCCTGTATTCGAACTTTGCTCGAGGCTGGGTCTTGTTCTCGTTCATTGCCATGCTCACCTGGCGCTTCATCGCGCTGCGCTGGCGGGATGTTTCCTCCACAGTCCCTTCGGGGCCAGTTGCGACCCTGTCACCAACACCCAGTGCCTCCGCCTCTGCAGGTACAAGGTCGACCGTCCTGGTTGCCGGCATCTGGTCGCTGGGCCTGGGCCTGAACCTGCTGAACTTCTGGGTCGTGCCTGCAGAACATGCCTGCAACATGCGCATGCCTCCAGAGATGATGCCGATCGTCCTGGCAATGCCGCTGGTGTTCTTTGGCGCTTCGGCACTGTTCACGAAGAAAGCACCCTTCATTTCGCCGTGGATAGCCAGCCTCATCGACGAGCGCCTGGGGCCGAGCCGCACGCAAGCCTTCATGGTCCGGCTCAAGCCCTTGCTGCTATTTTCCGTGGCAAGCCTCGTCACCGCGGCTGCAGCAGCCCGGTCCTGCTGGCAAGCTGGAGCGGGTCTGGCGGACTGGACCATTCCCGGCTTCTTCATTTCCGCAGGCCTGGCCCTTGCGCTGATGCATCTGGTCCTGCGTTGGCGAGGGGTGGCCGGCGTCTAGCAAGAAGCACCCACTTTGCCGGGCCATCGGCGTCGCCCCCTTGAGGGGATGGCGCGAAGCGCCGCGGGAGGAGGGCTAAAGATCCGTGGGCATCGTGAAGGCGCTATCGCGCACTTCAATCGTCGGCAACGGCGGCGCCAGCGGCGGCCCCATCACCCGGTTGCGACCACCGTGCTTGGCGCGGTAGAGCCACTGATCGGCGTCGGCAATCAGCACGTCGAGGTTGGGCTGGCCGCGCAGGTCGGCCATGCCGATGCTGGCGGTGACCTTGATCTGCTTCTGGCCGGACTGGATGGTCTGCGATTCCAGGCCCACGCGCAGGCGCTCGGCCAGCACGTGGCCTTGCTCCAGCGTGGTCTCGGGCAGGAGCAGCAGGAATTCCTCGCCGCCCCAGCGCGCGATCAGATCACTCGTGCGGCAGGTGTTGGTCAGCAGATTGGCCAAGGCCTTGAGCACCACGTCGCCGGCAGCGTGGCCGTAGATGTCGTTGACCTGCTTGAAGTGGTCGATGTCGATCATGGCCGCCGTCAGCGGGCGGCCACGACGCGCGGCCGTGTTCCAGATGCCCTGGGCGCGTTCGATGAAGGCGCGGCGGTTCAGCAGGCCCGTGAGCGGGTCCAGCCGCGCCAGCAGTTCAGCCTCATGGCGCGCCAGCTCGAAGCGGCGGATGTCGCGGGCCAGGGCCAGGGCCAGCAGCGTTGCTTCGATGGCCAGGGCCACGTCGGCCGCGCGGAAACTCCAGTCGCCGAAGGGCAGCACGCCGGCATCGGCCAGCAGCGAGATGCCGACGCCGATCAGACTGATCGAACCAGCCGCCACGAAGTAGACCGCCGCATTGATCTGGCGCCGCCAGGCCTGCACCGCAAAGGCCAGCATGGCGAGCACGCCAGCCGAAACGCTGAGGTAGGCCACGCGATAGGACAGCGCCTGCGAATCGGCCAACACGCTGAGCAGCGCCAGGCCGCCCAGCGCCACGCACACGCCGATCAGCAGCCGGCGGGCCAGGCGCGCCGTGCGCCCGATCTCAAGGAAATTCCAGGCAAAGGCGATGCCGCTGATGGCCCAGGCCACCATGAAGCTGTAGGAGGCATAGCGCTGCAGGAAGACGGCATCGGGCCACAGGAAGGCCAGGCCGTGGCCCGAGTAGGCAAGGTTGGCGCCGACGAAGCAGCTCAGGTGGACGGCGTAGAGCAAATAGCTGAGCTTGCGAACGCCCAGGAAGACGATGATGTTGTAGGTCATCAGCGCCATCATGTAGCCGTACAGCAGGCCGTAGAAGTACTGCACGTTGGCCTGGCTGCGCGAGGCGTTGGCCTGCAGTTCGAGCTCGACCGGCAACACCATCGGGCCTTCGGAATCCACGCGGATGAAGACCTCGGTGAGGTCGGGCTGCACATGCAGCGGGAAGGCGAAGCCACGGCCGGGCATCACGGTCACGCCGCCGTCGAGCGCGGTGGCTTCATCGCCGCTGTGCCAGCGCGCGATCGTCTGGCCGCCCTGCACCTGGAAGACGTCCACGTGGTCGAGCCAGCTCATGCCCACGTCGAGCTGCACGCGGATCGGATCGTCCAGCCCGTTCACCAGGCGCAGATAAATCCAGACGGGCGGTGCCGACAGGCCAGGGCTGAAGACGGGCTTGGTCTGCGGGCGAAAAGCCCCTTGCGCCAGCGCCGCCCTCGCTTGCTCCAGGCTGAGCGGGACGCCCTCGCGCTCCTGCAGGTAGAGCAGGTGCGTGCCGAGCGGGCCTGAGGGCAGATGGTCGAGGCGGACGGTGTCGGCCAGGGCGGAGCGGCCCAGCAGCGCCAGCAGGAGGATCAGGAAACCACGGAGCAGGTCTTTGAGATGCATGCTTGTCGGTGGGTGGCTTGAACTCGTCCGAACTTCGTTTGAACTTCGTCTGAAGTCCCCCGGACTTCAGGCGTCTTTGGTGCCAAAGATCTTGTCGCCGGCATCACCCAGGCCCGGGATGATGTAGCCCTGTTCGTTCAGATGGTCGTCAATGGCTGCGGTCCAGCAGCGCACGTCGGGGTGGGCGGCGGTCAGCGCCTTCACGCCTTCGGGCGCAGCCACGAGGACCAGGGCGCGGATGTCGGTGGCGCCACGCTTCTTGAGCAGATCGATCGTGGCGATCATCGAGCCGGCGGTGGCCAGCATCGGGTCGACGATCAGGGCCGTGCGCTGGTCGAGCTGGCCGACGAAGCGCTCGAAGTAGTGCACCGGCTGCAGCGTTTCATGGTCGCGGGCCAGGCCGACGACGCTGACCTTGGCGTTGGGCATCATGTCGAGCACGCCGTCCAGCATGCCGAGACCGGCGCGCAGGATGGGCACGACGGTGACCTTGCGGCCGGCGATCTGGTCGATCTCGACCGGGCCGCACCAGCCTTCGATCTGGGTCTTCTCAAGCGGGAAGTCGGCCGTGGCCTCGTAGGCGAGCAGGCGCGCGACTTCGCCGGTCAGCTCGCGGAACTTCTTGGTCGAGATGTCGCCCTCGCGCATGAGGCCGATCTTGTGCTTGACCAGGGGGTGGCGGACTTCGATGACGGCCATGTTCTTTTGCGCTTCTTGTGTACGTTGAATGCAGGAATTATGGGTGCTCAGCCCTTGGAATGGCTGCGCTGGCGCAGTGCCTCATAAAGGCACACACCGGCCGCCACCGAGACGTTGAGACTTTCCACCGCTCCGGCCATCGGGATGCTGACGAGCTCGTCGCAAGTCTTGCCGGTGAGCTGGCGCATGCCCGAGCCTTCGGCGCCCAGCACCAGGGCCACGGGGCGGGTCATGTCGACGTCGTAGATCGAACGCTCGGCGCGGTCGGAGGTGCCGACGACCCAGATGTCGCGCTCCTTCAGCTCATTGAGCGTGCGGGCCAGGTTGGTGACCATCAGGTAGGGCACGGTCTCGGCCGCGCCGCTGGCCACCTTGGCCACGGTGGCGTTCAGGCCCACGGCGTGGTCCTTGGGCGCGACGACGGCATGTGCACCCGCGCCATCGGCCACGCGCAAGCAGGCGCCGAGGTTGTGCGGATCGGTCACGCCATCGAGCACGAGCAGCAGCGGCGCGGCGCCGCCCTCCTCCATCGCGGCTTCCACGCCTTCGAGCACCTCGTCCAGGGAGTGGCTCATGGCCACGGGATTGACCCGCGCCACGACGCCCTGGTGACGGTCATTGCCCGCCAGGCGCAACAGGCGTTCGCCGTCGCTGTCGACGAGCTTGACGCCGGCTTCCGCCGCGCGCTCCTTCAGGCCCTTCATGCGCTGGTCGCGGCGCTCGCCATCCACATGGACTTCGAGAACGGATTTGGGGTGGGTCTTGAGTCGGACCGTCACGGCGTGAAAGCCGAACAGGATCTTGGAGGAGCTCATGCGCGCATCGTAAGCGTTAGGAGGCCCAGCATCACGGGCTGGTGCAACATGTAGTAAGACAGCGACCAGCGGCCCAGGAAAGCCAGCGGTCGCAGGAAAGCCGGGAGTTCGCCGGCCAGCAGCTTGGGCACCGCGCGCCCGAGGCCATAGCCCCAGAGCATGACGCCGAACCACGGCGCCAGCGGCACGTAGTCCTCGGTCGTCGGCTTGTGGGTGACGAGGCCCACCCAGTCCGTCCATCGGCTGTCGAAGAACGGATGCTGCAGGAAGAACGGTGCTGCGATGACCGCCGCACCAACCAGCAAGCAGTGAACCGGCCGCGGCTGCCACAGGCGCAGCAGCACCAGCATCACGGCCATGCCGTGCAGCACGCCGAAGCTGATGAAGCTGCCCGGAAACATCCACATCGAGCCGGCCGTGACCGCCAGCGCACAGCCGACGATCTGCAGCCAGCGGCGCCAGAAGCGCGGCCAGGCCGGCTCCCCCAGCGCCTGCGCCAGACCGGCGCAAAGCAGGAAGAGGCTGACGATGGCCGTGCGCTGCAGCGTCCAGTGCGGGTCGCGGTAGAAGTCGGCGTTCAGCTTGCCGAACTGGACCAGGTCAAAGCAGAAGTGATAGGCCGTCATCCAGACCATGGCGACGCCGCGAAGGGCGTCGAGCCGGGGCTGGCGGGCGGCCGGGGCGGCGGTCAAGCCTCAGGCCTGGACGACGGGGATGGCCACCGTCTTGCCGCTGGCGATGCGTTCCTTCCATTCGGCCGGGCCGGTGATGTGGGCGCTGGTGCCGCCCGCATCCACAGCCACGGTCACGGGCATGTCGACCACGTCGAACTCGTAGATGGCTTCCATGCCCAGGTCCTCGAAGCCGACGACCTTGGCCTGCTTGATCGCCTTGCTGACGAGGTAGGCGGCGCCACCGACGGCCATCAGGTAGGCCGACTTGTTGTCCTTGATCGCCTCGATGGCGACCGGGCCGCGCTCGCTCTTGCCGATCATGGAGATCAGGCCGGTCTTCTCCAGCATCATGCGGGTGAACTTGTCCATGCGCGTGGCGGTGGTCGGGCCGGCCGGGCCGACCACCTCATCGCGCACCGGATCGACCGGGCCGACGTAGTAGATGACGCGGTTGCTGAAGTCCACGGGCAGCTTCTCGCCCTTGGCCAGCATGTCGTTGATGCGCTTGTGGGCGGCGTCGCGACCGGTCAGCATCTTGCCGTTGAGCAGGATGGTCTCGCCGGCCTTCCAGCTGGCTACTTCCTCGCGGGTGAGCGTGTTGAGGTCGACGCGCTTGCTCTTGTTGTAGTCGGGCGCCCAGGTCACGTCGGGCCACAGGTCCAGGCTCGGAGCCTCGATGAAGCTCGGGCCGGAGCCGTCCAGCACGAAGTGGGCGTGGCGGGTGGCGGCGCAGTTGGGGATCATGGCCACGGGCTTGCTGGCCGCGTGGGTCGGGTAGGTCTTGATCTTGACGTCCAGCACGGTGGTGAGGCCACCCAGGCCCTGGGCGCCGATGCCCAGCGCGTTGACCTTTTCGTAGAGCTCGATGCGCAGCTCTTCCAGCTTGTTTTGCGGCCCGCGCTGCAGCAGGTCGTACATGTCGATGTCGTCCATCAGCGATTCCTTGGCCAGCAGCATCGCCTTCTCGGCCGTGCCGCCGACGCCGATGCCCAGCATGCCCGGCGGACACCAGCCCGCGCCCATCTGCGGCACGGTCTTGAGCACCCAGTCCACGAGATCGTCGCTGGGGTTCATCATCACAAACTTGCTCTTGTTCTCAGAGCCACCACCCTTGGCGGCCACCGTCACGTCGACCGTATCGCCGGGCACGATGCTCGTGAAGATCACGGCCGGCGTGTTGTCCTTGGTGTTCTTGCGGGCAAAGATCGGATCGTCCAGCACCGAGGCGCGCAGCTTGTTGTCCTCGAAGTTGTAGGCACGGCGCACGCCTTCGTTGATGGCGTCCTCCAGCGAGCCCGGGAAGCCCTCGAAGCGCACGTTCATGCCGATCTTCAGGAACACGTTGGCGATGCCCGTGTCCTGGCAGATCGGGCGGTGGCCCGTGGCGCTCATGCGCGAGTTGGTCAGGATCTGCGCGATCGCATCCTTGGCCGCCGCTGACTGCTCGCGCTCATAGGCACGCGCCAGGTGGGCGATGTAGTCGGACGGGTGGTAGTAGGAGATGAACTGGAAGGCGGAGGCGACGCTCTCGACGAGGTCGTTGTAGCGGATGGTGGTCGTCATGGCGTTCGTTCAGGTGTGCAAGGTCGGGCGGGATTATCCCGCAGTGCACAAGCACGGCGCGCCGCGGCATCTGAAGCACCCGCAAACAGGTTTGTGCAAACTGCGTCGAAGTTCTTTACAAACAAGGCCAAATATGTCCGCAAGGTTACGGAAATCGCATGTAAGGCATTGAGTACGCGGCAGATTTCAAATCTTCCAGACCGGCGCTTCGACCTTCGTCTCGACCGACGGCACCGTCAACAACAACCTGGTCAACACCTGGGATTCGTCGCTGGGCGCGATGAAGACCTTCCTGGCGGCAACCAGATGGTCTTCTTCAACAACAACCAGGTCAATTCCGGCGCAGGCTCACTGCAAAGCCTGGCCGCTTGGGGCCAGATCTGGATCACCAACTCGGCCGGCAATCTGGTGGCCAACAGCGTCTACGACTTCAGCAACAGCAAGGGCAAGTACGACCTGTTCACGCGGGGCGGCGGCGGCACCTTCATGGGCGACCTGACGGGCTACACCTCGGCCGGCATCGGTGTTCCGCTGGCCGGCAACAACGCCAGTACGGACTACGTGCTCTCAGGCGGTGCCATCTGCCGCAATGCCGGCGTGCCGGTACTTTGCAGCGCCCCGCATGATGAACAGGAGAACCACCGCAACCTCGGCGCCAACAACGCGGCCTACGCCATCCTGGTACCTGAACTGGCCCTCCAGCTCAATGGGCTCGTCTGGTCGGCCTGGCCCTGGTCGGCTTGGCCGGCGCGCGCCGCAGCGCCACGAAGGCGGCGGCAAAGCGGCAGCACTGATCCGGGGGCGAAGCGCCCCTGCCCGGCCATGGGCACAATGGCCGCTTTCCCAAGGAAGGCGGCCCGATGCGAAAAGCACTGCGACAGTTTCTCGCCAGCGAGTCCGCCGGCGGCGTGGTGCTGGGCATCGCCGCGCTGCTCGCGCTGATCATCAGCAACTCGCCCTGGGCGGCCATCTACGAGGCCTTCGTCAAGCTGCCCGGCGAGCTGCGCATCGGCCCCGTCGATGCTCCGGCCCTGCTGCTGGCCAAGCCGTTGATCGTCTGGGTGAACGACCTGTGGATGGCGGTGTTCTTCTTCCTCGTCGGCCTGGAGATCAAGCGCGAGCTGCTGGCCGGGGAGCTCTCCAACCGCGCCCAGGCCATGCTGCCCGCTGTGGCAGCGCTGGGCGGCATGGTGGTGCCGGCGCTGATCTATGTGGCCTTCAACCACGCGAACCCGCAAGCCCTGCGCGGCTGGGCCATCCCCAGTGCCACGGACATCGCCTTCTCGCTCGGCGTGGTGATGCTGATGGGGCCGCGGGTGCCGATCTCGCTGAAGGTTTTCCTCACGGCGGTGGCCATTTTCGACGACCTGGGCGCCATCCTCGTGATCGCGGTGTTCTACACGGAGCAGCTCTCGCTGAGCATGCTGGCCCTGGCGCTGTGCGCGATGGCGGTGCTGGCCGCACTCAACAAGGCGCGGGTGATGCGCGCGGATGTGTACATCCTCGTGGGCCTGATCATGTGGCTGGGCCTGCTGAAATCCGGCGTGCACGCCACGCTGGCCGGTGTGGCCACGGCGCTGTTCATCCCGATGCAGGATTCGCGGCCCGGCCATGAAGGCCAGTCGCCGCTGATGGCGCTGGAGCACGGTCTGCACCCCTGGGTGGCCTTCGTGATCCTGCCGATGTTCGCGTTTGCCAACGCGGGCGTTTCGCTGGCCGGCATCACGATGAAGGAGCTGCTCGCGCCGCTGCCGCTGGGCATCGCCGCCGGCCTGCTGGCCGGCAAGGCGATCGGCGTGTTCGGTTCCTGCTGGCTGATGATCAAGCTGGGCCTGGCGCGCAAGCCAAGCGGATCGAACTGGGGTCAGTTCTTCGGTGTGTGCGTGCTCTGCGGCATCGGCTTCACGATGAGCCTGTTCATCGGCGGCCTGGCCTTCGAGGGGCTGCCGCCAGTGTTCGAGATGGAGCTCAAGCTCGGCGTGATCGGCGGCTCGCTGCTGTCGGGCGTGATCGGCGCGGTGGTGCTGGCAAGGTCGAGCCGAAGGGCTTAGTGCTTGTCGCCGCGCTCTTCGGTGTGCGGCAAGAGGCGGTCCGCCATCGCGATGGCCAGCGCCGACAGCAGGAAGGTCACGTGGATGATGGTCTGCCACATCATCGTCTCGACGCGGTAGTTGTCGGCGTTGATGAAAGTCTTGAGCAGGTGGATGGACGAGATGCCGATGATGGCCGTGCCCAGCTTGACCTTGAGCACCGAGGCGTTCACGTGCGAGAGCCACTCCGGCTGGTCGGGGTGGCCTTCGAGGTCCATGCGCGAGACGAAGGTCTCGTAGCCGCCCACGATCACCATGATCAGCAGGTTGGAGATCATCACCACGTCGATCAGGCCCAGCACGACAAGCATCAGGATGGTTTCGTTGAGCTTGCCCGTGCTCATGTCGCCCTTGTAGCCGACGCTCTTGACCAGCATGTCCAAGGCTTCCTGATGGCCGAAGACCGCCTCGATCAGATGCACAAGCTCGGTCCAGAACTGGAACACGTAGACGCCCTGCGCGACGATCAGCCCCAGGTAGAGCGGCAGTTGCAGCCAGCGGCTCGAGAAGATCAGGCTGGGCAAAGGGCGAAGGCGGGGTGCATTGGACATGGCGGGGACTGAAACCGGAATGGCCGCGATTCTAGGGTTGCCGAATGACAGAGCTAGAGTAAGCGGTTCGTCAGAGACCTTGGGCACAGTCGCGGCCAGTCATAAAACGAGGAGACAAGCATGAGCGAAACGCATCTCTATCCGCCGAGTGCCGCCTGGCAAGCCAACGCCCATGTCAAGGGCATGGCCGGCTACAACGCCCTGGTGGCCGAGGCCGAGGCCGATCACGAAGCCTTCTGGGCCCGCCTGGCCCGCGAGCTGATCACCTGGCAGACGCCTTTCACCAAGGTGCTGAACGACAGCGATGCACCCTTCTTCAAGTGGTTCGAGGACGGCAAGCTGAACGTCTCGTACAACTGCCTGGACCGCAACGTCGAACGCGGCCTGGGCGACAAGGTCGCGCTGATCTTCGAGGCCGACGACGGCGCGGTCACCAAGGTCACCTACAGGGAGCTGCTGGCCACCGTCTCCCGCTTTGCCAATGCGCTGAAGAGCCGTGGCGTGAAGAAGGGGGACCGCGTGGTCATCTACATGCCGATGTCGGTCGAAGGCGTGGCCGCCATGCAGGCCTGCGCGCGCATCGGCGCCACGCACTCGGTCGTGTTCGGCGGCTTTTCGGCCCAATCCCTGCGCGACCGCGTGCAGGATGCCGGCGCTGTCATGGTCATCACGGCCGACGAACAGCAGCGCGGCGGCAAGTCACTGCCGCTCAAGGCCATCGTCGACGAAGCGCTGGACGGCGGCTCCTGCCCGACGCTCAAGGACGTGATCGTCTACAAGCGCACCGGCGGCAAGATCAACTGGGTGGCCGGCCGCGACCTGTGGCTGCACGAGTTGATGGACGGCCAGGCCAGCGAATGCACGCCCGAGTGGGTGGAGGCCGAGCACCCGCTCTTCCTGCTCTACACCAGCGGCTCCACCGGCAAGCCCAAAGGTGTGCAGCACAGCAGCGGTGGTTATCTGCTGCACGCGGCGCTGACCACCAAGTGGACCTTCGATTTGAAGCCCGAGGATGTCTTCTGGTGCACCGCCGACATCGGCTGGGTGACGGGCCACACTTACATCACCTACGGTCCGTTGGCGCTCGGCGGCACTGAGATCGTCTTCGAAGGCGTGCCCACTTATCCCGACGCCGCGCGCTTCTGGAAGACCATCGAGAAGCACAAGGTCACGATCTTCTACACGGCACCGACGGCGATCCGCTCGCTGATCAAAGCGGCCGAGACGACGGACGCCGTGCACCCCAAGCACAGCAACCTCACCAGCCTGCGCCTGCTGGGCTCGGTGGGCGAGCCGATCAACCCCGCCGCCTGGGAGTGGTACCACCTGCACGTCGGCGGCGGCAACTGCCCCATCGTCGACACCTTCTGGCAGACCGAGACCGGCGGCCACATGATCACGCCGCTGCCCGGCGCCACGACGCTGGTGCCCGGCTCCTGCACCCTGCCCTTCCCCGGCATCTCGGCCGCCATCGTCGACGAGATGGGCCACGACGTGCCCAACGGCCAGGGCGGCATCCTGGTCGTGAAGAAGCCCTGGCCCTCAATGATCCGCACGATCTACGGCGACCCGGAACGCTTCAAGAAGAGCTACTACCCGCCCGAGCTCAAGGGCTACTACCTCGCAGGCGACGGCGCCATCCGCGATGCCAAGACCGGCTACTTCACCATCACCGGCCGTATCGACGACGTGCTGAACGTGTCAGGCCACCGCATGGGCACGATGGAGATCGAGTCGGCGCTGGTGAGCTGCACGGAGCTGGTGGCCGAGGCTGCAGTGGTGGGGCGCCCCGACGACACGACCGGCGAGGCGATCTGCGCCTTCGTCGTGCTCAAGCGTCCTCGCCCCACCGGCGAAGAAGCCAAGGCGATTGCCAAGCAGCTGCGCGACTGGGTGGCCAAGGAGATCGGCCCGATCGCCAAGCCGAAGGACATCCGCTTTGGCGACAACCTGCCGAAGACGCGTTCGGGAAAGATCATGCGCCGACTGCTGCGGTCGATTGCCAAGGGCGAGGCGATCACGCAAGACACGAGCACGTTGGAAAACCCAGCCATCCTCGGTCAGTTGGCCGAAGCGAACTGACGGGCAGATCCGCCGCCCACACGGAAGCCCGCTCTCAGCGGGCTTCTCTATTTCCGCAGCTGAAAGCCGCTCGGCGCCACATCGGGTTCAGCCTGCTCGCAGTGGTACATGTCCAGATGAACGGTGTGCTTTTCGGCACCGCAGGACACGACATAGGCATCGATGACGTGGAGGTCAGGATCACCCGGACGCAACGCCTTTCCGGCGAGATCGCGCTGGAGCAATTCATTCAGCTGCTGTTCCGTCAGACCCTTGGCCTGTGTGCGCAGACCCACGCTGCCGGCACGCTCGAAGGTCGGCGTCGAGCCGTTCGGACATTGAAGGCGGCTCAGGTACTTGCGCTCGCCCAGCGGCATGCAGACTTCGACGGCAGTGGCCTTGGTCTCGCCAGGACTGGCGGTGGTGGAACGCGGTGGCGCGGGCGTGCTGCATCCGAGCACAACAAGCGTTGCGACAGCAACAACGACCAGATTTCGAATCTTCCTCATTGGCAGAGTCCTCCCTTGGACAGGTCGGATGCTGCACCGGATCGCGAGGTCTTCGCACGAGCAGATGCCCGAGCCCCGGTGCCTCGATTCGCGCCAGTCGCGCCCACAAAAAAGCCCGCTCGAGGCGGGCTTTTTCTATGGCGGAACTAACCGCCGATCAACGCTGACTCAACGTTGGCCGATGGGCTTCACATCACGTGCCGTGGCGCCGACGAACAGCTGGCGCGGGCGGCCGATCTTGTATTCGGGGTCGCCGATCATTTCGTTCAGCTGGGCAATCCAGCCGACGGTGCGGGCCAGGGCGAAGATGGCCGTGAACAGCGGCACGGGGATGCCGATGGCGCGCTGGACGATGCCCGAGTAGAAGTCGACGTTCGGGTAGAGCTTGCGGGAGACGAAGTAGTCGTCTTCCAGGGCGATCTTCTCGAGCGACATGGCCAGCTTGAACAGCGGGTCGTCGTGCAGGCCGAGTTCGCCCAGCACTTCGTGGCAGGTCTCGCGCATCAGCTTGGCGCGCGGGTCGTAGTTCTTGTAGACGCGGTGGCCGAAGCCCATCAGCTTGACGCTGGAGTTCTTGTCCTTGACCTGTTTGATGAACTCGCCGATCTTGGCTTCGCCGCCCATGGCCTGGATGTCACCCAGCATGTTCAGGCAGGCCTCGTTGGCGCCGCCGTGAGCCGGGCCCCACAGGCAAGCCACGCCAGCTGCGATGGCCGCGAACGGGTTGGTGCCCGACGAGCCGCACAGGCGCACGGTCGACGTGGAAGCGTTTTGCTCGTGGTCGGCGTGCAGCGTGAAGATGCGGTCCATGGCGCGCACGAGCACGTCGTTGGGCTTGTACTCTTCGCACGGCGTGGCGAACATCATGCGCATGAAGTTGCCGGCGTAGCTCAGGTCGTTCTGCGGGTAGATGTAGGGCTGGCCGATCGTGTACTTGTAGGCCATGGCCACGAGCGTGGGCATCTTGGCGATCAGGCGGATCGCAGCGATTTCACGGTGCTCGGGGTTATTGACGTCGGTGCTGTCGTGATAGAAGGCCGACATCGCGCCGACCAAGCCCGTCATCACGGCCATCGGGTGAGCGTCACGGCGGAAGCCGCGCAGGAAGAACTGCATCTGCTCGTTGACCATCGTGTGGTGCATCACGCGGTCGTTGAACGCCTCCTTCTCGCTCTGGTTCGGCAGCTCTCCGTACAGCAGCAGATAGCAGGTCTCGAGGTAGTCACAGTTCACGGCGAGCTGCTCGATGGGGTAGCCGCGGTACAGCAGCTCGCCCTTGTCGCCATCGATGTAGGTGATGGTCGAGTTGCACGAAGCCGTGGACAGGAAGCCCGGGTCGTACGTGAACTTGCCGGTCTGGGCGTAGAGCTTGCGGATGTCGATCACGTCCGGGCCGATAGTGCCCTTGTAGATCGGCATGTCCATGCTGGGGCTGCCATCGGTGAATGACAGGGTGGCTTTGACGTCGGACGGAGTCATGTCGCTTCCTTACTCTATGTGATTACTTCGTTGTCCTGAGCTGCTGAACCACGAGGCGGACGCTTGCGCAATCCATGTCGCCCTCGGGCTCCTTGCGGGCCAGCATGAGGTCCAGCAGGTCGTTGTCGGAGAGATCCATCAATCGGGTCAGGCCATCGGCCTGTGTCTCCGTGAGATTCTCGTTCTTCTCGAAAAAACGCTCGATGAAGAGGTCATTCTCGAGCAGGCCGCGCCGGCAGCGCCAGCGCAGCTTGGAGAGTTGACGTTCATCGATCATCGTTTCCATAGCTAACTGCGTTCCTGGGCGACGCCTTAAACGGCGCGGCGGACCATCAGTTCCTTGATCTTGCCGATGGCCTTGGTGGGGTTCAGGCCCTTCGGGCAGACGTCCACGCAGTTCATGATGGTGTGGCAGCGGAACAGGCGGTACGGGTCCTCGAGGTTGTCGAGGCGATCGCCGGTGGCCTCATCGCGGCTGTCCGCGATGAAGCGGTAGGCCTGCAGCAGACCGGCGGGACCGACGAACTTGTCGGGGTTCCACCAGAAGCTCGGGCAGCTCGTCGAGCAGCTCGCGCAGAGGATGCACTCGTACAGGCCATTGAGCTCTTCGCGCTCCTCGGGCGACTGCAGGCGCTCCTTCTCGGGCGGCGGCGTGTCGTTGACGAGGTAGGGCTTGATCGAGTCGTACTGCTTGAAGAACTGCGTCATGTCGACGATCAGGTCGCGCACGACGGGCAGGCCCGGCAGCGGCTTGAGCACGATCACATCCGGCAGGCTGCGCAGGTTGGTCAGGCAGGCCAGGCCGTTCTTGCCGTTGATGTTCATCGCGTCCGAACCGCAGACGCCTTCGCGGCAGGAGCGGCGGTAGCTGATCGACGGATCGACTTCCTTCAGCTTGATCAGGGCGTCCAGCAGCATGCGTTCATGGCCGTCGAGCTCGAGCTCCACGCTCTGCATGTAGGGCTTGGCGTCCTTGTCCGGGTCGTAGCGGTAGATCTGGAATGTGCGCTTCATGTTGGAGTGCTCTTCTCTTGCTTTAGAAGGTACGGACCTTGGGCGGCACGGTGTCCACCGTCAGCGGCTTCAGGTTGACCGGCTTGTACGACAAGCTGTTGGTCTCCGAGTACCACAGCGTGTGCTTCATCCACTCGGCGTCATTGCGGCCCAGGGCCAGCGTCGGGTGATCAGCCGGGTGCTCGTAGTCGTAGACCGTGTGTGCGCCGCGGCATTCGCGGCGCGCAGCGGCGGAGACCATCGTGGCCTGTGCGGCTTCGATCAGGTTCTCCACTTCCAGCGCTTCCACGCGGGCGGTGTTGAAGACCTTGGACTTGTCCTTGAGGGTGATGTTCTTCACGCGCTCGCGGATCTCGCCGATCTTGACCACGCCTTCGTCCATGCTGGCCTGGGTGCGGAACACGCCGGCGTGCTGCTGCATGGCCGAGCGCATGTCGTTGGCCACGGCCTGCGAGTACTCGCCGCCGCTGTTGGAGTCCAGCCGCGCCATGCGGGCCAGGGTCTTGTCGGCAGCGTCCTTGGGCAGGGGCTTGTGCGACTTGTTCTTCAGGTTGAAGTCGACGATGTGGTCACCAGCCGCGCGGCCGAAGACCACGAGGTCGAGCAGTGAGTTGGTGCCCAGGCGGTTGGCGCCGTGGACCGACACGCAGGAGCACTCGCCCACGGCGTAGAGGCCGTTGATGACTTCGTTGTGGATGCCGTTGTTGGGCACCACCACCTGGCCGTTGATGTTCGTCGGGATGCCGCCCATCTGGTAGTGGATGGTGGGCACGACCGGGATCGGCTCCTTGGTGATGTCCACGTTGGCGAAGTTGTGGCCGATCTCGAAGACGCTGGGCAGGCGCTTCATGATGTCGGACACGCCGATGTGGGTCATGTCCAGCAGGATGTAGTCCTTGTTGGGACCGCAGCCGCGACCTTCCTTGATCTCCTGGTCCATGCAGCGCGAGACGAAGTCGCGCGGGGCCAGATCCTTCAGCGCCGGGGCGTAGCGTTCCATGAATCGCTCGCCGTTGATGTTGCGAAGGATCGCGCCTTCGCCACGGCAGCCTTCGGTCAGCAGCACGCCCGCGCCGGCCACGCCGGTCGGGTGGAACTGCCAGAACTCCATGTCTTCCAGCGGGATGCCGGCGCGCGCCGCCATGCCCAGACCATCACCGGTGTTGATGAAAGCGTTGGTCGAAGCCTGGAAGATGCGGCCGGCACCGCCGGTGGCCATCAGCACGGTCTTGGCTTCGAGGATGTGGACTTCGCCGGTTTCCATCTCCAGCGCGGTCACGCCCACCGCATCGCCGTCGGCGTCGCGAATGATGTCCAGCGCCATCCACTCGACGAAGAACTGCGTGCGCGCCTTGACGTTTTGCTGGTAGAGCGTGTGCAGCAGCGCGTGGCCGGTGCGGTCGGCCGCGGCGCAGGCGCGCGGCACGGGCTTCTCGCCGTAGTTGGCAGTGTGGCCGCCGAAGGGGCGCTGGTAGATCGTGCCGTCGGCATTGCGGTCGAAGGGCATGCCGAAGTGCTCGAGCTCGTACACGACCTTGGGCGCTTCACGGCACATGAACTCGATGGCGTCTTGGTCGCCGAGCCAGTCGGAGCCCTTCACCGTGTCGTAGAAGTGGTAATGCCAGTTGTCCTCGCTCATGTTGCCGAGCGAGGCACCGATGCCGCCTTGCGCTGCCACGGTGTGCGAACGGGTCGGGAAGACCTTGGACAGCACGGCCACATTGAGGCCGGCGCGGGACAGTTGCAGCGATGCGCGCATGCCGGAACCGCCGGCACCCACGATCACGACGTCGAACTTGCGCTTTGGCAGTGTCGTTCCGATTTGCATTCTCAAATTCTCCAAAGCACCTGGAAGGCCCAGCCGGCGCAGCCGGTGAGCCAGACGATCGTCAGGACCTGCAGCGTGAGGCGAACGCCCACGGCCTGCACGTAGTCCATCCAGATATCACGCATGCCCACCCACACGTGGTAGATCAGGGCGACGATGGTCACGAAGGTCAGCAGCTTCATCCATTGCGGGGCGAAGATGCCGGCCCAATGTTCGTAGCCGAGCGGGCCGGGCAGCAGGAACTGCACCAGCACGACGACGGTGAAGACGGCCATCAGCACGGCGGTGATGCGCTGCGCGAGCCAGTCGCGCAAACCATAGTGCGCGCCGACGACCAGGCGTTTGGAGCCAAAGGTACTCATTGCTTTGCCTTGTTGTTATGGGTTGTCGATCAGTACAGGCCAAACAGCTTGGCAGCCGTGGCGGCCGTCAGCAGCAGGCTGAGCACGAGCGTGACGATGGCGCTGGAGCGGCCCTGCTCCTTGCTCACGCTGTGGGTGGCATCCATCCACAGGTGGCGCACGCCGGCGACAAAGTGATGGAAGAAGGACCAGCACAGCACCAGCACGCCGAGTTTGACGAACCAGGCGGGGAAGCCCAGGAAGCCGCCCACGAAAATATTCGTAAAGCTCTCGTAGCTGATCTCGGTGGAGAGGCTGTTGTCGAACATCCAGAGGATGAAGGGCAGCAGCAGGAACATGATCAGACCGCTCACGCGGTGCAGGATGGACACGAGACCGGCCGGTGGCAGGCGGTAGGTGCGCACATCCGTGAAGACGTTGATGTTGCGGTAGACGGGTCGCTTCTTGGTTTGTGCTTCGGTTGGCATGGTCCGACCTTGTGTGTAATCGACTGAAACCCTGGGATTCTATTGCGATGCAGCAGCGCGTTAGGGGAAGTCCCGGACAAACGCGCTCAGCGGATCAATTCAGTTCATTGCGGTAGTAGTGCTCGGCCGTGTGATAGAGGCCGCGGCGCAGTTCCACAGGCTTGTTGTCATAGGTGTAGGAAAGCCGCTCCACGCTCAGCAGCGGCGCGCCCTCTTGCACTTGCAGCAGCGTGGCGGTCTCGGCATCGGCCGCCACGGCGCGGATCTTTTCCTCGGCGCGGATCATGTGCACGCCGTACTCGGCCTCGAAGAAGCCATAGAAAGGCCCACGATGCTGCTCAAGTTTTTCGAGCGTCAGGCCTTTGAACAAGGCGCCGGGCAGCCAGATGTCGTCCAGCACGATGGGCCGGCCGCGTGAACGCAGCAAGCGGCGCACCTCGATCATGTTGTCACCCGTGCGCATGTGCAGCTGCTTGGCGATCCAGGCGGGAGCGCGCTGGCGCTGGCAGTCCAGCAGCTCGCGCTCGAGCTTGCCTTCGCGCTCGCCCTCATCAGGCACCAGGCGCAGGAAGCGATAGCGCACCTCCTGCTCCGCATGCGTGGCCACGAAAGTGCCCTTGCCCTGGCGGCGCACCACCAGGCTTTCGGCGGCCAGCTCGTCGATGGCCTTGCGCACCGTGCCCTGGCTCACGCCCATGCGGGCGGCCAGCTCCTGCTCGCTCGGGATCGCCTCGCCCGCCTTCCACTCGCCAGCTTGCAGACGCTGGATGAGCAGGGCCTTGATCTGCTGGTAGAGCGGACTGAAGGCTGGGGTTGAGGAGAGCGTGGCGGGCGCTGACATGGCGCGCATTGGAGCACCTTCGCGCCGCTCAAGTCCATCAAAACCCGAACAATCTTCTATAAGACATAAGACGCCAGAGCAGCCTCGTTGTTTTGGGCGCATAATCCGCCCGCCCCGGGACAACCCTGAGCGAGAACTACACTCGATGGCTCAGGCACCGGCCCGAATTTGACGGCTTCGCCGCCTTACTTCAACCATCTCTGTCGGAGTTCATCCATGAGCAAGAAACCCGTTCGCGTTGCCGTCACCGGCGCCGCTGGCCAGATCGGCTACGCCCTGCTGTTCCGCATCGCCTCCGGCGAAATGCTGGGCAAGGACCAGCCCGTCATCCTGCAACTGCTGGAGATCCCCGACGAGAAGGCCCAGAACGCGCTCAAGGGCGTGATCATGGAGCTGGAAGACTGCGCCTTCCCGCTGCTGGCTGGCATCGAAGCCCACAGCGACCCGATGACCGCCTTCAAAGACACCGACTACGCACTGCTCGTCGGCGCCCGTCCGCGCGGCCCCGGCATGGAGCGTGCTGACCTGCTGGCCGCCAACGCCCAGATCTTCACGGTGCAGGGCAAGGCCTTGAACGCCGTCGCTTCGCGCAATGTGCGCGTGCTGGTGGTCGGCAACCCCGCCAACACCAACGCCTACATCGCCATGAAGTCGGCCCCGGATCTGCCGGCCAAGAACTTCACCGCCATGCTGCGCCTGGACCACAACCGCGCTGCCTCGCAGATCGCCGGCAAGACCGGCAAGGCCGTCGGCTCGATCGAGAAGCTGGCTGTGTGGGGCAACCACTCGCCCACGATGTACGCCGATTACCGCTTCGCCACCATCGACGGCCAGGGCGTCAAGGGCCTGATCAACGACGAAGACTGGAACCGCAACACCTTCCTGCCAACCGTGGGCAAGCGTGGCGCCGCCATCATTGCCGCTCGCGGCCTGTCGTCGGCCGCCTCGGCCGCTAACGCCGCCATCGACCACATGCGCGACTGGGCCTTGGGCACCAATGGCAAGTGGGTCACGATGGGCATCCCGTCGGACGGCTCGTATGGCATCCCCAAGGAAGTCATGTTCGGCTACCCCGTCACCTGCGAAGGCGGCGAATACAAGATCGTCCAAGGCCTGGAGATCGATGCCTTCTCGCAAGAGTGCATCAACAAGACGCTGAACGAGCTGACCGAAGAGCAGAACGGCGTGAAGCACCTGCTGTGATCCATCTCCGTTGAGAGACACTGAGGGCCGGTTGATCCGGCCCTTTTTCTTTTATGCATCCGAAACTCGCTCTGTTCGAAGAAGGCTCTGCCGCTCCTTCACTTCCCATCGTCGACCACTACTGCGGCGTCGAAGCGCGCATGAAGAAGAGCCTCGAGCTGCAGGCGCAGATGGGCCCGCTGTTCGACATCACGCTCGATTGCGAAGACGGCGCACCGATTGGCGGCGAAGCGGAGCACGTGCAACTCGTGCTGTCCATGCTGCACTCGGCTGACAACAAGCACGGCCGCGTCGGCGCGCGCGTGCATCCCTTCGGTCATCCGGCGTTTGAAGCGGACGTGGACGAGCTTGTCGCCAAGGGCGGCGAGCAGCTTGCCTACCTGATGCTGCCCAAGCCCGAGAGCCTGGCCGACGTGAATGCGGGCTGCGCTTTCATCGATGCCACACTGCAACGCCACGGCATCGGCAAAGACTTGCCCGTCCACACGCTGATCGAAACCCACGGCGCGCTGCGCGAGGTGTTTGCCATCGCCGCGCATCCGCGCATCGAGAGCCTCTCCTTCGGCCTGATGGATTTCGTCTCCGCGCACCGCGGCGCCATTCCGGGCAGCGCCATGGGCGTGACCGGCCAGTTCAGCCATCCGCTGGTGCTGCGCGCCAAGCTCGAGATTGCCGCCGCCGCGCACGCCTTCGGCAAGACACCCTCGCACTGCGTGGTGACCGAGTTCAAGGACACCGCCGCTCTGCAGACCGCCGCGCGCCGCGCCGCCACCGAGCTGGGCTACACGCGCATGTGGAGCATCCATCCGGCGCAGATCGAGCCGATCCTCGTGGCCTTTGCGCCCGACGCCGAGGAAGTGCAGCTCGCCGCTGACATCATCCATGCCGCACAAGCAGCGGCCTGGGCACCGATTCGCCACCGCGACACCTTGCACGACCGCGCGAGCTACCGTTACTACTGGCAACTACTGGAATGCGCCCACCGCACCGGCCAGCCGCTGCCAGCAGGCGCACGCGAGGCCTGGTTCGCTGAATGACATTTGCTCACTAACGGTCAAATTCAGCGGCATCTCAACCCACGACGGGCGACTACAGTTCGACATTCGCCGTTTACACGCCCACTTCCCTCTGAGCTGCACCGCATGAAGCAAGTTCTCGCCCTCGCCCTGATCGCCTGCACCGCCCTGTCCGTGCAAGCCCAAACCACCGCGCCCGCCAAGGCCAAGCCCGCCGCCAAGGCGCCTGCCAAGGCCGCCCCGGCAGCCAAGAAGCAACCCGCCAAGCCCGTGGAAGCGCCGCTACCCGAAGCCGATGCCGAGCAGCTCGAAGCCGCCAAGCTGGCCTACCTGGGCGATTACGAGTGCGAGTTCAAGCAGAGCATCAAGATCGAGCCGAGCGCCAAGAAGGAAGGCTACGTGGACGTGCATCACCTGAAGCAGGTCTACGTGATGAAGCCCGTGCGCTCCAGTACCGGCGCCCTGCGCCTGGAAGACGTCACCGGCCGCACACTGATGATCCAGATCGCCAACAAGTCCATGTTGCTGGACGTGAAGATCGGCCAGCGCATCGTGGACGACTGCATCAACCCCGCCCAGCGCGAGCTGATGGCCAAGATGGCCGCCGAGAAGGCCGCCCGCGCCGCCTCCGGCGTGGCCGAGGAAGACACCGGTCTGGGCATCGGCAAGTAAGCCCGTCCCCGAGGCCCCAAAACCCTCCTGGAATCCTCAGGATTCCGCACGTTTCTGCCCGGTCGGCACTGGGAAGTATGTAGAATCAATGCATACTTTCCGATCCATACCAGCCTCTGAGAGGAGGATCCCATGGAAGCCACCGTGGCCGAACGCGGCCAGATCACTTTGCCCAAGGCCGTGCGCGATGCACTGGGCCTGACCAAGGGCACCACCCTCAAGGTCGAACTCGACGGCGGGCGCATCATCTTGCGCAAGAACGTCGATGACGCCATCTCGCGCGCCCGCGGCCGCTTCAAGCTGCCCGAGGGCGTGACCACCGACGACATCATGCGCGAGCTGCGCGGCCGCGCCCCCGGAGACCCGGTGGACGTCTGATGATCGCCGTCGACACCAACATCCTCATCGACCTGCTCGGCGACGATTCGCGCGCCGACGCGGCCGAAGCCGCCCTGCGCCTGGCCCTGACCAGCGGCCCTGTGGTGGCCTGCGACATCGTCATCGCCGAAGTGACCGCCGGCCTGGGCCATGGCGCCGAGGTGATGGATGCGCTGGAGGACATGGGGCTGTCCTATTCCGCCATCGAATCCCGCGCCGCAGTTCGCGCCGGGGAGATGCAGAGAAAGTACAAGCAACGGCGCAAGGAATCTGGCAATCTTGCGCCGATTCCGCGCGCCATCCCCGATTTCATGATCGGCGCCCACGCGCTCCTGCAATGCGAGGCCTTGATCACCCGCGATCAAGGCTTCTATCGCGACTATTTCAAAGGGCTGCGGATCATCGTCCCGGCCCAGCCCTAACCACCTGCTTCAACGGAGAAACAAACCATGCTGCAAGCCTACCGCCAACACGTTGCCGAGCGCGCCGCCCTCGGCATCCCGCCGCTGCCGCTCGACGCCAAGCAAGTGGCCGAGCTGATCGAGCTGATCAAGGCCCCGCCCGCAGGCGAAGACGCCTTCCTGCTGGACCTGCTCACGCACCGCGTGCCGCCGGGCGTGGACGACGCTGCCAAGGTCAAGGCCTCGTTCCTGGCCGCCGTCGCTCACGGCGACATCAAGATCGGCCTGATCTCCAAGGCCAAGGCCACCGAGCTGCTCGGCACGATGGTGGGCGGCTACAACGTCCATCCGCTGATCGAGCTGCTGAGCGATGCTGAAGTCGCCGGCGTCGCTGCTGAAGCGCTGAAGAAGACGCTCTTGATGTTCGACTTCTTCAACGACGTCGCCAAGCTCGCCAAGGAAGGCAATGCCAAAGCCAAGGAAGTGCTGCAGAGCTGGGCGGACGCCGAGTGGTTCACGTCGCGCCCTGAAGTCGCCAAGAAGATCACCGTCACCGTCTTCAAGGTGCCTGGCGAAACCAACACCGACGACCTCTCGCCCGCCCCTGACGCCTGGAGCCGCCCGGACATCCCGCTGCACTACCTCGCCATGCTGAAGAACACCCGCAGCGATGCGGCCTTCAAGCCCGAGGAAGACGGCAAGCGCGGCCCGATGCAGTTCATCGAGGACCTGAAGAAGAAAGGCCACGTCGTGGCCTACGTCGGCGACGTCGTCGGCACCGGCTCCTCGCGCAAGTCCGCCACCAACTCGGTGATCTGGGCCACGGGCGATGACATCCCCTTCGTGCCGAACAAGCGCTTCGGCGGCGTCACGCTCGGCGGCAAGATCGCGCCGATCTTCTTCAACACGCAGGAAGACTCCGGCTCGCTGCCCATCGAAGTGGACGTCAGCAAGCTCGAGATGGGCGACGTCATCGACGTGCTGCCCTACGACGGCAAGCTGCTGAAGAACGGCGACACCGTGGCCGAGTTCAAGCTCAAGAGCGACGTACTCTTCGACGAAGTGCGCGCCGGCGGCCGCATCAACCTGATCATCGGCCGCTCGCTGACCGCCAAGGCCCGCGAAGCTCTCGGCCTGCCCGCAAGCACCGTCTTCCGCCTGCCCAAGGCCCCGGCCGAGACCAAGGCCGGCTTCACGCTGGCGCAGAAGATGGTCGGCCGCGCCGTCGGTCTGCCGGAAGGCCAGGGCGTGCGCCCGGGCACCTACTGCGAACCGAAGATGACGACCGTCGGCTCGCAAGACACCACCGGCCCGATGACCCGTGACGAGCTGAAGGACCTGGCATGCCTGGGCTTCTCGGCCGACATGGTGATGCAGTCCTTCTGCCACACCGCCGCCTACCCGAAGCCCGTGGACGTGAAGACGCACCGCGAGCTGCCCGCCTTCATCAGCAACCGCGGCGGCGTCTCGCTGCGTCCGGGCGACGGCATCATCCACAGCTGGCTGAACCGCCTGCTGCTGCCCGACACCGTTGGCACCGGCGGCGACTCGCACACCCGCTTCCCGATCGGCATCTCCTTCCCCGCCGGCTCCGGTCTCGTGGCCTTCGGCGCTGCCACCGGCGTGATGCCGCTGGACATGCCTGAATCGGTGCTGGTGCGCTTCAAGGGCCAGATGCAGCCGGGCGTGACCCTGCGCGACCTCGTGCACGCCATCCCGCTGTACGCCATCAAGGCCGGTCTGCTGACGGTCGCCAAGGCCGGCAAGAAGAACGTTTTCTCGGGCCGCATCCTGGAAATCGAAGGCCTGCCGGACCTGAAGGTCGAGCAAGCGTTCGAGCTGTCCGATGCATCCGCCGAACGCTCCGCCGCTGGCTGCACGATCAAGCTGAACAAGGAACCAATCGTCGAGTACCTGAACAGCAACGTCGTGCTGATGAAGAACATGATCGCCGACGGTTATTCCGACGCCAAGACGCTGCAGCGTCGCATCGAGAAGGTCGAAGCCTGGCTCGCCAAGCCGGACCTGCTCGAAGCCGACAAGGACGCCGAATACGCCGCCGTCATCGAGATCGACCTGGCCGACATCCATGAGCCGATCCTGTGCTGCCCGAACGACCCGGACGACGCCAAGACGCTGTCCGACGTGGCCGGCACCAAGATCGACGAAGCCTTCATCGGTTCGTGCATGACCAACATCGGCCACTTCCGCGCCGCCGCGAAGCTGCTCGGCGGCCAGCGCGACATCCCGGTCAAGCTGTGGGTCGCCCCGCCGACCAAGATGGACCAGAGCGAGCTGATCAAGGAAGGCCACTACGCCGCCTTCGGCACGGCCGGTGCGCGCACCGAAATGCCGGGCTGCTCGCTGTGCATGGGCAACCAGGCGCAGGTGCGTGAAGGCGCGACGGTGGTCTCCACCTCCACCCGCAACTTCCCGAACCGCCTGGGCAAGAACACCAACGTGTTCCTCGCCTCCGCCGAACTCGCCGCCATCGCCTCCAAACTCGGCAAGCTGCCGACCAAGGCCGAGTACGAAGCCGAGATGGGCATCGTCAACAAAGATGCCGCCAGCGTCTATCGCTACATGAACTTCGACCAGCTCGAAGAGTATGTGGAAGGGGCGAAGGGCGTGAGCACGGCACCGGCCTGCTGAAGCCTGCACGCGCTCGGTTGACGGGCGCCTTTCACAACGGCCCGCCCCGAGCGGGCCGTTTTTCTTAGCGATCGAGTTGTTTAATTTCTGTATTGACAGAAATATCGAAAAGACTAGACTGCGAGTCATGGAACTCAGCAACACTGCTCACCGCTTCATTGTCCACTGGGGCGAAATGGGCTCGGCCTGGGGCGTCAATCGCACCGTGGCTCAGATCCATGCCCTGCTCTACTTCCACGGCAAGCCATTGCACGCCGAGGAAATCTCCGAGACGCTTTCGGTCGCCCGGTCCAACGTCAGCAACAGCCTCAAGGAACTGCTCAACTGGAACCTGGTGCGCGCCACCCACGTGCTGGGCGACAGGCGCGAATATTTCGAGACTTCTCTCGATGTCTGGGAGCTGTTCCGCACCATCGTTCGCGAGCGACGCGAACGGGAATTCGAACCCACGGTTCGCTTGCTGGCCGAGCTGACCGAGGACAAGGCCTTTGCCCAGGAAGCGCCGGACGCCCAGGATCGCGTGCGCGAGACCCTGGCCTTCATGTCCACGCTGGGCAGCTGGTCCGAAGAGATGCTCCGCCTTTCACCCAGCACCCTGCAACGCGTGCTGAAGATGGGCGCCAGCGTGCAGAAGTTCGTACGAGGTGACTCGGCCTGAAGGACAGGCCACGCCATTTTTTTGGTCGTTAATTTCTGTTTTTACTGAAATATCGAGAACATCATGAATGACGCCATTTACCCACTGACGCTGTACTACGAGTCGGCCTGCCAGCTCTGCAATGCAGAGATGGCCAACTTGAAGCTGCGCGATTCGAAAGGACTGCTGCGCTTTGTCGATGTATCCGCCACGGGCTTTGACGCCTGCCCGCCGGGCACGACGCTCGACGATCTGCTGGCCCTGATCCACGGGCAGACAGCCCATGGCCGCGTACTCAAGGGCGTGGAAGTCTTTCGCCTCGCCTACAGCGCCGTCGGCATCCCGCAAGTGGCTGCGCTCACGAGGCTGCCGGGAATTGCGCCATTGAGCGAGCGAGCCTACGCACTGATCGCGCGCAACCGCCACCGTCTGCCACGCCGGCTGATCACCGCCGTCTTCGAGCACTCGCTGCGCCGCGCTGCACAGCAGGCAGCTGCGCGCCGCTGCGACGGCAACACCTGCACCGCAGGTCCCGTCGTCCCAGACAACGCACCAAGGAGCACAAGATGAGCACCAAGGTTCTCGTCTGCGGCGCTGGCGGCTTCATCGGCCGGGCGCTTTGCCAGGCCCTGCGCGCGGCCGGCCATGAGGTGATCGAAGGCAGATCTTCCGGCTACGACTTCACGCAGCTGCTCGCGGCGGCGGATTGGGCGCCGCGTCTGCAAGGTGTGGATGCCGTCGTCAATGCCGTCGGCGTGCTGCGAGACAGTGCGAAGCGGCCCATGGAGCTCGTGCACAGCGGCGCGCCGATCGCCTTGTTCGAGGCCTGCGCGCAGGCTGGCGTGCGCCGCGTCGTGCAGGTCTCCGCATTGGGCGTTGTGGGCAATTCGACGCAGTACGCCCAGACCAAGATCGCCGCGGATCAGTCGCTGCTGGCTCTGCATGAAGCGGGCCAGCTCCGGGCCTCGGTCGTGCGGCCCAGCATCGTCTATGGCCGCGGCGGCGCAAGCAGCCAGCTTTTCATGAACCTGGCGCGCCTGCCCTTGCTGGTGCTGCCTGGGGCCGCCTTGCGCGCCAAGGTCCAGCCCGTTGCGGCAACAGACCTGGCCGCCGCGGTCGTGAACCTGCTGCGGCCACAGGCCGACGCTCCCGCGCTGGTCAGCGCCGTCGGGCCGCGACCATTGAGCCTGTCGGACTTCATCGGCAGCTTGCGCGCACAGCTCGGCCATGGAATGGCGAGACTGGTCTCGCTGCCCGAATGGGCCAGCCGATGGAGTGCTCGCGTGGGCGACCATTTGCCCATGCAACCCTGGTGTAGCGAATCCCTGGCCTTGCTGCAGCAAGACAATGCCGACGATCCGGCGCCCTTCGCGGCGCTGCTCGGCCGACCGGCCATCGCACCTGAAGACCTCGTGAGGCTGGCATGGTCACGCTGACAGATCGCACCCGGAAGATTGCCCGCGGCAGCTTGATTGCCGTCTGGCTGGGCACGGCCGTGATCAGCTTGCCGCTCGACCCGCACGGCCAGGGCGAGGCGCTGTTGCGCAGCGCCGATGTGTCGACCTTCTGGCACGGCCCGCTGATGTTGGCCGGTGGCTGCCTCGATGCCGCGCTCGGCCTGGCCCTCTGGCGATGGCATCGACGCAGCGTCTACTTGCTCTGTGGCGCTGCCCTGCTGCTGCTGACCGTGATCGCCACGCTGCTGTTGCCGGACCTCTGGCTCGACCCGCTCGGCCGCCTGCTCAAGAACCTGCCCATCGCCGCCCTGCTCTACCTGCTGCACGAAGACGCGCCCAAGACATGAACACCTACCTCGCTCTCAAGACCCTGCACATCATTTCCAGCGTGCTGCTCGTCGGCACCGGCTTCGGCTCGGCCTTCTACTTGTTCTTCGCCAATCGCACGGCGTCGCTGGCGGCGCAGGCCATCGTCTGTCGCCTCGTGGTTCGCGCAGACTTCTGGTTCACGACGCCCGCGGTGATCATCCAGCCGCTGAGCGGCATCGCCATGGCGCACATGGCCGGTTGGCCGCTGAGCACAACACCCTGGTTGCTGGCGAGTCTCCTGCTGTATGCGCTTGCCGGCGCTTGCTGGTTGCCGGTCGTTTGGCTGCAGCTGCGCATGGCTCGTCTGGCAGATGCCGCAGTGAAAGCAGGCGCAACACAGGCTCCGGCACTGTATTGGCGCTATGCGCGGCGCTGGGAGTTGCTCGGCTATCCTGCCTTCATCGCCATGCTCGTGGTGTTTTGGCTGATGGTCTCCAAGCCGAGCTTCTGAGGAAGGACCGCGCAGCAATGCGCAAAGGATCTTTACCTCAGCGAGGCGCCCTTTCCAGGGCAAGTCTCAATGCGACGAGATCGCATCGCACCCGATCATGTCGGCCACAAAAAAACCAGGGAGAGCCCGCCGCATGTTTTCTCGCCTCATTCGCCACGCCAAGTTCCGCACACATCTGATCCTGCCCTTGTTGGGCCTGGCCTTCCTCCAAATCAACACTCAGGCCGACGCCGCGCCGCCTTCGCAGCCGCCGCTGGAGGCCTTCACCGCCCTGCCCTTCATGGAGAGCGCAACGCTGACGCCCGATGGCAAGCGCGTGGCGGCGGTGATCAATCTTTCGGACAGTTCCGCCGTGGTGTCGCGCCCCGCGGCCGGCGGGCAGCCTGCCGTGCTGTTCAAGGCCGACAACTCGGAGATGTTCATCAACTGGATCCATTGGGCCAGCAATGACCGGCTGCTGATCAGCGTGCGCTTTCCGACACGGGCCATCATGGAAGGGCTAGGCAACACGCTGATCGTGCACTCGCGCCTGTTCGCGGTAGACGCTTCGGGCGGCAAGCCCATCAATCTTTTCAAGGCTTCGAGCACCGGCTTTGGCGGCGTCGATGCTGGTCCCAATGTGCAGGACGATGTCATCGACTTCATGCGCGACGACGGCCACCATGTGCTGTTGCAGCTGAACACGCGCAGCGACTACGCCGCGCCCTCGGTCTACAAGGTCGACATCGACACCGGCAAGCGCGAGATGGTGCAGGGCTCGACCAAGGACGTGCGCTCCTGGGTCAGCGATTGGCAGCACCGTGTTCGCATCGGCTACCGCACCCTGGACAAGGGCGAGACGCAGATCCTCGTGCGCCCGCCGGAAGGCGGTGACTGGCAGGTGCTGTGGTCGCAAGAGGCACTCAAGAACGTCACGCTGCAAGTACTCGGCTTCGGCCGTGATCCGCAGCTGCTGTACGTGGCACGCCTGATCGACGGCTATTGGGGCATCTACAGCGTGCGACTCGACCAAGCCGGCAAGGAGTTCAAGCTGGTCTACAAGGCGGAGAAGTTCGACAGCAACAGCCGGCTCATCTTCGACCAGACCAGCGGCGAGGCAGTGGGCATCGCCATCGCGCAGATCGGCAACTCCTCGACCAGCTACTGGGATCCGCGCTACCAGGCTCTTGCCAAGGGTCTGGACGACGTGCTGCCCAAGCGCTTCAACGAACTGGGCGACGTCACCGACGACCTCGGCAGCTTCATCTTCGAATCCTCGGCGCCTGATGTGCCGCCGGAGCTCTACGTGGCGCTGGGTGATTCCATCGTTTCGCTGGCCAAGCTCTACGAGGGCCTCAAGCCCGGAACGGTTGCGGCCAAGCAGGCACTCACGCTGCGGGCCCGCGACGGGCTGGAACTGCCGGCCTTCCTGACGCTGCCGCCCGACTCCAGCGGCAAGAAGCTGCCCACCGTCGTGCTCGTGCACGGTGGCCCGCAATCGCAGGACCAGATCAGCTTCGATCCCGAGGTGGCTTTCCTCGCCGCCCAGGGCTATGCCGTGCTGCAGGTGGAGTTCCGCGGCTCCACCGGCCACGGCGAAAAGCTGATGAAGGCCGGCTACCGCCGCTGGGGCCTCGAGATGCAGGACGACCTGGCCGACGCGGTCAAGGCGATCGAAGCCCAGGGCATCACGGACCCGCAGCGCGTCTGCATCATGGGCGGCAGCTACGGTGGCTATGCCGCGCTGATGGGCGGCATCAAGCAGGCCGATGTGTTCAAGTGCGTGGTGGCCTATGCGGCGCCGACCGATCTGCTGGACCTGCTCAAGTGGTCGCAATTCAGCGCGGGTTTCAGCAGCGTCGTGACCACGCGCCAGATCGGCAGCATCTACGACGACCGCGAGCAGCTCATCAGCACCTCGCCGCAGCGCCGCGCGGCGGACATGAAGCTACCGGTGCTGCTGATGCATGGCGACTATGACGACACCGTCGAATTCAGCCACGGCCAGCTGATGGCCGATGCGCTCAAGGCCGCTGGCAAGGACGTGCGCTTCGTCGTCCTTCCCAAGAGCGATCACTACATCGCCAATCAGGCCAATCGCAAGCTGTATTTCCGCGAGGTCCAAACCTTCCTGGCCAAGTACCTGAAGTGAGCGGAAGGCGCTAGCGCAGCATCCTCTGCAAAGCCTTGATCTGCCCCGCGCAATGCGCAAGGGCCTCCGCCTCAATGGCGCGGTACAGCGCCATGAGCTGCTCGCCCTCAGGCGTGAGCCGGCTGCCGCCGCCCTTGGCACCGCCTTGCGCCGTCTCCACGGCCGGCTTCTTCAGTGCGCCGTTGAGCTCGTCGATCAACAGCCAGGCGCGACGGTAGGACATGTCCAAAGACTTGGCTGCAGCGGTGATCGAACCTGTCTGGACCAGCGCTTCCAGCAGCGCGATCTTGCCCGGCCCGACGGCGATCACTTCGCCGACGTTCACGCGCATCCTCAGCCTCAGTTCCGACTTGCTCATCCAGCGAGAATAACGCCATGATTCGCCGTACGCCCTTCTACTCGCCGTCGCTCGCCCTGTCGCTTGCCCTGTCGCTCGCCCCGGCCCTTGCTTTCAGCGCCGCCCAGGCCGCCCCGGTCCAGATTCGACTGCTCGAGACGACCGACATCCACATGAACCTGTTGGACTGGGACTACTACCAGGACCGGCCCACGCCCGAGTTTGGACTGGCGCGCACCGCCACGCTGATCGCCCAGGCGCGCGGCGAGCAGCCCAACACCCTGCTGTTCGACAATGGCGATCTGCTGCAGGGTACGCCGCTGGGCGACCACGTGGCGCGCATCGAGCCTCTCAAGAAGGGCGAAGTGCATCCGGCGATCCGCGTGCTCAACGCCCTGCATTACGACGCCGCCAACATCGGCAACCACGACTTCAACTATGGCCTGCCGCTGCTGCGCCAGGCGATCGCGGGCGCGCGCTTCCCTTACGTGAACGCCAATGCGATGCAGGCCGAGCAACCCACGCGTCACGCCTTCACGCCCAGCATCGTGCTCGCGCGCAGCTTCAAGGATGAAACCGGCAAGGTGCAGAAGCTGCACATCGGCGTGATCGGACTGGTGCCGCCGCAGATCATGCAGTGGGATCACGCCAACCTGAAGGGCAAGCTGGTCGCGACCGACATGGTCGAGGCCGCGCGCCGTGAGGCCGCCCGCCTGCGTTCACGCGTGGATCTGCTGGTCGTCATCGCGCACACGGGCCTTGACCGTGACGCGGATCTGCCGCCAGGCAGCGAATACATGGCCGCTCAGCTGGCCACGATCCCCGGTGTGGATGCGCTGTTGCTGGGTCATCAGCATGCCGAGTTCCCCGGGCCACAGTTCGTCGACTATCCGAACGCCGATGCCGTCAACGGTCGCCTGCACGGCGTGCCTGCCGTCATGCCGGGCCACTGGGGCAGCCATCTGGGCCAGATTGACCTGCGACTAGATCGCGTGAAGGGCAAATGGCAGGTGCTGGAGGCGAAGTCCAGCCTGCGCCCGATCTTCGACGCCACGAAGCGTGAACCGCTCGTGAAGTCCGATCCGCTCGTGGGCAAGCTCATCGCGCACGAGCACGAAGGCACGCTCAAGGACATGCGCAGCCAGGTGGCCGAGACGGCGACGCCAATCTTCAGCCACTTCGCGATGGTGGGCGACGATCCTTCGGTGCAGATCGTGTCCGACGCGCAGGCCGCGTATGCGCGCGAGCTGCTCAAGGGCACGCCGGAAACCGCGCTGCCGCTGCTGTCTGCTGCCGCACCGTTCAAGGCCGGCGGCCGCCAGGGTTCGGCCAACTACACGGAGATCGCCGCAGGCCCGCTGCTCGCCAAGAACGTGGCCGATCTCTATGTCTATCCGAACACGATCCAGATCGTGAAGCTCACCGGTGCCGAGGTGCGCGAGTGGCTGGAGATGAGCGCCTCCGCCCTGCGCCGCATCGATCCCGTCGGCCCGGCCGAGCAGGACCTGATCGAGCCGAACGCGCGCTCGTACAACTTCGACACCATCGACGGCGTCACGTACGAGATCGACGTGACCCAGGCATCGCGCTACGACATCGACGGTAAGCTCGTGCGCCCCGAGTCGCACCGCATCACGGGCCTGAGCTACCGGGGCAACGCGATCGACGAAGCGGCCCCCTTCCTCGTGGTGACGAACAACTACCGTGCCAACGGTGGCGGGCATTTCCCGGGCCTTGATGCTTCGCGCATCGTCAATGCCACGCCGATGGAAACCCGGCAAGCCCTGGCCGACTATCTGGCCCGCATGGGCAAGGTCGACGCGCGCGCCGACGGCAACTGGCGCATCAAGCCGGTGCCGGGCATCAAGCTGCGTTTCGTTTCTGCTGCCAGTGCGGAGCGCTACCTGCCGCTGGTCCCGCGCATCAAGCTGGTTCGAAAACAAGAAGCGGGCTGGGCACTGTACGAGCTGGAGTGAGGCTGTCGGCCAGCGGCGCGAACAAGCGCGCCGCCAGTTCGTCGGGCACGTTCACTGTGCGCAGCTCGGCGTAGGCGGCTTCGGCCTCCGGATGGCGGCGGCGCAGGTAGTGCAGCCACTGCTTGAGCCGGCCGGCCTGGTGCTTGGCCTGCACGTTCAGGCGCACGACGGCGAAGAAGTCACGCATCAGCGGCAGCAGCTCGTTCCAGCTGACCGATTCGTGGCCGCCGCAGATCGCCAGCGCCAGGCCCGGATCCGCCACCATGCCGCGACCCAGCATCAGGTGTTCGCAGCCCGATTGCGCCAGCGCGGCGTGCGCATCGGCGACGGTCCAGATCTCGCCATTGGCGACCACAGTGATGCCCACCGCCTCGCGCACGGCCGCGATGCGATCCCAGTACGCGGGCGGCTTGTAGCCATCGGCCTTGGTGCGAGCATGCACCACCAGCTCCACCGCGCCAGCGCTCTCGATCGCGTGCGCGCAATCGAGCGTGCGCGAGTCGTCCAGATAGCCCAGCCGCATCTTGGCTGAGACGGGAATGTGAGCTGGCACGGCGCGCCGGACAGCGGCCACGATCTCGTGGATCAGCTCGGGCTCGTCCAGCAGCACCGCGCCGCCACGATGCCGGTTCACGCATTTGGCCGGGCAGCCGAAGTTCAGATCGATGCCGTCGGGCTGCAGGGCCGCGAGCTTGGCGGCGTTCTCGGCCATGCAGTTCACGTCCGAACCCAGCAGCTGCGGCCGCACGGGCACGCCCGCCGCCGTGCGACCACCCGTCTTGAGCTCGGGCACGATCCGCGTGAACACGCGGTTAGGCATCAGCATGTCGGTGATGCGGATGAACTCGGAGACACAACGATCGACGCCACCGACGCGGGTCAGCGCATCGCGCAGCATGTGGTCGAGCAGGCCCTCCATGGGCGCGAGAAGAATCATGGGGCCGATTGTCCCGCATGCGCTTTAAGCGCCCATTTCACGGGCGCATGAGGCTACTGCCGCGGCCAGACCTCGCCCGCGCCCTCCCCGTTCGCGATCATCCGCAGGCCCGTGACCTTGCCGCCGGTGTCGCGTTCGACCAGCATCTCGCTGAGCGAATTGGGAACGCCGAAACGCCCCGCGCCCAGCGGCACCAGGACCACCGGGTCGCTCTTGCCCGCCTTGCTCGTGAGCGCGCCTGCCTCGTTGACGCGCAGCTCCAGGATGCGCTTGTCCGGCCCGCCGTACTTGCCCTCCGCCGCCTTCAGCTCCTCGGCCGGGACGGCCACCGGTGTGCGCTCGGCATAGGGCTCGCCGATGGCAAAGGCCGCCAGCTTGCGAGCCATCATGCCGACGTTGGGGCCGCTGGAATCGCTGTTGCGCAGGATGGCCACGGTGACGCGATCCTTGGGCACGTAGTCCAACATGCTGACAAAACCGTGGATGCCGCCGCCGTGCGAATACATGGTCTGGCCACGCAGCGTCGTCGCCTCGATGCCGAAGCCATAACCGCGTGCCTTGGCGGCGCCTTCGGGCGTGATCATGCGTTGGTAGCTGGCGTTGGACAACAGCTTGCCGCCGTGCAGGGCCTGGTTCCAGTGCCACAGCGCTTCCACGTTGCCGATCAGCGCACCGGCCGCGTGCGGCTGCGTCATGCTGAGCAAGGCGGCGGGCGCGGTCTCTTTCTTGTCGTTCAGCGTGTAGCCGCGCACCATGCCCTTGAACAGCTGGTCCGGGTCTTCGTAGCGCACGTCGACAAGCTGTGCCGGCTTGAGCAGCGATTCGGTCAGCTGCTGATGCCAGGGCTTGCCGCTGATGGCCTCGATGACGGCGCCCACGAGCACATAGCCCGAGTTGTTGTACGCCCAGCTCTGGCCCGGCGCAAAGTCCACCGGTTGGTCCTTGAACTCCTTGATGAGGGCGGCGGTGTCCAGGTCGCGACGGATCGGGCCATCCATGTAGCCGGGGATGCCGGTGTAGCTCTTGACGCCCGAGGTGTGGTTGAGCAGTTGCTGCAGCGTGATCTGGCCGCCGTTCGGGAAGTCGGGCAGGAACTTGGACAAGGGATCGTCGAGCTTGGCCTTGCCTTCGTCGACGAGCTTGAGCAGCGTGGCCGCCGCGAACTGCTTGGTGATGGAGCCGATGCGCATCAGCTGCTCGGGCCGCAGCGCAACGCCCATCTCGATGCTGGCCGATCCCCGCGCCGTCTCGACCAGCAGCTGATCGCCCCGCGCCACCAGCAGCGTCACGCCAGGCCCGTCGCGGCCGAGCTTGGCTTCGTCCAGCAGCTTCTCTGCGTAGGCGGCCATCTGGGCCGGCGTGGGTGGCGTGCCGGCGTAGACGCCGGTCGTCGTCATCAGGGCCAGCAGCGGCAGCAAGGCCAGGCGTTTCGAATGCATCATTTCTCCAGTGCTTGAGTGGTCCAAGGCAGGTAGCCTCGCCTTGAAGCGCGCTGTCGACAAACCTGATGCGACGGAGCGCACACAACGTGGGATGGACTGCTGATTCACAGCATCTGTGGACAACTCAGTGGACGGCCTGGGCAGGGCGAGCCTAAGTGCTTGATTCGGCGGAGCCTGGGTTGGCCTGCTCAAAGATGAGGCAGCGGCGGGTTCATATCCGGGTATCACCGAACAGCGAGGCGCGAAAAGCCCGTTCTTCCTCGGCGGAAGAGCCCACCGCCCAGAGCTGGATCGCCTGCGCGGACATCGGCCGCGAGAACAGATAACCCTGCAGTTCATCGCACCCCATCTCGGTCAGGATGGCCTGCTGCTCCGGCCGTTCCACGCCTTCGGCCACGACGCGCAGCGAGAGCGCGTGGGCGAGCTTGATCACGGCATCGACCACCGAGCGTGCGTCCTGGCTGTGTTCGATGTCGGTGACGAAAGCACGATCGATCTTCAGCTCGGCCGCGGGCAGTTGGCGCAGGTAGGACAGGCTCGAATAACCGGTGCCGAAGTCGTCGATGGACAGGTGCACGCCCAGTTCACCCAGCCGCTGGAAGGTGGTCTGCGTGGCTTCGGTGTTTTCCATCGCCACGGATTCGGTGATCTCGCAGGTCAGCAGCGAGGGATGCACGCGGTACTGCGTCAGTGCTGCCGCAACGCGCTCCACAATGTCATCCTCTCGCATCTGCTGCGCCGAGAGATTGATGGCCACGCGCATGCGCAGGCCGGCATCGCGCCAGACGCGCGCCTGGCGGCAGGCGTCCTCGATCACCCAGTTGCCCAGCTCGCGCATGAAGCCGTAGCGCTCCGCCACCGGAATGAAGAGCGTGGGCGAGAGCAGGCCGCGCGTCGGGTGCCGCCAGCGCAGCAGCGCCTCGGCTGCCGTGATCTGGGCGGAGACCGCGTCGATCTTCGGCTGGAAGAAAAGTTCGAGTTCACCGCGCTCGATCGCGTGGCGCAGATCGCGCAGCAGGTCCATCTGCTCACGCGCATCGCCGTCCATGCCCTGCAGGTAGAAGCAGTGGCAGCCGCCGCCCAGTCGCACGGCGGCGTTCTTGGCGGCTTCGGCGCAGGCGAGCATGCGGGTATTGCCGCCGTCGTCGGGATAACGCGATATGCCGACGGAGAACGACAGCGAGACCTCGCGCCCCTCGATCACGTAGGGCTGCGAGAGATCCGCCAACAGCGCCAGGACCTGTTGTCCGATCTCATCGTCGGTGCCCACATCGGGCAGGACCACGCCGAACTCGTCGCCGCTCACGCGCCCGGCCACGCCGCGCTGCCCCACTCGTGCGCGCAGACGCGAGGCAGCCTGCGCCAGCAGCTTTGCGCCAAAGTCGTGGCCAAAGCTGCTGTTGATCGGATTGAACCCGTCGGGCTCGAGGATGAGCACGGCCATGCGCGAGCTGGCCGCATCGCAGTCCGAAGCCGCGGCGGCCAGTTGCTGCTCCAGCGCGATGCGGGTCGAAAGGCCCGTGTGCTTGTCGACGGCGAGCTGCTGCTCCTCGTTCTCGATCATGGCCTGCAGCGCATTGACCGGGGCGCGGCGCAGATGCAGCACCAGCGCGCTGTTGATCGCCATGGCCAGCAGCAAGGCCGGGCTGGCGGCCGTGAGATCGTTCAACTGCAGCAGATCGGGCCGCAGCGCGAGCACGAGTGCAGAAGGCACCAAGGCGGTGGCAGCGGCCAGAGCCACGCGCTGCAGGTTCGCCTTGACGCCCCGCCCCATCGGCAGCCACAAGAGCATGAGGCCCGCCCACAAGGCGAAGCTGCCCGCCATCAACGGCACCAGGTCCTCCACATGGCCCCAGCACATCAGCAGCAGCGTCCAGCCACAACTCAGCAGGCTGCCCACCAGCATGCCCAGCATCGGGCCCTGTTCGCGTCCGCTGCGCAGCATGCGGCCGAACTGCAGCGTGAGAAAGGCCGCGCCCACGGCAATCAGCCAGCCGAAGACGGAGGCCAGCGGCGCCATCGCGCTGAGCATCTCGTCGGCCGAACTGCGCGCCAGCAACGAGGCCAGCGGCCACCACAGGCCCGTGCCGGCCGCTGCCGCTGCCGCCAGCCGGGCGCTGCCGCTGGGACGCGCACGCTGCGCATCGAACAGTTGCGCACCCAAGGCCAGCAGGCCCGCACCCAGCAACACGGCCAGGCCCGCGGACCAGAGATTGACTGCCAGCAAGCGTTCTGAGACCTGCACTTGGCGCTCCCTTGTCGCGTCGCGAGCCAGCTTGTTCGGCTGTCGCCCGGACGTTCTCGGTGCAGCATAGTCCCACGACTCTGCGCCGAACTGTGGGGTTAGCCCAGGAATTCAGTCGGAGGCTACAAGTTCACGCAGCGCCGGTGTCAGCCACACCACAAGCGTCACGAGTGCAAGGTTGGAGACAACACAGACGAGCAGCACCAGACCGAAGCCGCGCTTGCTGCTCTTGTGACGGAGCAGCTTGCGTGCCGCAAGCGCACCGGGCCAGCCGCCCAACAGGGCCAGGCCGTGCAGCCGCGCTTCAGAGACTCGCCACAGCCCTCGCCGCGCGGCGCGCTTGTCGAGCGCGTAATGGGCAAACGTGAGGACGCTGAGCAGGCCATACCAGGCCAGGGCCGCAAGAAGAGGATTCATTCATTTACGCAAATGAAAAAGCCCGCCGAAGCGGGCTTTCGGGGTGAGGCACCCTTCAGCTCAGAGGGCGCCTGCAGTTTAGCGACCGAAGCCGCCGCGCGGCGGGCCGTTGCGCTTGCCGCCAAAGCTCGGCTTCGGGCCGCCGAACGAGGGCTTACCACCGAAGGACGGCTTGTTGCCGTTGCCGGCGAATTGCGGCTTGTCGTTGCGGAAGCTGCCGCCTTCGCGACGGCCTTCGAACGGACGGTCCTGGCGCTGCTCGAAGTTGCGCTGCTCGCCACGCGGCTGGAATTCACCACGCGGTTGGAACTCGCCACGCGGCTGGAACGGCTTGCGATCACCACCGCCGCGGAACTCACCACGGGGCTGGAAGTCGCCACGCGGTTGGAAGTCACCGCGCGGCTGGAAGCCTTCGCGCTGCGGACGGTCTTCGCGGACGAAGGGCTTGCCGGCATCGCGATGGAAGCTGGTCTTGCCGTCGTGCGTGCGCTGCGGACGGTCGCCGTTGTTGTTGTCGAAGCGCTTGCCGCCGTAGCCGCCGCCGCCAAAGTTGCCCTGGGGCTTGCGGTCGTTCCAACGCGGACGATCGCCGCCAAAGTTGCCGCCACGGTCACCGAAGTTGCCACGCTCGCCTGCCGGACGCGGCGGGAAGATGCGCGGCGTCTGGCGCTTGGGCTCCAGGCCTTCGATCATCGCCACGGGGATTTCCTGCGTGGTGAATTGCTGGATGCGGCGGATCATCGAGACGTCGTCAGCCACGGCCAGCGTGACGGCCAGACCTTCGCGACCAGCGCGACCCGTGCGGCCAATGCGGTGCACGTAGTCTTCGGCCTTCATCGGCAGGCCGTAGTTGATGACGTGGGTGATGGTGGGCACGTCGATGCCGCGGGCGGCAACGTCGGTGGCCACGAGCACGCGCAGATCGCGGCGGCGCAGGCCCATCAGCACGCGGTTGCGCTTGCCTTGCGGCATGGCGCCGTGCAGCGGGGCCACGGCGTGGCCGATCTCGGCCAGGCGCTCGGCCAGCCAGTCGGCATCGCGCTGGGTGCTGGTGAACACCACGGCCTGGTCCATCTTCGGATCAGACAGCAGAGACTCCAGCAGCTGGTCCTTGTGGTTGTTGTTGTCAGCCCAGTGCAGGCGCTGGGTGATGTTCTCGTGGGTGTCGGTGTGCGAGGCCACGTCGATGCGCTGCGGGTCGCGCAGCAGGTTCTGCGCCAGGCGGCCGACGGAGCCGGCGAAGGTGGCGCTGAACATCACGGTTTGGCGCTCGGCCGGCGTGCAGTTGGCGACGAAGTTGATGTCGTCGATGAAGCCCATGTCGAGCATGCGGTCGGCTTCGTCCAGCACCAGCATTTCGACGTTCTCGAGCACGCACTTGCCCGAGTTGATGTGGTCGATCAGGCGGCCGGGGGTGGCGATCAGGATGTCCAGCGGGCCGGTCAGCGCGCGGATCTGGAAGTGGTAGGGCATGCCGCCCAGCACGGTAGCGACCTTCAGGCCCGGGATCTGGGCGCCGTAGGTCTGCGCAGCCTTGGCCACCTGCATGGCCAGTTCGCGGGTCGGGGCCAGCACGAGCACGCGCGGACCGTAGATCTTGCCCTTTTCACGGCGCTTGTCGTTGTCAGCGCGAGCGGCAAGGACCTTCTCCAGCGCGGGCAGGATGAAGGCGGCGGTCTTGCCGGAGCCGGTACGCGAGGAGACCATCAGGTCCTTGCCTTCCATGGCCGCGGGGATAGCCAGGGCTTGTACTTCAGTCGCTTCCGTATAACCGGAAGTCTTGACAGCTTGCAGGAGGGCGGCGTTCAGGCCGAGATTCTCGAAACTCATATGCTTCTTTCAAGCAAGACCCCGCCCTGCCCTGGTCTTGCCAAGGCACGATGAGGCATCTGCCGCGCTGCATGAAAAAGTGCAGAGAAAAGCGGCAAACAGGTCAGGTCGCTGGGAGAAATGCTCGCGTCGTACAGCAGGATCTAAGCCTGTG
Source organism: Burkholderiaceae bacterium UC74_6 (assembly GCA_042701975.1). GTDB lineage: Bacteria > Pseudomonadota > Gammaproteobacteria > Burkholderiales > Burkholderiaceae_C > JAFALK01. The sequence continues at coordinate 4,249,322 of CP170561.1, forward strand.
CGGCGCCGGTGGAACAGTCAAAGCGACGGCATCGCCGCCGACCGATCCACGAGGGTGTCGAAGGAGCGCATGCGTTGATGCATGAACTGGGAAATCTTCGACGAGGTCAGAGGTGACGAACGAATTGCCTGCTACTTCCAGGCAAGAACGCTATTCTAGACGATTAGGGTTTTCCTGGTCAAGCCTTATTCCGAGCTGACCCATTCGGCTTCAATCCAGCCGCGCAGGCTGTTGAAAAAGGCCAGGTTTTCGGCCCGCGCCAGATCCTCGCGGGTGAGACGGGCTTCCCGCACCGTGCCGACCCGCAGCAGTTCCTCGCGCAAGATTCCCGGCAGCAAACCGGCCTCGCGGCGAGGCGTCAACCATTCGCCGCCGATCTTCAACGCCAGGTTGCCAAAGCTGCATTCAGTGAGTTCGCCGGCCTCGTTCCACAGGATCACGTCAAAGGCATCCGCAGGCTTGGCGGCGGCGAAAGGCGCGTAGACCTCGCGTCGCGTGGTCTTGTGATGAAGGAACTCCGCCTGTGGGCCGTGCGAGGCGACGGGCTGCGTTGCGAGTGCGAGCCTGACCTTCGCCGGCGTGGCGGGCAGTTCGAAGCGTTCGACCCGGACACCGCCCCCGCCCACCGTCAGCCTGACACGCCAGTCGCCCTCGACGACTGCCGCCGTCAAGGCTTCGCGCACCGCCGTCATCGAGAAGCGGATGCCGAAGTGCCGCGCCGTGCGCGTCAGTCGGGCCAGGTGGCCTTCCATGCGCTCGAATGAACCGTTACGCAGACGCATGGTCTCCAGCGCCGCAATCGGCGCCTGGGCACGCAGCAGGAAGCGCTGCTTGGCACGCCATTCAGCGACCTCACCCTGCGCCGAGGAATCCAGCGTGATCGCGCTGCCAATGCCGCAGCGCAAGGCGCGGCCCTCGAACTCCACGGTACGGATCGGCACGTTGAAGGTCGCCACGCCGCCCGGCTGGATCAGGCCCAGCGCGCCGCAATACCAGCCGCGCGCACCGGGCTCCAGCTCGCGGATGATCTGCATCGCCCGCACCTTGGGCGCGCCGGTGACGGAGCCGCAAGGGAACAGCGCGCCAAAGACTTCTGCCAAGCTCAAGCCGCGGCGGCCCACGGCCGTGACGGTGGAAGTCATCTGCCAGACCGTGGGCAGCGCGTGCAGTTCGAAGAGCCGCGGCACGCGCACACTGCCGATCTCGGCCACGCGGCTCATGTCGTTGCGCAGCAGGTCCACGATCATCAGGTTCTCGGCCCGCTCCTTCTCGCTGGTGCGCAGCAGGGTCTGGGCGGCTTCGTCGGTCAGGCGGTCATCGCCGCGCGGGGCCGTGCCCTTCATCGGCTGGGCGGCGAGCAGCCAGGTGTGCGGGCCTTCGGGCAAGGGACGCCAGTCGAAGAAGAGTTCGGGCGAGACGCTTGCCGCGCCGGCCTCACGCAGGAACAGCGAGAAGCCGCCCGGCTGGCTGCGATGCAGGGCGAGAAAGAGCGCGGCCGGATCTTCGGCCTGCAGCTTGGCCTCCAGCCTCGTCGTGAGATTGACCTGATAGCAGTCGCCCGCGCGAATGTATTCGCGGATGCGTTCAATCTGCGCGTGCTCCACCGTTTCGTCCTGCCGGTCGATCCAGTCGCTGGTCAGCTGAACTGCGGCGTCAGCATCGGCAGCAGGCCAATCCTGCGGTGCGGCATCAAAGACTGCGAACTCGGCCAACGGCAGCTGGCTGGGTTCAACCACAAGCGCGCGGTCGAAGGCCGCAGCCGCCTCGTAGCGCAGGCCGCCCAGCACCCAGGCACCGCCACACGCAGCCGCATGAGCGGCCTCGAGGACGGCCGCCACCTCGTCCGGCCGATGCGCCCGCAGCCAGCGCGCGGGCGGCTGCGTCCAGGCGCCGCGCAGCCGCTCGCCGTCTTCCCGCGCCAGCGGGTGGCGGGGAAAGTCGAACGCAGCGTGCAGCATCAGGCCCGAGATCAGAGCGCCAGGAAATGCTCGCGGTAGTACGCCAGCTCTTCAATCGACTCGTTGATGTCGGCCATCGCGGTGTGCGCTTGCGCCTTCTTGAAGCCGTCGAGGATGGCGGGCTTCCAGCGGCGGGCCAGCTCCTTGAGCGTGGAGACGTCAAGGTTGCGGTAGTGAAAGAAGTCTTCCAGCTCGGGCATGTAGTTGGCGAGGAAGCGGCGGTCCTGGCAGATGCTGTTCCCGCACATGGGCGACTTGCCCTTGGGCACGTACTGCTTCAGGAAGGCGATGGTCTGCTTGGTGGCTTCCACCTCGTCGATGGCGCTGGCCTTCACGCGGTCGATCAGGCCGCTCTTGCCGTGCGTGCCCTTGTTCCAGTTGTCCATCGCGTCCAGCGTGGCGTCGCTCTGGTGGATGGCGAAGACCGGGCCTTCCACGCGGTTGTTGAGCTGGGCGTCGGTGACGACGACGGCGATCTCGATGATGCGATCCTTGTCGGGGTACAGGCCCGTCATTTCAAGGTCGATCCAGATGAGGTTGGTGTCGCTGATGGCGAGTTGGGTCATGGTGTTCTTCTCCTGATGGCAGATATTGTCGCAGCCCTACACTTAGCCAAATGCATCCTCAAGTCCTGAGCTACGCCTTCGTCGTGGCCCTCACGCTCTCCCTGCTGGTCAAGTTCTGGCTGAACACCCGTCAGTCCCGGCACGTCGCACATCACCGCGCCCATGTGCCCTCGGCTTTTGCCTCCACCATCGCGCTGGATGCCCACCAGAAGGCGGCCGACTACACCCTGGTGCGCAGCCGCTTCGGCCTGCTCACGCTCGCCTTCAACGCTGCCGTGCTGCTGGGCTGGACCCTTCTCGGCGGGCTGGAAGCTCTGAACGACGCGGTGCTGAGCCTGCTGCCCGCGCAGGTGCCGAGCCTCGTCTACCAGCTCGCGCTGCTGACCGCCTTCACCCTGATCGGTGGCTTGCTCGACCTGCCCTGGGAGCTGTGGAACACCTTCCGCATCGAACAGCGCTTCGGCTTCAACCGCATGAGCTGGAAGCTCTACGTGGCCGACCTGGCCAAGGGCCTGCTCGTCGGCGCGCTGATCGGCCTGCCGATCGCGGCGGTGATCCTCTGGCTGATGGGTGCCGCCGGCCACGCGTGGTGGCTGTGGGCCTGGGGCGCATGGATGGGCTTCAATCTGCTGATGCTGGTGATCTACCCGACCGTGATCGCGCCGATCTTCAACAAGTTCGAGCCGTTGGCCGATGCCCGCCTGCGCGAGCGCGTGGAAGGCCTGATGCAGCGCTGCGGTTTCGCCTCCAAAGGCCTGTTCGTGATGGACGGCAGCCGCCGCTCGGCGCACGGCAACGCGTATTTCACCGGCTTCGGCCCGGCCAAGCGCGTGGTCTTCTTCGACACTCTGCTCTCGCGCCTGAACGGCCCCGAGGTCGAGGCCGTGCTGGCCCACGAGCTCGGCCACTTCAAGCACAAACACGTGATGAAGCGCGTGATCACGATGTTCGGCTTGAGCCTCGCCGGCTTTGCGCTGCTGGGCTGGCTGTCCAACCAGGTCGGCTTCTACCTGGCGCTGGGTGTGCGGCCGAACATCGGCGCGCCCAACGACGCGCTGGCACTGATCCTCTTCCTGCTCGCGCTGCCCGTCTTCAGCTTCTTCTTCACGCCGCTGGCCGCGCACTTCTCGCGCCGCGATGAATTCCAGGCCGACGCCTACGCCTGCGCCCACGCCAGCGGTGCCGATCTCTCCAGCGCCCTGCTCAAGCTGCATGAGGACAACGCCGGCACGCTGACGCCCGACCCGGTGTATGCGCGCTTCTACTACTCGCATCCGCCTGCCTCCGAGCGTCTGGCGGCGATTGCCTCGCAAGCGGCATCGCGCACGACATGATGAAACGCCTGTCCGAGAACGAGATCGCGCTGAAGCTGGCCGGGCTCCCCGGCTGGTCTCGCGTCGGCGATCACATCGAACGGCAATTCCGCTTCGCCGACTTCGACACGCTGATCGCCTTCGTCAACGCCGTGGCCGCTGTCGCGCGCGAGCAGGACCACCACCCGGACGTGCGCTTCGGCTATTCGGACTGCACGGTGGCCTACACCACGCATTCGGCCGACGGCATCACCGCGCGCGACTTCGCCGCGGCCGAGAGGATCGACAAGCTATGAAGGGCCTCGTGGTCCGCGGCCACGGCCGCCACTACATCGTCGAAGACGAACAAGGCGTCCAGCACCACTGCCACCCGCGCGGCAAGAAGAGCGACTGCGTGGTCGGCGACCGCGTGCAATGGGCCGAGAGCGGCGATGAAGGCGTGATCGAGAAGGTCGAGCCGCGCCGCAATCTGCTGTTCCGCCAAGACGAGTGGAAGACCAAGAGCTTCGCCGCCAACATCGACCAGCTGCTGGTGCTGGTGGCCGTCGAGCCGGTCTTCAGCGAAAGCCAGCTCGCCCGCGCCCTGATCGCGGCCGAGAGCGCCGGCATCCCGGCCCGCATCGCCCTGAACAAGACCGACCTGCCCGGCACGCCCCTGGCGCGCGAGCGTCTAGCGCCCTACATCGCCATGGGCCTCGATGTGATGGAGGTGGCGCTGCGGGCCGACCCGCAGGCCTCGCGCGATCAACTGCTGCCGTGGATGAACGGCAAGAGCACCTTCGTGCTCGGCCCCAGCGGCACAGGCAAGAGCACGCTGATCAACCTGCTGATTCCCGATGCCCAGGCACAGGTCGGCGAGATCTCCCAGGCCTTGAACTCCGGCCGGCACACGACCACCACAACGCAGTGGTACTGGCAGGCCAGGCAAGGCGAATTCAGCGGCACGGCGCTGATCGACTCACCGGGTTTCCAGGAATTCGGTCTGCGCCAGATCGAGCCGCAGCAGCTCCCGCTGCTCATGCCCGACATCCGCGCCCACGCCGAGTGCCGCTTCTACAACTGCACCCACCAGCACGAGCCGGGCTGCGGCGTGATCGCCGCGGCAGAGGCCGGCCAGATCGCCGCCTCGCGCTTTCGCATCTACGGCGAGATCTTGGAAGAGCTGTCGTCCAAGCGCTGGTGATTCGCCGGCGCATCGGGCACTTCGCGGGCTTCGATATCCACCACATCGCCAGCCGGCGCTGAATGCTGCGGGCCACCTGCGGCACGGCCACCAAACTGGCGGAAATGCACCGTGCGCCACTGCGGCCGGCGACCGCGCAGCAGCGTGTACAGCACGAAGATCAGTCCCAGCACCAGGGCCAGCAAGAAGACGAAGAGGCCCACGGCCAGGCCGATGAGGCCCAGGACGATGCGGCGGATCAGGGTCAGCAGTTCATTCATTCGTGTTCGTCATTCATCGCTGCAGTCCCGCGGATATCGGGGCGGTGCAGCGATCTTCAAGCCCGAGTGTCCCCAATCTAGCCCCGCCCGACAAAAGGCATGGTCGTTGCCATCACCGTCATGAACTGCACATTGGCCACCAGCGGCAGGCTGGCCATGTGCAGCACGGCGTTGGCGGCGTGGGCGATGTCCATCGTGGCCTCGGGGGCCAGCTGGCCGTTGGCCTGGCGCACGCCAGTCTTCATCGGCGCGGCCATGTCGGTGGCGGCATTGCCAATGTCGATCTGGCCGCAGGCGATGTTGAAGGCACGACCATCGAGCGAAAGCGATTTGGTCAGACCCGTGATCGCGTGCTTGGTCGCCGTGTAGGGCGCCGAGTTGGGGCGCGGCGCGTGGGCCGAGATGGAGCCGTTGTTGATGATGCGACCACCCTGCGGCGCCTGGCGCTTCATCAGCCCGAAGGCGGCTTGCGCGCACAGGAAGCTGCCCGTCAGGTTGACGTTGACGCTCTGCAGCCAGTGCTCCAGCGGCAGCTCGTCAATGGACACAGAGGGCACGAAGACGCCGGCGTTGTTGAACAGCAGGTCGAGCCGGCCGAAGTCGGCTTCGATGCGCGCGAACATGGCTTTCACGTCCGCGGCTTGCGTCACATCGCAAGGCAGAACCAGCGCGGCCGCGTGCCCTGCCGCCGTCTCCCGCAACTTGTCTTCGCGCCGGCCGCACAGCGCCACGCGCCAGCCCTGCTCCAGCAGCAACTGGGCCACCGCGCGGCCGATGCCGCTGCCCGCGCCGGTGATGAGCGCCGTCTTCATGCCAGACCTCTTTCGCGCAGCATCGGCTCCACCACCGCATCACGGCCGCGGAAGGCCCGGTAGGTGGCGCCCGGCTCGCGGCTGTTGCCGACGCTGAGCACGTTGTCGAGCAGGCGCTGGGCCACGCCCGGATCGAAGGCGCTGCCCGCTTCGGTGAAAGCATCGAAGCCGTCGCAGTCCAGCACCTCGGCCCACATGTAGACGTAGTAGCCCGCCGCGTAGCCGCTGCCGCTGAACAGGTGCAGGAAGTGCGGGAAGCGGTGGTTCACGCCCATCGCGGCCGGCGCGCCCAGATCGGCCAGTATCTGCGCCTCGAAGGCGGTGATGTCCGGCGCCTGTTCGTCGGTCAGCGAGTGGATGGCCATGTCGATCAGGGCGCTGGCGGTGTAGCGCACGGTCTCATAGCCCTGGTTGAAATTGCGCGCGGCCTTGAGGCGGTCCAGCAGCTTCTGCGGAATGGGCTCGCCGGTCTTGTAGTGGCGCGCATGGGTCTGCAGCACCTCGGGCTCGGCCATCCAATGCTCGAAGATCTGCGAGGGCAGCTCGACGAAATCCCGCAACACCTGCGTGCCGGAAAGCCGCTCGAATTCGACGTTGCTCAGCATGCCGTGCAGGCCATGGCCGAACTCATGGAACAGCGTGCGAACATCGTCGTAACCCAGCAGCGTGGGCTCGCCCGCTGCGCCCTTGGCGAAGTTGTTGTTGTTCAGGATGACGGGCAGCTGGTTCAGCCCATTGCGGGCTTGCCAGCGCAGGGCATTCATCCACGCGCCGCTGCGCTTGCTCGGCCGCGCAAAGTTGTCGTGCAGGAAGAGCGCGATCAAACGGCCTTCGCGGCTGACCTCATAGACCTTCACATCCGGGTGATAGCCAATCAGGTCGGCGCGGTGCTTGAATGAAAGGCCGAAGAGGCGCTGCGCGCAATCGAACATCGCCTCCACCATCGCCTCCAGCGGGAAGTAGGGCTTGAGCTCGGCCTCATCGAGCGCATAGCGGCGCTGGCGCAGCTTCTCGGCGTAGAAGCGCCAATCCCAGGCTTCCAGCCCGTGCGTGACGCCCAGCTCACGCATCTGATCGACGATGGCCTGGCGCTCGCCCTCCGCCGCCGCCAGCGCAGCCGGCCACGCGCGACCCAGCAGGCCCTGCACGGCCTCGCGGCTGCCTGCCATGGTGTCGGCCAGCACGTAATCGGCGTAGCAGGCGTGGCCGTGCAGCGCGGCCTGCTGCTTGCGTCGGGCGAGGATGTCGCGCACCACCTCGCGGTTGTCGGTGGCGCCTTCATGCTCGCCGCGGCGGGTCCAGGCCTTCCAGGCCCGCTCGCGCAGGTCGCGCCGTTCGCTGAAGGTCAGGAAGGGCAGGATCAGCGAGCGCGACAGCGTGATCACATGGCCTTCGCTCACGTTGCGGTCCAGCGCCGCCTGGCGCGCGGCGGCGCGCACGAAGTCCGGCAGGCCGGCCAGGTCTCCTTCACTCTGCAGCACCAGGCGGAAGTCGGCTTCGTCGGCCAACACGTTCTGACCGAAACGCGTGTGCAGCTCGGCCAGCTCCTGCATCAGCTGCGCATAACGCAGCGATTCAGCGGGGCCAAGACGGGCGCCGGCGCGGACGAAATCCAGGTGAAAACGCTCCAGCAGGCGCCGCTGCTCGGGCGTGAGGCCCAGGGCCTCGCGCTCGCGGTGCAGCGCGTCGAAGCGCTGGAACAGCGCCGCATTCATGTAGATCGCGCTTTCGTGCGCGGCCAGCGGCGCCGCCATCTCGCGTTGCACCGCCTGCAGTTCCGTCGAGGTGTGCGACGAGGTCAGCGTGCCGAACAGGGTCTCGATGCGGCCCAGCAACCGGCCGGAACGGTCGAACGCCGCCACGGTGTTCTCGAAGCTGGGCGGCTCGGCCTGCGCGGCGATAGCCTCGACCTCGGCGCGATGCCCGGCCAGCGCCGCCTCGAAGGCCGGCTTGAAGTGGCAGGCGTCGAAGCGGCCGAACGGCGGCAGGCCGTGTTCAGTAGTCCAGGCTTCGAGGAGCGGATTGGCGGCAGCGTGGGTCATGCGGGTCTAGAAAAGCAAAACGGCGCCTGCGTGAAACGCGGCGCCGTCAGGTCTTGGAGAACGAGAAAGAAGTTTCGTTCGTTCGGCCGATTACTTCGGAGCCGAGGCAGCGGCAGCAGCAGCAGCGCGCTCCTTCTTCAGGGCCTTCTCGTCGTTCTCGTCGTACTTCTTGTTGCCGCACTTGGCCTTCCACTCGTCCGTCTTGTCGAGCTGGGCGTCGCGGCGGTCCTGCAGGGCCTGCAGCGTGGCGTTGCTCTTGTCGACGGCTTCACCGAAGGCAACCTTGCGCTCGGTGAGGACCTTGTCGTCAGCGATCAGCTGGGTGCGGGAGGCATCGAAGGCGGTGGAGCGGTCGGTCAGTTCCTTGCGCTTGGCTTCGAAGTCAGCCTTCTCCATCTTGGGAGCGGCGACCTTGAATTCCTCGTTGGCCTTGGTGATGGCGTCGAACTCGGCCTTGACGGCGGTGACGCGGGCGGAGATGGCGTCGGAGTCCTTGACCAGCACTTCTTTGTCGGACTTGAGCTTGGTCTCGTTGGCCTGGAAGGCCTTGAAGGCTTCGTTGATGGCCTTGGCTTCGACGTCGTTGGCGTCGCGGGTGTCAAAGCAGGCGCGCAGCTCGTCGCGGGTCATCACCGGCTCTTTGGCCTTGGGGGCGGGAGCGGGCGCAGCAGCAGCCGGCTTGGCGGCCGGGGCGGCCTTGGCGGCAGGCTTGGTGTCCGCAGCGTGGGCGGCGGTGATCAGGGTCAGCGCAGCAAATGCGGTGAACAGTCGCTTCATGGGTGTCTCGATGGAGTTTGAGAAAAACCCGGTAATCATGCCACGAGCCGGCGGGAGGTCATCGCCCGGCCATAATTCCGCGCTTCATTTGGTAAGTACGAGAAACCGGCAGATCCATGGCACTCAAGGCCACCATCCACAAAGTCCTGCTCAACATCGCGGACATGGATCGCCATGTCTACGGAGAGCACAACCTGACCATCGCCCGCCACCCGTCCGAGACGGACGAGCGCATGATGATCCGCGTGCTGGCCTACGCGCTGCACCTGCCGGCCGACGAGCTGAACGGCAGGCTCGAGTTCACCAAGGGCTTGTCCGACGTGGACGAGCCCGATCTCTGGCAGCTCAACCTCACCGGCGAGGTCGTGCACTGGATCGACCTCGGCCAGCCTGACGACCGTCGGCTGCTCAAGGCCCATGGCCGATCGGAGCGCGTCACGGTGATCTCGTTCGCCTCCAGCACGCCAGTCTGGTGGGCGGCGCTCGAAAGCAAGATCACGCGCGCCCAGCGCCTGGAGGTCTGGCAGATCCCGGCCGAGCAATCGCAGGCCCTGGCGGCCCTGAGCGAGCGCAGCATGGTGCTGCAAGTCAGCATCCAGGACGGGCACATTTACGTGTCCAGCAACGACCGCAACGTCGAGATCACGCCGCAGCTCTTGCGCGGCCGGCTGGACTGATGAGCGAGTGCAGGGGCTGACTTTCGGTCGGCTCAAGTTCCTCGCCTACAGTTGCTGCTCGTCCATTCATACACGGCAACTCCGCATGAAACAGCGAATCCTGGCCCTCGCCCTGAGTACCCTCTGCCTGCACGCCATGGCCCAAACTCCTCCCGCTTCCAGCCCGGTTTCGGCCGATCCCAACCTCTGGCTCGAAGACGTGCTCGGCGAGAAATCGCTGGCCTGGGTCAAGGAGCACAACGCCACCAGCATGGCCAAGCTTCAGACGGGTGACTACGCTGCGCTGCGCGGCGAGCTGCTCGGCGTGCTCAATGCCAAGGACCGCATTCCCGGCGTGCGCCGCATGGGCGGCTGGTTCTACAACCTCTGGCAGGACGAGCAGCACAAGCGCGGCCTGTGGCGCCGCACCACGCTCGCCGAATACGCCAAGGCCGAGCCCGCATGGGAAACCGTGATCGACGTGGACGCCCTGGGCAAGGCTGAGGGCGAGAGTTGGGTCTTCCATGGCGCCAGCTGCTTGGGGCCGGACTACCGTCGCTGCCTCGTCTCGCTTTCGCGCGGCGGCTCCGATGCCCATGTGGTGCGCGAGTTCGACACCGTCACCAAGGCCTTCGTCAAGGACGGCTTCCAGCTGCCCGAGGCCAAGAGCGACGTGGACTGGCAGGACGCCGACCACGTCCTCATCGGCACCGACTGGGGCGCCGGTTCGCTCACCGATTCCGGCTATCCGCGTGTGATCAAGCGCTGGCAGCGCGGCACGGCGCTGGCCAGCGCCGTCACGGTGTACGAAGGCAAGAAGGAAGACGTCTCCGCCTTCGCCTTCGTGGACCACACGCCCGGCCACAACCGCACGGTGGTGGGCCGCTCGCTGGACTTCTACAACCGCGAGATGTTCCTGCTGGCCAAGGACGGCAAGCTGGCCAAGATCGACCTGCCGACCGATACCGAGTGGAGCTTCTGGGGCGCCCGCGTGCTGCTGCATCCGCGCAGCGAACTCAAGCTGGACGGCAAGAGCTTCCCCGCCGGCAGCCTGCTGATTGCCGACGCCAAGGCGCTGGAGAGCGGCCAGCCGCTCAAGCCGCAAGTGCTGTTCACACCCAGCAAGACCCGCTCGCTGGCTGGCTACGTCGTCACCAAGAGTCATGTGGTGATGAACGTCAGCGACAACGTCGCCAGCCGTCTTGAAGAGTGGAGCTTTGCTGCCGGCGCCGCGGCGCCCAAGCACCGCGAGATCAAGGCGCCCTTCCCCGGCACGCTGTCCATCGGCAGCCTCTACGACAACGAGCTGCCCAAGGACGAGCTGGCCGAGAGCTACTTCGTCAACTACGCGGACTTCCTGACGCCCGACACGCTCTATCACGCCCACGCCGGCAGCGATGCGCGCGAGGTGCTCAAGAGCCGCTCGGCGCTGTTCGATGCCGCCGGCATGAAGGCCGAGCAGTTCTTCGCCACCAGCAAGGACGGCACGAAGGTGCCCTACTTCGTCATCACGCCCAAGGGCTTCAAGGCCGACGGCAATGCGCCGACCCTGCTCTACGGCTACGGCGGCTTCGAAGTCTCGATGCAGCCCGGCTACTCGGGCGGCCGCGGCCGTGCCTGGCTGGCTCGCGGTGGCGTCTTCGTGCTGGCCAACTTGCGCGGTGGCGGCGAGTACGGCCCCGACTGGCACACTGCGGCAGTCAAGGAGAACAAGCAGAAGGTCTTCGACGACTACATCGCCGTGGCCGAGGACCTGATCGCCAAGAAGATCAGCAGCCCGCGCCACCTGGGCATCCAGGGCGGCTCCAACGGCGGCTTGCTGGTCGGCGCCGTCTACGTGCAGCGCCCCGATCTGTTCAACGCCGTCGATTGCCAGGTGCCGCTGCTCGACATGCGCCGCTATCACACGCTGCTGGCCGGCGCCTCCTGGATGGCCGAGTACGGCAACCCGGACAAGCCGGAGGAGTGGGCCTACATCTCCAAGTACAGCCCCTACCAGAACCTCAAGGCCGACAAGAAGTACCCCAAGGTCTTCTTCGTCACCTCGACCCGCGATGACCGCGTCCATCCCGGCCATGCACGCAAGATGGCGGCACTGATGGAACAGCAGGGCCACGACTTCCTCTACTACGAGAACATCGAGGGCGGCCACGGCGGCGCGGCGGACAACGAGCAGCGCGCCACCATGCAAGCCCTGGAGTTCAGCTTCCTGTGGCAGCAGCTGCGCTGACTTTCAGCCACCGCGAGTGGCTCGGCGGCGGGCGCTTCGAGGCGCTCGTGCCCGGGCACGAGGCGCAAGGCCCCGTCGACCTCGACTACGAGCTCGACGGCCGCCGCGCCCTCTTCGTGCACACCGGCACCCCGCCGGCACTGCGCGGCCAGGGCCTGGCGGCGCAGGTCACGCAGCACGCCTGGGATTGGGCACAGGCGAAGGGGCTGGAGGTCGTGCCAGTCTGTCCTTACGTGGCCGCCTGGATGCGCAGGCAAGGTCTGGGCTGAGGCTCGAAACAAGCCTCCCCGTCACACGAAGGGAGCGCTCCCGAATTTCGGCGAAAATCGCGGGTTTCGCACCCACACGCACCAGCGGTACGCCCCATGTCCACCATCCTGCAAAGCATCCCCGTCGGCCAGAAGGTCGGTATCGCGTTCTCTGGCGGCCTCGACACCAGCGCCGCCCTGCACTGGATGAAGCTCAAGGGCGCCCGCCCCTTCGCCTACACCGCGAACCTGGGCCAGCCCGACGAGCCGGACTACGACGCCATCCCGCGCAAGGCCATGGAATACGGTGCCGAAAAGGCCGTGCTGGTCGATTGCCGCGCGCAGCTCGCCGCCGAAGGCATTGCTGCCCTGCAGGCCGGCGCCTTCCACATCAGCACCGGCGGCGTGACCTACTTCAACACGACGCCGCTGGGCCGCGCCGTGACGGGCACCATGCTCGTCGCCGCCATGGCTGCGGACGATGTGAACATCTGGGGCGACGGCTCGACCTTCAAGGGCAATGACATCGAGCGCTTCTACCGCTATGGCCTGCTGACCAACCCCAAGCTCAAGATCTACAAGCCCTGGCTGGACCAAACCTTCATCGACGAGCTGGGCGGCCGCGCCGAGATGAGCGCCTTCCTGAACAAGGCCGGCTTCGGCTACAAGATGAGTGCGGAGAAGGCCTACAGCACCGACTCCAACATGCTCGGCGCCACGCACGAAGCCAAGGACCTCGAGCACCTGAACAGCGGCATCAAGATCGTCAACCCGATCATGGGCACGGCCTTCTGGAAGGAAGACGTCGCCGTGAAGCCCGAGACAGTCACCGTGCGCTTCGAAGAAGGCGTGCCCGTCGCGCTGAACGGCGTCGAGTACCGCGACCCCGTGGCCCTGTTCCTGGAAGCCAACGCCATCGGCGGCCGCCACGGCCTGGGCATGAGCGACCAGATCGAGAACCGCATCATTGAAGCCAAGAGCCGCGGCATCTACGAAGCCCCGGGCATGGCCCTGCTGCACATCGCCTACGAGCGCCTGGTCACCGGCATCCACAACGAGGACACGATCGAGCAGTACCGCATCAACGGCCTGAAGCTCGGCCGCCTGCTCTACCAGGGCCGCTGGTTCGACCCGCAAGCCATCATGCTGCGCGAATCCGCCCAGCGCTGGATCGCCCGCGCCATCACCGGCGAAGTGGCCCTCGAACTGCGTCGCGGCAACGACTACTCACTGCTCGACACCAAGAGCCCGAACCTGACCTACGCACCGGAACGCCTGTCGATGGAGAAGGTCGAGGACGCGCCCTTCAGCCCCGCCGACCGCATCGGCCAGCTGACCATGCGCAACCTGGACATCGTGGACACCCGCGCCAAGCTGGGCATCTACACGGAGACCGGGCTGCTGGCTGCGGGCGACAGCACGGCGCTGCCGCAGCTGAAGTAAGCGCAGCGGATCGCCCGCAGAGACAACGGCCCGCGCCCTCATCGGCGCGGGCCGTTGTACGTTCAGGGCTGCTGCTGCGGCACCGACTGCAGGCCCCGAGCCTTGTCCGTGTAGGCTTTGTATTGCGGAATCGCGATGGCAGCCACGATGCCGATGATGAAGACCGCCGGCAAGATCAGGCCAAGGATGCGCACACCCAGCGTGTTGGGCGGCGGTGGCGGGCCGAAGCGGTTCTCGCCCTTGTCGCCCGGAATGAAGGCCCAGATGAACGAGACGAGGGGAATGATGGTCAGGATCGACCACCAGCCGCTGGCCCCGGTGTCATGGCAGCGCTTGATCCCCGTGATGACCGCGAACCACAGGTACACGATAGCGATGATGATGCTCACTGGCCCAAGGAAAGCAGCGAGGAGCTTGGCCAGGAAGGCGGAACCCGTCGAGTACGCCAGGAAGCGCAAGCGTCCGATGCGTCCCTCGGAGGAGAACATGTTGAGCTCTCCGGTGGCCGAAGTGCCCATGTCGGCCACTTCCGCCGTCGGCGCCGCATATTGGTTGAAGGTCGGTTCTGCCATGTTTCCTCCTGGATGTGATGAATGGCGGGTCAAAGCAAGCCGGCACGCTTGACGGCGTGATATCGGTTCACGAGCGAGGCCGCCAGCGCGCGCGGCTCCACGTCGATCGACAACTTGTCGTGGTCGACGACACGCGCAAACGCGTCATCGCGCGCCTGCGAGAAAAGATGAGCACTGGCCACCGCCACCGCGTCATCGGCGCGCTCCAGCGGCTGCGCGGCGACGCGCGACAACACCGTCTCGCGCAGGCTGGCCAGCATCACCAGATGGCGGCGGCGCAGCAGGCGCAGCGCCGGCTGCAGCTCGGTCGCGTCTTCATCGCGGAAGTTGGTGAGGATGATCACGAGCGAGCGGCGGCGCAGGCGGCGTGAGAGGCCCTCGGCGGCGGCCAGGTAGTCGGAATGCCAGCTGCCCGGCTGCAGGTCGTGCATCTTGTTCATCAAGGCGTTCAGCGTCGCCAGACCCTTGCGAGGCGCGAAGTCGCGCTGGGACTCGGGCGCACAACCGAAGGTCATGGCCCCCACTTCATCGCCCTCGTTGAGCGCCACGTAGGCCAGCAGCATCATCGCGTCGAGCGCGTCGTCGAAATGGGAGTTCTCTCCGGCGTGGGCGGACTGCTCGTCGGCCCGCATGCGGCGGCCACAGTCGAGCAGGAACATCACGCACTGGTCGCGCTCGTCCTGGTACTCGCGCACGATGGGCTTGCGCTGACGCAGCGTGGCCTTCCAATCGATGTGGCGCAGCGGGTCGCCGCGCTTGTACTCGGCCAGCTGCCGGAAGTCCGTGCCCTGGCCGCGCTGCACATAGCTCTTGATGCCGATCTGCGCCAAGCGACGATCGCCCGACAGCCACGCATAGCGCGCCAGGGCCGCGAAGTTCGGATAGACGCGCAGCGTCTGCGCTTCGCCCAGGGTCTGGCGCAGCTCGAAGAGGCCCGCGCGGCTGCGCCACAGCAGCTGCGTGCAGCCGATCCGGACGAGGCCGCGCTGGCGCGCCGTGACCCGGAACTTCAGCGTGGCGCGCGACTGCGCATCGAGCAACAGCTTCTGCGGCAGGCCTTCGAAATCGAAGAGCGGATCCAGCGCGTCGAACACCTGCAGCTGCCAGGCGAGCAGCCCCGGATTGACGAGGTCGAGCTTGAGCTCGGTGGACACGCCGATGGCAAACGCCGCCGGCAGGCGCCGTTCGATCGTCACGCCGCTCGCTGCCCACAGCTTGCGGCTGTGCCAAAGATCCCACGCGCCGAGTACCAGCCCGAAGCCCAGCAAAGGCAGCACCAGTGCGACCACCCCCGCCAACGGTGCACCGACGGCCAATGCGAGCGCGACGACCAGCGCCAGCAGCGCCAGGGCGGCGATGCCGGTCCGGGTGGGCACGACGGTGCGCAGGCGGTCCCGCATGATGACCATCAGAGGCGCGGCGCCTCAACGCTCTCCAGCGCCGCCTGCAGCAGCTCGTCGGCGTCGCGGCCTTCGAGCTGCGCATCCGGCGCCACGGTGACGCGGTGGCGCAGCACCGGCAGGGCCTGCGCGGCGATGTCGTCCGGCGTGACAAAGTCGCGCCCCCGGATCAGCGCCATCGCACGCGCGGCGCGCACCAGCGCCACGCTGCCGCGCGGGCCGGCGCCCAGGGCCAAACCAGGCCAATCGCGCGTGGCCCGCACCACGCGAACGGCGTAGTCCAGCACCTTCTCGTCCGTGTGCACGAGGCCGGCCAGTCGCTGCAGCTCCTGGACCTGGACATCGTCCAGCGCCGGCTGCACGTCCTGCAGCGGCAGCTCGTTGCCCGCACGGCCTGTCGTGACGAGCTGGACGACGGCGGCCTCCTCGGCATGCGTCGGGTAGCCGATACGGATCTCCAGCAGAAAGCGGTCGAGCTGCGCTTCGGGCAGCGGGTAGGTGCCCTCGGTGTCCACCGGGTTCTGCGTGGCCATGACCATGAAGGGGCGCGGCAGCGGAATCGTCTGGCCTTCGAGCGTGACCTGGTATTCCTGCATCACTTCGAGCAGCGCGCTCTGCGTCTTGGCGGGCGCGCGGTTGATTTCGTCGGCCAGCATCAGGTTGGTGAACACCGGCCCCTTGCGCACGCGCAGCGTGCCCAGCACCGAGCCGCCCGCGGCACCGGTCGCGGCCTCTTCGAGTACGCTGTGGCCGACCACATCAGCCGGCATCAGGTCCGGCGTGAACTGCACGCGCGCGTACTGCAAACGCAGGGCTTGAGCCATGGCGCGTGCCAGCAGCGTCTTGCCCAGGCCCGGCACACCTTCGACCAGGACGTGGCCCGAGGCCACCAGGGCCACCAGCACCTGTTCCACGGCCTGCGCCTGGCCGATCACGGCCTTGCCGATCTCCCGGCGCAGCAGGTCCAGCCACTGCGTGGCGAGCTTGAGTTCCTCGGGCTTGATCGTCATGGTGCAGTTCTTTCTTGTGCGGGAGACTTGTTCAGAAGGAGTCGGCGGCGCGTGCTTTCCATCAGGCGCAGCCGTTCGGGCAGTTCGGCACGCTTGCAGGAGGGCTCGTTGAAGACCACCGCCAGTGGTTCGGGCGCCAGGCCGGTGGCTGCGGCAATGGCCCTGACGCGATCGGATTTGCCCAGGCGCCGGTAGTGCGGCAGCACGCGCGCAGCGGTGTCTTCGAGCGCTCGCAACTGCGCGGCGAGCAGCGCCTCGCGGCCGTGGCGCTGCAGCCAGTTGCCCGTGCCCCGCACCTGTTCGGCGATGGAGCGGCGCAGGCGCGGCGCGGTCGCCAGGCGTGGGCCGAAGCGCAGCGTGGCGCGCCACATCAGGGCCGCCAACGCCAGGCCGGCGGTCACGATGGCGATCCAGCCCGTGTGCCACAGCCAGGGCAGCAAGGGCTCGCGCTTCTCGTTCAGGTAGAACCAGACCTTGGCGCCCGGCTCGGCCTGGACGGCGGCGGCGATGAACAAGGGTGCGTCACAGCGCAGCGCCGCCGGATGTTCAAAGAAGGCGGGGAGCACGTTCAGCAGGGTCACGCTGCCCTGGCCGCGCTGCACGCGCACGGCATCCAGACCGTCATCCCGCATCAGCGTCCAGTTGGCCATCGAGCCGCGCTTGACCAGCAAGCGCTGCCAGGTCAGGACGGGGCCGCAGAGCTTGAGCTGTTCGACCTCGCCCCACAGCGGCGGATTCGCCGTCACGGTCCAGCTCTTCGTCCCGCTGGCCGCTGGCTGCTGGCCCGGTGGCTCTGCCGCGGCCTTCTTCTTCGGCCGGGCCTGCGCATCGATGGGCAGCCACTGGGCAAAGGGGCTGTCGTCCGACAGCACCGTGATCGGCAGCACCAGGTGACCGCCCTGCTCCACCCACTGCTGCAGTTGCTGCGCCTTGCCGGGCAGGAGCTGCCATTCGTCGGAGAGCATCACCAGCCGCGCGCCGGGCGGCGGCAGCTGGTCGAGCGCCTCGTGGTGTTCCACCTGCATCTGCAGCCGGCGCAGCAATTGCTCGGCGACATACAGCGGATTGCGCAGCGCCTCGCCGCGCGTGTGGGTGGGCTGCTCCTCGTCCACCCACTCGGTATTGGCTTGCAGCCACCAGGCACCCAAGGCCAGGCCGATGGCCGTCAGCAGCCAGATCACGCGATCGCGATTCATGCGCTGGCCTCCGCGCGCGACAGGCGCAGGTCGAACTCGGCGCAGAGCTGCTCGATCTCGGCCGCCTCGGGCTGGCGCTGCGCATAGGCCACGGCCTGCCAGTTGCGAACCAGCAGGCCCAGGAAATCCTGGGAGGCCGGCACCAGGCGCGGGGCCGACAGGCGCAGGCATTCGCCTTCGGTGCTGGCCGCGCGGATGGGCACGGCGTGCTTGTGCACCAGGTGCGAGAGCGCGCCGCGGTAGAGCAGCGAAAGCGCGGCGCGTACTTCTTCAGCCCGCCAGAGCCGCAAGGCCTCGGCCCCGATGTCGTCGGGCAGGCTTTCCGGTCGGATGTCGAGCTGGCCCACATGGGTAGGCAGGCGCGGCGCGGCTGCGGGCCCGCCCTCGCGCGCCAGCAGCCAGTCTCTCAGGCGCAGCAGGATCCAGACGAGGAGGGCCGCACCCAGCAGCCAGACCGCGATGCGCAGGCCGCCGGAGAGATTGCGAAGCATCTCCAGCCACCAACCGAAGTCCTTCTCGTCGCGCTTGTCGTCCTTCTTATCGACCTTGTCCTTCTTGAACTGCAGCGTCTTGTGTTTCTCCGTACCGGGCAGCAGGGGATCGGCAGCGACAGCCGAAGCAGCCGCCTGGACGCGCGCAGCCGTCATGGCCGGCGCCTCACCTTGCGCCTGGCATGGCGTGCACGACAGGCTCAAGCCCAGGAATGCAGCCGCGATGAACAGGGCCGGCGACCCGCCAGCGCGCCGAACTTCATGGCGCTCAGGCGAACGCATGACGGAACTCCTGTTCGATATCCCAGGCCTCGAGCGCCACGCGGCGGTTCAGGTACATCGCGAAGCCAGCAGCCACGTAGAAGGGTTCCAGCAGCAGCACGACGCTCAAGTAGGCCGAGGCCAGCACGAGGTCCAGGCCCAGCTGGCCGGCGGCATGCTGCGTCGGGTGAACGATCCAGTCCCAGATGTCGCGCCGGCTGTTCTCGGGCGCAAACCAGAACAGCAACGACAGCAGGCCGTAGACCAGCACCGCCTCCGCATGCGCAAAGGCCACCTGCAGGGCGGTGGCCGCGCCGCGGTTGTCGTTGAGCAGCAGCTTGCGCCGCTTGCGCCGTGCGCTGCCGACCTGGGCTTCGAGCTGCTCAATCGGCTGCGTGTAGGAGCGCCAGGGCGAGAAGCGCCGCCACAGCAGCGTGCGCCAGAACTGGCCGAAGAATACGTGGCGGCGCGCCACCCAGAGATCGGCAAAGCGCGTGCGCTCGCCGAACACGGCGCGCGCCAAGACAAAGAGCAGGCTGCGATCCAGCCAGGGCTTGAGCCAGAAGACGATGAACGCAGGCATCCAGCCCCAGGTGTCGACCGTGCACAGCGCCAGCACGGCCACGACGAGATAGACCGGCGTGAAGGTGCGCCAGATCGAAGCCGCGTGCTGGCGCACCAGGGCCAGGCCCAGGTCGGCAGCCTCGCCCTGGCTGCGCGGCCGCAGCACAACGGCCAGGCCTTCAACGCGCATGGCGAGGCCTCCGCAGGACAACACCCCGCTGCCGCCCCATCAGGCCCAGCCAGCTGAACACCAGCAGCCAGCAGACGCCGGCCACCGCGTACTTGACGCTTGGCGAGATCCAGGCCGCGGCAGACCAGAAACCCTCGAAGGCCGCCGCCACCAGCAGCAGGAAGAAGGCCGCGTACACCAACGGCATGGCCGCGCGCGCGCCCGCGCCCAGGGCCTGCAGACGGCTCATCCGCCCCGGCGACAGCCACCCCAGGCCCAGGCGCAGGCCCGCCGCGCCGGACAGCACGATGCCCGTCAGCTCGAACGCCGAGTGCGTGGCCACGAAAGGCCAGAAGTTGTGCCCCAGGCCTGCGCGGGTGAGGTGGCCGGCCACGGTGCCGATCTGCAAGCCGTTGAAAACCAGGGTGAAGGCACTGCCCACGCCGGCCAGGATGCCCGAACCGAAACAACTGAAACCGATGCCGACGTTGTGGAAGATGTAGAAGCCGAACATCGCCCAGTCGTTGCCCGCATCGGGCCCACGGCCCACGGCCTGCTTGCCGTCGGCGTACATGGCTTCGTACTCGCGCAGCTCGTGCGCGTTCAGCAGGCGCAGGGCGAAGTCCGGACCGTGCCAGGCCAGCAGGCCTGCGATCGCCAGCGGCAGCACGAAGAGCAGCAGCGCCAGCAGCACGCAGCGGCCTTGGGCGCGGACGCCGCGCGGCAGGTCCACCAGCAGCAGGCGCGCAAGCTGGCCCACGCCGTAATCCTGCTTGCGATAGATGAGCTGGTGGGCATCGCGGGCCAGCCCTTGCAGCAGCGTCACGAGGTGGACCGGATAGGAGCGCGACTGCGCCAGCGCCAGGTGCTCGCACACGCGGCGGTAGCGCTCGGCCAGCAGCGCACCATCGACCGGCTGGCCACGCTTGGCATCGGCCAACTGGGCGGCAAAGGCGTCCCACAGCGGGCGGTACTCGGCCTCGAAGAACAGCGGCGTCATGACTTGCGGCCCATCAGCCATTGCGCCACGCCCAGCAAGCGGTCGGAAGCCGGGCCGGGGCGCTCGCCCGGCGCAGGTGCGGGCAGCACGCTGCCGGCCAGCTGCGCCAGCTCCTCGAAGCGGGCCGGCGTGAGGCGCCTGGCGCGGCCGGCCCAGGAGCGGATGGAGGCCTGCTCGCCCTGGCTCAGCGCTCGCGCCGGCGCCAAGCTCGGGCCTTCCGGCGGCGCGTCGTAGAGGATCACGGGCTTGTCGTGCACGACCAGCGTTCCTGCGGCCAGGTCGCCCAGGCGCTTGCAATCGCGGTTGAGCAGCAGGCAGGCAATACCCAGGCCATAGGCGACCGGCAGGAAATCGGCCACGCGCAGCAGGTTGCGGGTGAACGAAGCCGCCGGCGTGACGGGCAGGCCGGTGTCCATGACCACCCGCAGGCCCAGCGCCTGCTTGCCCGGTGTCGTGCCGGCGCGGCTCAGCTCGAACACAATCGGATAGAGCCACTCGATGCAGAACATGCCGATCAGCGCGAGCCCGGCGCCGGTGCCGCCGAGGAAACCGAGCACCATCAGGATGACCAGGTCGATCCCCAGCCGGATCAGCAGGTCCAGCAGGAAGGCCATGGTGCGCGAGACCAGGCCGGCCGGCTGCAGCGCCAGGCCGATGCCTTCGGGGGTCTCGGTGATGAAGAGGGTGTCCAGGCGCTGGGCCCGGGCACGGGCGGGCGGGCTCAGAGCTTGATCACCTTGGTGTCGGCGATGTTGTCGTGCAGGCACTTGCGCGACTCACGGAAGATCAGCAGCGAATCGATGAGGCCGTAAATCGACGAGAGGATGGCCAGCACGTTCACGACGTAGCCGACGCCGTAGCGCAGACCCAGCACGTGCCAGGCGTTGGCCTTGGAGCCG
This sequence comes from Burkholderiaceae bacterium UC74_6, assembly GCA_042701975.1. Classification (GTDB taxonomy): domain Bacteria; phylum Pseudomonadota; class Gammaproteobacteria; order Burkholderiales; family Burkholderiaceae_C; genus JAFALK01. Next base: position 4,270,372 of record CP170561.1, read on the forward strand.
TCGCTGCGCACGATGCGCAGCTTGCAGATCATCTTGCCGATGGTCTGGCCCTTGTTGACCAGCAGCCAGCCGTTGACGCCCAGTTGCAGGATCAGCGGGGTGAGAAAACCGGTGATGTGGAAGGTGGTCCAGACGTCGCTGCCGGCCCGCTGTCCGAACAGGGTCTCAAGGCCGGGGATCCGGGCCAGGCCCATCGCGAGCACGATATAGATCACGCCATCGATGAACGCCGCCAGAAAGCGCATGCCGCGCCCACCCAGTTCCTCGCCGGCGGTCACGATGTCTTCCACATGCGCCGTCGGTGGTGCAAAGCGCTGGTCTGCGGCTTCAGTCATTTCTTGCTTCTCCCCATGAACGAGGAGCGGATTCTGGTGAGCCGCGTGAAGCGCGTCGATTGGTGACTTCACCAGAGGTGAAGAGTCACCATGTGCACGATCAAATCACCACCGGTTCGGGTTCCAGCCGGATCCCGAACCGGCCATACACGCTCTCCTGGATGGCGCGCGCCAGCGTCACCACCTCGGCGCCGCGCGCCTCTCCACGGTTGACCAGCACCAGGGCCTGCTTCTCATAGACGGCGGCACCACCCACCGTCTTGCCCTTCCAGCCGCAGGCGTCGATCATCCAGCCGGCGGCGAGCTTGATCGTGCCGTCGGGCATCGGGTAGTGAACGATGCCGGGGTCGCGGCCGATGATGTCGCGGCACTGCTCTTCCGTGACCACCGGGTTCTTGAAGAAGCTGCCGGCGTTGCCGATCACGGCCGGATCGGGCAGCTTGGCGCGGCGGATGGCGCACACCCAGTCGAAGATCTGGCGCGAGTCCGGCGCGGTGATGCCGGTATCAAGCATCTTGCGTTCCAGGTCCAGATAGCCCAGCACGGGCACCCAGGGCTTCGGACATTTCATGCGCACGCGCGTGATCACACTCTTGCCCGCCAGGCCGCCGAAGCCCTCGTGCTTGAAGACGCTGTCGCGGTAGCCAAAGGCCAGGCTCTCGGCCGGCAGGATCACCGTGCGGCCGGTGACGAGATCGACGACCTCCACCGATTCGAGCCGGTCCTTGAGCTCCAGGCCATAGGCGCCGATGTTCTGCACCGGCGCAGCGCCGACCGTGCCGGGGATCAGGGCCATGTTCTCCAGACCCGGATAGCCGTTGTCGACGGTCCACTCGACCAGGTCATGCCAGACCACGCCGGCACCGGCCTCGACGATCCAGGCGTCCGCGCGCTCTTCCAGCAGGCGGATGCCAGGGATTTCCATCTTCAGCACCACGGCGTCCAGATCCTTGGTCAGTACGAGGTTGCTGCCGCCGCCCAGCACGAACTTGGGCGCGCGGCCCAGTTCCGGGTGATCGACCACGCGACGCACATCCAGCGGCTCGCGGATGCGCACCAGGCGCCGCGCCGTGGCCGGCAAGCCGAAGGTGTTGTAGGGGCGAAGATTCACCTCGGTCTCGATCCGGGTGCTGATGTTGGGTTCCTGCATGAGAGAATTTTCTCTTATTAAAAGGAAGATTCAGTTATGCCCAGCTTCGACACCGTCCTCGAGCCCGACATGGTCCGCATCAAGAACGGCGTGGACAACGCCATCAAGGAGATCGGCACGCGCTTCGACTTCAAGGGCACCGGCGCCAAGATCGAGCTCAAGGAGAAGGACAAGGTCATCGAAGCCACCGGCGACAGCGATTTCCAGCTCGAGCAGATCGAGGCCGTTTTCTACGCCAAGCTGACCAAGCAGGACGTCGTGATCAGCTTCCTGGACAAGGCCGAGAAGATCGAGAAGCTCGGCGGCGACAAGGTTCGCCGCAGCTACAAGATCAAGAACGGCATCGAGGCGCCGCTGGCCAAGAAGGTCGTGAACGCGCTCAAGGACAGCAAGCTCAAGGTGCAGGCCTCCATCCAGGGCGACACCGTGCGCGTCACCGGCAAGAACCGCGACGATCTGCAGGCCGCCATGGCCGTGCTGCGCAAGGATGTGGCCGACACGCCTCTGTCCTTCAACAATTTCCGCGACTGAGCGGCCCGGCTTCGCGATGCTTCGCGCCCTGATCCTCGGCGGCTTCCTCTTGCTGGCCGGTGCCGCGGCCTCGGCGCAGCAGGTGGCCTTCAGCGGCAGCATGGGCAGCTCGGCCGCCCTCTTGATGATCGACGGCCAGCCCAAGACCGTGCGCGTCGGCGAATCGGTGCAGGGCGTGAAGCTCGTCTCGCTGGACGGCGGCCAGGCCGTGGTCGAGGTGAGCGGCGCGCGGCGCAGCCTCACGCTCGGCGGCACGCCGGCCAGCATCGGCGGCTCGGGCGGCGGCTCCACAGGCCGGCAGATCGTGCTGAGTGCCAGCAGCGGCGGGCACTTCCTGGCGCTGGGCTCGATCAACAACCGAGCGGTCAACTTCATGGTGGACACCGGCGCCACCGTCGTGTCGATCAGCCAGGGCACGGCCGACCAGCTCGGCATCAAGTACCGCGAAGGCCGGCGCGTGATGGCGCAGACCGCCAACGGCGTGGTGCAGGCCTATGTCGTTAACCTGACAACGGTGCGGATTGGAGACGTCGAGGTGCGCGGCGTCGAAGCCCTGGTCGTTCCGGCACAAATGAGTCACGTTCTGCTCGGCAACAGCTTCCTGACGCGTTTCCAGATGCGTCGAGATAACGACATACTTACGCTGACCCTGATGTACTAGGGCCCCGCCAACCGCAGTAAACCCGCCGCCAAGCGGCGGATAGGCCAGCGAAAAACAATGAAGACAAGAAACCGGTCGTCTGCCCTCCCCGGCCTGCCCGCCATCGCGTTCGCCACCGCCACGGCCGTCGCCACTGCCATCGTTGTAGCCGCGCTCGCCGCCTGGCCCCCGTCCGCCAGGGCGCAGACACCGGCGCCCACCAACGCCAAGGTGGCGCGCTACTACGAGGACGCGCTCAAGCGCTACGAGCGCAAGGACTTCTCCGGCGCCGTCGTCCAGCTCAAGAACGCCATCGCCATCGACAACAACCAGCTGGCCGTGCACCTGCTGCTGGGCAAGGCGCTGCTGGCCTCGGCCGATGTGGCCAGCGCCGAGGTGGAGTTCAGCGAGGCCCTGCGCCTGGGCGTGAACCGCAGCGAGGTGGTCCTGCCGCTGGCCCAGACCCTGATCGCCCAAGGCAAGCCGGGCCAGGTGTTTGAGGACACGCGCCTCCGGGCCGACGGCCTGCCGCGCGAGGTGCAGTTCCAGCTGCTGCTGATCCGTTCCTCCGCCTACTCCGACGTGGGCGACAAGCGCAACGCCATGGAATCGCTGCTGGCCGCCCGGGCGCTCAACCCGGCGGATGTGACCACCTGGATCGCCGAAGTGCCGCTGCGCGTGCGCAACCGCCAGCTGCCCGAAGCGAGCATTGCCGCCGACCAGGCCCTCAAGCTCGCTCCCGGCAATGCCGACGCGATCTACCAGAAAGCGTCGGTCCAGCACATCCAGGGCCAGCTGGCGAATGCGCTGGCCGGCTACGGCGAAGCGATCAAGGTCGACGCCGGTCACTTCGACGCCCGGCTGGCCCGCGCTGGCATCTTGATCGACCTGGGCCGAGACAAGGAGGCTCTGGCCGATGTGGTCAACCTGCGCTCGCTCTCGGATGCCGATCCGCGTGTGAGCTACCTGGGCGCCCTGCTGGCCCAGCGCGCGGGCGACACGGCGGCCTCCAAGGCCGCGCTCAAGGACGTGACCGAGTTCCTCGATCCCGTGCCGATGGAATACCTGCGCTACCGGGTGCAGTCGCTGATGCTCAACGGCATGGCCCACTTCGGCCTGGGCGAATATGAAAAGGCCAAGCCCTACCTGGACCTGGCCTACCGCCAGCAGCCGACGAGCCCGCTGGCCAAGCTGGTGGCCCAGATCGCCATCGCCGAACCCAACATGCCCCGCGCCATCGAGGTGCTGGAGGACTACCTCAAGGCCCGCCCCGGCGATGGTCAGGCCTTGCTGATGCTGGCTTCGGCCCACATGGCCCAAGGCCGCTACAGCAAGGCGGCCAGCCTGATGGAAGCGGCGCTGCGCGCCAAGGACGCGCCCGAGTTCCATACCGCCCTGGGCCTGTCGCTGATGCGCTCCGGCCAGGGCAGCAACGCGTTGACCGAACTCGAAAAGGCCTTCAAGAACGATTCCCGCCAGACCTACGCCGGCCTGGCCCTGGTGGATCTCTACCTGCGCGCCGGCAACCCGGCCAAGGCGCGCGCCACGGCGGACGCCCTCGTCAAGGCGGCGCCGGACAACCCGACCATGCTGATGGTCCAGGCCCAAACGCGCATGCGCTCCAACGACCTGGCCGGTGCACGCCAGGGCTTCGAGCACGCGCTCAGGCTCTCACCCGACCTGCTGCCCGCCAAGATCGGCCTGGCACACGCCGACATCCTGGACAAGAAATACCCAGCGGCCGACGCACGCCTGCGCACCCTGATCCGCGAAAACGACCGCAACGTGGACGTCCTGTTCGAGATGGCGACCCTGCACGAGCAGTGGGGCCACAACGAGGAATCGCTGAAATGGCTGGAGCAGGCCGTCGAAGCCAGCGGCCCGCGCCAGACCCAGGCCAACCAGGCCCTGGTGGCCTGGCATCTGGGCAAGAAGGCGCCCAAGAAGGCGCTGGAAGCTGCCAAGATGCTGGTGGCCAAGGCGCCTGACGACACCGACTCCCTGCGCACCTACGCCCGCGCTCGGGCCGCCAACGACGACATGGCCGGCGCCCGGCAGACCCTCGGAGACGCAGTGCGCAAGGCCGGCTTTGAACCCGCCACGCTCGTGGGCATCGCCCAGGAACAGCTGCAGTACGGCGACGTCGCCGGCGCCGCCTACAGCACGGACAAGGCCCTCACCACCTCGCCCGACCTGCTCCAGGCCCAGGTGCTGATGGCCACCATCGAGCTTCGCCAGGGCGCGCTCGACAAGGCCGACCGCCGCGCCCAAAGCATCGTCCGCGGCAACCCCAAGCTGGCCGTCGGCTACCAGCTGCAGGCCGACGTGGCCACTGCCCGCGGCCAGCAGCCGGCCGTGGTGGAGGCACTGAAGAACGCCCATGCGCTGGAAAACTCCAGCCGCAGCCTGCTGGCCTATTTCAAGGCCCAGGAAGCGACAGACGCCAAGGCCGCCCGCAGCCTGCTGGAAGCCTGGCTCAAGACCCACCCCGGCGACACCATCGCCAGCCTGGCCCTGGGCAACTCCCTCGCCCGGGCCGGCAACCTGGCCGGTGCGCGCCAGCAGTTCGAAGGCGTTCTCAGGCAGCAGCCCAAGAACGTCGAGGCGCTCAACAACCTGGCCAACGTCCTGCTGGCCGCCAAGGACGCGGGCGCCACCGCCGTGGCCGAACGCGCCCTGGCCCTGGCGCCGGCCGAGCCGCTGGTGATCGACACGGCCGGCTGGGCCGCCTTCCAGGCCGGCAACAAGGATCGCGCCCTGCAGCTGCTGCGCGACGCCCGGCTGCGCGCCCCCGCCAACCGCGAGATCCGCTACCACCTGGCCGCCGTGCTGGTCCAGTCGGGCCGCAAGGACGAAGCCCGGGAGGAGCTCAAGACGGCCCTGGCCAACGTCAAGCCCGGCGGCCCGGGTTTCGAGGGCGACAAGGAAGCGCGGGCGCTTTTGGACACCCTCAAGTGAGTGGAGATAACGCGTTACTTCAGCGTCGAGAGTTTTTACAATCGGGTCAGACGCCGCTTACATGCACCCGCTGTATCAGGCGCAAGCAGTTGAAGCAAAAGAAGTTTTCCAGCCTGGCACTGCAATTGCATGTCAGGAGGCAGGACCAAACCAGGTCATACGCTTTTGAGGGAATCCAATGAAGAAGACCACCATCAAATCGGCTCGCTGGGTTGCGCTGCTCGCAGGGCTGGCCATGGGTGCGAGCGCTCAGGCCGCTTCGACCTGGACCTTCAGCGGCAGCGGCGGCACCGACCCCGTCACGGGTGAACCGCTGGCCAAGACGAGCTACGCCTCCAACGGCGTCGCCGGCCTGACCATCGACGGCGTGTACGCCAACAACGGCACCAACGACGTCGGCTACGCCAGCGGCGCCAAGTGGAACAGCACCACGACGCCCGACTCCAACGTGCTGTATTTCAGCGGCAACGGTCTGGGCATGTGCTCGGGCAAGGATGTGACGGTCAGTTGCGCCGCCCCCAACCACGCCCTGGACAACAACGGCACGACTGAAGGCATCCTGATGCAGTTCAGCTCCAGCGTGGTCCTGACCAGCATCGGCATCGGCTACGTCAGCGGCGACGCCGACATTTCGCTGTGGCGCTACACCGGTGCCAGCCAGCCCGCCGCGCTGAACACCAACGGCGCCGACAAGGCCGCGATGGAAGCCGCCGGCTGGAGCCTGGTCGGCAACTACGCAGACCTGGTCCAGGACACGAGCAACCCGTACAACCTGGTGAACGGCGCCACCTCTTCGGGCTCCAGCGCTTCCAGCGTGGGTTCGAGCTGGTGGCTGGTCACGGCCTACAACAGCAGCTACGGCACGACGTCGGCCAACGGCGGCTCGCTGGGCCAGGGCAACGACTACTTCAAGATCTACGCCGTGGCCGGTGAGACCTGCACGGGCACCACCTCCAAGTGCGGCATCAAGCGCACGCCGGAACCGGGCTCCCTGGCCCTGGCCGGTCTGGCCCTGGGCGGTGTGTTCTACACCCGCCGCCGCAAGGTCAAGGCCAGCTGATTTTTCATCAGCTTCGGCTCCAGCAAGACGGCCCTTCGGGGCCGTTTTTGTTTTCTGCAAATGCTTCCTGAAACTTGTCGAGACCTTGTCCGCCCGGGGACAGCCCGGATAGCACGGTCGTGCTAAAACGCCCCTTCCGAGGAGACACAAGAGATGGACCTGAATTTCACGGAGCAAGAGCAGGCCTTCCGGCTTGAAGTGCGCGCATGGGTGGCCGCCCACCTGCCGGCCGAGACGGCCCACAAGGTCAGGAACGGTCTGCAGCTCACGCGTGAAGACCAGCAGGGTTGGGCCCGCATCCTGGGCGCCAAGGGCTGGCTCGGCTTCGGCTGGCCCAAGGAGTTCGGCGGCCCGGGCTGGAACGCCATCCAGCGCCACCTGTTCGAAGAGGAATGCGCCCTGGCTGGCGCGCCGCGCATCGTGCCCTTCGGCCCGGTGATGGTGGCGCCAGTGATCATGGCCTTCGGCTCGTCCGAGCTGCAGCAGCGGCACCTGCCCGGCATCCGCAGCGGCGAAGTCTGGTGGAGCCAGGGCTACAGCGAGCCGGGCTCGGGCTCCGACCTCGCCTCCGTCAAGACCCGCGCCGAACGGCAGGGCGACAAGTACATCGTCAACGGCCAGAAGACCTGGACCACGCTCGGCCAGTACGGCGAGTGGATCTTCTGCCTGGTACGCACTGATTCATCCGTCAAGCCGCAGGCCGGCATCAGCTTCCTGCTGATCGACATGAAGTCGCCCGGCGTCACCGTGCGGCCGATCGTCATGCTGGACGGCGAGCCCGAGGTGAACGAGGTCTTCTTCGACAACGTGGAAGTGCCCGTCGAGAACCTCGTGGGCGAGGAGAACAAGGGCTGGACCTACGCCAAGTACCTGCTGGCGCACGAGCGCACCAACATCGCCGACGTGGCCCGCGCCAAGCGCGAACTCGAACGCCTCAAGCAGATCGCCCGCACTGAGGGCCTGCTGGACGACGCGCGCTTCCGCGACCAGATCGCGCTGCTGGAGGTCGACGTCGTGGCGCTGGAGATGATGGTCCTGCGCGTGATTTCTGAAGAGAAGAGCGGCAAGCAGAGCCTGGACGTGGCGGGCCTGTTGAAGATCCGCGGCAGCGAGATCCAGCAGCGCTACACCGAGCTGATGATGCTGGCCGCCGGCCCCTACGGCCTGCCCTTCATCCGCGAGGCCATGGAAGCCGGCTGGCAGGGCGATCACGTCGGCGCTGCCCACTGCGCGCCGCTGGCCGCTGCCTACCTGAACACCCGCAAGACCACGATCTACGGTGGCTCCAACGAAGTCCAGCGCAACATCGTGGCCCAAACCGTTCTGGGGTAAGACATGGATTTTGAATTCAGCGAAGACCAGCAGGCCCTGCGCGACGCCGTTGCGCGTTGGGTGGAAGGCGACTACAGCTTCGAGCAGCGTCAGGCCATCGTCCGCGAAGGCGGCTTCTCGCGCGCGGCATTTGAAGGCCTGGTCGGCCTGGGCCTGATGGGCCTGGTCGTGCCCGAGGCCCATGGCGGTCTCGGCCTCGGTGCCGTGGACGCGATGGTTGTGATGGAAGAGCTGGGCCGCGGCCTGGTGATGGAACCGTACGCGCAGGCCGCCCTGATCGCGCCGGCCGTGCTGGCCCAAGCGCCTGAAGCCGTGCAGGCCGCATGGCTGCCGCGCATCGTCGGCGGTGAAGCCCTCGTCGTGCTGGCCCACCAGGAGCGCGCCGCCCGCTATGCGCTCGACAAGATCGCCACGCGCTTCGAGAACGGCGCCATCACCGGCAGCAAGAGCATCGTGCCGGCCGGCGACGTGGCCGATGCCTTCATCGTCCCGGCGCAAAGCGCTGCCGGCATCGGCCTGTACCTGGTCGAGCGCAGCGCCGCCGGCGTGAAGACGCGCGCCTATTCCGTGGTCGACGGATCGCGCGCCGCTGAACTGAGCTTTGCCGCCAGCCCCGCCGTCGAGCTCGTGGCACCGGCGCAAGGCTTGGCCGTGCTCGAACAGGCTGCAGACATTGGCATCGCAGCGCTTTGCGCCGAGGCCGTCGGTGCCATGGACAAGCTCGTGCTGCTGACAGCCGAGTACCTCAACACCCGCAAGCAGTTCGGCGTCACGATCGCCAGCTTCCAGGCCCTGCGCCACCGCATCGCCGACGTGAAGATGCAGCTCGAACTCGCGCGTTCGATGAGCTACTTCGCAACGCTCAAGCTGGGCAGTCCGGGCACGGAGCGCCGCCGCGCGATCTCGCAGGCCAAGCTGCAGCTGGGCCAGTCCATGCGCTTCGTCGGCCAGCAGTGCACGCAGCTGCACGGCGGCATCGGCGTGACGGATGAGTACATCGGCAGCCACTACTTCAAGCGCCTGACCGCGATGGAGCTGCAGTGGGGCGACAGCCTGCACCACCTGGGCGAAGTCAGTCAGCGGATGGAAGACAAGGCCGGCGTGTTCGCATAGAGTTCGAGGGCAACTTTGCGCTCAAGGAGCCCGTTATGCGTCGTGCCCTGTTGTTGCTGTTCAGCCCCCTTCTTTCCGTCATGCTCGCGCCCGGCATTGCCGCTGCGGCCGACCCCGTGATGATGAAGCCCGGTCTATGGGAGATCCGCCAGACGCCGGAGCTCAGCCCCGACCAACAGGCCAAGATGGAGCAGGCGCAGAAGGCCATGGCCAGCATGCCGCCCGAGCAGAAGGCGATGATGGAAAAGATGATGGCGCAGCGCGGCGTGTCCATGAACATGAGCGGCGGCACCATCACGATCAAGAGCTGCGTGAGCAAGGAGCAGGCCGAGCGCAACGCGCCGCCCGTGACCGACGCCAAGAGCCGCTGCACGCACGACGTCAAGCGCAGCGGCAACACCATCCACACGCATTTCAGCTGTGCGGACCCAGCCTCGGAAGGCGACAGCGACGTCACGCTGACCCCCAACGGCTTCACCAGCAAGACGCGCATCACGCACCAGCGCAACGGCAAGACAGAAACCGTTTCGATCAGCGGCGACGCACGCTGGCTGGGCAGCGACTGCGGCGGGCTCCAGCCCATGGACAAGACGGGCAGTACGCCTTGAGCCGCGCGCTCAGGCTGGCCGCGCTCCTCTTCCTCCCGCTGCTCGGCCAGGCAGCGCAGCCCGACTTCGGCCCGAACGTCCACCTTCTGCAGCCAGGCCAGCCCGATCTGCAGCAGCGCGTGGACGCCATCTATACCGCGCAACAGCCCAATCATTTCGGCCCGCGCCGCGACGCCATCTTGCTGATGCCGGGCCGCTACGAAGGCCTGAAGATCGGCGTCGGCTTCTACACGCAGGTGCTGGGCCTGGGCGCGCATCCCGACGACGTGCAGGTCATCGGCGATCTGCGTTCCACCGCCCTGCTCGACAAGGACAACGCCACGCTGAACTTCTGGCGCGGCGCCGAGAACTTCGCCATCACGCCCGCGCTCGGCCTGCCCGACAACACCATGCAGTGGGCCGTGTCGCAGGCCGTGCCCTTCCGCCGCATGCACGTGCGCGGCAACATCCGCCTGGCGCAGAACAGCGGCTGGTCCAGCGGCGGCTGGTTCTCCGATGTGCGGATCGACGGCCAGGTGGCCTCGATCAGCCAGCAGCAATGGCTCTCGCGCAACACCGAATGGGCAGGCTGGACGGGCTCGAACTGGAACATGGTCTTCGTCGGCGTGCCGCAGGCGCCGCAAGGTATTTTCCCCACGCCGGGCCAGCGCTTCACGAAGATCGAACGCACGCCGATCGTGCGCGAGAAGCCCTACCTCTTTGTGGATGCCAAGGGCAGCTTCGCCGTTCGCGTTCCCGCGCTGCGGCGCAACAGCACCGGCATCAGCTGGGCCGATGCGAAGGCGACACCGGCCGGCCGCACGATCCCCATCGAGCGCTTCTTCATCGCCCGTCCCGGCGACAGCGCCGCGAAGATCAACGCACAGCTGGCCGCCGGCCGGCACTTGCTGCTCACGCCGGGCGAGTACCTGCTGGATGACACGCTGCACGTGACAAAGCCCGGCAGCGTCGTGCTGGGCCTGGGTTTTGCCACGCTGCGCAACGACCACGGCAAGCCGTTGATGGACACGGCCGATGTGGACGGGCTCACGCTCGCCGGCCTGTTCTTCGACGCAGGCGCGCAGGAGGCCGATCACCTGCTGCGCGTCGGCCCAGAAAACTCCAAGCGCCGCCACCGCGCCAATCCCATTCTGCTCAGCGATGTGTTCTTCCGCATCGGCGGTGCCGCGCCCGGCAGCGTGCGCACGGCGCTGCAGATCCACGCCAACGACACGTTGGTGGACCACACTTGGATCTGGCGCGCCGATCACGGCGAAGGTGTCGGCTGGACCAGCAACCCGTCGGCGCACGGCCTGATCGTCAGCGGCGAGGAGGTGACGATCTACGGCCTCTTCGTCGAGCACTTCCAGCAGGAACAGGTGCTGTGGAAGGGCAATGGCGGGCGCGTCTACTTCTACCAGTCCGAGCTGCCCTACGACCCGCCGACGCAAGCACAATGGCAGAGCCCACGCGGTCGTGGCTACGCGGCCTACCGCATCGATGACAAGGTCAATCGGCACGAGGCCTGGGGCTTGGGGCTTTACAGCGTCTTCACGCACGACGACGTGGTGCTGGACAGCGCCATCGAGGCGCCCTCCAAGCCCGGCGTGAAGCTGCACCACATGATCACGGTGTGCCTCGTCACGCGCGGCAGCATCGAGCACCTGGTGAACGAGGTCGGCGATGCGGCGCGCTGCCAGGGCAACAACACGGCCACGCTGACCGAGTTCCCTTGAAGAACTGTTGCGCGAGGTAAGCACAGTCCTACAGGCAACCGGCATTGCAGCCGATGCCCGCTGCGCAGAGGCGCGTCCATAGTTGTCCCAAGACCCGAGTCCGGGCCCAGACGATGAAAGGAACGACCATGTACACGACCTCGATCAGCTCTCGCTCCGCCCTGCTAGGCGCCGTGGCCCTGCTCGCCGCACTGGCCGGCTGCAATCGTCAGGACGACACCCGCACGCCGGGCCAGAAGCTCGATGGCGCCATTGCCGAGACCAAGCAGTCGAGCGAAGAAGCCAAGGCCAAGGTGAACCAGGCCGTGGCCGATGCCTCCGCCGCCGTCAGCGACGCCACCATCATCACCAAGATCAACGCCTCGCTCGTCACTGATGACAAGCTCAAGGCCGGCCACATCGACGTGAAGTCCACGGACGGCCGCGTGACGTTGACGGGCACGGCGCCCGACTCCGAATCGCAGAGCCGCGCCACCAGTCTGGCGCTGGCGGTGAACGGCGTGCGCTCGGTGGACAACCAACTGGTCGTCGCCCCCAAGGGCTGACGACAGCGCTGAACGACTGTTGTTGAGCGGGCGCTCGGCCGGCCACCGGCTCAGCGCCCGTTACCGTACATGTGCGGCACGTCCCGCTGACCGGGGCGCGCCGCGCTGGGGTATTCTTTCCCTACTGTGACTGTCTGCACGATTGCTTCGTTATGTCCGTCTTGCGCGCCTTCATCGTCGAAGACAGCCCCGTCATCCTGGAGAACCTCATCGGCACGCTGGAAGAGCTGGCCAACATCGAGGTGGTGGGGAGCGTGGGCGACGAAGCCGCGGCTGTCGGCTGGATCAACCGCGCGCCGCAGGACGGGGCCGACCTCTTCATCATCGACATCTTCCTGAATTCCGGCAGCGGCCTGGGTGTGCTGCGCGAAGCACAGCGCCTGGGCGTGGCCGCGCGCCGCGTGGTGCTGACCAACTACGCCACCGAAGACATGCGCCGCCGCTGCACCATCCTCGGCGCCGAACGCGTGTTCGACAAGAGCCAGGAACTCGACGACCTGATCAACTACTGCGCCGAGCTCGCCGGCACGCCCAGCCAGCCTATGCCGCTGCCACCGGTGCGGAACTGAAAGCCTTGTTCGAACTCCCTGCCCCCTTCCAGAGCAGCAGTCGCCGGCAGCTGGCTGGCATCGTGGCCGCCGCCCTGCTGGCACTGGCGGTGATGACGGTGATCGAAGGCACCTACCGCTTCGCCGAGCAGGCCGTCGAGAGCGTACGCGCGCGCGATGCAGCGCGCTTCGACACCCTGCTGCTGCGCAGCCTGATGGCCGATGCCGAAACCGCGCAGCGCGGCTTCTTGCTGACCGGCCACGACGACTACCTCAAGCCCATGCAGGTCGCCGAGGCCCAGTTGCCGCTGGTGATCGAACGCCTCTCTACCGAGTACAAGGGTTCGCAATGGGCCAGCCTTGTGGCCGAGGCCCGGCAGCGCGCTGACGAGAAGCTCTCCGAGCTGCGGACCACCGTGGCGCTGTACCGCGCCGGCTCGCACGAATCCTGGCAATCGATCCTGCAGGCCGACTTCGGCCGCGAGAAGATGGAAGCGCTGAGCCACGCGCTGCAGCGCCTGGAACAGCACGAGAGCAACAGCATCGCCAGCGATCGCGCCGCTATCTACCGCGCGCTGATGTTCGGGCGTTTCGGCGTGCATGCCCTGACGCTGTCCAGCCTGGCCTGGCTGCTCTACTACCTGCGCCGCAACCAAGCCCTGCATGCGGCACGGCGCGAGCACACGCAGATCCTGCGCGAGGAGCGCGACCGGCTCGAGCGCGAAGTGCGCCGCCGCACGGCCGAGCTGACCGACCTGGCGCGCTACCTGCAGACCGTGCGCGAAGACGAACGCGCCCACCTGGCACGCGAGCTGCACGACGAGCTCGGCGCCCTGCTCACCGCCGCCAAGCTCGACGTGACGCGCGTGCGCCGCCTGGCGGCCAAGGGCCTGGGCGCCGACATCGACGAGCGGCTCAAGCACATGGGCGGCCTGATCGACGAAGGCATCACGCTCAAGCGCCGTATCATCGAAGACCTGCGCCCCTCGGCTCTGTCCAACCTGGGCCTGACGCCGGCGCTGGAAATCCTCGCTCGCGAGTTCGGCGAGCGCGCTTCGCTGGAGGTGCAGCTGACCCTGGACGAGGTGCACGACAAGGCCCTGGGCGACGACGGCCGGCTGGCCTTCTACCGTCTGGTGCAAGAAGCACTGACCAATGTGCTGCGCCATGCCAAGGCGCGCAGCGTGCATATCGAGCTCAAACGCGAAGGCGATGAGCTGCGCCTGAGCGTGCGCGACGACGGCAAGGGCTTCGATCCCGCCGCCGTGCCGGCAGGCCACCACGGCCTGCTGGGCATGCGCTACCGGCTGGAGAACCTGGGCGGCACGCTGAGCCTGCGCTCCGCGCCCGGCCGGGGCACGGAGATCGAGGCGCGGCTGCCATGCGTCGGACCCGGCTGCATCAGTGCCGATTCCGAGATGCCTTCGGAACTGCCCACGAGCGTGCCACCCGAGGTGCCGCCCGAGCTCCCGTCAGCGCAGTCGGCCTGACCCGCTGCCCTCTGTCCTACAAGCCGCTGCCGTCCAGGCTGACGCGCGACGGCCCCGCTCCCGGCCAGACTGGATTCACGGGCAGGCTCAAGCAGTGCCTGGACCGCATACGTGAACCATCCGAGACAGGAGCCTCTCATCATGAGCATGCAATTCAATGGAAGTGTCCACGCAGACGGCTGGTTGGAGCACATGCCCTCCGGCCACACCCGCAACCTGGCGATGAACAACGGTGCCGTCGATCGGGAATCCAACGTCCCGCCCAAGCAGCGCCATCACCATCGCGCCCAGACCGCAGCCTGGGTGCTGCTCTTCCTCGTCGCCGCGGGCGGATTGAGCATGGCCGCCGCCCGCCAGCTGGATCCGGTGGGCTTCGACGCCAAGGTCGACGCGGTGATGGCCAGCGCCCACAACCTGGGTGACAAGATCGCCGACCAATTCGACAACAAGAAGCCGGCAGTGAACATGGATGTGACCGCCCTGGCAACGCCTGCAGAACCGGCCGCGCCGCCTGCAGCGACAGCATCCGTGCCGCAATCGCAATCGCAATCGCAATCACAGGCACAGCCGCAAGCGCAGCCGCAGCAGCTGATTCAGCAGCAGCCGACGGGCGCGGGCACGGTTCAGCCGCTTGAGGCCAACAAGCCAGTGCCGCAACCGGAGACGCAAAGCGCGGTGAGCAAGTCGACCCTGGCGCCGCCGACACCGGCTGCAGCACTGCCGATGCAGGTACAGCCGGCCACGCAGATCCAGCCCGTTACGCCGATCGCGCCGATAACACCCGTGACGCCGATCCAGCCCGGCACGCAATCGCCGCCGATCCCGCCGGCCACGCAGGCCCCGCCCGTGACGCAGACCCCTCCGCCCCCGCCGCCGACACAAGGTCCGCAGGCGGAGCAGAGTTCGCTCTGATCGGCCTGGCTACCGGATTTAAGTTCGCTTGCCTTGCATCCTGCGCCGCGTCGGTAGGGTCCGGCGCGGCGCAGGATCCATCGAGGAGACCCCATGCCATCGCACAAGCACTCGGCGCACAAGCCTTCTAAGAAGAGTTCGACAATGCGCAAGGCGGAGCGCGAACCACACGCAGTGCCCGACGCCGCACCCGCCGATCCCTGCCCTCGTCCGAATCCGCACGGAAGGAACGTCACGCGGGAGCAGGAGAACCACATCACGCCTGCTCGCCAATAGAAAGAAGAGCCGTTTGCCGGGTAGGCCCCGTCCTGCACCTGGACGGGGCCGCAGTACCTGTTCGGCCCATCGCTCCCGGATTAACTTTGAAGCGTGCCGGCGTTGAGTGATGCGCATCGCGCTGACCCCTCAGCGGTTACCCCGGCCGGGGCCCGGTTGCAAATGCACCGAGTCCTCTTGGAGGAACGCATGGACAACAAGATGGCCGTACGTACTGCGAGCAATGCGGCGCGAAATGCCTTGGCGCTGGCCCTGCCTCTGCATTTGCACGACATCCCTCCTGACCCGCCGGTGGCACCGACGCCGCCCAAGCCGCCCACAGCCCCGAGCGAGCAGCCCATCAACGACCCGCCCACGCCGGCACAATCGCCGCCGGTCCGTGATCCGCCCCGGTCGATGTAGGCAGGCTCAGCCGACACGACGAGCCATGAACGAGCCCCTCCGGCAGCTGCTGGAGAACGTGCTGATGTACGTGCTGCGCCGGTATGGATGGCCGCGAACTTCGGCGACTGGATCTGCCATCGCGTGCTCAAGATGGCGCAGCAGCTGATCGGCGAGATGATTTCGCGCTGGAAGCCGGAACAGTTCAAGGACGACTTCACCAGCGCCATCCATGCGCTGGTAAAGAAGAAGGTCAAGGCCGGCAAGAAGGCGACGGTGAAGCCTTTGGAAGAGGCACCCGAGGCTGCCAGCAGCTCCAATGTTGTGGACCTGACCGAGCTGCTGCGCAAGAGCCTGGGCGGAGGGGCCCGCAGGCAGCCGAAAGCCAGGCGTGCATAGTGAGACTCAAGCGTCTCAGGCGCCTCCATAGCCTCCCGGCGCTTCGTCTTCGTCTTCATCCATCTTGTCGGGCGCAGCAGGCGCCGCCGCCGGCTTCGCCGCCAACGCAGCAAGGATGGCCAGGTAGATCGCCGGGTCGCTGATCCTTCGCATCAGCCAGCCCTGGCCCTGCCGCATCACGCCCTGACCCACACCGGCCACCAGGCCCCAGAGGAGCCCGCGCTTGCCGATCAGCAAGGCGCCAAGCGCGGCGGCGATGCCGACGCTGGCCACCGGATGCTGGCGCACCCAGCCGCGTGCGGAAGTGAGCGCGGCCTGGCCGGCCTGCTGCAGCGAAGACGGATCGATGCCACCCGGTGCATGCGATGGCGCCGCCGGATCCCCGCCCGCTGTCGCCCCCCCCGCCGCAGCGCCGCCGGCCGCTCGCATCCACCCGCCGGCCATCAGCGCCGGCACGATGCGCCGCCACCAGCGCCGCAGGAAGCGGAAGGGATGTTCCAGCCAATGCCAGATCGGCCCTTCATGGTCCGGTCGCATCGAGCGCTGGATGCGCTCGCGCGAAGCCTGCAGGCGCAGCAGCGCTTCGGTGCGCGGATCGAGCCTGATGCCGCTGCTGCCGCCCTTGCCGTTGTTGCCGCCGTTCATTTCGGTTCGACCTGGTTCAGCAACTGCAGGTCCAGCGCCCATTGCTCGCGCAACAGCTGGAAAGGTGGGGGGGTGCTGGCGGCGCGCAGCCAGATGAGGCCGACCACGGCGGGCAGCAGCGGCAGCAGCGGCGTCACGACCAGCAGCCAGGGCTGGGCCAGCGTCTCCCATGGGTGGGCGGACAAGAGCAGCAACGCCCCGCCCGCCAGCGCGAGCGACAGGCACAGGCCGAGCAGCACCACCGCGCCGACCAGCACGCGCAGCCGCCACTGCTGCAGCGCCTCGCCGGTCTCCGCGCCGGCCAGCTGCATGTACGCGGACGCGTGCTCCAGCAGCAGCTGCGGCTCACTCGCCAGGGTCCTGTAAAAGGGGTGCAGCATCACGGGCCTCCAGACGATCAGACAAAAAAATTGGCAGTTCGAAGACTGCCATAAGGGGAGGATCAGAAAAACAGGGAGGGGAGGAAATTTGGAGTTGTATTTCAGCGTTGGGATTGCTGTTGCGAGCGCGAACGCGACGACATCCACGCAATCAGGCCAGCACTGGCGGCCCCGACGGCAACCGCGATCAGCACGGACTTCACCGGCTCCTCGCGGATGTACTCGACCGTTCTTTCGCCCGCATGGTTCACCTGCTCGCGCACGCGCACGCCGGTCTGCCGGGCGCGGTCCATGCCGTTGCGGGCCAGGGCGCTGGCGTCCTGCACCACGCCGCGCAGCACGCCCTGGGCGCCCTCCACGATCTTGCCCGCGCCTTCCTGGATCACATGGGCGGATTCGGCGATGGCCCCGTCAGTGGGGGCGTTGACTTTGGCTTCTCTCATGGAAATCTCCTTGGGCGTTCGGTAAGTGGATGGGTGAATGGACGAATGAACGTGTCAGTCGAAGGACGGCGTCAGCCCTTCCTGATGAGGCCGGCGATGAGGCTGGCCAGCGCCAGGATCACGAAGCCGTAGAACAGCAGGCGGGCAATGCTGGCAGCGCCGACGGCGATGCCGGTAAAGCCGAACAGTGCGGCAATGAGCGCAATCACGAAGAAGGCAATGGCGTAGCGCAACATGAACATCTCCTTGAAACCGGAATGATTCAAATCTAGGCCTCGTGCAAGGGCCGGCATATCGGCTCGAATCTGACGCTCAAGTAGGACGCGACCGCCTCCTGAGCGAGCTGGAGGGCTTCTTGCAACGACGTCGCCGTGCCCAGCTCTGCCGATTGCTCTGGCGAGCTCGGTTCGACCTCGGCGGCCCAGGCGCCGAGCAACAGCGGCAGATCGGCCTGACGACGACGCAGGCGATGCAGCGCGAAACGCGCCTGCGTGAGCGGCGCCGGATGGAAGCTGCACAGGCACACGGCCGCCACGTCCTGCAGCGGCAACTCCGCGATCTGCTCGGCAGTCAGCGCCGAGGCCGGCAAGGCCTTGCCGCGCACGCCCTGGGCTCGCAGCAGATGCGCCAGCATGCGGGCGGAGAGGTTGTCGGCCTCGCTGCGTGCGCCGATGCACAGCACCGTGGGGCCGGCAGCCTCGTCGCCATCCAGGCCCGCCGGCCCGTCGCGCTGCATCACGTTCAGGAGCCGCTCCATGCCCATCAGGACCCGCTGGCGCTGCACCAGGCTGCCGACGGGTCCATGTGAAGCATCGGCCAGCAGGCGCAAGGCGCCGAGCGCCGCCTCGTCATAGAAGGCCATCAGGCCTTCGGGCGTGGAGACGTCATCGACCTGCTCCAGCGCGTCTTCCAGCGCGCCCGTGGCCAGGCGCTGGTGCAGCCGCGTCGGCGCGTCGAACACCGGCTTGGCGCCCAGCAGTGGATCGAGCATGCGCAGTGGCCCGAGGTCGCGGCCCAGCACCAGCAGGCAGACCGTCAGCGGCGTCGCGATGGCCAGGCCTTCCAGCCCCCACACCAGGCTCCAGAAGCCTGCGGAAAGCAGCACGGCCAGCGAGGACACGCCGGTGCTCTGCCCATAGGCCAGCGGCTCGACGAAGTTGTTCAGCAACAGCTCCAGCCCGACGATCAGGCCGAGCGTCATGCCCACCATGTGCCAGCCCGGATCGACCGCAAAGGCCAGCAGCAGCGGACACACCGAAGCCACCACCGGCCCAAGATAAGGCACGAAACGCAACGCGCCGCCGAGCAGGCCCCACAGCCACGCGCCCGGCACGCCGATGACCCACAGACCCAGGCCCAGCGGCACGGCGTAGCAGGTGTTGACCATCAGCTGGGCCACGAGGTAGCGGCTCACCCGGTCGCCCGCCTCATCCAGGGTTTCGGCGGAGCGCGCCAGGTCCTGGCCGAGCAGGCGCAGTAGCCGGTCGCGAATCTCGTGCCGCTGCAGCAGCATGAAGAACAGCAGCACCACCATCAGCCCGATCTGTGCCAGCGGCAGCAACACCTGCGCGGCAAAGGCGGCCAGCGTGCGCAGGGGCGAAGGCGGCGCCGGCTCCACCTGCACGCGCTGCGGTGCCGCTGCCTTGGGCGCCAGCGCGCGGCGCGTGGCGTCGAGCTCGCCTTCCACCACGCCGATCATGCGCAGCCCGTCCTGCCAAGGCCCCTGTCCTGTCGGGCGCAGCGCGCGCAGCTTGTCGCGCACGGTCTCCTGGTAGCTCGGCAGGTCGCGGCTCAGGCTCAGCATCTGCTGGCCCATCACGAAGCCCAGGCCCAGGCACAAGGACACCAGCGCGACGATCACCAGCATCACGGCCGGCACGTGCGGCACGTGCAGGCGCCGCAGCAGCGCGACGGCCGGCGTCAGCGCAAAGGCCAGCAGGGCCGCCAGCACCAGCGGCGCCAGCAAAGGCTTGCCGAAGTGCAGCGCCGCGATGCCGAGCGCGATGGCCAGGCCGCCGACGACGAAGCGCAAGCCGGGCAGGTGGTGCTCCAGCAACTCGGCAACGGCCGATGCGGAGGCCGAGGGCGGCGGGGGTTCGGCGGCAGGCGGCGTCGACATGGTGGCCGCTCGCTCAACCGGCAGTCTTCGGATGCGATGGCGCGTGCGGCGCGGCGTCGCAGACCAGCGGCGGCAGCTTCTCGCCCGGGTCCACAAAGGCCAGCAGCGCGGCCGGCGGCGCCACCAGGCCCAGGGCCAAAGCGGCAACCGCGCGCCCGCGCAGGGCTTTGGCCTCGATCTTGACCTTGGGGTCGGCGAGGCTGCCCTGCACCAGCACCGGCGCGCGCAAGGCCATCGGCGAGAAGTCCTTGGGCTTGGTGATCAGGCGCAGGCCCAGCTGCTCCGTCTTCAGGCTCAGGCCGCCTTCGATCTCGATGCGGCTGTCCTTGTTGTCCACCACGGCCATCTGCGGCCGCAGCACGCCGGACTTGAAGCGGCCTTCGACTCGCGCGCAGTTCAGCGCCAGCGCGTCATCGCCGCGAATCCAGATGCCCAGACCCTGCGCCACGTCCAGCCCGGCCAGCTCGGTGGCCAGGTGCGAGAGCGTGCCGTCCTGCAAGGACAGGCTCACGTGGCCGTCGAGCGTGCCCAGCAGCGCCGCGGTGCTGCGGCCCGTGCCCTGCACCTCCGCCTGGCCGCGCAGCCGGCCGGTGACGGCATGCGTGGTGCGCAGCCAGTGCTCCAGCGCCATGTTCTGCACGCCGAGCTTGACCTGCCACAGCGGCGGCTCGACGCGGGCACTCAAGGTGGCATCGGCACTGATCTGGCCGCCGGCCACGCCCGCGCGCAGGTCCTGCAGGCTCAGCAGGTTGTCCTGCAGCTGCAGCCGCGCGCTGATCGGCGCAAACGGCGCCAGGGAGCGGCTGCCCAGGTCGAGCGCGCTGAGGCTGATGTTCACGTCGGCATCCATGCGCGCCAGCGAGGGGATGTCGAGCTGCCGATCGGGCAGCACGCGGCCGCTGCGGCTCGGCTCGGTGTCGGTACCCAGGGCCGGGCCCAGGTCAGCCAGCAGCAGCGGGCCGCCGCGCAGCTCGCCCGTCAGCAGCGGGCGCACGGTGCGGGTGTTGAACTTGAAGTCGCCGGCCAGTTGGCTGCGGCCGATCGTGCCCTGCGCATCGGTGAACTGCCAGATGCCCGAGGCGTGCTGCAGCCGGCCCTTGAGCACGAAGGGCGGCGTGGCTGGCAGCGTGATGCCGATCGGCCGGCCCACGGCGGCCAGTGAAGGCCCGTGCACTTCAACGCGGCCATCGAGCGCGCGGGCATCGAGCAGCGAAGCCGCCGTGCCGTCGAACTGGATGCGGCTCTTCGCCTGGCTCAGCGTGGCCTGCAGCCGGGCGGGCGCGGGCTGCCCCTCACCGGCGCGCGGCGAAGACAGCAGCGACAGGCCGGCGCTGGCCTCAGCCTGCAGCGCCAGCTTCTGCTCGCGCAGCTCGCCGTCCATCTGCGCCTGCCAGCGGCCATCAGCCTCGGTGTGGAAGCGCGCGTCGGCCCTGAGCTGCAGCGGCGCGTCGTCCACGTGGACGTTGCCGTGGCGGATCACCAGCGCGTCGATAACGGGCAGCGGCGTCGGCTCGCCCGAAGACTTCTTGCCCGATTGCCAGTTGCTTCGGCCCAGCGCGTCGCGACTCCAGGCGACGTCGAGCTGTTCGGCGTTCACCTCGCGCAATCGCAAGGGCGTCTGCTCGTGCTGCCAGTCCCAGAGGTCGCGCCAGCGCCAACGCAGCTCGAGATTCTTCGCCTCGGCCAGCACGGCGTCGCCGCGGACCACGCGCACCGAAGGCGACTCGACGCGGGGCTGCACGATCAGGTGCAGCCGCGTGTCCGGGTCCAGCGTCATGCCCAGCCCCGGCGCGATGTAGCGCGCCGCGCGCGGGGCTAGCCCCGGCCAGCCGGCCATCTCGGCAGCGGTCACGGCCAGCACGAGCAGCAGCACGGCGAGCGCGGTCAGGCGGAGTGCGAGTTTCATGCAGCCATGGTCTGCCCGCGTGCGCGCGCGCCGCGTGGGACGGTGCAGATCGCTCTCGTAGGACGCCGTCTCGGCAAAGACAGCGGGGAAACACTGTCGGCCCCTTCCGACGCAAGGTGCAGCACGGCGCCGACTCCCAATTCGTGTGCGATGCGGAACAGTTCAGCCATCCCATCCATTCATCCATCTCATCTTCCTCGCGGAGGCCGACATGCAAGAAGCGCAACGAACCGAAGTCCCCCCGCAGGCCCAAGGTCTGTTCGTGCGTTGGCGCGATGCCTTGCTGCAGCGCGGCCACGCAAGCGAAGCCGGCGAGGGCGAACTGGGCTTTGAATCGGCCCTGCCCTGGCTGATCCCGGAAGAATCGCCGCCGGCTCAATCCTGAGCGGGAAGGCGCCAAGGTGCCCTGTGCGCCCGCCCTCACCGCTCACGCTGTTGGCCACATGCGTACTGCTGGCAGGTGGCTGCGCAACGGCCCCGGCGCCCGGGCCACAACAGGTGGTGCCTGCCACACCGGCGAATGAGGTGGCCAGCCAGCTGACGATGGTGGGCGCCAACGGCCCCGTGCCGGCGGCCGCCACGCTGCGCGCCGTGGCCGAGGAAGGCAAGCCCGAGCTGCTGCAGCGCCACCTCAAGGCCCTGGCCGCGCTGGGCGACATCAGCCTGGTGCGGGGCAACTCGGCCAAGCTGCTGATCGACGGGCCAGCCAACTTTGCCGCGATGCGCGAGGCCATCGAGCGCGCGCGGCACGTCATCTTGCTGGAGAGCTACATCTTCGAGGACGAAGGCATTGCCGCCGAGATGAGCGAGCTGCTCAAGCGCCGCGCGCGCGCCGGCGTGAAAGTGGCCCTGCTGCGCGACGCCGTGGGCTCGATGGGCACCGACGGCGCCTTCTTCGACAGCCTGTCCGAGGCTGGCATCTCGGTCTGCAGCTTCAACGGCATCCTGCCGGGCAAGGACACCGGCCACTCCGCCTCGATGAGCATCACGCAGCGGGACCATCGCAAGCTGCTGGTGGTGGATGAGCGCGTGGCCTTCACCGGTGGCATCAACATCAGCGACGTCTACGGCTCGGGCTCCGCGGGCCTGCGCCTGTCGAACAGCAAGGACGACCCACTGAAGCACGGCTGGCGAGACACACAGGTGGTCCTGCGCGGGCCGATCGTGCAGGTGCTGGCGCGCACCTTCGCGCAGAGCTGGCACGGCCAGTCGTGCTCCGGCGAGCTGGACCTGTCAAAGCTGCCCGCTGCTCAGGAAGCCGGACCGCGCGTCGTCGCCTTGACCACCAGCGATCCGCGCGAGCCGGACAACCACATCTACCAGTCGCTGCTGGCCGCCGTCCGCGCTTCAAAGCGAAGCGTGATGGTGACCATGGCCTATTTCGCGCCGGGCCGCAAGATGGCCAAGGCCCTGGCTGAAGCCGCCAGGCGCGGCGTACGCGTGGAACTGCTGCTGCCCGGCCGCACCGATTTCACGCTGGTCATGCAGGCCGGTCGTTCCTACTACGGAGAGCTGCTCCGGGCGGGCGTGCATCTGTACGAGATCGAGCACGCCGTGCTGCACGCCAAGACGGCGGTCATCGACGGCGTGTGGTCCAGCGTCGGCTCCAGCAACATGGACTGGCGCAGCTTCACCGGCAACAACGAACTCAACGTCATCGTGCTGGGCGACGACTTCGGTAACGAGATGCAGGCCATGTTCGACCATGACCGCGAGGTGGCGCACGAGATCTCGTCCAAGGACTGGCGCGATCGGGACCTGAGCCAGCGGGTCATGCAGACACTCGGACGAATGCTCGAACGCTGGCTCTGATCCTCACCAGCAGCCTTACTGAATCAACCCATTTTTCAACGCGTAATACGTCAGATCGCTGTTCGTCTCCAGCTTGAGCTTTTCCAGCGTGCGGGTGCGGTAGGTGCTGACCGTCTTGACGCTGAGGAACATGGCCTTGGCCATTTCGCCCACGGTCTCGCCCTTGGCCAAGCGCAGGAAGACCTGCAGCTCGCGCTCGGACAGGCCCTCGTGCAGCGGCTTGTCCGTGCTGCCGCTGACCATCGTGTCGGCCATCATCTCGGCCACCGCGGGGCTGATGTAGCGCGAGCCGCGGGCCACTGTGCGGATGGCGTTGGCGATCTCCTCGGGGTCGCATTCCTTGTTCAGGTAGCCGCTGGCGCCGCGGCGCAGCAGCGTCGTCGCGTAATGCGTTTCCGGGAAACCGCTGAGGATCAGCACCGGCAGCTCCGGGAAGCGCACCTTGATCGCAGCCAGCGCGTCCACGCCGCTCTGGTCCGGCATGGAGATGTCCATCAGGATCACGTCCACGTCGCCGCCGCGCGCCATTTCCAGCGCCTCGCGGCCATTGGCGGCTTCACCGGTCACGCGCAGATCGACGTTGTCACCCAGGAACTGGCGAAGACCGGAGCGCACGATGGCGTGGTCGTCAACGATACCGACTCGGATCATGGGCACCTCCTCTTCATTGATGTGTATCAAGCCTAGCAGCCCGAACTCTGGAGCGCGATCAGAGATGTCCTACACGCCGCGGGGGCAGGCACCGACCCTGTGCGAGCAGCGGCAACCCTAACTTTGAGTTGTCGCGGAGTTGTTACTCAAACGCTTCGCGTCCTGAAACTCAAGAAAGGAACTCACCATGAACTGGGACCGCATTGAAGGCAATTGGAAGCAACTCACCGGCCGCATCCAGGAGCAGTGGGGCAAGCTGACGGACGACGACCTCGACATCGCCGACGGCCAGCGCCACGCCCTGGCCGGCCGCATCCAGGAACGCTACGGCATCCAGAAGGACGAAGCCGAGAAGCAGATCTCCGACTGGGCGAAGACCGCCAAGGAAGACTGGTTCAACCGTTGAGCATCCGGCCGGCATCGGCGGGGCGGCGCTGTCTGACAAGCGTGTCTCCGCCCCGCCGATGCCCGCCGACGCCCCCCATCGCCATAGTTGTGACAGCAGTAACCCCCTCGACTCCCTAGGAGATTCTCATGAACAAGACGACCCATCGCGGCGGCCTCCTGATCGCAGCCGCCCTTGCACTGACCGCGGCGCTCGGCACCACCGGCTGCGCCGTCACCCGCAACCAGGAGTCCGTCGGCGCCTACGTCGATGACGCCACCCTGACGACCCGTGTGAAGGCCAAGTTCGCCGCCGACCCGACGGTCAGCGCCATGGCCATCAGCGTGGAAACGATGAAGGGGGTGGTCCAGCTCTCGGGCTTTGCGAAGAGCAACGAAGAGCGTGCCGTGGCCGAACGCCTGGCCCGCGAGACCTCGGGCGTGAAGGCGGTGCGCAACGACATCGCCCTGCGTACCGGCTGATTTGTGTGAACCCCGCCCCCCGGGCCGGCGGCATCCACTGATGCCCCGGCCCAACGCGGAGCCGCCAGAAAGCTTGCAAGGCAAAGAAATAGGCCCCGTCCTACAACCCATCCCTGCAAGGTTGTGTCGAAATATGTCCCAGGCCGCTTACCCTTTCGAACACTCTCGACCTCTTTCCCCAGCAGTCATGCCGACACTCCGCGCCTTCATCGTTGAAGACAGCCCAGTGATTCTCGAAAATCTCATGGACACGCTGGAAGAGATGGCCAACGTCGAGGTGGTGGGCAGCGTCGGCGACGAAGCCGCCGCCGTGAACTGGATGCTGCAGGACCCGCAGCATGGTGCCGATCTCTTCATCGTGGACGTGTTTCTGCGTTCCGGCACCGGCCTGGGCGTGCTGCAGGCTGCACAGCGCCTGGGCGTGGCCGCACGCCGCGTGGTGCTCACCAACTACGCCACCGATGACATGCGCGACCGCTGCGCCAGCCTTGGCGCCGAACGCGTGTTCGACAAGAGCCAGCAGCTCGAAGAGCTGATCAGCTACTGCGCGGGTCTGTCCGAGTCGCTGAACCCACCTCAGGCCGTGACCGGGATCGAATCCGAGTCCTCAGCCGAGCCCGACAACCAAGTCGCCTAGATTAGCCGCTCACGGCCTCGTCCACCATCGCTTGCGCCTCTTGCAGGATGCGCTGCAGGTGCTCCTCGCTGACGAAACTTTCCGCATAGAGCTTGTAAATCGACTCTGTGCCCGAAGGCCGCGCGGCAAACCAGCCCTGCGCCGTGCTGACGCGGATGCCGCCGATCGGCGCGCCGTTGCCCGGGGCCTTGTCGATCACGCTCGTGACCCGGTCGCCAGCCAGCTCTGTGGCTGAAATTTGCGTTGCTTTCAGCGCCGCCAGCCGCGCCTTCTGCTCCGGCGTGGTCGGCGCATCGACGCGCTGCGTGTGCGGGGCACCGAACTGGTCCGCCAGCTCCAGGTAGAGCTGGCCCGGGTTGCGGCCTTGCACGGCAGTGATCTCGGCGGCCAGCAAGGCGGCGGCGATGCCATCCTTGTCCGTCGTCCACACCGAGCCGTCGCGGCGCAGGAAGGACGCACCGGCGCTTTCTTCGCTGGCCCAGCCCAGACTCTGGTCCAGCAGGCCCTGCGAGAACCACTTGAACCCGACCGGCGTTTCGAAGATGCGTCGGCCTGACGAGTTGGCCAGACGGTCGATCAGCTGCGAGCCCACCACCGTCTTGCCCACCGCAGCACCCTCCGGCCACTGCCGCCGGTGACGGAACAGGTGGTCGATGGCAACGCATTGGTAGTGGTTGGCGGGCAGCAGACCGAAGCCCGGCGTGACGATGCCGTGCCGGTCGTGGTCCGTGTCGCAGGCCAGGGCCACGTCGAAGCTGCCGGCCAGGCCGAGCAAGCGCTGCATGGCATAGGGCGAGGAAGGGTCCATGCGCACCTTGCCATCCCAGTCCAGGGTCATGAAGGCAAAAGCCGGATCGACCACGTCGCTGACGACGGTGAGGTCCAGCCCCCAGCGCTGCGCGATCACGGGCCAGTAGTGCACGCCGGCGCCGCCCAGCGGATCCACGCCGATGCGCACACCGGCCTCGCGGATCGCATCCATGTCCACCACCTGGCCGAGATCTTCCACATAGCTGTGCAGGAAATCGTGCCGGTGCGTGGTGCGTGCGGCCAGCGCCAGCTCATGCGGCACGCGGCGCACGCCCTCGAGCTTCCGCTCCAGGTAGCGATTGGCCGCCGCCTGGATCGGCTGGGTGATCTCCTCGCCGGCCGGGCCGCCGTGCGTGGGGTTGTACTTGAAGCCACCGTCGCGTGGCGGGTTGTGCGAGGGCGTGATGACGATGCCGTCGGCCAGCGCTTTCTCGCCAGGCCGCCGGTTGTGCGTGAGGATGGCGTGCGAGATCGCAGGTGTCGGCGTGAACTCGTCGTGCAAGGCCAGCATCACCAGCACGCCGTTGGCCGCCAGCACCTCCAGCGCCGTGGCGCAGGCCGGGCCCGAGAGCGCATGCGTGTCCACGCCCATGAAGAGCGGCCCATGGATGCCCCGCGCACCGCGGTAGTCGCAGATGGCCTGGGTGATGGCCAGCACGTGCCATTCGTTGAAGGAGCGGTCGAAGGCGCTGCCGCGATGGCCGGAGGTGCCGAAGGCCACGCGCTGCGAAGGCTCTTTGGGATCGGGCCGCTCGGCGGCGTAGGCGCGCTCCAAGCGCGCGGTGTCGAGGCGGATCAGCACGGGCACGGGCTTGCCCGCCAACGGCGAGATGTGGCTGGGACTGAGCTCAGCCAGGGCGGCGGTTTCGTTCATGGTCAAGCGTAGTCGCGCCAGGTCGATTGCGCCAAGGGGATCGAGACCCCGTCGGCCGGTCGGACCTGTCCTGCATCGCGGCGCAGGCGCCGGCCGACTCACCAGCGCTTGCTCAGATTCAAGCCCAGGCGGCCGCCGCGGATCTTCACTGCCATCGTCGCTTGGCCGCTGAGTTCCGTACGCAGGCCCTGGCGCAGGTCGCTCAGCGGCTTCTTGCTGTTGAAGACCAGGCCGACGCTGAGCTGGCGGCGGCCGTTGTCGTCCGGCGCGGCTGGCAGGCCTTGGGCCGTGGTCGCGCTGCTGGCATGGACGAGCGGCGTCTGCACCATCAGCCGCGAACGCTCGCTGGTGGCCAGCGAGATGCCGAGCAGGGCGCCCGCGTTCTGGTCCGGCTGGTGCAGCTGCTGCAGGCCCTGGGCGCTGTAAGGCCCGACGACAACCCGCTGCTCCACGCCGATGCCGACACCCAGCCCGCTGGGGGTATGTTCGCGCCAGAGCATGGTCTGGCGCACCTGATCGGGTAGCTCGCCGCGCAGCGCGTCGCGCGGTGCCACCGGCCCGCCGATCGCCAGCGGCTCGGCGACCTCCTGCGTCACGCGCCAGCCCGAAGCCGCGTTGGCCGCGCCCGCGGCGGGCTGGCCATCCAGCCCTACGAGGCCCACGCGCTCGGACAGCGTGGTGCCGCTGGCATCTGCCCAGGCCGGCGAGGCCAGGGCAAACGTCAGCAGCACGGAGGCCATCCGGGTGCGTGGACGAAGCTGCGTCGTGTTCATGAGCCCATACTAGGCAGCAGGTCGTGCCGGCTCTGTCGGATGCCGCGCAAGCCAGCGCGTGATATCAACCTACAGCCTGCATTCCTACACACCCGGGGGCGCCCCGCCGACGACGCATCCGGCACGCGGTGCCCAACATCGCTGCATGTCAGCCCACGCCCGCACGGCTGCCGCAGTCGCCGCCGAACCCGTCCCGCCCGCGCTCATGCCCACGGCGCGCGTGCTCAGCCGCCTGCAGCGCGATTCCTTCGACTATTTCATCCACGAGACCAACCCCGCCAACGGCCTGGTGCTGGACAAGACGGCCGACAACTGGCCTGCCAGCATCGCCGCCATGGGTATGGCGCTGACCGTCTGGCTGGTGGGCGCCTGGCGGCGCTTCATCACCCGCGCCGATGCTGCGCAGCGCAGCCTGACGATGCTGCGTTTCCTGGCCGGCAGCGAGCAGAGCGACAAGCCCAATGCCACCGGATACAAGGGCTTCTATTACCACTTCCTGCACATGGAGAGCGGCCGCCGCGCGTGGAACTGCGAGCTCTCCAGCATCGACACCGCGCTGCTGATCGCCGGCGCGCTGGCGGCCGGCAAATACTTCGACAGCGAAAGCGATCCTGACGAGGCCGAGATCCGCCAGCTTGCCCGCGTGCTCTACGAGCGCGTGGACTGGGCGTGGATGCTCGATGGCGGGCTGCTGCTTCGTCACGGCTGGAAGCCGCTCTCCGAGGCCGATGGTGGCTTTCTCCCCTACCGCTGGGAAGGCTATGACGAAGCCTTGATCCTGTACCTGCTGGCGCTGGGTTCACCCACGCATCCGATCCCAGCGGACAGCTATCCGGCCTGGTGCAGCAGCTACGAATGGAAGTCCATCTACGGCATCGAGCACCTCTACGCCGGGCCGCTGTTCATCCACCAGATGTCTCACATCTGGTGCGACTTCCGCGGCATCCGCGACGCCTTCATGCGCGGCCACGACTGCGACTATTTTGAGAACTCGCGCCGCGCCACGCAGGTCCAGCAGCAGTACGCCATCCGCAATCCGCAGGGCTTCCGACACTTGAACGCGCTGACCTGGGGCGTGACGGCCTGCGACGGCCCCGGCTGCATGACCAAGAAGGTCGACGGCATCGAGCGCAACTTCTTCGACTACATCGCCCGCGGCGCGCCCTACGGCCCGGACGACGGCACCGTGGCGCCCTGGGCCGTGGCCGCCTCACTGCCTTTCGCGCCGGAAATCGTGGCGCCCAGCATCGCACACATGACGCGGCTGCACCTCGCCGTGCCCAACCGCTACGGCTTCAAGGCCTCGTTCAACCCGGTCTATCACGACCACCCGAAAGACCATCCAGACCACGAGGTCGGCTGGGTCTCGCCCTATCACTTCGGCATCAACGAAGGCCCCACCGTGCTGATGCTGGAGAACCACCGCAGCGCCATGATCTGGCAGCTGATGCACGGCTGTGCGCCGCTGCGCGCCGGGCTGATCGCGGCGGGCTTCACGGGCGGCTGGCTGGACCAATCGGGCCGTCCTCGCTAGCGTTGGTCGTTGGTCGTTGGTCGTTGGTCGTTGGTCGTTGGTCGTTGGTCGGGGTCGGCGAGGAAGGGCCGGTCAATCCGCTGCGAGAGACTGTCGATGTCGCGCGCCGAAACTCCGCAAGCCTTGAAGTGCGTCTTCCAGCCGTTCACCACGCCCGCCACCTCACGAACAATCTGCTGCGCACGCGGCGCCCGTGAGCTTGTACGAGGCGGCTGCGCTCAGCACGTTGTCAAGCGTGGCGTCCTGCCCGTGCTGGCCCAGCTCCATCTGCTGGTCGCCCAGAGCGTGGCCCGCAGGCGAGGGGATGTGGTCGATGGCGCTGGATCTCTTCGACATGCATATATGCATGAAAATTGCCAAAAATTAGCGTATACATATTTTTTAAGATGAGAGAAGCCGGCCGTGGGTAGGAGGCTGCCGACGCCCGCCGCCGGGCTGGTCCGTTATGAGCTGGGCGATGCGACTCCTATGCTTTTTGCAAGCCCTCCCGTTGAAGCAAGGACACACCATGGCCCCCCTCAAGATCGCCGTCATCGTCGGCAGCCTGCGCCGCGACTCCAACAACCGCAAGCTGGCTCGTGCGCTCGAAGCGCTGGTGCCCAGCGACGTGGTCTTCAAGCACGTGGACATCGGCAAGCTGCCGCTCTATTCCCAGGATGACGATGACCACCCCGCGCCGCCGGTCGTGACCTTGCGTGACGACATCCGCGCCTGCCAGGGCGTGATGTTCGTGACGGCCGAGTACAACCGCTCGGTGCCGGGCGTGCTCAAGAACGCGCTGGACCATGGCTCGCGGCCCTATGGCCAGAGCGTGTGGGAAGGCAAGCCGGCCGGCGTGATCGGAGTCTCGGTCGGGGCCATCGGCACGGCGCTGGCGCAGGCCCATCTGCGGCAGATCCTGGCCTACCTGGACATGCCCACGCTCGGCCAGCCCGAGGTCTTCCTGAAGATGAGCGAAGGCCTGATCGACAAGGACGGCCACGTCGCGCCGGACAGCAAGAAGTTCCTGCAGGGCTGGATGGACAAGTTCCTGGCCTGGGTGCGCACGCATGGGCACAAGCAGCCCGAGCACTCAGTGGCCGGTGAGGAGGACCCGGGCAGCGCGGTCGAGGCTTGAACGGCTTGTTCGAGATCGGCAGCCTCACCGCCAGTTTGCTGCTGGCCGGCGGCCTGCTCGTGGCGATGGCCCTGGCCGAGCCGCGCATCAAGCGGCTGCCGCTCTCGCCGGCCCTGGTCTACCTGCTGTGCGGCTGGGCGGCGGCCGCGCTGGCCACGCCGCCGCTGCCCGAGGTGGAACTGCCCGAAGGCAGCACCATCCTGCGCGTGCTCAGCGAGATCGCCGTGCTGCTTTCGCTGTTCGCCATCGGCCTGAAGATCCGCATGGGCACCAGCTGGAGCAGCTGGCGCGTGCCCGTGCTGCTGGCCACGCTGGGCGTGATGTGGGCTGCGCTGTTCGGCACGGCGCTGGCCTGGCTGCTGCTGCCGCTCACCGTTCCGCAGGCCTTCTTGCTTGCCGCGCTGCTGGCGCCGACCGATCCGGTGCTCGCATCTGACCTGCAGGTGCAAGGCGATCATGACCGCGACGCGCTGCGCCTGGGCCTGAGTGCTGAAGGCGCGCTGAACGACGCCACGGCGTATCCGGTCGTCATGCTGGCCTTCGGCCTGTTGGGCCTGCATGAGATCAGCGCGCCAGCCGAAGGCCTGTGGGGCCAGCCGGGCCTGCGCTGGCTGCTGGTGGACCTGCTGTGGTCCATGGGCGCGGGCGCCGTACTGGGCTTGGCCTGCGGCCGCACCATCGGCCACATCATGCGGCGCAAGCTGCGCGCGGGCGTTTCGGCCGAGTGGGACGAGCTGCTCTACATCGGCACCATCGCTCTGGTGGACGGCCTGGCCAAGCTGGTCGATGCCTCGCCCTTTCTGGCCGTCTTCGCAGCCGGCGCCACGCTCTTGCGCATGCATCCGGCGCAGCGGCATGGCGAGGACGTGCAGGACTACAGCCAGCAGCTGCTGACCTTCGGCGCGCAGTGCGAAAGACTGGTCGAGGTGCTGATGGTGCTGCTGATCGGTGCCGGCCTGGCGCAGGTGCGCTGGAGTCTGCCCGTCGTGCTGTTCGGCATCGGCATGGTGATCCTGGTGCGGCCGCTGAGCGTCTTGCTGAGTCTGCCCGGCAGCGCGCTCTCGCGCCCGCAGAAGCGACTCACCGCGTGGCTGGGCATCCGCGGCGTGGGTTCGGTGTTCTATCTGATGCTGGCCTTCGAGGAAGGCGTGAAGGGCAAGGAGGCGCAGCTGCTGCTCTCCGCCACCCTCGTCGCGATTGCGCTCTCCATCGCCCTGCACGGCATCTCCACCACGCCGCTGATGAACGCCTACCAGCGCCGCCGCGCTCAGCATCGCAAGCCGTAGGACGGCGCCGTCAGACGTTTGAGGCGAGCGGCGCTGCACCCGCCGACAAGAGGACTCGCCACGCGCCGACTCCGCTCAAAGTCTGCTTCGACGAAGCTTGAGATGAGGGCTCCCCACAAGAGCCCGACCCGATCTGCAACGCAATCGAAGGAGGCCATCATGAGCCGCACCCCCTGCGCAGACGCACAACATTTCGAGATCCGTTTCGAATCGCTCTTCAGGCCCGGCCGGGCCCTCGTCTTCCCCTGCGACGACCACGGTCACGTGGACCTCGACACCCTGCCCCGCCTGGCCCGGCAGAACTATTACTTCGCCCGGCTGATGGTCGGCAAGGACTACTTGCCGCCCTCCGTCCATTGCCATGTGTGACGGGGTAGCGCCTTGTCCTACATCGCGATGCTGCTGGCGCCGATAGTGGCGCCGGTCGGTCCTTCTTAAATTCAAGTTGACGTTGCGCCCGGCGCACCGAAAGGCAACACCATGTTGAAGTGGGCCCTCATCTTTGCAGTGATCTCGCTGCTCGCCGGCGTGCTCGGCTTCACCGGCCTGGCGGCCGGCGCGGCTGGCATCGCCAAGCTGCTGTTCTTCGTCTTCCTGCTGGTCTTCCTGGTGCTGCTGGCGCTGGGCTTGGCGGGCGCCAATGCCTTGCGCAAGTAGACGACCACAGCCACCCCATCCATCCAGGAGCGTTCCATGTCCCACCAGAAAGCCACGCTCGTCGCCGCTCACCCGGCCCGCGAATCCGAAGCCCGCGTGCCAGGCGATACCTTGCAGCTCGACCTGGAGGCGCTGGACCGCGCCCGCACCGACCTGGAAGACGGTCCCGTCACGCCGAGTTACGGTCCCTGGCGTGACGACATCATCGCCCTGCTGAACGATTCACTCGCCACCGAGCTGGTCTGCGTGCTGCGCTACAAGCGCCACTACTTCACCGCGCGCGGCCTGGCCTCGCCCAAGGTGGCCGAGGAATTCCTCGAGCACGCCGGCCAGGAGGCAGCGCATGCGGATCGCCTGGCCGAGCGCATCGTGCAGCTCGGTGGCATGCCGGACTTCGCGCCCGATTCGCTGCAGGAGCGCAGCCATGCCGACTACGACAACCTGACCGACCTGCAGGCCATGCTGCGCGCCGACCTCACGGCCGAGCGCATCGCCATCGAGGCCTACCGCCAGATGGTCACGCTGATCGGAGACAAGGACCCCACCACGCGCCGACTGATCGAGGAGATCCTCGAGCAAGAGGAAGAGCACGCCGAAGACCTGGCAGACCTGCTGTGGGAATGAACTGGGCCGGCCGCCAGGCCGATGACGCGGCGTCCGCTGCCGCTGCAGCGGGGGTGCTTCCCATCGACGGTCTGCACGACGAGGTGTCCGGCGGTCATGGCAGCGGCTCCGTCGCGGCTCGCGCACTCAGACGCACCGCTCGTTTCCTGGAATGGAGCGGGCGGCTCGCCGCCGTGGCCATCCTCGAGTGGGAGCCCGGCAACGGCAAGCTTGTGCTGAGCGACACGGTGCACGCCCTGCTCGGCGTGCCGGCGGAACGCAAGCCGACGCTGGAGACCGTGACCCAGGCTTTCGACGTCGACGGCCGGGCCATGCTGGGCGCAGCCCTGCACCGCGCCGTCCACACGCGGGAAGGCTGGGATGCCGAGTTGCAGCTGCGCGACGGTCGCACGCTGCGCGTGATGGGCGGCTGCGAAGGCGAGCCACCGCATCTGCGCGTGCTGGTGGCACTGCAGGACATCAGCGATCGCGTGCGCGCCCGCGCCGATCTGGAAGACGCCCTCGCCCGCCTGGAACTGGCCACGCGCAGCGGCCGCATCGGCGTCTGGCAGTTGGACCTCAAGAGCCGCGAGCTGCTGTGGGACGCCACGATGTGGCGCCTCTATGGCGAGACGCCGGCCAACGGATCGCTGCCGGAAGCCTCGCTGGCCGAATGGATCCATCCCGACGACCTGGGGGCCGTCCAGCTCGCCATGCAGAACGCCATCGACGGCGTGCAGCCGCTGGACATCAGCTTCCGCGTCCGCACCCGCGAGGGCGAGCTGCGCCACCTGCGCAGCGCCGCCCGCGTGATGCGTGATGCGCGCGGCGCGGCCCTGCGGCTGACCGGCGTGAACTGGGACGAGACCCCGCTGCGCCGCGAAGCCGACAAGCTGCACTACCGTGCCACGCACGATTCACTGACCGGCCTGGTCAACCGCGCTGAGTTCTCGCAACGCCTGCAGCACGCGCTGCAGCGTTCCGGCGAGCACGCGTTGCTGGCGCTGGACCTGGATCATTTCAAGGCCGTCAACGACCAGCACGGGCACGCCGCCGGCGACGCGGTGCTGCGGCAGATCGCCCACCTGATCCGGCACACTGTGCGTTCACGCGATACGGTGGCGCGGCTGGGCGGCGATGAATTCGCCGTGCTGCTGGAGAACTGCTCGCTGCAGGAAGCCCAGGTCGTGGCCGACAAGCTCTGCTCGGCGATGTGGCGCGAACGCTTCAGCCACGCCGGCAAGGACCTGCATGTGGGCGTCAGCGCCGGCCTGGTCCCCATCCATCCCGGCAATGCCGAGGACGAACTGATGGCCGCGGCCGACGCCGCCTGCATGTGCGCAAAAGCCGCCGGCCGCAATCAAGTGCGCACCGGCAGCCTCTGACCTCACTCGCTCGTCATCAGTAGTTGCTGTTGATGATCGCCGAGGCGATCAGGCCCGTGGCCACGGCCACCAGCAGGTAGTCCGTGCCCGACTGCACCCAGTGGTAGCCGCGCGGCGGCTGGCGCAGGTGGTGGCCGCGCCAGTCGTCGACGACATACGTGCGTTCACGGTACTGGGTCGGCATGCGCTGGCCGACGTAATAGTTGCGATCGGGGCCGTAGCCGCGATGCCAGTCCACGTGGTTGCCCCAGCGGTCGCGATCATGGTCACGGTTGTAGCGGTCATCGCGCCTTTCATGGCGATCGTCACGGCGGTCGCGGCGATCGGGCTCGGCCATGGCCGGGGTCAGCGATCCCAGACTCAGCGCCGCCGCAACGGCGGCAGCAGCGATCCGGGTGAAGTTGTACTTGGACATGAAGTGCTCCTTGTTGTTGAAGGAAACGAGATTCGCTCAGCCCGGGATCAGGACTTGCCGAACTCGGCCTTGGCCGCGCTCACGCAGTTGTCCTTGGCTACGCCGGCCAGGGAGCTGCACTTCTGGACGGCGGCCTTGTAGTCGGCATCGCGCTTGTCATCGGCGGCTTCCACGCGGGCTTCACGGATCTTCTTGCTGGCCTTGGCATCGGCCATCGCGGCGGTGTGGGCGGCCTTGGCCTCCTTCACGCAGACGGACTTGTCGTTGCCGGCCTTGTCATCGCACTGCTCCTTGGCCACCGAGTAATTTGCATCGGCGCGCGCCTCGAGCATCTTGATCCGGTCGGCCTCCTTGCCGCTATAGCTGTGCTCCAGTTCGGCGAGTGCCACCTTTTCCTTGCCCTTGGCCTGTTCGATGCAGACATCGCGGGTGTTGCCCTTCATGCCGTCGCAGCCGACGCGATCGGTCTTGTAGTCGGCGCTGATGCGCGACTTGGCGGTCTCGTATTCCGATTTGTCCAAGGCCCAGGCGAAGCTCGCGGGCAGGACGGCGAGTGCGGCGGCGACGATCAGCGCCGGCTTGATGGCGGAAGCTTGCTTCATGGTGTTCTCCAAGGTGAGGTGGTGTCTCAATCAATCACGCAGGCGCGGCTCGCCATCGCGGTTGACCGTGATCGTCGGGCCCGGCGGCTCGGTCGTCTGCACGTGGTGCTCCATGCCGCGGAAGGTGTAGGACACATCCCAGAAGTCCGGGCGGGCCTGGCTCGGCACCGTGCGGCAGCGTTGCACGTCCTGCTGCACCACGCGGTCGCCCTGGTTGCCGGCGATGTTGGAGCCGACCGCCGCACCGGCGACGACGCCGCCCACGGTGGCCAGGTCACGGCCGCTGCCGCCACCGATCTGGTGGCCCAGGATGCCGCCGATCAGGGCGCCTGCGATGGCGCCGCCCGTGCGGTTGCCACCTTCCTCGACGACGCTCTGTCGTTCCACCCAGCAGCGTTGCTCAGGCGGGCCGACCACGGCATGCACCGAGATCACGTTGGCTTCGTAAAGCCGTTCACCGCGGCGCGGGCGGGCGTCGTAGCGCGAGACCGATTCGTCCCAGTTCACGCGGCGCACCGAGGAGATGCGGTCGTTCAGCCCCATCGAGCGCAGGGAGTTGTAGCTGCCCGGCCGCACGATGGCGCAGTGACCGCCGAAGTTGACGTCTTCGCAGACCTCCCAGCGACCGCGGTCCACGGTCAGCGAGGAGGCACGGTCATTGAAACCGTAGCGGCTCAGGTTGCGCACATCGTCGCCTGCCACCACCGAGCGACCGGTGAAGTTGTCGTTCTCGAAAAAGGTGACGTCGGCCATCGCCTGCGTGGCGGCCATCAGGCCAGCCGCGCAAAGCGCGATGCCGAGGACGTTCTTGGTCTTCATGAGGTTCTCCTTGTCAATTCGGCGCAGCCGAACAGAGACGGGCGGCACCGATAACTTGAGTCTGGCCGAGACGCATCGGTGCGATCAGCGGACTGCACCGCAGCCGGCTGTAGTTGAGTTCCTACGATCCTGTGACGCCGTAGGACGGCGCCGACAAGCCCTCGCGCGACCGTCCTGCCCTGGGCACCAGGGGGCGTCGATAGAGTGGGTTCAACCCCCAGGAAACAGCACGACAGGAGCCCTGTCATGAAGCACAAGCATCCCACCCTCGCCTACCTCGTGATCGCGGTCGCCTCGATCGTGTTCTCGGCCGCCCAGCCCGCGCTCGACCAGGCGCCGGAAGGCAATGCCGTGGCTCTGGCCAACGGCATCACCACCCTGGTGGAGCTGCCCGGCAACGACGACAGGGGTTCGCGATGAGCAGCACAAGCCGCACAGCGCCCGAAGCCGTGGCGCTCGGTCGCCATCTCCAGCAATGCCACCGGGCCCGCGGGCGCTGGTTCGGCGCTGCCATGCTTGCCGAGGAGCTGCACAGGTTGGCCGCACCGCGCTTCGCCACCACGATCCTGCTGTTTGCAGTCGTGACGGCTGCCTCGTGCACGTGGCTGTGAACACGGCCACCGCCTCGTGCTCGCCGCCCATGCAGAAGATGCCGCGCTGCTGAAAGCCAGCGCCGGCCCGCTGGACCCTCCGGTCCGCGCCGTGCTGTTCGGCCCCGCGCGCTTCGAGCAGCACGGCCAGAGCCTGGCGCGCACGCACGAGGTGGTCGGCGGCACACGTTCGAACACCCGCTTTTTTCCGCGGCTGCAGAGCAATATCGAGATGCTGCGCCGCTCGCGCGCCCAGCTGGAGCGCCGCGTGGCCGAAGGCCGCCATCTCGGGCCCGCCGCCCACTGGCTGCTCGACAACGCCACCCTGATCGATGAGCAGGTGCACGCCATCCGGCGCGGCCTGCCGCGCAGCTTCTTCCGCCTGCTGCCGCGTCTGCGCGATGAGCCCTTGGCCGGCCTGCCGCGCATCTACGGCGTGGCCTGGGCCTGGGTGGCGCACACCGACAGCGGTTTCGACGCCGCCCTGCTGCACAGTTACCTCAGCGCATACCAGGCCGAGCGCGCGCTCTCGCTGGCCGAGCTCTGGGCGCTGCCGACGACGTTGCGCGTGGTGCTGATCGAGAACCTGCGCCGCCTGGCCGAGCGCTCCGCCACGCAGCAGGCCGCGCGCGACGCCGCCCACCACTGGTTCGACCAGGCGCCGGAAGATCGGGCCGCACTGGCCGAACTCGAAGCTCTCGAACCTGGCATCCGCGCGCGCGGCGTCGAGCAGGCCTTCTACCTGCAGCTGGAGCACCGACAGGACGAGCTGCCCCCCGAGATGGCCGCCGCGCTCGACACCTGGCTGAACCCACGCCTGCCCGATCCGGCCGGCACGCTGGCGCGGCAGCAGAACGAATCGACCGAGGACCAGCAGAGCGTGCGCAACGCCATCGTCACGCTGCGCCAGCTCGACCGCGTGGACTGGCGCAAGCTGATCGGCGCCAGCTGCGCCGTCATGCGCATCCTGCAGGAGGCACCGGTCTATGCCGCCGAATCCGAGCAGACGCAGGACGAGACCCTCCACGCCGTGGAGCGATTGGCGCGGCGTTCGGGCCAGGCCGAGGCCACGGTGGCCGAAGTGCTCGTTGAACTGAC
Source organism: Burkholderiaceae bacterium UC74_6 (assembly GCA_042701975.1). Classification (GTDB taxonomy): domain Bacteria; phylum Pseudomonadota; class Gammaproteobacteria; order Burkholderiales; family Burkholderiaceae_C; genus JAFALK01. Next base: position 4,308,388 of record CP170561.1, read on the forward strand.
GCGCACCGGCACGCCCGACGGCGACGCCCACGGCGCCGCACCCGCCTATTGGTGGCGCGGCGCAGGCCGGCCGCGGCTCTTCGATCAGCTGGGCCTACCGACGCCGCCGCCGCTGCTGGAGGACGGCAGCGCACGCCGCGCCGTGGTCACGCTGGCCTACCTCAGCGGCCTTGCGGGCTTCAGCTTCTGGAGCGCGGCCTGGCTGCTGGGCCGTCAGGCTTCGGTCTTCGCGCCGGGCTGGCTGCTGCTGCTCACCGCCCTGCTCCTGCTTGGGCCCGCCAGCGAAGCGGTGGTGGCCTTCGTCAACCGGCTGATCAGCGAATCGGCGCGGCCGCGGCGCCTGCCCAGCCTGGCGCTCGTGCAGGGCTTGAGCGCCGAAGAGCGCACCCTTGTCGTGCTGCCGGTGATGCTGGGCAGCGAGGCCGAGATCGAGGCCCTCGCCGCGCAGCTGGAGCAGCACCACCTGGCCAACCCCGAGGCGCATTGCCAGTTCGCACTGCTGAGCGACTACCGCGATGCCGATGCCTCCACGCAGGACAGCGATGCGGCACTGCTCGGCAGCGCACGCCGCCTGCTGGCGGAGCTGAACCTGCGCTATCCACAAGAGCAGCAGCAGGAGCCACAGCCGGGCTTGCGCTTCCTGCTGCTGCACCGCGAGCGTGAATGGAGCGAATCCGAGCAGCGCTGGATGGGCTGGGAGCGCAAGCGCGGCAAGCTCGAACAACTGATCGCGCTGCTGGCCGAACCGACGGCGCGGAGCAGCCCCTTCAACGACCTCGGCGCGTTATCTCAGCCCGCCGAGGGAACGCGCTATGTCGTCACGCTGGATGCCGATACCGATATGCCGCCCGGCCGCCTGCGCGCCCTGGTGGGCACGGCCGCGCACCCGCTCAACCAGCCGCGCATCGACACCCTGCGCCGGCGCGTGCTCAGCGGTTACGCCGTTCTGCAGCCGCGCGTGAGTACGCCCCTGCCCGATCCGGCCAGCAGCACGCCCTTCCAGCGCCTGTTCAGCGGCCAGGGCGGCATCGATCCCTACAGCGCCGCCACCTCCGAGATCTACCAGGACCTGTTCGGCGAAGGCACCTTCACCGGCAAGGGCCTGCTCAACGTTCACGCCCTGCACGCGGTCCTGAGCCAGCGCCTGCCGCCCAGCCAGGTGCTCAGCCACGACCTGCTGGAAGGCTCAATCGCGCGCTGCGCGGGTCTTTCCGAAGTGACTCTGATGGAAGAGCAGCCGGCCCATCCGGACGTGGCCGCCGCGCGCCAGCACCGCTGGACGCGCGGTGACTGGCAGCTGCTGCCCTTCGTGGCCCGGGCCAGCCGCTATGGCATCGCGCCGATCAACCGCTGGAAGATGATCGACAACCTGCGCCGCTCGCTCGTCGGTCCCTGCTCGCTGCTGCTGCTGCTCTTGGTGCTGGCCACCGGCGTGCTGCCGCCGGGCTGGGCGCTGCTGGTGGTGGCCGCGGCCTTCAGCGCCGGGCCGCTGCTGGGCGCGGTGGCGGGCCTGGCACCCAATCGCGACGACATCGCGCTGCGCCACTTCTACCACCACGCCTTCGCCGACGTGCTGCGCGCGCTGATGCTGGCCGTGTGGCAGGGCGCGCAGCTGCTGCAGTCGAGCCTGATGCACACGGATGCCATCGTCCGCGCGCTGTACCGGCAATGGGTCTCGCACCGCGACCTGCTCGAATGGACGACCGCCGCCCAGGCCACGGCCGCCGCGCAGACCGAACTGCCGGCGCTGATCCACCAGCACCGGCGCGTGGCCGTCGCAGCGCTGGTGATCCTGCTCGGGCTGATCGGCTGCGAGGCGCTGCTGGGCACCGATGTGCAATGGCCGTATGCGGTGCCGCTGCTGCTCGTGTGGGCAGCCTCGCCGCTGTGGACCTGGCTGGCCTGCCGCCCACGCCGCAGGCCGCCCAAGGACCAGCTCGACGCCGACGGCAAGCTCTACCTGCAGGACCTGGCGCGCGAGACCTGGCGTTACTACGAGCAGCACATCGGGCCGGAGGACCACCATCTGCCGCCCGACAACGTGCAGCTCTCACCCCAGTTGATGGTGGCGCACCGCACTTCGCCGACCAATATCGGCCTGTACCTGCTGAGCGTGAGCTGCGCCCGCGAGCTGGGCTTCATCGGAGCTGCCACCATGGCCGATCGGCTGCAGGCCACGCTGGACACGATGGACCAGTTGCCGCGCTGGCACGGCCACTTCTACAACTGGCTGGACACCCGCACGCTCACCGTGCTGCAGCCGGCCTATGTGTCCTCGGTGGACAGCGGCAATTGCTCGGTGCACCTGCTGGCCGTGGCACGCGCCTGCGAGATCGCGGCCCGGTCGATCGCGCTCGATCAGGCGCCGAAGCGCCTCGGCCCCGCTCTCGCCCAGACCATGCAACGCCTGCGCGTGCTGCGCCCCGTGCTGTCCAGCGCGCCCGATCTGCAGGGCCTGTGGAGCCTGGTAGACGGGCAGTGGACCTGGCCGGAGAACCTGCCGCAGGCGCAGGTGCTGCAGCAGCGCGTGGCCCAGGCGCGGCGTGAGCTCGACGCGCTGCACCAGCGCCTGTCCAGCGCCGGCGTGGAACGCGGCGCGCTGTGGATGCTGGGCGACATGGTGGGCAGCCTGGAGTCCGCGCTGCGCGACCGGCTGGAAGATGCGGAAGGCTTGCGCAAGCGCCTGCTCTCGCTGGCCGCGCGCGCCCGCAAGTTCGCGCTGGACGCCGACTTCACCGTGCTCTACGACCGTGAGCGCCGGCTGCTGCACATCGGCTGGCGCTTCGACGCGCAGATGCAGCCCGCCCAGGTCGACGAGAACCACTACGACCTGCTGGCCAGCGAGGCTCGCCTGACCAGCCTGCTGGCCATCGCCAAGGGCGATGCGCCCGTGGAGCACTGGGGCGCGCTGGGCCGTCCCTTCTTCGCCGAGGGCAAGGAAGTGGGCCTGAAGTCCTGGTCGGGCTCGATGTTCGAGTACCTGATGCCCTCGCTGGTGCTCGACGAACCGCACGGCTCGGTGCTGGGCCAGATGGGCCGCAGCGCCGTGGCCGAACAGAGGCGCGACGGCAGCGAACACGCCACGCCCTGGGGCATCAGCGAGTCGGCCATCGCCAGCCGCGACCACACGCTGGCCTACCAGTACGGCCCGCAAGGCGCGGCCCGGCTCGCCCTGCGCCGCACGCCGGCGGGCGAACGCGTGCTCGCGCCCTATGCCACGGCACTGGCCGCGCTCGTTGCGCCCTGCGCGGCGGTGAGCAATCTGCAGGCCCTGCAAGCGCTCGGTGCGCGCCAGGCGCTGGGTTTTGTGGAGGCGCTGGACTACACCCCCGTGCGCCAAAGCCAGGACCAGGCCACGGGCCGCGGATTCACCCTCGTCGACACCTTCATGACCCATCACCAATCGATGATCCTCGTGGCGATCACGAATCTGCTGGCCGACAACGCACCGCGTCGCTGGACGATGGGTGACCCGCACCTGCGCGCCGTCACCGACCTGCTGCACGAACGCGCACCGCGCGAGGTGGCGCGCCTGGCCGCCGCCGTGCCGGCGCAGCCGCGCAGCCCGCGCGCCATGCGCCTGGTGCGCGAGACCCAACCGCTGAGCGCACCGGGCCTGCCGCTGACGCATCTGCTGACCAACGGCCGCCACGCCGTCATGCTGCGCCACGACGGCAGCGGCAGCAGCTGCTGGAAGGGCGTGGGCCTGAACCGCTGGCGCGACGACCTGCTGCGCGGCGAGTTCGGCCACTTCTTCTACCTGCAACGAGAAGGTGCTGCGCCACCGGCATCGCCGGACGCGCCCTGGCATTCGATCACCGCCCATCCGGCTCCCGATCGCTCGGCCAAGTACGACTGCACCATGCTGACCGACCGCGTGGTCTTCGAGGCCCGCTGGCCCGACCTGCTGGCGCGCTGCACCACCTGGGTCAGCCCTGAGGACGACTGCGAGCTGCGTCAGATCGAGCTGTGCAACCTCGCTGACCAGCCCCTGGGCCTGCGCCTGGCCGCCGTGATCGAAGCCACGCTGGCGCCGCAGCGCGCTGACGAGTCGCACCCGGCCTTCTCCAACATGTTCCTGCAGCAGCGCTGGAACGCGGCCGATCGCGCGCTCTTCATCGAACGCCGCCCTCGCCTGCCCGACGAGCCGGTGGTGCGCGCCGTGCATTTCCTCGCCACGGCCGAAGGCCAGATCGAGAGCCTCACGCCCTGCGCCGACCGCGCACGCTGGATCGGCCGTTATGGCAGCGCCGCGCAACCGCTGGGCGATGCGGGCTGCGAGCTGGCCGAAGACGGCGTGCTGAACAACGGGCTGGACCCGCTCTCGGGGCTGATCGCGCGGTTGCAGCTGCCGCCCGGCGCCACGCTCAAGCTGACCTTCTGCCTGGCCGCCTCGAACGACGCGGGCGCGCTCGAAGCGCTGATCGACAAGTACCAGCAGCCCACGCACATCGAGCGCGCGGCGAACATGTCGCACACCATGGCCGGCATCCGCGTGCGCGAGCTGCAGTTCGACGCCGAGACCTGGAGCGCGATGCTCACGCTCAACACCTTCGTCACCGCCCTGGCCTCGCGCGCAGGCATCGGCGCCTTGCGCAGCCCCTTGCCGGCCAACGCGCGCTGTGATCGCCGGCTGCTCTGGCAGCGCGGCATCTCGGGCGACCGGCCGCTGGTGTGGATCGCCATCAGCGGCGAGGAAGGCCTGGAGCTGGTGCTGGCGCTCAAAAAGGCGCTGCGCTGGTGGACCGCCGCCGGCCTGGGCGTGGACCTGGTGGTCACCAACGGCGAGCCGCATTCCTACCTATCGCCGGTGCAACACCAACTGCTGGCCCTGCAGGCGCGCCAGCAGGCGCAGGCCCATCACGACCTGCCCGAACACCTGCGCTGCAAGCTGCACGTGGTGCGCGAGCAGGAGATCGGCGTGGACGAAAGGCAGACGCTGCAGACGCTGGCGCGCATCAAGCTGCTGGCCGACGGGCGCTCGCTGGCGCAACAGATCGAGCGCCTGCTGGAAGACACCGAGCTGCCACCGGCCGGCCCCGAGGCCTTTGTGAGGCAGCCATGGCGACCGGCGAACACGGGCAACTCACGCCGCTGGCCGACGGTGCTGCCGCAGGCTTCTCGCGTGCAGGCGCACGCCGCGGCCACGGAGCCGGAGCCGCCGCAGGGCCGCTTCGAGGCCAGGGACGGCAGCTACGCCTTCGAGCTTTCGCCGGAGCGGCGGCCTTCGCGGCCCTGGATCAACGTGCTGGCCAATCCGCATTTCGGCTGCCAGGTGTCAGAGCTGGGAAGCGGCTATGTCTGGGCCGGCAACAGCCGCATGCACCAGGTCACGGCTTGGTCCAACGACCCGTTGAGCGATCCGCCCGGCGAGTGGCTGCTGCTGCAGGATCTCGAACGCGGCCGCGTGTGGACGCTGGGCCGGCAGCTGAGCGCGGCCAGCGCGAGCGCGGTGGAACACGGCATCGGCAGCACGCGCATCACGCAGCACCTCGACGGGCTGGACGTGACGCTGACCTTCTGCGTGGACGAGAAGGCCGCCATCAAGCAGGTGCAGATCAAGCTCAACAGCAGTGCACCGCGCCGCTTGCGCCTGGTGGCGATGGTGGAGTGGCAGATGGGCAGCGCGCGGCAGGAGCGCCTGTCGATCAACACGCGGCCGCGCTGGTTCAACACCAGCCCCGACGGTGCCGGCCTGCCGCAGCCCGCGCAGGCGCTGGCGCTGCAATGCACGCAGCTGGACCACCTCGGCGGCTTCGGCGGCGCCACGGGCTTCGTCACGCTGCGGCCCGACGATCCGGACACCTGCCAGCTGCTGGACAACGACTGGACCTGCGACCGCCGCGAGTTCTTCGAGCCGGCCGGCCAACTGGTGCTGCCAGCCCTGCTGGGCCGGCGCAGCGGGCCGGGTCTCGATGCCTGCGGTGCGCTGGCGGCGGTGCTCACGCCGGGGCCTGATGCCGAGGCCGGCCTGACGGTGCTGCTCGGCCATGGACCGGATGCCGAGACGGCGCAGCAGCTGCTGATCGATGCCTGGGAGCTCGACCCCTCTCGCCGCCTGATGCGCCAGCAGGCCCACTGGGACGAGTGCCTGGGTGCCGTGCGCGTGCGCACGCCCGATGCCCGCTTCGACGCGCTGATGAACCGCTGGCTGCCGTACCAGACGCTGGCCTGCCGCATCTGGGCGCGCGCCGGCTTCTACCAGGCCGGTGGCGCCTTCGGCTACCGCGACCAGCTGCAAGATGCGATGGCGCTGGTCACGCATTCGCCGCAGCTGCTGGCCGAGCAGCTGCGGCGCAGCGCCGCGCATCAGTTCCCCGAGGGCGACGTGCAGCACTGGTGGCACGAGCCCGGCGGTGCGGGCGTGCGCACGCATTTTTCGGACGACCGCTTGTGGCTGCCGTATGCGCTGGCCCACTACTGCCGGCGAACGGGCGACATCGCCCTGCTCGACGAACAGCAGCCCTTCCTGGCGGGCCAGCAGGTGCCGCCCGGTGCCGAGGACATCTACGAGACGCCGGGCATCACCGACGAGCGCGCCTCGATCTACGAACACGCCGCACGCGCCATCGACCGCTCGCTCAGCAACGGCGCGCACGGCCTGCCGCTGTTCGGCACCGGCGACTGGAACGACGGCATGAACCGTGTGGGCTCGGGCGGCCGCGGCGAATCGGTCTGGCTGGCCTGGTTCCTGTGCCGCGTGGTGGACGACTTCCTGCCCTTTGCCAAGGCCCGCGGCGACACCACCCGCGTGCGCAGCTGGCAGGCCGCCCGTCTGGCCTGGGCACAGGCGCTGGATGCGCAGGCCTGGGACGGCCGCTGGTACATGCGCGGCTTCTTCGACGACGGCACGCCTCTGGGCTCCTCGCGCCAGACCGAATGCCGCATCGACCTGATCGCGCAGGCGTGGGCCGTGCTCTCCGGCGCGGGCGAGCGGCCGCATGCGCGCGAGGCCATGGCCAGCGTCATCATGCATCTGTTCGACCGCACACATCAGCTCGTGCACCTGCTCGATCCGCCGCTGCAGCATGCCAAGCCGTATGCGGGCTACATCCAGTCCTATCCGCCCGGCGTGCGCGAGAACGGCGGCCAGTACAACCACGCCGCCGTGTGGGCGCTGATGGCCCTGGCCCAGCTCGGCCAGCGCGCGGCGATGTGGCAGGTCTTCACGGCGCTGAGCCCGGCGCACCGCTGGATGGAGCCGCAGCGCGGCGCCACCTACGCCATCGAGCCCTACGTGATGGCCGGCGACGTCTACACCGCCCCGCCCTACACCGGCCGCGGCGGCTGGAGCTGGTACACCGGCTCGGCCGGCTGGCTGCTGCGCGCCGGCGTTGAATCGATCTGCGGCGTGACGCTCAGCGAAGGCCGCCTGCACCTGCGCCCCTGCCTGCCGCCCCACTGGCCTTCGGCCGAGGTCACGCTGCGGCACGAGGGGCAGAACCACCGCGTGATCGTCTGCGCCGACCAGCAGACGCTGGACGCCATGCTGGCCGAGGAACCGATGGCCCTGCTCGCCACCGTGGGCGAACTCATCGAGCTGGACCGCTGGCCACAGGGCAGCGTGCACGCGGTGCTGGCCAGCGCGCCCTCATCCGCCACGCTGCCGCCCTCGCGCCGGCCAGTGCTGTTCGAGCAGGGCAAGCCTGATTTGATATGACCTTTGCGCAGCTGCGCCAACTCAGCTGGGAAGTCATCCCGCTGGGCAAATTTCACCTGCGCGAGATACGTCCGAACACGGTCTTTCCCTCTTGACCAAGCTCCCGAGTTCAACGAGGCTGCGGCCACACAAAAAAATGAAACCGAGGGAGTTCGATGTCGACATTGACAGCTGCGAGCCTGCGCAGCCGTGTATCTGCCTTTGCAATTGATGCGCTGCTTCTGTATGTGACGTTGACGCCCCTGCTGTGGCTCCTGCACCAGGTGGTGCCGGACCTGGCGGGTGGCTGGATGGACAAGAGCGTCCAACGCGTCCTGCCAGCGCTCATCCTGCTTGCGTGCTGGCACCTGCTCGCCGCAACGCCGGGCCAGATGATTTCCCTGAGCAAGATCGTCGACGCCAAGACCGGCGGGGCGATGAGCCCGCGACAGTGCCTGCTCAGATGGATCGTCTTCATTGCCTCGGCCGTGCCCTTCGGCATCGGCTTCCTGTGGTGCATCTTCGATCCGCAAAAGCGCCCTCTGCATGACAGCCTGTCCGGGACGACGGTCGTTCGGCATCTGCCCTCAGATCGCAAGGGCCCGCGCACGCTGCGGGAGTTGGTGCAAGCACATTGGCGCGGCGAACTGCCGCTGGCCATCAGCTTCTGGCAGAACACGGTGCTGGTCCTGCTGCCCCTGCTGCTGCTCGCTGTGCGGATCACGGTCGAGGTCAACGTGAATGGCGACCTGCTGCGGCTGGGCAGCGCGGTGCTGCTGATCGTGTGGCCGCTCATGCTGGTGCTGGCCTGCTGGAGCATCGTCGGGACCTGGCGTGCAGCGGTGGAGTACGGCGAGCAGAGCCGCGGCGCGCTCGGATCGCTCGCGAGCTTCGTCATGCTGGGCGCACTGGGGGCGATCCTGCTTTCCTCCGCCCTCTTCGAGTTCCTGCCTCGTGCAGGTCAGTACCTGCAACTGATCAACGGCAGCGATCCGCTCGGTCAGGCGGACATGACCATGTCTGAAGATCAGGGGCACATCACCATCCATGGTCCGCTCGGCATGCGTGACGGCGCTCGGTTCCTGAGCCTGGCGGCGACCTCGCCCACGCTGCGATCCATCGAGATCGAGTCGACGGGCGGCCGCCTGTTCGAGGCGATCCGCATCGCGGATCTCATCAAGGACAGAAAGCTGCACCTGCGCGTGGCGGGCGCTTGCGAAGACGCTTGCGCCCTGCTCTTCCTGGCCGCCGATCATCGACAGGTGATGCTGTCCGGCACGGTGGGATTTCGCCACCCTTCAGCCGGCATCCTCAGCCCGCTGATGAACTCGGTCCTGAAGCCAGATGCGTTGGCACTGTTCCGCCGTTATGGTGCGGCGGAGCCCGTCATTGCCAACGCGTTCGCGGGACCGGCGGCCCAGCTCTGGCGGCCCTCGCGCCGAGACCTGGTGGATGCAGACCTGATCGATCCGCTGCCACAGACGCTGGACATCGCCCTGCCCCCGGCGGGTGCCATCCAACCCTTGCAGGATCTGGTCGAGGCGCTGCGCGACAACCCTGGCTGGTACCTGATGGAGCAGTCGCGCCCTGGACTGATTGCAGCAGCGGCTCAGCGCATGGACGCGGCCCGCAGCGATCCTGCGAACGATGGTGATCGTGTGCAGGCCGAAGGCCAGGACCTCATCACGGCGATGCTCCCCGAGCTCCTGCAGAAGGTGGGCAACGAACGGCGCTCGGACTATGTGCTGATCTGGCGCGATCAACTCAAGGCCGCGCGCACGCTCGATGCGCAAGCCTGCAAGGCCGTGCTGTCGGCGGACACGAGCACCAAGCGCAAGTTGCCGCAGGAGGTCGTGGCGCAGGAGGCGTCCTGGCTGATCCAGGTAATGGCCAGCGGGGACACGCAGGCCACACCCAGACCGGTGAACAACACGGAGATCGCCGTCTTGACCCACCAGCTGGGCGAGCGTGCGCCAGGCCTGCTCGCCGGCCTCTACGTTTCGACCCGCAAGAATCCGGCCGCCATGGATTGCGATCGTGTGATCGGCATCCTGGACGCGGTTGCCGGCCTGCCCAACAGCGTGCGCCCGGTGGCGGCGCGGGCCTTGTTCCAGTAGGCGGCGGCCGTGAAAGTCAAACACTTGCTGGTGCTCTGCGCCGTCGGGTTGCTCGTTGCACTGGGGCTGCATCAGACCTATCGGACTTCCCCGGCCGTGCAGGCCTTTGACCGTGCAGTGAGCCGCCTGTGGAACGCCACTTCGACCGCCGGCAGCATGGAAACTCACAAATGCGTTTCGGCATCGCGGGTTGAATACAGCAGCGGGAAGTGCCCCGCGGGAACTGTCGAAAAGCCGATGGATGGCGGCGCCATCACCGTGCTGCCTGCCACGCCGGTTCCGCAGCCCGCCTCAACGCCGGCATCCATGCCCACGGTGCGCGACCTGCTGGCGCCCGCAAGCGGCCCCGATCTGACGGACGAGCGGATCAAGCGAGCGATCGGGGGCTGACACCGTCATGCGCAAGACTCGTTCCCGACAAGCCACCCTATGCAAGTTGACCGGACGGTCAGCGCGGCACCGGCCGATACTCAAACTCCCGGTCGAACGGAAACGTCGGCACGGCCTTCCTGGCGCGGACCAGGCGCTCGATGTGCTGGTCGACGACGCCCTCAGACAGGGCCATCAGGCAGGGATTGGCGATCGGCGCGAGCTCGGGCGATAGATAGCCGGACTTGACGACGACAACGCGTGCCTGGAGCGGGTCCAGCCCGAGACGCTGGAAGTCTGCAAGCTCGTGATACGGGCGGCGCTTTTCGCTGAGCACGAGCTCGATGCCGCCGATGGTGACGAGCGCCTGGCGGCCCCAGCTGTTGTAGGCCTCGCAGAGTCCGGCGACCGAGACCCTGGCCTGCACGGCCTGGCTTCCCGAGGCATCGAGGCCGGCGCCGATCGACATCGCCAGCTCGGCACCGACACCCGCTTCAAAGCAGGCCTGCACGGCGGCCGGATCGGCGATGCCAGCGACGATGCAGTCTTGCGCTTGCGCTGCAATCAGCAGGCGCAGCGCATCGGCGCGGTCGCCCACGCCGCCTGCGGTCGGGTTGTCGCCGGAGTCGGCGAGCACGACCGGGGCGGTGGTCGATGCGAGCGCTTGCTCGACACACCAGGCCAGCGTCCCGGTGGCCACGCCGAACTGGAACTCTTCGCGTGCCTGCCAATAGGCCGTGGCCAGGGCCGCTGCCTGCTGCGCGAGCACCTGGGCATCGGTACCCGTCAGCACGGCGGCCGCACCGGCACGTGGTTCGTCGGCCCAGACGTAGCCGACCATCAGCGAGGCGTCCCACACGCCGGCCACTGCGTCGATGGCGGGCAGACTGGCGTACAGGCGTTTGGCCGGCTCGTCGTCGGTCGAGCTGCGCTCGCCGGGCATCAGCACGGGGATCGGCACCCACACGAGCTGGGGCCGCACGCCGGTCTGGAGCGCACGCAGCAGCATGTCCACCGCGCGCTGGCGCGTCTCCAGCATGTCGATGTGCGGCGCGGTCCGGTAGGCCGAGAAGATGTCGATGGCGCGGGCAACGCGGTCACTGACGTTGCCGTGCAGGTCGTAGCTGGTGGCGACGATGCAAGCTTCACCAACCACGGCGCGGGCGGCAGAGATCCAGTCGCCCTCGGCGTCCTCCATGCCCTCCACGTACATCGCGCCGTGCATCGGCAGATAGAGCCCATCGACGGGGCCGAGTTCGCCGAGCCGGGCAAGAAACTCCGCCTTGAGCGCCTCGTAGGTGACGCGGCTCACGGGGCCGCCGGGAACGGCCCGGGCGTGCAGCAAGGGCAGGAATTCCGCGCTGCCTTCGTGCCCGCCGAGGAAGGTGAACAGCGGCGAAGCGGCCAGCACCGGGCCGCGCAAGACGACGAAATCCTCCTGCTGCGTGAGCACCGGGTTGTAGGTGCTGCACTCGATGTGGATGCCGCCAAAGGCGATGCGCAGGCGCGAAGTCATGACGAGGTCCTTATTTCGAATGCGCAAGCAGGCGCTGCTTGAGGTCTCGCACCACGGCAGTCGAGGTGCGACGGCCCGACGATGCAGAGGCAAATCCAAAGGCGAGCAGGTCTTGCGGAGGTTCGCCTCCAGGCGCACGGCAGGAGGCATGGACCTCCTGCACGCCGGTTGCGGCCAGCAGCGCGCCGACGTTATCGGGCGTGATGCCGCTGCCGGCCAGGATGCGGATGCGCCCGCGGCTCTGCGCCACGCATGCGGCCAGTTGCGCCGTGCCGGCCGGCGCCTGCACTGCACCACCCGAAGTGAGGATGCGCTGGAAGCCCAGCGTGATCGCTTGCTCCAGTGCTTCCGCGGGATCCGGCACCAGATCGAAGGCGCGGTGCAGCGTCAGCTGCAGGCCGGCGGCACGCGCGGCCAGGCGCTCGATCATTGCGAGGTCAAGACGACGGTCATCGCCCAGGGCGCCGATCGCGACGCCTGCAAGCCCGAGCTCGGCCACAAGCTCGATGTCGCTCAGCATCACGCGCTCTTCGGCCGCCGTATAGGCAAAGCCGCCGGCGCGCGGGCGGATCAAGGCGACCACCGGAATGCCGACGCGCGCTGCCTCGGCCATCAAGCCTGCGGACGGCGTGACGCCGCCGAGATCCAGGCTGCTGCACAACTCGATGCGGTCGGCACCGCCTTCGACGGCGGCATGCAGACCGGCAAGGTCGTCGACGCAGACTTCCAGCAACAGGCTGTCCTTGTTGTTCATGCGCCGTGCCGGTTAAACGCGTACGCGGCGCCGACGAGGCCGGCTTCGTGAAGTCGACTGGGGACCACGAGCGGCTGCTCGCTGCGCCGCAGGATCAGCTGGCGCACGGCGGTGTCCAGCGCCGCCACCAGCGCCTCGTTGCGGCCCAAGCCGCCGCAGACCGGCACCACGCTCGCACCCGTGATGTTGACGGCCAGCGCGAGCGGTCCCGACAGCAGTTCGATGTAAGCCGCAACCGTCGCAACGGCCAGCGGTGCACCACCGGCCCAGGCTTCGAGGATCTCGCGGCTGTTCTTCTGCTCCTGCTCGTGCAGGAAGCGGTGCAGTCGTTCAAGTCCGCGCGCGCCGCCGATCGTGTCGGCACAGCCGCTCAGCCCGCAGCCGCAGCGAAAGCGCGGCACACGCAAGCTGCGGCCATCGCCGGTCTGGACCATCGCCTCGTTCACGATGGGCGCGTGGCCCCATTCGCCGGTCAGCCCGCCCGCGCCTCGGACCAGTCGTCCGTCGACAACCAGGCCGCCACCGACGCCGGTGCCGAGGACTGCGCAGAACACGACCTCGTGCCCCGCGCCCGCACCCACGCGTGCCTCGGCCAGCGCGGCGCAGTCCGCATCGTTGGTGACGACGACCGGCAGGCCCAGCCGGGCCGTCAGCTCCGCGGCGAGCGGCCGCCCGGCAAGGCAAGGCAGATTGGCCGCGACGACTTCACCGGTCTCGGGCACGACGACGCCGGCAATGGAGATCGACAGCGCCGCGTCGCCTTGAGAGAACGAACGGACCGCCGTGTCGAGCGCCGCGCAGAAAAGCTCCCAGTCGTGCGCCGGCGTCGGCACTGCGGTGAGCAGTTCGCAGGCATCGGCCTGCCGGTGCCGGCCCAGCCGGATGTTGGAGCCGCCGATGTCGGCGACCAGGAGCGTCGGGGTCGTCATGTTTTCGCCAGGCGCTGCTGCATCGGCGCATCGATGTCCACATAGCGCCAGGCGCTGCGGATGAAGGTGTTGTGGTGATAGCCAATCACCCAGGGCTGGGCCAGATCGGTGAAGAGGCGGTGCACATGCACCTTGTAGGGCATGTAGGCCACGAGCAGCTTCTTGGCTTCCAGGAAGGCCGCCTCGCGCTCGGGGCCGTCAGGCATCGGCCGCTGCCTTTCGAAGACGCGGTTGTAGGCAGGCAGGTCGAAGCGCGCGTGGTTGGCGTCGCCCTTGGCCGGACCGTAGGCGAGCACGAGCAAGTCGCTGCCATCCGGCGATCCGCCCCAGCCCATGCCCCACATCTGCAGCTTGCCGGCGCTCGACGCCTTGAGGTTCTCGGCCTGGGCCGCAACCCGAAAACGCATGCGGATGCCGATGACCGTCATGTTCTTGTGCCACTGCTCGGCCAGTTGGCGCGACAGCTGGTCAGGCTGGGTCGCATATTCAAGTTCGAGCGGCGCACCATCGGGCCGTTCGCGCCAGCCGTCGCCGTCTCGATCGACATAGCCGTAGAGGTCGAGTAGGGCCTGTGCGCGCACCGGATCGAAGTCGCTCATCTCGCTCTTGAAGGCCGGGTCGTAGCCACTCGCGCAGGGCGCAATCAGGCTCTGGCCGGGGATGGCCTGGTTGTTGCGCACGACGCGGATTTCCTTCTCGATGTCCACGGCCAGCGAGATCGCGCGGCGCAGGGCGACCTTCTCCGGCGTGTAGCCGCCCACGACTGGATCCTCCAGATTGAAGTAGCTGAAGAAGTTGTAGGCGCGCGGATAGCGCAGCATCCGGATCTGGCGCTTGGCCAGGTTGGGCGCGAGCTTACCGTTGGGCATCGCAACGTTGGCGAAAGCCGACGGCACGTCCTCGATCAGCTCGTGCTCGCCGTTCAGGAACGCGAGCCAGCGCGGCTGGCTTTCCTCGATGATCGAGATCTCCACACGATCGACCAGCGGCAGGCGCTTGCCCTGGAGCGCCGCCACCGCCGCAGCGGCCATCGCGTCGCCGGGCTGCGCTTCCTCGTCGTAGTAGAGCTCGCGGAAGTTCGGATTCTTCTCCAGCACGATCTTCGATGCGCGCAGCCAGGCCGCCAGGCGAAACGGCCCCGTGCCGACCGGGTGCTCGGCGATGCGGTCGCCGTAGTACTCGACCACCTCGCGGGCCACCGCGCCGGCCCAGGCACTGTCGGTCAGATTGAGCAGGAAGCGGGGCGCGGACTGCCCGAGCTTGATCTGGAAGGTGTAGCGGTCGAGCACGCGCAGGCCCTCGACCTCACGGTCGTAATCGAAGTCGCGCCGGTGCTTGAGGGCTTCCTGGCGCAATTCCGACAGGCCCAGCACCTTGGCGTCTTCAAGCAGGAACAGGAAGTTGGCCGTGTGCTTCGGGTCGTAGAGCCGCTTGTAGGAATAGACATAGTCGGCCGCCACCAGTTCGCGCTTGCGGCCCTTGAAAGCAGGATCGTCGGCAAAGTAGATCCCCGGCTTCACGCGGAAGACGAAGGTCTTGTAGTCGCTGCTGACCTCGGGCATCGCCACCAGCGTGTTGGGGCGCATCTGCCCCGGCGCACCCAGGAAGGCGAACTGCAAAGGCGCGTCGAAGATCTCCGAGGCAATCGTGTTCGAGGTGCCGCTGATGTCGGCCGGATCAAAACCGGTCTCGGCCGTCGCCACCGCGTAGCGCAAAACCTTCTGGCCCGGTGCGGCCGGCGGCAGCGATGCGGGCACTGCCGCCAGAGCGGCTTTCGCATGGCCGAGGGGGCTGGTGGCGGCCGCGGCAACGGCGGCCATCGTGCGCCCGAACAGGTCGCGTCGGTGCATACGGGGCGACTCCTCCTGAAAGCTCGCGAGCTCGCGAGGCGCAGCAGTCTAGCAGCCAGTTCAGAGCCGACTGGAGGCAACGACCCGATGCACAAACTCCAGTTTTTCCACCACAGCCGTGGGCACTGTGAATGGATAGCTGTCCGCCATCCCCAGGCTGCGATCCATCGCGTTGACGAACTGCGAGACCGGCAGCCATTGCTTGATCAATGCGGGCGCCAGCGACTGCAGATGATCAAGCGGGCATGGCGCTACGCCGCCCTCAAGCCGAAATCCCCACGCCGCCGCAGTTTCCAGCCCATCCAGGATGTGCAGGTAATGTGCCCAGCACTCCGCCCAGTCCTCCCACGGATGCGAGCTGGCATAGGCGCTGATGAAGGACTGCGACCAGTCGGCCACCGGCTCGGCGTAGTGGCGCTCCAAAGCCTGCCCGTAGTCGAGTCGCTCGTCACCGAAGAGGAGGCGGTATTCGTCGAGCCATGGCGTTGGAGCAATCAGCCGGTCCCAGAAGTGATGGCCAGACTCGTGCCGGAAATGCCCCAGCAGCGTGCGGTACGGCTCGTTCATGCGCGCGCGCATCTGCTCGCGGCTGGCATCGTCGGCTTCGGCCATGTTGATGGTGATGACGCCGTGGTCGTGGCCGGTCAGCACGGGCTCACTCGAACCCTCTCCATCGACAAAGCGAAAGGACAGCCCGTCCGTCGGCAGGCCGAGCACCCGCAGGCCGTAGAAGAGCCGGCGCTTGGCCTGCTCCAGCGCGGCCCAGCGTGTGCGGGTTTCGGGCCGGTCAAGATCGGGACGCAGCTGCGTCGTGCCGCAGCACAGGCACAGCGTCGAAGCCGAACCCACCGGCACCGTCCAGTTGCAGACCCGCTCGCCGACGTAGTTGGCGCAGGGCCGCTGTGCGGCACCTGCGGGGCCAAGGCGGCGCCAGTCGTCGTCGTCCACCGCTTCGAAGGACACCATGGCCAGCTCGTCCGGCACGAAACCCAGCACCGCATCGCAGGCGTCGCAGCGCGTGTTCTCGAAGAAGACGCGCTGGCCGCAGCGGCTGCAGTGGAGCCTGCGCACGGCTAGATCTCGCCCACCGTGCCAGTCACGGGCAGCACGATGCCCGTGATGTAGCCGGCGCAGACGGGCGAAGCAAGGAAGACGTAGGCGGGCGAAAGTTCTTCGGGTTGCGCGGCACGGTGCATGTCGGTGTTGCTGCCGAACTCGGCCACATTGTCTGCGTCTGCATCGGCCGGGTTCAGCGGTGTCCAGACCGGCCCGGGCGCCACGGCATTCACGCGGATGCCCTGGTGCAGCACGTTCTGCGCCAGCGCCTTGGTGAAGGCGTGGATGGCGCCCTTGGTGGCCGAGTAGTCGAGCAGCTTGGGCGAGCCGCGCAGGCCCGTGACCGAGCCGGTGTTGATGATGCTGGATCCGCGCCCCAGGTGCGGCAGCGCGGCCTTGGCCATGTGAAAGTAGCCGTAGACGTTGGTGCGCAGGGTTTCGTCGAAGCGTTCCTCGGTGATGTCGGTCAGCTCGTCCGCGTGCTCCTGGAAGGCTGCGTTGTTGACCAGCACGTCGAGCTTGCCGAAAGCATCCACGGCGGCGCGCACAGCGCGTTCGCAGAAGTCCGGGTCCTTGACGTCGCCGGGCAGCAGCAGGCACTGGCGGCCCTCCTCTTCCACCAGGCGCTGAGTCTCCTGCGCGTCGCTGTCTTCGTCGAGGTAGACGATGGCGACGTCCGCACCTTCACGCGCGAACAGCACGGCCACGGCGCGGCCAATGCCGGAATCGCCGCCGGTGATCAGGGCTGTCATGTGTGCCAGCTTGGCACTGCCGATGTAGTCCGGCGCCAGAAAGCGCGGCTGCAGCAGCAGGGCGGATTCCAGGCCGGGTTTCTCCAGCGTCTGCGCGGGCAAGGTTGCAGGTTGTTCGCGCGCGCCGGCCTGTACAGCCGCTGCACGAGGGTTCGATTTAGCCATGATCTCAATCTCCTGTTCGACGGCCGCGGTGCTCGCTGCCCAGGAAGAGCAACAGGCGCTGTTCCTGCAGGCGCAGCCCGCTGCCGGGCCGTCGCGGATGCAGTTGCTTCAGGCGCTTGCGGGCGGTGGCCGCGGCATCGGCATCGCGCGAGCACAGCTCACGCCACAGCGCCTGCACGGCCGGATGCACATAGGACCGCTTGCACACCGCCGGCGTGTTGCCCAGCCGCGCCGCCACTTCGGCCAGTACCGATTTCGCGGCCTTGGCGTTGAAGCGGGTCCGCTCGTCCTGCTCGCAAGCCTGGCGGGTGAGCTCCAGCGCCAGCACGCTGGCATGCCAGGTGCGGAAGTCCTTGGCGGTGAAGCCGGCGCCGCCCGCCGCTGCGCTCAAGTAACGGTTCACGTCAGCTGATGAAACGCCGCGCACCTCGCCGGTCTCGTCCTGGTACTGGAAGAGATCACGGCCCGGCAGGCGCTGGCAGCGGCGCACGATGCGCGCCAGCCGGGCGTCTTGCAGGGTGATGTCCTGGCGCACGCCGCTCTTGCCGCGGAAGTTCAGGCGCAGCTCGTCGCCATTCACGCGGGCATGAGGGTTGCGCAGCGTCGTGAGGCCGTAGGAGCCATTGCTGCGCGCGTATTCCTCGTTGCCCACGCGCAGCAAGGCCTTGTCCAGCAGGCGCATCAGGCCGGCCAGCAGCACCTCGCGGCTCAAGCGCGGCCCCGATCGCAGGTCGCGTGCCACGCGGCCCCGCAGCCTGGGCAGAGCCAGGCCGAAATCGAGCAGCTGCGCAAACTTGTCGGTATCGCGCGCCACGCGCCACTCCGGGTGATAGCGGTACTGCTTGCGGCCACGCGCATCGCGGCCGGTGGCCTGCAGGTGGCCGTTGGGCAGCGGGCAGATCCACACGTCGCGGTAGGCGGGCGGGATCGCGAGCTTGCGGATGCGCTGGATCTCATCGCCGTCGCGCAGCCACAAGCCGTCGCTGGCCCGATAGCCGAAGCCGTGCCCGCGCCGCACGCGGCGGATGCCGGGCATCTCGTCGCTCACCAGCACCAGGCGAGCGCCTTCGCCGCCGCTGCTACTCGGTCTGGGGCCAGTCGGCATGATCGGGGCGCTCGCGTTCGCGGCGGTCGTCGCGGCCGGCTTCAAGCACGGTCGTGCCCGCGCCGTCAAAGACGAAGGCGTGGCGCAGCTGCGGCCCGAATTCGTCGAGGTGGTGCAGCACGTCGGCCATGCTGGTGCAGTCGATCTGGCGTTCGACGCCGTCCTCGCCTTCCAGCAGGTAGCGCAGGGTCAGGCGGCGCGTCGGCGCCGGCTCGTGCAAATCGGGATCGGTCAGCCAGACGGCGCCGGGCTCGAAGTCCTGCATCTTCATCATGGGTTTCATCGCCTTCCTTCGCTTGTTGGCCCGCAGGAAGCGGTACCGCTTGACGGACATCTCGGGGGCCCTCCGTGGCTGGACGACGCCCCGTGTTCCAGTTATGGCGCGGGCGCATGGCAGCGCCTGTCAGGCGGCGCGTGAGCGGCCCGTAGGACACCGTCCGGGCGCGGCGTTAGGCGTAGGAAGCGACCTACACACAAGTGCGGACCGCAGTCCTATAGTGGCCGCTGGCTTCATTGCAGCAAGCCCGTGCACGGATTCGATCAACCTAGAGACGGGTGATTCATGAGCCTTTCGCCGAGCGCCGAAAAACGGACCAAGGCTGTTGCATCTGGTAACGGAATTGCTGCGGAGGCGCTGCTCGGGCGCACCGCATCGGGCGAGTCCGAATCCGCCGAAGCGCGCTCGCGCCAGATCCTCGCGGCCATGGTCGCATTCCGCGATGGCGACTTCTCCGTGCGCCTGCCCACACACTGGGTCGGCGTCGACGACCAGATCGCCACGGTCTTCAACCAGACGATTGCTCAAGAGGCGCGCATCTCTGCCGAGGTGTCGCGCCTCTCGGGCATGGTCGGCAAGGAAGGCCGGCTCAAGCACCGCATGTCCATGCCCGGATCGCTGGGCGGCTGGGCGACCAAGGTCGAATCGATCAACGCGCTGATGGACGACCTGGTGCGGCCCACCGCCGAGATCGCCCGCACCATTGGCGCGGTGGCCAAGGGCGACCTGGGCCAGTCGATGGAGCTGGAGGTCGATGGTCGCGAGCTCAAGGGTGAATTCCTGCGCTCGGCCAAGCTCGTGAACACGATGATCGAGCTGCTCTCCGTGTTCACCTCCGAGGTGACCCGCGTGGCGCGCGAGGTGGGCACGGAAGGCAAGCTCGGCGGCCAGGCCAAGGTCAAGGGCGTGAGCGGCGTGTGGAAGGAGCTGACCGAGTCCGTCAACCAGATGGCCGGCAACCTGACAGCTCAGGTGCGCAACATCGCCGAGGTGACCATCGGCGTGGCCAACGGCGATCTGTCCAAGAAGATCACGGTGGACGTTCGCGGCGAGATCCTGCAGCTCAAAGAAGCCACCAACACGATGGTGGACCAGCTGCGTTCCTTCTCCTCCGAAGTGACCCGCGTGGCGCGCGAGGTGGGCACGGACGGGCGCCTGGGCGGCCAGGCCGTGGTGCCGGGCGTGGCGGGCACGTGGAAGGACTTGACGGACTCCGTCAACGCCATGGCCACCAACCTCACGGCCCAGGTGCGCAACATCGCGACCGTGACGACGGCCGTGGCGCGTGGCGACCTCTCGCGCAAGATCACGGTGGACGTGAAGGGCGAAATCCTGGAGCTCAAGGAAACCGTCAACACGATGGTGGACCAGCTCAACGGCTTCTCGTCCGAAGTGACCCGCGTGGCGCGCGAGGTGGGCACGGAAGGCAAGCTCGGCGGCCAGGCCGTCGTGCCCGGCGTGGCCGGCACGTGGAAGGACCTGACCGACTCGGTCAACTCGATGGCCTCCAACCTCACGGGCCAGGTGCGCAACATCGCGGGCGTGGCCACCTCGATTGCCAAGGGCGACCTGTCCTCAAAGATCACGGTGGAGGTCAAGGGCGAGATCCTGGCCCTGAAGAACACCATGAACACCATGGTGGATCAGCTCAACGGCTTCGCTGGCGAGGTCTCGCGCGTGGCCCGCGAGGTGGGCACGGAAGGCAAGCTCGGCGGCCAGGCCGTGGTGCCCGGCGTGGCCGGTACGTGGAAGGACCTGACGGACAACGTCAACTTCATGGCGTCGAACCTCACGGGCCAGGTGCGCAACATCGCGGAAGTGACCACGGCCGTGGCCAAGGGCGACCTGTCCAAGAAGATCACCGTGGACGTGCGCGGCGAGATCCTGGAGCTCAAGAACACCATCAACACCATGGTGGACCAGCTCAACGGCTTCGCCTCGGAAGTGACGCGCGTGGCCCGCGAGGTGGGCAGCGAGGGCAAGCTCGGCGGCCAGGCTGAGGGCCGCGACGTGGCCGGCATCTGGAAGGACCTGACCGACTCGGTCAACGCCATGGCCACCAACCTCACCGGCCAGGTGCGCAACATCGCGGAAGTGACCACCGCCGTGGCCAACGGCGACCTCTCCAAGAAGATCACCGTGGACGTGCGCGGCGAGATCCTGGAGCTCAAAAACACCATCAACACCATGGTGGACCAGCTCAACGGCTTCGCGGGCGAGGTCTCGCGCGTGGCCCGCGAGGTGGGCACGGAAGGCAAGCTCGGCGGCCAGGCCGTGGTGCCCGGCGTGGCCGGCACGTGGAAGGACCTGACGGACAACGTCAACTCCATGGCTTCGAACCTGACGGCTCAGGTGCGCAACATCGCGGACGTGGCCACGGCCGTGGCCAACGGCGACCTGTCCAAGAAGATCACGGTGGACGTGAAGGGCGAGATCCTCGAGCTGAAGAACACGCTCAACACCATGGTGGACCAGCTCAACGGTTTCGCCTCGGAAGTGAGCCGCGTGGCGCGCGAGGTGGGCACCGACGGACGCCTGGGCGGCCAGGCGCGCGTGCCCGGCGTGGCGGGCACGTGGAAGGACCTGACGGACAACGTCAACTTCATGGCGTCGAACCTCACGGGCCAGGTGCGCAACATCGCTGAAGTTGCAACCGCCATCGCCCGCGGCGACCTGTCTTCCAAGATCACCGTGGAGGTCAAAGGCGAGATCCTGCAGCTGAAGGAAACCATGAACACCATGGTGGACCAGCTCAACGGCTTCTCTTCCGAAGTGACCCGCGTGGCGCGCGAGGTGGGCACGGAAGGCAAGCTCGGCGGCCAGGCCGTGGTGCCCGGCGTCGCCGGCACGTGGAAGGACCTGACCGACAACGTCAACTCCATGGCGCAGAACCTGACCGGTCAGGTGCGCAACATCGCCGAGGTGACCATCGCCGTGGCCAATGGCGACCTGTCCAAGAAGATCACGGTGGACGTGCGCGGCGAGATCCTGCAGCTCAAGGAAACCATGAATACCATGGTGGAACAGCTGCGCTCCTTCGCCTCGGAAGTGACCCGCGTGGCGCGCGAGGTGGGCACCGAAGGGCGCCTGGGCGTGCAGGCCGTGGTGCCCGGCGTGGCCGGCACCTGGAAGGACCTGACCGACAACGTCAACAGCATGGGCGCCAACCTCACGGCTCAGGTGCGCAACATCGCCGAGGTGACCACGGCCGTGGCACGCGGCGACTTGAACCGCAAGATCACGGTGGACGTGCGCGGCGAGATCCTCGAGCTCAAGGACACCATCAACACCATGGTGGACCAGCTCAACGGCTTCGCTTCCGAAGTGACGCGCGTGGCCCGCGAGGTGGGCACGGAAGGCAAGCTCGGCGGCCAGGCCCAAGTGGCCGGCGTGGGCGGCACCTGGAAGGACCTGACCGACAACGTGAACTTCATGGCCAGCAACCTGACCGACCAGGTGCGCGGCATCGTGAAGGTGGTGACGGCCGTGGCCAACGGCAACCTCACGCAGCGCCTGGCCGTGCAGGCCAAGGGCGAAGTGGCGGCGCTGGCCGACACCATCAACAACATGACCGACACGCTGGCCACCTTTGCCGACCAGGTGACCAACGTGGCGCGCGAGGTGGGCGTGGACGGGCGCCTGGGCGGCCAGGCCCACGTGCCGGGCGCCGCCGGTACGTGGAAGGACCTGACCGGCAACGTGAACCTGCTGGCCGCCAACCTCACGACCCAGGTGCGCGCCATTGCCGAGGTGGCCACCGCCGTGACCAAGGGCGACCTGACCCGCGCCATCCAGGTGGACGCCAAGGGCGAAGTCGCGGAGCTGAAAGACAACATCAACACCATGATCTCGAACCTGCGCGAGACCACCGAGCGCAATCGGGAACAGGACTGGCTCAAGACCAACGTCGCCCGCTTCACCGGCATGCTGCAGGGGCAGCGCTCGCTGATGACGGTGGCGCAGATGCTGCTCTCCGAGCTGGCGCCGCTGGTGCAGGCGCACCAGGGCACGATCTACCACCTGGCCGGCGCCTCGGGCGACGAGGCCGCCGGCACGCCGCAGCTGCAACTGCTCTCCAGCTACGCGCAATCGGGCCAGATCCAGTTGGCCGAGACCATCGACCTGGGCGAAGGCCTGGTCGGCCAGTGCGCGCTGGAGAAGAAGCGCGTGCTGCTCAACGACGTGGCGGCGGATTTCGTCACGGTGTCCACGAGCCTGGGCCGCGCGCACAAGGTCAGCATCATCGTGCTGCCCGTGCTGTTCGAGGGCCAGACCCGCGCCGTGATCGAGCTGGCCTCGCTGCAGCCCTTCAACAGCGCCTCGCTGGCCTTCCTGGAGCTGCTGACGCAGAGCATCGGCGCCGTGTTCAACACCATCGAGGCCACGATGCGCACCGAAGGCCTGCTGCTGCAGTCGCAGCAGCTCACCGTCGAGCTGCAGTCGCGCCAGACCGAGCTTCAGGAGACCAACGAGCAGCTCGGCACCAAGGCGCGCCTGCTGGCCGAGCAGAATGCCGAAGTGGAGCGCAAGAACGTGGAGGTGGAACAGGCCCGCCACGAGCTGGAGGAGAAGGCGGCCGAGCTGGCGCTGACGTCCAAGTACAAGTCGGAGTTCCTGGCCAACATGTCGCACGAGCTGCGCACGCCGCTGAACTCCATCCTGATCCTGAGCCAGCAACTGGCAAGCAACAATGCCGGCAACCTCTCGGGCAAGGAGGTCGAGTTCAGCCGCAACATCAACAGTTCGGGCTCGGACCTGCTCAATCTCATCAACGACATCCTGGACCTCTCCAAGATCGAGTCCGGCACGGTCACGGTGGAGATCGAGGAGATCGCGTTCAGCGGCCTGCGCGAAACGATCGAGCGCAACTTCCGTCAGGTGGCCGAGGCCAAGAACCTGCCGCTGCGCGTGCGCTTCTCCGACGATCTGCCGCGCTGCCTGGAGAGCGACGGCAAGCGTCTACAGCAGATCCTCAAGAACCTGCTGTCCAACGCTGTGAAGTTCACCTTCCGCGGCCATGTGGAGATGCGCGTCGGCCTGGCGACCGAGGGCTGGAACCCCGACCACCCTGCCCTGAACAAGGCGCCGCAGGTGCTGGCCTTCGAGGTGGAGGACACCGGCATCGGCGTGGCGCCGGACAAGCAGCGCCTGATCTTCGAGGCCTTCCAGCAGGCCGACGCGGGCACATCTCGCAAGTACGGCGGCACGGGCCTGGGCCTGGCCATCAGCCGCGAGCTGGCTTCGCTGCTGGGTGGCGAGATCAAGCTGACCAGCGTGCACGGCCAGGGCAGCACCTTCACGCTGTACCTGCCGCTGCGCTTCGTGGAGGTGGGCACGCAACGCGTGCCGCAGGAGGGGCGCAACAAGGCAGAGGGTGGTCGCATCGAGCTGAGCTCGCCATCGCCGAGCGTGCGCGAGACCTTCGTGGCCGACGACCGCGACACCCTCGTGGACGGTGAACCCAGCCTGCTCATCATCGAGGACGACGCCAACTACGCGCGCATCGTGCTGGGCCTGGCGCGCGAGCGCGGCTTCAAGGGCCTGGTTGCACTGAAAGGCGCTCAAGGGCTTGCGATGGCGCGACAGTACCGGCCCACCGCCATCTCGCTGGACATCTACCTGCCCGACATGCTGGGCTGGACGGTGCTCAACCACCTGAAGCAGGACCCGGCCACGCGCCACATCCCGGTGCAGATCGTCAGCGTGGCCGAGGAAGACCGCACCCACGGCCTGGCGCGCGGGGCCTTTGCCTACGTGGTGAAGGCGCCGAGCAGCGACGGCATGGAAGCGGCGCTGGACCGCATCAAGGCGTTTGCCGGCCCGCGCACCAAGCGGCTGCTGGTGGTGGAAGACAACGCCATCGAGCGCTCGGCCATCGTCGACCTGCTCGGCCATGAGGACATCGAGCTGCAGGCCGTGGACAGCGGCGAGGCGGCGCTGGCGGCGCTGCATGCCGCGCCGTTCGACTGCGTCGTGCTGGACCTGCACCTACCCGACATCAGTGGCTTCGACCTGATGGAGCGATTGCAGGCCGATCCGCAGCTGGCCGACACGCCCGTTATCGTCTTCACCGGCAAGGAACTGGACCGCGCCGAGCAGCAGCGCCTGAAGCTGCTGGCCAAGAGCGTGGTGCTCAAGGACGTGTACTCGCCCGAGCGGCTGCTGGACGAGACGGCGCTGTTCCTGCACCGCGTCGTCACCGCCCTGCCCTCCGACAAGCAGGAGATCCTCAAGCGGCTGCACGGCTCCACCTCGCTGCTGGCCGGCCGCAAGGTGCTGGTGGTGGACGACGACGCGCGCAACATCTTCGCGCTGACCACGCTCCTGGAGAACCAGGACATGGAGGTCATCACCGCCACCAGCGGACGCGCCGCCATCGAGCTGATCGAGAACACGCCCGATCTGTCCATCGTGCTGATGGACATCATGATGCCGGACATGGACGGCTACCAGACCATGCGCGAGATCCGAGCCAACCCCGACTACCGCAACCTGCCCATGCTGGCGCTGACGGCCAAGGCCATGAAGGGTGACCGCGAGAAATGCCTGGAAGCCGGCGCGAGCGACTACATCTCCAAGCCGGTAGACACCGATCAACTGCTGTCTCTGATGCGGACGTGGTTGTTCCGATGAACGCGCCCTCCGCCCTCCTCGCCATGACCGAACAGCAAGGCGCAGGCCAGCCTTCACCGCAAGGCGCGGACACGTTCGAGATCCGCCCCAGTGGCGGGCTGCCCGTCAACATCCTGCTGGTGGACGACGACCCGGCCAACCTCGTCGTGCTCGAGACCGTGCTGGAGAGCCCCGACTACCGGCTGGTACGCGCCTACTCGGCCGACCAGGCGCTGCTGGCGCTGATGGAGCAGGAGTTCGCGCTGTTGATCCTCGATGTGCACATGCCCGGCATGAGCGGCTTCGAGCTCGCGCAGATGATCAAGGATCGCAAGCGCACGGCCCACCTGCCGATCATCTTCCTGACCGCCTACTACGACCGCGACCAGCACATGACGGAGGGCTACGGCAGCGGCGCTGTGGACTTCCTGAACAAGCCCGTCAACCCAACGGTGCTGCGCTCCAAGGTCGCCGTGTTCGCCGAGCTGCACCGCAAGGATCGCGCGATCCGGCTCAGCAACCTGGCGCTGCAGCGCGAAGTCGACGAACGCCGGCAGGCAGAGCAGCGCCTGTCGGAGCTGAACGAGACGCTGGAGCTGCGCGTGGCCGAACGCGGCGAGGCGCTGCGCGCGGCCGACCGCCGTCTGCAGGCGATGCTGGGCAGCATCTCCGACGGCCTCATGCTGCTGGACGAGCACTGGCGCTTCAGCTACCTGAATGAGCCTGGCGCGCAACTGCTGGAAGCGCGCATGGAACACATGCAGGGCGCCGGCCTGTGGACGCTGTTCCCGCAGCTGCTGGGCACGGCCTTCGAGCGCGGCCTGCGCGAGGCCGCGGCATCGAGCAGCAGCATGTCCTTCGAGGCTCAGCTGCCCGGCAGCACGCGCTGGCTGCAATGCCACTGCTATCCGTCGACGGACGGGCTGTCCGTCTACTTCCACGACATCAGCAACCGGCGCGAGCTCGAGGAGCGGCGCGAGCATCTGCTCGCCGCCGAGCAAGCCGCGCGCTCGGAAGGCGAACGCCTCGTGCGCACCAAAGACGAGTTCCTCGCCCTGCTCAGCCACGAGCTGCGCACGCCGCTGGCGGCCATCCTCGGCTGGACCAATGTGCTGTTGCGCACCGACGTGGACGCCAGCACGGCGCGCCGCGGCGTCGAGGCCATCGCGCGCAACACGCGGCTGCAGGCGCAGCTCGTGTCAGACCTGCTGGACATGAGTCGCATCAGCTCCGGCAAGCTGAACATGAACATCGAGTGCGTGGATCTCAACGAGATCGCCGCCGCCGTCGGCGAGACCGCCGACCTCGCCTGCGCGGAGAAGCAGCTGCGCTTCGAGCTGGCGCTGGACAGTGACGCGCCGCTCTTGATGATGGGCGACCCGGGCCGCGTCATGCAGATCATCAGTAACCTGGTGACCAACGCGATCAAGTTCACGCCGGCTGGCGGCCTGGTGTCCATCGCCACCAGCCGCATCAAGCACGAGGCCGAGCTGCGCGTGACCGACACTGGCCTCGGCATCGAGCCCGGCTTCCTGCCGCTGCTGTTCGACCGCTTCAGCCAGGCTGACGGCTCGGCCGCGCGCCAGCACGGAGGGCTGGGCTTGGGGCTCTCCATCGTCAAGAGCCTGGTGGAACAGCACGGCGGCAAGGTCTACGCCAGCAGCGACGGACCGGGCCGCGGCGCCACCTTCTGCGTGCGCTTCATCCTGGCCGAGCTCGACGCCACGGCCGTGCTGCACGAAGCGCCCGAAAGCGCCATGGGCACGCTCGGCATCACCCCTTCGCGCGCGCCTCATGGCACGGGCTTCGAAGCCAGCCAGCAGGGCATCCGTATCCTGCTGGTGGAAGATCACCCCGATGTGCTGGAGGTCGGCCGCCGCCTGCTCTGCGAATCAGGCGCGACGGTCAGCGCTGTCTCCTCCGCCGATGCGGCTTTGCAGCTGCTGCGTACCGATCGCTTCGACGTGCTGCTGAGCGACCTCGGCCTGCCCGGCATGGACGGCTACGAGCTGATCACCAAGGTGCGCCAGGAGCTGGGCTTCACGGCCGAGCAACTTCCGGCCGCTGCCGTCACCGCCTTCCTGCGCGAGCAGGATCAACGCCGCGCGCTGGACAGTGGCTTCCAGCGCTGCCTGCAGAAGCCCTTCACGCAGGCCAGCCTGGCGCGCACGGTGGTGGCGCTGGCGCGCTTGCGCGCCCAGCCTGCGCGAGCCGTACCGGCCGCTGCCAATGCCGGCGCCGCGCTGAGCGTTCTTTTCGTCGAAGACAACGCCGATCTGCGCGAGCAGATCGGCTGGATGCTCGGCGAGGAAGGCTTGGAGGTGACCCTGTGCGCCAGCGCCGAGGAAGCCATCGCGGCGTACAAGCGGTCGCGCTTCGACCTGCTGATCACGGACATCAGCCTGCCCAGCATGAATGGCGTGGAACTGGCCAAGAAGGTGCTGGCCCGCAAGCCCGACGCGTGGGTGATCTTCTCCACTGGCTACACGATGCATGAACACTTGCGCGAGCTGGGCCGGCATGTGCGGGTGCTGGGCAAGCCTTGTGAGCCGGATGAGCTGCATGAGCTCATTGAGCAGGTGCGGGCGAGCGTTCAGTAGCGCCGGCGTGAGCCTTGCCCCAGGCTGGACCGGCCTTTGCGGCGGCTGAATCCCAGCGCAAGACATCCAGCAACCGCGAGCGCGATAGACGTAGGTTCCGGCACATCGTTGATCAGAAACCTGATGTGGTTGCTGTCATCCGGTCGGGTGGCGCCGAGGTTCGTCACTGCGCAGCCCCAGTCGTCGTCCGGCAGGCCATTGCAATCCGAAAAGCCGTTCCACAGGTCGATCGTGCCTGCCACCGTGGTCGTGAAGCTCCAGTCCATCAGGACCGGATTCGTGCCCAGCGGGTTCCACCATCCCGGCACGGACGAAATGTTCTCCCAGGTGAAATCGCCGGTCCCGCTTCCAAAGAGATGCACGTCCATGCCGAGCAAGTGCTCGGTGGGGTCGACGTTGCTGCTGCCCAAGGTCAGGAAGCGCAAGGTATCGCCGACGTGCACGTTGGAAAGGTCCGTGCCCGGCGCTGGCGCCAAGGTCAGCACCAGGCCGGCTCGCGACGGAGCGGCAAAGGTGAGAAGGAGCAGCAGCGTGGCAACGCAGGACGCGAAACGTCTGGGTCTGGCGCTCGTGCGTCGAGCCCTTGCCCGCAGGCAGGACAGCAGAAGCAGGCCCGCAGCGACGAGCGCCAGTGAACTGGGCTCGGGAACGGCTTGCACGTCGTCCAGGTAGGCCTGCGTGTAGTCGAAGCCGCTGTCCGAAGTGACGCTCAGCTCCGACAAGGAGATCGCCGTGTCGCCCAGGTGCAGGCCCGTCACGCCGTTCCAGGCCAGCGTGTGGCTGAGGTCGGCAAAGCCAGCGGCAGTGGCCCCATGGGCGAATTCGTCGCAGATGAGACTCCAGAACGTGGAGCACATGACGCCGGCCGTGCCGCCTGCACCCACCGAGGCGCCCAGCGCGAGCGTCATGGGCGCGCCGACCACCACGCTTGTGCTGAAGTCATAGATCCCGAAGTTGTCCTGCTGGTCCGAGTTGGTGACCGAATGGAACCCAACGCCCGAAAGATCGGCGTTCTTGAAGAAGCGCAGGTCCCAGTCGTAGATGCGGAAGCCGCTGGCCGTTCCGCCCTGCAGCACGCTCGTGTTGACCCCGGTCGAGCCGTCCAGCCGGATCTGGAAATCCATCGTGACCACGGTGCCAGCGGCCAGGCCTGCCACGTTCCACACGAGCGACTCCTTGAAACTGCCGGCGGCGTAGCCGTAGCCCGAGGCGCCGCCGGGGTCGAGAACGTCGCGACCTGTGCCCTGCACGGAGGCTGCGCCGTAGACCGACAGATGCAAGGCGCCCGGCCCGACGACAGCCGTGCCGGTACCACCGGCCGATTCGGTCAGGTTCACGCCAGGGCCAAGAACCGTTGCCTGGTTGGTGACCTGCAGCGGCGTGAACGGGTTCGTGCTGTTGGCCACCACATTGGCCGGCGACTGAGACACCGTGCCCGAGTACATGCTGGCGTTGGCGCCCGCCGTGGCGGTGGCCGAGTAATCGGCATAGGCCGACGGCGCGGCGGCGGCAAGCAAGGCGGCCAACGCGGGGCCGATCAAACGAGTAGGCACAGCTTTCATCACGCATCCCTCCAGCGCCCGGCGGAATGCCGGGTCCTCCAGTACAGATGCGCAAGCGCGCTTGATTTCGGACACGGCCCTCGAAACTTTCTGATGAGGGGAAACCCGATCAGCTCCGATCAACTGTGAACAATCCCATCGCGCCGGGCCGCAGCCCGCCGCATGGCCGTGCCACACTTGAGTTCATGCAGCCCGAATCAGTTACAGAACTGCTGATCCGTGCCAGCGCAGGCGACTCAGCTGCGCTGCAAGACGCGTACGCCGCGATGTACCAGGAGCTGAAACGCGTTGCGCGGCGCCAGCTGCGCAGCAGGGCCGGACCGATGGAAACCACGGTGCTGGTCCACGAGACCTACCTCAAACTCACCGGCGGCAAGGTGCCACCGGTGAACGACCGCAACCACCTGCTGGCCCTTGCGGCGACCGCCATGCGTGAAGTGCTGGTGGACCACGCTCGCCACGTGCAGGCGCAAAAGCGCGGCGGTGGCCAGGCGCACCTGACGCTGACCGATGACATCGCCGCGGCGCCGGGCATGGATCTCGCCGACCTGCTGGCCGTGGATCAAAGGCTGAAGAGCTTGGAGGCCTTCGATCCGCGCGCCGCAAAGGTGGTGGAGCTGCTCTGCTTCGGGGGCTACGACGTCGCCGAGATCGCCGAGATCCTGCAGGTGGCCGATTACACCGTGCGTCGCGATTGGCGCAAGGCGCGCGCCTTTCTTGCAGCGGGGCTACCGACGTGACTCAGCAAGATCAAGATCAAGATCAACAGCGCCACCGGCGTGCCTTCGCCATCTTCGACGAGTTGATCGACCTGCCCGAGGCGGATCGAGCAGCCCGTCTTGAAGCGCTGTGCGCTGGCGATGCATCGCTGCGCGCCTCGCTGCAAGCCATGCTGGCGGCCGACGACGAGGCAGGCGAGCCGCTGCTGCAGATCGCGGCTCGCGCCAGTGATTCCTTGCGCATCGAAGCGGCGCAGGATGAAAGCATCCTGGGTCGACAGATCGGCGTCTGGCGGATCACCGCGATGCTGGGCCATGGCGGCATGGGCGCCGTGTACGAAGTGCAGCGCGCCGACGCCGCCTACTCGCAGCGCGCAGCGCTGAAGCTGATCCGCGCTGCATCCGATTCGCCGACCGCGCGCTCGCGCTTCCTACGCGAACGGCAGACCCTGGCGCAATTGCAGCACCCGAACATCGCCACGCTGCTGGACGGCGGCATCTCGGCGCAGGGCGCCCCGTACTTCGTGATGGAGTACATCGACGGCCAGCCCATCGTCCGCTGGTGCGATGAGCGCGGACTCGGCCTGCGCCAACGCGTCGAGCTGTTCGCCCAGGTGCTGGAGGCCGTGGGCTATGCGCACCGCAACCTCGTGGTGCACCGCGACCTCAAGCCCTCGAACCTGCTGGTCGACCGCGATGGCCACGTGAAGCTGCTGGACTTCGGCATCGCCAAGCAGCTCAAGGGCGACGATCTCACGCAGACGGGCGACCGCGCGTTGACCTTCGAGTACGCCTCGCCAGAGCAGTTGCAGCAGGCGCCGATCACCACGGCCACGGACATCTGGCAGCTGGGGGTCGTGCTGCATCGCCTGCTCAGCGGCTCGCACCCCTTCGGCATCACGGAGGAAACCCCGCTGCCCAGGCAACTGCAGCAGCTCGAGGGTGCGCCGGAACCGCTGACGAGAGCGGCGGCGCATGCCAGTGCCGAGGAGGCCGCGAGTCGTGGCGCACCAAGCCCGCAGGCCCTGTCCGCGTCGATGCGCGGTGGCCTGGCCGCCATCGTGGCCACCTGCTTGCAGCGCGAGCCGGAGGCGCGTTATGCCAGCGTGGATGCGCTGGCCGCGGATCTGCGGCGCTGGCTCGACGGCCGGCCGGTGGCCGCCGCGCCGCTTGGCCGCCGCGAACGCGCGTGGCTCTGGCTCAGGCGCAACCGGCTGCTGGCGGCCAGCACTGCTGCAGTGGCTGCGGCGCTGATCGTGGGCACGAGCGTGTCCCTGTGGCAGGCGCGCGAAGCGCGGCTCCAGGCTCGGCTCGCCGAGCTGCAGAGCGCGAACGCGCGCGCGGCCCTGCAGTTCCTCGTCGACACGCTGGCCGCCGCGGCGCCGGAGCAGGCGCTCAACACCGAAGTGAAGGTGCGCACCCTGCTGGACAAGGCGCGCGCGCACCTGAAGGAAGACGCGGCCATGGATCCTGCCGTGCGGCAGGCGGTGCAGCGCCAGCTGGGGCGCCTGTACTTCTCGCTGGGCGAGTCGCGGATCGCATCGGAACTCTTTGCCGAAGGCCTTCGTGGGCTGCAGCCGCAGCAGCGCGAAGAGGCACTGTCCCTGGCCGACGACCTCTCCTCGCAGACCAATGTCCTGATCGACATGGAAGAACGGGCACAAGCGCTGGCCGTGGCGCAGCGGGCCGCTGCGCTGCGAGCACGTTTCGCGCCTGAGGACGTGGCTCAGCAACTGCGCTCGTACAGGGATCTGGGCACCGGCTACTACGGCAACCACGAGCTCGACAAGGCCGAGCAGCAATGGCAGCAGGCCATCGCGCTCACGAAGACCATGGCGACGCCGCCCGTGGACGAGGTGATCAGCGTTCACGAATTGCTGGGGTCCGTGCAAAGCGAGCTGAGCCAACGTGCCAAGGCATTGCAGACCTTCGACGAAGGCCTCGCCTTCGCGGACCGGTTCGGCGTACCTGCGGCTTCACCGCTGCGCATCTCGCTGCTGCGGCGCAAGGGCGAAGTGCTGATCGCCAGCGGCCAGGCCCCTGTGGCGGAGCAGACCATCCGCGCTGCGATCGACCTGCAATCACGGACCGTCGGCGAGGGCGGCACGGAGGCCGCCGCGCTGTACAACGCACTGGGCCTGGCGCAGTTCGAGCAAGCTCATTTCGGCGCGGCGGCTGCCACCTTCGCGCGCAGCAACGCCTTGTTTTCTTCGGCTGCGAACGCACCGTCGCAGCAGGTCGCCGCGCTCGCCAACGAGGCCGCCGTCAACGAAAGCGCCGGCGACTACGTGCGGGCCAAGCTGCTGTACGACCGCGCGATCGCGCAACTCGACGCGGCGCACATCGGCGCCACGGACGCCGTCCGGCGTGGCGCCCTGCGCAACGCATCGCGCGTGCTCATCATGACCGGCGACTTCGGCGCAGCCCGCGAGCTGCTGGAGCGATTGCAAGAGCAGGCGCGTCAGATCGACGGGGTGGATTCGCAGGAATATGCCTGGGTCCTGTGGCAGCGCGTGGTGCTGGCACGGCGCATGCGAGACGCCGTGGGCGGCACGCGGCTGCTGGAGGAGTCACGCGCACGCTGGTCGAAGCTCGTGCCTGCTACGCATCCGATATTCGCGCATGCCCAGGCCAACGAGGCTGTGTTCGCCGAAGTTCGCGGTGATCTGCCAACAGCGGATCGCCTGCTGAGCGAGGCTGCGACCCGCCTGGAAGCTGCCCGCAGGCCTGTAGACGCTGCAGCCACGCGAGCGACGCTAGCGCGCATCCGCCTCAAACGTGGCGATCAGGCCGGCGCACGACAACTGCTGGCACAGGCCCTGCCGGTGCTGCGCGAGTCCGTGCTGCCGACACATGTCGGGCGCAGCGAAGCCGAGCAACTCGCCCGCGGGCTGTTGTGACCGTTATTCCACCATGAAAAACTGCAGCGGAATCCGCAGCGCCCTGGCTCGCATTCCCGCAGCCTGGGCCGCGGCCCCTAGGGCTTACTGGCCTTGCAAATGCCAGTGAGTGACCCGATTCGCGCTTCCGCGGAAGGTCCCTCGAAGCGCTCTTGGAGGCGCATGTAGGTATCAGGCCGGCCTGCGGGCCGGACACGTTGGTGCTCTTCTCCACTGGCTACACGATGCATGGGCACTTGCTCGAGCTGGGGCGGCACGTGTGGGCGCTGAGGAAGCCTTGCGAGCCGGATGAGCTGCATGAGCTCATTGAGCAGGTGCGGGGCGCGCGGTAGGGGTGGTGCTTCAGTCGCCGAGCGGGCATGCCTTGACAGCTCGTTCACGGCCAGAGGACCAAACCGCTCTCGCGGTAGCCGCTCAGGCGGCGAGCCGTTGAGACTCGATCCGCCATTCCTGCCCCAAGGCGTCGCCGCTTCGCCAACGCATGATCGACGAGGTGCGCTTGCGCAAGCTCGAACTGAAGACACGCAATTCCTACGTCCGCGCCGTGCGCAAGCTCGCCGCCGTCCTCAAGCGCTCACCCGACGCCGCCACTGAGGAAGATCGCAGGAAATTTCGAGGGATCGAGACGCAGCGCTGCTAGAGCCGACTGAATCCGTCCGCACTCCACGCATCCGAGCCCACACCGTGATGGACGAAGAACAGGCCATCGGGGTCGTACCTGTCCTTGACGGCCTGCAGCCTGGCCGCATTCACACCCCAGAATTCACGCTTCCAGTCGGCGTTGAAGAAGTTGCTCTCCGATACATAGGATCCGGCCTTCGAGACGATCCGACGCAACGCGGCGCTGGCAAGCTCGATGTCTCGTGCGTTCTTGTGTGCGACGGCAAGATCGGGCGGCGTGCGTGGCAGGCCCGGGTAAGCGGGCGCGCCTCCATCAGCAATGATCGCGAGGGCAAACGCATCGCAGACTGCGGGGTTGGTCGCCGTGTTCCTGGCGGTGGCAGCGATGGCCGGTAAGCCGCCTGCCAGCCCCTTGTTGAAATGCAAATCCACACGCTTGTGCTGCGCGCTGTCGATCAATGCCCGTGCGAGGCGGGAGCGCTCGGATGCCTCAAGCAAGGAGGCGGGTAACCACAGCGAGTCGTACCCATGAAGCCAGGCGCCCACTTGATCCTGATCGCCCTTCCACCAGCCGTGATGCTTGGGCGCACCGGCCCGGCGATCCGGGATCATCGAGTCGTTGCCTTCGATGCGCCACCAGCCTCGCGCCTCGCCCGCCCATGCGCCGGGTTCAATCTCGATCTTGAACTCCTCGGGTGAAGCCTTCACCCAATCGAAGAAGGGCGCCCATGTCTGTTGCGTCTGCTGTTCGCTCAGGCCTTGGCACACCATGGAGACCTCCAGCGTGTTGTCCGGCCTGAACGAAACCTGCTCGCCCCAATGCGAGTTGAAGAGCGCGGTTGCATAGAAGTCGAGGAAATGCGCCACGAGCCGCTGGTAGGCGTGAGCGTCTCGAGCCTTGAACTTGCCCCAGGCCGCACCGAAGCACTGCGGCAGCTCGTGGGTGCGCAGCGTGACGCGCGTGACGACGCCCCAACTCCCGCCGCCCCCGCCCTTGAGTGCCCAGAACAGCTCGGGGTCCGAGCAGGCGTTGACCGTGCGGACCCTGCCATCTGCGGTGACGATCTCGGCCTCCAGCAGGCTGGCCGCCGCGGTGCCGAAGCCCTTGGAGAAGCTGCCGAATCCGCCACTCTGGACGAGACCCGCGACGCCCACATCGGTGCAACCGCCGCCTTGCACATACCGCCCGCCCAGCGTCGTCACGGCATGGTAGAGGTCGATCCATACGGCGCCCGCTTGTGCGGAGACCGCTGGCACAGGCGCTTCCCGGCCCTCGCAACCGCGGGGCACAAAGCTCTCGTGCACGGTGACCTTGTTCATCGCGCGGGTCCAGATCAGCAAGGAGTCCGGCGCGTTCGACGTGCCCTGATAGCTGTGTCCCGCGCCCTTGACGACCAGGCGCAAATCATGCGACCGCGCGAAGTTCACTCCCGCCACGACATCTGCCGTGCTGCGAGCCTTGATCGCATAGGCGCTCGCAGCGGGCGTCCACGCGTCCAGCCAACCTGAGACCTGCGTGCCCGACGCCTGGTCGCCCACAAAGAACGGATTGCGCAGGTTCTGGATCAAGGTGCGACAGGCGGTGTCGACGGGACTGCTCTTGCAAGGCGCCAGTAGCGGCTCCACGGCGATCAGGCTGCCGCCCACGGCGTCACTCAGTTGCTGCCACAGCTGTGCATTGGGCCAATCTGGATCTGTCGGCCGCCGCCTGCGCTGGGTCTTGCCCTGTGCTGCGGTCTGCGCGGTCGCGCGCTGCATCCCGGGTGGCAGCGACAGCAGCGCTGTCACGCCTTGAAGAAGGTGTCTGCGAAGCAATTCAATCTCCTGTGTCGGCCGCCGCAATGGACGCAATGGACGCAAGCGTCGCACGACACCCTGCAGCCAAGCACGCTCCTTGGGGCGAACCGTCAGAGTTCTGGGGCCAAACTCAGCTGGCACCGATTCCTACACCCCCACCCCGCCTCGCCCTACAGCCCTGCCCCTCTCCTTCAGCGATAAATACCACAGGCGAAACGACAGTCCGCCGCAGTTGAAAGGACCCTCCATCATGTCTAGTTCGAACATCGCTTCTTCCTTGGTCGAAGGCACCAAGGTCTTCAATCCGCACGGAGACAAGCTCGGCTCCATCCAGGACCTGATCATCGACAAGCGCTCCGGTCAGGTGCGCTACGCCGAAATGGAATTCGGCGGCTTTCTCGGCATGGCCACGGACCGCTATCCGCTGCCGTGGAACCTGCTCAAGTACGACACCGTCAAGGACGCCTACGTGGTGAACCTGGAGAAGGAACAGCTCGACCGCGCGCCGCACTACGCCTCGGACAAGCAGCCCAACTACGAAGACGACTACGGCCGCGAGGTCTACGACTACTACGGCGAACGCTGGCTCTGACGCGCCGCTGATCGCCGCACACCCGGTTGTGCCGGGGTGGTGACGTTCATCTTCCGACGCTCCCCCTCATGCCGAGGGAAGATGGCCGCCTCCTCACCACCCCGGCCTCTTTGATTGAAACGAAAAATCGGCGGACCCACACGGGTCCGCCGATTTGCTTTTGTGAGCCGCCTTGTCTATTTGTCTGTCTATCTGCGGCCGGTGATGGGAGCTTTCGGCGCACGCACGGCCACATAGGCGCCGCGCTCGCCGCACCAGGCGCGGCTCATCAGCGCCGGAGGCGCTGCCGTCGACGTCGCGCCACCAGCCTCGCTGTCTTCCTCGTCGAGCAGGCCATCGCGCACGTCCAGCTCGCTCTTGATGCCGTCGTAGACCGTGTCGATCGCTGCGCTGTCCTCGCGGGCCAGCGGCACATCGCCATCGTCCAGATGGTGGGGCTTGGGGTGCGAAGCGCCGGAGCGGCGCGTACCCATTCGAAGGTATCGGTTCATTGTTGTGGCTCCAATGCTTTGACGGGTTACTTCTTGAGCACCGGCAGCGCCTGCGTCATGGTCAGGTGCTCCTTCAGGCCGGGCAGCGTCTTGGCAGCCCAGGCCTTCACGTCGGCGTCCTTGGCGCTCTTGGCGGCTTCCTCAAAAAGCTTGATCGCGTCCTCGTGCGCCTTGACGCCGAAGTGCTGGGCATAGCGCTCGTCGAACTTGTCGTTGTCGCCGGCGTCGATCAGCTTGATCTCGGCCTTCTGGCCCATCGAGGGGCCGTCCGGCAGCTTGACGCTCTTGCTCGTCGCCAGCACCTTGAGCTCGTCGGCCACCTGGGCATGTGCGGTGACCATCTTGTCTGCAAAGGCCTTGACCTCGGCGTTCTTGGCCTTGGTCTGTGCGAGTCGGCTGGCCTCGATCTCGGCGGCGCCGGCATGGGCCGCGGCCTTCATGAACGAGGCATCGGTGCGGGCCTGCGCTGCCGGCGCCACGGCGACGAAGGCCGCGGACATCAGTGCGAGGGCGAGGATTCGGTGTGCAGTGCGCATGGGGTACTCCTGTCGTTGGAATGAAGAAGAAGAGGTCTTCACCAATCTACGCAGGAGGGCTCTGCGCCACCATCAGCCCGCACCGTCAGACGCGTAGGACGGCGGCTTTCAAGAGGTGCTGGCGGTGATGACGGGCGCAGACTTGCCGCCGCTGCCGCTACGGCCCACCTCGGGGAAGACGGCTTCGAGCTTCTTCACCTCGGGCAGCACGTAGAAGACACCGCCGTGCTGGCGAAACTTGGGCCAGACGACCTGCTCGAAGAAGCTCGGCGGCAGGTTGATGCAGCCGTAGCTGATGCGGCGGGCCTGCACGTTGGCGGATCGCAGCCGCTCGGCGCGGTGCTCGGCCGGATGCGTCAAGCGCACGCGGTGCATGGAGACAGCGGCGTCGTAATCGATCCAGACCACGTCTTCGTGCAGCGCGTTGCGGCCGGGTTCGGCCACGAAACGGCCGGCCGGCGTGGTGCGCTCGCTGGGGCGCACCTCGTCGATCGGGCGCTTGCCGATGCCGGCCACGGAATCGTCGCCCTTGGCATAACCCAGCAGCACGGGCGAGGCCTGCACCAACTTGCCACCAGGCTCGAAGACGAACACCTTGGCGTTCTTCTTGTCGAGGATGGCGAAATTCATCGCACCGTTGTTGGCGGTGCTCACGATCCACTGGGCCAGGGTGCGGAGGTCGGCCGAGGCCGGCTCCTTGCCCAGGTCCAGTTCGCGCTTGATCTGCGGGGCCGCTGCCACCGGCGGGCGAACCACGGGACGCGGCGCGTGGTGTTGTCTGTTGAGAAGAGGGACGACCAGCACGATGCAGGTAGCGCCCAGCAGGACTGCGCGCAGCCACGCATGCACGTGATCACTGGCGGCCTGAAGACTGAGCCAGTGTCGTGCGCGCAGAAGCATCGGATGCATGGTCGTCCCTCGGACTCAGGCGGCGATCGATCAGCCGAAAATCAGTTGCGGTCGGCCTGCGGGGCGCGCTGGGTCGACGTGTCGGTGCTCGGCATCGTGCTGTCGTTGGCCGGCGTGCTGTTGGTGGACATGCTGTCAGACGGCATGGCTTGCGTGGTGTCCGTCGTGGTGGCGGACGAAGCCGGTGCATCAGGCGGCGGCACGGCGTTGTCTTGCGCAGCCGGGCTGGCCGGATCCGTCTGCGTGGCCGGCGTCGTGCTGGCGTCCGAAGGCTCTTGCGTGCTTTGAGCGTACGAGAAGCCCATGGCGCAGACCAAGGCAAGGGCGGCCGCGGCGGTGGGGATGTGCTTGTTCATGAAAGGTTCTCCTTGGGTTGCAGCCCCGGGCATGGGGCAATCAGGCGGCAAACCGGTAGGTCAGTGCCTGTGGGGTCAATTTAGGCGGGGCCTACGAGGTGCCGGGTCAGCGCGCGAGCCAGCAGCAAGTAGGACGACGGCTGTCAGCAGATGCAACCAAGCCCGCAGCTAACATTGAATTCATGCGCATCCTGATCGTCGAAGACAACGCGGACATCGCCGCCAACCTGCACGCCTACCTGGAGCCGCTGGGCTACGCGCTGGACTGGGAGCGCAACGGCGAGGCCGGCCTGGCGAGCGCGGCGCGGCGCGTCCACGACGCCATCGTGCTGGACCTGATGCTGCCCGGCCTGGACGGCCTGGAGGTCTGCCGCCGCCTGCGCCACGAGCTGCGCCTGCCCGTGCCGGTGCTGATGCTGACCGCCCTGGACACGATCCCCGACAAGGTGCGCGGCTTTGAATCCGGCGCGGACGATTACCTCGTCAAGCCCTTCTCCATGGCCGAGCTGGACGTGCGGCTCAAGGCCCTGCACCGCCGTGCGCTGGACGCCCACGTGCCCGCGCCGCTGCAGGTGGCCGATCTGGTGCTGGACCCGGCCACGCGCCAGGCCAGCCGCGCCGGCCAACCGCTGGAGCTCACGCCCAGCGGGCACAAGCTGCTGCTGGTGCTGATGCAGGCCTCGCCGCGCCTGGTGGCGCGCGAGGCGCTGGAGTACGCGCTGTGGGCCGACGATCCGCCCGATTCCGACGCGCTGCGCACCCACATCCACGCGCTGCGCCAGGCCATCGACAAGCCCTTCGGCACGCCGCTGCTGCAGAACCGGCCGGGCCTGGGCTATGCCATCGTCGCGCCGTCCGATGCCTCGGCTGAAGAACAAGGCCCTGCCGCATGACCTCAAACACCGGCAGCAGCCTGCGCCGCCGCATCATGGCCGCCTATGTGGCCCTGGCCCTGGGCCTGTGCGGCTGCTTTGCCGTGGTGGTGGACTACGCGCGCGGCGAGATCGACAAATACCTGGTGCAGCACCGGCTGGATCTTGTGGTGCGCTGGCGCCTGGCCGGTGCGCAGCCGAGCGACTCCGCCTCGCTCACGCCCGAGATCGCCTTCTACCGCGGTGCCGGCATGCCGCCCTGGCTGCGCGGCCTCAAGCCTGGCTTCCAGGAGGTGCACGACGGCGACCGCAAGCTCGACGCCCTCATCGGCGTGCTGCCCTCGGGCGAGTTTTACGCGGCGGTGGACCTGGTCAGCGATTTCGAGCGCATCGAAGGCCGCGTGCTGCTGGGCCTGAGCCTGGGCATCGTCGGGGCCGCCCTGCTCGCCCTGCTGCTGGGCCGCGCCACGGCCGGCCGCGTGCTGGCGCCGGTGGTCGAGCTGGCCGATGCCGTGGGCGGCCACCGGCTCACGCCGGACTCGCCCCTGCTCACGCGCGACGACGAGATTGGCGTGCTGGCCCGCGCGCTGGCCCGCAACAACGCTGAACTGCAGCGTTATCTGCAGCGCGAGAGACTCTTCACCGGCGACGTCAGCCACGAGCTGCGCACGCCGCTGACGGTGATCCTCGGCGCTGCCGAGGTGCTGGCCGTGCAGTTGCCGCCCGAGGCACCGCAGCAGGCCGCCGTGGAGCGCATCCGCCGCACGGCGCGCAGCACGGCCGAGCGCGTGGCCGCCCTGCTGCTGCTCTCCCGTTCGCCCGAGAACCTGGCCGCGCCGCGGCTGGAGCTGGCGCCGCTGATCGAACGCGAGGCCGAGCGCTGCGCCGACCTGCTGGCCGGCAAGCCCGTGCGCCTGGTGCTGCAATTGGACACACCGACCCACGTCTACGCGCCGCCAGAGCTCGTGGAGATGGCCGTCGGCAACCTGCTGAGGAACGCCTGCCAATACACCGAGGACGGTGAAATCATCGTGAACCTCACCTCCCAGGGCCTGCAGGTGAGCGACACGGGCCCGGGCCTGCCACCCGATGTGCAGGCCCAGCTGTTCGAGCGGTTGCCCAGCGGCTCCCGATCCGGCGGCGGTTCCGGCCTGGGCCTGGCCCTGGTCAAGCGCATTGCCGAGCACCTGGGCTGGACCATCGAGCACAGCCAGCTGCAAGGTCGCGGCAGCCGATTCACGCTCGTTTTCACACGCTCTTAACGCCGCCCTCGCTAAGGTGCCGTCCAGAAGTTCTGGAGCAGCGCCTTGCGATTCTTGAAATACCTGCTGGTGGGCAGTTCGGCCACCGCCCTGCATTACGCGGTGCTGATCGTCTGCGTGGAAGCCCTGCACGGGCCGGCGATGCTGGGCGCGGCCGTGGGCGCCTTCGTCGGCGCGATCTGGGCCTATGCCGGCAACCGCCGCTACACCTTCGCCGATCGTCCGGCCGCGCACGCCCAAGCCTTGCCGCGCTTCCTGGCCGTGGCGGCACTGATGGCCATTGGCCACGGACTCGTGGTGGGCTGCGGCCAGGCTTTCGGGCTGCACTACCTGATCGCGCAAGTGGCCGCCAGCGCGGCGGCCCTGGGCGCCGGTTACGGCCTCAACAAGCGCTGGAGCTTTGCCGCATGAACATGCCGCTGTGGAACGCCCATTCGCCGCTGCTGCAGGCCCATGCCTGCGCGCTGAGCATCGTCGTACCCGTCTACAACGAGCGCGAATCGCTGCCGCTGCTGCAGCAACG
Organism: Burkholderiaceae bacterium UC74_6; assembly: GCA_042701975.1. Taxonomy (GTDB): domain Bacteria; phylum Pseudomonadota; class Gammaproteobacteria; order Burkholderiales; family Burkholderiaceae_C; genus JAFALK01. Next base: position 4,349,269 of record CP170561.1, read on the forward strand.
CCTGCTCGCGGCCCTGGGCCAGGTGCGGGAGAGCGTGGAGATCGTCTTCGTGGACGACGGCAGCACCGACGGTTCGGGCCAACTGCTCAAGCAGATGCGCGCCGCCTGCCCGCTGGTGACGGTGCTGCGCTTCTCGCGCAACTTCGGCAAGGAACAGGCGCTGACAGCCGGCCTGCAGATGGCGCGCGGCGAAGCCGTGATCGTGATGGACGCCGACCTGCAGCATCCGCCGGAACACATCCCCGCCATGGTGGCCGCCTGGCGCGCCGGGGCCGACGTGGTCAGCATGCGCCGCGCGAGCCGCGCCGACGAGTCCTGGCTCAAACGCCAGGCCGCCGGGCTGTTCTATCGCACCATCAACCGGCTCAGCGACATCCCGATCCCGGACGGCGTGGGCGATTTCCGCCTGTTCAGCCGCCGCGCCGTCGATGCGTTGAACCAGCTGCCGGAGCGCAACCGCTTCATGAAGGGCCTGTTCGCCTGGATCGGCTTCGAGCAGGTCACGCTCGACTATGAAGTTGGCGAACGCGCGGCCGGTGAGACCAAGTGGCGCATGCGCCAGCTGTGGAACTTCGCGGTGGAAGGCATCACGGCTTTTTCAGTCGCGCCGCTCAAGGTCGCCACCAAGCTCGGCATGGCCAGCGCCGGGCTCGCCTTCGTCTTCGGCCTCTACTGCTTCACCCATGCGCTGATCTACGGCGACCCGGTGCCCGGCTTCCCCACGCTGATCGTCGTGGTGCTGATGCTCGGCGGCCTGCAGCTGCTGGCCATCGGCGTGCTGGGCGAATACATCGGCCGCCTGAGCCTGGAGAGCAAGCGCCGCCCGCTCTACCTGATCCAGGCCTACGAGCCGGCCACGAGTTTCGAGCACCCGTGATGAGCGAGCAGCGCCTGCTCACCGTCTGCGCCGACGACTACGGCCTGTGCCCCGGTGTGAACGAGGCCATCCTCGACGGTGTGCAGGCCGGCTGGCTCACGGCCGTCTCTTGCATGAGCACGGCGCCGGCGTGGCGCGAGGGCGCGGCGCCGTTGGTGCTGGCCGCCGAAGGCCGCGCGGACCTGGGCCTGCACCTGAACCTCAGCGAGCACTTTGCCGCCGAACCTGAGGGTTATGGTCTGCGCGGCCTGATCCTGCGCGCCTATGCCGGCCGGCTGCACCGCGCCGAGATGCGGCTGCGCATCGCGCTGCAGCTCGACGCCTTCGAGCAGGCCACCGGCCGCGCCCCGGACTTCGTCGACGGCCACCAACACGTGCACCAGCTGCCCGTGGTGCGCGAGGCGCTGATCGAGGAGCTGCTGCGCCGCTACGGCACGCACCGCCCCTGGCTGCGTGACACCTCGCCGCCCGCCGATCCGCGCCTGGACGCAGCCGGCAGCAAGCACCGGCTGATCGCCGCGCTGGGCGCCGGCACGCTGCGCCGTCGCGCGCAGGCGCAAGGCTTTGCGCAGAACCGCGGCCTGGTGGGCGTCTACGGCTTTGACGCTGACGAAGCGCGTTATCTCCGCCACCTGCAGGCCTGGCTTGAAGACGCCCAACACCGCAGCCTGCTGATGTGCCATCCCGGCCTCGGCGATCTGCGAGGTGACCCGATCGCCGTGGCGCGCCGCCGCGAACACAGCGTGCTGGGCAGCACGGACTTCCAGCAGACGCTGCAACGCAGCGGCTTCCGCGCCAGCCGCATGGTCGCGCCAGTGCCACAGGCGAACTGAACTTTCTCGATTGCCATGTCCCGTCCGTTTCCGACTTCCCTCAACGAGCACAAGCCTCGCGCAACGCTGAACTTACGCAACGGCAGCCTGCATGTCGTGCTCGTGGCGCTGCTCATCGTGGCCAGCCTGGCCCTCACCGCCTGGGCGCGGCCACTGATGCTGCCCGACGAAGGCCGCTACGTGGGCGTGGCGTGGGAGATGCTGCGCTCGCAGGACTGGCTGACGCCCACGCTCGACGGACTGCCCTACTTCCACAAGCCACCGCTCTTCTACTGGATCACGGCGGGCTCGATGTCGCTGTTCGGCGTGAATGAGTGGTCGGCCCGCGCGGCGCCCATCGTCGGCGGGCTGCTCTGCGCGCTGTCGCTGTGGCTGTTGGTGCGTCGGCATGGCGGCAAACGCAACGCAAATACCGCACTGCTTGCGCTGATGGCGCAGCCGCTGTTCTTCCTCGGCGGGCAGTTCGCCAACCTGGACATGCTGGTGGCCGGCTGCATCAGCGCCACCATCGCGCTGGCGGCCCATTCGATGCTCTGTCTGATGGAGGGAGCGCCGCACCGCCGCGCGCTGATCGCCGCCTACGCCATGGCTGCTTTCGGCGTGCTGGCCAAGGGCCTGATCGGCTTCGTGATCCCGGGCCTGGTGCTGGTGGTCTGGCTGCTGATGCTGGGCCGCTGGAAGCTGCTGCTGCGCCTGGTTTCGCTGTCCGGCCTCGTGGTGTTCTTGGCCATCGCCGCGCCGTGGTTCGCGGCGATGCAGCAGCGTTTCCCGGATTTCCTGCACTACTTCTTCGTCGTGCAGCACTTCCAGCGCTTTGCCGAAGGCGGCTTCAACAACGTCCAGCCGTTCTGGTTCTATCCGGCCGTGCTGCTGCTGGTGAGCCTGCCTTGGCTCGCGTGGCTGCGCCGCGTGTTCGTGCGCGGCTACCTGTCGGACCCGACCACCCGGCCGATGCGCCTGCTGATGCTGTGCTGGTTCGCGCTGCCGGTGGTGTTCTTCTCACTGCCGCAATCCAAGCTGCTGGGCTATGTGCTGCCGGCGGTGCCGCCGCTGGCCTGGGCCGTAGCGGACGGCTGGCGCGCCAGCGGCGAGACGGCCAGGCGCGGCTGGCATGCGGCGGCGATCGGCGCCCTGCTCTTCAGCCTCGTGCTGATCGGCTTGCTCGCGTTCAAGCCGCGCCACAGCGAAAGCGAGCTGGGCCGCGCGCTCGCGGTGAACCGGCAGGCCGACGAGCCCGTGCTGATGCTGGACCAGTACTACTTCGATCTGCCCTTCTATGCGCACATGGAGCAGCCCGTGACCATCGTCGACGACTGGCACAACCCCGAGATCCTGAGCAAGGACACCTGGCGCAAGGAGATCTTCGATGCAGGCCGCTTCGCGCCCGCGCTGGCCGCGCGCCTGCTACTCACGCCCAACGATGTGCCGGCGGCCGTGTGCGCCGCGCCCACCGTGTGGATCGTCGGGACCCGGGACGCCTACGCGCGCATGATCGGCTCAGAGGTTGTCGCGCCCGTAGACACGGAGCTCGGTGTGAACCTCTGGCGGATCGACTTCAGAAAAGATCCACGCTGCCCGCGCTGACTTCCTTGAGCACGCCCTGGCGCACCAGGCTCTCGTAATGGAACACGCGGTTGCGACCGGCGCGCTTGGCTTCGTAGAGCGCGCTGTCCGCGCGATTGATCACTTCCTGCGGCAGCACGACGGGATCGGCGCCGCTGAAGCCGCCGCTGACCGTCACGCGGCCAACGCGCGGGAAGTTGAAGCTCTCGATCTTGCGGCGCGCGCGCTCAAAGACCTGCGTGGCCGCTTCGAGATCGTGGGCCGCGATGATGGCGATGAACTCCTCGCCGCCGTAGCGGTACAGCAGGTCGGAGCGCCGGAAGGCGGCCTCCAGCAGTCGCGTCACCACGATCAGCACCTCGTCGCCGATGACGTGGCCGTGCGTGTCGTTGATCTGCTTGAAGTGGTCCACGTCCAGCACCGCGAGCCAGTAGCGCTGCGAGGGCTCGTCGCGTCGCGCGTCCGGCGCGGGCTGGGCGTGCGAGCGGGTGTAGAGCAGGTTCCACAGCCGATCCAGGTTCAGCTCCAGCGAGTAGCGGTTGAGCAGGCCCGTGAGGCGATCGCGCTGGCTGGCGTCCAGCAGGTCGTAGAAATTGGTAAAGACCTCCAGCACGCCGCGCACGATGCCGTCTTCCACCGGCGAGATCTCGTGATCGCGGCGCAGCTTGAAGTAGCCGCAGAGCTCGTTGCCGCCGTAGATCGGATAGCAGATGAGGTGTTCATTGCCGCTCATCCGACTGCTGGGCTTGTCGAGCAGGCGCACGTTTTCGAACAGGTCGCGGACCTCTTCCTGCACGTCGCTGTCGTTGGACACCTCCTCCACGTTCTCGGTCACGCGCTGAACGCCGGATTCATCAGTGGTCACGACGCGCGAATGGTGCAGCGAGCGCACGATCTGCCCCAGCGCATCGATGCGGTAGAGCGAGGTACGGGTCACGCCCAGCAGGGGGCCCAGAGTCCGCAGCAGGCTTTGCTCCACCAGATAGGTGTCTCGGATCGCGGTCATCTTGCCCAACTGCTTGAGGACGCCGGGCAGGCCTGCATTGCTGCGAGCTTGATTCATCGTTTTGTCTTCACTCCTCGTTGTCTCGATCGCCAGTGTCTCAGCGAGGAATGCGGGTTTACGCTGATTTGTTTGTACGAACACCGCACACCGCGTAAATAGGCGGTGAGCAGTCAGCGAAACGACGGCCGACAGGTGAATAGCTCACATTGGTGGCGCAACCAGCCGGCGAGGCGCGCAAGGCAGCCTCGCCGGCCGGCTGGATAACGGCCTACTTCAGCAGGGTGCGCGCCACTCGCGCAGCTCGGTGGCCAGCACCGTGTGCCCGTCGGCGTCGGCACGTCGGATCAGCGCTTCCACGTTGTCGTCATTGACGTGCTCGTGGCCGAGGCCGCGGACCAACTGGCGATAGATCTCATCCAGCGGGTCCTCCTGCCGGACGCGCAGGTCAGAAGCGGTAGACATAGCCGATGCTCGTCGTGTCGACGTTCGGGTGGCCTTCGTTGGCGAACTTGAACTTGTTGCGCGCCCACTGGACAACGATGCTGGACTTCGGGCTCAGGTCGTAGCCCATGCCGCCCGCAACGGACAGGCCGCCACCGGACTTGGAGCCGCCCGGAATGCCGGAGAGCGTGTCAGTCGAGACCTTGGTGCGGCCATAGATGCCGCCGGCCTTGGCGAAGATGTTGAAGGCACCCAGCGGCACGCGGCCCACCAGCAGCAGGTTCACGCCCTGCGCGCTCGTGGTGCCACCGGCGCGGTCGAGATTGCCGGTGTGCAGGTAGCCCAGTTCCAGGCCCATGTAGTCGTTGAACATGCCGCCGGTGTAGAGGTTGACGGCCGTCTTGGCGTAGCTGTCGCAACTGAAGCCGCCAAGACCGCAGCCCATGTCGAACTTCGTGCGGCCCAGGTTCAAGCCGACGTAGCCACCGGTGGTGTAGGGCAGCCAGGATGAACTGCTGCTGGAGGAGCTTTGTGCCATCGCAGGCATCGCGCTTGCACAGGCCAGCAGGCCGGCAAACGCTGCGTTCAACGCAGGGCGGGTACATCGGTATCGGGTCAGGCTGGTGATCATCTGGAACTCCTTGGATGAATGATCGGGAAGTCCATCCTGCAGCCCATGCGGAGCTGATCGCGCCAGTCGGTGTGCTGTTGCTCTGTCAGTCCGGGCTGACAGAGAAATCTGCGCTTGTTCAGCGAGCGCTCAGGAAATGCGCCACCACGCCGGCAGCAGCTCGCGCACATCGGCGCGCCCGAAGCGCTCGTCGAGCAACTGCACCACACCTTCATCCTCGGTGCTGCGAATCACCCGCCCCGCCGCCTGCACGACCTTCTGCAGACCCGGCACGAGGTAGGCATAGTCATAGCCCTTGTCCGCGCCGAAGCGCGCTGCCAGACGCTCCCGGAACTGCTCCATCACCGGGTTCACCTGCGGCAGGCCCAGCGTGGCGACAAAAGCGCCGATCAGCCGCTCACCGGTCAGGTCGATGCCTTCGGCGAATGCGCCGCCCAGCACGGCAAAGGCCACGCCCTGGCTCTCGGGCGTGAAGCGGGCGACGAAGGCCTTCTGCTCGGCCTCGCGCATGTTGCGCTGCTGGCGCCATTGCGGCAGATCGGGATGCAGCGCCGCCAGCCGATCGGCCACCTGCTGCAGGTAGTCGTAGCTGCTGAAGAAGGCCAAGTAGTTGCCGGGTCGGGCGGCGTACTGCGCGGCAATGCGCTGCACGATGCTGTCCAGCGAGCCGCTGCGATCACGCCAGCGCGTCGAGACCTCGCGCGCGATCTGCACCTGCAATTGCTCGGCGCGGAACGGCGACTCCACGTCCACATGGCCGTGGTTCTCGGGCAGGCCCAGCAAGTCGGCGTAGCAATGCGCGGGCTGCAGCGTCGCCGAGAACAGCGCGGCCATGTGGGCCGCTTCCAGCCGGCCTTTCAGGTGCGGCGCGGGCACGATGTTGCGCAAGCAAACGAGCGGCGCGCCAGCCAGCCACGCGGCGTCCTTGCCGGCGCCGTGCATGCGCACGGTGTTGCGGGCAAGGTCGACGATGGAGTGCGAGGCATCGAGACTCTCGCAAAGGCGCAGGAACTGCAGCGCTTCGAGATAGAAGCCCTGCAGCGCCAGATCCGGCGCCTCGGCCGGGTGTTCTGCCAGGTATTCGCTGATCGCGCCGCTCGCGTTCTGCAGCGCCTCCATCCAGTCCGAGGGCGGCTGATCGCAGACCTGGTACTCAGGATCGGGCGCGGCCTTCAGCTCGTCACCCAGCGCGCCCCAGCTCTTGCGCAGCTTATCCAGCGCGCGCTTGATCGTCGCGTTCTTGCGCGCCGTGGCCGAGCGGCGCGCTTCGGAGAGGCTGTGCGGATCCAGCTCCGCGCTGTACATGCTGCGGCCGCGATCGACCAGGTTGTGCGCCTCGTCCACCAGCAGGCCCACGCGCCAGCCGTTCACCTGCGTGAGGCTGTAGAGCAGCGCGCTGCCGTCAAAGAAGTAGTTGTAATCGCCCACCACCACGTCGGCCCAGCGCACCAGCTCCTGGCTCAGGTAGTAGGGGCAGACCTCGTGCTGGCGCGCCAGCTCGCGCACACGGGCCTGGTTCAAGGGCACGGCCTCTTTCACCGCAGCGGCGCGGGCGGCGGGCAGGCGGTCGTAGAAGCCGGCAGCCAGTGGGCAGCTTTCGCCGTGGCAGGCTTTGTCGGGGTGTTCGCAGGCCTTGTCGCGCGCCACGAGTTCGAGCACGCGCACGCCGGGTGCACCCAGACGCTGCATGCCGTCGAGCGCGAGCTGCCGGCCCGAGGTCTTGGCCGCGAGGAAGAACACCTTGTCCAGCTGCTGCCCGGGCGCGGCCTTGAGCAGCGGGAACAGCGTGCCCAGTGTCTTGCCGATGCCGGTGGGCGCCTGGGCCAGCAGCGTGCGGCCGCTGCGCGCGGCGTTGTAGACGGCCGTGGCCAGCACGCGCTGGCCGGCGCGGAAATCGCCGAAGGGAAACTGCAGCGCGCCCAGGCCTTCGTCACGCGCGGCGCGATGCGCCAGCTCCTGCCGCGCCCAGCTCAGGAAACGGCTGCACAGCTGCTCGAAGAAGGCCTGCAGATCGGCGGCCGTGCAGCGCTCGGCGAGCACCGTCTCCTGCTCGTTGCCGATGTTGAAGTAGACGAGCGCGAGCTCCACTCCCGACAGGCCGCGCTCGGCGCACAGCATCGCGCCGTAGACCTTGAGCTGCGCCCAGTGCAGCGCGCGGTGCGAGGCGGGCTGGCGTTCCAGCCGCCCCTTGTGCGTCTTGACCTCTTCGAGCCGACCGCGCGTGGGATCAAAGCCATCGGCACGGCCGCGCACCAGCAATTCCTCGTAGCGAGCGCTGAGTGTGACCTCGTGTTCGTGATCATCGCCACGCCGCGCCGCCACGCGTGCATGGCCTTCGATGCCCTCGAGCGCGGTGGGCGCGGGCGTGAAGCGCAGATCGAGATCACCGCTCTTGGCGGCGAACTCGCAGAGCTCGCGCACGGCGACGCGGTAACTGCTGCCGGTCTCGCTCACGGGGTGGGATTCGCTGACAGCGGCGCCTGCGCGCTGTCGTCGTCATCGGACGGAAGCGGCGTCGACTTCGCCAGCGCCATCCACACCGCGAAGGGCAGCTTGCACGGCTGGTGGCGTGCGGGGCGCAGCTGCTCGAAACGGCCATCGGCGATCTCGCCGTGCAGCACCCACACGCCGTAGGGTTCGGGGATCTCGTCGGGCTCGGCCATGCCGGCGGGGAAGAGGTAGTAGCTCTCGCAGCTGAGCCACTCGTAGGCCTCGCGCTTGGCGGCGTGGCGCAGGTCGGACAGCAGATCGGCGCGGCTGACCTTGACCTCGTGCACCTGCGGCTGCAGATAGGCCTCGACCGTGGTGTTGCGCACCGAGAAGAGATCGGGCCGCGCCATGCGCCAGGCATGCGGCAGCGGTGCTGGCGGTGCCGGATCTTCAGGCCACAGCGGGGTGCGTTCGGGCATTGCGGCGACAGCTTCGGCCTCGACCATCGCCCGCAACGAAAGCTCGCGCCAGACGATGCGGCCTGCGCTCTTCTTCAGATGCTCGGCAAAGCGCATCGCCAGGCGATCGTGCCGGCTCAGGGCGCGCTGGCCCTGCTGCCGCGCCTGCGCCAGCCAGGCAATGCCACTCTCGCTGAGGCGCAACTGCTCGCGGCCGGCATCGTCGCTGTGGGCGGTGACGAGGCCGGCGGCCAGCAGATCGATCTCGATGCCGTCCTTGCACGGCCAGCCGGCGGAGCGCCACATCGCCATCAGGCGCGTGCGGTGTTGTCGTGTGAGGGTGACGTTAGGCGAGGACATCAGGACACTGAGTATAAATACAGTGCCACCCTGCCCCCCCATGTCCGCCTCACATCGGGACTGACTACAAGTCGAACTTCAGCTCCGCCGAGTAGCTGCGCTGCGAGTACGGATGGAAGTTCCAGAACTTGTAGTTGTTCAGGTTGTCCACGCCAAGGGCCGCGCTCCATTGCCGGTTGATGCGATAGAGAACTCGCGCATCGACAGTCGCGTACTTGCTCACTCCCTGGTAGGTGAAGCCGTTCACGTCGGCGTTGTTCAGCGTGCGGTACTGGCGCCCGCTGTAGCGGCCGGCCAGGGTCGCGGTCCAGTGATCATCAAAGCGGTAGCTGGCCACGGCCGTGGCGCGCCAGCGCGGGATGTTGGGCTGCCATTTGCCGACCGTGTCGCCCGCCGTCACGACGAAGCCGGCGTTGCTCTTGATCTTCGAGTCGGCGTAGGTGAGGCTCATCGCCAGGTCGAGGTTCTTCAGCAGCCCCTCGCTGCTGAACAGCGTGGCCTCCACGCCGCTGGTGGCGATGTGGTCGACGTTCTGCACCCGGCTGATGTTCTTGTTGGCCGTGGCGTCGAAGAGCGTCTGCGAATAGAGCGAATCGTGCGTGTCCTCTGCGAAGAAGGTCAGCCGAGATGAGACGCTAGCGCCGAAGCTGCTCTCGGCGCTGAGCTCGCCGGTCCAGGACTTCTCGGGCTTGAGATTCGGGTCGTTGATGTAGGCCGAGTTGGTCGTCGACGTGGCGCCGTAAAGCTCGGACACCGTGGGCATGCGCAGCGCGCGGCCGATCGAAGCCTTGAGCACGGTCTGCGGCAGAGCCTGCCAGGAGACGGCGGCCTTGGGCGACAGATCGTTCACGGAACGCGAGGCATACGGCTGTGAAGACGTAGCAGAGAAATCGGTGCGGCCGTCGCTCGTCGTCCAGTGCTCGGCGCGCAGGCCCAGCACAGCTTTCCAGTCGGCACTCAAGAGCCACGCGTCCTGCGCGTACAGGCTCTGCAATCGCGTGTTGCCCTGCACGTTGCTGGCGAGCGAGCCCGCGTCGTCCAGCAGGTAGTTGCCAGCGATGTTGGAGGTGCGATAGCGCAGCTTGAAGTCGTCCTGCTGGGCGCCGAACTCGACCACGTGCTCGCGCGAAGGCCGCCAGGTGCCGCGCAGGCTCAGCGTGGTCCAGCCTGTGCCGTGGCCGTCGGCAATGGTGCCTGCGCCGCCGCTCAGCGCGCCGGGCTGCGGATTGCTCGCTGCGTTCTGGCGCTTCTGGTCCTTGCGGTAGTCGTACTGGCTGGCGGAGATCGCCCAGTCCCACGCGCCGCCATCGTGGCTCAGCACGGAGAGGCCCTGCATCACATGCACCAGCTTCTCGCGCGTCACCGCGAAGTCACCGCCCCCTAACGCCTGAGTTCCCGTGAACTGCAGGCCGCCGACATTGAAGGCGCCGCTGTAGGCGGCGTTGCCGTTGGCGTCCTTCAGATAGCTCTTCGAGTTGCCGTCCGAATCGTTCTGCCACACGCCCAGCAGGTAGCTCGCACGCACGGTCGGACTGATGTCGTAGGCCAGCTTGATCTTGGCGTGGTCCTGCCGCGTCTCGTACTGCGTGCCCGTGCCGAGCAGCAGCCAGGGCTGGTTGGCGTTGTTGGCGTCAGTCACCGCACCGGTCACGGCCGTGCCGGCATTGCCGCTCACGCCCACACTCTTCAGCCGCGTCGCAAAGGTCAGCGGCTGGCCCAGGCTCTCGGTGTGGTTGAGGTTGATCCACCAGGCGAGGTCGCCCGAGCGGCTGCCGATCGAGGCGCTGGCTTGGCCAGCGTGCTCATGCTCGCTCGCGTTGTACAGCTCGAAGGGCTGCAGCACGTAGCTGGCCTTGGCATGCAGCTCCAGCTTCGTCGGCATGCGGGTGACGAAGTCCACCACCGCGCCGACCGAGTTGCCGGAATACGCGGCGGAGAACGGGCCGTACATCACGTCCACGCGCTCGATCTCCTCGGGCGTGACGAGGTTCCAGCGCGGCGGGAAGCTCAGGCCGCCCACGCCGTTGCCGAGGTAGTTGGACAGCAGGATGCCGTCGGCATAGACCGCCGAGCGCGCGCTGTTGCCCGTGCCGGAGGCGCGGCTGGAGAGGATGGCGTGGTTGTAGTCGCCGATGTAGCGCTTGCGCACCAGCAGGCTCGGGAAGTACTCGAGCGCGTCTTCGCTGTCGGTGGCGTTGACGGTGCGCTCGATGTCGGCGGCGCTGGCGCTCTCGGTCGTGGTGGGGATGTTGGTCGGTAGCGAGCTGGGGCGGCTGCCGTTGACGGTCACCATGCCGAGTTGCTTGACGGGCGCTTCAGGCGAGGAAGAAGCTTCTGCGCTCGTCTGCGCGAAGCACGGCGGAAAGATCACGGCCATCGCGGCCACGAGCAAGGTCTTGTTCACGGAAAAATCCTGGGCTTGGAATGGACACCGCGCGCTGTCGCCAAGCGACGGCCCGCGTTCTTCTTCAGCTCAGGATCGAGGGAGGTCCTCTGGGTTGCGCACTGCGCCAGGCGTGCGCGGTACTCGGCGCGGCCAGGAAGGCCGGCGCCACCTCGCGAAAGGACACCGCCGGCAGCACGACCAACGGCGCCGGCGGCATGCCCAGGACGCTGGCGTGCAGCGAGCAATACGGGCAGTGTTCGAGCGGGTGCGCTGCGGACTTTTGCGTGGGCGACTCGGTGGAGACGCTGCTGTCCGCCTTCACCCACTTCGGGCCGCTGGCGGAACAGATCTCCAGCCAAGCGCGGTCCGCGCCCACAGCCTGCGAGATCAGCGGCGCAAAAGCCATCATCAGGACGGCCAGAACGGCCACCCAGGAGGTGATGAGCTTGGAGCGACGGTGCAGGCGCATGGGCGCCATTCTAAGGACCGCGCTCAGGACGCCCGCGAAAAGAGCAGGCTGATGTTCGTGCCGCCAAACGCAAAGGAGTTGCTCAGCGCGTGCTGCAGCTGCGGCGCGCGTTCGCCCTGCCCCAACACATGGCCCAGGCCCGTGCAGTCGCTGTCGAGCGTCTGCACGCCGGCCGTGGGCGGGATCTCGGAGCGCTGCAGCGCCATCACGGTCCACGCTGCTTCCATCGCACCGGCGGCGCCGAGCAGATGGCCGTGAGCGGCCTTGGTGGAGCTGACGCGCAAGTTCAGCGCATGCTCGCCCCACACCTCACGCAGCGCGGCGCACTCGACCGGGTCGCCGATCAGTGTGGCTGTGCCGTGGGCGTTGCAGTAGCCGACATCACTCGGCGCCAGGTCAGCGAACGTCAGCGCGCGCCGCAGCGCCGCCATCTGGCCGCGCTGGTTCGGGTTGGTCAGGTGCGAGGCATCGCAGCTGATGGCGCTGCCGGCCAGCCAAGCCCGCACTTGGCGGCCTTCGCGCAGGCAGTCTTCTTCACGCTGCAGCACGAAGAAGGCGGCGCCTTCGCCGAGCACGAGGCCCGTGCGATCGGGCGAGAATGGCCGGCAGCTGCGGCCCACCTCGCCCTCATCCGGCGAGGCCAGCGTGCGCAGCGCCTGCCAGGCCGCCACGGTGCCGCGGGCCAGCACGGATTCAGCACCGCCAGCGATGGCGATGTCGATCTCGCCGCGGCGCAAGGCGTGCGCCGCTTCGGCCAGCGCCACGGCGCTCGATGCGCACGCCACGGCATAGGTCAGCGAAGGGCCCTGGATATTGCAATGCAGGGCCAGCACGGCCGCTGCCGCGTTGACCATGCCGGTGGGCACGGTGAGCGGATGCAGCCGCTTGCCGCCATGCAGCGCAGCGTAGGAACTGTCGAGCGTGGCGGCGCCGCCCATGCCGGTACCCAGATACAGGCCCACGCGCTCGGCATCGGGCCAGGGCGCGCAGCCGGCGTCATCGATGGCACTGCGCGCCGCGCCGAGCGCCATTTGGCTGACGCGCTCGGTGCCCACCTGCTGCAGCTTGGGCAGCACGGCGGCCACATCGCCCTGCACGCGTGCCGCGGCGATGTCGGGCAGGCCTTCGAAGCTCATGCGCTCGACGGCGGATTCACCCGCCATCAGCTTCGCCCAAGCGGCATCGAGGTCCGAGCCCAGGGGGCTGGACACGCCGAGCCCGACGATGCCGACGCGTGGGTTCATGCCGCCTGTGCGCTCGCTTGTGCGCTCGGCTGTGCGCTGGTCAGCTCGTCGAGCAGCTGGGCCAGCTGGCGCAGCGTGCTGACGGTGAGGGCCGCCGAGTCCGGCACGTTGACGTGGAACTTGTCCTCGATGGCGAAGATCAGCTCGGCCTTGGTCAACGAGTCAATGTCGTAGTCGGAGAACGGTGCGTCCGGATCGATCTTGCTCCTGTCCACGTCGAAGCTGTCGTGGATGAGATCCTGGAGGGTTTGAATGCTGTCCATCATGAGGTCCTGGCTTGAACGCCCGCAACGCGCGGGCTGGTGGGGAAAGAGTTGGCGGCAGCAGCATGGACACCGGGCCGCAGCTTGGCGGCGAAGTCGGCGATGAGCTGCGCCACCTGCTGGCGGTCGTTGTCGGCGCTGACCATGTGGTAGCTGTTCTCCAGAACTTCGAGCCTGACCGGTCCGGCGCGAAGGCCACGGAAAGTCTCGCGCACGGTCTCCAGCTGGCAGATCTCGTCCTCGCGGGCGTGGATCACCAGCAGCGGCCGGTGCTGGCCCTCAAGCAGGCCACGTGCATGGCGCGACATGCGTTCGCTCTCGCGCACGACGTTCAGCGGCACGCTGGCGGGGCCGACGATGGTGGCTTCCTCGCCCTCTTGCCCTTCCATCTGCGAACGCACCCACTGGCGCATGCGTTCGTTCTTGAGGCCGAAGGGTTCGCGCTCGGACATCGCAAACCACGGCGAGATGCCAAGGCCGTAGGCGATGTAGCGCAGGCCGTACCACCAGGGCAGGCCCCAGCCGTTGTAGGCGACGAGCGGCGAGAGCAAGGTGAGACCGCGCAGCGGCGCGCGCGGCAGCCGGTCGGCGACCGAGAGCGCCAGCATCGCGCCCGAGCACAGGCCGCCAAGCAGCGTGGGCTCACCGTCGGCCAAGATGTCTTCGACGGTCTCAGTGGCCGCATCGACCCAGTCGGACCAGCGTGCATCCGTGGACAGCATGCCGTGGCTGTAGCCGCGAATTGAGGGGCATTCGAGCTGGACACCCAAGCGCCGCAAGGGGTGGATCAGCAGGCTGAATTCCTTGGGCGTGCTGGCCAGGCCATGAAGCAGGAGGAGCCGGCGAACCGGGGGCGTCTGCGAGTCGTTCAACATCTAGCTTTGAATTCCAAATCCGCTCGACGACATCGCATGTGCATGAGAAGCCGGAGCCGTTCCAGCTTAAGCGGCTTTGCTGGCTGAACCATTGCCGCGAAGACGCTTGAGGGCATCGCGAAGGCGTCATGACGGGCCTGTGTCAGGTCTTGCAGAAACACTCAACATTTCTTCGCCGAACAGAAACCTTCGGGGCGGAATGCGCCCGGATTCGGGGTTAGGGCTTGGGTATTCTTTCGAGCCTCGTTGGCCGCTACCGCTCATGCATCGCTTCCGTCGTCATCGCCTTTTCATGCTGCTCCCGCTCAGTCTCTGCAGCATCGGTCCGGCGATGGCCGCAGGCTCGCTGCTGCTGATCGACGAACCGCCCGCGCAATCGACCGTCTCGATCGGTGGCACTGCGCGCGGATGGCCCGCGGCGCCCGGCGCGTCGCAGAAGGACCACGCGCTGTTGCCGGCCTTCGACTTCGCCGCGCCGAACGGATTCTTCGCGTCCACCGACGACAGCGTCGGCTGGAATCTCGCGCCGCTGCTGATGGAAGAAGCGCAGGTGAAGACCTGGCAATGGGGCGCACGGCTGTGGCCGCAATGGGGTCGGCCGCGGCGCCTGGCCCCGCCGGGCAGCGACAGCACCGGCACGCGCGTGCTGGGCGAGGCCTTCGCCAATGTGCAGGCCCTGCCCTTTTTGCTGCTGCAGTCGGGCCTGAGCTGGGGCAGCGGACGACGCCACAATGGCGGCCAGCTCGAACTCGGCGCCACAAGCGGCATCCCCATCGGCGATGAGCTCATCGGCATCAGCCTCGCCGTCAGCGCGGCCAACGCTGCGCATCTGCGCAGCGCGTTCGGCGTGAATCCGATGCACGCGGCAACGGGCGGCCTGCCAGCCTGGCGCCCCTCCGCCGGCCTGCAGGACTGGAGCACCGCCATCAGCTGGGAGCACAAGTTCTCGGACGACTGGTCCGTCAGCGGCCAGTGGCTCGGCGCGCACCTGCTCAGCAATGCGGCGCGATCACCGCTGACGCAATCGCGCTTCCAGCCTTCGTTCACCTTGAGCCTGTGGCGGCGGCTCTGACCATGCAGGATCTGCTGCTCTACGCACTGCCCGTGTTCATCGCGGCCATGGTCTTCGAGTGGGCCTGGGGCCGCTGGCGCGGGCGCGACACCTACGGCTGGGCGGACACGCTGAGCAGCCTCAGCCAGGGCTTGCTGAGCCAGGCCGTGGCCGCCGTCACACCGCTGCTGCAATCCGGCATCTACGCCTGGGTGCTGCAGCGCGTGCACGGCTTTCACGGCCTGCATGCCGGGCGATGGAACACGCCGCTGGGCTGGGTGTTGGTGGTGCTCTGCTACGACTTCTGCGACTACTGGCTGCACCGCGCCAGCCACGAGAGCGCGCTGTTCTGGGCCGCGCATGCAGTGCATCACCAGAGCGAGCACTTCAACCTCAGCACCGCGCTGCGGCAGGAGAGCTTTTATTCGGTGATGGGCTTTCCCTTCTTCCTGCCGCTGGCGCTGCTGGGCTTCTCGACGGGGCAGTTCCTCACCGCGGGCATGGTCGTGCTGCTCTACCAGTTTTGGATCCACACCGAGCACATCGGGCGCCTGGGCTGGCTGGACCGCGTGTTCTCCACGCCCAGCAACCACCGCGTGCATCACGCCGTGAACCCCGGCTACCTGGACCGCAACTACGGCGCGATGCTGGTGGTCTGGGACCGGCTCTTCGGCACCTTCGCGGAAGAGACCGAGCCCTGCGTGTACGGGACCGTCACGCCGCTGGCGAACTGGAACCCGCTGTGGGGCGTGGCGCAGTTCTATGCAGAGATCGGTCGGCGCGTGGCGCGCACGCCGCGCTGGCAAGACAAGCTGCGCGTGATATTCAAATCACCGGGGTGGCAGGCACCGGGCATGGCACCTGTGGATGCGGATGAGGCTGCGGCGCGCCTGCACCGGCCGAAGTTCGATCCGCCCTTGTCGCTTGCATCGCGCATCGCTGCCGGCTGCGTGTTCGTCGCTTGCGCGCTCGGCATGGGCGCGTGGCTGATGCAGGAAGACACACTGCCCTTCAGCGCACAGCTGCTCGCGGCGCTGCTGCTTGTGGCCGCGCTCTGGTGCATGGGCCGCTGCTTGCGCGACCCGTCGAGCCCCGTCGCGCCCCGCTGATAGAGTGCCGCGGCTGCATCACTAACGCCCTGGGCGTAAACCGCATGACCCTGCGTCGGAATTTCCTCGCTTCGGCCCTCTCTTCGGCCGTCGCCCCGCTGCTGCTCCCCGCCTCCTTCGATGCTCTCGCGGCTCCGGCGCTGCCGGACGCAACCGGCCCCTACCAGCTCCCCAACACCTTCGTCCATCCGCTGCCGGATCCAGTGACGGGCCGCGCCTACGAGGTCTGGGTCGACCTGCCCACAGGTGCCAAGCCGCAGGACGGGCCGCTGCCGGCCGTGTTCGTGACCGATGCGCCTTATGCCTTCCCGCTGGTGCGCTCGCTGCGCAACCGCGTCGGCCAGGCGGGGCACAACATTGCCGACTTCGTGCTCGTGGGCCTGGCCGGGCCGGCCAGCGAATCCGCCGTGGCGATGCGCAGCCGCGACTACACGCCGACCAATCCACTGGCACGCGCCGACAAGCCGAAGAACCTCTACGGCGCCAGCCAGTACGGCGAAGGTGCCCGCTACCTGCGCTACGTGGCCGAGCTGGCGGTGCCCGCCATCAGCGCGCGCTACAACATCGACGCGAAGCGCCGCGTCATCCTCGGCCATTCGTATGGGGCGTTGTTCGCCGCACAGGCGCTGCTGGAGCGGCCGGACCTGTTCAGCCACCACATCCTGGGCAGCCCTTCGCTGTGGTTCGACCAGCATGCGATCCTGGAACGCGAGGCAGCCTATGCGCGCGCGCATCGCGACCTGGACGCGCGGATCTTCCAGTACGTGGGCGAGTTCGAGGCCGTGCGGCCCGGCGAGCGCTACAACAAGGAGAACGATCTGGTGGCCGACATGTGGCGCTTCCAGAAGACGCTGCAGCGGCGCGGCTACCGTTCGCTGAAGATCGAGAGCCATGTGCTGGCCGGCAACGACCACCTGACGGTTGCGCCCGCCGGTGCGACGCTGGGCTTGCTCTGGGCCCTGCCCGGTCGCGGCCCGTATTCCGGCTGAGCGGCTGACGGTCAATTTCGGCGCAGCGGATTTCACCCGCAAAGAAAAAGGCCGCTGCAAGCGCAGCGGCCTTCAAGGGAACTACGGCGCTCAGAAGCGGTAGTTGTAGGCCAGGCCCAGCATCTGCAGATGCGTCTGGTACAGGCCCTTGGTGGTTTCGCCGTTGCCGGTGCAACTGGTGCTGACCGGGGAGCAGGCGTTCTTGTAGTTGCCTTCCACGTCCTGCAGCATCGTGAAGCTGTAGGCCAGGTCCAGCGAGGACTGGGCGTTGAGCTTGATGTTCAGGCCGGCCGACAGCGTGTTGCGGTTACCGTCAGGCAGCGCCGGGTGCGTCAGCTCGGCGCTGCGAACCGGCGACTGGTCGAAGGCGTAGCCCATGCGCAGCAGTAACTGGTCGTTGATCTTGTAGTCGGCACCGATCGACGCGCGCCAGGTGTTCTTCCAGTACTGGCGGATCACTTCGTCGCCTTCCTTCGTACCGGGGAACTCGATGTGCAGTTCCTGCAGGCGCGAGGTGCGGGTCCAGGTGATGTCGCCCATCACGGACCAGCGTGCATCGATCTGGTGGAAGACGTTGGCCGAGACAGTCTCAGGCGTGGTCAGGCGCACGCGGGCGTCCGAGTTGGCCTTGCCCGAAGCGGCGGCCAGCACCTGGTTGACGATCGGATCGGTCGTCACGGTGGAGAAGTCCCACACCGTGCTGCCTTCCAGCTTGTGATGCACGGGCGAGCGGTAGGCCAGGCCGAAGCGCGTGTTGCTGTCGAGCTGGAACAGGTAGCCGACGTTGGCACCGAAGCCCCAGCCATTGCCGTCGTTCTTGCCCGAGCCGTCCTTGGCCGCGGCCAGCACGGCAGGGTTGCCGCCCAGGCCGACGATCTGCTGGATCAGGGCGTTGCCGGTGGGCGTGCCGGACAGCGCGGCGATTGTGCCGGGCACGTCGACGGACTGGCTCAGCTTGGCCTTCATGTACTCGGCCGAGATGCCGAAGCCGATCGACTGGCGGGCGTCGATCTTGTAGGCCACGGACGGGTTCAGGGCGACGGATTCGAGCTCGATCTTGTTGAGCGCGTAACGGCCGGCCCACTGGTTGCCGTAGTCCATCTTGGTGCCGTAGGGCACGTACAGGCCGGCGCCGAAGGTCCAGCGGTCGTCCAGCTGCTTGCTCAGGTAGAGCGAAGGCGCCAGCACGGCCTTGGGCACGATGCGGTCGCTGGGGTTCAGGCCACCGGTCGTGGTGCCGGTGAAGCGGGTCGAGCCCATGTCGGTGTACGACGAGTGCGGGGCGACGATGGTGCCGCCAACCTGCAGCTGCAGGCCTTCCAGGCGGCTCAGGCCGGCCGGGTTGTAGAACTGCACGGAGGCGTCGTTGGCTTCGGCGGCGTTCGCGTCGGCATTGCCTTGCGAGGAGACGCTTTGCGAGCCGAAGCGGTAGCCGGCGGCGTCAGCGTTGGTAGCGAGAACGGCCAGTGCGGCCGAAAGAATCAGGGAGAGGTTTGTCTTTTTCACGTGGTCTTGCCCGCGGGTACTACGGGTGCTGCTTTATCGAAAAGCCTCTCGCGGGGAAGAGGCTCGCTCGGCGATCTTTTGTAGTGATCGCTACAAAGCATTCTAGGGTTTTCCTGATATCCCCCGCCCTACTGACAGAACCGGCCCCTTGCGTCTTGATAACTGGTTATTTGTACAGCATCATTTGCGCCATGGCGCCGAGCGCCCGAAGAGCCAGGAGATGGGAGCTGACGATGGATTACGCCTTTGACTTGTCGATGACCCAGGCCGCGATCTGGTCAACCGACCCCGCCGCGCTGGCGCGTGATCGCCGCGTGCGCGGCGTGGCGCGAGCCGCCCTGCAGAACGCGCTGGGCGGCTCGCCGGCGCACGTGCTGTCGGCCTGGCTGGACTGCCTGGCCCACGGCGGTCTGCCACCCTGCGTGGCCATGGACCAGGCAATGACGCCCGCGCAGCGCCGTTGGTATGAAGCCTGCGGCGTGGCGCTCGACGCCTCCTTCCAGGCCAGCGGCTTCAATGTCCACGGTCTCTCGGCCGAGGAGTACGGCGAGATGATGGAACTCGCCTGGGTCTCGGTGGCGCCGGCCGTGCCCACGGAATACCGCGACAAGGCGGCCTGGCAGCAGGCCTTTCTCTCACGCCTGTGCGAGCTGCGCTACGAGAGCGGCGCGCAGTCGATGCAGGAGCTGGCCGAGCAGGAATTCGACTGGCACGGCGACCAGCACCCGCTCTGCGCGGCCGACTATCTCGTGGGTCTGACGGAGGTCAGCTTTACACCTCGCCAGGCCCGAGAGGACGATCCGTTTTATCGGACACTGCGGGCGCAAGTCCGCCAGGCCCTTCCACTTCAAAAGGATCTTTCATGAAGTCGCAGTTGCTCATCTCCGCCCTCCTCGTCGGCGCCGCCGCACAGGCCGCCCCGGTGACCTACGAGATCGACCCCACCCACAGCTACCCGAGCTTCGAGGCCGATCACATGGGCATGTCCTACTGGCGCGGCAAGCTCAAGAAGAACAGCGGCACCATCGTCTACGACAAGGCCACCGGCGCCGGCAGTGTGGACGTGAAGATCGACCTGGCCAGCATCGACTTCGGCCTGGACATGATGAACGCCTGGGCCACGGGCAAGGACTTCTTCAACCTGGAGAAGAACCCGGGCACGGCGAGCTTCAAGGGCCGCTTTGAAGGTGCCAAGGCCAGCGGCTCGATGCAGGTGCCAAGCCAGGTGGTGGGCGAGCTGACGCTGAACGGCAAGACCCGGCCGATGACGCTGACCGTGAATCAGCTCAAGTGCACCGCGCACCCGATGCTCAAGCGCGACTGGTGCGGCGCCGATGCCTCGGGCAGCTTCAACCGCGAGGAGTTCGGCCTGGCTGCGGGCAAGGACTGGGGCTTCAAGATGGATGTGAACCTGCGCATCCAGGTCGAGGCTGTGGCCAAGGAGTGACCCCCGGCGATGATGCAAGGGAAATCACGCCCCACCCGCAGCTGACCCCTCCTGAACAAGACGCGACGGCCAGCCGATGCGAACCAGCAGGCCGTCCGGCCCGCACACGCCCACTTCGTAGAGGCCCCATTCGCGGTGACGCAGGACGCCGCCTGGGCGGATGATGAGGTCGTCCACGCGGGCGGCGATGGCGTCCACCTCCGGCGTGCGGATGAAGACGCCAAAGGGGTTGTGCTCCGCCGGCACGCTCCAGGGGCCGCTGCCCGCCTGCGTCAGGTGCACTTCGCAATGCCAGCCAGTCATGATGACGTAGCTGGCATCGCCGCCTGTGCGCTCGAAGCCGAGGCGCTCCCAGAACGGGATGGCGGCGGCCAAGTCGTTGCTCGGCACGATGGCGAAAGCGCCTACGGTGGCAGGGATGGGCATGCGAGGCTCCGGTTCACTGGGGTCGGTCTCGGCAGTTTATGCACTCCGCCCCATGCCTCACCAAGCCAGGCGCAACTCCCGCTTGAGCACCTTGCCGATCGCGTTGCGCGGCAGCTCCATCGCCAGGCGCACCGCTGACAGGCGCTGCGTCTTGCCCACGCGCTCGTTGACGAACTGCCGCAGCGCCTCCGCCTCGGCACACGCGCCGCCCTTCAGCACGACGACGGCGACCGGTGTTTCACCCCACTCGGGCGATGCAATGCCGATGACCGCGGCCTCGGCAACGGCCGGGTGCTGCAGCAGCACGGCCTCGAGGTCGACGGCGTAGATGTTGAAGCCGCCGCTGATGATGAGGTCCTTGCGCCGGTCCAGCAGGATCAGAAAGCCGTCCTCGTCGAAGCGCGCCACGTCGCCGGTGCGGATGTAGCGCCGGCCCTCGGCATCGAACCATTCGGCGGCGGCGGTCTGCGCCGGCAGGCCGTGATAGCCCGTCATCATCGCGCCGGAGCGCCCCACCACTTCGCCCACCTGCCCGGCTGCGAGTTCGCGGCCTTCCTCGTCGATCAGGCGGATGTCGTGCCCTTCGGCCGGGCGGCCGACGGTGTGCAGCTTGTCCGGGAATTCATGGGCCGGCAGGATGCAGGTGCCGCCGCCTTCGGTCATGCCGTAGTACTCGATCAGCTGGCCCGGCCAGCGGCGCAGCACCTCGGCCTTGAGCGCAGCGGTGAATGGCGCGCTGGTGCAGAAGCGCCAGCGCAGCGTTGACAGATCCGCTCGATCGAAATCGGGATGCGCCAGCAGGCGCTGGTACTGCACGGGGACGAGCATGGCGTGCGTGGCGCCCTGCGCTTCGGCCAGCGCGAGGTAGCGCGCGGCGTCGAACTTCGGCATGAGCACGACAGCACCGCCCGTGGCCAAGGCCGGCAGCACCGAGACCAGCGTGGTGTTGGAGTACAGCGGCGTTGCCGAGAGCGTCACCGTGCCCGGGCCGTAGCCGAAGGCGGCAGCCCGCCGCACCTGGGACCAGCGCATGGCGTGCGACTGCACGATGCCCTTGGGCGTGCCCGTGGTGCCCGACGAATAGATGAGATTGAAAGCCCACTCCGGCTGGATCGTCACGGGCGAGGGCTGCGCGCCTTCGGCCGCCAGCCACTCCTCCAGCGCATCCATGCTCAGCCGATGCAGGCCCAATGGCAGGCCGGCGCTGGCGGCATCGATCTGTGCCTCGGCTTCCGCATCGACGATGAGCAGGCTCGCACCCGCATCGCGGACCATGGCGGCCAACTGCGCCGGCGTGGCGCCCGGGGCCAGCGGCGCCACGGCAAGGCCCGCCCGCAGCGCACCCAGGAACAGGCCCAGGTACTCGATGCTCGTGGTACCGCACAGCGCGATCACGTCGCCCGGCCCCAGGCCCTCGTGCTGCAGGGCGGCGGCCACGCGATCCATCCAGGCGTCGAGCGCCTCGTAGTCCAGCCGCCGATCGCCCTCGACGAGGGCGACGGCTGCCGGACGCTGCCGCGCATGCCGGCCGATCAGGCCGGGCACATCGTGAAACGCGGCCTCTTCGACGTCCTCAAAAGACATGCGTGCTCAGAAGAACTTCGTGATCCTCACACCGTACTGGCGCGGCGCACCGGCATAGCGCAGGCCCGAGCCGATGGCGGCCAGGTACTTCTTGTTCGTCAGGTTGGTGGCGAAGATGCTGGCGCTGAAGTCGCCGCGCTCCCAGTCGACCGAGGCGCCGAGCAGGTCGCGCGCGCCGAGCTCGTCGCTGCGGGCACGGTTCTCGAACAGCGTGGCCCATTGCTTGCCGACGTGGGCGTAGTTGATGCGCGGCGTGATGGTGTCGTCGCCGATGTTGAAGCGCTTCTCCAGGCTCAGATTGAAGGTCATGTTGGGCGCGTAGGTCTGCTCATGGCCATCGAGGTTGATGCAGCTGATGCTGGACGGGCCCTTGAGCGGATCACAAGGCAGGATGGAGGCCGCGCGCGGATCGGTGGCGTAGAACAGGCCTATCTGGCTGTGCAGGAAGCCGACATTGGCCTTGGCGGACCACCCATCGCCCAGCATCGCTTGCACCGAACCTTCAAAGCCGTACATCTTGGTCGGGTTCGGCGTGTTGAGCTCGAAGCCGAAGGTCGGGTATTGCGGATAGCCGATGGTGACCTGGAAGTTGCGGTACTGGTTGTAGAAGGCGCTGGTCTGCGTGAGGACGTGGCCGTCCATCCAGCTGGCCTTCCAGCCGAGCTCGGCGCTGCGCACCTTCTCTTCCTTGAACGGGGGCGGCAGGCCCAGGCCCACGGGCACGTTCAGGCCGCCGGGGCGGTAGCCGCTGGCGAGGAAGCCGTAGACGAAGTTGTCTTTGTCGATCGTCCAGTCCAGCGCGATCTTGCCGCTGAAGTTCTTGAAGTGGGCCGATTCGGTGATATCCAGCGGCAGGCCGTACTGCGAGACCTTGCCCTCGTTGCGCGTGCCGTTGCGCGAGTAGCGGCCTTCGACCGAGAGTTTCAAGTCGTTGGTCAGCTTGTAGCCGACCTGGCCGAACGCAGCCAGCGTCCACACCGGGTTGCGGCCGTCCAGGCGGTACTCGCTGAGCACATTGCCGGCCGGCACGCCAGTGACGAACTCACCCGTGGGGAAGTCGTGCAGGTCCTTCTGGCCGTACAGGCCCAGCACCCAGGTCAGCGCGCCGTTGTCCGGCGAGATCAGGTTGAACTCCTGCGAGTTGATGGTCTCTTCCACACGGTCCTTGAAGCTCCAGTTGCGCGGGTCGGTGGCGGTGCCGTCGAGGTCGGCTTTGTAGGCCGAATCGCCGTACTGGTGGCCGGTCACGGAGCGGAACTTCGTGCCGTCGTCGAAGGTGTATTCGACCTTCAGTGTCGTGCGGTTGAACTTGTCCAGCGCCTTCTGCGGCGCGTTGGCCGTGATGTGGAAGGGATCGTTGGTCGAGTTGACCGGGTCGGCCGGATAGGCGCCCATGTCAATGCGGTTGAAGTCGGTCTTGAGCAGCACCGACAGCGCCTTGCTCGGCTTCCACAGCGCGCCCACGCGGCCGCTGAGCCAGTTCTGGCTGCCGTCGCCGCCGGTGTACGGGCCGGTGATGGTCCAGAAGCTGTCGCGCTGGTAGGTGTTGAAGGCCACGCGCATGGCGAAGGTGTCGTTCACCGGCAGGTTCACCGCGGCCTGCGTGCCATACATGCTGTAGTTGCCGGCCGAGGCTGCCGCATAGCCGTGCACGCCGCCGTTGATGATGGGATTGTTCGACTCCACCAGGATGGCGCCGCCGGTGGCGTTCTGGCCGCCGAAAGTGCCTTGCGGGCCGCGCAGGATCTGCACGGAGGCGATGTCGTAATAGGGCTCGGTGGACAGATAGCCCGGGAAGGTGGCCACGCCGTCGCGGTACGTGATCACGCCGGTGGTGGTCTGCGTGTTGGTCTCGGCCTTGCCGATGCCGCGGATCGTGATGTTCACGCCCTGGCCGAAGTTGTTGGCGGCGGTCGAGGGCGTCACGAACTGCAGCTGGTCGACGATGTCCACGCCGGCCTTGAGCAGGTCATCGCCCGACAGCACGGAGGCCGAGATCGAGGTGGTCTGCAGCGGCTTGGCGCGGCGGTCGGCTGTGATCGTCACCTTCTCCAGCGTGGTGACCTGCTTGTCCTTGGCCTTGTCGGTGCCGTCGGTGGTGGCGGTATCGGCGGCCGGCGCTGCTGCTGCATCCGCGGCGGGCTGCTGTGCCTCCTGTGCATGAGAGGCCAGCGGCGCGGCCAGCAAGGCCAGTCCCAGCAGATGCGCCAGGCGGGTCTTCTTGAAGGTGATGTTCATGGTCTCCAGGCTTTCTTTTTTCGAATCGTTTTGGGGAAGAGAGAAGAACGGCAGGAATCAGGGAACGCGGATGGCCTTGGCCTTCTGCGTGGCATCGAAGACCAGCGTCTTGGGCCAGGCCGGCCAGTTCACGCCGAGCGCAGCGTCGTTGGGATCGCCCTTGCGGGCGAAGGCGCCGATCGATCGCATCATGGCGTCCGAGAGCGCGAGGCGGCCCGGCTCGTTGGCGCGCGTGAACATGAAGTTGGCCCACACCGAAGGTCCGAAGTTGCCGAAGGCAAAGGCCAAGTCGAAGGCGTGCGCGGCGCCGAAAATCTCATTGAACGGCGCCGGTTCCTGGTCCCAGTCGAAGCTGTAGTACCAGACGTTCTCTTGCTGGCTCTTCAGCGCATTGAGCACGCTGTCACGCAGCGGCTTGAACCAGAAGTTGTTGAGCATCGCCATGCGGGCGTTGAAGCCCGTGCCGGCCTTGTCCATCGGCAGGTAGGCGGCCGGGATCCAGTCCTCGAGCTTGGTCTTGGGCGCGGCGTTGGGGTCGTAGCTCAGGGCCATGCTGAAGGCCTGCTCGTCCGTCAGCAGCCGGCCGTTCACACCGCCCAGTGCGGGCGCCAGCGCCAGCAGGCCGGGGAACAGCTTGCCCTCGTCGCGGGTGTTGCCGGCCAGCACCGGCACCTTCAGGTACTGGCCCGCCTTGATGGCCGCGATCGGGCTCTTGGGCAGCACGGCGCCGTCGGGGATCGGGTTGGAGCCCGAAACGCCTGCGGCCTTCAGCCTGGTGAGCACCATCTTCAGCACCGCATCGGCGCTCTTGCCGCGCAGGTAACTGGCCATTTCATCAGGCTTGTGGGCGGCCACATAGGCCTGGGCTGTGGTGGCGTCCGTTGCCAGGCCATCGGCAATCAGGAAGCTGCCCAGCAGCAGGTTGGCCTGGGTCTCGAAGACGGATGCGTCGTACAGCACCGGGAAGGCGCCCGGCGGGAGGTCCTCCGTGCGCGAGATGCCGCCGCTCATCGGCAGCACGCGGTGGACCAACTGCGGCTTGGCGTTGACCAGCGGCGGCGCCGTCATCAGCGCGTAGACATTCACCGCGCCGGCCGATTCGCCCATCAGCGTGACGCGGCCCGCGTCGCCGCCGAAATTGCCGATGTTGCGGTTGATGAACTGCAGCGACTTGATCACGTCCAGCAGCGCGTAGTTGCCGGAGTCCTCGATCGGGTCACCCGTCTTGAGCGTCGGCGACTTGAAGAAGCCCAGCACGCCGAGCCGGTAGTTCACCGTCACCACCACGGCGTTGGCCGTCTTGGCCAGCATGGCGCCGTCGTAGACCGGGTCGGCCGTGTAGCCGGTGATGTTGCTGCCGCCGTGGACGAACACGATGACGGGCAACTTCTCGTTCGCGGCCGCCTTGGCCGGGCTCCAGATGTTCAGGAACAGGCAGTCTTCGGATCCGACCGTCTGCTCCAGGCTGCTGCCGATGGTGGCGTCGTAGCGGTTGTTCAGGCCCGGGCCGTAGAGCCGGCCGGAAGACGCGCAGGCAGCGCCGAACTGCTTGGCATCGCGCGGCGTGGTCCAGGCTTCGGCGTCCACTGGCGCCTTCCAGCGCAATGCGCCGACCGGCGGCCTGGCGAAGGGGACGCCCTTCCAGGAGTAGGTGCCGTTGCCGGCCGAATCATCGTTGCCGATGACCGTGCCGAGCGAAGTGCTGCGCTGCGCGGCCGATGTGGCGGCTGAGGCGCTGGCGGCTGAGAACGCCAGGCAGAGCAGCGCCGAAACGGCGCCCAGCCGGCTGAGAAGTCGTGGCATGTTGTCTCCTGCCATTTGTGTTTTCGTAGATGCAGAGTTTTGGCTCCGCGCGCGGCCGGCTCAATGTAGAGGCCACATATCGGCGCGCCATTTGTGATGTGCGGCACTTCCACCGCAGAAACCCTTGGTTATGTTTTCCCAGGCACGCCACCCAACAACCGGTGCCGGCAGCGCTGCGGCCTGGGCGGCCGCTGACACCGTGGTGCTACTTGCTCAGGGAGCGGCGCAAGTGAACGAAGCTGCCAGGTTGACGTCACCCTTGCCGCTGTACTTGGGCCATTGCGGGTAGTCGCACAGCGGGCGCGTGCGGCCGGGAACGCCGACCGTGTCGAGCACGACGGGCGCCTTGGGCTCGGCACCCTTCTCTGCCCAGTTCTCCAATGCCGTGAGCGAATCCCACGACGCGTTGAAGACCGTGCTGACGCCGTGCCCGAAGCCGGGCACTTCGTAATAGCGCGCGAATCGGTGGACAGCCGGCGCGCCCATCTGGGCTTGCAGCCGCTGGTAGTACTCCTGCGTGGCGCGGGTGCTCACCAGGATGTCGTTGACGCCGTGCGCCATCAACAGCTTGCCGCCCTTGGAAGCAAAGGCCTTGAGATCGACCGGCGTGTCCAGCCTGACGCTCAGCTCGCTGATGCGCGGGCCGAAGGGGCCGGGGTTCTCGGGGTCGAGCGAGAGCGAATCGAAGTTGGCGTCGCGCGCCACCGAGAACTTCATCCACTGGTCCAGCAGCGGCCCGATGTAGGGCGCGGTGCGCGGCATCGGCTTGGCCGGCGCCGACCAGCCCAGCGCGAGGAAGGTCACGATGGTCTGCAGCTGCGAGGTGTTCGTCGCCATGCCCAGATCGGCGCCCCAGACATTGGTGCCCGGGTAATGCGTCTCGCCGCTGGCCAGCGGGAAATTGAAGCGCGCCTCGGTGTTCATCACCTTCAGCGCCACGAGTTGCGCGTCGGACAGGCAGGTGTCGCCGCCCTCCCCGCCTTCGGGGCAACGCAGCACAGCCGGATCGAAGCGGGCATTGCAGGCCGACTGGTTGCTGATCAGCCCGTCCTTGGCGCCATCGAGTTCATCGCAGGCGGCCACCGCGGCATTGAAGAGCAGCGCGCGCTTGGCGGCGTTGGGATAGGCGCCCGGCTGCGCCATCGCGCGGCTGATGCGCTGGCCCTGCAGCAGCGCTGCCACGTCGTTCCAGGCCGGATACCAGGCGATGGCGCCGTCCCAATCCTTGGGCCAGCGCGTGATGGCGGCGATCGACTCCCGTCCACCGGTCGAGCCGCCGGCGAAGTAGCTCTTGCGCAGCTTGCCTGCGCCGTAGTGAGCGCGGATCACAAACAGGGCGGCGTCGTGCGTCTTCTTGATGGCGTCGCCACCGAAGTTGTTCGCCGCTTCCTCATTGAGCGCGAAGGAGCCGTCCTGTGAGGCCAGCGCGTTCGCCTGGTGCCCCGAATCGCTGGCGAAGGTGGCGTAGCCGCGGCCCAGCGGGTTGGGCTGGTCGGACGGTCCGTTCGGCACATCGCCGGTGATGTTGGGAATGCTGCCGTTGAAGCCGCCACCGCCGAACATCAGCGCCTTGGCATTCCACTTCACGGGCAGCGCCACGCGGAACAGGATCACCGGTGCCGCAGGATCGACGGGCGCGATCTTGGCGTTGACCAGGCAGTACTCACCCGCCAGCTTGGGCGCCGTTCCCGAAGCGGCCACGGTTTCCGCCGAGGTGACGGCGGCACCGTGCGTCGGCAGGCCGATGGCAGCAGCGGGGATCTGCAGGCCCGTCAGCTGGGCGCAGGTGAGCAGCAAGGTGGTGGCGATCATGGGCGCAGTCTGGACGGGGCCTCAGACGCCGCCAATGTATGCGCTTCACATGCGCCGATTGCGCTGAATGTGGCGGTTATCCACCGCAGAAACCCTCAGCCGCGCAGGCTCCAGAGGCGCAGCGCCATCTGCACTTCCAGCGCGCGGCTGGCCTGGCCCCAGGCGCCGATCAGGCCTTCGATGGTGGTCAGGCGCTGGCGCATGGTGTTGACGTGGATCTCCAGGCGCTGCGCCGTGGTGCGCGCGTTCTGGTTGCAGTCGAAGTAGCACAGCAGCGTGGGCGTGAGCTCGGTGCCGCGGCGCTTGTCGTAGTCGATCAACGGGCCGATGGTGGCCTCGAAGAACTGCGTCAGGCTGGCCTGGTCGTGCGATTCGAACAGCGTGGAATACAGCGCCAGCTCGTTCTGCCCGACGATGCGCCCCTGCACGCCCAGGCGCGCCAGCACCGCCAGCGCGCGCTTGAGGCTGGCATGCAGGGCCGGGATCTCTGCCGCGCTGGACAGCGGCCGCGAGAGCACGCCGCGGCAGCTGGCACCCAGCTCGCGGCGCACGCAGTCGGCCACCGCCTGGCGCACCTCGGCCGCGCGGGTGGCACTGCAGATCACCACGACGTTGCCGTCCACCTCGTCGACCAGCGTGCCCTCCATCGCGCTCAAGGCCCGCAAGCGGCGCGCGGCATAGCCCGCACTCGGCCCTTCGATGGAGGCCAGCAGCAGCGCCAGCGGGCGGCCCAGCTCAAGGCCGTAGCGCTCGGCGCTGTTGGCCAGCAGGGCCGGCTCGTCCTGACGCGGCGAGACCAGCGCGTGCACCAGCGTCGAGACGTTGCGGCTCCTGGTCGCTTCCACCCGTTCCTGCGAAAGCAGCACGATGCCGATCACACTAGAGCTGCGCTCGAAGGTGCGCACGGCCACTTCTTCCATCTGCCCGCGGTGGAAGAGCGCGATCGCGCCCAGCACGTCGTCGCCGCCGATGACCGGCATGACACGGCAGCATTCGCCGTCGACCTCGAAGGCCTGCACCGAACGGCCCAGCTGGCGGCTCTCGCGCAAGGCCGCCGCCAATGCGGCGCTCTGCGGGCCGAAGGCGGAATAGCTCTGTGCGTCACTGCCCTGGTAGCCGGAGGCCGTACCGCGGCTCAGCACCTGCGCGGCTTCGTCGAGCACGAGCAGGCAGCCGCCCAGCAGCTGCGCCACGGACTGGCACAGCGTGGCCAGCGCCGCGCCGCGTGCCAGCAGCGAGGTCATCTGCGCGTGGGCATCGGCCGCAGTCTGCACGCCACGCATGTGGTGCTCCAGCTCGGCGCGCGCTTGGTCGGCCTTGTCCAGCGCGGCGTTGGCACGCTCGAAATCGCGCGCGTTCTTCAGCGCCACGGCGCCGTGCGTGGCCAGCGTGCTCAGGATGGCGATGTTGTTGGCCGTGTGGGTGCGGTGATAGCGATCGGCCGCGAAAAGCAAGCCCGTCACCTCGCCATCCCACACCAGCGGCACGCCCACCAAGGCGGCGATGCCGTCGGCGCGGAAGAATTCATCGAGCCGCGGATCGTGCTCGAAGCGCTTGTCGTTCAGGTAGTCAGGCGTGGTGAACGGCAGGCGCGTGGACATCACCTGCCCGGCCACGCCGAGGCGGCGCGGCATCACGCCCGAGGTCATCTGCGAGAGGGCGCCGTCGGCCACCAGCACATGGAAGCCATCGCGCTCGGGGTCGTAGACC
Source organism: Burkholderiaceae bacterium UC74_6 (assembly GCA_042701975.1). GTDB lineage: Bacteria > Pseudomonadota > Gammaproteobacteria > Burkholderiales > Burkholderiaceae_C > JAFALK01. Next base: position 4,378,780 of record CP170561.1, read on the forward strand.
GACAGCCAGGCCAGGTCCGAACCGAGCAAGTTGCGCGCCCGGTTGACGATGGTGCGCAGCAGCTCGTTGAGGTCCAGGCGCGACGACAGGTCCTGCGCCGATTCGATGACGGCCAGCAGGCCGCGCTCGCGCTCGTGCTGCAGCTCCATGCGGTTGCGCACGCCCATGGCCATGCGCACGACCTCGACCAGCCCGGACTTGCCCGGAAAGGCCGGCATCGCCTCGACGGCGGCCGCGCGCTGGGCAAAGGTCTCGGCAGAAGCCCCTTGGTGCAGCAGCCGGACCAGCTCGCTGCTGACCGCGTCGGCCGTGCCGCTCTCGCCCGGATTCGTGCTCAGGCCCGCGCCCAGGCTTGTGATGTCTCGCTTCATTTTTCGGGCCCTGTGTGTGCTCAGGCCGTTGGTATGTTGTCAAGACTAGCAGAGGTGATTCAAGGCTCCTCCGGGAGAACCCGCAATTGCATAACCTTGCACACAAACTGACAGCGCCAAGTGTGCAGGCAGCACATTGGGCGGCACCGGGGGCCTGAGGACACTGGCAGCACTTTCACGAGCATGCCCATGTCCACGTTGAACCTCCTCCGGCCCCAACCCAACCTCCGCGCCCTCGTGACAGCGGGCGCCAGCGGCCTGGGCGCCGCGATTGCCCGGGCGCTGCACGAGTCCGGCGCGCGCGTGCACGTCTGCGACATCGACCGCTCGGCCCTGGACCGCCTGATGGCCGAAGCGCCGGGCATCACGACCAGCATGGCCGACGCCAGCGTGACGGCCGATGTGGACGCCGTCTTCGCCGACGTGCAGAACACGCTCGGCGGCCTGGACGTGATGGTCAACAACGCCGGCATCGCCGGGCCCACCGGCGCCGTCGAGGACATCGATCCCGCCGACTGGGAGCGCACCATCGCCGTCAACCTCAACAGCCAGTTCTACTTTGCGCGCCGCGCGGTGCCGCTGCTCAAGCGCTCCACGGCCAATCCGGTGCTGATCGCCATGGGTTCGGTGGCCGGCCGGCTGGGCTACGCGCTACGCACGCCCTACGCCGCCAGCAAATGGGGTGTGGTGGGCCTGATGAAATCGCTGGCCATCGAGCTCGGCCCGATGGGCATCCGCGTCAACGCCATCCTGCCCGGCGCGGTGGACGGCGCGCGCATGGACGACGTGATCGCCACGCGCGCCGCAGCACTCGGCGTGCAGGCGGCCGAAGTGCGCGAGCAGTACCTGAACAAGAGCTCGCTGCGCCGCATGGTCACGCCCGACGACGTGGCGGCGCTGGCGCTGTTCCTGTGCTCGCCCGCGGCGCGCAACATCTCCGGCCAGGCCATCAGCATCGACGGCAATCTCGAGTACCTTTGAGCCTCACAAGAAAACCACGGAGACAAATCCATGATTGCTCACGCTCGCGCGCTTGTTCTCGCCGTCGCCCTCGCCGCCCCTTTTGCCGCCCACGCCGACCCGCTCAAGATCGCCGTGCTGGAAAGCCTCTCGGGGCCGCAGGCCGCCACCGGCCAGGCCTACCGCTCGGCCATCCGCTTCGGCATTGAGCGGATCAACGCCGCAGGCGGCTGGAACGGCCAGCCCGTGCAGCTGCTGGAGTACGACAACCAGGGCGGCCCGGCCGGCGCCTCGGACAAGCTCAAGGCCGCCGTTGCCGACGGCGTGCGCATCATCGTGCAGGGCAGCTCCTCCGCCATCGGCGGGCAGATCACGGAAGACGTGCGCAAGCACAACCTGCGCAACCCGGGCAAGGAGATCGTCTACATCAATGTGGGCGCCGAGGCCTCGGAGCTGACGGGCGAGAAGTGCAACTTCTATCACTTCCGTTTCGTCGGCAACGCGCAGCTGCGCACCAAGGCGCTGGTGCTGGCCATGAAGCAGGCCAAGGCGCTGGGCACCAAGGTCTACTCGATCAACCAGAACTACTCCTGGGGCCAGGACATGGAAAAGGCCATTGTCGAGATGGCGCCGCTGGGCGGCTACCAGGTCGTGGAAAAGACCCTGCACGACGTCAACAAGATCCAGGACTTCTCGCCCTTCGTGGCCAAGATCAACGCCTCCGGTGCCGACACCGTCATGACGGGCAACTGGTCCAACGACCTGCTCCTGCTGATGAAGGCCACCAAGGCCGCGGGCCTGAAGGTGCGTTTCGGTACCGTCTATCTCGACCAGGCCGGCAACATCGCCAATGCGGGCGAGCAGGCGCTCGGCCACTTCGTCGTGCAGACTTTCAATGCCGAAGCGGCTGGCGCCGAGGGCGAGCGCTTCGTGAACGACTACAAGGCCAAGACCGGCCACCTGCCCGTGGCGCCCGAGGCGACCGCCGTGTTCGCGCTCGACGCCGTGGGCGACGCGCTCAGGCGCACGCCGGCCGCCAACGGCGCGCTCAACGTCGTGGCGTTGGCCCGCAACCTGGAGACGGTCAAGCTCAACACACCGATGGGCGAGATGCGCATGCGCGCCGCCGACCACCAGGTGCTGCTGCCCGTGGCGGTGTCCACGGTCACCAAGGACGCCAAGTACAAGGCCGACGACACCGAGCTGGGCTTCAAGCCCGTCAGGCTCTTCACGGCCGACGAGGCCGCCAGCCCGGCGCAGGCCAGCTGCAAGATGCAGCGGCCGAACTGACGAATCGATCAGCCAATCAAACCAACGACAGAAAAGGATTCCATGAGCAAGGCATTGCAGGGCCGCGTTGCCCTCGTCACGGGCGCGGGAGGCGGTCTCGGCCGCTGCCACGCCCTTGAGCTGGCACGCCACGGGGCACGCGTCGTCGTGACCGATCTCGACCGCGACGAAGGCGCCGCCGTGCGCAACGTGGTCGCCGAGATCCGCCAGCAAGGCGGCGAGGCCATCGGCCACCTGGGCGACGTGACCCGCAGCGCGGACATGGAAGACCTGGCCGCCACGGCGATGGCCGAATGGGGCCGCATCGACATCCTGATCAACAACGCCGGCATCCTGCGCGACAAGACCTTCGCCAAGATGACGCCCGACGAGTTCCGCCTCGTGCTGGACGTTCACGTGATGGGCGCTGTGCACGCCACCAAAGCCGTGTGGGCGCAGATGCAGGAGCAGCAGTACGGCCGCATCGTGATGACGACCTCGTCGTCGGGCCTGTACGGCAACTTCGGCCAGTCCAACTACGGCGCAGCGAAGATGGCCCTGGTCGGCTTCATGCAGACGCTGGCGCTCGAAGGCGCCAAGCGCAACATCCGCGTCAACTGCCTGGCGCCCAGCGCAGCCACCGGCATGACGGCCGGCGTGCTGCCGCCCGAGGCGCTGGCCCTCCTGAGCCCCGACGCGGTAAGCCCGGGACTGCTGGCCCTGGTGGCCGAGGACGCGCCGAGCCGCATGATCCTGCTGGCCGGCGCAGGCAGCTTCGAAGCCGCCCACATCACGATGACGCAGGGCGCGCATTTCGGCCAGGGCCCCGATGTGGCCGAGCGCCTGCGCGACGAGCTCGACACCGTGCGCTCACGCGCTCACGAGACGGTGCCCGGCTCGGGCTGGGAGCAGTACCAGCGCGAGCTGCAGAGCGCGCAGGCCCAAAGCGCCCAGGTCCCCGTCAGCGCGATGTGACCGGCGCGCGCCCGGCTGCCGCGATCAGGTACTGGGCGAGCTGGCGGCGCACCTCGTCGGCCTGATCGGCCGTCCAGGTCCTCAGGCCCCGGCCCGACTTCATGCCGACATGGCCGGCGCCGATGAGGTGGTCCAGCAACGGAGACGGCGTCGAGTCCGAGCGCAGGTCGGGGAACAGCACCTCGTGGACCGCGCGGGTGAGCTCCAGCCCGACGAGGTCTGCGTTCTCCATCGGTCCGAGCACGGGCATGCGCATGCCGAAGCTGTTCTTGACCACCATATCGATGGCCTCGGCATCGCAGACGCCCGCTTCCACCAGCCCGATGGCCTCGCGCCACAGCGCGTGCTGCAGTCGGTTGCCGATGAAGCCTGTCACGTCGCGGTAGACCTTCACCGGCTGCTTGCCCACGGCCAGCAGCCAGTCGAAGACCTCGTTGAAGACCGCGTCGCGCGTGAACTCGCTGCGCACCACCTCCACCAACGGCACGAGGTGCGGCGGATTCCACCAGTGCGTGCCGACCAGGCGGCTGCGCGCTTCGTCGCCGAGCCGCTCGCCGATCTGCGTGATCGGAATGACCGAGGTGTTGCTGGCCAGGATGGCATGCGGTGGCGCGGCGACGGCGATCTGCGCGAAGAGCAGCTGCTTGAGCGCGAGCTTCTCAGGCGCGGCCTCGAGGACCAGATCGGCACCGGCGACGGCCGCCTCGAGGCGCGGCTCCAGCCTGATCCGGCCCACGACCGCCGCGGGATCGATGCCCTCTTCCTGCAGATTGCCGGCCACGCGTTCGAGCGCCACCTCGAGCACGGCGCTGTCCGGATCGGTGATCACCACCGGATGGCCCGCCTGCGCGAACACCTGGGCGATGCCATGGCCCATCAGGCCGGCACCGATGACGGCCACTGATTTCGACTTGTCCATCGCCTGCTTACTGGTTGGCGCAGACGAAGGACTCGGCGGCGTTCACGTCACCCGACCCCTTGTACTTCGGCCACAGCGGGTACTCACACAGCGGGCGCTTGCGGCCCGGCACGCCCACGGTGTCGGTAGTGACCTGCTGGCGCGGCGCCACGCCCTGCTCCACCCACTGCTCCAGCACGGTCAGCGAATCCCAGGTGGCGTTGAACGCCGTGCTCAGCGCGTGGCCGTAGCCCGGCACCTCGTAGTAGCGCGCAAAACCCTGGACTCCAGCCGGGCCGAACTGCGCCTGCAGCTTCTGGAAGTAGAACTCGGTGGAGCGCGTGCTCACCAGCACGTCGGCCATGCCGTGGGCCATCAGGAGCTTGCCGCCGCGGGCGACGAAGCGCGAGAGATCGCTGCTCACGTCGAGCTGGGCGCTGAGCGCGCTCATGCGCCCGGCCCACGGGCCGGGGTTCTCGGGATCGAAGTTCAGCGAGTTGAACGCCGGATCGCGCGTGATGGCGTAGCGCACCACGGCATCCTCCTGCCGGCTGCCGTAGGGTGCACCGGCGGGCATGGGAAAGGTCGGCTGCACAGTGCCGAAGTTCAGGAAGGTCACGAGCGGCTCATAGGGCGAAGGATTGCTGGCCTCGCCCATGTCCGAACCCCAGAGGTTCATGCCGGGGTAGCCGGTCAGGCCGCTGGCCAGCGGCGTGTTCAGGCGCATGTCACCGTCGTTGATCTGCTGGAGCGCGCGGATCTGCACATCGGACAGGCAGGCATCGCCGGCCGCCGCGCCACCCGGGCAGCGCAGCGGCTTGCCGTTCACCGTCGCCTTCATCGGATCGAAGACCGCGTTGCAGCGCACGGGGTTGCTGACGAGGCCGTCCTTCAAGCCGTCCAGCGCATCGCAGGCTTCGAGCCCTGCCTGGCGCAGGAGCACGCGCTGGGCCATCGACGGGTACGCGCCCGGCTGCGCCAGGATGCGGCTGATGCGGTGGATGCCCATCATGGCGGTCAGCTGGTTCCAGCCCGGGTACCAGGCGATGGCGCCGTCCCAGTCTTCGGGCCAGCGCTGGATGGCCTGCAGGGTCTCGCGGCCGCCGGTCGAGCCGCCGGCGAAGTAGGCCTTCTTCGGCGCGCCAGCTGCATAACGCGCAGTCAACAGGTACAGCGCGGCGTCGTGCGTCTTCTTGATCGAATGGCCGGCGAAGTTCTGCAGGGCTTCGTCGTTGAGCAGGAACTCGCCTTCCAGCGATCCCTCCAGCCAGCTCGGGTTCTTGGCCTGGTGGCCCGAATCGCTGGAGAAGGTGGCGTAGCCGCGGCCCAGCGGCGTGAGCTGGTCGACCGGCCCTGCCGACACCTGGCCGGCCACGTTCGGGATGGTGCCGGTGAAGCCGCCGCCGCCGAACATCACGACCTTGTGGTTCCACTGCGCCGGCATGGCCACGCGGATCATGATGCTGGGCGCGTTCGGGTCCACGGGCGCGATGGCGGCCGTGACCTTGCAGTACTCAGGCAGGGCCGCAGCCCCGCTGCCGACGGCCGGCACGAGCACGGCCTCGGTCACGCGGCCGCCCTGCGTGGGCAAGGCGATGGCGTCGGCAGGAATCGCCATGCCGGCAAGCTGTTCGCAGCGCAGCGGCTGGGCGGCCTTGCGGGCGGGAGCGGCCTGCGCGCTGTGGGCGGCCAGGGTCGTCAGGCAGGCCAGCGAGGCCAGCGCAAAGGAGTAAGCAGATCTCATCGAAACCTCAGGAATGCAATGCAAGGATGTAAGTTCAGGCCGCGCTGGCCCGCGCGCGCAGCTGCTCGTGCGCCACGATCTGGACGCCCGCCGGGCTGAGGCGGATCACGCCCTCGCGCTCCAGTTGCCGCAGCACGCCGTTGACGCGCTGGCGCGAGGCACCGACCAGGCCGCCCAGGTCCGACTGCGCAAAACGCAGCGCGATGGACGAACCGCGCGGCTCGTCCACGCCGAAGACACGCTCCAGATTCAGAAGCTGCTTGGCCAGGCGCTGTTCCAGCGTGAGCGACTGGATGTCGGCCACCTGCTCGAACATGATGCGCAGCCGCGCACATTGCACGCGCAGCAAGGCACGCAGCAGCTCGGGATGCCGGCCGCACAGATCGTGGAAATCCGCGCCCGCGATGCACAGCAGCTTGGTCCGTCCTTGCGCGCAAGCGTCGTGCGTCATCGGCCGGCCGTCGACGAGCTCGACCTCGCCGAGCCAGCCGCCCGGATGGATGAAGGCCGAGATGACGGAGCGGCCGCAGTGCGTCCACTGGCTCAGGCGGATCGAGCCGCGCACGACGCAATACCAACTGTCCGGCGCCTCGCCTTGCGCAAAGATGCGCTCGCCGTGCCGGGCATAGCGGACCTGGGCGCGGCCGAGGATGTCCTGCTGCAGCGCGGGCGAGAGCCGGCCGAACCACGGCGCCGACTGCACGGCGCGCAGCTCGTCCGCAAGCAGGGATGATGAAGACTTGGAATCGGTCATCGTGTCACCGTGATGCGTTTGGCGGTCGGGGAGGCATCGAACAAGAGGCTGCGGGGCCAGGCCGGCCAGTCCACGCCCAGGGCCGCGTCATTCGGATCGCCCTTGCGCGCGAAGGCGCCGATGGAGCGCATCATGGCGTCGGATAGCGCCAGGCGCCCGGCTTCGTTGGCCTTGTTGAACAGCAGCCTGGACAGCACCGAGGGGCCGAAGTTGCCGAAGGCGAAGAACAGGTCGAATGCGTGCGAAGCGCCGTAGATCTCGTTGAACGGCGCGGGCGCCTGCGACCAGTCGAAGCGGTAGTGCCAGACCTGCGCCTGCCGGCTGCGCAGTGCGTTCAGCGCGCTGTCGCGCAGCGGCGAGAACCAGTAGTCGTTCAGGAACTGGGTGCGCGCATTGAAGCCGGTGCCTGGGGCGTTGACGGGCAGGTAGCGCGCCGGGATCCATTGCTCGATGCGCAGCTGCGGCGGCGCGTCGGGGTCGTAGCGCGCGGCCAGCGCGAACAGCTCGGTGTCGCTGAGCATGCGCCCGCTCACACCGCCCAGGGCCGGCGACAGGGCCAGCAGGCTGGCGAAGAGCTTGGTCTCGTCGCGGGTGTTGCCAGCCAGCACCGGCACCTGCAGGTAGCGGCCGCCGCGAATCGCGCCGATCGGATCCTTGGACATCACGAGCCCGTCGGCGATCGGGCCGGACGAGGCACGGTTGACGGCCTTGAGCGGCTTGAGCAGTTGGGCCAGCACGGTGTCGGTGCTTTTGCCGCGCAGGTAGGCCGCCAGCTCTTCCGCCTTGTGCGCTTCGATGTAGGCGCGGGCGGCGCCTTCGTCGCGCGCCAGGCCATCATTGATCAGCAGATGCACGAGCAGCAGCCGCGCCTGCTCGTCGAAATAGGCCGGATCGAGCAGCACAGGCACGGCGCCCGGCGGCAGGTCCTCAGCGCGCGAGATGCCGCCGCTCATGGGCAGCACGCGGTGCGCCAGGCGGGGCTGGGCCTGCAGCATCAGCGGCGAAGTCAGCAAGGCATAAACGTTGACGGCGCCGGCCGACTCGCCCATCAGCGTGACGTTGGCGGGATCACCGCCAAAGGCCGCGATCTCGCGCTGCACGAACTTCAGCGCGTGCAGGATGTCCAGCAGCGCGAAGTTGCCCGAGTCTTCTTCAGCGTTGCCGGTCCGCAGCTGCGGCGAGCGGAAGAAGCCGAAGATGCCTAACCGGTAATTCACCGTGACCACGACCGCATCGGCCGTGCGCGCCAACGCGGCGCCGTCGTAGAGCGGATCGGCCGTGTAGCCCGAGACATTGCTGCCGCCGTGCACGAAGACGATGACGGGCAGCTGCTCGCGCTGGGTCGCCGGGCGCCAGACGTTGAGGTAGAGGCAGTCCTCCGAGCCCACGGTCTGGTCGAGGCTGGTGGCGATGGTCTCGTCGTAGCGGTTGTTGCGGCCCGGGCCATCGAGCCGGCCCGAAGACGCGCAGGCCGAGCCAAACTGCTGCGCGGCCCGCGGCTTGGCCCAGGGCGCGGGATCGACGGGCGAGCGCCATCGCAGCCCGCCCACCGGCGCCTGCGCGAAGGGCACACCCTTCCAGACGTAGGTGCCGCTGGCGGCCGAGTCGTCGTTGCCGACGATTTCGCCCAGCGAAATGGCGCGGACGGTGGGTGCTGCTGCAGGCTCGCCCGCGAAGGCGAGCCCGCTGAACACCATCAGCGCTGCGGCGAGGATGCTGGAAGTGCGCCCCATGCCCGGCCCTTTTCTCAGAAGAACTTCGTGATGCGCACGCCGTACTGGCGCGGCGCGCCAGGGTAGCGCAGGCCGGCCGTGATGGCCGAGGTGTAGCGGCTGTCGCTCAGGTTGGTGCTGTAGACGCTGGCCGTGTAGTCACCGCGCTCGAAGTCGATCTGCGCGCTGGTGAGATTGCGGCTGCCCAGGCGATCGCCAAGCGTGCGGTTCTCGAAGAGCGTGGCCCATTGCGCCGAGACGTGCGCGTAGTTGATGCGCGGCGTGATCACGGTGTCGCCGACGGTGAAGCGGCGCTCCAGGCCGAAGTTGTAGGTCAGCTCCGGCGCGTAGGTCTGCTGGTGACCGGACAGGTTGATGCAGCTCGCGCTGCCCGGGCCCTTCACCGGATCGCAGGCCGCCACGGCCGGGACGCGCGGATCGGTGGCGAAGAAGGCGCCCAGCGAACTGCTCATCCAGCCGACGTTGGCGCGCAGCGACCAGCCATCGCCCAGCTGCGCCTGCAGCTGCTGCTCGACGCCGTAGATCTTGGTGGCGTTGGGCGTGTTGACCTCGACACCGAAGACGGGAATGGCCGGATAGCCGATCGTGACCTGGAAGTTCTTGTAGTCGTTGTAGAACACCGAGGTCTGCGTCGTCAGGTGGCCGCCGAGCCAGCTGGCTTTCCAGCCGACTTCGGAGGAGGTGACCTTCTCGGCGTCGAAGGCCGAGGCCGGGCCCAAGCCCACCGGCACGTTCAGGCCACCGGGGCGGTTGGCGCTGGCGACGAAGGCGTACAGGAAGTGATCCTTGTTGAGCGTCCAGTTCAGCGCGACCTTGCCCGAGAGCCCTTCGAAGTTCACCGACTGGCGCTGCGACAGCGGCAAGCCGTACTGCTGGATGTCGAGGTTCAGCGAGTGGTGGGTCTTGGAGTAGCGGCTGTCGACGACGAGCTTGAGGTCCTCCGTCAGCTGGTAGGCCACCTGGCCGAAGAAGGCGCGCGTGCGGCTCGGCGTGTTGCCGTAGAAGCTGTAGACGGTGAGCGGGCTGCTCGTCACGCCGCTGTACAGATTGCCCGGCAGCACGATGAACTCGTCCTTGTTGGCGTAGGCGCCCAGCACCCAGGTCAAGGGACCGGCGTCCGGCGAGATCAGGTTGAACTCCTGCGAGTAGAGCTTCTCGTCCGTCGAGTCGTAGAAGACGCTGCTGGCGGTGGCAGTGCCGTCGAGGTCGCCCGAGTAGGCGGTGTTGCCCCCCTGGCGGCCAGTGACGGAGCGGAACTTCATGCCGTTGTCGAAGGTGTACTCCACCTTCAGCACCGAGCGACCGAAGCGGTCGCGCGCCATCTGGTAGGCATTGGACGAGACGGAGAAGGGATCGCTCGTCGTCAATGCGACCGGGCCGGCCGGGTAGCCGCCCATGTTGATGTTGTTGAGATCGCTCTTGAACAACACCGAGAGCTGCGGGCTCGGCTTCCACAGCAGGCCCAGGCGCACGCTCTTGGCGTTCAGGGCACCGTCGCCGCCCGTGTAGGGGCCGCTGATCTTCCAGAAGCTGTCGCGCTTCTCGGTGTTGAAGGCGATGCGCGCCGCCAGCGTGCTGCTGATCGGCAGGTTGACCGCGCCCTGAACGCCGATGTCGCTGTAGTTGCCGAACTGGCCCAGCAGGTAGCCGGTGGTGCCGCCGTTGATGATGGGATCGTTCGAATCGACGATCACCGCGCCGCCGGTGGCGTTCTGGCCACCGAACGTGCCTTGCGGCCCGCGCAGGATCTGCACCGAGGCGATGTCGTAGTACGGCTCGGAGGTGAAGTAGCCGGGCGAGGTGGCCACGCCATCGCGGTAGGTGATAACGCCGGTCTTGGTCTGCGTGTTGGTTTCGGCCTTGCCGATGCCGCGGATGGTGATGTTGAGGCCCTGGCCGTAGTTGTTGGCCGCCGTCGAGGGCGTCACGAACTGCAGCTGGTCGATGATGCCGACGCCCGACTTCAGCAGGTCGTCGCCCGAGAGCACGGTGGCCGACAGCGAGGACTTTTGCAGCGGCGCCGAGCGGCGTTCGGCCGTGATGACGACCGTGTCCAGCGTGGCCTGCTCGGCCTTCTCCGCCTTGTCGGCCTTCTCCGTCTTTTGGGTCTTGTCAGCGTCCGCCGTCTGGGCATGCGCGAGGGCGCACCAGGGCAGCGCAACCAACGCCAGTGCAAGCCGGCGGCTGCGGCCTTGTCGAGATTTCGTCTTCATGGGTCTCCTCGTTTCCGTTCTTGTGGGTGATTTGTCGGAAGCAAGTCTGTCCGGGCCGCTGCGGCGCCTCAATGTCGGCCGCTGACATGAACACCCCCTCGAAAATATGAATCATTGACAGTGCGGGCTTGAGAGCGGGGCGCGATCCCTCAGTTCTTCAGGCTCCACAGCCGCAGCGCCACATGGATTTCCAGCGCGCGCGAGGCCTGGCCCCAGTGGCCCAGCAGGTTCTCGATGCTGGCCAGACGCTGGCGCACGGTGTTGACGTGGACATCCAGGCGCTGTGCGGTGATCTTGGCGTTCTGGTTGCAGTCGAAGTAGCTGAGAAGGGTCGAGGCCAGCTCGGTGTGGCGCTTGCTGTCGTACTGGAGCAGCGGGCCAATGCTGGCTTCCAGGAACTGCTCCAGGCTGCCGAGGTCGTGGGTCTCGAACAGCGTGGAGTACAGCGCCAGCTCGTTCTGGCTGATGAGCTGGCCGCGCACGCCCAATCGGCCGAGCACGCCCAGCGCGCGCTTGAGCGCGGCGTAGAGCGCCGGCAGTTCGGCCGGCGAGGCGGTCGGCCGCGACAGCACGCCGCGGTAGGTGGCGCCTGCCTCGCGCCGCGCCCAGTCGGCAAAAGCCTGGCGCATCTCCAGCGCGCGCGTGGTCGAGCAGATGAGGGCCAGCGCGCCGTCCATCTCGTCGAGCAGGCAGCGCTCCATGGCGCCGTGCTGCAGCAGGCGGCGAGCGGCGTAGGCGGCGCCGGGGCTTTCGAGCTCGACCAGCATCAGCGTCACGGGCGCGTCGAGATCCAGGCCGAAGCGCTCGGTCCGCTTGGACAAGCCTTCGAGCTCGCCCTGGCGCGGCGAGAGCAAGGCGCGCAGCAGGGCCGACATGTCGCGGCTCTTGCTGGCCTCCTGGCGCTCCTGCGAGAGCAGCATGATGCCGATTACGCTGGAGCTGCGCTCGAAGGTGCGCTCTTCCACTTCGGCCAGCGGCTGGCGATGGAACAGGGCCAGCGCGCCGAGCATGTCGTCGCCGCCGATCACGGGCATGACGCGGCAGGTCTCGCCGTCGATCTCGTAGGCCGGCATAGAGCGGCCAGCCTGGCGCGCTTGGCGCAGGGCGCGCGTCAATTCGGCGCTGTGCTCACCGTGCGGTTGGTAACGCTGGGCGGCGGCGCCCTCGTAGCCTTCGGCCGCGCCCTGGCTGATGACCTGCGCGGCCTCGTCCAGCACCAACACACTGCCGCCCAGCAGGCTGGCCACGGTCTGCGTGAGCGTGGCGAGCGAGGCGCCGCGTGCCAGCAGTGAGGTGATCTGCGCGTGGGCGTCGGCAGCCGCCTGCACGCCGCGGGCGTGGCGTTCGAGCTCGGCGTGGGCGGCGTCGGCCTTGGCCAGCGCGTGGTTGATGCGCTCGAAGTCGCGCGCGTTCTTCAGGGCCACGGCAGCGTACGTGGCCAGCGTGCAAAGAATGGCAATGTTCTGCGTCGTGTGCACGCGCGGGTAGCGGTTGGCCGCGAACAGCAGGCCGATGACCTGGTCCTGCCAGATCAGCGGCACGCCGACCATGGCGGCAATGCCTTCGGCGCGGAAGATGTCGTCGAACTTCGGATCGTGCGGGAAGCGGTTGTCGTGCAGGTAGTCGGCCGTGGCAAAGGGCTTGCGCGTCGCCATGACGATACTGGCCGTGCCGCGGTCACTGCGGATGCCCATGGCCACGCTGCTGTCCGTCAGCCCGCCCTCCAGGGCCAACGACTGGAACACCCCGCGCTCCTCGTCCAGGGCCGAGATCCAGGCCATGTCCGCGCCGAGCAGGTTGCGCGCCCGGGTGACGATGGCGGCCAGCAGGTTGTCCAGATCCAGGCGGCTGGACAGGTCCTGGGCAGACTCCATCACCGCCAGCATGCCCTGCTCGCGCTGCTGGAGCAGTTCCAGCCGGTTGCGCACCGCCATCGCCATCCGCACGCTTTCCACCAGCCGGGTCTTGCCCGGGTAGTCTGGGGGTAAGCCCTCGGCCTCGGCCATGCGCAAGGCAAAGTCCTCGGCAGCAGCGCCTTGGTGCAGCAGCGCGGTCACGCTGCTCAGGATTTTTTCGCCCGTTTCCATGGGGGCCTCCGTCCTCACAAGGGGCTGGAGGGTAGCAGAGCCTTTCCCTACAAACTCCGCGGAAACCTGGCGTTAGATGACACAAGGAATCCCCTCTTTGTGTAGGCAGACGACATAGGGCCGCGGCCGGGAATTGCAGAGACTTTCGGCACTTTTGCAATGCTGTCGAACTCTTCCCGCTGCCCATGTCCGCTGTTCACCTCACCCTTCGCCCCCTGCCCAATCTGCGCGTGCTGGTGACCGCTGGCGCCAACGGCATCGGCGCCGCCGTCGCCCGGGCTTTCCATGCGGCGGGTTGCCGCGTCCACGTCTGCGATGTGGACCGGGCCGCGCTGGACCGGCTGGTGGCCGAGGCTCCCGGCATCACGGGCAGCATGGCGGACGCCTCGATCTCCGCCGAGGTGGACGCGGTGTTCGACGACGTGCGCAGCCACCTGGGCGGGCTGGACGTGCTGATCAACAACGCCGGCATCGCCGGCCCCACGGGCGCCATCGAGGACATCGACGCCACGAGCTGGGAGCGCACGGTCGCGGTCAACCTGAACAGCCAATACTATTTCGCGCGCCGGGCGGTGCCGCTGCTCAAGGCCTCGAGCAGCAGCCCGAGCCTGATCGCCATCAGCTCCGTCGCCGGGCGCCTGGGCTACGCCTACCGCACGCCTTATGCGTCGAGCAAGTGGGGCGTGGTGGGCCTGACCAAGTCGCTGGCCATCGAGCTGGGCCCGCAGGGCGTCCGGGTGAACGCCATCCTGCCCGGCGCCGTCGAGGGCGAGCGCATGACCAGCGTGATCGCCGCACGGGCGACGACGACCGGGGTCAGCATCGATACCATGCGCCAGCAGTACCTCGAGAAGATCTCGCTGCGCCGCATGGTGACGGCGGACGACGTGGCGGCGATGGCGCTGTTCCTGTGTTCGCCCGCTGCACGCAATCTGTCCGGCCAGGTCATCAGCGTGGACGGCAATCTCGAATACCTCTGAATCAAGAAGACAAAAGCATGGAGACAAGAATGAACCCGCTTCGCCTGGCGAGCGTGCCCGCGGCGCTGCTGCTCGCCGCCGCGGCATCGGCAGCGCATGCCGCGCCCGTGAAGATCGGCCTGCTGGAGACGCTGTCCGGCCCGCAGGCCTCGACCGGCCAGACCTACCGCACCGGCGTGCGCTACGCCATCGAGAAGATGAACGCTGCCGGCGGCTGGAACGGCCAGCCCGTGCAGCTCGTCGAGTTCGACAACCAAGGCGGCCCGGCCGGTGCCGCGGACAAGCTCAAGGCCGCCATTGCCGATGGCGTGCAGATCGTGGTCCAGGGTTCCTCGTCGGCCATCGGCGGCCAGATCACCGAGGACGTGCGCAAGCACAACCTGCGCAATCCGGGCAAGGAGATCGTCTACATCAACATCGGCGCCGAAGCGCTGGAGCTGACCGGCGAGAAGTGCAACTTCCACCACTTCCGCCTGACGGCCAACGCGCAGATGCGCACCAAGGTGCTGGTGCAGGGCATGAGGCAGGACAAGGCGCTGGGCACGCGGGTGTACTCGATCAACCAGAACTACTCCTGGGGCCAGGACATGGAGAGGGCCATCGTCGACAACGCGGCGGCCGGCGGCTACCAGGTAGTGGAAAAGACGCTGCACGACGTCAACAAGATCCAGGACTTCGCGCCTTATGTGGCCAAGATCAGCGCCTCGCGCGCGGACACGGTGCTCACCGGCAACTGGTCCAACGACCTGCTGCTCCTGATGAAGGCGGCCAAGGCCGGTGGCCTGAAGGCGCATTTCGGCACCGTGTATCTGGACCAGCCCGGCAACATCACCAACGCCGGTGAGCTGGCCCTGGGCAATTTCGTCGCCCACACCTTCAATGCCGAAGCCGGCGGCAGCGAGGCCGAGCGCTTCGTCGCCGACTTCTCCGCCAAGACGGGCCACGCGCCGGTCTTTGTCGAGCCCCAGGCCGTGTACGGGCTCGAGATGGTGGCCGACGCGCTCCGGCGCACCAAGGCAACGGCCAGCGGCCTGCTCGACGTGAACGCCTTCGCCCGCGCGATGGAGACGGCCCGCGTCAAGACACCGATGGGCGAGTTCAGCATGCGCGCGGCCGACCACCAGCTGATGATGCCGCTGGTCGTGTCCGTCGTGGCCAAGGACGCGAAGTACAAGGCCGACGGCACCGGCATGGGCTTCAAGCCCGTGCGCGTCTTCACGGCCGAGGAGTCCGCCGTGCCGGCCCAGGCCTCCTGCAAGATGCGGCGGCCCTGATGGACACGATTGTTTTTGCCCTGCTCAACGGCGTCATCTACGGGCTGCTGCTGTTCATGGTGTCGGCCGGGCTGACGCTGATCTTCGGCATGATGGGCGTGCTCAATTTCGCCCACGCCTCGTTCTACATGCTGGGCGCCTACTTCGCCTACTCGCTGCAAGACGTCGTGGGCTTTGCGCCGGCCGTCGTGCTGGCCACGCTGCTGGCCGGCGCGGTGGGCGCGGGGGTAGAGCGCTTCTTCCTGCGGCGGGTCCACCGCTTCGGCCACGCGCACGAGCTGCTGCTCACCTTCGGCATCTCCTTCATCATCGCCGAGACGATCAAGCTGCTGTTCGGCAACTACCCCGTGCAGTACCGCATTCCGGCCAGCCTTGACGTGGCGGCCTTCACCGTGGGTACGCAGCAGTACCCGGCCTACCGCGTGCTGATGGGCGCGGTGGCGCTGGCGATGTTCGCGGCGCTGTTCCTGCTGCTGCGCTACACGCGCATCGGCATCATCGTGCGCTCGGCCATCTACAAGCCGCGCATGGTGGAGGCGCTCGGGCACAACGTGCAGCGCGTCTTCATGGGCGTGTTCGGCGTGGGCGCGGCATTGGCCGGGCTGGCCGGTGCCATTGCCGGCGCCTTCTACACGACCAGCCCCAACATGGCGTTGGAGATCGGCGTGATGGTGTTCGTCGTCGTGGTCGTCGGCGGGCTCGGCTCGCTGGGCGGCGCCATGCTGGCCTCGCTGCTGATCGGCGTGATGACCTCGCTGGCCGTGGGCATCGACAGCAGCCTGGCCGACCTGCTCGCGCTCGTTGGCGCCCGCGACTGGGCCGAATCGGCGGGCGGGCTGCTCACGCTCAAGCTCTCCAGCCTCGCCGCCACCCTGCCCTTCGCCCTGATGTTGCTCGTGCTGCTGGTGCGGCCATCGGGCCTGATGGGCGAGAAGAACTGAAGCGATCCATGCGTACCTCCCTCCCACTCCTGCTGGGCGGCACGGCAGTGCTTGTCGCCCTGCCCTGGCTGCTGTCCTCTGGGCTGCTCAACGCCTCCATCCAGATGCTGATCGCCGCGCTGTTCGCCAGCGCCTACAGCCTGCTGGCGGGCCGCGCGGGCATGCTCTCCTTCGGCCACGCCGCCTACTTCGGCGTTGGCGCCTTCGCCACCGTGCACGCCATGAACGCCGTGGGTGGCGCGGGCCTGCTGCCCACACCCCTGCTACCGCTGGCCGGCGCCGGCACCGGCCTGGCGGTTGGCATCGTTGCCGGCTGGTTTGCCACCAAGCGCTCCGGCACGGCCTTCGCCATGATCACGCTGGCCATCGCCGAGCTGCTGCACGCACTGGCGCCGCAGCTCAAGGGCTGGTTCGGCGGCGAGTCCGGCATCTCCACCATGCGCATGCCGGCCTGGGGCCTGACCTTCGGCAGCACGACCGAGGTCTACTACCTGACGCTCGCCTGGGTGCTACTGGCCCTGGCGCTGCTGTACTTCCACACGCTGACGCCGCTCGGTCGGCTCACGCTGGCCCTGCGCGAGAACGGGCACAGGCTGCGCTTCCTCGGCTACAACGTGCACGGCCTGGGCGTCTCGGCCTTCGCCATCTCGGGGATGTTCTCGGGCCTGGCGGGTGCGCTGCAGGTGGTCAGCAACGAATCGGCCAACTACGTCGTCTTCGATGCCGGCGTCTCGGCGGCCGTGGTGCTCAACAGCTATATCGGCGGCGTGACGGCCTTTCTCGGCCCGGCCTTCGGCGCCGCGCTGATGACCTTCTTCGGCTATGCCGTGTCCGACGCCACGCAAGCCTGGATGCTCTACCAGGGCGTGATCTTCGTGCTCGTGATGATGTTCGTGCCCGAGGGCCTGGTCGGCTTGGTGGCGACCACGCGCCAGCTCGCCGCCCGTCTGGGCTTGCGTGCCCTGCCCCTGGCGGCGGCCTGGGTGATTGGCGGGCTGCTGGTCTCGGCTGGCTTCGTGTTCGGCATCGAGATCCTGCAACGGGTCTGCTCGCAGGACTATCGCGCCTTGCTGCGTGCCGGCGAGGCCTGGCCCGCCGTGCAGCTGCTGGGCCGCGATTGGCTGCCCGGCGCGATTGGCACCTGGGCCACGGCCTTGCTCCCGCTCGCCGCAGGCTGCGCGGTGCTGGCATTCACGCGAACCATTCAACGTCGCTGGATCGCGGAGGTCGCCCGATGAGCCACAGCAGTTCCATCTTGCGGGTCGAAGGATTGCGCAAGTCCTTCGGCAGCATTGAGATCATCCGCGGCGTCGATCTTGACCTCGCTCCCGGCGAGCGCCGCGCCCTGATCGGGCCCAACGGCGCGGGCAAGTCCACGCTGTTCCATCTGATCTCCGGCAATCTCGGCCCCACGACGGGCCAAGTGGAGTTCGACGGCCAGCGCATCACCGGCTGGTCGCCGGAGCGCATCAACCGCGCCGGCCTGGCCCGCTCCTTCCAGATCACCAACATCTTTCCGCGGCTGACGGTGTTCGAGAACATCCGCGTCGCCGTGATGCGCCAGCGCGGCCTGCAGTACAGCTTCTGGCAGCGCATCTCGCGCGTGGCCGGCCTGCGCGAAGCGGCCGAGCAGCTGATGGAGCGGGTGCGCCTGCAGGGCCGAGCGGACACGCTGGCGGGCGAGATGTCGTACTCGGAACAGCGTTCGCTCGAGCTGGCGATGACGCTGGCCTCCGACCCCAAGCTGATCCTGCTTGATGAGCCCATGGCCGGCATGTCTGCCGAGGAAACCGAATACACGCTGCAGCTGATCCGTGAAGTGACCGTGGGCCGCGCGCTGCTGATCGTGGAGCACGACATGGACGTGGTCTTCCAGCTTTCTGATCACATCAGCGTGCTGGTGTACGGACAGGTCATCGCCACCGGCACGCCGCAGGAGATCCGCCAGCATCAGGGCGTGCGCGAGGCTTACCTCGGCGAGGAGGTGGCAGCATGAGCGAAGCACTGCTTGAAGTCCGCGACCTGCACGCGCATTACGGCAAGAGCCACATCCTGCAGGGCGTGAGCTTTGCCGTGGGCCAGGGCGAGGTGCTGAGCCTGCTCGGCCGCAACGGCTCGGGCCGCTCCACCACGCTCAAAGCCGTGATGGGCCTGTTGCCGCCGAGCGGCGGCAGCGTGCTTCTCGCCGGCAAGGAGTTGGCCGGCGCCAAGCCGCACACCATCTGCCGCAGCGGCCTGGCCTATGTGCCCGAAGAGCGCGAAGTCTTTGCCAACCTCACGGTGGACGAGAACCTGCGCATGGGCGAACAGCCCGGAGCACCGGGCGCGCCGCGCTGGACCGTGACGCAGATGTTCGACTACTTCCCGCGCCTGAAGGAGCGCCGCAACACGCGTGCCGGCAGCCTCTCAGGCGGCGAGCAGCAGATGCTGACGATGTGCCGCTCTCTGCTCGGCAATCCGAAGCTCATCCTCATCGATGAGCCGACCGAAGGCCTGGCGCCCATGATCGTCGCCCAGGTGGGCGAATGCATCGCGGACATGCGGCGCCACGGCGTGTCCGTCGTGCTCGTCGAGCAGAAGCTGGCGATTGCGCTCAAGGTCTCCACGCGCGTCTGCGTGATGGGCCACGGCCGCATCGTCTTCGAAGGCACGCCCCAACAACTGGAATCCGACCCTGAGCTGCTCGCGCAGTGGCTCGCCGTCTAGACAGGAAGTCATACACCATGCAAGACAAAGTCATCATCAGCTGTGCCGTCACCGGCGCCGTCCACACGCCGACCATGTCGCCGTACCTGCCGATCACGCCGGACCAGATCGCCGAGCAGGCCATCGCGGCGGCCGAGGCAGGGGCTGCCATCCTGCACCTGCACGCCCGCGACCCGCGCGACGGCCGGCCGACGCCGGACCCGGCCGTCTTCGACCAGTTCGTGCCGCGCATCAAGGCGGCGACGGATGCCGTCATCAACATCACCTCGGGCGGCAGCACGCGCATGACGCTCGAAGAACGGCTGGCCTATCCGCTGAAGGCGCAGCCAGAGATGTGTTCTCTGAACATGGGTTCGATGAACTTCTCGGTGCATCCGCTGGCGCGCCGCTACCAGCAGTGGCAGCACGACTGGGAGCAGCCGTACATCGAGGGCATGGAAGACCTGATCTTCCGGAACACCTTCCGCGACATCAAGCACATCCTCAAGGCGCTGGGCGAGGATTGCGGCACGCGCTTCGAGTTCGAGTGCTACGACGTGGGCCATCTCTACACGTTGGCGCACTTCAGGGACGAAGGTCTGCTGGACCTGAACAAGGGGCCACTCTTCATCCAGGCCGTGCTGGGCATCCTCGGTGGCATGGGGCCGGATCCGGAAAACCTGATCCACATGCGCACCACGGCCGATCGGCTCTTTGGCCGCAGCAACTATCGCTTCTCGGTTCTCGGCGGCGGCCGGCACCAGATGCCGCTGGTGACCCTGGGTGCTGTGATGGGCGGTCATGTGCGCGTCGGACTGGAGGACAGCCTCTACATCGCCAAGGGCCAGTTGGCCCACTCCTGCGCCGACCAGGTGAGGAAGATCCGCCGCATCCTCGAAGAGCTCTCGCTGGAGGTGGCCACGCCGGACGAGGCCCGCGCCATGCTCGGCTTGAAGGGCAAGAACGCCGTCAAGTTCTGACCCGGGACTGCACGCGATGGACAAACTGCTGCAAGGCCGCGTTGCCATCGTGACCGGCGCGGGCGGCGGCCTGGGCCGCGCCCACGCACTGGAGCTGGCACGGCACGGCGCGCGCGTACTCGTCAACGACCTGGCTGGCGACGACTTCGGAGAATCCGCCAGGCTGCTGGTGCACCAGATCCGCCGCGCCGGTGGCGAAGCGCGTCTGAACCTTGGCGACGTGACCAGCCCGGACGACATGCAGGTGATGGCCGGCCAGGCGCTGAACGATTGGGGCCGCATCGACATCCTCGTCAACAACGCCGGCATCCTGCGCGACAAGAGCTTCGCCAAGATGTCACTCGAGGACTTCCGCCTCGTCGTCGAGGTCCACTTGATGGGCGCTGTGAACGCGACCAAGGCCGTGTGGGCGCAGATGCAGCAGCAGCGCTACGGCCGCATCGTGATGACGACTTCTTCCACCGGCCTCTATGGCAACTTCGGGCAATCCAATTACGGTGCGGCCAAGATGGCCCTGGTCGGCCTCATGCAGACGTTGGCGCTCGAAGGCATCAAGCACGACGTCCGCGTCAACTGCCTGGCACCGACGGCTGCCACCGGCATGACGCAGGGCGTGCTGCCGGAAGAGGCGCTGGCGCAGCTCACGCCAGAACAGGTGAGCCCGGCGCTCATTCCGCTGGTGGTGGAGTCCGCACCCACGCGCTTCATCCTGCTGGCCGGCGCGGGCAGCTTCGAGGCGGCCCACATCACGATGACGCAGGGCGTGCATATCGCCGAGTCCGCGGATGCCGGGCGAGCGCTCTGCGGCCGCCTGGCAGAACTGCGCGACCGGCGCGGCGAGATCGTGCCGGATTCGGGCTGGGAACAGTACGAGCTCGAACTGAGGAAGAGCTCACAAGCAAGGACCCTCACGACATGAACGACAGCAAGCCATTGAGCGGCCAGGTGGCCTGGATCACGGGCGCAGGCTCAGGCATCGGCCTGGCTGGCGCGCAGGCACTGGCCTCCGCGGGCGCCATCGTCGTGCTCTCCGGCCGGCGAACGCAGTTGCTGGAAGCTGCAGCCGAAGGCATCTGTGCGCAAGGCGGATTGGCGGAAGTGGAGAAGCTCGATGCCACCGATGCCGACGCCGTCAGCGCCACTGCAATGCGGATTCTGCAGCGCCACGCGGGCCGCATCGACGTGCTGCTCAACAGCGCGGGCACGAACACGCCGGAGCGCTTCTGGCGCAACCAGAATGTGCAAGGCTGGCGCCAGGTGCTGGCGACGAATCTCGACGGCATCTTTTACACCACCCGCGCCGTGCTGCCGGCCATGCGCGCGCGCCGCAACGGCGTGGTCATCAACGTCTCTTCCTGGGCCGGCGTTCATCACCCCAAGCTCACCGGCCCCGCCTACAACGCCAGCAAGCACGCGGTGACGGCGATGACCGAGACCATCAACATGGAAGAAGGCGTGCACGGCATCCGCGCCTGCTGCCTCTGCCCCGCCGAGGTCTCGACGCCGATCCTCGACACGAGGCCCAATCCGCCCAGCGCCGAGGAGCGCGGGCGGATGCTGCAGGCAGAAGACCTGGGCCGGATCGTGCGCTTCATTGCGGAACTGCCGCCTGGGGCATGCATCAACCAGTTGATCGTCAGTCCGACGTGGAATCGGATGTATATCGACGATCTGTAGAGACCTGCCTGGACAGCTCCCTACAGCTTAATGGCTCAATGGCTGGCTGGGCAGGCCTGCGGCGGCGCACGATAGCGGGCAGGCCGGCCAAGCCTGCCATGGACATGAGCGGGGCCGATGGTTCGAGCCCCGCCGGTGTCGGGTTCAAGTCCTTCAGGGTGCACGAGGATCGAGTCGCAAACATGACCGCAGAGGAAAAGGTCCAAGCACTAGCTCGAAGGGCTGGC
This sequence comes from Burkholderiaceae bacterium UC74_6, assembly GCA_042701975.1. Classification (GTDB taxonomy): domain Bacteria; phylum Pseudomonadota; class Gammaproteobacteria; order Burkholderiales; family Burkholderiaceae_C; genus JAFALK01. The sequence goes on from CP170561.1 coordinate 4,400,548, forward strand.
AAAACTTGACATAGCAAGGCCTGGCGACCCCATCCCATGAGGCCAAGCGGCGTTAGCGCGCCAGCAAACGCCACAGCCAATATTGCCAACGAAATGCCAGTTGACGAGCAGCCGGGCGCCCGGAACGTGTGACGTCATGGATGCCTTCAATCCAGGTTGGCAGCTATCGTGAGGTGCCTGCACTCTAGAGGCCAAGAGAGCCAACGGGGGTTGCCGCCTAGCGTTCCAAGTGGAACCCCCTTTGTGTCACTCGACCGCGCATTCCAGAATGAGACTTTCAAGAATCCCTAGGCCCTGCCAGCGCCTGAATGGCCTATAGGAGCCGCGGCGCGCTCGCCCAAGCGGGCTGCATGGGGGCTAAAGCCGCCCCCTCCCGGGTGTCACACCTGTGTACATTCGCGCCCGTCGAGATGTGGCATGGGGCCATCGATCGGCAACGCACTGAGCAGTACGAGCACCGGACTTCACACTGGATTTCAGCAGCCGCCCTTTCGCTTCGCCAACGCACTTGGTGCGCTAGCGGACGGTGAATCGGTGAGGCGCAGGCCAGACTCGCACTCAAGCACTCATTTTTGTCCAGCCCCCTCCCGCCCATGCCACTCCAGCCCGACGATGACGGCCAAAACACGTCGACCACCACTCTGATGGGGCGGCCGTTTGCAGTGCTCGACTCGCGCGCCCAGCGCGTGGCAAGGCACATCGACCTGCGCCAACCCATCACGCGCCACCCCGAGGCAGTCGCGTCCGTGCCGTCGACCCGGGGGCAGCGCGCCGCTGACGCCGTCACCACGTTTGGCGGCTCCTGGCTCTTCGTCGGCCTTTTCGCGATCGCAATGCTGCTATGGGTTGGCTTGAACGCATTGCTGCTGGTTGTACGGGGACAGACCTTCGACCCCTATCCCTTCATCCTGCTCAACCTATTTCTGTCGATGCTGGCGGCGGTGCAAGCGCCCATCATCCTGATGTCGCAGAACCGCCAGTCCGAGAAGGATCGCACCACGGCCGGGCATGACTACGAGGTTAACCTCAAGGCCGAACTTGAGATCATGCTGCTACACGACAAGCTGGATCAGCTACGTGAGCAGCAGTGGACCGAGCTGCTGACGATGCAGACCGAGCAGATGCGCTTGCTGGCCGCGCTAGTCGAGGGTCTGCCGCCCGCGTCCGACAGCACACCGACGCCGTCGCATCTGCCCGAGCGAGGTGATTCCATCGCGGGCCCCACGGATTAGCTTCGGGAGACCGTTTCAGGTTTCCTGGCGGACCCTGCGGATGAATCACCTGTTCGCGAGCATGAGTCGTCGGCGCCGGAGATGATGAACGAGCGGTGGTTCGTCCCATTCCGACTTTGACGCAGCCCTGACCATTGACACCGCAGAGCAGTACAGACGTATCGGTGCATAGGAAACAACATGCTCAGGAGGCGATCCAATGGGCGCCGATGGATGCGACGCAAGCGCGCTCCGCAAAGCGGACAAGGTGTGCTGGGCGAATTGCTGGTTGACCTAGTGTCGTAGGTGCTTGGGGGTGAGCGCATTGAGCACGGCGCATCGAAGTCATTCATGGTTCGCCCTGGTGCATAGCGTCAAACGAATTTCCTTGTCGGCATCTCGAATGCGCGTGAAATGGTCCGCGAAGCCGTCGCAGAAGAACTGGGACAGTTGGAACGTGGGCTCGTCAAGAATTGGCGTTCATGTCTCGCCCGCATTTATCAATTCTGATCTTGACGAGTCCTGCTGTCGGTACGGCAGGCCACCCATAGAAAAAGGCAACGACAACGCTTGGCGTGCCGTCGTGCGCCAGCAGCTTGATAAAAAAAGAACCCCGGCACACGGCCAGGGTCGGAAAACTCCAGAGCTGTCATTGCGACAGAACATCTGCTCAGAGAGGGGGAAGCTTGGAAGCGAAGCTTCAGCGTGCGACTTACAACGCCGACCCAAAAAATACAAAGTGAGCGATCAGCGTCGGCCGGACTTCAGCTCGGCTTCTTCTATATCAGGAGCCTTGCAACGACGCGACACTGCTCTCGGCAGCTTGTAAACGTTGCGGCCAGATGAAATCAGGGTCCCATCGGTATTTGGCGAATCGGGCAAATGGGTGCAGTTGAGAAGGACGCTTATCGCGAGCCCTTGTGCTCCCTGCGGCCGTTGGCCTTGTCGCGTTCGTGCACCGGGACCGACGTCTTGGACTGCTCTGCCTTGCTATCCAGAACCGGTGGGTGCCTTGCCGGCTCCGATGGCAAGCTCTTGGCTTTCAGGGGTTTCTTCATGGTGCGGCTCCAGGGAAGCGATCCACTCATCGAGGGATTCGATTAAGGACCGCCGCAACAATAGGGACTACGCAGATTCTTGACGGTGCGCTAGCGCACGCGCGGGTGCAACTGAGCGTCTATGCCACGAAGCCCCCTTCTGGAGCTGCGAGAAGGTCCAGGCGGAGTTTGAGTTCCTGAGCGCCGCATCGATGGCGAAGGCGCAGCACAGGTGCAGGAGGACCAGGCGTGGGTCGTCATGAATATCGCAAACCGCCATCAGCTCGACTTCATCTACGAGGGGCGGGATATCCGCTCCACGACGATACGCAGCGATGACCAAAGGCTTGCTCCTAATTGCCAGGTCAAATCGCCGTGCTCGGTGCCGCACAGACGCGGACGTCGACACTGCCATACCGTGCCATGCAATCGATCCAGCGCCACTTGTTCGCAACGGCCAGCGGACTCGCGGCGCATAGACGAGCGACTCCAGCAAGAATGCCGAGCCTAAGCGGCACTTGCACGGCTTTTGAGGGTTTTGACCGCTAGGGAGGCGACCATGAGTGTGGAAGAGGTGCGCGTCGTCGTGGTCGATGACCACCGCGACACGGTTGAGGCTCTCGCGTTGCTGCTTGAAATGGACGGCTACGCCGTCAGGACTGCCTCCGGCGTCTCTGACGCGATCTCGGTCATCGAAGAATTCGATCCGATTTGCGTCTTGATGGACATCAACATGCCAGACGTGGCCGGTCATGAATTGTCTGCTCGGTTGCGTGCGCGATATGGCAACGACATCACGCTGGTTGCGGTCACGGGTTGGGGGCATGCGAACGACTGCCTGGACCAAAGCTTTGCGAGATTCGATCACTGCTTGCGCAAGCCCGTCGACATCGGTCAGCTACAGAAACTGCTTCCACCCGTCTGACAGATTTCACCAACTGCTCGTTCGCTTGTGAGTTCGGCAGCGCACTGACAACGCGTGGAATTTGTCTCAGGCTCCAGATCTAACCCACAGGAGCACCAGATGAACTTTTTACCGCCGCTATGCACCCTCGGAGGTGTTGTTCTCGCTCTAGCACTTGCTGCCTGTGCGAGTACGCCACCCCCAACTGCTCAGATTGAGGCCTCAGCCTCAGCGTTCAACCATGCGGCAGGCGCCGGGGCCGACGTATCCGCTCAAGTAGAGATGGGCTTGGCGGGCAGCAAGCTCGCACGCGCTCGCAGTGCGCTGGCCAACGGGGACAACGAGCTCGCACTTTCGTTGGCGCAGGAATCGCAGGCTGATGCGCAACTGGCAGAAGCGCGAACTCGAGCGCTGAAGGCTGAGAAGGATGTCTACAACTCCAGAGAAAGTATGCGCGTGCTGAACGAAGAGATGGGTCGCAAGACCAAATGAATACATCCAACGAAGGAACCACCATGAACAACAGCGCCCTCTACCAGTCGGCCATTTGCAAACTCTCCCTTGCGGCTGTGCCAATCTTGATGCTCGGGGCATGCAGTACGACGCCGCTGCCGAATGCACAACTCACCGAAGCCCGCGCCGGCTATCGCCAAGCTGAGTCCAACGAGTCTGTACGCTTGTACGCCAGTCCTGAGTTGCATCAGGCCGGCGACGCCTTGGAGCGCGCCAATGCGGCCTGGGGGCGAGACGAGCGCACGGACGAAGTCAACCACCTGGCCTATCTGGCCAAGCAGCGTGTGGCCCTGGCCCAAGCGACCGGCCGGCAGCGTGCCGCAGAGATGAGTCTCAGCAAGGCCGACGCCGATCGAGACGCGATGCGCCTTTCGGCCCGCACCGACGAGGCCAACGACGCCAAGACTGCAACGGCAACGGCGCAAAGCGAAATGATTGACGCGCAGCACCGTGCCATGAACTCTGCGCAAGATGCCGATCAAGCGCGCCAATCGAGCCGCGACGCGCAAGCCCGCAGCGTCGAGCTGGAGTCACAACTTCGAAACATCAACGCCAAGAAGACTGACCACGGCATGGTCATCACGCTCAACGACGTCCTGTTTGACACCAACCGCTCGGAACTCAGGCCGGACGCAATGCGTTCGTTCGACAAGCTCGCTGTCTTCATGAAGCGGCACCCTCAGCGGCAAGCGTCAGTAGACGGCTACACAGACAATGTGGGCAGTTCGCAGAGCAATCAATCCCTCGCGACTCGCCGTGCGGATGCAGTTCGCAGTGCCTTGATAGAGATGGGGGTGGACGGAGATCGCCTCGCGACGCGTTCCTACGGGAAGGCATTCCCGGTGGCTGATAACGGCAGCTCGCAAGGACGCCAGTTGAATCGCCGCGTGGAGATCGTGCTCTCCGACGATGCAGGACTGATTCAGCAGCGTTGACCAGACGCCTAGATGGCCGGAAGGCAGCGATTGCTGCCGATGGCCCAAGTCAGTCAACTCCATGAATCCGGAAATCACTCGCCGGATCAAAGCGCTTTGGCCGAGCTGGTGCTTTTCTTGGTCTAGTGGGCGGTGGGCCTATTGATCTTGATCCATGGTCTGGCCGCGCAACCCTTGGTGCGGCGTCATCTGACCGACGGTGCGCTGCCGTACCGACTGGCCACCGACACGGCGCCAACATCGAGCGAAGCTCAGAATGAGCTATCAGAGGACTTGAAATGATCGCCCAGCTATGCAACACCCCGTCTGGCTTGCGGGCCATACAGGACGAGTTCGAGCCGCTACGTCTGGATGAACAGGCCATTGGCAACGCGCGGCTGTGCCTGGACCCTGCTGCGCTGATCCCCCCAGCCGGAGCTTGGCGTGAAGACCTCGTGCGCCTGCTCAACGACGCGCTGGCGACCGAACTGGTTTGCGTGCTGCGCTACAAGCGTCACCATTTCACGGCGCATGGCCTGGCCTCGCCGAAAATCGCCGACGAGTTTCTGGTTCACGCCAACGTTGAGGCCTCGCATGCCGATCGCCTGGCGCGACGCATTGTGCAGCTGGGGGGCGTTCCGGACTATTCGCCGGACACGCTGATCCGGCGCAGTCACGCGCAGTACGACGCCTCGCTGGACTTGCGCGCCATGCTGCGCGCCGATCTGGGGGCCGAGCGCGTAGCCGTGGAGGTCTACAGTCAACTGATCGCGTTGATCGGCGACAAGGACCCCAGCACGCGGCGCCTGCTTGAAGACATTCTCGCAGAGGAACAACAGCACGCCGAGGAGATCAAGGACTGGCTGGCCGATTGAGGCGCCATGCACGAGTTCCCCATAGGCGCTGCGCATGCAGACCATCGGGTTTCTGCCTTGCTATCGATGGCCCGCCTTCCGCCTCCGGAGTCATCACTATGCTGGTCCTCTCTGGCTCGGCTTGACTCGTGACCTGCATCGACTTTCATGGGGTGCCGAGCACCGGTGCCTTGATTTCGTGGAGGGATCGGACAAAGGCATCGCACAGTCTGTCCATATCCGAGGGCCGTTGATGCCAAGATGCTTCCGCCGGAGACATTGAGCTCATTCCACTTCCTGTGGGCGTCGCGGGACCGGCCGCATAGCTCATTCAGCTCGGCCTCATAGTGTTCTCGCGCCATGAGCTTGGCGTGTGCCGCGTCGTCCTCCAGGGATCCCAGCTGACCGTTCAATTTGTGTCGAGTTCGAGCTTCATGTTCTCGATATCGGTTTGGCGTACTGTCACGGTCATGCTTCCATTGCGATGAAGAAACGACTTCAGTGCTCGTGGCGTGAAGGCGACTCGGGGCGGGCCTCTGGAGTGGCGTGCACTTCGGTGGCTGGGTGATTCGTTCGTTGAGGTGACATTGGACCCCGAGCATGTTCGACGCCAGGTCCATCAAAAGCCATGGGCCTGGGCGTTGCCGCTACCAGCCTCTGCTCATGCGAACCGCTTGCACGTTGCGCTGGCCGCGTCACGGCTGCGCGCTCATGCTGCATTTGCACGTCGCGCGGAACTCGGTGATCGTCCGATCGTGCAGGTGCGCTCGGGGTCGGTGGTCTGGATCGCGTACCCCCAACGCCGCCATTGAAGCTCACGGGATCGCCGCTGTGGCTCCGCTCAACTACCCGGGAACGGACGAAGCGGTTGTGGCTCCAGTGACCACCTTGGTATCCCGTGCCGCTGTAGCCGTATCCGTAGTTGATCCCGCCGTAGTAGCCTACCGCGCGCGCCCAGTAGCCACCATGCCAGAGGAAGCCACCACCCTCATGGGCCCAGTAACCCGGTGTCCATAGATCCCCGGCGCCAGGGGCCTCCACCCAGGTACCCGGTATCCAGTAGAAGTCACCGTCTGCCGCCGCCCAAGCCCAGTAACCTGGGGACCAGATGTAGCCGTCACCCGGCGATGGCGGCTGCGCGTAGTACGGCAATGGCGGCGGCGCGACTGTGATCACTAGCGAAACCTGTGCACTAGCGCCAAGCGGAACCAGCAGTGCGATGACGAGCAGTGCTGTATTGAATCGATGATTCATAAACGATCTCAGAACGACTTGTAGAGCTGAACGGTGCGCGCAGCCCGGCTATCTGTCAGTGCGATAAAGCACATCAACCCTGATGGCGGAGCGCTCGTCAAAGACAAACGCATGCCAGCGTGCCAAGCTGACCGAATCGCTGCGGGCGCACCTCCCACTGGGAGGCTCCACCCAATCAAGGCCCGGGCTGTTTCGCCAAGAACTGCAGCCTCTGTATGCGGTATGACCATCTCTGTATGTACGGTATCGAACAGTGTGAGAGGCGCGAGACGCCTATAGTCGGCAAGCAACTTCCCAGATCGGATCTCGATGTCGCTGACGGCGCAAATTCGCAAGAACCACCTTCTGGCGTGCCTCAAGGACGACGAGTTGGCGCGCTGGCTGCCTAGCCTGGAAGCCGTTGAGATGCCGTTAGGTCAGGTTCTCTACGAGTCTGGCCGCACGCTCAGCCACGTCTACTTCCCTACAACTTCCATCGTTTCGCTGCTCTATGTGATGGAGAACGGCGCTTCGGCCGAAATCGCAGTCACCGGCTATGAGGGAATCGTTGGCATCTCTCTGTTCATGGGTGGTGAATCGACGCCCAGCCGAGCTGTCGTACAAAGTGCGGGGGACGGATTTCGCCTGCCCGCACGTACGATCAAGGACGAGTTCAATCGGGCCGGGCCAATGATGCATCTGCTATTGCGCTATACGCAGGCGCTGATCACGCAGATGTCGCAGACCGCAGTTTGCAATCGACACCATTCGCTAGACACGCAACTGTGTCGATGGTTGCTGTTGAGTCTGGACCGCCTGCAGGGTAACGAGTTGGTGATGACTCAGGAACTCATCGCCAACATGCTGGGCGTGCGACGAGAGGGAGTGACTGAGGCCGCGCTCAAATTGCAAGCTGCGGGTCTGATCCGCTACGCGCGAGGACATATCTCCGTGCTTGACCGACCGGGCCTGGAACGGCGTACCTGTGAATGCTATGCCGTAGTTAAGACTGAATACGACCGGCTTCTCCCTATGTGCGCTGAACCACTGTGATGCCCGCCGGCGGCGTGCAAAGTAGGCGCACCGCGGGAGGTCCATTTGCCATTGCCCCACTGCAACGCGCAGAACGAGTTGATCCAATCGTTATCCGCTACGGCGCAGCAACGTCTGCTGAAGGGTTGCGAATTGGTCAATCTAGCGCACAACGAAGTTCTCTATGCGACCGGGCAGGCGACTGCGCTGGTCTACTTTCCCGTCAGTGGCTCCGTTTCGCTGATCGCCGAGATCAGCGGCCACGTCGGGCTACAGGTCGGCATGATTGGACGGGAGGGCATGCTGGGCGAATACGTTTCACTGGGCATTCGGGAGTCACCACTGCGCGCAGTGGTGCAGGGTTCCGGTCAGGCGTGGCGAGTACCGGTGCTGCAATTTTGTCAGGAGCTGCCGATGGGGTCCTCGCTGCGGCGCTCCGTCAATCGGTGCCTCTACGTGCGCATGGCGCAACTGGCAGGATGGAGCGCCTGTGTGAGATTTCATTCAATTGGGCCTCGGCTGGCTTGTTGGTTGCTTATGTGCCGGGACCGTGCTGATGCCGATACGTTTACGGTGACTCATCAAGCCCTGGGCCGCGCCCTGGGCGTTCGAAGGGTTGGCGTAACGCAGGCGGCCGGCATCCTCCAACGTGCAGGTCTGATTAGCTATCGACGTGGCGAGATCACAGTCCTCAAGCGGCGAGACCTGGAGCGGGCAGCGTGCAGTTGCTATTTGGCCGACCGTGCGCGATACGAAGCACAGTTCTGAGCGCCGTGTCCGAAGCCGCCCCAACATTTCAATAGAACCTCGTCACAACCCAAGGGAAGCATTCATTCAATGGATTCCATGCGCCGCCATGAACCAGAATCTCCGCTAACGACTCGTAGTTGCCGTCGTGGGGTCAGCGTGGACCACAGCTGGGAAGCTTCTGAATGGCGCAGGCTGCTTCTGAACGCTAGTCATGGACTTCAGCTGGGTATCGTCGCGTGCAATGGGTATGGGCCTAGGGCGCTTGCTCAGACCATCAACCTGAGGATGGTAGAAGGACTCCAGGCGCTCGAGCATCTGCAGCAAATGCTGCCCCAGATGGCGGATCACTGCGAGAAGTTGAAGAGCAGAGCAACCGCAGTAGAGGTCGCGTTGGCTGCGGCTCGAGCTGAGCTTGCTGGCACCCAGAATGAAGAGCGCCTTGCTCGCCACGAGGCTAGACATGATGCCTTGACGCTGCTGCCGAATCGCCGTCATTTTCTTGAACGCCTTGAGCACGCAGTGCTGCGAACGAAGGCTTCCAGTACCGGATTGGCAGTCTTCTATCTAGACTTGGACGGCTTTAAATCCGTCAACGATTTGCACGGCCATGATGTAGGTGACAAGCTCCTTCAGATCGTTGCAAGCCGAATGAATCGGCATGCCCGTAGGGAGGACGTGGTCAGTCGGCTGGGGGGAGACGAGTTCGCTTGCTTCAGGCAAGACAAGAGCGACAGGGCGCAACTGAGAAGATGGGCTGAGAAGCTCTATCAGTTGATTTCAGAGCCGATGAAGATTGGCGATCTCAATCTAGCGGTAGTGCCGAGCATTGGTGTCTCGCAGTATCCTGGAGACGGCCTTACACCAGTCGAACTGCTACGCAGTTCCGATGCGTCCATGTACCGCGCTAAGAGAGCCAGAAGCAGGGTTGACTTCTTCGCTGTTAGCGTCGAGGAGGAGTCTGAGCGTCAGCTGGTTCTCCCGGTCCCGGTATTCAAAAAGTAGCTCGCGCTTCTATATGTAGGGCGCCGGCGAACTCTGGGCTCGCTTCGGCCCCGCCGTGTACCCAGTGTTAGGCCGAGAGCCTCCAGGTGCAACCCGCTTACGCGCCTGTGAGAGAAGTCGGTCACCTCCAACACGGCCAATGTGCTCTGGCGCACCGACGTTTCGTCGCTGGAATGTCAACCTGAGCTACCTCGACATGAGAGGCGTCTCCAATTCGTGGCAAGGCCCCGAAGCCGTACGGGCGGCGCGCAGGCACCCACCGGCACAAGTGCCACTTGTGCTGACCACCATCCAAGGACTTCCGATGACCAAGCGCCACATGACTCTATTCGCCTCTGCAATTCTTCTGAGTTTTGCGAGCTCAACATTTGGAGCGGCGATGAGCACGCCAGACTACAAGTCTTCCAAGGAGGGCGTTGTTGCCAAGTACAGGGCGGAAAAACTCGCCTGCAATCAGCAAGCTGGCAATGCACGGGACATCTGCATTGAGCAAGCGGAGGGAGATGCAAAGGTGTCGCGTGCAGAGCTGGAGTGGAACTATGTGCCGAGCGAGAAGAACGCGAATGATCTGCGCATCGCGAAAGCGGACGCAACCTTTGCCATCAGCAAAGTCAAGTGCGGAGATCTCGCGGGCAACAACAAAGAGGTTTGCCAAAAAGAAGCAGCAAGTAACCATGTAACAGCACTTGCTGATGCCAGGGTGATGGCGACGACCGCGGACGCGAAGGCGGCAGCGCACGCGAAGGCAGGTGAGGCGCGCGCTGATGCTAGGGCCGATAAGCGAGAAGCGGCTTTCGAAGTGGCCAAGCAGAAATGTGGTGCGATGGCCGGCGAGTCAAAGACTCAGTGCCTAGCTGATGCCAACAAGATGCATACGCAGCTCCAAGACTGATCGCGCCCGCCCCATTTGCGCAGGCGTTTCATGAATATAGATCGAGATGAACGAGAAAACAGCAACCGTCCTGTGGACGAGATCCGGTAAGTCTGGTCACGGCCAGGTCAGCACTGAGACGGGCGCGCTGACGCACTACCCGTACAGCCTGGGCTCGCGCGTGGACCAACGGCAGCCTGGCACGAATCCTGAAGAGTTGCTGGCAGCGGCCCACGCTGCCTGCTTCACGATGGCGTTTTCGTTTGCTTGCGAGAAGGCAGGCTTCCGGACGGAAAAAGTAGAAACCCAAGCGCTGGTCAGCTTGTCGCCTCAAGGCGTTGGATTCTTCATCGATCGCATCATGCTGCATCTCAAGGCTGTTGTTCCTGGGATGCCTGAAGGTCGATTCCAGGAGATTGCGTTGACTGCCAAGCGTAACTGTCCGCTTTCCCAAGCCCTAGCCGGCGTGCCGGAGATTGGGCTGCTGGCCAAGCTTGAGGACGTTCAGTTTCGGCAGGACGCACTTCCTTAGACCTTGCCGGCTTGAACAAGGTTCTTCAACCGGGGGAGATCATGACCGTCAATTACTTAACACGAGACAATTTCGGCATGTATTCCACAGTCATGCCCGGCGCACGTGGCCCTGAAATCATGGGGGTCAACACATTGTTGAGCAATGATGTCTATAGCAAAGAGGGCGAATACCTTGGCGACATCAGAGAGTTCATGATGAACATGGGCACTGGCCACATCGCATATGTTGTTCTTGCCTTCGGTGGTCTCTGGGGCATGGGTGGGAAGTTTTTTGCCGTTCCTTGGGCGGCCCTAAGTCTCGATACCGTCAACCAGCGTTTCGCACTCAACGCACCGAAAGCCGCGTTGAAAGATGCGCCCGGATTCGACAAGAGTCATTGGCCGTCCATGGCAGATCCGATCTGGGCGAGCGATGTGCACAGGTTCTACGCGACGACGGATGCACTCTGTGGCGCAAAGACATGCGCAGAGTGATTACTGGCCTACGCACTCAAGATGCTGCTCAACGAGCCTGAATGTCGCCGCCGGGACCGTCGGTGGCCGGACCGATGAAAGAGATTCAGCATGGACACCACGACTCACCACAAGATCTCTGAACTCTTTGCGCAACTGGGACTGCCCAATTCGCCTGCGGAGATTGGGCAATTCATTGATCTGCATCGACCACTGTCAATGACGCTGAATTTGTCAGAGGCGCCGTTCTGGAACAACAGTCAGGTCACCTTCCTGCGCGAGGAGTGGCATGCCGACAATGGAGATTGGGCTCTTCTGATTGACCAGCTGAGCGCCTCGTTGCGTGAGCATCCCGCTCAGCATCAGCTTGGATAGTGGTGCGGAAGCATTTGGGTTGCCATCGTGGACGACACCCCAGACTTCAGCACCGCGCACCTCCCGGACCTGCAGCCGCACCAAGTGCCGAAACGCTGTACCAGTGGCTGCACGAAAGCCCAAGGCTCGAACTGAGATCAAGGTCGAGGCGAGGTCGCTTGAACGTCTGTAGCGAGCGGAAGACATTCGTAGAAAGTACCGAGGAACCCTCTATTAGTTTCCGTACTTTTTTCGTACCGAAAACAAAAAGGCACTTAGCGTTGCCGCTAAGTGCCTGATTTGCCTACCGAATTTGGTAGGCGCGATTGGATTCGAACCAACGACCCCCACCATGTCAAGGTGGTGCTCTAACCAACTGAGCTACGCGCCTAGGAAGCCTTGCACTATAGCATGGGTTTTCCCGAGCCGCAAAGAAATCGCGAGAAATTCATCTCAGCGGCGCCGAGCCGAGCGCACACCCGCAATCTGCGCCAGCGAACGCAGCGATTGCGAGAGGCGGCCGGAGTCGGGCACCTCCACCGTGAGCGAGAGCCGCCCCGTCTCACTCTTGGTGGAGCGCGCCGATAGCGTGTTGACGGCGGCGACGTTGAGCTTGTCCTTGGCGAAGACTTCCAGCACGTCGCGCAGCAGGCCGGGGCGCTCGATGGCTTCGACGATCACATCGACCGGATAGATGGGCGCGTTCTTGCCTTCGGCCCCCGCCCCGCCCCAGGCCACATCGATGATGCGCTCCGGATTGCTCGCAGCCATCTGGCGGAAGTTGCTGCAGTCGCGGCGGTGGATGGCCACGCCCTTGCCGCGCGTGACGTAACCGCTGATCTCATCGGGGGGCGCGGGTCGGCAGCAGCGTGCCAGGCTGGTCAGCAGCGAATCCACGCCGACCACCAGCACGCCGCCCTTGCCTGTGCCGGCCGTGGGCTTGGCGCGCCGCTGGACGAGCACTTCGTCCTCATCGAGCTCCGGCACCGGCGGGCGCAGCAGCTGCTCGATGTTGCGCAGCGAGTACTCGTCCTTGCCCACCACCTCGAAGAGCGCGTCGGCGTTGCGAAAGCCCAGCCGCGCGGCCAGGTCCTCAAGCTTGATCGCCGTCTTGCCTTCGCGCTGCAGCAGCTTTTCCACGAGCTCGCGGCCCTTGGCGATGGTCTGCTGCTGAGCCAGCGCGTTGAACCACGCACGCACCTTGGCGCGCGAGCGCTGGCTCTTGAGGAAACCAAGTTCGGGGTTGAGCCAGTCCATCGACGGTCCCCCCTCCTTCAACGCCGTCACTTCCACCGTCTGTCCGCTTTGCAGCGGCGTGTTCAGCGGCACGAGCTGGCCGTCGACCTTGGCACCGCGGCAGCGGTGGCCCAGGTCGGTGTGCAGGGCGTAGGCGAAGTCCACCGGCGTGGCGCCGGCGCAGAGCTCGACGATGGAGGCCTGCGGCGTGAAGACGTAGATGCGGTCCTCGAACAGACCGGCAGCGTTGCTTGCCGCGTTCCCGGTTGCATTCGCGGCTGCATCGGATTCGACGAAGTCACGCTCCCAGGCCAGCAGCTGGCGCAGCACGTTGCGGCGCGCCTCGGCCACGCGCTCTTCGAACTCGCCCGCGGCGCTCACGCCGGCATAGCCCTTGGCGCCGGCCTCCTTGTAGGCCCAGTGCGCGGCCACGCCGTGCTCGGCATGCTCGTGCATGGCGCTCGTGCGGATCTGCACTTCCATCGCGCGCTCGTCGGCGCCGATGACGACCGTGTGCAGCGACTGGTAGCCGTTGGGCTTGGGCCGCGCGATGTAGTCGTCGTACTCGCCGGCCACCGGCGTGTAGAGCTCGTGCAGGCGCGCCAGCACGGCGTAGCAATCGGCCACCTCGGGCACGACGACGCGCAGCGCGCGCAGGTCGAAGACACGCTCCAGCGTCAGACTCTTGCCCTGCATCTTCTTGTAGATGCTGTAGAGATGCTTGGGCCGGCCCTGAACCGTGGCGTGGACGCCTTGCGCGACAAGATCGGCCTGCAGCGCGGCGCGGGCGGCTTCCACCGCCTGCTCGCGCTCGGTGCGCTTCTCGTCGAGCGACTTGGCAAGGCTCTTGTACGCCTCGGGCTGCAGGAAGCGAAAAGCCAGGTCCTCCAGCTCCCACTTGATCTGCCAGATACCCAGGCGGTTGGCCAGCGGCGCGAAGACCTGCTGACTCTCGGCGGCAAGCGCGGGCGGGCATGGCGTCTTGCTGGCTGCGTACCAGCGCAGCGTCTGCAGGCGCGATGCGAGACGCAGCAGCACCACGCGCAGATCGCGCGAGAAAGCCAGCAGCATCTTGCGCACGCGCTCGGTCTGCTCGGCGCGCTGCTCCGCCACGAAGGCCCCTTGCGCCTCGCGCGCCGCGCGCTGGATCTGCACGAGCTTGCGCGTGTGCGTGACCAGGCTCGCGTAGGACGGGCCGAAACCCTTGGCGATGATCTCTTCCGGCTTGTTCAGGTAGTCGCCGGCGTAGACGAGGTACGCAGCCGCCTGCATGGCCGGCGAGGCGCCGATGCCGGTCAGGATGGCGGCCACGCCGTCGGCGTGAGCCAGCGCGTCCTGCCCGGTGTCCAGCGGCTGGCCGCTCAGCAGCGGCTCGGCAAAGGCCCGGGCGCGTACCACGGGCGCGCTGCCATCCTCATGCTCGGCATCCACCAGGGCGACGATGGGCGCTGCACCTTCCGCGCCCTGCAACTGCGTCTTCATGGGGAGAGCAAGAACTCCCGCACGACGGCCCGCTGATCGGCATGCACGAGCATCGGCGCGTGCCCCACGCCCTCGATCACCGAGAGGCGCGCGCGCGGGCCGCGCTCGGTCATGGCTTGGGCGGTTTCCACGGAAAGCAGATCGCTCTGCGCGCCGCGCAGCAGCAGCGTCGGGCAGGTGATGCGGTCATAGGCCGCCCACAGCTGCGCCTCGCCGGCCGCCGCCATCTCGGGCGTGATGGCCTTGAAGGGCGCAGCGATCGCCGGGTCGTAGTGCAGCTTGAAGCGGCCTTCGCCCCCTTCAAGATCAGGCCGGAACATCGGCGCGCTGAGCGCCGCCCATTGCTCGGGCGTGTGCGGACCGAAGCCTTGCGAGATCGTCCAGAGGTAGTCACTGCCCTGCCCCACGGTGTCGAAGCGCATCGGCTGGCCCAGGTAGCTGCCAATGCGCTGCAGCGCCTCGAAGCGAATCGACGGGCCCACATCGTTGAGCACGAGCTTGCGCACCGGCGTGTTCGGCAGCGAGGCCAGCCCCATGCCGATCAGCCCGCCCATCGACGTGCCGACCCAGTCCACCTTCTCCACGCCCAGGCGCGCAATCAGCGTGACCATGTCGGCCACGTACTGCGGCACCTGGTAGAGAGCCGGGTTGGCCAGCCAGTCCGACTCGCCGCGGCCCACCACATCCACGGAAATAACGCGGTAAACGGCGGACAGGTCCTCGGCCAGGGTGTCGAAATCCCGCCCCTGGCGCGACAGGCCGTGCACGCAGACCAGCACCGGTGCGTCCGCGCGCGGGCCGGCCCATTCCCAGTAGGCCATGCGGTGCAGGCCTGCCGGGCTGATGCATTGGACGCGCTGGAGGCTGGGCATGCGGTACTCCTTGGGAAACGCTCGGGCGGGGGCTTGGGTGGGGCTTGGGCGTGGATCAGCTCAGCTCAGACTGCTTCTCGATGACGCGCGAGACGATGCCGTAGGCGATCGCTTCCTCGGCGCTCATCCAGTAGTCGCGTTCCATGTCGTTCGCCACGGCGGCCAGCGGCTTGCCGGTCTGGCGGGCGATGACGGCGGCGATGCGCTCGCGGGTCTTGAGGATCTCGCGAGCCTGGATGGCGATGTCGCTGGCCTGGCCGCCGGCGCCGCCGGCCGGCTGGTGGATCATGAAACGGGTGTTGGGCAGGCACAGGCGGCGCTCCTTCGGGGGCGCCAGGTAGATGTGGGCGCCCGCGCTGGCGACCCAGCCGGTGCCGACGGTGGTGACCGGCGCCTTGATGAAGCGGATCATGTCGTGGATGGCATCGCCGGATTCCACGTGGCCGCCAGGCGACGAGATCAGCAGCGTGATCGGCGCGTCGGAATCGGCAGCTAACGCCAGGAGTCGACGGCAGGTGGCGTGGGCCATCTTGTCGTCGATTTCCCCGAAAACCATCACGAAACGGGACTTGAAGGCCAATTGCTCTTCCAGGCCGCCCGGTGCCTTGGTCTTGTCGTCTTTTTGCTCTTCGCTCATCTTGCTCATGTTGATTTCTCCACGGTCAGAACGCATTGTTAACCAGTGCTTTGGTTGCAAAGCGTAACGGCATCTTCCAACTGACGTTTTGGTGGTCAAAATTCGCCTGTTACAAATTGGGGACTCACATGGATCCGCAAGCCAATACCAAGCCGAACAAGATCCTCATCGTCGATGACGATGCCCGCATCCGCGACCTGCTGCGTCGCTACCTGACCCAGGAGGGCTTCGACGTCCTGCTGGCCGAGGACGGCAAGGCGCTGAGCAAGCAGATGATGCGCGAGACGGTCGACCTGATCGTGCTGGACCTGATGCTGCCCGGTGAAGACGGCCTGACCATCTGCCGCCGCCTGCGCGCCGCCAACGACACCACGCCCATCATCATGCTGACGGCCAAGGTCGAGGACGTGGACCGCATCGTCGGCCTGGAAGTGGGCGCCGACGACTACCTGAGCAAGCCCTTCAACCCGCGCGAACTGCTGGCCCGCATCAATGCGGTGCTGCGTCGCCGCCCGGCCATGGAAGCCCCGGGTGCGCCGAGCAAGGAGCCGATGACGGTGAGCTTCGGCCCCTTCGTCTTCGACCTGGCCCAGCGCCGCCTGGCCAAGGACGGCGAGATGCTGCCGTTGACCACGGGCGAGTTCTCCATGCTCAAGGCCCTGGTGCGCCATCCACGCCAGCCGCTCTCGCGCGACAAGCTGGCCCAGCTGGCCCGTGGTCGCGAGTTCGAGCCCTTCGACCGCAGCCTGGACGTTCAGGTCTCGCGCCTGCGCAAGCTGCTGGAGTCCGATCCGGCTCAGCCGCGCTACATCCAGACCGTCTGGGGTGTCGGTTATGTCTTCGTGCCCGATGAAGCTCCGGTCACTTAAGTAAGTGCCGAAGCCGCACCTAGCGCTCAACCTCTTCTGGCGCACTTTTGCACTGCTGGCCCTGCTGATCGCAGGCGTGGTGCTGGCCTGGCAACAGACCTTCAAGGCGCTGGATGCCGAGCCGCGCGCGCTCGAATCGGCGCAACAGCTCGGCGGGCTAGTCAACCTCTCGCGCGCCGCGCTGGCCAACACCGACGTGATCAACCGCGTGGCGGTGATCGGCTCGCTGGTCAAGCAGGAAGCCGTGCAGGTGCGCGTGGCCAAGGCGCAGGACCAGTCCCTGCCCTATGACGCCACGCCGTTTGCCAAGCACCTGGCCGGCCGGCTGATCGGCAAGCTCGGGCCCGACACGCTGGTGGCGCGCAGCGTCAACGGCGAGCCCGGGCTGTGGGTGCGCTTCTCCGTCGATCAGGACCGTTACTGGCTGCGCGTCAGCGACGCGCCCGTCTCCACCAGCGTTTCCAGCGACTGGTGGTGGGTGGGCTTCGCCTTGCTCGCCACGGCGGTGGGCGCGGCCCTGATCGCGCGGCTGATCAACCAGCCGCTGCGCGAGCTGGCTGAGGCCGCCGGCCGCATCCGCGAGGGCGAGTACGACTCACGCCTGGACGAATCTACGATGACCAGCGAGATCCGTGAGGTCAACATGGGCTTCAACCGCATGGCCCGCGAGCTGGCCAAGATGGAAGAAGACCGCACCGTGATGCTGGCCGGCATCTCGCACGACCTGCGCACACCGCTGGCACGGCTGCGCCTCGAGACCGAGATGAGCGTGCAGGACGAGCAGGCCAAGACCTTCATGGCGCAAGACATCGACCAGCTCGACGCCATCATCAACAAGTTCATGGACTACGCGCGGCCCAGCGAGCTGGAGCTCACGCCCATGCTGCTGGCCGAGGTCGTCGAGCGCGAGGCCGCGGCCTTCCGCAACCCCGAGCAGATCCGCATCAACACGCAGGTGCCGCACGACCTCAAGGTCTGGTCCGACGAGATCGAACTGGCGCGCGTGCTGCTCAACGTCTTCGAGAACGCGCGGCGCTACGGCCACGAGCCCGGCGAGCCGGCCGAGGTGGAAGTCTCCATCGGCCTGACCGGCCCCTGGGTGCTGCTCATGGTCCGCGACCATGGCCCCGGCGTGCCTCCGGAAATGCTGAGCCACCTGACGACGCCCTTCTACCGGGGCGATACGGCGCGCACGGCGGCCACGGGCGCGGGCCTGGGGCTGGCGATCGTCGAGAAATCCGTGCAGCGCCTTGGTGGTCAGCTGCAGCTGGGCAACGCCGACGATGGCGGCCTGCGCACCGTGATACGGTTGCAGCGTGCCAGCTAACCAACGCTTGATCTCGACGACATGACCGCCCGCAGCCCGCTCGACACCGTCCAGGCCCAGCTCGACGCCTACAACGCCAAGAACCTCGATGCCCTGCTCGACACCTACTCGTCCGACGCAGAACAGTGCACGGTCAGCGGAGAACTGCTCGCCAAGGGCCGCGAGCAGCTGAAGGAACGCTTCCAGCTGCGCTTCGCCGAGCCGGATCTGCACGCCCAGTTGGTCTCGCGCACCGTGGTCGGCAACTTCGTGGTGGACACGGAACTCATCACGCGCAACTTCCCCGAGGGGCTCGGCGTGATCGAGCTGCTGTGCGTGTACGAGGTGAAGGAAGGCCGCATCTGCCGGGCGCAGTTCGGCAGTGGTCAGCAGCGGATGCTGGTCGCCTCCTGAGGCCAGCGGAGTCTCGCGCCGGGCTCGGACGGCCCGTAGACAAAATGCAGCACCCGCCGATGGAGGCCGCTGATCGACTTGGATGAGGCGTGCAGCAAGAGGGGTCGCATCAGCAGCACGCCTCCCCGTTCGACGGTGCAGCTCGTCTCGCCATGAATGTCGCGACGTTCTCGCGCCGCCTCAGGCGACATCACGCCGCTGCGATGCGACCCAGCCACCACTCGCAGCGGACCGTCGTCAACTCCGCAAGCGTCCAGATGCAGTCGAACCGCAACAAGTTCTTCCAGCAAGGCCCGCGGCGCCTGGCCAAACATCTGGCCTTGCTTGACGGACCATGCCGACCATCCAGCCGCATCCGCGCGTTCGGCGACCGGCACGCTCAAGTCCTGGTGCAAGGCGACCAGCCAATTGAGATCGGCTGACTTGTCAAAGAAATTGCATTGGATGGCCCGGTGCCCCAATGGCAACAGGCCCACGGCCGTCAGCTGCGTCGCCAACTGCTGGGAGAGTTGGCCACACCAATCGCGCTCAAGGAGATCGCGGCTGCCCGCTGCGCCTTCAAAGTCTGCCAATCGCGTCGCGATGGCTTCGCAGGCTGCTGCCGTCATCAGGGCGGGCAGAACGAGAAAGCCATCTCGGTCAAAAGCCGCCACTGGCATGAAGCTTCAGTCGCCGGCCAGCAGGCACACCGCCCGCGCTTCGATCGCCCTGCCCTCGCCCACCGGACCCATCTTCTCGGCCGTCTTGGCCTTCACGTTGATCTGGCCGATGTCCACGCCCAGCACCTCGGCCAGGCGCGTGCGCATGGCGACGATGTGCGGTGCCATCTTGGGAGCCTGCGCAATGATGGTGGAGTCGATGTTGACGATCTGCCAGCCGGCTTCCTTCACCTTGGCGTAGGCGGCGGCGAGCAGGACCATCGAGTCGGCACCCTTGAACTCGGCGGCGGTGTCGGGGAAGAGCTTGCCGATGTCGCCCAACGCCGCGGCGCCGAGCAGCGCATCGGTGATGGCGTGAGCAAGCGCGTCCGCGTCGGAATGGCCGAGCAGGCCGTGGGTGTGCGGGATCGTGACGCCGCCGAGGATCAGCGGGCGGTCCGTCACGAGCTGGTGAGTGTCCCAGCCTTCACCCATCCGCAGCTTCGGGAGTTTCGTCAGCGTGGTGTTCATCGTGTGTTCAGCAAACGTTCGGCCAGCGCAAAGTCCGCCGGCCAGGTGACCTTGAAATTCTCCATCGGCGCTTCGACAAGCCGCGGCGCATGGCCCAGTGCTTCGACGGCGCTGGCTTCGTCCGTGGCAGCCGCGCCCATCGCAGCCAAAGCGGGCTTGAGCAGGCCCAGGCGGAACATCTGGGGCGTCTGCGCGGCCCACTTGCCGGCGCGGTCCACCGTGGCGGCCACGCGGCCCTCGACGCTGCTTTGCTTGAGCGTGTCGGGCAAAGGGAAGGCGAGCAGGCCACCGATCTCATCATCCATGCAGGCGTCGATCAGGCGATCGATCCACTCGGGCCGGACCAGGCAGCGCGCGGCGTCGTGGACCAGCACCCAATCGTGCGGCTGGGCACCTCTTTCTGTCAGCTCGATCAGGCCGTTAGAGACCGTCTCAGCGCGGCTGGCGCCGCCGCAGCGGGCCAGCCAACCGGAGTAGCCGGGGACGGCGGATTCGAACTGATCGTCTTCGGGGGAGAGCACGACAAGCGTGGATTCGATGCGGGGCACTGCAGCCAGTGCGCCCAGGGTGTGAGCCATCATGGCCCGGCCGGCGATCGGCACGTACTGCTTGGGGCCGGCCGCGCCTGAACGCGCGCCGACACCGGCGGCCGGGACGAGCGCGAAGCAGCGCGGGGTCAGGCCGATGGGGTAGGAATTCATGGACGGATTCTAGGAAGCTAAAATGCAGCGCAATTGCAATGCATAGAGTTGTTGTCATGAAGACTGCCAGCCTGCCGTCCATTCGCGTCGAGCCTGAAGTTCGAGATGAGCTCGAAGGCATGCTTCACGAAGGCGAGACGGTTTCGTCGTTCATCGAAAAGGCCGTTCGCGAAGGCGTGCGGCGGCGTCAGGTCCAGGCTGAGTTCCTGAAGCGTGGCATGGAGTCGTTGGCGCGGTTTGAAGAGACCGGCACCGGCTCGACGACAGAAGAGGTGCTGGCCAAGCTCGAGGCCAAGCTCGAAGCCGCCCGGGCCCTGAAGGCAAAGAAGCGGGCATGAGCTACAGCGCCATCTGGACGCCAGATGCTGAAGAAGATCTGGAGCGCTTGTTCGACTTGCTGCTCGCTCCTGCCCTGGAGCGGGATGCAGATCTCGATGAACCTGTTGCCGTGATCCATACAGTCCGCAGCTCGATACAAGCACTCCAGCGCTTTCCGTTCACGTGCAGAAAGGCCGGTGAGTCGCCCTTCTTGCGTGAGCTGATCATTTCGCATGGTCATACCGGCTACGTCGCACTCTTCGACATCCAGTCCGGTGATCGCATCACCATCGTGGCCATCCGCCACCAACGCGAAGATGACTATCACTGAATTCCGCCAGCGCCTGCGCGCGCTCGGTGCCCTGCCCAAACACGAAGCCCGTGTCCTGCGCGACTGGGTCAGCGTGAAGCCGCACGACAGCGGCCGCCGCCGGCCCGAGCACTTCCTGCCGCTCGCCGTGCGCGAAGCCCTGCCCGAGTTCGACGCCGCGCTCGAAGCCTTGGCCAGCGTGCGCTCCGAGCATCCGGGCGAAGACGGCTCCATGCGCTTGCTCGTTGGCCTGGCCGATGGGCAGACCGTGGAGAGTGTCCTGCTGCCCGAGCGCGACAAGACCGGCGGGCTGTGCGTGTCCAGCCAGGTCGGCTGCGCCGTGGGCTGCCAGTTCTGCATGACGGGCCGTGAGGGCCTGATCCGCCAGGTGACGAGCGCCGAGATCGTGGCCCAGCTGGTGCTGGCGCGCCGCCGCCGCGCCGTCAACAAGGTCGTGTTCATGGGCATGGGCGAACCGGCGCACAACCTGGACAACGTGATGGAAGCCATCGAGTTCATGGGCACTTTCGGCGGCATCGGGCACAAGAACCTGGTGCTGTCCACCGTCGGCGATCCGCGCGTGTTCGAGCGCCTTGCTGAAGCCAATGAGGTCAAGCCCGCGCTGGCGCTCTCGCTGCACACCAGCAAGCCCGAACTGCGCGAGCAACTCTTACCGCGCGCCCCGCGTCTGACGCCGCAAGAGATCGTGGCGGCCGGCGAGTCCTACGCAAGGGCCAGCGGCTACCCCGTGCAGTACCAGTGGACGCTGATCGAAGGCGTGAACGATGGCGAGGACGAGATGGACGGCATCGTCGAGCTGCTCAAGGGCCGCTACGGCGTGCTCAACATGATCCCGTACAACACCATCCCGGATCTGCCCTTCCGCCGCCCGGCCTGGGAGAAGGCGCGCACCATCGCGCAGCACCTTCACCAGCGCGGCGTGCTGACCAAGCTGCGCGACTCAGCCGGGCAGGATGTGGACGGCGGCTGCGGCCAGCTGCGTGCCCGCGAAGCGGTGGGCGCTAAGGGCCGGCGCGCGGTTCCCATCAAAGTGTTGACGGACTGAGACCGCTTTCATCCGGTGCAGCCGGACAAGCGCAGCGTCCTCACGCTCGACACGCCCGAGCTGGTGCCGGCGGACGAAGCCAAGGACCTGCAGCTGTACGGCGGCGAAGGGAAATCTGCCGCGCCATCGCGCAAGCTTTGCCCGGCCACCGCCCGCAAGTGAGCGGCGGGCTCAGGACGTCGGCTGCAGGCCCGCGGCCTCTGCAGCCAACGTTCCCAGCTCGATGTACAGCGGCAGCGTGTTCGTGCCCTGCGGTTCGTTGACGCGGTTGGCCAGCAGGATGAAGAAGCTGTGGCTGGCAGGATCGAGCCAGACCGCGCAACCCGTGAAGCCGGTGTGGCCGAAGCTCTTGCCTTGTCGGTAGAGCGTGCCGCGCGGCTTCGAATAGGCCGTGGCCACATCCCAGCCCAGGCTGCGCAGATCGGTCACGCCGGCCGGCGATTGCGGCGTCTCCAGCAAGACGATGCTCTCGTGCGAGAGGATGCGCCGGCCCTCGATGCTGACGCCATCGTTCAGCAGCATCTGCGCAAAGCGGGCCAGATCGCCCATGGTGGTGAACAGGCCCGCATGACCGGCCACGCCACCCATGCGCCGCGCCGTGGGATCGTGCACGGCGCCGCGCTCCCAGTTCTCGCTCGGCTTGTTGGTCGGCGCTATCGATGCCGGCATGACGCCGCGCTCCAGCGGCAGGTAGCCGCTGCGCTTCATACCCAACGGCTCGAAGATCTCGCGCTGCGCCAGCTCCTGCAACGGCTGTCCGCTCACGCGGGCAACGATCTCGCCCAGCAAGATGAAGTTGAGGTCTGAATACTTGAACTGCTGCCCCGGCATCGTCTCCGGCTTCTGCGCGCAGGTGCGCTCCACCGCCTGATGGATCAGCGCCTGGCGTTCGGCCTGGGGCATCGTCACGCTGCTGGGTTCGGGCGTCTGCTTGAACGGATCCTTGCCGGGCAGGCCCGAAGGCAGGCCCGAGGTGTGGGTGAGCAGATTGCGCAGCGTGACGCCAGCCACGTTGCCGCAATCGGGCAGGTAGCGCTGCACCGGCGCATCGATCTCCAGCAGGCCACGCTCGCGCAGAAGCTGCACCAGGGTGGCGGTGACCACCGGCTTGGTCAGCGAGGCAGCGTCGAAGAGCGTGTCTTCATCGACGGGCGCACTGCCCGCTGCCGCGGACTGCATGCCAAACGCCTTGTGGTGGCTCGCCCCGCCCTGGCCGATCCACAGCACGCCGCCGGGCATCTGGCGGTCGTCGATGAACTTCTGCATCGCGGCGTCGGCGCGAGCCAGAGGTTCGGTCTTGAGCTGAGGCCCGCTCGCGCAGGCGGCGAGCGTGAGGGCGAGCGTGACGGCAAGAGAAAGGCTGAGGAGTCGGCGAGTCATCCGCCGATCATGCCTCAGCCTGCATCACCGGAAATCAGTCACCGCTCAGTCACCATTGACGGCGAAATTCAGCAGCACGAACTGCACACCGCCATCCTTGCGCTCGATGGCCACCATGCGGAAGTGCTTCTCGTCCTTGCCGACCTTGATGACCAGCTTGCCGGCCTTGACATCGTCCTTGCTGCAGCGGAGCGCGATGGTCTTCTTCTCGTCCTTGCGGTCGTCGTCCGAAGGCGCGGTGACGCTGCAATCGAGCACCTTGCCATAGTGACCCAGGGCATCGCGGTAGAAGCGGCCAACCTGGTCGATGCTGTCGCCACTGCGGTACTTGAGCAACGAGAGCTTCAGGCCGAAGCTCCCGCCCCACAGGCTCATGCCGAAGGAGCCCTTGTCGTCGTCCTTGCCCTTGCCTTCCTGCAGCAGCGTGGCGCCCGGGTAGGCCGGCAGGCCGATGTCGGCGAGCGTGATCTTGTCTTCGATCTGGATGCCGGCATTGATGCCGTCTGCGTGGGCGGCGCCAGTCAGCAGGGCGAGGCTGAGAACGAGAGGGGCTGCAATGCGTTTCATGAGGAGGGCTCCGTGAAAGTGCGCCCAATGTAGACCCAAGGCACGGCCCGATCAGCCCTCATGCGACAGGCTGCAGATCGGCCCGACAGACCGCAGCCGAAACACCTCAGGCCATGTGCCAGTCGAAGTCCATCTGCCGAGAGGTCTGCAGCGCCAGCACCATGGACGACAGCTCGGCCACGAGGTGCAGGGACAGGTCGATCCCCGCTGAAATGCCCGCCGAAGTGAACACCCGGCACATGCCGCCGTGATGGATCCAGGGCTTGGCCTCGACGAAGCGGCGGTCCGTCAGGACCGTGAGCAGCGAACCGCTGGCGTGCGAGACGGCGCGCAGTTCTTCGACGTCTTCCCAATGCGTGATGACCTCGCGCTCGTTCAGCAGGCCGGCGCGCTCCAGCAGGAAGGCGCCGGTGCAGACGGACGCCAGCACCTTGAGCTTGAGGCTTTGCGCCAGCAGCCAATCGGACAGGTTGCGCCGGTCCAGCTCGCCGGACACCACGCCGCCGGGGATGATGAGGACGTCCAGCTTCGGATGCTCCGCCAGCGTGAACTCGGGCTTGACGCGCAGGCCGCCGCGGGCGCGCACCGTGCCCGTGCCGGGGGCGATGGTGTGGACGGCGAAGGGCGGCTCGTGGCCATCGCGCTGCATCAGCCGCGAGGCGGTGGAGAACACCTCGAACGGCCCGGCGAAATCGAGCACCTCGACCTCGTCGAACAGATAGATCCCAACCTGCAATGGCATGACGCTAACTCCTGACACCGGCTGACATGAGGGTGCGTGGCCGCTCCCTACAATCGTCGGGCAGCCCCTTCACGGGGCCAAACTCATTTGTACCCATGCAGTTGCCCCTGATCTACCCTGGCAAAAAGTTCAACCAGCCCCGCGCCATCGGCTCGGCGGATGCACTGCTGCTCGCACGCTTTGCGCAGTCCCAACTGCAGAGCGGACGGCCTGTCGCCATCATGAGCGCCGAACCGGGGGATACGCAACGGCTCGAAGCGGAACTGAAGGTCTTTGCGCCCGAACTCCGCGTAGCGGTGTTCCCCGATTGGGAAACCCTGCCCTACGACAGCTTCAGCCCGCACCAGGACCTGATCTCGGAGCGCCTGGCCACGCTGTGGATGCTGCTGCAAGCCCAGGGCAAGGGCGCGCCGGAGCGTGAGGTCGACGTCGTCTTGCTGCCTGCAACAACGGCGCTCACGCGCCTGGCCCCGCCCGCCTTCCTGGCGGCCACGACCTTCAACTTCAAGCAAAAGCAGAAGCTCGACGAGGCGGGCCTCAAGCGCCAGCTGACGCTCGGCGGCTATTCGCATGTGAGCCAGGTCGTCTCGCCCGGCGAATACGCGGTGCGCGGCGGCCTGATCGACCTGTTTCCGATGGGCTCCAGCGTGCCCTACCGGGTGGACCTGTTCGGTGACGAGGTCGATTCCATCCGCACCTTCGACCCCGACACCCAGCGCAGCCTCTACCCCGTGCCGGCCGTGCGCCTGCTGCCGGGCCGCGAGTTCCCGATGGATGAGGCCTCGCGCAAGGCCTTCCGGGCGCGCTGGCGCGAAAAGCTCGAAGGCGACCCGACCAAGGCGCGTCTGTACAAGGACATCGACCAGGGCCTGGCCGGTGGCGGCATCGAGTACTACTTGCCCGTCTTCTTCGAGCAGACGGCAACGATCTTCGACTTCCTCGGCCCCGATTGCGCGCTGGCCCTGCACGGCGAGGTCGACGAATCCATACAGCGCTTCTGGACCGACACCCGCGAGCGCCATCGCTTCCTCCAGCACGACCCCGAACGGCCGTTGCTGCCGCCCGACGAGATCTTCCTCAAGCCAGAGGACTTCTTCGGCCTGACGCATCCGCATGCCGTGCTGACGGTGCGCGGTGCCGAGCCGGTGGATTACGCCCGCCCGCTGCCCGATGTGAGCGTGGAACGCGGCGCGCAGGAACCGCTCTCGCGCCTGGCCCAGCACCTGGCCACGACGAAAGAGCGCGTGCTGATCCTGGCCGAGAGCGAGGGCCGGCGCGAAAGCCTCTTGGAGCTGCTGCGCGACAACCGCATCGAGCTGCCGAGCTACGCCAACATCGCCGAATTCCTCGCCAGCGATGAACGCGCCGCCATCACCGTAGCGCCGCTCGCTTCGGGCTTCTTCTGGCGTGACGAGCCTCACTCGGTCCAGCTCTTCACCGAGACCGAACTCTTCGCCACCGCGCCCACGACGCGCCGGCGCCGCAAGCAGGAGCAGGTCAGCGACGTCAATGCGCTGATCAAGGATCTGTCCGAGCTCAAGGTCGGCGATCCGGTCGTACACGTGAACCACGGCATCGGCCGCTACCAGGGCCTGGTCAACATCGACTTGGGCGATGGCAACAGCGAGTTCCTGCATCTCGAATACGCGGATCAGGCCACGCTCTACGTGCCCGTGGCGCAGCTGCACCTGATCAGCCGCTACACCGGCGTTTCGGCGGAAGAGGCGCCGCTGCACAAGCTCGGCTCAGGCCAGTGGGAAAAGGCCAAGCGCCGCGCCGCCGAGCAGGTGCGCGACACGGCGGCCGAGCTGCTCAACCTCTACGCCCGGCGCGCCGCGCGCGAAGGCCACGCCTTCCGCTACTCGCCGCATGACTACGAGGCCTTCGCCCAGAGCTTCGGCTTCGAGGAAACGCCGGACCAGCGCGCGGCCATCCACGCGGTGATCCAGGACATGATCTCTCCCAAGCCGATGGACCGCCTCGTGTGCGGCGACGTGGGCTTCGGCAAGACGGAAGTGGCGTTGCGCGCGGCCTTCGTGGCAGTGATGGGCGGCAAGCAGGTGGCCTTGCTCGCGCCCACCACCCTGCTGGCCGAGCAGCACTTCCAGAACATCTCGGACCGCTTCGGCAAATGGCCGATCAAGGTGGCCGAGATGAGCCGCTTCCGCTCGGCCAAGGAAATCAAGGCCGCGATGCAGGGGCTGGAGGACGGCACGATCGACATCGTCGTCGGCACGCACAAGTTGCTGTCGTCGGACGTGAAGTTCTCGCGCCTGGGCCTGCTCGTGATCGACGAGGAACATCGCTTCGGCGTGCGCCACAAGGAGGCGATGAAGGCCTTGCGCGCCGAGGTGGACGTTCTCACGCTGACCGCCACGCCGATCCCGCGGACGCTCGGCATGGCGCTGGAGGGTCTGCGCGATCTGAGCGTCATTGCGACCGCGCCCCAGCGCCGCCTCGCGATCAAGACCTTCGTCCGCGCGGAGAACAACGGCACCATCCGCGAAGCGGTGATGCGCGAACTCAAGCGCGGCGGCCAGATCTACTTTCTGCACAACGAGGTCGAGACCATCGAGAACCGCCGCCAGAAGCTCGAGGAGCTGCTGCCCGAGGCGCGCATCGTCGTCGCCCACGGCCAGATGCCCGAGCGCGAGCTGGAGCGCGTGATGCGCGAGTTCGTGACCGGCCGCCACAACGTGCTGCTGTGCTCGACCATCATCGAGACCGGCATCGACGTGCCGAGCGCCAACACCATCATCATCAGCCGCGCTGACAAGTTCGGCCTGGCGCAGCTGCACCAGCTGCGCGGCCGCGTCGGCCGCTCGCACCACCAAGCCTATGCCTACCTGTGCGTGCCCGATGTGCAAGGCCTGACCAAGCAAGCGGCGCAGCGCCTGGACGCCATCCAGGCGATGGAGGAACTGGGCAGCGGCTTCTACCTCGCCATGCACGATCTGGAGATCCGCGGCGCCGGCGAGGTGCTGGGCGAAAACCAGAGCGGCAACATGATGGAAGTGGGCTTCCAGCTCTACAACGAGATGCTGTCGGAAGCCGTTCGCTCGCTCAAGGCTGGCCACGAGCCCGACCTGCTCTCGCCCACCGGCGGCGTGTTCGGCGCCGGCACCGAGATCAACCTGCACGCCCCCGCCCTGCTGCCGGATGCCTACTGCGGCGACGTGCACGTGCGGCTCTCGCTGTACAAGCGCCTGGCCTCGGCCGACAAGAGCGAGCAGATAGACGCCATGCTCGAAGAGATCACGGATCGCTTCGGCAAGCTGCCGCACCAGGGCCAGACGCTGTTCGACACGCACCGCCTGCGCGTGCTGGCCAGGCCCTACGGCGTGAGCAAGATCGACGCCGGCAACATGGTCATCAACATCAACTTCCGCCCCAACCCGCCGATCGACGCCATGCGCGTGATCGAGCTGGTGCAGAAGAACCGCAACATCAAGCTCGTCGGCAATGACAAGCTGCGCATCGACAAGGCGCTCAGCGATCCCAAGGACCGTGCCCATGCCGTGCGCGAAGTGCTGCGCCTGCTCGGCCAACCCGTGAAACAAGACTGACTGAAGATATGGAATTCAAGCTCTCCGACTTCCGGCTCGCTGCCTTCGACATGGATTCCACGTTGATCAGCATCGAGTGCATCGACGAGATCGCGGCCATGGCCGGCAAGAAGGCCGAAGTGGCCGCCATCACCGAAGCGGCCATGCGCGGTGAGATCACCGACTTCAAGGACAGCCTGCGCCGCCGCCTCGCGCTGCTCAAGGGCACGCCCGTCAGCGCGCTGGAGCGCGTGCTGGCTGAACGCCTGCAGTTCAACCCCGGTGCGCGCGAGCTGTGTGCGGCGCTCAAGGCGGCCGGCATCAAGCTGGTGCTCGTCTCCGGCGGCTTCACGTATTTCACGCGTTATGTGGCCGAGCAACTGGGCATGGACTGGGTGCGCTCCAACGAGCTGGAGATCGTCGATGGTGCCCTCACAGGCGGCTTGGTGATGCAGCCCTGGGGCGACATCTGCGACGGCGAGGAGAAGCGCCGCATGCTGCTGCAATGCGCGGCCGAAATCGGCGCCGCACCGGCTCAGTGCATCGCCGTGGGCGACGGCGCCAACGACCTGCCGATGATGGGCGCCGCCGGGCTTTCGGTGGCCTACCATGCCAAACCCAAGGTGCGCGAGCAGGCCATGGTGGCGATCAACGAAGGCGGATTGGACCGCTTGCTACAAGTGCTGATCTGACGATCGATCTGGGCGAACAGCGCCCCACCGGCCGGTGAGGATTCGCGCACAATCTGGGCTCCACGTCATCCGTTGAGGACAAGCGTTGTCGCACAGCAGACCGGCAGGACCCGATCACATCGACCACCTCTCGATCGATGCCTTGCATCGGCGCGTGCTGAGCGCAGTCGCACTGGGCCGGCCGCTCAGTGAAGTCATGACTGAGCTGTGCACGCAGGTCGAACTCCTGGCCCCGGGCGTGATCTGCACCGTGCTGGCCGTCCATCCCGACGGCAGAGTCTCACCACTGGCAGCGCCCAGCATGCCGCCCGGCTTCAGCGAGGCCATCAATGGCCAGCCCATCGGCCCCAAGGCCGGCTCCTGCGGCACGGCAGCGTGGCGCGGCGAGCCCGTCGAGGTCAGCGACATTGCCAACGACCCGCTCTGGGCGGACTATCGGGAACTCGCGCTGGCCTTCGGCCTCGCCGCCTGCTGGTCCACGCCGGTGTTCCGCACCGAGGGCAGCGTCGGCGCCACCTTCGCGCTCTACTACCGCGAGGCGCGGCCCGTGCTGCCGGTGCACCGGGCGATGGTCGAGTCCTGCGTGCAGCTGTGCCAGATCGCGCTGCGCCACCACGAGCACGAGCTGCGCATCGAGCGGCTGGCCTATTACGACGCCGTCACCGGCCTGCCCAACCGCAACCTGCTGGCCGACCGCACGCGGCAGGCGCTGCACACGGTGGCGCAGCTGGAGGGTCACGGCGCGCTGATGCTGATCGACCTGGACCGTTTCCGCGGCATCAATGAATCGCTGGGCCACCGCGCCGGCGATGCTCTGCTGCACGGTCTGGGTCAACGCCTGCTGACCGTGGCCGGCCCCGCCGACACGCTGGCGCGGCCCGGTGGCGACGAATTCGTGCTGCTGCTGCCCAACTGCGGTCCGCTGGAAGCGCAGCAGATGGCGGCACGGCTGCACGCCGCCATCCAGGCTCCCAGCAACGAACAGGCTTACGCCGATCTTCAGCTGACAGCGAGCATCGGCATCAGCCTGTTCCCGTCCGACGGCGTCGGCTTCGAGGCCCTGCTGTCGAACGCCGAGCTGGCCATGTACGAGGCCAAGCGTGCTGGCCTGGCCTGCACGCGCTTCTTTCATCGTGCCATGAACGAGGCGCTCGATGCGCGGCTGCGCGTGGAAGGCGCCCTGCGCCGCGCGCTCGACACCGAGGCCTTCACGCTGCACTTCCAGCCCAAACTGCGCCTGAACGATTCGGGTCTGGCGGGCGCTGAGGTGCTGCTACGCTGGACCGATCCCGAGCTGGGCCCGATGCCGCCCGATCGCTTCATCCCCGTGGCCGAGGAAGCCGGTCTGGTGGCCGCCATCGACCGCTGGGTGTTGGGCGCCGCCTGCGCGCAGGTGGCCAACTGGCGTGTGGCCGGCCTGGACCTGCCGTCGCTGTCGGTCAACGTCTCGCCGCCGCTGATCCTGCAGGACGACGTGGCGGGCCTCGTCGCCGGGCTGATGGAGCGCCACGGCCTGCGGGCCGATGAACTCACGCTCGAGCTGACCGAGCGGCTGCTGCTCGAAGACGACGAACACGCCCGCGAACAGCTGCGTCAGCTGGACGCCATGGGCGTGCGCATTTCGCTGGACGATTTCGGCACCGGCTACTCCAGCCTGTCCTACCTGAAGCGGCTGCCGGTCAGCGAGCTCAAGCTCGACCGCAGCTTCGTGCACGACCTGGAAAACGATGCGGATGACCGCGCTCTGGCCACGGCCATCATCGGCATCGGCCGGACCTTCGGCCTGAGCGTCGTGGCCGAGGGCGTCGAAACCGAAGGCCAGCGCCGCATCCTGCTCGAAGCCGGCTGCGAGCTGGCTCAGGGCTGGCTGTTCGCCCCGGCCATGACGGCCGAGGCGTTTGCACAACGCTACCTGGGCGCGCGCTCTCAGTCCTGAGCGCGCGGGCGGCGACGACGCGCCAGCAACAACGCACCGCCGGCCAGCGCCATCCATGCGCTGCCGGGCTCGGGCACGCTGCTCACCAGGCTGAAGTCCCCTGCCCCCACGCCCACCGCGTCGCCACCCGCCACCGCGACCTGGCCTGCGCCTTCGAGCAGCGCCAGGCTCTTGAAGGTGCTGGTGGCGGTATCGCTGGTCCAGTTGGCGGTGTCGGCAATCGCGGCGCGATAGCCGGCTGCATCGAGGCCCGCGGTCGGGCCGCGATACCACTCGGTGCGCTGGAAGATGCCGTCACCGGTGCCACCGTTGGCAGCCGTGTAGTTCAGCACCTGGATGTTCGTCAGGCCGCTGAGCTGCGGGTTGTCGCTGGTGGCTGCGGGCGGCGTCGGGAAGGCGTTGATGGCGGCGATGAAGGTACCGCCTTGCAAGGCATAGACGACCTCGCCGCTGCTGGAGAGGTCGAAGGCATAGGGCAGTGCGTCGGCCGTGGGCAGGATGCTGAGGCTGCCCGTCGTCACATTCTTGCCGCCCTGCCCCGAGCTGCCGCCGCTGATGCTGCCGCTGGCCGTGTTGAAGCTGCCACCGTAGATCACGACCTGCGTGCCCGCCGTCACGTCGCTGGTGGCCGTCCAGCTCCAGGTGTTCTCCTTCTGCACGCTGCTCTTGAACGCGCCGGAGCTGTTCAGGCCGTTGTCGCTGAAGGTGATGGTGGTGCCGGCGGTCAAGGTGACCCAGGAGACGAAGGAGAAGCCGCCATAGGACGACTCGCGCGCCAGTCCGGTGAAGCTCAGGTCGCCGGCCGCGAGCGTGGTCTGCGCCTGCGCGATGCCGGTGAGGCTCGAAGCCAGGGCCAATGCCAGTGCAGTCTTTGCCATCTTCATGATCGTGTGCTCCTCAGGCTTGGTTGTGTTGACGACGACGCGCGATCAGCGCGGCCACGCCGCAGCCCAGCAGCAGCGCGCTGGCCGGCTCCGGCACGGCACTGATGACGAGGTTGTCGAGCGCAATGCCGTAGTAGGCGTCTCTGTTGGTCAGCGAGAAGCCCGCGATGTCGGCCGTGCCGTCGCTGCGGGTGAAGGCGTAGAAGCCGTCGCCGCGGTTGCTCAGGTTGAGAGTCTCGATCAGGCTGCCATCGGTGCGGTAGAGCGACAGCCAGATGCCGCCGTAATCGCTGTCGCGCAGCTGGAAGCCCAGCGCGGACACCGGCGCGGCGAAGCGGGCCGAGACGGCGCCGAAGCCGAACGGATCGCTG
Organism: Burkholderiaceae bacterium UC74_6; assembly: GCA_042701975.1. Classification (GTDB taxonomy): domain Bacteria; phylum Pseudomonadota; class Gammaproteobacteria; order Burkholderiales; family Burkholderiaceae_C; genus JAFALK01. Next base: position 4,432,707 of record CP170561.1, read on the forward strand.
CCATCGCTGTTCTGCGGCCCGATGCCTGCCAAGGCCACGCCATTGGCGTCTCCGTAGTTGTAGGCGCCGAGGTTGGCACCGGCGGCGCCGGCCAGCAGCGTGAGGCCGGACGTCGGGCTGCCGTAGCTGAGATCGTCGAACCAGTCCTGCGCCACCGCGCCGGGCCGTGGCGCCTTGGCGATGGACAACTCCTGTCCGGCGAAGCGCTCGCCGAACATCACGCCGCCGCTGCTGAACAGGCCCTCGATCAACTGGCTGTCGCCATCGGCCAGGGCCAGCTCCGAGAAGCTGATCAAGGTGCCGCTGAGCGAGGCGTAGTTGACTTCGGTCGTGGGGCCGGCCAGGGCCGCGCTGCCGCACAGCGCCAGCAGCGCCGCGGCAAGGGTCTTCTTCATCTTGGATTTCATGTTCATCACTCCTGGTCCGTCGTTCAGCGCCCGCCGCCGACGATGCTCACGTTGTCGAAATCAGCCGTCACCGTGGCTGCGTTGTTGCCCGAGGAGAGCGCCAGGCCCACGTAGAGCGTGGCGGCGGTGACGTTGAGATTGGTCTTCTCGGTCCAGTTCACACCATCGGTCGAGGCGGCCGAATACACGGCGTTGCCGCGCCGCTGCACGCGCACCCAGACCGGCAGGCTGGAGGTGGAGAAGCCGCTGATCGCCGACTTGTTGTTGCCGTTCACGGCGGCGCGGATCTCGCTCGTGCTGGAGTAGCGCGTCGTCCAGGCGTAGTTCGGCGTGCCGCTCAGCGCCTCGATGGCCAGCACGCCGGCGCGCGCCGAATCGGCACTGCCGCCCTGCGTGACCAGGCGCGCGGAGAAGGTGAAATCGCCGCTGAGCGCCGTGTACTTGAAGTTGAAGGCGTAAGGGCTGCCAGTGTTGATCACGCCAGCACCGCTGAGCGTGTAGGTGCCGGTGTCCTGCACATAACTGGCTGCCGGTACGGGCACGGTGACCAGCGCGCTCATCACCTGTTCGCCACCCGTGCTGTCGCAAGGCAGGGTGACGGTGCAGGCCGTGCCGGGGATCAGCGGCGGTGGGTTCGGGCCCGGCGCGGGCGACGGGCTCGGCGATGGGGAAGGAGACGGGGACGGGGACGGGGACGGCGATGGCGATGGCGAGGGAGAGGGCGCCGAAGGTGCAGGCGAGCCCGGCAGTGGCACTGGCACGGGGCCCGTCGTCACCGCAAACATGCCGAGCCGGCCGGCGCCGGAGGAATTCTTCAGCGCATCGCGCAAGGCATCGGCATTGCGCAGCGCGTAGCCATACGGTGGCACCCAGTTGTTGGCCACCGGCAGGCCCAGGCAGGTCTGCAGGTCCACGTCGATGATGTCGGTCATGGGCTTGCCGGCATCGTCCTTGTCGCTGATGAAGCGGTGGCCGCTGGAGCGGAAGGAGACCGCATCCTTGCCCATCGCCACCTTGCCGCAGGCCTCCTTGGGCTTGAGGCCGGTGAACTCGTAGAAGTTGTTCTCCGAGATCACATCGGCCTGGTAGCGCACGTCCAGGCCCGAGCCGAACTTCATGTCGTTGTCGCTCGTGCTCGTGCTGCCGCTGACCAGGTTGTTGTAGAGGTGGACCTGGCCGAAGCGCGTCAGCGGCAGGCGGCTGTAGGCGTAGTTCCACCAGTTACCGGTGAAGGTCACGTGCAGGCGGCCAGCATCGCTCCAGGCGCGGCCCGAATCGCCGTTGCCCACGAGCGAGTTCTTGTGGTGCTTGCTGAAGACGGTGTTGGAGATGGTGACGTAGTCGCTGCCGCGCACCACGTCCAGCGCGCCGTCATGGCGGGTGTCGCTGGCCAGCGAGTCAGGCGTGTCGCCGTCGCTCAAGGTCACGTGGTCCACCCAGATCTGCTGGCCGCGCGTGATCGTCATGCCGTCCATGTAGGCGTTGTCGCTGTCCTCGGGGTTGACGTCCCAGGGCGTGTCGATCGCCAGGTTGCGGATGATGATGTTGCGGGTCCAGGTCGGGAAGGCCTCGGGGTCCTTGCCGGCGGCCACCCAGTTCTTGAAGTCCGCTTCGGAGCCGGCGGCGGTTGTCGCGGCCTCGATGCCGATCAGGATCTGCGTGCCGGTGAGCCGCGCCGGCCGCCCGGCCGCGTCGTTGATGCCCACGAGGGTGGTGTTCGAGGGGATCGAGAAGGAGCCGCCGTTCTTCTGGTCGGTGAAGCTCGTGTATTCCTCGAACACCGTGTTGTTGTCGCGCCAGCGGAAGTCGATCTGGCCGACGACGCGGATGATCTTCGGCTCGTTCTTCGCCTCGCGCAGCGCGGCGAGCAGTTGCTCCTTGTTGAACACCGTGTAGACGCGGTTCGCCGCGGCGTTGGCGCCGCCCGTCACCGTGACCTTGCCGGCGCGCGACTGGCCGTGCCAGCCGATGTCGGGCGCGGTCTCGCGCTCGAAGGTCAGCACGCCGCCGGTCGGGTCGATGGTGGCGAACTGCCAGGCCGGCAGCTTGGGCGCCGCGCGGTAGTTGCTCGGGCTGTGCAGGCCGCTGATCGTGACGGGCGCCGAGTAGTTGCGGTCGCCCACGTCAAAGAGCAGCGGCGCAGCAGTGTCGGTCAGGCTGGCAGCGTCGAGCGGCGCCGGTGCCGGCGACACCGGGCGGGTCGTGCGGCTGGTGCTGGTGGCCTGGATGCTCAGGCTGGAGCGAGCGGGATCGGTGGCGCTGCTGGCCTGCACCGCAGCGCCGGCGCTGGCGGCCGAATCGCTGCTGCCGCCACCACAGCCCGAAAGGCCCAGGGCGATGGACGAGGCCAGCAGGCTCAGGCGGCCCAGACGAGCTGGGGGCTTCGGAGTGAGGTTCATGCTTGTCTCCTGGCGCTGCCTCGGTCTGAGTCGGGCGCGCCTTTGTGTGGTCATGCAATGCACGCACCCGGCGCCTTCACGGCTTTCAGTCAGGCAGGGACGAGCCCACCCAGCGCCCAGTTCATGAAGAACTGGGCGACAAAAGCATGAAGAAGACGCAAGGAACGCGGATCAAAGGCTCGGCAGCAGGCCGAACAGGCACTTCGACCCGCGTGGCACCGGCTCACACAGGCGTCAGGAGAAGCGCGGGGCGCAGCAGTGGCCCCGACGACCTCCGGCGTTCCGCTCATTCCCCGCACACCCGGTGGCGTGGAGGAATTCACGATTTTCCGAAAGTTGAAACAGTGTTTCTTTTTTGAATCCGGCGGTCAACACCGGAAAAGCCCGAGCGGTGCTAACCCTCAGACAGCGCTGACAACGGCGATGCGCTCGCCGCCCAGCGTCACCACCTGGCCGGCGCGGATCTTGGCCGTCTTGCGCGACTCGGGCTGGCCGTCCACCTGCACCTGACCCTCGGTGATCATGATGCGGGCGCGGCCGCCGCTCTCCGCCAGGCCGGTGGCCTTGAGGAGCTTGTCGAGTTCGATGTATTCGCCGCGAAGAATGAAGTCCATGGGCGGATTGTCGCCTCAGCGCTTGAGCGCAGCTTCGCGGATCGCCGTGAGGCTGCTGCGGCTCGTGGACACATCGCTGGAGAGCTTCAGGTGGATCAGCGTCGGCTTGTCCGAAGCCAGGGCCGCACGCAGCGCGGGCTCGAAGCCATCGGTGCGATCGACCACCGAGCCCGAGTTCCAGCCGTACGCGCGGGCCAGCGCGGCGAAGTCGGGGTTGAACAGATCGCTGCCCGCCACGCGGCCCGGGTACTCGCGCTCCTGGTGCATGCGAATCGTGCCGTAGGTGCCGTTGTCCACCACGATGCTGATGAGCTTCTTGGCGCCATAGCCCGTGGCTGTGGCCAGCTCCTGGCCGGTCATGAGGAAGTCGCCGTCGCCCGCGATGTTGACCACCCAGCGATCGGTCAGCAGCGCTGCTGCCACCGCCGCCGGCACGCCATAGCCCATGGCGCCGCTGGTGGGCGCGAGCTGGACTTTGCCGTGCTGCTGCAGGCCTTCGTACTGATGGAAGCGGTGCAGCCAGCCGCTGTAGTTGCCGGCGCCGTTGGTGTAGATCGTGCCTTCGGGCATGTGCGTGTTCAGCAGCTGCACGACGGTCGTCATGTCCAGCGGCGTCACGGGCTTTTGCACGAGGTTGGCCTGGTAGTCAGCGTTGGCCGCTTCGGTCCATACGGCCCAGCTCACACTCGACGGCGCAGGCATGGTGGCCAAGGCCGGCGCGGCGCAGGCCATGCTGGCATTGATCATCAGGTCGGCGGTGTACACGCGGCCGAGCTCTTCGGCGCCCGCGTGGATGTGCACCAGCTGCTGCGCCGGCCGCGGGGCCTGCAGCAGCGTGTAGCCGTTGGTGGTCATCTCGCCCAGGCGCGGTCCGATGGCGATGATGAGATCGGCCTCCTTCACGCGCGCAGCCAGCCTGGGATTGATGCCGATGCCCACATCGCCCGCGTAATTCGGATGGCGGTTGTCGAAGGTGTCTTGGAAGCGGAAGGCGCAGCCCACGGGCAGCTGCCAGTTCTCGGCAAAGCGCTCGAGCGCTTGGGCAGCCTCGGCAGTCCAGCCACCACCGCCGGCGATCACCAGCGGCCGCTTCGCGGCCAGCAGGCGCTCGCGCAGGCTCTGCAGCGCCTGCGGTGCGGGCCAGGCCAGCGCGGGTTCCGCGCGCGGCAGCACGGGAGCGCTGATGGCCTTGGTGAGCATGTCTTCGGGCAGCACGAGCACCACCGGGCCGGGGCGGCCCTGCATGGCAGTGTGGAAGGCGCGGGCCACGTACTCGGGCAGGCGCTCCGGATCGTGGATCTCTCCCACCCACTTGGCCATGCCCAGCGTGCCGGGGCCGAACATCTGGCGGTAATCGACCTCCTGGAAGGCCTCGCGGTCGCGTTGGTCAGACGCCACCTGGCCGATGAAGAGGATCATCGGCGTGCTGTCCTGGAAGGCCGTGTGCAGGCCGATGGAGGCGTTGGTGGCGCCCGGGCCGCGCGTCACGAAACAGATGCCCGGACGGCCGCTCAGCTTGCCTTGCGCTTCCGCCATGAAGGCAGCACCGCCCTCCTGTCGGCAAGCGACGAAACGGATCTTGTCGCCGTGCTCATGGAAGCCGTCGAGAACGGCAAGAAAACTTTCACCGGGGACACCGAAGGCGGTGCTGACGCCCTGTTCGATCAGGGCTTCGACAAGGACGTGGCCTGCAAGACGAGATGTGTTCATGCAGCGGACTTTAGCGCCCGCTTCCTGACGATGCCGATCCCGACCATTCCAGCCGATGCAATGCCCATGAGCAGGGTGACCGCCGAGCCTGCGAAAACCCAGGCTGGCTGGCCGCGGTCCATCATCAGGCCGAAGACCGGGGCGCCGAGCGCAAAGCCCACGTCCAGGCCCGAATACACGGTGCCGTAGACGCGGCCGGTGGCGCCGGGCGGGGCGGCACGCTTGATCAGCATGTCGCGCGAGGGGCCGGCGATGCCGGTGCCGAAACCGGCCAATGCCGCCGCTCCCGCAGCCAGCAGCCCCGGCAGCGCGCCACTGGCAGTCAGCAAGAGCAGCAACGCGGCCAGCGCCATCGCGGCGGCGATCGTGCGCTCCAGCCGATCGACCTTGCCAACGAGGAAGCCGCCCACCACCATGCCCGCCGCACCACAGAGCATGTAGCCGGTGACGACGTAGGCCGTGAGGTCCAGCGGCAGACCGTACATCTGCTGCAGCGCCGGGCTGGCGAAGCTCTGGATCGCGGTCAGCGCCATCGTGCTCCAGAAGAAGAAAGAGAAACACAGCCATACCGAGGGCAGCTTCAGGAAGGCCATGGGGTGTTCGCCCTGAGGCGCGGCTTCAGCCTTGTGCCAACTGCCCTGCTTGTCGTCGATGAGATCGCGCTGCCAGGCGAGCAGGCCCATCACGGTCAGCGCCACCAGGGCCGTGCCGACATAGGCCATGCGCCAGTTGCCGGTGGCATGCCAGATGCCGATCGAGAACACCGGCGCAAAGGCCCAGCCGAGGTTGCCCGTAATGCCGTGCACCGAGAACGCATGGCCCAGCCGCGGCTGCGAGACGCGCTTGTTCAGGATAGTGAAGTCAATCGGATGGAAGGGGCAGTTGCCGAGACCCGCCAGCGCAGCGGCCAGCATCAGGCCGCTGAAGCCCTGAGCCGTGCCGGCGGCGATGGACGCCAGCACGAAGCAGGAGAGCGCCAGGAACAGCACCGGCCGTGCGCCGAAGCGGTCGACCACGAAGCCGGCCAGCGCCTGGCCGATGCCCGAGACGATGAAGAAGGTCGTGACCAGCAGACCCAGTTCGGCAAAGCTGTAGCCGAACTCGGCCTGCAGCGCCGGGAACAACGGCACCAGCAGCAGGTGAAAGAAGTGCGAGGTGCCGTGCGCCAGGCCGATCAGGCTGATCGTGCCGTAGTCGCGGCGGCTCCGGGTGCGCTCGTCGAGCGTGAGGACAGCGGTGTTCATGGACCGTATCGTGACAAAGGCGGGGTCGACCGAGTTACGATGGCTGGTCGTCTTCTATCGAATTTGAGCCATGAAGCGCGCGCTTGTCCCCCCTATCGATCCCGAGGCCTACGCCCCGACGCTTGAGCGCCCCTTGCGCGGCAAGCTGCGCACGCTGCGCCAGCAGGCCCAGATCCAGCCGCACACGCACGACTGGGCGCAGCTGGTGTTCTCGACCCAGGGCGCGCTGCATGTGCAGGCGGCGGACAGCACCTACATCGTGCCGCCCTCGCGCGCCGTGTGGGTGGCGCCGAACGTGGAGCACACCACCGGCGCCATCGAGGAAGCGCAGCTGCACACCATCTACTTCGCGCCGTCTCTGCTGCCGGGGCCGGACTGGCAGACCTGCCGCGTCATCGAGGTCACGCCGCTGCTGCGCGAGCTGGCGCAGCAGCTGGACCACCAGTCCGACCACCAATCCGAAGCGGCACCGGAACCTGAACGCGAGAAGCTGCTCAGCGAGCTGATCGTGAACGAGCTGCGCCGCGCGCGCACGCTGGCGCTGGGCATCGCCCTGCCCCAGGACACGCGGCTGCGGCGCCTGTGCGAGGCGATGCTGGCCGAGCCGGGCCTGCACGCCAGCCTGGAGGATTGGGCGGCCAGCAGCGGCGCGAGTCCGCGCACGGTATCGCGCCTGTTCCGGCAGCAGCTGGGCGTTTCCTTCGCGCAGTGGCGCTCGCAGGTGCTGCTGGCCCACGCGCTGTCGATGGCGGCGCGCAAGAAGTCGATGAAGGTGATTGCGGCCGAGCTCGGCTATGCCAGCGCCAGCGCCTTCACGGCGATGGTGACGCGCACGATGGGCATGCCGCCGAGTCAGTTCTTCGCGAGGGCCTGAAACGCGATCTCGTGAAGCGCTTCGGGCGTTTCGACCAGGTGGTCGGCGCCCCACTCTTCGATGGGCCGGCCTGCATCGACATAGCCCCAGCGCACGGCCACGGTGAGCATGCCCGCAGCGCGGCCGGCGATCACGTCGCGCTCGTCATCGCCGACGTAGATGCAGTCTTCAGGGACAACGCCGGCCCGACGTGCGGCTTCGAGCAAGGGCGCCGGGTGGGGCTTGCGGTGCGGTGTGCTGTCGCCTCCGATGATCACCGCAGCCCGCTCAGCCAACCCCAGGCCTTTGCAGACCGGCAGTGCATAACGCTCGGCCTTGTTGGTGACGATGCCGAAGCATTGTTCGCGCAGAGCGAATTGCTCCAACAATTGCGCGACAGCAGGAAACACGAAAGTCTCGCGCAGCAGGCGTGCCTCGTATTCGACAAACCATTCGGCCTTGAGCGGTTCGAAGTCCGCATGCCCAGGCGCGATGCCGAAGGCCGCGCCGAGCATGCCGCGTGCGCCGGAGCCGACATGAGGCCGCAAATGCGCAAGTGGCAGCGCAGGCAGGCCGCGCCGCAGCAGCATCTCGTTGGTGGCCCCGGCCAGATCGGGCGCGCTGTCGATGAGCGTGCCGTCGAGGTCGAAGAGGATCAGCCGGGCTTGCGGCACGCCAGCAGATAGTTGACGTCGGTGTCAGCGCCGAGCTTGTACGCCTGCGTCAGCGGGTTGTACGTCAGCCCCTTGCTGGAATGCAGCTCCAGGCCGGCCTCGCGGCACATGGCGGCCAGCTCGCTCGGCTTGATGAAGCGTGCGTACTCGTGCGTGCCGGCCGGCAGCATCTTGAGCACGTACTCAGCGCCGACGATGGCGAGCAGGAAGCTCTTCACGTTGCGGTTCAGCGTCGAGAGGAACACCCAGCCGCCAGGCTTGACGAGCTGGCCCAGCGCGCGCACGACGGACGCCGGATCAGGCACGTGTTCGAGCATTTCCATGCAGGTGACGACGTCGAAGCTGGCCGGCATTTCGGCAGCCAGGGCCTCGACGGCGATCTCGCGGTACTCGATGTTCTCGGTGCCCGCTTCCATCGCGTGCAACTGGGCGACCTTGAGCGGCTTGGTCGAGAGGTCAATACCCAGCGTGCGGGCCGCGCCTTTGCGGGCGATCGAATCGGTGAGGATGCCGCCACCGCAACCGACGTCGAGCACCGCCTTGCCCTTCAGCGGCGCCAACGAATCGATCCAGTTCAAACGCAATGGATTGATCTGATGCAGGGGCTTGAACTCGCTCTCGGGGTCCCACCAGCGATGGGCCAACTCGCCGAACTTGGCGAGCTCTTGGGGGTCGGCGTTGACAGTACTCATGGCGGCCAATTCTCGGGCAATTTCTCGAGCAATTTCTCAGGCAAAAAAAAGCCCCGCCGGAGCGGGGCCTGTCTGACAGACAGCGTGCTGCGGGGCCGGAGCCCCGCAAGGCATCACTGCTTCTTCATGACGGTGTGCGTACCGACCACTTCGATCTCGACGCGGCGGTTCTTGGCACGGCCGGCATCAGACTTGTTGTCGGCCACGGGCTGCTTCTCGCCCTTGCCTTCGGTGTAGATGCGGTTCTTCTCGATGCCCTTGCCGACCAGGTAGGACTTGACGGCTTCAGCACGACGCACCGACAGCTTCTGGTTGTAGGCATCGGTACCGATGGAGTCGGTGTGACCCACGGCGATGATGACTTCCAGCGTGACCTTGGAGATCTTGTCAACCAGATCGTCCAGCTTGGCCTTGCCTTCCGGCTTCAGGACGGACTTGTCGAAGTCGAACAGCGCATCGGCGCCGTAGGTGATCTTCTCGGTGATCGCGACCGGAGCGGGCGGGGGAGGCGGCGGCTTGACGGGCTCAACCGGGGGAGCCACCGGGGCAGCGACCGGAGCGGGCGGGGGAGCCACGACCGGAGCCGGGGCGCCGTCGCAGCCCGGAGCTGCCGTCGCGGGCGTCCAGAAGGCATCGCGCCAGCACAGTTCATTCGTGCCGTTCTTCCAAACGGTGCCGTCGGTAGCACGCCAATTGTCGATGCTCTGCTGCGCCTGAGCACCCGAAGCCGCCACCATAGCGACTGCAAACAGCGACGCCACACGATTCAATTTCTTCATGATTCTCCTCTCACGGATTTGCCGCAGTTGCCCTGCGTATGTCCTGGGTCGTCCAACAAAACCTCGGGATAACCGGACGCAGCGGCGTTTCAGCGCGCTACGGCTACGGGTTTATCCCAGGGACCAATCGATTGTGCCATGCAGGCCTTGGTACTCACGCATTGTGGAGGTCTCCGTCAGATGGCTTGGTGACGATGTTGCACCGCTGCTACAGCAGCGCCGCACTTAGAATCTTTCCTTTCGGCCAAATCAATAAGGCCGGTGCGCTTGCCGTACCGACTTACAGCTCAAGAAGCACGCATGACCCAGTTCGCCAAGGAAACCCTGCCCATCAGCCTTGAAGAGGAGATGCGCCGTTCTTACCTGGATTACGCGATGAGCGTGATCGTCGGGCGCGCCCTGCCCGACGCCCGCGACGGCCTGAAGCCGGTTCACCGGCGCGTGCTGTTCGCCATGAACGAGATGGGCAACACCTACAACGCCAAGTACCGCAAGTCGGCACAGGCCGTGGGTGAGACGATGGGTAAATATCACCCACACGGCGACTCCGCGATCTACGACACGATCGTGCGCATGGCGCAGCCCTTCAGCTTGCGTCACATGCTGATCGATGGTCAGGGCAACTTCGGTTCGGTGGACGGCGACAACGCCGCGGCCATGCGTTACACCGAAATCCGCCTCGACAAGATCGCCCACGAACTGCTGGCCGACATCGACAAGGACACGGTCGACTTCGGCCCCAACTACGACGGCAGCCACAAGGAGCCGCTGGTCCTCCCGACCCGCCTGCCCAACCTGCTGATCAACGGCTCCACCGGCATCGCGGTGGGCATGGCCACCAACATCCCGCCGCACAACCTCAACGAGGTGGTGGACGCCTGCCTGCACGCGCTGAAGAACCCGGAATGCTCGATCGACGAGCTGATGGAAATCATCCCGGCGCCCGACTTCCCCACCGCCGGCATCATCTACGGCATGTCCGGCGTGCGCGATGGTTATCGCACCGGCCGCGGCAAGGTGGTGATGCGCGCCAAGGTCCACTTCGAGGACATCGACAAGGGCGCGCGCCAGGCCATCATCGTCGACGAGATTCCCTACCAGGTGAACAAGAAGACGCTGCTGGAACGCATCGCCGAACTGGTTCACGAGAAGAAGATCGAAGGCATCAGCCACATCCAGGACGAGTCGGACAAGTCCGGCATGCGCGTGGTGATCGAGCTCAAGCGCGGCGAAGTGCCCGAGGTGGTGCTGAACAACCTGTACAAGCAGACGCAGCTGCAGGACTCGTTCGGCATGAACATGGTGGCGCTGATCGATGGCCAGCCCAAGCTGTGCAACCTGAAGGACCTGATCACGGTTTTCCTGGAGCACCGCCGCGAGGTCGTGACCCGCCGCACCATCTATGAACTGCGCAAGGCCCGCGATCGCGGCCACGTGCTTGAAGGCCTGGCCGTTGCGCTGGCCAACATCGACGAGTTCATCGAGACCATCAAACAGTCGCCCACGCCGCCGGTCGCCAAGGCCGCGCTGATGAGCAAGAGCTGGGATTCGAGTCTGGTGCGCGAGATGCTGGCGCGCGTGGAAGGCGGCAAGGAAGCCTACCGCCCCGAAGGCCTGCCAGCGATCTACGGCATGCAGAACGACGGCCTCTATCGCCTGTCGGACGACCAGGCCAGCGAAATCCTGCAGATGCGCCTGCAGCGCCTGACCGGCCTCGAGCAGGACAAGATCGTCGGCGAATACCGCGACGTGATGGCCGAGATCGCCGACTTGCTGGACATCTTGGCCAAGCCCGAGCGCGTCACCGTCATCATCGGCGAAGAGCTCGTCGCTGTGCGCCAGGAATTCGGCCAGACCAAGCTCGGCGCTCGCCGCAGCCAGATCGAGCACAACGCGCAGGAGCTGGGCACCGAAGACCTGATCACGCCGACCGACATGGTCGTGACGCTCAGCCACACCGGCTACATCAAGAGCCAGGCGCTGAGCGAGTACCGCTCGCAGCGCCGCGGCGGTCGCGGCAAGCAGGCCACGCAGACGAAGGAAGACGACTGGATCGACCAGCTCTTCATCGCCAACACGCACGACTGGATCTTGTGCTTCTCCAACCGCGGCCGCGTCTACTGGCTCAAGGTCTGGGAAGTGCCGCAGGGCTCGCGCAACTCGCGCGGCAAGCCCATCGTCAACATGTTCCCGCTGCAGCCTGACGAGAAGATCACCGTGGTGCTGCCGCTCACCGGCGAGTTCCGCAGCTTCCCTGAAGATCACTACATCTTCATGTCCACCGCCATGGGCACGGTGAAAAAGACGGCGCTGCCGGACTTCTCCAACCCGCGCAAGGCCGGCATCATCGCCGTGGACCTCGACGAAGGCGACTTCCTCATCGGCGCCGCGCTGACCGACGGCAAGCACGACGTCATGCTCTTCAGTGATGGCGGCAAGGCCGTGCGCTTCGATGAGGACGATGTGCGTCCGATGGGCCGCCAGGCTAGAGGCGTGCGCGGCATGATGCTGGAACCCGATCAGCGCGTGATCGCCATGCTCGTTGCCGAAGACGAAACGCAGAGCGTGCTGACCGCCACCGAGAACGGCTATGGCAAGCGCACCGCCATCGTCGAGTACACCCGCCACGGCCGTGGCACCAAGGGCATGATCGCCATCCAGCAGAGCGAGCGCAACGGCAAGGTCGTGGCTGCCACGCTGGTCCGCGCCGACGACGAAATCATGCTGATCACGGACAAGGGCGTGCTGGTTCGTACCCGAGTCTCTGAGATCCGAGAACTGGGCCGCGCCACGCAAGGCGTTACGCTCATCGCCCTGGATGATGGTTCCAAGCTGTCCGGCTTGCAGCGCATCGTCGAGAACGACGCCAACGACACCTCCGAGCTGAACAACGACGGCGACGCTGGCGCCGAAGGCTCCGAAGAACCCACCAAGGAATAAGCACTTGAAGCACTCTCTCAAGCTCGTCGCCGCTGCCGGCCTGATCGCCTTCAGCACTCTTGCCGCCGCTCAGGGCACCACGCCCGCTGCAGCCCCGGCAGCTGCGACCTCGCCGGCCAAGAAGGCCCTGATCGACAAGATGCTCGTCATGCAGCAACCCGGCCTGGAAATGCTGGCACGCGAGCTGGTTCAGCGCCCGCTGGTGCCGCTGATGCAGCAAGCCGCCGGTGCCCTGCAGCAAGTTCCCGCCGACAAGCGCGAGGCCACCGCCAAGTCGCTGGATGCCGACGTCAAGAAGTTCGTCGAAGAATCGGTCGCCACGCTCAAGCCCAGCGCCGTCAAGCTCGCGCCGAGCACCATCGGCACCCTGATGGATGAGCGCTTCACGGAAGACGAACTGCGCACCATCGTGGCCTGGTTCGAATCGCCGGCAAGCAAGAAGTTCGCGACCGTGCAGCCCGACATGCAAAAGGCCCTGGTCGAGAAGATGATGGCCGAGAACGGCACGGCGCTGGACGCCAAGTTCAAGACGCTGCAGCAGACCCTGGGCAAGACGCTGCAGACGGCAGCCGGCCAGGCGCCCCAACAGTCCGCCACCAAGCCGGCCCCCGCCGCCAGCAAGGCCGCTCCCGCCAAGAAGTGATGAGCTCAGCAGGACCTCGCCCCTACAACTTCTCCGCCGGCCCGGCCGTCCTGCCCGAGCCTGTACTTCAACAAGTCGCAGCGGAGATGCTGGACTGGCATGGCAGCGGCATGAGCGTGATGGAGATGAGCCATCGCGGCCGCGAGTTCATCTCCATCTACGAAGAAGCCGAGAGCACGCTGCGCCAGCTGCTCTCGGTGCCGCCCGAGTTCCGCATCCTGTTCATGCAGGGCGGCGGACTGGGCGAGAACGCGATCGTGCCGATGAACCTGGCCCGCACGGGCAAGGTGGACGTGGCCGTGACCGGCTCCTGGTCCAAGAAATCTGCCGCCGAGGCACGCCGTTATGCCGACGTGCAGGTGGCGACGAACGCCTTCGCGCCCGTCTCCGAATGGCATTTGCGTGAGGACGCGGATTACGTCCACGTCTGCACCAACGAGACCATCGACGGCATCGAGTTCCACGAGCTGCCGCGCATCAGCACGGCGCCGCTTGTCATCGACTGCTCCTCACACGTGCTGTCTCGCCAGATCGACTGGTCTCGCGTGGGCTGCGCCTTTGCCGGCGCCCAGAAGAACATCGGCCCGGCCGGCCTGACCATCGTCTTCGTGCGCGAAGACCTGCTCGACCGCGCTCAAGCCATCTGCCCCAGCGCCTTCAACTACAGGACAGTGGCGGACAACCAGTCCATGTTCAACACGCCGCCCACCTTCGGCATCTACGTGGCAGGGCTCGTGTTCCAGTGGATCAAGAGCTTCGCCTACGAGGGCAGGTCGGGACTGGCTGCCATCGAGCAGCGCAACATCGACAAGGCCGCCCTGCTCTACTCGGCGCTGGACGGCTCCTCGTTTTATGAAAACCGCGTGCCGGCCCATTGCCGCTCACGCATGAACGTGCCCTTCTACCTGAAGGACGAACGTTTGAACGATGCTTTCCTGGCCGCTGCCAAGGAAGCTCGACTGCTGCAACTCAAAGGCCACAAGTCCGTGGGCGGCATGCGGGCATCGATCTACAACGCGATGCCGCTGGAAGGGGTGCAAGCCCTTGTCTCATTCCTCGCCGACTTCGAGAAACGCCATGGCTGACGATGCCCTCAAGGGTCTGCGCGAGCAGATCGACGCACTGGACTCCCAACTGCTGGACCTGCTGAACCAGCGCGCCCGCGTGGCTGAGAAGGTCGGCGAGATCAAGCGCGTGGAAGGCACGCCCTTCTTCCGCCCCGACCGCGTGGCCCAGGTCATCGCCAAGATCAAGTCCGCCAACCCCGGCCCGCTGCGCAGCGAACACGTGGCGGCGATCTGGCGCGAGATCATGAGCGCCTGCCTGGCCCTGGAATCGCCGCAACGCGTGGCCGTGCTCGGTCCCTTCGGCACCTTCTGCGAACAGGCCGCCATCGAGTACTTCGGCGGTGCGGCCGACCTGATCTATTGCGCCAGCTTCGACGAAGTCTTCCACGCCACCGCCAGCGGCAGCGCGCAGTACGGTGTGGTCGGCGTGGAGAACATGACCGAGGGCGTGGTGACGCGCTCGCTCGACCTGTTCCTGCACACGCCCTGCCACGTGGTCGGCGAGGTCAGCCTGCTGATCCGCCACAACCTGCTGCGCAAGGAAAGCGCCATGGGCGGCATCGAAGCCGTTCTTGCCCATCCGCAGGCGCTGGCGCAGTGCCAGAACTGGCTCAGCAAACACCTGCCCAATGCCGAGCGCCGTGCCGTGTCGAGCAATGCCGAAGGCGCCCGCCTCGCGGCCGAGAACCCAGCCTATGCCGCCATCGCCAGCGAGCGTGCGGCCACGCTGTTCGGCCTGCACATCGTGGCGCATGCGGTGCAGGACGAGGCATACAACCGCACCCGTTTCGCCGTCATCACCCTGCCCCAGACCATGGCCACGCCGCCCGCGACGGGGCGCGACTGCACGAGCTTGATCGTCTCGGTGGCGAACAAGCCTGGGGCGATGCATGACCTGCTGGTGCCGTTGAAGAAGTACGGTGTGTCGATGACGCGTCTTGAGTCTCGTCCGGCACGCACCGGGCAGTGGGAGTACTACTTCTACATGGATCTGGATGGGCATCCGTCGCAGCCGAATGTGGCTGCGGCCCTGGAAGAACTGCGGCAGTTGTGCGCGTTCTACAAGGTGATTGGGGCGTATCCGGTCAAGGCTTGACGGCCTACTCCTCGGTCGCGGCTTCTGAGCTGGGGATGCAGCCCGCGGGACTCGCCCCGTGGGCTACACCCTCAGGCCAGAAGCCTCAATCAGCGGCGCCGTCCATCTCGATCACGAATCGATACTTCACATCCCCCGCCATCATCCGCGCCCATGCTGCATTGATATCCGACATGGGCACAAACTCGCAGTCCGGCACCACACCCTTCTCCGCACAGAAGTCCAGCAGTTCCTGAGTAGCGGCGATGCCCCCAATCGCCGACCCGCTCAGGCTGCGGTTGTTGCGCAGCAGGAGGCCCGCGTGAATCGATGGCAGCGGCTCGATCGCGCCGACGACCACCAGCGCGCCGTTGCGGCCGAGCAGTTGCAGGTAAGGCGACACATCGTGCGCCACAGGAACAGTGTCGATCAGCAGATCGAAGCGACTGGCCGCGGCCTTCATGGCCGCGGCATCGGTAGACAGCAGCACCTCATGCGCGCCGAGCTTGGCCGCAAGCGCGGCCTTGGCAGCCGAGGTGGTGATGACCGTGACATGCGCACCCAGCGCAGCCGCCAGCTTCACGCCCATGTGACCCAGGCCGCCCAGACCCGCAATCGCCACCCGCTTCCCCGGCCCCGCATCGAAGCGCCGCAGCGGCGACCACAGCGTGATGCCCGCACACAGGATCGGCGCAGCGCGGGCCTTGTCCAACGCATCCGGAACGCGCAGCACGAAACGATCACGCACGACGACGTGATCCGAATAGCCGCCCTTGGTGATCTCGCCCGTGACGCGGTCCTTGCCGTTGTAGGTGTAGGTGGCGCCTTTGACGCAGTGCTGTTCTTCGCCCGCATCGCAGGCCACGCAGGCCGTGCAGGAATCGACCATGCAGCCCACGGCCACCCAATCGCCGATGGCGAAATCGCTAACGCCGGATCCGAGCGCAGTCACACGGCCGACGATCTCGTGGCCCGGCACGCAGGGATAACGGGTGTTGCCCCAGTCGTTGTGGGCCGTGTGAGCATCGGAATGGCAGACGCCGCAGTAGGCGATGGCGATGGCCACGTCGTCGTCTCGCAGATCGCGGCGCGTGATGTTCATCGGGGCCAGCGCGCTCGTGGCGTCGCCGACGCCCCAGGCCTTGGATTCACTGCTCATCGAACTTCTCCTGGAAAACTGCGGCGAGCTTACGCTTCGATGCGTGTATTTCAGTCCGTGCCCGCAGGCCGCGCCGGCAGCACGATGGGGCCGAAAGCCTCGGGGCTCTGTGCAGCCAGCCAAGCCGTCACGGCCCAGGCCGCCACGTTCTGGCGCAGTTGCGCGGGATCGACCTTGTCCAGCGTATCGTTGGCCGTGTGGTGGATGTCGAAGTACAGGCTCGCGTCCTGCGACAGGCCCACGCCGGCCCAGCCGGAGCGGCGCATGCCCACACCTGCATCGGCACCCACGCCACCGGCGTTGTCGCCAGCCGCAACGCCCAGCGGCGCAAGTTCAGCGGCGATCTGCTGGATCACCGGCAACGCCTCGGGCCGCACGCGGCTGCGGATCTGAAACACCGAGCCTGCGCCCGAGTCGCTCTCGCCCACCATCTGGTGCCACTGATCCTTGTACTTGTCGTGGTAGGCCAGCGCGCCGTCGAGCCCGTGCTCTTCGTTGGCGAACAGCACGACGCGGATGGTGCGGCGCGGCTTCAGGCCGGCGTCGAGGATGAGCTTGGCAGCACCGCTGACGATGGCCACGCCCGCGCCGTCGTCGATCGCGCCCTGGCCGAGGTCCCAGCTGTCGAGGTGGCCGCCGATCATCACGACCTCGTTCTTCAAGTCGGTGCCCGGGATCTCGGCAATGACGTTGGCCGAGACGGCGGGGATGTCGCCTTCAGCCTGAAGTTCCAGGTGCATGCGCAAGGGCTGCTTCTGGTGCTGCAGCCGCGCCAGCACGTCGGCGTCTGGCGTGCTCAGGGCAAGCGCCGGGATGCGCGGCACGCCGGCGGCGTAGTCGGTGGCACCGGTGTGCGCCAGGCGGTTGTTGTCGGTGCCGACCGAGCGCAGCGCGAAGGCCACGGCACCGTGGCGTGCTGCTTCGGAAGGGCCGCGGCTGCGCACGGCCGAGCCCGGGCCGTAGCCGTGGCCGTCCTTGAAGCGTTCGATGCGCTGGTCGATGTAGACGATGCGACCGCGCGCGCGGTCGCTGGTGTCGGCCTTGAGGGCTTCGAAGGTCGGGTAGTAGGCGATCTCGGCATCAATGCCACCCTGCGGCGTGGAGACGCTGCCGCCGAGGGCCGTCATCACCAGCTCCTGCGCAACAGGCGCCGTCAACCGCGCGCTGGCCGGGCCGCGCTTCCAGGCCTTGAGCGGCACCTCTTCCACGCGCACCACCGGGAAGCCCAACGCCTTGAGTTTGGCCGCGGCCCAGGCCACGGCGCGGCGGTCGCCCTCGGAGCCGGCCGGGCGAGGCCCGACTTCGGTGCAGAGGGAATCGAGCATGTCATAGGCCACAGGGCTTTGCAGGCCGGCTTCGCGGAGCTTGGCCGCGGCGGCGAGGTCAGCGGTGCTGAGGCCTTGCGCCAAGACTGTGGAGGGAGCCAGCGAGCAGGCCAGGAGGGAAATCAGTGCAGCCGGGAAGCGGATATGGCGAAGCATGGACCATCGACTCACGAAGACAAACAGGGGCGCGAGGATAGCAAAGCGACGCCTCTGCCGCTGCGCCCGGTTAGACTGGGCATTTGCTCTTCGCACACTTTTACTTCCCCCCTTTTCCTAAGGCATGATGTTCAAGCAACTCGGCGTCATCGGCTGCGGCCTCATGGGCGGCTCTTTTGCCCTGGCCATGAAAAAGGCGCGGCTGGTGAAGCAGGTGGTGGGCTACAGCAAGTCGCCGTCCACCACGGTGCTGGCCAAGAAGCTCGGCGTCATCGACCAGATCGCCGAGTCCGCCCTGCTGGCCGTGGCCGGCTCCGACATCGTGCTGCTGGCCGTGCCCGTGGCCGCCACTGAAAGCACGCTGCGCGCCGTGCGCCACATGGTGAAGCCTGACGTGCTGTTCATGGACGTGGGCTCGACCAAGGGCGATGTGGTGCAGGCCGTGCAGAGCGCACTGGGCCCGGGCGCCAGCGCCTTCGTGCCGGCCCACCCGATTGCCGGCAAGGAAACCGGCGGCGTGCAAAACGCCGACGCCTCGCTGTACCAAGGCCGCCACGTGATCCTCACGCCGCTGCCGCAGAACACCGATGCCCACGTGCAGCGCGCCACCGACGTGTGGTCCATGCTCGGTGCCCAGGTCTTCAAGATGACGGCGCAGAACCACGACCAGGCTTTTGCCGCCGTGAGCCACCTGCCGCACCTGATCGCCTACGCCTTCTTCCAATCGGTCGCCTCGCAACCCGACGGGCGTGACTACCTCAACCTCGCCGGCCCGGGCTTTCGCGACTTCACCCGCATCGCCGCCAGCGAGCCCGCCGTCTGGCGCGACATCCTGCTGGCCAATGCGGCCGAGGTGCTCGTGCAGTCGCAGCGCTTCCGCCAGGCCCTGGACGGGCTGGAAGCCATGATCAAGGCCGGCGACACGCTGGGCCTGGAAGCCCGCATCCGCCAGATCTCAGAGGCACGCGAGCAGTGGCAGATGGGCATTCCCAAGCCACCGGGCGCGCCGAACAAGTAACTCGTTATGTACAAGATCCCTTTCCTTGACCTGCCGCCGCTGCGGTCGGCCGCAGGCACGGTGCGCCTGCCCGGTTCCAAGAGCATCTCCAACCGCGTGCTGCTGCTGGCCGGCCTGGCCGAAGGCACGACGGCGGTGCACGACCTGCTCGACTCCGACGACACCGCCGTGATGCTCGAAGCGCTCAAGCAGCTCGGTTGCCAGATCCGCAAGGATGCCCACAAGGACGGCAGCAGCACGTTGCAGGTCACTGGCATCGGTGGTCGCCTGCTGCCGCGCGCGGCCAAGCTCTTCCTCGGCAATGCCGGCACGGCCATGCGCCCGCTCACGGCCGCACTGAGCCTGCTGGCGGCCACACAGGGCGGCGAGTTCGACCTCTCCGGCGTGCCGCGCATGCACGAGCGCCCGATCGGCGATCTGGTGGACGCGCTGCGCGGCCTGGGCTGCACGGTCGAATGCCTGCACAACGAAGGCTTCCCGCCGCTGCGCCTGACCGGCCCTTCCGCACTCGCACTGGACAAGCCCGTGCAAGTGCGCGGCGATGTGTCGAGCCAGTTCCTGACGGCGCTGCTGATGGCGCTGCCGCTGGTGGCCAAGAGCGATGTCGTGATCGAGGTCGTCGGCGAGCTGATCTCCAAGCCCTACATCCACATCACGCTGGAGCTGCTCAAGCGCTTTGGCATCGAGGTGCAACGCGAAGGCTGGCAGCGCTTCACCATCCCCGCCGGCAGCCGCTACCGCTCGCCGGGCAGCATCCATGTGGAAGGCGATGCGTCGTCGGCCAGCTATTTCGTGGCGCTCGGCGCCATCGCGGCGGTGGACAGCCCGGTGCGCATCGAAGGCGTGGGCTCGGGATCCATGCAGGGCGACGTGCGCTTCGTCGAGGCCGCAGAAGCCATGGGCGCACAGATCGTCCAGGGCGAGAACTGGCTCGAAGTGCGGCGCGGCGCCTGGCCGCTCAAGGGCTTGGAACTCGACTGCAACCACATCCCCGACGCCGCCATGACGCTGGCCGTGATGGCGCTCTACGCCGATGCGCCGACCACGCTCACCAACATCGCCTCCTGGCGCGTCAAGGAAACCGACCGCATCGCGGCCATGGCTGCAGAGCTGGGCAAGCTCGGCGCGCAGGTGGAAGAAGGTCCGGACTGGCTGCGCGTGCATCCCCTCGTCGACTGGAAGCCGGCTTGCATCCACACGTATGACGACCACCGCGTGGCGATGTGCTTCTCGCTGGCCGCCTTCAACGGCCTGGTCTGCGAGAAGCCGGTGCCGGTGCGCATCCTCGAGCCACACTGCGTGGCCAAGACCTTCCCCGATTACTTCGAGACGCTGTTCGACGTGGTCACCACCAGCCGCAGCGAAATCCCCGTGATCGCCATCGACGGCCCCACGGCCTCGGGCAAGGGCACGCTGGCCGATGTGGTGGCCGAGAGCCTGGGCTATCACGTGCTGGATTCCGGCGCGCTGTACCGCGCTACAGGGTTGGCATCCACCCGGGCCGGCGTCGACCTGGACAATGGCGCCAAGGTCGCGGCTGTGGCGATGGGCTTGGAGCTGCGTTTTGCCAAGGGCCGCACCTTCCTGGCCGGCGAAGACATCAGCGACGAGCTGCGCCAAGAAGCCACCGGCATCATGGCCTCCCGCGTGGCTGTGCACCCTGCCGTTCGCCGGGCGCTGAACCAGCTCCAGCTCGATTTCCGTCGCCCGCCGGGCCTGGTGGCCGATGGGCGCGACATGGGCACGGACGTCTTCCCGGACGCCCCGCTGAAGGTATTTCTCACGGCCAGCGCCGCCACCCGTGCCGAACGGCGCCATAAGCAGTTGATCGCAAAGGGAATTTCGGCTAATATCGAGAGCTTGCGTGCGGATTTGGAGGCGCGTGACGCCCGGGACAAGACCCGAGCGGCCGCTCCGCTGCATCCTGCGCAAGATGCGCTGATGCTCGACAACTCGGCCCAGACCATTGAGGAATCAAGGGAGCTGGTGCTGGATTGGTGGCAAAAGCGCAGGCCGTTCTGAAACTTGGCGTTAGGTTTTAGAGCGGCTTAAGGGCCCGCCGCCCTTCCCTCCGGATGTCAATCCATCGAGGGCGGCGATCTCAAAAACCTAACCGCAGCTCCGCTGCACAACGCTTCGTGAGGCAACGTACGCCTCCAGCGTCAAGGAAATTCAAATGTCCCAAGCTCAAACCGCCCTGCCCGAAGTCGGCTCTTTTGCCGCCATGTTCGAGGAGTCGCTCCAGCGCTCCGACATGCGCGCTGGTGAGGTGATCTCCGCCGAAGTCGTTCGTGTGGAACACAACTTCGTCGTCGTGAACGCCGGCCTCAAGTCTGAAGCCTACGTGCCCATCGAAGAATTCAAGAACGACCAGGGCGAGCTGGAAGTTCAAGTCGGCGACTTCGTGTCGGTGGCCATCGATGCAATCGAAAACGGCTACGGCGACACCATCCTGTCGCGCGACAAGGCCAAGCGCCTGGCATCGTGGCTGAGCCTGGAAACCGCTCTGGAGTCTGGCGACTTCGTGACCGGTACCGTCTCCGGCAAGGTCAAGGGCGGCCTGACCGTCCTGGTCAACGGCATCCGCGCCTTCCTGCCCGGTTCGCTGCTCGACACCCGCCCCGTGAAGGACATGAGCCCGTTCGAGGGCAAGACCATGGAATTCAAGGTCATCAAGCTCGACCGCAAGCGCAACAACGTCGTGCTGTCGCGCCGTGCCGTGGTTGAAGCCTCGATGGGCGAAGAGCGCGCCAAGCTGCTGGAAACGCTGTCGGAAGGCGCGATCGTCCAGGGCGTGGTCAAGAACATCACCGAATACGGTGCGTTCGTGGACCTCGGCGGCATCGACGGCCTGCTGCACATCACCGACATGGCATGGCGCCGTGTCCGTCACCCGTCGGAAGTCGTGACGGTTGGCCAGGAACTGACCGCCAAGGTCCTGAAGTTCGACGCCGAGAAGAACCGCGTCTCGCTGGGCCTGAAGCAACTGGGCGACGACCCGTGGTTCGGCGTTGCTCGCCGCTACCCGACGGGCACCCGCCTGTTCGGCAAGGTCACGAACATCGCCGACTACGGCGCGTTCGTCGAGATCGAGCCGGGCATCGAAGGCCTGGTGCACGTCTCCGAAATGGACTGGACCAACAAGAACGTTGCTCCTTCGAAGATCGTCTCCCTGGGCGACGAAGTCGAAGTCATGGTCCTGGAAATCGACGAAGACAAGCGTCGCATCTCCCTGGGCATGAAGCAGTGCAAGGCCAACCCGTGGGAAGAGTTCGCCGAGAACGTCAAGCGCGGCGACAAGGTCAAGGGCCCGGTCAAGTCGATCACCGACTTCGGCGTGTTCGTGGGCCTGGCCCAGGGCATCGACGGCCTGGTCCACCTCTCGGACCTGTCGTGGAACGAAACTGGCGAAGTGGCCGTGCGCAACTTCAAGAAGGGCCAGGAAGTCGAAGCCGTGGTGCTGGCCGTGGACGTCGAGCGCGAGCGCATCTCGCTGGGCATCAAGCAGCTGGACAGCGACCCGTTCACCTCGTACACCTCGGTCAATGACCGCGGCATGAGCGTCACCGGCAAGGTCAAGACCGTCGACCCGCGCGGCGCCGAGATCGAACTGGCTGAAGACGTGCTGGGCTACCTGCGCGCTTCGGAAATCTCCCGCGACCGCGTGGAAGACGCCCGCAACGTGCTGAAGGAAGGCGACGAAGTGACGGCCGTGATCGTCAACATCGATCGCAAGACCCGCAACATTCAGCTGTCCATCAAGGCCAAGGACTCGGCCGACCAGCAAGAAGCCATGCAGCGCATCAGCCAGTCGAACGAGCGCGAAAACGCCGGCACGACGAGCCTGGGCGCCCTGCTGCGCGCCAAGCTGGACAACAACAACGGTTAAACCCCGTATGACGGATTCTGGGCTTTTTGCTAGCCTAGGGTCCGTGGTAATTCCACAGGCTCGCTCCGGCGAGCCTGTTTTCTTCTCCTGAACTGAGTTCCGCATCGTCATGACCCGCTCCGACCTCGTCGCCCTCCTTGCCGATCGCTTCGGCCAGCTGACGCAGCGCGACACCGAGTTCGCCGTCAAGACGATCCTCGACGCGATGAGCGACGCGCTGGCCAAGGGCCACCGCATCGAGATCCGCGGCTTCGGCAGCTTCTCGATCAACCGCCGCCCGCCCCGCATGGGCCGCAATCCGCGCAGCGGCGAGCAGGTACCCATCCCCGAGAAGCTCGTGCCCCACTTCAAGCCGGGCAAGGCCCTGCGCGAGGCCGTGGATGCCAAGAAGGCCGAGGAACCCGGCACGTAATCTCCCAGGAGATTGGGCGAGAATGCGCCGATGCGCATCGTCGTCTGGCTGCTTCGCGGCTTCCTTTTCTTCGCCCTCTTCGCCTTCGCGCTGAACAACAGCCACGACGTGGTCGTGCACTGGTTCTTCGGCCACGAATGGCGCTCCCCCCTCGTGATCGTGGTGCTGGTCGCATTCGGCCTCGGTGCCGCGCTGGGCGTGCTGGCCATGGTGCCGGCCTGGTGGAAGCACCGCCGCCGCGCCGCCCGTGCCGAAGTCCCCGCTGCCGCCGCCGTCCCCACTCCCGAACCCATGGCCCCCATCGATGGAATTTGACCTCCGCTGGCTGCTCTTCATCGTCCCGGCCGCCTTCTTCATCGGCTGGCTGGCTTCCAAGCTCGACACCCGCCAATGGAAGCGCGAGCAGCGCGACGCGCCCAAGGCCTACTTCAAGGGTCTGAACCTGCTGCTCAACGAACAGCAGGACAAGGCCATCGACGCCTTCATCGAAGCCGTCCAGGCCGACCCCGACACCTCCGAGCTGCACTTCGCCCTGGGCAATCTGTTCCGCCGCCGCGGCGAGTACGAGCGCGCCGTGCGGGTGCACCAGCACCTGCTCTCGCGCGGCGACCTGCCCAAGGCCGAGCGCGACCGCGCCCAGCACGCGCTGGCGCAGGACTTCTTCAAGGCCGGCATCTTCGACCGCGCGGAAAGCGCCTTTGAAGCGCTGATCGGCACCGCCTTCGAGCATGAAGCCCGCCAGGCGCTGATCTCGCTCTACGAGCGCTCACGCGACTGGCGCAAGGCCGCCGACGTGGCCCGCGCCCTGGAGAAGAGCGGCAGCGGCTCCTACACCGGCCGCATCGCCCACTACCTGTGCGAGCTGGCGCTCGAAGCCCAGGCCCGCCAGCAGGACGCCGAGGCCTTCGGCCTGCTGCAGGATGCCCGCGCCATCGCTCCGCAATCGGCCCGCGCCTATGTGCTGATCGGCCGCATGCAGGCGCGCCAAGGCAAGCCGGCCGAGGCTGCAGCCACCTTCGCCGAGCTGCTCTCGCAAAACCCCGAAGCCTTCCAGCTCGTGGCTGGCGAATACGCGCAAGCCGCCAAGGCAGCCGGTCTTGAATCGCAGGCCCTCTCGCTGCTGGCCGGCCATTTCGACCGGCACTCCGGCATGGCCGTGCTGCTGGCATTGGCTGAGCTGGAACCCAATGCCGACGTTCAGCGCCAGCGCCTTGTGCGCCTGCTGCGCCAGCATCCGACGCTCACCGCCGCGCGGCTGCTGCTCAAGCAGAGTGAGGTCCGCGCCCAGCTCTCGGAAGACGAGGCCGGCCTGATCTCCTCGGCGCTCGATCGCGTGGCGCGGCCACTGTCGCGCTACCGCTGCGCCGCCTGTGGCTTCGAAGCCGCCCACTACTTCTGGCAATGCCCCGGCTGCCTCAACTGGGATACCTACCCCCCTCGCCACGTGGAAGAACTCTGAGATGGCCGACCGCTACATCCTGTGCATGAAGTGGGGCACCAAATACGGCCCCGAATACGTCAACCGCCTCTACGCCATGGTGCGCCGGCACCTCAAGGGCGACTTCAAGTTCGTCTGCCTCACGGATCGCACCGAAGGCATCCGTGCCGAGGTGCAATGCTTCCCTATTCCCGAAATGAACATCGCCGAGGCCAAGCGCGACGGCGCGTGGAAGAAGCTCACCACCTTTGAAGGCGACCTCTACGGCCTCAAGGGCACGGCCCTGTTCCTCGACCTGGACGTCGTCATCGTCGACGACATCACGCCCTTCTTCGAGGTACCGGGCAAGTTCCTGATCATTCACGACTGGAAGCGCCCCTGGCGCGTCACCGGCAACTCGTCCGTCTACCGCTTTGAGATCGGCGCACATGCCGACGTGCTGGCCAAGTTCCGCCGGGAGCACGAGGCCCTGCGCCGCGAGTTCCGCAACGAGCAGGCCTACCTGTCCGACGAACTGCACAAGCAAGGCCTGCTGCAGTACTGGGACGACGCCTGGTGCGCCAGCTGGAAGTACCACTGCGTGCCGGCCTGGCCGCTCAGCTACTTCCAGGACCCGAGCATCCCCAAGGGCTCGCGGATCCTGATCTTCCACGGGCCGGCAAATCCGCCGGATGCGCTGATCGGCGAATCCCACAGCGTGTGGCGCAAGATGCGGCCCGCGCCGTGGATTGCGGATCACTGGCGCGAATAAGCGGCCGCGCCCTCCAGGAACTCCGTCAGCGCAAGACGGTAGGCTTCGACGGGATCAGCCGCGGCCGTGATGGCCCGGCCGATGACGACCTGCGAAGCACCGGCTTCTGCAGCAGCCCTCGGACCGGCAAGCCTCGCTTGATCGGTTGAAGCTGACCCTGGAAGCTGAATGCCCGGGCAGACGATCAAAGCCTGGGCCGGCAACAAGCGGCGCAAAGGCGCCACTTCGTTTGCCGAAGCGATGACGCCATGACAGCCTGCATCGCCTGCCAAGGCCGCGAGACGCAACACCTGCTGCTCGACCGAAGGTGCCAGACCGATCTCCGTCAGATCCGCATCCACAAGGCTCGTGATCACGGTCAGCGCGAGCACCCGCAGCTGCGGGAACGGCTTCGCCGCGGCCACTGCAGCGCGAAGCACGGCTGAACCCGCCGAGGCATGCACAGTCACTGTCGAAGCGCCGAGTTTCCCGGCCGCCCGGACTGCGCCGGCCACCGAGTTCGGAATCTCGTGGAGCTTCAGATCCAGGAAGACTTGATGCCCGGACCGCACGAGCTCCCGAACCAGGCTGGGGCCCGCCTCCGTCAGTGTCTGAAGGCCGATCTTGTAGGCGTCGGCCGCCGGGCCCAACAGCCTGACTAAGGCCAGTGCCTCATCGCCCGACTCGAAATCCAGTGAAACGATGACGGGCGATGACATGGCTCACACCAGCTCACGCCCAGTGAGCTTCCGAAGAATCCCCAGCGGACTCGCCGCCGGGTCGTACTGTTTGGCGGCAGGCAAGTGCAGCGTCTGCTCCATCATGTACTGGCCGGCCATCACGGCATGCGCGGTCTGGTCCGAGAAGCACACCCAGACCGAACCGGCTGCGAAGGGCATGGTCACCTGCGGGCAGTCGCGCTGGTAGTCCAGGTCCCCCTTCATGCCGTCGTGCAGTTGAAGCATCAGGTGGTCGTACTCGCTGCGCAGCGACTTGGTCACGTGCAGCGCGTTCATCAGCTGGGCCTGCCAGCGCGAGTAAGGCTTGGCGCGCGGCACAAAGCGCTCGGCGATGGCTTCGAAGGACTCGCCCACGCGCCACACGCGCGGCTGGCCTTGTGGGTTCACATTGGCAAAGACGCGCAGGATGCGCTCGCCGTAATTGGGCCGCGAGGGGAAGCTGTCCACGTGCAGGCGGCGGTCGTCGGCCCGCCAGCTCTGAACGCGCGATTCCACCTGCATGGGCCGGAAGCTCGTCGGCGCGACGCGCAGCGAAGGCGTGTAGCGCGGCAGCAGGCCGTGGATCAGCTGCAAGGCCTGCTCGCGGAAGCGCCCCACCATGCCGGCCAGCAGTGCCTGCGTGGCCTCGTCGCCCGCGGCACCTGCGAGAACGCCATTGGCATTCAGGCTGATGTTGCGCGCCTTCGGATCGCGGATGTCTGGCGTGAAAAGGCGCTTCTCTTCCTCGCGCGGCTGAAAAGCCATCTGCGGAAAGTACAGCACCTTGCCGGCCTCGAGGGCGGCGATCCACTCCGGGTTTTCCGCTGTGGCGGCCCAGTCACTGCTGGGCAGTTCGATGATTCGGGAGTCCATCCGGAAATTATCAAGCAAGCTTCGGCCACCTAGAATTCGCGCGCCACAGCACGATTCGAACCATGCATCCGATTCCATCGGCCCCCGAGGCCGACACCGCAACCGTCGTGGCTCCGCAAGCGGCCTTCGCTGCCGCCCAACCCGAGACCGACACGCGCCCCCGCACCGCCCTGCTGCTGCAGTGGGTGGGCATGGGCGACCTGGTCTGGCACGCCCCCTACTTCCGCGCCGTGGCCGCCACCAGCCAGGGCGGACAGGCCAGCCTGATCGCCTCGCCCACGACCTTCGCCCGCGACCTGGTCGGCCACGAGCCCTGGGTGAAGGAAATCATCGATTTCGACCGCCACCCGCGCCGCCATGAAGGCCGGCAAGGCCGCCATCGCGGCGTGCTGGGCCTGTGGCGCATGGGTCGCGAACTGCGGGAGCAGGGCTTCGACCGCATCGTGCTGTTCACCAACCACACCAACCGCACGCTGGTGGCCGTGTTCGCCGAGATCCCCGAGCGGCTCGGCTACGGCACCAGCTGGCTGCAGCGCCGCCTGCTCTCGCGCGGCCCGTGGATCCGTCGCTACAAGGGCCCGGCCGTCTCGGCCTACAACGACGCCACCGCCTTTGCGCTGGCCCAGGGCTGGTGCGATGCGCCGATCCTCCCGAGCCTGTTCGTTCGCCCAGATGCCGCGGATCGCATGCGCGCCCGGCTGCAGGGGCTGCCGGCGCAGCGTGTGGCGCTGTGCATCGGTGCATCCGAGCCCTACAAGCAATGGGGCGTGGCGAACTTTGCTGCACTCACGTCCGAGATCGCCCGCACCGGCCGCGGCGTGCTGCTGATCGGCGGCCCGGCCGAGACCGAGATGGCGCAGGCCATCATCGACGGCATCGATGCGGACCTGCGCCCACAGGTGCTGGCCCTCACCAAGGGCAGCGTGGCGGACACGGTAGCGACCATGTCGCTCGTGCAGACCTGCATCGGCAACGATACCGGCGGCGTGCAGATGGCTGCGGCCGTGGACACGCAGACCTGGGTCATCCTCGGCCCGCGCCCACCGCTGGAGCACGATCCGAAGACCCTGCACATGATCACGGCACCAAGCCTCGCAGCCATCGCGCCAGCCGAGGTGGCACGGGTTTCGCTAACTCGCAACTCATGAGCACATCCACCGACACCCGCCCGCGCACGGCTGTCCAGCTGCAGCTGTGCGGCATGGGCGATCTGGTCTGGCACGCCCAGTACTTCCGCTGCGTGGCCGAGCAGAGCCAGGATGGGAAGGTGACCGTGATTGCCGCACCAAGCGCGATGGCGCGCGAGCTGATCGGCCACGAGCCCTGGGTACGCGAGGTGATCGACTTCGACCGCCGCCCACGCCAGGATCAGCGCCGCACCGGCCGCCACAGCGGACTGGGCGGCCTGATGCGCTTTGGTGCGGAGCTGGCCCCAAAGCGGCTCGACCGCATGGTGCTGTTCTCCGACCATCCAGGCCGCGCCGTGATCGCCTGCTGGCGCGCCGGCATCGCCCAGCGCATCGGCTTCGGTGCCAATTGGGTGCAGCGGCTGATGCTGTCCAAGGCGCCGCGCATCCAGATGTACGAAGGCCCCGCCGTGGCCGGCTACAAGGACGCCACGACCTTCTCCATCGCCCAGGGCTTTTGCGACGCGCCGATCGTGCCGCGCATCAGCGTGCGGCCAGACGCGCTCGAGCGCATGCGCGAACGCCTGACCGCCCTGCCCCGGCCGATGCACGCGTTTGCCATCGGCGCCTCGGAATCCTTCAAGCAGTGGGGCGTGGACAACTTCGCCGATCTGGCCAATCGCCTGGCAGCACGCGGGCATGGCGCGCTGATGCTGGGCGGGCCGCTGGAGGCGCCGCTCGGCCAAGACATCCTTGCCAAGATCGAGTCAGGCCTGCGTGATCGGGTGAGGCTGATCACCGATTGCTCGGTGGCGGAGTCCGTGGCCGCGCTGTCGATGGCGCAGTCCTGCATCGGCAATGACACGGGCGTGGCGAACATCGCGGCAGCGGTCGGCACGCCGGCCTTCGTCGTGCTGGGTTCGCGCCCGCCGCTGGAGCACGATCCGGCAAAGATGCACAACCTGCAGGCTGCACAACTTGCCGACATCAAGCCAGCCGATGTCGAGACGCGCGTGATCGGTGAGCTCGGCCTGGGCTGAGCGGGCTGCTGGATCCTCAGGCCGCCAAAGCGGCGTGCAGCGAACGGGAATGCAGCCACTGCATCTCGACCACCTGCGCCACGAAATCCGCATTCGCCGGCACCGGCTGCCAGAAGTTGTCCCAGGTGCGCACGAACAGGCCGTCGAACTTGCGTGAGCGCAGGAAGCCGCGGTGGCGCTTCATCTCCGAATAGCGATCACCGATGAATTCCCGGCTCACATGGGTGAAGGGCAGGACCTCTTCGGCGAGCCGGCCTTCGAAGGCGTTCCAGTGGCCGTCGCCAAACTCGGCGAGCGCGTCGAACTGGTCTTCGCAGATCACCTGGATGGCCGTCTCGGGCATGTTGTAGAAGTGGCTCCAGAGCACCGTCCAGCCGCTGTCCAGCGATTCGATGTATTGGCGCAGCCGCGCCGAGAGGACGAAGGCATCCGACTCTACATGGATCAGCTTCTTGGCGCCCACGGCGCGCGCCACCTTCACCGAGTGCGTGAAGCTGCGCCACCAGCCTGGGTACGAGAGCCTGGCACCACGGCCGAGCCGGTCGTCAAAGCGCAGCAGCTGCACCGGGTGTTGCGCTTGATCGAGTTCGGTCTCGGCGTTCAGGCAAGGCAGAAGATCCTTGGGAACGTAGGGCGAGCCGTCGTCGATCAGCAGGAGCTGGTTGGCGCCGAGGTTGTGCTCACGGTAGTAGCCGATCCAGCGCGAGTAGCGTTCGTTCCACGCCTGGAGATCCCGGACGTAGCTTGTGCAGAACAGCAGCGTGCTCATGGTTTGCGGGCTGCGGTGCCGAGGATCGATTGCACCAGCTTGGTCGTCGAATAGCCATCCACAAACGGAATCGCCACTGCACCGCCGCCCCAGGAGCGCACCAGGCGCGTCTCTTCAAGCTTCTCCATGTCGTAGTCGCCGCCCTTGACGTAGAGCTCGGGTCGCACGCGCTTGAGCAGTTCGCAGGGCGTGGACTCGGCGAAGAAGGTCACCGCATCCACAGACGCCAGGCCCGCAAGGACCAGCGCGCGATCCACGTCGCGGTTCAGCGGCCGCTCGGGGCCCTTTCCTAGGCCGCGCGCAGAAGCATCGGTGTTGACGGCAACGATCAGGCTGCCGCCCAGTTGCCTCGCCGCATGCAGGTAGCTGACATGGCCGCGGTGGAGCACGTCGAACACGCCATTGGTGAAGACCAGCGGGCGCGGCAGTTGTGCCAGTCGCGCCGTGAGCGCCGCATCATCCAGCGCTGCGGCGTCGATCAGTTTCTCTTCGAGCAGCAGCGAACTCATGCCACCAGCTCTTCGTAGCTGACTGTGGCCGTGCCGAACTTGCCGACAACGATGCCGCCGGCCTTGTTGGCCAGGCGCATGGCCGATGCGAGCGGCAGGCCCGCCGCCAGCAAGGCAGCCAGTGTGGCGATCACCGTATCGCCAGCGCCTGTCACATCGAAAACCTCGCGCGCACGTGCCGGCTCGTGATGGATGCCATCCGCGCCGAACAGCGTCATGCCCTCTTCCGAGCGCGTCAGCAGCACGGACTGCACGTCGATCGAATCGCGCAGCGCGGCCACGCGGGCCTTCAGGTCGTCCTCGTCGCGCCAGTGGCCCACCACCTGCATCAGCTCGCCGCGGTTGGGCGTGATGACGCTGGCACCGGCATAGCGCCTGTAGTCGCTGCCCTTGGGGTCGATCAGCACGGGCTTGCCGGCATTGCGGGCCAGCTCGATCATGCGCGGGATGTGGGCCAGGCCACCCTTGCCGTAATCGGAGAACAGCACCACGTCATGCAGCGGCAGCTGTTCGGCAAAGGCATCGACCATCTGGCCCAGCACTTCGTGGTCGGGCTCGTTCTCGAAATCCACACGGATCAGCTGCTGCGCGCGGCCGATCACGCGCAGCTTGACGATGGTGGAGAGCTGCGGATCGGTGCGAAGCACAGCCTCGATGCCGCGTGCGGCCAGCAGGCGACCGAGCTGCTCGGCGGCATGGTCCGCACCGACCACCGTCAGCAGCGTGGCGCGTGCGCCCAGTGTCTTGACGTTCAGCGCCACGTTGGCGGCGCCGCCCAGGCGTTCTTCTTCGCGTTCGACGCGCACCACGGGCACCGGCGCTTCAGGCGAGATGCGCTCGACGGCGCCGTACCAGTAGCGGTCCAGCATCACGTCGCCGACGACGAGGATGCGACGCTGCGCCAGCTCAGCGGCCGGCGGCAGCAAGTCAGCCGCGCCGGTCATCCGGCCACACCCAGTTCGGCTTCGATCAGGCCGCACAGCGTGTGCCCGATCAGGATGTGCGCTTCCTGGATGCGCGCTGTCACCTGGCTCGGCACGACGATGGAAGCGTCGCACTCCTTGCGCAGCTGGCCGCCATCGCGGCCGAGCAGGCCCAGCGTGAAGATGCCGGCTTCGCGCGCGGCGGCCACGGCGCGCAGCACGTTGCGCGAGTTGCCCGAGGTGGAGATGGCGATCAGGCCGTCGCCGGCACGGCCGAGGCCGGCGACCTGGCGTGCAAAGACCTCGTCGAAGGAATAGTCGTTGCCGATGCAGCTCAGGGCCGAGCTGTCGGTGTTCAGGGCCAGGCCGGCGAGCGGGCGGCGGTCGTTGATGAAGCGACCGGTCAGCTCGGAGGCCAGATGTTGGCTGTCCGCGGCAGAACCACCATTGCCGCAGAACATCAGCTTGCCGCCGGCAGCCAGCAGCTGGGCCAGCTTGCGGCCGGCATCAGCGATGGCGCCATCCAGGGCGGGCAAGGCGCGCATCAGCGCCTCGTGTTCGGCAAGGTTGCTGAGGAAGAGAGAGGTCATCGGAAACGAGGCGGGAAGGGGGAAAGGGGCCCAAACAATGCTACACCAGCGTCTGCAGCCCACCTGGGACCACCCGCGCCGGATGCACGACAATCGCCGCCCATGACCGTTCCCGAACAGGACCTCTCGCCCATTGCCCGCCGGCTGGCTGTCTTCGTCAAGCCGTACCGTGCCGGCTTGATGCTGACGCTGGTCGCCTACCTCTGCGCCGCCGCCACCGAGCCAGCCATTCCCTGGATCATCAAGTCGCTGTTCGGCAGCGGTTTTGCCGCTGACGCCTTTCCGATCTACTGGGTGCCGGTCGTGCTGATCGGCCTGTTCTTCTTCCGCGGGCTGTTCGGTTTCCTCGGCCAGTACCTCTTCAACTGGACGCTCTCGCGCTCGGTGATGGACTTCCGCGCCGCCTTGCTCGATGCGCTGCTGCGCGCTGACGCACGCACCTTCACCAGCCTGCAGCCCGGCACGGCCGTGACCAAGGTCGTGAACGATCCGCAGCAGATCCTCACCCTGCTGGGCAACACGCTGATCAATGTGCTGCGCGACGGCCTGCCGGCGCTGGCCAGCCTGGCCATGCTGTTCTACCTGGACTGGAAGCTCACTCTGCTTTCGTTGATCACGACACCGCTGATGGCGTGGGTGGTGCGCAAGGTGAACCGCCGCGTGCGCCAGGTCGGCACGCGCGCCTACGACGCCCAGCTCTCGCTGGTGAACAAGGTCGACGACGTGACGCGAGCCTGGCGCGTGGTGCGCAGCTTCGACGCCGCCGATCATGAACGCGGTGAGTTCAACCAGCGCGCCAAGGAAGTCCAGCAGAACGGCCTCAAGACCGCTGCCGCCAGCGCGATGACGCAACCGCTGTCGCAGCTGATCGCCAGTGTGGGCCTGTCGCTGATCGTCGCGTTGGCGCTCTACCAGTCGCGCAAGAACGGCACGGGCGTGGGCGATTTCGCTGCCTTCGTCAGCGCCCTGCTGCTGCTGACCTCGCGCCTGCGCCATCTCTCCGACCTGGCCCAGCCGATCACCCAGGCCCTGGTCATCGCCCGCGGCTGCCTCACCTTGATGGACACGCCCTCCGAGCCCGACACCGGCACGCGCGAGCTCAAGGACTGCCGCGGCGAAGTCACGATGCAGGAGGTGGTGCTGCGCTACCCGGAAGCCGAGCGCCGCGCGCTGGACGGCCTCTCGCTGACCTTCAAGGCCGGCCAGACGACCGCGCTGGTGGGCTCTTCGGGCGCGGGCAAGAGTTCCATCGTCCACCTGCTGCTGGCCTTCGGCATGCCCGACAGCGGCCGCATCGCCATCGACGGCGCGGACATTCAGGAGCTGAAGAAGGCCAATCTGCGTCGTCAGTTCGCCGTGGTCTCTCAGGACATCGTGCTGTTTGACACCTCGGTGGCCGAGAACATCGCCTACGCCCAGTCGCGCGACGAAGCACGCCTCGAACAGGCCCTGCGCGCCGCCCACCTGTGGGATTTCGTGCAGACCCTGCCGCAGGGCATGAACACGCTCGTCGGCGCCAACGGCAGCAAGCTCTCGGGTGGCCAGCGCCAGCGCCTGGCCATCGCCCGCGCGCTCTACAAGGAAGCGCCGATCTGGGTGTTCGACGAGGCCACCTCGGCCCTGGACACTGAAAGCGAACGCGCCGTGCAGCAGGCCCTGGAAGCCTGGCAGGGCCGCAAGACGCTCATCGTGATCGCCCACCGCCTCTCCACCATCCGCTCGGCCGACGCCATCCACGTGCTGCGCGACGGCAAGCTGGTGGAGACCGGTTCGCACAATGCGCTGATCGAGCGCGATGGCGCCTACGCGGCGATGGTGCGCGCTCAGCATGGCGAGTAGGCGTTTCGCCTTGCTGATGCTGCTGGCACTGAGTTCTGGCGTTAGCAGTCAGGCACAAATCGCTGAAGTCGAAGCCAACACCGCCAACCAGGGCCAGCTCGAATCGCTCCCCGGCGTGGGTCCGGCGCTGGCCGAAAGGCTGCTGAAGGCGCGCCCGCTTTCCGGCTGGGTCGACCTGCAGGCCCGCGTCAAGGGCGTCAGCCCCGCCACGGCGCGCCAGCTCTCCGGCGACGGCCTGCGCGTGCAGGGCCAGCCCTACATGTCCGACGTGACACAAAGCCGCTAAACCCGCGACAAGCTGCGCTGCTTCAATCGCTGCATGTTCTTCAACTGCAGCACGGAGCCCGCAATGCAGCATCCCCATCATCACGACGGCGGCCTGGCCGAGGACCTCGCCAGGATCGAAACCATGCGACGCCGTCGCCTGCTGGCCTTCATGGCCGGCGCCAGCGGCCTGGTCAGCCTCGGCATGACCGGCTGCGGTGGTGGCGGCAGCAGCGACAGTGCTTCGAGCGCCAGCAGCAGCTCCGGCAGCTCGGGCACCACCACCACGACGACGACTGGCAGCTGCAGCCTCATTCCGCAGGAGACCAATGGCCCCTACCCCGGCGACGGCTCCAACAGCAATGGCAGCGGCATCGCCAACGCGCTGACGCTGAGCGGCATCGTGCGCAGCGACATCCGCTCCAGCATCGCCGGCGCCACCGGCGTGGCCACGGGCGTGCCGCTGACGCTGGAGATCGAGCTGGTCAATACCAACGCCTCTTGCGCCGATCTGGGCAGTTATGCCGTCTACATCTGGCATTGCGATGCCCAGGGCCGCTACTCCATGTACTCGACCGGCGTCACGGCCGAGAACTACCTGCGCGGTGTTCAGGCCACCGGCTCCGACGGCAAGGTGAGCTTCACCACCGTCTTCCCCGGCTGCTACGCCGGCCGCATGCCCCACATCCACTTCGAGGTCTATGCCAGCACGGCCACGGCCACCTCGTACACCAAGGCGCTGCGCACCTCGCAGATCGCCTTCCCGACCGACGTGTGCAGCGCGGTCTACGCGACCAGCGGCTATGGCAACAGCACGGCCAACCTGGCCAGCATCAGCTTCGCTACCGACAACGTCTTCAGCGACGGCTACAGCACCCAGCTCGCCACGATGACCGGCAGCGTCTCCGCCGGCTACGTGGCCACACTGAAAGTTGGCATCGCTGCCTGATAACCATCCTGCTACCCTTCCCTGATGCTGAACTGTCTGGTCGTCGACGACGACTTTGAGATCCGTGAATCCCTGCAGACCTATCTGCAGGCCTTCGGCATGCGCGTGGAAGTGGCCTTTGATGGCGCCAACCTGCGCCGGCTGCTGCCCACGCGCCGCTTCGACGTGATCGTGCTGGACCTGATGATGCCCGGCGAGGATGGCCTCTCGCTGTGCCGCTGGGTCCAGCAAGAACACGGCACGCCCGTCATCATGCTCACCGCCCAGGGTGACCCGATCAGTCGCGTGCTGGGGCTGGAGATGGGCGCGGACGACTACCTCGCCAAGCCCTTTGAGCCGCGCGAGCTGGTAGCGCGCATCAATGCGGTGATGCGGCGCACGAGCCGCGGGAATCGGGGCGGGCGCAATGCCGATACGTCGCGCTGCGTGCGCTTCGCCGGCTGGCGCTTCGACCTGCTCTCGCGCCAGCTGTTCTCGCCGGACAACGTGATGATGCCGCTCTCGGCCGCCGAGTTCCGCCTGCTCTCGGCCTTTGTTGAGCACCCCGGCCGCGTGCTGAGCCGCGAACAGCTGATCGATCTGACGCGAGCGCCCGGCGTGGAGGTGAACGACCGCTCGATCGACCTCGCCGTCTCGCGCCTGCGCAGCAAGCTCGGCGATTCCCCGCGCGAGCCGGGCCTGATCCGGACCATGCGCGGCGAAGGCTATCTGTTCGACACCCAGATCGAGGCCTGCTGAGCATGCGCTGGTTCATCGACACGCTGCCGCGCCGCGTCTTCCTGCTGATGTGGGCGGCGCTGGTGGTCAGCCATCTGGCGGCGTACACGGCCGTGGTGCTGGTCTACCACCCCAACGATCCGCAGCCGTTTGCGCGCATGCCCACCTTCCCTT
Source organism: Burkholderiaceae bacterium UC74_6 (assembly GCA_042701975.1). Lineage (GTDB taxonomy): Bacteria > Pseudomonadota > Gammaproteobacteria > Burkholderiales > Burkholderiaceae_C > JAFALK01. The sequence continues at coordinate 4,468,424 of CP170561.1, forward strand.
CCCTGCCGCCGATGCCGGGACTGGGCGATCGGCATCCGCAACGCGAGCCCGAGCCGCCACGGATGCCGCCCGGGCACAGTGATGAGCTCGGCGACGCTCAGCCTGGGCTGCACCTGCCCGGCCCGCCGCGCGGCCCTGCCGGTGAGGGCTTCGGCGGCGGCGAGCATCGCCCCTGGCCCGCACCGCCCGGGCAGTTCAGCCACAATTTTCTGTGGCTCGATTTCGGCGTGCGCGTCTTCGTCATCGCACTGGCGGCCTGGTGGGGCTCGCGCTGGCTTTCAAGGCCGATCCAGAGACTGGCGGAAGCCTCGGAACAGCTCGGCCAGAGCATGAACCGCAAGGATGAGCAGCCGCCCGAGCTCGACGTCAAGGACGGCACGCGCGAAGTGCGCCGCGCGGCGACGGTCTTCAACGCCATGGGCGCACGCCTGCACCGCCTGTTCGCCGAGCGCGGCCTGCTGGTCTCGGCCCTCTCGCACGACATCCGCACGCCGCTCACCCGCCTGCGCATGCGCCTCGAAACCGTACAGATGACGCCCGAGCAGCACCGCCGCATGGTGGCCGACATCACCGAGGTGAACGAGCTGGTGGGCAGCACGCTGGAGCTCTTCCGCGGCGACACGCCGGCCGGCCGCGAGGTGGCCCAGAACGTGGACGTTGCCGCCCTGCTGCTGGCCCTGGTGGACGATCTGGCCGAGCAGGGCCGGCCGGTGAGCTTCTTCGGTGATCCGGCGGTGGCGCAAGTGCAGCCGCTGGCCCTGCGCCGCGTGTTCGGCAACCTGATCGGCAATGCGTTGCGCTATGGCGAACGCGCCGACGTGCGACTGGAAAGCGGCCCGGAGACCGTGATCGTGCACGTCGAGGATGCCGGCCCGGGCATCCCGGCCGACAGGCTGGACGCCGTGTTCCAACCCTTCTATCGCCTGGAAGCCTCGCGCAACCGCGACACCGGTGGCGCCGGCCTGGGCCTGTACATCACGCGGGAGCTGCTGGCCGGCATGGGCGGCACCATCGAGCTGGCCAACCGGGATGAATCGGAGGGGGGCGGTCTGCGCGCTACCGTCCGGATTCCGCGTTAGGGGCTGCTATGCGCCGGCCGAACTGGCCGCGCTGGTGGGATCCGAAGCAAATCCCCCGAGGCGCTTGCGCATGGCGGTCGGATCCAGCGTCGGCACCTGCGAAGGCCAGCCGAAGAACTTTTGCACCTCGGCCCGGCGCGCCAGCGTGTCGCTCATGCCGAGGTTGATCAGCTCGTTGGTGAACGCGGGCTCGAACAGCAGATAGCTCGTCAGCGCGGAGCCGCTGGCCTGCTGGCCCGAGCCGCCGGCACCCGCGCCGCGCAGCAGCGCGCGCATGGAAGCCGGCAGCGCGCCGGCGTGTTCGGCAGCCAGGTCATCCAGTCGGCGCGTGGGCGCGATCACCAGCACGTCGATCGGTCGCAGATTGGTCTTGGCCAGTGCTTCGGGCGAAAGCAGCGAGAGCGTCTTGTTGACGCGCTGCAGCCGCTCCACATCGACCGCGAGCGCATCCAAGAAGATGTTGGACAGCGCGTGGCCGGCGATCTGCGCCATGGTCGGGTGCCCGCTCGGCGTGACCGCGCGGCGTCCCGGAGGCTCGTGCATGCGGCCTGCGCCGATCACGAGCACGCGCTCGGCGCCAAGGTGGACGGCCGGTGAAATCGGCGCGCTCTGGCGCATCGAGCCGTCGCCGAACCACTCGGGCTGGCCGCCCAGGTCCAGCAGCTCGGCCGGGAAGATGAAGGGAATGGCCGACGAGGCCAGCAGGTGGCCGATGGTCAGCTGCGTGCGTTGCGCCACGCGCTGTGAACGCTGCCAGGCCTCGATCTCGCGGGCCGTTTGATAGAAGGTGACGTGCTGGCCCGAGGTGTAGCTGGAGCCGCTGATGGCCAGCGCGTGCATGTGGCCCTGCTCCAGCATGCGCTGCAGCCGGTCGAACTTGACCCAGCGGCTCAACAGCTCGCCGAGCGGCTTGTTGTCCAGCAGGCTCTTGGGCCGTGAACGGCGCCAGCGCGCCAGCGCCCAGCCGATGCTCATCATCGTCATCCAGCGCGCACCGCTGCGCACCACGCCGAAGGCATCGGCGTCATAGACCTGGTCGACATGAATGTTCTGCCAGATGTAGACGAGGCCGTCGACGGCGGAGTCGAAATCGTCGGCCTGGCAGCCCAGCGTGGCGGCGTTGATGGCGCCGGCCGAGGTGCCGGCAATGATTGGGAACGGGTTGCCGCCGCTGATGCCGGCATCGCGCCGCAGCTGGGCGATGGCGGCCAGCACGCCGACCTGATAGGCCGCGCGAGCGCCGCCGCCGGTCAGGATCAGACCGGTGGTCGATGCCTCATACGGCGGGATTCCCGCAAGAGCTGGATTTGCCGGAAAGGCCGAGTCGAAGTGCGGCGCGCTCACCGGCTGATCATCGCCGAATTGACATCGGCCGCGGATGACGACCCCGTTGCTTCTGCGTCGAATACGACCGGTATTCCCGCGGTGCGGGGGTCAGCCGCCAGCCTCGTAGACGATCTGCCCGAAGCCGGCCAGCTTCTCCAGCGCCTCGTCGCAGGGCCAGAAGCGGCTGTCTTCACCCAGCGCCAGGCGGAACTCCGCGCGCGCCTCGAGATGGTGGCGGGTTTCGATGCGCAGGCCCTGGCGCAGGGTGGCGCCTTCATCGGTCTGCACCTGCTTGGCCGGCCATTGGCGCACCACATCCAGCAGCGGCGGCACCTTGCCATTCACCTTCGCTTCGAAACAGCGGCCAAAGCGAGCGCGCGCCGCGGCCAAATCCCACACGGCCTCAACCGTCAGGCGCAGGCCGCCGGAGAAGCGGTCGTCCCGCACCTTGCCCGAGACGATGATCAGCTCGTCGTCCTTGAGCGTTTCCTTGTGCTGGTTGATCAGCTCCTCGTTCGCCACGGCTTCGATGCCGGCTGTCTTGTCGTCGAGCTTGAAGATCGCCACGCGGCCGCGTGCGCCGTTGATGACGCGCAGGTCGCCGACGATGCCGGCCACGATCACGGGCTCGCGGCTGTCGGCCAGGTCGACGATGCGGCGCTTGGCCATACGGCGGACTTCTTCGCCGCTCTGGTCGAACAGGTGGCCAGAAAGATAAAAGCCGATGGCCGTCTTCTCCAGCGAAAGCCGCTCCTTGATGCTCCACGGCGCAGCAGGCTCCAGCGGCGGTTCGGCCGAAGAGCTGGCGTGCGAGTCGTCGAAATCGAACAGGCCGCCCTGATCGGCATCGGCGGCGAGCTTGTCGGCGAAGGTGTAGCCCAGCGCCACGCTGGCCAGCAGGCGCGAGCGCTCGGCTTCGATGGCGTCGAAGGCGCCGGCCTTGATGAGGGCTTCGACCACGCGCTTGTTCACGGCCTTGCGGTCCACGCGAGCGCAAAAGTCGAAGAAGCTCTTGAACGGGCCGCCTTCGGTGCGCGCACGCACGATGGCTTCAATCGCGCCCTGCCCCGTACCCTTGATGGCGCCCAGGCCATAGTTGATCTTCTTGTCGGTGATGGGCTCGAAACGGTAGACGCCGAGGTTGACGTTCGGCGGCTCGAACTCCATGCCGAAGAAGGTCTTGGCATCGTTGAGCAACACCTTGATCTTGTCGGTGTTGTCCATTTCGATGGTCATGTTCGCGGCGAAGAACTCGGCCGAGAAATGCACCTTGAGCCAGGCCGTGTGATAGGCCAAGAGCGAGTAGGCGGCCGCGTGCGACTTGTTGAAGCCGTAGCCCGCGAACTTCTCCATCAGGTCGAAGACTTCGTCGGCCTTGGCCTCGTCGATGCCCTTCTCCGCCGCGCCCTTGCGGAACATGGCGCGGTGCGCGGCCATCTCGTCGGCCTTCTTCTTGCCCATCGCGCGGCGCAGCATGTCGGCGCCGCCAAGGCTGTAGCCGCCGAGCACCTGGGCGGTCTGCATCACCTGCTCCTGATAGACCATGATGCCGTAGGTCTCGGCCAGCACGGCTTCGGTCAGCGGGTGCGGGTACTCGACCCTCTCGCGGCCATGCTTGCGCGCCACGAAGGTGGGAATCAGGTCCATCGGGCCCGGGCGATACAGAGCATTCAACGCGATCAGGTCTTCCAGGCGCGAAGGTTTTGCATCGCGCAGCATCTTCTGCATGCCGGTGGATTCAAACTGGAACACGCTTTCGGTCAGGCCGTCGGAGAAGAGCTTGTAGGTGCGCCGGTCGTCGAGCGGGATGCTTTTCTCGAAGGAGAAATCCTTCTGGTCTTCGTGGCGTGCCTGGATGAAGTCCTTGGCCATCTCCAGGATGGTCAGCGTGGCCAGGCCCAGAAAGTCGAACTTCACCAGGCCGATGGCTTCGACGTCGTCCTTGTCGTACTGGCTCACGGCGCTGTTGGAGCCGGGCTGCTGGTACTGCGGGCAGAAGTCGGTGATCTTGCCCGGCGCGATCAGCACGCCGCCGGCGTGCATGCCGATGGAGCGCACGGTGCCTTCCACGCGCGCGGCCAGCGAGAGCAGGCCGGCGACTTCCTCGTCTTCCTTCTCGCGCTCTTCAATCTCTGGCGCTTCATGGCGGGCATAGACCATCTTGGCCTTGTCCGGATCGAAGTCAGGCGGCAGCTTGGCCAGCGTCACCGTCTTGCCGGGCGGCGCGGGCACGAGCTTGGCGATCGAATCCACATGGCCGAAGCCCATGCCCAGCACGCGGCCGATGTCGCGCAGCGCGCCCTTGGCGGCCATGGTGCCGAAGGTGGCAATCTGGCTCACGGCGGAACGGCCGTACTTGTCCTTCACATAGTCGATGACGCGGTCGCGATTGCCCTGGCAGAAGTCGATGTCGAAGTCAGGCATCGAGACCCGCTCGGGGTTCAGGAAGCGCTCGAACAGCAGGTTGTAGGCGAGCGGATCCAGGTCCGTGATCAGCAGCACGTAGGCGACCAGCGAGCCGGCACCCGAGCCCCGGCCCGGACCGACCGGGCAGCCGTTGTGTTTAGCCCAGCGGATGAAGTCCGACACGATCAGGAAATAGCCGGGGAAGCCCATCTTGATGATGGTGACCAACTCGAATTCCAGACGCTCGACATAACGCGGACGTTCAGCGTCACGTTTGGCAGGGTCGGGGAAGAGCAGTTGAAGGCGATCTTCCAGGCCCTCGTAGGACAGCTTGCGGAAGTATTCGTCCATCGGCATGGGCGTGCCGTCTTCGAGCAGCGGCGTCGGAAAATCCGGCAACTGCGGCTTGCCCAGCACCAGCGAGAGGCTGCAGCGGCGGGCGATCTCCACCGTGTTCGCGATGGCGCTCGGCACATCGGCGAAGAGTTTTTCCATGTCCGCCTGCGAGCGGAAATACTGGCCCGGCAGGAAGCGTTTGACGCGCTTGGGGTTGGCCAGCGTCTCGCCATCGGCCACGCAGATGCGGGCCTCGTGCGCTTCGAAATCTTCTTCGGTCAGGAACTGCACCGGATGCGTGGCGACTACAGGCAGCTTCAACTCGGCAGCAAGCGGCACGCTGGCCTGCACGAGCGCCTCCTGGCCCGGCAGGCCGGCGCGTTGCAGCTCGATGTAGAAACGGTTCGGGAAGATGCCGGCGAGCCTTTGCGCCAGCGCGCGGGCCCGCACACCGTCACCCACGCGCAGCGATTGGCCCAGCAAGCCGTGTTCGGCGCCGGACAGGCAGATCAGGCCTTCGTGCAACTCTTCCAGCCACTCCCACTTCAGGCAGGCCTGGTTGCGCACGACGTTCGTGATCCAGGCCCGCGACAGCAGCTCGGAGAGGTTGAGATAGCCCTGCTTGTCCTGTACGAGCAGCAGCACACGCGAGGGGTTCTTGTCTGAGCCTTCGGGCTCCAGCCAGCAATCGGCGCCCAGGATGGGCTTCACGCCCTTCTTGCGGCAGGCGTTGTAGTGCTTGATGCCGCCGAAGAGATTGGCCAGGTCGGTGATGGCCAGCGCCACCTGCCCGTCCTTGGCCGCCGCGTCGGCCGCGTCGTCGGTCCTCAGGGTGCCGTCGACGACGGAAAACTCGGTGTGGGTGCGCAGGTGAACGAAAGACATTTGATGCATTTTAGAGAGCCCGCGAGCTCCGGATTCGGGGCTATGCTCCGGGCCGCACAGGAGACCACCGATGCAGAAGCAATTCACCCTCGCCTTGCTCGTCGCCGCAGCCACCGTTGCCGTGCCGAGCGCCTTTGCTGCCAAGGCCACGACCACCAAGCCCGCAGCCAAGCAATCCACCAAGTCCAAGGCTGCCGCCAAGGCTCAGCCGGCCCCGGCCGAAGCCAAGCCGGCCGTCAAGAACGCTGCCGACATCCTCAAGAACTCGCCCGCGGCCGACTGGCGCGCGCTGGACCCGAACAACGTGCTGCTGATGAACCTGCCGCAAGGCCAGGTGGTGATCGAGCTGGCGCCTCGGCTGGCACCGCAACTCGTGGCCAACATCCGCGCGCTGGCCCAGGGTAACTATTGGGATGGTCTGGCCATCCTGCGTGTCCAGGAAAACTACGTGACGCAGTGGGGCGACCCGGAGGAAGACGATGCCAAGGCCAAGCCGCTGCCGGCAGGGGCCAAGGCCAAGATCAACGAGCCGTTCAACGTTCCGCTGAAGGGCCTGCCGCTGAATGCGATCAAGGACCAGGACGGCTGGTCGCCCTTGAGCGGCTTCGTCGATGGCTTTCCCGTAGCCGCCAACCCCAAGACCGGCAAGGCATGGCTGGCGCACTGCTATTCCACCGTCGGCGTGGCGCGCGGCAACGAAGCGGACTCCGGCAACGGCAGCGGCCTGTACGTCGCCATCGGCCAGGCCCCGCGCGCGCTGGAGAACAACATCGCCGCCGTGGGCCGCGTGCTCAAGGGCATGGAGCTGCTCTCCAGCCTGCCGCGCGGCACGGGCACCTTGGGCTTCTACGAGAAGCCCGAGCAACGCCTGACGATCGAAAGCATCAAGCTCGCCGCCGATGTGCCGGAAGACCAGCGACCGAAGCTGCAGGTGCTGCGCACCGACAGCCAGACCTGGACGGACCTGCTCAACGCACGCCGCTACCGCGTGACGACTGGCGGCTGGTACCTGCATGACCCCGGAGCACACGGATGTGTGCAGCGGGACGGTGCCGACGCGGGCGGCGCCCTGATCGATCCTCAGCTCAGAACTTCGCGGTCGCGCTCACGAACATGAAGCGGCCGCGAGGATCGGTATAGCTCGGGTCGTAGCCCGAGATGAAGAAGTAGGCCTGGTTGGAGAACGGCGGGCTGGTGTTGAAGAGATTCTTCACGCCGGCTCGCACCGTGATGGATTTCGTCACCTCCCAGCCGCCGGTCAGGTCCCACAGCGAGTAGGCCTTGACGCGGTTGGCGGCCACGACGGTGCCGTTGCCGTTGTCGATGGACGGGTTCTGGTCCTCGTAGGCGCTGAGGTAGCTGTTGCCCAGCGACAGGCTGAACGGTCCGCGTTCCCAGTCGAGGCTCAGGTGATGGCGCCAGCGCTGCACCACGCCGTCCGTCACGAACTTGCCTAGGTTGCTGATGAAGGGGTCGCCGTAGCCGGTCTGCTTTTCAGACTTCAGCGTCAAGGTGCCCTTCAAGGTGGCGCCGAACTTTCCGAATTCCGTGGCGCCGCCCTGCCATTGCAGGACGAAGTCCACGCCTTGCGCCTTCTGCCGGCCGCGGTTTTCCTTGTGGAGCTCGATGTAGCAGATGGAGCTGTCGTCGGCGTCGTAGTCCGGATCGCAGTAGGGATCGCCCAGCTGGTTGTAGCGGTGGATCAGCGCTGAATACTTCGTGGCGTTGGACAGGATCACGTCGTCGCCCAGCGTGTTGATCAGGTCGCGCTTGGTCACGAACCACCAATCGGCGCTGGCAACGAAGGTCTTGCCCGCCTGGTACTGAATGCCCAGAGAGCCTTGCGTCGAACGCTCCGGCTTGAGCTTCGCGTTCGAGAAGGTGTGGGTCTCCCAGTAGTCGGCACAGGTGGACAGGTCGTTGCCGGTCTCCGCCATGCAGACCGGGTCGGGCAGCACGCTGGTGGTGCTGATCTTCTCGTTGCGATAGAGATCGTTCAGGCTCGGCGCGCGAAAGCCCGTGCCCAATGAGCCACGCAGCTGAACCGTCGGGTCGAGATTGAACCTGAAGCTGAACTTCGGGTTGGTCGTGCCGCCGATGCCCTGGTAGTGGTCGTGCCGCAGCGCCGCGCTCAGCTCCAACTGCTTGGTCACCGGCGCCAACAGCTCGCCATAGAAAGCCCAGACCTTGCGCGAGTTGTCGGTCGTGAGCGAGTTGTCGGAGGCGCCGTCGCCCAGAACGTTGTCTGCAGCGAGCAAAGGCGAGATGCGTGACTTGGCGCTCTCGCGGCGGGCTTCCATGCCCAGGGCCAGCCCCAGATCGCCGCCCGCCAGCCGAGCCAGGCTGCGCGTGCCCTTGAAATCGAAGGCATCCATCTTGCCGCGCGCCGTACGCATCTCTTCGTTGACCGAGATGCTCTCGAGGAAGCTCAAGTCCGAGGCCGCGAGGGGCTTCATCGGATTGAGCTTGAGCGTGCCGATCGCATCGAGGATCTTGTCCTTGAGGTAGTAGCCGTGCACATCGCGGTCGTGGATGGTGTTGACGCTGTGGTTGAAGCCCCAGTCGTAGTCCCACTCGCCGATGCTGCCGGTCATGCCGATCAGCACGCGCGTGCCCGTGCTGCCCAGCTGGCTCGCCCGGCCCCCCGCTTCGTTCAGCCGGCCGCGGATGCTGACGAAATGATCGTCAGGCAGCGCGGTGACGATGCCCGTGGCGGCAAGCTGCGGAATCAGGGCCATGTCGACTTCGGCGCCGTCCGTCCGGTTGCTGGTGCCCACGTACCAGGTGCGGGCCCGCGCGGCGGACGCCTCCACGAAGAAGCGATGAGAGCCGCCGAGCGCCACTTCGGCACGGCCGAGGAAGCTGGTCTTGTTGGACTTCGGATACAGCTCCAGGTCGCGCATGAAATCGAAGGTGCAACCATAGGCGCCGCCGATGCCAGCGGGCAGATACAAGGTAGCAGGCGGGTTGCAGGTCGGTGCCGAAAGGTTGAACAGGCGGCTGTCGAGCAACTGGCCGTTGATCATGAAGTTCTGAGACTGCAGGTAGTCGAGCTGGTCGCCCGACTGCAGGCGCAGATTGGCCGGCGATCCATAGCTGGCCAGCAGCCAGGGCAGGCGTTCCGGGATCTTGAGATCCGAGATGAACTTGCGCTGCGAGGTGTTGAGCGCGCCCGTGTGCTGCACGTCGAGGACGCCGAAGACGTTGAAGCCGTCGCGCGTCAGATCACCCGCGCCGCCCGAGATCGAGGCCTGGCGCTTGCCGGCCCCGCCCTCTTGCGTCCTGCCGCCATAAACGTCCAGCTGCACGCCGCGGTAGTCCTTCTTGGTGATGAAGTTCACCACGCCACCGATGGCGTCCGTGCCGTAGATGGCCGAGGCGCCGTCGAGCAGCACCTCCACGCGCTCGATGGCGGCGGCAGGGATATTGTTCAAGTCCACGCCCACGTCATCGCCGGGCGAGGCGAAGTTGGCCATGCGTCGGCCGTTGAGCAATACCAGCGTGCTCGACGTGCCCAGGCCGCGCAGATTGGCCGAGTTGAAGCCCATCTGGTCCTTGTAGCCGCCCGTGCCGATGGACACACCATCCGTCAGGTTGTTCGAACTCGCCGTCACCGTCGCCATGACTTCGGCAGCGGTCGTCAGGCCCGCCTTCTGCATGTCCTGCTTCGTGATGATCTGCACCGACAGCGCGCCATCGCTGAGCGGCCGCTTGATCGAAGAGCCCGTCACTTCCACGCGTTCCAGCTTGGCCGTCGGCGCTTCGGTCTCCTGGGCGATTGCGGTCATCGCGGGCAGCGTGCAGGCCAGCAGCGCGGCCTGGGCGAGAAGATGCAGCCTTTGCATGGTCGTTTCCCTTTTGTGAACGAACCGCGCGACGGTAGCGCCACAGCCATGAGCTTCCAAGAGCGCGTTTGCCAGATGCGGCAGCCTTGCAACAGTGACCTTCGTCACCGGCGACACCGACTGTCACAGAGGAGCGCCAGTCAATTACTCGGGATTGCGACCTATTCCCTGGAAATGTCATCGAGAAGGCCGTAGCCTTTGGTCACGCACGTTTCGATTTTTCTATTGAATGAACGCCATGCAGTCCCGACCATCCCTGTTCGCCCTTGCCAGCCTGCTGATGCTGCTCATCCCTGCGATCGCCAGCGCACACGGCGCGCCACCGGCCGTCGCGCGTGCGGCCAGCGCACCGGTTCCGGTGGCGCAGGCGGCGGATCCGCAGCCGCTCATCAAGGGCTATGCGGTCGCCATCGGCGGTGCGCTCAAGAACGACAACGAAGAGGTCTGGCAGCGCATCGTGGCGTTGGCCGGCGGCAAGGGTTCGCGCTTTGTCGTCTTCGGTACTGCCTCTGAGGATCCGGAAGCCAGTGGCAAGGCCATCGTCGAGCTGCTGCAGCGGCGCGGCGCGGTGGCCGAGGCCCTGCCCGTGGCGCCCAAGTTCGCCTGGGTGGACCTGAACAAGGTCGTGCGCGATCCGGCGCTGATCGCCAAGGTGCGCAATGCACGCGGCGTGTTCTTCACCGGAGGTTCGCAGGAACGCATCGTCGATGTCCTGCAGCCCGGCGGCAAGACGACGCCCATGCTGGAAGCCATCTGGGATGTCTACCGCAAGGGCGGCGTGGTGGCAGGCACTTCAGCCGGCGCGGCGGTGATGAGCTCGGTGATGTTCCGCGACGCGCCCAACGTCATCGACGTGATGAAGGGCAAGTGGTCCGACGGCAAGCAGGTGGACCGCGGCCTGGGCTTCGTGGGCGCCGACCTGTTCGTGGACCAGCACTTCCTGCGCCGGGGCCGCGTGGGCCGCATGATCCCGCTGATGATGGCCAAGGGCTATCGCATGGGCCTGGGCGTGGATGAAAACACGGCCGCCGTGATCCACGGCGACGATGTGGAGATCATCGGCGGCCGCGGCGCCCTGGTGGTGGACCTGAACGAGATGATGTCGGACCCGACGCTGGGCGCCTTCAACGTCAGTGGCGCGCGGCTGTCCTACCTGGACCACGGCGACCACTACAACGTCAGGACGCGCAAGGTCGCGCCCTCGGCCATGAAGCTGCGCGGTGATCGCCTGCAGCCGGGCGTGCCCGGCTACGAGCCTTACTACACCGAGGACCGTTTCGACCTCGACATCCTCGGCGACTCCACCCTGGCCAACGCGATGGCGCAGCTGGTGGATTCCAACAAGCCCGAGGTGCAGGGCCTGGCTTTCGATCCGCGCGTGAAACCGGGCGACCGTCTGGCCGACCTGGGCTTCCATTTCCGGCTCTACAAGGCGCCGGACACGGTAGGCTGGAGCAGCACCGAAGGCGGCGCCGAGGAGTACACGGTGGAGAACGTGCGGCTGGACATCACGCCCGTGCGCGTGCCCATGCCCATGTACGGCGTCTGGGGCCGCGCGGATCGCAATGCGGCCGAGGATTCGGCCAAGCCCCAGACCGAACGGTCGCGCTGAGGTGCCCGGCTCATCAGCCCTCAGTAGTGCGGCGGCAAATCGTCGCGCAGATTGCGCGGCGCGGCACCGCCGCCTTCCTCAGGGGCCTGGCGTTTCAGATCGATGACCTCGCGGATCAACAGGTCGATCTGCGTCTGTTGACGCACGACGACCTGGTTCAGCTGCTCGATCGTTTCTTCCATGAAGCTGGCCTTGATTTCCAGCTCGGTGATGCGTGATTCGCTGTTGGCTTCTGTGCTCATGGGCCGAAATTTACAATCTCCGCCCTGAATATGAATTCCATCCTCAATATTTCCGCCTACAAGTTCGTGGGCCTGCCGGACGCCGAGGCGCTGCGCCCCGTCCTCCTCGAACGCGCCGAGAGCATGTCGCTCAAGGGCACGGTGCTGCTGGCCGAGGAAGGCATCAACCTCTTTCTCGCCGGGCCAACCGAAGCCGTGCGCGCCTGGGTAGAAGCCCTGCGCCAGGACCCGCGCCTTGCCGACCTCGCCCCCAAGGAAAGCTGGAGCGATGCCGTGCCGTTCAAGAAGCTGCTGGTCAAGGTCAAGCCTGAAATCATCCGCATGAACCATCCGGCGATCCGGCCTGACGCGCAGGAGCGTGCGCCCGCCGTCCGTCCCGTGGACCTGGCCCGCTGGCTGGACCAGGGCCATGACGACGAGGGGCGCCCGGTGGTGATGCTGGACACTCGCAATGCCTTTGAGGTGGATTACGGCGCCTTCGATGACGCCATCGACTGGCGCATCGCCAAGTTCAGCGAGTTCCCCGAGGCCGTCCAGGCCCACCGCGAGGAACTGGCTGGCAAGACGGTGGTGAGCTACTGCACCGGCGGCATCCGCTGCGAGAAGGCGGCCATCTACCTGCAGGAACAAGGCGTGGCCGAGCGCGTCTACCAGCTCGAAGGTGGCATCCTCAAGTATTTCGAGGAAACCGCCGGCGCCCCGCACTATCACGGCGGCTGCTTCGTGTTCGACGAGCGCGAGGCGCTGGACGCGAGGCTCGATCCCGCCTCGGTGATCGCTCGGCCAGAATCGGAAGCCCATCGTGCCCATCACGGGACCAAGAAGGATTGACGATCATGCAGACCCAGGTCCATCAGCTGCTCTCGCCCGCTCCGGGCACGCAACGCGAGCTCGTCTCGCTGCACTACGGGCAGCCGGGCTCCGGACCCAAGGTCTACATCCAGGCCAGCCTGCATGCAGACGAGCTGCCCGGCATGCTGGTGGCCCACCACCTGCGCAAGCAACTCGACGCGCTGGAGCGCGAAGGCCGCATCCACGGCGAGATCGTGCTGGTGCCCATGGCCAACCCGATCGGCATCGCCCAGCACCTGCTGCACTCGCCGCTGGGCCGCTTCGAGCTGACCTCGGGCGAAAACTTCAACCGCCACTACCCTGACCGCATCGACGTGGTGGCCCAGGCCGTCGAAAACCGGCTGAACCAGGACGCCGACCACAACAAGCGCGTGCTCCGCGCTGCGCTCAAGCAAGCCGTTAGCGAATCGCCCGTGGACACCGAGCTGCACTCGCTGCGACGCTGCCTGATGAGCCTCTCCTGCGACGCCGACGTGGTGCTGGACCTGCACTGCGACGCCCAGGCCGTGCTGCACCTCTACACCGACACCGACAGCTGGACCGACTGCGAACCGCTGGCCCGCTACCTGGGCAGCCGCGTCACCCTGCTGGCCCAAGACTCGGGCGACAACCCCTTCGACGAGGCCTGCTCCCAGGTCTGGTGGAAGTGGCGCAAGCACTTCGGCGAGCGCTTCCCCATCCCGCTGGCCTGCCTGTCGGTCACGGTGGAACTGCGCGGCTTCGTAGAGGTGGACCACACGCTGGCCGCCGCCGATGCCCAGAACCTCGTCGACTACCTGACCTGGCGTGGCGCCATCTCGGGGGAGGTTCGGCCGTTGCCAATGGCCGTGGGCGACGCCCGGCCGCTGTCCGGCTCCATGCCCATCAAGGCGCCGACGCCGGGCGTGATCGTCTTCCTGAAGCGGGCCGGCGAGACGGTGAAGGCCGGCGAAGTGCTGGCCCATGTGATTGATCCCCTGACCAATGCGGTCACGGAATTGGCAAGTCCCGTCGAGGGCTTGCTTTACGCCCGAGACAGCCTGCGCTTTGCCACGGCAGGCATGCGGGTGGCCAAGGTCGCGGGCCGCGAGGCGCTGCGCAGCGGCAAGCTCCTGGGCTTCTGACGAAGCGCATCCGGACGTCGACCGGGTGAAATTGCGTCATTCTTACCACAATGAGAAACCCTGAAGGCGCTGAGGCCCAGCGCCTATGTTTCTGCACTGTTTCATAGGGGCGGAAGGCGCCGCGGGCGCCCAGCTGCGCATCGCCACGCAAGCCCCCTGCGCACAACTGTTGAGTTGTAGACAGTTGCAGGCGGAAGAGACTGCTTAGGATGCACAAATTGCACGTATAGGCCGCCTGGCGGCCATTGAAACTCTGGAGACTTTGAGAATGAAGAAGCTGAACCTCATCCCCGTGGCCCTGGCCGCTTTGGCTGCCTGCGGCAGTGCCGCTGCCCAGACGTCCGTGACGCTCTATGGCCAAGTCGCTGCAGGGGTGGAGTACCGCAACCATCAGGGCGCTGGTGTTGGTGGCAACCAATGGCTGGTCAACAACAACGAGTTCTACGTCTCCAACTTCGGCCTGCGCGGCTCGGAAGACCTGGGCGACGGCATGAAGGCCATCTTCCGCCTGGAGTCGGGCATGAACACCGACGTCGGCACCGCCGGCGGCCCAACCGGCAACACGACCTCCCAGAACAAGTTCTGGAACCGCCAGAGCTTCGTCGGCCTGGACTTCGGCGCCAACGGCACCCTGACCGTCGGTCGCCAGTTCTCGGCGCTGGTGGACCGCGCGGTCCGCACCATGGATCCGTACAACGTCGGCGGCAACGGCCTGCAGACCACGCCCGTTGCGCTGTACGGCGTCAATCGCTACGTCCCGGCTGCGGCCAACTTCATCACCAACGACAACCGTTCCGATGACTCGGTCAAGTACCGCGTGATCGTGCCCGCCTACGGCATCGATGCCGGCGCCAGCATGGGCTACGACGATGGCGAAGGTGCCCACTACAGCTTCGATGTGAACCACACGAACGGCAAGGATTACAACATCGGCGCCGGGTACATCCAGTACAAGGCGCCAGCGGCGCTGGCCAACGGCCATGTGCCCAAGGCCACCACCTGGATCATCGGCGGCAACCTCACGTTCGGCACCGTCAAGCTGTACGCCAACTACATGTACAACAAGCTGGAGCAGTCGGCCGCCACCAACCCGTTGACCGCTGCAACGGCGCCCGCCGCAATCCCGCTGCTGGCTGCGCAGGTCGACAAGATCGTGACCGTCGGTGCACGCTGGAGCGTGGCCCCCAACATGGACCTGAGCGGCGCTTTCTACGCCGACAAGGGCACCGGCCTGGGCTCCAACGGCGCCGCCACCGCCGGCTTCGACGGCAAGAAGAACACCTTCGTCGCTGCTGTGGACTACTACCTGTCCAAGCGCACGCTGCTGAACTTCGGCTACTTCGCCACCAAGCTGTCGGATGGCTACTTGCGTGACCTGTGGAGCGCCACCATCCTGTCGGGCTACAACACCCACCTGACCGGCATCAACGGCATGGGCTTCAGCACCTACAGCGGCTTCCAGGTTGGCATGCGCCATTCCTTCTGATCGAACCGTCGACCAGAAAGCAAAGGCCACCTATTGAGGTGGCCTTTTTCATTGAGCAACAGCTTCAGCGCGGCAGATCGAACACCAACACCTCGGCGTCCTGGCCGGCACTGATCTCGATCTTGTCCAGATCGCTGATCTGGGCGGCGTCGCCGGCGCTCAGGGCCTGGCCGTTGACCTGCAATTGGCCGCGCACCAGATGCACATAGGCCAACCGGCCCTGCGCCAAAGGCAGGCTCGCGGTTTCGCCGCCATCGAACAGCCCTGCATAGAGCTTGGCGCTCGAGTGGAGGCTGACCGAGCCTTCGGCACCGTCCGGCGAAGCCACCAGGCGCAGGCGGCCGCGCTTTTCCTCGTCGGCATAGGCCTTCTGCTCGTAGCCCGGCTTCACGCCTTGCTGGTCCGGCATGATCCAGATCTGCAGGAAGTGCGTCTCGCTGTTCGGCGCGTTGTTGAACTCGCTGTGCATCACGCCCGAGCCAGCGCTCATGCGCTGGACCTCGCCCGGCAGGATGGCCTTGGCCGTGCCCATGCTGTCCTTGTGCGCCAGCTCGCCGGAGAGCACGTAACTGATGATCTCCATGTCACGATGGCCATGCGTGCCGAAGCCGGTGCCCGGGGCGATGCGGTCTTCGTTGATGACGCGCAGCGGCCCGAAGCCCATGCGGCGAGGGTTGTGATAGTCGGCGAACGAGAAGCTGTGGAAAGACTTCAGCCAGCCATGATCGGCGTGGCCGCGTTCGGCGGATCGGATGAGTTCCAGCATGTGGTGCCCCTTGCAGTTGACGATGGACTCACTGTAGAGACCGTGCCCCTGCCTGTGGGACGAGCGCTTCGACCCCACCATTCAAATAAGATGAACCGATGGACAAACCCACGGACAAGCTCACCGAAAAGCGCCACGCCCTCACGCCCGAAGCCCTCACCATGATGGACACCATCGCCCGCACCGGCAGCTTTGCGGCCGCGGCGCGCGAGATGGGCAAGGTGCCTTCCGCCCTGACCTACAGCGTGCGCCAGCTCGAGGAGGCGCTCGACGTCCTGCTGTTCGACCGCCGCTCCCGCCAGGCCGAGCTGACCGAGGCCGGCCGAGAGCTGCTGCAGGAGGGCCGGCGCCTGCTGCAAGAGCTGGACGCCGTGGCCCACCGCGTGCGCCGCGTGGCCACCGGTTGGGAGAGCGAGCTGACCATCGTCTTCGACGACGCCGTCGCCCGGCCCGCGCTTTTCGACCTGATGGAGGCCTTCTACGCCAGCGGCGACGAGAGCGAGGCGCCGCCCACGCGGCTGCGCTTCATGACCGGCGTGCTCTCCGGCACCTGGGAGGCGCTGGTGTCCGGCCAGGCCGACCTGGCCATCGGCGTCACCAGCCAGCCGCCGTCCAGCACGGCGCTGTGCGAAGTGCTGGGCAATCTGGAACTCGTCTTCTGCGTCGCTCCGCATCACCCGCTGGCCAATGCGCCCGAACCACTGCAGGCCGACGTCGTCGTGAAGCACCGCATCATCACGGTGGCCGACACGGCACGCACCCTGCCCGCGATGACCGTAGGCGTGGTGCCTGGGCAGGACACCCTCGCCCTGCCCAGCATGGCCGCCAAGCTCGAAGGCCTGATCCGCGGCCTGGGTTGCGGCAGCCTGCCTGCCTCCATGGTTCAGCGGCATATCGAGGCCGGTCGCCTCGTGCGCAAGACCATCTTCGATGGCCGCCGCATCGGCCCCATGCACTTCGCCTGGCGCAACACCGGCCAGAAGCCCGGACGGGCCCTCGAATGGTGGCTTCAGCAGCTGCGCAGCCCCGCCACGCAACGCGCGCTGCTGAACCAGCACGAGGGCTTGCGATAATCCGGCGATGAGCTCCCACGCCCCCTCCTCCCCCGACACCCTCAGCTACGAACAGGCCGGCGTCAATTACGACCTGATCGACCCCCTCAAGATCTCCGCCCAGCGCGCTGCGGCAGCCACCGGTGCCCATCTGGCCGGCCACGGTTTCTCGGAAGTGCTGGCCTCGCGTGGCGAGTCGGCCTATGTGGTGGACGTGGGCCCGTTCTACGTGGCCTCCATCGTGGAATGCCTGGGCACCAAGACTCTGGTTGCTGACGAGATGGCTCAGCTGACAGGCAAGGCCAGCTATTACGCCGGCATCGCGCAGGACACCATCGCCATGGCGATCAACGACCTGATCACCGTCGGCGCCACGCCGCTGGTCGTGCAGGCCTACTGGGCCGCAGGCGGCTCCGACTGGTTCGGCGACAAGCTGCGCGCCCAAGCGCTGGTCGAAGGCTGGAAAAAGGCCTGCGACACCTGCCAGGTCGCCTGGGGCGGCGGCGAAACGCCCGCACTGGCCGGCATCGTCGAGAGCGGCCGCATCGACCTGGCGGCTTCGTGCACGGGCCTCATCAACCCCAAGGAACGCCTCTCGGTCGGCGACAAGCTCGGTGCGGGCGACGCGATCGTCCTGCTGGCCTCCAGCGGCATCCACGCCAACGGCCTCTCGCTGGCCCGCAAGCTCGTCGAGCGCCTGCCTCAGGGCTACCTGACCGAAGTCGAGCCAGGCTTGACCTACGGCGACGCGCTGCTCGCTCCCACGGTGCTGTACTCGCCCGTGACGGAGGCGCTCTTCAAGGCCGGCATCCAGCCGCACTACTGCGCCAACATCACCGGCCACGGCTGGCGCAAGCTGCTGCGCCATCCGGGCCAGTTCACCTATCGCATTCACACCGTGCCGCCGGTCACGCCGGTGCTCAAGTTCATGCAGGAACACGCCAAGCAAGACGACCGCGAGGCCTACTCCACCCTCAACATGGGCGCAGGTTTCGCGATCTTCGTGCCGGCAGCGGATGCACAGCGCACGGTCGACGTGGCCAAGGCCTGCGGCATCGAAGCCTGGGTGGCCGGTTCACTCGAAACAGGTGAAAAGCAGCTGCTGATCGAACCCTTGAACATCCGTTTCAGCGACGACGATCTTCAGCTGCGCTGAAATCGACCGATAGCATCCTATTCATACCGCAAAGGCAGGCGATGGATTGGTTCTATTCCGGCATGGTGGATTGGCACGTGAAGCTGGCATGGGCCAGCTTTGCGCTGTTCCTGTTCCGCGGCCTGGTCTGGCAGATCGACCAGCCCTGGTCCGAGCGCATCGCCAAGGATGGCCGCCTGCTCGTGCTGGCCTTTGCGATGAACACGCTGCTGGTCGTGAGCGGGCTGTCGCTGTGGGTCTCCCTGCACTACAGCCTGTTCCGCTCGCCCTGGCTGATGATCAAGCTGATCGCGCTCGTGGGCTACTTCGTCAGCGGCCATTGGTCGATGGGCAAGGCCCGCTTCCATCAGCTGGGTTACGTCATCGCGCTGGCCTGTATGGGCATCGTGATGGTCGTCTCCATCACCCGGCAAGGCTTCTGAGCCGGGTTACAATGTCCGCTGACGGGCCTCCTCGCATGGAAGCACGGCCAACCGGGTCAGGTGGGGAACCAAGCAGCCCTAACTGTTGTGACCAGTGCCGGGGCTAGGGCTCGTCAACCTCCCCTCCCTTTTACCCAGTGTTCATCGGGATTCCAGCGTTCATGCGGATTCTCGGGCTGTGACTGTGTACCCGTGATGTGTACTTGTGGGGTTCGCTCATGAAGAAAGTGAGCGAACAGATGACTCCAGCCGATGGGGTATTCCGCCGGCCCGGCTCCGGGATCTGGCAGTGGGGGATCAAGGTCCCAGCGGATCTTCGCGGTCTGTACAAGACCCAGTGGGCGCACAGGCGCTCCCTGAAGACCGCGGACGTGCGCGAGGCCAACGACCGGGCCGCGTTGCTGCGGTCTGAATGGCTCTCTCGGTTCGCCCTGGAGCGGGCCGCCATTTCCTCCCTTCCCGCCGAGTCAGTGTCACCCGAGCTGGGCAAGCAGTTGGCCGAGCGCATACGCGCCACGCTGCTGGCTGGGGATGACCAACTGCGGGATGACCCAGCGGCAAGCCAGCGCATCGCCGCCGACATCCACAGGGTCGTCTATGAGCCCCTGGCGCGGAAGCTGGCCATCGGAGGCACGTACACCCCTCCAGATGACCTCACAGCGCCCGTGGGGCCACTCGATGGCCGCACCGACACCACGCGACAGATTTTCGAGGACCTGAATCGCAGCGCCCTCGCCTTCGCGGCCACCGCCCAGGCGACCCAACGCCTGAAGACAGTGCTGCCTCTGGTGCAGGCTCAGGCAGCGAATGTGGGCATCCGGCTGGACGCTGACACGCCTGGAATGCGCGATGCGCTCAAGGAGGCCCTCAAGGCACAGTTGGGAGCGCGCAGCGACATCGCACGCAGAGATGCCGGCGAAGTGGTCGACACCCCGCAGGTCTTGGAGCAGGCCCAGCCACGTCCAGCTGCGGCGACGCCAGTCAACCTGAGAGATGTCTTTGACCGGTGGAAGGTCGCAAAGGGCCGGTCGGCTGACTCCATCAACACCTGCGACCGCTCGCTAGCCCTCTTTGAAGCAGAGTTCGGCAAACCGACGCTGCAAGCAATCACACGATCCATGGGCGATGCGTTCCGGGCCCATCTCAGAACGTTGGGCCTTTCCTCTAAGACCCAGCACGACCGCATGACCTGGGTGAAATCGCTGCTGAAGTACGCCAGCCGTGATCTAGAAGCTATCACTCGCAACCCCTGGGAAGGCCTAAACGTCGCCCACAGGACAGAGAACCGGCGCGAGCCCTGGAGCGGGGATCAACTGCGAGCCTTCTTCGGTCAGCCCTTGTTTACAAGCTACGAGTTGCCCACCACATGGCGGGCGGGTGGAGCTGCCGCCTACTGGGTCCCCCTTCTCGGTCTGTTTACTGGCGCCCGCGTCGGCGAACTTTGCCAGCTCCGTGTCGTTGACATCGAATCAGCGGAGCATGGGGCGTTCATGCGCATCACCGAAGAGGCCGAAGGGTCCTCAGTCAAAACCGAGGCAGGCATTCGCGAGGTACCCATCCATAGCGAGCTTGTGCGCATTGGCTTCTTGGACTACGTCGCCGCGATGCGTGAGGCCGGCAAAACGTCACTCTGGCCGGCCATGCGATTCCGCGAGGGGAAGCCGGGTGGCTATTTTTCGGATTGGTTCGGTCGGTACCGCCGGGAATGCGCCGTCGAGGTTCGGGACTTCCACAGCTTCAGACACACCGTGCGGACCGCCATGACCGAAGCCCGCATCTCTGAGGCCGTGCAGGATCGCATCACTGGTCATGAAGTCAAGGGCAGCACCGGAGCTCGCGTGTACGCCCATCCAAAGCGTGTACTACGCGAGGCAGTAGAGTCGATTTTGTATCCCAGCCTGCGACTGGAAATTGCATTCGCCGCCAAGGCTTGACACGAAAGAGAGAAAGCACCGCGACTACCCTACGGCTGCGGCACGGCTCCCGCAACGCGGCCGACAAATTCACCGTATGCGACGTGCCCCTTCACCTCCAGGAGGCTTTCGGGTCGGATCTTGCCTTGCTTCAACAGGTGCTCATACGCCCGAATCCTGTTTCGGTATCCCTTGGTCAACCTGACCGCCGCTCCGTGTACCAATAGACCGTGGACTTTGAGTCGCTGAGGCAGCACCGCAAGATGAGTTTTTTGCTCTGCCAGCCGCCATGGGCTGTTCAGGAACAGGCCCAGGACTCGGCCACGTAGCTCCTCCGGAAAATCGTCGCAACCTGAAAATACGATGTCATCGGCGTATCGCGTCAGCTTGGCGCCAAACTCTGCGGCGAGGCGCGCTAGTTCGGCATCCATCTCAGAAAAGCAAATGTTCGAAAGCACGGGACTTGACGGAGAGCCTTGAGCGAGACCGTCTCTCAAGCACCCTATTTGGGCAACGAGCGCAGCGCCTAGGTCATCAAAACCCATCCCCTTCAGAGCGTTGACCACGACTCCAATGTGCGTTGACGGGAAGAAATTCCTGATGTCTACGCTGAACACCCAACGTGCTCCGCAGTGAACCGCTGCGGCGTTCACATGCGATACACCAGGGACGAAACCGTAGACATGTGCCGGTGCTTGATAACAGCGTGCCAGTGCACAAGAAATCCATTTTTGAACGACCTTCAACGCGACGCGCGGCGCGTCAATTCGCCGAGTGACTTGGCCCTTGGGAATGTCGAAGGATCGGTAATGTCGCTGCGGCCGCGCGGTAAACGACCAAACCAAGCCGGGACTGATACCAATCATCGCCGCCAGCATCGTTCGCGACGTTATCGGGGGAAGGCCCTTCGCTGCCAGCGCGTTGGCTAGCTGAATCTCTGATTCGCTAACGACCTCCTCAACCGCCTTGAGCAACTCGGGGAGCGTCTCGAACTGGAAAAACTGCGACTCAAGAAGTAGTTGCGGGAGCCTCATTTAGCAAAGCAGTGCTTTCGTAGTGCAGCCGGAGAAAGGTCTGAGGCTTCGAAGGAGCCGAAGACATTTCTCCGGGTCCTTCTATTCGTGGTCTTGGCTAATGGGCATGCTACATGCCCTCGCCTGAGACTCCCGCGCGCGCAGCTTAACGACCTTGCCGTGCCAAGGCAAGCAAACGATCAAGGTCAGGACTTCGACGTCCCTTGACAGTGCCAAGTGCATGAATGGTCGTCAAGGTACAAGCAAACGTTCCGCCAGCATGTCGGACCACCTTTCCAGCCTTGCGCAGAACGTCGAGTCTCCGGTTAAGCCAATCCTCTGACGGCACTAGGAACTGGCGGCGTGACAGCTCGACTTTCAACTGCTCCACCGTAGCAGGCGCGATTTGGCGCAACGCGCGAAGACACGCAAGATTGCCCGGAATGCTGTCATCGCCCGTAGTTGCGAACGTCTCCAGCTCTATCGCCAGCCCACCAAGAAACTCCTTTGCCCGCGCTTCGATGGCGCGAGCGGCCCTTTCCTCAAGTGTTCGCTTTGGCTCAACCCAAACACGGCCGCCCCGACCTGAGAGCGAGAAGAACACATTGCGAACGTCTGAGCCAAACGCATAAATTAGCGTTGCACGCAGGCCGCCTTCTATGTCTTGTCCCAAGCCATCAGTCAGCAGGAACTCGACCGGCTTGCCAAGGGACAGCAGTTCACTCTGAATCGAAGCCAGCGTTCGATTGCTTGGCTGTTGGCGATTGTCAGCGTCGCGCTGCACCGCCACTCTGACGAAGAATGCTTCGCTTCCGTTGCTGTCTCGAACAATGGAGCCAACGACCCTAATTCCTTTTTCGGCCAGATACTGAACCAGGTCAAGCTGCTGGCTAGGCATGGATCTGCCTCCACGCATTGCTTATCACCTGAAGATAGCCCCTAGCGCGATGCGGCCAGGTTTGCGCTGCCTGTACGCCAACGGTGTCCAGCTGGAAATCCGGTGCTGACGCAAAGTCCACTGGAATTTCTGGGTGGTAGTCAGCGGTGACACGAGTTGCTCGCCCAGCATCAAGCAATTTTGCTAGGTCTTCCGCTGCGGAGTCAGCACTAGCGCAAATTCCAGCGCTCTTGTAATCATCGGCACGCATTGCCTTCCTCTTGCCGGCGGCCAACTGCTTCTTGACTTGTCCCCGAAGGATTTGGGGCAGATCCGCGTGGGCAATGTTCCTCGTCCATTCGTCGCGCAATGCCCCAAGGCCACCTTTAACTTCAAGGAAGGTCGCGTAGTAATAGCGATTGAAGGCCGACCTACCGAAGAGGTCAGCGGCATCGGCCGGTCCTCGCCGAATTGCCTCTTGCTGCAAGTGTCTGGCGACGATTTCCATGTAGATAGCGGCAGGCTCTCCGATTTATTGCGGCAATCTTGCCGGAACCGACGAAGCCAACGCAATGGTAATTGCACCCAACACCATCCAGCAGACAAAGGCAGCCTCGCTCAATGTTTTGAAGAATTTTTCGAGGAGGTACGACAGTAGCACGCGCGCCCCTATTCCCCCTGCACCCCCACTAGCGGCTGATACGCTTGACCCAAATCAAACGTTGCAATGCAGGGAGGCGCGATGGCGGTCACACAAGGGCACGGGAATCCGAACTGGACTCGGGACGAGACGCTGCTGGCGCTCAATCTGTATCAGCGCCTCGGCGGCCAGGTGCCTGGACCCGAAGACGCGCAGATCATCGCGCTGTCCCAACGCCTTCGCGTGCTGCCAGTCCATCAGGGGGCCGCAAAGCGAGACAGCTTCAGGAACCCGGCCGGGGTTGCCTTCAAGTTGCAGAACATCCGGCAGGTCGCGACGGGTCACGGCCTGGGCAACGTGTCCTCGCTGGACCGAGCCATCTGGCAAGAGTTTGGTGGGTCGCCGGAGTTGGTGCAGCGTCTTGTTGATGCCATCGTGGCGGAGGTAGCGAGCGGCGAGTTGGATGAGGCGACGGTAGCCGCACTCGATGAGGATGAGGAATTCGCTGAAGGCCGCGTTCTGACTGCCGTGCATCTCCGACGTGAGCGCAATCCGAAGCTGCGCGGCCGGCTCCTGAGCAAGCGCCAGGAGGCTGGCAACCTGCGATGCGACTGCTGTGACGATGGCCCGAAGGCCGTCCCACCGGACCTGGCCCTTGCCGGCTTTGAAGCCCATCACCTCACTCCACTGGCGGAATCGACTCGTGCCAGCACACGCCTGTCCGACATCGCTCTGCTCTGCGCGACTTGCCACCGCCTGATACACCGGGCCATGCACATGCACAAGCGATGGATCGGCGTAGCTGAACTGAAGACGCTGCTGGCGCGCTGACCCTAACGCATCGGAGTAGCGGCTGCTGGGCTTGATCAGCCCGCCGCGCAGTATCGCTTCACCGTGGCCGTGGACAGATCGAAGTGCTTGGCCGTGACTGCGATGTTGGCACCATTCGCTGCGCGCCATGCCTTGACCGCAGCCGGATCATCGTCCTTTGGGCAGAAGCGAGGGCCGGAGGCGGTTGCAGCTTTCAAGTGACCACGAGGCCGCCCTAGGAAGTCGGCCAAGTTGCCCCTTCGAGGTCCATGAAGTTGAGGCAACATCAACGGTATGCACATCCCGGCCACGCTGACTCCCACCGAATTTGAACAACATGTCCACCGCTGGTTGGCAACAGTGTCTGGCGGCCTCAACGAGTTCCAGGTCACCCGTCTGGAGACCGTAACGGGCGCAGGTGGGGACTACGAGATTGACGTGGTCGCCCGCTTCACAGCCTTGGGTGGCGCTGACTTCGTTGTGCTGGTCGAGTGCAAGCACCACCACAACCCGATCAAGCGTGAAGTCATCCAAGTCCTTGAGTCCAAGCTAAGGGATGTGAAGGCTCACAAGGGCATGGTGTTCAGCACGGCGAGATTCCAGGCAGGCGCGCTGGAGTTCGCCAAGATGCACGGGATAGCCACGGTCCTGGTTTCAGACGCGGGGACTCAGTATCAGACCCGATCCTTCGGCGACCGGCCGCTCCCAACGCCCGGGGAGGCCATTGCATGTCTCTGCACGCCGACGGCGTCCGGGTACGAGGCCACGCGCGTGGACAGGTTTCACCCCGAACTGCTGGCGCCTTGGACGCGGCCGTAGAGGCAAAGCATGCAGGGCGCACAAAGCCGGGCTGAGGCGTTACGAACACGACCAACTGCACAGCAATGCCAAGGCCACTTCAGCGCAGCGCTGCAACGGCAGCTGGCGGGGACAGCACCAGGCCATCCTCTAGGTACAGGCCGAATGCCCTAGGCACAAAAAGGCGCGGCATCGGGTTGATGATGTGTTCGCTCAAGCCATAGAGAAGCAGCAACAGCACCAGTAGGGCAGCGACTGCGTTCAGGACGTTCTTCAGGCTGGCGTGGTGAAACTGTTCTGCCCGATGGTGCTTCACCTTGTTGTTGCCAGTCCACCAATCGGGTGGGGTGCGTTGCCGGTGCCAGTTGGACCAGGGAGTGAAGCTCATGCCGTGACGAGGCATCTCGACGAGCGCATCAGGCACCTCAGGAATCGCACCGACCAGCACGGCCTGGTATGCGCCAATCGTTTCAGCTCTGGCAGTTGGTGCAAGGGACCTGCACAGGGCCTTCGCCACCACGTCCGCCTCCTGCGCGGCAGCCATCAGCAGTCGCGCCAGTTCGATGGAGTAGACCGCCTCGTTCGGCTTAGAGAACTCGATCCAGCGCGCGAGGTGCGCGATGTCGTCCTCCAAGCTCAAGAAGTAGTTCCAGTGGGGCAATGTCTGAGCATGCTGGATGGTCACGTTGGGCCTCCTGTATTGGGGAACTGCAGCCGGACTTTCGGCAAATGTTTGGCCCAAAGATCCGAAAGGGTATCGGACGAGCCCCGGATGGAGTTTCCCCCGCGCCCCCTCGCTTACCAGCGCTCACGTCGCCCCTTGTACGTCAGCCGCCTACACTCGCCCCCCGACCGCTTCACGCCATGCCAACGATGTTGCATTTCACCGAGACGAGACTACAAGCCCCAGGGGTGCGTTCGCTCGTATGGGACGGGGCCACCTTGGTTGACTGGGTGGCCGGAGGTTGCCGCTACTTGCTCGATGGCTCGGTCGTGCCGCGCTCGGTCCGCTACGCGTACCCCTTCGATCGGCCGTAGCGCTGCCGGGTAGCCCTTACGCTGCCATTTACGCCGCCCAACAGACCAAGGCGCTCATCCTGCGCGATGGCGAGATGCACCGAGAGGTGAATCGGAGCTACTACCAGGCCGACGCGTATGAATTCCCCCTCCTCATGTTCCGCCTGAAGTCGGGGCGTGAGGTCTTGGCGCACTGCCCCGACGACTACTGCTGCTTGCACATCGAGGACCTGGCTACCGGCGAGGTGTTGACCAAGGCTGATGCGCGCCAACCGGCCGACTTCTTCCATTCCAGGCTCATCGCCTCGCCGGACGGCCGATACCTCGCAAGCGCCGGGTGGGTGTGGCATCCGATGGATGACGTCAACCTCTACAGCGTGGAGGAAGCGTTGAATGACCCTCGCCATCTCGATGGAGCAGGGCTCGGAATCAAGGCGTGGGCCGACGAAAGCAGCGCGGCCTTCCTTCCAAACGGGCGACTAGCCGTGGCGCTCTACGGTATCGAGTCAGACGAGGGGGAAGCAACGAGCCAAGGCACCACCGAGCTGAGAGTCTTCGACACGAGCCGGCCTCAGGAATCCGCCATCGTCACAGCGCCGGGAAGGCTGGGAACCATCATCTCGGTTGACAACAACCATGTGTTGGCCCTGTATGAGCACCCTCGCCTCATGGATTTGCGGACAGGCAGCGTTGTTCAGAGCTGGCCGCATCTAGCGTCCGGCAACCGGACCAGCAGCATCTTCGGCGCATCTACGGAAACGCCCGCGATGGCTTTCGACCCGGTAGGCCGCCGCTATGCGGTTGCTGACGCCTCGGGCATCACAATCCTTCAGTTCAATCCTGACTGACCGGGTTGCCGCCCGTGGTGGCCTCGCGGGCCCTCACCACGCGCAGGATCGTAGACCGACTGGCGCCCGTCAGTTCGACCACCTTTGACCAGCTCAGGCCATTGTCGAGTAGTTCTGCGATGACCGCATGGCGCTCGGTGTCCACCGGCCGGCCTCTATACAGCCCCGCCGTCTTGGCCTTCTCGATGCCCTGCGCTTGACGCCTGCGGCGGTCGGTGTAGTCCTTCCGCGCCACCACGGCCAGCATGTCCAGCAGCATCGCGTTGACGGCCTTCAGGAGCCCCTGGGTGGCCTCGTCAGCCGCCGTGGTGGTCAGCGCCAGCCAGCTCGTGGGCAGGTCCAGCGAGACCACCGCTATGCGCTTCTCCGCCAGCTTGAGCTTGAGGGCGTCCCAGTCGTCCGCGTTGAGGCGCGACAAGCGGTCCACCTGCTCGACCAGCAGCACGTCCCCGGAGTGGGCATCGCCTATGAGCCGAAACAGCTCGGGGCGCTTGAGCGTGGCGCCTGATTCGCTCTCCGTGTAGTAGGCCGCCACGCGGTGGCCCCGCTCGGCCGCAAAGGCATCGAGGTCGGCTCGGGCGCGGCTTGCGTCCTGGTCGTCAGTGCTGGCCCGGAGGTAGGCGCGGAGGAAGGTCATGGAACCATCGGTTTCGTTTGAGTGGTTCGCATTATGTCGGTTCGCTTTAAGTTGTCAATCGGCGAAAGCGAACCGAGATCAACAGGCGACCGCATGGGTATGCCCAAACGGAACCAGCCCCAAACCCACCCTATCGCCAAACCCTGCCCTTAGCCGAACAGGGCACCTAGGCGCCAAACCCCACCCTTTGCCAAGCCACGCAGTCGTCGCCCCGCGGCGCTAGACCCTGAACCTCGCAAAGACGACGCGGACAAAACAGGTCGGCCAGTGCTTTGGCGGACGCGGCGGGCGACCCACATGCCTAAACCCCGACCTTAGACAAGACCAAGCAGCCGGCGCCGCCCGGTTCGCCGATGCCACCTTCTGGCCTCCTCCCCAAGCAACAACACCATGACGACAACGAATCCCACACATCACCACATCAACCGAGCCGGCCAAATGCCGCAGGAGGCGTAAACCATGCGACCACCATCCATCCACCCGAACACCTTGGCCTTCGCCTTCTTGGACGGCTACCTCACTCCAGGGGAAGCATGCCGAGATCATCCATGGCTCGACTGCATCCTGTCGGGCGTGCTGGCTCTCCAGACAGCCGGAGATACCGCCACGCGCTCGCTGTCACGAAGGGTTCTCTTCAACATCCTCCAGCACTGCGAGGTCATCTCCACGCGAGCAGTCGCTGAACTCCTTCGAGGGCGCTATGCCGGTCGAACAGTTGAGCGGTACGCATCGGCCGCACGAGTCGCATCCAAAGCCATCGAGCGCCGCCTGGAAAGCGGCGTGCCCATCAGCACCGCCGGATCCCTTGAGGCGCGCAGGGAACTCGACGCGCCCTACCAAGCATCCCTGGAAGCGGCCGAAGCCGGTCCGATGGCGCTCTGCCTCGCCGCCTGAGTTTCCGCAACCTAAAGAAAGGGACCACCGAAGACACCCTGCAAAGGCCCCCTTAAGTACCAGCAGCAGCGGACCATCTGCGAAGACATCCCTGCTGGCGCACCTCATGCGGCTGCCGCCGCTGCGACCACCCATAGCATTCATCTGCTAAGGAATCATGGTCAGCGAAGCCCATCGGTGTTCGCCGTTCTCATCTTTGATGTGCGCCTGCATTCGCAGGTCCGCCTTCAAGGAGCAGGACCTCCAGCGAGAGCAAGGTTGCCCTGCCTCCCAGGTCTGCTTTCCACCAGTCCCATAGACACCCCGAGCCACGTGAACGGTCGCCTGCGCGTGTATTTCCGCGTCTGCGCGCCCGTGCCCGTGTGAGCTACTACGAAAGGATCAACAGCACATGAACAAGCAATGCATCGTGCCCGGTTGCCGTGAGCAGGCGGACGGCTACTCCACCAAATGCGGTGGTCACAAAACCCGCGAGCGCCGACATGGCGATGCTCGTCAGACCCCCGTGACGGCCCGCGAACTGCGGCCCTATGTGGCCCGCATCGAGAAGCGCGTTAAGGCCAATCCAGACAGCCCCGCGTGGGCCGTGCTGGATGCCCGCTGGGGCCGCATCGTGGAGTCCTGCCGGACGGTACTGGCTGCCCGCGACCGTGGCGTGGCAGGCAACATGCACGAGTGGCATGCGGCCTCGGAGGTCATCAAGCTGGAGCAGACCGAAGGCGGCCGAAGGGTCGCAGCGGTCGCGTTGGCGATGTCTGCGTTCTGGTTCGAGCACAAGCATCGGTTCGCCACAGCGAAGGCCTACCAGTTCCAACTCGTGCGCCGCGTTCGAGGACAGAGCGCAGTGAACCGAGGCGTGAGCTGGGACCACAAGCGCCAGCAGACCCGGACGGTCTACCGTGAGATGCCCCCGAAGGCGACCGAGCTGCTGGCTTCGTGGCTAGACGCGGCCTACGGCAGCGCTGGAGTGCAACTGGCCGTCCTTGAGGAAGAGGCACGTACCCGAGAGGCAAAGGATTTGGACGCAGCCATCCAGGTCCTGCGCTAGGGAGCCTGGGCCAGCAAACCGGCCCTCGCGCTGCAGCAGCTACGACAACGCGATGAACCCATTGGCCATCGACAACAACCCAGGCATCACTCCGTCCCCTATGACCCGGCCGGACACTGGCGCATTCGGCCTGCGCATCTGTGTTTCCGTGTACCGCTGTCGCTGCGACTGGACCCGCGAGAAGCCAACAGCACCCCCTTTTCATCGAGCCCGAATCGGTCGCTCCTGGAGTTGACCACGTCAACGCTAGGTCACTCCTTCAGACCTCTGTGGTGAACATCGAGAGGGTCACGAATGACTCTTTCGTATTTCCATGAGGATTTGACACTAAAGAAACGTCGAATAGAATGACTACATCTCGTAACCTTTAGGGGTAAACATGAGCTCAAGTCCTGCACAGGAGTTCGGTGCGATTCAGGCGATTCACGCGGCGCTGGAACCGCTGCCGGAAGACGGCAGAACCCGCGTCTTGAACTACATCGTCAGCCTGCTGGGAATCGACGCGAAGGTCAGCGCGGCCGGCCCTGCCCCGGCACCACGCGCTCCGGTGATCGGTCACGACAACGATGGCGAGGGCGCTAGTGACGAGGCGGCTCCGGCAGCGCCTCCTAAGGGTGCTTTGTCGTTCGGCACGTTCGCTGAGCTGTACGCCGCTGCGGAGCCCAAGACAAATGCCGAGAAAGCCTTGGTCGTTGGGTACTGGCTTCAGGTCTGCCAAGTCGCTGAAAGTTTCACTGCCGCTGCCGCAAACAAGGAATTAACACACCTTGGGCACAAGCTGTCGAACATCACCGACGCTATAGACCAGATG
Source organism: Burkholderiaceae bacterium UC74_6 (assembly GCA_042701975.1). Lineage (GTDB taxonomy): Bacteria > Pseudomonadota > Gammaproteobacteria > Burkholderiales > Burkholderiaceae_C > JAFALK01. The sequence continues at coordinate 4,498,298 of CP170561.1, forward strand.
AAGAGCCAGAAGCCTATGCTTATCTTGCAGCTCAAGAAAAGCGGCAGTAGCCAGCAGGCGCGGAAGCTCTATAAGGTCAGTCATGAGGGCGTGAAGCGCGTGGAGGCGATGGTTCGTGGATGAAGCCCGCCTCGCCACCGCCCTAAGCGGGCTCCTTGGGCCAACCCTTGCCGCCGACTTGGCCGCTGACCTCGTCAAAATGAGGCGCGACTGTGCGACTCGCACACTGGAGCGTGCAGCGCCCGGGAAGTTCGTGGAGACTTTTGTGCAGTGCCTGCAGCACATCGACAAGGGCACCCACGACGCAAAGCCGAACGTGGATGACTACCTCGACAAGCGGGTGGAGAACACCTCGATGCCAGAGGGTCTGCGCATCTGCGCTGCCCGAGTTGCCCGCTCGATGTACACATTCCGGAACAAGCGGAACATCGCCCACAAGAACGATGTCGATACGAATACGCACGACCTCGCCTTCGCCCATCAAGCGGCAGCTTGGATCGCCGCAGAACTTCTCAGGCACGCGACTGGCGTTTCGATGCAGGAAGCTGGCGCCCTGATCGAACTTGTCCAAGCCCCCATCGGAACACTCGTCGAAGAGATTGGCGGCACGCGCCTCGTTCACGCGGACGTGTCTATGAGATCCGAACTCCTCATCCTGCTGCACAGCCACTACCCGGACGCGGTGCCTGTCCAGGACGTGCTGCGCAGCTTGAGTCGTCGGAGCGCACCTTCAGTTCGGAACAGGCTGCGCGAGCTGCACACCGACAAGCTCGCACACGGCGATTCCAAGGTCGGCTATCGGCTCACACAAGCCGGCCACGCCGCGGCCGTCAAGGAAATCCGCGTTCTGACGACTTGATGCTGGCGGCGCCCGTGCGTAGGAGCGAGCCGGAGGTGGTCCTCCGTGCACCACCATAGCCCCGCACATTTGGCTCAGTTGCCATCCAGCCGAAAACTCCGGTCGAGCAGCACCTGGTACAGTCAAACGTGCGGACCCCAACTGTGTACCCACGATTTTCGGAGCACGCCACAGCCCGCATGAACACTGGGGACTGACGATTTCAGGCGAAGGCTAGGGCTCGTCAACCCCCTCCTTCCTTTGCGCGATGCACCCGCGCCGGGCCTCGGGTCCTGCCGATGACGCCCAACCCGATTCGTAAGCGATAGTTACAGCCTGTCGGCGAGGTGTCGGCTCCCTGCGTTGTTGAGGCGTGTTCAATCATTACGGACCACGCATCATGCGACGCATCGCCGCCCTCATCATCGCCAGCCTTTGTGCCATCGCCGTCTCGGGCTGCATCGTCGTCCCGCCGCGCCATGGCTACTACCACGACCGTGGTGGCTACTCCGACCGCGGACATGACCACGACTACCGCGGCCGCTGATTGATCCCTCTGAGCCGCCGTCTTCGTCGGCTTTTTTTTTAGCCGGTCTGCCTGAACGACATCACGGCCTGGTTGCGCAGCGTGCGCAGCAGCGAGAGTTCCTTCTCGCCCAGGTCGATGCTGCCGGCGACGTCCTTGTCTGCGTAGATCGCCGCAAAGGGCGAGCCCTTGCTGGCCATGGGCAGCAAGATGAAGCTGGCGGCGCGCGCTGGTGAGTTCAAGTACCAGTCAGGCAGCCGCTCGGCGATCTTTGGCAAAGAGGTGTCGGCAATCAGCGTGTCGACACCGCGCTGCGTGATCACGCTGAACAGATCCGGCTGACCCTTGGCGGGATTCTTGAGCGGCACGCGGAACAAGCCTGCCACCGCCTCGACGTTGTCGCCCAGGCCAAAGCGGCCCATCAGCGCATCGGTCTTCGGATCGCGCAGCAGGAAGACGATGCGGCGAAAGCGCAGGCCACGCAGCATGGTCTCCAGCACCATGCGCACCAACTCGTTGACCTTGAGGTTCTCCACCATCGCGTTGGTGATGTCCTGGATGCCCAGGGCCAGGATCTCCACCGCCTTCTCGCGCGAATACTCCTGCTCGCTGAGCTGCGAGGTGCGTTCCAGCACCTGCGTGGCCTGCAGCGTGTGCTCGCTGAGTGAATCGTCCAGGCTCGGCTGCAGCGGCGCCAGCAGGCGCTGCGCGGGCGAACTCTTGTCGATCTTCACGTCCATGGCCACGGCCATCGCAGCCAAGCGTTGGCGCGCACCATCAGCGGCCTGATCAAACCTTTCGGCCGTAACGCCCAGACTGCGCGCATAGCGCTGGGCCACCGCGCGCACCTTGGCGTGGGCCTCGCTCGGCGGCGAACGCAAGATGACGTCGGCCACATCGTTCACCGCACGCGAGAGCCAGCGCTGCCGATCGGTCGGAGATTCCAGCAAGCGGGTCGGCGGTTCTCCCTCGGGTCGCATCATGCTGCGCTGGAGCACTTCCGGCAGGCCCCACTGGCGCGCCACGCCCAGACCCAGCTGCTCGTAGCTGATGCCCAGCACCTGCGCCGAAGCCACGGCCTCGGACAGCGCCGGCACGACCTCGCCGCGCGGGCCGGGCTCGGGCCGCGAGATGCGCCGCACCTGCTGAGCTTCTTCGGGGAAGTAGAACTCGGTCAGCATGCGACCGAGGTTGTGGAACATCGCGCAAAGGAAGGCCTCTTCGCTGTCGCGTTCGCTCAAGCACAGCTCACTGGCCAGCGACGCCGCCATCAGCGAACGCAGGAACTCCTCGCGCAGTATTTGCGCGTGGCTCTGATTCTCCATGCGCTCCAGCAGGATCAGCGAGAGCGCCAGATTGCGGATGCCAGCCTGGCCGACAAGCGCCACGGCGCGCGAGACGGTCGACACCGAGCCGCCCACCTGGCTGAACTGCACCGTGTTCACCAGACGCAGCAGCTTGTGCGTCAGCGCCACGTCCTTGAGGATCTCGTTCGAGAGCGTGGTGAGGTTCTCGTTCTCGGACAGCGTCAGCTTCTGAATGCGGCCCACCGCATCCGTCATCGCCGGGAAGTCCGTCTTGAGCCGCATGCGGCGCAGCAAGAACTCCAGCGTGGCGCTGTCCTTGCCCTCGCCCTCCGGGATCAGCACCGGATTGAGCCAGGCCAGCAGCGCATCGCGGAAGGAGCGCGCGCTGGGCCAGCGGCGCGTGATGTCGCGCGCCAGGCCGCGACGCACGATGGCGCGCAGCTCATCGTCCACATCATTGGCCAGGCCACTGGGCACTTCGAAATCCACCTCCGTCACGCGACGCACCGCGCGCCACGGGTCGGGGTCGTAGTTGAGCCGCTCGCCGGAGAGCATTTCCGTGAGCATCACCGCGCAGGCAAAGACGTCCATCTGCGGACAGGGCTTCTCGCCCTTGGCCGCTTCGGGCGAGATGTAGCCCGGTGTGCCGACCACGCGCTGCGGGCGACCCGCATCCGTCATGCGCGCGGCGATGCCGAAGTCCATCACCCTCGCGCGGCCCTGTGCGTCGATCAGGATGTTGGAGGGCTTGAGGTCGCGATGGATCACGCCGGCCGCGTGGGCGGCGTCCAGGCCGTCGAGCACGCTGGTCGCGATCTCCACCGCCGTGCGTGCCGGCAAGGCCTTCTTGCCGCGCATGCGCTCGGCCAGCGTGCCACCGGGCACGTACTCGAACACCATGTAGGACTGCGCGCCCTGCGTATCGGCCTCGAAGACCGGCACGATGCTCGGATGCGTCAGGCGGCTGACGGCGCGGGCTTCGTTGAGCCAGTCTTCCACGGCCAGTGGATCGGAGCCGGGACGCAGCACCTTGACGGCGACTTCGCGATCGAGCCGCGGGTCATGTGCCAGCCAGACTGTGGCCTGCGCGCCCTGCCCCAGCGACTGCAACAACCGGAAGCGCCCCAGTTCGGGCGGCGGCGGTGGCATCTTGGAGGCGGTGGACATGGTGCTGTCGGGTTGCGCCGGCTTTCGCTGGCGCTGCCAATCTTGAAAACTCGTCATCGACCGTGGCCACCTGCGGGGCCCGCTTCTGTCTTTCCTGTCAGGCGACCGCGCAGCGGCGAGGCCTTGGGCTCAGCCACGCGCGGAGGCGCATCTGCATCGTTGTTCGTCTCGACCGAAGGCGTTTCCGGATTGATCGCCAGCTGCAGGTCGCGCAGGCTGATGCCCAGTGCCCGCGCGTAACGGCGCGCGATCATCTCGAGCGCCGCCTGCTGCTTGTGCTGCGGCAGTGCCAGCGAATCGACGATCTCGTTGGCCAGGCTGGAAGTCAGCCGCAACTGGTCGGCATCGTCGCTCGAAGGCCGCACGGCCGCCTCGGGCGGCTGGCGGCGGATCATGTGCAGCAGCTCGTCGCCCAGGCTCCAGTAGCGCGCCACGGCAGCGCCCAGCGAATCGAGGTCGCAGCCCATCACGGCGTAGGACGCCGCCTGTTCGGTCAGGCCGGCCGGGTTCGGATGGTCCTGCGTTGGCTCGGGCGGGATCATCAGCTGGCGGATCTGCTGGGCATCGTCCGGGAAGTGGTACTGCACCAGCAGGCGGCCCAGGTTCTGCATCACCGTGATCAGGTAGACGACCTCGCCGTCATAGCCGGCCGGGCGCAGCGCCTGAGCGATTTGCCCGGCGCGCTGCACGCGGCGCATCAGGCTGCGCAGCATCTCTGCCGATTGCTCGTTGAGCGGGCCAGGCCAGGGCTTGAGCGCGCGTGCCGCGGCCTCAAGACCGCCCAGCCCCACCATGGCGATGGCGCGCTGCATGTTCAGGATGGTGCCGTCCACCGGCGCCCCGCTCTGCTTGAGCGAGTTGTTCACCCGGCGCAGCAGCTCCAGGCTCAGCGCCATGTCCTTGAGCACCAGCTCCGACAGCGCCGCCGTGTGCTGGGCGGCAAAGCCGGAGGAACTGGCCACGTGGTTGAACTGGCTCGTCGTCGTGGGCAGGTGGCCGATGCGCTGCAGCTTGTCGATCAGCAGCGCGATGGGGCCGCCGTCGTCGCTGGAGGCGGCGGCCTTCCAGCCTTCCAAGGCACGCAGGAAGGTGCGCGCGATCTGGTAGCGCTGGCGCGGCTGGCGGTCGGTGGAGCGGTTGGCAATCGCGCGCAGCGGATCGGGGATCGGGTGCGCCGTCTCCCAGCCCAGGCGCACGATCTCGTGCCCTTGCGGTTGCAGCTGCGGCAGGATGTCGGCCACGTCGTTGCGCTCGAGCACGGGTTTGCCGGTCAGCAGGCGATGCAGCATCAAGCCGGCGCAGAGCACGTCTTCCGCCGCCTGATCGCGCGCGGGGCGGTGCACGGCGGCCATCGGGTCGACATTGGCCGGGAAGGACTCTTGCACGACCTCCAGACCCATCAGCCGGACTTTGCCGTTGATGTCGATCAGCAGCGAGGACCCCTGCACATTGCGGTGCGAGTGGCCGGCCTCATGAGCAAAGGCGAGGCCAGAGAGGTACTGCGCCATCCAGTCGGCCGTCTCGATGGGAATCGGCGGCGCCTGGCGGGCCAGGCGTTCGTCCAGTGTCTCGCCCAGCGAGCGGTCGTAGGCCACGTAGGGCCACTGCTCCACATTGCCGATCTCGACGACGGGCGCGATGTTGGGGTGTTGCAGCCGTGCAGCGGCGTTCGCGGTGCGCAGCCAATAGCTCAGGGCTGCGGGGCTGTTGGGCGCCTGGCGCGGCACGCTGAGCAGCAGCTCCTGGCCCAGGCGTTCGTCAAAAACCAGCCACAGCATGCTGCGCTGGCTCTTGGCCACGAGCGCACGGAGGTCAAAGCGGCCGAAGCGCTTCAGGGGCGCCGCCTGGCCACTGGGCTGGGGGGCTGTCGTATGTTCTGCCACGGTCTTGGGAAATGTGCTGTGCTCGCGTGCAAGCCACCCCCTCACGTATTGGGGGATGGTCGTCTCAATGCACTGAAGTGTGGCCTCATTTGACACATTTCCACACCAAATATTTGGCAGAACTGTGCGGGATTTATCTGGGTATTTGGCCCAGCAAGGCGCAAGCAAGCTCCGCCGCAGCCTGGCTGTGCGTCCATCGAAACGGCGCGTTAGCCGTGAGTTCCCATCGATCTTGTAGGACTCACTGCGTCATCTGCTGCCAGACCTTCTCCAGGCGCTTGACGCTCACCGGCTGCGGCGTGCGAAGCTCCTGGGCATAAAGGCTCACCCGCAACTCTTCCAGCTGCCAGCGGAAATCCGCCAGCCGCGCATCCGCCACGCCCTTGCGCTCGGCCAGGCGGCGTACATAGCGTTGCTCCAGCGGCTTGAATTCCGCCATCAGCTTGGCGTCCCGCGCCGGATCGGCGCGCAGCTTGTCCAGCCGCGCCACGATGGCCTTCAGATAGCGCGGCAGATGAGCGTACTGGGCCCAGGAGGTGCCCGTGACGAAGCGCTTGCCCACCAGGCCACCGAGCTGGGCGGTGATGTCCTCGGCCACGTCCTTGGGCGCCTTGGCGTCCTTGAGCTTGCGGGTGGCAGCAGCGTATTCGGTGAGGATGACGCCGGTTTGCCGCGCCACTTCCTGCGCGATCAGGTTCAGCCGCGCGCGGCCTTCCTCGATCACGCGCTTGAAGGCGAATTGATCGGTGGGCAGCGGATCGGTCAGGAAGGCGCGGTCCAGCGCCACGCCGATGATCTGCTCGCGCAACTCCTCCGCCGTGCCCAGGCTCATGAACAGCACCGACATCTTCTGCAGGTCGGGGATGTTCTTCTCCAGGTACTTGAGCGGCTCCTTGAGCTGCAACGCCACAAGGCGGCGCAGGCCCAGGCGGTGCTTGGCGGCGGCGACCTCGGGCTCGTCAAAGACCTCGATCTCCACATGCGCGCCCTTGTCGATCAATGCCGGGAAGCCGATCAGGCTTTGCGCGCCCTTCTTCACTTCCATCAGCTCGGGCAGCTCGCCAAAGGTCCAGTCGGTGTAGGCGATGGCGCTGTCTTTCACCGGCGTGGCGGGTGCGGCTTTCACCACGACAGCTTTGCTCGAGGGTGCAGGAGCCGCCGGCGCCACGGGCGCAGCCGCAGGAAGCTTCAGCGCCGCCAGCGCCTGGAAGGCCGATCGCGCCTGCCCGCCCAGCTCGGCCTTGAGCGCCGCCAGACTGCGGCCGATGCCGAGCTGTCGGCCATGCTCGTCCACCACCAGGATGTTCATGAACAGGTGCGATTGCAACTGCTCCAGCTTGAAGTCATTGCGCTGGATGGCCAGCTGGGTGCGTTCCTTCACGGCCTTGAGCAGCACCTCGATCAGACTGCCTTGCGCAAACGGATGGAGCTCGACGAACTCGGCCACGAAATCAGGCAGCGGCACGAGGCGCGCGCGCGGCTTCTGGTGCAGGCTCTTGAGCAGGGCCATGACCTTGGTCTCCAGCATGCCCGGCACCAGCCATTCGCAGCGTTCTTCCGACACTTGGTTGAGCGCGTAGATCGGCACGGTGACGGTCACGCCGTCGCGCGCATCGCCGGGCTCGTGCAGGTAGCTGGCCTTGCAGTCCACGCCGCCCAGGCGAATGGCCGGCGGAAACGCGTTGCTTGTGATGCCGGCAGCCTCGTGGCGCATCAGCTCGTCGCGGCTGATGTGCAGCAGCTTGGGGTCGGCCTTGGAGGCCTCGCGCCACCACTTCTCCAGGCCCGCGCCGGAATGCACGTCGGCCGGCACGTGGGCGTCGTAGAAAGCGTAGATCAGCTCGTCGTCCACCAGCACATCCTGCCGGCGCGACTTGTGCTCGATCTCTTCGACCTTGGCGATCTGCTTGCGGTTGTGCGCGAGGAAAGGCAGGCGCGATTCCCACTCGCCGTTCACCAGCGCCTCGCGGATGAAGATCTCGCGCGCCGCCGCCGGGTCCACGCGACCGAAGTTCACGCGGCGGTTGCTGTAGACCACGATGCCGTAAAGCGTGCCGCGCTCCAGCGCCACGACCTCACCGGCCTTCTTCTCCCAATGCGGATCCGACATCTGTGTCTTGAGCAGATGTCCAGCCAACCCCGGCAGCCATTGCGGCTCGATGGCCGCGATGCCGCGACCGAACAATCGCGTGGTGTCCACCAGTTCCGCAGTCACGATCCAGCGGCCCGGCTTCTTGCTCAGGTGCGCACCGGGATGGCGGTAGAACCGAATGCCGCGCGCGCCCAGGTACCAATCGTCGTCATCCGCCTTCAGGCCGATATTGCCCAGCAGACCGGCCAGCATCGAGAGGTGGACCTGCTCATACGTGGCGGCTGCGCCGTTCAACCGCCAGCCGTGTTCGGCCACGACGGTGTGCAGCTGCGAGTGGATGTCGCGCCACTCGCGCACACGCCGCACGGAGACGAAGTTGTCCCGCAGCAGCTGTTCGTGCTTGCGGTTGGACAGCTTGTGCTCACCCTCACCGCCCTTCGATTCTCCGAGCCACTTCCAAAGCTTCAGATAGCCCATGAACTCCGACTTTTCGTCGTCGAACTTCTTGTGCTTTTCGTCAGCGGCTTGCTGGTGTTCCATCGGCCGGTCGCGCACGTCCTGGCCCGAGAGCGCGCTGGCGATGATCAGCACCTCGGTCAGCGCGTCGCGCTTGCGGGCTTCCAAAATCATTCGACCCACGCGCGGGTCCAGCGGCAGCTTGGAGAGCTCGCGTCCCAGCGGCGTGAGCTCGTTCGTCTCGTCCACGGCACCGAGCTCGGCCAGCAGCTGGTAGCCGTCGGCGATCGCCTTGCGCGGCGGCGGCTCGATGAAGGGAAACTCGTCGATCACACCCAGGTGCAGCGCCTTCATGCGCAGGATCACACCGGCCAGCGATGAACGCAGGATTTCCGGATCGGTGAACTTGGGCCGCTCGTTGAAATCCTTCTCATCAAAGAGGCGGATGCAGATGCCGTTGCTCACCCGGCCGCAACGGCCGGCGCGCTGGTTGGCCGCTGCCTGACTGACGTTCTCGATCTGCAGCTGCTCGACCTTGTTGCGGTAGCTGTAGCGCTTCACGCGCGCCAGGCCGGGGTCGATCACATAGCGGATACCGGGAACGGTCAGCGAGGTCTCGGCCACGTTGGTGGCCAGCACGATGCGGCGGTTGCCGTGCGGCTCGAACACGCGGTTCTGCTCGCCTTCCGACAGGCGGGCGAACAGCGGCAGCACTTCCACGCCGGGCGGATGGTGCTTGCGCAGCGCCTCGGCGGCTTCGCGGATCTCGCGCTCACCGGGCAGGAAGACGAGCACATCGCCCGAACCTTCGCGCCAGAGTTCATCCACCGCGTCGCAGATGGCATCGTTGACGTCGTACTCGCGCGACTCCTCGAAGGGTCGGTAGCGCTGCTCGACCGGGAAGGTCCGGCCCGAGACCATCAACACCGGCGCCGGTCCCTTGGCCGAGGCGAAGTGCTGGGCGAAGCGATCCGCATCGATCGTCGCCGAGGTCACGACGACCTTCAGGTCCGGCCGGCGCGGCAAGATCTCGCGCAGGTAGCCGAGCAAGAAGTCAATGTTCAGCGAGCGCTCGTGGGCCTCGTCGATGATCAACGTGTCGTAGGCCTTGAGCAGAGGATCCGTTTGCGTCTCGGCCAGCAAGATGCCGTCGGTCATCAGCTTGACCGAGGCGCCGGGCTGCAAACGGTCCTGGAAGCGGACCTTGTAGCCGACGACCTCGCCGAGCGGCGTTTTCAGCTCCTCGGCAATGCGCTTGGCAACGCTCGATGCCGCAATCCGGCGCGGCTGGGTGTGGCCGATCAGGCCGCCGCCATTGCCACGGCCGCGGCCCATCGCCAGCGCGATCTTGGGCAGCTGGGTCGTCTTGCCCGAGCCGGTTTCACCGCAGACGATGACGACCTGATGGTCAGCCATCGCACGCATGATCTCCTCGCGCCGGCCAGAGACCGGCAACGATTCAGGGAACGTGATCGGGGGGATGGGCGCCGCGGGCGCCAGCGCACGCGGTGCGCGGGGAGGCTTGGAATTCACTGGGCCGGAATTATCGCCGCCCCGCCGAGTCCGCTCAGGAGGACAGGTAGGTGATGACGTTGATGACGGCGCCCTGCGGGTCCTGCAGCACCGCCATGCGGCCCACGCCGGGCACATCCATGATCGGCACCAGCACCTGGCCGCCGAGGCGCTGGGCGGCGTCGATCGTGGCATCAACGTTCTGCACGGTCACGTAGCTGCCCCAGGTGGGCGGCATGCCTTCGGCGCCGGACGGCGTGGACATCAGGCCGGCCATGGGCTGGCCGTCGACCTTGATGACGCGGTAGACGCCGATGCCTGGCATCTCCATGGATTCAATGGTCCAGCCGAACAGCGAGCCGTAGAACTCGGCGGCCTTGGCGGGGTCGGTGGTGCTCAGTTCGTTCCAGCTGAAGGCGCCGTGGGTTTGCATGGGATCCATGGGTTCGTCTCCTGGCGTTGTTGCGGGCCCTCGATAATCGAGGGCCTCCGGCGCACGACCAAGCATCACCCTTCAAGCCTCCTGCACAATTCCGTCCCCATGAGCCTTGTCTTCCCGCACACCTTCGTACCGTGGTTCCGCGCGGTCGCGCCCTACATCCACGCCTACCGGGGCGAGACCTTCGTGGTCGGCATGCCGGGCGAGCTGGTGGAGGCGGGCAAGCTCAATGCCTTCGTGCAGGATCTCTCCATCCTGCACGCCATGGGCATCAAGATCGTGCTGGTGCATGGTTTCCGACCCCAGGTGAATGAGCAGCTAGCAGCCAAGGGCCAGCAGCCGCGCTACCACCAGGGCATCCGCATCACCGACCCCATCGCGCTGGACTGCGCGCAAGAGGCGGCCGGCCAGTTGCGCTTCGAGATCGAGGCGGCGTTCTCCCAGGGCCTGCCCAACACGCCGATGGCCAACGCCACGGTGCGGGTGGTCTCGGGCAACTTCCTCACCGCCCGGCCCGTCGGCATCGTCGACGGCGTCGATTTCCAGCACAGCGGCCTGGTCCGCAAGGTCGATTCGGCCGCCATCCAGCGCGCCATCGAAAGCGGCGCCGTGGTGCTGCTCTCGCCGTTCGGCTTCTCGCCCACGGGCGAAGCCTTCAACCTGACGATGGAAGACGTGGCCACCAGCACCGCCATCGCGCTGCAGGCCGACAAGCTGCTCTTCGTGACCGAGATCGCCGGTGTACACGAAGACCCGAGCGACCCGGAAAGCCCCATCGACACCGAACTGGCCCTGGCCGACGCCAAGCGCCTGATCGCCAGCCTGCCCCGGCCGACCGAGCCGACCGACGTGGCCTTCTACCTGCGGCACTGCGTGCGGGCCTGCGAGGCCGGCGTAGAGCGCTCGCACATCCTGCCGCTGGCCGTCGATGGCGCGCTCTTGCAGGAGGTCTACACCCACGACGGCATCGGCACCATGGTCGTGGACGAGAAACTGGAAAGCCTGCGCGAGGCGACGCCCGACGACGTGGGGGGCATCGTCGCGCTGATCGAGCCTTTCGAGCGCGACGGCACGCTCGTCAAGCGCGATCGCAATGAAATCGAGCGCGATATCGAGGCCTATACCGTCATCGAGCACGACGGCGTGATATTTGGCTGCGCGGCGCTCTACCCTTATGTGGAAGCGCATACCGCCGAAATGGCAGCGCTGACCGTCTCGGCCGAAGTGCAGGGCCAGGGCGACGGCGACCGGATACTCAAGCGCATCGAGCAACGCGCCAAACATATGGGGCTGGACAGTATCTTCGTGCTGACCACGCGCACCATGCACTGGTTCATCAAGCGCGGATTCCGATTGGTCGAGCCCGAGTGGCTGCCCGAGGAACGCAAGCGCAAATACAACTGGGACCGGCGCTCGCAGGTCCTCGTCAAGAAACTGGGCTGACGCGGCATTTCAACGCCGCGCTCGCCCTTCTCTCTCCATTTGAATTCAAGGAAGCTGTCATGCCCCGCACCATCCAATGCGTATATCTGAAGAAGGAAGCCGAAGGCCTGGACTTCGCGCCCTATCCCGGCGAACTCGGCAAGCGCATTTATCAGGGCGTCAGCAAAGAAGCCTGGGCGGCGTGGATGAAGCACCAGACCATGCTGGTCAATGAAAACCGCCTCAATCTGGCCGACCAGCGCGCCCGCCAGTATCTGGCGCGACAGATGGAACAATTCTTCTTCGGCGCCGGTGCCGAGCAGCCGGCCGGCTACGTGCCGCCGACCGAAGGCGCATAAACACGCCCTTTATCACGCCCCTTTATTTCAGGGCAGTCCTCCAGTTTGGTGGTATTTGCGCCAATAACTCGCTGGTATTTCGAAAATATTCGTGCCTATAATCTTCGCCAGACAGTAGTTTTCACCAGCTTCATCAGTCAAGCCAGCGAGGAATAGCACGATGTCGACCTTGAAAGACCTTTTGGCCCAGCGCGCCGCCCTGGATGCGCAAATCAACCAGACCAAGGACCGCGAACGTAGCGAGGCAGTTGGCAAGATCAAGACCCTGATGTCCGAATATGGTCTGACGGTGGCCGATCTGAGCGCCCGCACACCCAAGGTCGGCAAAACCGCCAAGGTCGCGGCCAAGTATCGCAACAAGGCCACCGGAGAAACCTGGAGCGGCCGTGGCCTGCAGCCCAAGTGGCTCAAGGCGGCAATTGCCGGCGGTGCCAAGCTCGATGATTTCCACGTCTGACGCTCGCGTCATTCACCGACGAAAGCCACCCTTGCGGTGGCTTTTGCTTTTTTATGTGCTTACCCGCCCGGCACAAACCCCAGATTCCACCCATTTGCAGGGGCCACGAAGCAGGGGGCACAAGGGGGACAGCGCTAGCATGCCGAGGCTTTCGCGCCGGCTTGTAAATGGGTGACGAAAACCCGCCACCCAACCACCTCCATGCTCCCGCCGGACGCCCCCCTCTTCGACGCCCAAGCCGCGCCCACGCCGCCGGCTGCACCCCCATCCGCGGTGTTCGTGAATCTGCTGCGCCAGCTGGTGTTGACCGGCGCGCTGATCTGCTGCGGCTGGCTGGCTGCCCAGGCCAGTCCCGCTCCGGTCTTCTGGCCGCCAGCCGGCTTGGCGCTGGCGGCTCTGTACTTCTGGGGGCCCACGATGGCAGTGGCGCTGATGCTCGGCGGCACCTTGCTGGCCCGGCTGTTGGGCGGCGCCTGGCTGCCGGCTGTTGAGCAGGGGCTGACGCTCTGGCTGGCGCCGGCCCTGAGCCTGAGCCTGATGCGCCAGGGCGGCTGGCAGCGCGGAGAAAAACCGCTGCGCGATCTCGCCTTGTTGCTGGGCCTCGGCGTGGGCTTTAACGCCTTGCTGAGCACCTCCGCCACTGGGCTGCTGGTGGGCGGGGACCGCCTGCTCAACCCCCTGGCCGACCTGCTCGGCGTGCTGCTGCTGAGCGCACCGTTGCTGGCCCTGGACGGCATCCGCCTGCCGCGCGGGATCGGCGCCATCTGGCTGCCCTTGCCTGCGCTGCTGGCGTTGCCGGCCTTGGGGATTCCAGGCCTGGAACCGCTGATGTGCCTGCCTCTCCTGCTGATCCTGGCCCTCGCGCTGCGTGGCCAGGCCTGGCTGGCGGCGGGCGCCACACTGTTGCTGGCCGTGCTGGCCAGCACCTTCACCACGCTCGGCCTCGGTCCCTTTGCCGGCCCGGCGGGATCGATGACTGGCCTGCTGCGCCTGGTCAGCCTGCTCGCCAGCGCCGCTCTGATCGCCCCCATGGTCAGCGCCATGCTGATGCGCCGCGACGAGCGCAACCGGCGCTGGATGCAGGCCCTGCGCAACGAAGGCACGGCCCTGGCCGAATGGACTTCTCGCGGCGGCATGCGCCCATCGGGCAACTGGGAGGCTGTGACGACCGAGGCCCTGCCGCCCGACAGCGACCCCGTGCTGTGGCTGGCCGTGGCCCATCCGCTGGACCGCGAGCGCGTGGGCACAGTGCTGCAGCAAGCGCTGGAGCCTGGCGGCGACGAGCTCTGCCACGAGCCGCTGCGTCTGCCCTCACCCGAGCGCGGCCTCGCGCCCGTGCACGGCACCGGCGCATGGCGCTGGCACGCCCTGCGCCTGCATGTGCTCAAGCGCGACCGCGAAGGCCGTGCCATCGAGGCCCTGCTGCTGCTCTCCGACATCAACACCCTGCGCCAGGCCGAGGAGCGCCAGCTGCTCGCCGCCGGCCTGTTCCAGCACCTGCACGAGGGCCTGCTGGTGGTCGACGGCCAGCACCGCATCGTCGACGTGAACCCAAGCTACTGCCGCATCATGGGCGCGCGCCGCGAGACCCTGCTCGGCCGCCCGTCCGAGCTGCTGCAGCCGACCACGCTGCACCGCTCCGGCATCAGCACCGAAAAGCTCTTGGCCGCTCTGCACGAGGACGGTGTCTGGACCGGCGAGCTCAAGGCCGAGCGCTCGAACGGCACCGCCTGCACGCTGTCTACGAGCATCTGCGAGGTGCGCCAGCCACGCACGCCGGGCGCACCGCGCTACCGCGTGATCACGGTCAGCGACGTGACCGAGGCCAACAGCCAGCGCAAGTGGCTGGAGCAGCACGCGCGCATGGACAGCCTCACCGGCCTGGCCAACCACGAGGAATTCGCGCGCCAGCTGAAGGCAGATGTGGCCACGGCCGAGCGCGAGGGCTTCATGCTCTGCGTCTGCCGCGTGGACCTGGACCAGTTCAAGCGCGTGAACGTGCAGTTCGGCGTGGACGTTGGCGACCAGTTGCTGCTGCAGGTGGCCGAACGCTTGAAGGGCGCCCTGCGCCATGCGCGCCAATGGTCCGACCAGATCGCCCGCCTGGGCGGCGACGAGTTCGGCCTGGTGCTGCGCGTGGCGGACATGAACGAGGCCCAGCTGGCGCTGGAGCGGCTGCTGAATGTCGTGCGCACACCCTGCCGGCTGCCGGCCCCGCACAACGGCGAGAACCTGGACCTGACGGCCAGCATCGGCGCCACGCTCTTCCCGGCCGATCCGTCCGACGCCGAAACGCTGCTGCGCAACGCCGGCCACGCGCTCTACCGCGTCAAGCAGCATGCCGGCCGCGATGCCTTCCGCTTCTTCGACGCCGCCAAGCGCCAGCGCGATGAGGCCAGCCTGCTGCAGCTCGCACGGCTGCAACAGGCGCTCGATGCAGAAGAGCTGCAACTGCACTACCAGCCCAAGATCGACATGCGCTCCGGCCGCGTGCTGGGCATGGAGGCGCTCCTGCGCTGGTACCACCCCGAGCAGGGCCTGCTGCTGCCCGGCGCCTTCCTGCCGCAGATCGAGGACACCGGCCTGGCCGTGCAGGTCGGCGACTGGATCATCGAGCAGGCCCTCAAGCAAAGCGCCCAATGGCTGTCCGAAGGGCTGGAGCTGGAAGTCGCCGTCAACGTCACCGCCCGGCAGCTGCAATCCATCGATTTCGCCCAGCGCCTGCAGGAGCTGGTTCAGCGCCACCCCGAGCCCGTGGCGCGCCACCTGTGCCTGGAAGTGCTGGAATCCGCGGCCCTGGCCGACATGGTCGCCACGAACGCGCTGATCGAGCGCTGCCAGGCCTTCGGCGTGCGCTTTGCGCTCGACGATTTCGGCACCGGCTACTCCACCCTCACCTACCTGAAGAGCCTGCCGATCGACGCGCTCAAGATCGACCGCAGCTTTGTGCAAAACATGCTGATCGACGCGCAGGACATGGCGCTGATCGAAGGCGTGGTGGGCCTGGCACGCCACTTCAATTGCAGCGTGGTGGCCGAGGGCGTGGAGTCGGCAGCCCATGCGCGCGCGCTCCTGCGCCTGGGTTGCGAGCAAGGCCAGGGCAATGGCATCGCCTCCGCCATGCCGGCGGCCGAGGTCGCGCCGTGGTGTGCCGCCTTCAGCCGTTCACCCTGGCTGAAGCAGCTCGATCCGGCGCGGCGAAGCGAGACCGTAAACTGACGCGGTGATTCCACCGGGCTTCATCCAGGACCTTCTTGCGCGCATCGACATCGTCGAGGTCGTCGGTCGCCATGTCGACCTGAAGAAGGCCGGCAGCACACACAAGGGCCTGTGCCCCTTTCACGGCGAAAAGTCGCCCAGCTTCTGCGTCACGCCGTCGCGCCAGACCTACCACTGCTTCGGCTGCGGCGTGCACGGCAACGCCATCGGCTTCCTGATGGAATACACCGGCGCCGGCTTCGTCGAGGCCGTGGAAGACCTCGCCCAGCAGGCCGGCATGGTCGTGCCCGAGGACAACCGCACACCCGAGGAGCGCGAGAAGGCCAAAGAGCAGAAGGCTAGAGCGGCCACGCTGTCCGACGTGCTGGAACGCGCTGCCAAGCACTACAAGACCCAGCTCAAGAAGAGCCCGCGTGCCATCGACTATCTGAAGGGCCGCGGCCTGACGGGCGAGATCGCCGCGCAGTTCGCGCTCGGCTACGCGCCCGAAGGCTGGCGTCCGCTGGCCAGCGCCTTCCCCGAGTACGACGATCCGCTGCTCACCGAATCGGGCATGGTCATCGTCCATGAGGATGGCGGGGAAACCAAGCGTTATGACCGCTTCCGTGATCGCATCATGTTCCCGATCCGGAACGTGCAGGGCGAGTTCATCGGCTTCGGCGGTCGGGTGCTCGACAAGGGTGAGCCCAAGTACCTGAACTCGCCGGAAACCCCGGTCTTCGTGAAGGGTCGCGAGCTCTACGGCCTGTTTGAAGGCCGCGCCGGCCTGCGCAAGCGCGGCTATGCGCTCGTCGTTGAAGGCTATATGGACGTGGTGGCGCTGGCCCAGCATGGTTTCGGCAACGCCGTGGCCACGCTGGGCACGGCCTGCACGGCGGAACACGTGCACAAGCTGTTCCGCTTCACCGAAAGCGTGATCTTCAGCTTTGACGGCGACGCGGCCGGCCGCCGCGCCGCCGGCCGCGCGCTCGAAGCCGCCCTGCCCCACGCCAGCGACACCCGCTCGATCAAGTTCCTCTTCCTGCCGCCGGAGCACGATCCTGATTCGTACGTGCGCGAACACGGCGCCGCTGGTTTCGAGCGTTATGTGGAGCAGGCTGTGCCGCTGTCGCGGCAGCTGCAGCAGAGCGCTTCGGAAGATTGCGATCTGGGCAGCGTGGAAGGCCGGGCGCGGATGCTTTCCAACGCCAAGCCGCTGTGGGCCGCCCTGCCGGAAGGCCTGCTCAAGCGCGGCTTGCTCAGTGAATTGGCCAAGCGGGCGCAACTGCCCGACGGCGAACTGGCGCGCATGTGGCAGGTGCCCCGCTACGAGAGCAGCGGCGGTAACGCCGCGCCGGAAGGCGGAGGCTTTGCTGGCGGCAGCAAGCCGCGCCGCGAATGGAAGAAGGACTGGAAACCCGACCCGAACTGGCGCAGCAAGCGCGGCCCGCAGGACCCGACCGCCGGCACGCCGCGCCGCCAGCCGGCCTCGGTGGCCGACCACGCGCTGCGCATGCTGCTGCTCCAGCCCGGCTGGTGGGAGCAGCTCGGCCATGAAGACCAGCAGATGCTGCACGAGCTGCCGGCGCCGCACGGCGACCTGGTGCAGTGGCTGGAGCGCTACCTGATGAACCACGGGCCGGCGGCCTGGCCGGTGCTGGAATCGGCGCTGGAGGAAGACGGGCTGGTCGATCATGCCCGGCGCTTCACAGCCGGAGCCCTGGTGGGGGACGAAGAGTCGTTTGCCGAGTTCGAATGGGCGCTGCGCAAGCTGCTGCGAAGCCAGCTTGAAGCCCGCAGCAAGACCCTGGCGGCCGAGGGCCGCGCCCAGGAGCTGGGCGAGGTTCTGGCCCGGTTGCGCGCCCTGGCCGTTGACGATTCCCCAAAATAAGCGACAATATCGGTTTTCCGAGCGCGCCAAGAGTAACGGCAGCCACTTCCGGACCCGGCCGCCCAGCAGACACTGGGTTTGATCACAAGCGCCACCCGTATCCGCCAAGAGCTGCACTCAACAACGTTCACGCCAGCTTGAGCGCGCCACATGGAGGTTTTCACTCCATGAAGAAGCCACCTGAGGCTCCCTCCCGCTTGAATGCGGTCGGTTCAGCCCCCAGGTGGCTGCTGCATTTCCGAATTCGCTGCAAACGTAAAGCTGCCCTCGCCACCTCCTCCAAAGGACCTGCATGACTGCCAAGAAGACGACCGCCAAGGCCGAAGAAACCAAGAAGCCCGCCGCCAAGGCCGCGAAGGCTGAAGCCAAGCCCGCGCCCGCCTCGGCCAAGTCAACTGCAGCCGCTGCCAAACCGGCGGCCAAGCCCGCTGCCAAGGCTGCAAAGCCCGCCGAGAAGGCCGCAGCACCCGCCAAGGCGCCGGCCAAGACCGCCAAGGCTGCGGCCGCTGCTGTCGTCGCCGAGGACAAGCCCAAGCGCGGCCGCAAGCCCAAGGTCGAGACGACCAGCAAGAAGGCAGCTGCGGGCAAGACCAAGCCCGAGGAAGAGGAAGTGGACTTCTCCGACATCGACGCCGAGATCGAGGGCGAGACGGAAGAAGTGGCCGAGGTCGAGGAAGTCGAGGACAAGCCCAAGGCCAAGCCGCTGCGCATGAAGGTCAGCCGCGCCAAGGAGCGCGCGCTGATGCGTGAATTCGGCCTGGAAGAAACGGCGCTGAGCGAAGAAGAAGCCGCCAAGCGCCGCCAGGAACTGAAGACCCTCATCAAGATGGGCAAGACGCGTGGTTTCCTGACGCACCAGGAAATCAACGACCACTTGCCCGAGAAGCTGGTCAACGAGGAAATCCTCGAGGCCATCATCTCGATGCTCAACGACATGGGCATCGCGGTCTACGAGCAGGCACCTGACGCCGCCACGCTGCTGATCCAGGGCAGCACCACCGCCACCTCGACGGAAGAAGAAGCCGAAGAAGCCGCCGAAGCCGCGCTGTCCACGGTCGATTCCGAATTCGGCCGCACGACCGACCCGGTGCGCATGTACATGCGCGAAATGGGCACGGTCGAACTGCTGACCCGCGAAGGCGAAATCGAGATCGCCAAGCGCATCGAAGGCGGCCTGCAGGCCATGATGCTGGCCATCTCGGCCTCGCCCACGACCATTGCCCACATCCTGGAGTTCTCCACCAAGATCCGCGCCGGCGAGATGCAGATCTCCGAGGTGGTGGACGGCTTCGTTGCTGCCGACGAGGCCGACGACTACGTGGCCGAAGAAGACTTCGACGAATTCGACGAGGAAGACGACGACGACGGCAACGGCGGCTCCAAGGCCCTGACCAAGAAGCTGGAAGAGCTGAAGAACGCCGCACTGGTCAAGCTCGACAGCCTGTCGGCCAACTTCGAGAAGATGCGCAAGGCCTTCGAGAAGGACGGCTACAAGTCAGCCTCCTACAACAAGGCCCAGGGCGCCATCAGCCAGGAGCTGATGACGATCCGCTTCACCGTCAAGACGATCGAGAAGCTGTGCGACATCCTGCGCTCGCAGGTGGACGACGTGCGCCGCTACGAGCGCGAGCTGCGCAAGATCGTGGTGGACAAGTGCGGCATGCCGCAGGAGCATTTCATCAAGACCTTCCCGCCCAACGCGCTGAACCTCGCCTGGGCCGAGAAGGAAGTCGCCAGCGGCAAGCCGTACGCCGTCATCCTGTCGCGCAACCTGCCGCCCGTGCAGGAACTGCAGCAAAAGCTCATCGACATCCAGGCCCGCGCCGTCGTGCCGCTTGAGGATCTGAAAGAGATCAACAAGAAGATGAACGAGGGCGAGAAGGCCAGCCGCGACGCCAAGAAGGAAATGATCGAGGCCAACCTGCGTCTCGTGATCTCCATCGCCAAGAAGTACACCAACCGCGGCTTGCAGTTCCTCGACCTGATCCAGGAAGGCAACATCGGCCTGATGAAGGCGGTGGACAAGTTCGAATACCGTCGCGGCTACAAGTTCTCGACCTACGCCACGTGGTGGATCCGCCAGGCCATCACGCGCTCGATTGCCGACCAGGCCCGCACGATCCGCATCCCGGTTCACATGATCGAAACGATCAACAAGATGAACCGCATCTCGCGCCAGCACTTGCAGGAATTCGGCTTCGAGCCGGATGCCCCGACGCTGGCCGAGAAGATGGAGATCCCGGAAGACAAGATCCGCAAGATCATGAAGATCGCCAAGGAGCCGATCTCCATGGAAACGCCGATCGGCGACGACGACGATTCGCACCTGGGCGATTTCATCGAGGACACCAACAACACCGCGCCGATCGAAGCCGCCATGCAGGCCGGCCTGCGCGACGTGGTGAAGGACATCCTCGATTCGCTGACCCCGCGCGAAGCCAAGGTGCTGCGCATGCGCTTCGGCATCGAGATGAGCACGGACCACACGCTCGAAGAAGTCGGCAAGCAGTTCGACGTGACCCGAGAGCGCATCCGCCAGATCGAAGCCAAGGCGATCCGCAAGCTGAAGCACCCGAGCCGTTCGGACAAGCTGCGTACGTATCTCGACAACCTGTAATCCGCACGGATACATACAAGAGGGGCTGGAGTTTTCCAGCCCCTTTTTCGTTGGCCAGCGCCGCTACACTGCGCGCCATGGCTGAAATCCGAGAGTTGACCGTTCTGTTTGCCGACCTGCGCGGCAGCACCGGCCTCTACGAGACCCTGGGCAATGCCGAGGCCAGCGCCGTCGTCACCCACGCCGTGAGCCAGATCGGCCGCGCGGTCGACGAATGCGCAGGCCGCCTGATCAAGACCTTGGGCGATGGCCTGATGGCTGTCTTCCCCTCCCCGCGCGATGGTGTCAAGGCCGCCGCGCGCATGCACGATTTCCTCGAACGCGCCAACACGCGCAGCAGCAAGCGCGCCAGCAACACGCGCGGCCTGCGCATGCAGGTGGCGCTGGCGCGCGGCGAGGTGGTGGAGCTCGGCGGCGATTGCTTCGGTGACGCCGTCAACGTGGCCGCCCGGCTGCTCGACCATGCGGGCGACAACGAAACCCTCATCACCGCCGAGGTGCTCGAAGGCCTGCCCAGCCAGCAGAAGGCGCGCTTCCGGAGTCTGGACCTGATCAACGTGCGCGGCCGCGCCGAACCCGTGCATGTGCACGTGCTGGACCAGCCCGTGGCCGGCGACGTGGCCACGCAGTTCGGCGAAGTCGTCCACACCGGCGCCACGCCGGACGGCATCCGCCTCGTGTGGATGGACCTGGACCGCGTCTTCGACATCGAGGCCATGCCCATCGTGCTGGGCCGCAGCACGCAAGCCACCTACTGCATCACCGATGGCCGCGTCTCGCGCTCGCATGCCCGCATCGAGTGGAATGGCACCAGCTTCTCGGTGACCGATCTTTCCTACAACGGCACCTATGTGCGCTTCGGCAGTGCCGGCGAGATCGTCAGCCTGAAGCGCGGCGGCTGCACCCTGCACGGCGGCGGCGTGATCGGCCTGGGCAGCCCACCGGTGGACGCGAGCGCGCCTTCCGTGCGCTTCGAGGTGCTGCACTTCGTCGACACCGTGCGCTGAACTTGCGCTGAAGAATTCCCTTGAAGAAGAAGACCGCAGTCCTGCTTTGCAATCTGGGCAGCCCGGATGCCCCCACGCCGGAGGCTACGCGGCGCTACCTGGCGCAGTTCCTCTGGGATCGCCGCGTCGTCGAGATCCCGCGCGCGCTGTGGTGGCTGATCCTGAACGGCATCATCTTGCGCACCCGGCCGGCCAAGTCGGCCGCCAAGTACGCCACCGTCTGGACGGCCGAAGGCTCGCCGCTCAAGGTGTGGACGGCCAAGCAGGCCAAGCTGCTGCAGGGCCTTCTTGGCGAACGCGGCCAGGCCGCGACCGTGCGCCACGCGATGCGCTACGGACAGCCGGCCATTGCCGCCGAACTGGACCAGCTCGCCAACGACGGATTCGAGCGCATCGTCGTCCTGCCCGCTTATCCGCAGTACTGCGCTGCCACCACGGCCAGTGTGCACGACGAGGTCTCGCGCTGGGCCCTCACCCGCCGCGTGCTGCCCGAACTCGTGCTGGCCGGGCAGTACCATGCCGAGCCGCTCTACATCGAGGCGCTGGCGCAGAGCGTGATGAAGTCCTGGCAGACCCACGGCCGCGGCGAGCTGCTGGTGATGAGCTTTCACGGCATGCCCGAGCGCACGCGCAAGCTGGGCGATCCGTACGCGGATCAGTGCGAAGCCACGGGAGAGTTGCTGGCTCGGCGCCTGGGGCTGAAGGAAGGCGAATTCATCGTCACCTTCCAAAGCCGTTTCGGCCGCGCCAAGTGGCTGGAGCCCTACACCGAGCCCACGCTTGTCGCCCGTGCCAAGGCCGGCCTGCGCAGGGTCGATGTGATCTGCCCCGGCTTCTCGGCCGATTGCCTGGAGACGCTGGAGGAAATCGCCATCGAGGCGCGCAAGGCCTTCCTCACCGCCGGCGGCAAGGACTTCACCTACATCCCCGCACTCAATGACAGCGAGCCGGGCCTGCGCGCCCTGGTCGCCGTGACGGAGCGACTGCTGTGAGCGAAGGCGGCGTCCGCCTGGACAAATGGCTCTGGGCCGCACGCTTCTACAAGACCCGTGCCCTGGCTGTCGAAGAGATCGGCAAGGGCCGGGTGGAGATCAACGGTCAATCGGCCAAGCCTTCGCGAGACGTGAAGCTGGGCGACATGGTGCGGCTGCGCCAAGGCGTGATCCTGCGCGAGGTGAAGGTGCAGGGCATCTCCCACGTACGCGGCCCGGCGCCGGTGGCTCAAGGGCTGTACGAGGAAACGCCCGAAAGCGTCCAGGCGCGGGAGAAGGCCGCTGAAGCGCGCCGTTTGGCGCCCGAACCGGCCCAGACCATCACCGAAGCCCGCCAGGGCCGACCCACCAAGGCGGACCGCCGGCAGCTCGCCGACTGGAATCGCTGGTCAGCTGAAGCAGACGAATAGATCTCCGGTAGCACAAGCCGAATTTCCGGGGTTTCCCCCGATAAAATCGCCCTCTTGAATTTCCGGACAACGCGCCCATCTGGGCGCGATTGCTTTTCTTGCGACCCCTGTACCGATCATGAGTACCGAAAACGACAACCTGCCTGACGACATGAAGGGCTCCGACGCCCCGGAGGCGGCCGCCGCTGAATCGAGCCCCGCTGACCAGATCGCCGCCCTGGAAGGCCGCCTGGCCGAGATGTCCGACGCCTATCTGCGCGCCAAGGCCGAGGCCGAGAACGTCCGCCGCCGTGCCGATGAAGACATGAGCAAGGCCCGCAAGTTCGCCATCGAAGGTTTCGCCGAAGCCATGCTGCCCGTGATGGACAGCATGGATGCCGCCATCGCCATGCCCGAAGCCAAGATCGAGACCGTGCTCGAAGGCGTGCACGCCACCCGTCGCCAGCTGGCCGCAGCGCTGGAGCGCAACAAGGTCAGCGAGATCAACCCGGCCGCCGGCACCAAGTTTGACCCTCACCAGCACCAGGCCATTTCCATGGTGCCAGCCGATCAGGAAGCGAACACCGTCGTGGCCGTCCTGCAGAAGGGTTATTCCATTGCCGAGCGCACGCTGCGCCCGGCACTCGTGACGGTTGCCGCACCGAAATAAGTCCTTGCCGACTTGAGATTTTCGGCAACAGCCACAGATTCAAAGCATTCAGATTTCGAAAGATTCAGGAGAGAACATCATGGGAAAGATCATCGGTATTGACCTCGGCACCACCAACTCGTGCGTGGCCGTCATGGAAGGCAACACCACGCGCGTGATCGAGAACGCTGAAGGCGCGCGCACCACGCCGTCGATCATTGCGTATCAGGAAGACGGCGAGATCCTCGTCGGTGCCTCGGCCAAGCGCCAGTCGGTCACCAACCCGAAGAACACGCTGTACGCGGTGAAGCGCCTGATCGGCCGCAAGTTCTCCGAGAAGGAAGTGCAAAAGGACATCGACCTGATGCCCTACACCATTGCTGCTGCCGACAACGGCGACGCCTGGGTGGAAGTGCGCGGCAAGAAGTTCGCGCCTCCCCAAGTGTCGGCCGAAGTGCTGCGCAAGATGAAGAAGACGGCCGAGGACTACCTCGGCGAGGAAGTGACCGAAGCCGTGATCACGGTACCGGCCTACTTCAATGACGCACAGCGCCAAGCCACCAAGGACGCCGGCCGCATCGCAGGCCTGGACGTCAAGCGCATCATCAACGAGCCCACCGCCGCGGCCCTGGCCTTCGGCCTGGACAAGCACGGCAAGGGCGACCGCAAGATCGCCGTCTATGACCTCGGCGGCGGCACGTTCGACGTGTCCATCATCGAGATCGCCGACGTCGACGGTGAAATGCAGTTCGAAGTGCTGTCCACCAACGGCGACACGTTCCTGGGCGGCGAAGACTTCGACCAGCGCATCATTGACTACATCATTGCCGAGTTCAAGAAGGACCAGGGCGTCGACCTGACCAAGGACGTGCTCGCCCTGCAGCGCCTGAAGGAAGCGGCCGAGAAGGCCAAGATCGAGCTGTCGAACTCTGCCCAGACCGACGTCAACCTGCCCTACATCACCGCTGACGCCACCGGCCCGAAGCACCTGAACGTGAAGCTGACCCGCGCCAAGCTGGAAAGCCTGGTCGAAGAGCTGATCGAGCGCACCATCGCCCCCTGCCGCACTGCCATCAAGGACGCCGGCGTGTCGGTGAGCGCCATCGACGACGTGATCCTCGTCGGCGGCATGACCCGCATGCCCAAGGTGCAGGAGAAGGTCAAGGAGTTCTTCGGCAAGGAACCGCGCAAGGACGTCAACCCTGACGAAGCCGTGGCCGTCGGTGCCGCCATCCAGGGCCAGGTCCTGGGCGGCGAGCGCAAGGACGTGCTGCTGCTGGACGTCACCCCGCTGAGCCTGGGCATCGAAACCCTCGGCGGCGTGATGACGAAGATGATCGCCAAGAACACGACCATCCCGACCAAGTTCTCGCAGACCTTCTCGACGGCCGACGACAACCAGCCGGCCGTGACGATCAAGGTCTACCAAGGTGAGCGTGAGCTGGCCCAGGCCAACAAGTCGTTGGGTGAGTTCAACCTCGAAGGCATCCCGCCGGCACCGCGCGGCACGCCGCAGATCGAGGTGAGCTTCGACATCGACGCCAACGGCATCCTGCACGTCGGCGCCAAGGACAAGGGCACGGGCAAGGAAAACAAGATCACCATCAAGGCGAACTCGGGCCTCTCTGAAGCCGAGATCGAGAAGATGGTGAAGGACGCCGAAGCCAACGCCGCCGAGGACAAGAAGAAGGTCGAACTGGTGCAGTCCAAGAACCAGGGCGACGCCATGGTTCACAGCGTGCGCAAGTCCCTGACCGAGCACGGCGACAAGCTCGAAGCCGCCGAGAAGGAAAAGATCGAAGCCGCGATCAAGGACCTGGAAGAAGCCATCAAGGGCGACGACAAGGAAGCCATCGACGCCAAGACCGAAGCCCTGATGACCGCGAGCCAGAAGCTCGGCGAGAAGGTCTACGCCGAAGCACAAGGCGCGCAGGCTGCAGCCGCTGCTGCCCAAGGTGCTGCCGAACAGCCCCAGGCCGCTGCGGCAGGCAAGCCGGCCGACGACAACGTGGTCGACGCCGAGTTCAAGGAAGTCAAGGACACCAAGTAAAGGTTGCCCCTCTGCAGCAAGACGCCGCGTCAGGTTTGAGTCCCGACGCGGCGTGTTCGCTTCAAGCACCGAAAGCGATCGATGGCAAAGCGTGATTACTACGAAGTCCTCGGACTGGCCAAGACGGCTACCGAGGAAGAAATAAAAAAGGCCTACCGCAAGCTGGCCATGAAGTACCACCCTGACCGCAATCAGGGTGAAGGCGCCAAGGCCGCCGAAGAGCAGTTCAAGGAGGCCAAGGAGGCCTACGAGATGCTCACCGACGCGCAAAAGCGCGCCGCCTATGACCAGTACGGCCACGCCGGCGTCGACCCGAACGCGGGCGGCTTCCGCGGCAGCCCGGGGCAGGAAGGATTCGGCGGCTTTGCCGAGGCCTTCGGCGACATCTTTGGCGACATCTTCGGCGGCGGTGCCGGCGGCGCGGGCCGTCGCGGCGGCGGCGGCCAGCAGGTCTACCGCGGCAGCGATCTGTCCTACGCGATGGAGATCACGCTGGAAGAAGCGGCGCGCGGCAAGGAAACGCAGATCCGCATCCCGAGCTGGGAAGGCTGCGAGACCTGCAAGGGCAGCGGCGCCAAGCCCGGCACCAGCGCCAAGCAATGCGGCTCCTGCGGCGGCTCGGGCACGGTGCACATGCGCCAGGGCTTCTTCAGCATCCAGCAGACCTGCCCGCACTGCCACGGCACCGGCAAGATCATTCCCGAGCCCTGCACCACCTGCAACGGCCAGGGCAAGGTGAAGAAGCAGAAGACGCTGGAAGTGAAGATCCCGGCCGGCATCAACGAGGGCATGCGCATCCGCTCCGCGGGCAATGGCGAACCCGGTGTGAACGGCGGGCCGGCGGGCGATCTCTACATCGAGATCCGCATCAAGCAGCACGACATCTTCGAGCGCGACGGCGACGACCTGCACTGCACCATCCCCGTGGGGCTGGTGACGGCAGCGCTGGGCGGTGCGCTTGAGGTGCCCACGCTCGGCGGCAAGGCCGAGATCGAGCTGCCCGAAGGCTCGCAGCACGGCAAGACCTTCCGCCTGCGCGGCAAGGGCATCAAGGGTGTGCGCTCCAGCTATCCGGGTGATCTCTACGTCCACGTCGCCGTGGAGACGCCGGTCAAGCTGACCGAGCACCAGAAGAAGCTGCTCAAGGAGCTGGACAAGTCGCTCAAGGATGGCGGCGAGCGCCACATGCCCAACGCCAAGAGCTGGACGGACCGGGTCAAGGACCTGTTCAAGTGATCGGCTAACGTCGGATTCAAGAGCAACGCACAAGTGCCGCACCCCTGGGTTGCGGCATTTTTTTCGCCTTCGCCTTGCGCTCCTTGACGCTCTGTCCCAAGATGGCCGACGGCAGCAGTCATCAGCGTTCATCCGTGGTCAACGGACGGGAGGGCGATCGGTGCAATCCATGCAGATGGATAGCGGCATCTACACAGCCAGCGCGCTCGTCATTGACGGCAATGCCACCGCACGCAGCGTGATGTCGGCCCAGCTGCGCGACCTCGGCATCAAGGACATCCGCCAGTGCCTGCGCCCCAAGGATGCGCGTCCGCTGCTCGAACACAAGCACATCGACATCGTGCTGTGCGGCGACGATCCCGACCGTGAGGAGATGGGCGCGCAAGACCTGCTCGACGAGCTGCGCCGCGCGCAGCTGCTGCCCTTCTCCACCGTCTTCATCATGGTGACCTCGCAAGCCACCTACGCGCGCGTGGCCGAGGCCGCCGAGGCCGCGCTCGACGCCTACCTGGTGCGCCCCTACACCGCCGCCGCGCTGAACGATCGCCTGGCCCAGGCGCGCTATCGCAAGAAGATCCTCAAGAACATCTTCACGGCCATCGAGGCCGGTGATCTGCCCGCCGCCGCCGCCCTGTGCCTGCAACGCTTCGACGCACGCGCGCAGTTCTGGCTTTATGCCGCGCGCATCGGCGCAGAGCTGCTGATGCGCCTGAACCGCAATGACGAGGCGCGCAAGCTCTTCGACGCCATTCTTGAGGCGCGTACCCTGCCCTGGGCGCGCCTGGGTGTGGCCCGTGCCGAGTTGGGCAGCGGCAACCTCGCGGCAGCGCAGCACACGCTCGAAGGCCTGATCGGCGATCTGCCCGACTTCGCCGACTCCTACGACGTGATGGGCCACCTGCTGCTGGAGACCGGCAACGTCGACGGTGCCTTGGCCAACTACCAGCGCGCGGCCTCGCTCACGCCGGGCTGCCTGGCGCGGCAGCAGCGCTATGGCGTGCTGGCCTACTACGCCGGCCAGCGCCGCGTGGCCGAGCACCAGCTGGAGAAGGCCATGTCCGGCGGCCTGTCCTCCAAGATGTTCGACTTCATGAACCTCGTCTTTCTGGGCCTGCTGCGCCACGACACCAAGGACATGCGCGGCTTCAAGTACGTGCACGACACGCTTGCCGCCGAACTGGATCGCAACAAGGGATCGCGCCGGCTGGAGCGCTTCGAGATGGTGTTTCGCGCCTTGCGCTGCATGCTGGAACGCAAGACCGCCGAGGCGCTGGAGCTGGCCCGCTGGCTGGCGGTCGAAGCCCAGCAGGGCGACTTCGATCTCGAGGCCGGCGGCATCTTGCTGGGCCTGTGGGTGCGGCTCGCCCGCACCGAGATCAGGGCCGAGGAGTTCGATGCCATCGTCACGCGCGGCGGCCTGCGCTACTGCACCAGCAAGGCCAGCACGGAGGTGCTGGCGTGCATGTGCGATGGCCACGCCACCGCCGTGGCCGAACTGCGCGCCTGCCACGCCCGCATCTTCGGCCTGGCCGAGACGGCGATGCGCCATTCCTTGCACGGCTTGCCGCGCGACGGCGTGACGCTGCTGATCCAGCAAGGCGAGGCTACGCGCAATGCCAAGCTGATCGACATGGCCGGCCTGGTGCTCAAGCGACAGATGGAGAAGATCGACGGTGCGGCGGATCTGCAATTGCGCATTGCAGCGCTGCAGGAACGCTTCGTTGCTCCGCTCACCAACCCCGTCACGCCACGACACCATGAGCGCGCAGCCGGCGGCATGGCCGTGCCCGGGCTTTCCGTCTGAAGAACACCGGTCGAAGAAGACCATGGCGCTGACGGTGACCAGCGGTGGCGTCCGACAGGGTGTCGCTCGTGCGCCTCGTAAGGTGGAGCATGACTCGATCCGCCGCCCGCTCCCGCACCGCTGCCAAGCCTTCGCGCGCTCCGCGCAAGCGCCGTGAGCAGGTGCGCGCACCGCAGCTGTCCATGGCCGCGTGGCGGCAGTTCATCGGCGTGGCCAAGCCCTACTGGCTCGGCAATCGGCGTCGGCGTGCGTGGGCGCTGCTGGCCTTGCTGATCGCGCTGATGCTGGCGCAGACCCACCTCGCCGTACTGCTGAACAACCAGGCCGGCGAGATGACCTCGGCCCTGGCCGCCAAGGCCGCGCCGCGCTTCTGGCACGCGGTCTGGCTGTGCCTGGCTTTCGTGGGCATCGTCGTGCCGGTGACGGCGCTGTACTACTACATGCGCGACCTGTTCTCGAACCAGTGGCGGCGCTGGCTCACGCACCGCTTCCTGGATGGCTACCTCGCGGACCGTCGGTATTACGAGTTAGGCGCCGGCGGCGAACTCGACAACCCCGACCAGCGCATCAGCGAGGACATCAACAACTTCACTGGTCGCTCGATCAACTTCCTCCTGATCTTTCTCGGCTCGGCCATGCAGCTGGTGGCCTTCAGCGCCGTGCTGTGGTCGATCTCGCACCTGCTGGTGGGTTTCCTGGCCGTGTATTCGGTGCTGGGCACGGTGGTGGCGCTGTGGGTCTTCGGCCAGCCGCTGATCCAGCTGAACTTCTGGCAGATCCGACGCGAGGCGGACTTCCGCTTCGGCCTGATGCGGCTGCGCGAAAACGCCGAGGCCATCGCCTTCTATCGCGGCGAGAAACAGGAGCGTGCGCAGTTGGACCGACAGTTCGAGTCGGTCTATGAGAACTACGGCGCGCTGATCAAGAAGCAGCGCTCGCTCAACCTCTTCCAGACCGCGTTCAGCCAGCTGACGTTGGTCGTGCCCAGCATCATCCTGGCCGAGGGCGTGCTGTCCGGCGCGCTGGAGGTCGGCCGCGCCGTGCAGGCGGCCGGCGCCTTCGCCGCCGTGCTGAGCGCGGTGGCGGTGATCGTGGACAACTTCGAGAGCCTGTCGCGGTTCGTGGCCGGCATCGGACGGCTGGACACGCTGGCCAAGCAGGTGCTCAAGGGCTCGCCCGCGTCGGGCTCGGCGGGCCAGCAGACGATCGAGAGCCGCGTCGGCCCGCATGTGGCGCTGGAGGCGCTGACGCTGCGCACACCGCAGTTCGATCGCGTGCTGGTGGAGAAGCTCACCCTCGAACTGCCGCCCGGCGAGGGCCTGTTGATCACCGGCGTGAGCGGCTGCGGCAAGAGCTCGCTGCTGCGCGCCATCGCTGGCCTGTGGCGTGGCGGCAGCGGCACGGTCCAGCATCCGGACATGGCCGGCGTGCTCTTCTTGCCGCAGCAGCCCTACATGCAGGTGGGCAGCCTGCGCAGCCAGCTGCTCTACCCTTCGACGGGCCGACCGGTGGACGACGAGCGGCTGCTGGAGATCCTCGACGAAGTCCAGCTCGATGGCCTGGCCGCGCGTTTCGGCGGGCTGGATGCGGTGCAGGACTGGGAGAAGCTGCTCTCCGTCGGCGAACGCCAGCGCCTGGCGTTCGCGCGCGCTTTGGTGCATGAGCCGAAGCTGCTGATCCTCGATGAAGCCACCAGCGCGCTTGATGGCCCCAACGAGGCAGCGCTGTACAAGCGGCTGCGCAAGCGCAGCGACCGCACGCTGATCAGCATAGCGCATCGACCGGCACTGCTGCGCTATCACTCGCGCGTGCTGGAGCTCAAAGGTGACGGTGCGTGGGCGCTGCACGAGGCAGGCAGCTACCGCTTCGACGTCTGAAGGACTTGCTAACTGTTCAGTTCAGCCGCACCAGCACCGCGCGCCCATAGGCCACGAAGGCCATCAGCGCGCCCAGCACGCAGCACATCACGATGGATCCGATCTCGCGGTATTTGGCGTGCACGCCGATGAAGACCAGACTCTCCAGCGCGAGCACCGTCGCCGCAGCCACCGTGAGCAGCGGCTCCAGATGGCTCAGGCCCGGCACGATCAGGCCGAGCACGCAGACCAGCTCGACGAGGCCCAGCACCATCCAGACCTGCTTCGGCAGCGCGCCGAAGGACGGCACATCGCCGCTCATCTTGTCGAACATGAAGACCTTCATGACGCCCGAAGCACCGTAGACCAGCGCCGCCAGCGCCTGCAGGACCCACAGCAGGATGTTCATCGTTCGTTCGCTCCTGTTTCGGTTTGTGTGTCGAGAGTTGCGGCGCATTCTCGCCCCAGACGGCTGAGCCACAATGCCGGCCATGCGACAGCTCTTCCAGAAACCCTCGCTCCAATCCCCGTTGACCCTGGCCTGGCTGGCCGCTTTGTGGATGGGCCTGCTTGCCAACTGGCCGCTGTGGCGGCTGCTGCACCAACTGCCCGAGCTGGGCGATACGCGCGGCCTTGTCTTCATCGGCGTGTTCGTCTGCGTGGTGATCGCGCTGACCGGTGCGCTGCTGAGCCTGCTGGCCTGGCGGCCGGTGCTCAAGCCGGCGCTGACGGTCCTCTTGCTGCTGGCTGCGGCGCTGGCGTATTTCATCGGTTCCTACGGCACGGTCATCGACCCCACGATGATCATCAACGTGCTGCAGACTGACGCCCGGGAAGCCGGCGACCTGCTGAGCATCCGCATGCTGGCGAGCCTGCTGATCCTCGGCGTGCTGCCGGCCTGGTGGCTGTGGCGCCGCCCGCTCGAGCGCGCGCCCTTCCCGCGCCGGGTCGTCATCAACATCCTGAGTTTCGTCGCGGCCCTGGTCGCAGCGGTGCTGCTGATCCTCTCGGTCTCGGCGGACTTCGCCTCGACCATGCGCAACCACAAGCAGCTGCGCTACATGATCAGCCCGGTGAACGCCCTGTATTCTCTGGGCGCGGTGGCCGTGCGTTCGCAGGCCCAGCCCAGCGGCCCGCCGGAAGTCATCGGCCAGGACGCCAAGCTGGCCGAACGTGCCGCCGGCGTGAAGCCGCCGCTGATGGTGCTGGTCGTCGGCGAGACGGCGCGGGCGATGAACTTCTCGCTCAACGGCTACGGCCGCCCGACCAACCCGGAGCTGGCCAAGCTCGAAGTGCTGAGCTTCGCCAACGCCAAGTCCTGCGGCACGGCCACGGCAGCCTCGTTGCCCTGCATGTTCTCCGTGCTGGGCAAGGACGCCTATGAATCGCTGAAGAAGCCGCAGGAGGGTTTGCTCGACGTGCTGCAGCGCGCGGGCCTGGCCGTGGTGTGGCTGGACAACCAGAGCGGCTGCAAGGGCGCGTGTGACCGCGTACCGCATGTGGACCTGTGCAACGGTGACGAGTGCATGGACGAGGACCTCGTCAAGAACCTGCCCGAGCAGTTCGCCAAGCTCGACCCCGAACGCGCCAAGCGCGGCGTGGTCATCGTGCTGCACCAGATGGGCAGCCACGGCCCGGCCTACTACAAGCGTTCGCCGGCGAGCATCAAGCCCTTCCAGCCCGAGTGCCAGAGCAATGCGCTGCAGCAGTGCCCGCGCGAGCAGGTGATCAACGGCTATGACAACTCCATCGCCTACACCGACCACGTGCTGGCCGGCGTGATCGACTGGCTGGGCCAGCAGGCGGCGAACTATGAGCCGGCGATGCTCTACATGTCCGACCATGGCGAATCGCTGGGCGAGAACGGTCTGTACCTGCACGGCGTGCCCTATGCCTTCGCGCCTGCCGAGCAGACCCACGTGCCGGCGATCTTCTGGCTGCCGCAGCACCAGAAGGCCCAGCGCGCCTGCCTGGCCGGACATCTGCAGCAGCCGATCTCGCACGACTTCATCAGCCACACGGTGCTGGGCTACATGGGCGTGAAGAGCAGCGTGTACAAGCCCGAGTGGGACCTGCTCACCGGCTGCTAGAAGAGTTCGCCCTGCGCAGCCGGCTCGGCCAGCTTTCCAAACAGACTCAGGTCCAGCGGCGCCCGATCGTGCACGAGGCCGAAGCGCTGGCTGGCCTTGCGCAATCGCTGCCGCAGCAGCTCGGCCCAGATGCCCTCGCCTCTCATGCGTGAGCCAAAGCGCGGATCGTTGTCGCGGCCGCCGCGCATGTCGTGCAGACGGGCCAGCACGCGCTCGGCCTTCTCGGGGTAGTGCTGCGAGAGCCAGTCCTTGAACAGCGGTGCCACCTCCCAGGGCATGCGCAGCGGGATGCTGAAGGCCGATGTGGCGCCGGCCTGTGCTGCGGCTTCGAGAATGCGTTCCAGCTCGGGCTCGTTCAGGAACGGGATCACCGGCGAGATGCTCACACCCACCCGCACGCCGGCCTCAGCCAAGGTTTGAATCGTGCGCAGTCGCCGATGCGGCGCCGCGGCGCGCGGCTCCAGCTTGCGCGCCAGATCGCCATCGAGCGTCGTGATCGAGACATACACCGCCGCCAGGTTGCGCTGGCCCATGGGTGCGATCAGGTCCAGGTCGCGCTCGCAGCCGCTGGACTTGGTGACCATGGAGAACGGGTGATTGAATTCGCTCAGCACCTCGATAATCTGGCGCGTGATGTTCAGCTTGCGCTCAACGGGCTGGTAGGCGTCTGTCGCGGTGCCGATGCAGATGGCCTTGGGCTCGTAGGCGGGGCTTGAGAACGCCTTGCGAAGCAGCTCGGCCGCGTTCATCTTGGCGATGATCTTGGTCTCGAAATCCAGGCCCGGCGAGAGGTTCAGGTAGCTGTGCGTGGGCCGCGCGAAGCAGTAGATGCAGCCGTGTTCGCAACCGCGGTAGGGGTTGATGGAGCGATCGAAGGGGATGTCCGGCGACTGGTTGCTGGAGAGGATGGAGCGGGCCTGCTCCTCAATGATCTGCGTGGCCGGCGGCAGGTGTTCTTCCTCTGCGGCCTGGTCGAGCGTGCCCCAGCCGTCGTCGTAGGTTTCGCGCTCGCGGCTCTCGAAACGGTGGGCGATGGCCCAGTCGCTCCCCCTGCCCTTGATGGCTTCCGGTTTGATTCTTTGCATACTGTAGTTTTATACAGTATGTGCCGAAAAATCAAGGCATCACCCCGGGACCTCAAGACCTTTTCTTGACTCTCACTCCGACCATTGCGTGCCGCACAGCGGACAGCCCTGAGGCTTGTCGCCCAGGCGCAGCCGCATGGTCACGTCGCCCTCGCACTTCACGCACAGGCCGTCTTCGGGCACATGGCCGAGCAGGGCCTCGCGGCGCAGGATGCGCGCGCGCTGCGCGGCCGCGCGGCGGGTGTTGGTCCGCGCCTCGTCCTCCAGCAGGCGCTGGCCCGAACGCTTGAACGACTTGAGCTCGCGCAGCGCCTCCTGCTCCTGCAGCGCATCGCCGAGGTAGAGCCGTCCGCCGGAAGGCGCGATCACCTCCACCAGCAGCTGCCCCAGGCGGGGATCGCCATTGACGTCCACGCGATAGAGCCCGCGGCAAGTCACCGCTGCCGCGCGTTCCTCGCCGAGGCTGCGAGGCTTGGCCGCCAGATCGTTGAAGAAGCGCTCCATGTCGCGCCGTGCGAGGCTCAGCTTGCCCTGCGTGCCCTGCTGCCCCGTGGCGCGGATCACCAGCAAGCCGGCCTCCAACGCCAGCTCAAAATACTTGCCGACGATCGCGCCCGGCGCCGGAACGCCCGCGGTCTCGAACACATCGGCATAGACGCCCGCCGGCTTGCGGGCTGCGGCGCGCGATTGCATGCCGCCGGTGTCCTGGTCGGACGCCACGTAGGCGTCGAGCAGCCGGACGAGGAAGTCGTCGTTGCCGTGCAGCAGATGGGCCAGCCCCTCGGCCTCCTTGAGCAGGCCCGGCGCGTGGCGGTGGATCAGCTCGGCGATCTCGCGCGTGTCGGCCAGGCGCTTGCCCACCCCACCCTGGTGCCCGCGCAGCAGTTGCTCGTAGGCCGTGATGCGTTGCATCTGCTGGGTATACGCCGCCTTGGCATCCGCCTGGCCTTGCTTGTGGCCCAGTTGCCAGGACGTCGCCTTGGCCGTGGTTTTTGCCTGGCGCTGCCATACCAGAGCCAGCGACAGCGTGAGGCACAGTCCCAGCAAGATGCCGTACATGATTACCGGAGACATACGCTTCCCATGATTCGCATCAAGAAACTCATGGGGGCGGATTCTGGGGCTCGCCCATGACGGCTTCAGTCCC
Source organism: Burkholderiaceae bacterium UC74_6 (assembly GCA_042701975.1). Lineage (GTDB taxonomy): Bacteria > Pseudomonadota > Gammaproteobacteria > Burkholderiales > Burkholderiaceae_C > JAFALK01. The sequence continues at coordinate 4,532,767 of CP170561.1, forward strand.
GGTTTGCCCGGAGCCCAGTGACGAATGCCACAGAGTACGGGCTCTCGACGTGGCGATCAGCGCATCGGAACCGGCTCGATCTCGAAGGCCTCGATCGGGTGCCCGGATTGCGTCCAGTGCTCCAGCCCGCCGGACAGCACGCGCACCTTGCTCCGCCCGCGCTGCACCAGCAGCTGCGCCGCCTTCACGGCGGAGGCGTCGTTGGGGCAGTCGCAATAGGTAATGACTTCGGCGGCCTCGGGCCAGCTGTTCATGGCCGCGTCTTCCAGGCTGGCCAGGTCGATGTTGAGCGCGCCGGGCACCCGAAGCATGGAGCCCGAGCGCAGCGCGAGTGAGCGAACGTCGATGATGACCGGCGCCCTGCCGGCCGCGAGCAGTTCGGCCAGCTCACCGGATTCGATCCGCGCGAACTGCGCCAGCTCGCGCGCGGCCTGGCGACGCTGCATCCAGCGCCAGGCCACATAAAGCGCCAGCAAGCCGACCACGACCACCACGGCCACGCCACCGAGCTGACTCAGCACATCGAGCAGCCAGCGGATCTGGACCTCGAACAGCAGCCCCGCGATCAGGCCGGTGGCCACCCACAGCAGCGCACCCAGCGCGGTGTAGAGCAAGAACGGGCCGATCGGCATGCCCAGCGCACCGGCCAGCGGCGGCGCGAGGATGGACAGCCCGGGCACGAAATTGGCCACGACGAGCGTCAACGCGCCGCGCCGGGCAAAGCTGATCTCGTTCTTGCGGATGCAGGTGTCCGGCGAGATGGAGATCCAGCACAGCAGCGCCAGCACGCGCCGGCCCAGTTGACGACCCGCCGCATACCAGGCCGACGCGGCGACCAGCGACGCCAGCGTGGCCAGGCCCAGCGCCGAGAAGCCGTGGCCGGCGTTGCCCGCGGCCTCTGCGCCCGCCAGCAGGAGCACCGGCAGCGCCGGGATGGGTACACCGATCGCGGAGAGGAAAGTGACGACGAAAACGGTCAGGAGGTCATGTTGCATGCGTGGCCGAGCTTACCTGCGTCGCAGACCGCGCCCGCAGCCGGCGCACCTGCACGGTGGCACCCACGAGGAAGACCAGGAAGCTCAGGCCGTAGAGCGCCTGCAGCCGCGGGTCTTCGGGGTTGGTGAACACCGGCGCCTCGCTGGGCAGGCGCGTCAGCGTTTCAGTCCAGGCCGGGATCATGTGGAAGAAGAAGGTCAGCGAGTAGCCGACCGTCTCAATGTAGCGCGAGCTGCGGCCAAACCAGCCCTTGCCTGCGCCGTAGACCACGGCCAGCGTGATCAGCGTGATCACGCCCAACTGGTGCGGCTTGCCGAAGCCGCCGTGCTGGAAGATGCCGAAGCCCGTCACGCAGACGATGACGGTGGCCCAGATGTAGAGCAGGCCGGCGCGGCTGCGCGGCGAGATCTCGCCGTGCCACGCGAAGGCCGCCACGCCGGCGATCAGTGCGACCACGCTGACGATGGTGTGGAAGGTGCCAAGAGGTGTGAGTCCGGTCATGACGATGATCTCCCGTGAAGCTGGCAGACCGGAGTCTGCCCCGAACGGAGGAGAAGCTGCGTCAGGTCAGCGCAACGTTGGCGTTAGGCCTTTCACCCGCATCAGGTCCGCGTGATGGAAACGCCGCCGTCCACCAGCGAAGCCGTGCCCGTCACGAAGGACGAGTCGTCCGAGGCGAGGTACAGCACCGAGCGGGCCAGCTCTTCCGGCGTGGCCACGCGCTTGAGCGCGTGCAGGTTGGTCACGAAGGACTGCGACTCCGGCGTGTTGTTCGTGCTGCGGTACATGTCGGTATCGACCGCCCCGGGCAGCACGGCATTCACGCGGATGCCTTGCGGGCCGAACTCGGCCGCCAGCGCCTGCGTCAGGCCGATCAGGCCGGACTTGCTGGCTGCATAAGCGGCCAGACCCGGGAAGGCGAAGGTGTGGCCGACGAAGGTCGAGGTGAAGATGATCGAGCCGCCGCCCGTCTTCTGCATCTGCGCGATCTGGTGCTTGGCGCCAAGGAAGGAGCCGGTGAGGTTGATCGCCAGCGTGTCGGCCCAGCCGGCTTCCGAGACGCCCGTGCTCGGGCCGGCTTCGCCGATGGTGCCGGCGTTGTTGAAGGCGATGTCGAGGCGGCCGAAGCGGCTCACGGCCAGCTCGGCGGCCGCCTTGGCGTGCTCCTCGGAGCGCACGTCGCCGGCCAGGGCCACGGCCTGGCCGCCGGCGGCGCTGATTTCCGTGACGAGCGAATCGAGCTCCGAGGCACGGCGCGCCGTCACGACGACGCTGGCGCCTTCGGCGGCGAACAACAGGGCGGTGGCGCGGCCGATGCCGGAGCTGGCGCCGGTGACGAGAGCAACTTTTCCAGAAAGACGTCCCATGATGGTTTCCTTGAAGTGGGGTTGAGAAGGGGATGACTTCAGTATGGAGAGCGAAGACTGTTCGGGGTAGATTGCAGATCTCGGATCTACTTTCCGGAAAGCCCGAACAAAGATGCTCAAGCTCGAGGGAATCGCCAGCTTTGTGGCCGTGGCGGAGGCTGGCTCGATCAGCGAGGCGGCGCGGCGCCTGCACCTGTCCAAGTCCGTCGTGAGCGAGCGACTGGCCGACATGGAAAGCAGCCTGGGCGCGCGGCTCCTGCACCGCACCACGCGCAGGATCAGCCTGACGGAGGACGGCGCCGCCTTCCTGGAGCGGGCCTCGCGCATCCTGCGGGAGATGCAGGAAGCCACGGCCGAGATCTCCGAGCGGCGCGGCACGCTCTCGGGGCCGCTGCGAATCTCCGCGCCGGTGACCTTCGGGCGCCGCCACCTCGGGCCGGCGCTCTGCCCCTTCCTGCTTGCTAACCCCGCAATCGAGCTGACACTGGATTTGGACGACCGCCGTGTCGACGTCTCGGCCGCAGGTTATGACGCCGTAATCCGCAACGGCACGATCGAGGACTCCCGCCTGGTGGCATGGACGCTGGCGCCGAGCCGGCGCGTGCTGGTCGCCTCGCCGGCCTATCTGGACAGGCACGGCGTGCCCAAGGACGTGGAAGCCCTGCGCGCGCACCGCGGCATCTTCTATGTGAACCGCGGCGTGGCGGACTGGCAGTTCGCCGGCAATGCGGGCATGCAGAGCGTGCGGGGCAAGGTCGCCCTGCGCACCAACAACGGCGACATGATGCTGGACGCCGCGCTGGCCGGCATCGGCATCGCGCTGCTGCCGAGCTTCATCGCCGGCGAGGCGATCGGACGCGGCGATCTGGTGCCCCTCGACGTGGGCGCGCAGGCGGCCGAGGAGTTCATCTACGTGGCGCACCCGGAAGGTCGCCATGCCTCGGTCAAGCTGCGCGCGATGACCGAGGCCTTGCGCGAGGCGATCGGCTCGCCGCCCTATTGGGATGCGTGGCAGACCGGTTGATTCGCCGTCTTTGCGGCTCTTCTAGCCGGCCTTTACCGACCTCCTGCAACAAGGCCTCATCGACACCCGCAGCCCAGAGCGCGAACAAGACAAGCGGGGTTGCCATGGCCAGCGTCCACAACGCGAACGCCAGTGCAATCAGGCTCCAGCCGTCCGACGACCGCCAGCCGGTTGCGCGGCACCGCTGCCAGCACGGCCAGCAAGGGCGCCGCTCCCAGGAAGACTTGCGACAACACGGCTGCATGGGTCTGCGACGGACGCCATGCGATGGCCAGCGCGTGCGCGGCGAGGTAGGCCAGCGGCGTCCACGCCACGCGAAGAGAATTCAGCAGATTTCTCGAAGGACGCATGCGCTCGCAGTGGAGCACCCTTCTCCTCGCCTCTCCTTGGGGGCGACAAGCTGAAGCTAAAAGACGGGACTCTCGACTCGAACGCGAGACGAATTGGGCATTTCAGACTGGCGGCCCGCCAGGCAAGCCGTCATCTGCGGTCGGCCCGATCCATTGCAGACCCAGCTGCTCTCCGATGTGCGCGCGCAGCGCCTCCAGGGACACCGGCTTTGCCAGGAACACGTTGACGCCGGCTCGCAGGCAAACAGCACGGTGCTCCGCGCTGGCCGAGGCCGAGACCGCAATCACCGGCACGTCGCGCAGTTCCGTGTCCTCGCGCAGTTGGCGCGTGGCCTCCTGGCCATCCGCCAAGGGCATCACGTTGTCCATGAGGATCAGGTCCGGCCTGAAGCTCCTGGCGGCCGCCAGCAGCTCGCTCCCGTCGTTGGCCTGCGCCACCTCGAATCCGGCGTTGATCAGGAAGTCGCACATCAGCGCGCGGTTCGTCGCCACATCGTCCACGACCAGCAGCCGCCGCACAGGGCCGTGGTAGCGCCAGACGCCGGGGGCTTTCCGAGTCGTGGCTTCCTCCGGTTGCGCCAGCAGCAGGGGGCAGTTCCACGCTGAACCGCGTGCCGCGCCCGAACTCGCTGCTCACCTGCATCTGCCCTCCCATTTCCGTCACCAGTGCGCGGGTGATCGCGAGGCCCAGCCCAGTGCCGCCATTGCGGCGCTGCACGTCGCCCACCTGCTCGAAGGGCTTGAAGATGCGCTCCAGGTCGTCGGGGCGCATGCCGACGCCGGTGTCCTCGACATCCAGGCGCAGCAGCACCTGCACCGGCCCGTTCGGCTCGGCAAAGGCGCTCAACGTGACCCGGCCCTTGTCGGTGAACTTGATCGCGTTGCCCAGCAAGTTGAGCAGCACCTGGCGCAGTCGACGATCGTCGGCCAACAGAGTCTCAGGCAGGCCCGGTGCGGCATCGAACTCCAAGGCCAGATGCTTCTCGTCGGCCTTCACCCGAATGAGGTGCACCACCGACTGCAGGAGGGCCAGGAGGTTGACCGGCGTCGGGTTCAGCTCGGTGTGGCCGGCCTCGATGCGCGCCAGATCGAGGATGTCGTTGATCAGTGCCAGCAGGTGTTCCCCGCTCTGGTGGATGGTGTTCAGGCCACGCTCCTGCCGCGCGCTCAGGCCGCCCTCCATGGTCAGCAGTTGTGCGTAGCCAAGGACGGCATTCAGCGGCGTACGCAGCTCGTGGCTGATGCTGGCCAGAAACTGGCTCTTCGCGCGGTTGGCCGCCTCGGCGGCATGCCGGGCCGCACGCTCGGTCTGCACCATGCCGCGATCCAGTTCGGCCGAAGCCGCACAGGCGCGATCCTGCGTGTCCAGCTTCGACAGGATGCTCTCCACCTGGCTTTCGACCTTCTCTTCGCTCAGAGCCAGCGCTCTGGCGATGTCGGGGTAGGCATCGCCCTGCGCAATGAATCGCAGGAGGCTGATCTCCGCAGGCGTGAGGGCCTCGTCCGTGGCCTGCTCGGCCAGTTCGAACGACGCTTCAGAGGGCAGCGTCTCGCGGCCGGCGTGCACGGTGCGGATGGCGTCCAGCAGCTCCTTGTGCAGCGCGTTCTTCAGCAGGTAGCCGTGGGCGCCGGCCTGCAAGGCGCGCTGCGCCTGCGTGTCGCCGACGTAGGTGGTCAGCACGATGATTCGCGCGTCCGGGAACTCGGCGCGGATCGCGCCGATCGCGTCCAGCCCGCCCATTCCAGGCATCTGCAGATCCATCAGCGTGACGTCCGGCCGGTGCGCGCGGAACTGCTGGATCGCCTCGCGTCCGTTCGATGCCTCTGCCACGAGGACCATGTCCGGCTCCACGGAAAGCAGCGTAGCAATGCCCTGCCGCACGATCGGGTGATCGTCTACACAGAGAACCTGGATGCGGGTCAGATCTTCCGTCATTCGCCGGTCTCGCTGGATGCGAAATTCTTGTAGAGCAGCCCCTATCGGGCCGATGAGGCTCTACTGTACGCCCGCCCTGCGGGAACACTGAAGTCCACTTCCGTGCCCGCGTTCCTGACGCTGCGGACGGTGAGCTTGCCGCCGACAAGCTCTGCGCGCTCGTGCATGCCGCTCAAGCCGAAGTGTCCCTCCCTCCCCCCGGTGCGCAGCAGCTCCGGGTCGATTCCCTTGCCGTCGTCACGCACCCGCACACGCAGCCACTGCGCTTCGTAGCGGATCAAGACTTCAATCTGCTTCGCGTCGGCGTGGTGAATCGCATTGCGCAGCGCTTCACCAGCGATGCGGAAGGTCTCGTCGCGCACGATCGGGTGCAGCGCCTGAGGCGTGCCCTGCGCTTCGACGCGGGCCACGATCTCCTGGCCGTTCTCGTTCGCGAGATCCTCGGCGAGTGCCCGCAGGGCCTCCGCGAGGTCATTCGCCTCCAGGCCCGGGGTCCGCAGACCTTGCACGGCGTCACGGCCTTCCGTGATCGCCTCGGCCACCTGGTCGATCGCGCGCGCCAGGATCTGTTTCGATTCGCGCGGACGATCGGGCAGGAGGTTGAACGCGGCCTGGAACTGCAGCAGCAGGCCGTGAAAGCGCTGCAGCAAGGTGTCGTGCAGGTCGCGCGCAATGCGCGTGCGCTCGGAGACGCGGGCCTCCAGCGCGGCATCGAACTGCTGATGCAGCCGCCGGATGCGCATGTGCAAGCGAAGCTGGAATGCGCTCCATGCCAGACCAGTGAGCAAGACGATGCACGCAACGCGAAACCAGGTCGTTTGGTAGAACGCCGGCAGGATCGAGAAATCGAGCTGCGCGCCTTCCTCGTTCCACACGCCGCTGTTGTTGGAGGCCTTCACGCGGAAGCGATAGTTTCCAGGTGGCAGATTCGTATAGGCGGCTTGACGTCTGTCCACGGCTTCCTGCCAATCGCTGTCATGCCCTTCCAGTCGATAGCGAAAGCGCATGCTCTTCGGATCGACGAGGCTCAGCGCTGCAAACTCAACCGTGAGGTCGCGGACCAGCGCCGGCAGGCGCAGGCCGTTCTCGACCACATAGGGCTTCTGATCGGCGACGAGGGCCTCGATGTGGACCGGCGGGGGCAGCGGGTTGAAGGCCAGATGAACGGGATCGATCACGTGGACGTCCGCGCCCGACACGAACCAGAACTTGCCATCCGGGCCTTTCGCCACGGGCGGATTGAAGTACGCCGGTGTCAGGGACAAAAGCGGAACGCCATCCGCTGCACTCCACAGCTTCGGGGTCACGCGGCGGCCAGGGTCGGCGATCCAGGCAGCGAGGTCGTCGCGCATGATGCGCACGAGGCCGCAGGCGGTATACATCCACAGCGACCCGTTGTCGTCCAGGGTCGACCAGTGGATCGTGTTGCAGGGCAGGCCATTGGCGACCGTGAGCGTCGTGACACGGCCCTCCTTGATCCGGCTGAGGCCGCCATCTTCGGTGGCCGCCCACACCGCGCCTTCGGCATCCAGCCGGAGGCTGGCGACGTGGCCCGCGCCCAGCCCTTGTGCAGGTGTGTAGGTCGCCTCGACCTTCCCGTCCTTGTAGAACAGCACCCCGCCGTCCAGCCAGAAGGACAGCCAGACACCGCCCCGGTCGGCCACGATGACCTTGGCCTGCTGGCGACGACCGAGCGCAGCCCATCGAACGCTCTCGACAACCCGCCCCCCGTTCAGTCGTGCAAGGCCTTCATTGCCGGACAGCCAGAGGTTGCCCGACGCGTCGCCCGTCATCGAGTAGACCTCGGTGCCAGGCATCCCACTGACTGCGACGAAGCGATCGTTCGCGAAATAGACAAGGCCCCCGGCCGTGCTCGCCCAGAGCCGCCCGTTGTTGTCCTGATAGAGGGACTGCACCCTCGAATCCGGCAGCCCTTTGCTTTCCTTGTAGACCGTGGATTTCCCGTCTTTCCAGCGCGCCAGTCCATCGTCCGTTGCCACCCAGATGCTGCCGTCTGTGGTGGCCAGCACGGACTTGGTGACCTCATTGGGCAGGCCTTGCTGTACTGAAAGGCTGGTGACCGGGAGCTTGCGGAATCGATCCAGGCCTTTCTCGCTGCCGAACCAGATGTTGCCCTCTCGGTCTTGGAACAGGCTGCAGGCGATGTTGCCCGAGAGGCCCTCTGCACGCGTGAACGTGTCCGCCTGGCCGTCTTTCAAATGAATGATGCCGTGGCCTTCGGTGCCGATCCACAGACCGCCATCCCGGTCGCGCAGCAGCTTGTTCGCCTTGGCATCACGCCCGGGCACCCATTCAGCGGGCTTGGCGGCAGCTTGGATCGGAAAGGGGATGAGCTTGTCGCCCGCCACCTGCTTGAGCCCCGCGCCCCGCGTGCCGATCAGGATCTGGCCATCGACGGTCGTGCTCAGGTCGCCCACTCGCATGCCGGAGGTGGCGAAACGCTGGGGCGCCCCGGGCTTCCATCGCCAGACGCCGGACTCTGCCCCCACCCACAGGCTTCCGGTGCCGTCCTCGCCCAGGCTCCAGACGAACGCGCCGAAGCCGCCCTCGGGCGCCGTGCACTGCGCCTCTTGTCCTGCGCGAACGGAGCACAGCCGCCCCCGTTCCGCCAAAAGGCCGGCCCAGATGGTTCCTTCACGGTCCTCGTGCAGCGACGACACGAACGCGTTATCGGTCTGCGAATAGCGGGTGAGCTCGGCGCCATTCCAGCTCACAAGACCACTGAACGTGCCGATCCAAAGCGTGCCGTCGCGCGATACCAGCAAGCTGTAGGGACTGCCCGGCAGCGCCTGGCCCTTCGGCGGTTGCCAGGGCACGAAGCGAAGACCGTCGAAGCGGAACAGTCCGAACGATCCGGCAATCCACAGGTAGCCGTCCGGTGTCTGCGCCATCGCGAAGACCAGGCCCAGCAAGACCCCATCACGGGCCGTCCACGAGGTGTGCGCGTACTGGGCGATCTGCAGCGGCGGATCGAGCGCCAGGGCGGGAGGCGACGACGCGAACAGCACACAAGCCAGCAGCAGACTGGGAACGAGGCGTTTTCGGGCCGGGCCTTCCTGATGGTTCACCGAGAGTCCTTTCCCACTTGCGGCACGTCGTCAGCGTATCGCGAAAGGCTCGCTACCGGGAGGATTGGGTCGCCGGTCAAGACTCGACATGAGTCTGCAGGATCAGTACTCTTCCGGCCCGGTGTAGCCCGGCGCGAGGTTCTCGAACTTGGTGTGCTGGCGCACGAAGGCGAGCTTCACCGTGCCGACCGGACCATTACGCTGCTTGGCGATGATGATCTCGGCCACACCCGGCTCCTTGCAAGCATCCTTGGTGTAGTACTCGTCGCGGTAGATGAACATGATGATGTCCGCGTCTTGCTCGATGGCGCCGGATTCGCGCAGGTCGGACATCATGGGGCGCTTGTCGGGGCGCTGCTCCACCGAGCGGTTCAGCTGCGACAGCGCGATCACCGGGCACTCCAGCTCCTTGGCCAGGCCCTTCATGCCGCGCGAGATTTCGCCCAGCACGGTGGCGCGGTTTTCCTCGTTGCCGCCGTTGCCGCTCATCAGCTGCAGGTAGTCGATGATGATCAGGCCGACGGCGCCGCAGATGCGCTTCTGACGCCGCGCGCGGGCGCGCACTTCCGAAGGGCTCAGGCCCGGCGTCTCGTCGATGAAGATCGGCGCATTGCCGAGCTTGTCCACGGCCTCGGCCAGGCGGCCGAATTCCTCGTCGTTCAGGCGCCCGGTGCGCAGATGGCTCTGGTCGATGCGGCCGATGGAGCCGACCATACGCAGCGCCAGCTGGGCCGCGCCCATTTCCATGGAGTAGATGATGACCGGCAGGCCTTCGTTGATCGCGACGTTCTCGCCGATGTTGATGGCGAAGGCGGTCTTGCCCATCGAGGGGCGAGCGGCCAGGACGATCAGGTCGCCCTTCTGCAGGCCGGCCGTCATGCGGTCCAGGTCATAGAAGCCGGTGCGCACCCCAGTCACGTCTTCGGCGCCGTTCTCGGCCAGCTCGTTGACGCGGTCCATCAGGTCGACCATCAGCCGGTCCATCGAATGAAAGCCCTGCTTGCCGCGCGAGCCTTCCTCGTTGATGGAGAGGATCTTGGCCTCGGCGTCGTCGAGGATTTCCGTCACGGCGCGGCCTTGCGGCTGCATGGCAGCGGTGGCGATTTCGTCACTCGCGCTCACGAGCTTGCGCAGCACCGCACGCTCGCGAACGATCTCGGCATAACGGCGCAGATTGGCGGCACTGGGCACGCTCTGCGCCAGGGCGTTCAGGTAGCTCAGGCCGCCGCAATCGTCGGCCTTGCCGATGGAGGTGAGCTCTTCAAAGACCGTCACTACGTCGGCCGGCTTGCCCGCGTTCACGAGCTTGCCGACGGCGGCGTAGATGAGCTTGTGCTCGTAGCGGTAGAAGTCCGTGTCGGACAGCAGGTCGGCGGCCTTGTCCCAGGCCGAGTTGTCGATCAACAGGCCGCCGAGCACGCTCTGCTCGGCTTCCACCGAGTGCGGCGGCACGCGCAAGCGCGCGATCTCGTCGTCGGAAGCTGCCGGGTTTTGAAGGAGTGCGGACATGGGCAGGAACTATAAGGCGCTGTCCCCGACAGGCCTGTGGACAAGCCTGTGGAAATGCGGTGGGCCGAGCTGTATATCCAGGCCGTGAAAAGCAAAGAGCCGATGGCCTCTCGACCATCGGCTCTTCGCGAGCTTTTCTAGACGAAAAACTTATTCGGCTTCGGCGACGACTTGCACCGTCACTTCGACGACCACATCGGTGTGCGGCACGACGCTGACCGGGAACTCGCCCACGGCCTTGAGCGGGCCGTTCGGCAGACGGATCTGCGACTTGACGATTTCATTGCCGAGCTTGCTGACGGCTTCGGCGATGTCGGCGTTGGTCACGGAACCGAACAGGCGACCGTCCACGCCAGCCTTCTGGCTGATGACGATGGTCTTGCCGGCCAGGGCTTCGCCGACCTTCTGGGCAGCGGCCAGCTTTTCAGCGGCAGCCTTTTCCAGTTCAGCGCGCTTGGCTTCGAATTCCTTGATGGCGGCAGCGGTGGCGCGGCGGGCCTGGCGGCTCGGGATCAGGAAGTTACGGGCGTAGCCGTCCTTGACCTTGACCACGTCGCCCAGGTTGCCCAGGTTGGCCACTTTTTCGAGCAGGATGATTTGCATGTCAGTGGCTCCTTAGACCTTGTGCTGGTCGCTGTACGGCAGCATGGCCAGGAAGCGAGCACGCTTGATGGCGACGGTCAGCTGGCGCTGGAAGAAGGCACGGGTGCCGGTCAGGCGAGCCGGCGTGATCTTGCCGTTTTCGCCGACGAAGTCGCGCAGCGTGTCCACGTCCTTGTAGTCGATCTGCTCGACACCGGCGACGGTGAAACGGCAGAAACGCTTGCGGCGGAACAGCAGCGATTGTTGGTTGCGCTTGGGCTTCTTGTCTTTGGAGAAGCGACCTTTACCACGGGGTGCGGGCATGGTGAACCTCGTTAAATTTCAATCCGGAACGAACATCAGGCGCCGGTCTCGACAGGCTGGACTGCGGTGACGTGGAAGATCATTCCTCGTCCATTGCGCTGGTGGCTCAGAAAACCCTTGAAGAGGCTTTCGGATCCGACACCCAGCGACTGCAGTCGCTTGCAGATCTCTCCGATTCCCAGCGCCCGGATCTCCAGGGAGACCTTGCGGGGCTTGCCGTCTTCTTGGCTTTGGCCCTCATGCTTCAAGCTGAGGTCCAGCGCCATCAGGCCGGCCGGGGTGTAGCGGATCGATCCCAGTTCCAGAACTTGGGCGTGAAGAATCAGTTGATTCACGCCGTTAGCACTGGAGCTGCTGCTGACTCGGCACCAAAACCTAAAAGGCGGTGCTTAGGCAGCGGTTTCCTGAGGAGCCTTGCGGGCTTCTTCACGCTCCACGGCCTTCATCATCACGGAAGGCGTGGTCTCGGCCTTGCTCTTCACCACGGTCATGTGGCGCAGCACGGCGTCGTTGAAGCGGAAGCCGGTCTCGAGTTCAGCCAGGACTTCCTTGCTGCATTCGATGTTCAGGCACAGGTAGTGGGCCTTGGCGAGCTTCTGGATCAGGTAAGCCAGTTGACGGCGGCCCCAATCTTCGACGCGATGCACTGCACCACCACCAGCGGTGATCAGGCCCTTGTAGCGTTCCAGCATGGCCGGAACTTGTTCGCTTTGATCCGGATGGATCAGCAGAACGATTTCATAGTGACGCATTTGAACTCCTTGTGGGTTCCAGTCCACCGCCCGAAAAGACAGTGGTTGTTACGGAAGCTGTGCCAAAAGCGTCAACCAAGGCACAGCAAGGGAAGCCCGCGATGATAGCAGGACTTGAGGGTTTCGCCTAGCGGACGCCTGTGGCAGGGGCTTACGCCCGGCGAATTTCATCCAGCCAGCGCCCCTGCTCCGCGCTCGGCGCCGGGGTGAGCAGGCTCACCAGCACATGGGCCAGCAACGCTGCTGGGGCGCCGAAGACGCCGGCCGAAAGCGGCTGGATCCCCCACCACAGCCCCGTGGCGCCGCCCATGTAGGCCAGGGTCACGACCAGGCCCACGCCCATGCCCGCCAGGGCACCGGCCGCGTTGGCGCGGCGCCAGAAGACGCCCAGCACCAGGGCCGGGAAGAACACGGCGCCCGCGATCGAGAACGCTGCGGCCACCAGGAAGAGGATGTCCGCCGGCTTCTGCGTGGCCACGGCGGCGGCCGCAATGGCCGTGGCCAGCAGCAGCGCCTTGGACAGTGTCACCCGCCGCGTCGAGGGCACGGCGGGCCGAACGCTGCGGAAATAGATGTCGTGCGAGAGCGCGGCGGAAATCGTCAACAGCAGGCCATCGGCCGTGGACAGCGCCGCGGCCAGTCCGCCGGCCGCCACCATGCCGGAGATCACGAAGGGCAGGCCCGAAAGTTCGGGCGTGACCAGCATGACCAGGTCACCGCCCAGGCGCAGTTCGCCCAGCTGCAGGATGCCGTCGCCGTTGATGTCATCCACCGTCAGCAGGTTCGGGTCTACGCGGGACCATTGCGTGATCCAGGCCGGCAGCTCGGCAATGCGCGTGCCCACCAGGTGGTTGAAGACCTCGGTCTTGACCATCACCGCCAGGGCCGGAGCAGTGAGATAGAGCAGGCCGATGAAGAACAGCGTCCAGGCCACCGAGCGGCGCGCTTCCTTCACCGTGGGCGTGGTGTAGTAGCGCGTCAGGATGTGCGGCAGGCCGGCCGTGCCCACCATCAGGCAGAAGGCCAGGGCCAAGAAGTTGCGGCGCGCTTCGTTGAACTGGCCCTGCTCCACGGGCGTGCCGCGAGGATCGCCCGCAAAGGCCTGTCCATGCCGGGGCATGCCCGACAGCGGCTGGGCGCTGGCCTCATCCTGCGCGCGCTGGCGCTGCCAGCGTTCGCGCGCCTCGACCTCGGTGCGCGGCAGCGCGGCCCGGCGCTTCTCGGCGGCCTGCACCTCGGCCAGGCCGGCGCCGGCGGCCTTGAGCTTGTCCACCTCGCGCGCGGCGGCGGCGCGCTCAGCGGCCAGCGCATCGGGCACGTCGGCCAGCTTGAGGGCGAGCTGGCGCGCACGTTCAGCGTACACGGCACGCACCTGCTGCTCGGCCGGATCCTTGAGCAGCTGCGCCTCGCGCTGGCCCAGCTGCTGCAGCTGCTGGCCATAGACCGCCTGCGGCACCGGCGTGCCGCTCTGCTGCAGGCCTAGCCAGGCCACGGGCACGAGGTAGGCCGCGATCAGGATGATGTACTGGGCCACCTGCGTCCAGGTCACCGCGCGCATGCCACCCAGGAAGCTGCACACCAGCACGCCGCCCAGGCCGATGAACACGCCAATCTCGAAGTTCATGCCCGTCAGCCGCGTCGTGATCAGGCCGATGCCGTAGATCTGCGCCACGAGATAGATGAAGGAGATGCCCACCGCCCCCAGCGCCGAGGCAACGCGAACGGCGCGCGATTGGTAGCGGGCCTCGAGGAAATCAGGCAGCGTGTAGCCGTTGGAGCGGCGCAGGTAGGGCGCGAGCAACAGCGCCACGAGGCAAAAGCCCCCGGTCCAGCCCAGCACATAGGCCAGGCCGCCAAAGCCTGAGAGATAGAGCGTGCCGGCCAGGCCCAGGAAAGAGGCCGCGCTCATCCAGTCCGCCCCGGCCGCCATGCCGTTGAAGACGGCCGGCACGCGGCGGCCGGCGACGAAGTATTCCTCGGTGTCCGTCGTGCGGCTGAGCACGCCGATCACGGCGTACACGCCCACGGTGGCGGCGAGAAAGCAAAAGCCGATCCAGGTCTTGGGCATGCCCCGGCGTTCCAGCCAGGCCAGGACCACGACGAAGAGCACGAAACCGAGGGTGTAGCGACCGTATGCGCGGGTCAGGCGCCTGGTGAATGAGTCCACCTGCGCATCATCGCAGCGGCGTTCCCCAGCGTCGATGCTGGGGAACCCACCCGAGTCTCAGCGCTGCGCGGCCAGGCGCTGCCAGGTCTCGACCACCGAGTCGGGGTTCAGCGACATCGAGGTGATGCCCTCCTGTGCCAGCCAGTCCGCGAAGTCCGGATGGTCGCTGGGGCCCTGGCCGCAGATGCCGATGTACTTGCCGGTGGCACGGCAGGCGGCGATGGCACGCGAGATCATGGCCTTGACGGCCGGATCGCGTTCGTCGAAATCACCGGCCAGCAGTTCCAGGCCCGAGTCGCGGTCCAGGCCCAGGGTCAGCTGGGTCAGGTCGTTGGAGCCGATGGACATGCCGTCGAAGTGCTGCAGGAACTGCTCGGCCAGGATGGCGTTGGAAGGCACCTCGCACATCATGATCACGCGCAGGCCGTCATGGCCGCCGGCAGCGGCGCGCTTGAGGCCCTTCTCGGCCAGCATCGCAACCACGCGCTCGGCCTGCTTCACGGTGCGCACGAACGGCACCATGATCTCGACGTTGGTCAGGCCCATGTCGTTGCGCACGCGCTTGAGGGCTTCGCACTCCATCGCGAAGGCATCCTGGAACTCGCCGCTGATGTAGCGCGAGGCGCCGCGGAAGCCCAGCATCGGGTTCTCTTCATCCGGCTCGTAGCGCGAGCCACCGATCAGCTTGCGGTACTCGTTGCTCTTGAAGTCCGAGAGACGCACGATCACCGGGCGCGGGAAGAAGGCGGCGGCGATCGTGGCGATGCCTTCAACCAGCTTGTCCACATAGAAGGCGCGCGGCGAGGCGTGGCCGCGCGCCACGGACTCGACAGCCTTCTTCAAGTCGGCATCGATGTTCGGATAGTCCAGGATGGCCTTGGGGTGGACGCCGATGTTGTTGTTGATGATGAACTCGAGCCGGGCCAGGCCCACGCCGCCCGAAGGCATCTGCGCGAAGTTGAAAGCCAGCTGCGGGTTGCCGACGTTCATCATGATCTTGACCGGCGAGTAAGGCAGCTCGCCGCGGTGCACTTCGCTGGTCTCGGTTTCGAGCAGGCCATCGTAGATGTAGCCGGTGTCGCCTTCCGAGCAGGCCACGGTGACAAGCTGGCCGTCCTTGAGGATCTCGGTGGCATCGCCGCAGCCGACCACGGCCGGAATGCCGAGTTCACGCGCGATGATGGCGGCGTGGCAGGTGCGCCCGCCGCGGTTGGTGACGATGGCGCTGGCGCGCTTCATCACCGGCTCCCAGTTCGGGTCGGTCATGTCGGTGACCAGCACGTCGCCCGGCTGCACGCGTTCCATCTCGGCCACGCTGTCCACGAGGCGCACCGGACCCGTGCCGATCTTCTGGCCAATGGCGCGGCCTTCGACGAGCACCGTGCCCTGCCCCTTCAACTTGTAGCGCATCTCCACCTGGCCTTCGGCCTGGCTCTTCACCGTCTCGGGGCGGGCCTGCAGGATGTAGAGCTTGCCGTCAACGCCGTCACGGCCCCACTCGATGTCCATCGGGCGCTCGTAGTGCTTCTCGATGATCAGCGCGTAGGCGGCCAGCTCGACGACTTCGCTGTCGGCCAGCGAATAGCGGTTGCGTGCTTCGGGCTCGACGTCCACGGTCTTGACGAGCTTGCCGCTGGTGGCCTTCTCCTCGGGCGTGGCGAACTCCATCTTGATCAGCTTGGAGCCCAGGTTGCGGCGGATCAGCGATTGTTTGCCGTTCTTCAGCGCCGGCTTGTGGACGTAGAACTCGTCCGGGTTCACCGCGCCCTGCACCACCGTCTCGCCCAGGCCGTAGCTGGAGGTGATGAAGACCACGTCCTTGAAGCCGCTCTCGGTGTCGATGGTGAACATCACACCGGCCGAGCCGAGGTCGGAGCGCACCATGCGCTGCACGCCCGCCGAGAGCGCCACGTCGGCATGGGCAAAGCCCTTGTGCACGCGGTAGCTGATGGCGCGGTCGTTGTAGAGGGAGGCGAACACCTCCTTCATCTTGTGCAGCACGTCTTCGATGCCGACGACGTTCAGGAAGGTTTCCTGCTGGCCGGCAAACGAGGCGTCGGGCAGGTCTTCGGCGGTGGCGGAAGAGCGCACGGCGAAGGACACGCCGGGGTTCTCTGCCGTCAGCTGGGCGAAGGAAGTGCGGATCGCGGCCTCCAGATCCGCGGGGAACGGCTGCGCTTCCAGCCACCCGCGGATCTCGGCGCCGGCCTCGGCCAGCGCGCGCACGTCGTCGGTGTCAAGCAGGGCCAGACGCTCCTGGATGCGGCGATCCAGGCCCTCGTGCTTGAGAAACTCGCGGAAGGCGTGGGCCGTGGTGGCAAAGCCACCGGGCACACGCACGCCGGAGGCGGCCAGTTGCGAAATCATCTCGCCGAGGCTGGCGTTCTTGCCGCCAACGACCTCGACGTCGCTCATTCTCAGATGTTCAAACGGGACGACCAGGGCGGTCGACTCGAAGCGTGCAGACATGGGGAAACTCCGTGATGTTGTGAAACCGGGGCTCCCGCCGCAAAAAGGGCACGGCCTGCCTCAAGGCTTGTGGATTCGAGTTGTCGCTTGAGTGTCAGCACGGCAGGTGGCGAGCGAGATGTTGCGGGCGATTCTACGGGCCTGGCAAACCCGGCGCTTGCGGCTTGTTATGCTCCGGCGCGCCCGTCAAAGTCCTCCAACAAAAGGCCAGTCCATGATCGCTTTTCGCATTGCAGGAATTGCAACCAGCCTGTGCATTGCTGGGCTCTTCACCGGGGCGGTCCAGGCGGCCGAAGCTCCGGCCGCGGCGGCGGCCGCAGCCTCCAAGCCTGAAGAGCCCGCCACGGCGCCCTTTCCCGCGGACAAGAGCGTGGCGCAGTCCATCCAGCTGGGTGGCCGCACGCTGAGCTACACGGCCACCATCGGCTCGCTGCCCGTGCAGGGCAAGGATGGCAAGCCCATTGCCGACGTGATGTTTGCGGCCTACACGATGCCTGGAGCGGATCGCCCGGTGACCTTCGCCATCAACGGCGGCCCCGGCGCGTCCAGCGTCTACCTGAATCTTGGCGCCATCGGCCCCAAGCGCGTGCGCTTCGGCAACGAAGGCGACGCGCCTTCCGACCCCGCGCAGCTCAAGGACAATCCCGGCACCTGGCTGGACTTCACCGACATCGTCTTCATCGACCCCGTGGGCACCGGCTTCTCGCGTTCGCGCGTGAACGAGGCGGAAAGCAAGAAGGCCTTCTACTCGACCACGGCCGACATCGAGTACCTCTCACGCGTCATCTACGACTGGCTGCTCAAGAATGGCCGGCTCACCTCGCGCAAATACCTGGTCGGCGAAAGCTATGGCGGCTTCCGCGGCCCGCGCATCACGGCCACGCTGCAAACGCAGCTGGGCATCGGCCTGAACGGCCTGGTGCTGGTCTCGCCCTATCTGGAGCCTTCGGCCGATTCGGGCGGCGACTTCTCGCCCCTGCCCTGGATGCAGACGCTGGGCTCCATCGCCGCCGCCCACCTGGAGCGCCAGGGCAAGCTCAGCGACGCTGCCATGCGCGAGGTGATCGACTATGTGCGCGGCGAATACGCCAGCGACTTGCTCAAGGGCCGCTCCGACCCCAAGGCGCTGGATCGCATCGTCCAGCGCGTCACGGCGCTGACGGGCCTTGACCCCGCCTTCGTGCGCCGCTCCGGCGGCCGGCTGGAAACACAGGCCTATCTGCGCGAGGTCTACCGCAACGAAGGCAAGCTCGGCAGCCGCTACGACAGCAACGTCACGGCCTGGGACCCCTTCCCCTTCGCGCCGCAGCAGCGCACGGACGATCCGATGCTGATGTCGCTGGTGGCGCCCACCACCACGGCGATGGTGAACTTCATCACCCAGACCGTGGGCTGGAAGTACAGCGGCGCCTACTACGCGCTCAGCTACGACGTGGGCCGGGCCTGGAACTGGGAGGCGGACAAGGACAAAGGCATCCTGCACGGCTCGGTCGAGGAGCTGCGCCAGTCCGTCGCCATCGACCCGCGCCTGCAGGTGCTGGTCGTGCACGGCTGGACGGACCTGTCCTGCCCCTTCATGACCTCGCTGCTGATCGTCGATCAGCTGCCCGTCATGGGTGACGCCAACCGCGTGCGCTTCAAGGCCTATGCGGGCGGCCACATGTTCTACTCAAGGCCCGACAGCATGGCTGCCCTGCGCCAGGACGCGCAACAGCTCTACGGCGTGAAGTAGAGGTCAGGAGAGGTACATGTCCAACCGCACCGTCTTCTTCGTCTCCGACGGCACCGGCATCACCGCCGAGACCTTCGGCAACTCGATCCTGAGCCAGTTCCCGATCAAGCCGCTGCACGTGCGCCGGCCCTTCATTGATACGGCCGAGAAAGCCATGGCCGTGGTGCAGGAAATCAACGAGAACTGCGAGCGCGAAGGCCGCCGCGCCGTTGTCTTCGCCACGCTGGTCAATCGCGAAGTGCTGGCCATCGTGCGCGAGCATTGCAAGGGCAAGCTGCTGGACATGTTCGGCACGTTCATCGAACCGCTCGAAGACGAGTTCGAGATGAAGTCCAACCACCGCGTGGGCCGCTTCTCCGACGTGGCCAAGAGCCAGGAATACCACGACCGGATCGAAGCCATCAATTTCTCGCTCGCGCATGACGACGGCCAGTCCTCGCGCAACCTCGACGTTGCCGACGTCATCCTCGTCGGCGTTTCGCGCTCAGGCAAGACGCCCACGTCGCTCTACCTCGCCATGCAGCACGGCATCAAGGCCGCCAACTGCCCGCTGATCCCCGAGGACTTCGAGCGCGGCAAGCTGCCCACGCCGTTGGTGCCGCACAAGAAGAAGTGCTTCGGCCTGACCATCGATCCCGACCGCCTGCACCAGATCCGCTCCGAGCGCCGCCCCGGCAGCAAGTACGCCGACCTGCTGAACTGCCGTTATGAAGTGAACGAGGCCGAGAAGATGATGAAGCGCGAAGGCATCTCCTGGCTCTCGTCCACGCACAAGAGCATCGAAGAGATCGCCACCACCATCTTGCGTGACCTGCGCCCCGACCGCCTGATCTACTGACCGGCGGATCGGTGGATTGGCGGATCGAGACCTCCGCAACTGTCAGGATGACCGGGCGAAACGGCAGACACATACTCGCCCGACTTCATCCCTGGAGATCTCGCATGCAAGCTGTCGAACGTTGGATGGCAACCCTCCTGATTTCGAGCCTGATGGCCGGAGCGTTGCCGGCGCTGGCCGGACCGATCGACGTGACAACCGGCAAGGCGGTCACGGCCACAGGCACCTTCGGCGAGCTCAGTGCGGCCGGCATCGCCTACCCCTGGTGCGCGGATGCCACTTGCCCGACCGCTGCCGTCAGCACGGTGAACGACGGCACCTATCTGGCCAATGGCACGGCCTGGCAGGACGGAACGATCTGGTGGGACGCGCACAACCCAAACTCTGCGGCCAACGTGATCGAGATCGACTTCGGGGGGGTCTTCCTGATCGACTTTGCGTCCATCCAGGCCGACAACAATGACACGTACTGGCTTTCGCTGCGCAATACCTCGGGCGGCTGGTTCACCTGGGCTTATGCGCCCCCTTGCTGCAGCTCCGGTGTGTTCGAGCGCTCGGGCAGCCTGCCACCCATCGAGGCCACCGCCTTGCGGATCACGGCCGATGGCGGCGACGGGTACTACGCCGTTTCCGAGGTTCGCTTGACCGGCAACGCCGTCCCAGAGCCTGCAAGCATTGCTTTGGTCGGCCTGGCGCTAAGCTTCGTGTTCGGGCTGCGTCACCGCCGAGGCTGAGATTCGGCGAAAGGGGCGCCGCGGAGCGCCCCCGGCGGACGACGGGCGGCTATGCTGCCGCCTTCGTCCGAATCGCCCCGCCATGCCGCCGCTCGCCCTCGCCCTGGTCCTCAGTGCCGCCCTCCTCCATGCGCTGTGGAACCTCGGCGCCAAGAAGGCCAAGGGCGACCACCACTTCGTCTTCACCAGCGCCATCGGCGTGGGCGTGTTGTGGGCGCCGCCAGCGCTGTGGGCCGGCTGGTCGCAGATCCCGCACTGGCCCGCTGCGGCCTGGGCCTGCGCCATCACCAGCGCGGCCATCCACATGATCTATTTCAGCACCCTGCTCAAGGGCTACCGGGTGTCGGACCTCAACGTGGTCTATCCGGTGGCGCGCGGCAGCGGCCCGCTGGTTTCAAGCCTGGCCGCCACGCTGCTGTTCGGCGAGCACCTCGGCCCGGCCGGCATGCTGGGCCTGTTCTCGATCGTGGCCGGCATCTTGCTGATCGCCGCGGGGCCGCAGCTCTGGCGCTCGTCAGGTGACGACGAGCGGGCGCGGCAGCGTCGCCACCAGGGCCTGCTGTGGGGCGCGCTCACAGGACTGACGATCTCAGGCTACACGCTCGTCGATGGCTACGCGGTCAAGGTGCTGGCCATCTCGCCGCTGGTGATCGACTGGGTGGGCAATGTCTTCCGCATCGGCTTCGCGCTGCCGGCCGTGCTGCGCGACCGTGCCGGCTTCGTGCCGGCGTTCAAGCGGCAGTGGCCCTACGTGCTGATGATGGCGGTGATGAGCCCGCTGGCCTACATCCTCGTGCTCTACGCGATGCAGATCGCGCCGGTGTCTCGCGTGGCACCGATGCGGGAGTTGTCGATGCTGGTGGCCGCAGCGTTAGGCGGTCAGTTGCTCAAGGAAGGCGATCGCCTCTGGCGCCTGCTCGGCGCCGGCTTCATTGCGGGCGGAGTAATCGGTCTAGCGGGCCTGTAGCGTCCTTCGGAGACGGATCGAGGGCACAAAGCCGCTCGTACTCCTCAAAGCTCACATCCTCGATCAGCACCAGGCCATGCTTCAGGTCGAAGCTCGACTCGTACCAGCCGCTCGGCGTGGCCATGACTGCAGGGTGCTCTGAAGAAGCACTGCGCCGCGATCGGAACAAGAATGCCATGGTAGAACCCCCTCGCCAGAGCCCGCGGCGCTGTTGTTCTTGGTCTGGCACCTTCGGGACCGTCAACCGAGATATCGGCTGACCTGGGACTCAATTTAGCGATTCCCTCCCCCGTGCGATACCCGCATCTGGAGGAGGTTTTCGGGGGTTTTTCCGGTGGGAAAGATAACTGAAAGACTCAGCGGAGTCGTTGGCGGGCGGATTCGTACAGACAGATCGCCGCCGCTGCACCAACGTTGAGCGATTCCTCGCCGCCCGGCTGCGGGATGCGGACGGTCAGCCCGCAGCGCGCCATCAGCGGCTCACTCACGCCCTGCCCTTCGTGGCCCATGACCCAGGCGCAAGGGCTGGGCAGGCTCAGACGGTGCAACTCGTCCCGCGCATGGGAGCTGGTGGCCACCAGCGGCACCTGCAGCGCGTCCAAGTCCTCCAGCGCCAGGCCTTCCACCAGGCGCAGGCCGAAGTGCGCGCCCATGCCGGCTCGCAGGACCTTGGGCGACCACAGCGCGGCCGTGCCCTTGATCGCCAGGATCTGACGAAAGCCCAAGGCTGCCGCACTGCGCAGGATGGTGCCCACATTGCCCGCATCCTGCAGCCGATCGAGCACGACCGAGTCCACGCCAGTTTCAACGGCCAGCGCCGCATCGTGCGGCACCTCGAAGCCGATCTGCGCCGGTGACTCGAGCCCGCTGATCGTCTTGAACAGCGCCACCGGCACGACCAGCACCTTGGGCGCTGCCTCTGCGATCGCGCGCAGGCCGGCATCGGACCAGGCGGCTTCCGTGATCACGGCCAGGGTCACCGGATGCGAGCGCGTCAGCGCGGCGCGCGCGAGGTGGTCGCCTTCCAGCCAGATGCTGCCGATCTTGCGGTAGGCGCCCGCGTCCTGCGCCAGCTTGCGGATGCGCTGAAGCTGGGGGTTATCGCGCGCGGTGATGTGGAGAATCTGAGGGCTCGTCATTTGATGCACTCTCGCACGGGAGCAAAGCTGCGGCGGTGCCAGGGGCTGACGCCATGCTCGCGCAAGGCGGCCAAGTGTTCAGGCGTCGGGTAGCCCTTGTGGGTGGCGAAGCCGTAGTGCGGATGGCTCTCGTGCATGAGCAGGCACTGGCGGTCGCGGGTGACCTTGGCCAGGATGCTGGCAGCGGAGATAGCGGCCACCTTGGCATCGCCCTTGACGATGGCCTCGGCCGGCACGCGCAACACGGGCAGGCGGTTGCCGTCCACCAGCACCTTGGCGGGCTTCAGGCGCAGGCCCTCCACCGCACGACGCATGGCCAGCATCGTGGCCTGCAGGATGTTCAGCTCGTCGATCTCTTCCGGCGAGGCCTCGGCGATGCAGCAGCACAGGGCCTTGGCGCGGATCTCGTCGAAGAGGCGTTCGCGCTTCTTCTCGCTCAGTACCTTGGAGTCGGCCAGGCCGAGGATGGGTTGCTGGTCGTCAAGGATCACAGCGGCAGCCACCACCGGGCCGGCCAGGGGGCCGCGGCCGGCTTCGTCGACGCCGGCCATCAGTCCGGGCGCGTCCCAGGAAAGCCCAAGTTGCTCAGGCACTGATGATCTGCGCGATCGCATCGGCGGCGGTCCGGGCGGTATTGCAGCGGAGCATCTGGTGCTGCTGCGCGAAGCGTGCCTGCACGCTGGCAATGCGAGCCGGGTCGGCCAGCCAGGCCAGGCCCTCGCGGGCGATGTTCTCGGCCGTGCACTGCTCCTGGATCAGCTCAGGCACGAGGAACTCGCGCGCCAGCACGTTGGGCAGGCTCACCCAGGGCAGCAGGTTCTTGCCACGCATGCGCCAGGCGTTGAGGCGGCCGACGCGGTAGCAGACGACCATGGGGCGGCCAAACAGCGCCGCCTCCAGCGTGGCCGTACCGCTGGCCACGACGGTGATGTCGCAGGCGGCCAGCGCCTTGTGCGACAGGCCGTCCAGCAGGCTGAGCTTCAGTCCGGGATGGCGTGCCAGCAGCGGTTCGATCAAGGGACGCATGCCGGGCGCGGCGGGCAGCACGAAGTGCAGGCCGGGTCGCTCGCGCTGCATGATCGCGGCGGCCTCCAGCATGGGCGCGGCGATGTGCTCGATCTCGCTCTTGCGGCTGCCGGGCAGCAGGGCCACGAGGGCGCCGCCCGAGACGGGGCCCGGATCGGGCACATCGTGGCCGGCCAGCACCTTGCGCGCCGCGGCCTGCGAGACCTGCATCGGGATCTCGTCCGCCAGCGGATGGCCGACGTAGGTGGCGGCAATGCCATGGCCCCTCAGCAACTCAGGCTCGAAGGGAAACAGGCACAGCACGTGATCGGCCGAAGCGCGGATCGTCTCCACGCGTTCGGGCCGCCAGGCCCAGATCGACGGGCAGACGAAATGGATGGTCTTGATGCCCGCCGTGCGCAGCCGCTTTTCAAGGCCGAAGTTGAAGTCGGGGGCGTCGATGCCGATGAAGGCGCTGGGCTTGTGCTCCAGCAGGCGGTTGCCGAGCTGGCGGCGGATGGACAGCAGCTCGCGCAGGTTCTTGAGCGCATCCACGTAGCCGAAGATCGACAGCTTGCTGCTCGGCCACCAGGCTTCGAACCCCTGTGCCTGCATGCGCGGCCCGCCAATGCCGACTGCCTTGAGCGCCGGCCAGCGGTCCTTCAAACCGACCAGCATCAGGCTGGCGATCAGATCGCTGGAGGCCTCGCCGGCCACCATGCCGAAGCGAGGCGCTGGTCCAGTCATCAGCGGACGATACCGCGGGTGGAGGCGGCGATGAAGTCCATCATGCGCTGAACGTCTTCGTCAGCACCCTGGCCGCGCAGCTCAGCAATGGCGGCCACGCTTTCCTCGAGCGTGAGTCCCGAGCGGTAGATGAGCTTGTGCATCTGACGGATCGCCTTGATGCGCTCATCGGAGAAGCCTCGGCGCTTGAGGCCGGTGAGGTTGACGGCACGGGCCTGCAGCGGGTTACCGTCCACGGTCATGTAGGGCGGCACGTCCTGAGCCACATGGGCCTGGAAGCCGATCATGGCGTGGGCGCCGATGCGCATGCGTTGCAGCACGCCGGTCAGGCCGCCGATGGTGGCCCAGTCGTCTACCTGCACATGGCCGGCCAGTGTGGCGCCGTTGGCCATAACGACCTCGTTGCCGATCACGACGTCGTGGGCCAGATGGCAATACGCCATGATCCAGTTGTCGTTGCCGACCGTGGTCTCGCCGCGGTCCTGCACGGTACCGATGTTGAGCGTGCAGAACTCGCGGATCGTGTTGCGGTCACCGATGACGAGAGTCGTGGGTTCGCCTGCGTACTTCTTGTCCTGGTTCGCCGCGCCGATGGAGCTGAACTGGAAGAACGTGTTGTCGCGGCCGATGGTCGTGTGGCCCTCAATCACGACATGCGGGCCGACCTTGGTGCCGGCGCCGATCTTCACGTGCGGGCCGATGATCGAATACGGACCGACCTCGACCGTGCTGTCGAGTTCGGCCGACGGATCGACGATGGCGGTCGCGTGGATGCTCATTTCTTGACGCTCTTGCCGCTCAAACCTTGCGCATGGTGCAGATCAGCTCGGCCTCGGTGACCACCTGATCACCCACCCAGGCCTTGGCCGTGAACTTGAAGATGCCGGCCTTGGCGCGGTCCAGGGTCACGTCGAGGATCAGCTGGTCGCCCGGCTCGACGGGGCGCTTGAAGCGTGCGTTGTCAATGCCGACGAAGTAGACCACCGTGGAATCGTCCAGCACGACGTCGGGGTTGACGTTCAACGCCAGCAGCGTCGCGGCCTGGGCCAGCGCTTCGATGATCAGCACGCCCGGCATGACCGGACGGTGCGGGAAGTGGCCGACGAAATACGGTTCGTTGATGGAGACGTTCTTCAGCGCACGGATGCGCTTTCCCTCATCTGTGATCTCGAGCACGCGGTCCACCAGCAGGATGGGATAACGGTGCGGGAGCTTCTTGAGGATGTCGTGGATGTTCATGATGGATCTTGCTCGTCGAGCTTCTTCTCGAGTGCGCGCACGCGCTGGCGCAGCGGATAGAGCTGGCGCAGCGTGGCCGCATTCTTCTCCCAGCTGGCGTTTTCCTCGAAGGGATAGGCGCCGCTGTAGTTGCCGGGCTTCTTGATGGAATGGCTGATGAAGGTGCAGGTGGAGACGGTCACGCCATCGCAGATCTCGATGTGGCCCTGGATGCGTGCCGCACCGCCGATCAGGCAATGTTTGCCGATCACGGCGCTGCCTGCAATGCCCGTGAAAGCCGCGACGACGGTGTGGTCGCCGATGCTCACGTTGTGGGCGATCTGGATCAGGTTGTCGAGCTTGACGCCGTTGCCGATCACGGTATCGTCGAGCGCGCCGCGGTCGATGCAGGTGTTGGCGCCGATCTCCACGTCGTTGCCGACGCGCACGGCGCCCAGCTGCTCGATCTTGACCCACTCCGGGCCGCTCGAGCTTTCGTCCTTGCCCTTGGCAGGCGCGAAGCCGAAGCCATCTGCGCCAATGACCACGCCGCCGTGCACGATGCAGCGCTCGCCGATCACGCAATCAAAGCCGATGGTGACGTTGGCGGCGATGCGCGTACCGGCGCCGATACGGGCCCGGGCGCCGATCACGCTGTGCGGTCCGATGCGGGCGCCTTCAGCAATGACGGCGCCGCTCTCGACCACGGCCAGCGGGCCGATGTCCACGCCTGCGGCAACCTGCGCATCCGGTGCCACGACGGCGCTCGGATGCATCCGTGCCGGCGGCAGCGGGCGAACGCGCGCCGCCCACCACTGGCTCAGCCGGGCGAAGTAGAGGTAGGGATCCGGGGTGACGATGGCCGCACCGCGGGCCGAAGCCGCTTCAGCAGAACCGGGCGCCACGATGACACAGGCGGCCTGCGTGGTGCCGAGTTGCGAGGCGTAGCGCGGGTTGGCGAGGAAGGCGATGGTCTCGCCGTCTGCCGATTCAAGCGGGCCGATGCGCGTGATGCGCAAGGCGCCCGAAGCGTCATCACCAAGAAGATCGCCGCCCAAGGCGGCGGCGATTTCATGGAGTGTCGTTGCGATCACTTCTGAGCGTTCAGGGCGTCGATCACTTTCTTGGTGATGTCCACACGGGGGCTCACGAAAGCGACGTCCTGGATGATGAGGTCGTACTTCTCGCTGTCGAAGATCTGCTTGATCACGCGGTTGGCGCGCTCGTTGATGTTTTGCAGCTCTTCGTTCTTGCGACGGTTCAGGTCTTCTTGATAGGCCTGGCCCTTGCGCTGGAAGTCGACGTTGAGGTCGTCAAACTCGCGCTGGCGCGACTTGCGCTGGGCGTCGGACAGCGTGGGGGCGTCCTTCTCCAGCTTCTCGGCCATGGTACGGCGCTTCGTATCCATGTCCTGCAGTTCCTTCTCGCGCTTGCCGAACTCGCCTTCGAGCTTGGACTGCGCAGCCTTGGCCAGATTGGACTCGCGCATGACGCGCTCTCCGTTCACGTAGCCAATCTTGAGCGTGTCCTGGGCGTGAGCGGCCATGGCCGACAGCGACAGGAGAGCCGAGGCCAGAGCGGCCTTGAACAACGTGGTCTTCATCAGAATGCAGTCCCGATCTGAAATTGGAATCTTTCGATTCTATCCGTACGATCCTTGCGGATCGGCGTCCCGTAGGACAGGCGAAGTGGGCCCATGGGGGAAACCCAGGAGAGGCCGATACCGGCGGAGGCACGGAGCATGTCCGGGCCGCTTTGCAGGTTGGCCCAGTTCAGCTTGGAGTTGGGGCCCCAGACACCGCCGCCGTCCATGAAGCCGAACAGACGGAAGGTCTTGTCGTTGCCGCCGCCCGGCACGGGCAGGTAGATCTCGGCATTCATGTTCAGGCGACGGTTGCCGCCGGCGTAGGAACCGGTGACGTCCACCGGGCCGAGCGTGCCGGCCTCGAAGACGCGGATCGAGCCCAGGCCGCCGGCATAGAAGTTCTTGAACAGCGGGAAGGGCTTGCCGCCCAGGCCCACACCCCAGCCCAGTTCGCTGTTGAACATCAGCGTGATCTTGCTGGTGAGCTGGAAAAACTGCTGGTACTGCAGGTTGGCACGGGCGTACTGCGCATCGCCTGCCGGGCTCAGTTCGAGGTTGATGCGCTGGTACTTGCCGGCCATCGGCGAGACCACGCTGTCGCGGCTGTCGCGCTGCCAGCCAATGGTGAGCGGGAAGGCATCGCTGTTGCGGCCGAACTGCTGCGAATAGATCAGGTAGTTGTTCGGCAGGCCGTGGTCGGTGCTGATCTTGGTGGTTTCGTAGCCGGCACCGAAGAACACGGTGTCGATTTCCGAGAACGGCACGCCGAAGCGGATCGAGGCGCCATGGCTGATCAGCTCGTACTGCTCGCCCAGCGTGTTGTAGGGCTTGATGGTGCGGTAGAACACGTCGATGGCGCGCGAAATGCCGTCCGGCGTGAAGTACGGGTCCACGGTGGACACCACCAGCGAGCGGCCCGTGTAGGCCGTGCTGACCGACAGGCCCAGGTAGTTGCCGGTACCGAAGACGTTGTCCTGCTGGATCGAGCCCGTCAGCGACAGCTTCTGCTGGCTGGAATAGCCGGCGCCGACCTGGATGTTGCCGGTCGGCTTTTCCTCAACCTTGAGGATCACGTCCACCTGGTCGGGCGCGCCAGGCACCTCCTGGGTGTCAATCGAGATGCCCTCATCCTTGAAGTAGCCCATGCGCGAGACACGGTCCTTCGAGGCCTTGATGCGCTGGCCGTCGTACCAGGCGGATTCGAACTGGCGGAACTCGCGGCGAATGACTTCGTCGCGGGTGCGCGAGTTGCCGGCGATCAGCACCTTGCGCACGTAGACGCGGCGCGAAGGCTCCGCCACGAAAGTGACGACGACCTGGCCGGTGGCGCGGTCGATGTCGGTCTTGGTGTCAACGCGCGCGAAGGCGTAGCCGTAGGTGCCGAACAGGTCGGTGAAGGCGCGCGTGGTGAAGGCGGCCATGTCGCCGTTGTAGGCCTTGCCGGGCTGCAGCGCGATGAGCTTCTTGAAGTCTTCTTCGCGGCCGAAGTACTCGCCTTCGAGCTTGATGCCGGTGACGGTGTAGGGCTGGCCCTCGTTGACCGTCATGTCGATGTTGATGCGGCGCTTGTCCGGCGAGATGGTGACCTGCGTGCCCGTCACGGCGAACTCGAGGTAGCCGTGGTTCAGGTAGTAGGACTTGATCGTTTCCAGGTCACCGTTGAGCGCGGTACGCGAGTAGCGGTCGGTCTTGGTGTACCAGGTCAGCCAGCCGGTTTCGGTGCGGTCCATCAGGCCCAGCAGCGTGCTCTCAGAGAAAGCCTTGCTGCCGTGGATGTGGATCTCGCCGATCTTGGCCGGATCGCCTTCAGTCACCGTGAACACCACGTTGACGCGGTTGCGTTCGATCGGGGTGATGGTGGTGGCGACCTGCGAGCCGTAATAGGACTTGGTCAGGTACTGGCGCTTGAGCTCCTGCTCGGCGCGGTCGGCCAGGGCGCGGTCGAAGGGCTTGCCTTCGCCGATGCCCACTTCCTTGAGCGACTTGGACAGCGCCTCGGTGTCGAACTCGTGCAGGCCGACGAAGCTGACGTTGGCGATGATCGGACGCTCTTCGATGACCACCACGACCGCCCGGTCGTCGATGTTGATGCGCACGTCCTTGAACAGGCCCGTGGCAAACAGGGCGCGCAGCGCGGCGGCACCCTTTTCATCGTTGTAGTTGTCGCCGATCCGAAAGGGCAGCGAAGCGAACACCGTACCCGGGTCGGTCCGCGACACACCCTCGATGCGGATGTCCTGGATGGTGAAGGGATCGACCGCATAGGCCGCTCCTGGCAGGAAAGCGGCCACCACGGCGACGGGGGCCAAAGCCAGGACTGAGGGGCGCTGGTGCGCTCCTGATCTGAAGAAAGAGGGCATGCCTAGGATCTGAATTCAGTGCAACCCGTCAATGCGGGAACTGTCGGGCTACATCGTTGGAAAGGGCCAATCCCATCATCAGCAGCAGGACCACGATGCCTACGCGCTGCAGTTGCTGCTGCCACCATTCGGAGACGGGGCGGCCGGAAAGACCCTCGAAAAGATAATACATCAGCAATCCGCCATCGAGCATCGGCAACGGCAGCAAGTTCAGCACGCCGAGACTCACGCTGATCAGGGCCAGAAGCCCTATATACACGACGGGTCCCACCTTGGCGGCCTGCCCCGCCGCCTTGGCCATGGTGATGGGTCCGCTGATGTTCTTTACTGAGGCTTTACCGACGATCATGCGACCGATCGTCCGCACGGTCAGGGCCGAAAGTTCCCAGGTGCGACGCACGCCGTAACCCAGTCCTTCGATGAAACCGTAGCGCACTTCGGTCATCTGCAGATTGCCACCGAAGCCCACGCCAATGCGCGGCAGCTTGCGGCCACCTTCTTCGACGATGCGAGGCGTGAGCTCCAGGCTCACGCTCTGGCCGCGTCGGTCGACCACCCATTGCATCGCTCGAGGTTGGCCGCCGGAGGCCGAAGCCAGGACGAGAGCCTGCGCACTGGCGCTGTCGGTCTGACTGACGCCATCGATGGCCAGCACGCGGTCGCCGGCCCGCAACCCCGCGGCGGCGGCGGCGCCGTCCGGATTGACGCTGCCGATCACGGGCGGCAGCAGCGGCGCCAGCGTGACCTTGCGCTGCAACTCGTCGTCGATGGCCTGTCCGGCGAATTTCGATGTGTCGAGCGTGAGCTCGCGGCGGCCGCGGCCTTGTTCATCGCTGATCTGGAGCTTCAGCGCCGCGCCTTCGATAGCAGCTTCATAGATGCGACTCTGGAGCTGGATCAGCGACTTCACCTCGCGCCAGTCCTGTCCGTCTTCAGACACCGCCTGCACCAGATCCCCCGCACGCAGACCCGACTCAGCCGCCAACGTGCCCGCCTGCGGCGTGCCCAGCAGTGCGCGCGGCTCCTGGCTGCCGAGCCAGGCCGTGATGGCCAGCAGCACGACGGCCAGGCTCAGATTGGCCAGCGGGCCTGCAGCCACGATGGCCACACGCTGGCGCAGCGGACGGTTGTTGAAGGCGCGGTGACGTTCCTCGGGCGCGATGGGGC
The DNA here is from genome assembly GCA_042701975.1 of Burkholderiaceae bacterium UC74_6. Lineage (GTDB taxonomy): Bacteria > Pseudomonadota > Gammaproteobacteria > Burkholderiales > Burkholderiaceae_C > JAFALK01. Next base: position 4,562,824 of record CP170561.1, read on the forward strand.
CGTGCTCGGTGTCGCGCTCATCGAGCATGCGCACGTAGCCGCCCAGCGGAATCGCGCTGACGACGAACTCGGTCTCACCCTTCTGCCGGCGCCAGATCACGCGGCCGAAGCCCAGCGAGAAGCGCAGCACCTTGACGCCGCAGGCCTTGGCCACACGGTAGTGGCCGTATTCATGGAAGCCGATCAGGACGGCAAGCGCGACCAGGATGGCCGGCGCGGTGATGAGCAGATCGTTCAGCGTCATCACGCCGCCTTCGCGATCAGCTCGCGCGCATGGCGTCGCGCACGCTCGTCCAGCGACAGCAGGCCTTCGACGCTCGCCACTTCATCGGCACTCGCCCGCAACCCTTCCAGGCATTCGCGGTTGATGCGCGTGATGAGATCGAAGCGCAGGCGATGATCCAGAAAGGCCGCCACAGCCTCCTCGTTAGCGGCATTCAGGATGGCCGTCGAGCCCTCCGCGCCGCGCAGGGCCTGCCAGGAGAGGAACAAGCCTGGGAAGCGGCGCTCATCTGCTGCCTCAAAAGTGAGGTTCGGCTTGGCGAGGAAATCGAGCGATTCGGCGCCCGAGGTGATGCGCTCCGGGAACGACAGACCGTAAGCGATCGGCACGCGCATGTCCGGCGTGCCCAACTGCGCCAGCACGGAGCGATCGCGGCAGACCACCATCGAATGGATGATGCTCTGCGGGTGGATCACGACCTTGATCTGCTCGGGCGTGAGGTTGAACAGCCAGCGCGCCTCGATGACCTCGAGCGCCTTGTTCATCATCGTGGCCGAGTCCACCGAGATCTTGCGGCCCATGCTCCAGTTCGGATGGGCGACAGCCTGCTCGGGCGTGACATCAGCCAGCGTCTGCGGATCACGCGTGCGGAACGGGCCGCCCGAGGCGGTCAGCACGATGTGATCGATGCGCTCGCTCCAGGCGCTGCGGTCTTCGGGCAGGCACTGGAAGATGGCCGAATGCTCGGAATCGATGGGCAGCAATTGCGCGCCGCCCTCCTCCACCGCGTGCATGAAGAAGGCACCACCGAGCACGATGGCTTCCTTGTTGGCCAGCATCAGGCGTTTGCCCGTGCGGGCCGCAGCCAGCGCAGGCGCCAGCCCCGCAGCACCGACCATAGCCGCCATCACCAGGTCCACATCAGGGTGCGAGGCAATGTCGCACAGCGCCTGGGCGCCGCTCAGCACCTCGGTGCGGCTGCCTGCTGCCTTGAGCTTGCCGCGCAGCTCTATCGCCTTGGCCTCCTCAGGCATGACGGCGAAGCGCGGCTTCCACTGCAGGCACTGGGCGAGCAGCTCGTCCACACGGGTCATGGCCGACAGCGCGAAGACCTCGTACTGCTCGGGATGGCGACCCAGCACGTCCAGCGTGTTGGTGCCGATGGAGCCGGTCGAGCCGAGGATGGAAATGCGCTTCATGGACAACTGCTACTCAAAGGGAACTCAGCGCCAGGGCCAGCGGCAGCACCGGCAGCAAGGCATCGACGCGGTCCAGCACGCCGCCATGGCCGGGCAGCAACTGGCTGCTGTCCTTGGCGCCGACGGCGCGCTTGATCAGGGATTCAAACAGATCACCGACCACGCTCATGGCCGCCAGGAAGAGCAGTTCCAGCACGACCACGGCCCAATGCTGGTTCCAGAGCAGGCGGCTGTAAAGACTGGGGGAATCGACAGGCAGCTTGTAGTCGATGTAGTGCGACCAGACGTAGGCCAGCACCAGCACGCCCACCATGCCAGTCCAGACACCCTCCCAGCTCTTGCCCGGACTGATGGCGGGAGCCAGCTTGTTGCGACCGAAAGTGCGGCCGCCGAAATAGGCGAACACGTCCGCCGCCCAGACCAGGCAGAAGCACGAGAGGAGGAAGTTGATGCCCAGCGTGTGGGCTTCGTTCATCGCCGCCCAGGCTGCCCACAGGGCCAGCACCCCCAGCGCCAGGCGCGGCGCCAATGCCAGCTTGGGCCAGCCCGCCGGGCCGCCGCGCAGCGCGTAGGTGCCGCCCAGCACCCAGATCGCGCCGGCCAGCCACCAGGCCCACGCGGGGGCTGGCTGCGTGCCGAGCAAGGCGTAGGTGGCACCGCAAGCTGCGGCAACCACGACGCCGAGCGCCACGGCTGTACCGCCCTTCAGCCCGCACAGCCGCGCCCACTCCCAGCCGGCGGCGCCGATCATCAGGAGCGTGAGCGCCGCGAAGGGCAAGGGCGACGGAGCGAACAGCGCGGGAAGCAGAACGGCCAGCAAGACGATGGCGGTGATGATGCGCTGCTTCAACATGGTCAGTCCGCCGTCTGTTGTTCTTTGACGCCGCCAAAGCGGCGATCGCGATTGCGGAAGGCGTCGATCGCGGCGTCAAGCTGCTTCGTGCCGAAATCGGGCCAGAGCGCGTCCGAGAACACGAACTCGCTGTAGGCCACCTGCCAGAGCATGAAGTTGCTGATGCGAACTTCGCCACCGGTGCGGATGAAGAGGTCCGGGTCCGGCGCATGGCGCAGGGCCATGAACTCCGAGAGCTTGGCTTCGCTCATCTCGGCAGCCGGCACGCCGGCCTCCATGGCCTGACGCGCCGCCTGGACGATGTCCCAGCGGCCGCCGTAGTTGAAGGCCACGTTGAGCTGCAGCTTGGTGTTGCACGCGGTCAGTTCCTCGGCTTCGTCCCAGGCCTTCTTCAGCTTGGGCGCGATGTCGCGGTCACCGATCACGCGCACCCGCACGCCCAGGCGATGCAGCTTGTGCAGGTAACGCGAGACGGCGGCCAGGATCAGGCCCATCAGCGCCGAGACCTCGTCGTCCGAGCGCTTCCAGTTCTCGCTGGAGAAGGCGAACACCGTCAGGTGCCCGACCTCGCGCGCGATGCAGGCTTCAATCACCTTGACCAGCGAATCCACGCCGGCCTTGTGCCCGAAAAAGCGCGGCAGGAAACGCTTCTTGGCCCAGCGGCCATTGCCATCCATGACGATGGCAATGTGCTGCGGCACAGCCATCTGCTCAGCCATCTGCTCGGCGGGCATCAGACGGCCAAGATCTTTGTTCCTTGGAGGCGACGAGCCTGTCGATGTCGGTGATCGTCTTGTCGGTGAGCTTCTGCACGTCGTCGTTGCTGCGGCGCTCGTCGTCCTCGGTGATGAGCTTGTCCTTGAGCAGCTTCTTGGCCTGCTCGTTGGCGTCGCGGCGCACATTGCGCACGGCCACCTTGCAGTCCTCGCCGGCGTGGCGCACGACCTTGGTCAGGTCCTTGCGGCGCTCTTCGGTCAGCGGGGGCATCGGCACGCGGATCAGGTCGCCCTGGGCTTGCGGGTTCAGGCCCAGGTCGCTTTCGCGGATGGCCTTCTCGATCTTGGCCGCCATGGGCTTTTCCCAAGGCTGGACGCTGATCGTGCGGGCGTCGAGCAGGCTCACGTTGGCCACCTGCGAGATGGGCAGGTCGGAGCCGTAGTAGTCCACATGCACCTGGTCGAGGATGCCCGGGTGGGCGCGGCCGGTGCGGATCTTTTGCAGCTCGCCTTTGAACGATTCGATGGACTTGGCCATCTTCGCTTCGGCGTTCTTCTTGATGTCAGCGATGGTCATGATTTCAGTTCCTGTCAGACGTGGACCAGGGTGCCTTCGTCTTCACCCATGACGACGCGCTTGAGCGCGCCGGCCTTGAAGATGGAGAACACCTTGATCGGCAGCTTCTGGTCGCGGCACAGCGCAAAGGCCGTGGCGTCCAGCACCTGCAAATTCTTGGTGATGGCTTCGTCGAAGCTGATGCGCGCATAGCGCGTGGCGTTCGGATCCTTCTTGGGATCGGCCGTGTAGACGCCGTCCACCTTGGTGGCCTTGAGCACGATCTCGGCGCCGATCTCGGCACCACGCAGTGCGGCGGCGGTGTCGGTCGTGAAGAAGGGGTTGCCGGTGCCGGCGGCGAAGATGACGACCTTGCCCTCTTCGAGGTATTGCAGGGCCTTGGGGCGAACGTAGGGCTCGACCACCTGCTCGATGCCGATGGCCGACATCACGCGGGCCGTCATGCCTTCCTGGCGCATCGTGTCGGCCAGGGCCAGCGAGTTCATCACCGTAGCCAGCATGCCCATGTAGTCGGCCGTGGCACGGTCCATGCCGACCGAGCCGCCCGCGACGCCGCGGAAGATGTTGCCGCCACCGATCACCACGGCCACCTCGACGCCCAGCTCTGTCACTTCGCGCACCTCTTGCACCATGCGAACGATGGTGGCGCGGTTGATGCCGTAGGCGTCATCGCCCATCAGGGCTTCGCCAGAGAGCTTGAGCAGGATGCGTTTGTGGGCGGGCATTGTTGACCTCTGTAGTGTTGGGGTGTTGCGAGTGCCGCCCGAGCCTCGTAAGCCTGTGCAGCACACGCACAAGTGTAAAGGGCGCCATCAAGCGAATGATGGCGCCCTTTTCGTTTTGCGAGAGGCTTACTGGGCCTTAGTCGCAGCAGCCACTTGAGCGGCCACTTCGGCGGCGAAATCGTCCACCTTCTTCTCGATGCCTTCGCCGACCACGTACAGGGTGAAGCCCTTCACGTTGGTGGCCTTGTCCTTGAGCATGGCGGCGACGGTCTGCTTGCCGTCGGCGGCCTTCACGAAGACCTGGTCCAGCAGCGAGACTTCCTTCAAGAACTTCTGCACCGAGCCTTCAACCATCTTGGCGACGATCTCGGCCGGCTTGCCGGATTCAGCAGCCTTTTCTTCGGCGATCTTGCGCTCCTTGGCGACCAGCTCGGCCGGCACTTCGGCGGACGACAGGGCGGCCGGCTTCATGGCAGCGACGTGCATGGCGACGTCCTTGGCGGCGACTTCGTCACCGTCGAACTCGACGACGACGCCGATGCGGGTGCCGTGCAGGTAGGAAGCCAGCTTGGCGCCCGAGGCGAAGCGGACGAAACGGCGGACCGTCATGTTCTCGCCGATCTTGCCGATCAGGCCCTTGCGGACGTCTTCCACCGTCGGGCCGAAGCCTTCCTGCGACAGCGGCAGGGCGGACAGGGCAGCCACGTCGGCCGGGTTCTGTTCGGCGATCAGGCCGGCGACAGCGTTCACGAAGGCCAGGAAGGCGTCGTTCTTCGAGACGAAGTCGGTCTCGCAGTTCACTTCGACGATTGCGCCGACGCCGCCGACCACAGCGGTGGCGACCACGCCTTCGGCGGTCACGCGCGAAGCGGCCTTGCCAGCCTTGTTGCCCAGCTTGACGCGCAGGATTTCTTCAGCACGACCCAGGTCGCCTTCGGCTTCCGTCAGGGCCTTCTTGCATTCCATCATCGGGGCATCCGTGCGGGCGCGCAGTTCGCCGACCATGCTTGCGGTAATTGCAGCCATCTCAATCTCCGTATTTCAAATTCAGTTGAAGGAAAGGGGCTGTAACAGCCCCTTCCGTGTGCAAGAAAACGAGGGGCTTACGCGCCTTCGTTGACTTCCACGAATTCGTCGCCACCGGCGACAGCCTGCACCACTTCAGCAGTGGCGTTGGCACGGCCTTCCAGCACGGCGTCGGCAACAGCCTTGGCGTACAGGGCGACAGCCTTGGCCGAGTCGTCGTTGCCGGGGATGATGTAGTCCACGCCTTCGGGCGAGTGGTTGGTGTCAACCACGCCGATCACGGGGATGCCCAGCTTGTTGGCTTCAGCCACGGCGATCTTGTGGAAGCCCACGTCGATCACGAAGATGGCGTCCGGCAGGGCCGACAGGTGTTGGATGCCGCCGATGTTCTTTTCCAGCTTGGCCAGGTCGCGCTGGAACATCAGCGCTTCCTTCTTGATGGCGGGCTGGGTGCCGGCTTCGACTTGAGCCTGCATGTCCTTGAGGTTCTTCAGCGAACCCTTGACCGTCTTGAAGTTGGTCAGCATGCCGCCGAGCCAGCGCTGGTCGACGTAGGGCATGCCGGCGCGCTGGGCTTCCAGGGCGACGACTTCACGAGCTTGACGCTTCGTGCCGACGATCAGGATGTTGCCGCGCTTGCTCGAGAGCTGGCGGACGAACTTCATCGCTTCCTGGAACTTGGGCAGCGTCTTTTCCAGGTTGATGATGTGAATCTTGTTGCGATGGCCGTAAATGAACGGGGCCATCTTGGGGTTCCAGAAGCGGGTTTGGTGACCGAAGTGGACACCAGCTTCCAGCATTTCGCGCATCGTGACGGACATATTTAACTCCGAAGGGTTGTGTCTAAAATCCGGCGCGAATCTGGTTGCAAGATTTACTTCTCTCTTGCACCCAGACACCTTTCAGGGCCGGATTTGCGATTTGTTCTGCCTTTGAACGCGGCTCACCACGAGCCACACCCGGCAAAACCCAAAGAGTATACACGATCCGATGCCCCTCGACCTGACCGCCACCCTCGACGGACTCCGCAGCGGCCGGCTCGACGCTGGTGAATTGCTGGGCCGGGCCCGGGCTGCGGCCCGTTCCGACGCCTGCAAGAGCGCGTTCGTTCGGCTCTTCGATGAGCAATCGATCCAGCCGGGCTCGCTATTGGGCTTGCCCGTCAGCATCAAGGACCTCTACGACGTCGCCGGCCAGACGACCAGCGCCGGCTCCACCGTGCTGGCCGACGCCCCGCCTGCCCAGGCCGATTGCCCCGCCGTCGCCCGCCTGCGCGCGGCCGGTGCCGCGCTCATCGGCCACACCAACATGACCGAGTTCGCCTTTTCCGGCCTCGGCCTCAACCCGCACCACGGCACGCCGCTCAACCCCGTAACGGCCAGGATCGATGGCATGGCGCGCATCCCTGGCGGCTCCAGCTCGGGCGCCGCCGTGAGTGTGGCCGCGGGCGCCGCCTGGGCCGCGCTTGGCTCCGACACCGGCGGCTCGATCCGCATTCCAGCCGCGCTCACCGGCCTGGTCGGATTCAAGAACACGCAGCGGCTCACACCCATCGAAGGCACGGTGCCCCTGTCCGAATCGCTGGACACCGCCTGCGCCATCACGCGCTCGATGCGCGACGCCGTGCTGCTGCACGAGATCCTTGCCGCGCGCCGTGTGCAGCTCGCCAACAAGCCGCTGGCGCAACGCCGCTTTGCCGTCGTGAACCACTACTTCCAGGACGACATGGATGCTGCCGTCACGGCCGCGTTCGAAGCCAGCCTGGCCGCCGTGCGCGCCACAGGCGCGCAGGTCGAGGAAATCGCCCTGCCCCCGCTGCGCACAGCCCTGCCCAGTGGCATCGTCGTTGCCGCCGAAGCCTGGGCCTGGCATCGCGGCCTGATGGCCTCGCAGGTCGACGCCTACGACCCGCGCGTGGCCCAGCGCATCCTCTTCGGCCGCGACATCAGCGCCGCCGACTACATCGACCGCCTGCACGCCCGCCGCAGCTGGATCGCCGCCATGGAGTCCGAGCTGCAGCGCTTCGACGCCGTGCTCAGCCCCACGGTGCCCGTGATCGCGCCGCTGCTGCAGCCGCTGATCGACAGTGACGAAACCTACTTCGCCACCAACGCCCTGCTGCTGCGCAACACCGCCGTGGTCAATGCGCTGGACGGCTGCGCCATTTCCCTGCCCTGCCAGCACCTGCTGGGGCCGGACCAGCACCCGGTGGGCCTGATGCTGTGGAGCACGGCCCTCCAAGACGACACGCTTCTGGACATCGCCTTGCATCTCGAGCAACTCTTCATCGAACGCGGAACACATTGAGCACCATGCCCCGCATCGCCATCATCGGCGCCGGCATTGCCGGCGTGACTACCGCGTTGGAACTGGCCCTGGACGGCCAGGACGTGACCGTCTTCGAGCGCCGCGGCAGCGTGGCCGCAGAGGCCAGCTTCGCCAACGCCGGCACCATCGCACCGGCGCTCGCCCTGCCCTGGACAAAACCAAGCTTTGGCCTCGGCTGGGCCGGCCGCGAATGGCGTGCAGCCCGCCAGCCTGGCTACGCCGAGCGCGCCGCCAGCGTGCTGCACCTGGCCGTCTACAGCCACCAGCGCCTGCAGGCCCTGCGCAAGCTGCTGCAGCTCGACTACGAGCGTGCGGAAGGCCAACTCGTGCTGCTCCGCACCGCCACCGATCGCGCCGCCATCGCACCTGGACTGGAACGCCTGACAGCACTGGGCCTCGTCACGCGCGAGCTCGATGCCGATGCCTGCCGGCTGGCCGAGCCCGGCCTGAGCCCCGAGGCCAAGCTGTATGGCGGCATCCGTCTGCCCTTGGCCGAAGTCGGCAACTGCCGACAGTTCGCCCACCTGCTGCGCATCGAGGCGCAGAAGCTCGGTGTGCGCTTTCGCTTCCACACCACGGTGCGCAGCCTGCATGGCGGCGAGCTGATCCACGATTACACGCCGCCCGAGGACGTCACCGGTCAACCCTCACGTCCCGGTGAGGCTGGCGACACTGAGCCGCAGACACCAGGCCCGCAGCGCGAGCGCTTCGACACCGTCGTCGTGTGCACCGCACTCGACGCCCCTCGGCTGCTCGGCCGCAAGTTGCCGCTGCGCCCGGCCGTCAGCCACACGATCACCGCACCGCTGCGCCAGCTCGAAGCCCATCCGGACCTCGGCCCGCGTGGCGCGCTGACCGATCAGCAACTCGGCGTCACGCTCTCGCGCATCGGCCAGCGCGTGCGCGTCGGCGGCGCCAGCGAAGCGCAGCTGCACAAGGCACTGAACGACTGGTTCCCCGGCGCCAGCCTGCCCGCCCAGACCCTGAGCTGGAGTGGCGAGCACGCGGAGCTGCCCGACGGCCTGCCGGTGATCGGCGCCAGCGGCATGGACCGCGTGTGGACCAACTTCGCGCACCCGGACGCCGGCTTCACGCTGGCTTGCGGCGCTGCGCGCGCCGTTGCCCAGCGTGTAGTCAATCGCGAAGCCGAGATCGACATCGGTCTGCTCGACATTTCCCGCTTCGGCTGACCGCCATGCGCAAGCTGCTGCCCCTGGACAAGAGCCTGCCGCTTTTCGACGTGGCAGCCAGCCGAAGCATCGAAGCCGCGGCGCTGCAGCTGCGGCCGGACCTGATGGAAGACGCGGGCCTGGCCGTGGCCAAGCTGGCGCTGGCACTGTGGCCCGGCGCGGGCTCAATCTGGATCGCCTGCGGACCCGGCAACAACGGCGGCGATGGCCTGGTGGCGGCGCGGCGGCTGCAGGCGCTGGGCGCGCCCGTCAGCTTGGACGACACGGCACCCGGTGATACGAGCCTCGTCATCGATGCACTCTTCGGCCTTGGCCTGAAGCGCGCCATCGAAGGTGCCTGGGCCGAACGCATCGCGCAGATCAACGCCCTGCCTGTTCCTGTTCTGTCCATCGACCTGCCCAGCGGCCTCGACGCGGATCGCGGCCAGCCGCTGGGACCGACGGTGCGAGCCGATCACACGCTGCAGTTGCTAACGCTCAAACCTGGCGCATTCACGGCTGCGGGGCGCGAGTTCTGCGGGGAGATCTGGTTCGACGATCTCGGCGTCGAGCCTCCAGCAGAGGCTACGGCAAGGCTGCTCGGCCGCGATGCAATGGCGAAGTTCGGCACGCCGGCCTCGCACAGTGCGCACAAGGGTTCGCAAGGCGACGTGCTGGTGCTGGGCGGCGCGCCCGGCATGCGAGGCGCAGCGCTGCTGGCCGCGCGAGCGGCCTTGGCCTCCGGCGCGGGGCGCGTCTGGTGCAGCCTGCTCGATACCGGCAACGATCTGCCCGATGCCGGGCGGCCTGAGTTGATGCGCGCGGCGCCTGACGCCGATCTGGCCCGTTATGCGGCGATCGCCTGCGGCTGTGGCGGCGGTCGCGAGATTGCGGCCTGGCTGCCGAAAGTGCTGCGCCAGGCGCAGCGCCTGGTGCTCGATGCCGATGCACTGAATGCCATCGCCCGAGAGCCTTCGCTGGCCCGGGCGTTGCAGGCTCGACAAGCGCCGACGCTGCTCACACCCCATCCGCTGGAAGCCGCGCGCCTGCTGGGCACGGACACCGCCAGCGTGCAGGCCGATCGCCTGGTCGCGGCGCAAACGCTGGCAGCGCGATTTAGCGCCGCGGTCGTGCTGAAGGGTTCCGGCAGCGTCATTGCCGCGCCCGAATATGGCTCGGCCATCAACAGCTCAGGCAGTGGCGCCCTGGCCACCGCAGGCAGCGGTGATGTGCTGGCCGGCTGGTGCGCAGCTTGGTGGGCTCGCCATCCGGATGCCAGCGCCTTCGACGTGGCCTGCGCCAGCGTGCATCTGCATGGGCTTGCAGGCCAGTCCGCGCAAGCCCCGTTGCTGGCGGCCGAGCTGATCGGCTGCATGCAAGCTTTCCGCTAACGTGCCAACTTGAAACAGCTTGCGGCGCGAGCTAAGTTTCCAGCTTGAAGAATCACGGGGGCAACAATATGCACGCCTTCAACATCGTGCGGTTCCGCGTCAAGCCGGGCCGCGAGCAGGCTTTTGTCGAAGCGCACCGCCGCCTCGATCCCACCTTCCACGGTTTTCTTCGCGGCTCGCTGGTGCAGACCGGTGATCGCACCTTCTGCATGATCGGCGAGTGGGACAAGTTCGACAGCCTCGTCGCCGCGCGGCCGCAGATGATCGCAGTGCTGGACCGCCTGCGCGACGAACTGGAAGACCTGGGTTCGGGCCTGGGACTCACCGATCCGGTGTCCGGATCAGTGGTGGTCGACATCAAGCCCTGAGCAGGCGCGTCAAGCGGCGCGCTTCGGAATGCCGAGGCCGCGCTGCACGGCCGGTCGGGCCAGGAAGGCCTGGAGCACATGCTGCACGTTGGGAAAGTCGCTCCAACCCACGAGTTCGCCTGCGCCGTAGAAGCCGATCAAGTTGTTGACCCACGGGAAGATGGCGATGTCGGCGATGGTGTATTCGTCGCCCATGATCCATGCGCGGCCTTCCAGGCGCTGCTCCAGCACACCGAGCAGGCGCTTGGCCTCGTTCACGTAGCGGTCGCGCGGGCGCTTGTCCTCGAAGTCCTTGCCGGCGAACTTGTGGAAGAAGCCGACCTGGCCAAACATCGGCCCGATGCCGCCCATCTGGAACATCAGCCATTGCAGCGCCTCATAGCGCGCCGCGGCGTCCTGTGGCAGGAAGCGGCCCGCCTTGTCGGCCAGGTAGACGAGGATGGCGCCCGATTCGAACAGCGAGAGCGCCCGACCGTCCGGTCCTTGCGGATCAATGATGGCGGGGATCTTGTTGTTCGGGTTCAGCGCCAGGAACTCGGGTGAGAACTGGTCGTTGCGGTCGAAGCTGACGAGGTGGGCCTCATACGGCAGGCCCGTCTCTTCCAGCAGGATCGAGACCTTGACGCCGTTGGGCGTGGGCAGCGAGTACAGCTGGATGCGATCAGGGTGCTGCGCCGGCCACTTGGCGCTGATGGGATGGGTGGCGAGGGTGGTGGTCATGGAGCGCATTCTCACAATGCACCGGCGACCGCGCAGCGATGGGGGCATTCACCCCCAATCACTCCCACATCACCCACTTCAAGCTCAACGCGGACGACGCGCTTTCACTTCGGCGTGGCGGCCGACCTTGGCTGCCTTCTTCATCGCGCTCTTGGTACCGGCAGCCGTACTGCCGCCCTTGGAGGCGGCCTTGCGGGCCGCCCCGCCCTTGCCTGACTTGGCCGCCGCCTTGATCTCGCGATCGCTCTGGCGCACACGCTCGAGCTCCTCCTGCGCGCTCGCGGGCGCAGAGCGTGCGGCGCCACGCGAACGTGCCACATCCTCGCCATCGCGCACGAGGCGGAAATCGATCTTGCGGCCGTCCAGATCCACACGGCTGACCTGCACCTGCACGCGCGCGCCGGTGACGTAGCGGATGCCGGTGCGCTCGCCGCGCAGCTCCTGGCGCACTTCGTCGAAGCGGTAGTACTCGCCGCCGAGCTCGGTGATGTGGATGAGCCCTTCCACATAGAGCGCATCGAGCGTGACGAAGAGTCCGAAGCTCGTGACCGCGCTGACGGTGCCGGCGAATTCCTCACCCAGATGCTCGCGCATGTAGCGGCACTTGAGCCAGGCCTCCACATCGCGTGAAGCCTCGTCGGCGCGGCGTTCGTTGGCGCTGCAATGCGCGCCCACCACTTCCCAGCGCTCGGCCTCTGTGTTGGCATCGGCCGGGTTCAACGGCGGCGCCTTGCCCGGTCGCTTGGGCGGCACGGGCACCTTCATCTTGGCGGCATCGAGCTTGTAGGGCTTGCCGGCCAGGATGGCCTTGATGCAGCGGTGGACCAGCAGGTCCGGATAGCGGCGGATCGGGCTGGTGAAGTGCGTGTACGCGCCGTAGGCCAGGCCGAAGTGGCCCGAGTTGGCCGGCGTGTAAATGGCCTGCTGCATGGAGCGCAGCAGCATGCTGTGAATCTGCGCGACGTCGGGCCGATCCTTGGTCGCCGCGGCAATGGCCTGGTACTCGGCGGGCTTTGGATCGTCAGACAGGCTGAGGTTCAGGCCCAGCGTGCGCAGGTAGGCCTGCAGCGCGGTGCGCTTCTCGGGCGTGGGGCCTTCGTGCACACGGAACAGGCTGGACTGCTTGTGCGCGGCGATGAACTCGGCGGCGCAGACGTTGGCGGCCAGCATGGCCTCTTCGATCAGCCGGTGCGCGTCGTTGCGGGTGCGCGGCACGATCTTCTCGATGCGGCCGTTCTCGTCGCAGACGATCTGGGTCTCGGTCGTCTCGAAGTCCATCGCACCGCGCTTGGCGCGCTGGCCCAGCAAGGCGCGGTAGACCTCGTGCAGATGCAGCAGATGCGGCACCAGCTCGCGGCGCTTGCTGGCCTCGGGGCCGTGCGTGTTGCCGAGGATGGCGGCCACCTCGGTGTAGGTGAAGCGCTCGTGCGAGCGGATCACGGCCGGGTAGAACTGGTAGGCATGCATCTCGCCGTCTGCGTTGACGAGCATGTCGCAGACCATCGTGAGGCGGTCTTCGTAAGGCACGAGCGAGCACAGGCCGTTGGAGATCTTCTCCGGCAGCATCGGGATGACGCGGCGCGGGAAGTAGACGCTGGTGGCACGCTCGTAGGCGTCGGCATCCAGCGGCTCGCCGGGCTTGACGTAGTGGCTCACGTCGGCGATGGCCACCAGCAGGCGCCAGCCGTTGAAGGCGGTCTTGCCGCGACCCTGCTTGAAAGGCTCGCAGTAGACGGCATCGTCGAAGTCGCGGGCGTCTTCACCGTCAATGGTGACGAGCGCCACGTCGCGCAAGTCGACACGCTGCTTGAGGTCGGCGGCGCGCAGCCGCTCTGGCAGCTTGGCGGCCTGCTGCAGCGTTTCCGGTGAGAAGCGGTGCGGCACGTCGTACTTGCGCACGGCGATCTCGATCTCCATGCCGGGATCGTCGATCTCACCCAGTACCTCGACCACACGGCCCACGGGCTGCGAGTACAGCGAAGGCGGCTCGGTCAGCTCGACCGCCACGACCTGTCCCGCATGGGCGCTGGCGATGGCGTTCTTGGGGATCAGGATGTCCTGGCCCATGCGCTTGTCTTCGGGGGCGACGAGCCAGATGCCCGATTCGAGCAGCAGGCGGCCGATGATCGGGCGCTTCTTGCGCTCGAGGATCTCCAGCACCTTGCCTTCGGGGCGGCCGCGCTTGTCCATGCGGATCACGCGCACGCGCAGCCGGTCGCCGTTCATCACGGCGCGGGTTTCCTGCGAGGAGAGGTAGATGTCGGCCGAGCCGTCATCGGGGATCAGGAAGCCGTGGCCGTCGCGATGGCCTTGCAATGTGCCTTCAACTTCGCCCAGCAAACCGGCGCCCTCTTTAGAGACCCCAATTGCATTCTTGAAATTTTTTATGATAGACTCTCTGTCTTTCCTGAAATGCCCAGAACGTTTTGCTCTGGGACCTTGCCCAGGTGGCGGAATTGGTAGACGCACTAGTTTCAGGTACTAGCGGGTAACTCCGTGGAGGTTCGAGTCCTCTCCTGGGCACCAAACACTTGCAAAGCCAGCGCATTCGCGCTGGCTTTTCTTTTGCGCGAACCCGCTTTCAAGCGGGTCGCGTGCATTATGCGGCCACACATCGAGTGGGCCATAAAAACGGCCGCATGACCGGCCGTTGTTGCTTCATCAAACCGCGAACTTCTTCGCGAGGGCTTCCGGGCCCATGCCATCGTACTCCTCGAACGGCTGATGGATCCACGGTGAGGTTTCCAGCATCTCGCAGTAGTAGTCCGGCTCGTAGGCCGAGACCTTCTTCGTCCAGATCACCGCCGAGCGCAGCTCGGTGATGGCCGGCATGCCGCGCAGGCGCTCGACCACGGCCTTGAGCGTCACACCCGAGTCCGCCAGATCATCGACCAGCAGCACGCGGCCAGCCAGCTCGCCCTTGGGCATGGTGATGTACTTGGCCATATCCAGGCGACCCTGGATGGTGCCGGCCTCGGCGCGGTAGCTGCTCGTGGACATGATGCCCAGCGGCTTGTCGAACACGCGCGAGAGCACGTCGCCGGGGCGCATGCCGCCGCGGGCCAGGCAGAGGATCTGGTCGAACTGCCAGCCGGAAGCGTGGACCTTGAGTGCCAGCCGCTCGGTCAGCAGGTGGTACTCGTCCCAGGACACGTACAAGTGCTTGCCGTCGTCGGTCAACATGAGGTGGGTCTCCTGTGTGTCAGTGCAGATATGGGGTTAATCGAATTCAGGCAGCCGAATCAGGCTGCATACGGGTGACGCAGCACGATCGTGTGCTCACGATCCGGGCCGGTGGACACCATGGCGATCGGCGCGCCGATCACTTCCTCGATGCGCTTGAGGTAGCGGCGGGCGTTCTCGGGCAGCTTGTCCCAGTCGGTCACGCCGAAGGTGGTCTCGGTCCAGCCCGGGAAGGTTTCGTAGATGGGCTTGCAGGCGACGATTTCGTCGGCGTCCAGCGGCAGGATGTCGACGGTACGGCCGTCGAGCTCGTAGCCCACGCACATCTGGATTTCCTTGAGGCCGTCCAGCACGTCCAGCTTGGTCATGCACAGCCCGGTAATGCCGTTGATGATGATCGAGCGCTTGAGTGCGGCGGCATCGATCCAGCCGCAGCGGCGCGCGCGGCCGGTCACGGTGCCCTTCTCCTGGCCCACGGTCGACAGGTGATAGCCCACCGTGCCTTCCTTCTCCCACTCGAGTTCGGTCGGGAACGGGCCCGAGCCGACGCGCGTGGCATAGGCCTTGGTGATGCCCAGCATGTAGTGCAGCATCTGCGGGCCGACGCCGGCACCGGCGGCGGCATTGCCGGCCACGCAGTTGCTCGACGTGACATACGGATACGTGCCATGGTCGATGTCCAGCAGCGTGCCTTGTGCGCCTTCGAACAGGATGTTCTGGCCGGCCAGGTTGGCCTTGTGGATCAGGTAGCCGACGTCCGCCATCATGGGCTTGAGCTGTTCGGCCATCTTCATCGCTTGGTCGAAGATCGGCTGGAACTCGAGCGCGCCGGACTTCAGGAAGCCGGTCAGCACAAAGTTGTGCAGCTCCAGCAGCTCCTTCAGCTTCTTAGCAAAACGCTCGGGGTGCTTCAGGTCCTGCACGCGCAGGGCGCGGCGGGCGACCTTGTCTTCATAGGCCGGGCCGATGCCCTTGCCTGTGGTGCCGATCTTGCCGCTACCACTGGTCTCGCGAAGCGCTTCGCGAGCCTTGTCCACTTCGACGTGGAAGGGCAGGATCAGCGGGCAGTTCTCGCTGATGAACAGGCGCGAGCGCACTTCGACGCCGGCCTTCTCGATGCGCTCGATCTCACCCAGCAGGTGGGTCGGATCGACCACCACGCCATTGCCGATGTAGCAAGGCACGCCGTCGCGCATGATGCCCGACGGGATCAGCTGCAGCGCGGTCTTCACGCCCTTGATGACCAGCGTGTGGCCAGCGTTGTGGCCACCCTGGAAGCGCACCACGCCCTGGGCGTGATCGGTCATCCAGTCAACCAGCTTGCCCTTGCCTTCGTCACCCCACTGGGTGCCGACCACCACCACATTGCGGCCGCGCGCGATTTCGCTTTGCATATCGAGTTCCAAGTACTTGATGAGTGTGTTTGTCGGGGAGGCGGCGCTCAGAGCGCGCGCACCACCCACTGGGGGCCGACCTGCGTCAGTTCGCGGTCGCATTCGAATTCGTCCTGCTCGTGCTCGTGCCCGGGGAGCATGCACACCACGGTCTCGCCCTTGCCGCGCAGCGCGCGGATGGCTGCGCGCAGGCCCGGGTCCTCGCCCCAGGGCGCACGCACGGCGGCACGCAGGGGCTTGGAAGGGCTCAAGGTCACGAGGGCCTTGAGGTCCAGGCTGAACCCGACGGCCGGGCGGCGCCGGCCGAAGACAGCGCCGACCTCGTCGTAGCGGCCGCCGCGCAGGACGGCGTCGCTCGAACCGGAGGCGTAGACGGCGAAGCGGACGCCGCTGTAGTAGGTGTAGCCGCGCAGGTCGGCCAGGTCGAAGCCCAGCGTCACGTCAGGATGCGAGGCGGCCACATGGCGAGCCAGCCACTGCAGATCATCGAGCGCGCCGCTGACGGTAGCGTTCTGCGGCAGTTCGCGGCGGGCCGCATCGAGCACGTCTGCACCACCATAGAGGCGCAGCAGCGCGTTCAGGCCCTTGGCAGCGGACTCGGGCAGGCCCGTCGTCAGGCCAGCCAGCGTCGGCGCGTCCTTGGCGGCCAGCGCGGCGACGATGTCCTGCAGCTGTTGTTCGCCCAGGCGCACGTCGCCGAGGATGCCTTGCACCAGGCGCGCGTCGCCCAGATCCAGCGTGATGCCCGAAAGGCCGGCGCGGCGCACGGCGTCCAGCGCCAGCTCCTGCACTTCCAGATCGGCTTCCAGGCCGGCGTGGCCGTAGATCTCAACGCCGAACTGCAACGGCTCACGCGAGGCGTGCAGGCCGTCGGGACGGGTGTGCAGCACCGGGCCGCAATAGCACAGGCGCGTCACACCCTGGCGGTTCAGCAGGTGGGCGTCGATGCGGGCGACTTGAGGCGTGGTGTCGGCGCGCAGGCCGAGCGAGCGGCCGCTGAGCTGGTCCACCAGCTTGAAAGTCTTGAGGTCCAACGCATGGCCGGCGCCCGAGAGCAGCGATTCCAGATGCTCCAGCAGCGGCGGCTGGACCAGCTCGCAGCCATAGCCGGCCGCCATGTCGAGCAGCTCACGGCGCAGCTCTTCGATGCGGCGTGCCTGCGCGGGCAGGACATCGGCAATGTGCTCAGGCAGGAGCCAAGCAGAAGACATGGGCGACTGGGGGCGGTTAAAAACGGCATTGTACCGGGCTCTAGAGGCAAACCCGGACGTCAACGCAGTTCGCGTTCAGTCCACGAACAAGAACAAGATCACAAAGCCGGCCAGCATGCTTGCCAGGCCCATGAAGCGCAACTGGCCATCGCTCATCGACAGCAGCCGCGCAAAGACCTGCCGCCAGTTGCCGGGGCTGATCAGGGGCATCAACCCCTCGATCAGCAGCATGAGCCCGAGGCCCAGCAGCAGCTTGTCGGCCACTTATTTGTGCGCCGGACCCGGTGCAGGCGCGCCACCACGCAGCGCCTTGAAGAACTCCGTGCTCGAAGGATCGACCACCATCACGTCGCCCTTGTTCTTCCAGGTTTCGCGGTAGGCGTCGAGCGAGCGGTAGAACTGCGCGAAGCTCGGGTCGCGGCCGAAGGACTCGGCATAGATGGCCGAAGCCTTGGCATCGCCATCACCCTTGATCTTCTGGGCGTCGCGGTAGGCCTCGGCCAGGATCACGTCGCGCTGGCGCTCGGCATCGGCGCGGATCTTCTCGCCTTCGGCAAGGCCGGTGGCACGCGCCTCGTTGGCCACGCGCTTGCGCTCGGCTTGCATGCGGTTGTAGACCGACTCGGTGATGTTGGCGGCGAAGTCCACGCGCTTGATGCGCACGTCCACGACCTCGATGCCGAACTGCTTGGCTTCGTCCTCGAGGCGACGGCGCACGTCGTTCATGATCTTCTCGCGCTCGGTGGCCAACACGGCCAACACGGTGCGCTTGGTCACTTCCTCGTTGAAGGCGGCCTGCACGACCGGCGAGAGGCGGCTGTCCACGGTGCCCATGGCGTCGCTGCCCCCGCCGCTGTTGCGGATGAACTGGCGCGGATCGGTGATGCGCCACTTGATCAGCCAGTCGATGACGAGGCTCTTCTTCTCGGCGGTGAAGATGGGGCGCGATTCGGCGCTGTCCAGCGTCTGGATGCGCCGGTCGAGCACGACCACGGTCTGCACCAGCGGGATCTTGGCCTTCAGGCCGGGCTCGGTGATGACTTCCTTGATCTCGCCCCAGGTGTACACCGCGGCGTACTGTTTCTGGTCGACGACGAAGACGGTGGAGCTGATCAGCACGAAGGCGACCAGCACGGCGATGACGGTGGAGATGATGCGGTTCATGTTCTTGTTCCTCCCCGGTCAACGGCCTTCGCGACTGCGCGTGGTGTCACGTGCGCGCGCATCGCTGCTGGTGCTGGGCGCACTGGCATCGCTGGAAGAGACGGCGACCGGCGTGCTCGCGGTCACGCTGGAATTGGACTGCTGGATCAGCTTGTCCAGCGGCAGGTACAGCAGGTTGGAGCCGCTGCGGCTGTCCACCATGACCTTGGTGACGTTGCTGTACACCTGCTTCATCGTGTCGATGTAGAGGCGGTCGCGCGTGACGGCCGGTGCCTTCTGGTATTCGGCCAGCACGCTCTTGAAACGCGCTGCATCGCCCTCGGCCGTGCCAATGACCTTGGCCTTGTAGCCCTCGGCTTCCTCATGCAGGCGCGAGGCCCTGCCCTGCGCTTGCGGGATTTCGTTGTTGGCGTAGGCCTGGGCTTCATTCTTGGCGCGCTCGCGGTCCTGGCTGGCGCGGAAGGCGTCGTCGAAGGCGGCCTGCACCTGCTCGGGCGCCTGAACGCTCTGCAGGTTGACGTTCTTGATCAGGATGCCGGCCTTGAGGCGGTCGAGCTGAGCCTGGATGGACTTGCTCAGGTCCGCGGCGATGGCGTCGCGCTGCTCGTACAGCACCGAGTCCATGTTGGAGCGGCCCACCACCTCGCGCACGGCCGATTCGGCGGCCAGCTTGACGGCCTCGTCGGGGCGGTAGTTCTCGAACAGGTAGTCGCGCGAGTCCTTGATGATGTATTGCACCGCGAAGCGGATGTCGACGATGTTCTCGTCATGCGTGAGCATCGAGGAATCGCGAAGGCCGGTGGCCTGCACGACCGAGAGGCCGCCCACGTCCACCTGCTGGAGCTTCGAGGCCGAGACAATCTCGTGCGCCTGGAACGGATACGGCAGGCGCCACTGCGGGCCGGCGCCCACGGTCTTGCTGTACTTGCCGAAGCTCGTCACCACGGCCTGCTGGCCTTCCTGGACGATGTAGATGCCGCTGCCCAGCCAGGCCACGACCACCACACCGATGACCAGGCCCACGCCGAGGCCGGCGCCCTTCATCTCGGGCCGGCCATCGTCGCCGCCCTTGTTGTCGTTGCCGTTGTTGCCCTTGCCTCCGAAGAGGTTGGAGAGCTTGCGGTTGAAGTCACGCCAGAGCTCGTCGAGATCCGGCGGTCCGTCGTTGCGGCTGTTGAAGATGCGGCTGGCGCGCTGAAGAATGTTCATGCTTGAGCGTTGGAGGCGTCAGAGGTGTCGTCGGGAGTGTCCGACGGATTGTGCATGCGCGGATCGTAGTCGACCGGCTCGGGCGGACGTTCGGCCTGCATGGCCTGCGCGATCTGCTCGCGCAGCAGGTCCAGGCCCTCGCCCTTCAGGGCGCTGACGAAGACGCGCGGCACGCGGCGGCCGTCGCGCTCGAGCACGTCGGGGTTGCTGCGCGGGCGCTGGTCTTCGTCGAGCATGTCCTGCTTGTTGTAGACCAGGATCTGCGGGATGTGGCTGGCGCCGATTTCCTCGAGCACGCGGTCGACCTCGACCATCTGCTCCATCAGGACCGGCGAAGCGGCATCCACCACGTGCAGCAGCAGATCGGCGTCGGCCGCCTCCTGCAGCGTGGCGCGGAAGGCCTCGACCAGCTTGTGTGGCAGGTCGCGGATGAAACCCACGGTGTCGGACAGCGAGGCGCTGGCGCCGGCCTGCTCCAGGTAGAGCGAGCGGGTGGTGGTGTCCAGCGTGGCGAAGAGCTGGTCGGCCGCATAGGTGCGCGCCTTGACCAGCGAATTGAACAGCGTGGACTTGCCGGCGTTCGTGTAGCCGACCAGCGAGACGCGGAAGACACCGTTGCGCGAACGCGAGCGGCGCTGCGTGCTGCGCTGCTTCTGCACCTTCTTGAGCCGCTCCTTGGTCGTCTTGATGCGGTCGTCAATCATCCGACGGTCCAGCTCGATCTGGGCCTCGCCCGGGCCGCCGCGCATGCCGATGCCGCCGCTCTGGCGCTCCAGGTGGCTCCAGCGGCGCACCAGACGCGTGGCCAGGTACTGCAGCCGCGCGAGCTCGACCTGCAGCTTGCCTTCGTGGCTCTGCGCGCGCTGGGCGAAGATTTCCAGGATCAGGGCCGTGCGGTCTGCCACGGGCACGCCCAGGGCGCGCTCCAGGTTGCGCTGCTGGGCCGGCGAGATCGCCTGGTCGAACAGCACGGTGTGGGCCTGGTGGGTCTGGACGAGGAGCTTGATCTCCTCGGCCTTGCCGGAGCCGACGAAGAGTGCGGCGTCTGGCGCCTGGCGGCGGGCCACGACGCGGGCCACCGGCGTATCGCCGGCCGATTCGGCCAGCAGGGCCAGTTCATCGAGCGTGGGGTCGAAGCCCACTTCGGCGTGGTGGCCGCGGGCGAATTCGACGCCCACCAGAATGGCGCGCGCCATCTCGTTGGACGAGAGCGCGGCAGTGTGGGAGTTGGAACTCAAGATGGCAATAAAAAAGGGGCCGCGAGGTGATTCCCCTGGGCCCCTTGGGTGTGGCCGATCAGGCGGCGTCGCCGGTGCCTTCAGCGGCGTGGAAGTTCACGGCGCGTCCGGGGACGACGGTCGAGATGGCGTGCTTGTAGACCATTTGGGTGACCGTGTTGCGCAGCAGCACGACGTACTGGTCGAAGGATTCGATGTGCCCTTGCAGCTTGATGCCGTTGACCAGGTAGATGGACACCGGCACATGTTCCTTGCGCAGCAGGTTCAGGAAGGGATCTTGCAGGAGTTGGCCTTTGTTGCTCACGATATTGGCTCCGTGTTGGATGTGAGGATCGAAGCCACACCTTATCACAGGGTGGCTGGGGCGGCAGGGAATACCCGCTGATGGCCCCTAGCTGCTACGAAGCAAGTTCGGAGCCAGCTCAATCCTTCTCGTCAAAAGGATTGGCGGACGAGCGCATCTCGATCTTCATCGGCGTGCCCACGAGCTTGTAATGGGCGCGGATGCGGCCCTCGAGGTAGCGCTTGTAGGCGTCCGTCACGCCGTCCAGCGAGTTGCCGTGCACAACGACGATCGGCGGGTTCATCCCACCTTGGTGCGCATAGCGCAACTTGGGACGGTAGTGGCCGCTCTTCTTGGGCGTCTGGTGCTGCACGGCCTCGTGGATCAGGCGGGTCAGCACCGGCGTGGTCATCTTCTTGTAGGCCGAGGCATAGGCATCGGCCAGACCGCCCCACAGCGGACCGAGGCCCTGGCGCTTGAGTGCCGAGATGTTGAACATCGGCGCGAACTTCAGGAAGGCCAGGCGGGTCTCGATCGAGCGCTGCAGCGTCTCGCGCTGGTAGCTGTCGACCGCGTCCCACTTGTTGATGGCCAGCACGACGGCACGGCCACTGTCCAGGATGTAGCCTGCGATGTGGGCGTCCTGATCAGTCACGCCCTGCGTGGCGTCCAGCAGCAGCAGCACGACGTTGGCGTCTGCAATCGCCTGCAGCGTCTTCACCACCGAGAACTTCTCGATGGCCTCGAAGACCTTGCCCTTGCGGCGCAGGCCGGCGGTGTCGATCAGCTTGAACTTCTGGCCGTTGCGCTCGAAGTCCACACTGATGGCATCGCGTGTGGTGCCCGGCATGTCGAAGGCCACCAGGCGCTCCTCACCCAGCCAGGTGTTGATCAGCGTGCTCTTGCCCACGTTCGGGCGGCCGGCGACGGCGAGACGGATCACGCCTTCTTCCTCGGCGCCCTCCTCGTCTTCGTCGGATTCGAAGGTTTCGAGCGCCGCTTCCAGCAAGCTGCGGATGCCCTGGCCGTGCGCAGCCGAGACAGGATGCGGCTCGCCCAGGCCCAACTCGTGGAACTCGGCGAGGTGCGGCGAATCGCTCATGCCCTCGGCCTTGTTCACGGCCAGCAAGATGCGCTTGTTGGCTTGGCGCAGGTAGCGGGCGATGTCCTGGTCCTGGCCGGACAGGCCCATGCGGATGTCGGTGACGAAGACGACCACGTCCGCCTCAGCGACGGCCTGGCGGGTCTGCTTGGCCATCTCCTTGACGATGCCCGTCGTGCTGTCCGGCTCGAAGCCGCCGGTGTCGATGACGATGAACTCGCGATCGCCCAGGCGGCCGTCACCGTAGTGGCGGTCGCGCGTCAGGCCAGCAAAGTCGGCCACGATGGCGTCGCGGCTCTTGGTCAGCCGGTTGAACAGGGTCGACTTGCCCACATTGGGCCGGCCGACGAGGGCGAGGACAGGTTTCATTGTTCCTTCGGGCCAGCCTGGATGGCGTACAGGCCACCCTTCTGGGTTCGGACCAGGGCGATGCCGTCCAGCACCACGGGCGCACCGACGATGGCCGAGCCATCGGTGGCGATGCGCGCCACGGTCTTGCCGGACTTGCGATCGAGGAAATGCAGCCAGCCTTCGAAGTCGCCGACCATGACCTGGCCACCCAAGCCAGCCGGCGCAGCCAGCTTGCGGTTCAGGAACTGTTCGGCCAGCCAGACGGTGTCGCCGTTGGCAAGCTTGTAGGCGGAGAGGCGATCCTGCACGTCCGAGGCGTAGAGCTGTTCGGCGTCACCGCCGACGGACTCGGTGCCCGTCGTGTTGCGCAGCCACAGCGGCGAACCGCGGTCGGCATTGGCGCAGCCCACCGAGGACTGGAAAGCCCGCGCGCAGATCGTCGTGCCCTGGCGGAAGGCCGGGCCGACCAGATCGGCCAGGCGTTCCACCTCGTTCGTGCCGCGCGGATTGGCCAGGCTGGCCTCCCAGCGCACCAGGCCCTTGAGCGGGTCCAGGCCCGTCAGGCGCTGGCCCTGGCCAACGACGAGGGTGTCTTGGTAGGCGCCGATGACGCCGGCCTTGGACAGCGTCAGTGCATCGCCGGGACGCTGCATCTGGAACAGCTTGGCGCCGTCCTGCGCGTCGTAGGCGAACACCGTGCGGTCCACGCTCAGCACGAAGACGCGGTCGCCGGCCACGAAGGGCGCGGCGATGACGATGGTGCCCAGCGGCTTCTTCCAGGCGACCTTGCCACCGGCGATGGCCACCAGGTCGTTGTCGCGGGTCACAACGGCAGAAACCTTGCCATCGCTGCCCACGCCGGCCGCGAGCTTGCGGCCCACGTCAGCGCGCCAGATCACGACACCGGTCTTGGCCGACAGCGCCTGCACCACGCCGTCATTGCCGGCGACGATGAACTGGTCACCGCGGGCGGTGACTTCCATCGGGAAGGACGGAGCGTCGATGTGCGCGATCCAGGCCACCTTGGCGCTGGGGGCACCCAGGCCGGATTCCAGCGGCGCGGGCTTGGGGGCGTCGGAGCCAAACATCGAGCAGCCAGCCAGGGCGACGGCCGAAGCCGCGGCGATCAAGACGAGAGCGCGCCTCACTTGGCAGCCTCCTTGGCGGCATCGTCCTGAGCGACGGCCACGCCGAGCTGGGCCAGCTTGGCCTCGATCAGGCGGCGGTATTCGACCGACTTGTCCATGGCGTCATAGGCCTTCTGGTACTGGGCCTTGGCCTCGGCCGGCTTGTTCTGCAGCATGAGCAGATCGCCGCGGCGATCTGCAGCCAGGGCCGCGAAGTCGGGCGTGGTGACAGCGTCGATCAGCTTGGCGGCTTCGTCGTACTTCTTCTCGTCGAGCAGCACGGCGGACAGGCGCAGGCGGGCGACGTCGCGCACCTCGGTCAGCTTGGCTTCCTGGATGACCCAGTTCAGGCTGGCCTTGGAGGCATCCACCTTGCCCTTCTCGAACTGGACGCGAGCGGCCAGCAGCACGCCCTGGGCGGCGAAGCTGGTGCTGGACAGGCCCTGCAGGTCCTTCTGGACGGCATCGACCTTGGCCAGATCACCTTCCTGCACGGCCTTCTGCATGGCCACGTACATGCCCTCGGCCTTGGTGGCCTGGCTGCGTTGCCAGGTGTTCCAGCCCTGCCAGGCGGCAAACACGGCCAAGCAAGCCGTGATCACCCAGGTGATCAGGTTGCCCCACTGCTTCCAGAACGCCTTGAGCTGTTCCAGCTGTTCTTGTTCTTCAAGATCGAGATGCGACGCCATGAGATGAATATCTTGGAAATGCGGCAAAGCCGCGATTATGGCTGGCCCAGACGGGCCGCCCATTCGCTCACCGAAGAGAGCGGCAGGTAAAGCTGTTCGCCCTGCTCGCGCAGCGGCTTGAGGGCGACTTCGCCGCGGGCCATTTCGTCCTCGCCGAAGATCAGCGCCCAGGCCGCGCCCGAGGCGTCGGCCTTCTTGAACTGCGACTTCATGCTGGACTGGCCTGGGTGCATGACGACGGAGATGCCAGCCGCGCGCAGCTGCTCCAGCGCCACCATCACCTGCGGCAGACCAGCGGCCGAGGGCACGATGGCGTAAGCATCCGGCACCGGAGCGGCCGGCATCACGCCGACCTCTTCCAGCAGCAGCAGCATGCGCTCGATGCCCATGCCGAAACCGACTGCCGGCGTCGGCTTGCCGCCGAGCTGCTCGATCAGGCCGTCATAGCGGCCACCGCCACAGACCGTGCCCTGCGAGCCGAGCTTCTCGGTGATCCACTCGAAGACGGTGAGGTTGTAGTAGTCCAGGCCGCGCACCAAGCGCGGGTTGATCGTGTACTTGACGCCCGCAGCGTCCAGGATGGCGCGCACGCCGTTGAAGTGTGCGAGCGACTCCTCGCCCAGGAAGTCCAGCAGCTTGGGCGCGGCGTTGGCCATGTCCTGCAGCGCCGGGTTCTTGGTGTCCAGCACGCGCAGCGGGTTGCTGTGCATGCGACGCTTGCCGTCTTCATCGAGCAACTCGACATGCGCTTCAAGATGCTGGATGAGCGCTTCACGGTGGGCGCGGCGCTCATCGGGCGAACCCAGGCAGTTCAGCTCCAGGCGGAAATGATCGCCTTCCACCAAGCCCAGCTCCTGCAGCAGGCGGCTGCCCATCAGGATGACTTCGGCGTCCACGTCCGGGCCCGAGAAGCCCAGGGCCTCGACGCCCATCTGGTGGAACTGGCGGTAGCGGCCCTTCTGCGGCTTCTCGCGGCGGAACATCGGGCCGAAGTAGTACAGGCGGCGGCCCGAATCGCGCAGGAAGGAATGCTCGATCATGGCGCGCACCACGCCGGCGGTCATTTCGGGGCGCAGGGCCAGATGCTCGGCCTGGCCGTGCTTGTCGGCGCGGTCCTCGAAGGCGTACATCTCCTTCTCGACGATGTCCGTCACCTCGCCGATGCCGCGCACGAACAGCGCGGTGGGCTCGACGATGGGCGTGCGCACGTTCTGGTAGCCATAGCGCTGCAGCACGCTGCGCATCTGGGCTTCCAGCCATTCCCAGCGCGCGCTTTCGGGCGGCAGGATGTCGTTCATGCCCTTCACGGCCTGAAGGACAGTCAACTTCTTTTCACTCATGGGGTTCAGGCAGTGGCGCCGAAGCGCTTCTCGATGTAGTTCTCGACGAGCGCATGGAACTCGGTCGCGATGTTCTCGCCGCGCAGAGTCAGCGCCTTCACGCCGTCGATGAACACGGGCGCCGCGGGCGCCTCGCCGGTACCGGGCAGGCTGATGCCGATGTCGGCATGCTTGCTCTCGCCGGGGCCGTTGACGATGCAGCCCATCACGGCCACCTTCATGTTCTCGACGCCCGGGTACTTGCCGCGCCAGACGGGCATCTGCTCGCGCAGGAAGTCGTCGATCTGCTTGGCCAGTTCCTGGAAGGTGGTGCTGGTCGTGCGGCCGCAGCCGGGGCAGGCGGTGACGCTCGGGTTGAAGTGGCGCAGGCCCAGCGATTGCAGGATCTCCAGCGCCACGACCACTTCCTGCGTGCGCGACTCGCCCGGTTGCGGCGTGAGCGAGACACGGATCGTGTCGCCGATGCCCTCTTGCGCGAGGATGCCCAGGGCCACTGCAGAGGCCACCGTGCCCTTGGTGCCCATGCCGGCTTCGGTCAGGCCCAGGTGCAGCGCGTAATCGCAGCGTTTGGCCAGCGCGCGGTAGACCGAGATCAGGTCCTGCACGCCGCTGACCTTGCAGCTGATGATGATGTTGTCACGGTTCAAGCCCAGCTCGGCGGCGTATTCGGCCGAGGTGAGCGCCGACTGGATCAGCGCCTGGTACATGACCTGCTGGCCGTCCCAGGGCTCGGCGCGGCTGGCGTTCTCGTCCATCATGGACGCGAGCAGTTCCTGGTCCAGGCTGCCCCAGTTCACGCCGATGCGCACGACCTTGTCGTATTTGATGGCGGCTTCCACCATCATGGCGAACTGGCGGTCCTTCTTGTCGCCCTTGCCCACGTTGCCGGGGTTGATGCGGTACTTGGACAGCGCCTGCGCCATGGCCGGATATTCGGTCAGCAGGCGGTGGCCGTTGTAGTGGAAGTCGCCCACCAGCGGCACGTCGATGCCCATGCGGTCGAGTTGCTCGCGGATGTAGGGCACCTGCTCAGCGGCCTCGGGCGTGTTGACCGTGATGCGCACCAGCTCCGAGCCGGCGATCGCCAGCTCCTTGACCTGAATGGCCGTGCCGATGGCGTCCACCGTGTCGGTGTTGGTCATCGATTGCACGCGCACCGGAGCATCGCCGCCGATGGTGACCACACGATCACCCCAGGCCACGCGGGCCTGGCGCGAACGGCGCGGAAGCGGACGAGCGGCGGCGATGGCCTCTTCAACCGTGGACTGCAAATCAATCATGGAATGGGTCAGTTCAGCTCAAGACGAGCGACATTGTCCTTGGCCTGCGAGAGCAGGTCCATCGGCTTGCCGCGCACCAGCAATTGGGTGCCGGCGACATTGCCGATTTTCACCTTGAGCGGCGCCGCTCCGCTGAGCTGTTCCTCTTCACCACCAGCCACGACGCGGGAAATCAGGGTCTGGCCGTTGGCATCGACCACCTCGACCCAGGACGGCGCCGTGGTCTTCAAGGTCAGTGCAAGCTGGCCGTTAGCAGCAGATGCTGGCACGGTGGCCGCCGGACGCGGGGCCGGCGACGGGGTGGAGGTGGTGGCAACGGGCGGCTGCGGAGCCGGTGCGGGAGCCGAGGCCGTGGCCTGCGGCGCGGAAGCCTGGCTCGGGCCGCTGGCTGCAATCGCGGGCTCGGAGGCCAGGGGCGCGGCGATCATCACCGGCTCGCTGGCCGACGTGGTCACGGTGCTGGCAGCGGGAGCAGAAGAAGTCGCCCGCTCCAGCCATTGAGCCGGCATCAGGTAGACGCCCACGGCGCCCAGCAGCAGCAGGCCTGCGCCCCAGACGACCGGGCGGCTCAGCCACTGCAGCGACAGGCCCTCACTGCGCATGCCGGGTTCACGGTAAGGCGCGTTGATGCCCAGCGAAACATGCAGCTCGTGCTCCTGGCCACTCGGCAACAGGGCCATCACCGGGCCGGCATCGACCTTGAGCGTGCGGCAGACGGCCTTGGCCAACGCGCGGGCGAAGGTGGCGTCGGGCAGGTCCTGGTAGCGGTCGGCTTCCAGGGCCTCGAGCTTGGATTGCGGCACCTTGAGCAGGGCCGCCAGTGCAGCAATGTGCAGGCCGCGCTGCTGGCGTGCGGCCTTGAGCCACTGGCCCGCCGTCTGCGGCCTGGTGGTGGCAGCGGGAGCAGCGGTGGATTCAGCGGCGAAAGCGCCCTCTTCCATCGGGGCGCCGCCGTCTCGTTCTGCCTCAGTCATCGAATCGTTCCGCGTTGAGGGCCTGGGTTTCCGGCGCCTGGCCGTAGTTGCTGCGCAGCTGGCGGCTCAGGTCGCTGACCGCCACGCTGTCCCCCAGGCGGCGCTGGATGCGCAGCGCGAGCCACAGGCTCTGGGCGTTGATCTGTTCAGGCTGGGCGTTGACTCGCTTGATGTAGAACAGCGCGCGGTCGTACTGGGCGTTGCGGTACAGGACGTCCGCCAGGTTGTACGAGAGCGCCGGATTCGCGGGGTCGTACTCGAAGGCACGCAGCAGGGTCTTCTCGGCGGCGCCGAGCTGGCCGGAGCGCGCCTCGCACACGCCCTTGGAGAGCAGCGTGCGCGCCGGTGCGCGGTAACTGTCCTGGGCCAGCGCCCGGTCGAACTGCTGCGACGATTCGGCGTAGCGGCGCTCCTGGCAGAGCATCCAGCCGTAGTTGTGCAGGGTGTCGGGGTCGTTCGGGTAGAGCGCCAGGGCGCTCTTGAAGCTTTCTTCGGACAAGCCGCGTTCGCCCATCGCACCGTAGATCAGGCCGCGCAGGTTGATGGCCTCGCGCATACCGGGCTTGAGGATCAGCGCTTGCTTCACCTCGTCCAGCGCGGTGTTGTACTGGCCGCGTGAGAAGTAGCCGGCGGCGAGCTCGATGCGCACGCTGGCGCGGCGGTCCGCGTCGGTCTGATCGATGGCCGTCTTGGGCGTGGCGGCCGGGCCGCTAGGGGCGCCGCAGGCCGCCAGCAGCAGGCTGGCGATGAAGGGGAAAAGAAGCCGCCGTGCGAGGGTCATGGAGTGGGTCTCTCTAGAGGGAACGAGCTCAGCTCGCGCCCGCGCCTTTTACCACCACCACCGGGGCCCTCACCATGCGGACATGCGCGCGGGTGCGATCCTGAACCTCACCCGCCAACTGCCCGCAAGCGGCGTCGATGTCGTCGCCACGGGTCTTGCGCACGGTCGTGACGATGCCGGACTGGATCAGCACATCGGCAAACGCCTTCACCCTTTCGTTGCTGCTGCGCAGCAGACCGGAGGCCGGGAAAGGGTTGAAGGGGATCAGGTTGATCTTGCAGGACACCTTGCCCTTGAGCAGCTTGATCAGCTCGCGCGCTTGCGCGGGAGAGTCGTTCACCTCGTGCAGCATGCAGTACTCGAAGGTGATGAAGTCGCGCGGCGCACTCTCCAGATAGCGGTTGCAGGCGTCCAGCAGCTCGGCGATCGGATACTTCTTGTTCAGCGGCACGAGCTGGTCGCGCAGCGGATCCGTCGGCGCATGCAGCGAGACGGCCAGGGCCACCGGGCAGTCTTCGCGCAGGCGGTCGATCATGGGCACGACACCGGAGGTGGAGACCGTCACGCGGCGGCGCGACATGCCGTAGCCGTGGTCGTCCAGCATGGTCTTGAGTGCAGGCACCAGGGCCGTGTAGTTCTGCAGCGGCTCGCCCATGCCCATCATCACCACGTTGGAGATGACGCGCTCGCTCGTGTTGAAGCGCTTGCGCAGCGAGTGCTCGGCATACCAGAGCTGGGCGACGATCTCACCGGTGTCGAGGTTGCGCGAGAAGCCTTGGTGGCCGGTCGAGCAGAAGCGGCAGCCGACAGCACAACCAGCTTGCGAAGAGATGCACAGCGTGCCGCGGTCGTCCTCGGGGATGAAGACGGCTTCCACGGCATTGCCGGCGCCGACGTCGAACAGCCACTTGACCGTGCCGTCGGCGGAATTGTGTTCAGAGATGACAGGCAGCGGCTGGATGCGCGCCCGGGTGGCCAGCTTGTCCCGCAAGGACTTGGCCAGGTCGCTCATCTGCGCAAAGTCAGAGGCGCCTTTTTGATGGATCCAGCGAAAAAGCTGGGTGGCGCGGAAGCGCTTCTCACCCAGCTCTTCGCAGTACGCAGCCAGCCCGTCGAGATCAAAACCAAGCAGGTTGACTGCGTCCATACGAATAGCCTCCTTCGAGGCGAGGGAGAAACTTAACGGCCGGCGTAGACGTTCATGCCGGGGAAGAAGAACGCCACTTCGTTGGCGGCGGTTTCCGGAGCGTCCGAACCGTGAACGGCATTGGCGTCGATGCTGTCGGCGAAGTCGGCGCGGATGGTGCCCTTTTCGGCCTTCTTCGGGTCGGTGGCACCCATCAGGTCACGGTTCTTCAGGATGGCGCCTTCGCCTTCCAGAGCCTGGATCATCACCGGGCCGGAGATCATGAAGGTCACCAGGTCGTTGAAGAACGGGCGAGCCTTGTGCACGGCGTAGAAGGCTTCAGCTTCGCCACGCGACAGGTGCACCATCTTGGCGGCGATGACCTTCAGGCCGGCGCCTTCGAAACGGGCGTAGATCTGGCCGATGACGTTCTTGGCCACGGCATCGGGCTTGATGATGGAGAGGGTACGTTCGATCGCCATGATGGGCTCCTGTTATGAGTTGCTGTGTTGCAGGGATTGGGGTAACCCAGGATTGTAGCCTGACAGCGTGTCAACGGCCTCGGCCGCCGCGTCCGCCACCACCACCCCCACCACCCCCGCCACCCCCGCCACCGCCGCCGCGTCGGCCGCCACCACCGCCACGACGGTAGGCATCGGCGCCGATATAACCCATCGAGGTCTGCATCGGATCCGGCTGGCGCTGGCCGCCCTGGCCGCCACCTTGGCCGCCACCCTTGTTGTTTCCCTTGCCGCCGCGATTGCCACCACCCCCACCACCTTGGCCGTGGTCGGGTGCGCTGCCGCCGGCGCCGAAGCCCTGCGGAATGCGCTTGCTGCCCGTGGCGAAGCGACGGTCGAAGGTCTGCTCCAGCGGATTGATGTTGCGCGGGATGAAGTCGTCATCCTCCTCGTCGTAATCACGGCGCGGCTGCTGGTTCTGTTGATGCGGCTGCGGCTGGTGCTGCGGCTGGTCGGGATAACGCTCACGTTCAGCGCGGTCGGGCCGGCCCTCACGAGCTTCAGGGCGGCTCGGGCGCGGGCCCTGGGCGTTGCGGTCCGGGCGGCGCTTCTTCTTGTCTTCGCGCTGCTGCTGTTGCTGCTCATGGCGCGGACGGTCCTGATGACCGGCCAGGCGGCGGATCATCGCCACGTCGTTGTCGCCCAGCTCCACCCACACGCCGCGGCGCAGGCCGCGCGGCAGCACCACGGTGCCGTAGCGGATACGGATCAGGCGGCTCACGGCCATGCCCACAGATTCAAAGAGCTTGCGCACTTCGCGGTTGCGGCCTTCGGTGATGGTGACGCGGTACCAGCGGTTCACGCCTTCGCCACCGCCGTCCTCGATGGCACGGAAAGCCGCCGTCTGGCCTTCGATCTCGACACCGGCCAGCAGCTTGTCGCGCTGTTCGTTGGAGAGCGAGCCCAGCACACGGGCCGCGTACTCGCGCTCCACGCCGAAGCGCGGGTGCATGAGCTGGTTGGCGAGTTCTCCGTTGTTGGTGAACAGCAGCAGGCCTTCGGTGTTGATGTCCAGACGTCCGATCGACTGCCACTTGCAGCCCTGCACGCGCGGCAGGGTGCGGAACACGGTGGGACGGCCTTCCGGATCGTTGAAGGTCACGACCTCGCCGGTGGGCTTGTGATAGGCCAGGATGCGCGGCGTCGGCGGTTGGATGCGGATGCGCACCGGCTTGCCGTTGACGCTGACGCGGTCGCCGAAGGAGATGCGCTGGCCGATGTGGGCGATCTCGCCGTTCACCTCGATCTTGCCCTGGGCAATCATGTCCTCGATATCGCGGCGCGAGCCCACGCCGGCCTGGCCCAGCACCTTCTGGAGTTTGGGGGCATCGGGCTCGGGTGCCAGCACGCGCTTGGACTCGCCTTCTTCGCCAGCCTCATCGCTGTCATCACCGTCTTCGTCGGCGTCCGCATCGTGGGCTTCAAGAGCGACCGGCGCTTCAGCCACGGCTTCGCCTTCGCCTTCGTCGTCGAAGCTGCCGGTCAGCAGGTCGGCAAAACGGGCGCCCGCGGCCTCGATCAGCTCGGGCGCGGCAGCTGCAGTCTCGACACCGGCAGCCGGGAACTCGGCACGGTCCTTGTTGCGGTTGCGATTGCGGCGGTTGCGGCCACGGCGTTCACCACCCTCGTCTTCCGCGCCGCCATCCGCGCCATCGCCGGCATCGTCACCGCCTTCGGCATCACCGCCGGCTTCAACCGGGGCAGGAGCGGCTTCAGCCACCACCGGCGCAGCCGCCGGAGCAGCAGCCTGCTCGACGGGCTCTGCAGCCTCGGCAGCCACGGCCTTCTTGCGCGGGGCGCGCTTCTTCGGTGCAGATTCAGGCGCGGGTTCGGCTTCGCCGCCCTCTGCAACCGGCGCCGCAGCGCTGGCCTCGGCGCCCGCCTCTTCGGCCTTGGCCGCGGCAGTCTTGCGCGGGGCGCGCTTCTTCTTCGGCGCCTCGTCGGTGGAGGGAGCCTGGCCCTCGATGGGCTGATCGTTGTCTTGGGAATTCATGCGTCGGCTTGCACCTGTTCGGCGGCGTCTAGGTCCGGCTCGGCCGGGGGAGCGCCAGTGTCTTCAGCGACAGGCGCGGGTTCTTGTTCAGTGGGAGTGGATTCGCTCGCGGGAGCGTCGGTGGACTCAGGCTGTTCGGCCTGTTCCGGCTGTTCTTCCAGCAGCAGCCCCTGCAGCGGCTGGCCGGGCTCGGCGCCGATGTCCAGCGCGGGGAGCTGGTCCAGGCTGGCCAGGCCGAGGTCGTCGAGGAACTGGCGCGTGGTGGCATACAGAGCCGGTCGGCCGGGGGCTTCCCGGTGGCCGATGACCTCGATCCAACCGCGCTCTTCCAGCTGCTTGACGATCTCGCTGGAGACCACGACGCCGCGCACATCCTCGATGTCGCCGCGCGTCACCGGCTGGCGGTAGGCAATGATGGCCAAGGTTTCCAGTACGGCGCGCGAGTAGCGGCGCGGCTTCTCGGGGTGGAGGCGGTCAAGGTATTCGCGCATCTCCGGCCGACTCTGGAAGCGCCAGCCCGAGGCCACGGCGACCAGTTCGACGCCTCTGCCTTCCCAGTCGCGCGTCAGCTCGTCGAGGAGCACGCGCAGGCTGTCCGCACCGAGTTCATCGGCGAACAGGCTGCGCATTTCGCGCAGGGTCAATGGCTGCTGGGCGCAAATCAGCGCGGTCTCGAGGACGCGCTTTGCATCCTGTGTGTTCATGGACTCTCGAAAACGGGCCCTGTAGGCCTGCGCGGCTTCAATCACAGCGGCGGCAGGTGCTTTCTTGGAGACCGGCGCGAATCACTCGGCGCCGGCGGCCTGGCATCGGTGCACTCCCCGTGCAGCGATCCTGGGCGTATTGTAGCGCCCTCAGATGGGACGGTCCGGCAGGGTTTCCAGGGTGAGGCCCGCCATGTCCCAGGCGGACTGCAGATCCTGTGGCATGGCCGCATCAAATCTCAGGGCTTGCCCGGAGATGGGATGGTCGAAACTCAGCCGCGCGGCATGCAGGGCCTGACGCTCCAGCCCCAGGGCCGGCGCACCGCCGTAGAGCGCATCCGCCAGCAGCGGATGCCCCCTGCTGGCCAAGTGGACGCGGATCTGGTGGGTGCGGCCGCTGTGCAGCACGCAATGCACGGCACTGATGGCGGTCGGGACGGCGCGGCCCTCGACCTGCGATTCGCCCAGGAGGTAGACATCGGTGCGGGACGGCTTGCCCTCCGGCCGGATGGCCATCTTGATCTTGGTGACCGGGTCGCGCTTGAGCGGGGCATCGATGACCATGCTTTCAGGCACGGCGCCGTAGACCAGGGCCGTGTACTCGCGGTGCACCTCGCGAGCGGCAATCGCGCGGGACAGCGCCGTGACGCCTTCCAGCGTCTTGCCGACTACCATGAGGCCCGAGGTGTCCTTGTCCAACCGGTGCACGATACCGCCGCGCGGCAGGGTGGCAGCGGCCGGATGGTGGGCCAGCAGGCCATTCATCAGCGTGCCCGACCAGTTGCCCGCTGCCGGATGGACGACCAGCCCGGCCGGCTTGTTCACGACCAGCAGGTGCGCGTCCTCGAAGACGATGTCGATCGCCATCGGCTCGGCCCGGAACGCGCGGCTTTCCTCGGTGGGCTGGAGCTCCACCCGCACTTGCTCGCCAGCCTTGAGCTTGCGGGCGTCCTTGGTGACCACCTGAACGCCGATCGTCACGCAGCCGCGCTCGACCAGGCTTTGCAAATGATTACGCGAGAACTCCGGCGCCAGGCCGACGAGAAAGCGATCGAGCCGCAGGCCGTGCGATCCGGCATCGACCTGAGCCGATCGAATTTCAGGAACATCGGCGCCGTCGACCTCGCCTTCGTCGTCGCGGCCGTCCTCACCCAGAGGGCGAATTTCATCCATATAGAATCGCTGCTTCCGTATTCAGCATCGTGGCGCTAACGCCGTGGGACTTGGGAACATGATTGAGAACAGCGAAGGCCGCATGGTGCAAAAGAACACGCGCGCTGCAGTGGCAGGCCTGATCGGCGCATTGGCGCTGACGCTTGCGGGCTGCTCGTCCACCAAGGACGACCCGAACTCCGATGCCAGCCTCAACAAATTGTACAAAGAGGCCAAGGAAGATCTGGACTCCGGCAGCTACGACCGCGCCATCAAGTCCTTCGAGAAGATCGAAGGCCGTGCTGCCGGCACCGTGATGTCGCAGCAGGCCATGCTCTACGAAGCCTGGGCCAACTACAAGAGCGGCGAAAAGGCAGCGGCGCTGACCGTGCTGGACCGCTTCATCAAGCTCAACCCGTCCAGCGCCGCGATGGACTACGCCCTCTACCTGAAGGGCATCATCAACTTCAACGACGACCTCGGCCTGTTCGGCCGGCTGGCCAGCCAGGACGTCACCGAGCGCGACCAGCAGGCCTCGCGCGACGCCCTGCTCGCCTTCTCCGAGCTGGTGGAGCGCTTCCCCGAGTCGCGTTACGCCGAAGACGCCGCCATTCGCGTCGACTACATCAGCAACGCCCTGGCCGCCTACGAGGTCCACGTGGCGCGCTACTACTACAACCGCGGCGCCTACATGGCGGCAGCCAACCGCGCCCAGCGGGCGATTGCCGACTACCCGCATGCCCCGAGCGGCGAGGAAGCCCTGCACCTGATGGTCCAGGCCTACGACAAGCTCGACCTGCCCGAACTGCGCAAGGACTCCGAACGCGTGCTGCAGCTCAACTACCCGAACAGCCGCTACCTGGCCGGCAACGAACCCGCCAAGAAGGCGTGGTGGAAGTTCTGGTGAAGATCTGACCTGATCTGACAAAGGGGCCGCAAGGCCCCTTTGTCATTGCGGCGTCGGGATGGCCACGCGGGGCGCGGCCGGTGCTTCGCAACCGTGGCCCTGGCCCAGGCCCTTCAGGTAGGCCCGGCGGATCGTGCCGGCGGCGATGGCCGCCTGCACTTCCTTCGAGTAGCGCTCAGCGCCCGAGAGCTTGCGGATCCAGCCGCGAAACGGCACCACGCCTTCGGCCGTGCGGCGCAGCGCATCAAAGGCCGCGTCTTCCGCCGCGCCCGAGCCGCGCTCCACCAGACTTGGATCCTTGGCCGTGGGCGGCTTGTCCAGGTCGGCGCCAAGCACCGCATCCAGCAGCTGCACCTGCTTGGCCAGCGCTGGGCAGCTCAGCTCCTCCGGAGGCGCATACGGCGCCTTGGCCGCCACCTGCAGCGCGATGGGAATGTCCGCCCGCACGAGGTTGAGGTCCGACAGCGGCGAGCTGACGGCCTGGCCGACCCGCTCTTGTGCCCCAGGTTTCTCGGGACCCACCGTGCTCGCGCAGGCGGCAAGAAGGACGGTGGGCAGAACGACGAGGGGCAGGCGCGCGGCTCTTTTGTTCATGCCGCGCAGCCTATCACCGCTGTGCAGCCAGTTGCCTGAGCCACTCCACCGCCGCATCGAAGGTCGGCACCGGCGTCATCGGCGGCAGCGCGGCGCGCAGCCGTTGCCCGTAGTTCATGCCGGCCATGCGCGGGTCGCAGACGATCAGGAGGCCCTTGTCGTGCTCGGTGCGGATCAGCCGACCGCCGCCTTGCTTGAGCGCGATCGCGGCCTCGGCCACAAAGTACTCGGAGAAGGCGTTGCGGCCCTCGCTCTCGAGTCGCTGCACGCGCGCCTCCACCAGCGGATCGTTCGGCGGCGGGAAAGGCAGCTTGTCGATCAACACGCATTGCAGCGCATCGCCGGGCACGTCGATGCCTTCCCAGAAGCTGGCCGAGCCGACCAGCACGGCGCGCGGGTCGTCGATGAACTTTTGCAGCAAGAGGCGCTTGGGGGCGGCCCCCTGCTGCAGCACGGCGATGTTGTCGCCGGCCGCCTCGAACTCATTGCGCAAGGCGTCGCCGATCGTCGAGAGGTTGCGCAACGTGGTCGTCAGCACGAAGCAGCGGCCGCCCAGCGCGCGAGCACACAGTGCGGCCATGACCGCCACTTTCAGCGGATGCTCGGCCTCGGCCGGCTTGGGAAAGCCGCGCGGCACGTAGAACCGCGCGTTGCCGGCGTAATCGAAGGGACTGCCCACACGCAGCACGCGCGCGTGCTCCAGGCCTGTGGGTTCGGTGAACCAGGTGAGGCGCTCGTCGTCGCCCAGCGTGGCCGAGGTGAAGATCCAGGCCTTGCCCTGGCCGCTGGCGCCGTCGATCTGCTCACGCATGGCATCGCGGATGTCCAGCGGAGATTCGACCAACCGCGCCTGGTTGGGGGAGAGATCGATCCAGCGCACGTCGCCGGGCGGCGCGTCCTTGGCAAAGACCTCGGCCAGCTTGTGCAGCTCGTCGGCACGCTCGTGCAGGCGCTTGAAGTCGGGTGAGCTGTCCATCACGGCGGCCAAGGCGTCGACGGCTGCGCTCAGGCCCTTCGCCACGCCGGCCAGCGCCTCTGCAAAGCCTTCCTTGCCCGCCCTCTCCTTCCAGCCGAGCTTGAGCATGCCGCGCACCTCGCGCAGCGAACCGGCGCAGACCAACCGCAACTCTCTCGCCGCGCGCTCGATCCCGTCGCGCAGGTCGGCCCAGTCCTGCAGGCCGCGTGCCTGCGCCAGGCCGGTGGCCAGCAGATCGCGGCCGAAGTCGATCAGCTGCGAAGTGCCGAGCATGGTGCCGAGGAACTGCACGCCGGCCTCGGACAGCTGGTGCGCTTCGTCGAACACGGCCACTTCGACACTGGGCAGCAGCTCGGCCACACCGGAATCGCGCAGCGCCATGTCGGCGAAGAACAGGTGGTGGTTGACCACGACGACGTCGGCGGACATCGCCTCGCGCCGCGCCTTGACGACGTAGCAAGCGCCGTAGTCCGGGCACTCCTGGCCCAGGCAGTTGTCGCGGGTGGAGCTCACGATCGGGATCACGGGCGAACGCTCGTCCAGGCCCTCGATCTCGGAAAAATCACCACTGGCTGTGCCCATCGCCCAGCGCTCGATGCGGGCGAGCTGGAAGACGGCGTTCTTGTTCGGCAGCTCCGCACTGTGGCGCGCAAGCTTCAAACGGTGCAAGCAAAGGTAACTCGATCGCCCCTTCAGCAGGGCCAGGCGGGCGGGAACCTGCAGGGCATCGGTCAGGGCCGGCAGGTCACGCAGGAAGAGCTGGTCCTGCAGGCTCTTGGTGGCTGTGCTGATCAGCGTGCGCTTGCCGGCCAGCAGGGCCGGCACGAGGTAGGCGAAGGTCTTGCCCACGCCGGTGCCGGCTTCGACGACCAGCGTTTCGCGGGCGTCGATGGCCTGGGCCACCGCCTGGGTCATCTCCAGCTGCTGGGGGCGCGGCTTGTAGCCCGGGCGCGATTTGGACAAGGGCCCGCCGGCGTCGAAGGCCGCCGCCACCCACTGCTCGAGTTCTGTCACGCGGGTTCGCTGGGTTCGGTTTCGCGCTCCAGCTGGGCGATCTGGTCGCGCAGCGCCAGGCGGCGCTTCTTCAGGCGGCGCACGGCCAATTCGTCGACCGGCTGCGCTTCGGCCAGGCGGTCGATCATCCCGTCGAGATCGGCGTGTTCGATCCGAAGTTCGATCAGTCGGCGGGAGAGCGAGTGGAGTGCTTCATCCATGTGAAAGGGAATTATAGTTTTGCCATTACTCAGCAGCACTCATGGCCAGCAAGACAAACCCAGGCTTCCGGCTCAACGCCGCCACGGGCAGCCACCGCGGCGATCGCCAGTACCAGCAGGACCAGGTGCAGGTGATCAGCCATCCGCGCCAGAGCGGCTGCGTCATGGCCGTCGTGGCCGACGGCATGGGCGGCAAGAGTGGCGGCCGCAAGGCAGCTGACCAGGTCGTGTTGACGGCGCGCCAGCTCTTTGAACGCTTCGTCCCCGGCGAGGAAGACACCGAGCACCTGCTGCGACAGCTGGTGTCCGAAGCCCACCTGATGATCCGCCTGACCGCCATCGCGGCGGAAGAGGAGCCGCACAGCACCCTCGCGGCCTTCATCATCGAAGCCGACCGCAGCTGCCACTGGATCCATACCGGCGATTCACGCATCTACCTGTTCCGTGCTGCCACCATGGTTCAGCGCACGATGGACCACTCCTACGTCCAACGCCTCGTTGACGACGGCCAGCTGACCGAGGAAGAAGCTGCCGTGCACCCGCAATCGAACCTGCTCACCGGTTGCCTGGGCACGGTGACCGAGCCTGAGCCCACCGGCACGCGCTTCGACCAGCTGCAGGTGGGCGATACGCTGATGTGCTGCAGCGACGGCCTGTGGCACTACTTCACCCATCGCGAGATCGGCACCGTACTGCACAGCCTGCCGCCGCGCGAAGCCTGCGAACTGCTGATCAACAAGGCGCGTCAGCGCGCCCGCGGGGCCGGCGACAACCTCTCGCTGGCGATCGTGAAGCTCGAGCCGATGGCTTGATCAGCGGCTGGCGGCGCTGGCTGCCTTGGCCGGAGCTGACGCCGGCTGCTTCAGCCTGGCAATCTCCGCCGCACTGGGCACTGGCAGGCTGGCCGCGCCCTTGGCCTTCTCGGCATTGCGCGCTGCGTCCTTGCGGCGTACGAGCAGCTGCTGCTGACGCTTGGCCTGCTGGGTTCGATTGTTCTCCGCCTGACGCTCCGCAGCGATCTCGCGCGATTGCTCGGCCTGGATGCGCTGCTGCGGGTCACCCACCGAGTGAGGCTTCGGTTCCGGGCGCAGCGGACGCGGCTCGCTGGCCTTGATCGGCGCCACAAGGCGCTCGGCCTCGGCCGCGGCGGATTCCTGCTGCCGCTGCTGCACGCGCTTGGCCTGCGCTTCGGCGCGTGCCCGGCGGTCCTCGGCTTCGAGCTGCTGCTCGCGTTTCACCACGGGCTTGAGCGCCGCGCTGCGCCGCGCGCGCGCCTCGTCCATGCAGGCGTTGACGGCGAAGCGCGTCGAGCACTCCTTGCTTTCGGCGGCGAAGCGCGATTCGATGGTGGCGCGTTGCGCCACCAGATCTTCGTGCTCGGCTGCAAAGGCAGGCGCGGCCAGCATCAGCAGAGTCAGGAAAGCGGACTTCATGTCAACGAAGTGTCCACGTCGCGGCGTGCGAGTTCAAGGTATTCCCGCGAACGCATTTCCTCGAGCCGCGAAACCGTGCGCGGAAACTCGTGCGCCAGCGGGCCTTCGCTGTAAAGCGCTTCGGCCGGCACGGCGGCCGAGATGATCAGCTTGACGCGGCGGTCATACAGCACGTCCACGAGCAGCGTGAAGCGGCGCGCCTCGCTGGCCAGCTTGGGCGGCATCTCGGGCACGCCGGAGAGGATCAGCGTGTGGAACTGGCTCGCCAGCTCCAGGTAGTCGTTCTGGGAGCGCGGGCCGCCACACAGCGTCTTGAAGTCAAACCACACGACGCCGCCGGCACGCCGCAGCGCGCGGATTTCGCGGTGCTCGATGTGCAGCAGCGGGTCCTCGTCCTTGGCTTCGGCCAGGTCCTCGAAGGTCTTCTTCAGCGCGGCCTCGGCCTTGTCGTCGAGCGGGCAATGGTAGAAGTCCAGCTGGTCCAGCGTGCGGCGGCGGTAGTCGGTGCCGGCATCCACGTTGATGACTTCGAGCTTGTCTTTGAGCAGCTCGATGGCCGGCAGGATGCGGTCGCGGTGCAGGCCGTTCGGGTAGAGATCGTCGGGCTTGAAGTTGGACGTGGTGACGATGGAGACGCGGTTGCGAAACATCGAGTCCAGCAGACGATGCAGGATCATCGCGTCGGTCACGTCCGACACGTGGAACTCGTCGAAGCAGATCAAGCGGAAGCGCTTGGCGATGCGCTTGCCCAGCTCTTCCAGCGGGTCGGGGATGCCCTGCAGCTCCTGCAGCTCGCGGTGCACCTCGCGCATGAACTCATGGAAGTGCAGGCGCGTCTTGCGGGTCAGCGGCACGGCTTGGAAGAAGCAGTCCATCAGGAAGCTCTTGCCCCGGCCCACGCCGCCGTACATGTAGACGCCGCGCGGCAGCGGCGGGCGCACCAGCAGCTTGGTCACGGCGTTGGAGCGCCGCGCCTTGTAGTCCGCCCATTCGTCCTGGCAGCGCTGCAGCGATTCGACGGCGCGCAGCTGCGCCTCGTCGGCGGTGAAGCCGCGCTCTTTCAGCGTCTGGTGGTACAGATCGGTGACCGAGGTCATGTCGAAATCATGGATGGGGGAGCCTGATGGAAGAAGGGGCAGCTTCCGCCGCCCCTTGATCGCAATCGCCGAATCAGAAGTTCAGCGTGCGCTTGTCAACGGCCAGCGCCGCCTCCTTCGTCGATTCGCTCAGCGAAGGATGTGCGTGGCAGATGCGGGCGATGTCTTCGGCCGAGGCCTTGAAGGCCATAGCGACGGTCGCTTCGCTGATCAGCTCGGAAGCCATCGGGCCGATGATGTGCACGCCCAGGATCTCGTCGGTCGTGGCATCCGCCAGGAACTTGACGAAGCCGTTCGTATCACCCAGCGCGCGGGCGCGACCGTTCGCGAGGAAGGGGAACTGTCCGGCCTTGTAGGCGCGGCCTTCGGCCTTGAGCTGCTGCTCGGTCTTGCCGACCTGCGCGATCTCGGGGCTGGTGTAAATCACCGACGGGATGATGTCGAAGTCCACATGGCCGTGCTGGCCGGCGATGCGTTCTGCAACGGCCACGCCTTCTTCCTCGGCCTTGTGCGCCAGCATCGGGCCACGCACCACGTCGCCGATCGCCCAGACGTTGGGCAGATTGGTCTTGCAGTCGTGATCGACGGCGATGGCGCCGCGGTCGTCGAGCTTCAGGCCGACGGTCTCGGCGCCAAGGCCGATCGTGTTCGCGACGCGACCGATCGAGACGATCAGCTTGTCCACGGCGAGGTGGTGTTCGGCGCCCTTGGCATCGGTGTAGGCAACGGTCACGCCGCTCTTGTCCGACTTCACTTCGCCGATCTTGACGCCGAGCTCGATGTTGAGGCCCTGCTTCTTGAACAGTTTGGCGGCTTCCTTGGCCACAGACTCGTCCACGGCCGGCAGGAAGTTGGGCATGGCTTCGAGCACGACCACTTCAGCACCAAGTCGGCGCCAGACCGAGCCCAGCTCCAGACCGATCACACCCGAGCCGATCACGCCGAGCTTCTTCGGTGTGGCGGGGATGCGCAGCGCGCCGTCGTTGGAGAGGATGTTCACCTCGTCGAATGGCGCGCCGGGCAGCTGGCGCGCGTTCGAGCCGGTGGCCACGATCACGTGCTTGGCGGTGATGATCTCTTCGCCGGCCTTGATCTCATACACGCCGTCCTTGGCAGCGACGAAGGAGCCGCGGCCGTGGAAGAACGTGACCTTGTTCTTCTTGAACAGGTAGAGGATGCCGTCGTTGTTCTGCTTCACGACGGCGTCCTTGCGGCCCAGCATTGTGGCCACGTCGATGGACAGGCCGCCAGTGCCGATGCCGTGCTCGGCGAAGTGCTTGCCGGCATGCTCGTAGTGCTCGCTCGACTGCAGCAGGGCCTTGGACGGGATGCAGCCGACGTTGGTGCAGGTGCCGCCAGGTGCGGGGCCGCCCTTCTCGTTCTTCCACTCGTCGATGCAGGCCGTGTTGAAGCCCAGCTGCGCGGCGCGGATGGCCGCGATGTAGCCGCCGGGGCCACCGCCGATGACGACGACGTCAAATTGCTTTGCGCTCATGTTGTGATGCTTCCCTGCTTAGATGTCGAACAGCAGGCGGGCCGGATCTTCCAGCGCATCCTTCATGGCGACCAGACCCAGCACGGCTTCGCGGCCGTCGATGATGCGGTGGTCGTAGCTCATCGCCAGGTAGTTCATCGGGCGAACGACGATCTGGCCGTTCTCCACCACGGCGCGGTCCTTGGTGGCGTGAACGCCCAGGATGGCCGACTGCGGCGGGTTGATGATGGGTGTGGACAACATGGAGCCGAAGGTGCCGCCGTTCGAGATCGAGAACGTGCCGCCGGTCAGGTCGTCGATGCCGAGCTTGCCGTCCTTGGCCTTCTGGCCGAAGGTGGCGATGGTCTTCTCGATATCCGCGAAGGACAGCTGGTCCGCATTGCGGATGATCGGCACGACCAGGCCGCGCGGCGAGCCGACGGCGATGCCGATGTCAAAGTAGCCGTGGTAGACGATGTCATTGCCGTCGACCGAGGCGTTCAGCACCGGGTACTTCTTGAGGGCTGCAACAGCGGCCTTGACGAAGAAGCTCATGAAGCCGAGCTTGACGCCGTGCTCCTTCTCGAACTTCTCCTGGAACTTCTTGCGCATCTCCATCACCGGAGCCATGTTCACTTCGTTGAACGTGGTCAGGATGGCGTTGGTCGACTGCGATTGCACCAGGCGCTCGGCGATGCGGGCGCGCAGGCGGCTCATCGGCACGCGCTGCTCGGGGCGATCGCCCAGGTTGGCAGCGGTCGGCACGGCGACGGCGGGCAGCGGCTTGGCCACGGCCGGGTTGGCGGCCACGGCCACCGGTGCGGAGACGGCGGCAGCGGGCTTGGCGCCAGCGGCCAGGGCGTCGCCCTTGGTCACGCGGCCGTCCTTGCCGGAGCCGGCCACGTCGGTCGCTTGCAGTCCCTTCTCGGCCAGGATCTTGGCGGCGGCGGGCATGGCCACGTCGCCCTTGCTGCCGCCGGTGGCAGCAGGAGCAGCAGCAGCGGGCGCGGCGGCCGGGGCTGCAGCGGCAGCGGCCGGAGCAGCGGCACCGGCCTTGGCTTCGGTGTCGATCTTGGCGATCAGCTGCACGCTGGTGACGGTCGAGCCGTCAGCCACGAGCACTTCGCTCATCACGCCGGATGCGGGCGCGGGAACTTCGAGCACGACCTTGTCGGTCTCGATCTCGACGAGGGTCTCATCGACCGCGACAGCCTCGCCGGGCTTCTTCTTCCAAGTCAGCAGCGTGCCTTCGGTCACGGACTCGGAGAACTGGGGAACATTGACGTCAACGATTGCCATGATGTGTGTCTTTTCGGTGTTCGTGGGCGAGCGGCCCGCGGCACTGGTGTGCGGCGGGCCGGGGCCTTGGTTACTTGGTCAGGATGAAACCCTTGAGCTTGGCGAACGCCTGCTCCAGCAATGCCTTCTGCTGGTCCTGGTGCAGGTGTGCGTAGCCCACGGCCGGCGATGCGCTGGCGGCACGGCCGGCGTAGCCCAGCTTCTGGCCCTCCAGCATGTTCTCGTGGATCTGGTGCTGCACGAAGAACCAGGCGCCCTGGTTCTGCGGTTCGTCCTGGCACCACACGATGTCCGTCACGTTCGGGTACTTCTTGATCTCGGCGGAGAAGGCCTTGTGCGGGAACGGATACAGCTGTTCCACGCGGATGATGGCCACGTCCTTCTTCTCGCCGCGAGCCTTGACCAGGTCGTAGTAGACCTTGCCCGAGCAAGCGATGATGCGCTTGACCTTGGCGTTATCAACGATCTCGGCGTTCTGCTCGCCGATCACGGTCTTGAACTCGCCCTTGGTGAACTCGCTCAGCGGGCTGGTGGCATCCTTGGCCCGCAGCAGGCTCTTGGGCGTCATGATGACCAGCGGTTTGCGGAACCCGCGCAGCTGCTGGCGGCGCAGCACGTGGAAGATCTGCGCGGCCGTGGTCGGCTGCACGATCTGCATGTTGTTGTCCGCTGCCAGCTGCATGAAGCGCTCCAGGCGGGCCGAGCTGTGCTCAGGGCCCTGGCCTTCGTAACCGTGCGGCAGCATCATGACCAGGCCGTTGGCACGGCCCCACTTCACTTCGCCGGAAGCGATGAACTGGTCGATCACGACCTGGGCGCCGTTGACGAAGTCGCCGAACTGGGCTTCCCAGATCGTCAGCGTCACCGGATCGGCCGAGGCGTAGCCGTATTCGAAGCCGAGCACGGCTTCTTCGGACAGGATCGAGTCGATCACCACGAAAGGTGCCTGGCCATCCGCCACGTTCTGCAGCGGGATGTAGGTGCCTTCGTCCCAGTTCTCGCGGTCCTGGTCGTGCACGACGGCGTGGCGGTGGGTGAAGGTGCCGCGGCCGGCGTCTTCACCGGACAGGCGGATCGGATAGCCGCTGGAGACCAACGAGGCATAAGCCATGCTCTCGCCCATGCCCCAG
This sequence comes from Burkholderiaceae bacterium UC74_6, assembly GCA_042701975.1. Classification (GTDB taxonomy): domain Bacteria; phylum Pseudomonadota; class Gammaproteobacteria; order Burkholderiales; family Burkholderiaceae_C; genus JAFALK01. Next base: position 4,607,065 of record CP170561.1, read on the forward strand.
TCCACGTTCACTTCGCCGCGGCCCATGGCAGCGCGATTGGCGTACAGGTCACGCACCAGCTTGTGGGCCGACAGGTCGGCCGGCAGCGTGGTGAGCTTCTCGGCCAGGCGCTTCCACTCGGACATCGGGATGGCCGTGTCGCACGAGTCGGTCCACTTCTTGCCCAGGTAGGGCGACCAGTCGGTGGCGAACTTGCTCTTGAAGTTGGTCAGCACGGGGTCGACCGTGTGGCGGCCTTCGTCCATGGCGGCGCGGAAGGCCTTGACCATGTCGTCCGGACCGGTGGCCGTCAGCACGCCTTGCGCCACGAGCTTGTCGCCGTAGAGCTTGCGGGTGCCCGGGTGCTGGGCGATCTTCTTGTACATCAGCGGCTGGGTCAGAGCCGGCGTGTCCTGCTCGTTGTGGCCCAGCTTGCGGAAGCACACGATGTCCAGCACCACGTCCTTCTTGAACTCGGCACGGTAGTCCATGCACAGCTGCATGGCCCACACGACGGCTTCCGGATCGTCGCCGTTCACGTGCAGCACCGGAGCCTCGATCATCTTGACGACGTCGGAGCAGTAGGTGGTGGAACGCAGGTCGCGCGGATCGCTGGTGGTGAAGCCGATCTGGTTGTTGATGACGATGTGGACAGTGCCGCCGGTGTGATAGCCGCGGGTCTGGGCCATCGCCAGCGTCTCTTGCACGACGCCCTGGCCGCCGAAGGCCGCGTCACCGTGCACCAGCACCGGCAGCACTTGCGCGCCGGCCTTGTCGCCGCGGCGGTCCTGGCGAGCGCGCACGCTGCCCTCGACGACCGGGTTGACGATCTCCAGGTGCGAGGGGTTGAACGCGAGCGACAGATGCACCGGGCCGCCAGGCGTGGAGACGTCGGAGCTGAAGCCCTGGTGGTACTTGACGTCGCCCGAGGGCAGTTCTTCCGGCGCGGTGTGGTCGAACTCGGCGAACAGGTCCTTGGGCATCTTGCCCAGGGTGTTCACCAACACGTTCAGGCGGCCGCGGTGGGCCATGCCGATGACGATTTCCTGGACACCGTTTTCACCGGCGCGCTGGATCAGCTCGTCCATCGCCGCGATGAAGCTTTCGCCGCCTTCGAGCGAGAAGCGCTTCTGGCCGACGTACTTGGTGTGCAGGTAGCGCTCAAGGCCTTCAGCGGCCGTCAGGCGGCCGAGGATGTGCTTCTTCTTCTCGGCATCGAAGCTGGGGCGGCCGCGGGCCTTTTCGATGCGCTCCTGCCACCAGCGCTTTTCGCCGGGGTCGGTGCAATGCATGAACTCGGAGCCGATGCTGCTGGTGTAGGTCTCGCGCAGGGCCTGCACGATCTGGCGCAGCGTCATCGTCTCGCCGCCAAAGTAGGTGTTGGCAGCGGAGAAAGAGATATCGGCGTCGGACTCGGTCAGGTCGTAGAACGCCGGATCGAGTTCGGGAATCTTGGGGCGCTCGGCGCGCTTGAGCGGGTCCAGCTCGGCCCAGCGGTTGCCGAGGAAGCGGTAGGCCGCGATCAGCGACTGCACGTGCACCTGCTTACGGGCGACGGCCAGGTCGGTGCTGGAAGCCTTGCTGGCGAAGGCGTTGGCCTTGGCGCGCTGGGCGAAGGATTCGATGACCGGGGCGTGGGCGACGTCGCGGGACTCGCTGCCGTCGGTGGCCGGAACGTGCTGGAGCGCGTCGAAATAGGCGCGCCAGTTGTCGGGCACGGAGCCCGGGTTGTCGAGGTAGGCCTCGTACATCTCTTCGACGTAGGGCGCGTTGCCTCCGAACAGGTACGAATTCGTCCTGTATTGCTGCATCATCTTTCGCTCACCTTCTAACCCCGGTTTCCAGGGCTGTTGGCTGGTTGAACAACCTTCCGCGACACGGCTTCACCGGTTGGCGGATTGCGACCCACCTTTGCTGTTGCCAGCGAAAAGGGACGGGAAGGACCTCCGGGCTGTGACACCCGTTTGGTAGGCGTGGACTGTAGCACCCCTTGGAAACCCTAGGTAACTCGTCAGCACGACTGACACGGATTGAACTGCAAAGGATTGAAAAGGGGCAGTTGGTCACGAACGGGCAGTGGGCGGCAGGCCACGCCGGCAAATTCACCCCCCACTCGCACAATCTCGCGCAATCTCGCGCAAACGTTTGGCATTTTTGGCTCCACAGCTTTTAGACTTCGGTCTGCAGCGCCCATCACCCCGCCATTGAATGGTGACGGCGCCTTTCGGAGACCCCTCCCATGCAAGTCAAGGTCGTTGACTACCGGGCCCCTGACGCGGCCGAACAATTCACCCGCTCGCTGCACGAAACCGGCTTCGGCGTGCTGTCGCACCACCCGATCCAGCAGAGCCTGGTGGAGAGCATCTACGCCAACTGGCTGGCCTTCTTCAATGGCGATGAAAAGAAGGGTTATGCCTTCTCGCCCGAGACGCAGGACGGCTGGTTCTCCACCCAGATCTCTGAAACCGCCAAGGGCCACACGCAGAAGGACCTCAAGGAGTACTACCACCTGTACCCCTGGGGCCGCATCCCGCCGGGCCTGAAGGCCGACGCCATGGCCTACTACGAGCAGGCCAACACGCTGGCGGCCGAGCTGCTCGCGTGGGTGGAGAAGCACACGCCACCCGAGATCGCGAAGCACTACCGCGAGCCGCTCTCCAACATGATCAAGGACAGCCAGCAAACCCTGCTGCGCGTGCTGCGCTATCCGCCGCTGACCGGCAACGAGCCGGCCGGCTCGATCCGCGCCGCGGCGCACGGCGACATCAACCTGCTGACCATCCTGCCCGCCTCCAACGAGCCGGGTCTGCAGGTGCAGGGCAAGGACGGCAATTGGTACGACGTGCCCTGCGACTTCGGCACGCTGACCATCAACATCGGCGACATGCTGCAGGAAGCCTCGCAGGGCTACTACCCGTCGACCCAGCACCGCGTGATGAACCCGACTGGCGAAGGTGCCAAGCGCAGCCGCGTCTCGCTGCCGCTGTTCCTGCATCCGCGCCCTGACGTGATCTTGTCGGACCGCTACACCGCCGATGCCTACCTGCAGGAACGTCTGCGCGAACTCGGCGTGAAGATGTGATGAGCCAGCCTCGGGTCATCCACATCGAACCCGAGGCGCCTCCCAAGCCACTCTTCGGCGCTCCGTGCAATGGCTGCGGCGTCTGCTGTCTTGCCGAGCCCTGCCCCGTCGGCATGATCCTCAGCCTCAAGCGCCGCGGTGCTTGCCGCATGCTGCGCTGGTCTGACGAGGAAACCCGTTACTTCTGCGGTGCGCTGAACGGCGCACCCGCGATGCTCAAGCCTGTCCTACATCGCTGGATCTCCGCGGGTTCAGGCTGTGATTGCCATCTCGAAACGACTTGAATAGCATGGTCCGCCACCAACGGACGGGACCATGATGAAACGACTGATCCTCGCCTGGCTGTTCATCGTTGCCAGCTTCTGTGCCTGCGCCGCGCCGCTGCGCTGGGCCGCGCAGAACGACGTGCTGACGCTCGATCCCCATTCGCAGGACCACGCCACCACCGAAGCCATCTTGCAGCACGCCTACGAAGGCCTCACGCGCTACAACCTCAAGTGGGACATCGAACCGGCACTCGCCGCCAAGTGGACCAACGTCTCGCCCACGCAGGTGCGCTTCGAGCTGCGCAAGGGCGTGAAGTTCCACGACGGCACGCCCTTCACCGCGGACGACGTGATCTTCTCCTTCGAGCGCATCCGCCAGCCGCAGGGCACGATGCAGATCTACGTGGCAGGCATCAAGGAGATCAAGAAGGTCGACTCGCACACGATCGACGTGATGCTCGACGCGCCCAACCCGGTGCTGCTGCGCAACCTCGTGGACTTCCGCATCATGAGCAAGGCCTGGGCCGAGAAGAACAAGGCCACGAACATCCAGGACTACAAGGCCAAGGAGGAGAACTACGCCTCGCGCAACGTGATGGGCACGGGGCCATACAAGATCCTCGAATGGGTGCCGGACCAGAAGGTCTCGATGACCGTCAACAAGGACTGGTGGGACAAGAACAGCGGCAACGTCACCGAGCTGACCTACCTGCCGATCAAGTCCGCCCCCACGCGCGTGGCAGCGCTGCTCTCGGGCGATGTGGACCTGCTGACCGACCTGCCGACGCAGGACGTGGCCAAGCTCAAGCAAGACGCCAAGCTCGCGCTGCTCGAAGGCAACGAGACCCGCACCATCTTCTTCGCCATGGACCAGGGCAGCGATGAACTGCGCGGCTCGGACGTGAAGGGCAAAAACCCGTTCAAGGACCGCCGCGTGCGCGAGGCGCTGTCCATCGCCATCGATCGCGTGGCCATTCAGCGCGCGGTGATGCGCGGCCTCTCCGTGCCGGCCGGCATCATGGTGGCGCCCGGCGTGCACGGCAACACGCCCGACATCGACAAGCCGCTCAAGGCCGATCCGACCAAGGCCAAGAAGCTGTTGGCAGAGGCCGGCTACCCGAACGGCTTTGAGATCCCGCTGAACTGCCCGAACAACCGCTACGTCAACGACGAGATGATCTGCCAGGCTGTGGTGGCGATGTGGGCCAAGATCGGCATCAAGGCGCGGCTGATCGCGCAGCCGATGTCGCAGCACAGCCAGACCTTCCAGCGCGGCGAGGCACCGCTGTACATGCTGGGCTGGGGCGTCTCGACGATGGACGCGCTCTACGCCATGCAGGCCCTGGCCCGCACGCGCGCGGGCGGCGCTGACGGCAGCTTCAATTTCTGCAAGCTCTCCGATCCCGAGCTCGACAAGCTCATCGACGCGATCAAGACGGAGATGGACACGGCCAAGCGCGATGCGCTGCTCAAGTCCGCCCTGCTGCGCATCCGCGATGAATACGAGTTCATCCCGCTGCACCACCAGATGCGGCCGTGGGCGATGAAGAAGAACGTGACGACGGCCTACCGCATCAACGACCGGCCGGAGGCGCGCTTCACTTCCGTGAAGTAAGCAGCAAAAGCAAAGGCCGCTCGAAAGCGGCCTTTTCTTTCAGTGATCGCCTTACAGCGCCAGGCGCGAACGCGCGGCCTGGTATTCGCTGCGCAGCCGCGCCACCATCTCGGCCACGGGCACGACCTTGTCGATCACGCCGATGCCCTGCCCGCAGCCCCAGACTTCCTTCCAGGCCTTGGCGCCGTTCGTGGCGGCAGCAAAGTCCATCTTGCTCGGATCGCTCTCGGGCAAGTGGTCGGGGTCCATGCCAGCGTTGACGATGGAGCCTTTCAGGTAGTTGCCGTGTACGCCGGTGAAGAGGTTGCTGTAGATGATGTCGTCGCTGTTGCTGTCGACGATCATTTGCTTGTACTCGGGCACGGCACGCGCCTCATCGGTGGCGATGAAGGCCGAGCCGATGTAGGCGAAGTCGGCGCCCATGGCACGAGCGGCCAGCACGGCATCGCCCGTGGCCATCGAACCCGACAGCGCCACGGGGCCGTCGAACCACTGGCGAATTTCCTGGATCAGCGCGAAGGGGCTCTTCAGGCCCGCATGGCCGCCTGCACCGGCGGCCACTGCGATCAGACCGTCGGCGCCCTTGTCGATCGCCTTCTTGGCGAAGAAGTTGTTGATGATGTCGTGCATCACCACGCCACCCCAGCTGTGCACGGCCTGGTTGACGTCTTCGCGCGCGCCCAGCGAAGTGATCACGAGCGGCACCTTGTACTTCTCGCACATGGCCATGTCGTGCTCGAGCCGCGGATTGCTCTTGTGCACGATCTGGTTGATGGCGAAAGGCGCGGCCGGCTTGTCCGGGTTGGCGGCGTTGTAAGCCGCGAGCGTTTCGGTGATCTCGGCGAGCCAGTCGTCGAGTTGCTCGGCCGGGCGCGCGTTGAGCGCCGGCATCGAGCCGATGACGCCGGCCTTGCACTGCTCGATGACGAGCTGGGGCGTGCTGATGATGAACATCGGCGACGCGATGACGGGCAGGGAGAGGCCCTGCAGGACCTTGGGCAATGCCATGTGGGAAATCCTCAGAATGCTTCGAGAGACATCGCGGTGACGCTCTCAGCGCCTTCGACGATGGCGTCGCGCAGCGATTGCGTGCGCGGCAGGATGTGTTCGGCGTAGAAGCGCGCGGTGGCGATCTTGGCGGCCATAAAGGCTGCGTCTTCGCCGGCGGCCAGCTTGTCCTCAGCCACCATCAGCGAGCGGCCCAGCTGCCAGCCGGCGACCAGGTTGCCTGCCAGCAGCAGGTAGGGCACGGAGCCCGAGTACGCCGCGTTCGGATCGGTCTTGCCGCTGGCGGCAATGAAGTCCACAGCGTCGAGGTAGGCCTGGCGCGCGGCCTTCAGGCGCTTGACCACGGACTTGGCTGCGGCGCTGTCGCGCTTCGCCAGCTCGCCTTCAGTCTTCTCGATCTGCGCCGCCACGGCGCGGGCCAGCGTGCCGCCGTCGCGCGTGGTCTTGCGACCGACGAGGTCGTTGGCCTGGATCGCGGTCGTGCCTTCGTAGATGGTCAGGATCTTGGCGTCACGGTAGAACTGGGCGGCGCCCGTTTCTTCGATGAAGCCCATGCCACCGTGCACCTGCACGCCGAGGTCCGTCACTTCAAGACTCATCTCGGTGCTGTAGCCCTTCACGAGCGGCACCATGAACTCATAGAAGGCCTGCGACTGCTTGCGCGTCTCGGCGTCCGGATGGTTGTGGGCCACGTCGTAGGCGGAAGCCGCGACGATGGACATCGCGCGGCAGCCTTCGGTCAGAGAGCGCATCGTCATCAGCATGCGGCGCACATCGGGGTGATGGATGATCGCGGCGCTGGCCTTGATGGAGCCATCGACGGGGCGCGATTGCACGCGATCACGCGCATAGGCCACGGCCTTCTGGTACGAAGCCTCGGCCACCGCGATGCCCTGCACGCCCACGCCGAAGCGGGCCGCGTTCATCATGATGAACATGTACTCAAGGCCGCGGTTCTCTTCGCCGACCAGCGTGCCGATGGCGCCGCCGTGATCACCGAACTGCAGCACGGCCGTCGGGCTGGCCTTGATGCCCATCTTGTGCTCGATGGAGACGCAGTGCGCATCATTGCGAGCACCGAGCGAGCCGTCGGCATTGACCAGGAACTTGGGCACGACGAACAGGCTGATGCCCTTGACGCCCTCCGGCGCGCCGGCCACGCGGGCCAGCACGAGGTGGACGATGTTCTCGGCCATGTCATGCTCGCCCCAGGTGATGAAGATCTTGGTTCCGAAGATCTTGTAGGTGCCGTCGCCCTGCGGCTCGGCACGGGTGCGCACGAGGGCCAGGTCCGAACCGGCCTGCGGCTCGGTCAGATTCATCGTGCCGGTCCACGAGCCGTCGATCAGCTTGGGGATGAAGGTGGTCTTCTGCTCGTCCGAGCCGGCGGTCAGCAGCGCCTCGATCGCCCCGTCGGTCAGCAGCGGGCACAGGGCGAAGCTCAGGTTGGCGCTGTTGCACATCTCGCCACAGGCGGCGCCGATGGTCTTGGGCAGCGCCTGGCCGCCGAAGTCGGTCGGGTGCTGCAGGCCTTGCCAGCCGCCCTCGGCAAACTGCTTGAAGGCCTGCTTGAAGCCCGGCGTGGCGGTGACGACGCCGTCCTTCCAGGACGACGGATTGCGGTCGCCCTCGACGTTCAGCGGGGCAATCACGTCTTCGTTGAGCTTGGCGCACTCTTCCAGCACGGCGCCGGCGGTGTCGATGCCGTAATCGGCGAACTCGGGAATCTGTTCGGTCAGCTGCTGCAGGCCGGCAAGCTCTTGCATGTCGAACAGCATGTCTTTGACGGGGGCGCGATAGCTCATGGTGTTACTCCGTGGTAACTGGATTCAGGCAAAAAAAGGCGCCAGCATCAGCGGCGCCTTTGTCTTCAAGCTGCGATGGATCAGAGGCTCGCGACGAGTTCCGGCACGGCCGTGAACAAGTCAGCTTCCAGGCCGTAATCGGCCACCGAGAAGATCGGCGCTTCCGGGTCCTTGTTGATCGCGACGATCACCTTGGAATCCTTCATGCCGGCCAGATGCTGGATGGCACCCGAGATGCCGCAGGCCACGTAGAGCTGCGGGGCGACGATCTTGCCAGTCTGGCCGACTTGCCAGTCGTTGGGGGCATAACCCGCATCCACAGCGGCACGCGAAGCGCCCAGTGCGGCGCCGAGCTTGTCGGCCAGCGGCGTCAGCACTTCCATGAACTTCTCGTTCGAGCCCAGCGCGCGGCCGCCCGAGACGATGATCTTTGCGGCGGTCAGCTCGGGGCGGTCGCTCTTGGTCACCTCACGGCCGACAAAGGCGCTCTTGCCCGAATCGGCAGCAGCGGCGAGGGTTTCCACAGCGGCCGAACCACCGGTGGCGGCAGCGGCGTCGAAGCCGGTCGTGCGCACGGTGATGACCTTCTTGGCGTCGGCCGACTGCACGGTGGCGATGGCGTTGCCGGCGTAGATCGGGCGTTCGAAGGTGTCGGCGCTGATGACCTTGGTGATGTCGGACAGCTGGGCCACATCGAGCAGCGCGGCCACGCGCGGCGCGGTGTTCTTGCCCGAGGCGGTGGCCGGGAACAGGATGTGGCTGTAGTTGCCGGCGATGGCGACGACTTGTGCGGCCAGGTTCTCGGCCAGGCCGTCGGCCAGTTGGGCAGCATCAGCGTGCAGCACCTTGCTAACGCCCGAAATCTGCGCAGCGGCGGCAGCGGCGGCGGCGGCATTGGCGCCGGCGACCAGCACGTGCACTTCACCGCCAGTGGCGGCTGCAGCGGTCACGGTGTTCAGCGTGGCGCCCTTGATGTGGGCGTTGTCGTGTTCGGCAATGACGAGAGCGGTCATGACGTTGTGTCTCCTGAATTCTTAGATGACCTTGGCGGTGTTCTTGAGCTTGTCGACCAGCGTGGCGACGTCGGGCACCTTGATGCCGGCGCTGCGCTTGGGCGGCTCCTCGACCTTTAAGGTCTTGATGCGCGGGGTCACGTCCACGCCGAGGTCCGCGGGCTTCACCGTGTCCAGCTGCTTCTTCTTGGCCTTCATGATGTTGGGCAGCGTGACGTAACGCGGCTCGTTCAGGCGCAGGTCCGTGGTGATCACGGCGGGCAGCGTCAGCGAGACGGTTTCCAGGCCGCCGTCGACTTCGCGCGTCACGTTGACCTTGCCGTCGGCGGCTTCGACCTTGGAGGCGAAGGTGCCTTGCGGCATGCCGGTCAGCGCGGCCAGCATCTGGCCGGTTTGGTTGCAGTCGTCGTCGATGGCCTGCTTGCCGAGGATCACCAGCTGGGGCTGCTCCTTGTCGACCAGGGCCTTGAGGATCTTGGCCACGGCCAGGGGCTGCAGTTCGAGATCAGCGGGGGTCTCGACGAGGATGGCGCGGTCGGCGCCGATGGCCATCGCGGTGCGCAGGGTTTCCTGGCACTGCGTGACGCCGCAGGACACGGCGATCACCTCGGTGACCACGCCCTTTTCCTTCAGGCGGACGGCTTCTTCGACGGCGATCTCGTCAAAGGGGTTCATCGACATCTTGACGTTGGCGATGTCCACGCCGGTGCCGTCGCTCTTGACGCGCACTTTGACGTTGTAGTCGACCACTCGCTTGACCGGGACCAGTACCTTCATCGAAGTCTCCAAAAGGCTAATTGACGTTTACGTTAATTGGATTCTAAGGGCGTCTTTTGCCGCGTCGCCGCAAAAAAGCACGATCGTTCTATTTTATACATGACGCGGCGGCTGGCAAGAGGAACAGCCCAGATGCCCACCGGCGCGCCACTAAACTCGCCCACCATGAATGACCAAGCGCCCGCCTGCATCGGCGTGTTCGATTCCGGCGTGGGCGGCCTGACCGTGCTGCGCGAGTTGCACCGGCAGATCCCCCAAGCCCCCCTGCTCTACCTGGCCGACACGGCCTGGGCACCGTACGGCGAGAAGACGCCGGACGTCCTGATTCAGCGCAGTCTGGCCATCACCGGGTGGCTTCAGCGGCAGGGTGCCACCCTCGTCGTCATCGCCTGCAACACGGCGACGGCGCATGCGATCCAGACCGTACGTGAGCGCTTCCCGGGCCTGCCGATCGTCGGCACTGAGCCCGGCATCAAGCCCGCCGTGGAAGCCAGCCGCCGCCACCGCATCGGCGTGCTGGCCACGCCGGCCACGCTGGCCAGCGCACGCTATCGCTCCCTGATCGAGCGCCATGCGCCGGGCACCGAGGTGCTGGACCAGCCCTGCCCCGGGCTGGCCGACGCCATCGAGTCCGGAGACTTCGACGCACCCGGTCTCGGGGCCCTGGTGGAGCGCTTTTGCGAGCCCCTGCGCGAGGCCGGCGTCGACACCGTGCTGATGGGTTGCACGCACTATCCCCTGATCCGCCCGATGCTGCAGCGCGCGCTGGGGCCCGAGGTGCGCCTGCTCGACATCGAGACGGCCGTGGCCCAGCAGGCACGCAGGCTTTGGACTGCGCCGCCAGATGCGAGGGACGGCGCCCTACGCCTGGCCACGACGGGCTCGGCTCCTTCGTTGCAGCGCTTCGTCGAGCGGGCGCTCGGCTGGCAGGGGCTCAGCGTCGAAGCTGTGCAGCTCTGAGCTCAGCGCACGGCGAGCACGTAACCGACGCTGGATTTCGGCGTGTCGTAAACGCCCCAGTCGCAGCTGTAAACGGTCCACGCCAAGCTGGTATCGCCGGCCACGGTCGAGGAGGTCCAGTAGTACTCCAGCTGGATGAAGTTCGTGAAGACGGCTGGCTGGGAGGGGATGCCGCTCATGCGGCTCGTGAAGGTCTCGCCGAAGTGGGCGGCCATGTTGTTCTGGGCGCGATCGGCCAGGCTCTGCATTTCCTTGCGGTTGGGCATGCGCCAGCTGCCAGCGGCGGAGCCATCGCTGAGCCCGCACTGGCCGCTGGCCATCGCGTTGACGGCGGCAAGCGCTCCCGCCCAGTCCTGGCGGATGCAGTCGGCCTTCTTCAGCCAGACCAGGCCGGTGGCGGTGTCCGTCACCGTACCGTTGCCGTTGTCGATCATGCGCGGCGTGGGCAGCGGCATGCCGCGCTGCACGGTGCCGTCGTCACCCGCGGCGTACGGCACGTAGGCGCCGCTCGCCTGCAGCTTGGCGGGGCCGGACGACGAACCCTTGACGGCCCACACTGCATTGCTGGCGGTGGTCTTGAGGTTGAGATTGCTGCCCGTGGTGTCGTTGATGTAGCGGCCATCGCTCATGCGCATGGCCCAGGCATTCGGGGATCCGGTGAGCCCGCCGTAATAGCTGGTCGAGGTCCAGTAGATGCCCATCGAGACCTGGGTGAAGGGATGGCCGGCCGGGAGCGCCGGGCTGCTCGTCGCCACGCTCAGCACGCTTTCGAACTCGACCACATTGGGCATGCGCCAGTCGCCGGCCTTGGAGCCGTCCGTCAGACCGCAACTGCCCGAGGCGAGCGCGTTGACCTGGGCCACGGCACCGGCCCATTGCGTGGGTGCGAAGCAGCCGGCCGTCCTGAGCCAAACCAGGCCCGTCAGCTGATCGGTGACGGTGCCGTCCTGGTTGTCGACGAAGCGCTGGGCCGGCCCCGCCACGCCCTTCTTCAGCGCGCCGTCGTCGCCGGCCGCATAGCTGGCGCCCTGCCCGGTGGCGGCAAGCGTCGCCGTGGGGTTGCGGCCGTCGTAGGCATCGAAGTTCGCGCCGGTGATGGAGTTGTTCGGCGTCGAGTTCAGGTTGATGACGTTGAACTCGATGCCCGTGCCGCCGTAGGAACTGGTGAACGAGCCGTTGAAATCCTCGCGGGTGGCGATGGCACCGACGTCCACGTACCAGTCGTGCCCGGAGTCGTTCCACAGGGCCTTGGAGCGATCGCCGGTCGGGTTGGACGCCATGACCGGATTGAAGGCGTAGCCTGCCTTGTAGACGAAGAACTGGTAGTTGATGACGCAGCCCGGCGAGGTGCAGGAGGTCATCATGCCGCCGAAGCTGTACATGCCGCTGGCGTCGGTGGTCACGCTGCCGTAGACCGTGTTCGTGTTGGTGCTGTAGGCCACCACGGTGGCGCCGGCCAAGGGGACGCCGTTGAACATCACCGTGCCGCTTGCCGTGTTCGTCGGCAGGGCGGCGCCGGAACTGCCGCTGCCACCCTGGATCGAGCTGTTGGCGCTGCCTCCGCCGCTGCCGCCTGCACCGCCGCCTCCGCAAGCGCTCAGCAGCAACGTGAATGCGATGGCGCAGAGCACCTGGCCTTTTCTGTCCATGACCACTTCCTCCCGATCCGTGTCAGGTCAAAGTTTGCTTGGATCGATCCGGCAGAGTGAGGAAGGAATTCACGGCTCAAGCCCCTCCCGGGGCAGGCGGTAGCCGCTGGCGGCTGGACGGTTTGGCGTCCAAGAAGATGGTGCCCGGGACCGGAATCGAACCGGTACGCCCTTGCGGGCCGCAGATTTTAAGTCTGCTGCGTCTACCAATTTCACCACCCGGGCGGGCGCTGCCACGTCGCGGATTATCCGCGCGCCGGCCAAGAAAAAGGGAAGCCGCATGGGCTTCCCTTTTCAAACTGGAGCGGGTAACGAGGCTCGAACTCGTGACCTCAACCTTGGCAAGGTTGCGCTCTACCAACTGAGCTACACCCGCATTTCTGTCTGACTTTGGTGTTGTCAGACACCGGCGCGAACCGGGGTCTTTTCAGTTTCAACCGGCGCAAACCGGATCAACTGGAGCGGGTAACGAGGCTCGAACTCGTGACCTCAACCTTGGCAAGGTTGCGCTCTACCAACTGAGCTACACCCGCTTGGATTCTTGGAGGCGCGAGCCGGAGTCGAACCGGCCTAACCGGATTTGCAATCCGGGGCATAACCGATTTGCTATCGCGCCGAGAATCTTTGCTTTACTGACCGCATCAAGGCTTTGGTGAGCCTTGATGAAAATGGGAAGCCTGGGCTTCCCATCGTATATGCCTGGAGCGGGTAACGAGGCTCGAACTCGTGACCTCAACCTTGGCAAGGTTGCGCTCTACCAACTGAGCTACACCCGCTCTGAATCCCACTTCTCGTCAACGTCCATTCAACACTTCTGTTGCCGTTCAGCGAAGACCAAGAGTATACACAGAAAAAGTGCCGGCGACCAATAACCGGCACTTTTTAGTTAGTGCGTCGCCGCAGGAGTCGTGGCTGCTGCTTCGGCCTTCGGGGCTTCCACAGCCTCTTCATCCGGCAGCGGCAAGGGCATGGACTCCAGCGCCACTTCGAGCACGTGTTCGATCCAGCGCACTGGCACGATCTCCAGCTGGTTCTTGACGTTCTCGGGGATGTCCTGCAGGTCCTTGACGTTCTCTTCCGGGATCATCACGGTCTTGATGCCACCGCGGTGAGCGGCCAGCAGCTTTTCCTTCAGGCCGCCGATGGCCGTCACTTCACCACGCAGTGTGATCTCGCCCGTCATCGCCACGTCGGCGCGCACTGGAATGCCCGTCAGCGTGGAAACGAAAGCCGTCGTCATCGCGGCACCGGCGCTGGGGCCGTCCTTCGGCGTGGCGCCATCGGGCACGTGGATGTGCACGTCGCGCTTCTCGAAAAGCTCGTCCTTGATGCCCAGTCGGCGGGCGCGCGAACGCACCACGGTGCGTGCGGCCTCGACAGACTCCTTCATCACGTCGCCGAGCGAACCCGTGCGGATGATGTTGCCCTTGCCCGGCACGGCCGTGGATTCGATGGTCAGCAGATCGCCGCCCACTTCCGTCCACGCCAGACCGACGACCTGGCCGACCTGGTTCTTCTTCTCGGCGCGGCCGAAGTCGAACTTGCGCACGCCAAGGTAGTCGTTGAGGTTGTCCTCGGTGACCACGGCCTTGCCTTCGACGACCTTGAGCGCGAGGTTCTTCACCACCTTGCGGCAGATCTTGGAGATTTCACGCTCCAGCGAACGCACGCCGGCTTCCCGCGTGTAGTAGCGGATGATGCCGCGGATGGCGGACTCGGTGACTTCCATCTCCTCGTCCTGCACGCCATTGTTCTTGCGCTGTTTGGGCAGCAAGTAGCGCTGGGCGATGTTGACCTTCTCGTCCTCGGTGTAACCCGACAGGCGGATCACTTCCATCCGGTCCAGCAAAGCCGGCGGGATGTTCAGCGAGTTGCTCGTCGCGACGAACATCACATCGGACAGGTCGAAGTCGACCTCGATGTAGTGGTCACCGAAGGTGTGGTTCTGTTCCGGATCCAGCACTTCGAGCAGGGCCGAAGACGGGTCGCCGCGGAAGTCCATGCCCAGCTTGTCAATCTCGTCGAGCAGGAACAGCGGATTGCGCGTGCCGACCTTGGAGAGCGATTGCAACACCTTGCCCGGCATCGAGCCGATGTAGGTGCGGCGGTGACCGCGGATCTCGGCCTCGTCGCGCACGCCGCCGAGCGCCATGCGAACGAACTTGCGGCCGGTGGCGCGGGCCACGCTCTGGCCGAGCGAGGTCTTGCCGACGCCCGGAGGGCCGACCAGGCACAGGATTGGCGCCTTGACCTTGTCCACGCGCTGTTGCACCGCGAGATATTCAAGGATGCGGTCCTTGACCTTCTCGAGTCCGTAGTGGTCTTCGTTCAGCACGTCCTCAGCGTTCTTGAGGTCGTGCTTGATCTTGGTCTTCTTGCTCCAGGGCAGGCCGACCAGGGTGTCGATGTAGTTGCGCACCACGGTGGCCTCGGCCGACATGGGCGACATCAGCTTGAGCTTCTTCAGCTCAGCATCGGCCTTCTTGCGTGCCTCCTTGGGCATGCGGGCAGCCTGGATCTTCTTGTCCAGCTCTTCGAGGTCGGCGCCTTCTTCACCGTCGCCGAGCTCCTTCTGGATGGCCTTGACCTGTTCGTTCAGGTAGTACTCGCGCTGGCTCTTCTCCATCTGGCGCTTGACGCGGCCGCGGATGCGCTTTTCCACCTGCAGGATGTCGACTTCGTGCTCGAGCAGGTCGAGCAGCTTTTCCAGGCGCTTGGAGACGTCGGACAGGTCGAGCACCGATTGCTTGGCATCGAGCTTGAGCGGCAGGTGAGCGGCGATGGTGTCGGCCAAGCGGCCGGCTTCGTCGATGCCGCCGATGCTCGTCAGGATCTCCGGCGGGATCTTCTTGTTGAGCTTGACGTACTGGTCGAACTGCTGCGTCACGGCGCGGCGCAGCGCCTCGATCTCAGGCTTGACTTCCTGCTCGGGCGGGATCGGCACCACCGTGGCGGAGAAGTGCTCCTCGCCGTCGGTGATTTCATTGGTGGTGGCACGTTGCAGGCCTTCGACCAGCACCTTCACGGTGCCGTCCGGCAGCTTGAGCATCTGCAGGATGCTGGAGACGCAGCCGACTTCGAACATGTCTTCGGGCTTGGGCTCGTCCTTGCCGGCGGCCTTTTGTGCCACCAGCATGATCTGGCGGCCGGCTTCCATCGCGGCTTCCAGCGCCTTGATGGACTTCGGGCGCCCGACGAACAGCGGAATCACCATGTGCGGGAACACCACCACATCCCGCAGCGGCAGCAGCGGCAAGGTGATGGGTTCAGCGGGCAGAACGGGATGACCGGACATGAAAACCTCTCTTTCTCAGGCCGAGATGAGGCCCAAGAGAACAAATGCAAGATGCCGAACTGCCAGGATCGGTGGGGAAGTCAGCGCAGCCTGGTGGCCCATTGAAGCACTAACCGGAATCAGGCGCTTGCCTTGTGCTGTTCGTGATACATGAGCAGGGGCTTGGCGCCCTCCTCGATGTTGTGCTCGTCCAGCACGACCTTCTCGACACCGTCCAGGCCAGGCAGCTCGAACATCGTGTCGATCAGGGCCGACTCCATGATGGAGCGCAGGCCGCGCGCACCGGTCTTGCGAGCCAGCGCGCGCTTGGCGATCGCGACCAGCGCAGACGGGCGAATCTCCAGCTCGACACCGTCCATGCTGAAGAGCTGCTGGTACTGCTTGAGCAGCGCATTCTTCGGCTCGGTGAGGATCTGCACCAGGGCGTCTTCGGTCAGCTCGCCCAGCGTGGCCACGACCGGCAGGCGGCCGACCAGCTCGGGGATCAGGCCAAACTTGATGATGTCCTCAGGCTCGCACTCACGGAACAGCTCGGCCGCGCGCTTCTCGGTCTTGCTGCGCACCGTGGCGCCAAAGCCGATACCGGACTTTTCCGAGCGGTTCTGGATGACCTTTTCGAGGCCGTCAAAGGCGCCGCCGCAGATGAACAAGATGTTGGTCGTGTCGATCTGCAGGAAATCCTGGTTGGGGTGCTTGCGGCCGCCCTGCGGGGGCACCGAAGCCATCGTGCCTTCGACCAGCTTGAGCAGCGCCTGCTGCACGCCCTCGCCCGACACGTCGCGGGTGATGGAGGGGTTGTCGGCCTTGCGCGAGATCTTGTCGATCTCGTCGATGTAGACGATGCCGCGCTGCGCACGCTCGACGTCGTAATTGCAGTTCTGCAGCAGCTTCTGGATGATGTTCTCGACGTCCTCGCCCACGTAGCCGGCTTCCGTCAGCGTGGTGGCATCGGCGATCACGAAGGGCACGTTGAGCAGCCGCGCGAGCGTCTGGGCCAGCAGCGTCTTGCCGGAGCCGGTGGGGCCGATCAGCAGGATGTTGCTCTTGGACAGCTCGACGCCGTCCTTGGTGGCGCCCATGTGGCGCAGCCGCTTGTAGTGGTTGTAGACCGCCACGGACAGCGTGCGCTTGGCCACGTCCTGGCCAATCACGTACTGGTCGAGGCTGGCCTTGATTTCGCTCGGCACGGGCAGGTCGGAAGCCGACTTGCCGGTACGCCCGGCAGGGCTCTCCGGCGGCACCTCGTCGCGGATGATGTCGTTGCAAAGCTCGATGCATTCATCACAGATGAACACCGAGGGGCCGGCGATGAGTTTCTTCACCTCGTGCTGGCTCTTGCCGCAGAAGGAGCAGTACAAAACTTTTTCGCTGGCGGAGCCTTTTTTGTCGGCCATGGATCTGCTGTCTTGGATTCAGACGAAAGGCGTCTGTGGGGATGATAGATCAAACGCCCGTTGGGGCCTTTCCGTCAAAAGGCCTACAAACGGGCAATAGTTGTGCGGTATTCGACGACCGCAGGCGGTGTTGAGCCGCCTGCTCAGGGACGCTTGGCCAGCACCTGGTCGATCAGGCCGTAGGACTGGGCTTCGTCCGCCGACATGAAGTAGTCACGTTCGGTGTCGGACTGGATCTTCTCCAGCGACTGGCCGGTGCGTTCCGCCATGATCTTGTTCAACTGCTCGCGGGTCTTGAGGATCTCGCGGGCGTGGATCTCGATGTCGGTGGCCTGGCCCTGGGCGCCGCCGAGCGGCTGGTGGATCATGATCTTGCTGTTGGGCAGGGCAAAGCGCTTGCCCTTGGCGCCAGCCGTCAGCAGGAAGGCACCCATGCTCGCTGCCATGCCCATGCACAGCGTGGAGACCTCGGGCTTGATGAACTGCATGGTGTCGTAGATCGACATGCCAGCCGAGACGCTGCCGCCCGGCGAGTTGATGTACAGCGAGATCTCCTTGTCCGGGTTCTCGCTCTCCAGGAACAGCAGTTGCGCCACGACCAGGTTGGCCACCGCATCGTTCACCGGGCCGACCAGGAAGACGATGCGCTCGCGCAGCAGGCGGCTGTAGATGTCATAGGCCCGCTCGCCGCGGCCCGATTGCTCGATGACCATGGGCACCAGGCCCAGGTTGTTCGTGTCCAGCGCGCTCATTGCAAATCCTCGTTGCTCGTTACCAGCTTGTAATGGGGATGGATTATGTCGTCTCAAGAGGCCGGCCTCTTCCAGGCACAGAATGCCCGCAACAAAAAAGGGCCGCGCATTGCGCAGCCCTTCGTGTCAACCGATTGATTGCCGCAGCGAATCAGTTGCCAGCAGCCATCAGCTCGTCAAACGGCAGGGCCTTGTCGGAGACCTTGGCCTTGCCCAGGACGAAGTCGGTCACGTTGTTCTCGATGACGACAGCTTCGACTTCGGCCATGCGCTCGCGGTCCGACAGGTACCAGCGCATCACTTCGGCCGGCTTCTCGTAGCTCTGCGACAGCTCTTCGATGTGCGCTTGCAGCTGCTCGGGCTTGGCTTGCAGGCTGTTGGTGCGGACCAGCTCGCCGACGACCAGGCCCAGGCGCACGCGCTTCTCGGCTTGCGGGGCGAAGATTTCGGCGGGGATCGGGGCCTTATCGGCATCCTTCACGCCACGCTTCTTCAGGTCCTCGCGGGCCGATTCGATCATGCGGTTGGTTTCGTTCTCGATCAGAGCCTTGGGCACGTCGAGTTCGGCGACGCCGACCAGGGCGTCCATCACGGCACCCTTGTTGCGGGCCAGCACGCGGAACTTCACTTCGCGCTCGAGGTTCTTCTTGATGTCGGCGCGCAGGGCTTCCACCGTGCCGTCCTTGATGCCCAGGCTCTTGGCGAAGGCTTCGTTGACTTCCGGCAGGTGCTGGGCTTCCACCTTCTTCAGCGTGACGAGGAAGTCGGCTTCCTTGCCGGCCACGTCTTGACCGTGATAGTCGGCCGGGAAGGCCAGCGGGAAGGTCTTGCTTTCGCCGGCCTTCATGCCGCGTACGGCCTGGTCGAACTGCTCGAGCATCTGGCCTTCGCCGATCAGGAACTGGAAGCCTTCGGCCTTGCCGCCCTGGAAGGGCTCGCCGTCGATCTTGCCTTCGAAGTCGATCGTCACGCGGTCGCCGGCGGCGGCGCCTTCAGCGGCTGCGCGCAGCTGGAAGGTGCGGCGCTGCTTGCGCAGGATCTCGACGGTCTTGTCGATGGCTTCTTCGGTCACGTCGGCGCTGACGCGCTCGACTTCGGCACCGGTCAGGTCACCGATCTTGACTTCCGGGTAGATCTCGAAGGTGGCGTCGAAGGCCATCGTGCCTTCGGCGGCTTCGTTCTTCTGCTCGATGCGCGGGGCACCAGCGACGCGCAGTTGCGCCTCAACGGCGGCGGCCGAGAAGGCCGAGCCCAGCTTGTCGTTCACGACTTCGTACTGCACCGAGTAGCCGTAGCGTTGGGCCACGACGCTCATCGGCACCTTGCCCGGACGGAAGCCGTCGGCCTTGACGGTGCGTGCCAGCTTCTTCAGGCGGGTTTCGACTTCGCTGTTGATGTCAGCGGCCGCCAGCGTGAGCGTGATGCGGCGTTCGAGCTTTTCGAGGGTTTCGACGGTAACGGCCATTTTCCAGACTCAATGAACAAAGAGAAGAGACTCGTGGTGCGCGGGGCCGGACTCGAACCGGCACGCTCTTGCGAGCGTCAGGACCTAAACCTGGTGCGTCTACCAATTTCGCCACCCGCGCGGCTTGCCCGGGTGCAGCTGGGCTAGCCCGCACCCGATGGTATTTATGCGAACCGGAGATTGTAGCCCGCTGAAACGTGCGATCCGCCACCCTGGGGCAAGCCCCAGGGAAAGCCGCTCAAATGCGGGATCGCGCGCGGATCAGATCGCGCTCAGGCCTTGGGCTTCTTCACCCGGAACCAGGCCGCATACATCGCTGGCAGCGCCAGCAGCGTAAGCGCCGTGGCCACGATCAGGCCGCCCATGATGGCCACGGCCATCGGGCCCCAGAAGCCGCTGCGCGACAGCGGAATCATCGCCATCACGGCCGCAGCGGCGGTCAACACAATGGGGCGGAAACGCCGCACGGCGGACTCGACGATGGCGGTCCACGTCGGCACGCCATGGGCACGGTCTTGCTCGATCTGGTCGATCAGGATGACCGAGTTCCGCTGGATCATGCCCATCAGGGCCACCACGCCCAGCAGGGCCACGAAGCCGAAGGGGCGGCCCGAAACCAGCAGCGCCATCGCCACACCCGCGATGCCCAGCGGGCCGGTCAGGAAGACCAGCATGGCGCGCGAGAAGCTCTGCAGCTGCAGCATCAACAGCGTGAAGGTGATGAACAGCATCACCGGCACGCCCGCGAAGATCGCGCCCTGGCCCTTGGTGCTTTCCTCGACCGCACCGGCGATCTGGATCGAATAGCCCGGCGGCATCTGCTTCTGCAGCGCTTCCATCTTGGGCCAGAGTTCGGCCGTGACCGTGGCGCCCTGCAGGCCTTCGGCCACGTCGCCCTGCACCGTCACGGCATAGCTGCGGCCTTCGCGCCAGAGCACGCCCGGCTCCCAGCCGAAGTTGACCTTGGCGATCTGTGTCAGCGGAATCGCGCGCCCGGTACCGGTGGGCACGTAGGCATTGGCAATGTCGGTGATGACCTGGCGCTCTTCCAGCGGCTGGCGCAACACGATGTTGATGAGGCGATCTTCCTCGCGGTACTGGCCGACGATGCTGCCTGACAGCAGCGTTTGCGCCGAGCGCGCCAGGCTCTGGCTCGTGACGCCGAGCGCGCGCGCCTTGTCCTGATCGACCTCCAGCTTGAGCGCCTTGATCGGCTCGTTCCAGTTGTCGTTCACGCCGCGCATGTTCGGGCTGGCGGCCAGAATGGCCTTGGCCTTGTCGGCCCAGGCGCGCACCTCTTCCACCTTTTCGCCGACGACGCGGAACTGCACCGGATACGGCACCGGCGGTCCGTTGGGCAGCAGCTTGACGCGGCCACGGATCTCGGGGAACTCATTGGCCAGCAGCGTGGGCAGGCGCTTGCGCAGCGCCTCGCGCGTCTCCAGGTCCTTGGGCAACAGGATGATCTGGCTGACGTTGGGCTGGGCAAAGATGTTGTCCAGCGGCAGGTAGAAGCGCGGCACGCCCTCGCCCACCCAGGACGTCACCGACACCATGCCGGGCTCCTTGGCGATGCGCTTCTCGAAGCGCTCCGTCACGGCCTTGCTCTGCGCGATCGTCGAACCCTCGGGCAGCCAGAGGTCGACGAGGATCTCGGGCCGGCTCGAATCCGGGAAGAACTGCTGCTGCACCAGCTTCATGCCGGCCGTGCCGGCGACGAAGAGCAAGACCATCATCACGATGGTCTTCCAGCGGTGCTCCACGCACCAGTTCACGATCTTGCGGAAGCGGTTGTAGAACGGCGTGTCGAAGAGCTCGTGCGCTTCGCCGCTGTGGGCCGGCTTGGTCTTGAGCAGCAACGCGCCGAGATACGGCACGAAGTAGATGGACACCAGCCACGAGATCAGCAGCGCCGCCACCGTGACGGCAAAGATGGCAAAGGTGTATTCGCCCGTCATCGAGCGCGCCAGGCCGATCGGCAGGAAGCCCACCGCCGTGATCAGCGTGCCCGTCAGCATCGGCATGGCGGTGATGTCGTAGGCGAAGGTGGCGGCACGCATCTTGTCGTAGCCCTCCTCCAGCTTGCGCACCATCATCTCCACCGCAATGATGGCGTCGTCCACCAGCAGCCCGAGCGCCACGATCAGCGCACCGAGCGAAATCTTGTGCAGGCCGACGCCCCAATAGAACATCACCACGAAGGTGATGGCCAGCACCAGCGGGATCGTGATGGCCACGACCATGCCGGGCCAGATGTCCACGCGCAGCGGCCGCGTGTGCAGACCCAGCGAGAGGAAGCTCACTGCCAGCACGATCACCACGGCCTCGACCAGCACGTGCACGAACTCACCCACCGACTTGGTCACCGCCGTCGGCTGGTCCTGCACCTGCGCCATTTCGATGCCGGCAGGCAGGCTGGCGCGGATCTCGTCGGCGCCCTTCTTCAGCGCCTTGCCCATGGCGATGATGTCGCCGCCCTTGGCCATGGACACGCCGATGGCGATCACGTCCTTGCCCTGGTAGCGCACCATGGTCGTGGGCGGATCCACATAGCCGCGGCGCACCTCGGCGATGTCGCCGAGCTTCAGGCTGCTGGCCTGGCCGTTGGCCGGGTTGATGCCGCGGATCGGGAAGACACGCAGCTCTTCCACCGAATTGAACTGGCCCTGCACACGCACCTGCAGATTGCCGGTGCCGGCGTCCAGCAGGCCCGCGCCTTCCACGGCGTTCTGCGCGCCCAGCTGGTTGATGACCTGGTTGAAGTCCAGGCCCAGCGCGGCGAGGCGCTTCTGCGAGATCTCGATGTTGATCTGCTCGGCCTGCACGCCGAAGAGCTCTACCTTGGCCACATCGTTGACCTTCAGCAGCCGCGAGCGCACGCGCTCGGCCCATTGGCGCAGTTCCTCGCGCGAGAAGCCGTCGGCCGACAACGCGTAGATGGACCCGTAGACATCGCCGAAGTCGTCGTTGAAGAACGGCCCGTACACGCCTTGCGGCAGCGTGGCCTTCATGTCATTGACGCGCTTGCGCACCTGGTACCAGATGTTCTGGACCTCGGTGGGCGGCGTCTGATCCTTGACCTGGAAGAGCGTCACCGACACGCCGGGCTTGGTGTACGAGCGGATCTTGTCGGCGTACGGCGCCTCCTGCAACGTGCGCTCGATCTTGTCGGTCACTTGCTCGGCCATCTGCTGCGCGGTGGCGCCAGGCCACGCGGCCTGCACGACCATCAGGCGGAAGGTGAAGGGCGGATCCTCGTCCTGACCGAGCTGGAAATAGGCTGCGAAGCCCATCACCATGAACACCACCATCAGGTAGCGGGTCAGGGCCGGATGTTCCAGCGCCCAGCGCGAGACGTTGAAGCGACCGGGCTTGTCGGTCGGCTGCGGTGCACTCATGCGTCAGTCCTCAGGACTTGCTGGCCGCGGCGGCCGGGGTGGTCGGGGCATTGGGGGGGGCGCCGCCCATCTGGTAGCGCTTGACCGTCTGGCCCGGCGTCAGCACATGCACGCCAGCCACCACCACTTCCAGCCCCGGCTTGAGGCCAGAGGAGATCACCACATCGTTGCCGTCGGCCGTGCTCACCGTCACTGGCTGGGCCTTCACCTTCATCGAGCTCGGATCGAGCACCCACACGGACGTCGTGCCCTGCGACTGCATCACCGCCGCCAACGGCAGCTTGATCACCTGCTCGGCCTTGGGCATCGTCAGCAGCACGGTGGCCGTCTGGCCCAGCTTGATGTCGCTGCTGCCGGCATCGGCCTTGAAGAGGAAGGTGCGTGTGACCGGGTCGGCCGCCGCGGAGACTTCCCGCAAGCTAACGACACGTTCAGGCTGACCTTCGCCCCAGATTTTCATCTTCAGCGCGCCCTGCACGCTCGCGGCGGCACGCACGCGCGCCACCTGGTCTTCGGGCACCGAGAACACCAGATCACGCGGGCCGTCCTGCGCCACGTTGATGATCGGCGTGCCTGCCGCCACCACCGTGCCCGGGTCCACGTTCACCGCGGTCACCACGCCCGACACATCAGACACCAGCGCGGCATAGCCGGCCTGGTTTGACTGCGCATTGGCCTGGGCCCGTGCCTGGTCGAGCTGCGCCTGCGCGGCCTTGAAGCCATTCTCGCGGCGCTCCAGTTCGGCAGCGCTGATGAAGCCCTGCTCACGCAATTCGATGAAGCGCTTGTAGTCGTTGCCGAGCTGGTCGCGATTGACGCGCGCAGCCTGCATGGCGGCCTTGGCGGCCTCCTGCGCCAGCACGAGGTCCTGCGCATCCAGGCTCGCCAGCGACTGACCGGCGTGCACCTTGTCGCCAAGGTTCACCTTGCGCGACAGCAGCTTGCCGCCGACGCGAAAGCCCAGCCGCGACTCGTTGCGCGCGCGGACCTCGCCGGCGTACTCCAGCGTCATGCCGGCATCGCCGGCGGCGATCACCTGCGTGCGCACGGCGCGCACGGGCTCCGGGGCATCCGCGGGCTTGCCGCAGGCTGCGAGCAGGACGGCCGAGAAAACCGAAAGGAACACCAGCCCGGACTTTGCGGGCTTTGTCATTGTGGGCATGAAGACCTCGATCAGAATTACTGACTTGCCGGTCAGTAATGTAGTCAATCGCCGTCGGGCGTGTAAAGAGCCACGAGAATGCCGGCCGTGAGCATAGACCACTACGAGAACTTTCCGGTCGCCTCCCTGCTGTGTCCGCCGGGGCTTCGGCCGGCCGTGACGGCGATCTACCACTTCGCCCGCACCGCCGACGATCTGGCCGATGAGGGCGATGCGACCGTTGCCGAACGGCAGGCCGATCTGCGGGCGTACAGGCAGGATCTGCGTGCCGTCGAGGGAGGGCGCTATGCCTCGGCGGCCGCGTCCGGACGCTGGAGTCGCGTCTTCGAACCGCTGGCCCGCGCCATCCAGGCGCACCAGTTGCCCACGCCGCTGCTGCACGCCCTGCTCGACGCCTTCGAGCAGGACCTGGTCCAAACGGCCTATGCCGACCGCGTTGAACTGTTGCGTTATTGCGAGCGCTCGGCCAACCCGGTCGGCCGACTGCTCCTGCATCTGTACGGGATCAGCGATGCTGAATCGCTGCGCCAGTCCGACGCCATTTGCTCCGCCCTGCAGCTGATCAACTTCTGGCAGGACATGAGTCGCGACCATCCACGAGGCCGGGTCTATGCCCCGAACGCCGATTTCGAGCGTCATGGTCTGGACCGCGCGCAACTGTTGGCCTGCCACGACAGCCCGGCCGCCCGCGAGCTGATTTGCGAGCTGGTGGACTGGTCGGAAGGCCTGATGCTTTCCGGCGCGCCGCTGGCCCGGCGCATCCCGGGCCGTGCCGGCTGGGAATTGCGCTTCGTCGTCCAAGGTGGACTGCGCATTCTTGAGAGAATCCGCGCCATGCAATTTGCGACCTTGACCCAGCGCCCTGCCCTGACGGCCTTCGATGCCCCGATCCTCGCTTGGCGCGCGCTGGGGATGAAGGCATGACCCCCGAGCAATACGTCGAGGACAAGGCGGCCAAGAGCGGCTCCAGCTTCTATTACGCGTTCAAGTTCCTGCCGCCCGAGCGCCGCGCGGCGATCACGGCCTTCTATGCCTTCTGCCGCGAAGTGGACGACGTGGTGGACGAGGTGCAGGACCCGACCGTGGCTGCGACCAAGCTCGCCTGGTGGCGCAAGGAAGTGGCGCTGGCGTATTCAGGCGGCTCGCAACATCCGGTGATGCGTGCGCTGATGCCGCACGCGCCGCTGTACGACATCCGCGCCGAGCATCTCCACGCCGTGATCGACGGCTGCGAGATGGACCTCACGCAGACCCGCTACCTCGACTACGCTGGTTTGCAGCGTTACTGCCATCTGGTGGCTGGCGTCGTGGGCGAAGTGGCCTGCAACATCTTCGGCCGCACGCAGGACGCGACCGTCGCCTATGCCCACAAGCTGGGCCTGGCGCTGCAGCTGACCAACATCATCCGTGACGTGGGCGACGACGCGCGCCGCGGCCGCATCTACCTGCCGGTTTCGGAGCTGCAGCAGTTCGACGTCAAGGCGCACGAGCTGCTCAAGCGTGATCCGCCCTGGGGCTACAGCGAGCGCTTCACGGCGCTGATGAAGTTCCAGGCCGCGCGCGCCCAAGCCGCCTATGACGAGGCCCTGGCTCTGCTGCCCGCGGCCGACCGCCGCGCACAGAAGCCCGGCCTGATGATGGCCAACATTTACCGCGCCTTGCTGCGCGAGATCGAGGCCGAGAACTTTCAGGTGCTGCAGCAACGCATCTCGCTCACGCCGATCCGAAAGCTCTGGATCGCGATGCTTACGAACTGGCGAGGCAAGTGAAGGTTGCCGTCGTCGGCGGTGGATGGGCCGGGCTCGCTGCGGCGATCCAGGCCACCGATGCCGGCCACAGCGTTGACCTCTTCGAAATGGCGCCTCGCCTCGGGGGCCGGGCCCGCAGTCTCGACGATGGCCTGGACAGCGGCCAGCACATCCTGATCGGCGCCTACAGCGCTTCGCTCGCCTTGATGCGTCGCGTAGGTGCCGATCCGGACGCGCTGCTGATGCGCCTGCCGCTGCAGTTGCGCGGGCCACAGGATCGCGGACTGAACCTGCCGGCCGGCTCGCCCTTGATCGCCTTCGCACGCGGTGTGCTTGAGCATCCGCGCTGGCCGCTGGGCGCGCGCGTTGCACTGCTCGTGCAGGCGACGCGCTGGCTGCTCGGCGGCTTTCGCTGCGGGCCCGAGCTCAACGTCGGCCAGCTCTGTGAACGATTGCCGCAGCCGATTCTTGAAGACCTGATCGAGCCCCTGTGCGTGGCCGCACTCAACACGCCGATGCGCGAAGCCAGCGCCACCGTCTTCCTGCGCGTGCTGCACGATGCGCTCTTCAGCGGCCCCGGCAGCGCCGACCTGCTGCTGCCGCGTGCGCCCTTGGCGGAGCTGCTCGCGCATCCGGCTGAAAGCTGGCTGCGCGACAAGGGCGCAACGCTGCACATCGGCCGTCGCGTTCAATCGCACGATGAGCTGGCCGACTTCGATCACATCATCCTCGCCACACCGAGCCTCGAAGCCGCGCGTCTGGCCGAGCCGCTCAACGCCGGCTGGGCTGAACAAGCGCGCGGGCTGCGCTTCGAGCCGATTTCCACGGCTTACGTCATCAACGAAAACGCACGCCTGCCTGCGCCGATGCTGATGCTTCGCGAGGGCCCGGCGCAATTCGTGTTCGATCTCGGCCAGCTTGGTCATCGGCCACAAACCTTCGCCTTCTCGATCAGTGCCGCAGCGCCCTGGGTCGAGCGCGGATTGGAAGCGACGGGTGAAGCCGTTCTCGAACAAGCGCGCAGGCAACTCGGCTGGACATCGGCTCGCATCCTGCGCGTGCTGACCGAAAAGCGCGCCACCTTCGCCTGCACGCCGAGTCTGCCCCGGCCGCCGGTGCGGATCACCGATCGCATCTCGGCCGCTGGCGACTACATCGAGGGCCCCTACCCCGCCACGCTTGAAGGCGCGCTGCGCTCGGCCGGTGCCGCTGTGGCCTGCATCGCAGCGGAGCGATAGGCCTTCGGCGATTGCCCGGTCATGCGCTTGAAGGCGTTGCTGAAGGCGCTCTCGGAACCATAGCCCAGAGACTCAGCGATCGCCGCAACTGGCTTGTTCTCGTGTCGAAGAATGCGCTCGGCCAGACGCGTGCGCCACTGCGCGAGGTAGGTCAGCGGTGCCACACCGGCGCTGGTCTTGAAGCGCAAGGCAAAGGTGGTCCGAGACATCGCACAGGCTTCGGCCAGTTCCTCGAGGCGCCATGAGCGCGATGGATCGCCGTGCATCAGCCGCAGCGCGGGTGCAATCCGCGGATCGCTCAGGGCCCGCAGCCACCCAGACATCGGCCCCGATGCCTGCAAGTGGGCGCGCAGGATCTGGATGAACAGCATCTGCGCCAACTGCGCCGACACCAGTTGAGCGCCCGGCAGGTCGGCTGCACGCTCCTCCACCAACTGCTCCAGCAGCCACCGAAAACTCGTGGCCTGCGAAGAGTCGGCCGGCACGTGGATCCACGGCGGCAATACATCGGCCAGCAGCCGGCCGCTGGCTTCGTCCAGCAGCACATGACCGCCGAGATAGGCGAAATCGTCGCCATCACCGATACGCCCGACGGGGTTGTGCCCACCGCTGAAGATGCTCATCGCATCCACCGGCTCCACGCCGGGATCGCTGGACACCACGAAGGAGCGCTTGGCCGTCAGCAGGCCGACATCGCCTGCGCCAAAGCGGACCGGCTCGGGTTCTCCATCCATCCAGACCCAGCATGAGCCCCTGACCACCGCGAAGAACTTGATCTTCTGGGGCACCGGGAAGCGCAAGGCCCAACGGCCGCCCGCCGTGAAGCCGCCCGTCACCAGGGATTCAGCCCGGGTGACGCGGAGGATGTCGGAAAAAGGATCTGCACGCATTTCCGGACTATCGCGCAAGCAAACCGTACTGTGGCGCATTAACAGTCCGGACCCTGGACCCTACGCTGACGGCCATGAACACACAAGACACCCAAGGCACCCCAGGCACCCAGGTTCTCGTCACCGGAGGAACAGGATTCATCGCGCAGCACTGCATCCTCGTGCTGCTCAGGCGCGGCTACCGAGTGCGCACCACGGTCCGGTCCCTGACCCGCGAGGCGGAGGTGCGGCAGCAACTGCGCGTCGGCGGGGCCGAGCCGGGCGATCGCCTTTCCTTCATCGAAGCCGACCTGAGTTCGGATGCGGGCTGGGCGGAGGCCGCCGCCGGCTGCAGCTATGTGATGCACGGCGCTTCGCCGACGCCCTCGGGCAATCAGACCACCGAAGAAGACTGGATCCGGCCGGCGGTGGACGGTAATTTGCGTGTGCTGCGGGCCGCGCGCGATGCCGACGTCCATCGCGTGGTGCTGACTTCAGCCTTCGGCGCGATCTGCGCGGGCCACGGGCCGATGAAGCGGCCGTTCAATGACGACGACTGGAGCGACCTCGAAGGTCGAGACGTCTGGCCGTACCAGAAGTCCAAGACCCTGGCGGAACGCGCAGCTTGGGATTTCATCGCCCGGGAAGGCCGGGGCATGGAGCTTTCGGCCATCAATCCGGTGGCTGTGATGGGCCCGGTGCTCGGCGCGGACTACTCGCACTCCATCCGCCTCATCAAGAACATGCTGGCCGGCCAGCCCGGTGCGCCCAAGATCAACTCGGGATTCGTGGATGTGCGCGACGTGGCTGAACTGCATCTGCTGGCCATGACGCATGAAGCCGCCAAGGGCCAGCGCTTCGTGGCCATTGCGGGCGAGAGCCTGTGGATGGCCGAAGTGGCGAAGCTGCTGAAGGGCCGGCTGGGACCACTGGCCAGCAAGGTCTCCACACGCGTGCTGCCCAACTGGGTGGTGCGTCTCGGCGCGCTGAAGGATCCTGCGCTGCGAGGCGCGGTGCCGCTGCTCGGCCTGAACCTCAACGCCACCAGCGCCAAGGCGATCCGTCTGCTGGGCTGGTCGCCGCGCACGCGCGAGGAAGCCATCCTCGCCACGGCGGAAAGCCTGAACCGCCTCGGCTTGCTGGGCAGCTAGAACGCCGACGCAAACGGCGCCGCCAGCGGCTCACCAATGAACACGCCTTGCGCCGGCCAAGCCACGCTGTGCCAGTAGGCCTCCAGCGCCGTCACGCCCTGCACGTATGACAGCAGCAGGAGCTGCGAATGCGGGAACTTCTGCCAGTGGTTGCAGGGTTCGCTGACGGTGCCGTAGCTGGCCGTGGCGCCGGCTTCGATCCATTCGATGGCACTCATCTGGCCTTCGCCCGGCGGCGCATCGAGCGCGCCACCGAATGAGGTCAGGTGATCGGCCAGCGCGCCGGGCAGCCACCCGACCTTGTCCAGGCCTTCGACCCGCACCAGGCCCGTCTGCAGGATGAGCGTGCGCGGCAGCTGCGGCAACGCGTCGGCCTGGATGCGCTTCACGTCCACGCCCCAGGGCCGGATCATGCCCGCCGGCGGGAACTGCGCCGAGCGCACGCTGCGCACCGCGTCGCTGGTGGTAATGAACCACGCGTTGGCGCCGAGAAAGGCGCTGGGCAGCGTGCCGTCGGCCGACACACCGCGATCGATCAGACGCCGGGCGCTCTCGACCGAGCGCGCGGCCAGCATCATCGTGGGCCGGATGCCTTTCTCGGCAAAGGGCCGGTTGCCCGTGTACTGCACGTAAGGCGAAACCTCAGACGCCGCGCAGGTCTGCTCGCAGATCTTGGGCTGGTAGCCCCGCGCCAGCGCCGAGGTCAGGCCGTTGCACTCCACTGCATAGGGCTGGCGCCAGGCCAGGGCCAGGCCCTGCACGGCTTCAGGCATCTGCTTGCGAACCTGGGCCTCCAGCACCGCGAACTCGGCCACGCTAAGTCGCGGCTTCACGGCCAGATGCACGTGGACGATGTTCTCGGCCGGGATGCCGCGCTTTTGCTGGTAGTACTCACCCACCGCCACCGAATAGGGATCGTCAAGATTGATCACCAGGCCCAGCGTCTGCGCCGTGATGTGGCCCTGCAGGCGCTGCATGCGCAGCACGGGCGCCGGCGGTGCCGTCGCGGCGGCCGCGGGTTGGGCCGTTTGTTGAGGCGAACCCTCCTGCGCTGCTGCGCTCAGCGGCAGCGCGGCCAAGCACAGGCTCACGGACAGGCATTGCACGATGCGAAGCACGAGGCGGTGGAATCCACCTTCTTCAAGACGTTTCATTTTCGCCATGCAAAACAAGCTCGAACTCCCTCACAATCCAGACGATGAAAAACAAAGAGAACCAGACGCCGGCCATCCAGGTGCTGGAACGCATGTTTTCGCTGTTGGACGTGCTCGCCAGCCATCAGGATCCCGTTTCGCTGAAATCGATCAGCGAGACCACCGGCCTGCACCCCTCCACGGCGCACCGCATTCTGAACGACCTGACGCTCGGCCGATTTGTGGATCGACCGGAAGCCGGCAGCTATCGGCTGGGCATGCGGCTGCTGGAGCTGGGCAATCTGGTCAAGGCGCGGCTGGACGTGCGTGACGCGGCCCTGGGGCCGATGCGCGAGCTGCACAAGTTCACCCACCAGCCGGTCAATCTCTCGGTGCGCCAGGGCGACGAGATCGTCTACATCGAGCGCACCTATTCCGAGCGCTCGGGCATGCAGGTCGTGCGCGCCGTGGGCGGCCGGGCGCCGCTGCACCTCACCTCGGTGGGCAAGCTCTTCCTGGCCGTGGAGGATCCGCAGCGCGTGCGCGCCTATGCCACGCGCACCGGCCTGGCCGGCCACACGCGCAACAGCATGACGGAAATCGGCACGCTGGAACGCGAGCTGGCCCTGATCCGCCAGCGCGGCGTCTCGCGCGACGACGAGGAGCTGGAACTCGGCGTGCGCTGCATGGCCGCCGGCATCTACGACGACCAGGCCAAGCTGGTGGCGGGTCTGTCGATCTCGGCGCCGGCCGATCGCCTGGAAGAAGGCTGGCTGGCACGGCTCAAGGAAACGGCGGGGCAGATCTCGTCGGCGCTGGGCTACCGCGGCAACTGACTTTGCCGCGTTTGAAAAGCAAAACGCGCCCGATGGGCGCGTTCTTCGTTTCTGCTGTCAGCTTGACTACCCCACAGTTACCTGAGCGTCATCAGCGAACTCAGAGCTTGGATTCCTTGGTGCTGGCCGCAACCGCCTGCGGGTTGCTGTCCAGCCAGCGGCGCACGCGTTCCGGGTCGGCGGTGCGGGCACCGGCCGTGTCCAGGAACACCATGATCAGCTTGCGGCCAGCCAGCTTGGCCTGCATGACCAGGCATTTGCCGGCCTCGTTGATGAAGCCCGTCTTCTGCAGGCCGATGTCCCACTTGCCCGCACGGACCAGGCCGTTCGTGCTGTGAAAGGCCATCTGGCGGCGGCCGATCTTGACGGTCGCTTCCTTGGAAGTCGTGAACTCGCGCAGCACCGGCTGGCCCTCGGCCACCTTGACCAGGCGAGCCAGATCCTCAGCGCTGGACTGGTTACGGCTCGAGAGGCCCGTGGGCTCCACGTAATGCGTGTCGGCCATGCCGAGCTCGGCGGCCTTGTGGTTCATGGCGGCCACGAAAGCCTCCAGGCCACCGGGATAGCTGCGTGCCAGCGCGTGGGCAGCACGGTTCTCGGACGACATCAGGGCCAGGTGCAGCAGCTCTTCGCGCGTCAGCGTGGTGCCGAAGGCGAGACGCGAGCCGGTGCCCTTCTCGTTGTCCTTGTCTTCCTGCGTGATGGTGATCTTCTCGTCCATCGGCAGATTGGCCTCGACGACGAGCAGGCCGGTCATCAGCTTGGTGATGGAGGCGATGGGCAGCACGGCCTGCGGATTCTTGGACAGCAGGACCTCGTTGGTGTCCTGGTCCATCACCAGCGCCACGCTGGAGCTCAGATCCAGCGGATCGTCGACGCCATGCAGGCCGTACATCTGGCCAAAGGATGGCACTGCCGCCACGCGGCGCGGCACGCGCGACACGACGGCAGAGGTCCGGACCTTGGAAGTCTTGGCGGAGGCCTTCTTGCAAGCGGCAGCCTTGGGCTGGGTCTTGCAATTGACGGCGGTGGTAGCGGCTTCAGCGTGCAGCGGCAGGAATGCCAGGCTCAGGGCGATGCCGGAAAGAATTGATGCAACAGTCTTCAATGGGGCCCCCGAAAGTCCGGCGCAGTGTACGGGACAAAGAAATCCCACACAAGATCAAAAACTTAGGCGAGGCTTTTAAAGCTCTGCCTGTCGTGATCGAGTACACCTATTCGCGCTGTTCCTAACGTTTGATTCAAACGGAGGTTGACTTTCGGCGGTCCAGGGACTTACCCGCCCTGGCCCTCCATGCGTGCACTATTGCGCGCTTTTGCCGTCGTTTCAGCCCTGCGCAGCCACCCGCTCGACCTTGCTCTGCAGCTTGTTCAGCGCACTCAGGTAAGCCTTGGCGGAAGCCACAACGATGTCCGGATCAGCCCCCACGCCGTTGACCACCCGGCCCGCATGCTGCAGCCGGATCGTCACTTCGCCCTGGGATTCTGTGCTGCCGCTGGTGATGGCGTTGACCGAGTAGAGGATCATTTCCGCCCCACTTTGAGCCATGGACTCGATGGCACGCAGCACGGCGTCCACCGGGCCGTTGCCGTCGCTCTCGGCGCGCATTTCCTGGCTGCCGGCCGTGATGACCACGGCGGCATGCGGCTGTTCACCCATCTCCGAGCGCTGCGCCATCGTCACCAGGCGGTAGTGCTCCGACTCCGACTGCACGGCTTCGTCCATGACCAGGGCCAGGATGTCCTCGTCGAAGATCTCGTTCTTGCGGTCGGCCAAGTCCTTGAAACGCTGGAAGGCGGCGTTGACATCGGCCTCGGAGTCGAGCGCGATGCCGAGCTCCTGCAGGCGCTGCTTGAAGGCGTTGCGGCCCGAGAGCTTGCCGAGCACGATCTTGTTGGCGCTCCAGCCCACGTCTTCGGCGCGCATGATCTCGTACGTGTCGCGAGCCTTGAGCACGCCGTCTTGGTGAATGCCCGAGGCGTGCGCGAAGGCGTTGGCGCCCACCACGGCCTTGTTCGGCTGCACGACGAAGCCGGTGGTTTGCGAAACCATGCGCGAGGCCGGCACGATCTGCGAAGTGTCGATGTTCACGTCCAGGCCGAAGTAGTCACGGCGCGTCTTCATGGCCATCACCACTTCTTCGAGTGAGCAGTTGCCCGCACGCTCGCCCAGGCCGTTGATCGTGCATTCGACCTGCCGCGCACCGCCGATCTTCACGCCCGCCAGCGAGTTGGCCACGGCCATGCCGAGGTCGTTGTGGCAATGCACACTCCAGATCACCTTGTCGGCGTTGGGCACGCGCTCGCGCAGCGTCTTGATGAAGTTGCCGTAGAGCTCTGGGATGGCGTAGCCGACGGTGTCGGGGATGTTGATGGTCGTCGCACCCTCGTTGATCACGGCCTCGACCACGCGGGCCAGGAACTCGGGGTCGGAGCGATAGCCGTCCTCGGGCGAGAACTCGATATCGCCGCACAGGTTGCGGGCAAAGCGCACTGCCAGCCTGGCCTGCTCCAGCACCTGCTCGCGCGTCATGCGCAGCTTCTTCTCCATGTGGAGTTCGCTGGTGGCAATGAAGGTGTGGATGCGCGAGCTGGCCGCGCCCTGGAGCGCTTCCGCCGCCCGCGCGATGTCGCGGTCGTTGGCACGGGCCAGCGAGCAGACCGTGCTGTCCTTGATGATGTTGGCGATGGCCTTCACCGCCTCGAAATCACCGTTGCTTGAAGCCGCAAAGCCGGCCTCGATCACGTTGACCTTCAGCCGCTCCAGCTGGCGCGCGATGCGCAGCTTCTCGTCCTTGGTCATCGAGGCGCCGGGCGATTGCTCGCCGTCGCGCAGCGTGGTGTCGAAGATGATCAGAGAGTCGGCCATCGCCAGTCCTTCAAGGATTTGCGTTGAAAAATTTTAGGCCAGTGCTCAGACGTTCACGGCACTCGATTGCGCCGCCGCGCTGCGAGCAAAGCCCGAGGCGATCGCCTTGAGCGAGGCGCGCACGATGTTGGCATCGATGCCCACGCCGAAACGCGTCTGCTCGCCCACGCGCAGCTCGATGTAGGCCACCGCGCGCGCATCGGCGCCGCTGCCCATCGAGTGCTCGTGGTAGTCCAGCACGCGGATGCTCTGGCCGGTGCTGCCGGCCAGGCCGTTCACGAAGGCGTCGATGGGGCCGTTGCCCTCGCCCTGGACCTTCAACGCGCTGGCACCGACCTGCACCTCGGCGCTGAGGCTGGCCACGTCGTCCCGCTCGGTGATGACCGGGTGGGCAATCGTGTTCTGGTTGACGGCGTACTCGCGCTCGAAGATCTGCCAGATGGCAGCCGCGTTCAGCTCCTTGCCGCTGTCGTCCATCACGGCTTGCACCACCTGGCTGAACTCGATCTGCAGGCGGCGCGGCAGCTCCAGGCCGTACTCGGCTTCAAGCAGGTAGCTGATGCCGCCCTTGCCCGACTGGCTGTTCACGCGGATCACGGCGTCGTAGCTGCGGCCCAGGTCCTTCGGATCCACGGGCAGGTACGGCATATCCCAGAGGTCTCCGTCCTTGCGGGCGGCAAAGGCCTTCTTGATCGCGTCCTGGTGCGAACCGGAGAATGAGGTGTAGACCAGATCGCCCACGTACGGGTGGCGCGGATGCACGGGGATCTGCGTGCAGTGCTCGACGCAGCGGCGCACTTCGTCGATGTCCGAGAAGTCAAGCTTCGGATCGACACCCTGCGTATAGAGATTCAGCGCGATGTTGACGAGGTCCACATTGCCCGTGCGCTCGCCGTTGCCGAACAGGCAGCCTTCGATGCGATCGGCGCCGGCCATCAGGGCCAGCTCGCCGGCCGCTGTGCCGGTGCCACGGTCGTTGTGCGGATGGACGGACAGCACGATCGATTCACGGCGCTCGAGGTGGCGGTGCATCCACTCGATCATGTCCGCGAAGATGTTCGGCGTGGAATGTTCGACGGTGGACGGCAGGTTGATGATGGCCTTGCGATCCGGCGTCGGCGCCCACACGGCCGTCACCGCGTCGACCACGCGCTTGCTGAACGCGAGCTCGGTGCCGGAGAACATCTCGGGCGAGTACTCGAAGCGCCAGTCCGTGCCCGGGTGCTTTGCGGCCAGCTCCTTGATCATGCGGGCGTGCTCGGTCGCCAAAGCGACGATGCCGTCCTCGTCCGTGCCCAGCACCACGCGGCGCATGATGGGCGCGACGGCGTTGTAGAGGTGAACGATCACGCGCTTGGCGCCGTGCAACGACTCGAAGGTGCGCTCGATCAGGTGCGAGCGCGCCTGCGTCAGCACCTGGATGGTCACGTCGTCGGGGATGTGGCCCCCGTCAATCAGCAGGCGGACGAAATCGAACTCGGTCTGCGAGGCCGAAGGAAAGCCGACCTCGATCTCCTTGAAGCCGATCTTCACCAGCTCCTTGAACATGCGCAGCTTGCGCTGCACGTCCATGGGCTCGATCAGGGCTTGGTTGCCGTCACGCAGGTCCGTGCTCAGCCAGATCGGCGCCTGGGTCAGCTGCACATCGGGCCAGCGGCGGTCGGCCAGGGCGATGGGTGCGAATGGGCGGTATTTCTGCGACGGTTGCTTGAGCATCGGAGTTCCTGGTTGAGGAGGTTCTTCTTTGCAACCCGCGAATGCCGAAAAACAAAACGGCCCGCTGCAGGTTGCATACGGGCCGTGGATCGTGGACGAGTGGACGTGTGCGATCAGCGCTCCCGCAGAGGGGCGCCTAGTAGCAGCAGTGCTTCGTTCGTCGACATGGGAAGTGAATATAGCACCGAGTCTTGAGTCGGAGCCTTGCTCAACGGTGAAGGCCGGCTTCGTCCGGTTCGTCCGTCGAGGTGGCGATCACGCTGACCGGCTTGCCCTTGGCCTTCTTGTAGGCGTAGACGACATAACCCGACAGTCCATAGACACAGAACAGACCGAACAGCACCGGTGCCGAATCGAGGCTGATCACCGCGATGCCCAGCATGATGACGATGAGCGTTACGAACGGGACCGTGCGTTTGACGCTGAAATCCTTGAAGCTGTAGAACGGAGCGTTGGTCACCATCGTCAGGCCGGCGTAGACCGTGAAGCCGAAGGCGATCCAGGACAGCTCGCGGTCCATCGCCACGCCCTTGTCCACGCAGACCCACATCAGGCTGATCACGAGCGCAGCGGCGGCTGGGCTTGGCACGCCTTGGAAATAGCGCTTGTCCACCACGGCGATGTTGGTGTTGAAGCGCGCCAGGCGCAGCGCGGCACCGGCGATGTAGACGAAGGCGGCAAACCAGCCCCAGCGGCCCAGGTCGTGCAGGGCCCAGCTGTACATGATCAGCGCCGGTGCAGCGCCGAAGGAAACCATGTCGGACAGCGAATCCATCTGCTCGCCGAAGGTGGATTGCGTGTTGGTCATGCGGGCCACGCGGCCGTCCAGGCTGTCGAGCACGGCGGCGGCGAAGATGCCGTAGACCGATTGCTCGAAGCGACCGCCCATGGCCATGACAATGGCATAGAAGCCGCCGAACAAGGCGGCCAGCGTGAAGAGATTGGGCAGGACGTAAATGCCCTTGCGGCGCGGGCGCGGAGCCTCCGCCGGGTCAGGGGCTTGAATGGGATCGTTCATGGGGCGGGAGGATACCTGATGCAAGCAAAAAGGCCGCGCATTGCGCGGCCTTGGCACAGCTTGCAGCGCTGCTCAGTTCTTCGACTGGTCGACCAGACGGTTGGCCTTGATCCAAGGCATCATGGCACGCAGCTTCTCGCCCACGACTTCGATGTCGTGCTCGGCGGTCAGGCGGCGGCGACTCAGCAGTGTGGGGGCGCCGGCCTTGTTTTCCAGGATGAAGCTCTTGGCGTATTCGCCGGTCTGGATGTCCTTCAGGCACTGGCGCATCGCGTCCTTGGTGGCCGAGGTCACCACCTTCGGGCCCGTCACGTACTCGCCGTATTCGGCGTTGTTCGAGATCGAGTAGTTCATGTTGGCGATGCCGCCTTCGTAGATCAGATCCACGATCAGCTTGAGCTCGTGCAGGCACTCGAAGTAGGCCATCTCGGGGGCGTAGCCAGCTTCCACCAGGGTCTCGAAACCGGCCTTGATCAGCTCGACGGTGCCGCCGCACAGCACGGCCTGTTCGCCGAACAGGTCGGTCTCGGTCTCTTCGCGGAAGTTGGTCTCGATGATGCCGGCCTTGCCGCCGCCGTTGGCCGCAGCATAGGACAGGGCCAGGTCACGCGCCTTGCCGGACTTGTCGGCGTAGACGGCGATCAAGTGGGGCACGCCGCCACCCTGGCGGTAGGTGCCGCGCACGGTGTGACCCGGGGCCTTGGGGGCGACCATCCAGACGTCCAGGTCGGCGCGGGGGGTGACCTGGCCGTAGTGCACGTTGAAGCCGTGGGCAAAGGCCAGCGAAGCGCCTTGCTTGATGTGGGGCTCGACGTCGTTCTTGTAGACGCTGGCGATCTGCTCGTCCGGCAGCAGGATCATGACGACATCGGCGGCCTTCACGGCTTCGGCGATCTCGGCCACCTTCAGGCCGGCACCTTCGGCCTTGGCCCAGGAGGCGCCACCGCGGCGCAGGCCCACGGTGACCTTGCAGCCGCTGTCGTTCAGGTTTTGTGCATGGGCGTGGCCTTGCGAGCCATAGCCGATGATGGTGACGTTCTTGCCCTTGATGAGGGAGAGGTCGGCGTCCTTGTCGTAATAAACGTTCATGTCGTGCTCCAGGGAAATTCGGGGTTAGATGTTGTTGGGGTCAGGCGCGCGTCTGGGTTTCAGACGCGCAGGATTCGCTCGCCGCGGCCGATACCACTGGCGCCGGTGCGTACGGTTTCGAGGATGGCGGCGCGGTCGATTGCGCCGATGAAGGCGTCGAGCTTGCCGGCATCGCCGGTCAGCTCGATCGTGTAGGTCTTCTCGGTCACGTCGATCACGTGGCCGCGGAAGATGTCGGCGGTGCGCTTGATCTCTTCGCGCTCCTTGCCCACGGCGCGCACCTTGATCAGCATGAGCTCGCGCTCGGTGAACGAGCCTTCGGTCAGGTCCACGACCTTGACGACTTCGATCAGGCGGTTCAGGTGCTTGGTGATCTGCTCGATCACCTCATCGGACCCGGTGGTCACGATGGTCATGCGCGAGAGCGAGGCGTCCTCGGTTGGCGCCACGGTGAGGCTCTCGATGTTGTAACCCCGGGCTGAGAACAGGGCCACCACGCGCGACAGCGCACCGGGGCTCGTTCTCGATCAGCAAAGCGATGATGTGTTTCATGTTCCTCGTCCTGCGCGCTCTTCAACCCGGCGGCGGTAACCGACGGGCCTTGGCCACGCTGTGCGATGGTTCTTCGAATCTGGTCCGGGCTCCGGTCCTGCTCCGCCGTCTCATCGATCGTGCGCGGTAACGCAGCGACCTCGAGAGCGGCTTTGCAAGATCAGAGGTCTTCGGCCCCCAACAGCATTTCAGAAATGCCCTTCCCGGCCTGCACCATCGGCCAAACGTTCTCGGTCTGGTCGGTACGGATGTCCAGGAAGACGGTGCGGTCCTTCAGGCGGATGGCTTCCTTCAGCGCGCCTTCCACGTCGGCCGGGTCCTCGACTTTGATGCCCACGTGGCCATAGGCTTCGGCGAGCTTCACGAAGTCGGGCAGCGCGTCCATGTAGCTGTGCGAGTAGCGCTTGCCATAGTCCAACTCCTGCCACTGCCGCACCATGCCGAGGTAGCGGTTGTTCAGCGAGACGATCTTGACCGGCGTGTTGTACTGGAAGCAGGTGGACAGCTCCTGGATGCACATCTGAATCGAGCCCTCGCCGGTGATGCAGAACACATCCGAATCCGGCTTGGCGAGCTTGATGCCCATCGCATACGGCAGGCCCACGCCCATGGTGCCCAGGCCGCCCGAATTGATCCAGCGGCGCGGCTGCTCGAAGCGGTAGAACTGGGCAGCCCACATCTGGTGCTGGCCCACGTCCGACGTGATGTAGGTGTCGCGGTCCTTGGTCAAGTTCCACAGGGTCTCGACGACCATCTGCGGCTTGATGACTTCGCTGGACTTCTTGTAGGCCAAGCAATCGCGGCGGCGCCACTCGTTGATCTGGCTCCACCAGGCGTTGATGGCGTTGGCATCGGGGCGAGCCTGCGCTTCCTTGATTTGGTGGATCAGCTCGGTCAGCACTTCCTTCACGTCGCCGACGATCGGGATGTCCACGCGCACGCGCTTGGAGATCGACGACGGGTCGATGTCCACGTGAATGATCTTGCGTTCCACCGAGCCGAAGTGCTTGGGGTTGCCGATCACGCGGTCGTCGAAGCGCGCGCCCACGGCCAGCAGAACGTCGCAGTTCTGCATGGTCATGTTGGCCTCGTAGGTGCCATGCATGCCGAGCATGCCGAGGAACTGCGGGTCGCTGGCGGCCGAAGAGCCCAGGCCCATCAGCGTGTTGGTGACCGGGTAGCCAAGCAGCTTGGTCAGCTCGCGCAGCTCAGCTGTGGCTTCACCGAGGATCACGCCACCACCGGTGTAGATGTAGGGCCGCTTGGCCGCCAGCAGCAGGGCCACGGCCTTGCGGATCTGGCCCGAGTGGCCCTTCTTGACTGGGTTGTAGGAGCGCATCTCCACGGTCTTCGGGTACTCGAAGGCACCGGGGACCTTGGCCATCGAGACATCCTTCGGGATGTCCACCACCACCGGGCCGGGGCGGCCGGTGCGGGCGATGTGAAAGGCCTTCTTCATCGTCATGGCGAGATCGCGCACGTCCTTCACCAGGAAGTTGTGCTTGACGATGGGGCGCGTGATGCCGACGGTGTCGCACTCCTGGAAGGCGTCCAGGCCGATGGCGGGCGTCGGCACCTGGCCGGTCACGATCACCATGGGGATGGAGTCCATGTACGCGGTGGCGATGCCGGTCACGGCATTCGTCACGCCGGGGCCCGACGTCACCAGGGCCACGCCGACATCGCCGGTGGCGCGGGCATAACCGTCTGCTGCGTGGACCGCCGCTTGCTCATGGCGCACCAGCACGTGCTGGATGCCGCCGTTGCGGTACAGGGCGTCGTAGATGTAGAGGACCGCGCCGCCAGGGTAGCCCCAGAGGTACTGCACGCCTTCTGCCTGGAGGCAGCGCACGAGCACATCGGAGCCGTTCAGCTCGGCCGACGGATCAACGTTGGGATTCTGGGAAAGGGGGGGATTTTGGGAATTCGACGGTGCAGCGCCTGCGGACGAGGCGGCACGGGTGACTTCCGCGCTAGACATGTTCATTTGTGAACCTCAGTGAATTTCTCTGACGAAAAACCATCGGTGCCCCTCTTCGCGCCCTCGTGAGGCGGATTCGGAACCTGCGCGATCTTGTAAAGCATCGGCGCCCGGGTCGGGTCGCCGCTCAAGATCAGAAACTTCTTTGTGCGAGCCTCGGATTATGCCGAGCGAGTTTGCGGCGAGCCTCCGCGATTCGCGAAACCACGTGCTGGATTGCGCGAATGCCATAATCGCCGCCGGTTTTCCCACCCCGAGCGCCCTTTGGCCACCGACAAAGAACTCAACGACTTCCTGCGTACCGTCGATCGCCGCGCTTTCAAGCGCACGGCCTACATGGTCCGTGACGACGATGCCGCCCTGGACATCGTGCAGGACGCCATGATCCGGCTGGCCGAGAAGTACGCGGATCGCCCGGCGGCCGAACTGCCGCTGTTGTTCCAGCGCATCCTGTCCAACGCCACGATGGACCATTTCCGGCGCCAGAAGGTGCGCAATGCGCTCTTCAGCAACATGTCGGATTTCGAGTCCAATGATGCGGACGACAGCTTCGACCTGCTGGAAGCCCTGGAAACGGCGGACGGCGCCCTGGGTTCGCTCAGTGCCGCGGACGAGGTTTCACGGGAACAGATCTTGCGTGTCATCGAGGGCGAAGTGGCCCAGCTTCCAACGCGTCAACGGGAAGCATTCCTCCTGCGTTACTGGGAGGAATTGGACGTCGCCGAGACGGCCGCCGTCATGGGTTGCTCCGAGGGCAGCGTAAAAACGCACTGTTTCCGTGCGGTCGGCGCGCTGGCGAAGTCGCTCAAAGCCAAGGGGATCACGCTATGAACACCAAGCAGCACTCGCAACAGGAACTCGACACCCGCATGGCGCGCTTCGGCCTCGCCGTGGCCGCCGGCCTGTCCGAGCAGAACGACGACCTGCCCCACAGCGTGACCGAACGCCTGCGCTTTGCCCGTGAGCAGGCGCTGCAACGCGCCCGCCAGGCCCGCCGCGTCGAGACCGTGGCCGCCGTGCAGGCTACGCCGAGCGTTGTCCGCGTCGGCAACGCCCTGGCTCTGGGTGGCGGCCCGGGTACCGGCCGCTGGTTCAAGCTGGCCTCCGTCCTGCCCCTGCTGCTCCTGGTGGGCGGCCTGCTGCTGATCCAGCACAGCGAGTGGTACGAGCAGGTGCTCGCCGCCGCCGAGATCGACACCGCCCTGCTGTCCGACAAGCTGCCGCCCAGCGCCTACAGCGACCCGGGCTTCTCCGAATACCTGAGCGATGACGAGAATCAATAAGCAGAACCCTCTCAGCGCCCTGCACCAGGCCGCCGGCTTGCTGGCGGCCTGCGCTTTTTTGGTGCCCACCGGCAGCTGGGCCCAGGACGCTGCCGCCTCGGCACCGGCTCCCACAGCCTCCTTCGCAGTCCCCGAACCGGCCCGGCTGAAGCCGCCCAGTTCCCTGGAAACCGTCCCCGAATGGCCCGGCCTCACCGCCGCCCAGCGCCAGGCTCTGGCACCGCTGGAGCGGGACTGGGCCGGCATGGACGCCACCCAGCGCAGCAAATGGCTCGAGATCGCCCCGCGCTTTGCGGCCCTGCCTGAAGCCAAGCGCGAGCGCCTGCACGAGCGCATGCGCGACTGGGTCAACCTCTCACCCTTGGAGCGCCAGCAGGCCCGCGTGGGCTACCGCTGGGCCCAGCAGGTCAACAACGCGGACGACCGCGCCGCCAAGTGGGAGGCCTACCAGGCCCTGCCCGCCGAAAAACGCCGCGAGCTGGCTGAAAAGGCCGCCCACAAGCAGGCCGCAAAGCCCTGCGCCCAGGGCGCCAAGTGCCCCACAGCCACCGCCGACCTGGACGCCAAGCCCAAGTCCAACCTCGTGCCGCCGCTGCCCAAGCCGGCGCCGGCCAAGGCCGTGGCGCCTTCGGTCGTCCAGGCCAAACCGGGCGCCACCACGGTGCTCATCACCCAGGCGACAATCCCGCCCGCGCACCAGCAGGCCGGCCAGACCAAGGTCTGGGCCGATCCCGAGCTGGTGGACAGCAAGACCCTGCTGCCCAAGAAACCCACGCGCGAGACTTCTCGCTGATTTCGCCATGACTGAGACCCCGGCGCCTGCCCTGGCGCGACGCTTGGCTGCGTTCTGCTACGAAGGCGTGCTGCTGTTCGGCGTCGTCTTCATCGCCGACTACCTCTTCTCGGCCCTCACCCAGCAGCGCAACGCCATGCAGGGCCGCGCCGCTGGCCAGGCCTTCCTGTTCGTGGTGCTCGGCATCTACTTCAGCTGGTTCTGGTCGCGCAGCGGCCAGACCGTGGCGATGAAGGCCTGGCACCTGCGGGTGGTCGACACCCTCGGCCGCCCGCTGACCCAAGGACGAGCCCTGGCGCGCTACGCACTGAGCTGGCTGTGGTTCCTGCCGGCACTGGCCAGCGCCTATTTCGCAGGATTGAAAACCACGGGCGGTATCTTCGGCTGCCTGTTCGCGGGCGTCGTCGCCTACGCGCTGATCGCCCGCCTGCACCCAAGCCGCCAGTTCCTGCACGACCTGATCTGCGGCACCCGACTGGTCAATTTCGAGCCAATGAAGAAAAAGCCATGAAGGAAGAGGACACCAATCCGCACAAGGGCCGCACCGGCCTCGACCGCGTCCTGCGGGCTTTCGGCTACTCGATGGATGGTCTCAAGGGCGCCTACACGGGCGAAAGCGCCTTCCGGCAGGAGGTGTGGCTGTGCATCATCGCCGCGCCGCTGGCCTTCTGGCTCGGGCATGGCTGGGTGGAGGTGAGTCTCTTGATCGGCTCGCTGATCCTGGTGCTGATCGTGGAGCTGCTGAATTCGGCCGTGGAAGCCGTGGTCGATCGCGTCTCGTTCGAGTTGCACGACCTTTCCAAGCGCGCCAAGGACATCGCCAGTGCGGCGGTGTTTCTGTCCCTGGCGCTGGCGGGCAGCCTGTGGGCTGCCGCCTTGTGGCATCGCCTGACGGACTGACGACGCGCTAACGCCTCAACCGGGCGGCAGATCAGACGGCAGATTCGTCCGTCTCGCCCGTGCGGATGCGCACCACCTGCTCGACGGCGGTGACGAAGATCTTGCCGTCGCCGATCTTGCCGGTCTTGGCGGCCTTGACGATGGCGTCCAGGCAGCGGTCGACGTCGTCGTCCTTCACCACCACCTCGACCTTCACCTTGGGCAGGAAATCCACCACGTACTCGGCGCCGCGGTAGAGCTCGGTGTGGCCCTTCTGGCGGCCGAAGCCCTTGACCTCGGTGACGGTCAGGCCGGAAGCGCCGACCTCGGCCAGCGCCTCGCGGACCTCGTCGAGCTTGAAGGGTTTGATGATGGCGGTGATCTGCTTCATGGTCCTGCTCCGTCAAATGGAAATCGTCTGCGGTTTTAGCACGGATCCCTACGATTCATCCGGAATGCGGTCGAGTTCGGCCAGCCAGACGGTGGCCTCTGAATCGCTCGGCGCCCGCCAGTCGCCGCGCGGCGAGAGCGAGCCGCCCGTGCCCACCTTCGGTGCATTGGGCACGCAGGAGCGCTTGAACTGGCTGCCCTTGAAGAAGCGGCTCACGAAGATGCGCAGCACACGCTTGATCTCCGCAAGCGTCTGCTCGCCGCCCCAGGCGTGGCGCTGCAGGAAGGCGATCTTGCGCGGCGAATAGCCGTAGCGCAGCGTGTAGTAGAGGTTGAAATCGTTCAACGCGTACGGGCCGATGGCGCCTTCGGTACTCTGCATCGAACCCGGCACCAGCTCGGGGCTGATCTCGGTCTCCAGCACATCGATCAGCACCTGCGCGTCCACGTTGCCAAGTTGGCCAGTCTCCGCCACCCAGCGCACCAGGTACTGGATCAGCGTCTTGGGCACGCTGGCGTTCACGTTGTAGTGCGACATGTGATCGCCCACGCCGTAGGTGCACCAGCCCAAGGCAAGCTCCGACAGATCGCCCGTGCCCAGCACCAGCGCGCCGGTGTGGTTGGCCAGCCGGAACAGGTGGTTCGTGCGCTCACCGGCCTGCACGTTCTCGAACGTCACGTCGAAGACCTTCTCGCCCTTGGCATACGGGTGGCCCAGATCCTTGAGCATGAGCTCACAGCTCGGTCGGATGTCGATCTCGCGCGCATCGCAGGCCACGGCCTTCATCAGCTTCCAGGCCTGGTCGCGCGTGCGCTCACTCGTGGCAAAACCCGGCATCGTGACGCCGATGATGTTCGTGCGCGGCAGGCCCATGCGATCCATCGCCTGCGCCGCCACCAGCAGCGCGTGGGTGGAATCGAGTCCGCCCGAAATGCCGATCACGAGCTTGCCAATGCCGCTGGAGCGCAGGCGCTGCACCAGGGCCTGCACCTGGATGTTGTAGACCTCATGGCAGCGCTCGT
The DNA here is from genome assembly GCA_042701975.1 of Burkholderiaceae bacterium UC74_6. GTDB lineage: Bacteria > Pseudomonadota > Gammaproteobacteria > Burkholderiales > Burkholderiaceae_C > JAFALK01. The sequence goes on from CP170561.1 coordinate 4,651,253, forward strand.
CGCGGCGGTTGCGATCACTGGGCACATAAGGAAAACGTTCGACACGGCGCGACAGGGCCAGCGGTGCGTCCGTCTTGAGGCCGAGCTCGAAGTTGACGCGGCGATAACGCGCAATCTCGGCGGCATGGACGCGCACGGATTCGCCGAAGCTCGTCTGGCGCATGCGTTCGCGCTGCAGTCGCTCCAGGTCCACGTCGGCGCAGATCAGCTGCGCCCCCTGGGCGAAGCGCCGGCTCTCGGCCAGCAGCTCGCCGTTCTCGCAGACGAGCGCATGGCCGTCCCAAGCCAGGTCGGTGCTCGACTCGCCCTCGCCCGCCGATGAATACGCATACGCCGCCAGGCAGCGCGCCGATTGCTGCGAGACGAGCTGCTGGCGATAGCCGGCCTTGCCCACCAGCGCGTTCGACGCGGAGAGGTTGATCAGCACGGTCGCGCCAGCCAGCGCGGCAAAGCTCGACGGCGGGATTGGCGTCCAGACGTCTTCGCAGATTTCCGCAGCGAAGCTCAGCAACGGCAGGTCGCTGGCGCTGAACACCAGCTGCGAGCCGAAGGGCGCGGTCTGGCCCAGCAGCGTGACCTCGGTCGCCTGCGCGTCCAGGCCCGAGTTGAACTGGCGCGCTTCGTAGAACTCGCCGTAGTTCGGCAGGTAGGTCTTGGGCACGACGCCGAGGATGCGGCCCCGCTGCAGCACGACGGCGACGTTGAAGAGGCGCTGCTCCACGCGCAGCGGCATGCCAACAAGCACCACCGTCGCCAACGCGCGGCTGGCTTCGAGCACGCCGGCCAGGGCAGCCTCGCTGGCATCGAGCAAGGCGCGCTGATGGAAGAGGTCGTCGCAGCTGTAGCCCGACAGGCCCAGTTCAGGGAAGGCCACCAGCGCCACACCTTGGGCGGCGGCTTCGTTCAACAGCGCAATCGTCTGCGCGGCATTGAAGGCCGGATCGGCCACGCGGCACGGCGGCACGCCCACCGCGATGCGCGCAAAATCGTGCGAATACAGGTTGTCGAAGTGCATAGCTCGCATCGTGCCATCATTTGGGCGATATGCCGCAGATACGAATCGAAGAGCACGTCGCCGCCGTTGCACCGGAAGCATGGAACGCGCTGCTCGAGCAGAGCCCGCAACCCACGCCGTTCATGCGGCACGAATACCTCGCCGCCCTGATCGATTCGGGCTCGGCCACGGCCGACACGGGTTGGGCGCCGCTGGTGCTGCTGCTCGAAGACGATGCCGGCGCATTGCAGGCCGCCTGCATTGCGTGGATCAAGAGTCACAGCTACGGCGAATACGTCTTCGACTGGTCCTGGGCCGATGCCTATCAACGCCATGGCCTCGAGTACTACCCCAAGCTGCTCGTCGCCGTGCCCTTCACGCCCGTGCCCGGCAGTCGCCTGCTCGCGCGTGATGCCGCATCGCGCCGCGTGCTCTTGCAGGCGCTGCGTCAGCTGGCGCAACAGCAGAGCTTCTCGTCAGTCCATCTGCTGTTCGGCGACGAAGCCGATCACGGCGCCGCGGATGAGGAGCACTGGATGCCGCGCTCGGGCGTGCAGTTCCACTGGCTGCAAGGCGGACACGCCGACTTCGCCGCCTATCTCGCCAGCATGCAGCGCGACAAGCGCAAAAAGATCCAGCAGGAGCAGCGCCGCGTGCGCGAAGCGGGGATCACCTTCGAAGCGCTGCAGGGCGGGCAGATCACGCCCGAAGATTGGGATTTCTTCCACCGCTGCTACCGACTGACCTATCGCGCGCATCACAGCAGCCCGTATCTCACGCGCGACTTCTTCGACCGCATGGCCACCAACATGCCGGCGAACTGGCTGATGTTCCTTGCTCGACGAGGCGAAGAGCGAGTGGCCTGCTCGCTGATCGCCCTTGACCCCGAGCGCCGCGCCGCCTTCGGCCGCTACTGGGGCTGTATCGAGCCGATTCCCAACCTGCATTTCGACGCCTGCTACTACCAGCCGCTGGCCTGGTGCATCGAGCAGGGCTATGAGCGCTTCGAAGGCGGAGCCCAGGGCGAGCACAAGATGGCACGCGGCCTGATGCCCGTGGCCACGCGCTCCAGCCACTGGCTGGCGCATCCGGACTTTGCGCGGGCCATCGGCGACTTTCTGGAACGGGAAGGCCAGGCCATGGACCACTACCGCGACGAATTGACCGAGCACGCGCCGTTCAAGAAATGAAAAAGGCGTCATGACGACGCCCCTCTCACTGCAAGTAAGTAACGCCTTACTTGCTCTGAGCTTCTTCGTAGCCCTTCAGGCCAGCCAGGATCTCGGCCTTGGCCGATTCCGGGCCTTCCCAGCCGTCGACCTTGACCCACTTGCCCTTTTCCAGGTCCTTGTAGTGCTCGAAGAAGTGCTGGATGGCCTTGAGGCGCATCTGGTTGATGTCCTCGGGCTTTTGCCAGTGGTCGTAGATCGGGAGGATCTTGGTCGTGGGCACAGCGAGCAGCTTGGCATCACCGCCGGCTTCGTCCGTCATCTTCAGGACGCCGATGGGGCGGCAGGTCACGACCACGCCAGGCGTGAGCGGGAAAGGCGTGACAACGAGAACGTCCACCGGGTCGCCGTCGTCCGACAGCGTGCGCGGGATGTAGCCGTAATTGCACGGGTAGTGCATGGCCGTCGTCATGAAGCGGTCCACGAAGAGCGCACCGCTCTCCTTGTCCACCTCGTACTTGATCGGGTCGGCGTTCATCGGGATTTCGATGACGACGTTGAATTCTTCGGGGGCCTTGGCGCCCGGTGTGACGTTGTGAAGGCTCATGGTCTTGTGTAAATGCGCGGGGGAAAACCCGGATTCTACCGATCGTCATCCCCGGGGATACGCCAAGTGGTGCCCAGTAGACGCTCCCGTAAGCTCCGCCGGAGCCTGGCTCAGCACATCCGCGGGGCCACAAGCCACTACAGACGAGCACAAAAGGAGACCCTTGATGTCGACGGAAGTTGCGCTGTATTTCGCATTGGCCTGCGGGCTGATCGCGGTTGCCTACGGATTCATCCAACGAGCGTGGATCCTCAGCCAGGACGCGGGCAATCCCCGCATGCAGGAGATCGCCTCGGCCATCCAACAGGGTGCCGCGGCCTATCTGGGCAAGCAGTACCGGACCATCGCCATCGTGGGCGTGGTGCTGGCCATCCTCATCTTCGTGTTCCTCGATCACCAGACGGCCGTCGGCTTCGTCATCGGTGCGGTGCTCTCGGGCGCCTGTGGTTTCATCGGCATGAATGTTTCAGTGCGCGCCAACGTGCGCACGGCGCAGGCGGCCACCAAGGGCATCGCCCCGGCGCTGGACGTCGCCTTCAAGGGCGGCGCCATCACCGGCATGCTGGTGGTGGGCCTGGGCCTGCTCGGCGTTGGCCTGTTCTTCTGGCACGTGACGGAAGGCGCGGCGCACATCGACTCGACGGCGCTCAAGCCCATGCTGGGCCTGGCCTTCGGCTCCTCGCTGATCTCGATCTTTGCGCGTCTGGGCGGCGGCATCTTCACCAAGGGCGCCGATGTGGGCGCCGATCTGGTGGGCAAGGTGGAAGCCGGCATCCCCGAGGATGACCCGCGCAACCCTGCCGTGATCGCCGACAACGTGGGTGACAACGTCGGCGACTGCGCCGGCATGGCGGCCGACCTGTTCGAGACCTATGCCGTCACGCTGATCGCGACGATGGCGCTGGGCGCGCTCACCTTCGGGGGCACATCGGCCACGCCGCTCGTGTATCCGCTGGTGCTGGGCGGCGTTTCGATCATCGCGTCGATCATCGGCTGCATGTTCGTCAAGGCCAAGCCGGGCATGAAGAACGTGATGCCGGCGCTGTACCGTGGCCTGATCATCGCCGGCGGCATCTCGCTCGTCGCCTTCTGGTTCGTGACCGACGCCATGTTCCCCACGGCCATCGCCATGGGTGATCGCATGATCGGCTCGCACGACCTGTTCCACGCCTGCGTGATCGGCCTTGTGCTGACCGCCGCCATGGTCTGGATCACCGAGTACTACACCGGCACCGACTACAAGCCGGTCCAGCACGTGGCACAGGCCTCCACCACCGGCCACGGCACGAACATCATCGCGGGCCTGGGTGTTTCCATGCGCTCCACAGCCTGGCCGGTGATCTTCGTCTGCATCGCCATCGGCTTGGCCTTCCATGTCGGTGGCCTGTACGGCATCGCCATCGCTGCCACCTCCATGCTCAGCATGGCCGGCATCATCGTCGCCCTCGACGCCTACGGCCCGATCACCGACAACGCCGGCGGCATCGCCGAAATGGCCGAGCTGCCCGACAGCGTGCGCGACATCACCGACCCGCTGGACGCCGTGGGCAACACGACCAAGGCCGTGACCAAGGGCTACGCCATCGGTTCCGCCGGCCTGGCCGCGCTGGTGCTGTTCGCCGACTACACGCACGCGCTGGAGTCGCGCGGCATGCACGTGAGCTTCGATCTCTCGAACCACAAGGTCATCATCGGCCTGTTCATCGGCGGCCTGGTGCCTTATCTGTTCGGCGCAATGGCCATGGAAGCCGTGGGCCGCGCTGCGGGCTCGGTGGTGGAAGAAGTGCGCCGCCAGTTCCGCGAGATCCCCGGCATCATGGAAGGCACGGCCAAGCCCGAGTACGGCAAGGCCGTGGGTATGCTGACGGGTGCGGCGATCAAGGAAATGATCGTGCCCTCGCTGCTGCCCGTGATCGTGCCGATCCTCGTCGGCATGCTGCTCGGTGCTGAAGCCCTGGGCGGTCTGCTGATGGGCACCATCATCACCGGCCTGTTCGTCGCCATCTCGATGTGCACGGGCGGCGGCGCCTGGGACAACGCCAAGAAGTACATCGAAGATGGCCACCACGGCGGCAAGGGCTCGGAAGCGCACAAGGCCGCCGTCACCGGCGACACCGTGGGCGATCCCTACAAGGACACGGCCGGCCCCGCCGTCAACCCGCTGATCAAGATCATCAACATCGTGGCGCTGCTGATCGTGCCGCTGCTGCCGATGAGCGGCACGGCGATGAAGGCCTCCGAGAAGGTAGCTGAGCCGACGCCGATCACGGCACCGGCCGATGCGACCTCAATGCCGGCTTCGATGCCCGCAGCGGTGGACTCGGCGGCTTCCGCCGCTTCGGCGCCCTGACCCGGGAAAGCACCTAGTCCCGAATGAAACAGCCCTCGCTTGAGGGCTGTTTTTTTTGGCTTCAGCGTTCGCCAGAAGCCGCACAATTGAGGCATGAGCAATTCGTCGATCACAAAACACGATCTGACGCGTCGCCGACTCCAACTCCAAGACCTCCAGCGCTTCGTCTCCGAACAGGAGCAGCAGTTCGACGCCGAACGCCAGCGCCTGCAGGCCTTCGTCGATCGCTACACCAGCGCCCTCGCTCCCTTGTACATGGAGCTCGACGCCCTCGAATCCCAGCTGCACTGCGCCACCACCCTGCTGGCCGAAGCCCTGCGCCGCAACGGCGTGGAAGCCCGACTGCCGCGCACGCCTCAGCCCACCGCCCTGCCCCAGCTGCCGCGCCTGCCGGTCGGTGCTCCGCTGCCCGCGGAGCCGGAGGGCGGCCTCGTTGAACTGGGCCCGCCTTCGCTGAAGACGCTCTACCGCCGCGCGGCCAAGCGCTTCCATCCCGACCTCGCACCCAACGACCGCATGCGTCGCCAGCGCGAGGAACAGATGATGCAGGTGAACCAGGCCTACGCCTTCGACGATCGCGCCACGCTGGAGCGCCTGCTGCTGGCCAACGGCGAAGACCCTGTCAAGGTCACGGGCGGCAATGCCGACGCCATGCGCTTCTGGCTGGGCAGCTGCGAGGTGGCCGTGCAAGGCCGGCTGCGCGTCGTGCAAGCACATCGCGCCGTGCTCGACATGCACGCCGTGCGCAAGCTCCGCGATGCCGTGGAGAAGGCCGAACAGCAAGGCCTGGATCCGCTCGGCGTGATGGCTTCGCGTCTGCGCTCGCAGATCGCCGAGCGCCGCCAGGAGATCTACATCGGACAGCGCCTGGACGCCGATTCTTCGCTGGCCCAGGCCTTCCTGCACCGCTGCGTGGAGCGCAGCGGCGCGGGCCTGTCGTCCTCAACTCACTGAGGAATCACTGAGCTGTCGGAGCGCTTGCCGCCCAGGCGAGCATCTGCTCGATCAGCGCATCGCTCGCCGTCGCCAGCGCACGCGCGCCGCTGGCCGCGTCGGTGCCACCGGGCCGCTTGATCTCGAAAACCTGCTGGCGTTCGCCCAGCTTGGCGCGCACGCGCACGCAGACCTCACTCTGCGTCGCCGTTGAGAAGCGCTGCTCGAAGCTCTCGAGACCGATGTAGAGCGTGGCGCCCGAGGCCTTCGGCACGAGGCGCTGGCGCAGGCGCTCTTCCAGCAGATTGCCGGGCGAGGCCGCCCAGCGCGCCTCGGTGAAACGCTGCACGCGCTGCGGATCGCCCAGGCGGTAGAGCATGCCGTTCGAGTCGAGCCAATCGGGCGCGTCGACATCCACAGCGCGGATCGGAGCCGCCACCGCAGCGCCAGGCGCGCCCAGGTCGTAGATGGCCGGGGAAGGCGCCGGCGCGGGCAGCAGCGAAGAGCAGGCGCCGAGCGCCCAAGGCAACAGCAGAGCAGCAAGCCAGCGGCGCATGGTCGGGCCTTTCGTCATGGAGAGATTCTTCGTGAAGGTCTTCATCGTCTGCTGCCTACTTGCGGTTCGGATCGAAGCCCGCCTCGCCCGGGCCGGGCGCAGCCTTCGGCTTGCCCACGAGCACGCCCTGCGGCTGCTCTTCCAGCGTCTTGGCCGCGCGTTCGATCGCGTTGGCGGCCTTGTTGACGGCTTCGACCAGCGGCTGGCGCTGGCCCTTGTCAGGACCGGCGATGGACAGCTCCAGCCGCGCAGCCGTCTTCTGCAGCTGATCGGCGGCGGCGGCCATGCGGTCCAGCGTATCGGCGCGCTGCTTCCATTCACGCGCCGTGGCTGTGGCTTCGGTGGAGAACTGATCAATGTGGTCCAGCGTGCCGCTCGCCTTGTCCAGCGCCACGCCGGCCTTGGGCTTGAGCGCGCGCACGTCCTCGGCCATGGCGGTCATGCTCTTGGCGGCTTCGTCGATGCTCTTCACGGCCTGCATCAGCTGGTCCTGGTGGCCGCTGTCGAGCAAGCCCGCCAGGCGCCGCGCCGCGGCGTCGATGCTGGCCAGCACGCGCGGCGCATTGCCCATCAGCTCGTCGAGCTTGGAGGAATGCAGCTCGATGCGCGCGCCGGGCTTGAGCGGCGTGTCGGCCACCTGGTCCTCGTCCGTGCTGAGGTCGATGAAGGACAGGCCCGTGATGCCCTGGTAACCCAGCCGCGCGCGCGTGCTGGAGCGCAGCGGCGATTCGGCCGCTACTTCGATGGTGACCAGCACCTGCTTCGGATTGGCAGGATCGAAGCCGATCTCCTCGACCTTGCCGATCTCCACGCCCGAGAGCTTGACCGCCGCCTTCAGATTCAGCCCCGGCACGCCCTGCTTGGCGACGACGCTGTATTCCACGGTGCGGCGGTGGTCGCCCTGGAACCAGGCGATCACGCCGATCAGCGCCGCTCCCAGCAGCAGCACGAAGAGGCCGGTCGCCAAGGCGTGGGCTTTGTTTTCCATCAGGCTTCCTGTTCCAGCAGCGAGGCCGTCGAAAGCTCGGCGCGGTAGCTGCGAAGGTTTTCATCGGCGCAGCGGTCTGCGTGGCCGAGGAAGAAGTTGTGAATGAAGGGGTGATTGATGCGGCAGACCTGGCCCAGCGTACCCAGCGCCACCAGGCGCTTGTCAGCCAGCACGGCCACGCGGTCGACCAGGGCGAAGAGCGTGTCCACGTCGTGCGTGACCATCACGACGGTGAGCTTCATCTCGGAGCGCAGCTCCTCGATCAGCTTGACGAACTGCTTGGCGCTGGCAGGGTCCAGACCGGCGGTCGGCTCGTCAAGGAAGAGCAGTTGCGGATCGAGGATCAGCGCCCGCGCCAGCGAGACACGCTTGACCATGCCGCCCGAGAGCTCGGCCGGCAGCTTGAGCGCGTCGCTCGGCTGCAGGCCCACTTGCACGAGCTTTTGCATCACCAATTGCTTCGCCATCTCGGGCGGCACGCCGCCGAGTTCGCGCAGCGGCACGGCGATGTTGTCGAACACGGTCAGCGAAGAGAACAGCGCGCCCTGCTGGAACAGCACGCCCCAGCGGTGGCGCACGCGGTCCAGCTCGGTCTGCTCGCAGGCTCCGAGCACCTGGCCGAAGATGCGCACCTCGCCCTCCGTTGCGCGCTCCAGGCCCAGCATCAGACGCAGGAGCGTGGTCTTGCCGCTGCCCGAGCCGCCGATGATGGCCAAGACTTCGTCGGCATGCACATCGAGGCTCAAGTCGCGATGGATCGTGGCACGGCCCAGCACGGTCGTGACATGGCTGACTTCGATGACGGTCTCGTTGCTCATATGCCGACGTCCGAGAAAAGCACCGCGAAGATTGCGTCGACGATGATCACCAGCGTGATCGACGCGACCACGGAATCCGTCGTGCCCGCGCCCAGGCTCACGCTGTTGGGCTTGATGCGCAGGCCGTAATGGCAGGCGGTGAACGCGATCAGCAGGCCGAACACCGCTGACTTGACCAGGCCCAGCCAGAGATTGGCAATCGGCACGGCCGCTGGAATTCCGCGCAGGAACTGAATGTAGTCCAGGCCCAGGATCGCGCTCGCGGCCAGCATGCCGCCGATCAGGATCAGGCTGCTGGTCCACACGACGACCAGCGGCAGCGAAACGGCCAGGGCGATCATGCGCGGCATCACCAAGCGCACGGTGTGCGAGATGCCCATCACCGAGAGCGCGTCTAACTCCTGAGTCACACGCATCACGCCCAGCTGCGCCGTCATGGCCGAGCCGCTGCGCCCAGCCAGCAAGATGGCGGCCAGCAGCGGTCCGAGCTCGCGCCAGACGGAGAGGCCGAGGATGTTGATGACGAAGATGTCGGCGCCGTAATTCTTGAGCTGCCGCGAGGTGAGGTAGGACAGCGTCACACCGACCAGGAAGCCCACCAGCGCCGTGATGCCCAGCGCCTGTGCGCCGCTGCGATAGATCTGCGCGGAGATGTCGCGCCAGGCGATCAGCTTGGGTCGGCGCACGACGAGCATCAGGTCGAGCGCCAGGCGGCCCAGCAGGGTCGTGGCATCGATCATGTGGCTGGCAAAGCCCAGCAGCAGCGGCTGCACGCTCTCGCGTGCCTGGCGCCGTTTGGGGCGTGGCGGCGCGGGGGCGTCCATGCCCGCAAACAGCACCTCGTGCTCGGGCCGCCAGCTGATCTGTTCGGGCTTGCGACCTCCCCAGGCCTGCCAGAGCATCAGTGCGCCGGCATGGTCCAGGCGCTGCACCTCTTGCAGGTCCCAGGCCAGATCCTGCGTGGCCTGGGCGGCCTTGGCCTGCTCGGCCAGTTCCTCGAAACGTTCCCGCAGGTGCAACAGGGTCCACGCGCCGCCCAGCCGCGCGGCCGGAGCGGCATCGTCCAGGATCAGGGTCGGGGGCAGTTCAGCGCTGGCTTGCATCGCCCCCGATTTCAACAGAAGTTCCGAAGATATTCACTCTGCAGGGACGAAGATCCACAACAGCAAATAGAGCAGGAAGCCCGTGCCCGCGCACAGCACCAGGGCGATGAAGAACAGGCGCCAGACCCAGGACGGCACGCCGGTGAAGTCGGCCACGCCGCCGCACACGCCGCCGATCCACGCATCCTGGCGGCTGCGGCGCAGGCGGTGCAGGTCGGTGGTGGCATTGCCGGCACCCGAACCGGAGGCGCCGATGCCGCCGAGCACCTTGGCCTTGGCCTGTGCGAATTCCTCGTCGGACAGGACGCCGCGCTGGTGCAGTTCGGAGAGCTTCGAAAGTTCTTCAGCGTTGGACATGGTGAGCTCCTCTTTGATGAGTGAATCGATGGTTCACAGCGTAGAGAAGTCGAGCTGCCTTCGCACCTGCCGAGCGACAGTCTGCAGCAGCGGGCGCACAGCCACCGCGTTCAGCGCGACAGGCCGTATCTGAGGTATCCGGTGAAGGATCAGGCCTCGTTCAGCAGCAGGACCTTGCCTACGACCTGGCGCGAAGCCATGCGCGCAAACGCGGCCTTCAGCTCGCCCATCGGCAGGCGCCGGTCGATCACCGGCCTGACGAGGCCGCGCGTGTACCAGCCGGCCAGCTCCGTCATGGCCTTGGCGTTGCGCGCGGGCTCGCGCTTGGCGAACTCGCCCCAGAACACGCCCACGATGGAGGCGCCCTTGAGCAAGGCGAGGTTCAGCGGCAGGGCCGGAATCGAGCCGCCGGCAAAGCCGATCACGAGGTAGCGGCCGCGCCACGCGATCGAACGGAAGGCCGGCTCGGCCAGATCCCCGCCCACGGCGTCGTAGACCACGTCGGGGCCCTTGGCCGCAGTCAGCGCCTTGAGCGCCTCGCGCAGGTCCTGCGTGGCGTAGTTGATGGCTTCGTCCGCGCCGATGGCCTTGCAGGCCGCGCACTTCTCGTCCGTCGATGCCGCCGCAATCACGCGTGCGCCGGCCGCCTTGGCGATCTGGATGGCCGCCGTGCCCACGCCGCCGGCAGCGCCCAGCACCAGCACCGTCTCGCCAGCCTGCAGCGCGGCGCGATCCATCAGCGCATGGTGCGTGGTGCCGTAGGTGCAGATGAAGGCCGCCGCATCTTCGAGCGCAAAGCCCGGCGGCAGCAGCATCAAGGTGCGCGCATCGACGCAAGCCTGTTCCGCAAATGCGCCCAGGCCGCCAAAGGACGCCACCGGCTGGCCGGGGCTGAAACTGCCAATGCCCTCCCCCAGCGCATCAATGTGGCCGGCGAACTCGCAGCCCGGCACGAAGGGCAGCGGCGGCTTCATCTGGTACTTGCCCTGGACCATCAGCAGGTCGGGAAAATTCAGGCTGGCCGCGCGGATGCGCACGCGCACCTCGCCGGGCTTGGGTTCGGGTGCGGGCACGTCGGCCCACTGCAGCGCTTCAGGGCCGCTCGTCTCTTGGCAGATCCAGGCTTTCATCGGGAGGTCTTTCGCTCAGAGTCTTTCAACAATCGTGACGTTGGCCATGCCGCCGCCTTCGCACATGGTCTGCAGGCCGTAGCGGCCGCCCGCGCGATGCAGGGCATGGACAAGCGTGCTCATGAGCCGCGTGCCGGAGGCGCCCAGCGGATGCCCCAGCGCAATCGCACCGCCATGGATGTTCAGGCGCGCGGGATCGGCATCCAGCGCACGCAGCCAGGACAGCGGGATGGACGCGAAGGCCTCATTGACCTCGAAGAGATCAATATCGGCGAGCTGAATGCCGGCCTTCTTCAGCGCACGTTCGGTGGCAGGAATCGGCGCCTCCAGCATGATGACCGGATCACCGCCGAGCACGCTCATGTGATGGACGCGCGCCAGCGGCCGCACGCCCAGAGCCTTGAGGCCGCGCTCGTTCGCGACCATCACGCCGCTCGCACCATCGGCGATCTGCGAAGCATTGGCCGCCGTGATCACGCCACCCTCCTGCAGCAACTTCACGCCGGCAATGCCTTCGAGCGTGGCGTTGCCGCGGATGCCTTCGTCCACGCGGTGCAGTTCGTCGGGCGCATCGCCTTCGATCAGCCGCACGGGCAGGGGCAGGATCTCGCGCTCGAAGGCGCCGGACTCGGTCGCCGCATGCGCCTTGCGATGGCTCTCCAGCGAGAAGCGATCCAGCTCCTCTTTACCAAGGCCGTACTTGCGGGCCATCATCTCGGCGCCGACGAACTGGCTGAACATCACACCGCCATGGCGGCGCAGGATCTCGGGGCTTTGATAGACGCCCAGGCCGGCCTTCTCAGCCAGGACTTGCGGCGAACCCATCGGCACGCGGCTCATCGATTCCACGCCCGCGGCGATCACGCAATCCATGGCGCCGGACATCACGGCCTGCGCCGCGAAGTGCAGGGCCTGCTGCGAGGAGCCGCACTGCCGGTCGATCGATGTGCCGGGCGCGGTTTCAGGCAGCCTGGACGCGAGCACCGCGTTGCGCGCGACGTTGGCGGACTGTTCGCCGATCTGGCTCACGCAACCCATGAACACGTCTTCCACCAGCGCGGGATCGGCCTGTGTGCGGGCCAGCAGCTCGTCGATCACGGCTGCCGCCAGCTCCACCGGATGCCAGCCCGACAGCCGGCCCTTGCGCTTGCCGCCGGCTGTGCGGGTGGCGGCGACGATGTAGGCCTCGCTCATCTCTTCGGTCTCCTGGATTTTTCGTCTGCCGACATTGTTGCGGCGATCGGCGCACGCGGATGTCCGGCAAGCGACAAGGGCTGCGAGCGTTCAGGGCACTGAGGCCAGCGCCTCGGCCGGGGGCAGATGGCTGCTGAAGATCCTGTAGAGGCTGCCGTCCGCGCGCATGTCGGAAACCGCCGCCTGGATCTTGCGTGCGTCCTCTTCGCGAACCCGGCTCCGGGAAATGGCGAAGCCCGCCGCGTAGTTGTCCGTCGGGAAGGCATCGATCGTCGAGACCTTGCCCTCCAGCTTGCTGGTCGCCAGGATGCGCGCCCACACAACGGGTTCGGAAATGAAGGCTGCATTGCGGCCAAGTGCGACGAGCCGGGCGGCCATGTTGGCATCGGCGTATTCATCCACGCGGCCCTGCTGGCGCAGCGTGTCGATCCATTCGTCCCAGTCGCGGCCGTGCTTGAAGCCCTTGACGACCGCCAGACGCAACTGCCCCTGCTGGGTGAACTCCTGCAAGGTACGGATCGGGCGGGCCGGGTCGGTGCGCACCAGCAGTCGGTTGCGCCCCTTCATGTAGATCACGAAGCGCGAGAACCTGTCGCGTTCATCCGCCTCGATGGCGGAAACGGTCATGTCGAGCTTGCCCTGGGCGAGGTCCGTCCAGGTGCGGACCCTGGAGTCCATGAAGGTCTGGAACTTGCAGCCGGTGCGCCGGCTCACCTCCTGGAGGAGGTCGACGTCGATACCCGCTGCGCCCTGCCCATCGACCGAGAAGGCCAGCGAGCCGTATTCGTACAGGGCCACGCGATAGGGCCCGCAGGTGGCCGGTTGCCCAAACGCCGAGGTACTGCTGGCCAGCAAGCCCAAAACTGCAATCCACCACACCTTCCCGCCAACCATACATGCCCGATGAAAGTCACTTCAGGCGCGAGTATCAGCGACGTGCCGTGTCGGCTCTGTGCAATGGAATAGGGAATGAATACAGAAGGAAAAACGGCCCGGACGCTTTCGCATCCAGGCCGTTGATTTCTCTTCTTGTTTTTGGTCGGAATGGCGGGATTCGAACTCGCGACCCCTTGCACCCCATGCAAGTGCGCTACCAGGCTGCGCTACATTCCGACTGAGTCCGAGAGTATAGCTCGGTTTTTGAGTGCTCGGCTGAAAATCAGAACAAAAGCTGCTCGCGAATCGCCAGCAGCTCGGCGCGAACCTGCGCGATGCTGAGCTTCTCGTTGCTGAGCACGCGCGTGACGGCCACCTCGGGGCGCACGGCCAGGGCCACATCGCCGTCGTCGTCGCCGTCGATCATCAGCGCGGGCTCGAAGTCGCCGCCCGCAGCCTCGAATTGCGAAGCCAGCGCCGCCTCCTGCTTGAAGGCCGACGCATCGGCGCGCACGGCCGCCATCTCGGTCAGCTGGTTGCGCGCGCCACTGATGGTGAAGCCCTGGTCATAGAGCAGATCGCGGATGCGGCGGATCAGCAGCACCTCGTGGTGCTGGTAGTAGCGGCGGTTGCCGCGCCGCTTCATAGGCTTGAGCTGGGTGAACTCCTGCTCCCAGTAGCGCAGCACGTACGGCTTGACGCCACAAAGCTCGCTGACCTCACCGATCGTGAAGTAGCGCTTGGCGGGAATGGATGGCAGCGATTTCTCCATGGAAATCAATGGGTTCACCAAAGGAGGTCAGACTCTACTCGAAGTCTTCCGTTGCCGTTGTATCACCTTGCACAACACTCTTGAGTTTGTGGCTGGCGTGAAAAGTCACGACGTTGCGGGCTTCGATGGGGATGGATTCGCCGGTGCGCGGATTGCGCCCGGGGCGGGGGGCCTTGCGACGGATGTTGAAGTTGCCGAAGCCCGAGAGCTTGACGTCGTCTCCGCGCACGAGCGTGGTGTGCAGGATGTCGAAGAAGGCTTCGACCATGTCCTTGGATTCGCGCTTGTTCAGCCCGAGCTTGTCGAACAGCAGCTCGGACAGCTCGGCCTTGGTGAGCGTGGGCGTCTCCAGGCTGGGCAGCAGCACGGGACGGTCTTGGGCGTTGTCGTTCATCGCTGTCGTCTCCTCCACTTATCCGCGCAGGCGGGCACCGAGCTCGCGCCCAGCGGCTTCGATCACGGCCGCCACGGCGGCTTCCACGCGTTCGTCCGTCAGCGTGGTCTCGTCGTCCAACAGTTCCAGGCGCACGGCCATGCTGCGCTCGCCTTCCTTCATCTCGGCGTTGGCGGCTGCGGGCCGGAAGACGTCGAACAGGCGTGCGGAGCGGATCAGGCCACGGGCATCGGCCTTGGCGATCGTGCCCATCAGCGCATCATGCGTGACGGTCTCGCCCACGATCAGGGCGATGTCGCGCTGTACGGCCTGCTGCTTGGCCACACCCTGGCCTTGCGGCAGCGTGCGGGCCAGCACGGCGTTCAGTTCCAGCTCGAACACCACGGGGGCGCCGGGCAGCTCATAACCCTGGCGCCACTTCGGGTGCAGCTCGCCAATCACGCCAATGGGCGCGCCGTCCAGCAGCACGCGGGCGCTGCGGCCGGGGTGCAGGGCTGGATGCTCTGCGGCTTCGAACTTCAGCACGCGCGGCGCGAACAGCGCTTCCAGATCGCCCTTCACGTCGAAGAAGTCCACGGCGCGGTCGCGCTGGCTCCATTGCTGTGCCTGAGCCGGACCATAGGCCAGGCCAGCCAGGCGCATGGGCTGGGCGACGCCGTTGATGCTTGTGTCGCTTTCCACAACCGAAGCGTCGCGCAGGAACACGCGGCCGATCTCGAACACGCGCACGCGCGGCGCCTTGCGCGTGAGGTTGTAGCGCAGCACGTTGACCAGGCTGCCCAGCAGACTGGAGCGCATCACGGCCAGTGGCGCGGCGATGGGGTTCAGCAGCTGGATCGGGTTCGTGTTGCCGGCCAGCTCGCGCTCCCAGCGCTCTTCCACGAAGCTGAAGTTGATGGTCTCAAAGTAGTCGCGCGCGGCCATGGCATGGCGCAGCGCGTGGATGGCGCGGCGCGATTCGCTGCGGACCTTGGCCACCACGGGCGCCAGCGGCGGCGTGGCCGGCAGACTCGGATAACCAACGACGCGGATCACTTCCTCGATCAGGTCTTCCTCGATCTGAAGGTCGAAGCGGAAGCTCGGTGGCGTGACGGTGATCGTTCCTTCAGCTTGCGTGAAGCTCAGGCCGAGGCGCTCGAACACGCCGGCGCATTGCTCTTGTGTCACGGGCATGCCGATGACCTTGGCGGCGCGTGCAACGCGCATCGTCACGGGCTTGCGCTCGGGCAGCGCGGTGATCGTGTCGTCCATCGGGCCCGCTTCGCCGCCGCAGATCTGCTGGATCAGCGCGGTGATGTGCTCGATGTGCTCGACGGTCTGCGCCGGATCGACACCGCGCTCGAAGCGATGGCCGGCGTCGGTCGAGAAGTTGTAGCGGCGCGAACGGCCGGCTACCGACTTGGGCCACCAGAAGGCAGCCTCCACATAGATGTTCTTCGTGTCGTCGGACACGGCCGTGTGGTCGCCACCCATGATGCCGGCCAGCGATTCGACGGCGGACTTGTCGGCGATGACACCGACCGTCTCGTCCACTTCGATGGTGTTGCCGTTCAGCAGCTTGAGCTGTTCACCCTTGCGCCCCCAACGCACGATCAACTCGCCGTCGATCTTGTCCAGGTCGAAGATGTGGCTCGGGCGGCCGAACTCGAACATCACGTAGTTGGAGATGTCCACCAGCGGCGAGACGCTGCGCTGGCCGCAACGCGCCAGTCGATCGACCATCCACTGCGGCGTTTGCGCCTTGGTGTTGACGTTGCGGACGATGCGGCCCGAGAAGCGGCCGCACAGGTCCGACGCTTCAATGCGGGCGGCCAGCCTGTCGTCGTGAGCCACGACCGCGGCCGGGAACAAAGGGTTCTTCAGTGGCTCACCGGTCAGCGCCGAGACTTCGCGGGCGATGCCGTAGACGGAGAGGCAGTGCGCCAGGTTCGGCGTGAGCTTCAGCGTGAACAGCATGTCGTCGAGCTGCAGATGCTCGCGGACGTTCTGGCCAACGGGCGCGTCCGCGGCCAGCTCCAGCAGGCCGCCGTGGTCTTCGCTGAGCTTGAGCTCGCGGGCCGAGCACAGCATGCCGAAGCTCTCGACGCCGCGCAGCTTGCCCTTGCCGATCTTGAACGGCTGACCATCTTCACCAGGCGGCAGTTCGGCGCCGATCGTGGCCAGCGGCACCTTGATGCCGGCGCGGGCGTTCGGTGCGCCGCAGACGATCTGCAGCGGTTCAGCGCCACCGGCGTTGACCGTGCACACGCGCAGCTTGTCGGCGTTCGGATGCTGCTCAGCCGTGAGGATCTCGGCCACGACGATGCCGTGGAAGGCCGGCGCCACGGGACGCAGCTCTTCCACTTCCAGGCCGCTCATGGTCAGCAGCTCGGCCAGTTCTTGGGTGTTCAGCTTCGGATCGCAGAAGCTCCGGAGCCAGGATTCTGGGAATTGCATAGCTAACTGTTTACTTGAACTGACTCAGGAAACGCAGATCGCCGTCGAAGAACAGGCGCAGGTCGTTCACGCCGTAGCGCAGCATCGCCAGGCGGTCGATGCCGGAGCCGAAAGCGAAGCCGATGTACTTCTCGGGGTCCAGGCCCATGTTGCGGATCACTTGCGGGTGCACCTGGCCGGAGCCGGAGACTTCCAGCCAGCGGCCCTTCAGCGGCCCGCTGTTGAACATCATGTCGATCTCGGCGCTGGGCTCAGTGAACGGGAAGTAGCTCGGGCGAAAACGGATCTCCATGTCCGTCGTCTCGAAGAACTGCTGCATGAAGTTCAGGTAGACGGACTTGAGGTCCTTGAAGGAGATGTTCTCGCCAACCCACAGGCCTTCGACCTGGTGGAACATCGGCGAGTGCGTGGCGTCGCTGTCCACACGGTAGGTGCGACCGGGGGCGATGACGCGGATCTCAGGCATCCCATCTGCCGATGCCAGGCCGGCTTCCACCAGCGCCTTGTGCTTCTTCACGTGCTGCACCGCGTAGCGGATCTGCATGGGGCTGGTGTGGGTGCGCAGCACGTAGCCGTTCTCGATGTAGAACGTGTCGTGCATGGAACGCGCCGGGTGATCCTCGGGCGTGTTCAGCGCAGTGAAATTGAACCAGTCGTTCTCGATCTCGGGGCCGTCGGCCACGTCGAAACCCATCGAGCCGAAGATGCCTTCGATGCGCTCCATGGCGCGGGTGATGGGGTGCAGGCCGCCGGTGCCGCTGTCGCGGCCGGGCAGCGTAACGTCGAGCGCCTCGGCCTTGAGCTGGCGTTCCAGTTCGGCGTCGGCCAGGGCCTGGCGGCGCGCGTTGAGCGCGGCTTCGATGCCCTGCTTGAGCTGGTTGATCTCGGCGCCGCGGGTCTTCTTCTCTTCCACCGACAGGGCAGCCATGCCCTTCATCAGTTCGGTCACACGACCGGACTTGCCGATGTAGCGGGCTTTCGCGTTTTCGAGATCGGCCGGCGTGGCGGCCGCTGCGAATTCGGCTTGAGCCGACTGCAGCAATTGTTCGAGATCGTTCATGCTGGAAATAAAAAAGGCCGACTACCCAAGGTGTCGGCCTTGCAAGAAGCTCAGGTGCGGGCCACCGAGGCAGCCCGCAGATTCTTTGCTTACAGCGCGGCTTGCACCTTGTCGAAGATGGCCTTGAAGCCAGCCGGATCGTGCACGGCGAGATCGGCCAGGACCTTGCGGTCGATGTCGATCTGGGCCTTCTTCAGGCCAGCAACGAACTTGCTGTACGTGAGGCCGAGGCCACGGCTTGCCGCGTTGATACGGGCAATCCACAGCTGACGGAACACGCGCTTCTTGGTGCGACGGTCACGGTAGGCGTACTGACCCGCCTTCATCACCGCCTGCTTGGCGATGCGGAAGACGTTCTTGCGACGACCACGGAAGCCCTTGGCCAGAGCCAGGACCTTCTTGTGACGAGCACGGGCGGTAACACCACGTTTAACGCGAGGCATATGTTTCTCCTTGAGTTAAGTGGGATTACAGGCCAGCAAAGGGCAGCATCTGAGCGATGTGACCCATGTTGGTTTCGTGCACGGCGATGGCGCCACGCAGATGGCGCTTGTTCTTCGTGGTCTTCTTGGTCAGGATGTGGCGCTTGAACGCCTGACCGCGCTTGACGGTGCCACCCGGACGAACGCGAAAACGCTTTTTCGCGCTGCTCTTGGTCTTCATTTTGGGCATGTTGATGCTCCTTTTAAGTTGTCCCGCAGGCGGTTGCGACGCAACGCTTGGGTGCCTGACGGTGACGAATAAGACCGGCTTGATGACCAAACCAAACCGGTCCGAACTGCAAATTCTTCAGTCTCTCAGCGCTTCTTGGGGGCCAGCACCATGATCATCTGGCGCCCCTCGAGCTTGGGCATGTTCTCCACCACGGAGACGTCGGCCAGCTCGTCGCGGATCCGCTCCAGCAGGCGCATGCCGATTTCCTGGTGCGTGATTTCGCGGCCGCGGAAGCGCAGCGTCACCTTGCCCTTGTCACCGTCTTCGGCGATGAAGCGGCGCAGATTGCGCATCTTGATCAGGTAGTCACCTTCGTCCGTACCCGGGCGGAACTTGACTTCCTTGATCTCGATGATCTTCTGCTTCGACTTGGCTTCAGCCGCGCGCTTTTGCTCCTGGTACTTGAACTTGCCGTAGTCCATCAGCCGGCAAACCGGCGGAGTGGCGGTGGCAGAGATCTCGACCAGATCCACGTCCAGGTCGCCTGCCATGCGCAGAGCTTCCTGAATGCTCACGATCCCGATGGGCTCGTTCTCGGGACCATTGAGGCGGACCTCGGGAGCCATGATTTCGCGGTTGAGCCTGTGCTTGCGCTCAGGAATCGCTCGACGATCAGCAAAAGTAGCGATGGTGGAAATCCTTCATCGGGCCTGAAGGCAGACAGACCCCAAAACAAAAGCAAAGCGCGCCCGGTGGGGCAACCTCAGATCTTGTCGGTGACGGCCGCCTGGAGCTTCTGTTGGAAGTCTGCCAGGGCCATCACGCCCAGATCCTGGTTGCCGCGGGCGCGCACCGCAACGGCTCCGTTTGCCTTCTCCTTGTCACCCACGACGAGGATGTACGGAACCTTTTGCAAAGAATGCTCGCGGATTTTATACGTGATTTTCTCGTTCCGCAAATCAGCCTTGGCTCTAACCCCTTGTTTTTGCAGCGAATTCACGATCTGCTGGGCGTAATCGGCCTGGGCATCGGTGATATTGGCCACCACAACCTGCTCCGGAGCCAGCCAGACCGGCAGTGCGCCGGCGTGCTGTTCGATCAGGATGCCGATGAAACGCTCCAGGCTGCCCACGATGGCGCGGTGCAGCATGATGGGGCGGTGGCGGGAGCCATCCTCGCCCACGAACTCGGCGTCCAGGCGCTCCGGCATGTTCGGATCGACCTGGATCGTGCCGCACTGCCATTCCCGGCCCAGGGCGTCCTTGAGCGTGTACTCGATCTTGGGACCGTAGAAGGCGCCCTCGCCCGGCAGGTAGGTGAACGCGCAGCCGGAAGCGCGCAGGCCTTCGGCCAGGGCGGCCTCGGCCTTGTCCCAGCTCTCTTCCGTGCCGATGCGCTTTTCCGGGCGCGTGGACAGCTTGTAGATGATCTCCGTGAAGCCGAAGTCAGCGTAGACCTTTTGCAACAGGGTCGTGAAGGCCGTGATCTCGCCCTTGATCATGTCTTCCGTGCAGAAGATGTGGCCGTCGTCTTGCGTGAAGCCGCGCACCCGCATGATGCCGTGCAGGCCGCCCGTGGGCTCGTTGCGGTGGCATTGGCCGAACTCACCGAAGCGCAGCGGCAGGTCGCGGTAGCTCTTGATGCCTTGCTTGTAGATCAGGATGTGGCCGGGGCAGTTCATCGGCTTGAGCGCGTAGTCGCGCTTTTCCGATTCCGTCACGAACATGTTTTCCTTG
The DNA here is from genome assembly GCA_042701975.1 of Burkholderiaceae bacterium UC74_6. Taxonomy (GTDB): domain Bacteria; phylum Pseudomonadota; class Gammaproteobacteria; order Burkholderiales; family Burkholderiaceae_C; genus JAFALK01. The sequence goes on from CP170561.1 coordinate 4,671,380, forward strand.
TACTTGCCCCAGTGGCCCGTCGTCTCCCACAAGGACTGGTCCAGCAGCTGCGGGCCCTTGACCTCCAGGTAGCCGTTGTCGCGGTAGACCTGGCGCATGTACTGCTCGACTTCCTGCCAGACCGACCAGCCCTTGGGGTGCCAGAACACCACGCCGGGCGCGTGCTCGTCGATGTGGAACAGGTCCAGGTCCTTGCCCAGCTTGCGGTGGTCGCGCTTCTCGGCTTCCTCCAGCATGACGAGGTACTTCTGCAGATCGTCCTTGGTGGCCCAGGCCGTGCCGTAGATGCGCTGCAGCTGCTCGTTGCGGTGGTCGCCACGCCAGTAGGCGCCGGCCACCTTCATCAGCTTGAAGTGCTTGAGCTTGCCCGTGCTGGGCACGTGCGGGCCCCGGCAGAGGTCCGTGAACTTGCCTTCGGCGTAGAGCGAGACGTCCTCGCCGGCCGGGATGCTGGCGATGATCTCGGCCTTGTAGGCCTCACCGAGGCTCTTGAAATAGGCCACGGCCTCGTCGCGCGGCAGCACCGTGCGCGTCACCTGCTCGTCCAGCTTGGCCAGATCGCCCATCTTCTTCTCGATGGCGGCCAGGTCGTCCGGCGTGAACGGGCGCTTGTAGGAGAAGTCGTAATAGAAGCCGTTCTCGATGACCGGGCCGATGGTGACCTGGGCCTCGGGGAACAGCTCCTTGACCGCGTAGGCCAGCAGGTGGGCCGTCGAGTGGCGGATCACGTCCAGGCCGTCGGCGTCCTTGTCGGTGACGATGGCGAGCTGGCTGTCCTTGTCGATCAGGAAGCTGGTGTCCACCACCTTGCCGTCGACCTTGCCGGCCAGCGCGGCCTTGGCCAGGCCGGCGCCGATGGATGCAGCCACCTGGGCCACCGTGACGGGCGCGTCGAATTCACGCTTGGAGCCGTCGGGGAGTTGAATCGCGATCATGGGAAGAATTCCTTGGGACATAAACAAAAAGCGCGGCCGATGCCGCGCTTTTGTCTTGGGGAAAGGATGAGACGTGAGCAGGCCGCGGCGACTAAACCCGAGTGGGGGTAGTGGTCGTAGTTCGCGGTGTCATAACCATCGTGCCTTTCTCGCCCTTGTAGATTGCAGGAGTCGCGATTCTACAGTCCCCTACAGCTGCTGGCGCGCGTAGTCCGCTCCGGCGCCCTTGGGGGCCAGCTCGAGATAGGTGCGGTAGGCCTGCTTGGCCTTGTCGCCCTCCCCGTTCCTGGCCAAGGCATCGCCCAGGTTCAGGTAGGCGATGGCGCGCGACGGGTCGAGCTGGATCGCGTTGGCGAACCAGCGGCCGGCCTCCGCGAACTTCTCCTGCTTGAAGTAGACAAAGCCCAGGTTGTTGGCCGCCTGCGCGAAATCCGGCCGCAGTTTCAACGCCTCGGTGAAGCCTGCCTCGGCCTCGACGTAACGCTTTTCCTTGTAGGCCAGCAGCGCGCGGTCGTTGGCCTGCTGCGCGGCCTGGCGAGCGCTCGGCGCCACCAGCGCCACGGTCTTGAGCGTCTGCTCCTTGCCGGCCAGGTCCAGCACCTTCACGTCGGCCACCTGCGCAGGCCGGCCCGGTGCCCCAGCCTGCACAGCGGGTCCGGCGGCAGCAATTTTGGCGTTGAGCGCGATCGCCGCGCCGCCGAGCTGCGAGGTGTCGGCGCTGATGAATTCCTGCTGCGCGGGCAGCTCGAAGACGAAATCCCCGCCCTGCGAGCCCGGCAAGCTGCCGAAGCCCGGCGTCTGCGCGGAGACGCTCGCCACCGCCGGCGCCACGTAGGCCGCCAGTTCAGTGGCGGTGATCAGCCCGTCGCCGTTCAGATCGGCCTTGCCCGCCAGGCCTTGCAGCAGCGTCCAGGTGAACACCGAGTGGCCTTCCGGGCCGTCGTCCGCGACCTCCTGGTCGGAGCCCCCGGCCGTGAGCATCTGCCGCGCCGTGCGCTTGGCGTTGTCGCGCAGGTAGTTTCCGGCGCCGCCACGCGTCAGGCCCAGGCCGCTGTAGCAGGCATCCATCACGAAGAACACATGCTTGGCCGACAGGCTCTCAGCGATGTTCTGCACCTCGCTCATCGAGATGGCGTCGGTCGGCGTGTCCTTCGGATCGGCGTCGACCGGCACGATGTAGCCCACCTCGCGACCCGAGGGCAGCTGGCGCGTGGCGCCATGCCCGGCGTAGAAGACGAACAGGCGGTCATTGCGCTGCAGCTTGCCGTCGCCAAAACGCTCGTGGAAGGTGTTGAGGATGCCGTTGCGCGTGGCCTCCGCGTTCTTCAGCAGGATCACCTTGGAAGCGTCGAAACCCAGCCGCTCGACCAGCGTCTTGCGCACGTCTTCCGCATCATGCACGGCGTGCTTGAGCTTGGGCCATTTGGTGTAGTCGTCGATGCCAATCACGACGGCATACGAATCCGCATAGCCCGAGGTCACCGGCTGAGCCCTCGCATTGGCATCACCGGCCTTCACGCTGAAGCCCTGCCCATCCCACGCGGCGAAGCGGTAGCCCTCGGCCACCAGCTTGTCCAGGATCACCGGCAGGGCCTTCACGGCCTGTGGATGGATGTCGTGGAAGAGCACGATACCCTTGCCTTCCTTGGCGATGGCGCGCAGCACGCGGTCGGCCACCGAGCTGGGCACCGGGTCGGCCCAGTCCATCGAGTCGATGTTCCACATCACCGAGCGCAGTTGGGCCTGGCCCAGCACCTGCAGGCCTTCGGCGTTGCGGGCGCCATACGGGAAACGGAAGATCGGCGCGCGCTGCGCATCCACCGCGCGCAGCAGCGTGTCGGTCTGCAGCACCTCGGCCTTCAACGCGTCGCCGGTCTCTTTGGACAGCTGCGCGTGGCTGAAGCTGTGGTTGCCCACCGCGTAGCCATCGGCCATCAGCCGCTTGGAGATGGCCGCGTTCGGCCCGAGCTTGGCGGCCTTGCCCTGCGCATCCACCGTGCCGAGGTTGCGCCCAACTTCGAAGAACGCCCCAGGCACACCGTACTGCTTCAGGATGGCAACCACCTCTTCCGTGTACAACGCGTGCGGCCCATCGTCGAAGGTCAGCGCAATCGTCTTGGGCGGCAGCGCGTTGCCGAAAATCTCGGCTGGTGTGTCGTCCTTGGGCAGATCCTGCGCGGCGTAGGGCACGATCACGCCGAACTCCTTGAGCACCTGCTCGCGCGAGATCAGCGCCTGCAGCTTGGCGATGTAGTCGCCCCACTTCTCACGCTTGAGCTCAATGCCGCGCGTATCGAGGCCGGCGAAGCTGCGGCTGATTTCCTTGTCGTAGTTGCGCTCGATCTCGTCGAGCGCATCGAGGTCCTCGCCGATGCGCTTGTGCAGGCGGATCACGGCCAGGCTCGAATCGCCGCTCAAGGCCGCGCGCAGGCTGAGCAAAGCCTGACGAAACGCGAGGCGGTCTGCATCGAACAGATCGGGCGCCGATTCCACGTAGTCGAGCATGTCCTGCGCAATGGCAAGCCGTCCCGGGCCCTGCCCCACGTCGAGCAGCTTCTGCGCACGCTCGGCCAAGCGCTCCTCGATGTTCACCTTGTCGTGAAACAGCGCCTGCCCGACGGCGAGCACCTGGCGTGCCTGCGCAGGGGGCAGGCTTTCGCGGCCATTCGTCAGCACGACGATCTGGCGCTGGCGCAGCAACAGGCTGCGCAGATCAGCTTGCAGGACGGCGGCTTCGGCATTTGCACGCGTCTCGGGCGGCGCCGATGCCGCGCTCCCTACCCCAGGACGCTTGAACCACCACGTCGCCGCACCACCTCCGATCAGCACGACCGCAACCAAGCCGGCGGCCAGGATCTTGTTCTTCTTCGAGTTCAACACGTGGACAGGGCCCTCCCAGGCTCTTTCAAAGCGGCAATGCCGCGATCGATGGTTTCGCGCATGCAGCGGCGAATTCGTCGCGCAGGCGCTGCCCTTCCGCCACGGCGTGCAGCCAGGCCTTGGCCCGGCCTTCGGCATCCAGCCCGTAATGCTTGAAGTCCTGCCGGTCGGGCAGCTTGCCGCGCGGCAGCGTGGCCACCCACGCCGGGTTGGGCGCCAGCACGATCAGGTTGTCCAGGAAGGCCGTGGCGCCGTGGCGGTGCTTGAGCGCCTTGTCCAGCCAGCCTGGCACCACGCTCTTCTGGAAGTGCGGGTACAGCACCAAGCCCTCACCGGCTGCGTAGTTCAGGTGCAGGTGGTAGTCGGTGATGCCGCCATCCCAGTAGGCGCCACGCGGCGCACCGGGGATGTCGTGCACGGCCTGCAGCCAAAAGGGAATCGAGCAGCTGGCCAGGATGCTGGGCAACAGGTTCTCGCGGTTCAGCCCCACTTGGCGGGTGCGGAAATCGTTCAGCGGCAGCGGCAGCTTGCCGCGCGGATCGGAGAACACCACCCGCTCCAGCCAGCCGCCCAGCATGCGTCGACTCACAACGTTGGTTCCGAAGGCGGCCAGATAGCCCAGCGGCGTGCGCAAGCGCCCTTCCCGGCCCAGCAGATGCCGGCCACGCGAGGTGAAGACGTGCAGCCTGTATTGCGGATGCGAGAGCACCAGATCCTCACGGCCGCCAAACACCTCGTCGAGCTTGGCCGCGAAGCCGCGCGTGACCGTGGCCGCGTCGGGCATGCGGTGGACCTTGGGCACCGGGTCCGACGGATCGTCGTAGCGCTGATGCGCATACTCGGTCGCAAGGCGGTCGAACTCGGCGTAGACCTCCCTGCTGGAGCGCGTCAGGCAGGCCGTGGCCATGCGCCAGGCACCGATCGAAGCGCCCAGCAGGTGCACATCGTGCCTGGCCTGGGGCAACCAGTCGCCGAACAGGTGCTGGTCCAACGCGTTGAGGATCAAGCCCTTGGGGCCGCCCGCGGCAGCCGGAATGGCATGGACATCAGCGGGCCGGAGGCCGCGCTCTTGCAAGTGCCGGCGCGCGCGCGGGCCGGCGAAGATCTGCAGGGCTTGCGAGGAAGACATGGCGCCAGTTTAGGGGCCATGTCTTCAGGCCGAGTTACAGCTTGGTCTCGAAACCGATATTGAAGAACGGTCGGCCCTTGCGTTCCGTATTGCTGTAGTAAGGGCGCGTCGGATCAGCGCTCCGGGTCAGCGTTTCCGACTGCGTGTTCACCGCACCGAGGTTGTTCACCGCGAAGCGCATGGTCGTTGTGCGGGTGAAGCTCCACTGCGCGAACACGTCGATGCCGCGAGTGCGCGACTGCACCAGCGTTTGCGTGTCGGTCTGCGTGGTGGTGTAGCCCGGCGTGAAGATGAAGCTGGCGCCCATGTTCAGCGGCAGGCTGGTTAGCCGATAGTCGGCGCCCATCGAACCCGACCACGGCTGCTGGCCGTCCAGTCGGTTGTTGGGGCCGGGCAGCGCCTCGACCTTGGACTTGTACCAGTTCAGGCTGGCGCGCAGGTTCAGCGGCAGCTTGGGATCGAAGACGCTGGGCATCAGCTCGCCGGCACGGCCCTTGATTTCCAGCTCGACGCCGGCGGTCTTGGCCTTGGAGAAGTTGACCGGATGCGAGACCCAGCGGTCGATGTTGGAGTACTGGACGTCCTGCAGCTCCGTCACGTTGCGGATCAGGTTGTTCACGCTGCGATAGAAGCCGCCGATGCTGATCATGCCGCCCGCCGCCAGGTACTTCTCGTAGGCCACGTCCAGGCCGGTGGCCAGTTCGGGCTTGAGATCCGCGTTGCCGATGCGGTCCGGCGACAGCTGATTGTTCGCCACGGTCGGATCGGGGAACTGGCTCGACAGTGCCGGACGTGCCAGCAGGTCGTTCAGGTTCGGTGCCTTGTAGGAGCGCGTCACGCTGGCGCGGATCAGGTCCTTGCCCTTCGGATCGGGCTTGAAGTTCAGGTGCAGCGAAGGCGTGGTCACACTGCTGACGTTGCGGTGCGCCGGATCGCCGGCGGGCAGGCTGGCGCTGACCGGCGCGGCGCCCGTCGAAGTCTCGATGCGCTCGTTGCGCAGGCCCACGTAGGCCGACCATTGCGGCGAGATCTCCCATTCGTCCTGCGCGTAGAAGGCCTGGCGCTGGATGCGGGCGTTGAAGGGCAGGCCGTCCAGGCCCGGCAGCTGCGAGGCGCCGCCGGAGATCAGCACGTTGCGGATCTCGTCGCGCTTGCGCCATTCGAGTTCCCAACCGACTGAGAGGCTGTGCGAATCGCCCAGCAGGTGCGCGTACTTGCCGCTCTGCGTGTAGCTGCGGTCGTGGTTGTCACCCGTGGAGCTGCGCGCCGGTACGTTGTTGACCGGCACTGCGGCCGTGGCGTTGTTGAAGGTGCCCTTGGCGTCCTGCACGCTGGCCTTGAGCTCGATGCGCTGCTCGGCGCTGAACTGGTTCTGGTACTGCAGATTGCCGCGCACCATCTGGAAGCTGCCGTAGTTCGTCGAGTTGGCGTCGATGCTGGGCGCACCCGTGGCGTTCGAATTGGTGAAGCTGTTGTCGAACTGCCATTGGCCCTTTTGCAGGAAGCCCATCACCATCAGCGACTGCGCGTCGTCGATCTTCCAGTTCATGCGCGGCACGCTGTTCACGCCATGACCATGGAAGTCGGCACGCTGCGCCTGCGTGATGGTGGACGGCGTCTGCGAGGCATCCACGCCCGGGGCATAACGCTCGGTCACCGTCTCGTTCAGGCCACGCCACTGAAACACCGACACCGGCACTGAATACGAGAACCCGCCCTTCTTCTCACCGTAGGTGAAGGTGGCCGCAGGCGTCGGATGGTCCGCGTTGTATTGCATGCCCAGGCGCAGATCCATCTGCGTCTGCTTGGGCGGGTCTTTCAGGATGATGTTGATGGCGCCGGCCACGGCCTGGGCGCTCTGGTCGGCCGTCGGGCCCTTGGTCACTTCGATGCGCTCGACCTGGGCCGGATCCAGCTGGTCCAGGTTGAAACCCGGGGGCGCCGGGTCGCCGTTGATCAGGATGAGGGTGTAGCCGGAGCCCAGGCCGCGCATGCGCGGGGCATTGCCGGCCATGCTCACGCCGGGCAGGCGCTTGAGCACGTCGGCCACATTGGTGTCGCCGAACTTGTCGATCTCCTCGCGGCCGTAGATCTGCTTGGCCACCTGCGACTTGCGGCGCATGTCGATGTCGCTCTGCGGCTTGCCCTGCACTTCCACCCGGTCCAGCTTGACGTTGGGGCGCTGGCCGCCGTCACTGGGTGGCCCCTCTTGGGCGTGGGCCAGGCTGGCTACAAAGGCAGCTGCGGCCAGGGCGGTGAGTTTTGTTTTGTGCATTCTTGGGGGTCCGAGAGGGGCTGACTGCTTACAAAGGCGCGGATCATGCCGGATCCGGGTTTACCAGACCAAAGTCATGCTTCACAAAACGCCACACGCCCCATATTGGAGCCAGGTGGCGTGAAAGTTCCGCGGCGGCCCAACTTTCTTGATCAGCGCAGGGCCAAGGAAGCCCCCTTCCACACCGGATCGGCCCAGCGCTGGAAGGCGCCCAGCTGTGTCGCGTCAGGCGACTGGCGCTGGGGCGTCAGGCTGTCCAGCTCCATCACCATGAAGCGGCGGCTCGAATAACGGCCTTCGGCACGCGATTCCTGCACAACCAGCACCTGTCGGGTGCCGGGCACGAAGCCGGCGAACTCGGCATAACCCAGGCCCGGCTCGGCGGCGCTGGGTGGCAAGACCTGCAGCTGCCAGCCGTCCTTCTTGCTGGAGCGCAGCACCCACAGCTCGCGCCAGCCGTCCACCGGCTGCGCTGCCAGGGCGATGGCCTGGCCATCACGGCTCAGCACGGCCGAGGCCAAGGCGATCCGGCCGAAGCTGCAGCGGCGCAGCTGCTCGGCGCCCTTGCCGTCCAGCAGGCTCAGGCAATGCTCGCCGGGTGTGGCGCCCTCCTTGAGCACGAGCTTGAGCTGGCCCAGCGCACGCTCAGCCATCACGGGCTGCGCGGTCCAGCGCACGGCGTTCACACGCATGGCAGCGTCGTTGTAGTCGGCCATGTCGTCCTCGGCGATCTCGGCGGGCTCGATTTGGGCGAAGTCGGCCAGCGCCGTGCGCGCGGCTTTCTCATCGCCGCGGGCAAAGGCGCGGCTGGCGGCCACGCTGGCGCGGCGCATCAGCAGGCGGTTCTTCTCGAAGGCAGGCAAGCCGTCCAGCGCTGCATGGCTCAGCACTTGGGCGCGCCAGTCGTCCAGCGCCTGGGTTTGCACAGCAGTCAGCGTGGAGGGACGGCAATCGGCACGCGTCAGGGCCAGCGCGGCGCGGGCACGCTGCGACGCCGTGGCCGGCAGGCTCAGCACGCGGCGGAAGGCGTCACCGTCATAGCACTGGCGCACGGTGCCGTCCGACTGGGCATAACTGTCGAATCGCAAGCCATAGCGCGCGGCCAGGTCCAGCAGCGCGGCGCGTCGCGTCGTCGTGTTGGCGGCGATGCGCTGGCCAACCTGGCCCAGCGCGTCCAGCACCTCTGCGCCGGTTTCCGAAGCCAGCTCCTTCGGGCCGGCCGCCTGGATGTAGGCGACCGCCAGCGCAAGCGACAGCCCTTCGCTGCCGTCCTGCGGCAGCGTCAGGCGCAGCTGGGTCAGCAGCGTGGGCGCATCGGTGGAGAGCAGCAGCGTCTGGCTCTTCTTCAGGAAGCCGCCGCGCTCGCGGCGGTAGTCCCAGACCTGCCAGTAGTCGAGCCGCTCGGCGCGGATCTCCACCGCATCGCCGCGCACGAGACCGGCCTGCACCGGCGCACTGTCCTTGGCCGCGGCTCGCAGGCTGGCGCCGTCCTGCAGCACGAGGGCCGCGACAGCCGTTGACGCAGGGCCGGCCCAGGCGGTCTGAACACTGGCCGCCACCAGGGCCAGCACGACGATCAAGGTGTAGCGCTTCATGGCTTATTCACCCTCCTTTGCCTGCTCTTGCTGTTGCTGCTGCGCCGGCTGTTGTTGCGTCGTCTGCGTACCCAGCAAGCCCGAGCCGATGAAGCCACCGCTGACCGAAGGCGGCGCGATGATGACCTGCACCTTGTCCGACAGCTTGTCCGCCAGCGTCTTCTGCACGAGCAGCGGATGCAGGGTCAGCAGCGCGCCTTCGCGGGCCATGCGCTCCGAATCGGCCTTGCTGATCTGGCCGATGCGGTAGGCCTCGGCGTCAGCCAGCTTGTTGCGGGCGTCGGCCTCGGCCTGGGATTCGATGGCGCGCGCCTTGGCATTGCCTTCGGCCAGCTTGACGCGCTGGGCGTTGGCGGCCTCGGCTTCGAGCGCGCGCTGCTCGATCTGCTTCTGGCGCAGCGGCAGCACGTGCTTCATGGCCTCCTCCTGGGCGCGAGCGGCGATGATCTGCTCGCGCTCGGCGGCCTCGGCCTGCACCTCGCGGCGGGCCTTGTCGGCCTGCGCTTCCAGCTCGGTCTGCTTGACCTGCTTGGCCTTGAGGTCGAGCGTGAACTGCATCTTCTCGGCGGCCAGGCCTTCGGCCAGCAGGCCGTCCATGCCACGGCGGTAGTCGGCCGGCAGGTCCACATGGCCGACCTGCAGGCTGCGCAGCTCGATGCCATCGGCCTTGAGGCGCTGGCGCAGGTTCTGGGCCACCTGCTGCTCAATCTCCGCACGTTTGCTGGAGAAGATCTCGCGCACCGTGTGCTGCGAAACCACCGGATAGATGCTGGCCTGCAGGGCCGGGGCGATCAGGTCGCGCTCGATGTTCTCGGGCAGGCTGGTCGCCAGCGTGCTCAGGCGACTGGTGTCCACACGCCAGGCCAGGGTCAGGTCCATGCCCAGCGACAGGCCTTCCAGCGACTGCAGCGCGCCGGAGCCATCGGCCTTGGCCAGCGTGGTGGCGTGATAGACCTGATCCTGCACCGGCAGGGCACGCACTTCATGCACGCCCGGCAGCACGAGCAGGCGGCCCTCGCGCTCGACGCTCGATCCTCCGGTGAACAGGTTGGTGCGCACCGCTGCCTCGCCGCGGGGCACCGTATAGAAAGGGGGATGGGTCACCACGCCGTAGACCGCACCCGCCGCCACGGCCAGCAGGGCCAGGCGCGGCAGACCGCGACGCAGGGCAGGCAGGCTGCCGGCGAGGTGCGAAGGGAGGTTGCGGATCGACTCGGGGATGTTCATGACTGGCTCCTGGTTGAGGTGCCTGCATGATTCCGCCGCAGCCCGAGAGCCCTCAATGCCGGGGCCGTCCGTCTTCGCTCCGTGGCGCGGAAGAAACCTTCCGTGATGGAGCCCCCCGCTGGCCCAATAATCCGCAGCCATGCCTTCCGTCACATCCCAGCGCATTGCCATCATCGAAGACGACCGCCCGACGAGCGACCAGCTTGCCGGCTGGATCCGCGCCGCACGCCCCGAACTCGTGATCGACCAATGGTTCGACCGCGACAGCGCCGAGGCCGCCCTCGCCGCCCAGGCCTATGAGCTGGTGCTGCTGGACATCGAGCTCGGCCGCGAGCGCCATGCCGGCGTGGCGCTGATCAACGCCATCAACAAGCGCCATGCGGGCACGCCGGTGCTGGTGGTCTCCGCCATGCCCGCGGCGATCTACCGCTCGATCATGAAGGCGTTGGACGCCTGGGACTACCTGCAGAAGACGACCTTCAGCGAGGCCGAGTTCATCGACACCTTTCTCGACATGCTGCGCGCCGCCAAGGCCCGCAGCACGCCTGCAGCACCCGCGCCTGCCGAAGACCTGCAGCTCGATCCCCTCTGGCAGCGCTCCGCCGTCTGGCGCGGCCAGCGCATCAACCTGCCACTGACGGCCCAGCGCATCCTCGCCACGCTCTATCAGAAGCGCGGCGAGGTCGTGGCGTATGAGGAGCTCTTCGACGTGGTCAAGAGTGGCCGCAGCAAGGACAACGTGCGCAAGCATGTGGCGGCCATCCGCGAGGCGCTGCGCGATGCCGATCCAACATTTGATGCGATCGAGAATGTGCCGATGCGCGGCTTCCGCTGGAGCACATGAACTTCCGCGACATCCCCGGACTGTCGATGCCGCGTCTGGGCCTGGCCGCCTGGCGCAACCGGGCCGTCGTCCATGCCGTCTTCTTGGCACTGGCGCTGGCCACGCTGGCGCTCGCCGTCACGCTGCTGCGCGAAGAGAAGGAGCGCGCCTACCAGCGCTACGCCCAGGGCTTCGAGCAATCGCTGTCCACGCTGGCTGCGCGGCTGCGTCATCCGACCGGGCAGCTCGCGCTGCTCAATCCCAATGCCGGTCAGGGCCCGCTGCTGCTGCCCTTTTCCGCCATCGATTTCGACGACCCGGCCAAGACGCGCAGCGCGGTGGAGATGTCCGGCTGCGCGCGCCAGTACGCCAGCGGCGCCAGCCTGTGCCTGGCCGTGGGCAGCAATCCGTATGCCGGCGGCTTTGTCTACGCCGTGGGCAGCCTTGACGCGCCGCCGCTGACGGCCCGCGAACGCGGCCAGCTCGACCTGACCGGCGTGCATCGCCTGCGCGTCAGCCTGCGCTGGCGCGGCGTGGAGCAGCACTGGATCGCGCCTTTCGAGGCCATGGAGCCGGGCAGCTGGCAGCAGCGCGGCCGGCTCACGGGCTTTGCCCAGCCGGGCGACGAACTCGCGCAGCGCATGCGCCCGGACCGCGACTTCCGCGGCTGGATCTGGCGTGAAGGCCCATGCGTCTATTCGCAGGTGGACGAGACGACATGCACGCGCCGAAGCTTCTTCTCGCTGCGCCTGCCCGTCAGCGCCTTGACCGAAGCCTTGATGCAGCGCCGTGCCCAGGCCTGGCCGCCGCCTGACCTTGGCCAGCTGAGCGTGCACCTGGAGTTGCTCGCCCCGGGCGGGATCGAGGTGTTCGACAGCGCCGCCGCCAGCACCGCGCCACTGGAGCTGCGCGCGCTCGAGGCCGATCTGCAGCCCGGCGAAGTGCTGAGCATCCGCCGCGACGGCCACGCCATCGCCGAGCTGCACGGCAAGGCGCAGGCCGACGACGTGCCCTCGCCCTGGCTCACCCGCCTGATCCGGCGCCTGCCGCTGAACCAGGCCGAGCCGAAACTGGTCTCCACCGAAAGTGTGGCCACGCCGCTGGGCCGCTACGAGCTGCAGCTGCGCGGCGACGTGAAGAGCGTGGACCGCGCACTGAGCGTGGGCGCCGCGCGCGTGTCTTGGCTGGTCGGCGGCATGCTGCTGGCCATCGGCCTGGCCTGGCTGGTAATCGCGCTGGGCCTGATGCGCCGCATTGCGCGGCTGACCAAGCGCGCCGCGGCGGTCTCGTACAACATGCAGCCGGCGCGCATTGATGAGCGCATCGGCTCGCTCGAAGTCGACGACCTGCGCGGCTCCGACGAACTCGGCATCCTCGCCGGCACGCTGGCCGACTTGCTGGCCCGCGCCAAGCTGGCCCTGCACCGCGAGCAGCTGCGCGCCGAGCAGGAGCGCGACATGTGGCATTCGGTCGGCCACGAGATCATGTCGCCGCTGCAATCGCTGCTCGCCCTGCACGGCGGCGAAGGCGATGCCAGCCGCCGCTACTTGCTGCGCATGCAGCAGGCCGTGCGCGTGCTCTACGGCACGGCCAGCCCGAGCGAGGCCCTGGCCGGCGCGCAGATCGAAGGCCAGCGCATGGATCTCGCGGCCTTCGCGGCGCAACTCTCCGCCAATGCCGCCTACGCCGGCATCGAAGGCGTGGAGCTGCGCGCCTGGAGCGGCGGGCTGCTGTGGGTCAATGCCGATGAGTACGCGCTGGAAGACGTGCTGACCCATGTGCTGCGCAACTCCCAGCGCCACCGCGAAGCCGGCACGCCGATCGTGCTGACGCTCAGCCTCGATGGCAGCAGCGCTGTGCTCACTGTCTATAACCAGGGCCCAGCCATCGCGCCGGAGCGCATGGAGACGATCTTCGAGTACGGAGAGAGTGACGCGCCATCCAACAACGGCGAACGCCGCGGCCAGGGCCTGTTCGTGGCGCGCAGCTACCTCGCCAAGATGGACGGCCGGATCGAAGCGCGCAACGAATCCGGCGGCGTGAGCTTCGTGATCTCGCTGCCGCTGAACACCTGAGTCCGCATCAGCCGCGGCAGCTCGGCGACCGCATGCCGTAGGGGTCGAGCAAGCGCTGCAGCTCACCCGAGCGGCACAGCTGCGTCAGCGCCTCGTTGAAGCGCGCCAGATCGGCAGCCTGCAGGCGTTGGCGCGAAAGCCCGAAGGTGTAGGTGAAGCGCGAGGCCTCGCCGACCGCACGCAGGCCAGTCATGTGCTCGTGGGCAATGATCTCGCGCGCCACCATCTCGTTCACCATCGCCAGGCCGTCATCACCGTAGCGGCCGCCCGCGAGCTTGCGCAGCACGGTGGTGTTGTCCACCTCGACGACCATGCGGGCGTTGCCTTCCTTGAGCAGGCCAGACAGGATGGTGGAGCTGGCCGAGGGGCCATAGACGCCGATGGTCTGCTCACGCAGGTCGCGCGGCGCGGTGTACGCAAAGGCGTTGTCGGCGCGGGCGAAGAAGGTGTAGCGCGCTTCGATCACCGGATCCGCCAGCCAGAACGCCGCGCGGCGCTCGGGCGTGTCCACCACGGTGAAGATGCCCTCGACCTCACCGCGCTCGGCCATCCTCAGCGCACGGCGCCAGGGCAGCACCTCGACGTTGCAATCCACGCGCAGCTTCTCGCAGACGCGGCGCAGCACATCCACCATCGGGCCAGCCGCCTCGCCGCCGCGCGCCAGCGTGTAGGGCGCGAACTGCTCGGTCACGAACTGCCAGCGCGTCGCATCGGCCTGCGCCGCGCCAAATTGGCCCACTGCCAGCAGCGCCGCCACGGCGACCAGCCATCGGCGCGGGAACCGGAGAAGCGATGTGCTCATGAATCCATCCTAACGAGGCTCAGAGCGAAAGATGGCCGCTCTTGAGCCGCCGCAACACAAAACTCGACTTGCTGTGGCGGATACCAGGAATCTTGTAGAGCTGCTCTCGCAGCAGCCGCTCGTAGTCGCGCGTGCCCTTGACGGCGATGCGCAGCACGTAGTCGTAGTCGCCCGAGACGAGATAGGCCTCCAGCACCTCGGGGATGGCTTCGAGCTGGCGGCCGAACTCGACGAGCGCGTCGTCGGTGTGCGCGTCCAGCGTCAGCTGCACGATCAGTTGATCCGGGACACCGGCCAGCTCGGCGTTGACCTTGATCGTGTAGCCCTCGATCACGCCGGCTTCTTCCATGCGCTTGATGCGCGACCAGCAGGGCGAGCTGGACAGCCCCACCTCGGCGCTGAGCTCTTGCAGGCTGGCGCGGGCGTTGCGCTGCAGGGCGCGCAGCAGGGCCAAGTCGTAGCGGTCCAGGGTGACTTCCTTGCTCATTGCGGCCTCGCAGCAAAATTTGCTGCAAACTATAACCAGATCAGCAAACAAAGCAGCATTTGCTGAGCACTCACGCAGACACTTCTGCGATGAATGCTCGCCTCGAATTGCCGGTCCAGACCGGCGCCCAAGTCCTGCTGGACACCCTTGCCGATCTCGGCGTGGACACCGTCTTCGGCTATCCCGGCGGCGCCGTGCTGCCGATCTACGACGCGCTGCATGGTGAGCGGCGCATCCGCCACATCCTCGTCCGCCACGAGCAGGCCGCTGTCCACGCAGCACAGGGTTATGCGCGCAGCACCGGCCGCGTCGGTGTGGTCCTCGTGACCTCGGGGCCAGGTATGAGCAACACCACGACCGGCCTGCTCGACGCGCTGTCCGATTCCATCCCCATCCTCTGCATCAGCGGCCAGGTGGCCAGCACGGCCATCGGCACCGACGCCTTCCAGGAATGCGATGCGCTGGGCATCAGCCGCTCGGTGACGAAGTGGAACGCCCAGATCCGCGATGCCGGCCAGGTCGAAGCGCTGGTTCGACAAGCGCACGAGATCGCGAGCAACGGCCGACCCGGTCCGGTGTTGCTGGACTTTCCGAAGGACCTGCAGCAGCAAGCCGCGCCGCAGACTCCGCTGCGCGGCCACTTCCGCCGCGCCAACAAGCCGCGCGGCGTCGGCGAAGTCCAGCGCATGGCCCGCGCCGCCCAATGGATCGCCGAGGCGCGGCGGCCGGTGTTCTACGGCGGTGGCGGCCTGATCAACGCCGGCCCGCGCGCCTGCCAAAGCTTTGCCGACATCGTGCGGCTTTGCCAAGCACCGTGCACGCTCACGCTGATGGGCCTGGGTGCTTTCCCGGCCTCGGCGGATGAATGGCTGGGCATGCCCGGCATGCACGGCACGCTGGAGGCGAACCTGGCGCTGCATCACGCGGACCTGATCGTCTGCGTCGGCGCGCGCTTTGACGATCGCGTCACCGGCCGGCTCGACAGCTTTGCGCCCCATGCGCGCGTCATCCATTTCGACGTCGACCCGGCCTCCATCCACAAGGTGGTGAAGGCCGATCTGCCTTTCGTCGGCGATGCGGCGGAGCTGCTCGAAAGCTTGCACGAAGCGCTGGGCGCACAGACGCTCCAGCCTGCCCGCCTCACGGACTGGTGGCAGCAGATCGGCGCCTGGCGGCAGGAGGACAGCTTGAGCTTCGACGACCACGGGCCGGACATCGCCCCGCAGGCGCTGATGCGCACGCTCAACGAACAGCTGCGGGGCCGCGATGCCATCGTCTCGACCGACGTGGGCCAGCACCAGATGTGGGCCGCCCAGCACCTGGGCTTTGAGCGGCCGATGCGCTGGCTGACCTCCGGCGGCGCGGGCACCATGGGTTACGGCCTGCCTGCCGCCATCGGCGCGCAGATCGCGCATCCGGACAGATCAGTCGTCTGCGTCAGCGGCGATGCCTCGGTGCTGATGAACATTCAAGAACTGGCCACAGCGCGCCAGCACCGCACACCGGTCAAGCTGGTGCTGTGCAACAACGCGCACATGGGCATGGTGAGGCAGTGGCAGGAGCTGATCCATGGCGAGCGCTACAGCCACAGCTACAACGCCTGCATGCCGGACTTCGTGGCCGTGGCGCGCGGCTTCGGCTGGCAGGCGGCGCGGGTGGAGCGGCGCGACGAACTCGAAGGCGCATTGGCGCAATGCCTCGCAGCCGAAGGGCCGTACTTCCTCGACGTGCGCGTCAGGCCAGAGGAGAACTGCTTTCCGATGATTCCAGCGGGCTGCGGGCATCAGGAGGTGATGCTGCGACCTGCAGCCGCCCCTCGCCAGCCTTGACCTTGTTGACGAAGTCCTGCCAGGGCGCGGGCCGCGCCAGCAGATAGCCCTGTCCGCAGTTGCAGCCGAGTTGCTGCAGCAGGGCCAACTGCTGTGAAGTCTCGATGCCCTCGGCCACGGTCTTGAGGCCCAGGCTGTGGGCCATGGTGATGATGGCGCGCACGATGCTGTTCCTCTGCTCGTCCTCGCCGAGTCGGCGCACGAAGGACTGATCGATCTTCAGCACCTCCACCTTGAAGTCCTGCAAATAGGCCAGGTTGGAATAGCCGGTGCCAAAGTCGTCCACGGCCACGCGCACGCCCATCGCCTTGAGATCAGCCATGCAGTGCAGGAAGCGTTCGTTGCTGTGCACCAGCTGCGATTCGGTGATCTCCAGCTCAAGCAGCCGCGCATCCAGGCCATGCGTGGCCAGCGCCTCCTCGATCACCGTCACGATCTCCCCGCTGCGGAACTGCACGGGCGAGAGATTGATGGCCACGCCGATGCCACCCAGACCCGCGCGGTGCCAGGCCACGGCGCTGCGGCAGGCTTCGCGGATCACCCATTCGCCGATCTCCACGATCAGGCCCGAGGACTCGGCCAGCGGAATGAACTCGGCCGGCGAGATCGATCCGCGTGCGGGATGCTGCCAGCGCAGCAGCGCCTCGGCGTGGACGACCTGCCCGGTCCGCAGATCGACGATGGGCTGGAAGTGCAGCAGCAGCTCGCCGCGCGCGATGGCGCCGCGCAGCTCGTGGATCAGCCACAGGCTCTCGCGCGCCGAGTCGTTCATCGTCGCGTCGAAGAAGCGGATCGAGTTGCGCCCCGCGGCCTTGGCGTCGTACATGGCCAGGTCGGCCTTGCGCACCAGGGTCTCGTAGTCGTCGCCATCGTTGGGGAAGAGCGCCACGCCGATCGAGCAGGTCACCGTCAGCTCATGGCCGTGGGCGTTGATGCAGCCCTGCAGGTGGTCGAGCACCTTCTCGATCACGTGCAGCGCGCCTTCCGCCGCGTCGAGCCCGCCAAGGCCGAGGATGAACTCGTCCCCGCCGAAGCGCGCCACCACGTCGCCACCGCGCACCGCGCCCTTGAGCCGCGCGCTGGTCTGGCGGATGAACTCGTCGCCCGCGCCATGGCCGAGGTTGTCGTTGATGAGCTTGAAGTTGTCGAGGTCGACGAAGGCCACGGCCACGCTGTTGCGGTCGCGCCGCGCCTGCGCCATCAGCTGTTCGATCTGCAGCCGGCCGTGCGTGCGGTTGGGCAGGCCGGTGAGGCCGTCATGCGCGGACAGGTGCAGCGCCTGCTGCTCCGAGGCCCGCGTGATCTCCATCTGTGATGCCAGCCGCGCCAGCGCGATGCGCAAGTCGTTCAACACCAGCCAGGAGGCCACGGAAGCGGCCAGCAGGGCGATCGTGATGGTCTGCCAGGCGTCCCAGGTGGCGGTCGTCGGCGCATCGACGCGCCAGCCATAGTGCGTGGCCACGGCAACGGCCAGCACATAGAGCAACATGGCCGCGGTGAGCAGCAGGAACTGCGCGGTCGTGATCAGCAGCTCGGCCATCAGCAGCAGCACCGGGAAGACAAGCATGCCTTCGTCGTGCAGGCCGTTGCTGACCCAGATGACTGCACCAAGGATGCCCGCGCTGCCGAAGAGCAGCGCCAAGCCGCCGGCCTCGGGCCGACGCAGGCGGCCGATGAACCAGCTCGCCACCGGCACCGCGACGCCAGCCAGCATCAGCAGCAGCATCACGCCGCTCGTCTCTTCGAAGAAGCTGAGCAGCGAGATCAGGAAGGCCGCGGCAATGAGCGCGGCCAGCTGCGTGAGCCGGCGCATCCGCAGCACGGGCGCCTGCACGAGCTCGGCGCTGGCGGCACGCTCGTCCAGGCCCAAGTTCAAGCGCTTGTGCAGTGAGGTCAGGATCGACATGGCCTGCCAGCCCTCCCGTGGCACCCCGATCCGGGCATCCTAAGACTTCCTAGCCCCGGATGGCAGCCTCGATCTTCGCCACGTCGATCTTGATCATGTCCATCATGGCCGTGAAGGCACGCTTGGCGGCGGCGGGATCGGGGTTGCTCAGCGCATCACTCAGCACGCGCGGCGTGATCTGCCAGTTCAGGCCCCACTTGTCCTTGCACCAGCCACAGGCGCTGGTGCTGCCGCCGTTGCCCACGATGGCATCCCAGTAGCGGTCGGTCTCGGCCTGATCGTCGGTGGCGATCTGAAAGGAGAAGGCCTCGTTGTGCTTGAACATTGGGCCGCCGTTGAGACCCAGGCAGGGAACGCCGCAGACGGTGAACTCCACCGTCAGCACGTCGCCGGCCTTGCCGTTGGGATAGTCGCTGGGCGCCTTGATGACGGCGGTCACGGCGCTGTCCGGAAAGGTCTTGGCGTAAAACTCGGCCGCCTCCAGCGCCGTGCCGTCGTACCAGAGGCAGATGGTGTTCTTGGGCTTCATCGCGGGTCTCCTCGTTGGGTCCAGGGTGGACCCATGCTACGCGGGACGGCAGCGCTTCAGCCAGTCGGAGAACGCCGCATTCGCATGATCAGCGGCGCAGCCGCGAAGGCGAAAGCTGCCCTGCCTCGATACCGAGGTCCAGCAGATCCACCGGCAGCGCTTGCCCCAGCGCCAGCGCCGCGGCGGCACGGCCCATGGCCGGTGAGGTCTGGATGCCGTAGCCGCCCTGCCCCGCGCACCAGAAGAAGCCGGGCGCGCCGGGCTCGAAGCCGAGCACGGGCGTGCGGTCCGGGCTGAACACGCGCAGGCCGGCCCACTGGTGGCGCACGTGGCGCACCGGGCGGCCGGTCAGGGTCTCGAAGCGGTCCACCGCAATCGCCACGTCCAACTCCTCGGGCTGGGCATCGCAGGGCGGGCTCGGCGTTTCATCGGCGGCAGACACCAGCAGCAGGCCCGCATCGGGCTTGAAGTACTGGCTCTCATCCACAGCAATGACGGCCGGCCATGAGCTGGCATCCAGGCCCCCGGGCACGTCGACCAGCACGGCCGTGCGCCGCAGCGGCTGCAGGCCCAGCGGCGCGACACCGGCCATCGCGGCGACTTCGTCCGCCCAGGCGCCCGCCGCGTTGACGATCAGCGGCGCGCGGAAATCACCCTGCGCCGTGTGCGCGATCCAGTGCTGCCCCTCGCGTTCGAGCGCGAGCAGCGGCGCGTTCAGCTGCAATTGCGCACCGTTGGCCCGCGCCTGGCGCAGGAAGCCCTGGTGGGCCAGGTCCACCTCGATGTCGGCCGAGCCCGGATCGAGCAACGCGCCGGCCACGCGTTCGCGCTGGAGGATGGGCACGCGGGCCACCACCTCGTCGGCACTCATGCGGTGCGTGAACTGACGGATGTCGGCATCCGCGGCAAAGGCTTCCGCCTCGGGCTCCTGGCCGGCGCCGACGAGAAAGAGCGTCTCGCGCAGACGCAGCAGCGCGTGTTCGCGCGGCGCCTGGAAGTAGGCCAGGCTAGCCCGCGTGAGCGCGCGCACCACCGCGTTGCCATAGAGCGCCGAATACAGCGCCGCCGAGCGCCCGGTGGAGTGGTAGCCCGGCTGCGATTCGGTCTCGAGGATCACCACCTCGCCATGCGCCGACAGCGCCGCCGCCGCCGAGGCACCCGCCATGCCGGCGCCGATCACGAGACAGTCCACGGTTCTACAGGTCGTCTTGTCGGTCACGATCAGGGCTCGTTTTCCAGTAATTTTCCAATTTGGAAAATCAATGTACCATCTGGACACTCATCGAGCAATCCTGTGGAGAACCCGTGATTCCAAGCCCAACGCTGGCCTCTGCGCCGACGTCTACGCCGGCCGGCGCCGCCACCTTCTTCGGCCAGCCGCGCGGCCTGGTCGTGCTCTTCCTGACCGAGATGTGGGAGAAGTTCTCCTTCTTCGGCATGCGGGCCCTGCAGGTCTATTACATGATCAAGCAGCTGCATTTTTCGCAGGCGGATGCGTCGATGGTCTATGGGCTCTATGCCGGCGGCGTCTACCTCACGCCCATCGTCGGTGGCTACGTGGCCGACCGCTGGCTGGGCCGCAAGCGCGCCATCCTGATCGGCGGCGGGCTGATGGCGCTGGGGCATTTCACACTGACCTCAGAAGCGCTGTTCTTTCCCGCGCTGGTGCTGATCGCACTGGGCAACGGGCTCTTCCTGCCCAGCCTGCCGAGCCAGGTCGGCGACCTCTACGCGCTCGACGATCCGCGCCGTGGCGGCGCCTACAACATCTACTACATGGGCGTGAACCTCGGGGCGCTGCTGGGCGTGCTGGGCTGCGGCGTGCTGGGCGAAACCTACGGCTGGCACGCGGGCTTCGGCGCCGCCGGCGTGGGGATGTGCATTGGCCTGCTCGTCTATGCGCTAAACGGCCGGCATCTGCCGCCAGACCGACCGGGGGTCGCAGCTGTCGTGACTGAGGCGACGAACGCCGATGCACCCAAGCGCAGCCTGCTGCCGCTGCTCTTCGTGGCGCTGGCCGTGGTGGTCTTCCGCAGCGCCTACGAGCAAAGCGGCAACACCTACGCCGTCTGGGCCGATGCCCGCGTCGATCGCCATCTGTTCGGCTGGCTCGTCCCCGCGAGCTGGCTGCAGGCGCTGAACCCGCTGTTCGTCTTCGCGTTCACGCCCTTCCTGGTGGCGGCCTGGCGCCGCGCTGCGCTGCGCGGGCGCGAGCCTACGTCGATCAGCAAGATGGCGCTCGGCGCGGCCGGCGTGGCCCTCTCGTTTGCGCTCCTCGCCGCACTGGCCACGGGCACGCAGCCGGTGGCGATGCTGTGGATGATCGTCTTCTTCGCGCTCTACACGCTGGGCGAGCTCTACATCCTGCCGGTCGGCCTCGGGCTGTTTGCGCGGCTGGCGCCGGCGGGCATGGGCGCCACGGTCATCGCAGCCTGGTTCCTGGCGTCCTTCGGCGGCAACCTGCTCTCGGGCGTGGTCGGCCGCGCCTACGAGGCGATGGGGCCAAGCAGCTTCTTCGGGCTGCTCGCCGCGATTGCCGGCGCTGCGGCTGTGGCGCTGCTGGCGCTGGGACCGATGGTCCGCCGCATCGATCGCTGATCAGCGCCTGGCGCTTGCCTTCGGCTTGGTCTTGACGGCCGGGCGCTTCGCCTTCACCGGCGCCGCCACGGCGGGCGGTTCCACCCGCCGCTGCGAGGCCTCGAGAAACGGCTGCGCCAGCGTCTCCGCCTGGTTGCCGCGCGGCGCACAGGTGGCGACGAGACGGCAAGGGCCGTCCGCCGCCTTCAGGTAGGCGTGCCCCATCTCGCTGTCGAAGTAGATCGAATCGCCGGCCTTGAGCACGACGGGCGCGTAGAGGTCGGTGTGGAAGGCGACCTCGCCCTCCAGGATGTAGGCAAACTCTTCGCCGGGATGACGGATCAGGTCGCCGAACTCGGCCTTGAACTCGTCGATCGAGCGCGCCTTCACCTCGACCACGATCGGGGTGAAGCGCTTGCTGAGCAGCTCGGAAGCCAGGTAGACCTGGGCATAACTCTGCGTCTCGACGGGCTGGCCCTCACCGGCCCGGTGCACCACGCGCCGCCCCGAGCCGCCGGGCACGGGCTGGGTGCCGGGCGCGCCGCTGAGCAGCTCGGCCATGTCCACGCCGAGGCCGCGGCTCAGCAGCATCAGCTTGTCATAGGAGAGGGAGACGTTGCCCTTTTCCAGTTTGGACAAAGTGGAAACCGCCAGCCCGGTTCGCTCGCTCAGATCGCTGAGAGTCAGACCCAGGCGCTTGCGCACGCTGCGGATGTGGTCACCAGGGTTGCCGTGGGAAGTAGCCATAGGAGGTGAAGGGTTTCGCGGCCGATCATAGGGCAGGACGGCGATGGCCGTGGCATTCGCTGCCCCGTGACGAATTTCATTCAGGTTTACACCGATGGGAAATATTTTTCCAAATTGGAAACTCCATCCCATTCCACACACACCTGGAGAATTGCACATGCGCCGGTCTACCCGCCCCCACCATGGCAATGCGCCGCAGAAGCGCCACAAGCTCGCGGCCCTGCTCGTTCCTTGCATGGGCGCACTGTTCGCGCCCTCGATCTGGGCCCAGGAAGCCACGCCCGCCGCTGCGGATGGCACCAGCGCCGACAGCAGCACGCCCACCACACAGAAGCTCGAGCGCGTGACTGTCTCGGCCACACGCCGCCGCGAGCCCGTGCGTGAGGTGCCGCTGCGCGTGGAGTCGCTCGATGCCGAGAGCCTGGAGCGCGCAGGCGCCACCTCGCTGAGCGACACCATCGGCGCCCTGCCCGGTGTCGACGTGAAGGCCGACTCTGGGCCCGGCCGCAGCGCCGTGACCATGCGCGGTGTCAGCCTCGGCGAACAGACGATCGCGACGGTGGGCGTCTATGTGGACGACGTGCCCTTCGGCTCCAGCAGCGCCTTCGTGGCCGGCGGCTCGATGGCGCTGGACATGGGCTTGCTCGACCTGCATCACGTGGAACTGCTGCGCGGCCCGCAGGGCACGCTCTACGGCGCAGGCGCCATGGGCGGCCTGCTCAAGTACGTGACCAACGAGCCCGACAGCTCGCAGTTCTCCGGCAAGGTCGGCGTGGGCGTGCGCAGCACGCAGGACGGCGGCATGGGCCACACCGAGAACCTGGTACTGAACATGCCACTGAGCAAGGACGTGGCCGCCCTGCGCGTCGCCGCTTTCAACGATCACGACGGCGGCTACGTCAAGGCCATCGGCACCGCGGCCGGCGATCACATCAACGACGGCAACACCCGCGGCGTGCGGGCCTCCGCCCTGATCGAGCCGATGACGAAGATGAAGATCCGCCTGTCCTCGGCGCAGCAGGAGATCCAGCGCAACGGCCTGAACGCGATCGACTACGACGTGAGCACCGGCAAGCCCATGAACGGCGACCTGGTGCGTGCACTCAGCGTGCGCGAGCCCTACAAAATCAAGACCCGCCTGAGTTCGGCCGATGTGGAGTACGACTTCGGCTTTGCCCGCCTCAACGCCGTCGTGGCCACGCAAGGGCTGGATGGCAACACCAGCCAGGACGCCACGCCCTTCCTGGGCGGCAGCCCGGCCTTTGACTACGCCGTGCTGGACAACGCCATCAAGCTGCGCAAGCAGACGCAGGAGCTGCGCCTGACCTCGCAGCGCGGCACGGTCGAGTGGCTGCTGGGCTACTACCGCGACCGCGAGATCGGCCGTGTCGATCAGCGCCTGTGGGCCAAACTGGCTGGTGCGGGCATATGGATCTACAGGGCAACGGCCAGCCGTCCCAGTACCGCGAGCAGGCGGTCTATGGTGACGTGACCTGGAACATCGGCTCGCTGTGGTCGCTGACCGTCGGCGCCCGCGTGGCCCACAACAAGCAGGTCTACGGCGTCGAGAACTCGCCGCCGCTGGACTTCACCGGCACCAGCGCCGAGTCTTCCAAGACCTATCTGGGCACGCTGCGCTACGCGCTGGACAAGGACAGCAACCTCTACTTCCGCGCCGCCAGCGGCTACCGCCCGGGCGGCCCGGACGGCATTGCCCTGGATGCGACGACGCTTCAGCCGATTCCCGGCACGCCCACGATGTTCGGCCACGACACGCTGTGGAGCTACGAGCTGGGCTACAAGGCCGACCTGCTCGACAAGCGCCTGAACGTGGAGGCTGCGCTCTACCAGATCAACTGGAGCGATCTGCAGCAGCCCAAGGCCATGGGCATCAGCACCATCATCGTCAATGCCGGTGCGGCGCGCGTGCGCGGCTTCGAGCTGGCCACACGCTACACGGTGGACGACAGCTGGAGCTGGAACGCAAGCCTCGCCTACACCGACCCCAAGCTGAGCGAGGACACGCCCGACCTCGGCCCGTCCGGCACGCGCCTGGCCAACACGCCGAAGCTGGCCTACACCCTGGGCGTGCGCTACGCCTTCAGCCTGGCTGGCCACGCCTCGTACGCCAACCTGAACCTGCGCCACGTCGGCCAGCGCAACGCCGGCTACGACGACCCGAACAGCTCCATCCCGCAGTTCAGCCAGCCGGCCTACACGCTGGTGGACGCGCAGTGGGGGCTGGACCTCGGCAGCTGGCAGCTCTCCGCCTTCGTGCGCAACCTGACCAACAAGCGCGCCATCCTGGCAGCCAACACCGCGCTGACAGCCTTCGGCTTCCCGCTCGCTGCGACCGTGGCCACGCCGCGCACGATCGGCGCCAACCTGAGCTTTAATTTCTGAACCCCGGAGCCCTCATGAAGATGAAGACCATGTTGTTCAAGCCGCTGTGCGCCCTCGCCTTGTGCGCCGTGGCCGCGCTGCAAGGTGCGAGCGCTGCTGAACCGGCCAAGCCCGCGAAGGAGCTGAATGCGACCGATGCCGAAGCCTGGCTCGACGGCCTGATGCCCTCGGCGCTGCGCATGGCCGGCACGCCGGGCGCCGTGGTCGTGATCGTCAAGGACGGCCAGCCCCTCCTGCAGAAGGGCTACGGCTTTTCCGATTGGGAGAAGAGCGCGCCCGTCGACCCCGAGCGCACGCTGTTTCGCCCGGGCTCGGTCTCCAAGCTGTTCACCTGGACGGCGGTGATGCAGCTCGTCGAGCAGGGCAAGCTCAACCTCGACGCCGACCTGAACCAATACCTCGACTTCAAGATCCCCGCCTACAAGACCGGCAAGGCGCTGACGCTGCGCCACGTGATGACGCACACGACGGGCTTCGAGGAAGTGGCGCGCGACCTGCTGACCTACGACACCGCCGCCCCGGACCTCGGCGGCGTGCTCAAGCGCTACATCCCGCCCTATCTGTACGAGCCGGGCAGCATGCCGGGCTACTCCAACTACGCCACTTCGCTGGCCGGCTACATCGTGCAGCGCGTCAGCGGCCAGCCGTTTGACGACTACATCGAGCAGCACGTCTTCGCGCCGCTGGGCATGAAAAACTCCAGCTTCCGCCAGCCGCTGCCCAAGGGGCTCGCCGAGCAGATGTCTCGCGGCTACAAGAGCTCGGAGGACAAGCCGCTGGGCTTCGAGGTCATCTCCATGCCGCCGGCCGGCAGCCTGTCCTCCACGGGCGCGGACATGGGTCGCTTCATGCTGGGCTATTTGGCCAAGGGCAAACTGGGCGACCAGCAGTTTCTCAAGGCCGAGACCGTGCAGCAGATGCACACCACGCTGACCAAGCCGCTGCCGGATCTGCTGGGCATCGGCCTGGGCTTCTACCAGCAAGACATCAACGGCCACCGCGTCGTCGGCCACGGCGGCGACACCGTGCTGTTCCACACCGACCTGCTGCTGTTCCCGGACGACAACCTGGGCATCTACGTCTCGGTCAACTCGCCGGGCGAAGGCTCGGGCCACGGCCAGGGCAAGTGGCTGCGTGATCGCGTGTTCGAGTCGTTTGCGGAACGCTATCTGCCGGACCAGCGCGCAGCCGGCAAGTCTGAAGTCGACGAAGCCACGGCCAAACAGCACGCCGCGATGATGGCCGGCGCCTACCGCACCACGCGCCGTGAAGACTCGACCTTCCTCTCGCTGCTGGCCCTCTTGAGCCCGCTGCGTGTGCAGGCCATGGAAGACGGTCGCGTCTCCATCGACCTGGCGGGTTCGCGCAGCGTGTTCCGCGAGGTCAAGCCCTTCTTCTGGCAAGAGGAGCATGGCCATCGCCGCCTGCAGGCCAAGGTCGAGAACGGCCGCGTCGTGCACTTCGGCCTGGAGCCCTATGTCTTCGCCTTCATCTTCGAGCCCGTGCCGGCGATGGCCAGCACGCCGGCGCTGATCGCGCTGTGCGGTGCGCTGGTGGTGGTGGTGCTGACGGTGCTGCTGTGGCCCGTCGCCGCCGTGCTGCGCCGTCGCCATGGTGTGGAAGCCAAACCCGCACGTCCCGTCACCCTGATCCGCGTGGCCGGCGTGCTAGCTCTGGTGGCCATCGCGATGTGGGGCGTGGTCGTGGCCGGTCTCGATGACCTGAAGGACACCGGCACCTCGCTGCCGCTGGCGCAGCTCTTGACAGCCGTGGCCTTCATCGGCGGTCTGCTTGCGGCGCTGTGGAACGCGAAGGCCGTGCTGCCCAAGGCCAATACGGCTTCCCGTTCGCTCGCCATCGTGTGGCTGCTGGCCTTTGCCGTGCTCGTCGTGCTGGGCTTTGCGCACCACATGATTTCGATGAACCAGTGGTACTGACACTCTGATGCGCATCTTCGTCGCCGGCCTCGTCCACGAGACCAACAGCTTCTCGCCGCTGCCCACCAATGTGCAGAGTTACGCCGATTCGCTGCTGATCCGCCGCGGCGAGCCGGCAGCGATGGAGCGCATCGCCGCACAGGCCGAGCTGGGCGGCGTCGTGGCGGAGGCGCGGGCGCACGGCGACACGCTGCTGCCCGGCCTCTTCGCGCAGACCCAGCCCTCCGGCCCGCTCTCGCGCGCCGACTACGAGCTGCTGCGCGAGGAGCTGCTGGCCGATCTGCAGGCTTCGCTGCCGGTGGACTCCGTCGTGCTCGTGCTGCACGGTGCCATGCTCGCCGAGGGCTATCCGGATTGCGAAGGCGACCTGCTCGGCCGCGTGCGCATGCTGGTCGGCCCCGATGTGCCCGTGGGCGCCCTGCTCGACCTGCACGGCAACCTCAGCCCCGCGATGATCAATTCTGGCGCACTGCTGGTTGCGGTGAAGGAGTATCCGCACATCGACTACGCCGCCCGCGGCCGCGAGCTGATGGGCTTTCTGCGCCGCATGACGGCCGGCGAGCTGCGCGTGCGCGGGCAATGGCAGCGCGTGCCCATGCTCGGCATCTTCGGCACGACCGAAGGGCCAATGAGCGAGTTCGTGCGCCGGCTCGAAGCGCTCGAATCGCGACCGGGCCTGCTCTCGATCTCGGCGATGCACGGCTTTCCGTGGTCGGACACGCCGCACACCAGCGCAGCGCTGCTCGTCTATTCAGAAGACAAGCCCGAAGCCATCGCCACTGCGCAATCGACCATGGCCGAGCTGGCCGACGACTTCTACGCGCTGCGTGAACGCGCAGCCGCCAAGCGCCTGCCCTTGAACGCAGCGCTCGACCAGGCCCAGGCGGCGATGCAGCTCTATCAAGGCCCCGTCGTGCTCGCCGACACCGCCGACAACCCCGGCGGCGGCGCGGCCTGCGACAGCACCTTTGTTCTGAAGGAGCTGCTGGCGCGCGGCATCACCGGCGCGGCACTGGGCATGATCTGGGATCCGCAGGCCGTGGCCATCGCCACCGCAGCCGGCGTGGGCGCCAGGCTGCCGCTGCGCATGGGCGGCAAGGTTGGGCCGCTGTCAGGCGATCCGGTGGATCTCGATGTGGAAGTGCTGGCCTGCCGCAGCGACGCGCAGCAGCGCGGCCTCACGCCGGGCGGCTTTGACGCGCTGGGAGCCTCGGTGGCCGTGAGGGCGCGCGGCATCACGATCGTGCTCAACAGCATTCGCCAGCAGGTGTTCTCGCCGGACTGCTTCACCGAGCTGGGCGTGACGCTCGAAGACCAGCGGCTGATCGTCGTGAAGTCCACGCAGCATTTCCGCGCCGGCTTCGACTCGCTGGCGGCGGCGACGATCTACGCCGACTCACCGGGTTCGCTGCAGGTGGACCTGAGCGCGATGCCGTACAAGCATCTGCCACGGCCGGTGTGGCCGCTGGACCGCTAGCGTCTCCCGTTCAGTCCTCGCGCATCTGCGCGGCCTTCGCGATCGGCCCGAGCCGCGCTTTCTCACCGGCGATGAACTTGCGGAAATCCTCCCGCGAGCCACCTTGCGGATCGATGGCCATCGGGATCAGTCGCGCGCGCAGCTCGGTCGACTTGAGCGCGGCGTTCACCGCAGCGTTGAGCTTGTCGAGGATGGCTTCCGGCGTGCCCTTGGGCGCGAACAGGCCCGTCCAGTGCCCGATGAAGATGTCCTTGAAGCCCTGCTCCTCGGCGGTGGGCAAATCGGGCAGCGCAGCGATGCGCCGGTTCCACGTCGAGGCGATGGCTTTGAGCCGGCCCGCCTTGATCTGCGGAAGCACGACGGGGCTACCTTCCGAAGTGGCATCCACCTGCCGCCCGATCACGGCGGCTACGCCTTCGGAGCCGCTCTTGTACGGAATCACCTGCATGCGCGCACCGGCCTTGAGCTTGAGCATCTCGGCCACGAAGTGCGGCGTGCTGCCCGTGCCGGCGGTCGAGAAGTTCAGGCCCTCGCCCTTCTTCGAGGCGGCGATCAGGCCCTTGAGGTCCTTGATCGGCGAATCGCCCGGCACGACGATCACCGAAGGGCTCACCGCCATCATCACCACCGGCACCAGATCGTCCTCCTTGAAGGACATGTGCGAGCGGATCATGAAGTTGGTGACCACGCCGGCCGCGGGTGCGAGGAAGGTGTAGCCGTCGGGCGCCGCCTTGGCCACGTACTCGGCACCCAGCGCCGAGCCCGCGCCGGGCTTGTTCTCGATGATGATGGTCTGGCCGAGCTGCTTGGAGGTGGCTTCTGCCACCGCGCGCACGACGATGTCGTTGGAGCCGCCGGGGCCGAAGGGCACGATGAAGCGGATGGGCTTGGCGGGCCAGGCGTCGTCGGCTTGCGCGGCCGTAACGCCCATAGCAAGCGGAGCAAGGATGAGGGCGCGACGAAGAATCTTCATGAGGAGTTCCGTCCCTTCACTGCCCGGCCGGTGGTTCCCACAACTCGACGCGGTTGCCTTCCGGGTCGGTGACCCAACCGAACTTGCCGTACTCCGACTCGTCGATCTTGTCGTCCACCTTGCAGCCTTCGGCGCGCAGTGCGGCAACCAGGGCCTTCAGATCATGCACGCGGAAATTCACCATGAAGGACGCGCCACCCGCACCGAAGTAGGTCGTGCTTTCCTTGAACGGCGTCCAGAGCGTGGTGCCCGTGCCGGAAGGGTTGTCCGGCGAAGCCCAGGCGAACGACGCGCCGCCCCAGGCCTCCACCGGCACACCGAGGTGCTCGCGATACCACTCGCCCAGGGCTTGCGGGTCCTTGGACTTGAAGAAGATGCCACCGATGCCGACCACACGCTTCATTTGCCGCTCCTGAGTGCAGGTGAAGCCCGGACTCTACCGCCGCGGCGCGGCATCGGCTGTGACTTCAGCGCTTCAGTTTTGCAAACGCCGCCGCCATCGCTCCGCCGGCCGCCGGCTCGGGTGCTCGACCGCCACCGCCACGCTGCTGCTCATTGCGCGCCGCCGGGCGGTAGGCGTTATCGCCGCCGCCGGCGCCCTTCCTCGGCGCTGCGGCGTCGAGCTTCATCGTCAGCGAGATGCGCTTGCGCGCGAGATCGACCTCCAGCACGCGCACCTTGACGATGTCGCCGGTCTTCACGACCTCGCGGGCGTCGGTGACGAACTTGTTGGAGAGCTGGCTCACGTGCACGAGGCCGTCCTGGTGGACGCCCAGGTCCACGAAGGCGCCGAACTGCGCGACGTTGGAGACCGTGCCTTCAAGCACCATGCCTTCTTGCAGGTCCTTGATGTCTTCGACGCCATCGTTGAAGCGCGCCACCTTGAAGTCCGGGCGCGGATCGCGGCCGGGCTTTTCCAGCTCGGCCAGGATGTCCTTGACCGTGATGGCGCCGAACTTCTCGTCGGCAAAGGCTTCGGGGCGCAGTGTGCGGATCACGTCGCTCTTGCCCATGATCTCGGCGATCGGCCGGCCCAGCTGAGTGAGCATGCGCTGAACCACGGGGTAAGTCTCCGGGTGCACGCCGGAGAGGTCGAGCGGGTTCTCGCCATCGCGGATGCGCAGGAAGCCGGCCGCCTGTTCGAAGGTCTTGGGGCCGAGGCCGGTCACATCAAGCAATTGCTTGCGTGAACGGAACGAGCCGTTGGCATCGCGCCATCGCACGATGCTAGCGGCCACCGTGCCGGAGAGGCCCGACACGCGCGAGAGCAGCGGCGCGCTGGCCGTGTTGAGGTCCACGCCGACGGAGTTCACGCAGTCTTCCACCACGGCGTCCAGCGTGCGCGCCAGTTCGCTCTGGTTGACGTCGTGCTGGTACTGGCCGACGCCGATGCTCTTGGGGTCGATCTTCACCAGCTCGGCCAGCGGATCCTGCAGGCGGCGCGCGATGGAGACGGCACCGCGCAGCGAGACGTCCAGCTCGGGCAGTTCCTTGGAGGCGAACTCGGAAGCCGAGTAGACCGAGGCGCCCGCTTCGCTGACGACGACCTTCTCGATCTTCACTTCCGGCGCGATCTGCTGCACGCGCTTGATCAGGTCGGCGGCGAGCTTGTCCGTCTCGCGGCTGGCCGTGCCGTTGCCGATGGCAATCAGGTTGACGCCGTGCGTCGCCACCAGGCGCCCCAGCGTGTGCAGCGAGCCTTCCCAGTCCTTGCGCGGCTCGTGCGGGTAGACGGTGTTGGTGTCCAGCACGCGGCCGGTGTCGCTCACCACCGCCACCTTCACGCCGGTGCGGATGCCCGGGTCCAGGCCCATGACGACGCGCTTGCCGGCCGGTGCAGCCAGCAGCAGGTCGCGCAGGTTCTCGGCGAAGACACGGATGGCGACCTTCTCGGCCTCTTCGCGCAGGCGCGAGAACAGGTCGCGCTCCAGGCTCATGCTGAGCTTGACCTTCCAGGTCCAGGCCACCGTCTTGCGGATCAGTTCGTCCGACGCGCGCTTCGAATGGCTCCAGCCCAGGTGGATGGCGATGCGGCCTTCGGCCAGGCCCGGCTTGCCCGGCTGCAGCTCTTCGTCGAGCGTGAGCTTGGCGTCCAGGCATTCCTGTGTGCGGCCGCGGAACACGGCCAGAGCGCGGTGCGAAGGCACGGTGCGGATGGCTTCGGCGTAGTCGAAGTAGTCGCGGAACTTGGCGATCTCGGGATCGTTCTCGTTCTTGCCGTCCATCAGCGTGGACTTGAACAGACCCTCGGCCCACAGCCACTCGCGCAGCTTGCCCACCAGCACGGCGTCTTCAGCCCAGCGTTCGGAGAGCAGGTCGCGCACGCCGTCCAGCACCGCAAACGCATCGGCAAAACCGGCGTCGGGGTTGAGGAAGGCCGCCGCTTCGTTCATCGGATCGAGCGAAGGATCGGCAAACAGCTTGTCCGCCAGCGGCTCCAGGCCGGCCTCGCGGGCGATCAGGCCCTTGGTGCGGCGCTTCTGCTTGTAGGGCAGGTACAGGTCTTCGAGCTCCTGCTTGGTCGGCGCGGCCCCAATGGCTGCGCGCAATTCAGGCGTTAGCTTGCCCTGCTCCTCGATGCTCTTGAGCACCGCCGCGCGGCGGTCCTCCAGCTCGCGCAGATAGCCCAGGCGCGCTTCGAGTTCACGCAGCTGGGTGTCGTCCAGGCCGTCGGTGACTTCCTTGCGGTAGCGGGCGATGAAGGGCACCGTGGCGCCGCCGTCCAGCAGCTCGACGGCTGCATTGACCTGGGCCGGCCGAACCTTCAGCTCGGCGGCGATTTGCAGGAGGATCTTGTCCAAAACTTCTAGAGCCAAATACGAAAAGAGCGGAGCAGTTTGCCACAGCGCCTTCCTGCCTCCTTCTTGACTCTTGTAAGCAGCTGCTCAGTCCAGGAAGGTCCAGGTGTCGGCGCCATCGAAGCGCCGGACGAGCACGGACTCCAGCAGCTTCGGATCGAAGTTGCGCAGGTTCACGCCGTGCCGTGCCCCTGGCTTTGAGTCGATGGGCTCCCAGTGCGTGAGGATGCCGCAGCTCTTGCAACGCACGTTCCTCAGCGTCCGATCGCCCCAGACGTATTCCTCTGTGTTTTCCGGGTGGCCTTCGATCACCACCGTTCCGAACTCGTAGTAGCCGACGATGGCTCCCGTGCGGCGGCACAGGGAACAGTTGCAGCTGGTGGCCTTCTCAGGTGCGAAAGGAAGCGTGAGACGGACGGCGCCGCAATGGCAGGAGCCTTGCAGCGATGGCTTGGACTGTTGTTCATTCATGGAGTGACCGATCCGTAGGTGCTTTGCAAACCTCATGGTAGTGCGCTTGCAGGCTGCGGAAACTCACCAGATAGCGAACCCTATGGCTCAGTATTCAGTCACCCCTCTCGATGCCTGCTTCGCGTGCTAATGCGCGATGCTGGGCTGCAAGCGCCAGGTCTGCCGCAGCTTGGTCTCGACCCAGCGCTGCGCCAGCGGGAAAGGCCCGAAGCCCGACTCCGTGTTGATGTGGCCGACCGGGCCCAGATTGCTGAAGCTCGCTCCCCAGCGCGCAGCCCATCGTTGTGCGCTGGACGCACTCATCCACGGATCGGTCTGGCTCGCGAGCATCGTGGCGGGAATCGGCAAGCGATGGTGCGGCAGCGTTTCGGCCAGCCCGAAGCGGTCCGGCTCGGCGGGCGCCACCAGCAGCGCCTCGCGGATCGGTGAATCGGGATGCGAGGCCAAATGATGCGCAAGTGCCAGCACGCCGAAGCTGTGCGCCACGGCGATCCACTCGCCCTCACCTCCCGCATGCTCCAGCGTGCTCTGGATGCGCTCGGCCCAGCGCTGCAGATGCGCGCGCTCGAAATCTCTCTGCACCACGCGCAAGGAGCCCGGGTAGCGCGCCTGCAGCCAGGTCTGCCAATGTGCGGGGCCGCTGTCGTGCAGGCCGGGAATGATCAGGAGTCGTGGAGCGTGGTCAGCTGCGGTCATGGCGAACTCTTGTGGAGCGAGATGCGCGGCGAAGACTAAGGCGCGGCGCGGCGCGTTCCAACGAAGACCTTCGCACTTGCTCATGCGCTTGTCGCACGAGGCCCCGAACAAACAGAAGCCTCATAAGCACAGGCGCATTTGTCGCTTCACCGATGCACGCCGCGCGGCAAGACTGCCGCCATGTCTGAAATCCAATTGCAGAGCCGCACGGCACTCGATGTGCTGGCCGTCCACCCCTTGCAGCCGCAGGCGCAGGGCCTTGCCCATGCCTTGAATGAGGTGCTGAGCACACTGGCCGAGCGGCTGGCCTTCACCGCCGTCGAACGCGACCGGCGCGGCGGCCACGCGGCTGAGCAGCGCGAGCTGATCCGCGCCAGCGGCCTGCTGGCCCTGACGATCCCCGTCGAGCTCGGTGGCCTCGGCGGCGGCGTGCACGAGCTCTACCGCGCCGTGCGCCAGCTCGCCCGTGCTGACAGCGCGCTGGCCCACGTCTTTGCATTCCATCACCTGCAGCTGTTCGGCGTGCAGCTCTATGGCGGCCCGGCCGCTCAGCAGCATGGCACCCGCCATCTGCGCGACACGGCCGAGCAGCGCCTGTTCTGGGGCAATGCGCTGAACCCGGTCGATACCCGCCTGGCCGCGCGCCGCGTAGACGGTGGTTGGCGCCTGCAGGGCGTGAAGGGCTTCTGCTCCGGAGCGCTGGGCTCGGACCGGCTGACCGTCTCGGCCATCGCCGAGGACGGCGGCCTGCTGATCGGCATCGTGCCCACACGGCGCGAAGGCGTCGGCGTTGAGCAGGACTGGGACGCCTTCGGTCAGCGCCAGACCGACAGCGGCGGCGTCCGCTTCAACGAGGTGTGGATTGCCGACGAGGAACTGCTGCAGCAACCCGGTCTCGGCGGCACGCCGCGCACCACGCTGCGCTCCCAGATCGCGCAGCTGATCATGTCCAACCTCTACCTTGGCATTGCCGAAGGTGCGTTCGAGGAGGCACGCCGCTACACGACCGAGCACAGCCGGGCCTGGTTCGCCTCCGGCGTGGACCGCGCCACCGAAGATCCCTACATCCAGCACCGCTACGGCGAGCTGTGGCTGCATGTGCGCGCTGCGCAGGCCGTGACTGACGCCGCCGCCGACCAGCTCGCCGCCGCGCTCGATCGCGGCGACGCGCTGACGGCGCAGGAGCGCGGCGAGGTGGCCATCGCCGGCGCCGAGGCCAAGGTGCTGGCCCATCGCGCGAGCATCGAGGTCAGCAGCCAGCTGTTTGAGCTGACCGGCGCACGCAGCGCCTCAGCCCGCTTCGGGCTCGACCGCTTCTGGCGCAACGCGCGCGTGCACACGCTGCACGACCCGGTCGACTACAAGCTGCGTGACCTCGGTCGCTACCGCCTCGAAGGGACGATTCCCGACGCCACCTCCTACTCCTGATCTGCGAAAGGCCGAGCCATGCCCAAGCAGATCCGCTTCAACGCATTCACGATGAACACGGTCGGTCACCAGTCGCCGGGCCTGTGGACGCATCCACGCGACGAGTCGTACCGCTACACCGATCCAGCCTGGTGGCAGGACTTGGCGCGCCTGCTCGAACGCGGCCGCTTCGACGGCGTCTTCCTGGCCGACGTGCTCGGCGTGTACGACGTGTTCGAGGGCGCGGCCGATGCGGCCCTGCGCCACGGCGTGCAGGCGCCGCTGAACGATCCGCTGGCTCTCGTGCCGCTGATGGCGGGCGTGACAGAGCACCTCGGCTTCGGCGTCACCGCGGCGTTGACTTACGAGCATCCCTACACTTTCGCGCGCCGCATCTCCACGCTCGATCACCTGACGCGTGGCCGCATCGCCTGGAACATCGTCACCGGCTACCTGGACAGCGCCGCGCGCAACCTCGGCCTGCCGGCCCAGCTCGCCCA
Source organism: Burkholderiaceae bacterium UC74_6 (assembly GCA_042701975.1). Taxonomy (GTDB): domain Bacteria; phylum Pseudomonadota; class Gammaproteobacteria; order Burkholderiales; family Burkholderiaceae_C; genus JAFALK01. Next base: position 4,705,858 of record CP170561.1, read on the forward strand.
TGACGAGCGCTACGACCTGGCGGACGAATACCTGGAGGTCGTCTACAAGCTCTGGGAGCTGAGCTGGGAAGACGATGCCGTGCGCCGCGACCAGCGCAGCGGCGTGTTCACCGATCCGGCCAAGGTCCATCCGATCCGCCACCAGGGGCCGCATTTCCAAGTGCCGGGCATCCACCTGAGCGAACCTTCGCCGCAGCGCACGCCGGTGCTCTTTCAAGCCGGCACTTCATCGCGCGGTCGGGCCTTCGCGGGGCGCCATGCCGAGTGTGTCTTCGTCAGTGGCCCGAGCCGCCTCGTGGTCAAGGGCTATGTGGACGGCATCCGCGCCAACGTCAAGGCGGCAGGCCGCGCCGGCGACGATGTGCTGATCTACGGCCAGGCACTCGTCATCACCGCACCGACCGAAGCGCAGGCGCGCGCCAAGCTCGCCGACTACCGCCGTCATGTGGACATCGAGGCCGCGCTGACCCTGCTGTCCGGCTGGACTGGCGTCGATTTCAGCCGTTATGCGCTGGACGCCACCATCGAGGATCTGGACACGCAGGCCGGCCGCTCGGCGTTGGCTTCGTTCAGCAGCGCCAACCCCGGGCAGCGCTGGACCGTGCGCGAGGCGGCCGAGTTCATCGGCCTGGGCGGACGCGGGCCGGTGCTGGTGGGCGATCCGGCGCAGGTGGCCGATCAGCTGATCGAGTGGGCAGAGAGCACGGGGCTCGACGGCTTCAACCTCAGCTACGCCGTGGCCCATGAGGATCTGCGCGCCGTCGTCGATTTCGTCGTGCCCGAGCTGCAGCGCCGTGGCCGTTACCGCACGCACTACGACGCCGGCACCTACCGCCACAAGCTTTTCGGTGCCGGCCCGCGGCTCGACGAGAAGCACGCCGGCCGCCAGGTCCGGCTGTCCGGATCCTCCAACACCAACTCCAACGCACAGGAAGCCGCATGAGCCTCAACTTCACCCGCCGCGACGCCTTGAGCCTCGCCCTGGCCGCCGCCTTTCCTGCGGCGCGTGCCGCTGACGGCCGCACACTGCGCATCGGCTATCAGAAGTTCAACACGCTCAACATCCTCAAGGGCGCAGGCCAGCTCGAGGCCGCGCTCAAGCCGCTGGGCTGGAACGTGCAGTGGACCGAGTTCGCCACCGGCCCGGTGCTGCTGGAGGCGCTGAACGCCGGCGCCATCGATTTCGGCCACGCCGCCGACACGCCCAGCGTCTTCGCACAGGCGGCCGGCGTTCGCGCGGTCTACCTCGCGGCCGAGCAACCGTATCCGCAAGGCATCGCCATCCTCGTGCCGCAGAACTCGCCGCTGAAGACGGTGGCTGACCTGAAGGGCAAGAAGATCGCCGTCGGCCGCGGCTGGAACGTGCAGTACCTGCTGGTGCGCGCGCTCGAAGACGCCGGCCTGTCTTTCGACGACATCCAGCCGGCCTGGGTCAACAACGCCGCCGATGCGCGCAGCGCCTTCGAATCGGGCCGCGTCGATGCGGTCGGCCTGTGGGACCCCTTCCTGGCCGGCGCCGAGTTCGCACCCGCGCGGCCGCGCGTGCTGCGCAATGGCGAGGGCTTGTCCAACAACCGCACCTTCTACCTCGCCGCTACCGATTTCGCCGAGCAGCAGGGCCAGGTGCTGCGCACCGTGTTCGCCGAGCTGCGCAAGACCAACGACTGGGCCGACCGCCATCCGCAGGCCGTGGCCGAGCAGCTCGCACCGCAGCTCGGCGTGCCCGTGCCGGTGCTCGCGCTGGCAACCGGGCGGCGGCGCTACACGGCGGTGCCCGTGGATGCCGGCATCGTGGCCGAACAGCAGCGCATCGCCGACACCTTCTTCAAGCTCAAGCTCATCCCGCGCCCGGTCCAGGTCCGCGACGCGGTGTTCAAGGAAGTCCTGGTCTGAGGGAATCAAGAGGATGACGACGATGATGAAACGACGCACGCTGCTGCAGGCCGCCGCTGCCGCCTCTTCGCTGCCGCTGGGCTTCACGGCGCGCGCTGCGGCCGAGGCGCCGCCGAAGGAGGTGCGCCTCGACTACGCCTACTACTCGCCGTCCAGCCTGGTGCTGCGGCGCTTCGGCTGGCTGGAAGAAGACTTCAGGAAGGACGGCATCGGCGTGCGCTGGGTGCTCAGCGCCGGCAGCAACCGCGCGCTCGAATACCTGAACGCCGACAGCATCGACATCGGCTCCAGCGCCGGGCTGGCCGCGCTGCTGGCGCGCGCCAACGGCAACCCGATCCGCGCGCCCTACATCTTCTCGCGGCCCGAGTGGACGGCGCTGGTCGTGCGGCGGGACTCCGGCATCCACAGCCTCGCCGACCTGAAGGGCAAGAAGATCGCCGCGACCAAGGGCACGGACCCCTACCTCTTCTTGCTGCGCGCACTGCACACCGTGGGCCTCAAGCGCAGCGACATCGAGCACGTGGGCCTGCAGCACGCGGACGGCCGCGCCGCGCTGGAACAAGGCCGCGTGGACGCCTGGGCTGGGCTGGACCCGCACATGGCGGCCAGCGAGCTCGATGCGGGCTCGCGCCTGCTCTATCGCAACGTGGGCTTCAACACCTATGGCTTCCTGAACGTGCGCGAGGACTTTCTGACCAGACATCCGCGCGAGGTGCAACGCGTCATCGCCGGCTACGAACGCGCTCGCCAATGGATTCTGGCCAACACCACGGACGCGGCCAAGATCCTGGCGGAGGAAGCCAAGGTCGGCCTGGCGGTGGCGCTGCTGCAGGTGAAGCTGCGCACGGACCTCAGCCACCCGCTGCCCACCAGCGAGCATGTGCAGGCGCTGCAGGCGGCCTCGCCCATCCTGCTGGCCGAACAGCTGGTGAAGCCGGGCACGGACCTGAACAAGACCGTCAGCGATCTCGTGGACACGCGCTTCGCCGCCGGGCTGTTGAAGGCCTGATCGATGTCGGCCGACAACGATCTGATCGCGCATCTGATCGCCATTCCAGCGCCGGCCGAAGCGCCCGCCCCGCGCGCGGCACCTGCCGCTCCGAGCATTCCAGCTGCGCCCAAGGCCTGGCATGCGGCAGCACTCGGCCTGCTGTTGCCGGTTGGCCTGCTGCTGCTCGCTGAGGTGGCCGTTCGCTCAGGCTGGATCGCATCCAGCCTGCTGCCCGCGCCGAGCGAGATCCTGCAGACGCTGCGCCAGCTCGCGCAGCAGGGGCTGATCGGCCACATCGCCGCCAGCTGCGCGCGCGTGGCGATAGGCTTCGCGCTGGGCGCCGGCTTAGCGGTGCTGTTCGGCGCGAGCGTGGGCCTGATGCCGATGGCGGCGGCCCTGCTCAACCCGAGCTTCCAGGCGCTGCGCGCGATCCCCTCGTTGGCCTGGGTTCCGCTGCTGCTGCTGTGGCTGGGCATCGACGAGGCGCCCAAGATCGTGCTGATCGCCATCGGCGCCTTCTTCCCGGTGTACATGGGCGTGGCCTCGGGCATTCGCGATGTGGACCGCAAGCTCGTGGAAGTGGCGCGGCTGCGCGGCCTTTCGCGTACGGCACTGGCGCGGCGCGTGCTGCTGCCCGCCGCGCTGCCGGCCGTACTGACAGGGCTGCGCAACGGCCTCTCGCTCGCCTGGATGTTCATGGTGGCGGCCGAGCTGATCGCGGCCAGCCGCGGCCTGGGCTACCTGCTCACCGACGGCCGCGAGACCAGCCGCGCCGACATCGTGCTGGCCGCCATCGCGCTGCTGGCACTGCTTGGAAAACTCAGCGACAGCCTGATGGGCGCCCTCGAAGCGCGCGCCCTGCACTGGCGCGACAACTTTGGAGCCGGACCTTGACGACGACTGCCCTGCTGGATCTTCATGTGCGTCGCAAGGCCTATGGCGGCCGTGCGGTGCTGAGCCACGTTCATTTCCGTCTGGATGAGGGCGAGGTGATCAGCCTCGTCGGTGCCAGCGGCTGCGGCAAGAGCACCTTGCTGCGCATCGCCGCCGGGCTGGACCGGGATTTCGACGGGCAGGCACTGCTCGACGGGCAGCTGCTGCAGGCACCGGCGAACCGCGAGCTCGGCTATGTCTTCCAGGAGCCGCGCCTGTTCCCGTGGTTGACGGTCGAGCGCAATGTGGGCTTCGGCCCCGAGCGACGCTTCGATCCCAGGCGTGTGGCTACCTTGCTGGCTGATGTCGGCCTCACCGGCTACGGGCAAGCGCTACCCAAGCAGCTCTCAGGCGGCCAGGCCCAGCGCGTGGCGATCGCCCGCGCCCTCTACACGCGGCCCCGGCTGCTGCTGCTGGACGAGCCCTTCTCCGCCCTTGACGCCTTCACGCGCTTCAAGCTGCAGGACCTGGTCGTGGGCCTGGCGCGCCGGCAGGGCAGCGCCGTGCTGATGGTCACGCACGAGGTCGAGGAGGCCGTGCTGCTGTCCGACCGCGTGCTGGTGCTGGAGGCCGATCCGGGCCGCATCGTGCGCAGCGTCGAGGTGCCATTGGCCCGACCGCGATCACGCGACGATGCCGGGCTGGGCCCCTTGCGCGCCGAGGTGCTCGACGTACTGCAAGAGGTCCACGCGATCTGACCTGCTTGCCCCGGGCTACCAGTGGTAGCTCAGCCGGCCGTAGTAGGTGCGGCCATTGAAGCCGAAGGGCGAGAAGCTGCTGTACTGCAAAATGCCGCCCACCGAGTTCGCGGCCAGCACGTGATCCGGATAGCGGTTGGTCAAATTGTCGATGCCCGCACTGACCGTCCAATTGCGATTGCTCCAGCCCAGCGAGGCGTCGAGCAGCCACGCTGGGTTGAAGTTCTGATCGAGCGTGGCATCGCTTTGCCGGACAACGTAGCTGCCGTAGCGCGTGGCCGCCACGCGACCGTTCCATGGTCCGAGCTGGTGTTCAGCCGCCAGCACCAGCTTGCTCTGCGGCGAACTGACGGTGGCGCGCCCCAAGCTCACGCGGTCGATCAACGTCAGGTTGTTGGCCGTCAGCACGTCCGGGTTGCTGTCGACACCGCGGACGGTGTTGCGGTTGTAGTTGTAGGCCAGCGTGAAGTCACTGCTGCCGGCGCTGCCCCAGCCCTGTCTCAAGGTGCTGACCAGGTCGGCACCGCGCGTGCGCGTGTCCAGCGCGTTGGTGAAGTAACGCCCTGCGCTGACGTACACGCCCTGGTTCGCCAGCGTCGTGCGCAGCGCCGCGGGCAGGCTCAGGTTGCCGGACAGCAGGATGCGGTGGTCGATGTCGATCTGGTAGAGATCCAGCGTGGTCTGCCAGTCCTTGGTCGCCTGCAGCAGCACGCCCGCGCTGAAGTTGCGCGACTTCTCGGCCCGAAGCGGCGTGGCGCCAAGTGCAATGGCGGCAGGCGAGCTCACCGGGAAGGTACCGGCATCGACCAGCTGGCCGTTGATCAGGTTGGTGGAGGTCGTAGCGAAGTACTGCTGCGCCAGCGAGGGCGCACGAAAGCCCGTGGATGCCGTGCCCCGCAACGAGAGTGCGGAGCTGATCACGTAGCGGCCCGAGAGCTTGGCCGCCGTGGCCGAGCCGAAGTCGCTGTAGTGCTCGGCACGCAACGCGGCGGATGCGCTGAAGGCAGCCGTCAGCTGTCCTTCCAGGCCGGCGTACACCGAGGTGTTGTGGCGCTTGTGCTCGCCTGCGTTGCTCGGCTGAAAGCCCGGGAAGCCCGAGGCGCCACCGCTCTGGTAGGAAGCCGGTTCACCGGCCACGACCTCGTAGCGCTCCTCGCGCAGCTCAGCGCCGAGCGAGAGCGTCAGCGGCCCAGCCAGTCCGGCATTGAGCTCGCGTGAAACGTCGATGTTGGCCAGGGTCTCGCGGTTGCGCAGGCCGCCGGCATCGAAGCGGCGTGGGCTTGCGGCGCCGAGCGAGTAGTTGGCCGTGTTGTCCACGCCGATGTCGAAACGATTGCCGCCGTGGTTGATGCTCGCGTCCCACTGCCAGCCGTGCAGCTGGCCGCGCAGGCCGAGCACCAGGCCGGTATCGGTCGTGCGGCTTTCTTCGAGCGGCAGGAAGCCTTCGGGATAGATGCTGCCCACGCCATTGGCCGCCGCTGTGGCTTTCGTGCGCCAGAAGGCGGCCGAGGTGCTCTCGCGCCGGCTCAGCGTGCCGAAGGCATAGGCCTGCACGCCTTGCCACAGCTCGATCTGTCCGTTCAGCACCAGTGCGTTCTGGCTGCTGTCCGGATCGCCCAGGCGGTTGTTGATCTGGCCCTTGCGCGGCTCCGTGGCGGCATCGCGCGTGTCCACGCCGGCGCGGTTGGTTCGCTGCTGGTGGCGCGTCTCGACGGCCAGGCGCGCCCAGCCTGAGGAGCCCAGCAATGTGCCGAGGCTCACGCCGCCGCTGAAGGTTGTGCCATCGCCGGCATCGGTCTGGCTCACGCCGGCATCGAGCGAACCGCCCTTGCCGCCCTTCTTCAGCACGATGTTGATGACGCCGGCGATGGCGTCCGATCCGTACTGCGCCGCCGCGCCATCGCGCAGCACTTCGATGTGGTCGATGGCAGAAACCGGGATCGCGTTCAGGTCCACCGGCGCAGAGCCGCGGCCCTGCGTGCCGTTGATGTTGACGACCGAGCCGCTGTGCCGGCGCTTGCCGTCGATCAGCACAAGCGTCTGGTCAGGCGAGAGGCCGCGCAACTGCGCAGGCCGCACGGCGTCCGAAGCATCGGTCAACGAAGGTCGCGGGAAGTTCAGCGAGGGCAGCAGCTGGGCCAGCGCGGTGGCCAGCTCGGTGGCGCCGGTGCGCTGCAGCTCGCGGGCGCTGATCACGTCAACCGGCGATTCGGATTCGCCGAGCGTGCGGTCAACGCGACGCGTGCCGGTGACGACGACCTGCTGCAGCGTGTTCTCGACGCTGGGCGCCTCGGTCTGCGCGAAGGCCGGCGCGCAACTCAGCGCGGCGGCCGAGGCCAGCAGGCGCCGGGCAAATCGTTGGCGATGAAGAGGGAGCTTGGCGTTGGAGTGGGTGGGCAGCTGCAAGGACATGGAATGAGGGGGAAATGACGGAATGCGGCCCCGCAGGATGCGTGCAGGGATGCAGGCCGGGCAAGGAAGCATTTCGACTAAGTTCATTCGCACTCCCACGCACAAAAACTTCATCGACCTATTCGTCTCTCATGTTTTCCTGATTGCCGATTGTGAAGTTTTGTTTCCAATGAAAAGTAGATCCGTCGAATTCACGGATGGCTTGTATCCATGCGTTGCGCCGAGACTTCTCTGCCCAAGCCGATCCAAGAGTGAATTGAAAGGATCGGGGCTCTTGGCGCGGCTCCGGGCACGGTCCTTCATCTGTAGCCGAGGCCTGGTTTTCCTGCGTCACACGTGCACAACACCCGCCATCGTCGGCAACTTGACCACATACATCCTGTCATCAAAACACCTAATAATTTCTTTCATAAATTTCTATGCAAATAAGGCCGCTCATCCGGGGCCGCTTGCCTTTTGATACGAAGCGCCTTGCGCGCGCAACTGGAGTGATTGGAATGACTCAACAGAGATTTGGCCGCTTTGCCCTCACAGCGCTCAGCGTGGCGATAGCTGCCATGACTGCCGCGACTTCTTCCGCTCAGGCGCAAACGATTGCGGACACCTCCCAAGCCGCCACCGACAAGACCAAGGCCGCTGCCGATACGTCGCTGGACAAGACGCCTCAGCGCGCCAATGTCTCCAACAGCTCCAACACCACGAACGCGAATTCCTCGAAGGCCACCATCGAGGCCCTCGAAAAGGTGACCGTTGAAGGTCGCCAGCAGCTCGGCGGCGGCCTGATGTCCGTGCAGGTCGCGCCCAAGGCCGTCTCGACGATCACCCGCGCCGCCATCGAAGAAGGCGCACCCGGTGCGACCTACGCGCAACTGATCGACACCATCCCGGGCGTCGTCGCCATCACCGATGACCCGAGCGGCCTGTTCGACGCCAACTACCAGATCCGCGGCTTCACCAACGACCAGATCGGCGTCACGGTGAACGGTGCCCCGGTCAACGACAGCGGCAACTACCGTGTCTATCCGACCGAGTACGGCGACACGGAGAACATGAACGACATCACCGTGCTGCACGGCTACCCGGACGTGGACCAGGCCGTGGCCGGCGCGGCCGGTGGCTCGATTGCATGGTCGACCATCGATCCGTCGCGCAAGTTCAGCGTCGACACCACGCTCTCCGCAGGCAGCCGCAGCTACCAGCGTGAATTCATTCGCGTGCAAACCGGCGACATCGGCCCGGTGCGCTCGTGGATCTCCTACTCGCACAACAGCACGGACTTGTGGCGCGGTCTGGGCAATGCCCAGGTCTGGAAGGTGGACGGCAAGTCGGTGTGGACCATCAACAGCGGCAACTCGGTCACCGCATCGCTGCAGTACAACCACCTGATCCGCACCGGCGGCTACCAGTTCGAGACGCAGGCGACGGCGGCCTCGAACTACAACGCCAACTACGACACCACCTACAACGGCACCAACACCAACTACTACAAGCTGCACGTCAATCCGTTCAAGGACTACATGCTGAGCCTGGACGGTGAGTTCACGCTCGGCCCGTCGGTGCACTTCACCGTGATCCCCTACTTCCAGTACGGCTCCGGCGGCGGTGGCTCGGGCTACACGTTCCTGGAGAACACGACGGCCGGCAACGTCGGCCGCTTCAGCTACGTCAACTACGACCTGGATGGCGACGGTGCCGTCACCAACGGCAAGAAGGTGATGACGTATTCCTACAGCGGCTCGCAGACCTGGCGCCCGGGCGTGATCGCCAAGCTGATCCAGGACTTCGGCGACACCGACACGCTGACCTACGGCGTGTGGTTCGACCGCCCGCGTCAACAGCAGAGCCAGACCTACTCGAAGGTGGACGCCGCGGGCAACCCGCTCGACATCTGGGGCGAAAGCAATCTGATCAGCTACGTTCCTGGCGGCGGCCCGCAGCTCAACTACCTGGACTACACCACCACCACGCTCAAGCGCGCCTTCATCAGCAATGAGTGGGTGCCGGATGACAAGTGGACGGTGACGGTGGCGGGTGCCTACACCAACGTCGAACGCAAGGGCTACGGCTACCAGCACTACGGCGCGCACGCAGCGTCGGCGGGTGCCGCCTACACCAACCAGTACGGGGGCTACGCCGATCACACCTGGAACAAGTTCACCCCGTCGGCGGGCGTGAAGTACCAGTTCGACCGCGCCAACCAGTTCTTCCTGGGCTATGGCCGCAGCTTCCGCGCACCGGTCAACGGCGTGATCACGCAGAGCGATTCCGTGCGGGCGTTCTATGAACAAAACCCCAATGAAGTCGCCTTCAGCGGTTTCACGCCGGCCCAGCTGCAGGCAGCACTGGACAACCTGGCGGTCAACAAGCCAGAAACCGCGGACACCGTGGATCTGGGCTGGCGCTTCTACCAGGGCGCCTTCGCCGGCAGCGTCGACGCCTATGCCGCCAACCTGAAGAACAAGCAGGTCAACGGCTTCGACAGCGCCAGCAACCAAACCGTCTACATGGCCGTGCCCAAGCTGCGCCAGCGCGGCTTCAATGCCGAGGGCAGCTACAAGCTCAACCGCAACCTGAGCCTGTACGCCTCCTACGCCTTCACCAAGTCGACCATCGGGGACGACACCTTCGCCCTGGGCGATGGCACCTATCCGACGGCTGGCAAGTCCTTCGTCAACATCCCGAAGAACACCTTCGCGCTCGGCGCGAACTACCGCAACGGCCCGTTCTGGATGAGCGTGAACGCCAAGTACCGCAGCGATTTCTGGGCGGACTGGGTCAACACCGAGAAGGCGCCCGGCTACGCCACGGTGAACCTCAACGCAGGCTGGAACTTCGGCGACGTGACTTCGTGGGCCCACAAGGTCAAGCTGAAGTTCAACGTGACCAACCTGACCGACAAGAAGGCGGTGACTTTTGCCAGCGCCACCAACTTCATGTCGAACAACCCGCCTGTTGCAGGCCAACCTGCACTGACGGACGCGACCACCGGCAAGGCCCTGTACGCCAGCGCTTCGACCTACAACCTGCTGGCTCCGCGCTCCTTCATGGTCACCTTGAGCGCTTCGTTCAACTGATCCCGCTTATCTGGCGCCGCTCCTGGCGCATGCCGGGTGCAGATTCAAGTTTTTCACCGGTGAATTCACCGGTTTGGTAAGGAATCCCTTCATGAAGAAGATCAATTTCTGGATGGCTGGCGCGGCAGTGACCGTGCTGGCTTCGGTGTCCGGTTGCGGTGGTGGCACCGACGAAACCGGCATCAACAGCCATCAGCCGCCGACGCTGTCTGCGACGCTGCCGTCTTCCGCCACGGCGGGTGCGCCGGTGAGCATCACCAGCATCACCACGACCAACACCTCGGCCGTGGTGGTGGACTGGGGCGACGGCACGTCGGACGCCCCGACAACCATCCCCACGAGCCTGACGCACACTTACTCGCCGACCGCCACCTGCGTGAAGGCGGGTACCTGCACCATCGACCTCTCCGCGCTGGGCTGGGGCACGCCCGCCGAGCAAAAGGGCGCCGTCCTGGTCAGCCCCGCTCCGACGCTGGCCGCCACGATCCCGGCCACCGGCACAGCGGGCCAGGTCTACACGGTCACCGGTGTCGCCGCGGCCAACGGCACGGCGCTGTCCGTGGACTGGGGCGACGGCGTGAAGGAAACGCCGGCCGTGAGCTCCACCAGCCTGACGCACACCTACGGCGCGGCCGGCAGCTACACCGTCGACATCGTGCTGAGCGGCAAGAACGGCACCTCGGCCGAGCAGAAGGGCACGATCACGATCAACGCCGCCGCTCAACCGGCACTGCTGGCCACGCTGCCCACCAGCGGCGTGACGGGACTTGCCGTCAACGTCACCGGCATCTCGACCACCAACGGCACGGGCCTGACCGTGAACTGGGGCGATGGCGTGACGGAGACGCCGGCCGTCAGCTCGACGAGCCTGTCGCACACCTATGCGGCCACGGGCACCTTCGCCATCAGCATCACGCTGGCCGGCCCGCCGAGCAGCACGCCCGCCAGCATGAGCGGCAACGTCACGATCGGCACGCCTGAGCTGTTCTTCAGCGAGTACGTCGAAGGCTCCAGCAACAACAAGGCGCTGGAGATCTACAACCCGACCTCGAGCGCAGCGGACCTGAGCCTCTACTCGATCAAGATGTGGTCGCGAAGCGCCTCGGGCGTGCCCGTGGCCTCGACGGCGACTCAAACGCTGCAGCTGGTCGGCACCCTGCCCGCGGGCAAGACGCTGGTGATCTACAACGTCTCGTCGTCGGCGACCCTGACCTCTGCAGTCAGCGCCAGCGGCACCATGACCCAGGCGGACGGCACCTTCGCGTCCACCAACGGCCACCAGGTGATTTCCTTCAACGGCAATGACACGGTGTTCCTGATCAAGTCCGGCGTGACGATCGACGCCATCGGCGCGACGACCGACCTGGCCAGCGGTGCCACTGGCCCGCTCCTGGGCTGGGGTGCAGCCGATGCCTCCGGCACCATGCTGACGGTCGACCACAGCCTGCGCCGCAAGGCCGGCATCGGCCGCGGCACGCCGAGCCTGGATGAGACCTGGAATCCGACCGTGGAGTGGGACATCTTCCCGAAGGACACCTTCAGCGGCCTGGGCTCGCGCTGAGCATCGGCTGAGCACCCAAGCAACCAAGCACAAGGCCCTGCCCCTCTGGCAGGGCCTTTTCAATTCAGCGCCGCAGCGCCATGCAATCTCACAGGACACACATGAACACCAAGACATCTCGCAGCAAGTGGCTGCGCCGAGCCTCGATCACCCTCGTCGCGGCGACCGTGCTCGCAGGCCCCAGCGCCATCGCCTGGAGTCATCTCGGCCATTGGCTGATCGGCGATCTGGCCCAGCCCCTGCTCACACCGGCTGCGCAGCAGCAGGTCGCCGTGCTGCTCAAGGGCGAGGCCGACCCGACGCTCGCCGGCGTGGCCTCCTGGGCCGATGAACTGCGCAGCAGCGGTTCGGACCTCGCCAAGAAATCCGCCAAGTGGCACTACGTCGACCTCGACCCCAACCGCTGCGAATACGTGCCGCAGCGCGACTGCGCGGAGGGTGCCTGCGTGATCGCCGCGATCGACGAACAACGCAAGATCCTCGCCGACACCACGCAGGCGCTCGAGGCGCGCCGTGATGCGCTGAAGTTCATCGTCCACTTCGTCGGCGATGTGCACCAGCCGCTGCACGCCGGATCACGCCAGGACGCCGAGGGACACACCGACGCTGGCGGCAACAAGTACCAGATCAGCCTGCGCACGGCCATCGCTTCGGAATCCCGTTCGGCCAAGCGCCGCTCGGTGGGCGAGCCCGTGCCCACCAATCTGCACGCAGTCTGGGATTTCTATGAGCTCGAATCGGCGGTCATGCCGGCGGAGGCCTACTCCGCCAAGCTGCAGAAGGAAGGCATTCCGCGGTTCACGCCCGAGAACCTGGGCAGCCCGGCCGACTGGGCCGTCGAATCCTGCAAGGGCATCAACGCGCAAGCGCTGTATCCGCTGGACAGCGATGGGCAATGGCAGCACAAGCTCGGAGGCGCCTACCTCGACGCCAAGCGCCCCTATGCCGAAGAGCGCGTTCGCACCGCCGCCGGCCGCCTGGCCGCTGTGCTCAATGAAGCGCTGAAGTGACCTGAATCAGCGAGGGCTGCTGGCTGGCGCCGCAGCCGGAGCGGGCACGAGCTTCGGGTCGCTCGCGGTCACCTCGCTCGTGAGCTGACGGATGGACTTGTACGCCGAACGCTCCACCGATTGGGCCAGCTTGCCGATCAGCTCCGCATTGCTCATCTGGCTGCCGACGTCCAGCGCCGTGGAATCCGGGTCGGCGTATTTGGTGTTGTCCAGGTGGCGCGCGCGCTTGATCAGGGCCATGGACTTGGCGTCAAAGGTCAGGCGCTCGAAGTACATGAAAGGCGCCACATAGGTCGATGAGTGCGCCGTCTCGCCGGTGCGCGGATTGACGGTGCGGTAGTCGCCTTCGGTCTCGCTCGTGACGACGGCGCCCGCGGTCGAGCCGTCCGCGATGCCGTCCATGTCGAAGGTCTGGGGCGCCTGCGGCTGTACGTACACGCCGATGCCACTGAGCTTGGTGCCGATGCCCTGCTGCTCCTGGGCGCTGTAGGCCGGCACGATCACTTCGATGCGATCCCAGCCCTGCCGCTCGGGCAGGCCGCTCAGGTGAGCGGTCAGGGCCGCGAGCACGATATCCTGGCGTTCACCGCCGCGCGCCCTTGCCAGCTTGTCTGCCACATCGGCAGGCATGTCCCATTGCAGCAGCACGTGCTGGGCACCGGGTTCTTCTTCCGCCAGCGCCTTGTCCAGCCCGCGCAGCACGGCGTAGTTCAGCGCCTGGCCAGACACCTGCACCGTCTTGCGGCTGTAGGGCTCGACACGGCCGCTCGAGAGCTTGAGCTGACGCACATATTCGACGCGGTCCCCGATCGCTGCGAGCAAGGCGACGGTCTGCGGCGATGTCGACGGCGGGTTGGGCGCGGCGGCAGCAGCCAGCGGCAAGGTCAGCGAGAAGAGGACAAGAAGCGATCTCATGAGTGGCATCGGCAGGCGTTGCGATGCGCAAATGCTAGTCGCGGCATGTATGCCGCTTGTGAAGCGGTGGCTGGTGGCGTGATGGGCTGTTGTCAATCGGCAGACGACGTGGCCCGGCGGTCTGCTGACGCGAGTTGCCTCGAATGTCCGCCGCCTGATGCCGCCGGCAGGTCGCAGTGGAATCAGTCTCCCAGAAGACTTGGAATGCCATATGGATCCGGGAATGGCGCGCTCTGGATGAGGTTGGAGTCCGAGCATGGCACACATGGGCTGAACCTTAGGTGGGAAAGCCCCGAGGCGCAGCGCCCGCCATATACCAAGAATCGCGTCTTTCGAACACGCAACGGAGTCCCATCATCATGTGGCGAGCCCCTTCTGCTGTAGCTGTTCTCAAGTTCACCGCGACTCTTGTGCTGCCTCTGATATTGCTGCATGGCTGCGGCGGTGGCGGCGATACCCAATACGGTGGCGACGACATGGCCACCCGGCTGGAGGAAGCCCACGGAGGCGCCAACGGACTGCGAACCTTCTTCGACATGCATACCGAGAGCGAGATTCGTGCCGAGCTGGCCCGCTTCGGCATCGGATACGAGGTGCACGAACCCGCCTTGTCGAAGATTCAGCAAGTCCACACGCAGGCGATCACGGACTGCGTCAAGTTCTTCCCCACCGCCGACCGCACCAAGTGGCACAGCTTTGACGGAGAGTACTACTACATCGACAGCTCGGGGCGTCCCAACAAGGCCTATTCCGATCTACCTCCCATCGTGGCTGAGGCGCGCCAGGATGCCTGCCAGACGAGCATCGGCCAATGGGGCGATGCCGAGAACCCCAGCAACGACTATGACGGCGGCCATCTGATTGGTTCGCAGCTCGGCGGCTGGGGTGGACGCGCCAACATCGTGCCGCAAGACGCCAACTTCAATCGCGGCAACTGGGCCCAGCTCGAGAACAAGATGGCCAAGTGCAGCGCACTAGCCGCCGGTGCGATGCGCTACAGCATCGACGTTGGCTACCCCAGCAGTTCTGCTCTCGTGCCCTCCAGCTTCACAATGACCATTACGCGCCAAAGCAACGGATCCAAGGTCACGCTGCACTTCACCAACGTGGATGGCGGCGGCCCCAATGGAACATCTGAGCGAACCCGGGGCACCGACTTCCTGACGGCGAATGGGTGCGCCTGACGGAAGCATTCCTGCAGCGCCTTTGTGTCTGGTGATATTTCCCGGTACGCTGACCGCAATCGACCGAGGCTGTGTGAAAACGCCGTTAGGCAGCATTTTCGGGTGTCCTTCTCGACCCTTGGCGAAGCAACGATCGTCGTTCCTGGGGCGATCTGACGCGTCGATCTTTCGCAGGAAGGCCGTACGGGTGCGTTTTCACACAGCCCTCGACCCTTCGGCGTCGAACTGCGAACGACAGCTATGCTCTGCAGCAATTGCAGTCCTGATGACCGGTCGCTCCTCGCCACCTATGCCGTTCGGCGCCGGCTCACCAATTCTGGCCGTTCATGATCGAGAAGCTGGAACTCAACCATCTCCGGATGCTCAGTGCCCTCTATGAGCAAAAGACCGTGTCGGCGGCAGCCGAGGCGCTCGACGTCTCTCAGCAAGCCGTGAGCCTCCAGCTCAAGCGGGTCAGGGAGATTCTTGGCGATCCCCTATTCGTCCGCACCGGCCACGGCATGGTGCCGACGGCCTATGGCCAGCTGATACAACCGCATGTGCGTCAGCTGCTGGCGCTGATCCACGCGATGCCGATGCCAACGTCGATCCCGCTGGAAGACATCGAGCGCACCTTGAGCATCTCCGCCACCGACCATGCGCAACGCATCATCGTCGGCGACCTGATTCGCGAGCTGTGCCGCGCGGCTCCACGGGTCAAGGTGAAGGTCTTCAACATCGAGAGCACCAGCTTGGTCCGCCGGATGCAGGAGGGTGAAATCGACGTGGCCTTCACATCGAACGGCTATGTACCCGAAGGCCTGCTGTCGACCCCGCTCTTCACGGAGAGGTATGTGTGCGTCGCGGCCAGGCCGCTGACCGAAGGGCCGGGCGCACTGCCCTTGGAAGCGCTCGTGGCACACGACTTCCTCGTGGTGTCTCCAGCGGTGCCAAGCTTCGACGGCTCGGCAGGAAGCTGGTTCGAGCAGCAGGGGCTGCGGCGCCGCGTCGTGGCGTCAGTGCCCTCGTTCTTCATGGCGCTCGAATATCTGCGGCAATCCGACATGGTGGCCTTCATTCCGTCGCGCCTGCTGCCCTGCGAAGGGCTGTTCGAGGTGCCACTCGAGAAGTATCCGCCTGGCTTCCAGGTGGTCGCGGCCTACCCTCCTTCCGCAATGTCTGATCCGCTGCTGACCTGGGTGCTCGACCACGTGCGGGCCAAGTGCGGAACAGCGAGATAGCGCCGCTTGTGACCGATACAAGCGTGCCGACATGGTGCGCAGCGTAAGCCGCTCCTAAGCTGTCGAGCATCGCAACTCAGCATTGGACGGTATATGAGCACGAAGCTAGTCAATCCGGCGGGCCTTTATGACGGCGCGCCCGTTGGCATGTCGCAGGCCAAGGTGGACCTGGAGTCCGGATTCGTCTTTGTCTCGGGCCAGGTCGACTGGGACGGTAACTCGCAAGTCCGGCACGCCACGCTGGCAGGTCAGGCCGAAGGCGCCATCGAGCACCTGGTCGCGGTGCTGAACGAGACCGGCGCCTCGCTCCAAGACGTGCTTCAGCTGCGTGTGTATGTCCGCGGAGAGCTGGCGGACGGCATGTCGCAGCTCGTGCCGGTGCTCGCCCGCCACTTTGGTGGAGTTCGTCCTGCCTTGACGGGCATTGGCGTGGCTTCCCTGGCATCGCGCGACACGCTCATTGAGATCGAAGCGTTGGCCAAATTGCCCGAACACCCGTGAGCGTTTCGCTCGGCGAGTCACGTCGAGCGGCGGCTCCTGGCCGGAAGGCGACACGCGACCGATGCCCACTCACCTGCAACCCATCCGACCTCAAAAGAAAAGAGAGCACCGAAGCGCCCCCTTCCTCATCCGTAAGAACGGCAATCAGAGCTTGTAGTTCACCTCGATAGCGAACGAACGCGGACCCGTGATGTTGGCCGTGCGCGAGCCCACGGCCGAGCCGGTCGAGCTGACGTAGTCGATGTACTGCTTGTCCGTCAGGTTGTTGACGATGCCGGCAATGCCCCACTTCTTGTTGGCCGAATCCCAGCCCACACGCAGATCAAAGCGGCTGGTGGCTTCGCCGACACGGAAGGTCGGCATCTGGCCGCAGGCGTATTTGGCGATGCTTTCCGAGTTGCAGCGGTCGGCGCCCTTGTAGGCCCAGTTCAGCGTGGCACTGCCTTCGCCGCCCAGCATCGGGGCCACGAAGTTGAGGCCCACTGTGGCCGACACGCGCGGCGAACCCACGGCCTGGCCGGCCATGTCGACGTCGTGCGCGGGGTTGGCGTCGGGCTGGAACTTGTACTTCTTGTAGGTCTGGTTGATCAGCTCGGTGGCGGCGTTCAGGCGCCAGTTCTTGTTGATCTGCCAATAGGCTTCCAGGTCGGCGCCGGTGGCCTTCTGGTCCGAAACCTGCACGATGTAGGTCAGCACGCCTTGCTGGCTGGTCGTCGTGCCGATCGACTGCAGGTTGTTGAAGTCGTAGTGGAACAGCGAGGCCGTGTAGAACAGGCCGGCGCTCTTGATGCCGCCCTTGATGCCGGCTTCGTAGTTGGTGATGGTCTCGGGGCTGAAGGTCGAGATGCCGCTCTTGTAGATGGCGTTGAAGCCGCCAGCCTGGTAGCCGCGCGTGACCGAGCCGAACACCATCGTTTCCTTGTCGATGTGATGGTCGAGCACGAGACGCGGGCTGGTGTTGTTCCACGATGCGCTGTCGCCCAGCACGCTGGCGGTGGCCTGCGGGCTGTTGAAGTTGATGTTGGTGCCCATCACCTGCTGCAGCGCGGTGCCCAGGTTGGTGGACAGGCCGTACATTGCCAGCGCGCCTTGCAGCTGCGCCAGGGTCAGGCCCTTGCTGGCGGCGATGTTGGCCTGGTTGGCCGTCACGGCGTTGAAGAAGCCGCCGGCATTCAGTGCCGCGATCGTGCCGTCCAGCTGAGCGGCCGTGCGCGTCGGGTTGTACCAGGTGAACTTCTTGGAGTCGTGCGTGAAGCGGGCACCGACGGTCACGTTGGTGTTGGGCGTCAGCTTCCAGATCACGTCGCCGTAGATGGCTGCCGCCTTGTAGTTGCCGGTGTTGTAGATCGACTCGAGCCAGGAGTCGTGCAACAGGTCGATGTTGGGCACGCCGAACAGGCCGGCCAGCTGGTTCGTGATCGAGAACGGTGTCAGCAGGCCGCCGCTGGCGTTGCCCAGCACCGAGTCCACCGTGGAGGTGTTCGAGTACAGCGCCGTTTGCTGCGTCGCCTTCTCGGCGTAGCCGCTCACGCCGGCCACCCAGTCGATCTGGTCGTTGCCGCCGTTGAGCTTGAACTCCTGCTGCCAGCCCTTGCTGGTCTCGAAGTTGCCGGTGGACAGCGTGGCACTGTAGATGCCGTTGCCATCGTTGTCCTGCACGTTCTGGGCGTTGAACTTGCGATAGGCCGTGGTGCTGGTCAGCGTGGCGAAGTTCAGGTCATGCGTGACGCGCAGGGTCAGCCCGTCAAACTTGCGGGCCTCGAGCTGGTCCGGGTAGTTGTTGAAGAGCGTGGCGTGCAGCGGATCGCGCCAGGTCGTCGGATCTTCCGGGAAGGGCTTGGTCGAGAGCTTGGCATCCGTGGGCAGCGCCAGGAAGGAGCGCGGCTTCTGCGAAAGCTTCTCGTGTTCCCAGGTCAGCAGGGCCGAAGTGGTCTCGTTGGACCACTTGATGCCCAGGCGTGTGCCCCAGCCGTTGTCGCCCCCGTACATGCTGCCGTCGTACAGGTTCTTCTGCCAGCCGTCCTTGTGCTCGCGCACGCCGGTGAAGCGGATGGAGGTGCTGTCGTTCAGCGGAGCGTTGTAGAGCACTTCGCCGTGGTACTCGCCATAGCTGCCCAGGCGCGCCATGGCGCTGGCTTCCTGCTGGCGCGAAGGCTCGTTGGTGACGATGGAGATGGCGCCCGCTGCGGCATTGCGGCCGAACAGCGTGCCCTGCGGGCCCTTGAGCAGCTCGATGCGCTTGACGTCGTTGAAGTTCAGCAGCGCGCCGCCGGTCTTGCCGGCGTAGACGCCGTTCATGTAGATACCGACCGGAGCGTCGGTGCCGATGCCGAAGTCACCGCTGCCCAGGCCGCGGATCTTGAACTGCGGCTGCGTGGCTTGCGTGCCATCGACGTCCAGGCCAGGCAGCAAGCCATCCAGGCCTGCCATGCTCACGGCGCCCACGGATTTGATGGCGTCCGCGCCCACCACGCTCATCGTGATCGGCACTTCCTGCAGCTGCTGCACGCGGCTCTGGCCGGTGACGGTGACGACACCGAGCGACTGCACCTCGGGCGCGGCATCGGCGGCCTGCTGTGCATGGGCACCACCGGCGGCGGCCAGCGCCGCGGCGATGGCAATCAGGGTCGGACGGATTTGCTTGTTCATCATGGGTCTCGCTCCTTGTTCCTTGAGAGGACTACTTGGTGTTCTGTTGTTGTTGCGTTGCGGGCTCGCAGCCACCCTTCATGGCAGCCACCCACTCGCGAATCAGGGCCACGCCTTCTGTGTGCGCGGTCGATCGGCCCAGCTCGGGCATCATCTCACCGGCTTCGGCGGAAGCCAGACGGTAAAGCATGATGGACGCGTCCGGATCGCCCGGCACGATGTCAAAGAGGCGATTGCCCGTGCCCTTGCCGGCCGCGACGGGCGGCTTGCACAGGCCCAGGTGTAGATCCGGCGCCATGAAGGGCTGCAGGTTCAGCGCCGTGGTGCTGGCCGGGCCTACCGTGTTGTGGCAGTGCGCGCAGTTGATGTCGAGATAGGCGCGGGCGCGCGCTTCGATTGGCTGCTTGGCATCGTGCCAGTCGGCGTTGCGCGGCAGAGCTGCCAGCTCGGCTGCGCTCAAAGGCGCAGCGCCCTTGTCGGCCATGCCGGGCACGCCGCTCAGATAGCCCACGCGCACCAGCCGCGCCAGCTGGTTCTCGCCGAACAGCTCGCGGTTCAGGTGCCGCGCCTTGGGACCGATGGGCTCCAGCGCCTTACTCTTGTTGTAGTGCTCCATGTGGCAGCTGGCGCACTGATTCTCGTTGGGCACCACGTAGGTGAACTTCTGCCCTTCCAGATCCAGCTGCGCCTGGTCACCGGTGCGAGACAGGGTGGCCTCGGTCTGCTCGGCGTTCCACACGTAAGGCATGGCCACCCAGCCTTCGGCGCGACGCACCAGCAGGCGCGTCTCGATCAGGCGGTTCTTCGAGAGGTCCAGCTCACCGTTGACGAGCTCGGCGCCCGTGTCGGAGACCGACTTGACGAGCGTCTCTCCCGAGCCCTTCGGGTAGTAGAAGGTCTTGGAGATGACGGTGCCGACGGGGAAGTCGAAGGCCTGGTCCTGCGACCACCTGGCCGACTGGCCAGCCGGCATCCAAACCGTGCGCAGCTTGTGCGCGTAATCGGAGAACAGCGGCGAGTTCAGCTCATAAGGCTCGACGCCCGTGTTGAGCTTGAGCTTCGCGCCGTTGGACTTGATGAGCTGCCAGTCGCTGAGCTTGGCGGGCTTGCCATCGGCCACGAAATTGACTGGCGCGAACTGCACCTCGGGCTTGCCGCAGGCGCCCAGCGCCAGCAGCAGAGCCACCGAAAGAATCTTCTTCAACATCACGGGAAAGGTCTCAGCTGGCGGCGAGCTTCAGCTCCACAGCCGGCAGGCGGGGCAGTTGGCAATCGAAGGTCTTGGTGTCGACCTTGGGGTCCTTGTACTTGTTCGGGCCATCGGCGTTGAGCACTTCGGACTTGCCGGCGTTCTTCACGCAGATCTTGTCTTCGGGCCCTGCAGCCTTCGGGTCGGCGTAGCCGTCGTACAGCACGTCGGGGAAGTGGCCGTTCAGGCCGAACAGCGCCACCTTGAGCGTCTTCAGGTCCAGGCCGTCCGGCGAATCGCCGCCGCCGCTGAAGCGGTTGTCCGCCACCAGGATGGCCTTGGGGTACGGGTCGTAGTTCGGCTCCACGCCCTTGGTGGTGGCGTAGCCCGTCGAGTAATAGCTCGAGATGATGACGTTGGCCGTCTGGTTGTCAGCGATGTCGTTGTCGAAGATCTCGACCTTGCTGTTCGAGTTGATCACCATACCCGAACCCGCCGGCACACTGGCCACGGCCGTGCCCTTGGCGCCGAAGTTGGCCAGGTTGTTCTTGAACGACTTGTTCTTGTAGACGCGCGTGCTATGGCCCGGCTGCGAGAGGTTGGGCATGTTGAACACGAGGATGCCGCCGGTGTTGCCGGTGGCGACGTTCTCGTACACATCGGCGTGGATGGTGTTCTCGATCTCGATGCCGGCCACATTCTGCTCGGCATGGCAGCGGCGCACGACCACGTTCTGCGACTGGCCCACGTAGATGCCGGCGTCCGACGCGCCCCAGGCCTCGCTGTCCTCGATCAGCACGTTCTTCGTCTTGACCGGATAGATGCCGTAGGCACCGTTGCTGGTGCTCGGGCCACCGGTCCAGCGCACGCGCACGCCGCGCACGACGATGTTCTCGCCGTCGTTGATCTTGATGGCGTCGCCCTTGCTGTCCTCGATGGTCAGGCCTTCAATCGTGAAATCGCTGCCGTAGACGATCAGGCCTTCGGGGCCGCTTTGCTGGCCCTTGAAGGACAAGATGGTCTTGTCCTTGCCCGCGCCCTTGATCGTCACGCCGTTGGCGCGCAGCGAAAGGCCGCGATCGAAGTGATAGTTGCCCGCGGGGATCTCGATCACCGAGCCCGGCTTGGCATCCAGCAGCTGCTCCTGCAGCTTCTTCTGCAGCTCGGTGCTGATGGCAGCGGTGCTGCCCGTTTCCTGCTTGCCGCAGCCGGCCAGCGCGAAGGCCGCGCCGATGAGACCGACCACACCCAGGACCTTGATGCGCTTGCTCTTGATGTTCTTCATCATCTTCTTGTCTCCACGATTGCCCAGTGGGAATGCGGATCAATGTAGCAAAAGCTATGCACTTGCCCGCCCGGGTTTGCCCGCTAAACGGCGCAGCGTGGCACGCTGTGCTCAGGGTTTTTCCGTGGAATCGGGCGTCAGCCGCGCGCCAAGAAGTCGAGCACGCCCTGCCCCGCCACGCGGCCGCTGGCCATGCTGGCGGTGAGCAGATAACCCCCGGTGGGCGCCTCCCAGTCGAGCATCTCTCCAGCGCAGAACAGGCCCGGCCGCGAGTGGACCATCAGCTGTTCATCCAAGGCTTCGAAGCGCACGCCGCCGGCGGTGCTGATGACTTCCGCCACGGGCCGCGCAAGCACAAGCGTGATAGGCAGGGCCTTGAGTGCCGCACCGAGCTTGTTCACGTCCTGGTATTCGCTCTTGCTCAGCAGCTCGTGCAGCAGGCCGGACTTCAAGCCTTCGATGCCCAGACGCGACTTCAGGTGCGTGGACATCGAACGCGAGCCGCGGCCCCGTGCAACTTCAGCCACCACATGCTCGGTCGTGTGATCCGGCAGCAGGTCCAGCGTGATGCGGCATTCACCTTCGCGCGCGATCGTCTCGCGGATCAGGCTCGATGCCGCGTAGACCAGCGAGCCTTCGATGCCCGTTGCCGTGATGACGAACTCGCCCTTGCGTCGGAACTGATCGCCCACCGACAGCGCCACCGGCTTGACCGGCAGGCCGGCGAACTTCTCGGCGAACAGCGGCGTCCAGCCCGCCACGTCGAATCCACAGTTGGCGCTGCGCAGCGGCGCCACTTCCACACCCTGCGCTTCCAGCCACGGCACCCAGGCGCCGGTCGAGCCGAGTTGCGGCCAGGAGGCGCCGCCGAGTGCGAGCACGGTGGCGCGCGGTGTCAGCTCGGATTCGCCGTCAGGGGATTGCATGCGCAGCGCGCCGCCTTCGCTCCAGCCCAGCCAGCGGCTGCGCATGTGGAAGCGCACGCCACGATCACGCAGGCGGTGCAGCCAGGCACGCAGCAGCGGCGCGGCCTTCAGGTCCTTGGGAAACACCCGGCCCGAGGTGCCGACGAAAGTCTCGATGCCGAGCTGCCCGGCCCAGGCCCGCAGCGCCGGGCCGTCGAAGCCGCGCAGCATCGGCTCGATCTGCGCCGCACGATCGCCGAAGCGCGAGAGAAAGGGCGCGAACTCCTCCGAATGCGTGAGATTGAGCCCGCCCTTGCCGGCGAGCAAGAACTTGCGGCCGACCGAGGGCATGGCGTCGTAAAGATCGACAGCCACGCCCGCGCCAGACAACACCTCGGCCGCCATCAGGCCCGCAGGCCCGCCGCCAATCACGACCACCGCATCAACCACGCAGCGCTCCACGCAGTTGCTGGCCGAGTGCAGGCACGGCAGCGAAGGGGTCGCTCGGGTTGCGTCCTTCCAGGATGTCCTTCATGCGTTCCTGCACGCCGCCCATCGCCTGCGGGTGCGTGAGGATATAAAAGCTCTGCCCGCGCATCGCCTTGAAGGTCAGCTCGGCGACGTCCGCTGCAGTCAGGCGGCCGTGGCTGACCGCCTGTTCGATCATGGCCGCACCGACCTTCTGGCTGCGCGTGGACTGCTGGGCAGCATCTGGCCGGTTGCGTTCGCTGTGCGCAATGCCGGTGGGCACGAAGTACGGGCACAGCACGGAACAGCGCACCTGCTCGGTCACCAGGGCCAGGTCTTGGTAGAGCGTCTCGCTCAGAGCCACGACGCCATGCTTGCTGACGTTGTAGACGCCCATGTTCGGCGGCGCCAGCAGGCCGGCCATCGAGGCCGTGTTGACGATGTGTGCTTCGAACGTCGGATCGGCCTTGGCAGCGGCAAGCATCATCGGCGTGAACAAGCGCACGCCGTGCACCACGCCCATCAGGTTGACGCCCAGCACCCATTCCCAGTCGGCGACGGAGTTCTCCCAGATCAGCCCCCCCGCGCCGACGCCGGCATTGTTGAAGACGAAGTGCGGAGCGCCGAAACGCGCGAACACCTCGTCGGCCAGCGTCTGCATCTGATCGGCCTTGGACACATCGACACGGCGCACCAGCAGCTCACTGCCGGCAAACTCGGCCGCAGCCTTCTCCAGCGCATCCGCCTGCACGTCCACCAGCACGAGCTTCATGCCCTCTCGCGCCGCAACGCGCGCCACTTCCAGCCCGAAGCCCGAACCGGCCCCGGTGATCACGGCCACGCGGCCCGCAAAGCGCTTCATCAGAAAGCCACCAGCTGCTTGCCGAAGTTGCGGCCTTTGAGCAAGCCGATGAAGACCTCCGGTGCGCTCTCGATGCCTTGCGAGACGCTCTCGCGGAACTTCATCTTGCCCGTGGCGACGAGACCGCCCAGCTCGCTCAGCGCGGCGGGCCAGTCTTCCAGATGCTCGGTGACGATGAAGCCCTCAACCTTCATGCGGTTCGTGAGCATGAGCTGCGGCAGTTGCATCGGGATCGGCTCGCCGTTGTAGCCGGCGATCATGCCGCACAGGGCCACGCGGGCGAAGGCGTTGGCGCGCAGCATCATGGCGTCGAGGATCAGACCGCCGACGTTCTCGAAATGGCCGTCGATGCCGTCCGGGCAGGCAGCCTTCAGCGCGCCAGACAGGCTCTTCAGATCGGGATGCTGGCGGTAGTCGATGCAAGCGTCGAAGCCCAGTTCTTCCACCACATAACGGCATTTCTCAGCGCCACCAGCCAGGCCCACGGCGCGCGCGCCGCGATGCTTGACCAGCTGGCCGACAACCGAGCCCACCGCGCCGCTGGCCGCGCTGACGAGCACGGTCTCGCCGGCCTTGGCGTTGATGATGCGGGTGAGGCCGTACCAAGCCGTGACGCCAGGCATGCCGACGGCGCCGAGGTAGGCCGAGAGCGGGATGTGGGTGGTGTCGACCTTGCGCAGCGCGCCGGGCTGGTTCGCATCGACGACCGAATACTCTTGCCAGCCGCCCATGCCGACGACGGCATCGCCGGCCTTGAATCGCTCATGGCGCGACTCGACGACCTCGCCCACCGTGCCGCCGAGCATCACGGCGTCCAGCGGCTGCGGCGCGGCGTAGCTCTTGGCGTCGCTCATGCGGCCGCGCATGTAGGGATCAAGGCTCAGGAAGCGGTGTTTGACCAGCACCTGGCCGTCAATCAGGGCCGGCGTGTCGGCCTCGACCAGGCGGAAGTTTTCAGCGGTGGGCTCGGCCTTGGGGCGCGAGGCGAGCAGGATCTGGCGGTTCTTCATGGGAGGCCCTCGTAAATCTGAGAGCCGCCATTGTCCTCGTCTGCGTCGCGAACGGTGTCGCGCTCGCGTCAGAACTTGTAGCCGAGGCCCACCGTCAACAGGCTCGTCGTGGCCTTGACGCCGACCGGCGCGTTGCCGGTGCGGCGCGCCTGGAAGCCGGAGTTGAGCGTCCAGTCTCCGGCCAGCTTGGTGGCGAGCGTGGAATCGAAGGTGGCCAGCGAGCCCACGTCACCCGCCCCGCCCCGGATGGCCAGGCGCTGGCGCAGGCTGGTGGTGGCGCTGATCTTGTGCGTGGACTCCTCGCCGAACAGCGCCTGCACGC
This sequence comes from Burkholderiaceae bacterium UC74_6, assembly GCA_042701975.1. Taxonomy (GTDB): domain Bacteria; phylum Pseudomonadota; class Gammaproteobacteria; order Burkholderiales; family Burkholderiaceae_C; genus JAFALK01. The sequence continues at coordinate 4,730,940 of CP170561.1, forward strand.
CTTCGGCCGAGCTGCCGGTGGTGAAGCGATTGCTCGTGTCGCCCACGCCCACGAAGAGGTCGAAGGTGCTGGTCTCGCTGCGAAGCACCTTGTAGCCCGCACCGAGGTCGCCGCTCAGGCGACTGGACAGGCCTTGCGGGCGGTTGGTCTCGCCCTCGATCGCGGCGAAGACAAAGGCCAGGTCGGTCAGGTATTTGTCGTAGCGGCTGCCCAGGCGCACGCTGTTGGCCGTCGTCGTATTGGGGCCACCGCTGGCGTGATACGCCGAGTAGTTGCCGATGCCCCAGACGGTCAGCTTGCCGGCCTCGGTTTCCTGCGTGCCCAGCACGTTGGCGTTGACGGTGCCTGTGGTCGTGGTGCCGGAGGCCAGCACGCCGCCCAGCCCAACAAAGCCGTGCCAGCGCCCATCCGGCGCGCGAACGGAGGGCGGGGCACCGGGAGGCGGCGGAGGCACGTCAATCGCTTGCGCCAGGGGCGCGAGGGCCAGGAGCAGGAGGGGGAGCAGTCGTGACGGCAGCATGGCGGGCAATGGAGGTGGGTTGAGTGAGTCCGACCTGAAAAGCGGCGCCAAAGGCTATCACGCGCGGCCGTAACCGCCGCGTAACTCGCGCCCGCTCAGGGCTTGCGCTGCAAGGGCTTGAGCTCGCGGCCGCGCGCGGGCAGCGCGCGCAGGTACTTGAAGCTGCCGGTAGCGTGGGCGCAGAGCTGGCCGGCATCGTCGAGCACCGAGCCCTCGCAGAAAGCCAGTGTGGTGGAGCGGTGCAGCAGCTTGCCCCGGGCCTGCAGGCGGCCTTCGCTCGGCCGCATGAAGCTGGTCTTCATCTCGACCGTGACCACGCCGGGACCGTCCGGCCCGCCGTTGCTGCGCGCGGCGTGGGCCATAACGACATCAAGCAGCGTCATCAACAAGCCGCCATGGGCGACGTTCCAGGAGTTCAGCAGCTCGGGCCGCAGTTCCAGCGCGATCTCGGCCTCGCCGGCCTCCATGCGCAGCAGTTCGAAGCCCAGGTGTTCGATGAAGGGGATGTGGACGGGGAATTCCATCCCCGCATTCTCGATCAGCCGCCTACCAAGGCGCTGACGCCGCCATCCACCGCCAGCACCTGACCCGTGATGTGCTTGCCAGCGCGGCTGGCGAACAGCAGCACCGCGCCCTTGAGGTCTTCGTCGTCCCCCAGGCGGTTGAGCGGCGCGTGCGAAGCCATCACGTCGGCGCCCACTGCGTCGAGCAGGCCCTGACTCATCTTGCTCGGGAAGAAGCCCGGCGCGATCGCGTTGACGCAGATGCCGTGGGCGCCCCATTCGCCGGCCAGCGCGCGCGTGAAGTTCACGACGGCGCCTTTGCTGGTGTTGTAGGCGATGGTCTTCATCGAGGCCGGATTGCCGCCCAGGCCGGCGATGGATGCGATGTTGATGACGCGGCCCGAGCGGCGCGGGATCATGCTGGTGCGGGCCACTTCCTGCGCGAAGACGAAGAGGCTGCGGATGTTGAGGTTCATGACCTTGTCCCACGCCGCCATCGGATAGTCCTCGGCCGGTGCCCCCCAGGAGGCGCCGGCGTTGTTGACGAGGATGTCGATGGGGCCGAACTTCGCAACCGTCTCGGCCACGACGTGGCGGGCCTGGGCTTCGTCGGCGGCATCGGCCGCCACCCAGTGGGCTTCGATGCCTTTGGCCTGCAAGTGGGTGCAGGCCTCTTGAAGATCACCAGCCTTGCGCGAGCAAAGCATCACTTTCGCGCCGGCCTCGCCGAGCGCTTCGGCCATCTGCAGACCCAGTCCGCGCGAGCCGCCAGTGACAAGAGCCACCTGGCCCGAAAGATTGAACAGGTTCTGCAGCGTTGAGGTCATCGTCGAATGTGCATGGTTGAGCGCAGCCAGATCAGGCCGAAGCCCAACAAAGCGAAGGCCGTGCCATTGCCAACCAGGATCCAGGTCCAGGCCGCATGGGTCTCGCGTTCGATGAACACACCCAGGGTCACGACCAGCAGGCCGCCGTAAATGAACAGCCAGACCAGCCGGTCCAGCCACTGAATGGTCTTCTCAGAAACCATCATCTCCTACCTCTCTTGCGTACCCCTCCCGTAGGGACACGACGCCAAGCCATGCGTGCAGCCTGGTCAGTTCGTAGCTGTAGAAGTAGTGTGCAGCCGCAGAGCGGCCTTTGTCTTTGGGGCTATCACTCCCCTGTGACGAAACGATGTCCAACCACAGCCAGCCCACGACAAGATGCCCGAAGGCTTGCAGAAAAGGCGTGGCGTTGGCAAGAGCGGCCCCGGCATCGCCATCGACCCAGGCCGCGCCGGCGGCGCTGACGGTCAGTTCAAGCGCAGCCGAGAGTTGATCGGCGCGCTCGCGCCAGTTTTGCGGCGCCGCAGCAATCGTGGTCTGGATGCGCGCGGCCAGCAGCTTCATCGCTGCGCCGTTGTCCGTCAGCAGCTTGCGACCGAGCAGGTCCAAACCCTGAATGCCATGCGTGCCCTCGTGAATCATGTTGAGGCGGTTGTCTCGCCAGTACTGCTCGACCGGGAAATCGCGCGTGTAGCCGGCGCCACCCAGGACCTGGATCGCAAGCGAGTTCGCCTCCAGCCCCCATTCGCTGCCGAAGCTCTTGGCCACCGGCGTGAGGATCTCCAGGAGCAGCGTGGCTTCGCGCGCGGCCTCGGGTGTGCCGCAGCGCTGCTCGTCGAGCAGGCGCGCGCAGTAAAGGCCCAGCGCGAGGCCGCCTTCGACATAGCTCTTCTGCGCCAACAGCATGCGGCGCACGTCCGCATGTTCGATGATGGGCCGCTGCGGCGTACCCGGATCCTTGGCGCCGAGCGCGCGGCCCTGAGGCCGTTGGCGCGCGTATTCGAGACTCGCCTCGTAGCCCGCGTAGCCCAGCATCGTCGCGCCCATGCCGACCGCGATGCGCGCCTCGTTCATCATGTGGAACATGCAGCGCAGGCCCTCGCCAGGCTTGCCGACGAGGTAGCCCGCCGCTCCGCCCTGCTCGCCGAAGTTCAGCAAGCAGTTGGTCGTCCCGCGATAACCGAGCTTGTGATTGAGGCCGGCCAGCTGCACGTCGTTGTGCTCACCGGTGAGCGCGCCGCTTGCATCGACCTTCCACTTCGGCACGATGAAGAGCGAGATGCCCTTGGTGCCCGCTGTCAGTCGACCCTCGACGTCAGGAATCTTGGCCAGCACCAGGTGGACGATGTTCTCCGACAGCTCGTGCTCGCCGCCCGAGATCCACATCTTGTGGCCGCGGAGCTTGTAGCGCACGCCGAGCGGATCGGATTCGAAATCCGCACCATCGGGCTCGGCCCGCGTCGTGATGTCGCTCAGCGATGACCCCGCCTGCGGCTCGGACAGGCACATGGTGCCGAACCAGCGGCCTTCCAGCTCGGCCTGCGCGAACACCTCGATCTGCTTCTTGCTGCCATGCGCCAGCAGCAGGCCGGCGTTGCCGTGCGTGAGCATCATGTACGCGTGCAGCGCGACGCTGGCCTTGGCGAAGAAGGCATTGCCCGCCATCGCAATCGCAGCCGGCAGCTGCATGCCACCCTGCTCGGCATCGACGTCCGCCATCAGCAGGCCGGAATCGACAAAGGCCTGCAGCGCCGGTTGCACGGCCGCCGGCAGCACCACGCGGCCGTTCTCGAATCGCGGCTCCTGCTCGTCGATCAGGCGGTTGAGCGGCGCGAAGCGCTCGCGCGCCAGCTTCTCGCAGGCATCGAGCACGGCCGAGAAACTCTCGCGACCATGCTCGGCATAGCGATCACGCTCGCACAGCTGCTGAACGCGCAACCAGTCGAACAACAGGAAGTCGAGCGTGTCGCGCATCGTTGAGTCGTTCAGTCGTTCAGTCGGTCAGAGGACTTCGAACACGCCGGCCGCGCCCATGCCGCCGCCGATGCACATCGTCACGCACACGCGCTTGGCACCGCGACGCTTGCCTTCGATCAGCGCGTGGCCCGTCAGGCGCTGGCCCGACACGCCGTACGGGTGGCCCACGGCTATGGCGCCGCCGTTGACGTTGAGCTTGTCCATCGGGATGCCGAGTTTGTCGGCGCAGTACAGCACCTGCACGGCAAACGCTTCGTTCAGCTCCCACAGGTCGATGTCGTCGACCTTCAGGCCCAGTTGCTTAAGCACCTTGGGCACGGCGAAGACGGGGCCGATGCCCATTTCATCGGGCTCGCAGCCGGCCACGGCAAAGCCGAGGAAGCGGCCGAGCGGCTTGAGGTTGTGGGCCGAGGCGTAGTCCTCGCTGGCCAGCACGCAGGCGCCGGCGCCGTCGGAGAACTGGCTGGCATTGCCCGCCGTCACCAGGCCACCGGGCAGCGCGCTGCGCAGGTTGCGGATGCCGTCCACCGTCGTGCCTTCGCGCAGGCCTTCATCTGCGCTGATGGTGACCTGCTTGCTGATCAGGCCGATGGTCTTGTCCACGAAGCCCATGGTCGTCGAGACGGCAAACATCTCGTCGGCGAACTTGCCCGCCGCCTGCGCCGCGCAGGCCTTCTGCTGGCTGGCCGCGCCGTACTCGTCCATGCGTTCGCGCGAGATGTTGTAGCGCTTGGCCACGGTCTCGGCGGTCTGCAGCATGCTCCAGTAGATCTCGGGCTTGTGCTGCGAGAGCCAGGGGTCCGCGATCATGTGGCGGTTCATCTCGTTTTGCACGCAGGAGATGGACTCCACGCCGCCAGCCACGTACACATCGCCCTCTCCGGCCACGATGCGCTGCGCCGCCAGCGCGATGGATTGCAGGCCGCTGGAGCAGAAGCGGTTGATGGTGAAGCCGGCCACGCTGACCGGCAGGCCAGCGCGCAGGGCAATCTGGCGGGCAACGTTGTTGCCGGTCGTGCCTTCAGGGAAGGCGCAGCCGATGATGACGTCTTCGATGTCTTCGGCGGGCACGTGCGCGCGCTCGACGGCGTTGTGCACGGCCAGGCCGCCCAGCGTGGCGCCGTGCGTCATGTTGAAGGCGCCCTTCCAGCTCTTGGCGAGCGGCGTGCGGGCGGTGGAGACGATCAGGGCTTTGCTCATGATGTGCTGGTCTCTTCTGTGAAGTTCGTTGCGTTGATTACTTGGCTGCAGCTTCGCTCACCAAGCGGTGATAGAAGCGAACCATGTCGGCCAGGTTGGCCGTGGAGAGGCGTTCGTTCGTGCCGTGGAAGCGCGGCAGGTCTTCGGGCTTGGCCAGCACCGGCGAGAAGCGATAGACGTTGTCGCTCACGGCCGCGTAGTGGCGCGCGTCGGCGGCGCCGATCATCAGGCCCGGTGCCACCAGCGTGCCCGGGAAGACCTCACGCACCGTGCGTTCGATGGCGCGATAACCCAGCACCTCCTGCGGCGAGACCGAGCTCGCCTCTTGCGCGCCGGGCAGCACGGTCACTTCGATGCGATCGTCGGCCACGGCCTTCTTCACATGCGCCACGACGGCTCCCACCGTGTCGCCAGGCAGCAGCCGGAAGTTGATCGTCGCCTCGGCGCGGCCGGGCAGCACGTTCTCCTTGTTGCCGGCGTTGAAGATCGTCGGCGCGGTCGTCGTGCGCAGCATGGCGTTGGTGCTGGCGCCGGCCTTGAGCTGGCCTTCGATCACCGGGCCGAAGAGCCACAGATTGGTCAGCGCCAGGTGCGGCATGCCGCTCATCTCGGGCGCCAGGCTGGCGAACATGTCGCCGGCCACGCCGCGCAGGCCACCAGGCATCTGATGCTCGTCCACATGGCGCACGGCATTGGCGAGCAGCGCGATGGCGCTCTGGCCTTGTGCCGGCGGCATGCTCGAATGCCCAGGGGCGGTGCTAACGCTCAATTTCAGCGACAAGTAGCCCTTCTCGGCAACGCCGATCAGAGCAGCCGGCGCCGACAGGCCGGGCACGAGGCCATCCGTGATCAGCAGGCCTTCATCGAGCACGAACTCCAGCCGCACGCCGCGCTTCTTCAGCTCGGCTGCGATGGCCATGGCGCCGGTGCCGCCGGCTTCTTCATCCGCACCGTAGGCGAGGTAGATCGTGCGGCGCGGCTGGTAGCCGCTGGCCACCAGCATCTCGATGGCCTCCATCTGGCTGATCAGGTTGCCCTTGTCATCCCAGGAGCCGCGGCCCCACACAAAGCCGTCCTTGATGGCGCCGCTGAAGGGCGGCTCGATCCAGTCCTTCTCGGTGCCCGGGGCGATGGGGACGACGTCCTGGTGAGCCATCAGCAGGATGGGCTGAGCCTTGGGGTCGCTGCCTTGCCAGGTGTAGAGCAGGCTGGCGCCGAGGCGCTCCAGCTTGAGCGCCGCGTGCAACTTCGGATAGTCCTGTTGCAGCTGCGCCTGGAAGGCTTGGATGGATTCGGCGTTGGCGTTCGGCTGGCCGTCGAGCGAGACCGTGGCGATACGCACGGCAGCGCTCAGGCGTCCGGCGACGCCCGCCTCATCAACACTGAGCTTCGCCAGAGGCTGCACCTGCACCTGGCGCGAACCCTGGCGCAGCGTGTTGGCCAACGCCGCCACCACCAGCACGACGATGAGCACCAGCAGGCCGAGGAACAGCCGTTTGAGGGTCTTCATGTTTGAAGCCCTCGGTCAGCTGAAGCTCTTGCCTTCGGCCACCAGGCGCACCAGCAGCGGCGCCGGCTCCCACATCGCCGCATCGTCCAGCGGATTGCGCGCAAAACGCTTCATCGCCTGAACGACATTGAACAGGCCCACCGTGTCGGCGTAGCACATCGGGCCGCCGCGCCAGAGCGGGAAGCCATAGCCGGTGAGGTAGACCATGTCCACATCCGAGGCGCGCTGCGCGATGCCTTCTTCCAGCAGCTTGGCACCTTCGTTCACGAGCGCGAAGACGAGGCGCTGCACGATCTCTTCATCACTGATGCGGCGCGGCGTGATGCCCAAAGCGGCGCGGTGCTTCTCCAGCAGCTCGGCGATCACCGGCGAGGGAATGGCATCGCGCTTGCCCGGCGCGTAGTCGTACCAGCCGGCACCGGTCTTCTGGCCAAAGCGGCCGAGTTCGCACACCAGATCGGCACTCTTGGAATAGCGCATCTCCGGCTTCTCGATCGCGCGGCGCTTGCGGATGGCCCACGAGATGTCGCCGCCGGCCAGGTCGCCCATGCGGAACGGGCCCATCGGGAAGCCGAACTTCTCCAGCGCCTTGTCAACCTGCTCCGGCGAGCAGCCTTCATCGAGCAGGAAACCGGCCTGGCGGAAGTACTGTTCGATCATGCGGTTGCCGATGAAGCCATCGCACACGCCCGAGACGACGGCCGTCTTCTTGATCTTCTTGCCCAGCGCCATCACGGTGGCCAGCACCTCGTGCGAGGTGGCCTTGCCGCGCACCACTTCCAGCAGCTTCATCACATTGGCCGGGCTGAAGAAGTGCAGGCCCACCACGTCATGCGGTCGCTTGGTGAAGGCGGCGATCTGGTCCAGGTCCAGCGTCGAGGTGTTGGAGGCCAGGATGGCGCCGGTCTTCATCACGCTGTCGAGCTGGGTGAAGACCTTCTGCTTGACGCCCATCTCCTCGAACACGGCCTCGATGACGAGATCGGCAGTCGCCAGATCGCTGTAGCTCAGCGTGGTGGACAGCAGGGCCATGCGCGCGGCGTAGCGGTCTTCCTTGAGCTTGCCCTTCTTGACTTGCGCTTCGTAGTTCTTGCGGATCGTGGCGATGCCGCGGTCCAGCGCTTCCTGCGAGGTTTCCAGGATCGTCACCGGGATGCCCGCGTTCAGGAAGTTCATCGCGATGCCGCCGCCCATCGTGCCGGCGCCGATCACGGCCACCTTGTCCACGGGGCGCGCCGTCACGTCTTCCGGCAGATCGGCGATCTTGCTGGCGGCGCGCTCGGCGAAGAAGGCGTGACGCAGCGCCTTGGATTCGGGCGTCATCATCAGCTCGGCAAAACCGGCGCGCTCGGCGCGGATGCCGTCGTCGAACCTCATCGTCACCGCAGCGGCCACGGCCTCCAGGCAGCGCAGCGGCGCGGGGTAGTTCTTGCTCTGCGCGCCCACCATGTTGCGGGCGAACTGGAAGTAGGCATCGGGGCTGTCGTGCTGCGCCCTCATGTCGCGCACCTTGGGCAGCGGGCGCTTGTCAGCGGTGCCTTCGGCGAACTCGACGGCGGCGTCCAGCACGTCCTCAGCCACGACCTTGTCGAACAGCTTCTGGCCGGGGACCATCGCCAGCATCTCGGCCAGCACCGCTTCGCCGCTAACGATCATGTTCAGCGCAGGCTCCACGCCCAGCGCGCGCGGCAGGCGCTGCGTGCCGCCGGCGCCGGGCAGCAGGCCCAGCTTCACTTCCGGCAGCGCAATCTTGGTGCCCTTTTGCACCACGCGGTAGTGGCAGCCGAGCGAGAGCTCCAGGCCGCCGCCCATGCACACCGTGTGGATGGCCGCCACCACCGGCTTGCAGCAGTTCTCCACCAGCAAGATCAGCGACAGCAGATTGGGCTCGGCCAGCGCCTTGGGGCTGCCGAACTCGCGGATGTCCGCTCCGCCCGAGAACGCCTTGCCTGCGCCGGTGATCACGACCGCCGTGATGGCGGTATCAGCCTCCGCCTTGGCAATGCCATCGGCGATGGCCTTGCGGGTGACGATGCCCATCCCGTTGACCGGCGGGTTGTCCAGCGTGATCACGGCCACCGCGCCGCGAACTTCGTAATGGGCTGTCATGGGGTCTGTCTCCTGCTTTCTAGTGAGCGAATAGAACGATCGTTCGATTCTAGGAGGAGACGGTGCCGGGACGAGTGTCCCGGCGGTGACAGGAGCTGCTGGTTCAGGCGGAAACGTCAGCCGACTGGAGCGACACCGCCTTCTTGCCTCCGGCCACCCGCTGCTGACCGACCTCGCGGAAGCCGAACTTGGCGTGGAAGCGTTCGGAGACCGGATTGGGCGGATCCACGTCGAACTCGCAGGTGACCATCGGCACCTGCGTGGCGGCGGCATGAGCGAAGACATGCTTGTACAACCGGCGCCCTGCCCCGCTGCCCTGGCGCGCCTGCGACACGACCACGCGGTCCACGTAGAGAAAGCTGCCGTAGCGATCGGCAAACCAGCGGTAGTTGACGCTGTCGTACGCCGCGCCTTCGCGAAAGGCCAGCAGGAAGGCGATCACGGTGCCCGCGTCCTCGAGCACCATGTGAAGCTCGGCTTCGTGATCGAGGTGGATCAGCCGCTGCAGCGTCAGGGGGCTCAGGTAGCGGACGGACTCTTCGTTGAGGGCGAGGACGGCGGGGAAATCATCCGGCGTGGCAGGGCGAAGCGTCATGAGGCCGCGCTGGTCAGCCAGCCACATAGGAAACGGGGATCAGCTTGTACTTGGCCAGCACCTCGGCCGAAGGGCACGGAACCTCATCGAGGTAGAAGTGATAGCCCGTCGCAATCAGCGTGACGGGAACCACGACCTTGGCGACCGTGCTCGGCGACGCGCTCGTGCGCAGACAGACCCGCGAGCCGTGCTGCAACTTCAGCTGAACCTTGGTGGGCTCCGCGGACCTCGCCTGCACGAAGATCTCCCGATCGCCCGGCACCAGCTCCGCAACGACGTAGTCGGAGTTGGACAGCGACGCGAAGGCGGCGCCATTCGTTCCGATCGCAAGCGATACGGCTCCTGCAATGAAGGACGACTCCCGGAAAACCAGCACTTCTGCGCGCGCCGAAGAGGGTGGCTCGGGAATGGCCACGACGGGCTGGCTTGCGCAGCCGGCCAGAGAGGCAATGGCAAGGGCCCCGGGGAGGATTCGTGCAAGTTTCATGGTGCGCGTAGCCGTAGGCCGGAACACGGGCTAGGCGTCACGCTTGAGTGCTGGCCACGACGACAGAGCGAAGACCCAAAGGAAGACGATGTTCAGCAGCGGAATCCAGGCCAGGAAAGACAGCGCGCCGGAGTAGCCCGCCTTGGAAAGGATCCTCCAGATCGGGTACTGAAGCACCGCCAGCCAGACCAGAACGACTATGAGATGCCAGATGCTGAATGAGCCCATGTCTGAAAGTTTCCCTTGTAGTTTTGGCTGTTTTCAATGTCGCTACAGCTTAGCAAACGAAGGTACGGAGAAGGTCGAGCGATATCTTGGTCATGGACCCCAAGGATTGAATTCAGCGGCTGCAAACAGTGTGCCGGCGCACGCGACGAGTTCCAGTGTCTCGCCAGCCGTGACAGAAACTGTGAGGTACTGTTTCGTCGGAGGTGCTTTGAATTCCAACGTATGTCGACCTGCGGTGACATTCGCTCAGGCTCTGCGACCGCGTCCGTTTTAGGCAACCCTGAAAATTCCGGATGACGGTCGTCCCCTGCCCGACCACCTCCGGCAGCCGGACAGCCGGGCGCCTCACTCCTCCAACAAGCTCCGCAACATCCAAGCCGTCTGCTCATGCACCGTCAACCGCTGCGTCAGCAGGTCAGCCGTCGGCTCATCGCTCGCCTTGTCGACCAGCGGAAAGAGGCCACGCGCTGTACGCGCCACGGTCTCATGGCCTTCGACGAGGATCCGCACCATGTCCATCGCCTTGGGCGGCTTCGCAGGGGCATCGGCCACGCTGGTGAGCTTGCTCATCTGCGCGTAGGAGCCTGGTGCAAAGTGGCCCAGGGCGCGGATGCGTTCGGCCACTGGGTCCACGGCGTTCCACAGCTCGGTGTACTGCAGCATGAACATCTGGTGCAGGGTGTTGAACATCGGCCCTGTCACGTTCCAATGGAAGTTGTGCGTGGACAGATACAGCGTATAGGTGTCGGCCAGCAGCTTGGACAGGCCGGCCGCGATCTGGGCGCGGTCCTTGTCGCTGATGCCGATGTTGATGCTAGTGGCGCTGGCGGCGGCGCTGGGCTTCTTGGCCATGGATGCATTCCTCTGCGGTTGAAACGACGGCCCTAGCCTACCTCAACGGCGTTTCAACAATCCCGCGTCACCACCGTGTTGCGCCCGGCCTGCTTGGCTTCGTACACGGCCTCGTCGGCCATCTTGAAGAGCTGGTCAAAGCCCATGATCTGCAGGCTGCCCTGCGCACTCACGCCGATGCTCGCGGTCACGGGCAGGGCGCGGGATTCACTCGCTGCGGAACATCTCCAACATCTCGTTGACGACCGACAGATCGTCCTCTCCGAGCAGCGCGGCGCGCAGCAGACAGGCCCGCTCCAGCTCGCGCACGCGCCAGCCGAACTCGGTCACCAGGGCGCCGAGTTCCAGTCGCGCCTCGGGGTCGCCCAGATCGGCCTGCACGCGCTCGGGGTCGTCCAGGTTCAGGCCCGCACCCACGAAGGAGGCCTGCAACCGGTGCAGCCGCTGGTAGGCCTTGAGCATCACGCCGCGCAGCGCCGGGCTGGCCGTCACGCCATGCGTGGCGATCCACTGCTGCACTGCGCCGAAGCCTTGCGGAGCACGCAGGCCCGCGGGTGTTGCATCGCCCAGCGCAGCGTACTGAGAAGCCATCCACTCGGACAGCTCGGCCGTGCCGCGCAGCGCCTTGTGGATGGGCTCCAGCACGCGCGGGCTGAACTCGCCCGGGATCAGGCGCGAGGCCACGGTGGCGCGCAGCAGCCAGTCCGGGCCCTGCTCCAGCAGGCCGGCCAGCCACTCGGCCACGGCCAGCAGCTGGCTGGGCAGGAAGAAGTCTTCATTGGCCAGGCCGCGCGGATAGCCGAAGCCGTCGAGCCGCTCGTGATGGCTCAGCACGGCTTCCGCCACGACCGGGCCGGCGCCTTCCATGCGGGCCAGCACGCGCGAGCCGATCACGGGATGGCTCGCGATCGAGCGCCACTGCGCCGGCGAGAGCGGCGCCTGGCGGTCCTGCGTGATCGGCGGGATGGGCGGGATGAAGAGCTCGCCGATGTCGTGCAGCAGGCCAGCGAGCGTGAGCTGGCGGTGCAGCAGCCCCTTGCCCGGCAGCAGCCGCCGCGCCAACGCCAGCGTGAGCAGGGCCACGCTGACGGCGTGTTCGAGCCGGCCTTCGCGCTCGTCGGCATACACCGTCAGCAGCGCTTGCATGGACGGCGTGAGGCGCAGTTGGCCCAGCACTTCGATCAGCGTCGCCTCGGGCTTGTCCTCGTCGATGCGGGCCAGCAGCGGGTATTGCGCGAGCAGCCGCTCGGCGGTCTCGATGACCTGGGCCGAGTTCACGCCGTCGCGCACACCCAGGCAGTCCTCCAGCGGCCGCATCAGCGTGGCGCCTTTGAGGCGCAAGAGCACGTCGGCATCGATCAGCGTGCCGGCCACGATCAGCTTGGCGCGGCTGGTGGCGACGACATCGGCCGCCGCATCGATCTTGCGCCGCGCGGCACAGGCCAGCAGCCGCGCAATGAAGTGCGGATCGAGCTCACCGGGAGCCACATTGAGTGCGGGATCCAGATCGTCGGTCATGCGCTCCCGGGGCCTGCCGCCGCAGCCTTGTCAGGGGAATGAGCTTCTCAGAATAACGCCTAATTCAAGCGTCATGCGCGCCCCTGCCGAGCTGCCGCCTACACTGATGTGATGAACGCCCCGCTGTACTGGCCCAACCGCTTCGCGGCCCTGGGCGCCGCCTTCCACACCGAGCTGCCGACCCAGGGCCTGCCGGATCCGCACTGGGTGGCGACCAGCCCTGAATGCGCCACCCTGCTGGGCTTGCCGGCCGATTGGGCTGACGATCAGGCCTTGCAGGTGTTTTCCGGCAATGCGCTGTGGCCGGGCATGAAGAGCCTGGCCAGCGTCTACAGCGGCCATCAGTTCGGCGTCTGGGCCGGGCAGCTGGGCGATGGCCGGGCCCATTGGCTGGGTGAGATGCGCACCGGCTCCGGTGAGGCCTTCGAGCTGCAGCTCAAGGGTGCGGGCCGCACGCCCTACTCCCGCATGGGCGATGGCCGCGCCGTGCTGCGATCGTCGATCCGGGAATTTCTGTGCTCCGAGGCCATGGCCGCGCTGGGCATCCCGACGACGCGGGCGCTGAGCATCACGGCGTCTTCCGGCCTGCCGGTGCGCCGCGAGACGATGGAGACCGCTGCCATCGTCACCCGCGTGGCGCCGAGCTTCATCCGCTTCGGCCACTTCGAGCATTTCGCCCACAACGGCCGCATTGCCGAGCTGCGCCAGCTGGCGGACTTCTTCATCGAGCACCACGCGCCCGAATGCCGCGAAGCCGCGGTGCCGGCGCTGGCCCTGGCCGAGAAGGTGGCGCGCCAGACGGCCGAGCTGATCGCCGACTGGCAGGGCGTGGGCTTCTGCCACGGCGTGATGAACACGGACAACATGTCCATGCTGGGCCTGACGCTGGACTACGGCCCCTTCGGCTTCATGGACGGCTTCAACCCCGGTCACATCTGCAACCACTCCGACGATCGTGGGCGTTATGCCTACATCAACCAGCCCAATGTCGGCCTGTGGAACCTGCATGCGCTGGCCCATGCGCTGCTGCCGCTGGTGCCTGGCGAGGAGGAGGCCGCGAGCGAGGCCGCGCTGGCGGCCATCGGCGTCTACCGCGAGGCCTTTCCGCGGGCGCTGGTGCTGCGCTTCTGCGCCAAGCTGGGCCTGACCACTGTGCGCGAGGAAGATGCCAGCCTGATCGAGGACTGGCTGCAGCTGCTGGGTTCGGAGCGGGTGGACTTCACCCTCGCCCATCGCCGCCTGGGCACGCCGGCGGCGCGGGATCTCTTCATCGACCGCGCGGCCTTCGACGCCTGGTCGCTGCGCCACACCGAGCGGCTGAAGCACGAGCCGGCCGGCGCGCTGGAACGCATGCGCGCCGTGAACCCGGCCGTGGTGCTGCGCAACCACCTGGCCGAGAACGCGATCCGCGCCGCGCAGGGCGGAGACTTCTCGGAAGTGCAGCGACTCCAGCGCGTGCTGGCCACGCCGTTCGAAGATCCCGTGAACCCCGCCGATGCGGCCCTGCCCCCGGACTGGGCGGCCGAGCTGGAAGTCTCCTGCTCCTCCTGAACTAGACTCCCGGCCCATGAAACTGCTGCTCGACTTCCTGCCGCTCCTGCTGTTCTTCGGCACCTACCGCTATGCGGACGGGCATCAAGAATGGGCCGCGGCCTTTGCAAGCCAGCACTTCGGCTTCCTCGTTTCCGGCGGCAAGGTCGGCGTGGAAGAAGCGCCCGTGCTGCTCGCCACCCTGGTGGTGATGGTGGCCACCCTGCTCCAGGTGCTCGTGCTCAAGCTGCGCGGCAAGAAGGTCGACCTGATCCTGTGGATCAGTCTGGCCCTGGTGATGGTGCTGGGCGGCCTCACGATCTGGTTCCACGACGACACCTTCATCAAGTGGAAGCCCACCGGGCTGTACTGGGTGTCGGCACTGGTGTTCTGGGCCTCGAACGCAATCTGGAAGAAGAACATCATCCAGTCCATGCTGGGCAAGGACATGCAGCTGCCAGCGCAAGTCTGGGCCAACCTGAACCGCGCCTGGGTGCTCTTCTTCCTGGCCCTAGGTGTGCTCAACCTCTGGGTGGCCTACCACTTCAGCCGCTCGACCTGGGTGGACTTCAAGGCCTTCGGCGTCACGACGCTGATGGTGGTGTTCACCATCGGCCTGGGCTTCTACATGAGCCGCCATTTGCCCGAGCATGTGCCCGAGGAATCCGCCGCTGAAGAGAAGAAGGACGGCAGCGATGCTCAGGGATGAAATCGAGTCGCGGCTGCGCGAAGCGCTCGCTCCCAGCGAGCTGACCATCACCGATGACAGCCACCTCCACGCCGGTCATGCCGGGGCCCGCGAAGGCGCCCATTTCAGCGTGCTGATCGTGAGCAATCGCTTTACAGGTGTTCACAGAGTGGGCCGACATCGGCTCGTATATCATGCGCTGGCCGAGCTGATGCGCTCGGGCATCCACGCGCTTGCGATCGATGCCCGCGCGCCCGGCGAGAGTTGATCCGGCGACCCAGGGTTAGTGCCTAGGGCGCCATTTTTTTACCTGTTCGTTCACTGCTTCCTTCCACCATGAAGAAGATCGTTCTCGCTGCCGTCATCGCGGCGCTGTCGGCCACGGCCGGCGCTCAAAACATCGCCGTCGTCAATGGCAAGCCCGTGCCCAAGGCGTCGTACGACCAGCTTCTCGGCCAGGTGACCAAGAATGGCCAGCCGGTGACGCCGGAGATGGAAGGCCAGGTCAAGGATGAAGTCGTGCTGCGCGCGATCTTCATGCAGGCTGCCGAGAAGGCCGGCATCCCGCAAACGGCTGACTACAAGGCCCAAATGGAACTGATGCGCCAGAGCATCATGATCCGCAGCCTGTTCGCCGACTACATGAAGAAGAACCCGGTCAAGGAAGAAGACGCCAAGGCCGAGTACGAGAAGTTCAAGGCCGCCGGTTCGGGCACCGAATACCGTGCTCGCCACATCCTCGTGGAATCCGAAGACCAGGCCAAGGCCCTGATCGCCAAGATCAAGCTCGGCGCCAAGTTCGAAGACCTGGCCAAGACCGAATCCAAGGACCCGGGCTCGGCCGCCAACGGTGGCGACCTCGACTGGGCCAACGGCAACAGCTATGTGCCCGAGTTCACCGCCGCACTGGCCGGCCTGAAGAAGGGCGAGATGACCGAGACCCCGGTGAAGAGCCAGTTCGGCTATCACATCATCAAGCTGGAAGACACCCGTCAGGCCACCTTCCCGGCCTTCGACGACGTCAAGGCTCAGATCATGCAGCGCATGGAACAGCAGAAGCTGGGCGAGTACCAAGCTTCGCTGAAGAAGGCTGCCAAGACGGAATACAAGTTCAGCGGAGATCGTTGATCATTGATCAGCGTCTGAGCTGAGCTCAAGACACAGCCCGCCCGGTTCGCCCGGCGGGCTTTTTTCATTCAGGCCGCGAGGCGCCCCGCCTCGATCCGCAGCTGCCGCTCACAGCGTCCGGCGATGCCCGTGTCGTGCGTGACCAGCACCAGCGTCGTCCCCGCCTCGCGGTTGAGCTCGAACATCAGCGCCATGACCTGCTCACCGGTGGCGTGGTCCAGGCTGCCGGTCGGCTCGTCGGCCAGCAGCAGGGCCGGACGCTGCACGAAGGCACGCGCAAGGGCGACGCGTTGCTGCTCGCCGCCGGACAGCACGCGCGGGTAATGCGAGAGCCGCGCACCCAGGCCCACGCGTTCGAGCATGCGGGCCGCCTGCGCCTTGGCATCGGCCAGGCCGCGCAGCTCCAGCGGCAGCATCACGTTCTCCAGCGCCGTGAGGTTGGGCAGCAGCTGGAAGCTCTGGAAGACGAAGCCCAGTTCGGCACCGCGCACGGCGGCGCGCTGGTCTTCGTTCAGTGCAAAGAGATCCTGACCACGCAGGCGCACGGTGCCGCCCGTGGGCATGTCCAGGCCCGCGAGGATGGAGAGCAAGGTGCTTTTGCCCGAGCCCGAGGCGCCAACGATGGCCACCGATTCCTGCTGACGCAGCGTGAAGCTGATGTCATGCAGAATCGTCAGCTCGCCCGTGGCGTCGCTCACGCGTTTGGTCACGGCATCGACTTCGATCAGATGAGACGTCATGGGGATCAGTAGAAGAACAGTCTTGCAGCACTTTAGCCTGCTCGCAGCCGGCCTCGCCCTAAACAGTGCTCGCGGTGCGAATGCGGCTGCAAACAGAACCATCGTCGTGCTCGGCGACAGCCTGTCGGCTGAATACGGCCTGGCGCGCGGCAGCGGCTGGGTGGCGCTGCTGGCCGAGCGGCTGGCGAAGGAGAAACGGCCTTATGAGGTCGTCAACGCCAGCATCAGCGGCGACACCACCTCGGGCGGCCGCAGCCGGCTGCCCACGGTGCTCCAGAAGAACAAGCCGGCCGTGCTCGTCATCGAGCTTGGCGGCAACGACATGCTGCGCGGCCTGCCCCTGGCCAGCTCGCGTGACAATCTGGCCGCCATGATCCACGCGGCGCAGGCTGCCGGCGCCAAGGTGCTGCTGGTGGGCATGCAGGTGCCGCCCAACTTCGGCCGTGCTTACGTGGAGAGCTTCAGCGCCATGTATGCCGACCTGTCGCGCAGCGAGAAGACCGGGCTCGTGCCCTTCCTGCTGGCTGGCGTGGCAGAGAAACCCGATGTGGCCGACTGGTTCCAGGCCGACCGCATCCATCCGCTGGCCAAGGCGCATCCGCTGATGCTGGACAACGTCTGGCCGGCGCTCAAGAAACTGCTCTGAGCACCGGCCGGCGGAGTCCGCCGTCGTTCAGCGGTCTTTGTCCTCGCGGCGCTTGCGCTCGCCGGTCTTGTTGTCCTTGCGCTCCTCGCCGCGCTGCTGCTGCTGTTGCGGCTGAGCCTGCGGTTGCGGTTGCGGTTGCGGTTGCGGCTGCTGGACCTGCGGTTGCGGGCGCTGCGGTTGCTGCATCTGCGGCTGTTGTGGCTGCTGCTGTTGCGGCTGCGCCTGAGGTTGCTGCTGCTGGATCACCTGGCGCCCGACGCCGCGGCCGAAGCCCGGACGCTCCTGCTCTTCACGGTCCGCGCGCTCGGCACGCTCCATCCGTTCGGCCCGGTCGCGGCCACCCCAGCCCTGCTCGGGCTGCTGGCGCTGCGGCTGCTGGACTTGCGGCTGCACCTGTTGCGGTTGAGCCTGTTGCTGCTGCGGCTGTTGTTGTTGCTGCTGTGGATCGCGACGCTCCGGGCCCCGCTGCCAGGGCTGCCGCTCGTTCTGGCGGTGTTCGTCGCGCTGCTGTGGCTGCACCTGCGGTTGCTGCGGTTGCTGCGTCACCGGCTGCGGACGTTGCTGTTGTTGTTGCGGGCCCTGGCCACGATCGTTCCGATCATTGCGGTCATTGCGGTCATTGCGCTCGCCACGCGGACCGCGATCATCCCGCTCGCCACCGCGCTCACGGCCCCAGGCGTTGTCGCGATCACGCTCGCCGCGGTTCGGACCGCGCCACTGCATGTCGGCCGCTGGACGCGGCGCCGGCGCGGGCCGGTTGAGGATCGGGCGGCTGATCGCCGCGGCCACGCCTTCGAAGTGCGGGCGCTGCACCGGGCGCACGTCACGGCCGCCGTTCAGGCGCTGCACGTAGATGTCGGAGTGGCGGTAGGCCGGCACGAAGACTTCGCGCGGTGCCAGCGGCACCCAGGCGCCGGTGGGCGGCGGCGGGCGACGGCCGCCGAAGGTGAAGCTCATGCCGAAGCTGACCTGCGGGCCGCCGACGAAGGCCACCAGGGCCGGCGCGTACACCGGGCGAGCCACGTACTGGCCAGGCGCCCAGCACCAGCGGCCACGCCATTGCACCCAACGGCCGTAGTGGAAGGGAGCGAAGCCCCAGGGCGAATCATCGACCCAGGCCCAGCCCCAGTAGCGGGTCCAGGCCCAGTGGCCGTAGCGGTACGGCGCCCAGTCGACGACGACGGCCTGCGGGAACCACACGGCGCCGTAGTCGGGCGTCTGCTCCCAGTTGCCGTAGCGGTCCAGGTCCTCGGCGCCGGTCATCTCGGGCGAGACGTAGCGCTGGCTGGCCGTGCTCAAGGCGCCTTCACGCGATTGCGCCAACGCCCAGTCGCCGAAGGCATCGCTGCGCAGCGGCATGCGCTCGGCGCGCGGGCTGCCGCCGACATTCCAGAATTCGACCTGCTCGCCGGCTTCGATCCAGGTGTTGGCACCGCCGATGGCGGGCTCGAAACGCAGACGGCCCGTCCAGCTGCGGGCCAGTGTGCCGCGATCGAGCTGCTCGATGCGATAGAGGCCGTCACGCTCGGGACTGAGCACGCCTTCATGCGTCTGCACGCGCAGGTCGCGGGCGTAGTCGGTGCTGCGCAACTGCACGGCCAGGTCACCGCGGTCGAGCTGCAGGCGCACGGCGCCTTCGTCGAGGCGGTCCATCACCAGGTCGCTCCCTTCGTCCAGCCACAGGGCCGTGGAGCCGGCACGCAACTCCACGCGGGCGCGGTCGTCGGTGCGCAAGCGGTCGCCCTCGGCGATGGTTTGGTTGCGCAGCAGGCGGGTCCATTCGCGGGTCTGGTCGTCGAACAACCAGGCATCGCCGATCACGTCGGTGACGCGGGCCACGCGCGCGGGCGGGTCGGTGCGATCGCCCGCCGGCTGGGCCTGGCTCGCCGGAACGGCCAGGCCGATCAGCAGGGCAAAGGACAGGCGCAGCCAGGTGCTGCGGCTCATCCGGAGGGGGGACGGAGAGTGGATGCTGTAGACATGGATTCGTTGCTCCTGAGCTTGCGGCTTGCCGCATCAACGCGCGGCGGGCGGGCGCGGCTGACCCGTGCTTACAAACCCTTTCAGTCGCCTTTCAGTCGTCGGCCACATCGAGGCCCGGGAACAGCACCGAGGTGTAGCCAAAACGGCTGAAATCGGTGATGCGGGAAGGATAGAGCCGGCCGTCCAGGTGGTCGCATTCATGCTGGACAACGCGGGCGTGGAAGCCGTGCGCTTCGCGTTCTACCGGCAGCCCCTCGGCATCGAAGCCCGAGTAGCGGACGTGGGCATAGCGCGGCACCATGCCGCGCAGGCCCGGCACGGACAGACAGCCTTCCCAGCCGTCTTCCTTGGCGTCGGACATGGGCGTGATGACGGGGTTGAGCAGCACCGTCGGCGGCACAGCTTCAGCCTGCGGATAGCGCGGGTTGCTCTCGAAGCCGAAGATGACCAGCCGCAGATCGACGCCGATCTGCGGCGCGGCCAGACCAGCGCCATTGGCCGCAGCCATGGTCTCGAACATGTCGGCCACGAGCTGGCGCAGCTCGGGCGTGCCGAACTCGGTCACGGGCTTGGCGACGCGCAGCAATCGCGGGTCGCCCATTTTCAGGATCTCGTGCACGGCCATGGTCAGCTCGAACTGTGGGTTACGCTCCCGCGCATCATGCAGGATTTTCTGATCGACCTCGGCCAGGGCGTCTACGCCATCGACACCGGCTATGTCCGCCCGCGCTTCGACGCCGCCTACCTGATCGTTGAGGCCGGCCGCGCCGCCTTCATCGATTGCGGCGTCAACCACAACCTCGCGCGCATGCTGCAAGCGCTGGATCGCCTGGGGCTCGCCCGCGAAGCGGTGGACTGGATCGTGCCCACACACGTCCACCTGGACCACGCGGGCGGTGCCGGTGCGCTGATGCAGGCCCTGCCCCGCGCACGCCTGCTCACCCACGCTCGGGGCCTGCGCCACCTGATCGATCCGACCCAGCTCTGGGCTGGCGCCTCGGCCGTCTACGGCGAGGAGGAGATGGAGCGCTCCTACGGTCGCCTCATTCCCGTGCCGGCCGAGCGTGCTGCGGCCCTGGCCGACGGCGAAGTCTTCGAGCTTGCAGACCGCCGCATCCGGGCCCTCGACACACCCGGCCATGCGCGCCACCACATCTGCCTGTGGGACGAGGCCAGCGGCAGCGTGTTCACCGGCGACACCTTCGGCATCTCCTACCGCGAGTTCGACACCGCGCGCGGCCCCTGGATCTTCCCGACCAGCTCACCCGTGCAGTTCGATCCCGAGGAGATGAAGGTCTCGGTGCAGCGCATCGCCGCGCTGAAACCGCGGCGCGCCTGCCTCACGCATTTCAGCGCGCTCGGCGACGCGCAGGGCCTGGCCGATCAGCTCGTCGACCTGATCGATGCCACGGTCGCCCTCGCGGTGCCGCTGCGCCATGCCGAGGACCGGCATGAAAAGCTCAAGGCCGAAATCCGCGCGCTCTACTTGGAGCGCCTGGCCTCGCACGGCAGCATGCTCGCGCCCGAGCGCTGCCTGCAATTGCTGGACATGGACATCGAGCTCAATGCGCAGGGGCTCGGCATCTGGCTGGACAGGCTGCCTGATCCGAGGCTGGGCTAGCCGCTTCCCGGGCGGTGTCTTGCGATGGGCAGGTGCCTCTCAAGCATTGCTTCAGGTTTTCCCAACGCTTGATCACCGGATCCGGTCTGAGCGGCGTCTGTGCCTGAACCTCACCGCCGCAGACCCACTGCCGGACGGTCCGCACTTCCTCGCCGTCCGCCGACACGGAGCTGCAAAAGCCTTCGTGGTGCAGACCTCGCCAGAGCTGAAGAATCTGCTTCTTGTCCAGGCTCGCCGAGTAGCGGACCTTGCTGAAGCGCTGCACCCAAGGGTCGGCGGGGGGCAGGTCAAAAGGCCGCTGCACACCCACGCTCCCCGGAAACATCCAGTGCGTGCCAAAGCCGCCGCGCGAGCGGAACAGACGCGGAAGCGAGAGGTCATGCACGCGGATCTGCGCGGGGTGGACGCGTGCTTTCAACTTTTCAAGCAATTCCAAGGTCAGCCGACCCGTGAGCCGCTCGCGGGACTGGTCCATCCCGGCCCTGAAGCCCCGGTCCTGTGCGTAGTCGAAAGTCAAGGCCGAAGCCTCGGCCAGCACGATGTCGATGTCCCGCAACGGGCGGCTGCTCTTTCCGGGCAGCACGCTTTCCAGTGCGAGCAAGGCCGAGATCAGACCCAAGTTCTCGGTGGCGCCGCCGTCGGTCACGTAGTAGGAGCGCAAGGCACAGTCGGCTTTGCTGCCGGCGGGCTCGCGCAGGTCCACGCGGGCATTGGGGAAGACGGGCGGAAAGTTGGCATTCAGAGCCGCAGCACGGGCCAGCTTCACCTTCGGATCGTTGACGACGACGAAGGGCATGCGAATCGCGGGCATGTCGTCATCGGCCATGTAGAAGGCCTGCGTGGCCCGAAGATTGGTGAAGACCAGCCGCCCGCCCGCCAGGCCGGCAATGGGCACCTGCGCTTGCTGACAAGGCAGCGAGGTATCGCCGGGCGCGCGCACCAAGGTGGCCGCGACGTAAGGCGCTTCCTCCAGCGGATGGCCAGTGATCGTCGTGTTGAGGAGGAGGCCCACCTCGCTGCTCGCGCCCAGGCGAAGCTGACCCTCTGGCGCTGCCTCGCCTTGGAACAGACGCCGCTCGAAGCTCTCCGAGAGCAGCATGCCCAAGGGCTGGTCGCCCTGGATGCGCCACTCGCTCGCACCTTGCAGCACGTCGCCAATGAAAGGCATGGCCATGCGCGACATGAAGCAAGTCCACGGACTCACGCTCCCGCCCGACTGCTCGACCATCTCACAGACCTGCTCATGGCCCTCCAGCAAGGCCTGCCGGTGTCCGTAGAAATAGGCGGCCGCCACGCCACCGCCCGACACTCCGCTCAGCAGCACGACGCGCGAATCCGCGCCCTCTTCATGCAAGCCCTCGAGCACCGTTGCCGCGTACAGCGCTGCCCTTGTGCCGCCGCCAGAGGCAGCAACGATCACCGCCGAAGGGCGCTGTTTGCCGGCCTCGTCCTGCGCCAACAGCTGCTCGGCCAAGTCGACCGAGCCATCCGGGACCGATGACTGTCTCTGGGCCGTCACGACAGGCGCCGCGGTGTTGAGCCTGTCAGCCCGGCCCATGTGCCAGACCAGCAGGCCCAGGCCCAGCAGCGAGAGCAGGTTGATCAGCGCAAAGTAGAGCTGGACGCGGCGCGCGATCTCGTGGACGCGATCGGCGGCCTGCACACCAATCAGGGCCTCGAACAATTCCAGATGCGGATAGGCATGGAAGGCCGGGACTTTCCTCGCGACGCCCTTTTCGTCCGTCTCGTCCGTCTGCCCGAAGACGATGAATTCGCCCATCGCGTGCTCGCTCAGGTAGCGCGGCTTTCGGTCGACATAAGGATTCGGCTGCGGCATCGAAGCGGTCACGTCGATGCAGACCAGGCCGTTTTGAAGCCCGCGCTTTGCGCCCAGCATCCGCAGCAATCGGGCGCCCAGCACACCGTTCACCTGGTATTCAAACCACCAGCCCAGGGCATAGGCCATCACCATCCAGGCGAACAGCACGCCAAAGGGCGCCACGTTGAGCAGGGTGCTGACATATTGCACGTCGCTCAGTCTCAGCAGCGCCAGCAGGATGACGCTGATCGAGACGAAGAATGGAATGCCCAGAAGGAAGTAACGCCGCACGTACTGAGACAGGCGATTCCAGCGATGCGTGAGCGTGGTGGCCGTGATCAGCAGCGCCGAGGCCAGGCCTCCGAGCCCGCAGGCGTAAATCAGCCAACGTTCGGGCACAAGCATGATGGCAAAGCTCGGCAGCAGCAGGAACTGCAGCGGCTTCTCCAGAACGCCGACCGCCAAGCCACCAAAAATCCGACGCCAGGAAAGCTCAGGGTTGCGTCGGTCATTGACGAACAGCTCGGTCGTGGACAGCGCTGGCACCAACAGGCGACGGCTGCGATGGGTCTTCGGGTCAAACGCAAGATGCGCGAGCCAGGGAGACGCCAAGGCCAAGCCGGCCAAGCCCATGGCAGCGACCGCGAACACGTGCAGATAGGGCAGCTGTGAGGCCTCAGTCCAGCTCGAAGGCAGCAAGAGCAGCGCCAGGCCCAGAACTGCGATGGCGCCGGCCTGCCAGGCCATGCGGCGACGCAAGGACACCGGCTGCCAGACTCCTCGTGCCACGGCGATGACTCCGGCCGTCAACAACAGCAGTTGCACAAGATCCGGCAGCGACAGCGCCTTCATGCGGCAGGAGTCGTACTCCTGGTCACCCAGCAAGGCGAGTCCGAAAAAGCAGAACGGCGCGGCACCGGCGATCGACACGAGGAGGAAGATCAGGTGAACCGTCAGCCAACGAGCACTGAAAAAACGACGGGGCAAGGACATCTTCCAAAAGCGCCGCCGGATGCGGCCATGGAAGTACCGCGCGGCCCAGAAAAACAGCGTGGCGGCGAGTGCGCAGAAGAAAAGGCCCAGTCCCTGGCGCGCGCCCGCGACACCCTGAGCACCCAGTACGCCGCACAAGGCATAGAAGGTCGGCCCATAGGCCTCGAACACCAGCACGACCACAAACATTGCGAAGGCCGGAAGCCACACAAAAGGCTTGAGCTTCGGTCGAGTGCCAGCCGGACATGGCAGCGGCGCGTACAGGCGATTCAGCCTGTACTCGGCATGCCGGATGGCGCTATCGACGATATAGGGAACGTCGAGGAACAGCGCGTTCCTCAGCATCTGCGCCCACCGGCCGAATCTGCGCATGGAGTCCCCCTGTCGCGACTCTAGTTCCAGGGGCCGGCGTCATTCGTCAAGGCGTCGGGCCGCAATCCTCCAGATTGCGGATGTCGAGCCCGCTGACAGTCGAGCCAACGATCGAGCTACGGATCGAGCCCCAGCTCCTGGATCTTGCGCGTGATCGTGTTGCGGCCGATCCCCAGTCGCTGGGCGGCCTCAATGCGGCGGCCGCGCGTGACTTCGAGCGCGGTCAGGATCAGGCTGGCTTCCATGCGGCGGGTCAGTTGATCCCACACCTCGGGCTGGCCGGCTTCGAGCAGGCGGCGTGCCTCGCGGGCCATGTCCGCGAGCCAATCATCCGCGGCGCCCGACGTGCCGCTCGGAGGCGCCATCGAAGCCGCAGGCGCGGGTGCGCTGGAGCCGCTGTCGCTCGGCGACGGCGGATGGCTGACGAGCAGTTCCTGCGGCAGGTCCTTGGCTTCGACGACCTGCGCCGGCGCCATCACGGTCAGCCAGTGGCAGACGTTTTCCAGCTGGCGCACATTGCCGGGGAAGTCGAAATGCGTGAGGCTCATCAACGCGGCCTCGGACAGGCGCTTGGGCTCCACGCCGAGTTCGGTGGCGCTGCGCTGCAGGAAGTGGCGCGCCAGGGCCGGGACGTCTTCGCGGCGCTCGCGCAGCGGCGGCAGGCGCAGGCGGATGACGTTCAGGCGGTGGAACAGGTCCTCGCGGAACACGCCCTGGCGCACGCGCTCTTCCAGGTTCTGGTGCGTCGCCGCGATCACGCGGACATTGGCGCGCTGCGGCGCATGGCCGCCGACGCGATAGAACTGGCCGTCCGACAGCACGCGCAACAGGCGCGTCTGCAGGTCGAAGGGCATGTCGCCGATTTCGTCGAGGAAGAGCGTGCCGCCGTCGGCCTGCTCGAAGCGGCCGCGCCGTGTGGCCTGCGCGCCGGTGAAGGCGCCACGTTCGTGGCCGAAGAGCTCGCTTTCCAGCAGGTCCTTCGGGATGGCAGCGGTGTTGATGGCGACGAAGGGGCCTTCGGCGCGCGGGCTGTGCTTGTGCAGGGCACGCGCCACAAGCTCCTTTCCCGAGCCGGATTCACCGGTGATCAGCACCGTGACGTGGCTTTGCGAAAGCCGGCCGATGGCGCGGAAGACATCCTGCATCGCAGGCGCCTGGCCGAGCATCTCGGGCACGGCGGCCGCGCCTTCCTCAAGCACCGTTTCCTCGCGCAGGCTTTCTTCCTGGGCGCGACGGATCAGCTCGACGGCGCGTGGCAGGTCGAAGGGCTTGGGCAGGTATTCGAAAGCGCCGCCCTGGAAGGCCGCGACGGCGCTGTCCAGATCGGAGTAGGCCGTCATGATGATGACGGGCAGTTGCGGCAGCCGTTCTTTCAGCTTGCCCAGCAGCTCCAGGCCCGATCCGCCGGGCATGCGGATGTCGGAGACCAGCACCTGCGGGCTGTCGGTTTCCAGCGCTTCGAGCACCTCGCGGGTGTGCGAGAAGCTGCGGACGGGCAGGCCTTCTCGGCTCAGCGCCTTCTCGAGAACGAAGCGGATGGAATGGTCATCGTCAACAACCCAGATGGATTTCATGGCAGTGGCAAAGTGATTCTGAAGCTTGTGGCTCCCGGTACGCTTTCGAAGTCAATCATGCCCTGGTGTTGATGCACGATCGTCTGCGAGAGCGTGAGGCCCAGTCCCGACCCGCCATCCCGTCCTGAGACGAGGGGATAGAAGATGCGTTCCTGGATGTCGGCCGGTACTCCGGGGCCGTTGTCCTCCACATGCAATTCCAATGCCAGGCGCCAGCGTTGCTTACCAATCGTGACCTGTCGGGCCACGCGCGTGCGCAAAAGAATGCGCGCCGTGCCTTCGCTGATCCGCTGCGTTAGCACCTGCGCGGCGTTTTGCACGATGTTCATCAGCGCCTGGATCAGCTGCTCGCGATCGCCGCGGAAATCGGGCAGCGAGGCGTCGTAGTCGCGTTCGATCACGAGGCCCTTGGGGTGCTCGACCTGGATCACGGCGCGCACGCGCTCGCAGACCTCGTGAATGTTCACATCGCCGAGCTCCTGCGCGCGGCGGTGCGGCGCCAGCAGCCGATCGACCAGCGATTGCAGGCGGTCCACCTCGTGGATGATGACCTGCGTGCATTCGAGCTGCTCGGGCTCGGAGAGCTCCATCGCCAGCAGCTGGGCCGCGCCGCGGATACCGCCCAGCGGATTCTTGATCTCGTGAGCCAGATTGCGCGTGAGCTCCTTGGTGGCCTGCACCTGGTCGAGGCTGCGCTCCTCGCGCTCTTGCTTGCTCTGCTGGCCGTTCTCGATGAGCTCGATGACGACGCGATCCCCTTCTCGGCCATCCTCGCGGCCCTCCTCGCCTGCCATCTGCGAGACGATCACGTGCACCGGCAGAGGCTCCTCGTGGGCACGCGCGCTCCAGCGCAGCTGGGCCTCGAAGCGGCTGCTGGCGTAGGCATTGCGCGTCACGCCATCGAGCGTCTCGCGCAGGATGCCGGGATCGAGGAACCAGTCGAAGACGTTGCGCTGCTGGACCGTGCGCCGCGGCATGCCCAGCACGTTCTCGAAGGCGGCATTGGCGAACAGGCAGGTGCCGTCGTTGCCCACAACCGCCACCATGGTGGCCAGCATGTCCAGGGCTTCGAAGCCCTTCACGTCAGGAAGCGCTTCGTCAGTCACGGGGAGCGGAAAAGGAATTAGGGGAGTTTGGAGATCTCGCGCTTGAGCGCGGAGATGTCGGCCTCTTGCCGATTGATGCTGGCCTTGAGGTCGGCCATGCGGTCCAGGTACTTCTGGTAGTTGCGCGCTTCGTCGCCGCGACGTTCGCCGTTGCCGCCGGCGTACTCGGCCTGCACGGCAGCGAGGCGCTTTTCGGCCTCGCGCAGTTCGCCTTCCAGCACGCGGCGGCGGTCGTCGTCGCGACTCTTTTGCTGGCTGGCTTCGATCTTGGCGGATTCACGCTGCGCCTCCAGCGCACCGGAACTGGGCCTCTTGGGCATCTGCACCACCGTGATCGGCTGACCCTCGATGGTGCGGCAGCCCTTCTCTGCGGCTTCCTTGGCCGTGAGACCGTCCGTGTAGAGCACGGGCGGGCCGGGGCAACGGTAGACCGTGGACTGGGCATGTGCCTGCTGTTGAGCGGCGCAGGCAACCAGAAGCAGAGCCAGGGCGATTCTTTGCATGGCGCGATTGTGAACCAAGCACGCGTTCCTGCGCTGTACACAAATGCAAACGGGACGGCCGAAGCCGTCCCGTGTGTCCAGGCACAGCGTGGAGTGCACGCTGGTCCATGGGAATTACAGCGCGTAGTACATGTCGAACTCGACCGGATGGGTCGCCATGCGGAAGCGGGTCACTTCCTGCATCTTCAGGTCGATGTAGGCGTCGATGTACGAATCGGTGAACACGCCGCCCTTGGTCAGGAACGCGCGGTCCTTGTCCAGGTAGTCCAGCGCCTGGTCGAGGCTGTGGCAGACGGTCGGGATCTTCGCGTCTTCTTCCGGCGGCAGGTGGTACAGGTCCTTCGTGGCGGCTTCGCCCGGATGGATCTTGTTTTCCACGCCGTCCAGGCCGGCCATCAGCAGGGCCGAGAAGGCCAGGTACGGGTTGGCCGAAGGATCGGGGAAGCGCGCTTCGATGCGTCGACCCTTGGGGTTAGCGACGTAAGGAATGCGGATCGAGGCCGAGCGGTTCTTGGCCGAGTAGGCCAGCTTCACCGGGGCTTCAAAGCCAGGCACCAGGCGCTTGTACGAGTTCGTGCCGGGGTTGGTGATGGCGTTCAGGGCACGGGCGTGCTTGATGATGCCGCCGATGTAGTACAGGGCGAACTCGCTCAGGCCTGCATAGCCGTCGCCGGCGAACAGGTTCTTGCCGTCCTTCCAGACGGACTGGTGAACGTGCATGCCGGAGCCGTTGTCGCCGACCAGCGGCTTGGGCATGAAGGTCGCGGTCTTGCCGTAGGCGTGGGCGACGTTCTGGATGATGTACTTCTGCAGTTGCAGCCAGTCAGCGCGCTGGACCAGCGAGCTGAACTTGGTGCCGATTTCCATCTGGCCGGCGTTCGCCACTTCGTGGTGGTGAACTTCGACGGGAATGCCCATCTGCTCCAGGATCAGGCACATCTCCGAGCGCATGTCCTGGCCGCTGTCGACCGGGGGCACGGGGAAGTAGCCGCCCTTGACGGTGGGACGGTAGCCGCTGTTGCCGTGCTCGTATTCCTTCGAGGAATTCCAGGCGCCTTCTTCCGATTCGATCTTGAAGAAGGAACCGCTCATCTCGTTGCCCCAGCGGACCGAGTCGAAGATGAAGAATTCGGGTTCCGGACCGAAGTAGGCGGTGTCGCCCAGGCCGGAGCTCTTGAGGTAGGCCTCGGCGCGCTTGGCCAGCGAACGCGGGTCGCGCTCATAGGCCTTGCCGTCGGCGGGGTCGACCACGTCGCAGGACAGGATCAGGGTCGGCTCTTCGAAGAACGGGTCGATGTTGGCCGTGTTCGGGTCCGGCATCAGCAGCATGTCGGAGGCTTCGATGCCCTTCCAGCCGGCGATCGAGGAGCCGTCGAAGGCGTGGCCGGAGATGAACTTGTCTTCATCGAAGTGCGAAACCGGCACGGTCACGTGCTGTTCCTTGCCACGGGTATCGGTGAAACGGAAGTCGACGAACTTGACTTCGTTGTCCTTCACGATGCTCATCACATCGGCGACGGTCTTGGCCATCAATTGCTCCTCAGGAATTCGTAGGAATACGGTTGGGTGATTCAGCTCGCGCCGGACGGGGCCGGCACCGCGTAGGAAGCAGCAGGATTTGTGCCAAGCCCTGCGCTCAGGAAATAGGCGGGGCGATCATACGCCCGCACCATGGCGGAGCGTGCTAACGCACCATTTCGGCGTCAATCGATGCACCAAAGTCGATCACGCCCTGGCGCAGCCGGGCGTAGGCGGCGTCCATCCGGGCCGCGTCGCCCTTGACGCCCAGCTCGATGTGCCGGCCCCATTGGGGATGGTCGACACTGGGCAGGCTGAAGACCTTGACGCCCGGGAACTCGGCCTCGACGGCTTCCATCAGCGGCGTCAGGCTGGCCTCCATGGCACCGCGCACGATCAGCGAGAGCTCGGCCGTGCCGGGCGCGCGGTGCAGGTGGGCGTGGTGCTCGTCCAGCACCCAGGCCATCATCGGATGCGCCATGACGGGGAATCCGGGCACGAAGTAGATGGTGCCGACCGAAAAGCCGGGGATGCGGTTGTACGGGTTCGGGATGATGGCCGCGCCCTCGGGAAAGACGCCCATCTCGAAGCGGCGCAGCGTGTCGGGGTGATCGGCATCGGCTGCCGTGCCCTGCTCCGCCGCCATCTGCTGGACGCGGCTCCAGATCAGCGCCTTGGCCTCGGGATGCAGGACCATCGGCCGACCCAGCGCCATCGCGGCGGCCTGGCGGGTGTGATCGTCCGGCGTGGCGCCGATGCCGCCGCAGGAGATCACCAGATCGCCGCTGGCAAAAGCCTGGCGCAGCTCTTCCGTGATGTGCTCGCGGTCGTCGCCCAGGTACTTGGCCCAGGCCAGCTGCATGCCGCGCTCGGCCAGCAGGGCGATGAACTTGGCGAGGTGCTTGTCCTCGCGCTTGCCAGAGAGGATCTCGTCGCCGATGACGAACAGGCCGACTTTCATGGGGGCAGGACCTCGATGACGTCCGCCGGAGACAGCGGAGGAAGAGTTGGATCGACGGGCGCAGGCTCGATGACGGCCGCTGCGCGGGCGCGCATCTCGGCCAGCGCAGACAGCAGGTAGTGCGTGAACCAGAGCGTGGAGAAGGCGAACACCAGCACGTACAGCCAGACCGACACCACCACGAGGAACGGGGCCAGCGCGAGAGCCAGCGCGCCCATGGCCCAGATGGCCGCCGGCGCTGCGCCGACATAGCCCGTTATCACACCGACCAGCAGCAGCGGGCCGCGGTGCTCGGCCATCAGTTCCTTGCGCTCCTCGACGGAGGCGTGCTCCGCCAGCACGTCGTAGGCAAACACGCGGTAGCCGAGCCAGCCCCAGATCAGCGGCGGCACGATCAGCGCCACCGGCGGGAACAGCCAGAACGGCAGGCTCACCAGCAGCAGCACGGCGGCGACGATGCAGTGACCCAACGACCACGGCAGCGCCTTCCACCAGGCTGCGCCGCCACGCTTCTTCTCGAGCTTGGGGAAGCGCCGCGCCGACACCAGCCGCACCAGCGAAGGCGTCATGAACAGCGCGACGACGAACAGGCAGAACACCGCCAGGATCGGCGTGGCCAGCACGACCACGATCAGCGGTGCGAGATAGGCGCGCAGGTTGTTCGCACCCATGAAGTTCAGCCAGCCAAGCATCGAGTCGATGAGCTTCCACGAGTCCAGCGTGGCCCGCACCGAATCGTTCGCGCTTTCCCAGAAGAAGTAGCCGAGCAGCCAGGCCATCAGCCCGGTGCCGAGCAGCGGCAGCAGCGACAACACGATCACGCGCGGATGCAGGCAATACGCCGCCGCGCGCCAGAACGCATCGAGCACGCGGCCCATCGGTTTGATCATTCGCTCAGGCTCCCCGGATGAACAGGCGCTTCATGCCCAGCCATTGCTGGTGCCAGAAGCCGCGGCCGTAGTCTCGCCCACCCTCTTCCGGCAGTTGGTCCCGCACACCGGTGGCATCGAAGCGATCCTCGAAGTTGGCCGTGCCGAAGATCTGGTCCCAGATCGGCAGCAGCACGCCGAAGTTGTGGCCGCCCAGCGTGCCCTTGCCAGCGGTCTCGTGGCCGATGCCGATCGAGTGATGGAGGCGATGGAAGCGCGGGCTGACCACCACGTGCTCGAAGAAGCGGCCGAAGGCCAGGCGCACATTGGCGTGCTGCAGGCTCTCCATCAGCTGCGTGAAGGCGACGATGGCCACGAACTGCCCCGGCGCCACGCCAACCAGGCGCGCCAGCAGCACGAAGGCGGAGTCGATCAGGAAGTCGTCCAGCAGGTGGTTGCGGTTGTCGCTCCACAGCGTCATCTGGCGCTGGCTGTGGTGCAGCGAGTGCAGCTGCCACCACCACTCGAAACCATGCTGCGCGCGGTGCAGCCAGTAGCCGATGAAATCGAACAGCAGCAGGTACAGGCCGAAGCTGACCCAGCCGATGTCGGTGACGCCAGGCCACAGGGCGTCGAGCTGCAGTGTCGGGATGCCGGCCATGCGCATCTGGCCGGAGACCGAGTCCCACAGCGGATCGGTGCAGAAGAACAGCACCAGGCGAAACAGGCCCAGGCGGTGAACGAAGGTGTAAATCATGTCCACCCGCACGGCCTTGGGGTCCGTGACGGGCTCGACCGGACGCCACTTCTCAAGCGCCTTGAGCACGGTGAGCATGACGGCGATTTGGATCAGGCCGACGAGCAGCCAGCCGGTGGCATCAAAGGCATCTTCGAGCAGGTTGCCCCAGCCCAGCCACCAGACAAACGGCTCCACGACCGACTCGAAGAGCCAGCCTTGGGCGGCGGCGAAAAGTTCTTCCAAGATGCTCAGGCCTTGCTGGCGTTGTTGCGATAGAGAGAAGCGTAGCGCGGATGCTCGCGCAGGGGCGCAAAGCTGCAGCCGCGGTCCTTGAGCGAGCGCATCAGCGGCTCCAGCACGGCCGGCGCCCAGGGGTCCAGGCGCGACCAGATGCCCAGGTGGGCCAGCAAGATGTCACCGGGCTTCACGGTCTTGATGGCCTTGTCCAGCAGCTCGGCGTTCGGGAACTTCTCGCTGGAGAGTTCATCGCCGAGGAAACCGGCCGGGCTCCAGCCCACGTGTTCGAAGCCGGCGGCCTTAGCGGCAGCGAGCAGCGCTTTCGAAGTCTTGCCGGCCGGGGCGCGGAAGATCGGGCCCATCTCGCGGCCGGTCATGGCCTTGAAGCGCTCGGCCACGCGCTTGAGGCTCTCGCCGTACTGTGCGGCGGTGACCTCGCGGATCACCGGTGCATTGATGCCCGCCACGGTGCGGACCTTGAACTTGTCACCCGGCAGGTCTTCCAGCCAGATGTCGTGATCCCAGGTGTGGGAGCCGAAGTCGTGGCCTTCCGCCGCCCTCGCCTTCCACCACGGCGCCCACTCGTCGTCGAGCGTGAAGCCGCCGGTCAGCGTGGGTTCGTTGGCGAGGAAGAAGGTGGCGCGCGCGTCAAAACGCTTGAGCGTGTCGGCGATCAGGTTGGCCACGCCCATGTGGCCGGTGTCAAAGCTCAGGTAAATCCGTTTGTCGTCAGGCGGTGCTGCCGATTGACGTGCGAAGGCGCTCCAGGGCAGGAGCGCCAGCGCGAAGGTACTGCGTCTGCGGATCATTGGCCGTCATTGCCTCGGCATGTGATCCAGCGTGTACACCCCGTGCGGCGACTTGCCGACCTTCACCTGGCGCACGACCTTGTGCGTGACGGTGTCGATCTCGGTCAGCTTGCCGATCCAGCGCGAGGTCACGAGGATGGTCTTGCCGTCCTTGAGCACTTCCATGTCGTCCGGGCCGCCGGGCGCGGGGAACTGGTCGACGACGGTCATGGTCTTGGTGTCGATCTTGCTGATCGTGTTGCCCGCGCGGTTGGACACCAGCAGGTGGCGGCCGTCGCCCCAGTTGCGGAAGCTGTGCGCGCCCTTGCCGGTGGAGATGCGCTTGACCAGCTTGGCGCCGCCGGGCGCGGAAACGTCGTAGACCTCGACCTTGTCGTCGCCGGTCAGTGCCAGCAGCAGCGTCTTGTCGTCGGGCAGCAGGAACAGGTCTGCCGGCATCTTGCCCACGGAGATCGTCCAGCGCGGCGCCTGGGTGTTCAGGTCGATGGCCATCAACTGGTCGCTGTCTTGCAGGCTGGCGTAGACGACCGAGCTCTTGCTGTCGATGGACAGGTGGCTCGGCGTCTTGGGCGCGGGGATGCGCTTGACCAGCTGCATGGGCTGCTCGGCGTTCGCGGGCGTCCAGCGGTACAGCGCCACGAAGTCCAGCCGGTTGGCCGCCGTGACGAACCACTTCATGTCCGGCGAGAAGCGCAGGTGGTAGGGATCACCCAGGCCGCGCACGACGTGCTGCACCTGCGCGGTGGCCGGATCCAGGAAGGTCAGCGAATCGCCCAGCGCATTGGCCACCACCAGGGACTTGTCGTCGGGCGACAGGTAGAGGTGGTGCGGCTCCTTGCCGGTGGGGATGCGCTTGATCTGCTTGAAGCTGACCGGGTCGATGATGCTGATGTCGGCATCGAGGGAGTTGAGGACGAAGATGGGGTTGGCGGCATGAGCGCTAACGCTCAAACCGAGCGCAAGCGCCATCGCGCTGCAAAGGCGAGAAAACATCGGGGATT
Source organism: Burkholderiaceae bacterium UC74_6 (assembly GCA_042701975.1). GTDB lineage: Bacteria > Pseudomonadota > Gammaproteobacteria > Burkholderiales > Burkholderiaceae_C > JAFALK01. Next base: position 4,764,103 of record CP170561.1, read on the forward strand.
CGTTCCAGTGGTCGATCAGCAGCCGCAATTATTCGTCATCGCCGCCGATGATGCCGCCCAGGATGCCGCCGGCCCCGAAGCCACCGAGGATGGAGCCCTCTTCCTTGTGGCCGCCGGTCTGCGGTGCGGCCGCGAAGATGCGCGAAGCCAGGCGCGACAGCGGCAGGCTCTGCAGCCAGATCTCGCCGGGGCCGGTCAGCTTGGCGAGGAACAGGCCTTCGCCGCCGAACAGCGCCGTCTTGATCTTGCCAACGTACTGGATGTCGAAGTCGACGCTGGGCGTATAGGCCACGACGCAGCCGGTGTCCACGAACAGACTTTCACCCGCCGCCAGGGTGCGCTGCTCGATGGTGCCGCCGGCGTGCACAAAGGCCATGCCGTCGCCGTCCAGCTTTTCCATGATGAAGCCCTCTCCGCCGAAGAAGCCCGTACCGAGGCGCTTCTGGAAGGCGATGCCCAGCGAGACGCCGCGCGCCGCGCACAGGAAGGCGTCCTTCTGGCAGATCAGCGTGCCGCCGAGCTGGCGCAGGTCCATGGGGATGATCTTGCCGGCATAGGGCGCGGCGAAGGCCACGCGACGCTTGACGCTGCCTTCATTGGTGTAGACCGTGGTGAACAGCGATTCGCCGGTGATCAGGCGCTTGCCCGCGCCCATCAGCTTGCCGAAGAAGCCGCCCTGGTTGGCCGAGCCATCGCCGAAGACGGTGTCCATCGTGATGCCCGATTCCATGAACATCATGCTGCCGGCCTCGCCGATGGCGGCCTCGCCCGGGTCGAGCTCGACCTCGACGAATTGCATCTCGCTGCCCTTGATTTCGAAATCAACGACGTCCATGGCCATGGTGGGGAACTCCAGAAAGTAAATAAAAAACCCGGCAAGCTTGCCGGGTTCGGACTGTAGCCCCTGGGGGCTGCGGCAGCCTTAATCCTTGCTTGCCTCCAGCGCGCGGTTCAGACGCAGCGCCAGCAGCGTGGCACCGGCACCCGAGAGCAGGTAGACGCTCAGGAAGCCCAGGCCGAACTTGGCCGACAGGCCCAGCGCCACCAGCGGCGCGAAGGCAGCGCCGACCAGCCAGGCCATGTCGGCCGTCAGTGCGGCGCCCACATAGCGGTACTTGGGCAGGAAGTTGGAGGTCACCGAGCCGGAAGACTGGCCATAGGACAGGCCCAGCAGGATGCAGCCCAGCAGGATGAACAGGTCTTCGCCAAGCGGGCCGCCCTTGAGCAGGGTGGGCGCGAAGCCGCTGTAGACAGCGATCAGCGTGGCCAGGCTGCCCAGCGTGCGGCGGCGGCCGAAGATGTCGGCGATGTAGCCCGAGGCGATGATGCCGCCGGCGATCAAGAAGCCGCCGAAGACCTGGAAGCCCAGGATCTGATTGACCGACTGCTGCGAAAACAGGTGCAGCCAGGAGAGCGGAAACACCGTGACGATGTGAAACAGCGCGAAGCTGGCCAGGGCCGCAAAGGCGCCGATCATCAGGTTGCCGCCCTGCGAGCGAACCAGCTCGCGGGTGGAGACGGGTTCCAGCTCGCGCTTCTCGGCCAGCTCGGCGTACTCGGGTGTGACCACCATGCGCAGCCGGGCGAACAGGGCCACGACGTTGATGGCGAAGGCCACGAAGAACGGGTAGCGCCAACCCCAGGAGAAGAAGTCTTCTTGAGAGAGGTTGCTGTTCAGGAAGACGAACAGCGCGCAGGCGATGGTGAAGCCGATGGGCGCGCCCAGCTGGCCCAGCATGGCGTACCAGCCGCGCCGACCCTGCGGGGCGCTCATGGCCAGCAGGGAGGGCAGGCCGTCCCACGAGCCGCCCAGGGCCAGGCCCTGGCCGATGCGCAGCAGCACCAGCAGCACGATGGCCTGATCACCTTGGCTGGCGTAGCCCTGCAAGAAGGCGATGGTCACCGTGCAGGTGCCGAGCAGGAACAGGGCACCGGTCAACTTGGTCGTTAGGCCCCAGCGGCGCTGGATGGCCATGGAGATGGCGGTGCCGAAGGGGCGGGCCACGAAAGCCAGGGAAAAGATGGCAAAGGACCAGAGTTGCGCATCCAGCGCGGACGCAAAGGGAAAGAACAGCTTGGGAAAGACGAGCACCGAGGCGATGCCGTAGACGAAGAAGTCGAAATACTCGGAGGCTCGGCCGATCACGACACCCACGGCGATATCGCCGGGGGAGACGTCATGGGCACCGTGTTCGCCATCGGGCGTGAACTCTTCTGGGTGGTCATGCAAGTGACTGAGGCTGGACATCGTTCACGCTTCCTAACTTCAATACCCGTAGGGCATTCTCAGAAAACCTTGCGCAGGGATGGGACAAAACGTCCAATCGCGTTCGCAAGCCCTTGTCGATACATTTTGCTCCTGTTTTATGGATCCCAAAATCCGCCTACAGCATGTCTTTCCCTAAAAAACTCCGTGGACCTGCCGTGTTAGCGTTGACCGTCTTGCTGGCGGGCTGCAACACCGTGGTGCTCAACCCCTCCGGCGACATCGCGGCTCAGCAGGGCCGCTTGGTCGTGATTGCCACCTACCTGATGCTGCTGATCATCGTTCCGGTGATCGCGCTGACGCTGCTGTTCGCCTGGCGCTACCGCGCCTCGAACAAGAAGGCAACCTACAAGCCGGAGTGGGACCACTCGACCCAGCTCGAACTGGTGATCTGGGCCGCCCCGCTGCTCATCATCATCGCCCTGGGCGCGCTGACATGGATCTCCACGCACACGCTGGATCCGTACCGTCCGCTGGACCGCATCGGCGAGAAGCGCCCGGTGGCCAAGGACGTCAAGCCGCTGGTGATCGAGGCCGTGGCTCTCGACTGGAAGTGGCTCTTCATCTACCCGGAGCAAGGCATCGCCGTCGTGAACGAGCTGGCCGCCCCGGTGGACCGCCCGATCCAGTTCAAGATCACCGCCTCTGGCGTGATGAACAGCTTCTACATCCCCGCGCTGGCCGGCCAGATCTACGCCATGCCCGCGATGGAGACCAAGCTGCACGCCGTCATCAACGAGGCAGGCGAGTTTGAAGGCTTCTCCGCCAACTACAGCGGCGCCGGCTTCTCGAACATGCGCTTCAAGTTCCACGGCGTGGACAACGCAGGCTTTGACGCCTGGGTGGCCAAGGTCAAGGCCGGTGCGGAGAACCTCGATCGCACCCGCTACCTCGTGCTGGAAAAGCCCAGCATCAAGGACCCGGTGACCTACTTCAACAACGTGGCGCCTGACCTGTACGGCGCCATCCTGAACCGCTGCGTGGCCCCCGGCTCCGTCTGCGTGGATCAGATGATGGCCAAGGACCACGCCACCGCGATGGGCGTCTCCGACGAGAACTGCACGCCCGAAGAGCTGGCCCGCCGCAAGGCCGCACGCGCCGCGCTGGCGGTGAAGCTGGCCGCGGACAACGCTGCAAAGAAGCAAGAAACGAGTAGCGCCCAATGAGTACCGATATTCAAACCCTGCTTCTGGGCAAATTGAGCCTCGAAGCCATTCCCTATCACGAGCCCATCCTCGTCGGCACCTTCGCGGCTGTCGCGCTGGGCGGCCTGTTCGTGCTGGCCCTGCTGACCAAGTACCGCCTCTGGGGTTACCTGTGGCGCGAGTGGTTCACCAGCATCGATCACAAGAAGATCGGTGTGATGTACATCGTGATGGGCATCATCTTCCTGCTGCGCGGCTTTGCCGACGCGGTGATGATGCGCGCCCAGCAGGCCATCGCCTTCGGCGACAACATGGGCTTCCTGCCGCCGCACCACTACGACCAGGTCTTCACCGCCCACGGCGTGATCATGATCTTCTTCGTCGCCATGCCTTTGGTGACGGGCTTCATGAACTACGTGGTGCCGCTGCAGATCGGCGCACGTGACGTGGCCTTCCCCTTCCTGAACAACTTCAGCTTCTGGATGACGGCCTCGGGCGGCGTTCTGGTGATGGTCTCGCTGTTCATCGGCGAGTTCGCCAAGACCGGCTGGCTGGCCTATCCGCCGCTGTCGGGCATCGCCTTCAGTCCTGACGTGGGGGTGGATTACTACATCTGGTCCTTGCAGATCGCCGGTGTAGGCACCTTGCTATCAGGCGTGAACCTGATCGCCACCATCGTCAAGATGCGCGCGCCCGGCATGACCATGATGAAGATGCCCGTCTTCACCTGGACGGCTCTTTGCACCAACGTGCTGATCGTTGCCGCCTTCCCGGTCCTGACCGCCGTGCTGGCCATGCTCTCGATGGACCGCTACGTCGGCACCAACTTCTTCACGAACGACCTCGGCGGCAACGCCATGATGTACGTGAACCTGATCTGGATCTGGGGCCACCCCGAGGTCTACATCCTGGTGCTGCCGGTGTTCGGCATCTTCTCGGAAGTGGTCTCCACCTTCTCCGGCAAGCGCCTGTTCGGTTATGCCTCGATGGTCTACGCCACGGTCGTGATCACGATCATGTCGTACCTGGTGTGGCTGCACCACTTCTTCACCATGGGCAGCGGTGCCAGCGTGAACAGCTTCTTCGGCATCACGACAATGATCATCTCGATCCCGACGGGCGCCAAGATCTTCAACTGGCTGTTCACGATGTACCGTGGCCGCATCCAGTTCGAAGTGCCGATGCTTTGGACCGTGGGCTTCATGATCACCTTCGTGATCGGCGGCATGACCGGCGTGCTGCTGGCCGTTCCTCCGGCCGACTTCGTGCTGCACAACAGCCTGTTCCTGATCGCCCACTTCCACAACGTGATCATCGGCGGCGTGCTGTTCGGCCTGATGGCGGGCATCAACTTCTGGTTCCCAAAGGCCTTCGGCTTCAAGCTCAACGCCTTCTGGGGCAAGGTCTCGTTCTGGCTGTGGCAGATCGGCTTCTTCTTCGCCTTCATGCCGCTGTACGTGCTGGGGCTGATGGGCGTGACCCGCCGCATGAGCCACTTCGACGACGCCTCGCTGCAGATCTGGTTCATCATCGCCGCCTTCGGCGCGCTGCTGATCGCCGGCGGCATCGGCGCCTTCCTCGTGCAGATCGCCGTGTCCATCTGGAAGCGCAAGGAACTGGCCGATGTCTCGGGCGACCCGTGGGGCGGCCGTACGCTGGAGTGGAGCACCTCCTCGCCCCCGCCGGCTTACAACTTCGCCTTCACGCCGCGCATCTATGACAACGACGCCTGGCACGACATGAAGTCCGCCGGCTTCCAGCGTCCGACCAGCGGCTTCGTGGACATCCACATGCCCAGGAACACCGGCGCCGGCATCATCCTGGCCGGCATCGCGGGCGTGTTCGGCTTCGCCATGATCTGGCACATGTGGCTCATCGCCGGCGTGTTCTTCGCCGCGCTGATCCTGGGCGCCATCGTCCACACCTTCAACTACAACCGCGACTACTACATCAAGGCTGACGAGGTCACCAAGACCGAAGAGGCCCGCACGGCAGCACTCGCGCAACTGGCGTAACGACGGCAGCAGCAACGCATATGTCTGACACCACCCTCGACAACAACCGCTTCCTCGTCAAGGAACACCACCCGGAGAACGGCACGCTGCTGGGCTTCTGGCTCTACCTGATGAGCGACTGCTTGGTCTTCGCCTGCCTGTTCGCCGCCTACGGTGTGCTGGGCCGCTCCTACGCCGGCGGCCCCGGCGGCCAGGAGCTGTTCGACCTGCCCATCGTGGCGGTCAACACGGCCTTCCTGCTGTTCTCCTCGATCACGTATGGCTTCGCCATGCTCGAGATGCAAAAGGGCAAGGTCGCCTCGGTGCAGATCTGGCTGGCCATCACCGGCCTGTTCGGTGCAGCCTTCCTGGGCCTGGAGCTGTATGAGTTCCACCACCTGATCGAGCACGGCCACGGCCCGCAGGCCAGCGCCTTCCTGACCAGCTTCTTCAGCCTCGTCGGCACGCACGGCCTGCACGTCACCTTCGGCATCGTCTGGCTGATCACGCTGATGGTCCAGGTCGGCAAGCTCGGCCTCACGCCCGCCAACAAGCGCCGCCTGATGTGCCTGTCGATGTTCTGGCACTTCCTGGACGTGGTCTGGATCGGCGTGTTCACCTTCGTTTATCTGATGGGAGCGCTGTAATGGCTGAGCACCACAACCACGATCACGGCCACGATCATCACGGTCATGGCGACGGCGGCCACGAGCCCAGCACCTTCAAGGGCTACATGACGGGCTTCATCCTGTCGGTCATCCTCACCGCCATTCCCTTCTGGCTGGTGATGGCCAATGTGCTGCCCACCAAGGCCATGACGGCCCTCGTCATCCTCGGCTTCGCAGCCGTGCAGATCGTCGTGCACATGGTGTACTTCCTGCACATGAACACGAAGAGCGAAGGCGGCTGGACGATGCTGGCGCTGATCTTCACGGTCGTCATCGTCGTCATCACGCTGGCCGGCTCGCTGTGGGTCATGCATCACATGAACGTGAACATGATGCCGTCGATGGAAGAGCTGAAGGCCATGCCGTAAGCATGGCTCGGTCCTTCAAGGCCAAGGCCGCGCTCCTCACGGGCGTGGCCTTTTTCTTTGTGCTGTTCGCGGGGCTGGGCGTGTGGCAGCTAGAACGCCGCGCCTGGAAGCACGCGCTGATCGAGCGCGTCGACGCCCGCATTCACGCAGCTCCCACCGCCAGCTTCGCGCCCGACGCCGAGTACACCCACGTGCGGCTTGAAGGCAGTTTCCTGCCCTCCCCCGTTCTTGTGCAGGCCAGCACGGTGTTAGGCGTCGGCAACTGGATGCTGCAGCCGCTGCGCCTGACGGATGGCCGCGAAGTGATCGTCAACCGTGGCTTCATCGCGCAAGGTGCCGCCGGCGCACCAGCACCAGAAGGCCCGCAGGTCGTGACCGGCCTGCTGCGCCTGTCAGAGCCCAAGGGCCGGTTGCTGCGAGACAACGAACCCGCCGCCAACCGCTGGTTCTCGCGCGACGTCGCCGCCATCGCCGCCCGCCTGCAGCTGACGCACGCCGAGCCCTACTTCGTTGACCAGGACGAGCACGGCCCGAGGAGCGTGTGGCCGCAAGGCGGACTGACCGTCGTGCAGTTCCCGGACAACCACATGCAGTACGCGCTGACCTGGTTCGGACTTTGCGTGCTCTGTCTCGTCGCAGGCCGCTTCGTCTGGCGTTCCGACCCGGCCGGAGACAATCGCGGCCATGCCGCTGACTGAATCCACCTCCTCGCCCCTGCGCGACTCCGGTCTGAACAACCTGGAGTTGCTGATCCAGCTGCGCTGGGCCGCCGTGCTGGGCCAGGTGATGGCCATCGAGGTCGTGCATTACGGTTTCAGCATCGACCTGCCGCTGGCGCAGATGCTGGCGGTGCTGGCCTTCCTCGTGCTGTTCAACGGCGCCTCCTGGCTGCGCCTTCGCAGCAACCGCGAGGTCAGCAATCTCGAACTCTTCGGCGCCCTGCTGGTCGACGTGGTGGTACTCACCGCGCAGCTCTACCTGACCGGCGGCATCGGCAACCCGTTTGCCTCGCTCTACCTGCTGCAGGTCGTGCTAGGCGCCGTGCTGCTGCCCGTGTGGGGCGCGTGGATCATGGTCGCGATCAGCCTGCTGTGCCTGGTGGGCTTGAGCCGCTGGTCCCTGCCGCTGGCCATCAGCCACGGCGACGGGCTGGCCAGCGTCTACATCGAAGGCCTGCTGGCCTGCATCGCGCTCAATGCTGCACTGCTGGTCACCTTCGTCACGCGCATCATGGGCAACATCCGCCGCCGCGATGCCCGCCTGGCCGCGGCCCGCGAGCGCGCGGTCGAGGAAGAACACATCGTCCGCATGGGCCTGCTGGCCTCGGGCGCCGCGCACGAGCTCGGCACGCCGCTGTCCACGCTGGCCGTCATCCTGGGCGATTGGCTGCACCTGCCGCACTTCACCTCGGAGCCCGAACTGCTCGAAGAGGTGCAGGACATGGAAGCCCAGGTGCGCCGCTGCAAGGCCATCGTCTCGGGCATCCTGCTGTCCGCTTCCAGCGCGCGCAGCGAATCGAGCGAGGCCACGACCGTGCATGGCTTCTTCGAGGACCTGGTGACGCATTGGCAAGGCACGCGGCCCGGCGCCGCCCTCAGCTTCACCAACGATTTCGGCCCCGACGAGCCGATGGTGGCCGACTCCGCGCTGCAGCAGATGATCGACAACGTGCTGGACAACGCGCTCGAGGCCTCGCCCGCGGGGCAGGAGCTGCGCGTGAGCCGCGACGGTGGTGACCTGGTCGTGCAGGTCAGCGACCGCGGCCCGGGCTTCGCGCCGCACATCCTGGCGCAGGCCGGCAAGCCCTACCAGAGCACCAAGGGCCGGCCGGGCTCCGGGCTCGGCCTCTTCCTCGTCTTCAACGTCGCGCGCACGCTGGGCGGCCGCGTCGCCCTGGCTCAGCGCGAGGCCGGCGGTGCCCAGGCGACAATCCGGCTGCCGCTCTCAGCGGTGAACCTTGTGCCATGACCGATCGCCGCCTGCTCATCGTCGAAGACGACGCCACCTTCGCCCGCACCCTGGCCCGCTCCTTCGAGCGGCGCGGCTACGAGGTGCAATTGGCTAACGGGCTAGAACAGCTGTCCACGCTGCTCGAAAGCTACGCGCCCACGCACGCAGTCGTGGACCTCAAGCTGACGGGCGAAGCCTCGGGCCTGTCCTGCGTCCAGACGCTGGCGCAGCGCGACGCGGACATGCTGATCGTGGTGTTGACGGGCTTCGCCTCGATCGGTACGGCCGTTGAAGCCATCAAGCTCGGTGCCTGCCACTACCTCGCCAAGCCCAGCAACACCGACGACATCGAAGCCGCGTTCCAGCGCGGTGATGGCAACACCGAGGTCGAGCTGACGAACCGCACGAGCTCGATCAAGACGCTGGAGTGGGAGCGCATCAACGAGACGCTGGCGGAGACGGGATTCAACATCTCGGAAACGGCACGGCGGCTGGGCATGCACCGGCGCACGCTAGCGCGCAAGCTGGACAAGAAGCAGGTCAAGTAGCCTGCCCCGTCCGGTTCAACCCGGATGCGTGGGATCCACCCACAACACATCTTGCGGCGGCTCCACCGGCTCGATGTCCAGGTTGACGGCTACCGCCTCGCCGTCGCTGCGGCACAGCACGCATTGCAGCACCTCGGTCGCGCTGGCGTTGATCTCTTGGTGCGGCACGAAGGGCGGCACGTAGATGAAGTCGCCCGGGCCGGCCTCGGCGGTGAATTCCAGACGCTCGCCCCAACGCATGCGCGCCCGACCTTTGATCACGTAGATCACGCTTTCCAGCGGGCCGTGGTGATGGGCGCCGGTCTTTGCGTTGGGATGGATGTGCACGGTGCCCGCCCAGAGCTTCTGCGCACCGACGCGCGCGAAGTTGATCGCGGCCTTGCGGTCCATGCCCGGCGTCTGCGCTGTGTTGGCGTCGAGCTGGTTGGCGGGGATGACGCGGACGCCGTCGTGTTTCCAATCACTCATGCAGTTCCTCGATCAGATCGCCCAACCAGACTCTGGCACTCGCCCGCCGGCCCGCGCAAGACGCGGACCGTCGTTCGTCAGGCAGGAAACAGTCCTCAGGACTGTTTCCTGTCCGGCCTCACCCCATGTGCAAGCCACCATTGCACGAGAAATCCGCGCCGGTGGTGAAGCCCGAATCCGGCCCCGCCAACCAAGCCACGATGGCCGCGATTTCTTCCGGCGTGCCGAGGCGCTTGACCGGGATCGTCGCCACGATCTTCTCCAGCACGTCCGGGCGGATGGCGCGGACCATGTCGGTGCCGATGTAGCCCGGGCTCACGGTGTTCACGGTCACGCCCTTGGCTGCCACTTCCTGCGCCAGGGCCATGGTGAAGCCGTGCATGCCGGCCTTGGCGGCGGAGTAGTTGGTCTGGCCGAACTGGCCCTTCTCGCCGTTGACGGAAGAGATGTTGATGATGCGGCCGAAGCCCTGGTCGATCATGCCGTCGATCACCTGCTTGGTGACGTTGAACATGCTGTCGAGGTTGGTGCTCATCACGGCCTGCCAGTCGGCGAGGCTCATCTTGCGGAACTGGCCGTCGCGGGTGATGCCGGCGTTGTTGACGAGCACGCTGATCGTGCCGAACTCGCCCTTGATCTTGTCGAAGGCCTGCACGGTGGAATCCCAGTCCGCCACGTTGCCGACCGACGCGTAGAACTTGTAGCCCTGCGTCTCCTGCTCGGCCAGCCACTTGTTGAAGTCGCGGCTCGGGCCGCAGCCGGCGATGACGGTGAAGCCTTCCTTGTGGAGCCGCTGGCACATGGCAGTCCCGATGCCGCCCATGCCACCCGTCACGTATGCAACTTTCTTGCTCATCTTTGTCTCCTTATGCCTTTACGGCTCTTTCAACACACTCACCCAAAATCTGCACTCAACGCTCGACCGTCAATGCAACGCCCATGCCACCGCCGATGCACAGCGAGGCAATGCCTTTTCTGGCATCGCGTTTGACCATCTCGTGCAGCAGCGTCACCAGCACGCGGCAACCCGAAGCGCCGATGGGATGGCCCAGCGCGATGGCGCCGCCATTGACGTTCACCTTGGACAGGTCCCAGCCCATCTCGTTGTGCACGGCGCAGGCCTGCGCGGCAAAGGCTTCGTTGATCTCAAGAAGGTCCAGATCGGTGGGTTTCCAGCCCGCGCGCGCCAGCGCCTTCTTGGCAGCGGGCACCGGGCCCATGCCCATGATGGCCGGATCGAGGCCGGCAGAGGCGTAGGAAGCGATGCGCGCCATCGGCTCCAGGCCCAGGGCCTTGGCCTTCTCGGCGCTCATCACCATCACAGCGGCAGCGCCATCGTTCAGGCCGGAGGCGTTGCCGGCCGTCACGCTGCCGGCTTTGTCGAAGGCGGGGCGCAGGCCGGCCAGGGCCTCGGCATTGGTCTTGCGGTTGATGAACTCGTCAGCGCTGAAGATGACGGGCTCGCCCTTCTTCTGCGGAATGCTGAAGGGCACGATCTCGGCGGTGAAGCGGCCGGCGTCCTGCGCGGCAGCCGCCTTCTGCTGCGAGGCCAGCGCAAGGGCGTCTTGCTGCTCACGCGTGATGCCGTGCTTCTTGGCCACGTTCTCGGCCGTGATGCCCATGTGGTACTGGTTGTAGACGTCCCAGAGGCCGTCAGTGATCATGGTGTCGATCATCTTCCAGTCGCCCATGCGTTGGCCGTCACGCGAGCCGGGCAGCACGTGCGGGCTCGTGCTCATGCTCTCCTGGCCGCCGGCGATGATGATCTCGCTGTCGCCGTCGCGGATGGCCTGGGCGGCCAGCATCACGGCCTTGAGGCCCGAGCCGCAGACCTTGTTGATGGTCATTGCGGGCACGGTGTTGGGCAGGCCGGACTTGATGACGCTCTGGCGCGCCGGGTTCTGGCCGCAGCCGGCCTGCAGCACCTGGCCGAGGATCACTTCGTCGATCTGTTCGCCGCTCAAGGCCGTGCGGCGCAGCAGGTCCTGGATGACGGCGGCGCCCAGATCGGCGGCAGCGGTCTTGGCGAGCGTGCCGCCGAATTTGCCGATGGCCGTACGGGCAGCGGCGACGATGACGATGTCCATGGGAACTCTCCTCTTGGTGATGCTTGTGATGTTCTTTATGCCTTGGCTTTGACGTAGCGTCCAGGGGCCGCCTCGATGGCTTTGTAAGCCTTTCCGCCCGGCACCTTGGGTGCGGCCTTTTTGGCGCCGGCATGGCCGGCCAGCCACTTGGACCAGTCGGTCCACCAGCTGCCGGGATGCTCGGCGGCCGTGGCCAGCCAGGCTTGCGGATCCTCGGGCAGCGCCGCGCCCTTGCCGATCCAGTGGCTGCGCTTGCCCTTGGCCGGCGGGTTGATCACGCCGGCGATGTGGCCCGAAGCACCGAGCACGAAGCGCTTCTTGCCCTTCAGGATGCCGGTGTTCCGGTAGGCGGCCTCCCACGGCACGATGTGGTCCTCGCGCGAGGCGTAGACGTAGACCGGTGCCTGGATAGCGCCGAGGTCGAGCTTTTCGCCACAGACCGTCAGCGCGCCCTTCTGGCGCAGCTCGTTCTGCAGATAGGTGTGGCGCAGGTACCAGCAGTACATGGGCCCGGGCAGGTTGGTGGCGTCGCCGTTCCAGTACAGCAGGTCGAAGGCCGGCGGCGCCTCGCCCTTCAGGTAGTTGCCAACCACGTAGTTCCACACCAGGTCGTTCGGGCGCAGGAAGCTGAAGGTCGTGGCCAGCTCCTGGCCGTGCAGCAGCGCCGGGCCGGTGGCGGCCTGCGGACCGAGCGTGGTCTCGCGCAGCCGCACCGAAGGTTCATCCACAAAGATGTCGAGGATTCCGTTGTCGGAGAAGTCGAGCAGCGTCGTCAGCAGCGTGAGGCTGGCCGCCGGCTGCCGGCCGCGTGCCGCCAGCACCGCCAGCGCCGTGCTCAGGATCGTGCCGCCCACGCAGAAGCCCAGGGCATTGATCGTCTTCGAACCGCTGATCTCCTGGACCACGTCGATGGCCTTGATGGCGGCCTGCTCGATGTAGTCGTCCCAGGTCCAGCCAGCACAGGCCGCATCCGGATTGCGCCAGGAGACGACGAAGGTGCGGTGGCCCTGCTCCACCGCGTAGCGGATCAGCGAGTTCTCAGGCTGCAGGTCGAGGATGTAGAACTTGTTGATGCAGGGCGGCACGAGCAGGAAGGGCTTCTCGTGCACCTGGGCGGTCAGCGGCTTGTATTCGAGCAGCTGGAAGAACTCGTTCTCGAACACCACGTGGCCTTCGGTGGTGGCGACGTTGACGCCGACCTCGAAGGCGCTCTCGTCCGTCTGCGAGACATGGCCGCGCTGCATGTCCGAGAACAGGAGCTGCATGCCGCGCGAGAGGCTCTCGCCGCCGCTGTCCACCGCCAGCTGCAGGGCCTCAGGGTTGGTGGCGAGGAAGTTGCTCGGCGCCGCTGCATCGACCCATTGCTGGACGGCGAACTTGACCCGCGCGCGGGTCTTGTCGTCGCACTGCACGGCGTCGGCCAGGCGCATCATGGCCTTGGCGTTGAGCAAATACTGGCGGGTGGCGAACTGGCTCAGCGGACTGGCGGACCATGCGGCGTTAGCGAAGCGGCGGTCCTTCAGCGGCGGTGTTTCGCTGCCCTGCAGGCTGGCGTTCCAGAGCTCCGACGCCTCGGCGAGATAGTCGGACTGGATCTGGGCCAGCACCTGGGGATCCAGGCTCGGCGGCGCGGCGCCTGCACCGGCGCCTGGGGCGCCACCATTCTTGAGGGCTTCGCCCAATCCTCCCAGGCCCACACCCAACGCGCCGAAGAGGGTCTTGCCCAAATCTTCGACAGAAAAGCCTGGCGATGCTTGCTGCTGCATAGGTCTCCTCGATCCAGCTCTCGGCTCTGGTCTTGTCGTCGGCCCATACTAACCGCAGACCATGACGAGCCACTCGGGGAGTCTTATGCAAGACGCTTGCCAGCGCCCTTTATGCTACGGGCATGCTTCACCTGATTGCCGCCGCCTGGATGTTTGTGGCCGTGCTGGCCGCCGCTGCGGAGGCCACATCGCCGACGGGCAGCCTGATCGGCGCCTTCTTTACCCTGCTGCTCTACGGCCTGCTGCCGCTGGCCGTCGTGCTCTATCTCGGCGCGACGCCGCACCGGCGCAGGGCGCGGCTGGCCCGGGAGGCCGTCGCAGCCGCCTCAAGCGCCGCGCTTCAGGGCGATGGCGGCGACCATCCGCCCTCTGGCGCCACCGCGGGCCTCGCCCCGGTAGGAGAAGAAGCGGGCGGGATCGCTGAAGGTGCACCAATGCCCTCCGCTGGTGCTCGCCAAGCCCAGACGGGCTAGGCGCTCGCGCGCCAGCCCCGGCAGGTCGGCACGCCAGCGTGGCTCACCCGCCGCGTTCGGCTGGTAGCGGAAGAACTCGGCGTCCTGCTGCAGCGGCTCGCGGCCGAAGGCCTGCAGCACATCGGCGCCCACCTCGAAAACCTCGGGGCCGATGCAAGCACCCAGCCAGGCATGGACCTGATCGGGTCGGCATTGCGCCGCCTCGCACAGCGCCGCCACGGTGTTCTCTAGCACGCCCGCCGCCAAGCCCCGCCAGCCCGCATGCGCGCCAGCCACACCGCCCGGCGCGGCGAACAGCACCGGCAGGCAGTCGGCCACCTGGATCGCCACGGCAAGTTCGGGATCGGTGCTCAGGGCGGCGTCGGCCTTGGGCAGATCCGCGCCAGGCTGCGCGTGATGCGCTTGCAGGTGCAGGACTTCGCTGCCATGAACCTGCGCCAGGAACACCGCCGCAGTGCCTGCCGCACGGCTGACGCGGGCGCGGTTCTCCAGCACCGCGGCCATGTCGTCGCCCACGGAGCGGCCGATGTTCATGCTCTCGTGCGGGGCCCGGCTGACGCCGCCTGTGCGCGTCGTCATGAAGGCCGTGACCTGCTGCGCAGCCGGCCAGTCCGGCCGCAGCCAGTCTTCATTCAGCGAGTCATTCGGCATCAGGGCACTTCGATGGATGGGTCTCGGCGAAGGCCGGCAGCGTGAGGCAATGCGCGTTCACGCGCAGCACGGTGGGGAAGTCGTCCAGCGAGCAATCGAAGCGCTGCGCGTTATAGACCTGCGGCGCCAGCACGCAATCGGCCATGCCCGGCGTGTCGCCAAAGCAGCAGCTGCCGGCCGTGGCCTGCAAGCGCTGCTCCACCACCGCCAGGCCCTTGCGGATCCAGTGATGGATCCACTGATTCTTGCGGCCCTCATCCAGGCCCAACTCGTTCGTCAGGTAGCGCAGCACACGCAGGTTGTTCAGTGGATGGATCTCGCAGGCGATGTCCTGCACCAGCGCCCGCACATGAGCCCGCGACAGCGCGTCGCGTGGCAGCAGCGGCGGCTCGGGGTGGGTTTCATCCAGGTACTCGATGATGGCCATCGACTGGCTCACCACGTTCTCGCCATCGCGCAGCAGCGGGATCAGCTGCGCGGGCGTGAGCGCGCCAAACTCCGGCAAGAGGTGCTCGTTCTTGCGCAGGTGGACGGCGGTGTAGTCGTAGTCCAGCCCCTTGAGCGCAAGGGCGATGCGCACGCGCCAGGAGGCCGAAGAACGGAAGTAGTTGAAGAGTTCCATGAACGCCATCCTAAACTCCGCCCATCATGTTCAAAGCCCGCCGATACAAGTTCTGCCCCAGCTGCGGCTCGCCCTGCGAATACCAAGTGCCGCCGGACGACAACCGCGAGCGCGCCACCTGCACGGCCTGTGCAGAGATCCACTACGAGAACCCGATCAACGTCGTCGGCACCCTGCCGATCTGGGGCGAAGGCGCGGAAGCCAAGGTGCTGCTTTGCAAGCGCGCGATCGAGCCGCGCTACGGCTTGTGGACGCTGCCAGCGGGTTTTCTGGAGCTGGGCGAATCAGTGGCCGAAGGCGCTGCGCGCGAGACGGCAGAAGAAGCCGGCGCGCGGATCGAACTGCAGGAGCTCTTCAGCCTGATCAATGTGCCGAGCGTCGGGCAGGTCCATCTGTTCCATCGCGCGCGGCTGTTGTCGCCCGAGTTCGATCCGGGACCGGAGACGCTGGAGGCAAAGCTGTTTGCCGAGGCCGAAGTGCCTTGGGACCAGGTCGCCTTTCGCACTGTGCGGCTGACGCTCGAACGCTTCTTCGAAGACCGGCGACTGGGCCGGCCTCACGCGCTCTACAGCGCCGACATCATCTGACGAGGACCACGCCATGCTGATGAACAAACTCCTGTGCTGCAGTCTCGTCGCCATGATGCTGGCCGGTTGCTCGCCCAAGCCGGCCGAGGCCCCCATCACCGCGCCCGCGGCATCCGCGCCGGCTGCGACGAGTGCCGCCTACTTCGACACCACGGGCCGTGACGACGTGCTGTCCGGCGGCGTCAAACAGATCGTCATCGACACGCCCAAGGGCAAGTTCAAGGTCTGGACCAAGCGCGTGGGCAACAACCCGCGCATCAAGGTCCTGCTGCTGCACGGTGGCCCCGGTGCCACGCACGAGTATTTCGAGGCCTTCGACAGCTACCTGCCGGCCGAGGGTGTCGAGTACTACTACTACGACCAACTCGGCTCCGCCTTCAGCGACCAGCCCAAGGATGCCAGCCTGTGGGACCTGCCGCGCTTTGTGGAGGAAGTCGAGCAGGTGCGAATCGCGCTCAAGCTGGACAAGAGCAACTTCTATCTGTTGGGCCACTCCTGGGGCGGCATCCTCGCGATGGAGTACGCGCTGAAGCACGGCCAGAACCTCAAGGGCCTGATCGTTTCCAACATGATGGCCAGCATCCCGGCCTATGTGGCGTACGCCGAGAAGACGCTGATGCCGGCCATGGACCCCAAGGCGCTCGCCGAGATCAAGAAGCTGGAAGCGAAGAAGGATTTCGACAACCCGCGTTACATGGAACTGCTGGTGCCGAATTACTACGTCCAGCACATCCTGCGCATGCCACCGGACCAGTGGCCCGACCCCGTCAACCGCGCTTTCGCGCGCCTGAACAAGGACGTCTACATCCCGATGCAGGGCCCCAGCGAGATGAGCGCCAGCGGCATCCTGGAGAAATGGGACCGCGTGGCCGACCTCGGCAAGATCACCGCGCCTACGCTCGTCATCGGCGCGAAGTACGACACGATGGATCCAGCGCACATGGAGATGATGGCCGGCAAGGTCGCGCACGGCCGCTATCTCTTCTGTCCCGAGGGCTCGCACATGGCGATGTACGACGATCAGAAGACTTACTTCGCAGGTCTGGTGAAGTTCCTCAAGGAGGTGGACGCGGGCAAGCTCTGACGGCCGTTCAACCCACCTTCTTCGTCGCCCACGGCCCCGTCACGCCGTCCAGCTCGCAATCCCACAGCTCGCGCACATCGCCGGCTTCGATCAGCCCTTCGCCATAGACTTTGAGCGACAGGCTGCGCAGCATCACGAGCAAGCCGCGGACGAAAGCGATGCGCGCGGCGTCGCCATTCAGGCCGGTCACCACGGCAGCGTCCAGCTTGATGTAGTCCAGGCCCGCCTGGAACAGCCGCTCGACCTGCGCCAAGCCAGCGCCGGCATGCTCCAGTCCCAGCTTCACGCCGAGCGGGCGCAGCTGGCGGCCCATCTCGAAGAGCAGGTCGAAGTGCAGGATGGCCGCGGCCTCCGGCACCTCGAGGCTGAGCTTGCGGGCCTGGGTGGGCTGAGCGAACACCAGCTCGCGCAGGCGGGCGATGAAGCCACCGTCCTGCAGCGAAGCCTGGGAGACGTTGATGGCACGCGGCTGGCCGTCGCGTGCGATGGATTCGAGCGCCAGTTGCACGGCCAAGGCATCGGCCTCTGACGTCAGTCGGCTGCGCACGGCCAGCGGCAGCCAGCGCGCGGCAGGCTCGTATTCGCCATCGACATCCAGGCGCAACTGCAGCGGGCATTCCAGGTGCAGGATCTGGCCTTGCGCGTCCACGAGCGGGAACTCGACCAGGCGCGCACGGCGGGCCTTGATGGCCTCGATGATCTGAGCACGCCAGGCGCGCTCGCCCTGGATCGGGGCGTCTTCGGCGCTCACCTCGGCTTCCGCCTCGACGATGAAACCGCTCTGCGCCTCGGCATTGGCCAGGGCCGCGTCGACGAAGCCCAGCCACTGGCCCATCGGGCGCTCGCGCGGCAGCTCGACGGAGCCCAGCGCAACGCGGATGCCGTTGCCGAAGGCCGGCAGGCTGGCACGCAGGGCCTCGGCCAGCGCGTGTGCCGTTTCGGCGGCCACGCCGGGTGCGGGCAGCCAGAGGCCGAAGTCGGCGCCGTTGAGGCGGCCGGCCAGGCAGCCGTTGACGCTGTCCGGATAGGCCTTGACGGCCTTGGCGATGGCGACGAGCACGTCATCCACCACCGGTCGGCCCAGGCGCTGATTCAGGCCCAGCAGGTCGCGCAGGCGAACCATCACCAGGCCGCCGCGGGCCGGGCCTTCATCGTGCGTGAGCGCGGATTCGAATTCGGCGAGGAAGTGCTTGCGCGTGCTCATGCCGGTCAGCACGTCGCAGTGCGCCTGCACGCGCAGCGCGCGCAGCTGTTCGGCCTGGGCATCGAACATGGCTTTCACGCGCTGCACCATGGCGTTCATGGCGGCGGTGAGGCGCTGCAGCTCGGGCACGCGCGATTCCTCGACCAGGCGATAACTGCCTTCCACGACGGACTGCGCCTGGGCCACGGCGTTGTCCAGCGGGCGCCGGATGCGGCGCAGCACGAGTAGAGCGATCACGCCGGCCACGATACCGACCGCGGACAGCAGCGCGACGTTGCGCACCAGGCTCTTCCAGAGCTCGTCGTAGGCATAGGCCGAATGGCTCACGACCTCGATCGCGCCCATGGCGTTCCAGCCGCCCGAGACTTGCGCCACGCCGGGATCGGCATTGAAGGGCAACAGGTGCACGAACCAGGCCGGCGCATTGGTCGTGGCCAGCTGCGGCGCGCTCTTCTCGAAGCCGACGCTGCCGTCGGCCTTGCGCCAGGTGACGCGCTCATAGTGGCCCATGTCGAACTGGGCGGAGAGCACGAGCTCCATCAGGCCGGCATCGCCGTGCTGCTGCGACATCGCCAGCGCCAGCGCCGCCGCGTTGTCGGCATTCTTGACCTGAAGCTGGGTGCCGATCAGGTGACGCACCGAGCCGGCCGACACCGCCACGCTGCCCACCAGCGAGGTCAGCACCACGCCCAACACCAGTAGCCACACTTGACGCATCAGGGACATGTCCACGCTCCTCTTCTATCCGTCATATCTAGAAACCTTCTTCCTTGACCTTGGCCAGCAGGTCACGCCATTGCGACAGGCGTGCCACCGGATTGCCCATGGACGAGGCGCCCACACCGTTCCACAGGCCTTCACTGTTGAAGCTGAACACCGGGGTGAGGTCGGGCCGCTGCGACGCCGGCTTCACCTCGGTGACCAGATTGTCCAGAATCAGCGGCTCGGCGCCAGGGTGCGCATAGTAGGCCAGCACCATGTGGGCCACTGATTTGCCGTCCAGCAAGGCACGCACATAAACCATGCGCAACTTGGCGATGGGCACGCCGGCCGAGGCCAGCGCCATGTACTTGCCGATGGCGTAGTCCTCGCAGTCGCCGGCGCCCTTCTGCAGCATCTCCAGCGGACTGGCCCAGTAGTCGGGCACGCCCCAGACCTCCTGGTCGTCGGCATAGCGGATGCGCTCGTCGAAGAAGCTGTTCACGGCCGAGAGCCGCGCCACCTCGTCCAGCTTGGAGGTGCGCTCGATCAGCTTGATCAGCGCCTGCGCGCTGGCCGCCGTGCGCGGGCCGCGCGCGGTGGCGGCTTCCATGAAACGGCTGTTGTCCAGCGCAGGCGCAAGCACGGGCGCGCACAAGCAGGCCAGCGCCAGAGCAAGCGCCAGCCAGCGCATGAGAACCTGAGCGCTGCGCGTCGTGAAAGCCATACGAGGAATTCGTCGCGGGGCGTGGAGAAGTGCTGAGTTGCCGGGTCCGTCTTTCGGGCCTTGCGTCTCTTTGCGACCCCAGCTTGCCGATAATTCGACGCACTTTACAGGCAGGGGCTGTCGCGAACAGCCCAACTGCACTGCATGCGCGCAGTCGACGATGAATACCCAGCAAATCCGCCAAGAAATTGACAGCTCGTGCAGCAGCGGCAGCCTCAAGCAGATCAAGATTCCGCCGTGCCCTGAGGCGCTCGTGCAACTGCAGGCCGCCATGGCCCAGGCTGAACCCGACCTGGCCGCCATCGCCCGCATCGCCGCCAGCGACGTGGCCATGAGCGCTACCTTGCTGCGCACAGCCAACAGCGTCATCTACCGCCCGCTCGGCCCGCCCTGCTCGACCGTCGGTCAGGCGCTGACACGGCTGGGCTTGAGCGAGAGCCTGCTGCTGATGACGAGCTTCCTGACCGTCAACGCGATTCCGGTGAACCACCCGCGCCTGCTGCGCTTCTGGCAGCGTGCCGCCAAGCGGGCCGCGGCCTGCGGCTTCATCGCCGAGCAGCTGGCTGGCATGTCGCGCGACCTGGCGCATCTGTACGGCCTCTTCATGCACGTGGGCCTGCCCGTGCTGCTGCAGAGCGTGCGCGGCTACGGCTCCACGCTGGTGGAGGCCGAGGCCCGCATCGACCGCCCTTTCATCTCCACCGAGAACGCCAACCACCGCACCGACCATGCCGTGGTCGGCGCCCTGGTGGCACGCGTGTGGCACATGCCGCCCGAGCTGATGGCCGCCGTGCGCCTGCATCACGACCTCAACGTGCTGGGCAGCGCCCGCGTGGAGCCCGAGGTGCAGACCCTGATCGCCACCGGCCTGCTGGCCGAGCACCTGATGCGCCGCCATGAAGGGCTGGACGACGACGCCGACTGGATCGCCCACCACGCCCGCGCGCTGGACTGGCTGCAGATCGGGCTGGAAGACCTCGACACATGGGAAGAGGCCTCCCGCGCGCTGCTGGACGAGCTCTGACCTGACCGAAGCCCGCTGATCACATGCTGATCGCAACGACGATCAGCAGGTATAGCAGCAAGGCGATGGCCGCGTAGGTCAGCAGTGCCACCGTGCGCCAGAAGGCGCCGAAGCGCGAGAGCCCGTACGTGCCCTTGAGCTGCAGGTACATGTGCACCGGCGGCACGAACGTCGCCAGCAAGGCCACCGTGCCGCCCAGGTGGAACAGGCCCAGGATCGCCAGCAGGCTCATCAGCACCGCCATCGCCGAGAGCGAATAGAAGGCGAACACCGCGTGGTCGAACATGTTGACGCCACGCTTGAACAGGAACAGCAGGCCCAAGAAGGGCAGCGTGAGCGGCACCAGCAGGATGGCGAACTTGGCCGAGCCACTCTTGATCTTGTAGAGCGCCAGCTCGCGGTTGGCGTCGGCGTGGATGATCTTGCGCTCAAAGCTCGGCGTGGCCAGCCAGGTCATGCCGGCGTCCAGCAGCTGCTGGTGCAGCTTCTCCTGGGTGATCGGTTCCTTGTGCTTCTTGGGCTTGCCCTGGCTGACGAGTTCGCCGTCGTTCGCATCGTCGTCGCCGGTGAGGGCCGGCACCATGGACAGCGCCTTGAGCTGCGACTCCAGCTCCTCGGCCCGCTCGTTCTGCTCGGCATTGCGAGCAGCGCTGGCTGGCAAGGCGGCCAGCTCGGCGGTGACGCGCTCGGTCTCGGCCTTGATGGTGGTAGTGCGTGTCACGCCATTCTTCGTGACCTTGGCCGGCAGGTCCGCCGCGCTGCCGCTGGTCAGCGAGAAGGTCAGGAACATCGCGAACATCATGAACAGGAACAGGGGCAGCGGACCGACGTAGCGGACCCGCTTGCCGTCGATGTACTCGCGCGTCAGCCGTCCGGGGCGAAACATCAGCAGCGGCAACGTACGCCAGGCCTTGGTCTCGAAATGGAAGATACCGTGCAGCAGCTCCTCCACCAGATGCAGGAGCGAGCGGTGCACATGGGCACGCTGGCCGCACAGGGCGCAGAAATGGCCCGTCAGCTGATTTCCGCAGTTAGCGCACGCGCCACCCTGCGCGGCGTGCCCGGCGTCGCCCTGCGCCTCGCCCCGGCTGGCTGCATGTGCAATCACCGCCGCACCCAGCACCTCACCCGGAATCTCCAAGCCCTCGCTCATTTCTTACATCCTCCGTCTAAGCAGGGCGCTACTGTCGCCGAGCCCGGAGAGGCAGACAAGCGGGATTGACCTCAGTTCGCGGCGAGCGCCTGGTAGAACTGCAAGCCGTTGCCGGCCGGATCGCGCAGATGAAATTCACGCGTGCCCCAAGGCGTGTCAGCCGGCCTCGCATACGGGCCGCTGCTAGCCGGTTGCGCCCAAGCCCGGTGCAGAGCGTCCACGTCTTGCACCGGAAAGCGATAGACCGGCCGGTCCAGCCCCTCCACCCATTGGGCGGCATCCGCCCACTGCAGATGCAGCTCGACCTCGTCGCGCGTGATCACGGCATAACGCGGATCCTGATCGTCATCCGCGAAGCGCAGCGCAAAGCCCAGGGCGTTGTAGAAGCGCAGGGATTCATGGATCGACCTCGCCGCTAGCACCGGATGGACGGCCAGCAGCGCGGTCCTCATATTGAACGGCCGTCGAAATGCTTGACCGGGATGGCATCCAGGTCGATGCCCTCGATGCAGCGAATGTTCACCGCTGCGATGGCCTGGCCGTTGGGCGCCTTGCCTTCGCCATAGGGATGAATGCCGCATGCCGGGCAGAAGCGATGCTGGATCGCATGCTTGTTGAAGGTGTAGCTCTGCGAGTTTTCTTCCGGCGTGAGCAGATGGAACTGCTCGCGCGGCACGAACCACAGCAGCGAGCCCTTGCGCTGGCAGATCGAACAGTTGCAGGCCAGCGCTTCCTTGATCTCGCCGTCGGCCTCGAAGGCCACCTTGCCGCAGTGGCAGCTGCCGCGGTATTTCATGCGATCACCTCACGGGGTAGGAATGGACGTGGCTGCAGTCTCGGCCTCAGGGCGGTTCATGGCAAGCGATGCAGAGCTTGTTGCCCTCCGGATCGCGAAAGTAGGCACCGTAGTAGTGGGCGTGATATTCAGGTCGCAGACCCGGCACGCCTTCGCAGCGGCCGCCATGCTGAAGGGCTGCGGCATGCACGGCATCGACCTGCGCGCGTGTGCTCGCCATGAAGGCAAACATCTGGCCGTTGCCCACCTGGTGCGGTTGCTGATCGAAGGGCCGCCCGATCAGGAACAGCGGCCTGGCACCCTCTCCTTCTGCCGGCTGCCATCCGGCCCAGGGCCGCGAAGCATCGACAAAACGCTGCCGCGCACCGACCGCCGCCATCACCGGACCATAGAAAGCCAAGGCGCGATCGAAGTCGCTCACGCCGACGAAGACATGCGAGAACATGGCGCGCCCTCCTCAGCCTTTGCCCTTGGCCGCCTGCACCTTGCCGAAGCGCAGCGACAGGTACACGCCCAGCACCAGCGCGCCAACCACCACCAAGCCAAAGCCGAGCGTCGGCCCGACGATGAAAGGCGAACGCGCGATCAGCATCACGCCGACCACGGCATTGAACACTCCCCACAGCACATTGACCAGCGGCGATGAATCGCCGGCGCCTCGCGGCTTGGCAAACGGCGTTGGAAAGGCGCGCCCCTGCAGACCGGCGGCCAGATGGGGAATCGCATTGCACAGGAACGCGCCAGCGAAAAACTGGCCGATGCAGGAGAGCAGGTCCATGGCTTCTTCCGTCGCACGGGTTCGATGAAGCGGTCATCCTACGGGCATTCCACACGGGTGGCAGAATCGCCGCGCACCGGGAGGCTCGTCCATGAAACTGCTCCGAAGGCTGTTCACATTCCTGACCACGGCCGCTGTTGCCACCCTGGCCGGCACGGCTGCGCCCGCGCTTGCAGCCGACACGCAGTTCTCGCTGCTGGTGTTGGCAATGCCGACCAAGTACCACTACGAGTACATCCCTGTGGCACGCGAGAGCTTCGAGCGTCTGTCCAGGCTGCATGCATTCGAGCTGACTTGGGCGGCCACGCCGCAGGCGCTGGAAGGCGACCTCTCCAAATACGCCGCCGTCGTGTTGCTCAACAGCTCTGGCGAGGAGTTCAACGAGGCGCAGCGGGCCAGCTTCGAGCGCTACATGCGCGGCGGCGGCAATGCCGTGATCGTGCACCGCGCCATCATCTCGGCGCCGGGCAAATGGCCCTGGTACGAGAAGCTCGTGGGCCGCTCCTTCCGCATCCATCCGATCCTGCAGACCGCCGTGGTCAACAAGCGCGACCCCAGCCACCCGGCCACCTTCGGGCTGCCCGATCACTGGATCTGGAGCGACGAGTGGTATGAGTTCGACAACCCGCACCAGGTCGCCATCCGGCCATTGCTTGCCGTCGATGAACGCAGTTATGACCCGCACAAGATCTGGCCCGGACAGGTGGCCAACGGCATGGGCGCCGACCATCCGGTGAGCTGGACCCACAGCTATGAAAAGGGCCGCGTCTTCGTGACGGCGCTGGGGCACAACGCGGAAACGTACAAGGAGCCGCAGTACCTGGCCCACCTGTGGGGTGGGATCTGGTGGAGCGCGACAGGTCTGGGCGGGCAGGCGGCGCGCTGACGCAGCTCGGAGCCGATCAGGCGTCAGTCAGCAGCTCGACCACGCAAGCTTGTCCACTCTGTCCGCAGCAGCGAAAACTGCAGCAGGTCATGGAACCTGCCACCCCAGCGGCCGACTTCCCGGAGCCGGCCTTCTTCGAAAAATCCCAGCCGGCGGATCGACTGGAGAGAAGCGGCATTGGAGGGATGAACCTGCGCTTCAACCCGATGCAGATCCATCTTGTTGAAGCCCCAGTCCAATGCAGCGTTGAGCGCCTCCTGCATCAGGCCTTTGCCGTGGCAGCCACGGGCCAGCTCGTATCCCAGCGTGCACTTGCGCGAGTTGCGATTCCAGCCGAACAGCCCGCAACTGCCGATCAGCGTGAGCTCGCCCTTGAGCTGCAAACCCCAGCGCACGCCCGGATTGGGCAGGCTTCGCCAACTGGCAAAGAGGTCCACCAGATCGATGGCGGCGTGCAGATCCTTCAAGGGCTCGGTGCCGAACCAACGCATCAGCTCGGCATCGCCGTGGATCTGGAGCAATGCGGGCGCGTCGGAAGTGATGATCTCGCGAAGCACGAGTCGCTTCGTTTCGAGTGTGGGGAAAGGTCGCGTCACGGAAAGCTCAGGCACCTGCTCGGACCAGGCCATCCCACGACCAGCGCGGAATCTTCATGCCCTCGGGCACATCCTCGGCACTCTTCGGATAGCCGGACATCCTGTGCGTCGTCGACCAGGCGAAGTAGTCGTGCAGCGCGCGCTGCAGACGCGGATCGCTCACGCCGAGGTCCTGCATCGCCAGATCGAAGCAAGCGATGGCCCGCTGATCCATCTCCTCGTGCGGACCATGCCCGCTGTGCATGCGCACGACCGAGGTTTCACTGCCGTGTTGCGCGCTGTAGCCGGCCGGCCCGCCCCAGGCCTCGGCCCAGTAGGCCGCCAGGCGTTCGGTGTGCTGCGGATGAAAGCCGTGGCTGAACGCGTGAGAGACGATCTCGTCGGCCATCACGCGCTCGTGCCAGGCATGGGCTAGCGCCAGGACGCGGACGCTGCCGCCAAGCGCTTCGAACAGGGTGTTGCCTGACATGCTGCGACGCCCTACGCCGCAGATGCCGGCGCTGCCTTCGCTTCCAGCTTTGCGACGTAATCCATGAGCGCTTCCGCCACCTCCCGCAACTCCGCCGTGCGCAGGATGCCGGAGACCTGTTGGCCGCGCCGGTCGTCGAAGACGATCTTGTGCCATTCGCCGTTCTCCGAGGGCTGGAATGCGAAGCTCTTGATGTCGATGGTGGTTTCCATGGTTCGGTGTTCCGTGTCTATGCCGAGATGCTACGCGCAGTGAACGGCAAAAAGCCCGGTCCTTTCGGTACCGGGCTTTTGGGGGTCTCTGACCGGGTCTTGCTACGCGGTCCGGTTACTTGCGCTGCGGCGGAATATCCGTGCAGCTGCCGTGCGCCACTTCCGCGGCCATGCCGATGCTCTCGCCCAGCGTGGGGTGCGGGTGGATGGTCTTGCCGATGTCCACCGCATCCGCGCCCATCTCGATGGCCAGGGCGATCTCGCCGATCATGTCGCCGGCATGCGTGCCGACGATGCCGCCGCCGAGGATGCGGTGCGACTCTTCATCGAACAGCAGCTTGGTGAAGCCTTCGTCGCGACCGTTGGCAATCGCGCGGCCCGAGGCAGTCCAGGGGAACAGGCCCTTCTTGACCTTGATGCCCTTGGCCTTGGCTTCGTCCTCGGTCAGGCCCACCCACGCCACTTCCGGATCGGTGTAGGCCACGCTCGGGATCACGCGGGCGTCGAACTGGCTCTTGGCCAGGTCGGGCTTGCCCAGCAGTTCGCCGGCGATGACTTCTGCCGCCACATGGCCTTCGTGCACGGCCTTGTGCGCCAGCATGGGCTGGCCCACCAGATCGCCGATGGCGAAGATGTTGCGCACGTTGGTGCGCATCTGCACGTCCACCGGCACGAAGCCGCGGTCGGTCACGGCGACGCCGGCCTTGTCGGCGCCGAACTTCTTGCCGTTGGGCGTGCGGCCCACTGCTTGCAGCACGAGGTCGTAGACCTGCGGCTCTTTGGGCGCGCCCTCGCCTTCAAAGGTCACCTTGATGCCTTCGGGTGTGGCTTCGGCGGCCACCGTCTTCGTGTTCAACATGATGTTGTCAAAGCGCGGCGCGTTCATCTTCTGCCAGACCTTGACCAGATCACGGTCGGCGCCCGTCATCAGCGTGGGCAGCATCTCGACGACATCGAGGCGCGCGCCGAGCGTGGAGTACACCGTGCCCATTTCCAGGCCGATGATGCCGCCGCCGACGATGAGCATGCGCTTCGGAGCAGAGGCCAGTTCCAGCGCGCCGGTCGAATCGACCACGCGCGGGTCGTTCGGCATGAACGGCAGGCGCACAGCCTGCGAGCCGGCCGCGAGGATCATGGTCTTGAAGCCGAGCACTTGCGTCTTGCCGCTTTGCTCCTGCGCGCTGCCGGTCGTCTCGGCCACGCTCAGGTGGTTCGCGTCAAGCAGCGTGCCGTAGCCGCGCACGACGGTGACCTTGCGCATCTTGGCCATGGCGGACAGGCCGCCCGTGAGCTTGCCCACGACCTTCTGCTTGTGGGCCAGCAGCTTGGCCAGGTCGACCTGCGCCTCGCCGTAGCTCACGCCCAGGTCGGCGAAGTGCTTCACTTCATCCATCACGGCGGCCACGTGCAGCAGCGCCTTCGAAGGAATACAGCCCACGTTCAGGCAGACGCCGCCGAGCGTGGCGTAGCGCTCGACGATGGCGACCTTGAGGCCGAGGTCGGCTGCGCGGAACGCCGCCGAGTAGCCGCCAGGGCCGCCGCCGAGCACGATCACGTCGTAGTCGGCATCGCTGGCGCCGGCGTAGGTGGCGGCTTGCGGTGCGGGCACGGGCGCTGCGGCAGGTGCTGCAATGGCCGGTGCTGCAATGGCCGGTGCAGGAGCTTGCGCGGGAGCTGCGGCCGGTGCAGCCGCATCAGCCGCACCCTCGAGCGTTAGCACCACGCTGCCTTGCCTGACCTTGTCGCCGACCTTGACCTTCACCTCCTGCACGACGCCAGCCGCGCTCGAAGGAATCTCCATCGAAGCCTTGTCGCTCTCGACGGTGATCAGGCTCTGCTCGACCTTGACGTGATCGCCGGCTTTCACCAGCACCTCGATCACGCCGACTTCGTCGAAATCGCCGATATCCGGGACCTTGATTTCAATCGTTGCCATCTCATCGATCCTTTGTTCAGAGAGCGATGCGACGGAAGTCCGCCAGCAGCGATGCGAAGTAGACGTTGAAACGCGCGGCCGAAGCGCCGTCGATCACGCGGTGATCCCAGCTCAAGGACAGCGGCAGGATCAAGCGCGGCTGGAAGGCCTTGCCGTCCCACACCGGCTGCGTGCTGCTCTTGCAGACGCCCATGATGGCGACTTCAGGCGCGTTGATGATCGGCGTGAAGTAAGTGCCGCCGATGCCGCCCAGCGACGAGATCGAGAAGCAGCCGCCGGTCATCTCGGCCGGGCCGAGCTTGCCGTCACGTGCCTTCTTGGCGAGTTCCGACATCTCCTGGCTGATCTGGACGATGCCCTTCTTGTCGCAATCGCGGATGACGGGCACGACCAGGCCGTTGGGCGTGTCGGCCGCAAAGCCGATGTGGAAGTAGTTCTTCAGCACCAGCGTGCCGTCGCCATCGAGCGAGGCGTTGAACTCGGGGAACTTCTTGAGCGCGGCCACGGCGGCCTTGATCATGAAGGCCAGCATCGTGACCTTGATGCCCGACTTCTCGTTTTCCTTGTTCAGCTGGACGCGGAAGGCCTCCAGGTCGGTGATGTCGGCATCGTCGTGGTTGGTGACGTGCGGGATCGTGACCCAATTGCGGTGCAAGTTGGCACCCGAGATCTTCTTGATGCGCGAGAGGTCTTTGCGCTCGACCGGGCCGAACTTCTCGAAATCGACCTTGGGCCAGGGCAGCAGGCCCGGGAAGGCACCGCCGCCTGCGCCGGCAGGCGCGGCAGCCTTCTGCGCGGCGGTCTGCGTCGTGCCGGCCATCACGGCCTTGACGAAGCCTTGCACGTCGGTCTCGGTGATGCGGCCCTTGGGACCGGAGCCCTTCACCTCAGCCAGCGGCACGCCGAGTTCGCGGGCGACCTTGCGGATCGACGGCGAAGCGTGCGGCAGCGAGCCACTGGGCGTGCCGGGCTGGTGCGCGGGCAGTGCAGCAGCGGGGGCTGCAGTAGCAACGGCAGCAGCCGCCGGAGCGGGAGCCGGCGCGGCCGCGGGAGCAGCAGCAGCGGCAGCCGGTGCAGCAGCAGGAGCCGCCGCGCCACCGGTCGCTTCGACCAGCGCCAGCAGCGAGCCCTTCTTGACCTTGTCGCCGACCTTGACCTTCAGGTCCTTGATCACGCCCGCGTGGCTGGACGGGATCTCCATCGAAGCCTTGTCGCTCTCGACGGTGATCAGGCTTTGCTCGACCTTGACGTTGTCGCCGTTCTTGACGAACACCTCGATCACCGCGACTTCGTCGAAATCGCCGATGTCGGGCACGACCACTTCGACCACGCCGCCGGCTGCTGGAGCCGCAGCGGAAGCCACAGGCGCGGGTGCCGGAGCCACCGCAGGAATCGTGGCCTGCGCAGGCACCGGCGCCGGAGCAGCGGCCGCCGCAGCGCCCTCAGCTTCGACCACCAGCACGACGCTGCCTTCCTTGACCGTGTCGCCGACCTTGACCTTGATTTCCTTCACCACGCCGGCGGTGCTGGAGGGGATCTCCATCGAGGCCTTGTCGCTCTCGACCGTGATCAGGCTCTGTTCGACCTTGACCGTGTCGCCGGGCTTGACCAGCACCTCGATCACGCCAACGCCATCGAAGTCGCCGATGTCCGGCACTTTCACTTCAACCAATGCCATGTTCTTGTCTCCGTCGATGCGTCGCGTTAGGCGTACAGCGGGTTGATCTTGTCGACATTGATACCGTACTTCGTGATCGCCTCGGCGACCTTCGATGCCGGGATCTTGCCTTCGTCAGCCAGCGACTTCAGAGCGGCCACAACGATGTAATGGCGATTGATCTCGAAGTGCTCGCGCAGCTTGGAGCGGAAGTCCGAGCGGCCGAAGCCGTCCGTGCCGAGCACCTTGAAGTCGCGGCCCTTCGGGATGTAGGAGCGGATCTGCTCGGCGTAGCTCTTCATGTAGTCGGTCGAGGCGATCACCGGGCCCTGCACCTTGCTCAGTTGCTGCGTCACGTAAGGCACGCAGGCCAGCTCGGTCGGGTGCAGCAGGTTCCAGCGTTCGGCGTTCATGCCGTCACGGGCCAGCTCGTTGAAGCTCGGGCAGCTCCACACATTGGCGCCCACGCCCCACTCGGCTTCCAGCAGCTGCTTGGCGGCCTGGCTTTCGCGCAGGATGGTGCCAGAGCCCAGCAGGTTGACCGTCAGCGGCTGGGGAGCCGCCTCTTCCAGCAGGTACATGCCCTTGAGGATCTGCTCCTCGGTGCCGGCTTTCAGGCCCGGCATCGGGTAGTTCTCGTTGAGCAGCGTGATGTAGAAGAACACGTTCTCCTGGTTCTCCACCATGCGCTTGAGGCCGTGCTGCATGATCACCGCCACTTCGTGCGCGAACGTCGGGTCATACGAGATGCAGTTCGGGATCGTGCCGGCCAGGATGTGGCTGTGGCCGTCTTCGTGCTGCAGGCCTTCACCGTTCAGCGTCGTGCGGCCCGAGGTGCCGCCGAGCAAGAAACCGCGCGCCTGCATGTCACCTGCCGCCCAGGCCAGGTCGCCGATGCGCTGGAAGCCGAACATCGAGTAGTAGACGTAGAACGGGACCATCACGCGGTTGTTCGTCGAGTACGACGTCGCCGCGGCGATCCACGAAGCCATGCCGCCTGCCTCGTTGATGCCTTCTTGCAGGATCTGGCCGTTGGTGGCCTCGCGGTAGTACATGACCTGGTCCTTGTCGACCGGGGTGTACAGCTGGCCCTTGGGGTTGTAGATGCCGATCTGGCGGAACAGCCCTTCCATGCCGAAGGTGCGGGCCTCGTCCACCAGGATGGGCACGACGCGCGGGCCAAGGGCCGGGTCACGCAGCAGCTGCGTCAGGAAGCGCACATAGGCTTGGGTCGTCGAGATCTCGCGGCCTTCGGCCGTCGGGTCCAGCACGGCCTTGAAGGTATCCAGCGAAGGCACGGTGAAGCTCTCGTCAGCCTTGGCGCGGCGCTGCGGCAGATAGCCGCCGAGGGCCTTGCGGCGCTCGTGCAGATACTTCATTTCCGGCGTGTCGTCGGCCGGCTTGTAGTACGGGATCTTGGCCAGCTCGCTGTCGGGGATGGGGATGTTGAAGCGGTCGCGGATGTAGCGGATGTCGTCGTCGCTCAGCTTCTTGGTCTGGTGGACGGTGTTCTTGCCCTCGCCGGCCTTGCCCATGCCATAGCCCTTGACGGTCTTGACCAGCAGCACGGTGGGTTGGCCCTTGTGCTCGTTGGCGGCGTGGAAGGCAGCGTAGACCTTGGCCGGCTCGTGGCCGCCGCGGCGCAGCTCGAAGACCTCTTCATCGCTCATGTGCTCGACGAGCTTGAGCGTCTCGGGGTACTTGCCGAAGAAGTTCTTGCGGACGAAGGCGCCGTCGTTGGCCTTCATGGCCTGATAGTCGCCGTCCAGCGTTTCCATCATCAGCTGCTTGAGCTTGCCGCTCTTGTCGCGGGCCAGCAAGGTGTCCCAGCCATTGCCCCACAGCAGCTTGACGACGTTCCAGCCGCTGCCGCGGAATTCGCTCTCCAGCTCCTGCACGATCTTGCCGTTGCCGCGCACCGGGCCGTCCAGGCGCTGCAGGTTGCAGTTGATGACGAAGACGAGGTTGTCGAGGTTCTCGCGCGCGGCCAGGCCGATGGCCCCCAGCGATTCCGGCTCGTCCATCTCGCCGTCGCCGCAGAACACCCAGACCTTGCGGTTGGCGGTGTCGGCGATGCCGCGGGCGTGCAGATATTTCAGGAAGCGCGCCTGATAGATCGCCATCAGCGGGCCAAGACCCATGGAGACGGTCGGGAACTGCCAGAAGTTGGGCATCAGCTTCGGGTGCGGGTAGCTGGACAAGCCCTTGCCGTCGACTTCCTGGCGGAAGCTGTCGAGCTGCTCTTCGCTCAGGCGGCCTTCCATGTAGGCGCGGGCGTAGATGCCGGGGGCGCTGTGGCCCTGGATGTAGAGCAGGTCGCCGCCGTGGTTCTCGCTGGCGGCGTGCCAGAAGTGGTTGAAGCCGGCGCCGAACATGCTGGCCACCGAGGCGAAGGAGCCGATGTGACCGCCGAGGTCGCCACCGTCTTCAGGATTCAGCCGGTTGGCGCGCACGACCATCGCCATCGCGTTCCAGCGCATGTAGGCACGCAGGCGCTTCTCGACCGGGATGTTGCCCGGGCAGTGGGCTTCCTTCTCGGGCGGGATGGTGTTGATGTAGGCGGTGTTGGCCGAGAACGGCACGTCAATGCCGGCCTGGCGTGCGTGGTCGATCAGGGTCTCGAGCAGGAAGTGGGCGCGTTCGCCACCTTCGGCGCCGATGACGGCCGAAAGCGCGTCCAGCCATTCGCGGGTTTCCTGTGCGTCGCTGTCGTTCACGGCAGCGCCCGAAAGGAAGGCGTTCGGTTGTGCGGACATGGTGTGTCTCCAGACTGTCGAGCGCGCACTGAGCCGCGCGCCCTGAATGTTTTACGGATGCCGGGCGCGAGTGTCGCACAGCCCGGGATGAATTCCAAATCACGCAAGTGCATTTCGTATTGTGAATTTTTAAGCGCAAAGTGGCCCTTGCGCAGCCCCGATAATTTGCCTCATGCCCCTGCCTTTCGATCCTCGTGCCGTCGCGCGCCGCCTCTTCCAGCCGGCGCGCCGGCTTGCCAGCGGCTGGTGGCGGCGCCAATCGCCCTCCCGCCAGGACCGCTTCGCCACCCTGGGCCCGCTGGTCTCCGTGCTGCTGTTCCTGGCCGCCATGATTTCGGCCTTCTGGTACTTGCGCAACGAGGAAATCGAACGCGAGGCCGAGGCCGTCAAGCGCGACACCGAGATCGCCCAGCAGCAGGTGCGCCTGCGCCTGATCGAGAACCAGGAACAGCTGGTGCGCATCGCCCGCGAGCTGACCACCCGGGCCATCGACGCGCGCGACTTCAACTTCCAGGCCCTGGCCCTGATCCGCGACCGGCCCGAGCTGACGCAGGTGATGTGGATCAGCGCCCAGCGCGAGCGCCGCAGCGGCGTGAGCCAGGGCAGCGTGATGGACGACGGCCCGCTGGTGGGCACGCGCAACGATCCCTCGCTGCCCAAGGCCAACCAGAGCAGCTCGGCCGAGATGGCCTTTGCCGCGGCGCGTGAGAAGCACCAGCCCATCTACTCGCAGCCCTTCATCTCGTCCAGCGGCACGACCGTCTTCCAGCTGCAGGTGCCGCTGCTGGACCGCGGCACCTTCTCCGGCGTGCTGATCGCCGAGTACGCCGTCGAGTCGCTCTTGCGCCATGCCGTACCGGCCGAGGTCGCCACGCATCACCCGATCGCCGTGCTGGACGGCAACGACCAGATCGTCTCCAGCACCATCACGCCCATGCCCGGCAAGAAGCCGGTGCGCGCCTCCATCTTCAGCGAGGCCCCGCTGGCCCCGGCCCTGAACGGCCTGGTGCTGCGCGGCCAGGGCTACCGCACCTCGGGCGGCCTGGTGTCCAGCGCCCTCTTCTGGATGGTGGTGGCGCTATCGATCCTGACCGTCTGGATGCTGCTGGGCACGTGGCGGCACATGCGCCGCCGCCTGCAGATCCAGAACACGCTGACCAGCGAGATGAACTTCCGCCGCGCCATGGAGAACTCCATGCTGACCGGCATGCGCGCCATGGACATGGAAAGCCGCATCACTTATGTGAACCCGGCCTTCTGTGCGATGACGGGTTTCAGCGAGGCCGAACTGATCGGTCGCAAGCCGCCCTATCCCTATTGGCCGCCCGACCGCTTCGACGAGAACGCCCGCCTGCAACAGCAGGAGATCCAAGGCCGCAGCCCCGCCGGCGGTGCCGAGGTCAAGGTGATGCGCAAGGACGGCACGGTCTTCGACGCCCGCATGTACGTCTCGCCCCTGGTGGACACCAAGGGCAAGCAGAGCGGCTGGATGGCCTCGATCACCAACATCACCGAGGCCAAGCGCGTGCGCGACCAGCTCTCGGCCTCGCACGAGCGCTTCACGACCGTGCTGGAAGGGCTGGACGCGGCGGTGTCGGTGCTCTCGGTGCAGAGCAACGAGCTGCTGTTTGCCAACCGCAGCTACCGCCTCTGGTTCGGCGCTGATCCTGCAGGCCACGCGCTGCTGGCCGGCGGCTCGCTGGCGCGCACGCCGCCTGAAGACGACGCCAACGCCGGAGACGGTTTCGGCAGCGACCTCGACACCCTGGCCAACCAGACCCTGGCCGAACAGGCCGGCTCCGATCCGCGCGAGGTCTATGTCGAATCGCTGGACATGTGGTTTGACGTGCGCTCGCGCTACCTGCAGTGGACCGACGGCCGCCTGGCCCAGATGCTGATCGCCACCGACATCACCGTGCGCCGCCGCGCCGAGGCTCAGGCCGCGCAGCAGGCCGAGAAGGCCGCCGTGACCAGCCGTCTGATGACAATGGGCGAGATGGCCTCCAGCGTGGCCCACGAGCTGAACCAGCCGCTGACCGCCATCACCAACTACTGCAACGGCATGGTCTCGCGGGTCAGGGGCGACAACATCGCCAAGGACGACCTGCTGGCCGCCCTGGAGAAAACCGCCAAGCAGGCCCAGCGCGCCGGCCAGATCATTCACCGCATCCGCAACTTCGTGAAGCGCAGCGAGCCGCAGCGCCAGCTCACCGCCGCTTCCGAGATCGTGGAGGACGCTGTGGACCTCGCCGGTATCGAGCTGCGCCGCCGCAGCGTGGCGCTGCACACCTACGTGGCGCAGCGCCTGCCGTCCATGCAGGTCGACCCGATCCTGATCGAGCAGGTCATCCTCAACCTGCTGAAGAACGCCGCGGAAGCCATCGACAACGCCTCCCTGCCGGCTTCCCGGCGCCACATCGAGCTGCGCGTGGTGCCCAAGCACTCCCCCGAACTCGGGGGGCACATCGAGTTCAGCGTGACCGACATGGGCCCCGGCCTGCCCGAGGAAGTCCTCACCCGAATGTACGAGGCTTTCTTCTCCACGAAGGTGGACGGATTGGGGATTGGCCTAGGGTTATGCCGGTCCATCGTCGAGTCCCACCAGGGCCGGATACGTGCTGAGAACCTCTACAATGGCGCGGCTGTTGTGGGGTGCAGGTTCGCCTTCACCATTCCCGTCGACTCCTCCAAGCCCGAGCCCTTGCCGGGCAATGCTGCAAACCTGACTGCGACACCATGAGCTTGATTCCGAAGAAGGGCAATGTCTACGTCGTCGATGACGACGAGGCTGTTCGCGACTCCCTGCAGTGGCTCCTCGAAGGCAAGGACTACCGAGTCAAGTGCTTCGACTCCGCCGAGAGTTTTCTCTCCCGCTACGACCCGCGCGAAGTCGCCTGCCTGATCGCAGACATCCGCATGGAAGGCATGAGCGGCCTGGAACTGCAAGACCGCCTGCTCGAGCGCAAGAGCCCGCTGCCGGTTGTCTTCATCACCGGCCATGGCGACGTGCCCATGGCCGTGCAGACCATGAAGAAGGGCGCGATGGACTTCATCGAGAAGCCCTTCAAGGAAGACGAGCTGCTGGCCCTGGTCGAGCGCATGCTCGAACAAGCCCGCCAGGCTTTCTCCACGCATCAAGAGGCGGCCAGCCGCGACGCCCTGCTCTCGCGCCTGACCACCCGTGAAGCGCAAGTGCTGGAGCGCATCGTCGCCGGCCGGCTGAACAAGCAGATCGCCGACGACCTCGGCATCAGCATCAAGACGGTGGAGGCGCACCGCGCCAACATCATGGAAAAGCTCAACGCCAACACCGTGGCCGACCTGCTCAAGATCGCCCTCGGCGCGCCGACCAAGGCCTGATCCCGAACCACCCTCACGAGGCCGCCGCAAGCGGCCTCGTTGCATTTCTGGAGTCCCGCTCATGACCGCACAACTGATCGACGGCAACGCCCTGTCCAAACAAGTCCGCGCCGAAGTCGCCGCCCGCGCCGCCGCTTCCACCGCCCGCGGCGTCAAGCCCGGCCTGGCCGTGATCCTGGTCGGCGACAACCAGGCCAGCGCCGTCTACGTGCGCAACAAGGTCAAGGCCTGCGAGGACGTGGGCTTTCACTCCGTGCTGGAGAAGTACGAAGCGACGATGACCGAGGCAGAGCTGCTGGCCCGCGTCGAGGCGCTGAACAACGATCCAAGCATCCACGGCATCCTCGTCCAGCTGCCCCTGCCCAAGCACATCGACGACCACAAAGTCATCGAGACCATCGCCCCGGCCAAGGACGTGGACGGCTTCGCCGTCGAGAGTGCCGGCGCGCTGATGGTAGGCGAACCGGGCTTCAAGGCCTGCACGCCCTACGGCTGCATGAAGATGCTCGAATCCATCGGCATGAAGGACCTGCGCGGCAAGCACGCCGTGGTGATCGGCCGCTCCAATATCGTCGGCAAGCCGATGGCGATGATGCTGCTGGCCGCCAACGCCACCGTCACCGTCTGCCACAGTGGCACGGCCGATCTGGGCGCCATGACGCGCCAGGCCGACGTCATCGTCGCCGCCGTCGGCAAGCGCAACGTGCTGACGGCCGACATGGTCAAGCCCGGCGCCGTCGTGATCGACGTGGGCATGAATCGCAACGACGAAGGCAAGCTCTGCGGCGATGTCGATTTCGACGGCGTGAAAGAGGTGGCTGGCTACATCACGCCCGTGCCCGGCGGCGTGGGCCCGATGACGATCACGATGCTGCTGGTGAACACCATGGAATCGGCAGAACGAGTGGCTTGACAACTATTGTTGAGCCCCGCAGGGTCCCCGGGCTGCGCTCATGGCGGGTCAAGGACTTCCCCATGCAATGGCTCAATCTCGTCCGTTCTGATCATCTCGATGTTGTGCGCTTGCTCGGCAACCGGCAAGACATCCTCCCCATCCTCAGCAGGAACCCATGAACATCCGTCTCGACGATCTTTCCAGCCCCGAAATCCGCGCCCTGCTTGAAGAGCACCTGGCGCAGATGCACGAGCAATCGCCGCCCGAGAGCGTGCATGCGCTCGACCTCGACAAGCTGCGCGTTCCCGACATCAGTTTCTGGACCTGCTGGGATGAAGACGAGCTCGTCGGCTGCGGCGCGCTCAAGATGCTCGACGCCACGCACGGCGAGATCAAGTCCATGCGTACGCCAACGAAGCTGCGCCGCCGTGGCGCTGGCCGCCTGATGCTGGCTCACATCGTGGCCACCGCGCGCGGCCGCGGCATGCAGCGGCTTTCGCTGGAGACCGGCTCGCAGGACAGTTTCCTGCCGGCCCGCACGCTCTACGCCAGCTTCGGTTTCACCGAGTGCGGCCCCTTCGGCGACTACCAGCCGGACCCGTACAGCACCTTCATGACCTTGGCGCTCTGAGCCGATGCCGTCGGTTCAGGAGTTCGAGTTTGATCTCGACGGCCGCCGTCTGCACGGCAGCCATTGGCAGCCTGAGGATGCCCGCGCCGCCGTGCTGGTGCTTCACGGCGGCGGCTGTTCGACCAGCAGCGGCCTGGCGCCTCTGCGCGAGGTGCTGTACGAACATGGTGTCGCCTCCACCTCGTTCGACTTCATCGGCCATGGCCGGAGCGAAGGCACGCTGATCGGCTCTTCGCTGGCCGAGCGTTCGGCCGCCGTCGATGCCGTGATCGCCGCGCGCAATCTCCAGCCGGCCGACATGGCCGTGATCGGCTTCAGCATGGGTGGCCACATCGCCGCGATGGCGGCACAGCGCCATGGATTTGGCGGCCTCGGCCTCGTGATTGCCGCTGCCTATTCGGCCAGCGCAGGTACGCTGCGCTTCGGGCCCGATTTCGCCCATGCCATTCGCCAACCGCTGAGCTGGCGCGACTCCGAAGCCTTCGCCGCCGTGGCCGAGTTCCGCGGCCATCTGCAGATCGTCTCGGCCGGCGCCGATGCCGTCGTCCCTGCCGAGATCCAGCAGCGCTACTTCGACGCAGCGCAGCAGGCAGCCTCACGTCACCACGAAGTCATCGCAGACTCGCCGCATCAGCTCGACCAGCAGTTCGCCGTCCGCCCGCAAGACCGGACAAGGACCTACGGATTGCTGACGAAGCTCGCACTGCAAAGCGCAAACCGAGCGATCATGGGCGATCACCGCCCCTCGATGTTCCCGCAGACCTCACCATGAGCAACCCGCTTCTCGCCACCGACGCCCTGCCCCATTTCGCGCAGATCCAGCCCGAGCACATCGCCCCAGCCATTACGGAGCTGCTGGCCGCCGCCGATGCCGCGCTCACCACGGCCACCTCAGCGGAAACGCCGGCCGACTACGACACCCTGCTGCGTGTGCTCGACCTGCCCTGCGAACGCCTGGGCGTGGCCTGGGGCGCCGTCGGCCACCTGAACGCCGTGGCCAACACGCCCGAGCTGCGCGAGGCCTACAACGCCATGCTGCCGGCCGTGACCGAGTTCTACACGCGCCTGGGCGCCAACGAAGCGCTGTACGCCAAGTACAAGGCCATCGACACTGCTCCGCTGTCGCCCGCACGCCAGCAAGTGCTGCGCCACGCCATGCGCGACTTCGTGCTCGGCGGCGCCGAACTGCAGGGCGCGGCCAAGGCCCGCTTCGCCGCCATCCAGGAGCGCAGCGCCGAACTCGGCCAGCAGTTCTCCGAACACGTGATGGACGCCACCGACGGCTTCGCGCTCTACGCCAGCACCGAGCAACTGCAAGGCGTGCCGGCCGACGTGATCGTCGCCGCCCGCGCCGCTGCGAACGCTGAAGGCAAGGAAGGCCACAAGATCACCCTGCATTTCCCGAGCTACATGCCGGTCATGCAGTACGCCGAAGATCGCGCCCTGCGCGAGCAGCTGTACCGCGCTTACGCCACGCGTGCCAGCGAGCTGGGCGAACCCACGCTCGACAACTCCGCGCTGATGCAGGAGCTGCTGATGCTGCGCCAAGAAGAATCGCAGCTGCTGGGCTATGCCAACTTCGCCGAAGCCTCCCTCGTCGCCAAGATGGCGCACTCCTCAAGCGAAGTGCTCGACTTCCTGCGCGACCTCGCGCGCCGCGCCCGTCCCTTCGCCGAGAAGGACCTGGCCGAGCTGCGCGAGTTCGCCGCCACCGAGCTGAACCTCACTGATCTGCAAGCATGGGATGTGCCCTATGCCGGCGAGAAGCTCAAGCTCGCCCGCTACGCCTTCAGCGACGAAGAGGTGCGGCCTTACTTCACCGCCCCGCGCGTGCTCGCCGGCCTGTTCGGCATCATCGAGCGCCTCTTCGACGTGAAGATCGTCGAGGCCAAAGCCGAGGTCTGGTTCGAGAGCGTCAAGTTCTACGAACTCCAGCGTGGCGGCGCCACCATCGGCCAGTTCTACCTCGACCTCTACGCCCGCGCCGGCAAGCGACCGGGCGCCTGGATGGACGAAGTGCGTGGGCGCTGGGCCCGCCCCGACGGGCAGCTGCAGCTGCCCGTGGCGCAGCTGGTGTGCAACTTCATGGCGCCGGTGGGAGACAAACCCTCGCTGCTCACGCACGACGACGTCACCACCCTCTTCCACGAATTCGGCCACGGCCTGCACCACCTGCTCACGCAAGTGGACGAGCGCGGCGTCTCCGGCATCTCGGGTGTCGAATGGGACGCCGTCGAGCTGCCCAGCCAGTTCATGGAGAACTTCTGCTGGGAATGGGAAGTGCTGCAGCAGCTGACCGCGCATGTGGACAGCGGCGCCGCCCTGCCGCGTGCGCTGTTCGACAAGATGCTCGCCGCCAAGAATTTCCAGAGCGGCATGCAGACGCTGCGCCAGATCGAGTTCTCGCTGTTCGACATGCGCCTGCACGCCGAACCCGGCAAGGAAGTGCAGATCCAGGCCCTGCTCGACGAGGTGCGCCAGGAAGTTGCCGTGCTGGTCCCGCCGACATTCAACCGCATGCAGCACAGCTTCAGCCACATCTTCGCGGGCGGCTACGCGGCCGGCTACTACAGCTACAAATGGGCCGAGGTGCTGAGCGCCGACGCCTGGAGCGCCTTCGAGGAAGAAGGCGTCTTCAACGCCGCCACGGGCCAGCGCTATCTGCACAGCATCCTCGAAGTGGGCGGCTCGCGCGACGCGATCGACAACTTCAAGGCCTTCCGCGGACGCGCGCCGACGATCGACGCGCTGCTGCGCCACCAAGGCATGGCTTGATGAGGCTGATGACGCGGCCTCAAAGCCGCGTCATCTCCATCACCCAGTTCTCCTCCCAGCTGCGGCCCGTGTCGATCGAGAAGGCCTGGCTCCAGCGCGCCGCATCCGGCCCCAGCCGCTGCCAGACGAAGCGCACGAGCACCGTGCGGCCGCTGTCCTCGTCCACACCGAAGAACTCGCCGCGATCGCCACACCAGCCGCCCTGCACCGGCGGCGTGAGCCGGCCCTGGCGGCTGTTCACCCAGTAGATCGACCACTGCTTCGTCTGCGCGTCCAGCGTGCGCATCGTGGCGCCGGAGAAACCTTCCGTCTCGAAGTGGATCTCGTCGAAACTGATCCGGCCGTCCATGTGGCTCCAGCCTTCCATCAAGGCGCCGAACTCGCGCCAGTCGGTCGTGTTGCCCTGCAGCCGAGTCATCAGGCGGCGGTTGTGCACGGACCAGCGGCCGACGAGAAAGTCGAAATCGCCCGGCCGTCCAACGAAGGGCGACGCAACGGGATCGAGCTGCAATGCCGAACGCGTCGTCGGCTGGAGCCGCAGCACGCGCGGCTCGCCTTGCGTCCACGGGGCCAGTGCGCAGGTCAGCGCCGCCATGTCGGGCTGCGTCCTCAAACACAACAGCCAGACGGCGTGGCGCTCGCCCTCGCGCACGGGCAAACGCGGGAAATTGTTCGGCGTGGCATCGGTGATCCAGCGGCCGATGACGTCTCCGTCAAGATGGGCCGTCAGCGCGGCCTCCAGCTGCGCCTCGGCTTCCGTCACGCAGTCCACGCACAGGAACAGCTGCGCGGCACGCCCCGCCTGTGCAGCCGGCTTCATCTCCCCCTGCAGAAGCAGCACATCATCCGAATCGATCATCGTTGCGTTGGCCGCGTTGCGATGCTGCTGCCAGACCGGGCCGGTGTAGAAGCGACTCAGCGCACCGGGCCTGGCCGCCATGTCGGCGAAGCTGCGCAGCCAGATGAAACGGTCGGGCCGGTCCATGTCGGTGAACAGGCCCGGGAGCAGGATGCCGCAGGCCTCCTGCGATTCGATGAATTCACGCTCGAAGAGCGTGATCAGCTCGTCGCGCCGGCCGGGATGCAGCGTGTAGTGGCGCAGTTCAAAGGGCGTGCTCATGGTGGGTCTCCAGGTGGGTGATGAACAAGAGCCGCCATGCTGCGCGCCAAATGCTGACAATGCCTGTCAGTGTTTAGCGCGCACAATTCGATCATCATGCAAGCCAGCCGCCTGCTCTCCATCCTGATGCTGCTGCAGGGCCGCGGCCGGATTTCGGCCCAGGCTCTGGCGACCGAACTGGAAGTCTCCGTTCGCACCATCTACCGCGATGTCGACCGCCTCAGCGCCTCGGGCGTGCCGATCTGGGCCGAGCAGGGCCGCAGCGGCGGCTTCCAGCTGCGCGAAGGCTGGCGCACCAAGCTCGATGGCCTGACCGCGCCGGAAGCCGAGGCCATGTTCCTCGCCGGCCTGCCCGGCCCCGCCGCCGATCTGGGTCTGGGGGAGGCCCTGGCCTCTGCGCAACTCAAACTCAAGGCCGCGCTACCGGCGGAATGGCAGGACGACGCCGAGCGCGTCGGCGCGCGCTTCCATCTCGATCCGGTGGACTGGTACCGCGAAGCGCCGCCCGTCGATCACCTACCGGCCGTGGCGCGCGCCGTCTGGCAGGCTCAGCGCATCGCCGTGCGCTACGAGAGCTGGCAGGGCGAAGCGCAGCGCGAGCTGGAGCCGCTGGGCCTGGTGCTCAAGGGCGGTGCCTGGTACGTGGTGGCGCGCAGCAGTGCTTCGCGCCCCGTCCGCACCTACCGGCTGCAAAGCATCCTCGACCTGCAGCCCACGAGCGAGAGCTTCAAGCGCCCGGCTCGCTTCGACCTGGCCGACTACTGGCGCGAATCGACTCGGCGCTTCGAAGCCGAGCTGTACCGCGGCGAAGCCAGGCTCAGCGTCAGCGCGCGAGGCCTGAAATGGCTGACGCGCGATTTCAGCAGCACCGTGACCGCTGCCTCTCGTAGCACCGCAAAGCCGGACCCCGCGCGCGAAGGCTGGTCCCTGGTCCGCATCCCCATCGAATCGGCGGAGCACGCCGCCGGCCAGCTGATGCGCCTGGGCGCCGAAGCCCTCGTCCTCGGCCCCGCCGATCTGCGCGAACGCATGACGGCGCAGGCCCGCGCGCTCGCCGCGTTGTACGAACAAGCTGTTGCCGATCAGGGCTCGGCCTGAGTCCACGGACCGGCCTGCACGCCCATACTGCGCGCATGCGCAACCTGCTCCGCCTCATCCCGCTGCTCGCCGCCCTGGCCGCCAACGCGGCCGCCCACGCCGCCGAGCCCGTCTTCATCCACAACGCCAAGGGCCTGACGCTCGATGCGGAAGGCAAGGTGCAGCGCTTCGATGCGCTGCTCACCGACGCCGAAGGCCGCGTCAAGGCCATCGGCCAGAGCGCGCATCTGCAGGCCGCTGCCAAGGGTGCACGCCGCATTGACGCACAGGGCCGTGTGCTGATGCCCGGTCTGACCGATGCCCACGGCCACATGCTGGATCTGGGCCTCACGCGGCGCAGCCTGGAGCTGCGCAACACGGCCGACCTCGGCGCGGCACTGGACGCCGTCCTGGCTTATGCAACAGTGCATGCCGATGCCGCGTGGATTCTTGGCAGCGGCTGGAACCAGGCGATCTGGAAGCTCGGCCGCTTCCCGACCGCGGCGGAACTCGACAGCGCCGAGAGCCATCGCCCGGTTTGGCTCGTGCGCGTGGACGGCCATGCCGGCTGGGCCAACAGCCGCGCGCTGCAGATCGCGGGCATCACCCGCGAAACGCCCGACCCCAGCGGCGGCCGCATCGAGCGCGATGCCGAAGGCAACCCAACCGGCGTGCTCGTCGACGCGGCGCAGGACCTCGTCGAACGGCACGTGCCCGCGCCCACGCAGGCCGAGGTGCGCGCCGCGCTCGAAGCCGCGCGGACCGAGCTGCTGAGCCTGGGCCTGACCGGCATTCACGATGCCGGCATCGGCGATGCTGCCGACCGCGAGCTGCGCGCCATGGCCCAGGGCGGGAGCCTGCGCCTGCGCGTGGACGGCATGGCCCGCATCACCGATGCCGCGCTGATCCAGCGCCTGCGCACCAGTGGTCCGGTACAGCCTATGGCCGACGGCATGTACAGCCTGCGTGCCATCAAGGTGTTTGCCGACGGCGCGCTCGGCAGCCGTGGCGCTGCGCTGCTTGCTCCGTACAGCGATGCGCCAGAATCCACCGGCCTGCTGTTCCAGAGCGAGCGCGAGCTGGCCGCGCAGATGCGCCCGATGGTCGAGCTGGGATTTCAAGTCAATGTGCACGCCATCGGCGATGCCGCCAACCGGCAGGTGCTCTCGGCCTTCGAAGCCATGCGCCGCGTGTTCGGCACCAAGAGCGTGATGCTGCGCCACCGGATCGAACATGCACAGGTGATTGCGCTGAACGACATCCCGCGCTTCGCGGCCGATGGCGTGATCGCTTCTGTTCAGCCGGTGCACGCCACCTCCGACATGAACATGGCCGAAGACCGCGTTGGGCACGAACGCATCCAGGGCGCCTATGCCTGGCAGCGCCTGCTGCAGAGCGGCGCGCGGCTGGCCTGCGGATCGGATTTCCCGGTCGAGGAGCCCACGCCCTGGGCCGGCCTCTATGCCGCCGTCACGCGCCAGGACGCCGAAGGCCATCCGCCGGGCGGCTGGT
The DNA here is from genome assembly GCA_042701975.1 of Burkholderiaceae bacterium UC74_6. Classification (GTDB taxonomy): domain Bacteria; phylum Pseudomonadota; class Gammaproteobacteria; order Burkholderiales; family Burkholderiaceae_C; genus JAFALK01. The sequence continues at coordinate 4,807,043 of CP170561.1, forward strand.
ATGGCGCACAGGCCATGACTCGCGTTCAGGCTCTGGCTTGCTTCACCACCTGGGCTGCCTACGCTGCGCATCGCGAGGATGATCTTGGCAGCCTGATGCCCGGGCATCGCGCCGACTTCATCCTCGTGGATCGTGATCCGTTGAAGGTGGCGCCCAAGGAGTTGCTGCAGACGAAGGTGCTGGAGACGTGGGTGGGTGGGCAGCGGGTCCATTCGGCTGACACAAGCACTGCCCCCCTACAAGCGCCGTAGCGTTCCTTGAGAAGACTGAGCTGTCCCGACCTCGGGAGTTCACGTCATGATCCAAGCACGCGAAGTCCAGGCCCCAGACCCGCTGTCTCGGATGGAGTTTGGCGAACGCTACCGCAACATGTTTCGCGACCCGGCCTTCCAGGAAGGTAGCAAGACGTCGGTCACGCGAAAGGCCGGGCCGGGATTAGCCGACCCGGATCACGAGCTTTCCGTGGACTGGCTCGCCACACGTAACGCCTACAAGGCCGAGACCCTCTCGAACCCGCCAAAGATCATTCGCTTGCCATCGAACGGTGGCACCGCTCCGGTCTGCATGCGCGGATCCGCCATGACCTTCTTCCAGGATTCGTCGCGCGCTTCGCGCGATGGCCAGGTGATCCAGCCGAAAACCACCGTCTCGTCCGGCTTGCACTGCACGGCCATTGGAAAGGACGTCAACTTGCCTTCAGGCACATCGTCTCCCCAGCAGTCGGTCACGCTGATCGCGCCGTGCTCCTTGAAGATCTTGCCCATGGCCTGCGCGTGTTCCACAAACTCCGCGCGCTTGCCTGTCGGAACGGAAGCAACGAATCCATCGACATAAGTCATTGCAGTTCTCCGGTGAACTTTCGGTGCGGGCTAGCCTAACCGAAAGCCGCCTTTCGGCAATGACCGCTCCTCCCAGTGATACTCGCCCCATGCGTCACCTCACTGCCCTCCTCTTCAGCGCCGCCTGCGCCGCGTCGCCCGCCCTCGCCGCCCCCGAAGCCCTGCCCCAGCTCCAGGCCTACCAGGCCCCCGAGTCCTGGCGCACGCCGATGGCCCAGCCGCTGCGCATCAGCGATCACGTCTGGCAGATCGGCACTCCCGGCATCACGACCCTGCTGGTGAAGACCGATGCTGGCGCGCTGCTGATCGACGGCGGCATGCCGCAGATGGCGGACACGCTGCTGGCGCAGATGAAGCAGCTCGGCGTCGGCCCGGGCCAGCTGCGCTATCTCCTGCACTCGCACGCCCACGCCGATCACGTCGGCCCGCTGGCGGCGATCAAGCGCGCTACCGGCGCGGTGCTGGTCAGCAATGCAGAGTCCGCAGCGATCATGGCGCGCGGCGGCACGGCGGACATCCACTTCGGTGACGACATCAGCTACCCGCCCGTTCAAGCTGACCGGCTGTTGCAGGACGCCGAACAGCTGAACCTCGGCTCGCTGACCTTCACCGTGCATTTCACGCCCGGCCACACGCCCGGCAGCATGAGCTGGACCTGGACGGACACCATGGACGGCAAGCCCGTGCGCGTCGCCTATGTGGACAGCCTGACGGCGCCCGGCTATCAGCTCGTCGGTAACCCGCGCTATCCGCATCTGCTGGACGACTACCGCCGCAGCTTCGGCGTCGTGCGCGCCCTGCCGTGCGATCTGCTGATCACGCCGCATCCGGACTTCAGCGGCTGGGACTATGGCAACGCCGCCAAGCCGCATCCCAAGAACATGAGCTGCGCCGCCTACGCAGACCAGGCTGCGAAGAACATCGAGCAGCAGGCGCTCAAGCAGAAGCCTTGAGCGCTTCCACCACCAGCTTCACCGCGGGAGACGCGCGCCGGCTCGGGTAGTAGGCGTGAAAGCCGTCGAAGCTGGCCGTCCAGTCGTCGAGCACCGTTTCGAGTCGCCCGGCTGCCAGATGCTCCTGCACCGAATTGCCGGGCAGCCAGGCCAGGCCCAATCCATCCAGCGCGGCTGACAAGATCATCACGCTGGAGTTGAAGACAAGCCGGCCCGTGATGTGCGCGTTGAGCAGCTTGCGCCGGCGCATGAACTCCCACTTCATTACGCCGCCGTGCGAGGCCAGGCGCAGGCCGATGCAGTCGTGCTGGGTCAGGTCCTGCGGCTTGATCGGGCGGCCATAACGCTTGAAATAGGCGGGACTGCCGACGACGGCCATGCGCAGCGTCGGCGCGATGGGCACGGCGATCATGTCCTTGGCCACATCGGCGCCCAGACGGATGCCGATGTCGAAGCGCTCGGCCACGATGTCGATGAAGGCGTTGTCGCAACTGAGCTCCAGCTTGATGTCCGGGTACTGCGGCAACCAGTGCCGCAGGCGCGGCCACACGAGGTGGTTCATGGCCTGCTCGCTGGCGCTGATGCGCACCGTGCCCGCGGGCCGACCGCGCAGTTCGCCCAGCACGGCCAACTCGGCCTCGATGTCTTCGAAGCGCGGCCCTACCGTCTGGAAGAGCCTCTCGCCCGCCTCAGTCGGCGAGACGCTGCGCGTCGTGCGGTTGAGCAGCTTCATGTCGAGCCGCTGCTCCAGCGCGCGGATGGTCTGGCTCAGCGCGGACTGCGAAACACCGAGCCGAGCCGCTGCGCGGGTGAAGCTGCCGGCACGCACCACGGCGGCAAAGCCGGCCAGATCGTCAAAGCGAACGTCAGACAGCGCCATTGATTAGTCCTGCTTATCAGTGATTGTCGATTCTGCAGTCTAGTCATTGCGACGCCCGATGCCTACAGTTCTTCCCATGCCGTTTTGGAAATTTGGAAAGGACACCGAAATGAACACCAGACAACTCGGACAAGGCCTGCAAGTCTCGGCCATCGGCCTCGGCTGCATGGGCCTGAGCTATGCCTACGGCCCCGCCATGGAGCAAAAGGACGCGATCGCACTGATCCGCCAGGCCGTGGAACGCGGCATCACCTTCTTCGACACGGCCGAAGCCTACGGCCCGGGCGTCAACGAAAGCCTGCTGGGCGAGGCGCTGGCGCCGGTGCGGGATCAGGTCGTGATCGCCACCAAGTTCGGCTTCCGCGAAGGCGTGCCGGCGCAAGGCCTGGACAGCCGGCCCGAGCGCATCCGCCAGGTGACGGAAGACGCGCTGAGGCGCCTGCGCACTGATCGCATCGACCTGCTCTACCAGCACCGCGTCGATCCGAACGTGCCAATCGAGGACGTGGCCGACACCGTAAAGGAGCTGATCCGCGAAGGCAAGGTCAAGCACTTCGGCCTGTCGGAAGCGGGCGTGCAGAGCATCCGCCGCGCGCATGCGGTGCAGCCGGTGGCGGCGCTGCAGAGCGAATACTCGCTGTGGTGGCGCGAGCCGGAAGCGGAGGTCCTGCCAGTGCTGGCGGAACTGGGCATCGGCTTCGTGCCGTTCTCGCCGCTGGGCCGCGGTTTCCTGACCGGCGCCATCGATGCGCAGACGTCCTTCGAGGCCGGTGACTTCCGCAACACGCTGCCGCGCTTTGCGCCGGACATGCGCGAGAAGAACCGCGCGCTCGTCGATGCGCTGTCCGCCATTGCTGTGCGCCGGCAGATCACGCAGGCCCAGCTCGCCCTGGCCTGGCTGCTGGCGCAAAAGCCGTGGATCGCACCGATCCCCGGCACGACCAAGCTGCATCGGCTGGAAGAGAACATCGCCGGCGCGGCGGTCGAACTGTCGGCGCAGGACCTGCAGGAGATCGACGCCGCCTGCGCCGCGCAGCCCGCACAGGGAGCGCGTTACTCGGCGGCCATGCAAGCCACGGTTTCCCGCTGAAGCCGGCGACTACTTGGTGATGAAGGCATTCGATTCGACGTGGTACCCCGCGAGCAACGCCTTGTCGCCGAGCAGCCGGTAGACGAACTGCTCTTTCGCCTCGTCGTCGGTATAGAAGGTCTGGTAGGTCAGCGTGACGAAGCTGCCGGAGGTGCTGTAGTTGGTGTTCCAGCCCTTCATGTCGGACGCGCGCGTGTTGCCGAGCTTCTTGTGGACCGCCTGCAGCAGCTCCACGAACTTCTCCTTGGTGGCAACGCCCTTGAGGTCGGCGGCAGCGCCGTCGTAGATGGCCTCGAACTGACCGGCGTCAAGCATCTCGTGGAAGGTGACGACCGCGGCCTGCGCGAGCTTGGTGTCAGCGGACATCGAACAGCCCGCGAGGACCAGCACCAGCGCGGCGAAGAACTTTCGCATGAGGCTCCCTGAGTCGCGTCCATCCGCGGACGCGCAGCCAAGGATAACGCCGACTTCCAGCCTCAGGAGGCAGTGGCGACTCGGGTGGGCGCCGTGCCGGCCGCAGCGGATCTGGCCACCCATGGCGCCATCCTGATGCAGGCTTCCGCCTGCGGTGCCGGCAGCGCCTTGGACCACAACCAGCCCTGTCCCACCTGCACACCGAGCTGCTGCAGCATCTCGGCGGCCTTCTCGTCTTCCACGCCCTCGGCCAGCGTCTGCTTGCCCAGTGCCAGTGCCAGGCCAACGATGGTGCGCACGATCTCCTGCGCTTCACGGCCTGCACCCAGGCGCATGACGAAGCTGCGGTCGATCTTGAGCGTGTCAAATGGGAAGCGGTGCAGATAGGCCAGCGAGGAGTAGCCGGTGCCGAAGTCGTCAATGCTGATCTTGAAGCCCATGCGCGCCAGCTCCTGCAGCGTTTCGGCGCTGCGCTGCGGGTTGCTCATGGCCATGCTTTCGGTCACCTCGAGCTTGAGCTGGTGAGCCGGCACGGGGCCGAGTGCTTCCTTCACGGCGCGCGCATCGGCCAGCAGCTGCAGGTCGTTCTCCAGCTGCACGCCAGAGACGTTGACGGCGATCTCGCCGGTGAAGCCGATCTCGCGCCAGCGGCGCAACTGGGCTGCGGCCTCGAACAGCGTCCAGCGACCGATGGCGCCGATCTGGCCGCTGGCCTCGGCGATGGGAATGAAATCGCCCGGCATGATCAGGCCCTTGGCCGGATGGGTCCAGCGGATCAGCGCCTCGAAGCCCAGCAGCGCGCGATCACCCAGGCGCACAAAGGGCTGGTAGTGCAGCTGGAACTGCTGGTCGGATGCGAGCGCCGCATCGATCTGGTCCGTCATCCAGCGGCGCGATTGCTCCACCAGCTGCTCGGCTGCATCGAAGCGGTGCGATTGGCCGGGGCCGTGGCTCTTGGCCCGCGCCAGCGCGCTTTCGGCAGCGCCGATCAGCTCGTCCGCCGTGCCGAGACCTTCGCTCGCATGCGCCAGGCCGACACCGGCCGAGACGCGCTGGCTCAAGCCCCCGTCGAGCGTCAGCGGCTCCTTGAAGAAGTCCATCACCTGCTGGACGAGGCTCGATTCGCCGGCACGCATGGTCGTGGCGAGCGCGAATTCGTCGGGGCCGATGCGCGCCACCGACACGGCCACGCCCTCGATGCGGCGCAGGCGGCGCGCCACTTCGATCAGCGCCGCGTCGCCCTGGATCACGCCGTGGGCTTCGTTGAAGGCGCGCATCGCGTCCATGCCCACCAGCACCATGCCCACGCTGCCCGCCGGGCTCGATGCAATCAGCTGCTCGAGCTGGGCGCGGAAGAGCGTTCGATTGGGCAGGCCGGTCAGGCGGTCGTGCAACGCGTCGTGGCTCAGCTGTTCGCGCAGGCGGTGCTGCTCGCTCACATCGGTCAGCGAACCGGCCATGCGCACGGGCTTACCGTCCTCAGTCGTCGCCATGCCGCGTGCCAGCAGCCAGCGCGACTGGCCGCCCTGCGTGAACTCCAGCAGCTGGTTGAACTGCTGGCTGCGGCCGGCCAGATGCTCCTGCAAGCCCTGCTCGAAAGCCACGCGCTGCGCCGCGGAGAGCGGCTTCTTCCAGGCTTCCATGCCGGCGGCCTCATCCGCGTCCAGGCCCATCAGCACCAACCAGCGCGGCGAGTAGTGCACGGCGCCGCTGGCGATGTCCCAATCCCACAGGCCGTCGTTGGCGCCCTGCACGGCCAGCGCGTAGCGGCGCTCGCTCTCGCGCAGTGCACCCAGCGCCGCCATGCGTGCGTTGCGCTCCACACCGCCGCGCAGCACGACCGCGCCCGCGCTGGCCAGCAGCAGGGCGAGGAAGGGGAAGACCGGCGCGACGAATTCGCGCTGCTGCACGAAGCGCCACTGCAGCACGGCAACGCCCAGCAGCACGACACCGAGCAGCAGCAGGAAGGCACGTCGCGGTGTCAGGATGGCAATGACGGTCACGGCCAGCAAGGGCAACAGGATCAACCCCGCGAGTTCGACCGCGCCGGCCCAGTGCGGGCGCACGATCACGCGGCCGCTCATCAGGTTGTCGACCACCGTAGCCAGCCTCTCGACACCGGGCAGACCGCTGTCGAAGGGCGTGGGGAAGTTGTCGCCGCTGCCCAGGGCCGTGACACCGGCGATGATGATGCGACCGGCGAGTTTCTCGCGCGGCGCGCGGCCTTCGAGCAAGTCGGCCAGGCGCACCTGCTCGAAGCGCCCAGCGGGGCCGTAGTAGTTGACCCATTGGCGCGAGAGCGTGTCGAGCGGCAGCGTCTTGCCACCGCCCAGCTCGACGGTCTGGCCGAAGGTCAGCCCGACCTGCCGCCAGTCCAGGCCTTGCCCGGCTGCAGCGATGCGCAGTGCCAGCGACGGGTAGGCCTCGCCATCGAAGACCAGACCCGGCAGATCGAAGCGCAGGGTGCCGTCGGGGCTGCGCAAGGTGGTCACGTGGCCGAGGCCTGCGGCGCCCGTCATGAACTCGGGCCTCGGCGCGAGCAAACGCGCCGGCTGCACGGGCACGATCTGCACGGACGACTCGCCGCCCCAGCGTGTGAAGGCGTTGTCCAGCAGCACGCGCGGCACTTCGGGCTGCGGCGCGCTCGCGCCCTCCGGCGGCAGGGCCAGCGGCAGGAAAACACGGCCCGAGCGCGCGATGGCGCGGGCCAGCTCGTCGTCGGTACGTGCTTCGGTCGGTTCGGTCAGCAGCAGGTCCAGTGCGATCAGGCGCGCATCGGCTTCGGTCAGCTTGTCGAGCATCTGCGCGATACGGCGGCGCTCCAGGCCACCCATGGCCTGCAGGCTGCTGTCATCGATCACCAGCAGCGTGATCGGCGCTTCAGGCTTGAGCGGGCCGCGCCACTGCATCTGCGCATCCAGCGTCAGGCGGTCGATGCGGTCGAGCGCACCAGCCCCGCCGCGATTGACCCAGGCCCAGGTCGCCAGCACCGCGGCCAGCAAGGCAATCGCGAGATAGGCCAGACCGAGGCGCGTGCGCGGCGACATCAGATGCCTGCCAGCTTGTCTTGCACTTCTCGCACTCGCTCGGGCGTCCATGCCGCGGCCGCTGCGCAGCCGCCGGACACGCTGCACTGTGTGCCCGCTGCGTCAGGGTTGAGCTTGATCGCCTTGCGCGGGCCGATGCCGCGCGTCTTGGCCGTGCTCTCCACCGCCACTTCGCCGGTCTGCACGAGCACGGCCGTGGCCTGTTCGTCGGAGACCTCGACGAGGAATTCCGTCCCACGCACCGCGGTCACCGCGCTGGGCGTGCGCACCTCCCAGGAACCGCCGGGCGCCACCTTCTGGCCGATCACGCCAAGCGAGAGCATCAGCGTGGCAGCGCGGGGCTGGCCATCGGCGGCGGGCTTGAACTCGGCCAGCTTGAGCGTGGTGGCGTCGCCCAGCACGATGCTGGAGCCGTCCACGCAGCGCAGGCGCATCCGGCCTTTCGCGGCCGTGCTGACTTCGGCGCCGGCTTCGAGTTTGTCGCCCACCTTCAGCAGCTTGGTGCCGGCCTTGGCCTCGCCGGACAAGGCCGCCACCTCGCACACCGGCGCGGCGTGCGCCACCGCGACGAAACCGGACACCAACAGCGCAGGCGCCCAGGCCCGGGCACGGAAAATCGCTCGCATGACAGCCCCTCACATTTTGTTACCAGATGCTAGGAGCAATCGCAGGCGGCGCCAATAGTGCAAATGAGTGCCTGACGGGCAAATAACGGGTTACTTCAGCGGGTCACCAAAGAGTGCGTAGCCGGCCCAGTAATAGGGATGCGTCCAGCGGCCGCCGCCGACCTTGCCTTCGGCCAGCGCCAGTTGCGCCTGGCGCAGCGATTCCGCCCGCGAGCTGCCCTGTGCCAGGGCCGGCGGCACCAAGCTGGCCGAGGCCGCCGAATCCACCGACCAGTGCGTGGCCAGCACCGAACGCGCACCGGCAAAGAAGAAGCCGCGCACCAGGCCCGTCATCGCCGCCCCGCCCTGCTCGCCGGCAGCTGTGTTGCAGGCCGACAGCAGCACCCATTGCGCGTTGAGCTTCAGGCCCAGCACATCGTCCAGCTCCAGCAGCGGCGATTCGCCGTCGCGCCCGGTGGCGGCCATGGCCAGGGCAGGCTTGGACACGCCCGGCAGCTCGCCGGGCATCAGCCCATGCGTGGCAAAGGCCACCACGCGGCTGTCGCGCAGCGGCGCGGCCAGCACGGCGTCGCGCGTGGCCTCGGGCCCGAAGCGCAGTTCGCCCCCGCCCAGCTGCTTCGCCAGCGCCTGGAGCTCGGCGCGGGTCTCGGGCAGCGGCGGGATGTCGGCATAACGGAATCCCCAAGCGGCGTCATAGCGGGTGGCGCCGGCGCTCAGCGCACGCGCGTTGCTGGTGTTGGCGCCTGCTGCGCCGGCCTTGAACGACGGATCACCAAAGCCGATCAGCGGCTTGGCAGCCGCGCGGGGCGGCGCACTGCGACGCAGGCTTTGCAGGCTGCCGGCAGCCGGCAATTGCGTGACCGCGGCCTGGCGGAGCAGCCACGGCTGCGGCCCGCCCTCGGCCGGCGCAGTGACCAGCGCCGCCAGCGGCAGGCCCGCCAGTTCGCCGCTGCTGGCGACGATCAGCGAGCGGGTCTTGCTGAAGTCCGGCGCTAGCGGCGCGATCAGCTCGCGGTAGAGCGCGAGCAATCCGGCCTCGTCCAGCGGCACGGGCTTGCCGCCTTGGCTCAGGTCCAGCATCTTGCGCAGGCCCGCGACCTTGGCGGCAAGTTCAACCTCGCCGAGCTTGCTCACGTGCAGCTTGGCAGCCTCCTGCCCCGGGGCCACCCACCAGACCAGCGTGGCGTGGTCCAGGCTGTGGATCAGCAGCAGCGCCTCGTCAGGTGCAAGCAGCGCGCGCAGCTGCGCCACGCTGGGCGTGGGCGGCATGACGAGATCGCCGTAGGCCGGGAAGGCCTGGGCAATGCGCTCGCGCTGGCCGGTCAGGGCTGCACGCGCCGTGCCAACGCTGTCCTGGCTCTTCTTGATGCGGGCACGCAGCTCCTTCAGCGCCTTGGCCGCGGCTTCGCGTTCGTTCTCGGGCCTGGCCTTGAAGGCCTCGGTGCCCATCTCCTTGCGCTGCCTGTCTTCTTCAGTCAACAGCTCGCCCAGGGCACTCGCGCGCTCGGACTGCTGGCGGCGAAGTTCCTGCTCTTGCTCGAGCAGGGCTGCGAGCTGCGGCGTGCTGGCGCGCAGCTTGGCGGCGCTGTCCACGAGCGCGCGCTGTGTGCTGGACAGGCGCATGCGATCAGCCAGCTGCAGCGCGCGCTCGATCATGCGCGGCTCCACCGGCTGCCCGGCCAGCACGCGCGCGGCCGTCACGTCGAGGAACTGATCGAGCGCCACGCCCAGCACATGGCCGCGCGCGCCGCGCAGCTCCAGATCGAGCCAGCCGCCCGGCGTGTCGAGCAGGGCGACGAAGAGCTGCTCGTAGTCTTTCATTGCGCCGCTCATGTCGCCACGCAGCAAGCGCACCAGCCCGCGCACGCCGGCAGCTTCCTGTGTCTGCGGATGCGACTCGCCGTAGAGCCGCGTGCGATAGCGCAGGATGCGCTCCACGCCTTGCTGCGCTTCGTCGAGCCTGCCGTTCTCTGCCGCGAGCAAGACACGCAGCCGCCAGTCGGCCGCGCGCTCCTTGGCCAGCGAATCGCCGGCGATGGCGCCGAGGTAGTCCTGGTAGAGCGCGTCGGCCTCAGCCCAGCGCTTGAGGCCCAGCAGGCCGCGCAGTTGCTCGAGCCGCGCGAGCAGCCGCGTGTGACTGGACAGGCCGGCGCCGGCACGCTCCAGCAGTTGATCGGATTCGCGCGCGGCCGCCATGCCGGCGGGGTAGCGCTGCGCGGCAACCAGCGCGTTGGCTTGGCGGTAGAGCCAGCGTGCGCCCTGGCTGTCCGTCAGCTCGCCTGCGCGGAAGCGCGCGATGAACCCATCGGCGATGGCGATGGCCTCGGGCGCGCGGCCGTTGCGCACCAGCGTGTAGCTGAGCATGCCCAGGCAACCGTCGATGAGGCGCTCGGACTGCGAGCGCGCAGCGGGGTCCTTGGCGATTTTCTGCAGCTGTTCGCCAATGCGCACGCCTTGGCGCAGCGTCGCAGCGGCGGCGCTGAGGTTGCCGCTCCAGCGCTCGCTCTCGGCCCGCAACTGCAGGCGCATGACCTCCAGGACCAGCGCCGGCGGGCTCCCGGGCTCCAGGCGGGCGATCTCCTCGCGCGCCATGCCGTCGGCCCGCGAAGCCAGGCGCGCGAAGATCGCCCGATCCGTGCCTTGCGCTGCATACCAGGCCACGCGCAAGGCAACGCCGGCACGCAGCTGCTGCGAATAGCGCTTGTCCGCGATCAGCGCCTCGCCAGACTCCCTAGCCTGGCCCTGGTTGCCGTAGCTGAATTCGGCGTACAGATACGGCAACACCCAGGTCTCCAGCTCGGGCCGTCCAGCACCGAGCTTGGCGAGTTCGGAAAGCACCGCAATCTGGCGCGGACGATCTCCCAGCGACTCCGCCGCACCCGCCTGCTGCTGCAGGATTGCGATGCGCTCAGGCAGCGTGTCGGGCAGCGGCTTGGCAAGGAGGGCTCGGGCCTGCGCCGGATCGAGCCGGGGTGCGTCCAGCTCCGCCAGCTCATCGGCAGGCGAGTCCTCGTCGGTCTGGCCCTTCACAGGTCCTGCGGCAAGCAGTAGACCGAACACCAAGCCGATTGCAATCGCGCGCATCGCAGCTCCACGAGCAGGGGTGGCCGGATGCTAACGCTGGATTCAAGCGCAGCCGTGTTCCCCCACAATCGCGCTGACTTCAGGAGACCTCAAGCCATGAGCAGCGCCGCACAGACCATCCTCATCACCGGCTGTTCCAGCGGCATCGGCGCCGCCCTGGCGCGCGAGTTCGCGGGGCGTGGCCATCGCGTCATCGCCACGGCGCGGCGGATCGAATCGCTCTGCGCGCTCGCCGCCCTGCCAAACGTCGTCGCCCTGCCGCTTGATGTGGACAGCAGCGAGAGCATTGGCGCTCTTTTGCACACGCTGAACGCCCGCAGCCTGATGCCAGACATGCTGATCAACAACGCCGGCTTCGGCTGTTTCGGCCCGATGCTGGACGTGCCGCTGGAAGCGCTGCGTGCGCAGTTCGAGACCAATGTGTTCGCGCCCGTGCAGCTCTCGGCGGCCCTGCTGCCGTTGCTGCGCCAAAGCCCGCGCGCCTGCATCGCGCACGTGGGCAGCATCTCGGGCCTGGTGACGACGCCGTTTGCAGGCGCCTACTGCGCCAGCAAGGCCGCGATCCACGCCGTGGCCGATGCCATGCGCTTGGAGCTGGCGCCGCTGGGCGTTCGAGTGGTGACGATCCAGCCCGGGGCAATCGCCTCGGAGTTCGGCAACACGGGCGAGCAGCACATCCATCTCGCCGCCGATTCGCCTTTCGCGCCGATTGCCGGCGCCGTGAAGAAGCGCGCGCGGGCTTCTCAGTCAGGCGCCACGCCGGCTGCGGAATTCACGCGCATCGTGGCCGATCACCTGCTCGATGCGAACGCGGGCCCGATCTGCCGCGCGGGGGCGTTGAGCACCAAGCTGCCGCTGCTCAAGCGGCTGCTGCCCATGCGCCGGCTGGATGCCAAGCTGCGTTCGCTGTTCGGCCTGGATCAGCTCGCGCACTGAGGCAGATTCAGTGCCCGCCGCCGAGATAGGCGGCCTTCACCGCCGGATCGTCGCGCAGCTTGGCGGCCGGGCCATGCAGGCTGATGCGGCCGTTCTCCAGCACATAGGCCTCGTCTGCCACGGCCAGCGCGGCGGCGGCGAACTGCTCGACGAGCAGCATGGTCACGCCCTCGCTCTTCAGTCGGCCGATGATCTTGAAGACCTCTTCCACCAGGATGGGCGCCAAACCCATGGAAGGTTCGTCGAGCAGCACGAGTTCCGGATTGAGCATGACCGCGCGCGCCATGGCCAGCATCTGCTGCTCGCCACCGGAGAGTGTGCCGGCCAGCTGCGTGCGGCGCTCCTTCAGGCGCGGGAAGAGGTCCATCGCCTTTTCCAGATCCGCCTCCACATTGCCGCGCGGACGCGAGCCGGTGAAGCGCGGGAAGGCGCCCAGGCGCAGGTTGTCAGTCACGCTCATGGTGGCGAAGACACGGCGGCCTTCGGGCGAATGCGCCAGGCCCAGGCGGGCGATGTGGTAGCTCTCCAGGCCGTCGATGCGCTTGCCGTTGAGCGTGATCTCGCCCGAGGTGGGCTTGATCATGCCGCTGACGGCGCGCATGGTGGTGGTCTTGCCGGCACCGTTGGAGCCGATCAGCGTCACGACCTTGCCCTTGGGCACTTCGATGTCGATGCCGTGCAGGACCTGGACCTTGCCGTAGCCGGCGCTCAAGTTCTTGATCGTCAACATAACTCTCTACCTTACCGTCAGGCTGCTTGGCCACCGAGGTAAGCCTCGATGACCTTTTCGTTGGCCTGCACCTCGGCGGGCAATCCTTCGGCGATCTTCTGGCCGAAGTCCAGCACCGAGACGGTGTCGCACAGGCTCATCACCACGTCCATGTGGTGCTCGATCAGGATCACGGTGACGCCGTGCTCGCGGATCTTGCGGATGATCTCCAGCAGTTCCTTGATGTCGGGCGCGGTGAGGCCGGCGGCGGGTTCGTCCAGCAGCAGCAATTGCGGATCGAGCGCCAGCGCGCGCGCGATCTCGAGCAGGCGCTGCTTGCCGTAAGGCAGGTTGCGCGCCTCTTCGCCGGCGAGGTCGGCCAGGCCGACGAACTCCAGCAGGGCCAATGCCCGAGCGGCGTTGGCGCGGCGCTCGCGCCTGAAGCCGGGCAGCGAGAGTGCGATCTGCAGCAGGTTGCTCTTGTAGGCGTGATGCAGGCCAACCTGCACGTTCTGCAACGCCGTCATCTCACCGAAGAGCTGCACGTTCTGGAAGGTGCGCGCGATGCCGGAGAGCGCGATCTGCGCGGAGCTGCGGCCGTTGACCGGGTTGTTCTTGAAACTGATGGCGCCGGCCGTGGGCACGTAGATGCCGGTGAGCACGTTCATCATCGTGCTCTTGCCCGACCCATTGGGGCCGATCAGGCCGTGGATGGTGCCGCGGCGCACTTCCAGGTCCACCTCGTTGAGCGCCTTCAGGCCGCCGAACTGCATCAGCACCTGCTTGGCCTGCAGCAGCGTCTCGCCGCTGCCGGCCGCCTGCGTGGTCAGCGCCTGGGCCTTCATGCCGTCGGCCGCAGCGGTGCGCGCTTCTTCGGCCGCGGCGGCAGCGCCGGTCTTCAGGTGGAAGGCGATGCGCAGGAAGCCAACGATGCCGTCCTGCAGGTAGTAGACGATGAAGAGCGTGATCAGGCCGTAGATGGTCAGGCGCCAGTCGGCCAGGCCGCTCAGCACGAAGGACACGACCGCCAGCGCGGCGCTGCCGATGACGGGAACGGCTGCGGACTTGACCGTCAGGCGGCCTCGCTTGATCGCCACACCGACCGAGATCAGCACCAGCACGGCCAGCGAGCTGGCGACGACGCGGAACTGGCTGATGTCGTCCAGCAGGTTGGGCAGCATCACGAGGATGGTGGCGCCGATGATGGAGCCCAGCCGCGATTTGCGCCCGCCCATGATGACCGCGAGCAGGAACAGCACGGTCAGCTCGAAGTTGTAGGTGTTGGGCGAGATGTACTGCTCGCTGAAGGCGTAGAGGCCGCCGGCCAGGCCGGCCAGGCCGGCGCTGATCACGAAGGCGTAGACCTTGTAGCGATAGACCGAGACGCCCATGCAGTCCGAAGCCACGGGGCTGCCGCGCAGGGCCTCGAAGCTGCGGCCCAGGTGCGAGTGCAGCACGCGGTCCACGAAGATCAGCGAGGCGATCATCAGCACGGCGACCATCCAGAAGAACTGGACGTCGGTCAGCTCGTGCGTGAGCAGCACGGGCTTGGTCAGCATGATGCCCAGCGGCCCGGCAGTCAGGAAATCCATCTCGTTGATCAGGATCTGGATGATGGTGCCGAAGGCCAGCGTCACCATGGCGAGATACGGCCCCGTGACGCGCAGCGCCGGCAGCGCCAGCAGCGCGCCGAACAGCGCGGTGATGGCGATGGCCGAGACCAGCACGACGATCACCGGCGCGCCCCAGTGCATGACCATCGTGCCCACGGTGTACGCGCCCACGCCGAACAGCCCGGCATGGCCCAGCGAGACCTGGCCGGTGTAGCCCACCACGATGTCCAGGCCGAAGAGCACGATCGCGTAGATCATGATCGTGACCAGCAGGTGGATGTAGTACGGATTGGTCACGGCCAGCGGAAAGGCCGCCAGGGCCGCGGCGCCGATGAGGGCGGCAATGAGATTCTTCGTCTTCATCGGGATCAGACCTTCTTGATCGCGGTCTTGCCGAACAGGCCGGCGGGTTTGATGGCGAGCACGATCAGCAGCAGCACGAGGCCGGGCACGTCCTGGTAGCCGGTGGAGATGTAGAAGCCCGAGAGCTTCTCGACCACGCCGAGGATGATGCCGCCCACGATGATGCCCATGCCGCTGGTCAGGCCGCCAATGATGGCCACCGCGAAGGCCTTGAGGCCCAGCGTGCCGCCCATGGTGGCGCCGGCCAGGGTGATGGGCGCGACGAGCACGCCGGCCAGAGCCGCAGCCATCGACGACAGCGCGTACGAGAAGGTGATCACGAGGCTGGTGTTGATGCCCATGAGCTTGGCAGCATCGCGATCGTTGAAGGTGGCGACCACGGCCTTGCCGTAGATGGAGCGGCGGTTGAACATCTCGACCGCCAGCATCATGGCCAGCGCGCCGAAGACGACGAGCAGTTCGCGCGGCAGCACATTGGCACCCAGGAAGGGCAGCGGCGCTTCAGGCACCGGCGAGGGGAACGGCATCTGATCGCGGCCCCAGACGTTCTCGGCCACGTTCTTGAAGATGATGCCCAGGGCGATCGTGGACATGATCCAGCCGAACTCGCTCTTGATCTTGATGGCGGGGCGCACGCCGATGAACTCGACGAGCGCGCCCTGGAAGGCGCCGAAGACGCACACGAGCGGCAGCACCAGCCAGTAGTTGACGCCGGCGTGCGTGAGCGAGAGGCCGACGAGGGCGCCGAGCATCAGCGCCTCGCCCTGGCCAAAATTGAGGGTATCCGACGTGGCGAACGTCAGCTGATAGCCGAAGGCGACGACGGCGTAGATCATCCCGAGCGCAATGCCGCTGAAGATGAGCTGGGTCAGGATTTGCAGGTCCATGAGCTTCCCGGATTCAAAGCAAATCCCGCCGGAACGTCAAGCGCTCCGGCGGGATTCCATGCAGCATCGAAATGCTTACTTCTTGCCTTCGGCAGAGGCCTTTTTCTGGTCGGCTTCGTAGGCGTAGATCACGCGGCCGTTCTTGACTTCGCCGAACACCGGGATGGTGTTGTCGATGGCCTCGTGGTTCTTGGCGTTGTAGGGCTTCTTGTACGTCGTCACGACGCCTTCCACCGGCGACTTCAGGTCTTCCAGCGCGGCCTTGATCTTCGCGCCTTCGGTGGAGTTGGCCTGCTTCATGGCGGCGGCCAGCAGGTAGACGGAGTCATAGCCCTGCGCGGCGGACACCGGCGAATCCATGCGGCCGCCCTTCGGCTTGAAGTCCCGCAGGAAGGCGATGATGAAGCTCTGGCGCTTGCTGTTGGTCGGCTCCTGGATGAAGGTCTGCGGCATGCGCGCGCCTTCGCCGCCGGGGCCGGCGTTGTCGATGTAGTTGGCCATGGACAGCGTCCACGAGCCGACCATCGGCACCTTCCAGCCGATCTTGGTCATGCCGTTGGCCAGCTGGGCCAGCTCGGGGCCGATGCCGTAGGTGAGCACGGCGTCGGCGCCCGCGGCCTTGGCCTTGAGCAGCTGGGCGGTCATGTCCACGTCGCCGATGTTGAACTTCTCGTTCACCACAGGCGTCATGCCCTTCTTCTCGAGCGCGGCGACCAGGTCCTTCTGGCCGAGCTGGCCGTAGTTGGTCGAGTCGGCCATGATGGCGACCTTCTTGAAGCCGCGGCGCACGGCCTCTTCCACGATCATCGGTGCCTGGATGCTGTCATTGGCCGAGTTGCGGAAGACGTAGTTCTCGGGCTGGTTGTCGAACTGGTGCGTGACCAGCGAGCCGGTCGCCACGTTGTTCATCACCGGGATCTTGGCCTGCTGGTAGAAGCGCTGCGAGGCCAGGGCCACGCCGGTGTTGATGTAGCCGACGGTGGCCACAACCTTCTCGCGGTTGATCAGCTCCTGGGCGATCTGCACGCCGCGCTCGTTCTTGGCTTCATCGTCGCGCTCGACCAGTTCGATCTGGCGACCGAGCACGCCGCCGGCGGCGTTGATTTCCTTGGCGGCGAGGCGGACGCCGTCGCGCATGGAAACGCCCATGGACGAAGAGCCGCCCGTGAAGGGGCCAGAGACGCCGATCTTGATCGGTTCGGCGGCCTGGGCCATGGAGAAGGCAGCCAGCAGTGTCGCGGCCAGCAGGGATTTGGCGGGAGTGTTCATGGGCTTGTCTCGCTGTCGTTGGTTGAGTTGGTTTCCGCGGGTATATCACCCTGCGCGACCGCCACGCTGCAACCGCCGCCTTACGCCATCTTGACGCCAGGGCCCCGCAAAGGTGCCTGTGCGCTCAAATCGGCCGTCAGCAAGGCCTTGCCCGAACCGCTGCGGTTCCTACGTACGGACAAATTCCCGTGTCTGCCCGGCAACAAAAGTGCCGGGCAGCCTCCCAGGGAACGCTCATTTGGCCTGGACCTTGCCCTCGAAATCACCGGCCGTGCTGGTCAGGAAAGCACCCGGCCGAACGTGCCGGCGCCAGGCGGCGTTGGCCTGCTCCAGCGTGACGGCGGCGATGCGCGCGTCGATGCGCAGTTCTTCGTCCCAGCGCTTGCCGGTCTCGGCCATGAAGTTCAGGCTGCCGGCCAGCGAGCCGTCGCGCGAACGCGAGCGCTTGCGGGCTTCGAGCACGTCGTTCTTGGCCCGCGCCAGTTCGTCGGCCGTGATGCCTTCGCGGTCCATGCGCTCGACCTCCTCGTTCACCGTGACGATGACCTTGTCGCGGTTGACCGGAGCAAAGCTGGCACGGATGGTCAGGCCGGCATCCTGGCCGTAATAGGGCACGGCCAGGTCGGCGCTGATGCCGTAGGTCAGCCCTTCGGTGCGGCGCACGCGGGTGGCCAGGCGCGATTCCATGCCGCCTTCGCCGAAGACGCGGGCGGCCAACACCAGGGGCAGGTAGTCGTCGTCGTTCTGGTTGAGCGGGAAGCGCTCGGTCATGTGGACTTCGGCATTGGTCTTGTCCTTGGCCTGCACGTCCACGCGGGTCACGGGCAGCGTGACGGGCTGCGGCACCCAGCGCGTGAAGCGCGGGGCATCGGCCTTTTTCCAGCTGCCGAAGAGCTGGTCAACAGCGGCTTCCAAGCCGTCAGGAATCGCACCAACGACGGCCACGCGGGCGCTGTCGGCCGACCAGTAGCGCTGGTAGAAGCTGCGCACGTCTTCGATCTTGGTGTTGCGCGTCTCGGCCAGGCGCTCGTCCAGGCTCATGATGTAGTCCGGATCGCCGAGCTTGGCGTTGCGCGCCGTGTTGTGCAGGCCGCGCACAGCCTCCAGGCGCAGCGTGCCCAGCTCCTGGCGCGTGGACTCCATGCCCGCCAGCTGGGCCTTCTTGATGCGGTCGAAGGCGTTCTCGGGCAGCAGCGGGTGCTGCAGCAGATCGGCGGCGAGCTTGAGCGCGTCGATCAGCGTGTCCTTCTCGGCCGTGATGTTCAGCGAGGCGCCCTGGTTGCCGCCGTCGACGCTGACGCCGGCCTTCAGGCGCACGAACTCGTCGCGGATCTTTTGCCGATCGATCGACGGCGTGCCTTCGAACATCAGCTCGTCGATCATGTTCGTGCCCAGCGCGGCCGTGGTGGCGCGCGGTTCGCCCCAGCGCAGCAGCATGCTGAAGGTGACGGTGTTGCCGCGCGTCTGTTTTTTGAGGCTCTCGAACTGGATGCCGCTGGGCAAGGTCTTGAAAGTGCTGCGAGCGGCCAGCACGGCCGGCGTGGGGTCGAGGCGCTCGCCCTCCTCTACCTTGGGCGGCGGCTTGAGGCCGGCCAGACGCTCGGCCAATGGCGGCGCGGCAGGGATCTCCACCCGCTCGACAGCCTCGGCCGGCAGGTAGCGACCCAGCGTGCGGTTGGCGGGCTTGAAGTAGGCCTTGCGCACGCGTTCCACGTCAGCCAGCGTGACCTTGGGGAGATCGTCCATCAGCTGGAACAACAGCCGCCAGTCGCCCGCGCCGAGCAGACCCGAGATCTGGCCGATCAGCCCTTCGGGCGACTTCATCTGGTTGCGGTACGAAAGCACGGCAATGTCGCGCACGCGCTTGAGCTCGTCCTCGGTGAAGGGCTTGTCGCCGCGGTTCTCCACCAGGTCGAGCAGCTTGGCTTCCACGGCCGGCTGATCGGCGTCCTTGGGCAGCACGGCGAAGGCGCTGCTGGTGCCGGCGTCGTGCTGGCCCAGGCCGCTCAGACCGGCGTAGACGGCCAGCTTGGTCTCGACCAGTTCCTTGTAGAGATGGCCACTGGGCTGCATGGACATCAAGAGGCCGTAGACCAGCAGCGCCGCGGAATCCGGGTGACCCATCGCGGGCACGTGGTAGCTGGCCATCAGCATCGGCTGGCCGCCGATGCGGCGCACGACAACCGTGCGCTCGCCGTCCTGCGCCGGCTCCAGTGTGTAGGGCTGCGGCACGGCCTCGGTGTGCGCCTTCAGCGGGCCGAAGGCACTGGCGATGCGGGTGAGCGTGCTCTGCACATCGAAGCGGCCGGCCACCAGCAGCGTAGCGTTGTCGGGGCGGTAGTAGCGCTTGTAGAAGGCCTGCAGCTTCTCGATGGGCACGAGCTCGATGTCGCTCTTGGGGCCGATGGTGGCGTGGCCGTAGGCGTGCCAGTCATAGGCCGCCGCCTGCACGCGCTTGGACAGCACGGCGCCAGGCTCGTTCTCGCCGCGCTCGAACTCGTTGCGCACGACGCTCATCTCCTTGTCCAGGTCAGACTTGGCGATGAAGCTGTTGACCATGCGGTCGGCTTCGAGATCGATGGCGTAGCTGAGCGTCTTGTCGTCGGCGTTGAAGGATTGGAAGTAGTTCGTCCGGTCGGCCGTCGTCGTGCCGTTGAAGCGCAGCGCGCGCTGGGCGAATTCGGTGGGGGATGTCCTTGTGCTTGGGCGTGCCCTTGAACAGCAGGTGCTCCAGCAAGTGGGCCATGCCGTACTCGCCCTGGCTCTCGTAGCGGCTGCCCACGCGGTAGGTGATGTTGACCGTGGTGGTGGTCTGCGCCTCGTCCGGGAAGAGCAGGATCTGCAGGCCGTTGGGCAGCTTGTATTCGCTGATGCCGCCGAGCTCGCGCACGAACTCGGGCTTGACGACGGCGATGGCGACAGCGGCCTTGGCCGCCGGCTTGACTGCGGGCTTGGCATCGGCATTGCCGACAAGCAGGACGGCCAGCGCGAGCGCGGTCAGGGCGTTGTTGTTCTTCATCACGGGTGTGCCTCTCCGGAAAGACGGTCGAGTATGGGCCTGAGCGATTGGGCCGGCAGTTGCGCGCCCAGCGCAAGCAGGGCCATCAGCCACAGCGGGCCAAAGGCCGCCGTGCTGGCGGCGATGGCGCCGAAGCTCAGCGGCATCGCCATGCTCATGCCCGAGCTGACGAGCATGCGCAGGCCCAGCGCCTGACCCTGCTTGTCAGGCGGCGTTACCTGGTGCAGGGCCGAAAGAATCATCGGCTGGTACGAGCCCAGCGCCAGGCCCAGCACCGCCGAGCCGAACATCAGGCCCGCCGTCCCCGGCAGCCAGGCGTAGACAGCCAGCGTGACCGCCACCGTGCCCATGGCCGTGCGCAGCACGACGAGTTCGTCCAGGCCCTTGCCCCAGCGCACGAGCACCAGGCGCACCACCGTCGCCGCCGTGGCGAAGGAGCCCAGCACCAGACCGATGCTCGAGGCCGAGAGGCCCTGCCCATGGCCCACCACGGGCACGACGAAGGTGTGGGCGTCCCAGCAGGCCGTGAGCACGACGTTGATGAGCAGCAGGTTGCGCAGCCCGGGCTCGCGCAGCAGCATCCAGGCCGGCGCGGCGCGCGCATGATCCGCCGTGCCGCGCGGTGCGTGGCGCGGGACCTTGGAGCCCAGCAGCCAGGCCGCCAGCGGCAGCACCACGGCCAGGCCGAAGGCCGCAGCGTGGCCCGAGAAGTCGATCAGCAGGCCGGCCACGATGGGCGACAGCATGTTCGACAAGGCCGGCCCCAGCGCCACCCAGCTGAACACGCGCTTGAGATCGCCGACCTCTTCGCCGATCAGCCCGGCCTCACGCTGGATGGCCACGGCCAGCACGCCGACCGCGGTGCCGCACAGCAGTGCAGCGGCAGCGAGCGTCCAGGCGTTGGGCCACAGCAGCGCCAGCAGCGAACCGGCCAGGCTCATCACCGTGCCGATGGCCAGCGGCCGGTGCAGGCCGTAGCGATCGGCCTGCCGGCCGGCCCACAGCGAGAGCAGCACGGCGCCGGCCGAGGAGCAGCTGATCAGCACGCCCACCAGCCACTCGCCATAGCCGTGCGAGAGCAGCCACAGGCTGGCCGTCACGCGCGTCACGGCCATGCCTGCGTGCGTGGCCACCAGGCTGGCGATCAGCCAGGGAAAACCTCGCTGGATCAGCGCCGCCGTGGTGGACTTCATGCTCAGGCCTCGTCCTCGGCGTCGGCACCTGCGGCGCCCAGATCGAGCAGCTTCTGCGCATCGCCGTCGGGCAGCGCTTCAACGCCGCGCAACTTGCGCGTCATGGCCCGGGTGCGGACCTCGGCGGATTCGATGGTGTTGGCGGCTTCGTCCAGCTTCTTCTTGGTCTTGGCCAGCACCTCGCCGAACTTGCCGAACTCGGTCTTGACCGCGCCCAGCACCTCCCAGACCTCGGCCGAGCGCTTCTCCAGCGCCAGCGTGCGAAAGCCCATCTGCAGCGAGTTGAGCGTGGCCAGCAGCGTGGTCGGGCCGGCGAGCATGATCTTGTGGTCCTGCTGCAGCGCCTGCACGAGACCAGGCCGGCGCAGGGCCTCGGCGTACAGGCCCTCGGTGGGCACGAAGAGGATGGCGAAGTCGGTCGTGTGGGGCGGGGCCACGTACTTCTCGCGGATGCTGGCCGCCTCATTGCGGAGGCGCATCTCGATGGCCTTGGCCGCCGCCTCGGCAAGCACCGGATCGCCCTTCTCCTGCGCATCGACCAGACGCTCATAGTCCTCGCGCGGGAACTTGGCGTCGATGGGCAGCCACAGCGGCACGCCGTCATTGCCGCGGCCGGGCAGTCGGATGGCGAAGTCCACGCGGTTGTTGGAGTCGGGCAGCGTGCTCACGTTGGCGGCGTACTGTTCGGGCGTGAAGACCTGCTCGAGCAGGCCGGCCAGCTGCGTCTCGCCGAAGGTGCCACGCGTCTTGACGTTGACCAGCACGCGGTTGAGCGAGCCCACGTCGCGCGCCAGGCCCTGCATCTCGCCCAGGCCCTTGTGCACCTGCTCCAGCCGGTCAGCCACCTGCTTGAAGCTCTCGCCCAGGCGCTGCTCCAGCGTGGCGTGGAGCTTCTCGTCCACGGTGGCGCGCATCTGCTCGAGCTTCTTCTCGTTCACCTCCTGGATGGAAGCGAGGCGCTGCTCCACGGTGTGGCGCAGCTCGGCCATGCGCTCACCTAAGCGGTTGTTCAGTGCTTCCGTCAGGCGCAGCAGCGATTCATCCTGAGCGGTGCGCGAGGCCAGCGTCTGCTCGTTCACGGTGCGCTGCAGCTGCGAGAGCGCCAGCGTCAGCTCCTGGCGCGTGGTGGCGCCGCTGCGGCCCAGTTCGTCGCGCAGTTCGCGCTCCAGTCGTTCCAGCGGCTGGTCCAGCGTGACCGGCTTGCGCAAGAGCAGCATCACCAACAGGACGAGGACGATGCCCAGCAGGGCCAGCAGCAGGAAATCGATCAGGGTCATGGGCGCCATTGTCGCTAGGATGGGCGCCCATCCCAGGAGTCACGGCAGGAGAAACACATGAGCACGACGCCCCGTATCGAGATGAAGCAGTTCGGACACATCGCACCGCCCGTGTTCGCGGCGCTGCGCACCATGGGCCAGGCGATCGCCGATTCCGGGCTGGACAAGGGGCTGGTGGAACTCGTGAAGATCCGCGCCTCGCAGATCAACGGCTGCGCCTTCTGCGTGCAGTACCACCTCAACGAGGCGCACAAGTTCGCCGTGCCGCAGGCGCAGCTCGACCAGCTGGCCGTCTGGCGCGATTCGCCCCTGTTCACCGAACGTGAGGCCGCCGCGCTGGCCTGGACCGAGGCGCTGTGCCGCATGCCGCAGGCGCACGTCGATGCCGCGGTCTATGCCCAGCTGCAGGGGCAGTTCGGCGAGACCGAAATCGTCTTCCTGACCTCGGCCATCGGCCACATCAACGCCTGGAACCGCATCTGCGGTCCGCTGCTGTTCACGCCGCCACCGGCAGCGGCACCGCTCAGCGCGGCTGCAGCGCCTCAGGGTTGAGCAGGGTCGGCATCGTCCCGCCGGTCAGCGCGGCGACGAGGTTGTCCACGGCCAGCATGGCCATGGCGCGGCGCGTCGGGATGCTGGCGCTTGCGATGTGCGGCGTGAGCACGACGTTGGACACTTCCAGCAGGGCCGGGTGCACGCGCGGCTCGCCCTCGTAGACATCGAGGCCGGCCGCGGCGATGGTGTGGGCGCGCAGCGCTTCGGCCAGCGCCGCATCGTCGACGATGCCGCCGCGGGCGATGTTGGTCAGCGTGGCGGTGGGCTTCATCAGGCCGAGCTCGCGGGCACCGATGGTGTGGTGGTTCTCGGGCGTGTAGGGCAGCACGAGCACGAGGTGGTCGGACTGCTTCAGCAGCTCTTCCTTCGTCACCCAGCTGCCGCCCAGCGGTGCTTCGAGCTCAGGCGCGAGGCGGCTGCGGTTGTGATAGACCACCTTCATGCCGAAGCCCAGGTGGCCGCGGCGCGCAATCGCCTGGCCGATGCGGCCCATGCCGAGAATGCCCAGCGTGGCGCCATGGATGTCGGAGCCGGCAAACATGTCGATGGCCCAGCGCGTCCATTCGCCGCGGCGCAGGTAATGCTCGCTCTCGGCGATGCGGCGGGCCGTGGCCATCATCAGTGCGAAGCCGAAGTCGGCGGTGGTTTCGGTCAGCACGTCGGGCGCGTTGGAGACCCGCACGCCGCGCGCCGTGCAGGCGGCCACGTCGATGTTGTTGTAGCCGACCGTCATGGCGCAGACGGCCCTGAGCTGCGGGCAGGCGTCGAGCAGCGCGGCGTCGATCTTGTCGGAGCCGGTGATGAAGACGCCCTCGCAGCCCTGCAGCCGCTCGGCCAACTGGACGGGCGTGAGCAGGTGATCGGGCTCGTTGTGGTCGACCTCGAAATGCTCGGCCAGGCGGGCGACGACTTCCGGGAAGACGCGGCGGGAGATGAGGATCTTCTTCTTGAGAATCGTGAGCATGAGGTGCTTTCAGTGCTCCAGGAATCGCGCAAAGCCGGCAACCGGTTCGCGCTCGGTGACCAGGCTGTTCTCGACCAGGCCCATGTCGGCGTGGCCCAAGGCCATGCCGCAGACGACCATCTGCTGCGGGCCAAGCTGCAGCTCTTCGACAATGATGCGGTGGAACTGCGTCCACGCCGCCTGCGGGCAGGTGTGCAGATCGCGCGCGCGGGCCGCCACCATGATGTTCTGGATGAACATGCCGTAGTCCAGCCAGGAGCCCTGCTGCATGACGCGGTCGATGGTAAAGATCAGGCCGACCGGCGCATCGAAGAAGGCGTAGTTGCGGCCGTGCTGCTCGTGCATGCGGGCCTTGTCGGTCTTGGCGATGCCCAGCAGGCCGTACAGGTCCCAGCCCACCTTGCGGCGGCGGTCGACGTAGGGCGACTGCCATTCGGTCGGGTAGTAGGCGTATTCCTCCTGGTGGCGGGCGCGCTCCTCGGGATCGTCGTAGGCGGCGCGCACACGAGCGCAGAGGCGCTCGCGCGCGCTACCGGTCAGCACATGGACCTGCCAGGGCTGGGTGTTGGTGCCCGAGGGCGCGCGGGCGGCGACAGCCAGGATGTCCTCGATCTGCTCGCGCGGAACGGGAGTGTCCAGGAAGGCGCGCAGCGAGCGGCGGCTGGAGATGGCTTCGTCAACGACGGCGATCCGTTCGGCAGGGGTCATCAGGGCTCCGACAGCTGAAGGCAACAAAAGAGGCGATTCTTCCATCCCGCCATTGCCCCGGCGCCAGGGTCGGCATTGTGGGATTTACTGCACTTTCCCAGGGCAGCACATGTTTTTGCTGCATCGCAGCAAAAAGTGCTTGCAATCGCCGGCGACACCCCTATACTAGGAATTGTGCAGTGCAGCAAAACGCTGCGCTGAGACCTAGCTGAACATCAACCCACGGGGCGGGGCCCCGTCACTGGAGCCACAATTATGCTGACCGCTGAACAAGTCTTCGCCGCTCAAAAGGCCAATGTCGAAACCCTCTTCGGCCTGACCAACAAGGCTTTCGAAGGCGTGGAAAAGCTCGTTGAACTGAACCTGGCCGTCGCCAAGACCGCCCTGGGCGAAGCCGCCGAGAACACCCAAGCCGCCCTGTCCGTCAAGGACGCTCAAGAGCTGCTGGCCCTGCAAAGCACCCTGCTGCAACCGACCGCCGACAAGGCCGCTGCCTACAGCCGTCACCTGTACGACATCGCTTCGGGCACCAGCGCCGAAGTGGTGAAGGCGGCTGAAGCCCAGATCGCCGACCTGCAAGCCAAGTTCGCCACCGTGATCGACACCGCCGCCAAGAATGCACCGGCCGGCACCGAGAACGCCGTGGCCCTGGTGAAGTCGGCCGTTGCCGCCGCCACCAACGCTTTCGAGTCCGTGCAGAAGGCTGCCAAGCAAGCGACCGAAGTGGCCGAAGCCAACTTCCAGGCCGCCACCGAAGTCGCCACCAAGACGACCAAGGCTGCCGCCAAGTCGGCTCGCAAGGCTGCTTGATCTGCTGATCAACTGAACCGTTTGTCTCCTCGGTACTCCCCGTACCGATTCAAGCCCGGTCTCTGACCGGGCTTTTTTTCGTCCTCAGTTCGCTTACTTCTGCACGTCGCCGATGCAGAGGTACTTCCAGTCAAGGTATTCGTCCAAGCCCTGGCGCGCGCCCTCGCGGCCGTAGCCCGATTGCTTGACGCCGCCGAAGGGCACCTCGGCCGTCGAGATCAGGCCGGTGTTGACGCCGACCATGCCGTACTCCAGCGCCTCGGCCACGCGGAAGATGCGGCCGATGTCACGGCTGTAGAAGTAGCTGGCCAGGCCGAACTCGGTGTTGTTGGCGAGCTGGATGACGTCGGCTTCGGTCTGGAACTTGTAGACCGGCGCGACGGGCCCGAAGGTTTCCTCGCGCGAGCACAGCATGGCGGGCGTGGCGTCGGCCAGCAGCGTGGGCTCGAAGAACTGCGGGCCGAGCTCGGTGGCGCGCTTGCCGCCGACGAGCAGTCGGGCGCCGAGTGCCAGCGCATCCTGCACATGCGCCTCGGCCTTGGCCACCGCCGCCGTGTCGATCAGCGGGCCGACGATGACGCCGGGCTGGAAGCCGCCACCGGTCTTGAGCGCCGACACCTTGGCAGCGAACTTCTCCAAAAACGCGTCGTACACGCCAGCCTGCACATAGATGCGGTTGGCGCAGACGCAGGTCTGGCCGGCGTTGCGGTATTTGCTGACGATGGCGCCCTCAACGGCGGAGTCCAGGTCGGCATCGTCGAAGACGATGAAAGGGGCGTTGCCGCCGAGTTCCAGCGAGAGCTTCTTGACCGTGGGCGCGCACTGCTGCATCAGGATGCGACCGACTTCGGTAGAGCCGGTGAAGGACAGGTGCCGCACCGTCTCGCTGGCGCACAGCACCTTGCCGATCTCGATCGAGCTTTGCGCATCGGCGCTCAGCACATTGAGCACACCCGAGGGCATGCCTGCGCGCTGCGCCAGTTCGGCCAGGGCCAGGGCCGAGAGCGGCGTGGCCTCGGCCGGCTTGATCACGACCGTGCAGCCAGCGGCCAGGGCCGGCGCCACCTTGCGGGTGATCATGGCGTTAGGAAAGTTCCACGGCGTGATCGCGGCGCACACCCCGGCCGACTGGCGCTGCACGATGTAGCGCTTGGTCGGGTCGGTGGTGGGGATGGTCTCGCCATAGGCGCGCTTGCCTTCTTCGGCGAACCAGTCGATGAAGCTGGCGCCATAGGCGATCTCGCCCTTGGCCTCGGCCAGGGGCTTGCCCTGCTCGGCGGTGAGGATGCGCGCCAGGTCGTCCGCGTGCTTGAGCAGCAGCTGGTGCCAGCGCAGCATGATGGCGGCACGCTCCTTGGGCGTGCGCGAGCGCCAGGCCGGCAGGGCCTTGGCGGCCGCGGCGATGGCCGCTTCGGCTTCGGTGGCGCCCACGCAGGCCACTTCGGCGAGCAGTGCGCCGGTGGCTGGATCGTGAACCGCGAACTGGGTTTTGCCGGACACCCATTCGCCATTGATCAGCGATTGGTTCTTGAGCAGGCTGGCGTCCTGAAGTTCGTTCAGGGGTGTATTCGGGGAGGGGGCGGTAGACATCGGGAGCTTCCTTTTGCACCACTCTACCGTGGCCCGAACAACCCCACGCCTATAATCGAAAGCTTACAAAAATCAAGCATTTACATAGAGAGCCCAGGGCATGAAAGCAGCAGAGATCCGTCAGACGTTCCTGAAGTTTTTTGAATCAAAAGGTCACCAGATCGTGGCCTCCAGCCCTGTCGTGCCGGGCGACGATCCCACGCTGCTGTTCACCAACGCGGGCATGAACCAGTTCAAGGACGTGTTCCTGGGCTTTGACAAGCGCCCGTACAGCCGCGCCACCACCAGTCAGAAGTGCATCCGCGCCGGCGGCAAGCACAACGATCTGGACAACGTCGGCTACACCGCCCGCCACCACACGTTCTTCGAGATGCTGGGCAACTTCTCGTTCGGCGACTACTTCAAGCACGACGCGATCAGCTTCGCCTGGGAGCTGCTGACGAAGCATTTCAAGCTGCCTGCAGACAAGCTCTGGGTCACGGTCTACGCCGAAGACGACGAGGCCTACGACATCTGGAACAAGGTCGTGGGCGTGCCCGCCGAGCGCATCGTGCGCATCGGCGACAACAAGGGCGCGCGCTACATGTCCGACAACTTCTGGATGATGGGCGACACCGGCCCCTGCGGCCCCTGCACCGAGATCTTCTACGACCATGGCCCCGAAATCCCCGGCGGCCCTCCCGGCTCGCCTGAAGAAGACGGCGACCGCTACATCGAGATCTGGAACAACGTCTTCATGCAGTTCAACCGCACGGAAGACGGCGTGATGCACAAGCTGCCCAAGCCGAGCGTGGACACCGGCATGGGTCTGGAGCGCCTGGCCGCCGTGCTGCAGCACGTGCACAGCAACTACGAGATCGACACCTTTGTCGGCCTGATCGCCTCGGCCAAGCAGGCCGTAGACGGCGCTGCGCCGGCCGGCAACGACTGCGACAAGGATTCGCCTTCGCTGAAGGTGCTGGCCGACCACATCCGCGCCTGCTCGTTCACGATCGTCGACGGCGTCATCCCTGGCAACGCCGGCCGCGGCTACGTGCTGCGCCGCATCGCACGCCGCGCCATCCGCCACGGCTACAAGCTCGGCGCGCGCAAGCCCTTCTTCCATCTGATCGTGGCCGAGCTGGTCCACCAGATGGGCGAGGCCTATCCGGAGCTGCGCGCCGCGCAGGCCCGCGTGACCGAGGTGCTCAAGCAGGAAGAAGAACGCTTCTTCCAGACCATCGCCACTGGCATGGAAATCCTCGAAGCCGCGCTGGCCAAGGGCGAGAAGGTTGTGGATGGCGAGACGGCCTTCAAGCTGCACGACACCTACGGCTTCCCCGTCGACCTGACGGCGGACGTCTGCCGCGAACGCGGTGTCACCGTCGATGAGGCCGGTTATGAAACCGCCATGAACCGCCAGCGCGAGCAAGCCCGTGCCGCCGGCAAGTTCAAGATGGCCGCCGGCCTCGAGTACAAGGGCGTGCCGACGAACTTCCACGGCTACGAACATCTGGTGCACGAAGGCGCCAAGGTCACAGCCGTCTACGTGGATGGCGCACTGGTGAGCGAAGCCAAGGCCGGCGATGACGCCGTCATCGTGCTCGACCACACGCCCTTCTACGCCGAGAGCGGCGGCCAGGCCGGCGACAGCGGCGAGCTGCGCAACAACACGAGCCGCTTCGCAGTCGAAGAAACGCTGAAGATCCAGGCCGATGTCTTCGGCCATCACGGCCGCGTGCTGGAAGGCACGATCAAGGCCGGCGATGTGTTCAGCGCCAAGGTCAACCCCGAGGCCCGCGTCAAGACCGTGCGCAACCACAGCGCCACCCACCTGATGCACAAGGCCCTGCGCGAAGTGCTGGGCGGCCACGTGCAGCAGAAGGGTTCGCTGGTGAACGCCGAGCGCACCCGCTTCGACTTCGCCCACAACTCGCCGATGACGGCCGAGCAAATCGCCAAGGTCGAAGCCATCGTCAATGCTGAAGTGCTGGCCAATGCAGACGCTCGCGCCGATGTGATGGCGCTGGACGACGCGCAGAAGAGCGGTGCCATGATGCTGTTCGGCGAGAAGTACGGCGACACCGTGCGCGTGCTGACGATCGGCTCCTCCAAAGAACTCTGCGGCGGCACGCACGTGCACCGCACCGGCGATATCGGCTTGTTCAAGATCGTGGCCGAAGGTGGCGTGGCCGCCGGCGTTCGCCGCGTGGAGGCCGTGACGGGCGACAACGCCCTGGCCTACCTGCAATCGCTGGAATCCACCGTTCACGCCGTGGCCGGCACGCTCAAAGCCGCGCCGACCGAGCTGGAATCGCGCGTGCACGCCGTGCTCGATCAGGTCAAGGCGCTGGAGAAGGAGCTTGCAGCGGCCAAGAGCCGTCTGGCTTCCGCCCAGGGCGACGAGCTGATCAACCAGGCCGTGGACGTCAAGGGCATCAAGGTGCTGGCCGCCACGCTGCCCGGTGCTGATGCCAAGACGCTGCGCGAGACCATGGACAAGCTCAAGGACAAGCTCAAGACGGCCGCCATCGTGCTGGCCGCCATCGACGGCGACAAGGTCCAGATCGCAGCCGGCGTCACCGCCGACAGCATGGGCAAGGTCAAAGCTGGCGAGCTCGTCAACTTCGTCGCCCAGCAGCTCGGCGGCAAGGGCGGCGGCAAGCCTGACATGGCCATGGCTGGCGGCAGCAATCCGGCCGGCGTTCCGGCCGCGCTCGCCAGCGTGCAAGCCTGGGTCAGCGAACGGGCCTGATCCCGCGTGGTGCATCCGATCGATCAGGACAGCGCGGAGTCCTTGGCGGCGATGCTCAAGGGCCTGGCCGCCAAGGTCTGCAGCGAGGACGACATCGTCCTGGTCGACACCGTGGACGGCTACTTGACTGCCCTCGCCTGCGGGCCGATCCATGCTGATCCGCTGCAGGCCATGGACGCGCTCTACGGCGATGAGTGGGCGGCCGTGCTCGATGAGCAGGATCTCACCGACCCGTTCATGGAAGCGCTGCACCGGCGCTGGACGGAGATCACCGAAGCCTTGGCGCCGGCGCTGCTGGAGTTCGATCGCGAGCAGATGCAGCTCACGCCGCTGCTCACCCTGTTCGACGACGCGACGCTCGCGGAACTGATCGCCAGCGGCATCATGCGCTTCGACGAAATGCCTGCGCCACCTGCTGATGGCGTGCTTTGGGTTCAGGGCTTCCTGCGCGCGGTTCGGGACCACGACGCGGACTGGCATCGCTTCGATCCCAAGAGCGAAGTCGGCCTAGAGCTCGATGGCATGCTGATGGCCATCGCCGCGGTTGCCATGGCGCCGGGCGAGCAGCTCGAGCGCTTCCTCACCGAGGCCTACGACGATCCAGCGAACGCGGATCAGGGCGTGCTGCTTGATGACGCGCTGTTCTGCGTGCAGGACCTCAAGCTCTTCTGGCAGCGACCGGAAACACGGCAGCTGTTGTCCTGAAGCCGCTGCTGCGCAGCAAGCAGCTTGACGGCCGCGGCCGGCGCTTCGCATACTGAACGCCAACATGAACCGCTCAGAGAAGATCCCCGTTCCCGCTCAGCGCACCGCGCTAGTCACCATCGTCGTTCAGATGATGGTCGTCTTCGGCCATCCCCATCGCTGCTAGCGGGCCCGCTTCTCAAGGTACAACCCTCACCCAGAACAAGCCCGCTGACTCCAGCGGGCTTTTTTGTTTTCATCGCCAAGGAGCAAAAGCCATGCAATCCCAGGATTTCAAGATCCGTCGAGCCGCCCCATCCGATGCCCCCGCTTTTGTTGAGCTGATGCGTGATCCGGAGGTCTTCTCGGGGTTGCTTCAATTGCCCTATCCGGTGGAAGAGCGTTGGCGGCAGCTGCTTCAGGAGCAGGCCGCTCCCGGCAAGACGGATCTGCACCTCGTGGCGGAGCGCCACGGGAAGCTGCTGGGCAGCGCGGGATTGCATCCTGTGGGCTTATCGCTGCGACGGCGGCATGCAATGGCGCTTGGGATTTCAGTGGCAGCCGAGGAGCAAGGCAAGGGTGTGGGATCGGCGCTGATCGCCGCACTGCTCGACTACGCCGACAACTGGGGGCAGGTGCTGCGCACGGAACTCACCGTGTACGCCGACAACGACCGGGCTTTGCGTCTCTACAAACGTTTCGGCTTCGAGCGGGAGGGATTGTTCAAGGCACATGCGCTTCGCAACGGTCGGTATGTGGATACCGTCTCGATGGCGCGGCTGCATCCAAGCCCGCCAGCGTTGCGCTGAGGACGCTGGAAAAACGTCCGTCAGAAGGGGCGGAGGAAGACGTGCCCGGCAGCGCCATGCGAGGAGCCGCCGCCCAAGTCTGGCGATGCGCCTGAGCTCGAATCCGTAGACGGCGCGGTGGAGGGCGCAGTCTTTTCAGTCGATGGCGCCGTATCGCGCGTCGAATCCGTATTGGTACGCTTGCCCGTCAGCACCAGGCGCGCGAGCTTGACCACTTCACTCGCGCTGGCAGGAGCGGGAATCTGCACCAGGGCCAGGGCGGCAACCGCTGCGATGAGTAGGCGATGGGTCGTCATGATGTCTGCAGACCAGAAGTCCGCGCGAACTTTTCGATGCTGTAGTGTCCTCAGGGCCCGCGTCAAAGGCCATCCCCAGGCGATGAACTGCGGAAAGCGGCGACGAAACGACCGCGTAGCGCGACGGAACGGTTCACGCATCGAAACTGACAGTCAGCACGGAGACGCATGCGTTAACGAACACTGGGCTCTCAATCGCAAAATCCATCACCCCAAAAGACAAAA